>NZ_VIWW01000001.1:0-4800000 GCF_007829885.1 Streptomyces brevispora
CTCGGCCCCGACCCGGACCCGGGCGGGGCCCGACCCCGGGCGGGCCCCGGGGCCGCCCGCCCCTGCCCGGCCGTCCGGAAGGGGGCGGGCGGCCCCGCGATACGATCGCTTCGCCATGGAAATGAATGCCACCTACACCAGTCTCGTCGCGATCGGCGACTCGTTCACCGAGGGCATGTCGGACCGGCTGCCCGACGGCTCGTACCGGGGCTGGGCCGACGTCCTCGCCACGCGGCTCGCAGCCCGGACCCCAGGATTCCGTTACGCCAACCTCGCCGTGCGCGGGAAGCTCATCGGCCAGATAGTCGACGAGCAGGTGGACGTCGCCGCGGGCATGCGGGCGGATGTCGTGACGCTGGTCGGCGGTCTCAATGACACCCTGCGGCCCAAGTGCGACATGGGCATGGTCCGCGGGCGGCTCGAGGAAGCCGTGGAGCGCCTCGCGCCGTCATGCGGAAAACTGGTACTGATGCGCAGCCCCGGGCGCAACGGACCCGTGATGGAACGGTTCCGGCCGCGGATGGAGGAGTTGTTCTCCCTCGTCGACGACCTGGCCGCCCGGCATGGCGCGGAGGTCGTCAACCTGTACGGGGCGCAGGTGCTGGAAGACCCCCGGATGTGGGACGTCGACAGGTTGCATCTGACCGCCGAGGGACATCGCAGGGTGGCCGAGGCGGTGTGGCAGACGCTGGGCCTTCCGCCGGAGAACGACTGGCAGTCGCTGCTGCCCGCCGCCGTCCCGCCGCGCTGGGCCACCCGGCGCGGCGACGATCTGCGCTTCGCCCGCGAGCACCTGTTCCCCTGGATAGGACGACGCCTGACCGGCCGCTCGTCGGGGGACGGACGTACGGGAGCGCAGTTCGACGCCGAGCTGGGCCGGGCCTTCTGGATCACCCCCGACGAAGCCGGCGCTCTGGGGCCGGTTGCCGCGTGGCGCCGGGTGAACGCGGGCGAGTAGCCGTCCGTTCCCTTCCGAGCCACTGCACCCACCTCCGCTCCTGGCCGCTGCGCCAGGCTCTGCCACCTTGCCCCGTAAGGGAGTTGGCGCCCGGCCGTGCTGGTGTGGACGAAGCGGTTCGGGGAAGCATGGCCGTACGTGGAACGGAAATCGTCCGTGCACAGGCTGAGCAACGTGAAGAGGGGCGATGGCTGACGAGCAGGACATCCGGACGCCGGTGGACGGGATCGACACAGGCACGCCGCATTCGGCTCGGGTGTGGAACTACTGGCTGGGCGGCAAGGACAACTACGAGGCTGACCGCCGGCTCGGGGCAACGATGCGGGAGCTGTACCCGCAGATCATCGAGATAGCACGCGCCTCTCGGGCCTTCCAGGCGCGAGCGGTGCGCTTTCTGGCCGACGAGGCGGGGGTGCGGCAGTTCCTGGACCTCGGTACCGGCCTGCCCACGGCGAACGCGACGCACGAGATCGCCCAGGGTGTCGACCCGACAGCGCGCATCGTGTACGTCGACAACGACCCGATCGTCCTCGCTCATGCCCGTGACCTGCTGTCCAGCCGACCCGAAGGAGCGACGGACTATGTGCACGCGGACCTGACGGACGCCAAGGCGGTGTTGCGTGAGGCCGCCCGGACGCTGGACCTCGACCGTCCGGTGGCAGTGATGTTGCTGTCGACACTCGGGCACGTAGCAGACGCGGTCGAGGCTACGGCGCTGCTCCACAGCTACCTGGGCGCCCTGCCTTCGGGCAGCTATCTGATGCTGTGCGACACCATAGAAACGCCGGAGACCCAGGCCGCGTCCGACGAGTACGCCAGTGGGGGTGCCAGGCCGTACATCTCGCGTCCCAAAGAGATCTTGGGGGCCTTCGCGGACGGACTCGACCTGGTGGAGCCGGGCTTCGGCTCGATCAGCCTCTGGCGCCCCGAAGGGCCTGTGGCCGGTGAACCCGTGGACCAGTGGGGATTCGTGGCCGCCAAACGGTAGCCCCGTCCGGCCGATCGGCGCTCCGGACCGATCGGCCGCACAGACCCCCAAGCCGCCCGGCGCTGCGGCCAGCCGTACTTGAACACTCGCCCCTGGGCACTCACCCGGAGCCGCGCGCCACGGGCACTCGACCCTCACCACTCGGCCAGGAGCGGGTGATCGTGCCCGGCAGAGGCAGCCGACACTCGCGTCCCGGCACCCACGCCCCTGCACGTGCGGCCCGGCACTCGTAGCAAGCCACAAACCGGGCCGCGGCGCCGACCTGCACAAACCGCCAGTAGAATCCGTACACGTGACTGCTGTGTCTGCGAAGCCTCGCATCCCCAATGTCCTGGCCGGCCGCTATGCCTCTACGGAGCTGGCTGTCCTCTGGTCCCCCGAGCAGAAGGTAAAGCTGGAACGTCAGCTGTGGCTGGCGGTGCTGCGCGCCCAGAAGGATCTCGGGATCGAGGTGCCCGACGCCGCTCTCGCCGATTACGAGCGCGTCCTCGACCAGGTCGATCTGGCCTCGATCGCCGAGCGCGAGAAGGTCACCCGGCATGACGTCAAGGCCCGCATCGAGGAGTTCAACGCCCTCGCCGGCCATGAGCAGGTCCACAAGGGCATGACGTCCCGGGACCTCACCGAGAACGTCGAACAGCTCCAGATCCGGCTCTCCCTGGAACTGATGCGTGACCGCACCGTGGCCGTGCTGGCCCGGCTCGGCAGGCTCGCGGGAGAGTACCGCGAGCTGGTCATCGCCGGCCGCTCCCACAATGTCGCCGCACAGGCCACCACGCTCGGCAAGCGCTTCGCGACAGCGGCGGACGAACTGCTGGTGGCCTACAGCCGCCTTGAGGACCTGCTGAGCCGCTATCCGCTTCGCGGTATCAAGGGGCCCGTCGGCACGGCCCAGGACATGCTCGACCTGCTGGGCGGTGACGCCGGGAAGCTGGCCGATCTGGAGCAGCGCATCGCCGGTCACCTCGGCTTCGCACAGGCCTTCACCTCGGTCGGCCAGGTCTACCCGCGCTCGCTCGACTACGACGTGGTGACCGCACTGGTGCAACTGGCCGCTGCGCCCTCCTCGGTCGCGAAGACCATCCGACTGATGGCCGGCCACGAACTGGTGACCGAGGGCTTCAAGCCCGGCCAGGTCGGCTCGTCCGCGATGCCGCACAAGATGAACACCCGCTCCTGCGAGCGTGTCAACGGCCTGATGGTGATCCTGCGCGGTTACGCGTCGATGACCGGCGAGCTGGCGGGCGACCAGTGGAACGAGGGCGATGTGTCCTGCTCCGTGGTCCGCCGGGTGGCGCTGCCGGACGCGTTCTTCGCATTCGACGGTCTGGTGGAGACCTTCCTGACGGTGCTCGACGAATTCGGCGCCTTCCCTGCCGTCGTCGCCCGTGAGCTGGACCGCTACCTGCCGTTCCTCGCCACGACCAAGGTGCTGATGGGTGCGGTGCGCGCGGGTGTCGGGCGTGAGGTCGCCCACGAGGCCATCAAGGAGAACGCCGTCGCTTCCGCCCTGGCCATGCGTGAGCAGGGCACGGAACGCAACGAGCTGCTGGACAAGCTGGCCGCCGACGAGCGCATCCCGCTTGACCGTGCCCAGCTGGACGACCTGATGGCCGACAAGCTCTCGTTCACGGGTGCGGCGGGCGACCAGGTCACGGCGCTCGTCTCCCGCATCGAGGAGATCACCAAGCAGCACCCGGAGGCCGCTGGGTACGCGCCGGGCTCCATCCTCTGACGGCCCGCACCACCGGACGATGACACCCGACGAGCTCCAGGCCGCCCGTGACCGCACTGTTCCCGACGTGGTCGCGGGCGGCCTGCGTGTGTTGTTCTGCGGGATCAATCCGAGCCTGATGACTGCTGCCACGGGCCACCATTTCGCCTTCCCCGGCAATCGCTTCTGGCCGGTACTCCATCTGTCGGGTTTCACATCGCGGCAGTTGATGCCCTCCGAACAGTCCGAGTTGCTCCGGTACGGACTGGGCATCACCAACGTGGTCGCCAGATCCACGGCCCGGGCCGACGAACTGTCAGCCGAGGAGTTCCGCGCGGGCGGAAAGATCCTCACCGCAAAAGTGGAACGGCTGCGGCCACAGTGGCTGGCGGTGGTCGGCATCACGGCCTACCGAACGGCATTCGGCCAACGGCGGGCCCAAATCGGACCGCAGGAACGGACCATCGCCGGAGCACACGTCTGGGTCCTGCCCAACCCCAGCGGCCTCAACGCCCATTGGACCGCTCAATCGATGGCCGAGGAGTACGGACGGCTCCGCATGGCCGTCTCTCCGGACCCCCTCACTGACACCGCCAGGGACTGACTGTCGGGACCGGCTGCCGGCACCGGACTGCCGGAGGCCGGACTGCCGGGGCCGGGGTCGCCTGCCAGGACCAGTGCCCGCCTTCCGGCCCGATCCGGCCCAGCCGCCGAAACAGTCATTGCAACGGGCCGCTGTCAGCGGGGGTGCCACGATCTGTCCCCACACTCACCTGAACCAATACACCCGGATCACGGCGGGCCTATCTCCGTCACCACGACGGTCAGCTCGCACCCGGGCCCGTTCTCCTCCAGACAGAGCCCCAGGGCAATCCACCGTTCTTCGATGCGCCAGAGCCGGAAGTATTCGCAGCCCGCGACGGTCTCGGCCCAGGGGTCGGGTATCACTTCGCCTGACATCATGCGCTCCTGAGCGCTCCACAGGCTGATCATCTGCGGCTCCCCCCATCGCGCACCGAGCAATGTGATCAGCGCGTCATGCTCCGCGAGACACTGCGCCCGGTGATCCAGCCGCGCCGCCTCGTCCTCGTCCCAGCCATCGTCGTCCGCGTGCAGGAAAACGGTGTGATAGCCGGGCCCGCTGACTCCCGTGCCCGTTCGGATGCGCTCCACGGGAAACTCTCGGGTGCGCATCCCGTCGATGAGGCGGAGGTGATGTGCGGTGCTCATACCGTCAGTAAACCGCCCGGCACTGACAACTGAAGCCCCTGACTGCACTTTGAGGCGATTTCAGCCATCTCGTCCCGTCGTTCCACACCGCTCCAGCCCTCCATCCCTCCACCCCTCCCAGGGGGACGGCGCCACTTCGCCGGCGTGCACGCACACCGGCCAGAGCGCGCTCCAAGTCAGGTGAATGCTCAGTCGCGCGGCGCCGCACTAGGCATCGCGGCGGCGCAGCGCCCACCCTGCGGCCAACAGTGTCACCGCGGCCCAGGCCGCGGTGACGGCCAGTCCTGCCCAGGGCCCGAGGCTGCCTTCCGGGTTCTGGTGCAGCACCATCTGTCCGGCCCGGTCGGGCAGATAGTCGGCCGCGGTACCCGCAATGTCCCCGACTACGAACGAGACGATCAGGATGAACGGGATGAGCAGACTGAGAACGGCAACCGCGCTGCGCAGCAAGACCGTCAGCCCAGCCGCGAAGAGTGCCATCAGAGCCAGATATATCCCGCCCCCGAACGCCGCCCTCAGGGCGCCCGGTTCTCCCAGCCCGATGGCGTACTCCCCCATGAACAGCTGCCCCACCAGGAACGAGCTGAAGGCGGTGGTGAGGCCGACCGCCAGAGCCGCTCCCCCGACGAGTGACATCTTGACGGTGTAGAAGTGGGTGCGGCGCGGAACGGCCAAGAGCGACATGCGCAGCGCGCCATTGAGGTATTCGGACGAAATCGCCGTCGCACCGAAGCTGATGGCCGCGATCTGACCGAAGTTCAGCGCGTAGAAGGCGCCGAAGACGAGTTCGGCGTCAGCGTTGTCCGCCTCGGCCTGACCGACGGTGGCGAAAGTGAGCACCGTGACGGCCATGGTGACGAGGTAGACGGCTATCAGGGATCCCGAGATGGCACGCACCGATCTGATCTTGATCCACTCGGAGCGCAGGACTGCGGTCGTCGACATGGTCAGGCCTCCTGACGGATGGGGGGCAGGACAGCGGCGGAAGCGAATTCCGCTGCATCGGTGGTGAGTTCGAGGTAGGCCTGTTCCAACGTGGCCTGCTCGTCAATGAGCTCGAGGACCGCGATGCCCTCTCTGGCTGCCATCGCTCCGATTTCCTCCGCCTTCACTCCCTCGACGGTCCAACGGCCGTCCTCGCCCTGCGCGGCCCGGTATCCCCTGCGTGTCAGGACCTCACCGAGCCGGGAGGATTCGTTCGTGCGCATCCGCACCCTGGGCCGGCTGCGGGAGTCGAGGAATTCCTGCATCGGTAGGTCGACGAGGAGTCGCCCCCGCCCGAGCACGATCAAATGGTCCGCGAACGACGACGTCTCGTTCATGAGGTGGCTGGCGACGAGCACCGTGCGGCCCTCCCTGGCAAGCCGCTTCATCAGTTCCCGGATCCAGACGATGCCCTCCGGATCCAACCCGTTCGACGGCTCGTCCAGCATGAGCACCTCCGGGTCACCGAGCAGCGCCGCCGCTATGCCGAGCCGCTGGCGCATGCCGAGAGAGAACGTCTTGATCCGGCGTCCGCCGACCTGGGCAAGACCTGCCTCCTCCAGTACCTCCTCAACCCGGTCACCGCCCATGCCGTTGCTCGTTGCGAGTGCCAGCAGGTGATTGCGGGCGGTACGCGAACCGTGAGCGGCCTGCGGATCGAGGAGCACTCCGACGCGGCGCAGTGGATCGTCGAGAGCTGCGTACGCCTGTCCGTCAATGGTGGCGGTGCCTCCGGTCGGCCGGTCCAGCCCGAGGACCAGACGCATGGTGGTGGACTTGCCTGCCCCGTTCGGTCCGAGAAATCCGGTGACCCGGCCGGGCCGTACGCTGAAGGTGAGGCGGTCCACGGCGCGGGTCGCGCCGTAGTCCTTGGTGAGTTCGTGGACATCGATGCTGGTCATGTCCTCAGCCTGGCGGCCTCGCCGGTGGCAGTCCTCCCCCGCCGGAGTGGAGCATCTCCCTCGCTCGGGGGAGTCGCCGCCCCCGGGCACGCTGGCACGATGAGCGACATGCTCCGCTTCCTCCACCCGTTGGCCGCGCCGGTCACCTACACCCGCTGGCTGCATCTGCTCATGCCGGTCGCCCCCGTGAGCGTGTGGCTGTTCATCTCGATGGATACGCCGTGGGTGCCCGTCGCCCTCGCGGCTCTGGTCGGCCTGATACCCGGCATGCGGCTCGCCGAGGGGACCCAGGGGCAGTTGCTGCTGACGCCCGCGGAGCGCGGCGACCCCGATGCGACGATCTCGGTGGCACCGTCAACCTCTTGGTCCGAGCGCTGGCGGACCGCGCTCTGGCTGGAGGTGCGGCTGCTGTGCGCGGGCCTGGCCGGCCTGGCCACGGTGTGGCTGCCGGCTACGACGGTCGACCTCGTCCGCTCGGCGTTCGGCAGGAATCCGAGCGACGAATGGCTTGCCGCCGGGCTGGGCGCGCACTGGTGGGCTGCGGTTCTCGCTCCTGTTCCGCTGCTGGTCATGCTCGCCGTGGTCGTCGGCTGTGGAGAGCTGATCACCGCGGCCGCCCGTTGGCTGCTGGGCCCGACGCCGGCCCAGCGGCTGACAATGCTGGAGGAACGCACCGAGCAACTCCTTGAACGCAACCGGATCGCGCGCGAGCTGCACGACTCGATCGGGCACGCCCTGACGGTGGCGGTGGTGCAGGCGGGTGCCGCTCGGGCGGCGCACGACCCGGAGTTCACCGAACGGGCGCTGATGGCGATCGAGGAGACCGGCCGTGACGCGCTGGAGGACCTGGAGCGGGTACTGAGGGTGCTGCGTGAGTCGGGCAAGCCTCCCGGGCAACGGCCTTCACTCAGTGAGGCGGACCGTTTGCTGGACTCCGCGCGGGGTGCCGGGGCCGAGGTCGATGCCGAGGTGTCCGGTCCGCTGACGCAAGTACCGGATTCGGTGTCCCGTGAGGGATACCGCATCCTTCAGGAGTCCCTCACCAATGCCCTGCGACACTCGGGGGCCGTCCCCGTCCGGGTCCGTATCACCGTTGCGGAAGGACGGCTGGAGTTGGAGGTGACCAACCCGTATATAGGTTCGACCGGTACGTCCGGGGGTGGAAGTGGGCTGCGGGGTATCCGGGAGAGAGCCGCCCTGTTGGGCGGAAATGCCAAGACCGGCCTGTACGGAGGGGAATGGATAGTGCACGCGAGCCTTCCGCTGGACCGCATACGCTGACCGCATGCCGGTTACCGTTCTTCTGGTCGACGACGAACCTCTGGTCCGCGCGGGTCTGCGTGCGGTCCTGGAGGCCCAGACCGATATCGAGGTCGTCGGTGAGGCGGGTGACGGTGCCGCGGTGATCCCGCTGGTGCGTCAGCTGCGACCCGACGTCGTGGCGATGGACGTCCGTATGCCGTTGATGGACGGCATCGAGGCAACCCGGGTGGTGCTGCGCACGGTGCCCGATCCGCCGAAGATCCTTGTGGTGACGACGTTCGAGAACGACGAGTACGTCTACGAGGCGCTGCGCGCGGGGGCTGATGGATTCCTCCTCAAGCGGGCCCGGCCCGTCGAGATCGTGAACGCGGTGCGGCTGGTGGCGGAGGGTGAGTCCCTGTTGTTCCCGGCGGCGGTCCGACAGCTCGCCGCCGAATACGGTACGAGCAGGGCGCGGGAGGTTATGGACAGGGCTTCGCTCACCGAGCGCGAGGCCGCGGTGCTGCGGCTGATGGCCCGGGGCCTGTCCAACGCCGAGATCGCCGCCAAGCTCGTGGTGGGCGTCCAGACGGTGAAGACCCATGTCAGCGCCGTACTCGCGAAGTTGGGTGCCCGGGACCGCACCCAGGCGGTCATCGCTGCCTATGAGTCCGGATTCGTCGCGCCCAGCTGAACCCGAGCGGAACCCCAGCTGATCCCGGTCGTTCCCGCAGGGGCGTTGCGTCCCGCAGTCGCTCTGCCCCTGAGCAACGAGTACGATCCGCCTGACATGCGCACGAGCTGGGAGGACACACCGTGAGCCGGCTGACCGGTGGGGACCCGTCGTTGCTGCGTCGGATCAATTCCGCTGTGGTGCTGCACGCCCTCAGGGGCGCCGGTTCCCCGACCCTCACGGACCTGACCCGGATCACCGGTCTGTCCCGGCCGACGGTCGAGGGCGTCGTGGAAGGGCTCTTCGAAGCCGGTCTGGTCGTCGAGTCGGCGCCGGACGGTGCCGAGGCACGACGGCAGGGCCGTCCGGCCCGCCGGTTCCGGTTCCGTGCCGAGGCCGGACATCTGCTGGGCATCGAGATCGGCCCGCACCGGGTCTCGGCGCTGCTGTCGGGCCTGGACGGCCGGATCATAGGCGCCGGCTCCCGTGAGGTGTCGGAGACCGCCTGCGCCGACGACCGCCTCGACAAGGTGCGGACCGTGGTCGCCGACGTCCTGCGGCGGACCGGCGTGGCCCGCAGCAGCCTGCGGGCGGTCGGGGTCGGCAGCCCGGGCATCGTGGAGGCCGACGGCACCGTCCGGCTGGGTACCGCACTGCCGGACTGGACCGGCCTGGCGCTGGGCGAGCGGCTGCGGCGTTCCTTCCGCTGCCCGGTTCTCGTGGAGAACGATGCGAACGCCGCAGCCGTCGCGGAGCACTGGAAGGGCGCGGCCACGGAGTCCGACGACATCGTGTTCGTGCTGGCGGGGCTGAGTCCGGGAGCGGGTTCCCTGATCGGCGGACGGCTGCACCGTGGTTTCGGCGGTGCGGCGGGCGAGATCGGGGCGCTGCACCTCCTGGGCCGTGGCGTCACACCGGAGCGGCTGCTGTCCACGACGGACACGCCTCTGGACCCGCTTGACGAGCATGCGGTGGCCGCTGTCTTCGCGAAGGCGCGGCACGGCGACGAACAGGCGCAGGCGGCGGTCGAGCGGTTCATTCAGCGGCTGGTCCACGATGTCGCGGCGCTGGTGCTGGCACTCGATCCCGAGCTGGTGGTCGTCGGCGGGTGGGCAGCCGGGCTGGACGGGGTGCTCGACCCGCTCCGCGGCGAGCTGGCCCGCTACTGCCTTCGGCCCCCGAGGGTGGCGTTGTCACTGCTCGGCGAGGCCGCTGTGGCCACGGGAGCGCTGCGGCTGGCACTCGACCACGTCGAGGAGCAGCTCTTCGCGGTGGAGGGAACGGTGACGGCCCGCCGCTGAGTGCGACGGGCCGATCGTCGGGGGTTCCTGCCGGGCGCCCCGGGAGGCACCCGGTCAGGATGCCCGGCGCTCCTGGTCGTGGTGGCTGATCTCCACGTCGCCCGAGTCGCCGAAGGTGAGCCGGCAGGTGTCGGCGCGGTAGGTGGCGACGGAAACGGCCGCGGTGCCGCCTGCGGCGAGGTACCGGGTGGTGACGACGAGGACGGGCGCCCCGGGAAGCCGGTCGAGCTCCTTGGCATCGTCCGCGCGGGCCGAACCGAGCTCAACCGAGCGGTCCTGGCCGTCGAGCGCGAGCCGGTGCAGTTCACGCACGACGCTGCGGGCTCTGGCGGAGCCGGACGGATTTTCTATGGCGGAGAGTTCGGGAACCGAGGACGACGGCACGTACAGCAGCTCCGCCGCGACAGCCTGCCCGTTGCTGACCCGGATCCGGCGCACGATGTGGACGGGCTCCTCGCACCCCACGTCGAGCGCGCCGGCCACCGCCACGGGTGCGGCCGCGGTCCGGCAGTCCACCGACTGCCATGCCTCGCCCGCGCCACCGCCGGTCCAGTCGTGCTGAGCCGTGGAGACGGCCACGCCCACGCGCGGCGGCGCGACCGTGGTCCCGACCCCCCGGCGGCGCTGCAGTCTGCCTTCGAGTTCGAGCTGCTCCAGTGCCTGCCGAAGCGTGGCCCGGGCGACGCCGAACCGGGCGGCGAGCTCGCGCTCGTTGGGAAGGATCTCTCCCACCGCAAAGTCCGAGTCGAGTGCCTCACTGAGCACGGTCTTGAGGTGCCAGTACTTCGGCTCCTGTACCGATTCCAGCTGCGTGGTCCCCACCCTTGTCCTCCGCAATCGCCCGTCGGCTTTTCCGCGACGTTATTTATTAAAGGTTCCTGTCTTAACGTTGCGACCATAGGACGACGCACCCCCTTGGTCAAGACCAATCCTTAGCCGGTAACGCTGTGAAACGGGGTTCTGCCGCACAGCGTTCACAGGACGTTCGCGGACCGGTTTGCCGCGCGCAGCACAAAACCCCACGTCCGGGCAGGTCCGTGGGGCTTGAGGGCGATTCGGGCGACTGTCGGGCAGGTCAAGCGGAAGGCAATATGCCAGTTGAAGTGATCAGCGGACCCCAGCGGCTACGTACCGATGAAAGTGGTGAGCTTGTCAGGATTGCGAATGATATATACACACTGGATGGCTTCGTCCCGCACATCCACCTGAATGACACAGTCGGCCTTTCCGCCGACGAGAACCAGCAGCGCCGGCCCACCGTTCACCTCCAGGCTCCTGACCTCCAGGTCCCGAGCCTGCTCTTGAGCGACTGCGTGGAGGAAGCGGCCGACCTTGTCCGCGCTCTGCAGGATCCGCAGCGGCCCCTTCGACTTCCCGCCGCTGTCGCCGACGAGTCGCACGTCCGGCGCGAGGAGTGCGAGCAACTCCTCGATGTCACCGCCCGCGGCCGCCGCGAGAAAGCGTTCCGTGAGGTCACGGCGGTGGACGGGATCGACGTCGTAGCGCGGCTTGCGCTCCTCCACATGACGTCGGGCGCGCCCCGCGAGCTGACGGACGGCGGCCTCGGTCCGGTCGAGCGTCGTGGCGATCTCTCCGTACGGAAAGCCGAAGGCCTCGCGCAGGACGAAGACGGCGCGCTCCAGCGGGGAGAGCGATTCGAGGACGACGAGCACCGCGACGGACACGGAGTCGGCGAGCACGGCCTGCTCCGCCGTGTCGGGAAGGCTGGGACCGAAGTCGGTGACGAGGGGTTCCGGCAGCCAGGGCCCGACGTACGCCTCTCGTCGCGTCCGGAGTTGGCGCAGCCGGTCGATGGCGAGACGGGTGACGATCCTCACGAGGAAGGCGCGCGGTTCGCGCACGTCCTCCCGCGCCACGGACGACCAGCGGAGCCACGCCTCCTGGACCACGTCCTCCGCGTCGGCGATCCGGCCGAGCATGCGGTAGGCGACCCCGGTGAGTACGGGCCGGTGCTCTTCGAAGACGTCGGTCACGGTGTCGGCTGTCACCGCCCCATCCCAGCCGACGTACCGCACGGTGTCCAGTTCGAATCGCCCGGCCATCTTGAACTCCCGTCCACCTGGCGGCAATTGTTGCTGCCGGATTGCCTGAGCCGCCTGCAGGCAAGACCACCACGCGCCGGAACACCGGGGAGCATCTCCCTGCCGGCGACGGTTTCCTTCACCCTCGAGTCGCCCCGTGGACTGCGGACCCGCGGACCGTGGACCACGTCCGTCGCGTACGAGCGGACGGGTGCCGGGGCTCCGCTGCTGCTCCACCGCATCGGCCACCACCGCCAGGCCTGGGACCCGGCGGTCCCCGTCCTCGCCGTGGAACGACCCGGCGACCGTGGCACCGCTGCTCGGGGCCTTCTGCCAAGCCCTGGGCGTGGACCTCCCCCATGTGGGGGGCTACCGCTCGGCAGGCCGCCGGCACAGAAGTCGAGGCGCGAGAAGCTCGTGCGCTCGGTGACGGCACTCTCGCCCGCGGGGTTCTGGACCAAGCGCTACACGTTCGGCGCGTTGCGCGCCATGCGACCAGCCGCCGGGTCGATGTCACTGCCGCTCGTCGAGCGGCGCTCCCGTGCAGCGGCCGGTCGTGTGGTCCTGACCGGCACCATCTGTGCTCGTCCCGGCCGCCGTTCACCGAAGGCCGCGGTCTCGGAGACCGTCGCCCTGCGCGAGCCGACCGGGTTACGCCAGGCGCCGGACGCCGGACGCGATGTCCTGTTCACCGATGATGTGCCGGGATTGCCGGTGACCGTCGCCCGGGGCAGCAGCGACCGGCTGCTCCTGCGTCGCCGGGGGACCCGGGCCAAGCCCACCGTCCCCGGTACCCGGCTGCCCCGCTGTGACCATGGCTCGATGAACGACGACCCGGCTCTCGTGGCGCGGGTGATCCTCGGCGCCAGTCGCCGAGGCCGTACCGGGCACGAGCCGGCGCCGGCGCAGAACGCCCGATCCGAGCGCCACCCCCAGCGCGACCAGACAGCTGCCTGCGGCCTGTGCGACACCGTAGGAACCGGCGCCGACCAGCGGAGCGGTCAGCGCGGCGGAGACCGGGATCAGACCGGAGAAGAGCGTGGCGCGCTCGGCGCCGATGCGCTGCATGCCCATGTACCAGCAGACGAATCCGACGACCGTGACCACGGCGGCCTGCCAGACCAGTGCCGCCGCCTCACCGGGTGAAGGCACTCGCAGGAAGCTGCCGCCGTCCAGCAGCAGCCCCAGCGCGGCCGACTCCGCGGCGGCGATCACGCAGACCGTGGCGGACAGCAGTTTCGGGCCGAGCGGACGCAGAACGGGTACGGCGATGACGGCGAAGCCCACCTCGCCCGCCAGCGCACCGACGGAACAGAGGATGCCCGCCGTGTCCGTACGGCCCCAGCCCTGGACCGTGAAGGCGCCCGCGGCGACCAGCGCGGCGGCGTAGAGCGCGGCGCGGGCCGGCCGGCGCCCGTCCAGCAACGGCACGAGCACCGCCACGACGATCGGGGCGCACCCCACGAAGACTCCGGGAGCGGCAGGTTCCGCGGACCGCTCGGCGGCCAGGACCGCCAGGTTGAAGCCAACCATTCCGACCGCCGCGAGCAGAGCGAGCCGCCCCCACTGGCGGCCGCTGAGCGCGCGCAGTACGGCAGCGGGCGGGGGCGCTCCACCCCGTCGCAGAAGTGGCAGGAGGAGGAGGCCGGCGAGGCCGTAGCGCAGCGCCTGGCCACCCGCGTACGGGTAGTCGCCGAGGACACTGTTGGCGGTGAAGGAAGCACCCACGAGGATGCAGGCGACGGTGGCGAGGAGGGCTCCGCGCAGGGAGGTCACGTTCATGGCACTGACGCTAGGCAGCTCGGCGGTCCGGTTTAAGGTCCACTCCCATGACCTCTTCGGGGACCAATCCAGTACCGGACGGCGGCGGCAGGGGCCGGGAATCGGTCTCCGCCGCCTGGGAGTTGCTACTTCCGGCAGCGTCCGCCCCGGCGCGCGGACGTGGTCGCGCCCTCCAGTCGGCGCTGCGCGAAGCGGTCCGGTCCGGCCGTCTGACGCCGGGGACGCGGCTTCCGTCCAGTCGTGAACTCGCCGCCGATCTCGGCGTCTCACGCGGTCTGATCACCGAGGCGTACGAGCAGCTGACCGCCGAGAGCTACCTGCGCAGCGGCCGCGGGGCGGGGACATGGGTCAGCGGCTCGGTGCGGGCGGCGGCGGGCTGGGCCCGCGATCTCGCCCCGCGCACTCCCGGCACGCTCGTCGATTTCCGGCCCGGCACTCCGGACCTCTCGCTCTTCCCACGCAGCGCCTGGGCCGCCACCCACCGTTCGGTGCTCGGCCGGCTGCCGCACAGCGCCCTGGGCTATCCCGATCCACGTGGGCTGCCCGAGTTGCGGGTGGCGCTCGCGGCCCTGCTGACGAGGCGTCGCGGGGTGGTGGCCGATCCGGAACGTCTGCTGGTCTGTTCGGGCGTGGCGCAGGCGACGACACTGCTCGGGTTCGTGCTGCACGGACGCGGGATGCGCACGGTCGGTGTCGAGGACCCCGGGAGCCCCGAACACTCCTCGCTCTTCGCTTCGACGGGTCTGGCCACGTCCCGGCTGCCGCTCGACGACGAGGGCCTCGCCACCGAGCCGCTCGCGCGCTCCGGGGTCCGCGCCGTGATGACCACTCCGGCCCATCAGTTCCCCACCGGGATCGCGTACTCCGCCGCCCGCCGAAGTCTGCTCCTGGACTGGGCGAGGGACGTCGACGGAGTGGTCATGGAGGACGACTACGACGGTGACTTCCGCTACGACCGGGCTCCGGTCGGCGCCCTGCAGGGCCTGGATCCCGAGCACGTCGCGTACACCGGCTCGGTGAGCAAGTCGCTGGCACCGGGTCTGCGGCTCGGGTGGTTGCTGGCACCGGCGTCGATGACGGATGAGATCGTCGCCCGCAAGCGCACGATGGATCTCGGCAATCCGGCGGTCGACCAGGCGGTACTCGCCGATTTCATTGTCCGGGGAGGCTACGACCGTCAGCTGCGGCGCTGCCAGCGCGCTTACCGGGAACGCCGCGACACCCTGACAGCGGCGCTGGCCGAGTACTTCCCCGGCACCGAGGTCAGCGGTATCGCCGCGGGGCTTCACATCATTGCCCGGCTGCCCGAACGGTACGGCCCCGAGGCCGGTTTCACCGCCAGGGCCGCCGGTGCCGGAATCGCGCTGCGGCTGCTGAGCGAATGCGGCACGGCGCCGCCCGCGGACCGTGCTGTGAACCTGGTACTGGGTTACGCGCAACTGGCGCCGGTGGACATCACCCGGGGGGTGCGGCTGCTGGCCGAGGCTCAGCAGGGCTTGCGCTGAGCGGACGGTGAAGCGGGCTCAGGCGGCACGGCTGGACGCAGGTCCCGGGGCCGGGCGGCCGTCTGAAACCTGACCGGCGCATGGCTCGAATGCCCTGGTCAATCGGCCGAAAATAGACGATAGGCGACTAGATCCACACTTAACCCATCGGTCACAAGGCGTTCGTGATCAGGCAACACCGCTCGGTCACAGTGAGGGCATGACTGATGTGACCTCCGCGAAGAGTGCCCGCCGCCCCCACCACTGGCGACGGGATCTCATCGAACTTGCCGCCCTGTTCACCGCGGTCGCCGTTGCCGACGCGATCGCCAACCTGATCGGACACCAGCCGGACGGACCGTATCTGCTCATCGCATCGGCCCTGGCGCTGACCGCGACTGCCGCGTTCCACACCTGGTGGGCCCGGCGGCACAGCCACGCACCACCGCCGGATACCGACAGGGTGTCCGCCCCGGACGGCTCCGCCGTGCAGCGGGCAGCGGCGGCCGTCTCCCCCGCATCGGATACCGGGTCCGGGGAGACGACGCTGTGGCGCATGCGCACCACGGTCAGGGACGTCCCCGGCAGCCTGGCCGCGCTCTGCATCGTGCTGGCCCAGCACCGGATCGACATCCTGACCCTTCAGACGCACCCACTGGCCCGGGGCACGGTCGACGAGTTCCTGCTGCGCGCCCCCGCCACGCTTCCGGCACCGCAGCTGACCCGGGAGATCTCCGCCGCGGGCGGCAGCTCCACCTGGATCGAGCGCGCCGACGCCCATGACCTGGTGGACGCTCCGACCCGGGTACTCGGTCTCGCCACCCGCACCGCCCTGGACGCCGCCGAACTCCCCCTCGCCCTGCGGCAGCTGCTCGGCCGGTGCACCATCCACTCGCTGCCCGCCGTCTCGATCAACGGACGCGCCACCGGTGAGAGCGCGCCCGTCGAAGGGGTACTGGAGGAGACGGCGATGCGGCTGCGCGACCCGGCGGGCGGCGTCATCACCGTGGAGCGGCCCCATCTCCCGTTCACGCCCACGGAGTTCGCCAGGGCACGCGCGCTGGTCGAGCTCGACGCCCGGCTCGGCCCCCGCGTCCCGCGCAGCGAGCACGTCCTCACCCTGCCCGAGGGCAACGCGATCACCGTACGCCGGGCGGACCGCACGGACCTCGAAGCGGCCCGCGCCATGCACGACCGCTGCTCGGAGCAGACGCTACGGCTGCGCTACCACGGCCCGGTACAGGATGCCGACCGCTATCTCGACCACCTGCTGAGCCCGCGCTTCGGCCGCACGCTCGCCGTGCAGACGGCCTCCGGCCGACTGGTCGCCCTCGGTCATCTGCTCTGGGACGGCGACGAGACCGAGGTCGCCCTGCTCGTCGAGGACGACTGGCAGCGCCGCGGCATCGGCTCCGAGCTCCTCGCCCGCCTGGTGGCCCTCGCCGTCGAGGCCGACTGCGAGAGCGTCTACGCCGTCACCCAGGCGTCCAACACCGGGATGGTCGCCACCATGCGCGCGCTCTCGCTGCCGCTCGACTACCAGATCGAGGACGGCACGCTCGTGATCACCGCCCGGCTGGACGCGACTTCGGTACGGTCTCTGCCGCCGTACGAGCAGGCGAGTCACTGAAGTCCTGACGCAGGGGCTCCTCACTGCTCAGCGCCTGGCAGAGATCGGCCCAGAGATCCTCGACATCCTCCAGGCCGACCGACATCCGCAGCAGCCGGTCGCCGACCCCCGACGCCTGCCGGTCTCCTTCGTCCACAATGCGGTGGCTGATGGAGGCGGGGTGCTGGATCAGGCTGTCCACGCTGCCGAGACTGACGGCGGGCGTGATAAGCCGTACCGCGGCGATCACCCGGTGCGGGTCCCCGAAGATCTCGAAGGAGACCATCGCGCCGCCCAGTTCCGGGTAGTGGACACGGGCGATCCGCGGGTCGGCGGCCAGCCTGCGGGAGAGCTCCGCGGCGGACGCGGACGCGGCCCGCACCCGTACCGGCAGCGTGGCGAGGCCGCGCAGCAGCAGGTAACCGGCCATCGGATGCAGCACTCCGCCGGTGGCGAAACGCACCTGGCGCAGCCGGGCGGCGAACTCCTCGTCACAGGCGACGACTCCGCCCATCACGTCACCGTGGCCTCCGAGGTACTTCGTCGCACTGTGCAGCACAATCCGCGCGCCGTGCTCGACGGGCCGCTGGAGCACCGGCGTCGCGAAGGTGTTGTCGACGAGCAGCGGAACGGAGCCGCAGGAGTGGGCGACCGACCGGATGTCCACCTCGGCGAGCGTCGGATTGGCGGGGGTCTCCACCATCACCAGACCGGTGTCGGGGCGGATCGCGTCGGCGATGCCCGCCGGATCGGTCCAGGTCACCTCGGTGCCCAGCAACCCGGCACCGAGCAGATGGTCGCTGCAGCCGTACAGCGGACGGACCGCCACCACATGGCGCAGCCCCATGCTCGCGCGGACCAGCAGAACGGCAGTGAGCGCCGCCATGCCGCTGGCGAACGCCACAGCGCTCGCGGTCCCTTCGAGCCGGGCCAGGGCCGTCTCGAATCGGGCGGTGGTCGGGTTGTCGAGCCGGGCGTAGACCGGCGGCCCGTCGAGCCGGGCACCGGTGGCGGCGAAGGAGTCGATCCGCTCCGCCTCTCCCCTGGAGTCGTACGAGGGGTAGGTGGTGGACAGGTCAATCGGCGGGGCGTGCAGGCCGAGAGCCGCGAGGTCGTCGCGTCCGGCGTGCACGGCTTCGGTGGCCAGCGCCCTGGACCGGGTTGTCGTCGAGGGCGCCATCGAGGCTTCGGTGTCCATGTCACTACTCTGAACAGCTGCCGGAAGATCTGGGCCAAGGCCCGTGCTACGTTCGGCGAATGACCGATTCCATCGCCCTCGACACGGTGGATCTGCATATTCTGCGCCTGTTGCAGAACGATGCCCGGACCACCTACCGCGATCTCGCAGCAGAGGTCGGGGTCGCCCCGTCCACATGCCTGGACCGGGTCACCCGGCTGCGCCGCACGGGCGTCATCCTCGGACACCAGTTGCGACTGGATCCGGCCAGACTGGGCCGCGGGCTGGAGGCGCTGCTCTCGGTGCAGGTCCGGCCGCACCGCAGAGAACTCATCGGCCCGTTCGTCGAGCGGATCAGGACGCTGCCCGAGTCCCGGGCGCTCTTCCATCTGACCGGTCCCGACGACTATCTGGTCCATGTGGCCGTTGCCGACACCGCCGATCTGCAGCGGCTGGTACTGGACGAGTTCACCTCGCGCCGCGAAGTCGCCCGGGTGGAAACCAGGCTGATCTTCCAGCAATGGGAGTGCGGACCGATGCTGCCGCCCTCCGCCATCGCGGCCGGGCCGGGCACAAGTCAGGCCTCCGAGCCCTTTTGATGGTGACGGGGAGACCCTCCCCGTACGAGGATGTCCACATGTCAGACACTCCGAGCAGCGCGCTGCCCCGCCAGATCGCCGACGCCTACGTCGACGCGTTCATTCAACTCGACCCGATTTCCGGCACCTATCTGGGTGTCGCGGAAAGCTCGCGCCGCCTCCCTGATTTCTCCCCCGCCGGCCAGGAGGAACTGGCCGGACTGGCCCGCACCACGCTGGCCCGGCTCGACCGTGCGGAACAACTGCCCGGTGCGGCCGATGACGCAGAGCGCCGTTGCGGCCGTCTCCTGCGTGAGCGGCTGACGGCCGAACTCGCCGTCCACGAGGCCGATGAGGCGCTGCGCACCGTTTCCAACATGCACTCCCCGGCGCACGCGATCCGTGAGGTGTTCACCGTGACGCCCACCGAGACGGACGAGGACTGGGCGGCGGTCGTCGAACGCCTCCGAGCGGTTCCGGCCGCGCTCGCCGGGTACCGCGAGTCGCTCGCGCTCGGCCTGGAGCGGAAGCTCTACGGCGGTCCGCGCGCCACGGCCACCTTCATCGGCCAGCTCGACGAGTGGATCGGCGACGGTACGACGGGGTTCTTCCAGAACTTCGCCGCCGCGGGCCCGGCCGCTCTGCGCACCGGACTTGACGACGGTGCCCGGCAGGCCACGCAGGCGCTCGAGGAACTGCGCCAGTGGATGCGCGAGGTGTACGCCCCCGCCATCGAAGGTGAGCCCGATGTGGTGGGCCGTGAGCGGTACGCCCGCTGGTCGCGCTACTTCAACGGCACCGACCTCGATCTCGACGAGGCGTACGCGTACGGCTGGTCCGAGTATCACCGGCTGCTCGCGGAGATGCGGAGCGAGGCCGAGAAGGTACTGCCCGGGGCGGGCCCCTGGGAGGCGCTGGCCCACCTCGATGTGCACGGCAAGCACATCGAGGGCGTCGACGAGGTCCAGGCGTGGCTGCAGAGCCTGATGGACGAGGCGATCGAGGCCCTGGACGGTACGCACTTCGAACTCGCCGAGCGGGTCCGCAAGGTGGAGTCCCGGATCGCCCCGCCCGGCGGCGCCGCGGCGCCGTACTACACGGGCCCGTCCGAGGACTTCTCCCGCCCCGGCCGCACCTGGCTGCCGACCATGGGCGAGACCCGGTTCCCGGTGTACGACCTGGTCTCCACCTGGTACCACGAGGGCGTTCCCGGTCATCACCTCCAGCTCGCCCAGTGGGTGCATGTCGCGGAGAGCCTCTCGCGCTACCAGGCGTCCGTCGGCATCGTCAGCGCCAACGCCGAGGGCTGGGCGCTGTACGCGGAGCGGCTGATGGACGAGCTGGGCTTCCTGCCCGACGCCGAGCGCCGCCTGGGCTACCTGGACGCGCAGATGATGCGCGCCTGCCGGGTGATCGTGGACATCGGTATGCACGCGGAGCTGGAGATCCCGGCCGACTCCCTGTTCCACCCCGGTGAACGGTGGACGCCCGAGCTGGCCCAGGAGTTCTTCGGCAACCACAGCGGCCGGCCCGCCGACTTCGTGGAGAGCGAGCTGACCCGCTACCTCTCGATGCCGGGGCAGGCCATCGGCTACAAGCTGGGTGAACGCGCCTGGCTGCTCGGCCGGGAGAACGCCCGCGCGGCGCACGGGGACTCCTTCGACCTCAAGGCCTGGCACATGGCCGCCCTGTCGCAGGGGCCGCTGGGTCTGGACGACCTGGTCGACGAGTTGTCGAAGCTCTGACCGGGCCGGCGGGCCGGGACTCGACCCCGGGCCCGGCCCGCCGCCGTCAGCAACCGCAGTCCCCAGAGCCGGCCGGCGCGGTGAGCGGGTCGGCGCGGCGCCGCTCCGGCCCCTGCCGGCTCTCGAACCGGAAGCCCTCGCGCACCCAGTACTCGAAGCCGCCGAGCATCTCCTTGACCCGGTAGCCGAGTCCGGCGAGGGCGAACGGTGCTGGCCGCCGCCGCCCGGCGCCGCGGCGAGCGCACCGACGGCCTGGAGCTGCTCGCCGCGGCCGACGGGCTCCTTGCCCCCGGGACGCCGCCGCAGGGGGCCGGCACGGGGCATGACCGGCGCCACGGCGGGAGACGGTCCGTGTGTGGCCGGGCCGCCGCGAGCCGGTTCCTCCTGTCGCCGCGTCGAGCAGGTAGGCCAGGAAGGCACGCGGAATGCGTGCTCTGAGATGGCTCCCGTGACGGTCACCGGGCACGCCGACGCTGCGAGCGGCGGCCGGAAGGTAGGCCCGTGCTCACTTCTGCGTTGCCGTTGCGATGAAACCGCCGGCCCTGGCTCTGATGCGGTGAGTTGTCGTACCACTCGACCGTGGTGAGGGCCATGTCGGTGCTGTCGGCTCCTCGGACGGGGCGCCCGGGGCTTACGAACCCGGAGCCGATGCGGATTGCCGTTGCGGCTGCCGGTCCGCAAGGTCCGGCAGCCTGCCGCACGGTGTCGCCGGCGAGGGGGCGGTTGCCCAGGAGTCGGCGGCCTCCTTGACGGAGTCGAGCACGTCCTCGCCGTAGAGATCCTGCAGCCAGTTGGTCTGGTAGATCGTGTCGAGGTAGCGCTCGCCGGGGTCCGGGCCGATGGCCACTGCGGTGAGTTCGCGCGCGTCATGCCGGGCCAACCAGTCCGTTGCGCCGCTGATCACCGTGCCGGTGGAGCCGCCGAACAGGAATCCGCGCCTGGCCAGACGATGGCAGGCACGTATGGTGTCCGCCTCCTCGACACGAATCACCTCGTCGACATAGGACTCGTCGAGCAGTGGCGGGCGCATGCTCATGCCCAGACCAGGAATCATCCGGCGGCCCGGCGAACCACCGAAGGACACCGAGCCGACGCTGTCCACCGCGATGATCCGCACTGGCCGGTGCCATCCCCGGAAGTAGCGCGCACAGCCCATCAGGGTCCCGGTGGTGCCGGCTCCGACGAACAGCACGTCCAGCCGCGGGAACTGACGGGCGATCTCCGGCGCGGTCGTGCGGTAGTGGGCCTTCCAGTTGTTCGGATTGGTGTACTGGCTGAGCCCCACATACCGCTCGTCGGAGGCGCACAGCGCGCGGACGTACTCGAGCCGCGCGCCGAGAAAGCCGCCGTCGGCCCCCTGTTCGGCGATCACGTGCACCTGGCTGCCCAATGCCTCCATCATCATTCTGTTCGATAGATTGCCGCGGGAGTCCGTCACACACAGGAACCGGTAGCCCTTACTCGCCGCGATCACGCTCAGCGCCACGCCGAGGTTTCCGGACGAGGACTCGACCAGGATCGATTCCGGGGTCAGAATTCCATCCCGCTCAGCGGCCTCCACCATCTCGGTCGCGGCCTTCAGCTTGATCGAGCCGGCGAAGTTGAAGCCCTCGCACTTCAGGAAGAGCGAGTGCCCGAGGAACGACCGGAGATCGACATAGAGATCCTCTACGTTGAAGGCGTAGGGAGCGGAAATGACAGGCACGATGTTCTCCTCTGTCTGGAGCAGAGCACTTCCGGAACTTCCATCCGGCCGTGTGCGGGCTCCTCGCTTGTGCGGGCGAGACCCCGTGTCCCACCAGTCGGGTCGGGGCCCTGCGTCAGTGGCCGCTGTCTCGTGCGTCAGGACATGCAGCGACGTGACCGGTGGTCTCTCGTGGGATCAGTCCTGAAGGAGCCTTCTCGGCTCTCGGCGGGCTCATCCGTACCGGCTCAGTTCGTGGAAGAAGTCGTCGACGACGTGCAACTCTCCGCAGCGGGCCACTTCGGTGTACACGTACTTGCCCACCGCGAGGTCGAGCACCCCGAGGCCGAAGGGCGAGAACACCACCGGCCGGTCCGTCGGCACCGTCACCCGCCCGGCCATCACGTCGTCCAACGTGCCGTGCAGGAAGTCCCGGTTGCCCGTGAGCTGCTCGGCCAGATGCGGCGACGTGTCGGCCTTGAGGCAGTGCTCGACGTCATCGACGATGTTGCTCGAGGCGAGCAGGATCTCCGGCGCGAGGTCGCGCAGCGACACATGCAGCACCAGCGGATTGTGTGCGAACCATGACAGGTCACTGACGTGCGGTTGACCGGCGACCGTGGCGAAGACGACCAGGTCGCTGTTTCGGATCAACTGCTCGGCGTTGTCGTGCACGGTGATTCGTCCAGTGGTGTCCGATTGCTCCAGGTAGCACCGGAAGCCTGCCGCGCTGTCGGCGGACAGGTCGTGCACGCCGATCTCGTCGAACGACCAGCCGGTGCCGACCAGGAAGGTGTGGATGTAGCGGGCGATCAAGCCCACCCCGAAGAACCCGACGCGCGTCGGTCGCGGCCGGTCGCGGCTGAGCCAGTCGGCCGCCGACGCCGCCGACGCGGCCGTCCGGGTGGCGCTGATGATGGAACTCTCCAGACAGGCGAACGGGTAGCCGGTGTCATGGTCGTTGAGGATGAGCACGGCCGATGCCCTTGGGATGCCGGCCGTCACGTTCTTCGGGAAGCTGGAGATCCACTTCAGGCCGTCCACCCGTGTCTCCCCGCCGATCGAGGCGGGCAGCGCGATGATCCGGGAGGACGGGCGGTCGGGGAAACGCAGGAAGTACGACGGCGGGTTCACCGAATCACCGGCGCCGTGCGCCCGGTAGGTGGCCTCGACCAACTCCGTGATCCGCTTCTCGCATCCGTGCAGCGTGCGCCGGACCTGGGCACCGGAGATCACCGCGAACGGTGGCACGGTGACCGGTGCGACTCTTGCGGACTCTCTCGCGGTGGAATCGACGACGGTCATGGCGCGGTCACCTCTACGGTCGGCGAGCAGTCGGCCAGACGCACCGGTTCGGCCAGGGCGACGAGCACCTCGCGCGGTCCCTCGAAGGGCTCCCTGCTGTGCGCGGTACGGACGTTGTCGACGAGCATCAGGTCGCTGGCCTGCCACGGTTCGCGTACGGTGTTCGCCTCGTAGACGCTGTTGAGCAGTTGCACGACGTCCTCGCCGATCGGGTCGCCGTTGCCGAAGCGGGTGTTGAACGGCAGCCCGTCGGCGCCGTAGACGTCCACCAGGTACTCGTGCACCTCGGGGGCCATCGTCCACTCGTTGAGGAACGCGATCTGGTTGAACCAACAGCGGCGGCCGGTGACCGGGTGGCGCACCACGGCGCTGCGGCGCTGTCTGGTGCGCAGTCCACCGTCGGGCTGCCACTCGAACGTGATCGCGTTGGCGCGGCAGTAGCGCTCGACCGCGCCCCGGTCCTCGGTGCCGAAGGCCTCGGCGACGGACGCGCCGATCTCGTCGTTGTAGCTGCGGGTGAGCAGCCAGCCCTCGCGCTCGAACCGCTCGGTCAACTCGGTGGGCAGCGCGTCGAGCACGGTCGGTGAGTCGGCCACCGCGGTCGCCCCGCCGTCGGTGGGCGCGCTGAGACAGGCGAACATCATCAGGCCGGGGAACTCAAGCGTGTAGCTCAGTTCGTGGTGCATGCACATCGGCTGGTTCGGCGGCCACTTCGATGAGGAGTACACCCCGTCCGAGTAGGCCTGCCGGGGCGCGAAGGCCTCCTGCTCGGTCATCAGACCGGTGGCCAGCTTTGAGAAGACGGCTCCGGTCTCGGCCGCGTCACGCAGCCCGAGGCCGCGGACCAGGACCGAGCCATGCTCGGCGACGACCGCGCGCAGCGCGTCCCGGTGCTCGGCCGCCCAGGTCGGCGCGGAGCCGGTGGCCTCGGCCCGCAGCCGTGGGGGTCTGCCGGATTCCAGTTCCACGTCGAGCAGCGACGCCGTGGATGTGAACGACATCTCGATCTCCTTTCAGTTGACACTCAGGAAGAAGCGAACAATTCGGTGGCGTGCAGCACGGCCTTTGCCGCCTCGGCCGGACGGGTACGCAGGAAGTAGTGGCCGCCGTCGGCGAGCTCGTGCAGGTCGACCTGTCCGGCCAGAAGCTGCCAGTCGCGGTACCGGTGCGGGTACTCCGCCGTGCTCGGGTCGTCCGCGGCAACGACCACGGTGACCGGCGCGGAGAGCTTCTGCGCAGGCGGGCGCTCCAGGGCGTCGGCGAAGTAGTCGTGTGCGGACACGCAGTCGTGCCGGTAGGCGGCGCCGACGTGCTCGGCGTGCTGGGCACCCAGCTCACCGAGCGCGGTGTAGCCGCCGTCCGTGCTCAGGTTCGCGGCGATCTCGGCGTTGCTTTGCCCGGTCAGCTCGGTGATGGTGGCGCGCCGGGCGTCGGCGTCGCCGAGCAGTTGCGCGCCGAGGAACACCCGTTGGACGTCCACCCCGTGCTCCTGCAGCTTTCTGGCCGTCTCGACGGCCAACGCGGTGCCCGAGGAGTGGCCCCACAGCAGGACCCTGGTCAGGCCACGCCCGGTGATCTCGTCGACGACCTGCTCGACCACCTGTGTCATCGGCGCGAGCGGCTCGCCCTCGGTGCCCACGTCGTGACCGGGCAGCTCGACGGCGTAGACCGCCGGTCCACCTGCCGGCAGCGCCCTGGCCATCGGCTGGAAGTTCACCGCGTTGCCACCGGCGTAGGGGAAGCACACCAGGGCTGCCGTCTGCGCACCGACCGATTCCGACAGCGGTTGAAGCAGCCCGGCATGCGGTTCGGACCTGCCGTCGACCAGCCCGGCCAGATCGGCGAGGACCGGGTGACGGGTGACGTCCTTGAGGGACACCGCACGGTCCAGGACGATGGCCAGCTTCACTGCCGACAGCGACGTGCCGCCCCGGTCGAAGAAGTGGTCCCACCGTCCGATCCGGTTCTGCGGGATGCCGAGCACCTTCGCCCATGCGGCCGCAAGCTGCTGTTCCGTCGGCGTATCCGGCGCGCGGTAGTCGTCCCGGACGACGTCGAGTTCCCCGGCGAGTGCCTGCAGAGTCCTTCTGTCGATCTTGCTGTTGGCCGTCAGTGGCAGAGCCTCCCGCCAGTGGAAGGCCGACGGGACCATGTACGGGGGCAGCGACCCACCGAGCCGGTCCAGCAGGACGTCGGTCTCGAGCGGCCGCCGACCGGAGTAGAAGGCCACCAGGTGCTTGCTGAGGTCGGCTCGCTCGGCGACCACGACCGCACCGTCGCGAACACCGGGCACCTGCAACAGGGTGTTCTCGATCTCGCCGATCTCGATCCGGAAGCCACGGATCTTCACCTGGGTATCGCGGCGGCCCAGGAACTCCAGCTTGCCCTCGGGCGTCCAGCGGCCGTAGTCGCCGCCCCGGTAGAGCCGGGCGCCCGCACGGTGCGGATCGGCCAGGTAGGCCTGCCGGGTGCGCTCGGGGTCGTTGACGTATCCGCGGCCGACGCAGACGCCGGAGAAGACGATCAGACCGGGGGCGCCGAGCGGCACCGGGGTCAGGTGCTCGTCGACGACGTAGACGTGCACGTTGTTGACCGCGGGACCCAGCAGGACCCGGTCTCCGTCGGGCACGCGGTCCATGACCTCGTGGTTGGTGTCGTCCGAGGTCTCGGTCAGCCCGTAGGCGTTGACCAGCTTGATACCGGGCTGGGCGGCGAACCAGCGCTGCACGAGCTCCTTCTTCAGCGCCTCGCCGGTGACCGACACGCACCGCAGGTCCGGCAGTTCGCGGGGGTGCTGCTTCAGCCAGGACACGACCACGTCCAGGTAGGAGGGTACGACCTGGAGGACGGCGACCCGGCCGCCGACGATCTCGTCGACGAACCGCTGGACGTTCAGGATCACCTCCTGCTCCACCAGCAGAGTCCGCCCCCCGACCAGGAGCCCGGACACCAGTTGCCACAGCGAGATGTCGAAGCACTGGGGTGCGGTCTGGGCGACCACCTGTCCCTCGCCGATCTCCAGGTCGTCGATCTTGGCGTAGAGGTGGTTCAGCATGCCCGCGTGCTCGCACATCGCGCCCTTGGGCTCACCTGTGGAGCCGGAGGTGAAGTAGATGTAGGCGAGCTGGTCCGGTGCGACGTGGAGGCCCAGATCATCGTCGGCATGGTCTTCCTCGTAGGCTGCGCCGATGAAGAGCTTCCGGACCCCGGACAGTGAGTCGAGGGCCTGGTCGAGCGTGGCGGTGCTGCCGGGTTCGGTCAGCACGAGCCCGCATGCGGCACGGGAGAGCATGGTCGCGAGGCGGTCGGCCGGGAAATGCGGCTCGATGGGCAGGTACACGCCGCCGGCCTTGAAGACCGCGAGGACGGCGGCCATCCAGTCCAGGTTGCGCTCGGTCACCACCGCGACGACACCCTCGGGGCGCAGCCCCCGCGCCAGCAGGGCTCGTCCCACCCGGTTGGCGCGCGCGTTGAGTTCTCGATACGTCAGTTGCTGCTCCCCATGCACCGCGGCGACGGCGTCCGGGTGCGCCACCACCCGCTGCTCGAACAGTTCGTGGAACCGGTGGTCCGGCAGTTCCCGGCGTGGACCGGCGAGTTCTTCGAGCTGGAAGTGGAGTTCCTCGGCGGCGAGCAGGCTCTGGCGCCCGTGTCCGGCGTCCGGATCGGCGGCGATCAGCGCGAGCGCGGTGAGGTGGTATCCGGCGATCCTGACTGCGCAGTCCTCGTCGAGCGCGTCGGTCCGATACCGCAACCGCAGCACGAGGTGGCCGTCGCGTTGCGAAAATCCCACCCACAGCATGGTGGTACCGGCGACTTCGCCGCCCACGCCGTGCGGATCGAACACGGCCTCGATCGACGGTTCGGGCAGGCCCAGTTCGCACCTGAGCTCATCCACCGGGAAGTCCTTGCGCGACAGCAGATCCGACGCGACCCGATGGGTGTCCAGCAGCAGCGTCCGCCATGAGTCGGGCTCGGTCGTCAGCCGGCAGGGCAGCGGCCGGCCGCCCTCCACGGTGACGTAACCGGTCGCGATCTCGCGCTCGCCGGACAGCACGGCGAGTACCTTGGCGTGCGCTGCCAGCAGCACCGAGTCGAGCGGCACTGCCAGGTCCTTGGCCAGCCGGTCCAACGCCGCCACGACGTCGTCCGGGACCGGCGCCTCGTGTTGACCGATGCCCTTCACCGGATTGAGCGTCCACCGCGGGATTTCGGTGAATCCACCGGCGACAAGCACAGCACGCCAGAACTCCCGGTCGGCCTGCACTTGCATTCCCATCTGGTCGTCCCTCTCCATTCGCCTTCGCCATCGTGCTGTTCAGCGCCGACAAGGCAGCGCTGCTATCCCTTCCGCGTCAGCGCCTCGGGCTGATGAGGGGCGACTCGCATCTCCGTGGCAGGATTTCCTCCCCAGCGTGCGTGCTCGGGGACCTCCTCGCCTTTCATGAGGAAGGAGTCGGGTGCGAGCACCGCGCCGGTGCCCATCGTCACGCCGTAATGGACATGGGCTCCCACACCGAGGGTGCAGCCGGCGTCGAGGGTGCTGCGATCGGATTTGAAGGTGCCGTCCTCCTGCGAGTGGCACTGGATCTTGCTTCCCGCATTGAGCGTGCAGTCGTTCCCGATGGTGGTGAGCGTCCGCTCCGTCATGTAGCAGCCGTCATCGAAGACCCTGCTGCCGATCCGGACACCCAGCATCCGCCAGATCACGTTCTTGAAAGGGGTGCCGTTGAAGATGTCGAGGTAGTGGTCGGGCACCTTCCAGAGACGCTCATGCCACCAGAAGTACGGGTCGTAGATGGAGCACACCTGCGGTCGCAGCGCGCGGAATGCCGCGATGCCGCGTTCCACCAGTACGAAGTAGAGGGCGGTGAACCCGAGGCTGAGCACCAGGAACGCGGCGATCAGCACATGCCCGTAGGAGTCGTACAGCTCGGCGTTCGCCAGGCCGAGCACCGTGAGCACGAAGAAGTGCAGCCACCGCACGAGCAGGAAGAAGACCATCGAGCGGGCGTTGTAGCGGTTCTTCGCAGCGAGGTTGCGGCGCAACTCGTCGCCGGTGCGCAGATGGTCGAACCGGGAATCGCGCTCGACCGACCGGGGAATCTCAAAGCACGGCGAGCCGAGCAGGCCCACCCCCTCGCGCACCTCGCCTTCGAGCGGAACCATTACTTTCGTCGCGAGGAGACAGTTCTTGCCCGTCCTGGCCCCCGAGGGATAGGCGATGTTGTTCCCGAGGAAGTTGTTTGACCCGATCGAGGCCCGGGACACCCGGAAGGACGTGCTCGAATAGTCGGCATTGATGATGGAGAGCCCGTCGGCGACCATCGTCCCGCTCCCGACCGAGCAGAGAAACGGGGTCTCGTGTTGCACTTCCGTGCCGAAGTTCGACCCGGTCTGCTCGACCCGGGACAAGTCGTATCCGATGCCGCGCAAGTAGTGGACGATGTAGGAGCTGTCACCGAACAGCCATGTGAAGAACTTGATGTTGGTCATGCGCCCGATCGCCCGGTGCGCCGAGTAATGAAACCCGTACAGCGGATAGACCTTGTCCGGCTTGACGACCAGGTTCAGCAGGCGCGGAACGGTGAACATCACGGCCAGGCCCACGACGACGAAGCCGAAGAACAGCAGCAGGGAAAGGACCAGCGCGTCGATGTAGAGAGCCGGCGATGTGAGGTCCATCGTGCTCCGGCTCAGCCGGTTGTGCAGCGCCGGAACCAGGGTCACCAGCATGTACGCGCCCCCGACAGCCAGTGGCACGTAGAGGAAGAACAACTGAAGCACGGTGATGAGGCCGAAGCCGGCCCGGCGCAGCGTGCCGCATGGGGCCGGCCCGATCCTCAGGTAGTCGTGCTGCGTGAGCTGTGCCGGGGACCCGTGCCAGCGCTGACCGCCCGGGACCGCCTGGCCGCTGTACAGCGTGGACGTGTGGCCGAGTTGAGCCCCGTCGCCCATCGACGTGTCGATGTCGAGCACGGTCTTCTCGCCGATGAACACGTCCCGGCCGAGGGTGACCCTGCCGGTCTGGATACGGCCGGCGTGCGCCCGGTAGCAGAGGAAGAACGAGTCTTTGCGGATCACCGTGCCGGCCCCGACCGTGAGCAGGTCGGGGCAGACCGGAACGCTGCGGGAGAGGATCGTGACCCCTTTGCCGATCCGCGCGCCCAGCGCTCGCAGGTACAGCACGTACAAGGGATTGCCGACGAAGAAGATCATCGGGTTGGCGTGGATCAGCACCTTGACGGTCCAGAAGCGCAGATAGGTCAGACCCCAGACCGGGAACTCGCGCGATTTCCACCGGCCGATGAGGAGCCATTTGGCCGCGATGGGGAAGGTGCACAGGGCGACGAAGCCGACGCCTCCGAAGACGAACGACCGCAGGTAGACGTCGATCACACCCGACCCGGCGGAGACCCATGCATAGCCCCGGTCGGCAGCAAGTCCGGCGAGGAAGGAGTACCCGAGGAAGAGCACGAACTGCAGGGTTCCGCAGAGGGCGTACCGCGCAGTGCCGACCGGGGTCACCACCTCGGCCGGCGCCGGGACCGACGACTCGACGGGCGCGGCGTTCGCAAGCCCCGTCGCCAGGCTGCGAATCGTGGGGTGCCGGTAGATGTCCTTCATCGACGCCGAGGGAAGGTCCGCCCGCTTCCTGACGCGTGCGCAGAAGTGAGCCATCACCAATGAGTTGGCGCCGAGGTCATCGAAGAAATGGCTGTCGATCGACAGCCGTTCGACGGACATGACGTCAGCCAGCACCTCGGCGAGGTCTTTCTCGATGTCGGTCTCCGGGCTGGTGTACTCGCGTAAATCGATCGCGGATTCATCCGGCCCAGGCGTCAGGACGTCGAGAGATTTCTCCTCCATGGGAGCTCCTTGAGGAACGTTCGGACGCCGCAGCCATTACGGTCGCCGCCCTGTACTCGCGCTTTTCGATGGCCGGAGCGATTGGTCCGGAAATCATGAGGTCGGGATCTGTTGTCCGGATCCAAAACCGCTGCCTCAGTCTTAGCTGTCCACCGTCGGGCTGCCACTCGAGATCGGTCGCATCGGCACGGCAGCAGGTCTCGACGGCGCCGAGGCGGTCCTCGCTGCCGGACGCCTGGCGTCTGGAACGCCGAGCGCTCGCCGCCCGGTTCACTCCTCGTCCACGATCCTGCCCGGCGGGACGGCGATGAGCTGCGCATTCGTCTCGCCGTACGGCATGCGAGTGGTACTGCCTGATCCGGGAGGAGCTGCGCAGGGGCGTGGGGCGGTGACGGAATCCGGGGCGTCGCAGCTGCGAGGAGGCCATAGGCCGTTGGTGGGACGAGTGCGGCTCCGCCGACGGTCCGCAGGTCGATTTCGCCCGGCGGCATGGTCGTGGGCCGGCCCGGTCGAGGAGCGTGCGGACCGAATCCAGCAACGTCCGGGAGAACCGCTCGGGTGACGATCGCGCACCGTTCGCCGAGCTCGCGCGGGCGGTGGCGATGTCGTCAAGCGCCGTGACGGAGCGGGTGCGCAGGCTGGAGGAGGCCGGAATCATCAGCGGGTACGCGGCGGTGGTCGACCCCGAGCGGCTCGGGCTGCCGATTCTCGCCTTCGTCCGGCTGCGCTACCCGAACGGCAACTACAAGCCGTTCCACGACCTGCTCGACACCACGCCGGAGATCCTGGAGGCCCACCACGTCACCGGCGACGACTGCTTCGTGCTCAAGGTGACGGCCCGCTCCATGAGTCATCTGGAGGCGGTGTCCGGAAGGATCGGCGCCCTGGGCTCCGTCACCACGAGCGTCGTCTACTCCTCGCCGCTGCCGCGGCGGGCGGTCAGCCGCTGACTCCGCCGGCGGCCCGGTGCCGTACCGCGGATCCGTGCCGTTCCTTCACCACTTCGAGTTGGGCGGGGATGCGGCGGCGCAGATCGGCGACATGGCTGACGATGCCTACGCTGCGGTCCCGCTCCCGCAATGAGTCCAGCACGTCGAGCACCTCGTCGAGGGTCTGGTCGTCCAGGCTGCCGAACCCCTCGTCGATGAAGAGCGTGTCCAGCCGTACGCCGCCGGCCTCGTCGGTGACCACGTCGGCGAGGCCGAGGGCCAGGGCGAGCGAGGCGAAGAACGTCTCGCCGCCGGAGAGCGTGGCAGTATCGCGTTCACGGCCGGTCCAGGCGTCGATGACATGCAGCCCGAGCCCGGCCCGGCGCCCTCCGGCGCGGGCGTCGGAGTGGACCAGTGTGTAGCGGCCGGACGACATCCGCCGCAGTCTCGCGGTGGCGGCCGCCGCCACCTGTTCGAGGCGGGCCGCGAGAACGTAGGACTCCAGCCGCATCTTGCGTTCGTTGTCCGCCGAGGTGCCGGCGGTAAGACCGGCGAGCCGCGCGATCCGGTCGTACTCCTCGCGCACCGGTCCCAGCCTTCGTACCTCGTCCGCCGCCTGCCGGGACAGCCGGCCCAGTTCGGTGCAGCGCTCCCGGGCCGCGGTGTGGGCGCTCGTCCCCTCCCGCAGCAGGCGCTCGGCCGTGTCGTACGTCGCCTGAGCAGTGCCCGGGGCGGCCGGGGGCCGGGCCCCGGCGGCGCGGGCGTCCGTCTGGGCGAGCCGGTCGGCCACGGCCGCGGCCTCGGCCTGCCAGGCGTCGATCAGATGCTGGAGCTCTCGCTGCCGGGAGTCGGGAAGCATCGTCGCGGCGGCGGCCTGCGGGGTGTCGAAGCCGGCCCGGAACGCCGCGTCGGCGAGCCGGTCGTCGGCCTCCTTGAGCCGCGCCGCCGCGCTCTCCTCCTCGCGCAGCGTCTCGGCCGCCTCGGCGAGCAGGGCGACCCGGCGCTGGAGGAGGACGGCGTGCTCGGTGACCCCGGCCGACTCGCCGCGGGCCTGTGCCAGCACCTCTTCCAGGGTTGCCTGTTCGGCGTCGAGGCCTTCGCGCCGGGAGATGCGGGCGGCGGCCCGGCGTTCGGCCTGCTGCCGGTCGCCGGACCGCTGTCCCTGCTCGCGCTCCGCCGCCGCGAGGGCCTCGCGCGCCGCGTGCGTCCCGGTGGCGGTCCGGTACGCCTCGGTGTGTTCCCTGGTCAGGGAGTCCACGAGCTCGGCGAGCGCCCCGACAGTCGGCTCGGCTGCCCGCTCCGCTCCGTCCGCCTGCTCTGCGCCGCCGGCGGCGTCCGCGACCTGTCCGTCCCCGGTGTCCGCTGCTTCGGCACGAGCCGCCGCGTACCTCTCGCGTACGGCTCCGAGCGCGTGCTCCGCCTCGCTGCGCGCCCGCTCCGCGCGCCGGTGGTCCGCCTCGGCGGCCTGCTCCGTGGCCTGGTCGACGTGTCCGTCCCCGGCGCGGGCGGGCTCCGGGTGATCGGCCGAACCGCAGACCGCGCAGGCCTCACCCTCGACCAGTTCCCGGGCGAGCTCGGCCGCGATGTCGCGCAGCCGCCGTTCGCGCAGGTCGAGCCAGGACTCGCGAGTGGCGAGGGCATGCTCGCGGGCCGTACCGAGGCGGCCCTCGGCGTCTGCCACCTCGGCGGCCAGCGCGTCCCTGCGCCGGGCCGCGTCGAGACGTCGTCGTGCCGGATCCAGCCGGCCGGCCAGCAGTTCCGCGCGGGTCGCCGCTTCCTGGGCCGCCTCGATGCGGGTGTGCAGACCGTGCCGGGTGGCCTCCCAGCCGGACAGCCAGCTCTCGGCGTCCCGGATCAGTTCGTCGTCCGCCCGGGCCTGCCGTTCCAGCGCGGTCCGTTCGCTGTCGATCTCGGCGCTGCGCCGCTCGGCGCGACGCGCGGCGTCCAGGGTGCCGAGCTCCTCGCGGAGTCTGCGTTCCAGCGCCGTCAGCTGTTCGGCACCCGCGTCGGCCAGCTCGGCGGGCAGACCGGCCCGGGTACGGTCGCGGGCCGCGTTCGCCCGCCGGTACGCCCGCCCGGCCTCCTCGCGAAGCTCCAGCGCGGGGGCGACGAGATCCGCCTTGCGGGCGCGCTTCAACTGCTCCTGTGCCTTGTCGTGCTCATGGCGGCCGGATTCCACCGCGGTGGCACGCCGCCGGGTCTCCTCGTACCGCTGCTGGAGCCCGGCCAGTTCGCGCTCGTCGTCCAGGGCCAGGCGGGCGGCCGCCTGCCGGCTCTCGGCCGCGGTCATCGCCGACTCGGCGATGTCGAACCGTTCCCGGGCACTGCTGCGCGCTGTCGCGGCCCATTCCAGTACGGCGTCCGCGAGCCCCGGTTCGCCCGGCTGGGTGCCGGGCAACGGGCACTCGCTCGCGGCGGGGCCGGCCGCCTGGGCGATCCGCTGGGCGACGGCGAGGATTCTTTCGTCCCCGGTCCTGACCTGTGTCCCGGCGGCCCGGCGCAGCTCGGCGAGGTGCTCCTCGACCGCGGCGAAGCGTCGGGTGTCGAAGAGCCGGCCGAGCAGCTTGCCGCGCGCCTCGGCGTCCGAGCGCAGGAAGCGGGCGAAATCGCCCTGCGGCAGGAGGACCACCTGGCAGAACTGGTCCCGGCTCATCCCGATGAGCCGGGTGATCTCCTCGCCGATCTCCTGGTGCGAGCGGCTCAGCGCCCGCCACCCCTCGTCGGGGACGTACTCGCGCAGCCGGCTCTGTGCCTTCTCCGTGGTGTAGCCGTCGCCCTTCTTCTTGGGGCGGGGCTGGGCGGGGCTCCGGGTGATCTCCAGCCGGCGCCCGCCGACGGTGAGTTCGAGCCGGATCTCGGTCGGCAGGTCCGCAGGGGCGTGGTCGCTGCGCAGCGAGGTTCCGGGGCTCTGCCGGGCGCCGGGCACGGCCCCGTACAGCCCGTAGCAGACGGCGTCGAGGACCGAGGTCTTGCCGGCGCCGGTCGGTCCGTGCAGCAGGAAGATGCCGGCTGCGGAGAGGGCGTCGAAGTCGATCTCCTGAGTGGCGCCGAACGGTCCGAAGGCGGTGATGCCGAGCTTGTGGAGTCTCACCGGTCCACCTCGTGCACACCGTCGTCGACCCGTACGTGGTCGAAGGCGCCGCGCAGCACCGTCCGTTCCGGCTCGTCGGTGCCGTATCCGCCACGGACATGGGCCACGAAGTCCTCCGCGATGCTCTGGTCGTCGCGTCCCCGCAGCCGCTGGGCGTAGGAGATCTGCGGGTCGTCGGGGGCCCGGTCCGGTTCGAAGGCGAGGCTGAGCGTGTGCGGGAACCGCTCGGCGAGGCGGGCCATCGGTTCGGCCGGGCGGACCGGGTCGGTGAGCGTGGCCTCCACCCAGGAGTCCACGTGCCGGTCCAGGGCCGGGTCGTCGAGAAGGTCATCGAGCCGGCCGCGGAGTCTGGCGAGCGGGCGGGGCACCGGGCAGTCGATCCGTTCGGCGGTGATCGCGCCCGTGGCGTCCAGGTCGATCAGCCACATCGTCTTGCGGTGGCCGGCCTCGGAGAAGGAGTACGCGAGCGGGGACCCGGAGTACCGGACGCGCTCGGTGACGGCCTGGCAGCCGTGCAGATGCCCCAGTGCCACGTAGTCGACGCCGTCGAAGACCCCGGCGGGGACCGCGGCCACTCCGCCGACAGTGATGTCGCGTTCGCTGTCGCTGGGCTCGCCGCCCGCGACGAAGGCATGGGCCAGGACGACGGACCGGGTGGTGTCCGCCCGTGTCCCGAGGTCGGCGCGGACCCGGTCCATGGCGGCGCCCAGTACGGCCTCGTGCCCGGCCCGCTCTGCTTTGAACACGTCCTTGACGAGGGCGGGTTCCAGATACGGGAGCCCGTAGAACGCCACGTCACCGTGTGCGTCGCCGAGCACGACCGGGGTGGCGCAGTGCGCGGGGTCGGTACGCAGATGGATGCCGGCCCGCCCGATGAGGCCGGCGCCGACGCCGAGCCGGCGGGCCGAGTCGTGGTTCCCGGAGATCATCACGGTGGGTACGCCGGCCGCGGCGAGCCGGTGCAGCGCGTCGTCGAAGAGCTGGACGGCGGAGAGCGACGGCACCGCCCTGTCGTACACATCACCCGCCACGAGCACGACATCGACCTCGTGGTCGTGGACCGTCGCCACCAGGTGGTCGAGGAAGGCAGCCTGGGCATCGAGCAGCGAGACCCGGTGGAACGACCGTCCGAGGTGCCAGTCCGATGTGTGCAAAATCTTCAAGACCCGGCTCCGACCTGCATGTTTCGCTTCCTCCACCCGTGCGGCCGCACCCTCTGTGCTCCGGAGCGGCCCGGACCCGGCGGCCGGTATTCGTCACACCCGCTCGGCCCTGCTCCCGTGCCCCCGCGCACCACAGTACTCAGGCGTCCCCGTAGTCCTCGCCGCCCAGCTCCAGTTCCGCCTCGCCCGCCGTCGCGTCGGCCAGCCAGCGCCGGAACTCCCCGACGTCGGCGTCCGGCAGCCCGATCTCGATGGTCACCGCCTCCGCGTAACGGACCTCACGCACGGTCCGTCCGGTGGCCCGCAGTTCGTTCTCCAGTCTGCCCGCCCGCTGATGGTCCACGGTGACGGTGGCGAGCCGGAACCGCTGCCGGGTGAGCGTGCCGACCGTGTCGAGTGCCTCACCGACCGCTCCCCCGTAGGCCCGGATCAGTCCGCCCGCACCGAGTTTCACTCCCCCGTAGTAGCGGGTGACGACCGCGACGACGTACCGCATCTCCCGGCGCGTCAGCATCTGCAGCATGGGCACCCCGGCGGTGCCCCCCGGCTCGCCGTCGTCACTGGCCTTCTGTACGGAGGCGTCGGCGCCGATCACGTAGGCGAAGCAGTTGTGGCTGGCGGCCGGGTGTTCCCTGCGGACGCGGGCGACGAACTCCTGCGCCTCCTGTTCGGTGGCGGCGGGGGCGAGCGCGCAGATGAAACGCGATCGGTTGATCTCGGTCTCGTGCACGCCCGCTCGGGCGACTGTCCGGTACTGCTCCTGCATCCGGCCAGCCTATGCGCAGGTACGGGAATGGTCCGGGGCGGCCGTCCGTTGTGCGGATCATGTACGCAGACACGGAGACGATCCGCAGGATTCTGACCGGAACCGGTGACACCTGGGCGGTGGTGGGGCTCTCCGGCAATCGCTCGCGCGCGGCCTACGGGGTGGCCGAGGTCCTTCAGCGCTTCGGCAAGCGGGTGGTCCCCGTGCACCCCAAGGCGGAACGGGTGCACGGCGAGGACGGCTACGCCTCACTGGCCGACATCCCGTTCCCGGTGGATGTGGTGGACGTCTTCGTCAACAGCGAACTGGCCGGCGCGGTGGCCGACGAGGCGGTCTCGATCGGCGCCCGCGCGGTCTGGTTCCAGCTCGGGGTGATCGACGAGAAGGCGTACGAGCGCACCCGGGCGGCCGGGCTCGACATGGTCATGGACCGGTGCCCCGCCATCGAGATACCCGCGCTGAACAGCTAGGACGTGTTGCTGAGGTCCCGTCTGCACGCGGGCATCCGGCCCCTACGCCCCGGGATCGGCACTCGGCCGGATGTGCGTGCTGCCACACGCCGCTTCGGGCTGGAAGAATGACCCGCTGTGAGCACTGCCCCCGCCCTTGGTGTGCCGAGCGCCTCCCACAACCGCGCCGGCCTGGCCGGACATCTGGCCCGGCTCGGCGTGGAGCGGGGCGGCGTCCTGATGGTGCACGCCTCGTTGCGTGCGGTGGGGGCGGTGGACGGCGGGGTCCTGGCGGTGGCGGGCGCCCTGCGGGATGTGCTGGGGCCGCAGGGCACGCTGGTCGTCCCGGCTTTCACTCCGGAGAACTCCGACACCTCCCCGCACTACCGGGCCCGGGTGGACGGCCTCGGTGACCGGGACCGGGACGCCGTACGGGCGGCCATGCCCGCCTTCGACCCGGCCACCACGGCCGCCCCGTCGGTGGGCCTCCTGGCCGAAACGGTGCGACGGTCCCCCGGCTCCGTGCGCAGCGCCCATCCGCAGACGTCCTTCGCGGCGGTGGGCCCGCTGGCGGGCCGGGTGGTGGCCGGCCACCACCCCGACTGTCATCTCGGCGAGGACTCCCCGCTGGCCCGGCTGTACGACCTGCGGGCCCAGATCCTGCTGCTGGGGACCGGTTTCGGCTCCTGCACCGCGTTCCATCTCGCCGAGTACCGCGTCCCGTCCCCGCCCCGGCGCACCTACCGCTGCGTGGTGGGGGACGGCGGCACCCGCCGGTGGTGGGAGTACGAGGACGTGGCCCTGGATGACAGTGACTTCGCGGCCCTGGGCGCGGACTTCGAGCGGTCGGCCCGGCCCCCGGCCGTCGCCTCCGCATCGGTCGGCTCGGCCCCGAGCCGGCTGTTCCGCTTTCCCGACGCGGTCGGCTTCGCCACGCGGTGGCTGCCGGAGCGCCGTCGCGGCGGAGCGGACGACGGCGTCAGCCCCTGATACCGAGACCTTCCACCACGACCGCGCCCGGCAGCGCCGCCAGCGCCTTGCCCGGCATGATCAGTTTGCCCCGGCGGGTGCCGCTGCCGATCAGGACCCATTCCTGGTCCACGACGGCGGGGTCGATCAACAGGGGCCAGCCGGCCGGGAGTCCGACGGGTGTGATGCCGCCGTACTCCATGCCCGTCTCGCCGACCGCGGTGTCCATCGGGGCGAATGACGCCTTTCGGGCGCCGAGGTGCTTGCGGACGGCACCGTTCACATCGACGCGGGAGTGGGAGAGCACGAGGCAGGCCGCCAGGGTGGCCTCTCCCCCGCGCTTGCCGGCCACGACGACGCAGTTGGCCGACAGGTTCAGCAGATCGGCCCCGTGGTGCTCGACGAAGGCCGCCGTGTCGGCGATCTCCGGGTCCGTGTCTACGTGGATGATCTGCTCGGCGGGGAAACCGCCCCAGCCCTCGCGGACCGCTGCCGCCACCGGTGCGGTGAGCAGTTCGAGGCGTTCGGCTGCGGGACGGGCATCCTCGAAGGAGCCGATGGGTGCGCGCATGCGCGCCACGCTAACAGCCCCGCGCACCGGCCCGGTCGCGCGTCTCATCTGACGGGCGGGATGGACACGGCCATGGTGAGTTCGACGGGCTCGGAGCCCTCGTTGCGGTAGGCGTGCGGATGGTGCGCCTCGAACGTGGCGCAGGTGCCGGAGGGCACGGTGTACGGGGTGCCGTCGACGATCAGGGTGAGATCGCCCGCGGTGACGTGGAGCAGTTCGACGGTGCCCTCGGGGTGCGGGTCGGACGCGCTTCCCTCGCCGGGCATCAGCCGCCAGGACCAGAGCTCCAGCGGGCCCCGGGCCTCGGTCCCGACCAGCAGGGTGGTGAAACTCCCCGCTTCCGTGGACCACATGCGCACCGTCTGACCGGCGGGCACCAGACGGACCGGGGAGCCCTGTTCGTGGTCGAGCAGCGTGGTGATGCTGACGCCCAGCGCGTCGGCGAGCTTGACCGTGGTGCCGACGCTCGGGTTGGTGCGAGCCTGCTCGATCTGGATGATCATGCCGCGACTGACCCCGGCACGGGCGGCGAGAGCGTCCAGCGTGAAACCCCGCTCCCCGCGCCAGCGCTTGAGATTGCGCGCGAGGGACTGGGTGAGCCGGTCGAGATCAGTCACATTCCGTCCAATATTCTGGATGACAGGGTCGAAGATACTGAACTACGGTGTGGTGTACCCAACCGTCCATCGCACTGTACTGCGAGGCCCGCACATGACCGCACTGTTCGCCCTTGCCACCAGCCTGCTGTGGGGGCTGGCCGACTTCGGCGGCGGGCTGCTGACCCGGCGTACGCCCGCACTCACCGTCGTGGTCGTCTCGCAGACCGGCGCGGCGGCCGTGCTCGCGGTGATCGTGACCGTCACGGGCGCCTGGAGCGAGGCGGGTGGGCAGCTCTGGTTCGCCGTCGCGGCCGGCGTGGTGGGGCCGGTCGCGATGCTGAGCTTCTACAAGGCTCTGGCACTCGGCCCGATGGGGGTGGTGTCCCCGCTGGGTTCGCTGGGGGTCGCCGTACCGGTGAGCGTCGGACTGATCGTCGGCGAGCGTCCGGGGCTGCTGCAGTTCGCCGGGGTGGCCGTCGCGGTGGTGGGCATCGTGCTGGCGGGCGGCCCACAGCTGCGGGGCGCGCCCGTGCAGCGTCGGGCGGTGCTGCTGACCCTGGTGGCGGCTTTCGGCTTCGGGGCCGTGATGTCCCTGATCGCCGAGGCGTCCACCACGGTCACCGGCCTCTTCCTGGCCCTCTTCGTGCAGCGGATCACCAACATCGCGGTGGGCGGGTCGGCGCTGTACGTCTCCGTGCGGCGCGGGGCCCGTGCGCTTCCCGAGGAGGGCGGGGCCGCCGCGGTGCGGGCCGCGCTGCCGGCTCTGCTGTTCGTGGGTCTCGCGGACGTCGCGGCCAACGGGACGTACTCGATCGCCGCCCAGCACGGACCGGTCACCGTCGCCGCCGTACTGGCCTCGCTCTACCCGGTGGTCACGGCCCTGGCCGCGCGCGGCTTCCTGGGGGAACGGCTGCGCGGCGTGCAGGCGGCGGGCGCCGGGCTCGCGCTGGTGGGCACGGTGCTGCTCGCGACCGGGTGACGGGATCCGACGGGCCCGGGCTCGGGCCGTCAGCTCTCGTCGAGTTCCGCCACGGCCAGCAGCTGCTCGGGCGTCACACCCTCCGGGATCGGCACCGGGGCCGGTGTGCGCAGGGGCGGCTGCCAGCCCTTCTCGGGATCCCAGCTGCGTACGACACGCGCGGGGGCGCCGGCCACCACGGCATGGTCGGGTACCTCTCCGCGAACCGCCGCACCCGCCGCCACCACGACGTTGCGCCCGAGCCGGGCGCCCGGAAGGATCACCGCTCCGGTGCCGATCCAGCAGCCGGGCCCGATGGCGACCGGCTCCATCCGCGGCCACTGCCGGCCGACCGGCTGCTGTGGATCGTCGTAGCTGTGGTTGGTCGAGGTGATGTAGACGTACGGCCCGCAGTAGGTGTCCGAGCCGATCGTCACCGTGGTGTCGGCGACGACATGGCTGCCGCGCCCGAGCACCACCCCGTCGCCCAGGGTCAGGATCGGCTCGGGGCCGAGGTCCAGGTCGGGCATGAGTCCTGCCGTGAGGGTGACTTGTTCGCCGATGATGCAGTGGTTGCCGAGCTCGATCCACCGCTCCCCGAAGACCGTGCCCTGCGGGAAGGCGAGCCGGGTGCCCTCGCCGATCCGGCCGAACCGCAGTCCGCCGGGGTGAGCCGCCGTGATCGCGCCCGTCTCCCGCACCCAGCGCCAGCAGCGGTGGAGGGCGCCGGACAGGGCGCGCCGCCGCCAGGCGGTCAGGGAGGAGACCGTGTCTCGGTTCTTCGGCACTCGCACACGGTAGTCGGCGCGTCGGGAGGCGGGATCCGCACCGGCCTGTGATCTTCACCCCACCGGGCCCCGGACCGTTGACCCGTCGCATACCGTTTCCCCGGCGGGACCCGACAGCCGCGACCGGACAACCGCGGCCCACAGCACCGGAGCACGGAGGAACGCGCGATGGCAGAGCAGGCGTTGATCACCGCGATGGGCGGCAAGGAACCGGAGATCGACGCGTCCGCCTTCACCGCGCCGACGTCGGTCGTGATCGGCGAGGTCACCATGGCGGCCGGATCCAGCGTCTGGTACCACGCGGTGCTGCGCGCGGACTGCGGTGCCATCGTCATCGGCGCCGGTTCCAACATCCAGGACAACTGCAGCGTCCATGTCGATCCGGGCTTCCCCGTCACGGTCGGTGAGCGCGTCTCGGTCGGGCACAACGCGGTGCTCCACGGCTGCACCATCGAGGACGACGTCCTGGTCGGCATGGGGGCCACCGTCCTGAACGGCGCGCACATCGGCACCGGCTCGCTGATCGCCGCCCAGGCCTTGGTCCCGCAGGGGATGCGGGTGCCGCCGGGCTCGCTGGTCGCGGGCGTTCCCGCCAAGGTAAAGCGGCAGCTGACCGAGGAGGAGCTCGACGGCGTGAAGTTCAACGCGGTCGGCTACGTGGAACTGGCCAAGGCCCACCGCCAGGCGTACGAGGACTGAGCGCGGGGGATCCCGGCCGCCCGGCCGGGATCCATCCGGATCAGTCGGCCGCCGGTACGATCCCCGGCTCGGGCGCGGACCGCGCCGTGGACTGTGCCGCCGCCTTCTTGGCCCGGTTCTTGAGGACCAGCATCGAGGCGAGTCCGATCAGGACCGCGATCGCCAGTCCCAGGTACGAGAACCGCTTGAGCCAGGCCTCGGCGACGACACCCACCGAGTAGATGACGGCCGTGGTACCGCCGGCCCAGACGATCCCGCCGAGCAGGTTGGCGGTCAGGAACTTCCAGTACGGCATGTGCAGGACGCCGGCGAGCGGTCCGGCGAAGATGCGCAGCAGGGCGACGAAGCGGCCGAAGAAGACCGCCCACATGCCCCACTTGTGGAACGAGCGTTCCGCCAGGGCGATCTGGCCCTCGCCGAAGTGCCGGGGGAATTTCCCGCCGAGCCAGGCGAGCAGCGGACGTCCGCCCTTACGGCCGATGGCATAACCGATCGAGTCACCGATCACCGCCCCCGCCGAGGCGCAGGCACCCAGGATCCACGGGTTGATGCCGTCGTGCCCAGCGGCCAGCAGCGCCGCGCTGATCAGGACGATCTCCCCCGGCAGCGGGATGCCGAGGCTCTCCAGACCGATCACGATGCCCACCAGGAGGTAGACGCTGATCGCGGGGACGGTCTCCAGCCACTCCTGGATATGCAAAGCCGGTTCCTCCGTAGTGATGTCCTGTCGCGCCGGACAGCTCCTCGGCGCACGGCGGGCAGCCTACCGGTCGGGGCGCCGGCCGGGACAGCACGAAGGGCCGCCCCGCACCCCTGCCGGGTGGGCGGCGGCCCTTTCGGTGCCGTCCGGGATCAGGCGTTGGTCAGGCGTTCGGGCGCAGTGTCCAGACCACGGTCATCTCGCCGGTCACGGCGCCGTCCTCGCGCCGGATCAGGATGGTCACAGGGAACTCGGGGCGCTTGCCCTCGTCGAGTTCGGCGACGACGTCCGCCACCGGCCTGCCGAGCGTGGCGGTGGCGGTGACGTCGCCCATGGCCAGCTTCTTGTAACCGATCTCGGCCTTCACCGCGAGCGGGACGGCCCGCGTCAACTGGTCCCCGAACGCGGCCATGACGATGGCGCCGCTCGCCGACTCCGCCAGCGTGAACATCGCGCCGGCGTGCGGTCCGCCGACATGGTTGTGGAAGTCCGTCCGGTCCGGCAGGCGGACCACCGCGCGTTCGGCGGTGGACTCCAGGAATTCGAGGTCGAGGGTCCGGACCATCGGAACCGTCGCGGCGACCATCTCGCCCGCGGTCATCTGCTCAGCGCTCATGAGCCTGATGTTACTCACGGGTAGAGGTGTTTGGCCATGCCCCTGCGACCACCCGCCCCTCGCCTGATCACGTCCTTCACCATCCGCTCACGGGGGCGGCCGTAGCCGACCTCGCGGCGCCCCTCTATCGTTACTCGCCATGTGGCCAGGACAGCAGCCGCCCGGGGGCGAGCAGAACCCGCAGGACCAGAACCCGTATCAGCAGCCGGGTTACCAACAGCCGAATCCCTATCAGCAGCCGGGATTCCAACAGCCGGGCACGTCCGGTCAGCAGCCCGGGTACGGCTACCCGCAACAGGGACAGCCGGGGCAGCAGGGCTACCCGCAGCAGGGTCAGCCGGGCTACCCGCAGCCCAACCCGTACCAGCAGCCGACGATGCCGCAGCACGCGGTTCCCGGCCCGCCCGGACCGCCGCAGCCCGGCAACGACAAGAAGAAGACGACCGTCGTCGCCATCGTCGCGGCGCTCGCGGTCGTCGCGGCCGCGGTGATCACCGGCGTTGTCGTGATGAACAAGGACGACGACAAGGACGGCAAGAACGTCGCCGACGACAAGAAGTCGTCCGCGCCCGCCAAGCCCTCCGGGTCCGCGTCGTCACCGGAGTCGAACCCGCGCGGTTCCGACGAGGACGCCAAGCCGCTCATCGCCGGCTGGAAGGTGGTGACCAACCCGAAGTGGGGCACGCAGTTCGACGTGCCCGGCGACTGGGATGTCTCGTCCCCCAGCACGTCCTCGTACTTCGAGGACGACAAGAAGGGTGACGGCTCGCCGCTCATCGGCTTCTCCGCGCCCGCGGACCTCAAAAGCAAGTGGTGCGTCGACGACTCAGACCAGGACGGCGTCAAGGAGAACACCAGCCTGGCCGGCACCGGCACCCGCGGCGCGGAAGGTGCCACGGACGCCGATCTGAACGCCAGGAACGAGGCGGGCACCTGGGCATGGGCCGCCTACGCGCAGCACATGCCGAAGAGCACCATCAAGATCAGCAAGGCCGAGCAGTACACCACCAAGTCCGGTCTGACCGGCAGTCTGGTCACCGCCAAGGCGCCCAATGTCACCAAGAAGAAGAAGTGCGACACGGACGGCAAGTCCATCGCCTTCACCTTCAAGAACGGCAAGGGAGCCTTCTCCTCCTGGGTCCTGTACGCCGCCGCCTCGGTCAAGGACGAGCTGCCGGACGCGACGATCCAGAAGATTCTGAGCACGGTGCGCCTGGTGAAGACCACCGGGTCCTGACGCTCCGCGGCACACCCTTCGGCACCACGGGGCCACGCCGGCGCCGGTCGCCCCGGCGACCGGCGCCGGCCTCGCACGCCCATCGGCCCGCCCCGGGCGGGCCGCGATACCGGCTGCTGATCGGCGGGGCAGGGCAGCGCTGTTCGTTCCGGGCCCACTCGAACCGACGCCGGACCACCCCCGCCGGGGTGGTGGCCGGGAGTGCGCCCGCGTCAGCCGATGCCGAAGGCACCGTCGGGCGGCTCGGGCGAGTCGACCGCGTCGGCGTCACCGACCGGCCGGGCGCCCTTGACGAGCCCGGTCACGGCGGCGCCGTACGCGACGCGGGCCGGAAACGCGTCGGCGGCGCAACGGCGGGTCAGCGCGGCCGTGTCGAAGGGGACGCGGGACGCGACGAGGATGGCGTTGCCGAAGCGCCGGCCGCGCAGCACCGCCGGCTCGGCGATCAGCGCAAGCTCCTCGAAGACGGCCGCGAAGGTGGCGAGTTGCGGGCGCAGGAAGTCGAACGGCGCCCCGTCCGCGAGGTTGGCGGCGTAGACCCCGTCGGCGCGCAGCGCCCGCGCCGCGGCCTGCGCGTAGGGGACGGAGGTCAGATGGGCGGGCACCCGCGAGCCGCCGAAGACATCCGCGACCAGGACGTCCACGGAGCCGGGCGCGGTCGCCTCCAAGTGCTCGCGGGCGTCCGTGCCGTGCACGGCGATCCCGCTGCCGTCCGGCAGCGGGAGGTGCTCGGCGACGAGGGCGAGCAGCCCCCGGTCGGCCTCGGCGACGTCCTGCCGGGAGCCGGGACGCGTCGCGGCGACATAGCGGGGCAGGGTGAGGGCGCCGCCGCCGAGGTGCAGCACGTCGAGCGGTGCGCCCGCTTCGGCCACGCAGTCCACGACGTGGCCGAGCCGCCTCGCGTACTCGAACTCAAGGTGTTCCGGCGCGTCCAGGTCGACGTACGACTGGGGCGCCCCGTCGACGGTCAGCAGCCAGGCGCGCTCCCGGTCCACGTCGGGGAGCAGTCTGGCGGTGCCCCGGTCCACGTCGCGGACGACCGGTATCGACTCGTTCACTCCCCCATTGTGCGGTGCCTGCCGACTGCTCGTGACCGCGGCGACGGCCGCGCACGGCGCCGGGTCCGCCTCCCGTGGAGTACGGAAGGCGGACCCGGCTGTGCCGTCACGTCTCAGAGCAGCCCGGTGACGGTGCCCGCGCCGATCGTGCGGCCGCCCTCACGGATGGCGAAGCCGAGGCCGGTCTCCAGCGGTACGTCCCGGCCCAGTTCGACGGTCATGGTGACCGTCGTGCCGGGACGCGCCACCGCCGCTTCGCCGAGGTCGACGTCACCGACGACGTCCGCGGTGCGGATGTAGAACTGCGGCCGGTAGCCGGTGGCGACCGGGGTGGTGCGGCCGCCCTCCCGCCCGGACAGGACGTACACCTGCGCGGTGAAGCGCCGGCTCGGTGTCACGCTGCCCGGCGCCGCCACGACGTGCCCGCGGCGTACCCGGTCGCGCTCGACCCCGCGCAGGAGCAGCGCGACGTTGTCCCCGGCCTCGGCGGACTCCATCGGCTTACCGAAGGTCTCCAGACCCGTGACGACCGTCTCGATGCCGGCTCCGAGCACCGCCACCTGGTCACCGACGCGGACGGTCCCGCGCTCCACCGCACCGGTGACGACAGTGCCCCGGCCGGTGATGGTCAGGACGTTCTCCACCGGCAGCAGGAACGGCGCGTCGGTGTAGCGCACCGGCATCGGTACGTAGGTGTCGACGGCGTCGAGCAACGCCTCGACCGCCGCCGTCCAGAGTGGGTCGCCCTCCAGCGCCCGCAGGCCCGAGACCCGCACGACGGGCACGGTGTCGCCACCGTAACCGTGCGCCGACAACAGCTCGCGCACCTCCAGCTCCACCAGGTCGGCCAGCTCGGGGTCGCCCGCGTCGGCCTTGTTGAGGGCGACGACGATGTGGTCGACGCCCACCTGGCGGGCCAGCAGCACGTGCTCGGCGGTCTGCGGCATGATCCCTTCGAGCGCGGACACGACGAGGATCGCCCCGTCGAGCTGGGCGGCGCCGGTCACCATATTCTTGATGTAGTCGGCGTGCCCAGGCATGTCGACGTGCGCGTAGTGCCGGGTGCCGGTCTCGTACTCGACGTGCGCGATGTTGATGGTGATGCCGCGCTGCGCCTCCTCGGGCGCCCGGTCGATGCGGTCGAACGGGACGAAAGTGCCGGTGCCGCGGTCGCTGAGGACCTTGGTGATGGCGGCGGTCAGGGTGGTCTTGCCGTGGTCGACGTGGCCCATGGTGCCGATGTTGAGGTGCGGCTTGGTGCGCACGTATGCCGTCTTGGGCATGGCTCATTCCTTGGAATTCGAAGCTGAGAGAGAAGACCCCAGGGCCCCGCCGACCCTCCCCTTACGGGGTCCGCCGGACTGTCGGGGGAGGGTCAGCTTCGAGCGCCGCCGATGGGCGCTGCGGCAGCCGTGAATGCTGCTGCGACTGCTGCCGCGGTGGTGGCCGCGACGTTCGCGGCAGCCTTCGGCGCGTCCGCGACTGCGGACGGCGCTGCGAGGAAGGCGTACCGGAACATGCTTCGATCATGTCCGACGGCGGCGGGCCCGTCGAGCGATTTTCGGCGGGCAGCCGGGCAGTTGGAGGGGCGGCACTCCCGCGCACCGCCTCAAAGGTGTTTGGTGGCCTCTCGCACCGACAGGGGCGACAGCCTCCCCCGGGCGCCGTCGACGAAGCCCTGTACGGCCTGCGGATCGGTCTTGGCGTACTCGCGCAGGCACCATCCGATCGCCTTGCGGATGAAGAGGTCCGGGTGGTCGGCCCGGCGCAGGCAGTATCCGAAGAGCCGTCCGGTGTCGGTGTCCTCCTTGAAGCGCAGCTGGTGCAGCAGCGCCGTGCGGACGATCCAGACGTCGTCGTCCTCGATCCACGCGTCCATGTCCTGCCGGAGCTCCGGGCCGGCGGCCACCAGCGGACCCGCGACATGGGCGGCCAGGGCGTCGACGGTGTCCCACCACGGCACGGTGGAGACCAGATGGCGCACGACCGGCAGGAAGCCGGAAGAGCAGCGCGCGACGTGGCGGCGGAGGTAGTCGGCGGCGAAGTACTGGTACTCGCGCTCGGGCAGCCCCCAGCAGCGAAGCGCGATGGCGGCGCAGTCCGTCTCGCCGGGGCGCGGGGCGCCTTCCAGGACGGTGCGGGACAGTGCCCGGCGCCGGGGGGTGGGGATGCCGAGGAACGGCGCGATGTTTTTCATGTACACGGCGGCGGACCGGGCCCGCACGGGGTCGGCCGCCGTGGGATACAGCGCGGTGAGGCGCTCCAGCACGGTGTCGGCCAGTGTGCTGCCGGGGATCCCGGGGGCAGGTTCGGCCGCACCGCCGGCGGTGTCGGATCCGTCGCTCATAACGGTCACATTACGGCGATCACGCCCGGTGTCGGATACTCTCCCCGAATGCTCGACCCCGTCCCCGCCACCCGGCCTGCCACCGGCCTCGCCACGCGCTGCACGAGGGTGCTTTTCTCGCCCTGGTCCCGGCTCTCGCTGCTCGTGGCGGTGCTGCTGGCCGCCGCGACGACGATGCTGCTCCTCGAACCGCAGCGGCTGCTCGCCGCCGGCTGGCCGACCCAGCTGAGCGGCGGCGCCGTCGCGGTCGTGCTCTTCGGCCTCGCGTACGGCGTGTGCACGGTGGCCTTCGTGCCGCGGCCGCTGCTCAACCTCGCCGCAGGTGCGCTGTTCGGCGCGCAGGCCGGTCTGGCGGCGGCGCTGGCGGGCACGGTGCTCGGCGCGGGCATCTCGTTCGGGCTCGGCCGGGTGCTGGGGCAGGACGCGCTCCGTACGCTGCTGCGGGGGCGCTGGATGCGGGCGGCGGACGGACAGCTGAGCAGGCACGGGTTCCGCTCGATGCTGGCGCTGCGGCTGTTCCCCGGAGTGCCCTTCGCCGCCGCCAACTACTGCGCCGCGGTGTCGCGCATGGGCTATCCCCCGTTCCTGGCGGCGACCGGGCTGGGCTCGATCCCCAACACGGCCGCGTACGTCGTGGCGGGGAGCGAGGCCTCGTCGCCGACATCGCCCGCGTTCCTGGCCGCGATGGGCTTCATCGTGCTGACCGGTCTCGGCGCGGCCGTGGTCGCCTGGCGCCGACGTCACCGGCTGGGCGCCGAGTGACGCGGCGTTACGGCCGGGGGTTGTCGTAATCCTGTTCACCCGGGGGCGATACGCTTCCCGCGACCGACAGACGATCTCCGGGTCCCATGCGGCCCTGCCCTCACATGACCGCAATCCGCACGCTGCCGACGGCTCCGAAGCCCGTCGGACGATGCATGATCACTTCAGGATGGCCCAAGCCCCATGAGCTGGTTCGAATCCTTCGTCCTCGGCCTCGTTCAGGGACTGACCGAGTTCCTGCCGATCTCCTCCAGCGCGCACCTGCGGCTCACCGCGGCGTTCGCCGGCTGGCACGATCCGGGTGCGGCGTTCACCGCCATCACCCAGATCGGCACGGAAGCCGCAGTTCTCATCTACTTCCGCAAGGACATCGTCCGGATCGTCGGGGCGTGGTTCAAGTCGCTGACGGACCGCTCGATGCGGAGCGACCACGACGCCCAGATGGGCTGGCTGGTCATCGTCGGCTCGATCCCCATCGGTGTGCTCGGTGTGACGTTCAAGGACCAGATCGAGGGCCCGTTCCGTGATCTGCGGCTGATCGCCACGACCCTGATCGTGATGGGCATCGTCCTCGGCATCGCCGACCGCCTGGCCGCCCGTGACGAGACCGGCGGCAAGCACCGGGCGATCAAGGAGCGAAAGACCCTCAAGGAACTGGGCATCAAGGACGGCCTGATCTTCGGCTTCTGCCAGGCCATGGCCCTGGTCCCGGGCGTCTCCCGGTCCGGCGCCACGATCAGCGGTGGTCTGCTGATGGGCTACACCCGCGAGGCGGCGGCACGTTACTCGTTCCTGCTCGCCGTCCCGGCGGTACTCGCGTCGGGCGTCTTCGAGTTGAAGGACGCGGGCGAGGGACACGTGGCCTGGGGTCCGACGATCTTCGCCACGTTCATCGCGTTCGGTGTGGGGTACGTCGTCATCGCCTGGTTCATGAAGTTCATCACGACCAAGAGCTTCATGCCGTTCGTCATCTACCGCGTGCTGCTCGGCATCGTCCTGTTCGCGCTGGTCGCAGCGGGTGTACTGAGCCCGCACGCGGGTGAGTCCGCGGGCTGATCGAGGTTCTTCTCGGCGGATGTGTCCGGCTCGGAACCGAAGATGTCCGCTGGGGAGATCCAGCTGATCCGGGAGGGTTTCAGAGCCTCTTCGAGCCGGTCGTCCTCCCCGTCGTCTCCCGGCGGATCACCGGGCGTACGGGGTGTCGGGCCGGCGGGACCCGTCCGCGGCCGGTCGGCGATCATCCGGCCTCCTCGTGCAGCGGGTTGCCCGGGGCGGGGGTGGCCCTGAGGAACGACGTGATGATCGCCCGGTAGCCGCGGTGGCCAGGGTGACGGCCGGTGTGGCGCAGCGCCCAGCTCCCGGGCCGTGCCGGCCCCTCGGTCGCCTCCGAGGACGCCTGACACGTCGTGCACTCCACCTCGTACAACGGCCGGGAGGTACCGGGTTCGCGGTCGGGGCCGATCGTCCAGTCCGCCAGGCGGATCACGGAGCGGATACTCATGGGCCTGTCCCCGCCGCGCGCCGGGCGCAGGCGGTGGTGTCGGGGCACGCCCGGGGGAACCACCAGTACGGGCTGCCGTCGGCCGGCGTGTGCTGCTGTTCACCGAGGTTCGTGGCAGTGCCGGTCGCGACCTCCGCCGCGCACCAGAGGCACGACCACCCGCGCAGCTGCTGCATGGTCAGCTCCTCGACTGGTGGTAAGGCCCTCACGGTCATGGCGTCCCCGGCTCGTCTCTGATCAGGTACGACGAGCGTGCCAGGACGTGGAGGGCGCAACGCTCACAGTTCTGTGAGTGTCCTAGAGGCCGATCCAGACGGCCATGTGGCCGAGGCCGTCCGGAGTGCGGCGTGCCGTGTTGAGCAGCCCCGTCACGGTCTCACGGGTCCGCGGGTGATAGCGGGTCTGCTCCGGCGCGGCCCGGCGCGCCTCGACGAGGTGGCGCAGTGCGGCGTCCGTGTGCCCGGTCTCCATCTCGACGTTGGCGCGGTCGACGAGGAACCGGGCGCGCCGCGAGGTCAACGTCGCCGCGGGCAGCTTCATCGTGCGCGCCTGCCGCAGCGCGTCGTCGTACTGCCGCATGGTGATGGCGGCGCCCATCTCGTGCAGGGAGACGTTCATCCGGCCGAAGGAAAGCCAGTGCACTTCGCGCGCCTCACCGCCGACACGGTCGGCCAACTCGCGGGCAGCGGTGATGTGCTGCGCCACGGCGCCGCTGTCGCCCGCACGTGCGGCCACCGCGGACGCGCCGAGGTGGAGCTGCCCGGCCACCGCGAGCGCCTCCCTCGATGAATCGTCGGCGACGAGTGCGTGGCCGGCCTCGACCATCCGCCGCCCCAGGTCCTTTCCCGACTCGGCATGCCCGAGCGCGCGCTTGTACTGGCGGATCGCGGCCAGACACGGGTCGGAGGCGCGTTCGGCGGCCCAGCCCATCCGGTCGAGGGCGACGATCGCGAGGTCGGGGAAGCCGACCTTCAACGCGATGTCGTGTGCCGTTCGGTACGTCGAGGCGAGCGCCTGCCACGTCGCGACCGTCGGTGCCGTGCGGGCCGCCTGTGTCAGACCGGCGATCACTGCGGGGAGGGCGCGTGCTGCCGCCCGTAGGTGGGTGGCTCGGACCTGTCGGCAGATCCGGTCGGCCTCGGCCGCAAGCCCTGCGACAGGGATGCCGCCTACTGGTTCGTGATCGAGGTCGTACAGGTCGAGGGCTTGGCGGATGGGGCTCACCAGGACGGCCAGGCGGCACTGTTGCTCATCGTTCGCGTGGAGTGGGCCGTGGAGGACAGCAGCATCAATGCCGAGCGCGGCAGCGACAGCGGCGGCAAAGGCGTCGGTAGCCTGGCGGGCTCCGCACTCGACCTGGTTCAACAGGCTGTAGGAGTACGGAATGCGCGCGGCCAGTTCCCTCTGGGTGAGCCGGGCGAGCTTCCGTTGTTCCTTGATGCGGGCGCCGATGCGGCCGTCGTCCGGTGCGCTCATACGGGCCTCCGTTCCTGGATCGTCATCCGGAACGGTACCTGCGCGTCCGTGCGCCGGATCATGCGTCGTCGCCAAATCCATCCGATCCGGGGGTGGTTGCGTGTCCGGGATCCGGCGGGGTGGGATGGGCCAATGACGTCTCGCGTGCTCTACCTGTTCGGCTCCGCCGCCCCGCCCGTCCTCGAGGCGGCACATGTCGTGGAGGATGCGCAGGCCCGCGGCTGGGATGTGTGCCTCGGGCTGACGCCGACGGCCGCGCGGTGGCTGGAACCGCAGCGGCCGGAACTGGAGCGACTGACCGGCCACCCGGTCCGGTCGGAGTACAAGATGCCGGGCAGCCCGGACATTTGGCCGAAGGCTGACGTGATCCTCGTCGCACCCGCCACGTTCAACACGGTCAACGAGTGGGCCCTCGGCCTGACGTCGAAGTTCGTTGTGGGGGTCGCGGCAGAGGCGATAGGGAAACGGATTCCGGCCTTGGCCATGCCGTGTGTGAACGCCGCCTACGTGCGGCATCCCCAGTTCGACCGGTCGGTGGAAGTGCTGCAGGGTGCGGGGGTGCGGGTGTTGTACGGCCCTGGCGGCTTCGAGCCGAATGAACCGGGTGAGCGGCGGCCGGAGGGGTTCCCGTGGGAGCGCGCTCTCGACGCGGTCGGCGCCATTGCCGGTGGGCGGTCGTAGTCTGTTCGTATGCCCGTTCCCACTCCTGCCCGTCCCGCTGCGCGCTCGCTGGCCGCGGTGAACGCGGACATTCGCGCCCTGTGGCAGCGGGGCGGCCGCCTGTCGCCGGAGGGGCGCCGGGAGTACGAGCGGCTGCTCGCGGAGTGGGCCGCGGTGGTGCGCGGCGATGCCGTCGAGGCCGCGTGACCTGCGGCTGACTGTCGTCGATGCTGTCCCGCGTGGCCTTCAGGCTTCAGGCTTCAGGCTTCAGGTCAAGGGTGTGCGGGTGTCACCTGGGAGCCGTCACGAACTGCCGGATCGCCAGGGCCAGCCGCTCCGGCTGGTCCAGCGGGACGAGCGTGCGGCTGTCCGCGATCGCGACCAGCCGCCCTTGCGGGAGGAGCGCCGCGAGGCGCCGGCCGTGTTCGGGCGGCATCACGCGGTCCCCGGCCGCCCAGACGACGAGTGCGGGCCGCGTGAAGGACGGCAGGAGCCCGCGCCCCCGTGCCCGCCGGAGCGGGAACGGGGGCAGTCCGGACCTCGGCCTCGGTGCCGTCACTCGGTCTCGACGAAAGGCGGAAGATCGGGTTCGACGAACAGCCCCTGGTAGCGCGGTGTCGGTACGGCCTCGACACGGCCGGGGGCCTCGGCCGCCGAGCCCGCGGCGCTCTCGTCCGAGCGCCGCTGAACCTGGCGGGGCGGGGTATCAGCCATCGGGTCTCCTGTACATCGCAGTTGCTGTGATAGCCCCGTGGCCGGCCGGTCCGCGGACAGCGGCGACGACGGGGGTGTGGCATCGTCCCGGTCCCGCGCCCACCAGGGCACCGGTATCCGACGAGGCTTGCAGAGACTATCCGTTGCCGCTGGTCCGGCCGTCGGCACCGTCGCCGGTGCGCCCCGTTTTTGCCTTCACGGGCGCATCAGTAGGCGACGACCGCCCAGACCAGCGCCGCCGCGACCGCCGTCGCGTAGCAGCCGACAGCGGCCCGCACGACGGACACGCGGGTGTGTGCGCTCCACGATGTCATGACCAGGAGGCGGGCCAGTACCGGAAGCACCAGAACGGCGTGGAGACTGACGCCGTGCAGGGGTTTGAGCGACGCCGTGGAGGTGTAACCCGCCAACTGATTTCCGGTGCGGGTGAGATAGACGCCGCGCGCGATCATGGCCGCCCCCGACAGCAGCCCGATGACGAGAATCCCGCAGCCCGCCCGCAGTGCGAGCGCCATGCCGGGCGGTCCCGCGGGCCGCCGGAGGAACGCGGCGGCCGAGAGGACGGAGAGAATGACGACCAGTACTCCCCCGCCGACGGCCAGCGCCATGGACACCCCTGTGTCGAACGGGGTCTCCATGTTGAAGTGGGACGGCACTCGGCGCCATGCCTGGACGGTGATCCCGGCGACCTCCAGCACGCAGTCCGCGGCGAACACCCCCAGCAGCACGGTCCGGGCGCGCACACCGATCCGCAGGTACGAGGAGACCCAGGCGATCGCGATGAGTGTCAGGCCGAAGGAGAGACCGAAGGTGACGGGTTTGCGCCAGGACACCGGGCCGTCCCAGGAGCCGCCGCCTGCGACGAGGACGACGAGATGCACTAGTCCCGACGCGATGAGCACGGCCCCCGTCGCGTAGCAGATCCCCTCGACCGGGCGTATGTCATGACGAGGGTGCAAGGGCGTGGACGGGCGGTGGACGCGGTCGTCCGCCCGTCCGGCCGGGGTTGTTGCTGCGGTCCGGTTCTCCATGGTGCGCAGGATCTCCCGGCCGGGTGCGGGCGTCGTCGTACGCCGGAAGGCGGTGGCCGTACGCCCGGTGGAGTAGCGGCGGGTCCCGGACCACGCACCGCTTCACCGGGCGGAGCGGTCCTCCTGCAACTGGGCGTACGGGACACGGGAGATCTCCCGTACGCCTCCGAAGGTGCCCCACTCGTCCTTGCCGAGCCGGGTCAGTGGGCGCAGCCTGGTGACTTCCGGATGCCCGTCCGTCATGACGTCCTCGTCGACCACGGCATGCACCACACGGCCGAAGACGACCGTGGAGTCGCCGAGCAGGACCGTGCTGCGCAGCTCGCATTCGAGGGCCACCGGTGAACCCGCCACCCGCGGTGGCTTCACCTTCAGGCTGGGTTCCGGCTCGACGCCGACGGCGGGGAACTCGCTGACACCGCGAGGAAAGTCGGTCGCGGTCGCGTTGATCTGCTCGAAGAGGTGCTCCGGGACGGAGTTGACCACGAAGGAGCCGGTCTCCTCGAGGTTGCGCAGCGAGTCCTTGCGCCCGACCGAGGTGAACTGGACGACGGGCGGGCTCACGCAGGCGATCGTGAAGAAGAGTGCGGTGCGAGGTTGGCGGTTTCGCCGTCCGGGGTGACGGTGGAGATCCAGGTGATGGGCCGGGGAACGACCACGGCGGTGAGCAGCCGGTAGAACGTGCCCCGGTCCGTGCACGAGGGATCGAAGTCGATGCGCATGGCACCGAGTGTGCCGCTCTCCTCGCAGGCCCTACGCCTCGGTGTCGCCCGGGTCGTCGGTGCCGAACTGCTCGGCCCGCAGGGCGAGGTCCTGCAGCACGTCCGCGGACGTCACGTCCGTCTGCCCCGAGTCGTGCACCTGCGCCAGCATCGCGAACGCCAGGGTGAACGCTCCGACCAACTGCTCCACCGCGCCCCCGACCTCGCGGCCGACCAGCCCCACCACGTCCTCGATCGTGGCGTCCTCGGGGATGGCGATCCGTGGCATCGTCTCGTTCAGCAGGGCCGTCACCACGGTCGAGTCGTTGCTCGGGTCGCCGCGGTCCGGGTTCTCCTCCAAGAGCCTGCGCATCTCGCCCGCTTCGGTGAGGATGCCGATCACACGCTTCACGACTTCGCTCTGCTCCATCCCGCGAGCATAGGCGCAGGCACGGCGAGCGACGAGGACAACGGCGTTCGGCGGTCCGCTGTGCCGGACCAGGTGGCCGACCGGCTCCGCCGCTCCTTGCTCGGTGTGACGATGATCCGGACTGCCCGTACGCCCGCGGCATACGTGGCCGGCGGCCGGCGGGACCTGCGCGGCCGTCCCCCGCCTCGGCAGCGGGCATCGGCCGGCCGTACCGTACGGGGTACGTCCCGGGCGCACGCGTACCGGCCCGGGACACGCAACACCGGACTCCGGAGGCAGCCATGACCAGCACCCAGCTTCCCGTGATCGCCGCGGTCGACGGGTCGGCACCCAGCCGCGACGCACTGGACTGGGCGGCCCGCGAGGCGGTCGGCCGGGGGTTTCCGCTGGTGGTCGTGCACGCGCTCCAGCGCACCCGGCGGGCCGGCCACGAGGCGCAGCAGCGCGAGGCGGAGGAACTGCTCACGGAGTCCGTGCGCCGGGTGAACGAGATCGCTCCCGGGCTGCACCCGACGACGCTCGCGCCGCTCGACTTCCCGGCGGCCGCTCTGACCTCGCTCAGCCGCGCCGCGTCGATGGTGGTGGTCGGCTCGCGCGGGCTCGGCGGCTTCCGCTCCCTGATGCTGGGTTCCAACAGCCTGGCGACCGCGTCGATGGCCCGGTGCCCCGTGGTCGTCGTCCACGGCGGGCGGCTCGCGGAGGGCCCGGAGGAGACCGCGGAGGTCTCCTCGGACGTCGTCGCGGGCGTGGCCGCCGACGAGAGCAGCGAGTCGGTGCTGGAGTTCGCCTTCGAGGCGGCCGCGTCGCGCCCCGGTGCGCGGTTGCGGATCGTGCACGGCTGGACGATGTTCTCCTCGATGCTGTCGGGCGGACCCGTTTTCGACCGGGACGCGGCGGCCGACGCGGCCGAGCGCACCCTCGCCGAGCTGACCGCGGGCCGGCGGGAGCAATACCCGCAGGTCGAGGTCATGAGGGAGCCCGTGAACGGCTCCGCGTCGCACACGCTCGTCGCGGCGTCGGCGACCGCGGCCCTGACGGTGATCGGTCGGCGCAGGGGTGGTGAGTCGCTCGGTCTCGGCCTTTCCCCGGTGGCGCAGACCACGCTCACCCATGCGCGGGGCCCGGTGGCCGTGGTCCCCGGCTGACCGCCCTCCTTCCGGGTCCCGCACCGCCTTCGGCGCCGCCCGCGCACGGCCGTTCCCGGCCCGCCGGGGGGTGCACGACACTTGGCCCCTGACGCCCGCGGGCACAGACTGACCCGATGACGCAGCGCGTGGATCTCTCGACCGTGATGGACCGGATCTCCATCGATGCCGTGATCACCGGCTACGCGGTGGCGGTGGACGACGGCGAATGGACGGACTACCAAGCACTGTTCACCCCGGACGGCCGCGCCGACTACCGCACCGCGGGCGGCATCGAAGGGCCCGCCTCCGAGGTCGCGCAATGGCTCTCCCGGACGATGCTGCTCTTTCCCGTACGGCAGCATCTGATCGTCAACCGCCGCCTCGACCTCCAGGATCTCGGCGGCTACCCGGGTGACGGCGCCCAGGTGCAGGCCGACTACATGAATCCGATGCGGCTCGGGAACGACGCCGAGGGCGCCGGGAACGGCGGCGGCGAAGCCCCGCCGACCGCACCGAACTTCGTCTCGGGCGGGCGGTACGTCTTCGATCTGCTCCGTACGGAGAGCGGCTGGCGGATCCGGGGCGTGACCGTGCACGAGAAGTGGCGGAGCCTGTCGGGCACCCTTGTCACCGGCTGATCCGCGCCGGTCCGCTTCCGCGGCCCCACACTGGGGGAGAACAGGGGAACGGGTTCCCGAAGGACCCTGGGATGCGGGCAGGACGAGGAGGCACGGCATGCGGATCGGGGCCGGGCAGCGGCACGAGTGGGGCGAACGAGTACTCGGTTCCGCCGTGTGGCGTGGCATCGTCGCGCTCCTCGCCGGTGCGCTGCCGGCGCTCGCGTTCCCCGCTCCTTCGCTGTGGTGGTTCGCCTACGTCGCCCTGGTCCCCCTGCTGCTGCTGATCCGGTCCGCCGGTACGGGCCGCCGGGCGGCGATCGACGGGTGGCTCGGCGGCACCGGTTACATGCTGGCCGTGCACCACTGGCTGATGCCGAGTCTCCATGTGTTCATCGTGGTGCTGGCGGCGCTGCTCGGTCTGTTGTGGGCCCCGTGGGGCCTGCTGGTCTTCCGCCTGCTGGGCCGGCCGTTGTCCGGAGCCGCTGTGGTGGCAGCCGTGATCGTGGTGGCGTGCGGCTGGCTGATGATCGAACTGGTCCGCTCCTGGGATGCGCTCGGCGGTCCCTGGGGGCTGCTGGGCGCGAGCCAGTGGCAGGTGACACCCGCGCTCCGGCTGGCCTCGGTGGGCGGGGTCTGGCTGGTGAGCCTGCTGGTGGTGGCGGTGAACACGGCGATCACCGTGCTGCTGATGGCCTCTGCCGCCCGCACGATGGCCGTCGTCTCACTTGTGGTGGGCGCCGTGGTGGTGGGCGCGGTGTGGATGTGGGCGCCGCAGCCGGAGCGGTCGGGAGTGGCCCGGATCGCCGTCGTACAGCCCGGTGTCGTCGAGGGGCCCGGCAGTGTGCAGCGCCGCTTCGCACGCAGTGAGGAGCTGACGCGCTCGCTGGCGGGCCGGGACCTCGACCTGGTCGTGTGGGGCGAGAGCAGCGTCACGGTGGATCCGGTCCGGCGGCCCGCTGTCGCGGCCCGGATCGCGGCGCTGTCAAGCCTGGTGGGCGCGGATGTGCTGGTGAACGTGGACGCCCGGCAGACCGATGCCTCGGGCCGGACCGGAATCTTCAAGCGCGCCGTGCTGGTGGGTCCGCAGGGGCTGACCGGAGACCGCTACGACAAGATGCGGCTGGTTCCCTTCGGCGAGTACGTCCCGGCCCGTTCGGCGCTCGGCTGGGTCACCTCGATGGGCAGGGCGGCGGGCGAGGACCGGCTGCGCGGCACGCGGCAGGTCATCATGACGCTGCCCCGTGCGAACGCACTGCGCATCGGCCCGCTGATCTGTTTCGAGTCCGCGTTTCCCGATATGAGCCGTCAGCTGACCCGGCACGGTGCGCAGGTGCTCATCGCCCAGTCCTCCACCACGTCCTTCCAGCACAGCTGGGCGCCCGCCCAGCACGCCTCGCTCGGAGCTCTGCGGGCCGCCGAGAACGGCCGCCCGATGGTGCACGCCACGCTCACAGGTGTCAGTGCGGTGTACGGCCCGCAGGGTGAGCGGGTCGGCGCTCCGCTCGGCACGGACACGAGCGGGGCCGCTGTGTTCGCCGTACCCCTGGCACGGGGCACCACCCTGTATGTCCGGCTGGGTGACTGGCCGTTGTACGGCGCGCTGGGTGTCCTTGCCGCGTTCTGCGCCTTCGAAGGGGTGCGGTCCGTGCGCGGACCCGGCCGGTCCGCACCGGTGGGCGCCGTCGCCGCGGACGGCGGAGCGGCGTCCGTGCGGCCCGACTGCCCGGCATCGGAGTCCGATCCGCCCGACGGCTCGTGAGGTCCCCGCGCCACTCGTGAGTTCCCCGCGCGGCGGCTCATGAGTAGTGCGCGTTCAGAACACGTTCCGGCCAGGGCCGTTCACGGAGACGATGTCGCCCATGGCATCGACGGTGAGCGCGATCCGTTCGACCTTGTTGGTCACCCCCAGCACCAGCCACACCACACCCCACAGGAAGCAGCTGAAGACCGTCAGAACGGCGTGCAGCACATGGTTCAGGGGGCGGCCCCGGATCATGACGACCTGGGTCTCGGAGCGGGACTCCACACGCCAGCCGCCGGCGATCCGCTGACTGACCGCCCAGTCGAGGATCAGGGCACGCTGCACGGCGTCGGGAGGACGGCCGTCCGCCGAGTAGTAGCCGGGCGGGGGCTGGAGCGGACTCCAGCCCTGCGGCTCATGGTGGCGTTTCACGAGGTCACCTCCACGGGCCGGTGGTCCATCTCCTCACCCTGCATCGGCTCCGGGCCACACGCATCCCGAGGAGCGGCGGACGGGGTCAAGGGGCCGGCCCGCGCCCGACCCGGACGACCAGCCCCGCACACGGTCGTGCGAGCAGCGCTACGGACAAGCCCGATGCCCAGCCCTGCCCTCACGCACAGCCTCAGCCTTACGCACAGCCTCAGCCTTACGCGCAGTCGAGGTCGCGCAGGATGCGCTCGCACAGCTCATGCGTCTCCAGGGCATCCCGGGCGCTCAGCAGCTTCCCGGCCCGCACGGCGTCCAGGAACGACAGCACGCTCTGCTCGATGCCACGCTGGCGGGCCACCGGTACCCAGTCGCCGCGCCGCCGTATGCTCGGCTGGCCCTTGTGGTCGATCACCTCGGCGAGGTTGACGACTTCGCGCTTGGAGTCCTGGCCGGAGACCTCCAGCCGTTCCTCGGTCGAGCCGCTGAGCCGGTTCATCGCCCCGATGGCCGTGAAGCCGTCCCCGGACAGCTGGAGCACCACGTGGTGCATCAGCCCCTCGCGGATCCTGGCCCGTACGACGGTGTGCTCGACGGGCCCGGGCACCAGGAAGCGCAGGGTGTCGACCACGTGGATGAAGTCGTCGAGAACCATGGTCCGCGGCTCCTCGGGGAGCCCGACCCGGTTCTTCTGCATGATGATCAGCTCCCGCGGGTGCTCGACGCACTGGGCGTAGCCGGGCGCCACGCGGCGGTTGAAGCCGACGGCGAGACCGACACCACGTGCCTCGGCCAGCTCCACCAGCCGCTCGGACTCAGCGAATCCGTACGCGAGGGGCTTGTCGACGTAGGTGGGAACGCCCGCCTCGATCAGCCGGCCGGTGATCTCCGGGTGCACGGCGGTCGGAGCGTGCACGAACGCCGCGTCCAGCCCCTGGGCGAGCAGCGAGTCAAGGTCGGTGTGGCACTGCCCGGGAGGGATCCGGTGGGTCGCCGCGACCGCGGCCAGGGTTCCGGGGGTGCGCGTCTGGAGGTGCAGTTCGACCCCCGGCAGGGTGGTGAGCACCGGCAGATACGCCTTCTGCGCGATGTCGCCGAGCCCGATACAACCGACCTTCACAGGGTCTCCTCCTCGCTGTTCAACGCCGTGCGTCGCGGTCCTCGTCCGTGGTGGTCCACCGCGGTTGCGCCGACGCGCCGTTCGTCCCGGCAGCATACGTGTGCTGCGGTGGCCGCCAGTCGGCGAAGCCGTCGAAGGTGCGCAGGACGAGACCCGGTCCGAGCCGGAGACCGTGGACATCACGAAGTCGCGCACCGCGACGGTCGCGGGCCCGGACAGGCGCATCAGCCGGGAGACCCGTTCCGCCCTGCGGACGACGGCCGTGGTCCGGGACAGCCGGTCGGCGGTGTACGCGGCGAGGCCCGCAACCAGGTCCGTACCCGGTGCCACGTGGTGGGCGAGCACGATCCCGTCCTCGATGGCCTGGTTGCCGCCCTGCCCCAGGGTGGGCGCCATGGCGTGGGCGGCGTCCCCGACGAGTACCGTGCGTCCCCGGTGGAAGGCGGGCAGCGGGTCCGTCATCCGGTACACGTCGTGCCGGAGCACGCCTCCGGGGGTCGGCGGCGTCGATGATCGCGGGGATCGGCCGGTGCCAGTCGCCGAACCGGCGCTGCAGTTCCGCCCGCTCGTCGTCGGCGGCCCGTGCTCCCGCCGGGGCGACGGCCGCCGCGTAGGCGTAGATCCGGCCGTCCTTGAGCGGCTGGGTGCCCCAGAGCGCCCCGCGGCCCCAGGTCTCGTGCGGGGCGAAGGGCTCGGCGGGCGCGGGCGCCAGGATGCGCCAGGTGGTGAAGCCCGCGCAGGACGGGCCGGGGTGGTCGGGGAAGAGCGCGCCCCGTAGGCATGTTCTCGTGCGCGGCAGGCTCCTACAGCCGTTCCGTGCCGTCCGAGGCGGAGTCGCGCACCGGCTTCGGCGAGTTGTTGCGCGGGATGCTCGGGCACTGACACACGGGTTCCGCACAGCCGCCGGACAATCACCGAACAGCCGCTGCGCAAGTTGCGACACGCGGGGCACTGCGCTGACCGGGGTCACTCGTGCGGACCAATCCGAGGGTTCCGCCTCACTCAATGACGGTTCGGCACCGCAGAGTTGATCAGGTGCATCGAACCAGAACCATCGTGAAGCTCCTGGTCGCCGTGTCGGTCACGGCCCTGTCCGGGTGTGTGTCCGTGCAGCCGCCGCCGAGCGACCCGCCAAGTCCGGCGACCGGCCGGCCGGCCCAGGACCTGGCCCCGCAGATCGGCCTGCCCCCGGTCCGCGACACCCTGGAAGCCGTACCGGCCCCGAAGCCGTCCCCCTCTTCTTCTCCCTCCGCCGCGGCCGGCCGGGGGTCCGCCGCCCCTCCGGCAGCGCGGCATGCCGGACCCCGCGTCCCGCAGCCACGGAACCAGCCCGTCCCGGAGCGCCCGCACCCACGGCCGCGCCGGGCCGTGCCCGTCGTCCCCGCGCCGGTCCTTCCGGCGCCGGTCACCGGGAGGGATGTCTGCACGCTCGGACGGGGGTACGGGCACTGGCCCGCGGGCAGTCCGCAGTCGCGGATCTGCGACCACACCTACGGCCGCTGACCGGGCCGGCCGACGGGAGGACGGCCGGGCAGGACCCGTCGGCACGGGCTGCCCCGCCGCTCCTCCTCACAGCCCCGCCGCTCCCCCTCACAGCTCCAGCAGCCGCAGCTCCAGCCGACCGATGGCCGCCCTGACGCCGCCCCCGTAGCCGTCGTCGACCCCGTCGTCCGCGAGGACGACGGAGGCGTCCCGGGCCCGGTTCAGATGGATCCGGGCCGCCGCCGGACGCCGGAGCTTCACGTAGTCCGCCGCGAGATTGAGGTGGAGCGACGGGTAGAAGGCCCGCACCGCGAGCGCGTCCCGGTGATCCGCCCCCCGTTCGTCCGTCAGCGACTGGGCGGCGGTCAGCGCCCGCAGGTCCCAGGCCAGCTCGTCACCGGGATCGTCCTGGGTGTCCGCCATGTAGTGCGCGAGGGTGCACCGGTGCAGGGCGTCACCGTCCTCACCGATCTCCTCCCAGAGCAGGCCGAAGCGGTTACGGGCCTCCTCCCGGTCACCGCCGTGCAGCAGCATGATCGCCTGGCCGATTCTGGTCATGACGACGTCCCGCGACGCCTCCTGCTGCTCCGTCACTGCGGTCTCCCTCGCACCCGTTCGTCTGCGCCCGGCCGAATCCAATTGATTCCGGACGGTTCCGGATGGTTCCGGCCGGTTCGACGCTAACCGCCGCGACCCGCAATCGCACCCAGGCTCCGGCGCGCCATCAGCCCAGGTCGGGGATGCGCCAGTCGATGGGCTGGTGTCCCTGCGCCGCGACGGCCTCGTTGATCCGGGTGAACGGGTGGGACCCGAAGAACTTCTTGGCCGACAGCGGCGAGGGGTGCGCACCCTTCACCACCACATGGCGCTCCTCGTCGATCAGCGGAAGCTTCTTCTGCGCATAGTTGCCCCAGAGCACGAAGACGGCCGGGTCGGGCCGGGACGCGAGCGCGCGGATCACCGCGTCCGTGACCTTCTCCCAGCCCTTGCCCTTGTGTGAGTTGGCCTCGCCCGCGCGCACCGTCAGGACGGCGTTGAGGAGCAGCACGCCCTGCTCCGCCCACGGCATCAGATACCCGTTGTCCGGGACCGGCAGGCCGAGCTCCTCCTTCATCTCCTTGTAGATGTTGCGCAAGGAGGGCGGGGTCTTCACGCCCGGCCGCACGGAGAAGCACAGCCCGTGCCCCTGGCCCTCGCCGTGGTACGGGTCCTGCCCCAGGACCAGGACCTTCACCTTGTCGTACGGAGTGGCTTCGAGCGCGGCGAACACCTGTTCCCGAGGCGGATAGACCGGCCCCGCGGCCCGCTCCTCCTCGACGAACTCGATGAGCTCCTTGAAATACGGCTTCTGCAGCTCTTCGCCGAGGACGCCACGCCATGACTCGGGCAGCAGGTCGGTGTCGGTCACGTCAACAACCTCCGGTAAACAATCAGTTCTTGACCTCAGAACCTACCGGCGACCACTGACAACGGAGCCTGGAGCCTGCGCCGAAGCCGCTGGGGAGGCCCGAGGGGCGGGCCCGGGAGGGCTACCAGCTGGCCTTGCGGTACAGCTCCCACATCTGCATGACCGTCTGCGGGTCCAGCGCACGCTCGCCGCCGCCGATGTCCTCGCCCGCCGCCACATACAGCTTGCCCTGCCACAGCGGCAGCAGCCGGACGTCGTCGACCAGGATCTTCTGGGCCCGCTCGAACTGCTGGCTGACCGCACCCCGGTCGCTCTTCTTGCGGGTCTGGGGCAGCAGCTGCTTCGTGATCTCGTCCTTCGCGTACGGCATGCCCGTGACGCTGTCCTTGCCGACGAAGGGGGCGATGAAGTTGTCCGGGTCCGGGAAGTCCGGGAACCAGCCGCGGCCGAAGACGGGGTACTCACCCTTGGTGAAGCCCTCCTGGAACTTCTTCCAGGGCTGACTCTTCAGAGTGATCCTGAAGAGCCCGGAAGACTCCAGTTGGCGCTTGAGCTCGGCGAACTCGGGGGCCGTCGAGGAGCCGTACCGGTCGGTGGTGAACCAGAAGGTCATCGCGACGGGCTCGGTGATGCCGGCGTCGGTGAGGATCTTCCGGGCCTTCTGCTTGTTCGGGTCGCCGAAGGTGTCGAAGAAGCTGGTCGTGTGCCCCGCGATGCCCTTGGGCACCATGGAGTAGAGCGGCTCGGCGGTGCCCTGGTAGACCTTGGCCACCAGTGCGTCCCGGTCCACGAGCTGGGCGATCGCCCGCCGCACGGCCGGGTTCCCGGCGGCCGGGTCCTTGGGGTTGAAGACCAGGAAGCGGATGTCCGCGCCGACCGTCTCGACGAGCTGGAGATCGCTCTTCTTGTCCTCGTTGTCCTCCAGGCTGACGACCTCCTCGGCGGACAGCCCTCGGTAGGTGGCGTCGATCTCGTTCTCCTTGAGCGCCTTCACCATGGCGCCGGACTCCTTGAAGTACCGGATGGTCACGGCGTCGTTCTTCCGGTCGGCGAAGCCCTTGTAGTCGGGGTTGCGCACCAGCTTGGAGCGGTCACCCGGCTTGTACTCGTCCAGCAGGTACGGCCCGGACCCGGTGACCTTGCCGTCGTCGCGGATCTTGTGCTCCGAGTAGTCGTTGGGGGCCACCAGCGACATGGCGGGCGTGGCGAGCACGAACGGGAAGGTGGCGTCCGGCTTGCTCAGATGGAAGATGACCTCGTAGTCACCCTTGGTCTCCACCCGGTCCAGCGAGCCGAGCATGCCGTTGGGGCCACCCTTGACCGCGATCGCCCTGATCCGGTCGATGGAGTACTTCACGGCCTCGGCGTCGAGCTTGTCCCCGTTGGAGAACTTCAGGCCCTCGCGGAGCGTGCAGCGGTAGGCGGTGCTGGTGTTGTCGGTGAACTTGCAGTGATCCGCGGCATCGGGCTCGGGGCTCGTACTTCCGGTGGGAAAGCTGACCAGGGTCTGGAACACGTTGCGCATCAGCTCCCAGGAGCCGTCCCACGCCGCCGCCGGGTCGAGGGTGGAGGGTTCACTGGTAGTTCCGACAACCAGCTTCTGCTGCACGGCCGAACCGCTGTCGGACAACAGCCCGCAGCCGGCCAGCAGAGACAGGGAAGCAAAGGCTGCAGCAGCCTGCAGACTGGCCCGGTAGAACACGTGCACGCTCCTCGATCAGCCATGGGTCGGCAGACCATACCGCAGCGCCCCGTCGGGTCAATCCGCAGGCCCGACGGGGCACTTGAACCAATCAGGGCCAAACCGGCTCAGGGTGTTCTCAACCCACACCCGCATTCAGGAAAATCCCGCCGTCGACCACCAGGGTCTGTCCGGTGATCCAGTCGGACTGGTGCGACGTGAGGAAGGCGGCGGCGCCGCCGATGTCCTCGGGGACACCGAGCCGGCCCAGCGGGTAGGCCGCGGCCGCCTCCGCCTCACGGCCCTCGTACAGCGCCTGGGCGAACCTTGTCTTCACGACCGCGGGGGCGATCGAATTGACCCGCACGACCGGCGCGAACTCGTGTGCCAGCTGCAGGGTCAAGTTGATCATCGCGGCCTTGCTCATGCCGTACGCGCCGATGAACGGCGAGGCGGAGACACCCGCGACGGAGGCGATGTTGACGATCGCCCCGCCGTTCTCCTTCTGCCAGGCCTTGTAGGTCTGCTGCGCGAAGCCGAGCGCCGAGATCACGTTCGTCTCGAAGACCTTGCGGACGACATTGAGGTCGAGCTCGGCGATCGGGCCGAAGACCGGGTTCGTACCGGCGTTGTTGACCAGGAAATCGACCCGGCCGAACGCCTCCATGGTGCGCTGGACGGCCACTGCCTGGTGCGCCTCGTCGTGCGCCTTGCCCGCAACGCCGATGACCCGGTCGGAGCCGAGCGCCTCGACGGCCTCCTTCAGGGCGTCCTCACCGCGTCCGGTGATGCACACCCGGTCGCCGCGGTCGACGAGCGCCTTCGCGATTCCGTAGCCGATGCCCCGGCTCGCACCGGTGATCAGCGCGGCCTTGCCACTGTCCTGCACAGTCATGATGTCCGCAGCCCTTCGGGTCAGTTGAGCGGTCCGCCGGCGACGTACATGACCTGCCCGGAGACGAAGCCGGCGTCGTCGCCGGAGAAGAAGGCGATGGCGTTGGCGATGTCCTCGGGGAAGCCGACGCGCTGCACCGGGATCTGGGTCGCGGCGGCCGCCTGGAACTCCTCGAAGCCCATGCCGACCCGGGCCGCGGTCTGCGCGGTCATCTCGGTGACGATGAAGCCGGGCGCGACGGCGTTGGCGGTGATGCCGAACTTGCCGAGCTCCTTGGCGAGGGTCTTCGTGAAGCCCTGCAGACCCGCCTTGACCGCGGCGTAGTTGGCCTGCCCCCGGTTGCCCAGGGCGGAGGAGGAGGACAGCGAGACGATACGGCCGAACTTCGCGTCCACCATGTGCTTCTGAACGGCCTTGGCCATCAGGAACGCGCCCTTGAGGTGCACGTTCATCACGATGTCCCAGTCCGACTCGCTCATCTTGAAGAGCAGGTTGTCACGGAGCACGCCCGCGTTGTTGACGAGGATCGTCGGGGCGCCGAGTTCGGCGGCGACCCGTGCGACGGCGGCCTCCACCTGGGCGCTGTCCGAAACGTCGCAGCCGACGGCGAGGGCCTTGCCCCCGGCGGCGGTGATCTTCTCGACGGTGTCCTTGCAGGCCCCCTCGTCCAGGTCGAGTACGGCGACGGCGCGGCCCTCGGCCGCCAGGCGTACCGCGGTGGCGGCACCGATGCCCCGTGCCGCTCCCGTCACGATGGCTACGCGCTGCTCGGTGGTGGACATGCTTGGTTCTCCTCGCCCTTGGATAGCGGCTCAGCGGACGTCAGGCACATTCCCTGCGAAATGATTCCCGATAGCTGAGCAACCGCTTAGTACCTTCAGTAGTCGAGACGCTAGAAGGCCTGGCACCCGGTGTCAACGGCCCACGGACTCAGCGGCGCATGTCACGCCGGACGACGCCGCCGCCGCAGGCTCGGCGGCGGCGTCGCACCGGTGGGGATCAGCGCACCAGCAGGTCGAGCAGTCGCTCCAACTCGGCTGCGGGGTCGGTGGTGAGACCGCTGTGCACGGGGCTCGGCTGGATGACGGTCGAGCGCGGGGCGATCAGCCAGCGGAAGCGCCGCCCGGCGTCGTCGCCCGCGGCCTGCCCCGCGTCCGTACCGCCGCGGCAGATCCCCTCGACTGCGTGCAGCGCGGCTCGCACCCCGGTCACGTCGGCGGTGCGGTCCAGCGCCTTGAGCTTCCCCTCGTCGAGTTCGGTGCGGGCGGCGACGAACCCCTTGGCGCGGCAGTAGACCACCACACCGGCGTTGAAGAACTCGCCGCGCTGGACCCGCGGCACCACACGCAGCAGGGCGTACTCGAAGACAACGCGTTCAGTCACGGCCGGCCGCTCTCGTCGCTGTTCTTGGTGTCATGCCGCGGGGCGAGGCGTTCGGTGAGCCAGCCAGGGGCCTGGGACGGCTTGGCGGCCGTGGGCGCGTCCAGGCTGATCCGCTCGTGGATGGTGGCCGCCCGCGGCAGCAGCGCCTCCACATAGGCGCGTCGGAGCTGATCGGTCGAGTCGAAGCCGGGCTCGTCCACCAGCCACTCGTCGGGAACGTCGGCCGCGACCTCGGTGAGCAGTTCCTCGGTGACCAGCGGGGCGAGCTCGGCGGCTGCCGCCGCGATGTCCGGTGCGAAGGGGGCCAGCGCATGGTCCGAGGCGTTGTACGGCTTGGCGGCGGAGGCCTGGGCACCCGGCCAGCTGTGGTGCCAGATCATCGTGGCGCCGTGATCGATGAGCCAGAGCTCACCGTGCCAGATCAGCATGTTCGGGTTGCGCCAGGACCGGTCGACGTTGTTGATCAGCGCGTCGAACCAGACGACGCGTCCGGCCTCGCGCGGATCCACCTGGTAGGCGAGGGCGTCGAACCCGAGGGAACCGGGGAGGAAGTCCATCCCGAGGTTGAGGCCGCCGCTCGCCTTCAGGAGCTCCTGGACCTCCTGGTCGGGTTCGGCGAGACCGATGACCGGGTCCAGCTGCATCTGCACGAGGTCGGGGACGCGCAGCCCGAGCCGCCGGCCGAGCTGCCCGCAGATCACCTCCGCGACCAGCGTCTTTCGCCCCTGTCCGGCGCCGGTGAATTTCATGACGTACGTGCCCAGGTCGTCGGCTTCGACGATCCCGGGGAGCGAGCCACCCTCACGCAAAGGCGTGACATAGCGGGTCGCTACGACCTCTTCCAACACTTTCCCAGGTCACCTATCTCTTCAGTCTTACAATCCACGGACGACCTCTTCGGGGCGTAGAGGCAGGGATCACCGGTCAACGGCACTGGGGAGAATCTGGGGAGTCTCGGCCGGCGAGCCGGTCCCCCGCTCCCCAAGCAGACCGTCGATGGCGCCGCGCCCCTTGCTGCCGGCCTCCGGCATGAGGTGAGCATAGTAACCGAGGGTGATCGCGGGCGAGGAGTGTCCAAGCCACCGTGCCAAGGTCACGACGGACTCTCCGGCTTCCGGCATGATCGAGGCCGGTAGGTGTGCCGAAGCGCATGGAAGCCGTCCTTCGGGGCCACCACCCACGGCCGGGCTTTCGCCCCCTCGGATCGCGCCGGGATGACACCGGCCTAGGCCAATGGGGCCCCGGTCGTGTCGCTGTCCATCGGCGAAACCTGCACGTTCCGCTTCGGCTGGTACGGCTGCCAGTGCCAGCCCAGACATACGGTGCGCACGGACATCTGGTGTCCGCGGACCCTTGCGGCGCGCAGGGGGACAGGGCCTCGCGCCCACTCGTGGAACCGGTCCGCGATCCGCTCCTGCTGTTCCGGGGTCAGCCAGTTCGGGACGTGGGTGGCGCCCGGGATAATCTCTCCCGCGTGGCGCTCGGGGAGTTGTGGGGTGAACAGCACTGTCATGGCCTGCCCTCCGTGCGGGTGGGGTGCTGGAGGGAGTCGTCCTCGACGAGCCAGGTGGTGCCGTGGGCGGTCGCGCCGGCCAGGCCGTTCAGATTGATCAGGCCGACGAGCGCGAGCGTGCGCGGATCGCCGATCGCGGCGGTCGCGAGGGTGCGTTCGGGACGCCACGGGGTCGACCACAACAGCCGCCGGGTCATCTGCGCCCAGCCGGTCGCCGGGCCGACCATCACCCAGAGGTCAGGGTTGGCGTCCGTGAACCGTGACGCGTGGCGCAGCCAGGAGGCCGCGGTCTCGGGCCAGGTGATCGCGGCGAGGGTTGCGCCTCCCGCGCGATACCAGGCCGATTCGATCAGGCGTGAGGTCTCGCGTGCGTGCGGGGTGCGGCCGGAGCCGATCACGATGGTGAGGGCCCGGCGGTCGCGAGCCAGTCGGACGATGGCCGCGACCTCGGCGTCGGTGGCCGTCAGGTCTGCGTCGTAGCTCGCCGGCCTCCTCAGCAGGGGGCTGGTCAGGGAGTCCATGGTCGGCCGTTCTCTCGGGCGGTCTTCCACCGCTGATAGCGGTCCTTGCAGCAGGCGCCGCAGGGGCGGAACCCGGCGGCGACCGCCGTGGCCTCGTCGGCGAAGAAGACCCGGTGCCTCACGTAGCCGCCGCGAACGATGGTGCGCAGTGCGTCAGGGCAGTCGAGTCGTCCGTAGATCTTTGAGCCACGGTGGCCGCCCCACTCTCCCTTGACCGGCGACCGGTAGGGACGGCCGTCGGCCCCGAGAAGGGTGCAGGTGTTCATCGCGTCGTTCATGCGGCGTCGTGGAAGACGAGGGCAAGGGTGTGACGTTCGCCGGACCGGATGGCGGACACGCCGTGGCGAACCGGCGCCGCGGACCATCCACGGGCGGACCTGACGGGCCGGTCACGGGTGGTGAACAGGTATCCGTGGCCGTGCGGCAGCAGCGTGGACGTGCCCCGGGACTGGGCACGCGGGCGCTGTTCCAGGAGCAGGAACTCACCGCCCGTGTGATCCACACCGGGCTCGTTGAGGTTGATCACGACCTGCAGCGGGAACACAAGGTCGCCGTACAGGTCGCGATGCAGAGCGTTCCAGTCCTTGTCCCTGTAGCGGAGCAGGATCGCCGTGGACTTGGTCTGGCCGGCGTCGTGGCACATCTGCAGCCATTCGTCGAACGAGTCCGGCCACGGCGCGGGCCGGCGGAGTTTGGTCCACCAGTCGCGGGCGATGGGCAGCAGCCTCGGGTACAGCGCCTGCTTGAGCCGTTCGACCGGCTGCGGGTATGGCGCGTTGAAGTACCGGTACTGGCCCTCACCGAAGCGGTGCCGGCCCATGTCGACGGTGCTGCGGAACAGGCCGTCCTGCTCGTACAGCTCCCTGATCTCCACGGTCTCCTCGGAGGTCAGCAGCTGCGGCAGCAGCGCGCCGCCGTACTCGTTGACCTCCGCAGCGATCGCCTCCCAGTCGCCGGACTCGACGCGACGGTGCCACCGATCCGTCTTCCGCCCGGTCGCCTCCGTGGTGCTCATGCCGCGGCCTCCAGGTCCAGCAGCGTGGTCTTGGCCTCGATCCCGCCGACGTAGCCTCCGAGCGTGCCGTCGGCGCGCAGCACGCGGTGGCACGGGACGACGATCGGCAGCGGGTTGGTCGCACAGGCGGTGCCCACCGCCCGGACAGCCTTGGGGTTGCCGACGAGCTCGGCCATATCGCGATAGCTGCGGGTCTGGCCGTACTCGATCTCGGGCAGATGCGTCTGCACCAGGCGCCGGAACCCGTGCGACAGGGACAGGTCCAGCGTCACGTCGAAGACCCGGCGGCGCCTGGCGAAGTACTCGTCGATCTCGCGAGCCGCCTCCTCCAGCCGCTTCGGGGCGTGCAGGATCCGCGGGCTGAGCTTCTGGCCGAGGGCTTCCAGAACCCGGTCGTGGTCCTCGCCCGCGTACGCCACACGGACCAGCCCCTTCGGGGTGGCGGCGAGCAGCAGCTTGCCGACAGGCGAGTCGATGGTCGTGTAAGCGACATCGATCAGGTCGGCTTGTTCTGCGGCCTGCTCCAGACGGCGGTGGAGGCGACGGAGAGTGTCGGCGTCCACGGGCGTCGACAGCAGGACGGCCATGTCGTCATCGTTGCGAATGTCGCTCACGACGATGCTCCTTTCGTGATCGCGCCCGGATAATGTTTCCTGAGATTCTTGAGCCCGTCCGCGGAAGCTCTTCGGGCCGCCTCGACGGTGCCGCCGAGGATCTCCGCGATCTCGGCGTACGCCAGCCCCGCCACATACCGGTAGGCGACAGCCTGGCGCTGCTTGCTGGGGAGTTCCTTCACCGCAGCCCACAGGCCGGCGGCCTCGACGTCCGGGACGCCCTGCCCTGCCGGCGCCTCCGGCACCTCGTCGACCGGCAGGGGGTTCCTCTTCGCGGCACGCAGCACGTCGATCGCCTTGCGGTGCGCGATCGTCACCAGCCACGCCTCCACGTTCGCCGTCTCCGGCAGATCGGGATAGGCGCGCATGGCGGAGAGGAACGTCTCCGACCACGCGTCGTCCGCATCGTGCGGGCCGAGGACGACCCGGCAGACGCGCAGCACGGTCGCGCCGTGCTGCGCGACCATACTTTCGAATGGTTGTTTCATGTTCATCCCATTGAAGACGTACGTGCGTGACAAACGTGAAATTTCCGGTCAGAACAACCGTCCGACATCACCTGCGAGCGGCTCCTCGATTTCCAGCAGCGCCCGCTTGCGCTTCAGCCCGCCGGCGTATCCGGTCAGGGCCCCGTTGGAACCGACGACGCGATGACATGGGACGAAGATGCACAGCGGGTTCGCACCGACGGCCTGTCCGACCTTCTGTGCGAGACCGCGGCCGCCGACCTGCTCGGCGATACGGCCGTAGGTGACCGTGCCACCGCACTGAATGCTCTTCACGATGTCCCAGACAGCGCGCTGGAACGAGTCGCCCTCGGCCTCCAGGGGAAGATCGAACTGCCTACGCCGCCCCGCCAGGTAATCGCACAACTGGCAGGCCGCTTCGCTCAGCAACGCGTCCGTCGAGTCGCTGATCGCGGGGCCGAACGTCTCCTGCGGGGGCCGGCGGACGTGGTGCCTGAAGTACAGGCCGGCGATCGCCTCGCCCTTGGCAACGATCGTGATCGGCCCAAGGTGCGTCTCGATGACGACATGTCGAGTACTCATCTGCGTCTCCCCTCTCCTGACCGGTAGACGCGTGCCACCCGCAGAACGTGAGATCTCGCTTTGGAGCGGCCACAGATCGCCGTGCCGGAGCATGCGGCGCAGGCGTTCCAGGCGATGCCCACCCCGCCCCCGAGACTCTTCGCATCATCGAGCAGGGCCGCACCGACTCCGTCGACAGCACCTCCCTGCACGTGCCGGCGATCGACCTCTTCGACGGCGGGGGACGTCCTCTACAACCAGTGCCACATGTTCGTCGACGCCACCACACCCGAGAGCCGGAACGAGTGGATCGCCGAACTGGACCGCCTGGCGGCACTGAACCCGAAGACCGCCGTCGCCGGCCACAAGAAGCCCGGTGCCCCGGACGGACCGGAGATCATCGACGCGACGAAGCGCTACCTCGTCGACTTCGGCCGGGTCCAGGAAGAAACGTCAAGCGACCGCGAACTCTACGATGCCATGGCCAAGCTGTACCCCGACTGGGTCAGCCAACAGGCGTGGTTGATGTTCGGTCTGTAGCCCGCGGATCAGTAGGTACGCCGGCCACTCCACGCACACCGCACCACACCGAGGCTGTGACCGCGCGGCGCCCCGGCCTGACTGCTTCGCCGCGGTGTTCTTACGGCGGCGGGCCTGCTGCTCCCGACGCGCGATCCTCTCGCCGATCTTCTCGGCGACGGTACGCAGGAAGGCGAGTTCGGCGGGGTCGAGCACGTCGAAGACGAGCTCGCACACCCGGGCCACGTGTCCTGGAGCCGGTCCGCCGGGACGGGACTCCCCCCTCGACCCAGGCTGATCGGTTCGCTGGGCGGACCTGTCCGACCGGGGCGCCGAGGGTCCGGTGAAAGTGCCGCAGGGATCAGAGCGTGAGTACGGGCCGGGTGGAGAAATCCTCGCAGAGGCCTTCGCCGTCCGGGCCGTACACGAACTCGGGCATAAAGGGGTTGCGGTTGGCAGTGGCCAGGGGCAACCATGCCAGCACCTGGCCGTAGCCCCCGCACACCGACTCACCGCCGTCCCCGCCGTGGACCACCGCGGTGTCGCTCGTCACCTCCGCACGGTATGTGTCATAGGCGATGCGCAGGCCAAAGGCGTTCAGCTGCTGCTCCGGGCCGGTGCGGTCCCCGTACGGGATGCGGTCGAGGGGACAGTCGTCGCCCCATCGGAACAGGGTGTCCGCGCCGGCTCCGCAGGCGTGCTCCCACTCGTCGGAGCTCGGCATCCGCAGGCCGCGAGCCGCGAGAACCTCCGGCATGTCGGCAGGACTCTCGATCAGGTTCTCGTCCTCCACAGCCATGAGTACCGTGGCCAGAGTGACGCACCGGCGTGGGCTGAGCACCTGTGCGAGGTGGGCCCGCAGATCGGGGCCATGGCCGAAGCCCTGTTGCAGGCTCTCCGCGTAGTCGGCGGTTGTCACCATCGCGGTTCCCGGCACGGAGGTGCCGGCGCAGGTGACGACCGCGTCCACCACTTGGACGGCCGCCCGGAGTCCCCCGATCTGCTGGCCCGAAGGGTACGCGGGGAACCTGCGGGGTCCGGAACAGACTCTGCGGCGGACGTTCGGTGATGATCCGTCACCGAATCTCCACCGCGGCCGCGTCCCCCTGGGGCCACGGCTACGGCGTCAGCGCGCCCCGTAGACCGGCTGCGGAGTCTCGGCCTCGGCGAGCAGTCCCGATACGACCGCCCCGGCCTCGGCCGGGCTCCAGCGGGCGCCCTTGTCGGCGGTGGGGCCGGGGCGCCAGCCCTCCATCACCGTGATCCGGCCGGCCTCGGCCTCGAAGACCCGGCCGCTGACCCCGGCACACGCCGCGGAGCCGAGCCACACGACGAGCGGCGAGACGTTCTCCGGAGCCATCGCGTCGAAGCCGCCCTCAGCGGGCGCCGCCATGGTCTCGGCGAAGGTTTCCTCCGTCATCCGGGTACGGGCGGCCGGGGCGATCGCGTTGACCTGGACCCCGTAACGGCCCATCTCTGCGGCGGCCACCAGGGTCAGGGCGACGATCCCGGCCTTGGCGGCGGAGTAGCTGCCCTGGCCGACGCTGCCCAGCAGCCCGGCCCCGGAACCGGTGTTGACGACCCTCGCCTCGGGCACCCGCCCGGCCTTCGCCTCGGCGCGCCAGTACGCCGCCGCGTGCTTGAGCGGCAGGAAGTGGCCCCTGAGGTGGACGCGTGTCACGGCGTCCCAGTCGTCCTCGTCCAGGTTCACGAGCATCCGGTCGCGGAGGAATCCGGCGTTGTTGACCAGGGTGTCGAGGCGGCCGAAGGAGTCGAGCGCGGTCGCGACAAGGGAGGCCGCACCGTCGGCGGTGGCTATGTCCGCGTTGTGCGCGACGGCCTCACCGCCGGCCGCGCGGATCTCCTCGACGACCTTTTGGGCGGGGCCGGTTGCCGTACCGGAACCGTCGAGGCCCACACCGAGGTCGTTGACGACGACTTTCGCACCCTCGGCGGCGAAGGCCAGGGCGTGGGTGCGGCCGAGTCCGCGGCCCGCGCCGGTGACGACGGCGACGCGTCCGGCACACAGAGTTGTCGATGAGGTCATGACGGGTGTCCTTTCGATGGGCGAATGGTCGGTGGCGAAGGGGCGAGGGTCGGTGGCGAAGGGGCGGTGGGCGAAAGGGCGGGGAACGGGGCGCCGGGTCCGCCGAGTGGCATGACGCTCTCCCGCGGCGTCCGTATCACTGCTACGTTGAATCTAACAAACGTTTGGTGGAAGGTAGCTGATCTGCTCATGGGTGTCTCCACCTCCGCCCCGGAAGAGGGCGTCGCCGTCGTCACCGTGGACTTCCCCCCGGTCAACGCCCTGCCCGTACAGGGCTGGTACGACCTCGCCGCCGCGGTGCGCGCCGCCGGGGCCGACCCGGACGTCCGGTGCGTGGTACTCACTGCCGAAGGCCGCGGATTCAACGCGGGCGTGGACATCAAGGAGATGCAGCGTGCGGACGGGCCCGAGGCGCTGATCGGCGCCAACCGGGGCTGCTTCGAGGCGTTCGCGGCGGTCTACGAGTGCGAGGTTCCGGTGGTCGCCGCCGTGCAGGGCTTCTGCCTGGGCGGCGGCATCGGCCTGGTGGGCAACGCGGACGCGATCGTGGCCAGTGACGACGCGTCCTTCGGACTGCCGGAGCTGGACCGCGGTGCGCTCGGCGCGGCCACTCATCTGGCCCGGCTGGTCCCGCAGCATCTGATGCGGACCCTGTACTACACCTCGCGCACCGTGACGGCCCAGGAACTGCACCGGCACGGCTCGGTGTGGAGCGTCGTCCCGCCCGACCGGCTGTCCGGGGCCGCCCTGGAGCTGGCCCGGGAGATCGCCGCCAAGGACGGATACCTGATCCGGCTGGCCAAGGCCGCCATCAACGGCATCGACCCGGTCGACGTACGCCGCAGCTACCGCTTCGAGCAGGGCTTCACCTTCGAGGCCAACCTCAGCGGCGTCGCCGACCGCGTGCGCGACACCTTCGGCACGGACAAGGAGCGGCAGGCGTGACACAGGACAAGACGATGACGGCCGACGACGTCGTCGGCCGGCTGGAGAGCGGTATGACGGTCGGCATCGGCGGCTGGGGTTCGCGCCGTAAGCCGATGGCCCTGGTCCGGGCGCTGCTGCGCTCGGACGTCACCGATCTGACCATGGTGTCGTACGGCGGCCCGGACGTCGGTCTGCTCGCCGCCGCGGGCAGGATCCGCAAGCTGGTCGCGGCGTTCGGGACCCTGGACTCGATACCGCTGGAGCCGCACTTCACCGCCGCCCGGCAGCGCGGTGCGTTCGAGATGGTCGAGCTCGACGAGGCGATGCTGATGTGGGGCCTGACGGCGGGGGCGCAACGGTTGCCGTTCATGCCGGTGCGGGCCGGTCTCGGCTCGGACCTGATGGAGGTCAACCCCGCTTTGCGTACGGTCACTTCGCCGTACGAGGACGGGGAGATCCTGGTCGCGGCACCGGCCCTGCGGCTGGATGCCGCCCTGGTCCACCTCAACCGCGCGGACGTTCAGGGCAACGGTCAGTACCTGGGCCCCGACCCGTACTTCGACGACCTGTTCTGCGAGGCCGCCGACCACAGTTACGTCTCCTGCGAGCGGATCGTGGAGACAGCGGACCTGCTCAAGGAGCACGGGCCGCAGACGCTGCTGGTCAAGCGGCTGTTCGTGGACGGGGTCGTCGAGACGCCGAACGGTGCGCACTTCACGTCCTGCGTGCCCGACCACGACCGGGACGAGAGCTTCCAGCGCGCCTACGTCCGGGCCGCCCGTGATCCCGAGGCGTGGCCCACCTTCGTCGAACGGTTCCTTTCCGGGGACGAGGCCGCCTACCAGGCCGCCGTCACCGCGTTCCACCAGGAGGAAGCATGAGCGGCACCGAGACCACCGGCATCGCGACGGCGAGCCGCGCCGAGTACTGCGTGGTGGCCTGCGCGGAGGCGTGGCGGGACGCGGGCGAGATCCTCGCCAGCCCAATGGGCACCGTCCCGGCCATCGGGGCGCGCCTGGCGCGGCTCACCTTCTCGCCGGACCTGCTGCTGACCGACGGGGAGGCGCTGCTGATGGGCGACACCCCGGCGTTGGGGTCCGGGCCGGGGAGCGTCGAGGGCTGGCTGCCCTTTCGCCAGCACCTGACGCTCACCGCCACCGGCCGCCGGCACGTGATGATGGGCGCCAGTCAGATCGACCGGCACGGCAACCAGAACATCTCATGCATCGGTGACTGGTCCCGGCCCACCCGGCAGCTGCTCGGGGTGCGCGGCGCCCCCGTCAACACGCTCAACAACCCGACGAGTTATTGGGTGCCCAAACACTCGGAGCGGGTGTTCGTGGAGCACGTCGACATGGTCAGCGGGGTCGGGTACGACCGGGCGGCTGCCGCCGGTCCCTCCGCGACGCGCTACCACCGCATCTCCGAAGTCGTCAGCAATCTGGGCGTCTTCGACTTCGAGACCCCCGACCGGACGATGCGGCTGCGTTCCCTGCACCCCGGGGTGAGTGTCGAACAGGTCGCCGAGGCCACCGGGTTCGCCCTCACCGTCCCGGGCGAGGTACCGCTCACCCGGGATCCCACGGAGGCAGAGCTCCGGCTGATCCGGGAGATCATCGACCCGCAGGGGCTGCGCGATCGCGAGGTCCCGGCATGACCGGGCCCTCGCCACTGCCGACCGCGCTCACCGAACTGACCGGGGTGCGGTACCCGATCGTGCAGACCGGGATGGGATGGGTGGCCGGTCCCCGGCTGGTGTCCGCCTGCGCGAACGCGGGGGCGCTCGGCATCCTGGCCTCCGCGACGATGACCGTCGAGCAGTTGCGCGCGGCGGTCCGCGAGGTCAAGTCCCGTACGGACGAACCGTTCGGCGTCAATCTGCGGGCGGACGCGGGTGACGCGGGCGAGCGGGTGCGGATCATGATCGACGAGGGGGTGCGGGTGGCGTCGTTCGCGCTCGCCCCGTCGAAGGAGCTGATCGCGCGGCTCAAGGACGCGGGCGTCGTCGTCATCCCGTCCGTGGGTGCCCGGCGGCACGCGGAGAAGGTCGCCGCGTGGGGCGCCGACGCGGTGTTGGTGCAGGGCGGCGAGGGCGGCGGCCACACGGGCGACGTGGCCACCACCGTGCTGCTCCCCCAGGTCGTGGACGCCGTCGACATCCCGGTCATCGCGGCGGGCGGATTCCACGACGGCCGCGGCCTGGTCGCCGCGCTCGCCTTCGGAGCGGCGGGCATCGGGATGGGGACGCGCTTCCTGCTCACCTCCGACAGCACCGTCCCGGCGGCGGTGAAGGCGAAGTACCTGGCCGCCACCGTCAAGGACGTCACGGTCACCGACCGGGTCGACGGCCTGCCGCACCGGATGCTGCGCACGGAGATGGTCGACTCGCTGGAGCGCGCCGGCCGGGCGGCCTCACTGCTGGCGGCGGTCCGGCACGCCTCGGCCTTCCGGAAGGAGACCGGCGCGAGCTGGCGCGGGCTGGTCCGCGACGGGCTCTCGATGAAGCACGGCAGGGAGCTGACCTGGAGCCAGGTGCTGCTGGCCGCCAACACACCGATGCTGCTCAAGGCCTCGATGGTCGAGGGGCGTACCGATATCGGGGTGATGGCCTCGGGGCAGGTGGCGGGTCTGATCGACGATCTGCCGTCCTGCGCGGAGCTGGTCGAGCGGGTCGTGGCCGAGGCGCTGACCGCGCTGAAGTCGCTGCCGGGGGCGGACCGAAGCTCCTGATGTACCCGGACGAAGGGGGCGGTCCGGACCCACGGGCCGTCCCCTTGCGGCGTCGATGGCGGTGAACTCGCCTGTTGCGGACGTGATCTTGGCAGACGGTGCGCCGGTCCCCTCGCCAGGACGCTGTCCGTGGCCTTCGCCCGGAAGGACGGGGGCGGCTACTACGACATCACCGTATGGAGCCGGTCCGGAGCCTTCCCCGACGACGGCGCTCTCCTCAACATCGCCGTGGAGGTTCTGCCGACGATCCCGGACCGGACGGCTCGCTGAGACACCGGACCCGGCCGGGGCGTCCCGGTGGACCCTCAGCGGTACGCCGCACCGCCGGTCCGTCAGAGGCGCTCGATGATCGTCACGTTGGCCTGGCCGCCGCCCTCGCACATGGTCTGGAGGCCGTAGCGGCCGCCGGTGCGCTCCAGTTCGTGGAGCAGGGTCGTCATCAGTTTGGTGCCGGTGGCGCCGAGCGGGTGGCCGAGCGCGATGGCGCCGCCGTTGACGTTGACCTTGTCCGGGTCGGCGCCGGTCTCCTTCAACCAGGCCAGGACGACCGGGGCGAACGCCTCGTTGATCTCGACGAGGTCCATGTCGTCGATGGACATCCCGGCCTTCTTCAGCGCGTACGCCGTCGCCGGGATCGGCGCCGAGAGCATCCGGATCGGGTCCTCGCCGCGCACCGAGAGGTGGTGGACGCGGGCTCGGGGCGTGAGGCCGTGTTCGGCGACGGCCCGCTCGGAGGCGATGAGCAGCGCGGAGGCGCCGTCGGACACCTGTGAGGAGACTGCGGCGGTCAGCCGGCCGCCCTCGACGACCGGCTTGAGACCGGCCATCTTCTCCAGCGAGGTGTCGCGGCGCGGCCCCTCGTCGACCCGGACGTCTCCGTAGGCGACGGTCTCGCGGTCGAAGCGGCCCTCGTCGATGGCGTGCAGGGCCCGCCGGTGCGAGCGCAGGGCGAACTCCTCCATGTCCTGGCGGCTGATCCCCCACTTCTCGGCGATGAGTTCGGCGCCGTGGAACTGGTTGACCGGCGCGTCGCCGTAGCGGGCGCGCCAGCCCACGGAGCCCGCGTACGGGCCGTCGGTGAGCCCCAGGGGTTCGGCGGCCTGACGGCTGGCGAAGGCGATGGGGATCATCGACATGTTCTGGGTGCCGCCCGCGACGACCAGGTCCTGGGTGCCGGACAGCACGCCCTGGGCGGCGAAGTGGACGGCCTGCTGGGAGGAGCCGCACTGCCGGTCGACGGTGGTGCCGGGCACCTCCTCGGGGAGGCCCGCGGCGAGCCATGCGGTGCGGGCGATGTCCCCGGCCTGCGGGCCGACGGTGTCCAGGCAGCCGAAGACGACGTCCTCCACGGCCGCCGGGTCGACCCCGCTGCGCTCGATCAGTGCCTTGATGACGTGCGCCCCGAGGTCGGCGGGGTGGACGGCGGACAGTCCGCCCTTGCGCCGGCCGACCGGGGTGCGTACCGCGTCGACGATGTAGGCCTCGGCCATGACTGCTCCTTCGTGGAGAGGTTGACGGCATGTCAGGTATGGGGGGTGATGCCTTCGAGGACCATGGACAGGTACTGGCGGGCGATCTCCTCCGGGCTGTGGGTACCGCCGGGGCGGTACCAGGAGGCGGCCACCCAGACGGTGTCGCGGACGAAGCGGTAGACGAGGCGGACGTCCAGGTCGCCGCGGAAGGCCTGCTCGGCGACGCCGCGTTCCAGGGTGCGCAGCCAGGCGTCCTCGAACTTCGCCCGCGAGTCGGTGAGGTAGGCGAAGCGCGACTGGGCGGAGAGGTGCCTGGACTCCCTCTGGTAGATGGCGACCGCGGGACCGTGCCGGTCGATCTGCCGGAAGGACTGGGTGACGAGCGACTCGATGGTCTCCCGGGGCCCGAGTCCGGCGGTGAGGACGGTGCCGTAGCCCGCCCACAGCTCGTCCAGGAAGGCCGAGAGGATCTCGTCCAGCATCGACTCCTTGGAGTCGAAGTGGTAATAGAGGCTGCCCGCGAGCAGCCCGGCCTCGTCCGCGATGCGGCGGACGGTGGTGGCGTTGTAGCCAAGGGCGGCGAACACCTCGGCGGCGGTCGCCAGGAGTTCGGCGCGTCGTTCGGCGTTGGCGTTCCCGGCGATCGCGTTCACGCCCTCTGGCTGCTGACGGAGACGGTCTCCCCGGTCATGTACGAGGAGTAGCCGCTGGCCAGGAAGACGATGACGTTGGCGATCTCCCAGGGCTCGGCGTACCGGCCGAAGGCCTCGCGCTCGGTGAGTTCGGCGAGTAGGTCCGGGGTGGTGACCTTCACCAGGTGCGGGTGCATGGCCAGGCTCGGGGCCACGGCGTTGACGCGTACCCCGAAGTCGGCGGCCTCCAGGGCGGCGCACCGGGTGAGGGCCATGACGCCGGCCTTCGCGGCGGCGTAGTGGGCCTGGCCGCGCTGGGCACGCCAGCCTATGACGGAGGCGTTGTTGACGACGATGCCGCCGGTGTCGCTGTCCTTGAAGTGGCGCAGGGCTGCGCGGGTGCAGCGGAAGGTGCCGTTCAGGGTGACGTCGAGGACCTTCGACCACTGGTCGTCGGTCATGTCGACGAGGTCGGCGGTGCCGCCGAGGCCGGCGTTGTTGACGACGATGTCGAGTCCGCCGTGGCGCTGCGCGGCGAACGCGAACAGGGCGTTCACCTGCTCCTGGTCGGTGACGTCGCAGGGCAGGGCGGCGACGTTGTCCGCGCCGAACTCCTCGGCGAGTGCGGCGGCGCTCTCTCCCAGGCGGCGTTCGTGGGCGTCGCCGATGACGATCCGGGCGCCCTCCTCCAGGAATTTGCGGGCTGTGGCTCCGCCGATGCCGGCGCCCGCGGCGGCGGTGATCACCGCGGTGCGTCCGTTCAGGAGGAAGTGACCTGCTACATAAGTCGGCTGGGTGGTCACGGGCGGATCTCCTTGGGCAGGCCGAGGACGCGCTCGGCGATGATGGTGCGCTGGATCTCGTTGGACCCGGCGTAGCTGGTGTCGGAGCGGGAGCAGAGGAACAGCCGCTGCCGGTCGTCGAGTTCGTACGGCTCTCCGGCGGCGGTCATGCCCCCGGCACCCAGGACGCTCATGGCCAGTTCGCCGAGTTCCCGGTGCCAGGTGGCCCAGAAGATCTTGCCGATGGACGCATCGGGGCCGGGTGCGCCTGCGGCTACACCGTCGAGCATGCGCAGGGCGTTGCACCGGATGGTCTCAAGTCCCGTCCAGGCGCGGGCGAGCCGGTCGCGGATCAGCGGGTCGTCGGCGGCGCCGTTGCCCCGGGCCAGGCCGATGAGGGTTTCCAGTTCGCGCCGGAAGCCGACCTGCCGGCCGAGGGTGGAGACGCCGCGTTCGAAGCCGGGGATGGCCATGGCCACGCGCCGGCCGTCGCCCGGGGCTCCGACGATGTGCTCGGCGCGGGTGCGGGCTCCGTCGAAGAAGACCTCGTTGAACTCACCGGTGCCGGTCAGCTGGGTGATCGGCCGGATCTCCACGCCGGTCCCGTCCAGCGGGACCAGGAGGTAGGACAGGCCCCGGTGACGGGACGAGCCCGGCTCGGTGCGGGCGACCACGAAGCACCACTGCGCCTCGTGGGCGAGTGACGTCCAGGTCCTCTGCCCGGTGACGACCCAGTCCTCGCCGTCCCGCACGGCCCTGGTCCGTACGTTCGCCAGGTCGGACCCGGCGTCCGGCTCGCTGCAGCCCTGGCACCACAGCTCCTCGACGGCGACGATCGGCGGCAGGAACCGGGCCCGCTGCCCGGGTGTGCCGAAGGCCACCAGCGTCGGGCCGAGCAGTCGCTCCCCGATGTGGTTGACCCGAGCGGGGGCGTCGGCCAGGGCGTACTCCTCGTGGAAGGCGACCTGCTGCGCGACGGTCGCGCCCCGGCCGCCGTGCTCCTCGGGCCAGCCCACGCAGGTCCGGCCCGCGGCGGCCATGTGCCGTTCCCAGCCGAGCCGTTCGGCGAAGGCCTCGTGCTCGCGTCCGGGTCCGCCGCGGTCGCGGAGGCCCGCGAAGGAACCGGTGAGGTTGGCGGCCAGACAGCCGCGGATCTCGGTGCGGAACTCCTCGACGCTGCTCACGGGGGTACGTTAATCTACCAAACACTTGTTAGGGAAGGAGGGGCCGATGTCCGCTGCCCACGACGAACCGGTGCGCTACGAGAAGCGGGGTCCGGTCGCGACGGTGACCATGAACCGGCCCGACTACCGCAACGCGCAGAACTCCGCGATGACGTACGCCCTGGACCGGGCGTTCTACCGCGCGGCCGACGACAGCGAGGTGAAGACCGTCGTGCTGGCCGGGGCGGGCAAGCACTTCTCCGCCGGCCATGACATCGGCACCCCGGAGCGGGACGCCCATCTGCCGTTCGAACGCCGGGCGGGACTGTGGTGGGACCACTCGGACAAGGAGGGCGCGGAGGGCCGCTTCGCCCGGGAGTCCGAGGTGTATCTGGGGATGTGCCGCCGGTGGCGGGAGCTGCCCAAGCCGGTCATCGCGTCCGTGCAGGGCGCGTGTGTGGCGGGGGGCCTGATGCTGGCCTGGGTGTGCGATCTGATCGTGGCGTCGCAGGACGCGTTCTTCGCCGATCCCGTGGTGCGCATGGGAATCCCCGGTGTCGAGTACTTCGCGCACCCCTGGGTGATGCCGCCGCGGATCGCCAAGGAGTTCCTCTACACCGGCGACCGGATGAGCGCCCGTCGCGCGTACGAGGTCGGCATGGTCAACCGGGTCGTGCCCAGGGAGGAACTGGCCGAGCGTACCCGGGAACTGGCGCTGCGGATCGCCGAGATGCCGCGCCTGGGCCTCGCCCTGACCAAGCGCGCCGTCAACCAGGCCGAGGACCTGCAGGGCATGCACACCGGCATGGACTCGGTGTTCGGCCTGCACCACCTGGCGCACGCCCACAACGCCGAGACCGCACCCGACGCGCTCGGCGGCATGGACATCCGGGCGATGAAGGAGGCGGGTGCCTGATGGACCTCGATTTCGACGCGGCCGACGAGGTGTTCCGTGCCGAGGTGCGCGACTGGCTGGCCGCCCATGTACCGAGCGCTCCCCTGCCGTCCCTGGAGACCGCCGCGGGATTCGCCGCCCACCGGGAGTGGGAGGCCACGCTGGCCGCCGACCGCTGGTCGGTGGTGTCCTGGCCCGAGGAGTTCGGCGGACGCGGCGGTTCCCTGCTGCGCTGGCTGGTCTTCGAGGAGGAGTACTACGCCGCCGGGGCGCCCGGCCGGGTCAGCCAGAACGGCATCAGTCTGCTGGCCCCCACCCTCTTCGAGAACGGCACCGCCGAGCAGCGGGCCCGGATCCTGCCGGCGATGGCGCGCGGTGAGGTCATCTGGGCGCAGGCCTGGTCGGAGCCGGAGTCCGGCTCCGACCTGGCCTCGCTGAGGTCGACGGCGGTGCGGACCAAGGGCGGCTGGCTGCTCGGCGGCCAGAAGACCTGGTCCTCCCGGGCCGCCTTCGCCGACCGGGCCTTCGGCCTGTTCCGCAGCGACCCGGACGCGGACCGGCCGCACCGCGGACTGACGTATCTGATGTTCCCGTTGGACGCCGAGGGGGTCACGGTACGGCCCATCGGGCGGCTCGACGGGAAGCCCGCCTTCGCCGAGCTCTTCCTGGACGAGGTGTTCGTCCCGGACGAGGACGTCATCGGCGAGCCCGGCCAAGGCTGGCGGGTCGCGATGAGCACCACCGGCAACGAACGCGGACTCACCCTGCGCAGTCCGGGCCGGTTCACGGCCGCCGCGGACCGGCTGACCACCCTGTGGCGCGAACACGGCGCCCCGGCGGACACGGCGCTGCGCGACCGGGTCGCCGATGCCGTGATCGGGGCCCGCGCCTACCGGCTGTTCTCCTACCGGGGCGCCTCCCACGTACTGCACGACGAGGGCGGACCCGCCGGGGCCGCCTCCAGCCTCAACAAGATCTACTGGTCCGAACTGGACATCGCCCTGCACGAGACGGCGCTCGACCTGCTCGGCCCGTACGGCGAACTCGCCGACCACGCGGGCGAATCACCCTCCGACGGCGGCTGGGCGGAGGGCTACACCTTCTCCCTGGCCGGCCCCGTCTACGCGGGCACCAACGAGATCCAGCGCGACATCATCGCCGAGCGGCTGCTCGGCCTGCCGAAGGGACGCCGTTGATGCGCTTCTTCCTCGATGCCGAGCAGCGCGAGTTCGCCCGCTCCCTGGACGGCCTGCTCGCGTCCTGCGACACCCCGGCCGCGATACGGTCCTGGGCCGACGGCGATCACGGCCCGGGGCGGTCCGTCTGGGCCCGGCTGGCCGAGGCCGGGGTGTTCGCACTCGCGGTACCGGAGACGTACGACGGATTCGGCCCGCTGCCCCTCGAACTGGCGGTCGCCTTCGAAGGGCTGGGGCGCCACGCCGTCCCCGGACCGCTGGTCGAGACGGTGGCCGCCGCGGCCCTGCTGGACCGCCTGGCCGACGAGCGCGTGGCCGCCGACCGGCTGCCCGGTATCGCCTCCGGCAAGTCCATCGCCTCGCTCTGCCTGACCTCGCTCGGCCCGTACGCCCTGGACGCCGACCTGGCCGACCCGGTGTTCGTGGTGGAGGGCGACACCCTGAGCGTCGCCGCCGGGTCCGGTCCTGTACAGCCGTCGGCCGATCCGGGGCGGCGGCTGTCGCGGCCGGCGGGCGGGACGGTCCTCGCCCGGGGCCCGGCGGTGACCGCCGCCGCCGGGTACGCGGCCGATGTCGCCGCGCTCGCCACGGCGGCCCAGGCGCTCGGGGTCGGCCGGACCCTGCTGGCCCGTACCGTCGCCTACGTCACGCAGCGCACCCAGTTCGGTGTGGTGATCGGCTCCTTCCAGGCGGTCAAGCACCGGCTGGCGGACACCCTGCTGGCCCTGGAGTTCGCCGAGCCGCTGGTGCACGGGGCCGCCCTCGCGCTTGCCGCCGGCGACGACGGGGCGGGGCGCGACATCGCCGCGGCCAAGGTCACGGCGGGCGAGGCCGCGTACGGGGCGGCGCGCACGGCCCTCCAGCTGCACGGGGCCGTGGGGTACACCGATGAGCTCGACCTGTCCCTGTGGATCCGCAAGGCCCGGCCGCTGCGCGACGCGTGGGGGACCCCGGCCGCGTGCCGGGCCCGCGTACTGGCCGGGTGACCGCACAGCGAGGGCGGAACAGGGAGGCGTGCGGGCGGCTGCTGCCGGGGCACGCCGAGGGCACTTCGGTGGGCGCACTGGCCTGGGCGGGCGCACGGTGCGGGCGAGCTGTTCGGCCCGCCCGCACAGCACCGGAAGCGGCTCGCCGCCCGGCTCGGGCTGACCGCGCACTGAGCCCGCGGCGCCGGGCCGTCAGCCGTGAGCACCGGGCGCCGGGCACGGGACCAAGCCCCGATCACAGCCGTCCTGCAGAAAGAGAGGCCTCAAGTCATGTATATCGACAGCGTGTTGGACTTCACGGGGCGCGCGGTGCTGGTCACCGGCGGCACCAAGGGCATCGGGGCCGCCATCGCCGGGGCGTTCCTGGGCGCCGGGGCGGATGTGGTGGTCTGCGGCCGCGACACCCCGGACACCCTGCCCGCGGCCGGGGGCCGGGAGGCGGTGTTCGTCGCGGCCGATGTGCGCGACCCGGCGGCGGCGTCCTCGCTGGTGGACGCCGCGGTGGAACGGTTCGACAGGCTCGACGTACTCGTCAACAACGCGGGCGGCTCCCCGGACGCCGACGCGGCCACCGTCTCGCCGCGGTTCGTGGAGAAGATCGTCGCGCTCAATCTGCTCGCGCCGTTCTATGTGGCGCAGGCGGCCCACCGCGCCATGCGGGCGCGGGACGGCGGTGGCTCGATCATCAACATCGGCAGTGTCTCCGCCCATGACCCGCAGCCCGGCACCGCCGCGTACACCGCCGCCAAGGCCGGGCTGCTGGCCCTCACCAAGGCACTGGCCCTGGAGTGGGCGCCCGCGGTCCGGGTCAACCACATCACCACGGGGCTGATCCGCACCCGGAGCGCGGCGTCCGTCTACGGCGCGGACGGCGGGGAGTCGGTGGCGGGCGTCATCCCGATGCGGCGGATGGCCGTGCCCGAGGACGTCGCCCGTGCCTGCCTGTTCCTCGCGAGCGAACTGTCCGGGTACGTCAACGGGGCGGACCTGGCAGTGCACGGCGGCGGTGAGTTCCCCGCCCGCTACCTCGCGGCCAGGACGGCCGGCCAGACCGACTGAGGAGGACACGAGACGGTCCCCGCCCCTTGCGAAGGGGGCCGGGAACATCTCGGGCGCTCAGACCAGGTTGTCCTCGACCGTCAGGCCGAAGGCCCCGCGGCCGTACATGGCGAGGGCGCGTTCCACGTCGTTGGCGACATGGACGCTGCCCGCGTGGGCGTCGCGCCAGGCCCGTTCGACGGGGTTGCCGCGCCGCAGCGCGTTGCCGCCGGCGGTCTTGAACAGCAGGCCGGGGGCAGGGCCGGTCCCGCTGACCGGTACGGCGCGGCGGACCGAGCCTGACTCGGGCCCGGGCCCGGCGTATTGTCTGAGCAGCCGTGGACACAATCGAGCGCCGGGAGGGGGAGCGTGCCCAGAATCGCCGAGGACAGGGCGGGGGCCGAGCCCACTTCGCCCCGGCAGCGCGCACGCCGTCAGAGCATCCTGAAGGTGGCGGCGGACATCGCCGCCTCGACGGGTCTCGAGCGGGTGCAGATGCACGAGGTGGCCAAGTCCGCAGGGGTGGCGATCGCCACGCTGTACCGGTACTTCCCCTCGAAGACCCATCTGTTCACCGCGCTGATGGCCGACCAGATCGAGGGGCTCGCGGCCCGGGTGCCCGACCGTGCGCCGGACACCCCTCCCGAGGACGCCGTCTTCGAGACGCTGGGCAGCGCCACCCGCAATCTGCTGCGCAGGCCGGCCCTGGCCACCGCGATGATCCAGTCGGCGAACGCGGCCCGCGCCTCGACCGTCCCGGACCTGGCCCGGATCGACTCGGGTTTCATCGATGTGCTGCTGCGGGCCTGGGGCGTGGAAGAGCCCACGGATCACCACATCACCCGGCTGCGGCTGCTGATCCTGCTCTGGTACGGGGTGCTGCAGTCCCGGCTCAACCAGCGGATCACTCCGCAGGACGCCGACGCCGATCTGCGGATGGCGTGCCATCTGCTGCTCGCCCCCGAGCCGGCCGCCGGCTGACCCGGGCAGGTGCGCCCGCCCGTTCAGGGGATCTGTTGCGTACCCGTCGTGTCGAGGCTCGCGACGCCGTGGGCGGCGTAGGTCCGGTGCGGGTCACGGCCGCTGAAGTTCCGGCCGGCTGTCTTCCCGCTCCTCTCCCGCACCGCCTCCACCACCATCGACTGCACCTGCGGATCGTCCCAGCGGGCCGTGCACCTGATCGCCGCCGGCGCCGTCGAGACCGGCATCGGCTGCGGCGTCGAGTCCATGAGCCGCGTCTTCCTCGGCGCCGCGCTCACCCCCGACAACGGCGCCCCGGTGCCCGACGACCGGTCCCTGGACATGCCCGACCAGTTCACCGCCGCCGAACGCATCGCCCGCAACCGGGGCATCACGTCGCAGTGGCCACCATCCCGCCGACGGTGCGGCGAGGTGAACGGCGGCTGGCGGCTGATCACCGCGCAGCTCAACCACGAACGCAACAGCGCCCCCCGAGGTCAGCGAAGAGATGCGCACACCCTCTTTTCGCCGCGCCGGGCACGCCGCCCCGCGGACCGTCACCGCCGTGCGCCCGCGCCCCTCGATGGCGGTCAGCCGGCGGATCGGTGACAAACCGCCAGGAACCGGTTGGCCGCCGGGCCCGCCCTACGTGACGCAGGCCATCTCGTGTGTCCGCGATCTGTGGGTAGGTCTCCGGTACGGTGTCGAACGCTTCGGGCCCGAGAAACCACGGAGCACTTCGCCGCCGCCGAGTGACCACGGGACGCCGACCGGCGTATCCGTGCGACATCGCCCGTCCTGACGCCACGCGCTCGTGACATGACTGGGGAGTTTGATGTTCGACAAGGTATTGGTCGCCAACCGTGGGGAGATCGCGATCCGCGCGTTTCGCGCGGCGTTCGAGCTCGGAATCTCCACGGTGGCCGTGTATCCCCACGAGGACCGTAACTCCCTCCACCGGGCCAAGGCCGACGAGGCCTACCGGATCGGGGAGCCAGGACATCCCGTGCGGGCCTATCTCTCCGTGGACGAGGTCATCAGGGCCGCCCGCAAGGCGGGCGCCGACGCGATCTACCCGGGCTACGGCTTCCTGTCGGAGAACCCGGACCTCGCGGCCGCCTGCTCCGAGGCCGGCATCACGTTCGTCGGGCCGCCGGCCCCGGTGCTGAACCTGACCGGGAACAAGTCCCGGGCGGTCACCGCCGCCCGGGAGGCCGGCGTACCGGTGCTGAAGTCCTCCGAACCCTCGGAGGACGTCGACGCGCTCGTCGCCGCGTCCGAGGACATCGGCTTCCCGGTCTTCGTCAAGGCCGTCGCGGGCGGTGGCGGGCGCGGCATGCGCCGCGTCGCCGAGGCGGGCGAGCTGCGCGAGTCGATCGACGCGGCCATGCGCGAGGCACGCTCCTCGTTCGGCGACGCGACGGTCTTCCTGGAGCAGGCGGTGATCAACCCCCGCCACATCGAGGTGCAGATCCTCGCCGACGCCGACGGCAACGTCGTGCATCTGTACGAGCGGGACTGCTCGTTGCAGCGCCGCCACCAGAAGGTCGTCGAGATCGCGCCCGCCCCGAACCTCGACCCGGAACTGCGGGACCGGATCTGTGCCGACGCCGTCGCCTTCGCACGCCACATCGGCTACGTGAACGCGGGCACCGTCGAGTTCCTCGTCGACGAGCGCGGCAACCACGTCTTCATCGAGATGAACCCGCGCATCCAGGTCGAGCACACCGTGACCGAACAGGTCACCGGGCGCGACCTGGTGATCGCCCAGCTGCGCATCGCCGCGGGCATGACCCTGCCCGAACTGCACCTCGCCCAGGACGACATCACCCTCAACGGCACCGCGATGCAGTGCCGCATCACCACGGAGGACCCGGCCAACGGCTTCCGGCCGGACACCGGCACCATCTCCGCCTACCGCTCACCCGGTGGGCCCGGCGTGCGGCTGGACGGCGGCACCGTCCACACCGGTGCCGAGGTGTCCGCCCACTTCGACTCGATGCTCGTCAAACTCACCTGTCACGGGCACGACTTCACCAACGCGGCCCGCAGGGCGCGCCGGGCCATCGCGGAGTTCCGCATCCGCGGGGTGGCGACCAACCTGCCGTTCCTGGGCGCCGTGCTGGACCAGCCCGACTTCCGGGCGGGGCACATCACGACGAGCTTCATCGAGGAGCACCCGGAGCTGATCCGGGCCCGCCCCTCGGCCGACCGCGGCAGCCGCATGCTCGGCTATCTCGCCGAGATCACCGTCAACCGGCCGTACGGTGCCCGGCCCGCCGTCATCGACCCGGCCGCCAAGCTGCCCGCCCTGCCGACCGGGACACCGCCGGCCGGTTCGCGCCAGCGCCTCGCGGCCCTCGGCCCGGAGGCCTTCGCCGCCGAACTCCGCGCCCAGTCGGCCGTCGCCGTCACCGACACGACGTTCCGCGACGCCCATCAGTCGCTGCTGGCCACCCGCGTGCGGACCCGTGACCTGCTGACCGTCGCACCGCACGTCGCCCGGACCGCTCCGCAGCTGCTGAGCCTCGAATGCTGGGGAGGCGCCACCTACGACGTGGCGCTGCGCTTCCTCGCCGAGGATCCGTGGGAGCGGCTGGTGAAGATCCGGGAGGCCGTCCCCAACATCTGCACGCAGATGCTGCTGCGCGGCCGCAACACGGTCGGCTACACGCCCTATCCCACCGAGGTCACCGAGGCGTTCGTCGCCGAGGCCGCCAGTGCCGGAATGGACATCTTCCGGATCTTCGACGCCCTCAACGACGTGTCCCAGATGCGCCCGGCGATCGACGCCGTACGCGCCACCGGCACCTCGGTGGCCGAAGTGGCGCTCTGTTACACCGCGGACCTCTCCGACCCCGGCGAGACCCTGTACACGCTGGACTACTACCTGCGTCTCGCCGAACAGATCGTGGCGGCGGGCGCCCATGTGCTCGCCATCAAGGACATGGCCGGGCTGCTGCGGCCGCCCGCCGCCCGCACCCTCGTCACCGCGCTGCGCGAGCGGTTCGACCTGCCGGTTCATCTGCACACCCACGACACCGCGGGCGGGCAGCTCGGCACGCTGATCGCCGCCATCGACGCGGGCGTGGACGCGGTGGACGCGGCGGTCGCCTCCATGGCCGGAACGACCAGCCAGCCCCCGCTGTCCGCGCTGGTGGCCGCCACCGACCACACCGAGCGCGCGACAGGCCTCTCGCTCCAGGCGGTCGGCGACCTGGAGCCCTACTGGGAGGCGACCCGCAAGGTCTACGCCCCCTTCGAGTCCGGGCTCGCCTCGCCGACCGGCCGGATCTACCACCACGAGATCCCCGGCGGGCAGCTGTCCAACCTGCGCCAGCAGGCCATCGCCCTCGGTCTCGGCGACCGCTTCGAACTCATCGAGGACTGCTACGCCGCGGCCGACCGGATGCTCGGCCGGCTGGTGAAGGTGACGCCGTCGTCCAAGGTGGTCGGGGACCTGGCGCTGCACCTGGTGGGCGCGGGGGTCGAGGCGGCGGACTTCGAGTCCGACCCCGGCAAGTTCGACGTACCGGACTCCGTGATCGGCTTCCTGCGAGGCGAGCTGGGTGACCCGCCGGGCGGCTGGCCCGAGCCGTTCCGCACCCGCGCGCTGCAGGGCCGCCCGGCGAAGGCGCAGACCCCGCGGTTGTCGGACGAGGACCGCGAAGGCCTGGAGCGGTCGCCGCGCGCGACGCTGAACCGGCTGCTGTTCCCCGGTCCGACCAAGGAGTTCGAGGCCCACCGCGAGGCGTACGGGGACACCTCCGTCCTGCCGACCCAGGACTTCCTGTACGGGCTGGAGACGGAGACCGAGCACACGGTCACGCTCGAACCCGGTGTCACCCTGCTGATCGAGCTGGAGGCCATCTCCGAGGCCGACGAGCGCGGGTTCCGCAGCGTACTGGCCACTCTCAACGGGCAGTTGCGGCCGGTGTCGGTACGGGACAGGTCCATCGCCACCGAGGTCAAGGCTGCCGAGAAGGCCGACCGCGGCAACGAGGGCCATGTCGCGGCGCCGTTCGCCGGGGTCGTCACCCTTCAGGTGGAGGAGGGCGCCTCGGTGTCGGCCGGTCAGACCGTCGCCACCATCGAGGCGATGAAGATGGAGGCGTCGATCACCGCCCAGGCCGCCGGGGTGGTGCGCCGTCTCGCGATCGGCAGGGTCCAGCAGGTCGAAGCGGGCGATCTCCTCATCGTGATCGCCTGACACACCTGAGGACCCGAAACACCCGACACATCTGACACACCTGCAATATCTCAACCACACCATGGATGTCCTTCATCCCCCAGCGGCTACGATCGCCTCGCGCCCGGGCAGGACTACGGGTGGGCGGACGGTTGAGGGGGAGGATGCGTGCCGACACCGGAAGAGGTTCGACTGCGCTTCAACATTCTCGGGCCGATCGAGGGGTGGTCGAACGGGACGCGGCTCCGGCTGGGGGGAATCATTCAGAAGCGAGTCCTGGCCACTCTGCTTATGGAGCCGGGAAAGGTGCTTCCGATTTCCCGGCTGATCGAGGCGGCCTGGGAGGAAGAACCCCCGCCGACGGCACCACATCAAGTGCGCAAGGCGGTTGCGGACCTCCGAAGGCGGATACCCGGGGGCGCCCGCGTCCTGCTCACCGATGGGCCCGGATATCGCGTCGCCGATGAGCGATGCGAAATCGACCTGTCCGAATTTGGCCTACTGATACGGAAATCGAAGCAGACCGCTTCCGAGGGCCGTACGGCCGAAGCCGCCGAGATGTTACGCGGCGCCCTTGCCCTGTGGCGCGGGCCTGTTCTTTCGGGCGGCGGCGGCCCGGTCGTCGAGGCCGCTGCGACCTCGATCGATGAGCGCCGGCTGACCGCGGCGGAACAGCTCTTCGAGCTCCGCCTGGGACTGGGAGAGGCCGCCGCACTCGTCGTCGAAATACGTGAGTTGGTCCAGCAGTACCCGTTGCGCGAGTCCCTGCGCGGCCAGTTGATGATCGCGCTGTACCGGTCCGGGCGGCAGGCCGAGGCACTCGAGGAGTACGGCAGGGTGCGCGTGCTCCTCGTCGAGGAACTCGGCATCGATCCCGGCCCCCACCTGACCAAGCTGTACGAGGGAATCCTCCGGGAGAGCCCCGATCTGACCGGTCCCGAGCCGGCCGGTCCCGATCTGACCGGTCCCGAGCCGGCGGCCGCCCGGGGCCTTCCGGTGGTGCTGCCCGCCGAACCCCCCAGCACCCTCCCGTACGACCTCGCGGATTTCACCGGCCGGGACCGGGAACTGGCCGAGATCCTGCGTGCCGCCGAGGACGGCGGTGAACAGGGCCCGCAGATCGTGGCCATCGACGGCATGGGCGGCTGCGGCAAGACCTCGCTCGCCGTGCGGGCGGCGCGCCGGCTCGCACCGGAGTACCCGGACGGCCGGCTCCACATCGACCTGCGCGGATACACGCCGGGCGACCAGCCGGTGACCGCGGGCATGGCGCTCGACAGCCTGCTGCGGGCCCTCGGTGTCCCCGGCACCCTCATCCCCGACGACGTACCCGCCCGCATCGCCCTGTGGCGCGCCACCCTGGCCGGCAAGCGGCTGCTGATCCTCTTCGACAACGCCGCCGACGCCGGTGCCATCCGACCGCTGCTGCCCGCCACCCCCGGCTGCCTGGTCATCGTCACCAGCCGGGCCCGCCTGGTCGATCTGGACGGCGCGCGGTGGATCTCCATCGGGGTGATGCCGCCCCAGGACAGCGCGATGCTGGTGGCCAAGACGCTCGGCGCCCGGCGCGTCGCCGCCGAGCCCGAGGCGGCCGCCGAGCTCGCCCGGCTCTGCGGTCATCTCCCCCTCGCCCTGCGGATCGCCACCGCCCGCCTGCGCAACCGCCCGCGCTGGACCCTCCAGTACCTGGCCGAACGGCTGCGCGACGAGACCAGAAGACTCGACGAGCTCAGCTCCGGCGCCCGCAGCGTTTCCGCCACCCTGCGCCTGTCCTACCAGGCTCTGGACGAGGAGTGCCGACACGCGTTCTCGACGCTGGCACTGCACCCGGGCAGCGACATGGACATCCACGCCGCCGGTGCGCTGCTCGGCTCGGGCGCGCGGGACGCGGAGAACCTGCTGGAGATGCTGCTCGACGTCCATCTCGTGCAGCAGCCGGAGATCGGCCTCTACACCTTCCACGATCTGGTCCGCAGCTTCGCGCAGAGCCTGCTCGACGAGGCCGGCGAGGACTCCGGTGCGGTGGAGCGGCTGCTGGGCTACTACCTGACCGCCACCGAGGTGGCATGCGATCTCCTCTATTCCGGTCGGCGCCGGCGCAGCACCGGCATCCCGCCCTCCACGGCCGAACTGCCCGACCTCGCTACCACCGAGCGGGCGCGCAAGTGGTTCCTGCGCGAGCAGTCGGCGCTCCTCGCGGCCGTCACGCTGGCCGAGCGCAGGGGCCACGACCGTTATGTGGTGTGCCTGGCCCGCAATCTCGTCTTCCAGCTCAACGACCTCGGGCTCCTGGAGGAGTTCGGCGAGCTGAGCCGGGTCGCGGTCGCCGCCGCCGGGCGGCTGCAGGATCTGGCACTGCTGGGGGTGAGCCTTTCCAACCTGGCCGTCGCCGGCTGGAAACTCGGCCGTCTCACCGAGGGGCTCGAAGCCGCCCGGGAGAGCCGGGATGTCGCGATCCGTCTCGGTGACCTGCACACCCGGGCCCACAGCGAGAGCATCCTCGGCCAGTTCAACAGCCTGCTCGGCGAATTCTCCGATGCCCTGGGTCACATGGAGACGGCGATCGCGCACGAGCGCGACCTGGGCATCCCGCGCGCGGAGGCCGAGAGCCTGACCATTCTCAGCACGCTCTACGAACAGTGGGGACGGTACGAGGAGGCGCGCGACGCGGCCCTGCGGTCGGCCGCGCTGAGCCGGCGGCTGGGGCAGCACGAGGGGCTGCCCGGCGCCATCACCGACCTCGCGTTCGCCCATGTCGGCCTGGGTGCCTACGAGGAGGCCGACCGCTGCCTGGCGGAGGCCCGCGAACTGTACGGGGACGCGGGCAACGAGGTGAACCTCGCCCTGACCCTGGCGTTGTCCGCCGATGTGGACGACCTGCTGGGCAGGCCTCCCCGGGAGCCGGACCAGGCGGAGCTCGCCCTCGCCCTGATGCGTGCGAACTCCTCGCCCCTGCGCCGGGCCAAGGTGGAGAACATGGTGGGCCGGCTGCGCCGCCGTCAGGGCGACGTGGTGGCGGCGCTCGCGCTGCACACCCATGCCCATGAGCTCTCCTCGTCCCTCAGCTATCGCATCGAGGAGGCCTACGCCCTCGCGGGCATGGCCGACGCCCTCGGTGACACACCGGACGCGGTCCGGCACCGGGTCGCGGCCGAGGAGCTCTTCGCCGGGATGGGTGTGCCGGAGGGGCGACGCCGCGGCCATGGCTGACCTCGGGCCGCCACCGTGGCACCCCGCTCACGGCTGGGCCCCGGCGCGGTGCCCCGTCACCGCATGTGCGCGCCGACCGCCCGGCCGGGCCTCCTCGTCGGCCTGTTCCTGACCCGATTCCGCCCCCGGGAACTGCCGCGGGAACGGACCGGCGTCGCCCGCTCCACCGGCCCTCAGGTCACCATCCAGCCGACAGGCGGCGACGCGGGGGCCGGCGGACGTGAGCACCACGCGGGTGCGGGCTGCTCCCGACTCGTGGCCGGCCAGGTCGAGCAGTGATCGCACGAGGGAGCGGAGCACCGTACGCTCCGTCTCGGCCAGGGCGGCAACCCCGCCGTCACCCCCGGGCGGCCACGCCTCGATCCCGGCCACCGTGTGCATGCCGTCCTCGGTTCTGGTCTCGACGCTGAACTGGGGACCGTCCCAGGACTCCGGCGCGGCGTACGGGTGGCGATGATCACCGGACGCGACATGTTCGGCCCACCGTTCCACGGTGGACAGGTCCTGGAAGGCCTGGCGCAGCTCCGTCCCGTCGGGGGAACGGTCGCTGGGGTCCTTCACTTGAGTGCTCCTCGCTGCAGACGGCTACCCAACGAACCTTGCTGTCCCGGCTCCCGGTTCCTTCCCGGTTCCTTCCCGATCCGTTCCCGCTCCGTTCCCGTTCCCACGTTCGCCGAGGGAGCGCATCGGTATTCGGTGACCGCATGCTGACCCCGTTCGATTCGGACAGGGATCCGTGGTGATCCGCGGTAGATGCGACATTCGGGAGATTGAGGCGTGGTAATCACATCATTCAACGGCGGCGGCACGATACGCCGGATGCCGGTGCACAACGGATCCGAATTCTGATGGGCGCCCGGATATCGACGGCCACTCCTGGTCGTTTCTCGGGAATGGGCCCCTTCCTCCTTGTCTGGTCCGGTCAGGCGGTTTCCCTGGCAGGCAGCGCGGCGGTCCGGTTCGCGTTCATCGTCGAGGTGTGGTCGTCCGGTGAGCAGGCGACCGCCGTCACCCTTCTTTCGCTGTGCGCCATGCTGCCGCAGGCCGTATTCAGTCCCCTCGCCGGCGCAGTCGTCGACCGGATATCCAAGCGCACCGCGCTTCAGATAGCCGATGCCGGCGGACTCCTCGTCGTGGGCTCGCTGGCCCTGCTCCACTACCTCGACGCATTCCAGTCCTGGCAGGTCTATCCGGCCGCCGTGCTGCTCGGCGTCTGCGCCGCCTTCCAGTTCCCGGCCCTGGCCTCGGCCGTGCCGCTCCTGGTCCGCAAGGACCAACTGGACCGCACCAACGGCCTGCTGGCCGGTGCGAAGAGTGCCGCCGGGATCGGTGGCCCGGCGCTGGGCGGCCTCCTCCTCGCGCTCTTCGGGATCGGCCCGACTCTCCTGGTGGACGTGGCGAGCTATGCGTTCGCCCTCGTCGGCGTCCGGATCGTGCGCTTCGCCGGTGACCGGGTGACGGCGAAGCCTGGCGCACCGCGGCCGCGGATCACCGCCGACTCCGTCGAGGGGCTGCGTTACCTGTTCCGGATACCCAGCCTGCGCGACCTGATCATCAACTTCTGCGTCGTCAACCTGGTCATGGTTTTCGGCTTCGCCCTGATCTCACCGATGGTGCTGCTCCGGGCCGGTAACGGCGCACTCGCCGCTGTCAACACCTCGGTGGGCGTCGGCGGAGTGGCGGGCGCTCTGCTCATGGCGGCCTGGGGCGGACCTGCGAACCGGGGCCGGGGCATGATGCTCGGCGTGGTCGGCATGTGCCTGTCCGGCCTGGTGGCGATGGGCCTGGTGGGCGGGGTGACCGGCTGGTGCCTGACCATTCTGGTCGCCGCTCTGCTCATGACCCTGGTCAACGCCTCGATGCAGACGATCGTGCAGACCAAGGTCCCCCACGAATGGCAGGGCCGGGTCTTCGGCGCGGTGATGTTCCTGTCGCAGATCTCCGTACCCGTGGCCATGGCGGTCGCCGGACCGCTCGCCGACCACGTCTTCGAACCGCAGGCCGCCCGGGGCTCCGGACTCTTCACCGTGCTCGGCCCCCTCGTCGGTGACGCTCCGGGCAGCGGCATGGCGGCCATGCTGTTCCTGGCCGGCATCGGCGGGACCGCGGTCGCCCTCTGGGGACTGGCCAGCCGTCCGATCAGGGACATCGACATCCTGCTGCCCGACCTCGACGCACCGCCGGAGCCGGTCGAGCGGAGCGGCCAACGGGGAGGTGAACGCGATGAGGTACGCGCTTGAGCCGTTCGAGCAACAGCTGACGCCGCACGGGACGGCCCGCCGGATCATCGCGGTCCGGGAGGGCGACGACTCCCTCCACGCGCTGCCTGCGGGGTTCGCTTCGCGGTGAGTGACCGCATCCGGCAGGACTTGTCCCCCGGCCCGGAAGGGAGCCGGGGCCCAAGTCCTGTCGGATGCGCGGTGTCAGACGCCCGTACGGGCCGCCCGGCCGGGCACGTATGCGGCGACGAGCTCCGCGAAACGGGCCAGGTGGTCGCCCAGGAAGAAGTGGCCGCCGGGCAGGACATGCCGTTCGAAGGAGCCCTCGGTCTCCCGCTCCCAGGCCTGTACTCCCTCGACGGATACCCGGGGGTCGCTGTCACCGGTCAGCGCGACGACCGGGCAGCGCAGCGGCGGCCCGGGAACGTGGGTGCGGGAGAAGAGCATGCGGAAGTCGGCACGCAGCGGCGGCAGTGCGAGCTGGAGGATCTCGGGATCGGCCAGCAGTTCCTCGTCCGTACCGGACAGCAGCCGCAGCTCCCCGATCAGGTCCTCGTCACTGGGCGGGCAGGGCAGCCGTGCCCGTCGTGGCAACGACGGGGCCTCGCTTCCGGAGACGAACAGAGCGGCGGGCTCCCGCCCTTCGGCCGCGAGCCGCCGTGCCGTCTCGAACGCCAGGAGCGCGCCCATGCTGTGGCCGAACAGCATGAGCGGCCGGCCCCCGCTCGTGGGGAGCGAGGCCAGCACCGCGTCCACGACATCGACGAGCCGTTCGGCGAACGGCTCGCCGATGCGGTCGTGCCGCCCGGGGTACTGCACGATCAGCGTCTCCGCCGTCCCCGCGACCTGGGTCGACAGCGGATGGTAACCGGTGGCCGAACCACCTGCGTGCGGGAAGCACAGCAACTGCGCTCCGGCGCCGGGGGCGGGGCGGAAGCACCGTATCCAGTTGTTCACGACATCCCTTCTCTTGTGCTCGGTCCGGTCCGTGACCGACTCCGTGGACGGCCCCCGCTCACGGAGCGGCGGCGATCCAGCTCTCCAACTGTTCACGGGCGGTCGACGGGGTCCTCCACGAGAACGGCGAGTTCGCCGTCGCGGGGTTCCAGCGTACTGAGGGCGGGGCGGCGGTGGCGGACCTCGACGCCGGCCCGGCTCCCGACGAGAGACTTCCCCAGTTGCCTTTAAAAACAGACCTGTTGGTCTAGGCTCGGCATGCTCCCGGTGCCGCAAGGGAGTTCGACGTGTCCGGAAGGGTTCATTGTTCGTGGCTGGGGCTGTGGTCTGCAAGGTCGCCGGGTCGAGGCCGACGTGGTGAGCCGTACCCGTAGCGGGCCGGGGGCCCGCCCGGCGGTCGTCTGGCCGGTGGCCATGGTGCTCGCGGCGGCCTGTGCGGTGTCGGCCGCCCTTGCCGCGGATGCCGAATGGCGCCGGATCCTGGCGGCCGGCTGCGCCGCCGCCACCGTCCTGTTACTTGCCCGGGTGCTGCTGCTCGGCCGGGAGCTGGCCGTCGAGCGCACCCAGCACGCCTCGGCGGCCGGGATCGCCGCCGCCAGGGGCGCCGAGGTGGCCCATCTCGCCACGGTCCGGGTCCCGGTGATCGCCCAACGGCTGCGCACCGGGCAGCGGTTGGACGGTGCGCCGGGGCCGCTGGCCCCGCCGTGCGACACCGGCGAGCAGTTCGCCGGGGCCCTGGCCTCGGTGGTCGTCGCACTCGGGTCGGACGAGGCCGTGCAACGGGAACGCGCCTTACGCGACTCGGTGCAGGCCGCCTTCGAGTCCGTGGCGCGCAACATGCACGTGATGGCCACGGTGCAGCAGCAGGTACTCGACCAGGTCGAACGCTCCATCGACGACCCCGCCCTGATGGCCGATGTGATGAAGGCCGATCACGCGGCCTCGCAGATGACCCGTAAGGCGCAAACCCTCCTGGTGATGTGCGGCATCTGGCCCGCCCGTCGGGAGACCCGGCCGGTCTCGCTCTACGACTGTGTACGGGGCGCGCAGTCGCGCATCGTCGAGTTCGGACGGATCGAGGTCCACGGCGGGCAGACGCTGTTTGTGGTGCCGCCGGCGGTGGAGGGGCTGATGCACGCCGTGGCCGAACTCCTGGAGAACGCCACGGTCTTCTCGCCCTCGCCTTCCCACGTCGTGGTCAGCGTGCGGGAGGTGGGCGCCGGTGCGGTCGTCGAGATCGACGACGCCGGGCTCGGAATGCCGCCGGATGTGCTCCGGAACGCGCTGGGCCAGCTCCGCGACGACCTGGACCTGACCCGTCTGGGGGCGGTGCCCCGGCTCGGTCTGGCCTGTGTCGGGCGCTGGAGCCGGGAGCTCGGCTTCAACGTGGAGCTGAGCGGGGCCTCGGCGTACGGCGGCACCCGGGCGGTGATGTTCGTACCCTTCCGGCTGCTGACCGAGCCGTTGTCGCAGCTCACCGCGGACCGTCGGCCGGAGGCCGAACCGACCGCACCGCCACCCCGGCCTCGACCACAGCCACAGCCACAGCCACAAGCTCAGCCTCAGCCTCAGCCGCAAGCTCAGCCTCAGCCTCAGCCGCAGCCGCAGCCGCAGCACGACGACTTCGTTCCCGCGGACGAGGCAAGTGCGCCGGGCCGAAGCACGGTAGGCCTCCCCCGGCGGCGCAGCCGACGCGGTTCCGTTCCGGCCGCGCCTCAGCAGTCAGCGACGCGACAGCAACCGGAAAGCGGGTCCGCGACGCCGTGGACACCGGAAGCGGCACGCGCGTCGATCGCCAGTGTGGTGTCCGGCACGGCGCGCGGCCGCGCGGCCCTCGACGCGGACGAGACGCGAGCGGCACAGCCCCCCGGCCCGTCAGCGGCGCCCCCGCCGCACGGTGAACAGTCCCTGCACAGCTCCCCCCACAAGCGCGACGGAGGCCGGTCGTGACCGGAACCATCACCCGACTCCCCGACCTGGGCTGGATGCTCCGCCCGCTCACGGAGATCCCTGGCGTCCGGCACGCCGTGGTCGTCTCCGAGGACGGCCTGCGGCTCGGGCACGCGTCCGCGGAGAGCCTCTCGGGCCCCGTGGCCGCCCTGAGCGTCGCCGAGGCGGAATCTCTCTCGGCGGCCTGCGCGGCGATGACCATGACGGGCCGGTCCACGACCGCGCTGCTGTTCGGCGCCGGCGCCGGTGTGCGTCAGCTGATGCTGGAGTCGGACCACGGGTTCGTCCTGTTCACCCATGCCGGGGTGGGCGCGCAACTGGGTGTGGCGACCGACCTGGAGGCTGACGTGGGCCTCGTGGCACAGCAGATGCAGCTGTTGGTGGCGAAGATCGGCGCGCACCTCACCAGCCTGCCGCGGGATCAGGCCGCCGCGTCGTCATGACGGACCGGCCCGAGGAGCCGAGGGCCTCGGCGATCCGCCCCTATGTGATCACCGGCGGCCGCGCGGAGACCGGCGGTGAGCCGCTGTCCTGGGAGTCCCTGGTGATGGCGACGGAGGAGGCGTTCCCCGCTTCGCTCCAGCCGGAGCACCTCGCCATCCTTGCGCACTGCGAGGGGCTCATCTCGGTAGCGGAGGTGGCCGCCCACATCGGTCAACCACCCTCGGTCATCCAGGTGTTGCTCTTCGATCTCCTCGAATGGGGGCTGATCGTGACCCGCCCGCCCATTCCCCCGGCCGAACGCGCCGATGTGACCATGCTCAGAAAGGTCCTCCATGGTCTCGAAAGCAACCTCTGAAGCCCCCTCGGAGGCCGGTGAAGCCCCCTTGACGACCGGTGGAGCTCCCTTGATGACCGACCCGCCGCGTGCCCCCGCCTCGGTCTCCGCGCCCGACTCCGGGAAGTACCTCACCTCAAGCGTCGCGGGCGCGGCGAAGATCCTGGTCGTCGGCCCGCTGGGGGTGGGCAAGACCACGCTGGTCGGAACCGTGTCGGAGATCAAGCCGCTGTTCACCGAGGCCGCGATGTCCCAGGCGGGGGCCGGCGTCGACACCGCCGTGGACTGCGCCAAGACGACCACGACGGTCTCCCTGGACTTCGGTCGGCTGACCATCGACGGCGACCTGGTCCTCTATCTGTTCGGCACACCCGGTCAGCAGCGGTTCCTGCCGGCCTGGCGGGACCTGGCCAAGGGCGCGCTCGGCGCGCTCGCTCTGGTGGACACCCGGGATCTGACCGCGTCGTTCGACGCCCTGGGCAATCTTGAGGACCTCGACCTGCCGTTCGCCATCGCGGTCAACACCTTCCCCGGGAGCCCCCGGTACGGCGTGGACGACCTGCGCTCGGCGCTCGATCTGCTCCCCGGGACACCCCTAGTGACCTGCGACGCGCGTGACCGGGCGTCGTCGATCCGGGCCCTGGCCGCTCTCGTGCGCCACCTCATCGACACCGCCACGGAGCCCTCATGAGTACGCCGCACCCCACGACCGGGCCCGCCACCCACTGCCCCGTGACCGGGACCTCGACGACCGCACTGTACGGACCCGGCCTCGACGGCGACGCGATGCCCGCCCTGTACGAGGAGATGCGCCGCGCGCACGGCCCGGTGGTGCCGGTCTCCATCGCCCCCGGCATCGACGCCTGGCTCGTGGTGAGCCACCGCGAGCTGCTCCGGCTCACCCGCGAGGAGCAGGACTTCTCGCACGACCCGCGCCACTGGAGCCTGCTGCGGGAGGGGCGGGTACCCGCCGACTCGCCGCTCCTGCCGCTGGTCGGCTGGCGGCCCGCGCTGCTGTTCGCCGACGGACAACAGCACCGCAGGATGCGGGCCGCCGTCTCGGACGCGCTGGCCGGCATCAACGGACACGAACTGCGCCGCAGCGTCCGGGGCGCCGCCGAAGAACTGATCGTGTCGTTCGCGGGGCACGGCGAGGCGGACCTTGTCGCCGACTACGCCCGCAGACTGCCGATGCAGGTGATCACCGGGCTGCTGGGCGTGGACGACCGGACCGGCCGGGAACTGGTGGAGGCCGTCGCCGGAACGGTGGCAGCCAGCAGCGTGTCCGCCGACGCCAGCAGGCGGATGGGCGCCATCCTGCTCGCGTTGATCGAGGAGAAGCGACGTCACCGCGGCGACGACATCACCTCGGCCCTGCTGCACCACCCGGCGCGACTCACCGATGAGGAGGTACTGCACAACCTGGTCGTGATGTTCGTCGCGGGCAACCAGACCACGGTCAACTGGATCGCCACCACGCTGCGCATCCTGCTCTGCGATCCCGCGTTCCGCTCCTCGCTGACCGGCGGGCACCTCAGCGTGGACGACGCGCTCGACCTGGTCCTGTGGCGCTTCCCGCCCACCCAGAACTTCCCCGCCCGCTACGCCACCCGCGACATGCGCTTCGGCGGCCAGGACATCCGCACGGGCGACATGCTGATCCTGGGCCTGGCAGCGGCCAACGCGGATCCGGAGATACTCCCCGGCGACGGCGCACCGGTGGTCGGCAACCGTTCCCACCTGGCGTTCGGCGCGGGCCCGCACACCTGTCCCGCACAGGACCCGGCGCGGCTGATCACCCGGACCGCGGTGGACACGATCCTGCACCGGCTGCCCGATCTGGAACTCGCCATCCCGGAGAGCGAACTGGAATGGATCAAGTCGCCCTGGAGCAAGGGCCTGGGCGCGCTGCCCGTCCGCTTCAGCGATCCGCAACTTCCACAGAGCCCGGTGCCTCCGCCCCTGGCCTCGCCGACCGCGCCCCACTGACTCGTCACACACGGCCCGGCGCGGCGTGCTCCGCGATTCCCCTCACCGCATCCCTCAGTCTGGAGAACCCTGTTGAACACGTCCCCGGTCAACTCCGCAGCCGAAAGCCGCCACCGCATGGACCCGGCGGGCGGCTGTCCGCACGCGGCCAACGCCCGCCTGCTGGCCCAGGGCGCCGTCACGCCGGTGATCCTCCCCGGCGAGGTGGAGGGCATGGCGGTACTGGGTCACGACGCGCTCAAGGAGTTCCTCTCGCACCCCGACGTCGCGAAGAACGCACAGCACTTCGCGGCGCTCCAGGCCGGTGAGATCCCTGACGGCTGGCCGCTGAAGACGTTCGCCACGGTGCAGGGGATGACGACCGCCGACGGCGTCGACCACCGGCGGCTGCGGTCCCTGATGAGCAAGGCGTTCACCGCGCGCCGCGTCGAGGAACTGCGGCCACGCATCGAGGCGTTGACGGCCTCGCTCCTGGACGAGCTCGAGGAGGCGGCCGCCGCAGGTGACGGTGTCGCCGATCTGCGTACGCACTTCGCGTTGCCGTTGCCGATGGGCGTCATCTGCGAGCTGCTGGGCGTGGATGCCGGACACCACGACCGGCTGCACGAGCTGTCCAACCAGATTGTCGCCACGGACATCGGCCCCGAGGAGGCGACGGCGGCCAACCGCGAGATGGTGGAGGTGCTGAGCGCGGTCGCCGCCGCCCGGACGGAGAGTCCGGGGGACGATCTCACCAGTGCGCTGATCGCGGCCCGAGAGGAGAACGGCGACCGGCTCAGTCCGCACGAGCTGATCGGCACCCTGATGCTCACGATCATCGCCGGCCACGAGACGACGCTCAATCTGATCACCAACGCCGTCCGGGCCCTGTGCACGCACCGCGACCAGCTCGCCCTGGTTCGGTCGGGCAGCGCGAGCTGGGCGGACGTGGTCGAGGAGACGCTGCGCTGGGACAGCCCGGTCAGCTACTTCCCGTTCCGCTACCCGACACGCGACCTCAGGATCGGCGGCACCGTGATCCCCAAGGGGACCCCGGTGCTCGCCGGTTACTCGGCGGCGGGCCGCGACACGTCGGCCCACGGTCCCGATGCCGGACGCTTCGACATCACCCGCACCGACGCGGCCCGGCATCTGTCCCTGGGCCATGGCGCGCACTACTGCATGGGCGCCCCGCTGGCCCGGATGGAAGCCACCGCCGCGCTGGAGCAGCTCTTCACGCGCTTCCCCGACCTCGATCTCGCCGTCCCCGAGTCCGAACTGCCGCGGCACGCAACGTTCGTGGGCAACAGCGTGCAGCGGCTTCCGGTACGGCTGCGCGGCTGAGGCCGGTCCTTCCGCCGCACGCCCGGGAAGGAACCTCCGGTCACGCAGGGCCGATCGCCGGCGGATCCGGCGGAGTTCGACCTGTCAGTGTCGCCATGCCCCCCTTGGACGCACCGGCCGATGCCTCCGCGACCGCCGCGGAACGGTTCCCTCTCCAGTTCGCCCGTACCCGGCGCTTCTCGCTCGGAAAGCGCGCACCTGGTGGGTCGCGGTCGCCCAGTGGTTCGCCGAGCAGGGGTTCGCGGTCCTGGTGACCGACGGGCGGGGCACACCGGGGCGCGGTGAGGCCTGGGAGAAATCGGTGCACGGCGACCGGCTCACCGTCGTGCTGGAGGACCAGATCGACGCGTTGCACGCGGCGGCGGCGCACCGCCCCGACCTGGACCTGACGCGGGTGGCGATGCGTGGCTGGTCGTTCAGCGGCTTTCTGGCGGCGGCTGCCGTGCTGCGTCGTCCGGAGGTCTTCCATGCCGCGATCGCGGGCGCGGCGTCAATCGACCGGCGGCTCTACGACACCCATGGGGAGGAAAGGTTCCTGGCCCACCCGGATTGGTTTCCGGACAACTACACCCGCAATTCCCTCCTGGGCGAGCCGGGGATCTGGTCCGGCCGCTCATGCTGGTGCACGGACTTGCCGATGACAATGTGGCCGTGGCTCACACACTGCGGTTCTCCGCAGCGCTGCTGGCCGCCGGCCGGCCGCATACGGGGCTGCCGCTGTCGGGCGCCGGTCATCTGGTCGGCCAGGAGTGGATGGCGAGCAATCCGCTGCTGCTGGAGCGGGACTGCCTGAGGAAGTCCCTGGGGCTTTGAACACGGGGTGCCGGCTGCGCCTGCCCCTGGACGAAGCGCCGGCGCTCCGGAGCCAAGTACACCGTGAACAAGTAGACCGTGGAAGGGAAAGCCATTATGAGCACATCGCAGGACCCCGAGGTCCGTCCCGGACGCCGGACCGTCGTCACAGCCGCCGGCGCTGCTTCCGTGGCTGCCGTACTCACCGCGTGCGGCGGCTCGAAGGAGGCGGCCGATTCCGGTCGCGTCAAGCAGACCGACGGCAGCGAGGCCGACGGCGGCCGGGCTGACGTCGGGGGCACCGTTCTCGCGAAGACCACCGACATCCCGGAGGGCGGCGGCAAGATCTTCACGCGGCAGAAAGTCGTGGTGACGCAGCCCACGGCCGGTGAGTTCAAGGCATTCTCGTCGAAGTGCACACACATGGGCTGCGCGGTGTCGAGCGTCACGGACGGCACGATCAACTGCCCCTGTCACGGCAGCAAGTTCGACATGGCGACGGGCAGCGTCAAGGTCGGCCCCGCCACCGAGCCCCTGCCGGCCACCCCGATCACGGTCCAGGACGGCTCGATCAGCCTCGCGTCCTAGAGCGGCCCCTCAGCCAGCAGCCGAGCACATCGTCCGTGGTGGCGACCGTGGCGACCAGGGCGAGAGTGTTGCGGATCATCGCGGGGGTGTAGTCGGCAGGCACCCCCGCGATGGCATCGGACGGCACCACCGCCGTATAGCCGAGGTTCACCGCGTCGAACACCGCGTTGGGAATGGCCACGTTGGCCGACACCCCGGTGACGACGAGCGTGCGACAGCCGAGGTTACGGAGCAACGCGTCCACATCCGTGCCCGCGATGGGCGAGAGACCGTGCAGCCTGCGGACGACGAGGTCCTCGTCCGCCACCTCGATCGGCTCGGCGATCCGAACCGCCGTGGTACCGGAGTGCTGCTGCACGGGCAGTCGCCCGGCGGCGCGGAAGAGCCGGGCGTTGCGGTTGGCGCCGCGGCCGTCGGGGCGGCGTTCGGCCACGGCGTGCAGTACCTGGACACCGGCCTCGTGGGCGGCGGCGACCAGCCGGGCCACATTGTGCAGCGCCCCCGAGGACCTGGCCTCCTTGGCGAGTTCGGGCAGCGCGCTGCCGGGTCCCACCACACCCTGCTGACACTCCACCGTCAGCAGGACGGTGGAGTCCGGATCGATCTGCTCGGCGAGCTGTTCCACGGACGGCACGACTGCCCCTCTCGGCGACGGAACGGGCGCGCGAGGCTAACCTCCATTGCGCGATGAGGGAAGAGGCTCCATGATTCCTGACACATAGTCAGCTATCAGGAGGGGCTTCTCATGGCCGTCATTCAGCGACGGGGCCGCCGGATCATGATGACGGACGAGGAACGTGACACCTACCTCGCAGAACAGCGCACCTGCCGGGTCGCCACCGTCGGCCCGGACGGCCGTCCGCACGTCGGGGCGCTCTGGTTCTGCTGGGACGGCACGTCGCTGTGGCTCTACTCGATCACCCGCAGCCTGCGCTGGTCGCACCTGGGCCACGACCCGCACATCGCCGTGGTCGTCGACGACGGGGTGGAGTACGGGGAACTGCGCGGCATCGAGCTCTCCGGCGAGGTGGCGTTCGTCGGCGAGGCACCGCGTACCGGCGAACCCTGCCCCGAACTCGCTGTCCCCGAGGAGCTGTTCGCGGCGAAGTACTTCGGCATGGAGGTGATGCCGCACGACGGCCGGCACGCGTGGCTGCGGCTCACCCCCAAGGCCGTCACCTCATGGGACTTCGGCAAACTCTCCGATCCGCCGACCGTCTGACAGCCCCCGCGGCCATCGGAGCCGCGGGCGGTGACGGGTGGCGGGCTCGGGCGGATGGTGGGCACGGGCGGCCTGCGGTCAGCGACGAACGGCGGGCAGTGGCGGGCGCGGGCGGCATCGCGCACCGTCCCCGCCCCCGTCACCGCCGCCGGGCCCTACCTGTCCTCCCCCAACGGCTCGTCCAGCGCCCGGCCCGCCTCCCGCAGCGCCGCGACCGCGGCCCTGATCGACGGCCGCCGGTCCGCGTCCGCCCGCCAGACGGCATGGACGTGACGCCGCATCTTCTGCCGTACGGGCACCAGCCGCACCCCGTCCGGCACCGGTCCACGGCCCAGCCGGGGCGCCACACAGACCCCCATCCCAGCTGCGATCAGAGCGAGTTGGGTGTGATGTTCGCCCGCCAGATGGGCGATACGCGGTTCGATACCCTTGGAACGGAGGGTGAACATCAGCCACTCATAACAGAATTCGCCCTCGGGCCAGGACACCCAGTCGTCGTCGGCGAAGTCCTCCAAGTCCACCTCGGCCCGGTCCGCGAGCGGATGACCGACAGGCATCGCGATGTCCGGCGCGTCGTCGAGCAGTTGCGCCGTGGCGAGACCACCCGGTACCGGCAGCCGCTTGTTACTCCAGTCCAGCACCACCGCGAGGTCGATGTCGCCCCTGAACACGGCATGGATTCCGGCCTCGGGCTCCAGCTCCCGGGTGCGCACCCGGAGTTCTGGGTGATCCGCGCGCAGGGCGAGCAGGGTGGACGGGAAGAGTCCGCGGGCCGCGGTGGGGAACGCGCCCAACCGGATCTCGCCCACCACCTCGCCCCGCTGTGCCTCGATGTCGGACTGGGCGAGCTCGACCTGGGAGAGGATCCGGGCGGCGTGATCGGCGAGTAGTTGTCCCGCGTCGGTGAGCCGGACCCCGCGGCCGTTCTTGGCGAGCAGTTGCTGCCCCACCTCGCGCTCCAGCTTCGCCATCTGCTGTGAGACGGCCGACGTCGTGACGTGCAGCCCCTCGGCGGCGCCACTGACCGAACCGAGCCGGGCGAGGGCATCCAGGGTGCGCAGGCGCTCCAGGTTCAACATATAAGCGATACTACGCGGACGATCGCACAAACTCTCACTTGTGCTACGAGATTGAATTCGTCATCGTGGAGCCCATGAGCGCACCGCCCGTACCGCCCGCATTGCCCGCACCGCCGGTACCACCTGCACCAACGGCCCCGTCGGCGGCCCGGGCTGCCGACACACCGACCCCCTCCCCCGCCTCCCTTTCCTCCTCTTCCTCCTCTGCCGGCCCCGCCCACCGTCCGGCGCTGGACTGGCGGCTGCGCTTCGCGGCACTCTCGCTCATCTGGGGATTCAGCTTTCTCCTGATCAAGGTCGGCACCGACGGGTACGCCCCGTTCCAGGTCACTCTCGGCCGACTGCTGTCGGGCACGGCCGTGCTCGCCGTGGCGATGGCGGTGAAGCGGGAGCGCCTGCCGCGCACCGCCCGCACCTGGGGCCATCTGGCCGTCGCCGCGTTCTTCCTCAACGCGCTGCCATTCTCGCTCTTCGCGTACGCCGAACTGACCATCCCCTCGACGCTGGCCGGTATCTGCAACGCGACCTCACCGCTGTGGGGCATGGCGCTGTCGCTGGTCGCGCTCTCGGAGGACCGGCCGACCCGCCGACGGGTGGCCGGCCTCGGGCTCGGCTTCCTCGGGGTACTGACCGTGCTGGGTGCCTGGCAGGGCTTCTCCGGCCTGGACTTCACCGGCACGGCGATGGCGCTCCTGGCCTCCCTCAGCTATCCGATCGGCTGGATCTACGTCCGCCGGACACTGGCGGGCAGCGGTTCCTCGACACTCGCGCTCACGGGCAGCCAGCTCTTCCTGGGGACCGTGCAACTCGCCCTGGTGACTCCACTGTTCACCTCGGCCCCGGCCGGATTCCCCTTGCTGCCCACCCTCGCCGTGGTCGCCCTGGGGGCCCTCGGCACGGGACTCGCCGTGCTCCTCCAGTACGGGCTGGTCACCGAGGTCGGCCCGACGACCGCGCAGATGGTCACCTACTTCATCCCGGTGATCGCCACCGCCGCCGGGGTCACCCTGCTCGGCGAAGATCTGAGCTGGAACACCCCGGTCGGCGCCCTCGTGGTCCTGGCGGGGGCCGCCCTGACCCAGAGCAGGCCACGGGCCGGCAAGGTACCCACCTTGCCGGAGCCCGCCCCCGTCCGGCGGTAGCTCAGCCGTAGCTCAGCGGCTTGGCGGGCCCCGCCGCTGCCGCCACCGCATCCGCCAGCGGCCCGATGTCCGCGTCCTCGAGCGGTGACACGGTGATCCGGATCCCCTGGGGCGCGGACATCCGGAACCGGGCTCCGGGCGCCACCGCCCAGCCCGCGTGCAACAACCGCGCCACGGCCCCGGTCTCGTCACTCACAGGGACCCACACGTTCATCCCGCTGCGGCCGTGCGCCTCGACGCCCCGGGCCTCCAGCGCCCGCACGAGGGCGTCCCGGCGATGCGCGTAGGACCGGGCCACCGCCCGTGAGTCCACGGCGCCCGCGGTCCACAGGTGCACCATCGCCCGTTGCAGCAGCCTGCTGACCCACCCGGGTCCCAGCATCTGCCGCCCCGAGACCCGGTCGGCCGTGACGGCGTCGCCCGTCAGCACGGCGACCCGCAGATCCGGCCCGTACGCCTTGGCGACCGACCGTACGAACGCCCAGCGGTCCGTGGCGCCCGCCAGGGGGTGCAGTGGCAGATCGACGATGGCGTGCCCGTGGTCGTCCTCGATCAGCAGCACGCCCCGGTGGCCGGCGAGCACCGCGCGCAGTTCGGCCGCCCGCGCGGCGCCGATCGCGGCCCCGGTCGGATTCTGCGCCCGGTCGGTGACGACGACCGCACGGGCGCCGGCCTTCAGTGCCGCTTCCAGGGCGTCCGGCAACGGCCCGTCGTCGTCGAGCGCGACGGGTACGGGACGCATTCCCAGCGCCGGCACGAGATCCAGCAGGCTGCCCCAGCCCGGGTCCTCGACGGCTACCGCGTCGCCGGGTCTGAGATGGGCGGTCAGCACCCGTTCGATCGCGTCGAGCGATCCCGAGGTGGCGATCACCGGCCCGGCCGGAACGCCGTCGGCGTCCAACTCGCTTCGTGCGAGCGCGGCGAACTCCGGGTCCACGGGCGCCTGCGCGTACATCCCCGGCGCCTGCGCATACGCCTCGGCGACCGCGGCGAACGCCTCGCCCAGGGCGGGCAGCAGCGCCGGGTCAGGATTCCCCTTCCCCAGGTCCCGCACCCCGGGCGGCGCCTCGATCCGCAGCGATCCACGCACGGTGTTCGCGGGGCGCGGCCGGACCCGACTGCCCTTGCGCCCGGCGGTCTCGATCACCCCGCGCTCGCGCAGGGTGCGATAGGCGGCCGCCACCGTATTGGGGTTCACCTCCAGTCGAGCCGCCAACTCCCTCATGGGCGGCAGCACTTGACCGGGAGCCAGCTCCCCGGAGCCGACCGCCTGCTCCACGCCGGCCGCAATTTCCGATGCACGCCGTCCCGCGATCCGATACTCTCCTAGCACAAACAAGAGTATGCACTAGTGCAATGGAGTACGCAATGCCGGACACCGAACGGCCGCAGACCCCGGGCCCGGACGCCGCAGCCGCTTACGAACCGACCGGGCGCACGGTCCCGACCCGCTCCCGCGAACGGGCCGGCTACGACCGCGCACAGATCCACTCGATACTCGACGAGGCCTACGTCTGCCATCTCGGCTTCGTGCGCGACGGCGCCCCCGTCGTCCTGCCGACACTCTTCGGCCGGGTCGGCGAGCGGCTCTACGTGCACGGCTCCACCGGCTCCCGCCCGCTGCGGGCGGCGGGCAAGAGCTCCGACGGCCTCGCCGTGTGCCTGACGGTGACACATGTCGACGGCCTGGTGCTGGCCCGCTCCGCCTTCCACCACTCGCTCAACTACCGCTCCGTGGTGGTCCATGGCATCGCTCACGCGGTGACCGACCCCGAGGAGCGGCGCACCGCGCTCGACGCGATCGTGGAGCAGGTGGTTCCGGGGCGCTCACGGGACTCACGGCCGGCCGACGAGAAGGAGCTGGCCGCCACCGCCGTGCTCCGGCTGGATCTGCGGGAGGTGTCCGCGAAGGTCCGCACCGGCGGCCCGGACGACGACCCAGAGGATCTCGGCCTGCCCCACTGGACGGGCGTCGTCCCCCTCACGCACGGCTTCGCCGCCCCGGTCCCCGCGGCCGACCTCGATCCCGCCATCCCGGTTCCGGACTATCTCAAGGCACTCTGAACCACCGGCAGGCTCTCATCGCTGTGTTCCAGGCGCTCCGAACCACCCGGAGGCGGCGGGCCCTCATCAAAACCGAGCGGCCCGCCACCCGGCGGTCAGACGTGGACGGCCGCCTCGCGGCGGGCGTTCGCGGCGACGCGGGTCTCGGCCACCGCCAGCCCGGCCACCGCCGTGAGCAGCAGCAGGGTCCCGGCGACGGTGGCCGCGGTGAGCTCCTCGTGGAGGACCACGACGGCGATCACCGCCGCACTCACCGGTTCGAGAAGCATGATCACCGACACGGTGGCAGCGCGCACCACGGCGGCCCCCGCGAAGTAGAGCGCGTAGGCGAGCGCGGTCGGGATCGCCGCCACGTACACGAGCAGGATCACCACCTGTGCCGTGTGCGCGGTCTGCGGCACGAGCCCCTCACCGGCCGCCATCGGCAGCAGCACGACCGCGGCGACCGCGAACGCCCAGGCACTGGTGGCGAGCGCGTCCGTACCGCCACCGTCACGGCCGAGCCAACGGGTCAGCAGGGTGATCGCCGCGTAGCCGGCGGCGGAGAGCAGCGCCAGCGCGACACCGGCGGGCCGCACCGTACCCGCGTCGCCGCCGAGCACCAGTACGGCGAGCCCGGTCAGTGCTCCCACCACCGCGGCGATCCCGCCGCCGCCCAGCCGCTCGCCCATGCCCAGCCGGGCGCCGACGGCGATGAGGACGGGGCCCGCCCCGAGTGTGACGACGGTCCCGACCGCGAGGCCGGTGACCTGGACCGCGGCGAAGTACGCGGTCTGGAAGACGGTGAGCCCCACACCGGTGCCGACGATGCGCAGCAGTCGGCGACGACGGGACTCGGTAGCGGTGACCACCCGCGCGGGCCGCAGCGCCAGCGCGGCGAGCAGGAGTACCAGGCCGCCCGCGCAGCGCCAGAACGACAGCGCGAGGGGGCCGAGATCACTGGCCTCGAAGATCAGCGAGGCGGCGGCACCGGCCGTGCCCCAGGCCACTCCGGCGATGATCAGATAGGACAGGCTCCGCCCGACGGACAGGCCGGAAGCAGGATTCGACACGTGACTTCTCCAAGGAAGACGGGAGGGTGGTCGCTCGGCTCCGCACGCGACCAGCGACGAACCGCTCGGGACTGCCCGAGCCCGGTCTTCGTCAGATGTGGCCGCCCGCGCTAGGCGGCAGGCGGCGGAAGTACGGTCAAACGCATGATCGTCACCCTACGAGGCGGGGCGGTCGGCGGACAACTCCCCCTCCGTCCCGACGAGCTCGCCGCCGGGCCCCGAAGCGAAGGGCCCGGAGGGCCCCTTCGGTGTCGAGGACTGCGCGATGAAGGCGCCGAACAGCACCAGGGCGCCGCCGATGAGCTGCGGGGCGGCCAGATGTTCCCCGAGCAGCACCCAGGCCAGCACGGTCGCGATGACCGCCTCCAGACAGGCCACGACACCCGCGACAGCCGGGGACAGCATCCGCACCGAGATCACGCCGGTGACGTACGCGATCACGGTGGCGAGCAGCACGATCCAGAGGAGCAGCAGCCAGGCGGGCACATCCGTGCCGTTCATGGTGGTGCTTCCGCCGAGCAGGGACCAGTCCATGTCCCACGGCCGGGCCACCACGGTGAGAACGGCGGCGCCGATCAGCAGCCCGTAGGCGATGACCCCGACCGGGTGCGGGGATTCGGCGCCCGCCGCCGACTCGCCGCTGCCCTGATCGGAGAGGACGAAGTAGCCGACCTGGCAGCAGGCGGCGCCGAGTGCGAGGAGCAGTCCGACGACGTCGAAGCTCAGCCCGGCCCACACCTCGACCACGCACGCCAGACCGCCCACCGCCAGGACCACACCGACGGCGGCCGCCCGCGTCACCGGGCGGCGCTGGACGAAGCGCACCCAGCCGAGGACGAGCGCCGGTGCGAGGTATTCGACCAGCAGGGCGACCCCGACCGGGACGCGGGAGATCGCCGCGAAGTAGAAGGCCTGGACGCCCGCGACGGCGAGCAGGCCGAATCCCAGCAGCAGCACGGGCCGGCTGCGTACCAGAGCGCGATGGCGCCAGGCCACGGGCAGCATGACGAGCGCGGCGCCCGTCACCCGTAGCCACACCACATGGAGCGGGTCGAGCCCCGCCTCGATCAGCGGCTTGGCCGCCACTCCGGAACCGCCGAATGCGAAGGCCGAGGCGAGGGCGAGTCCCAGGCCGGCGCTTCTCCCCTGAGACGCGTGCATCGGCACATCATGACAGTTGCAGTCAGGAGCGTCACCCCTATGACGCCTGACGCGGGTAACACTCCGATGTCACTGTCGCCCCTGACATGCACGCCCCGGCAATACACGGACGCCCCACACGGCCCGTCCGTCTCCTACGTGTCGGCGCCCCCGGCGGCCGACGCAACCCGCACGGGCCACACCCGGCGCGTCCATGGAGTCGCGGACCCGCGTGATCAGACCGCCCCCGGCGTCGACGTTCAGCAGCTTGGGGACAAGTGCATGCCCCCCGGCCGCCTCCACCACAGCCGCGCGACCACGACGCCGGGCGTCACCATCGGTCATCGACTGCTGAAGCTCGACGCCCTGCGGGGTGCCCCGCCGACCGCTTCGGCGCCCTGCCCCGCCCGGCCGTCGCCACTCTCGCACCGCCGGACCGATCCCGGCGGTCACTCCCGGCCGGAGGCCTCGCCGATCCGGTCCGCGAGCAGCGCCGCGTCCACGCCCGCCCGCTCCAGCACCTCGACGGCCCGGCACCGCCGGTCCGCGGCCAGTGCGGCGATCAGATCGAGGCCGCAGGCCTGTTCCCTGCCCCGGAGTCGCGCGCGCCGGTGCGCGTCGTCCATCGCGGAGGCCGCGGAGGGAGACCAGTGCTCCACCCCCGTGTCCGGCGTGCCCGACACCACCGGAATCGCTCCGGAGTCCTCGATCGCGCCCTGCCAGCGGAGCCCATAGCCGATGCTGCGCTGGACGAGGTAGCCGAGCACTCTGGCCAACTGCGGTCCACCGGCGAAGGCGGTGCGGACCTCGGGGTCCGATTCGATCAGGGAGTGCAGCAGATGGGCCGTGTCGATCTGCTGGTCGCCGTCGCGGAGCGCGCGCCTGCGCGCACCCGTCACCACGGCGGCCAGCTCCGCGGTGAGTCCGGCATCGGTCTCGGCACGGTGATTCGGTGCGGGCTGCTGAGGAATCCGCGGTGTCCGGTTCTGCACACTCCCACCTCATCAGTCCTTACGGGCCGGAACGTCCCCGGAGAGGCCCATTGACGCATCCCACCCGAGTTGGGCACGGAAGCGCGACTCCTCCTCCTTACGGATGAGATCGCGCCGTTCTGCAATCCGATCCCGGCAATCGGCGCGCGCCGCCTTGCCATGCACGCCCGGAGCAACCGGAGCCCGCCCGTACACGTCCCACAGCCCGGAGCACTGTTGTGGCGGCGGGAGGGTGCGGAAGGTGAGCTGGCTGGTCGCCCTGCCCGCGCTCGACGGGCGCGATTACCTCTACCGGGTTCACGCGCCCTTCGACGCGCTGCCCTCGGACCTCTTCTGGACGGCGTTCCACTGCCACGCCGACGGGCCGCACCCGCGCGCCTCCGACCGCTTCGACTCGGCGCGGATCTGGCGGCCCGGAGCGGAAGCACGAATCTGACGCTTCATCAGCATTGAATGTTCAAGCCGCTGCGGCTACGTTCCGCGACACCGTAACCCGTCGAGAAGGGGTGGTCTCATGGCCGAAGTCAGTGCAGAGGCGCGCATCGAGGCACCGGCCGAGAAGGTCTGGGCCCAGCTGACGGACTTCAGCACGTACGGGGAGTGGAACGCCACCCACACCAGCTTCCCCAAGGGCGGCCCGGCCGTGCTGGAACTGGCGGGCACCTATGAGGAGAACATGAAGCTCATGGGGTTCCCGGCCGAGGTGACCTGGACGGTCTCCGAGCTGGAGGACTGCCGCCTGCTGACGACCACCGGGAAGGGCCCGATGGGCGTCAACCTGAAGATGCGCTATGCGCTGACGCCGGACGGGGACGCCACCACGGTCCGCATCGACGGCGAGTTCACGGGGGCGGCGGTCTCCCTGATGGCCGGCAAGCTCAAGGACTCGGCCACCGCGGCCCTCATCGAGTCACTGCGCAAACTGGACGGACTGATCGTCGCCTGACATCCGGCGGACCGGTCGCCGCACACCGGCGTCGAAAGAGCCCCGCGGCAACCCGCGGGGCTCTTCGACGTACAGCTCATCGGCCAACGCACCGGCCGGCTCAGTGCTCGCCGGCGAGAATCAGATAGAGCTTCTTGCGGGCGTCGTTGATGACCGTGAGCGCCTTCTCGCGCTGATCGGCCGAACCGGTCTTCCAGACCTGGCCGAACGCCTCCATCAGACCGAACCCGGCCTGCCGGATCTCGTTCACGCCCTCCCAGTCGACGCCACGACCGGCCTCCTCCCAGGGCGCCTCGGCGCCCGACTCCGCCTCGGCGCGACCGGTCTCGGTCAGCGTGAACAGCTTCTTGCCGCCCTCGCTGGCGCTGACGATCAGGCCCTCGTCCTCCAGGAGCTGAAGGGTCGGGTACACCGAGCCGGGACTGGGCCGCCAGGCCCCGCCGCTGCGCTCGCCGATCTCCTGGATCATCTCGTAGCCATGCATCGGCCGGTCCTTCAGCAGGGCCAGGATCGAGGCGCGTACGTCACCGCGGCGCGCCCTCCCCCGGCCGCCACCCCGGCCGCGCCCGCCACCGAACGGGCCACCGCCGAAGGGTCCGCCACCGAACGGCGGACCGAACTGCCCGAAGGCCGCGCGGCGCCCCTCGAAGTCACCCCGCCCGCGCTCGCCGGGCCCGCAGGGGCCGTGCACATGTCCGTGTCCATGCTCATGTCCATGCGAACGCATCACTGCACTCCTTCTATCGTTGATCTGTCGCGATGCGTCAACGATATATCGGAACCGGTCGCTTGACAAACCCCTTCCGCACGGCTTCAATGACCTGTCTCAGCGAAGGTTGCTCAGGTCTCACCGAAGCTGCTCAGATCCAGCTTCGTCTCAGCGAGTGCGCTATCTCAGCTGTTCGTCTCAGTGAATCTGCTCTGCCGAGCGGTCCCGGGTGACGCAGCCTCAGGCCCGTTCCAGCACCTTGACCTGCGGGTTTTTGTTGGGGTGACGGTGGTGACGCACTTTCCGCCCATTCCTCTGCTCCTGCCTTGCCCCTGCCTGGAAGCGCAGATGGACGCGCTGATAGAACGCCGTCATGACGTACCGATTCACCGCCCGCGCCGCCAGAACCGAGATCGACCCCGACGGCTACTTCACTGAAGCAGCCCTTGCCGAGCGAGAGGACGGCAGCGGCTTCATCCTGATGTTCATGGCGGGAGAGGACGAGCCCGACGACCAGGAGATAGCCCTCGGGATGGACACGCACTGCCTGGTCACAGCTGGCCAGGGGACCGCATACGGCTGTGTGCGTGAAGCCGTTCTGACGGGCAACGTCCTCCATGTCTCACTGAACCCTGACGCTCTGGAAGACCTGCGATTGGATGACAGCGAGATCGAGGCCGTCATCGAAGCACCGGCCGAAGACGTCGTCCAGTTCCGTGAAGTCCTTGCCCAGGTACTCAACTACGGGCGTGCGGACGCCGTACCCAGCCGCCTCGCCGTCTGAGCCGATGTCCCCGCCGACTGCCCAGGCACCAAGGCGAAGACGAGGCCCCGTGCTCAGTTGCCGCTACTGAGGTTTGATGCGTGATGTCGCTGGGTCGACGCCTTGCACTGCGAAGAGGAGGGCCCGCCCCGCGGCATCATGCGAAGATCACCAGTAACACCCCGATGTCCCCAACCGTGACCGAGATCGTAAATCGCGGAAGAGCCCGTCATCCAGGGCCCCCTCCCGACCGCCCTGGTAGCGTGCGCCGGCATGTCATTGGAACTGGAACGCCCCCCGCGCCAAGCGGACGAACGCACCGCGCTCATCGGCTGGCTGGACCTGCAGCGGCAGATCCTGCGCTGGAAATGCAAAGGGCTGAGCGACAAGGACGCGCGCCGCCCGGTCATCCCGACCTCACCAGCCATGACGATGGCCGGTCTCATCTCCCACATGCGCTGGACCGAGCACATATGGCTGGAAGTGCTGTTCCTCGGCGGCGACAAGAAGCAGAACCCCGCATTCGACGAGTCAAGCAAGAACGCCGACTGGCACACCGACGGCCGCCCCCTCGCAGAGCTCCTCGCGGAGTACAAGGCCCAGTGCGCCCGCAGCAACGAGATCGTTGCCGCGGCCGACCTGGACGACGCCGGCCGCCACCCCGACTTCCGCGACGGCAGCGCCAACCTCCGCTGGATACTGATCCACCTCGTCGAGGAGACGGGGCGACACGCGGGGCACGCGGACATCGTCCGGGAGCTACTCGACGGCACGAAGGGCTACTACTAGCGCAGCTCCGTGAAGCGGGCCCTTCCCTCAGGAGCCAGGCCAACACGCCTCACGACCAATGCGGAGAGCCCGTTACTGGTGATTTTCGCATGATGCCCCGCGGTGAACCCTCGTCTTCGCAGTTCAAGGCGTCGACCCAGCGACATCACGCATCAAATCTCAGTAACAGCGAGTTTGCGACGGCGGCGCTGGGCTTTCTCCCGGCAGCTCCTCGAGCACCATCGACGGACTCGTCCGAACCTGTCGCTCTCGATGGGGTCCTGACAGTGCTCGCAGATCCGGATCCTGTAAGGAGCTGGGTCGAGTCCGCGGCGGGCTCGTTGGCCGCAGAGATATGAACACCAGCGTCGCTGGCCAGCTGTCGGCTTCGCTTTCGGCAGTGGCTCCTGGCAGAACTCACAGGTCTCGGCTGGTGGGCGGAGAAACAGTTCGGGCGAATCGAGTCGACTCCAGCGGCGGGCGTGCTGCCGGCAGGCCGCTGAGCACGTCTGGCGGTGCGATCGCGAGCCCGGAGGCAGCGGTTTTTCGCAGGCTATGCAGCGACGGTCTCCTTGATGGGCAGGTTCATCGTCGCCTCTGGAAACCGTCGAGGAGAGGCGTCCCTGCTGGCGTTGGAGGTAGGCGGTGCGGCGGCATGCCGATGAGCAGAGCCGGTGGCGCTGTCCGGTCTGGATCTTCATCGGCTTCTGGCAGATGCGGCAGGGCTCCGTGGTTTGCCGTCGGCGGTGGGCCCGGGTCCTGCAGCGCATGGAACAGAGGATTGCCCGCCGCCCGAAGGTATCGCTGGGCGGGATATCTGTGCTGCATTCCACGCATTTCTTCGTCTCGAGTGTTGTTCGCAGAAGGTCAGGATCACGGCCGGTGATCGCGGCGAGGCGGGCCCACGACGGTTTGCCCCGAGGGCCAGGCGGTTCGTTGAGGAATTTCCGCAGGTAGGGGGGCGGCAGGTGGTTGGCCTGCGCGAGACGCCGGATGAACATGGGACCGCCCTCTCCCGCCTTCGGCCGGACCTGGAAGGGAAGTAGGACGAGCTGCGGCTCGGCGTCGGCGGGTGCTGTCACCCTGTCCCGCCCGCTGTTGGCGGGTTGTTCGGGCGATTGCGCCCGGAGGCGATGTCCAAGTCGACAGCCAGCAGTCCGCTTTTAGTGATCTTCTCGGTGCCGCTCAGGATGGCGTCGACGGCAGCCCCGCGGATCTGGTGGGCGAGGGTGCCGATCATGCCGCTGGTCCGGGTGTGGAGGAAGCGGTCAAGTCGGGCCAGGGTGCCGCGTTGGTGCCGGTGCAGGAGGAGGGTTTCCTCCATCTGCGCCACAAGCCCTTTCCATTCCTTGTTGTAGGGGAACTGGTGGGTGATCACAGAGGTGAAGCGTCCTGCAATCTGGTCACCGCGGGTGCCGGAGAGAAGCCCCCCGGATTCGATGTCGATTCCGGCGTAGGCGAACGTAGCTGGGATGCGCTCGGAGAAGTATTTGAGGGTGTCGGACGCCTCAGCTCCCGTGCGGGTGTGCAGGGAGATGTTATGGATCTCGTCGACCAGGACCAGGCCGGTGCGGGCGGTGGTGCAGACACCGACCACGGCTTCGGTCAGGTCGGTGAAGTTCAGGCTGCGGGTGACGGGGAGGCCGAGGAAGCGAGCGAACTCGGCGGCGATCATGCGGGAAGTCGCGGATGGCGGGACGGTGACGTAGATGACCGGAATGCGTTCGTCCTGGTCCGGGTGCCGGCGCCGGTCCACGAGTTCGTGGGCCAGGCCGAGTTGGGTGAGAGCGATCGTCTTGCCGGTGTTCGCTGGCCCGGAGACGAGCAGGCCGCGGCGGGCGCTCACCGCGCCGCGGTTCAGGATGATCAGGCGACGTCCGCAGGTCACGCTGTGCCGGACTGTGGACGTGGCGATCACTTGCAGGCGCGCATGATGGTCCAGCCGGTCGTCGTCGTAGGCGTTCTTCTTCTCCTTCGCCGACGGATCCGACTCAGCCGCCGCAACGAGGGCCTCGTACTCGGCCTCGCTCGCGATGGCCATCGGCTGGCCCAGGGATGTCGCGATGAACTTGCGCCATCCGAGCAGGGTGGTCAGATGCCGGCCGAAGTCGTCGCCAGCCTGGCCGGGTATTGGCATGATCACGAACGTCTCCAGGGGTCCTCAAGAGGGTCGAAGAGTCCCAGCGGGATCACCTCGGCCATCTCCTCTTCGTCCATGGGGTCCTCGGTGGCTGGCGCGTCTGCGGGCTGCGGCTCGGGAAGGACGACAGGGGCAGGAGCCGTCACCTTGGTCCGGGCCGCCACTTGACGGTCGCGCTTGGAGGGCCTGTTCTTCTTCCTCTTCCGGCCGGGCTCAGCCGGATCCGGTCCGGCGTTCGCACGGGTCAGCAAAGCGGCCACGGCCTCAGCGAGTTCTTCCTCGGTGGCCTTGGGAAGTTGGTGACTGACGTGGTCCCAGGCGAGGTCACCGAAAGGAACAGGCGTCCGCTTCAGGTACTTCCACGTCGCCTGGACCCACTCGTCTTCACCGCGGTGGTTACGTACCCAGACGCGCGAGACGTCGTAGGGGTCCCGATGGACCTCCCAGAGCCCGCGCTTGGCCGTGACACCTGAATCGCGCCGACGCATGGGCCCGAGTTCCGGAGCGTCGTAGGTGCGGTTATTGATGCGAACGCCGTAGGAGTTGACGGCCCGCCAGGCAGCGGGCAGAAGCTCGGTGTAGTCGTCTGCGCTGAGCGCGACCGGGACGTAGCCGCTGGACTCCACCAGCGCGGCGTACTTCTGGTTCGGAGTGAAAAGCCGCCCGGGGTGGTCGGGTTCTCGCAGCCCGTCGTGTGGGCGGTTCTGCCACTTGGCGATCACCCATTCATCGAGGAGATCCTGCAACTCGGGCAGTGACCACAGGTTTTCCTTCTCCGGGTGTCGGCCGCGTCGGTCAGTGTTTCGGCCGGTGTATCCGGGGAGGAACTGCACGAACATCGTGGCAACCGAGCCCAGCATCTTCTCGATGTGGCCCTTCTCGAAGGGCGAGCCTTTGTGGGTCGGCTGGAACTCGATCTCCAGGAACCTGCACGATGCCCGGAAGTTGTGCGAGATGAACGCCTTGCCGTGATCGCAGACGATCATCTCCGGGACGATCACCGGCTTGGCAGCCGCATGCTCCAGACGCTCATCCAGTGTCAGCAGCCTGCGGTGAGGCAGCACGGAGCGGGACATCTTGAGGGCATCCACCCAGCCCGGCCGCATCAACTCGGGCGTGACCGTCCTGGCCAGCAGCACGCTGGCATCGACGGACTTCGTCGACGGCCGCAGGACAAGCGCCGTCGGGGTCCGGGTCGCGACATCGATCATGCCTGTGAGCTCGACTTTGCCGACCACTCCGTTGTCGAGACGGACCATCACGTCCAGCGGGGTGGAGTCGATCTGCATGACCTCACCCGGAGCGCTCACCGTCAGCTCTCCCAAGGTCGTGCCCGCCGTATGAGCTTTCGACCGGCGCGTCACCGCCGAGCCCAGGGTGTGAGTACCCGCCGTCAGTTTCTCCACCAACCGGTAGAGCGTGGCCCGAGAGGGCCACTCGGGCTCCGCCTGTCCGTCCTCGGTCTCATCCTCGGGCTCGTCCCCGCTCTCCGTCTCGTCTTCGTCCTCGGTCTGCGTGAGGATCTCTCGCGTCCGCCAGATCAGGTAAGACGCGGTCCGAGTAGAGGGGTCGATACCTTCCTCGATGGCCTGGCGCATCGCCTCGACCACTCTGATGTCCACCGCCCCGAACTCCGGCCGCTTGCGGGCCGCCCGGTGATCGGCCAGCCCGGCAACCCCTTCCTTGAGGTAGCGGCGACGCAGCCGGGCGACCGTGTAGGCCGTGACCGGGCGCCCGGACCGGGACAGCTCGGCCGCCTTGGCCTCGTCCCGTGCGGCCACCGATGTGCCGACCCGGTATTCCTCGCGCGGCGTCGCGCCGGGCTCCGCGTCCGGTGGAAGTCCATGTACGACTTCCAAAATGTGGCCCTCCCACCACAGAGCCTGCTTGAGCGCTGCGGCAGGCAGCAGGTCCAAGCCGGATGAGGCAGGCAACGGCATCCGCTCCGCGCCGAACAAGACCTCGAAGTCCTCCGCCGCGAACAGCTCGAGCAAAGCCACCACGCGATGCGGAGCCTCCGCGTCCTCCAGGACCGCGGCCTGCGCGGTCACTTCGAGCACTCCGCGGACCTGCCCGTCGAACCGAACCCGCTTGCCAACTGCCAGAATCGGCGGGCGCCTCAGCCGGCCCATTGCCGCCGCCCCTCCGCCCAGACCAGGCTTCCGGTCTCCAGCAGCCCTCCCGAGAGATCCACCTTCAGCTTCCCCAACCACAACAGGTGGAACAGCACCGGCAAGACCTGGATCCGGTCGCCGACGAGCTCAGCACCATCCCACAGGCGCCTCGGCTCGCTGAATGCCTCCAGGAGTCGCTCAACTACCGCCGCCGGTCGACCGCAGCGTGCCCTGCGATACCGCGCCAGCCACCGGACGTTAGCCATGAGAATCGGCTCCGGACGGCCCGCCCACTCGAACTCCCAGCCCACCGAAGAGCAGGCCCGCTGAGTCGCCGCGAAGGCATCCCGCGTGTCCTCGTCCATGTCGTCCTCGGCGCGGACATCCACAATCCGAGCCTGGCCCGTAGCCAGCCGGACAAAGTAGTCGGGAGCATGACGGCGCCGCCGTTCGCCGTCATGCCAGTGCAGCCAGAACGGCTGCGAAGATATCGCCCTGACCTGTGGATCTTTATCGAGCAGGATCAGCCGGTCTCGCTCGAGCCAAGACTCATAGCCCACATGATCCCGTACGGTCACCGAGTAGTACCAGCCTGCGAAACCCGGTGTTCCCTTGTCCCAACGAAACGGCCGGACAGGCTCGACTGCCTCGAACGGAACCTGCCAACTCGACCCCAGAGCATGCTTGCGACGTTCACCGTTACTGAGAAAGTCCAGCTCAAACGCCGTTAACGCTTCATCGCCGTACGCACGCGACAGCGCCTCCACTGCACCCCCAACCCGGCAGGCCGAGCAGATTCTCAACCTTCGGTGAGACTAACGGGCGTTTCAGCAACTTCGCTGAGATTCACGGAATCTTCAATGAGACAGGTCAGCTTCAACATCGAGGTGCGTCTGGACGCGTTCACGCTCTTCAACCAGCAGGACGACCCACAGACCCTGATCACGGCCGAGCCGATCGGACCCTCGGCCGTGATCAGCCGACGCACCGGTGAGCGGCGGCATCTTCGTCTCCGGAGCCCTGAACGGCGGCCGCGTCGGGGGCACACGCCTGGAGACCGGCGCGATCCACAGCTGTCCTCCGACACTGAACCCGGACCGATGGACACGGAACCTGGGCCACTCCATGGTTTGTGACAGCGAGGTTGGACCGCCGCAGGTCAGCGCGTTGCAGGGACCTTCGATGGAGTGGTGGACCGGCGCTCTGCGTAGGTGGTTCTGCACGCGTGGCATCGGATCCGAGCAGTTGACACGGCGGCACACTCCGAAGGAGGACTACCTCAAGATCGTCCGCTTCACGGAAAGGGCCGAAGACCCAGCGCTGCGATGCCGTCGACACGGTTGCGGAACGACCGCTGGATCGTTCTCGTCAGTGACGATCCGCCCCCGCATCTCTCGCGACAGCGGCCCACCCACCTTGACCTGCGACGGACCATAGGGAGCCGACCATCACCGGGGCACCATTCCCCACGGCATCACCGCACCACGACCCAGGTGACGGACGGCACCAGCAACACGGAACGGCCACGAACGGAGCCGGGTCCAGCACGAGTACCCCCCACACGTGCAGCGGGTCCTGGTTGACCTTGACACGGTGGCAGGGCTTTCACTGCTCGCCAAGGAGGTGATCTCGATGACGATCACAAGACAGGACACGGATGCGGTACGAGCAGCGCTCCGGGGATTGGAGGACGGTCATTCGTCCGTGCGACTGCGGGCTGCTCTGGCGGTCGGCACGACGCCCGACCCGCGCTTCGTCGACAAGCTCATCGAGCGATGTGCGATCGAGCCAGAGTTCTTCGTTCGTGACATGCTGACCTGGGCGCTCACCCGCCACCCGGTGTCCATGACGCTTCCCGAACTGCTCCGCGAAGTCCGCTCGGAGCGTGCGCAGGCACGGAGCCAGGCGCTGCACACGCTGTCCAAGATCGGGGACCGGCAGGCGTGGCCCGCGATCACCCGGACGCTCCTGTCCGACGACGACGACGCGGTGGCACGAAGCGCCTGGCGGGCCGCGGCCGTGCTCGTGCCGGAAGGCGAGGAGTCCGCGCTGGCCGCGGTGCTGGCGACACAACTCGGGCGCGGTGGGCGCGAGACGCAGCTGAGTCTCAGCCGGGTACTGGTCGCACTGGGGGAAACGATCGCGCCTGCTCTGCTTGTCGCGGCAACGGCCCCTGACCCGGGCATGCGCGCGCACGCACTCGCCACCCAACGGCTGCTGCGCGACCCGGACGCCGAATTCGACTTCGCGATCGAGGAGGCGAAGCGCATCGTGGCCCTCGGCGGGTCCGGTCAGGAAGGACGATAGGACGTGTTGATCGGTGAGGTGGCGCGACGGTCCGGGGTCAGTGCCCGCATGCTCCGGCATTACGAGTCGCTCGGTCTGGTGCGTCCCTCGGGTCGTACCGGCTCCGGCTACCGGGAGTACTCCGGGGAGGACGTCCAGCGGATCTTCCATATCGAGAGCCTGCGGTCGCTGGGGCTGTCGCTGCGTGAGATCGGACGCGCGCTCGACGATCCCGGCTTCACGCCCTCGGCGCTCGTCGACGACCTCATCCGTCAGACGCGCGAACGCATCGCGGCGGAGACCGAACTGCTCACGAGGCTGCGCCGGATCGATGCCGTGGACCCCGCCGGCTGGGAGGACGTCCTCCAAGTCGTCGTGCTCCTCCACGCGCTGGGTTCGAAGAGCCCCCACGCGCGCCAACGCGCGGCCCTTTCCTCGGTCGACGAGGCTCCGGTGCCGGTGGAGGCCTTGGTCGAGGCGGCACTGAGCGAGACGGATCCGAACGTCGCCGGGGCCCTTCGATGGGCGCTGGCGCGATCGGGCGGCTGCGGCACGGCGCTGCTGGCGGAGGGCCTCGGTTCACCGGTGGCCGCGGTGCGGGAACGCGCTGTCCGGTCCCTCGCCGAGATGCCCGGCGGTGAGGCCGCCGCGCGGCTGCGGGATGCCCTCGCGAACCCCGACATCGTGGTCCGCCGGTGTGCGGCGTTGGCGCTCGGGACACGTGGTGCGGCCGATGCGGTCCCCACGCTCATCGACATGATCGCAGGGGGATACAACGACACCGACGCGGCCGATGCACTGAGCGTGCTGGCGAGCGACACCGCGACGGCGGACCGGATCGCGAATGGGCTCGTCGCCCGCCTCGCCCACGACACCACGGAAGCACCCGGACGCGGACGGCTGACCCAGGCGCTGGCGGGCATCCCGGGGACGAGAGCATCACGTGCCCTCGTAGAGCTGTCGCATGACGTGGACCGTGCCGTCGCGCTGACCGCGGCATACCTTCTTCAGGTACGCGACGAACGGTGACGGGTCCCTCCCGGGGCGCCGCGCACGCGGCCCGTCCGGGGAGAGAGGGTTCCGGGCTGATCACCGTCCGCCGAACGGGGACTGCGGACCTCGTGTGTCTGATTTCCGCAGCATTGCACCGGAAGTCACAGCGGACGACGTGTTCACGGCCGTCCACTTCCGGGCGCTGCTCCCATGCCCATATCCACCGGACGGTCTCCTCCCGGCCGGCGGCACCCGATGTGGCGGGCCACCCGCGACGGCCTGTTGCTTCGCGGCACGCCTACGGTCGGGGCATGAGGATTCGAATCGTCGACGCGTTCACCGACCGCCCCTTCACCGGCAATCCCGCAGGCGTCCTGCTGCTGGGCCCGGACGGCTTCCCGGACGACAGCCGGCTCCAGCAGGTCGCGACGGAGCTGAACCTGTCCGAAACCGCGTTCGCGCATCCGCTGCCGCCGGGCGGCGCCGCCGACTGGGCGCTGCGCTGGTTCACCCCGGCCACCGAGGTGGACATGTGCGGCCACGCCACCCTCGCCACCGCCCACGTCCTGCGCACCACCGCGGGGGCGGGCGGCACGGTTCGCTTCGCTGCACGGTGCGGGATTCTCATCTCGACCGCGCACCCGGACGGCTCGCTCACGCTCGACTTCCCCACCGCGCCGCTGACCCCCGAAGCCCCGCCGGAGGGGCTGGCCGCCGCGCTGGGCGCGGAGCCCGTGTCCGTACACGACACGGGCCCGCACATCGGCGACCTGCTGGTGGAACTGGCCGACGAGGCGACCGTACGGGCGCTCACCCCGGATTTCGCGGCGCTGGTCGCCCACTCGCGGCGCGGCATCATCGCCACGGCCGCGGCCACCGGCCCCGACTGCGGCTACGACTTCGTGTCCCGCGGCTTCTTCCCCGCCGTGGGCATCGACGAGGACCCCGTGACGGGGAGCGCCCACACCGCCCTGGCGCCGTTCTGGTCGGCCCGGCTCGGCCGGGACGATCTGACGGGCCTGCAGGCGTCCGCCCGGTCCGGGCTGGTCCGCACCTCGCTGCGCGGCGACCGCGCCCTGCTGACCGGGCACGCGGTGACGGTCCTGGACGGGGAACTGCTCGTCACCCTGTAACGGAGCCGGCGGAAACGCCGGGAGGGGGTGTGCGGGTCACCCCGCACACCCCCTCGCACACCCCGTCCCGTGTCCCTTCCCGAAACCCGGTCCCGCGACCGCTCACGGGGTGGGCAGCCAGCCCACCTTCCCGGCCAGCAGCGCGTATCCGACGAACGCCCCGATGTCGAGCAGGGCATGCGCCGCGACCAGCGGCCCCACCCGCTGCCAGCGGCGGTACAGCAGTACGAAGACGACACCCATCACCATGTTGCCGATGAACCCGCCGACACCCTGATACAGGTGGTACGAGCCGCGCAGCACCGAGCTGGCCACCAGAGCAGCCATCGGGGTCCACCCCAACTGCCCCAGCCGGCGCAGCAGATAGCCGACGACGATCACTTCCTCCAGCACGGAGTTCTGGATCGCCGACAGGATCAGGACCGGGAACTTCCACCACACGTCGGGCAGCGACTCGGGGACGACCGTGAGATTGAAACCGGCGGCCCGGACCACCAGATAGAAGGCAAGTCCGGCGCTGCCGATGCCCGCCGCCACCAGCGTGCCCCGCCCCAGGTCCGAACCCGGCCTCGTCCGGTCGAAGCCGATCGCCCGCAGGCCCGCCCCCTCCCTGATCAGCAGATGAGCCACCAGGGCGACGGGCACCAGCGCCGTCGTGATGCCGAAGAGCTGCCAGGCGAGATCCAGCCAGGGACGCCCAGGTGCGTACGAGCTGTTGAGCGTCGCCGCCTGAGCCTTCAAAGCACCCGGTTTCGTCAGCGATCCGACAAAACTGATCAGGGCGGACACCCCGCTGGCCCCCAGCGAGAGAGCCAGTACCAACACCGTCTCGGACCGCAAGATCCGTCGTGACACAGCCTCCTGAGGACAAGAATCAGCCACGCGCCCCGCCTCCACCTGTACACCTGCCCTGAGTTGTGCATTCACGTCCCATGCCGCTCCCCACCCGGCTAGGGTCTCGAATGCAGGTACGAAGATCATGCGCGACAGGCCGGGGGACGAACACCATTGCCGATGGTGTGGTCCCCCTCTTCCTTGTTCATCCTCAAGGAGGGGCACCACCGACATGGGACGTCACAGCTTGCCCGACGACTACACGGCGGACGGAAGCGGGGACCGTCCATCGAGCCGCCGTCGTACCGTGGCCATCGCCACCACGCTCGTTCTCGCCGTGGCGGCGGGAACCGCGGTAGCTGCCCAGGGCGGCCTGCTGTCGTTCTCGAAGTCCTGTGAGGACTCGGCGGTACATCTGTCCATGGTGGCCTCCCCCGACATCGCTCCCGCCGCGCGTGCCGTCGCCGACAAGGCACGCAAGGACAATCTGGGATCCGACGGTCACTGCGTCGACGTGAAGGTGGTGGCCCGCGACTCGTACAAGGTCGCCGATGCACTCGCCGACGGCACCCGCGCACCGGACTACCAGATGTGGCTGCCGGATTCCGATCTCTGGCTGAGCCGTGCGAAGGGGACCGGCGACGCCGTTCCGCTCACTCCTGGCGACTCCGTCGCCACCGCACCGTCCGACGACACACTTCAGGAAACGCTCGGCATGTGGACGATCACTGTGCAGAGCGCGCGGCTCACCACGGTCGTCGACGCCTCGGGGTCGATGGCCACGACCGTGCCGGGCCGCAACCAGTCCCGGATGGACGTCACCAAGGCGTCCCTGATCCAGGCTCTCCGCCAGTTCACCACGAACGACGAGATCGGCCTCTGGGAGTTCGCCACCGGGCTCGACGGTGACAAGGACTACCGCCGGCTGGTGGCGACCAGCCGGCTCGGGAAGCAGGCGAAGGGTGGCGGCACCCATCGCGAGAAGCTCGCCGAGGCGTTCTCGGCCCTGCAGCCGGTGCCGGACGGTGCGACCGGGCTGTACGACACCGCACTGGCCGCCTACAAGGAGGCGCAGCGCACCTATGTGAAGGGCAAGTTCAACGCCGTGGTGATCCTCACCGACGGCTCGAACCAGGACGACCGGTCCATCTCGCGCAGCGCCCTGATCGCCGAGCTCAAGCGGATCGCCGACCCGGAGCGCCCGGTTCCGCTGCTCGCCATCGCGGTCGGCCCCGACGCCGACCGCGAGGAGGTGAACCAGATAGCCGAGGTGACCGGTGGCGGCGGCTACCGGGTCAACGACCCGGCCGAGATCCAGGCGGTGATTCTGCAGGCCGTCATGACCGCCGGACAGAACGGCCGTGCCGCCCAGGAGTAGCGGGCTCACCCGCGACTGGCGGCGGCGTCACGGGTGAGCCCGCAAGGCCCGCGGGGACCATCGGAGGCCGCGCGGCACGGGTGAGCGTGCGCGGTCGGCGGGGCCGTCCCGGTAGGGGCGCTGTGCCATTTACCGGCAGTGTCCGGTCGGGTCGGGCCCCGCCCGCTCACGTCCCCGGGACGCCCACCGGCCAGCTGTGCACGGGTTCGCCGTCCTGCATCAGTTCGGCGTACCGGCGGGTCATGGCGGCGAGCGCAGCGTCCCGCCCCAGTCCGGCCTCCCGCGCCCGGTGGTAGGTGTCCGCCTGCCAGGACGCCCCGTTCGTCCGCCGCTTGCAGCGCTCCTCGATGATCCCGAGGTAGCGGTCGCGGTCCGCGGGCTCGATGTTCCACGCGTCGAGCCCGGCGGCGGCCAGTGGCAGCAGTTCGTCCCGTACGAGCTCGACGGCCGGCACCCGGGTCAGTCCGCCGGAGCGGCCGGGCCGGGGCCAGAGCAGCTCGGCGTCGATGCCCCGGCGGCAGGCGGTTTCGAAGTTCTCGGCCGCGGCGGTGAACGGCATTCTGGTCCACACCGGACGGGACTCCTCGGCGAGGGCCCGCACGAGCCCGTAGTAGAGCGCGGTGTTGGCGATCACGTCGGCGACGGTCGGTCCCGCGGGCAGCACCCGGTTCTCCACCCGGAGGTGCGGGACGCCGCCCGACAGCCCGTACACCGGCCGGTTCCAGCGGTAGACCGTGCCGTTGTGCAGGATGAGTTCCTGGAGCCGGGGCACCCCGCCCTCGTCGAGGACCCGCAGCGGGTCCTCCTCTTCGCAGATGGCCAGCAGTGGGGGGAAGTAGCGCAGGTTCTCCTCGAAGAGTTCGTACGCGGAACCGATCCACCGCTCCCCGAACCAGGTCCTCGGGCGCACCCCCTGGTTCTGCAGTTCGGGCGGCCTGGTGTCCGTGGCCTGCTGGAAGAGCGGCGGACGCGACTCCCGCCACAGCTCCCGGCCGAACAGGAAGGGCGAATTGGCTCCCAGGGCCACTTGGACCGCGGCAACGGCCTGGGCGGCGTTCCACACGTCCGCGAAGCGTTCCGGGGTCACCTGCAGATGCAGCTGGACCGAGGTGCAGGCCGCTTCCGGCGTGATCGAACCGGAGGTGCAGACCAAGTGCTCCACGCCTTCGATATCAAGGGAGAAATCCTCGCCGCGCGCCGCCACCATTTGGTCGTTCAGAAGCGCGTAGCGGTCCACGGCGGAGAGGTTCGCGCGGACCATGTCGGCGCTGCCGACCGTGGGAAGTATTCCGATCATCATGATCCCGGCATCGACCTCGCCGGCCTTCCGGTCGGCATATCCGAGACCGGTCCGCAGCTCTTCGGCCAGCTGATCGAGAACGCGTCCGTCCAGATGGTGGGGAACAATGTTCACTTCCAGATTGAACATCCCGAGTTCCGTCTGGAAATCTCGGCTCGCGATGCGCTCCAGAACCTGTCCATTCATCATCCTCGGCATGCCGTCGGAGCCCGCCAGATTCAGCTCGATCTCCATGCCCATGAGGTTGCGCGGACGGTCGAATCTCCGCTCCGCCAGGAGTCTCTCCAGCCCCTCCAGGCACTGGTGGAGCTTCCGCCGGTACCTCTGCCGATCGGACAGGTCGAAGGCGCCCGCCACGATCTTCTCCCCCATCGAAGGGTCCCTCCTCGAGTGGGCAGCCCGCGGCCCAGGCCGCTCGCGTCACGATCGATAATGCCCAGCCAGGGTGATCCATAACGCCCCGCGGGCGGTGCGCACCCGCTAATCTGATGGACACGGCCCGGGGCACATTCACTCGGCATGACGCAGGGCATAGTTTCCGCCGTTCCGTGCGCCAGGAAAGCACCGACGCGTTTCGGCCTACCGCGTCGCCGGAAAAACCCGAGGCGGCGGCTGCGCCGCTCGCACCGAATCAGCATAATCTCCGCATAATTAAGTCCGGATACCGTCTTGTCGACAATAGCCGCGACGGCTAGTGGAATCACCGCGTGAACACGTGTCGTATAAACTCCGGGACGAGGCAGAGAGTTGACGCACCGGCTCAGTCACCGGCCTCCTCTGGCCCCGCATGCCGACAGCGCCGTCTGCACCCGCCCACGCTCCACCGTGTCTCCGAAGTGAGAGGCGACCCACTATGCCGCTGCATGTTCCCCCGGCTCCCGCGCCCGCGCTGAGAAGCGTACTCGCGGCGCTCGGTTCACCCACCGCGGTCCGCGAGGCCCGTACCCCTGCCCTGCGGTCCGCTCCGGGACCTCTGAGCCCGGAGCACCCGCTCCCCGTCCATGTCCTGGACCGCATCCGACCGGGCGGGCTCGCTCCCACCACCCGGCTCGCCGCCTGGCGCTTCCAGATCCGCAGTGCGGAGCGGGCGGTCGCCGCGGCGGACACCATGCTCACCCCGGACGGCTGGGCCTTCTCGCACTTCTTCGAGGGCCCCTACATCGCCTCGACCGAACTCGCCCTGCGCCAGGCGGAGGCGGCGAGCACGCCCTACCAGCCGAGGCTGCTGTCCATTCCCGAGCTCTACATGCTGGCACTGTGGCTGCACGAGGACACCGAGGCCGACGCGTCCGGCGGGTCACCCGCCCCGGCCGATCTGCTGGTACCGCTGGCTCCCGCCCCACCGGGTATCTCGGCGCATCGTCCGCACCGGGTCTCCGATCTGCTTCCCGTGATCACCACCCGCATCACGCCCGGCCCCGGCCCCCTGCTCGGCTCCCCGGCCTGAGCCCCGGCCGCCCTCCACTTCGCTGTGCCCCGCCGCCGATTCCGGTGGCGGGGCACAGTGCCGCGGGGGCGCATCCACGACCCATCCGGACTAGCCCCATCCGGCCACCCCGAACCACCCGAAGTGACAGGGCAGTTGCGTTGAACCGTCCGCCCGGGTGACGCGTCATGGGAGGAGAAGAAGCGCTGCTGCGAAATCCCTGCGGATTGACGCCCGTGGGGCAACACTGGGACCGGACCGATCGATACGGGGGGCGGCCATGAACACCTCTTCAAGCCGCAGGACACTCAACTCAACGCAGCGAAAGAACCCAGCCATGTGTCAGCACCAGCCACCCTGCCCCACAGCCGACTCAGCCGACAGGGAGGCAGCCCGCCTGGTGGCGCACCATCCGGAACAGGGCTGGAGCCTGCTGTGCAACGGTGTCCTGCTCTTCGAGGACACCGGCGAGCTGCTCCCGGACGGGCAGATCATCGCGCCGCACCGGCCACTGGGAACGGGCCGGGTGATGAAGGCCGCCTGACCGCGGCAGGTACGGAGAGGGGCCGGCCCGGAGAGATCTCCGCACCGGCCCCGACGCAGTTTCGCGTCATGTGGCGACATCCATGTCGCCGGTTTCGTCAGTTGTCGTACTCGTCCAGCGGCGGGCAGGAGCAGACGAGGTTGCGGTCACCGAACGCACCGTCGATCCGGCGCACCGGCGGCCAGTACTTGTCCGCGGCGGTGACCCCGGCCGGGAACACCGCCACCTCACGGCTGTAGCCGTGCTCCCAGTCGCCGCCCAGCGCGGCCGCCGTGTGCGGGGCGTTGCTCAGCGGGTTGTCGTCCGCACTCCACTCTCCGGAGGCAACCTTCTCGATCTCGCCGCGAATGGCGATCATCGTGTCGCAGAAGCGGTCCAGCTCCGCGAGGTCCTCGCTCTCGGTCGGTTCGATCATCAGCGTGCCCGCGACCGGGAACGACATGGTCGGCGAGTGGAAGCCGTAGTCGATGAGCCGCTTGGCCACGTCGTCGATGCTGACGCCGGTCGCCCTGGAGATGGGCCGCAGGTCCACGATGCACTCGTGCGCGACCAGTCCGGCCGGGCCGTTGTACAGGATCGGGTAGTGCGGCTCAAGCCGCTTGGCGACGTAGTTGGCCGCGAGTACGGCGACCTGCGTCGCACGCTTCAGGCCTTCCCCACCCATCAGGCGTACGTACGCCCAGGAGATCGGCAGGATGCCTGCCGATCCCCACGGAGCGGCCGAGATCGGGCCGACCCCGGTCTCCGGACCGGCGGCGGGCTGCAGCGGGTGGTTCGGCAGGTACGGCGCCAGGTGCGCGCGCACACCGACCGGGCCGACGCCGGGGCCGCCGCCGCCGTGCGGGATGCAGAAGGTCTTATGCAGGTTCAGGTGCGAGACGTCGCCGCCGAAGTGGCCTGGCTTGGCGAGGCCGACCAGCGCGTTGAGGTTCGCACCGTCGACGTACACCTGACCGCCCGCGTCGTGCACCTCGGCGCAGATGTCGGCGACATGCTCCTCGAAGACACCGTGCGTCGACGGGTAAGTAATCATGAGCACGGCAAGCTCGTCGCGGTGCTGCTCGATCTTGGCACGGAGATCCTGGATGTCGACCTCACCGTCGTCGGCGGTCTTCACCACGACGACCTTCATGCCTGCCATCACGGCGCTCGCGGCGTTGGTGCCGTGTGCGGAGGACGGGATCAGGCAGACGGTCCGCGCCTCGTCGCCGTTGGCACGGTGGTAGGCCCGGACGGCCAGCAGCCCCGCGAACTCGCCCTGCGAGCCGGCGTTCGGCTGGATGGAGACCGCGTCGTATCCGGTGACCTCGGCAAGTCGCTCCTCCAGCTCACGGATGAGCGTCAGGAAGCCCTGCGCCTGCTCGGCCGGCGCGAAGGGGTGCAGCGCGCCGAACTCGGGCCAGGTGATCGACTCCATCTCGGCGGTGGCGTTCAGCTTCATGGTGCAGGAGCCGAGCGGGATCATGCCGCGGTCCAGCGCGTAGTCGCGGTCGGCGAGCCGGCGCAGGTAGCGCAGCATCGCGGTCTCGGAACGGTGCTGGTGGAAGACCGGGTGAGTCAGTACGGCGTCGGACCGCAGCAGCTGTTCGGGCAGCGCCTCGGCGGTCGTGGCGTCCAGCGCCTCGATGTCACCGGCGGCGCCGAAGGCCGCCCAGACGGACGCGATCTCCGTACGGGTGGTGGTCTCGTCACAGGCGAACGAGACGAGATCGCCGTCGACGAGCCGCAGGTTCACACCCCGCTCGCGGGCGTCGGCGACGACCTCCGCGGCCCGGCCCGGGACCCGGACGGTGAGCGTGTCGAAGAAGGAGCCGGTCACGACGTCGACACCGGCGGCGCGCAGGCCCTCGGCCAGGATCGCGGCGTACCGGTGGGTGCGCCGTGCGATCGTCCGCAGCCCGTCCGGGCCGTGGTAGACGGCGTACATGCCGGCCATCACGGCGAGCAGTACCTGGGCGGTGCAGATGTTGCTGGTGGCCTTCTCGCGACGGATGTGCTGCTCGCGGGTCTGGAGGGCCAGCCGGTAGGCCTTGTTGCCGTCCGCGTCCACGGAGACGCCGACGAGGCGGCCCGGCAGGCTGCGTGCGAACTTCTCGCGCACGGCCATGAAGCCCGCGTGCGGTCCGCCGAAGCCCATCGGCACGCCGAAGCGCTGCGTGGTACCGACGGCGATGTCCGCACCGAGGTCACCGGGCGAGGTGAGCAGGGTGAGTGCCAGCAGATCGGCGGCCACGGTGACGATCGCGCCGAGCTCGTGGGCCTGCTCGATGACGGGCCTGATGTCGCGTACGGCTCCGGAGGCGCCCGGGTACTGCAGCAGTACGCCGAAGACGCCGCGCTCGGCGATCTCGGCCGGGATGCCGTCGGCGAGGTCGGCGACGACGACCTCGACACCGGTCGGTTCGGCACGGGTCCTGATCACGGCGACGGTCTGCGGGAAGGTGTCCGCGTCGACCAGGAAGACGCCGTTCCTGACCTTGCCGACGCGCCGCGCCAGCGCCATCGCCTCGGCGGCGGCGGTGCCCTCGTCGAGCAGCGAGGCACCCGAGGTGGGCAGCCCGGTCAGGTCGGCGACCATCGTCTGGAAGTTCAGCAGGGCTTCGAGGCGGCCCTGGGAGATCTCCGGCTGGTACGGCGTGTATGCCGTGTACCAGGCGGGGTTCTCCATCACGTTACGCAGGATCACCGGCGGGGTGAACGTGCCGTAGTAGCCGAGCCCGATCATCGGGGCCAGCACCTGGTTGCGGTCGGCGAGCACGCGCAGTTCGGCCAGTACCTCGGCCTCGGTACGGGCCGTCGGCAGCTGAAGCGCCTCCGCGCTGCGGATCACATCGGGCACCGCGGCCGCGGTGAGCTCGTCGAGCGAGCCGTAACCGACCTGGGCGAGCATCTTCGCCTGCGCCGCTTCATCGGGACCGATATGGCGCTGCTCGAACGGAATTCCCTGTTCCAACTGGGAGAGCGAAGTGCGACGGGGGGTCATGGTGGAGGCCTCCTGGTCTGTCACGACCTGCGAGGGGCACCACGGCGCGGGGTGCCCGAACGGCCTCCCCCTCTGTCATCTCAACCTGAGAGCTTCACCGGTGCCAACTGCGCGCACCGGCTTTCACCGTCGGTGAGGGAGGGACCCGCCTCGGCACACGGCCTTACGGAACCCGCCCTGCTTTCCAGAGTGACCTCGTCCGTGCGGTACGGGGGCCTGAGAGATTCCGGGGAGGATTTGCTCCTTCGGCGCCTCCGGATTCGATCCGGAGGACTCTCCCGCACGGGGTAAGCAGCCGCCTCCCAGCCTACCAGCGGGGTTCCCGGCGGAATTCTCGAGTGGCCAACCACACGGATCTGCACTTTTGTAGTGCCTGTGGAGTAGCCACGACCCCTGGGAGGGAACGTGCAGACCGATATAGATCCGCGCAGCCTCATCGGCCGCAAGGCGTTCGACCGCGAAGGTACCAAGATCGGAACCGTTGACGAGGTGTACCTCGACGACGCGACCGGCGTACCCGAATGGGCGGCCGTACGTACGGGACTCTTCAGCCGGGACGCCTTCGTCCCGCTGGAGCCCAGCGAATTCGTCGAGGAGGTCCTGCGCATACCCTTCGACCGTGCACTGATCAAGGACGCACCCGACTTCGGGGTCGGCCGGCATCTCTCGCCGGAACAGGAACTCCAGCTCTACCGGCACTACGGTCTGGACACCCCGCCGGCGGCGACCGGCCCGGACCGGGACTTCGGCAGGCTGGCCGGCCAGGACGAGTAGTCGGCCGGGTTCCGCACGAGCGGCAACGGATCGGCCGGCTGGAGTTCCGGATCGTCGATACGGAACGTACGCACCCGGCCGGGCGCCGATTCCGGCTCCTCGAAGCGCACCGTCACCCGGCCGACCCCGCTGCCCTGCACCCAGCCGTGACCGTAGGTGTCATGCCGTACGTCGTGTCCGGCCGGCCAGCGCCGGGCGGCAAGCTGCTCGGCGCTCTCCTGCTCCGGCTCCTCGGGCACCGTCGTCGGGCCCGCATCCGTACCGGCGTCCGCCCCGGCCACCGCTGCCGCCTCCGCGCTCCCGGCAAGCCCGACGGCGGTCCGCTCGTCCGCCGCCTGCGCGAACAGGTCCTCCTGGGTGAAGTCGGCCAGCCCGGTGACGCCCACGCCCAGCAGCCGCACTCCCCCGGTGGTGTCCACGGACTCCAGGAGCCGCGCCGCGGCCTCCCGGACCACCGTGGGGTCGTCGGTGGGCCCGCGCAGCGTCTCGGACCGGGTCAGAGTGGAGAAGTCGTACCGCCGCACCTTCAGCACCACGGTCCGGCCCGAGCGCGCCGCCGCCCGCAGCCGCTGGACGCACCGGTCGGCGAGCCGTTCCACCTCGCTCCTGACCCGGACCCGGTCGTGCAGGTCCGTGTCGAAGGTGTCCTCGACCGAGACCGATTTCGCGTCCCGCTCGGCGACGACCGGCCGGTCGTCCCGGCCGGAAGCCATCCGGTGCAGTGAGCCGCCGTGCGCCTTGCCCAACAGCCGTACGAGCTCCGCCTCGCCGGCCTCGGCCAGGTCGTTCACCGTGGTCATCCCGGCACGGCGCAGATGGTCCGCGGTGGCCGGCCCGACGCCGGGCAGCGTGCGTACCGGCATGGGCGCGAGCAGATCCCGCTCGGTGCCCGGCTCTATCAGCAGGATCCCGTCGGGCTTCGCCTCCTCGGAGGCGATCTTGGCCAGCATCTTGGACCCCGCGAGGCCGACGGAGCCGCTGAGTCCGGTGACCGCCTCGATCGCCTCACGCAGCTGCTCACCGATCGCCAGCGCCGAGGCCGAGTCGTCCGCTACGCCACCGGCCTCCAGGTCGACGAAGGCCTCATCCAGGCTCAGCGGCTCCACCAGCGGCGAGAGCCGGCCCAGCAGCTCCATGACCTGGTCGCTCACGGTCCGGTACAGCGCGAAGCGCGGTACCAGATAGGCGGCGTTCGGTGCCAGGCGTCTGGCCTGCGCCATCGGCATGGCCGAGTGGACCCCGAAACGCCGGGCCTCGTACGAGGCGGTGGCGACGACCCCGCGGGGCCCCAGACCGCCCACCACGACCGGTTTGCCGCGCAGACTCGGCTTCGCCGCCTGCTCCGCAGAGGCGTAGAAGGCATCCATGTCCAGATGCAGGATGGTCGGCGCGGCTCTCACATCAATCGATGCTGCCCTACGGCACTGACAATCGCCGGACGACGACGGCTCGCGGGCCCGGGATCCCCCGGGCCCGTCCGTGATCCCACCCGGTCAGCCGGCCCGGTTGCGCCGTCGGGCGAGCTCGTCGGCGGGGTTGTTCCCGATCAGCGTCTCGCCGGTGTCCACGCGCTCCCCGTGCAGCTGTGACAGTGCGGCGTCGACGTCCCGCCACACCACCCCCACGGCGATGCCGAAGACGCCCTGGCCCCTTTGGAGCAGGTCCACGACCTCGGCGGGCGAGGAGCACTCGTAGACGGTCGCTCCGTCGCTCATCAGCGTCATGCGTTCCAGATCCTGAAAACCGCGGGCCCGTAGGTGCTGGACCGTGGTGCGGATGTTCTGAAGGGCCACCCCGGTGTCGAGGAAGCGCTTCACAATCTTCAGCAGGACGACGTCCCGGAAGCTGTAGAGCCGTTGTGTGCCCGATCCGTAGGCCGGACGGACGCTCGGTTCGACGAGGCCCGTGCGCGCCCAGTAGTCGAGCTGCCGATAGGTGATCCCCGCCGCCGCGCATGCCGTCGGCCCGCGATAGCCGATGTCCTTGGCCGATGCCATACCGTCCCCCGCCACCGCAGCCGGCGCAGCCGGTTGCCTGATGGTGTGGTCGGCTGTACTCCCCTGCTGCGGATACGGCCCACCCACTGCCGCACCGTCGCCGCTGCTGCTCACGCCGACCTCCGTCCTTGACCTGCCCACTCGAAGGTAGGCAGTCACCCGGGGTGCGTCAACGATCGCCACACTCGGCACGCCGAGTGATAATCACCCTGAGGGTGGTTTCCCGTGGCCCTCGACCGGGAAAGGCTTGTCGGATGCGCTGACTACGCGCCCCCTCGGGACGTCACTGGCTGTTCGTGCCGAAGTCCTCCGGCGAGATCTGATCGAGGAATTCACGGAATTTCTCCACCTCGTCCTCCTGCTCGTCCGGAATCGCGATTCCCGCGTCGTCGAGCACCCCGTCACTGCCGTAGATCGGCGTTCCGGTGCGCAGGGCGAGCGCTATGGCGTCGGAAGGCCGCGCACTCACCTCGACTCCGCTCGCGAAGACCAGCTCCGCGTAGAAGACCCCTTCACGAAGGTCCGTGATCCGGACCTCGGTGAGCTCCTGGCCGACGGCCTCGAGCACATCCTTGAAGAGGTCGTGGGTCAGCGGCCTGGCCGGAGCCATGCCCTGCTGAGCGAAGGCGATCGCAGTCGCCTCACCAGGACCGATCCAAATGGGGAGGTACCGGTCGCCTCCCACTTCACGCAGGAGCACGATCGGTTGGTTGGAGGGCATTTCCACCCGGACACCCACAACGTCGAGCTCGTTCACACAGCAACCCTAGGACGTGCTCGGCAGGTTTGGGTAGTCGGGCCCCACCAGGATCAGTGAAGCCGGACCTGGAGCGCGGTCTGTACGAGGGCCGAGTGCAGCCGTACAGAGAGTTCCGCGAGCTCCTTCGCAGTGGCCTCGGCATGGGCTCTGGTCTGCGGATTCCGGTGCCGGCGCAGCGGAGCGACCACCTGTTCGATCAGTCCGGCCTCCCGGTCCGCCGCTGCTCGCATGGCGCGCAGATGCCGCGGTTCCAGACCGAATCGGCCCAGATCCGCGACAAGTCTGGCAATGGTGACCGTCTCGGCGTCGTATCCGCCGTCGGCCGCCGGAACGACCAGGCCGTACGACTCCCAGACGTCGAGGTCGCTCTCGGTGACCTCTGCGGCAGCAAGAAGTTCGGTCCGGCCGATACGGGCGACCGTGGCCCTGCCCTGCCCGCCGGTCCAGCTGCCGTCGATGAGATCACGCTCGCCGTCCGGGGCCGGCAGGGCCGTCTGCTCGCCCCTGGCAACGGCCTCCAGGTGCTCGCGGATGACTTTCAGCGGAAGATAGTGGTCCCGCTGCATCCGCAGCACCTGAGCCAGCCGCTCGACGTCGCCTCGGCGGAACTTGCGGTAGCCGGAGGGCGTCCGCTGTGGTTCGACAAGTCCCTCCGCTTCCAGGAAGCGGATCTTGGAGATCGTGACTTCGGGAAACTCGTCCCGCAGTTGCACGAGCACCGTGCCGATGCTCATCGGGCGGTCGTCGGCGGTGGCGGTGCCGTTTCCGGCACCGCCCGTCGGTGTTCTCAGCATGGACCTTCCCTGACGGGTCAGATGGCCCGCTGGCTTGCGTAGAAGACCAGCCGGTACTTACCGATCTGCACTTCGTCGCCGCTGGACAGCGCGACGGAGTCGATGCGCTCACGATTGACGTACGTGCCGTTGAGGCTGCCGACATCCTCGACCGTGAACCTGCCGTCCGGACCCCGGCGGAACTCCACGTGACGGCGCGACACCGTCACGTCATCGAGGAAGATGTCGCTCTGCGGGTGGCGGCCGGCCGTGGTCAGCTCGCTGTCCAGCAGGAAGCGGCTGCCCGAATTCGGACCACGCCGCACCACCAGGAGCGCCGAGCCGAGCGGCAGAGCGTCCACAGCGGCCTGGGCCTCGGGCGAGAGCGACGGCACGGACGTCTGACCCATCACCTCCGCCTCGTAGGCCTCAAGGCCCGAGATGGAGATGGTCGATGTCGTCTCCGCGGCCCGCTCGGGAACCCCGCCCCTCAGCGGCGCGCCGCAATTGGAGCAGAAACGACTGGCTTCGGCATTGCGATGGCCGCACCTCGTACAGACCGGCATGGACGAACCCTCCTGCCTCGGGGTGAACCCTCCACCCGTACTTGAGGTTGACGGTTCTCCGAAACCTATGCGGCCGGGACCGGCAGGGTCAACAGACGACGCGCCGGAATTGTCACCCTCCGAACCTGTCACCTGATCGCGGAAGAGCGGGCGATCGGAGCCCTGCTCATCGGCTTGGCCATGGCGCGGTGCGCGATGGCGGGCAGCTTCATCGCGTGCGCTCTTGCCGAACAACTTCCCAAACAACTTCACGGGCGATTCCCCTTGACCGAAACAGACCCGCCCGTGGGGCAGGACGAACCCTGAATGAACACACCTGCCGACCCGGACATCTTCACAACGTCCGTATCCACTCGACAGTTTCCACCACGCACCACGAATACGATGCGGCGACCCCCCGCAACCTCCTGCCCGTGTACCTCGACGCCCACGCGTCCCGGGTTCACTGGGCCGACGACCGAGCGTAGCCAGGCCGCTCCGCCGGTCGCAAGGCGTCCACGACAATGTCTTCGGCCTGCGACACATGCACGGTGGCCTGCTCCTTCTCCAGCGTCTGCACGATCCCGCCTGGGATGTTCAGCGCCGGTTCCAGATCCTGCGGCTTTCCGATGACCTTGAAGACGTACGGAGCCGAAATCTTCCGCCCGTCGACCTTGATCGCGCCGCCGTCGCCGGAGAAGTACGTATTGGCCACCACCCGCACGCCGTTGACCTCGATCGCCTCCGCGCCGGCTGCCCGGAGCTCCTGCAGGGCGTCGAGCAGCTTGTCCGCCTCCACGGCGTCACCCGGGTCATTGATCGTAAGGGTGATCCCGGGGCCGTGCGCCGCCACAGTGCCCGCGAGGATGCCGAGTTGACGCTCCTTCTCGACTGTCTGCTTGCGGGCCTCCTCCGCTTGGTCGGAACTGTTCTCCAACTCCGTGCGCTGGTTCTCGAGGCGCTGCTTCTCGTCCTCCAGGCGCTGCGAACGGTCGTCCACCTCGTCGAGGATGCGGACCAGGTCCTCCTGGCGGGCGCCGCGCAGGGCACTGTTGTCACTGTTGGACCGCACCTGAATGGCGAGTCCCAGGCCGAGAACGAACAGCAGCACCGCGACGATGAGTTGGGCGCGGGTGATCCGCGGCGGCCAGACCCCGGCGATCAGCCGCTGTCGTCCGGTGAGCTCCTGGGGGGCGTCCACGGGCTGCTCGCCGGGCTGTTCCCGGCCGCCGGTGAATTCGTCGTCGTTGCTCATCGGCCTCAGGCCCGGAAGACGTGCCGACGGATGGCGGCGGCGTTGGAGAAGATCCGGATGCCCAGGACGACCACCACACCGGTGGAGAGCTGGGCGCCGACGCCCAGTTTGTCACCCAGGAAGACGATCAGGGCGGCCACGACCACGTTCGAGAGGAACGAGACCACGAAGACCTTGTCGACGAAAATGCCGTCGAGCATGGCACGCAGGCCACCGAAGACCGCGTCGAGGGCGGCCACGACGGCGATCGGGAGATAGGGCTCGACCACCGCCGGCACTTCGGGCCGGACCAACAGTCCGACCACGACTCCCACGACGAGGCCCAGTACGGCGATCACGATGTGCCCTTCCCAGTGTCTGCCGCACCACTGCCGGTGTCTGCGGCCTTATATGGCTCTGCTGTCCGTACGATCAGGCTCGGGGCGGCAGGGAGATTCACGTTCTCCTCGGCGGAGATGCTCGACCTGATGTCGAAGGTGTCCTTCAGCGCTTGCAGATACTGTCCGTCGGCGCTGTCCCGGAAGGCGGCGCTGAGCTTCTTCCCGTCGCCCACCGCGAGCACCGAGTAGGGCGGCACGAGCGGTTTGTTGTCGACAAGTATGGCGTCGCCCGCGGCGCGGATCGCCGACAGGGCGGTCAGCCGCTGCCCGTTGATGGCGATCGCCTCCGCACCGGACTGCCACAGCCCGTTGACGACCCGTTGCATGTCCCGGTCCCGGACCCGTCCGGTGTCGGAGAAGCTGCTGGTCTCACGCGGTCCCCCACCGCCCTGGTCGGTGTTCTTCGCATCGTCGACGACCAGCTTCACACCGGGCCCGTGCACGGGCGTCGCGCCGGAGAGCAGAGCCACCAGTTCCGTCTGGTCCCCGCCGTGCTTCTCCAGAGCCTTGCGCTGACGCCTGCCGACGTCGTCGCGGACCATTTCGACCTGTGCCTCGAGAGTGTCTGCCGCGGAGGTCTCCGCGTCGATGCGGTCGATCAGCTCCTCGCGTTCCTTGGCGAGGACCGGTGCCGACACCCGTGCCTGCGCGGCGCCGAGCGTGACAACGAGCGCGGCCAGCACAAGGCAAGCGGCGAAGCCGAGCTTCGCCTTGAGCGTGCGGGGCATTCCGGCACGGCCGTCGGCCTTGCGACGAGCCGATGCCTCGGCGTATCCGTCGTCCAGGCTGTGGTCCATCACGTTGGTCAGCAGCGACATGGACGCGTCGGGACGCGCGGGCGGCGAGGCATTACTCCGATCGGGGGGCTGCTGCGGCATGCCGCACATCGTCGCACGTCGCAGTTGCTACCGCCGAATGGCCCCATCGGTCAGCCGGGAACCGTCGACCCGCTTACTTCGGCAGGCCGGGGGAACCGCTGACCGTCCGGCGCCGCTGCGACGGCGTTCTACCGCCGCCGCAGTGGCCGGGCTCCTCAGTGACCTGCGCTGTCGACGATCGCCGACCACTCGTCCAGGAGGGCCTGTGCCGAGGCGTCGTCCGGCCCTTCCGCCCACAGATGGGTGACCGCTTCCGCCCGGTCCGGCAGCACCATCACCCAGCGTCCGTCCGTCTCGACGACCCGCACACCGTCCGTCGTATCGACATCACGGTCTCCGGCGGCCTCGACGACGCGGCGCATCACCAGCCCCTTCACTGCCCACGGGGTCGCCAGGTCACGGCGCAGGACATGGGCACGCGGGATGCGTGCGTCGATCTGGCTGAGTGTGAGCTGCGTCCTGGCAACCAGCCCGATCAGCCGTACGAAAGCGGCCGAGCCGTCGAAGACGCTGCTGAATTCCGGAACGATGAAACCGCCGCGTCCGTCTCCACCGAAGATGGTGCCTTCCTCGCGCCCGACCCGGGTCAGGTCGTCGGGTGATGTCGTCGTCCACTCGACCTGGGTGCCGTGGTACGCGGCCACCTGCTCGGCAACGCGGGTAGTAGTCACCGGCAACGCCACCCGCCCACTGCGCCGCTCGGCGGCGACGAGGTCGAGCATGACCAGCAGTGCCCGGTCGTCCTCGATGATCCGCCCCCGCTCGTCGACCAGGGAAAGCCGTTCGCCGACCGGGTCGAACCGGACACCGAAGGCCGCCCGCGCCGAGGAGACGATCTCCCCGAGTCGCACCAGCCCCGACCGGCGGGTCTCGGCGGACTCCGTCGGGCGTGACTCGTCCAGGCCGGGGTTGATGGTCAGCGCGTCCACACCGAGCCGTCCCAGCAGGCTGGGCAGAACAAGGCCCGCGCTGCCGTTGGAGGCGTCGACGACGACCTTGAGCCCTGCGTCGGCGACTCCCGTGGTGTCCAGATTCCGCAGCAGCGATCCGGTGTACGAGTCGAAGACACTGGACGGGAAGTGGAGGTCCCCGATCTCCCCGGGGAACGCACGACGGTATTCCTGCCGGGCGTAGACACGGTCCAGCTTTCGCTGCTGTGCCTGGGAGAGGTCCGCTCCGCTTGCGTCGAAGAACATGATGTCGACGGAATCGGGGACGCCGGGCGACGTCCGGATCATGATTCCGCCGGCACTGCCGCGTGCGGTCTGCTGGCGTGCCACGGGCAACGGTACGTTCTCGAGGTCACGGACATCGATGGCACTGGCCTGAAGCGCCGAGATCACCGCTCGCTTCAGCGCCCGGGCCCCACGGGAGTGGTCACGTGCGGTGGTGACCGTTGAGCCTTTCTTCAGGGTCGTGGCGTACGCACCGGCCAGTCTGACTGCCAGTTCCGGTGTGATCTCGACGTTCAGGATCCCGGAGACACCGCGCGCCCCGAAGAGGTGGGCCTGTCCGCGCGACTCCCAGATCACCGAGGTATTGACGAAGGCGCCGGCCTCAATGGTCTTGAAGGGGTAGACGCGGACGTTGCCCTGAATGATCGATTCCTCGCCGACGAGGCATTCGTCGCCGATGACGGCGCCGTCCTCGATCCGGGCCGCGCGCATGATGTCGGTGTTCTTTCCGATCACGCAGCCACGCAAATTGCTGTGGTCACCGATGTACACGTTGTCGTGCACCACGGCCTTGTGCAGGAACGCCCCGCTCTTCACGACGACGTTCGACCCGATGACCGTGTGTTCACGGATCTCGACCCCGGCCTCGACCTTGGCGTAGTCACCGACGTACAGGGGCCCGCGGAGTACCGCGTCAGGATGTACCTCCGCGCCTTCGGCCACCCATACACCGGGCGAGATCTCGAAGCCGTCGATCTCCACGTCGACCTTGCGCTCGAGAACGTCGGCCTGGGCCTTGACATAGCTCTCGTGCGTACCCACGTCTTCCCAGTAGCCCTCGGCGACATAGCCGTAGATGGGCTTGCCCTCCTTCATGAGCTGCGGGAAGACGTCTCCGGACCAGTCCACGGATACATCGGCCTCAACGTAGTTGAAGACCTCGGGCTCCATCACGTAAATGCCTGTGTTGACGGTGTCCGAGAACACCTGCCCCCAGGTGGGCTTCTCCAGGAACCGCTCGACCTGGCCCGCTTCGTCCACAATCGTGATCCCGAATTCGAGTGGATTCGGAACACGGGTGAGGCAGACGGTGACCAGGCCGCCCTTTTCCTTGTGGAAGGCGATGAGGTCGGTGAGATCAAAGTCGGTGAGCGCGTCACCGGAGATGACGAGGAATGTGTCGTCCTTCAATGCCTCTTCGGCATTCTTCACGCTGCCCGCGGTACCGAGCGGTTTCTCCTCGTTGGCGTAGGTGAGCTCCATTCCGAGCTCTTCGCCGTCTCCGAAGTAGTTCTTCACCAGAGACGCGAGAAACTGGACGGTCACGACCGTCTCATTGAGCCCGTGCCTCTTGAGCAGCCGAAGCACATGCTCCATGATCGGCCGATTGGCTACGGGCAGGAGTGGCTTGGGCATGCTTGAGGTCATGGGGCGAAGGCGAGTGCCTTCACCACCTGCCATCACGACGGCCTTCATGTCGGAAACGTCCTCCTCGAAGAGACGACGGTCTAGCCGACTTCACCCGTCAGGGCAGCTTCTGTGTCATCAGCCGCGGGCCGGCCACGCTGCACGGCACCGCATCAACAGGCTCAATCGGCTACTGCATCCGCCTTGACAAGCCGGCGGACCTGAACCACGTAGAGGATCCCTGCCCACCAGTAGAGCGTTGTACCCCATCCTGCGAACGCCCATCCGAAAACGGTGGCCAGCGTTGCCAGCCAACCACCTCCGTCGCTGAGCAGCAACAAGGGAAATGCGTACATCAGATTGAACGTAGCCGCCTTGCCCAGGAAGTTCACTTGGGGCGGTGGATAGCCGTGACGGCGCAGGATTCCCACCATCACGAGCAGCATCAGCTCGCGAGCGAGAAGAGCTGCGGTGAGCCAGAGTGGAAGGATCTCCCGCCAGGTCAGCCCGACGAGAGTCGAAAGAATGTACAGGCGGTCGGCAGCCGGGTCGAGCAGCCGTCCGAGGCTGCTGATCTGGTTCCACCGACGCGCGAGCTTTCCATCGAGGTAGTCGCTGACGCCGCTGAACATCAGTACCAGCAGCGCCCAGCCATCACTCTTGGGGCCGCCGAACTCAGGGCGCAGAATCAGCCACAGGAAAACAGGTACGCCAACAAGGCGAGCCATGCTGAGGATGTTGGGGATGGTGAGTACCCGGTCCGTCTGAACGCGGGTCTCCTGGACCTCCACCCGGGGGCCTCCTGTGAAGAACGTGCCAATGATGCCCCCTGACCCTACCCTCAGCTGTCGCCGGCAGGTACACGGGGGTATCGACGAACGGTCTCGGAACGCAGAAAAGCCCCGTGCCACAAGGGCACGGGGCTTAACTATCAAAAGGAGTTCGGCGGCGTCCTACTCTCCCACAGGGTCCCCCCTGCAGTACCATCGGCGCTGAAAGGCTTAGCTTCCGGGTTCGGAATGTAACCGGGCGTTTCCCTAACGCAATGACCACCGAAACACTATGAAATTAACCAACACCGGAACAAAACACGGCCGTTCGTTATTTCAGAACTAACACAGTGGACGCGAGCAACTGAGGACAAGCCCTCGGCCTATTAGTACCAGTCAGCTCCACCCGTTACCGGGCTTCCACATCTGGCCTATCAACCCAGTCGTCTACTGGGAGCCTTAACCCTTCAAGAGGGTGGGAATACTCATCTCGAAGCAGGCTTCCCGCTTAGATGCTTTCAGCGGTTATCCTTTCCGAACGTAGCCAACCAGCCATGCCCTTGGCAGGACAACTGGCACACCAGAGGTTCGTCCGTCCCGGTCCTCTCGTACTAGGGACAGCCCTTCTCAATATTCCTACGCGCACAGCGGATAGGGACCGAACTGTCTCACGACGTTCTAAACCCAGCTCGCGTACCGCTTTAATGGGCGAACAGCCCAACCCTTGGGACCGACTCCAGCCCCAGGATGCGACGAGCCGACATCGAGGTGCCAAACCATCCCGTCGATATGGACTCTTGGGGAAGATCAGCCTGTTATCCCCGGGGTACCTTTTATCCGTTGAGCGACAGCGCTTCCACAAGCCACTGCCGGATCACTAGTCCCGACTTTCGTCCCTGCTCGACCCGTCGGTCTCACAGTCAAGCTCCCTTGTGCACTTACACTCAACACCTGATTGCCAACCAGGCTGAGGGAACCTTTGGGCGCCTCCGTTACTCTTTAGGAGGCAACCGCCCCAGTTAAACTACCCATCAGACACTGTCCCTGATCCGGATCACGGACCCAGGTTAGACATCCAGCACGACCAGAGTGGTATTTCAACGACGACTCCACAACCACTGGCGTGGCCGCTTCAAAGTCTCCCACCTATCCTACACAAGCCGAACCGAACACCAATATCAAACTATAGTAAAGGTCCCGGGGTCTTTCCGTCCTGCTGCGCGAAACGAGCATCTTTACTCGTAGTGCAATTTCACCGGGCCTATGGTTGAGACAGTCGAGAAGTCGTTACGCCATTCGTGCAGGTCGGAACTTACCCGACAAGGAATTTCGCTACCTTAGGATGGTTATAGTTACCACCGCCGTTTACTGGCGCTTAAGTTCTCAGCTTCGCCGACCCGAAAGTCAGCTAACCGGTCCCCTTAACGTTCCAGCACCGGGCAGGCGTCAGTCCGTATACATCGCCTTACGGCTTCGCACGGACCTGTGTTTTTAGTAAACAGTCGCTTCTCGCTGGTCTCTGCGGCCACCCCCAGCTCACCGAGTAAATCGGATCACCAGTGATGGCCCCCCTTCTCCCGAAGTTACGGGGGCATTTTGCCGAGTTCCTTAACCATAGTTCACCCGAACGCCTCGGTATTCTCTACCTGACCACCTGAGTCGGTTTAGGGTACGGGCCGCCATGAAACTCGCTAGAGGCTTTTCTCGACAGCATAGGATCATCCACTTCACCACAATCGGCTCGGCATCAGGTCTCAGCCTTAATGTGTGACGGATTTACCTACCACACGGCCTACACCCTTACCCCGGGACTACCACCGCCCGGGCTGGACTACCTTCCTGCGTCACCCCATCGCTTACCTAATACAAGTCTGGTTCGTCGGCTCCACCACTACCCTCAACTCCGAAGAGATCGGGCCGGCTTCACGGACTTAGCATCGCCTGATTCAGTATTGGGCGTTTCAAAGCGGGTACCGGAATATCAACCGGTTGTCCATCGACTACGCCTGTCGGCCTCGCCTTAGGTCCCGACTTACCCTGGGCAGATCAGCTTGACCCAGGAACCCTTAGTCAATCGGCGCACACGTTTCTCACGTGTGTATCGCTACTCATGCCTGCATTCTCACTCGTGAACCGTCCACAACTCGCTTCCGCGGCTGCTTCACCCGGCACACGACGCTCCCCTACCCATCCACACAGGCGTTGGCCCTATATGTGTGAATGACACGACTTCGGCGGTACGCTTGAGCCCCGCTACATTGTCGGCGCGGAATCACTTGACCAGTGAGCTATTACGCACTCTTTCAAGGGTGGCTGCTTCTAAGCCAACCTCCTGGTTGTCTCTGCGACTCCACATCCTTTCCCACTTAGCGTACGCTTAGGGGCCTTAGTCGATGCTCTGGGCTGTTTCCCTCTCGACCATGGAGCTTATCCCCCACAGTCTCACTGCCGTGCTCTCACTTACCGGCATTCGGAGTTTGGCTAAGGTCAGTAACCCGGTAGGGCCCATCGCCTATCCAGTGCTCTACCTCCGGCAAGAAACACACGACGCTGCACCTAAATGCATTTCGGGGAGAACCAGCTATCACGGAGTTTGATTGGCCTTTCACCCCTAACCACAGGTCATCCCCCAGGTTTTCAACCCTGGTGGGTTCGGTCCTCCACGAAGTCTTACCTCCGCTTCAACCTGCCCATGGCTAGATCACTCCGCTTCGGGTCTTGAGCGCGCTACTAAATCGCCCTATTCGGACTCGCTTTCGCTACGGCTTCCCCACACGGGTTAACCTCGCAACACACCGCAAACTCGCAGGCTCATTCTTCAAAAGGCACGCAGTCACGACGCACCGAGCAAGCTCGATGCGCGACGCTCCCACGGCTTGTAGGCACACGGTTTCAGGTACTATTTCACTCCGCTCCCGCGGTACTTTTCACCATTCCCTCACGGTACTATCCGCTATCGGTCACCAGGGAATATTTAGGCTTAACGGGTGGTCCCGCCAGATTCACACGGGATTTCTCGGGCCCCGTGCTACTTGGGTGTCTCTTAAACGAGCCGTTGATGTTTCAGCTACGGGGGTCTTACCCTCTACGCCGGACCTTTCGCATGTCCTTCGCCTACATCAACGGTTTCTGACTCGTCTCACAGCCGGCAGACCGTGAAAAAGAGATCCCACAACCCCGCATGCGCAACCCCTGCCGGGTATCACACGCATACGGTTTGGCCTGATCCAGTTTCGCTCGCCACTACTCCCGGAATCACGGTTGTTTTCTCTTCCTGAGGGTACTGAGATGTTTCACTTCCCCTCGTTCCCTCCACACTGCCTATGTGTTCAGCAGTGGGTGACAGCCCATGACGACTGCCGGGTTTCCCCATTCGGACACCCCCGGATCAAAGCTTGGTTGACAGCTCCCCGGGGCCTATCGTGGCCTCCCACGTCCTTCATCGGTTCCTGGTGCCAAGGCATCCACCGTGCGCCCTTAAAAACTTGGCCACAGATGCTCGCGTCCACTGTGCAGTTCTCAAGCAACGACCAGCCACCCACCACCCCACCCTTACCGGGTGAGTTCACTGGGGCCGGTGTTTGAAGGCGACCTTGCGGCCATACCTTCAGACACCCAACAGCGTGCCCAGTACCTGCAATTCACCCGGTTCGTTTTCCACGCCCCGAAGAGCAGTACTTACGACCCGGTTGAACCACCAGGGACTGAATAGTCAACGTTCCACCCATGAGCTGACCACCGTCGATCATTTGCCGACGTAGTGGCTCTGGATTCCTTGCGGAATCTAGATGCTCCTTAGAAAGGAGGTGATCCAGCCGCACCTTCCGGTACGGCTACCTTGTTACGACTTCGTCCCAATCGCCAGTCCCACCTTCGACAGCTCCCTCCCACAAGGGGTTGGGCCACCGGCTTCGGGTGTTACCGACTTTCGTGACGTGACGGGCGGTGTGTACAAGGCCCGGGAACGTATTCACCGCAGCAATGCTGATCTGCGATTACTAGCAACTCCGACTTCATGGGGTCGAGTTGCAGACCCCAATCCGAACTGAGACCGGCTTTTTGAGATTCGCTCCGCCTCGCGGCATCGCAGCTCATTGTACCGGCCATTGTAGCACGTGTGCAGCCCAAGACATAAGGGGCATGATGACTTGACGTCGTCCCCACCTTCCTCCGAGTTGACCCCGGCAGTCTCCTGTGAGTCCCCATCACCCCGAAGGGCATGCTGGCAACACAGAACAAGGGTTGCGCTCGTTGCGGGACTTAACCCAACATCTCACGACACGAGCTGACGACAGCCATGCACCACCTGTATACCGACCACAAGGGGGGCACCATCTCTGATGCTTTCCGGTATATGTCAAGCCTTGGTAAGGTTCTTCGCGTTGCGTCGAATTAAGCCACATGCTCCGCTGCTTGTGCGGGCCCCCGTCAATTCCTTTGAGTTTTAGCCTTGCGGCCGTACTCCCCAGGCGGGGAACTTAATGCGTTAGCTGCGGCACCGACGACGTGGAATGTCGCCAACACCTAGTTCCCAACGTTTACGGCGTGGACTACCAGGGTATCTAATCCTGTTCGCTCCCCACGCTTTCGCTCCTCAGCGTCAGTAATGGCCCAGAGATCCGCCTTCGCCACCGGTGTTCCTCCTGATATCTGCGCATTTCACCGCTACACCAGGAATTCCGATCTCCCCTACCACACTCTAGCCTGCCCGTATCGACTGCAGACCCGGGGTTAAGCCCCGGGCTTTCACAACCGACGCAACAAGCCGCCTACGAGCTCTTTACGCCCAATAATTCCGGACAACGCTTGCGCCCTACGTATTACCGCGGCTGCTGGCACGTAGTTAGCCGGCGCTTCTTCTGCAGGTACCGTCACTTTCGCTTCTTCCCTGCTGAAAGAGGTTTACAACCCGAAGGCCGTCATCCCTCACGCGGCGTCGCTGCATCAGGCTTTCGCCCATTGTGCAATATTCCCCACTGCTGCCTCCCGTAGGAGTCTGGGCCGTGTCTCAGTCCCAGTGTGGCCGGTCGCCCTCTCAGGCCGGCTACCCGTCGTCGCCTTGGTAGGCCATTACCCCACCAACTAGCTGATAGGCCGCGGGCTCATCCTTCACCGCCGGAGCTTTTAACCTTCCCCCATGAGAGGAAAAGTATTATCCGGTATTAGACCCCGTTTCCAGGGCTTGTCCCAGAGTGAAGGGCAGATTGCCCACGTGTTACTCACCCGTTCGCCACTAATCCACCCCGAAGGGCTTCATCGTTCGACTTGCATGTGTTAAGCACGCCGCCAGCGTTCGTCCTGAGCCAGGATCAAACTCTCCGTGAATGTTTTCCCGTAATCGGGATGACACCACGAGAGCGGAACAATCAAGTCGGAATAAGACCGATCGTCCACTGTGTCCTCGCTATGTGCATTGCCTGCCAGACCCGTAAGGAATCTGCCAGGACTTTCAAAGGAACCTCGAACCTGCCGAAGCAGGTCGGGGTATCAACATATCTGGCGTTGACTTTTGGCACGCTGTTGAGTTCTCAAGGAACGGACGCTTCCTTTGTACTCACCGCAGAACATTTTCTGCGGCTTTCCTCCGGGCGCTTCCCTTCGGTCTTGCGTTTCCGACTCTATCAGACTCTTTCGTGTCCGATTCCCGGTCGAAGCGGGATTGTTCTGGTATTACCTTTGGGGAATTTCGCTTTCGCGCTTTTCCCTTTCGGCGAGTCCGACTCTATCAGGCCTTTCCCGTCCGATTGACCAGCCCCAGCAGACATGCCGGTGCCGAGCTCAGGTTAGGGTTTGGGCTAAATAGTCGCCGCCGACCCCCGACTCAATGTCGCGTTGGGGTCAGGCAGGAGTACGACAGTACAGGCTGCCGGGAGTCGAGGCAAATCGTTTCCGGTACACCCCTAGGTCCTCGAACCGGCAGGACTCGGGCGTAACCGGGACTTCTTATGACTTACCCTGCTGAGCAGTACGCCGCCCTCCTACAAGCCGCGGCGGTGCCATTGAAGCTCCACTCTGGGAGGCTCCCCATGACCACTGTGACGTCCCCTCTTACCGGACGCGCCATCGGGCTCGCTGCGGTACCCGACCCGGTCTTCTCCGGCGCGATGGTCGGTCCGGGTACCGCCATCGACCCCGTACGCGAGCCGTCGGAGGCCTTGTCGCCGGTCGACGGAATCGTCGTCTCCCTGCACCCGCACGCCTTCGTCGTGGTGGACAGCGAGGGCCACGGGGTTCTGACCCACCTCGGCATCGACACCGTCCAGCTCAATGGTGAGGGCTTCGAGCTCCTGGTGAACAAGGGTGACACCGTCACACGCGGCCAGAGCATCGTGCGTTGGGACCCGGCCGCTGTCGAGGCGGCCGGCAAGTCTCCGATCTGCCCCATCGTGGCGTTGGAGGCGACTTCCGACTCCCTCTCCGACGTCATCGAGAGCGGCGACGTAAAGGTCGGCGACGCACTGTTCGGCTGGCAGTAACGCGTTCGGCGCAGTGACAGCCGACCGGGAATCCACTGCGGGGGCATCGACCGCCGCACTATCGGAGACAGGTGAAATGGAGACAACGCTGCGGGGCGTGGGCGTGAGCCACGGTGTGGCGATCGGCGAGGTACGGCACATGGGCACAGCAGTGCTCGAACCGCCGGCCAAGCAGATTCCGGCCGAGGACGCGGAGCGCGAACAGGGGCGGGCGCGACAGGCCGTGGAGGCTGTGGCGGCCGACCTCGTCGCGCGCGGCAACCTGGCGGGTGGCGAGGCGCAGCACGTGCTGGAGGCCCAGGCCATGATGGCCCAGGACCCCGAGCTCATGGCTGATGTCGACCGGCGCATCGCTGTCGGCAGCACCGCCGAGCGCGGCGTGTACGACGCCTTCGCGTCGTACCGGGCGTTGCTGGCCAATGCCGGGGAGTACCTCGCGGGCCGCGTCGCCGACCTCGACGATGTGCGCAATCGGATCGTGGCCCGGCTGCTCGGTGTGCCGATGCCGGGCGTACCGGACAGCGACGAGCCCTATGTACTGATCGCACGGGACCTGGCTCCTGCCGACACAGCGCTGCTCGACCCCACGCTGGTGCTCGGCTTCGTCACCGAGGAGGGCGGACCGACCAGCCACAGCGCCATTCTGGCGCGGGCGCTCGGGGTGCCCGCCGTGGTGGCGCTCCCCGGTGCCGGCGAGCTGGCCGAGGGAACCGTGATCGCGGTGGACGGCAGCACCGGCGAGATCTTCGTCGAGCCGAGCGCCGAGAAGCGGGCGGAGATGGAGAGCGCCGCGGCCGCGCGGAAGGCCGCGTTGTCCACGTCGACCGGTCCCGGTGCGACGTCCGACGGCCACAAGATGCCGCTGCTCGCCAATATCGGCGGGCCCGGTGATGTGCCGGCTGCCGTCGAGGCGGGCGCCGAGGGCGTGGGGCTGTTCCGTACCGAGTTCCTCTTCCTTGACGACAGCAAGCAGGCGCCGTCGGAGGAGAAGCAGCTCACGGCGTACCGCGCCGTGCTGGAGGCGTTCCCCGAGGGACGTGTCGTCGTACGGGTGCTGGATGCGGGGGCGGACAAGCCGCTGGACTTCCTGACTCCGGCGGACGAGCCGAACCCGGCACTGGGTGTGCGCGGGCTGCGCAGCCTGCTGGATCACCCCGATGTGCTGCGGACCCAGCTGACCGCTCTGTCGAAGGCGGCCGCGGGACTGCCCGTCTATCTGGAGGTCATGGCGCCCATGGTCGCGGACCGTGCGGACGCCAAGGCGTTCGCGGACGCGTGCCGGGCGGCCGGGCTGAGGGCGAAGTTCGGTGCGATGGTCGAGATTCCGTCGGCCGCGTTGCGCGCGCGTTCGGTGCTTCAGGAGGTGGAGTTCCTGTCGCTGGGCACCAACGACCTGGCGCAGTACACCTTCGCCGCCGACCGTCAGGTGGGTGCGGTCTCACGGCTGCAGGATCCGTGGCAGCCCGCGCTGCTGGATCTGGTCGCGATGTCGGCCGATGCCGCCAAGGCCGAGGGCAAGAGCTGTGGTGTCTGTGGTGAGGCCGCCTCCGATCCGCTGCTCGCCTGTGTGCTCACCGGTCTGGGCGTGACCTCGCTGTCCATGGGTGCCGCGTCCATTCCTTATGTGCGCACCACCCTGGCGAAGTACACGCTCGCCCAGTGCGAGCGGGCCGCGTCCGCCGCACGTGCGGCGGACTCCGCCGAGGACGCGCGGGTTGCCGCGCAGGCGGTGCTTTCGGGCGAGTAGGACCTCAGCGCCCGGACGACGAGGCGAAGGGGCTTCCCGCCGATGGTGGCGGGGAGCCCCTTCGGGCTGTCAGCGGTGGGATTCCGGCTCGTCGGCTCCGATGTCGAAGCCTGCGCAGTACTCAACCCCGGACTCCGGGGAGACGGGTTCCCCGGTGTCGGCGTCGGTGCAGTAGGCGCTGAAGACCTCGCCCGCGGTGAGCGGGGCGAGGCTGCCGCGGGTCAGTCGCCAGCCGTGCACCCGGTCCGCGGTGCCGGGTGCGCTCGTCCGCAGGACGACTCCCCCGCGGCTTTCGAGGGCGATGCCGACGGCGAGGACGGTCACGAATTCGGCTCCCTCCGCCGAGTCGAGGCGGACCGGTCCGTTGGTGTCGCGCTCGGTGTGCAGGGCCGCGAGCAGCTGCTCGTTCTCCGTGGGGGTGCTGCAGACCAGGTGGTGGATGCCGGGGCCCGCTGTCTCCAGGGTGCGCAGCAGCAGGTGGGATGCCCGGTCGAATGCCGCGCGGCCGATGTCCTGGCCGCAGTCGGCACACTCCCCCAGGTCGGCCAGGAGCATCGTGGAGTACTCCCAGGCGGCCCGGCGGACCGCTCGGGAGACGAGGAGCGGGATCAGGGTGTCGAGTGGCTGTCCGGTGTAGGCGACGGTGGCTCCGGCCGCCGCGATCTCCGCGGTGAAGCGGCTGCGGCCGGTCGGGGAGTCGGCTGCGATGCCCGATTCGGCGCAGAACTCGGCGTACTCCTCCGGGTCGAAGAGAGCGACCGTTGTGTGCATGCCCTGCGCGGCAAGGGCTTTGAGCAGGCCTTCCACCTGCTGGAGGTAGACGGAGTGGTCGTCGAAGGTGAAGGTGCGGTAGTGCCGCATCGCCGCGAAGTCCTGTTCGTCGGTCAGGAGGCCGATGATGCTCGGTGCTTCGCGGCGCAGCGAGCGTCGCATGGTGGTGCCGGTCCGGCCTTGGCCGGTGGTCCGCTTGTTCCTGGTCTGCGCCATGATTCCCCCAGTGCGCTGTCGATCATTGCTCACTCAGGGTAATCACGGGTACTGACAGTGCTGTCCGTCAGCGGCGCTTGTGTGCCAGTTCCTCGTAGAAGTGGAGGAGTTCCAGGTTGTCGATCGAGCCGGGGTTGACGGCCTTGGCCAGGGCTGTTCCCTGGAGCAGACGTTTGACCGGAACCTCGATGCGCTTGCCGGTGAGGGTGTGTGGAATGCCCGGGACCTCGATGACCTCGTCCGGGACATGGCGCGGGGAGAGGTTCTCGCGGATGGTGCGTTTGATGCTGTGGCGCAGCTCGTCGTCGAGCGTCGCGCCCTCGGCGAGGTGGACGAAGAGCGGCATCCAGTAGCCGCCGTCGGGCTCCTCCAGTCCGATGACGAGTGATTCGCGGATTTCGGGGAGGCGCTCGACCGCTTCGTAGATGTCGGCGGAGCCCATGCGGACACCCTGGCGGTTGAGGGTGGAGTCGGAGCGGCCGTGGATGACGACGGAGCCGCGGTCGGTGATCGTGATCCAGTCGCCGTGGCGCCAGACTCCGGGGTACATGTCGAAGTAGCTGTCGTGGTAGCGGCTGCCGTCGGGGTCGTTCCAGAAGTGGATCGGCATGGACGGCATGGGCTTGGTGACGACGAGTTCGCCGACCTCGCCGGTCAGCGCGTTGCCCGCGGGGTCCCAGGACTGGAGGTCCGTGCCGAGAGCGGGGGCCTGGAGCTCGCCGATGTGGACGGAGAGGGTGGGGACCGCTCCGGCGAAGCAGCTGCAGACGTCGGTGCCGCCGCTGACGGACGCGATCCACAGGTCGTCGGCCACTTCGTCGTGGAGCCAGCGGAACCCGTCGGGCGGGAGCGGGGAGCCCGTGGTGGCGACGCACTGGATGCGGGAGAGGTCGAAGTCGCGTCCCGGGTGGATGCCGGCCTTGCGGCAGGCCATGACGTAGGCGGCGGAGGTACCGAACAGGGTGGCGCCCGTCTGTTCGGCGACGCGCCACTGCGCGCTGACGTCGGGGTAACCGGGGCTTCCGTCGTAGAGCACGAGTGTGGTGCCGGTGAGGAGGCCGGAGACGAGGAAGTTCCACATCATCCAGCCGGTGGAGGTGTACCAGAAGAAGCGGTCCTCGGGGCCCAGGTCGCAGTGCAGGCCGATCTGCTTGAAGTGTTCGAGCAGGATGCCGCCCTGGGACTGGACGATGGCCTTGGGGAGTCCGGTGGTGCCGGAGGAGTAGAGCACCCACAGCGGATGGTCGAAGGGGACCTGCTCGAAGACGGGTTCGGTGTCCCCGGCGGTGAGGGCGGACCAGTCGAGGGCGCCTTCGGGCGCTTCGGTGCCCAGCAGTGGGATGTGGACGACTGCGCGCAGGGTGGGGAGTTCGCGGCGCAGCTCGGCGACGGTGTCGGTGCGGTGGTGTTCCTTGCCGCCGTAGCGGTATCCGTCGACGGTGAACAGGACGACGGGTTCGACCTGCTGGAAGCGGTCGAGGACACTGCGGGCGCCGAAGTCGGGGGCGCAGGAGGTCCAGACGCCGCCAACTGCGGCGGTGGCGAGGAAGGCGACCACCGCCTCCGGGATGTTGGGGAGGTAGCCGCTGACGCGATCGCCGGGGGTGACACCGAGTGCGCGGAGTTCCGCGGCGAGCGAGCCGACCCGGCGGCGGAGCTCGGACCAGGAGGTGGGGATCTGGGTGTGGGTCTCGTCGACGTGGAGCAGTGCGGGCGCGTCGGCGCGCAGGGGGTCCTCGGCGGTGCGCAGCGCGTGTTCGGCGTAGTTGAGTGTGGCACCGGGGAACCACTGGGCGCCGGGCATGGTGCGGTCGCCGAGGACGGTCTCGTACGGGGTGGAGAACCGTACGTCGAACCATTCGGCGACGGCCTGCCAGAAGGTGTCGAGCTCGTCGACGGACCAGCGGTGCAGCGCCGCGTAGCCGCCCTCGGCCGGTGCTCCGTGGTGCTCGGCCGCCCACTTCTGGAAGCGGGTGACGGCGGCGGCCGCGATGCGGTCCGGGCCGGGCTGCCAGAGGGGGGCTTCGTCGGCTGCTGAGGTCATGGGTCGGCTCCCTGGCTGTACGGGTACGCGGGTCTGCGTGGGTCGCGCGCACGTGCTGGGGTGTGCGCGTGAGGCGGCTTTTACGGACGATGCCATGTGATCGTCCTTCGCACCAGGGCTGCCCGCCCATGGCCTCGTGTCCGGATATGTGGTTCGCCCACGTCCGACCCCGGGCGGGCACGTCCGGCCGTGGGTGAACGGAAGTTGAACAGGACCCGTTCCCGCCTCGCCGGATGGCAGGGTGAGCCGCATGAACGGTCGTGACCTGGTGCGCTCGGTGAAGTTGGTCGGTTCGAAGCGTGGGCTGCGCACGGTGCGCTCGGCGTGGCGGCGCTCGCGGGCGGATGCGCGGGCGCTGCCGTCGCGCGGCGCGGAGCGGGCGAGGGTGCCGGGGGCCCTGGTGGATGCGGAGCCCGGGCCGGGCGGCGGTGTGGTGCGGTTCGCGCGTTCGGAGCTGAGTATCCGGGTGGCGGTGGGGGGTGCGGTCTTCTGGGGGTGGGACGGGGCGGAGCCGCTGCCGTCGTACGCCCTGCCGGGTCCGGCGCCGGAGGCCGATCCGCGGGCCGTTCTGGAGCCGGACAAGGACGGCGGGTGGCAGGTGGTCTCGGAGCGGCTGACCGTCGCGGTGTCCCGGCACGGGGCGGTGGAGCTGCGGACTCCGGGCGGGGTGGTGCTCCGTCGTGAGCTGCCGCCGCGGTGGTGGGAGCCGGTGGCGGGCGGGCCCGCGCGATGGGTGCAGCGGTCCGAGGTCCCGGCGGACGCACGGTTCTTCGGGCTCGGCGGGCGGGCGGCGGGGCCGCGGCTCAGGGACGGGGTGTACGGGCTGTGGAACACCGATCCGGGCGGCCGGTTCGGGCCGGAGGACGATCCGCTGTACGTGACGATGCCGGTGCAGTTGGTGGTCTCGGACGCGGGGACGCATCTGGCGTTCCACGACAACTCCTGGGCGGGGCGGGTGGCGCTGCGTGAGGGGGAGGAGGGCGCCGGTTCGGGTCATGACCGGCCGGGGACGTCCGAGATGCGGGTGGACGGCGGGCCGCTGCGCTGCTGGGTGGTGGTGGGTACGCCGGCCCGGGTGCTCCAGGGCTGGACGGCCCTGACGGGCGCGCCTGCGCTGCCGCCGTCCTGGGCGCTGGGTCCGCAGCACGCCCGCTGGGGGTTCGGGAGCGGGCGGGAGGTGCGGCGGATCGTGTCGGGGTACCGGGAGCGGGGGCTGCCGTTGTCCGTGCTGCATCTGGACATCGACCACTACGACGCGCACCGGGTGTTCACGGTGGATCACGAGCGGTTCCCGGATCTGCCGGGGCTGGCCGAGGAGTTGCGCGGGGACGGGGTGCGGCTGGTGTCGATCGTGGACCCGGCGGTGCCTGCCGCGCCGGGGAACGCGGTGTTCGACAGCGGTGCGGCGGTGGGGAGTTCGGGTGCGTTCGTCCGGGACGGCCGGGGGCGGATCGTGCGCGGGGAGGTGTGGCCGGGTGAGTGCGTGTATCCGGACTTCACCGATCCGGAGGTGCGCGAGTGGTGGGGCGGGCTGTACGCGGAACGGCTGGCGCAGGGGTTCTCCGGTGTCTGGCACGACATGAACGAGCCGGTGTCGTTCGCGGCGTTCGGTGACCCGACGCTGCCCCGTTCGGCGCGTCACTCACTGGAGGGGCGCGGCGGTGATCACCGGGAGGCGCACAACGTGTACGGCCTCGCCATGGCGCGCGCCGGGTACGAGGGGCTGCGCCGGCTGCGTCCGGAGGAGCGGCCGTTCCTGTTCTCGCGTTCGGGCTGGGCGGGGATGCAGCGGTACGGAGGCACCTGGTCCGGTGATGTGGCGACCGGCTGGCCGGGGCTGCGGGCCTCGCTGGCGCTGGTACTGGGTCTCGGGCTGTGCGGGGTGCCGTACTCGGGCCCGGATGTGGGCGGGTTCGACGGGTCGCCGTCGCCGGAGATGTATCTGCGGTGGTTCCAGCTGGGGGCGTATCTGCCGTTGTTCCGTACGCATGCGGCGATCGACGCGGGCCGGCGGGAGCCGTGGGAGTTCGGGCCGCGGGTGCTCGACGCCGCGCGGGGGGTGCTGCTGGAGCGGGAGCGGCTGCGCCCGTACTGGGTGACGCTGGCGCAGCTGGCCCGGCTGACCGGTGCGCCGTATGTGCGTCCGCTGTGGTGGGGTGCGCCGGGCGACCGGGCGCTGCGGGAGTGCGAGGACGCGTTCCTGCTGGGTGATGCGCTGCTGGTGGCGCCGGTGCTGGGGCCGGGGGTGGGTGAGCGGGCGGTCCGGCTGCCGCCGGGGCGCTGGTACGACACGGTGACCGGTGCGGTGCACGAGGGACCCGGTCAGGTCGTGGTCGATGCGCCGTTGTCGCGGGTGCCGGTGCTGGCGCGGGCCGGTTCGGTGATTCCGGTGCGGGGCGCGGACGGCGGGCTGGAGCTGGAGGTCTGGGCTCCGGCGGAGGGGCGCGGGGGTGGCGGTTCGGTGGTCCGTGACACGGGGGACGGCTGGGAGCCGGCGGTGGTCGAGCGGTACACGACGCGGCTGGTGGACGGGCGGGTCGTGGTGGAGCGGGATGGTGAGGAGGGGCTGGTGGACTGCCCGGTGCGGGTCCGGGGGCTGTGAGCGCGGTCAGCGGTAGCGGCCTGCGAACCAGGAGCGGACGGCCTCCGTATGGAGGGGGAAGGCCAGTACTTCCGGGGTGCGCAGCACGTCGTATCCGGAGGTCTCGTCGGTGGGGACGGACGGCGGGAGGGCGGCCGCCGGGCGCGTCGGGAGCAGGCCGAACAGGAGCAGGTGGCCGTCCGGGGAGCTGAGGGCGTCGGCGAGCCGGACGTCGTCCCGGTGGGCCTCGATGCCGGTCTCCTCGTGGAGTTCACGTACGACCGCGTGTTTCCAGTCCTCGGCGTGGTCGACGAAGCCGCCGGGGAGTGCGCGTCCGCCGAGGCAGGGTTCGATGGTGCGGGTGATGACGACCAGTCCGGTGCCGTCCCGGTCGGTGACGGGGAGCAGGGCGATGGCGACCGGCAGCGGGTTGCGGTAGGCGGTGTCGCCGCAGGCGCTGCAGGTGCGTGGCCAGGCGTCCGGGGACGCGAGGGCGGTGTACCGGGTTCCGCAACTGCCGCAGTGCGAGTCCTTCACGGGCTGCTCCGGTTTCCTCGTCGTCTTTCCTGATCGTCTTTCCTCGTCGTCGCGGACACGCGGGGACTGTATCCGATCTCCTGCCCGGCACCGCCTGACTGGTGGACGATGTGCCCATGACAGGTCTTGCTTCCGCTTTCCGTGTCCTGGCAGCCGCTGCCGCCACCCTGCTCGCCGTCACCGCCGCCGCCCCGGTGGCGCAGGCGAAGCCCGAACCGAAGGCTCCCGCCGAGTTCGTCGCGCTGCGTGCGGTGGATCCCACGATCATCCAGGAGATGCGCTACCCCACGGCGCACGACTTCATGGGCGAACCGGTGGACGGCTACCGCGAGTCGCTCTGCATCCTGACCCGGCCGGCCGCGCGGGCGCTGCACCGGGCCCAGCTGCGGCTGCTGCGTCAGGGCTACTCGCTGAAGGTGTACGACTGCTACCGGCCCCAGCGGGCCGTCGACCACTTCGTGCGCTGGGCGAAGGATCTCGACGACGAGACCATGAAGGGCGAGTTCTATCCGCAGGTCGACAAGACCCGGCTGTTCGCGGACGGTTACATCGCGGAGAAGTCCGGGCACAGCCGGGGAAGCACGGTGGACCTGACGCTGGTGAGGCTGCCGGCCCGGCCCACCGCGCCGTACCGGCCGGGTCAGAAGCTGGTGCCCTGCTACGCACCTCAGTCCGACCGCTTCCCGGACAACTCGATCGACATGGGCACCGGATTCGACTGCTTCGACACGCTCTCGCACACGGATGACCCGCGGATCCAGGGGGTGCAGCGTGCCAACCGGCAGTTCCTGAAGAAGACGCTCACCGACGCCGGATTCGTCAATCTGGCCGAGGAGTGGTGGCACTACACCTTCAAGCCGGAGTTGTTCCCCGACACCTACTTCGACTTCCCGGTGGCCCGCGGGTCCGTCGCCGGCCACTGATAACCGGCGGGGAGGAACGGGCGACTGGAACCACCCCCGTGGGTTCCGGCCACCCGTTCTTCCTCTCGGACGCGTATCGGCCGTATCCGGTTGCCGGTCCAGCCATTACGGTGCCCGTATGTCACAGCAGACGTTCGATTCGTACGAGGAGTTCTGGCCGTATTACGTCGCGATGCACTCCAGGGCCGCGACCCGCTGGGTCCATCTGACCGGCACTCTGACCGGCCTCGCGATCACCGCCTACGGGCTGGCGCGCGGCCGTAAGCGGTATGCGGCGGCGCTGCCGCTGATCGGGTACGGGACTGCCTGGCCTGCCCATTTCCTGATCGAGGGGAACAACCCGGCCTCCTTCGGCCATCCCGCCTGGTCGCTCCGCGGCGATGCGCAGATGATCCGCACGATGCTGGCCGGCCGCGACCGGGAGCTCGCGGAGACCGCTGCCAAGTGGCTCGCCGACAACAGCTGACCGTGGCACACTTCTGACGTTCCGTCAGATTCAGTGCTGGGGAGGAACTTTGCCGCGCAAGCGCATACCCGTGGTGGCCGGATGGTTCACCGAGGACGGCCCCGATGAGGAATTCCGACTGCTGGGCACCCGCTGTCCGCTCTGCTCGTCGGTCTTCTTCCCCCGCCAGGACGGCTTCTGCCGCAATCCGGGCTGTACGGGCGGCGAACCGGTCGAGGTCCCGCTGTCCAGGCGCGGCACAGTCTGGTCGTACACCGACGGCCGCTACCGGCCGCCCGCCCCCTACCCCTGCGACCCGGATATGCCCTGGGAGCCGTACACGCTGGTCGCCGTGGAGCTCGCGGCCGAGCGGATGGTAGTGCTCGGGCAGGCCGCGCCCGGGGTCGGTGTCGCTGATCTCGCGGTCGGGATGACGGTCGAGGTCGTGCCGGGGGTGCTCGGTACGGAGTCCGGCGACGGCACGGACGACGGCACGGTGTGGACGACCTGGCACTGGCGACCCGTGGACACCGGTCTCCGGGACGGTGCGCGATGAGCGGGGACGTGGCCGTCCTCGGGGCCGGGATGCACCCCTGGGGCAAGTGGGGGCGCAGCTTCGTGGAGTACGGCAGGGTGGCGGCCCGCAACGCGCTCGCCGATGCGGGCATCGACTGGCCGGACGTGCAGTCGGTGGTCGGCGCGGACACCGTGCGCGGCGGGTACCCGGGGTACGTGGCCGGGGCGACGTTCGCTCAGGCGCTGGGCTGGCAGGGCGCCCGCGTCACCAGCGTGTACGCGGCCTGCGCGTCGGGCGCCCAGGCCGTCAACACCGCCAGGGCGCAGATCCTGGCCGGAATGGCGGACGTGGTGCTCGTGGTGGGTGCGGACGCGGCGCCCAAGGGGTTCTTCGCCCCGGCGGGCGGCGAACGGCCCAACGATCCGGACTGGCTGCGGTTCCGGGTGCTCGGCGCCACGAACCCCACCTACTTCGCGCTCTACGCCCGTCGCCGGATGGCCGTGCACGGGGACACCCCGGAGGACTTCGCGCTGGTCAAGGTGAAGAACGCGGCGGCCGGCGCATTGAACCGTAACGCCCGCTACCGGGCGCCGGTGAGCGCCGAGCAGGTCGCGGCCTCCGCGGTGGTCGCCGATCCGCTGCGGCTGCTGGACATCTGCGCCACCTCCGACGGCGGGGCGGCACTGGTGCTGTCCAGCATGGAGTTCGCCCGGCGTCACGGGGCTGCGGATCCGGTCCGTATCCGTGCCGTTTCGACCGTGACGCCGACGTATCCGAAGGCGGTGCTCGACCTTCCGGACATCGCCACCGATTCGGCGGTCGCCGTGGAACCGGCGACCGCGAGTTTCCGCGCCTCCATCGCACGGGCGGCGTACGAGGAAGCGGGAATCGGGCCTTCGGATCTCTCGCTGGCCGAGGTGTACGACCTCTCCACGGCGCTGGAACTGGAGTGGTACGAGGACATCGGGCTGTGCCCGGCGGGTGGGGGCGCGGCGCTCGTCCGCGAAGGGGCGACGGCGCTCGGCGGGCGCATCCCGGTGAACCCGAGCGGCGGGCTGGCGTCCTTCGGCGAGGCCGTGCCCGCGCAGGCGATCGCCCAGGTATGCGAGCTGACCTGGCAGTTGCGCGGCACGGCGGGAGACCGCCAGGTTCCGGGGGCGCGAGCCGGGATCACCGCGAACCAGGGGCTGTTCGGCCACGGCTCGGCAGTCGTCGCGGTCCGCTGACAGTTCCTATCGGCGGCCGCTGCCTGCCGGTCGCACGACGCGCGGCACGCACCCCTGTGGGCGGGGGTACGTGCCGCGTTCCGCTGTCGGTGTCGTCGGGCCGGCTCGGGGCCGTGCCTACGTGGTGGCCGGTTCGCGGAGTGCGTCCGCGCGGGCCAGCGCGTGTTCGACGACGGCCACCAGTACGTCGCGTACGGACGACCGGTCCCGCGCGTCGCACAGGAGCACCGGTACCTCCGGGTCCAGGTCCAGCGCCGCCTGCACCGTCTCGGTGGGGAACCGGTCGGCGCCCTCGAAGCAGTTGACGGCGACGGCGAAGGGGATCTCCCGGCGTTCGAAGTAGTCGACCGCGGCGAAACAGTCCTCCAGACGCCGGGTGTCCGCGAGGACGACCGCCCCCAGCGCCCCCTGGGCGAGTTCGTCCCACAGGAACCAGAACCGGTCCTGCCCCGGGGTGCCGAAGAGATACAGCACCAGGTCCTCGCGGAGGGTGATCCGCCCGAAGTCCATGGCCACCGTCGTCGTGGTCTTCGCCTCGACACCGTCCAGGTCGTCCACGGGACGTCCTGCCTCGGTCAGGCTCTCCTCCGTACGCAGCGGCCTGATCTCACTGACCGCTCCCACCATGGTCGTCTTGCCCACTCCGAAGCCGCCCGCCACCAGGATTTTCAGGGTAACGGGCTCAACGGGCCGCCTGTTGCGGCTAGAGCGCCCGAAGGCCATTGATCACCTCGCGAAGAATGTTCACGTCCGGCAGCTCGGCCGGCGGAACGGGACGGGTCACATGCACCAGCTCGTCCTCGACGAGATCACCGACCAGCACCCGGACCACCCCGACGGGGAGGTCCAGACCGGCCGCGAGCTCGGCGATCGACTGGGGCATGCCGCTGCACAGTTCGACGATCTCCACGTGTTCCGGGGAGAGCATCTGGTCCCGGCCGGGATCGTCGGCCGCGGGTTCGGGGACGACGATCGCGATCAGGTCGAGACGATGACGGGACGCGCTGCTGGTACGTCCCCGCGTCATCGCGTACGGACGGACGACCGGCCCCGCGTCGGCGTCGTACCAGCGCGAGGACTGCGGACCGCCGGGGCCGGCCGGGGAACGGGAGGAGTCGGCGCTCATGCCATCCACTCACCCTCCGGAGGTCAGACCGGTCGTCCGGGGGGAGTTGGCCAGGTGGGCGCCGACACGCTTGACCATCAGCGTCATCTCGTACGCCACCTGGCCGACGTCCGAGTCGGAGTCGGCGAGCACCGCGAGGCAGCTGCCGTCGCCGGCGGCCGTGACGAACAGGAACGCCTCGTCGAGCTCGACGACGGTCTGGCGGACCCGGCCGGCGTCGAAGTGCCGGCCCACCCCCTTGGCGAGGCTGTGGAACCCGGAGGCCACGGCCGCCAGGTGCTCGCCGTCCTCCCTGGTCAGGTCCTTGGACGCGCCGGTGGGAAGGCCGTCGCTGGAGAGCACCAGCGCTTTGCGGATGCTCGCGACCCGCTCGACGAGTTCATCGAGGAGCCAGTTGAGCTCGCCGGACCCCTGGCGTGCTGAGTTGAGTGCTGTGGCGTTCGGTGCGGTCATCGACCGTCCCCTCCCGGAGTGGTTCCTTGTGCTGTGTCATCGGGGCCGGTCACGTCCTCGGCGTTCTGCAGGCGGCCGCGCTGCCAGCCGCGCTGGAGCGAGGCCATGCGGCTGCGTACCTCGTCGGCGTCGCGTTCGATGTCCTCCGCCGTCTCCACCAGGTCCGGCGCGGCGCCGCCGACGGGCCCCTCGCGGAGCTGATGCGCGAGGCTGGCCTGCCGGATCCGGCGGGGCAGCCCCCCGACCGTCTCGGGGGCGGGAGCCGAGGTGCGGGTGGGTGACGGCGAGCGGGGCCCCGGTACCGAGGGCGTGACGGCCGGAGTCGTGGCGTGCCCGGTGCGTGTCCGCGGACCGTCGGACTGCCGGGGCTCGGGGGGCCGGCCGCGGTCCGCGGACCGGACGGGGCCGGACACCGGGCGGGCGTCGCCCGGATCGGCGGTCGTGGGGTGGGCCCGGCCCGTCTCATTGATCCGGCGGCCCCGGTCGGTGACCAGGGTCGGCGGTTTGCGGCGGGGCAGCGGCCTGGTGTCGTCGGGGCGCAGTTCCCGGACACCGTCCGGGTCCTCGATCTGGTCGGCGGCCTGCTGGTGCTGATCGCGGTCGCCGTCGCGCCGGAGTTCACGGGCCCGGAAGATGCCGCCGCGTTCGCTCTCGGTGTCCTCCAGGTCGGACACCCCGTCGAGTACCGGGTCGAGCCCGGATCCGGCGACGGCTTCCAGTACCGGGTCGCGGTTGAAGTCCAGCGGACCGACCGGGCCTTCGAGCTCGACCGGCCCGTCCAGCAGGGCCGGGTCCGCCCGGCCGGTGGGCACCGGTGCGAGGCCGGCGGGCCTGCCGCCCTGCGTTCGGCTGCCCGCGGGGCGGCCGAACGCGTCGCCGCCGTCCATGCCGCCGCCCGCCGGGTCGCTGCCCGGCCGGCTGCTGGCGATCGCCTTCTCGGACCGGCGGTCGAGGCGGAACCCCGTACCGTGGGCCTCCGGGGCGTCGGTGAGCAGCGCCGCCGGGATGAACACGACCGCGGTGGTGCCTCCGTAGGGGGAGGTCTGAAGCGACACCCGGACGTTCTGCCGCTGGGCCAGCCGGCTGATCACGAAGAGGCCGAGCCGGTCGGTGTCGGACAGCTCGAACTCGGGTGTCTCGGCGAGTCGCAGGTTGGCGTCCAGGAGGAGTTCCGGGGGCATGCCGAGCCCGCGGTCGTGGATTTCGAGGGTGAACCCGTTGGCGACGCGTTCGCCGTGCACCTGGACCGCGGTGTGCGGGGGTGAGAACACCGTGGCGTTCTCCAGGAGTTCGGCGATCAGGTGGGTGAGGTCGGCGACGGCGGGGCCGCCCACACCGATCTTCGGCAGCCTGCGGACCTCGATCCGTTCGTAGTCCTCCACCTCGGCGACGGCGGCACGCACCACATCCATCAGCTGGACGGGCTTGCGCCACTGTCGTGACGGTGCGGCTCCCGAGAGGATCACCAGGCCCTCGGCGTGGCGCCGCATACGCGTGGTGAGGTGGTCGAGGCGGAACAGGTCGGCGAGTTCCTCGGTGTTCTCGGTGCGGCGCTCCATCGTGTCCAGGAGCGTCAACTGGCGGTGCAGCAGCACCTGGTTGCGGCGGGCGAGGTTGACGAACACCTCGGACACCCCGCGGCGCATGTCGGCCTGCCTGACGGCGGCCTCGACCGCGGCCCGTTGCAGGATGTTCAGGGCCTGCCCGACCTGGCCGATCTCGTCACGTTCGTAGTGGAGGTGCGGGGACTCGGTCTCGACGTCGATGTGTTCGCCCGCGGCGAGACGGCGCATCACACTCGGCAGGCGCACGCCGGAGACCTCATGGGCGTCCTTGCGCAGGCGTGAGAGGTCGCGGACGAGCTCGCGGCCGATGCGCACGGAGACGAAGACCGAGACGAGCAGGGCGAGGAATCCCAGGACACCGGCGACGCCCGCCTTGATCAGGACACCGTAGCCGGCGGGCCTGCCGCGGTCCTGGAAGCGGTTGTTCATCTCGGTCGAATCGTTGGCCAGCCGGTCCAGGACGGGCGGGGCCACCTCCTGCCAGCGTGCGGCGTCCACCTCGCGGGGGTCGTGGGTGGGGCCCTGGGCGATGAGCTTGTCCTCGGCGGAGCGCAGCGGCTCGCTGTCCGGGCTCGCCCAGTACTGCTCGACGCGGCGGCGTTCCGACGCGGGGAGCGCTTCGAGGTTGACCTCGTACAGCAGTCCGCGCTTGGCGACGAGGTCGGAGATCTGCCGGAGTTCGGGGGCCGTCAGCCGTCCCGCGAGGAGCCCCGACGCGACGAGTGCGTCTTCCTGGGAGAGCATTTCACGGGCACGCGAGATGCCGGCCAGGGCTCGGACCTGCTTGTCCATCGACACGTTCTCCATGACGTGGAGACCGGTCAGGAAGCGGTAGCACGGGGCGATGAGGCCGTTGTAGTAGTCCATCGCCTTGGCCCGGCCGATGGTGCGCTTGTCGACGGAGTCGCGGAGCGCCTGCAGCCCCTCGACGGCGCCCAGGATCGAGCTGAGCTGGGTTGCGGCGTCGGGGCGCAGCGCGTCGCGGATGTCCTTCTGCCGCGCGCTCCTGTTGACCTGGCCCACGACCCGGTCGGTGGCGGCGCGCTGGCGGCGCAGCACCGGCAGGGCGTCGGAGGCGCGTGGGTCCGCGAGGAAGACGAGAGTCTGACGGCGCTCGTTCTGGATGACCCGGACGGTGTCCTCAAGGGGGTGGCCGATCTTCTCCACCACGGTGCTCGCGCTCATCAGCTGGCGTGCCTCGCGGCCGGTCAGATAGGTGGCGAAGCCCCATAGTCCGGTGAGGGAGACGAGCGGCACCAGAAGCAACGCCACGATCTTCCTGCGGATGGATTTCCCGCGAAAGCGCATGGCCTCCCCCAGCTCGGCCCCGCAGGGCGGTGATGGTGTTCCGTCAACAAACGGCGCGAGCCTACTACCGACACACAGACAACTCGAAGGGTTGTCCGGGCGATTTTCGGCCGCCTTACTGGGAGTTGACCATGAGTTGTCCCGGTATTCCAGGAGATGAAATTCGTGAAAGCGACAGAAGAGACCAGCCAGAGCGCCACATTCCTCCCCGCGCCAGTTGGCTGGAATTCTTCGTTCCGTGATGGTTCGGGGGGAATCTTCACAGCCTGGCACTCGTCTGTCCGTAAGGGGGTAAGGGGACTGCAGGGGCGCAGTCAAGAGGATGGGGCGACCCGTCCGCGTAGAAGCAGCGCATGCCGGGCAGCAACCCTGAAGTCGGACAGCGGTGGGGAGTTGAAAGTCCTTGGAAACGGAAGAGCGTCATGGCGCCGCGCGGTCGGCGCCGGTCCAGGCGGCGAAGGGTGCGATGCCCGCGGCCGCGGCGGCGCGGGAGCGGCCGGTGATTCCGCGGCAGCCGCTCTGGGTCGAGGAGCCGGCGCTGCGGCGGCGGATGCCGGACCCGGTACGCACGGCGGCCGTGCGGGCCGTTCTGATCATGTCGCTGACGATCATCCAGGCGATGGTGGCCTTCCTTGCCACGGTGACGGGCTCCTGGCTGGCCTTCCCGATGGTGCTGAGCAGCGTGGCCAGCACGGTGGGCACGACCTGGTCGGTGCTGGACGTGTGGGTCACCCGGCAGGTGTGGAATCAGCGCAACGGCGTGGTGTCGATGCCGAGCAGTTCCGCCCGGCGGCTGCGCCGCGAGAGGCGCAGGGCGAGGCGGGCCGCCCGGACCGGGCGGCGGGACAGTGCGCGGATACGCCGCCAGGACGCGGGCCGCAGGCTGTCCCGGGCCTGAACCCTCTGGGGCGGGCACGCCGGGCGGATGCCGGATCGCACCCGCCGGGTCGTGGCTGGCGTCTCAGCCCATGCCGGATCGCACCCGCCGGATCGTGGCTGGCGTCTCAGCCTGTGCCGGGCTGAGGGGTCGGGTCCGAATCCGCGCCCGGGTCCGAATCCACGGCCGTGCCCGGCGTGCCGTCGGCGGATTGGCTCGCGGCCCGGGCCGGGAGCGCGTCCGGCGCCGGTGCGGTGCGCTTGAACATGCGGGTGGCGGTGATCTCTCCGTGCACCGTCTCGGCGCCGGGGTCCTGCTGCGGCAGCCCGGGGCGCAGATGCTCCTCGACGCTGATGTACTTCAGCCCGGCCCGCAGGTCCGCGTCATTGCGCAACCTGATCACCAGGGGGAACTCGGCGAGGGCCGTCGTGTCGAACAGCCCTGTGGTGTAGAGCAGTTGCACTCCGAGCGCATCCGACACCGCACGCTGGAGCTCCAGCAGGTAGGTGGCGTTGGCGCGACCGATGGGGTTGTCGAGGAAGAGCGTGCCCGCGTGGTGGTGCTGGTGCCGGTCGCGGCCCCGGTCGTTGCTGCGCAGTGCGGCCATCGTGCAGTACAGGGCGATGGCTGCGGTCAGCAGCTGGCCGCCGGAGAAGACGTCGCCCATCTGCCCGACCGGCACCCGCTCGGCACGCAGCACCGCGTCCGGCTTGAGGATCTCCACGGCGATGCCCCTGGGCTCCAGCGCCGCCTGCACACCTCTCAGCAGCAGGGACATGCCGTCCCTGCGCAGGTCGGAGTTCTTCTTCAGCGCCGCCTTGGTGGCCTCGTCGATGACCTCGCCGAGCCGTTCGGTCAGTGTGACCTGGTCGGGTTCCTCGAAGCGGATCCGGAGGAACTCCTGACCGGACCACTCCCCCAGGCCCTCGGGGAGCCGGGAGAGCCGCTGGGCGGAGCGGAGCGTGGTGAGTGCCGAGTCCACGAGGCCGCGCAACCGGTCGACGATGGAGCCACGGTTGCGTTCCAGCTGGGCCAGTTCGTCGGTGAGGACCCGAAGCCTGGGGGCGAAGGCGAGGGCCCACTTCTCCGCGTGCTCGGGCAGCGCGGCGGCCGGGAGTTCACGGATCTGCTGGCGGGCCGGGGTGCGGACCTGTTCGTAGCGGGTGGAGTTGGCGTGCCGGACCAGCACATCGCTCGCCTCCCGTACGGCCGCTTCCGATGTGGACAGGTCCGCGGCGCAGCCACGCAGTGAGCGTCGGGCCTCGGCAGCGGACTGCCGGGCCTCGTCGAGACTGCCGGGGTACGGGTCCGGTGTCTCGGGGTCGTCGTCGCCGTGGTCCCTGAGGAGGTCGCGCAGGAGGGCCGCGGTCTCGTCGAAGCCGCCTGCCGAGTCCTCGGCGGTGCGATGGGCGTGCAGCAGTTCGGCGTGGGCGGCCCTGGCGGTGTCCAGGGACGCGGTGGCGGCAGCGAGTTCGGCCGTGGCGGTGCGCAGGAGGGCCTGGGCCTGTTCGGCGTCGGCGGGTACCTGCTCGTCGGGGAGTTCCGTGTGGAGGGTCTCGCCGTCGGCGGGGGCCAGCCGCTCGGACTCGCCGCGCAGCCTGCCCAGTTGCTCGCTGGCAGCCGATGCGCGGGTCTCCAGGAGCTGGACCAGGGACTCGGCACGGGCGGCGGCCGCCTGCCGGGACGGGCCGTCGGCGCCGTCCGTTCCTTCCAGGAGCTGGGCGGCCCGGGTGCGGACCTTGTTGGTGAGCCGGTCCAGTTCAGCCAGTGCGGCGCTCTCGTCGCTCTCCGCGCGGGCCTGTTCGGCGCGCAGGTCGGCGCCGACGCCCACCTTCTCGTAGAGCTGGGACGCCGCCCGGTAGGCCTCGCGCAGGGCGGGCAGCGCGGGGCGCGGGGCGTCCGGCGCGGGCTCCGGGAGGTGCTCGGGGGCGCCGGCGATCTCGGCCCGTTCGGCGCGCAGGGCGCGGGCGGTGCGGCGGGCGTCGTCGGCGGCGCGCTGAGCGGCCCTGCGGTCCTCGTCGGCGGCCCTGGCACGCTCCAGAAAGACGGTGGCGCGGGCCTCGGACTCCGCCGCCTCGTCGACCAGCTCGCGCAGTTTCGCCTGCCAGCCCGCCCGTTCCCGGAGGCGGAAGGCGAGTCCGGCGAGCGCGTCGGCGGCCCGGCGAGCGCGCTGGGCGGCCTCCTGACGCTCGTCGCGGACGCGGGCGGTGTCGGCGGCGGCCTCGTCGGCCTCGGCGCGCACGGTACGGGCCTCGGCGAGCGCGGCCTCGGCCGTCTCGGCGGCCGTACGGGCGGTGCCGGCCGCTTCCGCCAGTTCGGCGAGCATGCCGGGCGGGCAGTCCACGCGCCAGGAGCCGATCCGGGCGGCGAGCGCACGGTCCGCGGTGAGGCGGGCCGCGAGGGTGCGGATGTCCTCGTCGCGGGCGGCGGCACGGCTCCTGAGCGCGTGCCGCTCCTCGTCGGCGGCGTGTTCGTCGTGCATGGCCGGGTTGGGCGGGACGAGGAACACGCCGTCGCCGCGTGCGGCGGAGCCGGGGTCCGGGACCGGCGCGAGCAGGGCGGCGGCGGTGCCGACGGCCACGGCCGAGCGCGGCAGCAGGGCGGCGGCACCGAGGACCTCGCGGGCACGGCCGTGCGCGTCCGGGTCGGTGATCACCACCCCGTCGACGAGTTCGGGCCGGGCCGCGAGCACCGCCGCGTGGTCGGCCGGGTCGACGGCCTGGGCGAGGTAGCGCCAGCCGGGCAGGGCGGGGATGCCGTGCTCGCCGAGGTACTCGACGGTGGCGAGGACGTCGGGGCCGGGCGGCAGCAGTCCGCCGTCGCCGAGCGCGCCCAGGATGCGGGAGTCGTCGGCGGCGGCGGTGCGCAGTTCGAAGAGGCGTCGTTCGGCGGAGCTGACGCCTTGGTCGAGGAGGTCGCGCAGCTCGTCGGCGTTGCGGTCGAACTCGGCTGCGGTGAGCGGCTGTTCGGCCGGGCGGAGATGCCTGGTCGTGACGGTGTGGGCGCCGTGAGCGGACAGTTCGGTTCCGTCGGTGCCGGGGGCGGCGGCGGTCCCCTCGGTGTTCGGGGCCTCATGGTGCGGCCCCTGCTCCTCGGCACCGGCGTCCGTTGCGGATTCGGGTCCGGCGTCCGTTGCGGATTCGGGTCCGGCGTCCGTTGCGGATTCGGGTCCGGTCGCGCCCCTCCGTGGCCGGGGTACGCCGCCGCTCTGCGTCGTGGGCAGGCCGAGCAGGTCGGCGAGGCGGTGCTCGGCGGCGATCGACTCGGCAGCCCTGAGTTCGGCCTCGTAGGCCTGTTCGGCGGCCCGTGCGCCGTCGGCGGCCCGCGCCGCGGCGAGTTCGGCGCGGCTCTCGGCGGCCGTTGCCTGCCGGGACCGTTCCGCGGCGGATCCGGCGGCCTCACGCGCGGTGTCCCAGGCGGCCACCGCGGACTGTTCGGCATCGTTCGCCGCGAGGGCCGCGCGGGCCGGGTCCGCGTTCGGTGCGGTGTCGTCGAGCCAGCCCGCCCGGACCGCTTCGGCGGTCTCCTGCTCGACCTCGGCGAGACGCTGGCGGAGGTGGCCGACCTCGCTGCGGGCGCGCTGGGCCTCGGTGGCTGCCGTGGTGGCGTCACGGTGCGCGGCCTCGCCCGCGGTCTGAAGGGTCTCGGAGCGCTCCTCCTCCTCGTTGGCGACGCTCTCGCCCACCTCGGCGGCGGTGTGCAGGGCCCGTACGAGATCGGCAGCGGCGGTGGCGCGTGCGGCCAGCGCCGGGGCCGCGTCCCGCTCGGCCTCGCGGATCGCGACGGCGACGCGCGCGGCGCGGTCGGCGGCGGCGCGGTGGCGCAGCACTGCCTCGGCCGCCTGCCAGGCGGAGTGCAGGGTCCGGGCGTCGCCCAGTTCCCGGCGCTGGGCCGCCGCGCTCTTCTCGGCCGCGGTGAGGGCCAGGGAGGCGTGCCGGTAGGCGAGTTCGGCGGCGATCAGGCCGGCACGGCCGCGGGTCTCCTCGGCACCGGTGACGGTGTGGGCCGCGCCGGTGACCTGCTGGGCGAGCTCCGCGGTCCGGCCGCGCTCCTGGCCGGCGCGGGCGGAGAGCCTGCGGGCCAGCGTGCGGGTGCGGCGCTCGGCGCCGGCGTGGATGTCCCGGGTACGCGAACGTGTTCCGGTGGCCTCCACGATGCGGCCGAGCAGATCGACTGAGCCGGCGGTGAAGTCGCGCTCGGCGGTCAGCTCGGCGCGGCAGCCCAGTTTGTTGCCGAAGCCGCTGACGAGGTCGGCGAGGCCGTCGGTGTCGCGGGTGTCGGTGACGGCGCGCAGCAGCAGGTCGGTGAAGTCGGAGTCCTTCTTGACGGCGAAGAGTCCCGCGGCCTCGCCCTCGTCGGCGTTCATCTCGCGCTGGTAGCGGAAGAGTTCAGGGTCCAGGCCGATGTCGCCGAGGTGCTCGTTCCAGCGGTCGTGGATCTCTTCCCAGTGCACGTCGAGGTGCTGGTAGAACTTGCCCGCCTCGGTGAGCGCGTCGCGGAAGCCCTTCATGGTGCGGCGCCTGCCCCGGGCACCGGAGACCCCTTCGGCGGGGCGGCCCACCGAGGTCGCCTCGGCGACGGGCAGCGAGTCGAGGCTGAGTCCGGGGCCGGGCCGGAAGGAGTACCAGGCCTCGGCGAACCTTCTCGGGTCGTTGGAGACCTGGCGTCCGCGCCATTCACTGACCTTGCCGACGACGACGCATTCGCCGGTCAGGGTGTGCTGCCACTCCAGCGCGACATGCCCGCAGTCCTCGGCGAGCAGGAACTTGCGCAGCACGCCGGAGCTGGCGCCGCCGAGCGTGTTGCGGTGGCCCGGCAGCATCACCGAGAAGATCAGCTTCAGCAGGACGGACTTGCCGCCGCCGTTCTCCAGGAAGAGCACTCCGGCGGGGGCGGGCCGGCGCGGCGGGCCGACCGGTTCCTCCTCGAAGAACTCCGCCTGTGCCGGTGCGGGGTGGGGCACGGGTTCGCCGACCCCGCGCAGGTCAAGCACGGTGTCGGCGTAGCGCGCACCGGCAGGCCCGATGGAGTAGAGGCGGACCCGGGACAGCTCGTACATGGCGGCGGACTCTCGTCGTTCAGGCAGCGGGAGGGAGGCGTCGGTGACGGCCGGCCGTGCGGTGGCCGGGCGGTCGTGTGGCCGGCCGACGGTGGGCCGGGCAGTGGTGCGGTGGCCGACTGTGGGCCGGGCGGCCGCAAGAGGGCAGGCCGGCGTCGGTCAGCTGTGGAAGGGCAGGCCGGCGTCGGCCACCAGCTCCAGGTCGTCGGGATCGGGTGGCGGCAGCAGCGTCGCCGATCCGTCGGTGACCGGTACCACTCCCAGTTCCAGCAGTTCGGCCATGGCGGCACCGCCCGCCATGTCGCGGACCTGGAGCTGATAGCGGGCGGTGGTGCGGAAGGCTCCTCCGGCGTCGTCCCCGGTGCGCTGGAGGAAGCCGGAGTCGGTGAGGAAGGCGACGGCCTTTCCGACGATGCCCGTGGTGGATCCGGCCAGCCGTCGGGCGTCCTTCGTCGCTCCGGTGGAGCTGCGCCGGGCGTAGACCCGCCAGCCGACCTCCAGGCCGGGGGCGTCACTGGCCGGGTCGGTGTTGTCGCCGTGCTCCTCGGCGCGCTCCTCCAGGCGGTGGCATGCCTGGCGTACGAAGGCGTCGACGCCGTTGACCGTGATCCGGCCGATGTACGCGTCGTCGGCGAGGTCCTCGGGGCGCGGGAAGGCCATCGCGGCGACGGCCAGGTGGGCAAGCCCGTGCAGGAAGCGGTCGGCGGAGTCCGGCGAGGCCCGGCGGGCGTAGTCGCCCATGCGTACGGCGAAGACCGAGTCCTCGCCCGCCGCGACGGCCATGCCGGCCCGGGTGGACACCTCAAGCACGACGAGGCCGAGTCCGGTGGCCACGGCGTCGGCGAGCCGGGCGAAGGCCGGCTCCTCCCGGTAGCGGCGCAGCAGTTCGGCGTACTCGGCGTCGCGGGCGGGCAGCAGCTTGGGCTGGAGCCCGAAGGCGACGAGCCGGGCGGCGTCGGCCGCATCGGCCGGGGTGACTGCGGCGGGCGCTGACGGCTGCGCGGACTCGGTCCGGTCGGCGGGGTACGCGGCGCTGTGCTCGCTCCACGCGTCGGCGTGCTCTGCGCGGTGGTCGCTCACGACGGGCGCTCCTTGCTGCGGACGGTCTTCGGTACGGGGTGGACGGGTCGGGCGCTCGCGGCTGCCCCGACCATTCTGTGCGGGCAGGTGCTCGCGGCGGCGAGCCGGAAGGCGACAGCACGAAGGGCGGCAGAACGGAAAGGAGTGATCCGGAAGGAAGTGGTCCGGAAGGAAGCGGTATGGAAGGGAGTGGTCCGGCCGGACCGCGTCGTCCTCATCCCGCCTCCGAGCGGTCCGCGGCCATGCCGGCCGCGTCCAGCAGGGCCGTGCCCACGATCAGGTCGGCCCCGCCGAACTCGGGGTCCTCCAGCTGGGTCCCGTCGTCGACGGAGAACAGCAGCCGGCGCTCGCCCTGCCGGTAGGCGGTGCCGACCGGGGGACTCGCCGCGTGGACCGCGAGCAGGGCGACCAGATAGGGGAGGTCCGGATCACGTCGTCTGGCTTCGGTCAGCAGCCCGGAGAGGCGGCGCGGTGCGTCGTGCTCCAGGTCCAGCAGCTCCATGGCGTTCGCCAGCTGCTCCTCGCTGAATCGGCTGTCGGCGGGGGTGGCGATCAGATCGGGCTCGGGCATCTCGGCGCCCAGGTGTTCGCGCTCCAGCGGCGGGGTCAGCAGCATGTCGACCAGGTCGCCCATCCGTACCGAGGTGGGGGTGCGCAGTCCGGTGCCGTGCGCGAAGAACGCGTCGGTGGCGCGGATCGCCTGCTCGACGGGGAGCGGCAGCAGCGGTGCCAGCAGTTGTCCGTACAGGTCGAGACCGGTCCGGGCGGCCGGTGCGGCGAACGCCTGCCGGTCCTGTTCGGCGCGGAACAGCGGTCCGGCCTCCAGCAGACGGGACTGCAGCTGGGTGTGGCGGCGGATGCAGTCCTTGACGATGTCGACGAGCTCGGCGGCGCGCCGCTTGTGCTCGGGCTCCTCCGCTTCGTCACGGGCCTTGCGGATGTTGGTGAGGATGGCGTTCTCGTGGCGGTAGCGGTCGGCGACGTGCTCCAGCGCCTCGGCGATCATGTCGGGCACGGCGTTGAGCCAGTCGACCGCCCGGACGTTGCGCCGGGTCGCGTCGAGTGTCTTGCGGAGGGTCTCCGCGTACTGCACGGTCCGGTAGCGGGCCTGCTCGGCGGCGAGTTGCGCGTCGGCGAGACGGCCCCGGCTGATCAGGACCTCCAGCTTCACCTCGGCGGCGATCTGGGCGCTGGTGACGTCCGTGTCGAGGGCGCCGACCAGGACGTTGACCGCTTCGTCGGTGGCCCGCAGATAGACGCTGCCGCCGTATCCCGGGACCTCTTCGATCAGTTTGAAGTCGTAGTCGCGCCGGACGTAGGCGCCGTCCGGCCCGAAGGTGCCGTAGACGGCCCGGAAGCCGCGGTCCACACTGCCGACGTTGATCAGGTTCTCCAGCACCCAGCGGGCGACCCGTTCGTGCTCGGCGACCGGGCGGCGCGGGGCCTGCGCGGCGACGCGCGGGAGGAGTCTGGCCACTATCTGGTCGTGGTCCGCGCCGGTGTCGAAGTCCATGTTGAGCGTGACGTGGTCGATCGCGGCGAGCGCGACCTCCGCCATCGCGTAGACGGTGAACTCACCGGCCAGGTTCGCCTTGCGCACGTCCAGGTCGTGCAGCGGCGCCGTGCAGGCGAGCGCGCGCAGCCGCCGCGAGAGCCCCTCGTCGGCGGCCGGGCCCGGTGCGGGCCGCGGCCCCGCGCTGAGCTGGGGCGCAGCGTTTTCCGTGTAGGCAGGCGAAGTCACGCTGCACAGATTAGGTCCTCGCACCGACAACGGTCGAAACGGCGCAGAAGCGGCTGGTTGCCCCGGAGTCGGTCATGCCCCGCCGGACGGCTCCGCGGGGCCCGGGCGGCGGCGCTCCCCGGTCTTCGGCGCGGCTGCCGCATCCCCGTTCGCACATCGCGTCGGGTGGACACCACCGCGGCAGGCCGCCGGTCGGGGGGCGTCGCGTCGCGCGCCCCCCGACGCGCGACGTCCCGTGCTGTTCGTACCGGTCAGACGGCGGGTGCGTCCGGACCGATCCTGCTGCGTACGGCTGTCTGGACCTCGGCCTCCTCGGCCGGGTCGGCGGCCAGCCGGCGCAGGCGCTCGGCCACCCTGATGTCGCCGGTCTCCGCGTGGCGTGCGGCGACCTCGCGGGTCGTCTCCTCGCAGTCCCACAGGCACTCGACGGCGAAGCCGGTGGGGAAGGAGGGGTCGGTGGCGGCCAGTGCGCGGGCGGCTCTGCCCCGCAGGTGGGAGGAGGACGTCTCCCGGTAGACGTGGCGCAGGACGGGAGCGGCGCAGGCGATGCCCAGCCGCCCGGTGCCGTCGACCAGGGTCCACAGGCGGAGGGCGTCGGGTCCGTCCCCGCGCACGGCTTCGCGCAGGGCGCCGAGGACCAGCGGCGCGTCCTGTGCGCCGCCGCGGCTTGCCAGCACACCGGCTGCCGAGGCGCCGAGCGCGTCGGGCCGCCGGGCCCAGCGCCGGGCGCGGTCGACGGCCGCCTCACCGCACATCCGCTCGAAGGCGGCGACGGCCGCGTCGGCGACGGTGCGCGAGGAGCTGACCGCCGCGGCCTCGATCAGGTCGAGCACGACCGGGTCCTGGGCCTCGGTCAGGTAGTGCAGGGCGGCGCACCGGGCGCCTTCAGGGCCGCTGCGGGCAGCCTCGACGATCACGGGCCGGTCCTCGGGTCCCGCGACGGCGGAGAGACAGCGGGCGGCCGGCACATGGAGGTCGCTGCCGCGGTCGAGTCCCTGCTGCGCCCAGTCGAAGACGGCCTGGACGCTCCAGCCGGGGCGGGGTCCGCCGGGGCGCATCTGCCGTTGCCACCGGTCGAACGAGCCCTGTTCGGAGGCGGCTCGCACCCGGGCCCCGACCATTTCGCGCGGGTCGTCGGCCCAGAGCCGCCAGGGCCGGGGTTCGTAGGCGTCGCGTACGGCGGCGGCCAGTTCGGCGGAGCCCTCGGTGTCCGTGCCGAAGCGGGCGAGCACGGGGACGGCGAGGGACCGGAGGCCGGCGTCGTCGTCGCGCAGGGCCAGCTCGTCGAGGGCCCAGGCCCAGTTGGAGCCGGTCGCGGCGTAGCTACGCAGCAGGGCGAGGGCGTCGTCGCGTCCGTACGAGGCGAGGTGGCCGAGTACGGCGAGGGCCAGGCCGGTGCGTGACTCGTCCGTGTCCAGGTGGTCCTCGGGATCAGCGAGATGCCGCTCGATCTCCTCGATCCCGCCGTCGAGGTCGAGATACAGGCGCGCGTAGTAGAGGGAGCGGTTCTCCACCTGCCAGTCGTGACGCGGATCGCTCAGGACGCAGTGGTTGAGAGCCGCCAGGGCCTCGGGGCGTGGTGCGGCGAGCGCGTGGAGCGTGCCGTCGCCACGGCCCCTCTGCAGCAGGCCGAGCAGGGTGCCGCTCGGCGCTATGAACGGATCAAACATGAAAAAAGCCTCACATCAAGCTGTCGACGCAACCGGGGACTGTGCAGTTCCACGTGCCGGGTGGGCACTAGGCCGCGCAGCAACATGATCGGCCGACCGCCGTCTTCTGCCTGGTGTAGACCATCTTCCTCTGCCTCTCGTCGGTGGCCCGAAACGGGCCCGCGACGTCATGATGACCCAGCCATTTCGCCACCGCGACCACATTTACGGCAGACCCGGTCAGCGGGAACCGAAGAGTTCCAGCAGGTCGGCCTTGCCGAACATGCGCGCGGTGTCCAGGGCGGAGGGTGTTCCGGCCGCCGGATCGGCCCCTGCGGCGAGCAGGGCCTCGATCACCGCGTCCTCGCCCTTGAAGACGGCTCCGGCGAGCGGCGTCTGCCCCCGGTCGTTGGCGCGGTCCGGATCGGCGCCGCGGCCGACCAGGGCCGCGACCGCGGGGGCGTGCCCGTGATAGGCGGCGAGCATCAGAAGCGAGTCGCCCCGGTCGTTGGTGAGGTTCACGGGAACCCCGGCGTCGACGTAGGCGGCGAGCCCGTCGGCATCTCCGCGGCGTGCCAGGTCGAAGACCTTGGTCGCCAGCTCCACCACCTCGGGATCAGGGGTTTCGCTCATCGGGGGACCGCCCTTCCGTAATCGATTTCTCCGCCGCCGGCCCGTGGGGGGCATGCGCCTTGAGGCCGTACGAGTGAACCGACAGGGTACTGCCCGGACGCGCACATGACCCGGCCCACCCATGGCAAAAGATCACGTCGAGTGACGACGGAGTGGTGCGCGGCACCGAAAACCCCTCCGGCCCGTGCTCCACCGTCCGCCAGTCCAGTGAAAAAACCCACTTTTCACCCATTTGAAGCTTTTATCCTATAGATACTTCCGGTGAGCCTGGAAGGACTCATGGTGACTGTCCCCCCAACCAGGAGAACCTCTCATGATCCTTTCCATGTCAGGCGTCGTCATCCTCGGAATCATCGTCTTCCTGTTCTTCAGGAAGGACGGTCTCAAGGCTTCGCACGCCCTCATCACCGCCCTGTTCGGCTTCTACCTGGCCGGCACCGCCATCGCACCGAGCATCACCGCGGGCGGTGCGAGCCTCGCCGGCCTCTTGGGCGGGATCAAATTCTGACCCTCCGCTACCGCTCCCACCCCTTCAGGAGACAGACGTGGCCCGGCGACCACTCCCCCGCATTCTGAGCAGCGGCAGCGCTTCGATCACTCGCAGTCGCGAGATCGCGCGCACGGCCGCCGACAGCGCCACCGACGTGCTCCATCCGCTGATCACGATCACCCGTGGTCTGCGGCTGCTGGCAGGTGCAGGACGGCAGAAGTGGGCCGCGACGCCCAAGGACCGGCGCGGCCCCACGCTGTTCCTCGTCGCGGCCTGCGTACTCGTGGTCGCGCTCATCCCGTACGGGTCGTTCATGGCCCTGGTCACGGTGATGTGCGCCGCCGCACGGAAGGGACGGGAACGCTCTCCCGTCAGGACCGGCCCGAACGAGGCGGAGACCGGGCGCCTGCAGGCTCTGTACGACGCGCTCGTGCCGTACTTCTCCACGGCCGACGACCCCAGTCCGCTGTTCGTCCACGGAGGCGACTGGGACCAGGTCTTCAGTGACTACGAGTTCGACGGCGACGGCCGCGTCTCCCGGCTCCGGGTGACGTACCCCGCGTACTTCACCGACAGCGAGGCAGCGTCCCGCGCCCGGATCGAACAGCTGCTGCACGCCAAGTCGGGCCGCGGCCGTGAGTACCGGTTCAGCTGGGACGAGGAGGGCAACCAGCTCGTCATGAGCGTGCTCGGAGCCCTGCCCACCTCGATCACCGCCCAGCACTTCGTCACCGCCCCGGGCGAGACAGTCCTCGGCTTCACGGACGACGACGCGGTGCAGCGCACCGTCCCGGTGAGCGACGGGGACGGGACCCGGGACGCACCAGGAGTCGTCTGGCGGACCGGCGCACGCACCACGGAGCCGCATCTGCTGATCGCCGGACAGCCCGGCAGCGGCACCACCACACTGATGCGCTCCATCGCACTCCAGGCACTCCAGCAGGGCGACATCCTGATCATCGAGGGCAGCGGCATCGGTGAGTACGCCTGCTTCAACGGCCGCGAGGGCGTGCTGGCCGTGGAGTGCGGGCCGGCCGGGGCGCTCGCCACCCTGGAATGGGCGGCGCAGGAGACGGAGCGGCGGCTGATCGAGGCCAGCCGGGCCCGGCAGTCCGGGTACGCCGTCCCCGAGGACACCAGGCGTCCGCTCTGGATCCTGCTGGACCGGCCCAGCGTGCTCGGCCATCTGGCCGCCGTCGGCGGCGGGCCCGACCCCCAGGAGCTGCTTCAGGTGCCGCTGCGGCACGGCAGGGCCGCCAACGTCACCGTGGTGATGACCGAGCAGTTCGACAGCCTGGACGGCCTGAGCGCCACCGTGCGCACCCACACCCGGGCCCGCGTGGTGCTCGGGCACTGCTCCCCCGTCCAGATCGAGTCCGTCCTGGGACTGGAACCGCACACCACCCCGACCCCGGACGTCCCGCCCGGCCGCGGCTACGCACGGCTCGGCGCCGGTCCGGTGCTGCGCATCCAGGTGCCGGCCACGCCTGATCCGTACGACGACACGACCAGCGAGGCGCAGCGCCGGACGGTGCTCGGCCTGTTGCCCGAACGGCGGACGGCGATCGAGGCGACCACGCCCGCCCCGGTTGCGGCGGAGACCGTGACCGCTTCCGTCGCCCTGGAGAGTGTGGCCGTCAGCGACTGACGGCTGCAGCGGTGAGGGAGGGCCCGCGGATCACCGGATCCCGCGGGCCCTCCCCCGTCACCGCGGCGACCGCTCAGGCGACGAACGTCCGGGGCGCCTCCGCGCCCGCGCCCGCCCCCGAGCTGACCAGTCGGGCGGCGGCGGCGAGCCGCAGGGCCGCCTCGTCCGCCACCGGCCCGCCGACCGTGAACGGCAGCCGTACGTATCCCTCGAAGGCACCGTCGACACCGAACCGGGGCCCGGACGGCACCCGCACCCCGACTCGCTCCCCGGCCACCGCGAGCCGCGATCCGGAGAGGCCACCGGTGCGCACCCAGAGCGTCAGACCGCCGCGCGGTACGGAGAACTCCCAGTCCGGCAGCTCCCGGCGCACGGCCGTGACCAGCGCATCCCGGTTGTCCCGCGCCTGTTCCCGGCGGATCTGCACGGCCTGTTCCCAGCCACCGGTGCCCATCAGCCAGTTGACGGCCAGTTGCTCAAGGACCGGGGTGCCCATGTCGGCGTAGGCGCGGGCGGCCACCAGGCTGCGGATGACATCCGGGGCGGCGCGCACCCAGCCGATCCGCATACCGGCCCAGAAGGCCTTGCTGGCCGAACCCACGGTGAGCACGGTGCTGCCCGCCGGGTCGAAGGCGCAGACCCGGCGCGGCATCCGCACGTCGTCGTCCAGGTGCAGTTCGTTCATCGTCTCGTCGACGACCAGGACCGTACCGGCCGAGCGTGCGGCGTCCACCAGTGCGCGGCGCCGGTCCTCGTCGGCCAGGGCCCCGGTGGGGTTGTGGAAGTCCGCGACGACGTAGGCGAGCCGCGGGGCCGCGTCCCGCAGCACCTGGCGCCACCGGTTCATGTCCCAGCCGCCCAGCCCCTCCTCCATGGCCACCGGTACGAGGCGGGCGCCCGCCTCCCGCATCAGCTGGAGGATGTTGGCGTAGCTCGGGGACTCCACCGCGATCCGTTCCCCGCGGCCCGCGAAGAGGTGGCAGATGGCGTCGATCGCGCCCATCGCACCGGTGGTGACCATGATCTGTTCGGGCATCGTCGGGATACCGTCGGCGGTGTACCGGTCGGCGAGCATCTGCCGCAGCGCGGGCAGCCCCGCCGGGTAGTCGCCGTGGGTGTGCGCGTACGGGGCCAGCTCCTCCAGGGCGCCCTGGACGGCCCGGGTCAGCCACGGTTCGGGGGCGGGCAGTGAGGCGCAGCCCAGGTCGATCATCGATCCGAGCGCCTCGGGGGGCAGCGGCTCCAGCCCGCGGGCGGGCAGCGGATTGCCCGCGGGCACCGTCGTCCAGCTGCCGGCTCCGCGCCGGGACCCCAGGAAGCCCTCGGCCCGCAGTGCCTCGTAGGCCGCGGCGACCGTCGTACGGCTGACGGCCAGGGCGAGCGCCAGTTCACGTTCGGCGGGGAGCCGGGCGGCGACCGGGACCCGGCCTTCGAGGACGAGCAGCCGGATGCCGTCGGCGAGCGCACGGTAGGCCGGCGGCCTACGGTTGCCGGGGCCGGTCTGCCTGGGCTGCTGGGCATGGAGCTGCCGGGCGAGCTGAGCCGCACCGACTGCCGAAGTCCACTGCGCCATGAGAATCAGTCCACCTTCCTCGGATTGGCCATGGTTGGCAGCCAATCCCCTGCCACAGAGTGACATGCAGCAGTCCACTACCACCACACCAGGGGGCACCACTTGTCCACGACCGCCACCCCGCGCCGGGCGCACCTCACCCGGCGGCTGATCCAGCTGTACGCAGGTCTGGCGCTGTACGGGGCGAGTTCGGCGCTGCTGGTCGTCGCCGGGCTCGGTCTGGAGCCGTGGGGTGTGCTCCACCAGGGGATCGCCGAGCGCACCGGGATCACCATCGGCGTCGTCTCGATCATCATCGGCGCGATCGTGCTGCTGCTGTGGATACCGATCCGGCAGCGGCCGGGGCTGGGCACCGTCTCCAATGTCTTCGCCGTGGGGATCGCGATGGACGGCACGCTGGCGCTCGTCCCGGATGTGCACGGGCTCGCCGCGCAGGCCGGGGTGATGGTGGCGGGGATCGTGCTGAACGGGGTGGCGACGGGGCTGTACATCGCGGCCCGGTTCGGTCCCGGGCCGCGCGACGGGCTGATGACCGGGCTGCACCGGCGCACCGGCCGCTCCATCCGGCTCGTCCGCACGGCGCTCGAGGTGGCGGTCGTGGTGACCGGGTTCCTGCTCGGCGGTTCCCTCGGGGTCGGCACCGTGCTCTACGCCCTGGCGATCGGCCCGCTCGCCCAGTTCTTCCTGCGCTTCTTCGCGATTTCGGACAACGGCGGCACCACGGTCGCCGCCCCGGCATCGGGGGAGGCCATACTTCCGCAGTGACTTCCGTACGCCATCCCTATCTGGACCACCCCGCCCCGCTCGCGTTCGCCCATCGCGGCGGGGCGGCGGACGGGATCGAGAACACGGCGGCCGCGTTCCGCCGGGCCGCCGACACCGGGTACCGCTACTTCGAGACCGATGTGCACGCCTCGGCCGACGGCCGGCTGGTGGCCTTCCACGACTCCACGCTGGACCGGGTGACGGACGCCCGGGGCCGGATGTCGCAGCTGCCGTGGAGCGAGATACGGCAGGCCCGGGTGGCGGGCCGTGAACCGCTGCCGCTGTTCGAGGAGCTGCTGGAGGCGTTCCCGGAGGCCCGCTGGAACGTGGACATCAAGGCCGGCCCGGCCCTTGAGCCGCTGGTGGACCTGATCCGCCGGACGAACGCCTGGGACCGGGTGTGCGTCGGCTCGTTCTCCGAGGCCAGGGTCGCCAGGGCGCACCGCCTGGCGGGCCCGCGGCTGGCCACCTCCTACGGAGTCCGCGGTGTCCTGGGCCTGCGGCTGCGCTCGTACGGAATCCCGGCGGCGCTGCGGGCCGGAGCGGTGTGCGCACAGGTGCCGGAGAGCCAGGGCGGCGTCCGGGTCGTGGACCGGCGCTTCGTGCGGGAGGCACACGCGCGGGGGCTCCAGGTGCACGTCTGGACGGTGAACGAACCGGAGCGGATGGCAGCGCTCCTGGACCTCGGCGTGGATGGCATCATGACCGATCACATCGAGACGCTGCGTACGGTGCTGAGCGAGCGGGGGGCCTGGGCCTGACGCCGGCCCGGCGACGTCTCCACGGGGAGAGACGAGGGGTACGCAATGAGCGCCGAGACCGCGGACACCGCCGAACCGGCGGAGAGTACGGCCGGGGCGCCCGACCCGGGTGAGCGCCGACGCGAGCAGCGCGGCTGGTACTTCTACGACTTCGCCTGCTCCGTCTACTCGACGAGCGTCCTCACGGTGTTCCTCGGGCCGTATCTGACGTCGATCGCCAAGGCCGCCGCCGACGCCGACGGCTTCGTCCATCCGCTCGGCATCCCGGTCCGTGCCGGATCGCTGTTCGCCTACGCGGTCTCGGCGTCCGTGATCGTCGCGGTGATCCTGATGCCGGTCGTCGGCGCCGCCGCCGACCGCTCGGGCCGCAAGAAGCCGTTGCTGGCGGCAGCCGCTTACGTGGGCGCCACCGCGACGGCCGGAATGTTCTTCCTTGACGGCACCCGCTATCTGCTCGGCGCCTTCCTGCTCATCGTCGCGAACGCCGCGATATCCGTGTCGATGGTGCTCTACAACGCCTATCTGCCGCAGATCGCGGAGCCCGACGAACGCGATGCCGTCTCCTCGCGCGGCTGGGCCTTCGGCTACACGTCGGGGGCACTGGTCCTCGTCCTCAACCTGATCCTCTACACGGGCCACGACTCCTTCGGCCTCTCCGAGTCGGACGCCGTCCGGATCTGTCTCGCCTCGGCCGGTGTCTGGTGGGGCGCCTTCACCGTCGTACCGCTGCGCAGGCTGCGCGACCGGCGGGTGACGCCGGGCGGCCACGGAGCGGTCGGGTCCGGCTGGCGGCAGCTGATGGCGACCCTGCGCGACATGCGCCGCCATCCGCTCACCCTCTCCTTCCTGCTGGCCTACCTCGTCTACAACGACGGCGTGCAGACGGTGATCTCCCAGGCCTCGGTGTACGGCTCCGAGGAGCTGGGCCTGGACCAGACGACGCTGATCACCGCCGTTCTGCTGGTCCAGATACTCGCGGTGGCCGGAGCGCTGGGGATGGGCCGGCTGGCCCAGGTGTACGGTGCGAAGCGCACGATCCTCGCGTCCCTGATCGTCTGGACGCTGATTCTCGTCGCCGGATACTTCCTGCCCGCCGACGCGCCGGTGTTCTTCTACGCGCTGGCCGCGGCGATCGGCCTGGTACTCGGCGGCAGCCAGGCCCTGTCGCGCTCGCTGTACTCACATCTGGTGCCGCGCGGCAAGGAGGCCGAGTACTTCTCGGCGTACGAGATGAGCGACCGCGGGCTGAGCTGGCTGGGGCCGCTGGTGTTCGGTCTCGCATACCAGCTGACCGGCAGTTATCGGGATGCGATCATCTCGTTGGTGATCTTCTTCGTGGTCGGTTCGGTGCTGCTCGCGAGGGTGCCGGTCCGACTCGCTGTGGCGGCGGCGGGGAATCCCGTACCCGAACGGATTTAGACGTTGAAGTGAAAGGCCGGTAGTGTACGCCTTTGGCCTGCCCGGAGGACCGTTACTGCCAGTGGAAGAATCCAAACCGTTGGGTGACAACTTCTGCCAGATGTGACAAACCGGGCGCTGGTGGGTACTTGAACCCTGGCAAACCTGAATACTCAGCGGCACGACGGGCGACGCATGACCGGCAACGGGAATCTTTGCCGCCGACCGGACGTTGACCGGATGACGACGACAGCGACACCTGTCCTGTGGGCGACAAGCCCGGGAGGCACGATTCATGAGTGAGCGAGCTCTCCGCGGCACGCGACTTGTGGTTACCAGCTACGAGACGGACCGCGGCATCGATCTGGCCCCGCGCCAGGCGGTGGAGTACGCATGCCAGAACGGACATCGATTTGAGATGCCGTTCTCGGTAGAGGCGGAAATTCCGCCGGAGTGGGAGTGCAAGGCGTGTGGCGCCCAGGCACTCCTGGTGGACGGGGATGGCCCCGAGGAGAAGAAGGGCAAGCCTGCGCGTACGCACTGGGACATGCTCATGGAACGGCGCACACGCGAGGAGCTGGAGGAGGTGCTGGCCGAGAGGCTGGCGGTTCTGCGCTCCGGAGCCATGAATATCGCAGTGCATCCGCGGGACAGCAGGAAGTCTGCCTGACCGCGCAGCACCGCGCCGAGACAGAGCCGCGGGCCGCGACACACGTTGTGTCGCGGCCCGCGGCTCTGTGCATGGGCCTTGGCGGCCGGCTGCTCCCGGGACGGGTGTGCGACCTGTCGCGACCTCGCCCCGGCGGCATCAAGGATGTCCTCGATGGCCGGACGGGCCCGATCGGTGCCGACCGAACGGCCTGATCGGTGCGGGACAGACTTGATCGGTGCACCCGAACGGCCCTGACCGGCACGGACGCCGGGTACGGGTTACGGCGTCAGGGGCGGTCGGGGGTGCTCGTCGGGGTGGGACGAGTCCTCACGGATTACCTCACCCTGGACGATCTTTCCGTCGGGCCTGTGGATGCGGGCCTGCTGGAAGGCGTCCGAGAGGCCGCCGGGAGCCCCCGCGCGCATCCGGCGTTCCAGCGACCGCTCCGCGTACCGGCTGAGTGCCGACCGGACCGGCGGCACCAGGAGCAGCAGTCCGGCGACGTCCGAGATCATCCCCGGAATCATGATCAGCAGCCCGCCGAGCATCAGGAAGCCGTTGCCCCGGCTGCTCGGCGGAGCGGGCGAGGAGCCGTCGGCGCCCGGCTGTCCCGGCATCTGCTGGAGCGTCTCGGTGAGATTGCGAAAGGCACGGCGGCCGGCGGCCTTCATCACCACGGCGCCGAGCACGACGCCCGCGGCCAGGAGCAGCAGGACGGTGAACCCGCCGGCCGCGCCCGCCACCAGGGTGAGCAGCCAGATCTCCAGCACCGCCCAGGCGGCGACGGCGAGAGGTACGAAGGTCCGGGCGCGTGAGCGCCGACGGGCGGTCGGGGGCGGTGTGCCGGTCGTCATGCCCCCAGTGTGCCTGGCCACGGGTCCGGGCGCCGTAAGGGGGTGGCGGTCACCGGGCCGGAGGCGTCAGGGCGTCCGGCGCCCGAGCACCCGGTTCGTACGGGTGGTGACGCCCCAGGCGGTCACTCGCCAGAGCGCCTCGACGAGGATGTCCCGGCTCATCTTGGAGTCACCGATCTCCCGGTCCACGAAGGTGATCGGGACCTCGACGACGTGGTACCCGGCATCGATCGCGCGGCGTGCCAGGTCGACCTGGAAGCAGTAGCCCTGCGAGGCGACCTCGTCGAGGCCGATGCCCTTCAGGGTCTCCGTACGGAACGCCCGGTATCCGCCGGTGACGTCCCTCGTCCTGAGCCCGAGCATCAGCCGCGAGTACGTGCTGCCGCCGCGGGAGATCATCTCGCGGGACTTGGGCCAGTTGACCACGCGCCCGCCCGGGACCCAGCGGGAGCCCAGCACCAGATCGGCGCCCTTGAGCGCGGTGAGCAGGCGGGGCAGCTCCTCGGGCTGGTGGGAGCCGTCCGCGTCCATCTCGACGAGCACGCCGTAGTCGTGCTCCATCCCCCAGCGGAAACCGGCGAGGTAGGCCGCGCCGAGCCCCTCCTTGCTCTTGCGGTGCAGCACATGGACCCGCTCGTCGGCGGAGGCCAGCTCGTCGGCGAGCTTGCCGGTGCCGTCGGGGCTGTTGTCGTCGGCGACCAGGATGTCGGCCTCCGGCACGGCGGCGCGCACCCGGCTGACGATCGGCTTGATGTTCTCGGCCTCGTTGTAGGTCGGAATGATCACCAAGGTTCTGCCGAGCGGGTCGTATCGCCTCTGACCGCCGTCGTTCACTTACTGCCCCTTAAGTCCGTACGCAGATGCACACCATATCCAGCGTGGCGGGGCCGCAGAGCGTCCGGTCGGGGCGGCTCGGGAAGCGGTGACGGACAGAAGAGCGGAAGTACGGACAGAACTGCGGGTGGGGGCCCGGCGCCCTTCGGGCCGACCTGGGACCCGCCGGCTGCGGGTCGACCTAGAGCCGTTGTCTACTGAACGTCCGGGCCCCACCCGGGTCACACCCTCCGACCGGCTGAAACCTTCCCTCGCCCCCGAGGCGCGGGCGCTGAACCTGGCTGTCAGTGGTGGTGCGCCGGTGCGGCACACCACCCCGTGACCCAGCGGCGTTCGACGACTGCGTGGAGGTTTAACCGGTCGGACGTCCTGTGGTGGACTCCGCCGAACCTACCGGCCGGTGGGCGCATTCTGTCAATAGTTGCCTGACCTGCATCGTTTCCCGAACGTGCCTGGTCAGTACCGAAGATCCCCAGGTAGTGGGAGAACCGGGGCACCTTCGAGCGGCGGTACGAAATGTCCGCACGTCACTCGTTCGGCCGTACGTAGACCGTTTGTCCGAAGACAACCGTGCGCAGGCAGACCGGGAGTTCGGCCCCGGGGCTGAGGTCGGGCAGTCCGGGCGTCCCCGACCGGGGATCGGTCGACCAGCGGGCGACCCGGTCGTCCGGGGCCTGGACCACCAGCTCCGCGGTGCGCCAGACCGCGTAGTCGGCCGGGGCGCCCGGCACCAGGGTTCCCGCGTCGTCGCGGCCGACGGCCCGCCAGCCGCCCCTGGTGTGGGCGGTGAACCCGGCTCGCACGGAGATCCGGTGCTCCGGCGTCCGGTGGAACGCGGCAGCCCGCACGGTCCCCCACGGGTCCAGCGGGGTCACCGGGCTGTCGGAGCCGAACGCGAGGGGCACACCGGCCCGCAGGAGGGCCGCGTACGGGTTGAGGGTCCTCGCCCGCCCGGCACCCAGCCGCTGGGCGTACATGCCCTCCTCACCGCCCCAGGCGGCATCGAAGGCCGGCTGGACGGAGGCGGTGAGCCCCAGTTCCGCGAAAGCGGCGACGGTCTCGGGGGTGAGCATCTCGGCGTGCTCGATCCGGTGCCTGGCGGCGCGCACCCGGCCCAGGCCCACCTTCTCGGCGGCGGCCCTGGTGCCCTCCACGACGGCGGAGAGCGCGGCGTCACCGATGGCATGGAAGCCCGCCTGCAACCCGGCCTCGGTGCACGCGGCGACATGGGCCGCGATCTGCGCGGCGTCCAGATGCGCGGCACCGGTCAGCGGGGCGTCGGTATAGGGCTCGTGGAGGCAGGCGGTGTGCGAGCCGAGCGAGCCGTCGACGAAGAGGTCCCCGGCCGCGCCCACCGCGCCGAGCTCCCGGATGCGCCGGGCGTCCTTCTCGTCGGCGACCTGTTCGGCCCAGTAGCCGAAGACCCGCGGTCCGCGCTGCCCCGCGGCGAGCTTCAGCAGCGCGGTGAAGTCCTCCTCGTCGGAGATGTCGGGGCCGCCGCACTCGTGGACCGTACCGATGCCCAGGGACGCGGCGTTGTGCAGCGCGGCGCGCTGGGCGTCGGCGCGCTGCTGCGGCGAGACGGCGCCGTGGGCGGCCGAGCGCACCGCGTGGTGGGCGGCGGCGGTCAGCGGCGCTTGCGGGTGGTAGCCGGGCAGTGAGGTGATGTTCGGGACCATGTCCAGCAGCGACGTGCTGGCGATGGCCGAGTGCACGTCGATCCGGGGCAGGTAGACCGGCCGGCCGGCGGCCACCTCGTCCAGCTCGGCGCGCGAGGGCGGACGCTGCTCCGGCCAGCGCGTGGCGTCCCAGCCGTGCCCCAGGACCACCCGGTCGGCGGGGTGCGCCGCCACGTAGGTCCGCACGAGAGCGAGGGCATCGCCGAGAGTGCGGGCGCCGGAGAGGTCGAGGCCGGTGAGGGCCAGTCCGGTCGACGTGGTGTGGACGTGGGCGTCGGTGAACGCGGGGGTGACCAGGGCTCCGTCGAGGTCGATCACCTCGTCGACGCCGCCGGCGAAGGCGTCGGCGGCCCCCTCGGAGCCCACCCAGGCGACATGGCCCCGTTCGACCACCATGGCGGTGGCGAAGGGGTCGGCGGGGCTGTGGACGTCTCCACCGCGCAGCAGCACGGTGCGGTGTTCGCTCTGGGGGGCGGTGCTCTCGGTCATGGGGACCAGTCTCCCGCCTGCCGGGGCCCGTCCCGTGCGCGACCCCCTCAGATCTGCGGCGGCCGCGCCTCGTACGGTGTGGAGAGGACGACCGTGGTGCGCGTGGAGACGCCGGCCAGCGAGCGGATCCGCGTCAGCAGGTGCTCGAGCTCCAGCGGGGTCGCGACCCGCACCTTCAGAATGTAGTTCTCGTCGCCCGCGACGCTGTGGCACGCCTCCAGCTCCGGGACGCCCGCGAGCCGCTCCGCGATGTCGTCCGGGGCGCTCGGGTCGAAGGGCTTGACCGAGATGAACGCGGTCAGCGGCAGACCGACGGCCTCGGGGTCGACGACCGCGGCATAGCCCCGGATCACCCCGCGCTGCTCCAGCCTGCGGACCCGCTGATGAACGGCCGAGGTGGACAGGCCGGTGGCCTTGCCCAGGTCGGTGTAGCTCATCCGCCCGTCCTTGACGAGCAACTCCACGATTTGACGGTCCAGCTCCTCCATATGGATCAATCTATGGCCCCCCGTCCCTCCAGGCACAGCCGCGGGAGCCGTCGAAGGGCACCTGCGGCAGTCATGTGATGAATGCCACAGGTTTACGGGTCGGTAGCCGAGCACCTCGCGGTTACGGCCGATCCACGACGGGAAGTGCTTGCTTTGGTCGAGGCCGTGGCGCCTTGTCGGCCCACCCGAGGGGGGAATTCCCATGCAGAGCCTGAAGCTCACCGGACGTACCGAACCGGAGCCCGTTGATCCTTTCGAGGACAACGAACCCGACGCGTACGACACGCTTGAGATGTACCGGGTCACCTGCCCGGACTGCGCACAGCCGATCGCACTCCTGGCCGACGAGGACACGCTCCCGGAGCACGCACTGTGCCCGACTCCGTGGAACCCGTTCGTCCTCACGGTGTGCGCCGGAACCGGCCGCGCGGCGTCGAAGACGCGGCCCGCCGACGAGTCGCCCGCCGTCCAGGAGCAGGAGACGGCCCTGCTGTTGACGCTCCCTCAGGGACTCGACTGGAGGATGCAGCCCTTCTCGCACGCCGGTGGCGCCGGCTCGCGCCCGCTCCGGGTACCGCACCAGCTGCGGCGCGACGCCGCCTGAGCCCGCCTCCGCGAACCGCCTGACGTACCCGCGCTGCACCACGACGGCCCGACCGGCGTGGTGCGGGCAGCGAGCGGGGCTGCGGCGAGCCCTCGCGGGTCCACGCCGACGCCTCCGCCACCCGGGGAAACCTGGCGAACGGGCGCCCGAATCGGCCGGACAGTGACCCGGCCCCGCCTCTCGGCGTTGGCCTGGCATGACCCTGCTGCACTCCACGGCCGGCCCCGGTCGCCGCCGTCTCACCGTTCAGGCCTCCGAAGAATCGGTTCCGCGGCCCGGATCGTCAGCGGCGCCGCGGTCCGGGCCGCCCCGTCCGGCGCCGCGCTCGGTGCCCCAGTCGACCGATCCGCCCATCTACCGGGCGCTGCTCCGGCACTGGGAGGCCACCGGCAGGACCCTGCCGGGCTGCCATGACCAGGAGTGGAACCGGATCATGACGACGCCCGTGTGGTCGGACCGGCCGCCGCTGCGGGTCAGCGTGTCTCGGGACCCGAGAGGTGACGGGCGATGACCATGCGCTGGATCTGGTTGGTGCCTTCGACGATCTGCAGCACCTTGGCCTCGCGCATGAGCCGTTCGACGGGGAAGTCCAGCGTGTAGCCGTATCCGCCGAGCACCTGGACGGCGTCGATGGTGACCCGCATCGCGGCGTCCGTACAGAAGAGCTTGGCCATGGCCGCCTGCCGGGAGAACGGGCTGCCCGCGTCACGCAGCCTGGCGGCCTCCAGATAGAGTGCCCGGCCGGCCTCGATCTGGGTGGCCATGTCGGCGAGCATGAACCGCAGCCCCTGGAAGTCCGCGATGGGGCGGCCGAACTGCTTGCGCCCGGTGGCGTAGGCGACGGCCTCGTTCAGCGCCGCCTGGGCCACACCGATGGCACATGCGGCGATGCCCAGCCGGCCGGAGTCGAGTGCGGACAGTGCGATGGCGAAGCCCTGCCCCTCCTCGCCGATCCGGCGCGCGTCCGGGACCCGGACGCCGTCGAAGTGCATCTGGGCGGTGGGCGAGCCCTTCATCCCCATCTTCTTCTCGGGGACGGCAGCGCTCAGTCCCGCCGCGTCCCCGGGAACGAGGAAGGCGGTGATTCCGCGGGCACCGTCGGCGCCGGTGCGGGCCAGCACGGTGTAGAAGTCGGCGACGCCACCGTGGGTGATCCACGCCTTGGTGCCGGTGATGACCCAGTCTCCCCCGTCCCGTACGGCCTTCGTCCGCAGCGAGGCGGCGTCGGAGCCCGAGGCGGGCTCCGAGAGGCAGTAGGCGCCCAGGAGACCGCCCGCGAGCATCGACGGAAGGTGCTCGGCCTGCTGGTCCTTGGTGCCGTAGCCGGCGAGCGCGTGGCAGGCGAGGGAGTGGACGCTCACGCCGAGCCCGACGGTGAGCCGGGCGGCCGCGAGCTCTTCGAGGACCTGGAGGTACACCTCGTACGGCTGGTCGCCCCCGCCTCGGGCGGAGTCGTAGGGCAGGCCGAGCAGGCCGGATCCGGAGAGCAGTGTGAAGACTTCGCGCGGGAACCGGCCGGCGTCCTCCTCCTCGGCTGCCCGCGGCGCGATCTCCCGCTGGGCGATGTCGCGGACGAGCGCGATGAGCTGCCGGGACTCGTCGGTGGGCAGACGGCGTTCCACCAATTGCGGGGCACGGTCGGACATGACGGCGCTCTCCTCCCTGTCGGGCGTTGCGGCGGTCGCGCGCGCGGGGTGTGAGCGGCGCCGCCGGGGGATCTCCGGGCGGCGCCCGAAAAGACTGCGGCTCAGCCGATGTTGCCCTCCCGGATCACGAGAGGTGCGGGTCAGCGGCTGTGGCGGCTTGAGTATGCCCGATCGGACGGTATCCGTCACTGGGTGACAGAACACTCCGGCGACGGCCACCGGTGGAAGGACCGTGCCGGTCCCGAGTGCCCGCGCGGGAACCAGGACCGCGGAAGGCGCCGAGCCCGATGACGGAAGGGCGGTCCCACGTGAACACGGCGGCGTGCGGCTTCGCCGCGAAGCCGCCGTCAGCACACACATCGGCAGCATCTTCAGCACGCTCGATCTGCCGGTGGACCCGGACGGGCACGGCCGGGTCCTGGCGGTACCGGCGCACCTCAGGGCCTGACGGCTGCCGCCGGCCAGTCAGCAGAATTGGTCCGAACCATTGACCCAACTGGTCTAGTCCATCTACGGTTCCCTGCGCACCGGCTTTCCGCGTTCATGCCAATGATGTGTATTGCGACCCCGCATCCGAGTGATGAATCAACTTTCCTGATTGGATGGGGTGTTGGTCGCGGTCGCGTTGCCAGACGGCCATCTCCAGAGCGTCCAGGACGAAGTCGGTCTCCTTGACGGTGGCGGCCGACCAGCCGACGATCCGGCGGGAGAACGTGTCCACGACGAACGCGACGTAGACCACCGCTGACCAGGTCTTCACGTGGGTGAAGTCCGCCACCCAGCAACGGTTCAAAGCGACAGCGACGAAGTTGCGGTCGACCAGATCCGGGGCCCGCTCGACCTGTCCGCCGGGAATCGTGGTGATGACGCGCTTGCCGCGCACCGCACCCTGGATACCGAGTTCCCGCATCAGGCGCTCGACGGTGCGGCGGGCCACCGCATGCCCCTGCCGGTTCAGCTCCCGCCAGATCTTCCGGGCACCGTAGACAGTTCAGGATGTCGTTGGCCCGCTTGAGCTCGGCGTTCTCCTTCTTCAACGCCTTGAGCTGGGCGGACTCCTCCGATGTCGTGCCCGGGCGCGTGCCCGCGTCGATCTCGTGCTGCTTCAGCCAGTTCCGCAGCGTCTCGCGGGAGCCGATGCCGAGCTTCTCGGTCACCGCCTGCAGAGCGGCCGTCTCGTTCGGGTAGTCGTCGCGCACCTCGGCGACCATGCGCACCGCACGGCGGCGGAGCTCAAGCGAATATCGGAAGGTCGTGCCATGACTCGATCCTTTCATGAAATCGAGTCTCCACCTGACACGGGGTGGTTCAGCCGCCGAAGGTCAGTACCTCGTGCACGGGGCGGCGTGGTGTCTTTGGGCCTTGTGGTCCATATCCGAGGCGGATGACCATCTGGACGTGGCCGGTGCCGGAGATGGGCTCGCGCAGGAGCCAGCGAAGGTCGGGCCATTCGAGGGCCTGGGTGGCGAATGCGGCGACCAGTTCGCGCCGAGTGGCGACGAGGAGGACACGTTCCAGCGCCTGGCCTGCGCGTAGCCAGTCGACGGGCCCGTCGTCCTCCGTGCTCAGGAGGGCGATCTGGGGGTGCCCTTCGAAGTTCGCCACGGGCCGGCCGGGGAGGGCGCTTCGGCCAGCGAAGTCGCGCGTGGCCGCGGCACCGCCTCGTCGGCGTGGTCCGAAGGCGTAGTCGGGGATTCCGTCGGTGGGGGCGTCGGTCTTGGAGTCGCGGGTCCAGTGTCTCGTTTCGGCGTCCCGTTCGTCGTCCATGCGGTTGTAGCCTTCGGCGTCGCGGATCAGGTCCAGCACGTTCCGCAGGTGTTGTTCGGCGGGGAAGGTCAGGGTGGCGTCTTCGTGGTGGGCTGCTTGTATGAGCGTGTCCCGCAGGTACGGCGGCATCTCCTGGTCGGCGAAGGGATAGCGGCTGGTGTGGCGGTGGTGGACTGCCGGGTATAGATCGCCGAGTTCCGCTTCCGGCATCGGAGGGGCCTGCGGCGGTGCGGGGTCGAGCCGCACGGTCGCGAGGAGCCGTGGGGTGCCGGGGTCGGGGAGGAGCGTGGTCGTCGGCTGCCAGCCGTGGTGGGTGACGGCGACGCGCAGGTTGAGAAGGGCGGCGCCGCAGCCCACGTGGAGTCCCCGTGTGGTGGGATCGGTGTGGGGCATAGCGCGCTCGAAGTCGGCCATGAGAGTGAACGTGCGACTCGATGGCGCAAAGTGGAAGCGCCATGGCTGTGCGTTGTGCATGGAGGGTGCGGTGGTGGCGTCGGAGACGAGGCTCGTCACTGTGCGTTCGTCGAGGGTTGGTGAGGACACGGGGCTCCCTGCCGGTTCTGTCGTCTGCCGTCCCGTCCGGCCGTCGGTGTGACCGGGTCGGCCCCCTTTCCAGTCTCGCTCGGTTTCGGTGCCCTGGCATGGGCCCGACGCCTGGGAACAGGGACGCGGGCTTTCTCTTGCGGGGAGGTCGGCGGCTGTTCGTGTCGCAGACCCGGGCGGGCACCGTCACTCTTGAGGTGTGTGCGCACTGCGACGACGGGTAGAGGTCCGGGGCGGCCGTGGCCCCGGGAGGCGGGAAGAGACACAGAGGAGGCAGGCCAGACCATGAAGCCAGTGATCACCGTCGGTCTGGACGGAACGCCCGAGTCCTTGGCCGCAGCGGACTGGGCAGCCCGGGAAGCGGTCCTGCGCGGGGCGACCCTGCATTTGCTGCATGCCTGGGTTCTGCTGTCCTTCGAATCTACCCAATCCTCTCCAGAAGAGGACCAGAACTACTGGGCCAAGCAGATCGTCGATGATGCCCGCGCAACAATCGAGCAGCGCTTCCCTGACCTGCCCATCATCGAGGATCTGGTGCGTGAGGACCCCAGGGACGCGTTGCGGGAGACGGCGGACGCATCGGAGCTTCTGGTCCTCGGCTCCCGGGATATGGCACCCCTGGCCAGCTACTTTCTCGGTGACGTCGGCCTGCAGGTAATGGCACGCTCCCCCGTTCCCACGATTCTCGTGCGTGCCCGGGAACACGGCGCGGCCGTGGTTGACGAGGGTGACGTGGTAGTGGGGCTGAGCCTGCACGGTCCGTGCGACGCGCTGGTCGACTTCGCCTTCGAGAGCGCGGCCAGGCGCGATGCCACTCTCCGGGCCGTCCACGGCGTACGGCTTCCGGTGCCCGCGTACACACGGACGGGCGTCGACTCATATATCTCCGTGAACCTCCTCGAAGGTGCCCAGCGGGACCTGTCCGAGGCGCTGCGCCCATGGCGGAAGGAGTATCCGCGGGTGCGGGTGGAGGAGGTCGTACGGACGGAGAGCCCGGCGCGGGCTGTGGTCCGAGGGGCCTCCGGGGCCGGGCTGCTCGTGGTGGGCCGCAGGCAGGAGCCGCCTCCGCTGCGACCCTGGATCGGCCCCGTGCTTCAAGCGGCGGTGCACCACGCGTCGTGCCCCGTGGCCGTCGTTCCGCACAAGTGAGCCGTCCCGTGGCCGGGAAGACGGTGCTCGGGGCCGTGGCACGGCCAGCTCCTGCAGGCACCGTTCGAGACGGAGGAACGCCATGAGCAAGACGGTGAAGGCGCCGCCGGCCACGGTAGCCGACGACGAACTGGCGGCTCTGGTCGCGCACTGGCAGGCCGCGAACTATCTCGCGGTCGGTCAGATCTACCTCATGAGCAACCCGCTGCTCACCGAGCCCCTGCGCCCCGATCACATCAAGCCCCGTCTTCTCGGGCACTGGGGCACCTCTCCGGGGCTGAACCTCGTCTACACCCATCTCAACCGCGTCATCAGAGCCCGGGAACAGGACACGGTCTGCGTCTGGGGGCCGGGGCACGGGGGCCCTGCGGTACTGGCCAATTCGTGGCTGGAGGGCAGCTACTCGGAGACCTATCCGGATGTCCGCAGGGACGCGGAGGGCATGGCCCGTCTCTTCGGCCAGTTCTCCTTCCCCGGCGGCGTGCCCAGCCATGTCGCGCCCGAGACGCCGGGCTCGGTCCATGAAGGCGGTGAGCTCGGCTACGCCCTCTCCCACGCCTACGGCGCCGCCTTCGACAACCCGGACCTGCTGGTCGCGTGTGTGATCGGCGACGGGGAGGCGGAGACCGGGCCGCTTGCCGCGTCCTGGCACTCGAACAAGTTCCTCGACCCCGTGCACGACGGCGCGGTGTTGCCGATCCTCCATCTCAACGGATACAAGATCGCCAATCCGACCGTACTGGCGCGTATTCCCGAGGCGGAGCTGGACGAGCTGCTGCGCGGGTACGGTCACGACGTGCTCCACGTCAGCGGGAGCGACCCTGCTGTGGTGCACCGGGCCATGGCCGCCGCCCTGGACACCGCGCTGGACCGCATCGGCCTGATCCAGCGCGCCGCCCGTGCGGGAGGAACGGCGGAGCGGCCCCGCTGGCCGGTGATCGTCCTGCGGACGCCCAAAGGCTGGACCGGGCCCACCACGGTGGACGGACTACCGGTCGAGGGTACCTGGCGTGCCCACCAGGTACCGCTGTCCGGCGTCCGGGACAACCCCGAGCATCTGCGGCAACTGGAGGCGTGGCTGCGCTCGTACCGGCCCGGGGACCTCTTCGACTCCGACGGCCGCCCCACCTCGCAGGTCCTCGCCTGTGTTCCCGAAGGCGCTCACCGGCTCGGCTCGACGCCGCACGCCAACGGAGGGCTCCTGCTGCGCGAACTGCCCGTGCCCCAGCTGGAGCGGTTCGCCGTGGACGTCGACGCCCCGGGATCGGCCGTGCACGAGCCGACTCGGGTGCTGGGTGGGCTGCTGGAGGCCGTCATGGGAGCCACGCGTGAACGGCGGGACTTCCGGGTCGTCGGCCCCGACGAGACGGCGTCGAACCGCCTTCAGGATCTGTACCGGGCCACGGGCAAGGCGTGGCAGGCGGGTACCGAGGAAACGGACGAGCATCTGGACCGGCACGGCCGCGTCATGGAAATCCTGTCCGAGCACACCTGCCAGGGCTGGCTGGAGGGCTATCTCCTCACCGGCCGGCACGGCTTCTTCTCGTGTTACGAAGCCTTCGCTCACATCGTGGACTCCATGGTCAACCAGCACATCAAGTGGCTGAAGGTGTCCCGGGGTCTTCCATGGCGCCGCCCGATCGCCTCGCTGAACTACCTGCTGACCTCTCACGTGTGGCGCCAGGACCACAACGGCTTCTCTCACCAGGACCCTGGCTTCGTCGACCACGTCCTCAACAAGGCCCCGGAGGTCGTACGCGTCTACCTGCCCCCGGACACCAACACCCTGCTCTCGGTAGCCGACCACGTGCTGCGCAGCCGCGACTACGTCAATGTGATCGTCGCGGGCAAGCAGCCCTGCTTCGACTGGCTCACCCTCGACGAGGCGCGCGCCCACTGTGCCCGCGGCGCGGGGGTCTGGCCCTGGGCGGGGACCGAGCGCGAGGACGAGGGGCCCGATGTGGTGCTCGCCTGCGCGGGAGACGTCCCGACCCAGGAGATCCTGGCCGCCGCCCAGCTGCTCCGGCTCCATCTGCCCCGGCTCGCCGTCCGGGTGGTCAACGTGGTCGATCTGGCACGCCTGCTGCCGGACACCCAGCACCCCCATGGGCTGTCCGACCGGCAGTACGACGCGCTGTTCACCCGGGACCAGCCGGTGATCTTCGCCTACCACGGGTACCCCTGGCTGATCCACCGCCTCGCCTACCGGCGCACCGGCCATCCCCACCTCCATGTGCGCGGCTATGAGGAGTCGGGCACCACGACGACTCCCTTCGACATGGTGGTCCGCAACAACATGGACCGCTATCGGCTGGTCATGGATGTCATCGACCGGGTTCCGGGACTCGCGGTCCGTGCCGCCGGAGTCCGGCAGACGATGGAGGACGCCCGGCTGAGGCATCACGCCTGGATCCGCGAGCACGGAACGGATCTCCCTGAAGTGGCCGACTGGACCTGGCATCCCGGCCCCCGAGGAACCCGCCCCGCCCCGGCCTGACACGTCACACACCCCTCTTGGAGGCCGCGATGACCGTTTCCCCGCATTCGGTGAGAGACGTCATGACCCGCACGGCGGTTGCCATCGGCCGCGACGCCGGCTACAAGGAGATCGTGGAGCTGATCGAGCAGTGGGAGGTCAGTGCCCTTCCGGTGCTTGCAGGAGAGGGGCGGGTTGTCGGCGTCGTCTCGGAGGCCGATCTCCTCCTCAAGGAGGAACACAGGGACGACGACCCCGCCCGGGCGGCGGAGCCGGGCCCGGACCGGACGAAGGCCGGCGGGATCACCGCCGAGGATCTGATGTCCAGCCCGGCGGTGACGGTGCACGCGGACGCGACCATCGCCGAGGCCGCGAGGATCATGGCGCGGCGCAAGGTGAAGAGGCTGCCCGTGGTCGACTGGGCCGGCCTACTGGAAGGCGTGGTGAGCCGGAGTGACCTGCTCAAGGTGTTCCTGCGCCCCGATGAGGAAATCGCTAGCGAGATCCGCGCCACCGTTCTCGGCAAGGTGCCCGCAGCAGCGGGCGTGAACGCGACGGTGGCGGAGGGGATCGTCACCCTCAGCGGCGATCTTCAGGACCGGTCGCTGATCCCGCTGCTGGCGAGGGCCGTGCGCGCGGTCGAGGGCACGGTCGACATCCGGGTGGCCCTCAGCGGCCCGCCCACGCGAACCGGCGGATAGCAGGGCATCGGCCGCGCCGGGAGATCCCTGCCGGGAGGTTGTTCAGGGCGATTCGCCGGGGTTGCCGTTTTCGGCGTGGAGGGTTCTCGCCTGCCCGCCCAGCGGGGTGCCCAGGGAGTTCACGATGCGGCGGCCCGTGATGCGCCGGGGTGAGATGGCGAGCCAGAGGGGGCGTTCCCCTCCCGCCCAGGCCAGGCCGCGCGCCTTCGGTTCGAGCTCGCGGATGGTGTCGGGGTCGGTGATGCGACGGGCTTCCCCGACCACCAGGACGCTCCATCCCTGGCTGAAGGCGTCGTCGATGTGGTCCACCTCGAACGCGACCTCGGTGGCTTCGGCAGCGGCGGCCGGCACGGTGTCGGAAGCGGTCCGGTAGACGATCTCGTCGTCGGCGACGAGGTAGTTGACCGGTACGACGGAGGGGCCGTCGGAGGCGATGAGGGCAACCCTGCCGACGCCGCCGGGGGAGAGCAGGGCGCGACATTCGTCTTCGCCGAGTTCTCGCAGGCCGGCGTCGCGGAGGGCGGACCCACGGCCCTGCGGACGGTCGACGGTTCCTCCGGTGAGGTCGGGGACCGTGGTCTGCAGGGCGTCCGCGATCCGGAGCATGACACCGATGCCGGGGGCTGATTCCCGGTCTTCGAGGTAGTCGATGTAGGTGGGTGCGGTTCCGCTGCGCTCGGCCAGCTCCTGACGGGAAAGTCCGAGGGCCTCGCGCCGTACGGTGACCCGGCGGCCGAGGTCCGTGCGGCGGGAGCCGTCTCCCTGCGGGCGGGAGGGGAAAGGTATCGGGTCCGGCATGTCATTCGCCTCCATAGGATGCCTGGAAGTATTTGAAATATTGATATAGACCATGAATTCGAAATAATCTCCGAAAAAGACGGAGGGCAAGGCGAGTGATGTCGACGGCTGCCTGACTGCGCTTCGCGGGGAGCGCCGGGTTGCGCTGACCAGGATGTGGCGTCTGTGCCGAGCGGAGCTGGTGGGCTTCGCCGGGGTCATGGCGTACGGGATGCCCGCGTACGAGCGGGACGGGAACCGCCACGGAGCCGAGTGCCGGATGAGCCTTCCGGCGCAGACCCAAAGAGCACCGACCGGGTGCTTCGTGTGCACTGTCCGCCACGGGGCGGCTGTCCTGCTCACCCTCGTACAGCGGACGCTGTGAGCACATCTCGGCACGCCTAGTTCGCTGGCAGAACGGTGTCGTCGACCAGCCCGGTTGTGATGGTCACGTCCTTGATCCACAGATTCTCCAGGTGGAGGGTCGCGGGTTTTCCGTGCACGCCGATGTTGGCGACCCGGCCGCCGGGGCGGACCATCCGGGTGCACAGGTCGAAGGTCTCGGGCAGTCCGACCGCTTCGACGGCCACGTCGGCACCGAGGCCGCCGGTGAGATCGGCGACGAGCCGTTCAGGGTCTTCGGTGCTGAGGACTGTGGCGTCGGCACCTGTCGCCCGTGCGGCGGTCAGTCGGGATTCGGCGAGGTCGACGACGATGATCCGCTCGGGGGTGTAGAGCCGGGCGGCGGCGATGGAGGCGAGGCCGATGGGGCCGGCGCCCACGATGACGACGGTGTCGCCAGGCCGCACTTGGCCGTTGAGTACTCCCACCTCGTAGGCGGTGGGAAGGATGTCGGCCAGCAGTACGGCGTCGGCGCTGTCGACAGCGCTGGTCAGGGGATGCAGGGAGAGGCCGGCGAAGGGGACGCGTACGTACTCGGCCTGGGTTCCGTCGATCAGATGGCCCAGGACCCAGCCGCCGCCTCCCTGGCACACGAGTGCTTTCATCGCGGTGACCTCGCTCTCGGATGTCGCGTTCGGTCACCTTTCAGCTTCTCGCGGGCCGTCGGATCGGGCATCCGGGGCGGGATGGGTCCCGGATGCCCGACCGGGGACCGGCCCGGACACTGGAGGGGAGTGCCCTTGTCGGTGAGGAGGTCGCTGCGATGGAGGAGCCGTCCGTGCGCCCGGCCCCGGGCCGGGTGGTGCCGTCGCTGCTGACCTTCCTCGGCGGGGTGGGCACGGTCACCGGCAGCAAGTTCCTCGTCGAGGGCGCGCGCTCCCGCGTTCTGGTCGACTGTGGACTGTTCCAGGGGCTCGCCGATCTGCGGCGCCGCAACTGGCGTCCGCTGTCCTGCGACGCCCGGGACATCCACGCCGTGGTCGTCACCCACGCCCATCTGGACCACTGCGGCTATCTTCCCCGCCTCGTCCGGCACGGATTCCGGGGCCCCATCCTGACCAGCGCGAACACGGCAAGGTTGGCGGAGATCGTGCTGCGCGACAGCGCCCGGCTTCAGACCGAGGCGGCCCAGCACGCCAATGAGCACGGCTGGTCCAAGCACCGGCCCGCCCAGCCGCTCTACGACGACCTCGATGTCGACCGGACGGTGTCCTTCTTCGACCCGGTGGGCATGGACACCGAGGTCGAGATCATGGCGGGCATCCGGCTGACCTTGCACTCCGCCGGGCACATCCTCGGCTCGGCCTGGGCCCGGCTCGTTCTGGAGGACGGGCACACCCTCGCCGTGAGCGGAGACCTGGGCCGCCCGGGGCATCCGCTGCTGAAGCCGGCGGCGCCCTTCTCCAGCGCGGACGTGCTGCTCATGGAGTCCACCTACGGCAACCGCCGTCACGACGATGCGACCGGCAGGGCCCTCTTCGCCGATGTCGTCGGCCGGACGGTTCGGCGAGGCGGCATCGTGGTGATACCGGCGTTCGCCCTCGACCGGACCGAGGTCGTCCTGCACGAACTCGCCGCCCTGCGCCGAGCAGGCACCCTGCCCGACGCCGTGCCCGTCTTCGTGGACAGCCCCATGGCCTTGGCCGCCCTGGAGGTCTACCGCGACGCCGTCCGAGCCCGAGCGCCCGAGCTGCGGCCCGGTATCTCCGCCGACGGCACGGACACCCTGCACCAGGCGCCCTTCCTCACCGCCCGCACCGTCCAGGAGTCCATCGCCATCAGCGAGGCGACCGGCCCCGCCGTGATCGTCTCCTCCGCCGGCATGGCGACCGGCGGTCGCGTCGTCCACCATCTGCGCCGGCTGCTGCCCGACCCGCGCAACGCCGTCGCCATCGTGGGCTTCGCCGCCGAAGGCACCCGGGCCCGGGACCTGGTCGACGGCGCGCGCACCCTGAAGATGTTCGGCGAGTACGTGCCCGTCCGCGCCGAGGTCGCCGACGTACCCCACTTCTCGGCCCATGCCGACGCCGCACAGATCGTCGAGTGGCTCTGGGGGGCGCCCGCCCCCCAGACGACGTACCTGGTCCACGGTGAGCCCGATGCCTCGGCCGCGCTCCGGCAGCGGATGGACCGTGAACTGGGCTGGACCGCCGTCGTCCCCCGGCCGGGGGAAGCGGTCCTGGTCCGCTGACCCTGAAAGGAGCTGGACCCTATGCCCCGCAGTCCCTACACCGTCGGTGAGGTGATGACCGCACCCGTCGTCGCCCTCTATGCCGGGGCGGGGTTCAAGGAGATCGCCGCCACCTTGAAGAAGTGGAGGATCACTGCCATGCCAGTGCTGGACGGTGAACGGCGCGTCATCGGCGTGGTGTCCGAGGCGGACCTGCTGGCCAAGGAGGAGTTCCACGACCGGCAGCCGGGGATGATCGAGCAGCAGAGGCTCGACCGCACGGCGAAGGCCGGCTCGGTCTCCGCCGGGGATCTCATGACCGCACCCGCGCTGACTGTCCGAGCCGACGCGACCCTCCCTCAGGCGGCTCGGATCATGGCCCGGAACAGGGTCAAGCGCCTGCCCGTGGTAAACGGCGACGGTGTCCTGACGGGTGTCGTCAGCCGCTCCGACCTTCTGAAGGTGTTCCTCCGCCCGGACGACGACATCGCGGCCGAAGTGCGACGCGACGTGGTGGAGCTGGTCTTCCCCGTCTCCCACAGGCACGTTCACGTCACGGTCAGCGAGGGGGTCGTCACCCTCACCGGGACTGTTCCCGAGCGGGACCACATCTCCCTGGCCGAACGGCTCGCACACACCGTCGAGGGCGTGGTCGCCGTGGAATGCGTCCTCAGCAGTCCGCCGTACGTCACCGGTTCACCGGCCCTCTGAGCGCACTCCGTGCCTTGGCCGGTGCGGGCCCACAGCCGACGGTCGGATCCAAGGCCGGGCCACTCGGTGATCACCCGCTTCAGAAGCACCGCTGCGGCGCCTGACCGTGCCCAGGGACACGTCACCCGTGCGGACGTCCGTGAGGTGGCGTCCGGCAAGCTGCTGGTACCGCCTGACACCGCTGTTGGTGACCGTCCCGTCGATCGCGGACTCTACCTCGATGTCGCCGGACCAGCCTTCTGCGCTGAGTTCGGTCCGCAGCAGTGCGAGGTGGGGCATGGCCATGTGGACCAGGCGCAGTTGCCGCACAGCGATCCGGCGGCCGTCCGTCTCATAGCGCAGGGTGCGTTCCAGGATTCCTGAGCGCAGGTCGAGCTCTTGGTGGTGGTCGAGGAGGCAGTGGGTGTCCGGGGTGAGCCAGCCGGTGTCCGGGCCGTCCCGGAGGCGGAAGCGCACAGGGAGCCAGTTGAGCAGGTTGACCATGTCCTCGTTCTCGATCCGGTGTCCGGCCACCTCAGAGGTGAGCCGGTTGTAGCAGCCCGCGGCGTAGGTGCCCGGATAGTGGAAGGCGTCCGCCGCGCATTCGGGGGCGGCACCCCGGATCGCGAAGCACCCGTTGCCGAGGGTGCACAGGGCTTCCCTCAGTCCCTCGTGTTCCGGGTCGTAGCCGTCGTACGCCCAAGTCCAGTCGGCCATGGTCAGTCCCTCGGGGAGAGCAGTTCTGCGAGGTCGTCGACGACGAGGTCCGCGCCGTGGCGCAGCAGCCGGGTCCGGGTGGCAAAAGTGGCCGCCCGGTCCACTCCGACGACGAGGCCAAAGTGCCCGTCGCGGCCGGCCTCGACCCCGGCGACGGCGTCCTCCACGACCGCAGTGCGGGCGGCCGGCACTCCGAGGCGGCGGGCGGCCTCCCCCGCGCAGGAACTCGTCGAAGGCCGTCTGCCACGCGGTGGCGTGCAGGCGTGCGGAGTCGGTGATGACGCCGTCGGTGTCGAAGACAACCGCCCGGATGCCGCGCAGTACGGGCGGTACCTTCCGCTGGTCGTCGGGGCCCCCGCGGCGGCAAACATGGTGTTCACGCCCGCTGCGGAACCACCGCTACGGGGCACAGGGCGTGGTGCAGGAGGGTGTGGGCGACGGGCCCGAGTTGCAGTCCGAAGTGACCTGCGCGGCGCAGAGCGCCGACGACCAGGAGGTCTGCGGTGGATGAGGCGTTCAGCAGGACGTTCCGGGCGGGGCCTTCGCCTGCCTGCCGGTGTGCCTCGACGGACGGGTGGTCCGCGGCGGCGTCATGCAGTGATTTCTCGATGTGGTCCGCGGCCGTCGTCTCGTACCGCCGGGTGGCTTCCTGGTCGGGCATGGAGGAAAGGCCGCCCTCTGTCAGGGGGCAGCGCCAGGCCCGTACGGCCAGCAGGGCCGCTTCCCGGGCCGCCGCCTCGCGGAAGGCGAAGCGGACCGCGGCCTCTCCTTCCCGCCCGTCGGCGACCCCGAGCACGATGCTGCGGTGGATCCCGGGGGGTGGCCTGGCTGTCGTGGCTGCCGCGCAGGACCACGACGGGGCAGTCGGCGCGGGCGGCGACCGCCAGGCTCACCGAGCCGAGCAGCAGGCCGGTGATCTCGCTGCGTCCCCGCGAGCCTGTGACCAGGGTCGACGCGTTACGACCGGCGTTCAGGAGTGCGGCCTCCGGGTCCTCCATCAGAATTTCGGTGGCGATCTTCAGATCGGGGTGCCGGCGCTGAGCGCGCTCCCTCGCGGAGCCGATGATGTTCTCGGCCAGCACGCGTTCGGACGGTCTGCCGAGCGTGTCGGTGAGCGCCGCTCCCTCGTACCGCTCCCCTTTCGAGGCGTGCACGAGCTGCAGCGGGACCTGGTGCAGCTCGGCTTCGTCTGCCGCCCAGTCCACCGCGCGGAGGCTGGAATCCGATCCGTCCACGCCTACCACCACGGGCAACTCCATTGTTCTCACGTCCTTCCTTCTCGCACCGAGTCGGCCCGGTCACCGGCAGAGCCCGGCGAGCGCCGAACCGGTCACGAGTGGGGGATCACCGCCACAGGCGCGGTGGAATGGTGCAGAACGGCGTGGGTGACCGATCCGATACGGACCCCGAGTGACGAGCGCCGGATGCGGCGACCGACCACGAGTAGCGAGGCCTCATGGGCGGCGTCCACGAGACAGTTCACCGCCCGGCCGTGAACCGATTCCTCCACGACGTTTACCGCCGGGTACTTCTGCCGCCACGGCAGCAGCGTCTGGGTGAGGGCCGCGGCCTCGCTGTCACCGAGTTCGGCACCCGGCGACACACTGGACGGCAGCCCGTAGGAGTAGTAGGGCGGCAGGTTCCACGCGTGGATGGCATGCAGTGTCGTGTTCCGGCGCAGAGCCTCGTCCACGGCGAACTCGATCAGCTTGTCGTCGGGGGCGTTCGCGTCGAGGCCGAGGACCACGGGCCGGTACCGCGCACCATCGAGGTCCTGTGGCGGCTCGCCACCGTCCGTCTCGGGGCCTCGGACCAGGACCACGGGCAGCTCGGCCCTGGCGACCACGGCTTGCCCCACAGAGCCGACCAGGAAGCCCCCGAACCCGCTCAGCCCTCGCGAGCCAAGAACCAGCAGGTCAGCCTCCGCCGCCGCCAGAGGGAGCACTTCCCCGGGGTGCCCGGTGCGCTGTTCCATCACGATCTCAAGATCGGGATGGGTCCGCGACAACTGGTCGGCCGCGTCCCGAGGGACGCGCTCCGACCAGTGACGCTGGGTCTCCTTGCCCATGAACGGGGCCTGGCCGAGGGGCACCGGCTCCCATACGTTCACCAGCTTGAGCGGAAGTCGACGCAGATCGGCCTCCCTGGCGGCCCAATGGGCGGCAGCGAGGCTCTCCCGGGAGCCGTCGAGACCGACGGTGACGGTGCGGGGCATGTGAGCCTCCTGAGGCGGCGGCAGGGGGCCGCCTCTTCCAGGATGAACGCCGGGACGCGAACAGGCGAGGCGTCACAGCTCCGCTTGCCCCTTCCGGAGAGGTCAAGCAGTGGGCCGGACGGGGCTCCGGCCTCGCGGCTGCCCGCCCCGGGCGGGATGCTGAAGGCCCGGCTGAAGGAGGCCACCCTTGCCCCAGCGCGCCGACCACGCCGGCGGGAGGCGGTATCGCTTCCTTCCCCGGATGCCGGGAATCACGCTGCTCGCCGCATACCGGCGCTCCTGGCTGCCCAACGACCTGCTGGCCGGGATCACCGTCGCGGTCTACCTTGTACCCCAAGTCATGGCGTACGCGAGCGTCGCGGGACTACCGCCGGTCACCGGACTGTGGGCCGCACTGCCCGCACTGGTGCTCTATGCGCTGCTCGGCTCGTCCCCTCCTGTCCGTCGGCCCCGAATCGACGACCGCGCTGATGACCGCGGCCGTGGTGGGGCCGCTCGCCGCCGGAGATCCCGCACGCTACGGGGCACTGGCCGCCGCACTCGCGGTCGCGGTCGCGCTGCTGTGTCTGGTGGCCTGGGCCGTCCGGCTCGGGTTCATCGCGGATCTGCTGTCGAGGCCGGTTCTCATCGGCTATCTGACCGGGATCGCCCTGATCATGATCGGGGACCAGTTCCCCCGGCTCGCCGGCGGCCAAACGACAGGGGCGGACTTCTTTCCCCAGGTGCTGTCCTTCCTTCGGAATCTTCCCAGTGCCCAGCCGGCGACGGCTTGCTTCAGCGCCGCCGTCCTGGCTTTCCTCTTCACGGCGCCGCGCCTTTGGGAGGCTGTTCCCCGGCCACTGCTGGCCGTCGTCCTCGGCACCGCTGCCGTCGCGCTGTTCAGCTGGGAGAAGCACGGCATCGCGGTGGTCGGGGCGATCCCTTCCGGGCTGCCCGCCCCCACGCTGCCCGACCTGGGCGAGCTTCCCCACCTGCTGCTGCCCGCGCTGGGCGTCCTGCTCGTCGGCTACAGCGACGTCATCCTCACCGGACGCGTCTTCGCCGAACGCGACGACCGCGGGGACCATGACCCGAACCAGGAGCTGCTGGCACTGGGCGCGGCCGATCTCGGCTCGGGCGTCTTCCACGGCTTCCCCGTGAGCAGCAGCGCCAGCCGCACCGCGCTCGCCGCGTCGGCGGGCGGACGCAGCCAGGCGTACTCGGTCACCGCCTGCGCGGCGGTGATTGCCGTGCTGCTGTTCCTGAGCCCCGTGCTCGGCCACATTCCGGTGCCCGTACTCGGGGCGCTCGTCGTCTACGCGGCCGTCCGGTTGATCGACCTGGCGGGGTTCCGACGTCTGGCGGCCTTCCGCCGGCGGGAGCTTCTCCTCGCCGTGGGCTGTCTGCTCGGTGTGCTCGCCCTCGGCAGCCTCTACGGCGTCCTCGTCGCCGTGGGGCTGTCAGTCGCGGAGCTGCTCAGCCGGGTCGCGCGCCCGCACGATGCCGTTGAGGGACTCGTACCCGGCGTGCCCGGCATGCACCACGTCGATGACTTCCCCGAGGCGCGCACTATCGCCGGCCTGCTGGTCTACCGCTACGACTCTCCTCTCTTCTTCGCCAACGCCGCGGACTTCAAGCGCCGGGCCCTTGCCGCAGTGGACGAGCAGACCGAACCCGTGCGCTGGTTCGCCCTCAACACCGAGGCCAATGTCGAAGTGGACATCACTGCCCTCGACTCCGTGGAGGAACTGCGGCGGGAACTGTCCGGACGGGGCATCGTGTTCGCCCTGGCCAGGGTCAAGCAGGATCTGCGCGACCTGCTGGACGCCTACGGGCTGACCGAGTCGGTCGACCCCGAGTTGATCTTCCCGACCCTGCCGGCCGCCGTGACCGCCTACCGGAAGTGGTGCAGTCAACAGCCAGAACCCGCAGACGGCGAACCCGGGTGACGTCAGGAGCGGATACCGCATCGGGAACGCCGGAGCAGCACCTGGTGATCCGGTGCGGACGTCAGCCGGGCACCAGTACGGCGGCACCGTTCACCCGGCCGGCCGCCAGATCGGCAAGCGCCCGGTCGGCGCGGCCCAAAGGATAGGGGCTCACCGTGACCTGGATGCCGACGCGCTCAGCCAGCGCCAGGAAGTCCCGCCCGTCCTGACGGGTGTTGGAGGTGACGCTGCGCAGATTCCGCTCCTGGAACAGATGGCGCTGATAGTTCAGCACCGGAACGTCGGAGAGGTGGATCCCAGCGACTGCGAGAGTGCCCGACCGGTCGAGCGCCTCCAACGCCACCGGCACGAGGTCGCCCACCGGGGCGAAGAGAATCGCCGAGTCCAGCGGCTCGGGCGGCCGGTCGTAGGCACCGCCCGCCGAAGCCGCACCGAGTTCCAGGGCGAGCTTCCGTGCCCTCTCCGACCGGGTCAGCACATGAACCGTGGCGCCCTCGGCAAGAGCCACCTGGGCGGCCAGATGCGCCGACGCACCGAAACCATAGATCCCCAGCCGCCCGCCCTCAGGCAGCTCACTGCGCCGAAGCGCCCGGAAGCCGATGATCCCCGCGCACAGCAGAGGGGCCAGCAACACCGGGTCCCGGTCCGCCGGCAACCGGTAGGCGAACGCCTCCGGAACCACAGCCGTCTCGGCGAAGCCGCCATCCGCGTCCCACCCCGTGTAAGCGGACCGCGGGCAGAGGTTCTCCCGGCCGGCCCGGCAATACCGACAGCTCCCGCAGGTCTCGCGCAGCCACGCCCCGCCCACCCGGTCACCAACACGGAACAGGCCGACCTCTCCACCCACGGCCTCGACCTGGCCGACGATCTCATGACCGGGAATCGTCGACGGGCGGCGCGGTACGAGGTCCCCCTCGGCCAGATGCAGATCCGTACGGCACACACCACACGCTTCCACCCGCAGCAACAGCTCTTCCGGACCGGGTGCCGCGATCTCCCTCCGGATTCGCTCCAACGGCCCGTTCCTGATCGGCCCCGGCGTGCCCACAGCCCAGCCGCTGGACGCGTCCGACACAGACGCGGAAACAGACATGGTTCAAGCCTGCGGCGAACGAGCGGATGCAGCAAGCGGCCCGGAGCCAGGAAGAAGAACTACGGAGAGCCCGGTCGGTGAGCGTCCGGCCCGTACGCGGAGGTGCGCACGGGCCGGAGCCACCGTCGGAAAGATCTCCTTGGCTGCTGTCTGACGTTCCCCGCCGACAGGCGTCCGATTTATTCTCGACTACCCCCCTGTCGGCTGGTTTTGTCCGTGACCGACGCCACAGGCGGCGACTCCGTCCCCGCGTGCGCGTCCTCTGTCCACAGGTCCGCACTCCCAAGGTGTGATCGACAGGCCGGACGCAGCGGGTGCCCGGCCGGCGAACAGAGAGAGCCGTCATGGAGACGACGTCACCGAGGGCCCAGCTCGCCCCGGAGCAGATCCGGCGGGCCGCCGACTACGTGGAGCTGGTCTGGCAGGAGCAGGACAGCGAGGAAGAGCAGGCCGCGCTGGCGCAGTTCCACGCCGACGGGCCCGAGTTGGCTTGGCTGATCGGTGAGTTCGATGCACCTGCTGGCCGACCACCTCACCGTCGTGACTGGCCGAGCACGCCGACTGCGGCTCCGGGTACGTCATGGACAAGCTGGCGGCGGTGGTGAGTTGGTACCTCAAGCGGTGGTGCTACTCGAGCGGCGGAGCACAGGTCGCCCACATCGCGGCGGGCTTCCTGATCGAGTGCATGCAGGAGGTCCACCAGTTCCTCGCCGACGTCCGCGGTGACGCCTCCGCCGGGCGCCGGGCAGCTGGGGAGGCGGGACAGCGCCCAGGAACGGCATGTCTGCCGTGGGACCGTGACCACTCCCTCCGATGACGCGGCCGAGCAGGTGCCGGTGCGGGTCGTGCTGCCCGCCGACCCGGTGCTGGGACATCCGGAGCAGGCGGTTGTGGAGGCGGCGGCAGACCGAGACGGGCTGGCTCTACCTCGTGGGGCTGCCGTCGTACCGGGACCGCGAGGACGGCGCTGTGGAAACGGCGGAGTACCGGGTGTGGGTCCGGGCTGCCGACCATGTGTGGCCGGTCGACGGCGTCGACTACGGCCAGGTCGCCACCGAGCACCTTCCGCCGGTGTCGAAGTCGGTGGTCCGCGAGGTTCTCGGGGAGCGCCGGCCTTCGGGCTGGGCGCTGGCGAAGGTGCGCGAGGGCCGGGGCCCTGCCCGGGGCCGGACTGCAACGAAGTGCCGCGGGGCGCGCCGCTGCTCGATGTACAGCGCACCCTGGACGGCGCGGAGAACCCTGGGACGCGGCTGTGCACGCTGTGCGGGTGCGCTCAGGAGCTGACGCCGATGCCCCTGTTCGGGCCGCCGGGGGCGGCACCCGTCGCAGCCGTCGTGGCACTGCTCGCCGAACGGATCTCGGAAGAAATCGAGCACCACGGCGGTTCTGTCGGCATCTGATGGACCGGAACCAGCTTTGTCCGAAGCCCAGGACGACAGCGCGGTGGTGGCTGGCCCTGCCGGAAGACAGCCGGACCGGGGTCCGTCGACGGCGGTCGAGAAATTCCTCGTCCGGAGTAATCCAGCAACGCACTGATTTGCCGTCTGCGGCAACCTGATGATGCTCGGTCCTTGTCGGCGGCCTCGGGGCACCGCCAAGCAGAGCTGGAGCAGACAGCAGGGCTGGAGTCAGCCCGACGAGTACTGGAGGGCCCGGTGGTCACGAGGCGGCGTGTCGTGCAGGCAGCGGCCGGCGGAATGCTCGCGCTCCTTCCGGCCGGATACATGGCTCCACGGCTCTGGGCGCCGCCCGGTGGGGACCTTCTGGATCCGGGAAAGGTGGACAAGTACGTCACACCGCTCGTCGTCCCGCCCGTCATGCCGCAGGCCGGGGGCGGCATCGCTGATCGCATCGACCACTATGTGATCGGCGTGCGACAGTTCCAGCAGCAGGTGCTGCCCTCCAGCCTGCCGACGACGACCGTATGGGGGTACGGCTCAACTCTGCATCCGCGCAGCTTCCACTACCCTGCGTTCACCATCGAGGCCCGCTTCGGAAAGCCTGTGCGGGTGAGGTGGATGAACCAGTTGCTTGATCGCAAAGGCCGTTACAGGCCACATCTGCTGCCGCTCGACCCCACACTGCACTGGGCGAACCCGCCGGGCGGAGCATCGGCCCGGGATTCACGTCCCGGATTCCGCTCGACACCCGGACCGTACTCGGGCCCGGTGCCGATCGTGACACACCTACATGGCGGGCGGAACACTGAGGAGAGCGACGGCTACACCGAAGCCTGGTACCTTCCCAACGCGGTCGACGTCCCTGCGGGATATGCTGAAGTCGGATCGTTCTACGAGAAGTTCAGGGACAAGTTCGAAGACCGGTTCGGCGATTCCTGGGGCCGAGGGTATGCCGTGTTCCAGTACGCCAATGCGGAGAGAGCCTCGACTTTCTGGTTCCACGATCACGCACTGGGTGTCACGCGGCTGAATGTCTACGCCGGACTGGCGGGGTTCTACCTTCTGCGTGGCGGACCTGCGGACCTTCCCGACGGGGTACTGCCCGGTCCCGCGCCCCGGGCCGGTGATCCACCCGGCCGGAAATACTACGAGATCCCGCTCGCCATCCAGGACCGCTCGTTCCACGTCGACGGCAGCCTTTTCTATCCGGCCGGACGCGCTGCCTTCGACGGGTTCAGGGGCCCCTACATTCCGGACAGCGACATCACTCCGATCTGGAACCCCGAGTTCTTTGGCAACACGATGGTGACCAACGGAAGAACCTGGCCGGTCCTTCAAGTCGAACCGCGCCGCTACCGGTTCCGGCTTCTCAACGGATGCAACTCGCGGTACCTGATCCTGAAGATCGTCACCCGCGCGCTCGCCCACAGGCCCGCGGCCCCCGCACTCCCCTTCTGGCAGATCGGCAGCGAAGGGGGTTTCCTCCCCGCACCCGTGCGACGAGACCAGGTACTCATCGCTCCCGCCGAGCGCGCCGACGTGATCGTCGACTTCGCGTCACTCCCGGTCGGGACCGAGTTGTATCTCATCAACGAGGCCCCGGACAAAGCATTCCAGGGCGGGAAGGCGAGTACGGACTTCTCCCCAGCAGACCCAGCCACCACCGGTCAGGTCATGAAGCTCGTGATCGAAGCGCTCACCACACCCGACACGACCGTGCCACTCTCCCAGCTGTCGCTCCCGTCATTCGAGCCATTAGGGAAAGCAAGTCGCATCCGACGGCTTTCCCTCAGTGAACAGAACTCCGCGTCGCTGCCGCACATCGGCCCCCGGCAAATGCTGCTCGGCACCCTGGACCGAAACGGAGCCGCTGTGCCGATGCGCTGGGACGACCCCGTCACGGAGAATCCGGCCCTGGGTGCGACCGAGATCTGGGAGATCCACAATCTCACGAAGGATGCCCATCCGATCCATATCCACGAGGTCCAGTTCCAGGTCCTCGACCGACAGCAGGCTAACCATGCCGCCCGACCCGCAGAGCCGTGGGAGAGCGGGTTCAAGGACACAGCAATCGCCTACCCAGGTGGCGTGACGAGGCTGAAGGCGACATTCGACCGGGCGGGCCGGTACGTCTGGCACTGTCATATGCTCGAACACGAGGACAACGAGATGATGCGCCCATACACAGTCGGATGACGGCGGAGGTTCTGCCGCTCTCCTGCGCCTTCGGCCGCGCGGAGCACGGCGCAGGGGACGTCAGCGCCATCAGCAACCTCCAGCGCACCGCCCCGGCTCGCCGGGACACGGAGGTGCGGCGGTGGCTGCGCATCGCTGCGGACTGGGGACGCGGCGACGCACGTCACCTCATCGCTTCTCTGCCCGAAAGCGACGAGGCGTCCTGTGCCGGAACCAGTCCTGGTGCGGCAGGGGACACGGGGGCCGCGGCAGGTCAGGATGGCGAGGTGCCCGCGCCCGGCAGGCCCGTGCGGGTGGAGGACACCGAGTTCTACTCCGTGCCCGTGAACCGAGTTGGTGGGTGGTGCTGAACCGCGGCAACTGGCCGGAACTGAGCGCTCCAGTGAACTTCCGGCGCGATGCTGCCCATAGCAGCGCGGGGCCGGCGGATTGCCAGTGCGCGCAGTGCGAGCGGGCCCGGCCCGGCAAGCGTCTGCCGCAGGACGGGCCACGGCCGAGCACCCCGTAGGAGAGGACAGCTCAGTTGGAGGACACAGCGGATGTGAGGGCGGGTGCTCCCACCGCAGCGGGCGGCGCCGGGCCCGGGCGTCAGCGGCGGCCCGTGCCGACGGGGCCGTTACGGACGGGGCCGCTGGCCGGGGAGCTGACGTCGTCCCTGATCGGCCGGATCGCGGGCCGTTACGGGATGGAGCGCGGCGAGGGGCACTGTCACGTTGGTTGACCGGGTGGGATGATCCTCGGGTTGATCATGGTGGAGGGGGTTGTCCGTGGGCAGTACGCCGCCGTCGTACAAGGGACACCGGTGCCATCAAGTTCGAAGACCCCCATTCACGAGGTGTCCCGCTGGCTCGGACATCGCTCGATCAAGGTCACGGTGGACCAGTACGGCCACCTCACGCAGGACGGCCATGAGCGCTGCCGTCAGGTGGTCGAGGTGGCCGTGGGCCCCTACATGCTCACAGCAGGCCGAGTGACCGCAGAGCACGGTGCTGAGTCGGTGCTGGGTTAGACGGCCAGTAGACGTAGCAGACCCCGCCTGTACCACCCCTGACCTGCCCGTTCGCGTCGTAGCGCTTGGTGCGGAGCCAGATGTTCTCCCACTCGTGCCGCCGGTAGACGTGGCGCACCGCCTCGTCGCTCGGTGACGCGGGGTCGTTGGCGATCACGTCGCCTTCCGGGGTGAAGCCGATCACGGTCATCAGGTGACCCGAGGTGCCGTACCCGGCGCCCGTCAGCTCCTCCTTGAGGAACGACTGCGACGTGATGACCGGGATCCCCGCCCGGATCAGGGTCTCCACGTCCTTCAGCGAGCCCAGCCGGGTCACCGCGGCGCTCATGTCGTCGTAGGTGGCGGCATAGGCGGCGTTGAACGGCCAGTTGCCGCAGCCCTCGTACTGGTTGTCGTAGGTGAAGCGTGCCGCATGGCAGACCTGCGGGTCCTGGAGCCCCGGCTTGACCCAGGCGAGGTCCTCGGCGCTGGGCCGGCGGCCCCAGTACTCGATGATCATCTGCGAGGAGGTGGGGCTGCACCACGCCTCGCCGCCGTTGTCGTACTCGGGGTACTGGCCGACGTGCACGTTCTGCGAGTAGCGCGGCACCGGGAGTTCCCTGGCCAGGCCGGGGACGGAGGCGGGCACGGTGAAGCGGTCGGGGATGTCCGAGGCCATCGCGCCCACCCGCCACACCGTGGGGGTGAGCCGGCTGCCCGGGGTGCGGTACAGGGTCAGCCGCAGCCGGTAGGAGAGGAGCCGCAGGCCGCTCGCCGCGTCGTCCACCGAGAAGGTGTCGGTCCAGATGGAGCTCTTGCCGTCGCTCTGGTCGTCGACGGAGGTCCGGCGGATGTCGCCGTCGCCCGCCGCCCAGCGGCCCATGACGTACCAGGGGGTGCCGGTGCCGTCCGAGTAGCCGCCCTGGAGTTCGATCTGGATCCAGGTGCCGGCCGGTGTGTCCGCGTTCCAGGAGGCGATGGCCTCGGTGGCCGGGACGGCGGAGCGGTGGACGGGGGATGTCCAGGTCGCGTACTCCCAGGCCGCCGTCGTGCCGGTGTGCGGGTCGGTGTAGTCGGTACGTCCCAGCGGGTGGCCGATCACCAGGCCCGCCCGGCGGCCCGCTACGGCGCGGGTTCCGGCGCCCGAGCCGCAGCGCCAGTCGGTGTAGGCACTCCAGGAATGGTTGTCCACGAGCGAGGCTGCCGCCGAGGGTGCGCGGTGCGGGGAACGGGATGGAGCGGCGGCCGCCGCGGAAGCGGTGGACGTCACCGCTCCGGCGCCGGCCGCTGCCGCGACGGCGGCGGTGAGCACGGTTCTGCGTGAGGTCGGACTGGGCATGGGCGAGACCCCCGGTCGTAAGCGGAATGGGGCTGCAGGTGCACGACAGTGCGCCAACTATTGCGGGTCGTCACCCGGTTCGGCCAGCGATTCGCCTCGTACCGCAGGACCAATATTGGTCTTGACCACTGGCGTGACCTGCTACAGCTTCACGGCGCCTCGTAGGCTGGGTGAATGAACGACCTCTCCCTCCACGCCGCCCGGCTGCGCACCCTGCCGCCGTCCTGCGGACCGGTCCGGCTGATCGCCGTCGACGGTCACGCGGGATCGGGCAAGAGCACCTTCGCCGCCCGGCTGGCGGCGGTGCTGGACGACGCCCCCGTACTGCACCTGGACGATCTGGCCACCCACGAAGAGCTGTTCGACTGGACGGACAGACTCCGGGACCAGGTCATCGAACCGCTGTCGCACGGGGAGCGCGCACGCTACGAGCCGTACGACTGGACCGCCCGGAGCTTCGGCCCGCCGCGCACCCTGGAACCCGCCCCGGTGGTCCTGGTCGAGGGGGTGGGCTCCGGCCGTCGGGCCCTGCGCCCCTTCCTCGCACAGCTGTTGTGGATGGATCTGCCCGCCACGGAGTCCTGGGAACGGGGCCGGCGACGGGACGGACCGGCCCTGACGGCGTTCTGGGACGACTGGACCGCCGCCGAAAAGGCTCACTTCTCGGCCGATCCCTCCCGCCCCTCGGCCGATGCGTTGGTACGCCAGTTGCCTGTGGGGTACGAGTGGCTGGAGGGATCCCCCGCGACAGCAGGAGTGAACCAATCCGTCACCCAACGTGATCATCCGGTACCGCCATACTGAGCAGTCGGAAATCGGCCCGGAAGTGCCTCAACTCTGCTTGACCCGGGGCGGTACAGGTCTTACGTTCTCAATGTGCGGCTTTTCGGAGCCCCCGCAGACGCGAAGCCCCCGGTTGTTCCCCCGTGATCGGGGGCTTCGTCCTGTGCCCGACGATCATTTCCAGCCGCAGCCCACCCCATTCCGCTTACCGTGGGTCACGGTCCTCCTTCGGCCTGCGGCGCCCTTAGTCGGACTCTCCCTGCGCAGGTACGATGCCTCTCGGTGCGGTCAATTCCCGTCCACGGCACAGTGATTCGGCACGCCTCGGCGGGCGCTCGTGCGGCGGGACATCCTGGGGGCACGGTTTGTGGGGGACCAGATGGACATCGGCACGCAGGGCGCGCAGGCCCCGGCCGACCTCGCCTGGCTACGTGGCGTGGACGCCTACACCATGGGCGCCTATCCGCAGGCCGAAGAGGAATTCAGAGCCGCGGCGCAGCTCGATCCCGGCATGGCGGACGCCTGGCTGGGCCTCCATGCGCTGCGGGTCGACACCACGACGGCGTTGTTGCACATGCACCGCCATCGCGACCGCTTCGGGGAGCAGCGCGGCCGTCATCGCCGCACGCTGAACTCCTGGTACTGGCTGGGCTGGTGGGTACAGCCGGTGCTGGAGAGCCCACGCGATCTGCTGCTGGCGCACGCCTCGCACTGGCTGGACGGACGCCACGTGCCGGAGCTCGACCGGGCGCTGGCCGGGCTGCCGCCGGTGGACGCCGACGCACAGGTCCGCTTCCTGCACGCCTGCCGGTCCTATCTGGTCAAGGACTGGGAGCAACTCGTACGCCATACGGAGCAGCTGATCGACGATCCGCTGCTGGGCATCGAGGCGGGGCTCTTCGGCGGGATGGCGCGGGTACGCCTGGAGATGTACGGACAGGCCGAGCCGCTGCTCTCCACCGCGCTGATGCGCTGCCGCAGCGAGCAGCCGCAGCGCAAGGAGCTGCGCTACTGGCTGGCCCGGGCCCACGAGGGCACCGGTCGCAGTGCGGCGGCGCTGCCCCTGTACCGGGCGGTGCACCGGATCGATCCGGCGTTCATGGACACCTCGGCGCGGCTGGCCGCGATCGCGGACTACGACGGTCTCGACGGCTCCGACGAGCTGTCGGGCCTGGCCGCCGTGTCCCTGACCGGCCTGGGCGCCGACGGCACCTTCGCGGAGACCCAGCCGGACGGCGACTCGATGCTGGGCACCGATCTGGTGGACGGCCGCGAACTGCGCCCCGGCGGCGAGCTGCAGGACCTGCCGGGGATCGGGGTCTCACCGCCGCAGGGCGGGGCGCGGGAGAAGACCGCGGTGCCGGGCCAGTCCACGCCGCAGCCGTTCCCGGCCGGTCCCAGCGATCCGGTGCTGCTGGCGGACGCGCTGGCGGAGCTGGAGCGGATGGTCGGGCTGGAACCGGTGAAACGGCAGGTCAAGGCCTTGTCCGCACAGCTGAACATGGCGCGGCTGCGGGCCGGCCAGGGGCTGCCCGTGCAGCCGCCGAAACGGCATTTCGTCTTCTCCGGACCGTCCGGCACCGGGAAGACCACGGTGGCCCGCATCCTGGGCCGGGTGTTCTACGCGCTGGGACTGCTCGGCGGCGACCATCTGGTTGAGGCCCAACGGGCCGACCTGGTCGGCGAGTTCCTGGGCCAGACCGCGGTGAAGGCCAATGATCTGATCGACTCCGCGCTGGGCGGGGTGCTGTTCGTCGACGAGGCGTACAGCCTCTCCAACACGGGTTACAGCAAGGGCGACGCCTACGGGGACGAGGCCCTGCAGGTCCTCCTCAAGCGTGCGGAGGACAACCGGGACCATCTCGTGGTCATCCTGGCGGGATACCCGGAGGGCATGGACCGGCTGCTCGCCACCAACCCCGGGCTGTCCTCGCGGTTCACCACCCGGGTGGACTTCCCCAGCTACCGCCCGCTGGAACTCACCTCGATCGGTGAGGTCCTGGCCGCGGAGAACGGGGACGCGTGGGACGAGGAGTCGCTGGACGAGCTGCGTTCCATCAGCGGCCACGTCGTCGACCAGGGCTGGCTCGACGAGCTGGGCAACGGCCGGTTCCTGCGCACGCTGTACGAGAAGAGCTGCGCCTACCGCGATCTGCGGCTCTCCGGCTGTGCGACGGTGCCGACGCGGGACGATCTGGCGACGCTGCGGCTGCCGGATCTGATGCAGGCGTACGGCGAGGTGCTGTCGGGGCGGGGGCCGGCGGGGCGGCGGCAGCAGGAGCCGCCGGCCGGGTGAGCGGATCGGTGGGGGGCTTTGTCCCCAATCGCCGGACGGGCCCGGGCTTCCGTCCTGGCGGGCTCGACGGCCCCGGCCGGCGATTGAGGACCGCGGCGCTTACCGGACCAGGGCCGTGAGTTCGTCCGAGACGGTCTTCTTCTCCTCGGTGCGACGCGGCTCCGTGACCCGGTGGGCCGGGTCACGTACCTCGCCGACCAGCATTTCCAGGACGTCCTCCATGGCGACCAGGCCGAGTACCCGGCCCGATGCGTCGGCGACCTGGGCCAGGTGCGTCGCGGCGCGTCGCATCACGGTCAGGGCGTCGTCCAGCGGAAGTTCGGCCCGCACCGTCGCCATCGGGCGCCACACGTGCTGCGGGACCGCCCGCTCGACGTCCTCCAGGTCGAGGACGTCCTTGACGTGCAGGTAGCCCATGAACGGGCCGCCGCCCTCCGCGCAGACGGGGAACCGTGAGTAGCCGGTCCGCACCGTGAGCTCCTCGATCCGGCGCGGGGTGACGGACGGGTCGACCGTCACCAGGGAAGCCCGGCTGAGCAGCACATCGGTGACAGGCCTGCTGCCCAGCTCCAGCGCGTCCTCCAGCCGTTCCTGCGCGTCGGGCCCCAGGAGTCCGGCCTGCCCTGAGTCCTCGACCAGCCGGTTGAGCTGCTCGCTGGTGAAGACGGCCTCCACCTCGTCCTTCGGCTCGACGTCGAAGAGCCGGAGCACCAGCCGGGCGCAGGCGCCCAGCGCGGAGGTGACCGGGCGGCAGAGGCGGGCGAAGCCGACCAGGCCGGGGCTGAGCCACAGCGAGGTCTTCTCCGGGGCCGCCATCGCCAGGTTCTTCGGGACCATCTCGCCGATGACGAGATGGAGGAAGACGACGAAGACCAGCGCCAGCACGTAGCCGAGCGGATGGATCAGCCCCTCGGGGAGGTGCACCGCGCGGAAGACCGGCTCCAGCAGCTGGGCGACGGTCGGTTCCGCGACGGCTCCGAGTGTCAGTGAGCAGATGGTGATGCCGAACTGGGCGGCCGCCATCATCTGCGGCAGGTTCTCCAGGCCGTACAGCACCTGCCGGGCCCGGCTGGACCCGGTTGCCGCGAGTGGTTCGATCTGGCTGCGGCGTACGGAGACGAGGGCGAACTCGGCGCCGACGAAGAAGCCGTTCGCGAGGACCAGGAGTCCGGCGAAGAGCAATTGGACCAGGCTCATCGCGCGGCCTCCAGGACACCGCGGGCCGCCGGTTCGGCGGCGACCGGGTCCAGGACTCCGGCCAGCCGCACGAAGCGGACCTTCTCGGCCCGGTAGTGGCCGACCTGGCGGACCGAGATCCGCCAGCCGGGCAGTTCGGCCCGGTCGCCGGGGGCGGGAATCCGTCCCAGCAGATCGGCCACCAGCCCGGCCACCGTCTCGTACGGGCCGTCGGGTACGTCGAGCCCTATCCGGCGAAGCGTGAGCACCCGGCAGCTGCCTTCGGCGTCCCAGACGGGCCTGCCGTCCTCGGGGGCAGCGGGGGCCAGTTCGGGGCGGTCGGCGCCTTCGGCGTCGTGCTCGTCCCTGACCTCGCCGACGAGTTCCTCGATGATGTCCTCAAGGGTGACGACACCCGCGGTGCCGCCGTACTCGTCGACCACGACGGCGATCGGCTGTTCGTTGCGCAGCCGCCGGAGGAGCTGCTCGACGGGCAGGGTCTCGGGCACCAGCAGCGGGGGCACCGCGATCCGGCCGGCCGGAGTACGCAGCCGCTCCCCCGCCGGAACGGCGAGCGCGTCCTTGAGGTGGATCATGCCGACGACCTCGTCGATGCGCTCCCGGTAGACGGGGAAACGGGAGAGGCCGGTGGCCCGGGTGAGGTTGAGGACGTCGGCGGCGGTGGCGGAGGACTGAAGGGCGCTGACCTTCACTCGCGGGGTCATCACGTGCTGGGCGGTGAGGCCGGCGAGCGACAGGGTCCGTACGAAGAGGTCCGCGGTGTCCTGTTCGAGGGTGCCGGCCTCGGCCGAGTGCCTGGCCAGGGAGACCAGCTCCCCCGGTGTCCGGGCGGAGGCCAGCTCGTCGGTCGGTTCGACGCCGAGCAGCCGCACCAGCCGGTTGGCGACCGTGTTCAGCAGGCCGATCACCGGGCGGAAGGCCCGGGTGAACCGGGCTTGTGGTCCGGCGACGAACCGGGCGACCTGGAGCGGCTTGGAGACCGCCCAGTTCTTCGGTACGAGTTCGCCGATCACCATCTGGACGGCGGCCGCGAGCAGCATGCCGATCACCATACTGATGCCGGGTACGGCACCGTCGGGGAGACCGGTCAGGGTGAGTGGGCTCTCCAGCAGCTGGGCGAGCGCCGGCTCGGCGAGCATGCCTACCACCAGTGAGGTGATGGTGATGCCGAGCTGGGTGCCGGACAGCTGGAAGGAGAGTTCGCGCAGGGCCTCGACGACGGTACGGGCCCGTCGGTCGCCCTCGGCGGCGGCGCGCTCGGCGTCCGCCCGTTCCACGGTGACGAGCCCGAATTCGGCTGCCACGAAGAATCCGTTGGCGAGGATGAGAAGGAATGCCGCGCTGAGCAGCAGCAGGGGGGTGGTCATACCGCCGCCTCCACAGAAGGGGCGGCGCAGGTACTACCGGAAGATCCGTCCATTGCTGGAAGGAGTCACTCCTTGGGTCGCAGGAAAGCCCCGCGGGTCTCGGGGACCACTGGTGGGGGCGGGGCGCACAGGGCGCCGCCGCCCTCCAGAGTAAACAACAAGAGGCCTCACGGGGCAGGGGCTCAGCAGTTGTCCGTGCCCGTGCCGTGGTTCTCGGCGAGGGCGCGGAGCGCGCGGGCGTCGCGAATGGCCTGCTCCTTGGCGATTCCGGGCTGGATGCCGAGGGCGGGCATGCTGGTCCCGTCGCTGAGGTCGAGAAAGACCCACGGGTCGCCGACCCGTAGGTTGACGCGCACGATCTCCGCCCAGGACAGCCGCCGGGTACGTGTGAGGTTGACCACGGTCACCCCGCTGTCGTCCGCGACGATCTTGGGGCGGCTGAGCAGCGCGAGAACGCCGAGGAAGACCAGCGCGGTGAAGACGAAGCTGGTCCGCTCCCCCGCGCTGAGCTGTTCCAGGGTGAAGGCGACGACGGTGATGACGGCGAACATCACCACCCCGACACTCAGCAGGACCACCCGGGTACGGGTCGGCCGGAAGGTGACCGGAAGGGCGGGGGGTTCGGTCCGGGGAGCGGGGGCTGACATGTTCTTCTTCCGTGTCCCGCCGTCAGAGGCGGCAGGCGTGGATGGCCGTGGTGAGGATGGCGCGGGCGCCGAGGTCGTACAGATCGTCCATGATCCGCTGTGCCTCCCTGGAGGCGACCATGGAGCGGACCGCGACCCAGCCCTCGTGGTGCAGGGGGGAGATGGTCGGTGACTCCAGGCCGGGGGTGAGGGCGACCGCGCGCTCCAGGTGCTCGACGCGGCAGTCGTAGTCCATCATCACGTAGCTGCGGGCGACCAGGACGCCCTGCAGCCGGCGCAGGAACTGCTGCACCTTGGGCTCGTCGTCCGGGGCGCCGATACGGCGGATGACGACGGCCTCCGACTTCATGATGGGTTCGCCGATGACCTCGAGTCCGGCGTTGCGCATGCTGGTGCCGGTCTCGACGACGTCGGCGATGATCTGCGCGACGCCGAGCTCGATGGCGGTCTCGACGGCGCCGTCCAGGTGGACGACGGAGGCGTTGACGCCGGCGTCGGCGAGGTGCTTGGCGACGATGCCCTCGTAGGAGGTGGCGATCGTCAGCCCGTCGAAGTCCTGCGGGCCCGCGGCCGTGCCGGGCTTGGTGGCGTAGCGGAAGGTCGAACGGGCGAAACCGAGCTGGAGGATCTCCTCCGACTCGGCACCGGAGTCCTGCAGCAGGTCGCGGCCGGTGATGCCGATGTCGAGACGGCCCGAGCTGACGTAGATCGCGATGTCACGGGGGCGCAGGTAGAAGAACTCCACCTCGTTCTCGGGGTCGACGAGGACGAGCTCCTTGGACTCCTTGCGCTGCTGGTAGCCGGCCTCATGGAGCATCGCCATCGCAGGCCCTGAGAGTGAACCCTTGTTGGGGACGGCGATGCGCAGCATGAGGTCGGATTTCCTTTGCGAAAGGGGTCTGGGACGTGGGGCGGGTGCGGGGGTGGTGCTCAGAGATGGGCGTAGACGTCGTCGAGCGAGATTCCGCGCGCGAGCATCATCACCTGGACGTGGTAGAGCAGTTGCGAGATCTCCTCGGCTGCGGCGTCCTTGCTCTCGTGCTCGGCGGCCATCCACACTTCGGCGGCCTCCTCCACGACCTTCTTCCCGATGGCATGCACGCCCTTGTCCACCAGTTCGGCGGTACGGGAGGTGGAGGGGTCGCCGTTGGCGGCCTTGAGTTGCAGCTCGGCGAAGAGCTCTTCGAAGGTTTTGTTCGCCATGATGTCCTTAGAATACGGGGTCCGGGACCCGCACTCAGCGCCAGGGTTCGCTGACCGAGCGCAGTGTGGTGGCGGTGGCGACGGCCGCGGTGACCGCTTCGTGCCCCTTGTCCTCGTTGGACCCCTCGATGCCCGCCCGGTCGAGTGCCTGCTCCTCGGTGTCACAGGTGAGGACGCCGAAGCCGACCGGTACACCGGTGTCGACCGCGACCTGGGTGAGGCCGTTGGTGACGCCGTGGGACACGTATTCGAAGTGCGGGGTGCCGCCGCGGATGATCACGCCGAGGGCGACGATCGCGTCGTAACCGCGCCCGGCCAGCACCTTGGCGACCACCGGGAGCTCGAAGCTGCCGGGGACCCTCAGCAGGGTCGGCTCGTCGATGCCCAGCTCATGCAGGGCGCGCAGTGCACCGTCGACGAGTCCGTCCATGACCTTCTCGTGCCACTGTGCGGCGACGACCGCCACACGGAGGTCACCGCAGTTGCGTACGGACAGTTCGGGTGCGCCCTTGCCGCTCATGTCTCTCCTACCGCTCGATCGGGTGACTGCTGGAAGTGCTGGTGGGTCACTGGTTGCCGCAGGTCGCCACGGTGGTGGCGTCGAGCCAGGGCAGGTCGTGGCCCATGCGGTCGCGCTTGGTGCGCAGGTACCGCAGATTATGTTCGCCGGCCTGGACGGGCATCGGCTCCCGTCCGGTGACGGCCAGACCGTGCCGCAGGATCGCGGCGGTCTTCTCGGGGTTGTTCGTCATCAGGCGCAGACTGCGGACACCGAGATCCTTGAGGATCTGGGCGCCGGCCGCGTAGTCCCTGGCGTCGGCCGGCAGGCCGAGCTCCAGATTGGCGTCGAGCGTGTCGACGCCGCGCTCCTGGAGTTCGTACGCGCGCAGCTTGGAGACCAGTCCGATGCCTCGTCCCTCGTGGCCGCGCAGATAGACCACGACGCCGCGGCCCTCGTCCGTGACGCGCCGCATGGAGGCGTGCAGCTGGGGGCCGCAGTCGCAGCGCTCGGACTGGAAGATGTCGCCGGTCAGGCACTCGGAGTGGACCCGGACCAGGACGTCGTCGCCGTCCCCGATGTCGCCGTGGACCAGCGCGACGTGTTCCACGCCGTCCACGGTGGAGCGGTAGCCGAAGGCGGTGAAGGCGCCGAAGTCCGTCGGCAGCCTGACCTCGGCCTCACGGCGGACGGTCGGCTCGGAGGTGCGCCGGTAGGCGATCAGGTCCTCGATGGAGATGATCGTGAGCCCGTGCTTGCGGGCGAACGGGACCAGTTGGGGAAGGCGCAGCATGACGCCGTCCTCGCCCGCGATCTCGACGATCGCGCCGGCGGGCCGCAGTCCGGCGAGCCGGGCGAGGTCGACGGCCGCCTCGGTGTGGCCGTTGCGCACGAGCACACCGCCGGAGCGGGCGCGCAGCGGGAAGACGTGGCCGGGGCGCACGAAGTCGCCGGGGCCCGCGGCGCCGCCGGCGAGCAGCCGGAGCGTGGTGGCCCGGTCGGCGGCGGAGATGCCGGTGCTCACGCCGTGCGCGGCCGAGGCGTCGACGGAGACGGTGAAGGCGGTCTTCATCGACTCGGTGTTGTGGTCGACCATCTGCGGGAGTTCGAGCCGTTCCAGCTCGTCGTTCTCCATGGGCGCGCAGATGAGTCCGCGGCACTCGCTCATCATGAAGGCGACGATCTCGGGGGTGGCCTTCTCGGCTGCGATGACGAGGTCGCCCTCGTTCTCCCGGTCCTCGTCGTCGACGACCACGACGGGCCGGCCGGCCGCGATGTCGCGGATGGCCTGCTCCACGGGGTCGAGGCTGAGGTCCTCGTCGGGCGCGTGGTGTTCCCGGTGCAACCAGGTGGGCTGGGCAGTCATGCCGTGGCTCCTTCCAGAGCGGGTGTCCGCGTACGCAGCCACCAGTCGCGCATGCCCCACAGGACGAGGGCGCCGTAGACGACGTAGATGAGACCGGAGAAGGCGAGACCGCTGTGGAAGTTGAGCGGTACGCCGACCAGGTCGACGAGGAGCCAGGCGAACCAGAACTCGACCATGCCGCGGGCCTGGGCGAGCATCGCCACGAGCGTGCCCGCGAATATGTACGCGTCCGCCCACGGGCTCCAGGAGAGCGAGGGGAACGCGGTGAACAGGCCGCCGACCGCGAGGGTGCCGACCGCGGCTCCGCCGAGCAGGTAGCCGCGCTCGCGCCAGGTGGCGAACCGTACGGCGATGGAACCGTCCTGGGCCTGCTGCCTGCCGCGGGTCCACTGCTGCCAGCCCCAGACGGCCACGGCGATGACGATGAGCTGCTTGCCGACGCTGCCCGCCTGCTGCACGGACACGTTGGCGGCGACCAGGACGACGCCGGACAGCAGTTGGGCGGGCCAGGTCCAGATCGAGCGGAGCCAGCCCAGGGTGAGGGCGATCAGACCGATCGTGTTGCCGATCATGTCGGACCAGATGATGTGCTGTCCGAAGACGCTGAAGGCCTCCGAGTTCAGCCAGTGCAGGGCGCTCACTTCACCGGCTCCTCGGACTCCTGCGCGCGGTGGCCGAGCAGCCGCTCGACGTACTTCGCGATGACGTCCACCTCGAGGTTGACCGGGTCGCCGGGCTCCTTGTGGCCGAGCGTGGTCAGGGCGAGGGTGGTGGGGATGAGGCTGATGGTGAAGTAGTCGGGTCCGGCGTCCACGACGGTCAGGCTCACGCCGTCGACGGTGATCGACCCCTTCTCCACCACGTACCGGGTGAGCTCCGCGGGGAGGGAGATCTTCACGATCTCCCAGTTCTCGGAGACCTTGCGCTCGGCGATGCGGCCCGTGCCGTCGACGTGCCCCTGCACGATGTGCCCGCCGAGCCTGCCGCCGACCGCCATGGGCCGCTCCAGGTTGACCCGGGAGCCGGTCCGCAGCGCGCCCAGGCTGGACCGGTTCAGGGTCTCGGCCATCACATCGGCGGTGAACTCGTGCTCGCCGAGGTCGACGACGGTCAGGCACACGCCGTTGACCGCGATCGAGTCGCCGTGCTTGGCGCCCTCGGTGACCACGGGACCGCGCAGGCGGAATCGGGAGGCGTCGCCGAGGTTCTCGACGGCGGTGACCTCACCCAGCTCTTCGACAATTCCGGTGAACACTCAGTTTCCCTTCGGGGCAGGGCGGGGGACAGCGGTGATGCGCAGATCGGGGCCGATACGCACGGTCTCGGTCACATGGAGGCGCAACGCCTGGGTAATGGTGGAGATTCCGGCGTCGGCGAGGGCCGCGGGGCCCGCGCCGAGGAGCACGGGGGCTATGTAGCCGACGATCCGGTCGACCGCTCCCGCCGCGACGAAGGCCCCGGCCAGGGTCGGTCCACCTTCGAGGAGTACGGAGCGGATGCCGCGCCCGTGGAGGGCGGCGAGCAGTGCGGGAAGGTCCAGTCCGGGGCCGGTCGCGGCTCGCGGCAGCCTCAGGACGGCCTCTTCGGGGAGGTGGCGGGCGTCGGCGTCGTCGGCGACCGCGATCAGGGTGGGTGCGCCCGTGTCGAGGACCCGGGCGCCGGGCCGCACGGCGGTGGCGGCGGTGTCGACGACGACCCGCAGCGGCTGGACCGCGCCGTCGATGCCCCGTACCCCGAGCTGGGGGTCGTCGGTGCGGGCGGTTCCGGAGCCGACCACGACCGCGTCCGCCTCGGCGCGCAGCCGGTGGACGTCGGCGCGGGACTCGGCGGAGGTGATCCAGCGGCTGGTGGTGTCGGCGGCCGCGATCCGGCCGTCCAGGGTCGCCGCGTATTTCCAGGTGACGTGGGGGCGGCCGCGGCGCACCGAGGTCAGCCAGGCGGCGTTGCCCTGTTCGGCCTCTTCGGCGAGGAGGCCCTGCTCGGCCTTGACCCCGGCGGCGCGCAGGGTATCCGCGCCGCCGGTGGCCTGCGGGTTCGGGTCGCCGATCGCGTACACGACGCGGGCGATCCCGGCCTCGACGAGCGCCTGGGCGCAGGGGCCGGTGCGTCCGGTGTGGTTACAGGGTTCGAGGGTGACGTAGGCGGTGCCGCCGCGGGCCTTCTCACCGGCCGCGCGCAGGGCGTGGATCTCGGCGTGCGGTTCCCCGGCGCGCTGGTGGAAGCCCTCGCCGACCGGCCGGCCCGTCGCGTCGAGGACAACGCATCCGACGACCGGGTTGGGGCTGGTGGAGCCGAGACCGCGGGCCGCGAGCGAGATGGCTCGGCGCATCGCGGTCGTGTCGGCTGTGGTGTCCACCGGGTCCTCCTGCCTCTTGGGGCACGGACTCCGGGGCCTGTCGATGACGACAGATGAAGCGGAACGCTGAACGGGGACGCCGAATGCCGGAAAACGGATGGATCGGTCGCCCGAAAACCATCCGCCGACGGCGGCGTACCCGCGAAACGGCCCGCCGCGCACTGCCTCCCATCCGGACTTTAACCGTCGGTCCAGGAATCTCACCTGGTCAACCGGCCGCTGGATGCGGACGGGTCGCGGACTATAACCGCCGGTTCGGAATTGCACCGACCCCGGAGTGCGCTGCTACTGGTACACGATCAGTGTGCCACGACTGGCCGTGGCCCATACCGGTGAACGCTGTGGAGTGGGTCACAGACAGCCCGTCACAAGGCCGTTTTCGGACACCTCAAGTTTATTGGTCCAGACCTATTGACTGAATGGTCTAGTCCTTTTAATCTCTGCGTCACCTCCGAGGAGCGGTTCCGGGTGTGCGCACACCCGGGACCCCGCACGACCCACTCCCTTGTCAGTTGTGTTCTGCCGACCTCCCCAGGAGGAACCGAACGTGCTGCTGTCCCCCACCCGCGCGAGAGCAACCCTGCTCGCAGTCGGCGCCACCGTCGCCGCACTGCTCGTCGGATCGCTCACCGCAACCGTGTCGCAAGCCGCCGACCAGGAGTCCTGCCGCCCCGACGGGCTCTACGAGACCCCGGGCGTCGCCGTCCCGTACTGCTCCGTGTACGACTCCGAGGGCCGCGAGAAGATGGGCGCCGACCACCCGCGGCGGGTCATCGGCTACTTCACCAACTGGCGGACCGGCAAGGACGGCACCCCCGCCTACCTCGCCTCCGACATCCCCTGGGACAAGGTCACCCACCTCAACTACGCCTTCGCCCACGTCGACGGCGCCAACAAGCTCTCCGTCGGCAGCGACGGGCCGGACAACGCCTCGACCGGTATGACCTGGCCGGGTGTCGCAGGCGCCGAGATGGACCCCGCACTCCCCTACAAGGGCCATTTCAACCTGCTCACCAAGTTCAAGAAGAAGTACCCGAACGTGAAGACGATGGTGTCGGTGGGCGGCTGGGCCGAGACCGGCGGCTACTTCGACGACAGTGGCAAGCGCGTGAACTCCGGCGGCTTCTACTCGATGGCCACCAACGCCGACGGCTCGGTCAACCAGAGCGGGATCAACACGTTCGCCGACTCGACGGTCGCCTTCATCAAGAAGTACGGCTTCAACGGCGTCGACATCGACTACGAGTACCCGACGACCATGAAGGACGCCGGCAACCCGCTGGACTGGACCCTGTCCAACGCCCGCCGGGCCGGACTGGTCAAGAGCTACGCCGCGCTGATGAAGACCCTGCGCGAGAAGCTCGACCGGGCGTCCGCCGCCGACGGCACGCACTACCTGCTCAGCGTCGCCGCCCCTTCGTCCGGCTACCTGCTGCGCGGCATGGAGACCTTCCAGGTCCAGAAGTACCTGGACTACGTCAACATCATGTCGTACGACCTGCACGGTGCCTGGAACGAGTACGTCGGCCCGAACGCCGCGCTGTTCGACGACGGCAAGGACGCCGAACTCGCCCAGGCCAGTGTCTACTCGACGTCGCAGTACGGCGGGACCGGCTACCTCAACACCGACTGGGCCTACCACTACTTCCGCGGTTCGATGCCGTCCGGCCGGATCAACATCGGGCTGCCGTACTACACCCGCGGCTTCAAGAACGTGCAGGGCGGCACCGACGGCCTGTGGGGCAAGGCGGCCACCACCGACTGCCCGGCAGGCGCGGGTCTCACCAAGTGCGGGGACGGCGCCGTCGGCATCGACAACCTCTGGCACGACCTGGACACCAGCGGCAAGGAGGCGCCGGCCGGCTCGAACCCGATGTGGCACGCGAAGAATCTGGAGAAGGGCGTGGTCGGGGACTACGTCACGGACTACGGATTCCCCGCGAACACGCAGCTGACCGGCACGTACGTCCGCAAGTACGACACGACGCTCGTCGCCCCGTGGCTGTGGAACGCCCAGAAGAGGGTCTTCCTCTCCACCGAGGACGAGCAGTCGGTGAAGGCCAAGGCCGACTACGTGGTCGACAAGGGCATCGGCGGCACCATGATCTGGGAGCTCGCGGGCGACTATGGCTGGAATGCCGCCAAGGGCCAGTACGAGCCCGGCTCCACCCTCACCTCGACGATGTACGACACCTTCAAGTCGGCCAAGCCGTACGGTGCCAAGCGCTCCACCATCGATCTGCCCACCAAGGCGCTGGACATCGACGTGTCCTTCGACCAGTTCCCGCTGGGTGACTCCAACTACCCGATCAGCCCCAAGCTGAAGATCACCAACAACACCGCGGCGACGCTGCCCGGCGGCACGGAGTTCCAGTTCGACTACGCGACCTCGGCGCCCGCCAACGCCAAGGACCAGTCCGGCTTCGGCACGACGATCGTGCGCAGCGACCACACCGCCGCCAACAACATCGGCGGGCTGAAGGGCGACCACAACCGCGTCTCCCTGAAGCTTCCGTCCTGGCAGAGCGTGGCGCCCGGCGCCTCGGTTCAGGTGGACTTCGTCTACTACCTGCCCACGTCCACGCCGTCGAACTGGACGGTGACCTTCGGCGGCACGTCGTACGCACTGGCCGCCGATCTGGCCCGGGGCACCACGGTCGTCCAGCCGGGCACCGGCACCACGCCGTCGCCCGACCCGACCACCAGCACCCCTCCGGGCCCCGGCGGCGCCTGCGCCGCGACGGCCTGGAGCGCATCCTCCGAGTACGGGGCCGGTGCGACGGTCAGCCACGGCTCGCACGAGTGGAAGGCCAAGTGGTGGACGAAGGGCGAGACGCCCGGATCCACCGGTGAATGGGGGGCCTGGGAGGACCGCGGCGCCTGCTGAGCCCCTCTCCACACCCGCCCGGCGGTGACCGGATCGCCCCCGGTCACCGCCGGGCCCCTTCGTTGCCGGGCCCCGTCACCGACGGGGCCCGGCGCGCGTTCCCCGTCATGGTTTTCGCGGTCCCGCAACGGGGCCGACAGCCTCCGGGCCCGGCCAACGGATCGGGCCGGCGAGGCCGGGCGCACCGGACCGGTAGTTCAGAGTGCCGGGGCGAACAGCGCGTCCTGAGCCGCCTCCCGGGCGGCGAGCAACGCGCCGCGCAGGACCGCGGTCCCGCCGAGCAGACCGGCCCTGACCTCGGTGCGCAGCGGGGACATCGTGGCCAGCCGATCCTCGACCCGGGCGGCCAGCGCGTCGCCGCCCGCGTGGCCGACCTCGCCCGACAGCAGCACGCACCCCGGGTCGAGGACCGAGACGACGGCTGCCGCGCCCAGGGCCAGCCGGCCGGCGAGGGCGTCGAGGAACGCCTCGCTGTCGCCCCTACCCGCGAGGGCCGAGCGTACGGCGATCGCCGCGCCCGGCTCCTGCCCGCCGGACGGGGCGGGGATGCCGTGGACGGCGGCCAGTTCGCAGAGTGACGCCGATCCCGCCAGGGAGTGGAACCCGCCGTCGCAGTTGACGGCTGAGGGGGTGCCGATGGTGCCGGGGACCGGCAGGAAGCCGATCTCGCCCGCGCCGCCGGAGACCCCGCGGCGCAGCTTCCCGTCCAGCATGACGGCCGCCCCGACACCGTGTCCGAGCCACAGCAGGACGAAGGTGTCCTGGTCGCGGGCCGCTCCGACGCGGTGTTCGGCGACGGCGGCGAGATTGGTCTCGTTCTCGACGAGCACGGTCGCGGGCAGCCGCTGCTGAAGCACCCGGACCAGGGTGCGGTGCCAGGCGGGCAGGCCGTTGGTGTCGCGGAGTTCGCCGGTGACCGGGTCGATGAGGCCGGGGGCGCCGATGCCGACGCTGTGCAGCGGCGCGGTGCCCGCCCGGTTCGCGGTGCGTTCCAGGAGGGCCACGGCCTGCTCGACGGCGTCGTCGGTGGCGGTCTCGCTGCCGATCGGCAGGGTCGCCTCGGCCAGTGTCGCGCCCAGGAGGTCGGCGACGACCACGGCGACGCTGTCGGTACGCACGTCCAGGGCGGCCAGCTGGGCACGGTCGGCGACGATCCCGTAGAGCCGGGCGTTGGGCCCGCGGCGCTCGGCTCCGGCTTCGCCGACCACCTGGATCAGGCCCGCCCCCTGGAGCCGTTCGACCAGGTCGGCGACCGTGGGCCGGGAGAGTCCCGTCAGGGTCTTCAGCTGTGTGGCCGTCAGCGGGCCGTCCTGCTGGAGGAGTCGCAGGGCGAGCCGGTCGTTGATGGCCCTGGCGGTGCTCGGTGATGCGGGCATGCCGGGATCCTTCCAGACCTCCGCCGCAGTCGATGCCGGCACGGTCTATTTATCAGGCAGGGTTCCTGATAGTTTACTGCCCGCATCGTGGAGAAGGGCGCCGAGGAGCGTCGCGGGCCGCGGCGTCGAAAAGTTTCCAGGGGAGGGCACGGCGGTATGACGACAGATTCCACGGCAACGGTCTTCAGTACGGAACAGGTGAGGCGCGCCAGGTACGCCGTCGCCTCGGTCTTCGCCGTGCACGGCGCGGTGACCGGCAGCTTCGCCACCCGGGTGCCGTGGATCCAGGACCACGCCGGGGTCAGCGCCGGGCAGCTCGGTATCGCCCTGGCCTTCCCGGCGATCGGCGCCTCCCTCGCGATGCCGCTGGCCGGTGCGGTCAGCCACCGCTTCGGTGCCCGGACCGCGCTGCGCGGACTGCTGATGGTGTGGACCCTGGCGCTGATCCTGCCCGCCCTGGCCCCCAACCTGCTGACGCTGTGCGGGGCGCTCTTCGTGTACGGGGCGTCGGCCGGCATGTCGGACGTGGCGATGAACGCGCTCGGGGTCGAGGTGGAGAACCGCCTCGACAAGTCGATCATGTCCGGGCTGCACGGGATGTGGAGCGTGGGCGCCCTGGTCGGTTCGGCGGCGGGCACGGTGGCCGCCCATCTGGGGGCCGACGCGCGGCTGCACCACACCATCGCCGCACTCGTTCTCACGGCACTCGGTCTGATCGCCTGTCAGCGGGTGCTGGATCTGCGCAGCGAGCCGGACTCGGAGGCTCCGCCGCGCTTCGCCCTGCCGCCCAAGTCGGCGTTGATCATCGGCGCGGTCGGCTTCTGCGCGGTGTTCGCCGAGGGCGCCAGCCTGGACTGGTCGGCGGTCTACCTCCGGGATGTCCTGGGCAGTTCCGCGGGCCTGGCGGCCGCGTCGACGACCGCGTTCGCCCTGACCATGGCGGTCGCCCGGATCGCCGGTGACCGGGTCGTCGACCGCTTCGGCGCGGTGCGGACCGTACGGACCGGCGGCGTCCTCGCCACGGTCGGCGGGGTCCTGGTGGTCACCGCGCCCAACGCGGTCCTGGCGATGTGCGGGTTCGGCCTGATGGGCCTCGGTATCGCCGTGGTCGTGCCGCTCGCCTTCGCGGCGGCCGGGCGCAGCGGACCGAACCCGAGTCAGGCGATCGCGGGTGTCGCGACGATCACCTACACCTCGGGGCTGATCGCCCCGTCGGCGATCGGCTCGCTCGCCGAGGCGACCTCGCTGATCGTCTCCTTCAGCCTGGTGTCGGTGCTGGCCTTCGGGCTGGTACTCGGCGCCGGGGTGCTGCGGGCGGGCGACCGCAAGACGGTGTCCTCACCGGACGCCGGTGCCGCGAGCCGCGCACCGGCCGAGCCGCGCCCCTGAGCCGTCCGGGCCCCTGGGTACGGCGGGCGGTTCACCGGCGATCGAGTCGAGTTGCTCCGCGGCGGGCCGCAGGGCCCGCGGGTCGCCGTCGGGCGGTGCCTGAAGCCGCCCGACGGCGGCTCGGGCCCCGGCCTCACCGGCGTCGGCGGCCGCGTGCGCGATGTCGCTCGCCGCGTACCGGTAGAACTCCAGCTCCGGATGGGGCCAGGGGGACTCCCCGGTCGCGGCGGGCAGTAGATGGTCGAGCGCCGAACACCCCCAACAGTCCCCTGTACGAACCACGTTCACGAGAGAGACCCTCGTGTGCGTAGGGCTGCCTGATCGGGGTGACACTACCTCGCACACCATTCACGGATGGGTTCCGGAGCGGCGAGCCTCGTGCCCGTATCCCGGCCGAAGGCGCATCCCGATCCGGCACTAACATGGCGCTGATCATTTCTGCGGTCCGCGCCGGATCCCCGCGAGGCACCGGTCTCCATACCTACGCACAGGGAGCGACCATGGGCCTCGGCGATGAGCGCGCAGACCGGCACTCCCCCGCAGAGCACGACGCCCCGGGCTGATTCCCCGCCCTCGCGGCCAGCCCTGTCGGCACGCGTCTGAACTGCATGTTCCGCTAGTCGCTGAGCCCTCCGGTCCAGCCGGCGGGTCTCGGCACCACCCCGGCGACACATCAAGGAGCAAGACCATGGCGGGCTTCGGCTGGAAGCTGCACGGCGACGGCAAGCGCCTCGAACCGGGCGAGGTCGTAAGACCGGACGAACGACTCACCTGGGGGCGCACCGTCGGTCTCGGCGCGCAGCACGTGGTCTCCATGATCGGAGCCTGCTTCGTCGCCCCCATCCTGATGGGTCTCGATCCCAACCTTGCCGTGATGGCCTCCGGCGTGGCCACCATTCTCTTCCTGCTGATCACCCGGGGTCATATCCCGAGTTACCTGGGCAGCAGCCTGTCGTTCATCGGTGTCGCCGCTGTCATCAAGACACAGGGCGGTGACGCGGCGACTCTCACCGGCGCGCTCCTGGTAGTCGGCGCGGTCCTCTTCCTGTGCGGGGCCGTCGTCCGCGCCCTCGGGGCCCGCGTCATCCATGCCGTGCTGCCTCCCGTGGTCACGGGTGCGGTGGTCATGCTGATCGGGTTCAATCTGGCTCCGGTCACCGCCGGTACCTACTGGCCCCAGGATCAGTGGACAGCTCTTCTGACCATGCTGTTCACAGGTTTCGCCCTTGTCGTACTGCGCGGCTTCTGGTCCCGTATCGCGATCTTCCTCGGGCTGGCCTTCGGGTACGTCATCTCATGGATCTTCGACCGTGCGTTCGGCAAGATCCACTCCCCCGCGGGCGGTGCCGAGTCCATTGACCACTGGCGTCTCGACCTCTCGGGCGTGTCCAAGGCGGACTGGATCGGCCTTCCGACCTTCCATGCCCCGAGCTTCTCCCTCTCGGCCGTTCTGGTCGCCCTGCCCGTCGTCATCGCCCTTGTCGCCGAGAACGCGGGACATGTCAAGGCTGTCGGTGAGATGACCGGTGAACCACTGGACGACAAGCTCGGTACGGCCATCATGGCCGACGGCGCGGCGACGATGGTGTCGACCGCCGTGGGCGGGCCTGCCACGACCACGTACGCCGAGAACATCGGTGTCATGGCCGCCACGCGTGTCTACTCGACCGCCGCCTACTGGTGCGCGGCCGGCTTCGCGATCCTGTTCGGGCTCTGCCCCAAGTTCGGTGCTGTCGTGGCCGCCATTCCCGGCGGCGTCCTCGGCGGAATCACGGTCATCCTCTACGGCATGATCGGCCTGCTGGGCGCCCAGATCTGGGTTCGTTCCCGCGTCGACCTCTCCAACCCCCTGCACCTGGTACCGGTGGCCGCGGGGCTCATCATCGGAATCGGCAATGTGAGTCTGAGCCTCACGGACAACTTCCAGCTCAGCGGCATCGCGTTGGGAACGCTGATCGTCGTCATCGGCTACCACGCCCTGCGCATCATGGCTCCCGCCCACCTGACGCACGAGCCCCCGCTCCTCGATCCGGAAAACCCGGGGTACGACCGAGGCCAGGCGGATCGTAACCGCGAGCGTGGCCGGTGAGCCGCAGCGGCCGGATCTCGGCACAGTTGCCGCCCAGCTGAGACGGGACAGCGCCTCGGCTCGCCCACGGCTGCCGCGAGTTGCTCCCGATCGGTGATCGGTTCGGGGACGTCCCGGTTCTTGGCTTGACGGAACCGCCGGGGCTGACCTGCGCGCATGAGGTATCCGGCAGGCGTGGGGCTTCCGGCCGCGGCCGGGAGCCCCACGGGCCCACGTGGTCAGATCGTGCTCGGGGCCGATGAACGGACCCGTACCTGGAACTCCAGGGTCGCCACCGCCGCACGGGCCGCCTCGACCGCCTCGTCCGCCGTAGTGGCCAGCGCGCGGGCGTACGCCACGCGGGACACCGAGCTCTCCAGGGCGCCCACCTTCGCACCGGGGCGGACCATCGGTTCCACCTCCGTCACACCGGGGAGGGCGCTGGCCTCCTTCAGACCCAGGATCTCGTCCAGGGTCCCGGGGGCTCCCACCGAGGCGAACCAGATCGCCGAGCTGTGCGGTTCGGGGCGCGGCTCGGCCAGCCGGGACCGGATGCCGGGCAGCACCTTCTCGCCGAGCGTCTGGCGAGCGGTGCAGTCGTCGATGTCCACGCCCGTCGCCTCCAGTGTCAGCGTCGGGATCATGTCACCGCCCATCCGGACATGCGTCTCGATCAGGCGGGGTCCCCTGTCGCCGAGGACGATCTCCGTGTGCGTGGGCCCGAATTCGACGGCCAGGGCGTCGAGAACGGAGCACGCGTAGTCCGATATCGCCTCGGTGTCCTCGGCCGGGAGCTCGGCCGGCGACACATGGCCGAGCTCCACGAAGCTCTCGGGGTCCGAGTACTTGCGCGTGATCGCGACCACCTGGTGCTCGCCCGCCTCGGAGAACGCCTCCACGCTGAACTGCGGTCCCTCGAAGAACTCCTCCACCAGCACACCCGTGTTCGACAGGCCCAGATAGCTGTCGGCCGCCCGCTCGAAGGCCGTCGCCAGTTCGCTCTCGTACGAGACCTTGGTGACGCCCGCGCTGCCTGAGCTGGAGACCGGCTTGACCACGCAGGGGGTTCCGTTCGCGCGCACGAAGGCGCGGAGTTCGTCCAGGTCCGCGACCCGGGCGCAGGCGGTCGCGTCCACGCCCGCCTCCCGCAGCCGGGTCCGCATCGCCGCCTTGTCGTGGACCAGTGTCACCGTCTCGACGGTGTGCGCCCGCAGACCCAGTGCCTCGGCCACGACCCCGTAGTGGTCCTGGTCCCGCTCGCCGAAGGTTCCGATCCGGGTGAACGGGTCGAGGGCGTGCGCCGCCGCGGCCAGGTCGATCCACTCCTGGTCGGGGGCGTCACCGCGGACGCCGATCACCCGGGCGTTCTCGCCGGGGGTGCGGACCTTGCCGAGGTAGTCCAGCTGGCAGATCACCGTGGTCCGGGTGCCCGGCTGCGCCTCGCGGATACGGGCCGGGAAATCGCGGCCGGGGCCCACGACCAGGACGTGCTCAAGGGAGTTGGGGGCCTCGGGAGGCATGGCGGTTCCTTTCGGTTGGGACGGTGCGAAGGAGGGAGCACGGAGCAGGGGTGGTGGTCAGCGCCACGCCGTGTTCTGCTGCCACCAGTCCAGCGCCTCCGCGAGGAGCTTGCGGACCGCTTCCGCGGTGGCCGCCTGAACGAAGACCGTGGCTGCCGCGTCCGTGACATGCTCCACGCCCTTGCGCCGGGTGCCGGGAGCCAGCAGCAACTCCACCTCGGCGCCCGGCACGGGGCAGGGCCCCGCGGGTGGTACGAACTCGCCGTGGCCCGGGGGCAGCAGCACCCAGCCGACGGCGACAGCGGGAGCGGCCGGCTGCTCGGCGAGGGCAAGGGGCGCGCCGCACTGCGCGCGCAGGCCCTCCCGGGCCAGCTGGACACCAAAGGCGCGCTCGTACGCCTCGGCTATCAGCCCACCGCCCGCGCGGCTGGCGATCTCGCACAGCACCGGCACTCCGTCGGGCGAGATCCACGCCTCCAGGTGGAAGGCGAGCGGGTGCGGGGCGGCGGGCAGGGCCGCTATCACGTCCTCGGCCATCTTCCGCATGACCGTCGTCCGCGGGTCGTCGGGCGCCAGCAGCACACTGCCGATGTGCAGTTCGTCGTGGATGCGCTCGGCGAGGCCGCCGCTGTACTGGCTGGGCCAGGCGTGCACGACGCGGCCGTCCCGCATGATGCCGTCGACGTGGAAGAACTCCCCCGTCGCATAGCCCTCGACCATCCACTGCCCCGGAAGGTAGGGGATGTCCGAGGTGCGTTCGCGGGACAGGAACGCGTTCACGTCGTCCGGGTCGCGCAGGATCGCCACGCCCTCCGCGCCCGCGCCGAGCCGTGGCTTCGCCACCACCGGGAAGCCCTCGGCCGCGATGAAGTCCAGCAGGTCCGTCGTGCTGTCGACCGGGGCGAAGGCGGGAACCGTGATGCCGGCCGCCCGCGCCAGCCGCTTCATCACCACCTTGTCGCGGTACGCCGTCGCCGAGGCGGTGTCCTGGCCCGGCAGCCCGAGGCGGCCGCGCAGCCGGGCCGCGCGCAGCACATCGCTCTCGCTGGTGCTGGCGACAAGGTCGGCCCCGTACCGAAGGGCGGCCTCCTCGGCGGCCTGCTCGGTGGACCAGCCGTGGTAGTCGTCCACCAGGTGGTGCATCGGGAAGTGCTCGGTCAGCGTCTCCTCGTCGCCGGCCACCGCCTTCGGCGCGGTCAGGAGGATCACGTCGGCCGCGGTGGAGTCGAGCCACTCCTGCAGTGGCCGCTTGGTGAGCGGCTGGCGGGAGAGCAGCAGAACTTTGGGCATGGTCAGGTCCTCGCAGGAGTGGGGGCGGTCACCGGCCGTAGATCCCTGTGCAGATGCACCAGGCTGTCGCCGGGCGTTCCGTGCCGTGCGTATTCGACGGCTCCCACCAGCAGATGGTGGTCACCGAGCCGCAGTTGCTCGTACGGGGAGCAGACCAGCCAGCTCAGGCAGTCGTCGAGCAGCGGCACCCCGTGCGGGCCGGGGTGCCAGGCGGTGGGCGGCGCGAACCGGTCGCCGGGCCGCGCGAACCGCATCGCCGTCTCCGCCTGGTGGGCGCCGAGCAGCTGGATGCCGAACCGGCCGCAGTCCTTGACCCGGGCCCAGGTGGTGGAGGTCTCGGCAAGCGTGACGGAGACCAGGGCCGGGTTCGCGCTGACCGAGGTGAACGAGGTCACGGTCACGCCGACCGGTCCGGCCTCGTCGGCGGCGGTCAGCACGGCGACCCCGGCAGCGTGCGCCCGCAGCACGGAACGCAGTTCGCCGCCGCCGACGGTGCCGGTGCCGGTGCCGGTGCCGGTGGCCGTACCGGGGACGGTCACCGACCGCTCCCCGCTGCCGCCGAGCCGAACGAGGGACGGGGCAGCCCCAGGTTCTCCCGGAGCGTCGTGCCCTCGTACTCGGTGCGGACCAGGCCGCGGCGCTGCAGTTCGGGCACGAGCAGGTCGACGATCGCGTCGAGGCCGCCGGGGTGGTAGTCCGGCATGATGTTGAAGCCGTCGGCTGCTTCGCTCACGAACCACTCCTCCAGCTGGTCCGCGATGGTCTCGGGGGTTCCGAGGAGGAAGCGGTGACCGCGGCCGGCCGCCACGGACAGGTACAGCTCCCGGATGGTGAGGCCCTGCCGCCGCGCCTGCTCGTAGATCATCTGCTGCTTGCTGGTGCTGCCCTCGGTGGCCGGCAGTTCGGGCAGCGGGCCGTCCAGCGGGTAGCCGGAGATGTCGACCATGCCGAGCTGGTAGGACAGCATGCCGAGGCCGACGACCGGGTCGACCAGCGACTGCAGGGTCTCGTACTTGTCCTCGGCCTCGGCCCGGGTGCGGCCGACGACTATGAACGCACCGGGGAGGATCTTGACGTCGTCGGGGTTGCGGCCGTAGTCCGCGACCTGCTTCTTCAGGCCCCGGTAGTAGACCTGAGCCCGGTCCAGGGTCTGCTGCACGGTGAAGACGACCTCGGCCCAGCGGGCGGCGAAGTCCTGGCCGTCCGGGGAGGATCCGGCCTGCACGATCACCGGGTAGCCCTGCGGCGGACGCGCCACGTTCAGCGGGCCCTTCACCGAGAAGTGCTCGCCCCGGTGGCCGAGGATGTGCAGCTTCTCCGGGTCGAAGAAGCGGCCCGACTCCTTGTCGTAGAGGAAGGCGTCGTCCTCCCAGCTGTCCCAGAGGCCGGTGACGACCTCCATGAACTCGCGCGCCCGGTGGTAGCGCGCGGAGTGCTCCGGCTGCTTGTCCAGGTTGTAGTTGCGGGCCTCGGCATCGGTCGCGGAGGTCACCACGTTCCAGCCGGAGCGGCCCGCGCTGAGGTGGTCGAGCGAGGCGAACTGCCGTGCCACGGTGAAGGGTTCGTTGTACGTGGTCGAGGAGGTCGCCGTCAGGCCTATGTGCGTGGTGTGCACGGCGAGCGCGGACAGCAGCGTCAGCGGCTCGAAGTGGACCATGCGGCCCTGCCGGCTGAGCTCGTCCGCGTCCTTGTACTTGGTGCGTACGCCGGCACCGTCGGACAGGAACACCATGTCGAACCTGCCGCGTTCGGCGGTCTGCACCAGCGAGCGGTAGTAGTCGAAGTCGAGTCCGCCGTCGGGCCGCGCCTCGGGGTGGCGCCAGGCGGCGACGTGGTGTCCGGGCGCGGGCAGGAAGGCGCCGAGTTTCATCATGCGGCGGTGCGGGCTGCTCACCGGGGGTTCTCCAAGTGGGTGGGGTTGCGGGTCTTCGGGGGTGTACGAGGCCGGGGGCACCCCCGGCCTCGTAGCGCAACGGCGTCAGCCGAGGCGGCGGACCGGTGCGCCGGCCAGATAGGCCTCGATGTCCTCGACCGCGTGGCCGTAGTACGTGCGGTAGTTGTTCCCCGAGACGTAGCCGAGGTGCGGGGTGGCCAGCAGGCGGGGTGCGGTGCGCATCGGGTGATCGGCGGGCAGCGGCTCCACGTCGAAGACGTCGACTCCCGCTCCGGCGATCCGGCCCTCGTGCAGTGCGGCGAGCAGGGCGTCCTGGTCGACGAGGCCCGCCCGGGAGGTGTTGACCAGGTAGGCGGTGGGCCTGAGCAGGGCCAGTTCGGGGGCCCCGAGAATTCCGCGGGTGCGGTCGCTCAGCACGAGGTGCAGCGAGACGAAGTCACTGGTCTCCAGCAACTCCTCTTTCGAGGATGCCAGTTGGACACCGACCTCGTCCGCGCGCTCCTTGGTGAGGTGGTGGCTCCAGGCCGTCACCTCCATGCCGAAGGCGAGGCCGACCTGCGCCACCCTGCTGCCGATCTTGCCGAGGCCGAGCAGCCCGAGCCGGCGGCCGTGCAGATCGGCGCCGACGGTGGACTGCCAGGGGCCGCCGGAGCGCAGCGCGTTGTTCTCGGTGACCAGGGAGCGGGCAAGGCCCAGGAGCAGCGCCCAGGTCAGCTCCACCGGCGGGGTGGAGGTGCTCTTGGTGCCGCACACGGTGACGCCGTTGCGCTCGGCGGCCGCGTAGTCGATGACCGAGTTGCGCATGCCGGAGGCGATGAGCAGCTTGAGCCGGGGCAGCCGGTCGAGGAGGGACGCGGGGAAGGGGACGCGTTCGCGCAGGGTCACGACGATGTCGAAATCCGCGAGTGCGGAGGCGAGTTCGTCCTCGGACGCGAAGTGCTCGGTGAAGCTGACGACCTCCGTCCTGTCCTGGACCGGGGTCCAGTCGGCCAGGGTGGTGGCGACGTCCTGGAAGTCGTCGAGCACGGCGCAGCGCAGCCGCATGTCAGTCCTCTCCACGGGGTTGGTTGACGGGGGTGGCGCCGATGCCGGGCTCCTCGGGCAGCGTGAGGTCGCCGCGGTCGATGCGTACGCCGGTGAACGGGTCGTCGAGCAGACCGACGGGACCGTCCAGGTCCAGGTGGTCGGCGAGACCCGCGAGCTGTGCCATGGCGGTGGTGCCGAGGGCGCTCTCCACCTTGCAGCCGAGCATAGTCCGCAGGCCGCAGGCCCTGGCGAGCAGCAGCATCTCGTGGGCCCTTGCGAGCCCGCCGCACTTGAGCAGCTTGATGTTGATGCCGCTGACCCGGCCGCGCAGCCTCAACACGTCCTCGGGGCCCGCGCAGTCCTCGTCGGCGAAGACGGGGACCGTCGAGCGCTCGTGGACGTACTGGAGGTCGTCGAGCGCACCGGGTGCCACGGGCTGTTCCAAGAGCTCGACACCGTGACGGTCCAGCTCCTCGGCGACCCGCAGGGCCTGGTCGGGGGTCCAGGAGCCGTTGCCGTCGATGCGGATGCGGCCGCCGTAGACCGAGCGGAGCACTCCGGCGCGGCTGCCGTCGTCCTCGGGGGTGAGCTTGAGCTTGAGGATCGGCCAGTCGGCCAACTCACGTGCCTGTTGGACGAGTTCCTCGTCAGGGCAGGCGCCGATGGACAGGGCGGTGGGCTCCATGGGCAGGCCGTCGAGCCCGAGGAGGCGGTGCAGGGGCTGCCCGGTGGCCTTGCCCAGCAGGTCGTGCAGCGCCATGTCGAGGGCGGCCCGGGTCGCCTGGGTCACCTGGAGGCGCTCCAGCGCGGCGCGCATCCCGTACGGGGACGCGTCGGCGAGGAGCGGGGCGCAGCCGTCGAGTTCCGCCGGGGTGGCGCCGCGCGAGGTGCCGTGTCCGAGCAGGCCCTCCCAGTGGAGCTCGACGATGCTCTGGCGCACCTCGGTGGTGGTGCCGGTGTTGCTGACGAACGGTTTCTTCAGGGCGATGACGACCTCGTGGTGGCTGAGTCTCATCCCAGTACCTCTTCGAAGGCCGCGACGGCGCCGCACGCCTGGCGGAAGGTGAGTTCCCGGAATCCCTCGGGCTGCACAGGGACGGCCGGGTCCCGCGGGGTGCCGTCGGCGGGCACTCCGCTGCCGGCGCGGAAGCGGCCGCGCAGGTAGTCCGAGAGCCGGTCGCGGTTGCCGTCGAGCCAGGTCAGGGTCGTGTCGTACGAGGCTTCGGGGCCGGCCGCCCGCACCGAGCGGAACAGCTCGGCCAGCACCTCGGTGTCGTCCGGCGATGTGCTGGGCGGGCAGAGCATGAACGCCTGGGCGGGCAGCAGTACGAAGGCCGTCGGGCTCGCCTCGTCGAAGTGCCGGACCAGTGGATCGGTGATCGCACGCAGTGAGCGCACCGTGGAGCGGCGGGACAGATAGCCGCCGCGCCGGGGCGGGCAGCCGGCCATCGCCCGTGCCCCCCAGTGGAGATGGGTGATGAACGGGCTCTCGGGGGCGCCGGCCGGGGTGTCCGGGTGGTGCGTGTCCAGCAGCGCGAACAGCACGTTGGTGAGCTGCAGCGACATCACCGGGAGCACCGGCGGCAGTTCGGGCAGCCGGGCGAAGAACTCGGCCGGCTCCACCAGCGCGCGCACCGCGAGCATGACCGTCTCGGCGAGGGCGCGGGCGGACGGGTAGTGGTGGCCGTCGAGCCGATAGCCCGTGCCGTCCGGCCTCAGATCGCAGCGCGCCACCTCGCCGTCCAGCCGCACCGCCTGGCTGATCAGCTCGGCGAACGCCTGGTTGCGGCCTTGGGCCGCGGCCTGTTCCAGGAGCAGGGTGAGCATGTCGGTGACGAGCGGCGCGTTGGCGGTGAGGGGTGCGGCCCACTGCTTGAAGCGGTAGCGGCCCGGCAGGGCGAGCATGCGCTGCCAGTGCAGTTCGACCAGGGGGACGAGTTGACCGTCCACCTCGGCCTGCACCAGGGGGCAGAACAGTGCCTTGCCGCGGTCCCGGCGCACGAAGCCGGTGCCGTCCCAGGTGTACAGCGGCAGGGTGTGCCGTTTGCCCTGGTCGATGAGCGAGCCCGGCTGGTAGGCCTCGTCGCCGCCCTCCGTCTCGGCCTCGGTGCGGGTGAAGCCGTAGATCAGCGGATAGCCCCAGCCGCCGCCGCAGATCGCGGTGTTGAAGTCCATCGGTCCGGACCGTCCGGCCGCGATGTCCTCCCAGTTGCCCAGGTGGCCGGTGCGCGGGGGCAGCAGGGCGGGGTCGGCGTCGAGCGCGTCGAGCACCGTGCCGACGGGTACGTCATGGGTGCCGACGTGCACCGGGACGAAGGTCTTCGTGCCGGCGGCGAGCGCCTCGGCGCCGGCGGCCTCGCGCAGGCCGAGGGTGTCGAGGATGTGCGCCGTCATCGCCCGGCCTCTCCTTCGGCCCGCAGCCGCTGGAGCAGGAACGGCAACGTGCCGCCCGCCAGCAGCACGTCCCACTCCCCCGCCGACGGCACATCGGTCCGTACGGTGAAGTCCTTGCCGCCCGCGGTGACGCGCACCTCGCCGGTCTCCCGCATCCGGTCCAGGTCGAGGGCGAACTTTTCGTGCCCGGTCAGCCCGAGCGCGGCCCAGCCCTGCGGGAGCAGCAGCGGCAGGATGCCCATCGCGCACAGGTTGGCGCGGTGGATGCGCTCGAAGCTCTCGGCGAGGACCGCGCGGACGCCCAGCAGCCAGGGGCCCTTGGCCGCCCAGTCGCGCGAGGAGCCCATGCCGTAGCTGTGGCCGGCCAGCACGACGAGAGGGGTGCCGTCAGCGGCGTACCGTTCGGCGGCCTCGAAGACGGGCAGTCGCTCGCCGGAGGGCAGGTGCAGTGTCGTGCCGCCGCTGTCGCCTTCGCCGACCAGGTGGTTGCGCAGCCGCGGGTTGCTGAAGGCGCCGCGGGCCATGACCTCGTGGTTGCCGCGCCGGGAGCCGTAGGAGTTGAAGTCGCGCACCTCCCGCTCGGCCAGGTGCCGTCCGGCGGGCGAACCGGCGGGTATCGCGCCGACCGGGGAGATGTGGTCGGTGCTGATGTCGTCGCCGAGTGCCAGCAGGGCGCGGGCGCCGGTCATCGAGGCGAGGGCGGGCGCCGGGTCGACGTAGACGGGGGGACGGATGTAGGTGGAGGACTCGTCCCAGGCGAACACCTCGCCGTCGGAGGCGGTGATCGCCTGCCAGGCGGCGCCGGGCGCCTCGTCCTGGGCGAATACCTCGGGAGTGATGAACTCGTCCTCCAGTTGCTGGAGTTCGCCGCTGTGTGGCCACAGGTCGCGCAGATAGACGGGGGCGCCGCCTGGGTCGGTGCCCAGTGGCTCGTTCTCCAGGTCGGCGCGGACCGTGCCGGCCAGTGCGAGGGCGACCACGAGAGCCGGGGAGGCGAGGTACCCGGCGCGCACCTGGGAGTGCACGCGGGACTCGAAGTTGCGGTTGCCGCTGAGCACGGCGGCCACCGTGAGGCCCGCGCGGTCCACGGCCTCGCCGACTCCGGGATTCAGCGGCCCGCTGCCGCCGTTGCAGGTCATGCAGCCGTAGCCGGCGACGTGGAAGCCGAGCTTCTCCAGATCGGGGAGGAGTCCGGAGTCCTCCAGGTATCGGGTGACCGCGCGGGAGCCGGGCGAGAGGCTGGTCTTGACGTGCGCGGGCACGTTCAGGCCGCGCTCGACGGCGCGCCGGGCGAGCAGTCCGGCGGCCAGCATCGCCTTCGGGTTGGAGGTGCTGGTGCAGGAGGTGATGGCGGCGATGACCAGGTCCCCGTCGAGGATTCCGGCCTCGCCGCGTACCTCGCCGGAAAGCAACGCCTCGAAGGAGGAGGGGAGTTCTCCCAGCGAGATTCGCTGGTCGGGGCGGCTGGGACCGGCGAGGCTGGGGCCGACCCGGCCGAGGTCGAAGTCGATGGTGCGGCCGAAGACGGGCTCGGGCCCGTCACGCAGCAGCCGCTGGGTACGGCAGTAGTCCCGTACGCGTGCGATGGCCGCCTCCGTGCGGCCGGTGCGGCGCAGATAGTCGAGGGTCTCCTCGTCGACCGGGAAGAACGCGGACATGGCGCCGTACTCCGGGGCCATGTTGGCGATGGTGCAGCGGTCGGGCGCGGAGAGTGCGGCGACGCCGGGCCCGGTGAACTCCAGCATCAGGGCCCGTACGTTCTCCTCGCGCAGTCTCTTGGTGAGTCCGAGGACGACATCGGTGGGCGAGGTACCGGGGCTCACCGCACCGGTGAGGCGGACCCCGACGATCGCCGGGACGCGCAGCGGCTGGGCGAGGCCCAGCATCTGCGCCTCCGCCTCCAGGCCGCCGACGCCCCAGCCGAGCACACCGAGGCCGTTGACCATGGTGGTGTGGCTGTCGGTGCCGATCACGGTGTCGGGGAACAGGGTGCCGTCCGCGCCTTCGGCGACCACGGTCGCGAGGCGCTCCAGGTTGACCTGGTGGACGATGCCGCGGCCCGGCGGGATGACCCGCAGTCCGTGGAAGGCGCCCTCGGCCCACTTCAGGAAGGCGTAGCGCTCCTGGTTGCGGGACATCTCCAGCGCCTCGTTGAGGCCGAGCGCGTCCGGCCGGCCGGCCCAGTCGGTCTGCACCGAGTGGTCGACGACGACGTCAATGGGCAGCGCCGGGTTGACCCGGCCGGGCACGGCGACACGGTCGCGCAACGCGGCGAGGTCGACGAGGAGCGGGATTCCGGTGTAGTCCTGCACCAGGATGCGGGCGGGGCGGAACTCCATCTCCAGGCCGGGTTCCTCGCCGGCCGCGAGCCGCTTGCCGAGGACGGCGGCCCGCTCCGGGTCGCCGGAGCGCAGCAGCGATTCGAGGAGTACGCGGCCGGTGTACGGGAGGGCCCCGAGGTCGAAGCCGTGGTCCTCGGCGAAGCCGGGAAGGTCGGTGCGGCTCATCGGGCATCGGCCCCCGGGTAGGTACGGCCCTGTGGTCCGACGTAGTCGAGCAGCGGACGGATCAGCACGTTGTTGGACTGCTGCTCCAGGGCCTGGGCGACCCAGCCGGGGGTACGGCCGACGGCGAACAGCGGGACGGCGAGGTCGTCGGGCAGACCGAGGAGGCGGTAGGCGAGACCGGCGTAGAGGTCGACGTTGGCGGCGACGCCGTGCCGGCCGTACGGGGACATCGCCGCGGCCACGGCGTCGAGGATGTCGAGGCCGCCGGTGTCGCCGCGCTCCTGGCTCAACTCGACGACGGTGGAGCGCAGATGGCGCACCCGGGGGTCCTCGGTCCGGTACACGCGGTGGCCGAAGCCCATCACGGGCTCGCCCCGGCCCTGCACCGCCGCGACATGCGCCTCGGCGTTCTCCGGGGTGCCGACCCGGTCGATGAGGCCGACGACGCGCTCGGCGGCGCCGCCGTGCACGGAGCCGGCGAAGGCCGCGACGGCGGCGGTGAGCGCGGCGGTCATGCCGGCCCGGCAGCCGATGGCGACACGTGCGGTGAACGCGGAGGCGTTGGAGCTGTGGTCGGCGTGGACGATGAAGCCCTTGTCGATGAACCGCACCGCGGCCGGGGTGGGCCGCTCGCCGAGCAGCACGGTGAGGAACGCCTCGGCGTGGGTGGCGCCCTCGGCGGGCCGCAGCGGCTCGCGGCCGCTGCGGAAGGCGTGGTGGGCGGCGACGATCATCGGTATCCGTGCGATCAGCTCGATACCGGCCTCTCGCGCCTCGTCGTAGCTCTCGTCGGTGCCGGCCGCGCGGCGCGGCGCGTGGGCGCCGAGGGCGGAGACACAGGTGCGCAGGGCGTCCATGGGGTGGGCGTGCGCGAGAGAGCGGGCCAGGTCCAGGACGGGTTGCGGCAGTTCACGGGCGGCGCTCAGCTGCTTGGCGAAGGCCTCCAGGGCGGCGGCGTCGGGGAGTTCGCCGTGCACGAGGAGATGGGCGACCTCCTCGAAGGAGGCCTGCTCGGCCAGGTCGTGGATGCTGTAGCCGCGGTATTCGAGGGTGCCGGCGGCGCCGTCGATACGGGTGACGGCGGTCTGGTCGAAGACGACGCCCTCGAGTCCGCGGTGGACGGTGCGGCGGCCGGCGGGGGCCTTCGCCGGGGTCTCGGCCACCCCCCGGACCGTTCCCCCGGCGGCAGTTCGGTCCGCGCCCTCGCGGGTGGTCCCCTCGGCGTTCCGGGCAGCGGCGAACCCCCGGATCGCGGCGACCGAACGGAGCTCCAGCGTGAGGTCGTCGTCGACCTCGACGCCGTACGCCTCCTCGATGGCGACCATCAGCGAGACATGGCCGAGCGAGTCCCACTCCCTGATCGACTGGTATTCGAGCCCGTCGGTGACGCGGTCCTCGGTGATCCCGAGGGTGTGCGCTATGAGCTGGTCGGCGTTGCTCACGGTGGCCTTTCTGCGGAGGTGGCGTGGGGGCGGGGTCAGCCGCGGGAGGTGGAGATCTCGTCGAGCCGGCGGCGCAGCGCAGCCCGGTCGACCTTGCCGTTGCCGTTGACCGGCATCTCCTCGACCAGATGTACCGAGCGGGGGGCCATGTAGGCCGGCAGCGAGCTGTCGCAGGCGGCGGCCAGCGTGGCCGTGTCCGCCGCGCCGGAGACGACGGCGGTGATGGTCTCCGGGTCGGGCCAGAGCAGCGCGACGGCTTCGACGGCGCCGGCGCGACGCAGCACGGCCTCGATCTCGCCCAGTTCGATGCGGTAGCCGCCGACCTTGACCTGCTGGTCGTTGCGCCCCAGGCAGACGTATTCGCCGTCCTGGAACCGGACGAGGTCGCCGGTGCGGTAGTAGGTCTGCCCGGCGTGCGTGAAGTAGCGCTCGGCGGTGATCTCGGGGGCCCGCCAGTAGCCGGGGGTGGTCTGCGGCCCTGCCATGCAGAGCTCGCCGCTCCCGCCGTCGGGTACGGGGTTCAGCTCGTCGTCGACGACCAGGGGCCGGAGTCCGGGGTAGGGCTGCCCGATGGGCACGTTGTCGTGCACACAGGCGGCCGGGCTGGTGGCCGGGTCCCAGCGGTGCACCGTACAGGCGATGGTCAGCTCCGTCGGCCCGTACAGGTTCTCCACGACCGACTGCGGGGCGGCGGCCTGCCAGTCCTCGGCGGTGGCGCGGGGCAGTGCCTCGCCGCAGAAGAGGCTCCAGCGGAGCGTGGGCATGCTGCCCGGCTTGAGCACCCCGCGTCTGCGCAGCATGGCGGCGACGGAGGGCACCGAGAACCAGACGGTGATCCCGTTCCGTTCCAGGTACTTGAAGGGCGCGAGGATCTCGATGGGGTCCATGGAACAGACGCGGGCGCCGTGCTCCCACGCCATGAAGAGGTCGAAGACCGACAGGTCGAAGGTCTGGTCGAAGGTCTGGGTGAGCCGGTCCTCGGGCGTCAGCCGGTACCTGGCCTGGTTGGCCTCCAGGAAGGCTCGGACATTGCCGTGGGTGACGGGCACTCCCTTCGGGGTCCCGGTGCTGCCGGAGGTGAAGAGCAGATAGGCGATGTCGTCCCGGGACACCTCGGGCAGCCGCACCAGCGGCGCGGCCGCGGCGAGATCGACCGCGTCGGCCACGCGCGCACCGCCGAGGTCGCCCGCCTCCCCGCGTACGACATCGGGAAGCAGCACGAGGGGCTTGCCGGGCAGGCCCCGCAGGATCTCGGCGAGCCCGGGCAACGAACCGGCGTCGACGATCAGCGCGTCGACATCGGCGCGCTCCAGCATGGAACGGGTGCGCTCGGCGGGGAACTTCCGGTTGAGCGGCACGAAGGCGGCGCCGGCGAGCAGCGCGGCGGCGGCGCCGAGATAGGAGGCCTCACTGCGGTGGGCGAAGACGCCGACGCGGCGCGGCCGCCCACCAGCCGCCTCGACGAGCACACCGGCCCACCGCCGGGCGATGCCGGCGGCCTCCTCGTAGCTGTATTCACGGCGCCCGACGGTCAGGGCGACGCTTTCGGGCCGGAGGCACGCGTGGTCGAGCAGCCCGGCGCCCAGGCGCGGGTTCAGTGCTGTGGTCATGTCGATCCGTACACATCGGCAACGGGACGTGACCGACGCTAATGGCGGCTTCCGGGGCCCGGACCGGTTGCGCGCGCTGAACCCCTTAACCCTCTTAGAAGAGAAAATCCCGTTGTGCTCAATCGCTGTGCGATCCGACCGCGGGGCAGCGAATTCCATGGAAAGAGCGAGTGGCCGACGGTCCGGAGACCGTCGGCCACTCGCTCACATGGACATGGACCGAAGGGAATTCAGTCGGTGAAGCCCTGTTCGCTCAGCGCCTTCTCGATGCGCGCACGGTGGTTCGCCTCCCAGGCGTCCAGGGTCTCGTCCGCCTCCTTGGCCAGCTTGGCCCGGGCGCCGGACAGGGTGCCGGAGGCCTTGGCCGACGGTGTGACGACCACGCCCTCCTCGTCGGCGACCACGATGTCGCCGGCGTGGATGAGCACACCGCCGACCCGGGCCGGCTCACCCAGGGTGCCCAGCTTCTTCTTCGCGCCGGGGATCGGGATCACACCCCGCGAGAAGACCGGGAAGCCGGCGTCTCTGACCTCCGCCAGATCCCTGATCACGCCGTCCACGACGAAACCCACGATGCCCCGGCGCTGGGCGACGGCGCACACATTGCCGCCGGCCAGGGCGTGGTCCGTGTCGCCCGACTCGACGACGATCACCGAACCGGGATCGGCGCGGTAGATGGCGGCGTGCAGCATCAGGTTGTCCCCGGGTGCGCACTTCACCGTGTACGCCGGGCCCGCGATCCGCGGCGAGTCCCACAGCGGGCGGATGCCGGTGTCCATGACCTGCTCGCGGCCCAGCAGGTCCGCCAGGGTCGTGGTGGGTACGTCCTTGAATGCATCGATGTTCGTCATGTGTCTTTCTCCGGGCTGTAGAAGTGCTGCTCCCAGGTGGTGCCGCCGTCAGCGGTCGACAGTATGGTGCCCTCGTCGCCGATGATCCAGAGGGCCTCGGGCGAGAGGACCCGGACGTTCCAGAGGGACACTCCCGCGCCTGTGGCCGTCAGGGTCCAGGTCAGGCCCCCGTCGAGGGTCAGTACGGCTGTGTCGCTGCGGCCCACCGCCATGCCGGTCCGGCCGTCCGGGGTGAAGTGCACGGCGGTGAGGTTCTGTCGGGTCGGGCCGCTGATCCGCCGCCAGGTGGCGCCGCCGTCCCGGGTGTGCGCGACGACGCCCTTGTGGCCGACCGCCCACGCCGTCCGCGGGTCCACCGCGTGCACGTCGATCAGGTCGTCCTCGCCGCCGCTGTCCTGGCTGGTCCAGGTGGCGCCGCCGTCGGTGGTGGCGAAGACCGTGCCGCCCGTGCCCACCGCCCAGCCCGTGGCCCCGTCCGCGAAGTCGACCGCCCACAGGCCGCAGTCCTGGTGGGGGCTGGTCTGGTGGGTCCAGGTGGCGCCGCCGTCGGTGGTGGCGAGGACGGTACCGCCGTCGCCGACCGCCCAGGCCGTCAACGCGTCCGGGCGTACGTGGACTTCGATGAGGTCCTTGGTGCTGCCGCCGGCCTGTCGCGCCCAGGTCGTCCCCGCGTCCCTGGTCACCAGGATGGTGCCGGCCCGGCCCACGGCCCATGCGGTCGAGCGGTCGGCCGGCGAGACCGAGTAGAGGTTCGCCGCGGTGCCGCTCGGCTGCGGCGCCCAGCGGGCCCCGTCCCGGCGGGCCAGTACCGTACCGCCGTCGCCGACCACCCAGCCGTCCCGGCCGCCGGGGAAGAGGTGGGCTCCGTACAGGTTGCGGCCGGTGCCGGCGACGCGCGAGGACCAGGTCGCGCCGCGGTCCGTGGTGGCGATCACTGAACTGCCGTCGCCGACCGCGTACACCTGGCTGCCGTCGGGTGCCGCCCAGACCGCCTTCAGGTTGTCCACGACGCCGGCGGCCCGGCGGGTCCAGCTCGCGCCGCCGTCCTCGGTGGCCAGGACCGTGCCGCCGTCGCCGACCGCCCAGCCGTGCTCGCCGGCATCGGTGAACGCGACGCCCCGGAGCGGGACTTCGACCCCGGCGTCCTGCGCCTGCCAGGTGACGCCGGCGTCTTTCGTGGTCAGTACGGTGCCGGCGCCGCCGACGACACGGGCGGCGCCGTCGGTGCCGGCGTGGACATGGGTCAGGGTCTGCCGGGTCGGGGTGTCCTGCCTGGTCCAGGTGGCGCCGCCGTCGTCGGTGGCGAGGACCGTGCCCTCGGCGCCGACCGCCCAGCCCTGCTTGCCCTCGGGGGCGAAGGCGACGCTCAGGAGGGGCAGTTCGGTGGGGGTGGCGGCCGGGTGCCAGGTGCGGCCGCCGTCCTCGGTCCGCAGGACCGTGCCGCCGTCACCGGCCGCCCAGCCGCGCTCGTCCTCGAAGTGCACGGCGTACAGGGGCCGTCCGACGGCATCCTGGCGGGTCCAGCTCACCCCGCCGTCCTCGGTCGCGAGGATCGCGCCCGTGTCGGCCACCGCCCAGCCGCGTCGGGCGTCCGCCAGGAAGACGACGTCCCAGATCAGTTCGCCGGTCCCGGTCCCGCCCACCTGCCAGGTGGCGCCGCCGTCCGCGCTGGCCGCCAGCAGACCGTCCCGGCCCATCGCCCAGCGGGCGGAGCCGGATCCGTACACACTGGTCAGGTCCTTGTGCATGCCGTCGAGTTGCGGGCTCCAGGTCTCGCCGCCGTCGCCCGTGGCCAGGATCAGGCCGCAGTCACCGACCATCCAGCCGTGCCGCGCGTCCGGCATCAGCGCGAGCGAGACCACGTCCGCGGCGGTGCCGCTGTGCTGCGGCGCCCAGGTGCGGCCGCCGTCGTGGGAGGCGAGGACCGCGCCGTCGTCGCCGGAGGTGCGGACCTCCCGGCCGTCCGGTGCCGCCCACAGCCCGTACAGGTCGAGGCCGGTCCCGGCGTCCTCGCGGATCCAGGTGGCGCCGCCGTCCTCGGAGCGCAGCAGGGTGCCCATCCGGCCGGCCGCCCAGCACAGCTCGCGCGAGACGGCGTAGATGCCGCGCAGGTCGTTCTCGGTGCCGCTCCGCTGCACCGTCCAGGTCCTGCCGCCGTCGGTGGTGGCGTGGATGGCCCCGTGCTTCCCGATGATCCAGGCGGTCCGGTCGTCCAGCGCGAAGCAGCGCGTGAAGCGGGTGTCGTCGGAGTGCTGCGGCTGCCAGCCGAGACCCCCGTCGGTGGAGACGAGGATGGTGCCGCTGTCGCCGACCGCCCAGCCGGTGCGGCCCGACGGCTCGAAGGAGACGCCGTAGAGGTTGCGGTCGGTGCCGGTGGAGCGGCGCTCCCAGGTGCGGCCGCCGTCCGTGGTGTGCAGGATCGTGCCGTCCCGGCCGGCTATCCAGCCGCGCTCGGTATCGGCGAAGCAGACCATGCGCAGGTCCTTGTCGGTGTCCCCCTGCGTGTGCCAGCGGGAGCCCCCGTCAGCGGTGGTGAGGATCATGCCTCCGTCGCCGACGGCCCAGCCGTGCATCTCGTCCACCAGGCAGACGCCTTGGAGGTTCACGCTCCGGGGGGCAATGGTGCAGATCATGGGCGGGCCTCGCTGTCTCTGGTGGTGCGTACTGCGGTGGCGGGGGGGGTACGGGACCGGCGGGCCTCAGGCAGTGGCCTGGGCGGGCTCCGCGGCGGCCCGGCTGCGTACCCCGCGGGCCACGACGGCCGGCATGGCGGCGCCCAGGACGGCGTACGACACGCCGAGGACGATCCAGCCGATCGTGCCGTGGTCGATGATCAGCCAGGCGAAGAGGGCGGGGGCGAACATCTTGCCGATGTCTCCGCCCATCTTGTACGTGCCCTGGTACTGGCCCTGGGCGTGGTCGGGCGCGAGGTCGAAGGTGATGGTCCAGCTGCCGGCGGCCTGGCGGATCTCGCCGAGCGCGTGCAGCAGGGCGCCGACCACCAGCAGCCCCACGGCCGCGATCACCCCCGTACTGCTGGTCAGGGCGAACACCAGGCACGCGACCGCGACGCAGCCGGCGCCCTGCAGGCTCGCCCAGGAGGCGGATCTGAGGTCGCCGGTGCCCCGGGCGGCCCTGGTCTGGAAGGCCACCACGAAGGCGGTGTTGATGAGGAGGATGACCGCGCTCATCCAGCGCGGGGCGTCGGTGTGGTGGATGACCCACAGCGGCAGGACGAGGTCGAGGAGCAGTGCGTGGGTGACGAGCAGCCCGTCCAGGGCGGTGAACATCAGGAACGGTACGTCGCGCAGTACCGCGAAGGCCGCGCCCGCCGAGGCCGGAACCGGAGGCACCGGCGCCTCCTTCACGGTGAGCAGGCCGGTGACGAGGAAGCAGAGCGCGGTGAACAGGACGGCGCCCTGGTACCCGATGCGTTCGCCCCAGGCCAGGACGAGGCCGGAGAGGCAGGCGCCGATCGCCATCGTCGCGTTGAGGGCGGCGCGGATGTACGCCATGACGTGCGCCCGGTTCTTCTGCGGGACGTTGGCCGCGATCATCGCCTTGCGGGCGTTGTTGGCCGCCCGGTACGCCAGCCCCTGCACCGAGGTGACCAGGAGGTACGACCAGAATCCGTGGACGAACAGCAGCCCCGCGGTCAGCGGCGCCAGCGACAGGAACGACCACATCTGCACGGAGCGCGGCCCGGTCCGGTCGGCGAGATGGCCGAGCGGGATGCTGGACATGAGGACGAGCGCGGCCGATATGCCGAGACTGACGCCGAGTTGACCCGCGGTGAGGTGGACCATCGTCACCGCGTAGATCGCGTTGATCGCCATCCACAGCCCTTGCCCCAGGCTCATCACCATGGTGATGACGGTGAGCAGCCGGACGGGGCCGGGCGGGGGGAGAATACGGGTCAGCACGGATCGTTTCCTGTCGCGGTCGTCCCTGTGAATTCCCTTCGGGACTTGGGGGTTTCCCCTCTCGCCGCCCGTCTCCCCCGCGGGAATGCCTGGCTCTCTGGACTCGCGGCAGGCAAGAGGCACCGCGGCACTGGCTACAGAGGCTAGATGACGGGTGTGAACGGACAACCGTTGTCACCACAAACCGACTTGACCCCGAAGACTTCGTTTATCTCGTAAATCCCAACAAGGTGCCGAAGCCTCGTCACCGCACCCGCGGGCCACACCGCCGCCCGTTTGCCGCACATCCGCACCACGTCCGGGGACCGATGCGGAAGTCGCCGCATCCCACATGCCCGATCGCGGTCGCCCAAGCCCGCCTACGGCCGGATCGTCCGACCGACCCCAGCCATCCACACACGTACAAAACACCCACATACTGGTCCAACTTGCGGGGTTTCAGAAGGAGTTACCCGGTCGGTCCTCATGGACGCACCGAACGACCTCTTTACCATTCCGGTCTTGCCGATACGACACCCTTCTGGATGCAATGGCATGTTCGCCTCACCAGCTGCCGACACCACAAGAAAGCTGCTCCCTGTGATCCATCACCTTCTTCCGACCGTCCCACAGGCACAAGCCGCACGACGCGGCCCAGATCTCAGTACGGCGCTCCTCCCCGGAGGCCGGAGCGAAGGTACGGAGCTCCTCCCCGACGGCCGCGAAGACGCCGCCCTGGTATCCCTGGAGCATGCGCTGCTGGACGCCCCGGGTGACGGCCGCTATCTCGCCGACGCTCGCATCCGACGCCACGAGCGGCGCAACGCACTGCACACGCTGCATGGCCTGATGGAACTCGCCCGGCACGCCGAGAAGCGCCCCGAGCTGCTCGCCGCTTCCCCCGGCATCCCGCTCGCCAAGGTCTCGGATGTCATCAGGCGGGTCCAAGACCCGCTGATCCGAGCCCAGTTGGTGGGCAAGACCCTGGCCGCCGGGGAGCGCGACATCGCGCTGCGCCTGGGTTCGGGGTCCTCTCTCAGCGGCCATCCCGAACGGGCCGGCGAGATCGCCACCGTGCTCGGCAACCTCATCGACAACGCCATGGACGCCGTGGCCTGCTTCGGCACTCCCGACCCACGGGTCGAGGTGTCCTTCCGCGACACCGGCTGCGGCGTCGAGCTCGGCGTCACCGACAACGGCACCGGCGTCTCACCGGACCTGCGCGAGCTGATCTTCGCCCGGGGCTTCTCGACGAAGCGACGCACCGGCGTACGGCCGCGGGGCGAAGGGCTCGCGCTGGTACGGGACATCGCCGGGGCGTACGGCGGCACGGTCGAGGTGGCCGACCGTGACGGCGGCGGCGCAGTGTTCACCGTACGGATGCCGCTGCTGTACGACATCGGGAGAAGCGCGCCGTGATCGATGTCCTGGTCGTCGACGACGACTTCTACGTGGCCAAGATCAATGCCCATTACGTCTCCGAGGTGCCCGGCTTCCGGGTCACGGGCATCGCACACAGCGCCGCCCCGGCACTCGCCGCCGTCGAGCGCGGCGGCATCGACCTGGTCCTCCTCGACCAGCACCTGCCCAACGAGAGCGGCCTGTCGCTGACCCGTCGACTGCGCCGTCAGGGGCACGACATCGACGTCATCATGGTCACCGCCGACTGCCGCCCCACCTCCGTGCGCGAGGCGCTGCGCGCCGGCGTACTGCACTACCTGGTGAAACCGTTCACCAGCGAGGGCCTGCGCGGCAGACTGGAGGCGTACGCACAGCTGCGCTCCACCGTCGACGACGGCGCCGAAATGGATCAGGCCGGCATCGACCGCATGGTCGGCGCGCTGCGCACGCCGGAGAACAGGCACGCCATACCCAAGGGCTTCTCGGACCGCACGGCCGCGCTGGTCTCGCGCATCGTAGGGGAATACGGCGCCGAGCGGCACATCTCCGCTCAGGAAGTGTCCGAACGCGCGAGGGTCAGCCGCTCCACCGCGCAGCGATACCTCAAGTTTCTCGCGGAGAACGGCACGTTACAGCTCACCCTGCGGTATGGGGAGAGCGGCAGGCCCGAGCACCTCTACTACTCGGGTGCTTGACGGCGACGCCCCGGTTCGATGCCCATGGCGTGGCCAGTCGGTGTCGGCGGGGTCGGCCCGAAGGTCTGCGACGACTTCGAGCGGGCTGTCAGGAGCCCGCCGGTTCAGAAGCAGTCGCCGTACCAGTGGACCGCGCCGGGCGCCGTGACCGTGGCCCGCACGGACTCGGCCGTGGCGTGCAGCGGACGGGCCATCCCCACGTGCTCCGTCATCTGCCGGGCCTCCGCCAGCAGGGCGGGGAGCGCGGCCCGCACGCCGGGAGTGGCGGAGAGCCGGACCCGGGCCCGGGTCAGTCCCGCCGCCCGGCCCCGGGAACCGACGGCGGCCAACAGCGCCCCCAGGCACCCGGCCGCACCCGCGAGCTCGCGCACCTCCACGCAGTCCCCCTCGTACCCGGCCGCCACCCAGCCGACGAGCGCGCCGGATACGGGGTCCTCCGCCACGAGCGACCGGTCGAGCGCGCCGTACCAGGCGGGGACGCGCACCGCCCAGTCCTCGGGAGCACGCAGCGAGCTGAGCGGCCGCTTCGCGTTGTACGCGTGGTGCAGCGCGGCCACCTCCACGGCGTCCCGCTCGGTGGCGCCCCGGACCCGGAACGCCCCGGCGGCGCAGGAACCGGCGGAGGAGGGGACGAGCGTCCCCTCGGTGTACGTGCCGGCGAACTCCCGCCAACCCGAGCTCCGGTAGACGCCGGGCGTCCCGGTGAACAGCAGGGACCAGGCGCACTGTTCGGCCGTCATGGTGCGCCCCGCCGCCACCAGCAGCCGTCGCACCAAGGGATAGCCAGGCATGTTCACCGATGAGGCCGCACTCGAAGAGCGGCTCAATCGGCGCCCCGGTGGCCCGGCCCTCCGCGCTGCTGTGCATCGGCCAGAACTGCGCGGCCCACGCGGCGGAGTCCGGTGCCGCGCCGCCCGAGCAGCCGATTCTCTTCCACAAGTCCCCGAACACGGTCGTCGGCCCGTACGACGACGTCCTCATCCCGCGGGGCTCGAAGAAGACCGACTGGGAGGTGGAGCTGGCCGTCGTCATCGGCCGTCGCGCCTCCTACCTGGACTCCCCCGTGGACGCCGCCGCGCACATCGCGGGATACGCGGTGAGCAACGACGTCTCCGAGCGCGCCTTCCAGCTGGAGCAGTCGGGCGGCCAGTGGTCCAAGGGCAAGAGCTGCGCCACCTTCAACCCGCTGGGCCCGGTCCTGGTGACGGCCGACGAGGTCGGTGACCCGCAGCAGCTGCGGCTGACCAGCCATGTCAACGGTGAGCCCCGGCAGGACTCCTCCACCGCGGACATGATCTTCAGCGTGGCGCATCTGGTGCACCATCTGTCGCAGTACCTGGTGCTGGAGCCCGGCGACATCATCAACACGGGTACCCCGCAGGGCGTGGCCCTGTCCGGCCGCTTCCCGTATCTGGGCCCGGACGACGTGATGGAGGCCGAGATCTCCGGCCTGGGCCGGCAGCGCAGCGTCTGCCGGCCCGCGTAGTCCCGCTCAGTCCTCCGGGAGTTCGACCGGGGCGATCGCGTCGAAGACGTCGCCCGGGCCGGGGTTGGCCGCGTCGGTCGCACCGCCGAACTGGGACATCACGCCCCAGACGGCGTTCAGTGCGGTCTGTACGGCCCCCTCGGCCCAGCCGGCCGTCCAGGAGATGTCGTCGCCCGCCAGGAACAGACCCCGCTTGTCGGCGGGCAGCCGGTCCTGCATGAAGTGGGTGAAGAGCCGCCGCTGGTAGCGGTAGTGGCCGGGCAGATTGGCCTTGAACGCACCCATGAAACAGGGCTCGTTCTCCCAGGAGACCGTCACCGGGTTGCCGATGATGTGCTTTCTGATGTCGACGCCCGGATAGATCTCGCCGAGCGACTTCAGCATCACGTCCATGCGCTCGGTCGCCGAGAGCGGCAGCCACTTCAGGCTGTCGTCGCACCAGGTGTACGAGAGGCAGATGCTGGCCGGCTTGTCCGGTCCGTCGTCGAGAAGGTACGTGCCGCGCGTCATCCGGTCGGTGAGCGTCATCGACATGGTGTCCCGGCCGGTCGGTTCCCCGTTGCCGTCGACGGCCTTGTCCAGCCAGAACGGCCGGTCGACGGGGACGAACAGCTTGGAGGACTCCATGTAGTGGGTGCGCTCCATCGCCGTCCAGTGGTCGATCGGGAAGAGCGCGTCGTCGCAGGCGATCTTGGAGAGCAGCAGCCAGGACTGCCCGGTGAAGACGGCAGCCCGGAAGGTGCGGATGTCGCCGGAGGCGTCGGTGACGGTGATCCTGTTGCCCGCGGTGCGGTTCAGCCGGGTCACCGCGGGACGCGGCTGCCCGTCGTGCAGCGAGGCCAGCGAGGTGCCGAGCGGCCAGTGGATGATCTTCTGCGGTTCGCGTTCCCAGAGGCGCAGCGGAAGCTGCTGGCTGCCGCCGACGATGGAGCGGTGGTGGTCGTCCGCCTCGGTGTAGACGACGCGCAGGATCTCCAGGATGGAGTTGGGGAAGTCGGTGTCCCAGCCGCCGGTGCCGAAGCCGACCTGGCCGAAGACCTCGCGGTGCCGGAACGACTTGAAGGCGTCGGAGTCGCAGAGGAACCCGTAGAAGGTCTGGTTGTCGAGCTTCTCGACGAGCCGGGCCCAGATCTCCCGGATCCGCGGCACGTCGCGCTCACGCATCGCGCGGTTCATGTCGGAGAAGTCGGCGCCCTCCTCCAGACAGCTGTTCCAGGCGTCCATCACATCCCGGTAGATCTGCGGAAGATCGTCGACGGTCCGGGCGTAGTGCGACTCGCCCTTGAGGTCGACGACGGTCGACGGGGTGGCCGGGGAGAGCGGGTTGGGGAACGGTTTCGTCTCCAGTTCGACCAGGTCGATGTAGTGCTGGAGCGCGGTCGAGGACGGCGGGAAGCGCATGGCGCCCATCTCCGCGGTGAGCGGCTGCCCGTCCACCGTGCAGCCGTCGAACTCGACCGTGCGCAGCCGTCCGCCGATCCGGTCGGCCTCGTAGAGGACGGGCCTGAGCCCCATCTTCATCAGCTCGTAGGCCGTGATGATCCCGGAGAGTCCTCCGCCGATGACCGCCACCTCGCTGCCGTGCTCGGTCGCCGGGATCTGTCCGATCCCGGCGGGGTGCGCGAGGAAGTCGTCGTACGCGTACGGGAAGTCCGGCCCGAACATGGTGATCGGCGGGGCTGCCTCGGTGTGCTGGACGGCGGTGGGCACCGTGGACGTCATGGGGTACGGACTCCTTGCGGGGACGGTGTGTGAGCGGGGCGGCGGGCTCAGACGAGGGAGCCGTACAGACCGGGGCGGCGGTCCCGCAGATACGGGTTGCCGGCCCGGGACGCGGTCAGGAGGTCCGGGTCGACGTCCCCGAGGAGAAGCTCCTCGCCGCGTCCCGCGCGGGCACGGACCGTGCCGTCGGGACCGGCCAGGCAGCTCAGCCCGACGAACTCGAACTCGCCTTCCGGACCGGTCCGGTTGACGTAGGCCACGTACAGCTGGCTCTCGAAGGCGCGGACCGGGACGACCGACTCGGCGACGAACGGGAAGGGGTGCATCAGCGCCGTGGGAACCAGCAGCAGATCGGTGCCGGCGAGGGCGTGCGCCCGTACGTTCTCCGGGAACTCGACGTCGTAGCAGGTCAGGAGGCCGATGCGGACCCCGTCGAGCTCGGCCTGGACGACCGGCCGGTCACCGGGGGTGAACCACCGCTCCTCGAAGTCCCCGAAGAGGTGGGTCTTGCGGTAGTTGGCGAGCGCGGTCCCGTCGGGCCCGATGAGCTGCGCGGCGTTGTACAGGGCGTCGCCGTCGCGCTCCGGGTAGCCGTAGTGAATCGCGAGCCGGTGCCGTGCGGCGATCTCGGCGACGGCCTGCGCGGCGGGCCCGTCGGCGGCCTCGGCCAGCCGGGGTACGTCGTCCCCGATCGCGTACCCGGTCAGGAACAGCTCGGGACAGACGAGCAGCCTGGCCCCGCCGGTGGCGGCGCGCTGTGCGGCGTCTTCGAGCACCTCGATGTTCCGGGCCACCGAGCCCGGGCATCCGGAGCTCTGGAGCAGGGCGGTACGCAACGGCGGCATGGCAGACCTCGGGCGGTGCGGGCGGTGCGGGGACGTACTGACGGTACGGTCCGCGATCGACCCCGGACAAGGCGCGACCGTTGCGCACCGACCGTCGATCCATTGCGTCCGACCGGGTGTACGCGACGATTCATTGCGCCCCGGGTTCCCGCAGGTCAACAACGTGACCCAGGTCTCCCGGGCGCACCCGCACCGGCCGAGTCCAGCCCGTCCGGTGTCCGAGGACGATCGGTCGCCGCGGGGCCCGGCCCGCGCACCGTCACCGGCCGGCGCGCGGCCTTCGCGGCGGCGACGCCGCACCGCTAGGCGGCGACGCCGCACCGCTACCCCGGCGATCCCGACGAGTACCGCCGCAACAGCGGCGAGAGCACCAGCACGGACTTCGTCCGCTCCACGTACGGCTCGCCCGCGATCCGCTCCAGCACTTCCTCGAAATGCCGCATGTCCGCCGCGAACACCTGGACGATCGCGTCGGCGTCCCCGGTCACCGTGGACGCGGACGCGACCTCCGGGAACCGGGCAAGACCATGCTTGATGGACTCCGGCGAGGTGTTGCGGCTGCAGTAGATCTCGATGAATCCCTCGGTCGCCCAGCCGAGCGCCGCCGGATCCACCCGCACGGTGAACCCTGTGATCGCGCCCTCGGCGCGCAGCCTGTCCACCCGGCGCTTCACCGCGGGCGCGGACAGCCCGATGATCGAGCCGATGTCGGCGTAGGAACGGCGGGCATCTTCGGCGAGAGCGTGGACGATGCGTTCGTCGAGGTCGTTCAGTCGCACGTCGTACGGATCACTTCTCTGCGATGACCATGGCAAGGGCTAGGTGACGGCCATGGCGACGGCCGGTTCGGGGGCGGCGGTGCCGCCCCCGAAGTAGACCATGGGCCCGCCCCGCAGGGCGCGCTCACCGCAGGTGGAGCAGGGTCAGAACGGGAACTGCGAGCGCCCGTGCTGCACGGAGATCCACTTCTGGGTGGTGAAGGCGTCGAGCATCGAGTCGCCGTTCAGCCGTCCGAGTCCGGAGCTCTTCTCGCCACCGAAGGGAACGATCGGCTCGTCGTGGACGGTGCCGTCGTTGATGTGGATCATGCCGGTACGGATCCGCTGTCCGACCCGGACACCGCGCTCGATGTTTCCGGTGTGCACCGCGCCGCTCAGCCCGTACGGGGTGTCGTTGGCGATCCGGACGGCCTCGTCCTCGCCGTCGAACGGCACGAGGAGCGCGACCGGGCCGAAGATCTCCTGGGACAGCACCGGCGAGTCGGCCGCCAGACCGGTCAGTACCGAGGGGCTGACGAGGTTGCCGTCGGCCCGCCCGTGCAGCAGTGCGGTCGCACCGGCCTCCACGGTCTGGTCGACGAGCGCGGCGATCGCCTCGGCCTGGGTGGAGTTGATCAGCGGACCGATCTGGGTCGCCGGGTCGGCCGGGTCACCGACCCGCAGCGAGGCGACCTTGGCCACGAACTTCTCGGTGAACTCCTGCTCCACCGAACGGTCGACCAGAATCCGGTTGGCGGCCATGCAGACCTGCCCCTGGTGCACGTAACGGCTGAACACCGCCGCGTCGACCGCGTAGTCCACATCGGCGTCGTCCAGCACGATGAGCGCGCTGTTGCCGCCGAGTTCGAGCACGGAACGCTTGAGGTTCGCCGCGCACACGGTCGCGACGTGCCTGCCGACCTTGTCCGAACCGGTGAAGGAGATGACCTGCGGAACGGGGTGCTCCAGCAGTGCGTCACCGATCTCGGCGATGTCGGTGACCACCACGTTCAGGAGTCCGGCGGGCAGCCCGGCGTCCTCGAACACCTTCGCCACCAGGGTGCCGCCGCAGATCGGCGTGTTCTGGTGCGGCTTGAGCACCACGGCGTTGCCGAGCGCCAGGGCGGGGGCGACCGACTTCAGCGACAGCAGGAAGGGGAAGTTGAACGGGCTGATGACGCCCACCACACCGACGGGCACCCGGTAGACCCGGTTTTCCTTGCCCTCGGTCGGCGAGGGCAGGATCTGCCCCGTGGAGCGCAGGGCGAGCTGGATCGACTCGCGCAGGAACTCCTTGGCCAGATGCAGTTCGAAGGCCGCCTTCAGACGCGTGCCACCGAGCTCCGCGACGATCGCGTCACCGATCTCCGCCTCCCGGTCCTCGACGATCCGCAGCGCCTTCTCCAGCACGGCACGCCGGGCGTACGCGTTGGTGTCGCCCCACGCCTGCTGAGCGGTCTCGGCGGCCCGGTACGCGAGGTCCACCTCGTCGGCCGTGGCGACCGTGATCGAGGCGAGCTTCTCGCCGTTGAAGGGGTTGAAATCGATGATGTCCCAGGACCCCTTGCCCGGCCTCCACTCGCCGTCGATGTACTGATGGGCCAGGTCGGTGAAGAAGGACATGAGATCCCTTACCGGAGAGAGAGGGCAGCTGATGGAGATTCATGTTACTTAGTTTTCAACTGAGTTGGAAAGTGTGAAAGCTTGCACGAGCACCCGGATCCGGACACCTGGAACAGCCCGCGCGAGCCCCCCCGAACGCACCGTGCCCCTTCCGGCGCGAACGGCCTGAAGGGGCACGGATGGTGCGGTGACTCGCAATCAACTCCAGCTGGCGTGCAGCGGCTTGCCCTCCGCGTATCCGGCGGCGCTCTGCACACCGACGACCGCCTTCTCGGCGAACTCCGCGAGGGAGGCCGCACCGGCGTAGGTGCAGGAGGAGCGGACGCCCGCGATGATCGAGTCGACCAGGTCCTCGACGCCGGGACGGGACGGGTCCAGGAACATCCGCGAGGTGGAGATGCCCTCCTCGAAGAGCGCCTTGCGGGCCCGGTCGTACGACGACTCGTCGGAGGTGCGGTTCTTCACGGCGCGCGCGGACGCCATGCCGAAGGACTCCTTGTAGAAGCGGCCGTCGGCGGACTGCTGGAGGTCGCCGGGCGACTCGTACGTCCCGGCGAACCAGGAACCGATCATCACGTTGGACGCGCCCGCGGCGAGCGCCATGGCGACATCGCGCGGGTGGCGGACGCCACCGTCCGCCCAGACGTGCTTGCCGTACTTCTTCGCCTCGGCGGCGCACTCCAGGACCGCGGAGAACTGCGGCCGGCCCACGCCGGTCATCATCCGGGTGGTGCACATGGCGCCGGGCCCGACACCGACCTTGATGATGTCCGCGCCGGCCTCGATGAGGTCACGCACTCCCTCGGCGGCGACGATGTTGCCCGCGACGATCGGCACCTTCGGGTCCAGTGCCCGGACCGCGCGGACCGCACTGATCATGGACTCCTGGTGGCCGTGCGCGGTGTCGACGACCAGCGTGTCGGCGCCGGCGTCGAGGAGCTGCTTGGCCTTGCCGGCCACGTCACCGTTGATGCCGACGGCGGCGGCGATCCGCAGCTTGCCGCCCGCGTCGGTGGCGGGGGTGTAGAGCGTCGCGCGCAGTGCCGCCTTCCGGGTGAGTATGCCGACGAGACGGCCCTGCGCGTCGACCGCGGGAGCCAGCTTGCGGTTGGCGCCGTCGAGCTTGTTGAACGCGTCGCGCGGGTCGATGTCCGCGTCGAGCAGCACCAGGTCCCTGGACATGACCTCGGAGAGCTGGGTGAAGCGATCGACGCCGGTCAGGTCGTGGTCGGTGACCACGCCGACGGGCCGGTGGTCGCTGTCGACGACCACGCCGGCGCCGTGGGCGCGCTTGGGCAGCAGGGACAGCGCGTCGGCGACCGTCTGGCCGGGAGCCAGCACGATGGGCGTGTCGAGCACGAGGTGGCGCGTCTTGACCCAGGTGATCACATCGGTGACGACCTCGATCGGAATGTCCTGCGGGATGACGACGAGCCCGCCGCGACGGGCGATCGTTTCGGCCATCCGGCGGCCCGCGATCGCCGTCATATTCGCGACAACGAGCGGGATGGTGGTGCCGGTGCCATCGGGCGAGGACAGGTCGACCCCTTGGCGGGATCCGACCGCCGACCGGCCGGGGACCATGAAGACGTCGTCGTACGTGAGGTCGTACGGGACCGAGGGGGACTCCGTGTATCGACCGGTGCCGGGTTCAAGAAAACGCATAACACTCATTTTTTCATACGAAATGGCGCAGGTCGTTTCCACGAAGACACAACAAATGACTCCCGCGTTCGTATGTTCCTCCGAGGAACATAGTCGGGAGTCCCGGGCAAGTGGAACCTGCCTTGCCCACAGACCCTACCCGCATCGCATCCGAATCATTGGCGATCATCCCCTCTGGACCTGGTGACAGGGAGTCAGGTAGCTTCAAACGCGCAGGTCCCGCGGGTCACCATGCGCCCCGGGTGGACAGGCGCAATGGTCACAACTTCCGTCATATGTACGACCGGAGAGGATCACGACCCACCCGTGGAGAGCGAACTGCCGGACATCTACTGCCCGTTCCCCCGACGTACGAACCCGCACGTCGAACACGTAAGGGAACATCTCGACCGCTGGACCCGCAACACCGGCCTGGTGCACCGGGATTCAGCCAGGGAGCGCTTCGAGCAAGCGGACTTCGGGGCCTTCGTAGGCATGGTGTACCCGACCGCCGACAGTGAGAATCTGGACCTTGTCGCCGACTGGTTCGTCTGGCTGTTTCTCGTCGACGACCAACTGGACGACGGTCACCTCGGCCGCAGCCCGGACCGGGTACGCCATGTGGTCGCCATGATGCAGTCCGTGGTCAACGGCGCGGGCGCACCGGCGGACGTGGAACTGCCGGCCGCTGTCGTCGCCCTCGCCGATCTGTGGGAACGCACGATGCCCACCTCCGCGGCACACTGGCGGCGCCGCTTCTCCTGGCACCTGATGACGTATCTCACCACCGCCACCACCTGGGAGGCCGGGAACCGGGCCGACGACGTGGTCCCGCCCGAAGCGACGTACATCGAGAAGCGCCGCCACACGGGTGCGATCCATGTCTGCATGGACCTGATAGAGATCGTGGCCGGTATCGAGGCACCCGAGTCGATCCACAACGACCCCCGGTTCATCACCGCGCTGGAAGCCTCGTGCAACGTCGTGTGCTGGGCCAATGACGTGTACTCGTACGAGAAGGAGCAGGTACTCGGCGAGATCCACAATCTCGTCCATCTGGTCCGGCACCACCGCGGGTACGGCGAGCAGCAGTCGCTCGACCACGTCTGCACCGAGATCGCCACCGAGACCGAGCGCTTCCTCGCCGCGGAGAACGAGCTGCTCACCGCGTACCCGCAGCTCAACTGGATGCTGGAGCCGTATCTGGACGGGATGCGGAGCTGGATGCGTGGCAATCTCGACTGGTCGCGGCAGACACCGCGGTACAACCCTGCCGACGTCAGCCAGTACAAGGAGCCGGCGCAGTATCTGGAGGCGACGGTCCTGGGCGTGCGGCAGGACTGACCCGGGCCGGCGCGAGCATCGAGGGCGTGGGGGTGCGGGCGGTGTCACCGCCCGGGCCCCCGCGCCCTTCGCTCACTCCCCGTCGGGGTCGGCCCGCTCCAGCGCGGGCCGGCGCGGCACGGCCGAGTCGGTCAGCAGATAGTCGGCCGCCGCGGTGTCCGTCACCAGACTGGTGACCAGTCCGGACCGCAGTACCGCGCCGATCGCCGCCGCCTTGCGCTGGCCGCCCGCGATCGCCACCACCTCGGGAATCCGGCGCAGCCGGTCCGCCTCGACGGTGATGCAGCGCTCGCCGAGGTCCCGGCCGACCCGCCGCCCCTCCGAGTCGAAGAGGTGCGCCGACATCTCGGCGGCGACGCCGAGCGAGGCGTAGTGCTCCCGCTCCTCGTCGGACAGCATGTCGTGGACCGTGGAGATGCCGGGCTCCCAGGAGCCGATGGACACCGCCGCGACCGTCACCTTGTCGAAGTAGTCGAAGGCGCGGGCGATCCCGGTCTGGTGGCGCAGCGCGGCGGCCGTCGCCGGGTCGGGCAGCAGCATCGGCGCGTAGATCGGGTGGGCCTCGCCACCGGACACCTGGGCGGCCCGCCGGACCGCCTCGACCGAGCCGCGCTCGGCGGTCCCCGCGTCGTACACCCCGGTGAGCTGCACGACCGTGCACGGCGGGAGCCGGTCCAGGGCCGCCGCCATGTGGATGGTGGACCGGCCCCAGGCGAGCCCGAGCACATCGCCCTCGTTCACCAGTTCGCCGAGCAGGTCGGCCGCGACCTCGCCCAGGTTCTCCGGGTCGGCGGCGTCGTCCTGCTCCTCGGCGGGGGATTCGACCACGACCGCGTGGCGCAGCCCGTAGCGGGCGCGGAGCGCGTCGGAGCGCTCGGCGTCCAGCTCGGCGGGGACCCGGATCTCGATCCGTACGAGGTCACGCTCCAGCGCGGTCTCCAGGACCCTGGCGACCTTGAAGCGGCTGACGCCGAACTCCTCGGCGATCTGGATCTTGGATTTGCCCTCGAGGTAGAAGCGGCGGGCCATGGCCGCCGCCTGCACCAGCTCCGCGGGCCCCATCCGCAGGGCGGACCGGCCCGCCGACATTGCAGACACCGCGCTCTCCTCACTCCTGTTCACGCTCTTGATACGCCGTTCATCCTGTCAGATACGGCGATCCTTGATCGGCCCCGTCGGACCACGTTCATCTGCCCTTGGCCGGGCCGACCGGCAATCGGGGGCCGAAGCGGCTGTCTGCTCCGTCGCCCGGGTCAGTGGCCGCACGCCCACTCCGCCGAGGCGATGGCTCCGTCGGCCTTGGCGCGCAGGGCCCGTACCGCCGCGGCCGGGTCCTTGGCGCCGTACACGGCGGAGCCCGCGACGAAGACATCGGCGCCCGCGTCGGCGCACCGCTCGATGGTGGACTCGGAGACCCCGCCGTCGACCTGGAGCCACAGTTCGAGACCGTGCCTGGAGATCAGCTCACGGGTGCGGCGGATCTTCGGCAGCATGATGTCCAGGAAGGACTGGCCCCCGAAGCCCGGCTCCACCGTCATGATCAGCAGCATGTCGAGCTCGGGGAGCAGGTCCTCGTAAGGCTCGATGGGCGTCGCCGGCTTGAGCGCCATGGACGCGCGGGCGCCCTTGGCCCGGATCTCCCTCGCCAGCCGCACGGGGGCGGCCGCGGCCTCCACGTGGAAGGTGACGGATCCCGCCCCCGCCTCGACGTACTGCGGGGCCCAGCGGTCCGCGTCCTCGATCATCAGATGGCAGTCCAGCGGCGTGGCCGTGGCCCTGCTGAGCGATTCCACGATCGGAACGCCGAGGGTCAGATTGGGCACGAAGTGGTTGTCCATGACATCGACATGGAGCCAGTCGGCACCCTCGACGGCCCGCGCCTCCTCGGCGAGGCGCGCGAAGTCGGCGGAGAGAATGCTGGGGTTGATCTGGGCCATGGGCCAAGCCTGCCACGTTCTGCGGCACTTCCCCGCTTCAGTGCGCTCCAAAGCCTCACGGGATCATTACGGTTCGCACATTCCAGACTTTTCGCCGCCGGTCCGGGGGCGGCGGCTCCGTCGGCCGGTGTGAACGGCCGGTGTGATCAGCCGGTACGCCGCAGCAGGGCGAGGTACATCGCGTCCGTGCCGTGCAGATGCGGCCACAGCTGGACGTCCGGTCCGTCGCCGAGGGCGGGCACCCCGGGCATCAGCGCACGGGCGTCCACCCACTCGGCCTCGACCGGCGCCCCACCGCGGCCCTTGAGCACGTCCTCGACGACCACCCGGGTCTCCGCGAGGTGCGGGGAGCAGGTCGCGTATCCGACGACGCCACCGATCCGTACGGCCTTCATCGCCTCGCGGAGCAGACCGCGCTGGAGCGGCGCGAAGCTCTCCAGGTCCTCCTTGCGGCGGCGCCAGCGGGCCTCCGGCCGGCGGCGCAGCGCGCCGAGACCCGAGCACGGGACGTCCATCAGGATCCGGTCGAAGGTGCCGGGCTGCCAGGGCGGGCGGGTGCCGTCGGCGGTGATCACCTGGTACGGGCCGGGGTTGCCGGCCAGGGAACGCTCGACGAGGCGGGCCCGGTGCGGCTGCTTCTCGGCCGCCAGCAGGGCGGCGCCGCGTCCGGCCGCGAGGGCGGCCAGCAGGGCGGCCTTTCCACCGGGGCCGGCGCAGCCGTCGAGCCAGCGGGTGTCGCGGCCTTCCAGCGGGGCGTTGGCGAGGGCGGCGGCGACGAGCTGGCTGCCCTCGTCCTGGACACCGGCCCGGCTCTCCTGCACGGCGGTCAGCGCGCCGGGCTCGCCGCCCTCGGCCATCCGCACGGCGTAGGGCGACCAGCGTCCGGGGAGTCCGTTCTCCTCGCCGAGTGCCTCCAGCAGCTCCTCGGTGGTGGAGCGGCCGGGCCGGGCGACCAGGGTGACCTCGGGCCGCTCGTTGTCGGCCTCCAGCAGGTCCTCGATGCCGGCGCGCCCGCCGCCGAGGGCGTCCCAGAGTGCGGAGACGACCCACCGCGGGTGCGAGTGCACGATGGCGAGATGGTCCTCGGCGTCGTCCTCGTACGAGGGCGCGACCCGCGCCACCCACCCGTCGAGGTCGTCGGCGGACACCTTGCGCAGCACGGCGTTGACGAACTTGGCGCGCCCCTCGCCGAGCACCACCCGGGCCAGCTCCACACTGGCGGAGACCGCGGCATGGGTCGGGATACGGGTGCCGAGCAGCTGGTGCACGCCCATGTTCAGCACGTCCAGCACCGGCGGGTCCACCTCGCGCAGCGGCCGGTCGATGCAGGCGGCGACGATCGCGTCGTACGTGCCCTGCAGGCGCAGCGTTCCATAGACCAGCTCGGTCGCCAGCGCCGCGTCCCGGCTGTCGAAGTCCCCCTTGGCGCGGGCCTTCTTCAACAGCGGGGGAAGGACGAGGTTGGCGTACGCGTCGCGTTCGTCGACAGCCCTGAGGGCCTCGAAGGCAAGGAACCGGACCGGGTCCTTCTGCGGGCGGCGGTGCGGTGTGGCGGGACGGCGACGCGGCTGGTCGTTCACGTGAAAGGTGCTCCGCTGATGGTGAGAGGACGAACTGCCCCAGCCTACGTCCCCGCCCCGCCCCGCCGTTCCGCAAGAGGCGCCGAAGGCCCTGGAGCGCCACGCGCGGAGCCCGCGGGGAAGGTGCTAGATCCCCACGAGCTCGCCCGCGACGATGCGCACCCCGCGTGCCCAGTCCGCGGCACGCATCGGCTTCTTGCCCTGCGGCTGGACCCAGAGCAGCTCGATCGCGTGCGATCCGGTGCCCACGTAGACGTTGTTCTTGGCCACGGACAACTCGCCGGGCGCCAGATCGGTCCGGTCCAGAACGGGCACGGCCTGGATCAGCTTGAGCCGTTCCCCCCGGAAGAGGGTCCAGGCGCCGGGGGCGGGAGTGCAGCCGCGGACCACCCGGTCGACGCGCAGCGCGGGCGCCGACCACTGGACCTGGGCGTCCTCGACGTTGATCTTCGGTGCGAGGGTGATCCCGTCGGCGGGCTGCGGAACGGCGTGCAGGGTGCCGTCCTCGATGCCGTCCATGGTCGCGACGAGCAGACCGGCTCCGGCGAACGCCAGCCGGGTCAGCAGATCACCGCTGGTGTCGGTGGGCCGGACCTCTTCGGTGAGGACGCCGTACACGGGCCCGGAGTCGAGCCCCTCCTCGATCAGGAAGGTGGAGGCACCCGTCACCTCGTCGCCCGCCATGACCGCGTGCTGCACGGGTGCGGCGCCGCGCCAGGCCGGGAGCAGCGAGAAGTGGAGGTTGACCCAGCCGTGGGCGGGTACCTCCAGCGCCGTCTTGGGCAGCAGTGCCCCGTAGGCGACGACCGGGCAGCAGTCCGGTGCGATCTCCCGCAGCCGCGCCAGGAAGTCCTCGTCCCGTGGCCGGGCCGGCTTGAGCACCTCGATCCCTGACTCCTCGGCCCGCTCGGCGACGGGACTGGCCACCAGACGGCGGCCGCGCCCCGCAGGCGCGTCGGGCCGGGTCACGACGGCGGCGACCTCGTGCCGGTCGGAGGCGATCAGGGCGTCCAGTGCGGGTACGGCTACCTCGGGGGTGCCTGCGAAGACGAGCTTCATGGGTGGCTGACTGCCTCTCAGGCCGAAACGTTACGGTGACGAGCAACGCACCAGTCTATGGGCCCGGCGGCCGGGGGGCGTACGCATCGTTGCGCGCCCCTCGCACGTGCGTATACGCCCCCGAAGCGTGACCACATCCCCGGGTGAGGCGTTGGTCAAGAGAGATTGACCGAAGCGAGCCGCCACGGTGCGGCCCGATCCCTTTCAACGCCGGTTCGAGAGGCTTCTTCATGGCCGAGCACGCAACCCACGACGCCCAAGCGCGGGCCAGCCTGCATCTTCTGGTGCGAGACATCGAGCGGGTCCGGCGGCAGGTGGACGCGCTGCGCACGCTCACCGCCCAACTGGGCAACGTCTACCGTCCGCGCCGCTCCGGCCCGTCCGCGGGCTTCGTCGTCTACGGCAGGGCCCCGGCCCCCACCGTCAGGCTGGCGCAGGAACTGCGGGACAGTGTCGAGACCCTGGTGACGGCGGCGGTGGACTTCGACCGTTCGCTGGGCTTCTCCTGGGACGCAGTGGGCTCCGCGCTCGGGGTCACCAAGCAGGCGGTCCACCGCCGCTACGGCGCACGGCGCACCACCCCTCAGCCGTTGGCTGCCGAGGTGGACGAGCCCGCGGTGCAGCGTCCGGTACCGGTGGTTCCCGGCTCCCCCGCGGCGGTCGCGCTGCCCGCCGTTCCGGCCGCGCGCTCGATGCCTCCGCAGCCGTCGGCGGACCGCCCGTCCCTGCGCGAGGACCTGCGCCCGGGCGCCTTCCCCGGCCCGCGCAACGGCTGACACCACACCTGTGTGCCTGCCCCGCCACACCCTGGCCACCGGGACCCACCGGGGCAGGCACCCCCCGATCCCCCCAGGCCCGCCCGCGCCGCACTCGGGCTCGCGCGGGCCCCATCAGGCCGCAGCTCGCCCATCGAGCCCGCCCGCGCCCGCTCAAGCCCGTCCGGCGGCTGAGGACGAACGGCCCAGCGGGCGCCCCCGCGCCGTCGCGCCCCGGCCCCGCCTCAATCCGCCCCGCCGCAGGCGCCTTATCACCCGGTCACCCGATATCTGGCGGATCCACCCGAATCCGCACCGTACCTCCACCGCCCCGGGACATCCGCGCCGCCTGCGCCGCCTTCAGCGCGGCCGCCAACGCCGCCCCGCTGCCCGGGCGCACCCGGACCAGGGCCCGCTCCCAGGTCTCCCCCGGCGGTGCGTCGAAGGGCCTGCGGGGCCGCCCCGGCTCGCTGCCGGGGACCGGCACCGGGCCGAGCACCTCCGCGTCCGGCGGCAGGTCCGCGGCGGACAGGAACGCGGCGAGCGCCTGCGGCTCGCCCGTCACCGAAGCCATCCGGGACACCGGCGGAAAGCCCAGCTCGGCCCGTTCCGCTAGCTCACGGCGCGCGTGCCCGACCGGGTCCCAGCGCACCAGGGCCTGCACGGGCCGCAGCGTCGGCTCGGCGACGATCACCACCGTGCCGCCCTCGGGCTGCCCCCGTACCAGCGCGGCGGCAGCTGTCCAGCGGCGCAGCGCCTCCTCCCCGGCCCGCAGGTCGGGGCGGCCGACCATCGCCCAGCCGTCCAGCAGCAGCGCCGACGCATAACCGCCCTCGGCGACCGGTTCGGCGCCCGGGGTGCTGACCACGAGTGCGGGCTGGTCCGGTACGGAGTCCAGCACATGGTCGCGCCCGGAGGTACGCACCGGCACGGCGGGAAACGCCCGGCCGAGCTCCTCCGCGGTCCGGCGGGCGCCGACGATCTGTGCGCGCAGCCGCCGGCCCCCACAGGCGACGCAGTGCCAGGACGTCTCGGCCCGGCCGCACCAGGCGCAGTTCAGGTCCTGCTGGTCGGGCGCCTCCAGCGGCCCCGCGCAGTGCCGGCACCGCGCGGGCTCCCGGCAGCGCTCGCAGGCCAGCCTCGGGGCGTACCCGCGACGCGGCACCTGCACCAGCACCGGGCCGCTGCGCAGTCCGTCACGCACGGTCTGCCAGGCGAGGCTGGGCAGCCTGGCGGCCCGTGCGGCGCCGTCCCGTGCGAGCTCGCCGTCGCCGACGGTACGCACCAGCGGCGCCGCGATCCGCGTCTGCTCCCGGTCGGCGCGCAGCGGCAGTGCCCAGCCGCTCTCCACCAACTGGGCCGCCTCCACGGTGCAGTTCGTACCGCCGAGCAGGAAGGCGCACCTGCTGTGTGCGGCCCGTAGCTCCAGGACCTCGCGGACGTGCGGGAAGGGGGCGTTGTCATCGCTGTGGCTGGAGTCCCCGTCGTCCCAGATCACTACCAGGCCGAGGTCGGCGACCGGGGCGAACATCGCGGCCCGCGTCCCGACCACCGCCCGGACGGACCCGCGCCGCACGGCGAGCCACTCCCGGTACCGCTTCTCGGGCCCCGAACCGGCCGTCAACAGGGCGTGCCGGCCCTCCCCGAGGATCCCGCGGAGCGCCGCGTCGACCCGGCCCGCCACCCGCCCGTCGGGCACCACGACCAGCGCGCCGCGTCCCGATGCGAGGGTCGCGGCAACGGCCCTGGCGATCTCCTCCGGCCAGTGCGGGCCCGGCAGCGCGGTCCACACGGCCCGCGGCGCACCCCCCGCGGCGAGTGCCTCCAGGAACGCCGCCCCCTGCCCGTACCGCGCCCAGGTACCCGGAGCGGGCGCCGCGGGCGGCGGCAGCGGTTCGGGAGACGGTCTGGACTCGGCCCGTGCGTTCCTCGGCGGCACCGCGAGCTGCAGGACGTCCGCGAGGCTGCCCGCGTAGCGGTCGGCGACGGCCCTGGCGAGACCGAGCAGCTCCGGCCCGAGGACGGGTTCGGGGGACACGACGGAGGCGAGCGCGGCCAGTGCGCCGCTGTAGTCGGACTCGGCCAGCCGCTCGACCAGGAATCCGTCGATCAGCCCGCCGCCCTCGCGCCGCCCGCCCCGGACGTTGCGCCCCCCGGCACCGAAGCGCACCCGTACCCGCACCCCGGGCTGCGCATCGGCGTCGAGTTCCTCGGGGACGGCGTAGTCGAAGTACTGGTCGAGATGGAGCGCGCCCTTGTTCACCAGGACGCGGGCGACGGGCAGCTCACCGGCAAGGGTGGCTCCGCGCCAGGTCCGTGGTTTGGCGCGGGGCACCTTGGCCTGCCGCACCGTCTCCCGGATCAGCGCAAGCTGTTCCGGCGCCCCGGTGTCGGGCTCGTCGGACCGCTCGTTGTCGCTGCTCACAGCCAAATTCCTACCAGACGCCACTGACAGCGGCGCCGGACGGACGTGTGGGTCTCCCGAGATCAGGCAGGCCGCGGCGGGATTCCCTTCACCACGGGGCAGCGCCCCGCTCCAGAAGTATCCGCGGCCTTCGCACCGGGAGAACATCATCTCATGGCCCCCGCGCCTCGGCGGCGCCCCCGAATTCCGCGGCCCCGCCCGGTCCGGGCAGACGGTACGCCGGAGCCCGGACGCCGTTGACGGCGTCCGGGCTCCGGCGAACAGGGGTGCCCGCAAGGGGGAGCCGGCGAACCTACAGGCCCGCGGCCTTGCGCAGTGCGTCCACCCGGTCCGTGCGCTCCCACGTGAAGTCGGGAAGCTCGCGGCCGAAGTGGCCGTACGCGGCGGTCTGGGCGTAGATCGGACGGAGCAGGTCGAGATCGCGGATGATCGCGGCCGGGCGGAGGTCGAAGACCTCGCCGATGGCGTGCTCGATCTTCTCGGTGTCGACCGCGGCGGTGCCGAAGGTCTCGACGAAGAGGCCCACCGGCTCGGCCTTGCCGATCGCGTAGGCGACCTGTACCTCGCAACGGGCGGCGAGGCCCGCGGCGACGACGTTCTTGGCGACCCAGCGCATCGCGTAGGCGGCCGAGCGGTCCACCTTCGACGGGTCCTTGCCGGAGAAGGCGCCGCCGCCGTGACGGGCCATCCCGCCGTAGGTGTCGATGATGATCTTGCGGCCGGTCAGACCGGCGTCGCCCATCGGGCCACCGATCTCGAAGCGGCCGGTCGGGTTGACCAGCAGGCGGTAGCCCTCGGTGTCCAGCTTGATGCCGTCCTCGATCAGCTGCCCGAGCACGTGCTCGACGACGAACTCGCGGATGTCGGGCGCGAGGAGCGAGTCGAGGTCGATGTCGCTGGCGTGCTGCGAGGAGACGACGACCGTGTCGAGACGGACGGCCTTGTCGCCGTCGTACTCGATGGTGACCTGGGTCTTGCCGTCGGGGCGCAGGTACGGGATGGTCCCGTTCTTGCGGACCTCGGAGAGGCGGCGCGAGAGCCGGTGCGCGACGTGGATCGGCAGCGGCATCAGCTCGGGCGTCTCGTCGCAGGCGTAGCCGAACATCAGGCCCTGGTCGCCGGCACCCTGCTTGTCGAGCTCGTCCTCATCGCCCTCGACCCGCTTCTCGTACGCGGTGTCGACGCCCTGCGCGATGTCGGGCGACTGCGCGCCGATGGACACCGAGACGCCGCAGGAGGCGCCGTCGAAGCCCTTCTTGGAGGAGTCGTAGCCGATCTCCAGGACCTTGTTGCGTACCAGCGTCGGGATGTCGGCGTAGGCCTTGGTCGTGACCTCACCCGCAACATGCACCAGACCGGTGGTGATCAAGGTCTCGACGGCGACACGCGACGTCGGGTCCTCGCGAAGGAGTGCGTCGAGAATGGTGTCGCTGATCTGGTCAGCGATCTTGTCGGGGTGACCCTCGGTAACGGACTCCGAGGTGAAGAGACGGCGGGACACATCGCTCCCTGGGGTTGCAGCGGCTGCTGGCTGATCATTGGGCGGACGGTCCGGGAGCTGCGCCCGGTACGATCCTGGACCAGTTTATCGGTCGGCTCCGGCTGTCGGACAACGTGTCTCGCCCTTTGGGAGTTCTGTGACATGCGGCACGGGCGCCCGGAGGCCCTCCGGAAGTCTCCGAAGGCGCCGTCGAAGCCCGCGCCCCAAGGGATCGGGGCCGCCGGGGCGAGGACACGGGAATTTCATCCAAGACGCGCCGACACGAGATCCCAGACCGTGTCGGCGAGCGCTTCCTTGGGTCCGAACGGCACCGGGGTCTCGCCGCCCCCGGCCGCGAGCACCACCGCTTCGTTCTCCTCGGAGCCGAAGGTCCTGCGCTCCCCCACCTCGTTGACCACCAGCAGGTCGCAGCCCTTGCGGCGGAGCTTCTCGCGACCGTTGGCCAGGACGTCGTCGGTCTCGGCGGCGAATCCGACGACGATCTGCTCCGGGCGGGCGCGTCGCCCGGCGACCTCGGCGAGGATGTCCGGGTTGCGGACGAGTGTGATCGGCGCGGGCTCCTGGCCGTCCTTCTTCTTGATCTTCCCCGTGGCGTACTCGGCCGGGCGGAAGTCGGCGACCGCCGCCGCCATCACCACGACGTCCGCGTCCGACGCCGCCTTCAGCACGGCCTCGCGCAGCTGCATCGCGGTCCCGGCCCGGACGACGTCGGCCCCGGACGGATCGGGCAGGCCGGTGTTGGCCTCGATGAGCGTGACCCGCGCGCCGCGGGCGACCGCGGTGCGGGCGAGGGCGTATCCCTGCTTCCCGGAGGAGCGGTTGCCGAGATACCGGACCGGGTCGAGCGGTTCCCGGGTGCCGCCCGCGCTGATCACCACATGGCGGCCCACCAGGTCGGGTGCGACGGGGCCGCGGGCCAGCACGCGTCGGCAGACCTCGAAGATCTCGCCCGGGTCGGGCAGCCTGCCCTTGCCGGTGTCGACGCCGGTGAGCCGGCCGACAGCGGGCTCGATGACGAGGACGCCCCGGCGGCGCAGGGTGGCGACGTTCTCCTGAGTGGCCGGGTGCTCCCACATCTCGGTGTGCATGGCGGGCGCGAGGACGACCGGACAGCGGGCGGTGAGCAGCGTGTTGGTGAGCAGGTCGTCGGCCAGGCCGTGCGCCGCCCTGGCGAGCATGTCGGCGGTGGCGGGGGCGACGACCACGAGGTCGGCGTGCTGCCCGATCCGCACGTGCGGTACCTCGTGGACGTCGTTCCAGACCTCGGTCGACACCGGGTGGCCGGAGAGCGCCGACCAGGTGGCCGCGCCCACGAAGTGGAGCGACGACTCGGTCGGCACGACCCGTACGTCATGGCCGGACTCGGTCAGCCGCCGCAGCAGTTCGCACGCCTTGTACGCGGCGATGCCCCCGCTGACGCCCAGTACGACCTTCGGCTTCTCCACTGCGTCTCCCCGCACTCGGGTACGTACTCGGATACGTACGCACCCATGCTGCCTCACCGCCGCGGACGCCGGTCCGCCGCCCCGGACACACCACAGGCCCGGCGGATGGTGACCGCCGGGCCTGTGGTGAAGGTGCGTTTCCTGCTTACTGCGCGGGGCCCTCGATGGCCTCGGAGGTGAGCAGGCCCGCGTTGATCTCGCGGAGCGCGATCGAGAGCGGCTTCTCGTGCACATGGGTGTCGACGAGCGGACCGACGTACTCGAGGAGTCCCTCACCGAGCTGCGAGTAGTACGCGTTGATCTGACGCGCGCGCTTGGCGGCGTAGATCACGAGGCTGTACTTCGAGTCGGTTGCTTCGAGGAGCTCATCAATCGGCGGGTTGATGATGCCCTCGGGCGTGGTGATGGAAGAGGACACTCTCTGCCTTCCGAAGGGGGTGAAGATCAAAGAAATCTTTGACAGTCAGGGGCTGTGTGGTGCGGTCCCCGTGTCGGTGCGTCTACTGAGTTCAGTTTCAGTCGCTTCCTGCACGGTGGCCGGAAGCCTCCAGCATCAAGGCTAGCAGCTCACGCGCCACATCCTCGACGGAGGTATTGACAAGCGTCGTATCGAACTCGGATTCGGCAGCCAGTTCGATCTTGGCCGCGCCGAGACGACGCTCGATCACCTCGGGCGCCTCGGTTCCGCGGCCGGTGAGCCGGCGGACCAGCTCGTCCCAGCTCGGCGGCGCCAGGAAGACCAGCTGGGCGTCGGCCATCGACTGCCGGACCAGCCGGGCGCCCTGGAGATCGATCTCCAGCAGCACCGGCTCACCGGCCTCCAGCCGCTCCTGCACGGCCCTGCGCGGGGTGCCGTAGCGGTTGCCGGCGAACTCGGCCCACTCCAGCAGTTCGCCGTTGGCGATGAGCTTGTCGAACTCTCCGTTGTCGACGAAGAAGTAGTGGACACCGTTGCGTTCGCCGGGGCGGGGCTTTCGGGTCGTCGCCGACACCGAGAGCCACACCTCGGGGTGAACCTTGCGCATATGCGCGACGACCGTGCTCTTGCCGACCCCCGAGGGGCCGGAGAGCACGGTCAACCGCGGACGTACGTCCGGGGGTACGGGGGACGTCCCCCGGGATGTTGCAGCCATGGAGCGATTATCCAGGTTCTCAGGAGTGCCTGAGAACCTCAGGCGGCGCTGCCGCCGAACTCACGCTCCAAGGATGCGATCTGGTTGGAGCCAAGACCCCGGACCCGGCGGCTCTCGGAGATGCCGAGCCGCTCCATGATCTGCTTGGCGCGGACCTTGCCCACGCCGGGCAGGGACTCCAGCAGGGCGGAGACCTTCATCTTGCCGATGACGTCGTTCTCCTGGCCCGACTTGATGACCTCGTGGAGGGAGGCGCCGGAGTGCTTGAGTCGATTCTTGACCTCGGCCCGCTCCCGGCGAGCCGCGGCGGCCTTTTCGAGCGCGGCTGCGCGCTGTTCAGGGGTAAGGGGCGGAAGAGCCACGCCTACGTCACCTCGGATGTCGATCTGTCGGATACGGACCGGTGAGGCAACTGGATCGCCCCTCACCTGGTGAGCCAACGCACAACCTGTGTGCGTTGGCTCTCGACGGAGACTAGCGGCCTGGGCCGCCGGAGTCAGCGAGAACAGACGAAAAGTCCTGGTCAGCCTTTGTCGACCAGGACATTCCTGGCATAACAACCGAGTTTTTTGGTCAGGATTACGTCAACACGCAGTTACGTGGGATGGTCAGCCGTCCGAGACGACCGCGCGGACCTCGTCCGCGAACCGCTCGGCGGCTTCGCGCAGCCCTGCCGCGTCCGGACCGTGGCGCAGCACGCCCCGGCTCACGCTGGGCAGCACATTGCGTACCGCGTCCCCGAAGACCCCCGGCAGATCCGCGGGGGTCGCGCCCTGGGCGCCGATGCCGGGCGCGAGCAGCGGTCCGTTGATCGCGAGGTTCACACCCGCGTCGCCGAGCGTGGCCCCGACCACCGCGCCGACCGATCCGAGCGGGGTGACCCCCTCGTTCTCGGCCGCCATGTGGTCGAGCATCAGCTGGGCCAGCGAGCGGCCGTCGGCCGCGGTGGCACGCTGCACCTCGGCGCCCTCCGGGTTGGAGGTGAGGGCGAGCACGAAGACCCCCGAGCCGGAGATCTCGGCCGCGTCGAGCGCCGGCCGCAGCGAGCCGAAGCCGAGGTACGGGGAGACGGTGACCGCGTCGGAGAACAGCGGCGAGTCCTTGTCCAGGAAGGTGGCCGCGTAGGCGCCCATGGTGGAGCCGATGTCGCCGCGCTTGGCGTCCATCAGGACCAGGGCCCCGGCGGCCCGGGCCTCCTCGACGGTCTTCTCCAGGACGGCGATGCCGCGCGAGCCGAAGCGCTCGAAGAACGCGGACTGCGGCTTGAGCACGGCGACCTGGCCGGCCAGCGCCTCGACGACCGTGCGGGAGAACCGCTCCAGGCCGGCGACGTCGTCGTTCAGTCCCCAGGAGGTGAGCAGGGAGGCGTGCGGGTCGATGCCGACGCAGAGCGGACCACGGGTGTCCATGGCCCGGCGCAGACGGGCGCCGAAGGGTTCCTGAGTCATTTCGCGGCCTTCCTGGATTCCGCGCCGACGGCATCGGCGAGGGTGGCGTACGGGGAGGCGGCCAGGCGTGCGGCCAGGCCCTTGTGGATCGCGCGGGCGTAGAACGGGCCCTCGTAGATGAAGGCGCTGTAGCCCTGGACGAGCGTGGCACCGGCGAGAAGGCGCTGCCAGGCGTCCTCGGCGTTCTCGATGCCTCCGACACCCACCAGGGTGATCCGGTCGCCCACGCGCCCGTAGAGGCGGCTCACGACCTCCAGGGAGCGCTCCTTGAGGGGTGCGCCGGACAGTCCGCCGGTCTCCCCGGTCAGGGACGGTGAGGACTTCAGGCCCAGGCTGTCGCGGGCGATGGTGGTGTTGGTGGCAATGATGCCGTCCAGGCCCAGCTCGACCGCGAGGTCGGCGACCGCGTCGATGTCCTCGTCCGCGAGGTCGGGGGCGATCTTGACGAGCAGCGGCACCCGGCGGTCGGTGACGGTCCGGTCGGCTGCCTCGCGCACGGCGGACAGCAGCGGGCGCAGCGACTCGGTGGCCTGGAGGTTGCGCAGGCCCGGCGTGTTCGGCGAGGAGACGTTGACGACGAGGTAGTCGGCGTGGGCGGCGAGCCGCTCGGTGGACTTCACGTAGTCGGCGGCGGCCTCGGCCTCGGGGACGACCTTGGTCTTGCCGATGTTGACGCCGACCGTGGTCCGGAAGACCGGCACCCGGGCGGCCAGGCGGGCGGCCACGGCGGCCGAGCCCTCGTTGTTGAAGCCCATGCGGTTGATCAGCGCGCGGTCAGCGACGAGGCGGAACAGCCGCTTCCTGGGGTTCCCGGGCTGCGGTTCGCCGGTGACCGTGCCGATCTCGATGTGGTCGAAGCCGAGCATCGACATGCCGTCGATCGCGACGGCGTTCTTGTCGAAGCCGGCGGCGAGGCCGAAGGGGCCGTGCATCCGCAGGCCGAAGGCCTCGGTGCGCAGTTCCTCGTGGCGCGGTGCGAGGGCGGCGGCGACGAAGGTGCGCAGGACCGGGATGCGGGCGGCGAGGCGGATCCACCGGAACGCGGCGTGGTGGGCCTGTTCCGGGTCCATGCGCTTGAAGACCAGCTGGAAGAAGATTTTGTACATCACGGTGTCCTCATGAAGAGGGGGACACCGTTTCCGGTGTCCCCCTGCTGGGCTTCTCTAGTCGCGGGCCGCGGTCAGATGTTCCGCGTGTTCCTGGAGGGAACGGACGCCCACGTCGCCGTGGGTGAGGGCGTCGATGCCCTGGACCGCCGCGGCGAGCGCCTGGACCGTGGTCAGGCACGGTACGGACCGGGCGACGGCCGCGGTACGGATCTCGTAGCCGTCGAGCCGGCCGCCCGTTCCGTACGGCGTGTTGACGATGAGGTCGACGTCGCCGTCGTGGATCAGCTGGACGATGGTCTTCTCACCGTTCGGGCCCTCGCCCTCGGACTGCTTGCGCACGACCGTGGCGTTGATGCCGTTGCGCTTGAGCACCTCGGCGGTGCCGGAGGTGGCCATCAGCTCGAAGCCGTGGGCGACCAGCTCGCGGGCCGGGAAGATCATCGAGCGCTTGTCGCGGTTGGCGACCGAGATGAAGGCGCGGCCCGTGGTGGGCAGCGGGCCGTACGCGCCGGCCTGCGACTTGGCGTACGCCGTGCCGAAGGCCGAGTCGATGCCCATGACCTCGCCGGTGGAGCGCATCTCCGGGCCGAGGACCGTGTCGACGCCGCGGCCGTGGATGTCGCGGAAGCGCGACCACGGCATGACGGCCTCCTTGACGGAGATCGGCGCGTCCAGCGGCAGCGTGCCGCCGTCGCCGTGCTTCGGCAGCAGGCCCTCCTCGCGCAGCTCGGCGACGGTCGCGCCCAGCGAGATCCGGGCGGCGGCCTTGGCGAGCGGGACCGCGGTCGCCTTCGAGGTGAAGGGGACGGTGCGCGAGGCGCGCGGGTTGGCCTCGAGGACGTAGAGGATGTCGCCGGAGAGCGCGAACTGGATGTTGATCAGTCCGCGTACCCCGACGCCCTTGGCGATGCCCTCGGTGGAGGCGCGCAGCCGCTTGATGTCGTAGCCGCCGAGGGTGATCGGTGGCAGTGCGCAGGCGGAGTCCCCGGAGTGGATACCGGCCTCCTCGATGTGCTCCATGACGCCGCCGAGGTAGAGCTCGGTGCCGTCGTAGAGCGCGTCGACGTCGATCTCGATGGCGTCGTCGAGGAAGCGGTCGACCAGGACCGGCCGGGTGGGGCTGATCTCGGTGGACTCGGAGATGTACGAAGCCAGCCGGGTCTCGTCGTACACGATCTCCATGCCGCGGCCGCCGAGCACGTACGACGGGCGTACGAGGACGGGGTAGCCGATCTCGTCGGCGATGGCCTTGGCCCCGGCGAAGGTGGTGGCGGTGCCGTGCTTCGGGGCGGGCAGGCCGGCCTCGGCCAGGACGCGGCCGAAGGCGCCGCGGTCCTCGGCGGCGTGGATCGCCTCCGGCGGGGTGCCGACGATGGGCACACCGTTGTCCTTGAGCGCCTGGGCCAGGCCGAGCGGGGTCTGGCCGCCGAGCTGGACGATGACACCCGCGATCGGGCCGGCGAGGGACTCCGCGTGCACGATCTCCAGCACGTCCTCGAGCGTCAGCGGCTCGAAGTACAGGCGGTCGGAGGTGTCGTAGTCCGTGGAGACGGTCTCCGGGTTGCAGTTGACCATCACGGTCTCGTAGCCCGCGTCGCTCAACGCGAAGGAGGCGTGGACGCAGGAGTAGTCGAACTCGATGCCCTGGCCGATGCGGTTGGGGCCGGAGCCGAGGATGATCACCGCGGGCTTGGTGCGGGAGGCGACCTCGCTCTCCTCGTCGTAGGAGGAGTAGAAGTACGGGGTCTTCGCGGCGAACTCGGCTGCGCAGGTGTCGACCGTCTTGTAGACCGGGCGGATGCCGAGCGAGTGCCGCACCTCACGGACGACGTCCTCGCGCAGGCCGCGGATCTCGGCGATCTGGACGTCCGAGAAGCCGTGCCGCTTGGCCTCGGCCAGCAGCTCGGGGACGAGCTTGTCGGCGGCGGCCAGCTCGTCGGCGATCTCCTTGATCAGGAAGAGCTGGTCGACGAACCAGGGGTCGATCTTCGTGGCGTCGAAGACCTCGTCCTGGGTGGCTCCGGCCCGGATCGCCTGCATGACGGTGTTGATCCGGCCGTCGGTCGGGCGGACCGCCTCGGCCAGCAGCGCGGCCTTGTCGCCGGGCTCGCCGGTGAAGGCGAACTGCGAACCCTTCTTCTCCAGGGAGCGCAGCGCCTTCTGCAGCGCCTCGGTGAAGTTCCGGCCGATCGCCATGGCCTCGCCCACCGACTTCATGGTGGTGGTGAGGGTGGAGTCGGCGGAGGGGAACTTCTCGAAGGCGAAGCGCGGGGCCTTGACCACGACGTAGTCGAGGGTCGGCTCGAACGACGCCGGGGTCTTCTCGGTGATGTCGTTGGGGATCTCGTCGAGCGTGTAGCCGACGGCCAGCTTGGCGGCGATCTTGGCGATCGGGAAGCCGGTGGCCTTCGACGCCAGCGCCGACGAGCGGGAGACGCGCGGGTTCATCTCGATCACGATGACCCGGCCGTCGACCGGGTCGATGGCGAACTGGATGTTGCAGCCGCCGGTGTCGACGCCGACCTCGCGGATGATCGCGATGCCGATGTCGCGGAGCCGCTGGTACTCGCGGTCGGTGAGCGTCATCGCCGGGGCGACGGTGATCGAGTCGCCCGTGTGGACACCCATCGGGTCGAAGTTCTCGATGGAGCAGACGACCACGACGTTGTCGTTCCGGTCGCGCATCAGCTCCAGCTCGTACTCCTTCCAGCCGAGGATGGACTCCTCCAGGAGCACCTCGGTGGTCGGGGAGAGCGTGAGGCCCTGTCCGGCGATGCGGCGCAGCTCCACCTCGTCGTGGGCGAAGCCGGAGCCGGCACCGCCCATGGTGAAGGACGGACGGACGACGACGGGGTAGCCCCCGAGCGTGTCGACGCCCTTGATGATGTCGTCCATGGAGTGGCAGATGACGGAGCGGGCGGACTCGCCGTAGCCGATATTCGCCTTGACGGCCTCGACGACACCCTTGAAGAGCTCGCGGTCCTCGCCCTTGTTGATGGCCTCGACGTTGGCGCCGATGAGCTCGACGCCGTACTTCTCCAGGACACCGTTCTCGTGCATGGAGATCGCGGTGTTCAGCGCCGTCTGGCCGCCGAGGGTGGGGAGCAGCGCGTCGGGGCGCTCCTTGGCGATGATCTTCTCGACGAACTCGGGGGTGATCGGCTCGACATAGGTGGCGTCGGCGATCTCCGGGTCGGTCATGATCGTCGCCGGGTTGGAGTTCACCAGGATGACGCGCAGGCCCTCGGCCTTGAGGACGCGGCAGGCCTGGGTGCCGGAGTAGTCGAACTCGGCGGCCTGCCCGATGACGATCGGACCGGAGCCGATGACCAGGACGGACTGGATATCGGAGCGCTTAGGCACGCTGGCCCTCCATCAGGGATACGAAACGGTCGAAGAGGTACGCGGCGTCGTGCGGGCCGGCGGCGGCCTCGGGGTGGTACTGGACGCTGAAGGCCGGCCGGTCGAGGAGCTGGAGGCCCTCGACGACCTGGTCGTTCAGGCAGACGTGCGAGACCTCGGCCCGCCCGTAGGCGGTGTCGGAGACCTTGTCGAGCGGGGCGTCGACGGCGAATCCGTGGTTGTGCGCGGTGACCTCGACCTTGCCGGTCGAACGGTCCTGCACGGGCTGGTTGATGCCGCGGTGGCCGTACTTCAGCTTGTACGTGCCGAAGCCGAGGGCGCGGCCCAGGATCTGGTTGCCGAAGCAGATGCCGAAGAGCGGGGTCTTCCGCTCCAGGACGCCCTGCATGACGGAGACCGGGTGGTCGGCGGTGGAGGGGTCGCCGGGGCCGTTGGAGAAGAAGACGCCGTCGGGCTTCACCGCGTACACCTCCTCCAGGGTGGCGGTGGCGGGCAGCACGTGCACCTCGATGCCGCGCTCGGCCATCCGGTGCGGGGTCATGCCCTTGATGCCGAGGTCGACCGCGGCAACGGTGAACTTCTTGGTGCCGATCGCGGGGACGACGTAGGCCTCCTTCGTGGCGACCTCGGCGGAGAGGTCGGCGCCGGTCATCTCGGGGGTCTGGCGCACCTTGGCGAGCAGCGTACCGTCGTCGGCGAGTGCGTTGCCGGAGAAAATGCCGACGCGCATCGCGCCGCGCTCGCGCAGGTGGCGGGTGAGCGCGCGGGTGTCGATGCCGCAGATCCCGACGACGCCCTGGCTCACGAGCTCCTCGTCGAGCGAGCGCTGCGAACGCCAGTTGGAGGACACCCGGGCGGGGTCGCGCACGACGTAGCCGGCGACCCAGATGCGCTTCGACTCGGGGTCCTCGTCGTTCACACCGGTGTTGCCGACGTGCGGGGCGGTCATCACGACGACCTGGCGGTGGTACGAGGGGTCGGTCAGCGTCTCCTGGTAGCCGGTCATGCCGGTGGAGAACACCGCCTCGCCGAAGGTCTCCCCCACAGCCCCGTAGGCACGGCCGCGGAAGGCGCGGCCGTCCTCCAGGACGAGTACGGCGGGAGCCTTGGCGGCTCCCCGGGTGGAGATCGTCATCGTGCGGTGCCTTCCGTAGAGCTGGCGAGTTGGTTGACGGCGTCGACCCAGGCAGGGTGTTCGGCCGAGTGGTCGGAGCGGAATCCGGAGTCGATCAGCTGATCACCGAGCGCCCAGGTGATGATCAGCAGACCGCCCTCGGGGAGGACCTTGCCCGCGAGGGCCTTGTCGGTCCGGGCCTCGCGGAGGTCGGCGGCGGGGACGAAGAAGTCCGTCGCGCCGGGCCGCACGACGTCGAGGCCCTGTTCGGTGAGGGTGAGCTCGACGCGGCTGCGGGTGCCGAGGCCGTGGGCGACGATGCGGTCGAGCCACTGCCCGGCCGTCGTCGAGGCGTGGTAGCGCCCGGTCAGGGTGAGGATTTTCTCGCCGTCGGCGAATCCGTCCGGGGTGGTCGCGAGCTCGGACAGTCCGGACTGGAGGCTGCCGCGCCACTTCCATCCCTGGCGCATCAGCCAGTAGATGAAGGCGACGAGGACGATCAGTCCGATCACCCAGCTGATGCGGGCGGACCAGTCGGTCACCTCCGCCGACTTCTGTTCGGCGGCCAGTTGGTAGAGGGGGGTCAGTGTTGTCACGCGAGCTTCCCGTCGACGACCGTGGCACGGCCCCGCAGGAAGGTGTGGGTCACTCGGCCCGGCAGCTCGCGCCCCTCGTAGGGAGTGTTGCGGCTGCGGGAGGCGAAGCCCGCGGGGTCCACCGCTCCACGGTATGCCGGATCGACCAGGGTGAGGTTGGCGGGCTCGCCCGCCGCGACGGGCCGGCCGTGGCCGTCCAGCCGGCCGATGGCGGCCGGGCGCAGCGACATCCGGTCGGCGACGCCTGCCCAGTCGAGCAGTCCGGTCTCGACCATCGTCTGCTGGACCACGGAGAGCGCGGTCTCCAGGCCCACCATGCCCATGGCGGCCGCGGCCCACTCGCAGTCCTTGTCCTCGTGCGGGTGCGGGGCGTGGTCGGTGGCGACGCAGTCGATGGTGCCGTCGGCGAGGGCCTCGCGCAGGGCCAGGACGTCGGCCTCGGTGCGCAGCGGCGGGTTCACCTTGTAGACCGGGTTGTAGGAGCGTACGAGCTCGTCGGTGAGGAGCAGGTGGTGCGGGGTGACCTCGGCGGTGACGTTCCAGCCCTTGGACTTGGCCCAGCGGACGATCTCGACGGAACCGGCGGTCGACAGGTGGCAGATGTGCACCCGGGAACCGACGTGGGCGGCGAGCAGCACGTCGCGGGCGATGATCGACTCCTCGGCGACCGCGGGCCAGCCGCCGAGGCCGAGCTCGGCCGAGACGACGCCCTCGTTCATCTGGGCGCCCTCGGTGAGGCGGGGCTCCTGGGCGTGCTGGGCGACGACTCCGTCGAACGCCTTCACGTACTCCAGCGCGCGGCGCATGATCACCGCGTCGTCGACGCACTTGCCGTCGTCGGAGAAGACCTTCACTCCGGCGGCCGAATCGTGCATGGCGCCGAGTTCGGCGAGCTGCTTGCCCTCCAGGCCGACGGTGACGGCGCCGACGGGCTGCACGTCGCAGTAGCCGGACTCCTTGCCGAGCCGCCAGACCTGCTCGACGACACCGGCGGTGTCTGCGACCGGGAAGGTGTTGGCCATGGCGTGCACGGCGGTGAAGCCGCCGATCGCAGCGGCCCGGGTGCCGGTCAGGACGGTCTCGGAGTCCTCCCGGCCGGGCTCGCGCAGATGGGTGTGGAGGTCGACGAGGCCGGGCAGCAGGACCTGGCCCGCCGCCTCGACGACGGTGGCGTCGGCGGCGTCGAGGCCGGTGCCGACCGCCGCGATGGTCTCGCCGTCGATCAGGACGTCCTGCGGCTCGCCGCCGAGGACCTTCGCGCCGCGGATAAGGATCTTGCTCATGGTTACTTGTTCTCCTCGGTACGGGCGGCGGGCGACGGGTGGGTGGTGGCGGGCTCGGAGCCGCCCAGCAGCAGGTAGAGCACGGCCATCCGGATGGAGACTCCGTTGGCGACCTGCTCGACGACCGTGCAGCGGTCGGAGTCGGCGACCTCGGCGGTGATCTCCATGCCGCGGACCATCGGGCCGGGGTGCATGACGATGGCGTGCTCGGGCATCTTCGCCATCCGCTCGCCGTCCAGGCCGTAGCGGCGGGAGTACTCCCGCTCGGTCGGGAAGTACGCGGCGTTCATCCGCTCACGCTGCACACGGAGCATCATCACCGCGTCCGACTCCGGCAGCACCTTGTCGAGGCTGTAGCTGACGTCGCACGGCCACTGCTCGACGCCGACCGGGACCAGGGTCGGCGGGGCCACCAGGGTGACATGGGCGCCGAGGGTGGTCAGCAGGTGGACGTTGGAGCGGGCGACCCGGCTGTGCAGGATGTCGCCGACGATCGTGATGCGGCGCCCGTCGAGGTCCTTGCCGAGTCCGGCGTCGGCCCCGACCAGTCTGCGGCGCATGGTGAAGGCGTCCAGGAGTGCCTGGGTGGGGTGTTCGTGGGTGCCGTCGCCGGCGTTGACGACCGCGCCGTCGATCCAGCCCGAGGTGGCCAGACGGTAGGGGGCGCCGGAGGCGCCGTGCCGGATGACGACGGCGTCGGCGCCCATCGCCTCCAGGGTCAGGGCGGTGTCCTTGAGCGACTCGCCCTTGGAGACGGACGAGCCCTTGGCGGAGAAGTTGATGACATCGGCGGACAGCCGCTTGGCGGCTGCCTCGAAGGAGATGCGGGTCCGCGTCGAGTCCTCGAAGAAGAGGTTGACGACGGTCCGGCCGCGCAGGGTCGGGAGCTTCTTGATCGGCCGGTCCGCGACTCTGGCCATTTCCTCGGCGGTGTCGAGGATCAGGACGGCGTCGTCGCGGGTGAGGTCGGCGGCCGAGATGAGGTGGCGCTTCATCTGGGTGTTCTCCGGGTGGCTGGAGGATTCAGGCGTGCGGGCGCGCGGAAGCCGCGGTACGGCGGGTGGGCCGTACGGGAGGTGTGGCTACTGCCGGCCCGCCGGGGCGGTCCGCTCGACACCGAGCAGCACGGCGTCGCGGCCGTCCTCCTCGGCGAGCTGGACCTTGACCGTCTCCCGCAGCGACGTGGGGAGGTTCTTGCCGACGTAGTCGGCACGGATCGGGAGTTCGCGGTGTCCGCGGTCGACGAGGACCGCGAGCTGCACGGCGCGCGGGCGGCCGATGTCGCCGAGCGCGTCGAGCGCGGCGCGGATCGTACGGCCGGAGAAGAGGACGTCGTCGACGAGGACGACCAGGCGGCCCTCGATGCCCTCGCCGGGGATCTCGGTGCGTGCCAGGGCCCGTGCCGGGTGCATCCGCAGGTCGTCGCGGTACATCGTGATGTCGAGGGAGCCGACCGGCATCTTCCGGCCGGTGATCTCTTCGAGCTTGTCGGCGAGCCGGCGGGCGAGGAAGACGCCGCGGGTCGGGATGCCGAGAAGCACCACGTCGTCGGCGCCCTTGGCGCGTTCGACGATCTCGTGGGCGATGCGAGTGAGTACTCGGGCGATGTCGGGAGCCTCGAGAACGGGGCGTGCCGCATTGCCGGTGGCGTCGTGCTGTGCGTCCATAAGAAACGGACCTCCTTCTCCGCCTCACTGGACGGATCTTAAAGGACGTCGAAATTGCGTCATCAACGTTACCAGGGCTTGTGCAGGGCCCTCGTCGCACCCCCTGGAGGTGCCGGTCCGGAGCTTTCAGCTTGACGCACCCAAGTAACGCTGCGTAACCTCACAGTGAGTTACCAGCCACGCGGCGGAGCCGCGAAATGTTCCAGCGTCCCGGGAGCCTTATGTCCAGCGAATACGCAAAGCAGCTCGGGGCCAAGCTCCGTGCCATCCGCACCCAGCAGGGCCTCTCCCTCCATGGCGTCGAGGAGAAGTCCCAGGGCCGCTGGAAGGCCGTCGTGGTGGGGTCGTACGAGCGCGGTGACCGTGCCGTGACCGTACAGCGCCTCGCCGAGCTGGCCGACTTCTACGGTGTCCCGGTGCAGGAGCTCCTGCCCGGCACGACACCCGGCGGCGCAGCCGAGCCGCCGCCGAAGCTCGTTCTGGACCTGGAGCGCCTCGCCCACGTCCCGCCGGAGAAGGCCGGACCGCTGCAGCGCTACGCGGCAACGATCCAGAGCCAGCGCGGCGACTACAACGGCAAGGTGCTCTCGATCCGCCAGGACGACCTGCGCACGCTTGCCGTGATCTACGACCAGTCGCCGTCCGTGCTCACGGAACAGCTGATCAGCTGGGGCGTGCTGGACGCGGACGCGCGCCGCGCGGTCGCCCACGACGAGGGCTGAGCACCCCCGCAGAAACGTACCGCCGGATCGGCGGGGCCCTTTCCCGGATGCCCCGCCGGTCCGGCGTTCCTGTTTCCCGGCACCCCGCCCCGGCGGGGTGGGCCGGAGTACGACGAAGGGCCCCCGGTCTGCTTGACCGCGGGCCCTTCGTCGGCTGAGCGCCGCCGGCGGCTACTGCTCCCGGCGAAGGTTCGGCTTGAGGTCCTTGAAACGGGCCAGCAGGCCGTTCACGAAGGACGGGGAGTCGTCGGTGGAGAACTCCTTGGCGATCTGCACCGCCTCGTCGATCACCACCGCGTCCGGGGTCGCGTCCACCCAGATCAGCTCGTACGCACCGAGCCGCAGGATGTTCCGGTCGACGACCGGCATGCGGTCGATCTCCCAGTCCACGGCATAGGTGACGATGAGGTCGTCGATCCGGTCCGCATACTGCGCGTACCCCTCGACAAGCTCCATCGTGTACTCGGTGACCGGCGGCTGACGGGTGTCGGACCGCGAGTGCCGCACCCAGTCCGCGAGGACCGTCTGCACGGACTCACCGCGCTGGTCGGCCTCGAAAAGGATCTGGAAGGCGCGCTTGCGGGCCGTATTCCGGGCAGCCACGGTTAGCTGTTCACCCGGCCGAGGTAATCGCCCGAACGCGTGTCGACCTTGATCTTCTCACCGGTCGTGATGAAGAGCGGAACACCGATCTCGTAACCGGTCTCCAGCGTGGCGGGCTTGGTGCCACCGGTGGAACGGTCGCCCTGGACGCCCGGGTCGGTGTGCTGGACGACGAGCTCGACGGCGGCCGGCAGCTCGACGTAGAGCACCTCGCCCTCGTGCTGCGCCACGGAGGCGGTGAAGCCCTCGATCAGGAAGTTGGCGGCGTCGCCGACGGACTTGCGGTCGACCATCAGCTGGTCGTAGGTGTCCATGTCCATGAAGACGAAGTACTCGCCGTCCATGTACGAGAACTGCATGTCGCGTCGGTCGATGGTGGCCGTTTCGACCTTCACACCGGCGTTGAACGTCTTGTCGACGACCTTGCCGGAGAGCACGTTCTTGAGCTTGGTGCGCACGAAGGCAGGGCCCTTGCCGGGCTTGACGTGCTGGAACTCGACGACGGACCAGAGCTGGCCTCCGTCGAGCTTGAGCACCAGGCCGTTCTTGAGGTCGTTCGTGGAAGCCACGGTTGCGGAATCTCCTGGACTGAAGCTGGTGGAACGACCGAGGATGCGCGCTAGAGCGCGAGCAGCTCCTTGGTCGTAATGGTGAGTAGCTCGGGTCCGCCGTCCGCCTCGGGGCGCACGACGAGCGTGTCATCGATCCGGACTCCGCCCCGGCCCGGGAGGTGGACCCCCGGTTCGACGGTGACCGGCACACAAGCGTCCAGTTTACCCATGGCATCAGGTGCCAACTGCGGGTCCTCGTCGATTTCGAGCCCCACCCCGTGCCCGGTCCGGGGTGTGAGGCCCTCGCTGTGGCCCGCGGAGTCCAGGAGCTGGCGGGCGGCACGGTCCACGTCACGGTAGGCGGCACCGGGCACAAGAGCCTCCCGTCCAGCCCTCTGAGCGGCGAAAACCAGGTCGTAGAGCTCGATCTGCCAGTCGGCCGGAGCCGTTCCGATGACGAAGGTACGGCCGATCTCGCACCGGTAGCCGCGGTAGTTCGCGCCGAGGCGGACGGAAAGGAAATCTCCTTCCTCCACCCTTCGGTCCGAGGGCCGGTGGCGGCCCCGGCCGGAGTTTGGACCGGTGGCGACGGAGGTGGCGAAGGCGGGGCCGTCGGCGCCGTGGTCCACCAGCCTGCGCTCCAGTTCCAGCGCGAGGTGCCGTTCGGTCCGGCCGACCAGGATCGATTCGAGGAGTTCGCCGAGCGCCTGGTCGGTGATCTCGGCGGCGATCCGCAGGCAGCCGATCTCCTCCTCGTCCTTGACGATGCGCAGCTGCTCGACGGTGACCCCGAGGTCGGCCAGCCGGAGCTTCGGAGCGACCGCGCCCATGGCCCGGTGCCGGGCGACCGTCAGATCGTGCTCCTCGACGGCCAGGGACTCCGCGCCGTGGGAGGCGGCCAGATCGGCGGCGGCGACCACCGGATCGCCCCCGGTGACCGACAACCGGTCCACCCGGAGCCGCTCGTCGGTACGCCCTTCGGCCAGGTCACCGGTCGGGGGGCGCGGGCAGAGCAGAACGTCCTCGTCGGGGCCGAGCAGCAGCACGGCGCCCGGGGGCGCTCCGCCCGCCAGATAGTGGACATTGGCGGGGCGGGAGACCAGGGCGGCCGCGGATCCGACGGCGGCGCACCGGTCGCGGAGCAGCCCGCGGCGGACGGCGTACACCTCTGACATGCATCGAGCGTACGAGCGCGGGCGCGAGCCCGCCCGGTCAGCGCACCCGACCGGGGGGCCCGGCGGGCGGTGGAGGTGGGCGTGGAGGCGGAGCCGTCCGACGCCGCGGCTACCAGGCCGGGGGGCTGGCTATGGAGCGGGCGAGTATGTCGTCCAGGACGCGGGCGGTGGTCTCCACGTCGTACGTCGAGTTGTCGATGATCGGCAGCCCGGAGCCGTACCAGCCGGCCATCCGGCCGTGGATCCGGGCGACTTCCTCGTCCGAGAGGCGGCGGTTGCCGCTGCGGGCGGCGTTGCGCTCCAGGACGATCTCCAGGCCGGGCAGCAGGACGACGGGCAGCAGCCCGGGGCCGACATGGCGCTTCCAGCCGCCGAGGCCGACCACGGGGCGGTCCGGGAAGACCGCGTCGTCGAGGATGCAGGAGATGCCGTTGGCCAGGAAATTGCGGGCGGCGAAGCCACAGGTGCGACGGGCCAGGCGGTACTGGGCCTCGGACTGGTCGTTCCACCCGGCCTGCGGGTCCGCGAAGCCGGAGCAGACCCACTCCCGGACGTCGTCGAGGCTGACGTGAGCGGTGGGGACCCGGCGGCGGCTCGCCCAGAGCTTGGCCACGGTGGTCTTCCCGGCGCCTGCGGGGCCGATCAGGAGCACGGCGAGGGTCGCGGTGCCGGTCCCGGGCTCGGCGGGCGGCGCCGGCAGCGCCACGGGCCCGCCGGGTGGCAGTTGGACCTGCCCAGTGGTCTCCCTGGAGACCGGCACGGGGGCCTGCTGTGGTGCGGGCGCGCTCCAGGACTGACTCTGCCCCTGGCGGGCGGGCGGGTCCGGTGGCGGCGGGACGGGGCGGCTCGACGGGGGCGGGCCCGGGTGACCGCTCGGGGGCTGGACCGGCGGACCGGGGTGGCCGGGGTGCTGGGCCTGGTGCGACCAGCCGACGGGGCCGTTTCCGGGCCCCTGGGGCGGCGGCAGCGGTGCCCCCACTGCGTGCTGCATCCGGTGGCACTCCGTCTCGTACAGGCAACTGGCGCTGGTGGAACGGCAACCGTACCGTCCCCGGCCGCCACAGAGGGAACGGCCGGGGACGGTGCGGAGTGCCCGGTCGGCCAAGTCGGCCGTCCGGTGCGACGGTCCGTCAGTCCGTCAGCTCGTCCGCGAGAGCGCGCAGGGCGAGCCGGTAGGAGCCGACGCCGAATCCGGCCACGGTCCCGGTGGCGACCGGTGCGACCACGGAGTTGTGGCGGAATTCCTCCCGTGCGTACGGGTTCGAGATGTGCACCTCGATCAGCGGGGCGGTGCGCTGGGCGGCCGCGTCCCGCATACCGTACGAATAGTGCGTGAAGGCACCCGGGTTGAGAACGACCGGAATTGAACCGTCCGCGGCCTCGTGGAGCCAGCGGATCAGCTCCCCCTCGTCGTTGGTCTCCCGGACGTCGACGTCGAAGCCGAGCTCCTTGCCGAGGGTGCGGCAGACGTCGACGAGTCCGGCGTACGAGGTGGCTCCGTAGACGTCGGGCTCACGGGAGCCCAGCCGGCCGAGGTTCGGCCCGTTGAGCACGAGGACCCGGCGGGTCACGCCGACACCTCCCCGTAGGCGGCGAGCAGGACGGCCGGGTCGGGGCCCTCCAGGACGGTGGGCTTTCCGAGGCCGTCCAGGACGATGAAGCGCAGCAGATCGCCGCGGGACTTCTTGTCGACCTTCATGTTCTCCAGCAGCTTGGGCCACTGGTCGCCGCGGTAGGTGAGCGGCAGTCCGACGGACTCCAGGACGGCACGGTGCCGGTCGGCGGTCGCGTCGTCGAGGCGGCCGGCGAGGCGGCCCAGTTCGGCGGCGAAGACCATGCCGACCGAGACGGCCGCGCCGTGGCGCCACTTGTAGCGCTCGTTCTTCTCGATCGCGTGGGCCAGGGTGTGGCCGTAGTTGAGGATCTCGCGCAGCCCGGACTCCTTGAGGTCGCTGGAGACGACCTCCGCCTTGACCCGGATGGCGCGCTCGATCAGCTCGCAGGTGTGCGGTCCGGCCGGCGTACGCGCACCCTGCGGGTCCGCCTCGACGAGGTCGAGGATCGCCGGGTCGGCGATGAAGCCGGCCTTGATGATCTCGGCCATGCCGCTGACGTAGTCGTTGACCGGCAGCGAATCGAGGGCGGCGAGGTCGCAGAGCACTCCGGCAGGCGGGTGGAAGGCGCCGACGAGGTTCTTGCCCTCGGCGGTGTTGATGCCGGTCTTGCCGCCGACGGCCGCGTCCACCATGGCCAGGACGGTGGTGGGTACGGCGATCCAGCGCACTCCGCGCAGCCAGGTCGCCGCGACGAACCCGGCGACGTCCGTGGTCGCGCCGCCGCCGACGCCGACGATGACGTCGCTGCGGGTGAAGCCGGTCTGGCCGAGCGCCTTCCAGCAGTAGGCCGCGACCTCGACGGTCTTGGCCTCCTCGGCGTTCGGCAGCTGGATGGCGATGGCCTCGTAGCCCTGGTCGGCAAGGTCCTGGCGGACCGCCTCGCCGGTCTCGGCGAGCGCCTCGGGGTGCAGGACCGCGACGCGCTTGACGCGGTCACCGATGAACGTCGGCAGCTCGCCGAGGAGCTGCCGGCCGATCACCACCTCGTACGGGTCGGTGCCCGCGCTGCCGGCGATCTGGATGCGTGTGGGGCCCTGGTCCGTCATCGTTGAGTTCTCCCGGCCGGACGACGCCGCGTCCGGCAGTTCCAGTGCGTCGAGGACCGCCTGGGCGACCTCTTGCGGTGTGCGCTCGTCGGTCGCGACGACCGCGCGGGCCACGTCCGTGTAGAGGTGGCGGCGGGCCTCCATGAGTTCGCGCCACTGCCGGCGGGGATTCACGGCGAGCAGCGGACGCGCGGTGTTCAGCCCGACCCGTTTGACCGCCTCGTCGACATCCATCGAGAGGTAGACGACGGCATGGCCGGCCAGCAGGGTGCGCGTCGTCTCGTCGAGGACGGCGCCGCCGCCGAGCGAGAGAACGCCCGTGTGCTCGGCGACCGCGGCCCGGACGGCCCGGCTCTCCAGCTCGCGGAAACGCTCCTCGCCCTCGTCGTAGAAGATCTCCGCGATCGGCTTCCCCGCCGTGGCCACGACATCGGCGTCGGTGTCCCGGTAGGTGGCGCCCAGCCGTTCGGCGAGCAGCTCGCCGACGGTGGACTTGCCGACGCCCATCGGGCCGACGAGGACGATCAGCGGGGCGCTCATCGGATCTGCAGGTGGTCGAGGTACGACTGCACATTGCGGTGGGTCTCGGGGACGCTGTCGCCACCGAACTTCTCCGCGACCGCGTCGGCGAGCACCAGCGCGACCATCGCCTCGGCGACGATCCCGGCGGCCGGTACGGCACAGACATCGGAGCGCTGGTGGTGGGCCTTGGCGGGCTCGCCGGTCACCACGTCGACGGTGGCCAGGGCGCGCGGCACGGTCGCGATGGGCTTCATCGCGGCGCGGACGCGCAGCAGCTCGCCGGTGGTCAGTCCGCCCTCGGTGCCGCCGGCACGGCCGGAGGCCCGCTTGATGCCGTCCTCGGTGACCAGGATCTCGTCGTGCGCCTGCGAGCCCGGCACCCGGGCCAGGTCGAAGCCGTCGCCGACCTCGACGCCCTTGATGGCCTGGATGCCCATGAGCGCGGCGGCCAGGCGGGCGTCCAGCCTGCGGTCCCAGTGCACGTGCGAGCCGAGGCCGACCGGCACTCCGTACGCCAGCACCTCGACCACACCACCGAGCGTGTCGCCGTCCTTGTGGGCCTGGTCGATCTCGGCGACCATCTGCTTGCTCGCGGCGGCGTCGAGGCAGCGCACCGGGTCCGCGTCGAGCTTCTCGACATCGGCCGGGGTCGGGTAGACCCCGTACGGAGCCTTGGCGGCGGCCAGCTCGACGACATGGCTGACGATCTCGATGCCGGCCGTCTCCTTGAGGTACGACCGGGCGACGGCGCCGAGGGCGACGCGGGCCGCGGTCTCCCGGGCGCTGGCGCGCTCCAGGATCGGCCGGGCCTCGTCGAAGCCGTACTTCTGCATGCCGGCGAGGTCGGCGTGGCCGGGCCGGGGACGGGTCAGCGGGGCGTTACGGGCCTGGGCGGCCAGCACGTCGGGGTCGACCGGGTCGGCCGACATGACCTGCTCCCACTTGGGCCACTCGGTGTTGCCCACCATCACGGCGACCGGCGAGCCCATGGTCAGGCCGTGCCGTACCCCGCCAAGGAAAGTGACCTCGTCCTTCTCGAACTTCATCCGAGCGCCGCGGCCGTATCCGAGCCGCCGCCGGGCGAGCGCGTCCGCCACCATCTCCGTGGTGACCGGGACACCGGCGGGAAGGCCCTCCAGCGTCGCCACCAGTGCGGGGCCGTGCGACTCCCCCGCGGTCAGCCAGCGCAACCTGCTCAACGGTGCTCCTCATGCTCGCGCCTGAAATCCTACGGCGCGACCGGGTGCGCGGCCCTGGCCCGCCGCCCCCGATCCTCCCACGGACGGGGGTGCGGTCCGGCCGCCGGTCCAGCAGACGGACGGATCAGATGCCGAATGCGTGCGCGCAACCTCGACCGATGTGTCCCGGCGAGTTCGGACCGGGGCGGCTCCGAGGCAGCCTCACCCTAGGAGCCGCACGCGGTGGTCCGCCGGTTCAGCCGCAGTTGCCGTACGGGCTGGTGTAAAGGATGTCGTGCGGGAGGCTGGCCCCGTACTCCTCGAAGTAGGCCCAGAACCTTACGCACTTGCCCGGCGCGTTCAGGTAGACGGGACCGGCGTAGTACTTGTAGTCGCCCTGGTCCTTCTTCATGCTGCCGCCCTCGGCCTGGATGCCCGCGCCCAGTCCGGTAGCCGTCCCGTAGACCCAGCCCATGTCGCTGTGCTTGACCGTGACAGCACAGTTGTTGCGCGACGAACTGTTGTACAGAAGGTACGCCGTGACCGAGGCCCCCCAGCCGATCGTCGCCTTGCGCTGAATGTAGTACCCCGAGCCGCAGGCGGACTGAGCCGCACCGTCCGGGGTGGCGGCCTGTGCCGTTCCCGTGCCCGTCACCACCAGCCCGAAGACTGCGATGAATATCGCCATGAGGCGCCCGACCGACTTACGCATGGTTCTCCCCTCCCCGCGGCACACTGCTGCGCCGCATCTCGAAAGAAGAATCTAGGTGTGGACGATCATGAACAGCACACGTATTCCAGCCATCCGCAAAAGTGGCTGTTATGCGCCGGGCAGTCTGCCCCTCAACGCTTCCTCCCCGGCAGCACGCAGCGTGCCGACGCGGCAAGAGGCCAGACCCGTCATCTGCTCGACCTGGAGGACGGCCTGGTGCACCAGGAGATCGAGACCTCCGACGACTGCGCCGCCGCTGTCCGCCCAGGCGGCTGCGAGTCGGGTGGGCCAGGGCTCGTACAGCACGTCGAAGAGTGTGCCGGGAGCCTTCGGTACCGATCCCGTCAGCACGTCCGTGGCCCCGGCCGGAGTGGTCGCGATGACCAGCGGGGCGTGCAGTGCCTGCTCGGCCTCCGCCCAGTCGGCGATGCGGACGTCGACGCCGAGCCGTTCGCCCCAGCCGCGCATCTCGTCACCGCGTCCCCGGCTCCGGACGTATGCCGTGACCGTTCCCGTGCAGATCTCGGAGAGGGCGGCGAGCGCGGAGGACGCGGTGGCTCCGGCGCCGAGGACGGCCGCGGACTCGGCCTTCTCCACACCGCGCTCACGCAGGGCGGCGACCATGCCCGGGATATCGGTGTTGTCGCCGAGCCGCCGGCCGTCCTCGGTGAGGACGACCGTGTTCACGGCCTCGACCGAGGCAGCGGTCCCACTGACGGAATCCAGCAGCGGAATGATCGCCCGCTTGAGCGGCATGGTCAGTGACAGCCCGGCCCACGTGCCGTCCAGCGCCTCGATGAAGCCGGGCAGTGCCTGCTCGTCGATCTCGAACCGGTCGTAGGACCAGTCGTCGAGGCCGAGTTCTGCATACGCGGCCCGGTGCAGGACCGGGGAGAGCGAGTGGGCGATGGGTGAGCCGAGGACGGCCGCACGGTGGCGCCGGTCAGTCGAGGGCATCGAACTTTCCCTTGAGCTTCAGGAATTCGTCGTAGTTCTTGGCGAACTCGGTCTTGCTGTTGCCGTCGGTCGCCACGAAGTAGATCCAGCCGTCCGTGGTCGGATGCAGCACCGCCGCCAGGGCTTCTTCGCCGGGATTACCGATCGGCCCCGGAGTCAGCCCTGTCCGGGTGTACGTGTTGTACGGATCGTGATTCTCCTTGATCTCCTTCACGGTGATCTTGATCTCGCTCTTGCCTCTGAGGTAGTTGTAGGACGAGTCGAACTGGAGGTATTGGTTGGTCTCGGTGTTCGTCGCCTTGAGACGGTTGTAAACGACCTCGGCCATCTTCCGGAAGTCTTCGTGGGTCTTGCCCTCGGCCTGGACCAGGCTCGCCGTGGTGAGCAGTTCCCAGGCATTGGCCAGATGGTGCTTCTTGGCGTTGGCCACGAGGTCGATCTTGTCGTACTCGGAGTTGGCGCGCTCGACCATCTTCTTGAGGACGGACTCCGGCTTCATGCCCTTGGTGACGGGGTACGCGGCCGGATAGAGGAATCCCTCCAGGGGGTCCTTGACCTTGGCGTGCCCCTTCGCCCAGGGCGGCAGACCGAGGTCGGCGGCATTGGCCTTGGCGATCCCCTTGGTCGTGCCCTCCTTGAGCCCCAGCCGCGTGTCGATCTTCGCGTAGATCACACCGTTGCGTGTGCCCTCCGGAATGATCAGAAGATTCTGGCTCTTCGGGTCGACCAGCATCTTCACGGCCTCGGCCGCCGACATCTTCTCGTGGAGGAGATACACGCCGGCCTGGATGAGCTTGCCCTTGGAATTCTCGTTCTGCGCCGACACGAACGCGTCGACGCTCTTGACCACATCGTGCTGCTTCAGGATGTTGCCGATGTCGGATACGTACGCGCCCTTGGGGATCTCGATCTCGACCGAACCCGAGCCGCTGCCGACGTAGTCCGGCGCATCGCCGAACTTGTCCTGGTAGAACGAGTAGCCGAAGTAGGCCGCTCCGCCGAGGCCGCCGACCAGGACGAGGGAGACGACCAGGCAGGCACAGCCGCTTCGGCTCTTCTTCTTGCCCTTGCCGCGACGCTCGCCGCCGCCCCTGCGGGATTCGCGCGGGTCGTCGTCGTACTCGTCGTCCTTGCCCTCGGCGTCGGCGTCGTCGGCGCCCGTGAAGAAGGGGTGGGTCTCCTCCGGCTGGACCTCCGGGTCCCAGTCGGGGTTCTGCGCCGGGGCCGGTTCGGGCACGGCCTCGCGGCGGCCCGGGGGCTGCGGCGGCGGGTAGGCATCAGGGGTGCCGTAGGAGTCGTCGGCGCCGTAACCGGCCGGCTGGCCGTACGGGTCGCCGGGCTGGCCCCCGTGCGGCATCGCAGCGGGCTGCTGTCCGGTGTCCCAGCCGCCGTCGTAGGGAGCCTGCCCGCCGTACGGGTCCTGCTGGGCGCCGTACGGCGGCTGCTGCTGGTACTGCGGCTGCTGGGCGTAAGGATCCTGCTGGTGCTGCTGGCCGGCGTACGGGTCCTGCTGCTGCGCGTACGGGTCCTGCGACTGACCGGCGTACGGGTCCTGCGACTGACCGGCATACGGATCCTGCGGCCGGCCCGCGTACGGGTCCTGCGGCTGCTGCTGCGCGTACGGATCCTGCGGCTGGTGCTGGGCGGCGTACGGGTCCTGCGGCTGCTGCTGAGCGGCGTACGGGTCCTGCGGGTAGGGCTGTTGCTGGCCGCCGTACTGGCTCTGGCCGTGGGCAGGCTGCTGGCCTCCCCATCCCTGGTCCCCGTACAAGGGATCCTCGGGATGCCACGGTTCGGAGCCGGGGCCCCGGCCATACTCAGTCATCGATCCCCTTGAGCCGCGAGACGACGTTCCGTCTCTTTGCTGTGCGATGTTTATTCGAACACCGCCGCATCGCGCGGAACGTTACCGTATCGCGATCAGACAACCACTTCGACGCCTTCGCCGGGAGGATTACCCGAAGCCCGTTCGGACTCCAGAGCGTTCTGAAGGATCACCACAGCGGCAGCCTGGTCGATGACGGATCGGCCTTTTTTGGACTTCACGCCCGATGCGCGCAGGCCTTGACTGGCCGTCACTGTGGTCATCCTCTCGTCCACCAATCGCACCGGAATGGGTGCGACCGCGCGGGCGAACACATCGGCGAAGGCACGGACCTTGACCGCGGCCGGTCCCTCTCCACCGCCGAGGGACCTGGGCAGGCCGACGATGACCTCGATCGGCTCGTACTCCTCGACGATCTGCCCGAGCCGCCGGTGGGCGGCCGGGACATCGCGTCCCGGTACCGTCTCCACCGGCGTGGCGAGGATCCCGTCGGGGTCGCACGAGGCGACCCCGATACGGGCGTCCCCGACGTCGATCGCCAGTCGGCGACCGCGGCGCATCTGCGTCATGTCCGCCGTCACGCCGTCTCGGCGACGAGGCGTTCGACGGCGGCGACGGCGTCGCCGACAGCGTCCGGGTTCGTGCCGCCGCCCTGGGCGACGTCCGGCTTGCCGCCGCCGCCACCGCCGAGGGTCTTGGCGGCGGTACGGACCAGGTCGCCGGCCTTGAGGCCGCGCTCACGGGCGGCCTCGTTGGTGGCGATGACGGTCAGCGGCCGGCCGTTGGCCGTGGTGAACAGGGCCACGACGGCCGGGCGGCCGCCCTGGATGCGCCCGCGCACGTCGAGGACCAGCTTGCGCAGGTCGTCGGCCGAGGTGCCGTCCGGCACCTGACCGGTCACCAGGGCGACGCCCCGTACGTCCTTGGCGGAGTCGACCAGTCCGGCGGCGGCCTGAAGGACCTTCTCCGCGCGGAACTTCTCGATCTCCTTCTCGGCGTCCTTCAGCTTGCCGAGCATCCCGGCGATCTTCTCCGGGAGCTCCTCGGGGCGGCCCTTGACCAGCTCCTGGAGCTGGGCGACGACCGTGTGCTCCTTGGCGAGGAAGTGGTACGCGTCGACGCCGACGAGGGCCTCGATGCGGCGCACACCGGAGCCGATGGACGACTCGCCGAGCAGCTTCACCAGGCCGAGCTGGGCGGTGTTGTGGACATGCGTGCCACCGCACAGCTCCTTGGAGAAGTCGCCGATGGTGACGACCCGGACCCGCTCGCCGTACTTCTCGCCGAACTCGGCGATCGCACCCTGCTTCTTGGCCTCGTCGATGGACATGACCTCGGCCTGGACGTCCAGCTCGCGGGCCAGCACTTCGTTGATCTTCTGCTCGACGTCGGTGAGGACCGTGCCGGGAACGGCGGCGGGCGAGCCGAAGTCGAAGCGGAAGCGGCCCGGAGAGTTCTCCGAACCGGCCTGGGCGGCCGTCGGGCCCAGGGCGTCGCGCAGCGCCTGGTGCGTGAGGTGGGTGGCGCTGTGCGCGCGGGCGATGGCCCGGCGGCGGGTGTTGTCGATGGAGGCCAGGACGCCGGCGCCGACCGTCACCTCGCCGACCTGGACCGAGCCCTTGTGCACCGAGACGCCCGGGACCGGCTGCTGGACGTCGCGCACCTGGATGACGGCGCCGGTGTCGAGCCGGATGCGGCCCTGGTCGGCGAGCTGACCGCCGCCCTCGGCGTAGAACGGGGTGCGGTCCAGGACGACCTCGACCTCGTCGCCCTCGGAGGCGGCGGGCGAGGGCACACCGTCGACGAGGAGGCCGACGATCGTCGACTCGCCCTCGGTGGTGGTGTAGCCGGTGAACTCGGTGAGGCCGGAGTTGTCGGCGACCTCGCGGTAGGCGGACAGGTCGGCGTGACCGGTCTTCTTGGCCTTGGCGTCGGCCTTGGCCTTGTCCCGCTGCTCCTGCATCAGGCGGCGGAAACCGTCCTCGTCCACGGACAGGCCCTGCTCGGCGGCCATCTCCAGCGTGAGGTCGATCGGGAAGCCCCAGGTGTCGTGGAGCAGGAAGGCCTTGTCGCCGGCGATGACCCGGCCGCCGGCGGCCTTGGTCTCGGTGACGGCGGTCTCGAGGATGTTCGTGCCGCCCTTGAGGGCCTTCAGGAAGGCGGCCTCCTCGGCGAGGGCGACGGTCTCGATGCGCTTGCGGTCGGTGATCAGCTCGGGGTACTGCATCCCCATGGTCTCGATCACGACACCGACCAGCTCGTTGACGACAGAACCGGTGGCGCCCATCAGCCGCATGTTGCGGATGGCCCGGCGCATGATGCGGCGCAGCACGTAGCCACGACCCTCGTTGCCGGGGGTGACGCCGTCGCCGATGAGCATGACGGAGGTACGGATGTGGTCGGCGACCACGCGCAGCGAGACGTCCGTGCCCTGGGCGGCGCCGTAGCGCACGCCGGTGAGCTCGGTGGCCTTGTCCATGACGACGCGCAGGGTGTCGGTCTCGTACATGTTCTGCACGCCCTGCAGGATCATCGCGAGGCGCTCGAGGCCGAGGCCGGTGTCGATGTTCTTGGAGGGCAGGTCGCCGAGGATGGGGAAGTCGTCCTTGCCGTCGCCGGCGCCGCGCTCGTACTGCATGAAGACCAGGTTCCAGATCTCCACGTACCGCTCGTCGTTGACGGCCGGGCCGCCCTCGACGCCGAACTCGGGGCCGCGGTCGTAGTTGATCTCGGAACAGGGGCCGCAGGGGCCGGGAACGCCCATGGACCAGAAGTTGTCCTTCTTGCCCAGGCGCTGGATGCGCTCGGCCGGCACGCCGATCTTGTCGCGCCAGATCTGCTCGGCCTCGTCGTCGTCGAGGTAGACCGTGATCCACAGCCGCTCGGGGTCGAGGCCGAAGCCGCCGTCCGCCACGGAGCCGGTGAGCAGCTCCCAGGCGTACTCGATGGCGCCTTCCTTGAAGTAGTCGCCGAAGGAGAAGTTCCCGCACATCTGGAAGAAGGTGCCGTGCCGGGTGGTCTTGCCGACCTCTTCGATGTCCGGTGTACGGACGCACTTCTGCACGCTGGTGACGCGCGGGGCGGGCGGCTTGACCTCGCCGAGGAAGTAGGGCTTGAAAGGCACCATGCCGGCCGGGACCAGCAGCAGAGTCGGGTCGTCCGCGATGAGCGACGCCGAAGGGACGACGGTGTGACCGCGCTCCTCGTAGAAGCTCAGCCAGCGGCGACGAATTTCAGCCGACTCCATCAGTGGTCCTCATTCCGGTTGTACGAGTTGTAGGGGAGCTTGCGGTATCCGGCGGGCGTCCTGCGCCCGTCGGACTCCGCCGCCTCGACGGCGAAGTGGCGCTGCACGGGGAGGTCGGGGTCGACCGGGGCTTCGAGCCCCAGCGCCTCGCCCAGTTCGACCTCGCGTCTGGCCATGCCCTCGCGGACGTCCAGGGCGAAGTCCTTGAGCTTGTGACCGGCCACGACCGCCTTGTCGGCGGCCTGCGCCGCGAGGCTTTCGGGGGTCAGCTGCTTGATCTTCCGGTTGACCTTGGCGGTGGCCCAGACTCCGGCGGCTGCGCCGGCGGTGAACCAGAACGTACGGCGGAACATCGCTGCGTCAATCCTTCGATCCGCGGGATTTTCTGCCGTCGCGCTTCCTGCCACGCGCGGACGGCACGGTCCGGCCGACGATCACCGATCGCCTGGAACGCGCTTCCGGTTCGGGGGCGGTCCTGCGGCCGATGGCCTGCCGGACCCCGTAGCCGAACGCCGCGACCTTGACCAGCGGGCCGCCGAAGGTCGAGGCGACGGTGGTGGAGAGCGCTGAGGCGTTGGAGGTGACCTCCTGGACGTCCGTCGCGATCGCGTCGACCTTGTCGAGCTGGGTCTGCGCGGAGCGTACGGTCGCGGAGGCGTCGGCGAGCAGCGGGACAGCCTGTTCGGTCACGTCCGCCACGAGTTTGGTGGTCGCCCTGAGTGTCTGGGCGAGCCTCACCAGCACGACGGCGAGGAACGAGACCAGGATCGCCCAGAAGACGGCCACCAGGATCCCGGCCACCTCGCCACCGGACACAGTGCACCGCTCTCTCTGGCTTGTCGTCTGTCTCTGTCTTGTTCTCTGCTCGTTCGGCGTCGGCCTTCGTAGCGGCCGGTCACCGCCTCCGAGCCTATCGCGCCAAGGCTCACGCCCTGTACCGCATTACCGTTGGCCGTCGCCGGAGTTCCCCGGACAAGTTTGTACGGAGCGCTTTCGGGCCAGTACTCTGCGTGTTTCATGCGACGCTCCCAGCGCCCCTCCCCCTCCTCCGGTGATCCGGATCCGCTGCCCTGCGCCCATGGCGGACCCGCCCACGGTCTCCCGGGCAATCTGCCGGCGGAACTGAACCGGTTCGTGGGACGCGAGGACGAGTTGGCCGATCTCGCCCGGCTGCTGGAGGAGTCCCGGCTCGTCACCGTCGTCGGGGTGGGCGGGGTCGGCAAGACCCGGCTGGTCAGCACAGCCGCGGCCCTGCTGGAGAAACGGTACTGCGACGGGGTCTGGCTGGTTGAACTGTCCGCCGTCCACGATCCGGAGCTGCTGGAGCACGCGCTCGTCGACGCGCTCGGCCTCACCGATCACACCAGCAGGCCGCCCCGCACGACACTCCTGGAGCACTGCGCCGAACGACGGCTGCTGCTGGTGATCGACGGCTTCGAACATCTCGTGGACGCCTGTGCGGAGTTGGTACGGGATCTACTGCGCCGGGCCCCGCGGCTGCGGGTGCTGGCGGCAGGCCGGCTGCCGCTGGAACTCGACGGCGAGGCGCTCTACCCGCTCGCGACGATGACCGACGAGGACGCGCTCCGGCTCTTCGCGGAGCGGGCCACGGCGGTGCAGCCGGATTTCCGGCTGACCGAGCGCACCCGGGGCGCGGCCCAGGAGCTCTGCCGGCGGCTGGACGGGATTCCGCTCGCGCTGGAGCTGGCGGCGGGGCGGCTGCGGGCCCTGTCGACCGATCAGGTGCTGGAGCGGCTGGACGACCGTTTCCGGCTGCTGACCGGCGGCAGCCGGAGTGCGCCGGCCCGCCATCAGACGCTCCGTACGGCCATCGGCTGGAGCCATGAACTGTGCGCCCCGGAACAGCGGCTGCTGTGGTCGCGGCTCTCCGTCTTCGCCGGACAGTTCGATCTGGAGGCGGTCGAGTACATCTGCAGCGGCTCCGACCTGCCGGCCGAATCGGTGCTCGATGTGCTCTCCGGGCTGCTGGCGCAGTCCATCGTGCTGCGGGAGGACTCCGCGGCGGGCACCCGCTACCGGATGCTGGACACGGTGCGCGAGTACGGCGCCGAGTGGCTGGCGGCCACGGGTGACACGGAACGCCTGCGCCGGCGTCACCGCGACTGGTTCCTGGGGCTCGCGACCTGGTGCGAGCTGGACTGGTTCAGCCCGCGGCAGGGCGAGGTGGCGGCACGGGCGGAGAGCGAACTGCCCAATCTGCGGCGGGCCATGGAGTGTTCGCTGGAGCGCCCGGAGGAGGCGCATCTCGCCCAGTACCTGGCGGGCACGCTCTGGTTCCTGTGGATCGGCTGCGGGCGGCTCTCGGAGGGCCGGCGCTGGCTGGACCATGTGCTGGAGGAGGAGACCCCGTACGACTCCTCACGGCTGAAGGCGCTGTGGGTGCTCGGCTACGTCGCGGTGCTGCAGGGAGACCCGGTGGCTGCGATCTCGGCACTGACGGAGTGCCGGGAGGAGGCGGATCTGGTGGGTGACGCCACGGCGTCGGCGTACGCGGTGCACCGCACCGGCTGCCTGGCACTCGTCACGGACGACATGACACGCGCGCAGGAACTGCTGCACGACGCGCTCGGCCGTTACCGGGAACTCGGTGAGCTGAACAGCAATGTGCTGATGGCTCAGGTCGAGCTGGCGATGGCGGTCGGGTTCCGGGGCGAGCTGGACCGCGCGGTCACGATCTGCGAAGAGGTCCGGGACATCTGCGAGGACCACGGGGAGCGATGGGCCCTCAGTTACGCGTTGTTCGTGCTCGCGTTCGCCGCACTGCAGCGGGGCCGTCCGGCCCGGGCCCGGGAACTCCTCGGGGAGTCGCTGTCCATCAGCCATGCCTTCCACGACCTGCTCGGCACGGTGCTCTCGCTGGAACTGCTCGCGCTCGTCACGGTGGTCGAGGGCGATGCGGCCGAGGCGGCGCTGCTGCAGGGGGCCGCCGAACAGATCTGGCCATCGGTGGGACTGCCGCTGTTCGGTTCGGCGCACTACGGGGCGCCGCGGGCCCGGTGCGAGGCGCTGGCCCGTCATGAGCTGGGCGAGGAGCGGTACGCGTCACAGCGGCGGGCCGGCGGCGAGCTGGGCGCCGACGCGGTGGTGGCAAGGGCTCTGGCGGGCCGGCCCGGGAAGCAGCGGGAGGACGCGGATTCCGGCGGACCGGAGGCACCGGGTCCGCAGCCCGAGGCCGGGAAGACGCGAAAGCCCGCCGCCTCCCCGGCTTCGGGAAGGGGCGGGCCTGAGCGCTGGTGAAGAGCGGCTACGCCTGGATCAGCGAGCGTAGTACTCGACGACGAGCTGCTCGTCGCAGATCACGGGGATTTCCTTGCGGTTCGGGTCCCGGTCAAGGCGGAAGGCCAGGGCCTTCAGGTTCACCTGCAGGTAGCGCGGGGTCTCACCGTCGGTGTCGTAACCACCCTCGCGGGCAACCTGGAAGGGGTACTTGTCGCGGCTGCGCTCGCGGACCATCACGATGTTGTCGGGACGGACACGGAAGGACGGCTTGTCGACCTTGTGGCCGTCGACCTCGATGTGGCCGTGGACGACCATCTGGCGGGCCTGGTAGATCGTCTTGGCGATGCCCGAACGCAGAACCAGCGCGTCGAGACGGCGCTCGAGCTCGACGACGAGCGCCTCGCCCGTCTTGCCCTCGGCCTTCTTGGCACGGTCGTAGGCACGCGCCATCTGGCGCTCGCTGATGTCGTACTGGGCGCGCAGACGCTGCTTCTCCAGCAGACGGACCTTGTAGTCCGAGTTCTGCTTGCGGCCGCGGCCGTGCTCGCCCGGCGGGTAGGGGCGGGCCTCGAAGTACTTGACAGCCTTCGGCGTCAGCGCAATGCCGAGCGCGCGGCTCTTCTTGACCTTGGGACGCGACTGATTAGGCACGTTCTCCAGACCTCCGTTGTAGGTTAGGCTCACCTTACTCAAGGAGATCGCATGTCTCGCCCTGGGAACACCACGCACGTCACGGACAGCACTGACAGTGTCGACGCACCTGAGGGCGTCGATACGACGGAGGACCGATCAGATCGTGGTCAGCCGCGTCCCAGCGGGCTTGAAAACACTCGGATGCCGTCAGCAGCCGAGCGCACACGAACTCTCGTACAGAGTACCTGCTCCGCGGCACTGCTCGTCCCCGGCCTCGACCCAGCGGGCTCGGACCCGCTGATGCCGTTGTCGCGCAGCGTGGGTCCGGACGGCGATCTCATCCTCGAACATCCCGCCGCTTCCCCGGCGGTACGGGCCGCGGCGCACGCCCAGGACGACGAACTGACGGCCGTACTGGAGATCACCGACGTGGCCCCGGTCTCCGTACCGCACCGCATCCGCGGCCGGGCCCGGGTCTTCGGACGGCTCACCACCGTACCCGGCATGGCAGGACCCGGCCGGATGCTGCTGAGGCTGGAGACGGGCGAGGCGTACGTCGACGACCTGTGGGGTGCTGAGCGCATCGGGCCGGAGGAGTTCCGGGACGCGTCCGCCGACCCGCTCGTCGACCATGAGACGGAGCTGCTGCAACATCTGCACACGGCGCACGGAGAGCAGCTGGGAACGTTGCGCGGGCTGCTCGGCAAGCGGGTCGCGTCCGGCTGCCCGGCACACCGGCCGGCCGTCGTGCCGGTCGCGCTGGACCGTCTCGGGCTGCGGGTGCGTCTGTGCGGGCGGGACGGAAGCTGCTTCGACGCCCGTTTCGATTTCCCCGAGCCGGTGCGCGATGTGGTCGAGCTGCGGCGCGCCATGCACACGCTCTTCGAAGCGGCCGCGCACTGAGGCTTCGAGACCTCTCGCGGATGCGGCCTATGCCTCGGACGGGCCTGTGTCGCCGCCGGTGTCCGTGCGGCCGAGCCGCTCGCGGACCCGGTCCGCCACGTCCCCGTACCGCGCCTCGGCGCCGTACCGGGTGGGCAGGTAGTAGCGCTTGTCCCGGACGGCGTCCGGGGCGTACTGCTGGGCGGCGATACCGCCGGGGACGTCATGCGGATAGACATAGCCCTGTGCGTGGCCCAGCTTGGCGGCTCCCTTGTAATGGCCGTCGCGCAGATGGGCCGGGACGGGGCCGGCCAGGCCCTTGCGCACATCCTCCTGGGCGGCCGAGATCGCCATCGTCGCCGCGTTGGACTTGGGGGCGAGAGCCAGGGCGATGGTGGCATGGCTGAGAGTGAGCGCCGCCTCCGGGAAGCCGATCATCGCGACGGCCTGGGCCGCCGCGACCGCGAGGGGCAGCGCCGTGGGGTCGGCGAGACCGATGTCCTCGCTGGCCGAGATCATCAGCCGCCGGGCGATGAACCGGGGGTCCTCCCCCGCCTCGATCATCCGGGCCAGATAGTGCAGCGCGGCATCGACGTCCGAGCCGCGGATCGACTTGATCAGCGCACTCGCCACGTCGTAGTGCTGGTCCCCGTCCCGGTCGTACTTCACCGCCGCGCGGTCGACGGTCTCCTCCAGGGTCAGGAGCGTGATCTCCTTCTCCTGCTTCGACAGCGCCGCACCGGCCGCCGCCTCCAGAGCCGTCAGCGCACGGCGCGCGTCGCCCCCCGCGATGCGCAGCAGATGCTCCTCGGCGTCCTTGGGCAGGGTCACCGCGCCACCGAGTCCCCGCTCGTCGCCCAAGGCCCGGCGCAGCAGATCGCGCAGGTCGTCGTCGGTCAGTGACTCCAGGGTCAGCAGCAGCGAGCGCGAGAGCAGCGGGGAGATGATCGAGAAGTACGGATTCTCGGTGGTGGCCGCGATCAGCGTCACCCAGCGGTTCTCCACGGCCGGGAGCAGCGAATCCTGCTGCGCCTTGGAGAAGCGGTGGATCTCGTCCAGGAAGAGAACGGTTTCCTTGCCGTAGCCGCCGGTGGCGCGGCGGGCGCCCTCGATGACCGCCCGCACTTCCTTGACCCCCGCGGTGATCGCGGAGAGCTCGACGAACCGCTTGTGGGTGGCCTTGCTGACCACGTAGGCCAGAGTCGTCTTCCCGATGCCGGGCGGACCCCACAGGATCACCGACGAGGGGCCCGCCGGTCCCCCGCTCCCCTCGCCGACGAGACGACGCAGCGGCGAGCCCGGCTTGAGCAGATGCTGCTGGCCGACGACCTCGTCGAGGGTACGGGGCCGCATCCGGACAGCGAGGGGGCTGCTGGACGGGTCCTTCTCCTGGCGGTCTTCGGCTGCTGCGGTAAAGAGGTCGGGCTCCACGTTTTGAAGCCTATGTCACCGCACCGACATCCCTGCCTGGCCCCGGTGGGACCTGATGGGACCCGGCGACACGAGAGGTCCGCTCAGCTGGTCCAGAAGTCCCACCAGCGGGTCAGGATCAGCATGCCGATGATGCCGATCCACAGGACCGGCGGCACCCAGTGGAACTCGGTCAGGCCGTTGCGCAGCCAGTTCGGCGCGGGGATGATCCGGTGCTTGATGTTGTGCGTGGTGACGTAGCAGAACATGAAGATCGTGGCGACCCAGGCCAGGCAGCACCACAGGCAGAGGGAGTTGATGCTGTAGAGCGACTGGTACTGGAGCCAGGTGCAGAAGCCGACGCCGAACAGGGTGCCGGCGTTCATCCCCAGCCAGTACCAGCTGCGGAAGCGGGCTCCGGCGAGCAGCGCCAGGCCGATGCCGATGATCACGGGGTAGGTGGCCAGACCGAGCATCGGGTTGGGGAAGCCGAAGGCCGACGCCTGCTCGCTCTTCATGATGTTGCCGCAGGCCACCACGGGGTTGAGGCTGCAGCCCGGGGTGAAGCTGGGGTCCTCGAGGAGCTTGAACTTGTCGATCGTGATGACCCACGCGGCAAGGAGTCCGGCAGCACCCGTGATCACCAGCAGCAGTGCGAAGGCGCGGCCCGCGCCGATGGTTCTCTTCCCGCCGTCCTCGTCCTGGTCGGCAGAGGGATGGTCAACCGCTGCAGTCGTCATATCGCCATTCCGTCACTGAGTAGCCATGCTGGGCATGGTCATTGTGCCGTACCGCTCCACCGGTCTTCCGTTCGATGAACATAAAGGTGCGCGGTGAACGGGCGCGCACGAGCACCGGCGTTGAGATCCTTCAGGGCCGTCCCAGCAGCGGCGGGGGGACGGTCTCCGCCCGCGGCCGGGCTTCGGCCTCCGCTGACGCTCTTCGGCCGGAATCGTCCAGAATCGTCCGGCAGGATGAATCCGCGCCCGCGGAGTTGACGGTACGGACGGCGGTGACGAACGCGTCGGCATGTCCGCCGGCACCTCTGCCCGCCGTGACTGTCGGCCTTCGGGTGGAGGGTACGGGCGGAGAGTACGGGCCGGGGCCGAGCGACCCATCCCGGTCGCGGGCGGACGGAGCACCGCCCGCCTGCGACCGGGATGGGAAACTACGCGAGGCGCGTCCGGATCACCTCGGTGACATCGGCCAGGGCCACGGCCGTCTGCTCGCCGGACTCCATGTCCTTCAGCTGCACGACGCCCTCGGCCAGGTCGCGCTCGCCGGCCACGACGGTGAACCGCGCACCCGACCGGTTGGCGCTCTTCATCGCGCCCTTGAGACCACGGCCCCCGAACGCGAAGTCCGCGGCCACGCCCTCGCGGCGCAGCCGCGTGACGATGCCGAACAGCTCGCGCCGCGCCTCCTCGCCGAGCGGAACGGCGAAGACGCTGGTGGTCGAGGGCAGTTCGAGCTCGACGCCCTCCGCCTCCAGGGCGAGCACCGTGCGGTCCACGCCGAGCGCCCAGCCCACCGACGGGAGCGCCGGGCCACCGATCATCTCGGACAGGCCGTCGTACCGGCCGCCGCCGCCGACCGCCGACTGCGAGCCCAGTCCGTCGTGGACGAACTCGAAGGTGGTGCGGGTGTAGTAGTCGAGCCCGCGGACGAGCTTCTCGTCGTCCTCGTACACCACACCAGCCGCGTTGAGCAGGTCCCGCACCTCCTCGTGGTACGCCTTGCAGGCGTCGCAGAGGTAGTCGCGCAGCACCGGGGCGCCGGTCAGCTGCTTCTGGACCTCGGGGCGCTTGTCGTCGAGGACCCGGAGCGGGTTGATCTCGATGCGGCGGCGGGTCTCCTCGTCCAGGTCGAGCTCGCGCAGGAAGCCCTGGAGCGCGTCACGGTAGACGGGCCGGCACTCCTTGTCGCCCAGCGAGTTCAGCAGGATGCGGAATTCACGCAGACCCAGGGTGCGGTACGCCTGGTCGGCCAGGATGATCAGTTCGGCGTCCAGGATCGGGTCCTCGGCCCCGATGGCCTCGGCGCCGACCTGCGAGAAGTGGCGGTAACGGCCCTTCTGCGGGCGCTCGTAGCGGTAGTACGAGCCGGAGTACCAGAGCTTGACCGGCAGGTTGCCGAGCTTGTGGAGGTTGGCCTCCAGGGCGGCCCGCAGCACGGACGCGGTGCCCTCGGGGCGCAGGGCCAGCTCGTCGCCGCCCTTGGTGGTGAGGGTGTACATCTCCTTGCTCACGATGTCGGTGGACTCACCGACGCCTCGGGAGAAGAGGGCGACGTCCTCGAAGCCGGGGGTCTCGATGTAGCCGTAGCCGGAGCTCTTCAGCGGTGCGGAGATCGCCTCTCGCACCGCGAGGTACTTCGCGGAGTCGGGCGGGGTCAGGTCGTACGTGCCCTTGGGGGCCTTGAAGGTGCTCACGATTTCGCTCTCGTCACATTCCTCGTCGGGGCGCGTCCATACCGTGCAGATACGGATTGGTGGCGCGCTCGCGGCCGATGGTCGTCTGGGGGCCGTGGCCGGACAGCACCACGGTCGAGTCGTCGAGCGGCAGGCACACACGGGCCAGCGACTCGAGCAGCTCGGCGTGGTCGCCGCCGGGCAGGTCGGTACGTCCGACGGAGCCGGCGAAGAGCAGGTCGCCCGAGAAGAGGACCTGCGGAACCTCCGCGGCCTCGGGCATCCTGAACGTCACCGACCCCTTGGTATGGCCGGGCGCGTGCGAGACACCGAACTCCAGACCGGCCAGCATCAGCCGGGCGCCGTCGCTCAGCTCCTTGACGTCGTCCGGCTCCCCCACCGTCAGCTCGCCCATGAGCGGCATCCCGATGGAGCGGCCGAGGGCCTTCTCCGGGTCGCTCATCATGTAGCGGTCCTCGGGGTGGATCCAGGCAGGGACGTCGTGCGCGCCGCACACCGGGACGACCGAGGCGACGTGGTCGATGTGGCCGTGGGTGAGCACGACGGCGACGGGCTTCAGCCGATGCTTCCTCAGCGTTTCCTCGACCCCGGACGCGGCCTGGTGGCCCGGGTCGATGATCACGCACTCCTCACCTGCGGCGGGGGCGACCAGGTAACAGTTGGTCCCCCAGGCCCCGGCGGGGAACCCGGCAATGAGCACGATCGTCCTTAATGGTCGTCCGACGAGGGGTTGCGGCTGCGAGGTCGCAGCAGTTCAGAGCCTACCGGCGCTCCTCATTCCACAGCTAACCCATATACGGTACGGGGCAACTCAGGCCCGATCACACGACGTACAAGGAGATCACCCGGTGGTCAGCAGCGATCAGCGGCGGCGGCAGCTCGCCAGGGAGAAGTTCGAGCGGCAGCAGCAGCGTCGGGAGGAGGCTCGCCACCGGACGCGGCGGCTGACGGTCATCATCACCTCCGCGGTGGCCGTGGTGGCCGTCATAGGCGGCGTCACGTACTTCGCCACCGGCGACGACGGCAAGAAGGACAAGACCGATTCGGCCGCGAGCGCGAGCCCGTCGGCGTCCCCCTCGGCGAGCGAGAAGAGTGCGCCCGAGCCGGCGATGAAGATCGACAAGAAGGCGAAGTACACCCTGTCGCTCAAGACGAGCCAGGGCGACATCGCGTTCACGATGGACGCGGCGAAGACCCCGCACACCGCGAACTCCTTCAAGTCGCTCGCCGACAAGAACTTCTTCGACGGCACGAAGTGTCACCGGCTGACCACGGAGGGGATTTTCGTCCTCCAGTGCGGCGACCCGAAGGGTGACGGCACCGGCGGTCCGGGCTACACGATTCCGGACGAGAACCTGACCGCGCTCGGCAAGGCCGGCAAGGACGGCACGGTGACCTACCCGGCGGGCACGGTGGCGATGGCCAACACCGGCCAGGCGCACACCGGCGGCAGCCAGTTCTTCCTCGTCTACAAGGACAGCAAACTGCCGCCCACCTACACGCCGTTCGGCACGATGGACGAGGCGTCGCTGAAGGCCGTCAAGGACGTCGGCAAGGCGGGTGTCACCGGCGGCGCCGCCGACGGTGCGCCGAAGAAGGCCGTGAACATCTCGAAGGCGACCGTCGACAAGGCGTGAGCCCGGCGGGCCCGGCATGATCCGCACGACAGGCACCGGGCGCGGGGCCGGATAATTTCGGCCGCGCGGAGTGCGGACAGCCGGGTGGCCCGTCGCCTAGATTGACGTTGTGCAGGGCGGGCGCTGCCCGCCCCAGGAAACTGTGGACGATGCCAGGGGGGTGAACCCTCTCGCGGGCATCAGGTGGAGGAGGCGCTGTGAGCAGCGACCCGTGGGGCCGTGTCGATGAGACAGGCACCGTGTACGTGCGTACAGCCGACGGCGAGCAGGTCGTCGGATCGTGGCAGGCCGGTTCTCCGGCGGAGGCCCTGGCCTACTTCGAGCGCAAGTACGAGGGCATTGTGGTCGAGATCGGCCTCCTCGAGCGGCGGGTGAAGACCACCGATCTGTCCGCGAAGGACGCGACGACGGCCATCGAGCATCTGCGTGCGCAGGTGGACGAGCACCATGCCGTCGGCGACCTCGACGCGCTGCGCAAGCGGCTGGACGCCCTGGTGGCGACGGTCGACTCGCGGCGCGAGGAGCGCAAGGCCCAGAAGGCGAAGCAGACCGACGAGGCGAAGCACGCCAAGGAGGCGCTGGTCGTCGAGGCCGAGGAACTGGCGCAGAGCGAGCAGTGGCGTTCCGCGGGCGAGCGGCTGCGTGCGCTCGTCGACACGTGGAAGGGCCTGCCGCGGCTCGACCGCAAGTCGGACGACGAGCTGTGGCACCGCTTCTCGCATGCGCGCTCGGCGTTCTCCAAGCGCCGCAAGGCCCACTTCGCCTCGCTGGACGCCCAGCGCGAGGAGGCCCGCAGGGCCAAGGAGAAGCTGGTCGTCGAGGCCGAGTCGCTGTCCCGCTCCTCGGACTGGGGCACGACGGCCGCCCGTTACCGCGACCTGATGACGGAGTGGAAGGCCGCGGGCCGCGCCCAGCGCGAGGCCGAGGACGATCTGTGGAACCGTTTCCGCGGTGCCCAGGACGTCTTCTTCGCCGCCCGTAGCGAGGTCTTCGCCGAGCGGGACGCGGAGCAGAGCGAGAACCTCAAGCTCAAGGAGGAGCTCGCGGCCGAGGCCGAGAAGCTGGTGCCGGTGAAGGACCTGAAGGCATCCAGGGCGGCGTTCCGGTCCCTCAACGAGCGCTGGGAGGCCATCGGCCACGTGCCGCGTGACGACCGCCCGAAGGTCGAGGGGCGGATGCACACGGTGGAGCGGGCGCTCCAGGAGGCCGAGGAGTCGGAGTGGCGCCGGACCAACCCGGAGGCACGCGCCCGTGCCGCGGGTCTGACCGGGCAGCTCCAGTCGGCCGTGGACAAGCTGCGTACCCAGATCGACGCGGCGCGCGCCTCGGGCAACAACTCCCGTGCGGACAAGCTCGCCCGCGAGCTGGAGGGCCGGCAGGCGCTCCTGGACCAGGCTCTGAAGGGCCTGGAGGAGTTCGGCGGCTGACGCCCGGCTTGCCGGTTGCTTCGTGAAGGGTCCCCTCCGCCACCGGCGGAGGGGACCCTTCACATGGTGGACGGGGTCGGTGCGGCGCACCGCAGCCCCCCGCGTGTGCACGCGAGGGGCTGGAGGGCCGGTGGACGGCCTGGGTCAGGGCCGGCGGGCCGATGTCACCCGGTAGACGTCGTAGACGCCCTCCACGCTGCGTACGGCCTTCAGGACATGGCCGAGGTGCTTCGGGTCGCCCATCTCGAAGGTGAAGCGCGAGGTGGCCACCCGGTCGCGGGAGGTCTGCACGGCCGCGGACAGGATGTTGACGTGCTGGTCGGACAGGATCCGCGTGACGTCCGAGAGGAGCCTGGAGCGGTCCAGTGCCTCGACCTGGATGGCCACGAGGAACACCGAGGACTGGGTGGGCGCCCATTCGACCTCAAGGATCCGCTCCGGCTGCTGCGAGAGCGAGTCGACGTTGACGCAGTCCGCACGGTGGACGGAGACTCCGCTGCCCCGGGTCACGAACCCGATGATCGGGTCACCGGGAACGGGCGTACAACAGCGGGCCAGCTTGACCCAGACGTCCTCGACGCCCTTGACGACCACGCCCGGATCCGCCTTGGCGCGGCGCTTGTTGCGTCCGTGCGAGGGCGGGGAGCTCTCCGCCAGGTCCTCGTTGGCCGCGTCCTCGCCGCCCAGCGCCTGCACCAGCTTCTGCACGACGCCGGCCGCCGCCACATGCCCCTCGCCGATCGCGGCGTACAGGGACGAGATGTCGGGATAGCGCATCTCGTGGGCCAGGGTGACCAGTGAGTCGCCCGTCAGGATCCGCTGGATCGGCAGATTCTGCTTGCGCATGGCCCGCGCGATGGCGTCCTTGCCCTGCTCGATCGCCTCGTCGCGGCGCTCCTTGGAGAACCAGGCGCGGATCTTGTTGCGTGCCCGCGGCGACTTGACGAACCCGAGCCAGTCGCGGGAGGGCCCGGCACCGGCCGCCTTGGAGGTGAAGACCTCGACCAGGTCGCCGTTGTCGAGCGTGGATTCGAGCGGTACGAGCCGCCCGTTGACCCGTGCTCCTATGGTCCGGTGGCCGACCTCCGTGTGGACGGCGTACGCGAAGTCGACCGGTGTCGCCCCCGCGGGGAGCGCTATGACGTCGCCCTTCGGTGTGAAGACGAAGACCTCGTTGCGCGAGAGGTCGAAACGCAGGGAGTCCAGGAACTCGCTGGGGTCCTCCGTCTCCTTCTGCCAGTCCAGGAGCTGGCGCAGCCACGCCATGTCGTTGACGGTGTCCTGGCCGCGGCCGGTGTTCTTGGGGACGTCGGTGCGCACCTTGGAGGCGCCCGCGACGGCCTCCTGCTTGTACTTCCAGTGCGCGGCGATGCCGTACTCGGCTCGACGGTGCATGTCGAACGTACGGATCTGCAGCTCGACGGGCTTGCCGCTGGGACCGATCACCGTGGTGTGCAGTGACTGGTACATGTTGAACTTGGGCATCGCGATGTAGTCCTTGAACCGGCCGGGGACCGGATTCCACCGCGCGTGCACGGTGCCGAGCGCCGCGTAGCAGTCGCGGACGGTGTCCACGAGGACCCGGATGCCCACCAGGTCGTAGATCTCGGCGAAGTCCCGGCCCCGCACGATCATCTTCTGGTAGACGCTGTAGTAGTGCTTCGGCCGTCCGGTGACGGTGGCCTTGATACGGGCGGCGCGCAGATCGGACTGGACCTCGTCGGTCACTATGGCGAGGTACTCGTCGCGCTTGGGGGCCCGCTCGGCGACGAGGCGGACGATCTCGTCGTACATCTTCGGGTAGAGGATCGCGAACGCGAGATCCTCCAGCTCCCACTTGATGGTGTTCATGCCCAGGCGGTGGGCCAGTGGGGCGTAGATCTCCAGCGTCTCGCGGGCCTTCTTCTCCTGCTTCTCCCGCTTGAGGTAGCGCATGGTGCGCATGTTGTGCAGCCGGTCGGCGAGCTTGATGACCAGCACCCTGGGGTCCTTGGCCATCGCGACGACCATCTTGCGCACGGTCTCGGCCTGCGCCGCCTCGCCGAACTTGACCTTGTCCAGCTTGGTGACGCCGTCGACCAGCAGGGCGACCTGGTCGCCGAAGTCGCGGCGCAGGGTGTCCAGGCCGTATTCGGTGTCCTCGACAGTGTCGTGCAGCAGTCCCGCCATCAGAGTGGCCGGATCCATACCGAGCTCGGCCAGGATCGTGGTCACGGCGAGCGGGTGGGTGATGTAGGGGTCGCCGCTCTTGCGCTTCTGGCCGCGGTGCCAGCGTTCGGCGACCTGGTAGGCACGCTCGATCTGGCGCAGCGTGGACGTCTCGATCTTGGCGTCGTTGCTGCGGACGGTACGCAGCAGCGGTTCCAGTACCGGGTTGTACGGGCTGGAGCGCTGGACGCCGAGCCGGGCCAGCCTGGCCCGGACCCGGTTGGAGGAGCCGCCGCCGGTACGGGCCACCGGGGTCGCGGGCGCGGTGGCCGATACCGCGGGCTTCGCCGGGGGCTTCGGCGCAGTCGGGGGCGGTGAGGCGGGCTCGGCCGGCTGGGCCGGGGAAGCGGGCGCGGGCCCGTTCGCCTCCGCGGGGGCGGGGCCCGTGCCGGGCTCGGGCGCCGGAGGCTTCGGCTTCTCCGCGGCCTGCTGCTTCGCGGGCGTGGCTGGGGCCGCCGCGGGCTTGTCGGGCTGCGGGGCGGCGACTGGCTGGGCCTCGTCTGGCAAGAGTGCTCCTCGTGCGGATCCGGACACCCGGAAAGGCCATCGTATCGACCCTGCGGCCGGTCCTCCCCCGGGGTGACCGTGGGAGCCCGCACAACGCGAAGCGGGCACCCGGTTGTTCCCGGGTGCCCGCTTCGGTGCGTGTGATGCGGTGCCGCGTGAGGTCCGTCGGCGTTCAGACCGTGATCAGGGCCTCCAGCGGAGCGCCCTGCAGGTGCTCCTCCAAGCGGCCCCGCCCGGCCAGGAATCCCAGCTCCATGAGGACGGCCACGCCGGCGACCCGGGCCCCGGCACGCCTGATGAGTTCCAGCGAGGCTCCGGCGGTGCCGCCGGTGGCCAGGACGTCGTCGATGACCATGATCCGGTCGTCGGGGGACAGGTCCTCCGCGTGGATCTCGATCTCCGCGGTGCCGTACTCCAGCTCGTACGCCTGGCTGAGCGTGGCGCCCGGCAGCTTCCCGGCCTTACGGACGGGGACGAAGCCGAGTCCGGCCCGTACCGCGACGGGTGCGGCCAGGATGAAGCCTCGGGCCTCCAAGCCGACGATCTTCGTGGCGCCGTGCTTCACGCACAGTTCCGCGAGGGCGTCGGTGAGTGCGGTGAAAGCCACCGGGTCCGCGAGCAGCGGGGTGATGTCCTTGAACATCACCCCCGGCTTCGGGTAGTCCGCCACGTCACGGATCCGGCTGAGCAGGAGGTCCCTCGTGCTCGCGGTGGTGCTGCTGGTCATCGACGCTTCCCCGAGGTCCGGCCGTGGCCCCTGGGGGGCTCCTGGCGCTGGCCGACGACCGCGGCGGCGGGTTCGACGTCCTCGGGGATGCCCTGCTCCGCCTGCTCCGCCTCGGAGAGCTCGCCCTTGGCGGCGGCTGCCGCGCGCTTGGCGAGGATCCGCTTCTTCAGGGCCTTCATCTGCGGGTCGCGTTCCTTGAGGTCGGCGACGAGCGGAGTGGCGATGAAGATCGAGGAGTACGCACCGGCGGCGAGGCCGACGAAGAGTGCCAGGGAGATGTCGTTCAGCATGCCTGCGCCGAGGACACCGCCACCGATGAACAGCAGACCGGCGACCGGCAGCAGGGCGACGACCGTGGTGTTGATCGAACGGACCAGCGTGCCGTTGATGGAGCGGTTGGCGATCTCGCTGTACGTCCACCGGGTCTGCTTGGTGATCCCCTGCGTGCCCTCCTTGAGGCTGTCGAAGACGACGACCGTGTCGTAGAGGGAGTAACCGAGAATCGTCAGCAGGCCGATCACGGTGCCCGGGGTGACCTCGAAGCCCACCAGGGCGTAGACGCCGACCGTGATGGTGATGTCGTGGATCAGCGCGACCAGTGCCGCGATGGCCATGCGCCATTCGAAGGCGATGGCCAGGTAGATCACGACGAGGACCATGAAGACGCCGAGTCCGGTCCAGGCCTTGTTGGCGATCTGCTCACCCCAGCTGGGCCCGACCAGGTCGGCGGCGATCTTCTCGGCCGGAACGCCGAGGTCCTTGGAGAGCTGGCTCTTGATCTGGTCCGACTTCGCGGTGTCGACCTCGGTGATCTGAATCCGCAGACCGCCGTTGCCCAGCTTCTGGACGATGGCCTGGTGCCCGGAGGCATCCGTGGCCAGCGTCTCCGCGCTGGCGACCGTGACGCTCGTCTTCGGTGTGGTGAAGACGGCACCGCCCTTGAACTCGATGCCCATGTTCAGGCCGCTGACCGCCAGGGCGACGATGGCCGTGATGGTGATCAGGATCGAGATGCCGTACCAGATCTTGCGGTTGCCGATGAAGTCGTAGCCGACCTCGCCGCGGTAGAGACGGGCGCCGAGATTGCCGAGTCGCGACATCTCACGCCTCCTTCGGGTCGGTGGGGGCGTTGACACGGCGCGAACGACGCAGCGGCGGCTTGGCACCGAGCCGCTTCGGGTCCAGTCCGGACCACGGGTGACCACTCGCGAAGAATTTGGTACGGGCCATGAGCGTCATGACGGGCTTGGTGAAGAGGAACACCACGACCACGTCGAGCAGGGTGGTGAGACCCAGCGTGAACGCGAAGCCCTGGACCTTTCCGACGGTGACGACGAACAGCACCGCCGCGGCCAGGAACGACACGAAGTCGGAGACCAGGATGGTGCGCCGGGCTCGCGGCCAGGCCCGCTCGACGGCCGGACGGAGCGTTCGGCCCTCGCGGATCTCGTCACGGATGCGTTCGAAGTACACGATGAACGAGTCCGCGGTGATACCGATCGCCACGATGGCGCCGCAGACCGCCGGCAGGTTCAGTGCGAAGCCGATGGCCGGACCGAGAAGCGACATGAGCGTGTAGGTCAGGATGCCGGAGACCAGGAGGCTGAGGAGCGCGATGAGCGCCAGCCCGCGGTAGTAGGCCACCAGGTAGATGACCACGAGGGCCAGGCCGATGGCACCGGCGATCAGGCCCGCCCGGAGCTGCTCGCCACCGAGGGCGGCGGTGACAGTGGTGACACTCTGCTCGGTGAAGGAGAGCGGCAGCGCACCGTAGGACAGCACGTTCGCCAGTTCCTCGGCGGACTGCTGGGTGAAGCTGCCGGAGATCTCGGCGCTGCCGCTGAGCGTCTCGTTCACCTGGGGTGCGGAGACAACCTCGCCGTCCAGTGCGATGGCGAACTGGTTCTGCGGGGACTGCTGTGCGGAGAGCTTCTTGGTGATCGTCTGGAACTGCTTGGAGCCCTTGCCGGAGAACTCCATCTGGACGATCCACATGCCACGCTGCTGGTCAAAATTGGCCTTGGCGCTGTCCACCTCGGTACCGGACACCTCGGCCGGGCCGAGCACGTACTTCGCATCGCCCTCGGAGCTGCACGCGACGACCGTGTCGGTGGGCTTGACGCCCAGGGCCGCCTTGGAGCGACTGGCCCTGCTGGAGCAGTCGAGCTCCTCGAACTGCTTCTGCAGCTTGGCGGCGGCCGCCTGCTCCTCCGCGGAGGCCGTCGGGGCGCTGCTCGCCGCGGGGGTGGGCGAGGTGTCGGCCTTCAGGCCACCGGTGACCGCGCGGCCCTGTGTGGTGGCACTCGCGCTCGGCTTCCCGGACGGGCTCGTCGCCTTGTCCGAGGCGGAGGAGCTCGGCGATGCCGACGGGCTGGCCTTGTCGGAGGACGAGGCACTGGGTGCCGGGGTGGGCGTGCCCTGGGCGACCGTCAGCACCGGCCGGAAGTAGAGCTTGGCCGTGGTACCGACCTGCGCCCGGGCCTGGGCGGAGTTCGTGCCCTTGGGGATGTTGACGATGATGTTGCGATTGCCCTGGGTCTGGACCTCGGCCTCGGAGACACCAAGACCATTGACGCGGCGTTCCATGATCTGGACCGCCGTGTCCATGTTGGTCTTGTTGATCGCCGACTCCTGACCGGGCTCGGCCTTCGCCTCGAGCGTGATGGACGTGCCGCCCGCCAGGTCGATGCCGAGTCGCGGCGTCGGCTGATGGGCCAGGAACATCCCGCCGGTGAGCGCGACCATGGCCATCAGGATCAGAGCCAGGGCACGCCCCGGCCTGCCCTGACCACCGGCCGGACCTCGGCCCTTCTTCGGTGCTGCCACCTTCTCGTTTCTCCCTAGTCCAACCGCCCCGCGCCGGGTACGCGCCCAAGCGGCCACGAAGTGTAGTGGGGACCCGCCCCCGCAGAAGACCGCACGGTCCGGGGATGGCCGGATGCCTGTGGGCTCATGGCATCCCCGGGTCGTGTGCTACTTCGCGTCGGCCTCGCCGTCGGCCTTGCCGTCGGCCTTCTTGTCGGCCTTCTTGTCGACCTGGGTGTCGGCCGCCTCGGCCTCGTCGGCCTCGGCCTTCTTGCCCAGATCGATCTTCGTGTCGTCCGAGGTGTCCTCGTCCGTGGCGTCGTCGAGCTCGGTCAGCGAGGAGGCGTCATCGGGCACGACCGCGCCGTCGACGTCGAGCTCCTCCTCCTCGTCACCGTGGACGATGCGGTTGTACTCCGCGTCGTCCAGAACGGCGCCGATGGAGTTCTTGGCGTAGACGGCATGGACGCCGGGAGCGATCTCAAGGAGCACCGAGTCGTCGTGAAGCTCCTTGACGGTGGCGTACATGCCCCCGATCGTCCGGACGCCGGTGCCGGGCTGCATCTCATTGCGCATGGCCGCAGCCGCCGCCTGCTTCTTCTTGGCGGACCGCGTCATCAGGAACATGGCCCCGATAAGCACGATGAAGGGGAGGAGAGTCACGGGATTCACGGGACGAGTTTCCTTCGCACGACCGCGCTGGAAGGCGGCCTGATCTACGGGGGTGGGTACACCGACCTTTAAGGGCGGCATCGGCGGAGTCTAAGTCAGTCCGCATCGATGGAACAACGCCCAGCATGGCACCCGGGTTCCGCTACGGGCCAACCTGTGACGCATCACGCCCCGAACAGGCCCTGTTGTCCCTTTCCGTCATGCTGCGGTGGAACCAGCCCGAGGTGGGCCCAGGCAGCCGGTGTGGCGACCCGCCCGCGCGGCGTCCTGGCCAGCAGCCCTTCCCGCACCAGGAAGGGCTCGGCGACCTCCTCGACCGTCTCCCGCTCCTCCCCCACGGCGACCGCGAGCGTCGACAGGCCGACCGGGCCGCCGCCGAAAAGTTTCATCAGCGCGCCGAGCACCGCCCGGTCCAGCCGGTCGAGACCGCGGGCGTCGACCTCGTACACCTGGAGGGCCGCCGCGGCGATGTCCCGGTCGATCCTGCCGTCGGCCTTGACCTGGGCGTAGTCCCGGACACGGCGCAGCAGCCGGTTGGCGATTCGGGGCGTGCCGCGGGAGCGGCCGGCGATCTCCGCGGCGCCCTCGACGTCTATCCCGACGTCGAGGAGCCGGGCCGAGCGATGAATCACCCTTTCCAGTTCGACGGGGGTGTAGAACTCCATGTGCCCCGTGAAGCCGAAACGGTCGCGCAGCGGGGGCGGCAGGAGTCCGGCCCGGGTGGTGGCGCCGACCAGGGTGAAGGGCGGCAGCTCCAGCGGGATGGCGGTCGCCCCCGGTCCCTTGCCGACGATCACGTCGACCCGGAAGTCCTCCATCGCCATGTAGAGCATCTCCTCGGCAGGCCGGGACATGCGGTGGATCTCGTCGAGGAAGAGGACCTCACCCTCCTGGAGCGAGGAAAGGATCGCCGCGAGATCGCCCGCGTGCTGGATGGCGGGGCCCGAGGTGATCCGGATCGGCGCGTTCATCTCGGCGGCGATGATCATGGAGAGGGTGGTCTTGCCCAGGCCCGGGGCGCCGGAGAGCAGCACGTGGTCGGCGGTGGCGCCACGGGCCAGGGCCGCCTTGAGCACCAGGTCGAGCTGTTCGCGCACCGTCTCCTGGCCGACGAACTCGTCGAGGTCCTTGGGGCGCAGCGCCGCCTCGACGGCGGTGTCCTCGCCGTCCGCGCCGGCGGCGACCAGCCGCTCGTCGAGCAGCTCGCCGGTGTCGGGTCCGGTCTCGTCCCAGTTCATCTCGTCAGTCCCGCCTCGGGTGTTTCGGTGCCGGCCGTACGTGGCGGCCCCAGGGTGTCGCTGTCCGGCCGGCGCGGCGCCGGCCGGGGCTCGCTCAGCGCGCGCGGTTGAGGGTCTGCAGGGCGGCGCGCAGCAGCTGCGGCACGGGGGGCTGCGCGCCCTCCGCGATGGCCGCCTCCGCCTGCGGGGCCACGGCGGACACCGCCTCGTCCGCCTCGCGGGTCGCGTAGCCGAGGCCGATCAGGGCGGCCTGCAGCTGGTCCCGCCAGGAGGAGGAGACCGGGGTGCCGATGCCCTGCTGGCCGATGTGGGCGCCGACCGGCTCGCCGAGTCTGTCCTTGAGTTCGAGCAGGAGCTTCTGCGCGCCCTTCTTGCCGATGCCGGAGACCGCGGTGAGCGCCTTCTCGTCCCCGGTGGACACGGCGATGCGCAGGGCGTCCGGGCTGTGCGTGGCGAGCATGGCCTGGGCGAGCCTGGGTCCGACCCCGCTCGCGGTCTGGAGCAGCTCGAAGGTCTGCCGCTCGTCGTCGTCGGCGAAGCCGTAGAGCGTGAGGGAGTCCTCCCGTACGACGAGGGAGGTGGCGAGTTTCGCCTCCTTGCCGATACGGAGGCCGGCGAGGGTGTTCGGCGCGCACTGGACGGCCATGCCGATGCCGCCGACCTCGATCACGGCCGTGGTCGGGGCTAGCGCGGCCACGGGGCCGCTGACGAAGGCGATCATCGGGGGACCTTCCGGACGGGAACTGCTGCGGTGCGCGGAACGCGCGCGGTACGGGCTGCGGCGGCCGCGTGCGCCTGCTGGAGACGGTTGACCGCCGGGGCGCGCCAGATGTGGCAGATGGCGAGGGCGAGGGCGTCGGCGGCGTCGGCCGGCTTCGGTGGGGCGTCCAGCCGAAGGAGCCGGGTGACCATGGCGCCGACCTGTGCCTTGTCCGCGCGGCCGCTGCCGGTGACGGCGGCCTTGACCTCGCTGGGGGTGTGCAGGGCCACCGGGATGCCGCGGCGGGAGGCGCAGAGCATGGCGACCGCGCTGGCCTGGGCGGTGCCCATCACCGTGCGGACATTGTGCTGGCTGAAAACCCGCTCGACGGCGACGACTTCGGGGCGGTGCTCGTCGAGCCACTCCTCGATGCCGCGCTCGATGGCCACCAGCCGGTGCCCGAGCTCGGCATCGGCCGGTGTGCGCACGACTCCGACGCCGAGCATCGTCAGGGGACGGCCCGCGACGCCTTCGACGACTCCGATGCCGCACCGGGTCAGCCCGGGGTCCACACCGAGTACCCGCATGGGTCGCCCCCTCCCTGCCGATCGGTCAACTGTTCCCGCAGGCTATCGGCTCGCACTGACAGTGCGACGGGCCGACGGGGCGTGTCCCCCGTCGGCCCGTCCCCGGAAAGCTGCGCCGGTCGGCCGGCGACCGCTCAGGCGTCGACCTTCTCCATGACCTCGTCCGAGACATCGAAGTTGGCGAAGACGTTCTGCACGTCGTCGCTGTCCTCCAGCGCGTCGATCAGCTTGAAGATCTTGCGCGCGCCCTCCTCGTCGAGGTCGACCTGCATGGTGGGCAGGAAGTTGGCCTCGGCCGAGTCGTAGTCGATGCCGGCCTCCTGGAGCGCGGTGCGCACCGCGACCATGTCGGTGGCCTCGCTGACGACCTCGTACGTCTCACCGAGGTCGTTGACCTCCTCGGCGCCCGCGTCGAGGACCGCGTCCAGCACGTCGTCCTCGGACAGTTCACCCTTGGGGACGATGACGACGCCCTTGCGGTTGAACAGGTACGAGACCGAGCCCGGGTCGGCCATCGAGCCGCCGTTGCGCGTCATGGCGACGCGTACGTCGGACGCGGCGCGGTTGCGGTTGTCGGTGAGGCACTCGATGAGCACCGCGACACCGTTCGGGCCGTAGCCCTCGTACATGATCGTCTGATAATCGACGCCGCCCGCTTCGAGACCGCCACCGCGCTTGACCGCGGAGTCGATGTTCTTGTTCGGGACCGAGCTCTTCTTCGCCTTCTGGATCGCGTCCACAAGAGTCGGGTTGCCCTCGGGGTCCACACCACCGGTGCGGGCCGCGACCTCGATATTCTTGATCAGCTTCGCGAAGAGCTTGCCGCGCTTGGCGTCAATCACGGCCTTCTTGTGCTTCGTCGTAGCCCATTTAGAGTGGCCGGACATCTGCCTTCTCCTTCGCGTCACCAAATTCCGTACGAACCCGAGAGATCCTACCGGGATCGAGTCAGCGCGCTGCGCGCACCATGTCGACGAAGTACGCGTGAAGCCGGTGGTCCCCGGTCAGTTCGGGATGGAATGACGTGGCAAGAGCGTTTCCCTGCCGTACTGCCACGATATGGCCGCCGTGCTCGGCAACGACCCGGGCCTGCGCGCCCACGGATTCGACCCAGGGGGCGCGGATGAAGACGCCCTCGACCGGTCCGCCGTCGATTCCGGCGACCTCGACGGCCGCCTCGAACGACTCGTTCTGCCGCCCGAAAGCGTTACGCCGCACGATCATGTCGATGCCGCCGATGGTCTCCTGGCCCGAACGCGGGTCGAGGATCTTGTCGGCGAGCAGGATCATTCCGGCGCAGGTGCCGTAGACCGGCATCCCGGCGGCCACCCGCTCGCGCAGTGGTTCCAGCATGCCGAACAGCGCGGCCAGTTTGGACATCGTGGTGGACTCGCCGCCGGGGACGACCAAGCCGTCGACCTCGGCGAGTTCCTCGGGCCGCCGGACCGGCCTGGCCAGGGCGTCAGCCGAGGCCAGGGCGATCAGGTGTTCCCGTACGTCGCCCTGAAGAGCCAGGACTCCGATCACAGGGGTGTCGCTCATCTGTGACTACCAGCCACGGTTGGCGTAGCGCTCGGCCTCGGGCAGGGTGTCGCAGTTGATGCCGACCATGGCCTCGCCCAGGTTGCGGGAGGCGTCCGCGATGATCTTCGGGTCGTCGTAGAACGTGGTGGCCTTCACGATGGCGGCGGCGCGCTTGGCCGGGTCGCCGGACTTGAAGATGCCGGAGCCGACGAAGACGCCCTCGGCGCCGAGCTGACGCATCAGCGCGGCGTCGGCCGGGGTGGCGACGCCGCCCGCGGAGAAGAGAACGACGGGCAGCTTGCCGAGCTCGGCGACCTCCTTGACCAGCTCGTACGGGGCGCGCAGGTCCTTGGCCGCGGCGTACAGCTCGTTGTTGTCGTAGCCGCGCAGCCGGGCGATCTCGTTCTTGATCTGACGCAGGTGGCGGACGGCCTCGACGACGTTGCCGGTGCCGGCCTCGCCCTTCGAGCGGATCATGGCAGCGCCCTCGGCGATGCGGCGCAGGGCCTCGCCCAGGTTGGTGGCGCCACAGACGAACGGGGTGGTGAAGGCGAACTTGTCGCTGTGGTTGACCTCGTCGGCCGGGGTGAGCACCTCGGACTCGTCGATGTAGTCGACGCCGAGGGACTGGAGCACCTGGGCCTCGACGAAGTGCCCGATGCGGGACTTCGCCATGACCGGGATGGAGACGGCCTCGATGATCTCCTCGATCATGTTCGGGTCGGACATCCGGGCCACGCCGCCGTCCTTACGGATGTCGGCCGGCACCCGCTCCAGAGCCATGACGGCCACGGCGCCCGCGTCCTCGGCGATCTTCGCCTGCTCTGCGTCGACGACGTCCATGATCACGCCGCCCTTGAGCTGCTCGGCCATGCCGCGCTTGACGCGGGCGGTGCCGGTGGCCGGGGAGTCGGCGGACTGCGGGGTGGTGGGAAGCGTGGACACGGATCGACCTCACTGGGAAATAGGACACTGAGCGTGCATGGGGGTGATGCACTGCTGAGCAAACTCCCCATGACCGGTCCACAGCAAGGGCCAATGGGAGGCCGGTGGATCGTTTTGGCCCGGTGGCGGGGCGGGCAGGGCCCGTGTCCGGTGGCAGGGCGGGCAGGGCCCGTGTCCGGTACGTACCGGCGGCCGGCGGCGCCTGCCGGAAGCCGTCCCGCCACGTGCGCCGTGCGGGCGTCAGCTGACGGGGCGGGCGGCGAGGGCGACCGGCGGTTCGTCGTCCATCTCGAAGGCGAGCGGGAACGGGGCGTGTCCGGCCAGCCGGAACCAGCGCACCGTGCGGTGACGGCGCAGCGCCCGGGCGGCCCGCACCGCGTCGTTGTGGAAGCGGCGCGCCATCGGGACCCGGCGGACGGCGGCGGCCAGTTCGGACGCGGCCTCCTCGCCGCCCGGGATCTCCTTCACCGTCTCCACCTGGGCCGGTTCGCCGAACACCGCGCGCAGCGCGGCGCTCAGTTCGCTCTCGGCGACCTCGCGTTGCTCCTCCTCCGCCTGCCGGGCGGCGTGCGCGGCCTCGTAGAGGACAATGGACGCGGCCGGGTCGAGGACTCCGGACGTGGCGAGTTCCTGGGTGACCGAGGCCCGGCGCAGCAGTTGTGCGTCGAGCGCGGCCCGGGCCGCGTCGATACGGGTGTGCAGACGGTCCAGACGGCCGGCGGTCCAACTGAGGTAGAGGCCGATCGCGACGAGCACGACGACGGTCCAGATGAGGGTTTCGGTCACGGGCCGAAGGCTACCGGTGACCGGGCACCGCACCGCCCCCTCGGCCGCCGGGAGGGCCGCCCGGAGAACCGGCACGGTTCAGGGGCTCCTGGGCGGTCCGACGGCCCCTCAGTCCCGCGTCAGCCCGAATCTGGCCCGCAGCCCCGTGCGTTCGTCCGTCGCCACCGACGCCGCCCCGTCCGTCACCGTCTCGTACACCGCGAGGATGTCCGCCCCCACCGTCGACCAGTCGAAGCGCCGCACATGTGCGACGCCGCGCTCCCGCAGCTCCGCCCGCCGCTCCGGGTCGCCCAGCAGCCGGATCGCCGACCCGGCCAGCGCGTCCGCGTCCTCGTTGGCGAACAGTTCGCCCGCCGCTCCCAGGTCCAGGACCTGGGCGAATGCGTCCAGGTCGCTGGCCAGGACCGGCGCGCCCGCCGACATGGCCTCGACCAGGATGATGCCGAAGCTCTCGCCGCCGGTGTTGGGCGCGACGTACACATCGACGCTGCGCAGCAGCCGCGCCTTGTCCTCGTCGCTCACCATGCCGAGGAACTCGACACGCGCACGCATCTCCTTCGGCAGCGAGGCGACGGCATCCTCCTCGTCGCCCCGGCCGGCCACCAGCAGCCTGGTGTCCGGGCGGGCGGCCAGGATCGCGGGCAGCGCCCGCATCAGAACGGGCAGGCCCTTGCGGGGTTCGTCGATGCGTCCGATGAAACCGATCGTGCCGCCCTGCCATTCGGGCCTGGGCTCGGCCGCGGCGAAGAACCCGACGTCGACACCGTTCGGAATGACCACCGCGTCGCCGCCCAGATGCTCGACCAGGGTGCGGCGCGCGTACTCGCTCACCGCGATGCGCGCGCTGATCTTCTCCAGCGCCGGCTGGAGGATCGGATACGCGGCGATCATCGCCCGGGAGCGCGGATTGGACGTGTGGAACGTGGCGACGATCGGCCCCTGAGCGGCCCAGCAGGCCAGCAGACCCAGCGACGGCGAGGTCGGCTCATGGATGTGGATCACGTCGAAGGTGCCGTCGTGCAGCCAGCGCCGTACCCGGGCGGCGGACAGGAATCCGAAGTTCAGCCGGGCCACCGACCCGTTGTACGGGACGGGCACGGCCCGGCCCGCGGACACCACGTACGGCGGGAGCGGCGTCTCGTCGTCGGCCGGGGCCAGCACGGACACCTGGTGGCCGAGCCGGATCAGATGCTCGGCGAGGTCCCGGATGTGGAACTGCACGCCGCCCGGTACGTCCCAGGAGTACGGGCAGACGATGCCGATCTTCACTGCTGGTCTCCGAGGGGTTCGAGGTCGGCGAGCCAGAGCCGTTGCAGCATGTGCCAGTCCTCCGGGTGCTCGGCGATTCCCAGGGCGAAGGCGTCGGCCAGTGCCTGTGTCATGACGGACGTGCGCTGCGCGCGGTCACCTGAGCCGGGAACCTCGACGGGCGGGTGGATCCGCGCCTTCATGACCGGCGTGTCGTCGTAGTTGAGCGTGACCGGCAGCAGCAGTGCCCCGGTCTGCTGGGCGAGCAGCGCCGGACCGGCCGGCATCCGGGCCGTGTCGCCGAAGAACGTCACCTCGACGCCGGAGGCCGACAGATCGCGGTCGGCGACCAGGCAGACCAGGCCGCCCGCCCGCAGGCGCTGTGCCAGCGTTCCGAACGCGGTCCCGCCGTTGTGTGCCAGGACCTCCATGCCCAGTCCCTCGCGGTACGCCACGAACCGGTCGTACAGCGACTCGGGCTTCAGCCGCTCGGCGACCGTGGTGAACGGGACCCGCAGATCCGTGGTGACCCACGCGCCCGCCAGATCCCAGTTCCCCAGGTGCGGCAGGGCCAGAACGACACCGCGTCCCGCGGCGAGCCCCTCGGTCAGCCGGTGCGCGTCTGTCACGTCTATGGAGGCCTTGATCCGCCGCGCACTCCAGGTGGGCAGCCGGAACGACTCCATCCAGTACCGCATGTACGAGCGCATCCCGGCCCTGGACAGCTCGGCGAGACGCGCCGGGCTCGCGTCCGGCACGACCCGCGCCAGATTCGACTCCAGCCTCAGCACGCTCTTGCCGCGCCGCTTCCACACCTGGTCGGCGATGGTGCGGAAGAGCGCCCGCGCAGCCGGTTCGGGAAGCTTCTTCACGGCGGCCCAGCCGAGTCCGTACAGCCCGTCGCTGAGCCGTTCCTTGGGACCGGGCTTCGCGTCCTCGGGCGGGTGGCTCACTTCGCGTCCTCGCTCCCCCGGTCCGCCGTGGCCGACCGGGCGGCGGCCTCGTCGGCCTCCGCGGACTCGCGGCGCACCGTCACGACGCGCTGCACGAGCGTCACCAGGCTGCCCGCGGCGACGATCCAGAGCGCGATCGGGAGCAGGATCTCGATCGCCGGCACTCCGAACTTGTGCAGACCGGCGAGTCCGGCCGCCACGAGTGAGATCACCAGTCGCTCGGCACGCTCCACGAGCCCGTTGACCGCGACCGGCAGACCGATCGACTCACCGCGTGCCTTGGTGTACGAAACCACCTGACCGCTTGCGAGACAGAAGATCGCGACCGCGCACAGGACGTTGTCGTCGCCGCTGCCCGCGTACCAGAGGGCGAAGCCGGCGAAGATCGCCCCGTCGGCCACCCGGTCGAGCGTCGAGTCGAGGAACGCGCCCCACCGGCTGGAGATACCGGCCTGCCGCGCCATGTTCCCGTCGACGAGGTCGGAGAAGACGAAGATCGTGATGACGATCGTGCCCCAGAAGAACTCCCCCATCGGGTAGAAGACCAGCGCACCTGCCATCACCCCGGCCGTGCCGATCAGAGTGACCGCGTCAGGACTCACGCCGAGACGGAGCAGCAGTGCGGCGAACGGCGTGAGGACACGCGTGAAGAATGCACGCGCGTACTTGTTCAGCATGGCCTTCCCGAGGGTTCGGTGGCCGCATGGCCCCGTCGGCCACCGGCTGGCCCATCGTAGTCACCACCGCCGCACTCCACCGTCCGGGCACCCCCGGGCTTCCGGGTCCGGTCGTGCGGATCGTGCCGCAACCACGGCCCCGTCCGGACGGTGGGCCCGGGCCGCGGCTCATGACGTATGGACGCATCCCGGACGGAGTGGAAAGCTCGGAAGTACCGCGGGCGTCGCCGAAGCCGCCGTGGCGGCTCCCCCGTGCCCGTGCACCCACTCCCCACCCCGCGCCCGGCGGTTCTCCCGCCCCGCGCCATCACCTGGGAGGCACACACCATGGGCGACAAGGCGCACGCACACACCGGGGCCGCCGGAAGAGCGTCGACGGCCGGCCACCCCTCCTCCATACGGAACGTGGTGCTGGTCGGCCACAGCGGCTCGGGCAAGACCACTCTCGTCGAGGCGCTCGCACAGACCGCGGGCGCGGTCAACCGGGCCGGCCGGGTCGAGGACGGCAGTACGGTCTCCGACCACGACGGCATCGAGCACCGGCAGCGACGCTCCGTACAGCTCTCCCTCGTCCCCGTCGAATGGGGCGGGGTCAGGATCAATCTGCTGGACACCCCGGGATACGCGGATTTCGTCGGGGAACTCAGGGCCGGTCTGCGAGCGGCGGACGCGGCTCTCTTCGTTGTCTCGGCGGCCCAGGAGGCCGACGCCGTGGCCGGTGCCACCCGCGCCGTCTGGGAGGAGTGCGCGGCCGTCGGCATGCCTCGCGCCATCGTCGTCACCCACCTCGACACCGCCCGCACCTCGTTCGACGCGATGACGCGGATCTGCGGCGAGATCTTCGGCGGCGACGACCCCGACGCCGTACTCCCGCTCCACCTGCCCGTGCACGGGCCCGAGGGCCCCGACGGCCACGCCCCGCTGACCGGGCTCACCGGACTGCTCTCCCAGCGGATCTTCGACTACTCCAGCGGCGAGCGGACCCAGAACCCGCCCGCCGAGGACCAGCAGGGCGCCCTGGCCGACGCCCGTAACCGGCTCATCGAAGGGATCATCGCCGAGAGCGAGGACGAGACCCTGATGGACCGCTACCTCGACGGCGCGGACATCGACGTCAAGACACTCGTCGACGACCTGGAACGCGCCGTCGCACGCGGCACCTTCCACCCCGTTCTCACCGCTGCCCCCGCCACCGAGGGCGCCCACCAGGGCATCGGCACCGTCGAACTCCTCGACCTGATCACCGGCGGCTTCCCGACCCCGCTCGAACGCCCGCTCCCCGCCGTCACCACCCTGCACGGCGATCCGCTCCCCGCCCTCGGCTGCGACGCCCGGGGACCACTGGTCGCCGAGGTCGTCAAGACGGCCTCCGACCCCTACGTCGGCCGGCTCTCCCTGGTGCGCGTCTTCTCCGGCACCCTGCGCTCCGACGACACCGTGCACGTATTCGGCCACGGGCTCACCGACCCCGGCCACGAGGCCAGGCCCTTCCACGAGTCGGAGATCCGTGTCGGCGCGCTCTCCTCACCGTTCGGCAAGCAGCAGCGCCCCCTCACCGAGTGCGTCGCCGGGGATCTCGCCTGCGTGGCCCGGCTGGGCACCGCCGAGACCGGCGACACCCTGTCCGACCCGGACCACCCGCTGCTGATGGAACCCTGGACCATGCCCGACCCGCTGCTGCCGCTGGCCATCGAGGCGCACAGCAAGGCCGACGAGGACAAGCTCTCCGAGAGCCTCGCACGGCTGGTCGCCGAGGACCCCACCATGCGCCTGGAGCAGAACCAGGACACCCACCAGGTGGTCCTGTGGTGCCTGGGTGAGGCCCATCTGGACGTGGCGCTCGACCGGCTGCGCAGCCGGTACGGGGTCCAGGTCGACGCGGTCCCCCACCGCGTGGCCCTGCGCGAGACCTTCGCGGGCCCGTCCACCGGACGCGGCCGGCACGTCAAGCAGTCCGGTGGCCACGGCCAGTACGCCATCTGCGAGATCGACGTCGAGCCCCTGCCACCGGGATCCGGCATCGAGTTCATCGACAAGGTGGTCGGCGGATCGGTACCGCGCCAGTTCATCCCGTCCGTCGAGAAGGGCATCCGCACCCAGGCCGCCCGCGGCGTCGCCACCGGGCACCCGCTCGTCGACCTGCGGGTCACCCTACGGGACGGGAAGTCCCACTCCGTGGACTCCTCCGACGCCGCCTTCCAGACCGCAGGCGCCCTGGCCCTGCGCGAAGCCGCAGCGGACACCCGCATCCAACTGCTCGAACCGGTCGCCGAGATCCGCGCCCTGGTCCCCGACGACTGTGTCGGCCAGGTGATGAGCGATCTCTCGGGTCGCCGCGGGCGGGTGGTCGGCACGGAACAGTCCGGGCCCGGACGCACCCTCGTACGGGCCGAGGTGCCGGAGCTGGAGATCGGCCGGTACGCGGTCGACCTGCGCTCCCTGTCCCACGGCGCCGGCCGCTTCGACCGCACGTACACCCGCCACGAGGCCATGCCCACGCAACTCGCGGACCGGATGCGCGAACAACAGCACAACGGCGTGAACGGCACCTGACGCACCGCGTCCCCCACGGTTGTCCACAGGGCCGGACACCGAATCGATCCGGACGATACGCTGTGGTCCCAGCTCAGAAAGTGTGCCGGGCACGGCAGTTGGGAAACAGCCGCAGGAGCGGTTCCTTGGCGGGCGAGTGGGGGCGACAGTGGCCAACGACGGATTCGATTTCTCTCCCGGAGCGCAGATTCCACTTCAGGGAGCAGCGGGAGCGGCGGTGGCGACGAACGCCCTCGCCTCTGCCGCGTACCGCGACAGCCCGGTGGACGAGATCCTCAAGGCCAACAGCGAGTGGCACAAGTCCGAGGTGAAGGCCGGCCGGTCCAAGTTCATCAAGTCCGACTACTTCAAACCCAACCTCGGCGAGGCCTTCTCCCGCGCCGTACAGGAACGCACGCTGGGCGGCGCCCGCAAGGCACTGATCCAGTCCTTCGGCAGCGATCCGCAGACCGTCGTCGAGCACTGTCTGTCCGCGTCCCGGCTCCGCAAGGCGCGCGATACCAAGCTCACCGTGGTGACCGCCCTGTTCGGCTTCCTCTTCCTGCCCGGAATGCTGTTGTGGGTCATCGCGTTCCGGCTGCGCGACGCCCTCTCCAACACCAAGGACAAGGGCCTCTCCGGCCTTGGCAGCGCCCTGCTGCCGATCATCGGGATCGCCGCGGTGTTCTTCCTGATCAAGATGCCCCTCACCGGATTCCTGGGGCTCTACGTGCGGGCGATGGTCGTCGCCCCCGTCATCGGCTGGCTGATCGCCAAGCGGATCGCCGAGGCCTCCGCCCAGGACATGCGTGTCCGCTGGGAAGGCCTCCTCTCCGGCGGCGGTGTCGTCGCCAAGATCCCCGAAGCCGTACCGAAGAACCCGAGCGAGACCGCCCGTGAGGCACTCCGGCAGGGCCTGGAGAAGCTCTCGGCGGAGCAGCAGTCCAACTCGGTCTTCTACGCCGGCCCCAAGGGCATCCTGGGCATGGGCACCCGCTGGGGCAGCTGGCAGCTCGCCGAGGACCTCGTGGCCAAGGATCCCGGCAAGGAGTTCCACCAGTTCCGCAGCTGGGACCTGGTACGCGTCATCCACGACCAGCTCAAGATGCTGGAACGCGGCCCGCTGAACACCGGCGGCTTCCCCAAGCCCTCGGTCACCCACTGGATCGTGTCGCCCGTCGGTGAGAACGCCGACTCGGTCTCCCGCCCGGCGGGCGAGGACGTCGCCACCTTCCAGGTCAAGCCGCACGAGATACAGCGGATCTGCAACCACCAGCAGTTCGGCGGCGGTGACCGCCACTACCTCGGCGTCCAGTTCACCCTCTGGGACGGCCAGTTGGTCATCACCATGATGATCACCGTCACCGTGCTCTTCGAGACCCTGCGCATCGAGGTCACCGGACACGCGCTCGGACCGGTCCACTCCCTGTTCACCAGCAAACCCGCCGCCAAGAAGAAGACGGTCAACAAGACCGTCAGGTTCTGGGAGACCCGCGACATCACGCTGGCGCTGGTCGAGTCCCACGAGGTCGTCCGCCTCGCCCTGCGTGCCCCGTTCACCTGGTACCCGCCGCTGCTCGACTACCTCGGCGGCAAGATCGCGCTGCCGGAACCGTTCGGGCTGCGGCATGCCTGGGCCGAGAAGCCGTGGCGCCACCGCTTCATGGCCGACGACGCGATGCGTGCGGCCACGCCGGTGCTGCGCGTGGTGCACAGCGCCGTCATCAAGGTGCTGGACGAGAACGGCGTCGACACCGAGCGCTTCGGCAACCGCTCGTCGATACTGAGCGGACTCGTCCAGGACCCGACCCCGCGCAAGGCCGACCTGTACGACGCGTAGACGCCGGCCACGCGCACACACGTAGGGCGCCCCGGAGAACCGGGGCGCCCTACGGTGAAAGCCGGATCGAAGCGCGGCCGACCACCGGACCGGAGGCCGGACCGAACACCGGATCGGATGGATCGGTCGAATCAGGCTGTGCGGACGGGTCAGACGGGCCAGGCGTCGGCCAGCATCTTCCGGGTGTCCGCCAGCAACTGCGGCAGCACCTTGGTGTGCCCGACCACCGGCATGAAGTTGGTGTCACCGCCCCAGCGGGGCACCAGATGCTGGTGCAGATGCGCGGCGATGCCCGCACCGGCCACGGCACCCTGGTTCATGCCGATATTGAATCCGTGCGCCCCCGACGCCGCACGCAGCGCGGTCATCGCACGCTTGGTGAAATCGGCGAGCTCCACCGTCTCCGGACCGTCCAGCTCGGTGTAGTCCGCGACGTGCCGGTACGGCACCACCATCAGATGCCCACCGTTGTACGGGTACAGATTCAGCACGGCATAGACCTTCTCGCCGCGCGCGACGACGAGCCCGTCCTCGTCCGACATCGAGGGAATCGCGCAGAACGGACAGCCGTCGCCGGCCTCCGGACCGGTCGGCTTGTTCTCACCCTGGATGTACGCCATCCGGTGGGGCGTCCACAGGCGCTGGAACGCGTCGGGCGTCCCCACTCCGATCTGCTGCTCCGGCTCACTCGTCATGCCGATCAGCATATTGCTTACCCCGTGCGGAGCGTGTCGCCGGGGCCGAACCCGTTCCCGCACCGCGATGCTTAACCGATGAGCGACCGTGCCACGGCCCAGTCCCCTCCCGCTCTGACCCGATGGGAGCAGCGCGCCGAGGGACCGCTCTTCGTCGCCTCACTGCTGTTCCTGCTCGGCTACGCGACCCGCGTCCTCGCGCCGCACCACGCCGAACCCTGGCGCGGCTTGTCCCTCGTTCTGGTCGGCGTCACCTGGCTGCTCTTCGTCATCGACTACGCCATCAGAATCCGACTCAGCGGTCTCGGCCACCGCTTCGTCCGGGTGCACTGGCTGGACACCCTGGTACTCATCCTGCCGCTGCTGCGGCCGCTGCGCGTGGTCAAGGTCTACACGGCTGTCCAGAAGCGCCGCGACAAGCCCCGGCTGAGCCTGTACGCGCGCGTGATGTCGTACGCCGGCATGACATCCCTGCTGCTGGGCTTCTCGGCCGCCCTCGCGATCTACCACCTGGAGCACAACGCTCCGGGTGCCTCGATCCGGACCTTCGGCGACGCGGTCTGGTGGGCGTGCGCGACGCTCACAACGGTGGGGTACGGGGATGTCGTGCCGGTGACACCGGTCGGCCGGATCGTCGCAGCGGGCCTGATGGCCTGCGGGCTGGCGCTGCTGGGAGCCGTGACGGGTTCCTTCTCGTCGTGGCTGATCCAGACGTTCCGCCGGGAGGACGAGAAGGTGCCCCCGGCGGGCGGATAGCTCGCCGGGGGCACCTTCTCGTGACCGATCAGACCTGGACGCGGTCCTCGACGGCCTTGGCGATCTTGGCGATGGCGTCCTCGACCGGAATGCCGTTCTCCTGCGAACCGTCGCGGTAGCGGAAGGAGACGGCGCCGTTGGCCATGTCCTCGTCGCCCGCGATGATCATGAAGGGGACCTTGGCCTTCTGCTGGTTGCGGATCTTCTTCTGCATCCGGTCCGACGAGGCGTCCACGTCGACCCGCAGCCCCTGCTTGCGGGCCTTGGCGGCGAACTCCTGGAGGTAGGGGATGTGCGCGTCGCCGATCGGGATGCCGACCGCCTGGACCGGGGCCAGCCACACCGGGAACGCACCCGCGTAGTGCTCCAGCAGCACCGCGAAGAAGCGCTCGATGGAGCCGAACAGGGCGCGGTGGATCATCACCGGGCGCTGCTTGGTGCCGTCCGGGCCGGTGTACTCCAGGTCGAAGCGCTCCGGCAGGTTGAAGTCGAGCTGCACGGTCGACATCTGCCAGGTCCGGCCGATGGCGTCCTTGCACTGCACCGAGATCTTCGGGCCGTAGAACGCGGCGCCGCCCGGGTCCGGGACCAGCGGCAGACCCTGCTTCTCGGCGACCAGGCGCAGCGTCTCGGTGGCCTCGTCCCATGCCTCGTCCGAGCCGACGAACTTCTCCGGGTCCTTGGTGGAGAGCTCCAGGTAGAAGTCGGTCAGGCCGTAGTCGCGGAGCAGGTTCAGGACGAAGGTGAGCGTCCGGTCCAGCTCCTCGGCCATCTGCTCCCGGGTGCAGTAGATGTGCGCGTCGTCCTGCGTGAAGCCGCGCGAGCGGGTCAGGCCGTGCACGACGCCCGACTTCTCGTACCGGTACACGGTGCCGAACTCGAAGAGGCGCAGCGGCAGTTCACGGTAGGAGCGGCCACGCGCGTCGAAGATCAGGTTGTGCATCGGGCAGTTCATCGGCTTGAGGTAGTAGTCCACCCCGTCGTCGAGCTGCATGGGCGGGTACATGCCGTCGGCGTACCAGTCCAGGTGGCCGGACTTCTCGAAGAGCTTGCCCTTGGTGGCGTGCGGACTGTAGACGAACTCGTAGCCCTCCTCCTCGTGGCGGCGCCGCGAGTAGTCCTCCATGGCCCGGCGGATGACGCCGCCCTTGGGGTGGAAGACCGCGAGGCCGGGGCCGATCTCGTCCGGGAAGGAGAAGAGGTCCAGCTCGCTGCCGAGCTTGCGGTGGTCGCGCTTGGCGGCCTCCTCCAGGAACTCCAGGTGCGCCTTCAGCTCGTCCTTGGTGGGCCAGGCGGTGCCGTAGATGCGCTGGAGCATGGGGTTCTTCTCGCTGCCGCGCCAGTAGGCGGCCGCGTTGCGCATCAGCTTGAACGCCGGGATGAACCGGGTGGTCGGCAGGTGCGGGCCCCGGCAGAGGTCCTTCCAGCAGAGGTCCCCGGTCTTCGGGTCGAGGTTGTCGTAGATGGTCAGCTCGCCGCCGCCCACCTCGACGTCCGCGCCGTCGTCCGTGGAGGCTGAGCCCTTGATGCCGATGAGCTCCAGCTTGTACGGCTCGTCGGCCAGCTCCTCGCGCGCCGCCTCGTCCGTCACGACCCGGCGGGAGAACTTCTGGCCCCGCTTCTGGATCTCCTGCATCTTCTTCTCGATGGCCTTGAGGTCCTCGGGCGTGAACGGCTTCTCGACGTCGAAGTCGTAGTAGAAGCCGTCCTTGACCGGCGGGCCGATGCCGAGCTTGGCCTCGGGGTGCAGCTCCTGCACGGCCTGCGCCATGACGTGCGCGGTGGAGTGCCGGAGGATGTTGAGGCCGTCCTCGGACGAGATCAGGACGGGCTCGACGGTCTCGCCGTCGGCGACGACGTAGGCGAGGTCCTTCAGCTCACCGGCGATGCGGGCGGCGACGACGGTGCGTTCGCCCGGGAAGAGCTCGGCTGCCGTAGTGCCCGTCGTCACCACGCGTTCTTCCCGCTCGGAATCGCGCTGGATGATCACACGGACGTCTGACACCGGTCTCTCCTGACTCAGGGGGTGCGGCGCATTCCTCCTGCGCGCGCAAGAGGAATCGTACCGAGCCTGCACCCCTCTTAGCGAAAGGGCCGGATTCCGTGGTCCGCGACCGGCTACTCCCCCGTGCATGCCTCCTCGAAATAGTCGATGTTCTCCTGGAGCGACTTCATCAGCCGGTCCCGTTCCGCGTCGTCGACCTGCACGGGAATCACCTGCGAGGTCCTGGTCAGCCGCCGGAAGCCGCCCCGGCTCTCCAGCCTGCCCTCCACCCGCACCGGCAGCCCCACCAGATGGGCGTGGCCGGCGATCCGGTACGCCTCCTCGTCGAGCTCCAGCCGCACATGCGGGACCTCGGCGCCCGCCAGCACCCGAAGCCGTACGATTCCGGCGCCGCGCGGCCCCGAGCGGCGCAGGCGTACGACGGCGCCGGTGATCCGCACCGCGACCGCGGGTTCGTCCCGGAGGTAGCGGGCGCCCGCCCGGCGCAGCGCGGGCAGGTCGCCCGGGGAGAACTCCACCGGTTCGGGGCGCGCCGGGCAGCCGTCGGGGGTTCCCGCGGCGGGGGCCCACTCCAGGGCGATCCCGGCACCCTCGGAGCCGCGGACGAGCGCGACGACGGCCTCGGTCAGTTCACGGCTGACGCCCGCCGCCACGGCGCTGTCGAAGGCCTCCATGCCGCCGGTCGCCCGTTGGTAGTCGACGGCCTCGCGGGTGGCGTGCAGGGCGTGATGGAGCCGTACCGCGACGGGGCGGCCGGTCTCGACGGGGACGAACGCGGTGAGGTCGCGGCCGCCGGGCGCGGGTCCGACGAGGATGCCGTCGAGGGCCGCGAGGGCACGCCGCCGGTGGCGGGCACCGTGGTACCCGGCCCGGCCGCGGACGGCGAGGGCGCCGGCGAGCAGGATCTGCCGGGCCGCGCCATGGAGCTGCTCGGCTCCCGTCCAGCTGGCCACGCCGACGGTTCCGGCGGCCGGTTCGGGGGCCTCGCGCCACCAGCGGATCTCGTCGCTGGGGACGGCGAGGGAGACGAGGATGTCGCGTGCGGAGGGGGCCGCGCTGCGGGCCAGCGCGGTCAGCGCCTCCCCCAGCAGGTCCTCGCTGTCGGGAAAGGCCCCGTTGTCGGGTACGAGCAGGCTGGTGGAGCCGCCGGGTGGGGCGGGTGGTCCGGGCGGCGTCCAGCGGCTGTAGCGTCCGGCGGCCCCGCCGCGCCGCCGCCAGCCGTGGCGCGCGAGCAGGGTGCCGAGCACCGCGGGGTCCACCCGGGCGGGATCCGGCAGGCCACCGGCGGTTGTCGGCCCGATGGGCCGGAGCCCGGGCGGCTCGGTGGGATGGGGTCGTACGACTGACGGGATCGCTTCGTCGGCGGACTCGTCCATAGGCCGGTGCATCAGGGTCTCCCTCCTGCCCCGACACGGGTCATGATCTCGCAGAGCGCCCGGTCGTCGAAGATGCGCGAGGTCGGGATCCGTACGGTCGTCCGGTGCCGGCCGGTCACCGGGTGGCCGGCCAGATTGGTCCAGTAACAGCAGTGCCGCAGGTCGAGGCGGTCGTGTCCGGCGCTGAGCCAGTCGTCCTGGCTGCGGGGCACGAGCATCACGACGAGGATCTTGTGCACCGACACGGGGCTCCGGGCGAGCTTCACGAGGTGGGCGTTGTCGAGCGTGAAGGCGAACGTCGCGCCGGGCGGGCGGGCCGGTATCTGGTAGGTGCATTTCAGCTGGACCTTGATGGTCACCTCGTCGTCGACGACATGGCCGGGGGCACCGTGGCTGACGTGCCAGTCGATGCCGTTGTCGGGGAACGGCTGCGACAGGGAGCACCCCGCCGCGGCCGCGACCGCGTGCAAGTAGCCCACCTGGAGGGTCTCCATGCAGGCGGTGGTGGCGAGTGTGCCGCGCAGCGGTGCGATCCGCTGGGGCAGCAGCCCACTCGGTTCGGGCTGCGCGAGTGCCATGGCTCCGTATGCCTTCCGGGCCGTGCCAATGGGTCGGCGGACGCGGAGGTGTACCAACTTCCGTCCCCGTCATCTGTGTTGTCACCGCAGCGGGCGGTCCGCAAACGGCGTATCAGGCAAAGGGTGCGGGTATCACCGAAACGGGCAGGGGAATCACGCCATCTGCCGCTCGGGCGCGAGGAGTTCGGGGATGACTCAATGGTACGAGGGGCCACTGGCCGCTTTTGACACCGAGACGACGGGAGTGGACGTGGAGGGTGACCGGATCGTTTCGGCCGCCCTCGTCGTCCAGGACAGTGCCGGCGGGCGGATGCGCGTCACCCGCTGGCTGGTGAATCCGGGGGTACCGGTGCCCGCGGGGGCGACCGAGATCCATGGGCTGACCGATGACCACCTCCAGCGCAACGGGCGGTGGCCCGCGCCGGTGGTGGAGGAGATAGCCCGGGCGCTGTCCGAGCAGAGCGCGGCCGGCCGGCCGCTGGTGGTGATGAACGCGCCGTTCGACCTGACGCTGCTGGACCGGGAGCTGAAGCGGCACCGGGCGTCGTCACTGGCCGGCTACCTGGAGAACACGCCGTTGTGTGTGCTGGATCCGCGGGTGCTCGACAAGCACCTGGACCGCTACCGCAAGGGCCGGCGCACACTCACGGACCTGTGTGAGCTGTACGGGGTGGTACTGGACGGGGCGCATGACGCGGCGGCCGACGCGGCGGCGTCACTGGAGCTGGTCCGGGCGGTGGGGCGGCGGTTCGCGACCCGTCTGGAGCGGCTGACCCCGGCGGAGCTGCACACACTGCAGGCGGTGTGGCATGCCGCCCAGGCGCGCGGCCTGCAGGCGTGGTTCACCAAGAGCGGCACGCCGGAGACGGTGGACCCGGCGTGGCCGTTGCGTCCGGAGCTGCGCGCCGCCGCGTGAGCTCGTGCGGTCCCTGCGGAGGGCGCGGAGAACGGTTCCGGAGCCGACCGCGCAGCCGGACACGCAGAGGCCGGTCCGTCGGTGTTGCTGACGGACCGGCCTCTCCCGGGGTGGGCGATACTGGGTTCGAACCAGTGACCTCTTCGGTGTGAACGAAGCGCTCTCCCACTGAGCTAATCGCCCGGGAACGGGTTGAACCATACAGGGCTCGGCGGGTGTGGTTCAAACCGCTTCCAGCCGGGCCGCGAGGCCACGACGTCCGGCCCGCATCATCAGTGCGTGATTGGCCCGGAACACGGGCCGCCCCGGCACCGCGAGCACCCGCAGCAGCCTCTTGCGTACCTCGACCTCCTGTTCGTACGTGGCACGGCTCCCGGCCCCGTGCCGGGTGACGGTCCAGCGGGCCCAGCCTTCGAGGTCGCCGGTGAGGGCCACTTCCAGCACCCCGGCAAGCGGGTCGCGCCGACGTTCGCGGAACGTGATGACGAGGTCGTACGGGATCAGTGAGCGGATCCGGGTGGTGCCGGAGGTGTCGTCGACGGGGGTGACCTCGCGGACCTGCGGCCACCATCGCGGGTACTGCTCCGCCCGTTCCAGGAGCTGGTACACGGCGCCGGGCGGGGCCACGAAGTCCCAAACACTCATAAATCGGTAGTGATTCCAGTCCATGAGTCCAGGATGCACGTACTCAGCCGGGGAACTGAGTATCCGTGCGCATGTCCGAATGGGTGACCGCCGCCACACTCGCGTTCATGGAACATCTGCTGCCGCCCACCGAGGAACTGGCGCTCCTCGACCGTGAGCTCGCCGGGCTGGATCTGCGCCGGTCCCAACTGCTGCGCCGCCGCGCCTGGCTGGTGAGCGTCCTGCAGACGCCCGGCCCGCTGACCGTCGGGCCGCCCACGCCCTCGTTCCCGCCGCCCGCCGGCCACACCTCGGCGCCCTTCGCGGCTCCGGGCCGGCCGGCCGCTCCTGCGGTCCGCACCCGCGGTGCGCAGAATGTGCTGCTCACCCTCGGCGGACTGCTGCTGACGGTCGCGGCGATCGCGTTCACCCTGGTCAGCTGGGGTCACATGGGGATCGGCGGCCGCTCGGCGGTCCTGTCGACCGTGACGGTGGCGGCGCTGGCCGCGCCTGCGGTGCTGCTGCGTCGGGGGCTGTCCTCGACGGCCGAATCACTCGCGGCTCTCGGGGCGGTGCTGATGGTGCTGGACGCCTATGCGCTGCATGAGGTGGCACTGCCGAGGACCGGGGGCCTGGGCTTCGCGGCGACCGCTTCGGCGGTGCTGGCCGTGCTCTGGGCGGCGTACGGACTGGTGCTCGGCGGGCTGCGACTGCCGCTGCCCGCCGCGGTGCTCGGTGCGCAGTTGCCCCTGCTGCTGTGGGCGTGGGCGGAGCGGGCGGATGCCCTGGTGTTCGCCGGTGCGCTGCTGGCCACGGCGGCGCTGGACTGTGTGATCGCGTTGCGGGGCAAGGGAGTTGCGGTACGGGTGGCGGCCTGCTCCGGGCTCTGGGTGACCGGTGGCGCGGGGCTGCTGGTGGCGTTGATGGAGTCGCTGTCGGCCGATGCGCCGGCGGACGCGGTGCTGCCGGGGGCGCTGCTGCTGGCCGGTTCCGCCATCGCGTTGTCCGGGGCCCGGCGGGCACCGGCGGGCGTTGCGGTGGCCGGTGGTCTGGTGGCGGGCCTGGCGGCCGTCGCCGCCGTCTCCGGAGTGTTGGTCGCGGGGGTTTCCGGCGGCTGGGTGGTGCCGGTGTACCTGCTGTGCGGCGGAGCGCTGCCGGTCGCTGTGCGGGCTCCGCTGGGTCGTCCGGCCGGGCAGGGGCTGGTGTGGGCGTCGGGGGCGGTCACCGCCGGTTCGGTGCTGTTCTCGCTGCCGCCGGTCGCGGTGTCGTTGGCAGGTCCGGTGGGGCAGCTGGACCGGGTGTGGGCCGGTGCGCCCCGGGACGGTGTGCGGGGTGCGCTGGGTGCGACGGAGCTGCCGTGGTCGGAGATGGCCGCTGCCCCGGTGGTCCTGCTCCTGGTGGCGGCGGTGCTCGCGGCGGCGTACCGGTGGTGGGAGGGCGTACTGCGGTGGGCCGGGCCGGTGCTCTCCCCCGGTCCGGCTGCGCGGGGCGTTGTCGGGGCGACGGCTCCGGTGCTCGGCTGGGCGGGGCTCGCGGTGCTGCCGGCCGCGCTGGACGCCTCGTACGCGGTGGCCGTTTCCGTGCAGTTGGTGCTGGTCGCGGGCGTGTTCGCGGTGGCGGTGGGCGGTCTGCGGCGCGGGATGACGGGGGTGGCGCTGACCGCTTCGGTGTGCGGGGCGGCGGGTGCGGTGGGCGTGGCGCTGTTGTCGCTGGGCACGGAACCGGCCACGTATGCGGTGTTCGGGGCGTTGCTGGTGGTGTTCGTGGCGGCTGCGGTCGCGTGGGACGCTCCGGTGGCCGCTGCCTCGCGGCCGGACCGGGTGCCGGTGACCGTGCAGGCGGTGGCGGCGTGCGCGGCCGTGGCCTGTGCCGTGGTGCTGGCCGGTGCGTGCGGTGCGTCGCTGGGCCTGGCCGCGCATCGGGCGGCTCCGGTGATCCTGGCCGTCCCCGCGGTGACCGTGCTGCTGGGCGCCCGGCTGAAGGGGCGTGCGGTGGCGCTGCCGGTGGAGCTGGCCGGTGGTGCGGCGGCGCTTCCGGCCGTGGGCCTGGCGATGGGCGACATGCCGTTCCTGGCTATGGTGCTGGCCCTGTGCGCGGTACTGGCCGCGGGCACGGCGTTGCGTCCGGAGCGGCGGCCGGTGGCCGGATATCTGGCGACCGCGCTGTTCGTGGCGGCTGCCTGGGTCCGGCTGTCGGCGTCCGGGGTGTCGTCCCCGGAGGCGTACACCCTGCCGGTGACCGTTCCGGCTCTGGTGATCGGTGTGCTGCGCCGCCGCCGCGATCCCGCCGCGTCGTCGTGGACCGCGTACGGGGCGGGGCTGACGGCGACGCTGGTGCCGTCACTCGTCGCCGCCTGGGCCGATCCGCACTGGCTGCGGCCGCTGCTGCTCGGTACGGCGGCGCTCGTGATCACGCTGCTGGGGGCGCGGTGGCGGCTCCAGTCCCTGCTGGTGCTGGGCGGTGCGGTGCTGGCGCTGGACGCGCTGCACGAGCTCGCGCCGTATGTCGTCCAGGTGGTCGGCACACTGCCGCGCTGGGTGGCTCCGGCGCTGGCCGGGGCGCTGCTGCTGGCGGTCGGGGCGACGTACGAGAAGCGGCTGCGCGACGCCCGGCGGCTGAGGGACGCCCTGGGCCGGATGCGGTGACGTACCGCACGGCCGGCCCGGGGCGCCCTCATGGGCCTCAGGCCGGCATCCGGTCACCGACGAGGGCGAGGTTCTCGATGGCGGCGAGGCCGTAGAGCGCGGTGTCGTTGGTGTAGACCCAGTTGGCCTCGCTGCCCGGGACGGTGGTGACCGGGCCGCTCACCTTCTCGGTCTTCCAGGGTGCGGATTCCTTGTACCCGTCACTGTTGTAGAACTTCTCCCAGGCGCGCGCGGCGAGCTTAGCGTCGCCGGTCTGCACGGCGGCGTACGCGTCCATGCGGGAGTGGCCCTGGAAGAGGAGCAGGGTGCCGAAGTTGGAGCCGTAGCGGGCTGCCTGTTCGGTCTTGGAGGCGTTGAAGTAGCGGCAGTAGTCGAGGTACGCCTCCTTGAACTTCGGCATGTCGACCAGGTCGATGAGTTCGGCGCACAGTTCGCCCAGCCCGAAGACGCCGGACAGGTGGGAGACGCTGACCACGGGTTCGGTGGCGACGGCGAACTTCCCGGTGTCCAGGTCGTAGAGGCCGCTGCCCTGGACGAATCCGTTGGGCTGGGCGGCGATCGTCTCCATGGTGCCGAGGACCCGCGCCCTGGCCTTCTCGGCCTGCGGGCCGCCGCGCTCCCATTCGGTGAGCCAGGCGGAGACGAGTCCGCTCCAGTCGGTACCGAAGCCGATGGACAGGGCGTGCCGGTCCGGGGTGTAGGGCTCGGTGCGGATCTTGCGGAGCGGATCGAGAGCGAGGAAGGTCTCGTCGGAGTCGACGTTGGCGCGCATCAGGTCGCCGACGCGTTCGTCCCCGGTGAGGAAGTAGTAGAACCGCCGGTAGGTGGTGTTGGCGATGCGTTGCTGCTTGGCGCTGTCGGCGTAGTGCTGGACGCCGTGGCGGGTGCCGAGGCCCGCCCAGTCGCCGAGGTGGTAGACGTCGACCTCACCGGTGTGGCGGGTCATGGCCTCGGCGAAGCGGAAGATGTCGGCGCGGCCGGAGCGCAGGTAGGCGTACCAGAGCCAGAGGTCCGGTGAGAGTTCGGAGTTGTCCCAGGCGTAGCCGCCGATGTCGTAGCGCCACTGGTGGCGGGCGGGGTCGTAGGAGTGCATGACGTCGCCGTAGTCCCAGAAGCCGTACCAGCGGCGCATCTCGACCTGGTCCTTGTAGTACGTGAACAGGAAGTCCAGGTGGTCCTCGATCTTCGCCTTGGCGGGGGTGGAGCGGTCGACCGGGGAGAAGAGTCCGCCGAAGACGTTCGCGCCGATCAGCTGGGAGGGCGGCGCGACGAGCTGCGGGAGGGTCCGGACGGTGTGGGTCTGCTGGGCGAGGGCCTCGGCGCTGGGGGTGGACTCGTTGGCCCAGAAGACGAGTTCACTGGTGCGGGCGATGCCGTACGGGGTGCCGAAGCCGGGCTCGTAGTCCTCGTAGGTGATCTCGAGGCCGTCGAGCTGTTTGGTGTACGTGTCCTGGCCCATGCCGTCGTGGTAGAAGCGCAGGTCCATGGGTTCGGCCTCGGGCGACCAGAGCCAGAGGGTGACCTCGGCGGCCTTGGTGTCGGCGCCGCGGATGTCGAGCTGGGCGGGGAACTTCTCCCAGAAGTCGCGCAGTCCGAAGGAGAGTCCGCCGCTCGCGCCGCCCACGTAGCCGAAGCCGGAGGCGCGCCGGCCGCCGCCCGCGGCGATCCAGCCGTGGCCCTTCTTGGTCCGCTTGCGCAGCGCGAAGCCGTCGGCGGAGAGCTGGCTGAGGGTGTAGTCGCCCCAGGTGGGGATGAGCGGGAGCCGCGTGGTGACGCGCTGGTCCCAGGTCGCCGGATCGGGCAGCTTCGTCCCCTCGAACTGGGCGGCCTGGACGGCGGCGCCCGGGTCGCGGCGCAGCCCGGTGATGCCCTTGACGGCTTCGCGGAGCATTCCGGTGTCGTCGCCGCCGATACGGATGTGGCGGTCGTACATCTCGTCGCGCATCGGGACGGTGAAGCGGACGCCGAGACCGCGGATGAAGTCGCCGCTCGCGCGGCCGGGTTCCTGGGTGCCGTCGAAGGTGATGGTGTGCATCATGCGGAACGATTCGGCGCCCGCGTGGAAGTAGAGCCGCACCGAGAACGGGAGCCAGGAGCGGCTGCCGCGGCGGTGCTTGCCGTCGATGCGGACGACGGCGCGGACGGGTCCGCTCTGTTCGACCTCGGTCTTGCTGATGGCGCTCTCGAACCGTTCGTACTTCTGCTGTCCCTGGTCGCCGTCCTCGATCTCGCCCTGGCGGATCAGGACGAGCCGGCCGTCCTTCGCTATCTCGGTGGAGCCACGGGTGAGGGAGGTGATCAGCGAGGAGCCGGTCTTGCCGATCCTGGCGGTGATGGCTCCGGTGGAGACGGTGATCGAGCCGCCGCTGTTCCTGACGGTGACCTTGGCGGCGGGGGCGGCCGGTTCACCGGCGGTGAGGGCGAACTTCTTGGCCGCCCGGGCCTCGGGGCCCACCGCGTGGGCGGTCCACTTCAGGGAGCCGTCCGGCCATGTGGCGGTGGCCCAGGTCTGGACGGGGATGTCCTTGCCGTCGGCGGTGGCCAGGGCGAACTTCTGGTCCGCGGGGTGGCGGCCCCGCGCCCACGGGACGCCGAAGGTGGTGCCGGGTGCGGCGCCGAGCCCGGCGTCTTCCAGCCAGCTGATCTCCACGGGGCCCTCGGCGGCCTTCCCGGTGGCGGCGGCCTGCTGGGCGGTGTCGCTCAGCACCCAGGAGAAGGGGGTGGCCGCGCCCGCGACGGCGGCGGCCTTGAGAACGGTACGGCGGGGGATCGGGGACATCACGACTCCAGTTCGTTGCGAAACGGGCATGACTGATCGCACGCTGACGCGTGGTGGGGTGGGGTGCGGTAGGTGGGGGCGGGTCAGCGGCGGTCGGCGGCGACCGCCGCCGCGGCCAGGCAGCCCAGGGCGGGTGCGGCCAGCGGCGGCACCTGCCGGGCGGCGAGGGCCAGGGCCACGAATCCGCCGACGAGCAGCAGTGATCCGGCCGGGTCGGTCAGGGTCCTGCGGCCCGCGGCCCGTGCGGTCTGCGGCCAGGGTGTGCCGGGGCGCCAGGCGGCGGCCGTACGCAGTCCCCAGACGGCGACGGCCGGCAGCCCGAGCAGGCTCACGACGACGAGCGGGCGGCCGCCCGGCAGCAGGCCCGACCGGGCGACCTGCCAGTCGAAGGCAAGCAGCGCGAGCGCCGCCCACCACAGCAGGGAGACCCGCCAGCCACTGCGGAACGCCTCCCGTACGTCGGCGGTGAACTCCCGCACCCCGCCCGTCTCACCGGCCAGATAGCGGCGCAGATGGCGGGCCCCGGCGGCGAACGCCGCGGGGAAGGTGACCAGCGGCAGGGCGGCGACGGTGATCCACACGCCGGTGAGCAGGCACTCGGTGAACACGCTGAACCGCTCGCGGACGAAGGAGGTCCTGGGCGCGGTGCCGGATGTGTTGGCCACTGGCTGCTCAGCCCTTCAGGCCGGAGGTGGCCATGCCGTCGATGAGGTAGCGCTGGAAGGCCAGGAAGAAGGCCAGCACCGGAAGCAGGGCCACCAGTGACATCGCGATCATGCCGCCGTAGTCGGCGACGGCGTCCTGGTCGATGAACATCCTCAGCCCCATCGAGACCGTGTACTTGTCCGGTTCGTTGAGGTACAGCAGGGGGCCCATGAAGTCGTTCCAGGCCTGGATGAAGGTGAAGATGGCGCTGGTGATCAGTGCGGGCCGGCACAGCGGCATCACGATCGACCAGTAGATCCGCAGGTGCCCGCAGCCGTCGAGCCGGGCCGCCTCGTCGAGTTCCTTGGGCAGTCCGCGCATGAACTGCACCATCAGGAAGACGAAGAACGCGTCGGTGGCCAGGAACTTGCCGATCAGCAGCGGAGTGAAGGTGTTGATCAGCTCCAGCTTCTGGAAGATCACGTACTGCGGGATGATCAGTACGTGATACGGCAGCAGCAGCGTGCCGACCATGACGGTGAACATGATCTTGCGCCCGGCGAACCTGACCTTGGTGAAGGCGTACGCCGTGAGTGAGCAGGAGAACACCACCCCGATGACCGAACCGACCGATATGTAGGCCGAGTTCAGGAAGAACCTCCAGATCGGTATGTCGGCGATGCCGTCGGCGAGCCGTCGGTAGTTGGAGGTGATCGGGTCGGTCGGGAAGAGGTTCAGTGCGCCGACGATGTCCTCGCTCGGCTTGAAGGACGCGCCGATCGTCCAGACCACCGGGTAGAGGATCACCACGAGGATGGCGAGCGCCCCGAGGTGCCAGGCGAGTGAGCCGGGGAGCCGGCGTCGCGGGGCAGTGGCTTCCGTCCGGCTCATCGGCCGTCCTCCTCGTAGTGCACCCAGCGCTTCTGGGACCAGAACAGCACGGCGGTGACCAGGCCCACCGCGACGAGCAGCAGCCAGGCCATGGCGGAGGCGAAGCCCATCCGGCTGTTCGCGAAGCCCTGGTCGTACAGGTAACAGGTGTAGACGAGCGTCGCGTCGCCCGGACCGCAGGTGCCGTTGCTGACGATGTAGGCCGAGGCGAAGATCTGGAAGGAGTGGATGGTCTCCAGCAGTACGTTGAAGAACAGCACCGGCGAGATCATCGGCAGGGTGATGCTCCAGAATCTGCGCCAGGAGCCGGCCCCGTCCATCTCCGCCGCCTCGTACAGTTCCTTCGGGACCTGTTTGAGGCCGGCCAGGAAGATCACCATCGGGGCGCCGAACTGCCAGACCGTGAGGCCCACCAGCGCGTAGATGATCATCTCCGGGTCGCCGATCCAGCCGCCCGCGTCGATACCGAACAGCTGCTGCCCGCGGTCGACGACGGCGCCGTCCGAGAACAGCGCGCGCCAGACGATGGCCGCCGAGACGCTCGCGCCGATCAGCGACGGGGCGTAGAACGCGGCCCGGTAGAAGGACTGGCCCCACCGCTTCTGGGCGAGCAGCATGGCCACCGCGAGCGCGGCGGCCAGCTTGATCGGGGTACCGATCAGCACGTACCAGGAGGTCACCTTGACCGACTGGCGCCAGCGCGGGTCGGCGAACATGTCGGTGAAGTTCTGGAGTCCGACCCAGCGCGGCGCGTCGAACAGGTTGTAGTCGGTGAACGCGAGGTACAGCGAGAAGACCATGGGCCCGGCGATCAGGAACAGGAAGCCCGCGATCCAGGGCGACATGAAGAGATAGCCGGTCAGATTCTCGCGGTGGCCCCGCGGCTGCGGAGCGGCCCGGTTCTTGCGTCCCGGGCCGTTCCACTCCGCGGCGGCGGGGTCGCTCTTGAGGGCCGGGCCGCTCGCGGACGTCTGGATGTGAGTCACCGCGTTCCCTCTCAGTTCGAGGCGAGGGCGGTCTTCGCCTCGGAGAAGAACTGCTTCACCGAGTCCTGCGGCGAGGACTTGCCCAGGGACATGTCGCTGCCGATGCGCAGGAAGGCCGCCTCGACGACGTCGGCGCCGGCCGGGTGCGGCGTGATGGGCTCCAGCACTCCGGCGTCGGCGATCTCGGTCTCGTAGGCGCCGATGGCCTTGCTCGGGGCGTCGGCCGGCTGGAAGGCCTCGAACTGCGCGGTGGTCGCGGGCACTCCGCGGTCGTAGCCCATGATCCGGGCGACCGCGGGGTCGTGGGTCATGAAGCTGATGAAGGTGGCGACCTCGGCGGGATGCTTGGTGCGGGCCGTGCCGCTCAGCATCAGCGAGCCGAGGTACTGGCCGGTCTTCTTGCCGTCGGTGCTCGGGATGGGCGCGAGGCCGTAGCTGCTCTTGCCCTCCGCGCTGTAGCGGACGGAGAAGTTGTCCCAGGTGAACTCTCCGGCCGAGATGCCCTTGGCGAGCGCGGAGGCGGGCTTGATCTGCTCGACCTTCTTCTGGTCGGCGTAGATTCCCGCCTTGACCCGCGCGAGGGACTCCGTCCAGTACGGAAGCAGTTCGGCCTCGCCGAAGCCCATGCCGTCCTTGGTGAAGAACGCCTTGCCGTTCTGGCGGAGGATCAGGTCGTACAGGTACATGATGCCGTGCGGGCCGGAGTCGCCGGCCATGTGCGAGACCGACTTGATCTTCCGCAGCCCCGCGTACCAGTCGTCCCAGGTCCAGCCGAGGCTGTGGTCGATGCCCGCCTTCTCGTAGACCTTCTCGTCGATGACCAGGGCCATCGAGTTGCTGCCGACCGGTACGCCGAGCAGCTTGCCGTCTATCTCGGCGAACTTCTCCAGCCCCGAGCGGAAGCCGTCCAACTGGAGGTTGCCCTTCTTCGCCTGCGGATTGAGGTCCAGCAGGACGTTCTTCGCCTCGTACTTGCGCAGGAAGGTCACCGCGTTCTGGATCACGTCGGGCGGGTTGCCACCGGCCGCCTGGGTGTTGAACTTCTTCCAGAAGTCCGCGTACTGCTGGAAGTCCGTCTTCACCTTGATCTTCGGGTGCTTCTTCTCGAAGAGCCTGACGCACTCCTGGACCTTCTTCGCCCGGTCGTCGGCGCCCCACCAGGCATGCCGGATGGTGACCGCCCCGTTCGAGCCGCCGCCGGATCCGCAGCCCGCCGCCGTCAGCCCGACGCCGGCAGCCGAGAGGCCCGCGAGCCTCAGCAACTGCCGCCGGTCCATGCCTTCGTTCCGAGACATAGTTCGCCCCTACGCTTGATTGAATCGTTTTAGAAAGCGCTTGCCGGGTCAAGGTAAGGAGCGCCATCGACGGCGTCAACAGTTGGGACGAAAATCAGTCGAAGCGCTTGAATCGCGCACGCGAAAACGCCGATGGCCCGGAAGCTTGTTGAAGCTTCCGGGCCATCGGTCCGGGTGGGCGATACTGGGTTCGAACCAGTGACCTCTTCGGTGTGAACGAAGCGCTCTCCCACTGAGCTAATCGCCCGGGCGCAGGCCAAACATTACCCCATGTCAGTGGCGCCCCCCGACCAGCTCCGGATCACTCGTGGATCTTCCACGGCATGACGATTCCGAACTTCCACACATAGATCCCCACCAGCACCGCGACGATCACCAGACCGATCACCGTGAGCGCGATGTTGCGCCGCCGCACCTTGGGGTCGAGGGCGCGCCGGGCGGCCTCGGTGACCTTCCGCCGCGTCCAGCGCAGCACCAGCTGCGCCCAGACGAACTCGGTCGCCCAGATCGCCATGCCCCCGAAGATCACCAGCCAGCCGGGGCCGGGCAGCGGCAGCATGATGATGCCCGCCACCACCACGGCGAGGCCGACCATGAACACGCCGACCTGCCAGCTCAGGTGCAGCGCCCTGGACGCCTTGATGAACCCGGGCGCCCTGGAGCCGAGCTCGGGATCCACCTCCGCCACACCCGGCACGACGTCTTCCGTGGCGCCTTCCGTCACGCCCCCCGTCGCGGGCGCCGGATCCGCCGATGCGGCGGCCCCGTCCCGCTCGTCACTCTCCGCATTCATGGGGGTCAACCTACCGGAACGGCCTTCGTCACCGGAATGGCCGCATAACCCAAAGTTACACACCGCTATACGAGCTACCTCAAGAAGCACAAAACGGTCAGACGGGTTTACAACGCCACCGTAGGTGGCATGTCGATTTCGCCGACGTGCGAATCCCCGAGCGCACACTGAGCGAAAGGCCCTGGCGCTTATGAACACCACGGTCAGCTGCGAGCTGCACCTGCGCCTCGTTGTGTCGAGCGAGTCCTCACTGCCTGTACCCGCGGGCCTGCGGTATGACACGGCCGATCCGTATGCCGTGCACGCCACCTTCCACACCGGAGCGGAGGAAACGGTCGAGTGGGTTTTCGCCCGTGACCTCCTTGCCGAGGGGCTGCACAGGCCCACCGGCACCGGAGACGTCCGCGTCTGGCCATCCCGTAGTCACGGCCAGGGCGTCGTCTGTATCGCACTGAGCTCCCCGGAGGGCGAAGCCCTGCTCGAAGCCCCGGCAAGGGCCCTGGAGTCGTTCCTGAAGAGGACCGACGCCGCGGTTCCGCCCGGCACCGAGCATCGTCACTTCGATCTCGATACGGAGCTCTCACACATCCTGGCGGAAAGCTGAGCCAGGCCGAGAACTGCACGACGCCGTCCTACTCGGGGAGACGGCGTCGCGCGGACAACCTCATACGGATGCAGCCCGCGCCGTCACCACGGAATCCACCGTGGTGACGGCGCCGGTCCGCGTTCATCCGGTCCCCCGTCCCGCCCGGACGCCCCTGGCCGGCCCGCCGCAGCCCCGCCACGGACCCGCGCCCGTCGCCTCTCGGCCCGATGGCCGGTAAGTGCGCCCCAGGGGCCCCAGAGGCCGTCTCGGGCCCCTGGGCGCCGCGGCAGTACCAGTAGAGTCAGCCGGCATCGGCGGGCGCCCGCCCGCCGGAGGCCAGGGAGCGAAAGCGTGCTGATTCCCCACGACACCCGGATCGCCCTCGAAACGGTGGTCGAACTGGTGAACACCGCGCCCGAGAGCGCACAGCGGGAGGACGGGTCACCGGCCGACGCGCTCGCCGGAATCCCCGCGCTCTACGCGTTCGCCGAGCACCACCGCCTGAGCGGGGTGAGCGAGCTCGACGAGAAGGACCTACGGGCCGTGCACGACGTTCGGGCGCGGTTCGCGGCGGTCTTCGCGGCGTCCGACGCACAGGTCGCCGCCTCGCTCGTCAACTCCCTGGTGGCCGCCGCGGGCACCACGCCGCAGCTCAGCAATCACGACGGCTACGACTGGCACGTGCACTACTTCGCGCCGGACGCCTCCATCGCCGACCACCTGGCGGCCGACTGCGGCATGGCCCTCGCGTTCATCATCGTGGCGGGCGAGACGGAGCGGCTGAGGCGCTGCGAGGCGCCGGACTGCCGGCACGCCTTCGTCGACCTCTCCCGCAACCGCTCCCGCCGCTACTGTTCCAGCCGCACCTGCGGTAACCGCTTGCACGTCGCCGCGTACCGGGCGCGCCGCAGGGAAGCGGCCGGCTGACCGTTCACAGCACGAAGAGATCATGCAACGCGGCCATCAGCAGCAGGCTGCCGACCACCGCGAGGAAGATCATCAGAGGGGGCTGGGAAAGCGCGAAGAGGCAGCCACGCGGCTCTTCGGCGGGGGGTGCGGGGGCATCGCCCCGTGAGGTGTCCACCATCTCCGGACGATCATGACGCAGTCCGGACCCGTTGGCGATCAACGCTGCTCTTCACGAGGGGAGTTCACCCCTCACGTGGTGATCGAAATCGCCTGCGTGTCCGATCATCCGCCCCACGTTCGGGACCGTCGGGCGATCCCCCGCCGCTTTCCCGGCCCGTCGCCCGTCAGCCCAGGTCGCGCAGCATGCGCAACTGAACCCCGCGGTGGGTCGAGCCGCCGCCCTCGTGGTTGTTCCAGGGATAGACCACGATCTCCTTGGGGCCCGCCCAGTGGTTGTAGGCGGCGAAGACGGTGGACGGCGGGCAGACGGTGTCCATCAGGGCCACCGAGTAGAGCGCGGGCATCGTCGCCCGGGCGGCGAAGCTGAGGCCGTCGAAGTACGAGAGGGTCCGGAACACCTGGTCGGAGACACCATGTTGGGCGGACAGGAAGCGGACGATCTCCTGGTACGGGTCCTGGTCGGTGATCTCGACGGCGCGCCGGTAGTGCGTCAGGAACGGTACGTCGATGAGCGCGGCCTTGACGTGCGGGCTGAGCCCCGCCACCGCCTGCGCGATGCCGCCGCCCTGGCTGCCGCCGTGCACGACGATCCGGTCCGGGTCGACGGCCGGGTGGGTACGGGCCACCTCGACGGCGCGTACCGCGTCGGTGAACACCCGCCGGTAGTAGTACTCGTCGGGGTCGAGGATGCCGCGGGTCATGAAGCCGGGCGACTGCGGATTGCCGCCGCCGTGCGGGTCGGGCGTGGAGCCGGGCGAGTTGCTGTTGACGGCGCCCTGCCCCCGGGTGTCCACGAGCAGGGTGGCCCATCCGGCGGCGGCCCACACCAGGTGGTCGTGCGGCAGCCCGCGCCCACTGCCGTATCCCAGGTAGTGGACGACGGTGGGCAGCGGGCCCTCGGCACCGGCGGGCACGTTCAGCCAGGCGCGTATGCGGTGGCCGCCCCAGCCGGCGAACGACACGTCATGGGCAACGACATTGCTCAACGCGGCGTCGTGCACGGTGAATTCGGCGTCCAGCGGGTGTGCGGAGGCCTCTTCGAGGGTGCGCCCCCAGAAGGCGTCGAAGTCGTCCGGTTCAGCGGACTCGGGCCGGTAGGAGCGGAGTTGATCCAGGGGAAGGTCGAACAGGGACACGCGGTCTCCATTTCGGGCAGGCGGAAAGGAACGGCAGAAGGAACGAAGGGGCGGGCGACCGTCTCAGCGAGGCGTGGAGCTCGATGCGCGCACGACGAGTTCCGGCTGGAGCACCACACTGCGGTGCTCGTGGTGGCCCTCGTCGTCGTCCGCCTCCTCCAGCAGGAGTTCGGCGGCCAGCCGGCCCATCAGGACCGCCGGCTGGCGGACCGAGGTGAGCGGAACGGCAGCGGCGGCGGCGAATTCGATGTCGTCGTATCCGACGATGGCGATGTCCTGCGGCACCCGCACCCCGGCCGCGTACAGCGCCTGCAGGACGCCGAGGGCGAGCAGGTCGTTCGCGCAGAACACGGCGGTGGGGCGGGGCACGAGACCGAGCAGCCGGGCCCCGGCGTCGCGTCCGGCCGCCACGTCCAGCCGGTCGGAGGGGATCTCGACGAGTGCCTCGGGGGCCAGCCCCGCCTCGGCCAGGGCGGACAGCGCACCCGTGCGGCGGTCCCTGATCTGGTGCAGGTCGCCGGGTCCGCTGACGTACGCCACCGAGCGGTGCCCGGCCGAGACCAGGTGTCCGACGGCCAGAGCGCCGCCCCGCACGTCGTCGACGGAGACGGCGCAGGTCCCGGTGCCGGATGCGACGCGGTCCACCAGCACGTAGGGAATGCGGTGGCGGCTGAAGGACTCGAGGTTGCGGCCGGTCGCGTCGGCCGGTGTGACCAGCACTCCGCACACTCGCTGTTCCGCGAAGAGGCCGAGATACTCGGCCTCTTCCGCGGGGCTCTGGCCGCTGTTGCAGACCATGACACCGAGGCCCGCCTGGCGGGCGGCGCGCTCGGCGCCGCGGGCCACGTCGACGAAGAAGGGGTTTCCCATGTCCAGGACGAGCAGGGCCATGATCCGGCTGCGCCCGGCCCTGAGCTGACGGGCGGATTCACTGCGGACGTAGCCGAGCTCCTCGATGGCGGCCAGCACTCGCGCCCGGGTCTCGGGGAGTACGGCCTCCGGCCGGTTGATCACATTGGAGACCGTGCCCACGGAGACCCCGGCCTGCCGGGCCACATCCTTGATCCCTGCCACACGCGCCACTTGCCCTGCCCCACTGGTGCCCTCGGCCGCACTGGTCCAGCGGCGTCACCCCATCGTACGGACGGCGTGAGTGAATTGATTCAATCCGGTCGGGACGCTAGCCCCATCCCCGAACACCGTCAAGGATCATGCCTGAATCGATTCATTCCAGCTGTTGCCCTCACTCTCCCACTCCCCCGCAGCCGGGTACGTGATCGGGCGTACGGGCGGGCCGTCAGATGCCGTGCTTCTTCAAAATGGCCTCGATGTCGCTGAAGTCGTCGCCCGAGCCACGCGCGGCGGTCTGCTTCTCCGGCTTCTCCCGCTGCTGCGACCGGACTGCCGGAAGACCTGCCCCCAACGAGGGGGCCGAGGCGGCCGGAGCCACCGCGCCGTTCCTCGCGGCACGGGCGGCCTCCTTGCGTTCCTTGCGGGTGCCGCCCCCGCGCCGTTCGATCGCGCGGGTCATGATGAACAGCAGCCAGGCCACCCCCAGCAGGCCGAAGCCCAGCCAGACACTCGGCTTGAACGCGATGTCCGTCACCCACTGGACGACACCGGTCAGCACCAGGCCGATCGGGACCAGGGAGTAGGCCGCGATCCTCGTCGCGGCGAGGAAGCGCTTCCGGTACGCGGTGACGGCGGCGATGCCCAGGCCCGCCGCGGACGCCGCGGAACAAATGGTCTCGGCAAGCATCGGTGCCTCCAGGCGCAGGGGAAACGTCCCTTCCATCCTGCACCCGTCCACGGGCCCGCGGCCACGCCCGGAGCCCACATCAGGGACATATCAGGGCCGGGATCCTCCCCAGGTGCCGTGCGGGCCGGTGCCGGTCGGTACTCCCCGGTACACCCTGGGAGACTGGTCCCATGAGTGATTCCACCCCCGCAGCACCGGTCGTCCTCGACATCTGGTGCGAGCTCCAGTGCCCCGACTGCCACCACGCCCTCACCGATGTGCACGCCCTGCGGGCGCGGTACGGCGACCGGATCGAGGTGCGACTGCGGCACTTCCCGCTGGAGAAGCACAAGCACTCCTATGCCGCCGCTCAGGCCGTCGAGGAGGCCGCGGCGCAGGGCAAGGACTGGCCGTACATCGAGGCCGTACTCGCCCGCACCGATGACCTCGCCCGCGCCGGCGAGCCGATGCTGATCGAGGTGGCGGGGGAACTCGGTCTGGACGCCGAGGAGTTCGACACCGCCCTGATCGACGGCCGGCACATGCTGATCGTCGACGCCGACCAGGCCGAGGGCAAGGCGATCGGGGTCACAGGCACCCCGACCTATGTGATCGGCGGCGAGCGGCTGGACGGCGGCAAGAGCCAGGAAGGACTGCGCGAGCGCATCGAGGAGATCGCCGACCGGCTGCTCGCCGGACAGGGCTGAGAGGGCGGGCGAGAGGCCCTGGACGCCTACAGCGGCTTGGTCAGGTGGTACTGGCTCGGCTCGTAGCCCAGCGACTCGTACAGCCGGACCGCGGCCGTGTTGGCCGTGACCACGTGCAGGCCCAGCCGCTCGTCGCCCGCCGCGAGAGCGATCCGCTCCGCCTGGAGCATCAGTGCCCGCCCGTACCCCCGGCCACGGAACTCCTCATGCACCTCCACGTCGAACACGTAGCCGACGAGCAGACCGGGGTGGATCTCGAACCGGGCCACCCAGACGTGCCCCACGGCCTCGCCGTCGTGGATCAGGAGGTGCAGATGGGCGCCCTCGGTGGCCAGGCCGTCCGGCAGGTGCCGGGCGTGGGAGGTGCGGGCGGCCTCGAGGGCGGTCGCCTCCGAGGTGCCGCGGGTGACCAGGCTCTCCGCGTAGGCGGCGATGGCCCTCTCCTCCCATGCCGCGAACTCCCCGGGCGTCATCGGGCGTGCGGTCAGTCCTTCCGCCAGGGCCGGGGGGCCGGACGGCAGGGTCTTGATCATGTTCCGGCTGCGCTCGGTGTAGCCGAGTGCGGCGGCGAGCCGCCGCGCCGCGGTGTTGTCCGCGGCGACTTCCGTACGCACCTGGGTACAGCCCCAGCCGCGCAGCACCTCCTCGGCCGCCAGGGCCGCGATGGTCCCGCGGCCGCGCCTGCGGACGGGCTCGTCGATCCGCAGGGACCGCAGCAGGCCCGCGCCGCCGGCCGGCCCCGGCTCGGTGGCGATATCGACGGCGCCGACGGGCCGCCCGTTGTCACATACGTCGTAGGCGCGGTGCTGTGCGCCGTCGGCGCCTGACTGGATCGGCCCGGAAGGCCGGAGTGTCGTGGTCATCAGGGGATTTCTATCCCCCTTACGGGGAGCCGTCATCCGCTTTTCCGGCATCCCCCGTACTCGGCGGACGGCCCGGCGTACCGGCGTGACCCGGCGATCCGGCCCTACGGGTCCAGGTCGTCGCCGGCCCGCTCGTCGAAGACGCGCATGGCCTTGGCGGTCACCGGACCGGGGCCGCCGGGCAGTTCCCTGCCGTCGACCCGGTGGACGGCCTGGATGTCGCGGAGGGTGGAGGTCAGGAAGATCTCCTCGGCCCGCTCCAGGACGTCGAACGGCAAGTCGGTCTCCTGCGCCCCGGTCCACTCCACCGCCAGCGCGCGGGTGATCCCGGCCAGGCAGCCGGAGGCGACCGGCGGGGTGTGCAACTGCCCGTCGAGGACGACGAAGACATTGGACCCGGTGCCCTCGCAGAGCTGTCCGACGGTGTTCGCGAAGAGCGCCTCGGTGGCACCCCGCTCGTGGGCGCGGGCGAGCGCGACGACGTTCTCCGCGTACGAGGTCGTCTTGAGCCCCGCGAGCGCGCCGCGTTCGTTGCGCGTCCAGGGGACGGTGATGACCGCCGTGCTGTCCGGGCGGCGCTTCACCTCCCCGAGGGCGACGACCAGGCCGGGGCCGGCGTTGCCGCGGTCGGACCCGAGCGGTGAGATGCCTCCGGTGTAGGTGATCCGCAGCCGGCCGAGGGTGGCCGGGTTGGCCTCGATGACGGCGGCGCAGGCCCGGCGAACCTCGTCCCGGTCGGGCTCCGGCAGACCGAGGCCCCGGGCGGAGCGGGCAAGCCGGTCGAGATGCCGGGTGAGCGCGAAGGGCCTGCCGTCGGTGGTCCTGACCGTCTCGAAGATGCCGTCGCCGACGGTGAGCCCGTGGTCGAGCACGGACACCCGGGCGTCATCGGCGGCCCGCAGTTCGCCGTTGACCCAGATCCTCATGGTGCGGTCCTTCCGGTTGTTTCGTATGCGCCCGACGCTACCGCGAGCAGCCTGGACGCCTTGAGTTCGGTCTCGTCCCATTCGCGTTCCGGATCCGACCCCCAGGTGATGCCGGCGCCGGTGCCGAAGCGCAGGACGGGGGCGGGCCCGGCACGGTCGATCCAGAAGGTGCGGATACCCACGGCGAGCGAGGCGGTGGCCCGGTCGGCGTCCACCCAGCCGATGCCGCCGCAGTACGGGCCGCGCGGGGCGGTCTCCAGTTCCCCGATGATCCTCAGCGCGCTGGATTTCGGGGCGCCCGTGACCGAACCGGGCGGAAAGGCGGCGGCGAGGAGCTCCGGCCAGCCGGTCCCCTCGGCCAGCAGGCCGCGCACCGTGGAGACGAGGTGGACGAGGCCCGGGTGCTTCTCGACCACACAGAGATCGGGGACGCCGACCGATCCGGTGGCACAGACCCGTCCCAGGTCGTTGCGGACCAGGTCGACGATCATGACGTTCTCGGCGTGGTCCTTCTCCAGCAGATCGTCCTCGGTGCGGCCGGTGCCCTTGATCGGCCCGGACTCGATCGTGCGGCCGTCCCTGCGGAGGAACAGCTCGGGCGACGCGGTCGCGATCTCCACACCGTGCGCGGGCAGCCGAATCGTTCCTGCGTACGGGGCGGGATTGCCGCGCGCCAGCAGTGAGGTGAGGGCGTCCACGTCCGCGGCGGCCGGATCGGGCAGCCGGGCGGTCATCACCCGGCAGAGGTTGGCCTGGTAGACCTCGCCCGCCGCGATGTACTCACGGATGCGACGCACTCCCGCGGTGTAGGCGTCGCGGTCGAGGGACGAACTCCAGTCACCGGCGGCGGGCCCGCGCCAGGCACCCCGCACCGGGGCGGGCACGGCCGCGGTGCGCACGGTGGCGAAGCGGGCGCAGACGAGCCTGCCCTCGAAATCGGCACATACAGCCCAGAATCCGGACGAGTCGAGGGCCGCGGGATCACTGGTCACATCCTGCAGATCGGAGGCGACGAGGCCGCCGAAGCGGGCCATGGGAGCAAGGTCGTACACGCCGGTGAGTCTAGGACGGCCCACGGTGACCCGCGCCGGGGCGAGCGCACCTCAGCACGCTGCGCAAACGCGTTTTTGTACTGGCCCCGGAATCCGCTAGAGTTCATCACGTCGCCGGGACGCGCAAGTGAACCGGAACCGACAAGCGGACGTAGCTCAGTTGGTAGAGCGCAACCTTGCCAAGGTTGAGGTCGCCAGTTCGAACCTGGTCGTCCGCTCGCAGAAGGTGGGGGATCTTCCCGAACCCCCACCCCTGGTGGAGTGGCCGAGAGGCGAGGCAACGGCCTGCAAAGCCGTCTACACGGGTTCAAATCCCGTCTCCACCTCCAAGGACGATTAGCTCAGCGGGAGAGCACTTCCCTGACACGGAAGGGGTCACTGGTTCAATCCCAGTATCGTCCACCGGTCCGCAAGGACCCCCGCGCGATTAGCTCAGCGGGAGAGCGCTTCCCTGACACGGAAGAGGTCACTGGTTCAATCCCAGTATCGCGCACGCAGTACACGCAGGGTCACCCTGCGCGATTAGCTCAGCGGGAGAGCGCTTCCCTGACACGGAAGAGGTCACTGGTTCAATCCCAGTATCGCGCACAGTCCGAAGCCCCGGTCGTCTCGACGACCGGGGTTTCGTCGTTGCCGCACGCGTCCGTGCAGCGGACCGGGCATGTGCCGTCCGGTCCGCGGCGCGGGGCGAGCCGGGTCAGGACGAGAAGAGCATCCGGCCGAAGCTCTTCTGCCGGTAGTGGCCGTGGTGACCGCCGTGGTGCTGCTGCTGCGGGGCACCCCAGGCGGGTGCTTGGGCGGCCGGGTAGGCCTGCTGAGGGGCGGGCGGCGGAGGCGGGGCCTGCTGCGTCCACTGCGATTCGATGCGGGTCAGGGACTCCAGCTCGCCGTAGTCCAGGAATATCCCCCGGCAGCCGCTGCACTGCTCGATCTGAATGCCGTTGCGGTTGTACGTGTGCATCTGTGCGTGGCACTTGGGGCACTGCATGTTCGGGCTCACTCCTCGCCGTCGGTTGGCCGTCGCCGGAATGCGTGCCCGCCGACGGTCGGTTCACCCTACGACGCGTGCTCGGCGGCCAACTCGGTTGGGAGAGACGCGATTCGGGCGCAGGCCTCGATCATCATCTGTTCCACCTCATCCGGATTCCTCCCCTCCGCCGCGGACTTGGCGAGGGCCAGTGCCGCGGTCTGTACGGTCAGGGTGCGCGCGGCGACGTCCAACTCGGGCCAGGGGTCGCCCTCGGCGGGCAGCGCGGGGCCGCCGACGGCCCGGTAGGCGTCCACGAAGCGGAACCAGACGTCGGGGGGAAGCAGTCCGGCCGCGTACCAGGCCGCGGGCCGGGCCAGATCCCAGGCGGCGTCGCCGAGGCCCGCGTCGTCGATGTCGATCAGCAGCCAGCGGCCGTGCGGGGCGGGGTGCCGGACGAGCTGGCCCAGGTGCAGATCACCGTGGCAGAGGAAACGCGAGCGGTGCGCGGGTGCGGGGGCCGCGTCACGGGCCCAGGCGGGCAGCCGCTGCCAGGCCGCGAGGACGGGCTCGACGGACGGGTCCCCGGGGCGTGCCGTACACATCCGGTCCACGGCGATAGCCGCCTTCGCGGGCCCCCGCATCACCGGGAGCACGAGTGGTTGCCCGGCCGGGGACAGGAGCGGTTCCGCTGCCTGGGGCACGAGCGGTCGCCCGGCCGGGGACAGGAGCGGTTCCGCTGCCTGGGGCACGAGCGGTCCCGCGGCCGGGAGCGCGGCGGTCGGGAGTTCGGTGCGGTGGAGGCGCGCCAGGAGCACGGCGGCCTCCTCCCACGGGGCCGCGTCCGGGTCACCCGGATTCACGGGCTCCCCGTGGGGCCACAGCGTGACCGGGCGGCCATGGAGCTCGGTGAGGTACGGCGACGGGGCGACGAGGTGCGCGGGGGCCGTCACCGGGGCCGCCGGGGGCTGTACCGGCAACGGCTCGAGCAGGACGCCCGCCAGGTCGGGGCGGGCCGCCAGCCAGAGGCGTACGGCCAGGGCGTCGGTGTCCGTGCCGGGGGCGTGGGCCTTGGCGACGACGGAGCCGGAGCGGACCACGGTGCCGTCCGCCCGGTCCGCGAGCACGGCCGGCGGCGGGCAGTCGCAGCCGGCCGGGGCGGGCGCGTGGGCCGCTTCGTGGGCGAGGGCGCCCAGCGCGCGTACGACTGCGGTGGTCACGGTCTCCCCCGGTGGCGCAGGATCTGCGGGCCCGGCCGACGCCGCACCCGCCGAGGAGCGTACAAGGGCCGCCCGCCGGTCGCTCCGAGGACTCCGGAAAGCGCGATGTCCGGTCAGCTCCCCAGCTGACCGGACAAACGCTGCCGTCCGCCGCACCCCCGTCCCCACGGGGTTGTTGGCCGGATGTCCCGGTCCGAACCGCTCTTCCGGACCCGGGGCGCCGCTCAGCGCCCCAGCATCACGCCCACGGACGACGCCTGTGTGACCACTGCTTCCCAGCCGCCGAAGGCGACCACGAGCAGGGCCGCCAGAGGAAGAACCATGGCTGTCGCCACCAGCGGGTGGCGCTTGCCGGACGACGGGCGGCTGCCGAACGAGGCGTAGGCCTTGCGTCCCCGCGTGCGGATCATGGTCCGCGTTGCCGTGTCCGCCATGGTTCCTCTCCTGACCTGATGTGGAGCGGCGGGCGCTTGGCCTCGGGGGACGAGTGCGACGCCCGCCGCATGACTTCAACATTAGGGATGCGGGGGACGGGCGGCGTCATGCCCGCGTACCGAATGCCGGGCCTCCCGGAGGATGAGCCGTGGGTAGTCGGCGTACTCCCCTGGGTGGAGATGGGTCTACCGGACCTTGGGGTCATCCCCGAGTACACGCTCGGAGGCATCCTCCCTGGGTATTGGTTGTCCGACGAGCGCGAACACCCTGGTCGAGGCGATCACCCCGGCCGCCATGACCGGGTGGTGCTCACCCCTGATCCGAAGAGGGCACCTCCCCTGCCTTCGGGGCTGTGAGCGAAGGGTGACTTCACTCACTTCGGCCACCCCTCGGCGGACCGCTGTCTCCACCCGGCGGCCTGCTCCGGAGGCCACCACTTCGTAGACACGGGCCGCGTCCCCGACGACCATGACTTCCTCGGTTCGATCGCCCTTCGCTGATCCAATCCCCCTTCAGCGACGGACCATTGAGATCTCTCGCGGGCCGAGGAGTGCGGATGCGCGGCTCCCTGACCACTCCTCACGTTTCCCGCCCGGCACTGACAATCGATTCGCCGACGAGGGCGCGGCCTCTGAGCGCCCCGGGCGGCGGGTACGTAAGCTGTGCCTCGTAAGGCGGACCAGGCAGCGGGGATGGGCAGACATGGCGATGATGCGGCTCCGGCGCGAGGACCCGCGTGTCGTCGGTTCGTTCAGGCTGCACCGACGGCTCGGGGCGGGCGGCATGGGTGTCGTCTACCTGGGTTCGGACCGGCGTGGCCAGCGGGTGGCGCTGAAGGTGATCCGCCCGGACCTGGCGGAGGATCAGGAGTTCCGCTCGCGGTTCGCCCGTGAGGTGTCCGCCGCCCGGCGGATCCGCGGCGGCTGCACGGCCCGGCTGGTGGCCGCCGATCTGGACGCGGACCGCCCGTGGTTCGCCACGCAGTACGTACCGGGGCCCTCGCTGCACGACAAGGTGGCCGAGGAGGGTCCGCTGTCGGCCGCCGAGGTGGCCTCGATCGGGGCGGCGCTGTCCGAGGGTCTGGTGGCGGTGCACGAGGCGGGTGTCGTCCACCGTGATCTGAAGCCGTCGAACATCCTCCTCTCCCCCAAGGGCCCGCGGATCATCGACTTCGGGATCGCCTGGGCGACCGGCGCGTCCACCCTCACGCACGTCGGTACGGCGGTGGGTTCGCCGGGGTTCCTCGCACCCGAGCAGGTGCGGGGTGCGGCGGTGACGCCCGCGACGGACGTCTTCTCGCTCGGCGCCACGCTGGCGTACGCGGCGATGGCCGATTCGCCTTTCGGGCACGGCAGTTCCGAGGTGATGCTCTACCGCGTGGTGCACGAGGAGCCGCAGTTGCACGACGTGCACGACGCACTCGCTCCACTGGTGAGCGCCTGTCTGGCGAAGGACCCGGAGGAACGGCCGAGCACGCTGCAACTCTCCATGCGGCTCAAGGAGATCGCGGCGCGGGAGGCGCAGGGGCTGCACGAGAGCCGGCCGCCGGCCCAGCGCTCCGCGCACGAGGCGGACCGGCCGACCAGCCGTCTCGACGGCCCGTACACCGAGCAGCAGACCCGCCGTTCGGCCGGTCCCGCCCCGGTGTCACGTCCGCAGAACCGGCAGACCGCGCCGCCGCGTCCCGCTTCGCCCCGCACCGGGGGTTCGCGCCAGGAGAGGCAGCCGCGCAACACGACGCGTTCCGGGAGGCGGCCGCAGGGTACGAACGGGACGAACGGCAGGCCTCGTACCCGTCCCGGGCCGCGTACGACCTCGACCGGGCGGCGTCCCGCCAATCCCCGGCTGCTGCGGCAGCGGCTCGTCGTCTTCGTCGTGGTGACGCTGCTGGTGGCGCTGGGCATCGCGGCGGCCCAGGGCTGCCAGGGACCGGCACGCGGCCTCGGCGCGGGCCAGAGCCAAAGCCGGAGTCACAGCCCGAGCCAGCAGCAGTAGCCGCCGGGCCCTAGCTCTCCGGGCGGCCGGTGGCCACCGCGTAGAAGGCGACCGCCGCGGCCGCGCCCACGTTCAGCGAGTCGACGCCGTGGGCCATCGGGATGCGTACCCATTCGTCGGCGGCCACGAGCGCCTGGGTGGACAGTCCGTCGCCCTCGGCGCCGAGCATCAGGGCCACCTGGTCCATCCGGTGCGGCGCTGCCTCCTCGATGCTGCTGGCCTTCTCGTCGGGCGTCAGGGCGAGCAGCTTGAAGCCGGCTTCCCGTACGGTTTCGAGGGCCTTGGGCCAGGTGTCGAGGCGGGCGTAGGGGACGGAGAAGACCGCACCCATCGAGACCTTGACGGAGCGTCGGTAGAGCGGGTCGGCGCAGTCCGGGGAGAGCAGGACGGCGTCCATGCCGAGGGCGGCGGCGCTGCGGAAGATCGCCCCGATGTTCGTGTGGTCGTTGACGGCTTCCATGACGACCACGCGCCGTGTGGTGCGCAGCAGTTCGTCGGCGGTCGGCAGCGGTTTGCGCTGCATGGAGGCGAGGGCACCGCGGTGCACGTGGTAGCCGGTGACACGCTCGGCGAGCTCCGGGCTGACCGCGTACACGGGGGCCGGGACCTCGTCGATGACGTCGCGCATCAGGTCGACCCACTTCGCCGAGAGCAGCATGGACCGCATCTCGTACCCGGCCTGCCTGGCGCGTCTGATCACCTTCTCGCCCTCGGCGATGAAGAGGCCCTCGGCGGGCTCGCGTCTGCGTCGGAGCTCGACATCGGTCAGGCCGGTGTAGTCGCGCAGTCGGGGGTCGTCGGGGTCGTCGACGGTGATGAGATCAGCCACAGGTTGATACTGCCTTGTCCGGTGTGTGGTGCCAACGGTCTGGAGAAAGTTCCGTTACCGATGGTTACTCGGCGGAGTGTCCCTCGGTGGCCGGGCCGACCGCGACGACGTCACCGATGACGATGACCGCCGGCGGGCGCACCTCCTCGGCCACGGCGCGCTCGGCGACCGTCGCGAGCGTCGCGTCGACGCGGCGCTGGGCGGCCGTGGTCCCTTCCTGGACCAGCGCGACCGGGGTCTCGGGGGATCTGCCGTGGGCCATGAGCGTACGGGCGATGGCGCCGATCTTGTCGACGGCCATCAGGAGAACCAGGGTGCCGCGCAGCTGGGCGAGGGCCGCCCAGTCGACCAGCGAGCGCTCGTCATCGGGGGCGAGGTGGCCGCTGACCACGGTGAACTCGTGGGCGACTCCGCGGTGGGTGACCGGGATACCGGCCGCGCCCGGCACCGAGATGGAGCTGGAGATGCCGGGGACGACGGTGCAGGGGATGCCCTCGGCGGCGAGCGCCTGGGCCTCTTCCATGCCGCGCCCGAAGACGAACGGGTCGCCGCCCTTGAGTCGCACGACGGCCTTGCCGGCCTTCGCGTGCTCGATCAGCGCGTTGTTGATCGCTTCCTGGGCCATGTAGCGGCCGTACGGGATCTTGGCGGCGTCGATCACCTCGACGTGCGGCGGGAGTTCGTCCAGCAGGTCGCGCGGGCCGAGCCGGTCCGCGATGACGACGTCGGCCTCGGCGAGGAGGCGGCGGCCGCGGACGGTGATCAGGTCGGGGTCGCCGGGGCCGCCGCCGACCAGGGCGACACCGGGTGTCCGGGTGCGGTGGTGGGGCGCGGCGAGGGTGCCGTCGCGCAGGCCTTCGACGATGGCGTCGCGGACGGCGGCGGAGTGGCGCGGGTCGCGGCCGTGCGCGTCGGTGGTGAGCACGGCGACGGTGACGCCCTCGCTGCGGCCGGTGGCGGGGGTCCAGGCGGTGGCGGCGTCCGCGTTGTCGCTGCGGACGCACCAGGTGCGGGTGCGCTCGGCCTCGGCGGAGGCGGCGTCGTTGGCAGCGGTGTCGTCGGACGCGATGAGGGCGTACCAGGTGTCCGCCAGGTCCCCGTCGGCGTACGCCCGGCGCTCCCAGCGGATCTCGCCCGCGTTGGCCATCGCCTCGACGGAGGGGGTGGCGGACGGCGACACGAGAACGATGTCCGCACCGGCCGCGATGAGGGCGGGGAGGCGGCGCTGCGCGACCTGGCCGCCGCCGACGACGACTACGCGGCGCCCGCTCAGGCGCAGTCCGACGGGGTACGCGGGGTGAACGGCGTGCTCGGCCATGGCGGTGCGGGCTCCTCGTGCGGTGCGGGGTGCGGGCCGCTGCGGCGGTGGAGCGGCTGTGACGTGCGGGTATGCGGGGCGGGGCGGATGGGAGCCCACGATACGGGGTGCGGGGCGGGGTGGGCCCTGTGTGGAGGGGCGGGGTGTGGAGGGGCGGGGTGAGGCGCGACTGCGGCGGGCTTTGCCCCCTCCCCGCCTCTCCCTCGTAACCGGGGATCCGCCCCGGACCCCGCTCCTCGAATGCCGGTGAGGCGGGAGGAGGAGGGGTCCGGGGCGGAGCTCCCGGGCCCAGCGGCCCCTGTACTACTTCTCCGTGACGCCAGCCGAGTCGAACGTCGCCACCTCGTGCATCGCGCGGGCCGCGCTCTGCACGATCGGCAGGGCCAGCAGGGCGCCGGTGCCCTCGCCGAGGCGGAGGTCGAGGTCGACCAGCGGTCGCAGGCCCAGCTTGTTGAGCGCGGCGACGTGGCCGGGCTCGGCACTGCGGTGGCCCGCGATGCAGGCTGCCAGCGCTTCCGGTGCGATGGCGCGTGCGACCAGGGCCGCGGCGCCCGCGCTGACGCCGTCGAGGATGACCGGCGTACGGAGCGAGGCCCCGCCGAGGAGGAACCCGGCCATCGCGGCGTGCTCCAGGCCTCCGACGGCCGCGAGCACGCCGATCGGATCGGCCGGGTCCGGCTGGTGCAGGGCGAGCGCACGGCGGACCACGTCGACCTTGCGGGCGTGCATCTCGTCGTTGATGCCGGTACCACGGCCGGTCACCTCTGCCGCGTCCATCCCGGTGTACACACAGATCAGGGCGGCCGACGCGGTGGTGTTGGCGATGCCCATCTCACCGGTGAGCAGGCCCTTGTTGCCCGCCGCGACCAGATCGCGGGCCGTCTCGATGCCGACCTCGATCGCCGCGAGGACCTCCTCGCGGGTGAGGGCGGGGCCGGTCGTGAAGTCGGCCGTCCCGGCGCGCACCTTGCGGGGCAGCAGGCCGGCCGTCGCGGGCAGCTCCGAGGCCACACCGACGTCGACCACGCACACCTCGGCGCCGACCTGGGCCGCGAAGGCGTTGCAGACCGCGCCGCCGCCGAGGAAGTTGGCGACCATCTGGCCGGTCACCTCCTGGGGCCAGGCCGTGACGCCCTGGGCGTGCACCCCGTGGTCGCCCGCGAAGATCGCGACGGCCGCGGGCTCCGGGATCGGAGGCGGGCACATCCGGGAGAGCCCGGACAGCTGCGCCGAGATGATCTCCAGCATCCCGAGCGCACCGGCCGGCTTGGTCATCCTCTTCTGGCGTTCCCAGGCCTCGCCGAGCGCCTTGGCGTCCAGCGGCCGGATGCTGGAGATGGTCTCCTGCAGCAGGTCGTGCGGCTCCTCGCCGGGCAGGGCCCGGCGGCCGTACGTCTCCTCGTGGACGACCCACGACAGCGGCCGGCGCTTGGACCAGCCCGCCTGCATCAGCTCGGGCTCCTCCGGGAACTCGTCGACGTAACCGACGCAGAGGTACGCGACGACTTCGAGGTGCTCGGGCAGGCCGAGGGAACGGACCATCTCGCGCTCGTCGAAGAAGCTGACCCAGCCGACGCCGAGCCCCTCGGCCCGGGCGGCGAGCCACAGGTTCTCGACGGCGAGCGCCGAGGAGTACGGGGCCATCTGCGGCTGGGTGTGCCGGCCCAGGGTGTGGCGGCCGCCACGGGTGGGGTCGGCGGTGATGACGATGTTGACCGGGGTGTCGAGGATCGCCTCGATCTTCAGTTCCTTGAACTGCTTCGCCCGGGCCTTGGGGAGCGACTTGGCATACGCGTCGCGCTGGCGCTGCGCCAGTTCGTGCATGGAACGGCGGGTCTCCGCGGAACGGATGACGACGAAGTCCCAGGGCTGCGAGTGCCCGACACTGGGCGCGGTGTGGGCCGCTTCCAGAACGCGCAGCAGGACCTCGTGCGGGATCGGGTCGCTGCGGAAGCCGTTGCGGATGTCGCGGCGTTCCCGCATGACGCGCAGTACGGCTTCGCGCTCGACGTCGTCGTAACCGGGTGCGGGCGGCGAGGTGACGGGCGCCTCTTCGGACTCCGGCGCCTCGGCCGCGGGAGCTTCGGCCTCGGGAGCTTCGGCCTCGGCTTCGAGGCCTTCGAGGCCTTCGGAGGCTTCGGGGGCTTCGAGGCCTTCGAGGCCTTCGGAGGCTTCGAGCGTTTCAGGTGTTGCGACGGGGGTGTCCGCGGCCGGAGCGCCGTTCACGGCCTCCGGCTGTACGGGCGCCGGGGCGTCCTGCGGCACGACCGGCTCAGCCGGTTCGGCGGCCTGCTCGGCCTCCGGCGTCTGCGCCGGAGCGGTTTCGGTGCCGTGCGTGAGGTCCGGGGTCTCGATGACCTCAGGGCCCGTCTCCGGCTCCGGCTCAGCCACGGGCTCCGGAGCGGCCGCCGTGATGATCTCTGCCGCCTCTGCCGGCTCTGTCACCTCGACCGCCACGGGCTCCACGGGCTCCACGGGCTCCACGACGATCGCCTGGGCCACGGGCGCGGGCGCGGCCTCCACGACCGCCTCGGGCTGCACCGGCTGCTCGACGACGGGCGTCGGGGCCAGGTGCGGGGCGGTCGGCAGTGACCCCTGCACCGGCACGAACCGGCCCAGGGACGCGCCGTCCGGCACAGGCTCCACGGGCAGCGCGTCGACGGGGGCAGCGTCCACCGACGGCTCCGCGACGGGTGCCGCGTCCACCGGCGCCGCTTCAACGTCAACGGCGGCCTCAACCGGTGCCGATGTCTGTGCGGGTGCGGGCGCGGGCGCCGGTGCGGGCACCGAAGCCGTCTCCGACGGGGCGCCGGCCGGAAGCTCCGCCTGGACCTCGGTCGCCACCGGCACGGGAGCCGGCTCCTCGGCCACGACCGGTACGGGTTCGACGGGCTGCGCGACCACTGCGGGCTCTACGGGTTCTGCGGGCTCTACGGGTTCCGCGGGCTCTACGGGCTCTGCCGTTTGCGCCGCCGCCACGGGATCAGCGGCAGCCGCCTCAGGGACGACCGTTTCTGCTGACGGCACTTCCACCGCCGCCGGTTCCGGTTCCGGTTCCGCTTCCACGGCGACCGGCGCGGCGGCCTGCTGCGGCGCCTGGGCCGCCCACATGTTCACGTTCTGCGGCGGGATCCCACCGAGCTGCGGGCCCGGCAGCGCGGCCGATTCCTCGGCCGTCATCTCGAAGTACTCGGGTTCGGCGGTGACCGGTCCCGCGTGCCGTGCGGGGGCGGGCGCCGCGACAGGGGCCTGCACCCGGGTCTGGGCCTGCGGCACGCCCGCGGGCCCCCGGTCGGCGAGCGAGCGGACCACGCCACCGCCCGACGTACCGCCGTACGCCGGGCCCGAATCGGGCGAGGCGGGGCCGCGGTGCAGCGGCCTGCGCACGCTCGCCTGGGTCTGCGCCACCGGCACCTGGGCCTGCGCCGGGGCGGGGACGGGCGACGGGATGCGAACGCCGCTGAGGTCAACGGCGCCCGAGTCGCGGCCACCGGACTCATGGGTCCCCTGGCCGGTCCCCGGCAGCGGCTCCGAGGGGGCCTGCATGGCGTACTCCGGAACCTGGACCTGAACCTGGACCGGCTCCTGGAGCTGTACCGGGCCCTGAGTCTGCGGCCGGTTCTCGCCCTGCAGCCGGGCCTGGTGCTGCGCGGAGGGCCGTGGTTGGTACCCGCCCTGCTCGGGCAGGGCGACGTGCGGCTCGCTCCAGGCACCCTGGGGGCTGGGCATCAGCAGAAGGTCGTCGTCCTCGGACGCCTGCTCGGAGGGATCGAGGAAGGTGTAGGCATCCGGGGCGGGGATGCCCGGCTGCTCCACCATGCCTGCGTTCTCCGGCAGTCCCTCGCCCGGGACCTGGCCGGTGTCACTCATGCGTACCCCTCGCCCATCGTCAGTGCTCCTTCGGCCCTTCGCCCGGGACGCCCGAACACGGCACACAGGCGCTCGTCCAGTGGAACGAGCGGGCGCGCCGCGCGGCACGAAACGGTCGCGGACATACTGCATTCTCGCGGTCGTTCGCCGCCGCGGCAGCTCATTTCGCCACGGCTCGCTGTGGACTGCGCCACGTTGCGCGTCCCCCGGTCATGCCGTACCACAACGAGGACCAAAACGGTCCCCTTTTCCGGACATTGACGAACGAAGCGACGATGATCCGAGCGCGGTGCAACGATCGGCCAGCCTACCTCCCGCCGTATGCCGGCAGGGTCAGGGGGCGAGGTCCGAACGCAGTGCGGAAAGCAGAAAGACGACCGAGCGTTCGCGCTCCGACCATGCGGACGTGTCGAGTTCGACGGACTGCAGGAGCGAGCAGGCGACCGTGTATCCGTTCTCGGCGAGGGCGGCGCCCAGTGCCTCGGCCTCGTCGCGGGTCGAGGCATGGGTCACGATCCGCTCCGGCCTGCGGTCGGCGACGGCGGTGACGACGGGCACGCCACCGCCGCCGATCCGTACGACATCGGGCTCGGGCAGCCGTTCCAGTACATGCGGTGCGCGGCCCTCGACCACCTGGAGCTGGACCCCGAAGGCGCGGGCCGCCGCCGCGGTGCGGGCGCAGGCGTCCGGGTCGCTGTCCACGGCCAGGACCGCCGCGCCGAACCGGGCCGCCTCCACGGCCAGGGCGCCGCTGCCGGAGCCGATGTCCCAGACCAGGTCGCCGGTCCGGGGCCCGAGGTGGGCGAGTTGGGCGGCGCGCAGCCCCGGGGACTCGCCCTCGCCGCTCTCCGTCACGGGGTCCGGGCCGTCTCCCCGGTAGGCGGCGGCGGGCAGCGCCCAGCCGCGTACGCCCTGGGGGTAGGCGGGGTGGCGGCCCGCGATCCACGCTCCGGTGGCCTGTCGTTCGGGGCCGCCGCCGATGACGATGACGACGTTGGGGTCGCGCCAGACGTGGTCGGCGGCCCTCTCGGAGGTGACGACGGTGACCTGTTCGCGGGCGGTGCCCAGTTCCTCGCAGATGACGAACGTGCGGTGCACGCCCTCGAGCAGCAGGGCGAGTTCGGCGGGGCCGGCGCCCGGCGAGGTGAGGACGGCGACCTTGTGGTGGGCGCGGCAGACGTTCACCGCGCGGCGCAGGGTGCGGGGGTGGGCGACGACGGTCTGGGCGTCCTCCCACGGCATTCCGGCGCGGGCGAAGGCGGTGGCGACGGCGGAGACCGCGGGCACCACTTCGACTTCCAGGCCGTGTTCGGGGGCGCGCAGGCTGCGTACGACTCCGAAGAATCCCGGGTCGCCGTCGGCGAGGACCACGACGCTGCCGCGGTGGCCGGCGATCCGCCGGGCGGCCAGGTCGATGGAGCCGAGCCGGATGCGTTCCGCGTCGTGCGGTACTTCGGGCAGTGCGAGGTGGTGGGCGGCTCCGGCGACGAGCGTGGCGGCCGAGAGCGCGGCGGTGGCAGCTCTGGTCAGTGGTGAGCCGTCCCAGCCGATCACTGTGACCCGGTCGGCCATCTGTCGTCAGTCTCCTGGAGTCGTTGCAGGCGGGGCTGGTCGCCCGGGGGGGCGGGCAGGGCGGAATCACCTGGTCCGTGCCGGTGCGGCGGCGAGCCGGGAATGGGTCAGTTCCAGTCGTTGTACGTACCGTATCCACCGGCGTCGGCGAGCTGCTCGGCGACTCCCTCGAGGTCCTCGGGAAGCAGGCCCCAGACGATCAGATCGGTCCTGATGTCGGCCCAGCCTCCGTCCTCGGTCTGTGAGCGGGCTATGCGGGCGTTGCGCAGGATTCCCTCACTGATGCAGCCGAGTTTCTGGGCGACCTGCTGGGAGGAGGTGTTGTCTGCGGCGGTGCGCAGTTCTATCCGCTCGAAGCCCTGGTCGCGGAAGAGCCACTGGGCGAGGGCCAGCATGGACTCGGTGGCGTAACCCTCGCCGCGCGCCCAGGGCGCGGTGATGTAGGCGGCCTCGGTGGCCAGGGTGCGCCAGTCGGTGTTGTGCAGCCGGACCGAGCCGACGAGTCGCTGGGTGAGGAACTCGGTGACGGCGAAGACGATGCCGTCGCCCTTGGTGCGCTGTGCGGGAGCGATCCTGCGGACCCAGCGTTCCGCGTCGACCTGGGTGTAGGGGTGGGGTGCCTCGGTCCAGGCGGTGACGAGTTCGTCGTTCATCATCTCGATGTACGCGGGTACGTCCGCCATGTCGAAGGGGCGCAGCACCAACCGATCCGTGCTGATGGAGATGTCCGGAAAGGTGGAAGTCATGCGCAGCTCCATGCCGAAGACCGTGTAAAGGCACAGCATGCAGCATGGGGCGGGCCTTGTGCATGGGCGGGTCCGCACGACGGAGCCCCGCGCACCCGGGTGGGGTGTGCGGGGCTCGTCGGACAAGTGCCGCGCGGGGGTCAGGACTTGGCGGCGGAACCGAAGGCCGGAATGACCGAGCCCTGGTAGCTGTCCTCGATGAACTTCTTGACTTCGTCGGAGTGGAGGAGCTTCACGAGCTTCTGGACGCGGGCGTCCTGCTCGTTGCCCTTCTTCACGGCGAGGATGTTGGCGTACGGGTTGTCGTCGGCCTTTTCGAGCGCCAGGGCGTCCGTTGAGGGCTTGAGCTTGGCCTCGATGGCGTAGTTGCCGTTGATGACGGCGGCGTCGACGTCGTTCAGGGCGCGGGGGACGGTGGCCGCCTCCAGCTCCTTGAACTTCAGGCCCTTCTTGTCGGTGATGTCGCTCAGCTTGGCGCTGGTGCCGACGCCGTCCTTGAGGGTGATCAGGCCGTTCGCCGCGAGCAGCTGGAGTGCCCGGCCCTCGTTGGTGGTGTCGTTCGGTACGGCGATGGTCTGGCCGGACTTGATGTCGCCCAGGTCCTTGACCTTCTTGGAGTAGAGGCCGAGGGGCTCCAGGTGCACGGTGCCGACGGAGACCAGGTGGGTGTTTTTCTTCGTGTTGAAGTCGTCGAGGTAGGGCTGGTGCTGGAAGAAGTTGACGTCGACCTGGCCGGTCTCGGTGGCGGTGTTCGGCAGGACGTAGTCCGTGAACTCCTTGACCTCCAGCTTGAGGCCGGCCTTCTCCGCCAGGTTCTCCTTGACGAAGTTCAGGATGTCGGCGTGCGGCGTCGGGGACGCGGCGACGACGAGGGCCTTGGAGGTGTCGGCCTTGGCGCCGGTGTCGCTCTTGGACGCCGGGTCGGAGTCCGTACCGCAGGCGGTGAGGCCGAAGGCGAGAGCGGCGGTGGCGGCGGCAGCCGCGGTGATCTTGATGTTCTTGCGCACGAAGAGTGCCTCTTTCGGATGGTGATGGTGGTGCGCCCGGACAAGGAGTGCGGGCTCTTGGGGAGGAGAAGTCTCAGGAGGTGGTGCGGCCCCGGCGGGCCAGCAGGCGGACGGCTCCGTCGCCGATCAGCTGGATCACGGTCACGATGACGATCAGCAGCGCGACGGTGATGAGCATGAACTGGTTGTCGAAGCGCTGGAATCCGTAGGTGACGGCCTTGGAGCCGAGCCCTTCGCCGCCGACCGCGCCGGCCATCGCGGAGTAGCCGATGAGCACGATGACGGTGGTGGTGATGCCGGAGACGAGGGACGGCAGCGCCTGCGGCAACAGGACCTTGCGGACGATCGTCGGAACGGATCCGCCCATGGACTGGACGGCCTCGACGAGCCCGTGGTCGACCTCGCGGACAGCCGTCTCGACGAGCCGGGCGAAGAACGGGATGGCGCCTACGGCGAGCGGCACGATCATCGCGGTCGGGCCGATGAAGGTGCCGACGACCCAGGTGGTGAAGGGGATCAGGGCAATCAGCAGGATGATGAACGGCAGGGAGCGGCCGATGTTCACGATCACGCCGATGACCTTGTTCACCGGGGTGTTCTGCAGCAGCCCGCCCTTGTCGGTGAGGACGAGCAGGACACCGAGCGGCAGTCCGACCAGGACGGTGACGACCGCGGACCACAGCACCATGTAGAGGGTGTCGACGGTGCCCTGTGTCAGCAGCGGCTGCATTTCGGACCAGGTCACTTCGCCACCTCCTTGGTGAGCGGTGCGGCGACGGGGGCGGCGTCCGTGTCGTCCGCGTCCTCGACGAGTTCGGCCTGCAGGCCCTGCTCGCGCAGGAAGCCGATGGGCACGACGTTCTCCTCGAACCGGCCGGGCAGCTCGATGCGCATGCGGCCGATCTGTTTGCCGCCGACGGTGTCCATCGCGGCGCCGAGGATCGAGATGTCGATGTTGTACGTACGGGAGAGCTGCGAGATCACCGGCCGGCCGGCGGCCTCGCCGTGGAAGGTGACGTCGACGACCGTGCGGTCGGGGCCGGAGGCGGTGCCGCCGACCGGGAACAGTTCGTGGGCGAGTTCGGAGCCGGGGGTGGCGAGCAGTTCGCCCACGGTGCCGGACTCGACGATGCGGCCCTTGCGCATCAGCGCGGCGGAGTCGCAGACCGTTTTGACGACGTCCATCTCGTGCGTGATGAGCAGGACGGTGAGGCCGAGCTGCTGGTTGAGGTCGCGCAGCAGCTGGAGGATGGAGCGGGTGGTCTCGGGATCCAGCGCCGAGGTCGCCTCGTCGGAGAGCAGCACCTTGGGGTCGCCGGCGAGTGCGCGGGCGATTCCGACGCGCTGCTTCTGGCCGCCGGAGAGCTGGCCCGGGTACGCCTTGGCCTTGTCGGCGAGGCCGACCAGGTCGAGGAGTTCGAGGGCCTTGCGGGTCCGTTCGCGGCCGGCGACGCCGAGGATCTCCAGCGGGAGCTCGACGTTGTCCCGCACGGTGCGGGAGGCCAGCAGGTTGAAGTGCTGGAAGACCATGCCGATGCGGCTGCGCGCCTCGCGCAGTTCCCTGCCGGCCCGGCGGCCCCGGCCCGCGAGGGCCGTGAGGTCCTGGCCGGCCACGGTCACGGTGCCCGCGGTGGGGCGCTCCAGCAGGTTGACGCAGCGGATCAGGGACGACTTTCCGGCACCGCTCTGTCCGATGACGCCGTAAACCTCACCCTCGCGGACATGCAGGTCGACGCCGTCCAGAGCAGCGACATCACGGTCGCGCGACTGGTAGACCTTCGTGAGGCCCGTAGTGGTGATCACAGGGGTTTCCGTCACTGTCGAGTGCGCGGCGCGGTGTCCGCCGGGCACGGGGCATTCGTCCGGTGAGACTTTTCGGACGTCGATCGGACGTTTCGAGCGGGGTTCTGGGCACGGCCCGGCGCGGTGGTGACCGCGGGGCGGCGTGCCGGGGCAGGCTCGTTCCGCTGGGTGCGGACGGCTCGGGCTCGGTCTCGCTTCGGGGCGCGAGGCTCAGGCTGGGGCCCTCAGAAGGCGCGCATTCGACACATACAACGAGCACCGGGCGTCGTGATCGCCTCGGTCGCAAGGGTGCGGCTGCTCGTCGTGGTCATGGCCCAAGTAAAACAGACGTAACGTTCCGCTCGAACCGGTTGTCCGAATAGTGGACGGCCGTGGATGGTGTCCCGGCCTCGGCCCGCCAACCACGGAGATTTCCGGCCACACCGCTGTGACCTGCGGCGATATGGCGGGTTGGCGCTCGTCGGCGCCATCGGTCCCCGGCCCCGGCCGGTCCCGGGCTGTGGCCAAGGCCACGGTCACCGTGCGGCAGGGCGTCGGCGTGGGGCTTCCGGTTCACCGGTCGTCGGCACCTGGGTACGGGGGCGCACGCGGCGGGCCTCCCGGTCCGTAATACCCTCGGCTCATGCTTGACGCCCTGACGATCGCGGTCGGCGTGGCCGCCCTGGCCCTCGCCGCCTGGTGCGGATTCGCCGCCTACCGGGACCAGCCGACCAAGGACTGGCACTTCATCGGGATGGCCGTGGTCTCGGTGCTCGCGCTGGCCCAGCTGGTGGTGGGGATCGTGCAGATGGCCCGCGGCGAGCGGCCGGAGCAGGGCATGACCATCTTCATCGCGTATCTGATCGGGGCCTTCCTCGCCGTACCCGCGGCGGGCTTCCTGTCGCTGAGCGAGCGGACCCGGTGGGGTTCGGTGACGGTGGCGGCGGGCGCGGTGGTGCTGGCCGTACTCGAAGTGCGGCTCTACGACATCTGGGGAAACTGACCGTGACCGACACCGAGCGCACCCCTGCGGCGGCCACCGGCCGGAAGCAGCCGTTCGACCTCGGTACCGGTCCGGGCCGGGTACTGGTCTGGTTCTACGGCGTGTTCACCGTGGCGGCGGCCTCCCGTTCGATCGTGCAGATGATCCTGGACTTCGGCAAGGCCCCACTCGCCTATGTGCTGTCGGCCGTCGCCGCGCTCGTCTACGGCTTCATCACCTATTCGCTGGTGCGCGGCGGCGAGAGGGCGCGCAGGACCGCGCTGGTGTGCTGCGCCGCCGAGCTCGCCGGGGTGCTGATCGTGGGTACGTGGACGCTGGCCGACCCGTCGGCGTTCGCGGACGCCACCGTCTGGTCGGACTTCGGCAGGGACTACCTGTTCATCCCGGTGATCCTGCCGGTCACCGGGATGATCTGGCTGCGCCGCGCGAGGACCGCGTAGGCCCTGCGGACGTCTCCTCGTCACCTGCCCTACGCGCTCGTCACGTACGCGGCGGCGGAGGCCTCCTTCTCCAGCAGGATCATCCGGACGCCGTCCTGGCCGGTGGTGTTGCCCACGGGGGCGTAGCCCGCCCGGCGGTAGAGCCGCAGGTTGCTCTCACTGAGGTGTCCGGTGTGCAGCCGGAATCGGACGGCCGACCGCTGGTCGGCGAGTCCGGACTCCGCCGCCCGCAGCAGCCGGGCTCCGAGGCCGTGTCCCTGGAGCCTGGGGTGGACGCAGAGCCGCCCGATCTCCCCGGTGCCGTCCTGATCCGCCGATCCCCGTACCGAACCGACGACTTCCTCTCCGAGCCGCGCCACGAACACCAGGTTCGTGGCGATTTCGGCGCGCACGGAGTCGAGGGTCTGGACGAGCGGGTCGATCCGGTAGTTGCTGTACAGCTCCGCTTCGCTCTGAAAACAGAGGTACTGGAGTTTCAAGATCTGTTCGGCGTCCTGTGTGCCCGCCGCAGAGATGATCACGCTCATGCCCATCCGCGCATGCCTCCCGCTCACCTGATCCGCCGGTTGTCTACCGCTCCTTTCCCCGCAGTTCAGGAGCTACAACCTCCGCCGCCAGCATTCTGCGCAGACATCCAAGGCATCGGGAACGGATCGGACCCAAACTCCCCTGTGACATACCCAACTCCCCTGCGATCTCCCGGTAGGTGGGATCGCTCGGCGCGAGCATCGCGGTCAGCAGGCGTGCGCAGCGGGCGGGCAGCCGGTCCACCGCCGCGCGCAGCACCCGGCGTTCGTCGGCGCCGGCGAACGCCCGCTCCGGGCAGCCGGCCGGATCGGGGGCGGTCTCGTCGCGGTAGGGCCGTTCGTGCCGGGCGGTGCGGCGGGCCCGGCGGGCCTCGCCCCGTACGGTGTCGCGCACCCAGCGGGCGGCGTCCTTCGGCGGTCCGTGCTCCGGCAGCCGCTCCAGCAGACGTAGCCAGACGGCCTGTTCGAGATCGGCGGGGTCGACGGCGGCGCCGGTGGCCACGGCAGCCGCCTCGGCCCCGGCCTCGGCGCTGACCAGCGGATACAGGGCCCGGACGACGGCCGCGGGGGCCGGCAGGGGCAGTGCCGAGGAAAGATCGAGAAGCGTCATGGATCCACCCGACGCCCTTCGGTGGCAGCTGGTTGCCGAACCGGGCAAGCACCACCCGACCGGGGCACGCCCCGGCCGGGTGCTGACGGCCCGGCCCGCCCGTCGGCCGGGGCGGGCCCGCTACCTGCCCGTGAAGTCCGCCGCCGCGAGCAGCGCCGTGTCCGCGTTGTCGGAGAAGATCCCGTCGATGCCCGTCGCGAAGTACGCGGCGAAGGCGCCGAACGCGTCGCCGTACGCGTTGGGGTCGCTGCCGCGCCGGAAGTCGGCGGGCAGGAAGGTGTTCTCGTTGCGCATCGTGTACGGGTGCAGGATCAGCCCCTGGGCGTGCGCGTCGCGCACCAGGGTGGTGGGCGCGGTGAGCCTGCCGGAGCCGTCCTTGGGGATGATCAGGTCCAGGGTGGGGCCGATGCCCTGGGCGAAGGAGGCCATCCACTTCAGGCCCGCGGGCTTCACCAGATCGTCGGTGGTGCGGGTGTCTCCGGTCGCCGTGAAGTCCCAGGGCCGGGTGCCGGCGCCGGAGAGCAGGACGACGCGCGGGGTGGCGACGAGCTTCGACAGCCGCTGGATGCTGCTGGGTTCGAAGGACTGGAGGATGAGCGGCGACTGGGCGCGGTGGCGGTCGTAGCGGCGCAGCAGTGTGACGAGCCGCTCCTCCAGGCCGAGGCCGAGGCCGCGGAAGTAGGTGGGGTGCTTGGTCTCGACGTACAGCCAGACGGGCTTTCCGCGCCTGCGGCCCTCCCGGTCGGCCCAGCGCAGGACTTCCTCGAAGGTGGGGATCTCCCAGCGGCCGTCGTAGAGCGTGTTCCTCTGGCGGTTGCCCGGGATGCGCTCGGTGGCGCGCAGCGTCTTCAGTTCGGCGAGGGTGAAGTCCTCGGTGAACCAGCCGGTGAGGGGGACGCCGTCAACCGTCTTCGTGGTCCTGCGGCTTGCGAATTCGGGGTGGGCGGAGACATCGGTGGTGGCGGTGATGTCGTTCTCGTGACGGCAGACGAGGTGGCCGTCCCTGGTCGGCACCAGGTCCTGCTCGATGATGTGCGCGCCCATGTCGAGGGCCAGCTGGTACGAGCCGAGGGTGTGCTCGGGGCGGTAACCGCTGGTGCCCCGGTGTCCGATGACGGTCGGCACCGGCAGGTCGAGGCGGTGGCCGGGGCCGCCGCCTTGGCCACCGGACCGTTCCTCGGTGTTCCCGGCGGCCCGTGCCGTCCCGGAGAGGCCGATGGCCGCGGTACCGAGTACCGCGGCTCCCACGCCCATGACGGTCCGTCGTCCGGGAGTGGCCTGCGTGCGCTCTGTCATGAATGCTCCTCGCATGTGATGTCCGGCACCTGCCGAGCGAGGCCCGAGCGTAGGCAGCGCGGTGGTCCGGACGGCGGCACCTGGGGCAACATGACGCAAACACGTGTCAACACTGCGTATCCACCGGATGAACCCGATGTGCGATCATCCAGAACCCGCGAGTATCGTCCTCACCTGCATGTACCGCTCAATCCGTCGCTCGGCCGGCCCGGCCACTACACCGGAGGAACCGTTGTCCCGACTCGCACTCATCAAGGCAGTGCTCGGACCGATCCTGCGCCTGATGTTCCGGCCGCGGATGGAGGGCATCGAGAACATTCCGGGATCCGGGCCGGTGATCCTCGCGGGAAACCACCTCACGTTCATCGACTCGATGATCATGCCGATCTGCTGCGACCGTCCGGTGTTCTTCATCGGCAAGGACGAGTACGTCACGGGCAAGGGCCTCAAGGGCCGTCTGATGGCCTGGTTCTTCACGGGTGTCGGCATGATCCCGGTGGACCGGGACGGCGGCCGCGGTGGTGTCGCGGCGCTGATGACGGGCCGCCGGGTGCTGGAGCAGGGCAAGGCCTTCGCGATCTACCCGGAGGGCACCCGCTCCCCCGACGGCCGCCTCTACCGGGGCCGTACGGGCATCGCGCGGCTGACCCTGATGACCGGTGCGCCGGTCGTGCCGTTCGCGATGATCGGCACGGACAAGCTCCAGCCGGGCGGCTCGGGTGTGCCCCGGCCGGGGAAGGTCACGGTCCGCTTCGGTGAGCCGATGGAGTTCTCGCGCTACGAGGGCATGGACCGCGACCGCTATGTGCTGCGGGCGGTGACGGACTCCGTGATGGCCGAGGTGATGCGGCTGTCCGGTCAGGAGTATGTCGACATGTATGCGACGAAAGCCAAGGCCGCTTGAGCCGACGCGGGACTCCGCGTCGCGGACATGTGGAAGGGCCCGTACCCCGGTTGGGGGTACGGGCCCTTCCACATGTCAGTTCCACCCGTCCGGCTCAGAGGGACGGTTCACGGCCGGAAGTAATCCGACATCACGTCGCCGACCCATTCGGGCTGCTTGATGTCCACCGGGCGGAACTCCGCCATCGTCGGCTTCAGGTCAATGACCGGGGTGCCCGAGACCGCGTCGAGGCCCACCACCGTGAGTTCGCGTCCGTGGACGGACTCGATGGCGCAGCACGTCACCCCGATGCGGTTCGGCCTGCGGGGGCCACGGCCGGCGAAGACGCCGACGGGCGGGAGGTCGGAGCGGCCGCGGTAGGGGCGGGGCTCGCGGTGGTCGTCGTGTTCCGGGAACCGGTCGAAGACGAAGAGAACCTCCACGTGGGAGAAGCCCTCCAGGCCCTGCAGGCACATCTCGCCGAAACGCTCGTCGACGGTGATCGTGCTGCGGACGGCACCCCAGTTGTCCGTGTGCTGGACGTCGGTCCGGTCGTTGCGGACCGTGCCTATCGGTGTGATCTCGAAGCTCGGCATGGCAAGAGTTCTATCGCTTGGGTCGGTGTTGTGCCCAGACGCGAACGGCCGCGGGGTGCCGTTTCCGCGGCCGCGTGCCCGGCTCGGGTTACGGGACGGCCCTCATGCGTGCACGATGCCTTCCTCCAGTTCCTGGCCGCGCAGCAGGAACCAGGCAGCGACCGCGGTCGCCAGCAGGACGGCCGCGCCGACGCCCGCGGCGAGCCGCAGCCCCTCGAGGAACGCGTCCTGCGCCGCGGAGACCAGGGCGGTCCCCTGTTGCTCCGTGAGCGTCTTGGCCGCTTCGACGGCGCCGCCCAGTGATTCGTGGGCGGCCGACGAGGTGGGAGCCGGGACCCCCGGCGGGGTGGCGAAGTCCTGGTAGACCCCGGTGACGATGGAGCCGAGCAGGGCGATGCCGAGGGCGGCACCGAGCTCGTACGCCGTCTCGGAGACCGCGGACGCGGAGCCCGCGTGCTCCTTCGGGACGCTGGAGAGGATCACGTCGGAGGTCACCGTGAAGGCGAGACCCGCGCCCACGCCCACGACCAGGAGGAGCGCGCCGATCAGTGGATAGGCGGTGTCCTTGTGGATCGCGGCGACCGCGGCCAGCGCCAGGCCGATCGCCGCGAGGCCCCCGGTCACCACGGACCATACCGAGAAGCGGCGGGCGGCGGCTCCGGCCAGCAGACCCGCGGTGACCGCTCCGATGGCCGCGGGCAGTTCGGCGAGTCCCGCCTCCAGCGGTCCGCGTCCCTGGACCAGTTGCAGGAACTGGGAGAGGAAGAAGACCAGGCCGGACAGGCCGAGGATGGTCAGCAGATCGGCGAGCACGGCGCCGGAGAAACCCCGGTGGTGGAAGAGCCGCATGTCCAGCAGCGGCGCGGGGAGCCGGAACTGCCTGCGTACGAACCAGACGAGCGCGCCCACTCCCCCGACGCCCGCGAGGGCGACCGGCCAGCTGCCGCCGTTTGCCGCCAGCTCCTTGATGGCGTACACGACTCCGATCATGCCGACGAGCGAGAGCCCCACGCTGACCATGTCCCACGGTCCGGGCGCGGGGTTCTTCGACTCGGGGATCAGCTTGATGCCGACCACGACGAGCACGGCCATGACCGGCAGGTTGATCAGGAAGACCGAGCCCCACCAGAAGTGCTCCAGGAGGAATCCGCCGACGACGGGGCCGACCGCCGCACCGGCCGAGGCCATCGCCCCCCAGATGCCGATGGCGAGGCTCCGCTCGCGCGCGTCGTGGAAGAGGTTGCGGATCAGGGCGAGCGTGGACGGCATCAGAGTGGCGCCCGCGACACCGAGCAGGGCGCGCGCCAGGATCATCATCTCCGGCGACGACGCGTAGGCGTTGAGCACCGAGACCGCACCGAAGGCGGTGGCTCCGCAGAGCAGCAGCTTCTTGCGGCCGATGCGGTCACCGAGGCTGCCCATGGAGACGAGGAGTCCGGCGATGACGAAGGAGTAGACGTCACCGATCCAGAGCAGCTGGGTGCCGGTGGGCTCCAGGTCCTCGCTGAGGAACGGGGTCGCCAGGCCGAGCACGGTCGCGTCGACGGCGACCAGCAGCACCGCGAGTACGAGCACGGCCAGCGCGACCCACCGCCCGGGCCGGCGCAACTCGGTCGGAGGCTCCGGGTGCTGTTCCACGCTGCTCATTGCTCCACGCTCCGGCGTGCGCCGCCGAGCAGCAACTCGACGATCATGTACTGGAAGTCCTGTGCGGCCACCCGGCCCACCTGGACGGCCCACGCGCCGGAGCCGATGAGCCCGTAGAGGGCCTCGGTCAGCCAGGCCGGGGGCAGGTCGATGCGGAATTCGCCGCGCTCCTGGCCGCGCCGGAAGAAGGCGGCGACCCGGGCGTCCAGCCGGTCCCAGCCGTCGTTCAGGTCGTCGCCCTCGAAGAGTTGGTTCTCGGACACGAGGAAGGCGAGAAGCCCGGCGCTCGGTTCGACGGCGGCGACGAAGCGGCGCAACGCCTCCTGCGAGGTGCCCTGATCGAGCTCGGCGACGTCGAGCGCCGCTTCGAACTCCTGGATTCCCAGGTTCTCCAGCGCCCGGACCAGGGCGTCCCGCCCGGCGAAGTGCCGGTGCAGGGTGGCGCGGCCGATGCCCGCGGCCTTGGCGACCTCGTCCATGGTGGCGGTCGATTTACGGGTCAGCAGGGCGGCGGCGCTGCGCAGCACCTGCTCACGATCGAGAGTCATGAGACAAGATTAACCCATTTGAGACACCAACGTCTCACTCTCGCTGCCGATGAAGGTCTGATGCCAGGTTCTGGGTACACGGACGCCGTGCGGTGAGTGATCCGCTTGCCGGTCATCCGGCGGGCCATGAGGCCGGACGGGAGGGGGCCGACTGCAGGCCCCGTATCGTGGCGGTCAGCCCCGGTGCGCCGGGCTCCGGCCGGAGGGTCGGAACATCACGAACCCACTCCTTGCCACTTTTAACTTATAGCGCACGGGGGGGCTTGCGGCAAGACCCGGGTCATGGCGCAGAATCATCGGCCGAGGCCAGAATCTTGCGGAAATGGGTGAGTCACGAAGTGCGTGTGCTGTTGTCGGCCGATGGGCCGCGCGGAGACGGCGGACCGCTGCCGGCGCTCGCGGTGCGGTTGCGGGCCCTCGGCGCGGAGGTACGGGTGTGTGCGCCGCCGCCGTCCTCGCTGCCCCGGTACGCGGCCGCGCTGATCGCCGATCTGCTCGGGTGGCGTTCCTGGAGACCGCCGCGCCCCCGGCCCATGTCCGGGTGAACCGCACGGAACGACCGAGCCAGGACCCGGCGCAAGAGAACCTGTAAACCCTGGCGCCCAGGAACCGGCGACGGCCACGGAGTCCACCGCGACGGAGCGCTGCCCGTCCCACGGCCACCGAGTACGTCGCACCGGTTCAGGCGCCCTGCTGCGCGCATCGACTGCAAGCGGCCCCACATCGGAGCTGATGACGTGAACCCCCTGACCACCAGCGCGTTCGACCTTCCCGACCGCCTCTCCGCCAAGGCCGACCCAACACTGATCGCAGGCGACGAGCAGCACTTCGCCGCCATCGCGAAGTGCCTCGACGAGTCGATCGCCGAGCTGACCGCCCGCCTCGACGCCGAGCGCAGGACGCCGGGCGGCGCGGGCCGGCAGGCGATGGACCGGGACGTGGAGATCCACCGGCTGACCGCCCGGCTGCGCGCGCTGCGCCGCTTCGGCCTGGACCTGTGCCTCGGGCACATGGTCGCCGCCGACGACCCCGAACCCCTGTACATCGGGCGGCTCGGACTCACGGACAGCTCGGGCCGCCGGCTGCTCATCGACTGGCGCTCCCCCGCGGCCGAGCCGTTCTTCGGAGCCACCCACGCCAACCCGATGGGGCTGGCCAGCCGTCGCAGGTACCGCTGGACCCGCGGCAGGATCAGCGACTACTGGGACGAGGTGTTCACCTCGGAGGGGTTCGTCGGGCACGCCGCGCTCGACGACCAGTCCGCCTTCATCGCCAGTCTGGGCAGCAACCGGTCGGCACGGATGCGGGACGTGCTCGGCACCATCCAGGCCGACCAGGACGCCATCATCCGCGCGGGGTCCCGCGGCGCTCTCGTCGTCGACGGGGGCCCGGGCACCGGGAAGACCGTCGTCGCCCTGCACCGCTCCGCGTACCTCCTGTACTCCGACCCCCGTCTCGGTCACCGCCGGGGCGGCGTGCTGTTCGTCGGTCCGCACCAGCCCTACCTGGGCTACGTCGCCGACGTCCTCCCCAGCCTCGGGGAGGAGGGCGTGCAGACCTGTACCCTTCGGGACCTCGTCGCCGAGGGGGCCGCGGCAGGGGCCGAGGCCGACCCGGAGGTGGCCCGCCTGAAGTCCTCCAGGAACCTGGTCGCGGCGATCGACGCGGCCGCGAGGTTCTACGAGGAGCCGCCCACCAAGGGGATGACGGTCACGACCCACTGGTCCGACATCCAACTGACCGCCGATGACTGGGCCGTGGCGTTCGAGGCGGCGGAACCCGGCACTCCGCACAACGAGGCGCGCGACCAGGTCCGGGAGGAACTGCTCACGATCCTGGTGGACAAGCACGAGGGCGACGTCTCGGACGACATGCTCCGCAAGTCGCTGCTGAAGAACCGGGAGCTGCTCACGACCTTCGACCGCGCGTGGCCGCTGCTCGAAGCGGCCGACGTCGTGGGAGACCTGTGGTCGGTGCCCGCCTATCTGCGCAGGTGCGCTCCCTGGCTCAGCGCCGACGAGGTGTCGCGGCTGCAACGGGAGGACGCCCAGGCGTGGACGGTGTCCGACCTGCCGTTCCTGGACGCGGCACGACAGCGGCTGGGCGACCCGGAGGCGTCACGGCGCAGCCGTCGGCACCAGGCCGCCCTCGCCGCCGACCGCGAGCACATGGACAAGGTCATCGACACCCTGCTGCGGGCGGACGACGACGGTGAGGGTGCGGTGACGATGCTGCACGGAAAGGACCTTCAGGAGGCCTTGGTCGACAACAGCGCGGCGCCCGGCACCGAACCGGACCTGCTCGCCGGCCCGTTCGCGCACATCGTCGTGGACGAGGCCCAGGAACTGACCGACGCGGAGTGGCAGATGCTGCTGATCCGCTGCCCGTCCGGGAGCTTCACCATCGTCGGGGACCGCGCCCAGGCCAGGCACGGGTTCACCGAGTCGTGGCAGGAACGGCTCGAACGGATCGGGCTCGACCGGATCAACCTGGCCACCCTCAGCATCAACTACCGGACGCCGGAAGAGATCATGGCGGCGGCCGAGCCGGTCATCCGGGCCGCGCTCCCGGACGCCAACGTGCCGGCGTCCATCCGCAGCAGCGGCGTCCCCGTCGTCCATGGATCCGCCTCGGACCTGACGTCGGTCCTGGACACCTGGCTCGCCGCACATGCCGACGGGATCGCCTGCGTCATCGGCGATCCCACGTTCCGGCCGACGCCCCGCGTCCGGTCGCTGGCCCCGGAGCTGACCAAGGGGCTCGAATTCGACCTGGTCGTCCTCATCGACCCGGAGACGTTCGGCGAGGGCATCGAAGGAACGGTCGACCGCTATGTCGCGATGACCCGGGCGACCCAGCAACTCGTCGTCCTCACGAGCCCCTGATGCCGGCAGGACGTACCCCGGGCCGCGGTCGGGGGGCCGTCCGCGCCGCCTCGGTCGTTGAGGAGGCTCAGCCCGCGACCGGGTATCGCGGCCGGGTTATCGCGGCCGGGCCGTTGATGACGAACGGGCTCAGTTCCACGGCAGCGAAGCGCGGTGCCGCCAGTACGCCTCCGGCTCCTCCACCAGTTGGTCCAGCCGGGAACGCCGCTCCTCGTCGAGGCCGAGGACGGCCGCGTGGAGGTTGCCTCCGAGCTGGGTGACGGTCGCGGCGCCGGAGAGCACGACCCCGGCCCACGGCTGGTGCAGCACGAGCGCCAGCGCCACCGCGTCGCTCCCCAGCCCCTCCTCGATCGCGATCTCCCGCACCACGGCGGGAGCCTCCGTGCCCGCGAGCCGGCCGTTGGCCATGGCTTCCTTGACGATCACGGTGAGCCCGGCGGCGTGGGCCTCGGCCAGCGCCGGGCCGGCCGAGGTCTCCAGTGCGTTGTAGGTGGCCTGAACCGTACGGAAGAGCGGCTCGCCGTCGACCGTGACGGCGAGGGCGGCCCGGATGGCGTCGGCCTGCGCGGGCCCACTGGTGGAGAGGCCGACCGTGACCCCTTCGGCGGTGAGCGCGGCGAGGCGGGCGTGCAGCTCCTTGTCCGTCAGGGCCGGGCTGTCCGCGGTGACGGAGTGGATCTGGTAGAGGTCGAGCCGGTCGCCGAGCAGTGCGGCGGTCTCGGCGCGCTGGCGCTCGTACGTGGCGAGGCTGTGGTCCTTGACCTCGTGCGCCTCCGCTTCGACGTTCCAGTCGGCGGTGTAGGTGTAGCCCCACTTGCTCCCGATGACGACGTCACTCACCTCGGGCCGGGCCGTCAGCCAGTCGGCGAGGAACTCCTCGGAGCGGCCGTAGGAGCGGGCCGCGTCGAAGTAGCGGACGCCCTGTGCGTAGGCGGCGTCGAGCAGTTCGTGGGTGCGGGAGCGCAGGACGTCGGCGGTGCGCTCGTCGGGCAGGTCGCGGTCGCGGTGGAGATTGATGTAACCGGGCCTGCCGACCGCTGCCAGGCCGAGCCCGATGTGAGCGGTCGGGGTGGTGGTGCTGGCCAGTCGGGCGAAGGGCATCGCGGGCTCCTCGTGGTCGGTACGGAACGCAGCCGGGGTCCGTCCGGCCACGCTCCGCCGGACAGGCCGTGGTCCCTGTCCGGGCCCGACTCACCGGACAGGCAGTAGCGCCCGTCCGGATTCGGCCTGCCGGACAGGCCCTGCGACCAACGTAGCCCGCGATGCCGGTCGTCTACCTGCGGGCCGCGGCCCAGGCGTGCTGCGTCGCGAGGTCCGTCTTGACCTCGGCCAGCTGGATGGCGACCGCGGAGGGCGCGGTGCCGCCGCGGCCGTCGCGGGAGGCCAGCGCTCCGGCCACGTCGAGGACCGTGCGGACCTCGGGGGTGAGGTGCTCGGAGATCTTCGCGAACTGCTCGTCGGTGAGCTCGTCGAGCTCGATGCCGTGCCGCTCGCACTCCTTGACGCAACTGCCGGCGACCTCGTGGGCGACCCGGAACGGCACACCCTGCTTGACCAGCCACTCGGCGATGTCCGTGGCGAGCGAGAAACCGGCCGGGGCCAATTCCTCCATGCGCGCGCGGTTGACGGTGAGCGTGGCCATCATGCCGGTGAAGGCGGGCAGCAGGACTTCGAGCTGGTCACAGGAGTCGAAGACCGGCTCCTTGTCCTCCTGGAGGTCGCGGTTGTACGCGAGCGGCAGGGCCTTCAGCGTGGCCATCAGCCCGGTGAGGTTGCCGATGAGCCGTCCCGACTTGCCCCGTGCCAGTTCGGCGATGTCGGGGTTCTTCTTCTGCGGCATGATCGAGGAGCCGGTGGAGAACGCGTCGTGCAGGGTGACGAAGGAGAACTCCTTCGTGTTCCAGATGATGATCTCCTCGGCGATCCGGGAGAGGTTGACGCCGATCATCGCGGTGATGAACGCGAACTCCGCGGCGAAGTCCCGCGAGGCCGTGCCGTCGATGGAGTTGGCCACCGACCCGCGCTCGAAGCCGAGGTCGGCCGCGACCGCCTCCGGGTCGAGGCCGAGCGACGAACCCGCGAGCGCGCCCGAACCGTACGGCGAGACGGCCGTCCGCTCGTCCCACTGCCGCAGCCGCTCGGCGTCCCGGGACAGGGACTGCACATGGGCCAGGACGTGGTGGGCGAAGAGCACCGGCTGGGCGTGCTGGAGGTGCGTACGGCCGGGCATCGCCACGTCCGGGTGGGCCTCGGCGAGGCCGACCAGGGCGTCCTGCAGCTCGGCGACGAGGCCGCCGATGATCCGGGCGTGGTCGCGCAGGTACATCCGGAAGAGCGTGGCGATCTGGTCGTTGCGGGAGCGTCCGGCCCGCAGCTTGCCGCCGAGGTCGGGGCCGAGCCGCTCCAGCAGTCCGCGCTCAAGGGCGGTGTGGACGTCCTCGTCGGCGATGGTGCCGGTGAACGTACCGTCGGCGACATCCGCCGCCAGCTGGTCGAGGCCGGCGGTCATCCGCTTCAGCTCGTCCTCGGTGAGCAGACCCGCCTTGTTGAGGACACGCGCGTGGGCGCGGGATCCGGCGATGTCGTACGGCGCGAGGCGCCAGTCGAAGTGGACGGACGCGGACAGTCTGGCCAGCGCCTCGGCCGGACCGTCCGCGAACCGGGCGCCCCAGAGGCGTACGTCGCTGTTGTCGTTGCTCACTGCGTGCTCCTCGGAAGAACAAGGGGGTGGATGTGCGCCCGCCTCCCCGCGCGGGCGGCCGGGGAGGCGGTGACGTAACGGGGAGGGGTCAGCCCAGGTCACGCTTGGCGGCGATCTTCGACGAGAGGCCGAAGATCTCGATGAAGCCCTGCGCCTTGGACTGGTCGAAGGTGTCGCCGGAGTCGTAGGTGGCGAGGTTGAAGTCGTACAGCGACTCGCTGGACCGCCGGCCGGTGACGACGGCGCGGCCCGCGTGCAGGGTCATCCGGACGTCGCCGGTGACGTGCTGGTTGGCCTCGTTGATGAAGCCGTCCAGGGCGCGCTTGAGCGGGGAGAACCACAGGCCGTCGTAGACCATCTCGCCCCAGCGCTGCTCGACCTGCCGCTTGTAGCGGGCCAGTTCGCGCTCGACGGTGACGTTCTCCAGCTCCTGATGGGCGGTGATCAGCGCGATGGCGCCCGGCGCCTCGTACACCTCGCGGGACTTGATGCCCACGAGCCGGTCCTCGACCATGTCGATCCGGCCGATGCCCTGGCCGCCGGCCCGCTCGTTGAGCTGCTGGATGGCCTGGAGCACGGTGACGGGCTTGCCGTCGAGGGCGACCGGTACGCCTTCCTTGAAGGAGATGACGACCTCGTCGGCCTCGCGCGGGGTGGCGGGGTTCTGGGTGTACTCGTAGATGTCCTCGATCGGCGCGTTCCAGATGTCCTCCAGGAAGCCCGTCTCGACCGCGCGCCCGAAGACGTTCTGGTCGATGGAGTACGGGGACTTCTTGGTGGTCGCGATCGGAAGGTTCTCCGCCTCGCAGAAGGCGATCGCCTTGTCCCGGGTCATCGCATAGTCGCGGACCGGGGCGATGCACTTCAGGTCGGGGCCCAGCGCGGAGATACCGGCCTCGAAGCGGACCTGGTCGTTGCCCTTGCCGGTGCAGCCGTGGGCGACGACGCTCGCGCCGTGCTTGTCGGCGGCGGCGACCAGGTGCTTGACGATGGCCGGCCGGGAGAGTGCCGAGACGAGCGGGTAGCGGTCCATGTAGAGGGCGTTGGCCTTGATCGCCGGGAGGCAGTACTCCTCGGCGAACTCGTCCTTCGCGTCAGCGACTTCGGCCTCGACCGCACCGCAGGCGAGGGCGCGCTTGCGGATGACGTCCAGGTCCTCGCCGCCCTGGCCGACGTCCACCGCGACGGCGATGACCTCGGCACCCGTCTCCTCGGCGATCCAGCCGATGGCGACGGAGGTGTCCAGACCACCCGAGTATGCGAGTACGACGCGCTCGGTCACGGGTCTCTCCTTACGCTCCAACCACTGATAGGTATAACTATGCGTTCCACCGTATGGTTTGTCAAAAGTGCAGGTGGAGGCGCCTTGGAGATGCCCGTGCGCCGTTCCGGCCACACACCCCGCGGCCCACGCCGGGCCGGGCGGGTGCGCGGGTGCGCACGGACGCCGACACACCGCTTCCGCCGTTGGGCCAACCACTGCCCGCGGTCCGTCTCCACGCGGATAATCGAACTCATGGGAAAGACATACGAACGTATCGACGGGCGGCTGCGGACCTTCATCGAGGAACAGCACATCTTTTTCACGGCGACCGCGCCGCTGGCCGGCGACGGCACGATCAACCTCTCCCCCAAGGGCGTCAGTGGATCCTTCGTGGTGCTCGACGAGTTGCGGGTGGCGTACCTGGACTTCGCCGGGAGCACCGCGGAGACCGTGGCGCACCTCCGCGAGAACGGCCGCATCACCCTGATGTGGTGCGCTTTCCAGGGGCCGCCGAACATAGTCCGGGTGCACGGCCGCGGCGAGCCGGTCTTCCGTGACGACCCCCGCTTCGCCGATCTGCTCGGGCGGTTCGGCGGCGTCGATCACACCCGGCACGGGCTGCGCGCGGTCATCGTGGTGACGGCCGAACTGATCCGGGACTCCTGCGGATTCGCGGTCCCCTTCATGTCGTACGACGAGGACCGGCCGCTGCACGCCCAGCGCTTCGCCCGTGAGGACGACCACTCGCTCAGCGGCTACTTCGAGAAGAAGGAGCACATCGCCACCAGCATCGACGGGCTGCCGGGGCTGCCGCTCCCGCTGCCCGGCATGCCTCCCGTGCGGTAACGGCCTCGCCCACGACCGGCAGCGGCGTCGCGGGTGAGGCCGTGAGCGGTTGGGCCGTACGGAGCAGGTCCGCGGGTGGCGCCGTACGGACCGGTCTACGGTCCGGGCATGCGCAGATCTCTGGTGACCGGTTCGGTGCTGATCGCCCTCGCCGCCCTGACCGGGGCCCGGCCCCCGGCAGCCCCGCCGCTGCCGCAGCGGCTGGCCGACACGGGCGGCGGCTCCCAGCTGATCACGGCCGAGGCCGCCTCCACGGGGGCCACCACGGGGACGGTCACCTGGTGGAGCATGCGCTCCGGACGGTGGGTGGCGGCCGGGTCGGCGCCCGCCCGCTTCGGGGCGAACGGGCTGACCGAGGGTGCGTCGCGGGTACAGGGCACCGACACCACCCCCACCGGGCTGTACGACCTGCCGTACGCCTTCGGGGTGAAGGCGGCAGGGCCCGGCACCCGCTACCCCTACCGCCGGGTTCAGGAGGGGTCGTGGTGGTGCCAGGACAACGCGGCGCGGGCCTACAACCGATGGGTGGAGCCGCGCCCCGCCGACTGCCGGGCGTCCGAGGCCGAGCAGCTGATCACGTATCGGACGCAGTACGCCCGCGCGCTCGTCGTCGGCTTCAACTACCACCGTCCGGTGCGCGGGCGGGGCGCCGGAATCTTCCTGCACGTCAACGGGCCTGGCGCGACCGCCGGTTGCGTATCCGTACCGGCGGCCGCGATGGACCGGATCCTGGCCTGGGCCGATCCGGCCCGTCGTCCGCACCTCGCGATCGGGACCGGCACGGGCCCGACCGCGATCACGCGATACTGACCTTCAGCGGTCGTTCTGTGCGAGCCGCAGCAGGTGGTCTGCCAGCGCCTGGCCGCCCGCCGGGTCGCGGCTGATCAGCATCAGCGTGTCGTCACCGGCGATGGTGCCGAGGACGTCGTGCAGTTCGGCCTGGTCGATGGACGAGGCGAGGAACTGGGCGGCGCCCGGAGGCGTGCGCAGCACCACCAGGTTGGCCGAGGCCTCCGCCGAGATGAGCAGTTCGGCGGAGAGGCGCCGCATCCGCTCCTCCTTCGCGGAGCCGCCGAGCGGTGCGTGCGGGGTGCGGAAACCGCCCTCGCTCGGCACCGCGTAGATCAGCTCGCCACCGGTGTTGCGGATCTTCACCGCGCCCAGTTCGTCCAGGTCCCGGGAGAGCGTCGCCTGGGTGACGCTCAGCCCGTCGTCCGCGAGGAGCTTGGCCAGCTGGCTCTGCGAGCGCACCGGCAGCCGGTTCAGGATGTCCACGATCCGGCGGTGGCGGGCCGTGCGGGTCTGCGGCACGGACGGCCCGCCGTACTCGGATTCCTGCGCCTCGGTCATCGTCGTCGCCTCAATCTCCGGAACTTCATTCTCCGGATCGTCCGTGTGCCGCGTCGAGTGCGCCGGGCAGGGTCCGGAGGAACGCGTCCACCTCCGCGTCACCGATGATCAGCGGCGGCATCAGCCGTACGACATCGGGTGCGGGTGCGTTCACCAGGAGTCCGGCTCCCTGAGCGGCCTTCTGCACCTGGGGTGCGAGGGGCAGGGTGAGCACGATACCCAGCAGCAGGCCGGAGCCCCGGACGCGGGAGACCAGAGGGTGTCCCAGACCCTCCACGCCCTCCCGGATCCGCTCCCCGAGCCGCTTCACGTTGCCCAGCGCGCCGTCGGCGGCCAGGGTGTCCAGGACCGCGAGACCGGCGGCGCAGGCGATCGGGTTGCCGCCGAACGTCGTGCCGTGCTGGCCGGGTTCGAGCAGGTCGGCGGCCGCGCCGAACGCCACGGTGGCGCCGATCGGCAGTCCGCCGCCGAGTCCCTTGGCGAGGGTGACCAGGTCGGGCTCCACGCCCTGGTGCGCCTGGTGCTCGAACCAGGTGCCGCACCGGCCGATGCCGGTCTGCACCTCGTCGAGCACGAGGAGGGTGCCGGTGGCCCGGGTGATCTCCCGGGCCGCCTCCAGATAGCCCTTGGGCGGGACGACCACACCGTTCTCGCCCTGGATCGGCTCGATGACGAGCAGCGCGGTGTCGGTGGTCACCGCGGCCCGCAGCGCCTCCACGTCCCCGTACGGGACATGGGTGACGTCACCGGGCAGCGGGAGGAACGGCTCTCGCTTCTTCGGCTGGCCGGTGAGCGCGAGAGCGCCCATGGTGCGGCCGTGGAAGCCGCCGTCGGTGGCGACCATGTGGCCGCGCCCGGTCAGCCGGCCGATCTTGAACGCGGCCTCGTTGGCCTCGGCGCCCGAGTTGGAGAAGAAGACCTTGCCGGGGCGGCCGAAGAGCTGGAGCAGCCGTTCGGCGAGCGCGACGGGCGGTTCGGCGATGAAGAGGTTGGAGATGTGGCCGAGGGAGGCGATCTGGGTGGAGACCGCTTCGACGATCGCGGGGTGGGCGTGGCCCAGCGCGTTCACCGCGATGCCGCCGACGAAGTCGAGGTACCGGGTGCCGTCGGCGTCGTGGACGTACGCGCCCGATCCGCTGACGAGGGACAGCTCCGGGGTGCCGTAGTTGTCCATCAGCGCGGTCTTCCAGCGCTGCGAGAGCGCGGCGTTGGTCATGCTTCCCCCTGTGCGTCGGGCACGACCATCGTGCCGATTCCCTCATCGGTGAAGATCTCCAGCAGGATCGAGTGCTGGACCCGTCCGTCGATGACCCGGGCGGTCTCGACGCCGTTGCGCACGGCGTGCAGGCAGCCCTGCATCTTGGGCACCATTCCGCTGGAGAGGTCCGGCAGGAGCTTCTCCAGTTCGGTGGCGGTGAGGCGGCTGATCACGTCGTCGCTGTGGGGCCAGTCCTCGTACAGGCCCTCGACGTCGGTGAGGACCATCAGCGTCTCGGCGTTCAGCGCGGCGGCGAGCGCGGCGGCCGCGGTGTCCGCGTTGACGTTGTAGACGTGGTTGTCGTCGGCGGAGCGGGCGATGGAGGAGATGACCGGGATGCGGCCGTCGTCCAGCAGTGCCTGGATGGCTCCGGTGTCGATCGCGGTGATCTCGCCGACCCGGCCGATGTCGACGGCCTCACCGTCGATGACGGGCAGGTGCTGGGTGGCGGTGATGGTGTGGGCGTCCTCGCCGGTCATGCCGACGGCGAGCGGGCCGTGCTGGTTGAGCAGGCCGACGAGCTCGCGCTGGACCTGTCCGGCGAGCACCATCCGTACGACGTCCATCGCCTCGGGCGTGGTGACGCGCAGACCGGCCTTGAACTCGCTGACCAGGCCCTGCTTGTCGAGCTGGGCGCTGATCTGCGGGCCGCCGCCGTGCACGACGACGGGCTTGAGGCCCGCGTGGCGCAGGAAGACGACGTCCTGTGCGAAGGCCGCCTTCAGTTCCTCGTCGATCATGGCGTTGCCGCCGAACTTGATGACGACGGTCTTGCCGTTGTGCCGGGTCAGCCAGGGCAGCGCCTCGATGAGGATCTGCGCCTTCGGGAGTGCGGTGTGCTTCCGCGCGGGGGTCATGAGCTGTACGCGCTGTTCTCGTGGACGTAGTCCGCGGTGAGGTCGTTGGCCCAGATGACGGCGGACTCGGTGCCCGCGGCGAGGTCGGCGGTGATCTTGACCTCGCGGTAGCGCATGTCGACGAGGTCGCGGTCCTCGCCGACCCCGCCGTTCCTGCAGACCCAGACGCCGTTGATGGCGACGTTCAGCTCGTCCGGCTCGAAGGCCGCCTTCGTCGTGCCGATGGCGGACAGCACGCGGCCCCAGTTGGGGTCCTCGCCGTGGACGGCGCACTTGAGGAGGTTGTTACGGGCGATGGAGCGGCCCACCTCGACGGCGTCGTCCTCGGTCGCGGCGTTGATCACCTCGATCCGGATGTCCTTGGACGCGCCTTCCGCGTCACCGATCAGCTGCCGGGCCAGGTCGTCGCAGACGGCCCGTACGGCCTCGGCGAACTCCCCCTGCTCCGGGGTGATTCCGGAGGCCCCCGAGGCCAGCAGCAGCACGGTGTCGTTGGTGGACATGCAGCCGTCGGAGTCGACCCGGTCGAAGGTGGTGCGGGTCGCGTCACGCAGCGCGGTGTCGAGCCCGGCGGCGTCCACGTCGGCGTCGGTGGTGAGCACGACGAGCATGGTGGCCAGACCGGGAGCGAGCATGCCCGCGCCCTTGGCCATCCCGCCGACGGTCCAGCCCTCACCGCCGACGACGGCCGTCTTGTGCACGGTGTCGGTGGTCTTGATGGCGATGGCGGCCTTCTCGCCGCCGTGCTCGCTCAGGTTCGCCGCGGCCTTCTCGATGCCGGGCAGCAGCTTGTCCATGGGGAGCCGCAGACCGATGAGCCCGGTCGACGCGACGGCGATCTCACCGGCGCTGTGACCCGTGAGGACCTCGGCGGCCTTCTCGGCGGTGGCGTGCGTGTCCTGGAAGCCCTCCGGGCCCGTGCAGGCGTTGGCTCCACCGGAGTTGAGGACGACCGCGGTCACCTCGCCGCCCTTGAGGACCTGCTCCGACCAGCGGACGGGGGCGGCCTTGACACGGTTGGAGGTGAAGACGCCCGCGGCGGCGCGCCGCGGACCGTTGTTGACCACGAGGGCCAGGTCCGGGTTACCGCTCTCCTTGATTCCGGCGGCGATGCCCGCCGCCGAGAATCCCTGTGCTGCCGTGACGCTCACGGTGCGACTCCGATCGTGGAAAGACCTGTGTCCTCGGGAAGTCCGAGGGCGATGTTCATGCTCTGCAGGGCGCCGCCCGCGGTGCCCTTGGCGAGGTTGTCGATGGCGCTGATGACGACGATCCGGCCTGCCGCCTCGTCGTACGCGACCTGGATCTGGACGGCGTTGGAGCCGTACACGGCGGCGGTCGCGGGCCACTGCCCCTCGGGCAGCAGATCGACGAACGGCTCGTCCGCGAAGGCCTTCTCGTACGCGGTACGGAGCGCCTCGGCGTTCACGCCCGGCCTGGCCTTCGCGCTGCACGTGGCAAGGATGCCGCGGGGCATCGGCGCGAGGGTCGGCGTGAAGGACACCGTCACCGGCTCACCGGCCGCGGCGCTGAGGTTCTGGATCATCTCGGGCGTGTGCCGGTGGACACCGCCGACCCCGTACGGCGACATGCTGCCCATCACCTCGGAACCGAGCAGATGCGGCTTGGCCGCCTTGCCCGCGCCAGAGGTCCCGGAAGCGGCGACGATCACGGCCTCGGGCTCGGCGAGCTGAGCCGCGTACGCCGGGAAGAGCGCGAGCGACACGGCGGTGGGGTAGCAGCCGGGCACCGCGATACGCTTGCTCCCCGCCAGCGCGGCCCGCCCACCGGGCAGCTCGGGCAGGCCGTACGGCCAGGTTCCCGCGTGCGGCGAGGCGTAGAACTTCTCCCAGTCCGCGGCGTCCTTGAGCCGGAAGTCGGCCCCCATGTCCACCACGAGCACCTCGTCCCCGAGCTGCTCCGCAACGGCGGCGGACTGCCCGTGCGGCAGCGCGAGGAAGACCACGTCGTGCCCGGCGAGCACCTCGGGCGTGGTCGGCTGGAGCACCCGCCCGGCGAGCGGCCTCAGGTGCGGCTGCAACGCCCCGAGCGGCTGTCCCGCGTTGGAGTTCGCGGTGAGAGCCCCGATCTCGACCTCTCGGTGGACCAGCAGAAGGCGGAGCAGTTCCCCGCCGGCGTATCCGCTCGCCCCTGCCACTGCCGCACGTACCACCATCGAAAATCCTCCTCGTCGAAGGCATGACTATACGCAGTATCGCACTTTTATGCAAAGAATTGGATCGACGCGGCCGATCCCGAATGTGACCGAGCGACTGAGCCGAGTCGGCCCGTGAGCGGTTGAGCCGGCCCACAGGTGAACCGAGCCCCGGCGGACCCGCCCGGCCCCCGGAGCCAGCGATGCGCCCCGCACCCCCGCGTACTCTCTTCCCCGTGTCTGCCCCGTCGCCGCATCACGTCGCCGTCCTCGTGCTCGAGGGTGCGAAGCCTCTCGATGTCGGAATTCCCGCGCAGGTGTTCACGACGCGCGCGAGCATGCCGTACGAGGTGCGGGTGTGCGGAGCGGCCCCCGGCCTCGTGGCCGGCGGCGACGGCCTGTCGTACTACGTCGCCCACGGCCTGCACGCACTCGAGTGGGCCGACATCGTCTTCGTCCCCGGCTACCGGTTCCCGGACCGCGACGACCCGCCGCAGGCCGTCGTCGACGCGCTGATCGCCGCCCACGAGCGGGGCGCGCGGCTCGCCGCCATCTCGACGGGCGCCTTCGCGCTCGCCGCCACGGGCCTGCTCGACGGCAAGCGCGCCACGACGCACTGGCACTACACGCGGGCACTCGCGGCGAAGCGTCCGCTCGTCCAGGTCGACGAGAACGTTCTCTTCGTCGACGAGGGCAGCGTGCTGACGTCGGCCGGCGCCGCCTCGGGCATCGACCTGTGCCTGCACATCCTGCGCGGCGATCTCGGGGTGGCCGCGGCGAACCACGCGGCCAGGCGCCTGGTAGCGGCCCCCTACCGCAGCGGCGGTCAGGCGCAGTACGTGCCGCGCAGCGTGCCCGAGCCGCTCGGCGAGCGGTTCGCCGCCACCCGGGAGTGGGCGCTGCACCGGCTCGGTGAGGCACTCACCCTGGAAGTGCTCGCCCGGCAGGCGTCGGTGTCGCCGCGCACGTTCTCGCGACGCTTCGTCGAGGACACGGGATACACACCGATGCAGTGGGTCATGCGCGCCCGCATCGACGTGGCCCGCGAACTGCTCGAGCGTTCGCAGCGGAGCGTCGAGCAGATCGCCGCCGACGTCGGTCTGGGCACCGGTACGAATCTGCGGCTGCACTTCCATCGCATCCTCGGCACCACGCCGAGCGAGTACCGGCGCACCTTCGCCCAGGGCGAGTAGCCCGCCACCACCTCGTGGCACGATCCTTTCGGACCGTGGCGATCACGCCGCTGTCACCGGCGCACGCCACGCGCGAACCTGATGGTGAACCCGAAGGGACACCACTCATGACTCGCATCGCCATCAACGGATTCGGCCGCATCGGACGCAATGTGCTGCGCGCACTGCTCGAACGCGACAGCGACCTCGAGGTCGTCGCCGTCAACGACCTCACGGAGCCCGCCACCCTCGCGCGGCTGCTCGCCTTCGACACGACGGCGGGCCGGCTCGGCCGCCCGGTGAACGTCGACGGGGACACCCTCGTCGTCGACGGCCGTCGCATCACCGTGCTCGCCGAGCGTGAACCGGCGCGGCTGCCGTGGGCCGAGCTCGGAATCGACATCGTGCTTGAGGCGACCGGCCGCTTCACGTCGGCCACGGCCGCCCGCGCCCACATCGAAGCCGGTGCCAAGAGGGTGCTCGTCGGCGCGCCGTCGGACGGCGCGGACGTCACGCTCGCGTACGGCGTCAACAACGACGCGTACGACCCGGCCCTGCACACGGTCGTCTCGAACGCCTCGTGCACGACCAACGCGCTCGCGCCGCTGGCCGCGGTGCTCGACGAACTCGCGGGCATCGAGCACGCCTTCATGACGACGGTGCACGCCTACACCCAGGAGCAGAACCTCCAGGACGGCCCGCACCGTGATGCCCGCCGCGCCCGCGCCGCGGGGGTGAACATCGTGCCGACGACGACGGGCGCCGCCAAGGCGATCGGTCTCGTACTGCCGAATCTCGACGGCAAGCTGTCGGGCGACTCCATCCGCGTGCCGGTTCCGGTGGGCTCGATCGTCGAGCTCAACACCACGGTGGCCCGCGAGGTGACGCGCGAGGACGTGCTGGCGGCGTACCGGGCCGCGGCGGAGGGGCCGCTCGCCGGCGTCCTCGAGTACTCGGACGACCCGCTCGTGTCGTCCGACATCACGGGCAATCCGGCCTCGTCGATCTTCGACTCGGCCCTCACCCGCGTCGAAGGCCGCCACATCAAGGTGGTCGCCTGGTACGACAACGAGTGGGGCTTCTCGAACCGCGTGATCGATACGCTCGGGCTCCTCGCCAACGGCTGACCGGAAGCCGGGGCGGACCGGCGGGTTCGGGCGGGCCGGCTTGCCGGGGCCGGCGCCGCTCCCGCCGCTCCGCGACCGGCACCGGTCCTCGCCCCACGCCGAGCGTCGACCGGGCTTCCACGGCAAAGCCCTTTCCCCCGCAGCAGGGCGAGGCGCCTCAAGGCCGAGCACTCCAGGCGGCGAATGGGGCGAACTCGGGCGATCGGTCACACCCATGTGGCCGGCCCGACGTTCACGTGTCCGCGGCGTCGCGCGTTCCCGGTCCAGCGGAAACGACGTGTGGGTGACCTTCATCCCGTCGAACGGAACCGACGAGGAAGATCACCCACAACAGCGCTTTCGGGCCGGAGTCAGGAACGGGGCTCCTGCGACTGGCCGCTACGCTCCGCGTTCCGCTCCTTGATGCGCACCGTCTCCTTACGGACCTCGGCCTGCGTGGCGCGCTCCTTGCGCAGCCACTCGGGGTCGTCCTGCTTCAGCGCGTCGATCTGCTCCGTGGTGAGGGCGTCCGTGACGCCACCGCGCGCGAGGCCGGAGATGGAGACGCCGAGCTTGGCGGCGACCACCGGCCGGGGGTGCGGGCCGTTGCGTCGCAGTTCCTGCAGCCACTCGGGCGGATCGGACTGGAGTGCCGCCAGCTCGGTGCGCGAGACGACACCCTCCTGGAACTCGGTGGGGGTGGCCTCGAGGTACACACCCAATTTCTTCGCCGCGGTCGCGGGCTTCATGGTCTGGGTGGTCTGGTGCGACGTCATGGAGTCAAGAGTATCGAGCGTGTGCGCCACCGCTGACCACGACCGGTAACCTGGCGGGGTGACAGGCTCGGAAGCAACCCCTTCGTTCCGGCTCGCGTACGTCCCGGGGGTGACGCCCACCAAGTGGGTGCGGATCTGGAATGAGCGCCTGCCCGACGTCCCCCTCGCCCTCGTCGCGGTGCCCGCCGCCGAGGCGTCGGCCCTGCTGCTCGATGGCGGCGCCGACGCGGGCTTCGTACGGCTGCCGGTCGACCGGACGGATCTCAGCGCGATCCCCCTCTACACCGAGGCGACCGTGGTCGTGATCCCCAAGGACCACGTGGTCGCGGCCGTCGACGAGATCTCCGTCGAGGATCTGGCCGACGAGATCGTGCTGCATCCGCTGGACGACACCCTCGGCTGGGACGGCCTGCCCGGCCTGCCCGCGATCGAGCGCCCGGCCACCACGGCGGACGCCATCGAGCTGGTGGCGGCCGGGGTGGGCGTCCTCGCCGTCCCGCAGTCGCTCGCCCGTCTGCACCACCGCAAGGACCTGACGTACCGGCCGCTCACGGGCGCACCCGAGTCGCGCATCGCGTTGTCGTGGCCGCAGGACAAGACCACCGACCTGGTGGAGGACTTCATCGGGATCGTCCGGGGCCGGACGGTGAACAGCACCCGGGGCCGCAGTACGGCGCCCGCGGCCCAGCCGAAGCGCAAGGCCCCGGAGACCGGCGGTGCCCGGCGCAAGCCCGCGGCCGGCGCGGCCACGGGGAAGGGCGCCCGGAGCGGTTCCGGCGGCGCGAAGGGGACCAAGGGTTCCCGAGGTGCGAAGGGCGCTGCGGGCGCCAGGCGTGGAAAGCCCGGCCGTCGACCGTAACGGCGAGATTGTCAGACCCGGCAGGCAGGATCGGTGGTCATGACGCACATCGAACGCCCGATGCCGCCCCTGAACGCCGACGAGCGCACCAATCTGGAGAGCTGGCTCGACTTCTACCGGGCCACCGTGGCCGTGAAGTGTGACGGACTGGCCGACGAGCAGGTCCGCCGCGCTTCCGTGCCGCCGTCGTCGCTGACGCTGCTGGGCCTGGTCCAGCACCTGGCAGAGGTGGAGCGGAACTGGTTCCGCCGGGTGCTCGCCGCTGAGGACGCCCCGTCCATCCATGGCGCACCGGCCGGTCCGGGCGGCCAGGACGGGGGTTTCGAGATCTCCGCCGACGCCTCCTTCGCGCAAGCCCTCGCGACGTGGCAGGGCGAGATCACCGTGTCCCGTGCCAACTGTGCGGTGCGAACGCTGGAGGACACCGCCCCCTTCATGGGCGGCGAGGTGAGTCTGCGGTGGATCTACACGCACATGATCGGTGAGTACGCCCGCCACAGCGGCCACGCCGACCTGCTCCGCGAGCGGACCGACGGCAGCACCGGAGCATGACGGTACGGAGTGGGAGTGGGTGCGGGGCCGTTGTCGCGTTCGCCACACTCCTCCACCACATGCGCCCGGCCCGTCACCCGTGAGCGGTGTTTCGCCGCGCCCGGCCGTCGGAGCCGCGCGGCCGGATGTCAGGATGGTTCCATGACGAGCAAGGTTTACTTCGACATCACCATCAACGACGAGCCCGCCGGGCGGATCGTCTTCAATCTGTTCGACGACGTCGTTCCCAAGACCGCGGAGAACTTCCGCCAGCTGGCGACCGGCGAGCACGGCTACGGCTACAAGGGTTCGTCCTTCCACCGGGTCATCCCCGAGTTCATGCTCCAGGGCGGTGACTTCACCCGCGGTGACGGCACCGGCGGCAAGAGCATCTACGGTGCGAAGTTCGACGACGAGAACTTCAAGCTGGCGCACACCAAGCCCGGCCTGCTCTCCATGGCGAACAGCGGACCGAACTCCAACGGTTCGCAGTTCTTCATCACGACCATCGTGACCTCGTGGCTGGACGGCAAGCACGTGGTGTTCGGCGAGGTCGCCGACCAGGAGAGCCTTGACCTGGTCACGAAGATCGAGGGTCTCGGCTCGCAGAGCGGCCGGACCAAGGCGAAGGTCACCATCGCCGACTCCGGGGTGCTCTGATCCCGACCCGCTGACCGACCAGCTGACCGGACGCGCCGGCCGACGAACACCGTCGGCCGGCGCGTTCGTCGTCTGCCGCCGCTACCGCTACCGCCATCACCATCGCCACCGACTGTCAACGGAAGGTTGACAGCAGATCCACTGTCAACCTAAGGTTGACGCATGGTGAATCCAGTGAGTCCCACGAATCCGGTCCGTCTCGACGACCTCATCGCAGCCATCAAGAAGGTCCACCCCGACGCCCTCGACCAGCTCCAGGACGCCGTCATCGCCGCCGACAACCTCGGCGACGTGGCCGACCACCTGATCGGCCACTTCGTGGACCAGGCGCGGCGCTCCGGCGCCTCCTGGACCGAGATCGGGAAGAGCATGGGGGTGACCCGGCAGGCCGCGCAGAAGCGGTTCGTCGCCAAGGACCCCGGTGAGCCGTCCGACCTCGACCCCAGCCAGGGCTTCGGCCGCTTCACCCCGCGCGCGAAGAACGTCGTGATGGTCGCCCAGAACGAGGCACGCGCCGCGGGCAACAGCGAGACCGGCACCGAACACCTCGTGCTCGGGCTGCTCAGCGAGCCGGAAGGGCTCGCGGCGGCGTTCATCAAGGCACAGGGGGTGTCCTTGGACACCGTCCGCCAGGCCGCCACCGCGGCCCTGCCGGCGGCCTCCGACGAGGAACTGCCCGCACTGCTCCCCTACAACGCCGATGCCCGCAAAGTGCTGGAGCTCACCTTCCGCGAGGCGCTGCGGATGGGGCACAACTACGTCGGCACGGAGCACGTCCTGCTCGCCCTGCTGGAGCACGAGGACGGTTCGGGGCTGCTGACCGGTCTCGGCCTCGACAAGGCGACCGCGGAGGCGGCCATCACCGAGGCGCTCGCGCTCATCACCTCCGCACACGACGAGGACTGACCACACCCCGCACCCCGCGTCCGGGGCCCGAGGCGGAGTGCCCGGGGCGCGGCGCCGGACCCGCGGTACGGCTGGCACCTCGTACCGGCGGTGCGGATCCGGCGCCTGCCGGCGGTGCGGCGCAACGGCCGGACCGCCGCACGCGTCGCGGCCCCGGGTTCCGTACCTTCAGCGGGCCCCGGTTTCGAGGCGGAGGCTCCATCGGCGGGGCAGGCCGGTCAGCGTGACGGTGGAGAGCGGGCGGACGTCGACGTTCCAGTACGTCGACGGCGGGGCCCGCAGCGCGTAGACGAGGGCGGCCCGGACGACGGCCGGTTCGGCGACGGCGACGATCGACCCGTCGCAGGCGGGGCGGGTGTCCAGCCAGCCGCCTATCCGGGAGATGAACGCGAGCAGCGGTTCGCCGCCGTGCGGCGCGGAGCGCGGGTCCGAGAGCCAGACATCCACGGCCGCCGGTTCGCGTGCGGCGACATCGGCGAGGGTGCAGCCGCGCCACCGTCCCATGTCGCAGTCGCGCAGGGCGGGCTGGACCATCGGGGCGAAGCCGAGCGCGTCGCCGGTGGCGCGGCTGCGGGCGGTCGGTGAGCAGTAGCGCAGCTCGGCCGCGCCCAGCGGCACCAGGGCCGCGGCGGCGAACCGCACCTCGTGCCAGCCGGCCTCGTCGAGCGGCCGGTCGTCGTCGAAGCGCTCGCCGAGCAGGGAGGAGCTTCGCGCCGCGGCGACGAGTGAGACTCGAACACTCATGGCCGTGATCGTGGATCCGATCGTCCCGCAGGTCAAGAGTCCGGTCGGAAGCGCTTCCGGCTCAGTCGAACGTGAGGGACATCCACTTGGCCGGGCTGTCGAGCGGCTTGAAACCGACCTTCTCATACACACCGTGGGCGTCCTCCGTGGCGAGCACGAGCCTCCGGACGCCGGTCCGGGCGAGATGGTCGCGCGCCGCGGTGACGATCCTTCCGCCGAGGCCGTGGCCGCGGGCTGCGCGGTCGACGTACACATCGCAGAGCCAGGCGAAGGTGGCATGGTCGGTCACCACCCGGGCGTACGCGGCCTGTTCGCCCGACGCGAGGTCGTAGGCGCCGAAGTTGAGCGAGCCGGCGATGGCCAGATCCTGGTGCTCCCGGGTACGGCTGAGCGCCCAATAGGCGTCGGTAGAGAGCCAGTTGTGGATCCTGGACGCATCCAGCCGCGACGGGTCGGACGAGATCTCGTAACGCTGCTGGGGAGTTTCGGTCATGCCCGGAGATTAGCGGCCGGCTCACCCAGGGCGCCTCCCCAGGCCGTGTGCAGTCGTCGCACGCCCTCGGCGATCTCGGCCGTCCCGGCGACGGCGGCGTAGCTCAACCGGACGTGGGGCGCCGGGGGTTCGGCGCAGAAGTACGGCCGTCCCGGCGCGATGGCGACACCGGCGCGCAGGGCCGCGGAGACCATGGCGGACTCGTCCGTACCGGCTCCGGCATCGGGCAGGCCCACCCAGAGGCTGCCCCCGCCCGCCGGGATGTACGGGAGCGCGAGAGCGGGCAGGTCCCGGCGGAGCGCCACGGTCATCGCGGTGCGACGGGCCCGCAACTCGGCCGACAGGGAGCGCAGATGGCGGCCCCAGGCCGGTGTGCCGACGAGTTCGAGCGCGGCCCCCTGGAGCGGGCGGGGAACGAAGAAGCTGTCGACGACCTGGATGGCGCGCAGCCGTTCGAGTACCGGGCCACGCGCGGCGAGGGCGCCCACCCTGAGGCTGGGCGAGGTCACCTTGGTGAGGGAACAGACATGGACGACGACTCCGTCGGGGTCGTCGGCGGCCAGCGGTCGCGGCAGCGGGCCGGCGTCGTCGTGGACGAGCTGGCGGGCGAAGTCGTCCTCGATGACGAACGCCCCCGCCTCCCTGGCGATCCGGACGATCTCGGAGCGCCGGGCCGGGGCGAGGACCGCGCCGGTCGGGTTCTGGAACAGCGGCTGACAGACGAAGACCCGGGCGCCGGTGGCCCGGAAGGCCGCGGCGAGCAGCTCCGGCCGTACGCACCGGCGGCGCCGGGCGCGGCCGGTGACCGCACCGGGCGTACCGCCGGTCGCGGCCACTGCCACTGCCACTGCCCCTGCCACCGCCACCGCCACCGCCACCGCCACCGCCACCGCCACCGCCACCGGGCGAAACTGCCGGCCGGACATAGACTTGTCCATATGGACCGCGATGCGTGAGGAGGTCACTCCCGATGGAGGCACACGCGGGCGACCGGCTGGTGACGCACGGCAGGACCGTGGGGCAGCGGGACCGGGTCGCAGAGATCGTCGAGGTGCTCGGTGACGGGGGCACTCCCCCGTACCGCGTCCGCTTCGACGACGGACATGAACACCTTCTGGCACCCGGCCCCGACAGCGTCGTCCGGCACGACGCCGCGCAGGACCGGATTCCTGGACCGTAGGGCCCCGCCGCCGGACGGCGTCGCGCGGGACCCGGCCGCTCAGCCGGGCGGGCGCACGCGCGCCCGGTAGTGGTCGGCCACCACCCGCGACATCGCACCGATCCGGTCCGCGGTCACGCTCTTCCCCGAGAAGTAGACGTGGCCGCGGGCCTGGTCGTATCCGGCGGCGAAGTCGATGTGCCGGGAGAGTTCCGCCGGGTTCTGCCAGGCCTCGGGCTGGGCCGGATCGCCGGCTTTGTAGAGCGCCTCCCCGATGAAGAGATCGACGCCCGTGCCCCGTACGACGTCGTTCCACCAGGGCAGCAGCGCGGCGTAGTCGGCGGCGGCGAAGCCGATGTTCCAGTAGAGCTGCGGGCAGATGTAGTCGATCCAGCCCTTCTTGATCCAGCCTCGGGTGTCGGCGTACAGATCGTCGTAGGTCTGCACCCCGGCCGCGGTCCGTGAGCCGTCCGGGTCGGTGGAGGCGTTGCGCCACACTCCGAACGGGCTGATGCCGAACCGGACGGCGGGCTTGGCCGCCTTGATCCGATCGGCGGTCTCCTTCACCAGTTGGTCGATGTTGGCGCGCCGCCAGGCCGCCTTGTCGGCGAAGCCCGCACCGTACTTCTCGTAGGCGGCCCCGTCCGCGAAGGACTGCCCTGCGACCGGGTACGGATAGAAGTAGTCGTCCCAGTGGACGGCGTCGATGTCGTAGCGGCGGACCGCGTCGAGCATCGCGTCCTGGACGAAGCTCCGGACCTCGGGCAGGCCCGGGTTGTAGTAGAGCTTCCCGCCGTACGGCACGACCCAGTCGGGGTGCAGCCTGGCGGGGTGGGTGGCGGCCAGCCGGGAGGGGTCGGTGTGGTTCGCGACCCGGTACGGGTTGAACCAGGCGTGCAGCTCCAGACCGCGGCTGTGCGCCTCCTCCACGGCGGTGCCGAGCGGGTCCCAGCCGGGGTCCTTGCCCTGGACGCCGGTGAGGCACGCGGCCCACGGCTCGTGCGGCGAGGGCCACAGCGCGTCGGCGGCCGGGCGGACCTGGAGCATCACCGCGTTCAGCCGCCGGTCGACGGCCTCGTCGAGGTACGCGACCAGCTCGGCCCGCTGCGCGGAGGCGGACAGTCCCGGTTTCGAGGGCCAGTCGATGTTCTCGACGGTCGCCACCCACATGCCCCGGAGCTCGCGCCGCAGCGCGTCGCGGGATCTGCCCGCCGGGTCCGCGCGCCCGTCGTCGGGCAGGACCGCGGCGGTGGTCGTCTCACCGGCCACAACGCCCACGGCGGCCGACGCCGGTGAGGCCACCACCGCCGCCACCGTCCCGGCCGCACCCGCCGCACCGGCCACAAAGTTCCTTCTAGCGATTTGCCGCATTTCTCTGCACCTGCCGTTTCTATGCGTTCGTCCGAGCCCCGGATTTCGGGGCCGGGGCCGAGCATGCCCGCCCCGGCCCGCTATCTCCGGGAAGGCGCGGAGTAACGTCGTGGGGTCGAGGCGGAGCCCGGAACCGAACGGAAGCCGCCGCACGGAGAACAGTGAAAGGCACGAGGTGACGGACTCTATGGCGGACATTGCGCGCGTCGGAGTGGTGGGCTGCGGCCAGATGGGCGCAGGCATCGCGGAGGTGTGTGCCCGCAGCGGCCTCGATGTCAGAGTGGCCGAGACCACCGGCGAGGCGCTGGAGATCGGTCGCACCCGGCTCTACAACTCCCTCTCCAAGGCCGCCGAGCGCGGCAAGATCACTGAGGAGGAGCGCGACGAGACTCTTGGACGGCTCACCTTCACGACCGACCTGGGTGAGTTCGCCGACCGCGATCTCGTCATCGAGGCCGTCGTGGAGAACGAGCAGGTCAAGACCGAGATCTTCCAGGTGCTGGACCAGGTGGTGACCCGGCAGGACGCGATCCTCGCCTCCAACACCTCCTCGATCCCGCTGGTGAAGCTGGCCGTCGCGACCTCGCGCCCCGATCAGGTCATCGGCATCCACTTCTTCAACCCGGCCCCGGTGCAGAAGCTCGTCGAGCTGATCCCCGCGCTGACCACGTCGGACGAGACGGTCAAGCGTGCCGAGGCCGTGGTGCAGGACATACTCGGCAAGCACCCGATCCGCGCCCAGGACCGGTCGGGCTTCGTCGTCAACGCGCTGCTGATTCCGTATCTGCTCTCCGCGATCCGGATGTTCGAGTCGGGTATCGCCAGCCGCGAGGACATCGACAACGGCATGGAGATGGGCTGCGCCCACCCGATGGGTCCGCTCAAGCTCGCCGACCTGATCGGTCTGGACACCGTGGCCTCGGTCGCCGACTCGATGTACGCCGAGTACAAGGAGCCGCTGTACGCCGCTCCCCCGCTGCTCCAGCGCATGGTGGACGCGGGCCGGCTCGGCCGGAAGACGGGGTCGGGGTTCTACCCGTACGCCTGACACCGCTCACCCGAGCGGGTGCGAGCGGCCGGCCGACTGCTCGCACCCGCTCGGGCCGGTTCAGCCCAGCCGTAAGTGGTGCAGCATCATGAGCCCGGCCGCCATGCCCGCGGCCGGCACCTCACCGCGGGCGATCATGTCGGGCACCAGTTTGAGCGGTATCCACTCGCGGCGCGAGGACTCGAAGGCGTCGCAGGGGTGGCCGGTCCAGTCGGCCTCCTCGCCCCAGTAGAAGTGGTGCCGGGCGTCGGTGAGCCCGTTCGACGGTTCCACGGTGAGTAGCGGGCGCAGCGCCCCGGGCCGCCAGCCGGTCTCCTCCTCCATCTCCCGGGCGGCCGCCTCGGCGAGACCCTCACCGTCCTCGACCACGCCCGCGGCGAGTTCCCAGCCCCAGCTGTCGGTGATGAACCGGTGCCGCCAGAGCAGCAGGACCTCGTTCGCCTCGTTGACGACGGTGGCCGCGGCGACGGGGCGGAGCCGGATGACGTAGTGGTCGAGGTGGTCGCCGTCGGGAAGGACGACATCGGCCAGATTGACCCGGAACCAGCGATTCTCATACACAGTCTGTTCGTTCAGGTTCGTCCACTGCACAGTTCTGCCACCTTCTGACTAGTAGGTGGCCATATCGCAGCAGACCAGCACTCACAGCGGTACGCGCAGCGATCCGTCGATGAGCTCCGCGGCCCGTTCCGCCTCGGCGCTGCCGCTCGCGACCAGATGCTGGCGCACCGACCGCAGCCGGTCGCGCAGCCGCTGCGACTCCATGCCCCTGGCCCGTTCGGCCATCTCGACGGCCGTGACCGCCGCCCGGTCGGCCTCGCCCTGCCGCAGCTCGATCGTGGTCAGCATGGCCAGCCGGTGTACCCGGCCCCGGTCGTGCGCGGGGGTGCGCACCGCGGCCGCCGCGTGCTCCCTGGCCGAGGTCAGATCGCCGAGGCCGAGCAGCGCCTCCGCCACCTGGACGTTGACCAGGCCCGGCTGGACGTACCCCGTCTCGTCCGGCTCCTGGCCCGGCCGGATGCGCGCGGCCTCGGACTCGGCGCGACGGATGCACTTCAGGGCGCTGCCCCCGTCGCCGAGGTGGGCATACGCCTTGGCCTGCATCGCATGCAGATCGGCCGCCAGCGCCGGGGTGATGTCGCGTCCGGCGGCCCGCAGCGCCGCCTCGGCGAAGGCGACGGACTGCCGGTAGTCGGCCAGGAACAGCGACTGGTTGACCAGCAACGCGATCACATAGCCGCCGAGCCCCCGGTCCCCGCTCGCCTTGGCCAGCCGCAGCGCCTGGTGGAAGTAGCGCTGGGCGAGTCCGTGGGCGTCGGAGTCGTAGGCGCAGATTCCCGCGACGGCCACCAGCCCGCCCGTGGCCCGGTGCAGTTGACGCCCCATCGCATCGCTGTAGCCGCCGCGCAGCAGCGGCGCGGTCTCGGTGTTGAGGAAGCCGACGATGCGCGAACGCGTCGCCATGCCGCCCGCCCTGCGGTACATCAGTTCGTAGTGGGCACGGGCGGCGCGCAGTGTCGCTATGTCGGCCATGCTGACGCGGGTAGGGCCGGTACGGGACACATCGGTGTCCTCCGGCGGGTTCTCCCACTCCCACACCGGCATCACCGCGGTGGTTCCGGTGACGGCCGGGGCCGCGACGACGTGCGGGCGCTGCTGTTCGTCGGAGCGCCACAGCGCGGTGGCCCGTTCGACGAATCCGGTGAGCGAGCAGCCCTGCGCGGGCACGTGGCCGCCGTGACCGGCCATGCCGATGTCATCGAGCGAGACGGCCCTGCGCAGACGGTTGCCGAGCACTTCGCAGATCAGGTCGGGCACCTGGCCGCGCGGCCGCTGGCCCTTCAGCCAACGGGCCACGGCGGTGTGTTCGTACCGCAGGCACAGCCCCCTGCCGCGGCCGGCCTGGTTGACGTGCGCGGCGAGCCCGGCCCGGGAGAACCCGGCCTCGTCGATCAGAGCCTCTAGCAGAGTGTTGGGCTCCATTGCCCCCATTGCCCCCTCCGGTGGGTCGGCACGCCAGGACGTGTCGCCCCAGTGGAGCACGATTCACACGGGGTGTGAACGGAATGCCCGAACCGTCCCTCTGCGCACTCTGTCGCGCCGGTCGGCGGATCGCTTGACTGAGTCCCTCGCAAGAGGCGGCCGGGTCGTCTGCTCCCCCTCGTACAGCACGACGACCCGCACCCGCGCCGTTCGCTCTGCCGACCTGCCCGACGCTCCGCGGCAGCGCGGACGGCGCCGGACCGCGCAACCCACTGCCCACTGATCGGAGGGTGGCTGCGGGGTCGGCCGGGCACCGGGTTCCCCCGGACCCGGTCGGGGCCCGCGTGCGGTCCTCCGCCTCCGGCGAGCACACAGGAGGGGCGTATCCGGTGGCCGGATACGCCCCTCCTCTCTGTGCGTGGACCCGCGCGGACCCGTGTGGGGCCGTGTGGGGCCGTGTGGACCCGTGTGGCGCCGTCAAGCGCCGCGCAGCACCGCACCCGTGCGCTCGTTGGCCAGCGCCACCGCGGCGTCGCGGGCGGCGGTGGCCTCGTCGACGGTCAGCGTGCGGTCCGCGGCACGGAACCGCAGCGCGTACGCCAAGGACTTGCGGCCCCCGCCGATCTGCTCACCCGTGAAGACGTCGAACAGCCGCAGCGATTCGAGGAGTTCACCCGCGCCCTCGCGGAGCGCCTGCTCCACCTCGGCGGCGGGAACGTCCTCGGCGACGACCAGTGCGACGTCCTGGGTCGCCACCGGGAAGGTGGAGATCCGCGGTGCCTGCAGGGCGCCGTCGACGGCCTGCTCCAGTACGTCGAGCTCGACCTCCATCGCGCAGGTGCGCTCGGGCAGGTGGAGCTCCTTGATGACGCGCGGGTGCAGCTCACCGGCGTGTCCCAGGAGCGTCTCCTCGCCGTCGACCCTCACGTACAGCGCGGCGCAGCGGCCCGGGTGCCACGGTGCGTGCTGATCGGCGCGAACGGTGACGGCAACGCCCGCCTCACGGGCGATGGTACGGGCGGCCTCGACGGAGTCCGCCCAGTCGGCCGGGCGGCCCCCGCCCCACCAGCCGGCCTGCTCGCGGGCGCCCGCGAGGACGACGGCGGCTCGGCGCGGCTGACGCGGCAGCGCGGCGTCGAGCGAGGCGATCTCCTCGTCGGAGGGGCGCCGGTCCACGGGCAGCCGGACGGGCTTCGTCTCCTGGCCGGTCGGCCGGAAGACCAGACCGGTCTCGAAGAGCGCGAGGTCGTGGCTGCCGCGTCCGTCGTTGCGCCGCAGTGCGCCGAGGAGGCCCGGCAGCAGCGTGGTGCGCAGCGACGGCTCCTCGTCGGAGAGCGGGTTGACGAGGCGGACCGTACGGCGGCGGTCGTCGTCCGCGTCCAGGCCCAGCTGGTCGAGGACGGCCTCACCGGTGAACGGGTAGCTCAGCGCCTCGACGTAGCCGGCGCCGGCGAGCGCCCGGCCGATCCTGCGGTGCAGCCGCTGGCGGTCGGTGAGCCCGCGGCCGGACGGCGGGGTCGGGAGCGTGGACGGGAGGTTCTCGTAGCCCTCCAGCCGGATGACCTCTTCGGCCAGGTCGTTCGGCTCGTTGAGGTCGGGCCGCCAGGACGGTGCCGTGACGAGCAGTTCGTCCTGTCCGTAGACGGCGCAGCCGACCTCCTGGAGGCGGCGTACGACGGTCTCGCGTCCGTAGCCGACACCGGCCACCTTGTCGGGGTGGTCGGCCGGCATCGAGATGGTGCGCGGCCCGGACGGGGCCGTCACCTCGGTGACGCCCGCCTCGGCCGTGCCACCGGCGAGGAGCACCAGCAGGTCGACGGTGCGCTGTGCCGCCGCGGCCGCGGCCTGCGGGTCGACGCCGCGCTCGAAGCGCTTGGACGCCTCGGAGGACAGCTTGTGGCGGCGTGCGGTGCGGGCGATCGAGATCGCGTCGAAGTGCGCGGCCTCGATGACGACCTCGGTGGTACGGGCGCCTTCGGCGGCGTCCGCGATCTCCGTGTTGGCCCCGCCCATGACGCCGGCCAGACCGATCGGCCCGCGGTTGTCGGTGATGACGAGGTCGGCCGCGTCCAGGACGCGGACGGTGCCGTCGAGGGTGGTGAGCTTCTCGCCCTGCTCGGCGCGGCGCACCCCGATCGGACCGTCGATACGGGTCCGGTCGTAGGCGTGCAGCGGCTGGCCGAGTTCGAGCATCACGTAGTTGGTGACGTCGACCGCGAGCGAGATCGGCCGCATCCCGGCCTTCTGGAGCCGGCGCTGCATCCAGATCGGGGAGCGTGCCTCGGGCTGCAGACCGACCACGGTGCGCGCGGTGAAGCGGGAGCAGCCGATCGGGTCGGCGACCTGTACCGGGTAGCCGTACGCGTTCGGCGCGGGCACGTCCAGGAGCGCCGGGTCGCGCAGCGGCAGGCCGTAGGCGATGGCGGTCTCACGGGCGACACCGCGCATCGAGAGGCAGTAGCCGCGGTCGGGCGTGACGGCGATGTCGAGGACCTCGTCGACGAGCTGGAGCAGCTCGATCGCGTCGGTGGCGACCTCGTGCTCCGGCGGCAGCACGATGATGCCGTGGGTGCCGTCGTCGCCCATGCCGAGCTCGTCGGTGGAGCAGATCATGCCGTGCGAGGTCTTGCCGTACGTCTTGCGCGCGGCGATCGCGAAGTCACCGGGCAGCACGGCGCCGGGCAGGACCACGACGACCTTGTCGCCGACGGCGAAGTTACGGGCTCCGCAGACGATCTCCTGCGGCTCGCCGGTGCCGTTGGCCGTGCCGACGTCCACCGTGCAGAAGCGGATGGGCTTCTTGAAGCCCTCCAGCTCCTCGATGGTCAGCACCTGTCCGACGACCAGCGGGCCCTTGAGGCCGGCGCCGATCTGCTCGACCGTCTCGACCTCCAGGCCGACGGCGACGAGCTTGGCCTGTACGTCACGGCCGGTCTCGGTGGGCGGCAGGTCGACGTACTCCCGCAGCCAGGAAAGCGGGACGCGCATCAGATCTCCATCCCGAAGGGCCGGGTGAACCGGACGTCACCCTCGACCATGTCTCGCATGTCTTCAACGTTGTGGCGGAACATCAGCATTCGCTCGATACCGAAGCCGAAGGCGAATCCGCTGTACTTCTGGGGGTCTACGCCGCAGGCGATGAGCACCTTGGGGTTGACCATTCCGCAGCCGCCGAGCTCGATCCAGCCCTCGCTGCCGCAGGTGCGGCAGGGGCGGTCGGGGTTGCCGACGGACTCGCCGCGGCAGACGTAGCAGACCATGTCCATCTCGGCGGACGGCTCGGTGAACGGGAAGAAGTTCGGCCGCAGCCGGGTCTTCATGTCCGGGCCGAAGAGCGCCTGGACCATGTGGTCGAGGGTGCCCTTGAGGTCGGCCATGGTGAGGCCCTCGTCGACGGCGAGCAGCTCGATCTGATGGAAGACCGGGGTGTGCGTCGCGTCCAGCTCGTCGGTCCGGTAGACCCGGCCGGGGCAGACGACGTAGACGGGGGGCTCGCGGTCGAGCAGGGTGCGGGCCTGGACCGGCGAGGTGTGGGTGCGCAGGACGACACCGGACTCGTCGTTCTTCGCGCCGTCGGCGCCCTCGACGAAGAAGGTGTCCTGCATCTGCCGGGCCGGGTGGTCGGGCACGAAGTTCAGGGCGTCGAAGTTGAACCACTCGGCCTCGGCCTCGGGGCCCTCGGCGACCTCGTAGCCCATGGCCACGAAGACGTCGGCGACGCGCTCCATGATTGTCGTCAGCGGGTGGCGGGCGCCGGCCGGGGTGCGGTCGTACGGCAGCGTGACGTCCACCGCCTCCTCGACCAGGACCCGGGCGTCGCGCTCGGCCTCCAGCTCCGTCTGACGGGCGGCGAGCGCCCTGCCCACGGCGGCGCGGGCCTGGCCCACGCGCTTGCCCGCCTCGGCCTTGGCCTGCGGCGGCAGCGCGCCGATCTCGCGGTTGGCGAGCGACAGGGGCGAGGTACCTCCGGTGTGCGCGGTCTTCGCCTGGGCGAGCGCGTCGAGGTCGCCCGCGGCGGCGAAGGCGGCGAACGCCTCGTCCCGGATGCGCTCGATCTCTTCCGGTTTCAGTGCCTCGACCTCGACTGGGTCGTACGACTTGTTCGGTGCCGACATCTCTTCCCGTACTTCCGATTGGCTGATACTGCGCTTACCGGGGGGATGCCCCCGGATCCCCGTGGCCCCGCTCGACGACTGGAGGACGCAAAGGTGCCAATGGTCGAGTCTACGGGGCACGGGATGTGTGGGGCGCCCGTGGGCCGCTCACGCCAGGTAGGCGGGCGTGCTCACGGGCAGGATAAATCGGAACTCGGCGCCGCCGCCGGGGCCGCGGCCCACGGTGATCGTGCCGCCGTGCGCCTCGACGATGCCCTTGACGATGTAGAGGCCCAGGCCGGTGCCGCCGCGCTTGCTCCCCCGCCAGAAGCGGGTGAAGACACGGCCCATCGACTCCTCGGGGATGCCGGGACCTTCGTCGCTCACGGTGACGGCCGTTCCCTTCTCGTCGCTCTTCGCCGGTGCGGGTGCCACCTCGATGGTGACGGTTCCCTCGCCGTGGCGCACCGCGTTTTCCAGCAGGTTGCCGAGTACCTGGTCGACCTTGTCCGGGTCGGCCCACACCGCGGGCAGCGGCTGGCAGGTGCGGACGAGGAAGCGGTCGGGTTCCTGGCCGTTCGCGGTGAGCGCCTGGATGTGGCGCTCCACCGCGGCCGAGAGGTCGACGGGCTGGCGGCGCAGCTCCAGCCGTCCCGAGTCGATCCGGGAGATGTCGAGCAGTTCCGTGATGAGCCGGGTGACCCGGTTGGCATCGGCGTAGACGGTCTCCAGCATCAGCCGCTTCTGGTCGTCCGTGAACCGCTCCCACTTGGCCAGCAGCGTGGCCGTGAACCCCTTGACGGAGGTCAGCGGCGAGCGCAGTTCGTGGGCGACGGTGGCGATCAGCTCGGCGTGGCTGCGCTCGGTACGGCGGCGGGCCTCGGTGCCGCGCAGGCTGATCACCAGCCGGCGAACGGGCCCGGTCGGGCTCTCGCGTACGTAGCGTGCGGAGACGAGGACCTCGCGGCCGCCGGGCAGCAGCAGATTCCGTTCCGGCTGGCCGACCCGGGTGGCGAGGCCGCCGTAGGGGTCGGTCAGCTCCCACCAGCGGCGGCCCTTGAGGTCTTCCAGCGGCAGCGCGTGGGTGAGCGGGCGGCCGAGGGCGGCGGCCCTGGGCATGGCGGTGATCCGTGCGGCGGCGGCGTTGAAGCAGATGACCCGGCCGGTCTCGTCCGCGACGACGAGGCCGTCGGGAAGGTCGTCGGGATCCAGGGCCGGGCCACCGGGTCCGGTGTCCGGGACGGACCCGCCGTCCGGGTCCGCGGCGGCGCGCACGACGGCCGCGTGTGTCGCCTGCGGTCCGCTCATGCCGACAGCCATATTCCCGTACCCCACCTCTCGAACCGGTGCAGTGGGCCCCCGAGTTCGTCACCCTACTAGTCGTCGGTGACGGAGCGACACCCTGCGGTGCTCCCCGCCGGCGAGCGGCTGTCCGGGGCGGGTCAGCCGGTGCCGCGGCGCGGGCGCTGGGCGCGCGCGGAGGCGTACAGGCAGACAGCGGCGGCGGTGGCGAGGTTGAGGCTCTCCGCCTTGCCGTGGATCGGCACCCGTACGACGGCGTCGGCCAGGGCCCGGGTCTCCTCCGGCAGGCCCCAGGCCTCGTTGCCGAAGACCCAGGCGGTCGGGCCGCCCATGGTGCCGGCGTCGAGTTCGTCGTCGAGGTCGTCCTCGCCCGCGCCGTCGGCGGCGAGGATCCGCACACCCGCGTCCCGCAGTCCCTGCACGGCGTGCTCGACCGGTACGCCGACGGCGACCGGCAGGTGGAAGAGCGAACCGACGGACGCACGCACGGACTTGGGGTTGTAGAGGTCCACGGAGGCGTCGGTGAGGACGACCGCGTCGGCGCCCGCGGCATCGGCGCAACGCAGCACCGTGCCGGCGTTCCCGGGGTCGCGGACGTTCGCCAGGACGGCGACCAGTTTCGGCTGCGCGGCGAGGATCGACTCGAAGGGCGAATCGAGGAAGCGGCAGACGCCGATCAGCCCTTGCGGGGTGACGGTCTGCGACACGTCGGCGAGCACCTCGCTGTCGGCGAGGTGCACCCGGGCGCCCGCGGCGAGGGCGGCCTCGATGATGGACTCGTAGCGCTCGGCGGCCTCGACGGTGGCGAACAGCTCGACGAGGGTCGCCCCGCCGTCGCTGCCGCGGTGTCCCGCGGCCTCGCGCACGGCCTGCGGCCCCTCGGCGATGAACCTGCGCTCCTTGCCGCGGAAGTTGCGCCGGGCCAGCCGCCGGGCGGCGGCGACCCGTGGCGATCGCGGGGAGATCAGTTCGGGGGTGCCCATGGTCGGCGGCGAGCCTCTCTGCGTTACGAAGGTCCGGGTCGTGCGGCGCACCGGAGGAGGGTGCGGGTGGTGCAACGCACCGGACCCGCAGACGGCGAGCGCCTGCGGGTCCGGCTCAAAACCAGGAAGTGCGGCCCTGAATCAGGCGGCCTTCGGGGCGTTGACGTCGCTCGGGAGGGCCTTCTGGGCAACCTCGACGAGGGTCGCGAACGCGTTGGCGTCGTTGACCGCGAGCTCGGCCAGGATCTTGCGGTCCACCTCGATGTTGGCGGCCTTCAGACCCTGGATGAGGCGGTTGTACGTCATTCCGTTCTGGCGGGCAGCGGCGTTGATGCGCTGGATCCACAGCTGACGGAAGTCGCCCTTGCGCTTCTTGCGGTCGTTGTAGTTGTAGACCAGGGAGTGGGTGACCTGCTCCTTGGCCTTGCGGTACAGGCGCGAGCGCTGACCGCGGTAACCCTTGGCGGCCTCGAGAATTGCCCGGCGCTTCTTGTGGGCGTTGACTGCCCGCTTGACGCGTGCCACTTGTTAACTCCTTGTAGCGGGGCCGTGGTCGTACTCACACGGCCCGGAAACGAATTGGTCCCGGTCGGATCGAGGACGTGCCCCCGGGTTCACCGGGGACGACGGCCTCACTTGCCGAGAAGCTTCTTGATCTTCTTGGCGTCGGCCGGAGCCACGACGACCGTGCCGGTCAGCGAGCGGGTCTTCTTGGACGACTTGTGCTCGAGCAGGTGGCGCTTGCCGGCCCGCTCCCTGAGCACCTTGCCGGAGCCGGTGATCTTGAAGCGCTTGCTGGCACCGCTGTGCGTCTTGTTCTTCGGCATCGCGCCGTTCTCTCCTCGTCAGTGGCGCCCCTCTCGGTGCGGGGCACCGGACTGCAGGGGCGTCAGATCTTGGTGGGATTCCGGGGGGACCCGGGGGCGCCTGGATGGCTGCCCCCGGAGGTCACGCCTCGGAGGGTGTCTCGGCCGAAGCCTCGGAGGACGCTTCGGCCGGAGCCTCGGCAGCCTCGTCCGCATCCTCGGCGTCCGGGGTGTACCCCTGACGCTCCGCCTTGCGGGCGGCCTGGGCCTCGCGGGCCTCGGCCATGGCTTCGGTCTTCTTCTTGTGCGGGCCAAGAACCATGATCATGTTCCGGCCGTCCTGCTTCGGGTTGGACTCGATGAAGCCGAGTTCCTCCACGTCCGAAGCGAGACGCTGGAGCAGTCGGAAGCCCAGCTCGGGGCGGGACTGCTCACGACCACGGAACATGATCGTGATCTTGACCTTGTCGCCCTGCTTGAGGAACCGGACGACGTGACCCTTCTTGGTGTCATAGTCGTGCGGGTCGATCTTCGGCCGGAGCTTCATCTCCTTGATGACCGTGTGCGCCTGGTTCTTGCGCGCCTCACGGGCCTTCATGGCCGACTCGTACTTGAACTTCCCGTAGTCCATGAGCTTGCACACGGGCGGACGGGCGGTAGCCGCCACCTCGACCAGGTCGAGGTCGTACTCCTGTGCAAGTTCCAGGGCCTTGGCAAGCGGGACAATCCCGACCTGCTCGCCGCTGGGACCGACAAGTCGCACCTCGGGTACGCGAATCCGGTCGTTGATGCGGGGCTCGGCGCTGATGGATCCTCCTCGGTAGCACCACGCGGCCGCCTGGCGGACAGCCACGTAACGTCTGTTTCGACAGACCAACCGCGTGGAGGCAAGAAAAATGCCCCGGACGGGACACAGGCGGGGCTCCTGGAAAACCGGAACACCGCCGCGGTCAACCGCGGGGCGCATCGAGCGGCTCCATCGTCCGTACGGAACGATGGGCGCCACCTGACCGGTGACCCGCCGTCCAAGGGACAGTCGGGTGGGAGATCGGAGCCTCCACTTGTGGGCCGGGCACATAGATGCCCAGCCGGTCGTTACACAAGGTTAGCAGCTCCGCCGGGCTGGTGCGAACCTCGCGCGTGGAGCCGTGACTCCTGAGGTCAGGGGTGCGACTCCGGGGAAGGGGACACCGGGCCGTGGGCCTATCGTATGGGGCATGAGCGACACGACCCCCACCACTGATTCCCCCGGCTTCGACGAAATGGCCCGCGACATCGCGGAGGTGCCGGCGGTCGAGGTGATCGTGACGGTCGCGGTCAACCTGATGAGCGCCGCTGCCGTGAAGCTCGGGCTGACCGAGGACGGCGACGAGCACAAGGACCTCGACGAGGCCCGCAAGCTGGTCCATGCGCTGGCAGGCCTGCTGGACGCGAGCACCACCGAAATCAGTTCCTTCCACGCGGCTCCGCTGCGCGACGGCCTGAAGTCGCTGCAGCTGGCGTTCCGCGAGGCCTCGCTCGTACCGGACGAGCCGGGCCAGGGCCCGGGTGAGAAGTACACCGGCCCCGTCTTCGGCTGAGCCGCACCCCTTCCTCTCCCTACGGCTTCCTCTCTTACGACCGCTCTTACGACCGTGAGCCCCCGCCCTTCCGGGCGGGGGCTCACGGCATTCCGGGCGGGCACGACGGGTCGGTCTCGGTGCCGTCCTGGGGTGTCGGGCCGATGGAGTGGTCAGCGGGCGAACAGGGCGTCACCGGGTGCGTTCGCGTCGGCCGGGAGCAGTGCCAGGTCCAGGCCGCGGACCAGCCGGGCACGCAGCACGTCACTGGCCGCCAGGGATCGCGCGACCCGTCGAACCGCCTCGGCGGGGTCGGCGTCCGCCGTCAGCACCAGGGCGAGGGTGCCGTCGGCGCGGCCCGGACCGAGGTGGGCACGGAGCACCGCGGGTTCGGCGGCGACGGCGTCCCGTACCGCCGCGGTGACGGCGGGGTCGTCCAGCGGGTCGGCGCTCGTACGGCCCTCGGCGAGGGCCAGCAGGGTGGAGCCGGTCACCTCGAAGGCCACCGGCCCCGCGAGGTCGAGCACCACCGTGTCCGCCTTCTCGTGCACGGCGGCCTGCAGCGCCTGGTGCAGGGGTACGGCGACGGGGCGGGCCTGCGGGTCCCAGCGGGCCAGCGAGGCGGTGGACGTGAAGGCGGGCAGGGCCCGGCGGTCGCCGGCCTGGAGGGTGGGGACGGCCATGTCGCTCGTCTTCTCCCGGCGCAGCCCGTTCTCGTCCTCCTCCACCTCACCGAGCACGGCCACCACGGGAACCAGCAGACGGGCCCCCCGGAGCGCTTCGAGCACCGGGCCGACGGCCTTGCGGTTCTCGGCCCAGGCGGCCAGGGCCGCGGTCAGGGCGGGGTCGGCAGTGCCGTCGTCGTCGGAGTATCCGGGGTCCGGAATGTTCTTCTGCGCCACAGGGCGAGCGTAGTGCCTGGGCTTTCCCATCCGGCCGACAGGTCGGACTCAGCCAGTTCTCAGCTGCGGTTCCTAGGTTCGGAGCATGCCTCGACACAGAATCCGCAGGTCCGCCCTGTCCGCCTCCGTGACGGCAGCGGTCCTGCTCTCCGTGGGCGCGTACCCGCCCGGACGGTCGCCGGATCACGCGCCCGCCGCCACGGCTTCCGTATCGTCCGTGTCTCCGGCCGCGACCGCACCGGTCACGGCGCGAACGAGCGAGGAGCCGGTGGTGGATCTCGATGCGGAACTGGCCGGGGCCGTCGGGCCGCTGGTGGCCGCTGCGGGCGGGGCCGCCATGTCGGTGGCCGTGCTGGACAGCGGCAGCGGGGCCGGTGCTGTGTACGGGGGTGCGGACGCGACGTACGACACCGCGAGCATCGTCAAGGTCGACATCCTGGCGGCGCTGCTGCTCCGGGCCCAGGACGAGAAGCGTGAGCTGACCGCCGGTGAGCACGGCTACGCGGTGGCAATGATCGAGAAGAGCGACAACGACTCCGCCACCGCGCTGCTGGCGGCGGTCGGCGGGGCGGCGGGCCTCGACGCCGCCAATCAGCGGCTCGGCCTCACCGCGACGGCTGCCGCGCGGCCCTGGGGGCTGACCCGGACCACTGCGGCCGATCAACTGACGCTGCTGAAGGCCGTGTTCGGCACGGATGCCGGGGCGGTGCTGAGCGAGGCGTCCCGTACGTATCTGCGGGGTCTGATGGCGCGGGTCCAGGCCGACCAGCAGTGGGGGGTGTCGGCAGCGGGCAGCAGTTGGGCGCTCAAGAACGGCTGGATGCCGCGTACCGCCACCGGCCTGTGGAACATCAACAGCATCGGTCGGGTGACGGCCGGCGGGCACACGTATCTGGTGGCGGTGCTCTCCGGTGGCCAGCGGACCAAGGAGTCGGGGATCGCGCTCGTCGAGTCGGCGGCGAAGGCGGCGGTCGGGGTACTGAGGGCCGCGGGCTGAGCGCTGCGGGCCGAGGCGGGGCGCGCACCTCCTCCGACGACCGGCGATGGGGTCCACCCGTCTGGCGCGTACGCCCGTCCCGTACGGCTGTTCCGTACGCCCTTCCCGTACGGCTGTCAGCGGCGCGGGAACACCGGCCGGCCGTTCCGGCCGCGCCACAGCACCACTGCCAGGGCGAGCAGTACCGCGCCGAGGCCGCCCGCCGCCGGGGCGAGCCAGCCCGCGGGGCCGTCGTCCTTGCGGGGCGGGGTGGGGCCGGGTCCGAAGTACTGCTTGCGGTAGCCGGCCGGGGCGGAGTCCGAGCGCAGGCCTGCGGGGCTGAGCGCGCCGCCCGCCTTGATGGCCGCGGCCGGGTCGACGATGCCGTGGCCCCGGGCGTCGTCCCGGCCGCCGGACGGGGAGCTGCGCGCGGTGTCCGTGAGGAGCTTCTTGATCTGCGCGGGCCCGAGACCGGGGTGCGCGGCACGGACCAGCGCGACCGCGCCGGAGACGAACGCGGAGGCTGCCGAGGTGCCCCACTCCACGTAGTACTGCCGGTCGGGGGCGGGAACGACGATGTCGACTCCGGGGGCGCTCACGGCGGCGTACCAGCGGCGGGTGGAGAACGAGGCGTGCGTGCCGTAACGGTCGACGGCGGCGACCGCGATCACTCCGGGATAGGCGGCGGGGTAGGAGATGTGGTCGCCCTTCTCGCCCCCGTTGCCGGACGACGCGACGACGACCGCGCCCTTCTTCAGCGCGTACTGGACGGCGGCGTCCTCACCGGGCTCCGGATGCGCGGACTCGCTGTCGTCGCCCAGGGAGAGGTTGATGACGTCGGCGCCGTGGTCGGCGGCCCAGCGGATGCCGTCGGCGAGGGCCGTGCCCCGGGACTTGCGGGCCTTGGCCCGGGACGGGTCGGTCGCCTCCAGGATGACCCGGACCGGGAGGATCTTCGCCTCCGGTGCGATGCCGAGCACCCCGTCTGCGTCTCCGTCCCCGTGGCCCCGGCCGGCGATGATCCCGGCCATCGCGGTGCCGTGCCGTGCCCACGACCGGTCGCCGCGTCCGGCGCCGAAGCCGATCATGTCCTTGCCGCGCAGTACCTGGCCCGCCAGGTCGGGCAGGCTGCCGTCTACCCCGGTGTCGACGACCGCGACGACGATGCCCTTGCCCCGGGTGGTCTGCCAGGCCCGATCGGTGTGGAGCGCGTCCAGGCCCCACTGCTGGGCCCGGATGGTGTCCGCCCGCGCCGGTGACGCGGGCAGCAGTGCGAACGCGGTGGCGGCGCAGACCGCGCCGATGGTGCGGCGGTGACGGGCGTGGCGGGTTCGGCGCGTGGGGCGGGTCGCTCCGGCCATTCGGCGTACTCCGGTCACTCCAGTCGCTCCAGTCACCTCAGCCGCTCCAGCCACTCTCGTCACCCCAGCCGCTCTAGCCACCCCGGTCACTCCACCAGTCACCCCGGTCACTCCGGTCACTCCGGCTTCCCCGTGTGGTCGGTGACGGTCCTGCGCAGGCCGCGCTCGACCCGGTCGGCCAGTCCCTTGGCCTCGTGGCCGAGCCCGGCCTGGGCGGCGGCCGTGGTGGCGTTCGCGGCCATGGCCTTGGCGGCGGGCTGCGGCGCGGTGACCGTCCGCCCGTCGGCGAAGCCGGAGACCGCGAACACCACGACGGGCACCTCGGCCAGGACGTGCACGGTCCAGCTGGCGCGCTGCCTGTCGCCGAATCCGGCGGCCGGGGTGTTCTCGACGGGATACGCGCGGGGCATCAGGTCGGCGCGTCCGTCGAGGTGCTGATCGGTGAACCGGGTGCTCAGGGCCCGCATGGCGTCGGTGTCGCCCTCGGTGAAGAGCAGTCCGACCGTGGTGACGCTGCTGGACGTCGCGTCCGTGTAGGTGGCGCGCAGCAGGCGTGCGCAGCCGGCCGGGCGGAGCGCCTTGAGGAGCAGCGGGTCGAGGGCGGTGGTGCAGCCGCTGTCCGGGGCGACGGCGAGCCTGGTCCAGACCCGGTCGGAGCCGCCGGGTCCCGCGCCGTCCCCCTTGATGGTGCGCGGGAAGAGGGTGTCCACGGGCACGCTGTGCCACGCGGCACGGCCCACGGTGTAGGCGCTGTGGGCCGCCGGGTCGGCCGAGGAGTCGCTGATGAGCCAGCTGCCGGTGGCCGCCCCGCCGATCAGCCCGAGCCCGAGCACCACGCACACGGCGGCGGCCGCGGTCCTGAAGGGGTGACGGGGCCGCACGGGGCGGAGCCTGGTGGTGGTCTCGGCCGGCGTCTCGGCCGGGGGGTGGAGGTACGGGGGCCGGTGGGCGTACGGATCGGCGGGGCCGCCGGGCCACGAGGGCGGTGCGCCGAGGTCCACGGCGCCCACCGGGCGACGCCGGGTGGCCGCGGGCGGCGGCGTCCCCGGGTGCGGCGGGAAGGCCGGGGCGGCGGGGGTCGGTGCCGGGTGCGACGGGGCCGGTGGCACGGGGCGGAGCCGGGCGGCGGCCTCCGCGTCGGTCGGCGCGACCGGCGGCTCGGGGGAACGGGGCGGGGCGGCGGCCGGAGGCGGGGATGCCTGGCCGTCCGGCGGCTGGGTGGGGCGTGGCGGGACAGGAGCGCGCTGCGCCTCGGTACTCATCCGCCCCCCTGGTCCGTTCCGTACCGCACACGGATCGCCGCCGCACGCAGGCCCGTTGCTCGCCGCGTGACCGTCACTCTACGGGCTGGGGTGCCTCTGATGGGAGCGGGCCGCCGGGCCCTGGACCGATCTGCGCAGATCATCCCCCTACCCAGCGGTAGAGGTGTCTGGCAAGCTGCGGCCATGACTGCCCGTGCCGCTGACCGGACCCGCTACAACCGGGCCACCGCCCATCTCGATGCCCCGATCGCCGTCGTCGATCTGGAGGCGTTCGACGCCAACGCCGATGACCTGGTACGCCGTGCGGCCGGGAAGCCGATCCGGGTGGCGAGCAAATCGGTGCGCTGCCGTGCCCTGCTGGAGCGGGTGCTCGCACGGCCCGGTTTCGCCGGGATCATGTCGTTCACGCTGGCGGAGTCGCTGTGGCTGGCGCGGGCCGGGTTCGAGGACGTGCTGCTGGCCTATCCGTCGGCCGACCGGTCGGCCTTCGCTGAACTCGCCGCGGACCCGAAGCTGGCCGGCGCCGTGACGGTGATGGTGGACGACCACGCGCAGCTGGAGCTGATCGACGCGGCGCGCGCCGGGGGCACCGAGGAGATCCGGGTCTGTCTGGAGCTGGACACCTCGCTGCGGATGCTCGGCGGCCGGGTGCGGATCGGGGCCCTGCGTTCGCCGCTGCACTCCCCCTCCCAACTGGCCGATCTGGCACGGTCGGTGGCCCGCAGGCCCGGTTTCCGGCTGGTGGGACTGATGGCGTACGAGGGCCACATCGCCGGGGTCGGCGACTCGGTCGCGGGGCGGCCGCTGCGCTCCCGGGCGATCCGGCTGATGCAGGCCGCGGGCCGCAGGGAACTGGCGGCCCGGCGGGCCGAGGTGGTGCGGGCGGTACGGGCCGTGGCGCCGGACCTGGAGTTCGTGAACGGCGGCGGCACCGGCAGTGTGCAGCACACCGCCGCGGAGCACGCGGTGACGGAGATCGCGGCCGGTTCGGGGCTCTACGTGCCGCGGCTGTTCGACAACTACACCTCGTTCACGGCCCGTCCGGCCGCCCTGTTCGCCCAGCCGGTGGTGCGCCGGCCCGGGGTGGGCGTGGTGACGGTGCTCGGTGGCGGCTACCCGGCGTCCGGTGCGGCCGGTCCGGACCGGCTGCCGGTCCCGTACCTGCCGGAGGGGCTGCGCTACGACCCGCAGGAGGGACCCGGAGAGGTGCAGACGCCGTTGCTCGGCGCCCCGGCCGACGATCTGCTGATCGGCGACAAGGTGTGGTTCCGGCACGCGAAGGCCGGCGAACTGTGCGAGAGGTTCGACGAGTTGCAGCTGATCGAGGGGGACCGGGTGACGGCGACCGTACCGACGTACCGGGGCGAGGGCCGCACCTTCCTCTGACCTCTGGGCGCCCCGGCGTCAGGGAGCGACGGAGCTTCCGACGCCGCCGCTCGTCACGCTGTCGCCGATCGGCCTGATGCCTTGGGTGAGGGTGTCCATGAGGGTGAGCCGGGGCCCGCCGGGTCCGGCGTCGAAGGCGTAGCGCACCACGACGAGCGACTCGCTGCCGACGGTCGAGGGGAAGACGAGCGACTGCACATAGCCGCCCGGGCCCTTCCCGGTGACGACCCGCCAGCGCACCTGGTATCCGGTGCGTCCGTCCACGCTCACCGAGGCGGCGGCGATCTGCTTGTGGGACGTGATGCCGCCGTGGATGCGGGTACCGACGCCGTTCTGCTCGTACGCGGCCTTCGCGGCGGCGGCTATGTCGTCCTTGGCGAGTCTCTCGGCGGAGGTGGCTTCGGCGGCGTTCGGGGTCCGGGTGGTCACCGTGCCGTGGTAGCAGAAGTCGGTGGTGCTGCCGGGACAGTCGTAGGAGTCGACGGTGCGCATCGTGAGCACCGAATCCCACGCGTGGTCGGACTTCATCCAGCCGTTCGGGATCGGCAGGGTGATGCCGTTGAGCTGGTCCACGAGCACCTTGGAGTCGCCGCCGTCGGGTGAGGGGCTGTCACCGGGGGCCCCGTCGGTGCCGGTGTCCACGGGCGCCGTCGCGGTACTGCTCGGCCGGGCCTCCGGGCGCGTTCCGCTGTCGTCCCTGCCGAGCAGTACGGCTCCGGTCACCGCGGCACCGACGACCAGCGCACCGGCCACCACCAGAGCGATGGTCCTGCCGCTTCCGCCGCCGCTCCCCCGGCCGGGACCGGCGGGGGGAGCGGACCGCGCGGGGCCGAACTGCTGCGCCACTGCCGCGTTCGGGCGGGTGTGGGCGGTCCATGCCGTACCGTCCCACCACCGCTCGTTGCCTGCTGCGGTCGTGTCCGGATACCAGCCGGGCGGTGTCGCGTTGCTCATCGCCCCACTCTAAAGCGCGCCCAGGAAGTCCCGCCCGCCGTCTACGCGGGGGTGACGTAGGCGCCGGAGATACCGCCGTCGACGAGGAAGTCGGTGGCGTTGACGAAGGAGGAGTCGTCGCTCGCGAGGAAGGCGACGGCGGCCGCGATCTCGGTCGCCTCGGCGAACCGGCCGAGCGGAATGTGCACCAGCCGGCGGGCCGCCCGCTCCGGGTCCTTGGCGAACAGCTCCTGAAGAAGCGGGGTGTTGACCGGCCCCGGGCACAGCGCGTTGACCCGGACCCCCTCGCGGGCGAACTGGACACCCAGTTCGCGGGACATCGCGAGCACCCCGCCCTTGGACGCGGTGTACGAGATCTGCGAGGTCGCGGCGCCCATCCTGGCGACGAACGAGGCGGTGTTGATGATCGAGCCCCGCCGCTGGCGCCGCATATAGGGCAGGGCCGCCTTGCAACACAGGTAGACGGAGGTGAGGTTGACGTCCTGAACGCGTTTCCAGGCCTCCAGACCCGTGGTGAGGATGGAGTCGTCGTCGGGCGGCGAGATGCCCGCGTTGTTGAAGGCGATGTCGACGGAGCCGTAGGTGTCGTGGGCCGCCTTGAACAGGGCCTCGACCTGTTCGGGATCGGTCACGTCGACGCGTACGAAGGTGCCGCCGACCGCTTCGGCGGCCGCCTTGCCCGCGGTCTCGTCGATGTCGCCGCAGACCACGTGCGCGCCCTCGGAGGCGAGCCGGTGGGCGGTGGCGAGGCCGATGCCGCTGCCGGCGCCGGTGATGACGGCGGTGCGGCCGACGAGGCGACGGCAGATGTTCTCGGTGTCCGTGGTCATACCGGTTCAGGCCTCCGTACTGAGGAAGACGTTCTTGGTTTCGGTGAAGGCGGTGAGCGCGTCGGGCCCGAGTTCCCGGCCGAGGCCGGACTGTTTGAACCCGCCGAACGGGGTCCAGTAGCGGACCGCGGAGTGGGAGTTGACGGAGAGGTTCCCCGCCCGGACGGCCTGCGAGACCCGCAGCGCGCGCCCCACGTCGCGGGTCCAGAGGGAGCCCGCGAGGCCGTAGCGCGTCGCGTTGGCGAGCCGGACGGCGTCCGCCTCGTCCTCGAAGGGCAGCACGACCGCGACCGGCCCGAACACCTCCTCGGTGGCGACGGGCGCCTCCGGCCGGGTGTCGGTGAGGACGGTCGGCGGGAACCAGAATCCGGGGCCCTGGGGCGCGGTGCCCCGGATCGCGGCCGCGCCCTCGGGGACGTAACCGCGTACCCGGTCGAGCTGAGTGCGCGAGATGAGCGGGCCCATCTGCGTCTTCTCGTCGGACGGGTCGCCCACGACGACGGCGGCGACGGCCGGGGCGAACAGTTCCAGGAAGCGGTCGTACACGGATCGCTGGACGAGGATCCGGGTACGGGCGCAGCAGTCCTGGCCCGCGTTGTCCAGGAAGGACATGGGGGCGGCTGCCGCGGCGGCCTCGATGTCGGCGTCGGCGAACACGATGTTGGGGCTCTTGCCGCCGAGTTCGAGGGTGATCCGCTTCATGTGCTCGGCACACTTGGCCATGATCTGCTTGCCGACCCGGGTGGAGCCGGTGAAGACGATCTTGGCGACGTCCGGGTGCTCGACCAAGGCGTCGCCCGCCTCGTCGCCCGCGCCCGGCAGCACCTGGAAGAGGTGTTCGGGCAGGCCGGCCTCCAGGGCCAGTCCGGCGAGCCGGAGCGCGGTCAGCGGGGTGGTTTCGGCGGGCTTGAGGATGACGGCGTTGCCCGCCGCGAGGGCGGGGGCGAGGCCCCAGGCGGCGATCGGCATGGGGAAGTTCCACGGTGCGATCACGCCGATGACGCCGAGGGGTTCGAGCAGTGTGATGTCGATGCCGCCGGGGACGGGGATCTGCCGGCCGCTCAGCCGCTCCACTCCCCCGGCGGCGAAGTCGAGCAGATCACGGACGTTGCCCGCCTCCCAGCGGGCGTTGCCGATGGTGTGGCCCGCCTCGCGGACCTCCAGCCGGGCCAGTTCCTCGGTCCGGCCGTCAACGGCGACGGCGAACCGGCGCAGCAGCCGGGCCCGGTCGGCGGGGGCGAGCGCCGCCCAGGTCCGCTGGGCGGCCGCTCCCCGGGTGACGGCGGCGTCCACTTCGGCCGCGGTGGTGGCGGGCACGGTGGCGAGGAGCTCCTCCGTCGCCGGGTTCAGTACGTGGTGCTCACGGGTCAAGGAAGTCCTCACAGGCGCTCGAAGGCGCGTTTGATTTCCCAGTCGGTCACCGCCGCGTCGAAGGCGTCGAGTTCGACGCGCGCCATGTTGGCGTAGTGCGCGACGACTTCGTCGCCGAAGGCCGCCGCCGCGATCTCGCTGCGCTCCCAGAGCCCGGCGGCCTCGCGCAGGGTGGTGGGGACGTGGTCGTACGTGGCGCTGTACGCGTTCCCCTCGCAGGGCTCGGGCAGTTCGAGGCCGTGCTCGATGCCGTACAGGCCGGCGGCGACGAGTCCGGCGACGGCGAGGTACGGGTTGACGTCACCGCCGGGGAGGCGGTTCTCGAAGCGCAGGGACTGGCCATGCCCCACGACACGGAGTGCGCAGGTGCGGTTGTCGTCGCCCCAGGCGACCGCGGTCGGCGCGAAGGAACCGGGCTGGAAGCGCTTGTAGGAGTTGATGTTCGGCGCGTAGAGGAGCGAGAAGTCGCGCAGAGCGGCGAGCTGGCCGGCGAGGAAGTGCCTCATCACCGGGGACATGGCGCCGTCCCCGTCCGCCATGACGCTGCGCCCGGGGTCGTCGGTGGACCGGAGCGAGAGGTGGATGTGACAGGAGTTGCCCTCACGCTCGTTGAACTTGGCCATGAAGGTGAGCGCGACACCTTCCTGTGCGGCGATCTCCTTGGCGCCCGTCTTGTACACGGCGTGCTGGTCACAGGTGACCAGGGCCTCGTCGTAGCGGAACACGATCTCGTGCTGGCCGGGGTTGCACTCGCCCTTGGCGGACTCGACGGTGAGGCCCGCGCCCGCCATCGCGTTTCGGATACGGCGCAGCAGGGGTTCGATGCGGCCGGTGCCGAGGACGGAGTAGTCGACGTTGTACTGATTGACCGGGGTGAGGCCGCGGTAGTCGCGGTCCCAGGCCTGTTCGTAGGTGTCCTTGAAGACGATGAACTCGAGTTCGGTGCCGGCATGGGCCGTGTATCCGTGCCCGGCGAGGCGTTCGAGCTGGCGGCGCAGGATCTGGCGGGGCGCGGCGAGGACAGGTGAGCCGTCGCTCCACGCGAGGTCGGCGGTGACCATCGCGGTGCCCTCGTTCCACGGCACTCGCCGCAGGGTGGCGAGGTCGGGGTGCATGGCGAAGTCACCGTAGCCGCGGTCCCAGGAGGACATGGCGTAGCCGTCGACGGTGTTCATGTCGGTGTCGACGGCGAGGAGGTAGTTGCAGCCCTCGGTGCCGTGCGGCACGACCTCGTCGAGGAAGAAGGCGGCGGCGAAGCGTTTGCCCTGGAGCCGCCCCTGCATGTCGGGGAAGGCCAGGACCACGGTGTCGATCTCACCGCTGTCGACGAGGAGGCGGAGTTCCTCGACGGCGAGCGGGGCTGTTCGGTCGGACACGGACGGGTCCTCTCCTCGCGGGCCGACAGTTGATCCCGACCGTTGGGCAGCTGATCCGGATCTTTGGGCAGCTGATCCAAATCTATGGGCAGCGCACGGGATTTGGATACGGTGCCGATGCGTTCCGCGTGCCGTGCGAGAGGGAGATCCGATGAACCGCCCGCTGATCGGGATCAGTACCTACCTGGAGGCCTCGGCGCGCTGGGGCGTCTGGGACCTGCCCGCGACACTGCTGCCCGCCGGCTACAGCCGGCTGGTCCGTGAGGCGGGCGGCCTCGCCGCGCTGCTTCCGCCGGACTCCCCGGATCTGGCGGCGTCGGTGGTGGCGCGGCTCGACGCGGTGGTGGTGGCGGGCGGGCCGGATGTGGAGCCCGAGCGGTACGGGGCGGTGCGTGACCCGCGGACCGGGCCGCCGGCGCCGGAGCGCGACGCCTGGGAGGTGGCACTGATCGAGGCGGCGCTGAAGTCCGGCACCCCGTTGCTCGGGATCTGCCGGGGGATGCAGCTGCTGAACGTGGCCCTCGGCGGCACGCTGACGCAGCACCTGGACGGGCACGCGGGCCCCGGCGGCGTGACAGGGGTGATCGGCACGCACACGGTGGCGCCGGTGCCGGGGACGCGGTACGCCTCCGTGGTGCCCGCCGCCTGCACTGTGCCCGCCTACCACCACCAGGCCGTGGACCGGCTCGGCGCGGGCCTGGTGGCCTCCGCGCACGCGGCGGACGGCACGGTGGAGGCGGTCGAGCTGCCGGGCCCCGGGTGGGTGCTCGGGGTGCAGTGGCATCCGGAGATGGGCGACGACGTACGGGTCATGGGGGCGCTGGTGGCAACCGCGCGGCTAGCTGAGCCGGTGATCGAGCCTGCCCCGTAGCCAGTCAAGGGCGGCCGCGCCCTGGGCCGCCTGGAAGGCCCGCAGCGTGGGCAGACCCGGCGGGGCGGGGCGCAGTGAGTGCGCCACGAAGTAGCCGGTCAGGGCGGCGAGTACGGCGGTGACTCCCTCGGGGTCGGCGCCGCGGCCGAGCGGGTGGGCCGTGAAGGCGGTCTCCGGGTCGGGACCGCCCTGGGCCGCGACGCACGGCAGCATCGCCAGCAGGTCGAACCAGGGCGCGGCACGCATCGCGTGCGGCCAGTCGACGAACACGACCCGGTCCTCGGTCAGCAGGATGTTGTCGGCACGCAGATCGCTGTGGACGAGGCTGTCCCCGACGGCGGGTTCCGCCCAGCCGGACTCCAGTTCCGCGAGCGCGGCGAGACGGCGTGCCGCCCAGGGATCGAGGCGCGTGGTGTCCCCCGCCGCGTGCAGGGTCCGCCAGCCGGTGAACATCGCGGCCTTGCGCTCGGCGACAGGGGGCGCGTCGATCGGGGCCGGGGTGAGGAGCCGGGTGAGTTCACCGACAGCCCTCAGGACGCGGTCCAGTTCGGCCGGGTCCCAGGGGATGCGGGGCTGACGGCCGTCGATGTCCTCCAGTACGAGTGCGACGCGGGTGCCGTCGTCGTACGAGCCGAGCAGCCGGGGCGCGGGGGCGCGCGGCGGGAGGGCGGCGGTGTGGCGGGCCTCGGCGCGGTGCAGGTCCGGGGCGCCGGGATTCACCTCGGCGCTCACCGCCTTGACGAAGGCGCGGCCGCCGTTCGCGAGCCGGACCCGTGCGGCGACGCCGGGTGAGAAGCCGCCGCTCTGGCTGCGGGCCTCGACGACGGGTGAGCCGAGGACGGACTCGACGGCGCCACGCACGGTGGCAGGCAGGTCGGCCCACGCGTGGCGGACACCGGAGGCGGGTGGTGCGGTTACGGTCATCCGCGCATCCTTCCCGCTCGCCCGGCGTGCGGGCGAGCCGTTTTGTGACGGCGGGCGGGGCCGCCCCGGGCCCTCAGTCGCCGGACCGGCCGGACTGCGTCAGGGAGAGCAGGTCGCGGGCCGGGCCCGTGGGGCGGTGGCCCGACGGCCAGACCGCGCGCAGCTGGCGGCGCAGCCGGACCCCGGCGATCGGGATCTTGACCAGGCGCCGGGACGACAGTTCCTCGCCGAGAGCCAGTTCGCTCAGCACACACGGTCCGGCGCCGCTCTCGGCCGCCCCCTTCACCGCGGTGGTCGAGGAGAGTTCCAGGAGCGGCTGGGCCAGTCCGCCGTGGACGGCGAGGGCGGCGTCCAGGACCTGGCGGGTGCCGGAGCCGTGCTCGCGCAGGATCAGCGGGGTCCCGGCGAGTTCCTGCGGGGTCAGCGGGGTGCGGCGGCGGGCCCAGGCGTGGGAGGGGGCGACCACGACGACCAGCCGGTCGTGGGCGATGACGGTGCCGTCGAGGCCCTCGGGCACCGACAGGCCCTCGACGAATCCCAGGTCCGCCTCGCCGGTCAGCAGCCGCCGGGCGACCGCCGCCGAGTTACCGGCGAGCAGGGAGACGGCGGTGTCCGGCCGTTCGGCGCGCAGGGCGATCAGCCAGCCCGGGAGCAGGTACTCGGCGATGGTCATCGAGGCGGCGACCCGCAGCCGGGAGTCGCGCCGGTCGCGCAGCGCCTGGGCCCCCGCGTCGAACGCCTCGGCGGCCTCGACGACCCGGCGCGCCCAGTCGGTGACGAGCGCGCCCGCGTCCGTGAGGCGGGAGCCGCGGGGCGAGCGGTCGAGCAGGGCGAGACCGAGCTGCCGCTCCATCGACCGGATGCGGCTGCTGGCGGCGGGCTGGGAGATGCCGACGTCGCGCGCGGCCCGCCCGAGGCTGCCGTGCCGGGCGACGGCTATGAGCAGCTCCAGTGCGCCCAGATCGGGAACCCGGTGAGACAGAAGTGCAGGTACGTCGCTGGCCATAAGTCCACCTTATGACCTCATAGGGAGGGACTCCCTGGTGGGGGACGACCCCGGAACCGAGAATCATGGCATGGCCATCTTTCCGCGGTCCAGCACCGCGTTCCCGTACTCCGGCACCGCCCGGCGCCCCGCGCTGCGGTACGTCGGCCCCAACTGGTACGCGACCGTCATGGGCACCTCGATCGTCGCGAGTGCGGGCGTCGCCCTGCCGGTGCACGTCCCCGGGCTGCGGGCGGTCTGCGCAGTGGTGTGGGTGCTCGCCGCGCTCATGCTCGCCGCCGTGCTCACCGCTCGCGCCGGGCACTGGGCCTCGCACCGGGACCAGGCCCGCAGCCATCTCCTCGACCCGGGTGTCGCCCCGTTCTACGGCTGCCTCTCGATGGCGCTGCTGGCCGTCGGCGGCTCCGGGATGGTGGTGGGCAAGGATGTGATCGGCCATCAGGCGGCCCTCGTACTGGATGTGGTGCTGTACACCGCGGGCACCCTGACCGGGCTGTTCATCGCGGTGGCGATCCCGTATCTGATGATGGTGCGCCACCGTCCGGCACCCGGGACCGCGTCCCCGGTGTGGCTGCTGCCCGTGGTGGCCCCCATGGTCTCCGCGGCCCTCGGTCCGCTGCTGGTACCGGAGCTCCCAACCGGCCAGTGGCGGGAGGCGCTGCTGCTGGCCTGCTACGCGATGTTCGGCCTGAGTCTGCTGGCGACACTGGTGATGCTGCCGCTGATCTTCTCCCGGCTCGTCCATCAGGGTCCGCTGCCGCTCGTGCTGACGCCCACGCTGTTCCTGGTGCTCGGCCCGCTGGGCCAGTCGACGACCGCGGTCAACGCCCTCGCCGATGTGGCACCGGGTGCGATCCAGGCCCCGTACGCCTCCGCGCTCAGCGCCTTCGCCGTGCTGTACGGGGTGCCGGTGATGGGGTTCGCGCTGATGTGGCTGGCCCTGGCGGGCGCCATGGTGGTGCGGGCGGTACAGGGCGGGATGACGTTCGGCATGACGTGGTGGGGCTTCACCTTCCCCGTCGGTACGTGCGTCACGGGCGCCGCGGGCCTGGCCCGGCACACCGGCCTGACGGCGTACACCTGGCTGGCCGTCGTGCTCTACGTCCTGCTGGTGACGGCCTGGGCGGTGGCCGGCGTCCGCACGGTGCGCGGGCTGCTCAGCGGAGCGCTGCTCGCGGCGCCGCAGGGACACGCACCGGTGACGGCCCGTACCGCGTGAGGAACCGCCCGTCGACGAGTGCGGCGGGGTGAGTGGGAGACGGCGCGCACGGAACAGCCGCCGGGTCCCATGACGGTCCGGGCCGGACTCTCAGCGGCGCGGGTCGAACGTCGCGTCGATGTGCTCGGCCACCGCGACGAACAGCAGCCGGGTGCCGGGGACCGTGGCCCGCCAGCGGTGGCGCACCCCGCCCGAGAGGAACAGCGTGTCCCCGCGCTCCAGCCGGTACGCCTGGCCCTCGGCCTCCACCTCGGCGGCGCCCTCCGCCACGTACATCACCTCGTCGTTGCGGTGCTGGAACTCGCGCCCCAGGTCGAGCTCGCCGGTGAACTCGAGGGCGCTGAGCTGGTGGCGTCCGCGTACCACCCGGCGCACGCCTTCCACCTCCTGCCCGCCGCGCACCACGTCGACCGCGCGCGCCGAGTCGGCGGCGGCCCGCAGGCGTGCGGGGGTGGTCTCCAGGGCGTCCGCGACCCGGTCCAGGGAACGGGCGCTGGGTCTGGCCCGCTCGTTCTCGATCTGGCTGAGGAACGGTACGGACAGGCCACTGCGCGACGCGACCGCGGCCAGCGTGAGTCCCAGGGATCTGCGCTGTCGTCGGACCGCCGCGCCCACCCGAAGTGTTTCCTTGTCGTCCATGTCCCGCTCCCTCCCGACTCACCATCCTTCCGGCTGCCAGCACCTTACGCACTCCGTTACGCGAGGACGGCCGGTAATGAGACGTCCGGACAGCCCGGAAGGGGTGGGTACCGCCACCGGCGGTACCCACCCCTTCCTGTGTCACGGCCCCTGCCGGGCCGCTACGGGGTTACTGCTGCGGAGCCATGGTGTCCGCGATGCCCGGGTTCTTCCCCATCCAGACCTTCACGGCTTCTTCCTCATGACCCGTGCCGAGCTTCTGGATCTCGTTCTCCAGGCCGGCGAGCTGGTCCTCGCTCAGCTTGAAGTTCTTGAACCACTCGGTGAGCTGCGGATAGTTCTTCGGGAAGTCCTTGGAAGCGATGGTGTGCAACCGGTCGCCCTCTCCGAAGGCCTTCCGGGGGTCCTTGAGCTTCGTCATCCCGAACTCGCTGTAGGCCCAGTGCGGGGTCCACAGGAGTACCGCGACGGGCTCCTTCTTGGCGTACGCGCGCTTCAGCTCGGCGAGCATGCCGGGCGTCGAGGAGTCGACGACCTTGTACTCCTTGTCCAGGCCGTACTTCGGCAGCACGTTCTTCTTGAGGTTCTCCATCGTGGCCGTGCCCGGCTCGATGCCGACGATCCGGCCCTTGAAGTCGGACGCCTTGCCCTTGAGGTCGGCCAGGGACTTCACGTCCTTGACGTAGCTCGGCACCGCGACCTCGATCGAGGTGGGGCCGTACCACGAGCCGATGTCCGTCAGCTTCGAGCCGTACTTGTCCCAGTAGTTCTTCTGGGTGTACGGCAGCCAGCCGTCGAACTGCACATCGATCTGGCCGCGGGACATCGCGGTGTACATCGGGCCGACCTCGAACTGCTTGAGGTTGATCTTGTAACCGCGGTCCTCCAGGACGGCCTTCCACAGGTACGTGGCGGCGATGTCCTCCTCCCACGGGAACCAGGCCATCTCGACGGCGCGCTCGCGCTCGTCCTTGCCGTCGGCGCCCTTGGAGGTGGCGGGCTTGGCAACCGGGGTCACCTTGTCGGCGAAGCCCGGGTTGGCCTTGAGCCAGGTCCGGACGGCCTCCTGCTCCTTGCCGGACCCGCTCTTCTGCATCTGCGCCTCAAGACCGGTGAGCTGGTCCTCGGTCATCTTGAAGTTCTTCAGCCACTTGCCGACCTGGGGGTTCTCTTCGGAGAAACCCTTGCGGGCCAGCGTGTGGATGCCGTCGCCCTTGCCCCAGAGGTTCTTGGGGTCCTTGAGCTTGGTCAGCTCGTACTGGTTGTACGCCCAGTGCGGCGACCAGAGCGGGACGACGATCGGTTCCTTCTTGGCGTACGAGCGCTTCAGCTCGGCCAGCATCGACGGCGTGGAGCCGTCGACGACCTTGTACTCCTTGTCCAGGCCGTAGCCCGGCAGGATCTTGTCCTTGAGCAGGCCCGTCTCACCGGCGCTCGGCTCGATGCCGACGATGCGGCCCTTGAAGTCGGACGCCTTGCCCTTGAGGTCGTCGAGCGAGTCGACGCCCTTCACGTACGAGGGGACGGCCAGCTCCAGGGAGGTGGGTCCGAACCAGGAGCCCATGTCCTCCAGGCGGTCCTTGTACTTCTTCCAGTACGCGGCGTGGGTGACCGGCAGCCAGGAGTCGGTCTCGAAGTCGATCTGGCCGTTGGCCATACCGGTGTACAGCGCGCCGGCCTCGTACTGCTTGACGTCGACCTCGAAGCCGCGCTGTTCCAGCAGTTCCTTCCAGAGGAACGTGGAGGCGATGCCCTCGTCCCACGGGATGTAGCCCATGCTGATCTTCTTGCCGGCGCCGATGTTCTTCGGGTCGGAGCCCGCGGTGTCGTCCGACTTCGAGGAGCCGAACAGGCCCATGCCGCCTGCGACGAGCGCGAGGACAACGATGCCGGCCACGGCGACGACGGGCTGCGGGCGGTGGTTCCACACCTTCAGTCCGCCGGCCACCGCCTGCGCCTTGGCGAGCGCGCGGCGGGCCAGCGGGGAGACCTCGCGGCCCAGGGCGCTGGTCATCCGGTCCAGGTACATCGCCAGGATGACGATGGAGACGCCCGCCTCGAAGCCGAGGCCGACGTCGACGTTGCCGATCGCGCGGTAGACGGAGCCGCCGAGGCCGCCGCCGCCGACCATGCCGGCGATGACCACCATGGACAGGCCCAGCATGATGACCTGGTTGATGCCCGCCATGATCGTGGGCAGCGCGAGCGGCAGCTGCACCCGCAGCAGGGTGTTGCGCGAGGTGGTGCCGAAGGCCTCTGCCGCCTCGACGAGTTCACCGTCGACCTGGCGGATGCCGAGTTCGGTCATCCGGACGCCCGGGGGCAGCGCGAAGATGATGGTGGCGATGATGCCGGGGACCACGCCCACGCCGAAGAAGATGACGCCGGGGATCAGATAGACCATGGCGGGCATGGTCTGCATGAAGTCGAGGACCGGCCGGGTCACCGCGCTGACGGTCGTGGAGCGGGACGCCCAGATACCGAGCGGCACGGCCAGCACCAGCGTCACGATGGTGGCGACGAGTACCAGGGTGAGCGTGTCCATCGCTTCGCCCCACAGCTCGACCGAGTCGATGAGGGCGAAGCCGACGAACGCGAGCACACCGGCGAGCAGGCCGCGCAGCCACCAGGCGATGACGGCGACGATGCCCGCGAAGATCAGGGGCGCTGGGGCGGACAGGACGGCGGCTATGCCGTCGAACATGCCGCCGACGATGGAGCTGATGGCGTCGAAGAGCCAGGTCAGATGCGCCTGGAGCCAGTCGACGGCGGAGTCGACCCAGTCGCCGAGGTGGAGCCTAAACACTGGCCACCTTCTTCAGCGTCGCCGCGGCGTCCTGGGGAGCCTGAGCGGGAGTCATCGGCTCGCCGAGTACGGCGAGCAGCCGGGCCCGGGGCACGACGCCCACCAGCCTGCCCCTGTCGTCGGTCACGGCGACCGCGACACCGCTCTGCGAGCAGGGCGTGAACAGCTCGATGATGGGGGTTCCCTCGGTGACGGTGGCCGGGGCCTCCCGCAGGACGTCCTGCGGGGTACGGAGTTCCTCGCCGTCGTCGGTCCTGGTGCCCATGACGGTGTGCGGCTCGGCCATGATCGCGCCGGCGGTCAGCACCCTGGAGCGGTCCACATCCTGGGTGAAGGAGGCGACGTAGTCATTGGCCGGGGTGACGAGGATGTCCTCGGCGGTGCCGAGTTGGACGATCTCCCCGTCGCGCATCACGGCGATGCGGTCGCCGAGGCGCATGGCCTCGTTGAGGTCGTGGGTGATGAAGACGATGGTCTTCTTCAGCCGCTTCTGCAGTTCGAGGAGCTGGTCCTGCATGTCGCGGCGGATCAGCGGGTCGAGTGCGCTGAAGGACTCGTCCATCAGGAGCAGGTCGGCGTCGGTGGCCAGCGCGCGGGCCAGGCCGACACGCTGCTGCATGCCGCCGGACAGCTCGTCGGGCCAGGAGTTCTCCCAGCCCGCCAGGCCGGTCATCTCCAGGGCCTCCGCCGCGCGCCGGTCGCGCTCGTCGCGCGGCACACCCTGCACCTCGAGGCCGTAGCCGGCGTTCTCCAGCACGCTCCGGTGAGGGAAGAGAGCGAAGTGCTGGAACACCATGCTGATCTTGGTGGACCGCACATGGCGGAGTTCGGCGGGGGTCAGGGCGGTCAGGTCCTGGCCGTCGAACAGCACTTTCCCGGCGGTGGGCTCCAGCAGTCCGTTGAGCATCCGAAGCAACGTGGACTTGCCGGACCCGGACAGGCCCATCACGACGAAGATCTGGCCCGGTTCCACGGTGAACGATGCGTCGATCACCGCTGCGGTCGTTCCGTCGGCGCGCAGCTCGTCGCGGTCGGAGCCGCTCTCGAGTTTCCGCACGGCTTGATCGGGTCGTCTGCCGAAGACCTTGTACAAGTGTTCGGCTTGCAGCCTTGACACATACACCTCACGCGTTGAACCGAAACGGTCTGCCACCCCCTCCGGCAGACCGTGGAGCGTGCGGATTCGGTCCGCATGGCACGTGCACTAGTTGAAAATGCGACGTGATCCGCTCCGATGGCGCGCCTGCCCGCACTTACACCGGCCAAACACAAGAGTGATCCAGCTCACACAGAAGTCGCCCGAGCTCGGGAACCGCGCCCTCGGGGGCCACTGTCAGTGGGGTGCGGCATCATCAGGGGTGTGACGCGACGCCTGATGCTCCTCGACACCGCCTCCCTCTACTACCGCGCCTACTTCGGGGTCCCCGACTCGGTGCGCGCGCCGGACGGGACGCCGGTCAACGCCGTGCGCGGACTGCTCGATTTCATCGGCCGGCTCGTGCAGGATCACCGGCCGGACGACCTGGTCGCCTGCATGGACGCGGACTGGCGGCCGCACTGGCGGGTCGAGCTGATCCCCTCGTACAAGGCGCACCGGGTCGCGGTGGAAACCGCCGGGGGACTGCCGGACGAGGAGGAGACGCCGGACACGCTGGCCCCGCAGGTGCCGATCATCGAGGACGTCCTCGACGCCCTGGGGATCGCGCGGGTCGGCGTCGCCGCGTACGAGGCGGACGACGTGATCGGCACGCTGGCCGGTCTGGCGACCGGTCCGGTGGACATCGTCACGGGCGACCGGGACCTCTACCAGCTGGTGGACGACGCGCGCGGGGTGCGGGTGCTCTACCCGCTGAAGGGTGTCGGTTCGCTCCAGGTGACGGACGAGGCCTGGCTGCGCGAGAAGTACGGGGTGGACGGCTCCGGCTACGTCGACCTGGCGCTGCTGCGCGGCGACCCGAGCGACGGGCTGCCCGGCGTGCCCGGTATCGGCGAGAAGACGGCGGCGAAGCTGCTGGACGCCTTCGGCGATCTGGCCGGAATCATGGCGGCGGTGGACGACCCTGCCGCGAAGCTGACACCCTCGCAGCGCAAACGGCTCGACGAGGCACGCGACTACGTGGCCGTCGCGCCGACCGTGGTCCGGGTCGCCGGTGACGTACCGCTTCCGGAGTTCGAGCCCGCGCTTCCCGCCGAGCCCCGCGACCCGGCGGCGCTCGAAGCGCTCGCGGACCAGTGGGGGCTGGGCGGCGCCCTGCAGCGCCTGCTCACCACTCTTCGGAACTGAGACGCAAGCCGGCGGCGCCCGCTCTCCACACTTCGGAACCGAGGTGTTAAGTTAGGTAACCCTAAGGTTGACCTAAGATCAATGGTCCGGTTATCCGGGGCAGGGAGAGAACCTCGTGGCAGAACGACCGGCGCGGCAGGCACCCAAGGCGCAGGGCGCGCACGTCCTGCGCACCGAGCAGATCACCCCGCACATGATCCGGGTGGTGCTCGGCGGTGACGGTCTCGCGGACTTCGCGCTCTCCGGGTTCACCGATCACTACGTCAAGCTCTGCTTCGCCCCCGAGGGCGCGCAGTACGAGCACCCCTTCGACATAGCACGCATCCGCGAGGAGTTCCCTCGTGAGCTGTGGCCCACCACCCGTACGTACACGGTGCGCTCCTGGGACCCGGCCACCCGGGAACTGGCCATCGACTTCGTGGTGCACGGCGACGAGGGCCTCGCGGGCCCCTGGGCGGCCCGCGCCGCGGCCGGCGACCCGGTGACCTTCCTGGGGCCCGGCGGCGGATACCGGCCCGAGGCCTCGGCCGGCTGGCACCTCCTGGTGGGCGACGAGAGCGCGCTGCCGGCCATCGCCGCGACGGTCGAGCAGATGCCGGAGAGTGCGGTGACGCATGTCTTCATCGAGGTCGCGGACGCCACGGAGGAGCAGAAGATCGCGGCGCCCGACGGCGTCGAGGTCAACTGGCTGCACCGGGGCGACCGCCCGGTCGGCGAGGCGCTCACCGCCGCCGTGAAGGCGCTGGAGTTCCCGGCGGGCGAGGTGCAGGCGTTCGTCCACGGCGAGGCCGGCTTCGTCAAGGACATCCGCCGCCATCTGCGGCTGGACCGCGGTATCCCGCTGCCCCAGCTGTCGATCTCCGGCTACTGGCGCCTGGGCCAGAACGACGACGCCTGGCGCTCGGTCAAGCGCGAGTGGAACGCGCAGGTGGAGCGCGAGCAGGAGACCACCGCGTAGGGCTCGTCCGCGAAGTCGGGCTCAGCTGTGCCCCGGTCCGCGGACCGGGGCACAGTCGTGTGCGGGCGTGGAAGGATTTCGCCCACTGACCAATCCGCGCTGCCACCGGCTCCGAATCACCCCTGGAGACCGATGACCGCCCCGGAAGGATGCCCGCGTGAAAGAAGCCGTGCACATCAGCGGACTGGCCTCGTCCGGGCCCGACCTCCAGGAGCTCCTGGGGATGGTCGCCCGGGGCGATCAGGATGCCTTCGCTCGGGTGTACGAAGTGGTCTGTGGCCCGGTGCTCGGGCTGGTGCGAAGTGTGCTGCGCGACCCCGCCCAGTCGGAGGAGGTCACCCAGGAGGTGCTGGTGGAGGTGTGGCGCACGGCGCCGCGCTTCCAGGCGGCCCGCGGCAGCGCCATGAACTGGGTGCTGACCCTGGCCCACCGCCGGGCCGTGGACCGGGTGCGCTCGGTGGAGGCGACGACGGCCCGCGAGCACAAGGCCGCACTGCTCGACCGCACCCCCGCCTTCGACGACGTCACCGAACAGGTCGAGAGCCGGCTGGAGCGGGAGCAGGTCCGCCGCTGCATGCGGACCCTCTCCGAACTGCAACGGGAGTCCGTCACGCTGGCCTACTACCGCGGACTGACCTATCGCGAGGTGGGGGAGCTGCTCGCGGTGCCGCTCGGAACGATCAAGACTCGACTGCGCGACGGACTGATCCGGCTGCGCGACTGCCTCGGGGTGAGCGTATGAGCAACGCCGGACTGCACACACTGACCGGGGCCTACGCCCTGCACGCGCTGCCGGAGACCGAGCGCCGGGAGTTCGAAAGCCATCTGGGCGACTGCGAGGCCTGTTCCGTGGAGGTGGGGGAGCTGTCGGAGACGGCGACCCGGCTCGGCCTCGCCGTGTCGGCCACGCCCTCGCGGGAGCTGCGCGAGCGGGTGCTGCGGGAGATCGCGACCGTACGCCAGGATTCGCCGTCCGGCGGCCGGCGGGCCCGCTCCGGCGGGGCTGCGGGCCGGGACGGCACGGGCAGGGCCGGGCGGTGGTCAAAGTTCGCGCTGGCCGCGTGCCTGGCCGCGGCGGCCGGCTTCGGCGGCATCGCCGTCTGGCAGAACCAGGAGGCGCGGGACGCCCGGGAGGACGCCCGCGCCGCCCAGCAGTGGAGCGAGCAGGTGGCCGAGGTCATCTCGTCGCCCGACGCGCGGTCCGGCTCGGGCACCCTGAGCGACGGCGCGAAGGGCACCGTGGTGGTCTCCAGGGGCCAGGACCGGGCCGTGTTCCTGGCCTCGGGGCTGGCGAAGGCACCCGGCGGCAAGGTCTACCAGCTGTGGTTCGACGACAACGGCACGATGCGTTCCGCGGGCCTGATGCGGGCGACCGGCCCCTCGTCGACGACCTACGCGAGCCTGCTCGACGGGCCGGTGGACGGCGCCACGGGCATGGGCATCACGGTCGAACCGGCGGGCGGGTCCGAGCAGCCGACCTCCGCTCCCCTGGCGCTGATGAAGCTCCCGTCGGCCTGAGGCGGTGGCCCGCGGCCGGTTGTCCGGAACGAACCGTTCCGGACAACCGGCCGCGGACAGCATGAGCCACGCCACGACGGGCACACGTCGTGGGCGGGACCACCGGCCGCCACGCGGTGAAGGTCCCGCCCCCGGACGCGGTGGTCACGGTGCTCGCCCCGGGTCGGGTCGTCCCGGCGGGCCGAGACCACTTCGCGGTGCTCGCCCCGTACTTCCGCCGTTGGGAGGCGACGGAGGTAGGGGGCCCACTGCCGTCACCGCGCGTGCGGCTCAGCTCCGGCGTGGCGGCCGGGGGAAGAAGCCGCTGGTCCTGGCGGTGTACGCGGCGAAGCCGGGGCGTTCGGCCATATGCCGTTCCAGCAGGGCCTTTCCGCTGCCGCCGATGAGCAGGAAACTCATCAACGCGGGTGCCGCGACCGTGGCCGCGGCGGCCTCCGGCGCCTCGCAGACGATCAGGAACAGGCCCCACCAGACGCAGAAGTCACCGAAGTAGTTCGGATGCCGGGTCCAGGACCACAGCCCCCGGTCCATGATCCGCCCGCGGTTGGCCGGATCCGCCTTGAACCGGGCCAACTGGTGGTCCCCCACCGCCTCGAAGCCGAGTCCTACCGCCCAGAGCGCGGCGCCGGCCCAGGCCCAGGCACCGATCGGCCCCGTGACGTACCCGGCCGCCTGTACCGGCAGCGAGATCAGCCAGACCAGGGCGCCCTGGAGCAGGTACACCTTCCGCAGGGCGTACAGCGCGGGGCTGCCCGGCGCCCTGGCCAGCATCGCCTCGTAGCGCGGGTCCTCCCCATGTCCTCTTCCCCGGCGGGCGATGTGCCAGGCGAGCCGCAGCCCCCACACCGCCGTCAGCACCGTGACCAGAAGCCGTCGGGTGCCGTCTCCCCCGCCGCCGGCCGACACGGCGTACGAGACGAGTGCGACGGCGGTGAACCCCAGGCCCCACGCGACGTCGACGACACGGTGCATGCCCTTGCGCACACCGATGGCGAAGGTGACGAGCATGACGGCGAGGGCGGCGCCCGCGCAGGGCACGAAGCCGTGCGCGAACGCCGCCCATCCGAAGTCGTTCATCCGGTGGCCCCGCTCTTCGCACCGTCGCGGGCGGACAGGACCGCCGCGTGATCCGCGTGCCAGCCGTACCGGGTGGCGGGCATCCCGGCCGCGCCGGTCGCCTCCGGCCGTACGGAGAGGATCTGGTCCACGCCCATCCGCCGTTCCTCGAAGGTGAGGGCGCTACCGGCCAGGTAGAGCCGCCACACCCGTACGGTCTCCTCGCCGACGAGGTCCACGAACTCCGGCTGGTTCAGCTCCAGGGTGCGCCGCCACGCGTCGACGGTCCGCACGTAGTGCTCGCGCAGCCCCTCGACGTCGCGTACTTCGAGTCCGGCGCCCTCCAGCAGGGCGACCGTCTCGCCGAGCGGGCGCATGTGCATGTCGGGCGCGATGTACGACTCGATGAACGCGCCGCCGCCCGGAGCGTCACGGCCCCGGGACATCTGCTGGACCAGTACCCGTCCGCGCGGCCGGACCATCGCGTGCAGCGTGGCGGTGAAGGCGGGGTACTCCGCGTCCCCGACGTGCTCGCCCATCTCGACGGTGGACACCGCGTCGTAACCGCCCTCGTGCCCCGGCGCACGGTCGATGTCCCGGTAGTCGCAGCAGCGGACCTCGACCAGGTCGCCCAGGTTCCGTTCGGCCACCTGCTCACGGACGTGGGCGGCCTGTTCCCGGGCGAGGGTGACGGCGGTGACGCGGACCCCGTGCCGCTGTGCGGCGTACAGGGACAGTGATCCCCAGCCGCAGCCGATGTCGAGGAGGCGTGCTCCGGGGCGCAGGTCCAGCTTGCGGCAGATCAGTTCCAGTTTGTCGCGCTGGGCGTCGGCGGAGCCGTAACCGGGGGCGTCGCTGGTCCAGTAGCCGCAGGAGTAGGCCATCGTCTCGTCGAGGAGCAGCGCGTAGAAGGTGTTGGAGAGGTCGTAGTGGTGGCTGATGGCGGCCCGGTCGCGGGACTTGCTGTGCAGGACGCCGTGGAGTCCCGCGCGGGCGGCGGGGACCGGGGGCCGGGGGCCCACCGCACCCAGGCGCAGTGCGGTGCCGGTGGCCCGCAGCCGGTCGCCGATACCGGGACGCGGCGGGCGCAGTCCGCGCTCGCGTACGGCCTGACGCATCGCCCGCAGCCCCTGCGAGAGGTCGCCCTCGACCTCGACGTCACCGGTGATGTACGCCTCGGCCAGGCCGAGTTCGCCCGGTGACCAGAGCAGCCGGCGCAGCGCCCGCCGGGACCGGACGTGGACCAGGGGGCCGTCGGCGGCGCCGGTCTCGCTGCCGTCCCACATCCGCACCCTGACCGGGAGGGCGCCGCCGAGCAGTTGCTCGACGAGGGGTTCCAGTCGCTGCGCCGCGCCGGTCGTGGGCTGCTTGCCGGTAAGTGTCATCACACCGTTTCCTGACGGGTCAGCAGCAGCTGCCGCACATGGAGGTAGCCGGAGCGGAATCCCGCTTCGGAGTAGGCGAGATAGAAGGTCCACATGCGGCGGAAGGTCGCGTCGAAGCCGAGTGCGTCGACTTCCGCGGTCCGCTCGGCGAACCGTTCCCGCCACAGCCGCAGGGTCTCGGCGTAGTGCGTGCCGAAGTCGTCGCACCGGTCGATGCGCAGGCCGGTGTGCTCGGCCGTGACCTGCTCGATCGCCTCGACGGAGGGCAGGAGCCCGCCGGGGAAGATGTACTTGTGGATCCAGGTGAACGTGGTGCGGGAGGCGCGCATCCGGTCGTCGGGCATGGTGATGGCCTGGAGGGCGATGCGGCCGCCGGGGGCCAGCCGTTCCTCCAGGGTGCGGAAGTAGACCGGCCAGTACTCCGCGCCGACCGCCTCGATCATCTCGACGCTGACCACCGCGTCGTACTTCCCGTCGATCCTTCGGTAGTCGCAGAGCCGGACCTCGGCCCGGTCCTCGTACCCGGCCTCCCTGATCCTTCGGCGGGCCAGTTCCCGCTGTTCGGCGGAGAGCGTGACGGAGACGACGCGGGCGCCGCGGGCGGCGGCCCGGATCGCGAGTTCTCCCCAGCCGGTGCCGATTTCGAGGAGTTCGGTGCCGGGTCCGACACCGGCCAGGTCGAGCAGTCGGTCGATCTTGCGGTGCTGGGCGGCGGGCAGCGTTTCGGGGTCCGCGGGGAAGCTGCGGAAGACGGCGGAGGAGTAGCTGAGGGTCTCGTCGAGGAAGAGTGCGAAGAGCTCGTTGGACAGGTCGTAGTGGTGGCTGATGTTGTCGCGGGCGCCTTCGGGGGTGCCCAGTTGCTCCGCGGGACGGCGCCCCGCCCATAGTCCGCGCAGCCGTTGGAGAGGCTGCGGGATCAGGGTGGCGACGTGGTCGGCGAGGACGGTCAGGACGCCCACCGGGTCGGGTGAGTCCCACTCGCCCGCCATGTACGACTCGCCGAAGCCGATCAGGCCGTTCACCCCGATTCTGCGGAAGAACGTGGCGGGGTCGCGGATGTCCATCAGGGGGCCGCCGAGGCCGATGTCCTCCTGCCCGGCGAGGCGGGCGCGGAGCGGGAGCCCGGCCAGTGCGCGGCGGACGACCCGTTCGGCGACGGCGGTCCGCAGCCGGGACGCGCGGGGCAGCCGGGCGACGTCGGGCCAGCGATCAGGGTCGGTGGCCTGGGAGGGCACCCGGGGCGAGATGGCGGGGGACGGGGAGTGGGTCGTGGACACGCTCACTGCATTCCTTCCTGAGTGGTGTGGCGGGGACGGGGCCGCACGGGAAGTCCGCGCAGCAGGAGGCGGATTCCGTGCAGTCGGATGGCGAGGGAGACGACCGCCGTCGACCAGGGGTGCCGCAGCGCCAGCCGGAGCAGCGCGCGAGGGGTCACCGGGCGTCGACTGCCGCGGACCGTGGCGGTGAACGACCTTGTGCCGGAACGTTCCAGATGCACCGTCAGGTCGAGCCGGGGGCCGGGTTCGGGGAGCCGCATCCGGTAGGCGCCGTCGACGCCGAAGAACGGCGACACATAGAACTCCTTGGCGGTGGACGCCCGGCCGGCGGCGTCCGGGTGCAGCAGGTAGCAGTGGCGTTCGCCGTAGGTGTTGTGCACCTCGGCGACCGTGCAGAGCAGGGTGCCGTCGGTGCGGCGGCACCAGTAGACGGTCAGCGGGTTGAAGACGTGGCCGAACACCCGGGCCTGGGTGAGCATCGTGATGGCCGCGTCGGCGAGGTCGATGCCGTTCGCGGCCAGGAACCTGCTCAGACCGGCCCGGATGGTCGGGGCCGTGCCGCCGAAGTGGTCGCGCGGATCGAAGCCGGCCAGGAAACGCAGGGCCGCGGGCAGCGGCGGCGGCCCGTCCGGGTCGATCAGCCACAGGTAGGTGCGGTGCCGGAAGGCGTACCTGACGGGCGCGGAACGCACGTGGGCGATGGTGCAGGGGTAGAGGGCGTTCACCAGTCCACCCCCAGGACTCTGGCCGCGTCCGCCCCCGAGCGGCAGCCGTCCTCGTGGAATCCCCAGCCGTGGTACGCCCCCGCGTAGGCGGTGCGTGGGCCGGACAGGGCGGGCAGCCGGGCCTGGGCGGCCACCGACTCCGGTGTGTAGACGGGGTGTTCGTACACCATGCGGGCGCGGACCAGGCCGGGGGCGACGCGGTCGGCGCCGTTCAGCGTGACGACGAAGGTCTCCGGGGCGTCGAGCCGCTGGAGCCGGTTCATGTCGTAGCTGACGGTGACGTGTTCGGGGCTCGCGGTACAGGACGGCATCAGGTAGTTCCAGGAGGCACGGGCGCCGCGGGCGCGTGGGAGCAGCCGGGTGTCGGTGTGCAGGAGCGTGGGGTTGCGGGAGTAGCGGAACGCGCCGAGGGTGTGGCGTTCCTCGTCCGTGGGGTCGGCGAGCAGCCGCAGCGCCTGGTCGGGGTGGGTGGCGATGACGACGGAGTCGAACCGCTCGGTGGCGTCGTCCGCGGTGACCATGTCCACACCGTCCGGGTGGCGGCGCACGGCACGGACCGGGGTCGCGGTACGGACGGCGCCGAGTTGTTCGGTTACCCGTTCGACGTAGGCGCCCGATCCGCCGGTGACGGTCCGCCACACCGGGGAGCCGCCGACCGAGAGCAGCCCGTGGTGGTCGAGGAAGCGGAAGAGGTAGCGGGCGGGGTAGCGCATCGCGGTCACCGGGTCGCAGGACCAGACGGCGGAGACGACGGGGGTCAGGAAGTGGGCGGTGAAGTACGGGGAGAAGCGGCCGCGGGCGGCGAACTCGCCGAGCGTCATGGTGTCCGCGCCGGGTCCGCCGTCCGCCAGGAGGCGCCGGGCGGACCGGTGGAAGCGGGGCACCGCCGCCAGCATCCGGAGATAGGCCGGATGCCGGGCGGCCGCCGGGCGGGCGAGCAGGCCTGCCGGGCCGCGGGCACCCGCGTACTCCAGTGCGCAGCCCTCGCATCGCACGGACATGCTCATCTCCGACTCCTGTGTGGCGACACCGAGTTCGGCGAAGAGCCGCAGCAGATGCGGGTAGGTGCGCTGGTTGTGCACGATGAACCCGGAGTCCACGTGGTGGATGCGGCCGTCCGACGCGGGGAGTTCGTGGGTGTGCGCATGGCCGCCCACCCGGTCGTCCGCCTCGAACAGCGTCACGTCGTGGGCCGTCCGCAGGATGTGGGCGGCGGTCAGACCCGCCACCCCGCTCCCCACCACGGCTGTCCGCCGCCGCTTGCCTGTCATACCGCTCCTTCCGAGCACCGGCTCCGTTCGCTCCTCCCGGCGTTTCCGCCGAGCGGCGAATGCCTCTCAGAATCTGATTCGTTACAGGTCCCGCCGTGGATTGGCCGTGATCGACTCTCATCCGTTCGGGTGACAGACCAATCCGTCGGGCGTCCGGCGCCGAATACCCGTCGTGAGCGAAGATCAGAACGATGCGCAGGACGGGGCCCATGGGTCCCGGCGGTCCCGCTGGGTGCGTGCTGCTTTCGCCGCGCTCAGCGGTCTGATCGCCGGTCTCTGTGCCCTGGCGGTCGCCGAGCTGGTGGCGGCGGCCGTACGTCCCGAGGCGGGTCCGATCACGGCGGTGGGCGGTGCGGTCATCGACCGCACGCCTCCGGCGCTCAAGGACTTCGCCATCAGGAATTTCGGCACCCACGACAAGCTGGTCCTGGAGCTGGGCATCCTGGTTCTCCTGGCGGGCTTCGCCGTGGTGGTCGGGGTGCTGGCGCTGCGGCACCGGGTGATCGGCTCGGCTGCCGTACTGGTCTTCGGTGTGGTCGGGGCAGTCGCGGCGGTAGGACGGCCGGAGGGCCGATTCCCCGACGCGCTGCCCTCGGTGGTGGGTGCCGTGCTGGCCGCAGGGGTGCTGTATCTCCTGGTCGGCCGGCTGGCACCGGCTTCCGGTCCCTCCCCCGCGGCTGGCGGGAGGGGCGGGGAGGCGGTGTCCGGCACCTTCGACCGACGGGGCTTCGTCATCGCGGCGACCGCCGCGGCGGCGGCCTCGGCCGGCGCCGGCCTGCTGGGGCGGCGGCTCACCTCCGCCGTGCAGGCCGGGGCCACCGCCTCACGCCACGATCTGGTGCTGCCCGTGCCCGCATCGGCGGCGCCGGCCGTACCGGCCGGGGCCGATCTGCGGATCCGGGGACTGAGCTCGTTCGTCACACCGAACAAGAGCTTCTACCGGGTGGACACGGCCCTCGTGGTGCCGCGCATCGACGCGAACGACTGGAAGCTGAGGATCCACGGAAAGGGTGTGCAACGCCCTTTGACGCTGAGCTTCCAGGATCTGCTGCACCGCGAGATCATCGAGCGCGACATCACGCTGACCTGTGTGTCCAACGAGGTGGGCGGACCGTATGTCGGCAACGCCCGGTGGATCGGCGTGCGGTTGGCCGATCTGCTGCGCGAGGCGGGGGTGAAGCCGCCGTCCCGCGGCGGCCCGGCCGACCAGATCATCACGCGGTCGGTGGACGGCATGACCATCGGCACGCCGGTCGAGACGGTCATGGACGGACGCGACGCGCTGCTCGCCCTCGGCATGAACGGTGAGCCGCTGCCCTTCGAGCACGGCTTCCCGGTCCGGATGGTCGTTCCCGGCCTGTACGGATATGTGTCGGCCTGCAAGTGGATCAAGGAACTCGAGCTCACCACGTTCGCGGACTACGACGCCTACTGGGTCAAGCGGTCCTGGTCCCAGCAGGCCCCCATCAAGACCGAGTCCCGGATCGACACCCCGCGTCCGTTCGCCTCCCCGAAGGCCGGCACGATCCCGGTCGCCGGGGTCGCCTGGGCCCAGCACCGCGGAGTCTCGCGGGTCGAGGTCCGGGTGGACGGCGGCCCGTGGCACACCGCGAAGCTGGCGGCCGAGGACAGCCCGGACACCTGGCGCCAGTGGGTGTGGGAGTGGCCGGCCACCTCCGGCAACCACACCCTTGAGGTCCGTGCGACGGATCGCACCGGCGCCACCCAGACCGACCGGCGAGTCGGCACCGTCCCCAACGGTGCGACCGGCTGGCATTCGGTGGTGGTCGGCGTGTCCTGAGCGGACACGCCGCCCCTCACGCCCCTTTTCCCTACGGAACACGGCAAGCGAGCTCCGCTTTCCCTACGGAACACGGCAAGCGAGCTCCGCACACGCACCGCTTGTAACCAAAAGTAATCAATCCGTCACTCATCTGAACCCAGGAGAACCTCATGAACGTCCTCTACGTCCGTCGCGCCGCCGTTGCCGTGTCCGCGGCAGTGGTACTCCCGCTCGCCCTCTCGGCCTGCTCCAGCGATTCCAAGGACAGCGCGTCCGGCTCCACCGCCAGCTCGGCCAAGGCATCGGCCCCCGCCAGCGAATCGATGAGCATGGACAAGCCCTTCGGTTCGGGTTGTGCGTCCGTGCCGAAGAACGGCTCGGGCTCCTTCGACGGCATGGCGAAGGACCCGGTCGCCACGGCCGCCTCGCACAACCCGGCGCTCTCCACCCTCGTCACCGCGGTGAAGAAGGCCGGCCTGGTCGACACCCTGAACAGCGCCCAGAACATCACCGTGTTCGCCCCGACCAACGAAGCCTTCGCCAAGATCCCGAAGGCCGACCTGGACAAGCTGCTGGCCAACAAGGCCGAGCTGACCAAGGTGCTCACCTACCACGTGGTGGGCAAGAAGCTGACGCCGAAGCAGTTGGAGAACGGCTCCTTCGAGACCCTGGAGAAGGGCAAGCTGACGACGTCCGGTTCCGACATGACGTACACCGTGAACGACTCGTCCCAGGTCGTCTGCGGCAACGTCCAGACCGCCAACGCCACGGTCTACATCATCGACACGGTCCTGACGCCCCCGAAGTAGCGGGCCACCGCGCGACCATGCGCGTTCCTCCGGCAACTCGCCCGGGGACGTGTGGACTTCGGCCCTGCGGGGACACGATCACCAGCACAGCAAACGCACGCACAACGGGTACCACCGGAACCGGTCAGGGCGCACATGCCTCCCTGGCCGGTTTCGGCTATCGCCCGGAACCGCACCGTACGGTGAACGGATGAACGTCCTGAGCAGACAGAACCGGGCGGCGGGGGCGGTGGTCGGGTCGGCGGTCGGTGACGCGCTGGGGGCGCCGTTCGAGTTCGGCGCGGCGGGCGTGTACACGGCGCGGTTCCCGGACGGCGCCGGAACGATGTGCGGCGGAGGAGGCTGGGACCCGGGCGAGGCCACGGACGACACGCAGATGGCGGTTCTGGTCGCGGAGTCCCTGCTGGAGCGCGGCGGCCCTGATCTGCCCGACCTGTTCGACAGGTTCCGCCGCTGGGCGGCCGGCGAGCCGAAGGACATCGGCCTCCAGACGGAGGACGTGCTGACGAGCGGTGAGCCATGGGATGTCGCGGCGGCACGGCACTTCCAGATCAACGGCCGGGCGGCGGGCAACGGTTCACTGATGCGCGCCGCCACCTCAGCCGTGTACTTCGCCCGGCCGGAGCCGGCGAAGCGCACGGCGGACGCAGCGCGGACAGAGGACACAGCGCGGGCACAGGACATAACGCGAGCACAGGACACAGCGCGGGTGGTGTCCATGGACGCGGCGCGCCGGATCGCCGCCCTGACCCATGGCGACCGGGCGGCATGGGAAGGCACCGCCGTGCTGCACGAACTGATCCGGACGGCCCTGGACGGCACCGATCCGCTCACCGCCGTCCAGGACGCCCTGGCCGCCGTGCACGCGGACCACCGCGAACGCTGGGCCACCGTTCTCGCCCCCGACTGGCACCCGGACGCGGCGACGGAGTTCAACGGCGCGGTGTGGCCTTGTCTGGGCACCGCGCTGTGGGCGCTGCGCACGACGCGGTCGTACGAGAGCGCCCTCGCGACGGCGATCGACGTGGGCGGGGACACCGACACCGTGGCGGCGGTGACCGGGGCGCTGGCGGGCGCAGCTTACGGGTTCGACGCGATCCCGTCGCGGTGGACGGGAGCGCTGCACGTCCCGCTGCCGGGCTACGGCGGCCGGGTGCTGCGCACACCGGATCTGGTGACCCTGGCCCGGCGGCTGGACGACCACCGGACCGATGCGATTCGTACCGATTCCTGACGAAACCCAGCCACCTCTAAACTACACATAAAGCATAAATAAGAGCAGAATGGCAGAGCAGGCCGCTCATCGCACAAGGCGTGTCCTGGCCTGCGGGAGCGAAGGAGACGAACCTCATGTCAAACCTCTCGCATGCCGGCCATGACTTGGCCGGACACCCCGATATCTCCGAAATGCGCGACCGTTACGCCCGGGTGATGGGTGGCCGCGATGTGGCGCTCGTGGATGCACCGGTGTTCCTGGTCGGCCTGTACTGCGCCATTTCGCCCTGGGTCCTGCACTTCACGACGAGCCAGGCAGGTCTGGTGAGCCACAACCTGATCATGGGCATCGCGATCGCCGTGCTGGGTCTCGGGTTCACCGTGATGCCGCAACGGATGTATGGCCTGAGCTGGGCCATCTGCGCCATGGGCGCCTGGATGATCGTCTCGCCCTGGGTGGTGGGCAGCAGCCCGGGCATGGGTGTCGTACTCAACAACGTCATCATCGGCGGCCTGACCCTCCTGCTGGGGCTGATCTGTACAGGCGCGTCGCTGCGGAGCAGTCGCGGCCGGTCGTAGAACTCGCCCGACGGGCTGGGACGGCCTGCACCGTGGAGTCCTGACGGTGCGGGCTTCCGCGTGCCCGGGCAGTGCCCCGACCCGCACCCGGCAACGCCCGGGAGGCCGACGGAACGACCGCAACTATTCATTCCCCTCAAGGGTCTTGTGGGTTGACGGCAGTGGCCGACGCCCCTCGGGCAGCCGGCGGCCGCACTCGGGAAGCACAAGACGGGAGTGCGCATATGGCGCGGCATGTGATGGCGTGTACGGCTCTGGCGACTGTGGTGGCGGCGGGGGCCCTGGTGGCTCCCGCCGCCTTTGCCGCACCGGGTGGCGGGACGACGGGAGCGGTGCATACTCCGCGCAAGGCAGCCGCCCCCAAGCCGGGCGACGTGGACCGGGACGGTTTCGGCGACCTCGCCGTGGGCGCTCCGGAAGGCACCGTCAAGGGGCACGCGAAGGCGGGCTACGTCTCACTCGTCTACGGCACCGCCCAGGGCGTACGGGTCAGCCGGCACAAGGGCATCACTCAGGACACGGCCGGGATACCGGGCGTACCGGAGGCCGGGGACCGGTTCGGCTCGTCGGTGGCCATGGGCGACGTGGACGGCGACGGGTACACCGACCTGGTGATCGGTTCGGGCGGCGAGTCCATCGGGACCGTGGCGGGCGCCGGCGCGGTGACGATCGTCTTCGGGGCCAAGGGCGGACCGGGGACCGACGCCATCGCGTTCCACAATCCGAAGCCGATCGCGCGCGAGGGGTTCGGCGACAGGCTGACGGTCGGCGACTTCGATCACGACGGACGGGACGACATCGCCATCTCCGCCAGAACGAAGGTGCACGTCGTACGCGGTGCGAGCAATCTGCGTGACATCGACGAACCGAAGATGACCTCGTTCACCCCGCCCGGCGGCGGCGCCGGAACGGGACCGATCGCCGCGGGCGACATCAACGGCGACGGGTACGCGGACCTGGTCACGGAGGCGTCCTTCGACGATCCGGCCGACGAGGGCACCCTGGGCGTGCTGCCGGGTTCGGCGACGGGGCTCAAGACGAAGCCGATCAGCCAAATCGGGCTGCCTTTCGCCGGCTACAGCATCGTGACCGGTGACGTCACGGGCGACGGCCGGGACGACGTGGTCGTGGACACCACGTACTCGGACGGCCCCGACGAATTCCTGCTGCGCATGTTCCCGGGCACCGCCTCCGGGCTGGGCAAGGGTGTGCCCTACGGCGGGGCGGTGGAACCGGGCCGGGCGGGCGTGCTGGCCGACACCGACGGCGACGGGCACGCCGATCTGGTGGTCCCTGTGGTCGGCGAGGCGGACTCCGACGGCATCCAGAACGCGGGCGCGCTGACGGTCATACCGGGGAAGTCCACGGGTCTGGACGCGGCCCGCGCCCGGAAACTGACCCTGGACTCGCCCGGGGTGATGGGAGTGATGGAGGGCAACGACCTGTTCGGACTGTCGCTGGCGGCCGGGGACTTCAACGCGGACGGCCGTGCGGATCTGGCGGTCGGCGCGCCCGGCAAGTATCTGGCGACGGGTGCGGTGAGCGTCATCCTGGGCTCGGCGTCGGGACCGACCGGGGTGGGCTCGATCCTCTTCACCCCGGAGTCCCTGGGACACCCGACGATGAAGGCACGCTTCGGCTCGGCCGTCGGGGCGACCACCACCCGCTGACAGCGACGCTCGCGGGCGGCTGAGACGTAGTCGTACAAGCATCCCCCTCAGGGGAGGCTCCATCATCCCCGGCGTTCGAGGAGCGGGGTCCGCGGCAGAATCCCGGGAACGGGAGGGGCGGGCAGAGGGCAAGGCCCCCTGCTCGTCCCGGCGCACACCACCCGCACCCGACAGCGCACCGCACCACTCGTCACTCGCCCCGCCTCACCCCACGGAGCTGTACGCCACCACTCCCCGCAGCACCTCATCGACGGCCTTTCGCGCGTTCCGACCCACCGAGCTGCCCTCACGCGGCGCCGCGGCCGCCACCTGCCCCAGCACATCGATGACCTGCTTGCACCACCGCACGAAGTCCCCCGCCGGCATCTCCGCCTCGCGCAGCACCTCGTCCAGCGTCCGGCCGGACGCCCACATGTAGACCGCCCAGGCGAATCCGAGGTCGGGTTCGCGCTGTCCGACCCCCTCCGCCTGGTTGATCTTGAAGTCCTCCTCCAGGCCATCGAGCCGCCCCCAGATCCGGACCATCTCGCCCATCGCGGTCCTGGCCGGCCCCGACGGCAGCTTGGGCGCCACCGCGTCGTCGGACTGGCGTGCCTCGTACACCAACGCCGAAACGCACGCCGCGAGTTCGGCAGGGTTCAGGCCCTCCCACACGCCCGCCCGCAGGCACTCGCTCGCCAGCAGGTCCAGTTCGCCGTACAGCCGGGCCAGCCGCCGCCCGTGCTCGGTGACCTCGCTGCCCCGCAGATAGTCGAGCTCGGTCAGCAGCGCCACGATCCGGTCGAAGGTCCGGGCGATCGTGTTGGTGCGCCCCTCGATGCGGCGCTCCAGTTGCTGGGTGTCCCGCTGAAGCCTGTGGTACCGCTCGGCCCACCGCGCATGGTCCTCGCGCTCGTCGCACCCGTGGCAGGGGTGCGCACGCAACTCGGCCCGGTAGCGCGCGATCTCGCGGTCGTCGGCGGCGACGGAGCGCTCCTTGCGGTGCCGGTCCGGCACGATGTGCCCGGCCTTGGTGCGCAGCGCGGACGCCAGATCGCGGCGGGACTGCGGTGAGCGCGGGTTGAACGACTTCGGGACGCGCATCCGCTCCAGCGCCTGCACCGGCACCGGGAAGTCGATCGCGGCCAGCCGCTTGACCTGCCGCTCGGCGGTCAGCACCAACGGCCTTGGCCCGTCGTGGTATTCGAGCCCGCGATGCCCGTGCCCGTTGGTCCGACCGGCGGGCAGCCCTGGATCCAGGACGAGCGCCAGTCCGGCGAACTTGCCGGTCGGGACATGGATGACATCGCCGGGCTTGAGCTTCTCCAGGGACGCCGCAGCCGCGGCCCGCCGCTGCGATGCGCCGTGCTTGGCGAGCTCCGTCTCCCGGTCCTTGAGGTCGCGGCGCAGCCGCGCGTACTCCTCGAAGTCACCGAGGTGGCAGGTCATTCCCTCCCGGTAGCCCTCCAGGCCCTCTTCGTTCCTCTGGACCTGGCGGGAGATCCCCACCACCGACCGGTCCGCCTGGAACTGTGCGAACGAGGTCTCCAGCAGTTCCCGCGAGCGGTGCCGTCCGAACTGCTGCACCAGGTTCACGGCCATGTTGTAGGAGGGCCGGAAGCTGGAGCGCAGCGGATACGTACGCGTACCCGCGAGGCCGGCCAGTGCTCCCGGGTCCATGCCCCGCTGCCAGAGCACCACCGCGTGACCCTCGACGTCGATCCCGCGCCGCCCGGCGCGGCCGGTCAGCTGGGTGTACTCGCCGGGGGTGATGTCCGCGTGCTGCTCGCCGTTCCATTTGACGAGCTTCTCCAGGACGACGGAGCGGGCGGGCATGTTGATGCCGAGAGCCAGCGTCTCCGTGGCGAAGACCGCCTTCACGAGACCGCGTACGAAGAGCTCCTCGACGACCTCCTTGAACGTCGGCAGCATGCCTGCGTGGTGCGCGGCGATGCCCCGCTCCAGGCCTTCGAGCCATTCGTAGTAGCCGAGGACATGGAGGTCCTCGGCGGGGATGGACGCCGTGCGCGACTCGACGATCTCCCGTACCAGCCGGCGCTTGTCCTCGTCGTTGAGCCGGAGTCCGGCCTGCAGGCACTGCTGCACGGAGGCCTCGCAGCCGGCCCTGCTGAAGATGAACGTGATGGCCGGCAGCAGTCCCTCGGCGTCCAGCCGGTCGATGACCTCGGGCCTCGACGGCGTCCAGATCCGGCTCCGCTGGCGCCGCTCGCGCTCGCGGTCCGCCTCGCGCACCATCTTTCCGCGCCGGCGCTCGCGCGGGTTGTATCCGCGCTGGTTCTCCATGCGGGCGAGCCGGACGAGGTCGGGGTTGACCTCACGCCGTCCGACGCCGCGGCCGCCGTGGTCGCTCTCCTCCTCGAAGAGGTCGTACATCCGGCGGCCGGCCAGCACATGCTGCCAGAGCGGCACCGGCCGGTGCTCGGAGACGATCACGGCGGTGTCGCCGCGGACGGTGTCCAGCCAGTCGCCGAACTCCTCGGCGTTGGACACGGTCGCCGACAGTGACACGAGCGTCACGGATTCGGGCAGGTGGATGATCACTTCCTCCCACACCGCGCCCCGGAAGCGGTCGGAGAGGTAGTGCACCTCGTCCATCACCACATAGCCGAGGCCGACCAGCGCCTGGGAGCCCGCGTACAGCATGTTCCGCAGCACCTCGGTGGTCATGACGACCACCGGGGCATCGGCGTTGACACTGTTGTCGCCGGTGAGCAGGCCCACCTTGTCCGCGCCGTAGCGCTTGACCAGGTCGGCGAACTTCTGGTTGGACAGGGCCTTGATCGGCGTGGTGTAGAAGCACTTGCGGCCCTGCTCCAGGGCGAGGTGCACGGCGAATTCGCCGACGATCGTCTTGCCCGAACCGGTCGGGGCAGCGACGAGCACCCCCTTGCCGGCCTCCAGCGCCCCGCAGGCCTCGATCTGGTAGGGGTCCAGATCGAACTCGTACATCTCGCGGAACGGCCCGAGCGCGGTCGCCTGCTCGGCGGCTCGGATCCGGGAAGCCTGGTATCGCTCAGCTGGTGAGAGGTCCTCTGTCATCTTGTCCACGAGCCTACCCGCCGCCTCCGACAGTGAGGCGATCTTTAATTTCCCGTGGAAGAGCCCGCCCCGAGGACCCTGACGGCGCCCCGTACGCAGGTGGCGGTCAGCGGCAGCGCGCCGAGCGGTTCCCCGTCCGCGTACGCGGTGACACCGACGGCTTCGAGCTCGATCGAGGAGACGCGGTGCACGGTGACGACGGGGTGGCCGAGGTGGGTTCCCTTGTAGACCCTGGGGAAGACCTTGAGCAGGGTGGTGCGGCTGCAGTCGCCGACGACGGTCACGTCGAACAGTCCGTCGTCCATGACGGCGTCCGCGCAGATCCGCATGCCGCCGCCGTACGTGGATCCGTTGCCGACGGCGACGAGCGTCGCCGCGATCTCGTGGACCGGGCCGCCGTCGAGGCGTATGCGGTAGGCGATGGGCTTGAACGCGGCGAGTTCGGCGAGGATCGCCAGGTCGTACTTGAACCGGCCGCCGACCCAGCGCATCCGGTTGCCGCGGTCGTTGACCCGGGAGTCGAAGCCGGAGGCGAGCACGGACCCGAACCACCGGTCACCGACCAGGCCGAGGTCGATCTCGCGGACGGCGCTCCCCTTGAGCGCCTCGGCGGCCAGCCGGCCCGCGGCCGCCGGATCCCGTATCGGCAGCCCGAGCGCGCGGGCGAAGTCGTTTCCGGTGCCGGCGGCCACGACGCCGAGCGGTGTCCGCGTCCCGGCGACGGCCTGCAGGGCGAGGGACATCATGCCGTCCCCGCCGACGGCTATCAGTGCGCCGGTTCCCCCGGCCACGGCCTCGCGCGCCCGCCGCAACGCGTCGTCGGCATCCTCACCGAGGACGGTACGGACGGCGAATCCGGCGTCCCGCAACGCGGAAGCGGCCGGCTGCGCGGCGTGCGCGCCCCGGCCGCGTCCTGCGGTGGGATTGACGAAAAGAGTGATCTCGCTGGTCACCCGGGGGACCCTACAAGGTCAGGTGATGTCGTCGTAACCGTTGGGGGGCGTCGATCGTCCGCCGTCCCGTTCTCCGTCGGCCTGCTCGGGCAGGGAGGCCCGCGACGACGAGACGTTCTCCATGTCGCCGATGCTCTCAGGGGTGAGGTCGAGCTCCGACGCCTCGTCGTCGTCCAGCTCGGCGTCGGGGTTGTTGCGGCGCCTGCGCCGGTCGTTGACGATGCAGATGCCGAGCGCGAGGAAGTAGAGCAGCACGATCGGCGCTGCCAGCGTGATCATCGTCAGCGGGTCCCCGGTGGGCGTGGCGACCGCGGAGAAGATCGTGATGCCCATGACCATGCCGCGCCACCAGCCCGCGAGCCGCTTGGCCGTGAGCACCCCGGTGAAGTTCAGCAGGACGAGCAGGAGCGGCAGCTCGAAGGCGAGACCGAAGACGATCACCATGCGCGTGACGATGTTGAGGTAGTCGTCGACGGGCAGCAGGTTCGTCGTGTTGTCGGGGGTGAACTCGAGCAGGACCGCGGCCGTCTGCGGCATCAGCTTGTAGGCGAGCGCGGCACCCACGAGGAACAGCGGCACACCCGCGCCGACGAAGCTCAGTGCGTACTTCTTCTCGTGCTTGTGGAGACCCGGGGCGAGGAACGCCCAGAGCTGGTAGAGCCAGACGGGAGTGGAGAGCACCACGCCCGCCATGAGGGAGACCTTGAGAGCGATGGAGAACGGAGCGACCAGACCGTTCACCGTCATCTCGGCGCACGGGTGGCCGTTCTCCTGGACTTTCCTGCCGTTGGTGCAGCCGACCGACTCCAGGATGGGGCGGATCAGGAAGTCGATCAGGTCCTTGTAGAAAAAGGCCGTGACCGACGTGATGACGATGACCGCCAGGACCGCGATCAGCAGCCGGTTACGCAACTCGCGCAGGTGATCAGCGAGAGGCATCCGCCCCTCGCCGTCCTTCTCCTGCTTGCGGGCAGACTTGAGCAACCCACTTCCCTCGTTTCGTGCGGCAGCTGTCGGAGGAACCCTTCAGCTGTCAGCTCTGGGTGGTGGGCTTCGCTTCGTTCACCGGGCGGGAGCTCGTGACATCGCCGGGGGCGGCCTGAATCGTGCGCGCAGCGGCAGGCTGCTGGGCACTCTGGTCGGCGGCCGCTTCCTTCGCGGGCGTCGCCGGCTCGTCGTCCTTCCGCATCGCCTTGGCCTCGCTCTTGAGGATGCGGGCCGACTTGCCCAGCGAACGGGCCATGTCGGGAAGCTTCTTGGCGCCGAACAACAGCAGGATGACAGCGATGATCAGAACGATCTCGAGAGGCTTCAGATTGCCCATGATGTGCTTCCTTCTCGCTGAGGCGGCTGGACGTGGGCTCGCTGCCCTTGGGCCGGACACACATCCGACCATTCGCTGGGAGCGATCGTAACCCGCGGAAGTAAACGCGAGGCAATGCCCGTGCATACTTCCGATAGCGGCCCCCACCCCCTGCCAGGGCCGTCAGCAGCAGCGTACCCCCCGAAACTGAGAAACAGGAGGCCGCGCCCGCTGAGATCGAACAGGCCCGGCTAACGCAGGGATTCACCCGTGGCCGCGAGATCCGTGGCCGCGCGCTCCAGATCCTCGGCGGCCCGGTTGATGCGCTCCGTGGTACGCGTCACCTGATGACCGAGGCGCTGGGCCTCGATGAAGACCTTGACAGCCAGCACTCCCAGGACGGCGATCCCGAGAAATCCCAGGGCGATGGCGAGCATGGGCCAGAACATGCGCAGAGCCTCGATGTTTCTCGTGTCGGGTATCCGGCGCCGACATTCTGAAGACCGGTGCCCGCGAAAGGGCGGTGCCTTCCGAAGGCCGGAGTCCTGTGAGGACCGGTGTCTCGCGAAGACCGGTGTGGTCCGTCTAATGGCTGGTGTGCAGGCGCAGCGTCCGCACGCCGCCGTCGGTGAGGAGCTCGACTATCCGCTCCCCCGCGGGCCTGCGGACGGCGGCGTCGCACTCGGGGCAGGTGAAGGAGTAGAACGTCGTCCGGCTGGTGGCGCCGATCGCGAGCCGGATGGCGCCCGCCGCCAGCTCGAACCGCGCGCGGCAGTCCGGGCAGGCGGCCCTGAACCGTACCGACTCGGGAACGACGACGGTCGGTACGGAGGAAATACTCGACACCGCAGACAGATTGCTCATATCTCCTCAGGTTTCCCCTCGGGCCGGGCCGTCGTACGCGGCGAGCGCCGCACGGGCCGCACGCTGGGCGCTCTGTGCCAGCTCCGGCGGCGAGACGATGCGCCCCTCCCCGCCGAGCCGGAGCGCGAGCCGGCGCAGCGAGGCGGGGTCGGGTGTCCGCAGGGTGATCCGCAGACCGCCGTCCGGCAGCTCGTGGGCGCTGTCGTGCGGGTAGTACTCGGCGACCCAGCGTCCTCCGGGACCGACCTCGACCACGACCTCCGGGTCCTCGGCCGAGGGCTGGACCAGCCCCTCCGACAGATCCCGAAGCTCCAGCTCGGGCGGCGCGGCGGGCTCGTCGAGCAGCCGGATCTCGGCGACCCGGTCGAGGCGGAACGTACGCCGGTCCTCGGAGGACCGGCACCAGGCCTCCATATAGGTGTGTCCCACGGCGAAGAGCCGGATCGGGTCCACCTCGCGCTCGGTGAGCTCGTCGCGTGCGGGCGAGTAGTAGCGCAGCCAGAGCCGGCGCCGCTCCGAGATCGCCCGGTCCACATCGGCGAAGACGCCGCCCTCGGACTCGAAGGTGACCGAGAGCCGGGAGCTCGCCGCCCCCACCTCACCGGCCGCGGCCTCCAGCTTGGCGGTGGCGCGCAGCAGCGCCTGCCGGTCGCTCTCACGCAGTCCGGGCAGTGTCGCGACGGCGCGGGCGGCGACCAGCAGGGCCGTCGCCTCGTCTGCGGCGAGCCGGAGCGGCTCGGCGACGTCGTCCGGGTTGTGCCACCAGATCCGGTCGCCGTCGGTGTCGATGTCCAGCAGATCGCCGCCGCGGAAGCTGGTCCCGCACATGGGCAGGACGTCGAGGTCCGAGATGAGCTCGTCCTCGGTGATCCCGAAGGCCCGCGCGACGTCCTGGACGTGGGCGCCGGGGCGCTCACGCAGATACGTCACCAGGGAGAGCATCCGGCGGGTCTGGTCGATGGCGTTCGTGGCCATGAGTACGGTCCCCTCAGTCCTTGGCCACGGCGCGCAGCCGGTCCACCACATCGGCCCGCAGATCCGCAGGCTCCTGCACGACCACGTCCGGGCCGAACTCGACGAGCCAGGCGTCCAGACCGTGTCCGTACGGAATCTCCAACTCCTCCCACCCGTCGCCGAGTTCCCGGACGGATATCGCGCGGGTCCGCAACGGGTAGCCGGAATCGGCCCGCAGCCTGATCAGCGCGGTGCGGGTCGCGGTCTCCCCCGCCCAGCTCTCGACGGTCTCGCGGACGGTGACGACATCGGGCACCTCGGCGGTGAACGCACCGGCCCTGGAGCGCACCTTGCCGGCGATCCGGGAGAGCCGGAACACCCGCTCCGCACCCCGGTCCCGGTCCCAGCCGGCCAGGTACCAGTGACCACGCCAGCACTCCAGCGTCCACGGCTCGACCTGGCGCTGCTCGGGACGGGCGGAATTGGCCTTGCGGTAGTCGAAGGTCACCGGCCGGCGGTCCCGGCAGGCCAGCATCAGCGGTTCGAAGGCGGCCTCATGGACGGGGATACGTGGTTCGAGGGCGCTCTGCACCTCGTACGCGTCCTCGGTCTCCGGCATGCCTGCGGCCCGCAGTTTCTGCAGGGCGCCGCTGGCCGCACCGGCCAGCCGGGCCTGCTGCCAGACCTTGGCGGCCAGTCCGAGTGCGGCGGCCTCCTCGGCGTCCAGCGTGATCGGGGGCAGCCGGTTGCTGTCGCGGCGGGCGAGGTAGCCGGTGTCGCCGTCCAGGTTCTCCACGGTCTCGATGACCAGACCGAGCTCGCGCAGATCGTCCTTGTCGCGCTCGAACATCCGGTTGAAGGCGTCGTCGGAGCCCGCCTCCAGGTAGGCCTCGATGGAGCCGCGCAGTTCGCGCTTGCTGAGCGGGCGCCGGGTCCCCAGCAGACACAGTGCCAGGTTCATCAGCCGCTCGGCCTTGGCAATCGCCATCGACGCCCTTTCTGTTTTGCTCTACGACCCTCGACCGTACCGCTCCGGAGTGTCAGGACGAAAGCGAGGGCCCGCGCCTTGCGGCACGGGCCCTCGCATCGCACAGATGCGCGATCAGACAGCGACCAGGTCGCAGACAAAGATCAGCGTTTCGCCCGGCGCGATGGCGCCGCCGGCGCCGCGGTCACCGTACGCGAGGTGCGAGGGGATGGTCAGCTGGCGACGGCCGCCGACCTTCATGCCCTGCACGCCCTTGTCCCAGCCGGCGATGACCTGTCCGGCACCGAGCTGGAACTTGAGCGGAGTACCGCGGTTCCAGGAGGCGTCGAACTCCTCACCGGTGGAGAAGGCCACGCCCACGTAGTGGACGGAGACGGTCTGGCCGGCCTTGGCGACCGCGCCGTCGCCCTCCCAGATTTCCTTGATCTCCAGGTCGGCCGGCGGCTCGCCACCCGGGAATTCGATCTCGGGCTTCTCGATGCTCACTGACTTTGCTCCTCTAAATGATGAACTGGGCAACCGGGACAGTCTTACATCTTCGCGAGGATGTCCACGGCGAAGACGAGCGTCGAGTTCGCCGGGATGGACTGCTGTGCCTTGCTGCCGAAGGCCTGGTCCGGCGGGACGACGAGCAGCACACGGCTGCCGATCTTCTTCCCGATCAGGCCGTTCTTGAGCCCCTTGAGAGTGACCTGGGCCAGCGGGAAGGTCTGCGTCTTGCCCGTCGCGTAGGTGCTGTCGAACGTCTTGCTGTCCTTCCACAGCAGACCCACGTAGTTCACGACGACGCTGTCGGTCCCCTTGACGACCTCGCCGTCGGACTCCAGGACGTAGTTGGAGACCAGCTTCTTGGGCGGAGCGGACTTGCTGGGGATCTTGACGGTCGGCGCCTTGCCGTCCGTGTTCGTGCCCACCTTCGGCAGGTCGACGTTGTCCTGGGCGACCTCGGTGCCCTTGGCGGACGCCGGGATCTGCTTCGCCTTCAGGATGTCGACGACGAAGACGAGGGTGGCGTTCGGCTTGATGTCGCCCTGGCCCTGCGCGCCGTAACCGAGGTCCGGCGGGATGACCAGCTCGACCCGGCTGCCGACCTTCTGGCCGACCAGTCCCTTGTCCCAGCCCTGGATGACCATGCCGGCGCCGAGCGTCAGATCGAACGGCTGCTTGCGGTCGAAGCTGTTGTCGAACGGCTTGGTGGAGTCCCAGGCCTGCCCGAGGTAGTTCACCTGGATCGCGTCGCCGTTCTTGAGCTTCGCGCCGTCACCCTCACTGACGACGTCGGTCTTCAGCTCCTTGGGCGGCGTTCCCGTGCCCTTGGCCAGGGTGGGCTTCTCGCCGAACTTCGCGCCCGCGGTGATGGCGGGGAATCCGTCCTTGGAAGGGGCGGAGGCGGACGCGGAGGCGGAAGCGGAGGCGGAGCCCTTGTCGTCGCTGCCGCAGGCCGCTGACAGCAGCAGCAGGGGGACGACTAGAAGGCCGGCAATTCGGCGCACTGGTTCCTCAGATCTCAGACGACACATTTGTTACGGGGTCCCGGACACTCTAGGGCGTGCGCAGGGCCCCGTACGAGGAACGTACGGGGCCCGAGTCGCGCCGGGGTCCGTCGACAGGCACTGAGAACCGGGACACTTCCTGTGCCGGCTCACATGCCCGCGATCAGCTTCTCCACTCGCTCGTCCACCGAACGGAACGGGTCCTTGCACAACACCGTGCGCTGCGCCTGGTCGTTGAGCTTGAGGTGGACCCAGTCGACGGTGAAGTCCCGCCGCTGCTCCTGGGCCCGCCGGATGAAGTCGCCGCGCAGCCGCGCCCTGGTGGTCTGCGGGGGCACCGACTTGCCCTCGAAGATCTTCAGGTCGTTGCAGATGCGGGCGGCCTGCCCCTTGCGTTCCAGCAGGTAGTACAGGCCGCGGCGGCGATGGATGTCGTGGTAGGCGAGGTCTATCTGGGCGACCCGCGGATTCGACATGGTCATGTTGTGCTTGGCCCGGTAGCGCTCGATGAGCTTGTACTTCATGACCCAGTCGATCTCGGTACCGATCCGGTCGAGGTCCTCGGCCTCGATCGCGTCGAGCGTGCGGCCCCACAGTTCGAGGACCTTCTCGACGTTGCCCGTGCGGATGCCGCGGCGGTCGACGAAGTCCACGGCCTTCTCGTAGTACTCGCGCTGCACCTCGATGGCGGATGCCTCGCGGCCACTGGCGAGGCGCACCTTGCGCTGACCCGTGATGTCATGACTGACCTCGCGGATCGCCCGGATGGGGTTCTCCAGGGTCAGATCCCGCATCACCGTGCCCGCCTCGATCATGCGGAGCACCAGGTCGGTCGCGCCGACCTTGAGCAGCATGGTCGTCTCGGACATGTTGGAGTCACCGACGATGACGTGGAGGCGGCGGTACCGCTCCGCGTCCGCGTGCGGTTCGTCCCGGGTGTTGATGATCGGACGGGAGCGCGTCGTCGCGGAACTGACGCCCTCCCAGATGTGCTCGGCACGCTGACTGACGCAGTAGACGGCGCCCCGCGGGGTCTGCAGCACCTTGCCGGCACCGCAGATCAGCTGCCTCGTGACGAGGAAGGGAATGAGGATGTCCGCGAGTCGGGAGAATTCTCCGTGCCGGGCCACGAGGTAGTTCTCATGGCATCCGTAGGAGTTTCCGGCCGAATCGGTGTTGTTCTTGAAGAGATAGACGTCGCCCGCGATTCCCTCCTCGTGCAGACGGCGTTCGGCGTCGACAAGCAGGCCTTCGAGAATGCGCTCGCCGGCCTTGTCGTGGGTGACCAGCTCGGTCAGGTTGTCGCATTCGGGGGTTGCATATTCCGGATGCGATCCCACGTCGAGGTAGAGGCGGGCGCCGTTCCGCAGAAAGACATTGCTGCTGCGGCCCCATGACACAACACGGCGGAAGAGGTAGCGCGCCACTTCATCAGGAGACAGTCGGCGCTGTCCCCTGAACGTGCACGTGACGCCGTACTCGTTCTCCAGCCCGAAAATGCGGCGGTCCATGACTGAACATTACGCCTGATGGCCCGAGCTGAAACCGGGTTCGACGGCACCGTTTCGATCATTTTCCGATCCTCGCGGCGCGACAGCGCTATGCCCGGGAACTGCGAGGACCCTTCCGGTGGCCAGCAGAACGAGCAGCGCCGCCACTCCACCGGCCCCCGCGACGGCGAAGCTCCAGGCCGTCCCGCCCAGTTCCACGGCCGGGCCCGCCACGGCCGTCCCGGCCGCCGCGCCCACCCCGAACGTCGTCACGAGCCAGGAGAACGCCTCCGTCACCGTGCCCCGCGGGGCGTGCCGGTCGACGATGATGAACGAGCAGGCGACCGCGGGGGCCAGGAACACCCCGGCGACGCCGACCAGCACGGTCATCGCCACCACACCGGGGGTCAGCATCAGCGGCAGATAGCCGAGTGCCAGCAGCGCCACGATCACCCGCAGCCGGCGCTCGGGCCGCCCCGGCCACTGCCGCGCCCCGTACACCGCGCCGCCGATCAGCGCGCCGAGCCCCAGGGCGGCCATCAGCCAGCCGTAGACGGACTCCCGGCCGTGATCGTCGGCGTACGCCATGGCCGCCACCGTGATGGAGCCCAGCGCCAGTCCGACGAAGAAGAAGGAGCCGAGCAGCGCCAGCAGCCCGGGGGAGCGGAGCGCGCCCAGCCAGTGCGCCTCGCGCGGCGCGGAGCGCCAGGTCCTGGACGGTTCGGACAGGACGACCGAGAGCGCCCCCAGGACCCCGATCGCGTTGATGACGAGCAGCGCGGCGGCGGGCGACCGGAGCGAGACCAGCAGGGTCACCAGCAGCGGCCCCAAGGTGAACATTGCCTCCTGCGCGACCGCGTCCATGGCGTATGCCCGGTGCACCCGGTCCTCGCTGCCGAGGACGCTCGGCCACAGGGCCCGCAGGCCGCCCTCCAGGGGCGGTGTGGCCACCCCCGCGAGGGCCACGGCCGCGTAGGCGAGCGGCAGCGACCCGAAGCCCGCCAGGGCGAGCAGGGCCATGCCGGAGGCGGACAGGACGGCGGCGGGCAGCTGGACGCGCGGCTGGCCGTACAGGTCGACGGCACGGCCCAGTAGCGGCTGTCCGATCGCCGTGCCCAGCCCGTACACCGCGGCGAGCGCACCGGCGAGGGCGTAGCTGCCGCCCTCCGCACGGGTGAACAGCACGATCGCGATGGGGGCGGTGCCGTTCGGCAGCCGTCCCACGAGGGTCCCCGCCAGCAGCCGTGCGGCATTCCGTGCCCGGAGGATGTCCAGATATCCCGCGGCCATGTCCCACCCCTCTCCATGGGACGCCTTTCGGCCATCCTAGGTTTTACGTATAACCTGCGGGTTCATACGTACCATGTGGCCAATGCGCAGGTCCACCTCCCGGCGCCTGCCCCGACCGGCCCGGAGGCCCGAGTGACCAGCCCAGCGCAGCCCGCCCCGCCCCGGCCGACCAGTCGTGACGTGGCACGGGCCGCAGGCGTCTCCCAGGCCACCGTCTCCCTGGTCCTCGGCGACAAGTGGCGCGGCCGGGTCTCCGAGGCCACCGCGGACCGGGTGCGGGAGGCCGCCCGCGGGCTCGGATACCGGCCGAATCTCGCCGCCCGTAATCTGCGCCTGGGCCGTACCAGGACCGCCCTGCTCGTCGTCCCGGCCCTCACCAACGAGTTCTTCGCCCGGGTGTACACCGGGGCCGCCGCGGTCGCCGCCGAACACGGCTTCGGCGTCGTCCTCTACCCTTCGCCCGACGGCACCGGCCCGGCCCGGGACCCCTTCGCCTCGGCCCGCGCCGCGCTCGACGGTGTGATCGCCTCGTCCATGGCCGCCGACGCGCTGGGCGCCCTGCACGGCGCCGATCTGCCCCTGGTCATGCTCGACAGCGATCCCTCGGCCCCGGGTCCGGCGGCCCGGGTCAACCTCGATGTCGCCGACGGGATGCGCCAGGTGACGGAGCACCTGCTCGATCTCGGCCACCGGCGCTTCGTCCATCTCGCCTCGGCCGTCGACACCTGGACGTTCGCGGTCCGCGCCGACGCCGTCCACGAAGCCCTGCGCGGCATGCCCGGCACCGCCGTACGCACCGTGCCGGCGGCACTGGACGTACGGGCCGGCCGGGAGGCCGCGGAACGCGCACTGTCGCTTCCCGGACCCCGCCCCACCGCCATCATCTGCGACGACGACATCCTGGCAGCGGGCGCCTGCAAGGCCGCCCGCAGGCTCGGGCTGCGGGTGCCGGACGACCTCTCCGTCACCGGCTTCGACGATCTGGCCCTGGCCACGGCCGTGGAGCCGGAACTCACCACCGTTCAACTGCCGGCCGAGCAGGTCGGCGAGCGCGGCATGAGCGCCCTGCTGGCCGTTCTGGAGGGCGGTACAGCCGAAACCGGCAGCCTTCCGGTCCGCCTGGTCGTCCGCGGCTCCTCCGCTCCCCCGCCCACCGGTCAGGACTCATGACAGTGCCCCGGCCCGCCGAAGAGGCGGACCGGGGCACAGACACACTGCGGAACGGGCTACTCCACGTCCCCACCGGAATCGGTGGCATCGGTGGGCTCGGTGGGCTCAGTGGCGTCGGTGGCGACAGTGGAGTCGTCGGATTCGGTGGCGGCCGTCTTGCCACCCGACTTACCACCCTTCTTGCCGGCGTCCGTCGTCGTCGGGGCGATGTCGTCGCCTTCCTCCGTGTCCGAGGGGGCGTCCGTCGGCGTCGAGCCGGCGCCGTCCGCCTCCAGCAGCCGCGCCAGCTGCCGGCCGACGATCCGCTTGAACTTGCGCTGCTGCGGCCGCGTACGGTCCAGGACCGCGACCTCCAGCCGCTCCGCGGGGATCTCCCGCTCGCTGCCGTTGGGGTCGCGGGACAGCGCCTGCACCGCCAGCTTCAGCGCCTCGGCGAGCGACATCCCGTCACGGTGCCGCTGGTCCAGGAAGGTGCTGATCTGCTCCGCGTTGCCACCGACGGCGACCGAGCCGTGCTCGTCGACGATCGAGCCGTCGTGCGGCAGCCGGTAGATCTGGTCGCCGTCCGCCGCCGCGCCGACCTCGGCGACCACCAGCTCCACCTCGTACGGTTTCTCGGCCGCACTGGAGAAGATGGTGCCGAGGGTCTGCGCGTAGACATTCGCCAGGCCACGGGCCGTCACATCGTCACGGTCATAGGTGTATCCGCGCAGATCCGCATAGCGCACTCCGCCGATGCGGAGATTCTCGTACTCGTTGTACTTACCGGCGGCGGCGAAACCGATCCGGTCATAGATCTCGCTGAACTTGTGCAGCGCACGGGACGGGTTCTCGCCGACGAACACAATGCCGTCGGTGTACTGCAGCACAACCAGGCTGCGACCGCGGGCGATGCCCTTCCGGGCGTATTCCGCCCGGTCGGCCATGGCCTGCTGAGGTGAGACATAGAACGGCGTCGACACCGGCTATCCGTCCCTTTCTGTCAGTGACAAGAGCATCGAAGAAGCCTCGGAACGAGTGGTCAGAGCAGCTCGGCGCGCGGGCCGTCGGGCTGTACGAGCCGTCGTTCCAGAATCGAGCGGGCGATCTCGGCGGATTCCGTCTCGGTCAGCTTCCGGAAACCCTCGTCGGTGATGACGGTGACGATCGGATAGATGCGCCGGGCCACATCGGGTCCGCCGGTGGCCGAGTCGTCGTCCGCCGCGTCGTACAGCGCCTGCACGACCAGAGTGAGTGTCTGCTCCTCCGTCAGGTCCTCGCGGTAGAGCTTCTTCATGGAGTTACGGGCGAAGATCGACCCGGAGCCGGTGGACGCGTACCCCTGCTCCTCGGAACGGCCTCCGGTGACGTCGTACGAGAAGATCCGGCCGCGCTCGCGGTCGACGTCGTAGCCGGCGAAGAGCGGTACCACAGCGAGACCCTGCATGGCCATCGCCAGATTGCTCCGGATCATTGTGGAGAGCCGGTTCGCCTTGCCCTCCAGGGAGAGCTGGGCGCCCTCGACCTTCTCGAAGTGCTCCAGCTCCAGCTGGAAGAGCTTGACCATCTCCACGGCCAGACCTGCCGTACCGGCGATGCCCACCGCCGAGTACTCGTCGGCCGGGAAGACCTTCTCGATGTCGCGCTGTGCGATCATGTTGCCCATGGTCGCCCGCCGGTCACCGGCCAGTACCACGCCGCCGGGGAACGAAGCCGCGACGATGGTGGTCCCGTGCGGGGCCTCGATGGCCCCCTTCATGGGCGGCAGCTGCCGGTTGCCCGGCAGCATCCCGGGCGACTGGTCGGTCAGGAAGTCCATGAAGGAAGAGGACCCGGGCGTCAGGAAGGCAGCTGGTAGACGCCCGGTGCTACGAGTGTTGGCTTCCACGCGTTTCCCTCCAGGTAAGCGATGGCCCTGCGCAAGGTGTCAGGATCATCTCCCAACTTGCCTACGGCCGAATTGCAGTTGAAGCACCGTATGCCACGGACCCTACCCGTCCGACGGCAGTGATCCACATGTGTGACGGAGGCATTCGCACCGATCGCCCGGTCCGTGCCCGCAGGCGTGCGGTACGGGCCTCTGCCCGCACCGCACGCCCATCGCCGTCCCCGGCGCCGGTTACTCGCCACCCTTTTGCACGAATGACCGAACGAAGTCCTCGGCATTGGCCTCGAGTACGTCGTCGATCTCGTCGAGTACGTCGTCGACGTCGTCGCTCAGCTTTTCCTGCCGTTCCTGGAGGTCCTCGGAGCCCTGCGCTTCCTGCGCCTGCTCCTCGGACTCCTCGGTGGAACGCGTCGCCTTCTGCTGTCCGCCGCCGGTGTCCTTGGTCGCCATATAGCTCACCCCGCTCGGTTCGAAGCACTTGATCAGACCCTACCTACGGGGTCCGACATTGGCCCGGTACTTGTCTCAACGTCCGGAGGTCATCGGAATGATTCCCAGCCGGCCGCCCTTTCAGCCCCCCGACAGCACTCGGACCAGCTCTTCCGCCGTGCGGCAGCGGTCCAGGAGGGCCTTCACGTGCTCACGGGTGCCCCGGAGCGGTTCCATGGTGGGTACCCGCTGCAGCGAATCGTGGCCGGGAAGGTCGAAGATGACCGAATCCCAGGAGGCCGCGGCGACGTCGTCCGCGTACTGCTCCAGGCAGCGACCGCGGAAATACGCCCTGGTGTCCTCCGGAGGCGCTGTACGGGCCTGCTCGACCTCGCTCTCGTCCAGCAGGCGCTTGATCCTGCCGCGGGCCGCCAGGCGGTTGTAGAGGCCCTTGTCGGGCCGTACGTCGGCGTACTGGAGGTCCACCAGATGCAGGCGGGCCGCGTCCCAGTCGAGGCCGTCGCGGCGGCGGTAGCCCTCCATGAGCTCCCGCTTGGCGATCCAGTCCAGCTCGCCGGACAGGCTCATCGGATCGTTCTCCAGCCGGTTGAGCGTGTCCTCCCAGCGGATCAGGATGTCCTTGGTCTGCTCGTCCGCGTCCGCCCCGTACCGCTCCTCGACGTACTTGCGGCCGAGCTCGAAGTACTCCATCTGGAGCTGCACAGCGGTGAGTGTCCGCCCGCTGCGCAGAGTGATCAGCTGCTGGAGATCCGGATCGTGGGAGACCTGGTGCAGCGTGCGCACCGGCTGGTCGACGGCCAGGTCGACGTTGATGAAGCCGTCCTCGATCATGGAGAGGACCAGGGAGGTGGTGCCCAGCTTGAGATAGGTGGAGATCTCCGAGAGATTCGCATCGCCGATGATCACATGCAGCCGGCGGTACTTCTCGGCGTCCGAATGGGGTTCGTCGCGGGTGTTGATGATCGGGCGCTTGAGTGTGGTCTCCAGGCCGACCTCGACCTCGAAGTAGTCGGCACGCTGGCTGATCTGGAAGCCGTGCTCGTGGCCGTCCTGGCCGATTCCGACCCGTCCGGCGCCGGTGACGACCTGGCGCGAGACGAAGAACGGGGTCAGATGGCGCACGATGTCCGAGAACGGGGTCTCCCGCTTCATCAGATAGTTCTCGTGCGTCCCGTACGAGGCGCCCTTGTTGTCGGTGTTGTTCTTGTAGAGATGGATCGGCTGGGCGCCCGGCAGCTGGGCCGCGCGTTCGGCGGCCTCGGCCATGACGCGCTCGCCGGCCTTGTCCCAGAGGACCGCGTCCCTGGGGTTGGTGATCTCCGGGGAGCTGTACTCGGGGTGCGCGTGGTCCACGTAGAGCCGTGCCCCGTTGGTGAGGATGACATTGGCCAGGCCGATGTCCTCGTCCGTGAGCTGGCTGGAGTCAGCGGTCTCGCGGGCGAGGTCGAAACCTCGCGCGTCTCGCAGCGGGTTCTCCTCCTCGAAGTCCCAGCGGGCGCGGCGCGCCCGGTGCATCGCCGCCGCGTAGGCGTTGACGATCTGGGACGAGGTGAGCATGGCATTGGCGTTGGGGTGGCCGGGCACGGAGATCCCGTACTCCGTCTCGATGCCCATTACTCGCCGTACGGTCATGCGACCCTCCTTGCCCGGCGGCGCTCCCTTCCGGGGGCGGCGCTCAAGTACCGCTGCTTGTCCGGTGCGTGCGCGGTCTGCCCGTACCCGCACTGCGCGACCGGGCGGTACGCAAGAGCCTAGAGCGCCTCTGTGCTGGTGGGGAGATCAATTACGTCATTGCTCCGGTGTCGTCGGAGCTGTCCGGAAAGCAACCGGCTGCGGATGCCCGGCCGGGCATCCGCAGCCGGTCTGCGATCTACAGGTACTGCCCGGTATTTGCCACCGTGTCGATGGAGCGACCGGTGTCCGCGCCCTGCTTTCCGGTGACGAGAGTGCGGATGAAGACGATCCGCTCACCCTTCTTGCCGGAGATCCTGGCCCAGTCGTCCGGGTTGGTGGTGTTCGGCAGGTCCTCGTTCTCCTTGAACTCGTCCACACAGGCCTGGAGGAGATGGGAGACGCGAAGGCCCTTCTGGCCCTGGTCGAGGAAGGCCTTGATGGCCATCTTCTTGGCCCGGTCGACGATGTTCTGGATCATCGCGCCGGAGTTGAAGTCCTTGAAGTACAGGACCTCCTTGTCGCCGTTGGCGTACGTGACCTCGAGGAAGCGGTTCTCCTCGGACTCGGTGTACATCCGCTCGACGACCGACTGGATCATGGCGTGCGCTGCGGCTTCCTTGGAGCCGGTGTGCTCGGCGAGGTCGTCCGCGTGCAGGGGCAGCGAGGGCGTGAGGTACTTCGCGAAGATGTCCTTCGCGGCCTCTGCGTCCGGACGCTCGATCTTGATCTTCACATCGAGCCGGCCGGGTCGCAGGATCGCGGGGTCGATCATGTCCTCGCGGTTGGAGGCGCCGATGACGATGACGTTCTCCAGGCCCTCGACGCCGTCGATCTCGGCGAGCAGCTGGGGGACGATGGTGTTCTCCACGTCCGAGCTGACGCCGGATCCCCGGGTGCGGAAGAGGGACTCCATCTCGTCGAAGAAGACGATGACGGGGGTGCCCTCACTCGCCTTCTCGCGAGCACGCTGGAAGACCAGGCGGATGTGGCGCTCGGTCTCACCGACGTACTTGTTGAGGAGTTCGGGGCCCTTGATGTTCAGGAAGTAGCTCTTGCCGGTGGGCTGACCGGTGACCTCGGCGACCTTCTTCGCGAGGGAGTTGGCGACGGCCTTGGCGATGAGCGTCTTGCCGCAGCCGGGCGGGCCATAGAGCAGAATGCCCTTCGGCGGCCGCAGCTCGTGCTCCTTGAAGAGGTCTGGGTGCAGGTAGGGGAGCTCGACCGCGTCGCGGATCAGCTCGATCTGGTCGCCCAGTCCGCCGATCTTGTCGTAGTCGATGTCCGGGACTTCTTCGAGGACGAGCTCTTCGACCTCGCTCTTGGGCACCACTTCGTAGACGTAGCCGGACCTGGGTTCGAGCAGCAGGGCGTCGCCGGGCCGGATGGTGATGTCCAGCAACGGCTCGGCGAGCCGCACCACCCGTTCCTCGTCGGTGTGCCCGACCACCAGGGCTCGTTCGCCGTCCTCAAGGATCTCCTTGAGCGTGACGATGTCCCCGGCCCGCTCGAATTCCATGGCGTCGACCACGTTGAGCGCTTCGTTGAGCATGACTTCCTGGCCGCGCCGGAGGTCGTCGAGCTCAACACTGGGACTGACGTTCACCCGGAGCTTTCGGCCCCCGGTGAAGATGTCGCAGGTACCGTCCTCGTTGCCCTGCAGGAACACACCGAAACCGGCCGGTGGCTGTGCCAGCCGGTCGACCTCTTCCTTGAGGGCCACGATCTGGTCGCGGGCCTCGCGGAGTGTGCCGGCGAGCCGCTCGTTCTGAGCGGACACGCCTGCGAGGTTGGTCTGGAACTCGACGATCCGCTCCTCGAGAATCCTCGTATGGCGCGGAGAGTCGGCGAGCTTACGTCGCAGGACGGCGATTTCCTGCTCGAGATAGGCGACCTGGCCGGCTGGGTCATCGGACCCCCGCCCGGGCCGGATGCCGCGGTTGATGTCGTCGTCGTGGGCTGCCACGGTCCTCACCTCCTCCAAGGGGAGCTGGACGCTTCCTGACCCTACCTGGGTGGGTGATGATTGAAACCCCTAGATCACAAAGACTGTGGGGTGTGTCCGATCTTCACCCTTGCGCTCTCCCTCGTGTCAGGGGAATACCCACCCTTCAACATCGGAAAGCGGCCGGTTGTATCGTCGAAGTGTTCAACACCCGTAAGGGCTGGCTTTTTTTGGTTCGGATACGCAGGAAACGGCAGGCGAAATGACCGTGCAGCACGACGCTCCCACCGGTGGCGAGACGCAGGACCTGGAGGTCTGGATCGACCAGGACCTCTGCACGGGGGACGGCATCTGTGTGCAGTACGCGCCCGAGGTCTTCGAGCTGGACATCGACGGACTGGCGTATGTGAAGAGCGACGCGGACGAGCTGCTGCAGGACAAGGGGGCGACCACCCCGGTGCCGCTGCCGCTCCTCCAGGACGTCGTCGACTCGGCCAAGGAGTGCCCGGGCGACTGCATCCATGTACGGCGCGTTTCGGACAGGGTCGAGGTCTTCGGTCCCGAGGCCGCCTGATTCGCCGGCCCGGGGGCCGGCGGCTGCGATCGGTGACCGGTCAGGCGTTGCCTTCGGTGGAGTCGTCGGACTGGCTGTTGCGTACGAAGGCCCCGTTCTGCCACTGCCAGGTGACCTTCTCCTGCTGGTCGGGGCAGCAGGACGGGATCGAGGGCGACGAGTAGCCGAGGAGCGTGGCGGAGATGACGCCGTCACGCACCGCGAAGTCACCGACGCTCATGTTCTGGGCGGGGTCCACCAGGGTCGCGACGATCCTGGGTGCGGCCCCGCTTCCCTGTGTGAGGACGTAGACGCCGCTGGGCGGGGTACCGGATCCGGCCGCGCAGTGGACGACCGCGACGGTTTCCGGACGGCCGTCGCCGTCGAGGTCGCCGGGGGCCTGTTTGGCGACCGTGTTGCCGACGCCGCCGCACTGCAGGGGGAATACCGCGCGCTCGGGATCCGGCGGGGGGACGGTCGCCGTGCCGTGCTGCGCCGCGGTGCGGTGGGGTGGGGTGGAGGCAGCGGCGGTCGTGTCGGGCTGGAGCAGGCCGGCTGTCGCGACAACGGCGGCCATGGCCGCCGCGGTGGCGAGCCAGTGCATCGCCTTCGTGTCGGTGTGCGCGAGGTCCGGGAGCACGGAGGTCTGCACGCGGGATGTCTCCTGTGGTTCCTGTGGTGCGGAATGTCTGAAGGGGCGGTGCCGTCGGCAGGGCGTCGACAGCGGGTGTGGGGTGGCCAGCATCGTGCCACACCTCACACACCAGCGGAACGGTGGGGTCGCTGCGGATTGTGTGCCCGGTCCACCTGCACCATGGCAACGAAAAGGCGTCGCCGCCGAGTTCCCGGGTCGGTCCGGGAACTCGGCGGCGACGCCGGTGCGTTGCTCGGGTCAGTCGCGGGCGGAGCCGCTCTGGCTGCCCGGGCCGTCGTAGTCGTCGCCGTAGGCGCCCTTGGAGGGGCGGCGGCGGCGCGGCGGGGCCTGGACCCCGTCGGCCAGCCGGCGGGCGGTGACGAGGAAGCCGGTGTGGCCGATCATCCGGTGGTCCGGGCGGACGGCGAGGCCCTCGACGTGCCAGTTGCGGATCATCGACTCCCAGGGCTGCGGTTCCGCGAAGCAGCCGATCTCACGGATGGACTCGACCGTCCGGGAGAGCTGGGTGGTGGTCGCCACGTACGCGCAGAGGATGCCGCCCGGGACGAGCGCCTTGGAGACGGCGTCCAGGCACTCCCAGGGCGCGAGCATGTCCAGGACGACACGGTCGACGTCGGTGTCCGTCAGGTTGTCCTGGAGGTCGCCGATGGTGAGCTGCCAGGCGGGGTGCGGGCTGCCGAAGTAGCGCTCGACGTTCTGCTGGGCGATCCCGGCGAAGTCCTCGCGGCGCTCGTAGGAGTGCAGCATGCCCTGTTCGCCGATGGCGCGGAGCAGGAAGGTGGAGAGGGCGCCGGATCCCACGCCGGCCTCCACGACGCGGGCGCCGGGGAAGATGTCGCCGAAGGCCAGGATCTGCCCCGCGTCCTTGGGGTAGACCACGGCGGCGCCGCGGGGCATGGACAGGACGTAGTCGGGGAGCAGGGGACGCAGCGCGAGATAGACGACGTTCCCCGTGGTACGGACAACACTGCCCTCGGGAGCACCGATCAGCTCGTCGTGCGAGAAAGAACCCTTGTGGGTGTGGAAGTTCTTTCCGGCTTCGAGCGTGAAGGTGTAGTGGCGTCCCTTGGGATCGGTGAGCTGGACCTGGTCCCCGACCTTGAAGGGCCCACGTCGGCGGGCGGCACCGGTCGGTTCAGACATGTGACCAGCGTACCGGTGTTTCCACGGGCTTCGACCGCTTGTCCGGGCGGGGCCCGCGGTCGCAGGTCACCGGCAGGCTCTCAGGCGGCGGGCCTGGCCATGGCGGCGACGAATGCCCGCTCCACGTCGGCGGTGGACAGCACCCCGTAGATCTCGCCGGTGTCCTCGACGACGAGGTACTCGGTGGCGGGGTTGGCCTTGAGCCGGTCCAGGAGGGCTTCGCCGGCCAGCTCGGCGGGTACCCTCATGCCGTCGGTGAGGTCCTGGGCGAGGCCGCTGACGGCGACCCAGGGGCGGCGGTGCTCGGGTACGGAGACGATGGCGGCCTCGCGGACGAGGGCCTTCGGTTCGCCGCTTCCGTCGACGACGACGAGGGCGCGGGCCCCGGCCTCGTTGGCCCGCCGCAGCGCCTCGGAGAGCGGGGTGGCCGCCTCGACCGGTACGGCGCGCCTGGTGAGGGCGCGGGCGCGCAGGTCGGGGAGGTGCTCGCGCAGCCGGGCCATGCGCAGGCTGTTGCCCGCTCCGGTCCAGATGATGGCGGCGAGGACCGCGGCGAGCAGGGCGTCGATGACGGTGTCCATGCCGCTGAGGTCGGCGGTGTTGTTCCCGAAGGACCCGGCGCGGGTGAGGAGGGGAAGGCCGATGAGGGTAGTGACGGCGAGGGCGCGGCCGACCCAGGCGGCTGCGACGGTGCCGCTCATCGGGCGGCCGGTGATCTTCCAGACGACGGCGCGGAGCATGCGGCCGCCGTCGAGCGGGAGGCCGGGCAGCAGGTTGAAGGCGGCGACGATGAGGTTGGAGATCATCAGCCCGCCGAGCAGCACACCGGGGAGGGTGCCGCGCTCGACGAAGTTCAGCGGGATGTAGAAGACGCCGGCCAGGACGAGGGAGAGCAACGGGCCGACGAAGGCGAGGACGAACTCGCGGCCGGGGGTCTCGGATTCCTTCTCGATCTCGGAGACGCCGCCGAAGAACTGGAGCTGGATACGGCGCACCGGGAGCTTGTAGCGCAGCGCGACCACCGTGTGTGCGAGTTCGTGGACGAGCACGGAGGCGTAGAAGGCGATGGCGAAGAAGAGTGCGACGAGGTAGCGCGCCGCGCCGAGGCCGGGCAGGACCCGGTCGAGCTGGCCGCCGAAGACCCAGGTGATCAGGGCCGCGACGAGGAACCAGCTCGGTGCCACGTAAACCGGCACCCCGAAGGGGCGGCCCATGAGGATGCCGCCTCCGGGCTCTTCCGGGCGATCCGGTTTGCCCTTGTCGGGGCCGGCGCCGGGGTCCGTTCCCCCTGCGCCGGGCTGCGGCCGCCCGCTGTTGCCGCTGTCGTCCACGAGGTCCCTTCGGTCGGTGCCCGTCCGGCACGATCATGCAGTGTTCGAGGGTCTGTGGTCGATGGTATGCCGGTTGTTGTCAGTGGCGGGTCGTAGGGTCTTCGTCATGACCTCAGTGCCGCGGCCGCCTCAGCCGCCCTCGTCCCTTTCCCCGTCGCGGGCGAGCGACTTCATGCAGTGTCCCCTGCTGTACCGCTTCCGGGTCATCGACAAGTTGCCGCAGAAGCCCAGTGAGGCGGCTACCCGGGGGACGCTGGTCCATGCGGTGCTGGAGCGGCTCTTCGACAACCCTGCGACGGAGCGGACGCCCGGCCGGGCCACCGCGCTGATCCCGGGGCAGTGGGACCGGCTGCTGGAGTCGAAGCCGGAGCTGTCGGAGCTGTTCGCCGAGGACGCGGAGGGTGAGCGGCTCTCGCGCTGGCTGGCGGAGGCGGAGCGGCTGGTGGAGCGCTGGTTCGCGCTGGAGGATCCGACGCGGCTGGAGCCCGCCGAGCGGGAGCTGTTCGTCGAGACGGAGCTGGAGTCGGGTCTGCGGCTGCGCGGGGTGATCGACCGGATCGACGTGACGCCGACGGGCGACGTCCGGATCGTCGACTACAAGACGGGGAAGGCGCCGCGTCCGGAGTACGCGGAGGGTGCCCTCTTCCAGATGAAGTTCTACGCGCTGGTCATCTGGCGGCTGAAGGGTGTGGTGCCGCGCCGGCTCCAGCTGGTCTACCTCGGCAGCGGGGACGTGATGACGTACGACCCGGTGGTGGCGGACCTGGAGCGGGTGGAGCGCAAGCTGCTGGCCCTCTGGGAGGCGATCTCGCTGGCCACGGAGACCGGTGAGTGGCGGCCGCGGCCGACGAAGCTGTGCGGCTGGTGCGACCATCAGGCGCTCTGCCCCGAGTTCGGTGGCACTCCCCCGGTCTATCCGCTGTCGGTACGCCCGGCGGAGTCGGCGCAGGACGTCCAGGGCAGAATGGACCCGGTCCGTGCCGAGGCCGGCCGGCCTGCGGCCGTTGAAGGACCCTGAGGAGATCCCGTGGCAATCCGCGTCCTGCTGGTCGATGACCAACCGCTGCTGCGCACCGGCTTCCGGATGATTCTGGAGGCGGAGGGTGATCTCGCGGTGGTGGGCGAGGCCGGTGACGGTCTCCAGGCCCTCGACCAGGTGCGGGCGCTGCAGCCCGATGTGGTGCTGATGGACATCCGGATGCCGCGGATGGACGGTGTCGAGGCGACGCGTCAGATCACCGGTCCCGGCCGGGACGGTCCGGCGAAGGTGCTGGTGCTGACCACGTTCGATCTCGACGAGTACGTGGTGGAGGCGCTGCGTGCCGGAGCCAGTGGCTTTCTGCTGAAGGACGCGCCGGCCAATGAGCTGGTGCAGGCGATCCGGGTCGTCGCGGGCGGCGAGGCGATGCTGGCTCCGAGCATCACGCGTCGGCTGCTGGACAAGTACGCGGATCATCTGCCGTCCGGTGAGGAGCCGGTGCCGGACGCCTTGAACACGCTGACGGACCGCGAGGTGGAGGTCCTGAAGCTGGTGGCGCGCGGGCTGTCGAATGCGGAGATCGCCGCCGATCTCTTCGTCAGCGAGACGACGGTCAAGACGCATGTGGGCCATGTCCTGACGAAGCTGGGGCTGCGCGACCGGGTGCAGGCGGCCGTCTACGCCTACGAGAGCGGGCTGGTGCGCCCCGGCGCCCAGTGACCCTGCCGGGTTCCGGGGCCGGGGCCCGGCCGGTGCCGGGGCTCAGCCGGTGGTGCTGCGGCCGAGCTCCCAGAGCTGGAGGTCGGCCGCGGAGTTGACCGCCCACTCCACGCCGGTGACGCCGTCGCGGGAGGCGACGTACTGCTTGCCCTGCCAGACCGGGAGGACCGGGACGTCCTCCGCGACGATGTCCTGGAGCTGCTCGAAGGTAGGGGCGGCGAGGCTGCGGTCGGTCTCTCGGCGGGACTGCGGGATGAGTTTCTTCTGGGCGACGGCCGAGTCGTAGGGCGAGTTGAGGAAGTTGTCCTCGTCGAGGAAGGGCGCCGTGTAGTTGTCCGGGTCCGGGAAGTCGGGGAACCAGCCCATGCCGTAGACGGCGTACTCGCCACGCAGTTCGGCCGGGCGGTACTTGGCCCAGGGGGAGCCCTGCACGGTGACGTCGAACAGCCCCGTGTCGTTGAGCTGCTTGCGCAGTGTCCTGAACTCGTTCGCGGTCGCGTCGCCGTAGTGGTCGGTCGTGTAGTGGAGCGTGAACTTCACCGGGGTGTGGATCCTGGCGTCCTCCAGGATCGCGGCGGCCTTGGCCGTACTGGGCTCGCCGTACTTGTTGAAGAACGAGTTGGTGTGCCCGGCGATGCTGGACGGGATCAGCGAGTACAGCGGTTCGGCCGTGGTGCCGTACACCTCGCTCGCGATCTGGCCGCGGTCGATGACCTGGGCCATGGCCTGGCGGACCGCCTTGTTCTTCACGGCGGGGTCGTCGGTGTCGAATCCGAGGTAGCTGATGGCGAGGCCGGGCATCTCGGTGAGCTTGACGCCGTCCTGGGGGTTCTCCAGCATTTTCTGCGACTGCTTCGGCGACATGCTGCGGGTCATCAGGTCGATCTTCTTCTCGGCAAGCGCCTTGCCCATGGCGGTGGCGTCGGGGAAGAGATCCAGTTCGACCTTCTCGTTCAGCACCTTGAGATCCCCCTTGTAGCGGGGATTTCTGGTGAAGGCGACTTTCACGACCTGATCGTTCTTGACTTCCGGCTCCATGGTGTACGGGCCGGAACCGTCCACCTGGAATCCGCTGCGCGGGGAGGTCGCCGGGTATTTGTCCTGCTGGACTATTCCGGCGGGCGGGGTGGAGAGCTTGTAGGGGAAGGTCGCGTCCGAGGTCCGGAGGTGGAATATGACCTCGCGGTCGCCCTTGGTCTCCACGGTGTCGATGTTGTTGAGCAGGGCGACGGGTCCATTGGTGGACTTGATCCGGATGACCCGGTCGATGGAGTACTTGACGTCCTCGGCGGTGACCGGGCTGCCGTCGGCGAATTCCAGGCCGCTGCGCAGCTTGCAGCGGTAGCTCTCGTTCTCCGTGTCCGTGAAGGTGCAGCTCTCGGCGGCCTCGGGCACCGGCCGGCCGCCGCCGCGCGGGACGTGCATCAGCGTCTGCACGGTCTGCCGCAGTACGTTCCAGACGCCCGCCTCGTAGCCGATGGCGGGGTCGAGCGGTGCGGGGGCGTCCTTCGAGGCGGCCAGCTGGTCCGTGGTGCCGACAGCGATGGCGCCGCCGCTACCGCTCCCACCGTCCGACGCGCCGCAGGCGGCGAGTACGGGTGCGAGCAGGCCGACGACGGCCGGCAGCACCAGTGTCTTGCGGTTCATCGTGGACGTTCTCCCTCATCCGGTCATGGAGAAAACGACATTAGTAGGCCCCGTCGGCAATGCCGGACCCATGCCGTCCGATGCGCAATCGAAGGGCGAAGGGAATGCGTGACGCACTGATTCCCGGATACCGGAATGATTCGTACAGGGATTCACGAACCGGGACACTTGGGTACGCCGAAACGGTCAACCCGGCACATCTTCCGAATACATTGACGACCGAAACAGTGACAAAGGTCACTCGGCGAACGTCTCGCAAACATTTTCGAGGCCCAGATACGCACCGGAATCGCGTGCACGCGAGTACGACAGAAAAAGCACGGTCCGACACCGGGAGCTTTTCTATTCATTCACAGAAGCACTCTCGGTGTGCCGCTCAACGCATTCCAGTGACCAGGCCCCTGAGGAACGCAAGATCGACTTCTTCGAGAGAACTCACGACCACCCGGCCCGCGGCAGGTGCGATCGGTGACACGGACGGCACGGCGACCACCCGGCATCCGGCGGCCTCCGCCGCGGCCACCCCGGTCGCGGTGTCCTCGATGACCGCGCAGAGCCGGGGCTCGGCCCCGAAGCCGTTCGCGGCGGCGAGATACGGCTCCGGGTGCGGTTTCGTGCGGGAGACCTCGTCGCCCGCGACGGTGAGCGCGAAGTGGTGGTGGCCCACGGAGTCCAGCACCCGGTCGATGATCCGCCGGTGCGAGGCCGAGACCAGTGCGGTGGGGATCTCGTGTCTGCCCAGTTCGGCGAGCAGCCGTGCCGCGCCCGGCATCAGCGGCACACCGGAACCGATGCGCTTCTCGAAGCTGTCGTTGAGCAGCACGGTCAGCTCGGCGAGCGTGATGTCGGCGCCGGTGGAGTCGATCAGGTACCCGGCGCTGCGGGTCATGGGGCCGCCGACGACCACGTCCCTCCACGCCTCGTCCAGCCGGTGTCCGAGGTTCGCGAAAACCTCCACCTCGACGTCCCACCAGAACCCCTCGGTGTCGACCAGGGTGCCGTCCATGTCGAGAAAGACGGCCTGCAGGGCGGCACCCTCGGCCGTACGGGTCAGGGACGCGGCGATCGTACTGGTCATCCGGCACACCTTTCATGAGGGGCGAGAAGGCCGGCCGCCATTCCCCGGAGGGAGGCGACCGGCCTGCACTGGACCGACCAGTGTACGACTTGTCCGCTACCACACGTCGAACGACGTCTTACCGCGCGTTGAAGTACTTCGCCTCCGGGTGGTGGATGACGATCGCGTCGGTGGATTGCTCGGGGTGGAGCTGGAACTCCTCGGAGAGGTGCACGCCGATCCGCTCGGGCTGGAGCAGGTCGGCGATCTTCGCCCGGTCCTCCAGGTCCGGGCAGGCGCCGTAGCCGAGGGAGAAGCGCGCGCCCCGGTACTTCAGCGCGAACATGTCCTCGACATCGGCCGGGTCCTCACCCGCGAAGCCCAGCTCCGAGCGGACCCGGGCGTGCCAGTACTCGGCGAGCGCCTCGGCCAGCTGGACGGAGAGCCCGTGCAGCTCCAGGTAGTCCCGGTAGGCGTTGGCCTCGAAGAGTTTGGCCGTCTCGCCGCCGATCTTCGAGCCGACGGTGACGACCTGGAGGCCGATCACGTCCGTCTCGCCGGAATCCTCCGGGCGGAAGAAGTCGGCGAGGCACAGGCGGCGGCCGCGGCGCTGGCGCGGGAAGGTGAAGCGGGTGCGCTCCGAGCCGTCCTCGTGGAGCAGGATCAGGTCGTCGCCCTTGGAGACGCAGGGGAAGTAGCCGTAGACGACGGCGGCTTCCAGCAGGTTCTCGGTGTGCAGCTTGTCGAGCCAGCCGCGCAGGTGCGGACGGCCCTCGGTCTCGGCCAGTTCCTCGTACGTCGGTCCGTCACCGGCGCGGGCCTGCTTGAGGCCCCACTGGCCCTTGAAGAGGGCTCCCTCGTCGAGCCAGGACGCGTACTCCTTGAGCTGGATGCCCTTGACGACCCGGGTGCCCCAGAACGGCGGGGTGGGGACCGGGTTGTCGACGGAGACGTCGGAGCGGACGCCGTCCTTGGGCTCCTCGACCTCCAGTACGGCCGTGTCGCGCTTGGGCACGCGGCGCTGCTTGAGCTCGGGGAGGGAGGCGCCCGGGACGCCGCGCTTGACCGCGATGAGCGCGTCCATCAGGCGCAGCCCCTCGAAGGCGTCGCGGGCGTAGCGGACCTCGCCTTCGTAGATCTCGTGCAGGTCCTGCTCGACGTAGGCGCGGGTGAGGGCGGCGCCGCCGAGGATCACCGGGTATTCGGCGGCCAGCTTGCGCTGGTTCAGCTCCTGGAGGTTCTCCTTCATGATCACGGTGGACTTGACCAGGAGGCCGGACATGCCGATGACGTCGGCCTTGTGTTCCTCGGCGGCGTCCAGGATCGCGGAGACGGGCTGCTTGATGCCGATGTTGACGACGTTGAAGCCGTTGTTGGACAGGATGATGTCGACGAGGTTCTTGCCGATGTCGTGGACGTCGCCGCGGACGGTGGCCAGGACGATGGTGCCCTTGCCCTCGGCGTCCGACTTCTCCATGTGCGGTTCCAGGTGGGCCACCGCGGCCTTCATGACCTCGGCGGACTGGAGCACGAAGGGCAGCTGCATCTGGCCGGAGCCGAAGAGTTCACCGACGACCTTCATGCCCTTCAGCAGGGTGTCGTTGACGATGTCGAGGGCCGGGCGGGTCCGGAGCGCCTCGTCGAGGTCGGCCTCCAGGCCGTTCTTCTCGCCGTCGATGATGCGGCGCTGGAGGCGCTCGTCGAGCGGCAGCGCGAGGAGTTCCTCGGCCCTGCCCGCCTTCATCGACTTCATGTTGACGCCCTCGAAGAGCGCCATGAGCTTCTGCAGCGGGTCGTAGCCCTCGGAGCGGCGGTCGTGGATGAGGTCGAGGGCGACCTTCACCTGCTCCTCCTCCAGGCGCGCGATCGGGAGGATCTTGGATGCGTGCACGATGGCCGAGTCGAGCCCGGCCTTGACGCATTCGTCGAGGAAGACGGAGTTGAGCACGACGCGGGCGGCCGGGTTGAGGCCGAAGGAGATGTTGGAGAGTCCGAGCGTGGTCTGGACGTCGGGGTGGCGCTGCTTCAGCTCACGGATGGCACCGATGGTGGCGATGCCGTCGCCCCGTGACTCCTCCTGACCGGTACAGATCGTGAACGTCAGACAGTCGATCAGGATGTCCGACTCCTTGATGCCCCAGTTGCCGGTCAGGTCCTCGATGAGGCGCTCCGCGATGGCGACCTTGTGCTCGACGGTGCGGGCCTGGCCCTCCTCGTCGATGGTCAGCGCGATCAGGGCGGCGCCGTGCTCGGCGGCGAGCCGGGTGACCTGGGCGAAGCGCGACTCGGGTCCGTCGCCGTCCTCGTAGTTGACCGAGTTGAGCACCGCGCGGCCGCCGAGCTTCTCGAGGCCGGCCTGCAGCACGGGCAGCTCGGTGGAGTCGAGCACGATCGGGAGGGTGGAGGCGGTGGCGAACCGTCCGGCCAGTTCGGCCATGTCGGCGGCGCCGTCGCGGCCCACGTAGTCGACACAGAGGTCGAGCATGTGCGCGCCCTCGCGGATCTGGTCGCGGGCCATCTCCACGCAGTCGTCCCAGCGGGCTTCGAGCATGGCCTCGCGGAACTTCTTGGAGCCGTTGGCGTTCGTACGCTCGCCGATCGCGAGGTACGAGGTGTCCTGGCGGAACGGGACGGTCTGGTAGAGGGACGCGGCGCCGGGCTCGGGGCGCGGGTCGCGGGTGGTGAGGGTGCAGCCGCGGACGCGGTCGACGACCTGGCGCAGGTGCTCCGGGGTCGTACCGCAGCAGCCGCCGACCAGCGAGAGCCCGTACTCCTGGACGAACGTCTCCTGGGCGTCGGCGAGTCCCTCGGGGCCGAGCGGGAAGTGCGCGCCGTCCTTGGTCAGGACCGGCAGTCCGGCGTTGGGCATGCAGAGCAGCGGGATCGGGGAGTGGCGGGTGAGGTAGCGCAGGTGCTCGCTCATCTCGGCCGGGCCGGTCGAGCAGTTCAGGCCGATCATGTCGATGCCGAGCGGTTCCAGGGCCGTCAGGGCGGCGCCGATCTCCGAGCCGAGCAGCATCGTCCCGGTCGTCTCGAAGGCCAGCGAGACCAGCAGCGGCAGGTCGCTGCCCAGGGCCTCCAGCGCGCGCCGCGCACCCAGGATGCCGGCCTTGGTCTGCAGGAGGTCCTGGGTCGTCTCGACGATGAGCGCGTCGGCGCCACCCGTGATCAGCCCCTCGGCGTTCTGCTGGAATCCGTCGCGGAGCTTCACGTACGGGGCGTGGCCGAGCGTCGGCAGCTTCGTTCCCGGGCCCATGGAGCCGAGTACCCAGCGCTGCTGTCCGGTGGAGGCGGTGAACTCGTCGGCGACCTCGCGGGCGATGCGCGCGCCGGACTCGGAGAGCTCGTGGACCCGCTCGGCGATGTCGTACTCACCCAGCGCCGCGGTGTTGGCGCCGAAGGTGTTGGTCTCCACGCAGTCCACACCGACCGCGAAGTACTCCTCGTGCACGGAGCGCACGATGTCGGGGCGGGTGAGATTCAGGATCTCGTTGCAGCCCTCGAGGTTCTCGAAGTCCTCAAGCGTGGGGTCCTGTGCCTGGAGCATGGTGCCCATGGCACCGTCGGCCACCACCACTCGGGTGGCGAGCGCCTCGCGGAGGGCTGCGGCTCGGGTCCGGCTGTCGGCGGAAGGGGTCGGCGACGAGGCCATGGATGTACTCCCTGGGATGCGACGGCTGTCGGCTTTGCGGCTTCGGCGGAAGGCGCACGAGGCCAGGGTAGCCGGGCGGCGTCCTGGACCGTCACTCTGTCCCACGAATCGGACTGCATGCTGTTCAGGGGGCTGTCCGGGCCGCTGGGGGTACCGCAGAATTGAACTGCGGTCGAGCACGGGTCGACATCGACCGATAGTGTTCAGCATTGTCGAACCGAGGTGGAGGAGTACGGCGCGATGGCCAAGAACATCCAGTCGCTGGAGCGGGCGGCCGCGATGCTGCGGCTGCTGGCGGGCGGCGAACGGCGACTGGGACTGTCCGACATCTCCTCCTCACTGGGCCTGGCCAAGGGCACCGCGCACGGCATCCTGCGCACGCTCCAGCACGAGGGCTTCGTCGAGCAGGACGCCGCCTCCGGCCGCTACCAGCTCGGCGCCGAACTGCTGCGCCTGGGCAACAGCTATCTGGACGTCCACGAACTGCGGGCCCGCGCCCTGGTCTGGACGGACGACCTGGCCCGCTCCAGCGGCGAGAGCACCCACCTGGGCGTACTGCACCAGCAGGGCGTCCTCATCGTCCATCACGTCTTCCGGCCCGACGACAGCCGGCAGGTCCTGGAGGTCGGGGCCATGCAGCCACTGCACTCCACCGCCCTGGGCAAGGTGCTGGCGGCCTACGACCCGGTGGCGCACACGGAGGCCATGGAGGCCGAGCGGCAGTCCTTCACGCCCCACACCGTCACCGCTCCGGAGGAGTTCGAGTCGATGCTTGAACTGATCCGCGCGCGCGGCTGGGCGGCCGACATGGAGGAGACCTGGGAGGGGGTGGCCGCGGTGGCCGCCCCGATCCACGACCGGCGCCGGATGCCGGTCGGAGCCGTGGCCGTGACCGGCGCGGTGGAGCGGGTCTGCACGGACGGCGAGCTGCGGCCCGACCTGATCGCGGCGGTACGCGACTGCGCCCGCGCGGTCTCCCGGGATCTGGGCGCCAGGCGCTTCTGAGCCCGGTGCGGGATCATCGGTGACGAGGGGCTCAGTCGAGTTCTGCGCCACACACCCCTTGACGTGTCATTCACCTGGGAGAAACACTGCCGTTCACCGGTCGGCATTATCGAACGCCTGACGGAAGCAAGCGTTAGGGTGTGACAGTGTCAAGGGCCGGTAACGCCCTCACCTGAGGGCGCGGACCACCGGAGAGACCCGGGGTTCGGCTTCCTGGACGAAGGACAAAGGAGTCGCGGGTGTCCAGCTCCGACATCTTCATCGGCGAGACCATCGGTACCGCCGTACTCATCCTGCTCGGCGCCGGCGTCTGCGCCGCCGTCACCCTCAAGCACTCGAAGGCGCGGAACGCCGGCTGGCTCGCGATCACCTTCGGGTGGGGTTTCGCGGTCCTGACCGGCGCTTATCTGGCCGGCGGGGTTTCCGGTGCCCATCTCAACCCGGCCGTCACCATCGGTCTGGCGATCGAGGGCGGCACCAAGTGGAGCGATGTGCCGCTCTACCTCGCCTCCGAACTCCTCGGCGCGATGATCGGCGCGGTGCTGGTCTGGCTGGCGTACTACGGACAGTTCCGGGCCCATCTGACAGATCCGGAGGTCCTGGAGGCCCATCGGGGTGAAGAGGGCATGGTCGACCCGGCGGCGGCCCCCAAGGCCGGACCGGTGCTCGGCATCTTCTCGACGGGCCCCGAGATCCGCAACGCCGTGCAGAACGTCGTCAGCGAGGTCATCGCCACGGTCGTACTCGTCCTGGCGATCCTCACCCAGGGCCTCAACGACAACGGCAACGGCATCGGCACGCTCGGCGCGCTGATCACCGCCCTGGTCGTCGTCGGTATCGGCCTCTCGCTCGGCGGCCCGACGGGCTACGCAATCAACCCGGTCCGCGACCTCGGCCCGCGTATCGTGCACGCGCTGCTTCCGCTGCCGAACAAGGGCGGCTCCGACTGGGGCTACGCCTGGATCCCGGTCGTCGGACCCCTCATCGGCGGCGCACTCGCGGGCGGGCTCTACAACCTCGCCTTCGCCTGAGCCACAGAGCCCAGAGCCGTTACCCCAAGACCCCACAGACCTCCGGAGCACACCGTGACCGACGCACACACCACCGGCACCCACGGAACCGGGCCGTTCATCGCGGCCATCGACCAGGGCACCACCTCCAGCCGCTGCATCGTCTTCGACAAGGACGGCCGGATCGTCTCCGTCGACCAGAAGGAGCACGAGCAGATCTTCCCGAAGCCGGGCTGGGTCGAGCACGACGCGGCCGAGATCTGGGAGAACGTCCAGGAGGTCGTGGCGGCCGCCATCGTCAAGGCCGGCATCACCGCCGCCGATGTGAAGGCGATCGGGATCACCAATCAGCGCGAGACCACGCTGATGTGGGACAAGAACACCGGTGAGCCCGTCCACAACGCCCTCGTCTGGCAGGACACCCGCACCGACGCGCTCTGCAGGGAACTCGGCCGCAATGTGGGCCAGGACCGCTTCCGCCGCGAGACCGGACTGCCGCTCGCCTCGTACTTCGCCGGGCCCAAGGTCCGCTGGCTGCTCGACAACGTCGAGGGCCTGCGCGAGCGCGCCGAGCGCGGCGACATCCTCTTCGGCACCATGGACTCCTGGATCATCTGGAACCTGACCGGTGGCACCGAGGGCGGCGTGCACGTCACCGACGTCACCAACGCCTCGCGCACGCTCCTGATGAACCTGCGCAAGATGGCATGGGACCCCAAGATCCTCTCGTCCATCGGCATCCCGGCGGCGGTGCTGCCCGAGATCCGTTCCTCGGCCGAGGTGTACGGCCACGCCAAGGGCGGCGTGCTCGACGGTGTGCCGGTCGCCTCCGCGCTCGGCGACCAGCAGGCCGCGCTGTTCGGCCAGACGTGTTTCGCCGAGGGCGAGGCCAAGTCCACGTACGGCACCGGCACCTTCATGCTGCTCAACACCGGCGAGACGCCCGTCAACTCGTACAACGGTCTGCTGACCACGGTCGGATACCAGATCGGCGACCAGAAGCCGGTGTACGCCCTGGAGGGGTCGATCGCCGTCACCGGTTCGCTGGTGCAGTGGATGCGCGACCAGATGGGCCTGATCCAGTCCGCGGCCGAGATCGAGACCCTGGCCTCGTCGGTGGAGGACAACGGCGGCGCGTACTTCGTGCCCGCGTTCTCCGGCCTGTTCGCCCCGTACTGGCGCCCCGACGCCCGCGGCGTCATCGCCGGTCTCACCCGCTACGTCACCAAGGCGCACATCGCCCGTGCCGTGCTGGAGGCCACCGCCTGGCAGACCCGTGAGATCAGCGACGCCATGACCAAGGACTCCGGCGTCGAGCTGACCGCGCTCAAGGTCGACGGCGGCATGACCTCCAACAACCTGCTGATGCAGACGCTCGCCGACTTCCTGGACGCACCCGTGGTGCGGCCCATGGTCGCCGAGACCACCTGCCTCGGCGCCGCCTACGCCGCCGGCCTGGCCGTCGGCTTCTGGCCGGACACCGACGCGCTGCGCGCCAACTGGCGCCGGGCCGCCGAGTGGACCCCCCGCATGGACGCGGACACCCGCGACCGCGAGTACAAGAGCTGGCTCAAGGCCGTTGAACGGACCATGGGCTGGATCGAAGACGAGGAGTAGACAACATGACCACCCTGCAGAGCGTCCCCGCCCTCGGGACGCATCCGGCCTCCGGCTCCCTTCCGAGCCGCGCCGAGAGCCGGGAGCAGCTTTCCAAGGCGACGTACGACCTCCTGGTGATCGGCGGCGGCATCCTGGGCATCTCCACCGCCTGGCACGCCGCGCAGTCCGGACTGCGGGTGGCCCTGGTGGACGCCGGCGACTTCGCCGGCGCCACCTCCTCGGCCTCCTCGAAGCTGCTCCACGGCGGTCTGCGCTACCTGCAGACGGGCGCGGTGAAGCTGGTGGCGGAGAACCACTTCGAGCGGCGCGCGGTGTCCCGTCAGGTCGCACCGCACCTCGCCAACCCGCTCACCTTCTACCTGCCCGTCTACAAGGGCGGGCCGCACGGCGCCGCCAAGCTCGGCGCGGGCGTGTTCGCGTACTCGGCGCTCTCCGCGTTCGGTGACGGGGTCGGCCATGTGATCAGTCCGGCGAGGGCGCAGCGCGATGTCCCGGAGCTGCGTACGGACAACCTGAAGGCCGTCGCCGTCTACGGCGACGACCAGATGAACGACGCGCGGATGGCGCTGATGACGGTCCGTGCGGCCGTCGAGGCGGGCGCCGCCGTTCTCAACCACGCCGCCGTGACCGGGCTCCGCTTCACCAGGGGCCGGGTGACCGGTGCCGATCTGCGGGATTCCGTGGACGGTACGGAGTTCGGGATCAACGCCCGTCTGGTGCTCAACGCCACCGGGCCGTGGGTCGATCACCTGCGGAAGATGGAGAACCCGGACGCGGCGCCCTCGATACGTCTCTCCAAGGGCGCGCACCTCGTGCTCAGGCGCACCCGCCCGTGGAAGGCCGCGCTCGCCACACCGATCGACAAGTACCGGATCACGTTCGCCCTGCCGTGGGAGGACATGCTGCTGCTCGGCACGACGGACGAGGAGTACGAGGGCGATCCGGCGGATGTCGCGGTCACCGAGAAGGACACCGCGCAGATTCTGGACGAGGCGGCGTTCTCGGTCCGGGACCAGCAGCTGTCGCGCGATCTGATCACGTACTCCTTCGCGGGTCTGCGGGTGCTGCCGGGCGGTCCCGGCAGCACCTCCAAGGCCAAGCGCGAGACCGTCGTGACGGAGGGCCGCGGCGGGATGCTGTCGGTGGCGGGCGGCAAGTGGACGACGTTCCGCCACATCGGCCGTACGGTGATGAACAAGCTGGCCGCGCTCCCCGGGCACCCGCTGGCCGAGGACATGGAGCCGATGGCCCGGCTGCCGAAGAAGCTCCCGCTGCCCGGCATCGCCAACCCGAACGCGGTCGCGCACCGGCTGCTGGTGGACGGCGGAACGCCCGGACCGCGGATGTCCGCCGACACGGCACGGCACCTGGCCACGCACTACGGTTCGCTGTCGTTCGACATCGCCCGGCTGGCCAACGAGAACCCGGCGCTCGCCGAGCGCATCCACCCGGAGGCGCCGGAGATCTGGGCGCAGGTCGCCTACGCGCGCGACCACGAGTGGGCCGAGACGGCGGACGACGTGCTGCGGCGCCGGACGACGCTGACGATCCGGGGTCTGGCCACGGACGAGATACGGGCCGGCGTCGAGTCCGTGCTCGGCGACCGCAGGAGCTGACGCACCGGGAGAGGGGTGGTGTCCGTCCGTCGACGGGCACCACCCCTTTCCCGTGCGGGCCGGCCGCGGTGAATGATTTCGGACTCCGGCACACGGAACCGGTCGAAACACCCCAGGCAGCGGGGCGGGCGTCGCACCCGTTGCCCCGAAGAGCGCACCGGCCGCCTCCGGGGACGCATAATGGGGCGATACATCGGATGTCTGGAGGTCGCCCATGGCTGTCACTGACGAGGCCATCGAGAAGATCAAGGGAATGATCGTCTCGGGTGCGCTACGGCCCGGCGATCGTCTCCCCAAGGAGAGCGAACTCGCCGCGGAGCTCGGTCTGTCCCGCAACTCGCTGCGGGAGGCGGTGCGCGCCCTGTCGCTGATCCGCATTCTCGACGTGCGCCAGGGCGACGGCACGTATGTCACCAGTCTGGATCCGCAGTTGCTGCTGGAGGCGCTGAGCTTCGTGGTGGACTTCCACCGCGACGACACGGTGCTGGAGTTCCTGGCGGTCCGCCGGATCCTGGAGCCGGCCGCGACCGCGATGGCGGCGAGCCGGATCACCGAGGACCAGCTGGATCTGCTGGGCTCCCAGCTGGACGCCCTGGGCAGCCGCCCCTCGGTCGAGGAGCTGGTGGCCGGTGATCTGGAGTTCCACCGCGGCATCGTCCAGTCGTCAGGCAACTCGGTGCTCTGCTCACTGCTCGACGGTCTTTCGGGGCCGACGACACGGGCCCGGGTCTGGCGCGGTCTGACCCAGGAGGACGCGGTGAGCCGCACGCTGCACGAGCACCGGGCGATCTTGTCGGCGCTGCGGGACCGCGATGCGGAGGCCGCGCGGGCGTGGTCGACGGTGCATGTGGCGAGCGTGGAGCAGTGGCTGCGCTCGACGCTCTAGCCCTGCATACGGGGAGGGGTGGGCAAGGGAATTTCTTTGCCCACCCCTTCCCGTGGCCGGGGCTCCGCGCCCCGTCCGCTCAGTCCTGCTTCTCGCCGCTCGCGAAGCGGGAGATGACCAGCGCGACGATGATGATCGCGCCGTTGAGGAACTGGTTCCAGAGGGCCGGGACGCCGCCGAGGGTCATCACGTTGACCACCAGCTGAAGCGTCAGTACGCCGGTCAGCGCACCGAACAGGGTGCCGCGCCCGCCCTTGAGGCTGATACCGCCGATCACCGCGGCGGCGAACACCTGGAAGATCCAGCCGTTGCCCTGCGTCGCGGCGACCGCGCCGTAGTGGCCGGTGTAGAGGATGCCGGCGAAGGCCGCCAGCAGACCGCCGATGGCGAGCACGATCCAGGTGACCCGGTCGACCCGGATACCGGCCGCGCGCGCCGCTTCCGGGTTGCCGCCGATCGCGTACAGCGAGCGTCCGTGCCGCAGCCAGGCCAGGGCCGCGCCGCCGATCGCGAAGAGCACCAGGCAGATCCAGACCGCGGCCGGCACCCCGAACCACTGACTCTTGCCCAGGTAGCGGAAGGACTCCGGGACGTCGGTGATGGACTTGCCCTCGGTGATGCCGATGTGGAGTCCGCGCAGCATGGTCAGCATGCCGAGCGTGGCGATGAAGCCGTTGACCCGCAGCTTCAGCATCAGGAAGCCGTTGATCGCACCGATGACGAGGCCGACCAGCAGGCAGAGCGGAATCGCCGTCCAGGTGGGGAGCACGCCCAGACCGGCGAAGCGGCCGTCGTCCCCGGGCAGCACCAGCCACATGGCGACGACGGGCGCGATGCCGATCGTCGACTCCAGCGACAGGTCCATCCGCCCGCAGATCAGGATCAGCGCCTGACCCAGGACCAGCAGGCTGAGCTCGGAGGACTGCTGGACGACGCTGATCAGGTTGTCCGAGGTGAGGAAGACCGGCGAGACGATGAAGCCGATCACCATCAGCACCAGGATCACCGGCACCAGCGAGAAGTCGCTCCACCGGATCAGCTTGAGCCTGCTCAGCGGGCTGTCGCCGCCTAGTCCGCCCTTCGCTCCCGCGTCGATGTCGTCGGCCGTGGACGGCCGTATCGTGCCGGTCATTCCCTTTCCCCCACACCTTCCATGGCGGCGACGAGTTCCCCGTCGGTCCACCCGCTTGCGAACGTGGCGACCACTCGCCCGTGGAACAGGGCGAGCACCCGGTCGCAGACCCGCAGATCGTCCAGCTCGTCCGAGACGACGACCGCGGCATTGCCCTCGTCGGCGACCCGCCGGACGACCCCGAGGAGCGAGTCCTTGGACTTGACGTCCACACCCGCCGTGGGCCGGACCGCCACCAGCACGCTGGGTCCGCGGGCCAGTGCGCGGGCGACCACCACCTTCTGCTGATTGCCGCCGGAGAGCCCGGAGACGGGCTGCTCGGGGCCCTGGGTCTTGATGTCCAGCGAGTCGATCATGCCCCGGGCGAACTCCCTTGTGCGGGAGGGCAGTACGGTCCCCCACGGTCCGAGCTGGTCGGTGACCGTGAGGGTGGCGTTCTCCGCGACGCTGCGCCCGAGGACGAGGCCCTGGTCGTGCCGGTCCTCGGGGATGTAGCCGATCCCGGCGGCCAGCGCGTGCGGCACGCTCCCCGAGCGCACGGCCTCGCCGTGCACCCGGACGGTGCCGCCACCCGCCTTGCGCATGCCCGCCAGGACCTCGCCCAGCGCCGTGTTGCCGCTGGCCGCGGAGCCTGCCAGGCCGAGCACCTCGCCGGGGCGCACCTGGAGGTCCAGCGGTTCGAACCGGCCCTCCAGGGTGAGCCCCTCGGTGCGCAGGACGGGCTCCGCCGACGCGTCGGGCGGTGTGGCGGTGCCTGCGGCGTGCCAGGCGACGGCGCCGCCGGACTTCTCGCCCGTCATCGCCGCCACCAGCTCCGTCTTCGCCACGTCCGCCACGGGGGCGGTCAGCACATGGCGGGCGTCGCGGTAGACGGTGACCGCCGTGCAGAGCTCGTACACCTCCTGCAGATGGTGGGAGATGAAGAGGAACGCGACCCCCTGGCTCTGCAGTTCCCGGAGCTTGTCGAAGAGCCGCCCGATGCCCCGGGCGTCGAGCTGGGCGGTCGGCTCGTCGAGGATGATCAGCCGCGCGCCGAAGGAGAGCGCGCGGGCGATCTCGACGAACTGCCGCTGCTCGACCGCGAGATCGCGCGCCCGGGTGTTCGGGTCGACCTGGACGCCGTAGTCGGCGAGGAGCTGCTCCGCGCGCTTGCGCAGCCGCCCCCAGCTGATCCAGCGGGCGTTGTCGTCGAACCGGTTGAGGAAGAGGTTCTCGGCGACGGTCAGGTCGGGGACGACCATGGACTTCTGGTAGACGCAGGCGACCTTCGACTGCCAGGCCGTGGTGTCCCCGAAGGCGGGCGCGGGCTCGCCGCCGAACGTGACCGTGCCCGCGTCCGCCTTGTGGAGTCCGGTCAACACGCTGACCAGGGTCGACTTGCCCGCGCCGTTGCGGCCGACGAGGGCGTGCGACTCACCGGGCTGCACGGTGAGCTGCACCCCGTCGAGCGCGACGGTGGGTCCGAAGCGTTTGACAACGCCTTCCGCCTGTACGGCGGGTGGTGGTGCCTGGTCCATGGCTAGCTCTTCTTCTCCAGCTGATTGGCCCACAGCTTCGGGTCGTCGACGTTGTCCTTGGTCACCAGCGGCGCGGGGAGCTGGTCCTCGAAGCCGTTCGGGATCTTGATGATGGTGGAGTCGTGGTCGGTCGGGCCCTCCTTGAAGGTCTTCCCGTCCAGCGCCGCCTTGGCGTAGTACAGCGCGTACTTCGCGTAGAGGTCGGCGGGCTGGGAGATCGTCGCGTCGATCTTCCCGGCCTTGATGGCGTCGAACTCCTCCGGGATGCCGTCGTTGGAGATGATGGTGATGTGGCCCGGCGAACCGGCCGGCTTCAGCAGCTTCTTCTGCTCCAGGAGCGCGAGGGTCGGCTGCAGGAAGACACCGCCGGCCTGCATGTAGATGCCGTTGATGTCGGGGTGGGCGGCCAGCGTCGACTGGAGCTTCGCGGAGGCGACGTCGCCCTTCCAGTCGGTGGCGAGCTCGAACACCTTGATGTCCGGGAAGTCCTGGTCCATGCAGGCCTTGAAGGCCTCGGAGCGGTCGCGGCCGTTGATCGAGGACAGGTCGCCCTGGAACTCGACGACCTTGCCCTTGCCCTTCAGCTGCTCGCCGAGGTACTTGCAGGCGTTGGTTCCGTACGCCTTGTTGTCGGCCCGCACCACCATGTAGACGTTGCCCTTGTCGGGGCGGGTGTCGACGCTGATGACCGGGATCTTCTTCTCGTTCAGGGTGTTGAGCGACTCGGCGATCGCGCCGGTGTCCTGCGGAGCCATCACCACGGCCTTGGCGCCCTGGTCGGTGAAGGTCTGGACGTTGGCGACCAGCTTGCCGATGTCGTTCTGCGAGTTGGTCAGCGGCAGCGCCTTGACCTCGCCGCCCTTGACCCCCTTCTGGATGTAGTTCTGGTAGGAGTTCCAGAAGTCGCTGTCGCTGCGCGGCAGGTCGATGCCGACCTTCCCGCCACCCGCACCGTCGTCCGATGATTCGCGGTTGCAGCCCGCGAGGGCAGTGACGGCCAGCAGTACGGCGCAGGCTGCCGCACTCGTGGTACGCACTCTCATGGTGTCCCGTTTCCTTTGTGGAGTACCGGCTCGGAGATCTGATGGCATTACTGGGGTGCGTGGTGCAGGTGGTGCGAGGTGTAGAGCCCAGGTGGTTCCCGGTCGGACCGCACACCGTCCGGTCAGCTGCCGGCGGGGCGCAGGCGCAGGCCCTGCATTCCGCCGTCGACGGCCAGTGCGGTGCCCGTCACGGAGGCCGCGGCGGGGCTGGCGAGGTAGACGATCGCGGCGGCCACCTCGTCGGCGGAGACCAGCCGGCCCAGCGGCTGCCGGGCGTTGAGGGCCGCGCGTTCGGCGGCCGGGTCGTCGGCCTGACCGAGCAGCCGGCCGATCCACGGGGTGTCCGCGGTGCCGGGGTTGACGCAGTTGACGCGGACGCCCTCGCGGACGTGGTCGGCGGCCATGGCGAGGGTCAGCGAGAGGACCGCGCCCTTGCTCGCGCTGTACAGGGCACGTTGCGGCAGCCCGGCGGTCGCGGCGATCGAGCAGGTCTGGGTGATCGAGACGGCGCCGGGGCGCTCGGCCGCCGCGCGCCGCAGATGCGGCAGGGCGTGACGGGCGGTGCGGACCATGCCGAGGACGTTGATGTCCAGGACCCGGGTCCATTCGTCGTCGTCGTTGTCCTCGACGGAGCCGATGGAGCCGATGCCCGCGTTCGACACGAGCGTGTGCAGGGAGCCCAGTTCGGCCGCGGCCCGGTCGACCGCCTCGCGCACGGCCGCGTCGTCGGTGACATCCGCCTCGACGGCGAGGGTGCCCTCGGGGGCGCCCGCGGTCTCCCGGTCGAGGACGGCCACGCGGGCCCCGCGCTCCAGGAGCATGGTCGCGACGGCGGCCCCGATACCGGAGGCACCGCCCGTCACCAGGGCGTTCATCCCGTCGAAGTCGCGTGTGCCGGTCATCGGCCGTCCTCCTCGGTGGTGCGGCGGGCCTGCCATACGGGCCCCTCCGGATAGCGGTGTGCGGCGATCGACTCGGGGAGCATCCGGGCGGAGAAGCCCGGGGACACCGGCGTCCGGTAGCGGCCCGAGTCGATCACGGTGGGGTCGACGAAGTGTTCGTGCAGATGGTCGACGTATTCGATCACCCGGTCCTCCCAGGTGCCCGAGACCGCCACGTAGTCGAACATCGAGAGGTGCTGCACCAGCTCGCACAGGCCGACGCCGCCCGCGTGCGGGCAGACCGGTACGCCGTACTTGGCGGCGAGCAGCAGGATCGCCAGGTTCTCGTTGACGCCCGCGACCCGGGCGGCGTCGATCTGGACGAAGTCGACCGCGCCGGCCTGGAGCAGCTGCTTGAACACGACCCGGTTGGCGACGTGTTCGCCGGTGGCGACCTTGACCGGCTGTCCGGCGCGCACGGCGGCGTGGCCGAGGATGTCGTCGGGGCTGGTCGGCTCCTCGATCCAGTGCGGGTCGTACGGCGCGAGCGCGGTCATCCACTCCACCGCGTCGGCGACGTCCCAGCGCTGGTTGGCGTCGACCGCGATCCGTACGTCGGCGCCGACGGCGTCACGGGCGAGCCCGAGCCTGCGGACGTCGTCGTCGAGGTCGCCGCCGACCTTCAGCTTGATCTGGGTGAAGCCGTCGGCGACGGCCTCCTTCGCCAGCCTGACCAGCTTGTCGTCGGAGTAGCCGAGCCAGCCGGGCGAGGTGGTGTAGGCGGGGTATCCCTCGGCGCGCAGCCGCGCGGCCCGCTCGGCCCGGCCCGGTTCGGCGGCTTGCAGGATCGCGAGCGCCTCCTCGGGGGTGAGGGCGTCGCTGAGGTAGCGGAAGTCGACGAGGGAGACGAGTTCCTGCGGCGTCATCTCGGCCAGGAACTGCCAGACGGGTCTGCCCGCATGCTTCGCCGCCAGGTCCCAGGCGGCGTTGACGACCGCCCCGGCCGCCATGTGCATCACGCCCTTCTCGGGCCCCAGCCAGCGCAGTTGTGAATCGTGGGTGAGGTCCCGGTACAGCGCACCGAGGTCGGCCGCGGTGCGGGGCACGGGACGCCCGACCACATAGGGCCGCAGCGCCTGGATGGCGGCCGCCATCACCTCGTTGCCGCGCCCGATGGTGAAACAGAAGCCATGTCCCTCGATACCGCCGGCGTCATGGTCCGCGGCGTCGGTACGCAGTACGACGTAGGCAGCCGAGTAGTCGGGATCGGGGTTCATGGCGTCCGAGCCGTCCAGTTGTTCCGAGGTCGGAAAACGGATGTCGTGAACCTCGAAATCCGTGACGGTCTGACTCATGCGCGCCCCCAGGGGAAATAACATCGGACCTCTGCTCTGGTCATCCGATGTATAGCGCCCTGAAGGCCCCAACGTCCAGGGTTGAGGCGAAATTGACCGCTCACAGCTCGGATGTATGGCCCACCTGATGCCCTGATTCGGTCGCCGATACACCTTCGTGGCCCAGGTTCGCGCCGCCTTGCGCAGGGGCTGCGGCGAGGGTGGCCTGAAGCCGTAAGGTTGTTCCGTACGCAAGGGAACTTCGGAAGGAGGCCTGGGTGATCGAGCTCGAGGGGGTTCCCGAGCTGATCGACCCGGTCATGGTGGCCGCGTTCGAGGGGTGGAACGACGCAGGTGACGCCGCTTCCACAGCGGTCGCGCACCTGGACCGGGAGTGGAAGGGCGAGGTGTTCGCGGCGCTGGACGCCGAGGACTACTACGACTTCCAGGTCAACCGCCCGACGGTGTGGCTGGACGGCGGGGTGCGCAAGATCACCTGGCCGACGACCCGGCTCTCCGTGGTCCGCATCGGCGGGGACAAACCCCGCGACCTCGTCCTGGTCCGGGGCATCGAACCGTCGATGCGCTGGCGCTCGTTCTGCAACGAGATCCTGGGCTTCGCCCATGAACTGGGCGTCGAGATGGTCGTGGTGCTCGGTGCGCTGCTCGGCGACACCCCGCACACCCGTCCGGTACCGGTCAGCGGCGTCACGTCCGATCCGGACCTGGCGCGGACCATGGACCTGGAGGAGACCAGGTACGAGGGGCCGACCGGCATCGTCGGCATCCTCCAGGAGGCGTGCACCCACGCGGGCGTGCCCGCCGTGAGCCTGTGGGCGGCGGTACCGCACTACGTGTCGCAGCCGCCCAACCCCAAGGCCACCCTGGCACTGCTGAACCGGCTGGAGGATCTCATCGGGCTGCGCATCCCCCTGGGTGAACTGGCCGAGGACGCGCGCGCCTGGCAGCTCGGGGTCGACCAACTGGCCGCCGAGGACAGCGAGGTGGCCGAGTACGTGCAGACGCTGGAGGAGGCCCGGGACACCGCGGAGCTTCCCGAGGCGAGCGGCGAGGCCATCGCCCGGGAGTTCGAGCGCTATCTGCGGCGCCGGGACCCCGGTCCGGGCGCCGCACCGGGCGGACACGCGACGGAGAGCGGCGACGGCTCGTATCTGCGGGACACCTCCGGCGGCCGGGCCAGGCCGCCGAAGCCGAACCGGCCGGAGACCGGACCCGGGCCGGTGAGCGGGTCCGGAGGCGGGTCCGCGGCCGGTCCCGCGACGGGCCCGGCACCGGCCGAGGGCGGGGAGGACCGCGATACCGGCGGCCCGCACCGTCCGCCGGGCGAAGCCCCGAAGGACGCCCCGAAGGACTCCTCGGAGGGTGCCCCTGCGGATCCGCCGGAGGAGCCGGACGGGAATTCGTCGGAGGACTGATCGGGACAGCCGGGAGCCGGACGGGTGGACACCCGTCCGGCTCCCTGGTTTCGCTGCGGACATTCAGGAGCAGGTGAAGCGCGCGGCTCCCCAGTCGCCGTGGTCGCCGGTCTTGGAACCGTTGGTGTCCGTGACCTTCAGACGCACATGGCGTGCGCCGTCGAGCGGCACATCGACGGGTACGGTCGCCGACGCCCCGGTCACCTTCGGCGAGGTCCAGAGCACCTTGCCGTCGGCCTCGACGGAGAACGCCACCTCGCCGTAGCCGTCGATCTCGTCGTCGATCCCGGCGTCCGCGGTGAACTTCGAGCACTGTCCGCCGAGATAGATCTCGATGTCGGAGTCGGCATGGGTGCCGATCCCCTTCTCGTACACCTTCCCGGCCAGCGTGAGCGGGCCGCCGTCGGCCGCACCCGACTCGCCGTTGCTGCGGTCGCGCTCGGCCGGACCGTAGCCGTTGACCGAGCTCAGCCACTCCAGATCGCTCGCCCACACCTCACCGGTGGGAGGCGGCGGCATCACCGCCGCGGCGATCCGCTGGACCGCCGTACGGGATTCGCCCGCCGAGCGGTAGCGGACGAGCGCGGTGATCCGCGCCTCTCCCGCCGCGGCGTCCTTCGCCGGGGTGACCGACACCTCGACCCGCCGGGTGGTGCCCGCCGGGATCCGCTGCACGGGCTCGGCCGGGGTGACCCGCCAGCCCTTGGGGACGTCCAGGGAGACCGCGGCGTCCGTCACATCGGCCCTGCCCGCGGTGACGTCCACGGCGACGGTGGCCGGGACTCCCGCGCCGGCCTCCTGGCCCTGCGGTGCAGAGACCGTGGCCGTCGCGGCCGCGTTCCGTCCGCCGACCGCACTGGTGTTCTCCAGCTTCACGGAGAACTTCCTGCCCGTGGACAGCGGGGCGGTCTTGATCTTCACCACGCCGCCGCGGTCGTCGCGGTCGTACCACCAGCCCTGCTTCGCCGAGGCGTACGCGGCGGCCGAGCCGAGCCGGGGCAGCTTGCCGGTGAGCTTCACCGCGCTCGGCTCCGAGCCGGTGTGCACGCTGAACTCGTACGGGCGGCTGCTCTGCTTCCCGGTGAACTTCCCCTTGCTCTCACCGATGTTCACGGTGATGTCTCCCGCGCCCCTGGCCGGTGCGCGGACATCGGCCGTCTGCGTCGCGTACGCGCCGTCGCGGTGCTGCCGGGTCACGCCGTCGTCCTCGTACAGGGTGAACGACGACTTGCCCTGCGGGTAGATGTCCCAGGCCAGCGGGGAGCCGGCGGTGCGGTCCTTGTACGAGCGGATGCCCGGCCACATCGGCACACTGGCGCCTCCCCTGACGAACAGCGGCAGGGTGTCGAGCGGGGCGCTGTAGTCGTCGACGGTGGTCGGGCCCTGGTAGGTCCGCCCGGTCCAGTAGTCGGTCCAGGTGCCCTTCGGCAGGTAGATGCCGTCCCGCTCGGTGCTGTCCTGGTAGACCGGGGCGACGAGGAAGTCCTCGCCGGACATGAACTCGTACTTGGCCGCGTCCGTCGCCGCCTTCGGGTCGTCCGGGTACTCCAGCACCAGCGGGCGCACCATGCCGACACCGGTCTTCGTCGCCTCGTGGGCGTAGGAGTACTGGTAGGGCAGCAGCGACTCCTTGAGCTTGAGGTACTCGCGGTTGACGGAGGTGTACGGCTCCCCGTACCGGAAGGGCTGCTTGTCGCTGGCCGCCCAGCCGTCCATGGTCATCGTGGTCCCCAGGAACATCTTCCACTGGAGGTCACGGGTGTACGTTTTGGCGCTGCCGCCGAAGATGCCGTCGACGTCGCCCGTGGTGTAGGCGAGGCCGGACATCGTGGCGCCGGCGTAGGTCGGGATCTGCCAGCGGATGTAGTCCCAGGTGCCGTACTGGTCGCCGGACCACTGGACACCGCAGCGCTGCGCGCCGGACCAGCTCTCGGGGGCGTAGGTGAAGCCGCGGGCGTCGCTGTTGTCCTCGATGCCCTTGTACGCGTCCTTGCAGCCGTCCAGGGCGAACTTGTAGCCGTCCCCGATCCAGGCCACGTCGAGCTTGGCGACGCGCTGGCCGGCCTTGACCTGCTCGGCGATCTTGTCGATGCCGTCCTGGGTCCACAGGCCGAGCTGCATGTCGCGGTCCTGGAGGCCCTTGGCGGTCTCCGCGAGGTCCTCGTGGCCGCAGCCGTAGCCGTCGTTGACGAGCATCCAGCCGTTCGGCATGTCGTTCTCGACGTAGCCGTCGGCGATCTTGAGCGCGTCCAGGGTGTGGCGCTCGCCCCGGTTGGCGTTGTGGAGGTAGCAGTCGGCGTCGCCGATCTCCATGCCGTACACCGGCGGCAGGAACGGCTTGCCGGTGAGCTTCGTGTACTGGCCTATGACCTCCTTGGCGTCACCCGCGAAGTAGTAGGCGTCGAAGCGCTGTTCCTCGGCGCTGGTGGTCACCGGGTCGGTGAAGCGGTAGGTGCCCGGCGCGAAGGTGTTGCGGAACACGCCGTAGCCGGCCGACGAGAGGTAGAACGGAACCGAGTTGGGGTGCCCGCCGTCGTCCCAGTCGTAGTCGACGCCGACCTCGACGGTCTTGCCCCGGTGCGAGGTGTTGCCGCGGCCGTTCTGCATACCGGCGCCGTAGAACTGCTCGTCGCCGCCGCGCGCGAGGGTCTGGGTGGTCTTCTCGCCGTCCCAGCTCAGCCCCTTCGCCTCGGACCAGACCTGGCTCCCGTCGGCCCGGTGCAGGGCGAATCGCAGGGGCGACTTGTAGACACGCAGGGTGACGTCGCCGGTGGAGAGGTCGTAGCGGTCGCTCCGCTCCTTCCAGTGGGTGCGGGGCGGCGACCCCTGGGGCAGCACGATGGCGTCGCCGGCCGGGTCGGAGAACGTGCCGTCGGGGGCGAGTTCGATCCGGAAGGTCTCGGCGGACACGAAGCTGACGCGGGCCTCCGCCGTCCCCGCACGCAGGTGGTAGACGGATCCGTCGGCCGAGAAGCCGGTGAGGTCGCCGACCGTCGACTCAGCGGGTGGGGCCGGATCCGCCTGGGCACTGCCCGGTCCCGAGAGGACGGCGAACAGTCCCAGCAGCGCTGCAACTACTGCCGTTCTGATGCGTGTTGACGATTGCATAGAGCGCTTTTAGCGCAGCATCAAGCATTTGACCATGGACAAAACGGAATCGGCCCCGAACTTCGTCAAGAAGTTCGGGGCCGATGAACGGGCTTGATACAGCGGGCAGTTACAGCGCGACACCGAGCAGCGCGTCGACGGTGCGCGAGACGAGTCCCGGCGCCCCCTCGTCCGTGCCGCCGCCGGCGGTCTGCCGCTCGGCCCAGCGGTCCACGGCGGCCAGGGCTGCCGGGGCGTCCAGATCGTCGGCGAGGGCCTCGCGGACCTCGTCGACGAGGGCGTCGGCGGACAGCCCGTCGGGCCGCGAGACGGCGGCGCGCCAGCGGGCGAGCCGGTCCACCGCGTCGGCGAGCACCTGGTCGGTCCACTCCCAGTCGGAGCGGTAGTGGTGCGAGAGCAGTGCGAGACGGATCGCCGCCGGGTCCACGCCGTCGCGGCGGAGCACCGAGACGAAGACCAGGTTCCCCTTGGACTTGGACATCTTCTCGCCGTCCAGGCCGACCATGCCGGCGTGCACGTACGCCTGGGCGAACGGGTGCTCGCCGGTCAGCACCTGGGCGTGCGAAGCGCCCATCTCGTGGTGCGGGAAGGCGAGGTCGGAGCCGCCCCCCTGAACGTCGAAGCCCATGCCGAGATGGTCCAGGGCGATGGCGACGCACTCGATGTGCCAGCCGGGCCGGCCGGCGCCGAGCGAGGCGCCGTCCCAGCTCGGCTCGCCCTCACGGGCGGCCATCCAGAGCATCGGGTCGAGGGGGTTCTTCTTCCCGGGGCGCTCCGGGTCGCCGCCGCGTTCGGCGGAGAGCAGTCGCATCGCCTCGGCGTCGAGGTTGGAGACCTGGCCGAAGCGCGGGTCGGTGTCGACGGAGAAGTACACATCGCCGTCGAGTTCGTAGGCGGCGCCCGCGTCGCGGAGTCGTTCGACGAGCGGCACGATGCCGGGTATCGCCTCGACGGCTCCGATGTAGTGCTGCGGCGGGAGCATGCGCAGTGCGGTCATGTCCTCGCGGAACAGGGCCGTCTCACGCTCGGCGAGCTCGGTCCAGTCCTGACCGTCGCGCACGGCCCGCTCCAGCAGCGGATCGTCCACGTCGGTCACGTTCTGGACATAGTGAACCTGCCGCTTGGTGTCGAGCCACACGCGCTGAACGAGGTCGAACGCGTTGTAAGTCGCCGCATGACCCATATGGGTCGCGTCGTACGGCGTGATGCCGCAGACATAGATGCGGGCGACGGGACCGGGGTCAAGGGTGATCCGTCCGCCGGTCGCGGTGTCGTGGATCCGAAGGTCGCGGCCCTTGCCAGGCAGGGCGGGGACCTCAGAAGCGGGCCAGGCATGCATGCGACGAGCGTAACCGGACGCGGCTTCCGGATACGAACCGGAGGGGGAACCTGTCCGAAGAGGCACCCTTGCGCACGGCCCCGAACGGTGCCCCGTTCCCCCGGGGCTCCGCTCCCCAGCCCCCCGGACCGGTCCGGGGAGGCGGTCGCACCAGGGGCCCGTCCGCCGGACCCCTGCCTACACCGGCGGCCACGGAATGGCAGGCCACCCGCCGCTCGGCTCCCGGTGGAGCCCCGTGGACCGCAGCCCCGCCACCCGGGCCCGCAGCGCCTCGATCTCGGCCGCGGTGATCAGTTCGCCCAGCCGGGTGACCAGTGCGGCCCCCGGTTCGAGCTCGTCGGCCAGCCGGTCCAGCACCTCCACCGCCTCCACGGGCAACGGCTCGCCCGCCCAGCCCCACAGCAGGGTCCGCAGCTTGTCCTCGGCGTTGAAGGTGACGCCGTGATCGATGCCGTACAGCCGGCCGTCGGGGGCGGGCAGCAGGTGTCCACCCTTCCGGTCGCCGTTGTTGATCACCGCGTCGAGGACCGCGAGCCGCCGCAGCCGCGGATCGTCCGCGTGGACCAGCAGCGCCGTCCTGCCCTCCCCGACCTCGGCGAGGGCCACGGCCTTCCAGCCCTCGTCCGGCTCCTCGTCCTCGACGAGCGCGAGCAGTCGGGGGCCGTCCTCCTCCTGTGGCGCCGCCTCGATCCACAGCTGGCACATGCCCTGGCCGTAGGGCCCGTCCCGCAGCACGGTCGGTGGCACCAGGCCCCATCCCGTCGCCTCGGAGACCTCGTACGCGGCCACCTCGCGCTGGGCGAGCGTGCCGTCGGGGAAGTCCCACAGGGGCTGTTCGCCGGCCACCGGCTTGTAGACGCAGTGCGTCTGCTCGCCCTCGTACGCGACCGAGCAGTACAGCACCGCGTTGGAGGCCCCTCGGACCCGTCCGAGGACGGTGAGCTCGCCCTTGCCGAGCAGGGTCATCCGCTCGGCGTCGGTCAGGCCCCGCGGCGGTATCCGTTCTGGCGGGGGCATACGTGTCCTTCCGGATCGAGCGGGAGGCTGCACAGCGGGCACGGCGGGCGGCCGGCGTTCACGACGTCCAGGGCGCGTTTGGCGAACGCGCGGGCCTGCGCTCCGCTGAGCCGGACCCGGAGCATCGGCGGGCCGTTCTCCTCGTCCTGGAGCAGTCGCTCCTCGGCCTCCGCGAGATCCTCGACGGATTCCGCTTCCAGCTCGACCAGGGCCTGCGCCTCGACGATCATGCGTTGTTCCTCGCCGTCCCAGGCGAGTGCCATCGTGCCGACCCGGAACTCCTCCTCGACGGGGACGTCGAGCGGAGCGGTGTCGGTGACGTCCATCGGGGCCACTGCGGGCACCGGGGAGTTCCCCCCGGTGCGCCGGACCACTTCGTCGAGCAGTTCGTCCACGCGCTCGGCGAGCGCGGCGACTTGGGTCTTCTCCAGGGCAACGCTGGTGACACGTCCGCCTGAGGATGCCTGCAGGAAGAACGTACGACGTCCAGGCAGCCCGACCGTACCGGCCACGAAACGGTCCGGGGGGTCGTAGAGGAACACCTGACGGGACACGTCCTGTCTCCCTTGTGATTTGACGCGGATGAGGGTTCGGCCGGGGCCCGGGAGAGTCCTCCCGGAAAAGGCGCCTACGGCGCGTCCACCCTACTGCGCGGAGCGATCACGGCGCCCCAGCGCCGCCCCCGACCGCGGCGTCCGCGGCTCCGCCGGCCGCCTTGCCCTCGTCAGGAGCCGGTACGCGCGGCACCAACGGGGCGAGGTCGCCCGTGTCACCGAGCCTCAGCAGGAACGGCCTCAGCCGGGTGTAGCGGATCGCGGTGACCGAGCACGGGTCGGCGTGGACCCGCTGGAAGAGGTCCAGATGCATGCCGAGCGCGTCGGCGACAAGGGACTTGATGATGTCGCCGTGCGAGCACATCAGGTAGACGGCGCTCTCGCCGTGCTCCGCCTCGATCCGCGCGTTCCACTCCCGTACCGCGTCGACGGCGCGTGCCTGCATCGCCCTCATGGACTCGCCGCCGGGGAACGCCGCCGCCGACGGGTGCTGCTGCACGACCGCCATCAGCGGATCGTCGGCGAGCTCGGCGAGCTTGCGGCCCGCCCAGTCCCCGTAGTCGCACTCGCTGATCCGCTCCTCGGTGTGCAGCGGCAGGTCCGGCCGGGCGTCGAGCAGCGGCCGCAGGGTCTCCCGGCAGCGCTGCAAGGGGCTGGTGACGGCCGCGGCGAGGGGCAGTGCGGCCAGCCGTCCGGGGAGTGCTGCGGCCTGCTCGGCGCCGCGCTCGTCGAGCGCTACGCCGGGGGTCCGGCCCGCGAGCACCCCGGCCGTGTTGGCGGTGGAGCGGCCGTGGCGTACGAGGATCAGGGTGGGCATAGCGGCCAGCGTAGGCCGACGCTCCGGGAAAGGTGCATCCGGGACCGTGGCAGGGCAGAATGCGCGCCGTGATTGTGGACTGCGCCATCTACCGGGACGGACGCCGTACCGACGGCCCCGCCGACTTCTCCGACGCCCTCGACGAGGCCCGGGCCACCGGTGACGCCTTCTTGTGGATCGGCCTCCACGAGCCGACGGAGAAGGAGTTCGACCTGGTCAGCAGCGAGTTCGGGCTGCACCCGCTCGCCGTGGAGGACGCCCTGGCCGCGCACCAGCGGCCGAAGCTGGAGGTGTACGACGACTCGCTGTTCGCGGTGATAAAGCCGGTCGCGTACGACCACGAGAACGACACGGTCAGCACGGACGAACTGATGGCGTTCATAGGCGACTCGTTCGTGGTGACGGTCCGGCACGGCGAGGCCGCGCCGCTGGCCGCCGTGCGCCGCCGGCTGGAGGCCGACGCCGATCTGCTCAAGCACGGGCCCACGGCGGTGCTGTACGCGATCAGCGACGCGGTCGTGGACCACTACATCGATGTCGCGGGCGAACTCCAGGTCGACCTGGAGGAGCTGGAGACGCAGGTCTTCGCCCCGACCGCCACCGGCGACTCGAAGAACACCGCGGCCCGCATCTACACGTTCAAGCGCCAGGTGCTGGAGTTCCGCAGGGCGACCGGCCCGCTGGCCTCCCCGATGGCCCGGCTGGCGAGCGCGGCGGTGCCCTTCGTCCGCGAACAGTCGCAGCCGTTCTTCCGGGACGTCCAGGACCATCTGACGCGTGCCAACGAGCAGGTGGAGGGCCTCGACCGGCTGCTCTCCGACATCCTGTCCGCGCATCTCGCCCAGATGGGGGTCCGGCAGAACGACGACATGCGCAAGATCTCGTCCTGGGCGGCGATGGCCGCGGTACCGACCATGGTCGCGGGGATCTACGGCATGAACTTCAAGCACATGCCGGAGCTGCGCTGGGTGTGGGCCTATCCGACGGTGGTCCTGCTGATGGCGGGCGTGGTCCTCGGCCTGTACCGCCAGTTCAAGCGACGCGGCTGGCTCTGAGGAGGGGGAGATCGTCAGCCGTACTCGGGTGCCGGGACGGCCGGCCCGCCCAGCGCGTCGCGCCGCTCGGGCAGGGCCAGGCTCACCATGCGCCGCCAGCCCACCAGGCGCTCGTACGCGTAGACGGCGTGGATTCCCGCGGCCAACGCCGCGGCCTTGGCCCTCGGCCAGCCCAGGATGCGGCCCATGTGGTCCATCACGGCGAGGCTGACGTCGCGGTAGACCCGGATCTCGCCGAGTGCGCACTCGCGCAGGATGCTCTGGATCGTACGGCCGTGTCCCGACCTGGCGAAGCGCAGCAGTTCCTCGTGGCAGTACGCCAGGTGGTTGTCCTCGTCGTGCGAGATCATCCGCACCGCGCGGCCGAGGTCGGGGTGGTCGGCGAAGTACCTCCGCAGCAGTCGCATCTGCTCGGAGGCGCGCTGCTCGGTCACCCGGCTGTGTGCCAGGTAAGTGATGATGTCGCGCTCGGCGAGCGGCTCCTCACGCCCCAGCTGCTCATGGGCGAGGCCGATGCCGTACTGCTCCAGCAGCATCGTGTAGTCGGTCTCGTGCGGGACCTCGACGGGCGCCAGACCGCGCTTCCTGAGCAGGGCGTGGAAGATCCGGCCGTGCTTGTCCTCGTCGGCGCCGTGCCGGGTGATCTTCGGGGCCAGCGCCCGCTGGCTCGCGGGTACGAGGGCCGCGATGCGGCCGTTCTCCCAGCCTCCCTGGGACTCGCCGCCGGCGGCGATGGAGCAGAACAGCCGGAACGACTCGTCGTCGTCGAGGATCTCCTGGAACAGCTTCTTCGCCGAGAGCATCACTGCCACCTCCGTACCGGCATCCGCCGAGCGACAGTCAAGTGCTCCCAGCTCCGACGGGCAACAGGAGGGCCCCCGGACTGGACCGAACGTGCACCCGGCACGGTCCTGGGCGCGCACATGACGAATCGTTTCCGCATGCGCCCCGTAACCCAACCGCCTCCGACCGCGTTGTTCCGCGTGACGGCCGTGGCGGGGAGCCCCCGAGCCCCCACCACGGCCGCAGTGCTGCCCGGGAGCCGGGCGATGCCGCTTCCGCGGCCTCTCAGGTCAGGCGAGCCCGGACCGCTCCAGCGCGTCCGTACCGGCGCGCAGCGCGGCGATCCGCTCGTCGAGCGTGAAGCCGGCCGGGGCCAGGGTCAGGGTCGTGACGCCCGCGGCCGCGTAGGCCTGCATGCGGTCGGCGATCCGCTCCACCGACCCCAGCAGCGTGGTCTGGTCGATCAGCTGGTGCGGTACGGCGGCGGCCGCACCGCTCTTGTCGCCGGACAGGTACTTGTCCTGGATCTCGGCGGCTTCCTTCTCGTACCCCATGCGCTGGGCGAGCTGGTTGTAGAAGTTCTGCTTGCGGCTGCCCATGCCGCCGACGTACAGCGCGGTGTACGGCCGGAACATGTCGGCGAGGCCGTTGACGTCGTCGCCGATGGCGAGCGGCAGGGTCGGGCAGACGTCGAAGCCCTCCATCGTCAGGCCGGCTTTCTCACGGCCCGCCCGCAGGTGCTTCACCGCGGTGTCCTCCAGGTGGTCCGCGGAGGGGAAGATCAGCAGCGCCCCGTCGGCGATCTCGCCGGTCTGCTCCAGGTTCTTCGGGCCGATCGCGGCGATGTACAGCGGGATGTGCTCGCGCTGCGGGTGGACGGTCAGCTTGATCGGCTTGCCCGGACCGTCCGGCAGCGGGAGCGTCCAGTGCTGCCCCTCGTACGACAGCCGCTCGCGGGTCATCGCCTTGCGGACGATCTCGACGTACTCCCGGGTGCGGGCCAGCGGCTTGTCGAACTTGACGCCGTACCAGCCCTCGGAGACCTGCGGCCCCGACACCCCGAGGCCGAGCCGGAACCGGCCGCCGGACAGCGAGTCGAGGGTGGCCGCGGTCATCGCCGTCATGGCGGGCTGGCGGGCCGGGATCTGCATGATCGCGGAGCCGACGTCGATGGACTCGGTCTGCGCGGCCACCCAGGTGAGCACGGTCGGCGCGTCCGAGCCGTAGGCCTCGGCCGCCCAGCAGACGTCGTAGCCGAGCCGGTCGGCCTCCTGCGCGACGGCGAGGTTGTCCCCGTCCATACCCGCGCCCCAGTAACCGAGATTGATGCCGAGCCGCATAGCCGCTCCCCTTACTGATCAGTAACGTCCCTGTGTTCCGGACTCTAGCGCGCGGGAACGGGATCCGGCAGGGGCGACCCGGGCCCCGGTCGTCCACAGCCCCGCGCCGAGCGGAGCCACGGCCAGTAATCTCAGCGCCCATGGAGCAGAGGCATCTCGGCCGCACCGGCCTTCGAGTGTCCCGGATCGGGCTCGGCACCCTCACCTGGGGCCGGGACACCGACGAGCACGACGCTGCCGAGCAGCTGAAGGCCTTCTGGGAGGTGGGCGGCACCCTGGTCGACACCGCGGACGTGTACGGCGCCGGCGAGTCGGAGTACCTGCTCGGGCGCCTCGTCGAGAACCTGGTGCCGCGGCACGATCTGGTCATCGCCACCAAGGCCGGCAACGTGCTCGATCCGTACCGCAGGTTCAACGGTTCGCGCGGACATCTGCTGGCGGCCCTCGACGCCTCGCTGGACCGGCTCGGCACGGACTACGTGGACCTGTGGCAGCTGCACGCCTTCGACCCGGTGACGCCGCTGGACGAGACGCTCCAGGCTCTGGACCTGGCGGTGTCCAGCGGGCGCGCCCGCTATGCGGGGGTGTCGAACTTCTGCGGCTGGCAGCTGGCCAAGGCCGCGACCTGGCAGCTGGCCTCGCCCGGTGTGCGGACCCGGCTGGCCAGTACGCAGATGGAGTACTCGCTGCTGCAACGGGGCGTGGAGCGCGAGGTGCTGCCGGCCGCTCTCGACCTCGGCGTGGGGCTGCTGCCGTCGTCGCCCCTGGGCCGGGGCGTGCTGACCGCCAAGTACCGCACCGGCACCCCGGCGGACTCACGCGGCGCGTCCGAGCGGCTGGCCCCGTTCGTCGAGCCGTATCTCGACGATCCGGCGAGCCGCATCGTGGAGGCCGTGGCGACCGCGGCCGACGGGCTGGCCACGACGGCCCTCCAGGTGGCGCTCGCCTGGGTGCGGGACCGGCCGGGGGTGGTGGCCCCGATCGTCGGCGCGCGCAACGCGCGGCAGCTCGCGGAGGCATTGTCAGTGGAGACGCTTAGTCTTCCTGACGAGATCTGCCGCGCGCTCGACGATGTGTCGGCGCCCGTGCACCGCTATCCCGACCAGGACTGGAGCACGCTGTGACTGCGCTTCCCCGGGGGGAATCCCCCGGCCCCTCGGCCACCGACGACGACAGCGTTGTCGCGGACGCCCCCGTGCCCGCCCCCGCGGTTACCGCACCTGCCGAGGAGGCCGCCGGGACCGACGAGGCGACCGACGAGGCGACGGGCGAGGCGACCGGCGGTGTTGGCGACGACGTTGCTGATGGCGTTGACGACGGCGTTGACGATGGCGTTGACAACGGCGGGGAGACGGCCGCCGGAACGGGCGGGTCCGACGGGTCCGACGAGACGGCCGAGGCAGCGGACGACGCCGACACCGCTGCGGAGACGGGCGGAAGCGCCGACGCCGACACCACCGACGGGACCGATGGCGCCGCCGCTGTCCCGGTCCTCTCCGAGGCCGAGGCGGAGCTCGCCGCCCAGCGCGAGCTGCTGGAGCGGATCGAGAAGCGCAAGGCCGAGAAGGACGGCCCCATCCCCGCCGGTACGAAGCTGAGCGGGCCGGCCGCCGATCTGCTGGCGGCCGTGCGCGCCGTGGAGAGCGGCGAGAAGCCGGGAGCCGCGTTCTTCGACTCCCCGGCTCCCGCCGTCCCCCGCCGGACCGTCCCCGCACCGACGCCGGTGCGGGAGCGGGCCCCGGAGTCCGCCCGCTCCCCCCAGGGCGCTGCGCCCGAGGTGGTCAGCGCCGTGGCTGCCGTGCTGGCCGCGGGCGGAGCTCCCGAGAGCCTGGCCGGCCCGGCCGCCGGGACACTCGGCGCGCAGGCCGCCGACGCCCTGCGCGAGGACCCCTGGCAACTGCTCTCCCTCCCCGGCGTCGGGCCGGAACAGGCCGACGGCTTCGCCCGGGCCCTGCTGGGCGCCGAGTGCGGGCCCGACGACGAGCGGCGTACCGCGGCGCTGGTCGGCTGGCTGCTGGAGCGTGCCGCACTGCAGGGCCACACCGCGCTGGACGCGGCGGACGTACGGACCGCACTCGCCGGGCGGGCGGTGACCGACCCCGACGCGGCCGTGCAGCACGCCGTCGCCGAGGGCGTCGTGCTGGTCTTCCAGGACGGTCCGGAGGACGAGGAGGCCGAGGAGGCCGCACAAGCCCCGGAAGGAGGCGCCGACGCCGACGAGGGCGCGCGGGCCGGGGACGGGCGGGAGCCGGTGCAGGTGTTCCTCGGACTCGACCGGTACGCCCTGGCCGAGGAGAGCCTCGCCGACGGGCTGGCCCGGCTGGTGAACGCCTGCGAGAAGGATGCCGACTGGTCGGCGGCCGCCTCGTCCGCACCTTCCCCCTCGGCCGCCGAGCTGATCCGTACGGCCGCGGCCCACGGACTCGTCGCGCACACCGGTGGCGAGGCGGCCAGGGCCGAGCCCGCCGCGCTGATCGCGGCCGCGAGCGGCCTCGGGCTACGGGCGCTGGGCGCCACCCACAGCGTGGACGGCAGGCATCGGCTGGCCGAGGCGGTCGGCGACCCCTCGGCGGCGGTCACGCTGGCCGGGCTGCTCGCCGGCACCGAGGGCCCCGGACGGGACGAGGAGGGGGCCGTAGCCGTCGACCTGCTCGTCGTGCTGGACGCCCCGCAGGTCGACGTCGAGACCGGTGCGATGCTGGTGGAGGCCCTCGCCGACGGGACCCGTCTGGTGCTCAGCGGCGATCCGGGTGTGCTGGGCTCGGCGGGTGCGGGGCGGGTGTTCGCCGATGTGCTGGCCGCCCGCGCGTGCCCGCAGGTCGTCTCCCGTACGCCGGATCCCGGTCCGATCGGCGAGCTGGTCTCCGGCATCGGCGTCGGGGAGCTGAACCAGGTGGCGGCGCCGGGCAGGGAAGTGGTGATCGTGCCCGTGCGCGACGCGGGCGAGGCGGTGCACCGCACGGTGCAGCTGGTCGCCGACTCGGTGCCGCGCGCCATCGGTGTGCCGTCGTCCGACACCCAGGTGATCACCGTCGGCCACGGCGGCTCGGCGGGCACCCGGGCGCTGAACGAGGCGCTCAAGCAACGGCTCAACCCCGGGCCCGGACGGTTCGGCGGCTTCGACCCCGGCGACCGGATCGCCCATGTCCCCGCACCGGGCAGGACCGTGCCGGGCGTGGTCGTCTCGGCCGATGCCGAGGGGCTGCACCTGGACTGTGCGGGGACCCCGCTCGTCGTACCGCAGGAGCGGGTGGAGGCGTCCGTGCGCCATGCCTGGGCGCTCAGCGCCCATCAGGCGGCCGGTATGCGGTGGCCCGCGGTGGTCGTCGTACTGCCCGGTGACGCGGCGCAGGGGCTCAGCCGCCCCTGGGTCTACACCGCCTTCGGCCGGGGTGAGCGGCACCTGTCGGTGGTGCACGGGGTGGATCAGGCCCTGCCGCGCGCGGTCGCCCAGTCCCCCGCGCAGGACCGCACCACCCGACTGCGCACCTTGTTGGAGGCTGCCGACGGGTGACCCCGAAGGGCCGGGCGGCTGCGTCGCGCAGCCACCCGGCCCCTGGGCACGCCACCGGTCACGGTGGGACGTTCACCGACGGACGGGTCAGGAGGCGTCCCTCGCCGGACCGTCCGGTTCCTCGTCCAGCTCGTCCTCGTCGAAGACGGCACTGACATCGAACCGGCACACGACCAGCTGCGGGTCCGCGTCGTCGAAGGGCGCTCCCAGCCACTCGCCCGGATCCGGCAGTCCGTCCGCCGCCGCGACCCAGAGTGTGGAGTCGCCCTCCTCAAGGCCGAACTCCGTGTGCCGGGACGCGATCTCGTCCGCCTCGTACTCCCCGAAGAGCACCCCCAGCGCCGCGTGGACGCTGCTGCCTACCACGGCCGCGGTCTCGCTTTCGCGGTCGTCCGGGTCCAGGTCCGCAAGGCGCTGTGCCTGCGCGAGCAGCCGCTGAGGCTCCACCACCGCGTAGTCGCGGCGGATCAGCACACTGAGTGCGTTCGGCTCCTCCGGACCGCTGTAGGGCGGGAGGGAGTCCTCCGCGCCCGGAATCTCGAACGGGGTGACCTCGTCATGGCGGTCGTAGAGGAGTTCGTCGTAGACCTCCGCCGCAGCGGCCAGTGCGTTGAACGCGTCGTAAACAGCGGGGTCGTCGTCCCCGGACCGGCGTTCGACCGCCTCGAGGTGACGGTCGAGCGCGACCTTGACCGCATCGGCGGCGGCGCGTACCTCGGCAGCGGATGGCTGCGCAGCATCAGACATAGGGCAGACGCTATCCGTACACGGGCTCTGCCCGCACAATAGATGCGATGCCGGAATACGAATTTGTCGACGTGTACGTACCGCGCGGGGTGTCCCGGAAGGAGACGACCCGCCTGCTGACCGACCATGCCGAGTACGGGCACTGGGAGTTGGACCGGCTGTCGCTGCACCGAGACGGCAGCCGCCGGGTGCGGCTGCGCCGACGGATCATCCGCCAGCTGCGGGCCACCTGGTGACAACACGGAGCGGGCCCCGCTGCTGCGGGGCCCGCTCCGTTGCCGTGCTCGGCCTGGTGCCGTTTTAGGCGGCCCTGCCGCGGCGGTACAGCACCGTGCCCGCGCCTGCCAGCAGCAGACCCGCGCTCGCCGGGATCAGCAGGTCGAGCCCGCCCGCTCCGGTGTGCGCGAGCTGCGGGGTGCTCTGGGGCACGCTCTGCGGCGCCGGCGTGTTCGGGATGTGCGGTGCGGGTGGCGGCGGTACCTCGTGGGTGACCGGAGTCACCGGAGTCACCGGTGTGACCGGTGTGACCGGTGTGACCGGAACCTCGACCTGCGGCGTGCTGTCGTTCTCGCACGTGTTGCCGAGGCTGGGGTTCAGCAGGCCAACGATGTTGACACTGTTCCCGCAGGCGTTCACGGGGATGTCGATGGGGGCCTGAACCTGGTTGCCCGAGAGCAGACCGGGCGAGCCCTGCGCGTACCCCTCCGCCGTTGCCCCGCCCCCGCCGTCGTTGCGGACGGCCCGGTGCTTGCCGGTGCCCGCCCGCGCGCCCGCGCCGCGGTCGTCCGACGCGCGGCTGCCGGAGGTCCGGCTGTCCGACGCGTGACTGCCCGGCGTGCCGGCGGTCGTTCCGGTCCGGCCTGCAGCCGCACCTCCAGAACCGTTTCCGCAGGCATTTCCCGCGGTCGGGTTGAGCAGTCCGACAACGCTCACGGAGTTACCGCAAACGTTGACCGGAACGTCGATCGGGATCTGTACCGAATTCCCTGAAAGCACCCCCGGGGAATTCGATGCGCCGCCGGCCGCTCCCGCGTCGGCGTGTGCGTAACCGCCACTGAGGGCGAGCACGCCGCCCGCCGCCGCCATGGTGATCAGGCCTTTACGCGTGACCTGTCGCATAGGTTGTTTCCTGCCTTCTACCTTCCGGAATACCCCCGGACTTGACCGTGCGGAGGCAAAGGACCCGGCGGCCCCGGAGCACATGGCGTGTGCTCCGGGACCGCCCGGGCTCAAACCCTTGCGGGTTGACGCACAACGTCAGGCGTTGACGCAGGTGTTGCCGAAGGCCGGGTTCAGCAGCCCGATCACGGAGATCGTGTTGCCGCACACGTTCACGGGAACGTGGACGGGGACCTGAACGACGTTGCCCGAGAGCACGCCGGGGCTGCCGATAGCGGCACCCTGGGCGCCGGAGTCGGCGACGGCCATGCCGGCACCCGCGAGCACCAGACCACCGGTGACAGCCGCAGCGGCGACGATCTTCTTGATCATTGTTCCTCCTAGTTGGCAAATGCGGTCCCAGCCGCGGACCGCATCACCTGTAACGAGGGGAAAGCACTCGGGCTACGAGGGGAAAGCCCCTTTCACTCGTTCCGGTCACGCACGTACACGCTGTCGATTAACTCGGCGCGAGGTCAGCTGTGGTCGATGAAGCGGTCGAGCACCCGGACGCCGAACTTCAGGCCTTCGACCGGCACCCGCTCGTCCACACCGTGGAACATGCCCGCGAAATCGAGCTCCGGCGGAAGCTTCAGCGGGGCGAATCCGAAGCAGCGGATACCCAGGTCGTCGAACGACTTGGCGTCCGTACCGCCCGAGAGCATGTACGGGACCGCGCGGGCGATCGGGTCCTCCGCCTTGAGCGCGATCTGCATCGCGTCCACCAGCGAGCCGTCGAAGTCGGTCTCCAGCGCCTTGTCGCCGTGCACGTCCTCGCGCCTGACGCGCGGGCCGAGGATCCGGTCGAGGTCGGCCAGGAACTCCTGCTCGTACCCCGGCAGGAAACGGCCGTCGACATGGGCGGTGGCCTGCCCCGGGATCACGTTCACCTTGTAGCCCGCGCCCAGCATGGTCGGGGCGGCGGAGTTGCGCAGGGTCGCGCCGACCATCTTGGCGATGCCGCCCAGCTTGGCCAGCGTGGCATCCATGTCCTCGGGGTCCAGCGGGGTGCCGAGCGCGTCGGACAGCTCGTCCAGGAAGGACCGCACCGTCTTGGTCACCCGCACCGGCCAGGTGTGCCGCCCGAGCCGCCCCACCGCCTCGCACAGCTCGGTGATCGCGTTGTCGTCGTTGGTCATCGAACCGTGACCGGCCGTGCCGTCCACGGTCAGCCGCATCCAGTGCATGCCCTTCTGGGCGGTCTCCACGAGGTAGAGCCGCAGGTTCTCGTTGACCGTGAAGGAGAACCCGCCGACCTCGCCGATCGCCTCCGTGACGCCCTCGAACAGGCCGGGGTGCTTGTCGACGAGATAGCGGGCCCCGTACGTGCCGCCCGCCTCCTCGTCCGCGAGGAAGGCGAGCACGATGTCCCGCGGAGGCTTGCGGCCGCTGCGCATCCGCTCACGCACGACCGCCAGGGTCATCGCGTCCATGTCCTTCATGTCGACCGCGCCCCGGCCCCACACACAGCCGTCCGCGATCTCCCCCGAGAAGGGGTGGTGCGTCCAGTCGTGGGCGTTCGCCGGGACGACATCGGTGTGGCCGTGGATCAGCAGCGCGGGCTTGGAGGAGTCCTCGCCCGCGATCCGCGCCACCGTGGACGCGCGGCCCTTGTGGGACTCGAAGATCTGCGGCTCGAGCCCGACCTCCGCAAGCTTCTCCGCCACGTACTCGGCGGCCGCCCGCTCGCCCGGCCCCGAGTGGTCCCCGTAGTTGCTGGTGTCGATCCTGATCAGATCACGACAGAGGTCCACGACCTCGTTCTCGGCGCTCTCGCCCAAGCCGGTCCGGGCCGCTCTGGTCTCGCTCACGCTGGTTCCTTCCACTGTCGCTGTGGTGCTCCCCCTCATCCTCCCGCGCCCCGCCCGCACACCCAAGGCCCCCACCCCTCGCCGTCCCCGCTTCGCACGGACCCGGGCGTGATCGAGCACCTCCCAATGTTTGCTATGGTTTTCCACGTCGGAACGGGCCGGGCCCGCGAGACAGACACCTTGTCCGGGTGGCGGAATGGCAGACGCGCTAGCTTGAGGTGCTAGTGCCCTTTATCGGGCGTGGGGGTTCAAGTCCCCCCTCGGACACAGAGCACGTGCCGATCAGGAGAAATCCTGGTCGGCACTTTGCGTTGTCGGGTTTGCGTGCCGGATGCCGCGGACAGCGCCCCGCAGTCGGATCACCGGCGCCGCGCGCCCCTCGCCGTCCACGCGGACACCCCTTGTTGAAACGGTTCATTCCTCGTTACCGTCCACCAGAGAGACGGCGAATACCGAACGAGGAGACGCATGAGCCGCACAGATACCGACACACTGCCCTGGTACGAGGACACGGGGCCGGGATCGGGCGGACTCGCGCCACGGTCCTGGTACGCGGCGTCCGACGCCCTGCGGGTGTCCCTGAACGGCGAGTGGGCCTTCCGGCTCTCGCCCGACGCGGGCGCCGAGGACGCGTCGTTCGCGCAGCCGGGGTTCGACGCCTCGGCGTGGGGAACGGTCGAGGTGCCGGGGCACTGGGTGCTGCAAGGGGCCGGTGGGGCTCCCGCGTACACGAACGTCGTCTACCCCTTCCCCGTCGATCCGCCGCGGGTGCCGTCCGAGAATCCGACCGGCGACCATCTGCGGACGTTCGCACTGCCCGCCGGCCTGCCGGAGGACGGCGAGTGCGTGCTCCGGTTCGACGGGGTGGAGTCGTGCGCCCGGGTCTGGCTCAACGGGCAGGAGCTGGGCGACTTCAAGGGGTCCCGGCTGCCGCACGAGTTCGCCGTGGGCCGGCTGCTGCGGGCCGGTGAGAACGTACTGGCCGTACGGGTGCACTCATGGTCCTCGGGGAGCTATCTGGAGGACCAGGACCAGTGGTGGCTGCCCGGTATCTTCCGTGACGTGACACTGCTGCACCGGCCGCAGGGCGCGCCCCGGGACTTTTTCGTGCACGCCGGGTACGACCATCGCGACGGTTCCGGGACGCTGCGCGTGGAGTGCGACGGCGCCGAGGGGCGGGTTCTCGTACCCGAGCTGGGCATCGACGCCCCGGCGGGCGAACCGGTGACCCTGCCGGTGGAGCCCTGGACCGCCGAGACGCCCCGGCTGTACGACGCGGAGCTGGTGACGCCGGGCGAGCGGATACCGCTGCGCATCGGATTCCGCACAGTCGTCGTCGAGGACGGCGTCATCAAGGTCAACGGGCGACGGCTGCTCTTCCGCGGGGTCAACCGGCACGAGTTCCATCCGGAGACCGGCCGGACCGTCGACGCGCAGACCATGCGGCGTGATCTGGAGCTGATGAAGCAGCACAACATCAACGCCGTGCGGACCAGCCACTACCCGCCGCACCCCGCCTTCCTGGACCTGTGCGACGAGCTGGGGCTCTGGGTGATCGACGAGTGCGATCTGGAGACGCATGGCTTTGTCGACCTGGAGTGGCGCGACAACCCGGTCGCCGACGAGCGGTGGACCCCCGCCCTGCTCGACCGGGCGGAAAGGATGGTCGAGCGCGACAAGAACCACGCCTCGGTGATCATCTGGTCGTCGGGCAACGAGTGCGGTACCGGCCGCGGTCTGAGCGCGATGGCCGAGTGGATACGGGGGCGGGACCCGGAGCGGCTGCTGCACTACGAGGGCGACCTGTCGTGCAAGGACGTCGACCTGTACTCACGTATGTATCCGACGCACGCGGAGGTCGAACTCATCGGCGGGCGGGCCGAGGAGCCGCTGGCCGACGCGGAGCTGGACGCCCGGCGGCGCGCGATGCCGTTCATCATGTGCGAGTACGCCCACGCCATGGGGAACGGGCCGGGCGGACTCAGCGAGTACCAGAGGCTCTTCGAGCGATACGAGCGCTGCCAGGGCGGTTTCGTCTGGGAGTGGATCGACCACGGCTTCGCCCACCCGGAGCACGGCTTCGCCTACGGCGGGGACTTCGGCGAGGAGCTGCACGACGGCAACTTCGTCTGCGACGGTCTCCTCTTCCCCGACCGCACCCCCTCCCCCGGGCTCGTGGAGTACAAGAAGGTCATCGAGCCGGTGCGGATCGGTCCGGGTTCCTCGGCGGGCGCCTTCACGGTGACCAACGGGTACGACTTCGCGGGGCTCGGGCACCTGGAGTTCGTGTGGTCACACGAGGTGGAGGGCGCGCTCGTCGCCTCGGGCACTCTGGCGGTGCCCGAGCTGGCGCCGGGGGCATCGGCCGAGGTGGCGCCGGATGCCGTGGGCGAGGGCCTGTGGACCGTACGGGCGGTGCTCGCCGAGGACACCGCCTGGGCCGGTCGCGGGCACGTGGTGGCGTGGGGCCAGACGGAGGTGGGTGCGCCGGCCGCCCCTGTTCCGGCAGCCGGTGCGCGTCCGGTGCGGGGTGAGGGCGTGATCGTACTCGGGCCGGGTGTCTTCGACGCGGCGACCGGGGCGCCGGTCCGGCTGGGGGACATCGCGGTGGAGGGGCTGCGGCTGGACGTGTGGCGGGCGCCCACCGACAACGACAACGGTGCGCCGTGGCAGCCGGACGAGCGGTACGGGCTGCGGTGGCGGGAGTTGGGACTGCACCGGATGCGGCACCGCGTGGACGCGGTCGAGGCCGAGGAGGACTCCCTCACCGTACGAACCCGGGTGGCTCCGGCCGGGTGGGACCTGGGGCTCGTGACCACGTACCGGTGGACCGCGGCCGGGGACCGGCTCGGCCTCACGGTGTCCGTGGTGCCGGAGGGCGACTGGCGGGTGCCGCTGCCCCGGCTGGGCATCCGGTTCGGGCTGCCCGCCGTGTACGGCGGGGCGCGGTGGTTCGGCGGCGGTCCCGGTGAGGCGTACCCGGACACCCGGGCCGCCGCGATGCTCGGGCTCTGGGAGATGGACGTGGACGCGCTGCAGACCCCGTACGTCAGGCCGCAGGAGAACGGCGCACGGGCCGACGTCCGGTGGGCGGAGCTGACGGACGGCAGTGGCGCGGGGCTGCGGGCCGAGGGCGGCGCACCGTTCTGGTTCACCGCGCGGCGCTGGACGAGCGAGCAACTGGACGCGGCGGAGCATCTGCCGGATCAGGTGGCCGGCGAGCATGTCTGGGTCAATCTGGACCATGCGGTGCAGGGCATCGGGTCGCAGTCGTGCGGACCGGGCGTGCTGCCGGAGCACCGGCTCGACGCGGCCCCGGCGGAGTTCTCGTTCGTGTTCTCGACGCTGGGCCGACCCCGCGCGTCCCGTCCCGCCACGAGCCCCAACCCCCTTGCCTGCCAGGCCCGGTGACGACGTAGCATCGGCGTCCTGCGGTGATGTTCATGATTCGCAAGGGGGAATTTTCATGGTCGGCGGGGGCAGACGGCGGGCCGCGGTCCTGGGGGGCGTGGTCGCCGGGGCGGTGCTGGTCTCCGGCATCGGCCTCTGGGCGACGGACAGTTGGCCGTTCCGTGACTCCTACTGCTGGGGCGCGTGGGAGCAGGACAGCGGCGCCTCGTTCCTCGGCGACGAAGCGCTCGGCAAGTCCGGATCGGAGCGGCGGGCCACCGAGTCCGCGCCGCCCTCGGCCGACCGCCCGCACGGCACCTGCACACTGGCGGTGACCTCCGAGATCGAGGACGACGACTCGGACCGGCCGCTCACCTTCAAGGAGCAGATCACCCTGGAGTACGGGCCGGTGCCCGCGGGCGACAAGGAGCGCCGGGCCTGGATAGCCCAGTACTTCCACGGCTCGGCCTCGCCGCTCCCGGACGGGCTCGACGGGCTGGTCGCGAGCGACCGGGCCATGCTGGTGCTGCCCGCCGAGTGCGACGCGGACGGGCGGGCGTCGGCCGTGACGATCCGGAGCGAGAGCGTGGGTGACGGCCATCTCGGCAAGGTGGCCATGCCGTTCGCGATCGGTAACAGCGCCGAGGTCGGACGGATGCTGCTCGATGCCGCCAACACCACGATGAAGAAGGCGGGTTGCGCGCCGGGCAAGCCACTGCGCATGACGTCGCCCCTGGTGACGGTGGCCGAGGACGACGAGCGCGCGTCGAATCCGCTGTGCCGGATACCCGGCGTGTCCTTCGACTTCGGCCAGGGTTTGCGCTACCAGCAGCAGGTGGGCGCGGTCACCGACCGGCTCCAGACGTGCTCGGTGGTGTGGCAGACCCCGCGAGAGCCCGACGAGCCGTCGGCCCAGTATGTGATGGCCCGCCGGCCACGTCTGGTCGCGGTGTTCGACGGCCTCCCGGCCGGCGCGGCCCACGGCCTGCTGCGCGCGAGCTGCGGGGGACGTCCGACGGTGTTCTACGGGAACGTCGACACCGGTCTGCAGGGCCGGGGCAGGCCGGACGACCGGCGGGTGTTCGACCGCTTCACGGAGTCCGTCGGGCAGCGCATCGGTTGCGGGGACGGTGAGGACGCGTGAGCGAGGACCAGCCCGTGCCCGTTGAAAACGCCGACACCAAAAACACCGAGAACACCGAGAACGCAGGAAGCGCCGAGGGTGTGGCGAGCCCCGACGGTACCGGGGAAGCCCGTGCCGGGGGCGGGGGCGGGGGCGACCGCCCGTCCTTCGTGCGCCGCCTGCTCAGGAGCCGTACCGCCCGTGCGGTCACCGCCGCCGGATTGGCCGGCGCGCTGCTCGGCGCCGGTGCGGTCGCCTGGCGCACCGACACCCTGCCGCTGCTCGGGCCCGCTCCCTGCTGGGACTCGCTCGGGCACTCCAGCGTGTCGGGGCTCTTCGGTGACCGCAGGATCGAGGTCGACGAACAGCCGCTGCGGAACAGCCGGCAGGGTGACGGTCTGTCGTACGGGCAGTGCCGCGTCACCAGTTTCAAGGACGACCGGGCCCTGCGTCAGGTGACCGTCAACGTGCACCAGCTGGACGGCCTGCGGGGGACCGACTCACGGCGGTGGCCCCAGGAGTTCCTCGCGGCCGGCATGGTGTCGCTGGGCGAGGGGCTCCCCGGGATGGTGTCGGCGTCGCGCGGCTGGCTGGCGCTGCCGCAGGGCTGCACGGGGCGCGGCGACTTCTCCGGCCCCACCGTGGTGGAGATCGGCATGGGACGGGCGGGCGTCGACTTCTCGTCGGACCTCGCGACCCAGGACCGCGACGCCCTCACCGATGCCCTGGTGGACGCGACCAACGGGGTCATCCGGTCCTTCGGCTGCTCGGGCAGCTACCCGTCGCCGCGGACGCTGCCGTCCGTCGACACCTGGCGGGACACCGATGCGGCCGCGCTCTGCGGCACCAAGGGGTTCGCCCTGCCCACGGCGTACCGCAAGGAGCTGCCCCGCACCCAGATCGGCGCGGGCGACGACGGGCCGGCCCGGATCTGCGAGGTCGGCGGCGACTACCGCGAGCCGGTCATGCGGATGACGACGGTGGTGGACCCGGCGCTGGCCGAGATCTTCTCCTGGGACTCACTGCAGTCCGGCGCTTCCGTGAAGGGCACCACGGGCTACGGAAAGACGACCGGGGGCCGTGCGGTGTACCGGGCGTCCTGCCAGACCGGGCCCGTGGTGTTCGTGGTGGAGCAGCTGCGGCAGACGGGCAAGGGCGGCTTCACGCTCACCGATGACCTGCTGCCGGGCTACGTCGCGGCGGAGGCCGAGCGCATCGGCTGCGGCCCCCAGAAGCTGACGCTCCCGCCCGCCTGAGAGGCGGTGTGCCGGACGAGCCCCCCGCCCCGCCGGCGCGCGGGGCTCGTCCGCTGTGGAAGGATTCTCCGCACCATGAGAACCAGTACCCGGGCGCCGGGCGGGCCCCGGTGAGGGGGCGCGCGAAGCCTCCCCCCTCACCGCTGCCGCAGCGCGACGGCATCGATCCGGTCCGGGTGCGGCTCCCGGACGATCCGGACGGGCAGTGGCCCACGGTCCGTGCTCATCTGCTGGCGCGGTTCGGTGACGCGATCGGTGCGGACCGGGTCGACGCCATGCTCGCGGGCGGCCGGTTCGTCTCGGCCCTGGGCGCGGTGACGGGCCGGGAGCCGTACGCGGCGGGCCGGTACCTCTGGTTCCACCGGGACTTCGCGCCCGAGGAACCTGTGCCGTTCCCGGTCGGTGTCGTGTACCGGGACGAGCACCTGATCGTCGCGGACAAGCCGCACTTCCTGGCGACGACACCGCGCGGCCGGCACATCACCGAGACGGCGGTGGCCCGGCTCCGCCGCGAGCTGGGTCTTCCCCTGTTGCAGCCGGCGCACCGGCTGGACCGGCTGACCGCGGGACTGGTCCTGTTCGTCGTCCGGCCCGAGGAGCGGGGTGCGTACCAGACGCTGTTCCGGGACCGCCTCGTGCGCAAGGAGTACGAGGCGGTGGCCCCGTACGACCCCGGGCTGGTCCTTCCGCGCACCGTACGCAGCCGCATCGTGAAGGAGCGCGGGGTGATCGCCGCCGGTGAGGAGCCGGGCGAGCCGAACAGCGAGAGCCGGATCGAGCTGCTGGAGCACCGGGAAGGGCTCGGGCGCTACCGGCTGCTGCCCGCCACCGGGCGGACGCATCAGCTGCGGGTCCATATGAACGGCCTGGGGCTGCCGCTCGTCCATGACCCGGTCTATCCCGTGGTCGAGGCGGAAGGTGCGCCCGACGACTGGTCGAGGCCGCTCCAACTGCTGGCGCGGGTGCTGGAGTTCACCGATCCGGTCACGGGAGGGCCGCGCCGCTTCGAGAGCGGGCTGCGGCTCTCCGCGTGGCCGGAGAGGTGAGTCCCCGCGTCAGTGGCCGCGGGCGATCCATTCGTCCAGGTGCGGGGCCTCCGCGCCGATGGTCGTGGAGTCGCCGTGCCCCGTGCGGACCGCGGTGTCCGGGTCCAGGGCGAGCAGCCGGTCCCTGATCGAGGCGACGATCGTCGGGAAGTGGGAGAACGACCGGCCGGTGGCGCCCGGGCCGCCCTGGAAGAGCGTGTCACCGGTGAAGACGGTGGACAGCTCGGGGGCGTACAGGCAGACGGCGCCCGGGGCGTGGCCGGGGGTGTGCAGGACCTTGAGTACGGTCCCCGCGATGCTCAGCTCCTGGCCGTCGGCCAGTTCGCCGTCCGGGTCCCGGTCCGGGTGGGTCTGCTTCCACAGCGGCAGGTCGTCGGGGTGGAGCAGAATCGGTGCGCCGGTGGCGTCGGCGAGGGCGGGGGCCGCGTCGATGTGGTCGTTGTGCGCGTGGGTGCAGATGATGGCGCGCAGCGTACGGCCGCCGAGTGCGGCCTCGATGGCGCCGGCGTCGTGGGCGGCGTCGATGACGACGGCCTCGGTGTCGTCGCCGACGATCCAGACGTTGTTGTCGACGTCCCATTCGCCGCCGTCGAGGGCGAAGGTGCCGGAGGTGACGAGGTGGTCGATGCGGGCGGTCATCAGAAGACCACGACCGAGCGCAGTACGTCGCCGTCGTGCATACGGGCGAAGGCCTGCTCGATGTCGCCGAGTCCGATGGTCTCCGTGACGAACGCGCCGAGGTCGATCCGGCCCTGCTGGTGCAGGTCGATGAGCATCGGGAAGTCGCGCGAGGGCAGGCAGTCGCCGTACCAGGAGGACTTGAGCGAGCCGCCGCGGCCGAAGACGTCCAGGAGCGGCAGTTCGAGCTGCATCTCCGGGGTGGGGACGCCGACCAGGACGACGGTGCCGGCGAGGTCGCGGGCGTAGAACGCCTGCTTGTACGTCTCCGGGCGGCCTACCGCCTCGATGACGACGTCGGCGCCGTTGCCGCCGGTGAGCGCGCGGATGGCCTCGACCGGGTCCTGGGTCCGGGAGTTGACGGTGTGCGTGGCACCCATCTTCTTCGCCGTCTCCAGCTTGCGGTCGTCGATGTCCACGGCGATGATCTTCGCCGCTCCGGCCAGCCGGGCGCCGGCGATCGCCGCGTCACCGACACCGCCGCAGCCGATGACGGCGACCGAGTCACCGCGGCCGACCTGGCCGGTGTTGATGGCGGCGCCGATGCCCGCCATCACGCCGCAGCCGAGGAGTCCGGCAACAGCCGGGGCGACCTCGGGATCGACCTTGGTGCACTGGCCGGAGGCGACCAGGGTCTTCTCGGCGAAGGCGCCGATGCCGAGTGCGGGCGACAGTTCCGTGCCGTCCAGCAGGGTCATCCGCTGCTTCGCGTTGTGGGTGTCGAAGCAGTACCACGGGCGGCCGCGCAGACAGGCGCGGCACTGTCCGCACACCGCACGCCAGTTGAGGACGACGAAGTCGCCCGGTTCGACGTCCGTGACGCCCTCGCCGACGGCCTCCACGACACCCGCGGCCTCGTGGCCGAGGAGGAAGGGGAACTCGTCGTTGATCGCACCCTGCTTGTAGTGCAGATCGGTGTGGCATACGCCGCACGCCTGGATCTTCACCACGGCCTCACCGGGGCCGGGGTCCGGGATCACGATCGTCTCGACCCGTACCGGCTCGTTCTTGCCCGGTGCGATGACCCCTCGTACCTGCTGCGCCATGCCTGTGATCTCCCTGTTCCCGACTTTTTCTGGGATCGATCGTGTTTCCCCGAGATCGATCACGAACAACCGTACGCGGTGTGAGCGTGTCACGGCGGGCGCGCCGCGTTGGCGCGGACCGGGCGCCCTGCCCGGCACGGATGTGCCGGTTTCGGACAGATGGTGCGAAGTGCTGAACTGTGTCCCGGTTCCGGACGTCATTTTGATGCAGAGGGAACCCGGAGTCGATACCTGCGGGGGCAGGGGCCCGGGTTCCGACGTCTGACGGATCACGGGGGGAAGTACCTTGACCGAGACTGCCGAACACACGGAGAAGCTCAGCGGGGAACACGAGGACATCGGGGCACGGGTCGGCGGACTCGTCCCCTACACGGACGCGCTGACCGTACCGCCGGTGCTGCGCCCGCGGAGCGGGATCGTGCTCACGGAGACCGAGATCGCGCTCACTCCCACCTGGATGCGGCTGCACGCACAGCTGCCGCCGACCCTGATGTGGGGCTACAACGGCACGGTGCCCGGTCCGACGATCGAGGTGCGGCGCGGGCAGCGGATCAGGATCGCCTGGACCAACCGCATCCCCAGGGGGAGCGAGTACCCGGTCACCCCGGGCTGGAAGGACGTCTTCCTGGTTCCCCAGGGGCAGTTGGTGAAGGTGCTCGGCAGGTTGGACGGGCGTACGGGCGGTTCATGTACCACTGCCATCTGCTGGAGCACGAGGACATGGGCATGATGCGGCCGTTCGTCGCGATGCCGCCGGAGGCCATGAAGTTCGACCACGGCGCCGGGCACGGCGGTGGCCACGGCGGCCATGAGGGGCACACCGGATGATCCGGGCCGGACCGGCACCATCCCTCGCGGGGCGGCCCCACGGGGGATCCGGATCAGGGAGCGAGCACGTCGAGTTCATGCAGGGCGCCGACCGCGATCTCCTTGGTCAGCCGCTCCGCCGCCGCCGCGTCGCCCTCGCGCACCGCTTCGGCGAGCCGGACATGAAGGGTGACGGCCGCCGGGTCGGGGTCCTCGAACATCACTCGGTGGTGGGTGCGCCCCGCCAGGACCTCGGCTACCACGTCGCCCAGGCGTGCGAACATCTCGTTGCCGGAGGCGTCGAGGACGATCCGGTGGAACGCGATGTCGTGTTCGAGATAGCCCTCCAGCTGCTGGCCGCGCGAGGTGGCGACCATGCCGAGGGCCCGTTCGGTGAGCTGGGCGCACTGGTCCGCGGTGGCGTGGCGGGCGGCGAGCGAGGCGGCGACGGGCTCGATCGCCGAGCGCAGGACCGTCAGGGAGCGCAGCTGACGCGGGCGGTCGGCGCCGGCCAGCCGCCACCGGATGACCTGCGGATCGTAGACGTTCCACTCCTCGGTCGGCCGCACGGTCACGCCGACCCGGCGCCGGGACTCGACCAGGTGCATGGACTCCAGGACGCGGATCACCTCGCGCACGACCGTACGTGAGACGTCGAAGCGCTGGGCCAGCTCATCGGTGCGCAGCACCTGGCCGGGCAGATGCTCCCCCGCGGCGATCTCCAGACCCAGGGTGTCCAGCACATGCGTATGCAGCCCCTGGCTCTGTGTGGTCATGAGCCAAGACTACGGGGACCCCCACCGGAACATTAAGTACGACGTTTACGTCACAACATCTTGAATAAGTCGTACGTATACGTTTCAGTAGCGCGATGAACCCGATGTCGAGGAAGACATCGAAGAGGACAGCGAGGCACCGCAACATGAACTCCCCCCACGTCGTCGTGGTGATGGGCGTCGCAGGGACCGGCAAGACCACCATCGGCCCCCTGCTCGCCACCGCACTGGGCGTTCCGTACGCCGAGGGTGACGATTTCCATCCCGCGGCGAACATCGCCAAGATGTCGGCCGGCACCCCGCTCGGCGATGCCGACCGGTGGCCCTGGCTCGACGCGATCGGGCAGTGGGCCCACGGCCGGGCCGGGCTCGGCGGAGTGGTCAGCAGCTCGGCGCTGAAGCGGGTCTACCGCGACCGGCTGCGCAGCAAGGCCCCCGGGGCCGTGTTCCTCCATCTGGCCGGTGACCGGTCCCTGATCGAGGGGCGGATGGCGGACCGCAAGGGCCACTTCATGCCGGCCACGCTCCTCGACTCGCAGTTCGCCACCCTCCAGCCCCTTGAGGACGACGAGGCCGGCGTCGCCGTGGACGTGTCCGGCACCCCCGAAGAAATCACCCAGCGAGCCGTCGCGTCACTGCGCCGGCTGGACAGCTAAGGATCATCACCGTGACCAGTCTCAGCGTCGAGACGCTGGCAGCGGATGCCGTGCAACCGATCACCTCGGCCGGCAACGCGCAGTTGGGCATCGCCGTCCTGGCGGCCATCGCCGTCATCGTCCTGCTCATCACCAAGTTCAAGATGCACGCGTTCCTCGCGCTGACCGTCGGCTCGCTGGCGCTCGGTTCGTTCGCAGGCGCGGCGCCGGCCAAGACGATAGCGAGCTTCACCGCGGGCCTCGGCTCGACCGTCGCGGGCGTCGGTGTCCTCATCGCGCTCGGCGCGATCCTGGGCAAACTGCTCGCCGACTCCGGCGGCGCGGACCAGATCGTCGACACCATCCTCGCGAGGACGAGCGGACGGGCCATGCCCTGGGCCATGGTCCTGATCGCCTCGATCATCGGCCTGCCGCTGTTCTTCGAGGTCGGGATCGTGCTGATGATCCCGGTGGTGCTGCTGGTCGCCAAGCGCGGCAACTACTCCCTGATGCGGATCGGCATCCCCGCGCTGGCCGGTCTCTCCGTGATGCACGGGCTCATCCCCCCGCACCCCGGCCCGCTGGTCGCGATCGACGCGCTCAACGCCAACCTGGGCGTCACGCTGGCCCTCGGCATGCTGGTCGCGATCCCGACGGTGATCATCGCCGGTCCGGTCTTCTCCCGCTACGCCGCCCGCTGGGTGGACATCAAGGCGCCGGAGAAGATGATCCCGCAGCGCCCGTCGGAGGACCTGGACCGCCGGCCCAGCTTCGGCGCGACTCTCGCCACGATTCTGCTGCCCGTCGTACTCATGCTGGTCAAGGCCCTCGTCGACATCGTGGTGGACAACCCCGAGCACGGTGTCCAGCGGATCACCGATGTGATCGGCTCCCCGCTGATCGCGCTCCTCGCCGCTGTCATCGTCGGCATGTTCACGCTGGGCCGGGCGGCCGGATTCACCAAGGGCCGGCTCTCCACCACCGTCGAGAAGTCCCTGGCCCCGATCGCGGGCGTGCTGCTGATCGTGGGCGCGGGCGGCGGTTTCAAGCAGACCCTCATCGACGCCGGTGTCGGCCGGATGATCCTGGACTTCTCCGAGAACTGGTCGATACCCGCCCTGCTGCTCGGCTGGCTGATCGCCGTGGCGATCCGGCTCGCGACCGGCTCGGCGACCGTGGCCACCATCTCGGCCGCCGGTCTGGTCGCCCCGCTGGCGGCCGACCTGTCGACCTCGCACGCCGCACTGCTGGTCCTCGCCGTCGGTGCGGGCTCGCTCTTCTTCAGCCATGTCAACGACGCCGGGTTCTGGCTGGTGAAGGAGTACTTCGGGATGGACGTCGGCCAGACGGTGAAGACCTGGTCGGTGATGGAGACCATCATCTCCGTGGTCTCGCTGGCCTTCATCCTGCTGTTGTCCCTGATCCTGTAGGGACTCCCGCCGGATGCGCCGGTCACCGCCCCTCCGGCGGCGCGGCCGGGTCAGCGGACTCCACCGGGTCAGCGGACTCCACCGGGTCAGCGGACTCCGCCGGGTCCGCCGGGATCCGCCACAGTGAGTGTTCGCGACGGGCCCACCGTCGCTCGACCGACCCGGTGCGCATGCCACGGCGTGCCTCCGGGTCGGTGTACGCCATCGCGATGTGGCCGCCGAGCACGATGCCGATGGCCAGCGCCAGCCAGTCGTGGACGAACGTCGCGCCGGTCCGCCACATCAGCGGGGCCAGTCCGGTGAACCACATCAGCAGCCCGGTGCCGGCCATCACCAGCACCGCACCCGCGATCCAGGCCGCGTAGAGCTTCTGCCCGGCGTTGAACTTCCCGGCCGGCCGGGAGCCGGACCGGTGGTCGCGGCGGCGCACGGCCCGCAGCCACGCGCGGTCGTGCGGCCCGAAGCGGTTGAGCCGCCCCAGGTCTCCCCGCACCGCCCGCGAGAACAGCCCGGCCAGCAGGGGTGCGGGGATCAGCAGCCCGGACCACTCGTGGACGGTGACCACCAGATGGCGGCGGCCGACGAGTTCGGCGAGCAGCGGCACGTACAGGCAGGCGGCCGTGGCCACGCAGAGCAGCATCAGCGCGGCCGTGGTGCGGTGCACCCACCGCACCGGCCTGCCGAACCGCGGCACACGGCCGGCCGCCTCAGGCCGTGGGAGCGTCGCCGCGGCCGTTGGACCGGCCGACCCAGGCGTCGACGTCATATCCGAGCTCCTCCCAGTATCCGGGGCGTACGGAGTCCGTGACGGTGATCCCGGAGAGCCATTTCGCCGACTTGTAGAAGTACATCGGGGCCACATAGAGCCGGACCGGGCCGCCATGGGAATGGGACACCGGCCGGTCCTGCATGCGCAGCGCGACCAGCACATCGGCGCGGCGGGCCTGGGCGAGGGTGAGGCTCTCGCTGTAGGTGCCGTCGAAGCAGGTGAAGCGGATCGCCTTCGCCCCCGGCCGGACACCCGCGGCGTCCAGCAGCGCAGAGAGCCGTACGCCCTCGAACGGGGTCTCGGGCACCCGCCATCCGGTCACGCACTGCACGTCCCGGACCATCCGGGTCTGCGGCAGCGCCTTCAGGGCGTCCAAGGTGTACGTGGCCGGGCGGTCGACCAGCCCGTCGACGGTCAGCCGGTAGTCGGCCGCACTCTTCGACGGTACGGACGAGGCCACGGAGTAGTACCGGAAGCCGCCGCCGTTGGGCAGCAGTCCGGTCAGTCCGGTGGGGTCCTTGTCCGCGAGCGCGCCCAGACCCGATTCCAGGGTCCGTTGCAGGACCGGGGCTGCGACGAGCCCGGCGGCGCCGAGGCCGAGCATCGTCAGGACCATGCGGCGGCCGACGGGAACGCCGACGGCGTCCGGATCGGGGGCCTGATCGGGGCCCGGCGCCGACGGTTCGGGTCCGGCGCGGGGAGGGGGACTGTTCACTCCTCGATTCGAGCACTCCGGGCCACCGGATGCCAGGGGCCGCCGCGATGCGTCACCGGCCCGTCAGAATTCGCGGCTGCCGGCCGGCCGCGGATGTCAGACTTGCGCCATGCCGAACCGTGAAGCGCTCAAGCCCTTCCTCCTCGTCTTCCCCGGACCGCTGCGCGATCAGCTGGTCGCCGCGGTGCTCGCCGGACGGAAGGTGTCGACGACCGGACTGCTCGTGGAGTACGAGGCGGAGATGGAGGAGCCGCCCCCGGTGGGCGAGCGGTCCGCCCTGATCGACTCGCACGGCCGGGAGATCGCGGTGCTGGAGGTGACGGAGGTCCGGATTCTGCGCCTCGGGGACGTCGATCTCCAGCATGTGCTCGACGAGGGTGAGGGCGACACGTCGGTCGCGCAGTGGCGGGCCGGCCACGAGCGGTTCTGGCACAGCGACGAGATGCGGGAGGGGCTCGGCGACCCGGAGTTCACGGTCGACGACGACACGCTGGTCGTCGCCGAACGGTTCCGGGTCGTCGAACTGATCGGTCCGGTCCCGGAGGACTCGCCGTCCTCCTGACGCCCGCCTCCGCTCAGGCCACCGCCTCCGCGGCGGCCCGGCCCGCCGCCCGGCCGGAGAAGATGCAGCCGCCGAGGAACGTGCCCTCCAGCGAGCGGTAGCCGTGCACCCCGCCGCCGCCGAATCCGGCCGCCTCACCGGCCGCGTACACCCCGGGCAGCGGGGTGCCGTCCGCGGTGAGCACCCGGGAGGACAGATCCGTCTCCAGCCCGCCGAGCGACTTACGCGTGAGGATGTTCAGCCGTACGGCGATCAGCGGTCCGGCCTTGGGATCGAGGATGCGGTGCGGTGCGGCCGTCCGGATCAGCTTGTCGCCCAGATAGGCGCGGGCGCCCCGGATCGCGGTGATCTGGAGGTCCTTGGTGAAGGGGTTGGCGATCTCGCGGTCGCGGGCGGTTATCTCGCGGCGCAGTTCGGCCTCGTCGATGAGCGAGTCGCCGGTGATCGCGTTCATGCCGCGGACCAGCGCGCCGAGGTCGTTCTCGACGACGAAGTCCGCGCCGTTGTCCATGAACGCCTTCACCGGACCCGGCACGTCCGCGCGCGCCCGGCCGATCACGCCGCGCACGGACTTGCCGGTGAGGTCGGGGTTCTGTTCGGAGCCGGAGAGCGCGAACTCCTTGCCGATGATCTTCTGGTCCAGGACGAACCAGGTGTAGTCGTGGCCGCTGCGCATGATGTGTTCGAGGGTGCCGAGCGTGTCGAAGCCGGGGAAGAGCGGGACGGGCAGCCGCTTGCCGCGGGCGTCCAGCCAGAGCGAGGACGGGCCGGGCAGGATGCGGATGCCGTGCTTGGCCCAGATGGGGTTCCAGTTCTCGATGCCCTCGGTGTAGTGCCACATCCGGTCGCGGTTGATGTGATGGGCGCCCGCCTCCTCGGCGATTCCGAGCATCAGCCCGTCCACATGGGCGGGGACGCCGGACAGCATCTTGGCGGGCGGGGTGCCGAGCCGCTCCGGCCACTGCTCGCGCACGAGGTCGTGGTTGCCGCCGATGCCGCCGGAGGTGACGATCACCGCCTGGGCCCTCAGCTCGAAGCCGCCGGCCGTCTCCCGGCTGCTCGCGGTCCCGCGGGCCGCGTCGCTCGGCTCCAGGATCTCGCCGCTCACGGTGTCGACCGTGCCCCCGGTGCGGCCGAGACCGGTGACCCGGTGGCGGAAGCGGAAAGTGACGAGCCCCTTGGCGACGCCCTCGCGCACCCGGCGCTCGAAGGGGGCGACGATACCGGGGCCGGTGCCCCAGGTGATGTGGAAGCGGGGGACGGAGTTGCCGTGGCCGTTCGCGTCGTAGCCGCCGCGCTCGGCCCAGCCGACGACGGGGAAGAGCCGCAGCCCCTGCGCGTGCAGCCAGGAGCGCTTCTCACCGGCGGCGAAGTCGACGTACGCCTCGGCCCACTTCGCCGGCCAGTGGTCCTCCTTCCGGTCGAAGCCCGCCGTACCGAGCCAGTCCTGGAGGGCCAGCTCATGGCTGTCCTTGATCCGCATCCGGCGCTGTTCGGGCGAGTCGACCAGGAAGAGGCCGCCGAAGGACCAGTGCGCCTGGCCGCCGAGCGACTGCTCGGGCTCCTGGTCGAGCAGGATCACCGAGCGGCCCGCATCGACCAGCTCGGCCGTGGCCACCAGCCCCGCGAGTCCTGCCCCGATCACGATCACATCAGCGTCGTACGCCATGAGTTCCATCCTTGTCGGGGCGATCCGGACACGGTCCGGCGGAAGGACCGCACCTCACCCGTGAGGTTGCTCGCGAAGTTACCGGTGCGTCAGATCTTCGGCACCGGCCACCCCGGCGTCAACCGCCCGGTCGGCGGCGCTCCAACCGCACCGGTGGCGTCCAGGCGCTATCGTCGAAACAATCCACTCCCTTCCGGCCTGACCTTGGGGTAGAGAAGCGTGTCGGTGCTGGTTCTCGTGCTCGCCGTGAGCGCGGCCTGCTGTCTGGGCTTCGGCTTCGTGCTGCAGCAGGCCGCCGCCAGCCACGCCCCGAAGAGCGACTATCTGTCGCCCCGGCTGCTGCTGGACCTGATGCGGGTACGGAGCTGGCTGGCCGGTATCGGTCTGATGGTCTGCGGCATGGTGCTGGGCGCGCTGGCCCTGGGTAAGGGCGAGGTCTCCGTCGTCGAGCCGCTCCTCGCGACCAACCTGCTCTTCGCGATGACCCTGTCCCGCCACCGCACGGGCCAGCGGCTGGGCCGGCAGGGCTGGGCCGGGCTCTGGCTGCTGGCGTGCGGGGTCGCGGCGTTCCTGCTGGCGGGCGAGCCCAAGGGCGGCGCGGTGGTGTCGGACCCGCTGCGGCACTGGCTGGTCATCGGTGTGGTGGTGGGCCTCGCCATGACGCTCACCGTGTACGCGGCGCGCTCCCGGTCGGTGGCGGCCCCGGCGCTGCTCGCGGTGGCGGCCGGGCTGCTGTACGGACTGCAGGACGCGCTGACCCGGGTCAGCGGCCAGCGGCTCTCGGACGGGGGCTGGGCGGAGCTGGTGATGAGCTGGCAGCCGTACGCGGTGGTGGTGCTGGGGGTGACGGGGCTGATTCTGGTGCAGAGCGCGTTCGAGACCGGCCCGCTGCGGATGTCGCTGCCCGCGCTGACCGCGGCCCAGCCGCTGGCCGGGATCGCCTGCGGGATCGGGTTCCTGGGCGACCAGGTGCGCACCGACACGGGCGCGCTGGCCTGGCAGGCGGCCGGGCTCGCGGCGATCGTGGTCGGGATCGTGCTGCTGGGGCTGCATCCCGCGATGCCGGAGGGGCCGGTGGGCAGGCGCCGCGCGAAGACTCTCGAGCCGCGCTGAGGCAGATCCGCCCGTGCCGGTGGGCCACACCCCTGCCGCTGGCGGGTCAGAGCAACCCGTCGGCGGTGCAGTACCTTTTCGGTTCCCGTGCCGGGCTGCTCGACGCCGTGATGGCCGGCCTCCAGGCCCGTACCGAGCAGGTGGTGGCGCCGCTGCTCGACGAGCTCCCCGCGGACTGCGGCGTACGGGATCTCCTCACCGCGCTGATGACGGCGGAGGCGAGCCTGCTCGCCGACGACCGGGGCCGGCGCTGTCCGCGCATCTCGTCCCAGCTGAGCCACGAGACCGGTCTGCGGACCGGCCGGCCGCACCCCGCCCTGGACGGCACCGCCTACGGCCGGCTGATCGGCCGGATCGGGGACCGCCTGGGCGCACTGCCGGAGCCCGTCCGTCTGGAGCGCCTCGATCTGGCACTCACCCTGACCGGCGCGGCGCTCGCCGACCGCGCCCGCCAAGCGCTTGACGGCACGGAGCCGCTGACCGGCCAGGGGCTCTTCCTCGCGGATCTCGTCGGGACCATCACCGCGTTCCTGCACGCCCCCGCGCCGCACGGCGCGTGAACCACCCGCACCACATGAAGGACATGTCATGACCGACAAGAGCAACCTCACTGACCGGACCGTCGTCATCACCGGCGCCGAACTCGCCGTGGACGGCGGCTGGACCGCGGGTCCTACCGTCAAGTACGTCATGGGTCAGTGACCGTCCCCGGTGGTCCGATGCCGGATGAGCGGTCTGATGTTGGATGAGGGGCATGAACCCTTCTGACGAGATCCTGGACATCGTCGACGAGAACGACGAGGTCATCGGGCAGGCGCCGCGCGGCGAGGCGACCGCGCGGGGCCTGCGCCACCGGTGCGCGTTCATCGAGGTCCGGGACGCCGAAGGCCGGATCTTCGTGCACCGCAGGACCGCCACCAAGCTGGTCTTCCCGTCGCACTACGACATGTTCGTCGGCGGGGTGGTCGGCGCGGGCGAGACGTACGACGAGGCGGCGCTGCGCGAGGCCGAGGAGGAGCTGGGTGTCACCGGGCTCCCCCGGCCCGAGCCGCTCTTCAAGTTCCTCTACGAGAGCGACCGGCACCGCTGGTGGTCGTACGTCTACCGGGTACGGTGCGAGCTGCCGGTGAAGCCGCAGGTGGAAGAGGTCGCCTGGCACACCTTCCTCACGGACGCGGAGTTGGCGGAGCGGCTCGGCGAGTGGCTGTGGGTGCCGGACGGGCTGGAGTGCCACCGGCGGCTGCGGGCGTTCCGCGAAGCGTCCTGAACCACCCCGCAAGGGGTACCGAAGTGGCAGATAAGGTCCGGACGTGAACGAATTCGTACAGAGCCTGCGCCTGTGGTTCGCGCCGCAGCGGATCCGCGAAGAGGGCGACACCCCCGACTACCGCTTCTCGCTCGCCAACGAGCGGACCTTTCTCGCCTGGATACGGACGGCGCTCGCGCTCATCGGCGGCGGTTTCGCCGTCGACCAGTTCCTGCCGGGCCTCGCCTGGGGGGTCCGGGCCGGCCTCGCGCTGGCTCTGCTCGCGGCCGGTGTGCTGTGTGCCCTGCGGGCGGTCAACCACTGGGTGCGGTGCGAGCGGGCCATGCGGCGGGGCGAGGACCTGCCGGTCTCCCGGTTCCCGACGCTGCTGAGTCTCGCGGTCGCCGTCGTCGCCGTCGCGATGGTGGTGGTGGTCCTCTTCGGCTGGGAGGGGCGGTGAGTAGCACGGCGCGCGATCCGGGGCTGCAACCGGAGCGGACCAGGCTGGCCTGGCGCCGCACCACGCTCTCCTGCACGGTGGTGGCGCTGCTGGCGGGCAAGCAGGCGCTGCACGGCGGGGCGAGCCCGGCCGGGCTCGTCGCCCTGTCGCTGAGCGTGCTCGCCTGGCTGGGCTTTCTGCGGGTCGCGAACCGCCGGGTGCAGGGCATGAACACCGCCCGTCCGCAGCCGCTCGGGTCCCGGGAGGCCCTGACGGTCGCGGCGTGCACGGTCGCGCTGGCCGTGTTCGCGGTGGCCATGCTCTTCTGAGGGCTGGTCCGATGAGGGCTGTTCCGAGGGCGGTTCCGAGAGCTTGCGAGGGCCTTTTGCGAGGGCTGTTTCGCGGCCGGGCGCGGGGCCCGTCAGTCGTCCCAGTGCACGGTGACGACGATCTTGCCGCGGGTGCGCCCCTGCTCGTTCAGCCGGTGGGCCTCCGCAGTCTCCGCCAGCGGGAAGACCCGGTCGACATGGACCGTGACGATGCCCCGCTCGGCCAGCTCCGCCAGGTGCGCCAGATCCTTGGCGTCGGGCCGCACGAAGGCGTACCTGCCGCCGTACGAGAAGACCTCGGCATCCGTGATGGAGGCCAGCCGCCCGTCCGGGGCGAGTGTCTGCGCGGACACCCGCAGGGCTTCCCCGCCCACGGTGTCGAAGGCCGCGTCGATACCGTCCGGGGCCAGGGCCCGCAGCCGGTCGGCGAGCCCATCCCCGTACTCCACCGGTTCCGCCCCGAGCTGTCGCAGATGCTCGTGGTTGCGTGCGCTCGCGGTCCCGATGACCCGGCATCCCGCGTGGCGGGCGAGCTGGACGGCGAGCGAGCCGACACCGCCCGCCGCCGCGTGGACGAGGACGGTGTCACCGCTTCGGATCCGCAGCGACCGGTGGAGCACCTGGTACGCGGTGAGACCGGCCAGCGGCAGTCCCGCGGCCTCCTCGAAGCTCAGGCTCAGCGGTTTGCGGGCGAGGGCGCGCACCGGGGCGGCGACGTACTGGGCGAACGTGCCGCGGCTGAGGAAGTCCTCCCGCACATACCCGATGACCTCGTCGCCGACCGCGAACTCGTCGACGGCGATCCCTGGCTGCACCACGACACCGGACACGTCCCAGCCGGGAATCACCGGAAAGACGGCATCCAGCGCTGCGTCGAGCAGGCCTTCCCGGGCCTTCCGGTCGACCGGGTTGACCGCCGCGGCCCGCACCTTCACCAGGACGCTGTCGGGGCCCACCTTGGGATCGGGCCGCTCGCCGTACTCCATGACCTCGGCCCCGCCGTACCTGCTGTAGCTGATCGCCTTCATCCTTCGACCATCGGCGCGGGCCGGGAGCGGCGCAAGTCATGCCGCGGCGGCCCCCGGGGAACGGCAGCGACGGGCTACGTGCGCGGCAGCGACGGGCGAGGCGTGCGGCCGGAGTGCCGGAGCCCGGCGAGGAGCGCGGCCACGGCCCCGCACAGGGCTCTCACCAGCGCGGGATCGACGGCGTCCGCCACCCCGGCTCGGCCTTGCGCATCGCGGCGGCGTCGTCACGCTCACGCATCGTGCCGTCGTCGTCGAGCCAGCGGCGGTGCAGTACGGCCAGGCGTTCCCGGTCGAGTTCGACACCGAGGCCCGGGGCGTCGGAGACGGTGAGCCGGCCGTCCTCGAAGACGTGGCGGGTGGTGATGACGTCCTCGGTCTGCCAGGGGTAGTGGCTGTCGCAGGCGTAGTCGAGGTTGGGGACGGTGGCCGCGACCTGCGTCATGGCGGCGAGGCTGATCCCGAGGTGGGTGTTGGAGTGCATGGAGAGCCCGACACCGAAGGTGCGGCAGATCCCGGCCAGTTCACGGGTGCGGTGCAGTCCGCCCCAGTAGTGGTGGTCGGAGAGGACGACCTGGACGGCGTCCCGGGCGAAGGCCTCCGGGACCTCGGCGAGCGTGGTGACGCACATGTTGGTGGCCAGGGGTACATCGGTGCCCGCCGCGACCGCGGCCATCAGCTCCGTGCCGCTCGCCGGGTCCTCCAGGTACTCGAGTACGTCCTTGAGCTGCTCGGCGACGTGCAGCGAGGTCTCGACGGACCAGGCGCCGTTGGGGTCCAGCCGCAGCGGCTGGTCCGGGAACGCCTCGGCCAGCGCGCGGACCGCGGCGATCTCCTCGTCGGGCGGGAAGACACCGCCCTTCAGCTTGAAGGAGGAGAAGCCGTACTCGTCGGCGAACCGCCGTGCCTGGGCGACGACTCCGGCCGGGTCGACGGCCGCGCCCCAGTCGTCCCGCTCACCGCCCTCGGGGTGCTCGGCCCAGCGGTAGAAGAGGTAGGCGCTGTACTCGACGCTGTCGCGCACCTTGCCACCGAGCAGCGCGTGCACGGGCAGGCCGAGGGACTTGCCCAGGGCGTCCAGACAGGCCACCTCGAAGCCGGACACCACCGAGAGCCGCAGCTTGTCCGCGGTCTGGACGCCGCGCAGCCCGCCCGCGTCGACCCCCTCGTCGGCCGCGCGTGAGTCTGCGCACACCTCGTCGGCAAGGGCGAAGAGCCCGTTCAGATCGCTGACCGGGCGGCCGGCCAGGGCGGCGGCGAGCGACTCGGCCGGTTCGAGGTACTTGCCGTCGCCGTACGTCTCCCCGATGCCGGTCACCCCGCCGCGTGTGACGACCTCCACGATGAGCCGCGGGGTGTACGGCTGGTGGACGCCCTGGGTGTTGAGGAGTGGCGGGTCGGCAATGAGGATCGGGGTCAGCCGGACTTCGTCGATCAACAATGCTGTATCCATACATGAACTCTATTCAGAGATACGACTGAACACCAGAGGTTCGACTGCCGTTCGGGCCGGACTCGGCACATCCGGTTCCGGGAGTTCACTGGACGACATACCGACTGGTCGGCATCATGAACTCCGACGGATCATTCCTCCCGGAGGTGCGCACGATGAGCCCAGTCCACCCGCCAGGTCTCGACCTCGACCGGCTGCGCGGACATCTCGAGCGCGAACGGCCGGGCCTGGTGAACGGACCGCTCGATGCCCGGCTCATCGAGGGCGGGCGTTCGAACCTGACCTACGTCGTCACCGATAGGGACGGCACCGGACGCTGGGTCGTGCGCCGGCCGCCGCTGGGCCATGTACTGGCCACCGCGCACGACATGAAGCGCGAGCACCGGGTGATCAGCGCACTGCACCCGACGGCCGTCCCGGTCCCCGAGCCGTTGCTGCTCTGCGAGGACGACTCCGTCACCGGCTCGCCGTTCTACGTCATGGAGTACGTCGAGGGCACCCCGTACCGCACGGCCGCGCAGCTCGCCCCGCTCGGCGCCGAGCGCACCCGCACGGCCGTGCTCGGCCTGGTGGACACGCTGGTCGAGCTGCACGCCGTGGACCCGGCGGCCGTCGGGCTCGGCGACTTCGGACGCCCCGAGGGCTTCCTGGACCGGCAGCTGCGCCGCTGGGGCAAGCAGCTGGACGCCTCCCGCAACCGCGAACTGCCCGGCATCGACGAGCTGCACGCGGCGCTCGGGCACGGACTGCCCGTCTCCCCGGCCCCGACGGTGGTGCACGGCGACTACCGCCTGGACAACGTCCTGCTCGGCTCCGACGACCGGATCAAGGCCGTGCTCGACTGGGAGATGTCGACGCTCGGCGACCCGCTGACCGACCTCGGCCTGCTGGTGATGTACAGCTCCGACCTCGATCTGCCCGAGTCACCGGTCTCCACGACCAGCGGCGCGGCCGGCCACCCCTCCCCCGCCGAACTGATCGAGCGCTATGCCGCACGCTCCGGCCGGGACACCTCCGCGATCTCCTGGTACACGGCGTTCGCCTGGTTCAAGCTCGCCGTGATCCTGGAGGGCATCCACTACCGCTACACGCTGGGCCAGACCGTCGGTGGCGGCTTCGACCGCATCGGCGATCTCGTCCCCGTCTTCATCGCGCACGGCCTCACCACCCTCCAGGAAGGCTGATCAACCCCATGGACTTCGCATTCGACGCCCGTACCGAAGAACTGCGCGCCCAGCTGCTCACCTTCATGGACGAGCACGTCCACCCGGCCGAGAAGACCGCGCAGGAGCAGCGGGAGCAGCTCGCGTCGCCGTGGGACACCCCGCAGATCGTGGCGGACCTGAAGGCTGAGGCGCGCCGGCAGGGGCTGTGGAACCTCTTCCTGCCGGACGCCGAGCACGGGGCCGGGCTGACCAACCTCCAGTACGCCCCGTTGGCCGAGATCCTGGGCCGCTCCCCGCAGTTGGCGCCGACCGCGCTGAACTGCGCGGCGCCGGACACCGGGAACATGGAGGTGCTCGCACAGTTCGGCACCGACGAGCAGAAGAAGCAGTGGCTGGAGCCGCTGCTCGCCGGTGAGATCCGGTCCGCGTTCGCGATGACGGAGCCGGAGGTGGCGTCATCGGACGCGACCAACATCGAGACGCGGATCGCCCGCGACGGCGGCAACTACGTCATCAACGGCCGCAAGTGGTACATCTCCGGGGCGATGAACCCGGACTGCGCGATCTTCATCGTGATGGGCAAGACCGACCCGGACGGCGACGACATCCGCCGCCAGCAGTCGCAGATCCTCGTCCCGCGCGACACCCCGGGTCTGACCGTGAAGCGCGCCATGAAGGTGTACGGCTACGAGGACCACTACCACGGCGGCCACGCCGAGGTGGTCTTCGACAACGTGCGGGTGCCCGCGGCGAACCTGGTCGGCGAGGAGGGAGGCGGTTTCGCCATCGCCCAGGCGCGGCTGGGACCGGGCCGCATCCACCACTGCATGCGGCTGATCGGCATGGCCGAGCGCGCCATCGAGCTGATGTGCCGGCGCGCGGTGTCCCGCAACGCCTTCGGCAAGCCGCTCGCCCAGCAGGGCGTGGTGCAGAACTGGATCGCCGACGCGCGGGTCACGGTGGAGCAGCTGCGGCTGCTGGTGCTGAAGACGGCCTGGCTGATGGACACGGTGGGCAACCGGGGTGCGCACACCGAGATCCAGTCCATCAAGATCGCCACCCCTCGTGCGGTGGTCTCCATCCTCGACCAGGCGGTTCAGCTGCACGGTGCGGGCGGCGTCAGCCAGGACTTCCCGCTGGCCGAACTGTGGGCGGCGGCGCGGACGCTGCGGCTGGCGGACGGCCCTGACGAGGTGCACCAGCGGTCGCTGGCGCGGCGCGAGATCAAGAAGTACCTGTAGGCGACGGGCCGGTGGCGGGTCGGGGGCGGCGGATCACGTCAGTGTTCGCCGGCCCCGATCCGGTCCAGTACGTCCGTGTACCGGGAGCGCCGGTCGGGCCGGGCGCGGGCGGCGGCGTGACGGAGTGCCGGAACCGCCGCCCTGCCCAGCTCGGCCAGTGCCTCGGCCGCCGCGCCGCGCACGACGGCGTGCGGGTGCCCGAGCAGCCCGGTGACCGCGGGGATCGCCGGCTCCCAGCCCGCCCGGCAGAGCGTCCGAAGTGCCATGCGCACCACGTCCGGCCGTGGGTCGTCCAGCAGTTGTTCGGTGTGGCGCAGATACGCCGTCCGCTCCAGCATCGCGCGCGCGGTGCGGTGGGCCCGCAGCCGCACTCCGGGCCGGGGGTGCGTCAGCAACTCGCCGAGCAGGTGCAGGAGATGCGGGTCGCGGTCCGGCTCGGGGCCGGGGTGCGCCTCGGCCAGTGCGGTGAGTGCCCGGCAGATCTGCTCGGGAGTGCCGGTCGCGGCCAGGTCCATCAGTTCCCGCCGGGTCGGACGTTGCCCCGGCGCGGCGGGAAGGGCCGCGTCGCGGTCGCGGAGTACCGCCAGTGCCGCCGCGTCCTGCCGTCCGGCGTCCGGCCCCCGCAACGGCCCCTCCACGAGGATCAGCCGGTCGGCGAGTTCGTGACGCCCTTCGGTACGCAGGCGGCGGCAGGTCCGCGTCAGCGCGGGGGTGCGCAGGAGCGGGCGGCCGGCAAGCAGGTCCAGGAACCCCCACGCCCCGGCGTCGAGGCGGTCGCCCAGTGCTTCGGCCAGCGCGTCGGCGGGATGGGCGCGCAACGCGTCCCCGACGGCCCGGGCCACGGCGGGCGGTGCGTGCTCCCACCACTCCAGCAGCAGCGGGACGAGCCGTTCCCGCTCCCCCGGATCGAGCCCCACGGCCGCACCTGCCACTTTGTCGCGCAGGATTCCGTCACCCCGGAGTTCGCTCTCGCCGATGTCTCCGAGCGCGTGGTCGAGGCCGGCCGCGGCGGGCAGGCCGACCCGGCCGTTCAGGTACGCGCGCAGCACGGCCAGGCGGGCCTCCGGCTCGGGCCACCGCGCCAGCGCCTCGGCGGCGGTCCGGCGTCGCCCCGCCTCCGCCGAGCCGAGCATGGCGAGCAGCCGCTCCCGCAGGGCCGCCGAACGCGGCTGGTCCAGGTCGTCGGCACGGACCCGGCGCGGTGGGGGCTCCGGCGCGCGGGCGGTCTCCGCGAGGGTCCAGGGCGGCGCGTCCAGGGGCTGGAGCCGTGTCATCCAGTCGATGAGGGCGGCCCGGACCCCGGGGTCGGCGCCGCGGTGGGCCTCGATGAGGGCGGCCAGCCGGTCCCGCGAGGAAACCGTGCCGTCGTCCGTGCGGCGGAAGTCCGCCAGTGCGTCCGGTACCCGGACCGCGTCGGCCAGCGCGGACCGCCAGGCCCGGACCGCATCGGACACGGGTGCGGCGACGGGCCCTGGCTCCGGTACGGCGAAGGCCTCCCGGAGCACGGCGGTCGCGGCCCGCCAGGGAGCACATCGGCGCGCAGCCAGGCGATCCGTACCGTTGCCGGCAGGTGCCCGGCCGTGCGCCACGGGGGCCGGGGGCGGCCCGTCCATCGGTGGCCGAGCCGCTCGTAGAGCCCGGCCAGGAGGAGATCAGCCTCCGGGAGTCCGGTGAGGGACACGGGCAGCAGTGCGGCGAGTGCGTCCGTCCGCCCGTCGTCGGGGGGGCACGCGGTGACGAGCTCGGCCAGCCGGACCAGTGCCGTGTGACGCTGCCCGGGGTCCTCGTTCGTGAGCTGTCGGCCCAGGGCGTGGAACTCTTCGTCGACCGGCGTCCGCATCGTCGGATGCTAGCCGGGTGCTCCGCGGCTCCACCAACGCGTTTCGGGCCCGCGCCTCCCGGCTCAGTAGCCGCCGTACGGTACGTGGTCGGCCAGCGCCAGGTCGCGGGCGAAGGCCCGCACCCGCAGCAGGCACCGTGCGAGGACCCGGACGGTCCTCGGGCGGTGCGGCCCGTAGGCCACGCGCCACAGGGCGGGGACACGCGTCGATGTCTGGATGTGCGCCATGTATCCAGCGTGGCCCCGCCCGCCGGTTCGGTCCAACAGATGGTTTCACTGGCTGCGATCACTACCGTGGATGGGTGGAGATTCGTCAGCTCCGCCACTTCATGGGCGGTGATCACACACGGCAGCTTCACCGCCGCCGCCCGCGCCGAACTGATCGTGCAGTCCGCGAGCACGTCCGTGCGCAAGCGCGAACGGGAGCTGGGCGCCGATCTGTTCGACCGCACCGGCCGCCGGGTGGTGCTGACCGAGGCGGGCCGGGCGCTGCTGCCGTCGGCCCGGACGGTGCTCGCCGGGACGGACGCGGCGCGCGACGCGGTGGCCGCCGTGTCGGCCCTGGCCACCGGCCGGGTGCGGATCGGCACGATCCAGACGCTGGCCTGTGTGGATCTGGCCGCCGAACCGGCCGCGTTCCACCGGCTGTGGCCCGGGGTGCAGATCTCCCTGCGCGAGGCGACGACCCCGGAGCTGCTGGCGGGGCTGCTCGCCGGTGAGCTGGACCTCGGCCATCTGGCGCCGGACGCCGCCGGACTGCCGGACGGCCTCGTGGCGTTCGCCTCCTGGCAGGAGGACCTGGTGCTGATCACCGCCCCCGGTCACCGGCTGGCGACGGCCGGGCGCACCCTGATCGAGGACCTCGCCGGGGAGCCGTTCGTGGACTTCCGGGCCGGTACCGGTCTGGAGACGGCGGTGCAGCGGCTGGCCGCGCACTGCGGTCTGGAGCGCCGGATCACCTGCGACGTCACCCAGATCCGGCTGCTCGTGGACCTCGTGCGGGCGGGCATCGGCGTGGCGATCCTGCCCCGTCGGATCGGTGAGGACGCCGGGCTGCCGTGCGTGAGCATCCGGCAGCCGGAGCCGGGCCGGACGGTGGTGCCGGCGGGCCGGAGCCCCCGGCCGCGCAACCCGGCGGCGGGGGCGCTGCTGGACCGGCTGGCAGGTGGCGGGTCCTGAACGGCGGCCGCGCGGCGCCTCAGCGACGCCGGTCCCGGTCGCCTCCCGCCCCGGCCCATTCGTGCCGCAGCAGTCCGAAGATCAGCTCGTCGACGCGCCGTCCGTCGCGTTGGACGCTCTCGCGCATGACGCCCTCGCGCACGAAGCCCGCGCCTTCGAGCATCCGCACGGAGCGTGGGTTGTCGGCGAAGACCTCCGCGGTGATCCGGTCGAGGCCGAGCACGTCGAACGCATGGTCGACCGCTTGCACCACTGCCGTACGCCCGTGGCCGCGTCCCCACAGGTCCTTCTCCCCGATGACGATGCCGAGCCGGCACCGGCGGTGGGCGCGTTCGATGAGTGCCAGGTGGAGGAAGCCGATGGGCTCCGCGCGGCCGGCCAGCCCGATCGCGAGGTGGACGGTCCCGTGGCTGGGACGCATCCACCGCTCCAGGGTCGCGGCGACCTCCTCGCGGGTGAACGAGTGCGTCCCGCCGTCGCTGAGCCGCCGGATCTCGGTGTCGTTCTTCCAGCGCAGCAGCGCTTCGAGGCTCGCCGGCGTGTGGGGCCGCAGCTCGACGACCTCGGCAGCGCCCCCGGACACCGTTCCCTCCCTCACCGTCTCTGCCGCCTCCCTACGGCCGCAGCGCGCGCAGCAGCAGGTCGGCGAGGTGGTCGGCGACCTCCTGCTGGCTGAGCGGGCCGTCCGGCCGGTACCAGGTGGACAGGTGGTGGACCGAGCCGAAGTGGTAGTCGACGATCAGGTCCGCCGGGGTGGCCGTGGAGAACACCCCGCTGCGCTGTCCCTCTTCCACCAGGGCCCGGAAGCGCTCGTGGTAGCGGCGCCGCTCCATCCGTACCTGCTTGTTCTTCTCCGGGCTCAGGTGGTGCATGGAGCGGAAGAAGATCGAGGCGTCGTCGAGGTTCTCGATGGTGGTGACGACCACGTCGGCCGCGGCGTCGCGCAGCCGCTGCTCCACGGGTGCGTCGGCGTCCGCGAAGGCGTCGAGGCGCTCCTGCTGGAGCCGCAGCACCCGGGCGTAGACCTCCTGGAGGAGGTCCTCCTTGGAGCCGAAGTAGTGGTAGAGCGCGCCCTTGGTGACGCCGGCCGCCTCGACGATCTCCTGGACCGAGGTGCGGTCGTACCCCTGCTCGGCGAAGAGCCGGGTGGCGGCGGCCAGCAGCCGCTGCGGAACGGGGGTACCGCTCCCGTCCGTCGCCTTGGCCATAGCCGCCACCTTCCTTCCGTGCGGTGCGTGAACCGGTTCTAGCGGGGTGAACGCAGTTCCCGCCTGAGGATCTTCCCACTTGCCGTCTTGGGAAGTTCGGTCAGGATCTCGACCTCGCGCGGGTACTTGTACGCGGCGAGCCGTTCCTTGCAGTACGCGGCCAGTTCGTCCGGTTCGACGCGGGAGCCGGGCCGCAGGCTGACGTAGGCGCGGACCGTTTCGCCCCGGTAGGCGTCGGGGACGCCCACGACCGCCGCCTCGCGGACGGCGCGGTGGGTGTAGAGGACGTCCTCGACCTCGCGCGGCCAGACCTTGAAGCCGGAGGCGTTGATCATGTCCTTCTTGCGGTCGACGACGTAGAGCCAGCCCTCGCGGTCCATGAAGCCGATGTCGCCGGTGCGCAGTTCGCCGTCGGGGAAGGCGGCGTCGTCGGCCGCGGGCAGCCGTTCGAAGTTCAGCACCCGCTCGTCGTTCTTCGTCTGGAAGTCCAGCTCGCAGGCGGTGACGGCGATCCGGACGGCCGGGGCTGCCGCCGCGGTGTCCCGCAGGTAGGCCTCCCAGGCGCGGTCCGAGCAGATGAGCGCGGTGACCTCGGCGTCCTTCAGCACATGGCCGACCTCACCGGACTTGTACATCGGGTTGAGGGGTACGACCGTCGCCCCGGCCTTCCAGGCGCCGAGCAGGGCGAGGACGAACTGCGGCGAGTTCTGCAGCATGATCGCGACCCGGTCGCCGCGCTCCAGACCCCGGACGGCGAGGTGGCCGGCCACGGAGTCGGAGAGCGCGTCGGTCTCGCGGTAGGTGAGGCACCCGTCGAAGTAGGCCAGCGCCGGGTGGTCCGGGGCGCGGGCCACCGATTCCCGGAAGGCGTGCACCAGGGTGGCGGCCGGGTGGACGGAGACCCGCTGGGCCTCGCTGAGCAGCGGGAGCCAGGGCTTCGCCGCGTAGATCGACTCGGTCATGCGCCGGTCTCCTCCCACTTCTGCTGGAGGTGGTTCATGCTGCCGAGCCAGTGGTCGGTGTCCTTGGCGCGGGCCCGGTAGTACCCGGCGACCTCCGGGTGCGGCAGGACGAGGAAGCGGTCCTCGGCCATGGCCGCGAAGAGCGCGTCGGCGACGTCCTCCGGCTCGATGGCGCTGGGGGCGAGCACGAGCTCCCCGGCCGATCCCGCGGCGGTCAGCATGTCCGTACGCACGCCCTGCGGGCAGATCGCGTGAACCTTGACGCCGCGGTGGCCGTAGGTGAGTGCGAGCCACTCCGCGAAGGCGACCACGCCGTGCTTGGTGACGCTGTACGGCGCCGCGCCGATCATCGTGAGCAGTCCGGCGGCCGAAGCGGTGGAGACGAACCTGCCGCTGCCGCGCTCCAGCCAGTCCGGGAGCAGCGCCCTGGCCGCGCGGACGTGGGCCATCACATTGACGTCCCAGGCGGCGGCCCAGACCTCCTCGTCGGCGAAGACGTCACCGGGCGAGGCGAGGCCCGCGTTGGCGCAGTAGACGTCCACGGTGCCGTCCAGGGCGTCCCGGGCGGCGTCGACGATCCGCGAGGCGTCCCCGGCGACGGCCACGGCGCCGATCTCCTCGGCGAGCGCCGCGATCCTGCCCTCGTCGAGGTCGTTGACCACGACCCGTGCGCCCTCGGCGGCGAACCTGCGGGCCAGGGCGGCTCCGATGCCGCCTCCGGCCCCCGTGACCACTACGCCCGCGCCCTGCACCGTACTCATCGGTCCCGCCTCTCTCAGCCGACTGCACCAGCAGACTAACCAGTCGGTATGTCGTCGGGGAAGAGACTGACGCCACCCATGCGTCGCTCCCGTCACATCCGTCACGTCCGGCTCGTTCCCTGCGGCCCGTGTGCGCGCTAGCGTGCGTGGCCATGACAGACGTCGCGATCTTGGAGGTATCCGAATGAGCCTGACCAGACGTGGTTTGCTGACCGCCGGCAGTGCCGTGGGAGCCCTCGCGGCGACGGCCGCGGCGGCCGGACCCGCAGCGGCCCGCCCCTCGCAGGGCAACGAACAGGGCCATGGGCACGGCAACGGGCAGGGGGGCGGCCACGGCCGGTTCCGTACCGGCTTCGACCGGCTCTCGGCGGACGGCTACGCGATACTGAAGGGCCAACGGGTCGGCGTCGTCACCAACCCGACCGGGGTCACCTCCGACGTCCGCCACATCGTCGATGTGATGCACCCGGACGGGCGGGTGAACCTGACGGCCGTCTTCGGCCCGGAGCACGGCTTCCGCGGCACCGCGCAGGCGGGCGGCTCCGAGGGCCGGTACGACGACCCGGCGACCGGCCTTCCGGTCTACGACACGTACCTCAAGAGCGGGCAGCAGCTCGCCGACGTCTTCACGGCATCCGGCGTCGACACGATCGTGTTCGACATCCAGGACGCGGGCGCCCGCTTCTACACGTACATCTGGACGCTGTACGACTGCATGGAGGCGGCGGCCCTCGCGGGCAAGAAGTTCGTCGTCCTGGACCGGCCCAACCCGGTGTCCGGGCGGGCGGCGCTCGGGCCGGTCCTCGATCCGGCGTTCGGCACCTTCGTGGGCCGCCGGGAGATCGCCCAGGCGCACGGCATGACGGTCACCGAACTCGCCCTGCTGTTCAACGGGGAGTTCCTGGCCGACCGTCCGGCCGAGCTGGAGATCGTGAAGATGTCGGGGTGGTCGCGCTCGGACTTCTTCGACGCGAGCGGGCTGCCGTGGGTGCCGCCGAGCCCCAACATGCCGACGCCCGACACGGCGCTGGTCTACTCGGGCACCTGCCTCTTCGAGGGCACGAACCTCTCCGAGGGGCGCGGCACCACGCGGCCGTTCGAGCTGCTCGGCGCGGAGGGCATCGACCACACGTGGGCGGCCGCCGCGAACGCGCTCGACCTGCCCGGGGTGGCGTTCCGCGAGGCGTACTTCGCGCCGACGTTCTCCAAGTTCGTGGGCAAGACGGTCGGCGGCGTGCAGGTGCACGTGCAGGACCGGGAGGTCTTCGACCCGGTGCGCACCGGGATCGCGCTGCTGGTGACGGCGAAGCAGACCTGGAGCGGGTTCGCCTGGCGGCCGGACAACTGGATCGACAAGCTCACCGGCAACACCCGGGTCCGCACGATGATCGACGCGGGTGCGGACACGGATGAGGTCGTGGGGGCGTGGTCGAAGGATCTCGCCGCGTTCCGTTCCGTGCGCAAGCGGTATCTCCAGTACCGGTGAGACGTGCCGGGCGGGCCCGGGAGTTCGGGCCCGCCCGGCGAACCGGTTCCGTCCTCACGCACCGGACGGGCCGGAACTCAGCGATGGGCCGGGGACTCCACCACCTGTTGGTACGTGGGACGGTTCTGCCAGTGGATCGCCTTCTGCGTGATCCCGCCCAGCGCCCGGTGGATGATCGAGTCGGTGCACCACTGCTCGCCGGCCTTGCAGTTGTCGTCCGCCGGGTACACCTCCGCCGCCGGTACCGCCGCCGCCCGCTTCAGCGAGGACAGCAGCGCCGCGCGGCAGCTGCTCAGATCGCCGTTGCCGCAGTAGGTCCTGGCCAGCGGCCCCTTGACCGGCTGTCCCAGCACCTGGCGCAGGTCCTTGTCGGCGAAGCCCCACCAGCCGGAGACCAGCAGGGCGTTGGACATGCGGGGCTTCCGGGCGCCGGAGCCGGAGCCGGGGAGCGAGCCCTCCGGTATGACCTCGTCGTCGTAGATGCCCTGCGCCGCCTTGAGCCCGGCCGGCGCCTCGACCGGGGCACTTGACGATCAGTCATCTCACGCATTGGACGACCGCACCCTTGGATGGAGCCGATCCGGGCAGTTGTACGTCTATTCACCGACGCCGAAGTTCGGGCGACGGAGTACGAGCGACGGAGGTGGCAGCGCAATGGCCGGTTTCCGGAGTCTTGCGAGACAGGTCCGCGATCCGCGGAGCGACCTGGCACTGCGGCGGTACTCGCTGCGCAAGTGCCTGGAACGCTTCGCCCCTTACGGACACCGGGCGACCTGGGATCACCTGTGCGCCCGGCACGGAATCGGGCCCGAGGACCGGGCCCCCGACCCGGTGCGGCTGATACGCGCACTGGAGGAGCTGGAGACGGCCCGCGCGGTCTGGCTGGGCTACGAGGCGGGGTTCGCCGAGCGCCGCCGCCGGGAGAAGCACGACGGGCTGCGCCGGCCGGGCGCGTTCGACGACTGGCACCGGCGCACCTGGGGCGGGAACGGGGTCGCCCGGTGCGACGACCCGGCCGTCCACCCGGCGGCGCCGCTCGCCGAGGTCCTGGTCCGGCTGATCTCCGCCCTGGAGTCGGAGCCGGGCACCGGCTGCCCGGTGTGCGCACAGGCCAGGATCGCCTGGCGGCAGGACCTGGACAGCGAGCCGTGGTCCGGCCCGGTCTGCACCGGGTGCGGGATCGTGGTGCCGCGGTCTGTGCTCACCCAGGCGGCGCTGGCGAAAGCCCGGCGGACCCGGCTCGGCCACCTGGCATCGGCGGCCTGAGGAACGGAGCGGCCCGCCCGGCGTCCGTCGACGTACGGCTGCCGGACGGGCAACACACCTTCATCGGCCGGACCCCTCGGTGCCCTCCCGGGGACCGCTCCGCGACCCCGCATGCCCGGCCTTGCTCTCCGTGCCCCGGTGCTCCGCGACCTTGCCCGGCATCAGACGCGAGCCGCTGATCCGCTCACCGGTGATGTCGTTCGGGTTGGAGAGCACACAGTTCTCCAGCGACAGGCAGCCGCAGCCGATGCAGTCGGTGAGATGGTCGCGCAACCGCGCCAACTGCTCGATCCGCCCGTCCAGCTCCGAGCGCCATGCCTCGGAGAGCCGCGCCCAGTCGTCGCGGTTCGGGGTGCGCTCCTCCGGGAGTTGGGCCAGCGCGTCCCGGATGGTGGCGAGCGGGATCCCGACCCGCTGCGCCGCGCGGACGAAGGCGACCCGGCGCAGCGCGTCCCTGCTGTAGCGGCGCTGGTTGCCACTGGTGCGGCGGCTGCCGATCAGGCCCTTGGCCTCGTAGAAGTGCAGGGCCGAGACTGCGGCGCCGCTGCGGGCGGAGAGCTGACCGACGGTGAGTTCATGGAGCGTCTGTGGGATCTGAGGCACCCCTCGAACCCTACGCGGCCCGGTCCCGGCCGGTCCGTCGTTGACAGGAACGCGCCCGCGAACCATGCTGAGCAAGCGCTTAGACAGGCGCTGCCACGGGTGGCCGAGAGAGCGGGAAGGCAGGGACCAGGGACATGACAGAGCCGAGGATCTTCACGTCTGCGCAGGAGCTGCGTGACGGAGTGGGCGAGCAGCTGGGACACAGCGACTGGCTGGAGATCGAGCAGAAGAGGATCGACCTCTTCGCCGATGCCACCGGTGACCACCAGTGGATCCATGTGGACCCGGAGCGCGCCGCGGCCGGCCCGTTCGGCACGACGATCGCGCACGGCTACCTCACGCTCTCGCTGCTGCCGGCGCTCGTGCCGCAGGTCATGCGGGTCGAGGGCATGAAGATGGGCATCAACTACGGGACCAACAAGGTGCGCTTCCCCTCCACGGTGCCCGTGGGGTCGCGGCTGCGGGCCACGGCCGTCCTGAAGAGCGTCGAGGAGGCGGGCGGCGGCGTGCAGGTCACCGCGGTCGTCACGGTGGAGCGCAAGGGCGGCGACAAGCCGGCCTGCGTGGCCGAGTCGGTGTCGCGGTACTACTTCTGAGGCCTGCCGGAGACCGGATCACCAGGCCTCCCGCCGGCCCGGTCGCGGCACCTGTCCCGGTCCGGCCGCGCGGCCGGCCGCCGGCCCGGGCGCCCAGGCCACCGGGAATCGAGCAGCGCCGGGGCGGCGGCGTCAGCGCTGGGCCGCGACCATGCGCAGCACGAGGTCGGCGTACAGCTCGCCGACCTCGTCCGGCGTCCGGCTGCCCTGGGCGTTGAACCACCGCGCCACGTCGATGCAGAGCGAGAGCACGGCGAGCGTGGTGCCCGGCACGTCCGGGACGTCGAACTCCCCGGCCTCGACGCCCTCACCGATGATCCGGCGCACCACCGCGTCACTCCGGCGGCGGAGTTCGATGATCTCGGTGCGGTGCTCCTCGCCGAGGGCATCGAGCTCGTACTGGACCACGCGTGCGGTGGTGTGCCGCTCGGCGTGCCAGCGGACGAAGGACCGTACGGCGTCGGCGAGCCGATCGGCGGCCGTCCCCTCGCTGTCGGCAGCCGCCTCCAGTACGGACAGGGCGCGGTCGTGACCGATCCTGCTGATCCGGTGGAGCAGCTCTTCCTTCGTCTTGTAGTGGATGTAGAGCGCGGCGGGGCTCATCCCGGCGCGGCCGGCGATGTCCCGGGTGGTGGTCGCGTGGTACCCGCGCTCGGCGAAGGCGTCGACGGCGGCGACGAGAAGCCGCCGGGCAGCCTCGGGCGTCACTTCGGCCCACGGCGTGTCGTCGCCGTCGGTCTCCTCCGCCGTGCTCATCGTCCGTGGCCCCTCTCAGTCAGCAGGACGAACACCATACCCCGATCCTGAGCAAGCGCTTAGTGGTCCGGTGGGTGAGATCGCCGGAGCTGCCGGGAGGGGTCCGGCGGGAGAGATCCTCAGAGCTTCTGGAAGGGGTCGTGCTCGGCGAGGATCTTCTCCAGCCTGGCCTGGTCCACCCGGCTGACCAGCTGGCCCGCCTCCTGCCGGTCCCTGATGACTTTGGCCAGGGTGAAGCAGGACGTGACCAGGTAGAGGACGCCGATGGCGAGGAACCCCCGCACCCAGGCATCCGCGTCGAGGAAGTAGATTCCGAGAGCCACCGCACCCATCGCCACCCCGAAGGACGCGACGGCCTGACCGTAGAAGGCGGCGCTGCTCTGCTGCTTGACCGATGTCGTGTCACTCATGCCGCTCAGCATCGGGCAGCGTGGCGCGCGCCACATCCGTCCGGGTACTCAGCCCGGTACTCAGATGCCCGTTCGAGGCGCCGGTGGGGCCTCAGAAGGCGGAGACGCCCGTCAGCGCGCGGCCGATGATCAGCTTCTGGATCTGACTGGTGCCCTCGTACAGCGTCATCACCCGGGCGTCGCGGAGCAGCTTCCCGACCGGGTACTCATCGATGTAGCCGTAGCCGCCGAACACCTGGAGGGCGTTGTTGGCGGAGCGGACGGCGGCCTCGGAGGCGAAGAGCTTGGCCTTGGAGGCGGCGGTGGCGAAGTCCTCGCCGCGGTCGATCAGGTCGGCCACCCGCCAGGTGAGCAGCCGGGCGGCGTCGACGTCCACGGCGATGTCGCTGATGAGCTCCTGGACGAGCTGGTGGCCCGCGATGGACTTGCCGAACTGTTCGCGTTCACCCGCGTATCCGACGGCCGCGTCCAGGGCGGCCCGGGCGATGCCGACGCAGCCGGCCGCGACCGACATCCGCCCCTTGGCCAGGGCGGACATGGCGATCGAGAAGCCCTTGCCCTCGGGGCCCATGAGGGTGGTGGCGGGTACGCGGACGTCCTCCAGCACCACCTCGGCGGTCGCCTGGCCGCGCAAACCGAGCTTGCCGTGGATGGTGCGACGGGTGAGGCCGGGGGTGTCGGCGGGGACCAGGAAGGCGGATATGCCCTTGTGACCGGGGGTGTCATTGGTGCGGGCGAAGAGCAGCACCACATCGGCCCAGGTGCCGTTGGTGATGAACGTCTTGGAGCCGTTGATGACGTAGTCCCCGCCGTCCCGCACGGCCCTGGTCGCCAGATTCCCGGCGTCCGACCCGGTGCCCGGTTCGGTGAGGCCGAAGCAGCCCACCGCGTCGCCCGAGGTCAGCCGCGGCAGCCAGTGCCGCTTCTGCTCCTCGTCGCCCCAGCCGGCGACGGTCTTGGCGACCAGCCCCAGAGAGACCGAGACGATGCCCCGGACCGAGGAGTCGCCGCGGCCGAGCTCCTCGGTCACCAGGCAGTACGTGAGGTGGTCGCCGCCCGAGCCGCCGTACTCCTCGGGGACGGTCAGCCCGAGGAAGCCGAGGGAGCCCAGCTTCTTCACGATCGACTTGTCGACGTTCTCGGCCCGGTCCCACTCGACGACGTGCGGGGCGACGTCACGGGCGACGAACTCCTCGGCGAGCTGCCGGACGGCCTTCTGCTCCTCACTGAGCTCCAGGTTCATCGTTCGGCCCTCCACCTTAATTAGCACTGCTAGTTTTATGGCTGGGCCCTACTATGTGCCGCATGGCCCGCCCGCGCAAGCCCCTCCTCAGCAGAGACCGCATCGTCGCGACGGCGGGTGCCCTCGTGGACGCCGAGGGGCTCGACGCGGTCTCCACCCGCCGGCTGGCGGCGGAGCTCGGGGTCAGCGGGCCGTCGCTCTACAACCACTTCCGCAACAAGGACGAGATCCTGGACGCGGTCGCCGACGCCGTCTCCGCGCAGGTCGATCTGTCGATGTTCGACGAGTCCGACAGCCGCGACTGGCGGGCCGCCCTGCACGACTGGGCGGTCTCCTATCGTGCGGCGCTCACCGAGCACCCGCACATCGTCCCGGTGCTCGCCCAGGGCCCCGGCCGCCGCCCGGCCGGCCTGCGGGTCGCGGACGCGGTCTTCGGCGCCATGGTCCGGGCGGGCTGGCCACCGGCCCAGGCCACGTACATCGGCGCGCTGATGCGCTACTTCATCACCGGATCGGCGCTCGGCTCCTTCGCCCGGGGCTTCGTGGACGACGAGACGGCGTACGACCCCGCCGACTACCCGCACCTCGGCCGGGCCCATCTGCTGGCAGAGCACCGCCAGCAGGTCGACGAGGGGGCGTTCGAGACGGGGCTGCGGGCGCTGATCGACGGCCTCGGCATGCAGTACACGCCGCCCGGGGCCGCCGGGACCGACCGGCCTGCGCCGAAGCGCTCCTGACGCGTCCTGGAACACAGGGCACGCCCCGCCCCGGACGTGAACCGGGCCCTCGCCGCGCGGCCGGGCACCGAGCCGTCGGCTATTCGGTAGGCGCCGAACGGTCGCGGCCGTACGGTCAGCACCATGATGACTACCCCCGCACCGGCTCCACGCTCCGACTGGCGGGCCGGCGCCGCCGCCTGCACCACCGTGGTGCTGTGGGCATCCGCGTTCGTCTCCATCCGCAGCGCGGGCGAGGCCTACTCCCCCGGCGCACTGGCCCTCGGGCGGCTGCTGACCGGCTCACTGGCGCTGGGCGCCCTGCTGCTCATCCGGCGCGAAGGGCTGCCGGGGCGGGCGGCCTGGCCCGGGATCATCAAGTCCGGGCTGCTGTGGTTCGGGCTGTACATGGTGGTGCTGAACTGGGGCGAGCAGCAGGTGGACGCCGGCACCGCCGCCATGGTCGTGAACATCGGGCCCCTCCTGATAGCGCTGCTCGGCGCCCGGCTGCTCGGCGAGGGACTGCCGCGCCGGCTGGTGCTGGGCATGGCCGTGTCCTTCGCGGGCGCCGTGGTCGTGGGGCTCTCCATGTCGGGGAAGGGGGGTTCCTCGATCCTGGGCGTGCTGCTCTGTCTGCTGGCCGCGGTGGCGTACGCGGCCGGGGTGGTCGGCCAGAAGCCCGCGCTGGCGCACGGATCGGCGCTCCAGATCACCACGTTCGGCTGCCTGGTCGGCACGGTGGCCTGCCTGCCGTTCTCCGGTGCGCTGGTCTCGGACGCGGCCGGCGCACCCCTGTCCGCGACGCTGAACATGGTCTATCTCGGCCTCTTCCCGACCGCGCTGGCCTTCACCACCTGGGCCTACGCCCTGGCCCGCACCACCGCCGGACGGATGGGCGCCACCACCTACGCGGTGCCCGCGCTCGTGGTGCTGATGGCGTGGCTGCTGCTGGACGAGGTGCCCGCACCGCTCACCATCGGTGGCGGACTGCTCTGCCTCGCCGGGGTGGCGGTGTCCCGGATGCGTCAGCAGACTGGTCCGACGCGGAGGAATCCGGCCCGGCCGATGGAGGGAACCCGTCATGACGCGGAGAGCCGAGCAGCGGACCGGTCGTAGCGAGAAGGCGAAGAAGGCGAAGAAGGCGAAGGAGGCGAAGGAGGCGAAGGAGGCGAAGGAGGCGAAGGAGAAACCGGCGGTGGCCGCCGGCGACGGCGATCCGGTCCTGGTGACGCCGGAGGGCCGCGCCCGTGACGCCTGGCGGGAGGACTATCCCTACACCGAAAAGCTCGGCCGCAAGGCGTACGAGAAGTCCAAGCGCGCCCTCCAGATCGAGCTGCTCAAGCTCCAGCACTGGGTGAAGGAGCACGACGAGCGCCTCGTCATCCTCTTCGAGGGGCGCGACGCCGCGGGCAAGGGCGGCACGATCAAGCGGTTCACCGAGCACCTCAATCCGCGTGGCGCACGGGTGGTGGCGCTGGAGAAGCCCACCGAACGCGAGCGCTCCCAGTGGTACTTCCAGCGGTACGCGGCCCATCTGCCGGCCGCCGGGGAGATCGTGCTCTTCGACCGGTCCTGGTACAACCGGGCGGGTGTGGAGCGGGTGATGGGGTTCTGCTCGACCCCCGAGTACCTCGAATTCATGCACCAGGCGCCGGGGTTCGAGCGGATGCTCGCGCGGGACGGCATCCATCTGGTGAAGTTCTGGTTCTCCGTCTCGCGCAACGAGCAGCGCAACCGGTTCATGACCCGGCAGACCGATCCGGTGCGGAAGTGGAAGCTGAGCCCGGTCGACCTCGCCTCGCTCGACCAGTGGGACGCGTACACCGAGGCGAAGGAGCTGATGCTCTTCCACACGGACACGCCGGACGCGCCCTGGACCGTGGTGAAGAGCAACGACAAGAAGCGGGCCCGGCTGGAGGCGATCCGGCACGTGCTGCACCGCTTCGACTACCCGGACAAGAACACGTTGGTGGCCCGGGAGCCGGACCCGCTGATCGTGGGCCCGGCCTCCCGGCTGTTCGAGCAGGGCGAGATGGAGGCCCGGCTGCTCACTACGGGCCGCTCGGAGGACGGTGCTTAGAAGACGACCAGTGACCGTCCGCCCTTGCCGGCGATCATGTGGTCGAAGGCGGCCGGGATGCCGTCCAGCGCGATGCGTTCGGTGACCATCATGGAGAGGTCGAAGCGGCCCGCCCCGATGTGGTCGGCGAGCACGGGCAGATCGCGGGCCGGGTCGCTGTTCCCGTACACGCAGCCGGTCAGGGACCGGCCCCAGTGGAAGATCTCCAGGGCGTTGAAGGTCACCTGCTGGTCCTTGCCGCCGATGCCGACGACCGTGGTGCGGCCGCCCCGGCGGGTGGACTCCCAGGCGGCGCGGATGGTGGTGGAGCGGCCGACGCACTCGACCGCGACGTCCGCGCCGTGGCCGCCGGTGAGCGCGCGGATCTCGCGGGGTGTGGTGGCGGAGGCGATGACGTAGTCGGTCGCGCCCGCCTGCCGGGCCAGCTCCTCCTTCTCCGGGGAGACGTCCACGGCGATGATCCGCGTCGCGCCCGCGATCCGGGCGGACTGAAGGACCGCGAGGCCCACGCCGCCGATGCCGAACACCACGACGGACTCGCCCGCGCGGACCTGCGCGCTGTGGTGGACCGCGCCGTACCCGGTCAGTACGGCGCAGCCGAGCAGGGCGGCGTCGGTGAGCGGGATGCTGTCCGGGGCGGGCAGCACGCAGTTCCCGGCGACGACGGTCTCCTGGGCGAAGGCGGCGACGTTCAGCCCGGGGTGCAGTTCGGTGCCGTCGGCGGTGTGGGCGTGGATGTTCGCCGCCCCGGCCAGGGCGTTGGCGCAGAGCCAGACCTCACCGATCCCGCAGTGGTGACAACTGCCGCAGGAAGGTGCCCAGTTGAGCACCACGCCGTCGCCGGGTGCGACATGGCTGACGCCGTCGCCCACGGAGACGACGGTGCCCGCGCCCTCATGGCCGAGGACTGCGGGCACCGGGACCCGCATCGTGCCGTTGGACAGCGAGAGGTCGGAGTGGCAGACCCCGGCGGCAGCGAGACGGACGCGCACCTGGCCGGGGCCGGGTTCCGGGAGGGTGATGTCGGTGATCTCCAGGGGAGCTCCGACGGCGGACAGTACGGCGGCGCGGACCACGGACCGACTCCTTGCTGAGGGGGCACGTACGGGGAACGGGGAACGGGTTCAGAACTGGAGGGACTTGGTCTGCAGGTACTCCGCGAGACCGTGCGAACCCAGCTCGCGGCCGACGCCGGACTGCTTGTAGCCGCCGAAGGGGGCGAGCGGGTTGAACCGGCCGCCGTTGATGTCCACCTGTCCGGTGTCCATCCGGCGGGCGAAGGCGACGGCCTCCGCGTCGTCGGCGTCCCAGACGGCTCCCGCCAGCCCGTACACCGTGCCGTTGGCGATCCGCAGCGCGTCGTCCTCGTCCTCGTACTTCAGGATCGAGATGACCGGGCCGAAGATCTCCTCCTGGGCGATGGTCATCTCCGGGGTGACGTCGGCGAAGACCGTGGGGCTGACGTAGTAGCCCGTGCCGAGCGGCGCCCCGGGGCCGCCCGCGACGACGCGGGCGCCCTCCTCGATGCCCTTCTCGATGTAACCGCGCACCCGGGCCTGCTGCTTGGCGTTGACGAGCGGGCCGACGCGCTCGCCGGGCACGTACTTGGCGACGGCCGCGGTGGCGAGGGCGACGGCCTCCTCGTACCGGTCGGCGTCCACCAGCATCCGGGTCCAGGCGCTGCACGTCTGGCCGGAGTTGGACATCACGTTGGCGACGCCGACGTTGACCGCCCTGGCGAGATCGGCGCCGGGCAGGATGACGTTGGCGGACTTCCCGCCGAGCTCCAGGGCGACGCGCTTGACCGCGCCTCCCGCGGTGGCGCCGATCCGCTTCCCCACGGCGGTGGAGCCGGTGAAGGAGACCAGGTCCACGTCCTCGTGCGCGGCGAGGGCCTGTCCGGCGACCGGGCCGAGGCCGGTGACCAGGTTGAAGACACCGGCGGGCAGTCCGGCCTCCGCGGTGGCCTCGGCGAAGAGCTGTGCGGTGAGCGGGGTGTCCTCGGCGGGCTTGAGGACGACGGTGCAACCAGCGGCGAGCGCGGGGGCGACCTTGGCGACGATCTGGTGCAGCGGGTAGTTCCACGGGGTGATCGCGCCGACCACGCCGACGGGCTCCAGCAGCACGGTGGAGTTGCCGTGCCGCTCCTCGAAGGCGTACGTCGCGGCCAGTTCGGCGTACGAGCCGGCGACCAGAACCGGTACGCCGGCGTGCACCGCCTGCGACATCGGCAGCGGTGAGCCCAGTTCGGCGGTGACCGTTTCGGCGATCTCGTCCCTGCGGGCGGCCAGCACGTCGCGCAACGCGCCGATCCGGGCGGCGCGTTCGGCGGGCGGGGTCGCGGCCCAGCCGGGGAAGGCGGCGCGCGCGGCCCGTACCGCGGCGTCGACGTCGGCCGCCGTTCCGGCCGGGACATGGGCGATGACCTGCTCGTCCGCCGGATTCACCACCGCGATCGTGTCCGCTCCCGCGGCGGGCCGCCATGCGCCGCCGATGTACATACCGTCATGGGCCTTCATGGCTGTTCCTTCCGGGCACGGTGACGGACGAGGTCGTCCACGCCCCAAACTAGCGCCGTTAGTTTTCGGGCGCCAGAGACGCCGGTCACGCCCGGTCCGGGGTTTCACGTGCGAGGCCACCGCGCCCGTCCGGCCGCGGGTTACATGTCCAGCCCCGGGACGTCCTTCGGCAGCGGGCAGATCCGGCGCCCGTGGTGGTCGAAGACGTACAGGTGCGCCAGGTCCACCAGGAGCGGGACCTGGCCTCCGGTGCGCAGCCGCATGTCGGGGCCGGTGCGCACGACGAGGTCGCTGGCCGTGACCGCGGGGCGGTCGGGGCTGCGCGCCCCCGAAGTGGCGGCCTCGGACGACGGTTCGTCCAGGACGGCGACGGGACCGCTGAGGTACCCGGCGGCGCGTCCCTTGAGCCGTTCCAGCACACCGACTCCGCCCGCGGTCGTATGGCGTCTTCGTGGGGCACCGCGATCCGGTCGGGCCGATTCCAGGTCCGGCACCACGGCGGGCCGGGAGCCGGTGTTGAGGTGGACCAGTGCCTCGTGGCCCTGGTACTCGACATGCTCGACGATGCCGCTGAGCGCGACCTCCCCGGGACGGGCCTGGCTGGGCGGGGCGATCCGGACCGCTTCGGAGCGCAGTCCGACGATGATCCGGCGGCCCTGCTGGATGCGCAGCAACTGGTGGTCGGGGCTGAGCGGTTCGGGCAGCGGCAGGCGCTGGCGGCCGAGGTCGATCGACATCCGCCCCTCCAGGGGCGCGTGGACGACGGCCTGCAGCAGGTTGATCCGCGGGGTGCCGATGAACGCGGCGACGAACACGTTCTCCGGCAGGGCGTACACCTCGCGCGGCGGGCTGACCTGTTGGAGGACTCCCCCGCGCATCACGGCGACCCGGTGGCCCAGCGACATCGCCTCGGCCTGGTCGTGGGTGACGTAGACCGTGGTGACGCCGAGTTCCTTGGTGAGCTGGGATATCTCGGCGCGCAGATGGTTGCGGAGCTTCGCGTCGAGGTTGGAGAGCGGCTCGTCCATCAGGAAGGCGGAGGGCTGGCGCGAGATGGCCCGGCCCATGGCGACCCGCTGGCGCTCGCCGCCGGAGAGCTGGCCGGGGAGCCGGTCCAGGACGCTCTCGATCCCGAGCATCCTGGCCGTGTTCTCGATGCGCGCGCTGTGGTCCTGGCGGGGGTTCTCCAGCTTCAGCGGGAATCCGATGTTGGCCCGGTTGGTCATGGTCGGGTAGAGCGCGAAGTTCTGGAAGACCATGGCCATCGAGCGTTCGCGGGGCGTGAGGTGGTTGGCCGGTTCACCGTCGAGCAGTATCTCGCCCTCGGTGACGTCCTCAAGGCCGGCGATCATGCGGAGCACGGTCGATTTTCCGCATCCCGAGGGGCCCAGCAGGACGACGAACTCGCCCGGGTCGATGGAGAGCGAGAAACGGTCGACGGCACGCGAGGACCGACCGTACGCCTTGCTGACGTTGTTCAGAATGATGGCGCGAGTCATGTGGTTCCGCCCGGAAGTGATGAAGGTGGAGCGGTGGGGAGCGGCAGTGGCCTGAAATTAACCCACTGTGCGGGGTGAGGGAATGACTCGCGCAAAGGTTGCGCGGTACTGAGGTTGCCGAGCCGGAAGTGTCAGGTGGGGTTCCGGTTCGAACGGGGCCGTGCCGACGGCCGGCCGGAGCACGGTGAGCGGTCCGGCGCCGAGCGCCGGGACCATCGGAACGGGGACGGGGACGGGGACGAGCAGGGACTCAGGTCAGTGGGCAGGTGCGACGGTGACGGGTATGCCGTTGAGCACGGCGGTGCCGGAGAGCGGGTCGAGCCGGGTGCCGTCGAGCAGCTGATTGACGTTGACGCCGGGCTGTGCGGCGGCGACGGACATCCGGGTGCCGGGGCGGCTGTGTCCCCAGCCGTGCGGGAGGCTCACCACGCCGGTCCGCACACAGTCGGTGATCTCGACCGGGGCCGTCAGCTCACCGCCGTCCGCCGTGACCGTGGCGGCGGCACCGTCGGCCAGTTGGAGGCGTGCCGCGTCCTGGGGGTGCATCTGGAGGGTGCAGACGTTGGAGCCGCCGGTGAGCGCGGCGACGTTGTGCATCCAGCTGTTGTTGGACCGCAGATGGCGGCGGCCGATGAGGACGAGCGCTTCGGGGTCGGTACGGGCCGCGAGGGCCCCGCGCAGTCTGGGCAGATCGGCGGCGATGGGCGCGGGGAGCAGTTCGATGCGTCCGCTGCGGGTGGTGAGGACCTGCGGAACCCGGGAGGTGAGGGGGCCGAGGTCGATGCCGTGCGGGTGGGCGAGCAGCCGTTGCAGGGTGAGGCCGTCGGGGTCGGCGCCGAAGCCGTCGCCGTACGGGCCGAGGCGCAGCATCAGGTCGAGGCGGCGTTCCGGTCCGGTGCGGCCGGTGAGTGCGGCGGCGAGTTCGGTGGGGGTCCGGCCGTGCACGGGCGCGTGGGGGTCGGCGACGGCCTTGCCGAGGGTCCGGTCGATGATCAGGGCGTCCACCGCGTCCGGCTCCGCGCCGTGCATCCCGGAGACGGCCAGGACGAGCCGGGCGAGGATCTCGCTCTCGTCCATCCGGTCCGCGTCCAGGGGCACGGCGGGCCGGGTGTAGCGGACCTGGTTGCGCACGGCGAGGGTGTTGAAAGCGAAGTCGAAGTGGGCGCTCTGCGAGGGCGGCGGCGGGGGAAGCACCACATCGGCGTGGCGCGAGGTCTCGTTGAGGTACGGGTCGACGCTCACCATGAAGTCGAGCCCGTCGGCCAGTGCCCGGTCGAGCCGGTCGCCGTCGGGCGCCGAGAGCACGGGGTTGGCGGCCAGGACGATCAGTGCGCGGATGCGCCCCTCCCCCGGCGTCGAGATCTCCTCGGCCAGGGCGGAGATGGGCAGTTCGCCCTTGGCCTCGGGGTGCCCGGACACCCGGCTCGCCCAGCGCCCGAGGGCGAAGCCCTTGCCGGGGGCGGCGGGGCGTGGGGCGCGGGCGGTGGCGGAGAGCGGGAAGAGGGCGCCGCCGGGGCGGTCGAGGTTGCCGGTGAGGATGTTGAGGACGTCGACGAGCCAGCTGGCAAGGGTGCCGTGTTCGACGGTGCAGCTGCCGATACGGCCGTAGACGGCGGCGGTGGGGGCGGCGGCGAGGTCCCGGGCGATCGCCCGGATGGTGCCGGCGTCCACGTCGCAGGCCCCGGCGACCGCTTCCGGTGAGAAGTCCTTTACCGCTCGGGCGACTTCCTGGATGCCCTGGACGTGCTCCGCGAGCACACCGGGGTCGGTCAGCTTCTCCTCGAACAGTACGTGGGTGACGGCGGCGAGCAGGAGGGCGTCGGTGCCGGGGCGGATGGCGACATGCCGGTCGGCGAGACGCGCGGTGCGGGTGCGGCGCGGGTCGATGACGGTGAGGGTGCCGCCGCGGCGGCGCAGCGCCTTGAGCTTTCCGGGGAAGTCGGGGGCGGTGCAGAGGCTGCCGTTGGATTCGAACGGGTTGGCGCCGAGCAGCAGCAGGTGGCCGGTGCGGTCGAGGTCGGGGACCGGGATGGCGTTCGGGTCGCCGAAGAGCAGCCCGCTGGAGACGTGCTTGGGCATCTGGTCCAGAGTGCTCGCGGTGAACAGGGACCGGGTCCGCAGGGCGGCGAGCAGGGCGGACGGATAGAGGGCCCCGGCCATGGTGTGCACATTGGGATTGCCGAGGACGACGCCGACGGCCTGCGCGCCGTGCTCCTCGGCGACGGCCGGCAGGGCGCGGGCGATCGCGTCGAACGCGTCGTTCCAGCTCGTCTCCGTCAGGACACCGCCCTTGCGGACGAGCGGGGTGCGCAGCCGGTCGGGGTCCTCGTCGAGCCCGCCGATGGACGCGCCCTTGGGACAGATGAAGCCCTGGCTGAACACGTCGTCGCGGTCGCCGCGGGCGCCGGTGACCCTGGTCCCCTCGATGGTGAGGGTGAGTCCGCAGGTGGCTTCGCACAGGGGGCAGATGCGCATGGCGGTGCGGGTGCTGCTGGGGTCGTGCGACATGGGCCCTCCCCGGGGCGGCGACAGCGTTGACGCGCGTACGTGGGCAAGCACCGCTGAGCATACCGACCGGTACGCATGGTGGGGAGGTGTCGCGGCAGGAAGGTTGCCCGGCCCTCCGGCAGGTTCGTCCGACCCTCCGGCAGGGGGCCGGACCGGGCCCCCTGCTCCGGGCGGTCTCAGTCCAGTACGCGCGCGAGATACGCCTGGATCAGCAGCCGGGTCTCGGCGACGATCGCCCGGTCGCCGGACGGGTCGGTGCGGAAGGCGAGTTTGAGCAGGGCGTCGGTGGCCTCCACGCAGACCAGGACGGTGCGCAGCAGATCCTCGTCGGAGGCGCGGCCCAGATGGCCGCAGAGGAGGTCGGTGAGCCGGCTCGCGACCCGGTCGTTGGCGTCGTCGGCCGGGTCCTCGTCGGGCGCCGGTGCGCCGAAGTCGACGAGCGCGAAGCCGGGTACGGAGCGTTTCATCGCCAGGTACTCGTCGAGCACGGCATCGATGGCGTTGCGCCAGTCGGTGACCGGGATGGGTGCCAGCCGGACCGTGATGCGCTCGGCGTAACTGTCCAGGTTGCGGCGGGCGAGGGCGTCGGCCATGGCGCGTTTGTTGGAGAAGAACCGGTAGACGGAGCCGATGGGGACCTCGGCGCGTACGGCCACGGCCCGGGTCGAGAGCTGTTCGTAGCCGGTCTCGTCGAGGAGTTCGGCGCAGGCGTCGAGTATCCGGGCGAGGCGCTCGGCGCTGCGCTGCTGCACGGGGGCGCGGCGGAGATTCGTGTTCGCATGGGGCACGGGCTCCATGATGCCGTGGGCCTCCTTCGCCGGGCGTAAGGGCTCCTGCGGGTCTCAGGCGATGAGCAGGCTCAGCCCGCCGATGGTGTACGCGATCATCAGGACCAGCAGCGGGAGTTGGCCCGCTGTCGCCCGTCCGGGCGGGAAGAGCCGCACGGAGCGGTCGTGGGCGGCGACGACGCCGAGGACGTGACCGAGGACGATCGCGAGGACCTGGAGGGTGGCGACACCGCCCGGCCCCAGGAGTGGATCGGGCGGGGCCGGATTGTCGGTGCCGAGTGCCACCATGACTGTACGTGGCCCTTCGGTGACGAAGAGCGTGAAGTAGTGGGCGACGAGATAGCCGAGCGCGATGGGGACGAGTGAGTGCGCGAAGGCGGCGAGGGGGTTCGGCAGTTGACCGGAGAGCAGCCGGGTGGCGCCGGCGCAGAGCGCGTAGAGGGTGGCGACGAGGGCGACGGCACCGAGAAGTCCGAGGGTGGCGACGGCGGTACGGCCTAGGGGGGAGGTCTGGACGGTGGTGATCCATGAGGGTGCGTCGGAGAAGCCGTCGTAGGCGGTGGAGCCGAGCATGACGCAGATGGTGGCGACGAGTCCGGGGAGCTGTGGTGTGGCGTCGAGTCCGTTGAACGGGGAGCGCAGGACGAGGCGGCGGTCGGCCGCCCGGCGGCCGAGCGGGGAGAGCCTGGCCAGGAGCCCCGAATAGACCTCGAAGGCGTCGGCGTGGTCGAACCAGTGGGCGCCGTGGCGGGCGGCGCCCGTGAGATGGGCGGCGGAGTACAGGGCGAGGAAGAGCAGCAGGGCGGTGGGTGACGCGGGGTCGGGGGCGACGAGTTCGAGCCAGGTGAAGGCGAGGAGCCCGGCCGCCGCGGGCCACATCCCGAGGCGTACGGGGAGGGGGCGGCCGGTGTCGGGGTCGCGCCCCAGGGCGCGGCAGGCCAGGAGGTGCAGGGTGCGCAGGGGGTTGAGCAGCCGCCAGACGGGGCCGAGCGGCAGTGAGGCCGGGACGAGCCCGACCCAGAGGAGTACGTAGACGGCGCCGGGAGCCGGATTGCGGTCCGGGTCGGCCGGGCCGAGGAGGAGGTACAGCACGACGAGGATCGCGGCGGCCAGGCCGAGCGCGCGGGCCGCGATACGGGTGGGGCGGGCGTCGGCCGCGCGCTGGACGGCGTCCGGCAGCGGGCGGCCCGCCAGATCGCCGCGGAACCGGGAGGTGGACCAGAGCAGGCCGAGGGCGAGAAAGGAGACGAAGAGCGCGGCGAAGGCGCCTGCGAAGGCGTAGAAGGGCGAGAGGGGCAGATCGTGCTGGGCGCCGGTGCCGTGAGCGAGAACGCTCACGGCACCGGCACCGGCACCGCTGCCCGGACCAGCCGTCACCGTACGACAAGTTGGGTCAGGAGCAGATCGGACTCATGCGTCTCGACCTCGAAGAGCCCGGTGCGGTCGGCGGTGAACGTGAGGGTGACGGTCTTGCCCGCGGGCAGCCACGCCTCCTTGTCGTAGCCGTGGACGTGAAGGGTGTCGTCGCGGTCGCTGCGGATCCTGAGCCGCACGGTCCGGCCCTTCTTGATCTCGGCGCGCCCCGGCGCCGGGCTGACCTTTCCGTCGTGGACGGAGATCTCCAGCGTGGTGTCGGGGTCGGGCTCGGCGGGGGTGGATGCGGGGGCGCTCGTCGCAGTGGTGGTGAGGGTGGCGGTGGCCTGGACCGGGGTGGAGCCGACGGCCCAGGCGGTGTGGTCGTCGGCGTAGAGGCGGGCGGTGAGTCCGGTGCCGCCACCGGCGCTGCGGATCAGCGACTCCGGCAGGTGGAACCAGGCTCCGTACACCCGGGCGAGCGGATGGCCGTCGAGGAAGAGCCCGGCGTGGCCCCGCCCCAGGAGTGCGCCGCCGCCCACGCTGTCCGGGGTGAACCGGAAGTTCCGTACCGAGAGGTGGACGTTCCAGCCGTCCTCCGAGTCCGGCCGCACGGTGACGCTCACCTCGGGGGCGCCCTCGGCATCGATCTGGCGCAGCCGGTGACCGGAACCGTCGCCCGAGGTCAGGAGCCGGCCGACGCTGCCGGTGGCCTGCTCGTGGCTGGTGCCCGGCTTGTGGTGCGTGGTGGCCCGGCCACCGCAGGCGCCCACGCCGAGTGCGAGGGCGACCGCGGTGAGCACGGAGAGGGCAGCCCTGCGGCCTGCCCTCAGCCGCGGGGCGGCCGGTGCCCGACCTTGACCCTGACCCTGGCCCTGGCCCTGGCCTCGACCCTGAATGCCTTTCACGAAGCGTCTCCGTCCGGGGAGGGGTCGGTGGCAGGGGACGCCTGCGTCGCCGAGGTGCCGTCCGGGGCGGGGGCAGGGGCGGTACCGGCAGCCGAAACCTGGTCCGGAGCGTGGCCGGAGGCCTGATCCGTACCCGCACCCGTACCTGCGCCCGCGCCCGTGCCCGCGCCCGTGCCCGCGATCGCGTCGGGATCCGGCGCCCCGGCATCCCGCTCTCCGTGGCGGGCGGAGGCCACCACGGCCCACACCACCCAGACCACGCCCAGCAGTCCCCGCACCCAGGCGGGGCTCAGCGGAATCCACGGGATCATGAACACGCCCTTGTCCAGCGCGTCGAGCAGCGTGAGCGCGCCCAGCACCACCGTGGTCCAGCCCAGCACCGGCCGCTCCCGGCGCAGCACCAGGCCGATGCCCGTCCACCAGAGCCCGGTCAGCAGCAGTGCGACGGCGGGCAGGTACGAGGAGGCGAGTCCCATGGTCGATCCGGCGACGTCCAGCCCGAGGCCGATGAGGCCGAGGACCGTGGCCGCCGTGGCGAGCCTGCTCGATCGCAGCCTGCGCCACCACAGCACGCCGCCGACCAGCACGAGGACCACCGCGATGCCCAGGGCCGCCTGCAGTTCGATGCGCTCGATCCCGCGTGCGCCGTACCAGTCGCAGCCGGCCGGCAGCCGGCGCGCCTGCACGTTGTAGTCGGCGCAGACGAGCAGCTGGGCGAGCTTGACGGGTTCGCCCACCAGCCGGTCGGTGCTGCCGGTGACCGCGCCGCGTTCGTCGCCGCAGGCGGGCAGCGAGCGGGGCGTGGAGGCCCCCGTGTCCGACTGCCAGCAGTTGCCGTCGCCCTGGCCGTCCCACCACACATCGGTGCGGTTGGGCCGCGGGTTGCCCGCCTTGTCGACGCCGAGGTGGTTGTCGGCGTACCGGTTGTGGTGCGAGGTGTCGGTCTGCTTGCCGAGGGCGTTCTCGCCGCGGATGAAGGCGGGTACGGCGCTCAGGAAGAAGGCGGCGCGCTGCTGCCCGTAGACCCAGTTGTTCTCGTAGATGTTCCAGTTGCCGCCCGCGGTGATGATGCCGCTGCCCGGCGGCAGGGAGATCTGCGGGCAGACCACCCCGTTCTCGTACCCGCGCTCGACCGGCGGCTTGGCGCAGGTGCCGTCGGCGACGTACCGGTAGTAGTCGGCGTTGTTGTCGTGGATCAGGTTGCGCTCGAAGCGGGCGTGGTTCTGCGGCAGCCCGGGGTGGCCGGGGAAGGCGCTGTCCATCGAGGCGCCACCCATGTTGTGGTCGAACTCGTTGTCGTGGACGTAGACGGAGTCACCCGCGGTGCCGGAGTAGCCGACCATGTTGTGGTGGCTGCGGCAGCCGGTGATCTCGATCGAGTAGCGCGGGACCTTGTAGCCGTAGCCGTCGTTGATGTTCGACGCGCTGCCCGGGTAGATGCCGGAGTCGCCGTTCCCGTACGACTCGCAGTTCTTGTAGAGGCCGTGGTCGCCGGCGAAGGTCAGGAAACCGTACTCGTCGTTCCAGCGGGTCAGTACGTCGTCGATGACGAAGCCGTCCTGGGCCAGGATGTACAGCGAGTTGAACGTGGTGCGCTGGGCGGTGAAGTTCTTGAAGTAGACGCCGTCGGAGCCGTCCGCCCGGATCGCGTTGAGCTTCCGGTACTTGGCGTCGATGACGACGTCCGTGCGCTCGGCGCCGGTGCCCTCGATCTGGAGGTCCTTCTTGCCGAGGATCGCCACCAGGTTCTGGTTGTGCGGGCACTTCGCCTGCTGGGCGTAGCTCAGGATCTGGTAGCCGAGCTGGGAGTTGGGGGCCTTCAGCCGGGTGCAGTCGCCGGTCGGCGCCGGCAGTGAGGGATCCTCCTCGTAGAGGCCGGGCAGGATCGCGATGTTCTTCCCGGGCTCGGTGACCGCGTCGACGGCCTGCTGGAGATGGCGGTAGCCGGACTTCTGGCAGCGGTCGAAGAGCGTCAGGTTCCTGGACCGCAGGGCCTCGGGGAAGGCCGATATCCGGTGTTCGAAGTCGGCGCGGTCGCTCTTGCAGACCAGCAGGTCCGGCTCGCCGGTGCGGTGCACGGGGACGCTGCCGGTTCCGTCGGGCAGGGTGACCGGCCGTTCCTCGTGCGCCTGGGCGGCCGGAGCCGAGAGAAGGGCGACGACGAGCGCCGCCAGTACCACCAGAAGTCTTCGTGTCCACGACATACGCCGGAGAGTAGAGCATTGTTCAACTTTTGAAACCCCCTCGCGCACCACGGATGCCGTTGACTCCCCCTCAATTCATTCCTACGGTTATCCATAGGATTCCTTCGGCACCGGGAGCGCACATGAGCGGTATCGAGCAGGCGAGGAAGACGGCGGAAGGGCTGGAGCATTCCGCCGGTTTCGGCAATCAGCACAGCTCGGAGGCGGTGCCGGGGGCGCTGCCGCACGGCCGCAACTCGCCGCAGCGCGCCCCCCTGGGGCTCTACGCGGAGCAGCTGAGCGGCTCGGCCTTCACCGAGCCGCGCGCCCACAACCGCCGCTCGTGGCTCTATCGGATCCGCCCCTCCGCGGCCCATCCGCCGTTCCGCCGGATCGACAACGGCACCGTCCGCACCGCCCCGTTCACCGAATCCGTCCCCGATCCCAACCGGCTTCGCTGGGACCCGCTCCCGGAACCCGCACCCGGTACGGACTTCCTGTCCGGTCTGTGGACGCTGGGCGGCAACGGCGACGCGGCCCTGCGCAGCGGCATGGCCGTGCACCTCTACCACGCCAACACCGCGATGACCGAGCGGGTGTTCAGCGACAGCGACGGCGAGCTGCTGATCGTCCCCGAGCAGGGCGGTCTGCTGCTCCGCACCGAACTGGGCCTGCTGCGCGCCGAACCGGGCCATGTGGCGCTGATCCCGCGCGGTGTCCGCTTCCGGGTCGAGCTGCTCGACGCCACCGCGCGCGGTTACGTGTGCGAGAACTACGGTCAGCCCTTCGTCCTCCCCGAGCTGGGCCCGATCGGTGCCAACGGCCTGGCCAACGCGCGGGACTTCCTCGCCCCGGTCGCCGCGTACGAGGACGTGGAGCGCCCGGTCGAGGTGGTCAACAAGTTCTGCGGCAACCTCTGGTCGGCGACGTACGACCACTCGCCGCTCGATGTGGTCGCCTGGCACGGCAACCACACCCCGTACGTCTATGACCTGCACCGTTTCAATGTCATCGGCTCAATCAGCTACGACCACCCGGACCCCTCGATCTTCACGGTGCTGACCTCGCCGTCGGACACCCCCGGTCTGGCCGGGGTCGACTTCGTGGTGTTCGCGCCGCGCTGGCTGGTCGGCGAGGACACCTTCCGGCCGCCGTACTTCCACCGCAATGTGATGAGCGAGTACATGGGCCTGATCGAGGGCGCGTACGACGCGAAGACGGCCGGCAAGGGGGGCTTCGTGCCCGGCGGCGGCTCGCTGCACAACATGATGTCGGCGCACGGCCCGGACCGTGAGACCTTCGACCGGGCGAGCTCGGCGGAGCTGAAACCGCAGAGGATCGACGACGGCCTGGCCTTCATGTTCGAGACCCGCTGGCCCGTCACGGCGACCGGGCAGGCCGCCACCGCCGGACATCTTCAGCACGGCTACGACGACGTGTGGCAGGGTCTGAGCCGCAACTTCAGGCCGTAACGCCCCCGTCTCCCCCGCCCGACTCCCCTCCCCTCCCCCTCCCAGCGACGAAGAATGCAGGTGACTCAGGTGACTCACGTCCCACAGAGCCCTCTGAAGCCCTCCGCACCCCAGGGGGCCGCCTTCGCGCCCGACTCACTGGTCCTGAACCGCAAACTGCCGCTCTGGTACCAGGTCTCGCAGTCGTTGCGGGCCTCGATACTGGGCCGCACCCCGGACGCCACGCTGCGGCTGCCGACCGAGGAACAGCTCGCCGCGCACTACGGCGTCAGCGTCCTCACCATGCGCCAGGCGCTCAAGGAGCTGGAGACGGAGGGGCTGATCAGCCGGCACCGGCGGCGCGGCACGTTCATCGAACCGCGCGCCCGCCGGGTGTCGCCGGTCCGGCTGCTCGGCTCGATCGACGCGATCGTCGCCCAGCAGTCGGGCGAGCTGACCACGGTGCTCGACCACGGCCCGTTCCCCGTGCCGGGCGATGTCGCGGAGCACTTCCCCGGCTGCGCGGAGGTCGTCGGCTACCGGCGGCTGCGGTGCGACGAGGAGAGCGGCGAGCCCACCAACTGGGCCCGGAACTGGATCCATCCGGAGGTCGCGGCCGGGCTCGACCCCGCCGATCTCGACCGCTGGCCGATGACCAAGGTGCTGCGCGACCGCGTCGGTGTCCGGATCGCGAGGATCACCGACACGGTCGAGGCCCGGCTCGCCGACCCGGTCACCGCCGATCTGCTCCGGGTCCCGCTGCTCAGCCCGATCCTGTACTTCACGGGCGTGACGTACGACGAGAGCGGCCGGGTGGTCGATGTGGCGCAGATCCGTTACCGGGGCGACCGGTTCTCGTTCTCGGTCACGGTGGAGGCGCACTGACGTCACGGCCGCCTCCCCGTCCCGGCCCACCGCGCAGACGCCCTGCCGCCCTCACCGGCGGCGCCGTTACGATGCCGGGGAAGGCGGCAGACGTGGCGACGGGGAGGACGACACGGTGGCAGCACCGGCAGCGGCCGGCTCCGGGGAGGGCCCGTGCGGCCCGCTCCTCGATGACCTCATGCCCTGGTCCGTACGGCCGTTGCGGACCGGTCGCCGCTGGGTGACGGCCCCGGACGCGGCCTCGCTCAGGGCCCGCTGGGAGCGGCTGGTGCGGGCCGGGGACGCCGAGCGCGAGCGGCTGTTCGCACCGACCCGTTCCCGTACTCCGCGGACTCCGGTGGCCGCGTTGCCCGGACAGACCACCGGGACCGGCCGGTTCGCCCGCGAGCCGGGCCCGTGCCCGGAGCCGGTACGGATCCTGCACGGCCCGTTCGACGAGCAGTGGCTGCTCCCCGACCACCGGCTGATAGACGTCGCCCGTCCGGAACTGTGGCGGGTCGCCGACGGGCACCAGCTCTTCGCCGTCGAGCACGGCCGGGTCCCCCAGGACACCGGTCCCGCCCTGTCGGTGACGGCGCTGCTCCCCGACGGGCACTCCCCCGCGGGCCGCCCCGGCCGGATCCGCCCGCTCTACCGGCGCCCCGGCGGCCTCGAACCCAATCTGGCGCCCGGACTGCTCACGCTGCTGCGCGGCCGTCACGGGGACGCGGTCTGCGCTCGGTCCGTGCTGGCGTGGATCCTCGCGGCGGCCCGTCACTCCCCGGCCGGCTGCGTGGTGCCGCTGCCCGCGGACACCGCGCACTGGTCGACGGGCGTGGAGCTGGGGCAGGAGCTGCTGCGGCTCCAGTTGCGCGGGGCCCGCGGCGGGGAGCGGCCACGGCTGCCCGGCGGGCGCCGCCCCTATGTGCGGGCCGCGGTCCCGCCCGTACCGTCGGCCCTGTCGTACGACTCCGGGGAAGCGGTGCTGGCCCTCGGCACGGGCCGCATCTCGCCGGTGCCCGCCGGGGCGTGGGAGTTCCGGGTGGGCGGCGTACGGATGCTGGAGCTCTGGTTCGAGCGGCGTACGGCGGTGGCCGGGGCGGATGGGCTGGAGGCCCTACGGCCACGCGTCTGGCCGCAGGAGTGGACGTCCGAACTGCTGGAACTGATCACGCTGCTCGCCCTGCTCGCGGAACTGCGGCCCCAGCAGGACGAACTGATGCACGGTCCGCGGATCGGTGCGCAGGAGCTGCGTGCGGCGGGAGTGCTGCCGGTGGCGGCCGCGGCACGGCGGCCCGCGTCCGTGCTCGATCATCAGGAGGAGGGCCCGGACGGCCAGTTCGCGCTGCTGTGACGGGCGCGGCTAGCCGCGGCCGAACGAGTCGAACAGCCGGGTGAGCGCCCGGTCGAAGACCTCCTCCAGATCGATCGGCCCGGGGTCCTCGGCGAATCCCGCCGCCAGGCGCGGATACTTCCCGGTCGAGATCTGACTGATCAGATAGCCGGTACGGGCGGCCTGCTCCTGCTCCTCGGTCCAGGGCAGCGAGCGACTGCGCTCCGCCGTGGCGATCTCGTTGGCGGTGTAGGTGGTGACCACGCCGTTGACCATGGCGATGAGTTCCATCTTCTCGCCGAACCGCGCGTCCACCCCGTCCAGACAGCTCAGCGTGTATTCCAGATACCGCAGGGTGTTCGGGCTGAATCCGTACACGGGTGACATCAGCCGGGGCACCCAGGTGTGGCGGTGCATCATCCGCCGGGCCTGATGGGCGAGGGCCAGGATGTCGGCGCGCCAGTCGCCGGAGGGCTCCGGGTAGTCGTACCCGGCACTGACCGCGTCGAGCATCAGCTCGTACAGGTCCTCCTTGCGGGGCACGTAGTTGTACAGCGACATCGTGCCGCAGCCCAGCTCGGCGGCCACCTTCCGCATCGACACCGCGTCAAGGCCCTCCGCGTCCGCGATGCGCACGGCGGCTGCGGCGATGTCCGCACGGCGATACGCGGGCCGCGGCCCGCGGCCGGCCCGTTCCGGACGCGCCCAGATCACTTCGGGTACAGCGGGTCGCTCCACCATTGATCATCACCTCGACCACCATGGTAGTTACGTACACCGTACGTAGTGCGGTACGGTTACGGCATGACAACTACGTACACCGTACTTAGTGAAGGTCTGGAGAAGCGCTACGGCGAGGTCCACGCGCTGCGCGGCCTCGATCTGGCCGTGGCCGAGGGCACCGTCTGCGGAGTGCTGGGGCCCAATGGCGCCGGCAAGACCACAGCCGTCCGGGTGCTCACCACGCTGACCGCACCCGACGGTGGCAGCGCCCTGATCGCCGGCCACGACGTGGTGCGCGAGGCCGGCGCGGTACGGGCGGCGATCGGCGTCACGGGACAGAGCGCCTCGGTCGACGGCGAGCTGTCCGGCCGGCAGAACCTGCGGCTCTTCGCGAAGCTGCTCGGATTCCGGGGCGCGGCCGTGCGCAGCCGGGCCGACGAGCTCCTCGAACGCTTCGAGCTGACCGACGCGGCCGACCGCCCGGCCCGCACCTACTCCGGCGGGATGCGGCGCCGGCTGGACCTCTCCGCAAGCCTGCTGGCCCGGCCGCGGGTGCTGTTCCTCGACGAGCCGACCACCGGGCTCGACCCGCACAGCCGCAATCAGATCTGGGCAGTGGTACGGGAGCTGACGGACGGCGGCACCACGGTCCTGCTCACCACGCAGTATCTGGAGGAGGCCGATCAGCTGGCCGACGACATCGTGCTCGTCGACAGGGGGCGGGCGGCCCACCACGGCACCCCCGCCGAGCTGAAGGCGGCGATCGGCAGCTACGCCGAGGTGGTCGTCGGCCATCCGTCCGCACTCGTGCCGGCCGCCGCCGTGCTGGACCGGCTGACAGGCACCGAACCGGTTCTCGACCACGAGCGCCGCACGGTGAGTGCCGTCGCCTCCGACCCCGCACTCACGCTGCTCCGGATCGTCCGCGAGCTGGACGCGGCGGGCGCGGCGGTGGTCGACGCGAGTCTGCGGCCGCCCACCCTCGACGAGGTCTTCCTCCGGCTGACCGGCCGCGACACCGGCCGTACCGTCCCACCGACGAAGGAGATGGCGGCATGAGCGGCGGCACACGCGTGGCGGAGCGGCCCGTCACGGGCGCCGGGAAGGCCGCGAGCACACCGGTCGCGGACGCGCTGGCCGTCCTGGGCCGTCATCTGCAAAGGGCCAAGGCGGCCCCGGGCGTTCTGATCATGACCCAGACCATGCCGATCACGATGCTGCTGTTCTTCGGGTACGTCTTCGGCAGCGCCCTGGCCGTGCCCGGTCAGGAGTACCGCGCCTTCCTGGTGCCGGGACTGCTGGCGGCGACCGCGGCGAACGGCATCATGACCGGGATGTTCCAGTCCGCGCAGGACTGCCACCGGGGCGTGATGGACAGGTTCCGCACGCTGCCGATGAGCCGGTCCGCCGTTCCGTTCGGGCAGACCGCGGCCGACCTGCTGACCACGACCGTCGGCATGATCCCGCTGATCCTGGTCGGGCTCGCGGCGGGCTGGCGGATCGAGGGCGGCCCGGCGGCCGCGCTGGGGGCGTTCGGACTGCTGCTGCTGTTCCGGTTCGCCACCGCGTGGGTGGGCTGCTGGCTGGGGCTGCTGATCCGGAACGAGGAGGCGGCCGGCCAGCTGGGCGCAGCCACGTTCATCCTGCCGCTGCTCTCCAGCGCGTACATCCCGACCGGCAATCTGCCGGACCGGCTGCGCCTCCTCACGGAGTGGAACCCGATCAGCGCCGCCGCCGCGATGGCTCGCGACCTCTTCGGCAACGCCGCGCCGGCCGCCGACGCCGCCTGGCCGGTCGCGCACCCGGTGGCCGGGACGCTGCTCTGGTCGGCGGTGCTGCTCGCGGTCGCCGTACCGCTGTCCGTACGCCGGTACGCGCGCGGCGGCGAGTGACGGGCCAAAAGACCCTCAGCCGGGCAGCACGGCCGGCCGGTCCAGCGCGCCGAGCAGACGGATGAAGCTCGACTCCAGAAAGGCGCCGAGTTCCGCGGGGGCGTCCGGTCCGTCGGGCGGCCAGTTGATGACGGCCTCCTCGGCGAAGGCCATCCAGGCCCGGGCGGCGGCGAGCAACCGGGGCGAATCCGGCATCCCGAGCCGCCGCTGGCCCTCCTCGGCCCGCCGGGCCAGGGTGGCGCGGGTGGACTCGACGATGTCCTCCACGGCGGGATGGCTGCCGGAGGCGCCGCGGACCAGGGCGAGATAGACCTTGCGGTGCTCCGTGACGTAGGCCGCGAATCCGGCGATGAACGCCCGCAGCCAGGGGACGGGCTCCAGCGAGGGGTCCGGTTCCGTGGCTGCGGCGAAGTCGTCGCATTCCTGCCGCACCACACAGCGGTAGAAGTCGCGCTTGGAGTCGAAGTAGTGGAAGAGCAGCCCCCGGGAGATACCCGCGCGGCGCGCCACATCATCGGTGGAGAGCTCGTCCAGCGAGCAATCGGCAAGCATGTCCACGCCAATCGCTACCAGTTGTGCCCTTCGCTCGTCGGGGCTCAGGCGCACTGGTCGCTTCTCGGGCATGCGGCCAGTCTAGAAGTGCTTCGACACCGAATTACCTCGGTACCCACTTCACCACGAATCGGCATGCGGTCGCAGCCACCACCGGGCCTCACGCGGACATGGCGACGCGCCACTGCCGACTCCGGGGATGACGGAAGAGCGGGCAGCAGCGCGATACCTGGACCGGGGCCGTCGGGTCAGCGGCGGCTGCCGAAGAGCGAGCGTCGCAGTCGTCGCAGCGGCGCGAAGAGCGAGACCCGCGCGCTCTTGCTCCGGTGCACGTGCGCGGCGTCGCGCGAGGTCAGCTCACGCATCAGCAGCGTCGCTTCCGCGGACTCGCGCTGCGGGACGACGGGGCCGCCCAGCACCGCGAGATGCCGGTCGAGGCGCGAACTCGTCGCACCGCTTCCGCAGGTGATAGCAGGCACTCGCGGCCTGCTGCGCACCGTTATCTGTTCCATGTCACTCCCCACCCGTACGAGGGCACCCGGTCCGGGCAGGTTAACCCTATCCTCCCGCGGCGACACTCACGCATCGCGGGCGCAGGATTGAGCACACACATACGGAGGTTGACCACCGTTCCGCGAATTCATCGCATTCCAGGGCGTGTTGGAAGGGTCGTGCGCAACCGGACACCCCGGACCCGGTCCGCGGACGACACCTGGAAGGAGGCCCCGGCCTGCGGGACCTCCTCCCCGGCGGACAGCCGAAGCGGACGACGGAAGGGCGTTGGGGCGGGAGGTCAGGCGACCGAGTTGAGGACGGGCAGGTAGCCACCGGACTGTCCGGCGGCGAAGGGGTGGTACGACTCGCCGATGTTGAGCCAGTTGAGGCTGTGCAGCCAGGCGCTTCCCGAGCAGATCTCGTGTCCGGTGAACTTCCCCGCGACATCGCCGAAGGTGAAGCCGTGGTCGGCCGCACGCTTGGCGGTGGCCGCGTTCAGGTAGTCGGACGCGCCGTTGATGGCGGCGCGCACCTTGTCACTCAGACCGACGACGCAGCTGCCGCCGACCTTGTAGAAGCGCGGGTAGCCGAGGACCACGACGTGGGCGGACGGAGCCTTGGCGCGGATCGCCGAGTACACCGAGTTGAGGTTGCCGGGCAGCGTGGAGTCCACATAGCTGCGGGCGGTGGCGATCCGGTTGAGGCAGGTGGCCTCCGACTGGAGGACACAGGTCGTCATGACATCGGAGAATCCGGCGTCGTTGCCGCCGATGGAGATGGAGACGAGGTCGGTCGAGGAGTTGAGCGGTCCGAGCTGATTGGCGGTCACATCGCCGGTACGGGCTCCCGAGCAGGCGGTGAAGGCGAACGAGGCGGGCGAGTGGGCGGCCGCCCAGAGCGAGGGGTACGCGAGGGTGCTGCGCTTGCAGTCCCCGCTGGAGCTGATGTAGCTGCCCGAACCGACACCCGAGGAGTACGAGTCACCGAGGGCGACATAGTCGACGCCCTGCACGGACGGAGCGGCGTTCGCGGTGGCCGCCCCGGTCAGGGCGATGACGGCACCGAGCAGAAGCGAGGACGAGAACGCCACGAGTCTGGACATTTTCATGGAATCTCCCTTGGACCGGCCGGCAGGATCTCTGCCACATACGTGGTAGCAGCAGGGATGGCCATTCCGGAAGTGTTCATGCCAAGTCCATCGCATGACGTTTTCCGGAAACCTCCTGAGGCCGCGTCACCACGACGTCCCGGCAGGCCGCGCCGGCGCCCGGCCGGAGCGGAGGAAGGTGACGAAACCTGGGTGCGCCGGGTACCCCTGTGCCGGATCATGGGCGCCATGTCCGCCAACCCCGAGTCAGTCCTGCCGATCCGGCTCAACATCGACGACAGCGACTCCCCGTCCGACGTCGTCGACGCACTGTTCCTCGGCCGCTTCGCGACGGGCGAGCAGCCGTACTCGCACAGCTCCTCCCTCGACCGGGTCAGAACCGGGGCGACGCTGCTGCCCCCGGCCGCGAAGGTGCTGCGCGCCACCCGTGACGACGACCGCAGCGCCGTGCTCGCCGAGGGCGAGGGCTGGACGCTGCTCGTGTCGCGGTGGAACCGCGGCGCCGACGTCACGGTCACCGCGACCACCCCGGAACTGGCCCTAAAGGTGCTCGGCGAGGCCACGGACGGCGCCCAGGACAAGCCCGATCCGCAGCCCGGGAACGTGACCATGGGCTTCTGGCACATGTCGCCGCGCCGCGGTCCGTCCCGCACCACCCGGCAGATCACGGCCGGCACCTGGGACGAGGTCGGCCCCAACTACACCGCGCCGGTGGCCGATGCCATGGGCCGGCTGATGAAGGTCACCCCGGACGACATCGCGGGCCGGCTGCTCCTGCTGCACGGCCCGCCGGGCACCGGCAAGACCTCCGCGCTGCGCACGTTGGCGCGGTCCTGGCGGGACTGGTGCCAGGTCGACTGCGTACTCGATCCCGAACGGCTCTTCAACGACGTCGGCTACCTGATGGACATCGCGATCGGCGAGGACGACGGTACGGAGAAGGGCCGTTGGCGGCTGCTGCTCCTGGAGGACTGCGACGAGCTGATCCGCGGCGAGGCCAAGCACACGGCCGGACAGGCGCTGTCCCGGCTGCTGAACCTCACGGACGGACTGCTGGGCCAGGGCCGCAACGTCCTCGTCGGGGTGACCACCAACGAGGACCTGGAGCGTCTGCACCCGGCGGTCGTCAGGCCCGGCCGCTGCCTGGCCCGGATCGAGGTGGGCCCGCTGACCCGCAAGGAGTCGGTGGCCTGGCTGGGCACGGACGAGGGCCTGGGCCGCGACGTGTCCCACGAGGGGACGACCCTGGCGGAGCTGTACGCACTGCGCCGCGGCACACGCCCCGCATCGGTGCCCAAACAGGACTCGGGCGCGGACGCGGGCCTGTACCTCTGAAACCCGTCCGGGCCGTCCGGGCGCGATCCGGGTCCGGACGGCGATCGAGGACGAAGCGGCCCGCCGGACGCCCCCGCACCCGGCACCCGTAGCTACCCCGCGTACACCGCCCGCACCGCGTCCTGGGCCAGCGCGAGCGCCCGCGCACGGGACACGCCCAACCGCCGGGCCTGCTCCGCGTACACCTGCGCCGCGGACGCCGCGTTGCGCTCGGCCGCGTCCCCCGCGGCGGCGACGAACGTGCCGTTGCGCCCACGCGTCTCGATCACCCCGTCCGCCTCCAGCGCCCGGTACGCCTTGGCGACCGTGTTGGCGGCGAGGCCCAGTTCCTCGGCGAAGCCGCGTACGGTCGGGAGTCTGTAGCCGACCGGCAGCGCGCCGGAGCGGGCCAGTTCGGAGATCTGCGTACGCAACTGCTCGTACGGGGCGGTGCCGGAATCCGGGTCAACGGAGATCTTCAGGGTCACGGCCCGATTCTCCCTCACCGCCGGAAAATTCAGGAGCGCCCGGACCGGCCTGCGGATAGCGTCCGGCCCATGACTGTCATCGTGCGCGACTTCCGGCCCGCAGACGCCGAGGACTGGGTACGGGTGCGCCGCGCGGCACTCCCGTTCATGGTGACCACACCGGAGGCGGTCGTCTTCGGCCTGGCGACCGCCCATCCCGACAAGCGGTACCGCCTGCTGGTCGCGGAGGAGGACGGCGAGATCATCGGAACGGCCGAGGCCGGTCTGGCCCATGAGAGCCCCAGGCCCGGTCAGGCGTCCTGCAATCCGCACGTCCATCCGGAGCGGACCGGCCGGGGTGCGGGCTCACTGCTGCTGCGCACGGCCGAGGAACACCTGGCCCTGGCCGGTGCGACCGAGATCTACTCCTGGGTGCTGGACACCCCCGGCGACCGGGCGTTCGCCGAGCGGCGCGGCTACGCCCCGAGCCGGCCGGCGCACTTCATGCATCTGGATCTGGCCGGCGGCACGCTGCCACCCCGTCAGGAACTCCCGGCCGGCGTCGAGCTGCGGACCGGCTCCGATTTCGACGACGACCCGCGACCGCTCTTCGAGGCGGACGCCGAGACCACCGCGGACGAGCCCAGTGACACGCCGGGCGGGCCGTCGGACTACGAGAAGTGGCTCGCCGAGACCTGGCGCAGCCCCGCGCTCGACCACCACCTCACCTCGGTGGCGGTGGTCGACGGCGAGGTCGCGGCGTTCAGCGCGGCGGAGTGCGACGGCGCGGGCCGCTACTGGTCGGGGATGACCGGCACCCGGCGGGCGTACCGCGGCCGCGGGCTGGCGAAGCTCGCCAAGAACGACTCGCTGCACCGGGCGCGCGCCGCCGGGTACACCGACGCTTACACCGGCAACGACGCCGAGAACGGACCGATGCTGGCGATCAACCGCTGGTTCGGCTACGAGATCTGTGCCACGGAGGTACGCCATGTCCGCAGGATCGGCTGAGGCCGGACTGACCGTCGTCCTGGTCAAGGCCGGAAGGACCAAGATCCGCTACCCGGCCGCCCTGCTCGCCGACAACGGCACCCGGGTGACGGTAAGGGCGCCCTGGGCCTCCCCGCGGGTGCGTGACTTCGGCTTCGTCCGGTTCGAGCCGGGTGATGTGCTGACCGAGCACTACTGGCGCGACACCTGGTTCGCGGTGAAGGAGGTCCGCACGGGCTCGGGCGAGCTCAAGGGCTGGTACTGCGATGTGACCCGCCCGGCCGTGCTGCGGGACGGTGAGCTGGTCGTCGAGGACCTGGACCTCGATCTGTGGGTGTCGGCGGACCGCTCCCTCGTACTGCGCCTGGACGAGGACGAGTTCGAGGAGAGCGGGCTGGCCGGACGCGATCCGGAGGCGGCGGGTGCCGCCGTCGGGGCACTGGACGAGCTGGAGCGCCTCGCCGGTACGCCGGAGGGTTTCGCCGGCCTGCTGGGCTGAGAGGGCCGGCCACGCCCGGCCGGCCGGGCCCCCTCAGCCGGCCACCAGCTCCACCTCGTACCCCGCCGCGTCCTCCAGGTACGCGGCCACGTGTTCGTCACCGCCCGCATGCGGATGACGGTCCGCGAAGAGCAGCCGCCAGCCGTGGTCCGGGGCGCGCGCCACCAGTGCGTCGAGGGCCGCCCGGTCCGTCAGGTGGAACGCCAGGTGGTTGAGGCCCGGACGGCACCGCTCGTGCGGTCCGGGTACCAGGTCGGGCGACTGCTCGATCACCACGTAGCTGTCGCCCCGCCGCCAGCTGCGCCCGTGCACCCACCGCTGGTACGGGACATGGCCCAGCTCGCCGAGGAGCCAGCCCCACGCCGCCTCGGCCGCCGCCAGATCGGGCACCCACAGCTCGATGTGGTGGACCTGCCCGGTGCGGACCCCGCCCGTCGGCAGCGGGACCGCACGGCGGGGTCCCTGCGGTTCGTACGCGACGGTGTCGCCGTCCTCGTGCCAGTGGATCAGGAAGCGCTCGCCCGCCAGGTAACCGTCGAGTCCGGCGCGGCAGTACGCGACCATGTCGTCCGGAAGGGCGTCCAGCGGGAACCACTCCAGCTCCGAGCACTTGTCCGGTTCGCGGTTGTACGGCGGCCGGGCCGGGTCGTACTCCGTCTCGAAGAACCAGCCGGTCCTGGGGCTGCCGCCGGGCCCGCGGTGCTGCATGACGAGGGCCACCCGCAACTCCTCCGGTTCGAGGGCGATCCCGATCTCCTCGGCCGCCTCGCGGATCATGCCCTCGCGGACGTCCTCGCCGTCCTCGACATGTCCCGACGGGGCGTGCAGCAGCCCGTCCGCGTACCCCGTGCCGGTGCGCCGGGCGAGCAGGACGTCGGAGCCGCGCCGGAGGATCAGATGCACGTCCACGACCTCGGTGTGCCGGCGCGGTGGTTCGGCACGCGCCACCAGGGCGTAGCGCTCGTCGTCGACGTCCTTGCCCCAGAGGGCACGGTCGCCGGAGAGCCGCTCGTGGTGGATGCGCTCGGTGAACGGGGCGAGCAGCGCGGTGAGCTGACGGGCGGACAGCCCGACCCCGTTCCACACGCCCTCGATCAGCACCAGTCTTCCGCCGGGCCGCAGCAGGCCGAACCAGTGCCGCAGGGCCGCCGCCGGGTCGGGCAGCAGCCACACCACGTGCCGGGCCAGGATCACGTCGAAGCGCTGCTTGCCGACCGGGGGCCGGTCCGCGTCCCCGACGAGCACTTCGGTCCCCGTACCGGCCAGCTTGGCGCGCGCCTGCTCCACCATGCGCGACGACCGGTCGACGCCGGTGACCCGGTGGCCCTGCCCGGCGACGAGCAGCGCCAGGCTTCCGGTGCCGCACCCCAGGTCGAGGATCTCGGAACGCTCCCGGGGCAGCCAGCTCTCCAGCCGCTGCGCCCAGGCGTGCCGGACCACGGGATCGAGCAGACCGTGGTCCGGCTCCTCGTCGAAGGAATCGGCGGCGGAGTCCCAGTCGATCGTCGTCATGGACCGATCTTGCCATCTGCCCTCCGCCGCTGAAAGCGGCAAAGGACGGTCCGGGACGGTGATCCGGCCAGGTCCGTACGACGGGCCCTACCCGACGACCGAGGCGCAGGTGGTCGGGGTGGCGTGCGCCGGGTCCAGGGCGTTCGCCACCTCGTGGTAGGCGACCCGGTCGATGGTCCCGATCGCCACGTGCTCGGACAGATCGACCGGGCACAGGTCCTGGAGCAGAACGTTGCGCACGTCGGGCCCGTTCAGGAACTGCGTCCGGTACGGGGTCACGACCTCGTCGTACTTGGTGGAGATGACGGTGTAGTGCACGCCCGGCACGGTGTCGCCGCCCGCGTTGAGCTTGGTGATGAAGGGCGATCCGGCCACCTGGTCGGCGAGTCCGGGCGTGCCGGCGTTGAGCAGGTACTCAGCACCGGGGAAGTACGGCAGCAGCTTCGTCAGGCCGAGGAGGGTGGTGCCGTGGTTGTCGGGCGCGAGCCCGATCATGGCGTTGACCTTGGCTCCCCCGCCGAGGAACTTCAGGTAGTAGTTCGGCATCATGCCGCCCTGGGAGTGCCCGACGATGTCCGCCTTGGACGCCCCCGTGGAGGCGAGCACCTTGTCGACGAAGACCGCGAGCTGCCCGGCCGACTTGTCGATCGGACCCAGGCCGTTGAAGAGCGGCACACCGGGGAGCTGCCCGTAGTCGAGCGAGTAGACGCAGTAGCCCCGGTTCACCAGGTAGGGGGCGAGGACGAGCCAGTTGTCGACCGAGTTCCCGAAGGTTCCGTGGACCAGGACGACGGGCCGGGGGTGGGCTGCGGAGGGTTTGCAGGAGTAGTCGTTCCAGCCACGTGAGGTGGCCGTGGCGGCGGTGGGGGTGGCTGCAGCGGCAGTGGCCGTGGGGGTGGCGACTGCGGCGACGGCGAGGAGTAGTGCGGCGAGGGTTCTGCGCGCTCGTGGGGTGCGCGGCGCACGGGTCCAGGGCAGCATCGTGTGTTCTCCTTGCGGCTCAAGGGAGTTGCGATGTCTGTGCACCCTGCGGCCCGGACCACAAGTTCCGACAAAGTTCTACGTGCTCATGCCAACTTACGCACGAGTAAGGTTGTCTGGGAAGTTACGCGTCGGTAAAAACTGACGCGGTGGCAACGTTGGCTCCAGGACAGCCCGCGGCCGGCAGATCAGGCCGCGAGTCGCCCCGGCATCACGGCCTGCGGTCCGAATCTGGCCCGCAGCCGGTCCGCCACCGCCTCGATCCGCCGCGCCCGTTCGTCCACCGGATCGAAGGTCAGCTGATGCGCGGCCCGCCCGGCGTCACCGAGCCCCTCGGCACGCAGGGCGATCCCCCGCACCCGGGCCCGCTGCAGGGCGAACGAGTCATGGATCCGGTACGCGAGCGCGGTGAGCTCCGCGGAGTGCGCAGTAGGCTCGCGGAGCGTACGGCTTCGGGTCAGCGTCGAGTAACCGGTCCGGTCGGCGTAGCGCACGGAGACCGCGAGTGAGCGGCACACCCGCCCCTCACCGCGCATCCTCGCTCCCAGCTCCTCGGTGAGCGACATGAGCGCGCGCCGCTGCCGCTCCCGGTCCAACTCGTCGCGCGGGAAGGTCCGTTCGGCTGCGACCGACCGGGCTGCGGCGTTCGGCACCACCGCCGTACGGTCGATGCCCTGCGCCCGCTCCCACAGTTCGCGCCCGGTCCGCACCCCGGTGATCCGCTGCAGGGTGCCGAGCGGGGCGGCCGCGATCCGGCCGACGGAGTCGAGCCCGTATCCGCACAGGGCGCGGGCCGTCGCCGCCCCGACGCCGTCCAGCGTGGCGGCCGGCCGATCCGCGAGGAAGGCGGCGGCCCCGCCGACGGGCACCACGAAGGTCGTCCCGGGCGCGGCCCGCCGCGCCGCCATGCGTGCCAGCATCGGGTTCTCGGCGGCCCCGATCGCGCAGTCCACGCCGTGCAGGGCCAGCGCGCGGACCCGGATCATCGCGGCCAGGCCGGCCGCGTCCCGCCCGAAGTAGCGCAGCGCGCCCCGCACATCGGCGAGCGCCCCGTCGGGCGGCGCCGCCTCCACGGCCGGGGTGAACGAACCGAGCAGGGCCAGCAGCCCCGCGTAGCCGGCGCCGTCCGGGGGGCCGCCGCCGATCCGGCGGAACCGCAGACAGAGGATTCCGGGCTGCTCGCCCATCCCACGGACTCCGGACTGATCGCCCGTCCCGCAGACTTCGGACTGCTCGCTCGTCCCGCAGGCTTCGGACTGCTCGCTCGTCCCACGGACTCCAGGCTGCCCGCCCAACCCACGGGCTACGGGCTGCTCGCTCGTCCCACGGACTCCGGGCTGCTCGCTCGTCCCACAGATCTCAGGCTGCTCGCTCATCCCGCGCTCCCCGGGCTCTGGTGCCACAGCTTCCTTCCGGTGGGCGTCCCCTCACCGGGCGGCCGGAGGTCCGCCCAGGGGTTCATCTCGTAACCCGTGGGCATCCGGATCCGGCGGCCGTCACCGTCGGCGGGCGCCTCCCCCGCCTCCGGGCCCGGCGCCTCCGGCGCAGGCTCCTGCGCCAGCCGGGCCGCGACCGCGTCGAGTCCGCCGGTGCGCCGCAGTTCGGCCAGCTCGGCCAGATTCCAGGCGGCGGCGCCGACCACGCTCAGGCTCCGCGGCCCGCGCCGCTGCACCACCCCGCGCACCAGCAGCAGCCAGGAGTGGAAGACGGTGTACGCGCAGGCGGCGTGGCTGTCGTCGAAGAACGCCAGGTCGACCAGGCCCGTACCGTCGTCCAGGGTGGTGAAGACGACCCGGCGCCCGGAACGGACCGGCGGGGTCTGGGTGGCCGCCTTGGCGCCCGCGACCAGCACGGTCTCCCCGTGCCGGGCCTCGCGCAGCCGTTTGGCGGAGACCGCTCCGAGCTCCGCCAGGAAGGCGTGGTGATCGCTCATCAGATGGCGTGAGACATCCATGCTCAGCACGCCCAGCTCGGCACTGAGCCGTTCCGCCTCGTTGAGGTCGGGCAGGCCGATGGAACCGGTCCGGTGCCCGCCGCCGAGCGGGAGCTGCGCGCCGCCGCCACCGGATCCCGCGCCCCGCCGGGCCCGGTGGAGCTCGGACAGATGCAGCAGCAGATCACGGCGGTTGGCGCCGAACTCGTCCAGCGCACCGACCTGGGACAGCCGTTCGGCGGCCGGCTTGCCCGGACGGGCCCGCTGCCAGAAGTCCAGCAGCGAGGTGTAGGGCTGTCCGGCCTCGATCCGGGCGACCTCGGCCGCGCTGATCCCGTGGACGTCCGAGAGCGCCAGCCGCAGACCCCACACTTCCTCTCCCTCTCCCGCATCGGACACCAGTTCAATCCGGTGGGCGGCCGCCGACCGGTTCACGTCCAGCGGCAGCACCGGCACCCCGCGCCGCCGCGCGTCGGCGAGCAGCAGCCGCTTCGGGTACATCCCGGGGTCATGGGTGAGCAGCCCGGCGTAGAAGGCCGCCGGGTGGTGCGCCTTCAGCCATGCCGACTGGTACGTCGGCACCGCGAAGGCGACCGCGTGCGCCTTGCAGAAGCCGTAGCTGCCGAACGCCTCGATGATCTCCCAGGTGCGGGCGATCACTTCGGCGTCGTACTTCCTCGCCGCGGCGTGCCGGGCGAACCAGATCCTGATCCGGCCCTGCGACTCGGGGTCGGAGAGCCCGCGCCGGACCCGGTCGGCCTCGTCCCGGCCGCAGCCGGTCATGATGTCGACGATCTCGGTGATCTGCTCGTGGAAGACCACCACTCCGTAGGTCTCGCGCAGCGGTCCCTCCAGGTCGGGGTGCGGATAGCGGACGGGCGCACGGCCGTGCCGGGCCTCGATGAACGGCCGCACCATGTCGGCGGCGACCGGACCGGGCCGGAAGAGCGATATGTCGACCACCAGATCGTGGAAGCCGGCCGGCTGGAGACGGCCGATCAGATCGCGCTGTCCGGGTGACTCGATCTGGAAACAGCCCAGCGTCTCGGCGGTCCTGATCAGCCGGTACGTCTCCGGGTCGCCCGGCGGTACGGCGTCCAGGTCCACCTCCCGCCCCGAGGCACGCTTCACCTCCGTGACCGCGTGCGCCATCGCCGACTGCATCCGTACGCCCAGCACGTCGAGCTTGAGCAGCCCGAGGTCCTCCACGTCCTCCTTGTCGAACTGCGCCATCGGGAAGCTCTCGCCGCTGGTGGGCATGACGGGGGTGCGGCGCAGCAGCGAGGCGTCCGAGAGGAGGACTCCGCACGGGTGCATGGCGATACCGCGCGGCAGCGCGTCCAGCGCCTCCACCAGTTCCCACAGTCGCCCGTACTTCTCCTTCGTCCTGGCCACTTCGCGCAGTTCGGGCAGTTCCTCCATGGCCGCGCGGGCGTCGCGGGCCCGGATGTGCGGGAAGGCCTTGGCGAGCCGGTCGGTCTCGGCCGGGTTCATCGAGAGCGCGGCTCCGACGTCCCGGATGGCATGGCGCACCCGGTAGGTCTCGGGCATGGCGACGGTGGCGACCCGTTCGGCGCCGAAGCGGCCGATGATCGTGCGGTAGACGTCGAGGCGGCGGGCCGACTCGACGTCGATGTCGATGTCGGGCAGCACGAAGCGTCGCTTGGACAGGAAGCGCTCCATCAGCAGCCCGTGCTCGACCGGGTCGGCGTGGGCGATGCCGAGGAGGTGGTTGACCAGGGAGCCCGCCCCGGAGCCGCGGGCGGCCACCCGTACCTTCATCTCCCTCACGTCGTCGACCACTTGGGCGACCGTCAGGAAGTACGAGGCGAAGCCGTGGTGGGCGATGATGTCCAGCTCGTGGTGCATCCGGTCCCAGTAACCGGGCCTGCGGTCGTAGCCGCGCAGCACCATGCCCGCGGCGGCGCGGGAGGTCAGCACCCGCTGGGCGGTGCGGTGGCCGGCGCCGACGAGGTGCGGTTCGGGGAAGTGGACGGAGCCGAGGCCGATATCGCCCTCGGGGTCGACGGCGCAGGCTTCGGCGGTGCGCCGGGTCTCCGCGAGCAGCCGGGCTCCGGCGCCGGGGCCGAGTCCGGCGGCGGAGGCGATCCGCTCGGCGGCCGCGGCCATCGCTTCGGCGTCCTTGAGCCAGCGCTCACCGCTGTCGAGCGGGGTGCGGCGCGGGTCGACGGGGACGAGCCTGCGGGCCGAGTCGAGCACATCGGCGACCGGCCCCTGCCCCGCGTCGGCGTACCGGACGGCGTTGGTCAGCACGGCCCGTATCCCCTGTTCGGCGGCGAAGCCGACGGTACGGGCGGCGAGCCGCAGCGAACCGGGTCCGGTGCCGTCCCGTCCGTGGTGGACGGCTTCGAGCCGCAGGTCGTCGCCGTGGATCTCCCGCCAGGGGGCGAGCAGGGCGGCGGCCCGGTCGGGACGGCCGGCGGCCAGCGCCCTGCCCACCTCGGAGGCGGGGCCGAGCAGCACGGTGAGCCCTTCGGCGGGCAGCGCGGACCGGTCGATCAGGGGCCGGCCTCCGTCGGGGACGGCGGCATGGGAGGCGGTGACGAGGCGGCACAGTTCCGCCCAGCCCCGCGCTCCGTCGCGTGCGAGGAAGGTGACCCGGGGGGCGGACTCATCGACAAAGGCGCCACCGCGGACCGGGGTGCGCAGCCGGGGCGTACGCCCGTCGCCCGCCGTACGTCCGGCGGGGGCGACCGCGAGCTCCACCCCGAAGAGCGGCCGTACACCGGCCCGCGCGCAGGCCTTGGCGAACCGGACCGTACCCGCGAGGGTGTCGCGGTCGGTCAGCGCGAGGGCATCCATCCCCCGCTCGGCGGCGCGCTCCGCCAGCCGTTCCGGGTGCGAGGCCCCGTACCGCAGGGAGAACCCGGAAACGGTATGCAGATGCGTGAACCCTGACACCCGCACCTCCTGGACCGATCCGTAACCACCCCCTCGCTCTCCACCATAGACCACGTTCGAACATCCGTGCGATATTCGAGACGCGGGCCACTCCGCCGCCCCTCCCCTCGCCCACCCCCTCCACCATCACCCGGCCCTCACTCAGCCATTCGGCCCGGCCCCGACTGCGTGGACGACGGGCACCCCGGACGGTGGGGGCATGACTTTCGCTGACGAGGTGAAGAACGCCGTCACTCCGCGGGCGGCGCTGCTCGTCATCGGCGTGCTGGCGCTGCAACTGCTGTTCATCGCGTCCTATATCGGAGCGCTGCACAAGCCGAAGCCGACGGACGTGCCCTTCGGGATCGTCGCGCCGCAGCAGATGTCCGCCCGGCTCCTCACCGAGCTGAAGGATCTCCCGGGCGGTCCGCTGGACCCCCGCACGGTCTCCGACGCGGCCACCGCCCGCCGGCAGATGCTCGACCGCGACATCGACGGCGCCCTGATCGTCAGCCCCCGGGGCACCACCGACACCGTGCTGGTCGCCTCCGGCGGGGGCACCGTGCTGGCCGACTCACTGACGAAGATCATCACGAAGGTCAACCTCACCCATCAGCGCACGGTCCACTCCGTGGACGTGGCCCCGGCCTCGGACGAGGACTTCGACGGACTCTCGTCCTTCTACCTGGTCGTGGGCTGGTGCGTCGGCGGATACCTCTGCGCCTCGATCCTGGCGATCAGCGCCGGCAGCCGCCCCGCCAACCGCCAGCGCGCCACGATCCGGACCGGAGTCATGGCGCTGTACTCGATCGCGGGCGGAATCGGCGGCGCGGTGATCATCGGGCCGATCCTCGGAGCGCTCCCCGGAAGCTCCTGGGGGCTGTCGGGCCTGGGCGCGCTCACCGTCTTCGCGGTCGGCATGATCACGCTCGCCCTGCAGGCGCTCACCGGCATCGTCGGCATCGGCCTGGCCGTCCTGCTCGTGGTGATCGCGGGCAACCCGAGCGCGGGCGGCGCCTTCCCCCTCCCGATGCTGCCGGACTTCTGGCGGGCGATCGGCCCCGCACTGCCGCCGGGGGCCGGGACCTGGGTGGCACGCTCGATCGCGTACTTCAACGGCAACGCGGTGACCGGACCGCTGCTGGTGCTGTCCGCGTGGGCGGTGGTGGGCACGGTCGTCACCCTGCTGCTGGCCATGCGCAGAAAGCCGGACGCGACGGACGGCGCCCCGCTCGCGGGGACGGCGGGCGGGGGCTCGACACTCGGTTAGGGGCTTGGCAGCCGCCCCCACCGTCCCACTCAGGTTTCCAGGCGCTGGAGCACCCCCCGACGCTGAAGTTCCACGATGTGCTCGGCAGCCCGCTGCGGAGCGTCTCCGCCGCGTATCAGGACGCCCGCCTCGATATTGCGCCGTGCGGCGGACTCCGTGAGATTCGCACTGCCCAGGAAGAGGACCTGCCGGTCGGCGACGGCGAGTTTGGCATGCTGACGGGCATAGGAATCGGTGGCCGGGTCGCGTACCCAGTGCCAGAGACGCAACTCGGGCACGGATGCGAAAGCACCGGCCGGCTCGCGCCCCGAGAGGAGACCACGCGCACCCGCCAGCGTCTCCACCACCACATGAGTGCGCACGCCTCGCGCCGCGGCAGCTCCACTTGCGGTTGTTCCGGAACCTCCCGAAGGACTGGCGTCCGTGTCGACTCTGGCCAGCAGTCGCCGGATCGTGGATTCCGCGGGCCAGGACCGTTTCGGGTACAGCGGATCTACGACGGTGCCGAGCCGTTCGAGCAGGGCCGGCGGCGCGTCGGCCACCCATTCACCTACCGCCAGCAGGGATCGCGCTCCGGCGAGGACCGCGCGGGCCGTCAGCGCGAGGACCGTCACGAGAGGGTGCCGCACTCCCCGCGGATCCCGCGGGTCCGGGACCTGCGCAAGGCGTTCCAACAACCCCGGAACCTCGCGCGCGGACACTTCAGGATGAGGTCTGAGCTGGTCAAAGACAGGGGGAGAGCAGAGAGTCCGGTCAGCGGGCGAGACCCGACTCCCAGGCCCAGGCCGCTATCTCGACACGGTTGCGGACACCAAGTTTGCTCTGGATGTTGGTGAGATGGGTCTTCACCGTGCCCGCGCTGATGTGCAGGGCGGCGGCGATCTCCATGTTGGTGTGCCCGCGGGAGAGGACGGCGGCGACCTCGGTCTCGCGCTGGGACAGGGGTGAGGGACGGGTCGGGGCGGCAGCGGCGGCGGGGCGGGCGAACTGCTGGAGCAGGCGGACGGTGATGGAGGGGCTGATGAGGGCCTCGCCGGAGGCGGCGGAACGGACGGCCTCGGCCAGCAGGCGAGGACCCGCATCCTTGAGGAGGAAGCCGCAGGCACCGTGGTGCAGGGCCTGGTGGACGTACTCGTCGTCGTCGAAGGTCGTCACCATGACGACCTTCGGGGTGTGCGCGGCCCCGGGGCGGTGCAGGTGCCGCAGCGCCTCGATGCCGTTCAGCCGCGGCATGCGGATGTCCATGAGGACGACGTCGGGGCGGTGCCGGTCGGCCTGCTGGATCGCGGCAACCCCGTCGGCGGCCTGAGCGACGACCTCGATGTCGTCCTCGACCGCCAGGATCATGGCCATGCCGGTGCGGACGATCGTCTGGTCGTCCGCGAGAAGGACACGGATGGTCATCGAAGCACCTGCCGTCGAGGGAGAGGGAGTTCGAGTTCGACGTGCCAGTCGGCCTCGGGGCCGGGTCCCGCGCTCAGTGTGCCCCCGGCGGCGTCGGTGACCTCGCGCAGGCCACGCAGTCCGTAGCCGGTGCCGCCGGAAGGGCGGTGGTGTCCGTCGTTGGTGATCCGCGCCGTCACCCGACGGCGGGAGACGTCCAGGTGCACCTGCGCGGTGGTGCAGTCGCGGGCGTGCTTGCGGATGTTCGTCAGTGCCTCCATGACCACGCGTTCCACGAGGTGGGCGGCGTCCGCGGGAAGGCTCCCGGCCGAGCCGGTCTCGGTGAAGTCGACCCGGGCCCCGGGCAGCCGGCAGTCGGCGACGATAGCGCGGACGGCGTCCGTTCCCGGTGCCCGTGTGCCCGGGACGGTGTCCTCGCGCAGGGCGCCGACCATCTTGCGCATGGCGGTCAGCGCCTCCGCTCCGGTGGTCTCGATCAGTTCGAGGGCGTCGCCCACTGCCTGGGGTTTCCTGACCACGACGGCACGGGCCCCCTGCGCCTGGACCACGATGCCCGATATGTGATGGGCGACGAAATCGTGCAGGTCGCGGGCGAAGCTGAGGCGCTGTTCGAGTCTGATCTGGTCCTCGCGCTGCCGGCGGGAGGCGACGACCAGACGGACCGTGAGGCCGGAAGCCAGGGCACCGCTGGCCACCAGCGTCAGGACGAGCGCGACGATGCTGCTGACCTCGTCCACCTCGATCACCAGCGGGCGCAGGATGAGGGCGGTCATGAGCAGCGGCAGGGCGACGGCGGTGCCGGCCGGAGAACCCCGCCGCGCCGTCACGTGCAGCAGCACCATCAGGGCGGTCGGCTCGAACAGAGTGTAGGTGTCGGAAGCCTGGTCCAGGCTCGAGCCGCTGCCCGCCGCCACGCGCAGCCCGACCGAGCAGGCCAGCGACACCAGGGCCACGCCGCACGCCGCCCACGCCAGCACCGCGGGGAGCAGCCTGATCCCCACAGCCGGAAAGGTGAGGGCCGCCGCCGCGGCCGTCGACAGGAACAGCAGGATCCCGATGCCCTGGCGCTCGAGGGCGCCGGTGTCGACGTCGATCAGCAGGGCCGCCCCGAGGAAGCAGAACAGCAGGGCGCCGCCGACGAGCCGGCCGACAGCCGCAGTGCGCGGTGATCTGAGCATGGTGAGCACCCTAGCCGCGCTCGCCGCCGGGTCCTCTCTGCCGAAAGTCGTAGCCATCCGCCGAGGAATGGATCTTTCGGGAGATCCGCCGGACCTGGTCCCGGAAGGAAGCTGAATGACGTCAGCGCCGCTCACCCCGACCGAAGGATCACCCCTCATGAACATCCAATTCCAGGTGGACTCCGCACCCGTTCTCGGCCCCCTGCTCGTCCTGTTCGCGACCGGCACCGTCGTCCAGGTGCGGCGCGGTGCGTGGGACAGGCGCCGCGCCCTGCTGCAGCTGGCCGCCGCCGTCTACGTCGCCGCCGTGCTGTCCCTGACGATCTTCCCGCTGAACATGGTGTGGGGAGATTACGCCAACCAGGCCTCCTGGATCAGCCAGATCAACTTCATCCCGCTGCTCACCGCGGACATCACCATGGTCCCCAACGTCATCATGATGGTGCCGGCCGGCTTCCTGCTGCCCCTGGTGTTCCGGCACGCCACCTCAGCGTCGCGGGCGACCCTGATGACGGCGGCGGCCAGCCTGGCCGTGGAAGCCGCCCAACTGCTGTCGTACCTCGTCCTGAACAACGGCCGTGCCGTGGACGTCAACGACCTTCTCGCCAACACGCTCGGTGGACTCATCGGCTACGCCCTGGTGGTCCTCGCCCTGCGCGCGCCGGCTCTGCGCCGGCCTCTCCTCGCGGCCTCGCTGCCCCGCTCCGCGGCGCGGCAGGACGACCGCCGACGGACCGTGACCGTCGACGGGCCCCGGCCGGCCCCGATCGCGGCCCCTGTCGTCCGTCCCTGACCCCGCCTGCTGCCGAACACCCGTAACCATCGATCGAGTAGGAAACCGCTCACGATGAACCGCCGTCTGCGCAACGCTCTCGTCGTCACCGCCGCCGTCACCGCCGGCTTCCTGACGACCGCCTGTGAGGAGGACACGACCGGAGCCTTTCCCTCGCCCAGCGGAGTCCAGGACAAGACCTCCACCGACAGCGGCGACGGCGGTTCGAAGCCGAACGTGAACTCGGACTCGGCCTCGGGCTCCGGCGCGGACTCCGGCTCCAGCCGAGCCACCGGCACCGACTCCGTTTCAGGCTCCTCCACGGAGGCCGGGGACAAGTCCGGCTACGGCCAGTCCTGCGGCACCAACGATCTGCTCTGAAACGCCAAGGAGATGACCCAGGCCGGCGGCCACTACCGGATCAGCGTCAAGGCCAAGCCGGGCATCACCTGCGTCCTGCCCGGCGGCCTGCCCGTCATCGCCTTCGGCTCGGGCGGCACGCAGGCCGGTCCCGCCGAGCAGTCGCCGGCGACGAGATCACCCTCTCCGGCGGCAAGACGGTGTACACCGGTGTCAGCCCGAAGAGCACCAGCGACGACGGCGGCACCGAGTACAGCACAGCGAGCGCCACCTGCTTGTACGGGGCTTGTACGGGCGTTGTACGGTCCGCGGTCATCAGGAAGAACCCGGTCCGGCTCATCGACGATCTGCGAAAGGAGCTGACCGACTCCGACCGGATGGTGGTCAACGACGTCGGTGTCCGCACCATGCTTCTTCGCAACTACCGTGAAGGGCTGCGCACTTCGGCATGGGGATGGATCGATGACGCGATCGCTTTCAGCAATCCGTGGGGATTCGAACCCGCGGAGATCACCGGTCCGGTCATGCTCTGGCACGGAGAGAAGGACGTCTTCTCCCCGGTGGGCCATTCACGCTGGCTGGCCGGCCGTATCCCGAACTCCACCGTTGTGGTGGACCCGGCCGCCGCGCACTTCGACGCGCTGCATGCCTTGCCTCGAGTTCTCAACTGGCTGCTCGAGTCGGCCTCCGGGTAGGACCGGGTGAGAGGTGATGAGAGGTGAGGGGGCGCCCGGCGACCGCTGGGCGCCCCCTCGTCTCATACCTGCATCGGCTCCAGTTCGCGCTCGAACCGAAGCTCGTCGCGGGCGATGCGCGTCATCGGGTGGCTGTCCCCCAGTTGCCGGGACAGCTCTTCCACCGTCTCCACCCGCAGCCGCATCGCCTCGTTCTTGCGGCCCATCGCGTCGAGCGTGACCGCGATGTTCGCCATCATGGCCAGGGTCTCGGGGTGCTGCGGCCCCAGCACCCGCCTCAGCTGCCCGGACACCTTCCGCTCGGTCTCCAGCACAATATCGAGATCACCCTGCTCCGCTGTCGCGTTGGCCAGGTTCATCACGCAGAAGAGGGTGTTGGGGTGCTCGGGCCCGTACACCTCCCGCATCAGCGCGACCACCCGCGTCAGCACCCGCACCGACTCCTCCGACGCACCGGCTCCCAACTGGTAGACGCCGAGGTTGTTCAGCGCTGCCAGGGTGTACGGGTGCTTCTCCCCCGGCACCTTCACATACTGGTCGACGACATCCTGGGCGGTGTCCCTGGTAGCGGCCGGCTCACCGGCCGCGTACAGGTCCGCCGCCAGGTTGAGATCACACGCCAGCGACTCCGGGTTGGCGGAGGTGTACTTCGCCCGGTAGCGGGCCCGGGTCGCCACCGTGAGCCTGCGGGCGTCCTCCAGTCTGCCCGCCCGGCGCAGCGAGACCGCCAGACTCTTCGCCGCGCTGAGCGTGCCGGGGAAGGTCCGACCGAGTGTGGCCTTGTAGCTGTCGTAGGTGCGGCTGAGAATGCCGACCGAGTCCTCGTACCGCCCGACGTCACGCAGGTCGCGGGCCAGGTTCATGGCCGAGGAGAGGCTGTACGGGTGTTCCTCGCCGAGCACCTCCCGGCGCCGGTCGAAGACGTCCTGGTCGATCTCGCGGGCCTTGGCGTACTGCCCGATGGACCGCAGGGTGAACGCCAGGTTGTTGGCCGCGGCCAGGGCCCTGGGGTGCGAGTCGTGGAAGATCTGGTTGAACCCGTCGGTGGCCTCGGTCGCCAGCTCGATCGCCCTGGTGTACTCGCCGAGCGTACCGAGGTCGGTCGCCAGGCTGCTGGTGCTCATGTACGTGTGCGGGTGCTCCGGGCCCAGCACTTCGCGCTGGGTCGCCAGGGTGATCTCGTCGAGTTCCATGGCCTCCACGTAACGGCCGCGCGAACGGTAGATGTTGGAGAGGTGGAAGCAGAGGTAGAGGTACTGGATGTCCCGCTCCCCCAGCGTCTCGCGCCAGATCTCGCGCAGCTCCTCGCAGAGCGTGGTGGCGGTCCTGAAGTCACCGCGCTTCCAGAGGTAGCGGACCCGGTCGATCAGCAGCCTGCGGGCCTCGGGCTCCTTGCAGTTACGCGCGTCGGACGGGCCGAGGTGCGGCCATATCGTCGCGAACTGGGGCCAGTTGGCCGGGTTGTCGATGGGCTCGTCGTCATCGGGCCTGGCGCCCGCCAGGATGCGGTGGACGGCGTGCCTGGCGTCCTTCTTCTCCTCCTCGCTGAGCTGTGCGCGGATGACGGCCTGGACGAGCCGGTGCACCTGGATGGAGTTGGAGACCTGGTCGACCTTGGCGAGGGCGTACCGGCCGATCTCCCGGATGACCCGGCCCAGCACCAGCTTCTCCTGGAGCGAGGCGTCGTACGGCTTCAGCGCCTCGATCATCTCCTTGCTGTACAGCAGGCTCCCCGAGATCGGCTCGGGGGCGAAGAAGGCGCAGAGCTGGAGCAGCCGCACCGCGGCGGGCGAGCGCTCCTTGAGGCGTTCGATGGAGATGTTCCAGGTCGCGGCGACCGGTTCGGGGTATCCGACCGGCTGGTTGAGCGCCAGGACATCCGGGGCCTGCTGGGCCAGCTGTTCCAGATAGGTGTCGATCGGGGTGGCGGTCTCCGCGATCCAGGCCGCGGCCTGCTCGACGGCGAGCGGCAGGTCCCCCACCGCGGTGGCCACCTGGGCGGCGTCCTCGTCGCTCAGCCCCGGCGCCCGGCGCTGGAGGTGTTCGATGGACTCCTCCCGCAGGAAGACGTCGACGGGCAGTGCGTCGCCGTGCTGGGACCAGGCCTGGTTGCGGGAGGTGACCAGGATGTGCCCGGAGCCGCCCTGCGGGAAGTAGCGCCGGAGCCGTTCCGGGTCGTCGGCGTTGTCGAAGACCAGCAGCCAGCGGTCCGACGGCACCCCGCGCCGCAGCAGGTCGACCGCCTCCTGTGAGGCGGCCGCCATGTCGTCGCCGCACTGGGCACCGAGCCGGACGGCGAGTTCGGCGAGACCGGCGACCACGTCGTCGGTCTGCTCGGACGATATCCACCACACCAGGTCGTAGTCGGCCATGAACCGGTGCACGTACTCCAGGGCGACCTGGGTCTTGCCGACGCCGCCGAGCCCGTACAGCGTCTGCGGCTGCGGCAGTACGACGGCCATGCCGCCGCCGAGCTGGTCACGCATCCGTTCCAGGACCAGCGAGCGGCCGGTGAATCCGGGGTTGCGCGGCGGTGCGTTCCAGATCCGCGGGACGGTTCCGGGGAAGCGCGGTCCGGGCGAGACCCCGTCGGTGATCTGTACGGGCCGGTCCAGCGCCCGTAACAGGGCGGCGGTGGCGTGCACCTCGTCGAGCCGGAAGAGGTCGACGGGGTTGCGGTCGATGTAGGCCGCCGACAGCCGTACGTCACCGACTCTGAGCGGCAGCAGATGGCGCCGCCCACCGCCCGGGTCCTCGGCGACGGCCCGGTCCCAGAGGCTCACCGCGCGCTGCGACTTGAGGTAGGCGCTGGAGAGCAGCACCACGGTCCGGGCCGCGTTCTCGGCGGTGACGGCCTCGGGTTCCTGGGGCCCCCGCTCGGCGGACACATCGCGCGGCACGACCCGGAAGCCGGCCCGGGTGAGCGCGGACTCGAGCGGTTCCACGGGACGACCATCGTCACCCAGGGGCGGTTCTCCGCGTCGAAGGCGGCGAGCCGGCGGCACCGCTCCTCGTCCTGGAGCGCCCAGCGGTCGACGAGCAGGATCTCGGGTGTGGTCGGGGGCTGTTTGCCTCCCGGATGGCCGGATTCCTCGTCGAAGGAGGCGACGGTGGCCTGGTAGTTGAGGGAGCGCACCAGGTCCTCGGCGATGTAGGCCAGGGGGCGTGCCGCCGCCGGGTGGTAGGGGTTCCAGTCCTGCGGCGTATCGCCGTAGTAGCCGACGTCCGCCCCTGAGGCAGGTCGTGGCGGGTGGGGGCCGCGATGGTGACCCGCATCGGGCGGGGGCCGCCCGTTCTACTGCCCGGCGTGCCGAAGGCGCTGGGCGCCAACCGGGAGTCGACAGCGCGGCCGGCGCCGATCCCGGCCGTGTCGGCGACGCTGACAATGCGTTTGGCGAGCTCGTACACCGCGCGTTCGTAGTCCTCGGCGAAGAGCCTGAGCTTGATCAGCCCGTAGAGCCCGTCGCTGACGTAGCGGTCCCCGAAGTCGCGGTGGTCGAACTGCAACCGCTCGGCCGGTCCGGGCAGCTGGCCGGGCGGGACCGGCACCCAGAGCGCCGGGACGATCGCCTCGCCCTGCTGTCCGGAACGGGCGCGTTGATGGATGGCCCGCTGGGCGAACGCGTACCACTCCTTGCCGCACGTCTCGTTGGCGAAGTAGCGCGGGGAGAACAGCGGGACGAACACGCGGCAGGTGGCGAGCGCCTCGCCCAGCCGCTCCGACCAGCCCTCGCCGGACCGTATCTCCCGGTCGATGGCCCCTGCGGGAGCGCCCGCCGGGAGGTCGGTCATCGCCATCACATGGCCGCACAGGTCCCGGAACAGCGGCTCGACCCACATGTCGGGGTCCGCGCCGCCACCGCCGTATGCCGGAGTGCGGGCATAGCTCAGGAAGAAGTACGGCCGACGGTCCGCTGCCCGCTGCCGCGTCGCGTACACACGCCCCCGTCCTGTGTGAGCTCCCGCACCCGAGAGGTAAAGAGTATGGCCCCCAACGAGGTTGACCGGGGCGGGGCTTCACCGATGTACTCCCCTGCATGCCGAGCACGCATGCCCATGAGTCGACCGATTCGCACCCTTTCCCGGCCAGCCCCGTGACCACGGTCCAGGACTACCTGGACGGCAGGCTGTCGCAGTATCAGACGTGGTACGACCGGAAGGCGGTCAAGACCAAGGCCATGCATCTGCGGATGCGGACACTGTCCGTCGTCGGAGGCGCCCTGGTCCCCGTTTTAGTCAATATCGATCTGCCGGCCTCGAAACTCATCGCCACGGTCCTGAGCCTGATCGTGGTCGGCTCCGTCTCGCTGGAGAGCGTGTACCGCTATCGCGAGCAGTGGAAGAACTACCGGTCCACCGAGCAGCTCCTCGGGCACGAGCGGATCTACTTCCAGACCAAGGTGGGGCCGTACTCCGGACTCCCGAAGGGTGAGGCGTTCACCATGCTGGTCGCCCGGGTCGAGCGCGCGATCGCCAACGAGAACTCGGCGACCCTGAATGTGATGACCCTGGGCGGTCAGGTGAACGCCGACGTCCAGACCCCGCAAATGCCGGAGTCGCGCCAGGAGTTGCGTACGGGGACCGCCGGAGAGACCTCGGCACCCGAGTGACCGTTCGCCCCGCACGACGACGCCGGCCCCCGGGACCTTGTTATCGGTCCCGGGGGCCGGCCTGGCACCTGTCGGTCAGTACACGCTGACGCCGTACGCGCTGAGCGCTTCGGTGACCGGCTGGAAGAACGTCGTACCACCGGAGGTGCAGTTGCCACTGCCGCCCGAGGTGAGACCGATCGCCTTGGAGCCCGAGTAGAGCGGACCACCGGAGTCACCGGGCTCCGCACACACGTTGGTCTGGATCATCCCGTACACGATCTCGCCGTTGCCGTAGTTGACCGTGGCGTTGAGCGCGGAGACCTTGCCGCTGTGGATGCCGGTGGTGGAGCCCCGGCGGGTGACGGACATCCCGACCGTGGCATTGGCCGCGCCGGTGATGTCGACACTGCCCACGGTGCCCTCGTGGGAGACCGCGGCGTTGTCGTAGCGCACCAGGCCGTAGTCGTTGGTCGGGAAGCTGGAACCGACCGTCCGGCCGATGCTCGTGGTGCCCGAGGAGTTGGTGTACCAGGGAGGGTTGCCGTCGGTGCAGTGACCGGCGGTCAGGAAGTAGTACGTACTGCCGCTGCGGACGTTGAATCCGAGGGAGCAGCGCCAGCCGGGTGCGTAGATGGCGTCACCGCCGGAGAGCAGCTTGCTGAACTTTCCGGGGGTGCGCTTGATTTGAAGGGCTCCCGCGTTGGCGCCCGCGGAGTCCTTGATCTGCTGGATCTCCGCCGCGGAGACCGAACTGTCGGCCGTGACCACGACCTTCTTGGTCGCGGGGTCGACGGTCCAGGCCGTGCCGGCCACGTCGGCGCCGAGAACGGCGTCGCTGGCGGCGGAGAGCTGGTTCGCGCTGTACGTTCCGGCGGAACTGGCCTGTGCGCTGGGGACGGCGAGCGCGGCGACCGCTACGAGACCTGCGGCAATGGCAACAGCCCTGCTTCGTCTCGCGGTACCGCTGAGGGGGGTGGTGCGCTTGATCCTCACTTGTCATTCCTCCGGAGGGGGGTTGGGGGTCCGCCCGTGGGGTGGCCGGACCCGTGAGGCGCAGTCAGTCGCACGGCAGCAAGCTGTCCGCATTGCGAACATGCCGTGCTCCTGACAAGCGCTGCTCGGGAGTATTCAAGGCGTCAACTTCTCGCGCAAGAGGGCCTTCACCCCTGAACTTCTCGCGCAGGGGGGTCTTCACCCCCTGAACTTCCCGCCGCACGCATGCGTCCGGCCCCGGCGGATGACGCATTTACCGGGGCCGGAAGTCGACGAGCGGAGGCGGTCGTTCAGCCGTCGATCCGGCTGCGCTCCCCCGCCTCGACGGCGACGGGGAGGGTGTTGCCGGGCGGGGGGAAGGGGCAGATGAAGTGGTCCGCGAAGGCGCAGGGCGGCAGCAGTGCACGGTTGAGGTCGACCGTCACCGTGCCGTCGGCGGCCGGGGCGGCGGGCCGCAGGAACCGGAAGCGGTAGCTGCTGTTCCCGCTGGTCGCGTCGGCGAAGACCGCCCAGAGCGAGCCGTCGTGCTCCACGGCGACCTGGAGCGTGTGCTCGACGCCGTCCAGCTCGAAGGCGATCTCCCCGCCGAGGCCGAGTCCGCGCTCGACACCGTCGGCGTTCTCGACCCGGACGGTGCGGGAGGTGTCGTACGGGCGGAAGGTGCCGGGCAGCGCCCAGCGCGGGTCGTACGGCGTGGCCTCGATCGTGCGGAAGGCCCGCCGCGCCGCGGAGTCCGGGTCGAAGTCCCTTACCGCCCAGAGACCTTCGCGGCTCAGCACGACCAGCCGCCGCTCGCCGTGGGCGACCCGGGACCCGCCGATCGGACCGCGGTCGGCGCCGAGCCGGACCTGTCCGGTGAACGGCTTCCCGTCGACGGTCAGCCCGTCCTCGGGGCCGGCGGTGAGCTCCAGCTCGTCGCCGTCCTCCCGCCAGTGCCCCACAACGGCCGGAATTCGCCCTTCCGGGTAGTCGGAGAGCCAGTGCGTGCCGGTGAGGGAGAGCGGCCCGTGCGGTGCCGAGACCGTGGCGACGCGCTCCTCGTGCCAGTGGTCCCACTCCCGCGCTGCCTGCTGCTGTGCGTCCGTGCTCATGGGGTCAACCTTTCCATACGGGCTCCGCGAGCCCGAGGTGCGACCGGAGTGTGGCTCCGGTGTAGGCGGAGCGGAAGACCCCGCGTTCCTGGAGGAGCGGGACGACACCGTCGACGAATTCGTCGAGGCCGCCCGGGGTGAGATGCGGTACGAGAATGAACCCGTCGGCGGCTCCGGTGGCGACGAATTCGGTCAGCTCCGCCGCGACGGTCCGCGGGCTGCCGACGAACGACTGCCGGCCGCTCGCCTCGATGACCGTCTGCCGGATGGAGAGCCCCTTCTCCCGGGACAGCGCACGCCAGCGGGCCGCGACCGCAAGCGGGTCACCGTGCCGGACCCGGCCCTGGACCAGCGCCGAATCGGGAACCGGGTCACTCTCCGGGAGCGGCCCGTCCGGATCGTACGAGGAGAGGTCCCGGCCCCAGACCTGCTCCAGGGCCAGCATCGCGTTCTGCGGCGAGATCTGCTGGAGACGGATCCCGGCCGCCTTCTCCCGCGCCTCGGCGTCGGTGTCGCCGAGCACGAAGCCGACACCGGGCATGATCTTCAGCTCGTCGGGCTCCCGGCCGTATCTCGCCAGCCGTGCCTTGACGTCGGCATAGAAGGTGCGGCCCGCCCCCGGGGTGCCGTGCCGGGTGAAGATGACGTCCGCGGCCGACGCGGCGAACTCGCGGCCCTCCGGTGAGTCCCCGGCCTGGATGACGACGGGATGGCCCTGCGGGGAGCGCGGGACGCCGAACTCGCCCTCGATCCGGAAGTGCTCGCCCCGGTGGGCAACGGGACGCGGAACGCCGTCAGCGGTCCAGGAGTCCCACAGCTCACGGGCGGTGGCGACGAACTCGGCGGCGCGGGTGTACCTGTCGGCCCGGTCCAGGTAGCCACCGCGGCGGAAGTTCTCACCGGTGAAGGCGTCCGACGAGGTGACGACGTTCCAGGCGGCCCGGCCGGCGCTGAGATGGTCGAGGGTGGCGAGCCTGCGGGCCAGTTCGTAGGGCTCGTTGAAGGTGGCGTTGACGGTGGCGGCGAGGCCGAGCCGGTCGGTGACGGCGGCCAGCGCGTTGAGCACGGTGAGGGACTCGGGGCGGCCGACCACGTCCAGGTCGTGGATCAGCCCGTTGTGCTCACGCAGGCGCAGCCCCTCGGCGAGGAAGAAGAAGTCGAACAGGCCGCGTTCGGCCGTGCGCGCCAGATGCTCGAAGGAGGAGAAGTCGATCTGGCTGCGGGACCGGGGGTCCGCCCAGACGGTGGTGTTGTTCACACCCGGGAAGTGTGCGGCGAGATGCATCTGCTTCGGGGCGGTCGTCATGCCCGTTCTCCTTCGGGGAAACGGTCCGGGGCGTACCGGTTGGCCGGGCGGGACAGGCCCAGGTGCTCGCGGAGCGTGCCGCCGGGGTGGAAGGTGCGGAAGAGACTGCGGTGCTGGAGCAGGGTCACCGTGCCGTTGACGATCCGTTCGAGATCGCGTTCGGGGGTGATCGGCGTGAGGTGGAAGCCGTCGACGGCCCCGGCGCGGTGCCACTGGGTGATCAGATCGGCGAGGTCGACCGGGCCGCCCCGGTAGTACGTGCCGTGCGCGGCGAGCGGCGGCCCGCTCGCCGGCCAGAGTTCCGGGGCGGTTTCCGCGCCACCGAGGTCGACGGTGAGCGCGGCGAGCACCCGGAGGGTGTCGGGGTCGCGCCCGTGGGCCACGGCGCGGCGACGCACATCGTCCCGGATCCCGGCGGTCCGCTCGGACGTGGTGGCCCGTACGAGCACGACGTCGGCATGGCGGGCGGCGGTCTCCCTGGCCGGGTCCGTCGTGCCGTCCACGACGACGACCGGGCGGCCCTGCGGGGGCCGGGGCACGATGGCCGGTCCGCGCACACTGAAAGTGGCGCCCTCGAAGTCGACGTAGTGCAGTTTGCCGCGGTCGATGAAGCGTCCGGTGGCGGTGTCGCGGATCTCGGCGTCGTCCTCCCAGCTGTCCCAGAGCCGCGCACCGGCGTCCGCCACCTCGCCGGCCTCGCGCCACAGCTCGGCGGCGGGTGCGGCCGGGCGGCGGCCGAACAGCCGGGCCTCGGCCCCGGTCGTCGACACATCCACCTGCCAGCCCGCCCGGCCACGGCTCACCCAGTCCAGGGTGGCCACGGCGGACGACACGTGGAACGGCTCGGTGTGCGTGGTGGTGACCGTCGGCACGAGCCCGATCCGGCGCGTGGCGGGCGCCGCCCGGGAGAGGACGGAGAGCGCGTCGGGCCCCGGCCGGGCGAACGAGTCGCCGAGGGTGACGAAGTCGAGGGCGCCGCGCTCGGCGAGTTGGGCCAGTCCGGTGTAGCGCGCGGCGTCGTAGTGGGGCGGGCCGCCGATCTCGGCGGCCAGGTGGAGGGGGCGGATCGGAGGCATGACGGGCCCTTTCGGGACGGTTCGGGCTCGGGTTCGGAAGTTCGGGATCGGGAGTTCGGGTTCGCGGTCGGGGGCGGGGTCGCGGTCGCGGTCGCGGTCGCGGTCGGGGGCGGGGTCGCGGTCGGGGGCGGGGTCGCGGTCGGGGTCGCGGTCGCGGTCGGGGTCGCGGTCGCGGTCGCGGTCGCGGTCGGGGTCGCGGTCGGGGTCGCGGTCGCGGTCGGGTTCGGGTCACGGGACCTTCCGGATCCGGGGGTACGGGACCCTCCGCATCCGGCGGGGATACGAGGCCCTCCGGGTTCGGGTCACGGGAGTCCTCGGTCGCGGGTCACAGGACCTTGGAGAGGAAGGAAGGTGAGGGCGGCGCGCGCGGTGGCGTCGTTCTGCCGGAAGGCCGGGCCGCCGGTGCGGGGCCGGGTGAAGGCGCCGCGCGCGGGCCGTGGTGCTCGGGCCGAGCGCGAAGCGGCGCGGGTGCGGGTGTCCTTCGCGGTCCAGGATCCGGCCGTCGCCGGGGTCGACCGTGAGCAGCCCGGTGGCGGTGGCGCCGGCTCCGTCCGCGTGCAGTGTCCGGAGCAGGGTGCTGCGGGTGCGTTCCGGTGAGGGGTCCGGCAGCCGGGCCTCGACGAGGGCGCGGGCCTCGATCCGTTCCCCGGGCACGGTGGCGCTGCGGGCCCGGAAGACGCCCTGCCGTTCGTCGGCCTCGACCGTCGTCCCGGCGCCGAGGAAACGGACGACGCCGGCCCGGAAGAGCACGAGCAGCAGCCGGGGACCCGGCGGGCCGGAGGCGAGGTAGCTGAAGACGCCGTGCCACCAGCGCCCGATGTCACCGAACCGGACCAACTGGCCGTAGGCGGAGAGCAGTCCGAGGAAGACGGCGAGGTCCTCGCTGTGCCCGGGATCGTGCCGGCGGTCGAGGTCGGCGGCGATGTAGTCGCGCGTCGCCTCCTGGAGGGCGTCGAACGAGGGGTGGCGCACCCCGTCCAGCGGGCGGTCGAGTGCCTCGATGTCCAGCCGGTCGGCGGGGTCGGGGACGGCTGCGGCGATCCGGGCACGCGGATCGGCACTGCCCGGCTCGGCGGCCGCGTACTTCTCCTCGAAGGCGGTCCGGTCGGCGGTGGTGCGTTCGGGGTGGGCGGTGAAGAGCCGGCGGTAGTGGGCATACCCGAGCTCTTTGTCGACATGTGGCCAGATGTCGCGGCGGAAGTCGTGTGGATCTGAAGAGCCAGACGTACCCCCAGCCGACCGCCTGGAGGACGCGGTTCGCGGAGAGTCCCAGGACGGCGAGCAGCGTCCCGAGCGCGAAGCCGAGCACCATGACGAGCGCGGTGAGCCAGAGGGTGAGCCAGAGGGTGAGCCAGAGGCCGCGCGGCACCGCCGTGGTCATGAAGTAGTCGCCGGCGACGTCCCACTGGAAGGCGTCGTTGCGGATGACGGAGTTCAGCGCGAGGGCCGACAGGGGCAGTACGGCGACGGCCGCTGTCCACTGGCCGGTGCGGCGTACCGGGACGATGCGCGGCCGGTCGGCGTCGTTGTCGTTGAGGGGCGGGGCCGGAAACGCCGGCGGGCGGGTGTCTGTCTGGGTGGACATGCGAGGGCTCCGTGGATGCGACGATCGAACACGGGGCGTGCCCTCGGCACGAACACGACAGCTTGGAACACGACAGCTCGGAGTGCGAGGCGGACCGGGCCCCTCAGCTCGGTCCGCCTCCGAGGTAAGCGCTGTTCGCAACGGGATGTCAAGCCTGTCCACACTGTGAGCCGTACGCACAGGGCCAGTTGACGGACCACCGGATGCCTGTTCCACTTGAGCCATGCATTCGCAGAAGTGGCTGGTCAAGCGCTCCCACATCGACTTCGGTCGCGTGTGGTCCTGTTCCTGTTGAGCTGACCCCCTGCGTCTCCCGCACTTCCTCCTCGCTCTTTTCTCCTCGCGCTCTCCTCGCGCCGTGACCGGCGCCTGAGCGTTTCTCCCTGCGTGCCCTCGCGTACGCGACAGCGCATCACCCTCCCCTCACGCTGAGCCCTCCGACGTCGCAGCGCGCCTTCCTCCGCCCCGGCCGTGGGCTGCCCGGCGCTGCCCAGCGCCCGTCCACGGCCGCCGAAACCGGAGAACCTCTCTGATGACCCGTACCCGGCACACCGCTGCCTTCGCGCTGATCACCGCGGCCGCGCTGACTCTCACCGCGTGCGGTTCCGGCGATCCGGCGGTCACCCCGCCGGCGCGGCCGGTCCCGTGGCCAAGGGCGCGGTCCCCACGGCCGACGTCGTGTCAGGGGTGAAGCGGAACAGGGCCGCGGCCGACCTGCTGCCCGCCGCCGTCCGCTCCTCCGGAACCCTGGACATCGCCGCCGCCGTCGGCAGCCCGCCCAGCGCCACCTGTCTGGCGGACGGTACGACCCTGGCCGGTACCGACATCGACTTCGCGGACGCCGTGGCCGGGGTGCTCGGCCTGAAGCCGAGGCGGGAGGTCGCCGCGTTCGAAGCGATCCTGCCCGCGCTCGGCAGCGGGAAGTACGACGTGGGCACCGGCAACTTCGGGGTCACCGACGAGCGCCGCCGCGCGATCGACTTCGTCACCTACCTCAACGACGGGCAGGACTTCGCGGTCCGTGACGACAGCGAGCTGAGGAAGGTCACCGATCTGACCCAGCTCTGCGGGCTGACGCTGGGCACCGCCGCGGGCACCACGTTCGAGGTGACACCGGAGGACGACAGGCACCGGTGCTCCGATGCCGGCAAGAAGCCGTACGAGGTGAAGACGTACTCCGACCTGGCCGCGATCTGGAGCTCGCTCCAGCAGGGCCGGACCGACGTGGTGATGTCGACCATCAATGGGCTGCGGTACGCCGTGAAGCAGCAGGAGGGCGTGCGCTTCCTCAACGAGTTCAAGCGGCTCGACGTCGGCTTCGCGTTCAAGAAGGGCACTCCGCTGGCGCCCGCCTTCAGGGCCGCCGTCAACAGCCTCATGGCGGACGGCACCTACGACCGGATCCTGAAGAAGTGGGGCATCGACGCCTCCGCGGTCACGACCTCGCAGATCTCGCCGCCCGAAATCAGGTGACGCGAACTCAGCAGCCGCAGTCGCATCCACAGTCGCAGCAGTCACAGCCGTCACAACAATCGCCACAGTTGGAGCAGCCATCGCAGCAGTCACCGCAGTCGCACTGGCTGCACAGCCCCTCACGGCGCTGACGGCTCCACGGATCGTCGAAGGTGCCGCAGCACATCTGGCAGGTGCAGGCCAGACCCGCCCACACCAGGCACCCCGCTATGAGCCCGCGCCGGTCGCGCGGGGGCTCCGGCGGCGGCTGCGGCGGACCGAAGGGGGCCCCCGGCCCCGAGGGGGCGTACGGGTTGCCCGGCGGCGGCCCGAACGTCCTCGTGTGCCGCCCTCCTGACGGATGGTCGGCTGTTCCTGGACTCGTCAGTCCCTCGGCCATCAGGCCCCCCGACTGATGGGAACAGACGTCCGTGGCGAAGGCGCGGTCGACCGAGCGCCGCAGTTCGTGCGCCAGCAGCACATGTGCCAGTTTGCCGTCGGCGAACTCCGCGTCGCGCAGCGCCAGCCGTACGCCGCGCAGCGCGTCGTCGCACAGCCGCCTGGCCTCGGTGCGCGAGGTGCCGGTCGCGGTGAGCGGGTTCCAGGCACCCGACGCCGCGTCAGCTTCCTGGTCCTCCACGGCATCCAGCAGATGCGCGAGGCGCCCGAAGAGCCGGCCGGCCTCGGCCAGCGGCGCGGCGTTCCGCGGCTTGCCCGCGAGTACGGCGGTGTGCGCGAAGGCCGCGGCGGTGGCCGTCTCGGTGGGCTCGGTGACCGTCAGCAGCGGGGTACCCGGTCCCGCGAGCAGCTCGATGCCGGTCTGCCGGTCCACGGCGTCGACGAGCAGCGCCGTGTCGAAGCCGAGCTGTGCGCCGGTACGCGCCCCGGCACGGTCCCAGCCCGCCGCCACCCTGCGGGCCGCGGCGGCCACCGGGCGCCGCTTCAACAGGCCGTCCCGGTCGGCGACGTGGTCCCGCACCTTCGCCGAGGCCAGCACCAGGGAGACGGCTGCCGCCAGCCTGGCGCCCTCGCCCCGCGCGACCGGCGCGGTCCGCATGGCGCGCAGCGGGCACGGGCCCGCCGTGCGGCGCTGTGCGGGGGTGCGCTCGGTCTGAGCCTCCGTCAGGACGGAGACGATCAGGCCGTCATAGTTCGTGACGATCCGGGCGAACTGCCCGTGGTCGGACCGGAGTGCCAGACAGAGCCCGCACAGATGGGCCATCCACTCGGCCTTGAGCCCCTCCGAGAGCCGGTGGGTGCAGGGCCTGACGATTCCGAACACGACGATCCCCCAGGAGTCGTTCAGCTGTGCGCCACAGTCGGACGAGTGCGCGGTGCGCATCGTACCGAGCGTCCCGTTCACCCGTACGTCCCCCATGTCACCCGTACGGACTGGACGGTCATATTTTCTTTCTTCAGGGCCCTTTTGCGGGAGGAACCCTGACGAATCGCCACATCCTCTGCACCAGTACCGTCACGAATGCCCTGCGCGCCGCCTATCCCCTTGGCGCACGATCCGCATCATGGACGACCATAGGGATACGAAAGAGATGCGGAACGCCAAGGAACCGCGGTGAGAGGAGGCGTCCATGGGATCGGTGCGCAAGGCGAGTGCCTGGCTGGGCCTCGTAGAGGACAACGACGAGCGGTACTACGACGACGACGAGTACTCCGAGGGTGTACGGACCGGGACCGGACAGGCCTGGGTGACCGATCCGCGGGTGCAGGTGGCGTCCGAGACGGCCAAGGAGACGGGCCACCGGATCGCCACTGTGACCCCGGACAGCTTCCGGGACGCCCGGAGCATCGGTGAGCTCTTCCGGGACGGCGTCCCGGTGATCATGAACCTCACCGCCATGGACTCCGCCGACGCCAAGCGCGTGGTGGACTTCGCCGCAGGGCTGATCTTCGGACTGCGCGGGTCGATCGACCGCGTGGCCACCCGGGTCTTCCTGCTGACCCCCGCCGACACCCAGGTGGTCAGCGGCGAAGCCGCCGGCCGGCCGGCCGACGGCTTCTTCAACCAGAGCTGAGCGGGGTGCTCACCGGATCGGTCCGGTGGCCATCCTTCACCGGAACGCGTCCAGACCGGTGAGCGCCTTGCCCAGCACCAGCTGGTGCATCTCCACGGTTCCCTCGTAGGTGAGCACCGACTCCAGATTCGTCGCATGCCGCATCACCGGGTACTCCAGCGAGATCCCGTTGGCGCCGAGGATCGTGCGCGAGGTGCGGCAGATCTCGATGGCCTCCCGCACGTTGTTCAGCTTTCCGAAGCTGACCTGCTCCGGGCGGAGCCTGCCGGCGTCCATCCGGCGGCCCAGGTGATGGGCGAGCAGGATGCCCTTGTGGAGTTCGACCGCCATGTCGGCGAGCTTGGCCTGGGTGAGCTGGAAGCCGCCGATCGGCTTACCGAACTGCTCACGGGTCCGCGCGTAGTCCACGGCCGCCTCGAAGCTGGCCCGTGCCGCACCCATGGCTCCCCAGACGATGCCGTAACGGGCATGGCTGAGACAGCCGAGCGGCCCACGCAGGCCGGTGACGCCGGGCAGCACGGCATCGGCCGGCAGCCGCACGTCGTCGAGGATCAGCTCGCTGGTGACCGAGGCGCGCAGGGACCACTTGTGCCTGATCTCGGGTGCGGCGAACCCCGGCGCGTCGGTCGGCACGACGAAGCCGCGGATGCCGGCGCCCGCGCCGTCCTCGCCGGTCTGCGCCCACACCACGGCGACCCCGGCGACCGAGCCGTTGGTGATCCACATCTTGCGGCCGCTGAGCACCCAGTCCTCGCCGTCGCGCCTGGCGTGGGTCCGCATCCCTGCCGGGTCGGAGCCGTGGTCGGGTTCGGTGAGGCCGAAGCAGCCGATGATCTCGCCGGCCGCCATGCCGGGCAGCCACCGCTGCTTCTGCTCCTCGGAGCCGAAACGGTGGATGGCGTACATGGCGAGGGAGCCCTGCACGGAGACGAGCGAGCGGATCCCGGAGTCGGCCGCTTCGAGCTCCAGGCAGGCCAGCCCGTACTGGACGGCGGTGGCGCCCGCGCAGCCGTAGCCCTCCAGGGACATGCCCAGGGCCCCGAGCGAACCGAGTTCGCGGGCCAGGTCGCGGATACCGGGCAGCTCGCCGTTCTCGTACCACTCGGCGATGTGCGGCAGGACCCGGTCGGCGGCCCAGGCCCGTACGGTGTCGCGGATCGCGAGATCCTCGGCGCTCAGGAGGTCGTCGATGCCGATCGGGTCGCGGGGGTCGAAGGGCGGGACTTTCGAGGACGGAGCGGTGGACATGAGGAGGTGCCTCCGGCGGCTCGCACGGTACTGAGGGCGGTACGGGAACGCCGAAAACTAGCAGTGTTAGTCACGGCGACGTGCTGACGTTACGGCTCAGTGTGCCGTGCGTCCAGAGCCGGTCGCCTCGGCAGGCCGCCGCGCGACGGGGAGCGGAAGCAGCACCTTGGGCCGCTCCGCGACCGGCGCTTCGTGGCCCCGGTACCCGCGGGGATCCTCGCTCTCCCGGGCGTCGGCCGCCCGGCGGCCCTCCATGGATGCGCGGGGTTCGCAGAGCGGCGGCGGGCACTCCATCAGCCGCGGCAGCCGCAGCGCGGCGAGTGCGCCGAGCAGCAGCAGGGCGGCGCTGACCAGCAGCGTGATGTGCAGCCCGTCGACGAAGGCGTGCCGGGCCGTGGAGCGCAGCACCTGGCCGAGCGGGCCGCCCAGTTGCGAGGCGACCTGGTACGCCTCGCCGAGCGAGTGGGAGGCGGCGGCGCCGGCCGAGGTGGGGACGCCCGCTTCGGGGAGCCGCGCGAGGCCCGGGGCGTACGCGGCGTTCATGACACTACCGAGCAGCGCGATCCCCATGCCGGCGCCCAGCTGGTACGAGGTCTCGCCTATCGCGGCCGCCCCGCCGGCCCGGTCCGCGGGGGCCTCGCTGAGCATCGACTCGTAGGCACCGAAGAGCGTGGACTGCAGGCCGAAGCCGAGCACGACGAAGGACACCGTCAGCAGGCCGGGCCGGTCGTGCTGCCCCATCGCGGTCAGCATCAGCACCGCCGCGGCCGTCAGGACGAAACCCCAGCCGACCATCCGGCGCGGCCCGATACGGCGCAGGGTGTACGAGCCGGTGGCGCCCGCGGCCATCGCGGCGAAGGTGAGCGGCAGCAGCCGCAGGCCCGTCTCCAGCGGGCTGAGGCCCAGGACGAGCTGGAGGTACTGGACGGCGATCAGCTCCAGGCCGACCAGGGCGAGCATCGCGAGGACGATGCAGCCCACCGCGGTGGTGAAGGCGGGTCTGGCGAACATCCCCATGTCGATCAGCGGGTGCGTCCGCCGTTTCTGGCGGCGGACGAACGCGACGAGCAGTGCGGCCCCGATCAGCAGGGGCGCGAGCGTGGCCGGCCCGAGGAGACCCTCGCCGGTGCCCGCCCGCTTCACGCCCAGGACCACTCCGAGGACACCGGCCGCCGCCATCAGCGCACCGAACACGTCCCAGGGGCCGTCGTCGCTGCCGCGGGACTCCGGGAGCAGCAGCCGGCCGACCGGGAGGATCAGGGCCATCAGCGGAATGTTGATCAGGAAGACCGAGCCCCACCAGAAGTGCTCGACGAGAAAGCCGCCGACGACCGGTCCGGTGGCGGCGCCGACCGCGGCGACCGCGGACCACACCCCGATCGCCACGGCCCGCTCACGCCGGTCCGGAAAGACCTGGCGGAGGATGGACAGGGTGGCGGGCATGATCATCGCGCCGCCGACACCGAGCAGGGCCCGTGCCGCTATGAGCACGCCCGCGCTGTCGGCCATGGCGGCGACGGCGGAGGCGACCCCGAAGAGCGCGTAGCCGAGCAGCAGGATGCGCCGCCGCCCGACCCGGTCACCGAGAGTGCCGAAGAGGATCAGCAGCGACGCGCAGACCAGCGGATACGCGTCGACGATCCACAGGAGCCCGACGGCGCTGGGCCGCAGGTCCTCGGTGACGGCGGGGACGGCGACATGCAGCACCGTCGCATCGAGCGCCACGAGCAGCAGGCTGAGGCAGAGGACGACCAGGACGACCCATCGATTGGCACCGTCGGCGGCTGCGCGCAGGCGGATTCGGGCTGTGGTCGTCCCGGACATGCATCTACCTCCCAAAAGGTCCCTCGCGCTCGGCAGGCCCCCTGGGGATTCAGCGTCCGCTGTCCCTCCGGTCCCGGCATCGACGGGCGAGTAATCCGTCAGCGTACGCGAGTTCGACAGGGCGACACGTGTCCCATCTCATACCCGGAACGGCCGCCGGGTGTGCTGTACGCCACTGCGCCCACCCGTCCCCGGCCGCCCGGAACCCTCTCGCGACCTGCGACGACCGACCGTTCCGCGGTGTGCGCGACGGCCTCCGGGCGGCGTCGCGGACTACCCGGCGAACGACGTCGCGGACTGCCCGGTGAACGGCGGACACAGGCCCCGAGTAACCGGACCGATACCGTCCGTTCCGCTCCCCCGGGGCTCCTGACAAATGCACTTCGACATCCCGTGCACTTTTCCGTCAATATCCGAAAACCCCTCCGGAGTGAACGCCGGAGAAATAGAACAGATGGAATCCAGGATTCCCCGGAGGCCCGGGAAATCAGGCTGTCCTGAGACATTGTCCACATCACATCGTCATCACAAAGCAGCCGGATCGACCAGGTCACCCACTCACTCGCTGTAACGTCGATTGGGTGCGTACCGACATCTTCGCCCGCCTGGACCGGGAGCCGGAACCGCCGAAGATAGAGACACCGCGGATGAGCCGTCACCGCATCGCTCTCTTCGGCGGGACGTTGGCGTTCTATCTCGCCATCGTCATTGCCGTGCTCATGTCGTCCTGGCTGGTGACCCTGGACTGGAAGGTCATGCTCTTCCGGCCGTACCAGCAGTGGCCCGGAATCCATGCGTTCCTCGACTACTACGTCGTACTCGGCCAGCGCGGACCCACGGCCGTCATGGTCGCCTGCTGGCTCGGCTGGCGCTCCTGGCGGCAGCACACGCTGCGGCCGCTGCTGACGCTGGGCGCCTCACTGCTGCTGCTCAACGCGACGGTCGGGGCGGTCAAGTACGGCCTCGGCCGGCTCGGCCCGCACTACGCGACCCAGGTCGGCTCGGCCGAACTCTTCGCCGGCGGCGATATATTTCCCTCCGGGCACACCGCCAACGCGGTCGTGACCTGGGGAATCCTTGCCTACCTGGCCGCCACCCCGCGGGCCAGGCGCTATCTGTCGGCGATGTCCGCAGTCGTGTCCCTCGGGGTCGGCCTGACGACGGTCTACCTCGGTACGCACTGGCTCAGCGACGTGGTGCTGGGCTGGGCTGCGGGTCTGCTGATCCTGCTCGGCCTGCCGTGGGTCGAGCCGCTGATCACCCGGGCGGAGAACTGGATCTTCGCCGCCCGCGAGCGGCTGAGTGCCCACAGCAGGCTCGTGCCGTCCCCGCCGGTGGCAGCGGGCGGCCCCAGGCCGGTTCCGGCCGGACCGCCGGCCGTGGGCGATGCCGCCGCGCAGAACCCGGTCCGCGAACCGGTGGCCGCGGGTGGACGCCAGGCGGCGGTGATCACGGCCGCGGGCCGCCCGCGCGCCCACCCGGCCCCTCCCGCGCACCAGAGTCACGCGGTGCGCTCCGAGCGCACGCCGGTCACCCCGGCCGGCAGCCGCCGCCCGCCGCACGCGGACCGCACACCGCGCGGCGGTACGGCTCCGGCCCGGCCGGTGACGGGCGGCTGACGCGACGGGCCGCGGGAACGATACGCACAGCCCCGCACCCGTATGAGTGAAGGCCCCGACCACTGGATTTCCAGCGGTCGGGGCCTTCACTCATACGGTCGGGGCGCGTCCGCACCAGTCCCCTGGGTACGGGGGCAAACCCCCAGGGCCACCCCGGACCGCCCCGGGACTACCCCGGACTACCCCGGACTGCCCAGGACCGTCCCGGGCAGTCGCCATGGGCCGTGCGCGGCGCTCAGCCGATCCAGCAGCGCTTCACGACGCCGCCGTCGACCTCGAAGTTGATCCGGCCGCGCTGGAACTCCATGGTGATGACGGTGCCCGGCGGCAGGGCTCTGACCGTGTCCCAGCCACGCTCCCGGGCCCGCCGTTCGGCGGTTTCGGAGGTGAGGCCGACATACGCGCCGGGCGTGTCGTCGGGCTGGGCGGAAGGAGTCGGTATGGGTGCCATGCCTCTCACCGTAGGCGGCCCCGGACGACGGCGGAAGCCGGGCGCCGACCGGCCGCACGGCATCCTCACGTCCCCCACCGGTCACGCTTGTGTCACAGGATCACCACATGCGTTCCTGTCGACCCCGCTCACTCGAACGCGTGATTCGCAAATGGACGCACAGTAATCACACTGGCCCGGGAGTGAACGACCGGGAGCGCCGGAAAAACCGGTCGGATATTCATTGCCGGGCCATATCGATTTCCCTCCGGATTACCCTCCGCGAACGAGAGATCCGCCGGAAATTCACCCTTCCTTATCGCACCCTTATCTCATGCTCACAGTATCCACACCATCGGACCGGCCGGGCCGCACGGTTCCGCCCGTATAGCGGACGCCCCGAATCACCCGTCTTCCGGGATCGGAGCAGCCGCTCCGGGCGCCGCCGCCGGGGGTGGGCACGAGCACGCCCCCGTCCGTACGAGCACGCTCCCCGTCGGCGCAGGACCGGCCCACCGACAGGGCGCCGGCCTCGCGCCACGACCTGCCATCTTCTGACATATCGCCTCATTTCCTCGTCGACCTGCTCCCCGGTTCGATTCCGTTCGCTTTCTCGCGTGACCCCGGCAGCAGCTCACCCGTTGTCTTCTTCATGAGCCGGGAACCGCCCGGCGCACGTACCGAGTTCGAGGAGCCACCCGTGCCGCGCATGCTCGACGTCAGCGAGGACGTACGCGCCGAGATCGGCGACGCCGAAGCCGACCGGCTGCTCGTCGGCGACAACGCCCCCGGCAGTTACGACTGCACCTCCTGCCGCACCCCCGGCGACTCGGAGCAGGAACGCACCAGCACGGTGCTGTTCGTCGGCGACGAGACCGCAGTCCTCGCCTTCGCGCACGCGACCTGCATCCCCTCCCAGGTCGTCCAGGTCGCCGAGGAGCAGCTGCAGGGGGCGGTGCGCAGCATCACCGGGAGCGAGCAGGACGCGCAGGACCGGCTGAACCCCGAGCAGGCCGTGCTGGGGATCACCAGCGGCCTCGTCCTGATCGACGACGAACTCCACCCGGCCCTGGTCGTCGAACCGACCGGGGCGATCGCCCGGCCCGGCACGGACGGCAGCGGTGGCGACGAGTTCCTGCAACTGCTGCTGGAGCAGGGCTTCCACCCGGTCCAGCGGATGGATCAGGTCCCCGAAGTGCTGCACGGCTGGTCGATCCTGCTCGCCATGGGGCAGCTGCACGCGGTGCTCCAGCCGGGCACGGGCGGGGGCGCACCGGTGGCCTGGTGGCAGGCGCACGCGCCCCTCCAGGTGACCGAGGGCTGGCGGACCGCCGCGAACAAGTCGCAGACCGTGCTCGTCTATGCCGCCCCGGCCGGTGCGATCGGCCAGCAGCCGCGCGAGGATCTGCTGCGCGACGCGCTGGAGAAGGCTTCGGCCGGCGGGATCCTGGTCGCCGCGGCGATGCCGCTGGCCGGTACCTGATCGTGTCCGTGCGCCCCGAGCCCTCTGGTCGAACAGCTAATTCTCCGGCGGGCCCGCATCCGACGGGCGGTGGGGTCGTTGGCACGTACGTGCACTCATACGACCCCTCCCACCAGCGTCCGAGCCCGATCCCGGCCATGCGTCCCGCGCAGGACCCATCGGGTGGCCCGTCCCGCACCCCGATCTACGACGCGCTGTACTCCGAGTACCGCCGCTCGTTCAGGGCGTTGCCGGGTGACCGGAGCGGGGAGGAGAGTCTGGGACTTCCGAGTTTCGGCAGCGCTTTCTTCGGCTCCCGCGCCCCGCTGAGCAGCCACTCGGGCCACGGTGCGGCGGGTGCGTCCGGCGGAACGGGCGGAGCCGCGGGGCACAGCGGCAGCGCCCCCGGCACGCACACCGGAAGCCTCGGCTCCTGGCAGCGGGTGGGGCGGCACGCGGGGCGGGTGCAGGCCGCGCTGCCGCCGGGTTCGCGAGGAGCCTGACCGCACGACGGAGCCCCGGACCGCTCGTTCTCCGAGCGGTCCGGGGCTCCGTCGTGTCCGGGGCTCTGTGAAGCCCGGAACGCGGTCCGGGCACGCACGTGCCGGGACCGCGTCACCTGCTGCCTACTTGTTGCGGCCGCGCTTCTCGCGGACCCGCACCGAGATGTGGATCGGGGTGCCCTCGAAGCCGAACTCCTCGCGCAGCCGGCGCTCGACGAAGCGCCGGTAGCCATGCTCCAGGAAGCCGGAGGCGAAGAGCACGAAGCGCGGCGGCTTGGTGCCCGCCTGAGTGCCGAAGAGGATCCGGGGCTGCTTGCCGCCGCGGATCGGGTGCGGGTGGGAAGCGACGATCTCGCCGAGGAAGGCGTTCAGCCGGCCCGTCGGAACACGGGTCTCCCAGCCTTCCAGCGCGGTCTCGATCGCCGGGACCAGCTTCTCCATGTGGCGGCCGGTGAGGGCGGAGACATTGACCCGCGGGGCCCACGCGACCTGCGCGAGCTCCGTCTCGATCTCGCGCTCCAGGTAGTAGCGGCGCTCCTCGTCGAGGGTGTCCCACTTGTTGAAGGCGACGACGATCGCGCGTCCGGCCTCGACGGCCATGGTGATGATGCGCTGGTCCTGGACGCTGATCGACTCGCTGGAGTCGATCAGGATGACGGCGACCTCGGCCTTCTCCACGGCAGCCGCGGTACGCAGCGAGGCGTAGTAGTCCGCGCCCTCCTGGAGGTGGACCCGGCGCCGGATGCCCGCCGTGTCGATGAACTTCCAGGTGATGCCGCCGAGCGTGATCAGCTCGTCGACCGGGTCACGGGTGGTTCCGGCCTGTTCGTTGACGACGACACGGTCCTCGTTGGCCACCTTGTTCAGCAGCGAGGACTTGCCGACGTTGGGGCGGCCGATCAGCGCGATGCGGCGCGGCCCGCCGAGCGCGGTGCCGAACGACTGGGCCGGCGCCTCGGGGAGTGCTTCCAGGACGGCGTCGAGCATGTCGCCGGTGCCGCGGCCGTGCAGCGAGGAGACCGGGTGCGGCTGGCCGAGGCCGAGCGACCAGAGCGCGGTGGCGTCCGCCTCACCGCTCTGTCCGTCCACCTTGTTGGCGCAGAGCACGACGGGCTTGCCGGACCGGCGCAGCAGCTTGACGACGGCCTCGTCGGTGTCGGTGGCGCCGACGGTGGAGTCGACCACGAAGACGACCGCGTCGGCCGTCTCGATGGCGTACTCGGCCTGGGCCGCGACGGAGGCGTCCAGCCCGAGCACGTCCTGCTCCCAGCCGCCGGTGTCGACGACCTTGAAGCGGCGGCCCGCCCATTCGGCCTCGTAGCTGACGCGGTCACGGGTGACGCCGGGCTTGTCCTGGACGACGGCCTCACGACGGCCGATGATCCGGTTCACCAGGGTCGACTTGCCGACGTTGGGGCGGCCGACGATGGCGAGAGCGGGAAGCGGTCCGTGACCGGCCTCACCGATCGCGCCCTCGACGTCCTCGGGGTCGAACCCCTCCTGCGCGGCGAGCTCCATGAACTCCGCGTACTCGGCATCGCCAAGCGCTCCGTGCTCGTGGTCCGAGCCGCCGGAGTGAATCTGGTCGTTCATGAAGTCCGTTCCTCTTTGCATCATCATCGGTGGACCACGCAGCACGCGGTCCACTACTCACGTCTTACTCAGCACGCCCGGTGAGGCGCCTGGCCTGCTCCAGGTGGCCGGTCAGCCGTCCCTGGATCCGCAACGTCGCCTCGTCCAGCGCCTTGCGCGTCCGCCTGCCGCTGCGGTCACCGGCTTCGAAGGCGTCCCCGAAGACGACATCGACGCGGCTGCGCAGCGGCGGCAGTGCCGATATCAACCGTCCGCGCCGCTCGGTGCTTCCCAGGACGGCCACGGGCACGATCGGCGCCCCGCTGCGTACCGCGAAGTACGCGAGCCCGGCGCGCAGCGAGGCGAAGTCTCCTTCGCCCCTGGTGCCCTCGGGGAAGATCCCGAGCACCCCGCCGTCCTCCAGTACGCCGAGGGCGTGGGTGATGGCGGTGCGGTCGGCGGTCGTACGGTCCACCTTCAGCTGACCTATTCCGCGCAGGAACGGGTCCAGGGGGCCGACGAACGCCTCTTTCTTGATCAGGAAGTGGACGGGCCGGGGCGCGGTGCCCATCAGCATCGGACCGTCGACGTTGTGCGAGTGGTTCACCGCGAGTATGACGGGTCCCGAGGCAGGGACCCGCCACGCGCCGAGCACACGGGGCTTGAACAGCCCGTACATCAGCCCGATGCCGATGCCCCGCCCGACCGCCGCTCCGCGCAGTGTGGGTGCGCCCGTGGCTGGGCTCACTTCGCGGCCTGCTTCTCCCCGACGAGGGTGACGACGCACTCGATGACCTGCTGAAGCGTCAGCTCGGTGGTGTCCACCTCCACGGCGTCGTCCGCCTTGGCGAGCGGCGAGGTCTTGCGGCCGGAGTCCGCGGCGTCGCGCTTGATCAGCGCCTCCTTGGTGGCGGCGAGATCGGATCCCTTCACCTCTCCGCTGCGGCGGGCGGCCCGCGCCTCCGGCGAAGCGGTCAGGAAGATCTTGATGTCGGCGTCGGGCAGCACGGTGGTGCCGATGTCACGGCCCTCCACCACGATGCCCCTCTCCGCACCGGCGGCGATGGTGCGCTGCAGCTCGGTGATCCGGGTGCGCACCTCGGGGACGGCGCTGACGGCGCTGACCTTGGAAGTGACCTCCTGCGTACGGATCGGGCCGGAGGCGTCCTCGCCGTCGACGGTGATCGTCGGGCGGGTGGGGTCGGTGCCGGAGACGATGACGGGCTTGGCGGCCGCGGTGGCCACCTCCATCGCGTCGTGCACGTCGATGTTGTTGTTCAGCATCCACCAGGTGATCGCCCGGTACTGGGCACCGGTGTCCAGGTAGCTCAGGCCGAGCTGGGTGGCGACGGCCTTGGACGTGCTGGACTTGCCGGTGCCGGAGGGCCCGTCGATGGCGACGATCACTGCGGCCGGGGCCGTCCGGGCGGCGGCGCTTGCGGTTTCCACGGTGGTGGACACCTTCCTGGTACACGGGGTGGGCGGGACGGGACGCGTGAACCCGCCCCGCACAAGGTTACCGAGTGCCGGGGCGGTCCCGACCACCCCTGTGGAAAAGTGCCTCCCGGCCAGGTGCGGCAAGGGCTACGGCCGGATCGACCAGCCGCGCTCGCGCAGGGCGGCGCTGAGGCCCGGGGCGGCGCTCGGTTCGACCATCAGCTGGACGAGGCCGGCCTGCTGGCCGGTGGCGTGCTCGATCCGTACGTCCTCGACGTTGACCCCGGCCCGGCCGGCGTCCGCGAAGATCCCGGCCAGCTCGCCCGGCCGGTCGCTGATGAGGACGGCCACGATCTCGTACGAGGCGGGGGCCGCCCCGTGCTTGCCCGGCACCCTGACCCGGCCGGCGTTGCCGCGGCGCAGGACGTCCTGGATGCCTTCGGTGCCCGCGCGCCGCTTGTCCTCGTCGGCGGACTGCAGCCCGCGCAGCGCCCGTACGGTCTCCTCCAGATCGGTGGCGACCCCGGCGAGGACGTCGGCGACGGGTCCGGGGTTGGCGGAGAGGATCTCCACCCACATCCGGGGATCGGAGGCGGCGATCCGGGTGACGTCCCTGATGCCCTGCCCGCAGAGGCGTACCGCGGTCTCGTCGGCCTCCTCCAGCCGGGCGGCGACCATCGACGAGATCAGCTGCGGGGTGTGGGAGACGAGGGCGACGGCCCTGTCGTGGGCGTCGGCGCCCATGACGACCGGGACGGCACGGCACAGCGCGACCAGTTCCAGGGCGAGGTTGAGCACCTCGGTGTCGGTGTCCCGGGTCGGCGTGAGGACCCAGGGGCGGCCCTCGAAGAGGTCCGCGGTGGCGGCGAGCGGACCGGAGCGCTCCTTGCCGGCCATGGGATGCGTACCGACGTACGGGGTGAGGTCGACGCCGAGCGCTTCGAGTTCGCGGCGCGGGCCGCCCTTGACGCTGGCCACGTCGAGGTAGCCGCGGGCGACGCCGCTGCGCATCGCGGTGGCGAGCACGGACGCGGTGTGGGCCGGCGGTACGGCGACGATCGCCAGATCGACCCGCCCCTCGGGCGCCTCGTCGGTGCCCGCGCCGAGCGCGGCAGCCGTCCGGGCCGACTCCGGGTCGTGGTCGACGAGGTGGACCTTGATGCCGCGCCCGGCGAGGGCGAGGGCCGCGGAGGTGCCGACGAGGCCCGTTCCGATGACAACGGCGGTTCTCACTGGGCGATGTCCTTGCGAAGGGCGGCGGTGGCGCCGAGGTAGACATGGGCGATCTCGGACTTGGGGAGATACGTCTCGATGTGGGCGAGGATCCGGACCACCCGGGGCATCGCCCCCTCGATGTCCAGCTCCTGGGCGCAGATCAGCGGTACGTCGACGATACCGATCCCGCGCGCGGCGGCCGCCGGGAAGTCGCTGTGCAGGTCGGGGGTAGCCGTGAACCAGATGCTGATCAGGTCGTCCGCGACGAGGCTGTTGCGCTCCAGAACGGCGGTGAGAAGGGCGCTGACCTGCTCGTCCATGTGTCCGGCCTCGTCCCGCTCCAGTTGGACGGCTCCGCGGACCGCTCGTACCGCCACGTCGTGCTCCTTGCTTGTCCGTACGCTTCGTGCGCCTGTCCGCACCACTTCGTGCGCTCGTCCGTACCGCTTCGTGCGCCTGGGTTTCAGCGTAGAGGGGTGAAGGGGCCGGCCGTCGGGGTGCCCTGTCCGTGAGACGCGGCCGTGGCGTGCACGGCGACCAGCATCCGCCAGACCTTTCCGGCGAGCTGTGCGGGGGTGGCGTCGATGCGCTCGTGCACCCAGTCGGCGAGGACCCCGGCGAACAGGCCCGCCACGGCACTGGCGATCACGTCGGCTCCGGTCCCGGCAGGGCGGCGGCGACCGAGTTCGGCGAGGCTGCGCGCCCTGAGCTCCTCGTGCAGCAGCGCGCCGAGCGGTCCGCCGCCGCCCGTGCCCAGCAGGCTCCGGTAGACCTCGGCGCGGTCCCTGACGGCGCCCAGCAGGCCGGTCAGCTCCGCGGGCGGTGCGTCGGGCCCCGGCGGCGCCCCGTCCCAGGCGTGCAGGGCGTCCACGGCCTGCCGGACGATCTCGGCGCAGGCGTCCACGGCGAGGGCGCGCAGGTCGTCGTAGTGCAGGTAGAAGGTGGCCCGGCCCACTCCGGCCCGGCGGACGGTCTCGGAGACGCTGACCCGGTCGAGCGGCTGCTCCTCGCACGCCGCGAGGAGCGCCTCACGCAGCCTGCCGCGGGTCCGGGCGGTACGCGGGTCGCCGCTGCCCGCGGTCACTGCCGGCGCCACCGGTTCAGCCCGCCGTCACTACGAGCACGAGGGCCGCGGCGGCGGGTAGCGCCTGCACGAGGAGGATCTTCCGGCTGACGGTGGCCGCGCCGTACACCCCGGCCACGACCAGGCAGCAGAGGAAGAAGATCTGCGCCGGGCGGGCGACGGGGTCACCGGCGATCAGGCTCCAGACGAGCCCGGCGGCCATGAAGCCGTTGTAGAGCCCCTGGTTCGCGGCCATCGGCGCGCTCTGCCTGGAGAACTCCGGCGTCGTGGCGAAGACCTTGCGGCCGCGCGGGGTGTCCCAGAGGAACATTTCGAGGACCAGGAAATACATGTGGATCAGCGCGACGAGCGCGACGAGCACCTGGGCTGCTGTCTGCATGGTGTCGACCTGACGACCTTCCGCATCGACCCGGCACCGGTTCGGCACCGGCGCAACTTCCTGGACAACTGTACAGGAAGTCGTTTCGCGTAACCTCCCCGCATGATCACTCCCTCCGACGAGGCGCTCGTGCGCGACCACACGGTCTACTCCTGCGTGATGGGCTCGCGCGCCTTCGGGCTCGCCACGGACGGCAGCGACACCGACCGGCGGGGGGTCTACCTCGCGCCGACCCCGTTGTTCTGGCGGTTCGACAAGCCTCCGGCCCATGTCGAGGGGCCGGCCGACGAGCAGTTCTCCTGGGAGCTGGAGCGCTTTTGCGAACTGGCGCTGCGGGCCAACCCCAATGTGCTGGAGTGCCTGCACTCGCCCCTGGTGGAACAGGCCGACGCGACCGGCCGTGAACTCCTCTCGCTGCGCGGGGCGTTCCTGTCCCGGCAGGCCCACGGAACCTTCGTCCGCTACGCGCTGGGCCAGCGCAGGAAACTGGACGCGGACGTACGGCAGTACGGGGCGCCGCGCTGGAAGCACGCCATGCATCTGCTGCGGCTGCTGGCGAGCAGCCGGGATCTGCTGCGCACGGGAGCGCTCACGATCGACGTGGGCGCGGCCCGCGACGAACTGCTGGCCGTCAAACGGGGCGAGGTCGCCTGGCCGGAGGTGCAGCGGCGCATGTCCGCGCTGGCCGAGGAGAACGACGAGGCCGCCGCCTCCTCCCCGCTGCCCGCGGAGCCGGACCGGGCACGGATCGAGGACTTCCTGATCCGCGCCCGCCGGGCGTCCGCGCTGGCCGCCCCGCCGGCCGGGGAAGGTTCAGCCGGCTGACGCCGGGGTGAGGCGGGCCCGCACCACCAGCTCGTGCAGCGCGTCGAACCCGCTCGGCCCGTCCGGGAGCCCCGAGCCGGCCTGCGCCTCGTCCAGCACCCGGTGCAGCGACTCGACGCCCCGGGACACCGCCGCCCCGTCCACGCCCTTCGCCTCCCCGTGCTCGGCCTCTTCCTTGGCCGCGATCAGACCGGGGAGCCAGGCGGGCGCCGGCACCCGGTCGAGGAGGGTCGGCAGGTGTGCCAGCACCTCACCGCTGCGCATCAGATGGATACCGGTGAGCAGCGCCCGGAAGGTGTAGAGAAGCGGCTTCAGCTCCCCGGTCCGCTCGAAGAGCCGCCACTGGGTGTTCGCGAACCCCCGGTAGTGGTGGGCGTGGTTGCGGGTGAGGACGGTCGGGGCGAGGGCCACCAGCTCCGTGTGCAGCGGGGTCGTGTGCACGACCAGCGGAGAGAGCAACTGCTCCAGCACGTAGCCGTTCGGCTTCAGCATCAGCCGGACGAACTTACGGAGGTCATGCGTCACGAGGTCCATCTCCACGCCGTCCCGGTCCCATGTCCGCGCGTGCGTCTCCTCCGTCTCGCGCAGCCCGACGAGATCCTCGGCGGGCAGGAGGTGGACCCCCCGCAGGTCCACATCCGAGTCGCGGGAGGGAAACCCGTACAGGTGCGCCCCGGAGACCGTGGCGAACAGCAGCGGGTGTCGCTCCCCGGCGATGACCGGGCCGAGGTCGGTGACCGGCAGCCCGGCGTTCCGGAGGTGCGTCGTGTCCGTAGGCACGGCTCAAGAGTCCCAGAGCGCCCCCAGTGACAGCAGGTCGCTGCGGTACTCGATCCGCTCCGACCACTCCTTGGGCCAGGCCCCCGAGCCCAGATGCGCCCCCGCGAGCGCGCCGGTCAGACAGCCGAGCGAGTCGGAGTCGCCCCGGGTACAGGCGGCACGGCGCAGGGCGGTGACCGGTTCGTCGGGGAAGAGCAGGAAGCAGTGCAGGGCCGTGGCCAGGGCCTCCTCGGCGATCCAGCCGTCGCCGGTCGCCTCGCAGGGATCGGTCTCCGGGGACGGGTTGCGCAGCGCGTCCTGAACGCGTGCCAGCGCGGTGAGGCATTCCTCCCAGCCCCGCTGGATGTAGAGCTCAGGCGAGGAGTCGCCCGCGTACCGCCAGAGATCGCCGAGCCAGCGCGTGAGGTAGTTGCCGCTGTTCTCGTACGCGTAGCTGCGCAGCTGCCCGATCAGCCCCACCGGTTCGGCGCCCTGCGCCAGCAGGTACACCGCGCGGGCCATCAGGTCGGACGCGGCGAGTGCGGTCGGGTGTCCGTGGGTGAGGGCCGCCTGCAACTGGGCGGCTCCGGCGCGCTGTTCGTCGCTCAGTCCGGGAACGAGTCCGACGGGAGCGACACGCATGTTGGCGCCGCAGCCCTTGGAGCCGGTCTGACTGGCCTCCTGCCAGATCCGGTCGCTGTCGAGCATCCGGCAGGCGGTCATGCAGCTGCGTCCCGGGGCGCGGTTGTTGTCGGGTGAGTGGTACCAGTCGACGAACTCGTCGCGCACCGGGCGCACCAGCCGGAGCGGGGTGAGCAGCCCGCGGTCCATGGCGGACCGGATGCCGCGCCCCAGGGCGAGCGTCATCTGGGTGTCGTCGGTGACGAAGGCCGGATTCGGCAGCCTCATCTGGCGCCACGGCCCGCACTTGGCGAGGATCGACGGCACGTTGTTGAACTCGGTCGGGAAGCCCAGCGCATCGCCGAGCGCGAGCCCGGTCAGCGCGCCGGTGGCGGCCTGTTTGGTGATGGTCCTGGTCACGATCACGTGCTTCTTCCTTCCGGTCGCAGCAGTGGGGGGTGCAGGGCGGTGGCGGCACCCGCCCGGTGGAGGGCGGCCGGTTTCCCGCGTCCGCCGGTGCGGCGCGGTGGTCCTTCCACGGCCTGGACGAAGCCGGGCGTGGTGAGGACCTTGCGCCGGAAGTTGGGCCGGTCCAGCTCGACGCCCCAGACCGTCTCGTACACCTGCTGGAGTTCTCCCAGGGTGAATTCGGGCGGGCAGAACGCGGTGGCCAGGCAGGTGTACTCGAGTTTGGCGCCGATCCTCGTCCGTGCGTCGGCGAGGATGCGGTCGTGGTCGAAGGCGAGCGCGCCCAGTGTTCCGGCGTCCCACCAGCGGGCGCTGGCGGCATCGCCGCCGCCGCGCGGTTCGGGCAGATCGGGTACGAGTGCGGTGTAGGCGACGGAGACGACGCGCATCCTCGGGTCGCGGTCCGGGTCGCTGTAGGTCCGCAGCTGCTCCAGGTGGAGGGCTGCGACGGTGTCCTGGCTCAGCCCGGTCTCCTCGGCCAGCTCCCGGCGGGCCGCGTTCCCGGCGGACTCGCGGGGCAGGACGAAGCCGCCGGGCAGCGCCCAGTGGCCCTTGTAGGGGTCCTCGCCCCGCTCGACGAGCAGGACGTGCAGCCGGGTGTCGCGGACCGTGAAGACGGCCAGGTCGACGGTGACCGCGAACGGTTCGAAGGCGTACGGGTCGTAGCCCTCGGGGGCGGCGGCGCTCATCGCCGTTCCGGGAGGGGTGCGGCGAAGTCCCAGCCCTTGGCGAGCAGGGCGTCGACCGCCTCGACGGCGGTAGCCAGGCGCTCCTGGCGGCTTCCGGTGATTTCGATGAAGTTCCTTCCGGTACGGGTGAGTTCGGCGCGGAAGCGGTCGGTCATCCAGGGACGCAGCTCCTCGCCGTCGCGCAGCCCGTCGTCCTCGAAGGCGACGCCCTCGTGGCCGGTCAGCAGCCACAGGTGATGGCCGGCCCGGTCGGCCGTGCGCTCGACGAGCGGGTTGCGTCCGCCGACGTACCGCTCGTGCCACACCGTGGTGGCGAAGGAGTCGGTGTCGCAGATGAGCACCGGGGATCCGGTGCGGGCGGCCGCCTCCTCCCGGGCGTTCTGGACCTCGGCGATCAATGGGAAGTCGTCGGTGGTGAAGGCGACGTCCTCCCACTGGGCCCGGGGCCGCCGGGCGCGCAGCGCGGCCAGCTTCTGTTCGCTGAACTCGCGCCCGTACTCGGCGACGTAGCCGGTGAGCGCCCAGATGCCGCCGCGTCGGCGGTAGTGGGCGGCGAGGGCGCGGGCCAGGGTGGTGGTGCCGGTGGACTCGGCACCCAGGACGACGACGCGGCGGGTGAGCGCGGCCCGTACCGGCGGTTCGAGGAAGTCCCAGCAGCCCGCCGGGTCCTCGCGCACGGCGGTACCGGAGACCGGGAAGACCGTGCGGCCAGGGTCGACGCAGACGGACTCGGCGCCGAAGCGGCGGGCGAGTTCGTCCCCGTACGACTCCGAGCTGAAGACGGCGTCCACCGGCTCGGGCACCGCCCCGGTGAAGACCGCCATGTGGGCGTCCCAGATCGCCGGGTCGTGGAGATCCATCCGGGTGTCGTCGACGGCGCCCACCACCGTCACGTCCGGGTGCGCCTCGCGCATCCAGGCGACCCGGTCGGCGAGCGGGACGGACTCCACCGAGGCGGCGCAGACCAGCACGGTGAGCCGCTCGCAGCGGTCCTGGGCGGTGCGGACGAGGTGGTGGTGACCGGCGTGCGGCGGGTAGAACTTGCCGAGTACCAGCCCGTGCGCGAAACGCTTCATGCCACGACCTCCGCGGGCCCGCGTTGCCGGCGGGTGAGATCACGCCTCCAGTTGCGCAGGCCGATCAGGCACAGCATCAGGAAGCCGGCGTACAGGAGTGAGGTGAGGTAGAGCTCCTTGTACGCGTAGAGCGGGATGTACACCACGTCGGCGGCGATCCACAGCCACCACGACTCGACGAGTTTCCGGCACTGCCCGTACGTCGCCGCCAGCGACAGTGCGGTGGTCAGGGCATCCCAGAAGGGCACCGTCGAGTCGGTGGCCCGGTCCAGCAGCACGGTCAGCGCGAGGGTCCCCACCACCCCTGCCGCGAACAGCAGGGCCCACTCGGCGCGGGTGGTACTCCGCACCGGCAGGCCGTCCGCCCCTGGTCCACCCCCGTGGGTCCAGGTCCACCAGCCGTACGCGGCAAGGGCGATGAAGACGATCTGGAGCCCGGCGTCGGCGTACAGGCCGGACTGGGCGAACAGCAGGATGAAGAAGAGGTTGTTGGCGATTCCGATCGGCCAGTTGGCGAGGTGCTGGCGGGCCACGAGCCGGACACACAGCGCCCCGCTGCCGAATCCCAGCACCTCGGTCCAGCTGACCGGGGTGTCCAGGACGGTGACCAGGGGCTGCTGCAGGGGATCGAGGACGTCCGCGAGACTCACACCCGCCTCCTTAATAGTCATTCTGACTATAAAGGTCGAACGCGGGTAGCAAAAGACCCGCGGCCGGTTCCTGTCCGAAAATCGAAATCCAGGAACCGGCCACGGGCCGTGAGCGGTGGGTGCGGGCGGTCTACAGACCGACCTCACGCATCAGCATGCCCACTTCGGTGTTGGTGAGCCGGCGCAGCCAGCCCGACTTCTGGTCGCCCAGCGGGATCGGTCCGAACCCGGTCCGGACGAGCCGCTCGACCGGGAAACCGGCCTCGGCCAGCATCCGGCGGACGATGTGCTTGCGGCCCTCGTGGAGGGTCACCTCGACCAGGTAGTTCTTGCCGGTGTTCTCGACGACGCGGAAGTGGTCGGCGCGGGCGTACCCGTCCTCCAGCTGGATGCCGTCCTTGAGCCGCTTGCCCAGATCGCGCGGGAGCGGTCCCTGGATGGCTGCCAGGTAGGTCTTCTTCACGCCGTACCGGGGGTGGGTGAGACGGTGGGCCAGCTCGCCGTGGTTGGTGAGCATGATGAGGCCCTCGGTCTCGGTGTCCAGCCGGCCGACGTGGAAGAGACGCGTCTCACGGTTGGTGACGTAGTCGCCGAGGCACTGGCGGCCGTCCGGGTCCTCCATGGAGGAGACGACGCCGGCCGGCTTGTTCAGCGCGAAGAAGAGGTACGACTGGGTGGCCACGGTCAGGCCGTCGACCTTGATCTCGTCCCTGTTCACGTCGACGCGCATGCCCTGCTCGACGACGATCTCGCCGTTCACCTCGACGCGGGACTGGTCGATCAGCTCCTCGCACGAGCGGCGCGAGCCCATTCCGGCGCGGGCCAGCACCTTCTGCAGGCGCTCGCCCTCCTCCTCGGCGCCCGGGTTGGTCCTGGGCGTCTTGATCTCGGGCTTGTCCGCATACCGGTCGCGGTTGCGCTGCTCGATCTTGGCGTCGAGCTCGCGCGGGCGTGCCGGGGCGCCGTACGGGGCACGACGGCCGCCGCTCTTGGCGCCGCCCGTCGCCGCCTTCGGGCCGCCCTTGGCGCCGCCGCGGGCCGCCGCGCCGCGGCCCTTGCGGGTGCCGCCGTCGCCGCCCGGCTTGTCGTTGCCGACGTCGTAGCGGCGCTCCTCGGGCCTGGGCCGACGGGCGCGCTGCTCCTGCTTGTCATCACGCTCGGAGCCGGAAACCCGGGGGTTCGGGTTGCTGTTCCTGCCGGTGCCGATGTTGTTCCTGCCGCCGCTCCTGGCTCCGCCGCCGCTGCTGCCGCTCCTGCCGCCGCTGCTGCTGCCGCCGCTCCTGCCGCCGGTACCGCCGCCGCTCCTGCCGCCGCCGCTGCCGCTTCCGCTGTTCCTGCCACTGCTTCGCATCAAAATTCCGTCTTGTCGTCTGCGTGAGTATCCGGGGTGTCCGGTGCGTCCGGATCGAACGACGGCACACCCTCTAGCGTCTCAGCCTCGATCGCGTCCGCCTCGGGGAGGAAGGGCGCGAGCTCCGGGAGCTCGTCCAGGCCACGCAGGCCCATTCGCTCCAGAAAGTAGTTCGTCGTCCTGTACAGGATCGCACCTGTTTCGGGTTCCGCGCCCGCCTCCTCCACCAGCCCCCTCTGCAGCAGGGTCCGCATGACCCCGTCGCAGTTCACGCCGCGCACCGCGGAGACCCGTGAACGGCTCACCGGCTGCCGGTACGCGACCACCGCGAGAGTCTCCAGCGCCGCCTGGGTGAGACGGGCGTGCTGGCCGTCCAGGACGAAGCCCTCGACCGCCGCCGCGTACTCCGGGCGGGTATAGAACCGCCAGCCGCCCGCGACCAGCCTGAGGTCGAAGCCGCGGCGCTGGACGGTGTACTCGTCGGCCAGCTCGCGCAGGGCGTCGGCGACGGCCCGTCTGGGCCGCTCCAGCACCTTGGCCAGGTGCTCCTCGGTGGCCGGTTCGTCGACGACCATGAGGACGGCCTCCAGGGCGGGCCTGAGATCGAGGCCCGCGACGGTGGAGCCGGTGACGTCCTGCTCGCTCATGCCTTCACATCCCGCTGTTCGTCCTGCACGTCCGGTGCCTCCTGGTCGAACTCGTCCGTCACGAGGGGTTCGGCCCCCGCTCCCCCGGCCCAGCGCACCATGAGCTCCCCCAGCGCCTCGTCCTGGTCCAGGGCGACGGCCTTCTCCCGGTAGAGCTCCAGCAGCGCGAGGAAGCGGGCGACGACGGTGAGGGTGTCCGCGGCGTCCTCGGCCAGCTCCCTGAAACTCATCTCCCCCGCCTCCCGCAGCCGCGCCATCACGATCCGGGCCTGCTCGCGCACGCTGACCAGCGGGGCGTGGATGTGGTCGATGTAGACCTGCGGCCGGGGCCTGGGCTGCATCGCCTTCACGGCCAGCGCGGCGAAGCCCTCGGCCCCGATGCTGATCACGACGTCGGGCAGCAGCTCCGCGTGGTGCGGCTCCAGCCCGACGGTACGGGGGAAGCGGCGGCCCTCCGATTCGAGGCGGTCGCTGAAGATCTCGGCGATGCGTTTGTACGCGCGGTACTGCAGCAGCCGCGCGAAGAGCAGGTCCCTGGCTTCGAGCAGCGCCAGGTCCCCCTCGTCCTCCACCTCGGCGGCGGGCAGCAGCCGGGCGGCCTTGAGGTCCAGGAGGGTGGCCGCGACGACGAGGAACTCGGTGGTCTGGTCCAGGTCCCAGTCCGGGCCCATGGCCCGGATATGGACCATGAACTCATCGGTGACCTTGGACAGGGCGACCTCGGTCACATCCAGCTTGTGCTTGGAGATGAGCTGGAGCAGCAGATCGAACGGCCCCTCGAAGTTCGCCAGCCGAACGGTGAACCGGCCGTCGTCGGCCGCGGGGGTGGCAGCGGTGACCGCGAGGTCCGGGGACTCCGGCGCGACCGGGGGATCCTCCGCGACCGGGGCCGCCTCGCCTGTTTCGGGAGGAAGGGCCGGGGCCGACGCGACCGCCCCCGCCCCGTGTCCGGCCCCCGCCGGCCCGGACACGGGCCCGCCCCCCGGCCCGCGGCCCAGCGGGCGGCGGAAGGTGCGGGCGGGCTCGTCGGGTGATGGCATGGGCATCCAGGGTGCGGCGGGACACGGGCGGCGGGCGGCGGCCCGCCCTTCGGGGCAGGCTACCGGCGCCGTGCCCGTCAGCGGCCGCGCAGCCGCCGTACGAGGATGCTCGCGTCGCCCCGCGACTCCAGGTCGGCGAGGACGACGGCGACCGCCTCACGGACGATCCGTCCGCGGTCGATGGCCAGCCCGTGCTCGCCGCGCAGCACCAGCCGCGCGTGTTCGAGGTCCATCAGCTCCTCGGCGGAGACGTAGACCGTGATCTTCTCGTCGTGGCGCTCCCGGCCGCTGGGCCGCCGGTTCGCGCCGCGTCCGCCACCGCGTCTGCGCTGCTGCTGGACGACAGGTGCGGGAACCGGCTCCTGCGAGGACGGCGGCTGCGGCCGGCGCCCGGCCTGCGCGGCCACCGCGACCCGGTCGCTCTCGCCGCCGCGGCTGCGTGAATCGCCCGCGTCGGCCTTGGCCGGGGAGTGCTCCTCCGGTGCGGCAGGGGCCGTTCCCGCGGGGGCCTCGGAGCCCGTCCCCGGGGCGTCGGCCCCGGAACCGCTCTCGCCGGCCGGTGCCTGCACCCGGGCCTCGCCGTTCGCCTTGCGCCGCCGTTCCGCGGGGGACGAGGACTGCAGCCCCATCCCCCCGGTGGTACGGAACAGTTCGTCGGCCCCGGGCAGACTCACTCGGCGTGACACCGGGCGAGCACCTCCCTGGCGAGCTGGCGATAGGCGGCGGCACCGACCGAGTTGGAGGCGTACGTGGTGATGGGCTCGCCGGCGACCGTGGTCTCCGGGAAGCGGACCGTGCGCCCGATGACCGTGTGGTACACGTGATCATCGAAGGCCTCGACGACGCGCGCGAGGACCTCACGGCTGTGCACCGTACGGGAGTCGTACATGGTGGCGAGGATGCCGTCGAGCTCCAGTTCCGGGTTGAGCCGTTCCTGGACCTTCTCGATGGTCTCGGTGAGCAACGCCACACCGCGCAGGGCGAAGAACTCGCACTCCAGCGGCACGATCACCTTGTGCGCGGCCGTCAGGGCGTTCACGGTGAGCAGGCCGAGCGAGGGCTGGCAGTCGATCACGATGTAGTCGTAGTCGGCCATCAGCGGCTTCAGGGCGCGCTGCAGGGTGGACTCCCGGGCGACCTCGCTGACCAGCTGGACCTCGGCGGCCGACAGGTCGATGTTGCTCGGCAGCAGGTCCATGTTGGGCACGGCGGTCTTCAGGAGGACCTCGTCGGCCGCCATGCCCCGCTCCATGAGCAGGTTGTAGACGGTGAGGTCGAGCTCCATCGGGTTGACGCCGAGACCGACCGACAGGGCTCCCTGCGGGTCGAAGTCGACGAGCAGGACACGTCGTCCGTACTCCGCGAGCGCGGCGCCCAGGTTGATGGTCGACGTGGTCTTGCCGACGCCGCCCTTCTGGTTGCACATCGCGATGATCTTCGCGGGACCGTGGTCGGTCAGCGGGCCCGGGATCGGGAAGTAGGGCAGGGGGCGGCCGGTCGGGCCGATCCGCTCGCGGCGCTGCCGGGCGGCGTCGGGCGCGAGCGTGGCCGCGTACTCCGGATCGGGCTCGTACTCGGCGTCGGGGTCGTAGAAGTGCCCTTGGGGCGCCTCGTCGAAGTCGGCGAAGTGGGCGGTGTCCCGGCCACTCTCGTTGCCGGCCGTGGCGTTCACGTGTAGGCCGTCCATCATCTGGGGGGCTGTCGTCATGTGCTGGTGGGTGGCGAAGGTGCGGACAGCGACGGAGCCGACAGCCTCCAGCCCGTGCGGGCTCTGGCCCCGTGCAGGCATCCCTGGTTGAACACCCCCGGGAGTAAATGTCGACTCATTCACAAGTCGTCTTACCTCCTTGGACGTAACCAGGAAACTTATCGATAGGTCAGCGTGGCACCATGCCGACGATTGGCGACTCTATGGCGTGTCACCGGTTCGCAGCAACACAATCCGCCGGACCCGGCCCGATGTGTCGGCAATCGAACACCCCTCTGTCAAGGGTGCACAGCCTCCGGGGCACTCTGTTCACGGGTGCACGAATCGGTTAAAGGGTTATGTTCGAGGCGAGTTGCACGGGCCCTCGAAGGCCGGGCATGCGTCCGGCCGGACCTTGTCTGACAAGGTCCGGCCGGACGCATGAGGTTGACGGGAGGCGTTGACCCGTCAGCCGAGAAGCGTGCTCAGTTCGACGTGGTCGAGGCCGTGCGCCTCCGCCACCTCGCGGTAAACGACCTGTCCGTCATGGGTGTTGAGGCCCTTGGCGAGTGCGGCGTCACGGCGCAGCGCCTCGGCCCAGCCACGGTTGGCGAGCTCCACGATGTAGGGCAGCGTGGCGTTGGTGAGGGCGTACGTGGAGGTGTTCGGCACCGCGCCCGGCATGTTGGCGACGCAGTAGAAGACCGAGTCGTGAACCATGAAGGTCGGCTCGGCGTGCGTCGTCGGGTGGGAGTCCTCGAAGCAGCCGCCCTGATCAATTGCAATGTCGACAAGTACACTTCCGGGCTTCATCCTGGCGACGAGCTCGTTGGTGACCAGCTTCGGGGCCTTCGCGCCGGGGATCAGCACGGCGCCGACGACCAGGTCGGCCTCGACGACGGCCTTCTCCAGCTCGAAGGCGTTGGAGACGACCGTCTGCACCTTGGTGCCGAAGATCCGGTCGGCCTCGCGGAGCTTGTTGATGTCCTTGTCGAGCAGCGTGACGTGGAAGCCGAGACCGACGGCGATCTGCGTGGCGTTCCAGCCCGAGACACCGCCGCCGATGACGACGGCCCGACCGGCCGCCGTACCCGGGACGCCGCCCGGCAGCACGCCGCGGCCGCCGGCCGAGCGCATCAGGTGGTACGCGCCGACCTGCGGGGCCAGCCGGCCCGCGACCTCGGACATCGGGGCGAGCAGCGGCAGCGCGCGGTTCGCGGTCTCGACGGTCTCGTAGGCGATGGCGGTGGTACCGGACTCGAGCAGCGCGTCCGTGCAGGCGCGGGAGGCGGCGAGGTGCAGGTACGTGAAGAGGGTCTGGCCCTTGCGGAGGCGGTGGTACTCCTCGGCGACCGGCTCCTTGACCTTCAGCAGCAGGTCGGCGGCGGCCCAGACCTCGTCGGCGGTAGGCAGGATCTGCGCCCCGGCAGCGACGTACTCCTCGTCCGTGATGGAGGAGCCGGCCCCGGCGCTCTCCTCGACGACGACCTGGTGGCCGTGACGGACGAGCTCGTGCACACCGGCAGGCGTGATCGCCACGCGGAACTCGTTGTTCTTGACTTCGCGGGGGATGCCGACCTTCACGTCGATCACGGTCCTTGGCTCAGAGGGTATCCGGGCACAGCAATACATACCCGGATGTACACAGCGTAAATGGAGACACCGCGAACACCCGCGGTAGAGCCAGTTTAATGAAGGACTTCTCGCTGTCTAGCCTTACAAAGCATTAATTTTCCGTCGTCGCACTACGGATTTCGTAGGCTGAGCTCTCCTCGCCCAGCAATCTGTCGGCCGTACCCCTGTGCAGCCCCGCGGCGGCGGGGTCGCCGAGCCGGTCCAGCGTGTCGGCCAGCCGCAGCTCCAGTGCGGCCTGCAGCCGTACGTCCTTGGCCTTCCGCGCCCACTCCACGGCCTCCCGGCAGGTCTGCAGCGAATCCTGCGGACGGCCCGCGTACTCCTGGACCCGGGCGACCTCGCTGAGCGCCCGCGCCTGGGCGGGCAGGTCGCCGAGCCTGCGGTAGCCGGCCGCCGAGGCCCGCCAGTTCCGCAGCGCCTCGCCGTACCGCCCGGCGTAGGTGTGGACGGTGCCCAGCCGCCCGTACAGCCGCGCCTCATCGGCCCTCTCGCCCTGGGTGAGCCGCTGGGCGAGCGCCCGGCCGTACCAGTCGGAGGCCCGGTGGAAGTCGCCCAGCTCCGCATAGGCGCCACCTACGGATTCCATCGCGCGTCCGGTGGCGTACGGGTCCTTCGCGGCCCGTCCGGCATCCAGCGCGGCCCGGTAGCGGGTCAGCGCCTCCCGGGTCCGGCCGGTCCCGGCGTCCAGGTCGGCGAGGTTGAGCAGGGCCGCCGCGCGTTCGCGCGGCAGTTCGCGCCGCTCGGCGACCGCCAGCACCAGACCGTGCAGTCCGTACAGGTCGGGCGCGGCCGCCTCGGTCCCCTCGTGCACCGCCAGTGCCCGCACCAGTGCGGCCACCAACCGCCTTGCCAGTGTGTCGAGTTCGCCGTCCTCCACAGCGATCCGGGCGGAGGCGAGGAGCGCGGGCCGGCGGTTTCTCAGCCACCGCGCGGCGTCCTCGGGGCCGGGGAAGCGCAGGGAGCGCGGCAGCCCGGCGAGTCTGCGCCGGGCCGGGGAGCCCTCGGGTTCGGTGACCGCCCGGCAGGACTGGAGCCGGCGCACGGTCCGCTCCAGCATCCTCGCCTGCGCCAGCTGGATCTCGGCCGGGCGGTCCAGGTCCTCGAGCGACGACCGCAGCAGGGGTGCGAGGCAGCCGGGCACCTCGTACTGCGGCTGCTCGGCCCCGTCGCCACGCAGCACCCCCAGCCGCACGAAGTCGTCGAGCATGGTCTGGGCGGCCGAGACCGAGCAGCCGGCCAGTGCGGAGGCGGTGTGGGCGTCGGCGAGTCCGGCGGGGGCGAGGGAGAGCAGTCGCAGTATCCGGGCGGCGGTCGGCGGCAGTGAGTCGTGGATCAGCCGGAAGGCGCGGGCCAGCGGACGGGCGCCGGTGGACTGCTCGGTGTCGTCCGGCAGTTCCCGCAGCTGCTTGGTGACGTCGGCGACCGACGCCGTCGGGTGCGCGGCCAGCCAGCCCCCGACCATGACGAGTGCGGCGGGCTGCCCGCCGCACTCCTCGGACAGCGTCTCGGCGGTCCGCGGGTCGACGGTGATGCGGACCTGCCCGATGGTGCGGGCCAGCAGCTGGACCGCCGGTCCCGCCTCCAGTCCCCCGATGGTGCAGGGCCGGACGCCGGGGATACCGGTCAGCGGGCCCTGCGCGGTGGCGACGACCAGGCAGTCCGGGTTGTCCGGGAGCAGCGGGTCGACCTGCTCGGCGTCCGGCGCGTCATCGATCAGGAGCAGCGCCCGGCGTGCGGCGAGGGCCTCGCGCACCATCTGGGAGAGTTCGTCCTCGTCCGCGCCGGGCGGTCCCACCATGTCCAGCTGGCCGAGGAGATCCCGGGCGGCGCGTTCGGTGGGGACCCGGGTGCCGCCGGGTTCGGTGAGCCGGACGCGGAACAGGCCGTCGGGGTAGTCGCCGGTGCCGAGCAGCCGGCGGGTGAGTTCGCCGGCCAGTGCGGTGCGGCCGGAGCCGGGGCGTCCGGCGATCAGCAGGACCCGGGCCCGGCCGCTCTTGCGACCGGCCATGGTGTCCAGTCCGGCCCGTTCGATGTCGGCCCGGAGCTCCTTCAACTCGCGCTCACGGCCGAAGAATTGGGATGGCTCGACGGCAGCCGGCTCCTCGGTCCCCGCTGCCTCGGCCGGGCCGCTGGTGTCCACCGCCTGATCCGTCACGGGCCACGCTCCACTTCGCTGCACGCGTCGCCCTCCGGGACTCCGGCCAGGGCATTCCGAGCGTAGTTCAGGCGGATGGGCGAATCCGGTGGAGCACGGCGGGCAGGTCCCCCGATCGGATCAGCATTTCTTCAGATCGGTGGGTGGTGCAGGGTGATCCGGGGAACGGCCGAGCGGCGGCGGCTCCCCGGATCCCCGACGGTCCGTCAGGCCTCGAACGGCCGGGCGGGCCAGGGCGCCTCCGCGGGCCGCAGCGATTCGACTCCGTCCCCCGCGAGCACCGCCGCGAGCGACAGCACACCCACCACCAGGCAGTTGTTGTGCAGGTCTCCGGCGAGCACGCCCCGTACGAGGTCCTGGAGCGGCACCCGGGCCAGCTCCATGTCGGCCTCCTCCTCGGAGACCTCGAAGCGTTCGCCGTCCGCCTCGGAGATGTTCCGGGCGAGGAAGATCCGTACGGCCTCGTCGCAGCCGCCGGGCGTGGTGTAGACGTCGGTCAGCACCCGCCAGTCCTCGGCCTTGACGTACGCCTCCTCGTAGAGCTCGCGCTGCGCCGCGTGCAGCGGGTTCTCGCCGGGGATGTCGAGCAGTCCGGCCGGGATCTCCCACAGCTTGTGGCGCACCGGGTGGCGGTACTGGCGCAGCACCAGGACGCGGCCCTCGTCGTCGAGTGCGAGCACGGCGACCGACCCCGGGTGGACCTGGTAGTCGCGGCGCACGACCGTACCGTCCGGCATCGCCACGTCATCGGTGCGGACGCTGGTCTTGTTGCCCCGGAAAGGAGTCTCGGTCGCGGTGACCGGCCATTCCTCGGGCGTGTCCTGGAAACCCATCTACGTCCTCCCACAAAAAACAGTGACCGGGGTACCCGTCCTCGAAAGGACGCGTACCCCGGTCAACCGTAATGCCTGCGCAGGTGCCGCTACTTGCCCGGCTTGCCCTCGGCCGCGGCGCCGGTCCTGCGCGCGACGGCCGCCTTCACCAGGCCCGCGAAGAGCGGGTGCGGGCGAGTCGGGCGGGAGCGCAGCTCCGGGTGCGCCTGGGTGGCGACCAGGTAGGGGTGGACCTCACGCGGGTACTCGACGTACTCGACGAGCTTGTTGTCCGGGGAGGTGCCGGAGAAGACCAGACCGGCCTTCTTCTCCAGCTCGGAGCGGTAGGTGTTGTTGACCTCGTAGCGGTGGCGGTGGCGCTCCTCCACATACGGCTGGCCGTCGTACGCCTCACGGACCAGCGAGCCCTCGGCGAGCTTCGCCGGGTAGAGGCCGAGCCGCATGGTGCCGCCCAGGTCGCCCGCGCCCTCGACGTACGCGAGCTGCTCCTCCATCGTCGAGATGACGGGGTGGGCGGTGGCGGCGTCGAACTCGGTGGAGTTGGCGTCGGGGATCTCGGCGAGGTTGCGCGCCGCCTCGATCACGATGCACTGGAGACCGAGGCAGAGGCCGAGCAGCGGCACCTTGTTCTCACGGGCGTACTGGATGGCGCCGACCTTGCCGATCACGCCGCGCTCGCCGAAGCCGCCCGGGATGCAGATGGCGTCGACGTCGCCGAGCTGCTTCTTGGCGCCCGCCGGGGTCTTGCAGTCGTCGGACGCGACCCACTTGACCTTGACGCGGGCCTTGTTGGCGAAGCCGCCGGCCCGGATCGCCTCGGTGACCGAGAGGTAGGCGTCGGGCAGGTCGATGTACTTGCCGACCAGGGCGACGGTGACCTCGTGGTCGGGGTTGTGGACGCGGTCCAGCAGATCCCCCCAGGTCGTCCAGTCGACATCGCGGAACGGCAGGTCGAGCTTGCGCACGACGTAGGCGTCCAGGCCCTCGGAGTGCAGCACCTTCGGGATGTCGTAGATCGACTTGGCGTCGGGGCAGGCCACCACGGCGGCCTCGTCGACGTCGCACATCAACGAGATCTTGCGCTTGATCGCGGTCGGCACCTCGCGGTCGGCGCGCAGCACGATCGCGTCCGGCTGAATACCGATGTTGCGCAGCGCCGCCACCGAGTGCTGGGTCGGCTTGGTCTTGAGCTCACCGGACGGGCCGATGTAGGGCAGCAGCGAGATGTGCACGACGAAGACGTTGTCCCGGCCCACCTCGTGGCGGACCTGGCGGACGGTCTCCAGGAACGGCAGCGACTCGATGTCGCCGACCGTGCCGCCGACCTCGGTGATGACGACGTCGACGTCATCGGTGGCCATGCGGCGGATGCGGTGCTTGATCTCGTTGGTGATGTGCGGGATGACCTGCACGGTGTCGCCCAGGTACTCGCCGCGCCGCTCCTTGGCGATGACCTGCGAGTACACCTGGCCGGTGGTGACGTTCGCGGAACCGTCGAGGTCCACGTCGAGGAAGCGCTCGTAGTGGCCGATGTCCAGGTCGGTCTCGGCGCCGTCGTTGGTGACGAACACCTCACCGTGCTGGAAGGGGTTCATCGTGCCCGGGTCGACGTTCAGATAAGGGTCGAGCTTCTGCATGGTGACCCGAAGGCCGCGCGCCTTGAGCAGGGCACCCAGGCTGGAGGCAGTCAGACCCTTGCCGAGGGAAGAGGCGACACCCCCGGTGACGAAGATGTGCTTGGTCGTCGTGGATGTGGGCTGCATAGCCAAAGGGGGCTCCCGTGGTCGCGATCGTGAGGTGCGTACCGGCGTTGCCGTCCGGAGAATTCCGGAGGTGCCGTCGCTGCGGTTCGGGGGCCTCGTCTGCTGTCGCAGACGACCACCGGTCCACGGGCTACCAGGGTATCAGCGACGAGGGGAGCCTGCTTCCGGCCACACCCGACACAGTCAGCACACATGATCGCCGCACGCCTCTCACACCCCACCCGTTCAGCTCATCTCTCTTGCCAAGACCGGCGCGCAGACCCCCCAGGTGCGTCGTATCCTGCTCGGACACTCGCCCCGGCACTCGCCCCGGGCGAGGGATCAGCTCGCAGATTCCCCCACATCAACACCTAGCAACGACCTCTTGACCCGCAGTAAGCGCCCCGAGGGGCGACATGGCCGTTCGACTGGAGATGCACGTGGCCGGGCGCATCGAGGATTACGCACTCATCGGAGACATGCAGACCGCCGCCCTGGTCTGCCGGGACGGCACAGCCGACTGGCTGTGCCTGCCCCGCTTCGATTCACACGCCGTCTTCGCGGGACTGCTGGGCACCGAGGAGCATGGCTTCTGGCGCCTCGGGCCGGCCCGCGCCGAGGGCGCACAACCGCCGTCCGCGGACCGCCGCCGCTACCGCGGGGACTCGCTGATCCTGGAATCGGAGTGGGACACACCGCGCGGCACGGTCAGGGTGACCGACTTCATGCCGCCGCGTGACGGCGCTCCGCAGCTGATCCGCATCGTGGAGGGAGTCAGCGGCCGGGTGCCGATGCGCTCCGAGCTGCGGATGCGGTTCAGCTACGGGCGGGTCACGCCCTGGGTGCACAAGGTGGACGGCCGTACGGTCGCCGTCGCGGGACCCGACTCGGTCTGGCTGGACACCGCGGCCGAGACCTTCGGCGAGAACCTGACGACGTACTCCGACTTCACCGTCGCCCCGGGGGACCGGATCGCGTTCACCATCAGCTGGCAGCCCTCGCACCACGAACCGCCCGCGCTCCCGGACCCGGAGGGTTCACTGGAGGCGACCGCGGACTTCTGGCGCGAGTGGGTCGACCAGTGCACGTACCACGGGCCCTACCGTGAGGCCGTGGTCCGCTCGCTGATCACGCTGAAGGCCCTGACGTACGCGCCGACCGGTGGCATCGTCGCCGCACCGACCACCTCCCTGCCGGAGGACATCGGCGGCTCCCGCAACTGGGACTACCGCTACACCTGGCTGCGCGACGCCGCGATCACCCTGTCCTCGCTGCTGCGCACCGGCTACCGCGAGGAGGCCCGGGCCTGGCGCGAGTGGCTGCTGCGGGCGGTCGCGGGCGACCCCGAGAACCTGCAGATCATGTACGGCATCGCGGGCGAGCGGGAACTGGGCGAGGCCGAGCTGGAGTGGCTGCCCGGTTACGAGAACTCCGGCCCGGTCCGGGTCGGCAACGGCGCCGCGGGCCAGCTCCAGCTGGACGTGTACGGCGAGGTCACCGAGGCGCTGCACCTGGCGCACATGACCGGCCTGACCCGCAACGACTACGCCACCGGCCTCCAGCTCAAGCTGATCGAGTACCTGGAGAAGCACTGGGAGGAGCCGGACGAGGGCATCTGGGAGGTGCGCGGGCCGCGCCGGCACTTCGTGCACTCCAAGGTGATGGCCTGGGTCGCCGTCGACCGGACCATCAAGCTGATCGAGTCCGGCGACACGGACGGGCCGCTGGAGCGGTGGCGCGAACTGCGCGACGACATCCACCGCGCCGTCTGCGAACAGGGCTACGACAAGGAGCGCAACACCTTCACCCAGTCCTACGGGTCGAAGGAGCTGGACGCCTCCCTCCTGCTGATCCCCCAGATGGGCTTCCTGCCACCCGACGACAAGCGGGTCATCGGCACCATCGAGGCGATCCAGCGGGAGCTGTCCACCGAGGACGGCTTCCTGCTCCGCTACCCCACCTCGGGCGAGAACGCCGGCGTGGACGGCCTGGAGGGCGACGAGGGCGCGTTCCTGGCGTGCTCGTTCTGGCTGGCGGACGACCTGGCGATGATCGGCCGGGTCGACGAGGCCCGCCAGCTCTTCGAACGGCTGCTGTCCCTGCGCAACGATCTGGGCCTGCTGGCCGAGGAGTGGGACGCGCGGCTGCAGCGCCAGGTGGGGAACTTCCCGCAGGCGTTCAGCCATGTGCCGCTGATCGACACGGCCCTGCGGCTGACGGCGAGCGGGGCGTACGTGGGGTGACGGCAAGGCTGCGGGGTGCCGGAAGGCTCACCGCAGCGGGTCCGGGGGCGCCGATGAGGCGCACCCCGGACCGGGGCCGGTCACTCACCGGTCGTCAGGCGCTGTCCGGACCCTTCACGACGGGCGCGCTTTCGCAACGCGGCGTCCCGTCGCAGCGGGCGTCCCGACACTACAGGCGTTCCTTCACGAGGGGGGGTCCCGTCACGACGGGGCGCTGCTCCGAGGGCAGCCCCCACTCGCTCCAGGAGCCGTCGTACACCGCGAGTTCGCGGTATCCGGCCAGCTCGGCCCCCAGCGCCAGGACGCACGCGGTGACACCCGATCCGCAGCTGAAGTACAGCCGCCTCCGGTCACCCGTCAGGGCGGCGAACACGCCACGCAGTTCGGCCGCCGGGCGCATCAGGCCCTCGCGCTGGATCTCGCCGAACGGCAGACTGACCGCCCCCGGCATATGGCCGCCGCGCAGCCCGGCACGCGGTTCGGGGGCCGTACCGAGAAACCGTTCCCGGGTCCTGGCGTCGAACACGGCGGACGCCGGGTCGGTCAGCGCGTGAGCCACCTCGTCGGCGCCGACGACCAGCCCCGCGCGCGGCGCGGCCGTGAAATCACCGCGCTCCGCGGCGGGCGTGGGCGCGCCGCTCTCCAGCGGCAGTCCGGCGGCGACCCAGCCGGGCAGGCCGCCGTCGAGCACGGCCACCCGGTCGAAGCCCATCGCGCGGAGCATCCACCAGGCGCGGGCGCTGGAGTAGTTGCCTGCCCCGTCGTAGACGACGACGGTGTCGCCGGTGCGCAAACCCAGGGAGCGCAGCTCCTCGGTGAACCCGGCGGGGCCCGGCATCGCATGGGGCAGCGGGACCGAGTGATCGGAGAGCGCGCCGTCGATGTCGAACGGCCGCGCCCCCGGAATCCGCTGCCCGGCGTCCCGGTGCTCGCCGACCGAGGCGTCGAACACCAGCAGCCCCGGCGCACCCAGCCGCTCGGCGAGCCAGCCGCTACCGACCAGCGGGCCGGGCAGGCCCGTCCCGGGCGCCTCCCGGCCGGCTGCTGCGGCATCGTGCCGATCCGGCCGCTGCGCGCGGGGCCGTGCGTCGTCGTCCACTGTTCCCCCTGGTTCCCGAGGTGCGGCCGAAGTGCCCGCACGCACAGAATTTTCAAGATCTCAGCGGACCCTGCCCGTGTCAACAGCGCCTCGTCCCGCCGGCACGGTGGCCGGAGGCCGCACGGCCCCGACGCCGCCGACATCGCCCGATACCGGTACCTTCCTGAACAGGGCGACCGCCCGATCCGACCCGACCGAAGCGCGAGGCCAGAGCCAGTGGAGACCGAAGGCGGCATCACCGTGCAGCGGGCCCTCGACCTGCCGGGACTGCGCGGCGGACTCCCCGAAGTGGTGTCCGGCGCCGACCGGCTCAGCCGTACGGTGCGCTGGGTGCACGCGGGCGAGGTCCCCAACATCGCCTCGCTGCTCAAGGGCGGCGAGCTGCTCCTCACCACCGGTCTGGGCCTGGGCACCCGCCCCGCCGAGCAGCGTGCCTTCGTCCGCAGGCTCGCCGACCGCGGCATCGCCGCCCTGGTGGTGGAGCTCGGTCCGCGTTTCAGCAGGCTCCCCGCATCAATCGTGGACGCCGCGCGCGCCGCCGGGCTGCCGCTGGTCCAGCTACACCGCGAGGTGCCGTTCGTGACGGTGACCGAGGAGATCCACACCGAGATCGTCAACGGTCACTACGCACTCCTCCAGCAGGCCGAGGAGGTCCACCGGCGCTGTACGCAGGCGCTGCTCGGCGGAGGCGGGGTGCCCCAGGTACTGGGCATCCTGGCGGACTTCACGGCCAATCCGGTGTTCCTGGAGACGGCCGACGGCCAGCTGCTGTACGCGGCGGGCCCCGGGTCCGGGCCGGTCTCCGCCGATCCGCTCCAGGTCTGGGACGGGATGCGCGGCGGCCGAGCGGCCCGCGAGTCGCCGCCCGTCGGCGCGGTACTGGTGGATGTGCCGGGTGGCGGCCCGGGGGCCGGTTCGGTACGGGCCAGGCTGGTCCTGCTGGCCGTGGACGGGCCGCTGGTGACGGTGCACCGGATGGCGGCGGAGCGGGCGGCGGGCATTCTCGCCGTGGTGCTGATGCAGGCCCGCCAGGAGGAGGAACTCGCGGCGCGCGGCCGCGGTGACTTCCTGACGGATCTCGCGGAGAACCGGATCGCCCCCGACGACGCACCGGCACAGGCCCGGGTGCTGGGCTTCAAACCGGGCGAGCTGCCCCTGCTGCCCGTGGTGATGCGGCTGGCCCCCGAGCTGTCCCCGTCCGGCAACTGGGCGCTGCTGGCACGCGCGGTCCTGGAGGAGCTGTCCTCGGTGGGCGTGCCGGTGCTGCTCGGGGTGCGGCCGGTGGAGGGCCGGGTGCCACTGCTGCTGGCGCTGCGGGCCGAGACGGAACGTACGGCGGTGGCGGACCGGGTCGCCGCGGCGCTGCGGGCCGGTGTGGAGCGGGCCGGTCTGGAACGGGCCGGCTCTCATCCCCCGGTCGTCGTGGTCGGGGTGGCGGGCAGCTGGGCGACGGCCGGTGCCGGGCTCCGGCATGCGGCGGAGACGGCCACGGCGGCGCAGGGGCTCAGCGACCGGCCCTGGTACGACGCCCGGCGCCTCGACATCGATCTGCTGCTCTGGCGGCTGCGGGAGCATCCGGATCTGGCGGCGTTCGTCGAGCGGGCGATCGGCCCGCTGCGCGATCACGACCGCACCTCGCGCCCGCCGCTGCTGCCCACGCTGGAGTCGTATCTCGCACATGCGGGCCGCAAGGCGGAGACGGCGCGCGAGCTGCATCTGAACCGTCAGACGCTGTACAACCGGCTCGCCCGGATCGGTGAACTGCTCGGCACCGATCTGGACGACCCGCAGGCCGTACTGGCCCTGAGCCTGGCGCTGCGCGCCCGCCGCCACGCGTCGTAGCGGCCGGCCGCGGTCCCCCACCCCCGCCTCAGCGGCTCCGCTCCACCGCCGGCGGCTGCGCCAACTCGTCGTACACACTCAGTACTTGGGCGACGGTGTCGTCCTCGGTCGGCCAACTCGCCGCCTGCGCGAGTCCCGCAGCGGCCATCCGGTCCCGTTCCGCCGGATCGCCGAGCAGCCGGGCCACACTGCGGGCGAGCGCCTCCGCGTTCCCGTACGGCACGAGCTCCGCGGCGTCACCCACGAGTTCGGGCACCCCGCCGACCGCGGTGGCGACCAGCGGCACGCCGATCCGCAGCGCGTCCTGGGCCAGCAGCGAGCGCGCCTCCCAGCGGCTGGGCAGTACGACCAGATCGGCGGCGGCCAGCAGTTCGGTGACGTCGGGCCGGCTGCCGATCAGGACGACGGGCAGGTCCTCGGCCTTGATCCGGCGCTGCAGGGCCGCCCGTTCGCGCCCCTCTCCCGCGATGGCCAGCAGGGGTACGCGGTCGAGCCGGCGCCACGCGCGTGCCGCGTCGAGCAGCGCGCCGAAGCCGTGCTGCGGCACCAGGTTGCCGACCGCCATGATCAACGGCCGCTCCACCGCGCCGAGTTCGGCCCGCACCTTGCCGTCGGGCAGCGCGGCGTGAACCCGCGGTGCCGGAGTGGCGACGGCCGCGAGCCGGGCGTCACGCGCCCCCCGCCGCCGGGCCCGGTCGACCAGGTCCGAGGAGGCGCCGAGCACAACGGCCGCCGACCGGGCGGCCCTTCGCTCCAGCAGGTGCAGCAGCCGGCGGCGGGCGCCCTCGGCGTGGGACCGGGTGTGCCAGGTGACGACCAGCGGGACGCGGCGTCCACCGAGCGCCAGAGCGGCCCGCACCGCGGCGTGCGGTCCGTGCGCGTGCACGACGTCGGCGCCCGTGCAGGCACCGCGCAGCGCGGCGACGGCCGCAGGATCACTGCGCCTGGGTACGGGCGCGAAACGCGCCCCCGTCGCGGAGAAATCGTAGGTGCGGTCCAGTTCGGCGGGCGCGCAGACCGTGACCTGCACGCCTCTCGCGACCAGTCCGGAGGCCAGCGAGCCGACATGGGCGCTGCTTCCCGCACTGCCTCCGCCCAGTACTTGGACCGTACGCAGCTGTGACACGTTGAATGGCTCCCGGGGCTGCCGAGTCGGCGGTGTGTACACGGCCAAGGATGCCAGTCCGCACGCACGTTCCGGCACGACCGGACCGTAACTCCGGTGCGCACCGCGACAAACCGGGCGTGGCGCACCACTCGCACGGGTGAAAAATCCGGGCGGTCACGGCGCCCGCTGAGCACTCTTGCCCGCTGAGTACTCCGACGAGCAGTGCGGCCGGGGCACGCCGCGCCCCGGCCGTCCGCACGAGTTCCCGGGTGTGCCGGACACCACGGGGCAGCCGGGATCCCCTAGAACCCGCCCCGGCCGTCCGCCCGTGCCGTGGCCAGCAGTTCCTCCGCGTGGGCGCGGGCCGTCTCGGAGTCCTCCTGGCCCGCGAGCATCCGGGACAGTTCCCGTACCCGCTCCTCGCCCTCCAGGACGGTGACACCGCTCCTGGTCACCGAGCCGTCCACGGTCTTCTCGACCAGCAGCTGACGGTCGGCGAACGCGGCCACCTGGGGCAGGTGGGTGACGACAACGACCTGGGCGGACTGCGCGAGCTTCGCCAGCCGCCGCCCGACCTCGACGGCGGCCTTGCCGCCGACCCCCGCGTCGACCTCGTCGAAGAGGTAGGTGGGTACGGGGTCGGAACCGGCGAAGACCACCTCCACGGCGAGCATCACCCGGGACAGCTCACCGCCCGAGGCGCCCTTGGCGATCGGGCGGGGCTGGGCACCGGGGTGCGGGGCCAGCAGCAGTTCGACCTCGTCGGCGCCGGACGGCCCGTAGACCACGCTGCGTCCGCCGATGTCGATGCCGGACGCCTCGTCGGCCGCCTCGGTCTGCCGGATGTCGAAGGAGACCCGGGCGTGCGGCATGGCGAGGGAGGCGAGTTCCGCGGTGACCGCCTCGGCGAAGAGCGCCGCCGCCGACGTGCGGGCGTCGGTCAGCGCCTGTCCGAGGCCGGAGAGTTCGGCGCGCAGCGCGTCCCGCTCCGCGGTCAGTTCGCCGATCCGGTCGTCGTCGCCCTCCAGCTCCGTGAGGCGCGCGGCCCCGTCCTCGGCCCAGGCCAGCACCGCGGCGATGTCCTCGCCGTACTTGCGGGTGAGTCCGGTGAGCGCGGCGCGCCGATCCTCGACCGCGGCGAGCCGCAGCGGATCGGAGTCCAGCTGGTCGGCGTACCCCGCGAGTTCGCCCGCGACGTCGGAGAGCAGGATGGAGATCTCGCCGACCCGGTCCGCCAGCGCGGCGAGCGCCGGGTCGTGGGCCCGCACGCCTTCCAGCGCATGCCCGGCCGCAGCCACGACGGTCGTCGCGTCGACCGCCTCCTGGTCCTCGGGGTTGCCGGCCAGCGCGGTGTGCGCGAGGGCGGCGGCGGAGGCGAGGGCGTCCGCGTGGCCGAGCCGTTGGGCCTCGGCGGCGAGCTCGGTGTCCTCACCGGGCAGCGGTTCGACCGCGGCGACCTCGTTCAGCCCGAAGCGCAGCAGGTCGGCTTCCTGGGCGCGCTCGCGGGCACGCGTCGTCAGCTCGTCGAGTTCACCGGCGACAGCGCGCAGCCGCCGGTAGGCCGCCGCGTACGTGGCGTGCGGTCCGGCGACGCCGTCGCCCGCGTACCGGTCGAGTGCCTGCCGCTGCCGGGCGGGCTTGAGCAGCCCCTGTTGGTCGGTCTGGCCGTGCACGGCGACGAGCTCGTCGGCGAGCTCGGCCAGTACGCCCACCGGCACGGATCTGCCGCCCAGATGCGCCCGGGAGCGGCCCTCCGCGGAAACGGTACGGCTGATCAGCAGCGCACCGTCCTCGATCTCCGCCCCGGCCTCCTCGGCCCGCAGCGCCACCGCGTCGCCCTCGGACACCGTGATCCGGCCCTCGACGACCGCGGCCTTCGCACCGATCCGCACGAGGGCGGGGTCGGCACGTCCGCCGAGCAGCAGCCCCAGGCTGGTGACGACCATGGTCTTGCCCGCGCCGGTCTCACCGGTCACCGCGGTGAAACCGGGTGACAGCTCCACCACCGCGTCGTCGATGACTCCGAGCGACCGTATCCGCATCTCCTCCAACACGGACATGACCATACGAGGTTTCGTGGCCCGCGCGCACACGGGCTGCGGCCGGGGCACCGGATCGGGTGGTACGGCGGACTCCCCGGTGCCCTGACCGCGGTCAGTGCGGCGCGCCCCGCCACCCCGACACCGGCAGGGCGAACTTGGCCACCAGCCGGTCCGTGAAGGACGCCTGGTGCAGCCGGGCCAGCCGTACGGGCACCGCGCCGCGCCGCACCTCGACCCGCGCTCCGGCGGGCAGCGCCACGGTCCTGCGCCCGTCGCACCACAGCACCCCGTGCGGGGTGTGCGGCTGGACCTCGACGGCGAGCACCGACGTGGGCGAGGTCACCAACGGCTTGGCGAACAGCGCGTGGGCGCTGATCGGGACCATCAGCAGCGCCTCGACCTCGGGCCAGACGACGGGTCCGCCGGCCGAGAACGCGTACGCGGTCGAGCCGGTGGGCGTCGCGCAGACGATGCCGTCGCAGCCGAACCCGGTCACCGGCCGGCCGTCGATCTCCAGCACGACCTCCAGCATCCGCTCGGGCGACACCTTCTGCACGGCCGCCTCGTTGAGGGCCCAGTCGGTATGGACGACGGTGCCGTTGCTGTGCACGACGACGTCGATCGTCATGCGTTCCTCAACGGTGTACGCCCGGGTGACGACCCGGTCGACGACCTTGTCGAGGTCGTCGCGCTCCGCCTCGGCGAGGAAGCCGACCCGGCCGAGGTTGACGCCGAGCATCGGCACCCCGGAGGCGCGTGCGAGCTCCGCGCCGCGCAGCAGTGTCCCGTCCCCGCCGAGCACGACCAGCAGCTCGCAGCCGTTCACCGCCTCAGGGGTGGCATCCGTGACCGTCGCGACGGTCGGTGGCAGCGGCAGGTCGGCCGCCTCGGTCGCCAGCACCCGTACGCCCAGACCGCTGCGCAGCAGCCCCTGGACCACGAGCTCGGCGCTGCGGATCGCGGCCGGCCGGCCGGTGTGCGCCAAAAGAAAGACTGTTCGTGCCGCATTCGTCGTCAACGAGGCCCCTCCGCCACTGCACGGTCGACATCCGCGGGATCCAGCTCCGGTGCTCCGGCCCGCAGCCACAGAAAGTACTCGACATTTCCCGAGGGCCCGGGCAGCGGGCTGGCCGTCACGCCCCGGACCCCCAGGCCCAGTGCCCAGGCCCGGCGTGCCACCTCCCGTACTGCTTCGGCCCGCAGCTCCGGGCTGCGCACCACACCGCCGCTGCCGAGCCGCTCCTTGCCCACCTCGAACTGCGGCTTGACCATCAGGACCAGATCCGCGTCGGAGGCGGCGCAGCGCGCCAGGGCGGGCAGTACGAGCCCGAGCGGGATGAACGACAGGTCGCCCACCACCAGGTCGACCGCTTCACCGTCGATGGCCTCCAGGGTCAGTTCCCGGACGTTGGTGCGGTCCTTGACGACGACGCGGTCGTCGGACTGGAGCGACCAGGCGAGCTGCCCGTAGCCGACGTCCACGGCGACGACACGTGCCGCTCCGGCGCGCAGCAGCACATCGGTGAATCCGCCGGTCGACGCCCCGGCGTCCAGCGCCCGGCGCCCCTCCACCTTCAGTCCCAGGGGTACGAAGGCGGCGAGGGCACCCGCCAGCTTGTGGCCGCCCCGCGACACGTACTCGGGGTCGCTGTCGTCCTTGGTGACGACGACCGCGGCACTCGTCTCGACCTGGGTGGCCGGTTTGGTCGCGGTGTTGCCGCCGACGGTCACCCGCCCTGCGGCGATCAGCTGGCTGGCATGCTCGCGTGAGCGGGCGAGCTTTCGACGTACCAGCTCGGCGTCGAGGCGGCGACGGGCCACTCCTGCCACGTTCGGTTCAGCTCCTGTTGTCGTACGGGGGCATCGGTGCGGGTACCGGTGCGGGTGCGGGCCTGGCGTCCAGCGCGGTCAGCGCGTCGCGCAGTCCACGGTGTACATCCTCGTACACCTCGATGTGTCCGCCCGCCGTGAGGTGGTCGGCGTCGGCCAGACGCTTCAGTTGCGCGTCCACCTCGGCATCGCCCGTGGGCGTGCGTACGACGCCGAGGGGGGCGGGGGCCGCCGGGTCGTGCGGGGCCGCCCGGGGCGGCTCCTGCGGCGCGTCCTGCGGGATCTCCCCGGGCGCGGTTCCGGTGGCCGTCCCCGGCCCCGGCGTCGAGTCGCTCATGCGGGAAACGCTACCCCGAAGGGCTGCGGTACCGTCGATCATGATGGCGACCATGGCGGAGTGCCGCAGCGCACTCGACAAACTTTCGGACAACCTCGCGGGGGCCGAGGGCGACGTGCGCAGCGCGGCGTCCCTCGACCGTTCGCTGAGCTGTCACATCAAGGACCTCGACATCACGTTCACCGGTCGGCTGACCGGCGGCCGGATCCAGGTCCTGGACACGGTCGAGGGACCGCCTCCGCAGAAGGCGGAGATCCGTCTCGCGATGACCGGGGACGATCTGGTGGCCCTGGTGAACGGCGAGCTGAACTTCGCCAAGGCCTGGGGCTCGGGGCGGGTCCGCCTGGAGGCAGGATTCCGCGACCTCCTGAAGCTCAGGTCCCTTCTGTGACCGGATCGCGCCCGTCCGGCGGCGCTTCTCCTCACACGTCGGCCGGATCAGGCCCGTCCGGCGACTGAGGACGAAGCGGGGCCGAAGATCACGCGACGCGCCCCGCCGGCCCCTACGCCCCCGCACCGCGCCCCACAGCCACCCCACCGCTCCGCGCTCCCCGCACCCGTGCGGCCGGCACCACCAGCGGCGTCCCCGTCTCCGGGTCGGAGATCACCTGGCAGCGCAGCCCGAACACCCGCTCCACCAGCTCCGCGGTGACGATCTCCCCGGGTGCCCCCTCCGCGACGATCTCGCCCTCCCGCATCGCGATGAGATGCGTGGCGTACCGCGCGGCGTGATTCAGATCGTGCAGCACGGCCACCAGCGTGCGCCCCCGCGTCTCGTGCAACTCCGCACACAGGTCGAGCACATCGATCTGGTGCTGGATGTCCAGGTACGTCGTCGGCTCGTCCAGCAGCAGCAGCGGCGTCCGTTGCGCGAGCGCCATCGCGATCCAGACCCGCTGACGCTGTCCGCCGGACAATTCGTCGACATAGCGATCGCCGAGTTCACCGACACCGGTCGAAGCCATCGATTCCTCGACAATGCGTTCGTCCTCGGGCGACCACTGCCGCAGCAGACCCTGGTGCGGATAACGTCCCCTGGCCACAAGATCCGCCACGGTGATGCCGTCGGGTGCGATCGAGGACTGGGGCAGCAGCCCCAGCGTCCTGGCGACCTGCTTCGCGGGCATCCGGTGAATCGCCTGACCGTCCAGCAGCACCCGGCCCCTGCTCGGCTTGAGCATCCGGGAGAGCGCCCGCAACAATGTCGACTTGCCGCAGGCGTTGGGGCCGACGATCACGGTGAACGACTGGTCGGGAATGTCGACCGAGAGATTCTCCGCGATGACCCGCTGGTCGTAGCCGAGGGTCACCGAGTCCGCGGTGAGGCGTTGCATGGTCGTACTCCATGGGTCGGTCGGGGTGCTGGGGGACTGAGTGGCGGGCGAGGACTTCACGCGGCCGGTGCCGTTCTTCATGTGCGATCCGCCTCGTGCTCCGACGTCGTCCTCATATGCGACCCGCCTTGCGTTCGGACACCAGCAGCCACAGCAGATAGCAGCCGCCGAGCACGCCGGTCACCACCCCGACGGGCAACTGCCGGTCGCCGAAGGCGTCGAGCGCGACCCAGTCGGCGACGAGCAGCAGGGCGGCGCCCATGAAGGTCGCGGCCGCCAGATTGGGGCCGGTCGAGCGGGTCAGCCGGCGGGCCAGCTGCGGGGCGCTGAGCGAGACGAACGCGATCGGCCCGGCGGCGGCCGTTGCGACGGCGACGAGCAGTACGGCGGCGCCCATCAGGACGAGCCGGGTGCGTTCGACCCGTACACCGAGGGCGTACGCGGCGTCGTCGCCCATCTCCATCACCCGCAGGGCCGGCCCGTGTGCGAACACCAGCGGCAGCAGAACACCGCAGACCACGAGCAGCGGCCAGACCTGCGCCCAGTCCCGCCCGTCGAGCGAGCCGGTCATCCAGACGACGGCCCGGGTCGCGTCCACCAGATCGGCCTTGGTGATCAGGTACTGGGTCACGGCGGTCAGCACGGCGGCAGCACCGATCCCGACCAGAACGAGCCGGAAGCCGTGCACCCCGCGCTTCCACGCCAGCAGATAGACGGCGACCCCGGTCAGCAGACCGCCGGCCACCGCACCGCCCGCGACCGCCGTCGCCCCGCCCTGGAACAGGACGATCACGGTCAGCGCACCCACCGTCGCACCCTGGCCGAAGCCCAGCACATCGGGGCTGCCGAGCGGATTGCGCGAGACGGTCTGGAAGACGGCACCGCCGGCGCCGAGCGCCGCGCCCACGAGGAGCCCGACCAGTACCCGCGGCAGCCGCAGGTCCATGACGATGAACTCCTGCTGGAAGGTGCCGTGTCCGAAGAGGGTCGTGACGACCTCGCCCGGGGTCATGGTGAAGTCGCCGCTGCCGACGAGGACGACGCCGGCCCCAGCCACCACGGCGGCGAGCAGCAGAATCACCAGCGACGCCCGGACGTTCATCCGGAACGAGTACCCGCCGGCCGTCCGCACGGCCCTCACCGACCGGGCCGTCCCCGTCACTCGCGTCGGCCCCTCCGTCTCCTTCACGGCCTTCACAGCTGGGACATCCTCTTGCGTCGTACGAGATGGATGAAGACCGGCCCGCCGATCAGCGCGGTGACGATACCGACCTGGAGTTCGGACGGACGGGCGATGACCCGGCCCACCACGTCCGCACCGAGCAGCAGCACCGGGGAGAGCACGGCCGCGTACGGCAGGATCCACCGCATGTCGGGACCGGTGATCACCCGCACCAGGTGCGGGATCATCAGCCCGATGAAGACGATCGGTCCGCACGCGGCGGTCGCCGCCCCGCACAGCAGGGTGACGGCGAGCATGGCCAGGACCCGTGTCCTGACCAGATGGGCGCCGAGTGCCCGTGCCGTGTCGTCGCCCATCTCCAGGGCGTTGAGCGGACGGGCGATGAGCAGGGTCAGGACGACACCGATCGCGATGAACGGCCACACCTTGCCGACCGTCTCCGTGTTCGCGGAGGCCAGCGACCCGACCGTCCAGAACCGCAGCCGGTCCAGCGCCGCCGAGTCCAGCAGCTGTACGGCGTTGACGTACCCGTACAGCGCCGCGGTGACCGCCGTCCCGGCGAGCGCGAGCCGTACCGGAGTGGCGGACCGGCTGCCCCCGAGCAGGTACACGGCCACCGACACGATCGCGGCACCGGCGAAGGCGAACCAGACGTACCCGGTCAGCGAGGTGACGCCGAAGAAGCTGATCGCGGAGACGACCGCCGCGGACGCTCCCGCGTTGACGCCCAGCAATCCGGGCTCGGCCAGCGGGTTACGGGTCAGCGCCTGCATCACCGCCCCGGCGAGGCCGAGTGCGCTGCCCACGATCAGCCCGAGCACGGTCCGGGGTATCCGCACCTTCCGTACGAGGACGTCGTCGCCGCTCCCGGCGTAGTGGAACAGCCCGTGCCAGACATCGGAGAGGGGCAGTGCCTTGGCACCGATCCCGACACTCGCCAGGCACACCAGCACCAGCAGGGCCAGGGCCGCCAGGAGCCCTGCGGCTCGTGCCACCTGGCGCCCGGGGGGCGCGGCTCTGCCCGGCGCGGCGATCTGGCCTGCACTCGGTTCCGGGGGACTCTCAACCAACACGCGAGTTAGGTTAGCCTACCCTTGCACCGACTCGATCCGGCCTCCCGAACCGGTGCTCCGGCCTCCGTACTTGCGTCCGCCTCCCCTGTCGCAGCTCGGCCTTCCGCCGGTTCCCCGCCGCTACAGCCCGAGCCTGGCCACCGCCTTCCCCGCGTCCAGCCCGCACGAACCCTCCCCGGCCTGCGACCACGCCGCCCCGCACAGCGCCCGCAGACCGTCGATCGCCTCCCCTTCGCCCTCCAGCACGAGCTGCTCGCCCCGGACGGACGCCGTCCAGCCGCCGCAGCCGAAGCCCTGCCCCTCCCGCGTCACCTCGGGCTGCCCCGTCAGCAGTCCCCGCAGATCGGTGTCCACGTACGTCGGCCGGTGCTCCGGCTTCGCGGCCACCAGCTGCGCCGCGTCCGCGATCCCGGTCAGTACCAGCAGCGAGTCCACACCGCCGTTGAACGCCCCCTCGATGTCCGTGTCGAGCCGGTCCCCGACCACCAACGGCCTTTCCGCACCGGTCCGCAGCACCGTCTCCCTGTGCATCGGCGGCAGCGGCTTTCCGGCCACCTGCGGCTCGGCGCCGGTCGCGATCCGTACGACCTCCACGGCCGCCCCGTTGCCCGGCGCGATCCCCCGGGCGCTCGGGATCGTCAGATCCGTGTTGGACGCGAACCACGGCAACCCGCGATTGACCGCGTAGGCGGCCTCGGCGAGGCGGCCCCACGCCATGTCGGGCCCGCCGTATCCCTGCGCCACGGCCACCGGCTCGTCGTCAGCCGACTCCACCGGCCGCAGCCCGCGTTCGCGCAGCGCCTCCCGCAGCCCCTCGCCCCCGACCACCAGCACCCTGGCCCCGGACGGCAGTTGATCGGCGATCAGCCGGGCCACGGCCTGCGCCGAAGTGATCACGTCGGCGGCCTCGGCCGGCACCCCGAGTTCGGTCAGATGCTCCGCCACCGCGGCCGGCGTCCGCAACGCGTTGTTCGTCACGTACGCCAGATGCATTCCGCCGTCCCGCGCCGCGCCGAGCGCCTCGACCGCATGGTCGATCGCCTGCCCGCCCGCGTACACCACCCCGTCGAGATCGAGCAGAGCCGTGTCGTACGCCTCGCCCAACGCGGTGCTGATACCGCTCGGCCTGGTCCTGCTCGCCTGGCTCATATCGTGCGCTCCTCAATTCCTGCGTCTCCCCCGATCATCGCGCATCCCCGGACCGCACATACGATGCAGTAATGAACACACGAGGCCCCGCGGACCAGGGACTGCACCTGATTCCGTTCCGTGGACTGCGATACGTCCCCGAGCTGGTCGGCAGCCTCGCCGCGGTGACCTCGCCGCCGTACGACGTCGTCGTGCGGCCCGACGGGCTGCTCCACCTGGAATCGGCGGATCCGCACAACATCGTCCGGCTGATCCTGCCGCAGGCCGACACCGCGCCCGCCCGCCACGAACAGGCCGCCGCGACCCTGAACCGCTGGCTCACCAAGGGGATCCTCGCCCCCGACCCCGAGCCCGCGCTCTACGTGTACGAGCAACGCAACGACGAGATCCTCCAGCGCGGCATCATCGGCGCGCTGGCCCTCTCCGAACCCGCCGAAGGCATCGTGCTCCCGCACGAGGACGTGATGGCCGATGTCGTCGAGGACCGCGCCGACCTGATGCGGACCACCGAGGCCCATCTCGAACCGCTGCTGCTGACCTACCGCAGCGACGGCAACGCCACCGGGGCGACCGCCGTCATCGAGCGGACGATCCAGCGCCCGCCGCTGCTCGCCACCACCACCGAGGACGGCTTCAGCCACCGGCTCTGGGCAGTCACCGACGCCGCCGAACAGTCGGTGGCCGAGGCCGATCTGGCCCGTCACCAGGCCCTGATCGCCGACGGCCACCACCGCTGGGCCACCTATCTCAGGCTTCAGCGGGAACACGCCCTCCCCGGCCCCTGGAACTTCGGCCTGGTCCTCCTCGTCGACACGGCCCGGTATCCGCTCCGGGTCCGGTCCATCCACCGGCTGTTGCACGACCTGCCCGTCGCCGACGCGCTCTCCGCACTGACCGGCCTCTTCCGGATCCGCGACATCGAGGGGCCACTCCCCCAGGCACTGGACGCCCTGGCCGGAGCGGCCGCCGAGGGCAACGCCTTCCTGCTCGCGGGCGACGGCGGTTTCCATCTGGCCGACCGCCCCGACGAGGCCCTGCTGACCCGCACCGTTCCGGCCGACCGGCCGGCCGCCTGGCGCACCCTCGACGCGACGGTCCTGCACTCGGCACTGCTCGACCACGTCTGGCAGATCCCCGACGACCCGGCGCACATCGCTTACATCCACGACACCGCGGCCGCCGTCGAACAGGCCGAGCGCCACAACGCCACGGCGGTGCTGATGCATCCGGTACGCGAAGAAGTCGTCCGGGACCTGGCCCGGCAGGGCATCACCATGCCACGCAAGTCGACGTCCTTCGGCCCCAAGCCGGCGACAGGTCTGGTCCTGCGCAGCCTGCCCCTCGGCTGACCCCGGACATACAGAAGAGGGCGGCACCCCGCCTGGGGTGCCGCCCTCTTCTTCTGCGTTACGCCTTGACCGGACCGTCCTCGTCCTCGTCGTCGCCGTCCGCGTCCTCGTCGTCCGTGGCGGCTGCCACCGGCGCCTCGGCATCGTCGGCCGTGTCCGCGGGGGCGGGAGCGGGGGCACCGTCTTCGTCATCGTCGCCGAGAGCATCGACGAACTCGACACCGTCCAGCTCGGCAAGGCGGTCCGACGCGTCGGTGGAGCCGTCCTTGTCGGCCTCCAGGGCCTTCCCGAACCACTCACGCGCCTCGTCCTCGCGCCCTGCGGCCAGCAGCGCGTCCGCGTACGCATAGCGCAGTCGCGGCGTCCACGGGTGGACGGCGCTGGAGGCCAGCTCGGAACTCTGCAGAGTCACGATGGCGGCATCGATCTGCCCCATGTCACGGCGGGCTCCGGCAGCGACCAGACGCATCTCGACCTGTCCGGCCTTGTCCAGCTTCTGCACCTCGGGCTCACCGGCCATGGCCATCGCCCGCTCCGGCCGACCGAGTCCACGCTCGCAGTCGGCCATGACCGGCCACAGCTCCACGGAACCGGTCATCCGACGGGACGCCCGGAACTCCGCCAGCGCCTCCGCGTACTTCTGCGTCGCGTAGGCTGCGAAGCCCGCTGCCTCACGCACAGCCGCGACCCGCGAGGCCAGTCGCAGGGCGATACGCGAGTACTCGTATGCCTGATCGGGGTCCTCGTCGAGCAGCCGGGCCACCATGACCAGGTTCCTGGCGACATCCTCGGCCAGGGTCTTGGGCAGGCTCATCAGCTCCTGCCGGACGTCCTTGTCGATCTCGTGGCCGGTGACCTCGTCGGGGATGGGAAGCCGCTTGATCGGCTCACGCTCCCGATCGTCCCGACGCTCGTACCCACCACGGTCACCGCGGTCGTCGCGGCCGCGGTAGCCACCCCTGTCGCCGTCATCCCGCCGACCACGGAATCCGCCGGAGGCGCCGCCACGGTTGTCGTCGCGCCGGAATCCACCACCGGACGAACCGCCACGGTTGTCGTCCCGACGGAACCCACCACCGGACGAACCGCCACGGTTGTCGTCACGACGGAAACCGCCGCCGCCACTGCTGGGCCGGCTGTCATCCCGACGGAAGCCACCACCGGTGCTGCCGCCGCGGTTGTCGTCGTCGCGACGGGGCCCACGCGGCCGGTCTTCACGCCGCTCGAACCCACCACCGGAACGCCCACCACGGTCATCATCACGACGCGGAGCCCGGTCATCACGACGGAAACCACCACCGGCAGAACCGGAACCACCACGGTTGTCATCACGCCGGAAGCCACCACCGGACGAACCGGAACCGCCCCGGTCGTCACGGCGGAACCCACCACCGCTGGAACCACCACGGCTGTCGTCCCGACGGAATCCACCACCGGACGAACCGCCACGGTTGTCGTCACGACGGAAACCGCCGCCGCCGCTGCTGGGCCGGCTGTCATCCCGACGGAAGCCACCACCGGTGCTGCCGCCGCGGTTGTCGTCGTCGCGACGGGGCCCACGCGGCCGGTCATCACGCCGCTCGAACCCACCACCGGAACGCCCACCACGGTCATCATCACGACGCGGAGCCCGGTCATCACGACGGAAACCACCACCGGCAGAACCGGAACCACCACGGTTGTCATCACGCCGGAAGCCACCACCGGACGAACCGGAACCGCCCCGGTCGTCACGGCGGAACCCACCACCGCTGGAACCACCACGGCTGTCGTCACGGCGGAACCCACCACCGGACGAACCGCCACGGTTGTCGTCACGACGGAAGCCGCCGCCGCCACTGCTGGGCCGGCTGTCATCCCGACGGAAGCCACCACCGGTGCTGCCGCCGCGGTTGTCGTCGTCGCGACGGGGCCCACGCGGCCGGTCTTCACGCCGCTCGAACCCACCACCGGAACGCCCACCACGGTCATCATCACGACGCGGAGCCCGGTCATCACGACGGAAACCACCACCGGCAGAACCGGAACCGCCCCGGTCGTCACGGCGGAACCCACCACTGCTGGAACCACCACGGTTGTCGTCCCGCCGGAATCCACCACCGGACGAACCGCCACGGTTGTCGTCGCGACGGAAGCCGCCGCCGCCACTGCTGGGCCGGCTGTCATCCCGACGGAAACCGCCGCCGGAGGAGCCGGAACCGCCCCGGTGGTCGTCGCGCCGCGGCGCGCGATCCCGGTCGCCGCGGTTGTCGTCACGGCGGAAGCCGCCGCCGCCACTGCTGGGTCGACTGTCGTCACGGCGGAAGCCGCCGCCGCTGTTGGTGGGCCGGCTGTCGTCGCGTCGGTTTCCGCCGCGGTCATTGTCCCGACGCTGGCCGCCTGACCGGTCGTCACGACCACCGCTGACGCCGCCCCGGTCACCGCCGTCACGGCGACGCGGCTCGCGCTCCGAACGATCGTCGGGAGAGTTGGTGGACATCGGTGGTGCTCCTGTCATCGGGTACTACATACAGACATTCTTGCGCAGCCGGACACCCGACGCGCTTCGGCAAAACAAAAAAAGGACCCTTGGTCCCAGCGTTGAACGCTGGGACCAAGGGTCCTTCAAAGATTGTTCGGCGGCGTCCTACTCTCCCACAGGGTCCCCCCTGCAGTACCATCGGCGCTGAAAGGCTTAGCTTCCGGGTTCGGAATGTAACCGGGCGTTTCCCTAACGCAATGACCACCGAAACCCTAATTGGGTTCTAGCGAACAAGCACACTTTTCAATTAAGTAGTGAAGCTGTTCAACCGGTGCGACTGTTCGCAACCCGGGAACAACACAGTGGACGCGAGCAACTGAGGACAAGCCCTCGGCCTATTAGTACCAGTCAGCTCCACCCGTTACCGGGCTTCCACATCTGGCCTATCAACCCAGTCGTCTACTGGGAGCCTTAACCCTTCAAGAGGGTGGGAATACTCATCTCGAAGCAGGCTTCCCGCTTAGATGCTTTCAGCGGTTATCCTTTCCGAACGTAGCCAACCAGCCATGCCCTTGGCAGGACAACTGGCACACCAGAGGTTCGTCCGTCCCGGTCCTCTCGTACTAGGGACAGCCCTTCTCAATATTCCTACGCGCACAGCGGATAGGGACCGAACTGTCTCACGACGTTCTAAACCCAGCTCGCGTACCGCTTTAATGGGCGAACAGCCCAACCCTTGGGACCGACTCCAGCCCCAGGATGCGACGAGCCGACATCGAGGTGCCAAACCATCCCGTCGATATGGACTCTTGGGGAAGATCAGCCTGTTATCCCCGGGGTACCTTTTATCCGTTGAGCGACAGCGCTTCCACAAGCCACTGCCGGATCACTAGTCCCGACTTTCGTCCCTGCTCGACCCGTCGGTCTCACAGTCAAGCTCCCTTGTGCACTTACACTCAACACCTGATTGCCAACCAGGCTGAGGGAACCTTTGGGCGCCTCCGTTACTCTTTAGGAGGCAACCGCCCCAGTTAAACTACCCATCAGACACTGTCCCTGATCCGGATCACGGACCCAGGTTAGACATCCAGCACGACCAGAGTGGTATTTCAACGACGACTCCACAACCACTGGCGTGGCCGCTTCAAAGTCTCCCACCTATCCTACACAAGCCGAACCGAACACCAATATCAAACTATAGTAAAGGTCCCGGGGTCTTTCCGTCCTGCTGCGCGAAACGAGCATCTTTACTCGTAGTGCAATTTCACCGGGCCTATGGTTGAGACAGTCGAGAAGTCGTTACGCCATTCGTGCAGGTCGGAACTTACCCGACAAGGAATTTCGCTACCTTAGGATGGTTATAGTTACCACCGCCGTTTACTGGCGCTTAAGTTCTCAGCTTCGCCGACCCGAAAGTCAGCTAACCGGTCCCCTTAACGTTCCAGCACCGGGCAGGCGTCAGTCCGTATACATCGCCTTACGGCTTCGCACGGACCTGTGTTTTTAGTAAACAGTCGCTTCTCGCTGGTCTCTGCGGCCACCCCCAGCTCACCGAGTAAATCGGATCACCAGTGATGGCCCCCCTTCTCCCGAAGTTACGGGGGCATTTTGCCGAGTTCCTTAACCATAGTTCACCCGAACGCCTCGGTATTCTCTACCTGACCACCTGAGTCGGTTTAGGGTACGGGCCGCCATGAAACTCGCTAGAGGCTTTTCTCGACAGCATAGGATCATCCACTTCACCACAATCGGCTCGGCATCAGGTCTCAGCCTTAATGTGTGACGGATTTACCTACCACACGGCCTACACCCTTACCCCGGGACTACCACCGCCCGGGCTGGACTACCTTCCTGCGTCACCCCATCGCTTACCTAATACAAGTCTGGTTCGTCGGCTCCACCACTACCCTCAACTCCGAAGAGATCGGGCCGGCTTCACGGACTTAGCATCGCCTGATTCAGTATTGGGCGTTTCAAAGCGGGTACCGGAATATCAACCGGTTGTCCATCGACTACGCCTGTCGGCCTCGCCTTAGGTCCCGACTTACCCTGGGCAGATCAGCTTGACCCAGGAACCCTTAGTCAATCGGCGCACACGTTTCTCACGTGTGTATCGCTACTCATGCCTGCATTCTCACTCGTGAACCGTCCACAACTCGCTTCCGCGGCTGCTTCACCCGGCACACGACGCTCCCCTACCCATCCACACAGGCGTTGGCCCTATATGTGTGAATGACACGACTTCGGCGGTACGCTTGAGCCCCGCTACATTGTCGGCGCGGAATCACTTGACCAGTGAGCTATTACGCACTCTTTCAAGGGTGGCTGCTTCTAAGCCAACCTCCTGGTTGTCTCTGCGACTCCACATCCTTTCCCACTTAGCGTACGCTTAGGGGCCTTAGTCGATGCTCTGGGCTGTTTCCCTCTCGACCATGGAGCTTATCCCCCACAGTCTCACTGCCGTGCTCTCACTTACCGGCATTCGGAGTTTGGCTAAGGTCAGTAACCCGGTAGGGCCCATCGCCTATCCAGTGCTCTACCTCCGGCAAGAAACACACGACGCTGCACCTAAATGCATTTCGGGGAGAACCAGCTATCACGGAGTTTGATTGGCCTTTCACCCCTAACCACAGGTCATCCCCCAGGTTTTCAACCCTGGTGGGTTCGGTCCTCCACGAAGTCTTACCTCCGCTTCAACCTGCCCATGGCTAGATCACTCCGCTTCGGGTCTTGAGCGCGCTACTAAATCGCCCTATTCGGACTCGCTTTCGCTACGGCTTCCCCACACGGGTTAACCTCGCAACACACCGCAAACTCGCAGGCTCATTCTTCAAAAGGCACGCAGTCACGACGCACCGAGCAAGCTCGATGCGCGACGCTCCCACGGCTTGTAGGCACACGGTTTCAGGTACTATTTCACTCCGCTCCCGCGGTACTTTTCACCATTCCCTCACGGTACTATCCGCTATCGGTCACCAGGGAATATTTAGGCTTAACGGGTGGTCCCGCCAGATTCACACGGGATTTCTCGGGCCCCGTGCTACTTGGGTGTCTCTTAAACGAGCCGTTGATGTTTCAGCTACGGGGGTCTTACCCTCTACGCCGGACCTTTCGCATGTCCTTCGCCTACATCAACGGTTTCTGACTCGTCTCACGGCCGGCAGACCGTGAAAAAGAGATCCCACAACCCCGCATGCGCAACCCCTGCCGGGTATCACACGCATACGGTTTGGCCTGATCCAGTTTCGCTCGCCACTACTCCCGGAATCACGGTTGTTTTCTCTTCCTGAGGGTACTGAGATGTTTCACTTCCCCTCGTTCCCTCCACACTGCCTATGTGTTCAGCAGTGGGTGACAGCCCATGACGACTGCCGGGTTTCCCCATTCGGACACCCCCGGATCAAAGCTTGGTTGACAGCTCCCCGGGGCCTATCGTGGCCTCCCACGTCCTTCATCGGTTCCTGGTGCCAAGGCATCCACCGTGCGCCCTTAAAAACTTGGCCACAGATGCTCGCGTCCACTGTGCAGTTCTCAAGCAACGACCAGCCACCCACCACCCCACCCTTACCGGGTGAGTTCACTGGGGCCGGTGTTTGAAGGCGACCTTGCGGCCATACCTTCAGACACCCAACAGCGTGCCCAGTACCTGCAATTCACCCGGTTCGTTTTCCACGCCCCGAAGAGCAGTACTTACGACCCGGTTGAACCACCAGGGACTGAATAGTCAACGTTCCACCCATGAGCTGACCACCGTCGATCATTTGCCGACGTAGTGGCTCTGGATTCCTTGCGGAATCTAGATGCTCCTTAGAAAGGAGGTGATCCAGCCGCACCTTCCGGTACGGCTACCTTGTTACGACTTCGTCCCAATCGCCAGTCCCACCTTCGACAGCTCCCTCCCACAAGGGGTTGGGCCACCGGCTTCGGGTGTTACCGACTTTCGTGACGTGACGGGCGGTGTGTACAAGGCCCGGGAACGTATTCACCGCAGCAATGCTGATCTGCGATTACTAGCAACTCCGACTTCATGGGGTCGAGTTGCAGACCCCAATCCGAACTGAGACCGGCTTTTTGAGATTCGCTCCGCCTCGCGGCATCGCAGCTCATTGTACCGGCCATTGTAGCACGTGTGCAGCCCAAGACATAAGGGGCATGATGACTTGACGTCGTCCCCACCTTCCTCCGAGTTGACCCCGGCAGTCTCCTGTGAGTCCCCATCACCCCGAAGGGCATGCTGGCAACACAGAACAAGGGTTGCGCTCGTTGCGGGACTTAACCCAACATCTCACGACACGAGCTGACGACAGCCATGCACCACCTGTATACCGACCACAAGGGGGGCACCATCTCTGATGCTTTCCGGTATATGTCAAGCCTTGGTAAGGTTCTTCGCGTTGCGTCGAATTAAGCCACATGCTCCGCTGCTTGTGCGGGCCCCCGTCAATTCCTTTGAGTTTTAGCCTTGCGGCCGTACTCCCCAGGCGGGGAACTTAATGCGTTAGCTGCGGCACCGACGACGTGGAATGTCGCCAACACCTAGTTCCCAACGTTTACGGCGTGGACTACCAGGGTATCTAATCCTGTTCGCTCCCCACGCTTTCGCTCCTCAGCGTCAGTAATGGCCCAGAGATCCGCCTTCGCCACCGGTGTTCCTCCTGATATCTGCGCATTTCACCGCTACACCAGGAATTCCGATCTCCCCTACCACACTCTAGCCTGCCCGTATCGACTGCAGACCCGGGGTTAAGCCCCGGGCTTTCACAACCGACGCAACAAGCCGCCTACGAGCTCTTTACGCCCAATAATTCCGGACAACGCTTGCGCCCTACGTATTACCGCGGCTGCTGGCACGTAGTTAGCCGGCGCTTCTTCTGCAGGTACCGTCACTTTCGCTTCTTCCCTGCTGAAAGAGGTTTACAACCCGAAGGCCGTCATCCCTCACGCGGCGTCGCTGCATCAGGCTTTCGCCCATTGTGCAATATTCCCCACTGCTGCCTCCCGTAGGAGTCTGGGCCGTGTCTCAGTCCCAGTGTGGCCGGTCGCCCTCTCAGGCCGGCTACCCGTCGTCGCCTTGGTAGGCCATTACCCCACCAACTAGCTGATAGGCCGCGGGCTCATCCTTCACCGCCGGAGCTTTTAACCTTCCCCCATGAGAGGGAAAGTGTTATCCGGTATTAGACCCCGTTTCCAGGGCTTGTCCCAGAGTGAAGGGCAGATTGCCCACGTGTTACTCACCCGTTCGCCACTAATCCACCCCGAAGGGCTTCATCGTTCGACTTGCATGTGTTAAGCACGCCGCCAGCGTTCGTCCTGAGCCAGGATCAAACTCTCCGTGAATGTTTTCCCGTAATCGGGATGACACCACGAGAGCGGAACAATCAAGTCGGAATATGACCGATCGTCCACTGTGTCCTCGCTATGTGCATTGCCTGCCAGACCCGTAAGGAATCTGCCAGGACTTTCAAAGGAACCTCGAACCTGCCGAAGCAGGTCGGGGTATCAACATATCTGGCGTTGACTTTTGGCACGCTGTTGAGTTCTCAAGGAACGGACGCTTCCTTTGTACTCACCGCAGAACATTTTCTGCGGCTTTCCTCCGGGCGCTTCCCTTCGGTCTTGCGTTTCCGACTCTATCAGACTCTTTCGTGTCCGATTCCCGGTCGAAGCGGGATTGCTTTCGAGGAATTCGCTTTCGCGCTTTCCCTTTCGGCGTGTTCACTACTTTAGCGGATTTCCCCGGTGACTCATAATCGAGTCAATGGCTTGGATTTCGGCATGCCGAAATCCGCACCCTCTGGGGTGATTCGTAGGTAGTGGTTGGCCGCTTCGAGTTGCCCGGCATGAGGCCCGATGGACCGAACCGTTGGCTGTACCCGTGTCAAGCGGCTCGGACTACATTAGGCGTCCCGCATGGGCGAGTCAAGTTGACCTGCGGCGTGGCGCGTGGGCCCGGTACGGGCTCACCGTGGGGTCTCCTTCGACCCAGAAGCGCCACGGGTGGGTGGCTCCGTCACCGCCCACTCCGGTGCGCGGACCGTTGCGTACCTGGTCGCGGGGTGGCGGGGTGCCGTGCAGTACCACGAGGACGGCACCGGGGTGGGCGATGGCATCGGTGCCATCGAGTGCGCGGTCGATGTCGAGCGCCGTCGCAAGCCGGGCCGGTCCTTTGGCCAGTTCTCGGTCGTTTCGGGCCGAGATTCGACGTTTACGGGTGAGCTCGGCGCCCGTGAGGATGTCGCCGGCCCTGAGCAGCACACCGCTCGCCATGCCTTCCGGGCCGCACACCAGGTTGAGGCAGTGCCACATGCCATAGGTGAAGTAGACGTACGCATGGCCGGGCGGTCCGTACATCACGCTGTTGCGTGCGGTTCTGCCGCGAAAGGCGTGTGACCCGGGGTCGATCTCCCCCGCGTACGCCTCCACCTCCGTGAGACGCAGCTCGATGGGGCCGTCCGGCGTACTGCGGACCAGTGTCCGGCCCAGCAGGTCCGGTGCCACATCCAGTACGGGGCGGTCGAAGAAGTCCCGCGTCAGCGGCGTACGGTCCTGGCCCTCGATCATGAAGTCCGAGGCTACCGGGAACCGTCTACGGTCATGGCGCGTATGTAGGGGTCAGGACCTAGGAGGAGAAGACATGGGCTTCAAGCGGCTGCTCGCGAGCATGGGTGCCGGCGGTGCCTCGGTGGAGACGGAGCTGACCGAGCTCAACGTCGTACCGGGCGGCGTCGTCCAGGGCGAGGTGCGGGTCCAGGGCGGTTCCGTGGACCAGCAGATCGAGGGGCTCTCCGTCGGACTGCAGGCCCGGGTCGAGGTCGAGGGCCAGGAGCAGGAGACCAAGCAGGACATCGAGTTCACCAAGCTGCGGCTCGGCGGCGCCTTCGAGGTGCGGGCGGGTGCGGTGCACGTCGTGCCGTTCGGGCTGGAGATCCCCTGGGAAACGCCGATCACCATGTTCGCGGGCCAGCACCTGCACGGCATGAACATCGGGGTGACCACGGAGCTGGAGATCGCACGGGCGCTGGACTCCGGAGACCTGGACCCCGTCAATGTGCACCCGCTGCCGGCGCAGCAGGCCATCCTGGACGCCTTCGGGCAGCTGGGCTTCGGCTTCCGCAGTGCTGACATGGAGCGCGGTCAATTCGCGGTACGCGTCAGCGGCTGCCCTTCTACCAGGAGATCGAGTTCTTCCCGCCGTCGCAGTACCGCGGGCTGAACCAGGTCGAGCTGACGTTCGTCGCGGACGACCGCGAGATGGACGTCGTGCTGGAGATGGACAAGAAGTCGGGTCTCTTCAGTGAGGGCAGCGACTCGTACCGCTCGTTCCAGGTGGGTCTGAACGACTTCCAGGGGACCGACTGGGCCGCCTATCTGAACCAGTGGCTCGCTCAGGTCGGCGGTCAGCGCAACTGGCTCTAGGGTCGGTGGGAAGACCTGCTGACACAGGAACCGCCAAAGGAGAGGTGCTGACGTGACCGAGCCGAAGAGGGCACCGTTGCCACACGACTTCCATCCCGAGGTCCCCTCGTTCACCGTGGTGAGCGAGGACCTCGCGCCGGGAGCCGTGCTTGCGGACGCACAGGTGCTGGCGGCGGGGAACACCTCGCCGCAGCTGCGGTGGGAGGGGTTCCCGGCGGGGACGAAGAGTTTCGCCGTGACGTGCTTCGACCCGGATGCTCCCACCGGCAGCGGGTTCTGGCACTGGGTGGTCTTCGACATCCCGGCGTCGGTCACGGAGCTGCCGGCGGGTGCGGGCAGCGGGAAGTTCGAGGGGCTGCCCCCGGGCGCCGTGCACGTCCGTAACGACTACGGGTCGAAGGACTTCGGCGGTGCCGCGCCGCCGGCCGGTGAGAACCACCGGTATGTGTTCACCGTGTACGCGGTGGACAGCGAGAAGCTCGGGCCCGACGGCGATGTGTCGCCCGCGGTGGTCGGCTTCAACCTGCGGTTCCACACGCTGGCCCGTGCCCAGCTGATCGGTGAGTACGCGGAGCCTGCCGAAAGCACGACAAGTCGCTAGTTCCACCCTGTTTGCCCTGCCCTGGTCCTGGAGAGATCAGGGCAGGGCGTTTTTTATTGCGTTGTCCATCCCGGCCTGCCCGGCCAGAGTTGATCCGAGCCTGCCGGGCGGCAGGCGGCACACGGGAGGTGGGCGGGATGCGGGACACGCTGGTGCTGAATGCGAGCTTCGAGCCGCTGTCGACGGTGACGCTGAATCGTGCGGTGGTGCTGATTCTGCAGGACAAGGCCGTTGTCGAGCAGTCGCATCCCGGCCTCCGTATGCGCGGTGCCGCCGTGGACATTCCGGTGCCCCGGGTGATCAGGCTCTGCCGGTACGTACGGGTGCCGTTCCGAAGACATGCCCCGTGGTCCAGACGGGGTGTGCTGATACGGGACCAGCACCGGTGCGGGTACTGCGGGCGGCGGGCGAGCACCGTCGACCACGTGGTGCCGCGTGCCCAGGGGGGTCAGGACACCTGGCTGAACACCGTGGCCTCGTGCGCCGAGGACAACCACCGCAAAGCGGCCCGTACGCCGGAGCAGGCGGGGATGCCGCTGCTGCGTCAGCCGTTCGTACCGTCTCCGGCGGACGCGATGCTGCTCGCGCTGGGGGCCGGTGACCGGTCGGCGCTGCCGGAGTGGCTGGCGCAGTCCGCCGCGTAGCCGCCGTACGCCCGGTGCCGTAGCCGAGTCCCGTCTCCGTCCGGAGACGGGTCTCCGTGTGTCAGCGGAGCAGCAGTTGGACGATGGCGGCCGTGCCGACCGTGACGATGAGCGCGCGCAGCAAGGCGGGGCTCAGCCGGCGGCCGACCTTGGCGCCGATCTGGCCGCCGAGTGCGGAGCCGACCGCGATCAGTACGACGGCGGTCCAGTCGAAGTCCGCGACGAAGAGGAAGAAGAGCGCGGCGACGCTGTTGACGACGGCGGCCAGGACGTTCTTCACGGCGTTGAGGCGCTGCATGGTGTCGTCGAGCAGCATGCCCATCAGGGAGAGGTAGATGATCCCCTGGGCGGCGGTGAAGTATCCGCCGTAGACGCTGGCGAGCATGAGGCCGACGAAGAGCAGCGGGCCGCCGTCGGGACGGGCCGGGACGCCGGTGTGTTCGCGTCGGCGTTGGACCGCTTTGCTGATGCGCGGTTGCAGGATGACCAGGACGAGGGCCAGGGCCACCAGGACCGGCACGATGGTCTCGAAGGCCGTGGAGGGCAGCGCCAGGAGCAGGGTGGCGCCGGTCAGTCCGCCGATGAGGGCGCCGACGGCGAGTTTGAGGACGCGTGGGCGCTGTCCTTGGAGTTCCTTGCGGTAGCCGATCGCGCCGCTGATGGAGCCGGGGATCAGGCCGAGTGCGTTGGAGACGGTGGCGGTGACCGGGGGCAGTCCGGTGGCGAGCAGCACCGGGAAGGTGATCAGTGTTCCCGAGCCGACGATCGTGTTGATCGTGCCCGCGCTGATGCCCGCGGCGAAGACGGCGAGCATCTCCCACATAGTCATCCCGGATCCCCCCGTGCATGATCGGTGCTTGGTGCACTGATCATGCCCCAGGGGGTGTACACGTCAGTCGATCGGGGGGTCCTCGCGACGTTCCTTGTTGCCGGTGTCGAAGCCGGGCATGCCGGTACCGAGGTTGCCGAAGGCGCCGCTGAGGCCCTTGAGTGCGTCGCCGATCTCGCTGGGCACGATCCAGAGCTTGTTGGCGTCGCCCTCGGCGATCTTCGGCAGCATCTGGAGGTACTGGTACGAGAGGAGCTTCTGGTCCGGGTCGCCGGCGTGGATGGACTCGAAGACCGTACGGATCGCCTGGGCCTCGCCCTCCGCGCGCAGGGCGGCGGCCTTGGACTCACCCTCGGCGCGCAGGATCGCGGACTGCTTCTCGCCCTCGGCGGTGAGGATCGCGGACTGGCGCGTTCCTTCGGCCTGGAGGATCGCGGCGCGCTTGTCGCGGTCGGCGCGCATCTGCTTCTCCATCGAGTCCTGGATGGAGGTGGGCGGCTCGATCGCCTTCAGCTCGACGCGGTTGACGCGGATGCCCCACTTGCCGGTCGCCTCGTCGAGGACTCCGCGCAGGGCGGCGTTGATCTCCTCGCGGGAGGTCAGGGTCCGCTCCAGGTCCATGCCGCCGATGATGTTGCGGAGCGTGGTGACGGTGAGCTGCTCGATGGCCTGGATGTAGCTGGCCACTTCGTACGTCGCGGCCCGGGCATCGGTCACCTGGTAGTAGATGACCGTGTCGATGTTGACGACCAGGTTGTCCTGGGTGATCACCGGCTGCGGCGGGAAGGGCACGACCTGTTCACGGAGGTCGATCCGGTTTCGGATGGAGTCGATGAACGGAACGACGATGTTCAGGCCTGCGTTGAGGGTGCGGGTGTATCGGCCGAAACGTTCCACGATGGCGGCGCTGGCCTGTGGGATGACCTGGATCGTCTTGATCAGAGCGATGAAGACGAGCACCACCAGAATGATCAGGACGATGATGATCGGTTGCATCGTTTCCTCGTGCCCTTCGGTTGCCGACGGATCGCGATGATCGAGGTCGAGATCGTATGAGGGTCCTTTGGGTCAGGTCGGTTGTCCTGCCGGTCCGGTTCTCATGATGATCGACATCGAGTCTGACAGAACGGGCTCTGTTGTGTGGGCTGTTCGGTCACATGACGACTGCCGTGGCCCCGTCGATGTCGACGACATCGACCTGTTGTCCCGGTTCGTAGCTGAATTCCGCGTCGAGGGCGCGCGCCGACCAGATCTCTCCGGCCAGCTTGATCCGCCCGCCGTCGCCGGTGACCCTTTCCAGGACGACGGCCTGGCGGCCTTTCAGTGCGTCGATGCCGGTGGCCAGGTGGGGCCGGTCCGAGCGATGCCGGTTGGCGATCGGACGGACCACTGCGATCAACGCCACCGAGACGACGACGAAGACCAGGACCTGGGCCACGATTCCGCCGCCGAGAGCCGCGACGACCGCCGCGGCAACAGCGCCGACGGCGAACATGCCGAACTCGGGCATCGCGGTCAGGACGAGAGGGATGCCCAGTCCCACCGCGCCGATCAGCCACCACACCCACGCATCGATGATGTCCACACGGTCATCGTATGACCGCGAGCACCTCCGCCGACAGGGCGCGGATGGACGGGCGATGCCCCGATGCTGCCGACTGGCCTCAGCCGAGCGGCAGTCCGTGGGCCGTGTAGCGGCCGCCGACGTGCTCGACGACGAGCGGCAGACCGAAGCAGAGGGAGAGGTTGCGGGAGCTGAGCTCGGTCTCCATGGGGCCCGCGGCGAGCACCTTGCCCTGCCGGATCATCAGGACGTGGGTGAACCCGGGGGCGATCTCCTCGACATGGTGGGTGACCATGATCATGGAGGGGGCGTACGGGTCACGGGCCAGCCGGCCGAGGCGACGGACCAGGTCCTCGCGTCCGCCGAGGTCGAGACCGGCGGCGGGCTCGTCGAGGAGCAGGAGTTCGGGGTCGGTCATCATGGCGCGGGCAATCAGGGTGCGCTTGCGCTCGCCCTCGGAGAGGGTGCCGAACTTCCGGTCCAGGTAGTCGGTCATGCCGAGCCGGTCGAGGAAGGCGCGGGCCCGGTCCTCGTCGACGGCGTCGTAGTTCTCGTTCCAGGTGGCGGTCATGCCGTAGGCGGCGGTGAGCACCGTCTGCAGGACCGTCTGGCGCTTGGGAAGCTTGTCCGCCATCGCGACGCCCGCGATCCCGATGCGGGGGCGCAGGTCGAACACGTCGGTGCCGACGCCGCCGAGCCGCTCGCCCAGGACCGTGGCGCTGCCCTTGGTCGGGAAGACGTAGCTGGACGCGACGTTGAGGAGGGTGGTCTTGCCGGCGCCGTTGGGGCCGAGGATGACCCAGCGCTCCCCCTCCTTGACCGACCAGGAGACGTCTTCCACCAGAGCGCGTCCGTCGCGGACCACGGATACGTCCACCAGCTCCAGTACATCGCTCATGAGCGCGTTGTCTCCCCATGCAGTTTCGTGATCGTCGCGTGCCTGTGGGCACAGCTCCCAGGGAAAACCTACGCCACCGCACGAGGGCTCCCGGCGCTGGGCCCGTCGTCGCACCGGTTGCCGTGAGGTCCCCCACTCGTCCGGAGCCCGGTCCGGGCGGGGTGACGACACGGGCCGGGTCCGTTCCCTAGGCTGTTGCCATGCTTTCGGAACCACGCTCAGGGCTACTGGCCGCTTGGGGCAACGCGCTGCTGGCCGGACTCGTCTCGCCGGACGACGCGGCGCTCGCCATTGTCGGGGAGGACGCGGTGCACCGCGTCGAGGGGCTGCCGGGCGAGGCGGGGCCGGTGGGTCTCACTCTCGCGCTGGGGCGGCTGCGGAGGCTCGGGGTGACCGGTTTCCGGGTCGCGCTGCCGGTCCCCGGGCATCCGCTGGGGCTCAGCGGTCCCGCGGAGTTCAACGCCAGGGCGCTGGAGGCCGAGGAGGCCGTGGTGACCTGCGGGGCGCCGTTCGGCCTGGTGCCCGAGGTGCGCGAGGCGGGGCCGGCCGGGGATGTGCACGTCGCCGTGGCGTGGCACTGCCTGGCGGTGCGGGAGGCGCCGCCGGCCGATGTGCCGTCGCTGGGCGAGGCGGAGCGGGAGCTCGCCGAGGCGTTGCGGGATGCGACGGCGGCGCTGTCGCGGCTCGACGTGGCCGGGTCCGGGCCGGTGGCCGAGGCGGCGGTGGACGCGTACCGGGCGCGGGCCGAGCGGGGGCGTGAGGTGCTTGCCCCGGGGTATCCGCCGCGGGCGGTGCGGGTGCTGGAGCTGGCGCAGCGGGTGGGGCTGCTGGTCTCGGTGGCGTACGAGAACGGGCACGGCGGGGCGGTGAGCGCGTCGGAGATGGCGGCGCGGGGGGAGGCGTTGCGGCCGGTGGAGCGAGTGGCCCGGCGGGCGCAGGTCGCCGCGTACAACGCGTATGTGGAGGAGCGGGCGCGGTAGGGGTGCGGGGCGGCTGCCGGGGCGCGGTGCGTCGCCGGTCCGGCGGAGCACGGGCGTGAACGCTCTGTCCGCGAACGCCGGGCGGCCTCGGTGAGGTCCGCCCGGCGGCGTCGCAGGGGTGTGCGTCGCAGGGGTGTGCGTCGCGTCAGCCGTTCAGGCCGAAGTTGCCGAAGGCCGGGTTGAGCAGGCCGATCACGTTGACGGTGTTGCCGACCACGTTCACCGGGACGTGGACCGGGACCTGGACGACGTTGCCGCTGACCACGCCCGGGGAGTGGGCCGCGGCACCGTGGGCGCCCGCACCGCTGTGCCCGGTGGCGGAGGCCGCGCCGGCACCGGCGGCGATGATGCCACCGGCGATCATGGTGACGGCGGCAGCCTTCTTCAGGTTCTTCACTTCAGGATCCTCCTAGCGTCGCTGCGGCCGGCCGCCGCAGCACGCCATGAAGAACGCCCCGGCGTCGGAGAGGATGCGCCGTTCGGGTGACATACACCCGACAGTATGAATCTCAGCCTGGAAGCGGCTGGTCCGCCCCGGTCAGCCCGCCGCCCCGTGCCGGACCGCCCAGAGCGCGGCCTGGGTGCGGTCCGACAGGTCCAGCTTCATCAGGATGTTCGAGACGTGCGTCTTGACGGTCTTCTCGGAGAGGACCAGCGCCCGCGCGATCTCCCGGTTGGAGCGGCCGTCGGCGATCAGGCCCAGCACTTCCCGCTCCCGTTCCGTGAGGGTGCTCCCCCGGCCCGTGCCGCTGCCCGGGTCGTCCTGGGCGAGCAGCGCTCCCGCCACCTCCGGCTGGAGCAGGACGTGACCCGCGTACACCGAGCGGATGGCGCCGGCCAGCGCGTCCGGGTCGACGTCCTTGTACACATAGCCCGAGGCGCCGGCGCGCAGTGCGGGGACGACGGTGCGCTGCTCGGTGAAGCTGGTGACGATCAGCACCTTGGCCGGGTTCTCCAGCTCCCGGAGCCTGCGCAGGGCCTCTATGCCGTCGGTGCCCGGCATCTTGATGTCCATCAGCACCACGTCGGGACGCAGCTCCTCGGTCCTGGCCACCCCTTCGGCTCCGTCGGAGGCCTCTCCGACGACTTCTATGTCGTCCTGGATCTCCAGGAACGTACGCAGACCGCGGCGGACCACCTGGTGGTCGTCGACCAGCAGCACCCTGATGATCCTGTCAGCCACCGGGTACCTCCATCTCGATCGTGGTGCCCTTGCCGGGCGCCGATTCAACGGTGAGATTCCCGCCGACACCGCTGGCGCGGTCCCGCATCGAGACCAGGCCCAGATGCCGCCCGGCCCGACGGGTGGCGGCCGGTTCGAAACCGTGGCCGTCGTCGGTGATCCGCAGCACCGTGCCGGTGCCGCGGCGGACGAGGGTGACGTCCACGTGACCGGCCCCCGAGTGGCGCAGCGCGTTGTGCAGGGCCTCCTGGGAGACCCGGAGCAGCGCTTCCTCCTGGGCGGCGGGCAGCGCCCTCACGCCCAGGCTCTCGAAGGTGACCCGGGCCGTGTGGGCGCGGTCCAGTACCTGGATCTGGGTGCGGAGGGTGGCGATCAGGCCGTCCTCGTCGAGCGCGGCGGGGCGCAGTTCGACGACGGCGGCCCGCAGCTCGTCGACCGCCTCCGCCGCCAGGGCGACGACCTGCTGGAGCTCGCCCTTGGCACGGGCCGGATCGCGGTCGACCAGGGTGGCGGCGGCCTGGGCGGTGAGCCGCAGGGAGAACAGTTTCTGGCTGACCGCGTCGTGCAGTTCGTGGGCGAGGCGGGAGCGTTCCTCGGCGATGGTGAGCTCGCGGCTGCGCTCGTACAGCCGGGCGTTGGTGAGGGCGATCGCCGCGTGCTGGGCGAGGATCGCCAGCAGTTCCTCGTCCTCGGCGGTGAATCCGCAGCTGCCCTCGGGCTTCGGGCAGCGCTTGTTGGCGAGGAAGAGGGCACCGATGGTCTCGTCGCCGTCCCTGATGGGCAGGCCGAGGAAGTCGGACATGTCGGGGTGGGCGGCGGGCCAGCCCTCGAAGCGCGGGTCCTTGCGGACGTCGGCCAGCCGCTCGGGCTTCGCCTCGTGCAGCATCGCGGCGAGGATGCCGTGCTGCCGGGGAAGCGGGCCGATGGCCTTCCACTGTTCGTCGCTGACGCCGTCGACGACGAACTGGGCGAAGCCGCCGTGGTCGTCGGGGACCCCGAGCGCCGCGTACTCGGCGTCGAGCAGTTCGCGGGCCGAGGCGACGATCGTCTTCAGGACGTCGCGCATTTCCAGGTGCCGGCTCATGGCGAGCAGCGCGGCACTCACCGCTGCGAGGCCGCCCGACGGTGGGCGATGGGTCATGACCTCACCGTACCGGCGGGCCGTCGGCCCGGTATCGGCCTGTGGGCGGCCACGGGTTAGGGCGCAGGGACTAGGTCGAAGTGTGGTGCCGGAGTGCGGCCCGAGGCCGAGGCGCGGTGCGATGCCGTGCGGTGCCGTGCGGGCGGGCGCTCCTGGGCACGAGGTTGTCCCGGGCCGGGGATGCGGCGAGACACCGAGCGTTCCGGAACCTCACATTCCGCATTGCTGTAGCAACGTTTGGTGAGATTGTTGCGCGGCCGATGTGAGGCCGCGCATAGGACCCACGTCACCTACGAAGTTTCCTAGTGGACAAATATAGGCGACAGGGGCAGGCATGAGCGCGGGCCGCCACGTCGCACCGGGGCCCCGGCCCACTATCCGGCTTCGTACATCACACCTTTGCCACATGATTTCGCGGTCGCTAAGAATTGAACTCGTCCCCGACGGAGATGCGCATCCGCATCCCGCATTCCTCCTCCGTGAGGACTTCCGCGATTCGAAGAGGTATGCCTGCATGTCCGCGTCCAGCATTCCCGGCCGTATCCGCCGCCTGAACAAGAACCAGAAGCTCTCCGCCGCTGGCATCTCCACCGTCGCCGCCGCTGCGCTCTCCTTGTCGCTGGTGCCCGGTAGCGCCCAGGCCGAGAGTGAGTCGCAGGCCATCTCCGGCGCACCCGTCGTCTTCGCGTCCGCCGCCGGAGCCCCGCAGGCCAAGACCATCCAGTCCAGCCTCATCGAGCAGCACTCCACCGCCGAGCAGCTGGTGAAGGCCGCCGACGCCGCGAAGGCCGAGAAGGCCGCCGCCGTGAAGGCGAAGGCCGAGGCCGCCTCGAAGGTGAAGGCCCAGGCCGAGGCGGAGAAGGCCGCGGCCGAGCGCGGCACGCAGGCGGCCAGCCGTTCCGAGGCCCGTACCCCGGTCTTCGCGAACAACCTGCACGGCTGGATCAGCGAGTCCCTGGCCATCATGAAGGCCAAGGGCATCCCCGGCTCCTATGACGGTCTGCACCGCAACATCATGCGTGAGTCCAGCGGCAACCCGAACGCCATGAACGGCTGGGACATCAACGCGATCAACGGTGTCCCGTCGATCGGTCTGCTGCAGGTCATCAAGCCGACCTTCGACGCGTACCACGTCAGCGGTACCCCCCACAGCCAGTACGACCCGGTCGCCAACATCACTGCCGCGGCCAACTACGCCGCCGACAAGTACGGCTCGATCGACAACGTCAACAGCGCGTACTGAGTCCACTCCGGTACGCCGCAGCACAGAGCCGAAGGGCGGCACCCCGTGCGGGGGTGCCGCCCTTCGGCGTCGTACGGTGCGCAGCCGCGTCGCGGTTACTTGCGCATCACCTCGGGCTCGTGGCGGCGCAGCAGCCGCGCGACCGCGAACCCGCAGATGACGCCGAGGAACAGCAGCACCGCGAGGTTCATCCCCCACTGGCCTGCCGTGTGCTCCCACAGCGGGTCCAGGTCCGTGGGGTTGTTCCGGTCCCACGGCGGCATGAGGTGGGCGAGGTCGAGGGTCGACCCCGCGCCCGCGATGGCCCAGCGGGACGGCATCAGCCAGGCGAACTGCTCCAGGCCGGGCGATCCGTAGACCTGGAAGAGGATGCCGGTGAAGACGACCTGGACGATCGCGAACATGACCAGCAGCGGCATGGTCTTCTCGGATGTCTTCACCAGCGAGGAGATCACCAGGCCGAACATCATCGAGGTGAAGCCGAGCGCGATGACCGTCACGCAGAGCTCGACGGCCGGCGGCATGATCAGGCCCTCCGCCGGCAGGTCCCGGGTGGCGAAGCCGATGCCGCAGATGATGACGCCCTGGAGTGCCGTGATCAGGCCGAGAACGATCACCTTGGACATCAGATAGGCGGAGCGGGACAGGCCGGTGGCCCGTTCCCGTTCGTAGATCACCCGTTCCTTGATCAGTTCTCGTACGGAGTTGGCCGCGCCGGAGAAGGTCATCCCGATCACGAGGATCAGCATGATCGTCCCGGCGTCACTGTTGAACCGGGACGGCGGCTTGGGCGGGCCCAGGCCGAAGTCGGCCGGAATGACCACGCTGACGACACCGAGCACCGCGGGCAGGATCACCATCAGGCCCATGAAGCCCTTGTCGGACGCGATCACCGACAGATAGCGGCGCATCAGCGTCCACAGCTGCGTCCCCCAGCCCTGCGGCTTCGGCGGACGCATCCGCTGCGGCGGCGGCATGTGTACGGACTGTGCGGCGACGGAGTCGATGTCCGCGGCGTACATCTGGTAGTGCTGCGAACCGCGCCAGCGGCCCGCCCAGTCGTAGTCGCGGTAGTTCTCGAACGCGGAGAAGACGTCGGCCCAGGTGCTGTAGCCGAAGAAGTTGAGCGCTTCCTCCGGCGGACCGAAGTAGGCGACGGCACCGCCGGGCGCCATCACCAGGAGCTTGTCGCAGATCGCCAGCTCGGCGACCGAGTGCGTGACGACGAGGACCGTACGGCCGTCGTCGGCCAGACCGCGCAGCAGCTGCATGACATCGCGGTCCATGCCCGGGTCGAGGCCGGAGGTCGGCTCGTCCAGGAAGATCAGCGACGGCTTGGTGAGCAGCTCCAGGGCCACCGAGACCCGCTTGCGCTGGCCGCCGGAGAGCGAGGTGACCTTCTTGTCCTTGTGGATGTCGAGCTTGAGCTCGGTGAGGACCTCGTGGATCCGGGACTGGCGCTCGGCCTCGGTGGTGTCCGCGGGGAAGCGGAGCTTGGCCGCGTACTTGAGGGCCTTGGTGACCGTGAGTTCCTTGTGCAGGATGTCGTCCTGCGGAACCAGGCCTATGCGCTGGCGCAGCTCGGCGAACTGCTTGTAGAGGTTCCGGTTGTCGTAGAGGACCTCGCCATGATTGGCGGGCCGGTAGCCGGTGAGCGCCTTGAGCAGGGTGGACTTTCCGGAACCGGACGGGCCGATGACGCCGATCAGCGACTTCTCCGGGACGCCGAACGAGACGTCCTTGAGGATCTGCTTGCCGCCGTCGACCGTGACCGTGAGGTGCCGGGCGGCGAAGGAGACCTCGCCCGTGTCGACGAATTCCTCGAGCCGGTCGCCGACCAGCCGGAACGTCGAGTGACCGACACCGACGATGTCGTCCGGGCCGATGAGCGCGGTGCCGGACTTCGAGAGCGGCTGACCGTTGACGTACGTGCCGTTGTGGGATCCGAGGTCACGGATCTCGAAGCGGCCGTCGGGCGTCGCGCTGAACTCGGCGTGGTTGCGCGAGACCTGGAGGTCGGAGACGACCAGCTCGTTCTCCAGCGCACGGCCGATGCGCATCACACGGCCGAGAGCCACCTGGTGGAACGTGGTCGGGCTGCGGTCGCTGTAGACCGGTGGCGCCCCCGCCGCGCCGCCGGCCCCGCCGCTCCCGGGTGTGTTCCCCATGCCCTGCTGCGGGACATGGGGCTGTTGCTGGACCTGGGGTTGTTGCTGCCAGGCCTGCGGCTGCTGGGCGGCATTCTGCTGCTGCCCCTGCCGGCCGGGGGTCCCCTGCTGCGGCTGCTGCGGCGGGACCTGTTGCGGCGGCCGGGCGGGGGTCTGGGCCGCCGCGGCTGCCTGCCCGCTGTACACATCGGCGCCGGCCGCGGCACCGCTGAGGCTCAGCCGGGGCCCGTCCGTGGCATTGCCCAGGTTCACCGTGGCGCCGGGCCCGATCTCCAGCTGGTGGATTCGCTGACCCTGTACATACGTGCCGTTGGTGCTGCCGTGGTCCTCGATGAACCAGCCTTGGCCGCTCCAGCTGATCGTGGCGTGCCGCCACGACACCCTGGCGTCGTCGATCGTCATGTCGCCCTGCGGATCACGTCCGAGGGTGTACGACCTGGACGGGTCGAGCGTCCAGGTCCTTCCATTCAATTCCAGTACGAGTTCCGGCACTCCGCGCCCCACTAGTTGGCCCCCGATCACCCCCGTCGCAGGGAGTCCAGGGATACTGAACATCGTGGGGAACTATTCCAGGAGCAGTCCCTGATACGAAAGCGGGGCGGAGGTTTGACCCTGCCGAGACCTGCATCGTTGCAACCATGACTCCGATGAAACGGTCAACTACCGCCACAACTGAGCATCAATGGCTGTGGATCGTGCTGAATCATGAGGTTGGGGGGTATCGGGGCGGGCTGTCCGGCACTCGGGACGAGCCGTCGGGGGCGCGTCCTGGACCGATACGGTGGGGACACCATGAGCGCATCTCAGCCACCTCAGTCCTTGACGTCTCCTGAGCCCCCTGAGTCACGTCAGGGCATCGACGCACCGACCCTTCTCGTGAAGATCTTCGGGAAGGACCGTCCCGGTATCACCGCCGGACTGTTCGACACCCTCGCCGCCTACTCGGTCGACGTCGTCGACATCGAGCAGGTCGTCACCCGCGGCCGCATCGTCCTGTGCGCGCTGGTGACCGCCCCGACCGCGGGCGGGACGACCGAGGGCGACCTGCGCGCCACCGTGCACAGCTGGGCCGAGTCGCTGAAGCTGCAGGCCGAGATCATCTCCGGCACGGGCGACAACCGGCCCCGTGGCGACGGCCGCTCCCATGTGACGGTGCTCGGGCACCCGCTGACCGCGGAGTCGACCGCCGCCATAGCGGCCACGATCACCTCGACCGGCGGGAACATCGACCGGATCTTCCGGCTGGCCAAGTATCCGGTCACCGCCGTCGAGTTCGCGGTTTCCGGCACCGGGACCGAGGTGCTGCGGACCGCGCTGGCCACCGAGGCCGCCGGGATCGGCGTCGACGTGGCCGTGGTCTCGGCCGGGCTGAGTCGCCGCGCACAGCGGCTCGTCGTGATGGACGTCGACTCGACGCTCATCCAGGACGAGGTGATCGAGCTCTTCGCCGCCCATGCGGGCTGCGAGGCCGATGTCGCCGCGGTCACCGAGCAGGCGATGCGCGGCGAACTCGACTTCGAGCAGTCGCTGCACGCGCGGGTGGCGCTGCTCGCGGGTCTCGACGTGTCGGTGGTGGACAAGGTGCGCGCCGAGGTACGGCTGACGCCGGGCGCCCGCACCCTGATCCGTACGCTGAAACGGCTCGGCTACCAAGTGGGCGTCGTCTCCGGCGGGTTCACCCAGGTGACGGACGACCTCAAGGAGCGGCTGGGGCTCGACTTCGCCTCTGCCAACACTCTGGAGGTCGTCGACGGAAAGCTCACCGGCCGGGTGACCGGGGACATCGTCGACCGGGCCGGCAAGGCCCGGCTGCTGCGCAGCTTCGCCGCGGAGGCCGGGGTGCCGCTGGCGCAGACCGTGGCGATCGGTGACGGGGCGAACGACCTGGACATGCTGAACACCGCGGGCCTCGGCGTCGCCTTCAACGCCAAGCCGGTGGTCCGCAGGGCCGCGCACACGGCGGTGAACGTGCCGTTCCTGGACACCGTGCTCTATCTGCTCGGCATCACCCGCGAGGAGGTCGAGGCCGCCGACGGTCTCGTCGAGTAGGACGCCGGAGCTGTCGCCCCGGGCTCCGGACCGTCACCCGGGCCGGGTCCGGAAACACGGAGGGCCCCGGTGCGCAAGCCGAAGCGTGCGCACCGGGGCCCTCTTCATGAGTCGGTGGGGCCGGTCGTTCCATGGGCCGGTGGGCCGGTCGTCGTCAGTCGTTGGGAGTCCAGTACTCGGCGAGCTTGCCGATGCCGTGCTCGACGCCCTTCCAGGTACCGGAGAACTCGACCACGGCGAAAGCCGCGGTCGGGAAGCCGCCGCGGGTCATCCGGGCCAGGGCATCGCCCTCCGCCGCGTCCGAGAGGGCGTCGGCGAGCGCGTGCATGCCCGGGTTGTGGCCGATCACCAACAGGTTGCGGACCTCGTCGGGGGTCTCGTTGACCAGGGCGATCAGCTCGCCGAGCGAGGCCTCGTACAGCCGCTCCTCGTACACGGTCCTGGGGCGCTCCGGCATCTCGTGCACGGCCAGCTTCCACGTCTCGCGCGTCCTGGCGGCGGTGGAACAGAGAGCCAGATCGAAGACGATCCCGGAATCGACGAGTTTGCGGCCTGCCACGGGGGCGTCCTTGCGGCCGCGCTCCGCGAGCGGCCGCTCATGGTCGGAGTCCTGCGACCATTCCGCCTTTGCATGCCTGAGAAGGACGATTCTGCGAGGTGTGTCGACGCTCATACATCTCAGCTTCGCACGAAATGTGCCACCTGGCGCAGGGTGTTGGAGGGCTTCCCCGCCACCGGCGGCGGCCGTCAGTGGATCAGCAGGTCCACGATTCGCTGGAGCAACTGGCCCACCGCGGAATCGCCCGTGGCGGCATGCGCCTGCCCCGGTCCGGTGATCAGCAGCAGCAGCGCGCCGAAGGCGACGGCGGGCAGCGCCACGGCCCACCACGGCAGCCGGATCTCCACTCCGCCCGCATCCGGGCGGGTGGACCGGGTGTGCGTACGGGCCGACATGTCCGCCTCCGTGGGTCATCGGGTCTGATACCTGAAACCTACGGATCCAGGGACGTCCGGCCCATCCGGCGACCCACCCACTGCACCCTGACCCTTACCCCCTAGGGGATGGTGGGGCTATCCCCACCATGAGCCGCACGACCGCCCCGGTGACCCCCGCGGGCCCGAGCGGTCACGGGGAGGCGAGGGTGGCGATGACGGCGATGACGACCGAGATCAGCAGCATCGCCCCGAGGACGAGCAGGAGCTTCTTCTGGCCGTTCTGGGGATTCGGGTCGAGCACAGGTGACATGGGCCCAGTCTCGCATCTCAGCATTCGTCCTCGATCGTCCGGGCCCGGCCGGCCAGGATGCCCGCCGCCATCTGCGGCACCATCAGGGCCGCCATCAGGGCGATCGGCAGGCCCCAGCCACCGCTGTGCTGGTAGAGCACGCCGACGAGGAGGGGTCCGGGGATCGAGATCAGATAGCCGGTGGACTGGGCGAACGCGGACAGCCGGACCACTCCGGCGCCGCTGCGGGAGCGCATGCCGATCATCGTGAGGGCCAGCGGGAAGGCGCAGTTCGAGATGCCCAGGAGCAGCGCCCAGGCCCAGGCCCCGCCGGACGGTGCGAGGTAGAGGCCCGCGTAGCCGATGAAGCCGCAGGCACCGAGGACGACGACGATCGGGCCCTGGTTCCTCATCCGGGCGGCGACCCGGGGGATGACGAAGGCGAGCGGGACGCCCATCGCCATGGTGACGGCGAGCAGGACTCCCGCCGTACCGGCCGAGACCCCGGCGTCGCGGAAGATCTGCGGCATCCATCCCATGGTGATGTACGCGGCGGTGGCCTGGAGGCCGAAGAAGCAGGCGAGGGCCCAGGCGGTACGGCTGCGGGCGATCCTGAGCGCCGGGGCCTGCGTCCGGTGGGCGGCGGGCTGTCCGGGGGCGCTGCTCCGGTCCCGTACCAGCGGGATCCAGGGCAGGATCGCGGCGGCGGCGAGCACGGCCCAGATGCCGAGGCCGGCCTTCCAACTGCCGCCCATCGCCTCGGTCATGGGCACGGTCACGGCGGCGGCCAGTGAGGTGCCGAGGGCCAGGGCCATGGAGTAGAGGCCGGTCATGGAGCCGACCCGGTCCGGGAACCAGCGCTTGACGATCACCGGCATCAGGACGTTGCTCACGGCGATGCCCATCAGGGCGAGCGCGCTCGCGGCGAGGAAGCCGGCCGTGCCGCCGATGAGGGGCCTGATCGCCAGCCCCGCGGTGATGGCGACCATGCCCGCGCAGACGACCGCGCCGGCACCGAAGCGGCGGGCCAGGCGCGGCGCCATGATGCCGAAGACCGCGAAGCAGAGCGGTGGTACGGAGGTGAGTACCCCCGCGACGCTGCCGCTCATGTGCAGCCCGTCGCGTACCTCTTCGAGGAGGGCGCCGAGGCTGGTGATGGCGGGGCGGAGGTTGAGTGCGGCGAGGACGAGCCCGATGACGACCAGGCGGAGCAGCCACGGTGCGGGGCCGGCCGGCGAGGCGGGTATGTCGGTCCGGGGGGCCGCCGGGGTGGCGGGACTCAGCGTCCTGGTCGGGGGCTGGGGAGTGGTCTCGTCGTCACGCATGGGCCCATCATAGAATCATGGGATGATTAGTTGTCCAATCCCCTGAGAGCATGCGGACACCTCTCCTCTGACAGCATGCGGACACCCCGAGAACGGCGGAACGGTCCCCCGCCTCCGGACACCCGAGCAAGGAGCACCATGACGCTGACGTCTCCGCGGCGTTCGGCACTCGCCGACCAGGTGATCGCCCAGCTGAGGAACCAGATCACCTCCGGCGAGTGGCCCGTGGGTTCGCGCATCCCCACCGAACCCGAGCTGGTCGAGCAGCTGGGGGTGGCCCGTAACACCGTCCGCGAGGCGGTGCGCGCGCTGGCGCACAACGGTCTGCTCGACATCCGGCAGGGCTCGGGCACCTATGTGGCCGCCACCAGTGAGCTGGCCGGGGTGATGCACCGCCGGTTCGCGTCCGCCGACCCGCGCCACATCGCCGAGCTGCGCTCGACGCTGGAGTCGTCGGCGGCGCGCCTGGCCGCCGCCCGGCGCACCGACCGGGACCTCGGGCAACTGGACGCGCTCATGCGGCGCCGGGAGGAGACCTGGGCGGCGGGGGACGCCGAGGCCTTCGTGGCGGCGGACGCGACACTGCATCTGGCGGTGGTGGCCGCCTCCCACAACGACGTGCTGACCGGGCTCTACGCCGATCTGGGTGATCTGCTGCGGGACTACCTCCGGGTCGACGTCGGTCATGAGCTGCGGCCGGAGAACCACATGGACCACGGGCGGCTGGTCGAGGCGATCCGCGCCGGTGACGCGGAGACGGCGGCGGCCGAGGCCGCGAGCCACGCGCTCAGCTGCCTGGTGGACCGGGTCTAGGAAGCGCGGAGCACCGGGTCAGGACGCCGCGCCGGTCTCGTCGGCGCCGGTCTCGTCGGCGCTGGTCTGGTCAGCGCCGGTCTCGTCAGCGCTCGTCTCGTTGACGTCGGTCTCGTCGGCGTTGGTCTCGTCGGCGTGGGTGACCCAGGCGGAGCCGACCTCTTTCCAGCAACGGCCGTCCAGCCGTACGGTCCGCCCCGGGCCGACGTCGACCGGCGTCGAGTCCGCGTCGACGTCCCACCAGCGGGCGCAGTCGGTGTGCAGTTGCACGCGGTCGGTGGACGGGTAGGGGTTGTGGCAGTAGGCGACGACCCGGGAGCCCTGGAGCGACGTACGGCATTCGGCGCCGGAGGGTTCGGGGTCCGGTGCGGGTGGTGCGCCCGAACCGGCGGCCCCGACGTGCCCCGCTGCGTACAGGGCGCCGGGGACGAGCAGTCCGGCGACGGCGGTGGAGGCCGCCAGCAGGGACCGGGTTCGGTGACGTGTGCCACGCACAGCGCTCTCCTCCCCTAGAGCACCTCGTTCGGGTCGTGCCGGACCCGCGGGGCCCGGCACGACCCGAACGAAGGACTCTAGACCTGACCAGAAGTCGGGTTTCTCCACATTCTGCGGTGGATCGACCAGATTTTCGACCTGAGCGCCGGGAGGCCGGGACGGACACGGAGAACGGCCGCGCACCACCTCCGGGGAAGTGGTGCGCGGCCGTTTCGGAACGCTGTCGTACGAACGCTGCCGTACGAGGGTCAGGCGCCGATCATGTGCACGCCGCTGTCGACGTGGATGATCTCGCCCGTCGTCCTCGGGAAGAAGTCGGAGAGCAGCGCGACGATGCCGCGGCCGGCCGGCTCCGGGTCCGACATGTCCCAGGCCAGCGGTGCGCGGGTGTTCCACACCTCGGCGAGCTCACCGAAGCCCGGGATGGACTTGGCGGCCATGGAGCCGAGCGGTCCGGCCGAGACCAGGTTGCAGCGGATGCCGTCCTTGCCCAGGTCCCGGGCGAGGTAGCGGGAGGTGGCCTCCAGCGCGGCCTTCGTCGGGCCCATCCAGTCGTACTGCGGCCAGGCGAACTGCGCGTCGAAGGTGAGGCCGACGATCGAACCGCCCTCGCTCATCAGCGGCTTGCACGCCATGGCGAGCGACTTCAGCGAGAACGCCGAGACGTGCATCGCCGTGGCGACCGACTCGAACGGGGTGTTGAGGAAGTTGCCGCCGAGCGCGTCCTGCGGCGCGAAGCCGATGGAGTGGACGACGCCGTCGAGCGTGCCGAGCTCGTCGCGCACCAGACCGGCGAGCCGGTCCAGGTGCTCGGCGTTGGTCACGTCCAGCTCGATGACCTTGGCCGGCTTGGGCAGCTTCCGGGCGATGCGCTCGGTCAGCGTGGGCCGCGGGAAGGCGGTCAGGATGATTTCGGCGCCCTGCTCCTGAGCCACCTTGGCGGCGTGGAACGCGATGGACGACTCCATCAGCACCCCGGTGATGAGGATGCGCTTGCCGTCGAGAATTCCGCTCATGGTGATCAGTGACCCATGCCCAATCCGCCGTCAACGGGGATGACGGCTCCAGTGATGTACGACGCGTCGTCGGAGGCGAGGAAGCGCACCGCGGCGGCGATCTCCTCGGGCTGCGCGTAGCGCGCGAGCGGCACCTGGGCGACGATGCCCTTGCGCTGCTCCTCCGTGAGCACCTGAGTCATGTCGGTGTCGACAAAGCCCGGCGCGACGACGTTGAAGGTGATGTTCCGCGAGCCGAGCTCGCGGGCCAGCGACCGGGCGAAGCCGACCAGGCCGGCCTTGGACGCGGCGTAGTTGGCCTGTCCGGCGGAGCCGAGGAGCCCGACGACGGAGGAGATGAAAACGACTCGGCCCTTCTTGGCGCGCAGCATGCCGCGGTTGGCACGCTTGACGACCCGGAAGGTACCGGTGAGGTTGGTGTCGAGTACGGACGTGAAGTCCTCCTCGGACATCCGCATCAGCAACTGGTCTTTGGTGATACCGGCGTTCGCGACCAGCACCTCCACGTTGCCGTGCTTCTCCTCAATCTCCTTGTAGGCCTGCTCCACCTGCTCGGCGTCGGTGATGTCGCAACGGACCGCGAGAACACCGGCCTCGGTGAGCGCCTTAGGCGGCTCGCCGGAACGGTAGGTGATCGCGACCTTGTCGCCGTTGTCGGCGAAAGCGCGGGCGATGGCGAGGCCGATGCCCCGGTTTCCTCCGGTGACGAGAACCGAGCGGCTCAACGGATCACCCTTTCAAATAGCGGTCTGGTACCTCGAAAACCTATCGGTACCGTCCGCTCTGCGGGGAATCGGCCCCTGACAGCGCCTTCGGCCGGGCACTGTGGGGTTCCTACAGTCCGGCGCGCGCCCCGCCGTCAATCCGGCATTCCCGGCGCATGCGCGGAGAGTCCTTCCTCCCGCGCGGCCTCAGGCATGCGTGTGCCGTACGTGATCAAGGAGCACGCCCTCGGCCAGTGTCTGCTGCCAGCGGGGCAGCATGAAGTCGATGTGCAAGGCGTCCTCCCGGATTGCTCCGGGATCGCCGACCTGCTCGCCGATCCGTGCCAGCCAGGCGTTGACCTCGGCCCAGCGCCACACCAGTGAGCGCCCGGCCGTTCCCTCCGGATCCGGGAACGCCCCGGCGTCCGTACGCCGCTCGCCGTTCACCCACTGGAGTACGTTCTGCCTGCTGCGGCCCGTCCGCTCGGCGACGTCCGACCGCACGTCAATACGACAATTGAGAGTGTGTTCGATCAGCTGGCACCGCGTCGGACCAGCCAGCCGACCTGCTTCCCGACGGGCGTCGGCGTGACGGCCCAGCCCGGCGCGAGCAGATCCATGAGCGGGACACCACGATTGGACTCGGCTGCAGGGTCGTCCAGTTACACCCCTCGCCGACGCGGGAAGCCCTGCGGCGCCGAGGAGCTCGCCTCGGTGAAACCGCGGGTGGCGCGGAGACTGCGGGGGATGCGGACACGTGGAGCGAGAAGCCGGTGGGGGTGAAGGGAGGTTGTCGTTGTGCGGGGACGGGCGTGGCCACCACCCGGAAACCCGTAGCCAACGGCGGCGGTCCACTCCATGATTCACTGCGGAGACCATCAGAGGAGGGGAGCCCTTCGTGGCCCATGAGGTAGATCAGTCGTTCCTGGCCCTTCCGCTGAGGCCGTTGGCCGACGCGGCGCTCGCCCGTGCGCGGGCGCTCGGGGCCGTGCATGCCGACTTCCGCTTCGAGCGGGTGCGCAGCGCCACCTGGCGGCTGCGGGACGCCCGGCCGGCCGGGGCGTCGGACAGTACCGATCTCGGGTACGCGGTGCGGGTGGTGCACGGCGGGGCGTGGGGGTTCGCCTCCGGGGTGGATCTGACGATGGACGCCGCGGCGAAGGTGGCCTCGCAGGCCGTCGCCATGGCGAAGCTGTCGGCGAAGGTCATCGCGGCGGCGGGTTCCGACGAGCGGGTGGAGCTGGCGGACGAGCCGGTGCACGGGGAGCGGAGCTGGGTGTCGGCGTACGAGGTCGACCCCTTCGACGTACCGGCCGAGGAGAAGGCGGGACTGCTCGCCGAGTGGAGCGGCCGGCTCCTGGGGGCGCAGGGCGTCGCGCATGTGGACGCCTCGCTGATGACCGTCCATGAGAACAAGTTCTACGCGGACACGGCGGGCACGGTCACCACACAGCAGCGGGTGCGGCTGCATCCGCAGTTCACCGCGGTGGCGGTGGACGCGACGACCGGCGAGTTCGACTCGATGCGCACGATCGCGCCGCCGGTGGGGCGCGGCTGGGAGTACCTGACCGGGACCGGCTGGGACTGGGACGCGGAGCTGGAGAGCATTCCCGGGCTGCTGGCCGAGAAGATGCGCGCCCCGAGTGTCGAGGCGGGGACGTACGACCTGGTCGTCGACCCGTCCAATCTGTGGCTGACCATCCACGAGTCGATCGGCCACGCCACCGAGCTGGACCGGGCGCTGGGCTACGAGGCGGCGTACGCCGGGACCTCGTTCGCCACCTTCGACAAGCTGGGGAAGCTGGCGTACGGCTCCCCGGTGATGAATGTGACGGGCGACCGCACGGCCGAGCACGGGCTCGCGACGATCGGTTACGACGACGAGGGCGTCGAGGCCCAGTCGTGGGACCTGGTGAAGGACGGCACGCTGGTGGGCTACCAGCTGGACCGCCGCATCGCGAAGCTGACGGGTCTGGGCCGGTCCAACGGGTGCGCGTACGCGGACTCGCCGGGCCATGTCCCGGTGCAGCGGATGGCGAACGTGTCGCTGGCGCCGGATCCCGGCGGTCTCTCCACCGAGGACCTGATCGGCGGGGTGGAGCGCGGGATCTATGTGGTCGGCGACCGGTCCTGGTCGATCGACATGCAGCGCTACAACTTCCAGTTCACCGGTCAGCGGTTCTTCCGGATCGAGAACGGAAGGCTCGCCGGGCAGCTGCGCGATGTCGCCTACCAGGCGACGACGACGGACTTCTGGGGCTCGATGGAGAAGGTCGGCGGTCCCCAGACGTACGTCCTGGGCGGCGCCTTCAACTGCGGCAAGGCCCAGCCGGGCCAGGTCGCGGCCGTCTCGCACGGCTGTCCCTCCGCCCTCTTCAGAGGCGTGAACATCCTCAACACGACGCAGGAGGCCGGACGATGAGCCGCAACCACGAAGCCGGCCGGGGGTCCGGGGGTCGCCCCCCGGGGCAGCACAGTCTCAACACGACGCAGGAGGCCGGACGATGAGCCGCGTCAGCAAGCCGTACGAGATCGTGGAGCGGGCGCTCGAGCTGTCCACCGCGGACGGCTGTGTCGTCATCGCCGACGAGCAGTCGTCGGCCAACCTGCGCTGGGCGGGCAACGCGCTCACCACGAACGGCGTGACCCGCGGCCGCACGCTCACCGTCATCGCCACGGTCGACGGGGCCGAGGGCACCGCGTCCGGCGTGGTGTCCAGGTCCGCCGTCACCGCGGCGGACCTGGAGCCGCTGGTGCGGGCCGCCGAGGCCGCCGCGCGCGGGGCCGGTCCGGCCGAGGACGCGCAGCCGCTGGTCACCGGGGTGCCCGCCTCCCCCGACTTCACGGACGCGCCCCGGGAGACGGACTCCGATGTGTTCGCGGCGTTCGCCCCCGCGCTCGGCGACGCCTTCGCGCGGGCCCGCTCCGGCGGCCGTGAGCTGTACGGCTTCGCCAACCACGAGATGACCTCGACCTACCTCGGTACGTCGACGGGGCTGCGGCTGCGCCATGACCAGCCGAACGGGACGCTGGAGCTGAACGCCAAGTCGCCCGACCGGTCGCGGTCGGCCTGGGCGGGCCGGGCGACCCGCGACTTCAAGGATGTCGACCCGGCCGAGATGGACGCCGAGCTGTCCCGGCGGCTGAGCTGGGCGGAGCGCCGTATCGAGCTGCCGGCCGGACGGTACGAGACGCTGCTGCCGCCGACCGCCGTCGCCGATCTGCTGATCTACCAGCTGTGGTCCTCGACCGCCCGGGACGCCACGGAGGGCCGGACGGTGTTCTCCAGGCCCGGTGGCGGCACCCGGCTCGGCGAGACCCTGTCCCGGCTGCCGCTGACGCTGTGCAGCGACCCGCACGCGCCGGGGCTCGAGTCGGCGCCGTTCGTCGTCGCCCATTCCTCCGGGGACGACGTTTCGGTCTTTGACAACGGGCTGCCGCTGGCCCGCACCGACTGGATCAGGGACGGCCGGCTGGAGCAGCTGACGACCACCCGGCACACGGCGGGCCTGACGGGTCTGCCGCTCGCCCCGGCGATCGACAACCTGATCCTGGAGGGCGGCGGTGAGCGGTCGTTGGAGGAGATGGTGGCCGCGACGACCGGCCGCGGGCTGCTGCTGACCTGTATGTGGTACATCCGCGAGGTCGATCCGGCGACGCTGTTGCTGACCGGGCTGACCCGCGACGGGGTGTATCTGGTGGAGGGCGGCGAGGTGGTCGGCGAGGTGAACAACTTCCGCTTCAACGAGTCCCCGGTGGACCTGCTGTCGCGGGCCACCGAGGCGGGGCGCACGGAGAAGACGCTGCCGCGCGAGTGGGGCGACTGGTTCACCCGGGCGGCGATGCCCGCGCTGCGCATCCCCGACTTCAACATGAGCTCGGTCAGCCCGGGGGTGTGACCCGCCTAGACTGGCTGTTGCCTTTCCATACATACGGAATCACGTAGCTGAGGAGACACGGAACCGTGACGGACATCGTCGACGAGCTGAAGTGGCGCGGGCTGTTCGCCCAGTCCACTGACGAGGACGCACTGCGCAAGGCTCTCGCGGACGGTCCCGTCACGTTCTATTGCGGCTTCGACCCGACGGCGGCCAGTCTGCACGTGGGCCACCTGGTGCAGGTGCTCACCATGCGCCGGCTCCAGCGGGCGGGGCTGCGGCCGCTCGCCCTGGTGGGCGGGGCCACGGGACAGATCGGTGACCCGCGCCCGACCGCCGAGCGCACGCTCAACGACCCGGGGACGGTCGCGCTCTGGGTGGCGCGGCTGCGGTCCCAGATCGAGCCGTTCCTGTCCTTCGAGGGCGAGAACGCCGCGGTCATGGTCAACAACCTGGACTGGACCGCGGGCATGTCCGCAATCGAGTTCCTGCGTGACATCGGCAAGCACTTCCGGGTCAACAAGATGCTCACCAAGGACTCCATCGCCCGGCGGCTGGAGTCCGACGAGGGCATCAGTTACACCGAGTTCAGCTACCAGCTGCTCCAGAGCATGGACTTCCTGGAGCTGTACCGGCGCCACGGCTGCACCCTCCAGCAGGGCGGCAGCGACCAGTGGGGCAACCTCACCGCGGGCCTGGACCTGATCCACCGGCTGGAGCCGGGTGCCGAGGTGCACGCGCTGGCGACCCCGCTGATGACGAAGGCGGACGGGACCAAGTTCGGCAAGTCCGAGAGCGGTGCCGTCTGGCTCGACCCGGAGATGACGACGCCGTACGCGTTCTACCAGTTCTGGCTGAACGTGGACGACCGGGACATCTCCCGCTACATGCGCATCCTCAGCTTCCTGAGCCCCGCCGAGCTGGAGGAGCTGGAGAAGGTCACGGAGGAGCGGCCGCAGGCGCGGTCGGCGCAGCGCGCGCTGGCCGAGGAGCTGACGACGCTGGTGCACGGCGCGGACCAGTGCGCCGCGGTCATCGCCGCGTCGAAGGCGCTGTTCGGCCAGGGTGAGCTGGCCGATCTGGACGAGGCGACGCTGGGCGCGGCGCTCTCCGAGGTGCCGCACGCGCGGGTCACCGAGCTGGGTCCGCTGGTGGACCTGCTGGTGGAGGTCGGTCTGGCGCCGAGCAAGTCGGGCGCGCGCCGCACGGTCAAGGAGGGCGGCGCGTACGTGAACAACGTCAAGGTCGCCGACGGCGAGGTGGCGCCGGCCCGCGAGGAGCTGTTGCACGGGCGCTGGCTGGTGCTGCGCCGGGGCAAGAAGAACCTCGCGGCCATCGAGGTCACGGCCGGCTGAGCAGTCAAGGCAGAGCAGTCGCAGGCAGCACCGCGGCCGGGTACGCGTCACGCGTGCCCGGCCGCAGCCGTCGGCGCTACGGCGTCCGCCGCGCAGCTCTGCTGTTCCTCAGGTCTTCTGCCGCGCGGCTGTTCCGCCGCTCAGGTCTTCTGCCGGTTCCTGCCGCGGATCGATGCCCACAGCATGTCGCCGAGGCCGACCACCACCACGGCACCGATCAGCTGGAGCAGGTGGCGCGTCCAGTCGATGCCCTTGGTGTCGTTGACACCGAGCCCGGTGGCGACAGCATTGCCGAGGACACTTCCGATGATGCCGAAAATGGTCGTCAGCCAGAGTGGGATCTGCTGCTTCCCCGGGAGGATCGCCTTCGCGATCAGACCGAGAACCAGACCCACGATGATTGCCCACAACCAGCTCATGCCGCCTCCTCGTGCGACGTGGTGTCGCGATGTCCGATCAGTCTCGACGCTGAGCGTGTACCCCGCATGTCGGACAGGTCCGTATGTGCGGTGGGAGCGGGTGCACGGCGCGCCCCGGTCTCGGACGCGCCGGATACCGGGCGTACCGTTGGGAGCGGTCCGGTCCGGGGAGCGTCCGGCACAGGAACGGGGTCTCCCCCGGTTCGTCATGAGTTCGGGGACGATGAGTGGAGACGGGATGCGGAAGCAGAGCGGTGCGGAGGTCTTCCGGATCACGGGCGCCCGGCAGGGTCTCGCGGACGATGTGCGTGGCAGGCAGCGGCGCTATGTGATCTCGATGTCCGTGCGCACGCTGTCGGTGGTCGCTGCGGCGGTCCTGTGGAACGTGGAGCGTTATGTGGCGATCGTGGGGCTGGCGCTGGGCGTTCTGCTCCCGTACGTCGCCGTCGTGATCGCCAACGCGGGCCGCGAGAACACCCCTTCGCTGCCGCCGACCTTCGTTCCGGCACCGACCCTGCCGGAGCTCGGGGCCGCATCGTTGGCAGACCCGGCGGAGCCTGGTCCGGAGGCCGGTCAGGACTTCCGCTCCCCGGATCCGAACGCCGGTTCCTGAGCCCGTACGACCGGTTCCGCGGCGGTCCCGAGCTCAAGAAAAGCTCAGATCAATGCTGAAGTTCCAGTGCACCGCACCCCGGTCTGCGTGACATACTTCGTAGGCGCTCCGCATCCCCCGTCGGAGCGACGGACCGACGCCGGGCAGCTCCCCCCGTGGCTGCTCGGCGTCGCCTTTTCTCCGGCGGTGGGATGCGTCAGGCAGCCGCCCGTGCGGTTGACCTAGGGTTGAGTCCGTGAACTCCCCTGAATCCGTGGCCGAGAACGCCGCCGAAGCCCCCGTCTGCTCCGCGAAGGGCTGCCGCGCCGACGCCGTGTGGGTGCTCGCCTGGAACAACCCGAAGCTGCACACGCCGGAACGCCGCAAGACCTGGCTGGCCTGCGACGGGCACCGGGAGCATCTGTCCTCGTTCCTGGGGGTGCGGGGCTTCCTCAAGGATGTGGTGACGCTGGCGGAGTGGGAGTCACCGGACTCGCCCCACGCGTAGGACGCGCTACCCGCCGATCGCCGACATCGGGCGGTCCGGCTGGAGGAAGGACGGGTCGTCCAGGCCGGATCCGGCCTTCTTGCCCCACATCGCGAGCTTCCAGATGCGGGCGATCTCCTCGTCCGGCGCATCCGACCGCAGTGCGCCGCGCAGGTCGGTCTCCTCGCGGGCGAACAGGCAGGTGCGCACCTGTCCGTCGGCGGTGAGCCGGGTGCGGTCGCAGGCGCGGCAGAACGGCCGGGTGACGGAGGCGATGACGCCGACCCGGTGGGGTCCGCCGTCGACCAGCCAGCGTTCCGCGGGGGCGGACCCGCGCCGGTCCTCGCCCTCCGGGGTGAGGTCGAAGCGGGTGCGCAGGGAATCGAGGATGTCACCTGCTGTGATCATGCCGTCGCGCTTCCAGCCGTGCTGTGCGTCGAGCGGCATCTGCTCGATGAAGCGGAGCTCGTAGGCGTTGTCCATGGCCCAGGCGAGCAGGTCAGGGGCCTCGTCGTCGTTGAGCCCCGGCATCAGGACGGTGTTGACCTTGACGGGGGTGAGCCCGGCGTCCCGGGCGGCTTCGAGGCCGGCCAGGACGTCGTGGTGCCGGTCGCGGCGGGTGAGGGTCTTGAACACGTCGGGGCGCAGGGTGTCCAGCGAGACATTGACCCGGTCCAGGCCCGCGGCCTCGAGCGCGGCGGCGGTCCGTTTCAGCCCGATGCCGTTCGTCGTGAGCGACATCTTCGGGCGGGGATCCAGGGCCGCGCACTGTTCCACGACGGAGACGAGTCCGGGGCGCAGCAGCGGCTCTCCGCCGGTGAAGCGGACTTCGGTGATGCCCAGCCGTGTGACGGCGATGCGGACGAGCCGGACGATCTCCTCGTCACTCAGCAGGTCCGGTTTGGCCAGCCACTGCAGGCCTTCCTCGGGCATGCAGTACGTACAGCGCAGATTGCACCGGTCGGTGAGCGATACCCGCAGGTCGGTGGCGACCCGGTCATAGGTGTCGATGAGCATGGTGGGCCCCCTCCTCCGGCTGACTTCCCGGTTGCGGTCGCTGACTCTTTCGAGACTACGCGAGACGTGTGACATCGCAGGGGCCCGTTTGACACGAGGTGCGACGCGGCCGCGTCGTAGGACTCTACGACGCGGCCGCGGGAGGGAGCGGTGCGAGAAGCCGGCTCCTGGCTGAAACTCCTGGTCTCAGTGGGCGCCGATGCCGGTGAGGGACTTGACTTCCAGCTCGGCGTACTTGCCCTTGTCCGGCTCCTCCTTCGACAGGAGGGAGCCGATCCAGCCGAGCAGGAAGCCCAGCGGAATGGAGATCAGGCCGGGGTTCTCCAGCGGGAACCAGGCGAAGTCGACGCCCTTGAACATCGAGGTCTTCGCGTTGCCGGAGACGACCGGCGAGAACAGCACGAGGATCACCGAGCTGGCCAGACCGCCGTAGATCGACCACAGCGCGCCCTGGGTGGTGAACCGCTTCCAGAAGAGGCTGTAGAGGAGCGTCGGCAGGTTCGCCGAGGCGGCGACGGCGAAGGCGAGCGCCACCAGACCGGCGACGTTCATGTCGCGGGCGAAGGCGCCCAGCAGGATCGCTGCCGCGCCGATGAAGACGGTGGCCCAGCGGGCGGCCCGCATCTCCTCCTTCTCGCTGGCCTTCCCCTTGCGGATGACATTGGCGTAGATGTCGTGGGCGAAGGAGGACGAGGACGCGAGGGTGAGGCCCGCGACGACGGCGAGGATGGTGGCGAAGGCGACGGCGGAGATGACGGCGAGCATGATGGCGCCGCCGGTCGTGCCGACCCCGCCGAGGTACTCGGCGAGTTGCGGTGCCGCCGCGTTGCCCGCCGGGTTCTTCGCGATGATCTCCTTCGGGCCGATGAGGGCGGCGGCGCCGAATCCGAGGGCGATCGTCATCAGGTAGAAGGCGCCGATGATGCCGATGGCCCAGTTGACGGACTTACGGGCGGCCTTGGCGGTCGGCACCGTGTAGAAGCGGATCAGGATGTGCGGCAGGCCCGCGGTGCCCAGCACCAGGGCGATACCGAGGGAGAGGAAGTCCAGCTTCGAGGTGCCGGTGGCGCCGTACTTGAGTCCGGGCTCCAGGAACGACGCGCCGTGGCCGCTCTTCTCCGCGGCGGTGCCCAGCAGGTCGGAGACGTTGAAGTTGAACTTCCAGAGCACCATGAAGGTCATCAGAATGGCGCCCGCGATGAGCAGCACGGCCTTGACCATCTGCACCCAAGTGGTGCCCTTCATGCCGCCGATGGTGACGTACACGATCATCAGGACGCCGACCAGCGCAACGATGAGGATCTTCCCGGCGTCGCTGGTGATGCCGAGGAGCAGGGAGACCAGCACACCCGCGCCGGCCATCTGCGCCAGCAGGTAGAAGATCGAGACGACGATGGTGGAGACGCCCGCCGCGGTGCGTACGGGGCGCTGCCGCATCCGGTAGGCGAGGACGTCGCCCATGGTGTAACGGCCCGAGTTGCGGAGCGGTTCGGCCACCAGCAGCAGGGCCACCAGCCAGGCGACGAGGAAGCCGATCGAGTAGAGGAAGCCGTCGTATCCGAAGAGGGCGATGGCTCCGGCGATACCGAGGAACGAGGCGGCGGACATGTAGTCGCCGGAGACCGCGAGCCCGTTCTGGAAGGCGGTGAACTGACGGCCGCCGGCGTAGAAGTCGGAGGCGCTCTTGGTCTGCCGGCCGGCCCAGACGGTGATCCCGAGGGTCGCCGCGACGAAGACCGCGAAGAGCGTGATGATCAGCGGCCGGTGCTCGGCGGTGGAGGAGGCGGCGAGCACGGCGGTGTGGGAGTGATACGCGGCGCTCATGCGTCGGCCTCCATACGGGACTTGATGGCCTCGCCCTTCGGGTCGAGCTTCGCCGAGGCGTGCCGCGAGTAGAACCAGGCGATGAGGAAGGTGGTGAGGAACTGGGCGAGGCCGAAGACGAAGGCCACGTTGAAGTTGCTGTACACCTTGGTGCCCATGAAGCCGCCGGCGTAGTTGGACAGCAGCACGTACAGCAGGTACCAGAGGATGAAGCCGACGGTCAGCGGGAAGGCGAACGAGCGGTACGAATGGCGCAGTTCGCCGAATTCCGCGCTCTCCTGCTCCGCGATGAAGGCCTCAGTCGTGGGCTGGGCCGGCCCTGGTTCCGTACTGCCCTCGGGTGGCGGTGCATCGGTAGCCACGGAATCTCCTCGCGACGCGGGTGCGGTAGTGATGGGGACGGTGGATTTCACTGCATATCTCGATACTGGGGGGTGTTGGTGCGCCTCCCCTGACAACGGCACGCGTCGCGCGGCAAAGCGGTTCACCGCTGTTCGGCCCTTCTCCGGGTCACCCCTTCGGACGCTCCGGCGGAAACGGGTTCTCGTGAACTCATTGATGAGCCGGGATCATCAGCGATAGCTTCACTCGTCATGTACGCGACTGGGCACGCCCGTGTCCGGTCGACTGACACGGATGAAGTGGAGACCCCATGGCTCATCTGGGATCCAGACGGACACGCGCGATGGCGCTGCCTGTCGGATTGGCCCTCACCGTCTCGCTCGGCTTCCTGCCGACGGGTGCCGCGACCGCGTCTCCGGTGCACGGCCGGCCAGCGGCTGCGGCGACGGACGGACCGAAGCTGTCGTACGTGGTGAACACACGGGGCGGTCAAGGCACCGTCAAGCAGGTGCGCAAGGCGGTGGAACAGGCCGGCGGCACGGTGGTGATCGCCTACGACCGGATCGGTGTCCTCGTCGTCCACTCGCAGAACCCGGACTTCGCACAGTCCATACGCAGGGTCAAGGGTGTGGACTCGGCGGGCGCCACCCGCACCAACCCGATCGTCCCGCAGGCCACCACGGACATCGGCCTCCCGCAGCCGCTCACCGCGCAGCAGGAGCGGAGCGCCGCGGCGCGGGCGACGGCGGACCAGGACCCGATGGAGCCCCTGCAGTGGGACATGCCCGCCATCAAGGCGGACAAGGCGCACCAGAAGTCGCTGGGCAGCCGGAAGGTCACGGTCGCGGTCATCGACACGGGTGTCGACGACACCCACCCGGACCTCGCCGCGAACTTCGACCGGGGCGCCTCGGCGAACTGTGTGTCCGGCGCACCGGACACCACGCTCGGCTCCTGGCGTCCGAACAGCGGTGAGAGCCCGCACGGCACGCATGTCGCGGGCACCATAGCCGCCGCGAAGAACGGCATCGGGGTGACGGGCGTCGCTCCGGGCGTGAAGGTCGCCGGTATCAAGGTGGCGAACCCGGACGGGTTCTTCTACACCGAGTCCGTCGTCTGCGGCTTCGTCTGGGCGGCCGACCACGGTGTCGATGTCACCAACAACAGCTATTACACCGACCCTTGGCTGTTCAACTGCAAGGACGACCCGGACCAGGGCGCACTGGTCGAGGCCGTCGCCCGGGCCACCCGGTACGCCGAGGGCAAGGGCACGGTCAATGTCGCCGCCGCGGGCAACTCGGCCCAGGACCTGGCGGCTCGCACGATCACGGACTCGTCCAGCCCGAACGACACGAACCCGGTCACCCGGACGATCGACCCGAAGAAGTGCTTCGACATCCCGACGATGCTGCCGGGTGTCGTGACGGTCTCGGCGACGGGTGCGAAGGGGCTGAAGGCCTCGTACTCGAACTACGGGAACGGCGTCATCGACGTGGCCGCCCCGGGCGGCGACTCGACGGTCTACCAGACTCCCGCGCCGCCCGCGACGAACGGTCGGATCCTGTCCACGCTGCCGGGCGGCGAGTACGGCTACATGGCCGGTACGTCGATGGCCTCCCCGCATGTCGCGGGAGTGGTCGCCCTGATCAAGTCGACGCACCCGCACGCGTCGGCGGCCGCGGTGAAGGCGCTGCTGACGGCGGAGGCCGACGCCACCGCGTGCGGCGCCCCGTACGACATCAATGGTGACGGCACCATCGACGCGGTCTGCGAGGGCGGCAAGAACCGCAACGGCTTCTACGGAGCCGGTGTGGTGGACGCCCTGGACGCGGTCCGCAGGTAGCGGGTCCGGTACGGGGGCCGGAGTCCACCGGCCCCCGTACCGGCCGGGCCGGGAGGCCCGGGCCGGCCGGTCGCGACCGGCCCCGCTCGGCGCGCGGCCCGACGGGGGCGGTCGCGGTCCTCCCGGTTCACGGCTTGATGAGGACCTTCAGCGCCGTGCGCCCGTCCATCGCCTTGTAGCCGACCGGGACCTCGTCGAGGCCGATGGTCAGGTCGAAGACGGGCGACGGGTCGATGGTGCCGGACAGCACGTCGGGGAGCAGTTCCGGAATGTAGCTGCGTACGGGGGCGACCCCGCCGCGCAGGGCGATGTTGCGGTCGAACATGACGCCGAGGTCCAGTCCGGTGCCGCTGCCGTGCGGTACGCCGACGTAGCCGATCGAGCCGCCGTCGCGGGTGATCTCCACGGCCGTGCGCATCGACTGCTCGGTGCCGACTGCCTCGATCACCGCGTGTGCGCCCTCGCCGCCGAGCAGTTCCCGTACGGCGGCGACGGCGGCCTCGCCCCGTTCGGCGACGACGTCCGTGGCGCCGAAGGTGCGGGCGATGTCGGTGCGCGCCTGGTGACGGCCGAGCGCGATGATCCGCTCGGCGCCCAGCCGCTTGGCGGCCATGACACCGCACAGCCCGACGGCACCGTCACCGACGACGGCGACCGTGCTGCCGGGCTTCACACCGGCGCCGACGGCCGCGTGGTGGCCGGTGCCGAGGACGTCGGAGAGGGCCAGCAGCGCGGCGAGCAGGCGGTCGTCGGAGGCCGCGGCGGCGGGGAGCTTGACCAGGGTGCCGTCGGCGAACGGGACGCGTACGGCCTCGCCCTGGCCGCCGTCGGAGCCGACCGAGCCCCAGAAGCCGCCCTGGGGGCAGGAGGTGGTCAGGCCCTCGGCGCAGTAGGCGCAGGTGCCGTCGGACCAGACGAAGGGGGCGACGACGAGGTCGCCGACGGCGAAGCCGTTGACCCCGGAGCCCGCCTCCTCGACGATCCCGAGGAACTCGTGGCCGATGCGCTGGCCGGGCTGCCGGGCGGACTCACCGCGGTAGGCCCACAGATCGCTGCCGCAGATACAGGCCCGCAGAACCCGCAGAACCACATCGGTGGGCTGCTGGATCGCCGGGTCCGGCACCTCCTGCACGCGGATGTCGTGAGGGGCGTGGATGACGGTGGCGCGCATGCGTGGGGGTCCTTGCTGATCTCAGATGCTGATACCCCGCCCACGGTACGCCCAGGGGTTCACGCCGGGCCATCTCGTACCCGGTGCGAGCGCTCCGACGGTCAGCAGGAGCTGCGCCGCCACATAGGTGAGCATGACCCAGAAGTCAGGTGCGGGCAGCTGCGGCCATCCTGCGATGCCGGTGGCGATCAGCCCGTCGGAGAGAAGGAAGAGCGCACCGCCCGCGGCGGCGTACCGGCCGAGGACGCCGGACCGGTATGCCATGGCGGTGAGCAGCAGGCTGTACCCCGCCAGCGGGATCCGCAGGCCGGCCGGCAGCCCGCCCCAGATCAGGGCGAGGAAGGCGGCCAGTACGGCCGCATACAGGATTCCGGGCAGCAGGGCGCCGCGGGCTCGTCCGAAGAGCCGGAGGTAGCAGACGTGCCCGGCCGCGAAGCCGCCCATCCCGATGAGGAAGGCGGTGTCGTTGTCGGCCAGCAGGAACGTGTCGCCGACCCAGCCGCAGAGCAGCGCGGCGATCAGCGGGCGGGGCCCTCGCCGGGCGGCGGCGTACCCGGCCAGCAGCGGCATCAGCAGTGGTTTGGCGAGGAGGTGGGCGAGGCCGGTGCCGGTGAGGACCCCGAGGAGGTCGACGGCGCAGACGGTGAGGAAGGCGATGAGCAGGGGGCGTACGAAACGCTCCCGCCGGTCCGCGAACGGGCCGGCGCTCATCCGGAGCTCCCCCGCGCGGGGGCGGGGGCGGTGACGCCGTGCGCCGATGCCCCGGACGGCTGCCAGCCGGGCCCCCGGAAGACCCGCCCGGCGCGCTCGCCCCAGCTGCCCGCCGCGCGTACGTCACGGGCGATGGCGGCGTACTCGTGGGTGGCGACCCGTAGCGGGTTGAACGTGTCGATGTTCTTGGTGAGCCCGAACACGGGCCGCTGCGTCTCCGCCGTGAAGGAGCCGAACCACCGGTCCCACACGATCAGGATGCCGCCGAAGTTCCGGTCGAGGTAGCCGCCCTGGGAGGCGTGGTGCACCCGGTGGTGCGAGGGCGTGTTCAGTACGTACTCGAAGGGCCGGGGCAGCTTGTCGATCCGCTCGGTGTGCACCCAGAACTGGTAGACGAGGTTGGCCGAGGAGCAGAAGGCGAGCGCCGCCGGGTGGACACCGCAGGCGATCAGCGGGAGGTAGAACGGCCAGACGGTCAGCGAGGTCCAGGGCTGGCGCAGCGCGGTGGAGAGGTTGAACTTCCGGCTGGAGTGGTGGACCACGTGGCAGGCCCAGAGGATCCGGATGACGTGGTGGCCGCGGTGCGACCAGTAGTAGAGGAAGTCCTGCCCCAGCAGCATCAGCGGGACGGTCCACCACAGGACGGGCACGCGGAGCGGCGTCAGCTCGTACACCGCGGTGTAGACGGCGACGATGGGCACCTTCCACAGCAGGTCGAAGGCCAGGCTGCCCAGCCCCATGGTGATGCTGGTGGCGGCGTCCTTGGCCTCGTACCCGGCGGCCTCCTCATCGGGGTGGAAGCGGTGGAGCGCCATTTCCAGAACGGTGAGCAGGACGAAGGCCGGTATGGACCAGAGCACTACATCGGGCAGGTTCGTCGGCATGCCAGCACCGTAGAGCCGCAGGTCGGCCCGGGGCCAGACGTTGTTACCAACAAGTATGCGAGACGCGTTGTCAGCAATTCTTGGTGACTTCTGACAGCACGGCCGTCGCACGATCCCTCCACCATGGTCCGACAGGGGGAGGAACTGCGGTGCAGGGTCTTGAAGTTGCGCTGGTCCGGCTCGCGACGACGGTGCTCGGCACGGTGGCGAGGTCGCTGGTCACGCCGAAGCCCTGCGCGGGGCTGATCCCGGACCCGGTGCGCCCGCTCCCCCGCCCGGCGAAGCCGGACCGGCTGGCGAAGGTGCTCGGCGGCCGACTGGCGGAGTCGTACGCCGGACTCCCGGAGCACGAGCGGCTGGCCGCCGTGGACGGGGGTCAAGGACACCTTCGCGGCGGCGGGCGCGCTGACGGCGGACCGGCTGTTCGCGCTGAACCTGAATCCGGAGCGGCTGGCCGTCGAGCTGTCGGCGCCCCCGGCGGGGCTCTCGGAGCGGACGGCCGGACTGCGCACGCTCTGCCTGTTCCAGTGCCGGATACCGCACGGTCTGGCGCCGCTGCGCGACCTGCCCGGGCTCACCTCGCTCGTACTCGAGTCGTACTCCGGTTTCGCCGACCTGACACCGTTGCGCGGCCTGACCGACCTGACCATCGCCCTCGCGTACGGCACCCGGGCCACCGGCACCGAGCTCTTCCCGCCCGAGCGCACCGTCCACCGCTCCTAAACCCCCGCCGCCCCCAGCAACTCCCCCGCCGCATACGTCACGGCCATCGCGAGCGCTCCACCGCCCATGTTCCGCAGCAGCGCCGGTACCACCGCCGCGTCGCCCAGCCGGGCGCTCCACCAGCCCGTCAGGGCCAGCGCCGCGAGCACCGACAGTACGGTCACGAGCAGCCGCAGCGACTGCGGGGGCAGCACGATCGCCAGCAGCGGCAGCAGCGCGCCCACGGTGAACGCGAGGAAGCTGGCGCCGGCCGCGTGCCAGGGGTTCGTCAGGTCGTCCGGGTCGATGCCCAGCTCGACCTCCGCGTGGGCGCGCAGCGCGTCGCGTTCGGTGAGCTGGACGGCGGCCTCGCGGGCCACCTCGTGGCTCAGTCCCTTGCCCTCCAGCAGTCCGGTGAGCTCGGCGAGTTCCGCCTCCGGCATCTCCGTGAGCTCGCGCTTCTCCGTGGCGAGGGCGGCCTTCTCCGAGTCGCGCTGGGTGGAGACCGACACGTACTCCCCCGCGGCCATCGACATGGACCCGGCCAGCAGTCCGGCCAGGCCGGCCGTCAGCAGGGTGCCGCGGTCGTCGGTGGCCCCGGCGACACCGACGACGAGACCGGCGGTGGAGACCACACCGTCGTTGGCCCCGAGCACGGCGGCACGCAGCCAGTTCAGCCGTGCGCCCATGCCGTTGCTGTGCGGTTCGTGGTGCGCCTGGGGATCGCTCATCCGGGGATGGTCTCACCTCGTGGTGTCACCAGACGCGTACCGACCCGCCCGGCGCGAACGCGGGGCTGGTCGCGCCCGCGGGAACCTCCTTCAGGGGTTCGGCGATCTCCTCGACCGTCGGGCCGACGACGGCGGCGACACGGTCCAGCCCCGCCAGGTCGAATCCGTAGACGCGGGCGGCGTTGCCGCCGGTCATGGCCGCGATCTCGGCGGGCGGCAGCCCGGCGTACGCGATCCGCAGGCCTTCTCGTGAGTACGGGGCGGTGCCCTCGTCGTGCGGGTAGTCGCTGCCCCACATGATCTTGTCGAGGCCGATCCGGTCGCGCAGCGGGACCTCGTGCGGGCGCATGAAACTGGCGCCCACGTAGCAGTTGTCGCGCCACACCGCGCTGGGGCTCGCGCCCATCGAACCGGCCAGCCCCGCACCGAACTTGGACTCCGCCGTGGCCGCCCGGGCGGCCGATGCGACGAGCCGGCCGTGGTAGTAGTCGAGCATCTCCATGATGCCCGGGATCCAGCCGGAGCCCTGTTCGGTGAGGACGAGCCTCAGACCGGGGTGGCGGCGGAACGCGCCGCCGAAGATCAGGTGCCACAACGCCCGGTGCGAGAACCAGGTGGTCTCCACCATGAAGACGGCGCGGGCCGCGGGTTCGTCGCCCAGCGGCGGGGAGGCGGAGCCGCCGTGGTGGTTGACCGGTACGTCCAGTTCCGCGCAGACCGCCCAGAGCGGGTCGTACGCCGGGGAGTACAGCTCCGGTACGCCGGAGCCCGGTGGGGCGCCCGGCAGCAGGATGCCGCCGGTGAGTCCGGCCTCCTTGGTGCGGCGGACCTCGCGGGCCGCCTCGGCCGGGTCGTTGAGGAGGATCTGCGCGACGCCCGCACGCCGGCCGGGCGCGGCCGCGCAGAAGTCGGCGAGCCAGCGGTTGTGGGCCCGCAGCCCGGCCCAACGCTGTTCGTACTCCGCGCGGGAGGGTGCGGGGGCCATCAGGGAGGCGGAGGGGAAGAAGGGCGGGATGGTGTTGGGGAAGACGACCTCGGCGACGATGCCGTCCGCCTCCAGGTCGGCGAGCCGGCGGGCCGAGTTCCAGTTGCGGTCGGCGGTGTCGGCCACCAGGTCCTCGTACGGATTGACGTACGTGGCCGCCCAGGCGTCGAAGTCGTCGTGGTGCTCCGACTCCAGGTACGGCTTGTAGTCGAGGAGGTCGGCGCCGGCGTGGCAGTCGGCGGAGATGACGGTGTAGCGGTCCGCCGGGCCGCCCCCGGGACCCGCCGGGCCGCCTCCAGGACCCGCCGAGACGCTCTCGGGGTCTGTCACAGCGCCCTCGGGATCCGTCATGACGCCCCCAGGACCGGGAAGTCGTGGTCGGTCAGCCAGTGCCTGCCGACCTCGCGCGAGCGTGCCCAGGAGGCCTCGACCGCCGTCTGGTCGGCGCTCTGGCCCAGGTCGGCGGGGGTCGGGCCGATGCGGGCGGCGAGCGGGGCGAGCTTGTCCGTGTCGAAGCCGAAGACCTCGGCGGCGGCCAGGCCCAGCATCCGGCGGGTCTCGGTGACGGGGATGTCGTGGAAGGTGGTGCGCAGCCAGTTCGCGGTGTTCGGCCAGGTGCCCTCGGGGTGCGGGAAGTCGCTGCCCCAGAGGATGTTGTCCACGCCGATCTCGTACCGCTGGGCGAGCTCGCGGCGCTTGGTGTTGGTGGCGCAGACGAACACCTGGCGGTCGAGGTACTCGTGCGGCGGGCGCTTCAGTTCGGCGAACGGGGAGAGTTTCTTGCCACCGTGGGCGCCGAGGTAGAGGCGGTCCATGAACCAGAGCAGGTTCGGCAGCCACCAGCAGCCGGACTCGGCGACGCCGAACTTCAGCCCGGGGTGGCGTTCGAAGGCGCCGGACCAGAGGAGGAACCAGAGCGGGCGGGACGGCCACCAGGTGACCTCGGAGACGTAGATGCCGAGGTGGTCGCCGTACTCGTGCCGCGGCGCCGCCCCGGAGTGGGTGACGATCGGCATGCCGGTCTCCGCGGCGGCCGCCCAGACGGAGTCGTAGCGGCGGTCGTGGTACGGGGCCTTGTCCACCCACATGGAGGGGATCATCAGGGCACCGAGGCCGGACTCCTTCGCCCGGTGGATCTCGGCGACGACCCGTCCGGTCTCGCCGGTGACGGGCAGCAGGGCGACCCCGCAGTGGCGTTCGGGGTGCTGCGAGACGAAGTCGGCGAGCCAGCGGTTGTGGGCCTGCGCGCCGGCCATGCCCAGCTCCGGGTCCTGGTCGCCGGAGAGGCCGAGACCGACGCCGAAGGGGGCCGCGGTGCGGCTGTCGACGGCGTCCGCGTCGGGGAAGACGACCTCGGCCGCCACGCCGTCGCCGTCGAGTTCCCTGAGCCGCTGGGCGGAGTCCCAGCCGCCCCTGAGGCCTTCCTCGTTGTCCTGGAACCAGGTGTCGGCGAAGGCCTCGTTGCGGACGCCGAGGCGGGTCATCTCCTCGCGGCGGCGGTCGCGGCCGGCGAGGAAGTCGTCGAACTCCCGGTGCAAGCGGCGGTCGAGGTAGGGCCGGTACTCCTCGGTGGGCAGTCCGGCATGACAGTCGGAGGAGATGATCAGGTACGGGTCGTCATCAGTCATCGCTCACTCCTCAGTCGAGTATGAAGCTCTCCAGGTACGACGGGTTGGACCGGTCGAGCATCGACTGCGACCTGGCGCGGATCTGCCGGTCGCTGTGCTCGCTGTCCGGCAGCATCCAGAAACGGTCGGCGCGGATGCCGTCCACGACGGTCGCGGCGACGTCCTCCACGGGGGTGAACTCCACCTCGTGGCCCGCCGACTTCATCGCGCTCTCCCACTGGCCGAGGCTGCGGTACGGGGTCCGGCGCGGGCGCTCCTTGGCGTAGCGCTCGGGGCGGTTGCGGTGGGACTCCCACAGTCCGGTGCGCAGCATGTGCGGGCCGGGGAAGAGGACCGAGGCGCCGATCGCCGCGTTCTCCGCCCGCAGGTGCGCGTACAGCGATTCGGTCATGGTGACGACGGCGGACTTGGTGACCGCGTACACGGAGGCGGTGGGCAGCGGGGCGATCCCGCCGTCGCCGGAGGAGGTGTTGACGACATGGCCGGGGGCGCCGTCCGCGAGCATGCGCGGCACGAAGGCCTGGATGCCGTGGAAGACACCCCACACGTTGACCGCGAAGGCCCACTTCCAGTCGTTCGGTTCGTGCTCCCACATCCGGCCCTCGGCGCCCGATCCGACCCCGGCGTTGTTGCACAGCACGTGCACGGCACCGAAGGTGTCGTACGCGGCTTCGGCGAGCGCCTGTACGGAGTCGCGTTCGCTGACGTCGACGACCCTGGCCAGCACCCGTGCCCCGTCCGCGCGGAGTTCACCGGCGGCCCGGTCGAGCGCGCCCTCCTCCACATCGGCGAGCACGACGTTCAGCCCCTCGGCCGCGAATCGGCGTGCCATCGCGAGACCGATTCCGCTCGCGGCCCCGGTGACGACGGCGGTCCGGCCCTCCTCCAGCCTCATCGGACGCTCCCTTCGGGCGGGCCGTCGTGGATCTGCTGCGGATCGTCGTAGCGCTGGTGGACGTACGGCAGCAGCGCGTCGGCGCTGACCCGCTCCACGGCCCTGCCCTGCTGGTCGCTGGTCTTCTCGCCGATGGTGAGTTCGATCAGCCTGCGGACGGGGAGGTCGGCGACCGGGTCGTACATGGACTCGCGCAGCACCACGTCGCCGGTGATCCGCTCCAGTCTGCGGAACTTCTCGTTCCGGGTGCAGTGGATCAGTACGGGTCCGGAGTCGAAGCCCTCGCCGTCCACGGCGGGCAGGAACTTGAAGTAGAAGTCGAGCTTGGTGACCGGTTCGGGCAGCGGGAGCGGTTCGCCGACCGCGCCGCGGATCTCGACGAAGGCGATGCCGTGGCGGACAAGCCGGGCCCGGACGACAAGGCCGTCGCGTTCGACGCTCACCTCGCCGAGCTTCTTCGGTTCGCCGAACACCTCGCGGCCGCCGGTCAGCGCCCGTTCGTGGGTCATCGGCATGACCAGCGGATACCAGCCCTCGTGCCCGTCGTGGACGGCGGCGACGGCGACGGAGCCCGCGCCGAGCGGATAGCCCGGGAGGTCGACCTTGCTGATACTGGCCCGGACGAGCGGGCGCCCGGAGGGTTTCAGGGGCGGCGGCAGGACGGCCGCCACCGCGTCGGGGTCGCTCTCCCAGAGGGCGGTGACGCCGGTCGACCAGATGTCGGGGAGCCTGGAGCGGGCCTCGCGGGATGCCGCGATCTCGGCCTCGGTGCGCGCGCCGTACCGTACACGTGCCATGCGGTGCCACCCTTCTCGGTTGTCCGCTTCCCGGTTCTCCGTGCCGGGTTCTGTAACACAGTTACACCGGAGACGATGAAGGGTAAATAGGCATGCGTGTAACGGAGTTGCGGAGCCAGGAGGAGATGTGGCGCGATCGGCGCTGACCCGTGAGGAGGTCCTCGTGACCGCCGCCGGACTGGTGCGGCAGCACGGTCCGCAGAGCCTCACCATGCGCAGCCTGGCCACCGAACTGGGCACCGCCGTCACCTCGATCTACTGGCACGTCGGCAACCGCGAGTCGCTGCTGGACGCCCTCGTCGAGCGCACCGTCCAGGAGATGGGCACCCTGCGCCCCACCGGCCGGGCCCCGGCAGCCCGGATCGTCTCCGTGGCCCGCGGGCTGCGCCGTGAGCTGCGCGCCCGCCCGCATCTCATCGCGATGGTCCACGAACGGGGGCTGACGGAACGGATGTTCCTGCCGGCGCAGCAGGCGCTCGTCCATGAGGTGCACGCCGCCGGGCTCCGCGGCGCGCGGGCGGCGGGCGCGGTCCGGGCGGTGCAGTTCCACACCGTCGGCTTCCTGCTGGTGGAGCGCAACCGGGAGCGGTCCCCCGTCCAGTCACCGGCCGAGGGCGATCTGTGGAGCGCGTCGACGGCGGGCGGCGATCCGGCACTGGCCCGCGCGCTGACCCGGCCCGCCGACCCGGACCGGCTGTTCGCCACCTCCGTACGGGCCCTGGTGGACGGGCTGCTGGCAGGCTCGTCGAAGGAGGGACGGTCCACCGGCGGGGACCGGGGGTGACGGCCGAATAGGGGACTGTCGGTCGCGGCCCGTATTCTCTGTGACCATGCTCGACGACCGTCAGACCGCAGCACCGTGGCCGACCGCCTACCCGCAGGGGTACGCGGTCGTCGACGTGGAGACCACCGGACTCGCACGGGACGACCGGATAATCTCCGCCGCCGTCTACCGCCTGGACGCGCAGGGCAACGTCGAGGACCACTGGTACACCCTGGTCAACCCGGAGCGGGACCCCGGCCCCGTCTGGATCCACGGGCTGACCAGTGACGTACTCGAAGGCGCCCCGCTCTTCCCCGAGGTCGCCGCCCAGCTCTCCGAGCGGCTCGCCGACCGCGTCCTGGTCGCGCACAACGCCGCCTTCGACTGGTCGATGCTCGCCCGGGAGTACGCGCGGGCCTCGGTGATCGCCCCGGTCCAGCAGCGGCTGTGCACCATCGCGCTCTCCAAGGAGCTGCGGCTGCCGCTGCCCAACCACAAGCTGGAGTCACTGGCCGCGCACTTCGGGGTCGTGCAGCAGCGCGCGCACCACGCGCTGGACGATGCCCGGGTGCTGGCCGAGGCGTTCCGCCCGAGTCTGCACGCGGCGGCGGACGGCGGGCTGCGGCTGCCGCTGCTGGAGTGCCGGCCGCTGACCGAGTGGTCGGACTCCCCCGTCACCCCGCGGGTCGGCTACCAGGCCTCGTACGGTGCCCGGACCAGCTGGCGTCCCTCGCGCAAGCGTCCGTCCTGCCCGTATCCGAACCCGGGGCGGTACGAGAAGGACAAGCCTCTGATGCAGGGCATGCGGGTGGCGTTCTCCGGGGACACCTCGATCGACCGTGAGCTGCTGGAGGACCGGGCGGTGGAGGCCGGGCTGCATGTGGCGACCAGCGTCTCCCGGCTGACCAGTCTGCTCGTGACCAATGACCCGGACGCGGCGACGTCGAAGACGCTGAAGGCCAAGTCGTTCGGCACCCCGATCCTGGAGGAGAGCGCGTTCACCCATCTCCTGCGGGATGTGGCCGCGTCATCGAAGGGCTCGTCGCCGGCGCCGTCATCGGAGTGAACCGGGGGCGACTCGCCCGCCCGCCGCTCGCCCGCCGCCGCCTCGCGTCCCACCCTGTGGCGCATGGCACGTTGCGAGGTATGCGGAAACGACTACGGGATGTCCTTCGAAGTGCACGCGCAGGGCGCGGTGCATGTCTTCGACTGCTTCTCCTGCGCCATTCACCGGATGGCGCCGATCTGTGAGCACTGCCGGGTCCAGGTCATCGGCCAGGGTGTCGAGGTGGACGGGCACTGGTTCTGCGGGGGTCACTGCGCCCGCGCGGAGGGGAAGGTGGGGATCATCGACAAAGTCTGAGCACCGGGGCGCCGCCCCGCTTCCCCCACCCCCTGCGCGAGGCACCCCATGACGCAGTTGTACCGTCATGGGGTGTACCGCTTCCTGTTGACCCGGCAGTGGCTGATCCTCGCCCTCCTTGCCCTCGTCATGATTCCCACGATGGTCGAGCTGGGCTTCTGGCAGCTGCACCGGCATGAGCACAAGGTCGCGCAGAACTCCCTGATCTCGCACAACCTCAAGGCGAAGCCGGTTCCGGTCGCCGCGCTCACCTCCCCCGGCCACACCGTCCCGCGCTCCGACTACTGGCGTGCGGTGAAGGCCACCGGAACGTACGACGAGAAGCACCAGGTCGTGGTGCGCCGCAGGACCTCCACCGACGGCAGCATCGGCTTCCACGTACTGGTCCCGTTCGACCTCAGGGGCGGCGGCACGGTGATGATCAACCGTGGCTGGATCCCCACCGCCGACGACCAGCGCGCCTTCCCCGACGTACCGGCCGCGCCGAAGGGCGAAGTGACCGTCACCGGGCGGCTCAAGGCCGACGAGACGACGGGCAGCAGCGGCATCAAGGACCTCTCGGACCTGCCGGACCGCCAGGTGATGCTGATCAACAGCGCCGAGCAGTCCAAGCTGCTCTCCCGGCCGGTCCTCGGCGGCTACCTGGAGCAGACCGGGCCCGTACCGTCCGGCGACACCCCCGAGCTGATCGAGGCTCCCGACGACAGCTCCATCGGCCCGCACATGGCGTACGCCGTGCAGTGGTGGCTGTTCGCCGCCGGTGTTCCGGTCGGTTATGTGGTGCTGGCCCGCCGCGAGAAGCGCGACCTGGTGGCGGCAGCGGCCGCGGCCGCCGACGCGCAGGCCGCCCCGGCCGAGCCCGGAACGCCCGAGCCCGCGAAGGCCTGACGGCGTGTCGGCGCCGTCGCCCGCCGGGGTGACTCCGGCCTCACGTATGACAACGGCTGCTTAGCGGGGGCCAGGTTCGGGAACACGCCAGAACGTGACCCCACGTATCGAGGACTACGCCCTCATCGGCGATCTCCAGACAGCCGCCCTGGTCGGAAAAAACGGTTCTGTCGACTGGCTGTGTCTTCCCCGCTTCGACTCGGGCGCCTGCTTCGCCGCCCTGCTCGGAGACGAGGACAACGGCCACTGGCGCATCGCGCCGAAGGGCGTGGACAACTGCACCCGGCGCGCCTACGCGGGCGAATCCCTCGTCCTGGAGACGTTCTGGGAGACCCGCACCGGCACGGTCAAGGTCATCGACTTCATGCCGCAGCGCGACAAGGTACCCGATGTGATGCGGATCATCGAGGGTGTCAGCGGCACCGTCGACATGACCTCCGTGATCCGGCTGCGCTTCGACTTCGGCTCGGTCGTGCCCTGGATGAGACGCTCGCAGGGCCACCGAGTGGCGGTCGCGGGGCCGGACTCCGCGTGGCTGCGCAGCGAGCCGCCGGTCAAGACCTGGGGCCAGCAGTTCTCCACCTGCTCCTCGTTCAGCGTCTCCGCCGGGGAACAGGTGGCGTTCGTCCTGACCTGGCACCCCTCGCACTCGCCCCGGCCCGATCTCGTCGACCCGTACGAGGCGCTGAAGAGCACGCTGTCCGACTGGGCCGAGTGGTCCGCCCGCTGCAAGTACCGGGGGCCCTACCGGGAGGCCGTGGTCCGTTCGCTGATCACCCTGAAGGCGCTCACCTTCGGCCCGACGGGCGGCATCGTGGCGGCCCCGACCACCTCGCTGCCCGAGGAGGTCGGCGGCGTACGGAACTGGGACTACCGCTTCTGCTGGCTGCGGGACTCCACGCTCACCCTCGGCGCGCTGATCTCGGCCGGATATCTGGAGGAGGCCGGCGCCTGGCGGGACTGGCTGCTGCGCGCCGTCGCCGGGGACCCGGCCGATCTGCAGATCATGTACGGGCTCGCGGGCGAGCGCAGACTGCCCGAGGTGGAGCTGACGTGGCTGCGCGGTTACGAGAACTCCGCCCCGGTCCGGATCGGCAACGCCGCGGTCCGCCAGCGTCAGCTCGATGTGTACGGGGAGGTCATCGACTCGCTCCGGCTGGCCCACGAGGCGGGCCTGGGCGAAAAACCGCACGCCTGGAACCTCCAGCTCAGCCTGCTCGGCTTCCTGGAGTCCACCTGGCGCGAGCCGGACGAGGGGCTGTGGGAGATCCGCGGCCAGCGCCGCCACTTCGTGCACTCCAAGGTGATGGCCTGGGTGGCGGCCGACCGCGCCGTGCGCAGCCTGGAGGAGAACCCGTCACTGACCGGTGACGCGGACCGCTGGCGGGCGATGCGGGACGCCGTGCACCGGGAGGTGTGCGAGAAGGGGTACGACCCGGTGCGCAACACCTTCACCCAGTCGTACGGGTCACGGGACCTGGACGCCGCGACGCTCCTGATCGCCCATACCGGGTTCCTGCCGCCGGACGACCCGCGCTTCGTGGGGACGGTGAACGCGGTCCGGGACGAGCTGGGCAGTGACGGGCTGGTCAGCCGCTACAGCACCGACGGCGCCTCGATCGACGGGCTGCCCGGCGGTGAGGGCGCGTTCCTGGCCTGTTCGTTCTGGCTGGCGGACGCGTTGCGGATGACCGGGCGCGCCGAGGAGGCCACCGAACTGTTCGAGCGGCTGCTGGCGCTCCGCAACGACGTGGGGCTGCTCGCCGAGGAGTACGACACGGTCGCCATGCGCCAGCTCGGCAACTTCCCGCAGGCCTTCAGCCACATCGGGCTGGTGGGAACGGCCGTCGCGCTGGCCGAGGCAGAGTGCCGCGAGAGCACGGCACCGGGCGAGGCGGCAGGATAGGGCCATGGATCTTGGACTGAAGGACCGTGTGTACATCGTCACCGGCGCGACCCGGGGGCTGGGCAACGCCGCCGCGCGCGCACTGGCCGCCGACGGCGCGAAGGTGATCGTCACCGGCCGGGACGAGAAGCGTGCCGAGGCGGCCGCCGCCGAACTGGGGCCGGACGCCGTCGGGCTCGCCGCCGACAACGCCGACCCGGCCTCGGCGCAGCAACTGGTGGATACCGCGCACGAGCGGTTCGGCCGGCTCGACGGCATCCTCATCAGCGTCGGCGGTCCGGCGCCCGGCTTCCTCGCGGACAACACCGACGAGCAGTGGCAGTCGGCCTTCGAGTCGGTCTTCCTGGGCGCGGTACGTCTTGCCCGAGCGTCCGCGGCGGTGCTGGGTGAGGGCGGTGTCATCGGCTTCGTGCTCTCCGGTTCCGTCCACGAGCCGATCGCCGGACTGACCATTTCCAACGGTCTGCGCCCCGGCCTGGCCGGGTTCGCCAAGTCACTGGCCAACGAGCTCGGCCCGCGGGGCATCCGGGTGGTGGGCGTGCTGCCGGCCCGGATCGACACGGACCGGGTACGTGAACTGGACGCGCTCTCGGGCGACGCGGAGGCCGCGCGCACGGCCAACGAGGCGCGCATCCCGCTGCGCCGCTACGGCAGGCCGGAGGAGTTCGGCCGGACGGCGGCCTTCCTGCTCTCGCCCGCCGCCTCGTATCTGACCGGCATCATGGTGCCGGTCGACGGCGGCTACCGGCACGGCTTCTGAGCCGTCCGGCGGAAGCGGCGGATGAACGGCGCCGGGCGGGCCGGAGGGTTCCGGCCCGCCCGGCGTGTCCGCACCGTCCGTCAGTTCGCCCGCTCCGCCCGTCAGCTCACCCGCGCCACCCGTCACCTCACCCGCACCGTCGTGTCAGCTCACCCGCTCCGCGCGGTGCTTGACCGCCCTCAGCCGCACCTCGGCGGGCAGCCGCGCCAGCCCGGCGGAGTCCTTGGCATGGGCCAGCGCCTCGTCGGTCAGCCGTCCCAGCGCTTCCTCCGGCGCCGCGTGCGGCTCCATCAGCAGCCGGATCCTGGCCTGTGGCGTGCTGCGCCTGCCGGTCAGTACGACCTGGGCGCGGGCCACCCCGTCCAGGGCGCCCGACTCCGCGGCGAGCACGCCCTCCAGCGCCCGGCCGCGCAGCAGCGCGCCCTCGCCGTCCCCGCTGTCCACCAGCACCTCGGCGAGGCGGGCCCGGCGCAGCTGGGCCAGCAGCCACCACAGCGCGAGCACGACGAGGACGGCGAGGACCGCGATCACCGTCGGCCACCACCAGCCGTCCGAGCGCCAGCGGTCCCGGTCGGCCTCGCTGAGCAGTACGTCGTTCTTGCCGGACCACGGCCACCAGGACGGTACGGAGAGCCTGAGCGCGGCGGCCGTCACCCCGCCGCCCACGCAGACCAGCACCAGCCCGGCGAGGCCAAGCAGTACCCGGTTGACGGTCCTGAGCACGCCGCTCACCCCTTCTTCGCCGGACGGCGGACATGGACGGACAGGCTCGGCGGCCTGGCCAGGCCGAGTTCCCCGATGCCCGTGGAGAGCACGGTGTCCAGATCGGCCCGTACGTCGTCGAGTTCACGGAAGTGCGAGACGGCCCGCACCCCCACCTTGCTCCGGCCCATCCGGACCCGGACCGACTGCACGCCGGACACCTCGACGGCGCGGTCGCGCAGGACCATCGCGGCCGCCGTCCGGTCGAGCGCGGCCCGAACATCCGGGCGGTCGCGGCGCATCGGCAGCAGATCACGGAGTCCGGGCGTGAGTGCGAGGACGATCAGCCACAGGCCGATCACCGTCGCGACCGCCGCACCGGTCAGTACCCAGACGTCGTTCAGCGGCCGCCGGGCGAGCTCGTCGGCCAGCGAGCGGCGCCACTGCATCGCCGGATGCCCGGCGCGGACCGCCGCCACGTCGTACAGGAACAGTCCGGCGCCGCCGAGGACCACCAGGGCCAGGATGCCCGCCGGGATGCGGCGCGTGGACCAGAAGCGGCCGGCGCCGCCCCCGCCCCGCTCCTTGGCGGGCACCGGGTCGTAGGCGGCGGACGAGGCGGACTGGTCGAGTTCGAGCACGTCCCCGTGCTCCACCGGCTGGACCGTGGGCAGCCGCTGCGTACCGTGTTCCGGGTTCTGGGGCTCGGTCATCGGATCCTCCCCTGCGCCGCGAGGCTCGCTCCTGAGGGGTGCAGGCGCTCGACCTGTACGGCCACTTCGGGCACCTCCATCCCCGCCAACGCCTTTACCCGCATCACGACCCGGCGACGCACCGCGCCGCACTGCCGGCCGATGTCGCTGGGATACCCGAGCTCCAGGCTCACCCGTACCCGGGCGGTGTCACGGTGCACCGTGACCGTGGCGCGTGGCGACGCACCTTCCTTCGCCGGCTCGTCGATGGCCTCCTTCGCCGCCTGTGCGGCGATCTTCGCGACCACCCGGTCGGCGATCCGGGTCGCCCCGCGCTCCGCGGCGGCGACCCGTCCGCTCACCCCCGACACGGCCGTCACCGCCGTCGGTCGCCGCGATCGCGACTCCGGAAGAAGTCGCCGGGCTCAAGGTCACCGTCGACGAAGCGACCGACGACGAAGCCGATCGCCCCCAACGCGGCCACCAGCAGGAAGGCACCGAACCCACCGAAGTATCCGGCGAATCCGAGTGCCATGCCTGCCACCATGCCGACCACAGCCATACTCATCGTGCGCTCCTCAACTACCTCGGGCGGGAGGACTACTGGAGACGTGGCTCGGTCTGTTCGTCGTCGTCTTCCTCGTCGGGCAGTTTCACATCGCTCACCGCGATGTTGACCTCGACGACTTCGAGGCCAGTCATCCGCTCGACCGCCGCGACGACGTTCTCCCGTACGTCACGGGCGACATCGGCGATCGACACGCCGTAGTCCACGACGATCTCCAGGTCGAGGGCGGTCTGCGACTCGCCGACCTCGGCCTTCACGCCACGGGTGACGGACCTGCCGCCTCCGGGCACCCGGTCGCGCACCGCGCCGAAGGTACGGGAGAGGCCGCTGCCCATCGCGTGCACGCCGACCACGTCGCGTGCCGCCATTCCAGCGATCTTCTCGACCACACCGTCCGCGATCGTCGTACGGCCGCGGGTGGCGGGGTCTCCCCCGCCGCGCTTGGTCAGTGGCGTGCTCCTGTCGCCACCCGCCGCGTCCTTGTCGGGGTTCTCGGGCCGGTTCCACTGTGGATTGTCGGTCATCGCCGTTCTTCCCTTCGGGGCAGGGTTGAGCTTCATCGCCCACGTTAACGACCTCACCCGCGATCGGCAGTGGGAGCAGGAGCGGCGACGCGCCGACAATCATGGGTCGGGTCGTAAGTGCGTTTGCCCCGTCTCACGCCATGGATGCGGCAGGCTGGGACGATGACGGCTGACAGCCCGCACAGGGCCGACGGATGGACTGCCGCGGTGCGGCAACGGCTCGGCCTCGGACGGCTGGTCCCGCTGGGCGGCCCGGCGGACGGTGCCTGGATCTCGGAACGGGCCGCGGTCGCGGTGCTGCGCCGCGCGGTACGTGCCCCGGGGGCGGGTCCGGTGCTCGGGGAGATGAGGATCGCGGTGTCCGATCCGGTGACGGCCCCCGATCCACAGGTGCCGTCACCCCCGAGTGCGCTGCCGCCCGGCCCGCTGCGGATCGAGGCGACCATGGCGGCGACGGCCGACCAGCCGCTGCCCGCCGCCGCGGCGACGCTGCGCTCGGCGCTGCTCGCGGCGGCCTCGCGGCGGCTCGGCCTGGTGGTCGCCGAGGTGGACCTCCAGGTGACGGAGTTGCTGGACACCGTGCCGGAGCGGGCGGAGCCGGCGCCGTCCGCGGTGCGCGCGGCGAAGCCCGAGGGCGCGGCGGGCCGCGCGGCCGCCGCGGTGTCCGGTGTCGCGACGCTGACCCGGGTGCTGGGCGCGGCGGTGCACACGGGCGCGGATCACGTACGGGTCGAGCTGGCGACGGACGGCGACCACCGCGCGCTCGACGTGGCACGCGCGGTGCGGGCGGCGGTGACGAAAGCGGTGGACGGGCATCCGCCGGTCTCGGTGCTGGTCACGGCGGTGACGGGGGAATCGGCGCCGCCGGGGGCACCGGGGATGCCGGGGACGCCGGGGACGCCGGGGACGCCGGGGACGCCGGGGACGCCGGGGACGCCGGGGACCGCGTAACGCCGGGCCGGGCGCCCCGTGGACCCGAACGCGCCCCGTGGACCTGAACGCGGCGCGAAGACCGCCGGGCGCGGCGCGAAGCCGGGCGCGGCGCGAAGACCGCCGGGCGCGGTGCAGGGCCGGAGGCGGGTGTGCCCCCGGCCGGGTGACGTATCAGTCGAACATGCCCGCGAGGTCGCGCAGCCGGCGGCCCTGCGCGGCCCGTTCGGCGGTGCGCTGCTCCTCGTACGTACGGGAGACGGCCCCGCTCAGCAGGGCCTTGGTCTCGACGAGGGCGTCGCGCGGGGCGGCCAGCAGGGCGCCGGCCAGGTCGCGGGCGGCTCCGTCGAGCTCCTCGGCGGGCACCACGAGGTTGGCCAGGCCGGTGCGCTCGGCCTCGGCGGAGTGCACGAAGCGGCCGGTGGCGCAGATTTCGAGCGCGCGGGCGTACCCCACCAGGTGCACCAGGGGGTGCGTGCCGGTGAGGTCGGGCACCAGACCGAGGCTGGTCTCGCGCATGGCGAACTGCACGTCCTCGGCGACAATCCGCAGATCGCAGGCGAGAGCGAGTTGGAAGCCCGCACCGATGGCATGTCCCTGGACGGCCGCGATCGACACGATGTCGTTGCGTCGCCACCAGGTGAACGCCTCCTGGTACTCGGCGATGACCGCGTCGAGCTCGGCCTCCGGGCCACGCCCCATGTCGAGGAACGACGGCTCACCGTCGAACCCCTCCGGGGTGAACGCCTGCCGGTCGAGACCCGCGGAGAAGGACATGCCTTCGCCCCGCAGAACGACGACCCGCACACTGCCGGGCAGTGCCCGTCCGGCCTCTGTCAACGCCCGCCACAGAGCGGGGGACTGAGCGTTGCGCTTGGCCGGGTTGGTGAGGGTCACCGTGGCAATCGCGTCATCGACGGTGAGTCGTACGCCGTCCTTGTCGAGCACGGAGTCGAGCGAGGTCATGGAGCGCCTCCGGATCGGGTGCAGTCAGCACATGAAGCTAAGTGACTGAACAGTAACCACCCGATCGACCGCACGATCGACCGGGTGGCCACCGCCGAAACCGGTGAGCCCCGGAGCAGGTCCTAGAATCTGCCCCGATGCGCCGACGACTGTCAGGCCGTCGCAGCCTTCTTGCCTCGTGTCGCTCCGCCACGTCCTCGCAGCGTCACTCCGGACTCGCTGAGCATCCGGTGGACGAACCCATAGGAGCGGCCGGTTTCCTCGGCCAACGCCCGGATGCTCGCACCGGAGTCGTACTTCTTCTTCAGGTCTGCCGCGAGCTTGTCGCGCGCGGCGCCGGTTACCCGGCTGCCCTTCTTCAGAGTCTCGGCCACCCGTGCCTCCTCGTGGGAAGTGCGCTCTGGACTCTCATGATCACCCCTCCAGAGCTTCCTGGCCACCCATTCGGCAAGGTCAGTGCAACCGGTTTCGCGCCCCAGGAGTGCGCCGGGCCGCCCGGAGTCCCGCATTCCATGTGGCTGTGGAGTCCCGTGGGGGACCGCTCCGAAAGAACGTCCAGGTCAGGGCCACACAGGGATCGCGGCCACCTATGGGTGCACCCGGCAGGTATCTGCCGGGCGCCGCGCCGAGGTACGAGACGTACTCACGCAGATGATGGATCACGCGTAGGCCGAATGATCCAGCAGGAGTGGATCAGCCGGTGCCGGGCCGGGTCAGGCCAGCGAGACCAGGTCCCGGTAGTCCGCACCCCACAGGTCCTCGACGCCGTCCGGCAGCAGGATGATGCGCTCGGGCTGGAGCGCCTCGACCGCGCCCTCGTCGTGCGTGACGAGGACGACCGCGCCCTTGTACGTACGCAGCGCGCCGAGGATCTCCTCGCGGCTGGCCGGGTCGAGGTTGTTGGTGGGCTCGTCGAGCAGGAGCACATTGGCGGAGGAGACCACCAGCGTCGCCAGGGCGAGCCGGGTCTTCTCGCCGCCGGAGAGCACCCCGGCGGGCTTGTCCACGTCGTCGCCGGAGAAGAGGAACGAGCCGAGCGTCTTGCGGACCGCGACGAGGTCGAGGTCGGGCGCCGCGGAGCGCATGTTCTCCAGGACGGTGCGGTTCGGGTCGAGGGTCTCGTGCTCCTGGGCGTAGTAGCCGAGCTTGAGTCCGTGGCCCTCGATGATGTCGCCCGTGTCGGGCTTCTCCGCGCCGCCGAGGAGCCGGAGCAGCGTGGTCTTGCCCGCACCGTTGAGGCCGAGGATGACGACCCGGGAGCCCTTGTCGATGGCGAGGTCGACGTCGGTGAAGATCTCCAGCGACCCGTAGGACTTGGAGAGGCCCTCCGCCATCAGCGGGGTCTTGCCGCAGGGCGAGGGGTCCGGGAAGCGCAGCTTGGCGACCTTGTCGGAGACCCGTACGGCGTCCAGGCCGGAGAGCAGCCGGTCGGCGCGCTTGGCCATGTTCTGCGCGGCCACGGTCTTGGTGGCCTTGGCGCGCATCTTGTCGGCCTGGGCGTTGAGGGTCGCGGCCTTCTTCTCGGCGTTCTGGCGCTCGCGCTTGCGGCGCTTCTCGTCGGCCTCGCGCTGCTGCTGGTAGAGCTTCCAGCCCATGTTGTAGACGTCGATCTGCGACCGGTTGGCGTCGAGGTAGAAGACCTTGTTGACGACGGTCTCGACGAGCTCGACATCGTGGGAGATCACGATGAAGCCGCCGCGGTAGCTCTTGAGGTAGTCGCGCAGCCAGACGATCGAGTCGGCGTCGAGGTGGTTGGTGGGCTCGTCGAGGAGCAGGGTGTCGGCGTCCGAGAAGAGGATCCTGGCCAGTTCGACACGGCGGCGCTGACCACCGGAGAGCGTGTGGAGCGGCTGGGCGAGCACCCGGTCGGGCAGGCTGAGGGCCGCGGCGATGGTGGCGGCCTCGGCCTCGGCGGCGTATCCGCCCTTGGTGAGGAACTCTGTCTCCAGGCGCTCGTACTTCTTCATCGCCTTCTCACGGGTGGCGCCCTTGCCGTTCGCCATCCGCTCCTCGTTCTCGCGCATCTTGCGGAGGATCTCGTCGAGGCCGCGGGCCGAGAGGATGCGGTCGCGGGCGAGCACGTCGAGGTCGCCGGTGCGCGGGTCCTGCGGGAGGTAGCCGACCTCGCCGGAGCGGGTGATGGCACCGGCTGCGGGGGTGCCCTCGCCCGCGAGGCACTTGGTGAGGGTGGTCTTGCCCGCTCCGTTGCGGCCGACGAGGCCGATGCGGTCGCCCTTGGCGATGCGGAAGGAAGCGGATTCGATGAGCATGCGGGCGCCGGCGCGCAGCTCGATGCCGGAAGCGGTGATCACGGGGAAAACTCCAGGGCGGTATGGACGGCGGAGGAACGACGGACGGAGGTCACTCGACGCCGTCTAATGCACAAGGAGAATTGCCATGAGGACCATTCTACTGGCGGTGTCCAACCACTTCTCCGCCTGCTCCCACCGCGGTTGCCGGAACCTCGCCCAGCGCCCCTGATCCGTTCCACCCGGTGAGGAGGAGGGGCAGTGCGGTGCGAACCGTCCAACCGTCGGCCCGTGGTTACCCGGCCGGCCCGGCGACTCCCGAGGCCGTGCCGCTGCCGCGAGCGGGGCAGCGGGTGGCGCCACGCGGTTCGACGACGACGCCGCGCCGGCCGGGGACGGCCGGATCCAGGAGACGTTCCAGGGCCGGGTCACCCCGGAGTCCCGCGACACCCTCCGCCGACCTGCGGGAACCGCCTGCGCACCGGCGTTGGACAGGGCGTTGTCAGTACCCGGTGCAAGACTGAGACGCGGATCACATACGCGTCGGGGGCGGGACCCTGAGCGACACGAGAAGGAGTGAGCGCGATGGCAGGCGCAGCGGCAGGCGTTCCGTCGATTTATCCGACGGTTCTCTACGACGACGCGAAGGCGGCGATCAAAACGCTGACGGAGGGCCTCGGCTTCACCGAGGAAGCGGTGTACGAGGGCGAGAACGGCGCCGTGCTGCATGCCGAGCTGTCCTGCGGGAACGGCAGGGTGATGCTGGGTTCCAAGGGCCGCGAGGGGATTTTCGCCCAGGCGATGCGGGGGTCCGGGCCGGTCGGCGTCTATGTGGTGGTCGACGAGGTCGACGCGCACCATGCGCGGGCGGTGGAGCACGGGGTGGAGATCCTGATGCCGCCCACCGACCAGGACTACGGCTCGCGGGACTACATGGCGCGGGACGCGGAGGGCAATGTGTGGAGTTTCGGGACGTACGCCCCGGGGTCGGCCGGCTGAGCGGACGGTCCGGTCGCCCCGGGTCTCCCCCGGCCGACCGGACCGCCCGTCCGGCTCAGGCGCCGCCGGTGTGCACCTGGAACGCCGCTTTGCGGACCGCTTTGGCAAGTGCGGGGTCGGGGTGTGCGGCGGCCAGCGCCACCAGGACCTGCACGGTGCGCGGATGGCCGATGGCCCGTACCTCGTCGAGCAGGGCCGGGACGCTGCCCTGCACGGCGGAGTCGAGGTGGCGGACCAGCAGCGCCGCCTCGCCGTGGTCGGCCACGGCCGCCGCGGTGTCCACCCAGAGCCAGGTGGCCTCCTCCCGGCTGAGGACCTCCTGGGCATCCTCGGGGTCGGCCCCGTCGTACTCGGCGAGCCAGAGCAGCGCGTAGGGGCGCAGCGACGGATCGGCCACGACGGAACGCACCTCGGGCTCGGCCGGTGCGCCGACGACACGGAGCGCCTCGAAGGCGAGCCCGCGCAGCAGCGCGTCCTCGCCCCGGGCCACGCCGAGGAGTTCGGCGACGGCGCTGCCGACGGGGCGGGCGGCCAGCCAGGCACGGTATTCGGCACGGGCCGGTCCGGGGGTGAGCCGGGCGCAGCCGAGCAGCATGTCGGCGGCGGACTGCTCGATGTTCCCGGCCGGGCTCTGGGCGGCGACGCAGATCTGCTCCAGCTTGACCCAGACCGCCCAGTTGCCGAGCGGGGTGAGGGTGGCGTGCCCTGAGCCGAGGGTGAGCGCCCCGACGGCGGCCAGTCCCTCCAGGGCCCAGTCCAACAGGAGCGCGACCAGGGCCTCGGGGTGGGCGGTGGGCGGCGCCTCGGCGGGGGCGGGGAGCGGCTGCGGCCCGTACGGCACCTCGCAGCGCTCCTCGTGGAGTTCGGCGACGCGCTGGCCGAGGAGGTCGAGGAGGGCCGGCACGGTGACCGGGCCCGCCGAGAGCTGGAGGAGGGAGAGCACCTGGGGCACGGCCTCGACGGCCTCGGCGACCGCGCTGGACTCTATGTCCTGCGGTGCGGCGTGGACGAGCGACCAGGCGTCGAAGAGCGCCACCCAGCCGCGGAGCACGGCGGAGTCGTCGCGGTCCCAGGCGCGCAGCCGCCAGCCGGGCCGTGCGGTGTCGCCGTGCAGTTCGACGAGACCGGCGAGGCGGGCCCGGTCCCAGCCGGAGCGCACCTGGGCCGGGGACAACTCCAGCTCCGAAGCGGCCCGTTCGAGGGCCGTGGCGGCCAGGGGTGGTGTGCCGGGACGGGCGCCGCCGGCCGCCCAGCGGGCGATCCGCACAGCGTCGGCGAGGGCCGCCCTGGCCTGGCGGGCCAGTTCCGCCCGGGGCGGGGTGCCCTCGGGAGGGCGGGGCGCCGGCCTAGTGCGCCGGGTGATCACGGCCTTGCGAGCGGTGGCGAGGGGTCGCGGGCGGACAAGTCGCAGCCTGGAGTCGCGCGGGGTACGGGACGTCACGGGGAGCAGTCTTGCGTCTGACAGCCCGAAAGCCCAAACGGAACCCGAATCACCGGTGTCCCGGGACGTCCGCACCGTCTGGCACCAACCGGCCGAAGCGGTACATCAGCTCACATCAGGGGCGTGAGGAAGCGACGCAGCGCCTCTTCGTAGCGGAGCGGGTCGGCATTCCACATCGCCGCGTGCGGAGCCTGCGGTACGGCGTGCAGGGTGACCAGGTCGGGGCGGCGGGCGGCGAACCTCCGGGACGGCTGCCAGGGTGCCAGGGTGTCGTCGGGCCCGTGGAAGATCAGCGTGGGCACGTGCAGGGTGCGGGGCAGCGAGGCATCCAGGAGCCGGGTGCCGTGCAGTCCGGTCTGCCCCTGGGCGGCGCGGACCGCGAGGGGCAGCAGGGCGGACGGGACACCGCGGGCGGCGGCCAGGGCGCGAAGGGTGGTGGCCCAGTCCATGACCGGGGAGTCGAGGACGAGGCCGCTGATCCGGTCCCTGAGCGCGGAGTTGACGGACGCGTGGAGGGCCATGGAGGCGCCGGTGGACCAGCCGTGCAGCACGACCTTCTCGGCGCCGTAGCGCACGGCGAAGCGGATGGCCGCGTCCAGATCGCGCCATTCGGACTCGCCGAGGTGGCTGAGGCCGTCCGGGGAGCGCGGGGCTCCGGCGTCGCCGCGGTAGGCGAGGTCGAGCACCGGCAGCTGCTGTTCGTTCAGGAAGCCCAGCAGGTTCAGGGGGTGTTCCCGGGTGGTGCCGATGCCGTGCGCGGTGATGACCCAGGTGGCGCGGTGGCCGGGCACGAACCAGGCGGGCAGGGCGCCGAGTTCGCCGGTGATCTCGACCTCGCGGTGTTCGAGGCCGAGGGCCGTGGTGGGGTCACCGCTGTGCAGCTCGGGCGCGATGCGGACCTTGGCCCCGGGGCGCAGGGTGCCGCGGTTGACGCGTTCCAGCCGGCGCACGACGGTGTCGGCGGCTGTGTGGGCCTGGTCGATCACCGGGCCGACGACGGCATGGACGCCGTCACCGACCAGCCCGTAGGTGCCGGGCCGCAGCGCGGCGAAGGACCGGGTCAGTGTGACCTGTCCCGCCGCCGTCGCATGCACGGTGAGTCTGCGGTCGGCGGGAAAGGGACGTCCGGACGGCGCCCGGAGGGCGACGTCGCTTGCGTACCGGCCGGCCGCGACCGCTGCCGCACCGGCGCCGAGGATGGAGGTGACGGCTGCTGCCGTCGCGGTAACCGGGCGCACGGCTTCAGTGTCGTGGGCACGCCCGCACTCGGCCAGCGGGCGGGGGCCGTCCGGTGGCCTCCCGTGGCCGACCCGTCCCGCAGGCCCCTCCCCGTTCCGGCGCCCCGCCCGAAGGGGTACGGGAAGGGCCCGCGGGGAGACTCAGCCCGGCTGCCCGTACCCCTTGAGCGCTTCCTGGACGTCGCTCAGCTGGTCCGGAGTGAGCAGGGCCGGGGAACGGCCGGGTACGGCGCTCGCGGCGAGCCAGAGGCGGCACAGCCATTCGAGCTGGGCGGTGCGGTCGTACGCCTCGTCGAGGGTGGCTCCGTAGGTGACGGTTCCGTGGTTGCCGAGCAGGCAGCCGGTGCGGTCCCGCAGGGCCGCCACCATGTTCCCGGCCAGTTCGTCGGTGCCGTACCGGGCATAGGCGGCGACGCGGACGGGACCGCCCAGCAGCGCGGCCGCGTAGTGGATCGGCGGCACCTCGGAGACCAGCGTGGAGACGGCCGTGGCGTGCACCGCGTGGGTGTGCACGACGGCGGCGGCCCCGGTGTTCCGGTAGACCGCGAGATGGAGCGGCAGTTCACTGGTCGGGGCCAGCTCGCCGAGGACCCGGTTGCCGTGCAGGTCGACACCGACCGCGTCCTCGGGGCGGAGCCGGTCGTACGGCACACCGCTCGGGGTGACCAGCACCATTCCGCCGACCCGTGCCGAGACATTGCCCGAGGTCCCGACGACCAGACCGTCGGCCGCCGTCCTGCGGGCGGTCGCGACGACCGCCTCCCACGCCTGTTCGATGTCCCGGGTCTGTCCGACCGGGCCCCGCCGCTGTTCGCTCATACGAAGATCCTTTCCACCGATGAGCGGCTCATGTTTTCACCGCCTCGGAGAGTCGGCCGGACCTCGAAATCGGGGCCCACACCGGCCTGCGCCCCTCCCCCGCTGTCGGATCACGGTCAAATGGAGCGACGACACTCCGACGAGAGTCACCACAACGCCCTGTTCAGTTCATCTTCCGTTCACTCAAGTTGCCTACGGTCCACGTGCCACTGACGTCGAACGATTGCCTGGGTAAATGGAACACATCACGCTGCTGCTCGCGATTGTGATCGTGACAGCTCTAGTGTTCGATTTCACGAACGGTTTCCACGACACCGCCAACGCGATGGCCACGACCATCTCGACCGGCGCACTCAAACCCAAGACAGCGGTGGCGATGTCCGCCGTTCTCAACCTCGTCGGCGCGTTCCTGTCGGTGGAGGTCGCCAAGACGATCTCCGGCGGGATCATCAATGAGAACGGCCTCAGAACCGAGGTCATCTTCGCGGCGCTCGTCGGCGCCATCCTGTGGAATCTGCTGACCTGGCTGGTCGGGCTCCCGTCCAGCTCGTCGCACGCCCTCTTCGGCGGTCTGATCGGCGCCGCGGTGATGTCCGCGGGCTGGTCGTCGGTCGACGGCGGCACCGTCGTCACCAAGGTGCTGCTCCCCGCGGTCGCCGCCCCGGTCGTCGCCGGTCTGGCCGCACTGCTGGCCACCAAGCTGACGTACCGGATCGGCGGGAACATCCGTAACGGCGCCCAGGAGAAGGCGACCGCCAAGGGCTACCGCGCCGGACAGATCGCCTCCGCCGGGCTGGTCTCCCTCGCCCACGGCACCAACGACGCGCAGAAGACCATGGGCATCATCACCCTGGCCCTGGTCACCGGCGGGGTGCTCTCCCCCGGTTCGAACCCGCCGGTCTGGGTCATCGTCAGCGCCGGTGTGGCCATCGCGCTCGGCACCTACCTGGGCGGCTGGCGCATCATCCGCACCATGGGCAGCGGCCTCACCGACCTCAAGCCGCCGCAGGGCTTCGCCGCCCAGACCAGTGCGGCCACGGTCATCCTGGCCTCCTCCCACCTCGGCTTCTCCCTCTCCACCACCCAGTCCTGCTCCGGAGCGGTGATGGGCGCTGGCCTCGGCCGCCGGGGCGGTGTGGTCCGCTGGTCCACCGCCACCCGGATGTTCGTCGCCTGGGGTCTGACCCTGCCGGCCGCCGGTCTGGTCGGTGCCGGGGCGGAGCTCCTCACCAAGCAGGGCACCTGGGGCGTCGTGCTCGTCGCCGCGCTGCTGGTCTCGGGCTCCGGAGCGATCTGGGTCCTGTCGCGCCGCAAGCCCGTGGGCAAGGACGATGTCGCACCCGACGGCACCCCGGTCACCGGGGACGCCGAACCCGCGGGCGTCGTGACCACCGCCATCGCGGCCGTCAGCCCGCCGCCCACCGCGGCCCAGCAGGACCTCAAGACCACCATCCCGGCCCCCGCCGGACCCGTTGCCGACCCGGCACGACCCGCCACGGTATGAGAGCGTCCGGGAAGGACACATCCCCATGAACATCGACTGGGCAGCACTCGGCACCGTCTTCGGTGTCTCGCTCGTCGCCACCGTCGCCCTGGTGACTCTCTTCACCCTGGGCATCGTCGGCCTCTCCAGGCAGCCGGAACCGGCCGCGCAGGGCGGCCGGGGCGGCGGGTCGCTGATGCTGGCCCGCGCCGGCGCGTACGTCTGCTTCGGACTGTGCGCGGCAGCGGTGGCCTACGGCATCTATCTGATCGTCGCCTGACAGCCTCCGGGCCCCCACGGGCTCCCGTCGCACTCCAGCCGCATCGGGCCGGACGCACCTCGTGTGCGTCCGGCCCGATGTGCGTCTCAGCACACTGCACCTTCGCAGGTCAACGGCGGGTTGACTGACGTTCGCGGAGCGTGGTGGACTGCCGGAGCCATTACGGCGACAGCAGAGGAAGCCGGTGCGAATCCGGCGCGGTCCCGCCACTGTCACCGGGGAGCAGTCCCCCACCACCGGAACGTCACGGTCCACGCCAAGTGGACTGGAAGACCGGGGGAACTGCGGATCCGGGAGCCAGGAGACTCTCGTCGCCGGTCACGTCGAACCAGGGCGCGGACCCTGAGTGAGGACATATCGCCATGCCCGGCTGCCGTGCGTCCGTTCCTGTGTCGCCCCTTCCACCAGTTGACCGTACGAAGGTCCTTCGAGGCGCAACGGCCGGCTGAACCGTGCGTGCCGATCGCGTCTTCGCGTACGGCGCCACGGCCGGGCTGATCGGCGATCTGCTGCTCGGTGACCCCCGCCGGGGACATCCGGTCGCCGCCTTCGGGCGGGCCGCGGCAGGCGTCGAACGCCGTCTGTGGCGTGACCACCGCGGGTGGGGCGCACTGCACACCCTGGTCTGCGCCGGAGGCGCCGCCGGGGGTGCCGCGCTGGCCGCCCGAGCGCTGCGCCACCACCCCGCCGCGTCCGTGGCCCTGACCGCCGCCGCCACCTGGTCCGTCGTCGGCGGTACGTCGCTGGGGCGCGAGGCCCGGTCCATCGGCGACGCCCTGGCCGCGGGGGACCTCGGCCTGGCCCGTGAACGGCTGCCGCGTCTGTGCGGCCGCGACCCGCAGTCCCTGGACGGACCGCAGATCGCCCGCGCCGTGGTGGAGTCCGTCGCCGAGAACACCTCGGACGCCGTGGTCGGCGCCCTGGTGTGGGGTGCGCTGGGCGGGGTCCCCGGACTCGTCGGCTTCCGGGCCGCCAACACCCTCGATGCCATGGTCGGCCACAAGTCGCCCCGCTACCGGCGCTACGGCTGGGCCTCGGCCCGCCTCGACGACCTCGCGGGCTGGCCCGGCGCCCGGCTGACGGCCCTGCTCGCCGTCGCCGCCGGGGGACGGCCCCGGGGCGCGCTGCGGGCCTGGCGGGCGGACGCCGCCAAGCACCCGAGCCCCAACGCGGGCCCCGTGGAGGCCTCCTTCGCGGGCGCCCTCGGCGTACGGCTCGGCGGCACCCTCGCCTACGGCGGCCGGGTCGAGCACCGCCCCGTGCTCAACGGGGAGACCGGCCGGGCGGTGGGGACCGAGGACATCGAACGTGCCGTACGGCTGTCGCGCCGGGTCGGCGCGCTGGCCCTCGGCGTGAGCGTGGCGGCCCGTCTGGGCACGGGCGCGGCCGCACGCCGGATCACCTCGACGCGCGGCACGGGGTCGCCTGCCCCGGGTACGCGCACCTCAGGACGGAGACCGACATGAGCGGCGGACTGCTGGTCGCCGGGACCACCTCGGACGCGGGCAAGAGCGTCGTCACGGCGGGCATCTGCCGCTGGCTGGTGCGCCGGGGCGTGAAGGTCGCGCCGTTCAAGGCGCAGAACATGTCGCTGAACTCCTTCGTCACCCGGGAGGGCGCCGAGATCGGCCGCGCCCAGGCCATGCAGGCCCAGGCCGCCCGGGTGGAGCCGACCGCGCTGATGAACCCGGTGCTGCTCAAGCCCGGCAGCGACCGCTCCAGCCAGGTCGTCCTGATGGGGCGCGCGGTCGGCGAGATGAGCGCCCGCGGCTACCACGGCGGCAGGCAGGAACAGCTTCTGTCCACCGTCGTGGACTGCCTGGAGCAGCTCCGGGGCACGTATGACGCCGTGATCTGCGAGGGTGCGGGCAGTCCGGCCGAGATCAATCTGCGGCGCACGGACATCGTGAACATGGGCATCGCACGGGCGGCACGCTTCCCGGTGGTGATCGTCGGGGACATCGACCGCGGCGGCGTCTTCGCCTCGTTCTTCGGTACGACGGCCCTGCTCGCCGCCGAGGACCAGGCGCTGATCGCCGGCTATCTGGTCAACAAGTTCCGCGGCGACGTGTCACTGCTCGAACCCGGCCTGGACATGCTGCGCGATCTCACCGGACGGCCGACGTACGGGGTGCTGCCGTTCACCCACGGCCTCGGCATCGACGAGGAGGACGGGCTGCGGGTCTCGCTGCGCGGCACCGTACGGGAGTCGGCCGTCGCCCCGCCGCACGGCGAGGACGTCCTGCGCGTCGCCGTGTGCGCGGTTCCCCTGATGTCGAACTTCACCGACGTCGACGCGCTGGCCGCCGAGCCGGGCGTCATCGTGCGGTTCGTGGACCGGGCCGAGGAACTGACCGACGCCGACCTCGTCGTCGTGCCCGGCACCCGCGGCACCGTGAAGGCGCTGGCCTGGCTGCGCGAGCGCGGGCTCGCCGACGCGCTGCTGCGGCGTGCCGCCGAGAGGCGCCCGGTCCTCGGCATCTGCGGCGGCTACCAGCTCCTCGGCGAACACATCGAGGACGAGGTGGAGTCGCGCGCCGGGCACGTCGACGCACTCGGGCTGCTGCCCGTACGCATCCGGTTCGACCGAGAGAAGACCCTCGCCCGGCCGGTCGGCGAGGCGCTCGGCGCCCCCGTCGAGGGGTACGAGATCCACCACGGCGTCGCCGACGTGCGGGGCGGCGAGCCCTTCCTCACCGACGGGCGGGGCCGGCGCCTCGACGGCTGCCGGTCCGGCGCCGTGTGGGGCACGCACTGGCACGGCTCGCTGGAGAGCGACGCGTTCCGCCGCCGCTTCCTGACCGAGATCGCACGGGCCGCCGGCCGCCGCTTCGTGCCCGCCCCCGACACCTGTTTCGCCGAGCTGCGCGAGGAACAGCTCGACCGCCTCGGCGACCTCATCGAAGAACACGCGGACACCGATGCGCTGTGGCGACTCATCGAGTCGGGCGCACCGGCAGGACTTCCCTTCATCGCCCCCGGAGCACCTGGAGCACGCGCATGACCGCCCCGCTGAACGCCCCGCTGAGCACGGTGCTGTTGTTGTCGACCGCCGACACGGACCTCCTCGCCGCCCGTGCCTCGGGCGCGCCCTTCCGGATCGGCAACCCCACCCGTATCGATGTCCGCGAGGAACTCCCCGCACTGATCGAGGGGTCCTCCGTCGCCGTGGTCCGGCTGCTGGGCGGCAAGCGCGCCTGGGAGGACGGGCTCGCGGCGCTGAAGGCGTCCGGCATCCCGACCGTGCTGCTCGGCGGTGAGACCGTCCCGGACGCGGAGCTGATGGCCGAGTCGTCCGCACCGGCCGGCGTGGTCGCCGAGGCGCTGCGCTATCTGGTGGAGGGCGGCCCCGGCAACCTGGTGGAGCTGGCCCGCTTCCTGTCCGACACCGTCCTGCTGACCGGGCACGGTTTCGCCGAACCGCAGAAGATGCCCGAGTGGGGGGTGCACGGCGACCGGGAGTTCACCGAGGGCCGCCCGACCGTCGGGGTGCTCTTCTACCGGGCGCACCACCTCTCCGGCAACACCTCGTTCGTGGACGTGCTGTGCGATGCCGTCGAGGCGCGCGGCGCCAACGCCCTCGCCGTGTACTGCGGTTCACTGCGCGGTGCGGACGCCGGTCTGTACGAGCTGCTCGGCCGGACCGACGCCCTGGTCGCCACGGTCCTCGCGGCCGGCGGCACCCGTGCGTCGGACGCCTCGGCCGGGGGTGACGACGAGGCGTGGGACATCGGCGCGCTCGCCGATCTGAACGTGCCGGTGCTCCAGGGGCTGTGCCTGACGTCCTCGCGCGCCGCCTGGGACGCGTCGGACGCCGCCGTGTCGCCCATGGACGCCGCGATGCAGGTCGCCATCCCCGAGTTCGACGGCCGGCTGATCACCGTCCCGTTCTCCTTCAAGGAGCAGGGCCCGGACGACGTACCGGTGTACCGCGCCGACCCGGAACGGGCCGCCCGGGTCGCCGGGATCGCCGTGCGTCACGCCGCGCTGAAGCACAAGACCAACGCCGAGAAGAAGCTCGCCCTGGTCTTCACCGCCTACCCCACCAAGCACTCCCGCGTCGGCAACGCCGTCGGCCTGGACACGCCCGCCTCCGCGGTCCGCGTCCTGGACGCGCTGCGCGACGCCGGTTACGGGGTCGAGGGGCACCCGGACAACGGTGACGAGCTGATCCACCGCCTCATCAACGCCGGTGGCCACGACGTGGAGTGGCTGACCGAGGAGCAGCTCGCGGCAGCCCCCGCGCGGGTGCCGCTGGCCGACTACCAGGAGTGGTTCGCGAAGCTCGATCCGGCGATGCGGGATTCGATGCTGGAGCACTGGGGCGAGCCGCCGGGCCAGTTGTACCTGGACGGTGAGGACATCGTCCTGGCGTCGCTGCGGTTCGGGAACGTGGTGGTGCTGATCCAGCCGCCGCGCGGCTTCGGCGAGAACCCGATCGCGATCTACCACGACCCCGACATGCCGCCCTCCCACCACTACCTGGCGACGTATCGCTGGCTGGAGGCCGCGACATCGGAGGGAGGCTTCGGCGCGGACGCCGTCGTCCACATGGGCAAGCACGGCACGATGGAGTGGCTGCCCGGCAAGGGCCTCGGTCTGTCGGCCGGCTGCGGACCGGACGCCGTGCTCGGCGAACTGCCGCTGATCTACCCGTTCATCGTCAACGACCCGGGTGAGGGCACCCAGGCCAAGCGCCGCGGGCACGCCACCGTGGTGGACCATCTGGTGCCGCCGATGGCGCGTGCCGACACCTATGGCGACCTGGCCAAGCTGGAGCAGCTCCTCGACGAGTACGCTCTGGTCAGCGACCTGGACCCGACCAAGGCGCCTTCGGTGCGGGCGCAGATCTGGACGCTGGTCAAGGCCGCGGAGCTGCACCACGACCTGCATGTCGACGAGCAGCCCGACGACGGCGAGTTCGACTCGTTCGTCATGCACATCGACGGCTATCTCTGCGAGATCAAGGACGTTCAGATCCGGGACGGTCTGCACATCCTCGGCGGCGGCCCGGTCGACGAGGCACGGGTCAATCTGGTGCTGGCGGTGCTGCGCGCCTCACAGGTGTGGGGCGGCACGGCGAACGCGCTGCCGGGGCTGCGGGCCTCGATCGCCGAGCACTTCGGGCTCAGCGAGAAGGAGCTGCTGGCCGAGCCGGGTGCGGCCGTGAAGGTACCGGCCGGGCTGAGCGGTCTGGTCGACGGTCCCGCCCGGACGGGCGCGGACGCGATCGACCTACTGGAGCAGTTGTGCCGCCGTCTCGCGGAGGGCATGGAGGAGCGCGGCTGGGACGTCACGGCCGTGGCCGGCCTGGCCCGGGAGGTGCTGGGCTTCGATCTCCCCGAGGCGGTTGCCGTGCTGGGCTTCGCCTGCGAGGAGGTCGTGCCCCGGCTGGCCCGGACGACGGACGAGATCGATCACATCCTGCTGGCACTGGACGGCGGCTTCGTACCGGCCGGACCCTCGGGTTCGCCCACGCGCGGCCTCGTCAACGTGCTGCCGACCGGCCGCAACTTCTACTCCGTCGACCCGAAGGCGATCCCGTCCCGGCTGTCGTGGGAGGTCGGCCAGTCGCTCGCCGACTCGCTGATCGCCCGGTACCTCGCCGACACGGGCGACTACCCGAAGTCGGTCGGCCTGACCGTGTGGGGCACCTCTGCCATGCGCACCCAGGGCGACGACATCGCGGAGATCCTGGCGCTGCTCGGCTGCCGTCCGGTCTGGGACGACGCGTCGCGCCGGGTGACCGGCTTCGAGGTGGTCCCGGTGGACGAACTGGGCCGGCCGCGCATCGATGTGACGGTCCGGATCTCGGGCTTCTTCCGGGACGCGTTCCCGCACGTGGTGGGGCTGATCGACGACGCGGTGCGGGCGGTGGCGGAGCTGGACGAGCCGGCCGACGCCAACTACGTACGGGCGCACGCCGACGAGGACACGGCGGAGCACGGTGACCGGCGCCGGGCCACGGCACGCATCTTCGGCTCGAAGCCGGGGGCGTACGGGGCGGGGCTGCTGCCGCTGATCGACGCGCGGAACTGGCGGTCCGACGCGGACCTGGCCGAGGTGTACGCGGTCTGGGGCGGTTACGCGTACGGACGCGGCCTCGAGGGGCGGGCGGCGCGCGGGGACATGGAGACGGCGTTCCGGCGGATCGCGGTGGCGGCGAAGAACGTCGACACGCGCGAGCACGACCTGGTCGACGCCGATGACTATTTCCAGTACCACGGCGGCATGGTCGCCATGGTGCGGCATCTGACCGGTGAGTCGCCCGAGGCGTACGTCGGTGACAGCGCCACGCCCGACCAGGTGAAGACGCGGACGCTCGGCGAGGAGACGCACCGCGTCTTCCGGGCACGCGTGGTCAACCCGCGCTGGATGGCGGCCATGCGGCGCCACGGCTACAAGGGCGCGTTCGAGATGGCCGCGACGGTGGACTACCTCTTCGGGTACGACGCGACGGCGGGGGTCGTCGACGACTGGATGTACGAGAAGTTGTCGGCGGAGTACGTCTTCGACCCGGAGAACCGGGACTTCATGAAGAAGTCCAACCCCTGGGCGCTGCGCGGGATTTCGGAGCGGTTGCTGGAGGCGGCCGAGCGGGGGCTGTGGGCGGAGCCGGACACGGAGACGCTGGAGCGGCTGCGGGCGACGTACCTGGAACTCGAGGGTGATCTGGAGGGGGACGCGTGAGCGGGGTGTGCGCGCCGGGGCCGAACCGGGGGCCCCGCCCCCGGAACCTCGCCCCCCAATCGCCGGAGGGGCTGCAATGCCCGCCGGAGCCGCTGGAATCCGCCGCTCCCAAGGAGGTCTCGTGAGTACGCCTTATCCCTTCACCGCCATCGTCGGACAGGACGATCTCCGGCTCGGCCTGCTGCTCAACGCCGTCTCGCCGGCCGTCGGCGGGGTGCTGGTGCGTGGCGAGAAGGGCACCGCCAAGTCCACCGCGGTGCGCGCCCTGGCCGCGCTCGTGCCGGAGGTGTCCGTCGTCCCCGGGTGCCGGTTCTCCTGCGACCCGGCGTCGCCCGATCCGGCGTGTCCCGACGGGCCCCACGAGGCCGGGCCGGGCGTGTCGCGGGCGGCCCGGACGGTCGAACTGCCGGTCGGCGCCTCCGAGGACCGGCTCGTCGGGGCGCTCGACATCGAGCGGGCGCTCGCCGAGGGCGTGAAGGCCTTCGAGCCGGGGCTGCTCGCCGACGCGCATCGCGGAATCCTGTACGTGGACGAGGTCAATCTCCTCCATGACCATCTGGTGGACCTGCTGCTGGACGCGGCCGCCATGGGTGCCTCGTACGTGGAGCGCGAGGGCGTCTCCGTACGGCATGCCGCGCGCTTCCTGCTCGTCGGGACGATGAACCCCGAAGAGGGCGAACTGCGGCCGCAGTTGCTCGACCGGTTCGGGCTGACCGTCGAGGTCGCCGCGTCCCGGGAGACCGATCTGCGGGTCGAGGTGGTGCGGCGCCGGCTCGCGTACGACGACGATCCGGCCGCCTTCGCCGCCAAGTGGGCGGACGAGGAGGGCGCGTTGCGGGCCCGGATCGTGGCCGCGCGTGCGCTGCTGCCTCAGGTCCGCCTCGGTGACGGTGCGTTGCGGCAGATCGCCGCGACCTGTGCGGCCTTCGAGGTCGACGGGATGCGGGCCGACATCGTGATGGCCAGGACCGCCACCGCGCTGGCCGCGTGGTCGGGGCGTACCGATGTGCTGGCCGAGGACGTGCGGCAGGCCGCGTTGCTCGCGCTCCCCCATCGGCGCCGGCGCAACCCCTTCGACGCGCCGGGACTCGACGAGGACAAGCTCGACGACACGCTGGAGCAGAACAGCGGCGAGGACGACGCTCCGGACCCGGACGGCCCCGGTGGCGGCGGTCCTCCGCCGCAGGGCGACGGGCCCGACACGCCGCCGCAGCCCGAGGGCGGAGCCGACGACACGCCCGCGCAGTCCGTGCCCGAGCAGTCCGTGCCCGAGCAGGGCAAGGAGCAGGAACCCGCGCGCGGGCAGTCCTCCGGGGGTGGGGAGCAGCAGCCCGTGCGGGCCGGTGAGCCGTTCCGGACGAAGATGCTGAGCGTGCCCGGTCTGGGCGAGGGTGCGGCGGGGCGGCGCTCCCGGGCGCGTACCGAGCACGGGCGGACGACCGGTGCGCGGCGTCCGCGGGGCGCGCTGACCAAGCTGCATCTGGCCGCGACCGTGCAGGCCGCCGCCCCGCATCAGCGGGCGCGCGGGCGGTCGGGGCGCGGGCTGATCGTGCGGCGGGACGATCTGCGACAGGCCACGCGGGAGGGGCGCGAGGGGAACCTCGTGCTGTTCGTCGTGGACGCGTCGGGGTCGATGGCGGCCCGGCAGCGGATGAGCGCCGTGAAGGGTGCGGTGCTGTCCCTGTTGATGGATGCCTACCAGCGGCGGGACAAGGTCGGTCTGATCACCTTCCGGGGCAAGGAGGCGGCCGTGGTGCTGCCGCCGACGTCGTCGGTGGACGCGGCTGCCGCACGGCTGGAGACGCTGCCGACCGGTGGACGTACCCCGGTGGCCGCCGGGCTGTTGAAGGCCCATGACGTGCTGCGGGTGGAGCGGCTGCGCGATCCGTCGCGGCGGCCGCTGCTGGTCGTGGTGACCGACGGGCGGGCGACCGGGGGGCCGGAGCCGGTGGCGCTGGCCGCGCGGGCCGCCCGGCTGCACGAGATCGAGGGCACGGCTTCCGTGGTCGTGGACTGCGAGTCGGGTCCGGTGCGGCTCGGTCTCGCGGCGAGTCTCGCGGGCGAGCTGGGCGGTACCGCCGTCACGCTCGACGAGCTGCGGGCCGACTCGATCGCCGGGCTGGTCAAGGACGTTCAGGGCAGCAGCAGGAGGGCCGCGTAATGCCGCAGGGACAGCCGGTCAGTGTGCCGGACGACGGGCTCACCACCCGTCAGCGCCGCAACCGGCCGCTGCTGGTGGTGCACACCGGCATCGGCAAGGGCAAGTCGACGGCGGCCTTCGGGCTGGCGCTGCGCGCCTGGAATCAGGGATGGCCGATCGGGGTCTTCCAGTTCGTGAAGTCGGCGAAGTGGAAGGTCGGTGAGGAGAACGCGCTGAAGGTCCTCGGCGCGAGCGGTGAGGGCGGGTCCGTCGCCTGGCACAAGATGGGCGAGGGCTGGTCCTGGGTCCAGCGCGATCAGCAGCTGGACAACGAGGCCGCGGCCCGCGAGGGCTGGGAGCAGGTCAAGCGTGATCTGGCCGCCGAGACGTACCGGCTGTATGTGCTCGACGAGTTCGCCTACCCCATGCACTGGGGATGGGTCGACACCGACGAGGTGGTCGAGGTGCTGCGCGACCGGCCCGGTTCGCAGCATGTGGTGATCACCGGGCGCAACGCGCCCGCCGCACTGGTGGACGCGGCGGATCTGGTGACCGACATGTCCAAGGTCAAGCACCCGATGGACGCCGGACAGAAGGGCCAGAGGGGCATCGAGTGGTGACGGTTCCGCGCCTGGTCATCGCCGCGCCGTCGTCCGGCAGCGGCAAGACCACCGTCGCGACGGGTCTGATGGCCGCCTTCGCCGGGCGGGGACTCGCCGTGTCCGGGCACAAGGTCGGGCCCGACTACATCGACCCGGGCTACCACACGCTGGCGACGGGCCGGCCGGGGCGCAATCTCGACGCGTACCTGTGCGGGCCGGAGCTGATCGCTCCGCTGTTCGCGCACGGTGCGCAGGGCTGTGACCTGGCGGTCGTCGAGGGTGTGATGGGGCTGTACGACGGGGCCTCGGGGCTCGGTGAGCTCGCTTCCACCGCGCAGGTGGCGAAGCTGCTGCGGGCGCCGGTGGTGCTGGTCGTGGACGCGTCGTCGCAGTCGCGGTCCGTGGCGGCGCTGGTGCACGGTTTCGCCTCGTGGGATCCGCGGGTGCGGATCGGCGGGGTGATCCTGAACAAGGTCGGCTCGGACCGGCACGAGACGCTGTTGCGCGAGGCCCTGGACGAGTCCGGGGTGCCGGTACTGGGGGTGCTGCGGCGGGCCGAACAGATGGCGGTGGTGTCGCGGCATCTGGGGCTGGTGCCGGTGGCCGAGCGGCGGGGCGACGCGGTGGCCGCTGTCGCGGCGATGGGGGCTCAGGTTCTGGCCGGGTGCGACCTGGACGCGGTCCTGGCTCTGGCGCGGTCCGCGCCGTCCTTGCCGGGTGCGGTGTGGAGCGCGGCGGAGGCGGTCGGCGCCTGCGGCGGGGCTGTTCCCCTACCTGCCTCTTCCCTTGACCGGGGCTCCGCTGCTCGAACACCGCAGGCACCGGGAAGTGGGGCGAAGGAGGCTCCGGTCGTCGCTGTCGCGTCCGGGGCCGCGTTCACCTTCTCCTACGCCGAGCACAGTGAGCTGCTCGCCGCCGCCGGGGCCGAGGTGGTGCCGTTCGACCCCTTGCGGGACGAGGAGTTGCCCGAGGGGACCCGGGGGCTGGTCATCGGGGGCGGGTTTCCCGAGGTGTACGCGCCCGAGCTGTCCGCCAACGAGCCGTTGCGCAAGGCCGTTGCGGAGCTTGCGGTCTCCGGGGCCCCGGTGGCCGCCGAGTGTGCCGGGCTGCTCTATCTGGCGCGGTCGCTCGACGGGCTCCCGATGTGCGGGGTGCTGGATGCCGAGGGGCGGATGTCCGAGCGGCTGACGCTCGGCTACCGGGACGCCGTGGCGCTCTCCGACAGCGCGCTCGCGGCGGCCGGTACGCGGATGCGCGGGCACGAGTTCCACCGGACCGTGCTGGAGCCGGGCGCCGGGGACGAGCCGGCCTGGGGCATGCACCGGCCGGAGCGGCGCGTGGAGGGGTTCGTGCAGCAGGGCGTGCACGCGAGTTATCTGCACACGCATTGGGCGTCGGCGCCCGGTACGGCCCGCCGATTCGTTGAGAGGTGCAAGGGATGAACCACGGTCACGGTACGAACACGCTGGTCGGTGTGGGGGTCGGGCCCGGTGATCCGGAGCTGGTGACGGTCAAGGGCGTCAACGCGCTGCGCGACGCCGCCGTCGTCGTGGTGCCGGTGATGGACACCGGTGAGCAGGGGCGTGCCGAGGCGACCGTGCTGCACTACGTCGGGGCGGAGAAGGTCGTACGGGTGGTGTTCGCGCTGAACGAGCGGACGGACCGGGCGCGCCGGGAGGCGGCGTGGGACGCGGCGGGGGCGCGGGTCGCGGAGTTGCTTCGTACCCATGGTTCGGTGGCGTTCGCGACCATCGGGGACCCCAATGTGTACTCGACGTTCACCTATCTCGCGCACACCATCGGTGAGCTGCTGCCCGGCACCGCCGTGGTGACCGTGCCGGGGATCACGGCCATGCAGGATCTGGCCGCGCGCAGCGGTGCGGTGCTGACCGAGGGCACCGAGCCGTTGACGCTGGTGCCGGTGACCGCCGGGGCGGCTGTGCTGAAGGAGGCCCTGGAGGGGCCCGGGACGGTCGTCGCGTACAAGTTCGGGCGGCTGGCGGAGGAGGTCTCCACGGCGTTGCGCGAGACGGGGCGGACCGAGGACGCGGTGTGGGGTTCGGCGCTCGGGTTGCCGGAGGAGTCGATCCGGCCCGCGTCGGAGCTGGCCGACGGCCCGTTGCCGTACCTCTCCACGCTGATCGCGCCCGCGCCGCGCGACGGTGGACGGGGCGGCAAACTGTGAGGCGGTCAGCCTGCGATGCCCACGACCAGCCAGATGAAGCAGACCCCGGCGACCGTGCACAGCAGTGTGGAGCGGGCCGGGTGGTCGTGGTGTGCCTCGGGCAGGATCTCGGCGGCGGCGAGGTAGAGCAGCGCACCGCTGAAGAAGCCGAGATAGCAGCCGAGGAGTTCCTCCGGAAGGGTGAACAGAAGCGTCGTCGCCGCGCCGACGACGGGCGCCGCCGCGTCCGCGTACAACATCACGAGGGCCTTGCGGCGGGCGTTCCCGTACAGGCTGGTGATCGTGTACGTGTTGAAGCCGTCGGCGAAGTCGTGGGTGATGACGGCCAGCGCGACGGCCGCGCCCATGCCGCCGCCGACCTGGAAGGCCGCGCCGAGCGCCACGCCGTCCATCAGGCTGTGGCCGACCATCGCCGCCGCCGCCGTCAGCCCGACCTGGGGCACCCGTTCCTCGCCCGCGCCGTGTGCGGCCTGGCGTACCGCGAGCAGCCGCTCCACCAGATGGGCGAAGAGGAAGCCGCCCACGAACAGCAGCAGGGCGGCCGGTACGCCGAAGATGTGGCCGCCCGCGGCCTCGATCGCCTCCGGCAGCAGGTCCAGGCCGACCACGCCGAGCATCAGTCCGCCGGCGAAGCCGAGTACCAGGTGGCGGCGGTCGGTGACGCGCTGGGCGACCCAGCCGCCGGCCAGGGTCATCAGGAACGCGCCGAGCGCGACGAACACCGCCATGGGCTCTTGCTAGCCGATTGACCCCGGTGCCCGCATCTCAGGGCGCCCCCTGTCTTGTCCCGTTGTCTCTTGTCCCGAAAGGACCGTTCCATGTCCGAAGCAGTCGACGCAGCCGGCGCAGTCGCCGCGCCCACCCGCGGCACCGTGACGTTCGTCGGTGCCGGCCCCGGCGCCGCCGATCTGCTGACCTTCCGGGCGGCACGGGCCATCGCGGACGCCGACATCGTGATCTGGGCGGCGAGCCTGGTGCAGGCGGAGGTCCTCGAGCACGCCCGGGAGGGCGCCGAGATCCTCGACTCGGCCCAGATGTCCCTCGAAGCGGTGGTCGAGGTGTACCGGCGGGCGGCGGACGAGGGGCTGAAGGTGGCCCGTATCCACTCCGGCGATCCGGCGCTCTGGGGCGGCACTCAGGAGCAGGTCGACCGGTGCGGTGAGCTGGGGGTGGCGGTCGAGATCGTGCCCGGCGTCTCGTCGTTCTCGGCGGTCGCGGCGATCGCGCGGCGCGAGCTGACCATCCCGGAGGTGGCGCAGTCGGTGATCCTGACCCGGCTCGGCGGCGGCAAGACGCCGATGCCGCCGGGCGAGGAGGTGCGGGAGTTCGCGCGGCACGGCACGACGATGGCGCTCTTCCTGTCGGCTGCCCGGTCCGGGCAGCTGACCCAGGAACTGCTGGAGGGCGGCTATCCCACGACCACGCCCGTCGTGGTCGCGTACCAGGCGACCTGGCCGGAGGAGCTGATCCTGCACTGCACGATCGAGACGCTGGAGGAGACGGTCAAGGAGCACAAGCTCTGGAAGCACACGCTGTTCCTGGTCGGCCCCGCCCTGTCGGCGTCGGGCACCCGTTCGCACCTCTACCACCCGGGTCATTTCCACGGTTACCGCAAGGCCGACAAGGCGGCTCGGGCCGAGCTGCGGGCCCAGCGGTCCGGCTCGTGATCCGGGTATTCGGTACGGGAACGGGGGCGCCGCTCGGCCCCGACGCCGTGGCGGCTCTGGCGCGGGCCACGCTGGTGGTCGGCGCGCGGCGCCATCTGGACGGCGCGGCGCTCCCGGAGCGGGCCGGCCGGGTGGTCCTCGGGCCGCTGGCTCCGGCCCTCGACCGGATCGAAGGGCAACTGGCCGAGGACGGGGCCCGGGTGGTGGTGCTGGCCTCCGGTGATCCGGGGTTCTTCGGGATCGTACGGGCGCTGGCGGAGCGGTTCGGGCCGGCGGCGCTCGATGTGCGGCCGGGCGCTCCTTCGGTCGCGGTGGCGTTCGCCCGGCTGGGGCTGCCGTGGGACGACGCGGTGGTGGTCAGCGCGCACGGGCGGGATCCGCGGACCGCGGTGAACGTGTGCCTGGCGCACCCCAAGGTCGCGGTGCTGACCGGCCCGGGTGCGGGTCCCGCCGAGCTGGCGGCCGGGCTGGTGTACCGGAGCGAGGAGCGCGTCCTGGTCGTCGCGACGGCGCTCGGGGACCCGGAGCACGAGCGCGTCGAGCGGCTGACGCCCCGGGAGGCGGCGGTCCGCTCATGGCCCGATCCGGTGAGTGTGGTGCTGTGCCTGGACGAGTCGCGGGCCCTGTCGCCGGTGCGGACGGTGGCGGGTCCGGCCGCCGGTCCGGCGGGGTGGGCGCTGGACGAGGCGGAGTTCGAGCACCGTGACTCGATGATCACCAAGTTCGAGGTGCGGGCGCTGGCGCTGGCCCGGCTCGGGCCGCGCACGGGTGACCTGGTCTGGGACATCGGTGCCGGGTCGGGATCGGTGGCGGTGGAGTGCGCCCGGCTCGGGGCAGCCGCCGTCGCCGTCGAGAAGACGTCGGACGGGGTCGGGCGGATCCGGGCGAACGCGGCCGCGCACGGGGTGTACGTGCGGGCGGTGCACGGTGCCGCACCGGTCGTGCTGTCCGATCTGCCCGACCCGGACGCGGTGTTCGTCGGGGGCGGCGGGCGTGAACTGCCCGCGATCGTGACCGCGTGCGCCCGGCGGGCGCGGCGCGCCGTGGTGGTCGCGGTGGCGGCCCTGGACCGGGTGCCGCAGGTGCGGTCGGCGCTGGCCGCCGCCGGGTTCGAGCCCGAGGGGGTGCTGCTCCAGTCCTCCCGGCTGGCGCCGCTGCCCGGTGACGTGACCCGGCTCGCCGCCGCCAATCCGGTGTTTCTGCTGTGGGGCGTCCGCCCCGCGGTTCGTGCAAGTGAAGGAGCAGTCCAGTGATCGGCCTCATCTCCGCGACGGCGGCCGGCGCCGTCGCCCGCGACCGGCTGGCCGCGGCCTGGCCCGGCCGCGCCGTGGTCTACGACGGCCCGGTGCGCGAGGCCGTGCGGCGGGCGTTCGCCGAGTGTGAGCAGTTGGTGTGCTTCCTCGCCACGGGGGCCGTGGTGCGGTTGGTCGCGCCGCTGCTGGTGGACAAGGCCGCGGATCCGGGGATCGTCTGTGTGGACGAGGCGGGGCGCCATGCGGTGGCGCTGCTCGGCGGGCACGGCGGCGGGGCGAACGCCCTGGCGGTGGAGGTCGGTGAGGTGCTGGGCGCCGCGCCGGTCGTGACGACGGCGACGGACGCGGTGGGGATCGCCGGTCTGGACATGCTCGGCCTCCCCGTGGAGGGGGATGTCGCGGGGGTGTCGCGGGCGATGCTCGACGGTGCGCCGGTGGCGTTGCGGGCGGACGCGGCAGGGCCGTTGCCGGCCCTGCCGCCGAACGTGAGCCCGGACGGTGCGGGCCCGGCGGTGCTGTACATCACCGACCGGATCATCGAACTCGCTTCGCAGGAAGCCGTGTTGCGGCCCGCCTCGCTCGCCGTCGGGGTCGGTGCGTCCAAGGACGCGCCCGAGGACGAGGTGCTCGGGCTGATCCGGGACGCCCTGGCCGGGGCGGGGCTCTCGCCCTTGAGCGTCGCGGAGTTGGTGACCGTGGACGCGAAGGCCGGGGAGCCGGGGATCGTGGCCGCCGCCGCACGGCTCGGGGTGCCGCTGCGGACGTACCCGGCCGCGGAACTGGCCCGGATCGAAGTGCCGCATCCGTCCGACGCGCCGCTCGCCGCCGTCGGAACGCCGTCGGTGGCGGAGGCCGCCGCGCTCGCGGCGGGCGGTGAACTCCTCGTACCGAAGCGGAAGTCACAGCCCGAGGGGCGCGCGGCGATGGCGACCTGCGCGGTGGTCCGCCGGGCTCCGCGCGGTCGGCTGGCCGTCGTCGGGCTCGGCCCCGGTGCCCGTGATCTGCTGACGCCGCGCGCCCGCGACGAGCTGCGGCGGGCCTCGGTGCTGGTCGGGCTGGACCAGTACGTCGACCAGATCAGGGACCTGCTGCGGCCCGGCACCACGGTGTTGGAGTCGGGGCTGGGCGCCGAGGAGGAGCGGGCCCGTACCGCGGTCGCGGAGGCGCGCAAGGGGCATGCCGTGGCGCTGATCGGCAGTGGCGACGCGGGCGTGTACGCGATGGCGTCGCCCGCGCTCGCCGAAGCCGGGGCCGATATCGATGTGGTGGGTGTGCCGGGGGTGACGGCCGCGTTGGCGGCCGCCGCGATCCTGGGTGCCCCGCTGGGCCACGACCACGTCTCGATCAGCCTCTCCGATCTGCACACGCCGTGGGAGGTCATCGAACGCCGGGTACGGGCCGCGGCCGAGGCCGACATCATCGTGACGTTCTACAACCCGCGCAGCCGGGGCCGCGACTGGCAGCTCCCGAAGGCGCTGTCGATCCTGGCCGGGCACCGGGAGCCGGCCACACCGGTCGGAGTCGTACGCAATGCCTCACGCCCCGACGAGAGCAGCCGGGTGACCTCGCTGGCGGAACTGGACCCGGAGACGGTCGACATGATGACCGTCGTGACCGTCGGCAACACGGCCACCCGGGAGATCGCGGGCCGCATGGTCACCCCGCGCGGCTACCGCTGGCAGTCGGCCCCGGACTCCCCGGCCGGGGAGTCCGCCCGATGAGCCGCACCGCCGATCCGCACCCCACCCCCCATGAACACCGAGGAGAACCTGTGAACACCCCGTCCGCCCAGCCCGCACTGCTGATCGCCGGCCACGGCACCCGGGACGAGGGCGGGGCCGCCGCCTTCCGCGACTTCGTGGCCGAGCTCGGCGCCCGCAACCCGCAACTGCCCGTCGCGGGCGGCTTCATCGAGCTGTCGCCGCCGCCGCTCGGCGACGCGGTGACCGAGCTCGTCGAGCGTGGTGTGAAGCGCTTCGCCGCCGTCCCGCTGATGCTGGTGTCGGCGGGGCACGCCAAGGGCGACATCCCGGCGGCGCTGACCCGCGAGAAGGAGCGCCACCCCGGCATCTCGTACACCTACGGGCGTCCGCTGGGCCCGCACCCGGCGCTGCTGAAGGTGCTGGAGCGGCGGGTCGACGAGGTACTGGGCGACACCGACCGCTCCGAGGTGACGGTGCTGCTGGTCGGGCGCGGCTCCACCGACCCGGACGCCAACGCCGAGGTGTACAAGGCGTCGAGGCTGTTCTGGGAGGGCCGGGGGTACGCCGGGGTGGAGACGGCGTTCGTCTCGCTGGCCGCACCCGATGTGCCGTCGGGTCTGGACCGTTGCGTGAAGCTGGGTGCGGGGCGCATAGTCGTTCTGCCGTACTTCCTCTTCACCGGCATCCTGCCGGACCGGGTGCGTCAGCAGACCGGGAAGTGGGCCGCCGCCCATCCGGAGCTGGATGTCCGGTCGGCCGAGGTGATCGGCGCCGCGGAGGAACTGCTCGATCTCGTCATGGAGCGCTACCGGGAGGCCGTCAAGGGCGATCTGCGGATGAACTGCGACTCTTGCGTGTACCGGATCGCACTGCCGGGCTTCGAGGACAAGGTGGGACTGCCGCAGCAGCCGCACTTCCACCCTGACGACGACGGCCATCACCACCACCCCCACCATGGCGGTCATGCACACTCCCACTGAGAGCCCCGACGCAACCGGCGCGGGCGCGCACGATCTGCGGCATCACGGTGACGCAGAGGTACGGGGACGGGGCCGGGATCTGACCGATCTCGCCGTCAACGTACGGGCCGGTACCCCACCGGCCTGGCTGAAGGAGCGGATAGCCGCGTCGCTGGGCGCGCTCGCCGCCTACCCGGACGGGCGTCCGGCGCTCGCGGCAGTCGCCGCACGGCACGGGCTGCCGCCCGAGCGGGTCCTGTTGACCGCGGGTGCGGCGGAGGCGTTCGTGCTGATCGCACGCGCGCTGCCGGCCCGGCGTCCGGTCGTGGTCCATCCGCAGTTCACCGAGCCCGAGGCCGCCCTGCGCGCCGCCGGGCACGAGGTGGGGCGGGTGCTGTTGCGCGCGGAGGACGGCTTCCGGCTGGACCCGGCCGCGGTTCCGGCGGACGCGGATCTGGTGGTGGTCGGCAATCCGACCAACCCGACGTCCGTGCTGCACCCGGCGGCCGTGCTGGAGCAACTGGCGCGCCCCGGGCGGACGCTGGTGGTCGACGAGGCGTTCATGGACGCGGTGCCCGATGAGCGCGAGGCGCTGTGCGGCCGTACGGATGTCCCCGGGCTGGTCGTCCTGCGCAGCCTCACCAAGACCTGGGGGCTCGCCGGACTGCGGATCGGTTATGTCACGGCCGCGCCGGAGACCGTGCGCAGGCTGGCCCGGGCGCAGCCGCTGTGGCCGGTGTCGGCGCCGGCGCTGACGGCCGCCGAGGCGTGCGTGGAGCCTCGGGCGCTGGCGGAGGCGGCGGACGCGGCGGAACGCATCGCGGTGGACCGCCGCCATCTGGTCGCGGGGCTCCGCGAGTTCACCGAGATACGGGTGGTGGAGCCGGCCGAGGGCCCGTTCGTCCTGATCCGGCTGGAGCGGGCCGCGGAGATCCGGCAGCGGCTGCGGACGCTGGGCTTCGCGGCCCGGCGCGGCGACACGTTTCCGGGGCTCGGCACCGACTGGCTGCGGCTGGCGGTGCGCGACCGTACGACGACCAACAGCTTTCTGCAGGTGCTCGACCAGGCACTCCAGGCACTGACCACGGTCGGCCGGTGACGGTCCCGGCAGGCGGCGACGCCTGAGGGGCGGGGAACGGTGCTCCACTCACGGAACACCGCTCCCCGCCCCCGTTCTTCCTTACGGCCCCCCGGCCTCCCCCTCGGGCACTGATTCGCTCACCCGGACGTCAGCTCTGCGCACGCCGCCGAACCACGACCATCGCGCCGGCGCCGACCGCCAGCAGCAGCGCCGCACCGCCTGCGATGTACGGCGTGGCGGAGCTGGAGCCCGTCTCGGCGAGGTCGGCGTCGGCAGCCGCGGGGGTGTTGCCGGTGCCGGTCTGAGTCTTCACGTCGCCGCCGCCGGTGCCGGAGTGGTGACCAGCCGTGGAGCCCCCGTTGCCGGTGCTGGAGCCGCTGCCCGTCGAACCTCCGTTGGACGAGCCGCCGCTGGAGCCGCCGTCGGTCGAACCGCCGTCGCCGGAGCCCCCGTCGGACGCACCACCGTCGGACGAGCCGCCATCACTGGAACCGCCGTCGTCGGAGCCCCCGTCGGACGCACCACCGTCGGACGAGCCGCCATCACTGGAACCGCCGTCCGACGAGCCGCCGTCGGTGGAGCCGCCCGGCCTGGGAGCCTTCGGCGTCTCGCAGGTGGCCTCGGCGAGCGTGACCTCGCCCCGCACATCGGCGACGTTCAGCTTGAGCGGGTTCACCGAGACCTTCAGCTGAAGTGCCGCGGCCGCCGCGGTGCGTGAGGTGGTGTGCGTCTTCGACAGGTCGAGCGTCACCTCGCCGACGTCCGGCACCTTGACCTCCGTGGTACCTCCGGCCGTCAGGGTCACACGCCGGCCGAGCACCTTCACGTGACCCAGCACATTCGACTCGGCGACCGGCCTGTGGCCCACCTCGCAGACCGCCTTGGACGTGACCTGCTCGACCTCGATCAGCGAGAGCAGCGGCAGACCGGGCAGGTGCAGCCGGGCCCTCGCGATGTTGCTGTAACCCTCGGCACGGTGCTCGTCGGCGGTGGCGTTAGCCGTGGCGACATCGGCACGCAGCACGCTGAACGGCTTCCCGTGGTCGACGCCGTCGAGCCGCACGCTGAGCGCCGTCTCCTTGGCGGCGGCCGGGGCGTGCACCTCGTTGAGCGCGGCCTTGAGCGGCACGTCGATCGTCTTGTTCAGGAGCGAGACGTCGAGTGCGGTACGGAGCACTACCGCGCTCGCCTTCCCGTCGCCGGTGGTCGTGGTCGTCGCGGTGGCGGCCTGCGCCGGGACGGCGACCAGCAGTGCGACGGGAGCGGCGGCGACCGCCAGGGCGGCGAGGCGGAAGGTGTTGCTGTTCAAGATGGTGGAACCCCCACAAGAGACATGGAGCCACCGGCGCCGTCCAATGCGGGACATCGCGGGCACCGGTGGCCTCGACTCCGTGAATCTTTACGCACAGAGGGTGAACTGACCGACACCTGAGGTGAGTTCACCCCAAAGGGGGGTTTCCGTGCTTGTATTCGATTATCTCGGCACGTGCGTTCCTCTGGTTCACCCGATTCGCCGAGCGTGGGCGGTCCGCGGACGGACCGCGCCGGAGCATGCGCAGAGGTGCTTCAACGAGCGGGCCGGCTCCCGGTAACTGCCGGTCAACACGGCGAACCCCGGGCCGGTCCGGACCCGGGGCCCGCCCGTCAGCCGATCACGCGCCCGTTCAGCACGACCCGGCGGGGCGCGGCCAGCACGCGCACGTCCGCCCGCGGATCCTCGTCGTAGACCACGAGGTCGGCCGGGGCGCCCTCCTCGAGTCCCGGCCTGCCGAGCCACTCGCGCGCGCCCCAGGCCGCCGCGGACAGTGCCTCCAGGGCGGGGATGCCCGCCTTCACCAGTTCGGCGACCTCGTCGGCCACCAGCCCGTGTGCCAGCACACCGCCCGCGTCGGTGCCGACGAAGACGGGGATCCCGGCGTCATGGGCGGCGCCCACCGTGGCGTACCGCCGCTCGTGCAGCCGGCGCATATGGGCGGACCAGCGCGGGTACTTGGCGTCGCCGCCCCGCGCCAGCGAGGGGAAGGTGGCGATGTTGACCAGCGTCGGAACGATCGCGACCCCGCGCTCCGCGAAGAGCGGGATCGTCTCCTCGGTGAGCCCGGTCGCATGCTCGACGCAGTCGATCCCGGCCTCGACGAGGTCGCGCAGGGAGTCCTCGGCGAAGCAGTGCGCGGTGACCCGGGCGCCCAGCCGGTGCGCCTCGGCGATAGCGGCCCCGACCGCCTCGCGCGGCCAGCACGCGGTCAGGTCGCCCACCCCCCGGTCGATCCAGTCGCCGACCAGCTTCACCCAGCCGTCGCCGCGGCGCGCCTCCTGCGCCACGTACGCCACCAGCTCGTCCGGCTCGATCTCGTACGCGTAGTTCCTGGTGTACCGCCGGGTCCTGGCGATGTGCCGGCCGGCCCTGATGATCTTCGGCAGGTCCTCGCGGTCGTCGATCCACCGGGTGTCGGCGGGCGAACCCGCGTCCCGCAGGAGCAGCGCGCCGGCCTCCCGGTCATCGACGGCCTGCTTCTCGGTGGTCGCGGTGTCGACGGCCCCGTGGTGGTCGAGCCCGACGTGGCAGTGGGCGTCGACCAGCCCCGGCAGTACCCACCCGGTGAGGACCGTCGCCCCGTCCGCACCGGCGGGCCGCTCGTACGAGACGCGTCCGTCGACCGCCCAGAGCTCGTCCCTGACCTCGTCGGGTCCGACGAGCACCCGCCCCTTCACATGCAGCACCCTCGGCGCCTCGTGATCGCTCATGGACTGCACTGTACGAGGCACCCCGGAGGCCGCCCAGGCGGTGCTGGGTACCCTCGGTGCAGGCCCGGCCCGCAGGCCCCGCCGCACACCGATCCGATCGCGAAGAGAGCACCACCGTGACGCACCCCTTCCTCGACCTCGCCCCGCTCACCCCCGCGCACTTCGCGGCCGTGGAGCGGCGGGTGGCCGGCCTCCTCGCCACCGAGCAGGATGTCGTCATCATGCAGGGCGAGGCGCTGCTCCCCCTCGAAGGCTGCATCCGGGGCGGCGCCCGGCCCGGCTCGACCGCGCTGAACGTGGTCACTGGGCCTTACGGGCAGACCTTCGGCAACTGGCTGCGCGACTGCGGCGCCGAGGTCATCGACCTGGCGGTGCCCTTCCACACGGCGGTCACCGCCGACCAGGTCGCGCAGGCGCTGGCCGCGCACCCGGAGATCGACTTCGTCTCGCTGGTCCACGCGGAGGCGGCGACCGGCAACACCAACCCGGTCGCGGAGATCGGCGAGGTCGTGCGCGCGCACGGGGCGCTGTTCATGCTGGACGCCGTCGCCTCGGTGGGTGCCGAGCCGCTGCTGCCCGACGCGTGGGGCGTCGACCTGTGCGTGATCGGCGCGCAGAAGGCGATGGGCGGTCCGGCCGGGGTGTCGGCCGTGTCGGTGAGCGCCCGCGCCTGGGAGCGGATCGCCGCCAACCCGCAGGCCCCGCGCCGCTCCTACCTCTCCCTGCTGGACTGGAAGGAGCGCTGGATCGACGGCGGCCGCAAGGCGCTGCTGCACGCGCCGGCGCAGTTGGAGATGCTGGCGCTGGAGGCCTGCGTGGAGCGGATCGAGGCGGAGGGCCTGGGTTCCCTGATGGCCCGTCACGCCGCCGCGGCCGCGGCCACCCGGGCCGGCGCGCTCGCGCTGGGCGGCGGCCTGACCCCGTATGTGCACGAGGCGAAGGACGCGGCGCCGGTGGCGACCACGCTGCGCGCTCCGGAGGGCGTGGACGCCGCGGGTCTGGTCGCGCGGTCGCTCGCCGCCGACCCGTCGCTGCCGCTGATCGCGGGCGGCGGGGCGCTGTCCAAGGAGATGATCCGGGTCAATCACTACGGGGTGGACGCGACGCGGGGCGCGGTGCTCTCCTCACTCGCGGCTCTGGGGGCGGCGCTGGCCGATGCGGGCCGGCAGGTCAATTTCGAAGCTGCCCGCAAGGCGGTTTCGGAAACCTGGCCCAGCGAATAAATTCCGACGCAATCCAAGAATGCGGGGAGCTGCCTCATCGAGAGCAGCTCCCCGCATTCTTCTTCCCGCTCCCTCCGAGGCTAAACACCCCAGTTCCGGCGAGGCGATCTCACTCAATTCGATTGCGCTCCAAGAGAGTTACGACGTTGTGACCGACCCCACATCGAGACCGTTATGTCAGATAAATACAGTCCAAACCGGGAGGAAACGTAACCGATTCGCGCCGGGGCGCGCACCCGCCTGATAACACAGAAGGCCGTCCCACCCAACCCCTTCCCTCGATGCAATTTCAGAATTTGCTGGGTAAATTCAATTCGCATGACCGCCGCACCAGCAGATTTTGCAAGTGCCCGAAGCGAATTCATCACCATCGACACCCCGCGAGTGGAGGACGGAGCCGCGATCTGGCGCATTGCCCGCGACTCCGAGGTCCTGGACCTCAACTCCTCGTACAGCTACCTGCTGTGGTGCCGTGACTTCGCGGCGACCTCCGTGGTCGCCCGCGACGAGACCGGCAGCCCGGTCGCCTTCGTGACGGGGTACATCAGGCCCGACCGCCCCGAGACGCTCGTCGTCTGGCAGGTGGCCGTCGACCACGGCCATCGCGGCACCGGCCTGGCGGCGAAGCTGCTGGACGCCCTGACCGCACGGGTCGCCGCGGAACAGGGCCTCGCCTCGGTCGAGACGACCGTCACACCGGACAACACCGCGTCGGACCGCCTGTTCACCTCCTACGCCCGGCGTCACGACGTGGCCCTGGAGCGCGAGGTGCTCTTCGACGGCGGCCTGTTCCCGGAGGGCACTCATCTGCCGGAAGTGCTCTACAGCATCGGCCCGTTCCACGTCTGAGCGCGCGCGCTTCCGCCGGCGGGCCCCGGGCCCGCCGCAGTCCCCTTCACCGCCGCACGTCACGCCCCCTCACGCAGGAGACCCGCTGTGACCATCACCCCGCCCGCCCACCCGTCTCCCTCCGCCACCCTCAACCGGCATGCCTACGGCATGACTCCTCCTGATCTGAGCGTCTTCGAGACCCTGGAGTCCGAGGTACGCAGCTACTGCCGCGCCTGGCCCGCCGTGTTCGACCGCGCACAGGGCGCCCGGCTGACGGACGAGGACGGCCACTCGTACCTCGACTTCTTCGCCGGAGCCGGTTCCCTCAACTACGGCCACAACAACCCGGTGCTGAAACGCGCGCTGATCGACTACATCGAGCGCGACGGCATCACCCACGGCCTCGACATGGCGACCACCGCCAAACGAGCCTTCCTGGAGACCTTCCAGAACGTCGTCCTGCGGCCGCGCGACCTGCCGTACAAGGTGATGTTCCCCGGCCCGACGGGCACCAACGCCGTCGAGTCGGCGCTGAAGCTGGCCCGCAAGGTCAAGGGCCGTGAGTCCGTGGTCTCGTTCACCAACGCCTTCCACGGCATGTCGCTCGGCTCGCTGGCCGTCACCGGCAACGCCTTCAAGCGGGCCGGTGCCGGTATTCCGCTGGTGCACGGCACGCCGATGCCGTTCGACAACTACTTCGACGGCCAGGTCCCCGACTTCCTCTGGTTCGAGAGCCTCCTGGAGGACCAGGGGTCCGGGCTCAACAAGCCCGCCGCCGTGATCGTGGAGACCGTCCAGGGCGAGGGCGGCATCAACGTCGCCCGCGCCGAGTGGCTCCGTGCGCTCCAGGATCTGTGCCACCGCCAGGACATGCTGCTGATCGTCGACGACATCCAGATGGGCTGCGGCCGTACCGGCGGCTTCTTCTCCTTCGAGGAGGCCGGCATCACGCCGGACATCGTGACGCTGTCGAAGTCCATCAGCGGCTACGGGATGCCCATGTCGCTCTGCCTGTTCAAGCCCGAGCTGGACGTCTGGGAGCCGGGCGAGCACAACGGCACCTTCCGCGGCAACAACCCGGCGTTCGTCACCGCCGCCGCCGCGCTCGACGCCTACTGGGCGGACGGCCAGATGGAGAAGCAGACGCTGGCCCGCGGCGAGCAGGTCGAGCAGGCGCTGCTGGCGATCTGCGGCGAGCACGACACCGCGCGGTTCCGCGGCCGCGGACTGGTGTGGGGCCTGGAGTTCGACGACCCCACGCGCGCGTCGGCCGTGTGCGCCCGCGCGTTCGAACTGGGGCTGCTGCTGGAGACCTCGGGTCCGCAGAGCGAGGTCGTCAAGCTGCTGCCGCCGCTGACCATCACCCCCGAGGAGCTGGACGAGGGCCTGCGCACGATGGCCCGTGCCGTCCGCGAGACCGCCTGACCCGGGGCCGCCCCGGGCGGGCCCGATGAGATACACCGCTGCAGAGAGAAAGGCACCGACCCACCGTGATTGTCCGATCGTTCAGTGACATCGAGAACACCGACCGGCATGTGAAGTCCGCCTCCGGCACCTGGGAGAGCAAGCGCATCGTGCTTGCCAAGGAGAAGGTGGGCTTCTCGCTCCACGAGACCGTTCTGTACGCGGGCACGGAGACGTCGATGTGGTACGCCAACCACATCGAGGCCGTGCTCTGCACGGAGGGCGAGGCCGAACTCACCAACGACGAGACCGGTGAGAAGCACTGGATCGCCCCCGGCACGATGTACCTGTTGAACGGGCACGAGCACCACACGCTGCGCCCCAAGACGGACTTCCGGTGCGTGTGCGTCTTCAACCCTCCTGTCACCGGACGGGAGGACCACGACGAGAACGGTGTCTACCCTCCCCCAGAGCTGGACGCCTGGGGGGACCCCCTCCTGACCGAGGAGGGCTGAACCATCATGACCGCTGATGTACGTGCCGACCTGTACCCATCGCGGGGCGCCGCCGAGATGACCACTCCCCGCCAGGACCCGGTCATCTGGTCCGCGCCCGGCGCACCGGGTCCGATCGCCGCGAAGGAGCTCCAGGGCTTCGAGCGCGACGGCTTCCTCACCGTCGACCAGCTGATCGGGCCGGACGAGGTGGCCGGGTACCACGCCGAGCTGGAGCGGCTGATCGCCGACCCGGTGGTACGCGCCGACGAGCGCTCGATCATCGAGCCGAAGTCGCAGAAGGTGCGGTCGGTGTTCGAGGTCCACCGGATCAGCGAGGTCTTCGCCCGGCTGGTCAGCGATGAGCGCGTGGTGGGCCGGGCCCGTCAGATCCTCGGTTCGGACGTGTACGTCCACCAGTCCCGGATCAACGTCAAGCCGGGCTTCGGTGCCTCGGGGTTCTACTGGCACTCGGACTTCGAGACCTGGCACGCCGAGGACGGTCTGCCGAACATGCGGGCGGTGTCCGTCTCGATCGCGCTGACCGAGAACCACGACACCAACGGCGGGCTGATGATCATGCCCGGCTCGCACAAGTCGTTCCTCGGGTGCTCGGGCGAGACGCCGAAGGACAACTACAAGAAGTCGCTTCAGATGCAGGATGCGGGCACCCCGTCCGACGAGGCGCTGACGAGGATGGCCGGCCGGCACGGCATCAAGCTGTTCACCGGCAGGGCCGGTTCGGCGACCTGGTTCGACTGCAACTGCATGCACGGCTCGGGGGACAACATCACCCCGTACCCGCGCAGCAATGTCTTCATCGTGTTCAACAGCGTGGAGAACAAGGCCGAGGAGCCCTTCGCGGCCCCGGTCCGCCGCCCGGAGTTCATCGGGGCGCGGGACTTCACGCCGGTGAGGTAGGGCCGGACCACGGTGTGGCGCGGGGGCGGGGGCCAAGTGCCGTCCCCGCCCCCGCGTCATAACCCGGTGGACCCCGCGACGGTCACCGGCGACAGTGAGGCCCATGACTTCACACGTACACCACATCACCATCGACTGCGGCGATGCCTACCAACTCGCCACGTTCTGGGCCGAGGTGCTGGGCGCCTCCCTCTCCGACGACGATTCCCCCGGTGACCCCGAGGCCCTCGTCGAGGCCCCCGGTGCCGCGCTGCTGTTCATCTCCGTGCCCGAGCCGAAGAGCACCAAGAACCGCATCCACCTGGACATCCAGCCGCAGGACCGCACCCGGGACGAGGAGGTCGAGCGACTGCTCGCCCTCGGCGCCACGCTTGTCGGAGATCACCGCCGGCCCAACGGGCGCGGCTGGGCGACCCTGGCCGACCCCGAGGGCAACGAGTTCTGCGTGGAGTGCAGTGCGCGCGAGCGGGCGACGCTGACCGGGACCAGGCTGCCGGTCACCGCGGACGACGTGACGTCGGCGGTACGGCTCGCGGTCGCCGCGCTCAAGGAGGCCCCGGCGGACCGCTGGCACACCCCGGCGGGGACGCTCACCTGGGACTGCTGGGAGACCGTGGAGCACCTGAGCGACGACCTCTTCGCCTACGCGGCCCAACTGGGTCCGCAGTCACCGCCATTGGACAGCGATGTGCCGTTCCACTGGGCCCCGCGGCGCGAGGGCGGCCCGTTCAACGCGATCTTCGCCGACCCGGCGGCCGGTGCGGCCGGCCTGTTGCGGACCCTGGAGGCGAGCGGGGCGCTGCTCGCGGCGATGGTCAGGACGACCTCGCCGGACATCCGCTCGTACCACAGCTACGGGATCTCCGACGCGGAGGGATTCGCCGCGATGGGCATCGTGGAGACCCTGGTGCACACCCATGACCTCGCCGAGGGCCTGGGCCTCGGCTGGACGCCGTCCGCGGAGCTGTGCGACCGGGTGCTGGCGCGGCTCTTCCCCGACGCCCCGGACGACGAGGACCGGTGGGCCGTACTGCTCTGGTCCACCGGTCGCGCCGAACTGCCGGGCCGTGCGCGGGTGACGTCGTGGAAGTGGCACGGGGCCCCGCTGGACGGGGCCGCGCCGAGCCCGTCCGGCAGTTGAGGACGGAGCGGCAACCGGCCGGCCGCCCCACCCACCTCACCCGTCGAGCCGCACCACCCGCACCGCCCCCGCCGGTACCGCGAGATGCCCCGCTGCGCCCTCTCCGGTGAGGAGCTCCGTACCGGTGGCGGCCAGCGGAACCTTCGCGTCGGCCCCCGTGTGGTTGATCGCGAAGAGGTACGTGCCGCCGTCACCGGTGCGCCGCACGACCTCGACGTCGTGCGGCAGTCCGGTGCGCGGCGCGACGCGGGCGTCGTCGCAGGCCCGGTCGAGCACGGCGTCCAGATCAGGGCCGGTCAGCCGGGTGGAGACGTACCAGGCCGTGCCCCCGCCCAGACGGTGGCGGGTGACGGCGGGCCGGCCGGCCGGGATGCCGTCGGCGTAGGACCAGACGGTCTCGGCGCCGCGCGGGATCACCACGTCCGACCAGACGTCACCGCTCAGCTCGGGCCCCTCGGGCGCGCCCTCGGGGGTGATCAGGCGGACCTTACCGCCCTCGGCGAGCGGGGAGAACTCCTCGATCGTCAGGCCGAGTACGTCGCGCAGGGCGCCCGGGTACGGCCCGGGGTGCACGGCGTCGTGGGTGTCGACGATGCCGGAGAAGTACGAGACGACGAGTGTGCCGCCGCCCTCCACGTAGCGGCGCAGATTGCGGCCGGACTCCTCGGTGGCGAGGTAGAGGGCCGGGACGACGACCAGCGGGTACCCGGACAGATCGGTGTCGGGGTGGGCGAAGTCGACGGTGAGGTGGCGGTCGAAGAGCGAGGCGTAGAACGCGTCGGCGCGCTCGCGTGCGTCGTGGTCCTGACTCGGACGCCACTCCAGGGACTGGGCCCACCAGGACTGCCAGTCCCAGACCATGGCGACGTCGGCGACGGTCCGGGTGGCGCGGATCTCGTTCAGCAGGCCGAGATCGGCCCCGAGCCGGGAGACCTCGCGCCAGATCCGGGAGTCCGTGCCGGCGTGCGGGAGCATCGCCGAGTGGAACTTCTCGGCGCCCCGCCGGGACTGCCGCCACTGGAAGAACATCGCGCCGTCGGAGCCGCGGGCGACATGGGCGAGGCTGTTGCGGGCCATCTCGCCGGGGTGCTTGGCGGGGTTGCGGGGCTGCCAGTTGACGCCGCCGGTGGAGTGCTCCAGCAGCAGCCAGGGCGCGCCGCCCGCCACCGAGCGGGTCAGGTCGGCGGCCATCGCGAGATTGACATGGGTGCGGCGGCCGTCGGTGATCAGGTAGTGGTCGTTGGTGACGAGGTCGACCTCCCGCCCCCAGGCCCAGTAGTCCACCGAGCCGCACTGGCTGAGTGCGGTCATGAAGTTGGTGGTGACGGGGGCGCCGGGGGCCAGCCGGTGCAGGATGTCGCGTTCGGCGCAGAAGTTCTCGCGCATGGTGGCGTCGGCGAAGCGGGCGTAGTCGAGCTGCTGGGCGGGGTTGCCGACGGTCGGGGTGGTGCGCGGCGGGTCGATCTCGTCGAGGCCGCGGTAGCGCTGGCCCCAGAAGGCGGTGCCCCAGGCCTCGTTGACGGCGTCGACGCCCCCGTGGCGGTCGGCGAGCCAGCGGCGGAAGTGGGCGGCGCAGCTGTCGCAGTAGCAGGCGCTGACGGGGACGCCGTACTCGTTGTGGACGTGCCACATGGCGAGGGCCGGGTGGTTCCCGTACCGGCGGGCGAGCTGTTCGGTGATGCCGGCCGCGGCCGAGCGGTAGTCGGGGTTGCTGTGGCAGATCGCGCCGCGTGAGCCGAAGGCGTAGCGGACGCCCTCCCGGCTGACCGGCAGGGCTTCGGGGTGGGCGCGGTAGAACCAGGCGGGCGGGGCGACGGTGGGGGTACCGAGGTCGGCGCGGATGCCGTTGACGTGCAGCAGGTCCAGGAGCCGGTCGAGCCAGCCGAAGTCGTACGTACCGGGTTCGGGCTCCAGCAGTGCCCAGGAGAAGATCCCGACGCTGACCATGGTCACGCCGGCCTCCCGCATGAGGCGTACGTCCTCGTGCCAGACCTCCTCGGGCCACTGCTCGGGGTTGTAGTCGCCGCCGAAGGCCAGCTGGTGCAGACCCTGCGGGGCAGTCGCGCGAGGGGTGTGCGGCATGGGTGTCTCCTGGGCTCTTGGTACAACTTCTGGGAACGTGCACACACACTCTCGGTGGCGCAGAGCCAACATAACCGCACAGCAACAACCATTGACAAGTGTCGGTTTCGTTTCTCTACTGTGAACGCTCACAGCGCATATGTCGGCGCTGCACCCTCGCTTCTCGTCAGGGGAGAAATCCATGAAGTACCGCATCGTCGCGGCGTCCGCGGCCGCCTCGCTCGCCGCCGCCCTGCTCACGGGCTGCGGCTCGTCGGACGACGGCAGCAGCGGGGACGGCCCGGCCGCCTCCGGCCCCGCATCGCTCACGTACTGGGCCTGGGCCCCCGGCCTCGACAAGGTCGCCGACATCTGGAACAAGGGCGAGGGCAAGAAGGCCGGCATCACGGTCACCGTGAAGAAGCAGGCCTCGGGCGACGACCTGGTCACCAAGATCATCACCGCGGCGAAGGCGCACACGGCCCCCGACCTGGTGCAGGCCGAGTACCAGGCGCTCCCCACCCTGGTCTCCAACGACGTGCTCGCCGACATCTCCAAGGAGGCGGGCGACGCCAAGGGCAAGTTCGCCGACGGGGTCTGGCAGCAGACGACGCTGGGCTCGGACGCCCTGTACGCGCTGCCACAGGACTCCGGCCCGCTGATGTTCTACTACCGCCAGGACCTGTTCAAGAAGTACGGCCTGTCCGTACCCACCACCTGGGACGAGTTCGCCGAGACCGCCCGCGCGCTGAAGAAGAAGGCCCCCGGCAAGGACCTCACCACCTTCTCGTCCAACGACTCCGGTCTCTTCGCGGGCCTCGCCCAGCAGGCGGGCGCGCAGTGGTGGACCACCGGCGGCGACAAGTGGAAGGTCGCGATCGACGACCCGGCCACGCGGAAGGTCGCGGACTTCTGGGGCGGCCTGGTCAAGGAGGGCGCCATCGACAACCAGCCGATGTACACCCCGGCCTGGAACAAGGCGCTCAACACCGGCAAGCAGATCGCCTGGGTCAGCGCGGTCTGGGCGCCCGGCGTTTTCACCACGGCGGCCCCCGACACCGCGGGCAAGTGGGCCATGGCCCCACTCCCCCAGTGGACGGCGGGCCAGAACGTCACCGGCAGCTGGGGCGGCTCCTCCACCGCCGTCACCAACGACTCCAAGCACAAGGAAGCCGCCGCGACCTTCGTGAAGTGGCTGAACACCGACGCCACGGCGCTCGCCGCGCTGGTGAAGGAGAGCGGCATCTACCCCGCCGCCACGGCCGCGCAGACCGGCGGCGCCCTCGCCCAGCCCCCGGTGTACTTCCCCAACCAGCCGGACTTCTACGCCGAGGCGGCCAAGATAGCCAAGGGCACCGCCCCCGCCGCCTGGGGTCCGAACGTGAACGTCGCGTACACCGCCTTCAAGGACAGCTTCGCCGCGGCGGCCAAGAGCAGGGCGGACTTCGGCCCGGCCCTGACCGCCATGCAGGACGCCACCGTCGCGGACCTGAAGAAGCAGGGCTTCGGAGTCTCCGAGTGACACGCGCCACGCGCAGGAAGGCGTACGGGGTCAAGAGCGCCCCGTACGTCTTCCTGGTCCCCGCCACCGCGCTCTTCCTGCTCTTCTTCGCCCTGCCCATCGGATACGCGCTCTACCTCAGCTTCCGCCGGACCGAGGTCAGCGGCCTCGGCCTGGGCAAGGGCGCCCGCACGGAGATCTGGGCCGGTCTGGCCAACTACACCGAAGCGCTCTCCGACTCCGAACTGCTCCACGGCGCACTGCGCATCCTCGGCTACGGCGCGATCGTCGTCCCGGTGATGCTCGGACTGGCCCTGCTGTTCGCCCTGCTCCTGGACACCGAACGGCTCCGGCTGCGCGGCTTCACCCGGCTGGCGATCTTCCTCCCGTACGCCATCCCGGGGGTGGTCGCCGCACTGATGTGGGGCTTCCTCTACCTGCCGGACGTCAGCCCGTTCTACTTCCTGCTGGACAAGGCAGGTCTGCCGCAGCCCGGCCTGCTCGACGGCGGACCGCTCTACCTCGCCCTGGCCAACATCGCGGTCTGGGGCGGCACCGGCTTCAACATGATCGTGATCTACACCTCGTTGCGGGCGATCCCCGCCGAGATCTTCGAGGCGGCCCGGCTGGACGGCTGCTCGCAGTGGCAGATCGCGCTCCGCATCAAGATCCCGATGGTGGCGCCCTCGCTGGTGCTGACGTTCTTCTTCTCGATCATCGCGACACTCCAGGTGTTCAACGAACCGACGACGCTGAAGCCGCTCACCAACTCCCTCTCCAGCACCTGGAGTCCGCTGATGAAGGTCTATCAGGACGCCTTCGTCAACAACGACATCTATGCGGCCGCCGCCCAGGCGGTCATCATCGCCGTCGCCACCCTGACCCTGTCCTTCGGCTTCCTCAAGGCGGCCAACTCCCGTACGAAGCAGGGGGACCATCAGTGACCACGCAGCTCGTCCGGCCGCTGCCCACGGCCCCCCGCCGGTTCGCCCTCGTGCCCACGGCGGCCCTGCTGCTCGGCGCCCTGTACTGCCTGCTGCCCGTCGCCTGGGTGCTGGTCGCCTCGACCAAGTCCGGCAGCGAACTGTTCTCCACCTTCACCTTCCTGCCCGGCACCGGGTTCGCGGACAACGTCTCCGAGCTCTCCGCGTACCGGGACGGGGTGTACTGGAAGTGGATGGTCAACTCGGCCTTCTACGCCGGAGCCGGCGCCCTGCTGTCCACGGCCGTGTCCGCGATATCGGGGTACGCCCTGGCCGTGTACCGGTTCCGCGGCAAGGAGAGCATCTTCAACATCCTGCTGGCCGGGGTGCTGATGCCGCCGGTGATCCTCGCCGTACCGCAGTACCTGCTGCTGGCGAAGGCCGACTTGACCGACTCGTATCTCTCGGTCCTGCTGCCGGTGATCCTCTCTCCGTACGGGGTGTACCTCGCCCGGATCTATGCGGCGGCCGCCGTGCCGGGCGATGTGATCGAGGCCGGGCGGATGGACGGCGGCAGCGAGTGGCGCATCTTCCGGACCATCGCACTGCCGATGATGCTGCCCGGCCTGGTGACCGTCTTCCTCTTCCAGTTCGTCGCGATCTGGAACAACTTCCTGCTGCCGTACATCATGCTCGGCGACGACGAGAAGTTCCCGGTCACGCTGGGGCTCTACACCCTTCTCCAGCAGGGCTCCACCACTCCGGCCCTCTATACCCTGGTGATCACGGGGGCGCTCCTGGCGATCGTCCCGCTGATCGCCCTGTTCCTGGTCATTCAGCGTTTCTGGAGCCTCGACCTGCTCTCCGGCGCCGTAAAGTCCTGACGGGCCCCGCCAGGACACCACTTGATGAAAGATCACGCACCATGAGCCGCACAGAACAGACCGGTACGGGACGCCGCCGGCCACCGACGATCCACGATGTGGCGCGGGAGGCCGGAGTCTCGCGCGGCACGGTCTCGCGGGTGCTCAACGGCGGCCACAACGTCAGCCCGGCCGCACTCGACGCGGTCAACTCCGCCATCCGCAAGACCGGTTACACCGTGAACCGGCACGCCAGGTCGCTGATCACGGGCCGCTCCGACTCGGTGGCGTTCCTGCTCACCGAGCCCCAGGAGCGGTTCTTCGAGGACCCGAACTTCAATGTGCTGCTGCGCGGCTGCACCAGCGCGCTCGCCGCGCACGACATCCCGCTGCTGCTGATGATCGCCGGTACGGAGGCGGAGCGCCGCCGGAACATGCGGTACATCGCCGGCCATGTGGACGGGGTCCTGCTGGTCTCCAGCCACTCCGGCGACCCGGTCGCCGCCCAGCTGCACGAGGCAGGGGTCCCCCTGGTCGCCTGCGGAAAGCCGCTCGGGCAGGGCTCGAAGGTCAGTTACGTGGCGGCCGACGACCGGGACGGCGCCCGGGACATGGTGCGCTTCCTGTACGAGTCGGGGCGCCGCCGGATCGGTACGGTCAGCGGCCCGCTGGACACCCCGGGCGGCGTGGAGCGGCTGGCCGGCTACCGCGAGATGCTCGCCGACTGCGGGCTGCCCGCAGACGACGCGCTGATCGTGCCGGGCGACTACAGCCGGGCGGGCGGCGAGGCGGCCGCCGCGCTGCTGCTGGAGCGGGTCCCGGACCTGGACGCGGTGTTCGTCGCCTCGGACCTGATGGCGCAGGGGGTGCTCGCCGCGCTGGAGAAGGCGGGGCGCAGCGTGCCGCACGATGTCGCGGTGGGCGGCTTCGACGACTCCCCCGCCGCGCTCGCCTCCCGTCCCGCGCTGACGACGATCCGTCAGCCGTGGGACCGGATCAGCGCCGAGATGGTACGGGTGCTGCTGGCCCAGATCGGCGGGGACGACCCGGCCGCGGTGATACTCCCCACCGAACTGGTCCGCCGCGACTCGGCGTGAGACCCGGGGCTCCGGCCGCGGCGCCCGGGGAACGCCGCCCGGTCCGCGGCGGGGAAGGGGCCGCCGACCGCACGCGCCGACGGCGCGGCCGGGGCCACGGGGTCACGGGGTCACGGGGTCACGGGGTCAGCCCGACAGCACGTCCAGCGCACGGTCCACGTCGGCCTCGGTGTTGTACAGGTGGAAGGCCGCCCGCAGGTTGCCGGCCCGGTTGGAGACCATCACCCCGGCCCGTACCAACTCCGCCGCCCTGTCCCCGAGTCCGGGCACCGCGACCACGGCCGTCTCCCCCGGCACCGCCTCGCGCCCCAGCCCGGCCAGACCGGCCCGGAAGCGGGCGGCGAGCCCGGTGGCGTGGCCGTGGACGGCGTCGATGCCGATCTCGTTCAGCAGCGCGAGGGAGCGCTCGGCGCCGTGGTACGAGAGGAACGCGGGCGGCTCGTCGTAGCGGCGGGCGTCGGGCGCGAGCTTGGCGACCGGCCCGTAGGTGCTGCCCCACCGGTCCTCGGCCGTGACCCACCCGGCGAAGACCGGAGCCAGGGACTGCTGCGCCTCCTCGGTGACGGTGAGGAACGACGCGCCGCGCGGGCAGAGCAGGAATTTGTAGCCGCCCGCGACGGTGTAGTCGTACGCCCCGGCATCGAGCGGCAGCCAGCCCGCGGACTGGGTGGCGTCCAGGAGCGTACGGGCCCCGTGGGCGGCCGCGGCGGCCCGGACCGCGTCCAGATCCGCGATCCGGCCGTCGGCCGACTGCACGGCGGAGAAGGCGACGAGCGCGGTCCCCGGGCGCACCGAGTCGGCCAGCTCCGCCAGCGGGACATACCGCATCCGGAGGTCACCGCGGACCGCGAACGGGGTGACGACCGAGCTGAACTCCCCCTCGGGCACCAGCACTTCGGCCCCAGCCGGGAGCGAGCAGGCGATCAGACCGACGTGGACGGAGACCGAGCTGCCGACCGCGACCCGGTCGGCCCCGACACCGGCGAGCCGCGCGAAACCGTCCCTGGCACCGTCCAGCGCCTCGAAATCGCCCGCACCGTCCCGGCGGCCCGTGGCGTTCTGCTCGGCGAGGACTTTCACCGCGTCGACGGTTCGGCGGGGCAGCAGCCCGCAGGTGGATGTGTTGAGGTAGGCGGTCTCCGGCGCGAACTCGGCGTCGACCGCACGGCTGAGCGAAGAGATCATCATGCGCCCAGCCTGAAGCCCCCTTAACTCATAGTCAATCACCAGTAGTTAAGGGGTACCTCCAAGCAATGCTTATGTTTACGGTCGGTCGGCGGTCAGCACTGCCGCCCGCCCGCTGTCAGCCGTTGCCGCCGGCCTGCGGAACCTCGCACGCGCCGTCGGCGTCGCACGCCGCGGCGTCCCCGCCGATCGCGGTCAGCGGGCGGTCCTGCCACGCCTGCTCCAGCGCCTGGGCGAAGACCTCGGCGGGCTGGCCGCCGGAGATCCCGTACCGCCGGTCCAGTACGAAGAACGGCACCCCGTTGGCTCCCAGCTCGGACGCCTCCCGCTCATCGGCCCGCACCTCGGCCGCGTACGCCTGCGGGTCGGCGAGCAACGCGCGCGCCTCGTCGGCGTCCAGACCGGCCTCGACGGCCAGCTCGACCAGCACGTCACCGTCGAAGACGGACCGCTCCTCGGCGAAGTTCGCCCGGTAGGCGAGGTCCAGCAGCTCGTCCTGACGGCCGCGGGCCCTGGCCAGGTGCAGCAGCCGGTGGATGTCGAAGGTGCTGCCGTGGTCCCGCCCCTCGGTGCGGTAGCCGAGCCCTTCGGCGTGCGCGTTGGCCGCGACGTTCGCCTCCATGGACCGCGCTTCCTCCGGGGTACGCCCGTACTTCTGCGCCAGCATGTCGATGACCTGCACGGTGTCGCCCTTGGCCCGCCCCGGGTCGAGCTCGAAGGAACGGTGCACCACCTCGACCTCGTCGCGGTGGGCGAACCCTGCCAGGCCCTTCTCGAAACGGGCCTTGCCGATGTAGCACCAAGGGCAGGCGATGTCGCTCCAGATCTCGACGCGCATGACTCTTCTTCTCTCCAGGCTCTCGGACGGCTGCTCACGCAGCACGGAGGGACCCTCCGCTCCCCTGGAAACGCTTGTCCGGGCCCTGCTCATTCCCCGCGCCGCGCCCCCGGCCGAGGAGCCGTCCGGATAGGACGGTCCGGCTACGGACGGTCCGCTCTCAGGACGGTCCGGATGCAACGGTGGTCGTTACAAGATGGTCCGGTTACAAGGTGGTCCGGTTCATCGGACGGGGAAGCGGTTCCAGTGCGCCGGCGTCGCGCAGGCGCACATAGGCGTCCACGACGGCCTCGATGTCCTGGGGCGGTGCGATGTCGAGGAGCAGGCCCTCTCCGCCCAGTTCCTCGCGGACCGCGCCCACCCCGTCCGGGACCAGCGCCGCACGCCCCGGAGAGAAATAGCCGAGCCGGCCGACGCACAGCTGGGAGAGCGTGTAGTCGTAGCCGGCGTCGTCCTCCAGGGCGTCGAGCAGGTCGTCGTCGGTCACATCGCCGATGTCCGGCTGCCAGATGTCCGCGATCAGTGCGAGGAGTGCGGCTTCGGGGACCTCGGCGCCGTCCGGGGAGACGACCGTCAGCACGACCGCCTGGGTCACGTACTCCGATTCGCCGCCGCCCCGCCCGGCGATGCCGATCTCCCAGCCCGGCTCGCCCGTGCTCGCCAGGCTCAGACCGGCCCCGTCCGACGTCTGCGGGGAGTCGTGATCGGCCTGCAGCGCGGCGCCCAGTTCCGCCCCGTCGGGCCGCAGTCGCGTGGGACGGCCGTAACCGTGGTGCTGGGTCCAGGTCCACGGCTGCCCCGCCGGGGCGGAACCGGCCGCCGGAAGCAGCGCGGGAAGCGCGTCCAGCATCGCCTTCCAGCGTCCCGCGAGCTCCGGGACCGACTCCTTCCGGGGTCCCCAGAAGCCCCGCACCACACGTCGCATGTCCTGCCTCCACCGTTGTGAGCCGCCGTAGGTCCCCACCCGCAACCGCACGTGCGGATCGGCGCGCCCAGGCTAGTCGAAGGCCTCGGGCTTCCTGGTGCTCTTGGCCGGGTTCTGCTTGCTGTAGACGACCTTGATCGGGAGCCCCTCTTCCCGGAAGGCCTTCCTGGCCGCCTTGGCGACGTCCGGGTCGGAGAAGTGCCATTCGACCGCACGCCCGCCGGAGGCGTTGACCTGCTCCGTCGCCTCCTTGACGAACTTCTCCCGGCCGGAGCCGGTGAGGGTTCCGCTGTCCCCCTGCTTCAGGTAGCTCTTGTAGCCGTTCTTGGCCTCCAGGAAGGTCTGCCGGCCGGAGTCCCAGCCGTCGTACTCCACCGGCGGCTTGCCCTCCTTGGGGTTGGCGACGATGTACTCCTTGCCGCGCTTGGTGCCGGTGATCTGTTCCTGGTACCGCAGCCAGGACTCGTTCTTCCAGTTGGGCTTGGGGTTGCGGTCTCGGCTCCCCCAGTACCCGTCGCCGGCGTCGGCGGAGCCGAGATCCCGGTCCTTCAGGTTCTTGGCCCAGTCCGGGGAGTTGTAGTTGCGCGGGTCGGAGGTGTCGTTTCGCTTGGCGTCCGGCCACGGCTTCTTCTTCTCCAGCGCCTTGGCGGCGCGGTCCTTCTCCTCGGCGCGCTTCTTGTCCGTCCAGGCGGCGCGTTCCTGGTCACGGGCCTCCTTGGCCTTGGCCTCGGCCTCCTTGTCACAACCGCTGTCGGCAAGGACCACGCGGCCCGGCGGGCCCGTGGCGAGCACGCCGGTCCCGGACCCGGCGACACCGGAGCCGCCGTAGCGTGTCAGGGGTCCGAAGGCGATGGTGCAGCCGGTCTTGCGGGCCGCGTCCTCGGCCTTGTCCGCCGCGTCGTCGGCCTCCTTCGCCGCCTTGCGGGCGCCGTCGACGTCACCGGCCTCGGCCGCCTTACGGGCCCTGCGTGACGCCTTGCCCGCGTCGTCGGCGGCCTCGGCCACATCGGCGGCGATGTGCCCGAACTTGCCGAGTCTGCTGGTCTTGCCGACGACCTTCGCGACGTCGTACCCGGGGATGAAGAGGGACCCGACGTTCCACGCGACGTCCGTGACGGCCCGGGTCTTCTGCCCGTTGTTCCACCGCTCGCGTACGTCGTCGCCGACGAACATGTCGTCGCCGACCTTCACCACGGTGTTCAACGACGCCTTGCCGTAGTCCAACACCGAGCCGAAGTAGTCGCCCTTGCTCCACTTGCTCCCGGCGTCCTTGGAGTCGTCCATCCACTGGCCGCCGAGCTGCTTGCCGTAGTCGGCGATGCCGGACCACGTCGAGGGCTTGAAGAGGTCGACGACCCCGGTCACATCGCCCCAGATGCCGTCCACGGCGACGCCCTTGACGACCTGGGTGACGCCGTCCCAGGCGCAGCCGAAGAAGCCGCCGCAGTCCTCCTTCTTGTCCCCGCCGCCGGAGTCCCCCGCGTCGTCCTCGCCGGGTGCGGGGATGTCGTCGTACTCGGCCTCGGGCTCTGCGGCGGTCTCGGAGTAGGTGTCCGTGCCGGGCCCGTCGGGACCGGCCGTACCGCCGGAGTCGCCGCCGCCTGAGTCGCCGCCGCCGGAGCCGGAGGAGCCCGCCCCGCCCGTGGTATCGCCGCCGGAGGAGCTGCCGTTGGTGGTGGCTCCTCCGGTCGTACCGCTCGCGCCACCGCTGCTGCCGTTCGCACCGCCGGCCCCGGTCCCTCCGCCCGCACCGGCGCCGCCGCCGGCAGGGCCGCCGCTTCCGGTGGAGCCACCGGTTCCACTCGCCCCGCCCGTGCCGGTGGAGTCACCGTTACCGCTGGACGTACCGCCCCCGTCCGCGCCGCCGACGACCGTGGCGCCACCGTCGGCACCGCCGACATTCGCACCGCCCGAATCGGCACCGCCCGTATCCGCACCGCCGGCCGAGCCACCCGCGTTCACCGAGTCGCTGCCGGTACCCGTCGCCGGGCAGGACGTGCCCGTGAGCGAGCAGATCGCGGCCTGGATGCGGTCCGTGATCCTGCCGCCCACACCGCTCAGCACCAGGGCCGCGACGACGGCCACGACGACCGTGACCAGGCCCAAGTACTCCAGGGCCGTCTGACCCCGGTCGCGGCGCCACGTGATCATGTGGGCGAAGGAGAACTCCGGCTTCTTCTCGCGCTCCCGCTCCGGCAGACGGAACCACGCACGGCTCTCCGCCCGGGTCAGGAACACCAGAATGACCACCGGCAGGAACACCTGCGTGAAGCCGTGCACCGATCCGCCGACGGCATTGGCCAGGCCGCCGAGGACCAACCACACCTGTACGGCGACGAGTCCGCCCCACACACGCCTGCCGCCGGTCCACGCGCGCCGCGACAACAGCCAGCCCACGACACCGGGAACCGCCCCGTACAGCAGGACCCCGAGGACGACACCGTCCACCGCGTCGGCGGCGAGCGCGGAACCCAACAGGCCGACGGCGCCCAGCAGCGTCGCACCGAAGAGGACGTGCAGCAGCAGACGGGCCGCACCCATGGCGCGCGGCAATGCCCGCCGCCCGGCTCCGGGCGCCGGTCCGGCGCCTCCGTACGCGGATATGCCACCGATCGCCGACATGCTCAGCTCCCCCGACTGCACCGCCCGCGGGCGGGATGACGACTCCTCAGGCTACGGATCCGGAGCCCCGCCGTCATGGGCCCCAGGACCCTGTCCCGGACCCAACGACGCTGGTTCCGAGCTCAGTTGCGCCCGGAAGCCCGGATCATCGCGGCGGGTGCGGGGCGACCGGAACCGCCAGGCGCAGCACCAGGTGGGTGCCCGCGCGGGGGTGGGCCGGATCGGGGGCCCAGCCGTGGGACACGTAGAACGACTGGGCGCGGGTGTTGTGGATGAACACCTCCAGGCAGGCGTCCGCCACCCCGTCCCGCTGCCAGGCCGCCACACACGCGGCGTGCAGCTCGGTCCCGATGCCCTCGCGCCAGCGGGCCGGGGCCACATGGAGCTGGCTGAGGTGCATGACGCCGTCGCGTACGGCGTGGGCCGCGATCCCGGCGAGGACGCCGTCCCGCTCGGCGCAGAGCACGGTGGCGCCGTCCCGGTCGATGGCCCGCTCCCAGCCGGCCCGGCTGCGGGCGGCCTCCTCGGGGCCCGCGTACTCCTCCTCCGGCAGGTGGCCCCGGTAGTAGGTGGCACGCGCCTCGGTGTGCAGGCGGACTATCGCGTCGAGATCGGCGGGCATCGCAGTTCGGATCATGGTGAAGGAGACGCTCCGGGTCGCCCGGGGGTTGCGGCCGTGTCCACCCTCGGGTGGGTCCAACGCGGCGTCGTACGGCCCGAGGTGGCCGACCGTGCCCCCGGTGGGGCGGGGGCACGGTCGGCCGGTGATCGGCTAGATCTTTCCGGCGCCCGCTCCGCCGGTCACCGAGGAGACGACGGACGAGGCCGGTTCGGCGGTGTACGAGTACGGCGCCTGAGTGAACTTGCCGACCTGCGAGATCTCGGTGGCCGCGCCGCCGAGGTCGTTGCCGCGCTGCACGACGTACCCGTCGATGTCGCTGTCACGGATGGTGGTGATGGCGACCCCGGTGCTGCGGAAGACGTTGTTCTCCACCAGCATCTGCGCGCCCATCCGGGAGTGCACGGCCGTCGAGGCGCCCACGACGTAGTTGTCGTAGAAGTGTCCGGTGCCGAAACGGAGGCTGGGGATACGGGAGTTGACGTTGTTGAAGTAGTTGTGGTGGTAGGTCACGCGGAGGTGGCCGGTGTCCTCGCTCGCGTTGTTGTCGCTGTGGCCGACCAGGCTGCCCTTGTAGTGGTCCTTGAAGGTGTTCCAGGAGACGGTGACCTGGTCGGAGGCGTGGGTGATGTCGAGCAGGCCGTCGTAGTAGTCCTTGTCGTGATCGCGGTCGGCGGAGAAGGTGTTGTGGTCGATCCACACCTTGGTGGACTTCTGGACGGTGATCCCGTCGGCGGGGGCGACCGGCTTGCTGATGTTGAGGTTGCGGATCACGATGTTCGTCGAGTTCTTCAGCCGCAGCCCGCCACCGGTGAACCCGGAGGACGAACCGACGCCGAGCACCGTGGTGTTGGAGCCGACGTCGACCTGGCCGCTGAGCGAGATGATCCCGCTGACCTTGACCGTCTTGGCGGCGGTGCCGGTGACGGCCGTCTTGAACGCGGCGAGGCTGGTGACGGTCACGGCGGAGGAACTGCCGCCGCCGGTCGTGCCGGACCCGTAGCCCACCGGGGAGGATTCGGCGGCCCCGGCGGAGCCCGGAAGCATGGCGACGGCGACGACGGCGACTGTTCCGGCGGCCAGGGCCGTGAGACTGCGGGTGCGGAGGTGGGTGCGCATGATGTCCCTTCGGTACGACGACGTGCGGGGAGGGTGCTGTGCCGAGCGGCTCGTACGCGGCGCGGGCGCCCGTATGCGAGCCGCTGTCCCCCTGTTGTCGTCACCGGGGATCGGGGGGTTGCCGGGTCGGGGACTTAATTTCTGTGCTGCGCAAGGGAGTTGATGCTGCCGCCCGGCCGGCTACCGGAACGCGACGGGACCGCCCGGAACGCCTCCCCGGCCGCCTCCCATGCCGCGCCGGAGCGCTCGGCGGCCCGTCCCGCGGTGGGAGGCGGCAGGGTGCGGATGCGCCGGCAGGTCGGCGCCGCGCGGTTCGTCGGTCCGCACGCTCACGACGCGCGCCGTCCGTGACGGTCAGTCCTCCCAGGCAACAACCCCCCGCAGCAGGTGGTGGTCGGACATGCCCGGAGGGCATGCCGCGGCGTCGCCCCGCACCGTGGTGAACCAGCAGTAGCTCAGGAAGATGCAGTCGGTCTTTCCCCGCCCGTCCGCACGCGGGGAGCACACCGGCTCGGCGGTCTCCTCACCACTGCGGCACCGGTCCCCCGACTGCGGGCACTGCGGGCCGGTGAACTGGGAGGTGTCGTTCTCGTCGGCTTCCTGGAAGATCCCGGTGCCGCCGCCGTGGTCGTACAGCGGGTCCATCCGGCCGTCCTTGGGAAAGAGGGAGAGGAACAGGACAAGGGAAGTCTGCCGGCTGAACGCATGCGTGGTTCCCTTCGCCGGGACCCGTCGAGAGCCCGGTCGCGTGGCAGCCAGAATCATGCCGCGAACGTGACAGTCACGAGGGGTTTGTCCCGGCCTTCCGCACGGGCCGGCTCACGAAGGAGGCCTTGAGGGGATCACCCGTCATGCCGCGTGGCGCCGGGCCCTGAGGACAGCACCACGCGGCAGGAACGAGCGCACCCCGGTCAGGAACTCACCGGGGTACGCGGGTGACGGGGCTGCGGTCAGCTGCCGTCCCGGAGGTCGGCGAGGCCCGTCGGACGGAACGCGATCCGGTCGAAGGCGGCCTCGCAGCCCTCCCCCGTGGGTGACTGGACCAGGAAGCCGATGGACGCGGCCGCCGCCTGCTCCGGGGCGCCCAGGGCGAAGACGCGGACGAAGGTCCACTTCTCGCCGTCGGCGGAGGCGTGGTAGGCGAAGGCGTTGCCGGTGCGGCTCAGCCGCAGCCAGTGGCTGTCGCCGTCCACGACGAAGGAGTTGACGTCGTCGGAGTGGCCCCGGGTGACGACGGTGCAGACGGTGGGGCGTTCCGGGGAGAGTTCCAGGCAGATCTTGGCCCACTCGCGGTCGCCGACGTGGAGGTAGAGGACCCCCGCGTCGAAGGCGGCGGCGAAGCCGACCCGCACCCGGGCGATCAGCTGGAAGTCGCCCTCCGGGGCGGCGCCCAGCAGCCGGGGTGCGTCGCTCTCGGAGTCCAGGGCGGCGCCGCCCGGCGGGACGAAGCGGTCCTGCCGGGCGCCCGCGCGGGCGGTCAGGATGCCGTCCTCGTAGCTCCACCCGGTCGCGGGGCCGAACGGTTCGAGGTCGAAGGGGAGTTCGGGAAGTCGCAGTGTCATGCTCGTCGTCCGTCCACGCGCCGCGGCAGGCCCTGCGGGTTGTCCTCGCGGAGCTCCGGAGGGAGCAGGGCCTCGGGGGTTGTCTGGTAGCTGACCGGGCGCAGCCAGCGCTCGATCGCGGTGGCTCCGACCGAGGTGGAGGTGGAGGTGGTGGCCGGGTAGGGGCCGCCGTGGTGCTGGGCGGGGGCGACGGCGACGCCGGTCGGCCAGCCGTTGACCAGGACGCGTCCGGCCAGCGGGGTAAGTGCGGCCAGGACGGTGGCGGCGCTGCCGTCCTCCTCCTCGGTGGCGATCTGGAGGGTGGCGGTGAGGTTGCCGGGGAGCCGGGCGAGGACCGCGGTGATCTCGTCCTCGGAGGTATAGCGGGCCACGACGGTGACCGGGCCGAAGCACTCCTCCAGGAGCGCGTCGTGCGGGCCCTCGGTGGTGAGGAGGTGCGCCGGTACGGTCAGGAAGCCGGCCGCGACGGTGTGTTCGCCGCCCGCGCCGGGGGTGACCGGGGCGTCCACGTCCGGGAGTTCGGCCCGTTCGCGCACTCCGGCGAGGAAGGCGTCGCGCATCCGGTGGTCGAGCAGGACGCCGGCCTCGGTGTCGCTGACCGCCTCGGTGAGCGCCTTCAGCAGCCGGTCGCCGGTCTCGCCCGCGGGGGCCAGGACGAATCCGGGCTTCGTGCAGAACTGGCCCTCGCCCATGGTCATCGAGCCCGCGAGCCCGGCACCGATCTGCTCGCCGCGCTCGGCGGCGGCCGCCTCGGTGACGACGACGGGGTTGAGGGAGCCGAGCTCGCCGTGGAACGGGATGGGGACGGGCCGGGCCGCCGCCGCGTCGAAGAGGGCGCGTCCGCCGCGCACCGAGCCGGTGAAGCCGGCGGCGCTGACGAGTGGGTGGCGGACCAGTTCGACGCCGGCGTCGAAGCCGTGCACGAGGATCAGGACGTCCTCGGGGAGTCCGACCTGTGCGGCGGCCCTGCGCAGTACCGAGGCGCAGAGTTCGGAGGTCGCCGGGTGGTCGGGGTGTGCCTTGACGACGACCGGGCAGCCGGCCGCGAGGGCGCTGGCGGTGTCGCCGCCGGGGACGGAGAACGCGAGCGGGAAGTTGCTGGCCGCGTAGACGGCGACGACGCCGAGCGGGATCTTGTAGCGGCGCAGGTCGGGCCACGGCGGGGTGCGGGTGGCGTCCTCGTGGTCGATGTGGATGTCGAGGTACGCGCCCTCGTCGACGACCTCCGCGAAGGCCCTCAACTGGGCTGTGGTGCGCGCGAGTTCACCGGTGAGCCGGGCCGGGCCGAGTGCCGTCTCGGCGTCGGCGGCCTCGATGACGTGCTCGCCCGCCTCGGTGAGCAGATCGGCCGCGGTGCGCAGGAACGCGGCGCGCACGGTGCGATCGGCGAGCGAGGCGCGTACGGCGTGGGCGGCCCGGACCGCCTGGTCGACCTCCTCCGCTGTAGCCTCCACCGCAACCTGCTCACGCGGGTTCCCGGTGCGGGGGTCGACGCTCCAGACTGGTGCTGCTGCCACCGTGTTTCCTTCCGCTCCACTGCCACACATCAGAAGTTGTTCGGTATTCTGAACAGAGTTCCTGATCGTGAATATGAAGCGACTCTATTTCCGGGCGATCGGTGTTGGCAAGAAGTCGCAGGTTTCGTAAGTGGGCTGGAAGGGGCGTAGGGCGATGTCGGTTGCCGAGTCTGGTGGGGCACAGGTCAAGTCCGCGGTACGGACGGTGGAGCTGCTGGAGTACTTCGCCGGGCGGCCGGGCATGCACTCGCTCGCCGCGGTGCAGGAAGCTGTCGGATACCCCAAGTCGAGCCTCTACATGCTGTTGCGCACCCTGGTCGAGCTGGGCTGGGTGGAGACGGACGCGACCGGGACGCGGTACGGGATCGGTGTGCGGGCGCTGCTGGTCGGCACCTCGTACATCGACGGCGACGAGGTGGTCGCGGCCGCCCGCCCCACCCTGGACCGGCTCTCCGACGACACCACGGAGACCATCCACCTGGCCCGCCTCGACGGGACCAACGTGGTGTACCTCGCCACCCGTCAGTCCCAGCACTACCTGCGCCCCTTCACCCGCGTCGGCCGCAGGCTGCCCGCGCACTCCACCTCGCTCGGCAAGGCGCTGCTGGCCACCCACAGCGACGAGCAGGTGCGCAAGATGCTGCCCGAGACGCTGCCCGCGCTGACCGAGCACACCCTGACCGACCGGGAGGAGCTCATCGAGGAGCTGCACCTGATCCGCGAGCAGGGATACGCGGTGGACCGCGAGGAGAACACCCTGGGGCTGCGCTGCTTCGGTGTCGCGATCCCGTACCGCACCCCGGCCCGTGACGCCATCAGCTGCTCGGTGCCGGTCGCCCGGCTCACGCCCGCGCACGAGCAGATGGTCAAGGACGCGCTGTTCGACGCCCGCGACCGGCTGACGCTCGCGACCCGGAGGCTCTGAGCGCGGCACGTCCCGCCCGGCGAGGACTCGTGCGGCGCCGGGCCGGGCCCGGGGGAACGGCGGCGACGATGAGGAACGGGTGAGAAGCGGCACAACCGGGAACGGTGCGCCGCACCCCGCACGTCCCTTGTACGGGATGAACAAAACGATCAGGCGCGCCTCGGTCTTCTTGCTGCTGCTGGTCCTCGCCCTGCTGGGGCGGGCGACCTGGGTGCAGGCGTACCAGGCAAAGGCGCTCGCGGACGACGACCACAACCGGCGGAACACCATCGCGCAGTACGCGCGGCCGCTCGGCGACATCATCGTGGCCGGCTCACCGGTCACCGGATCGAAGAGGACGGAGGGCAGTGATCTCGCGTACAAGCGCAGCTACAAGCAGGGCGACCTCTACGCGGCCGTCACCGGCTACGGCTCACAGGCCTACGGCTCCACCCAGCTCGAAGGTATCTACAGCCAGGTGCTGGACGGCACCGACAACCGGCTGAAGAACCCCCTGGACGTGGTGACCGGCAAGAAGACCGCGCCGGGCAGTGTGGTGACCACGATCGACCCGGACGTGCAGAAGGCGGCGTACGACGCGCTCGGCGACGACAAGGGCGCTGCCGTCGCGATCGATCCGAAGAGCGGGCAGATCCTGGGGATGGTCTCCTCGCCGTCCTACGATCCGTCGGACATCAGCGGGACGGCGGACGGCGACACCTGGAAGAAGCTGCTCGCCGACCCGGACAAGCCGCTGGTCAACCGCGCGCTGCGGCAGCCGCTGGCGCCCGGTTCGACGTTCAAGCTGGTGGTGGCGTCCGCCGCGCTGGAGGACGGGCTGTACCGCTCGGTCGACGAGGCCACCAAGAGCCCGATGCCGTACACGCTGCCCGGCACCCGTACCCCTCTGCGGAACGAGAGCGCCTCCGCCCCCTGCGAGAACGCGACGCTGCGCGTGGCGCTCCAGTACTCGTGCAACAACGTCTTCGGCAAGGTCGCCGCCGATCTCGGCCAGGACAAGGTCCGGGCGATGGCGGAGAAGTTCGGCTTCAACACGGAGAAGCTCGATGTGCCGGTCAGGGCCGCCAAGAGCCTCTATCCATCCGGGATGGACGACGCGCAGACGGCGCTGACGGGCATCGGCCAGTTCGAGGTCACCGCGACACCGCTCCAGATGGCGATGGTCTCGGCGGCCCTCGCCAACGGCGGTGAGCTGGCCGCACCGCACATGGTCGCCAAGGTGACGGACTCGACGGGCGGCACGCTGGAGGACTTCGCGGACGGTGACATGAAGCGCGTCGTCTCCTCGTCCACCGCCGAGCAGCTGCGCAGTGCGATGGTGACCGTCGTGGAGCAGGGCACCGGCACCAACGCCCGGATCGGCGGGGCCGAGGTGGGCGGCAAGACGGGGACCGCGGAGAACGGTGTGGGCAACAGCAACACCCCGTACGCCTGGTTCACCTCGTACGCGAAGGACAGGTCCAGCGGCCAGGAGGTCGCGGTCGCCGTCATCGTGGAGGACTCGGGTTCGGCCGCGTCGGAGGTCAGCGGCAACGGGCTCGCGGCCCCGATCGCCCAGAAGATGATGAAGGCCGCGCTCCAGCGGTGACCGGAGGGACGTGACGCCCCCGGCACCCCGTTCCGCGGGATGCCGGGGGCGTCACTGTGTCCCGGGCCCTTCAGGTTTTCGCCGTGTTACGTCTTACTTGGTTACGCACCCGTGTCGAAGCGCTTCCGGGGTGTGTTGGTACGCTCTCGCCCCGCCCGCGCACCGTGGGTGGCGTCCGGGAGTCACACACGGCCGGGGACCGGCACACGCACCGGCATTCGAGCGCAGGGATGAGGTAGCTGTGGGCACATCCATCGACGCCGACGATGCCGCTGCCGCCGAGTTCCATGAGTTCTTCGAGGCTCATTACGCCGAACTCGCACGGTTCGCCCATCTGTTGACCGGTGAGATCGATGCCGCCGACGATCTGGCCGCCGATGCCCTGCTGGCGCTCTGGCACCGCTGGGACCGGGTCAGGAACGCCGACCATCCGGTGGCGTACGCGCGCGGGGTGGTCGCCAACCTGGCCAGGACCCGGATCCGCAGCGCGGTGCGCGAGCGCCGCAGGATCGCCCTGTTCTGGGCGCCTCGCGGTGGCGGGGACGGGTACGCGGTCGAAGATCCGGACGTGTCGGCGGTGGTCGACGTCCAGGGGGCGCTGCGCAGGCTGCCGTTCCGCAAGCGCGCCTGTGTGGTGCTGCGGCACGCCTTCGACCTCTCGGAGCGGGACACCTCGCTGGTGCTGGGGATCTCGGTGGGTACGGTGAAGAGCCAGACCTCGCGCGCCGTCGCGGAACTGCAACGGCTGCTCGGTCCCGATACGCCCGCCGCACATGTGCACGTGGCCGTTGCGACGCAGCGCACCGGAGGAAGTCAGTGATGGACAAGGAGCTGCTCCGGCGGCTGCGGGTCGCCGCCGAGGCACACCGCCCGGACCGGGAACGGATACTGGCCCGGGTCGAGCGCGGGATGGCCGAGGGCGGCCCCGCGGCCCGGGTCGTGCGCCCGCCTCGCACCGCGACACCGTGGCTGCGGGTCGCGGGGGCCACGGCGGCGGTCTGCGGGGTACTGGCGGCCGGCGCCTTCGCCGTCACCTCCGCCGGCGGGGGCGGGCCGCGGGGGGACCGGGTGGCGGCCCCGCCGACCTCCTCCGGCACGACGTCCGCCACCGGTACGACGGGTGCCACCGGGGCGCCGGCCGTGCCCGGCGGTGCGCCGCGCACCGAGGACGGCCCGCTGTGGACGGACGGCGCCGTCGATCCGCACAGCAACGCGTACTGGGCGCAGAGCAATGTGACGCTGCGGACGACCGAACCGCTCTCCTCGCTCACCGTCGAGCTGCGGATCGCACTCACCGGCGGGGTGACCAGCACCGGTTCCTGGCGCTCGCTGCCCGAGCGGGACTTCACCGTGTCGGTGTCCGAGGACGGCGGCTTCCTCGTCTACCGGTGGGCCCTGAAGCCGGGGCGCACGGTCCCGGCCGGCACGCACACGTTCGCCGGGCAGTACGACCACGCGGAGGGCGAACGCGACGCGTCGGGCGACTACCTGACCGCGCACGCGGTCCGTGCCTCCGGCCAACGGGCCACGGTGGGCGACCGGTTCGGCCCGGCCCGCTGACCCTGCCGCGGCGGACCGCCGCGGTCGGGATCCGGGCCTTCCGGAGGCTTCCCCGTTACCCGGACGGGGGTCCCCCAGTCCTCCCCTGGCCCATCCCGGGCAGCGTCCGCGTGCCGGAGACGGTAGGACGGAGACGACACGAGGATGTGGACCGGGATGCAGATCATTGTCGACCTCAACCGCTGCCAGGCGTATGCGCAGTGTGTGTTCCTGGCGCCGGAGGTCTTCGAACTCCATGGCGAGGAGGCGCTGATGTATCTGTCGGCCGTCCCCCCGGAACAGCAGGAACATGTGCGGCGGGCAGTGGCGGCCTGCCCCGTTCAGGCCATCCTCCCCGGTGAGCTCGCGAGTATCGATGACCGGTGAGCCGCGCGGCGGGCGGATCGTCGTCGTCGGGGCGTCGCTGGCCGGGCTGCGGGCGGCCGAGGCCCTACGGGCGAAGGGGTTCGCCGGTGAGCTGACCATCGTCGGGGACGAACCACGGCCCCCGTACGACAGGCCGCCGCTGTCCAAGCAGGTGCTTCTCGGCCGGGTTCGGGCACAGGACGTCGGCCTGCCGCGCCGCAGGGCGGTGGCCGCGCGGTGGCGGCTCGGGGTGTCGGCCACCGGCCTCGACCCTTCCGTGAAACGCGTGCTGCTCGCCGATGGCGATCGGCTGCGCTACGACCGGTTGCTGATCGCCACCGGGACCCGGGCACGTCCCTGGCCGCACCCGGAGCAGGCCGCACTGGACGGGGTCCTCACGCTGCGCACCGTCGACGACGCCGGCCGGCTGGCCGATCGCCTGGACGCCGGACCCCGCCGGGTCCTGGTGATCGGCGCCGGATTCACCGGGTCGGAGATCGCCTCGGCCTGCCGGGAACGTGGCCTCGACGTCACGGTCGTCGAACGGGGGCCCGCACCGCTGGTCGGTGCGCTCGGGGGGAAGCTGGGCGCACTCGCCGCCGACGCGCAGCGCGCACACGGGGTCGACCTGCGCTGCGGGGTGACCGTCAGCGAGCTCCGTGGCACCGACGGCCGTCTCACGGGCGCGGAGCTGTCCGACGGCGGCCGGATCGACGCCGATGTCGCCGTTGTCGCGCTGGGCGCCGTCCGCAACACGGAGTGGCTGACCGGTTCGGGGCTCGCGGCCGGTTCCCGGGGCGTGGCCTGTGACGCGGGCTGCCGTGCCTTCGACATGTACGGGATCGTGACCGACGACGTCTTCGTCGCGGGTGACGTGGCCCGCTTCCCGCATCCTCTCTTCGAGTACCAGATGCTCTCCCTCGAACACTGGGGCAACGCGGTCGCCCAGGCCGAGGTGGCCGCCCACAACATGGTCAGCGCGGGGCCGGACAGACGTCCGCACCTGACCGTTCCGGCGTTCTGGTCGAGCCAGTTCGGCCTGAACATCAAGTCCGTGGGTGTGCCGACCTTCTCCGACCAGGTGATGATCGCGCAGGGCTCGCCGCAGGAGGGCCGGCTGGTCGCGGTCTACGGCTACCGGGGACGCGTCACGGCGGCGGTCAGTGTGAACCGCGCGAAATGGCTGGAGCACTACCGGCACCTGATCGAGTCGGGCGCGCCCTTCCCGCCCGGTCCCGGAGCGGCCGACGGCCCGCCGGCCCCCGTGCCCGTCCCCTCCGACGTCCCGGACCCCGCAGCGCTCTCGCACGGTCCCACCGTTGCCCTCACCGGCCATCTGCCCGACCGGCGCCTGGCCGTCGTCCACCGGGGCGGCCCGGCGGACCAGCACTCTCATGACCAGGAGCAGCCATGAGCTCGGACACGCTCTTCGACCGGATCACCGCCTACGAGAACCGGGCCGACCCCTACCCCCTCTACGCCGAACTGCGCGAGAGCAAGGTCGCACGGCAGCACGACGGCAGCTATCTCGTGGGCACGTACGACGAGATCACCGCCCTGCTCCATGACCCGCGGGTCAGCTCCGACCCCCGCAACCTCACGGACCCGGATGAATCGGTGTTCCGCGACGACAGCCTGCCGCCGGCCTTCATCGCGGTCGACGACCCGGAACACGACCGGCTCCGCCGCCTCGCGATGCGCCCCTTCGGCCCGCCCCACACACCCGGCCGCATCGACGCCCTGCGCGACGACATCACCGCCATCGCCCGTGAACTCATCACCGGACTCCTCGGCAAGGACCGCATCGATCTCGTCGAGGATTTCGCCTACCCGCTCCCCGTCACCGTCATCTGCCGCCTCCTCGGTGTGCCCCACGACGACATTCCCCGCATGCACGCCTGGACCACCACCATCATCACCAGCCTCGACCTCACACCCGGTCAGGACCGGCACGAAAAGCGGCAGACCGCCCTCGAAGCCCGCAGGCAGATGGCCGGCTACTTCGGGGAACTCGCCCGGAACCGACGCGGTCGTCCCAGCGACGACATGCTCTCCGCACTGGTCAACGACTCCGGCTCCGACGGCCCCCTCACCGAGACGGAGGTGATGACCACAGCGGTACTACTCCTCATCGCCGGGCACGAGACGACCGTCAACCTCATCACCAACGGCATGCTCACTCTCCTGCGCCACCCCGAAGAGCTCGCACGGCTGCGCCGCGAGCCCGAACTGATGCCGGCGGCGGTGGAGGAACTCCTGCGCTACGAGCCCCCCGTCCAGCTGCTGCCGCGGCGTACCCCGCTCGCCGACATCGAGATCGCGGGCACCACCATCCCCAAGGGCGCGACCCTGATCCTCGTCCTCGCCTCCGGGAACCGTGATCCGCTGCGCTTCAGCGACCCCGACCGCTTCGATCCGACCCGCCGGGACAACCAGCATCTCGGTTTCGGCAGCGGAGTCCACAACTGCTACGGCGCACCGCTCGCCCGCGTCGAGACACAGATCGCGCTGACCGAACTCCTCAGCAGCCTCGGTCCTCTCCAGCTGGACGCGGGCCCGCCTCCGTACCGCCGCAGCCCGGTCCTCCGCGGCCCCCGCCACCTGCTGGTCACGCAGGGGCCGGGGACCTCGTCCGCCCCCTGACCCCCTCGCTCCCCTGTCCGGACAGGGGAGCGACGCCCGCGGGGGCACCGTACGGATCAGCGCGGGCGGCCCGCCCCGGCTCCCCGGTCGACGATGCCCGGGACGGCGCGCGGGTTGTCGATCCGGGTGCGCAGGACCGGGGTCCAGCCGGCGCCCCGGGTGAGCTGCTCCCCGGGGACGCCCGCGTTGTGGACGGCGATGAGGTCGGTCCTGCGGCCGTTGACGTAGTTGTCCTCGGCGGTGATCGGGGAGTCCTTCCACTTCTTGATGACGGTGGCCGGGTCGGCCTGCGCGGCCAGGGTGAAGGCGTTGTGCTCGGCGACGATCCGGGACTCCATGCCCACGCCGTAGCTGTAGCCGTAGGCGCTGCCCGCGGTCGCGACGAAGTGGTTGTTGTACGAGTCGACGGCGCCGAAGCGGACCCTCGGCGCGCGCTCGTTGAGGTCCTGGAAGAGGTTGTGGTGCAGGGTGACGCGGAGCTTGCCGCGGTCGACGGCGGCGGTGGCCGCGCTGTCGCTGTTGCCGATGAGCATGGTCTTGTCGTGGTTCTTGAGGATGTTCCAGGAGACGGTGACGAGGTCGGCGCCGCGCACGATGTCGAACAGCCCGTCGTGCTGCTGGAACAACTGGCCGTAGTAGTGCGGCTGGTCGGAGTCGTGGCGGTCGCCGTCGCTGAAGGTGTTGTGGTCGACCCAGACGTGGCTGGAGCCGGTGACGACGAGGTTGTCGTACTCGGAGTTCCAGGCACCCTTCTCGGTGTCGGTGGGGTCCCACTGCGGGAAGCAGTCGTAGGTGTCCTCGAAGGAGATGTTGCGGACGATGACGTTCGAGACGTTCCGCACCTGAAGGCTGGCGCCGATCACGGTGGCATCGTCGCCGACGCCGACGATGGTGGTGTTGGAGGGGACGTTTACCTCGACGGCGGCCTTCTGGAGCGCGGCGGAGGCGAGTCGGGCCTTCTCCAGGGGTCCGCTGGGTACTTCCGTGGTGCCCCAGGTCGCCGGGTCGTAGGCGGCGAGGTACTTGTCGAGGGTGTAGCCGTCGGTCCAGTAGGCCTCGCAGTCGATCGGGTCGCCGGCCGCGTCGGCGTTGCCGTGAATGGTGCCGTCGATCCGGACGATCTTGGGCGCGTCGCCCGCGTCGGCGAAGGCGGCGATGAGTTCGGCCCGGTCGGAGACGGTGTAGATGTGGTCGCGGGTCGCGTTGGCGCCACCGGTGGTGGAGCCCTCGGCGGCGGCCCAGCCGTCGCCCCTGGCGAGTGCGGCACGCTCGATGCCGCTGTGCCGGGGGGCGGGGTGGCCGGGGCCCCGGTGGTGTCCGGTGGCCTGGGCGGGCACCGACACGGCGAGGGCCAGTGAGGCGCAGCCCATCACCAGAGCAATGGCACGAGCATGACACATACGTGCGGGCATGGCGGATCCTTCGGGGGTGAGTCGGTGGGTGACGGATTCGTGCGGTGGAGCTGTGAAGCGGTCAGGCCGGCGGCCGGGTGATCCACTCGGTCACCGGGGTGCCGGCCCGACCACCGGTCAGCCGTTGCCGATCCTCTTCCACTCCGCCTGGGCCTTGTTCAGCTCGTCGGCGATCTTGTCCAGGAAGGCCTTGGTCGTGACCTTGCCGAGCAGCAGCTTCTGGAACTCCGGCTCGTTGTCCGCCTTGCTGATGTTGTTCCAGTCGGGCAGGTAGTACGGCAGCTGCACGATCTTGGTGGAACCGTCGGTGAGGGCCTTCGCGGCGAGCTCGGTCGGCGCGGTCTCACTGATCCACGGATCCTTGGCGGCCTCGGTGTTGGCCGGGATGGCGCCCGCGGACTCGTTCCACTTGCTGTTCGACGCGTGCGAGGCGGCGAACTCGATGAACTTCCAGGCGGCCGTCTTGTTCTTGCTCGACCGGAACAGACCGAGACCGTCGACCGGGTTGGAGACCTGGACCCGGGTGCCCCCGTCGCCGACCGGGTTGGGGATCCCGGCGAACTTCTCCTTGCCCAGTGCCTTCAGGTGGTCCTGGTAGGAGCCGAGGTTGTGACTGAGCATCCCGATGGTGCCGGTGTCCCACTGGGCGACCATCTTGGTGAAGTCGTTGTTGAGGTCGGCCGCGGGCGTCGCCTTCTTGTAGAGCGCGACGTACTTCTCCAGCGCGGCGACGTTCTTCGGGTCGTTGAGGGTCGTTTTGTCGCCGTTCCAGAACTCCGTGATGCCGGACTGGCCGTACGCCGCGTCCATGGCCTGGGCGATGGAGCCCGCGCCGCCGCGGATGGTGTAGCCGAACTTGTTCTTCTTGCTGTCGGTGAGCCTGTCGGCCGCCTTGTAGAAGTCGGCCCAGGTGGTGGGTGCGTCGAGGCCCGCGGCCTTGAACAGGTCAGTGCGGTACCAGATCGCGCCGTTGTTCGCGGAGGTCGGCACCGTGTACATGTCGTCGCCCCGGCCGCCCGCGTCCTTGACGCTCTCGACCATGCCCTCGACGAGCCTGCCCTTCAGCGCGGAGTCCTTGATCCGGTCGGTGAGCGGCTCGAGGGCCTCCTGCGCGACCATGTTGGCGAGGTAGGCCGTGCCCACGCCGCCCACGTCCGGCAGTCCGCCGCCCGCGATGGCCGTGTCGTACTTGGACTGCACGTCGGTGATCGGGATCGGCACGTACTTGACCTTGATGCCCGGGTTCTTCTTCTCGAAGTCCTTGATGATCTCGGTCCAGATGGCGGTGCGTGGACCGCCGTTGTTGTCCCAGAAGGTGATGTCGCCCTTGCCGCTGCCCTCGGTGCCGCTCTGGGTGCCGTCGTCACCGCAGGCGGTGGCGGTCAGGGCGAGTACCGCCGCGACGGACACGGCCGCCGCGGCACGCCCCCGCTGCGTCTTCGAGATATTCATGGTCGGCTCTTCTCTCTCGGTTCTCTCGGTTCGTACGCATGAGTGGGGGGTTCGGTGGTCTCCGGCGCCGGTCCAGCTGTCGTCCCGCGGACCGGCCCCGGGGGTACGCGGGTCAGTCGGTGGTGCGCGGTCCGGTGGAGCGGGCCGTGTCCTGCGCAGCGCTCACGCGGTCACCGCCCGGCGCACGTAGGCGGCCGCCGCCGCCCGGTCGAGGCCGCCGTCGGCGATGACGGTGACGACCCGGCGTACGACGGTGGCACCGGCCGGGACGGGAAGCCGGTGGGCGGCGGCGAGGGACGAGCCGACGCCGGGGTACTCGGTGGTCCGCACGAACCACGGGTCCTGCCGGGTCTCCTCGGTCGCCCCCGCGAACACCAGGGTCCAGCCGTCGCCGCCCATCGCGACCCAGTCGGCGGCGCGCCCGTGCACTGCCTCCTCGCCGTCCCCGAAGCCGCTGAACACGGTGGGCGCCGAGGGCTCCTTGGGGGCGCGCCAGAAGAAGCCGCCGTATCCGGCGCCCGGCCTGCCGTTGGTGGCGGGGCTGCCGATCGACAGGTCCGAGCTGCCGCGGTTGGTGAGCGAGAAGGAGAAGTCCAGCGCCCACGCGGTGGCGGAGAGTTCGGCGACGGCGACGGTGCGGTGCTCCCGCAGCAGCTCGGTGTCGCCGGCCTCCCAGCTGAGCTCCTCGACGAACCCGTCCGGGTCGCGGAGCTTCCAGCCGAGGTGGCGCTGGACCCCGTGGTTGTCGAGCGCGGTGGGGCCCTGGTCGCGGACGAAGGTGCGGCCGCCCCAGAAGTTGTGCCCCGCCACGTCGGGCACGGCGACGGAGGTGCCCAGGTGGTGGAGGTGGTCGGCCGGGTGCTCCTCGGTGACCGGGGTGCCGCCGAGGGTGGTGACCGGGTGCAGATAGGGGCGGCCGCCAGGGGCGGGGAGGTAGGTGTAGCGGCCGACCGGGCGGCCGGCGCAGCTCAGGAGTGCGGTGGTCGTCACGATGAACTCACCTCTGTGGGGAGCGCCCAGGGGACGCCGAGTTCGGAGAAGAGCCTGAGGGTTTCGGCGCCCGCCGCGACGGCCGCGTCGATGCCGCGCACCACCCGGCGGGTGCCGCCGGTGGTCGCGGGTGCGGTGTGCCAGGCGCCGGACGGCAGGGCGAGCGGTTCGGGGGCGTTCCGTACGGCTTCGACGACCCGCATGAACGCACCGGTGCGGTGCGGCGGTACCAGCAGCGCCGTGCCGTGCGTCAGGTGGTCGACGAGGTTCTCCAGGAGGTCGGTGCGTCCGTGCAGGGTCTCCTGGGGGCCGTGTCCGGCGCGCTGGACGAGGACCCGGTCCTGCTTGTACCAGAAGGTGATCCGGCCGCGGTCGCCGTGGACGATCACATAGGGTTCCCCGGCCTGTTCGGCGCAGAGCGTGACGGCGACGGTGACCGGCAGCCCGGACGTGGTGGTGATGCGTACGCAGGAGGTGTCGTCCGCCTCGATGTCGTGGGCGCGGAAGAGCTCGGTCTCGACTCCGGCGATGTCCTGTGCCGCTCCGCTGCCGGCGAGTTCGAGGGCGGTGGCGACGGCGTGCGCGAGCGGGTTGGTCAGCGCCCCGTCGACCACGTCGGTGTCGCCGATCCGCCGCCGTCCGGCCCAGGGCGCCCGCCGGTAGTAGATGTCGTCGCGGACCCAGGCGCCCGCGGCCCCGTAGCCCCGGACGGTGCCGATGGCGCCGGTGCGGACGAGTTCGCGGATGGCGGGCACGGCGTGCGAGCCGAGGGACTGGAAGCCCACCTGGCAGGCGATGCCGGCGTTCCGTACCCCGGTCAGGATCCGCTCGAAATCGGACCGGGTCGCGGCGGGCGGTTTCTCCAGCAGGAGGTGGACGCCGCGTCCGGCGGCGGTGAGCGCCAGTTCGGTATGGGTCTGGATGGGGGTGCAGATGACGGCGGCGCGGGCCCCGGTGGAGTCCAGGAGTGCCCCGAAGTCGACTGACTGCTGGGGGAGTTCACCGGCGAAGGCGGCGAGTTCGCTTGCGTCGAGCGGGTTGAGTTCGCAGACTCCGGCGAGCCGGACGAGGCCCTGGTCCTGGAGGCGGCGGATGTTGTCGAGGTGTCGGCGCCCGTGGCCGCGGGCGCCCGCGAGGACGATCGGCAGCGGGGTGGTGTGCGTGTTCATGAGGCCCATGCGTGTCAGCCCTTCACGGCGCCGGCGCTGAAGCCGGTGATCAGCCATTTCTGGATGAAGGCGAAGACGATCACCACGGGGACCGCGGCGATCACACCGCCCGCGGCGAGCGCCCCCAGATCGACGCTGTCCGCGCCGATCAGGGTGTTCAGGCCCACCGGGATCGTCTGCTTGTCCTGCTCGCTGAGGAACATCAGGGCGAACAGGAAGTGGTTCCAGCTGTGCACGAAGGCGAACGAGCCGACGGCGATCAGCCCCGGGCGCAGCAGCGGCAGCACCACCGCGCAGAAGGCACGCAGGCGCGAGCAGCCGTCCACCCAGGCGGCCTCCTCCAGCGAGACGGGCACGTTCTTGATGAATCCGCTGATCAGGATGATCGACAGCGGCAGCTGGAAGACCGTCTCGGCGATGACCACGCTCCCCAGGGAGTTGATCATCCGGAGGTTCTTGAAGATCTCGAAGAGCGGTACGAGCATCAGCGCGCCCGGGATGAACTGCGAGCAGAGCAGCGCCAGCATGAAGGCGTTCTTGATCTTGAAGTTGAACCGGGCGAGGGCGTAGCCGCCGGCCAGTGCGACGAGCGTGGTGCTGATCAGGGTGCAGACCCCGACGATCATGCTGTTCTGGAAGAAGACGGCGAAGCTGCGCTCGTTCCAGACTTTGGAGAAGTGCTCCCCGGTCATCGGCCACGGCACCAGCGAGGTGGACCCGGCGGGGCGCACGGCGAAGAGGAGCATCCAGTAGAACGGGATGAGGGTGAAGACCAGGTAGATGCCGAGCGGTACGTAGATCTGCCAGCGCGGCACCTCGTCGAAGGCGCGCTCGCGGCCCGGTTCGCGGCGCCGGCGCGCGGCGGGCGGGCGGGTGTGCGGCGCGGGCGGGTGTGCGGAGTCGGTGCCGTTCTTCTCGGCCAGTGCGGCAGTCACTTGTGGTCGCCTCCGAACTTGCTCAGGCGCAGATAGACGATCGAGCAGAGGAGGAGGATCACGAAGGCGACGGTGGTGAGCGCGGAGGCGTATCCGAAGTCGTGGCCGTCGATGCCGGTGTTGGCGACGTAGAGCGGCAGGGTGGTGGTCTCGCCCGCCGGTCCGCCTCCGGTGAGGGTGTAGAGCAGGTCGACGTTGTTGAACTCCCAGACGCCGCGCAGCAGGGTGGCGAGGACGATCGCGTCCCGCAGGTGCGGCAGCGTGATGTGGAAGAACTGGCGCAGCCGCCCGGCGCCGTCGACGGACGCCGCCTCGTACAGCTCCTTGGAGACGGACTGCAGGTCGGCGAGGATGAGGATGGCGAAGAAGGGGACCCCGCGCCAGAGTTCGGCGACGGTCGCGGCCCAGAAGACGGTTCCGGTGTCGGAGAGCACGGAGGTGCCGTAGTCGCCGATCCCGGCGTCCGCGAGGTAACGGCTGAAGCCGGTCGAGGAGTTGTAGAGCAGGATCCAGATGGTGCTGGTCAGCACGCCGGACACGGCCCACGGCGAGAAGACCATGGCGCGGGAGATGCCGCGGCCGATGAAGGTCTGGTTGACGATCAGGGCGAGGGCGAGTCCGAGGGTGAGCTGGAGCGCGACCTGGGTGACCACCCACTGGGCGCTGAAGCCCAGCGTGGTCCAGAACTGGTCGTCCTCGGTGAAGATCCGGGTGAAGTTGTCGAGGCCCGCGAAGCCGTTCCGCCACGGCTTGGTGACGTTGTAGTTCTGCAGGCTGTAGTAGAAGACGCCGGCCACCGGGTAGGCGATGAAGCCCAGCATCAGCAGCCCCGCGGGGGCGATCAGCAGATACGGGAGCCGGCGTGGGTTCGCGGAGCGGCGCCTGGGCACCTTGGGCGGTGTGGCCACAGCGGCGGCTTGGGCCATGACACGTCTCCGTTCTCTCAGGTACTGGGGGTGCGGGATGCTGCGGGGTGGCACTCGGTGGCGCTGTGGCACTCGCTGGTGCGGGGTCGTGCTCGGTGGTGCCGGGTCGTGCTCGGTGGTGCGGGGTGGTGCTCGGTGGTGCGGGGTGGTGCGATGCGTGTAGTGCGCAAGCGCTTGCCGCATGGCGTTCGACCTGCCGAACAACGCGGTGCGCGGAATTCCGGTGGGCCGTTCAGCCGGCGTACGGGTCGGGCACTTCTCCCGGCCGGGCCAGGAAGGCGAAGTCGCAGCCGGTGTCGGCCTGGGTGATCTGGTCCTGGTAGAGCGCCCCGTATCCGCGCTCGTACCGGTTGGCGGGCGGCGTCCACTCGGCCCTGCGCCGCGACAGCTCCTCCTCCGGTACGTCGAGATGGAGCAGGCGCGCCTCGACGTCCAGGGTGATCAGGTCACCGGTGCGGACGAGGGCGAGGGGGCCGCCGACATGGGACTCGGGTGCGATGTGGAGCACGCAGGCCCCGTAACTGGTGCCGCTCATCCGGGCGTCGGAGAGCCGCACCATGTCCCGTACACCCTGCTTCAGCAGGTAGTCGGGGATCGGGAGCATGCCGTACTCGGGCATGCCGGGGCCGCCCTTGGGGCCGGCGTTGCGGAGCACCAGCACATGGTCCGGGGTGAGGGCCGCGGCCGGGTCGTTGATGGTGCGCTGCATCTCCTGGTAGTCGTCGAAGACGACCGCGGGACCCGTGTGGCGCAGCAGGTGCGGTTCGGCGGCGATGTGCTTGATGACCGCTCCGTCCGGGCAGAGGTTGCCGCGCAGCACCGCCACGCCACCCTCGTCGGCGAGGGGGTTGTCGCGTTCCCGGATGACGTCGCTGTTGTGCACCAGCGCGCCGTCGAGCTGTTCGCGCAGGGTGTCGTGCGCGACGGTGGGCCGGTCCAGGTGCAGTACGTCGGTGAGCCGGGCCAGGAATCCGGGCAGCCCGCCGGCGAAGTGGAAGTCCTCCATGAGGTACTTCCCGCCGGGGCGGAGATTGGCCAGCACCGGGACGGTGCGGGCGATGCGGTCGAAGTCGTCGAGGGTGAGCTTGATCCCGGAGCGGCCCGCCATCGCGATGAGGTGGATGACGGCGTTGGTGGAGCCGCCGAGCGCGAGGACCGTGGCGACGGCGTCCTCGTACGCCTGCGCCGTGAGGATGTCCGACAACTTCCTTTGTCGCCAGACCAGTTCGACGATCGCCAGTCCCGACTGTGCGGCCATCCGGTCGTGGCCGGAGTCGACGGCCGGGATGGAGGAGGCGCCGGGGACGGTGACGCCGAGTGCCTCGGCCGCGGCCGTCAGCGTGGAGGCGGTGCCCATCGTCATGCAGTGGCCGGGAGAGCGGGCGAGCCCGCTCTCCAGTTCGGCCATCTCGCAGTCGCCGATGAGTCCGGCCCGCTTGTCGTCCCAGTACTTCCACATGTCGGTGCCGGAGCCGAGGACTTCGTTGCGCCAGTGCCCCGGCAGCATCGGCCCGGCCGGCACGAAGACGGCCGGCAGGTCGACGGAGGCGGCGCCCATCAGCAGTGCGGGCGTCGACTTGTCGCAGCCGCCCAGCAGCACCGCGCCGTCGACGGGGTAGGAGCGCAGCAGCTCCTCCGTCTCCATCGCCAGCATGTTGCGGTAGAGCATCGGGGTCGGCTTCTGGAACGTCTCCGAGAGCGTGGAGACGGGGAATTCGAGCGGGAAGCCGCCCGCCTGCCAGACGCCCCGCTTGACCGCCTGTGCGCGGTCGCGCAGATGGACGTGGCAGGGGTTGATGTCGGACCAGGTGTTGAGGATCGCGATGACCGGCTTGCCGAGGTGCTCCTCGGGGAGGTAGCCGAGCTGGCGGGTGCGGGCGCGGTGGCTGAAGGAGCGCAGTCCGTCCGTGCCGTACCACTGGTGGCTGCGCAGCTCCTGGGAGGTGATGCGGCCGGCCTCGGGGGTCATATGGACCACCCCGCGACCTGGTCGGCGACCTCGGCGCGCCGCGGCTCGGGCAGCACCCGGCTGGGCGGGCGCACATCGCGGCCGCACAGGCCGAGCGAGGCCAGGGCCTCCTTGACGACTGTCACGTTGTCGGCGGACTGCCGGTCGGCGCGCAGCTCCTCGAATCGGCGGATCCGCTCCCAGACCTTCATCGCGGCCGGGTGGTCGCCGGCCCGCAGCGCCTCCAGCATGGCCAGTGAGACACCGGGGGCGACGTTGACGAGGCCGGAGGTGAATCCGGTGGCGCCGGCGGAGAAGTACGAGGGGGCGTACAGCTCGGCGAGGCCGGCGATCCAGACGAACCGGTCAAGACCCGCGTCCCGGGCGAAGGCGGCGAAGCGGGCGGCGTCCGGGACGGCGTACTTGACGCCGATGACGTTGGGGCAGCTGTCGGCGAGCGCGGCCAGGCACTCCCCGTCCAGGTGCGGGTTGCGGATGTAGGGCACGACGCCGAGTCCGGGAACGGCCCCGGCGATGGCCCGGTGGTAGTCGATCCAGCCGTCCTGCGAGACGTAAGGGTGGACGGGCTGGTGGACCATCACCATCTCGGCCCCGGCGTCCCGGGCGTGCTCGGCCGCGGCGACGGCGGTCGGCACGTCGTGCCCGACCCCGGCCAGGATCGCGGCGCGGCCGCCCGCCTCGTCGATGGTCAGCTCGGTGACGGCGCGCCGCTCCTCGGGGGTGAGCGCGTAGAACTCACCGGTGTTGCCGTTCGGGGTGAGGATGCGTACGCCGCCGTCGAGCAGCCGTCGCAGCAGGGCGCGGTGCGCCGCCGTGTCGATGGTGCCGTCCGTGGCGAACGGCGTCACGGGGATCGCCACGACGTCTGCGAGGGCCGCCTTCAGCGGTGCGAGGTCCATACGGACAGGCCTTTCATCGATGTGCTGGTGGTTCACGCCGCGCCGCCCCCGTCTTCGTCGTCGGGGAACGCGCGGCGGACGAACGACGCGATGTGGTCGTGCAGGGCCCCGGCGGCCGCGTCCGCGTCGTCGGCGAGCGCGAGCCGCAGGATCTCGCGGTGCTCGGCCGCCTCCCGCTCCCAGGACGGGACGGCCGCCCAGGCGACGGTCGACACGAGGGCCGCCTGGTCGCGGACCTCGTCGAGCATCCGCGCCAGCAGCGGGTTGCCGCAGGACAGGTAGAGCGCCCGGTGGAAGTCCCGGTTGGCGAGCGACCTGTCCGCCTTGTCGCCGGCCGAGTCGGCCCGTTCCAGGGCCTCCTGGGCCTCGTCGAGCGAGGCCTTGCGGGTGATGGAGCGGCGCAGCGCCTCCGGTTCGAGCAGCAGCCGCACGTCGTACACCTCCCTGGCCATGGTCGCGTCGACCAGCCGCACGATCGCGCCCTTGTACTGGCTCATGACGACCAGTCCGGTACCGGCGAGGGTCTTGAGCGCCTCGCGGACGGGGGTCTTGGAGACCCCGAACTGTGCGGCGAGCTCGGTCTCGACGAGCGCCTGCCCTGGTCTCAGCTGCGCCGTGAGGATCGCGTGCTTGATCGCCTCCAGCACGTACTGGGTGCGGGACGGAATCGGGGTGGGCGCAAAGGTCATGGGTGAAGGGCTCTCACATCTCGCGTATCGCGTCTCATATATGACGTACGAAGTACGACGCGATGAAGCTAAGGCGCCGTGCGTGCCGCGTCAACGCTTCTGACAGAGGAATTTCACCGGGCTACGACATGTGCCGTACACGGATCGCGGCACCGGGCCGCCCCCGCCGGGTGGCGTACGGCGTCTTCCCGATGCCCCGCAACGGCCTTACCGGCCAGCCTGACCGCATAACGGAAGCGCAGGTCAGGGAGGTTCGGCGGGCATGACGACAGGGTCGGCAACGGGGCGGGTACTGCGGGACCGGACGGCGGGGCTGTTCCTGGCCGCGGTCGTCGTCTCCGGATTCGGCAGCTCGGCGATGTCGCCGGCGGCCGGGATCTGGGTCAAGTCGCTGACCGGCTCGGACAGTCTGGCGGCGCTCGCCCTGTTCACCGTCTGGCTGCCGGTGCTCTTCGGTCCGGCTCTCGGGGCGTTGACCGACCGGTTGCCCAGGCAGCCGCTGCTGGTCGGGGCGAACGTCGTGATGGCCCTGCTGCTGACCACGCTGACCGCGGTGGACTCGGCGGGGCGGATCTGGCTCCTGTTCGCGGTGCTCGTGCTGTACGGGACGAGTTCCGTGCTGATGGACGCGGCGGAGTCGGCGCTGGTCGCGCGGGCCGTGGACGCCCGGCTGCTGGGGGACTTCAACGGGCTGCGGATGACGGCGAACGAGGGCATGAAGCTGGTGGCCCCGCTCACCGGCGCGGCGCTCTGCGCGCGCTTCGGTGGCGCCTCGGTGGCCCTGCTGGACGCGGTCTCCTTCGCGCTGGCCGCCGGGCTCTACGGGCTGCTGCGGGTACGGGGGCCGGAGCCGGCGGCGGCCGGGGACCCGGAGGGCGGCCGGGGCGCCGGGATGCGTCAGGTGTGGGGGTCCGAGGTGCTGCGGCCGCTGGTGCTCGCCGGATCGGTCACGATGCTGTGCGCCGGGCTCAACGGGGCGACGCTGTACGCCGTCATCGACAAGACGCTCGGCCACTCCCCCGCGTACGCGGGTGTGCTCTCCGCGGCGCAGGGCATCGGGTCGGTCGCCATCGGGCTGCTGGCCGGGCCGCTGCTGCGGCGGCTGCCGGAACGGGTGTTCACGGCGGCGGGCATCGCCGTGTTCGCGGTGGCGGTGGGCCTGCGGGCGGTGCCGTACGACGCGGTGGCACTGGTGGCGTGCGGGCTGATCGGGGCCGGGCTGCCGTGCGTGCTGATCGCCGCGATGACGGCGGTACAGCGGGAGACCCCGGACGCGCTGCTGGGCCGCACGGCCGCGACCGCCAACACGCTGATGATGGCGCCCAACGCGGTGGCGCTGGCGCTCGGCGCGGGGCTGGTCGCGCTGGTGGACGTGCGGGTGCTGCTGCCGCTGGTGGGCGCGGTGGCGCTGGCGGCCGCGGTGGTCCTGGTGACGGGCCGGCGAGGGGCGCCGACGCGCTCCCCCGCCGGCCCGCGCCCCTCATCGGCCGAGGCGTGAGAGCGCTTCGGCGACGGCTTCCAGGTCCGGGCCGGAGGCCAGCCCGGCGTGGTACAGGCGCAGTTGGTTCGCGCCCAGCGAGGCCGCGTGCTCGGCGTCGCGCTCCAGGGTGTCGGGGCTGCCGCCCATCCCCCGCACCACGGTGAGGTTGGCCGCGAGCACACCGGAGCGGCCGGTGAACGGGCCGAGCACGGCCTCGCGCGCCGCGTCGGCGCCGGTACAGGGCAGCACGACGCCGTCCGCCACGGACAGGATGTGCTCCGGGTCGACGCCCACGTTCGCACCGGAGCGGTACGGCGCGGGGTCGGCGTGCAGCAGCACCTGGAAGTCCGGTGCGGCGGCCGCCCGCACGGCGGCGACCACCGACTCCTGGAGCCCGCGGGCCACCTCGGCGCGCCACTGGAGGGTGGCGGCGGCGAGGCCGGCACCGAGCAGCTTCCCGACGCCGGACCAGCCGGCCTCCGGGGAGCCGGGACCGGACCAGGCCGGCTCCAGCGCGCGGCGTACCGCCCGGCTCAGCTCGTCGGCGTCCAGGCCCTGCGCGGCGTACCCGGTCCGGCAGTCGGGGCAGAAGCAGAGCGACATCAGGTACTGCGCCGCGTCACCGAGGCCGACGCCCGCGATCTTGTCGTGGGCGTGCAGATGCGCGAAGCCGTACCAGCCGCAGGACTCCAGCTCGGTGCCGTGCGTGCCGTCGCGCACCGCCGCCTCCGCCGCCAGGTCCACCAGGTGGGCGCGGACCGCGGGCTGTGCGATGCAGGGGGCCCACGGGTAGCGGTCGCCGTAGGCGTTGACCACGGAGGTGTCCGGGTGCTCGGCGCCCAGCCGGGAGTTGTGCGCGAGGACCACCCAGCTGTGCACCTGGAGACCCGCACCGGCCAGGGCCTGCGCGGCCTCCGCGTAGGGGTCGTCCGAGGCCACCCAGGACTGCGGGTGGGGACGCAGCCGCCGCCCCGCCCACCGTGCCGGGTCCGGCGGGTAGAGCACCGCGGCGTGCTCGGCCGTGACGATGCGGTGGCCGGGGTGACGCGGGGTCAGCGCCCGGGTGGAGTGGTAGGCGGAGGCGAGCGTCACCTGCTGGACGCCGAGGTCCGCGACGCGGGCTGCCGCGTCCGGGTCCCCGACGACGTCCCAGGGGTACAGGAAGGCGGAGGTCCTCACCCGCGCTCCCCGGTGTCGTCGCCGCTCCGCTCCAGCAGCGCGCGGCCGCTCGCGATGATCTCGGTCAGCTCCTTGATGTGCGCGGCCGGCGGCTCGGTGAGCGGGCTGCGCACCTCGCCGACGTCCAGGCCCTGGAGCCGGACGGCCGCCTTGACCAGGGAGACCGCGTAGCCGCGGCCCTTGGCGCGCAGTTCGACGAGCGGCCGGTAGAAGTGGTCCAGGAGCCCGTTGACGAGGTCGTCGTCGCCGGATTCGAGGGCCCGGTAGAAGGCCAGGGCGATATCGGGTGCGAAGGCGAAGACGGCGGAGGAGTAGAGCGCGACGCCGATGCCCCGGTAGGCGAGGCCGGTGAGCTCGGCGGTGGGCAGCCCGTTGAAGTACAGGAAGTCCCGGCCGGGCAGGGCGGTGCGGACGGCGCTGACGATGCGCTGCATCAGGTCGAGGTCGCCGTAGCCGTCCTTGAGGCCGATGATGCCCGGCGTCCGGGCCAGGGCGACCACGGTCCGGGGGGTGAAGACGGCGTTGTCGCGCTGGTAGACAATCGTCTCCAGGCCGGTGGCGGCCGCGAGTGCCGTGTAGTGGGCCAGCAGCCCCTCCTGGTCGGCCACGACCAGGTACGGAGGCATGGCGAGGAGCCCGTCCGCGCCCGCCTCCTCGGCGAGCTTCGCGAACTGGACCGCGAGGGCGGTGCCGTATCCGGCGCCCGCCACGACGGGCACCTGACCGGCGGTCTCCTCGACGGCCGCGGCGACGACGAGGCGGAACTCATCGGGCGTCAGGGCATGGAACTCACCCGTGCCGCAGCAGGCGAACACGGCCGCCGCACCGGCATCGACGCCCTTGCGCACATGCGCGCGGAAGACATCGAGGTCGACGGAGCCGTCGGGTCCGTAGGCGGTGACGGGGAAGAAGAGCGGCCCGGCGACAGCGGTGAGTCGGGCGGCAAGTGGGGCTGAGGTCACGGGCGCTCCCTGAGCAGGTTCAGGCGTGCACAATTCTGATTGGCGTCCATATTCATGAACGCACTCACGCTAAGCCAGCCGCTCGGCGCAGGTCAAGACGAGGACCCGCAACCGGTTGGATCGCCGCGATCCGGCCGAGACGGAGTTCGGCACTCCGCGCGATCGACGCACAAGACGCGCGCGGCACTTGACGCGATGGCGCATCACTTCTTAGCTTGTCCATGCATGTGAATGCCATCCATGGATTTGACGGGTTGCGCGTACGTTCCGCACGTACGACGCGACCGCGTCGCGCGTGCCCCCCGCGCGCAAGTACCGAGGAGATCCGCGTATGCCCGCTCCCCGCACCGTCCTGCTCACCGGCGCCGCCGGCGGCCTCGGCACGCTGATGCGCGGACTGCTGCCCGCCCACGGCTACGAGCTCCGCCTCTTCGACCTGGTCCCCGTCGAGGGCGAACCGGACGCGATCACCGCCGACCTCGGGGACAAGGAGGCGCTGCGCGAGGCCGTGCGGGGCGTCGACGCGATCATCCACCTCGCGGGGATCTCGCTGGAAGCCTCGTTCGACAAGATTCTCCGGGCGAACATCGAGGGCACCCACAACCTCTACGAGGCAGCGCTCGCGGAGGGCGTGCGCCGGATCGTCTTCGCCTCCTCCAACCACGCCGTCGGATTCACCCCCCGCCCGCTCCCCGGCGACCCGTTGATCCCGGTCGAGACCCCGCACCGCCCGGACAGCTTCTACGGCCTCTCCAAGTCCTTCGGCGAGGATCTCGCCCAGCTCTACTGGGACCGGCACGGCCTGGAGACGGTCTCCGTGCGCATCGGCTCCTGCTTCCCCGAGCCCACATCCGTACGGATGCTCTCGGTCTGGATGAGCCCCGCGGACGGCGCCCGGCTCTTCGACGCCGCGCTCAGCGCCGAGAACGTGGGGCACACCGTCATCCACGGCTCGTCGGACAACACCCGGCTGTGGTGGGACCTGACCTCGGCGCGCTCGCTCGGCTACGAGCCGAAGGACGACTCGGAGCCGTACGCGGCGAAGCTCATCGCCGAGCAGGGCGAACTCGACCCGGACAACCCGGACCACGCCCACCTCGGCGGCCACTTCTGCACCAACCCGCCGATCTGGCCGCACTGAGCACGGCGAAATCCCCGCGCTCGCACCGTGCCGCGTCGGGCAGGATGCCGGGCATGGCCAGACCTTCCGGATTCCGGTACGAGCGGCACGGCGACGACAGCGTCACCATCACCCACCACGGCCGCCCCGCGGGCACCCTGCGCGGCGGCCGGGCGGAGAAGTTCCTGGCGGAGGTGGGGGCGGGTGACGTCCAGCTGGTCATGGCCCGCTGGACCGGGGCGTACAAGCACGGCAACGAGCGCGCCGCCCGCAACCACCCCAGAAACCGTTGAAATGAGCCGACATAACCGCTCAGATCCGCCACTGCCGCCGTACGGGCGAAGCTGCCCAAAGGTAAGGGAACGGCAAAGCCGGGTCATTCGTTACCCCGTGCATGACCGCTATGACACCCGGCTCGAACATCCCTCTCTCCGCCCCCCGCGTGGCGGTGGACGTCGCCGCTCCGGTGCGGCTCGACGTATCGGGCCTGCTGCTCACCGTCGACGGCAAGGTGCGCTCCGACGACGATTTCATCTTCTACAACCAGCCCACGGGCCCCGGTGTGACCTACCGCTCCGGCGGCGGCACCGCACCTGACGCGATCGTGGTGGACACCGCCGCGGTGCCGACCGGCATCGAGAAGATCGTCGTCACGGCGAGCCCGGACGGAGCGGGCCAGACCTTCCAGGGCGTCGAGCCCACCGCCACCCTGCGCAACGCGGACGACGGCAGTGTGCTCGCCACCTTCACCCCGCCCCGGCTCGGTACCGAGACCGCGCTCGTGGTCATGGAGATCTATCTGCGGGGCGGCGCCTGGAAGGCCCGCGCGGTGGGCCAGGGCTATGCCGACGGGCTGGCCGGCATCGCCACCGACTTCGGCGTCTCGGTCGAGAAGCCCGCCGCCGCTCCCGCCCCGGTGGCACCCCCGGTGCCCGCCGCCGCCCCGCGGATCTCCGCCGCCGCGCCGGCCACCCCGCCGGCCCCGCCCGCCGCGGCTCCGGTGCCCCCGGCTACCGGCCGGATCAACCTGGACAAGGGCCGGGTCAGCCTGCGGAAGAACCAGACGGTGTCGCTGGTCAAGGGCGGCCGGCCGCTGCTCTCCCAGGTCAAGATGGGCCTCGGCTGGGAGCCCGCGTTCCGGGGCAAGGACATCGACCTGGACGCGTCGGTGATCGCCTACGGCCCGAACCGCAACCATCTGGACAGCTGCTACTTCGGCAAGCTCTCCATCCTGAACGGCGCCATCAAGCACTCGGGCGACAACCTCACGGGCGAGGGCGTCGGGGACGACGAGGTGATCGTCGTCGATCTGGGCCGGATTCCGGCGGAGGCGACCGGTCTGGTCTTCACGGTCAACTCATTCACCGGCCAGAAGTTCACCGAGGTGGCCAAGGCCTACTGCCGGCTGATCGACGCGGCCACCGGCGACGAGCTGGTCCGCTTCGACCTGACGAGCGCCGAACCGCAGACCGGCGTGATCATGGCCAAGCTGATCAAGCAGTTCTCCGGCGAGTGGGAGATGACCGCGGTCGGCGACTTCGTGAAGTCACGCACCGTCCGGGGCATGGTCAAGCCCGCCGCCCAGTCACTCTAGCCACAGGCGCGCCGGCCTCAGCTGGAGCGGCCACAGGCCCAACGGCTTCAGGGGCACCCGGCTGGTTGCGGGTGCCCCTGAAGGCCGTCTGCGAGAGGGATACGACGGATACGGCGGACGCGGCGCGTGCTCGTCGCTTCTCTCAGAGCTTGGTCAGCTTGGAGTACGGGCTCAGGATCCTCCCCTGTCGCCCCGAGAAGTCGATGAGCACTGCGTCGTTGTCGCCCTCGACAGCAAGGACTCGGCCGAGTCCGAACTGGTCGTGCGACACCCTGTCGCCCACATCGAACAATTCGACCGGTGGGGCCGCCTGGGCCGGGCGGTTGAAGGGACTGGAAGGCAGGTGACGCCGGGATCCGGCTGACTGTTTCATTACCTTGAGTATGCGCCCTGGGAACGCCCGACGCCATGCCCGACCGCTCCTGGGGCCCCACTGATGCCGGATTCGTAATCAGCGATTCCGCCGCCGGCCGGCCTCCCGGCCCGCTTCCGGCAAGGGCACCGCCCCGAAGCACGGCGTCCGGAAGACCTCGAAGGTGTGGCGGTTATCGCTTTTCGAAGAGGCGTGCCCGCTGCGGTGCACCGGCCCCGTACGAGGACCCGCACCGGACCCCGCCCCCTCGGAGTCCGGCTTCGCGGGCCCCGCACGGGCCGCCGCCGCGGACCCATGCCCCCCTTCCGGATGGCACCGGCACAAAGGGGCGGCCCGGATCCGCGCGTAGGGGCTACTGCTCGCGTCGGGAGTGACGCTTCCACGGGCCGGTGATGGCCAGCATGATCCCCGGCGTCTGGATGTTGGCGTAGAGCGTCTTCCCGTCGGGCGAGAACGTGACTCCGGTGAACTCGCTGTACTCCGGCTTCTGCGCGGTTCCGGCGTTCAGCTCATTGCGCGCGATGGGGTAGGTGCGGCCGCTCTCGGTGGCCCCGAACAGGTGCTGGACGCCCTCGCCGTCCTCGGCGATCACCAGGCCGCCGTACGGCGAGACGGTGATGTTGTCCGGGCCGTCGAAGGCGCCGTCCTCGGAGGGGGCGGCGTTGATGCCGAGAAGCACCTTCAGCGTCAGTGTGCGGCGCTTCGGGTCGTAGAACCAGACCTGGCCGTCGTGCTGGACGGGGCTCTCGGCACGGGCGAACGAGGAGACGATGTAGGCGCCGCCGTCGCCCCACCACATGCCTTCGAGCTTGCGGGCCCGGGTGACTTCCTGGTCGCCGAACTGCTTGCGCACCGAGACGGTCCTGGCGTCACGGTCGGGGACGTCGACCCAGTCCACGCCGTAGACCGTGCCGATCTTCGTGGCGCGCGAGAGGTCGTCGACGAACTTGCCGCTCCGGTCGAAGCACTTGGTGGCCTGAAGGACACCGGCGTCCGCTGCGAGCGTGCGCAGCTTGCCGCGGCCGTGCTTGAAGCCGTGCGGCGGGACCCAGCGGTAGAGCAGTCCGTTGGGGCCGGACGCGTCCTCGGTGAGGTAGGCGTGGCCCTGCTTGGGGTCGATGACGACGGCCTCGTGCGCGTACCGGCCGAACGCCTTGATGGGTCGCGGGTCGCGGTTGGCGCGCCTGTCGGACGGGTCGACCTCGAAGACGTAGCCGTGGTCCTTGAGCAGACCGTTCTTGCCGGCCCTGTCCTCGGTCTCCTCGCAGGTGAGCCAGGTGCCCCACGGGGTGGCGCCACCGGCGCAGTTGGTGGAGGTGCCGGCGATGCCGACCCATTCGGCGGTGCGGCCGTCGCGGCGGGTCTCCACGACGGTGCAGCCGCCGGCCGCGACCGCGTCGTAGACGAGGCCGTCGGTGAGCGGGACCGGGTGCTCCCAGTCGGGGCGGGTGCCGGCCAGCTCGTGGTTGTTCACCAGCAGGGTGACGCCGCGAGCGCCCTCGAAGGCGGCCGTGCCGTCATGGTTGGAGGGGGTGAACTCGCCGCTCTCCAGCTTGGTGACACCGCTGTGGGTGATGATCTTGTACGAGAATCCGGCGGGCAGCGCGACTATGCCCTTCGGGTCGGGGAGCAGCGCCCCGTAGCCGGGCTCGTGGCTGTGTCCGTGACCGTCGTGGCCGTTGCCGTGGTCGTCGTGGCCGTGGTCGTCGTGGCCGTGCTTCGAGTCCCCGGCGGCGAGGGCGCCGGGCGCGGTGGCCAGCGCGGCGACGGTTCCGGTGAGGGCGATGCCGGCACCGGTGAGGGCGGACTGTCTGGTGAATTCCCTGCGCGTGAAGGCCATCACGTACTCCTGGTGCAGCTGGGGCGGTTGTTGGCGGGATCACCGTCCCGCGCCGTCGCCAACACCGGTTGAACTGAGGACGACTTCCAGGGAATGCGTTCCGTGAACTTCCCCGGTGGCGGGGCAGCCCGGCCCCGCCACCCCACCGCCACCGTCACTCCACCGCCACCGGTCCCAGCTGCCCGAGCCGCCTCGGCCACCCAAGCCGCCCCAGCTGCGCAAGCCCGCCCCAACTGCGCAAGCCCGTCCCAGCTGCCCAAGCCGCCTCAGCTGTCCGAGCCGCTCCGGGACCGGGCCTTGAAGGCGGCCTTGCGGGCGTCCTTCGCGAGCTTCTTGTCCCCGTGCAGCCGGCCCATCGCCTCAAGGACGTCCGCCGTCGCCGGGTGGTTCACCCGCCACACCTCGTCGAAGAAACCGCTGTGCTGGCCGGACAGCCCCTCGACCAGGCCCTGGAGCTCGTCCAGATCGCCGTCCGCCTCCAGCTGCGCCGCGATCGTGTCGACGGCGAGCCAGAAGATCATCGACTCCGGCGGCGCGGGCACGTCGGCGGCGCCCAGCTCCGCGAGCCAGACCCGGGCGAGACCGCCCAGCTCCGCGTCGTCGAGCACGGCGCGCACGGCGGGCTCGGCCTCCGCACCGACCAGGGCGAGCGCCTGCTGGCAGTGCAGCCGGCGCAGCGGCGCCTGCGGGTCCTCGCCGCGCGCGGCGTCCAGGAGCTCACCGGCCGCCCCGCCGACGCCGCGCCGGGCGAGCCACAGCCCGACCTCACTGCGGGCCGCCTCCTCGGGGTAGTACGCGATGCCGCCGAGGAGCACATCGGCGCCCTTGTCCGCGAGGTCCCCGATCGCCGGGGCGTCCACTCCCGCGTCCAGCATCCTGGCCCGGATGCCGTAGAGGCCGAGCGGGGTCAGCTTCACCATTCCGTACCGGGTGACGTCCTCGTCGTCGGCGGGCGGGGTGGCGTTCTCGCCCTCCTCGGCCAGCAGCGCCTCGTCCACCGGCTGGTACTCGACGATGCCGATGGGCTCCAGGACCCGGAACTGGTCGTCGAGGCGCATCATCGCCTCCGACACCTGCTCCAGGATGTCGTCGGTGGGCTCACCCATGTCGTCGGGCACGATCATCGACGCGGCGAGGGCGGGCAACGGTACGGGCGCGTCGCCCACGTCGCCGTCGCTGACGGTGAGCAGGTAGAGGTTGCCGAGCACCCCGTCGAGGAATTCGGCCTCGGCCTCCGGGTCCCAGTCCAGGGCGTCGAAATCGATCGAACCGTCCTCGCCGACGAGATCGGCGAAGTCGTCGAAGAAGGGGGCGGTGGCATCGGCGTGGGCGGCCTCCAGGCCGTCGAGCCAGATCGCCAGGACGTCCTGCGGTGATCCACCGGTCAGCAGCGCCAGGTTCTCGCCCGCGGTGACGGTGCCCTCCGGCTCCTCGCCGAAGCCGTCCTCCGGCTCTTCACCGGTGACGTCCCGCGTCCCCGGCTCCGCCTCCTCGTCCACCGACGGGTCCTCGACCTCGACGAGCCCGGTGTCGACCGCGAGCCGCCAGGCCTCGCTGGCCTCCGCCGCACCGTCCTCGTCCGCGGTGAGGCCGAGGTGCTCGGCCGCCGCGGGCAGCTGCGCGTCGACGAGTTCGCCGCCGGCGCCCACCCTGGTGCCGGGCCCGGCCCAGCGGGCGAGCCGGACGGCACGGGCGAGCAGCGGCGCGGCAAGCGCGTCCCGTGCCAGCTCGGCCTCGGTGTGCAGCCGTACCGGCGGCAGGGTGGGGCGCTCTGCGGACATCAGGGGGTCTCCTCGGAATGTACGGGGCGTACGTGTCGCCGGGGCCGTGGCTCCGGGCGCGTACGGGGACAGGCGGCCCAAGCGTAGACGCATTTCCGCCCACGCCGCCCGGTACCCGGGCGGGACGGCCGTCGTCCGCCCGCGAAGCCCCGGCAACGGTCCGACGCGCATGCGCGATTACCGCCCCTGAACCCCCGGTCGCAGACTGAGCGCGGGGGTGTAGCGGTGCACACCGCCGCCGGTCGTTCCGGGATGGTTCTGTACCCGCTCCCACTGCGGTGTCCACGACCCGACCCCGTTCCCGTGACCGGCGAGCGCGTCGGCATGGGCCTGTGCGCTCACCCATTGCGCGTAATTGAGTACCCGGGTTCCGTCGGTGCTCACGTGGAAGTGCCCGCCGATGCCGCCCGGCGCGGGTGCCGGGTCCGTCCCGAGTGCCTCGAACACGGCGTCCACCCAGTCACGTTGACGGGCCCTGTCCGCCCCCTCGAACTCGACATCGACGATCACGACGCACCCCGGCTCCCGCGCGTCCGGCCCGCCGAGCGACGCGGAGCGGTAGAGCTCGTACGTATGCGGCCCGAGCCGCTCGATCCCCGGCACGGCCGCGTCGACACCGTCGTTGCGCGCGTCCCGGCCGCCGCGGGCGTACGCCCGGTAGCTCTCCTGGTCCTTCCACCGCGCGTAGGGGAAGAACGTCTTCCCGTCCTCCGCCTCGTGGACGGTGTACGAGAGCGGGCCCGGCTGCGGCCACTCCCGGCCGGCCCACGCGTCCGGGATGGCCCCGACGGTCCGCCGCTGCCGCTCCGGCGTGCCGACGTCCCAGGTGCCGGTCTTGACGATCCCCGCGTCCGCTCGGGTGAAATCGGGCCGGGACACGAATTCCACGCTCATGGCTGCTCCCCTCACCGGCGCCCCGCTTGCGGTGCGCCCGTGACAGCCACCCTGTTACGTCAAGCGCGCTTGAGGTCAACTACGGCCCGCCCTGTCGTCGTTAGGCTGACGAATCGGACAACGATCGGCCGACGAACGGAGTACCGCATGTCCCTGCGGGTCGAGGGCATCACGCGCGAACAGCACCTGGCGTTTGTCGCCGGCCGGGGTTCCGCGAGCCATATGCAGGTCCCGTCGTGGGGCGAGGTGAAGCCCGACTGGCGTGCGGAGAGCATCGGCTGGTTCGAGGCCGGGAAGGTCGTCGGCGCCGCACTGGTCCTGTACCGGCCGATCCCCCGGGTGAAGCGGTATCTGGCGTATCTGCCGGAGGGCCCGGTCATCCCCTGGCACGAGGGCGATCTGCGGCCCTGGCTGGATCCACTGGTGGCCCATGTCAAGGCGCGGGGCGCGTTCACGGTACGGATGGGCCCGCCGGTGATCGCCCGCCGCTGGGAGGCGCAGACCGTCAAGGACGCCATCCCCGATCCGGCCGCACGCCGGCTGCGGGACGTCGAGCCGGACGTGAGCGAGCCGGGGGCCGCAGAGCTGGTGGCCCAGCTGCGCCGGCTGGGCTGGCAGCAGGGCGAGGACGGCGGCACGGACGGCTTCAGCGCCGGACAGCCCCGGTACGTCTTCCAGGTGCCGTTCGCCGGGCGGTCGCTGGAGGAGATCCGCGGCGGGCTGAACCAGCAGTGGCGGCGCAACATCAAGAAGGCGGAGAAGGCGGGCGTCAAGGTGGTCGAGGGCGGCCACGACGATCTCCCGGCGTTCTACGAGCTGTACCGCGAGACGGCCGAGCGGGACCGCTTCATCCCCCGTCCGCTCGTCTACTTCCAGCGCATGTGGACGGCGCTGCGCGCGGAGGATCCCGAACGGATGCGGCTCTATCTCGCCCACCACGACGGGGAGGTCCTCTCCGCGGCGACGATGCTGACGGTCGGCACCCATGTCTGGTACTCGTACGGGGCCTCCACGAGCCGCAGGCGTGAGGTACAGCCCAACAACGCGATCCAGTGGCGGATGATGAGCGACGCGCACGAACGGGGCGCGGCCGTCTACGACCTGCGCGGCATCACCGACACCCTCGACGAGAGCAACCATCTGATCGGCCTGCTGCGTTTCAAGGCGGGCACCGGCGGCCGGGCCGCCGAGTACATCGGCGAGTGGGACTACCCGGTCAACAAGCTGCTGCACAAGGCCTTCGGCCTGTACATGTCCCGCCGCTGACGTCCCGCCGGGCGGGCGGACTGCCTGACTGGCGGGCTGCCTGACCGGCGGCCCCGCGTCACTCGGGCGACAAGGTACGCCAGCCCGTCATGTTGAACTCGTCGAGCAGCCGTACGTCGCTGCCCTCCAGCGGGAAGGTGCGTACCTCCAGGCCGGGCGCCGGGGCGATCTCCAGTGCGTCGCCCTCGATCAGGTCACCGCCGGTCGGGGTGGAGACCCAGACGAGGAGCGACCGCATGGTCTTCCCGGGGGCCAGCATGACCTCTTCGGGGCCCTTGTCGTTGTCGAAGTACGACGAGCCCGGGTTCACCTTCACCGGCAGCGCGTCGCCGTTCTCGTCGATGGCCTGAACCGAGGGGTAGCCGTGGACCCGGGTGGGCTTGCTGCCGCAGTTGGTCAGGGTGAGCCCGACGGCGCGGTGGCCGAGGGCGGCCTCCACGGGGCCCATGTCCACGACGAGGCCCGAGTCCGGGCAGCCGGTGGCGGAGGGTACGGGGGTCGGGGTGACGGGCGCCTTCGGGAGTTCGGCGGATCCGGACGCGATGTCCAGGGGGGACGGTGCGATCACGCGCCCACCCTCGGAGGCCGTGTGCGACGGGCTCGGGACCGCTTCTCCCTCCCCCGCCGGAACGAGGAAGCCCGCGCACCCGGACAGGGTGAGCGTTCCGGCCATGATCAGGGCCGCCGAGACCGGTCCGCGTGTCCCTGTCCCCATCAGTACCCGCACGCCCATGCTTACGCCCCCAGGCCGACCCGCCGCGATGTGCGGCCGATCATGCCAGAGCAAGGAGATTGTTGAGAGTTCCTTCACCTTCGGCCGGAGAAGAACTAAGTGGACCTTCACGGTTGTATGGGCGGACACTTCGGACATGACGCCTCTCGCTCCGCCCCGCCCACGCCCCTTCGGCCGCACCCTTTGCGCCATGATCACCCCGTTCACCGCCGACGGCGGCCTCGATCCGGACGCGGCCGCCGAGCACGCCGCCGCTCTGGTCTCGGGCGGCTGCGACGGCCTGGTGCTCAGCGGCACCACCGGGGAGTCCCCGACCACCTCGGACGCCGAGAAGGCCGCGCTGCTGCGCGCGGTGCGCGAAGCGGTCGGCGCGGAGGTGTCGGTGGTGGCGGGTGTCGGCACTGCCGACACCCGGCACACCGTGGAGCTGGCCCGGCAGGCGGAACGGGCGGGCGCCGACGGCCTGCTGGTCGTGGCCCCGTACTACAGCCGGCCGCCGCAGGCCGCCGTCGAGGCGCACCTCCTGCGGGTCGCCGACGCGACCGGCCTCCCGCTGATGCTGTACGACATCCCCGGCCGCACCGGCACCCGCATCGAACCGGAGACGGTGCTGCGACTGGCGGAGCACCCGCGCGTCGTGGCGGTGAAGGACTGTTCGCAGGACCTGATGGGCGCGACGAGGGTGATCGCCGCCACGTCGCTCGCGTACTACTCGGGCTGCGAGGAGCTGAATCTGCCGCTGTACGCGGTGGGCGGCGCGGGCTACGTCAGTACCGTCGCCAACGCGGCGCCCCGTCAACTGCGGGCCGTGCTGGACGCGTTCGACGCCGGGGACACCGCCGGGGCGGCGCGGCTGAACGGGCTCCTGGCGCCGCTCGTCGAGCTGATGATGGCGTCCGGGCTGCCCGGCACGGTGACGGCGAAGGCCCTGCTGGACGCGGGCCCGGTCCGGGAACCGCTGCAGCCCGCCGGGCGCGAGGCGGCCGACGGGCTGCGAAGGGCGTACGCGGAACTGCTGGACGCCTGTTAGACCGGGTGGTCTCAGTCGTTGCTGTGCAGGACGTCGTTGAGGCCGTCCCAGACCGCGTTGTTCGGGCGGGCCTCGACGGTCCCGGTCACCGAGTTGCGGCGGAAGAGGATGTTCGAGGCGCCGGAGAGCTCGCGCGCCTTGACGACCTGGCCGTCCGGCAGGGTGACCCGGGTACCCGCGGTGACGTAGAGACCGGCCTCGACGACGCATTCGTCGCCCAGCGCGATCCCGACACCGGCCTCCGCGCCGACCAGGCAGCGCTCACCGATCACGATGCGCTCCTTGCCGCCGCCGGAGAGGGTGCCCATGGTCGAGGCCCCGCCGCCGATGTCGGAGCCGTTGCCGACGACGACGCCCGCGGAGATCCGGCCCTCGACCATGGAGGTGCCCAGGGTGCCCGCGTTGAAGTTGACGAAGCCCTCGTGCATGACGGTGGTACCGGAGGCGAGGTGCGCGCCGAGCCGCACCCGGTCGGCGTCGGCGATCCGGACACCCTTCGGCGCGACGTAGTCCGTCATGCGCGGGAACTTGTCGACCGAGGTGACCTGGAGGTGCAGGCCCTCGGCGCGGGCGTTCAACCGCACCTTCTCCAGGTCGTCGACGGCGACCGGGCCGAGCGAGGTCCAGGCCACGTTGGTGAGGAGGCCGAAGACGCCGTCCAGGTTCTGTCCGTGCGGCTGGACGAGGCGGTGCGAGAGCAGGTGCAACCGCAGGTACGCGTCGTGCGCGTCGAGGGGCTTGTCGTCGAGCGAGGCGATGACCGTACGGACGGCGACGACCTCGACCCCGCGGCGGGCGTCCACCCCGATGGCCTTGGCGGCGCCCTCACCGAGCAGGTTGACGGCGCGGTCGGGGGTGAGCCGCTCGGTTCCGGCCGGGCCGGGCTCGGCGGTGAGCTCGGGTGCGGGGAACCAGGTGTCGAGAACGGAACCGTCGCCGGCGATGGTGGCGAGGCCGGCGGCGACGGCGCCGGTGGTACGGGTGGAAGTCGTGTCGGTCATGACCAGAACCTAACCGGCCGGGGGCCGCCCCGGCGAACCGGTCTCAGCGTCCGGGCGTCGCGGCCCGGCCGCCGGCGGGGCCTGGGTCCGACCGGCGAAGTCCAGCGAGCCGCACCCCCTGCGCGGCGCGCCCCGCAACTCCCCCTCCCTCGAACGCACACCCTCATAGTTCCCTTTGGGAACGGACTGTGGCAGCATGCCTTCCGCAGGTCAATCCAGTTGAATGGCCGTCCGACGTGACGGAGGAACTGCATGCCCCAGCGCACCAGCCTGGCCGACGCCGACTGCGCGATCGCCCAGGCGCTCGACGTGGTCGGCGACTGGTGGACCCTGCTGATCGTGCGGGACGCGGCGCGCGGGGTGCACCGATTCGACGCGCTCCAGCACGAACTGGGCGTGTCCCGAAAGGTCCTGACCGAGCGGCTGCGGCTGCTGGTCGACGCGGATGTGCTGTCCCGGGAGCCCTACCAGGAGCGGCCCGCCCGGTACGAGTACCGGCTGACCCCGCGCGGCCGCGCCCTGCTGCCGGTGCTGATCGCGCTCCAGGACTGGGGCGACGCCTGGGTGACGGGAGACGGAACGACGGTGGCGACCACGCAGGAGTCCTCGCACGAGGCCGCACGGGTGCACGCGCTGGTGGGCACCCGGGTGCCCGAGCTGAGCCTGCCGTTCCACACCGGTGGGCAGCACGACCCGGTCGCCGACACCCCGTACACCGTCCTGTACTTCTTCCCCGGCGCCTACGCCCGCCAGGAGTCCTATCCGCCGGGCTGGGCCGCGATCCCCGGCGCGCGGGGCTGCACCCTCGAATCGTGCACCTACCGCGACCAGTTGGCCGAGTTCACGGCGGCGGGTGCGACGGTGCACGGCGTCTCCACCCAACGCCCGGACGAGCAGCGGGCGTTCGCGGAGGCGGAGCGGCTGCGCTTCCCGCTCCTGTCGGACGCCGGGCTGGAGCTGACGGCGGCACTGCGGCTGCCGACGTTCCGGGCCGCGGGGATCAGCCGGCTGAAGCGGCTGACGCTGGTGGTGGACCGGGACCGCACGGTCCGCGAGGCGCTGTACCCGATCACCGACATCGAGCAGAGCGTGCGGGCGGCACTCGCGGCGGTCCGGGCCTCGGCGGGCTAGGGACTGCCTCTTGGATCCGTCCGTGAGATCGTCGTGCCCGTGATCGAGTCCTGGGTGATCAATGACGACAGCCCCGTCCCTGTGTCGTCCGGGGTGGTGCTGGAGGCTCTTCGGTCGAGGATCGACAGCGGACAGCTCGAGACGTGGCTGACCAGCTCGTCCGGACGGTCGGTGGCCTTCGTGACGAATACCGGGCGCGCGGTGGTGATGCTGCTCGAAGACGAGAGCGATCCCGGCGAGCATGCCGTGGACCCCGGGGCTCAGGGGTCGAGCGACGGGTTCGTCCTCTCCAACGGCCAGGACGACGAGTACCCGGATCAGGACACCGTCCCCATCGTTGCGGCGTTCAGGCTCGTGGAGCACATCGTTCGCACGGGATCCTGGCCTGCGGACGCGCGTTGGGTGGTCGATCGCTGAACGGGACTGTCGCCGTGCCCGGATGAGGATGGCGGCAAGGTGGAGTGTGCCCTGGCACCGGAACCAGCCGAACTCCTCGGGCAGGTCCCGCCAAGGCGAGCAGGTTAGGCACTTCCAAGCGAGGCCTTCGACGGACATCCGCCGGTCGTTGCCGGTGGGAGCGCGTCGAGCACCGTTCCACGCCCCGGACAAGGCGTGGCCCCGCCCCCGGGAAATCAAGCCGACCTGGGGGCGGGGCCACACATCTCTCTCGGCGGAACGGCTCCGTCAGTTGCCGATCCGCTCGAAGCGGAGGGAGGTGTAGCCGCGGATATCGGAGTAGATCTGACTGACGGTCGCCGCCCCCGTGGCGTCGATCCGCTGGGCCTGCAGCCGGATCTTCGTCGACTTCTTCACTCGGATCAGCTCACTGATCGGTGCGGTCTGGTTGCCACCCGTCTCCTTGTTGCCCGCGTTGACGTCGATGATCTGGTTGACGAGCCGCTCGCTCTCCGGCACGGCTGTGCCGGACGTGACGTTCCACAGCCGCGCGGTGATGAACGTGTTGATCGGGGGGACACCTGAGAGACGGCCGCGGACATCTGCGTTGAGCTCGTAGGTGCCTGGGCCGGGGAGCGTGACCTCCAGGGGAGTGCTGGTCCAGGCACCACCGGCAGGCAGGTCGACCTGGGCGTGCAGGTGTCCGACCCCTGCCGTCGGTCGTGTGGGGGCGGCAGTAGCGGCGTCCGGCTGCGCGGCTACCGCGGTCGTGGCGCCCACAAACAATGCAGCCACTGCGACGGCGGTGAGGCCGGTACGCATGGTCGGCATGGTTCCTCCTGGATCTAGGCAGATGCGATGTGTCTCTGCCACGGTAGGAATTCCCTGATGAGGGGGCAGCCGCTGAACGAGTGACACCAGCTTCCGCGGCAGCCATGAGTGAGCGGGCGCACGCCTGGCCGCCCACCACCACCGCGCCCGTCATTACCGGTGCGCCAAACACGCCTGACGAGGCGTCCGGCCGGGGCGCCCTGGACGGGTTACTGACAGCGCACGGCCGCGCGCTGCCGTCGGATCGCGTCATCCGGGGTCCGGCGTCACGGCCGCGTCGGCCGTCGCGCGCCGGCTCGGTGAGCTGTCCCGGCGGTGACGGACGCGGTCCGGCCCCGGGCGGGCGCGGTCAGCCGGCGATCCGGCCCAGCATCTCCCGTGCGTACGCCTCGTCGTAGACCCCGCCGGTGAGCAGGACCTGGAGACAGATCCCGTCCATCAGCGCGACCAGGGCCCGCGCGGTGGCCGGATCGGTGCGCGCCGCGAGGAGTCCGGCCGTGTCGTCGGTCCACTCGGCGGCGACCGGACGCAGCGCGGGCCTGCGCAGGGCGGCGAGGTAGAGCTCGTACTCCAGCTCCGCCCGGCCGCGGTCGGCGCCGAAGAACTCGCCCAGCAGCCGGGCGAGTTCGGCCGGGAGGTCGGCGGCCGGGTCGGTGAGGGCCCGGCTCTCCCGCATGAGCCCGGCGAAGTTCTCGTTCGACCGGCGCAGCGCGGCGATCAGCAGCTCGTCCAGCGAGGCGAAGTGGTACGTCGTCGAGCCGAGCGGCACATCGGCCTCGGCCGCGACGGAGCGGTGACTGAGCCCGGCGATCCCCTTGGCACCGACCACCCGGATCGCCGCGTCGATGATCCGGGCACGCCGCTCGGGGTCGTAACGCCGCACCATCAGTGCGCACCGCCCAGGTTGAGCACCACCACACCGGCGATGACCAGCGCGATGCCCGCCACCTTGACCAGGTTGCCGGACTCCCCCATGAACAGCATCCCTATGACGGCGACGGCGGCGGTCCCGATGCCGGCCCAGATCGCGTAGGCCGTGCCCATCGACATGGTCTTGAGGGTCTGGGCGAGCAGCGAGAAGGCGAGGAGATAGCCGACGACGGTGATCAGTGAGGGCCAGAGCCGGGTGAACCCCTCGCTGTACTTCATGGCGGTCGTCCCGGCCACCTCGGCCGCGATGGCCGCGGCCAGCAGTCCATATCCCATGTGTACGAGTGTACGCATCGACGGGTGCGGAACCGCCAGGGGTCACGCGGGCACGAGGGGCGCTACCGTGGTCCGTCCATGTACATGATCGACTGACCGACGGAGCAGCAGTGGCGCAGGACGCAGGGTGGGGCGGCGGGCAGTACGAGGGCGCGCCGTACGGGGGACCTCCCGGAGGGCCGCCCGGTTGGGGGCCCGGTTGGGGCGGCTGGGGCGGTGGCTGGATGCCGCCCAAACCGGGGGTGATACCCCTGGGGCCGCTGAGGCTCGGGGACATATTCAACGGTGCGTTCGCCACCGTGGGCCGATACGCCAAGCAGTTGTTCGCCATCGGCGCGGCCGTGTACGGCGGGGCGTTGGCCGTGGTCGCGGCGACGCTCGCGATCGCGTACTCGGCCACCGCGGGTCATCTGGACCGGATCTTCTCGCTCAGCGCCGACGACAAAGTCAGGACCGAGGACTGGGCACCGGTAGTGATCGCCCTCTGCTCGACCGCGCTGGTGTGCCTGATCATGGGCGTGCTGTCCACGGCCATGATGTACGCGGCCGTACCGGCGGTCCTCCAGGAAGCCGTCCTGGGCCGGCCGGCCACTTTCTCCGCCGTCTGGCGACGCGCCTGGTCACGGGTGCCCGCCGTGATCGGAACGGTGTTCCTGACCTGGGCTATCGCGATGATCCCGATCCTGCTCGCCTGGGCCGGCGCTGTCGCGCTGATCATCGGCGTGGTCAGCAGGGACAGCGGTGACGGCATCTCGGTGACACTGATCGTTATCGGCATCCTCGGCGCCCTGGCGACGGCACCGCTGGCGGTCTGGCTCTGGGTGAAGTTCAGCCTGGCCCCCTCGGCCGCGGTCTTCGAGAACCAGGGACCCATCGCCGCGATGCGCCGCTCGTCCCTGCTGGTGCGCGGTGACTGGTGGCGGATCTTCGGGATCAGCCTGCTGGCAGGCGCCGTCGCGGGGGCCGCGAGCTACGTGATCCAGCTGCCGTTCTCGTTCATCGGCATGTTCTCGGGCTCGCTCGGCTCGGCGAACCTGGGCGACCACCCGAACCCGGCCTCGATCATCGTCGCCATGAGTGGCTATCTGGTGGCCGTGGCGATCGGCCAGCTGATCAGCCAGCTGATCGTGGCCATCTTCCCGCCGCTGGTGACCGGGCTGCTGTACGTGGACCGGCGCATCCGCACCGAGAACCTGGGCCCGGTCCTCGCCGAGGCGGCCGCGGTGCCGCCGCAGTACACGGGCTGAGGGCGTCTCCCACCGGGCAGGCACCAGGGTTCAAGCTCCACAGGGGCGTCCTCGCGTCCGCGACCTCCGACCGACATGATCCGAACCTGGAACACGTCCCAGGGCTCGACGCAAAGCGCCCGCCCCTTCCGGTCGTGCCGGGGGGCGGGCGCCTGGCGCAGGGTGCTCAGCCCTGGAGCTTCATTCCCTTGGGGGAGCTGAGGCCCTTTTCGGGGTGGGCACGGAACGTCGCCGTCCATGCCGTGAGCGGGCAGGAGGTGCCGTTGGGGTGCTGCTCCGTCAGCTTGGCCCGGGTGCTGTCCTCGACGACCGTGTCACCGCTCTTCGCGGAGGTTACGGTGAGTCGTACCGGCACGGTGGTCGCGCCGACGTCGTCGGGGAGTCGGACCGTCAACAAGGTGAAGGGGTCATCGGGGTTGCCCGATGCCTTCTCCTCGCAGCTGTCGTCCACGCACAGCCGGATCTTCATCTCATCCTGGCCGCCGAAGTCGGCGGGCCGCCACACCGCGGACACCTGTGAGTCCGCGTCGGCCTGCCGGCACGGTGCGTCCCGGCCGAAGACCGAGCATCCGGTCAGGGCCACCACCAGCAGCGGGGCGAGGAGAGCACGGCGCATATCAATACCTCGCTACTGTGCCGGGGAAGGCCCTGTTGGCCGGCCCGATATCGGTGAAGGGGCGAAGTACAGCCGACACGGGTCGAAGAAACCGCCGCTGTTGTCGTCGCCATCACCCCCGCCGCCGCCGCCGGAAATGATGCCCTTGGCGAAGGTGCGTCCGATGCCATCGACGGTGTACACCGGGCCGCCGGAGTCACCTTCCTCGTTGCCACGATCAACGAATGGCTGTGACCAGCCAATGGTCGTTGAGCGGCACAGCCGGAGCTGGTGCTCACCTCTGTGACATCTCGTAGGCCTCGCGGATTTCCGCAGGGATACGCCCACGATCATTTACGAGATAGCCGTTGGTGCGTGCCCAAAGGCGTATCGGTCCGCCCTCCGGACGGGGATCGAATTCACGGGGTCCAGCAGACTTGCCGGGGCCTCTCCAGTCTCCCGAGGAGACCCCTTCCAGCCGGTCCGCCGCCTCTTGGAAGAAAGCGAACAACGAGGCGTATACGCCCTCCTCGGGACCGTGGGCTTCAGCCCACGTCCCGATGGTTCCGTTGAGCGTGTCCAGAAACGTCCCGTAGAGACCGTCGCGCTCCGCGGCGATCGGCACCCACTCGCGACGCCAGAACGGATGGTCGAGGTCTGCGGACGGCCGCATCTCCTCCAAGCCCATCTGACTGAGGTAGACCCGCTGTATGTCCGTCAGACCAAGAAGGAGATGGCCGCCGGGGATGTCCACCTCGCACCCCAGCTCCACCAGGCACGAATGGCCATCAGGTTGCCCGTCGGCATCGATGTCGTTCGCCAGCAGCCACTGCCGCATCTCCCCCGGCAGCTTCAGACCCATGCGCAGTTCGGCTTCGCCAATGGCCGCATCGCTCCCCGGGCCGCCGAGCGCAGCGAGAGCTTCAGGGTCGTTCCGTTCAAGCCACGCAGTTACCCGGCCCCACGCCTCTCGTACGTCTCCTGCCTCGTGCATCGGAGTTTCACTCACGTGTGATCTCCTCCCCCGACAAAATGCGCAGACCAAGGCAAATCACTTTGCTCCACCAGTGTTGCCGTCACCTCATCCAGTGGCGCGTGGCAAGGACCCGCAGGACGGCAGGACCGCACGAGGGCGCGTTCACGGCCCTCTCAGTCGATACAGAACTCGTTGCCCTCGATGTCCTGCATCGGGATGCACGACTCGTTGTCGTCATCGGCGTACAGCGTTTGCACGTGTACCGCGCCGAGCGGGACCAGTCGTGCGCACTCTGCCTCAAGTGCGGCGAGGCGCTCTTCACCGACGAGTCCGGTGCCGACCCGCACGTCAAGATGCACCCGGTTCTTGGCAGCCTTCCCTTCGGGGACGCGCTGGAAGTACAGCCGCGGGCCCACACCTGAGGGATCACTGCAGGCGAACCATGCGTCCTGCTCCTCAGCCGGCAGCGAGCGCTTGTAATCGTCCCAAGTGGCGAACCCCTCCGGTGGCGGCGGTACGACGTACCCCAACACCTCGCACCAGAAACGAGCGAGGCGCTCAGGTTCTGCGCAGTCGAAGGTGACTTGGAACTTCTTGATCGACATCACCGGGCCACCCTATTGGCGCGTGCTACTCAGCGAAACCCCCAGGGCGTCAGCGCCGCACAGATCGAGCGCCTTGAGTCAGAAGTACGAACTCATCGCGGAACTGCCTGTTTCGCAGTGGGAAAGCCACGGTCCGGAGCAGCTCACCCAAGAGGAGCACGACGAAGTCCGGGACGGCGCCCGGCGAGAGCATCACGGCCCGACTTCGCTGGCCCATCGGCCATCCGATCCGGTTCTGAAGAAATGCACGGAACTGAGACACGGGTACGTGGACAGGAGCTGAGACAGCTCAGAAACCCACTGGTCAGAGCTGTTCCCATGCCGCGAGCAGCGAGATCCTGCAACGCCGAATCTCGCCCGCATCACTCTCTGGCAAGGCGGCCGCACCCGGCCCCGCCCTGCTGAAACCAGTGCAAGACGGGGCATCTGTCGAGCGGTCAGACGGTGCCGAACTCTCCGAGCTTGACGCCCGCCACGAAGGAAGCAAACGAACCGGCGGCGACGTTCAGGACCGGGCCGACCGGGTTCTTGGAGTCACGGACGGGGACCACTCCACGCGGGGCGACGAGGTTGGTGGCAACCTCAACGCACTGGCCACCGTTCTCGCTGAATGAGGACTTGAACCAACGGGGGGATTCGTTCGTCACGGGTTGCCCTTTCGTAACTGGCTAATCATGGCCACGGACGCCGCCCGGGGCAGCGCTTCAGCCTGCAGTTGATGGTGGTCCGTCAATAGGGGCAGTACCGATACGCTGTCTCGCTCAAGGTGTCCCCGATTGGCGGACTCCGCGTACGACATGAGCGAGCGGTCAGGCATCGTGAGCACAGTCACCGGCAGCGTCATCGGGCGACGAACGCCCATGTCGAACGGAGCGACTTGAAGCACAGTGTTCGGCAGCTCCGAAAACTCCACAGCGTCCGCCCCGCCACCCGCGATGAGCGGCTCAGCGCCCGTACCGCGTACGAGAACGCCCGGAGCCGGGGGGAAGTGACATGACCCCCGACAGCAACGCCGAGTGTCGGGACTGCCAGGAACTCGATCTGGCCGAAGCCGTGGCCCGGAGCGAGAGAGACGAGAGCAGGGCGACCGACTGCCGCGTGTTGCGTAAGCGGCACCAGGCCGCCGCCGGAGCCGCTCACCGTCGTCGTGAAGACGGTGTTGCGGTCGGACTTGTACTTGCCGTCCTTGTTGTTGCCCAGCGAACCCGTCCAGTAGACCGTGTTCCCGACCCGGGCCGCGGCCTCGATGTCGATCTCCTTGGACACGCCGAGCTTCGAGGAGAGGTCCCAGGTCCGGACAGGTGCGCCGGACGACGAACGGTCGTACAGGCGCGGGACGTTGGACTCGTCGTCGGCGACCACCGCGTAGCCTCCGCCGACGTCGACGGCGGCCGAGCTGTCCGAGGAGCCGGTTTCTCGTGCCAACGACAGGCGGCTGTCGGGGATACGGCGGACGAACAACGCGGAACGGCCCCCGGCGCGAGCCGGGGGCCGTTCACACGCACGCGTCACTCTCACGCACACGTCACACTCACGTACACCTCACCAGGTGTCGCTCAGACGTTGAAGCCCAGCGCGCGCAGCTGCTCGCGGCCGTCGTCCGTGATCTTGTCCGGGCCCCACGGCGGCATCCAGACCCAGTTGATCCGGAGCTCGTTGACGATGCCGTCGGTCGCGGACTTCGCCTGGTCCTCGATGACATCGGTCAGCGGGCAGGCCGCGGACGTCAGGGTCATGTCGAGGGTGGCGATGTTGGCATCGTCCACGTGGATGCCGTAGATCAGGCCCAGGTTGACGACGTCGATACCCAGCTCGGGGTCGACGACGTCGTACAGCGCCTCGCGGACCTCCTCCTCGGAGGCCGGCTTCGTGGTGAGAGTCTCGTTGTCGCTCATGCGGTCTTCCCTTCGGACAGCGCCTTCGCCGTCGCGTCCTTCCACGCCATCCAGCTCAGCAGCGCGCATTTGACCCGGGCCGGGTACTTGGAGACACCGGCGAACGCGACCGCGTCCTCCAGTACGTCCTCCATCGCATCGTCCGGCTCCAGCTGTCCCTTGGACTGCATCAGCTCCAGGAACGCGGTCTGGATCTTCTGCGCCTCGCCCAGTTCCTTGCCGACCAGCAGCTCGTACAGCACGGAGGCGCTGGCCTGGCTGATGGAGCAGCCCTGGCCCTCGTAACTCACATCAGCGATGGTCTCGCCGTCGTACCGCACCCGCAACGTGATCTCGTCACCGCACGTCGGATTGACGTGATGCACCTCGGCGTCGCCGTCCCGCAGGCCGCGCCCTTGGGGGTGCTTGTAGTGGTCCAGGATCACTTCCTGGTACATGGAATCAAGCTTCACCAGTCAACCCTCGCCGCTGTCTAACCGAAAAAGTTCCGGACGTGTTCCAGACCGTCCACCAGGGCGTCGACCTCGGCGGGCGTGGAGTACAGATAGAACGACGCTCGCGTCGTCGCAGGAATTCCGAACCGCAGGCAGACCGGCCGTGCGCAGTGGTGTCCGACCCGGACCGCGATGCCCAGCTCGTCGAGCACCTGACCCACATCGTGCGGATGGATGTCGCCGAGCGTGAAGGAGATCGTGGCCCCGCGGTCCTCGGCGGTGGCCGGCCCGATGATCCTGAGGTCCGGGACCTCCAGGAGGCGCTTCACCGCGTACTCGGTGATCGCCTGCTCGTGCCGGTGGATGTTCTCCATGCCGATCGCCGAGAGGTAGTCCACGGCCGCGCCGAGGCCTACGGCCTGGGCGATCGGGGGCGTACCGGCCTCGAACTTGTGCGGCGCCGGGGCGTACGTCGACGAGTGCATCGACACGGTCTCGATCATCTCGCCGCCACCGAGGAACGGCGGCAGGTCCTCCAGGAGCTCCTGCCGTCCCCAGAGCACTCCGATGCCGGTCGGTCCGACCATCTTGTGGCCGGTGAAGGCCACGAAGTCGGCCTGCAGCGCCTGCACGTCGAGCACCATGTGCGGGGCTGCCTGCGAGGCGTCGATGCAGACCAGCGCGCCGACTTCCTGGGCGCGCCGGACGATCTGCTCGACCGGGTTTATCGTGCCCATGATGTTCGAGACCAGCGTGAAGGAGACGATCTTCGTCTTCTCGGTGATGATCTCGTTGATGTCGGACAGGTCGAGCCGGCCGTCGTCGGTGATGCCGAACCACTTCAGCTTCGCGCCGGTGCGCTGCGAGAGCAGCTGCCACGGCACGATGTTGGAGTGGTGCTCCATCTCCGTGGTGACGATCTCGGTCTCGTGGTCGACCCGGTAGGGCTCATCCGCCCAGCCGAGCATGTTGGCCACGAGGTTGAGCGACTCCGAGGCGTTCTTGGTGAAGATCACCTCGTTGCGACTGGGCGCGTTGATGAACGCGGCGACCTTGTCACGGGCGCCCTCGTAGAGCGCCGTGGCCTCCTCCGCGATCGTGTACACACCGCGGTGCACATTCGCGTTGTGCCGCTCGTAGTACTCGTTGAGGGCATCAAGCACCTGGCGCGGCTTCTGCGAGGTCGCAGCGCTGTCCAGGTACACGATCTTCTTGCCGTCGTGGACCGTGCGGTCCAGGATCGGGAAGTCCTTGCGGATCGCCTCGGTGTCGAGGAGGCCGGAGAGCCCCTGTCGGGCGTCAGTCACGCGGAAGCGCCACCCTTCGTGTAGGCCTCGTAGCCCTCGTTCTCCAGTGTGTCGGCGAGCTCGGCGCCACCGGAGGCGGCGATGCGGCCGTTGGCGAAGACATGCACGAAGTCGGGCTTGATGTACTTGAGGATGCGGGTGTAGTGCGTGATCAGCAGCGTGCCGACCTCGCCGGACTCACGTACCCGGTTGACGCCCTCGGAGACGGTCTTCAGCGCGTCGACGTCCAGACCGGAGTCCGTCTCGTCGAGGATCGCGATCTTCGGCTTGAGCAGCTCCAGCTGAAGGATCTCGTGACGCTTCTTCTCACCGCCGGAGAAGCCCTCGTTGACGTTGCGCTCGGCGAAGGCGGGGTCCATCTGGAGCTCGGCCATCGCCCCCTTGACCTCCTTCACCCAGGTACGCAGCTTGGGCGCCTCGCCGCGGACGGCGGTGGCGGAGGTACGCAGGAAGTTGGAGACCGAGACACCGGGGATCTCGACCGGGTACTGCATGGCGAGGAACAGACCGGCGCGGGCGCGCTCGTCGACGGTCATGTCCAGGACGTTCTCGCCGTCCAGGGTCACCGTGCCGCCGGTGATCGTGTACTTGGGGTGACCCGCGAGGGAGTACGCGAGGGTGGACTTGCCGGACCCGTTGGGGCCCATGATGGCGTGGGTCTCGCCCTGCTTCACGGTCAGGTTGACGCCCTTGAGGATCTCCTTCGTGGCGTTGTCGGCCTCGACGGTGACGTGCAGGTCGTGGATTTCAAGCGTTGCCATGGGTGACTCAGGTCTCCTGTGTGACGGAGACGAGCACATCGTCCCCTTGGATCTTGACGGGGTATACGGGGACGGGGCGCGTCGCGGGAAGGCCGGAAGGCTTGCCGGTGCGCAGGTCGAAGCTCGATCCGTGCAGCCAGCACTCGATCATGCAGTCCTCGACCTCGCCCTCGGACAGCGAGACGTTCGCGTGCGAGCAGACGTCGTTGATCGCGAACACCTCGCCCTCGGTGCGGACGATCGACACCGGCGTGCCGTCGAGCTCCACCCGCTTGGGGGTGTCGTCCTCCAGCTCGCTCAGCGCACAGACCTTGACGAAGGCCATCAGACCGACGCCTTCAGCTCGGTCTCGATCTTGTCGAGGAGACGGGCTTCGACATCCGGCAGGCCGATCTTCTGCACCAGTTCGGCGAAGAAGCCGCGCACGACGAGGCGGCGGGCCTCCTCGGCCGGGATACCGCGGGACTGCAGGTAGAACAGCTGCTCGTCGTCGAAGCGGCCGGTCGCGGAGGCGTGGCCGGCGCCGACGATCTCGCCGGTCTCGATCTCCAGGTTCGGCACCGAGTCGACCCGCGCACCGTCGGTGAGAACCAGGTTGCGGTTCATCTCGTAGGTGTCGGTGCCCTCGGCACGGGCCTGGATCAGGACGTCGCCGATCCACACGGCGTGTGCGCCGTCGCCCTGCAGCGCGCCCTTGTAGGCCACGTCGGACTTGCAGTGCGGGGCGTTGTGGTCGACCAGGAGGCGGTGCTCCTGGTGCTGGCCCTTGTCGGTGAAGTACAGACCGAAGAGTTCGGCCTCGCCGCCGGGGCCCGCGTAGGCGACCCGCGGGTGGATCCGGACGAGGTCGCCGCCGAAGGTGACGACGATGGACTTGAAGGAGGCGTCCCGGCCGACCAGCGCGTTGTGCTGGCCCACGTGGACGGCGCTCTCGTCCCAGTCCTGGACGGAGACGACGGTCAGCTTCGCGCCGTCGCCCAGGACGTAGTCGACGTTGGCGGCGAGCACCGCGTCACCGGTGTGGTCGATGACGACGACGGCCTCGGCGAAGGCACCCAGCTCGATGACCTGGTGGCCGTAGGCCACCCCGCCCTCGCCGTGCACCGCGATCCGGATCGGCTCGGAGAGCACGGCCTCCTTGGCGACGGTGACGACGGAGGCCTGCTCGAAGGACGAGTAGGCCTGCGCGGCCACCCGGTCCACCGGCGTACCGGCCCTGCCCAGCCGGGCGTCGTCGCGGCCGACGGTCTCGACCGTGACGCCCGAGGGGGCCTCGACCGCGACCTTCACGCCGCCGCCGTTGGCGACGGCCGTGCCGTCGTGCAGCCCGCGCAGCCGCTCCAGCGGTGTGAACCGCCACTCCTCCTCGCGGCCGTGCGGGACCGGGAAGTCCGCGACGTCGAAGGACGGGGGCGCGCTCATGCGCGTGGCGACGGTCGACTCGGCGGCCACCGCGATGGACCCGGCGGTGGTGGAGCCCGCCGGAATATTCTGAGCCTCAGCCATGGCTGTCGTAGTGCTCGCTTTCTCAGTCAGACAGGTGTCAGGGGGATTCGGTCGTCGGCGTCGTACTAGCCGACCGAACCCTCCATCTGCAGCTCGATCAGCCGGTTGAGCTCAAGGGCGTACTCCATCGGGAGTTCCTTCGCGATCGGCTCGACGAAGCCGCGCACGATCATCGCCATTGCCTCGAACTCCGTCATACCGCGGCTCATCAGGTAGAAGAGCTGGTCCTCGGAGACCTTGGAGACGGTCGCCTCGTGCCCCATCGACACATCGTCCTCACGGACGTCCACGTAGGGGTAGGTGTCGGAGCGGGAGATCGTGTCGACCAGCAGCGCGTCACAGAGCACGTTGGACTTCGCGCCCGGCGCGCCCTCGCCGATCTCGATCAGACCGCGGTAGGAGGTGCGGCCGCCGCCTCGTGCCACCGACTTGGAGACGATGTTGGACGAGGTGTTCGGGGCCATGTGGACCATCTTGGCGCCGGCGTCCTGGTGCTGGCCCTCGCCCGCGAAGGCGATGGACAGGGTCTCGCCCTTGGCGTGCTCGCCCATCAGGTAGATGGCCGGGTACTTCATGGTGACCTTGGAGCCGATGTTGCCGTCGACCCACTCCATGGTCGCGCCCTCGTAGGCGACGGCGCGCTTGGTGACCAGGTTGTAGACGTTGTTCGACCAGTTCTGGATCGTCGTGTAGCGGCAGCGGCCGCCCTTCTTCACGATGATCTCGACGACCGCGGAGTGCAGGGAGTCCGAGGAGTAGATCGGCGCGGTGCAGCCCTCGACGTAGTGGACGTAGGCGTCCTCGTCGACGATGATCAGCGTCCGCTCGAACTGGCCCATGTTCTCCGTGTTGATACGGAAGTAGGCCTGGAGCGGGATCTCCACGTGCACGCCCTTCGGCACGTAGATGAACGAGCCACCGGACCACACGGCCGTGTTCAGCGAAGCGAACTTGTTGTCGCCGACCGGGATGACGGTGCCGAAGTACTCCTTGAAGAGCTCCGGGTGCTCCTTCAGCGCGGTGTCGGTGTCCATGAAGATGACACCCTGCGCCTCCAGCTCCTCGTTGATCTGGTGGTAGACGACCTCGGACTCGTACTGCGCGGCGACACCGGCGACGAGGCGCTGCTTCTCCGCCTCCGGGATACCGAGCTTGTCGTACGTGTTCTTGATGTCCTCGGGCAGGTCCTCCCAGGACTCCGCCTGCTTCTCCGTCGACCGCACGAAGTACTTGATGTTGTCGAAATCGATGCCCGACAGGTCCGAGCCCCAGTTCGGCATGGGCTTCTTGCCGAAGAGCTTGAGGCCCTTGAGCCGCAGCTTCAGCATCCACTCGGGCTCGTTCTTCTTGTCCGAGATGTCGCGGACGACAGCCTCGGAGAGGCCGCGCTTGGCCGCCGCGCCTGCCGCGTCGGAGTCGGCCCAGCCGAATTCGTACGTGCCCAGGCCATCGAGCTCAGGGTGGGCAGTCTCCGTAGGGAGCGTCATGCGGGGTTCCTCCCGGGCTTGCTTGCAGATGCTGAATCAGTGGTCTGTGAGGTGGGGTGACCGCTGCGCGGGATGTAGGTCGTACACACCCCGTCGCCGTGGGCGATCGTGGCGAGACGCTGCACATGGGTCCCCAGGAGGCTGGAGAAGATCTCCGTCTCCGCCTCGCACAGCTGCGGGTACTGCTCGGCGACGTGTGCCACCGGGCAGTGGTGCTGGCACAGCTGCTCGCCCTGCTGCGGGCCCGGCGCGCTACGCGCCGTAGCAGCGTACCCGTCGGCGGACAAGGCCTTGGCCAACGCCTCCGTACGAGTCTCGGGGGCCGCGGCGTCGACCGCCACGCGGTAGGGCGCCGACTGGTCGGCGACCCTGGCACGGGCGAACGCCATGACCGCTTCGTCGCCCGAGGTCTCGGCGATCCAGCGCAGGGCGTCCGCTGCGAGCGCGTCATAGGACTGGTCGAAGGCGTCCCGGCCGCAGTCGGTCAGGGCGAACACCTTGGCCGGGCGGCCACGGGTCCGCGCCCCGTACACCCGCTGTTCACGGGCCTCGACGACATCGTCGGAGACGAGGGCGTCGAGCTGGCGGCGGACAGCGGCCTGGGTCAGTCCCAGGCGCTTCGCCAGATCGGCGGCGGTGGACGGGCCGTGGTCCAGGACGGAGCGCGCGATCCGGTTACGCGTCGAACGCTCACCGGTCGCGAGTTCCTCCTGCGGAGCCTCGCCAACGTATTTCACAACGCCATTGTTGCGTAATTCATCCGGCTCTGACAACCACGGTCAGAAACGATCTCCGTGGAATCAATCACTTAGGGTTACCTAATCAAGCCCCGGGACGGGGGCCCGGGAATGGCTGCCTAGACTTACCGCCCATGAAGAGCGAGCCCGCCCCACCCCCGTCCGGCCCGGCCGTCCAGGTCCGTGGCCTGGTGAAGCGGTACGGCGACAGGACGGCGGTGGACGGCCTCGACCTGTGCATGGGCGCCGGTACGGTCACCGCGGTCCTCGGCCCCAACGGTGCCGGGAAGACCACCACGATCGAGACCTGCGAGGGGTACCGCCGTCCGGATGAGGGGACGGTCCGGGTCCTCGGCCTCGACCCCGTCGCCGACGCGGCGCGGCTCCGCCCCCGGATCGGCGTGATGCTCCAGTCCGGCGGCGTCTACTCCGGCGCACGCGCCGACGAGATGCTCCGCCACATGGCGAAACTGCACGCCCACCCGCTGGACGTGGACGCCCTGATCGAGCGCCTGGGCCTGGGCGGCTGCGGCCGCACCGGCTACCGGCGGCTCTCCGGCGGCCAGCAGCAGCGGCTCGCCCTGGCGATGGCCGTCGTGGGCCGCCCCGAACTGGTCTTCCTCGACGAGCCGACCGCGGGCCTCGACCCGCAGGCGCGCCGCTCCACCTGGGACCTCGTACGGGAACTGCGCGCCGACGGCGTCTCCGTCGTGCTCACCACCCACTTCATGGACGAGGCCGAGGAGCTCGCCGACGACGTGGCGATCATCGACGCGGGCCGGCTCATCGCCCAGGGCAGCCCGGAGACGCTCTGCCGCGGCGGCGCCGAGAACACCCTGCGCTTCACCGGCCGCCCCGGTCTCGATCTCGACTCCCTGCTGAAGGCACTGCCCGACGGCAGCGAGGCGGCCGAGCTCAGCACGGGCACGTACCGCATCACGGGCCAGGTCGACCCGCAGCTGCTGGCCACCGTGACCTCCTGGTGTGCGCAGAACGGTGTGATGCCCTCCGGCATCTCCGTCGAGCGCCACACCCTGGAGGACGTCTTCCTCGAACTGACCGGCAAGGAGCTGCGCGCATGAGCGCCGGTACGTACACCCCCCGGCCGGGAGCGGCCCCGCTGCCGCGCATGATCGCCGCGCAGACGGCGCTGGAGACGCGGATGCTGCTGCGCAACGGCGAGCAGCTGCTGCTGACAGTGGTCATCCCGACCCTGCTGCTGGTGCTGTTCGGCTCGGTCGACATCGTGGACACCGGCTCGGGCGCGTCGGTCGACTTCCTGACCCCCGGCATCCTCGCGCTCGCCGTGATGTCCACGGCCTTCACCGGCCAGGCCATCGCGACCGGCTTCGAGCGGCGGTACGGGGTGCTCAAGCGGCTCGGCGCGTCCCCGCTGCCCCGCTGGGCGCTGATGACCGCCAAGACCCTGGCCGTGCTGGTCACCGAGGTGCTCCAGGTGGTGCTGCTGACGGTGATCGCGTTCGCGCTGGGCTGGTCGCCGCACGGAAACCCGTTCGCCGTCCTGCTGCTGCTCGTGCTCGGCACCGCGGCGTTCTCCGGGCTGGGGCTGCTGATGGCCGGGACGCTGAAGGCGGAGGCGACGCTCGCCGCGGCCAACCTGGTGTTCCTGCTGCTGCTGGTCGGCGGCGGGGTCATCGTGCCGCTCGACAAGTTCCCGGACGCCGTGCAGTCGGTGCTGGGGCTGCTGCCGATCGCGGCCTTGTCGGACGGCCTGCGGGACGTGCTCCAGCACGGTGCGGCGATGCCGTGGGGCGACCTCGGGATCCTGGCCGTCTGGGCGGTGCTGGGCCTCGGCGCGGCGGCGCGGTTCTTCCGCTGGGAGTAAGTCACCGATCGCGCTCCGTTGCGGTTCGGGGTATCTCGTCCCCCTCGTGAAAGCTTGCACAAGCGGCCGCCTACGATGGTGCCCGTGCCCAAGCTGACCCGAGCCGAAGTCGCTCAAGCCGTGCGAAACCCGCTTCAGTACATCGCCGAACGCTGGACGCCGTCCCCCCGGACGGTCCGCCGTGCGGCGATGTCGGCCGTCGTGATGGCCGTCGCCATCGTCGTCACCGGCGGTGCGGTGCGGCTGACCGGTTCCGGTCTCGGCTGCCCGACCTGGCCCAAGTGCACCGACGAGAGCCTGACGGCGACGAGCGAGATGGGCTTCCACGGCGTCATCGAGTTCGGCAACCGGATGCTGACGTACGTCCTGTGCGCCGCGGTCGGGTGGGCGATCATCGCCGCCCGGTCCGCGAAGCCGTGGCGGCGCAGCCTCACCCGGCTCGGCTGGGCGCAGTTCTGGGTGGTCATGAGCAACGCCGTGCTCGGCGGCATCGTGGTCCTGGTCGGCCTCAACCCGTACACCGTCGCGGCGCACTTCCTGCTCTCCACCGCGCTGCTCACGATCGCCCTGCTGACCTGGCACCGGGTCCGGGAGGGCGACACGGAACCGCGCCCGCTGGTCGGCAAGGCGGTCTCGCAGCTGACCTGGCTGCTGGTGGTCGCGGCCGGGCTGCTGATCGCGGTCGGCACGGTGGTCACGGGAGCCGGCCGGCACGCCGGTGACTCCAGCGACGTCCACCGCATCCCGATCGACTGGAAGATGATCGCGCAGCTGCACGCCGATCTGGCCTGGGTCGTGGTGGCGCTGACCGTCGCGCTCTGGTTCGTCCTGAAGGCCGTCGACGCGCCCGTCGGCCCGCTGCACCGCGCCCGTGACCTCTTCCTGATCCTGATGGCCCAGGGCGTGATCGGTTACGTCCAGTACTTCACGGACACGCCGGAGATCCTGGTCGGGCTGCACATGCTCGGCTCGTGCCTGGTGTGGATCGGCGTGCTGCGCGTGCTGCTGTCGCTGCGCGAGCGGCCGGTGGACGTCGCGTCGGTGCCCGGCCCGGTGGCCGAGCAGCCGGAGCCGGCGACGGCCTGAGTCCGCCGCCGGCAAGCGAACGGCCCGGTCCGCGCCCCCCGCTCGGGGGTGCGGACCGGGCCGTTCTCCGGTTCCTTGTGCGGCCTGACCCGCACCGGGACCGGCGGGCGGTCGCCACCCGTTGACCGAGCGCGACACGCTCCCTGTTCAGCCTGTTCGGCCCTCGGGCCTTGCTGACCTCAGGCCCTGTCGACTCTCAGGCCTTGTTGGCCGGGCCGCCGATCTGCATGCCGGCCATCCGCGTCCACTCGTACGGACCGGTGCGCACCTTGGCGGCGAACTCGCCGTCGAAGGTCTCGTGCATCGTGATTCCGGACTTCCGCGTGGCGCTCTCGGCGACCGCGTACGACGGGGCGACGAGATCACCCCAGCCGCCGTCCTCGCCGACGAGGACGATGCGGGTGCCCGTCTGTCCCATGTAGGCGAGCTGCCCCTCGGCGCCGCCGTGGGCCCTCGCGAAGGCACCGATCTGCTTGGCCAGCCGGGCCGCCCTGCGCTCCGCGCGCGCCGCCTGCTTGCCGTCCACCTGCTGGGTCTCCGCCGTCTCTGCCATGAACAGGATGCTACCGACGGGTAGATCAACTGGCGACGGGCGGGACACGTGGCGTGGGCCACGTGTCCCGCCCGTCGGCGGAAGTCGAAGGGGCGGACTACCTCAGGAAGGGGTCCACCGCGACGGCGACGAACAGCAGCGACACATAGGTGATCGACCAGTGGAACAGCCGCATCTCCTTGAGCTTGGCCCCGGCCGCTCCGGCCTTGGCCCGGCTCTGCAGACCGTGCGCCTCCCAGAGCCAGAAGCCACCGGTGAGCAACGCCACAGCCGTGTAGAACCAGCCGGTGTAGCCCAGCGGGGTCAGCAGCAGCGAGACGATGACCATGACCCAGCTGTAGAGCACGATCTGGCGGGCCACCACCCGGTTGGAGGCAACGACGGGAAGCATCGGGACACCGACCCGTGCGTAGTCGTCCTTCACCTTCATGGAGAGCGGCCAGTAGTGCGGCGGCGTCCAGAAGAAGATGACGGCGAAGAGGATCACCGCGGCCCAGGACATCGAGTTCGTCACGGCCGACCAGCCGATGAGGACCGGCATGCAGCCCGCGATACCGCCCCAGACGATGTTCTGCGACGTGCGGCGCTTCAGCAGCATCGTGTACACGACGACGTAGAAGAGCAGCGCGCCGAGCGACAGCGCGGCCGACAGCCAGTTCACCAGCAGCCCGAACCAGACCGTCGAGATCACCGCGAGGGCGATACCGAAGGCCAGGCACTCGCGCGGGCTCACCATGCCGGTGACCAGCGGTCGCTGCGACGTACGGTCCATCAACGCGTCGATGTCGCGGTCGATGTACATGTTCAGTGCATTGGCACCGCCGGCGGACAGGTAGCCGCCGATGGTGGTAGTGAGCACGAGCCACAGGTCGGGTACACCCTGAGCGGCCAGGAACATCACCGGAACAGTGGTGATCAGCAACAGCTCGATGATCCGAGGCTTGGTCAGTGCCACGAATGCCTTGACACGGGCCCCGAATGGGCGATGGCCCCCTGGGCTCGGAGTCAAGGCGACCCCTGCGGGTCGGGACTCGACGGCCGTCACGCACACCCCTGACAGAGAAATCCCAGCAAGCTCCGGGTGTGAGGGCCCGGTAAAGACTTGCGCGAACCAGACCACTGTAGACGTTGGGGACACGCCGTTCTTCGCGGGGGTGGGGTCGTGTTGATGTGGCGCGGAAGGCCTCCGCGACACCCGCGCGGAGGTCCGGTGCGACACCCGTACGGAGCGCCGGTGCGACGCCCGCGCGCCAGGCCTCCGCGGCACCCGCGCGGGGGCCTCGCTCGTCCGGGGGACACGCCGGGGTTCCCGGGCGTCCGCAGGCCCGGCTCAGGGGTGTTCCGGCGCGCTCGTCGGAGCCCTCAGGAGTGGGTCCCCGTGCTCATCGGAGTGGCGCATCGGTGAGCCCGTGCGCTCATACGGGAGGCGAATTCGACAGGCCGCCCGCACCCTGGGAATACCCGGAAATCCCGGGTAGCGACGAGGGTAGGCTCGACAACGCCCGGTGCGGTCACAGTCACCGGTTTACAACAGTGGAGAGGAGCCCTGACTCAGGGTGAGCACCAAGCCGACCACCACAGACCTCCAGTGGACCGAATTGGACCAGCGGGCCGTGGACACCGTCCGCGTTCTCGCCGCGGACGCCGTACAGAAGGTCGGAAACGGCCACCCGGGTACGGCCATGAGCCTGGCTCCCGCCGCGTACACCCTCTTCCAGAAGGTGATGCGGCACGACCCCGCCGACGCGGACTGGACCGGTCGCGACCGGTTCGTACTCTCTGCGGGCCACACCAGCCTGACCCTGTACATCCAGCTCTACCTGGCCGGCTACGGCCTGGGGCTCGATGACCTGAAGGCCTTCCGCACCTGGGGCTCGAAGACCCCGGGGCACCCGGAGTACGGCCACACCACAGGCGTCGAGACGACCACCGGCCCGCTGGGCCAGGGTGTCGCCAACGCCGTGGGCATGGCCATGGCCAGCCGCTACGAGCGCGGCCTGTTCGACCCGGAGGCGGCCCCCGGCACCTCCCCCTTCGATCACATGGTGTGGGCCATCGCCGGTGACGGCTGCCTCCAGGAGGGCATCTCCGCGGAGGCGTCCTCGCTGGCCGGGCACCAGAAGCTGGGCAACCTGGTCCTGCTCTGGGACGACAACCACATCTCCATCGAGGGCGACACGGAGACCGCGGTCTCCGAGGACACCCTGAAGCGCTACGAGGCGTACGGCTGGCACGTCCAGCGCGTCGTGCAGCAGCCCAACGGCGACCTGGACCCGGCGGGTCTGTACAAGGCACTGCTGGCCGCCAAGGCCGAGACCGGACGCCCGTCGTTCATCGCGGCCCGTTCGATCATCGCCTGGCCCGCCCCGCACGCCCAGAACACCGAGGCTTCGCACGGCTCCGCGCTCGGCGACGAAGAGGTCGCCGCGATCAAGAACGTGCTCGGCTTCGACCCCGAGAAGTCCTTCGAGGTCTCCGACGCGGTCATCACGCACACCCGTGAGGCGCTGGACCGCGGCCGTGAGGCCAAGGCCGAGTGGGAGAAGACCTTCGCCGCGTGGCGCACCGCCAACCCGGAGCGCGCCGCTGAGTTCGACCGCATCAGCGCGGGCGAGCTGCCCAAGGGCTGGGAGGACAAGCTCCCCGTCTTCGAGCCCGGCAAGGGCGTCGCCACCCGCGCCGCCTCCGGCAAGGTGCTCCAGGCGCTCGGCGACATCGTGCCCGAGCTGTGGGGCGGCTCCGCCGACCTCGCGGGCTCGAACAACACCACGATCGACAAGTCGTCGTCGTTCCTCCCGGCCGGCAACCCGCTGCCGGGCGCGGACCCGTACGGCCGCACGATCCACTTCGGCATCCGCGAGCACGCCATGGCCGCGACCATGAACGGCATCGCGCTGCACGGCAACACCCGCATCTACGGCGGCACCTTCCTGGTGTTCTCCGACTACATGCGCAACGCCGTGCGGCTGTCCGCGCTGATGCACCTGCCGGTGACGTACGTGTGGACGCACGACTCGATCGGTCTCGGCGAGGACGGCCCGACCCACCAGCCGGTGGAGCACCTGGCCTCGCTGCGCGCCATCCCAGGCCTGAACATCGTCCGCCCGGCCGACGCCAACGAGACCTCCATCGCCTGGCGCGAGATCCTGCGCCGCTACACCAAGGTGTTCGGCAAGGGCGCCCCGCACGGCCTGGCGCTGACTCGGCAGGGCGTGCCGACGTACGAGGCGAACGAGGACGCGGCCAAGGGCGGCTACGTGCTCTTCGACGCGGAGACGTCCGACGGGCACGGCGCGGCGCCCCAGGTCGTCCTCATCGGCACCGGTTCCGAGGTCCAGCTCGCCGTCGGGGCGCGCGAGGAGCTGCAGTCCGCCGGCATCCCGACCCGTGTGGTGTCGATGCCGTCGGTCGAGTGGTTCGAGGAGCAGGACCAGGCGTACAAGGACAGCGTCCTGCCGCCGGCCGTGAAGGCCCGGGTCGCCGTCGAGGCGGGCATCGGCCTGACCTGGCACCGTTATGTCGGGGACGCCGGCCGGATCGTCTCGCTGGAGCACTTCGGTGCCTCGGCCGACGCGAAGGTCCTCTTCCGCGAGTTCGGCTTCACCGCCGAGCACGTTGCCGCCGCCGCTCGGGAATCCCTCGCGGCCGCCGCGCGCTGACGCCGTTATACGACACTAGTAGGAGATGCAATTCTCATGACAGACGCACTCAAGCGCCTCTCCGACGAGGGCGTGGCGATCTGGCTCGATGACCTGTCGCGCAAGCGGATCACCTCGGGCAACCTCGCCGAGCTGATCGACCAGCAGCACGTGGTGGGTGTCACCACCAACCCGTCGATCTTCCAGAAGGCGATCTCCGCGGGCGACGGGTACGAGCAGCAGCTCACCGACCTCGCCACCCGCAAGGTCACGGTCGACGAGGCCATCCGCATGATCACGACGGCGGACGTACGTGACGCCGCCGACATCCTGCGTCCGGTCTTCGACGCCACGGAGGGCCAGGACGGCCGGGTCTCCATCGAGGTGGACCCGCGCCTGGCGCACCACACGGACGCCACCGTCGCCGAGGCCAAGCAGCTGGCCTGGCTGGTGGACCGGCCGAACACGCTCATCAAGATCCCGGCGACGAAGGCCGGTCTGCCGGCGATCACCGAGGTCATCGGCAAGGGCATCAGCGTCAACGTCACGCTGATCTTCTCGCTGGAGCGCTACCGCGCGGTGATGGACGCCTACCTGGCGGGCCTGGAGAAGGCGAAGGCCGCGGGCCTGGACCTCTCCAAGATCTACTCGGTGGCCTCGTTCTTCGTCTCCCGTGTCGACTCCGAGATCGACAAGCGGCTCGACGCGATCGGCACCGACGAGGCCAAGGCACTGAAGGGCAAGGCCGCCCTCGCCAACGCGCGCCTGGCCTACGAGGCCTACGAGGAGGTCTTCGCCGGCGAGCGCTGGGACGCCCTCGACAAGGCGCACGCCAACAAGCAGCGCCCGCTGTGGGCCTCCACCGGCGTGAAGGACCCCGCGTACAAGGACACCCTGTACGTGGACGACCTGGTCGCCCCCGGCACGGTGAACACCATGCCCGAGGCCACCCTGGACGCCACCGCGGACCACGGACAGATCACCGGCAACACCATCGCCGGCACCTACGAGCAGGCCCGCACCGAGCTCGACGCCATCGGCAAGCTCGGCATCTCGTACGACGACGTCGTCCAGATCCTCGAGGACGAGGGCGTCGAGAAGTTCGAGGCGTCCTGGATCGACCTGCTCAACTCGACCGAGGCGGAACTCAAGCGCCTCGCCCCTTCGGAGGGCTGACCACTTTGTCTGGTGTTCCCGGAGCCAACCCGCTCCGTGACGCCCAGGACCGACGGCTCCCGCGTATCGCGGGGCCGTCGGGCCTGGTCATCTTTGGCGTCACGGGCGATTTGTCCCGTAAAAAGCTGATGCCCGCCGTCTACGACCTGGCCAATCGCGGCCTGCTGCCGCCGGGCTTCTCACTCATCGGTTTCGCGCGCCGCGAATGGCAGAACGAGGACTTCACCCAAGAGGTCCACGACGCCGTCAAGCAGCACGCCCGCACCCCGTTCCGTGAAGAGGTCTGGCAGCAGCTCATCCAGGGGATGCGCTTCGTCCAGGGCAACTTCGACGACGACGACGCCTTCGAGACCCTGAAGGCGACCATCCAGGAGCTCGACAAGGCGCAGGGGACGGGCGGCAACTTCGCCTTCTACCTCTCCGTGCCGCCGAAGTTCTTCCCCAAGGTCGTCCAGCAGCTCAAGAAGCACGGGCTGGCCGACCAGAAGGAGGGTTCCTGGCGGCGTGCCGTCATCGAGAAGCCCTTCGGCCACGACCTGAAGAGCGCGCAGGAGCTCAACCAGCTCGTGCACGACGTGTTCCCGCCCAACGAGGTCTTCCGGATCGACCACTACCTGGGCAAGGAGACGGTCCAGAACATCCTGGCGCTGCGGTTCGCCAACACGATGTTCGAGCCGATCTGGAACCGTAGTTACGTGGACCATGTCCAGATCACGATGGCCGAGGACATCGGCATCGGCGGCCGGGCCGGCTACTACGACGGCATCGGCGCCGCCCGTGACGTCATCCAGAACCACCTGCTCCAGCTGCTGGCGCTGACCGCGATGGAGGAGCCCGGCTCCTTCCACCCGAAGGCCCTGGTCGCCGAGAAGCTCAAGGTCCTCGCGGCCGTCGAGCTGCCGGACGACCTGGGCAAGCACACCGTGCGCGGCCAGTACGCACACGCGTGGCAGGGCGGCGAGGAGGTCCTCGGCTATCTGGAGGAGGACGGTATCGACCCCAAGTCGAAGACCGACACCTTCGCCGCGATCAAGCTGACCATCAACAACCGCCGCTGGGCGGGTGTGCCGTTCTATCTCCGTACCGGGAAGCGGCTCGGCCGCCGGGTCACCGAGATCGCGATCGTCTTCAAGCGCGCCCCGTATCTGCCCTTCGAGTCCGGGGCGACCAAGGAGCTGGGCAGTAACGCCCTGGTCATCCGGGTCCAGCCGGACGAGGGCGTGACCGTGCGGTTCGGCTCCAAGGTGCCCGGCACCTCGATGGAGGTCCGGGACGTCACGATGGACTTCGCCTACGGCGAGTCCTTCACGGAGTCCAGCCCGGAGGCGTACGAGCGGCTCATCCTCGATGTGCTGCTCGGCGACGCCAACCTCTTCCCCCGCCACCAGGAGGTCGAACTCTCCTGGGACATCCTCGACCCGATCGAGGAGTACTGGGACAAGCACGGCAAGCCCGCGCAGTACTCGTCGGGCACCTGGGGCCCGGCCGAGGCCGACGAGATGCTCGCACGAGACGGACGGAGCTGGCGCCGGCCATGAAGATCGATCTCACGGAAACCACTTCCAGCAAGATCAACCAGGCGCTCGTGTCGGCCCGCCGTGCCATCGGCACCCCGGCGATCGGCATGGTGCTCACGCTGGTCATCGTCACCGACGAGGAGAACGCGTACGACGCCCTCAAGTCGGCGGGCGACGCCTCGCGCGAGCACCCGTCGCGGATCATCGCGGTGATCAAGCGGGTCAGCCGTTCGCCGCGCAGCAGGCGCGACGCCCGGCTGGACGCCGAGGTCCGGGTCGGCTCCGACGCGGGCACCGGCGAGACCGTGGTGCTGCGGCTGCACGGCGAACTGGCCAACCACGCGCAGTCGGTGGTCCTTCCGCTGCTGCTGCCGGACGCCCCGGTCGTGGTCTGGTGGCCCGAGGCGGCGCCCGCCGATCCGGCGAAGGACCCGCTGGGCGCGCTCGCCCAGCGCCGGATCACGGACGCGTACTCGGCGGAGCACCCGAGCGACGAACTGGCGGTGCGCGCGAAGTCGTACACCCCCGGGGACACCGATCTGTCCTGGACCCGGATCACACCGTGGCGCTCGATGCTGGCGGCCGCCCTCGACCAGCAGTCCGTGGACGTCGTCTCGGCATCGGTCGAGGGCGAGTCCGAGAACCCGAGCTGCGAGCTGCTGGCCATGTGGCTCGCGGACCGGCTCCAGGTTCCGGTGGAGCGCACGAACTCCGGCGGCCCCGGTCTGACGGCCGTCCGGATGGAGACGGGGAACGGCACGATCGTGCTGGACCGGGCCGACGGTTCACTGGCCACGCTCTCCATGGTGGGCCAGCCGGACCGCGCGGTGGCGCTCAAGCGCCGGGAGACCGCGGAACTGCTGGCCGAGGAGCTGCGCCGGCTCGACCCGGACCCCACCTACGAGTCCTCGGTGAAGTTCGGCGTGGAGCGGCTCGGGGAGGCGACGGCGCCCAAGGCCGCCTCGGCCACCGCCCGGTCCGCGCCCGCCTCGGCCGCCGCTCCCGCCGCTCCCGCCGCTCCTGCCGCCAAGAAGGCGGCTGCGGCGAAGAAGGCGGCTGCGGCGAAGAAGGCGGCGTCGAAGTGAGCGTCGTCCCCCAGCTCGTCGTGCACCGCGACAAGGAGCTGATGGCCCAGGCCGCGGCGGCCCGGCTGATCACGAAGGTCGTGGACGCCCAGGCCTCACGCGGTCACGCCTCGGTGGTCCTCACCGGCGGACGCAACGGCAACGGCCTGCTGGCCGCGCTCGCCGAGGCGCCCGCCCGGGACGCGATCGACTGGTCGCGACTCGACCTGTGGTGGGGCGACGAGCGGTTCCTGCCGGAGGGCGATCCGGAACGCAATGTCACGCAGGCCCGCAAGGCCCTGCTGGACTCGGTGCCGCTGGACCCGTCCCGGGTGCACGCGATGCCCGCGTCGGACGGGCCGCACGGCCGGGACGTCGATGCCGCGGCGGCCGCGTACGCCGCCGAACTGGCCGCCGCGGCCGGTCCGGAGGACCACGGTCCGGTGCCGGTGTTCGACGTGCTGATGCTGGGCGTCGGCCCGGACACGCATGTCGCCTCGCTCTTCCCCGAGCTGCCCGCGGTACGGGAGACCGAGCGCACCGTCGTCGGTGTGCACGGGGCGCCCAAGCCGCCGCCCGTCCGGGTCACGCTCACGCTGCCCGCCATCCGGGCGGCGCGCGAGGTGTGGCTGCTCGCGGCGGGCGAGGACAAGGCGGAGGCCGCGGCCATCGCCCTGTCGGGGGCCGGGGAGATCCAGGCCCCGGCGGCGGGCGCGTACGGACGCAGCCGCACGCTGTGGCTGCTGGACGCGGCGGCGGCCTCCCAGCTGCCGCGCGCCCTGTATCCGTCGGCGTCGGCCTGATCGTTCGTCAGCAGCACTGCCCGCAGGCCCGGTCCGCTCCACTGAGCGAACCGGGCCCGCGGCGTGAAAGGCTCACCCCATGCACATCGGAACCGTGGTGATGGGCGCGTCGGACGTACCGCGCGCGGCGGCCTTCTGGAAGGCGGCGCTCGGCTATGTGGAGCGCGAGCCGCTGACGGACGACTGGGTGGTGCTGGTCCCCGCCGAGGGGCCCGGCGTGGGGCTAGCGCTGGGCCGGAGCGAGTCGCCGGTGCAGGAGGTACCCCGGGTCCATCTCGACCTGTACACCGAGGAGCAGGACGCCGAGGTGGCGCGGCTGCTCACGCTGGGCGCGGCACGGGCCGGCTGGGAGCTGTACCCGGACGACCCCGACTTCGTGGTGCTCGCGGACACCGAGGGCAACCGCTTCTGCGTGATCGACACGGCGCACGGCTGACCGGGGTCACTCCCCCGCCGGCTCCTCCGCCGGGACCCGCTCCCCCGCCGGGCCCCGCCCGCTCGTCGCAACCCGCTCCAGAAAGGGCTCCAGCAGGCCCTGGACGGCCTCGGAGGCGAAGTCCAGTCCCTCGGCCGCGTCCACGTCGTACACCGTGTAGGCGCCCGCTCCGGCGGCCGTCGTGGCGGTGATGTCCAGCAGCCCGGCCCGCCGCTGGAAGTACGACTGGCGCACCGTCCAGCCGATCACCCCGGCCCGTTCCAGCGCCGCGGTGGAGCGGCGCAGCGCGCCCGAGCGGGTCACCAGGTACTCGCCGCTGAGTGCGTGTCCGAGACCGCGGTAGGCGTCCCTGGCCAGCAGCACCCCGGCGGGCGGTCCCACGGCCGCGCAGCCGAGCGCGACCCAGAGCAGGACGGGCGTCAGCAGCACGCCGAGCAGCGCGAGGACGAGCACCAGGACGAGGACCGCCCAGAGTGCCCGGCGCAGCCGCCGGCCGCGGGCGGCGGTGGGGTGCGCGGTCAGCAGGGCGCCGGTCGGGGACGTGGTCTCGCGGAGCACGGCGGCGGCGAGGGTGTCGGCGACGAGCCGGGGCGCGGCGGGCAGCAGGGTGTTGTGATCGCCGTGCTGCTCCTCGTCGTCCTTGGCCAGTCCGGTGGTGATGGCGTCGATCCGGGCGGCGCCCAGCAGCCGGATGCCGAGCGGTTCGACGAGGTCGACGCCGCGCAGTCGGCGCTCCTCGATGGAGACGGACCGGGAGGTGAGCAGTCCGCGCCGGATGCGCAGGGTGCCGCCGGGTTCGCGTTCGAGGCGGTAGTTCCACCACATCTCGACCCAGAGGCCCAGTGCGCCGACGACCCCGGCGAGCACGACGGCGACGGCGAGGAGCACGAGCACCGAGAGCAGCGAGGTGTCCCGGTAGCGGTCGCCGACCCAGTCGATCACCTGGCCCTGGGCCCCGAACCAGTCGCTGACCTGGAGCACCGCCCCGGCCGCCGCGCCGCCGAGCGCGGGTGCGACGAACGAGAGCGGTGCGTAGCGGATCCAGCGCGGGTCGAGCGCGACCAGCTCGCCCTCGCGGTGGCTGCCCGAGGTGGCTGTGTGGCCGCGCTCCAGGAGTGCGCGGCGCAGTCGTTCGCCCTCGGCCCGCAGGACCGGGTCGAGCTCCAGGGTGGATTCGCCGCCGGTGTGCTCACCGGTGCCGATCCGGACGGTGACGAGCCCGAGCACGCGCTGGAGCAGATGGGCGGTGAGGTCGACGCTCCGGATGCGTTCGCGGGCCAGGGAGCGCTTCTTGACCAGCAGCAGGCCGGTGTGGAGTTCGACGCGGTCGGCGCCGACGCGGTAGCGGGTGCGGCGCCACCGTACGTAGTCGGCGCCCGCGCCGAAGGCGATCAGGAGGGCGGCGCCCGTCAGCACCCAGGCGACGGCGGGGCCGAACCCGAGGCGGCCGGAGAGCCCGAGCGTGGTCGGCACGGCGGCACCGGCGGCCACGCCCCCGGTGACGAGAGCGGCGAGCAGGACCGTACGCCGGTCGAGCCGCCGCCAGTCGGCGGGAGCGGCGGGCCCGCCGCCGGTGGCCTCCTGCTCCGTGGAGGCGTCGCCCGGGGCGGTGTCCGCCGTGCTCATGTGGCGTCCCCGGGGGTGTCCTGGGTGATCCGGGTCAGCCGCTCGGCGAGCTCGGCCGCGAGTTCGTGGTCGAGGCCCTCGATCCGGACCGCGCCCTTGGAGGAGGCGGTGGTGACGGTGACCGTGGCGAGCCGGCAGAGCTGTTCGAGGGGGCCGCGCACGGTGTCCACGGTCTGGATCCGGGACATCGGCGCGATCCGCCACTCCTGGCGCAGCGCCCCCGTGCGGACGTACACCGCCTCGTCGGTGACCTCCCAGCGATGGGTGCGGAACCACCAGAGGGGGAGCAGACCGGCGCAGCCGGCGCCGACGACCGCCAGGACCGCAGCGCAGAGCAGCAGCCAGAACCGGGCGGACTCCAGGAACGCGCCCAGCACGGCCAGGACCGCCACCGGACCGGCCGTCAGCAGCAGCCACCGGGTCCGCCACCAGCCGACGACCCGCGGGTCCAGCGTGTTGACCGGCGGCCGCAGCCGCACCGTCCCCTCCCCCACGGGCATGGGTTCAGCGCCCCCTGCGCTCGCGGTACGCGGCGACGAGCGCGGCGGTCGAGCTGTCCAGGTGCCCGGCGCCCCCGGCCTCCTTGTCCTGCGTCAGCACCGGCTCGATCTTCTTGGCGAGGACCTTGCCGAGTTCGACACCCCACTGGTCGAAGGAGTCGATGTTCCAGATCGCGCCCTGGACGAAGACCTTGTGCTCGTACAGCGCGATCAGCTGGCCGAGCACCGAGGGCGTCAGCCGGTCGGCGAGGATCGTCGTCGTCGGGTGGTTGCCGCGGAAGGTCTTGTGGGGGACCAGTTCCTCGGGGACGCCCTCGGCGCGCACCTCGTCCGGTGTCTTGCCGAAGGCCAGCGCCTGGGTCTGGGCGAAGAAGTTGGCCATCAGCAGATCGTGCTGGGCGACCAGGCCGGGCAGCAGACCGTCGACCGGCTCGGCGAAGCCGATGAAGTCGGCCGGGATGACCTTCGTGCCCTGGTGGATCAGCTGGTAGTACGCGTGCTGCCCGTTGGTTCCGGGGGTGCCCCAGACGACCGGTCCGGTCTGCCAGTCCACCGGGTTGCCGTCACGGTCCACCGACTTGCCGTTGGACTCCATGTCCAACTGCTGGAGGTACGCGGTGAACTTGGACAGGTAGTGGCTGTAGGGCAGCACGGCGTGCGACTGGGCGTCGAAGAACGCGCCGTACCAGACACCGAGCAGGCCCAGCAGCAGCGGGGCGTTCTCCTCGGCCGGAGCGGTGCGGAAGTGCTCGTCGACGAGGTGGAAGCCGTCGAGCATCTCGCGGAACCGGTCCGGGCCGATGGCGATCATCAGCGAGAGGCCGATGGCGGAGTCGTACGAGTAGCGGCCGCCGACCCAGTCCCAGAACTCGAACATGTTCGCGGTGTCGATACCGAAGTCCGCGACCTTCTCGCTGTTCGTCGACAGCGCCACGAAGTGCTTGGCCACCGCGTCCTGACCGGCCCTCAGTCCGGTCAGCAGCCAGTCGCGGGCGGAGGTGGCGTTGGTGATCGTCTCGATCGTGGTGAAGGTCTTCGACGCGATGACGAAGAGCGTCTCGGCGGGGTCGAGACCGTGCACGGCCTCGTGCAGGTCGGCGCCGTCGACGTTGGAGACGAAGCGGACGGTGAGCGAGCGGTCCGTGAAGGAGCGCAGCGCCTCGTACGCCATCGCGGGGCCGAGGTCGGAGCCGCCGATGCCGATGTTGACGATGTTCTTGATCGGCTTGCCGGTGTGACCGGTCCACTCGCCCGACCTGACGCGCTCGGCGAAGGCCGACATCTTGTCGAGCACCGCGTGCACCGCGGGCACCACGTTCTCGCCGTCGACCTCGATCACGGCGTCGCGCGGGGCGCGCAGCGCGGTGTGGAGGACGGCGCGGTCCTCGGTGGTGTTGATCTTGTCGCCGCGGAACATCGCGTCCCGCAGCCCGGCGACCCCGGTCGCTCCGGCGAGCTCGCGGAGCAGCTGGAGCGTCTCGTCGGTGACCACGTGCTTGGAGTAGTCGACGTACAGGTCGCCGATCCGCAGGGTGTATCCGGTGCCGCGCTCCGGATCGGCCGCGAACAACTCTCGCAGACGGGTCGTCCCGAGCTTCTCACGGTGCTTTCCCAGCGCGGTCCATTCCGGCGTCTGGTTGAGCCTGGTTCGACTTTGTGCGTTCATCCCGGACATCAGCCCACTTCTTCTCGTAACCGCAGTTCCCCGCTGCCCCTCCAACCTAAAGGATCAGAGGGACGGGACGGGCCGACGGCGGGCCGCGGCACGACGGAAGCACTCCGGCCGGGCACCCTGGGGGTGTCCGGCCGGTGAACAACGTGCGCCGCGACCGGCGGTGTTCGCCGGGAGGGGCACTAGATCTCGCCGCGGAGTTTCGCGAGGGCCTCGGCGAGGATCGCCTCGCCGTCCTCGTCGCTGCGCCGCTCGCGCACATACGCGAGATGCGTCTTGTACGGCTCGGTGCGCGGCGGGTCCGGCGGGCTGTCACGGTCCTGACCGGCCGGGAAACCGCAGCGCGGGCAGTCCCAGGTCTCCGGTACCTGCGCGTCATGGGCGAAGCTCGGCTGCGTCTCGTGCCCGTTCGAGCACCAGAAGGAGATGCGGGCGCGTGGCGCGGACTCGCCGCGCTCGGCCTCCCCCATCGGCCCCGCTCCGACCCGGCTTCCCCGGATCGCGTTGCCACTTGCCACGGTCGTAACTCCCTGCGTGATGGTGCTCGAAGATGCCCCAGTCTACGTAAGGCCCAACGCGCGTCCAGTGATTGGAGTTACACCCTCACAGGAATCGCGTACGACGGGTCAGTTGTCCAGCTTGATGAGCAGACCAAGCACCACAATGCATGCGAACCAGGCCAGACCGACCACGACGGTGATGCGGTCCAGGTTGCGCTCGGCGACCGAGGAGCCACCGACGGACGACTGCATGCCGCCACCGAACATGTCGGAGAGACCGCCGCCCTTTCCCTTGTGCATCAGCACCAGCAGCATCAGCAGCAGGCTGAAGACGATCAGGGCGATCTCGAACGCCAAAATCACGGCTGGTCCCTACTTTCCGGAATTCCTGGACTGCGGTATGCGAACAACGGGGGCCGGGAGGCTGTGCCCTCCCCGGCCCCCGCAAGGGTACGACGGATCCGCGCTACCGCATACTCACTGGTCGCGGAAGCGGACGATCTTGACGAACTCGTCGGTGTCCAGCGCGGCGCCACCGATCAGCGCGCCGTCCACATCGGGCTGCGCCATGATCGCGGCGACGTTGCCGGACTTGACCGAGCCGCCGTACTGGATACGGACCGCGTCGGCCAGCTCCTGCGAGTACAGCTCGGCGAGGCGGCCGCGGATCGCACCGCAGACCTCCTGCGCGTCGTCGGGGGTGGCGACCTCGCCGGTACCGATGGCCCAGACCGGCTCGTAGGCGATCACGATGGACTCGGCCTGCTCGGCCGGGACGTCCTTCAGCGCGCCGTCCAGCTGGGCGAGCGTGTAGGAGACCTGCTCACCGGCCTTGCGGATGTCCAGGCCCTCGCCGACGCAGAGGATCGGGGTCAGGCCGTGCTTGTACGCGGCCTTCACCTTGGCGTTGCAGACCTCGTCGGTCTCGGCGTGGTACTGGCGGCGCTCGCTGTGTCCGACGGCGACATAGGTGCACTTCAGCTTGGCGAGCATGGGGCCGGAGATCTCACCGGTGTACGCGCCGGAGTCGTGCGCCGAGATGTCCTGGGCGCCGTACTTGATCTTCAGCTTGTCGCCGTCGACGAGCGTCTGCACGGAGCGCAGGTCGGTGAAGGGCGGCAGGACGGCGACCTCGACGGCGTCGTAGTCCTTGTCGGCCAGGGCGAAGGAGAGCTTCTGGACGTGTGCGATGGCCTCGAGGTGGTTGAGGTTCATCTTCCAGTTGCCCGCCATCAGCGGGGTGCGGGTGGTCATGAAAGGTCAGTCCTCCAGTGCGGCGAGGCCGGGAAGCGTCTTGCCCTCGAGGTATTCGAGGCTGGCGCCGCCACCGGTCGAGATGTGTCCGAACGCGTTCTCGTCGAAGCCCAGGATGCGGACGGCAGCGGCGGAGTCGCCACCGCCGACCACGCTGAAGCCCGAGGAGTCGACGAGGGCCTGGGCGACCGCCCTGGTGCCCTCGGCGAAATCGGGGTGCTCGAAGACGCCCATGGGACCGTTCCAGAAGACGGTGGCCGCGTCGGCGAGCTTCGATGCGTAGAGCTTGTTGGTCTCCGGACCGTTGTCCAGCCCCATCTGACCGGCCGGCATGGCGTCGGCGGCGACGGTGGCGGGGTGGGCCGGAGCCTTGGTCTTGAGGTCGGGGAACGCCGGGGCGACCACGACGTCGACGGGGAGCACGAACTCCACGCCCTTCTCCTCGGCGCGCTTGAGGTACTCCAGCACCACCGGGATCTGGTCCTCCTGAAGCAGCGAGCTGCCGACCTCGTGGCCCTGCGCCTTGAGGAAGGTGTACGCCATGCCGCCGCCGATGAGGATGCGGTCGGCCCGCTCCAGGAGGTGGTCGATGACGCCGAGCTTGTCGGAGACCTTGGCGCCGCCGAGCACGACCGCGTAGGGCCGCCGCACGTCGTCGGTGAGCTTCTTCAGGACACCGACCTCGGTGGCGATCAGGTCGCCCGCGGCGTGCGGCAGCCGGGCCGGGAGGTCGAAGACCGAGGCGTGCTTGCGGTGCACGGCGCCGAAGCCGTCGCCCACGTACACATCGGCGAGTTCGGCCAGTTGGTCGGCGAACGCGCCGCGCTCGGCGTCGTCCTTCGACGTCTCGCCGGCGTTGAAGCGGAGGTTCTCGATGACGGCGACCTTGCCGTCGGTGAGGGCGGCGACCGTGGCGCGGGCGGACTCGCCGACCGTGTCGGTCGCGAAGGCCACATCGGTGCCGAGCAGTTCACCGAGCCGGGTGGCCGCGGGGGCCAGCGAGAACGCCGGGTCCGGGGCGCCCTTGGGGCGGCCCAGGTGCGAGGCGACGACGACCCGGGCACCGGCCGCGGCCAGCTTCTCCACGGTCGGCTGGACGGCGCGGATGCGGCCGTCGTCGGTGATGGTGGTGCCACTGAGCGGCACGTTGAGGTCGGCGCGGACGAATACGCGCTTGCCGGTGACCCCTTCGGCGAGAAGTTCGTCGATGGTCTTCATCTTCTGGACTCCTTGGAAGGACGAGAGAGCATGCAACGGGGCTCGAACGGCGCTTCGTTGCGCTGTCCGAGCCCCGTGCTCACATCGAGGTGCCTGCCGATTCGAAGGTCAGAGCTGGCTGCCGACGAAGACGGTGAGGTCGACGAGGCGGTTGGAGTAGCCCCACTCGTTGTCGTACCAGCCGATGACCTTGACCTGCGTGCCCTCTGCCATGGTGAGCAGCGAGTCGAAGGTGCAGGACGCCGGGTCCGAGACGATGTCCGAGGACACGATCGGGTCCTGGGTGTAGACGAGGCGGCCCTTGAGGGGGCCCTCTTCGGCAGCCTTCTGGAAGGCGGCGTTGACCTCGTCGCGGGTGACCTCGCGCTCCAGCGTGATGACCAGGTCGGTGACCGAGCCGGTCGGGACCGGGACGCGCATCGCGATGCCGTCGAGCTTGCCCTTGAGCTGCGGCAGGACCAGGGCGGTCGCCTTGGCGGCACCCGTCGTGGTCGGGATGATGTTCTCCGCGGCGGCGCGGGCGCGACGCAGGTCGGAGTGCGGGAAGTCCAGGATGCGCTGGTCGTTCGTGTACGCGTGGACCGTCGTCATGAGGCCCTTGACGATGCCGAAGTTCTCGTCGAGAACCTTGGCCATCGGCGCGACACAGTTGGTGGTGCAGGAGGCGTTGGAGATGACGTGGTGGTTGGCCGCGTCGTACTTCTCCTCGTTGACGCCCATCACGATCGTGATGTCCTCGTCCTTGGCCGGAGCCGAGATGAGGACCTTCTTGGCGCCACCCGCGATGTGCTTGGCCGCGTCGGCCTTCTTGGTGAAGATGCCGGTCGACTCGATCACGATGTCGACGCCCAGCTCGCCCCACGGAATGTCCGCCGGGTTGCGCTCGGAGAGCACCTTGATGGTGTGACCGTCAACGGTGATGCTGTCGGCGGTGTGGCTGACCTCGGCCTTGAGACGACCCAGAATGGTGTCGTACTTCAGCAGGTGAGCCGTGGTCGCAGTGTCACCCAGGTCGTTGACAGCCACGATCTCGATGTCCGCACCCTGCTCCAGCAGCGCGCGGAAGTAGTTACGACCGATGCGGCCAAAGCCGTTGATGCCTACGCGGATCGTCACGAACCGATCTCCTCGTTAGGTACGCCGGTTTTCGACGCCGGCGAGTTGTATGGGATGTCCCCGACCGCCTACGACACTACCCCTCCGAGGCCCTCGGAGTGACATCGAGCGGGGCCGGAAGAACGCCGGAGGCCCGTACTCCCCGGTAGGAGCACGGGCCTCCGGTTGTCCGGTTCCGCCCGCTGCGACGGTTACGCAGTGTCAACGCCCCCGGGAACGCGGCGCGTTCCCGCTCCGGTGCGCCGGCCCGGAGTGCGAATCAGCCGACCAGGCCGTCGGCCAGCTCTTCGCTGAGGGTGGACTCCGTGCTCGGGATGCCCAGGTCCTGGGCCCGCTTGTCGGCCATCGCCAGCAGCCGGCGGATACGGCCCGCGACGGCGTCCTTGGTCAGCGGCGGGTCGGCGAGGGCGCCCAGCTCCTCAAGGGAGGCCTGCTTGTGCTCCATGCGCAGCCGGCCGGCCGCCGCGAGGTGCTCGGGCACCTCCTCGCCGAGGATCTCCAGCGCGCGCCCCACCCGCGCTCCGGCGGCCACCGCGGCCCGGGCTGAGCGGCGGAGGTTCGCGTCGTCGAAGTTGGCGAGCCGGTTGGCGGTGGCGCGGACCTCGCGGCGCATCCGCCGCTCCTCCCAGGCCAGCACCGAGTCATGGGCGCCCAGCCGGGTGAGCAGGGCGCCGATCGCGTCCCCGTCCCGCACGACGACGCGGTCCACGCCGCGCACCTCGCGGGCCTTCGCCGCGATGGAGAGCCGGCGGGCGGCGCCGACCAGGGCGAGCGCCGCCTCCGGGCCCGGGCAGGTCACCTCGAGGGAGGAGGAGCGGCCGGGCTCGGTGAGCGAGCCGTGGGCCAGGAAGGCCCCGCGCCACGCCGCCTCGGCATCGCAGGTGGCCCCCGAGACCACCTGCGGGGGGAGTCCGCGGATGGGGCGGCCGCGGCCGTCCACCAGACCGGTCTGGCGCGCCAGCTGGTCGCCGCCCGCCACCACCCGTACGACGAAGCGGGAGCCGCGCCGCAGCCCGCCGGGGGCCATCACGATCAGCTCCGAGCTGTGCCCGAAGATCTCCAGGATGTCCCGCTTCAGCCGGCGCGCCGCCATCGCGGTGTCCAGTTCCGCCTCGATCACAATCCGGCCGCTCACCAGGTGCAGCCCACCCGCGAACCGAAGAATCGCCGAAACCTCTGCCTTCCGGCAGCAGGTCCGGGTCACGGGAAGCCGAGAGATTTCGTCCTTCACCGCTGGCGTCATCGCCATGGGCCGATCCTTCCATGCATCCGAAAAATACGGTCGTACGCGGCGGCCAACAGCTCCGGATCATGAATCGGAACGCCGTCGGGTGAGGCCACGGGCGCCAGCTCGACCGCGGCGCCGAGCCGTTTTGCGGCATCGGCCAGGGACTCGCGGTCGGGCACGGCGGCCTCGTCGGCCAGCACCACGTCCAAGGCGAGTTTAGGGGCGTGTCGTCCCAAAACCTCCAAATGACGCTGCGGAGAGAAGCCATCTGTTTCACCGGGTTGCGGCGCGAGGTTCAGCGAGAGGACCTTGCGGGCCTTCGTTTCGATCAGCGCGTCCAGCAGATCGGGGACGAGCAGATGCGGAATGACCGAGGAGAACCAGGACCCCGGACCGAGCACCACCCAGTCCGCGTCCAGTACCGCGGCGACCGCTTCCGGGACGGCCGGCGGGTCGCGCGGGACGACGTGCACGGACTGGACCTCGCCCGGGGTGAGCGCCACGGTGGCCTGGCCGCGCACCGTGTCCACGTCGTCCGGGCGCTCCGGGTCGTGTCCCCGTACGAGTGCCTGGAGCTCCAGGGGCACGGCGGACATGGGGAGCACCCGGCCGTGCGCCCCGAGGAGCTTGCCGACCAGGTCCAGGGCCTGGACATGGTCTCCGAGCTGCTCCCACAGGGCGACGATCAGCAGATTGCCGACGGCGTGCTCGTGCAGATCGCCCTTGGACTGGAAGCGGTGCTGGATGACCTGGGCCCAGGTCTGGCCCCAGTCGTCGTCGCCGCACAGGGCGGCCAGCGCCTTGCGCAGATCACCGGGCGGCAGTACGCCCAGCTCCTCACGGAGCCGGCCGCTGGAGCCGCCGTCGTCGGCGACGGTGACCACGGCGGTCAGATCACCGGTGATCCGCCGCAGCGCGGCCAGCGAGGCGGACAGGCCCATGCCGCCGCCGAGCGCGACGACCTTGGGCTGTGCGCCACGTTTGCGGCCGGACAGCGCTGAGGTCGCTCTGCGCAGCCGGCGCAGGCGGAGGTTGGGACCGGTCACTCGCGCCCCATGTCCCGGTGTACGAGCACGGTCTCGATCCCTTCGGTGGCGAGCCGGGCCGCCAGCTTCTCGGACATGGCGACGGAGCGGTGCTTGCCGCCCGTGCAGCCCACCGCGATGGTCACGTAGCGCTTGCCCTCGCGGCGGTATCCCGCGGCGATGAGCTGGAGCAGCTCCGTGTACTGGTTGAGGAACTCCTTGGCGCCCGGCTGGTCGAAGACGTACGCGGAGACCTCCTCGTTGAGCCCGGTGAAGGGGCGCAGTTCGGGGACCCAGTGCGGGTTGGGCAGGAACCGGCAGTCCACCACCAGGTCGGCGTCGACCGGCAGTCCGTACTTGAAGCCGAAGGACATCACCGTGGCGCGGAGCTCCGGCTCCTCGTCGCCCGCGAACTGGGCGTCCATCTTGGCACGCAGTTCGTGCACGTTGAGGCTGGAGGTGTCGATCACCAGGTCGGCGTCGCCGCGCAGTTCGCGCAGCAGATCGCGCTCGGCGGCGATGCCGTCGACGATGCGGCCGTCGCCCTGGAGGGGGTGCGGGCGCCGGACCGACTCGAAGCGGCGGACCAGCGCGTCGTCGGAGGACTCCAGGAAAACGATCCGCCTGGTGACGCCCTTGACCTCCAGGTCCGCGAGGGACTCCCGGAGGTTGTCGAAGAAGCGGCGGCCCCGTACGTCGACGACGACGGCGATCCGGGCCACATTGCCCTGCGACCTGGCGCCGAGCTCCACCATGGTGGGGATCAGCGCGGGTGGCAGGTTGTCCACGACGAACCAGCCGAGGTCCTCCAGACACTTGGCCGCGGTGCTGCGCCCGGCGCCCGACATACCGGAGATGATCACCAGCTCGGGGATGGCCACCGCGCTGTCGCCCGTCTCGATCGGGGTGCCCGTACTCACGTGTCCTGCTCCGTCTGCTCGGTCTGCGCGGTCGCGCCCTTGTTCATGTTCGCGCTCAGTCATGTCTTACTGCCCCCGTCGTCCTCTTCAATGATCTCTCCTGTGGCCGTGTTCACGGCGGGCATGGCCGGGGTGGTCGAGGCGAGCGCGACGGCCACTGATTCCGCCGTCCTGCGGCCTATCCCCGGAACCTCGCAGATCTCGTCGATTGTCGCCTGCCTCAGCTTCTTCACGGAGCCGAAATGCTTGATCAGGGCCTGCTTCCGGGTCTCACCGAGACCGGACACGGCGTCCAGGGGGCTGGAGCGGATGCGCTTGGCCCGTTTGGCGCGCTGGTAGGTGATGGCGAAACGGTGCGCCTCGTCGCGGATGCGCTGCAGGAGGTAGAGGCCCTCGCTGGAGCGGGGCAGGACCACCGGGTCGTCGTCATCGGGCAGCCAGACCTCTTCGAGGCGCTTGGCGAGGCCGCAGATGGCGATGTCGTCGATCCCCAGCTCGTCCAGCGCCCGCTTGGCCGCGGCGACCTGGGGCTGCCCGCCGTCGACCACGAGGAGCTGCGGCGGGTAGGCGAACCGCTTGGGCCGGCCGTCGTCCTCACGGGGCTCGGCGGCGGAATCCGGGACGGGGCCCGTGGGCGCGGAGACCGCGGCGGGGTTTGCGGTCGCGGAGGGGTCGAGGGTCGGCGATGGGTCGGGGGTCGGGGAGAGGTCCGGGGCCGCGGAGGGGTTCGGGGCCGCGGAGGGGTCCGGGGCCGCGGAGGGGTCCGGGGCCGCGGAGAGGTCCGGGGCCGGGGATGGGTCGGGGGTCGCGGGGGTCTCCTCCCACTCCCCCGTGCGCTCCTTCTCGTGGAGGTAGCGCCGGAAGCGCCGGCCGATCACCTCGTGCATCGAGCGGACGTCGTCCTGTCCCTCGAAGCTCTTGATCTGGAAGCGCCGGTACTCCCCCTTGCGGGCCAGACCGTCCTCGAAGACCACCATCGACGCCACCACGTCGTCGCCCTGGAGGTGGGAGATGTCGAAGCACTCGATGCGCAGCGGAGCCGTGTCCAGGCCGAGTGCCTCGGCGATCTCCTCCAGGGCCCGGGAGCGGGTGGTCAGGTCGGACGCGCGCTTGGTCTTGTGCAGCCCCAGGGCCTGCTGGGCGTTGCGCTGGACCGTGACCATCAGGTCCTTCTTGTCGCCGCGCTGCGGGATGCGCAGGCTGACCTGGGAGCCCCGGCGGTCGGCGAGCCACTGGGAGACCGCGTCGGAGTGCTCGGGGAGGGCCGGGACGAGGACCTCCTTGGGGACGGAGTCCCCGGCCTCCTCGCCGTACAGCTGCTGGAGCGCGTGCTCGACCAGTCCGGAGGTGTCGACGTTCTCCACCTTGTCGGTGACCCAGCCGCGCTGGCCGCGCACCCGGCCGCCCCGGACGTGGAAGATCTGGACCGCGGCCTCCAGCTCGTCCTCGGCGACCGCGATGAGGTCGGCGTCGGTGGCGTCGGCGAGCACGACGGCGCTCTTCTCCATCGCGCGCCTGAGCGCCTCGACGTCGTCGCGGAGCCGGGCCGCCCGCTCGTACTCCATCTCCTCGGCCGCCGCCGTCATGTCCTTCTCCAGACGGCGGATGTACGTGCCCGTGCGGCCGGCCATGAAGTCGCAGAAGTCGTCGGCGAGTTCGCGGTGCTCCTCGGGAGTCACCCGGCCGACGCAGGGGGCCGAGCACTTGCCGATGTAGCCGAGGAGGCAGGGGCGGCCGGTCCTGGCTGCGTTCTTGAAGACACCGGTGGAGCACGTACGGACGGGGAAGACCCGCAGCATCAGGTCGACCGTCTCGCGGATCGCCCAGGCGTGGCCGTACGGACCGAAGTAGCGCACGCCCTTCTTCTTGGCGCCGCGCATGACCTGGACGCGCGGGAACTCCTCGTTGAGCGTGACCGCGAGGTACGGATAGCTCTTGTCGTCGCGGTACTTGACGTTGAACCGGGGGTCGTACTCCTTGATCCAGGAGTACTCCAGCTGGAGCGCCTCGACCTCCGTGGAGACGACGGTCCACTCCACGGAGGCGGCGGTGGTCACCATCGTGCGCGTACGCGGGTGAAGACCCGCCAGGTCCTGGAAGTAGTTGGCCAGGCGCTGGCGCAGGTTCTTCGCCTTCCCGACGTAGATCACCCGGCGGTGCTCGTCGCGGAACTTGTAGACCCCCGGTGAGTCGGGGATCTGTCCCGGCTTGGGGCGGTAGCTGGAGGGGTCTGCCATGCCTCCCACCCTACTTGCGGGCAGTGACAGCGTGGCGTGCCCGTGGGCGGTGCCGTGCTCCGGAACGCGCGTTGGGGGGGCGCGTCCCGGAGCACGGGGTCATCGGGCGCGGGTGGCTCCGCGGTCAGCCGCGCCCACGCGTCGCCGAGGCGGTCACCGCGACCGGCGGCGGCGCAGGGCCGTCGCGCCGCAGAGGGCGAGTACGGCGACGGCTCCCGGCGCCGCGGCACCGGAGGCCGCGGTCAGCGCGGTGTCCGCGGCCGGGTCCGCGGCGATGGCGGGCCCCGCGATTGCTGGCCCCGGCTGTCCGGCGGCGGGACCGGAGTGTCCGGCGGCCGGTTTCGCTGCGGTGGGTCCGTAGCCGCCCGCCCGGCCCGAGCGCGCGTATCGGGAGCCGGGGAGCTTGTCCGCGTACGCGGCCCGTACCCGGGTGCGGTAGACGGCCAGGGTGGTGCCGTCCGCGCCGACCGCGCCCGCCGCGTCCCGGTCCAGCGGGAGCACCCGGTTGCCCTTCTGGACGTACCAGGCGTCGATCTGCGGCTCCCGGAAGACGGTGCCGCCGGGCAGCTTGCGGGCGCCCGCGGCCGTGTAACGGGCCTCGTCGTCGCCGGTGGCGATGTTCACCACCTGCCAGCGCCCGGCCTTCCCCGGCTCGGGGAGCGTCCACAGGGATGCCTTCTGCCCGTCCGAGGAGACGGCGGTGCTGGCGAGGTAGTCCAGGCCGGCGACGGAGGCCCCCTGCTCGCCGGCGACGAAATCCGCGGCCAGTGTGCGTACGGGCACGGCCGCGCCCTCGATGCGTGGAGCGGCCGCCGCGCTGGTGACCGCGCCCTCCCGGGCGAAGAACCGGGACAGCGTGTCCAAGGTGGCCGCGTCGGTGGCCGCCTCATGGGCCGCTGCCAGGGCCGCCGGAGTGGCGGCGGGTCCGGTGGCGGCGGCCGCCTGCGGGGCGGCGACGGTGAGCAGCGCGGAGCCGGCCAGCACTCCGGCCGCGGCGAGGGCCGCGACGGCGGAGCGCGCGGTACGTGCGACGGGGTGGGCCGGGGAACCGGTACAGGTCATGCCGTCACGCCCCGATCCGGTAGAGCGAATGGGTCCAGGAGAACTCGTTGTTGTTCACGTACCAGGCGTGTGAGGCCCAGTTGTAGCGGTCGCTGGAGGGCCAGGGATCGTGTTCCTCCCGGGGCGGGGGGGTGGGTTCCAAGGAGCGCGTCCGGACGCTGTCGAGGAGCATCAACCGTTGTCGGGAACGGGTCAACACGCTTCAATGCGGGGGAACATCGCGGTGTGAACGCCGGTGGCGGACGCGTGAACGCTTCCCCCTGGCCACCTGCGGCCCGGCATCCGTCGGCGCGGCCCCGCAGCCGTACGACGTGAACGTTCACCTGGAGGACCCATGCAGCACACCGAGGCCGAACTGGCGCAGGTGCTGCACACCGGCCCGTTCCATCTGGCGCTGCGCACCGCACTGTCGGTGCGCGGGCTGCCGCTCCAGCGGGTGCAGCACCATCTGGCGCACCTCGGGGTCAAGGTCGGTGTGACCAGCCTGTGTTACTGGCAGCAGGGGGCCAGGCGTCCGCAGCGTCCCGAGTCCCTGCGGGCCGTGAAGGCGCTGGAGGAGGTACTGGAGCTGCCGGGGAACTCGCTGCTCGGGCTGCTGGGCGCCGGGGAGCCCCGCACGGAGGCCGACCGCCCGCCGGCCCGCTCGTACCGTTCCCTGGTGGACGCGTCCGGCGCGGTCGAGCGGCTGCTCACCGGGATGGAGTCACCCGCCGACGGCGGGCTGCACACGGTGGGGCACCAGGAGCGGGTACGGATCGGGCCCGGCCGCCAGATGCAGCGCCGCAACTCCCAGCACGTGGTGCGCGCCCACCGCGACGGGACCGACCGCTATCTCGCCGTGTACCGCGGCGATCCGGGCTGCGATCCGGCCCGGGTCTCGGTGAGCGCCCGGGAGAACTGCCGGACGGGCCGGGTCCGCTGGGACGCGGAGACCGGGGTGCTGGTCGCCGAGCTGCTCTTCGACACCCGGCTGCGGGCGGGCGAGACGTACCTCTTCGGCTACGGCTTCGAGGACGGTACGGGAGGACCGTGCGGCGAGTACGTGCGCGGCTTCAGCTTCGGCGGCGGGCAGTACGTGCTCCAGGTCAGGTTCGACGAGGAGGCGCTGCCGGTCCGGTGCCGGCGCTTCGCCCAGGTGTCCGCGGGGGCGCCGCGCGGCGCCCGGACGGACCTCACGCTCACCGGCCGGCACCGGACAGTCCACCTGGTGGAGCAGGGGGTACGGCCCGGCCTGGTCGGCATCGACTGGGACTGGAGGTGAGACCGGCCACCGCGGAAGGACGTCGGACACGGCCTGGCGTCGGACGCGGTCGGCCGCCGGACCACCCGGGCGTCGGACCACCCGGGCGTTGGACCGGCCTGGCGTCGGACGTGGTCGGTTGTTTGGACGCGGTCGGTTGTTTGGACGCGGTCGGTTGTTTGGACGCGGCCGGATGTCGGACCGGCCGGGCGTCGGACGCGGCCGGATGTCGGACTCGTCCGGTTCAGGCTTCGGGGCCCGCGACGAGCCGCCCGCCCTCGACCCGGACCGGGACGGAGGGCAACGGCACGGTCGCCGGACCCTTCACGGCCTTGCCGGTGGTGGTGTCGAAGAGGCTGCCGTGGCAGGGGCAGTGCCCCTCGTTCTTCTCGACCTTGTCCAGCAGGCAGCCCGCGTGGGTGCACTGGGCGCTGAACGCCTTGTACTGGCCCTTGGCCGGGCAGGTGACGATGACGCGCTGCTCCCGGTAGAGCTTGGACTCGCCGACCGGGACCTCGTCCGGGGCGCCGAGCTCGACGGGTGCGGTGGGGGTCGGCGTCTCGGCGTGCCCGAGCTTCGAGTCGGTCGAGCAGGCGGCCACTCCCAGCCCGGCGACGCCCGCGAGAGCGGCGCCCTTCAGCACGGTACGGCGGGCGGTGGGCTGGCCGGACATGCGGTCTCCAGTGGTCGGAGGGGATTCGGTGCGGTGCCAGAGGTGCCCGGGCCAGCAGAAGCGACGGAGGCATCGGTGACGTAACCGACGATACCGGCGAAGACGAACGCCCCTGCGCCCGGCCCGGTCGCATCCGATCGCGCCCGGTCGGAGCCGGGGCTGACTCGCCCGATCGTGCCTGGTCAGAGCCGAGGTGGTCGCGCGCGAGACTCGGTGACCCCGGTGCGGGTCGCACAGCGTGGCGGCGGGTCCGGGACGGTCACTCGCCGGGAACCCTGTCCGGGAAGGCGATCCCGGGGACAGGGTTCCCGGGGCGGCGTCCCCGAGCCGGGAACCGCCGCCCTGGGCCGGCCGTCAGGCCTTGCGCGCGCGGGTCGCCTTCTTCGCCGCGGGCTTCTTGGCCGCAGCCGTCCCGGTGGCCATCGCCGCAGTGCTCCGGGTCGTCTTCGCCGTGGCCGTCTTCCTGGCCGGGGCGGACTTCGCTGCGACCGCCTTCTTCGCGGCCGCCCTGCCGGCCGGCTTACGGGCCGCGGGAACCGCCGCCTCGCTGACCCGGTCCGCGTCCAGGACGCCCTGGAGGAACTTTCCGGTGTGGCTGGCGGGGACACCGGCCACGTACTCCGGGGTGCCCTCGGCGATGACCAGGCCACCGCCGTTGCCGCCCTCGGGACCCATGTCGATGACCCAGTCCGCGGTCTTGACGACATCGAGGTTGTGCTCGATGACGATCACCGTGTTGCCCTTGTCGACCAGCCCGGAGAGCACCTTGATGAGCTTGGAGATGTCCTCGAAGTGCAGACCGGTGGTCGGCTCGTCCAGCACGTACACCGTGCGGCCGGTCGAGCGCTTCTGGAGCTCGCTGGCCAGCTTCACCCGCTGTGCCTCACCGCCGGAGAGCGTCGGCGCGGACTGGCCGAGCCTGACGTATCCGAGGCCGACCTCGTTGAGCGTCCGCAGATGGCGCGCGATGGTCGGGACCGCCTCGAAGAACGCGAGTCCCTCCTCGATCGGCATGTCCAGCACCTCGGCGATGGACTTGCCCTTGTAGTGGACCTCCAGCGTCTCCCGGTTGTAGCGCGCTCCGTGGCAGACCTCGCACGGGACGTACACATCCGGCAGGAAGTTCATCTCGATCTTGATGGTGCCGTCACCGGAGCAGTTCTCGCAGCGGCCGCCCTTGACGTTGAAGGAGAACCGGCCCGGCAGATAGCCGCGGACCTTGGCCTCCATCGTCTCCGCGAACAGCCTGCGGACGTGGTCGAAGACTCCGGTGTACGTGGCCGGGTTGGACCGGGGCGTGCGGCCGATGGGCGACTGGTCGACGTGCACGACCTTGTCGACGAGGTCGTCCCCGTCGACGCGGGTGTGCCTGCCGGGGACCGACTTGGCGCCGTTCAGCTCGCGCGCCAGGTGGGTGTAGAGGATGTCGTTGACCAGCGTCGACTTGCCCGAGCCGGAGACACCGGTCACGGCGGTCAGCACCCCGAGCGGGAAGGAGACGTCGATGTCCTGGAGGTTGTTCTCCCGGGCGCCGTGCACCGTGAGCAGCCGGGAGGGGTCGACGGGACGCCTGACGTCGGGCATCGCGATCGACTTCTTGCCGGTCAGATACTGGCCGGTGATCGACTTGTCGTTGGCCAGCAGGTCCTTGAGCGATCCGGAGTGGACCACCTTGCCGCCGTGCTCACCGGCGCCGGGGCCGATGTCGACGATCCAGTCGGCGATCTTGATGGTGTCCTCGTCGTGCTCGACGACGATGAGGGTGTTGCCCATGTCGCGGAGGCGGACCAGCGTCTCGATCAGCCGGTGGTTGTCGCGCTGGTGCAGGCCGATGGACGGCTCGTCCAGCACGTAGAGCACGCCGACCAGGCCGGAGCCGATCTGGGTGGCGAGCCGGATGCGCTGGGCCTCGCCGCCGGACAGGGTGCCGGCCGCGCGGTTGAGCGAGAGGTAGTCCAGGCCCACGTCGACCAGGAACTTCAGCCGCTCGTTGACCTCCTTGAGCACCCGTTCGGCGATCTTCTTGTCGCGGGCGTTCAGCTTCATCCGGCCGAGGAACTCGGCGCACTCGCTGATCGACATCGCGGCGACCTGGGCGATGGACCTGTCCATCACCGTCACCGCGAGGACGATCGGCTTGAGCCTGGTGCCCTCACACGTCGGGCAGGGCACCTCGCGCATGTAGCCCTCGAAGCGCTCCCGGCTGGAGTCGCTCTCCGCCTCGGAGTGCCGCCTCTTGACGAACTGCACCGCGCCCTCGAAGGAAGGCGTGGTGTAGGCGCGCTCGCGCCCGTAGCGGTTGCGGTAGCGGACCTCGGTCTGGATCTTGTGACCGTGCAGCAGGGCCTTCTTGGCGCGCTGCGGCAGCCCGGCCCAGGGAATGTCCGTACGGAATCCGAGGGCTTCGGCGAGCGCGTTGATCTGCCGCCCGAAGTACTCCTTGGTGTGGCCGTGCGACCAGGGGTGGATCGCGCCCTCGTCGAGGGACTTCTCCTCGTCCGGGACGATCAGCTCCGGGTCGACCTCCATCCTCGTACCGATGCCCGTGCAGTCGGGGCAGGCGCCGAAGGGCGAGTTGAAGGAGAAGGAGCGCGGCTCCAGCTCCTCGAAGGAGAGGTCGTCGTACGGGCAGTAGAGGTGCTCGGAGTACATCCGCTCACGCTCGGGGTCGTCCTCGGGGAGATCGACGAAGTCGAGCACGACCATGCCGCCGGAGAGGCCCAGCGCGGTCTCGACCGAGTCGGTCAGCCGGCGCTTGGCGCTGTCCTTGACGGTGAGGCGGTCGATGACCACCTCGATGGTGTGCTTCTCCTGCTTCTTGAGCGTGGGCGGCTCGGAGAGCTGGATGGTCTCGCCGTCGACCCTGGCCCTGCTGTACCCCTTGGTCTGCAGATCGGCGAAGAGGTCGACGAACTCGCCCTTGCGCTCGCGCACCAACGGCGAGAGCACCTGGAACCGGCTGCCCTCGGGCAGGCCGAGCACCTTGTCCACGATGGCCTGCGGCGACTGGCGCGAGATCGGCCGGCGGCACTCGGGACAGTGCGGCTTGCCGATCCTGGCGAAGAGCAGCCGGAGGTAGTCGTAGACCTCGGTGATCGTGCCGACCGTCGAGCGCGGGTTGCGCGAGGTCGACTTCTGGTCGATGGAGACGGCGGGCGACAGACCCTCGATGAAGTCGACGTCCGGCTTGTCCATCTGGCCGAGGAACTGCCGGGCGTACGAGGAGAGCGACTCCACGTAGCGGCGCTGCCCCTCGGCGAAGATCGTGTCGAACGCGAGCGACGACTTGCCCGACCCGGAGAGCCCGGTGAAGACGATGAGGGAGTCGCGGGGAAGGTCGAGCGAGACGTTCTTGAGGTTGTGCTCGCGAGCGCCACGGACGATGAGACGGTCGGCCACGCCGGTCCGCACCTTTCTGGAGAGAAGCGGGGGAACTGCGCCCCTGCCCCAGGGTATGGGGGGTGCCGCAGCGATGTACGAAGCTTTCGACTCCGAGCGTATAGCACGCGCATTCGATTTACGGACGGCTGATAACTCCTTCACCCGAACGAGTGGCGAGGTCTACGCTCGCCCCATGATTGATCACGCGCACGACCTGGACGCCCTACGCGAAGCGACTGATCGACTGCTCAGTGCCACGGAGAAAATAGAGGGCTCCGAGCTCGCCCGGCCGTCGCGGCTGCCGGGCTGGAGCCGGGGTCATGTCGTCGCACACCTTTCACGTAACGCCGACGCGCTCGTAAACGTTCTCCAGGGCCGGCCGATGTACGCAGACAGCGAAACCCGCGACCGTGACATCGAACGCGACGCGCACCGGCCGAAGGCCGAACAGGTGGCCGACCTGGCGGCGAGCGCGGCCCGCTTCGTGGCAGCTGCCGCGGCCCCGGCCGACTGGTCGCGCACCGTCACGATGCGCAACGGCGTGACGGACTCGGCCTCCCGGATCCCCTTCCGCCGCCGCGTCGAGGTCGCGCTGCACCACGTCGATCTGGACGTGGGGTACGAGCTGGAGGATCTGCCCGACGAGTTCACCGGCCGGGAGATCGACTTCCTCGCCGAGCGGTTCGACCGGCACCCGGATGTCGTGCCCATGAGCGTGGCCGACGACCAGGGCCGGTTCTGGACGACGGGTGGCGGAAAGGAAGGCGACCCGGTCGCGGTCCACGGCACGGCCCCCGAGCTGCTCGGCTGGCTCAGCGGGCGCCGCGACGGGTCGGCGCTGACCGTCGAGGGCGGGCTGCCCCTGCCCGCCCTGCCCCCGCTATAGGCTGAGACGTATGACGTACAGCGGAGCGGTCAAGGTAGGCGGGCGGGCGGACGTACACGAGCTGACGGATCTGATGATCTCCAAGGTCGCCGTCGGCCCGATGAACAACAACGCCTATCTGCTGCGCTGCCGGGCCACCGGCGAGCAGCTCCTGATCGACGCGGCCAACGAGGCCGGGACACTGCTTCAACTGATCGGTGACGACTCGATCGCCTCGGTCGTCACCACCCATCGGCACGGCGACCACTGGCAGGCGCTGGCCGAGGTCGTGGCGGCCACCGGTGCGCGTACCTACGCCGGGCGGTACGACGCCGAGGGGATCGCGGTCCCGACCGATGTGCTCGTCGAGGACAACGACACCATCCGGGTCGGGCAGGTCGCCCTGACCGCCCGCCATCTGACCGGCCACACCCCTGGGTCGATCGCGCTCATCTACGACGACCCGCAGGGCGCCCCGCATCTGTTCACCGGGGACTGCCTCTTCCCGGGCGGGGTCGGCAACACGCAGAAGGACCCCGAGGCGTTCGGGAGCCTGCTGCACGACGTGGAGACCAAGCTCTTCGCCCCGCTGCCGGACGAGACCTGGGTGTACCCGGGCCACGGCCACGACACCACGCTGGGCGACGAGCGTCCGCACCTGCCCGAGTGGCGCGCCCGCGGCTGGTGAAACGGCCCCCGTGACGTCCGCGAAGCGGATGTCACGGGGGCCGCACCTTGGACCGTCCGCCACCTGGGGAGCGGTCTCATGTGCCACCGGGCCCGGGGCCCGTCGTTCGGATCAGGCCGGGCTCAGGCGTCGATGCCGGCGCCCTTGTCGGCACCGTCCTCGGCCTTCTCGGCCTCCGCGGCGGCCTGCTTCTTGTTGGCGATGAGGCTGGTGATCGTGGTGATCACCAGCACGCCGCAGATGACGCCGAGCGAGACCGGGATGGAGATCTCGGGGACGTTCACCCCGGACTCGTGCAGGGCGTGCAGCACCAGCTTGACGCCGATGAAGCCGAGGATCACCGAGAGCCCGTAGCTGAGGTGGACCAGCTTCTTGAGCAGGCCGCCGATCAGGAAGTACAGCTGCCGCAGCCCCATCAGGGCGAAGGCGTTGGCGGTGAAGACGATGTACGGGTCCTGGGTCAGGCCGAAGATCGCGGGGATCGAGTCCAGCGCGAACAGCACATCGGTGGTGCCGATGGCGAGCATGACGACCATCAGGGGCGTCAGGATGCGCTTGCCGTTGCTGCGGATGAAGAGCTTGGTGCCGTGGTACCTGTCGGCGACACCGAAGCGGCGCTCGATCGTCTTCAGGAGGCGGTTCTCCTCGAACTCCTCCTCCTCTTCGCCTGCCCGCGCCTCCTGGATGAGTTTCCAGGCGGTGAAGATCAGGAACGCGCCGAAGATGTAGAAGACCCACGAGAAGTTGGCGATGACCGCGGCGCCCGCGGCGATGAAGACCGCCCGCAGCACCAGTGCGATCAGTACACCGAAGAGCAGCACCCGCTGCTGGAGGTGGGAGGGCACCGAGAACTTCGCCATGATCAGCACGAAGACGAAGAGGTTGTCGACGCTCAGCGATTTCTCGGTGATGAAGCCGGCGAAGAACTCGCCCGAGGCCTGGCTCTCGCCGAAGACGAGCAGGCCGAGTCCGAAGAGGGCCGCCAGCGCGATCCAGACGATCGTCCAGATTCCGGCTTCCTTGGTCGACACGTCATGGGGCTTGCGCCCGATGAAGAAGTCGACGGCGATGAGGGCGCTGAGACCGAGAATGGTCAGCACCCAGAGGGTCCATGAAACGTACACTGCGCCTCCGGCAGTTCGCTACGGCTACTTGATCAGCGTCGTCGCTGCCGGAGGTCTCTTCCACCTGGGCGCACGGGGTGCGCGCCTGGGCCGGCGCCCCGGGACCGGTCACAGTCCGTACTGACGGGAACGCCGCGATCGGGAGTACTCCCCTCCGCTCCAAGAACAGTACAGGGAACACCAAGGGAAGGTAAAGGAAAGGCTAAATAAGCCTCAAATGCGCAGGTCAGAGCGGTAGAGGGTAAACGGGGGCGGAGTGGGTCAGCAGTCAGCGGAGTCCGGCGCGGCGGGCGGCCGCCACTTGGGCGAGCACCAGTTCAAGGACCTCGCTGCCGGGAGGTGTCCTCAGCGGCTCGTACGTCCAGGCGTGGCCGACCCACGGGTCGGCCAGATGGTTGTCGGCGATCGGGGTGATCCGGAGCAGGGACCGCCACAGCGGATCGAGCACCGGCCCGAACGCGGAGGCGTCCTCCCGGTCGGCGACCATCAGGAGGTGGACGCCGACCGACGGTCCCTCGTCCGCGAGGTAGCGCAGCTGGGTGACGGCCCGGTCGTCGAAGCCGTGCGGGAAGTCGTTGACGATCAGAAGCTGCTCGGCCGGGTCCAGGTCGGGCGGCAGCGAGTCCGCGGCGCCGGCCCGCATCGCCATCTGCACCAGATCGACCCGCCGGGTGAGCTGGGCGAGGACCGAGGACACTCCCCCGGGACCGGACGCGGGCGGGCCGGCGAGCACCCCGGAGCGGACCAGCGGGGCGAGCGCCGCGGCGGCGGAGCCCGCCGGGTCGATGACATGGACCGCGAACTCGCCCGCCGGGTGGACGGCCAGCAACCGGGCGGCGTGCAGGACCGCGCTGTCCATGGCCAGCCGGTGCAGCTGGTCGCTGTCCGTCAGGGCGGCGGCCTCGGAGGCCGTACGCCCGCTGTCGATCCAGATCCCGCGCTCCAGGGGCAGCCGTACGAGCAGCGGGATGCGCAGGGCGGTGTCCTCCGGCAGGTGCAGATCGCCGATCCGCAGCGCCATCGGGATCTCCATCGGAACCCGGTAGGCGTGCCAGACGGGGTTGTCCCAGCCCGCGTAGGAGGCGGGGAGCGCGGGTTCCACCACGGCGGACTCGGCGGCCAGCTGGGCGAGGTCACGGTCCAGCGCCTCGCGGGCGCGGCCGGTCAGCTCGTCGCGTTTGGCGCGGGCCTGCTCACGGGCCCGGTCGCCCGCGCCTCCGATCCGGCTGCGCGGATCGGACAGGGCCCGCTCCACCTCCTGGTCCATCCGGGACTCGGCGAAGTCGACGGCGCTGCGGTACGCGGCGGCGGCCCTGGCCAGGTCCTCGAACATCCCCCAGACCTGGTTGTAGAGGCGCTCGTCCATGGACCATCCGGTCGCGTCCCCGGCAACGGGCTGCGCAGGCTGTCCGGGCCCGGCGGGCGACGCGGCGGGCGGGGGCGGCGGGGGTGCGGCCGACCGGCGGCGCGGGTGCGCGTAGTCGATGGGGCCGGACGGAGAGGCCGGCGGCGCCGAGGGCGGGGGCTGCTGGGCGGCCGGGGGCGGGACGGGAGGCTGACCGCTGCCCGGGAGGGGGGGCTGCCCGGGCCCCGGGGCGGGGGCGGGGCCCGCGGCGTGTCTGACCCGGTCCGCCTGTGGGGTGCGGGGCGGGGGCGGGGCCACGGAGCGGGCCATGCCGCGGGCGACCGCCTCCTGGATCGAACCGGCCAGTTCGGCAGCCCGCTCCACGCCCTGATCGGCGAGCATCGCGGCGAGACCGCCCGCATAGCCCTGGCCGACCGCACGGACCTTCCAGCCGCCCTGCCTGCGGTAGAGCTCCAGGGCGGCGACCGCGGACTCGGTGTCCAGGCCGGTCAGGGTGAAGGTGGCGATCTCGGTGCCATCGAGTCCGGTGACGGCGACGAAAGGCGAGGCCACGGCACCGAACCGGGTCGGGCCACCCGCCTCCAGCGGGAGGGCCAGCAGCACCGTGACCCGGTGCACCCCGTCGGGCACGGCGTCGAGGTCGACGGCGAGCCGGTGGTCGGCCGCGGCCTGCCTGGACACTTCGAGCCCCGGCAGTTGCGGCGAGCCGGGGTGGGCGATCCACTCGACGCCGTGCACCGTGCCGTGCTCGTCGCCGAGGGTGGCCCCGGCCACGACGGGCGCGCCCGCCGATACCCGGATCTCCAGACGGGTCTGGGGCAAGGCGTGGTTCTGCCCCCGGACCAGCTCGGCCGTCATTGGCCTGTCCCCTCGACGAGTTGCTGCCACGCGACGCGGTGCCACGTGCGATGCGTGCGATGCGTGCGATGCGTGCGATGCGGCACCGTCCGGTGCCGTGTCATGCGTACTGCCGTGTCCTACGTGCTGCGGTGTCCTACGTGCTGCGGTGTCATGCGTACTGCCGGGTGGCACGATGCGGTGCAGCTCCCGGCGGCCGATGCCTCCGGGAGCTGCGCGTACCGATACGGGCCGGCCGGCCCGGCCCTGCCTACAGGTGCGGCAGGATCGCCGGCATGAGGTCCTGGAAGGTGCGGCCGTTGGCCGGGGTGCCGATGGCGGTCATCTGCCAGCCGTTCCCCGAACGGTGCACCTTCGCCATGATCTGGGCGGTGTACTGCCCGCCGCCGTCCAGCGTGTAGCGGGCGAGCTCCTGGCCGTTGGTCTCGTCGACGATGCGGCAGAAGGCGTTCTGCACCTCCTGGAACGTCTGGCCGGTGAAGGAGTTCACCGTGAAGACGATCTGGTCGATGTGGACCGGCACCCGCTGGAGGTCGACCAGGATCGCCTCGTCGTCGCCGCCCGAGCCGGCGCCGCCGACCAGGTTGTCCCCGGTGTGCTTGACCGAACCGTCGTCGCTGACGAGGTGCCGGAAGAAGACGACGTCGACCGGCTGCTTGTCGGCGAACAGGACCGCCGAGGCGTCCAGGTCGATCTCCCGGGTGCGTGAACCGAACAGACCGCGGCGCGGCGCCGCCTGCCAGCCGAGCCCCATCCGTACCGCGGTCAGGGTCCCCCCGTCGCTCTTCTGCAGGCTGATGGCCTGGCCCTTGGTCATATTGACCGTCACGCGCTGTCCCCTCTCCGCATTCCCCGCAAACCGTCCTTGCGCGGTTTCCAGCACCCTACGCAGTCGCGCCACCGGCGCATCGGGTCCGGGCCGTTTTGTGTCGGTCTTGCAACACACCCCGCACGGCGGGGTCAGGCCAGGCCCGCCTCCCGCATCTGGCGCAACTCCTTCTTCAACTCCCCCACCTCGTCGCGCAGTCGGGCGGCCACCTCGAACTGCAGATCCGCGGCGGCCGCGCGCATCCGGTCGGTCATCTCCTCGATGATCCCGGCGAGCTCGGTGGCCGGGCGGTCGGTGACCACCGCCCCGTCCCTCCCGGCCTTCGCGGAACCGGCCTTGATGCCCAGCGTGGGTACGGGCGCCTTGGTGCCCTTCGCCTGGCGGTAGCCGGTGCCGAGAAGCTGCTCGGTGTCGACCTCCTCGCGGGCGATGGTCGCGACGATGTCGTTGATCTTCTTACGCAGCGGCTGCGGGTCGAGTCCGCGCTCGGTGTTGTAGGCGATCTGCTTCTCGCGGCGCCGGTTGGTCTCGTCGATGGCCTGCGCCATCGCCGGGGTGATCTTGTCCGCGTACATATGGACCTGCCCCGACACGTTACGAGCCGCACGTCCGATGGTCTGGATCAGTGAGGTGCCCGAGCGCAGGAAGCCCTGCTTGTCGGCGTCGAGAATCGCCACGAGCGACACCTCGGGCAGGTCGAGACCCTCACGCAGGAGGTTGATGCCGACCAGGACGTCGTACTCGCCGGAGCGCAGCTCGCGCAGCAGTTCGATGCGGCGCAGGGTGTCGACGTCACTGTGCAGGTAGCGGACCTGGACGCCGAGCTCCAGGAAGTAGTCGGTGAGGTCCTCCGACATCTTCTTGGTGAGGGTGGTGACCAGGACCCGCTCGTCCTTCTCGGTGCGCTTGCGGATCTCGTGCACCAGGTCGTCGATCTGGCCCTCGGTGGGCTTGACGACGATCTCCGGGTCGACGAGGCCGGTGGGGCGGATGATCTGCTCCACGAAGCCGTCGCCCCGCGAGAGCTCGTACTTGCCGGGGGTGGCGGAGAGGTAGACCGTCTGGTTGATCCGTCCGAGGAACTCCTCCCACTTCAGCGGGCGGTTGTCCAGGGCGGACGGCAGCCGGAAGCCGTGGTCGACGAGCGTCCGCTTGCGGGAGGCGTCGCCCTCGTACATCGCGCCGATCTGCGGCACGGTGACATGCGACTCGTCGAGCACGAGGAGGAAGTCCTCGGGGAAGTAGTCGAGGAGGGTGTTGGGCGCGGTGCCTGGGGTGCGGCCGTCGAAGTGCATCGAGTAGTTCTCGACACCTGAACAGGTGCCGATCTGGCGCAGCATCTCGATGTCGTACGTGGTCCGCATCCGCAGCCGCTGGGCCTCCAGCATCTTGCCCTGCTTCTCCAGCTCGGCCAGCCGCTGCTCCAGCTCCCTCTCGATGCCTCCGACGGCCTTCTCCAGGCGCTCCGGTCCTGCCACGTAGTGGCTGGCGGGGAAGACATGGAGGGACTCGTCCTCGCTGATGACCTCGCCGGTGAGCGGGTGGAGGGTGGAGAGCGCCTCGATCTCGTCGCCGAACATCTCGATGCGGACGGCGAGCTCCTCGTAGACCGGGAAGATCTCGATGGTGTCGCCACGCACCCGGAAGGTGCCTCGGGCGAACGCCAGGTCGTTCCGGCTGTACTGGATCTCCACGAAGCGGCGCAGCAGCTGGTCGCGGTCGATCTCGTCGCCCACCTTGAGCTGGACCATCCGGTCCACGTACTCCTGCGGTGTGCCGAGGCCGTAGATGCAGGAGACGGAGGCGACCACGACGACGTCACGCCGGGTGAGCAGTGAGTTCGTCGCGGAGTGGCGCAGCCGCTCGACCTCCTCGTTGATCGAGGAGTCCTTCTCGATGTAGGTGTCCGACTGCGGGACGTACGCCTCGGGCTGGTAGTAGTCGTAGTACGAGACGAAGTACTCGACGGCGTTGTTGGGCAGGAGCTCGCGGAACTCGTTGGCCAGCTGGGCGGCGAGGGTCTTGTTCGGCGCCATCACCAGGGTGGGGCGCTGCAGTTTCTCGATCATCCAGGCGGTGGTCGCCGACTTTCCGGTGCCGGTCGCGCCGAGGAGCACGACATCCTTCTCACCCGCCCTGACGCGCCGCTCCAGCTCGGCGATGGCCGCCGGCTGGTCGCCGCTGGGCTGGAAGGGACTGACGACCTCGAAAGGCGCCACCGAACGTTCGATCTTCGAAACGGGCCGCATGAAACCACCGTACGACCCTCCACTGACAATGGGGCCGGGTCAGTGCTCGTGGTGCTGTACGGGGTCACGCCGCTGCGAGTGGAAGGACGCCGGGTCGGCGTGCGTGCCGAACCGGGGTGCCTGGCGCTGGGCGGCGATGCCGAGGGCCCGTCCGGCCGCGGCGTCGTTCCAGTCCGGGGTGCCCATGACCACCAGGGGGTCGAACATCACGACGACCCCGGCGAGCAGCAGGAAGCAGGCCGGGCCGATCAGCATGGGCACGAGCAGGACCGTCGGGGCGACACCGGTGGTGCCGGTGAGCGTGGCCGGGTGCAGGTGGACCCGGAGTGCGGCCATGCCCGTGTAGTGCATTCCGCTGACCGCGACACCCATCACGACGGCGGCACCGAGGCTGGGCAGGAAGCCGTGGATCGAGACGGCGGCCCAGAGCGCGGCGGTCGAGGCCACCACGGCGATGACCACGGAGAGCGTCACGGTGATCGTGTCGTACTCGAACTGCCCATCAAGTCTCATACCGGCCATGCCGAGGTAATGCATGGTGGCCACGCCGAGTCCGGTGAGCGTGCCACCTGTCACCAGCGCCATCGGGGTGGCACCCCGGTACCCGACAAGGAAGATCCCGACGCCGACCATGACGATCGCGACGGCGAGGCTGGCGAACGTGACCGGCTTGTCGTAGCCGATCGGTGCCTCCTCGACGGAGAAACCCATCATCGCGATGAAGTGCATCGTCCAGATCCCGGAGCCTATGGAGGTCGCGCCGAGAGCCAGCCAGCCGGCCTTGAAGGAACGTTTCGTGCGCAGTGACCGGGTGGTGCAGCGCAGACCCAGCGCCGCACCCAGGCAGGCCATGAGGAACGCCGCGACCGGGGTCACCGCCCCATAGCTGAAACCGTCGATTGTGCCCTGCATGCATACGCCCTTCGCAGAAGCCCGGGTGCGGACGACCCTAAGGCGCGAGGCCCCGCAAACAAACAGAAGAACTGCATTTTATCGACAGGGGCACCGGCTCATGACGCAGTCCCCGGGGTGCGTTCACCTAGTGGCCATCCCTTCGCCTGTGCCCTGTTCGGCGACGGCTGCGACTCTCGGGCCGTCCGCAACTCTGACGCAAGGAGTCAACGTGTACGCAGGCACCGCAACTGCCTCCGTCGCTGCCGCCGCCCTCCTGGGCGCCGGCACGTTCCTGATGTCGAACACCGGCGCACCGGTCACGGACGCAACCGCGGCCGGGCACACCGTGACAGTGGCCCGTTCCGTCACCGCCGGGCACACGGCACCGAGCACCGGCGGGGGCATCCGGACGGCGGGCGCCCCCGCCCCGGCCCGGACCCGCGACCCACTCGTCATCTCCCACCGGGGCGCGTCGGCCTACGCCCCCGAGAACACCCTCGCGGCCGTGGACAGAGCCGACGCACTCGGTTTCGACTGGGTGGAGAACGACGTCCAGCTCACCAAGGACGGTGTGCTCGTCGTCATCCACGACACCGACCTGAAGCGGACCACCGACGCCGAGGCGGTCTTCCCGGGCCGCGCACCGTGGGCGGTCAAGGACTTCACGGCCGCCGAGATCGCCCGGCTGGACGCGGGCAGCTGGTTCGGGGCGCAGTACACCGGCGCCCGGGTGCCCACGCTCCGGCAGTACCTGGAACGGATCGGGCACAACCGCCAGAACCTGCTCCTGGAGATCAAGAGCCCCGAGATCTACCCGGGGATCGAGCGGGCGACCCTGCGGGTACTGCGCCAGGAGGGGTGGCTCGACAGCAGTCACGTCCGCGACCGCCTCGTGATCCAGAGCTTCGGCGCGAACAGCCTGCGCACGGTGCACAAGGAGCGTCCGGACGTCGTCACGGGCCTCCTGGGCACCCCGGCCGTCGCCGATCTGCCCTCGTACGCCGAGTTCACCGACGAGATCAACCCGTCGTACACCTCGGCCTCGGGCACGTACGTGGCGGCGGTGCACGCGCTGAAGGGGCCGCACCACAAGAGGCTCCGGGTCAACGTGTGGACGGTCAACAACAGGGCGCACGCGCTCCGGGTGGCCGGCTACGGCGTGGACGGCATCATCAGCAACGCGCCCGACGTGGTGCGCAAGGCCACCGCGATCCGGGCGGCAGTCGGGGCGCGTGAGGCAGTCGGGGCGCGTAGGGCGGTCCGCTGACCGTCCCGGGACTCCGTCGTCGCGGCCGGCCACCGACCGTTGTCAGTGGCCGGCCGTACGGTGGTTGCCATGAACAGCAACGGGGTTGTCGAGTGGGCCGTCGTGGAGAGCGACATCGGCCCGCTGCTGCTGGCCGCGACCGGTTCCGGGCTGGTGAGCGTGGTCTTCCACGCGCGTCCGGCGGTACGGGACAGGGCGCTGGCCCAGTTGCGCACCCGGCTCGGCGCGGAGCTGGTCGAATCACCCGGCTCCGCCCGGCTGGCCGAGCCGATACGCCAGTTCGCGGCGTACTTCGCGGGCACGCTGCGGGATTTCTCGCTCGATCTGGACTGGTCGCTGACGAGCGGCTTCAACCGCCAGGTGCTCCGGGAGCTGTCGGCGGGCGTGCCGTACGGTGCGGTCGCCGGGTACGGGGACCTCGCCGAGCGGGTCGGGCAGCCCGGTGCGGCCCAAGCGGTCGGGGCGGCCATGGGGTCCAATCCGCTGCCGGTGGTGGTGCCCTGTCACCGGGTGGTGGAGCGCGACGGCGGGCTCGGCGGCTTCGGCGGCGGGCTGGAGACCAAACGGCAGCTGCTGGCTCTGGAGGGCGTACTGCCCCCGCCGCTGTTCTGATCCCCGGCCGTGGTGCCGCCCCGGCCACTTCCGAAACCGGCTTCCAGGACCGGCTTCCGGGATCGGCTTCCGGGACCGGCTTCCAGGAGCGACGGGCTGACCGGTCGCCCACGTTTCGTGCCCGCGCACGAGCCGAGGCGCGCTCCTCGTACGCACGTGCGGGCTGGCACACTGCATCGGTGACCAACACCCTCGACGCATCCGACGCCCCCGGCGCATCCGACACCCCTGGCGGGCCGGGTTCCGCCGGACGGGTCACCGCGGTCGACCTGCCGAGGCTCAGGCGCAGAACGACCGCCGTCCTCATCGCCGGTCAGATACTCGGCGGCCTCGGCGTGCCCATCGGCATCGCGCTGGCCCCCGTACTGGCGACACAGGTCAGCGGCTCCGAGGCGCTGTCGGGCCTCGCGCCCACCGCGTCAGTGACCGGCACGGCCCTGCTGTCGCTGCCGCTGGCCGCGCTGATGACCTCGCGCGGCCGCCGCCCCGGCCTCGTACTGGCGTATCTGATCGGCGCGCTCGGCGCCGGCCTCGTGGTGCTGTCCACCGTGGTGGAGAACTTCCCGCTGTTGCTCCTCGGCATGGCCGCGTTCGGCGCGGGCTCCTCCGCCAATCTGCAGGCCAGGTTCGCCGCGGCGGATCTGGCCGAGCCGGAGCGGCGCGGCCGGGCGATCTCGACCGTCATCTGGGCCACCACCATCGGCTCGGTTCTGGGGCCCAACATCGCGGCCCCGGCGGGCCGGGTCTTCCGCGGCACCGCCGTGTCCGAGACGGCCGGGCCGTTCGTCTGGGCGGCCGGCATCTTCCTTCTCGCCGCGCTCGTGGTCGCGGCGCTCCTGCGACCCGATCCGCTGCTGACGGCGCGCGCGCTGGCCCCGCGGGAGAGCAGCTCGGCCGGGGACCGTTCGCTGCGTGCGGGCATCGCGGCCGTGCGCGCGTCGCCGATGGCCCGGCTGGCGCTGGTGACCGTGACCGTCTCGCACACCGCGATGGTCTCGATCATGGTGATGACCCCGGTCGACCTCGGCCACCACGGGGCGGACCTCCAACTGGTCGGCCTGGTGATCAGTGGACACATCGCGGGGATGTACGCGTTCTCGCCGGTGATGGGCTGGCTGTCGGACCGCTTCGGCCGGCTCGCCGTCATCGGCCTGGCGGTCGGGCTGCTCTCCCTGGCCGCACTGCTGGCGGGGACCGCGGGCGCCGCCCACGGCAGGACCGCGGCCGGCCTGTTCGTGCTCGGGCTCGGCTGGTCCGCGGGACTGGTCGCCGGCTCGGCGCTGCTCACCGACTCCGTACCGCAGCCCGCCCGCGCCGCCGTGCAGGGCCTGTCGGACCTGACGATGAACGCGTCGGCGGGCATCGGCGGCGCCGTCGCCGGAGTCATCGTCTCCCGGGCGAGCTACGGCTGGCTGAACCTCGCCGGCGCATGCCTGCTGCTGCCGATGGCCGCGCTGGCGCTGCGCCGGGCCCTCACCCGCCCCGCCACGGCCTGAGCCGCGCGGGGCGCCCGCGCCGGGCGGCGGGAACGGTTCCGCGAGAGGTCCGAGAGACTCGAACGACCCAAGAGGCCAGAGAAGCCGGAGAGGTTCGAGAAGCCCGGACGGCTCAGAGACTTCAGAGGCTTCAGAGGCTGATGTGGTACGCCTTGCGCAGCGTCTCGTGCACGGTCCACGTCGTACGGTCGCCCTCGCGCAGTACGCAGGCATCGCCCGGTCCGATCTCCATCGTCGCGCCGCCCTCGACCGCCACCGTCGCACGCCCGCTGACGACCACGAACAGCTCGTTGGCCTCGGTGTCCGTGACCACGCCGGGCGTGATCTGCCAGATCCCGCGCAGTTGCTTGCCGTCGGCCGATTCCCACAGCACCTTGCCGGTGACCTCGGGCTCGCCCGACACGATCTGCGCGGGATCGAGCGGTTCCGGTTCGAGCACGGCGTCCGGGATGTGCACGGCGAAGGAGGCGGGAGCTTGATCAATTGTGGTCATGAGCGGTCACTCTAGCGACCGACCCGGAGCGCTCCGCAGGGCCTTCGGTGTCCAGCGGTGCGGAGGTGGCCACCGGCTCGCCGGGGCGTACCGCAGTGCGCCCATGACGTCGGCCCCGGCCGACAGCCGCAGATCCCGCCGGCCGCAGTCCGAGCGGCGGCGGGGACAGTGCCGCGCTCACCACCGTGCGGCCATGCGCACCCCGCGCCCGGCATGGCCGACGTGGCCGCGGCCGCTGGACGTTTGAGCCCGCCCCGTCCGCGACAGGGATGTGAACATGTCACATACTGCGCCGCTCGGCGCCGCTCACCACGCGCCCGTTCTCTCCGCGGAGGTGCGGGCCGCCGTCGCCGCGCACCGGCCCGTCGTCGCACTGGAGTCGACGATCATCGCCCACGGCCTGCCCCGTCCCCGCAATCTGCGGGTCGCCGAGGAACTGGAGGGGCTCGTACGGTCCGCCGGCGCCGTGCCCGCCACCGTCGCCGTGCTGGACGGCAGGGCCAGAGTCGGCCTGGACAAGGACCAGTTGGAGCGGGTCGCCCAGGACCCGGCGATGCGCAAGCTCGGCCACCGGGACCTCGCCCCCGCACTCGCGGCGGGCGCGAGCGGGGCGACGACGGTCTCAGCGACGGCGTTCCTGGCCGCACGGGCCGGACTGCGCGTCTTCGCGACCGGCGGGCTCGGTGGGGTGCACCGGGGGTGGACCGAGACACAGGACGAGTCGGCGGATCTGCGGCTGCTGGCCGGGACCGGCATCACCGTGGTCTGCGCGGGCGTGAAGTCGATCCTGGACGTGCCTGCCACGCTCCAGCGGCTGGAGACGCTCGGGGTCGGGGTGCTCGGGTACGGCACCGACCGGTTCCCCGGCTTCTATCTGAGCAGTTCGGGCGAACCGGTCGACTGGACCGTGCGCTCTCCCGAGGAGGTCGCCGAGGTGATGGGCGCGCAGGACGCGCTCGGCGGTCCCGGGGCGGCGCTGATCGTCGCCAACCCCGTACCGGAGGATGAGCAGTTGGATCCCGCCCTGCACGACCGGGTGCTGGCCGAGGCGCTGGAATCGTGCCGGGAGCTCGGCATCGCGGGGCAGGCCGTCACGCCCTATCTCCTCGACCAGCTGATGCGGCGGACCGGCGGCGCGTCGCTGGAGGCCAACCTGGCGGCCGTCCGCGGCAATGTGGCGCTCGCCGCCCGGATCGCCACCGCCTGGGCCGCCCGGTGACCGGTGGTCTGCTCGTCGTCGGTGACGTCGTCACGGATGTGGTGGCCCGGTACGGGTCGGCGCTGCTCCACGGTACGGACACGGCGGCCAGCATCCGGACCCGGCCGGGCGGCGCGGGCGCCAACGTGGCCTGCTGGGCGGCGCGTTCGGGCTGCCGGGAGGTGCGGCTGCTGGCCCGGGTCGGTGCCGACTCCGCGGCCTGGCACGGGACCTGCTGCGGCGCTCGGGTGTGCGCGGACTGCTGGCCGTGGACGACAGGGCCCCGACCGGCACGGTCGTCGCCCTGGTCGACTCCGCCGCCGAACGCACCTTCCTCACCGACAGCGGCGCGGTCCTGCGGCTCTCGCCCGACGACTGGTCGCCGTCGATGCTCGACGGAATCGACCGGCTCCACCTCTCCGGCTACCTCCTCTTCGCCGCGACGAGCCGTGCGACGGCCCTGCTCGCGCTGCGGGAGGCCGAGCGGCGGAACATCCCGGTGAGCGTCGACCCGGCTTCGGTGGGGTTCCTGGCCGAGCTGGGCGTCGACCGGTTCCTGGCCCTGGTCGAGGGCGTGGATCTGCTGCTGCCCAATGCGGACGAGGCCCGTCTGCTGACCGGCCTCCCCGAACCCGCGGACGCCGCGGCCAAGTTGAGCCTGCTGGTCGGCCAGGTCGTCGTCACCCTGGGCCGGGACGGCGTCCTGCTGGCCACGGGGGGCGCGGTGACCGGCCGCGTTCCGGCCGAACCGGTGCGGGACCCGGTGGACTCCACGGGGGCGGGCGACGCGTTCACCGGCGGCTTCCTCGCGGCGCGACTGGCGGGCGGCGACGCCGCGACGGCCGCCGCGGCGGGGTGCCGTTCGGGGGCGCAAGCCGTCATGGCCGTGGGCGGGCGGCCGCCCCTGACCGAGGGCGGACGGTGAGCGCGGCCCACGGGAGCCGAGAACCCCCGCCGCCCCTACCCGTCCCGCCGCAGCCCCGTCCAGGCGGGATGGCGCGGGTCGTCGGCCCGGACGACCGCGTCCGCGCTCCCGGCGGGCGCCACCTCGTCCTCGTACCGCGTGAAGGCGGGCAGCGTCCACTGCTCGTCCTCCTCCGTGCGCCGCCGCAGCGCCCCCGGCGACAGCCGCAGATGAACACTCAGGTCGAACGGGAACCAGTGCCCCAGCAGCAACGGCCCGTGCACCACCAGCACCCCGCCCTCCGGCAGGAGCCGGTAGGGGCTCCGCGTGGCCCGGTCCGTCGCCGGATCCCAGAGATCGGGCAGCACCCGCCCGCTGCCGCCCGGCTCCAGCGGCCCGAACACCTCGCGCCACAGCGCTCCGGTGTCGAACCAGCTGCCGTAGTACGAGTCGGGGTCCCGTTTGCCGTACTCGTACCGCAGGCTGGCCGGCCGCAGGAATCCCGCGGTGGACACCGGGAGCACGGCCCGGCCGCGCAGCCGCAGCGACTGTGCGACCGACTCGGCGAGCGCGCCGGTGCGGGCGGCCGGGGCACCGTCGACGGCGACCTTGAGCCAGGGCCCGCCGTCGGACGGTTTCAGCGCGTCGATGTGTGCGGCGAGCGCGTCCGCCAGCCGTTCCCAGGTGATCGCTTCGAATCGCACGTGTCCATCATCGCCCCGTCGCGGTGAGGGTGTCCGCAGAACGCGTTCTGACGCGCTATCACGACGACGTGACGTTCAGCTCCCCCATGATCGCGCGGTTCACCTGCAACCCCTCCGGCACCGTGCGCGGCAAGAACGAGCTGCGCGCGTACCGCACGCGCGGGCTCGAACTCATCCACGACCTCGAGTTCGAGGTGATGGACGTCCGGGTGAGCGTCGACACGCTGGTGATCGACTACCGCAACCAGATCGGCGGGCGGGTGTCCGAGCTGCTGACCTTCCGGGACGGACTGGTGATCGGCGGCCTCGGCGCGTACGGGGAGACACTCGCCCACTGACGGCCGGCACCCGGCGGCACGGTGGCCGGCCGGGACGGCATGGGCGGGCCTCAGCCCCGCTTCACTTCTTCTTGCCGCAGTCCACGGCGTCGGCGTCGTCGGAGAGTTCGCTGCCCTCGGGCAACAGATAGGTCACCCAGAGGACGACGGGCTCGGTCCCCAGATTGCGCCCGATGTGGCGGTGCTTCGCCCCGGACGGCTCGATGAAGGACGTCCCGGCGGGCGTCACCTCGACCGAGCAGTCGTCCAGCGTGCGCGTCAGCGTCCCCTGCTTGACGACCGCGATCAGCTGACCGCGATGGGTGTGCCAGCCGGTGGAGCCGCCCGGCTCGACGGTGATCGTACGGAAGGTGACATCGGTACGGCCCTTCGGCGTCTTCACCTTCAGCTTGCCCGGCGATGTGCCCTCCGCGACGACGGTGCCGCTCACACCACTGCCGGGGGTGGCGATGGCCGCCGACGGTACGAAGCCGAGCGCTGCCACGCCGCCCCCGATGACAAACGCCTTGCCCAGCCGCCCCCGCAACCCGCGCGCCCCCTGCGACATCTGTCGGCGCCCCGGCTCTTGCCGCCCCTGTTGTCCGCCAAGCCTCATGGGCAACTCCTCTGCATCGGTGTCCCGGACATCCCAAATACCCCGACGCTACCCAGAAGTTGACCGGGCGAACCATCCCGTCCCCGTCGTCATTCGCCACGCAACTCCGCGACCAGCAGCCCCTCGCCGGACACCTCGATCCGCCCGTCCTTCACCGCCTCGGCGAACGTCGTCTCACCGCGTCCCAGCGCGAGGCAGAGCTCGGCGTCGAGCACGATGCGCGCATCGGCGTGAGCGGCGGGACCGTCACCGTAGACCGCGCCCCCGGCCGCCCGCGTCCCCGTACGGACATGGAACACGCCCTCGTCGAGGTGTACGTCGAGCACTCCGTCACCGACCGGCGCCCCGGGTCGGTTCAGCGCGCGCAGCAGCGGGAGCGCGAACCAGTGCGCCCGGACCGCGTCCGTGGGCCGCCGCTCCGCGAGGGCGGGCGCCCCCCATTCGGCGAGTGCGGCGAGGACGGGGAGCAGCCCGTGACCGCGCTCGGTGAGTTCGTAGACCGAGGCGGCGGCGGGCGGCGGCAGTTTGCGGCGGGTGGCCAGTCCGCCCTGCTCCATGTCCTTCAGCCGGGAGGCGAGGACATCGGTACTGACGCCGGGCAGGTCGGCATGCAGATCGGTGTACCGGCGGGGACCGGCCAGCAGTTCACGGACGATCAGCAGGGTCCACCGGTCTCCGACGGCGTCCAGCGCACGGGCGCCGGCACAGAACTGATCGTAACTCCGGCGGCGGGCCGGGCGGGTTGCGGGCTGTTGCTGACGTGGCATGAGACGCAGTCTAGACATGTTGTTGGACTTTCCAAGCTCAAGCTTGGTAAAACCAAGTATCGCAATCGGGTCGGGGAGGCAGCACCGCATGGAATTCCGCCAGTCCAGCAAGCTCAACGAGGTCTGTTACGAGATCCGGGGCCCGGTCATCGAGCACGCCAACGCCCTTGAGGAGGCGGGCCACAGCGTGCTCCGCCTCAACACGGGCAACCCGGCGCTGTTCGGTTTCGAGGCGCCCGAGGAGATCGTCCAGGACATGATCCGGATGCTCCCGCAGGCGCACGGCTACACCGACTCACGTGGCATCCTGTCCGCCCGCCGGGCCGTGGCGCAGCGCTACCAGGCGATGGGGCTCACCGAGGTCGGCGTGGACGACATCTTCCTCGGCAACGGTGTGTCCGAGCTGATCTCCATGGCGGTGCAGGGGCTGCTGGAGGACGGTGACGAGGTGCTGATCCCGTCGCCGGACTACCCGCTGTGGACCGCGGTGACGACACTGGCCGGCGGGAAGGCCGTGCACTACATGTGCGACGAGGCCTCGGACTGGAACCCCGACCTGGCCGACATGGCGTCGAAGATCACCGACCGGACCAGGGCCGTCGTGATCATCAACCCGAACAATCCGACCGGTGCCGTCTACCCGCGCGAGGTCCTCGAGTCCATCCTCGATCTGGCTCGCAGGCACGGTCTGATGGTGTTCGCCGACGAGATCTACGACCAGATCCTCTACGACGACGCCGAGCACCACAGCGTGGCGGTGCTCGCCCCCGACCTGGTCTGTCTCACCTTCAGTGGTCTCTCCAAGACGTACCGCGTGGCCGGCTTCCGTTCGGGCTGGATGGTGGTGTCCGGTCCGAAGCAGCACGCGCGCAGCTATCTGGAGGGGCTGACCATGCTCGCCTCCATGCGGCTGTGTCCCAATGCCCCCGCGCAGTACGCGATCCAGGCCGCGCTCGGCGGCCGGCAGTCGATCCGGGAACTGGTGGTGCCCGGGGGCAGGCTGTACGAGCAGCGCAACCGCGCCTGGGAGAAGCTGAACGAGATCCCCGGGGTGTCGTGCGTGAAGCCCAGGGGCGCGCTGTACGCCTTCCCGCGCATCGACCCGAAGGTGCATCCCCTCGTCGACGACGAGAAGTTCGTCCTGGACCTGCTGTTGCGCGAGAAGATCCAGGTCGTTCAGGGAACCGGTTTCAACTGGCCGCGGCCCGACCACTTCCGGATCCTGACCCTCCCGTACGCTGACGATCTCGACGCGGCGATCAGCCGGATCGGCCGCTTCCTGACCGGGTACCGGCAGTGACCGGATACCGGGTATGAACCAATACCGGGGGATGAACGGATGCCGGGGATGAACGGATGCCGATCGTGAACGGCCCCAGCCGACCCGCCTGCCCCACCTGCCCGGTCCCGGTACACACCCAGTTCGCATCGTTCGAGCTCGTCGGGCCGATCGTCGAGAACGGGCTCGACCCGGCCACCGACCCCGCGTGGGCGGACTCGGGCGCGAAGTCACCCGCGGAGTACGCGCGCTGGGCGGGCCATCTGTGCGGGATGACCTGTCTGCGCATGGCGCTCGGCGCCGACGCCCCGTCCCTCTTCGCGCTGCGCGACGGAGCACTCGGGTACGGCGCGTACACCGAGGACACCGACGGCTCGATCCGGGGCCTGGTCTACGCCCCGTTCGTCGCGTACGTACGCGAGAGGCACGGCCTCGACGCGACCGTCCACCGGCACCTCGCACCGCAGGAGATCCCGGCCCTGCTGGACGAGGGCCGCTCGGTCATGGCGTCCGTGCACTACGCGATCCGTCACCCGCGACGGCCCGCACCGGGAAGGGGCGGGCACCTGGTGCTCCTGACGTCCCGTACGGCCGACGGCACGGGCGTCCACTTCCACAACCCGTCCGGAACGACGGCTGCGACCAGGTCGGCGGAGCTTCCCCTGGCCGAGTTCGAGCGTTTCTTCGCCGGGCGCGGGGTGTCGATGCGCGTGCGGGGATGACACACCTGCCGCCCCGAAACGGGAGCGGGCCCGGGGGCGTAGCCGGCCCCCGAGCCCTGTGATTGCCACCTGTACGGCACGCCGACACTTTTAAGGTCCCGTGTCAGTTTTATGTCGTCGCGTCCTGCCTTTAGACGACCGCAGACCGAAGCTCCGCGGGCCGGAGTCGAACCGGCATCTCGACGCACACGGGCACGGGCCCGGTCGATTCGGCGATAGGTGGCGCATGCTGAGTCTGGAGCAAGAGTCTGAGATTGATCGCGGCCTGCCTCTGCCAGTTGGGCCACCCCGGCCCGCATCCGTACGAAGAAGTACGGAAGTGCCGGGGGGAGGACTCGAACCTCCACCGGAACCGCGTCGTCACGACAAACTTCAGTTTCAGCTTTGCGCTCCTCGCGCACCCCGACGGCTTCGACCGCCGCCGGGGATTCCATGGTCGGTCACCCGAAGAGGTAACCGAAGACCGCATCACCCACCCGCTGGTCCGTGACGTCCACGCCGTTGGCCTCCTCGCGGGCGAACTTGACGGCCTGCTGGAGCTTCTCGACCCGGTCGGCGAGTTCATTGATCCGTCGCGCGGGCAGCGCCCCGGAGAACTTCACGGTCGTCCAGTAACCGATCGGAAGGTCCTCGTAGTACACCTCGACCTGCGCCGGGTGCTTCTCGGTTGCCTCCGCCTTCACATGGTTGCGGGGCACCTTCTTGGTACGCAGGGTCCGCACCGGCTCGGTCTTCCAGGAGTCGGTGGACGGGTCCTGTGCCCAGGCCTCCGAGGCGTCGAGCACCGGCAGCTTCCGGATGAAGGCGGTGATGTCGGTGAGCTGCTTCTCCAGGAAGAGCAGATACGAGACCGGTACGCCGGGCACCAGGACCCGGCCGTCGACCGAGATGTCGGCGCGGGCCGCACAGTTCGCCCAGTCCTTGGTGGCGGTCACGTCGAAGAGCCGGGTGAGGGTCGCCGCCGTGTCGCGCAGCACGTCCTCGGCCTTGATCTGCACCGGTGTCGACTCGGGCGGCAACTGCTCGCCCTCCTCGTCCTTCGGCTGATAGGTCCGGGAGATCCCGGCCAGCAGGCCGGCCTTCTGGAGGCCGTGATGCGCCGCCGTCAGGTCCTGGTGAGCCTTGGACTTGACGCCCTTCTCCACTGCGATGATCTGATTGAGTTTCGCCACGTCGAGGAAGCTAGCAACATCAACACAGCGCGCACCAGCGGTTTTTGCCGCGCCGGATGCACTGGACGCGCCGGGGCGCGCCGGACGCGCTACCTGATGCACCTGTGCGCGGTGGCCCGTTCGGGTGGATCGCCGGCGACGCCCGTGCTCTGCCCCCTTACGGCGAGGGCCAGTTGCCACTGTGAGGCCCGCGCGTCCGCGCCCCCTCCCCCGGAACGAAGGGTCTCCCCCATGCCTTTCCCCACGCCTCGCCGCTCCCGCCTCTCCCGCCTCCACGGCGCGAGGAACCCGGCCGCCCCCAGCGGTACCGGCTCCCCGGAGGTCCGTCAGCGCCCGCGACGGAGTGCCGCGCTCGCCGCCGCGGGCGCCGGGCTTGCCGTCCTGGCCGTGGGCGCGCCCGTCGCGTACGCAACGCTGGGCGCCGGTTCCTCGCCCCAACCGGGTCCGGCGACGTCGACCGCCTCACGGGGCGAGGCCTACATCGAGAGCCGGCTGTTCTTCGGGACCGAACGGCCGGACGGCGGAGCCAATGTGACCGACCGACAGTTTCTCGCCTTCGTCGACAAGGAAGTCACACCGCGCTTCCCGAACGGTCTGACCATCCAGGACGGCCGAGGGCAGTGGCGGGACTCCAACGGGGTGATCGAGCGGGAGCGGAGTTACGAACTGACCCTGCTCTACCCGGCGTCCGAGGCGCGGGTGCGCGATCCGCAGATCGAGCGGATCCGCGACGCCTACGAGAAGGCGTACGCGCAGGATTCGGTGGCGCGGCTGGAGGAGCGTACGACAGCCGACTTCTGAGCCCGAGGCCGACGCGGTGGCAGCCGGAGGGCGAGCGCCCGCACAAGCCCGCCCCGCACCGGCCCTGAACGATTGGGTACTGTGCCGCAGCCTGGTGCCGGAGCACCGGACGTCGATCAGCAGGGGGCACACCGCGTGGGCGCCGCGATACGTCATTTCACTTCCACGACCGAGCAGGGGCAGGTCTTCACGGTCAACGTCGAGCGGGACTTCCGGTACGACCCGTACCGCGACTTCCTGGTCTGCGCACACTGCGGATGGCGTCCGTCGCTCCTGACCACGTGAGCGGATCATCGACATGGCCGGGGAGCACCTGGCCTCCGCGCACGGGGCCGACCGCGGGCCGGAGCAGCGGGAGAACGAGTCGTTCCGCAAGGGCCGGCCGATCGTGCCGCCGATCGTCGCCGTCGTGCTGATCGGTCTGCTGTTCCTCCTGAAGAGCTGAGCGCTCTTCCTGAAGGGCTGAGCGGTCAGCCGCCGCTGAGCTCCAGGAGTGCGCCCACCGGGTCGGAGTCCGGTAGGGCACGCGGCCACCACTCGTCCTGGCCCGGGTCGGACTCGTAGCCGTACCAGCGGCCGTCGTGGCCGAAGCGGAGCTGGAGCGTGCCGCCGGGGTGGGTGAGGTGGTTGTGCCAGGGCTGGAAGCGGGGGAAGCCGGCGGCTGCGAGGGCCGGTCGGGCCCGGTCGAACGGGCCCGCCGGGGGGTCCCACTGCGTTTCCAGGACATCCAGTCCCTCGGCCCCGCCCTGGCGCCAGGCGGCGACGGCGCGGGCCAGGTCGGTGGTGTTGCGGCCGGTGGCGGACGCCAGTTCGCGGTACAGGGCGCGGGTGGTGGCGGTGAGCCCCGCGGTGGGGCGGGCGGCTGCCAGCCGGACCGCGTCCTGCCAGGGGGTGAGCCCGGCGAGCGGGTCGAGGCCGGTGGTGAGCAGGGCGTGGGCGCGGGCGGCGGCGTCCGTGGCGAGCTGGTCGAGAGCGAGCGGATCCCGGCTGCCGGGCAGGCTCGGGTACGAGGGCGGCTGCCCGGGGTGCGGCTCCACCGGGAACGGGGCGGGCAGCGGAGGCAGGAAACGGCCGGCGAGCGCTTCCTCCGCCGTTATGGAGGGGGCTGCGGGGGCCGCGGGCCGCTCCCGTGCGGAGTGCGCGGCGTTGCGGCGGCCCAGGTCCTCCAGGAGTTCGCGCTCGCCCCGGCCGCGCAGCAGCAGCAGGACGAACGGGTCGGCGTCCAGGAGCCGGCCCATCTGGTAGCAGAGCGCCGACACGTGCTTGCAGGGCCAGCCGTGGTCGGGGCAGGAGCAGCTGGGGTCCAGGTCGTTCGCCGCGGGGAGCAGCACGACCCCGGAGGCGGCCGCCGTGTCGACCAGGGAGTGCGGCATCTCCTTGCTGAGCAGCGCGGCAAGGTGGCCGGGGCGGGCGGCGACCGCGTCGAGGAAGGTGTCCCAGTCGGCGTCGGTGAGGGTGCGCAGCCGCAGTTCGGCGCGGTAGGGCCGGGGGCGGCTGCCGTGCACATAGGCGACGACGCGGCCCGGGGTGACGGTGACCGCGGCGACATGCCCGCTGTCCGCGTACGCACGGCCACGGGCGAGTCTCGCCTCGTCCATCGAGAGTGCTTCCAGCGCCGCCACCCAGGCCCGGCCCCACCAGCTGTCCGCGAACGGCTCGTCGTCGCCGGACGTCCGCGCGGGTACCGCCTCGAAGGTCCGGCGGAGGTCGTCGGGGCCGGGCCTGGACCGGGCGACGGGCCGCGGGCCGCGGGTGGACGGGACGGGCTGGGAGCGGGGGCTCATGACGGCCTCCGGAGAGAGACGAGATCGGCCAGGTCGCGGTCGCTGAGCTCGGTCAGCGCGGTCTCCCCGGCGCCGAGCACCGCGTCTGCCAGGGCCCGCTTGGCCAGCAGCATCTCGCCGATCCGGTCCTCGACCGTGCCCTCGGCGATCAGCCGGTGCACCTGGACCGGCTGGGTCTGCCCGATGCGGTAGGCGCGGTCCGTGGCCTGTTCCTCGACGGCCGGGTTCCACCAGCGGTCGTAGTGGATGACATGGGCGGCCCTGGTGAGATTCAGTCCGGTGCCCGCCGCCTTCAGGGAGAGCAGGAACACCGGCACCTCGCCGGACTGGAAACGGTCCACCATGCGTTCCCGCTCGGCCACCGGCGTTCCGCCGTGCAGGAGTTGGGAGGGGATCGCCCGCGAGGTGAGATGCGCGGAGAGCAGCCGGGCCATCGTCACGTACTGGGTGAAGACGAGGACGGAGCCGTCCTCGGCGAGGATCGTGTCGAGGAGTTCGTCGAGCAGGTCGAGCTTCCCGGAGCGGCCGGCGAGCCGGGTCGGCTCCTCCTTCAGATACTGCGCGGGGTGGTTGCAGATCTGCTTGAGCGAGGCCAGCAGCTTCATGATGAGGCCGCGCCGGGCGATGCCCTCCGACGCCTCGATGTACGCCATGGTCTCGCGCACCGTGGCCTCGTAGAGCGTGGCCTGTTCGCGGGTGAGGAAGACGGGGTGGTCGGTCTCCGTCTTGGGCGGCAGCTCGGGGGCGATGCCCGGGTCCGACTTCTTGCGGCGCAGCAGGAAGGGGCGGACCAGCCGGGAGAGCCGCTCGACCGCTTCGTCGTTGCCGATCCCGGCCGCCGTGCCGGTGTTCTCCACGATCCGGGCGTGCCTGGCCCGGAACGCCTTGAGGGGGCCGAGCAGTCCGGGTGTGGTCCAGTCGAGCAGCGCCCAGAGCTCGGAGAGGTTGTTCTCGACCGGGGTGCCGGTCAGGGCGACCCGGGCCGGGGACGCAATGGTGCGCAGTGCCTTCGCCGTCGAGGAGTGCGGGTTCTTCACGTGCTGTGCCTCGTCGGCGACGACCAGTCCCCAGCTGTGCGCGGCCAGTTCGGCCGCGCTGGAGCGCATCGTGCCGTACGTGGTGAGGACGAAGCCGCCGTCGGGTTCGGCGAGGGTGCGGTCGGTGCCGTGGAACCGGCGCACGGGTACGCCGGGGGCGAAGCGGTTGATCTCCCGGTGCCAGTTGCCCAGCAGCGAGGCGGGGCAGATCACCAGGGTGGGCGCGGGATGGGCGCGGTGCAGGTGCAGGGCGATGAGGGTGATCGTCTTGCCGAGTCCCATGTCGTCGGCGAGGCAGCCGCCGAGGCCCAGCGAGGTCATCCGGTCCAGCCAGGCCAGACCGCGCAACTGGTAGTCGCGGAGCGTCGCGTCGAGGCCGGGCGGCGGTGCGATCGTGGTGGTGTCGTCGACGATGCGGGAGCGGAGCGCGGCCAGCGCACCGACCGGCACGGCGTCGACCTGTTCGCCGTCCACCTCGGCGCTTCCGGTCAGGGCGACGGCGAGGGCGTCCACCGGGTCGAGCAGGCCCAGCTCCCGCTTGCGCGCCTTGCGTACGAGCGCGGGGTCGACGACGACCCACTGGTCCCGCAGCCGCACCACGGGCCGGTGGGCCTCGGCGAGCACGTCCATCTCGGCCTCGGTGAGCTGCTGGTCCCCCAGCGAGAGCTGCCAGTTGAAGGCGAAGAGCTGTTCGGCGTCGAAGAAAGCCGTGCCGTCGGTGGCCGTCCCCGGCGCCGGCCGCACCACGGCGGCCGCGGTCAGGGAACGGGCCAGCTCCCGGGGCCAGTGCACGCTCACCCCGGCGGCCGACAGCCGGGCCCCGGCAACGCCCAGCAGCTCGTACAACTCGTCCTCGCTGAGGGCCAGTACGTCGGGGACGGGCTGGTCCAGCAGCCGTTCCAGAGGGGCCCAGACGCGGGCGGCGCGGCGCAGCGCGAGCACGGCGTCGATCCGGGCCCGCGGCCCGAAGGGCTCGCCCGCCCCGCCGTTCCACAGTGCGGCGGCGTCGACGACATAGGTCGGGTCGGCGAGGCTGTGCACCTGGGTGATGGCCGCGGCGGCATGCCGCGAGGCGGCCGGACGGCCGCCGCCACGGATCTCCGCCGTGCCGTCGGACCCGGCCGCCGTGTCGCCGGGCCCGGTCATGTCATCGGACCCGGCCCGCGTGTCGCCGGACCCGGTCGTGTCGAAGAGTTCGTACGCCGAGAGGTCCAGGCGCAGTGACACCCGTACGCCCGCGTCCAGTCCGGCCGCGACCTCCACGGCCCACTCCCGGGCGCCGGGCAGGTGCTGGGCCTCCCGGGCGGCGAAAGGCGCCCCCATGGCGAACGCCGCCGCGGGTGTACGGGGCAGGGTGTCGGCCACCGCGTCGAGGAAGGAGCCGATGAGCGGCTCGGGGTCGGGGACCTGCAGGGGTGTGCGGTCGGGGAACGGCACCGCGTACCCCTCGGGAGGCATGGCCGCGGCGACCGCACGCAGATGGGCGATGTCCTCGGCGGCGCGGGGCCCGGCCCGCCAGGCGTCGTGGTCGTCGGGCGTCAGCCCGGGGAGCATCCGGCCGCGGGCCACCAGATGGAGCGCGTGCAGCGCGGCGGCGCCCCAGCAGCGGGTGGCGGGGTGGGCGGACTGCTGGTGCCGGGCACGGGCCAGCAGGGGTACGGCGTCGGCCACGGGAAGCACGAGGGCCGGCACGGTGTGCGGGTGGACGTCACCCTGACCGCCGGACCGGCGGACGATCGTGATCTCGGAGATCCGCCCGCCGGAGCCGGTCCCTTCGGTGAGGCCGGGGCCGAGGACGGGGTCGGGGAGCGGGGCCCCTTCCGGGTCCCAGAACGCGATGCGGCCCTCCCTCGGCAGCGCCGCGGGAAGGAAGACGGCCGCGCAGCGCAGCAGACGGCCGACGGCCGCGTCCTGCGGCGGCGATGCGATGGCCACCGGCCCCTCCCCTCACGTCCAACGCCCTGGTCACGGGCTCCGAGTCTGCGGTCCCCGGCGCCTGAGCGGCACCGGATCGCTCTGACTCGCGAGTCTAGGCGGGGGGTCTGACATTGGACGACGGGCCCGCCACCGCCCCCTCGGTTCGGACGGGGTACGACGGCGGACCCGTGGGCCGGTCACCTCAGTGCCGGGCGAGCGGCTTCGACCCTTTGGAACGGGGCCGGGGCCTCGCGGCGGACGGGCCGGGCTTGGGTACGGAGGCCGTCCGCCCCCCGGACGGGGACGCGGACGGGGACGCGGACGGGGACGCGGACGGGGCTACCCGCGAAGGCGCGGCCTCCACGGGCTGCGCTCCGGCCGACGAGGACGAGGACGCGTGCGCCGGCTCGGGCGCAGGCTCCGGATCGGGCTCCACCGGCGGCAGCGTTCCGGCCGGGGCCGACGGCGCCTGCGCCCCGGGCTGCGGTGCGGCCTGCACGGGCTGCTGCTGCGGTACCGGCTGCTGTGCCCGCTCCAGGAAGCGGAGCAGCTCCACCGGGAACGGCAGCACCAGTGTGGAGTTCTTCTCCGCGGCCACCGCCACCACGGTCTGGAGCAGCCTCAGCTGCAGTGCCGCAGGCTGGGCGGACATCTCCCCTGCCGCCTGGGCCAGCTTCTTCGACGCCTGGAGCTCCGCGTCCGCGTTGATGACCCGGGCACGCCGCTCACGGTCCGCCTCGGCCTGACGCGCCATGGAGCGCTTCATCGTCTCCGGCAGCGAGACGTCCTTGATCTCCACCCGGTCGATCTGTACGCCCCAGCCGACCGCGGGGCTGTCGATCATCAGCTCCAGGCCCTGGTTCAGCTTCTCCCGGTTGGAGAGCAGATCGTCCAGATCGCTCTTGCCGATGATCGAACGCAACGACGTCTGGGCCATCTGGGAGACGGCGAACCGGTAGTCCTCCACCTGGACGACCGCGCTCGCCGCGTCGACCACCTTGAAGTAGATGACCGCGTCCACCCGCACCGTGACGTTGTCCCGGGTGATCCCGTCCTGGGCGGGCACCGGCATCGTCACGATCTGCATGTTGACCTTGCGGAGCCGTTCCGCACCAGGGATCACCATGGTGAACCCTGGTCCTCGCACGTCGTTCCGGAGCCGGCCGAACCTGAGCACCACTCCCCGCTCGTACTGCTTGATGACCCGGGCGGCGGCAACCGTGTACGTGAGACCCGCCAGGATCACCACAACCAACGCGATCAAGAGCTCTTGGACCATGACGGCCCCCTGCCTGCCGGAAACATCGGAACACTCACTTCACTTCACGCCACATAAGACGCTATTACCACGATATGCCCCCTTTGGGTGACGGTCGAACCTGTGTCCGGGCATTCCACCCGCCCGTCGCCCGCCCGGCCGCCTCCCGGATGCCGGGCCGACCCTGAGCGGGCAAGGTGACCAGCGTCAGCACGTACCTCTGTGGCGTACGAGGACGACGTGACGAAGTGCGTACGGATGAGCCGGACGAGACAGACGAGGACCTGCCCATGCCCGTGATCGACAACCGGCGCCGCCGTCTCGGCATCGCAGCCGGGACCGCGCTCCTGACCCTCACCGTCGCGGGCTGTTCGGGCCTCGGCCGGACCGCGGTCGGCCCGGTCACCTACAAGACCGAGCGGAATGCCGTGATCATGGTGAACAGTCCCTTGGTGCGGGGCTGCCACCGGCTCGCCCCCGCGGGCGCCAAGGAAGTGGCCAACAGCACCCTGATCGACATCATCCTGTACCGCACGCGGGACTGCACCGGACCCGGTACGACCTACCTCGCCACCACGCTCACCGACGTGAGGGCGCCCAGTTCCCTGCCCTGGCGCAGCTTCAGCACGGTCCACTGATCCGGCCGGACCGGCTGACCCGCGCCTCGGTCCGCGTCAGTACCCCGGGTAGCGGCCGGGGGGCCACTCGACCGCGTGCTCGAACTCCAGGGACAGGTCGTCGGCCACCTCCGCGATCACCGCCCGGCCTTCCGTGCGCACCAGCCAGGACGGCGGAAGGCGGGTGGCTGCTGCCTGAGCCGGCCGGTACGGACGGGGTCCTCCCCTCCGCGGGCCGGCGGCGCGGGATGGTTCTGGATGTCCAGCCAGCGCAGATAGGCGCGTCTGATCACCGCGGTCTCGGCGCCGCCGATGCCTTTGGACATGGCCCGGGAGTGTGCCCTGATCAGCCCCTCGGCCGTGAAGAGCGTCATCTGGGTGTCGTCCGTGACGCGCCCGACCACCCCGTCCTCGTCGGCCGTGAGGCCGCGTACGCCCTGTTCTCCGTGTGCCCTCCGGATGCCCGCGAGCGACAGGAAGTCCACCGGATTGCCCAGCGCGTCCCCGATCGCCCCGCCCAGCAGACACCCGCGGACCTGGGTCCTTCGAACGAAATCGTTGCCCCATGCCGCGCCGCTCATCGCCGGCACCCCACCATCTCTCGTCGGTCCGCCGCATTCCGCCGCCGCGGGTCCATGCTGGATAGGAGAGGCGATCGCCATGCGTACCGGTAGTGAACCGACGACTGCGCGGAGTGCTCTGCGCATGCGGCTCTGGCTGAGTCTATGGGGCCTGGCCTGGGCCGTGTTCGGCCTGACCGCATTCACCCTGACCGGCCGCCCGGGGTGGGCGGCCGCCTGCGGTGTGCTGGTCGTCCTGGTCCTGGTGGATCTGGCCGTGATCGTCCACCGCATCCACCAGGGCCCGCACTTCCAGCCGGGCCGCTCCGTCCCACCGTACGAACCGGACCACGGGGGACGACGGCCCTACGGGCACTGACGGGCCTGCGCGGCAGCAGGAACGGGGCGGGACGGGACGGGGTGCGGCTCGGCGCAGTCCTCGCCGCGGCACGGGCGGGCGCTCGCGCGCGGCAGCGGGCCTCAGCCCTCCGCGTCGAAGCGGGCCGCCCTCAGGTACTCCGGGTTGGGGTCGAGCGCCGCCGCCAGCCTGAAGTGGCGGGTCGCCCGCTCCGGATGGCCGGCCCGCTCGAAGGTCCGGGCCAGCGCGAAGTGTGCGAAGGCGTTGTCCGGTTCCCGTTCCAGGACGAGCTCGAACTCGAGCTCGGCGGGGCGCAGTTGGGCGGCCGCGAAGAACGCGCGGGCGCGCAGCAGCCGCGCGGCGGTGTTCTCAGGGTGAGAGGCGATCACCGAGTCGAGCAGCTTGACGGCACCCCGGGGATCGCGCGCGGCCAGCAGCTGCTCGGCCGCGCGGAAGTCTATGACGTGGGTTTCCGGGTTCCTCTCGGGCACAGTCGCATCCTTCCCTCGGCCACCACGGTGTGAACGTCGTTCCGGGGCCCGGTATTCCGGTCCGGTTCTGCCCGCCGCTCAGCCCGCCGCGGCCCGCCGCACCAGCTCCGACCAGACCTCGCAGACCTGCGGTTCCAGGGCCTCGACCGGCCCGTCGTTGTCGATGACCAGGTCCGCGACGGCGATCCGCTGCTCCCGGGTGGCCTGCGCGGCCATCCGGGCGCGGGCGTCCGCCTCCGTCATCCCGCGCAGCCGCACGAGGCGGTCGAGCTGGGTCGCGGGGGACGCGTCGACGACGACCACCAGGTCGTACAGGGGGGCGAGACCGTTCTCGACGAGGAGGGGGACGTCGTGAACGACCACGGAATCGGGGCCCGCGGCCCGTTCCAGCTCGGCCGAACGGGCACCGACCAGCGGGTGGACGATCGCGTTGAGGGTGGCGAGCCGTTCGGCGTCGGAGAAGACGATCGAGCCGAGCTTCGGCCGGTCCACGGTTCCGTCCGGGGTCAGGATCCCGGTGCCGAACGCCTCTACGAGAGCGGTGTGCCCGGGAGTCCCGGGCTCGACGACCTCGCGCGCGATCCGGTCGGCGTCGATGAGGACGGCTCCGTGGCCGACGAGCAGCCGTGACACTTCGCTCTTGCCGGCGCCGATACCACCGGTCAGGCCCACTTTCAGCATGGGCGGCAGCCTAGTGCCCGATGCGTGGGGCGGACCCGCCGCCCCGCGTCGCCGTACCGGAGCGGCCGGGGGACGCGGGGCGGTGGTGCCGGCCGGTCAGCTGTCGCCTTCCCGTTCGGCCAGGAACCGCTCGAATTCGAGGCCGATCTCATCCGCGGACGGCAGGTCCACCGGTTCGGCGACCAGGCTGCCCCGGGTCTCGGAACCCGCCAGTGCGTCGTACTGGTGCTCAAGGCCCTCGACCAGCGAGACGAGTTCCTCGTCGCCCTGACCGATCTGGCGGTCGATCTCCGTCTGGGTGCGGTGCGCCTCGGTGCGCAGCGCATGGGCGATGGCCGGCAGGACCAGCCCGGTCGCGGCCGTGATCGACTCCAGCGCGGTGAGCGCGGCGTCGGGGTATGCGGAACGGGCAACGTAGTGCGGTACGTGGGCGGCGACGCCGAGCACGTCGTGTCCGGCCTCCATCAGCCGGTACTCGACGAGGGCCTCGGCCGAGCCGGGCACCTGCGCCTCGTCGAACGGGCTGCGGTGGCCGGGCATGAGGTCGGTGCGGTTGCCGTGCGGGGTGACGCCGACGGGGCGGGTGTGCGGGACGCCCATCGGGATGCCGTGGAAGTTGACCGCGAGGCGCACGCCGAGCCGCTCGACGATCTGCTCGACGGCGGCGGCGAACCGCTCCCACTCCACGTCGGGCTCGGGCCCCGACAGCAGCAGGAACGGGGCCCCGGTCGCGTCCTGGACCACCCGGACGTCCAGCGTCGGGGTCTCGTACGCCGTCCAGCGGTCGCGCCGGAAGGTCAACAGGGGGCGCCGTGCGCGGTAGTCGACGAGGCGGTCGTGGTCGAAGCGGGCCACCACCTGGTGCGGCAGCGATTCGAGCAGGCCGTCGACGATCTGCTCTCCGGTCTCACCCGCGTCGATGTATCCCTCGAAGTGGTACAGCATGACCAGGCCGGCCGACTCCTGGGCAAGCGCCATGTCGACGACAGCCAGGCCCTTCGGGTCCCAGTCGTACAAACTCTGCGGATCAGCCACGGTTACCGCTCCTCCTTGTGTTCCTGAAGAAGAACGCCCCGAGGTGCACGGGCATTCCCGCCCGCGCCCCTTCACCGGGGTGTGTACCCACGTACCCGCGAGTGCAGTGCGGTGACCGCCTTCCGTACCGAAGTGAACGCCCCGCGCCGCCGGGCGTCGGCGTGGCTCAGGCAGTCACCCTTGAAGCAGACCCGCGCCCCGGACCGACGGGCCGAGGTCGTGGCCGGTTGCGGCGAGGACGCGCCTGGCGCCCGGGGAGCGCCACGGGCGTCCGGTCCGTGGGCCGACCGGCCAGGCGTTGGCGTCCATGTTGGCGAACACCTCGACGGGGAAGCTGAGTTCGTGACAGCGCTCGAGGGTGCCGCCCACTGCGGAAGCCGACCGGGTCCGCAGTGGATGGTGAAGTTACGGGCGCCCGCACGGGGCTCCCGTTCGGATCCTTCAGGTTGCCGGGGTCCCGGCACGGCCGGGTCACGAGTCGTCAGTTGCTCGCGCATCCCGCGCGGTTCCCTCCGTTCACCCCGTCCACCACGCCCACCACACCCAACCGCAATGGTCCAGACCTTGACACGGCATCACTCCGTCCCTACGTTCACTGGGCAGAACGTTCAGACACTCGCCCCACGTTCACGTACGAGAACCCTGAACTCTTTGACGGGAAGGCCCCCATGCGCACCCGCACACTGCTCCCCGCCCTGCTGGCCACCGCCCTCGCCACCGGCGGCCTGGTCCTCGTCTCGGCCGCCGCCGCCGACGCCGCGACGGTCATCGAGGTGAGCACCGCGGCCCAGCTCAAGTCGGCCCTCACCGCGGTCGGCCCCGGCAGCACGATCCACCTCGCGGACGGCACGTACACCGGCAACTTCAAGGCGACCATCCCCGGCACCGCCTCCGCGCGCATCACCCTGACCGGCTCCGCCGGGGCGGTCCTCACGGCCGGCGGCGGCTACGGACTGCACCTCAACGGCGCCTCGTACTGGACGGTGAAGGGCATCACCGTCTCCGGCGGCCAGAAGGGCATCATGGCCGACAGCGCCAACGGCGTCGTCATCGACTCGGTGACCGTGCACGATCTCGACATGGAGGGCGTCCACTTCCGCAAGTCCAGCAGCGACGGCGTCATCAAGAACTCGCGGATCTACGACACCGGGCACGACGGCCGCGGCATGGGCGAGGGTGTCTACGTCGGCACGGCGGGCGATCTCTCCGACAAGAGCGACCGGGTCCAGATCCTGAACAACACCATCGGCCCGGGCGTCGGCGGCGAGAACGTCGACATCAAGGAGGGCACCACGGGTGCGCAGATCGTCGGCAACACCTTCGACGGCAGCGGGCTGACCGGGGCCAACTACGACGACTCCTGGGTCGACGTGAAGGGCAACAACGTCCTGGTCGCGGACAACCGCGGCTCCCGTACGACCAACAACGGCTACGAGACACACACCCAGCAGAGCGGCTGGGGCTGCGGGACCGTCTTCCGCGGCAACACCTCGGACCTGTCCGGCTCGACGGGCGACAAGCAGCTCGCGTTCAACATCACCAACTACAGCACGAGCTGCCCCACTACGGTCCGCGGCAGCAACACCGTGACGGGCGGCAAGGGCCTGACCAACATCACCGTCACCCCGTAGGCCGCGTCGCGGACATGAGTGAGGCCCGCCCCCCGAAGGGAGCGGGCCTCACTTTCATCTACTGCGACCGATGACCGGCCGGAGGGTCAGAGCGTCAGCTCTGGCCGCCCGCCAGCTTCTCGCGCAGGGCAGCCAGGGCCTCGTCCGACGCCAGGGCGCCGGCGTTGTCCGCGGACTCCGAGGAGTACGAACCGCCACCGCCGCCACCGCTGCCGCCCGAGGCAGCCGGGGCGCCGCCGGCCGGGGCAGCAGCGCCCTCGGCAGCAGCGGCCTCGTCGGCCTCGCGGGACTTGATGACCTGGGCCTGGTGCTGCTCGAAGCGCGTCTGCGCCTCGGCGTACTGGGTCTCCCAGACCTCGCGCTGAGCCTCGAAGCCCTCGAGCCAGTCGTTGGTCTCGGGGTCGAAGCCCTCGGGGTAGATGTAGTTGCCCTGGTCGTCGTACGACGCGGCCATGCCGTACAGCGTCGGGTCGAACTCGACCGAGGCCGGGTCGCCACCGAAGGACTCGTTGGCCTGCTTCAGCGAGAGGCTGATGCGACGACGCTCGAGGTCGATGTCGATGACCTTGACGAAGATCTCGTCGTTGACCTGGACGACCTGCTCCGGGATCTCCACGTGGCGCTCGGCCAGCTCGGAGATGTGGACCAGGCCCTCGATGCCCTCGTCGACGCGCACGAACGCACCGAACGGAACGAGCTTGGTGACCTTACCGGGCACGACCTGCCCGATCTGGTGCGTCCGGGCGAACTGCTGCCACGGGTCTTCCTGCGTCGCCTTGAGCGACAGGGAGACGCGCTCGCGGTCCATGTCCACGTCGAGAACCTCGACGGTGACTTCCTGGCCGACCTCGACAACCTCGGAGGGGTGGTCGATGTGCTTCCAGGACAGCTCGGAGACGTGCACGAGACCGTCGACGCCACCCAGGTCCACGAAGGCACCGAAGTTGACGATCGAGGAGACGACGCCGGAGCGGACCTGACCCTTCTGGAGGGTCGTGAGGAACGTCTGGCGGACCTCGGACTGGGTCTGCTCGAGCCAGGCACGGCGGGACAGGACCACGTTGTTGCGGTTCTTGTCCAGCTCGATGATCTTGGCCTCGAGCTCCTTGCCCACGTACGGCTGGAGGTCGCGGACGCGGCGCATCTCGACGAGCGACGCCGGCAGGAAGCCCCGGAGGCCGATGTCGAGGATGAGACCACCCTTGACGACCTCGATGACGGTACCGGTGACGATGCCGTCTTCTTCCTTGATCTTCTCGATGGTGCCCCAGGCACGCTCGTACTGAGCGCGCTTCTTCGAGAGGATCAGGCGGCCTTCCTTGTCCTCCTTCTGGAGAACCAGGGCCTCGATCTCGTCGCCGACCTTGACGACCTCGTTCGGGTCGACGTCGTGCTTGATCGAGAGCTCGCGGCTCGGGATGACACCTTCGGTCTTGTAACCGATGTCGAGGAGAACCTCGTCGCGGTCAACCTTGACGATGACACCATCAACGATGTCGCCGTCGTTGAAGTACTTGATCGTCTCGTCGATCGCCGCGAGGAACGCGTCCGCGTCGCCGATGTCGTTGACCGCAACCTGCGGAGTGGTGGCGGTGGTCTCGGTGCTGCTCGTCATGTGGGAAAGGGCTCCGGTACGGACAGTGAGTCGTAGGTACTGCTACGCCGTGAGCCCGTATCGCCTCTGCAGAAGCCGGACAGCCTGGGAAGCGCCGAATCCCGCGGACGGGAGGCGCCTCGTGAACCGAGGGGACATACAACAGATGCGAGCGCGGCCTGCTAGGTCTGAGGCGCGCAGGCTCGCAGCGCAACTTGTAGCATACGGGGGCAGCAGGGCATGGTCAATGCGCGAAGGCGCACACCAGGGGCGGAACGCCCCATACCCGGCACAACTCGTGTTCACCGAGGCCACATCGACCCCGGTGGTGTCCGGACACGCGAGTTCCGAACTCACGGATCCCCCTTGGTACGTACCGCGTACGACGGGGTGAAGGCAAACTACAGCGACGGGCACGATGAGCCAAGAGATCCACCCGGCCGAACCCGAGGCGACACGCCGCAGCGCGGGCGAGGCGGAGAGCAGCCGGGCCAGTCGCGGCTGGTGGGACCGGAACGCCGACGAGTACCAGAGCGACCACGGCGGCTTCCTCGGCGACGACCGGTTCGTCTGGGGCCCGGAGGGGCTCGACGAGGCCGAGGCCGGGCTGCTGGGCCCCGCAAAGGCACTGAAGGGCCTGGACGTCCTGGAGATCGGTGCGGGCGCGGCGCAGTGCTCCCGCTGGCTGGCCGCCCAGGGCGCCCGCCCGGTCGCCCTGGACCTCTCGCACCGCCAGCTCCAGCACGCGCTGCGGATCGGCGACGGCATTCCCCTGGTCGAGGCGGACGCCGGGGTGCTGCCCTTCCGTGACGGCAGCTTCGACCTGGCCTGCTCCGCCTACGGTGCGGTGCCGTTCGTCGCGGACCCGGTCCAGGTGTTCCGCGAGGTGCACCGGGTGCTGCGCCCCGGCGGCCGCTGGGTCTTCTCCGTCACGCACCCGGTCCGCTGGGCGTTCCCCGACGAGCCGGGCCCCGAGGGCCTGTCCGTCGCCGCCTCCTACTTCGACCGCACTCCCTACGTCGAACAGGACGACCGCGGCGACGCGGTGTACGTCGAGCATCACCGGACGCTCGGTGACCGGGTGCGGGACGTGGTGGCGGGCGGTTTCCGCCTGGTCGACCTGGTGGAGCCGGAGTGGCCCGCCTGGAACAGCCAGGAGTGGGGCGGCTGGTCGCCGCTGCGCGGCCATCTGATCCCGGGCACCGCGATCTTCGTCTGCGTACGGGACCGAGTCGTACCGGACTGAGTACGGGACTGCGAACGGGACTGAGTACGGGGCCGGACACCGTCCGGTGGAGGGGCCGGTCCCCGGGGGTACGAGACTGGGTGCGTGATCCGCACCGACGCCCTGGACCAGCTGCCCGTCCGCACCGCCGTGCCCGCACTGCGGCGGGCCCTCGACGACCGCGGGGTCGCGGTGCTGTGCGCGCCGCCCGGCACCGGCAAGACCACCCTCGTGCCCCTGGTCCTGGCCGGGCTGACCGGCGAAGGGCCGCCGCGCCGGGTCGTGGTCGCCGAACCCCGGCGGATCGCGGCCCGTGCGGCGGCGCGGCGGATGGCCTGGCTGCTGGGCGAGCGGACCGGCGAACGGGTCGGGTTCACCGTGCGCGGGGAGCGGGTGGTGGGGCCGGACACCGTGGTGGAGGTGGTCACCACCGGGGTGCTGCTCCAGCGGCTCCAGCGTGACCAGGAGCTCTCCGGGATCGATGTGGTGATCATCGACGAGTGCCATGAGCGTCATCTGGACGCGGACACGGTGGCCGCGTTCCTCTTGGACGTACGGGCGGCGATCCGGCCCGATCTGCGGCTGGTCGCCGCGTCGGCGACGACGGACGCGCAGGGCTGGGCGCGGCTGCTCGGCGACGCGCCGGTGGTCGAGGCGCAGGGCGTCTCGTACCCGGTGGAGGTGGTGTGGGCGCCGCCGGTCCGGCCGGTGAAACCGCCGCACGGGATGAGGGTCGATCCGGCGTTGCTGACCCATGTCGCCTCGGTGGTGCGGCGGGCGCTGGCCGAGCGGGACGGCGACGTGCTGTGCTTCCTGCCCGGGGTCGGCGAGATCGGCCGGGTGGCGGGGCAGCTGTCGGGGGTCGCGGCCCAGGTGCTCCAGGTGCACGGGCGGGCCCCGGCGGCGGTGCAGGACGCGGTGCTGGCCGGTTCGTCCGAGGAGCGGCGGGTGGTGCTGGCGACCTCGGTGGCGGAGTCGTCGCTGACCGTGCCGGGGGTGCGGACCGTCGTCGACTCGGGGCTGGCCAGGGAACCGCGCACCGATCACGCCCGCGGCCTGAGCGCGCTGACGACGGTACGGGCCTCGCAGGCGGCGGGCCGCCAGCGGGCGGGCCGGGCCGGCCGCGAGGCGCCCGGGGCGGTCTACCGCTGCTGGGAGCAGGCCGAGGACGGGCGGCTCGCCCGGTTCCCCTCCCCGGAGATCAAGGTGGCCGACCTGGCCGCGTTCGCCCTCCAGGCGGCGTGCTGGGGCGATCCGGAAGCGTCGGGGCTGGCGCTGCTGGACGCGCCCCCGGCCGGTGCGATGGCCGCGGCCCACGAGGTGCTGGCGGCGGTCGGCGCCGTCGGCCCGGACGGGCGGGTGACCGAGCGGGGCGTACGGATGTCCCGGCTGGGACTGCATCCGCGGCTGGCCAGGGCGCTGCTGGACGGGGCGGCCGCGGTCGGCGGGCGCCGGGCCGCGGAGGTGGTGGCGCTGCTGAGCGAGGAACCGCCCCGGGAGTACGGGGACGACCTGGCGGCCGCGTTGCGCACCGCGCGCCAGGGCAAGGACTCCTACGCGGCCCGCTGGCGCCAGGAGGTGCGGCGGCTGTCCTCCTCGTCCAAGGGCGCCGGGGGCGGCGCATCCGGCCCGGACGACGCCGCCGTCGGCCTGGTGGCGGCCCTGGCCTTCCCGGAGCGGGTGGCGCGGGCCCGGGGCGAGGGCGCGTTCCTGATGGCGTCCGGCACGGGCGCGGAGCTGCGGGACGGCTCACGGCTGCGCAGTGCGGCATGGCTCGCGGTCGCGGTCGCGGACCGTCCGGCGCACGCCGCGTCGGCGCGGGTCCGGCTCGCCGCGGTGATCGACGAGGACACGGCGCGGCTGGCCGCCGGGCATCTGCGCTTCGCGGGCGAGGAGGTCCGCTGGGACGGCCAGGACGTGGTGGCCCGCCGGGTGGAACGCCTCGGCGCCATCGAGCTGTCGGCGCGTCCGCTGAAGCAGCCGGAGCCCGCCCTCGTCCGCGAGGCCCTGGTGGAGGGCCTGCGACGGGAGGGGCTTGGCCTGCTGCGCTGGACCCGGGACACCGGACAGCTGCGGGAGCGGCTGGCCTTCCTGCACCGGGAGCTGGGCGCGCCCTGGCCGGATGTGTCGGACGAGGCGCTGCTGGACCGTACCGAACAGTGGCTGGAGCCCGAGCTGTCGCGGGCCCGGCGCCGCTCCGCGCTCGCCGGGATCGACGCCGGGCAGGCGCTGCGCCGGCTCCTGCCGTGGGCGACCGGCGAGGCGGCCCGGCTGGACGAGCTGGCCCCGGAGCGGATCGAGGTACCGAGCGGTTCACGGATCAGGGTGGAGTACGGCGGGGCGCAGCCCGTGCTCGCGGTGAAGCTCCAGGAGCTGTTCGGTCTCCAGGAGACCCCGCGGGTGGCCGGGGTGCCGGTCCTGGTCCATCTGCTGTCCCCCGCCGGCCGCCCGGCGGCGGTGACGGCGGATCTGGCGTCGTTCTGGCGGGAGGGCTACCGGGCGGTGCGCGCGGAGCTGCGCGGCCGCTATCCGAAGCATCCGTGGCCCGAGGACCCGACGACGGTGGAGGCCACCCGGTTCACGAAGGCCCGGCTCAGGCGGGAGTAGGTTCCGGGTCGGGCGCGGGTTCCGGTGCGGTGTGCGGCCTCGGGGTGCCCGGTCGCCGGGAGCGGGCCTCCAGCCACAGCGAGAGGGCCACGAGCACGGCGCCCAGGACGAGGAAGCCCCAGGGCAGGTACGAGGTCAGCAGCAGGACCAGCACCCGCTGCGACGTGACCTGGTCGACGATCGAGGTGATGTAGTCCTCGCGCATCCTCACGTCCCCGGCGAACACGGTGACGGTGTCCTGGGGCATGCCCATGGCCTTCGCGTTCCGCATCTCCTCCTTGTGGATCTCCTCGCCGTTGACCGGCGCCCCGGTGACGGGGTCGACCCAGAACATCCGCTTCGTGGTGTACCAGCGGGTCATGCCGGTCTTGGCGATCGCCTCCGGGGTGATGCCCTTGATGGGCATCGTCTTCGGCATGGGGACCTTGGTCCACGGGATGGTCTGCTCGAAGTAGTAGACCTTCAGGCCGCGGAAGGTCTGGGTGCCCTTGTAGTGGATGGGCGAGCTGGTGCGGGTCTGGGCGTCGAAGTACTCGTAGTCGCGCTTCTCGGTGAGAAAGGGCCACTTGTACTCGATGCCCTCGCGGCTGACCGGGTCGCCGTCGACCATTTCACCGGTGGCGTGGACGGGGGCCTGGCTGTGCGCGTCGAATATGTAGCGCTCGGGGATCTTGGAGACCATCTTGCCGTCGGGGCCCTGGACGTAGGAGAGCGTGTTCCAGACGACGACGTCGCGGCCGGCGCTGCGTTCGATCCTCTCCGACTCCTCCACATCGCCCTTGAGGGTCTGCACGATGGTGACCTTGTCGACCTTCTTGGCCGTGAGGGTGCTGTAGTCGAGCAGGGTCGCGGGCTTCGCCTCCAGCACCGTCTCCTGGTACTGGTTCGGCGGGATCTTCGCCAGCCGCGGGAAGGCGTACCAGCGCAGCAGCGGTGACAGCGCGGCGAAGAAGACGGCGAGGGCCAGGAGTACGAGGCTGGCTCGGCGGCGCATGGGGTGTCCTTCCTCTGCATTGCGTGGTGCGGACGGCTTCGCGTGGTGCGGACGGCTAGTTCTTGGGGCCCGGGACGGTGGTCAGCAGGGGTTTGGGCGAGGTCTCGCCGGGTGGTGCGCCCACCGCACTGATAGTGAGCACGAGGGCAAGGGCGGCGGCCAGTCCGATGGCGGCGGCGACCAGGGCACGCATACTCGGCCTCCCGGGAGCACGTAACTGATGGGTCGTCAGGACTGGGGCACCGTAGCAACCGGGGCGCGAGATGAGAACACGTAGAGCAGGGGGATGAGGAGACGCGGAACAGCCCCTCCGCCTGGTCCCGGCGAAGGGGCTGTTCCGGGTGGCCGTTCGGTCAGGCGGCTGCCTCGACCGTGAGCTCGATGACGACGGTGGCGCCACCCTCGGTGGTGAGGCGCAGCTTGTACGTGCCCGCGGTGTCGCCGGCGTGGATCTCCGGCAGGACGAGCTTGCCGTCGGCGTCGGTGCTCAGGTCCGTGAGGGTGCGGACCGGGTGGCCGTCCCCGTCCTCGAAGTACGGGCCCTTGTCGTTCTCAACCGGCTTCTCGTCGTCGGTGATCATGGTCGCGGTGACGGCGACGCCGTGGGCGACCGCGCCCTTGTACGTGGCCTTGACCTCGACGTCGGCGAAGGTGGCGCCGGGCGCGGCGGTCGGCTTCGTGGTGCCGGTCCTGTCGATCGCGTCGGCCTGGCGGGCGGTGACCGTGGCGGTGTAGCCGACGGCGGGCAGCGAGGTGCCGGTGGCCGTCGCGCGCACGGTGAACTCGCCCGTCTTCTCGCCCGCGTTCAGCACCGGTGCGGTGACCGTGCCGTCGGCGCCGGTGGCGAGGGTGACGGTGCGCTTCCCGCCGTCGAACGCGGCGTCCGTGTCACCGGTGACGGTGAACGTCACGGACACCTTGGCAAGCGGGCCGCCGAAGCCGTTCCGCGCCCGCACCTTGATCCGCTCGGTGAAGGCGTCGCCCGCCGTGGCGGTCAGCTCGCCGGTGCCCGCGTCCTTCACCCCGGCGAGGGTCTGGGACGGCGTGGGCTCAGGAGTGGGCGGCGGGTAGGACGGCTTGCCGGCCGGGCCGTCCGGGTTCGTCGGGGAAGGGCTCGGCTTCGAAGGAGGCTTCGGGGTCGTCGAACCGTGCGGCGAGGGCGAGGGTGACGGCGAGGCCGACGGTGACGTCGTGGTGGCGGGGCGGCCGGAGCCCGTGCCCCGGTCCCTGCCGGCGCCGAGGTCGACCGGGAGGATGCCCGTACCGTCCGGGACCTCGTGGGTACCGCGCTTGTAGTACTCGAACCAGGAACGGACGGTACGCAGATACTCGTTCGAGTGGTTGTAGCTCAGGACCGCCCGGTCCCGGTCACCGGCGAGCGACAGGTCGCGGGAGCCGGCGCAGAGGTAGCGTCCGGCGGCCAGCGCCGCGTCGTAGATGTTGTTGGGGTCCTTGCGGCCGTCGCCGTTGCCGTCCTGGCCCCAGGTCTCCCAGGTGGACGGGATGAACTGCATCGGGCCGACCGCGCGGTCGTGCGTCGAGTCCCCGTCGTAGGCGCCGTTGTCGGTGTCCTTGATCAGGGCGAAACCCTGACCGTTCAGGGCCGGGCCGAGGATCGGGGAGAGCGTGGTGCCCTGCGCGTCGACGCGGCCTCCGCGGGCCTGGCCGGACTCGACCTTGCCGATCGCGGCGAGGAGCTGCCACGGCAGCCGGCAGGCGGGGTCCGTACCCGCGACGGTCTGCTGGGTCTTCTTGTACGCCGCCAGGATCGACGCCGGTATGCCGGATTCCGCACTGCCCGTCACCGGCAGATTGACGGAGGCGCCGGGCTTGTTGGGCGTGTTCAGCGGCGGCAGGTCCGTGAAGTAGGGCGAGTTGCCGGAGGCCGCGTTGTCGTCGGACGGTGTCGCACCCGCGGCCGGCTGGTCGTCCTCGGACGCGACCAGGGGCGAACCGGGGGCCTGCGAGGCGGAGAGTGCCGCCACAGCGGCGGCGGCCACAGCAGTGGTGGTCGCCCCTCTGCGCAGTCGGCGACCGAATTGCGCTGCCATAACGTGTGGGCCCTCCCCGTCGTCGGCTGTCCGCGCTCCCCTGCGCCTGGACTCAGGCGACCCTACGGCAACTTGTGCTGCCCGAACACAGCGGTCCGACCGCTTCTCACCGGTTTCTCACGTTCCGGATCACCAGCGGTCCGGGGGCCGGCACGTCCGTGACGGCGACTCACCCATACTTCCACCATGCCGTTCACGCTCAGTCATGCCGCAGCCGTGCTCCCTGGACTCCACCGCGACGGAACGGGGCGCGGGCCACTGGTCGCCTCGGCGCTCGTGGCCGGTTCGTTCGCCCCCGACATCACGTACTACGCGGACACGGCCATTCCGGGTGCCATGGAGTTCGGGCAGGTCACGCACTCCGTGTGGGGCGTGTTCACGGTGGATGTACTCATCACCGCGGCGACGGTCGCGCTGTGGCTGCTGCTGCGCGAACCACTGGTGGCGCTGCTGCCGCGCAACCGCCAGGGCCGGGTGTACGCATATGTGCGGGGAGCCCGGCGGGCACCGGGGCGGGGACGGTGGGGCGTCCGGGACGGTGCGTGGTTCATGGCGTCGGCGGTCATCGGGGCCGGTACACATGTTGTCTGGGACGCGTTCACCCACCACGACCGGTGGGGGGTGCGGCTGGTGCCGGTGCTCGACCGGACCATTGACGGATTCCCGGTGTTCCAGCTGGTGCAGTACGGCAGTTCGGCACTCGCGCTGACGGTGCTCGCCTGGTTCACCGTGTCCGGGCTGCGGCGCACCGGGCAGCAGCCCGCACCGGTTTCCGTTCCGGTGCTGGACCGCCGGGCGCGGTGGTACGCGGGCGGCGCCATCGGCCTGTGCGTACTGCTGGGCACCGTTCACCGGTGCGCGCGCTGGTACGCGTACTTCGGACACATCGACACACCGCTCGACATCATCCCGACCGCCTGCTTCGGCGCGGGCGCCGGACTGGCGGTGGGACTGGTGCTGTACGGGGTGTGGATGCGGCTCCCGCGGAACAACACCGGTGCCGGCACCGGCACCGGCACACCATCGCTCCTCGCCGCCGGACGGGCCCGGGACGCGGGCCCGTCCGGCGACTGAGGGCGATGCGCCCCCAGGCCGCCCCGGTCAGTGCGCGGCGGACTCCCAGTCCCTGCCCACACCGACCGACACATCCAGCGGGGCCCGCAGCCGCACCGCCGTCGACATCTCGTGCCGCAGGATCTGCTCCACCTGCTCGCGCTCACCCGCGGCGATCTCCAGCACGATTTCGTCATGCACCTGGAGCAGCATCCGCGACTCCAGCTTCGCCTCGGTGAGCGCACGGTCGACCTGGAGCATCGCGACCTTGACGATGTCCGCCGCCGTGCCCTGGATCGGTGCGTTGAGCGCCATCCGCTCGGCCGTCTCCCGGCGCTGGCGGTTGTCGCTGTTCAGGTCCGGCAGGTAGCGGCGGCGGCCGAAGACCGTCTCCGTGTAGCCGGTGGCACGGGCCTCCTCCACCACCCGGTGCAGATAGTCACGGACTCCGCCGAACCGCTCGAAGTAGGTGTCCATCAGGCCGCGGGCCTCGCCCGCCTCGATGTTCAGCTGCTGGGAGAGACCGAAGGCGGACAGACCGTAGGCCAGCCCGTAGCTCATGGCCTTGATCTTGCGCCGCATCTCCGGGTCGACCGCCGACTTCTCGACGCCGAAGACCTGTGAGGCGACCGTGGTGTGCAGGTCCTCGCCGGAGGTGAACGCCTCGATCAGGCCCGCGTCCTCGGAGAGGTGGGCCATCACACGCAGCTCGATCTGGCTGTAGTCCGCCGTCATCAGCGACTCGAAGCCGTCGCCGACGACGAAGCCGCGGCGGATCGCCCGGCCCTCGTCCGTACGGACGGGGATGTTCTGCAGATTGGGGTCGGTGGAGGAGAGCCGGCCGGTCGCGGCCACCGTCTGGTTGAACGTGGTGTGGATACGGCCGTCCGCCGCGATCGTCTTGACCAGGCCCTCGACCGTCACCCGGAGCTTCGCCTGCTCGCGGTGGCGCAGCATGATGACGGGCAGCTCGTGCTCGGTCTGTCCGGCCAGCCAGGCCAGCGCGTCGGCATCCGTGGTGAAACCGGTCTTCGTCTTCTTCGTCTTGGGCAGGCCCAGCTCACCGAACAGCACTTCCTGGAGCTGCTTGGGCGAACCGAGGTTGAACTCCCGGCCCACCGACGCGTGCGCCTCCTTGACCGCCTGCTGCACGGCGCCCGCGAACTGCTGCTCCATACCGTCCAGATGGGCCCGGTCCGCCGCGATGCCGTGCCGCTCCAGGCGGGCCAGCAGGATGGACGTCGGCAGCTCCATGTCGTGCAGCAGCGCGACGGCGCCGACCTCCCCCAGCCGCGTCGTGAACGCGTCACCGAGATCCAGGACCGCGCGGGCCTGGGTCATCAGCGCGTCGGCCTCCGCCTGATCGTCCGCACCGAAGGCCAGCTGCCCGTCGGAAGCGGCCGCCGGGGCCAGTTCCCGCCCCAGGTACTCCACGGCCAGCGCGTCCAGCGCGAAGGAACGCCGGCCGGGCTTGACCAGGTAGGCGGCGAGCGCGGTGTCCATCGAGACGCCCTCGATGCGCCAGCCGTGCTCCGGGAAGACCCGCATGGCGCTCTTCGCGTTGTGCATGACCTTCGGCCGCCCGGCATCCGCGATCCAGGCCGCGAACGCCTGCTCGTCGGCCTCGTCGAGCTGCACGGGGTCGAACCAGGCCGCGGCCCCACCGGCCGCGGCGAGCGCGATCTCGGTGACCGTGCCGCTGCCGAGCGCCCATGTGTCGACCGTGGCGACGCCCAGCGGCTGCCCGCCGTGCTCGGCCAGCCACGGGGCGACCTCGCCCGCGCCCAGCACCGAACCGTCCAGCTCGATACCCGCGGCGGGCGCCGGCGCCTCCTCCTCGGCCGCGCCCGGGTCCACGGCCAGCAGCCGCTCGCGCAGGCTCGGGTTACGGATCTCCAGGACATCCAGCACACCGGTGACCGCGGTGCGGTCGTAGGGGGCACGCTCCAGATCAACGGGGGTCTTCGGCAGCGCGACGTCGCGGACCATCTCGGTCAGCCGCCGGTTCAGCCGCACCGCGTCCAGATGGTCGCGGAAATTCTGCCCGGCCTTGCCCTTGACCTCCTCGGCCCGCGCCACCAGCTCGTCGAACGAACCGAACTGGTTGATCCACTTCGCGGCCGTCTTCTCCCCCACCCCGGGAATGCCCGGAAGGTTGTCCGACGGGTCACCGCGCAGCGCCGCGAAGTCCGGGTACTGCTGCGGGGTGAGCCCGTACTTCTCCTCGACCTTCGCCGGGGTGAAGCGCGTCAGCTCCGAAACCCCCTTGGTCGGGTACAGCACCGTGACGTTGTCCGTGATCAGCTGGAACGAGTCACGGTCACCGGTGACGATCAGCACCTCGAAACCGGCCGCCTCGGCCTGCGTGGCCAGCGTGGCGATGACATCGTCCGCCTCGAAACCGTCGACCGCGAAACGGTCGGCGTGCATCGCGTCGAGCAGCTCCCCGATCAGCTCGACCTGCCCCTTGAACTCGTCCGGGGTCTTCGACCGGTTCGCCTTGTACTCCGGGAACTCCTCCGAGCGCCACGTCTTGCGGGACACGTCGAACGCCACCGCGAAATGCGTCGGCGCCTCATCACGCAGCGTGTTCGCCAGCATCGACGCGAAGCCGTACACCGCGTTCGTCGGCTGCCCCGCGCCGGTCGTGAAATTCTCCGCAGGCAGCGCAAAGAACGCCCGGTACGCCAGGGAGTGCCCGTCCATCAGGAGCAGGCGCGGTCGGTTGTCTGCCGTCTTCTTCGATGCCGTCTCAGCCACGCCCCCGATCCTGCCACGTACCACTGACAATCCGGACCGGGGAACGTCGCCCCCGCTCCCCGGGCCACCCCCGCGCCCCGCATGCCAGGATCGAGGACAAGGAAACACGCACAGCGGACCCGCCCGGTCCGCCGCCGGCACAAAGGGGAACACGATGGCCACCAAGCCGCCCACAGGTGACCCGGTCCAGGACGCACCACAGGTCGAACCGGCCCCGCACGCCGCCGCCGGGCTGCCAGCCGTCGCCCACACCCTGCGCATCGCCCAGCAGCAGATGGGGGTGCGCCGCACCGCGCAGACCCTCCTCAAGGTCAACCAGAAGAACGGCTTCGACTGCCCCGGCTGCGCCTGGCCCGAGGGCGACAAACGGCACACGGCGGAATTCTGCGAGAACGGCGCCAAGGCAGTCGCCGAGGAGGCGACGCTGCGCCGCGTCACCCCGGACTTCTTCGCCGCCCACCCCGTCGCCGATCTGGCCACCCGCAGCGGCTACTGGCTCGGCCAGCAGGGACGCATCACGCAACCTGTGTATCTGCCCGAGGGGGCCGACCGGTACCAGGCCGTGACCTGGAAACGCGCCTTCGCGATCATCGCCGAGGAACTCGGTGCCCTCGACTCCCCCGACGAGGCCCTCTTCTACACCTCAGGGCGCACCAGCAACGAGGCCGCGTTCCTGCTCCAGCTGTTCGCCCGCGAATTCGGCACCAACAACCTGCCCGACTGCTCCAACATGTGCCACGAGTCCTCCGGCTCGGCACTCACGGAGACCATCGGCATCGGCAAGGGCTCCGTCTCCCTTGAGGACCTGCACCACGCCGACCTGATCATCGTCGCCGGACAGAACCCCGGCACCAACCACCCCCGGATGCTCTCCGCCCTGGAGAAGGCCAAGTCCGCCGGCGCGAAGATCATTTCGGTGAACCCGCTGCCCGAGGCCGGTCTCGAACGGTTCAAGAACCCGCAGACCCCCCGCGGCATGCTCAGGGGCGCAGCCCTCAACGACCTCTTCCTCCAGATCCGCATCGGCGGCGACCAGGCCCTCTTCCGGCTCCTCAACAAGCTGATCCTGCAGACCGAGGGCGCGGTCGACGAAACCTTCGTCGCCGAACACACCCACGGCTACCAGGAGTTCGCCGCCGCGGCCGCCGAAGCCGACTGGACGCAAACCCTCGACGCCACCGGCCTGGAGCGCGCCGACATCGAAGCGGCCCTGTCCATGGTCCTCGCCTCGAAACGCACCATCGTGTGCTGGGCCATGGGACTCACCCAGCACAAACACTCCGTGCCGACCATCCGCGAAGTCGTCAACTTCCTCCTCCTGCGCGGCAACATCGGCCGCACCGGCGCCGGCGTCTGCCCCGTCCGCGGCCACTCCAACGTCCAGGGCGACCGCACCATGGGCATCTTCGAGCGGCCCGCCCCCGCGTTCCTGGACGCCCTCGACAAGGAATTCGGCATCACCTCACCCCGCCACCACGGCTACGACGTGGTCCGCTCCATCCAGGCACTGCGCGACGGCGACGCCAAGGTCTTCTTCGCCATGGGCGGCAACTTCGTCGCCGCCACCCCCGACACCGACGTCACCGAGGCCGCCATGCGCAGCGCCCGCCTCACCGTGCACGTCTCCACCAAGGTCAACCGCTCCCACGCCGTCACCGGCACCCGGGCCCTGATCCTGCCCACCCTCGGCCGCACCGACAAGGACGTCCAGGCGAGCGGCAAGCAGTTCGTCACCGTCGAGGACTCCATGAGCATGGTGCACGCCTCCCGCGGCAACCTCACCCCCGCAAGCCCCCACCTGCTCTCCGAACCCGCCATCGTCGCCCGCCTCGCCCGCGCCGTACTCGGACCCGCCTCCACCACCCCCTGGGAAGAATTCGAGAAGGACTACGCGACGATCCGCGACCGCATCTCCCGCGTCGTCCCCGGCTTCGAGGACTTCAACGCACGCGTCGCCCACCCCGGCGGATTCACCCTCCCCCACGGCCCCCGCGACTCCCGACGCTTCCCCACCGCCACCGGCAAGGCCAACTTCACCGCAGCACCCGTCGAGTTCCCCGAACTCCCCGCAGGACGACTCCTGTTGCAGACACTGCGCTCCCACGACCAGTACAACACCACCATCTACGGCCTCGACGACCGCTACCGCGGCATCAAGGGCGGCCGCCGCGTCGTCCTCGTCAACCCCGACGACGCCACCGCCCTCGGCCTCACCGACGGCGCCTACGCCGACCTCGTCAGCGAATGGAAGGACGGCGTCCAACGACGCGCCCCCGGCTTCCGCGTCGTCCACTACCCCACCGCCCGGGGCTGCGCCGCCGCCTACTACCCCGAGACCAACGTCCTGGTCCCCCTCGGCTCCACCGCCGACACCAGCAACACCCCCGCCAGCAAGTCCGTCGTGATCCGCTTCGAGAACGTGCGCTGACTCCGCGGGACGGGGCAGCCCCTCACCACGAGCGCGCACTAAGCGTCCGCTCAGCCGTCTGATAAGAACAACGCACACAGCAAACGAACCACCGCAGAGAGACGGAGCCGGACCCCATGGGCGAGCACACCGCACCCAAGTTCCCCCAGGAGATCATCGACGAGTACGCCGCACTCGGCGTCGACCTGCCCGCCCTCTTCTCCGCCGGCCACCTCGGCGAACGCATGGGCGTCCGGATCACCGAGGCCTCCGCGGACCGCGTCGTCGGCACCATGCCCGTCGAAGGCAACACCCAGCCCTACGGACTCCTGCACGGCGGCGCCTCCGCCGTCCTCGCCGAAACCCTCGGCTCCGTCGGCACCATGCTCCACGGCGGCGCCACCAAACTCGCCGTCGGCGTCGACCTGAACTGCACCCATCACCGAGGGGTACGAAGCGGCCTCGTCACCGGCGTCGCCACCCCCGTACACCGCGGCCGCACCACCGCCACGTACGAGATCGTCATCACCGACGAACACGACAAGCGCGTCTGCACCGCCCGGCTCACCTGCCTGCTCCGCGACACCCCCGGAACCGACACCCCCTGACCCTCCACCACCCCGCTCCCACCCACTGCCCGGCCGGACCGCAAACCGGCCGGGCATCGCCATTTCCACCCACAACTACGGCCTCCCACACGGAACTTGCACATCCTCACCAGGCAACAGCCTTGACCGCAAACCCCGCTCCGTGGCCCACTCAGCTACCACGCCCCGCCTGCCCACCCGCCACGCCGCGTCGATCACATCACACCTGATGTAACACTGCGTAACCTCCGCGCAATGTGCACCCACCCCGACGCCACCCGAAGAACCCGGCCCCGCAGGCGCCGGGCACCTCCGCCCGCGCCCGCACACCTCCCGCGCCCCCACCACGCGACAGCAGCAAGATCAGTTCAAGCCCCTTAGCAGAGCTGCGCGTTCTCAGAATGCGGTCACTTCACCGTCCAGCAAAAAACCGTACATGTCCAGACAGCCACCTCAAGCCTTCCTCAAAGGCATAACAAGACAGTCACATCATTCGGCTGACCCATCCCCGACCCCCGCCCCTGCCCTTAGAGTCACCGCCAGTCACCGCGCCGCCGGGCGCGTCTGCAGCACGGCCCTGTACCAACCAGTACGGCCCGGCGAACGACACGGCACCTCAAGCAGAGGAGGCCGCGCCAGGGAAAGGACCTTTCGTGCGACACCGTTCTTTGCTCATCCTCACCACAGTGCTCACCACAGGAGCACTGACACTCACCGCCTGCGGGTCGCGCGACGACGGCAAGAAGAGCAGCGCCAGCGACACCCAGACCGTCGTCATCGGCGTCGACGCCCCCATCACCGGCGACCTGTCCGCCCTCGGCCTCGGCATCAAGAACTCCGCCGACCTCGCCGCCAAGACGGCGAACAAGAACAAGACCGTCCCCGGCATCAAATTCGTCGTCAAGCCCCTCGACGACCAGGCACAGCCCTCCGTCGGCCAGCAGAACGCCCAGAAGTTCATCGACGACGACACCGTCCTCGGCGTCGTCGGCCCCCTGAACTCCGGCGTCTCCCAGTCGATGCAGAAGCCGCTCAACGACGCCAGCCTCACCCAGGTCTCCCCCGCCAACACGGGCACCGAACTGACCCAGGGCGAGAACTGGAAGACCGGCGACAAGAAGCGCCCCTTCAAGACCTACTTCCGCACCGCCACCACGGACCAGATCCAGGGCGCCTTCGCAGCGAAGTACCTCTACAACGACGCGAAGATCAAGCAGGTCTACCTCATCGACGACCAGAAGCCCTACGGCGCCGGTCTCGCAGCCTCCTTCAAGGCGACCTTCACCGGACTCGGCGGCAAGATCACCGGAACCGACCACGTCAACCCCGACGACCGCGACTTCAACGCCGTCGTCACCAAGGTCAAGAAGTCCGGCGCCAAGGCCGTCTACTACGGCGGCGAGTACCCCGCCGGCGCACCCCTGAGCCAGCAGCTCAAGGACAGCGTCCAGATCCCCCTCATGGGCGGCGACGGCATGTACAGCGCCGACTTCATCAAGCTGAACAAGAAGGCCCAGGGCGACATCGCCACCTCCGTCGGCAAGCCCGTCGAGGAGCTCGACTCCGCCAAGTCGTTCATCGCGAACTACAAGACGGCCGGATACAAGGACGCCTACGAGGCCTACGGCGGCGGCACCTACGACGCCACCTGGTCCATCATCGAGGCCGTCAAGATCGCCGTCGCCGCCAACAACGGCAAGCTCCCCGACGACGCCCGCGCCAAGGTCCTCGACGCCATGAGCAAGGTCAAGTTCGACGGCGTCACCGGCCCGGTCTCCTTCGACGAGTTCGGCGACACCACCAACACCATGATGACCGCCTACCAGGTCGACGGCGGAAAGTGGGCCTCCAAGCTCAGCGAGGCCTACAAGCCGTAACAAGCTCCCGGTCACGCACTGACTGACACCAGACCGCGCGGGAGCGCTACGAGCGCTCCCGCGCGGTGCCATATCCGAACCACTCCACGGAGGCCCTGCGGTGCACGAACTGCCGCAACAGCTGGCCAATGGACTCATCCTCGGCGCGATGTACGGACTCATCGCGATCGGTTACACGATGGTCTACGGAATCATCCAGCTCATCAACTTCGCCCACGGCGAGATCTTCATGATCGGAGGCTTCGGAGCTCTCACCGTGTACCTCTGGATGCCGGCCGGCGCCAACCTCCTCGCAATCATCCCCCTCATGATCATCGGCGGCGTCATCTGCTCCGTCGCCATCAGCACAGCCGCCGAACGCTTCGCCTACCGGCCCCTGCGGGGCGCCCCCCGACTGGCCCCCCTCATCACCGCCATCGGACTCTCCCTCGCCCTCCAGCAAGCCATCTGGAAGTGGTACCCCGACGCCAAGAAGGACCGCTCCTTCCCCCAGTTCAAGGGCGAAGCGATCGACATCTTCGGCGCCCACATCCAACGCGGCGACCTCTTCGTCCTCATCACCGCACCCATCTGCATGATCGCCCTCGGCCTCTTCGTCTCCAAGACCCGCGCCGGCCGCGGCATGCAGGCCACCAGCCAAGACCCCGACACCGCAAAACTCATGGGCATCAACACCGACCGCATCATCGTCATGGCCTTCGCCATCGGTGCCGCGTTCGCAGCCGTGGCCGCCGTCGCCTACGGGCTCAAAAACGGCCAGATCGGCTTCAAAATGGGCTTCATCATGGGCCTCAAAGCCTTCACCGCAGCCGTACTCGGCGGAATCGGCAACATCTACGGCGCCATGCTCGGCGGCGTCGTCCTCGGCATCGCCGAATCACTCGCCACCGGCTACATGAGCGACGTCCCCGGCATGGAACTCTTCGGCGGCGGCGCCTGGAAGGACGTATGGGCCTTCGTCCTCCTCATCATCGTCCTGCTGCTCCGCCCCCAAGGCCTGCTCGGCGAACGCGTCGCGGATCGGGCGTGATACGGATGACCACCAACCACACCACCACGCCCCCCGCCACCGCCCTGATCCCGATGCCCGCCCCCGCGGCCCGCATCGCCACCACGGCAGGCGCAGCCGTCGCACTCGCAGGCACCTTCCTCGCCTGGACCTGGACCGACCAATTCCCCGGCAACCTCACCGTCACCGGCTACCCCGGCGGCCTCCAGGTCCTCACCCTCATCAGCGCCGCACTCACCCTCGTCCTCACCCTCTCCGGGTACGGCATCCGCGGCCTCCGCTGGCTCACCCCCGGCGGCACCAACAGCCCCGTCCGCCTCCTGGCACTGGGCACCTTCGGCACCACCGCCTACGCCATCGGCGCCATCACCTACGACCTCGGCGGCGTCGTCAACCTCGAACCCGGCGCCTGGGTCAGCGGCATCGGCTCACTCATCGCCGTCATCGCCGCACACGGACTCCCCACCGACCAGCCCCTCCACGACACCGGAACCACCACCACCGGCTGGCAACGCTTCCGCAACGGCCTCACCGCCCCACCGGCCCGCCGCGCCGCGCCCCTCCCCGCCTGGGCCGAAATCCTCACCATCGCCGTAGCCTTCGGCATCGGCCTCTACATCTTCGCCTACGGCGTGGACACCGACTACACCGAACTCTTCATCGGCTTCCTCATCACCGCAGCCTTCGCCTTCACCGCACTGAACCGCGCCGGACTCATCTCCCGCCTCACCGCGCTGACCACGAAGCACCGCAACATCACCCTCACCGCCGCCCTCGTCGCAGCCGTCTGCTTCCCCTTCACACAGCAGAAAGAGGAATACGCGCTCATCGGCGCCAACATCCTCATCTTCGCGACCGTCGCACTCGGCCTCAACGTCGTCGTCGGCCTCGCCGGCCTCCTCGACCTCGGATACGTCGCCTTCCTCGGCGTCGGCGCCTACGCCGCCGCCCTGGTCTCCGGCTCCACCATGTCCGCCATCGGCGTCGAATTCCCCTTCTGGGCCGCCGTCCTCACCGGCGCAGGAGCCTCACTCGTCTTCGGCGTCCTCATCGGCGCCCCCACCCTGCGCCTACGCGGCGACTACCTCGCCATCGTCACCCTCGGCTTCGGTGAAATCTTCCGCCTCACCGTGAACAACCTCAACGGCAACAGCGGACCCGACCTCACCAACGGCTCCCAGGGCATCCCGAGCATCCCCGACCTCAACCTCTTCGGAATCGACTTCGGGCTCAAGCACGACATCGGCGGCTTCACCCTCGGCAGGTCGGCCAACTACTACCTGCTCATGCTCGTCTTCACCGCCGTCGTCGTCCTCGTCTTCCGCCGCTCCGGCGAATCCCGCATCGGACGCGCCTGGGTCGCCATCCGCGAGGACGAAACCGCGGCCACCGCCATGGGCATCAACGCCTTCCGGCTCAAACTGCTCGCCTTCGCCCTCGGCGCCACCCTCGCCGGACTCGCCGGAACCGTACAGTCACACGTCAACTACACCGTGACACCCGAGCAGTACCAGTTCGCCGGCTCCGTACCCCCGAACTCCGCCTTCCTCCTCGCCGCCGTCATCCTCGGCGGCATGGGAACCCTCAGCGGGCCCCTCGTCGGCGCGGCACTGCTCTACCTCATCCCGGCCAAGCTCCAGTTCATGCAGGACTACCAGCTCTTCCTCTTCGGCGTCGCACTCATCCTCCTGATGCGCCTGCGTCCCGAAGGACTGGTCGCCGACCGCCGGAAGCAGCTCGAATTCCACGAGACCGACCAGCTCGACGTACCGGAACCCCGCAAGTCCGACGACGTCGACGCGGGCATCGCCAAGGCGGGGGCGTGACCACCATGACCACCACCACCGAAACCGGCACCCCCGTGCTCGACGCCAGCGGCGTCACCATGCGGTTCGGCGGCCTCACCGCCGTCCACGACGTCAACCTCACCGTCAACGCAGGCGAAATCGTCGGCCTCATCGGCCCCAACGGCGCCGGCAAGACCACCTTCTTCAACTGCCTCACCGGCCTCTACGTCCCCACCGAGGGCAAGGTCAGCTACAAGGGCACCGTCCTGCCACCCAAGCCCCACCTCGTCACCCAGGCAGGCATCGCCCGCACCTTCCAGAACATCCGGCTCTTCGCCAACATGACCGTCCTGGAAAACGTCCTCGTCGGACGCCACACCAGGACCAAGGAAGGCCTCTGGTCCGCCCTCCTGCGCCTCCCCGCCTTCACCAGGGCCGAACGCGCCAGCCGCGAACGCGCCATGGAACTCCTGGAGTTCATCGGGCTCCAGGACAAGGCGGACCACCTCGCGCGCAACCTCCCCTACGGAGACCAGCGCAAGCTGGAAATCGCCCGCGCACTCGCCAGCGACCCCGGACTCCTCCTCCTGGACGAGCCCACCGCCGGCATGAACCCGCAGGAAACCCGCGTCACCGAAGAACTCATCTTCGCCATCCGGGACCAAGGCATCGCCGTACTCGTCATCGAGCACGACATGCGCTTCATCTTCAACCTCTGCGACCGCGTCGCCGTACTCGTCCAGGGCGAGAAGCTCGTCGAAGGCACCTCCGACATCGTCCAGAGCGACGAACGCGTCGTCGCCGCCTACCTCGGCACCCCCTTCGAAGGCGCCCCGGGCGCCGAAGAACTCGCCGAGGTCGAAGCCGCCGAGGCCATCGCCACCAAAACCGCCGCGCGCACCACCGACGCGGCCGACACCGACACCCCTGCCGCCACCGCCACCGAGGAGGAGGACACCCGATGACCGCACTGCTAGAGGTCGAGGACCTCCGCGTCGCCTACGGCAAGATCGAAGCCGTCAAAGGCATCTCCTTCAGCGTCGAAGCCGGCCAGGTCGTCACCCTGATCGGCACCAACGGTGCGGGCAAGACCACCACCCTGCGCACCCTCTCCGGACTGCTCAAGCCGCTCGCCGGCCGCATCCTCTTCGAGGGCAAGCCACTGACGGGCATCCCCGCCCACAAGATCGTCGCCCTGGGGCTCGCCCACTCCCCCGAGGGCCGCCACATCTTCCCCCGGCTGACGATCACCGAGAACCTCCAGCTCGGCGCCTACCTCCGCAGCGACAAGGCCGGCATCGAGAAGGACATCCAGCGCGCCTACGACCTCTTCCCCATCCTCGGGGAACGCCGGAAGCAAGCCGCCGGCACCCTCTCGGGCGGCGAGCAGCAAATGCTCGCCATGGGCAGGGCCCTGATGTGCCAGCCCAAGCTCCTGATGCTCGACGAACCCTCCATGGGCCTCTCCCCGATCATGATGCAGAAGATCATGGAGACCATCGTCGAACTCAAGGCCCAGGGCACCACGATCCTGCTCGTCGAGCAGAACGCCCAGGCCGCGCTCTCCCTGGCCGACCGCGGCCACGTCATGGAGGTCGGCAAGATCGTCCTCTCCGGCACCGGCGCGGACCTCCTCCACGACGAATCGGTCCGCAAGGCCTACCTCGGCGAGGACTGAGCCCGTACGGAGAAGGCCCGCGCCCCGGACATCCGGGACGCGGGCCTTCTCCGTACACGCACAAGCGGTTACGCCCGCTCCGCCGCCTGCTTCTTCTCCTCGGCGTCCTCGATCAACGCCTCGGCGAGCTGCTGCATCGACAGCCGACGGTCCATCGACGTCTTCTGGATCCAGCGGAACGCGGCCGGCTCGGACAGCCCGTAGTCCGTCTGCAGAATGCTCTTCGCCCGGTCCACCAGCTTCCGCGTCTCCAGCCGCTGCGACAGGTCCGCGACCTCGCCCTCCAGCGCCTTCAGCTCCGCGAACCGCGACACCGCCATCTCGATGGCCGGCACCACGTCGCTCTTGCTGAACGGCTTCACCAGGTACGCCATCGCCCCGGCGTCCCGGGCCCGCTCCACGAGGTCGCGCTGCGAGAACGCGGTGAGCATCAGGACGGGCGCGATGGACTCCTCGGCGATCTTCTCGGCGGCGGAGATCCCGTCGAGGACCGGCATCTTCACATCGAGAATGACCAGGTCCGGCTTGTGCTCCCGGGCCAGCTCGACCGCCTGCTGCCCGTCCCCGGCCTCACCGACGACCGAGTACCCCTCTTCCTCCAGCATCTCTTTGAGGTCGAGGCGAATGAGCGCCTCGTCCTCGGCGATGACGACGCGGGTCGTCAGCGGCGGGACGTGCGACTTGTCGTCGTCGGCGACGGGCTGGGGCGACTCGGGGGTGGTCACGGGGCTCCTCGTTCAGGGCATACGGCTCTCCATGAGCCTACCTACCTACGGTATGGTGTCACTACGCAGGGCGCTCGTAGCCCTTCCTTTCTAAGGCCCCAGTACTCCAACTGGTTAGAGAGGCGGCTCTCAAACAGCCGACAGTGTGGGTTCGAATCCCACTTGGGGCACTTTTCCTTCGGTTCCAAGGTCGCAGGGGAATGACGCAGATTCACATGATCGTGTGACTGCGATGCCGTTTTCATCTCCCTGAGCGACGATTCACGCAAGCTCGGTCACGTGTACGACCTCGACACGCGTAAACGCGCGCTGGCCCTGCTCGGTCAAGGCTTCAGCCAGAACTCCGTCAGTAAGCAGACCGGCATCTCCCGAGCCGCCATCCGCTCCTGGCTCAAGCGGATAGAGCCCCTCGCGTACAACCGCGGCGCCGAATGCCCTCGATGCGGTGATACGCCAAGGCCCCCGGACGACCCCGCCGCATACGCCTACCTGCTCGGCCTCTACCTCGGCGACGGCTGCATCAGTTCGAACAGGCGAGGCGTGTACTCCCTGCGCATCGCATGTGCCGACGCGTGGCCGGGCCTCATCGAAGCTTGCGTCAATGCCGTTCAGACCGTGCGGCCGGCCAACAAGGTATGCAGGGTGACGAGTCCGGGCTGCCAGTACGTCACATGCTTCAGCAAACACTGGCCCTGTCTCTTCCCTCAGCACGGGCCCGGCAAGAAGCACCACCGCAGCATCGCGCTCGAACCCTGGCAGCAGAAGATCGTCGACGCCCACCCGTGGGAGCTGATCCGCGGCCTCAACCACTCAGACGGCTGCCGGATCATCAACTGGACCACGCGTCTCGTCGGTGGCGAGCGCGGACGGTACGAGTACCCTCGCTACTTCTTCACCAACCTGTCGGCCGACATCCTGGGGCTCTTCACCAGCACTCTCGACCAGCTGTGTGTCGAGTGGAAGCGCACGAACGGGAAGAACATCTCCGTAGCCCGACGGGCGTCCGTCGCCCTCATGGACGCTCACGTCGGGCCGAAGTACTGACGACCGCTACTTCGGGCTGTCGTCCTCGCCGATGTGGTGCACCCGCACCAGGTTCGTCGAGCCGGCGAGGCCGGGCGGGGAGCCGGCGGTGATGACCACGACGTCGCCCTTCCGGCAGCGGCCGATCTTCAGCAGTTCCTCGTCGACCTGCGCCACCATCGCGTCCGTCGACTCCACGTGCGGGCCCAGGAACGTCTCGACACCCCAGGTGAGGTTCAGCTGGGAGCGGGTGGCCGGGTCCGGGGTGAAGGCCAGGAGCGGGATGGGTGAGCGGTAGCGGGAGAGGCGCTTGGCCGTGTCGCCGCTCTGCGTGAAGGCCACCAGGAACTTCGCGCCGAGGAAGTCGCCCATCTCGGCTGCGGCGCGGGCGACCGCGCCGCCCTGGGTGCGGGGCTTGTTGCGGTCGGTGAGCGGCGGGAGGCCCTTGGCGAGGATGTCCTCCTCGGCGGCTTCGACGATGCGGGACATCGTGCGGACCGTCTCGATGGGGTGCTTCCCGACGCTGGTCTCACCGGAGAGCATGACCGCGTCCGTGCCGTCGATGACGGCGTTGGCGACGTCGGAGGCCTCGGCGCGGGTGGGGCGGGAGTTGTCGATCATCGAGTCGAGCATCTGGGTGGCGACGATGACCGGCTTGGCGTTGCGCCTGGCGAGATTGATGGCGCGCTTCTGGACGATCGGTACTTGTTCCAGGGGCATTTCGACGCCGAGGTCGCCCCGGGCGACCATGATGCCGTCGAAGGCGGCGACGATGTCGTCGATGTTCTCGACGGCCTGGGGTTTCTCGATCTTGGCGATGACGGGGAGTTGGCGGCCTTCCTCGTTCATGATGCGGCGGACGGGTTCGATGTCGCGTCCGCTGCGCACGAAGGAGAGGGCGATGACGTCGGCGCCGGTGCGCAGGGCCCAGCGGAGGTCGTCGATGTCTTTTTCGGAGAGGGCGGGGACGGAGACTGCGACGCCGGGGAGGTTGAGTCCCTTGTGGTCGGAGACCATGCCGCCTTCGATGACGGTGGCGTGGACGCGGGGACCGTCGATGTGGGTGACTTCGAGGGTGACGCGGCCGTCGTCGATGAGGATGTGTTCGCCGGGGGTGACGTCGGTGTTGAGGCCTTGGTAGGTGGTGCCGCAGGTGTGGCGGTCGCCTTCCATGGGTTCGACGGTGATGGTGAAGGGGTCGCCGCGTTCAAGGAGTACGGGTCCTTCACGGAAGCGTCCGAGGCGAATCTTCGGGCCTTGAAGGTCGGCGAGGATTCCGACGCTGCGTCCGGATTCGTCGGACGCCTTGCGTACTCGGTGGTAGCGCTCTTCGTGTTCGGCGTAGGTGCCGTGGCTGAGGTTGAGGCGGGCCATGTCCATACCCGCTTCGACCAGGGCCTTGATCTGGTCATATGTGTCGGTGGCGGGTCCTAGGGTGCAAACGATTTTTGCTCGGCGCATGGTTTGAGCCTAGACCTTACCTACGGGTAGTTAATTGGCTCTGGATGTCCGCTCAACAACCTTTGGGTGAAGGGTTTTTGACAAGTGTTGAATTGTGCGGCGGGGTGCTCTGATGAGCATTTCGGTTAGAGGGTTGGCGGGGTCATGGTGAAGCGGGCGTTCACCTGGGCGTGGACGGTCTGGCGTTGTGGTTCGAGGTCGAGTGCGAGAGCGGGTTCGGCTGCCGGGCCGCCGAATCCGCGGGCGTGGGCGTGGCCGCCGGCGGCGGTGGGCATGGCGGGGGTTGCGTTTTCGGCGCCGAGGTCGGCGAGTTCGACGAGGGCGGCGAGTCGGGCGCCGACGGCGTCGGCGTATTCGCGGGCGCGTTGGACGGCTTCGCGTACGGCTTGGCGGCGGGCTTCGCCGTGGGCGGGTGAGTCGGGGCGCAGGGCCCACCAGGGGCCGTCGATGCGGGTCATGTCGAGGTCGGCGACGCGGGTGGTGAATTCGCCGAGTGCGGTGAAGTCGTTGAGTACGGCGGTGATGTGGACGTGGCCGTGGTAGGCGCGGATTTTTTCGTCGCGGCCGCTTCGGGTGAGTTCGGGAGTGACGGAGAGGGTGCCGGTTTCGAGTTTTTCGATGGCTTGTCCGTAGGTGTGTGCGAGTTCGAGGACGGTGGTGTTGCGTCGGGTGAGGTCGTTGAGGGTGGTGCGGCGGTCTTTTCCGCGGGCACTGACGGTGATGCCGACGCGGGCGGTTTCGGGGTCGAATTCGAGGTGGGCCTCGCCGCGGACGGCGAGGCGGGGGTGGTCGGGGGTGCCGTAGGGGTACGGGGTCTGGGTCATGGGTTCACTGTGGCACTCGGGTGCGTCAGCTGGTGGTCATCGAAACGAAACCTGCGAGGGGTGTTGCCGGGTGCCGTGCGTGGGTGATTATCTACGCGCGTTGTCCACGCGTGCACGGGGTCTACGCGCGTTGTGTACGGAGAGAACTGAGATGTGGGAGACAAGATGCCGCTGAACCGAAGGACGTTCCTGGGCACATCGGCCGCGGCCGGTGCGGGTGTCGCGATCGCGGGCGGTGCCGCGGTTCCGGCCGAGGCGCATGGGCGCGGGCATGAGCACGGCCATGGGCGTCCGCAGAAGCGGTACTCGTTCACCGTGATGGGTACGACCGATTTGCACGGAAATGTCTTTAACTGGGACTACTTCACGGACAAGGAGTTCGACGACAAGGATCACAACGACATCGGTCTGGCGAAGATCTCGACGCTGGTGGAGAAGGTGCGTCGGGAGAAGGGCCGTCAGAACACCCTGATGATCGATGCGGGTGACACGATCCAGGGCACGCAGTTGTCGTACTACTACGCGAAGATCGATCCGATCACGGCGAAGCGTGGTCCGGTGCACCCGATGGCGCAGGCGATGAACACGATCGGCTATGACGCCGCCGCGCTGGGCAACCACGAGTTCAACTACGGCATTCCGGTGCTGCGCAAGTTCGAGGAGCAGTGCGACTTCCCGCTGCTGGGTGCGAACGCGCTGGACGCGAAGACGCTGAAGCCGGCGTTCGCACCGTATGTGATCAAGAAGCTGCGTACGCCGCACGGCCGGGATGTGAGGGTGGCGATCCTGGGGCTGACGAATCCGGGTATCGCGATCTGGGACAAGGCGAATGTCGCCGGGAAGATGGTGTTCCCGGGGCTGGAGGAGCAGGCGGCGAAGTTCGTGCCGCGGCTGCGTTCGATGGGCGCGGATGTGGTGATCGTGTCGGCGCACTCGGGGAACAGTGGGACGTCGTCGTACGGTGACCAGATTCCGTACGTGGAGAATGCCGCGGGTCTGGTGGCGGAGCAGGTGCCGGGTATCGATGCGATTCTGGTGGGTCATGCGCATCTGGAGATCCCCGAGTATTTCGTGGAGAACAAGAAGACCGGTAAGAAGGTGGTGCTCTCCGAGCCGCTGAAGTGGGGGCAGCGGCTGACGCTGTTCGACTTCGACCTGGTGTGGGAGAAGGGCCGCTGGGTGGTCGAGAAGGCGGGTTCGCAGGTGTTGAACTCCAACACGGTGGCGGAGGACCCGAGGATCACGCGGATGCTGGCGGACGAGCACAAGAAGGTTGTGGCGTACGTCAATCAGGTGATCGGCACGTCGACGGCGGCGATGACGACGGCCGAGGCGGCTTGGAAGGACGAGCCGATCATCGATCTGATCAACGTCGTCCAGGCGGAGACGGTGGCGGCGGCGTTGGCGGGTGGCGAGTATGCGGCGCTGCCGGTGCTGTCGCAGGCGTCGTGCTTCTCGCGTACGGCGCAGATTCCGGCCGGGAATGTGACGATCAAGGATGCGGCGGGTCTTTATCCGTTCGAGAACACGCTTGAGGCGCGGTTGTTGACGGGTGCGCAGATCAAGGACTATCTGGAGTTCTCGGCGCGGTACTACGTGCAGACGGCGCCGGGCGCTCCGGTGGATCCGGCGAAGCTGACGAACGCGAACAACACTCCGGATTACAACTATGACGCGGTGTCGGGTCTGACGTATGACATCGATATTGCGAAGCCGAATGGTTCGCGGATCGTTGGTCTTTCGTTCGAGGGCAAGGCGATTGATCCGGCTGCGCAGTTCGTGCTGGCGGTGAACAATTACCGGGCGAGCGGTGGGGGCAACTTCCCGCATGTTCCGGGTGCGAAGCAGTTGTGGGCGAATTCGGAGGAGATCCGGAACACGATCATTTCCTGGGTGCAGGCGAAGGGTTCCGTGGATGGTGCGCAGTTCGCTTCGGTGGACTGGCGGCTGACGCGGGACGGTACGCCGGTGTTCTAGGTCTGTGGTGGGGCGGCCGTCTCCTTTCCTTTTGGGTGGGGCGGCCGCTTTTCTGTGTGCCGGTGTGGGGGCGGGGGTGTCAGTTGCTCTGGACGAGGGGGGTGAGGGTGGGGGCTTGGGCGGGGACGTTCGGGGTGTGGGGGGTGAGGCCGAAGGTGGTGAAGGCGGTGCGTTGTGGGAGGTGGTAGGGGGTGGTGCCGGTGAGGTTGTTGAGGATGGTGGCGCTGCGCCAGGCGGCGAGTCCGAGGTCGGGGGCGCCGACGCCGTGGGTATGGCGTTCGGCGTTCTGTACGTAGATGTTGCCGGTGATGGTGGGGTCGAGGTCGAGGCGGAATTGGTCGTCGATGCGGGGGCGGCCGGAGTTGTCGCGGCGCAGGTGGGTGTGGAGGCCGTCGAGCATGTGGTCGAGGGGGCGTTCGCGGTAGCCGGTGGCGAGGACCACGGCGTCGGTGGTGAGGCGGGAGCGGGTGGCTTGTTGGGTGTGTTCGAGGTGGAGTTCGACGCGGGTGGTGGCGACGCGGCCTGCGGTGCGTACGCAGACGCCGGGGGTGAGGGTGGCGTCGGGCCAGCCGCCGTGGAGGGTGCGGCGGTAGAGCTCTTCGTGGATGGCGGTGATGGTGTCGTGGTCGATGCCTTTGTGGAGTTGCCATTGGTGGGGGACGAGTTCGTCGCGTACGGGTTCGGGGAGTGCGTGGAAGTAGCGGGTGTAGTCGGGGGTGAAGTGTTCGAGGCCGAGTTTTGAGTACTCCATGGGTGCGAAGGCGGGGGTGCGGGCGAGCCAGTGGAGCTTTTCGTGGCCGGCTGGGCGGGCGCGGAGGAGGTCGAGGAAGATTTCGGCGCCGGATTGTCCTGATCCGATGACGGTGATGTGTGGGGCGTTGAGGAGTTGTTCGCGGTGTTGGAGGTAGTCGGCGGAGTGGATGACGGGGACTGATCCGGCTTCGGCGAGGGGTTTGAGGGGTTCGGGGATGTGGGGTTCGGTGCCGACGCCGAGGGCGATGTGGCGGGCGTGGGTGCGGCCAAGTGCTTCGGCTTCGCCGTGGGTGTCGAGTTGGGTGAAGTCGACTTCGAAGAGGGCTTGTTCGGCGTTCCAGCGGATGGCGTCGACCTGGTGGCTGAAGTGGAGGCCGGGGAGTTGTTGGGTGACCCAGCGGCAGTAGGCGTCGTATTCGGCGCGTTGGATGTGGAAGCGTTCGGCGAAGTAGAAGGGGAAGAGCCGGTCGCGGGTGCGTAGGTAGTTGAGGAAGGTCCAGGGGCTGGTGGGGTCGGCGAGGGTGACGAGGTCGGCGAGGAAGGGGACTTGGAGGCTGGCGCCGTCGATGAGGAGGCCTGGGTGCCAGTGGAAGGCGGGGCGTTGTTCGTAAAAGGTGGCGGCGATTGGGTGGGGGGTTCCGGGGATGCCGTGCGCGAGGGCGGCGAGGGAGAGGTTGAAGGGGCCGATGCCGATGCCGACGAGGTCGTGGGGCTGGTCGGTTTCGGGGGTGGGCCGGGTTGGCCGGGCTGTCATCGGGGGGTGCTGCCTTCCGCGAGTTCTGTGGCGAGGTGGGTGACGAGGTCGAGGAGTTGTTGGAGGTCGTGGGGGGTGGTGTGGGGGTTGAGGAGGGTGGCTTTGAGCCAGAGGCGGCCGTTGGTGTGGGTGCGGCCGAGTACGGCGTGGCCTCGGGTGAGGAGGGTGCGGCGGATGGTGGCGACGGTGTGGTCGACGGTGTGGGTGGGGCGGAAGAGGACCGTGGTGATGGTGGGGCGGTCGTAGAGGTCGAGGGTGGGGGTTTTGGCGATGAGGTCGGCGAGTTGGTGGGCGGCGGTGCAGGTGCGGTCGATGAGGTCGGCCAGTCCGGTGCGGCCGAGTGCTTGGAGGGTGACGGCGATTTTGAGTGCGTCGGGGCGGCGGGTGGTGCGCAGGGAGCGGCCGAGGAGGTCGGGGAGGCCGGCTTCGGTGTCGTCGTCGGCGTTGAGGTAGGGGGCGTGGTGGTGGAGTGGGTCGAGGTGGTGGTGGTCGGGGACGGCGAGGATGCCTGCCGATGCGGGTTGCCAGCCGAGTTTGTGGAGGTCGAGGGTGACGCTGTGGGCGCGGTCGAGGCCGTGGACCTTGTTGCGGTGGGTGGGGCTGAAGAGGAGGGGTCCGCCGTAGGCGGCGTCGATGTGGAGTTCGGCGCCGTGGATGGTGCAGAGGTCGGCGATGTCGGTGAGGGGGTCGATCTGGCCGGTGTCGGTGGTGCCTGCGGTGGCGGTGACGAGGAGGGGTCCGTGGAGGCGGGCGAGGGTGTCGTCGAGGGCGGTGAGGTCGATGACGCCGGTGGGGGCGGGGACGGTGATGGGTTCGGGGAGGCCGAGGAGCCAGGTGGCGCGGGTGATGCTGTGGTGGGCGTTGGTGCCGCTGATGGTCTGGATGGTGCCGTGGCGTTCGCGGGCGAGGAGGAGTGCGAGTTGGTTGGCTTCGGTGCCGCCGGTGGTGACGAGGGCGTCGGGTGCGGTGTGGTGGGGGTAGATCTCGGCGGCGAGTGCGGCGGTGAGGTCGGCTTCGAGGGCGGAGGCGGAGGGTGCCTGGTCCCAGGAGTCCATGGAGGGGTTGAGGGCGGAGGCGGCGAGGTCTGCTGCTGCGGCAAGGGCGAGGGGTGGGGTGTGGAGGTGGGCTGCGCAGAGGGGGTCGGCGGGGTCTGCGGCGCCTTGGGTGAGGGCGTTGATGAGGGTGGTGAGGGCGTGGTGGGCGCCGGTGCCGTGGTCGGGGATGACGGGGTGGAGGGCGGTGCGCAGGTGGGGGGTGACGGTGTCGGGGCCGCCGGCGGGGAGGGGGCCGTCGCGTCGGTGGGCGCCGTCGTGGAGTGCGGTGAGGACGGTGTCGATGAGGGGGCGCAGGGCGGCGGGGCCGGTGGTGCCTCCGGCGAGGGGCGGGGTGGGCATGGCGGTGGTGGCCCTTCGGAGCGCATGGGTGGACATCCCAGCTTGTCCGGGTTTCGGGTGGCGCGGCCGGTGAGCCCGGTGATCTGAACTCGAACGGGGGACGGGTGTGCGAGGAGGGCGGGGTGGTGGGGGTTCGGGTGGTATAGGTGCGGCTGTTCGTGGGCTGTTGAGGAGGTTCCGCAGGCTGCGGTGGCGCACGAACGCCGGGGTCTGGGCCACCGGGTGCCCGGGGGACGTGCTCCGGGAGCGACCGGTGGTCCCGGCCCCGGCGGCGTGCTCCGGGCGCGCGGTGGCGCCTTGGGGGGACGTTCTCCGGTTCGGGTCAGCCGTACATCGCCACGCGGCAGAGGGCCGCGAGGGCGGCGTCGATGGGGTGGGGCTGCGGATTGCCGGAGGGGTCGAGGGTGTTCCACCTCTGCAGGTTCAGCGCGACGGACATCTGCCGGTTGCCGTCGGCGCGGGTCATGGTCAGCGCTCCCGCGCCCCAGGCCGTGCCGCCGTGGCCCCAGAAGGTGGCCTGGCCGGGAGCCTCGGTCGGGTACAGGCCGAGGCCGTATTCGATCGTCTTTCCCTCCTGGGAGACGACCGGGACGGTGCGTTGCATCTGGGCCAGCGATGACATGCTGACGATCTCGCCGGCCAGCAGCATGCCGTAGAAGCGGTTGAGGTCCGTGACGGTCGATATCAGCGAGGCCGCCGGTCCCACGAACGACATGTCGTAGACGCTGTAGTCGCGCGGCGGGTCGATCATGCCGAGCCACGACTCGTAGATCTGTGAGTGCGGTCCGTCGACGTACGGCCCGGTGGGGAGTTCGGTGTTCCGGAGTCCGGCGCGCTCGATGACGTTTCGGGTGATGCACTGCTGGGCCGTGGTGCCGGTGACGTGTTCCAGGAGTTCGCCGAGGAGCAGGTAGTTGGTGTTGGAGTAGATGCCCGGTGTGCTGCCCGGGGCGCCGGTGGCAGGTGCGCCGACTCCCCTCTCGATGAGGTCGGTGGAGTGGAACCGGGTGAACCGGTTGTCGTCCAGGCTCTGGGGTCCGGTGTCGGCGAGCCTGGGGAACGCCTTGAGGGAGGGGTAGGCGTAGGGGAGGTACTCGGCGAGACCGCTGGTGTGGTTGATCAGCATCCGGACGGTGATCGCGTCACCGCGCTCTCCGGGTACCAGCCCCGAAAGGTAGTGGCCGATCGGTGTGTCGAGGCCGATCAGGCCGCTCTCGACCTGTTGCAGCACCGCGGCGGCGGTGAAGGTCTTGGTGATGCTGCCGACGCGGTGCCGCATGTCTGCGGTGACGGGGCGGCCGGTGGCGGTATCGGCGACACCGGCGGCGCCGCGCCAGATCTGGTCGCCGTCACGTACTTCGGCGAACAGGCCCGGCATTCCCGCGCGGTGGACGTTCTCGATGGCGGCGTCCAGCTCCGCGGGATCCAGTGGGTTCCTCATGGCATGCGTCCTTTCGTGGTTCCCGGGATGGGCTCCGCACAGGTCGCCCGACCCGGGTGACGGGGCACGGGTGGCATGCCGGCAAGCCCTGCTGCCGGCTGCTCGGCACACCCTTGTCCTCATTATGCACGCGGTGCGTGCAACACCAAGTGCATCAGTTAGAATGGGACCCGACGAGAGGAGCGGGATGACTGGGCGAAGGCGCTGGTCGACCGAGGAGATCCTGGATTCGGCGGCGGATCTGCTGCGCACGGGCGACGCCGAGTCGTTCAGCGTGCGCAAGCTCGCCGCGGCCCTCGGGACCGATTCCTCCAGCCTCTACCGGCACTTCCGCAGCAAGACCGAACTGCTGCGCGCGGTCGCCGACCGGATTCTTCTGGCCGCCATGGACGGCTACCGCCCCGAGGGCGACTGGAAGCAGCGCATCACCGCCCTGGGCCTGCGGGTGAGGGAGGCCTTCGGTCAGCAGCCCCAGCTCGCCGCGGTCTGGGGGCGCCATGCGTCGAGCGGCACCGGTTCCCGGCTGGTCATGGAAGAGGTGCTGCAGGCACTGCGGGCGTCAGGGCTGCCCGACGAGAAGATCCCGGCGCACTATCACCGGATCGCGGTTCTCCTCTCCGCGTTGATCGCCTCCGAGGCCGGGGTCAGCACCATCACCCCCCAGGAGTACGAACAGGGCATGGAGCTGTTCCGCGTCGCGGTCCTCGGCGCCGACCCCGAACGCTTCCCCGCCCTGTCCCACTTCGCCCGCGACATCCGCCCCCTCGGGGTGGACCGCCGCGAAGCATTCGTGGAGCTCCTCGCCGCCCAGCTCGCCCACGTCGAGGCCGCGGTCCACTCGGGCTAGGGTCCCTCGTCCGGATCATGCCGACCGGCCCGGCAGTACCGGCGACCGGCCGACTGCCGGCACTCCCCCTCGGCGCCGCTCCTCGGTGCCCCGTCCCCGCGCACGGGTGTGCCCGGCCTGCCCTCGGTGGTGAGGGCGGGCCAGGCACGGGTGGTGCGGGTGTTTCGGGTGTGGGTCAGTGGGCGTTGCGGACGGCGAGGGCGCGGCGCAGGTCGTCGATCTGGTCGGCGAGTTTGCGGCGCAGGGCAGGGATGAGTGCCTGGTCGGTGAGTGCTTGTTCGCCGAGGTGGAGGCTGTTGGCGTCGATGGCGTACGTGGGGAAGGCGCAGCGTCCGGTGGCTTCGGCGATGGCGGGGCCGCGGCGGACGGCGAGTGCGGTTGCTTCCGGGTAGAAGCGGGGGACGTAGTCGCTGACGAGGTCGGTCTGTTCGGGTTGCCAGAAGCCCTGTGCGGTGGCGATGAAGAGGTAGTTGGAGAGGCTGTCGTCGGTGAACATGGCCTGCCAGGCCGCGGCCTTGGCCTCGGGGGTGGGCAGGGCGGCGCGGCAGCGGGCGGCGCCTTCCTGGCCGGTGGCGCTGGGGTCCTGGTCGAGTTCGGCGGCAATGGTGGATTCGTCGACGGCGCCGAGGGCGGCGAGGCGGGTGAGGATGCGCCAGCGCAGTTCGGGGTCGAGTTCGGGTCCGCCGGGGACGGTGCCCTCGGTGAGCCAGCCGTGGATGGTGTCGGGCTGGGTGGCGGCGTGGATGAGGTGGCGGACGGCGACGAGGCGGAGGCCGGGGTTGCTGCCGTCCTCGGTGCGGCGGATGAGGTCGCGGCACAGGGCGGTGAGGGTGCCGAGGGCGGCCGGGCGGTCTTCGGGGCGGAGGTAGCGTCCGGCGGCCTGGGTGTCGGCGAAGGTGAGGATGCTGTGGTGGACTGCGAGGTCGGTTTCGTGCGGGAGGTGGGTGCGGGCGGTGTCGATGTAGGTGGTGGGGGCGAGTTCGCCGTCGCGGACCATGTCGCGGGCGGTGTTCCAGATGACGGCTCGGGTGAGTGCGTCGGGGATGCCGGAGAGGTTGCGCAGGGCGGTGTTCAAGGAGTCCGGGTCGAGGCGGACCTTGGCGTAGGTGAGGTCGTTGTCGTTGAGGACGACGAGGGCGGGGCGGCGGCCGGGGTGAGTGGTGGGGGTGTCGTCCTGGGGGATGCCGATTTCGAAGCGGTCGCGCAGGACGAGCCGGTCGGGGCCGGACTGGGTGTCGGGTGCGTGGTCGTAGGTGCCGACGGCGATGCGGTGGGGGCGGCTGCCCTGGTGGTCGACGGTGAGGGACCAGGTGGTGTCTGTTTCGGTGATGTGTGAGGTGAGGGTGTCGACTCCGGTGGTGCGCAGCCACTGGTCGGCCCAGGCGTGGACGTCGCGGTCGGTGGCGGATGCGAGGTTGTCGATGAAGTCGGCGAGGGTGGCGTTGCCGAATTTGTGGCGGGCGAAGTGGGTGTTGATGCCGGCCAGGAAGTCCTTTTCGCCGAGCCAGGTGACGAGTTGGCGGAGGGCGGATGCGCCCTTGGCGTAGGAGATGCCGTCGAAGTTGAGCATCGCGGAGGCGGTGTCGGGGACGGCGGCCGGGTCGGGTGCGACGGGGTGGGTGGAGGGGCGTTGGTCGGCGTCGTAGCCCCAGCCCTTGCGGGCGAGGCCGAAGTCGACCCAGGTGTCGGTGAATCGGGTGGCTTCGGCGAGGGTCTGGTAGCCCATGTACTCGGCGAAGGACTCGTTGAGCCAGATGTCGTCCCACCAGGCGAGGGTGACGAGGTCGCCGAACCACATGTGGGCCATTTCGTGGGCGATGACCATGCCGCGGACCTGGCGCTCGGTGTCGGTGACGGCGGAGCGGTAGACGAATTCGTCGCGGAAGGTGACGAGGCCGGGGTTCTCCATGGCGCCCGCGTTGAATTCGGGGACGAAGGCCTGGTCGTAGGAGTCGAAGGGGTAGGGCTCGTCGAATTTTTCCTGGAACCGGTCGAAGCAGGCGCGGGTGATGTCGAAGATCTCGTCGGCGTCGGTGTCGAGGTGGGCGGCGAGGGATCGGCGGCAGTGGATGCCGAAGGGCAGTCCGGCGTGTTCGGTGGTCACGGAGTGCCAGGGGCCGGCGGCGACGGCGACGAGGTAGGTGGAGATCGGTGGTGTGGGAGCGATGGTCCAGCGGCCGTTCCCGGTGTGCTGGGCGGTGCCGTTGCCGAGGACGGTCCAGCCTTCGGGGGCGGTGACGGTGAGGGCGAAGACGGATTTGAGGTCGGGCTGGTCGAATGCGGCGAAGACGCGCTGGACGTCTTCCATGAAGAGCTGGGTGTAGACGTAGGTCTCGTTGTCCGTGGGGTCGGTGAAGCGGTGCATGCCTTCGCCGGTGCGGGAGTAGTGCATGGCGGCGTCGACGCGGAGTTCGTGTTCACCGCTGGTCAGGGCGGTGAGTGGGAACCGGTTGCCGTCGAGGTCCGCGGGGTCGAGAGGGTGCCCGTCGAGGCTGATCGAGCGCAGGGTGGCGGGCTTGATCTCGACGAAGGTGTCACCGTCCGTGAGAGCGGTGAACCGGATGAGGGTGTGGGAGTCGAAGGTCTCCTCCCCCGCGGTCAGATCGAGATCGACCGTGTACCGCTGTACGTCGAGGAACTGGGCTCGGGTCTGCGCTTCGTCGCGCATCAGTACGGACATGCGCCCATGCTGCCGTATGCGGTGTGCGGGGTGCAGTCGGGTTTCGCGCTGGGCTGAGTGGTTCGGCGAGGAGCGTGGGATGGTGCGCTCACCTGCGCGGTCCGGGTTGGCGGCGGAGGCCGGTGCCGCTCACGCCGCCGCTCACGCCGCAGCTCTCGCCACCGCTCTCACCGCCGCTTGAGCGGTGGGGCAGCGCTCATGCCCCGTACCGGTGCGGGGGCAGGGATCATGCCCCGTACCGGTCGCAGGGGCAGCGCTCACGCCCCCGTACCAGTCGCGGGAACAGCGCTCACGCCCCCGCGACGCCCGTCCCGTTCGCCGATTCGTCAGCGATGCGTTCGTGGTGGCGGATGACCTCGGCCACGATGAAGTTCAGCAGCTTCTCGGCGAACGCCGGGTCCAGGTGGGCGCTCTCCGCAAGTTGGCGCAGCCGGGCGATCTGGCGGCTCTCGCGGTCCGGGTCGGCCGGGGGGAGGTGGTGGGCGGCCTTGAGGTGGCCCACCTGCTGGGTGCACTTGAAGCGCTCGGCGAGCATGTGGACAACAGCCGCGTCGATGTTGTCGATGCTCTGGCGCAGCTGGTTCAGTTCGGCGCGTACGGACTCGTCGATGTCGCTCGTGGTCATGGTCAGCGAGCTTAGACCGAGCGGGCTACGGAATGATGGTCGGCGGGTGGTCCTGGTCGGGCACGCGGTCGCTCCAGCCGCCGGGCACGCTGCGTCCCTGCTGTTCGCGGAAGCGGACCGGGGCCGTGCCGACGCGGCGGGCGAACAGTCGGGAGAAGTACGCCGGATCGTCGTACCCGACGCGGCGGGCGACGGCCGCGACCGGCAGATCGCTGGTGGCGAGGAGTTCCTTGGCGCGGCCGAGTCTGATGCCGAGGAGGTAGTCCTTGGGGCTGCAGCCCGCGCCGCGGCGGACGGCCGTGCGCAGTTCGGCGGGTGTCATGCCGTGCCGGGCGGCGTGTTCGGCGACGGAGAGTGGCTGGAACGCGTCCCGGGTCAGAGCCTGGAGTACCGGGTCGCCGTCGGGGCTGACGTCGGCGCGGGCCCGGCGCAGTGCGACTAGCAGTTCGTGGACGGCCGCGCCGGTCTCGACCTCCAGCAGGGGGTTTCCGCGCCGCGCCGCTCGTACGATGCGGCCGATGGCGGCCCGGGGTGCCGCCGTGTCGGAGAGCGGGACGAGGGGGCGGTCCGGCTCGATGTAGCCGAGTTCGGTGTAGGTGGTGGTGGCGGGGCCGGCGAAGTCGACGAAGCTCTCGTCCCAGCCGGTGGCCGGGTCGGCGCCGTAGTGGTGGGGGGTGCCGGGGGTCAGCCAGATCAGGCTGGGCCCGGTGACCGGTATCCGTCGCCCGTCGGGTCCGGCGAACCATCCGCTGCCCGAGTTGATGACCACGGCGACGTGGTGGTCCAGGGTGCGGGGGCCGACGGTGGGCAGTGCGCCGTGCTGGAGGCCCACGCCGAGGCAGACGAGGCCGAGGCGGTGGTGGAGCGGACTCGGGGTGAAGAAGCGCATCCAGGTGTGGTACATCGGTCTTCGCTCCCCCGGTCCCCGTGTCGTTGCTCCGACAGCGGTGTGTTGCGTCCAAACAGCAATGATCTTTGTCCATGGACCGGCCGCACGCCAGGGGGTGAGGCTGGGTCGCGACATTCCTCCCGGGTTCGCCCGCTCCGTCACCGGTGCCGCTTTCGGCCGGTACCGGTTCGCGGTGCGTGCTGCCCGGACCGCCCGCACAGGAGAGAACGAGCACGATGGCTGACTTCACGGTGGGCGATGACGACCACTTCCGGCTCGACGGGCGGCCCGTACGGCTGCTGTCGGGCGCCCTGCACTACTTCCGGGTGCACGAGGCGCAGTGGGATCACCGGTTGTCGATGCTGAGGGCGATGGGCCTGAACTGTGTCGAGACGTATGTGCCGTGGAATCTTCATGAGCCGCAGCCGGGCCGGTTCCGGGACGTGGCGGCGCTCGGCCGTTTCCTGGACGCGGCGCAGCGGGCCGGTCTGTGGGCGATCGTCCGTCCGGGACCGTACATCTGCGCGGAGTGGGAGAACGGTGGTCTGCCGGTCTGGGTGACCGGGCGGTTCGGCCGGCGGGTGCGGACGCGTGATGCGGGTTATCTGGACGCGGTGCGGGGGTGGTTCGCCGAGTTGCTGCCTCAGGTCGTGGAGCGGCAGGCCGACCGCGGTGGCCCGGTGATCATGGTGCAGGCGGAGAACGAGTACGGGAGTTACGGCACCGATCAGGTGTACCTGGGCCGGGTGGCCGCGATGCTCGGTGAGTGCGGTGTGAGTGTTCCGCTGTTCACTTCCGACGGGCCGGAGGATCACATGCTCACGGGTGGTTCGGTGCCCGGTCTGCTCGCCACGGCGAACTTCGGGTCGGGGGCGCGCGAGGCGTTCCGGGTGCTCCGGCGTCATCAGGGCGCGGGTCCGCTGATGTGCATGGAGTTCTGGTGCGGTTGGTTCGAGCACTGGGGCACGCCGCCGGTCGTGAGTGATCCGGTGCGGGCCGCCAGGGCTTTGCGGGAGATCCTGGAGTGCGGCGCGTCGGTCAACATCTATATGGCGCACGGTGGGACGAACTTCGGTGGCTGGGCGGGTGCCAACCGTGCGGGTCCGCTTCATGACCAGGGTCTTCAGCCGACGGTGACGTCGTACGACTACGACGCGCCGATCGACGAGTACGGGCGGCCCACGGAGAAGTTCTGGTTGTTCCGGGAGGTTCTCGCCGAGTACGCGGACGGGCCGCTGCCGGAGTTGCCGGCCGAGCCCGCCGGACTCGCGGCTCCGCTGCGGGCCGCGCTGAGCGAATGGGCACCGCTCCCGGACGTCATGGAGGTGCTCGGCGAGGAGGAGCAGCCGGAGTCGGGCATGCCGCCCACGTTCGAGGAGCTGGGCGTGGACCGGGGTCTGGTGCGCTACCGGGTCGATGTCCCGGGTCCCCGTCGGCCGTACACGTTGGGGGTGTCGGGTCTGAGGGACCGGGCGGTGGTGTACGTGGACGGGGGCCGCAGGGGTGTTCTGTGCGAGGAGGACGGTGCTCTCGAGGAGCCGGTGTCCGGGCCCGCCGAGGTCGAGTTGTGGGTGGAGTCGCTGGGGCGGGTCAACTACGGGCCGCGGCTGGGTGAGGCGAAGGGGATCACCGGGGGGGTGCTGCACGAGCGCCAGTATCTGCACGGTGTACGGGCGCGGGCGCTGCGGCTCGACGCGTTCGAGGGTCCGGCGGGGGTGGCCGGTGTCCCGTTCGTGCCGGTCGACGGGTCCGGGCGCGGCGGCTTGTACCGGGGGTTCTTCGAGGTCGCGGATGCGGGCGGTACCGGGCACGCGGGTCTTGAACTGCCGGGCTGGACGCGTGGTTTCGTCTGGGTGAACGGGTTCTGCCTGGGGCGGTACTGGTCGGCGGGGCCGCAGCGGACCCTGTATGTGCCGGGTCCGGTGTTGCGGGACGGTGTGAACGAGGTGTGGGTGCTGGAGGTGGAGGGCGCGGGTGCGCCGTACGTGGGGCTGGGGCCGGGGCCGGCGTCGCGGGCCGCTGCCGGTGTCCCGGAGGTGGCGGGCGCCTGACGCCGGGCCGCTCGGTGCCGCCCCCGCTACAGTGGGCGGAGCCAAGTGGTAGGGACGGGAGTGAGGGTGTGAGTGACGGCCCCCATGGCAGTCCGGTGGTGCACGGCTTCCCGCACCTGGCCACCGTCCGGTCGGCGATCACGGCGCTGTACCGGCGGCTGTCGTACGACGGTGTCCACCGTTTCGCGCCGAGTCTTCTCCCCGCCGATGCCGCGTTCGCCGATTCGGACGATCTGCATCTCGGTGCGCAGCGCGTGGCGCGGGCGATGGTGCAGCATCTGCGTCTGCCGGACGCCCGGATGATCGTGGCGTTCCGTGCGATGGAGCATGCGGGAAGTGTCGAACTCGCGGCCGGTCCGGAGTACTTCATCGAGCTCAACGACCGTTTCCGCACCCATCGCAGGGATATCGGTGCCGCGCTGTCGCACGAGGTCATGCATGTGCTGCTGCACCGGCTGGGTCTCGAGTTCCCGGGGACCCGCGACAACGAGATCCTGACCGACACCGCGGCGGCGTATCTGGGGGCGGGCTGGCTGCTGCTGGACGCGTTCCGGGAGGACGCGACGTCCAGTCAGAAGCTCGGCTACCTCACGCCTGAGGAGTTCGGGTACGTGCTGGCCAAGCGGGCGCTCGCGTTCGATGAGGACCCCTCGCCGTGGTTCACCAGTCCGCAGGCGTGCACGGCGTACACGAAGGGCCGGGCGCAGGCCCTGCGCGACAACGTGCAGCCGCCGTTGACGGCCGCCGGCTGGGCGGGCCGTCGCCGGTACGCCAAGGACCGGCGGTACGCGCAGGACCATCCCGGTGCGGGCGCGGCGCCGGGTCCCGAGGCCTCGTACACGTTCGAGAGCACCGGGGACGGGCTCCGGGTCGCGTTCTCGTGCCCAACCTGCCTTCAGCGCAACGGGGTTCCGGTGCGGGGCCGGGTTCGGGCCCGGTGCGCGCTGTGCCGTACGGTGCTGGACTGCACGACTTGAGGTGGCGCCGCCCGCAACGGGCTGTGGTGCGAAACGTATTACAGTCGAAATGTGACGGAAGATCCGATGTCGGAGGCGGCGGGCGGGCTGAGCCTGTTCGATGCGTTGTACGAGGGCGATGATGCCGTCGTACGGCTGCTCCGGGCCGGTGTGCCCGCCGAGTCGTCCGACGAGAACGGTGCGAGCGCGCTCTACCTGGCGGCGGTCTCGGACCGGCCGGGTGTGGTGCGGGTGCTGCTCGCGGCGGGCGCGGATCCCGACCGGGCCTGCGGGCCCGAGTCGGGCGATCTGCCGATCTGCGGGGCGGCGTGCGGCGGTCACACCGAGGTGGTCGAGGCGCTGCTGGCTGCCGGGGCCCGGCCGGACCTGCCCGAGCAGTTCGGGTTCACGGCGCTGCGCTGGGCGGTGGGGCTGGGCCATGCGCAAACCGCGCGGACGCTGCTCGCCCATGGCGCGGACCCCTGTCTGCCGGGCCCCGAGGGCGAGTCGCCACTGGTCCTGGCCACCCGGCGGGGTTCGCTGGAGACGGTACGGGCGCTGCTGCGGCACGGTGCGGGAGCGCCGCGGGGGGCGCTGGAGGAGGCGCTCGCCGAGGCGCTGCGCGTGCTGGACGTGGACCTGGAGCAGGAGATGCGCGGCGGTCTGCGGGATGCCTACGGGGACACGGACGCGCACCAGGTCTCGGTGCGGCGTGACGTGGCCGACGGCGGGGAGACGCTGACGGTCGAACTGGTGCGGGACGGGGAGCCCTTCGCGGGACAGGACCGGCAGACGGGGCACGGCGCGATCGCCACGCTCCTGGAGACCGAGCTGGGGCTCCTGGCCCCGTTCGAGGAGTTGGCGCGGCGTGCGTTGCGGTCCGGGAGCCCGGAGCTGGACAACTGGCACGCGTCGGCGGAGGCGCTGCGCGAGCGCGGCGACGAGGAGACGCGGCAGGCGGCGGCCGCGTGGTGTGTGAGCGGTGACCCGTCGCGGCGGGCGTTCGGCGCGGACGTACTGGCGAGGCTGGGGGCACCCGTGCCGCGCCTTTGACCGGCCCCGGTCTGCGGTATCGGGCCCGTCCGGCGCACGGACAGGCCCGTCCGGCGTTCGGGAACGGGAGTGTCACCCGGGCGCACCCGGCTGACGCTCCGTCCTCGAACACCGGACGGGCCGAGAACGACCTGCTACGCCGCGCGACGACCACGCGCGGGCGCGCCGCCGCGGCCTGAACCGCCCGAGCCGCCGGAGCGACCCGCGCCGGCACCCCGGCCGGAGCCGCCCGCGCCCTGCGCACCGGTGCCTCCGGCGCCACCCGCACCGGCGCCGCGTCGGCCGCGCCCACGCGTGCCCGAGCGGAAGCCGCCACCGGCGCCCGCGCCGGACCCGGTGCCGCCGCCGGACCGCGTACGCGGCTTCGGCTGGGTCGGCTGCGGGACCTCGATCACGATGGCGACACCGGACGGCTCGCGCGCCCCGGTGATCCGGGTGAGCTCCTCGTCGCTGGACTTGATCCGGGTGGTGCGCGGCGCGATGCCCGCGTCCTGCATCAGCCGGGTCATCTCCCGCTTCTCCTCGGGCAGCACCAGTGTGACGACGCTGCCGGACTCCCCGGCGCGCGCCGTGCGCCCGCCGCGGTGGAGGTAGTCCTTGTGGTCGGTGGGCGGGTCGACGTTGACGACCAGGTCGAGGTCGTCGACGTGGATGCCGCGCGCCGCGACGTTCGTCGCGACGAGCGCGGTGACCTCGCCGTTCTTGAACTGGTCCAGGGTCCGGTTGCGCTGCGGCTGCGAGCGTCCGCCGTGCAGGGCGGCAGCCCGTACACCGCTGGCGAGCAGCCGCTTGGCGAAGCGGTCGGCGGCACGCTTGGTGTCGACGAACATGATCACCCGGCCGTCACGGGCGGCGATCTTCGTGGCGACGGCCTTCTTGTCGGTCTCGTCGAGCACGTGGAGCACGTGGTGCTCCATGGTGGTGACCGCACCGGCGGACGGGTCGACCGAGTGCACGACGGGGTCGGTCAGGAACATCTTGACCAGGCGGTCGATGTTCTTGTCCAGGGTCGCGGAGAAGAGCATCCGCTGTCCGTCCGGCTCGACCTGCTTGAGCAGGGCGACGACCTGCGGCATGAAGCCCATGTCGGCCATCTGGTCGGCCTCGTCGAGGACGGTGATGGCGACCTGGTCGAGGCGGCAGTCGCCGCGCTCGATGAGGTCCTTGAGCCGGCCCGGCGTGGCGACGAGCACCTCGGCGCCGCGGCGCAGGGTGCCGGACTGCTTGCTGATCGACATCCCGCCGACGACCGTGGCCATCCGCAGGTTGACGGACGTCGCGTACGGCGTCAGTGCGTCGGTGACCTGCTGGGCGAGCTCACGGGTGGGGACGAGGACGAGGACGAGCGGCGCCTTCGGCTCGGACCGGCGTCCGGCGGTGCGTGCCAGCAGCGCGAGGCCGAAGGCGAGGGTCTTGCCGGAGCCGGTGCGGCCGCGGCCGAGGATGTCCCGGCCGGCGAGCGAGTTCGGCAGGGTGGCGCCCTGGATCGGGAACGGGTCGGTGACGCCCTGCGCGGCAAGGGTTTTCAGCAGGGCGGCGGGCATGTCCAGCTCGGCGAACGCCTCGACGGCGGGCAGTGCGGGGGTCATGGTTTCGGGCAGGGCGAACTCACCCTGCGGCGGCGTGGCCCTGCGACGGGGCGACGCCTTGCCGGATCCCTTGCCGGAACCCTGTGCGGTTGCCTTTGCCTGGGCCGTACCACGCCCCCTCGACGGGCGGTTGTGGGCGGGACGGTCCTGACGTTCGGAGCGGGTCATACGGAATTGCCCTCCTGGGGATTCCTGGGAACTACGTGGGACTGCTGGGGACTTCCGGGGCCTGCGCAGAATGCGGACTGCCGCACGCGATGCGCGGGGCCCGGGGCACCCGGGGTGCTTCGTCGCACCCGGTGCGGGGCGCTCGAACGCGCCCGGAACTTTCGTACTTCCCAGGGACAGCACAAGCCGGGACCCGCACCTTCACGGTGCGGGCCCCGGCTGCGAGGTACGCGTCCGGCAATTAGGCCGGGACGATGTTCTCCGCCTGCGGGCCCTTCTGGCCCTGCGTGACGTCGAAGGAGACCTTCTGGCCCTCCTGGAGCTCACGGAAGCCCTGGGTGGCGATGTTGGAGTAGTGGGCGAAGACGTCAGCGCCGCCGCCGTCCTGCTCGATGAAGCCGAAGCCCTTTTCCGAGTTGAACCACTTCACGGTTCCAGTAGCCATGTCATTCTCCTAAAACAGGTGCAGTGCCGGAAATCCGCACTTTACGAATTCCAAGTCGCCGCATTGAGCCCCACCCGGAGAAAGCCGGAAAACAATAAAGCGCCTGAGGAAGCATTCCCGTCAGGCGCACATAAAGTTCATGGGTACCAAAACTGCAACCGGACTACCGTAGCACGATCTGCCGACCAGCGGTGGGGCGCGCCACGCCGCCGGCCGGCTGTTGCCCGAGTGAGCCCTTGGGGCACAAGGGTCGGAGCCGTTCAAAGATCGCCGGGTCGGACCCCGGGTCGCGTCAGCCGCGAAGGGCGATCCCGTCCAGGACCATCGAGAGGTACTGGCGGGCGATCTCCTCGGGGCTGTACCGGCCGCCCGGCCGGTACCAGGAGGCGGCGACCCAGACGGTGTCGCGGACGTACCGGTAGGTGAGGCGGATGTCGAGGTCGGCGCGGAAGACCCGGTCGGCGACGCCGCGCTCCAGGGTGCCGAGCCAGACCTTCTCGAACTTCTGCTGGGAGTCGACGAGGTACTGGAACCTCGGCCGGCCCGCCAGGTGCTGGGACTCCTTCTGGTAGATGGCGACGGCGGCACGGTGCCGGTCGATCTCCCGGAAGGACTCGGTGACGAGGGCCTCGATGGTCTCCTTGGGGCCGAGCCCGGCGCCGAGCACGGTGTCGTACCCCTCCCAGAGCTCGTTCAGGAAGGTGGAGAGGATCTCGTCGACCATCGATTCCTTGGAATCGAAGTGGTAGTAGAGGCTGCCCGCGAGCATTCCGGCCGCGTCCGCGATCCCGCGGACGGTCGTGGCGTTGTATCCCTGCGCGGCGAACACCTCGGCGGCGGTGGCGAGCAGCTCGCCGCGCCGCTCGGGGGAGGGTGACGCCTGTGGCTTCTTCTTGGTAGGCACCCGGCCATTCTCCGCCCGGCCGCCTCACCCGCCCGCCTGCGGGCCACCGGGACGCCCTGCCGGGGCCGTCAGGAGGTCTCGGTCAGGGAGCCGTCGTCGTTGCCCCTGCGGAAGGAGCGCAGCGGCCGGCCGGGGCGCCAGACGCGGATGACCAGGGTGTCGCCGCCCTCGATGCCGGTGTGCACCACCTCGGTCAGCTCCAACCGGAAGAGGTGGAAGGGTTCCGGCGGCTTCACCTCGTCGATGAAGTGGGCCAGCACCGCCGGGTCGGTCACCTCGACCGCCCGTCCGGAGATCCGGACGTCCCCGTCGGCCATCTCGGCGTCGGGGCCGGGGTTGGCCTGCACGGCGAATCGGGGGTCGCGGCGCAGGTCCAGTGCCTTGCGGGAGTTCGGCATCATGCCGAGGAAGGGCTCGCCCAGCCGGAACTCCACTTCGAGGCCGGTCACCCGGGGCGACCCGTCCTTGCGGAGGGTCGCCAGGACGTGGTGCTTGTACTGCTGGAAGCGGTGGCGCACGGTGTCGGCGAAGTCCGGCTCCGCGGTTCGGAAGTCTGCCCAGGAGTTCGATGTCATGGGTTCATCGAACTCCGTAATCCCGACATCTCCTGTCCGGTTTCCTCTGCGGATGACGCGGACCACCCGTTCGGATGCCGTCCGGCGCTGCCGGTGCTGTCCGGCGCCGTCCGCTGCTGCCCGGTGCTGCCCGGGGACGCCGCTACCGGCCGCCGGGTCCGTGGCCCGTGAACGTGATCAGTGCCGCGTATCCCTGTGTCCGCAGGACGCACGGCGTCCGGCGGCTGTGCAGCAACACCGCGTCGTAGCGGCCGAGTTCGGTGTCCGTTCCGTCGATGACGGCGCCGTCCTCCAGCGCCACGGCCAGCACCGCCCCGCGTTCGGGCGCCATCAGCCTCAGGGTGCCGCGTACGACCGCCACCTCGGCCCGCGTGCGGTCCCTGCGGTACATCACGTTGAGGTTGACGACCGGGCCCGCCAGCAGCCGGCCGTCCGTCTCCAGGTCGCCCAGGAAGTCGTGGGGCCAGTACGGCTCGTCGACGATGTGGTGCTCGCCGCTCACCATGAGGTCCATCCCGGCGCCCTCCACCACGGTCAGGGTGCGGTCGACGCCGGGGAACACGGAGAACGGCCCGTCCTCGGTCACGTCCGCCAGGCTGACCCGCCAGTCGAAGGCATCGGCCGCACCGCCGGTCGCTTCCCCCGTCGCCGTGCCGGGGGAAGCGACGATCTCGCGGGTCACTCCCCCGCCGTTCTTCCAGTGCGCCGGTACACGGCCGGCCGCGCGCAGGATCCGGAACGCCTCGGAGGTCATGCGGATTCTCCAGTCTCGACGGGTTGGGGACCCGAGCGTAAGCCCGGATGTTCCCTGCTCCGGGAGGTTCGCTATCTTGATCGCCGCCGCCCCCCACCGGCCGCTCTTGCCCGTCCACCGATGAAGGAGCCGGCCATGGAGGCCGCCGTCACCACGTGCTACCGCCATCCCTCGTACGAGACGTATGTGAGCTGCACCCGCTGCGAACGCTTCATCTGTCCCGACTGCATGCGCGAGGCCGCGGTCGGCCACCACTGTGTGGAGTGCGTGAAGGAGGGGCAACGGTCGGTCCGGCAGGCGCGGACGGTCTTCGGCGGGACGGTGGCCAGGAGTGCGGTGCCGCTCGTCACCTATGTGCTGATGGGCCTGAACATCCTGGTGTACCTGGCCGAGTTGGTGCGCCCGGGGATCGTCGACCGGTTCGGGATGACGGGTGCGGGACTGACCGGTCCGGACGGCAGCCAGTACGTCTACGTTCACGGCGGCTTCCCCGGCCTCGACGTGATCGGGGTGGTGGACGGTGAGTGGTACCGGCTGCTGACCGGTGCGTTCCTGCACCTGCCGCCCAGCGGGTCCTCGTTCGGCTCGGTGCCGTTCGGGGTGCTGCACATCGCCTTCAACATGTACGCACTGTGGAACCTCGGCCGGGTCGTCGAGGAACAGCTGGGACGGGCCCGCTACCTCGCGCTCTACCTGCTGTCCGCGCTGGGCGGTTCGGTGCTGGTGTACCTGATCGCGCCGCTGGACAACACGGTGGGCGCCTCGGGGGCGATCTTCGGGCTCGCGGCCGCGTTCTACGTCATCAGCCGGCGGCTGGGCCGGGACATGCAGGCGGTGAACAGGTTCCTGGCCGGGTTCCTGCTCTGGATGGTGATCTCGGCGGGATTCACCTCGTGGCAGGGGCATCTGGGCGGGCTGCTGACCGGTGCCATCGTGACGGTGGTGTACGCGTACGCCCCGGCGGAGCGCCGTACGACGGTCCAGGCCTCGGTGTGCGTGGTGGTGTTCGCCGTGCTGATGCTGCTGGTGGCCCTCAAGACGTCGGCGCTGCTGGGCTGAGCCGGCCGGGGACCTGCCCCGGGACGCGCCACGGCGCCTGCCGAATCGTCCGGTCGGGGACGGGCAGGCGCCGCGTTCAGTTCCGTACGCCGTTGTACGGGACGTCTGGTGTGCCGTGATCAGACCATCATGGAACGGTCCGTCGGGCGGATCGGGGACGGCAGTGCGCTGGCCCCGGTCAGGAAGCGGTCCACGCCGCGTGCCGCGGAGCGGCCCTCGGCGATGGCCCACACGATGAGGGACTGGCCGCGACCCGCGTCACCGGCGACGAAGACACCGCCGACGTTGGTAGCGTAGTCGTCGTCACGAGCGATGTTGCCGCGCGCGTCGAGGTCCAGGCCGAACTGCTGGACCAGACCGTTGGCCTGGTCCGTGCCGGTGAAGCCCATGGCGAGGGTGACCAGCTGTGCCGGGATCGTCCGCTCGGTGCCGGGCTTCTGTTCCAGCTTGCCGTCCGTGAACTCTACCTCGATGAGGTGGAGCGACTGGACGTTGCCCTCCTCGTCGCCCTCGAAGTGGGTGGTGGAGACGGAGTAGATCCGATCGCCGCCCTCCTCGTGCGCGGAGGTGACCTTGTAGAGCATCGGGAAGGTCGGCCAGGGCTGGTTGGCGTTCCGGTCCTCGCCGGGCCTGGGCATGATCTCCAGCTGGGTGACGGAGAGCGCGCCCTGCCGGTGGGCGGTGCCGACGCAGTCCGCGCCGGTGTCGCCGCCGCCGATGACGACGACGTGCTTGCCCTCGGCGGTGATCGGGGAGACCGTCAGGTCGCCCTCCTGCACCTTGTTGGCGAGCGGCAGGTACTCCATCGCGAAGTGCACGCCGTTCAGCTCGCGGCCCGGGACGGGCAGATCGCGGGAGACGGTGGCACCGGCGGCGATGACGACGGCGTCGTAGCGGCGGCGCAGCTTGGCGGCGTCGACGTCCTTGCCGACCTCCACCTCGGTGCGGAACTTGGTGCCCTCCGCGCGCATCTGCTCGATGCGGCGGTTGATGTGCGACTTCTCCATCTTGAACTCGGGGATGCCGTAGCGGAGGAGGCCCCCGATGCGGTCCGCGCGCTCGTAGACGGCGACGGTGTGGCCGGCCCGGGTCAGCTGCTGGGCGGCGGCGAGTCCGGCCGGGCCGGAGCCGATGACGGCCACGGTCTTGCCGGAGAGGCGCTCGGGCGGCTGCGGGGTGACGTCGCCGCGGTCCCACGCCTGGTCGATGATGGAGACTTCGACGTTCTTGATGGTGACGGCGGGCTGGTTGATGCCGAGTACACACGCCGACTCGCACGGGGCCGGGCAGAGCCGCCCGGTGAACTCCGGGAAGTTGTTCGTGGCGTGCAGGCGCTCGGACGCGGCCGTCCAGTCCTCGCGGTAGGCGTAGTCGTTCCACTCGGGGATGAGGTTTCCGAGCGGGCAGCCCTGGTGGCAGAACGGGATGCCGCAGTCCATGCAGCGGCCGGCCTGCTTGCTGATGATCGGGAGCAGCGAGCCGGGAACGTAGACCTCGTTCCAGTCCTTGACGCGCTCGTCCACGGGGCGGGTCTGGGCGACCTCGCGGCCGGTGGTCAGGAAGCCCTTGGGGTCAGCCATTGGTCGCCGCCTCCATCATCTTCTCGGTGGTCTCCTGCTCGGAGAGACCGGCGAGCTCAGCGGCGTCCTTGGCGGCGAGCACTGCCTTGTAGGTGGACGGGATGATCTTGCTGAAGCGGGAGACACCGCCGTCGGCGCTGTCCCACTCGGCCAGCAGCTTCTCGGCGACCGTGGATCCGGTCTCCTCCTGGTGGCGGCGCACGACGTCGTGCAGCCACTGCCTGTCGGTCTCGGAGAGTTCCTCGACCGCGCCGAGGTTCCCGACGTTGACGTGGTCGCGGTCGAGGTCGATGACGTAGGCGACGCCGCCCGACATACCGGCCGCGAAGTTGCGTCCGGTCTCGCCGAGGACGACGGCGTGTCCGCCGGTCATGTACTCGCAGCCGTGGTCGCCCACGCCTTCCGAGACGACGGTGGCGCCGGAGTTGCGGACGCAGAACCGCTCACCGGTGCGGCCGCGCAGGAACAGTTCGCCGCCGGTGGCGCCGTAGGCGATGGTGTTGCCCGCGATGGTGGAGTACTCGGCGAGGTGGTCGGCGCCGCGGTCCGGGCGGACGATGACGCGGCCGCCGGAGAGGCCCTTGCCGACGTAGTCGTTGGCGTCGCCCTCCAGGCGCAGCGTCACACCGCTGGGCAGGAAGGCGCCGAAGGACTGGCCGGCGGAGCCGGTGAAGGTGATGTCGATGGTGTCCTCGGGCAGGCCCGCACCGCCGAACTTCTTCGTGACCTCGTGGCCGAGCATGGTGCCGACGGTCCGGTTGATGTTGCGGATCGCGATCTGTGCGCGGACCGGCTGGGCGGCTTCGGCGCTGTCGGCCTTCAGGGCATCGCCGGCGAGCTTGATCAGCTCGTTGTCGAGGGCCTTGGCCAGGCCGTGGTCCTGCTCGGCGATCTGGTGACGGACGGCGCCGTCGGCCAGCTCGGGGACGTGGAACAGGGGCTTCAGGTCGAGGCCCTGGGCCTTCCAGTGCGTGATCGCACGGTCGGTGTCCAGGAGCTCGGCGTGGCCGACGGCCTCTTCGATCGTGCGGAAGCCGAGCTCGGCGAGGATCTCGCGGACTTCCTGGGCGATGAACTCGAAGAAGTTGACTACGTACTCGGCCTTGCCGGAGAAGCGGTCGCGCAGGACCGGGTTCTGGGTGGCGATGCCGACCGGGCAGGTGTCGAGGTGGCAGACGCGCATCATGACGCATCCGGAGACGACGAGCGGCGCGGTCGCGAAACCGAACTCCTCGGCGCCCAGCAGTGCGGCGATGACGACGTCGCGGCCGGTCTTGAGCTGGCCGTCGGTCTGCACGACGATGCGGTCGCGCAGGCCGTTGAGCAGCAGCGTCTGCTGGGTCTCGGCGAGTCCGAGCTCCCAGGGGCCGCCCGCGTGCTTCAGCGAGGTGAGCGGGGAGGCGCCCGTTCCGCCGTCGTGGCCGGAGATGAGGACGACGTCCGCGTGTGCCTTGGAGACACCGGCGGCGACCGTGCCGACGCCGACCTCGGACACCAGCTTCACGTGGATGCGGGCCGCCGGGTTGGCGTTCTTGAGGTCGTGGATCAGCTGAGCCAGGTCCTCGATGGAGTAGATGTCGTGGTGCGGCGGCGGGGAGATCAGGCCGACACCCGGGGTGGAGTGCCGGGTCTTGGCCACCCAGGGGTAGACCTTGTGGCCGGGCAGCTGGCCGCCCTCGCCGGGCTTGGCGCCCTGCGCCATCTTGATCTGGATGTCGTCCGCGTTGACCAGGTACTCGCTGGTCACACCGAAGCGGCCGGAGGCGACCTGCTTGATGGAGGAGCGGCGCGCCGGGTCGTACAGCCGGTCGGCGTCCTCGCCGCCCTCGCCGGTGTTGGACTTGCCGCCCAGCTGGTTCATGGCGATGGCGAGGGTCTCGTGCGCCTCGCGGGAGATCGAGCCGTACGACATGGCGCCGGTGGAGAAGCGCTTGACGAGGTCGGCGACGGACTCGACCTCGTCGATGTCGATCGCCTCGCGGTCCGACTTGAAGCCGAACAGGCCGCGGAGCGTCATCAGCCGCTCGGACTGCTCGTTCACCCGGTCGGTGTACTTCTTGAAGATGTCGTACCGGCGGTTGCGGGTGGCGTGCTGGAGGCGGAAGACCGTCTCCGGGTCGAAGAGGTGCGGTTCGCCCTCGCGGCGCCACTGGTACTCGCCGCCGATCTCCAGCGCGCGGTGCGAGGCGGAGATGCCGGAGGCGGGGTAGCCCTTGGCGTGCCGGGCGGCGACCTCCTTGGCGACGACGTCGAGTCCGGCGCCGCCGATCTTGGTGGCGGTGCCGTGGAAGTACTGGGCGACGAAGTCCTGGTCGAGGCCGACGGCCTCGAAGACCTGGGCGCCGCGGTAGGAGGCGACGGTGGAGATGCCCATCTTGGACATGACCTTCAGGACGCCCTTGCCCAGCGCGTGGATGAGGTTGCGGATGGCCTGTTCGGCGTCGATGCCCTCGATGAACGTGCCGGCCCGGACCAGGTCCTCGACGGACTCCATGGCCAGGTACGGGTTGACCGCGGCGGCGCCGAAGCCGATCAGCAGCGCGACGTGGTGGACCTCGCGGACGTCACCGGCCTCGACCAGCAGGCCCACCTGGGTGCGCTGCTTGGTGCGGATGAGGTGGTGGTGGACGGCCGAGGTGAGCAGCAGCGACGGGATCGGCGCGTGCTCGGCGTCGGAGTGCCGGTCGGACAGGACGACCAGTCGGGCACCGTCCTCGATGGCGGCGTCGACCTCGGTGCAGATCTCCTCGATCCGCGCGGCCAGTGCGTCGGCCCCGCCGCCGACCCGGTAGAGACCGGAGAGCGTGGCGGCCTTCATGCCCGGCATGTCGCCGTCGGCGTTGATGTGTATGAGCTTGGCCAGCTCGTCGTTGTCGATCACCGGGAACGGCAGTGTGACGCTGCGGCACGCGGCGGCGGTGGGCTCCAGCAGGTTGCCCGCCGGGCCGAGCGTGGAGCGCAGCGAGGTGACGAGCTCCTCGCGGATGGCGTCCAGTGGCGGGTTGGTGACCTGTGCGAACAGCTGGGTGAAGTAGTCGAAGAGGAGCCGGGGGCGGGCGGACAGTGCGGCGATCGGCGAGTCCGTGCCCATGGAGCCGAGCGGTTCGCCGGCGGTGCGGGCCATCGGGGCGAGGATGACGCGGAGCTCTTCCTCGGTGTAGCCGAAGGTCTGCTGGCGGCGGGTGACGGAGGCGTGCGTGTGCACGATGTGCTCCCGGTCGGGGAGGTCCTCCAGCTCGATCTCGCCGGTCTCCAGCCACTCCTGGTAGGGCTGCTCGGCGGCGAGGGACGCCTTGATCTCGTCGTCCTCGATGATGCGGTGCTCGGCGGTGTCGACGAGGAACATCTTGCCGGGCTGCAGGCGGCCCTTGCGGACGACCTTGGCGGGGTCGATGTCCAGGACGCCGACCTCGGAGGAGAGGACGACGAGTCCGTCGTCGGTGACCCAGTAGCGGCCGGGGCGCAGACCGTTGCGGTCGAGGACCGCGCCGACCTGGACGCCGTCGGTGAAGGTGACGCAGGCCGGGCCGTCCCAGGGCTCCATCAGCGTGGCGTGGTACTGGTAGAACGCGCGCCGGGCCGGGTCCATGGAGTCGTGGTTCTCCCACGCCTCCGGGACCATCATCAGCACCGAGTGGGGCAGCGAGCGGCCGCCGAGGTGGAGCAGCTCCAGGACCTCGTCGAAGGAGGCCGAGTCGGAGGCGTCCGGGGTGCAGACGGGGAAGATCCGGTCCAGCTGCTCCGTGCCGAAGAGGCTGGAGGCCAGCTGGGACTCGCGGGCCTTCATCCAGTTGCGGTTGCCCTTGACCGTGTTGATCTCGCCGTTGTGCGCGACGAAGCGGTACGGGTGGGCGAGCGGCCAGCTCGGGAAGGTGTTGGTGGAGAAGCGGGAGTGGACCAGCGCGACCGTGGTGGCGAACCGGCTGTCGGAGAGGTCCGGGAAGAACGGCTCCAGCTGCCCGGTGGTGAGCATCCCCTTGTAGACGACCGTGCGGGCGGAGAGCGACGGGAAGTAGACCCCGGTCTCACGCTCGGCGCGCTTGCGCAGTACGAAGGCCTTGCGGTCCAGGACGATCCCGGTGCTCTCGCCGTCCGCGACGAAGAGCTGACGGAACTCGGGCATGGTGGCGCGGGCGCCCTTGCCGAGGATGTCGGGGGTGACCGGGACGTCGCGCCAGCCGAGGACCTTCAGGCCCTCTTCGGCGGCGATCTTCTCGAGGCCGCGGACGGCTGCTGTGGAGTCGTCCGCGGGCAGGAACGCGATGCCGACGGCGTAGGCACCGGCCTCGGGGAGGTCGAAGGGGACCTCTGCGCGGAGGAAGGTGTCGGGTACCTGGAGCAGGATTCCGGCGCCGTCACCGGAGTCGGGCTCGGATCCGGTGGCGCCGCGGTGTTCGAGGTTGCGCAGTACGGTCAGCGCCTGCTCTACCAGCTCGTGACCGGCCACACCGGTCAGAGTGGCCACGAACCCGACGCCGCAGGCGTCGTGCTCGTTGCGGGGGTCGTACATCCCCTGCTGGGCGGGGCGACCGTCCATGGGCGACCAGGCGTCGGTGCGCATCGGCTCTCCCGTCGTCGTCGTGGCATATGAACAGCCGAGGGACGACTCTGGCCCTCTGCGAAATTTGGTGCAGATTCCATGATGGGACGCTTCTCAAGAAGCGGAAAGCTCGTTCCAACATACGGACACCGCGAGGGCGGTGGAGGGGGTCGCAGTCGGAGGATCGGCGCCCGGGAGACCGCAGAGAGCAGGCGTCGTTGCCTGCGGTGTCTACGCCTCATGCCCGGCGGGAGAGGAAATGAAACCGCCGGGTAACGACTACTTATGTGCAGCCCTGCATAGAGTCTCATTTTACGTCGCGTGAGCCCGTCCCGCCCAGTGGCGGGTGCCAGGACGTACGTCACACCGATGGCGCACACGTCACGGGCCTGATTCCGGACCGGGGACCGCGGTCCGGAATCAGGCCCGTAACGGGAGGTGGGGTCCCGGGGTGTGTCAGCCTCCGACGGCGACGCCGAACAGCATGCCCAGGCCGTAGGTGATCGCGGCGGCCGCGCCGCCGAGCAGCAGCTGGCGCAGTCCGCTGAACCACCAGCTGCGGGCCGTCACCCGGGCCACCACCGCACCGCAGCCGAAGAGGCCGATCAGGGCGAGCACCACGGCCGGCCACATCGCGCTCGCGCCGAGCAGATACGGCAGCAGGGGCAGCAGGGCGCCCAGCGCGAAGGCGCCGAACGAGGACACGGCCGCGACAAGCGGCGAGGGCAGATCACCCGGGTCGATGCCGAGCTCCTCGCGGGCGTGGATCTCCAGGGCCTGCTCCGGGTCGCGCGACAGCTGCCGGGCGACCTCGCGGGCGAGGCCGGGCTCGACACCGCGGGACTCGTAGAGTTCGGCGAGCTCCCGCTCCTCGTCCAGCGGGTGCTTGCGCAACTCCCGCCGCTCGACGTCGAGTTCGGCTTCCACCAGCTCACGCTGCGAGGCGACGGAGGTGTATTCGCCGGCCGCCATGGAGAAGGCGCCCGCGGCCAGACCGGCCAGTCCGGTGATCACCATCGTCCGGTGCGAGACCGCACCGCCCGCGACACCGGTCATCAGGGCGAGGTTCGAGACGAGACCGTCCATGGCACCGAACACCGCGGGCCGCAGCCAGCCACCGTTCACATCACGGTGGGTGTGGTTGTCCCGGTGCGCCTCGTGCAGTACGGCGTCGGTCTCGATGATGGACACAGCTCTCCTCTTCTCCAGCAGCGGGTCCAACCCGCTCCGCCCCCGCTCGACACCATCGAAAATACGCACGAAAAATGGCCCCCGCCAGCAAGGCAGGCCGTACTTACCACTGTCCGTGACCAGGTAGGTACGGCTTGCCTTGCTGTCCGAAGACCGTCATCCGAGTGGCCCTTTTGTTGTGATTGTCGGCCTCTGTCCTGGCTCCGCGTGGCACAGATCCCACAGGTACGAGAACTGGCTCGGTACGAGCGAAGGGTCGACGCGATGGAGCTGATCGCAGGAAATCCGGCAGCGCCGCGAACGAACGGCACGCGGGCGGCGGTCCGAGGGGCGCCGTCCCCGGGCGAAACGGCCCGGGGACGGCGCCCCTCGGCGCCGTCCCCGGGCGAAACGGCCCGGGGCGGTCCGGGTGACCGGGCCAGGGGTTCGTTGCTCGGCCTCGCGGTGGGCGACGCGCTGGGCGCCCCAGCGGAGAACATGCGGCCCTCCGAGATCCGCCGCCGGTGGGGGCGGATCGAGGGCTTCGTGAGCGACGACCCGGCGGGCACCGACGACACGGAGTACGCGATCTTCTCCGGGCTGCTGCTGGCCCGGCACGGTTCGGCGCTGACCGTCACCCATGTCGAACGGGCCTGGCGGCTGTGGATCGCCGACCTGGACGAGGGCCCGTTCCGCGGTGCCGGTTTCAGCGAGCGCGGCACGCTGGAGAACCTGCGCCGCGGTCTGGCCGCCCCGATCTCCGCCCAGCACCGGCATGCCTGGAGCGACGGTCTGGCGATGCGGGCGGCGCCGTTCGGCGTCTTCGCGGCGGGCCGGCCCGCCGAGGCGGCCCGGCTGGTCGCGGTGGACGGCCGGGTCAGCCATGAGGGCGAGGGCATCTACGGCGGCCAGGCGGTGGCGGCCGGGGTGGCGGCCGCGATGACGGGGGCCGGGGTCACCTCCGTGATCGCCGCCGCGCTCTCCGTCGTACCGATGGACTCCTGGACGGCGCGTTCGCTGCGCCGCGCGGTGACGGCCGCCCAGCGCACGTACCCCGACCGGCTCACGATGGAACGCGCGGTGCGCTCGGCCGTGGTCGTCGGCGGCTACCCGTGGACGGACCTGGCTCCCGAGGCGGTGGGCCTGGCCTTCGGGGCGTTCGCCGCGGCGCGCGGCGACTTCCGTACGGCGGTGCTGACCGCGGTCAACATGGGCCGCGACGCCGACACCACGGCCGCGGTGGCGGGCGCCCTGGCCGGGGCGCTGCACGGGGCCTCGGCCATCCCGCTCCCCTGGGCGCAGGCGATCGGCCCGGTCCGGGGCAGCTGTCTCCCGTCGATGCGCGGCTACCACGTCCTGGACATCGCGGAGCTGCTCACCCCGGCGGAGGCGGACGAACGGGGCGGGGAGGGGTACGGAGGCGAGCCGCCCGGCCCGGCCTGGCCCGGAGACGGGAAGCCGGAGCACGGCAGCGAACCGCCCGGCGCGCGTCCCGGAAGCGGGAAACCGGGGCTCGCGGGCGACCCGGACGGCCCGTGTGACCCATGCGCCCCGTGTGACCCGTGTGACCCATGCGGCCCGTGTGACCCATGCGCCCCGAACGGCCCAGACGGCCTGTGTGACCCATGCGGCCCTGGCGACCCGCTCGACCCGGACGGCCCGTGTGACCCATGCGCCCCGTGTGACCCATGCGGCCCGTGCGGCCCGTGCGACCCGTGCGACCCGCTTGGCCCGGTTTCCGGCGCCCCCGAGGACCTCGCATCGGTCCCCGTCGCGGGCCGAACGGCGGTGGGGTGATGACCACGGCGAGGGACACCTCATCCGCCGGGCACCCCGACGCGACGCGCGGGCGCGACGGCAGCACCCCGGCCGCACCGCCCCCCGGCCCGCCGGACACCGGGCGGCGGGCCCGGATCGAGGGGCTGCTGCTCGGGCTGGCCGCCGGGGACGCCGCGGGGTGGCCGGCCGCGCGGCACCGGGCGGCCCGGATGCCGGAGTGGACCCGGCGCCTCACCCGCGAGCTCGACACCTTCGCCGAGCAGAACGCGACCACCACACTGCCCGTCCCCATCGCCCTCAACCAGCCGCCCGAACCCCTGCGGCTCGGCCCGTCCGACGACGCCGAATGGGCGGCGTTCGCCGCCGGGACGGTGCTCACCTCCGCGTCGGGTCCGCTGCACGGCCTCTCCCCCGGCCGCCGGATGCGGGCCGCGGTGGACGTCGCATGGAACGCGCTGGCCGCCGAGGTCGCCGCGGCCGCCGCGCGGGCACCCGAGGTCGAGTCGGCGGTCCTGCCGCTGCGGGCCCGGATCTCGGTCCGGGCAGGGCTCGGCAATCTGGCCGCCGGGCTGCGCCCGCCCGCCACCGGGCACGACAACCCGCACTACTTCGACGACGCCGCGTGCGTACGGGCCGCCGTGCTCGCCGTCGTCCACCCCGGGGACCCCGCCGCGGCGGCCGACCTCGCCGAGTTCGACGCGCGCTACACCCAGGACGGCGACGGGGTGCACGGTGCGCGGGCGATGGCCGCCGCGATCGCCGAGGCGCTCGGCGGGGCGGACGTGGACACGGCGGTGAACGCCGCTCTGGCGCAGCTCCCCGAAGGCACCGAGATCGCCCGCAACGCCGCCCACGCGGTCAGGATCGCCCGCGACTTCGCCGGCGAGACGGCCGGTGCCTTCGCCCTCGTACCGGTGCTGGAGCATCAGATCGTCGACCACGTCTACAGCTACGGGATCGCCGCGGCCGAGACCGTCCCGGTCGCCCTCGCCCTGGCCACCGCGGCCCGCGGCCAGATCGCGCAGGCCGTACCGTCCGCGGCCTGCCTGTCCCGGGTCGCCGATTCGGCGCCCGCCCTGGCCGGTGCGCTGACGGGTGCGCTCGGTGGCATCGCCACCGTGCCCGACGGCTGGCGCGAGGCCTGCCGGACCCTGGCGGGGTGCGCGCTGCCCCGTTTCGCGGGCACGGATCTGATGGAACTCGCCGGGCTGCTGGCAGACACGGAACCAGCACCCCCGGGTGGACAATTCGGACATGACATCCACCGCGCCCACAGCGCCCACGAGATCCGCACCGCCCATGACACCGACGGCGCTCACGCTCGATGAACGGATCACGGGCGCGCTCGTCGGCGCCGCCGTCGGCGACGCGCTCGGCGGTCCGGTCGAGGGCCGGCCCCCCGAGCAGATCGTGGCACGCCACGGCGGGCGGATCACCGGTGTCGTCGGCCCCTGGGACGGCGACGACTGGCGTACCGCCCGCCCCATCGCCCCGTACCACAAGGGCGACGGGCACGTCACCGACGACACCTTGATGACCCATGCGCTGGTCCGGGTGTACGGGAAGGTACGCGGTCATCTCGACGCGTACTCCGTCGCCGACCACCTCGTACCGGAGCTGATCTCGAACCCCCGCTGGATTCCGGAGCTGGAGGCCGAGGCACTGCCGCTCCAACGGATCTTCCTGGCCGAGAAGTGGATCGTCGCCCGGCTGCACTACGGCCATGTCGACCCGCGCGAGGCGGGCTCGGGGAACATCGTCAACTGCGGGGCGGCGATGTACATGGCGCCGGTCGGCCTGGTGAACGCGGCCCATCCGCGGGCCGCTTACGCCGAGGCGCTGGACATCGCGGGCGCCCACCAGTCGTCGTACGGAAGGGAGGCGGCCGGAGTCTTCGCGGCCGCCGTCGCCGCGGCCTGCGCGCCGGGGGCGACGCCCGCATCGGTCGTCGCGACCTGCCTGTCGCTCGCCAAGGACGGCACCCGGGCCGCCATCGAGGCGGTGTGCGAAACGGCCGCGCGGTACCGGGACTTCGAGTCCGCCCTGGCCCCGCTGCGCGAGGCCGTCGCCCCCTTCGACACCGTCGGCCCCGACTACCGCGCCCCCTCGCTCGGCGCCCGCCGCCCCTCCCGGCTGCATGCCATCGAGGAACTCCCTATCGCGCTCGGCATGCTGCTCGTCGCCGACGGGGACTACCGGCGCACGGTCCTCGGCTCGGTCAACTACGGGCGGGACTGCGACTCGATCGCCACCATGAGCGGCGCCGTCGCGGGCGCGCTCCACGGCGAACGGGCGATCCCCGCCGACTGGGTGAGCACGGTCGCCGCGGCCAGCCGCCTCGATCTGCACGCCCCGGCACGGGCCCTGACGGAGGTGGCGCGCGAGGTGTTCGCACACGACACGGCCCGCCGCCGCGCCCACGAGGCCGCCTTCGCCGCGCTGACGGGCACGCCGTGAACACGACGGTGCGGGCCACCTGGGTACAGCCGGAGGACCTGGTCGGGCACGAGCTGCGGCAGGCCGCCGAGGACGGGAGGGACGCCCGGGACATCGAGCGCCGGTGGTACGAGGCCGGCGGATCGCCCGCCCCGGACCGCGCGGGCGCCTCCGAGCACCCCGCATCGCCCGGGCTGCGCGCGGTCGCCGAGCATCTGCTGGACGAACTCGCCCTGCTGGAATCGCCGTTGGCCGAAGACGAGCCGACCGGCCTCGATGCGATCCGGGCCGCCTGTCCGCAGTGGCCGGGCCCCCGCGCGGACCTGACCGCCGTGGGCCACGACCGGCTGCACGCGGCCTGGCTGGGGCGCGCCGTCGGCTGTCTGCTCGGCAAGCCGGTCGAGAAGCTGCCGCTGGAGGGCATCCGGGCCCTGGCCCGCGCCACCGGGAACTGGCCGCTCTCCACCTGGTTCACCGCCAAGGGGCTGCCCCCGGGCCTGTCGGCCACCTACCCCTGGAACCGGCGCTCCGCGGCCACCTCGCTCGCCGAGAACATCGACGGGATGCCGGAGGACGATGATCTCAACTATCCGCTGTTGACGGTGGTGCTGCTCCAGCGCTACGGCCGGTCCTTCAGCACCGCCGATGTCGGCAGGCTCTGGCTGGAGGAGCTTCCGGCGGGCCGGACGTTCACCGCCGAACGGGTCGCGTACCGCAATCTGCTCGACGGATTCGAGCCGCCGGACACCGCCCTGTACCGCAACCCGTTCCGGGAGTGGATCGGGGCCCTGATCCGGGCCGATGTGCACGGCTGGACACACCCCGGCGACCCGGCCGCTGCGGCGGAACAGGCCCACCGGGACGCGGTCCTCACGCACAGCGGGAACGGGGTGTACGGCGCGATGTTCACCGCGGCGGCGCTCGCCGAGGCGGCCGGCGGCGAGGCCGACGTCCACGGCTGTCTGGCCACCGGGCTCAGGGTCGTACCTCCGCGCTCACGGTTCGCGCAGGCCGTACGGGACGGTGTCGCGGCGGCCCGCGACGAGTCCTGCTTCGATACGGTCGTCGACCGGCTCCACGACGGGTACGGCGGGTATCACTGGGTGCATGTGCTGCCCAACGCGGCTCTGCTCGCCGCCGCTCTCACCCACGCCGACGGAGACTTCACCGGCTCCGTCTGCCGTGCGGTGTCCGGCGGCTGGGACACCGACTCGAACGGGGCGACCGCCGGTTCGCTCGCCGGTCTGCTGGCCGGGCGGCCCGAGGCGCTGCCCGACCGTTGGACCACCCCGCTGAAGAACCGTCTCGCCACGTCCGTCCCCGGTTTCGACTCGGTCGGCTTCGACACCCTCGCCGACCTGACCCACCGGCTCACCCATCAGGAGGCACTCCGCCCATGACCGGTATCGCGGTGCTCGGCAGCACCAATATGGATCTTGTGGCCTACGTCGACCGGGCCCCGGAGCGCGGACAGACCGTCACCGGACGCGAGTTCCGCACCGTCCCCGGCGGCAAGGGGGCCAACCAGGCCGTCGCCGCCGCCCGCGCCGGGGGCGACGTCGTGATGATCGGCGCGGTCGGCAACGACGAGTACGGCCACCGGCTGCGGGAGAACCTGGAGCACTCGGGCGTCGACACGGACCTGCTGCACACCGCCGAGGGGCCCAGCGGTACCGCGCACATCGTGGTCGACGCCAAGGGCTCCAACGCGATCGTGGTCATCCCCGGCGCGAACGGCGTCGTCACCGCGCTCGGTCCGGGCGAGATCGCCGCCATCGCCGCCGCCGATCTGCTGCTGCTCCAGCTGGAGCTGCCGCTGTCCGCCGTGATCGAGGCGGCGCGGGCCGGTCATGCCCAGGGCGTACGGGTGCTGCTCACCCCGTCGCCCGTGCAGCAGCTGTCCGACGAGCTTCTCGACTGCGTCGACCTGCTGATCCCCAATGAGCACGAGGCGGCCGAGCTGTCCGGGCACACCGAACCGCATGCGGCGGCGGAGGTCCTGCTCAGCCATGTGCCCGCGGTCGTCATCACCCTCGGCTCGAAGGGGTGCCTGTACGCGGCCCGGGGCAGCACGGCCGTCCACTTCCCCGCCCCCGCCGTCACCGCCGTCGACACCACCGGCGCCGGGGACACCTTCGTCGGGGCGCTCGCGGTGGCGATCGGCGAGGGCCGGCCGGTACCGCAGGCCGTCGCCTGGGCGTCGGCGGCCGCCGCGCTCTGCGTTCAGAAGCCCGGCGCCTCGACCTCCATGCCGTACCGCAGCGAAATCGACGCCGCGTGACCGGGCCGGCGGCCGCGCCCCTGACCGGGCTCCGGGTCATCGATCTCGCCACGCTCTTCGCGGGCCCCCTGTGCGCCACCATGCTCGGCGACTACGGCGCCGAGGTGATCAAGGTCGAGCATCCGCAGAAGCCCGATCCGTCCCGGGGGCACGGTCCCACCAAGGACGGCATCGGCCTGTGGTGGAAACTGCTCGGCCGCAACAAGCGCACCATGACCCTCGACCTGTCCGGGCCCGGCGGCCGCGACATCCTGCTGCGGCTCGCCGCCGACACCGATGTGATCATCGAGAACTTCCGGCCGGGCACGCTGGAGCGGTGGGGGCTGGGCTGGGAGGAGCTGCGCGCCGTCAACCCGCGGCTGGTACTGGCCCGGGTCACGGGCTTCGGCCAGTTCGGCCCGTACGCGCACCGGCCCGGCTTCGGCACGCTCGCGGAGGCGATGAGCGGATTCGCCGCGATCACCGGGGAGCCGGACGGACCGCCGACGCTGCCCCCGTTCGGGCTCGCCGACTCGATCGCGGCGATCGCCACGGCGTTCGCGGTGATGACCGCACTGGCCGGGCGGGAGCGCACCGGTGAGGGGCAGGTCGTCGACCTGGCGATCATCGAACCGATCCTGACGGTGCTCGGCCCGCAGCCGCTCTGGTACGACCAGCTCGGTTACGTCCAGCCGCGCACCGGCAACCGTTCCCGCAACAACGCCCCGCGCAACACCTACCGCACCTCGGACGGGCAGTGGGTGGCCGTCTCCACCTCCGCGCAGTCCGTCGCCGAGCGTGTGATGCGCCTGGTGGGGCGGGCGGAGCTGATCGACGAGCCGTGGTTCGGCTCCGGCACCACCCGCGCCGACCACTGCGAGGTACTCGACGAGGCGGTCGGCAACTGGATCGCCCGGCACACCCGGGACGACGCGATCTCCGCGTTCGAGAAGGCGGAGGCGGCCATCGCACCCATCCATGACATCCGCGACGTGATGGACGACCCGCAATACCGGGCGCTGGGCTCCATCACCGAGGTCGACGACCCCGAGCTGGGCTCGCTGCGGATGCAGAACGTCCTGTTCCGGCTCTCCGGGACCCCGGGGGCGATCCGCTGGGCGGGCCGGCCGCACGGGGCGGACACCGAGGAGATCCTCACCGGGCTCGGCCTGAGCGGCCCGGAGATCTCGGCGCTGCGGGCGGAGCGGGTCCTGTGACCGCGCTGACCCCCCTCACCTGGCTGTACGCCCCCGGGGACCGGCCGGACGTGGTGCGCAAGGCGTGCGAGTCGGGGGCGGACGTGGTGATCGTGGATCTGGAGGACGCGGTGGCCCCGGACCGCAAGGAGTACGCGCGGGCGGCCACCGCGGAGCTCCTCTCCGGGCCCGCGGACGCCGGCGCGGTGCCGGTCCATGTCCGGGTCCACGCCGAGGCCGATGTCCTGGCCCTGGCCGGGCTGCCGGGCCTCGCCGAGCTACGGCTGCCGAAGATCACGCATGCGGCCTCCGTCCATCACATCGCGGCGCTGGCCCCCGGGGTCGCGCTCTGTCCGCTGCTGGAGTCGGCGCTCGGCATCGAGCACGCGTACTCGGTGGCCGCCGCCCACCCACAGGTTCGCTCCATCGCCCTGGGTGAGGCGGATCTCCGGGCCGATCTGGGAGTGCGGGACGACACGGGGCTCGACTGGTCACGCAGCCGGACGGTGGTCGCGGCCCGGGCGGCCGGGCTGGCCCCGCCCGCCCAGTCGGTGTTCCCGGACGTCCGGGACCTGGGCGGCCTGTGGGCGTCCTGCGTCCATGGGCGGGGGCTGGGGTTTCTCGGCCGGGCGGCGATCCACCCCCGGCAGCTTCCGGTGATCGAGCGGGCGTTCCGGCCGACGCCGCAGGAGATCGAGGCGGCGCAGGAGATCGTCGAGGCGGCCCGGAAGGAGGCGGGTGCGCTGGCCCTGCCGGACGGCCGCTTCGTGGACGCGGCGGTGGTGGCCTCGGCCCGCCGCACGCTCGCGCTGGCCGGGCGGACGGTGGTGGCCGGCCGGCGCTGACGGGGCCGCGCTCGCGGGCGGCGGCTTTGTCCTCGATCGCCGGCCGAATCGAGCCGTCCGGCGATCGCGGACGCCCCGGCGACGGTGGTCGCGGTGCGCATCGATGAGCGAGGGGCCGCCGAATGGTTCGGCGGCCCCTCGCTCATCGTTGTGTGTGCCGGTGTCAGCCCTTGGCCGTCTCCGCCGCGCCGCTCGTCTTCGACCCCTGCGCATCGGACTCGACCCCGGCGTCACCGGAATCGTCACTGGCCACCGCGTCATTGGCCTTCGCATCACCGGGCTTCGCGTCACCGGTATCCGCGTCACCGGTATCCGCCTCGCCTGGCTTCGTCTCGCCGGACTCCGCCTCGCCGGACTCCGCGTCCTCGACGCCTCCGGCGTCCGCCGCGTCCGCCGCGTCCACCGCGTCCGGCTCGACGATCTCCTCGCGCCCCGGCCGTACCCTCGCCGAGATCACGATGTAGACCACCGCCAGCACGAACACGATCAGCGCGGTCCACACGTTCAGGCGCAGGCCCAGGATGTGGTGGGCCTCGTCGACGCGCATGTACTCGATCCACGCCCGACCGGCGCAGTAGGACGCGACGTACAGCGCGAACGCCCGCCCGTGCCCGAGCTTGAACCGGCGGTCCGCCCAGACCACGAGGACCGCCACGCCGATGCACCACAGCGACTCGTACAGGAACGTCGGATGGTAGGTGCCCGCCACCCGGTTGGGGCCCTCGCTGATCTTCAGCGCCCACGGGACGTCGGTCGCCCGGCCGTACAGCTCCTGGTTGAACCAGTTGCCCCAGCGGCCGCAGGCCTGGGCCACGGCGATGCCGGGGGCGAGCGCGTCGGCCCAGGCGGGCAGCGGGATACCGCGGCGGCGGCAGCCGATCCAGGCACCGACCGCGCCGAGCGCGATCGCACCCCAGATGCCGAGGCCGCCCTGCCAGATCTTGAAGGCGTCGACCCAGTTCTCACCGTCGCTGAAGTACAGCTGGTAGTCGGTGATGACGTGGTAGAGCCTGCCGCCGACAAGGCCGAAGGGCACGGCCCAGACGGCGATGTCGGCAACAGTGCCGGCTCTGCCCCCTCGGGCGACCCAGCGCTTGTTGCCGAACCAGACGGCGACGAAGACACCGATGATGATGCAGAACGCGTAGCCGCGAAGCGGGATCGGTCCGAGATCGATCACACCGGTCGACGGGCTGGGAATGTAGGCAAGGTCCATGACAGGGTCGACGCTACCTTGCCGGGCGGGAGGTACGGCAACCCGCCCGACAACGTCTGGGTAACGAGCCGGTCATCGATTCCCCAGGATTGCGCCGTTCAGGACCCCGTCGGTGCGGGGGTGGCCGTGCCCGGATGCTTGCCCTTGTTGGCCTCGGTGACCCACTTCTTCAGGTTGGCCACGGTGATGGGTTCGTTCCCCTTCTTGGGGAAGATCGACTCACCGTTGAGCAGCGCCGTCGGCGTGCCCTGGAAGCCGCCGTTCTGAAACGCGGTGTTCGACTTCTGGACCCAGCTGTCGTGCGTGCCGTCGTCGACACAGCTGCGGAAGGTGGGTGTGTCGAGCCCGTCGACCTTCTTGGACAGGTCGATCAGCTTGCTGTTGTCGCCGAAGGCGTCATCGGACTCCTGCGGCTGGTTGCGGTACAGGACGTCGTGGTACGCGGGGAACTTGCCCGCGTCCTGGGCGCAGGCCGCCGCGTTGGCGGCCTTGCGGGAGCCGCTGCCGCCGAGGTTGCCGTCGATCAGCGTGGCCAGGTGGTATTCGACCTTGAGCTGCCCGCTCTGCTCCAACCCATGGATCGTGTCCCGGAACGCGTTCTCGAACTGGGCGCAGACCGGGCAGCGGAAGTCCTCCCAGATCGTGAGCGTGGACGGGGCGTCGGCCGGTCCCACCTGGATGGCCAGGCTGTCCTTGCCGGTCGCGCCCGACGGCGCGACGACGGGACCCGATGCCTTGTCCTTGCTGCTCTTGCCGCCGCTGTTCGCGGCGATCACGCCGACGACGGCGGCCAGCGCCAGGACACCCACCACGGCGGTGGAGACGATCAGCGTGCGGCGGCGGCGCTCTCGCGCCTTCGTCTGCTCACGCTGCTGGATCAGCCGGTCTCGCGCGGCCCTTTTTCCCTCTTGGTTCTTCTCGCTCACACCGCAGCAACGAACCGGGGAGGCACTCTCGTGCCTCCCCGGCCCCAGGTCCACCCGTTCGGGTTACGCCCGGTGTCAGCGCTTTCGAACACCTTCGGCCAGATCGGCCGCCAGTGAGCGGACGGCCGCCAGGCCGGCCGCCTCGTCGGGAGCGTCCAGCATCCGCTTGACGAAGGCGGAGCCGACGATGACCCCGTCGGCGAAACCGGCCACCTCGGTGGCCTGCTCCGCGTTGGACACGCCGAGGCCGACGCAGACCGGGAGCCCGGTGGTGGCGCGGGTGCGCCTCACCAGTTCCTGGGCCTGTTCGCCGACCGAGACACGGGTGCCGGTGACTCCCATCAGCGAAGCGGCGTAGACGAAGCCGGAACCGGCCGCCGTGATGGTGGCGAGGCGCTCGTCCTTGCTGCTGGGCGCGACGACGAAGACGGTCGCGAGACCGTGCTTGCCGGCGTGCTCGCGCCACAGCGCGGACTCCTGGACCGGCAGGTCGGGCAGGATGCACCCGGCGCCGCCCGCCTCGGCGAGTTCGGCGGTGAAGCGCTCGACGCCGTACCGGTCGATCGGGTTCCAGTACGTCATGACCAGGATCGGGATGCCGGTCGCCTCGTACGCCTCACGGACCGTGCGCATCACGTCGGCGATCTTCACGCCGCCGCGCAGGGCGATGTCGTCGGCGGTCTGGATGACCGGGCCGTCGAGCACCGGGTCGCTGTGCGGCAGACCCACCTCGACGACGTCGGCGCCTCCGGCGGCCACCGCCTTGATGGCCGCGATGCCGCCGTCGACCGTCGGGAAGCCGGCGGGCAGGTAGGCGATCAGCGCCGCCCGGTCCTCCGACTTCGCCTTGGCCAGCGTCGCACTCAGCAGTGCCGTGTTCCCGGCGTGCCCGGTCTGCCCGCTCACTTGGCCTCCTCCGCGTCGTACAGCCCGAAGTAACGCGCCGCCGTGTCCATGTCCTTGTCCCCGCGGCCGGACAGGTTGACCAGGATCAGGCCGTCCTTGCCGAGTTCCTTGCCGACCTCCAGGGCGCCGGCCAGCGCGTGTGCGCTCTCGATGGCCGGGATGATCCCCTCGGTGCGGGAGAGCAGCAGCAGCGACTGCATGGCCGCGTCGTCGGTGACCGCGCGGTACTCGCCGCGGCCGATGTCCTTCAGGTACGCGTGCTCCGGGCCGATGCCCGGGTAGTCCAGACCGGCCGAGATCGAGTACGGCTCGGTGATCTGGCCCTCCTCGTCCTGGAGGACGTAGCTGCGCGAGCCGTGCAGGATGCCGGGCTCGCCCGCGGTCAGGGTCGCCGCGTGCTCCCCGGTCTCCACACCGTGTCCGGCGGGCTCGCAGCCGATGAGGCGGACGCCCGCATCCGGGATGAAGGCGTGGAAGAGGCCGATGGCGTTGGAGCCGCCGCCGACGCAGGCGACCGCGGCGTCCGGCAGCCGGCCGGTCCGCTCCAGGATCTGCCGCCGTGCCTCCACGCCGATGACGCGGTGGAAGTCGCGGACCATGGCGGGGAAGGGGTGCGGGCCCGCGACCGTGCCGAAGAGGTAGTGCGTGCGGTCCACGTTGGCGACCCAGTCGCGGAACGCCTCGTTGATGGCGTCCTTGAGCGTGCGGGAGCCGGACTTCACGGAGATGACCTCGGCGCCGAGCATGCGCATCCGCGCCACGTTCAGCGCCTGCCGCTCGGTGTCGATCTCACCCATGTAGATGGTGCATTCGAGGCCGAAGAGGGCGCAGGCGGTCGCGGTGGCGACGCCGTGCTGGCCGGCCCCGGTCTCCGCGATGACCCGGGTCTTGCCCATGCGCTTGGTGAGCAGCGCCTGGCCCAGCACATTGTTGATCTTGTGCGAACCGGTGTGGTTGAGGTCCTCGCGCTTGAGGAAGACCCGGGCGCCGCCGGCGTGCTCGGCGAAGCGCGGCACCTCGGTCAGGGCGCTGGGCCGGCCGGTGTAGTTGACCATGAGCTCGTTGAGCTCGGCGGCGAAGGCCGGGTCGGCCTTCGCCTTGTCGTACTCGACGGCGACCTCGTCCACGGCGGCGACGAGCGCCTCCGGGATGAACTTGCCGCCGTACGCGCCGAAGTAGCCCTCGGCGCTGGGGATCAGACCCTCGGGGTCCGGAATGAAGAAGTCAGATGACATCCGACGTGTGCTCCTCGACAGGCATGGGGTGGATGCGTGGATTCACCGTATTGCGCCGTGAGCGGAGCGCCACCGCAGCCGTGGCCGGGCGGTTCGGTCGTGCGGTTCCGCCGGGTGCGGCGGTGGGTGCGACGGCCGGGGCTCGCTTACTGCGCGGGCCCCGTGCGCCATCGCATGCCGTTGACCTGGCCGGGCTCGTCACCGATCACGTACCGCACACGCCGGCCGTGCACGCGGCGCGCGGGGGCGCGGCAGCCGCGGGGGCGGCAGCCACGCGCCAGCGGCGCGTGCGGGTCCCGGCCGGTGGCCCCGGCGGGGCGCGGGCCCGGCCGGACACGGGACACGGAACGGTCGGCGGACATGGGTGCGGTCAGCTCCGTCCGTGCCGGAGCGCCGGGTGGGCGCCCGCGGCGACCAGGTCGGCGACGGCGGCCCGCGGGTCGCGGCCGGTGACCAGGGACTCGCCGACCAGCACGGCGTCCGCGCCGGCGTTGGCGTAGGCGATGAGGTCGTGCGGGCCGCGGACGCCGGACTCGGCGACCTTGACGATGTGGTCGGGGATCTCGGGGGCGACGCGCTCGAAGGTGGAGCGGTCGACCTTGAGGTCCTTCAGGTTGCGGGCGTTGACGCCGATGATCCGCGCGCCGGCGTCCACCGCACGCTCCGCCTCCTCCTCGTCGTGCGCCTCGACCAGCGGCGTCAGGCCGATGGACTCGGCGCGCTCGATCAGGGAGACGAGGGCCTCCTGGTCGAGGGCGGCGACGATCAGCAGTGCGAGGTCGGCGCCGTAGGCCCGTGCCTCCCACAGCTGGTACGAGGTGACGATGAAGTCCTTGCGCAGGATCGGGATGTCGACCTTGGCGCGGACGGCCTCCAGGTCGGCCAGCGAACCGCCGAAGCGGCGCTCCTCGGTGAGGACCGAGATGACGGACGCGCCGCCCGCCTCGTAGTCCGCGGCGAGTGCGGCCGGGTCGGCGATGGCGGCGAGGGCCCCCTTGGAGGGGCTGGAGCGCTTTACCTCGCAGATGACGGTGACGCCCTCGCCGCGCAGGGCGGCGACTCCGTCCTTCGCCTGGGGGGCGCGCGCCGCGCGTTCCTTCAGCTCATCGAGGCTGACGCGCGCCTGCCGCTCTGCGAGGTCGGCGCGTACGCCGTTGATGATCTCGTCGAGCACACTCACGCGAGCGGCCCCCTTCCGGGACGGTGACAAGGGAACAGGATCAGCCATGTCGATGGTATCCGCAGGAGGCCGATGGGCTCGCATCCGGCCGACAGATGTCCCACTACCTGGGCATTCACGGCGCCAGCGCCGATCCGAACGGCAGGTTCCGGACGATGGTGAAAATCATGAGGACGGCTCCGATCCCCCACCAGTGGATGGGCTTCAGCACGATCCGGGTGGGCTTCCCGGCGGCCGCGCGGACCATCCAGAGAACCCAGAGCACGGCGAAGATCCCGTAGCCGATGACGGCGAGGGCGTTGGAGCCGAACGCCGCCGCGATGTCGCCGTGGGCGACGGCGTGGGCGCTGCGCAGCCCCCCGCAGCCGGGGCAGTAGATGCCCGTGAAGCGGAGCAGCGGGCAGACCGGGTAGTGGCCGGGCTCGTTGGGGTCGACGGAGCCGACGAAGGCGAAGGCGCCGAGGATGCCGGCCATGACACCGGCCGGTGCGGCGATCCGCCGCAGCCGCGAGGCGGGGACGGGTGCCGGTGGGAAGACCGGCGGGAACGGGCCCCGGTGCCCGGCGGGCGGACCGGGTGCGGGCAGCCGCCCGCCGGGCGCGCCCTGCGGGCCGGACGGCTGAGGGCCGTCGTGAGCGGGCCGGGGGCCGGGGGCCGGGGCGGTGCCGGGCGCGGGCGGGGGGCCCGGCGTCGGCGGGGCGGCGGCTGGTGATGGCGAAGCGTCCACCCGGTGATTGTCCCCGCTGATGCGGAAAGGCGCAGCCCGGTCCGGGCTGCGCCTCGCATGTGTACGTCCTGCGGACGGGGTCAGGAGGTCTGCGCCTGCCCGGCGCGGGCCCTGGCCTGGGCCAGCTCCGCCGACTCCTTCGGCATGCCGAGGCCGACGGCCTTCATCGCGAGGCCGACGATCCCACCGATGACGGTGACGGCGATACCGGCCCAGAAGCCGAGCGGGTTCGCCGCGACCGTGAAGACGCCTGCGATGCAGAAGCCGATGAAGGAGATGATGACACCGGTCCAGGCGGCCGGGGTGTGTCCGTGGCTGCTGCCCGCCATGAGTTGCTCCTCGTTGGTGTTGCGCTGTTGGTATCGCTCGGTGCCGCTGTGAGTGCCGCTGCGCTGTGAGCTCACCTCCATTGTCCCGTACGTGCGGGTAGGACGTGAGCTGGGGGGTCATGCCTCGCGCGTCGGGTCCTCACCGCGGTCGAGGGCCTTCCACAGGTCCTCGGGCCGGTCGGGGTCGAGGGCCTTGCGGGGCGCCTTGCGGGGGCGCGGGGTGCCGTCGCGCTCGTACCGCCCGGACATCGTGGGCCAGCGCCTGCCGTAGCGCAGGGCGAGCAGCCCGGCGAGCAGGATCAGCAGACCGCCGGCCGCGGTCACGTAGGGCCAGGCGGTGTGGCTGAGGGCACCGATGGTGGCGGAGCTGTCGCCGGTGGTCTGCGCGGCCTTCGCGTCGAGTGCGGCGCTGTCGGAGGCGCCGAGGAAGGCGCTCAGCGCGGCGCCGAGCCCGCTGAGGGCCAGCAGTCCCGCGACGACGATCCGGCCGCCGCTGCGGACGGCGAAGACGGCGACGAGGGCGGCCAGGCCGACGATGGCGAGGGCGGCCGGAAGACCGGTGACGTCCTGTCCGTCGGCGTTCAGCGGCAGGGTGCCGCCGCCGACCGCGGCCCGGCCCTCGGCCCAGGTCTGCCCGGAGGCGAGCAGGACGACGGTGGCGCCGGCTGCCCCGAGGAGCAGGCCGACGGCCAGGCTTCGGCGGCTTCCGGCACTGTCGGGCGCGAGGACGGCTACGGCACGGGGCTGGGGTACGGGGACAGCGCTCACGGACTCCACTATCCCCTACCGCCCCGGGCCGGGCGGCACACGGGGGGTGTGAGATGGAGCCCTCGCGACGCGGCCCCCGGGCGCACCGGCCGGCCTCGGAGCGTCTCAGGCGCCGCGGAGGCGGTTGGCCGTATGGACGGCGCGCAGCACCGCCGCGGCCTTGTTGCGGCACTCGGTGTCCTCGGCGACCGGGTCGGAGTCGGCGACGATGCCCGCCCCGGCCTGGATGTATGCCGTTCCGTCGCGCAGCAGGGCGGTGCGGATGGCGATGGCGGTGTCGGAGTCCCCGGCGAAGTCGAGGTAGCCGACGCAGCCGCCGTACAGGCCGCGGCGGGTGGGTTCGAGCTCCTCGATGATCTGCATGGCGCGCGGCTTCGGGGCGCCGGAGAGGGTGCCCGCCGGGAAGCAGGCGGTGAGGACGTCGAAGGCGGTGTGGCCCTCGGCGACGCGGCCCGTGACGGTGGACACGATGTGCATCACGTGCGAGTACCGCTCGACCGACATGAAGTCGACGACCTCGACGCTGCCGGGTTCGCAGACCCGTCCCAGGTCGTTGCGGCCGAGGTCGACGAGCATCAGGTGCTCGGCGCGTTCCTTCGGGTCGGCGAGGAGTTCCTCGGCGAGCGCCTGGTCCTCCTGCGGGGTGGCGCCGCGGTGCCGGGTCCCGGCGATCGGGTGGACCATCGCGCGGCCGTCCTCGACCTTGACGAGCGCCTCGGGGCTGGAGCCCGCGACGTCGAAGCCGTCGAACCGGAAGAGGTACATGTACGGCGAGGGGTTGGTGGCGCGCAGGACCCGGTAGACGTCCAGCGCGCTTGCCGTGCACGGGGTTTCGAAGCGCTGGGAGGGGACGACCTGGAAGGCCTCGCCGGCCCTGATGCGTTCCTTCACGTCCTCGACGGCGTCCTGGTACGCCTTGCCGCCCCACAGCGCGGTGTACGGCGGGAGCTCGGAGGGCGGCAGGACGGCCGGGGCGTTCTCGACGGGGCGGCGCAGGTCCTGCTCCATGGCGTCGAGCCGGTTCACGGCGTCGGCGTACGCCTCGTCGACGCCGGTGGCCAGGTCGTTGTGGTTGATCGCGTTGGCGATCAGCAGGACGCTGCCGGCCCAGTGGTCGAGGACGGCGAGGTCGGAGGTGAGCAGCATGGTCAGCTCGGGGAGCTGCAGGTCGTCGCCGCCGCTCTCACCGATCTTCTCCAGGCGGCGCACGATGTCGTAGCCGAGGTAGCCGACCATGCCGCCGGTGAAGGGCGGAAGTCCGGATTCCGGGCCGTGCGGGGTGTGCAGGGTCTCGATGGTGGCGCGCAGGGCCTGGAGCGGGTCGCCGTCGACGGGGACGCCGACCGGCGGGGTGCCGGCCCAGTGGGCCTGGCCGTCCCGGGTGGTGAGTGTGGCGGCGCTGCGTACCCCGATGAAGGAGTAGCGCGACCAGGTGCGGCCGTTCTCCGCGGATTCGAGGAGGAAGGTGCCGGTGCGTTCGCCCGCGAGTTTGCGGTAGAGCCCGACCGGGGTGTCGCCGTCCGCGAGGAGCCGGCGGGTGACGGGGATGACGCGCCGGTCGACGGCCAGTTTGCGGAAGGTGTCGAGATCCATGGCGGCAGACCCTACTGTCCGAGCGGGAGGACGTCGGCGTCGAAACAGGTGCGGTCGCCGGTGTGGCAGGCGGCACCCGTCTGGTCGACCCGGACGAGGACGGTGTCGGCGTCACAGTCGAGGGCGACCGACTTGACCTGCTGGATGTGACCGGAGGTGTCGCCCTTGACCCAGTACTCCTGGCGGCTGCGCGACCAGTAGGTGCAGCGGCCGGTGGTCAGGGTGCGGTGCAGGGCCTCGTCGTCCATCCAGCCGAGCATCAGCACCTCGCCGGTGTCGTACTGCTGGGCGATGGCCGGGACCAGTCCGTCGGCGCCGCGCTTGAGGCGGGCGGCGATGGCGGGGTCGAGGCCGCTGGCGGGCGGTGGGGTGCCGGGCGTGGGCGTGCTGCTCATGTGCCCATTGTGCCGTGGCCGCGGAGGCCGTCCGGGCGGGCGTCCACTGGGCGGACGCTGGACACCGGTCGTACGCTGGCGGACATGTCGACCCATGCGAAGCGCGAACGACTTCTGCTCGCCGACCTGTTGGAGGCGGCGGGCCCGGAGGCCCCGACCCTCTGCCAAGGCTGGACGGCCCGGGACCTGGCGGCCCATGTGGTGGTGCGGGAGCGCAGGCCCGACGCGGCGGCCGGGCTGGTGATCGGCCCCCTGAAGAGCCGGGGCGAGCGGATCACGAACGAATTCTCCTCGAAGCCGTACGAGGAGCTGATCCAGCTCATCCGTACGGGACCGCCGCGCATGTCCCCGTTCGGCCTGAAACAGGTGGACGAGGCCGCCAACACCGTCGAGTTCTACGTCCATACGGAGGATGTGCGCCGGGCCCAGCCCGACTGGTCGGCGCGGGAGCTGGACCCGGTCTTCGCCGACGTCCTGTGGTCGCGCATGGAGAGGGCGGCGCGGGTGCTGGGGCGGAAGGCCCCGGTGGGGCTGGTGCTGCGCCGCCCCGACGGGCAGACCGTGGTCGCGCACAAGGGCACCCCGGTGGTGACGGTGACCGGTGAGCCGGGTGAACTGCTGCTGTTCGCGTTCGGGCGGCAGGACGCGGCGCGGGTGGAGCTGGACGGTGACCAGGATGCGATCTCCCGGGTGACGACGGCGAAGCTCGGCATGTAGGTCCGGGGCGGGCCGCTGCTCAGCGCGGGAGTTCCGCGCGGCGCAGCGCGGAGAGCAGCAGGCCCGCCACCGCCCCGGCCGCGCACAGCGAGGCGCTGGCGACGAAGACCGGGCCGGTGCCCCAGAGGGCGACGGCCGCGCCGGTGGCGGGGTAGCTGAGTGGTGCGAGGGCGTGGGTGAACAGGGTCGAGACCGAGGTGACCCGGCCCAGGTAGGCGGGGTCGGTGGCGGTCTGGACGAGTGCTCCGCACAGGGCGCCGCCGAGTCCGGCGAAGAGCCCGACGAGGAGCGCGACGCCTGCGGCGAGCGGTACGGAAGGCGCGTGTGCCATGGCCGCGATGGCAACCGCGCCGACCAGCACGGTGAGACACATGACGAGGCCGGCCCTGGGGACCCGGCCGCGCACGGCGAGCACCAGGGCGGACGCGCCCGCGCCGGTGCCGAAGGCGGCGACGATCCAGCCCATCCCGGAGGCGCCCCAGCCGCGTTCCTCGCTGAGCAGGATCAGGCCGAGGTTGAGCGGTCCCACGAAGCCGAGTTCGCTGACGGCGATGACGAGCATCAACGGGCCCAGCAGCGGGTGGTGGCGGATGTGGCGCAGCCCGTCGACGAGTTCGCGCCAGGCGGTGCCGGCGGGTTCGGCCGCCTGCTCAGGTGCGGGCAGCGGGCGCATCCGCACGGCGAGCAGCAGCGGCAGCGAGACGGCGAAGAGCACACCGGCCGCGGCGAAGGCGAGGACCGGGCCGCCGACGGCGACGGCGACGCCGCCGAGCGGGGCGCCGACGACATTGGCGGTCCGGGTGGCGAGGCCGCGCATCCCCTGGACGCGGGCGAGCTGGCCGGCCGCGGTGATCCGGGGCGGCAGGGCGCCGACGGCGGGCAGGAAGAGTGCGTCGGCCGCGCCGAAGACCAGGGCGACCGCGATCAGCATCCACACGGTGGGCGAGGTGAGGAGCAGCGCCCCGGCCAGGCCGAGGATGACGAGGCAGCGGGCCGTGTCGCTCACGACCACGACGCGGCGCGGCCCGAACCGGTCGGCGAGCACTCCCCCGCCGAGCAGCAGCAGGGCCCTGGGTATGGAGCCCGCGGCCAGCACGAGTCCGGTCTGGGAGGCGCTTCCGGTGCGGGCGGCGGCCCAGGCGAGGGCCATGTAGTAGACGCTGTCGCCGATCGTGGACGCGGTGTAGGCGCCGAGCCAGCGTAAGACGTTCCTGTCGCGGTGGGCGGGGCGCTCCGGAGCCTTTTCGGGCGTGAGCGTGACGGTCACGGGGGCGTCCTCTCGGGTGGCCTGGTCAGGTGCGGAACGGGAATGCGTACAGGTGCATCGCGACGTTCTCGCGGCCTTCCGTGTCGCCGGCCTCGTCCCGGGCACGGCCCTGCTCCTCGTACCGGTCGACGATCTCGTGCACCTCGCGGCTGAGCGCGGCGAGCTCCTCTGCGGTCAGCCTGGCCAGGTACTCGGAGCTGGAGGAGGCTTTGCGCCACTCCGGGGACCAGCTCTGGTAGGTGTCGAGGAAGCGGCAGTACAGCTCGTTGCGCTGGTCGAAGGAGAGCCGGCCGACGGCGGTGTGGGTGGCGACCTTCTCGGGCGCGTCGTTGAAGTCCTCGTCGTGGAAGTTCAGCCCCTTCGAGGAGGTCTGCCACCAGCGCTCGCGGCCGTCCTTGCCCTGCCCCTCGGTCTCCTCGATCAGGCCGTGGTCGGCGAGCTTGCGCAGGTGGTAGCTGACGAGCGAGACCGCTTCGTCGACCTGCTCGGCGAGCTGGGAGGCGGTGGCCTGCCGGGCGATGTAGAGCGCCCGGTAGAGCTTCATCCGCAAGGGGTGCCCGAACGCCTTGAGCGTGCCGAGGTCGGACACCCGGCGTGATTCGTTGCTTGCCATGCCCTTCACGGTAGACAGGAAAGAAATCTTGCGCAATATCTGTTGCGCAATAAAAGTTGCACGATCCGAGCTCGTCATGGTTGCGGACATGGCGACGTCACCGACCGTTCGCGGCCGGTGACGTCTGCCCGTGCTCAGCGGACCGGGTGTCCGGCTTCCCGGAGGGCGCCCTTGACCTCGGAGATCCGCAGATCGCCGAAGTGGAAGACGGACGCGGCGAGGACCGCGTCGGCTCCCGCGCCGACGGCCGGTGCGAAGTCCGCGAGCCGGCCCGCACCGCCGGAGGCGATGACGGGGACGGTCACGTGCCGCCGGACGGCCGCGATCATCTCGGTGTCGTAGCCGTCCTTCGTGCCGTCGGCGTCCATCGAGTTGAGCAGGATCTCGCCCGCGCCGAGCTCGGCGGCCCGGTGGGCCCATTCGACGGCGTCGATGCCGGTGCCCTTGCGGCCGCCGTGCGTGGTGACCTCGAAGGTGCCGGCGGGGGTGCGCCGGGCGTCCACGGAGAGCACCAGGACCTGGCGGCCGAAGCGCTCGGCGATCTCCCGGATCAGCTCCGGCCTGGCGATGGCCGCGGTGTTGACGCCGACCTTGTCCGCACCGGCCCGCAGCAGCTTGTCGACGTCCTCGGTGGTGCGGACGCCGCCGCCGACGGTGAGCGGGATGAACACCTGCTCGGCGGTGCGGCGCACCACGTCGTACGTCGTCTCGCGGTTGCCGCTGGACGCGGTGATGTCGAGGAAGGTCAGCTCGTCGGCGCCCTCGGCGTCGTACAGCTTCGCCATCTCGACGGGGTCACCGGCGTCGCGCAGGTTCTGGAAGTTGACGCCCTTGACGACGCGGCCGTTGTCCACGTCGAGGCAGGGGATGACACGTACGGCAAGGGTCATCGCGCACCTGCCCGGTAAGCCTCGATCTCGATCTCCACGACCAGGCTCGGGTCGACGAGACCGGACACGATGACCATGGTGGCGGCCGGGCGGACGTCGTCGAACAGCTCCTTGTGGGCGCGGCCGACCTCGTCCACGTCCCGGGCGTGCGTGAGGTACATCCGGGTCCGGACGACGTCCTCGCGGCCCAGGCCCACCTGCTCGAGCGCGGCGAAGGCGACCTCGAAGGAGGTGACGGCCTGCTCGTAGGGGCCGCCGGCGGAGATCTCCCCGCCCGCCACCGAGGTGCACCCGGCCACCAGCACCAGGCCGCCCGGGAGCTCGACCGCGCGGGAGTAGCCGAACTTCTCCTCCCACGAGGCACCGGAGGAGATCCGGTTGACCGCGTTGGCGGAGGTGACGGCGTTGGCGGAGCCGGTCATACGGAGACCGCCTCCAGCGCCTCTTCGAGGGTGAACGCCTTCGCGTACAGCGCCTTGCCGACGATCGCGCCCTCGACGCCCGCCGGGACGAGCGAGGAGATGGCCCGCAGGTCGTCGAGCGAGGAGACGCCGCCGGAGGCGACGACGGGCTTGTCGGTGGCGGCGCAGACGTTCTTCAGGAGTTCCAGGTTGGGGCCCTGGAGCGTGCCGTCCTTGGCGATGTCGGTGACCACGTAGCGGGCGCAGCCCTCGGAGTCGAGGCGGGCGAGCGTCTCGTAGAGGTCGCCGCCGTCGCGGGTCCAGCCACGGCCGCGCAGCGTGGTGCCGCGCACGTCGAGGCCGACCGCGATCTGGTCGCCGTGCTCGGCGATGACCTTGGCGACCCACTCGGGGGTCTCCAGGGCGGCGGTGCCCAGGTTGACGCGGCGGCAGCCGGTGGCGAGGGCGGCGGCGAGCGAGGCGTCGTCGCGGATGCCGCCGGACAGCTCGACCTTGATGTCCATGGCGCCGGCCACTTCGGCGATGAGCGCGCGGTTGTCGCCGGTGCCGAAGGCGGCGTCCAGGTCGACCAGGTGCAGCCACTCGGCACCGGCGCGCTGCCAGGCGAGTGCGGCCTCCAGCGGGGAGCCGTAGGAGGTCTCGGAGCCGGACTCGCCGTGCACCAGGCGGACCGCCTGGCCGTCGCGGACGTCTACGGCGGGGAGCAGTTCAAGCTTCGGCATTACAGCGTCTCGATCCAGTTGGTCAGCAGCTGGGCGCCGGCGTCGCCGGACTTCTCGGGGTGGAACTGGGTGGCCCACAGCGCGCCGTTCTCCACGGCGGCCACGAACCGTTCGCCGTGCGTGGCCCAGGTGACCCTGGGGGCACGGATCTTGGCGTTGGTGACTTCGAGGGACCAGTCGTGCGCCGCGTACGAGTGCACGAAGTAGTACCGGGCCTCGGGGTCGAGTCCGGCGAACAACCGGGAGTCCTCGGGGGCCTCGACGGTGTTCCATCCCATGTGCGGGACGACGTCGGCCTTGAGCGGGCCGACGGTGCCCGGCCACTCGTCGAGTCCCGCGGTCTCCACGCCGTGCTCGATGCCGCGCTCGAAGAGGATCTGCATACCGACGCAGATGCCCATGACGGGGCGCCCGCCGGAGAGCCTGCGCCCGATGATCCATTCGCCGCGGGCCTTCTTCAGGCCCTCCATGCAGGCGGAGAACGCGCCGACGCCGGGCACCAGCAGCCCGTCGGCGTTCATCGCCGTGTCGAAGTCGCGGGTGATCTCGACATCGGCGCCGACCCGGGCGAGGGCTCGCTCGGCGGAGCGGATGTTGCCGAAGCCGTAGTCGAAGACGACGACCTTCTTCTTGGTGTCCACGCCCGGCCCCTAGTCCCAGAGTCCCTGGATCCGCATGACGCCTGCGACCAGGCACATCACGGATCCGATTCCGAGCAGCACGATGACGCCCTTGGGCATCCCCTGCTTCGAGAAGGAGTAGACCCCGCCGGCCAGGAAGAGGCCGACCAGGATCAGGACGGTGTTGAGGCCGGTCACAGCGCGCCCTTCGTGGAGGGGATGATGCCGGCCGCACGCCGGTCGTGCTCGCTGGCGTAGCGCAGGGCGCGGGCGAGCGCCTTGAACTGGCACTCCACGATGTGGTGGGCGTTGCGCCCGTACGGGACGTGGACGTGCAGGGCGATCTGCGCCTGGGCGACGAAGGACTCCAGGATGTGCCGGGTCATCGTCGTGTCGTACTCGCCGATCATCGGCGCCATGCTCTCGGGCTCGGTGTGCACCAGGTACGGGCGGCCGGAGAGGTCGACGGTGACCTGGGCGAGCGACTCGTCCAGCGGGACGGTGCAGTTGCCGAAGCGGTAGATGCCGACCTTGTCGCCGAGGGCCTGCTTGAAGGCGGCGCCGAGCGCGAGGGCGGTGTCCTCGATGGTGTGGTGCGAATCGATGTGCAGGTCGCCGTCGGTCTTGACCGTGAGGTCGAAGAGTCCGTGGCGGCCGAGCTGGTCGAGCATGTGGTCGAAGAAGCCGACCCCGGTCGCGACATCGACCTTGCCGGTGCCGTCGAGGTTGATCTCGACGAGCACGGAGGTTTCCTTGGTGGTCCGCTCCACTCTTCCTACGCGGGCCTCGCGAGTCATGCGTCGTGCTCCTTCTTGGCGATCTCATTTACAAGCGTGCGTACCGCATCGAGGAACGCGTCGTTCTCTGCCGGGGTCCCTGCGGAGACCCGCAGCCATCCCGGTACGCCGTTGTCCCGGACCAGGACGCCCCGGTCGAGGATGTGCTGCCAGGCCGTGTGGCTGTCGGCGAAGCGGCCGAACTGGACGAAGTTGGCGTCCGAGTCGGTGACGTCGAAACCGAGAGCGCGCAGCTCGGAGACGATCCGGTCGCGTTCGCTCTTGAGCTGCGCGACGTACCCGAGGAGCGTATCGGTGTGCTCCAGGGCGGCGAGCGCGGTGGCCTGGGTGACGGAGGACAGGTGGTACGGCAGCCGCACCAGCTGGACCGCGTCCACGACGGCGGGGTCCGCCGCGAGGTAGCCGAGCCGCAGTCCGGCGGCGCCGAACGCCTTCGACATGGTGCGCGAGAGCACCAGGTGGGGGCGGGCCTCGATCAGCGGGAGCAGGGAGGCGTGGTGGCTGAACTCGCCGTACGCCTCGTCGACCACGACCATCGAGGGCCGGGCGGCCTGCGCGGCCTCGTACAGCGCGAGGACGGTCTCGGCGTCCACGGCGGTGCCGGTGGGGTTGTTGGGCGAGGTGATGAAGACGACATCGGGGCGTTCCCGCGCGATGACCGCACGGGCCGCCTCCACGTCGATGGTGAAGTCATCGTTGCGCGGCCCGGAGATCCAGCCCGTTCCGGTGCCGCGGGCGATGAGGGCGTGCATCGAGTACGAGGGCTCGAAGCCGATCGCGGTACGGCCGGGGCCGCCGAAGGTCTGCAGCAGCTGCTGGAGCACCTCGTTGGAACCGTTGGCGGCCCAGACGTTGGCGCGGGTGACCTGGTGCCCGGCGGTGCGGGTGAGGTAGCGGGCGAGCTCGGTGCGGAGCTCGACGGCGTCCCGGTCGGGGTAGCGGTTGAGGTCACGGGCGGCCTCGCGGACCCGTTCGGCGATCCGGTCGACCAGTGCCTCGGGGAGCGGGTAGGGGTTCTCGTTGGTGTTCAGCCGGACCGGTACGTCGAGCTGGGGCGCCCCGTACGGGGACTGGCCGCGCAGTTCGTCCCGGATGGGGAGGTCGTCCCAGGGACGGCTGGTGGTGCCGCTGTGCGTACCGCCGGCGTTCGTGGTCCTGCCGTTCAGGGTGCTGTCGTTCGTGGTGCTGTCGTTCGTCACTGCTGCGGAACCTTCCAGCCGAACCGGGCCTTGAGCGCGGCGCCGTGGGCGGGGAGGTCCTCCGCCTCGGCGAGGGTCACGACGTGGTGGGTGACCTCGGCGAGGGCGTCGCGGGAGTAGTCGACGATGTGGATGCCGCGCAGGAAGGACTGCACGGACAGACCCGAGGAGTGGCAGGCGCAGCCGCCGGTGGGCAGTACGTGGTTGGAGCCGGCGCAGTAGTCGCCGAGCGAGACCGGGGACCAGGGGCCGACGAAGATCGCGCCGGCATTGCGGACCCGGCCGGCGACTGCGGCCGCGTCGGCGGTCTGGATCTCCAGGTGCTCGGCGGCGTACGCGTCGACGACCTTGAGGCCGTCCTCCAGGTCGTTGACCAGGACGATCGCGGACTGGCGGCCGGCCAGCGCGGGCTCGATCCGGTCGGTGACGTGCTTGGTCGCGGCGACCTGTGGCTTCAGCTCGGCCTCGGTGGCGGCGGCGAGCTCCGCGGAGTCGGTCACCAGCACCGCGGCGGCCATCGGGTCGTGCTCGGCCTGGCTGATCAGGTCGGCGGCGACGTGCACCGGGTCGGCGGTGGAGTCGGCGAGGATCGCGATCTCGGTGGGCCCGGCCTCGGCGTCGATGCCGATGCGGCCCTTGAGGAGGCGCTTGGCGGCGGCGACGTAGATGTTGCCGGGGCCGGTGACGAGGTTGACCGGCAGGCATTCGGCCGTTCCGTACGCGAACATCGCGACGGCCTGGGCGCCGCCGGCCGCGTACACCTCGTCGACGCCGAGCAGGGCGCAGGCCGCCAGGATCGTCGGGTGGGGCAGTCCGCCGAACTCCTTCTGCGGCGGGGAGCTGACGGCGATGCCCTCGACTCCCGCCTCCTGGGCAGGGACGACGTTCATCACGACGGAGGACGGGTAGACGGAGCGCCCGCCCGGCACGTACAGCCCGACGCGTTCGACCGGCACCCACTTCTCGGTGACGGTGCCGCCGGGGACGACCTGGGTGGTGCGGGTGGTGCGGCGCTGCTCGCGGTGGACGAGGCGGGCGCGGCGGATCGACTCCTCCAGGGCGGCGCGCACGGCGGGGTCGAGCTGCTCCAGCGCCGAGGTGACGGCCTTGGCCGGAACCCGGATCGAGTCGATCCGCACCCCGTCGAATTTCGCCCCCCAGTCGATCACTGCCGCCGAACCACGATGGCGTACGTCCTCGCAGATGGGCCGCACCGTCTCCAGGGCGGCTTCCACGTCGAACTCGGCACGGGGCAGCAGGTCGCGCAGGGCGCCGCCCTCGGGGAGGGCATTGCCGCGCAGATCGATTCGAGAGATCACACCGCAATTCTCTCAGACCGCCTCCGGCGCCCGGACGCCCGTATCACTGGCTGATACATGCCGTTGGTGTCACGGCTGACTATTAGCGTTCATATCGTCACTCTGAGGGAATAACGGGATCAGGGCTCCGAGTGAAAGGGGCATCGGTGACCGAACCGCACGACGGGGATTTTCCGGACGGCCTCAGCGCAGCCGAGCTGGGCATGTGGCAGTCCTTCAGGAACGGGACCACCTACGATCTGCGCGCCCGTGACGCGATGCTCAACGATCCGTTCGCCCCGCTCGCCTGGGGTCTGGAGCGCAGTGTGGACGCCCGGGTCGTCGCCCGGCTGCTGCTGAGCGGTCCGCGGGCCAGGCCCGGCCGGGTGGCCGCGCTGAAGCTCCGGGGCGTACGGATCACCGGAAAGCTGGATCTCGCGGGCGGGCGGGTGGATCCGTACGTGGAACTGACCGGCTGCCGCTTCGAGCAGGAGGTGGTGCTGCCCGAGTGCCACTTCACGACGTTGCGGATGATCGGGTGCGCGATCCCGCGGCTGGAGGCCGCCCGGCTGCGCACCGAGGGCGATCTGCATCTGCCTCGCTGCCGGGTCGAGCGGGGCATCCGCCTCACGGACGCCCAGATCGGCACGGATCTGCTGATCAACCAGATCGACATCGGCCCCGACCGGCAGGGGCGGGCGTTCATCGGCGACGGGCTCACCGTCGCCCAGGACCTGCAGGCCGAGATGATCGAGACACTGGGCGAGCTGAGTCTGCGCGGGACGAAGGTCGGCGGTTCGCTGAGCCTGCGCGGCAGCCGGCTCCGGGCCACGCAGGGGCTCCGCGCGCTGAACGCCCCGCAGCTGAGCGTGGAGCGGACGCTGTACATGAGCGAGGCGTGGGTCAGCGTGGACACCGGGAACCAGGGCAACACTCCCCCGTACGGCATCGTCTCGTCCCCGACACCGGCCCATGGCACCCGTGCGCAGGTCTTCCGGTGCCGGGGCGGGGTACGGCTGGACGACGGGCGGTTCGGTGACGCGGTCGATCTGCACAAGGCCGTCTTCGTCCTCATCGGCCACGAGGAGCTGTCGCTGCGCCGGATCGTCACCCCCGAGCTGAGGTTCAACCCGGAACGCCCGGCCCAGGGCCGGGTGGTGCTGAACGGGGCGAGGATCGTCACGCTGATCGACGTGTCGTCCAGCTGGCCGGGTCCGGGCGGCCTGGCGATGGGCGGATTCGTGTACGAGAACCTCGTCCCGTACGGGCACTTCCCGCTCTCCCGGCGCCTGGAGTGGGTGGCGGCGGCGACCCCCGAGTACGTGCCGGAGCCGTACGAACGACTGGCCACCGTGCTCCGCAACAGCGGCGAGGACGCGGATGCCCGCGAGGTGCTGCTCGCCAAGCAGCGAAGGCGCCGCGAGACGCTGCCGCCCGCCGCGAAGCTCTGGGGCTACCTCCAGGACTGGACGGTGGCGTACGGCTACCGGCCGGGGCGGGCCGCGGTGTGGATGGCGGTGCTGTGGGCGGCGGGAGCGGTGGCGTTCTCGCAGTACCAGCCGACGGCGATCAAGGTGAGCGAGCATCCGGAGTGGAACCCCGCGCTGTACGCGCTGGATCTGCTGGTGCCGGTGATCAACCTCGGCCAGGACGGCTACTGGCTGCTGAAGGGCGGCTGGCAGTGGGTGGCGGCCGCGCTGATCCTGCTGGGTTGGATACTGGCCACCACCGTCGCGGCCGGAGCCTCACGGCTGCTGCGCCGCAGCTGACCGCGAAGCGCGCTCCACGGCAGCGGACCACCCGCCCTCCGCCGCTCCGCGAACGGGCGGATCGGCGCCCGAACACGCCTCCTGCGCTCCGGGCACACCACCCGACCACTACCCCCGGAACGACAGGAACAGGCCAGATTCCTCGATTTCCTTTACTCTTTCTTGACCGTCTGCAGGACAACCCGTTCACTCGGCACCAAAGCTTCACAGCACCCCTCTGGCGCCGCCCCGACCAGCGCTTTTCAATGGTCTGCACCATGCCTTTCCTCCGTGCCCTGATCCGTACCGCGCGCATGATCCGGCACGCCCCGGAGCTGTCCACCGGGTTGCCCGCGGACCATGCGGTGATGCTCGACGCCCCCGACGAGCGGCTCTCGCCCGCGCTGGTCGCCGCCGCGCTCGGGGAGTACGAGCCGGCCGCGAAGCTGCTGGCCACCACCCGGGACGCGGCCGAGTGGGAGAGCCGGGACCGCTATCTGAACCGACTCGTCGCCTTCGCCCGGAGCCGGGACGGCTGGCTGGGCGGCTGGCTGGCCGTCACCCCGCACGACCCCGACGCACTGCTCGTCAAGGCCCAGCTCGCGCTGTCGCGCGCCTGGGACTCGCCCGCCCGCGCGGAGCAGCTGCGCGAGGTGGGACCGATGATCACGGCCGCGGCGGAGTGCGATCCGCGCGATCCGGTGCCCTGGCGCCTCGCGCTCGACCACGCCCGCGGCACCCGTGCCACGCACACCACGTTCGAGACGCTGTGGGAGCAGGCCCTCCGGCGTTCCACGCACCACTACGGCTGCCATGTCGCCGCCCTGCAGTACCTCTCCGCGGCCTGGTACGGCTCGCACCGCGAGTGCTTCGACTTCGCCGAGCGGGCCGCCGAGGACTCGCTGCCCAGCTCCCTGGTGCAGGCGCTGCCGCTGCGGGCGGCCTTCGCCGTCCTTGCCGAGGGACCGGCCGCGCGGACCACCTCGGTGCAGGAGGAACGCATCGACCGGGCGGCGGATCTCGCGATCTCGCTCTCCGAGTCCTTCGAACCCGGCGACCCGTGGCCGGCCGAGGTCCGCAATCTCCTCGCGTACGTACTGGTCGCACGGCGCCGCTGGGGCGAGGCACTGGAACAGTTCCGACAGATCGGACCCCATGCGGCCTCGTTCCCGTGGTCCTCGGTGTCCGAGGATCCGCTCGGCCGGTACCTCGACGCACGCGACAGCGCCCGGCTCAAGGTGGCGTCTGTGACGCCCTTGCGACACCGGGCCGACCGGGGACGGACCCGCGGCCATTACGCTTGACCGTTGTGACCACCGCTCGCCTGCCTCTGTTCCCGCTGAACGCGGTGCTGTTCCCCGGCCTCGTGCTGCCGCTGAACGTCTTCGAGGAGCGTTATCGCGCCATGATGCGCGAACTGCTGAAGACCGACGAGGACGAACCGCGCCGCTTCGCCGTGGTCGCCGTCCGCGGCGGCCGTGAGACCGCCCCGACGGCCGCCGGAATGCCGGACACGGTGCGCGTTCCCGTCGAGCGCGGCCCGGCGGACGGTTTCGGCCCCGACCCCGTCCAGACGTTCCACCGGGTGGGCTGTATCGCCGACGCGGCGAAGATCCGGGAGCGGTCGGACGGCAGCTTCGAGGTCCTCGCGACCGGCACCACCCGGGTCCGGCTGCTTTCGGTGGACGCGAGCGGTCCCTATCTGACGGCCGAGCTCGAAGAGCTCGAGGAGGATCCGGGCGAGGACGCGGGCGCGCTCGCCGAGGGCGTCCTGCGGGCCTTCCGCAGCTACCAGAAGCGGCTGGCGGGCGCGAGTGAGCGGTCCCTCACCACGGGCGCGGACCTGCCCGACGACCCGTCCGTCGTCTCGTACCTGGTCGCGGCCGCGGCCGTGCTGGACGTCCCCGCCAAGCAGCGGCTGCTCCAGGCCCCGGACACCGCGACCCGGCTCCGCGAGGAGCTGACGCTGCTGCGTTCCGAGACCGCCGTCATCCGGCATCTGCCGTCGCTGCCCGCGGTGGAGCTGACCCGCGCCCCGACCCACCCCAACTGAGCGACCGGAGGGCCACTCCCCCGTGGCGAAGAAGCCGAAGAAGCAGCACCAGTCCGGCGGCACCCCGGCAACGGTCGCGCTGACCGCGGCCGGCACGGTCTTCACGGTGCACGCCTACGAGCACGACCCGGCGTCGGCCTCCTACGGCGAGGAGGCGGCCGAGGCCCTGGGCGTCTCACCCGACCGGGTGTTCAAGACCCTGGTGGCCGACGTGGACGGCCGGCTGACCGTCGCGGTCGTCCCCGTCGCCGGCTCCCTGGACCTGAAGGCCCTCGCCTCGGCGGTCGGCGGCAAGCGGGCCGCCATGGCGGACCCGGCGGCCGCGGAACGGACCACGGGCTACGTCCGGGGCGGCATCTCGCCCCTGGGCCAGCGCAAGCGGCTGCCCACGGTGCTGGACGCGTCGGCGCGGGCGCACGGGACGATCTGTGTCTCGGCGGGCCGCCGCGGCCTGGAGGTCGAGCTGTCCCCCACGGATCTGGCGTCCCTGACGGGGGCGGTGTTCGCGGAGATCGGCCGCGGCTGAGGAGTACGGCCGGGAGCCGAAGCGGGGCGGCCCGGTCCGTCCTCGGCCCCCTGTGAGCCCGTCAAGCGTTTGAGGTTCGAGGTCCGGGGCAGAGCCCCGGTTTCGGGAAGCGGCGGTGAGGGGACAGCCCCGCGCAGCGGCCCAGCATCCGCCCCGCTACGACCCCGAAGGCGGAGCAGGAGGCTCGGGCGAGGGCGACGACCCCGGCGCGGCCCCGGACGACGGCCCGGCCCAGCCCGACGGCGCGGCTCCGGGCGACGGTGCGGCCCAGCCCGACGGCGCGGCCCCGGGCGACGGCGCGGGTCCGTAGACCGGCGCACCCCCAGGCGCGTGGTAGACCCCCCACTCCGGCTCCGGATCCTGTGGCCCGAACATCGCCGTCAACCCCAGATGCACGGCCATCGCCGCCAGCGACCACGCCAGCAACGCCACCTTCGCGTGCAGCTCCAGCGGCGCGTCGAAGATCACGCCCTTGCCCACCTCGCGTGCGTGGGCGACCACGTCGCTGGTCGGTCCCAGCCGGGTGCCCAGCTGCCACCCGAGCACCGACCCGAGCACTCCGCCCACCGCGAGCCCCATCACGAGGGCGACTCCGCCCCGTCGGTGGAACCAGAAGGCCAGCGCCGCGGAGACCGCGCCGAACGCCAGCGCGAGCAGTGCGAACGTGCCGTCGGCCCCGATCGCTTCCTCGCCCTCGCTGTCACTCAGGAAGACGGCCGTGTTGTCGGAGATCAGCGGCACCCGGGGTGCCAGCGACAGCCACAGCAGCCCGAGCCCGAATCCGGCGACCGTCACGACGGCGGCGACCACGGCGGCCCGGCGCAGATCCGTACGGCGATCCCCCTCCTGCGGCGACTCCGGCAGGGTCCCGAGATGGGAGCCACCGGGACCGCCCCCGTCCGGCGGCGTCTGCCACGGGTCGTGGGGCGAGGGCTGGTGCGGCGGCGTCAGAGGTGCTGTCACCGTGCCATCGTGCCAGGCGTCCCTGTGCCGCGCCTCACCGGACCGCTGCCCTGCGGTACGCCCAGGTCGCCACGGCCAGCGAGAGCACACCCACGACGGCGCAGACGGCGAGGTCGAGGGCGACGACCGCCCAGTCGGGGTGGACGTCGAAGGAGCGGGAGAGCGCCTCGACCCCGTAGGTGGAGGGCAGCAGGTCGCGCGCCCAGCCGATCGGCTCCGGCAGCCGGTCCCCGGGAAGCACGCCCAGCAGCAGAGCCGCGGACATGCCCAGCTGGCCCAGCAGTGTGGCCAGCTCCTGCCGGGGCGCGAGCAGTCCGAGCGCGGCGCCGAGTCCGGAGAGGGCCGCGCCGGAGAGCGGGATGACGGCGACGAGCACCCACAGGTGGGTCATCGGCAGCCCGAAGAGCACGCTGCCCGCCACGGCCGTGACGATCGTGCCGGGCACGGTGAAGGAGGCGTACGCCCCGGCCGCTCCGAGCACCACGGCGGCGGGCGGCACCGGCAGGGTCGCGTAGTGGTCGAGCCCCCCGTTGGCGCGCAGTTGCCCGAAGTACTGGGCCAGCAGGTTCAGCGCGACGAAGGCGACGACCAGGACGCTGGAACCGGCCACGACGGCCCGCGCCTCGGAGCCGCCGTCCACGACCCCGCGCATCAGGACCATGATTCCGACGGACTGGAAGGTGGCCACGAAGAGCAGCGGGATGCGGGCGACCCTGGCCCGGGAGAGCTGGGCCCGGTAGACCGCCGCGAGCGAGGGGAACAGCCGGGCCCGCGGCGCGAGCACCGCGGGCCCCGTGCTCCGGCCGTCGGCGGAAGCGTCCGGGCCGGACCTGCCGGACGTCTCGGTGCGTGCCGACTGCCCGGACACCGCCTCCGCGGGAACGATGCTCGTCACCTGGTGCTGCTCCTGTTCGGTCCCTGCCCGGCCGTGCGCCCGCACCGGTCCGCTCCGGCCGCGCCACTCGTCGCACGCATCGCGGTCATGACTTCACCAGCCCCTTGGTCGCGCCCCCGCCGAGCGCCAGATAGACATCCTCCAGGCTGGGCGTCGCCAGGGTGAAGTCGTCGAGCGCGGCGAAGGCCGCGCCACCGGTCACCGCGGCGACCGCCGCACGCGCCTCGTCGGGCCCGAGCCGCAGCACCCAGCGGCGTCCGGACTCCTGCGCGGACGCCCGCAGCGCCGCGACCTCGGGCACGTCCAGCGGTGCCCGCTCGCGCCACACCAGTTCCACCCTGACGTCGCCCGCGACCTGCTCCTTGAGTCCGGCCGGGGTGTCGCAGGCGATGACCTTTCCGCGGTCGATGACGGCGACCCGGTCGAGGACGGTCTCGGCCTCGATGACGTTGTGGGTGACCAGCAGCACCGTCGCGCCGCGCTCGGCCCGCCGCCGGTCCACGGCGGCCCAGACGGCGCGCCGGGCAACGGGGTCCATGCCGGTCGTCGGCTCGTCGAGGATGAGCACCGGACGCTCCCCGACCAGCGCGGCCGCGACACAGGCGAGCCGCCGCTGCCCGCCGGAGAGTTTCTTCAGGGGTCGTCCGGCGATCTCGCCGAGGCCGAGTTCGTCGAGTACCGCGTCGCGCTCGGCGCGGGCGTCCCGTACCGGCAGGCCACGCAGCCGCCCGGTGGTCTCGGCGGCGAGCGCCACCGTCAGCTCGTCGAGTGCGGTCGATTCCTGGCCGAGGTAGCCGATCAGCCGGGAGGCCCGCTCGGGGTGGCGCACGAGGTCGTGGCCGAGCATGTCGACGCTGCCGGAGTCGGGCCGCATCAGCCCGGTGAGCTGTCGTACGAGGGTGGACTTGCCGGCGCCGTTGGGGCCGAGCAGCCCGAAGATCTCGCCGCGCCGGACGTCCAGGCTGATGCCGTCGGTGGCCCGTACCTCGGGGGTGGCGGGTGTGCCGCGCCGGCCCCGGGCCGCGGGGTAGGTCTTGACCAGATCACGCACCGCGCACACGGTGCCGTTCGCCGTCTGCGCCTGTGCTGTGCCCGTACTCACGAGGTACGAGAGTACGGGGTCCGGGCACCCCCACTACGCCCGGGGCCGCACCGACCGGACAGCAACGCGCCAAACAGCGGCCGGGTCGGGCGCCCCCGGCCACGATGCGGCCTCAGTCCCCGGCCGGCGCCGTTCTCTCCTCCTGACCCACCGGCTGAGCGTGCTTCTCGGGCAGCGGCGGGGCGTGCTCCGCGGCTGCCCGTACATCGATCTCGCGCCAGAATCCCGCCCGGATCGCGTACCGGTCGTGCTCGTCGATCTGGTCGTCCTTGTGCGCGAGCAGCCCGAACCGGGCCGCGTACCGCAACAGCTCGCCGTCGATGCGGTGCGGGACGCGGGGGTACATGGTGGACAGCTTCTGCAGGTGGACGGTCTCCGGCAGCCGTTCCATCCATCGCCGGGCGAAGACCTGCCCCACCTCGAACGGGTCGCCGCCGACCGTGGTGATGTCCTCCTCCCGGTCCGCCCAGCGCTGCTCGGCGCTGGTGAGATGGGCCAGCGTCGGGAGGGACGCGGTATCCGGGGGCTCGCCGACGGGGCCGCCGCGCTCCACCCAGCCCCGGTCCGAGGACCAGCGCAGGGTGGCGCCGGCGGGCGGCGGCTGGGTGGCGGGCTGGACCGGCGGGGTGCCGGGGCCGCGCAGGGTGCCCGCGAGGTCCTTCGGGGTGGGGACGCCCCGGCCCGCGTGGTTGTTCGGGGTGGGGGCGGCGCTCTCGTCGGGCGCCGTGGACGCGTCGTCGCGGGCGGCTTCGGCCTGGGCCCGGGAGCCCCGCTCGGCGGAGGCCGCGAGGGCCGCCTCGGGCAGCGGTGCGGAGAGGATCGCGGCGATCTCGGAATTCCGCGCGGCGGGCGGCGGCGCACACGGGCCGCCGGTCTCCTTCGCCCGTACCGCACGGGTGATCCAGGCCCGGTCCAGCACGCGCCGTTCGTCGGCCTCGGCGACGAGGTCCTCGGACTGGTTGTAGTCGCCGTCGGCGGCCTGGACCGCCCAGAGGTGGACGGCGACGCCGTGCTCCTTGGCGGACATCAGTCCGGGCAGCAGATCACCGTCGCCGGTCACCAGGACCACATCGGAGCAGGCCCGGTTCCGCGCGAGCTCGGTGAGCTCGGCGTGCATCGCCGCGTCGACACCCTTCTGCGCCCAACGCCCGTCACTGCGGGTGAGGGCCCCCAGGCGCACCGTCACCCGCGACATGACGCGCAGTCTGCGGTGCTCGGGCTGCGGTACCCGGTCGGGGGCGCCGTCGAACCAGTAGATCCGCAGCAGCGGCTGTTCCGTGTCGGCCTCCGCCCGCTCCCGGAGCCCCTGGATCAGAGCCGCGTGGTCGACGGTGATGCGGGAGCGGGCGGGCTCTCCTGCAAGCAGGCTCGCGGCTGCGCCCAGCAAGTAGCCGGCGTCCACCAGGACGACGCATCGGTCCACGCGTTCCACCCTCTTCCAGGAATTCGGGATCGGGTTCAGCGGGTCCGGTCATCGGAGCGCGGCGTCGCACCGTCCGATGACCGGACCCGCTTACTCAGGGTTTCCTTCGAGTCTGCCCGACCGCGCGGGGGTTGACGGCCGGAACTCGATCATCGGCGTGGCGGATCCGGAAAACGGCGCATCATACCCCCTAGCTACGCACGGTAATGATCCAACATGCGCACTTTATCCAATTATGTGAATCTGACAGCGGTCCTGGCCCCGAGAGTCCCCATAGGAGGAACACCATGGCCAAGAACAAGAACCGCAAGCAGGGCAGCCAGCAGGAGCGCGCCACCGAGTCGGAGCGCGGTGCGCAGGAGGCGCGTTCGACGGCTTTCGAGTCGCAGAACCAGCCTCAGGCCCAGTCCCAGGGCAGCCCTGGCGATGTTGCGCGTAAGCATCAGCGGCGCTTCGGCCACAACTGACCGGACTTCTCCGGTACGGCCACAGGCCGGTAGCCGAGAGGGGCGCACCCGCTTCCGCGGGGCGCCCCTCTCGTGCGTGCGGATGTCGGGCCTCGGCGGCTGTCGGTGCCCTGGCCGGAGAGCCTCTCAGCCGGCCAGGCAGGACGGGCCGAGCAGCACCTTCAGATCGCCGAAGAGCGCCGGGTCGGGCTTCACCCGGTGCCGGTCGAGCCGGAGCACCGTGGTCTTGCGGGGGCCCTGGAGCCTGATCCTCACCTCGGTGTCGCCGCGGTGGCTGTTGAGCACCTCGCCGAGCCGGCTGACCATGGGCGGGGTGATCTTGACGGTGGGGATGGTCAGAACCACGGGGGCGTTGGTGCCGGCCGACGAGATGTCGGGGACCTGCATCTCCATCGCGACGAGCCGCGGCACGTCCTCCCGCTTGTCGAGGCGCCCCTTGACGAAGACGACGGTGTCCTCGACGAGCTGGGTGGAGACCAGCTGGTAGGTGGCGGGGAAGAACATGCACTCGATGGAGCCGGCCAGATCCTCGACGGTGGCGATGGCCCAGGCGTTGCCCTGCTTGGTCATCTTGCGCTGGAGGCCGGAGATGATGCCTCCGATGGTGACGATCGCGCCGTCGCTGTGCTCGCCGCCGGTGAGCTGGGAGATCGCGGCGTCGGACTTGTCGCTCAGCACGTGCTCGATGCCGAAGAGCGGGTGGTCGGAGACGTACAGCCCGAGCATTTCGCGCTCCTGGGCAAGCAGATAGGCCTTCTCCCATTCGATGTCGGAGAACTCCACGTCGAGCCCGAAGCTCGGCTCGCCGCTGTCCTCCTCACCGCCGCCGAAGAGGTCGAACTGTCCCTCGGCCTCCTTGCGCTTGACCTGCACCACGTTGTCGATCATGGGTTCGTGGTGGGCGACGAGCCCCTTGCGGGTGTGGCCCATCTCGTCGAACGCGCCGGCCTTGATCAGGGACTCCACGGTCCGCTTGTTGCAGACGACCGCCTCGACCTTCTCCAGGAAGTCGGGGAAGCTGCTGTACTTCCCCTTCGTCTTGCGGCACCGGATGATCGAGTCGACGACGTTCTGACCGACGTTGCGGATGGCCGTCAGCCCGAAGAGGATGACGTCGTCACCCTGTGCGGCGAAGTTCGACTCGGACTCGTTGACGTTCGGCGGGAGCACCTTGATGCCCATGCGGCGGCACTCGTTGAGGTAGACCGCCGACTTGTCCTTGTCGTCCTTGACCGAGGTCAGCAGCGCCGCCATGTACTCGGCGGGATAGTTGGCCTTCAGATATCCGGTCCAGTAGGTGACCAGGCCGTACGCGGAGGAGTGCGCCTTGTTGAAGGCGTATCCCGCGAACGGGACCAGTACGTCCCAGAGCGCCTTGATCGCGGCGTCGGAGAAGCCGTTCTTCTTGGCACCCGCCTCGAACAGGACGAAGTTCTTCGCCAGCTCGTCGGCCTTCTTCTTGCCCATGACACGGCGCAGGATGTCGGCCTCGCCGAGCGAGTACCCGGCGACGATCTGGGCGGCCTTCTGGACCTGCTCCTGGTAGACGATCAGGCCGTAGGTGAGGCCGAGGACCTCCTTGAGCGGCTCCTCCAGCTCCGGGTGGATCGGAGTGATCTCCTGGCGGGCGTTCTTGCGCTCGGCGTAGTTCGTGTGCGAGTTCATGCCCATCGGGCCCGGCCGGTACAGGGCCGAGACGGCGGAAATGTCCTCGAAGTTGTCGGGCTGCATCTGACGCAGCAGCGAACGCATCGGCCCGCCGTCGAACTGGAACACCCCGAGCGTGTCACCGCGGCAGAGCAGTTCGTACGTCTTGGGGTCGTCCAGCGGGAGCGCCAGCATCTCCAGGTCGATGTTCTTGTTGGACTTCACCATCTTGATGGCGTCGTCCATGATCGTCAGGTTGCGCAGCCCCAGGAAGTCCATCTTGAGCAGGCCGAGTGACTCGCACTGCGGGTAGTCCCACTGGGTGATGGTGACGCCGTCGGAGTGCCGCACCCACACCGGGGCGTGGTCGACGATCGGCTCGCTGGACATGATGACGCCCGCGGCGTGCACGCCCATCTGCCGGACCAGGCCCTCGACGCCCTTCGCGGTGTCGATGACCTTCTGGACGTCCGGCTCGTTCTCGTACATCCCCCGGATCTCGCCCGCCTCGCTGTAGCGCGGGTGCTTGGGGTCGGTGATGCCGTTGAGGTCGATGCCCTTGCCGAGGACGTCGGCGGGCATGGCCTTGGTGAGCCGGTCGCCCATCGCGTACGGGTAGCCGAGGACGCGGGCGGAGTCCTTGATCGCGTTCTTGGCCTTGATCTTGCCGTACGTGCCGATCATGGCGACCTTGTCGGCGCCGTACTTCTCCGTCACGTACCTGATCACCTCGACGCGCCTGCGCTCGTCGAAGTCGATGTCGACGTCGGGCATGGAGACGCGCTCGGGGTTGAGGAAGCGCTCGAAGATCAGTCCGTGCTCGATCGGGTCGAGGTCGGTGATGCCCATCGCGTACGACACGATCGACCCGGCGGCGGAGCCACGGCCGGGGCCGACCGCGATGCCGTTGTTCTTCGCCCACATGATGAAGTCCGCGACGACCAGGAAGTACCCCGGGAACCCCATCTGGATGATGATGTCCATCTCGTACTCGACCTGCTTCTGCCGGTCGTCGGGCACACCGTTCGGGAAGCGGCGGTTCATCCCGGCCCGGACCTCTTCCTGGAACCAGGTGATCTCCGTGAAGCCGTCCGGGATGTCGAACTTCGGCATCAGGTCGCGCTTCTCGAACATCCCGGTGGTGTCGATCTGCTGCGCGACCAGCAGGGTGTTGGCACAGCCCTGCTGCCAGGCGTCCGAGGAGTCGACGGCGTACATCTCGTCCGCGGTCTTCAGGTAGTAGCCGGTGCCGTCGAAGCGGAAGCGGTCCGGGTCGGAGAGGTTCTTGCCGGTCTGGATGCACAGCAGCGCGTCATGGGCGGTCGCCTCATGGGCGTAGGTGTAGTGCGAGTCGTTGGTGACGAGCGGCGGGATGTCCAGCTTCCGGCCGATTTCGAGGAGCCCGTCACGGACCCGGCGCTCGATCTCGATGCCGTGGTCCATCAGCTCCAGGAAGTACTTGCCCTCGCCGAAGATGTCCTTGTAGTCGGAGGCCGCCCGCACCGCCTCGTCGAACTGCCCGAGGCGCAGCCGCGTCTGCACCTCGCCCGAGGGGCACCCGGTGGAGGCGATCAGGCCCTCGGACCACTTGGAGATCGTCTCCCGGTCCATCCGCGGCCACTTCTGGAGCCAGCCCTCGGCGTAGGCGTCCGAGGACAGCTTGAAGAGGTTGTGCAGCCCCTTCGCGTTCGACGCCCAGATCGTCTTGTGGGTGTAACCACCCGAGCCGGAGACATCGTCGCGCTTCTGGTGCGGCTGACCCCACTGGATCTTCCGCTTGTGCTTGCGCGACTCCGGAGCGACGTACGCCTCGATCCCGATGATCGGTGTCACATTCGCCTTGACCGCCGAATGGAAGAAGTCGTACGCCCCGTGCAGGTTGCCGTGGTCGGTCATCGCGATATGGGACATGCCCATCTCGTTGCACGCCTCGAACATGTCCTTGAGCCGCGCGGCACCGTCCAGCAGGGAGTACTGGGTGTGGACGTGAAGGTGCGTGAAAGGCGGCTTGGTCACGGCGCTGTGCCTCCGGGAAAACTGGGGATGACGGCTTGGGGGGACAGCGTGGAAGTCTACGTCTCCGAGGTGACAACCGGCGGGCACTCCGGGATACGGTCGCGCGTTGGAAGAGCCGGGGCGCCCGTCCCATTTGCCGCGTACGTCGTCACGCACGCCAGGTACCAGGAGGCACCCAGAGATGTCGGAAACGCAGACCGGCGCAGCGCAGCGCGGGGAGCAGATCCTTGAGATCTTCGACACGGCGTTCGGTGAGCTGCTGGCCGCCGATCCGGCTGCCTTCCGGGTCAAGTTCCGCAAGATGGCGGGCTCGGCCTTCGCCTTCTACCGGGGCACTGCGTGCCTGTTCTACGGCGACCTGGAGCGGGAGCGGCACGGCGGCCCGTATCTCGACGAGCGCACCGGCCGGGTGTGGATCCACGGCGATCTGCACGCGGAGAATTTCGGCACGTACATGGATGCCAACGGCCGGCTGATCTTCAACGTCAACGACTTCGACGAGGCGTACGTGGGCCCCTTCACGTGGGACCTCAAGCGGTTCGCCGCCTCGGTCGCGCTGATCGGTTACGCGAAGGCGCTGGGCGACGACCAGATCACCGAGCTCGTCCAGGTCTACGCGGCGGCCTACCGCGAGCGGATCCACGCGCTGGCGACGGGCGCGAAGAACGACGAGCTGCCGCCGTTCACCCTGGACACCGCCGAGGGCCCGCTGCTCGGGGCGCTGCGCGCCGCCCGGTCGCTGACCCGGGTCTCGTTGCTGGACTCGATGACGGAGATCCGTGACTTCGAGCGCCGCTTCGCCGACGGCGGCGGTGCGATCGACCTGGACGCGGCGACGCGCTACAAGGTCCTCGCGGCGTTCGACGGATATCTGGAGACGCTGCCGGAGTCGAGTCTGACCCGGCCCGACTCCTACCGGGTCAAGGACGTCGTCGGCCGGCGCGGGATCGGTATCGGATCGGCCGGGCTGCCCTCGTACAACATCCTTCTGGAGGGCAACAGCGACGCCCTGGAGAACGATGTGGTGATCTACCTCAAGCAGGCGCAGACCCCCGCGGTCTCCCGGCACATCACGGACGCCGCCGTACGGGAGTACTTCCAGCACGAGGGGCACCGCACGGTGATCTCGCAGCGCGCCCTCCAGGCGCACGCCGACCCGTGGCTTGGCTGGACCGAGCTGGACGGGGCCGGGCAGCTGGTCGCCGAGGTGTCGCCGTACGCGGTCGATCTGGACTGGTCCGACATCGACGAGCCCGACGAGATCGCGGCGGTCGTCGCCGACCTCGGCCGGGCGACGGCGACGATGCACTCCGCGGCGGACGACGAGAGCGGCCACTCGCTGGTGCCGTTCTCCACCGAGCGGGCGATCGACGCGGCGATCGCGGCGGACGAGGAGGGCTTCGGGGACCTGCTGGTGGACTTTGCCCACAGCTACGGCGCCAGGGCGCGCGCGGACCACCAGATCTTCGTGGACCTCTTCCGCAACGGCCGGATCCCGGGGCTGTAGCAGGGCATCGGAGACCGCGACGAGCGCAAGGGGGCGGAGGTGTTTGCGGGCCCTTTGGTTGGGGCGATTTCCCGCCATGCGCAAGCCGTGAGCGGAATCCACAGCTCCGCAAAAAGTCGCTTTGCACCCGCGGCGTCCCTGGGTAGTGTCACCGTGAGTTGATCATGGCTAACTATCTAGGGGGATATCCATGAACCGCCGCATCACGCTGACCCTTGCCGCCTGTACAGCGGCAGGTGGGTCGCTGCTCGCCGCTCCCGCCCAGGCGGCCGGGCCCGACACGTCCGCACAGGCCGTGCACGCCGCACCGACCGCCGTGGTCGCCTCCAGCGACCGGGTCAAGTGCACCAGCCTGAGCAACGGGCAGCTCTGCATCTCTCTCAACACGGGCCCCTCCCGCATCGAGGTCTTCTACACCAAGAGCGGTGGCTCGACCATCAAGGCGAACCTCGGGTTCCGTTCCTCCAGCACGTCCTACAGCGCGCTGAAGACCATCAGCACCGGTGAGCGGGCCGCTGCGACCTGGAACATGAGCTACCCCTGCGGCAAGAAGTACGTGGGGCTGATCAAGGTCCAGGGCCAGGGCACCTTCGAGACCCCCGCCGCCACCCCGCCCTGCGGATAGCGGAGAGCCGTCCCGGACGCGGCAGGGCCGCGAGGTGATCCGGGACGTCTGACGGCCCCGCCGACCGTCGCCCTTACGGGACGGGCGGCGGGGCCCTCTTGTGGACCCGTACCCTTTATGGGCCGTTCACAGGCTCGCATGCGACACTCCTGGACGATGGACATATCCGGTACGCAGCTCAGGGTCGTTCGCGCGGCGCTCTTCACGGCGCTCGTCGTGACGCTGTCCGTCGCGTCCCATGTACTGCTCTCCCGGATTCCGCTGCCGCTGACCGTCGTCGCGCTGCTGGCCGTTGTGATCTTCGCCGTGGCGTACGCCCTGACCGGGCGGGAGCGCGGTTTCCGGGCCATCGCCGGGTTGCTGGTTCCGCTGGAGCTGGCCGCCGACACCGTCTTCACCACCGGCCAACACGTCTGTTACGGCGCGGCCGGCGGCCCGATCGCGGGGCCGCTGCGGTTGGTCGGAGTCGACGTGTTGTGCGGCGGCGGTGGCATCGGCACGGGTGCGGCACCGGCCGGTCACCTCGGCGATCCGCTCACCTCGGTGACCGGCGCCGGGAAGTCGGCAGCCGCGCTGCTGGCCTCTCCCGGCCCTGCGGCGCCCTGGCTGCTGCTCGCCGCCCACGTGTCGGTCGGGCTGCTCGCCGCGGCCTGGCTCCGGCGCGGCGAGTCCGCCCTGGTCGCCCTGCTGGGTGCGGCCGCCGTCCTGGCGTTCCGGCCGCTGCTGATCGCGGTGGCCGTGACCGGAGCGGCCCGCCGCTCCGTGGGCCACAAGATCCGCGCTGCGGGCCACGGCCCGCACCTGCTCGTTCACGCCCGGCTCCTCGTGCACTCCGTGGGACGGAGGGGACCGCCGCGCTCGGCTCACGCCATCGCCTGAGCACGTATGTCCCTCACACCGCACCATCACCCACGGAGAATCCCAGCATGAGCAAGCGCAACAGTCAGGCCAACAAGTCCGCTGCCCGCGAGCGGCTGCGCGTGGAGCGCGAGCGCCAGGCCAAGAAGGACCGGGCCCGCCGGCAGGTCGTCGTCGGCGTCTCGGTCGTCGCCGTCCTCGCCATCGCCGCAGGCATCGGCTACGGCGTGATGAAGCTGAACGAGCCCGACCGCTGGGACGAGGCCGGTGACGCCAAGAACGTCACCGCCCCGAAGAACACCTCGGGCAAGGACGGCACGACCGTCGTCATCGGCAAGTCGACGGCCAAGAAGACCCTGGAGCTGTACGAGGACTCCCGCTGCCCGATCTGCGCCACGTTCGAGCAGACGGTCGGCGAGACGGTCCACAAGGACATCGACGCCGGCAAGTACAAGGTCAAGTACATCGGTGCCACGTTCCTCGACGGCGCGAAGTCGGCCAACGGCGAGGGCTCGAAGAACGCGCTGAGCGCGCTGGGAGCGGCACTCGACGTGAGCCCCGAGGCCTTCCTCGACTACAAGTACGCGCTCTACTCCGCGAAGTACCACCCGGAGGAGACCGACGACAAGTTCAAGGACGACTCCTACCTGTTCAAGATCGCCGACACGGTGGACGCGCTGAAGGGCAACGCCGCCTTCCAGAAGAACGTCAAGGACGGCACGTACGACGCCTGGGCGATGAAGATGTCCGCCGCCTTCGACAAGAGCGGTGTCAAGGGCACTCCGACCCTGAAGATGGACGGCAAGGCGCTGACCGGCTCGGACGGGAAGAACGCCCCGATGTCGGTGGCGGACTTCAACAACGCGATCACGGCGGCGCTGAAGGGCTGATCCGCCCCACACGTCCGACGAGGGGCCCCGCGCACGTGCGCGGGGCCCCTCGCACGCTCACAGCGTGGCGAGGAAGCCGATCGCGACCTTCCAGGCCAGCTCCGCCGCGGCCTGGTCGAAGTCGGGCAGTTCCGCGTCGGTGAACAGATGGCCCGCGCCGGGGTAGCGGTAGATCTCGACATCGGCACCGGTCCGCTGCATCTGCAGGTACCAGGAGTTCAGCCAGTCCTGCGTCTCGAACGGGTCCGGGTCGGCGACGTGCAGCTGTACGGGCAGCTCGTCCACCGAGGCGTTCTCGGCGATGTCCGACGTGCCGTGGAAGAGCAGCAGCCCGCGGGCCTTCGCGTCGCCGAGCGCCAGCGTCTGGGCGACGGACGCGCCGAGCGAGAAGCCCGCGTAGACCAGCCCGGAGTCGGAGTAGGGCGCAGCGGCCAGCACGGCCCGCTTCAGCAGCTCCTCCTTGCCCGTCTCCTCCCTGAAGGCCTGTGCTTCCTCCACGGATTCGAAGGTGTGCCCCGCGAAGAGATCGGGCACCCGCACCTCGTGACCGGCTGCACGAAGCCGGTCGGCGGCCGCGTGCACCGCGGGGCGCAGACCGTACGTCGAGTGGAAAAGCATGATGTTCATGAGGCCCATGGTGCCAGTTACCGTCGAGAGCCTGGAGAGCGACAGGATGGAGAACCTCCTGCGTCCGCTGATCATCCTCGGCGGTTCGGCAGTGATCACACTGCTGGCCGGCTGGCTGTTGGACCTGCTGCTCAGACGGGCCGCCGGGCGGCATCACGAAACCCCGTTGTGGGGTCTGCTGCGGCGCTGCGGGATACCGTTCCAGCTCACGCTGTGCACGGCACTGCTGCGGGCCAGCTACGCGCATACCCGGCTCGACCTGATCAGGGACCACCGCACGGGCATCGGACAGACCCTGACGCTGGTGCTGATCGGCGCCTCGGCCTGGCTGGTGCTGCGGATCGCCATCGCGGTGGTCGACTCGGTGTACGCGCGCTACGCGGCGAACACCCGGGACCCGGCACGGGTGCGGCGGGTGCGGACGCAGGTGACGCTGATCCAACGGGTGGTCACCGCGATCGTGACGACGGTCGCCGTCGCCGCGATGCTGCTGACCTTCCCGGCCATGCGGGCGGTGGGCACCTCGATGCTGGCCTCCGCCGGCGTCCTCGGCATCGTCGCGGGCGTCGCCGCCCAGTCCACGCTCGGCAACCTCTTCGCGGGCCTGCAGATCGCCTTCGGCGACATGGTGCGGATCGGTGACACGGTGGTGGTGAACAGCGAGTGGGGCACGATCGAGGAGATCACACTGACCTTCCTCACGGTACGGACCTGGGACGAGCGGCGGATCACGATGCCGGTCTCGTACTTCACGAGCCAGCCCTTCGAGAACTGGTCGCGCGGCGGGGCCCAGATGACCGGTTCGGTCTTCTTCCACCTGGACCACTCGGCGCCGGTCGCCGCGATGCGCGACCAGCTGCGGGACGTCCTGGGCGAATGCGCGGCGTGGGACGGGCGGAACTGGTCGCTGGCCGTCACGGACACCACGCCCTCCACCGTCGTGGTGCGTGCGGTGGTGACGGCGAAGGACGCGGACGACATCTGGACGGTGCGCTGCGCGGTCCGGGAGCAGTTGATCGGCTGGCTGCGCGACCACCACCCGTACGCTCTGCCGCGCATCACGACGGCGCCCGCCGAGCTGCCGCCCGAGGACGAGTGGCAGCTCATCCACCACCCGCGCGGGAAGCCTGCGGACCGGGACAGGGCGCCGCGCACCGGCCGCGGCTGACCGGCTGCCCGTCCCGGGAACGGGTCAGCGCAGACTGCGTACGTCCAGCTGCCGCAGCACCCGGTCGACGACCTCGGGGTCCGTGCCGGTCTCGCTGCGCGCGGAGAGCACCGCGTGGCGGGCGGCCGACAGCATCTCGCGCTGGATGCGGCTGACCGCCTTGAACCGCTCGGCGCGCTTCGCGTACGACTCGCGCCGCTCGTCGTCGACCATGTCGGGGCTGATCCGCGCCCCCACGTCGTAGGCCAGCCGCAGGAGGCGCTCCGCGACGTCCTCGGGGAACTCCTCGACCTCCTGGATCTCCTTGAGCCGCTGCCGGGCCGCCTTCGCGGCCCGGATCGCGAGGTCCCGCTCCAGCGCGTCCTCGGCGTCGGTGTCCGCCCGGACCCGCAGCCTGCGCACCAGCCACGGCAGGGTCAGGCCCTGGAAGACCAGCGTGACCATGATCACGACGAAGGCGATGAAGACGATCTCGTCGCGGCCCGGGAACGGCTTTCCGTCGTCCGTTCTCAGCGGGATCGCGAGTGCCAGCGCGACCGACGCCACCCCGCGCATCCCGGCCCACCACATGACGATGGTCTCCCGCCAGCCGGTGGGGATCTCCTCGCTGACGTCACGGCGGGTGTGCAGCCGCTTGGCCAGCCAGGTCGCGGGCAGCAGATAGAGCAGCCGGACGCCGACGACGACCACGACGACGGCCAGTGCCCAGCCGGTCATCTTCAGTCCGCGTCCGTCGGCCGTCCCGAAGACGTTGTGCAGTTCGAGGCCGATCAGCCCGAAGGCGACACCGGTGACGAGGGTGTCGACGATCTCCCAGAAGGTACGGCCGGTGAGCCGGCCCAGGACGTCGTCGGCGTCGGCGGTGTGCTCGGCGAGGAAGATCGCCGTGGTGAGGACGGCGAGGACGCCCGAGCCCATCAGCTCCTCGGCGAGCACATAGCTGACGAACGGCACCAGCAGGGTGAGCCCGACCTGGAGCGTGGCATCGCCGAGCAGGCCCATGAGTTTGATGGTGAGCCAGCCGAGCGCGACGCCCACCGCCACGGCGACGACGGCGGAGAGGATCAGCAGTCCGAACGCCTCCGGCAGCGAGAAGGTACCGCTCACCGCGGCCGCGATCGCCACGTGGTAGAGCACGATCGCGGTCACGTCGTTGAACAGCCCCTCGCCCTCCAGGATGGAGACGAGCCTGCGGGGCAGCCCGACCGAGCCCGCGACGGCGGTCGCCGCGATCGGGTCGGGTGGTGCGACGAGCGCGCCGAGTGCGACGGCGGCGGCGATGGGCAGCCCGGGAACTATCGCGTGGGCCACCGCGGCCACGGCCGCCGTCGTCAGGAAGACCAGCGCCACGGCCAGCAGGAAGATCGGTCGTCGATTGGCGGTGAACTGCCGCCAGGAGGTGCGCTGCACGGAGGCGTAGAGCAGCGGAGGAAGCAGCGCGGGAAGGATGATGTCGGGCGGGATGTCCACGTTCGGCACGAAGCTGAGGAAGGCCATCCCGGCCCCCGCAAGGGTCATCAGCACCGGCGCGGGAAGCCCCAGCCGCTCCCCCAGCGGAACGGTGACCACTGCTCCGAGCAACAGCAGGAGCAACAAGGCCATCTGGTCCACGGGGTGCCTTCCGGAGCGCGGCGAGCCGGCCTCGATGATCGGCCGATCCGGAGTCAAAGCCTGCCACGCTGACGCACGACCCCCGCGCCCGGCTCTCTTCCACCACGCTCTCGGGACAGGCGGCATGCGGCATTCAGGGGACCCTGCTGCAGAGCTTCTGCCTCGTCCGGCCCCACGAGCTCGCCGCTTCGACCACGGCCGGTCCCGGAGACCGATCCGCCCCGAAGACCGACCGGACGCTGAGACCGGCCGGACCCGGGTAGCGATCCGGCCGGACCCGCCGGACAGGCTCTATACGTCCAGCGCGCGGCGCATCGCCCGGTGCGGGATGCCCGCGTCCGGGAACTCGGGGCCGTAGGCGACATACCCGAGCCGCTCGTAGAAGCCGAGCGCGTGCGTCTGGGCGTGCAGGTCGACGGCGGCGAGGCCGAGGTCACGGCCCGCGTCCTCGATGGCCCGCACCAGCGCCGCGCCGACGCCGAGGCCTCGGGCCTGCCTGGTCACCGCGAGCCGGCCCAGCGAGCCGACCGTGAGGTCGCCGCCGGTCTTCGCGAGCGCGCCGGGACCGTGCAGCAGCCGCCCGGTGCCGAGCGCCGTGCCGTCCACCGCGACGGCGATGACATGCACCGCGTCCGCGTCGTAGGCGTCGTACTCGATCTCCTCGGGCACGTTCTGCTCACCGACGAAGACGTCCTTGCGGACCTGGAAGCAGGCGGCGCGGTCCTGCTCCCCGGCGGCGGTGCGGGTGGTGTACGAGGGAGGTGTGCCGGTCATTCGCTCTCCGCCGCGATCCGGTCCAGTGCCTGCTGGAGGTCGTCCGGGTAGGTGCTGGAGAACTCCACCCAGCGGCCGTCGGAGGGGTGCTCGAAGCCGAGCCGGACGGCGTGCAGCCACTGCCGGGTCAGGCCCAGCCGCTTGGCCATCGTCGGGTCGGCGCCATAGGTCAGGTCGCCGACACAGGGGTGGCGGTGGGCCGACATGTGCACCCGGATCTGATGCGTACGGCCGGTCTCCAGCTTGATGTCCAGGAGGCTGGCGGCGCGGTACGCCTCGATCAGGTCGTAGTGCGTGACGGAGGGCTTGCCCTCGGCGACGACCGCCCACTTGTAGTCGTGGGTGGGGTGGCGGCCGATGGGGGCGTCGATGGTGCCGCTCATCGGGTCCGGGTGGCCCTGGACCAGCGCGTGGTACTTCTTCTCGACGATCCGGTCGCGGAACTGGGCCTTCAGCAGCGTGTAGGCCCGCTCGGACTTGGCGACGACCATCAGCCCCGAGGTGCCGACGTCGAGCCGGTGCACGATGCCCTGGCGCTCGGCGGCGCCCGAGGTGGAGATCCGGTACCCGGCGGCGGCGAGGCCGCCGATGACGGTGGTGCCGGTCCAGCCGGGGCTCGGGTGCGCGGCGACGCCGACCGGCTTCATGATCACGACGATGTCGTCGTCGTCATGGACGATCTCCATGCCCTCGACGGGCTCGGCGACGATCTGCACCGGTGCCGGAGCCTGCGGCATCTCCACTTCCAGCCAGGCGCCGCCCTGTACCCGTTCGGACTTCCCGACCACCGAACCGTCCACCTGTACCTTCCCGGCGGCGGCCAGCTCTGCGGCCTTGGTGCGGGAGAAGCCGAACATGCGGGAAATGGCGGCGTCGACACGCTCGCCTTCCAGGCCATCGGGTACGGGCAGGGTTCGGATCTCGGGATGCGTGCTCACCTGTCGAGTATGCCTTGCGTGGCCCAGGACCTGCGCCGCGGATCAGGGTCGGACGGGCCGCAGCGGCCGGTGCGGTGCGTCACCGGGCGCCGGAGCGTCCTCGTCGCGGAGCGGTGCGGACGCTTCGGCGACGCCGCGAGATGCCGTACCGGGAGCGGTGACCCCGGCCATCGGCACAGGTCCCGCAGTCGCTAGTCCTTGTGCACGGTGCCGTCGGGATCCAGGCCCTTGAAGGAGAGGATCACGATCAGGATGCCGCCGCAGACGATCGCGGAGTCGGCCAGGTTGAAGACGGCGAAGTGGGCGGGGGCGATGAAGTCCACCACCGCGCCCTCGAAGACGCCCGGCGCGCGGAAGATGCGGTCGGTGAGGTTGCCCAGCGCACCGCCGAGCAGCAGCCCGAGCGCGATGGCCCACGGCAGGCTGTAGAGCTTGCGCGCGAGCCGTGCGATCACCACGATGACGGTCGCCGCGATGATCGTGAAGATGATCGTGAAGGCCTCGCCGATACCGAACGCGGCGCCCGCGTTGCGGATCGCGTCGAGCCTGAGCCAGCTACCGAAGATCTCGATCGGTTCCTGGTGCTCCAGCTTCGCCACCACGAGCATCTTGCTGCCCAGGTCGAGCAGGTACGCGAGGACGGCGACGCAGAAGAGCAGGATGATCCGCCGCCGGCGCGTGGCCGCCGAACGGTCGACCACCGCCTCGCCGTCCCCGTCCTCGGCCGCGGTGGTGTCCGCCGCCTGCCCGTCCGGGGTCAGGGCCCCGTCGTTCCGCTCCGGCTCGGCGCCTTCGCTTCCCTCAGCCTCGGGGATGTCCGGCGTACCGATGATGCTCTCCGCCTCTGCCACGTGAGTCCCTCAACCTAGTTCCCGACTGAGGACGAGGGTACGACACACAGGTGGGGATCAGCCGCGTCGCTCCTGCTTCTGTTTGTCCTCGACGCAGAGGGTGGCCCGGGGGAAGGCCTGCATCCGTGCCTTGCCGATCGGATTGCCGCAGATCTCGCAGAGTCCGTACGTCCCGGCGTCGAGGCGGGCCAGCGCCCGCTCGGTCTGCTCCAGCATCTCCTGGGCGTTGGCGGCGAGCGACATCTCGTGTTCGCGGGTGATGTTCTTGGTGCCGGTGTCCGCCTCGTCGTCACCCGCCCCGTCGCCGGAGTCCCGCATCAGCCCGGCCAGCGCCGCGCCCGAGGCCTCCAGCTCACGGCGCAGCCGCGTGATCTCGCCGGTCAGATCGGACCGGGCGGCCGAGACCTCCTCGGGCGTCCAGGGGTCCTCTCCCGGCCGTACGGCCAGCTCCCCCGGCGTGGTCGCGGCTGCGCGGGCCGGGGGCACGGGTGCCGCACTCCGGCCGGCCGTCCGGGTCCTCGCCGCGCTCTTCTTGGCTACCACCGTGTGGGCTCCCGTCTGCTCGGCGGCCTCGGCCGCCCCCGTGGCCGCCGAGGCGGCCTTCTTCGAAGCCTTCTTGGCCGTGGACTTCCCGGCCGCGCTCTTCTTCGCCTTCGCCGGGGTCTTCCCGGCCGCCGCCTTCTCGGTCACGGCCTGCTTGGCAACCTTCCTGGCAGCCTTCTCCGTGGGCTTTCCGGCCGCGGTGGCCTCCGTGACGGCCGGCCCGTGCGCGTCCTGAGGCACGGGGCTCGTACCCGTGTCCGAGACATCACCCCGGTCTGCCTCTCCTGTCGTCTCCTCGGCCGCCGCGCCCGTGGATCTCGCTGACGCCGTCTTCTCTGCGGCGGTCTTCTTCGCCACCATGGCCGCGGCCCCTTCACGCATTGTGATCTTGCTCGCGAGTCGTGCTGGGACGATAAGTCGACCCCAGCCCCGCGGCAACGGGGCACGCCGCCGAACAGCCCCTCCCCGTGTCCGGATCACCGCGCGTCTGAATCCGTTGTGCCCAGCTCCCCGCCCGGTAATCCGCCCCCGGTCCACCGCCCGGCCGCGCCGGGAGTCCGTACGCCGTGTCTGGCCATTCGGGTCACGCCGGGGCCCGCCGTCAAACCGGTCGGCCCCCGCGCCCCGGGCCCCGTACACTGACGGCAGCGAGAGGCGTGGATGGGACGAGTAGCGTCGTACGCAGCCAGGAGCGACCCGGGGACGGTGGGAGCCCGGGGGCGAGCGCGTCGTGAAGATCACCCGGAGCCGTCGGAGGAACGCCGCGAGGCAAGTAGAACCGGCATCGCACCCTAATGAGGGGGCCACGGGCACACACCCGGGGCCAAGGAGGGTGGTACCGCGGGAGTCCAACCGGCTCTCGTCCCTCCGACGGAAGTGGAATACGTCCGCCGGAGGAAGCCGCACATGACATCGCCGCAGTACCGCCAGGTACCCGCCCAGGTCGACCTGCCCGCACTGGAGCACGCAGTGCTCGACTTCTGGCGCGAGAGCAAGGTCTTCGCCAAGAGCCTGGAGCAGTCCGAGGGCCGCCCCGAATGGGTCTTCTACGAGGGTCCGCCGACCGCCAACGGCATGCCCGGCGCCCACCACATCGAGGCCCGCGTCTTCAAGGACGTCTTCCCGCGCTTCCGCACCATGCAGGGCTACCACGTCGGCCGCAAGGCCGGCTGGGACTGTCACGGTCTGCCGGTCGAGCTCGCGGTCGAGAAGGAGCTGGGCTTCAACGGCAAGAAGGACATCGAGGCGTACGGCATCGCCGAGTTCAACGCCAGGTGCCGGGAGTCCGTGACCCGGCACACCGACGCCTTCACCGACCTCACGACCCGGATGGGCTACTGGGTCGACCTCGACGACGCGTACCGCACGATGGACCCCGAGTACGTCGAATCGGTGTGGTGGTCGCTGAAGGAGATCTTCAACAAGGACCTGCTGGTCCAGGACCACCGGGTCGCCCCCTGGTGCCCTCGCTGCGGCACCGGCCTCTCGGACCACGAGTTGGCCCAGGGGTACGAGACGGTCGTCGACCCGTCGGTCTTCGTGCGCTTCCCGCTCACCTCCGGCCCGCTGGCCGGCGAGGCCGCGCTCCTGGTCTGGACGACGACCCCCTGGACCCTGGTCTCCAACACCGCCGTCGCCGCGCACCCCGACGTCGAGTACGTCGTCGCGACGAACGGCGAGGAGAAGCTCGTCGTGGCCCGGCCGCTCGTCGAGAAGGCGCTGGGCGAGGGCTGGGAGCTCACGGGCCGGTCGTTCACCGGCCGCGAGATGGAGCGCTGGACGTACGAGCGCCCGTTCGCCCTGGTGGACTTCCCCGCGCCCGCCCACTACGTCGTCAACGCCGAGTACGTGACGACCGAGGACGGTACGGGTCTGGTCCACCAGTCCCCTGCCTTCGGCGCCGACGACCTCCTGGTCTGCAAGGCGTACGGCCTGCCGGTGGTGAACCCGGTCCGCCCCGACGGCACCTTCGAGGAGGACGTACCGCTGGTCGGCGGCGTCTTCTTCAAGAAGGCCGACGAGGCACTCACCGAGGACCTCAACGACCGCGGCCTGCTCTTCCGGCACGTCCCGTACGAGCACAGCTACCCGCACTGCTGGCGCTGCCACACCGCGCTGCTCTACTACGCCCAGCCGTCCTGGTACATCCGCACCACAGCCGTCAAGGACCGTCTCCTGGAGGAGAACCAGAAGACCAACTGGTTCCCCGAATCGGTCAAGAACGGCCGGTACGGCGACTGGCTGAACAACAACATCGACTGGGCGCTGTCACGTAACCGCTACTGGGGCACCCCGCTGCCGATCTGGCGCTGCGAGGACGACCACCTCACCTGTGTCGGCTCGCGCGCCGAGCTGAGCGAGCTGACCGGCACCGACCTGTCCGGCCTCGACCCGCACCGGCCGTTCATCGACGAGATCACGTTCACCTGCTCGCACGAGAGCTGCCAACTGGAGGCGTACCGCGTCCCCGAGGTCATCGACGCCTGGTACGACTCGGGCTCGATGCCGTTCGCGCAGTGGGGCTACCCGCACAAGAACAAGGAGATCTTCGAGAGCCGCTACCCGGCACAGTTCATCTCGGAGGCCATCGACCAGACGCGCGGGTGGTTCTACACGCTGATGGCGATCGGCACCCTGGTCTTCGACAAGTCGAGTTACGAGAACGTCGTCTGCCTGGGCCACATCCTCGCCGAGGACGGCCGCAAGATGTCCAAGCACCTGGGCAACACCCTCGAACCGATCCCGCTGATGGACCAGCACGGCGCCGACGCGGTCCGCTGGTTCATGGCGGCCGGCGGCTCCCCGTGGGCGGCACGGCGCGTCGGTCACGGCACGATCCAGGAGGTCGTCCGCAAGACGCTCCTCACCTACTGGAACACGGTCGCCTTCCAGGCGCTGTACGCCCGTACGTCGAACTGGGCACCGTCCGGGGCCGACCCGGCCCCGGCGGACCGCACCGTCCTGGACCGCTGGCTGCTCAGCGAGCTGAACGCACTGGTGGACCAGGTCACCCAGGCGCTGGAGGGGTACGACACCCAGCGCGCCGGCAAGGTGCTGTCCGCGTTCGTCGACGACCTGTCCAACTGGTACGTACGCCGCTCCCGCCGCCGCTTCTGGCAGGGCGACAAGGCGGCGCTGAGCACCCTGCACGAGGTGATCGAAACGGTCACCCGGCTGCTGGCCCCGCTGACGCCGTTCATCACCGAGCGGGTCTGGCAGGACCTGATCGTGCCGGTCGCTCCGGACGCACCGGAATCGGTCCACCTGTCCACCTGGCCGAAGGCGGACCTGACGGCGATCGATCCCGCCCTCTCCACGCAGATGGCGCTGGTCCGCCGGCTGGTCGAGCTGGGCCGGGCCACGCGCGCCGAGTCGGGCGTCAAGACCCGTCAGCCGCTGTCCCGGGCGCTGGTCGCCGCCTCGGGCTTCGAGAGCCTCTCCCCCGAGCTGCAGGCCCAGATCACCGAGGAGCTGAACGTCTCCTCGGTGGCCTCGCTGTCCGAGGTCGGCGGTTCGCTGGTCGACACGACGGCGAAGGCGAACTTCCGGGCGCTGGGCAAGCGGTTCGGCAAGGGCGTCCAGGCGGTCGCCAAGGCCGTCGCGAACGCCGACGCCGCCGCGCTGTCGCTGGCCCTGCGCGAGGGCACCGCGTCGGTCGAGGTCGACGGGGAGCAGGTGAGCCTGGCCCCCGACGAGGTCATCATCACGGAGACCCCGCGCGAGGGCTGGTCGGTCGCCTCCGACTCGGGCGCGACGGTCGCCCTGGACCTGGAGATCACCCCGGAGCTGCGGCGCGCGGGCCTGGCCCGTGACGCGATCCGTCTCATCCAGGAGGCCCGCAAGAACAGCGGCCTGGACGTGGCCGACCGCATCGCCGTCCGCTGGATCTCCACGTCGCCCGCGACGGCCGAGGCCCTGACCGAGCACGCGTCCCTGATCGCGGACGAGGTTCTGGCCCTGGACTACGCACAGGGCGAGGCGGACACGGCGTACGGCGAGCCGTTCGAGGACGAGGGCCTGTCCCTGACGTTCCGCCTCCGCAGGACGAGCTGACCCCCAGCGACTGGGCCCGGCCGGACCGCTCCGGCCGGGCCCTTCGTCATTCCGCCGCCCGACCGGGCCAGGCGGGGCCGGTCCGTGTGGGACCCCGCCCACGGCAAAGGGCCGGGCCCCGGGGAAACCCCGGGGCCCGGCCCTCAGCCTGCCGACGGCTACGCGCTCATCGCGCGGAAGCCGCTCAGTTGTCGTCCTCGTCGATCAGGAACCCGCGCATCGGCGAAGGCGCCTGCTGCTGCATCGGCTGCGGCGCCTGCGGCCGCACCGGCGCCATCGGCTGGGTCATCGCCGGCGACATCTGCTGCTGGCCGCCGTACGAGGGCCCGCCGCCCATGGACGGGTTGCCGCCCATCTGCTGGTTGCCGTGACCGCCGTGGTTGCCGCCCATGGTGTGACCCATGACACCCGCACCGGCCGGAGCCAGCGAGGGCGACGGCGGCAGCGAAGCGGTCGCCGGGACCCGCGGCGGAGCCAGCGAGTCGTCCGCCTGGGTCTCCAGCTGACGCAGCTGGCTCTCCAGGTAGGACTTCAGACGGGTCCGGTACTCGCGCTCGAAGCCACGCAGGTCCTCGACCTTGCGCTCCAGCGTCGCGCGGGCCGACTCCAGGGAGCCCATCGCCACGCGGTGCTTCTCCTGCGCGTCCCGCTCCAGCGCGTCCGCCTTGGCACGCGCGTCGCGCTCCAGGCCCTCGGCACGGCTGCGCGCCTCGCCGACGATCTTGTTGGCCTCGGAACGGGCCTCCGCGATCGCCTGGTCGGCGGTCTGCTGCGCCAGGGAGAGGACACGGGCGGCACTGTCGCCGCCGGGGCCCTGCTGCTGCATCTGCGGCTGCTGCTGCTGCTGCATCTGCTGCATCTGCTGCTGCTGGGGGTTGTGACCACCCATGGGGCCGCCCATCGGGCCACCCATGGGACCGCCCTGCATCGGGCCGGGGCCGTGCGGGCCCTGCGGACCGGGGCCGTGCGGACCCTGGGGCCCGTGACCGCTGGGACCGGCGGGCAGCTGCGGAGCACCACCGGGCAGCTGGGGGGGACCCATCTGCGGGGGCTGCTGCTGCTGGACCGGCGGACCAGATATGGCGGCGGGCACCGGTGCGCCGGGCCGGTCCTGCGGCTCCGGCTTGCGCATACCTTGCTGCTGCTGGTTCTGCGCGGCGGCACGCGTGGCGGCGGCCAGCTTGGCGCGCAGGTCCTCGTTCTCACGGAGCAAGCGGGTCAGCTCCGATTCGACCTCGTCGAGGAAGGCATCAACCTCGTCCTCGTCATAGCCTTCTCGGAGGCGGACCGTCGTGAACTGCTTGTTCCGCACGTCCTCGGGGGTCAGCGGCATCTCTTCTTCACCTCTACGTAGTCGTCGGCAGTCGGCAAGACCGTATCGCTCACAACCTGATCACGACGCTGATCAGGATCGAAACGATGATCATCAGAACGAAGAAGGACAGGTCGAGCGCCACGCCCCCGAGACGCAGCGGCGGAATGAACCGCCGCAGGAGCTTGAGCGGTGGATCGGTGATCGTGTAAGTAGCCTCAAGAACGATCACCATCGGCTTGCCCGGCTGCCATGAACGTGCGAACTGGAAGACGTAGTCCATGACAAGCCGGAAGATCAGCACGATGAGGAAACACATCAACGCGATGTAGACAACACTCTGAGCGACGCCCATCCTCGCGTTTCCCTCTCCCCTGGCTCTCGTAGCTCCGGCCTCTCGGCCGGGTTGTTCCCGGTGTCGTGTTCTCAGCTCTGGTTGAAGAATCCGCCCTCTGCAATGCGGGCCTTGTCCTCCGCCGTGACATCGACGTTAGCAGGCGACAACAGGAACACCTTCTGCGTCACTCGCTCAATGCTGCCATGGAGACCGAAGACGAGTCCCGCGGCAAAGTCGACAAGTCGCTTAGCGTCCGTATCGTCCATCTCCGTGAGATTCATGATCACCGGAGTGCCCTCACGGAAGTGTTCCCCGATGGTACGGGCCTCGTTGTAGGTCCTGGGGTGCAGTGTGGTGATGCGGTAGGGCTCCCGCTCGGACACAACCTTGGGCATGATCACCGGTGCGTTCTTCTCCAAGTTCGAGCGTTCAGGTGTGATGGATGCCACGGGGGCGATCCGGGCGGGTCGTTCGCGCTCCGCCGGGATCTGGACCGGCTCCCGCTGCGCCGGAGGCTGCACCGCTCGCACCGGTTCGTCCCGCTCCACCTGATGCGCGGGCTGGTGCCGGCGCCGGTCCCGCTCGGGTTCCGGCTCGGGTTCGAATTCGTCGTCGGGGTCGAACCCCGGACCGTCGTACCCATCGTCCTCCACGAGGCCGAGGTAGACCGCCATCTTGCGCATCGCGCCGGCCATGCTCTGAGTCCTCCGCTCTGTGGTGGATCGGCATCTGTCACCAAGTGCCCGCGATCCACTGTGGCCTACCCGCCATGGGCGGTAATGACCATATTTTCTGCTGTGGTCCGACTTGCTTGGCGACGTTACCCGAGCCCGGGTCGGACTCCGAGTACCGCAGTACCGACGCGCACATGTGTCGCCCCGGCCGCAACCGCGTCCTCAAGGTCCGCACTCATCCCTGCGGAGACCATGTTCGCAGCCGGATGGTTCCCGCGCAGCCGGGATGAGATTTCCATCAGCCGGTCGAACGCGGCCCGTTGCCTTCCGGCGAACGGTCCGGCGAGCGGCGCGACGGTCATCAGACCGGCCAGCCGCAGCCCGGGGGCGGATTCGACCGCGGCGGCCAACTCCTCGACCCCGTCCGGGGCTACGCCGCCCCGCTCCCCCCGCTCACCGCTCTCCGCGTCGAGCGCGACCTGGATGAGACATCCGAGTTCACGCCCGTCACGGCCGGCCGCCGCGGAGAGCGCGTTCACCAGCTTGACACGGTCCACCGACTGCACGAAATCGGCATAACTCGCCACAGAACGAACCTTATTCGTCTGCAGTTGACCGACAAAATGCCATCTGAGGGACAGATCCGCACATGCGGCAGCCTTGGGAGCCGCGTCCTGGTCACGATTCTCCGCGACCTGACGCACGCCGAGTTCGTGCAGGATCCGCACATCACTCGCGGGGTAGGTCTTGGTGACCACGACGAGGGTCACTTCTTCGCGCTCGCGACCGGCGGCGGCGCAGGCGGAAGCGATGCGTTCCTCCACCTGTGCCAGATTCGCGGCGAGTTCAGCCTTACGGTCCGTCATGCCCTATCAGTCCAACCAGACATATCCGGCGAGCCGCCCGGTGGTGCGGTCGCGTCGGTACGAGAAGTGATCGCCCGATTCGAGGGTGCAGAAGGGCGACTTGTGCCGGTCGGTGACTCCGAGGGCATCGAGCTGGGCGTGGACTCCGGCGGTGACGTCCACGGCCGGGGTCCCCCAACTGGTCTCGGACCAGGAGGCGGGGACGCTCGCGGCGACCTCGTCCCGCATCGCGGCCGGGACCTCGTAGCACCGACCGCAGACGGCGGGCCCGGTGCGGGCGATGATCCGCGAGGTGTCCGCGCCGAGCCGGACCATGGCCCCGACCACGGCGGGCACGATTCCGGCGACCAGACCGGGACGGCCCGCATGTGCTGCTGCGACGACTCCGGCGACCGGGTCGGCGAGCAGTACGGGGGTGCAGTCCGCGGTGAGGACGGCGAGCGGGAGTCCGCGCCGGGTGGTCACCACCGCGTCCACGGCGGGAACCTCGGGGACGTCGCCCCAAGGTCCGTCGACCACGGCGACGTCCCGGCCGTGGACCTGATTCATCCAGACGACCTGCGCCGGATCGAGTCCACGACCGCGGGCGGCGCGCTCGCGGTTGGCGAGAACGGCGGCGGGGTCGTCACCGACCGCGCCGCCGAGGTTGAGCTCCGCATACGGGGCGGCGCTCACCCCGCCCCACCTGTCGGTGAAGGAGAAGTGGGCGCCGCCCCCCGAAGAAACGGAATTTTTTGAGCTCACTGGGTGGTGCGGACCTATCACTTCAAGAAGTCCGGAACATCCAGCTCTTCGGCCTGGGAGTCATGGTAGGGACGGGCCGGCGGGACGTGCGGCGGAGAGACCGGCGGAAGGTGGCTCTCGTTGGCCACCGGTACCGGCTCGGTCTGGACCGGGGACTCCTCGCGCGGGGGCACGGAGCCCAGTCCGCTCGTGTGGCGCACGGGCTCGGCGGCCCGGACCGGCGGAGCCGACTCCTCACGCTTACCGGAGTTGGCGCCCAGGACGTTCTCGCGACGGGTCGGCGGCTGTCCGCCGTCGAAGCCCGCGGCGATCACGGTGACCCGCACCTCGTCGCCCAGTGCGTCATCGATGACCGCACCGAAGATGATGTTCGCCTCGGGGTGCGCCGCCTCGCTCACCAGCTGGGCGGCCTCGTTGATCTCGAAGAGACCGAGGTCGCTGCCGCCGGAGATGGAGAGCAGGACACCGCGGGCGCCGTCGATGGACGCCTCCAGGAGCGGCGAGGAGATCGCCATCTCCGCGGCGGCCACCGCGCGGTCGTCGCCGCGGGCCGAGCCGATGCCCATGAGTGCCGATCCGGCCTCGGACATGACCGACTTGACGTCGGCGAAGTCGAGATTGATCAGACCCGGGGTGGTGATGAGGTCGGTGATGCCCTGGACACCCGAGAGCAGCACCTGGTCGGCCGACTTGAAGGCGTCGAGCACGCTGACCTGGCGGTCCGAGATGGACAGCAGTCGGTCGTTGGGAATGACGATGAGGGTGTCGACCTCTTCGCGGAGTTCGGCGATGCCGTCCTCCGCCTGGTTCGCGCGACGCCTGCCCTCGAAGGTGAACGGGCGGGTGACCACGCCGATCGTCAGGGCGCCCAGCGAGCGAGCGATATTGGCGACGACAGGTGCGCCACCGGTGCCGGTGCCGCCGCCTTCGCCTGCGGTGACGAAGACCATGTCGGCCCCCTTGAGGACCTCCTCGATCTCTTCACGGTGGTCCTCTGCCGCCTTGCGACCGACGGCCGGGTTCGCCCCGGCGCCGAGGCCACGGGTGAGTTCACGGCCGACGTCGAGCTTGACGTCGGCGTCGCTCATCAACAGGGCTTGCGCATCAGTGTTGATCGCGATGAACTCGACGCCCTTGAGACCGACCTCGATCATTCGGTTGATGGCATTGACACCACCGCCGCCGACACCGATGACCTTGATGACTGCGAGGTAGTTCTGCGGTGCTGCCACGTCGAAGGCCTCTCGCCTCGAGTTACGTGTCGTCGCTTGGCGGTAGTCCCGCCGCGACGACGGATGCCGATTGGGACGGTCCGAACGCCGACCCGAACCCTAACGTTGAAGTTTAGGGTTACCAGTGTGTCCGCTTCATGGACTCTTCCGAACAGGACACTAAGTCGACAAGTGGCGCACGTTCAACGAACACGCCGAACCTCCCGTTTTTCTTTTCACCCTATGTGATCACCCGTAGCGCTGACCAACCAGGGTGCTGGCCAGGCCGAATGTGCGTCAACTGTCCGACACCGCAGGAGCGGTGGGTGCACTGACGTCGAAGTGTCCCGCTTTGGGAGCGGCTTTCATCAGGGCGGCGAGAACTTTCGCCTTCACCGCACCTTCTTCACCACTCCCCCAGATCACCTCACGACCCCGGGTGAGTTCCAGAGAAACCGAATCGTACGAGGCGACCCGCACGACCTTGGCGTCCCTGGCGACATCTTCCGGAAGGTCGCCGGCGACCCGGACCGCCTCCCGCACCAGTCGGTCACTGCCGAAGCGGCGCAGGCTCGCCGACCGATCGGATGTCAGTCGCAGCAGAGGCACATGCCCGGGCGCCTTGTTCACCGTGGCGAAACGCACACCCTTGGCGTCCACTTCAATGAACTTTGCGCCCTTTTTCACCAACAGGACCGGCTTTCGTTCGGTCACCTTAAGTCCGATGTCGTGCGGCCATGACCGTACGACATCCACCGAGTCGATACGAGGCAACTTCTGGCGCAACCTGTCCGCGATGGCGTCCGTGTCGACGGAGACCAGCGGAGCGCCCGTCGGCACCGCCGCGGCGGCCTCCACCTCGGCGGGTGACAGTACGTCGACACCGGTGATCCGGACCTGTTCGGCCCGGAGCCAGGAGGAGCCGTAGAGCGCCCAGACGACGCCGGAGCCGAGCACCAGCACGGCCGCGGCGATCACGATCAACAGCCTCCGCCGGGGCATCCGGCGCCCGCCCGCCGCGCCCGGGCGCGGCGGGCGGTCCGGGGTGTCCTCCCGCTGCCCTGTGCCGCGCTGGGCGGTCGTCGGTCCGGCCACGCTCGCTCCTTATGCGGGTCCGGGGGCGCCGCCCCCGGACCCGGCCGCCTCACGCGCCTCGGCGTGCGGCAATCGCCTCGTACACCATGCCGACCAGCAGGTCGTCGGCGTCCCTGCGGCCGAACTCGGCGGCAGCGCGGGACATTTCATACAATCTGTGCGGATCCGCCAGTACCGGAAGCACGTTGCCCTGGACCCACTCGGGAGTCAGCGCCGCGTCGTCCACCAGCAGACCGCCGCCGGCGTTGACCACCGGCTGGGCGTTGAGCCGCTGTTCGCCGTTGCCGATCGGCAACGGGACGTAGGCGGCGGGGAGCCCGACGGCGGTGAGTTCGGCGACGGTCATCGCGCCCGCGCGGCAGAGCATCATGTCGGCCGCGGCGTACGCGAGGTCCATCCGGTCCACGTACGGTACCGGGATATAGGGCGGCATCCCGGGCATGTTGTCCACGCGCGGCATTTCGTTCTTCGGGCCGACCACGTGCAGGATCTGGATACCGGAGCGCTGCATCAGCGGGGCGACCCGCTGGACCACCTCGTTGAGGTGCCGGGCACCCTGCGAGCCGCCGGAGACCAGCAGCGTCGGCAGGTTGGGGTCGAGCCCGAAGGCCGCACGCGCCTCCGGGCGGACCCGGGCCCGGTCCAGGGTGGCGATGGTCCGGCGCAGCGGGATGCCGATGTAGCGGGCACCGCGCAGCTTGCTGTCGGGGGTGGAGACGGCGACCCCGTGCGCGTAGCGCGAACCGATCTTGTTGGCCAGGCCCGGCCGGGCGTTGGCCTCGTGCACCACGATCGGCACCCCGGCGCGTTTGGCGGCGAGGTAGCCGGGCAGCGCCACGTAGCCGCCGAACCCGACCACGCAGTCCGCCTTGGTGCGTTCCAGGATCTGCTCGGCGGCCTTGATGGTGCCGCGCAGCCTTCCCGGGACGGTGATGAGTTCGGGGGTGGGCTTGCGCGGCAGCGGTACGGCCGGGATCAGGGCGAGTTCGTACCCCCGCTCGGGTACGAGTCTTGTCTCGAGTCCGCGCTCCGTGCCGAGAGCGGTGATTCCCACGCTCGGGTCCTGCCTGCGCAGGGCGTCCGCGAGGGCGAGCGCGGGCTCGATGTGGCCGGCGGTCCCCCCACCGGCGAGTACGACATGCACCGAAATTCACCGCTCTCCGGACGGACGCTTCTTGATGCGCCGTCTCATCGTCTTCCATCTCACCCCGGGCCTCCGCATGGCCAGGGCCGCCCTCGCGGCGGGATCCTCTCGCGCGAACGCGATCAGCAGCCCGACAGCGAACATGGTCGGCAGCAGGGCCGACCCTCCGTAGGAGAACAGCGGGAGCGGGACACCGGCGATCGGAAGGAGACCGAGCACCGCACCGATATTGATCACGGCCTGAGCCGTGATCCAGGTGGTCACACCTCCCGCGGCATACCTCACGAAGGGGTCCTCCGTGCGTCCGGCCACGCGGATACCCGCATAGCCTAGAGCCGCGAAGAGGGCGAGTACCGACAGCGTCCCCGCCAACCCCAGTTCCTCCCCTGTGATGGCGAAGATGAAGTCGGTGTGGGGTTCGGGGAGTTGACCCCATTTTTCCACACTCGCGCCGAGCCCGGATCCGAACCAGCCGCCGGACGCCAGAGCGTAGATACCGTGTACGGCCTGCCAGCACGAGCCGCCCGGTCCGGGTTCGCTGGCTCCCATGCAGTCGAGCCTGGCCATCCGGTTCGGACTGGTCTTGATCAGCACGAAGCCGATCAGGCCGGCGGTGGCGAGCACTCCGGCGAACAGCCGGGTGGGAGCCCCGGCCAGCCAGAGCAGCCCGAACAGGATCGCCGTGAGAATGATCGCAGTGCCCATGTCACCGCCGAGCATGATCAGGCCGAGCAGCATGAAGGCGACGGGGACGAGCGGTACGAGCATGTGCTTCCACTGGGCCAGCAGCCGCTTGTCCTGTTTACGGGCGAGCAGGTCGGCCCCCCACAGGACGAGGGCGAGCTTGCCGAACTCACTGGGCTGGAGCTGGAAGGGGCCGCCCAGGTAGAGCCAGTTCCGGTTGCCGTTGACCGACATCCCTATCCCCGGCACCTGGACCAGCACCATCAGGAAGACGGCACCCAGCAGCAGCGGGTAGGACAGCGCCCGGTGCAGCTTGGCCGGCATCCGGGCGGCGATCGCCATCAGCCCGGCCCCGATGACGGCGGCCAGGAACTGCTTGCGGAAGAAGTAGGTGCCCGGCTTGTCGAGCTCCAACGCCTTGATCATCGAGGCGGAGTAGACCATCACGAGCCCGAGCACGGTGATGAGCAGCCCGGCACCCAGAATCAGGTAGTACGCGGTCAGCGGGCGGTCCCAGGCCCGGCGTGCCTGCTCGTAGAGCCTCCGCACACCGCCACCGCGAGGGGTGCGGGGACTGCCCGCGGTCCTGGAGCGGGCCGTGGAGGGCCGCCGGGAGCCGGCTGCGGACCGGACTCGCAGGGCGAGCCCGTCCGGCAGCGGGGCGCCCCCGGCGGCGAGGAGGGGTGGCTGGAGCGCCCGGCTGACCGCCGTGGTCGCCCGTGAGCGGTCCCTGCGGCGTGCGGCAGAGCTCTCTTCGGCCGGCATGGTCCTGTCCCCTCCACTGCTCGTGCCCGGGGCTTCGTGCCGAGGGCCCGCGCCCGCGGCACAGCCGTACGCACCCGGTTGCTCCGGGACGGTACGGCGTGGAGGCCGGGTCCGTCAGGCGCTCTCGGCGGCGAGTGCGCGGACGGCGTCCGCGAAGGCCTCGCCCCGCTTGTTGTAATTGACGAACATGTCCATCGAGGCGCAGGCCGGGGCCATCAGTACGGTGTCTCCCGGCCGGGCGAGCCGTGCCGCCTCGCGGACCGCCTCGGACATCGCCCCAGTGTCGGTCCGGTCGAGGTCGACCACCGGGACCTCGGGCGCGTGTCGCGCGAGGGCTTCACGGATCAGGGCGCGGTCCGCGCCCATCAGTACGACGCCCCGCAGCCGCTTCGCGCACCCGGTCACCAGCTCGTCGAAGGTGGCGCCCTTGGCCAGGCCCCCGGCGATCCAGACGATCGGGTCGTAGGACGCCAGGGAGGCCTCGGCGGCATGGGTGTTGGTGGCCTTGGAGTCGTCGACGTACGTGACCCCGCCGACCTCCGCGACGTGTTCGATGCGGTGCGGGTCCGAGCGGAAGGCCCGGAGCCCGTCGCGCACGGCGGCCGGCTCGACGCCGAAGGCACGGGCCAGCGCCGCGGCTGCCAGCGCGTTGGCGATGTTGTGCGGGGCGGGCGGGTTCACGTCCGCGACCTCGGCGAGCTCCTGGGCCTGCTTCTGGCGGTTCGTCACGAAGGCTCGGTCGACGAGGATGCCGTCGACGACCCCGAGCTGCGAGGGCCCCGGGGTGCCGAGAGTGAAGCCGATCGCCCGGCAGCCCTCCTCGACGTCCGCCTGGCGCACCAGGTCCTCGGTGGCCCCGTCCGCGACGTTGTAGACGCAGGCGACGGTGTTGCCCTCGTAGATCCGGCCCTTGTCGGCGACGTACGCCTCCATGGAGCCGTGCCAGTCGAGGTGGTCGGGTGCCAGGTTGAGGACGGCCGCGGAGTGGGCGCGCAGTGAGGCCGACCAGTGCAGTTGGTAGCTGGAGAGCTCCACGGCCAGGACGTCGTACGTCTCGTCGCCGAGGACGGCGTCCAGCAGGGAGACTCCGATGTTGCCGACGGCGGCGGTGCGCAGCCCGGCCGCCTCCAGGATCGAGGCGAGCATCCGTACGGTCGTGGTCTTGCCGTTGGTGCCGGTGACCGCGAGCCAGGGTGCCGGTTCCCGGCCGTCATGACCCCGCAGCCGCCAGGCGAGTTCGACGTCGCCCCAGACCGGGACACCCGCCTCGGCGGCCGCGGTGAACAGCGGCTTGTCGGGCTTCCAGCCCGGGGTGGTGACGATGAGCTCGGTGGACTCGGGCAGGGTGGCCCCGTCGCCGAGGCGCACGGTGATGCCCTGCGCCTCCAGCTCCGCGGCCTGGGTGCGGGAGCGCTCGTCGTCCCCGTCGTTGACGACGGTGACGACGGCGCCGAGTCCGTGCAGTACCCGGGCCGCAGGGATCCCGGAGACCCCGAGTCCGGCGACCGTGACGTGCTTGCCCTGCCAGTCCACGTTGCTCACTTCTTGGCTGCCCATCCTGCGTAGAAGAGGCCGAGACCGACGATCACGCACATGCCCTGGATGATCCAGAAGCGGACCACGACAAGGACTTCGGACCACCCCTTGAGTTCGAAGTGGTGCTGGAGCGGTGCCATCCGGAACACCCGCTTGCGGGTCATCTTGAACGAGCCGACCTGGATGACGACGGACATCGTGATCATCACGAAGAGACCGCCGAGCACCGCCATCAGGAACTCGGTGCGGGAGCAGATCGCCAGACCGGCGAGCGCGCCGCCGAGGGCCAGCGAGCCGGTGTCACCCATGAAGATCTTGGCGGGCGAGGTGTTCCACCACAGGAAGCCGAAGCAGGAGCCCATCAGGGCCGAGGCCACGACCGCCAGGTCGAGTGGATCCCGTACCACGAAGCAGGCGCTCGGGTTGGTGAGGGTGGCGGCGTTGGCGCAGGACTCCTGGAACTGCCAGAGCCCGATGAAGGTGTACGCGCCGAAGACCATCACCGACGCACCGGTGGCGAGGCCGTCCAGACCGTCCGTCAGGTTCACGCCGTTGGACATGGCGAGAATCATGAAGAGCGCCCAGACCACGAACAGCACCGGGCCGATCGACCAGCCGAAGTCCTCGACGAACGAGAGCTTGGTGGAGGCGGGGGTGTTGCCGCGGGCGTCGGCGAACTGGAGCGAGAGCACCGCGAAGGCGATGCCGACGATCAGCTGACCGGCCATCTTCGCCTTGGCGCGCAGGCCCAGCGAACGCTGCTTGACGATCTTGATGTAGTCGTCGAGGAAACCGACGACTCCCATGCCGGTCATCAGGAAGAGGACCAGCACACCGGAGAAGCGCATGTCCTCGCCGGTGATCACCTTCGCCAGGATGTACGCGATGATCGTCGCCAGGATGAAGGCGATGCCGCCCATGGTGGGCGTGCCCTTCTTCGATCCGTGGGTGCGCGGGCCGTCGTCCCGGATGAACTGCCCGTATCCCTTGCGGGCCAGCAGTTTGATCAGCAGCGGGGTACCGACCAGGGTCAGGAAGAGCCCGATGGCCCCCGCGAAGAGGATCTGCCTCATCGGCCGGCGACCTCGCCCTCGGTCGCGTTATCCAGCAGTGCCATGACAACCTGCTCCAGGCCGACCGACCGGGACGCCTTCACCAGCACGACGTCTCCCGGGCGCAGTTCACTGCGCAACAGGTCGACGGCAGCCTGTGCGTCGGACACATGCACCGACTCCTCACCCCACGAACCCTCGTTGTATGCGCCCAGTTGCAGCCAGGAGGCTTCTCTGCCCCCGACCGCGACGAGCTTGCTGACGTTGAGCCGGACGGCAAGCCGTCCGACCGCGTCGTGCTCGGTGAGCGAGGCGTCGCCGAGCTCGGCCATCTGGCCGAGCACTGCCCACGTACGACGCCCCTTCCCCATGGCGGCCAGCGCGCGCAGCGCGGCTCTCATGGATTCGGGGTTGGCGTTGTAGGCGTCATTGACGAACGTCACGCCGTCCGGACGCTCGGTGACCTCCATGCGCCAGCGGGAGAGGGTGCCCGCCTCGGAGAGCGCCTCGGCGATCTCGTCTGCGGACAGGCCCAACTCATGGGCGACGGCGGCCGCGGCGAGCGCGTTCGACACGTGATGCTCACCGTACAGGCGCATGGTCACATCGCTGCACCCGGTGGGTGTGTGGAGGCGGAACGCGGGGCGGCCGTCGGCGGTGAGCCGTACGTTCTCTCCCCGTACGTCCGCATCCGCGGCTTCACCGAAGAGCAGGACGCGGGCCTTGGTGCGGGACGTCATGGCGCGAACGAGCGGATCGTCGGCGTTGAGTACGGCGAGGCCGTCCTCGGGGAGGGACTCGACCATCTCGCCCTTGGCCTTGGCGATCTGCTCGCGACCGCCGAACTCGCCGATGTGGGCGGTGCCGACGTTGAGGACGAGGCCGATCCGGGGCGGGACCAGGCCGGTGAGGTAACAGATGTCGCCGATGTAGCGGGCACCCATTTCGAGGACCAGGTGCCGGGTCTCCTCGGTGGCGCGCAGCGCGGTGAGCGGCAGGCCGATCTCGTTGTTGAGGTTGCCCGCCGGGTAGACGGTGGGCCCCTTGCGCTCCAGGAGTTGGGCGATCAGGTCCTTGGTGGAGGTCTTGCCGGCGGATCCGGTGAGGGCGACCACGGTGGTGCCGAGGCGCCCGACGACGGTGCGGGCCAGCGCGCCGAGCGCCGCCACCACGTCGTCGACGACGATCGCGGGAACGCCGACGGGACGGGCGGCCAGGACGACCGCGGCGCCCGCCTCGACGGCGCGCTGCGCGTAGTCGTGGCCGTCGACCCGTTCGCCGGTGAAGGCGACGAAGAGGCTGCCTTGCTTCACCTCCCGGGAGTCGATGACGACTGGCCCGCTGACGATTGCTGCCGGATCCGGTATGTCGTACGACTGCCCGCCGACGATTTCGGCGATCTCGGCGAGGGAAAGGGCGATCACTTGGTCATCCCTGACTGTTGTTCTCGTGGGTGGCGGCACGGTGGGCGGAGCTCTCGTGTGCCAGGGACCGCGCGATGGCCTCGCGCAGGACCACCCGGTCATCGAAGGGGCGCACCACTCCGTGGATGTCCTGGCCCTGCTCGTGGCCCTTGCCTGCGATGAGTACGGTGTCGCCGGGTCCGGCACGGCCGACCGCGGCGGCGATGGCGGCGGCCCGGTCGGCGTCGACCAGGACGTCACCGCGTTCGTGCACGGGCACTTCGGCGGCGCCGGCGAGCATGGCCGCGAGGATGCCCAGGGGGTCCTCGGAGCGGGGGTTGTCGGAGGTCAGTACGGCGGTGTCGGAGAGCCGGGCCGCGGCGGCGCCCATCGGGCCGCGCTTGGTGACGTCACGGTCGCCGCCGCAGCCGAGAACGATGTGCAGTTTGCCCTCGGTGACCTTCTGGAGGGAGCGGAGCACCGATTCGACGGCGTCGGTCTTGTGCGCGTAGTCGACGAGTGCCAGATACGGCTGTCCGGCGTCGACCCGCTCCAGCCGGCCGGGCACCCCGGGCACGACGGCGACGCCGTCGGCCGCGGTCTGCGGGTCGATGCCCGCGACCGCGAGGGTGACGATCGCGGCCAGGGTGTTGGCGACGTTGAACGGTCCGGGCAGCGGGGCCCTGGCGGTGGCCCGTTCGTCCTCGGGGCCGACGACGGTGAAGGTGGAGCCGAGCTGGCCGACCTCGACGTCCTCGGCCCGCCAGTCGGCGTCAGGGTGGCCCTCGGCGGAGAAGGTGGTGACCGGGACGGATGCCTCGGTGATCAGCCTGCGGCCGTACTCGTCGTCGAAGTTGACGACGCCCTGCCTGCTGCGCTGCGGGGTGAACAGCCGCGCCTTGGCCTGGAAGTAGTCCTCCATGCCGGAGTGGAACTCCATGTGCTCGGGGCTGAGGTTGTTGAAGACCGCGACGTCGAAGACGCAGCCGTCGACCCGGCCCAGCACCAGGGCGTGGCTGGAGACCTCCATGGTCACCGCGTCGACGCCGCGTTCGCGCATGACGGCGAACAGGGCCTGCAGGTCGGTGGCCTCGGGGGTGGTCCGTTCGGACTTGATGCGCTCGTCGCCGATTCGCATCTCCACGGTGCCGATCAGGCCGGTGCTGCGTCCGGCGCCGCGGAAGCCGCCCTCGATGAGGTAGGCGGTGGTGGTCTTGCCGGAGGTTCCGGTGATGCCGATCTGCAGCAGGTCGGTGCCTGGGTGTCCGTAGATCTCGGCGGCGAGTTCGCCCATCCGGCCGCGCGGGTCCTCGGTGACCAGTACCGGAAGTCCGGTGGCGGCGGCGCGTTCGGCACCGGACGGGTCGGTGAGGATGGCGGCCGCGCCGAGGCCGGCCGCCTGGGCGGTGAAGTCGGCGCCGTGGAGTCGGGCACCGGGCAGGGCGGCGTACAGGTCTCCGGGGCGTACGGCCCGGGAGTCATGGGTGATGCCGGTGACTTCGCCGGTGCCCGGCGGTTCGACTCCCAGCCGGGCTGCCAGTTCACCGATGGAGGTCGGCCGGAGCCGATCCGGGCGGGGCGCTCCCGGGTAGTTCACAGGGGCGTCCTTCTGGGTGGTTCGGAACTGTTCAGCGTGGGGCACGGCGGTGAGCGTACCGGGAGCACCCGGCCTCTCGCGAAGCGAGGGGGCGGGGTCGCGGTGGTTCCCGTTCCGGTTCCCGGAATCAGGGGTGATGGTTGTCACTGATGGTCTCCCCGAGTTCACTCGCCGGGTTTGAAGGACACCGGCAGCCTGGCCGGCTCGCTGCCGGACGGCGCGGTCTGAAGCGTCTTCAGTGCGAATTCCATGACCTGCTTGTAGATGGGTCCGCAGATCTGGCCGCCGAAATAGCCGCCCCTGGTGGGGTTCTGGATCGCACAGTAGACGGTGATCTGGGGGTTGTCGGCGGGGGCGAAGCCTGCGAAGGACGCGGTGTAGCCGTGGTAGCCGCCGCGTACCGGATCGACCCGGTTGGCCGTACCGGTCTTGCCCGCGACCCGGTAGCCGGGGATCTTGGCCTTCGTTCCGGTGCCCTCCTCGTCACCGACCACCGACTCCAGCATGCTCGCGAGTGTCCTGGCTGTCTTCTCGCTGACCACCCGGGACTGCTCGGGTGCGTCCACGGCGGTGAAGCGGCCGTCGGCTCCCCTGGTGCCGCGGACGAGGGTCGGTTCGATCCGGACGCCGCCGTTGGCGATCGTGGAGTAGATCGAGGCGGCCTGCACGGCGTTGAGCGAGAGCCCCTGGCCGAACGGGATCGTGTACTGCTGCGAGGTCGACCAGTCCTGCGGCTTGGCGAGGATGCCGGGGGTCTCACCCGGGTAGCCGAGTCCGGTCGGTGAGCCGATGCCGAACTTGCGCAGGTAGGAGTAGAGGGTCTTGTTGGCCTGGGCCTGGGTCTTCCCGAGCTGCCCGGTGGCCAGGATGGTGCCGATGTTGCTGGACTTGGCGAGTACGCCGTTGAGCGTCAGGTACCAGGTGGGGTGGTCGATGTCGTCCTTGAAGAGCCGGTCGCCGCGGTGCAGCCGGTTGGGGACTGTGACGTGGGTGCCGGGGGTGGCGACGCCCTCCTCCAGCACTGCGGCCATGGACATGACCTTGCTGGTGGAGCCGGGCTCGTACGCGTCCTGGAGCGCGGCGTTGCCCAGCGACGCGGCGTCGGCCTGCGAGAGGTCGTTGGGGTCGAAGCCGGGGGCGTTGGCCATGGCGAGCACCTCGCCGGTCCGGGTGTTCTGCACGATCACGTAGCCGCGGTCGGCCTTGGACTTCTTCACCTGGTCGGAGATGGCCTTCTGGGCCGCCCACTGGATGTCGCGGTCGATGGTCAGTTCGATGTCGGAGCCCGCGACGGCCGGGACCTCCTTGGTGCCTGCCGTGGGCACCCGGCGGCCGCCGGACTGGGCGTACTTGATCGTGCCGTCCTCGCCCGCGAGCTCCTTGTCCAGCTGCGATTCCAGGCCGCCCGCGCCCTTGCCCTCGGCGTTGACGTAACCCAGTATCCCGGCGGCGAGCCCGCCGTTGGGATAGACCCGCTTGGTGGTCGACTCCTGGAAGACACCGGCCAGCACATTGGCTCCGGGGCCGCCGGCCGCCTTGTCCTTGCGGGCCTTCTCGGCGAAGACCGACTTGAGGTCCTTGATCTGCTTCCAGACCTGCGGGGTCTGCCGGCGGGCCAGCACCGCGTACCGGCTCTTGGGCTTCGCCAGCTTCTTCGTCAACTCGGCGGCGTCGGTGCCGAGGATGGGCGCGAGCAGGGCAGCCGCCTGCTGGGGGGCGTCCGGGGCCTTGCTGTCGGCCGGTGTGAACATCTTGGGGTCGGCGGTGATGTCGTACGCGTCGACGCTGGTGGCCAGCGCGATGCCGCTGCGGTCGGTGATCTCGCCGCGCTCGGCGGCGACGGTGTAGCTGAGGTAGCGGTTCATGTCGGCCTTGGCGGCGTACGCGCTGGCATCGACGGCCTGGACCTGGAGGAGCCTGACGACGAACGCGATCATGACGAGGGTCAGGGCGAGGCTGACCATCCGCAGCCGCGGGCGCGGGCTGCCGAGCCGCAGCGGACGGCCGGAGCGGCTGCGTGGCGCCCGCCCGCGCGGAGCGGCGGACGAGGACCGCCGTCGTGCGTCGGGGCGGGGACGGCCGGAGCGGGCCGCCGCGTTACGGGGGCGTGCCGGGCCGGGGACCCGGCGGCGCGGTGGTTCCTTGGAGGGCACTGCGTCACCTGCCGGGGCTCGTGGAGGGCTGGTCTGCCGGGGTACGGGGGCTCGCCGAGCCGCCCGGCCCGGCCGCGGGGGTGCCGGACCCTGCCGCGGGCGTACTCGGCCCGGCCGCGGGGGCGCCGGCCGCGCTGCCCGCAGGGGTGGGGCCGGGCGGACCGGAGGCGGGTGCCGGGCTCGCGGCGGGCTGCGGCGGTGCGGCGGGCTGCGGCGGCGGCACGGTGGTCTTCTGCGGCGACGCGGTGGCCGGCTCGGCTGCGGCGGCCGAGGGCACGCCCCGGACCGTGCCGTCGGGGCCCAGGAAGACGGGGCTGCCGCCGGGGACCATGCCCAGTTCCCGGGCCCGCCGGGCCAGGGCGTCGGGCTCGGCGGAACTGTCGACGTCGTGCTGGAGCGCCTGTTGCTCGTCGGTGAGGTCGGTGGTCCGCTTCTTCAGCTCGCTCAGCCGGAACGATCCTTCGTTGAGCGCGGAGTTCAGCAGGAGCAGGGTGATCAGGCCGCCGCCCAGGAGCAGGACGACCAGCAGCACGAAGGGGGTCCGGGCCGCCTTGCTCGGCCCGGCCGGCATCAGCCGGGTGAGCCGTGCGGCACGCCCTTTCAACTGCCCGGCCGCTTTGCTCACCGCGCCGCCCCGTCCCTCGCCGCTGTGCGGGCGCCGGGGCTCCGGGGGCTCATCGCTCCTCCGCCCGGATCCGCTGGGCACCGCGCAGCCTGGCGGGGGCGGCGCGCCGGTTCTCGGCGACCTCCTCCTCGGTGGGCAGCTCCGCGCCGCGCGTCAGCAGTTTCAGCCGGGGCTGGTAGCGCTCGGGGACGACCGGGAGCCCGGCCGGAGCGGTGTTGGCGGCGCCGGCCGCCAACACCTGCTTGACCAGCCGGTCCTCCAGCGAGTGGTACGAGAGGACGGCGATGCGCCCGCCGACGTCGAGGCTCCGCACGGCGGCCGGGATCGCCCGTTCCAGCACGGAGAGCTCGCCGTTCACCTCGATGCGCAGTGCCTGGAAGGTGCGTTTGGCGGGGTTGCCGCCGGTGCGCTTGGCGGCCTGCGGCAGCGAGTCACGGATCAGCTCGACGAGCCTGGCGCTGTTGCTGAAGGGTTCCTTCTCGCGTTCGCGGACGACGGCGGAGACGATCCGCTTGGCCTGCTTCTCCTCGCCGTACGCCCGCAGGATCCGGACCAGTTCGCCCGGCGGGTAGGTGTTGAGCACCTCGGCCGCACCGATGCCGGTCGTCTGGTCCATGCGCATGTCGAGCGGGGCGTCCTGGGCGTACGCGAACCCTCGGTCGGCCTCGTCCAGTTGCATGGAGGAGACGCCGAGGTCGAACAGGATTCCCTGGACCTTGGGCACGCCGAGCCGGGCGAGCACCTCGGGCAGTTCGTCGTACACGGCGTGCACCAGTGTGGCGCGGTCGCCGTAGGGGGCGAGCCGCTCGCCCGAGAGACGCAGCGCCTCCCTGTCCCGGTCCAGCGCGATCAGCCGGGCGGTGGGGAAGGCGGAGAGCAGTGCCTCGCTGTGTCCGCCGAGGCCCAGCGTGCAGTCGACGACCACGGGCGGCTGCGGTCCCGGTGCCTCGAGAGCCGGGGCCAACAGGTCCAGGCACCGCTGGAGCATCACCGGGACGTGTCGGGTCTGGCTCATGCGCCCTCTCAGGCTCAGGTCCCGGGTGGCTGCACGTACGGCCTGGTCCCCGCCCGCTCGCGAAGGGGAGGTCCGCCGGCGCCGGGGAAGTGGCGTCAGCCGACCGGCGAGCGGGAGAGGGCCGGGCCGTACGGACGCCGCGCACACGGGGAAATTCGGAATGTGCAGGGTGTCGGTAACTTCCCGTCACTTTAGTCCACCCTGCCATTCGATCGATTCCCGATCAATCAACCCGGCAGCGCGTCGGCCCTCCCTTTTGTTCACCCGGTCGGGTGACCGAGTGTGAGGCTTGTGGGTTACCTCACAACAAATGCCGTTGACGTTCTTTGTCCGCTTCCACGCCACGCCGGAGCGGCCGGCGCGACTAACGTCTTGTCCATGTCGACTTCCGCGCATTCCCCCGCCGAGCCTTCCGCCCCCGTCGCCGGCCAGGCCCGCACCGGTGGCACGGTCACCGACCACCTCGTCAAGGCGAACGTCCACTACGCGGCCGAGTTCAGCGATCCCGGCATGGACGCGAAGCCGGTGCTGCGCGTCGCCGTGGTCGCCTGCATGGACGCCCGGCTCGACCTGCACAAGGCGCTCGGTCTGGCGCTCGGCGACTGCCACACCATCCGCAACGCGGGCGGCGTGGTCACCGACGACGTGATCCGCTCGCTGACCATCAGCCAGCGGGCCCTCGGCACCCGCAGCGTGATACTGATCCACCACACGAACTGCGGCATGGAGTCGATCACCGAGGAGTTCCGTCAGGAGCTGGAGGCGGAGGTCGGCCAGCGCCCCGTCTGGGCCGTGGAGGCCTACAGTGACGCGGACCAGGACGTGCGGCAGTCGATGCAGCGTGTCCGCACCTCGCCGTTCCTGCTGCACAACGATGATGTGCGCGGCTTCGTCTTCGATGTGACCAGCGGTCTGCTGCGCGAGATCCTTCCGACTTCCTGACCTCCGGGAAGAGCCCATCGGGCGTCGAAAAACCCTCTCAACCCGGCATATCGCCCCGAGTTGTCCACAGGCGAGTGACACGAAGCGGTAACCGCAACAAGAATGCGGGTGTGGCACCCCGCCGGACGTCGTCCGGCGAGGTGTCCGTATTTCGGGGAGGGCCGGGCCGCACAAGGGCACCGGCCCGTGACTGGGGAATCCCGTGCTCCTGGTGAGCGTGGGGCAGGGCCGAGGAGGGCCGGGTGACGACCTATGACGATCGAGCGAGCCTCACAGATCTGACCACCACAGCGGAGCGGGTGCGCAGGTCGGTGGAGAGTGTGATCGAGGGCAAGCCTGAGGTCGTACGGCTTTCGCTGACCGTGCTGCTCGCGGAGGGACATCTGCTGATCGAGGATGTTCCCGGCGTCGGCAAGACCATGCTGGCCAAGGCGCTGGCACGGTCCGTCGACTGCTCGGTGCGACGCATTCAGTTCACACCGGACCTGCTGCCCTCGGACATCACCGGGGTGTCCATCTTCGACCAGCAGCGTCGCGAGTTCGAGTTCAAACCGGGCGCGATCTTCGCCCAGATCGTGATCGGCGACGAGATCAACCGCGCCTCGCCCAAGACCCAGTCCGCGCTGCTGGAGTCGATGGAGGAGCGCCAGGTCACGATCGACGGGCACAGCTATGAGCTGCCCGACCCGTTCATGGTCGTGGCCACCCAGAACCCGGTGGAGATGGAGGGCACGTATCCGCTGCCCGAGGCCCAGCGCGACCGGTTCATGGCCAGGGTGTCGATCGGCTATCCCAGCCCCGAGGCCGAGCTCCAGATGCTCGATGTGCACGGCGGCGTCTCGCCCCTCGACGATCTGCAGCCGGTGGCGCACGCACACGACATCGTGAAGCTGATCGAAGCGGTACGGACGGTCCATGTCGCCGACGCCGTCCGCCGGTACGCGGTGCAGCTCGTCGGGGCCACCCGCGGCCATCCCGATCTCAGACTCGGCGCCTCGCCGCGCGCCACCCTGCATCTCCTGCGTGCGGCGAAGGCCTCCGCGGCACTGAGCGGCCGGGACTACTGCCTGCCCGACGACGTGCAGGCGCTGGCGGTCGCGGTGCTCGCACACCGTCTGCTGCCGACCGCACAGGCCCAGCTGAACCGCCGTACCGCCGAGCAGGTCGTGCTGGAGATCCTCCAGCAGACACCGGTGCCGACCGCGGCGGGCGGCGCGTCCGTCCCGGTGCCGCAGCATCAGCCGGGCGCCTCGTACGGCAGTCGGCAGCAGCCCGGCGTACGGCGGCTCTGATGACCGCCGGGGGGCCCAGCGCGATGGACGACAGCGATGACAAGGGTGGTCTGCGGGCCGCGCTGAGCGGGCTGACCACGCGCGGAAGGTCCTTCCTCGCGGCCGGCATCGCCGCCGCGGTCTGCGCCTATGTGCTGGGCCAGGCGGACCTGCTGCGCGTCGGGCTGCTGCTCGCCGTGCTGCCGCTGGTCTGTGTGACGGTGCTCTTCCGGACCCGCTACCGGGTCGCGGGCACCCGGCGGCTCTCGCCGTCCCGGGTGCCCGCGGGCACCGAGGCGCGGGTCCATCTGCGGATGGACAACATCTCCCGGCTGCCCACCGGTCTGCTGATGCTCCAGGACCGGGTGCCGTACGTGCTCGGGCCGCGGCCCCGCTTCGTCCTGGACCGGGTGGAGCCGGGCGGCCGGCGCGATGTGTCCTACCGGGTGCGGTCCGATCTGCGGGGGCGCTATCCGCTCGGTCCGCTGCAACTGCGGCTGAGCGATCCGTTCGGGATGTGCGAGCTGACGCGCTCGTTCAGCGATTACGACACGCTCGTCGTCATCCCGCGCACCGAGCCGCTGCCGCCGGTACGGCTGGCGGGCGAGTCCTCCGGGTACGGCGAGGGGCGGCAGCGGTCGCTGGCGCTGGCCGGCGAGGACGACGTGATTCCGCGCGGCTACCGGCACGGCGACGATCTGCGCCGGGTCCACTGGCGCTCCACCGCGCGCTACGGCGAGCTGATGGTGCGCCGCGAGGAGCAGCCGCAGCGGGCCAGATGCACGGTGATGCTGGACACCAGGCAGATCGCGTATCAGGGGACGGGGCCCGACTCGGCGTTCGAGTGGGCCGTTTCGGGGGCCGCCTCCGCGCTGGTGCACATGCTGGAACGGGGCTTCGCGGTCCGGCTGCTGACGGACGAGGGCGACGCGCTGCCGGACGGCCACGCCGGCTCCGGCCAGGACTCCGCGGCCGCGGCCGGGCTGATGATGGACACCCTTGCCGTCGTCGACCACTCCGACGGGGGCGGGCTCTCCCGTGCGTACGACGTGCTGCGCGGCGGCAACGAGGGCCTGCTGATCGCCTTCCTCGGCGACCTGGACGAGGAGCAGGCGGCGGTGGCTGCCCGGATGCGGCAGCGCAGTGGCGGCGCCGTCGCGTTCGTGCTGGACAGCGCCGCCTGGGTGCACGGTGAATCGCCCGCCACCGAGGCGGCGTCCGAGCAGCGGCTGCGGCTGCTGCGCGAGTCGGGCTGGACGGCGGTCGCGGTCAAGCCGGGAGCGGATCTCGCCCGGCTGTGGCAGCAGGCGAGCCATCTGGGTTCGCTGACGCAGTCCGCCGCCGTGGGCGGCACAACGGGCGGTACGACAGGTTTCTCCAGTGGTTGGTCATGAGGGGACGGTCATGAGCGGTCGTGGTCGGCTGGCGCTGTGCGCCTTTGCGGCGACGCTGATGGCGGCATGTTCGATGCTGCCGCTGGTCGACCCGGCCAGCTGGATGCTGTGGGCCGCGTTCCTGCTTGCCGTCCAGTACGGCGTGGGTGTGCTCGGCCGCCGGGTGCCGCTGCCGCGGCTGCTGACCGTCGCCGCGCAGGTGCTGGTCATGCTGGTGCTGCTGACCGTGGCGTTCGCCCGGGAGCAGGCGGTGGCCGGGTTCCTGCCGGGCCCCCAGGCCGTGCGGCAACTCGCTGATCTGCTGTCGGCGGGTGCCGATGACGTCGGCCGGTACGCGATTCCGGCGCCGGCCACGCCGGGCATCCGGCTGATGCTGGTGGGCGGTGTGCTGCTGGTCGGGCTGGCGGTGGACGCGCTGGCGGTGACCTTCCGCAGTGCCGCGCCGGCCGGACTGCCCCTGCTGGCTCTGTACTCCGTCGCGGCCGGGCTGTCGGACGGCGGCACGGACTGGCTGTGGTTCCTCCTCGCCGCCTGCGGCTATCTGCTTCTGCTGCTGGCCGAAGGGCGCGACCGGCTCTCCCAGTGGGGGCGGGTCTTCGCCGGCGCTGCCAGGTCCAGGGGTGGTCCGGCCGGTGGCGACCTCTCGGGCGGCGGGGCGCTCGCCCCGGTGCGCACGGGGCGCCGAATCGGCGCGCTGGCCCTGGGAATCGCGCTGGTCGTACCCGCGGCGCTGCCCGCTCTCGACAGCGGCCTGCTGGCCGGCACGGGGGGCGGCAACGGCAGAGGAGGCGGTGGCGGCACCATCTCCGCGGTGAACCCGCTGGTCTCCTTGCAGAACAACCTCAACCAGCCGGAGAACCGGCAGGTGATGTCGTATCGCACCAACTCGAACAGTCCGCAGGACTTCTATCTGCGGATCCTGGCGCTGGACCAGTTCAACGGAAACGAATGGCGGGCCTCGACCCGTCGGCTGAAGGACGTACCGAAGCGGCTCCCGAGTCCTGGGGGTCTGTCCCCGGAGGTCGCCGTCACGGAGATCAGCTCCAACATCTCCGCGTCCGGTTCGTACCGGCAGACCTACCTTCCCCTCCCCTATCCGGCGACCGAGGTCAGGATCGGTGGGCACTGGCGGTACGAATCCGAGGGACGCACCCTCGTCGGTGACGACGGGGAGACGACCCGGGGTGCGCAGTACCAGGTCTCCAGCCTGTCCGTGCAGCCGACGTCGGACCAGCTCGCCGACGCGGGCCCGGCCCCGGCCGCCCTTCAGCGCGAGTACACCCAGGTGCCCGGCTCACTGCCGAAGGTGGTCAGGGAGACGGCCGACGAGGTGACGAGGGGCGCCGGCAACGCCTACGAGCAGGCGGTGAAGCTGCAGGACTACTTCGCCTCGGAGGGCGGGTTCACCTACGACACCTCGGTGAACTCCGGCACCGGCAGCGCGGCGATCGGCCGCTTCCTGAAGGACAAGCGGGGCTTCTGCGTCCACTTCTCCTTCACGATGGCCGCGATGGCCCGGACGCTCGGGATACCGGCCAGGGTCGCCGTGGGCTTCACCCCCGGTACCGCGCAGTCGGACGGTTCGCTGTCGGTCGGGCTGCGCGATGCGCACGCCTGGCCGGAACTGTATTTCGAGGGCGTCGGCTGGACCCGCTTCGAGCCGACGCCCTCGCGCGGCACCGCGCCGTCGTACACCGTGCCGGACGCTCCTTCCGGTGACGCGGCCGATCCGGCCCGCCCGGAGTCGGGCGCGTCGGCCGCGACGCCGGTCGTGCCGTCCGCCTCGGACAGCTGCCCGCCGCAGATGCGCAAGCAGGGCGAGTGCGGCAGCACGGTGGCCCCCGGAGCGGTGGGACCGACGGACTCGGGGACGCCGACGGGCGCAGTGCTCGGCGTGGCCCTGCTGGTGGTGCTCGTACTGCTGCTGCCGTTGCTGCCGATGCTCTGGCGGATCCGGGCACGGACCCGGAGGCTGAGCTTCTCCGCCGGGCGTACGCCTGGCGATGCCACCGCCAGGACGCTGGCGGCCTGGCGGGAGATCACCGACACGGCGTGGGATCACGGCATCGCCCCGGACGAGTCCCTGACCCCGCGCAAGGCCGCGGCCCGGATCGTGCGGCTGGGACAGCTCGACACCGACGGGGCCGCGGCCGTGCACCGGGTGGCGGGCGCGGTGGAGCAAGTGCTCTACGCGCCGGAGCCACGGCCCGCTGCAGGGCTTTCGGAGGACGTGCGGGCGGCACGGACCGCGCTGGGGGCCTCCGTCGGCCGGTTCGCCCGGTTCCGCGCGGTCGTGGCGCCGCGATCGGCCGTACGGGTGGTGTGGGCGGCCTCGGAACGCCGGGCAGCCCTGACCGCCCGGTGGAGCATGCCCCAACGCCCCACGTGGCTGCGCCGCCCGTCCCGCCAGGAGGGCTGATACCCACGCCCGGCGGGTCCGGCCCCTTCCCCGGGGCCGGATCCGGCGGGTCTCCGCGCCTGGTACGGTTCCCGGCGCGCCCGGCGGTCGAGGGCACGCGGTCCGCCCGGTGCGGTCCCGTCGCGGGCGCACGTGTGAGGAAGCACATGTGAGGAAAAACGTGCGGGCACAGCGGTGAGGGGCGGCCGCAGAAGTGCGGCCGCCCCTCACCCGTAAGTGTCCGAAGCTCTTACTGGCCCTGCTCATCGCGGCGACGCTGCCACCGCTGCTCAATCCGGTTCATCACGGTCCGGCGCTGTTTGGGCTGTCGACGCTCGCCCCCGCCTCCGGCCCCGGCTGCCTGTTGCTGCTCACCGGGCTTGGGCGCTTTGCGCCAACCCGTGACCGCGAGCACCGCGCAGCCCAGCATGACGAGGAACCCCACCACGCTGATCCAGATCTGCTGGGCGACCATTCCGGCCATGAGGAGCGCGATACCCACCAGGAAGCCAGCAACTGCCTGGTAGACCCGTCGCCGGGTGTACGTACGCAGCCCGCTTCCCTCGAGCGCTGTCGCGAACTTGGGATCTTCGGCGTACAGCGCTCGCTCCATTTGCTCGAGCATTCGCTGCTCGTGCTCCGAGAGCGGCACGGAGTCCTCCTCGTCGTCGGCCGCGGGGGGCGGCCGGTATGCGGCCCTTCCAGGATAGGCAGGGAATCGTCCCCGTGAAACCCGCCCTCTTCTGCCAATCAGCCAGTCCGGGCCGCCACGACGGCTCAGCTGCTGAGGCGTTGATTCCCCAACCTCCGATCCGTCATGCCGGATGGTGTCCCCCGATCATACGGGGCCGATGCTCTGATCGGGTCTGCTGGGCCGTACTCCGTCTGCGGCTGCGTCGCTGATCAGCCGCGCTAGCAGCGTGATCCGGCCGGTGCCTCAGGCATGCTTGGTGCCCAGAACGTGCAGCTGGGTCGCCACCGAATGGAAAGCCGGCAGTTCGGCGGCCGCCGTCTCCAGCTTGAGCAGCGCTTCCATCGCACCGGGCTCGGTGTCCACCAGGACACCGGGTACGAGATCCGCGAAGACGCGTACGCCGTGGACCGCACCGACCTCGGCACCGGCCGCCGAGACCAGCTCGGTGAGCTGGTCCGCCGTGTACCGCCGGGGCATCGGGTCGCCGTCGCCCCAGCGGCCCGCCGGGTCGCTGAGCGCCTGCTTGGCCTCGGTGAAGTGACCGGCGAGCGCCCGGGCCAGGACCGCGCCGCCCAGCCCGGCGGCGAGCAGGCTGAGGGCACCGGCCGGGCGGAGCGCGTCGACCGCGTTCCGTACGCCCGCGGCGGGGTCGTCCACGTACTCGAGGACGCCGTGACAGAGCGCCGCGTCGTAGCCACCGCGCTCGACCACGTCGAACAGGCCGAGGATGTCGCCCTGGACACCGCGGACACGGTCGGCGACCCCGGCCTCGGCGGCGCGGCGCTCCAGCGCGAACAGCGCGTTGGGGCTGGGGTCGACGACGGTGACCCGGTGGCCGAGGCGTGCCACCGGTACGGCGAAGTTGCCCGTACCGCCGCCTGTGTCCAGTACGTCCAGGGCGTCCCTGCCGGTCGCCTTGACCTGACGGTCGAGGGCGTCCTTGAGGACCTCCCAGACCACGGCGGTACGTAGGGAGGCGCGGGGGCGCAGCGGGTCCGACACGGCAGTTGACTCCTCGGCACGGTGCCGCCGCTGACGGCGGAGCGTGAACAGTGCAGGTGATAGGTCCTGTCCACCCTATTGCCTCGCGCCGCCCGCACCGCCATCACTCGTCGGGCCGCTCCCTGCGGGCCTGCGGGAGCACCGGCTGGAGGACCAGCAGCCGCTCCACCAGGCGCAGGAACATCGCCGCGTCCCGGAGCAGGTCGTCCGCGTCGCGCCGGCCCGCCGCACCGGGTATGCCCGCTTCCGCGCGGGCCCGCCGGCCGGCGCCCGAGGCGAACAGGGCGCTCCACTCGGTCAGCTCAGGGGCGATTTCCGGGAGGACCTCCCAGGCGCTGCGGATCCTCTCCCGGCGCCGACGGGAGGTCTCGGGGCGCCCCCGGACGGCGAGAACAGCGGCGGCGGCGCGCAGCGCGGCGAGGTGGGCGGTGGCGTACCGCTCGTTGGGCACATCGAGAACAGCTGCCTCTTCGAGGCCGGCGTGGGCCTGGGCGAGGAGATCGAGAGCGGCGGGTGGCGCCGTGGCGCGCCGGAGAACGGGGTGGACATCGTGCGCCGGACCGGTCGGTGAGGGGGCAGGGCCGTCTGCGCGGCGTCGCGGAGCGGCTGCTGCGGACGAGTGGGCCATGACAGAACCTCCTGTCTCGTAACGGCTTCGTGGCCGTCTGTATCCATCGTGACGGCCACCACTGACAATCGGCGTCGGTTACGCCCTGACCTGGCGTTTTGCTTCGATCGCGAGTTCGGGCTACCTTCTTGTACTGACCAGTCAGTACAAACGAACGGAGAGGGTCTGTGGACAGCCCGCACGGGGCAGCCGTCGCCGCCGAGAACCTCGGGCTCAAAGGGCCCCGCGGCTGGGCCTTCCGCGGTGTGACCTTCAGCGCCGGGCCCGGCTCCCTGATCGCGATCGAGGGCCCGTCCGGCTCCGGCCGCACCTGCCTGCTGCTCGCTCTCACCGGCCGGATGCGCCCCACCGAGGGCCACGCCGAGACCGGCGGCCTGCGCCTGCCGCGCCGGGCCGCCGCCGTACGACGCATCGCCGCACTGGGGCCGGTGCCCACGGTCAGCGAGCTCGACCCGGCCTTCACGGTCGCCGAGCACCTGCGCGAACGCGCCCTGCTCCAGCGCCGCTACGACGGCTCCCTGCGCGCCCTGCTGCGTCCGCGCCGTGAGCGCGTCGCCACGGCCCGGGCCCGGATCGACGCGGCGCTGGACGCCGTCGGACTCGACCCCGCCACCCTGCCCAAGGCCGAGCGGACGTCCGTACGGGATCTGGAGCGGCTGGAGGCGTTGCGGCTCGCCCTCGCGCTCGCGCTGATCGGCCGGCCGGGGCTGATCGCGGTGGACGACGCCGATCTCAAACTCTCCGACGCCGAACGCGCCGAGGCGTGGGGGCTGCTGCGCTCCCTCGCCGCCGGCGGAACGACCGTGCTGGCCGTGTGCAGCCAGGCCCCCGAGGACGCGGTCACCGTACGCACGGACACCACCGGGGCCGCACACCCCTCCACCACCACCACCGACGCCGCTGAGCCGGCGGACCCCACGGACGACGAAGGGACGGCCGATGCGTTCGCCGAGACTGGCCACTCTTGAGCTGAGGCGCTTCGGCAGGGGGCGGCTGCCGCGCGCGGCACTGGCCGCGCTCCTGCTGCTGCCGCTGCTCTACGGCGCCCTGTACCTGTGGTCGTTCTGGGACCCCTACGGCCGCCTGGACCGCATCCCGGTCGCCCTGGTCAACGACGACAAGGGCGCCACCGCCGAGGGAAAGCGCATCGCGGCCGGGGACGAGATCACCGGCAAGCTGCTCGACTCCAAGGTCTTCGAGTGGCACGAGGTGAGTGCCGCCGAGGCGGACAAGGGCGTCGAGGACGGTACGTACTACCTCTCGCTGACCATGCCGTCGGACCTCAGCAAGCGCATCGCCTCCAGTGGGGGCGACTCCCCCGAGACCGGCGCACTCCAGGTGCGCACCAACGACGCCAACAACTACATCGTCGGCCAGATCTCCCGGACGGTCTTCTCCGAGGTCCGCACCGCCGCCTCGGCCAACGCCTCACGCGGCTTCCTCGACCGGATCTTCATCAACTTCTCCGACCTCCACGACGCGACGGCGAAGGCGGCCAAGGGCGCCGACGATCTCAAGGGCGGGATCAGCAAGGCGAAGAAGGGCTCGAAGGACCTCGCGGACGGACTGAAGGACGCGAAGGCCGGCAGCAGCGAACTGGCCGGCGGCATCGTCAGGCTGGACACCGGCGCGAGCAGCCTGGAGACCGGCTCACGCCAGGTCGCGGACGGCACCCAACTGCTCGCCGACAAGGTCAACGGGGTGGCGGCCGATGTCCGCCCGTTCCTGAAGGACAACGGGAAGTCGGTCGGCGACACGGCGCGGCTGGTCGCCGATTCGTCGCAGACCGTACGGGACAACCTCGACGCGCTCGTGAAGGCGGCGCCCGCCGCCGCCACCGCCGCGCACACGGCATCCGACGATCTCGCCGACGTCCACCGCACCCGCTGCGAGGAACAGCCGCTCCCCGACGCCACCGTGTGCGGGCCGCTGAAGCGTGCCGTGACGGCGGCGGCCGATGTCGCGGCCGTGGCCGACGATGTGAACGCCCTGGTCAAGAACCAGCACGGGGACCTCACCGAGCTGCGCGGCCGGCTGACCACGCTGCAGGGGCAGGCCGACGCCCTCGCCGCGCGCTCACCGCATCTGGGCGAGGACCTGGACGGCGCGGTCAAGAAGATCAACGCGCTCAACTCCGGCGCCCACGAGGTCGCCAAGGGCGCCGTCCGGCTGCACACCGGCCTGTCCACGGCCAAGTCGGGTTCGGCCGAGCTGAACACCGGGGTCGGCGACCTCAAGAAGGGCGCGACGAGCCTGGACAGCGGAATGATCCGGCTCGGCGACGGTTCGGCCACGCTCGCCGAGGACCTCAACGACGGTGTCGGCAAGATCCCCGACTACGACAAGGAGGACCGCGACGCGCGTACGGGAGTCATGTCCGACCCGGTGAAACTGGCCTCCCAGTCGCTGCACGCCGCCCCCAACTACGGCACCGGCTTCGCCCCCTACTTCATCCCGCTCTCCCTCTGGGTCGGCGCGATGGTGGCGTACATGCTGATCCAGCCGCTCAACCGGCGCGCACTGGCCGCCGGGGCCCCGGCCTGGCGGATCGCCCTCGCGGGCTGGCTGCCGGTGGCCGCGATCGGGCTGCTCCAGGTGGCCGCGCTGATGTCCGTACTGCACTGGGGACTCGGCCTGCAGATGGTCCGGGCCGCCGGGACGATCGGCTTCCTGGCGCTGGTGACGTGCTGCTTCGCCGCGATCGTGCAGTGGCTGAACGCCCGCTTCGGTGCGGCGGGACGCATCCTCGTACTCGCGGTGCTGATGCTCCAGCTGACCTCGGCCGGCGGTACGTACCCCGTGCAGACCAGTCCGGGCTTCTTCAACGCGATCCATCCCTACCTGCCGATGAGTTACGTCGTCGAGGGGCTGCGCCGGCTGATCACGGGCGGCGGGCTCGGCCCGGTCTGGCAGGGCTGCGCGGTGCTGCTGGCCTTCACCGCGGGGGCGCTCGCTTTGACCGCAGTCTCCGCGCGCCGCAAGCAGATGTGGACGCTGGACCGGCTGCACCCGGAGCTGAGCCTGTGAGTGCTCCCGGACCTGTGAGAATCATGAGCATGGAAAGCAGTGGCACCACGCGCCGCCAGGCCACCCGGCAGAAGCTCTACGAGGCTGCCGTGACCCTCATCGCCGAGAAGGGCTTCTCGGCCACCACCGTGGACGAGATCGCCGAACGCGCCGGGGTCGCCAAGGGCACGGTCTACTACAACTTCAAGAGCAAGACCGAACTCTTCGAGGAGCTGCTGCGCCACGGCGTCGGGCTGCTCACCGCCTCGCTGCGCTCCGCGGCCGAGGAGACCGACGAGCGCGGTGGCACCCGGGTCGAGGCGCTGGACGCCATGATCCGGGCCGGTCTGGCCTTCATCGACCGCTATCCCGCCTTCACCCAGCTGTACGTGGCCGAACTGTGGCGCACGAACCGGGCTTGGCAGGCAACCCTGCTGGTGGTGCGCCAGGAGGCCGTCGCCGTGGTCGAGGGAGTGCTCAGGGAGGGGGTCGCGGGAGGCGAGCTCAGCGAGGAGATCGACATCCCGCTGACGGCGGCCGCGCTGGTCGGCATGGTGCTGGTGGCGGCGCTGGACTGGCAGGCGTTCCAGCCCGAGCGGTCGATCGACGACGTGCACTCGGCGCTGTCCCTGCTGCTGCACGGGCGGGTCAGCGGGCGCTGACCCGGGCTCCGCCCGGCGGCCCGGACGCACGAAAACGCCGGTCAGCTGGGGCTCGATCCCCCCGAGCCCCACCTGACCGGCGATATCCGTGCTGCCGGAGAACCGTCCCCCGTGACCCCCGTGTTCCCCCGTGGTCCCCGGGCCCTCCGTCGCGCACCCCCGTTCCGGACGGGGTGCCGCGCCTGCTCCGCCGCCCCGTGCCGGCGGTACCGGCGCAGCGCCCCTTCCGTGGTCCCTACTCTGCCGTCCGCGCAGGTCGCGGCCCATCCGCGTACCTACTCATCTCGCCCCCTGGGTACGGATACTCAGACCTGCGCACCCAAGCCCTCCCGGGCCGGTACGCCATCTGGTTACGATCACGTCCGTGTCCGTACTCCCTCTGGTATTCACAAGCGGCTGGGCGAGCGGGATCAACGCCTATGCGGTGGTCCTCCTGCTCGGCATCTTCGGCGCGACCGGCGTGACCGACGAGGTGCCGGCCTCCCTCCAGCGCACCGATGTGCTCGTCGTGGCCGGTGTGCTCTTCCTGTGCGAGGTGGTGGCCGACAAGATCCCTTACGTGGACTCGGTCTGGGACACGGCGCACACCTTCATCAGGCCGCTCGCCGGGGCGGTCGTCGCGGCGCTGCTGGCGGGCGGGGACGGTTCGCTGTCGGAGATCGCGGCCGGGGCCATCGGTGGTTCCAGCGCGCTGATGAGCCATCTGGTGAAGGCGGGCACCAGGATGGCGGTCAACACCTCCCCCGAGCCGTTCAGCAACATCGCCATGAGCACGGTCGAGGACCTGGGCGTGGCCGGGGTGGTCACGTTCGCCCTGTTCCATCCGGTGATCGCGGCCGGAATCGCCGGGACGCTGCTGCTGCTCGGCCTGGTGATACTGGCGTTCCTCGCCTCCCGTATCCGCCGGTTCCTGCGTCGCAGAGCGCAGCGGCGGGAGGAGAAGCGGCTGACCGCCCCCGTTTCCCAGTGGCCTGACGGCTGAGCTGTCAGTGGCGGCCGTTAAGGTCGCTGCCATGGCACGTATTGCGGTGATCGGCGCCGGGATGGGCGCGATGTCGGCGGCGGCCCGGCTGGCCGTGGCAGGCCACCGGGTGACGGTGTACGAGCGGTCGGAGACCTTCGGCGGCTCGGTCGGCCGCCATGTCCGGGACGGCTTCGTGTTCGACACCGGGCCCTCCCTGCTGCATCTGCCCGCGGTCTACCGCGACTTGTTCGTGAAGACGGGCAAGGAGCCGCTGGAGCGGTGCGTCACCCTGACCCAGGTCGATCCGGCGAGCCGCCATGTCTTCGCGGACGGCACCGCGGTGTCGCTGCCGAACGCCTCGCGGGCCGGGACCGTCGCGGCGCTGGACGGCGCGCTCGGCGAGGGTGCGGGTGCGAGTTGGGGTGCGTTCCTGGACCGGGCCAGGGATGCCTGGGACCGTTCCAGGCGGCCGTTGCTGGAGGAGCCGTTGCGCCCCGACTGGCAGGTGCTGACGCGCGATCCGTACCCGGCGCCGGTACGACGGCGGCTGCTGCGCCCCGCGTTGCGGGCCGGCACGGTGGCGGAGGTCGGTTCCTGGGAGCTGGCGGACCCCCGGCTGGCCGCCGTCCTCGACGGGTACGCGCTGTCCTACGGCCTGGATCCGCTGCACGCCCCGGCGAGCGCGGCCCTGCTGCCGTACATGGAGGAGACGTTCGGCAGTTGGTACGTCTCCGGCGGCATGCGGGCGCTGGCGCAGGCGGTGTACGAGCGGTGCCTGGCGCGGAAGGTGGAGTTCGTCTTCGGCGCCGAGGTGGCCCGGGTGGTGGAGAAGGACGGCCGGGCGGCGGGCGTCGCGCTGGCCGACGGGACGGTCGCGGAGGCCGCCCATGTGGTGCTGGGGGCGCGGCCGCACCCCCTTGGGCTGATGCCTGGCCAGGAGTTCTGGCAGGACGGTGATGTGACGGTGCAGCCGCGACCGGGCGGCGGCGGGGCAGCGGGCCGGTTCCTGGTCCTGCTGTCACTGCGCGGCGCCCGGCCCGCGGATGCCGTGCACCGGACACTGGTGCATCCGGCGGACGGAGCGGCCGAGCGCGAGGCGGTGTTCGGGGGCCGGCTCGCCGCGCACCCCACGGTGACGGTGCTGCGCCCCGATGACCCCTCGACGCGTCCTGACGAGGCCCACGAGGCCGTGACGCTGATGGCGACGGTCGCTCCGCACGGTCCGGTGGACTGGACGGACGCGGAGTTGCGGGCGCGGTACGCGGACACCCTGATCGGCGCCGCGGGTGCGGCGGTGCCCGGCCTCCGGGACCGGCTGCTCCACGCGGAGGTGCGGACGCCCGCGGAGACCGCGGCGGAGACCGGCGCGGAGGGGGGCTCGGTTCCCCCGCCCACGCTGGCCGGGGCCGGGGGCGGGTATCTGCACCCGGGGAACCGCACCCGGGTGCCCGGGCTGCTGCTGGCGGGCGGCTGGTCGCATCCGGGCGGCGGGCTGGCGCACGCGGGGATGTCGGGAACGCTGGTCGCGGGCCTCATCGTCGAGGGGGACGGGTTCCGCGGCTCCCAGTGAGGGGCCGTTCCGCCAGGTTTCCGTACGCGCCGGCCGGCGGCCTCAGTAGCGGTACTGGTCGTTGTGGCCGGTGTCGTAGCCGTTCGGATACGGGGCGGGCTGTGCGGTCTGCTCCGGGGGCATCGGGGGGTACTGCTCGCCCTCGCGCTGCTGCGGCACCCAGACGCCGCCCGGCGGGGTCTCGGGGGCGTACTGCTGGGACTGGGCGTACGGGTCGGCGTACTGCTGCCGGCCGCCGTTGCTGTCGTGGTTGCCGTAGCTGTCGTACGTGCCGTACTGCGGGGCGCCCGCGGTCGTTCCGGTGCCGATGTACGGGTCGGAGTAGGCGGCGTACTGCTGGTGGTCCGTGCCGTAGTCGTACTGCCCGGCTCCCGCGTAGCCGTCCTGGCCCGCGTACGTCCCCTGACCGGCGTAGCCATCCTGGCCGCCGTACGCGTCCTGGCCCTGCGCCGGGTACGCGGAGTAGTCGGTGTAGGGGTCGTACGCGGCGTACTGCGGCTCGCCCTGGGACGGTTGGGGCTCCTGGTGCTCCTGGTGCTGCTCGTGCTGCGGCCGGGGGTCGGTGTAGACGCCGTACTGTCCGGTGTCGTCGGGCAGCGGCTCCGGCTCGTAGACGGCCGCGTGATTCTGCGGGGCGTGGGACGGCTCCGGCGGTGCGCCGTGGTCGTACTCCATCTCCAGGTCCGATACCTGGAGTTGGGGCTCTCGGTCACCGCTGCCGCGGCGGCGACGGCTCTCACCGGGGCTGCCCCCTATGGCCCAGCCGGTCGAGAAGCCGCGCCGGAACGAGAGCGTGACGTACGTCTGGCCGGTCGCGAAGGCGATCGCGCCGATCGTGATGACGAACACGGACGGCATCAGGACGCCGATGACCACACCGACGAAGCCGGTGAAGGCGAGCAGTCGCCAGCGCAGCCGCGCCTTGTACTGGAGCAGCACCTCGCCGAGCAGCCACAGCGCAACGATGCCGAACGCGATGTAGAGGACCGTCCAGCCCATGCCCGCCCCCTTCTACGGCCACCGCCCCGGATCGCGGCGGGTACGGCCGGTCACGACTGCTTGTGCAGTCCGAGATTCTCGTAGATTTCGAGCGTCGCCGTCGAGTTGTTCAACGTGATGAAGTGCAGTCCGGGCACACCCTCGGAAAGCAGCTTCGCGCAGAACTGCGTTGCGAAGTCGATGCCAATGGAGCGTACAGCGGCGGGATCGTCCTTGGCGGCGAGGATGCGTTCTTTCAGGGCTGGGGGCAGGGCCGCGTTGCTGAGCTGGGGGAATCGCTCCAATTGGCGGACGCTCGTGAGGGGCATCACCTCGGGGATGATCGGGGTTTCGCAACCCGCAGCGACCGCCCGGTCACGCATGCGCAGATAGTCCTCGGGGTCGAAGAACATCTGCGTGATCGCATAGTCCGCACCGGCGCGGCACTTGTCCACGAAATGCCGGATGTCGGTGTCCCAGTCGGCCGAGCGCGGATGCATCTCGGGAAATGCCGCGACGCCGACACAGAAATCGCCGGATTCCTTGATCAGCCGGACGAGGTCGGCCGCGTACCGCACACCCTGCGGGTGCTCGATCCACGGGCCCATCGGATCGCCCGGCGGGTCCCCGCGCACGGCGAGGATGTTCCGGATTCCGGCGTCCGCGTACTGACCGACCATGTTGCGCAGCTCGGCGATGGAGTGGTTGACCGCCGTGAGGTGCGCGACCGGGGTGAGGGTGGATTCGGCGGCGATGTCCTGGGTCGCCTTCACCGTCCCGGCCCGGGTGGAACCACCGGCTCCGTAGGTCACGGAGACGAAGCTCGGCCCGACCGCCTCGACCCGGCGCAGCGCGTTCCAGAGGTTCCGCTCGCCCTTCTCGGTCTTGGGCGCCCAGAACTCGAACGAGTACAAGGTCTCGCCGGTCGCGAGCATCTCACGCACGGTGCGTGCGCGATCTGTCCTGGTGGAGGGAGTGCCAAGGGCCATAACTGCAGGTTAACCAGGGCGTGGCGGCCGCCCAACCGAACCGGCGGGATATGCCCGAATTGACCGGTACTTGTCCACGCTTCGGACACGGATGTCCCAAACACGCCGCTCGGGCAGTTGCGCGCCGCCCCCGCGGGTGCGTCCCGCCGAATCAGGCGTCGGCGCGGTCGCGGATCCTTCCGGCCAGCTCGGCGGCGGCGGCAGCGGGATCCGACGCCTCGGTGAGTGCCCGTACGACGACGACCCGGCGCGCTCCGGCGTCCAGCACCTCGTCGAGGTTGCCGGCGTCGATCCCGCCGATGGCGAACCACGGGCGCGCGGGGGCGAGCGAGGCGGTGTACCGGACGAGGTCCAGGCCGGGTGCGTGCCGGCCGGGCTTGGTCGGGGTGGGCCAGCAGGGGCCGGTGCAGAAGTAGTCCACGTCCGGCTCGGCGACGGCGGCGTCGACCTCGGCCTCGGCGTGCGTGGAGCGGCCGATGACCACGTCCCGGCCGATGATCGCGCGGGCGGCGGGCACCGGCAGGTCGCCCTGGCCCAGGTGCAGCACGTCGGAGCCGATGGCATGGGCGACGTCGGCCCGGTCGTTGACCGCGAGGAGCTTGCCGTGGCGCTCGCAGGCGGCGGCGAGGACCGCCAGGTGTTCGAGCTCCTCGGCCGCCTCCATCCCCTTGTCGCGGAGCTGGACGATGTCCACCCCGCCGGAGAGGACCGCGTCGAGGAACTCGGGAAGGTCCCCCTGGCGCCTGCGTGCGTCCGTGCACAGGTAGAGCCGGGCATCGGACAGCAGCGCGCGAGGCGTGGACATGGCGCGGTTCCCCCCGGGGAAAGCGATGACGTTCGGCAGATGGTCGTTCGGCAGGTGGTGCGGAGGGGATGCGGGCCGCACCGTGCGGCCCGCATCCCCGTGTACTGCGTGTACGGCTGTCGGTCAGACGGCGAGCGCCTGGGCGCGGCGCTTCACCTCCGTGCCACGATTCTCACTCAGAGCCTGCGCGGGCGTGCCCGGCAGGGTCGGGTCGGGAGTGAAGAGCCATTCCAGCATCTCTCCGTCGGAGTAGCCGTCGTCCCTCAGGAGCGTCAGGGTCCCCGAAAGGCCCTTGACCACCTTGTTGCCGTCGATGAAGGCGGCAGGCACCTGGAGCGCCCGGTTCTCACCACGTCGTACGGCGATGAGCTGGCCCTCCTTGACCAGCTGCCGCACACGCGTCACCTCGACATCGAGCATTTCGGCGATGTCGGGAAGGTGAAGCCAGGCAGGGACGAGAGCATCGATCTTTGCGTCAATCTCGGTCACAGGACAAGCCTGCCATCCCGGACTGACAGCCGATACCCGGACTCAGCCCTTCAGGGCCTCGCGGGCCACGTCAAGGACGCGGCAGTGGTGCTGCAGGTCGGCCGTGACCCAGCCGTGGGCGGTCGTCAGGGAGCGCGCACAGCAGGCCCCGGTGGCCGTGGTGCCGTGGTACTTCTCGGCGACGGTGGTGGTGACCCGGCCCCTGGAGGTCTCGACGTATCCCGAGATCTTCCAGGAGCGGCCGGTCGGCACGGGGACGTCCGTGGAGCCGTTCCTGCCCGGGGTCTGGACGGTCTTCACGACCGGGGTGTGACTGAGGGTGTTGGTGGTCACCCTGCCGCTCGTACGGGCCTTGTGCGCGTCCGTGCCGAGGAAGAGCGAGCCGTCGACGGTCCAGCTGTCGGCCGCGCCGTACGGGGTGATGCCGATGGCGTGCGGCTTGCCGTCGGCCGGCAGACCCGCGAAGGGGGTGAGGTCGATGTCGTACGCCTCGGCCCTGAACTGGTCGATGGCCGGGATCGGGCGCCACAGCGTCGGCACGATGCCGCCGGAGTACACGACGGGGTACGGCTGGGCGAGGCCCGCGGGCCGCCCGTCCACCGTGACCTGCACCTCGCGGTAGGGGCCGCCGCCGCAGAGGTGGTCCGGGGCGGTCTCCGCCAGCTCGCTGGCGGAGACCGCGTCGAACCACTGCTCGTCGCAGCCGCCGCCGCGGGCGTAGACCTCCAGGCGCGTGGGTCAGATTGCGCGGGAAGGTGACGTCGGTGCGGGTGGAGTCGCCCTTGCCGACGCTCATCCAGGGGTCGCTGCCGGAGTTGGTGTCACCGAGGGGGACGACGCGGTCGGCCGTGGTGGCGGCCGGGTGACGCCTGTCGGCCTGGTAGTACGTGACCGTCAGCTTGATCCTGTACACACCGGTGTACGTCTCGTTGACAACGTTGCCCAGTTCGAGCTGGAGCTTTGCGGGTCCTTGAGGAGCGGCGCGAAGTCGCTGATGTCACGACGTGCCAGCTGATGCCGTCGTCGTCGGGCTCGGCGGTGCTGGTGCGGAAGACCTCCGCGCCACCGACGAAGACCGCGGCGAGGCGGTCGTACTGACGCCCCTTCACACTGCCCGATCAGTCGAGGACGACCTTGTTCCACGGACCCTTGCACTTCGCGGGCGGGGTGAGAGTGGTGGTGTACGGCGGTCCGCCGCGGGTGTGGCCGAAGTCGTGGTCGACGGCCGTCACCGGGCAGTGCTTGGTGTCCGGGCGGGAGACCGGCGGCAGCGCGTCGATCGGGTCCTGGTAGTCGACGGCCGGGTCGGAACCCGGCTTGGGGGCGGTGACCGCGTGGGCCGGCGCCGCGAGTGCGCCGCCGACGAGGGCGACCGACGCCGGGGCCATGGAGATTCCGCGCAGCGCGCGGGCCCATCTGTGCCGAAACATGCGCATCCTTCGAAGAGTCCGGAAAATGACCACTCAAGAAGACGCGCAGTGCACCAATCTCCTCCGCCCCCCAAGGGGGTGTCCACATACCGGACGTCAAAGTCCGCTGTCCGTACGCCTACTGACGAACCGCCGACTTCAGCGGTACGGACGCGTCACCGGCCCGTTCCGGATCGAGCGGCGTTCCCGTCTCGATGAGTTTGCGCCCCTGGATCAGGTCGCGCGGCCGGCCGACGGCGAGTACCGCGACCAGGGCGTCGTCCCGCAGCCAGCACACCGACCAGGCGGCACCGGTCGGATCGCCGCGCCACAGCAGGGTGTCCGCGCCGCCGTGGTGGCCCGCGTACTGCACGAACCGGCCGAACTGCTCGGACCAGAAATAGGGCACGGGGTCGTAGGCGGGCGGCTCCGCCCCGTCCCCGCCGGCCGCGCCGATGATGTGGGCGGCCGCGGTACGGGGTCCCTGCAGGGCGTTGTCCCAGTGATGGACCAGCAGGCGTGCCCCGTAGCGCGCGGAGGGGAACGAGGCGCAGTCGCCGACGGCGTACACATCGGGCAGCGAGGTGCGCAGCGCCGCGTCGGCGGTCACCGATCCGTCGGGCCCGAGCGCGACGCCGGAGCCGGCCAGCCAGCCGGTGGCGGGCCGTGCGCCGATCCCGACGACGACCGCGTCGGCCGGGAGCGTGCGGCCGTCCGTCAGGACCACGCCGCCGGGCTCGATGCGCGCCACCCGGGCCCCGGTGAGGAGGTCGGCGCCGCTCTCCGCGTACCAGGCGGCCATCGGGGCCGCGACCTCGGCGGGCAGTGCGCCCGCGAGGGGCCGTTCGGCGGCCTCGACGACGGTGACCGCGCAGCCCGCGGACCGGGCCGCGGTGGCGAACTCGGCGCCGATCCAGCCCGCGCCGACGACCACCACGGTGTGCCGCGCGTCCAGGACGGGCCGCAGCCGCGCCGCGTCGTCGAGGGTGCGCAGCAGATGGACACCCGGTACGCCCTCGGAGCCGGGCAGCACGACGGGTTCGGCGCCGGTGGCGATGACCAGGGCGTCGTAGGGAACGGGTCCCGCGGCGGTGTCCAGTTCATGGTCCCCGGCGCGTACGCCGGTGACTTCGCAGCCCAGCCGCAAGGCGATGCCCAGCGCCTCGAAGTCGATGTCGAAGGCGGATTCCTCGGCCTTGCCGAGCAACACCGCCTTGGACAGCGGGGGTCGGTCGTACGGCTGATGCGGTTCGGCGCCGATCAGTGTGACGGCGCCGGTGAAGCCCTGTTCCCGCAGGGCCACCGCGGTCTGCACACCCGCCATGCCCGCGCCGACGACGACCACCCGGCGCCCCGCCCGCTCCGACGGCCGCCCTGCCTGCTCTGCCCGCTGCTGCTCGCTCACTCGTCCACCTTAATCAACTGACACACCGTCAGAAAAGAGGTTCCTTCACCGTGGCCGTACCCACCGCCCTCCGGTGCCTCCCCTGCGCGGCTCTCTTTTCCGGGTCCGGAGGGCGGGGTCTAGGGTGGCTCACGTACACACTCGCGGGAGCCCGGACGTACCGGGCTGAGAGGGAGGCTGGACGGCCTCCGACCGTACGAACCTGATCCGGGTCATGCCGGCGAAGGGAGGGGCTGGACGCCCATGCGCATCCACCGGACGAACGGGTCCGACGTCCTCGTCATCGGGGGCGGCATCATCGGCCTGGTGACCGCCTGGCGGGCGGCGCAGCGCGGTCTGAGCACCGCGGTCGTCGATCCCGAACCGGGCGGCGGGGCCGCGCGGGTCGCGGCCGGCATGCTGGCCGCCGTCACCGAACTGCACTACGGCGAGGAGATGCTGCTGGGTCTCAACGTCGCCTCCGCCGCGCGCTATCCGGCGTTCGCGGCCGAGCTGGAGGCGGCGAGCGGACAGGACATCGGCTTCCGCGCCTGCGGCACGCTGGCCGTCGCGCTGGATACCGACGACCGCGCCCATCTGCGGGAACTGCACGAGCTGCAGCGCCGGTCGGGGCTGGAGTCGGAATGGCTCACCGGCCGTGAGTGCCGGCGCCTGGAGCCGATGCTCGCACCGGGCGTACGCGGAGGGCTGCGGGTCGACGGCGACCACCAGGTCGACCCGCGACGGCTGGCCGCCGCGCTGCTGACGGCGTGCGAGCGCGCCGGGGTCGTCTTCCACCGTCACCGGGCCGAGCGGCTCTCGGTCGTGCGCGACCGTGCCGCCGGGGCCGTACTGGCCGACGGTTCGGAGCCGGCGGCGGATCAGGTCGTGCTCGCCGCGGGCAGCCTCAGCGGCAGGCTCGCGGGGGTGCCGGACCACGTCCTGCCGCCCGTCCGCCCGGTCAAGGGCCAGGTGCTGCGGCTGACCGTGCCCACCGCGTACGCCCCCTTCCTCAGCCGCACCGTGCGGGCGGTGGTCCGGGGCAGCCATGTCTACCTCGTGCCGCGCGAGAACGGGGAGCTGGTGATCGGCGCCACCAGCGAGGAGATGGGCTGGGACACCACCGTCACGGCGGGCGGTGTGTACGAGCTGCTCCGCGACGCCCACGAGCTGGTCCCCGGCATCACCGAGCTGCCGCTCACCGAGACCCTGGCCGGTCTGCGCCCCGCCTCCCCCGACAACGCCCCGCTGCTCGGCCGCACCGCACTGTCCGGCCTCCATCTCGCCACCGGCCACCACCGCAACGGGGTGCTGCTCGCCCCCGTCACCGGTGACGTGATGGCGCAGCTGCTGACCGGCGGCGGGCTGCCCGAGGTGGCCCGCCCCTTCTCCCCCGGCCGTTTCCCGCCCGCCGCCCCCGTACGTCAGGAGCAGCCCGCATGACCGCGCCCACCTCTCTGTCCGTGTCCGTGAACGGCGAGGCCGTCGCCGTCGCCGCGGGCACCACCCTGGACGCCCTCGTCGCGACCCTGACCAAGGCGCGCTCGGGTGTCGCGGCCGCGCTGAACGAGGCCGTCGTGCCGCGCGGCCGGTGGTCCGCGGCGGTGCTCGCCGACGGCGACCGGGTCGAGGTCCTGACCGCGGTACAGGGAGGCTGACCGTGTCCGACGACCTCCTCACCCTCGGGGACACCGTCCTCGGCTCCCGGCTGATCATGGGGACGGGCGGGGCGCCCAGCCTCGATGTGCTGGAACGCTCGCTGATCGCCTCCGGCACCGAGCTGACCACCGTCGCGATGCGCCGCCTCGACCCGACCGTGCAGGGCTCCGTGCTCTCCGTGCTGGAGCGGCTCTCCATCCGCGTCCTGCCGAACACCGCGGGCTGCTTCACGGCGGGCGAGGCCGTGCTCACCGCCCGGCTGGCCCGCGAGGCGCTCGGCACCGACTGGGTCAAGCTGGAGGTGGTGGCCGACGAGCGGACCCTGCTGCCCGACCCGATCGAGCTGCTGGACGCCGCGGAGACCCTGGTGGACGACGGTTTCACCGTCCTGCCGTACACCAATGACGATCCGGTGCTGGCCCGCCGGCTCCAGGACGTGGGATGCGCGGCGGTCATGCCGCTCGGCTCCCCCATCGGCTCGGGTCTGGGCATCCGCAATCCGCACAACTTCCAGCTGATCGTCGAGCAGGCTCGGGTGCCGGTGATCCTGGACGCGGGCGCCGGGACGGCGTCGGACGCGGCGCTCGCCATGGAGCTCGGGTGTGCGGCTGTGATGCTCGCCTCAGCGGTGACCCGGGCCCAGGAACCCGAGCTGATGGCCGCCGCGATGCGGCATGCGGTGGAGGGCGGGCGGCTGGCGTACCGCGCGGGGCGGATCCCGCGCCGCCACTTCGCCGAGGCATCGTCGCCGGTGGCGGGCCGGGCGGCGCTGGATCCGGAACGCCCGGCCTTCTGAGGGCGGCCCCCGGAACGCGGGCAGCGGCGGGTCGCATGTCCCTGTCACAGCTCGGCTGCGGTACGGCCCCGGGATCGCCCCGGCCCGTCGGTCGTGTCCGCCCCGACTCGTAGACTCACTGCGTGGACACGACCCTCCAGGACCCTCTCGTCGGGCAGCTGCTCGACGGCCGCTACCGCATCGATGCCCGCATCGCGGTGGGCGGCATGGCCACGGTCTACCGGGCCATGGACACCCGGCTCGACCGGGTACTCGCCCTCAAGGTGATGCATCCGGCGCTCGCGACCGACGCCTCGTTCGTCGAGCGCTTCATCCGTGAGGCCAAGTCGGTGGCGGGGCTCGCACACCCCAATGTGGTCGCGGTCTTCGACCAGGGGGCCCAGGGGGGTTACGTCTACCTGGCGATGGAGTACGTCGCGGGCTGCACGCTGCGCGATGTGCTGCGCGAGCGCGGCGCACTTCAGCCGCGGGCCGCGCTGGACATCCTGGAGCCGGTACTGGCCGCGCTCGGTGCCGCGCACCGGGCGGGCTTCGTGCACCGGGACATGAAGCCGGAGAACGTGCTCATAGGCGACGACGGCAGGGTCAAGGTCGCCGACTTCGGCCTGGTACGGGCCGTGGGCACGGTCACCGACACCACGGGGTCCGTCCTGGGCACCGTCTCCTATCTCGCCCCCGAGCAGATCGAGCGCGGCACCGCGGACACCCGCGCCGATGTGTACGCGTGCGGTGTGGTCCTGTACGAGATGCTCACCGGCACCAAGCCGCACGCCGGCGACTCCCCCGCGCAGGTCATCTACCAGCATCTGAACGAGGACGTCCCGGCCCCCTCGGCCGTCGTCCCGGGGCTCGCGCCCGAGCTCGACGAGCTGGTCGTGAGCGCCACCGCCCGTGACCCCGAGGTCCGGCCGTTCGACGCGGTGGCACTGCTCGCCGAATCCCTCCGGGCCCGCTCCGGCCTCACCGACGCCCAGCTGGACTCCATACCGCCGCAGGCCCGTGCCGAGGCGCGCGACGCCGCCGAGGACCGCACGAGCGTGATCCCGCGGGTGCTGCCGCCCGGACAGGGCACCGCACACCACACCAGCCGACTCGAGATACCCCCGCCGCCGCCGGCCCGCCGGACCGGGCTCCGCGGCGGGCCGCAGCGCGGCATCGTCGCCGCGGTCGTCGCCGTGCTGCTGGTCCTGGGGATCGGCGGCGGCGTCTGGTACATCAACTCCGGACAGTTCACCCGTGTCCCCGCGCTGCTCGGGCAGAGCGAGAAAACGGCCAAGGGGCGGCTCTCGGACGCCGATCTCGAACTGAAGGGCGTCGAGCGCGCCTACAGCGACACCGTCGACCGCGGCAAGGTGGTCCGCAGCGACCCGAAGTCCGGCGCCCGGATCCGGGGCAACGGCTCGGTGACACTCGTCGTCTCGCGCGGACCCGAGATCGTGAAGGTGCCCGATGTCGAGGGCATCGAGCTGGCCGATGCCAAGCGGGAACTGACGAAGGCGGGCCTGGCGCCCGGCATGACCACCAAGGAGTTCAGCGAGGACGTGGCGGCCGGTGACGTGATCCGCACGGACCCCGAGGCGGGCGCCGAGCGCCGCGCGGACGCCGCGGTCGCGATCGTGGTCTCCAAGGGCAGCCCGGTCGACGTCCCCGACGTCATCGGCCTCTCCATCGAGGACGCCACCGACGCGCTGGACGAGGCGGGGCTGAAGGCCAAGGTGCTGCCGGACCGGGTGAACTCCCCCGAGGTCCCGGGCGACATCGCGCATCAGTCACCGGCCGAGGGCCAGGAGGCCGCCGAGGGCGACACCATCACGCTGACGGTCTCCAAGGGCCCGCAGATGATCGACGTCCCGGACGTCACCGGCAAGAACGTCGACGACGCCCGGAGCGAGCTGGAGGACGCGGGCTTCGAGGTCAAGGTCGACCGCCCGTTCCTCTCCTTCAGCGACACGGTCGCGCGCCAGTCCGTCGACGGCGGCGACCGGGCCCCCGAGGGCAGCACCATCACCATCAGGACCAAGGGGCTCTAGATTCGTATGCGCAACCCTGTCGGCGGTCATGTACCGGTGGCCGGCGGCCTCGCCAAGGTCGGCCTCCCGTACGCCCGGGAGATGGGCGCGGAGGCCGTCCAGGTCTTCGTCGCCAATCCACGCGGCTGGGCGACCCCGGCCGGGAATCCGGCGCAGGACGAGCAGTTCCGCGCCGAGTGCGCCGACGGGTCCGTACCGGCGTACGTCCACGCCCCGTATCTGATCAACTTCGGCTCGCACACCGCGGCGACCGTCGAGAGGTCCGTGGACTCGCTGCGCCACTCGCTGCGCCGGGCCCGCGAGATCGGCGCCCTGGGCGTGGTGGTGCACACCGGTTCGGCGACCAACGGCCGGCCCCGCGAGGAGGCGCTGGCCCAGGTGCGCACGCACATGCGGCCGCTGCTGGACGAGCTGACGCACGACGACGACCCGTTCCTGCTGCTGGAGTCGACCGCCGGCCAGGGGTTCTCGATCTGCTCACGGACCTGGGACTTCGGCCCGTACTTCGACGCACTCGACGCCCACCCGAAGCTCGGCATCTGCCTCGACACCTGCCATGTCTTCGCGGCGGGACACGATCTGGCCGGTCCCGACGGGATGAAGGAGACGCTGGATCTGCTGGTGGAGACGGTCGGCGAGGGCCGGCTGAAGCTGATCCACGCCAATGACTCCAAGGACGTGGCCGGAGCCCACAAGGACCGGCACGAGAACATCGGTGCGGGCCACATCGGCGAGGAGCCGTTCCGGGAGCTGTTCTCCCATCCGGCCACCGAGGGCGTGCCGCTGATCATCGAGACACCGGGCGGCAAGGAGGGCCACGCGGCTGACGTGGCCCGGCTGAAGGAGCTGCGCGGCCGGAGCTGACACGATTCCGTCCACGCGTGCGGAATACCCCATGGGGGTGGGTCAGAGCTCGGGGCCGTCCCCGGGCTCCTCCTGGTAGGAGTAGCGCTGTTCCTTCCACGGATCACCGATGTTGTGATAGCCGCGCTCCTCCCAGAAGCCGCGGCGATCGGCGGTCATGTACTCGATGCCCCGGACCCACTTGGGCCCTTTCCAGGCGTACAGGTGCGGAACCACGAGCCGGAGCGGGAAGCCGTGCTCGGCGGTGAGCAGTTCACCGTCCTTGTGGGTGGCGAACAGGGAACGCCCGGAGGTGAAGTCGTCGAGCCTGAGGTTCGAACTGAATCCGTACTCGGCCCAGACCATCACATGCGTGACATGGGGTGCGGGCGGCGCGAGTGCCACGACATCACGGACGAGAACCCCGCCCCACTCGGCGCCGAGCATGCTGAATTTCGTCACGCAGTGCAGATCGGCGACGACCGAGGAGAACGGCAGCGCCGAGAATTCCTGATGGTTCCAGCAATGCTTGTCACCGTCGGCCGTGGCCCCGAAAACCCGGAATTCCCAGCGGTCGGGCTTGAACTTCGGCACCGGCCCGTAATGGGTGACCGGCCAGCCGCGCTGCAGTCGCTGGCCCGGCGGAAGCTCGGACTGCTCTGATGCGCGGTGTTCCCGGCTTTCCGGCTGACCCATGCCTCCATGGTGACAGACAGGCAGGGGTGGTCATGACCAGCACAGGGACGTTTCGGGCAAGTGCTACTAAGCGTGTACTTACTGGACGGTCATCGGGTGCGATGCGAAGATGCGGCCAACTTGCCCAGTTCACCGGTTGGAAGGAGCCTCTGCGATGCAGGGCGACCCCGAGGTCCTCGAGTTCCTGAACGAACAGCTGACCGCCGAATTGACTGCCATCAATCAGTATTTCCTGCATGCGAAGATGCAGGACAACTTCGGCTGGACGAAGCTCGCGAAGTACACGCGCTCCGAGTCGTTCGACGAGATGAAGCACGCCGAGATCCTGACCGACCGGATTCTCTTCCTCGACGGACTGCCGAACTACCAACGACTGTTCCACGTACGCGTGGGCCAGACGGTCACCGAGATGTTCCAGGCGGACCGCCAGGTCGAGGTGGAGGCGATCGACCGCCTCAAGCGCGGCATCGACCTGATGCGCGGCAAGGGAGACATCACGTCCGCGAACATCTTCGAGTCGATCCTGGAGGACGAGGAACACCACATCGACTATCTCGACACCCAGCTGGAACTGGTGGAGAAGCTCGGCGAGCCGCTGTACATCGCGCAGCAGATCGAGCAGCCGGAGAGCTGACCGGCACAGGGCACCCGGGCAGTTGCCCGGCCGGGCTCAGGCGGCTTCGGTGAGAGCGGCCGCCGGTGCGAGAGCGGGGCCGGCACCGGGGGCGATACCCGGTTCGGCATCGGGAGCGGTACCGGCGTCAAGGCGTTCGACGGTGCCGGGTGTCCGCTTCCGGTCGAGCAGTTCGCGGCGCGCGCAGGCGCCGCGGCCGAGCATCGCCTGAATGGTGCGGACGCAGCCGCCGCAGTCGGTCCCCGCCTTGCAGGCGGAGGCTATCTGGCGGGGCGTGCAGGCCCCGGCTTCCGCATGCTTCTTGACCTGCTGCTCCGTAACGCCGAAGCACGAGCAGACGTACATGCGGTTTCACCTCCCGGCGGGATGGATCGTGGACGCCGCCCCGATAATCGGTGAGGCTAACCTAACCTTACCCGCCGCTCCAGGGCGGTGAAAGCCCCCGACGCCCTGTGGGGCACGGATCACATCGATCCGTGCCCCACAGTCGTACGTGCGCTACCAGCGGTGATGCCTACTGGTCCCGGTACATCTCGGCGACCAGGAACGCGAGGTCCAGCGACTGGCTGCGGTTGAGCCGCGGGTCGCAGGCCGTCTCGTAACGCTGGTGCAGATCGTCCACGAAGATCTCGTGGCCGCCGCCGACGCACTCGGTGACGTCGTCACCGGTGAGCTCGACGTGGATGCCGCCCGGGTGGGTGCCGAGGCCCTTGTGCACCTCGAAGAAGCCCTTGACCTCGTCCAGGACGTCGTCGAAGCGGCGGGTCTTGTGGCCGGACGCGGCCTCGAAGGTGTTGCCGTGCATCGGGTCGGTCACCCAGGCCACGGTGGCGCCGGAGGCGGTGACCTTCTCGACCAGCGCGGGGAGCTTGTCGCGGACCTTGTCGGCGCCCATCCGGACGATGAAGGTCAGCCGGCCGGGCTCACGCTCGGGGTCGAGGCGGTCGATGTAGCCGAGCGCCTCGTCGACGGTGGTCGTCGGTCCGAGCTTGATCCCGATGGGGTTGCGGATCTTCGAGGCGAACTCGATGTGCGCGCCGTCCATCTGGCGGGTGCGCTCACCGATCCACACCATGTGGCCCGAGGTGTCGTACAGCTCGCCGGTGCGCGAGTCGGTGCGGGTCAGCGCCGACTCGTAGTCCAGCAGCAGGCCCTCGTGCGAGGAGTAGAACTCGACGGCCTTGAACTCCGCCGGGTCCGTGCCGCACGCCTTCATGAAGTTCAGCGCGTTGTCGATCTCGCGGGCCAGGGCGTCGTAGCGCTGGCCGGACGGGGACGACTTCACGAAGTCCTGGTTCCAGGCGTGCACCTGGCGCAGGTCGGCGTAACCGCCGGTGGTGAAGGCGCGGACGAGGTTCAGCGTGGAGGCGGATGCGTGGTACATCTGCTTCAGCCGGTCCGGGTCCGGGACGCGCTCGGCCTCGGTGAAGGCGAAGCCGTTGACGGAGTCGCCGCGGTAGGTCGGCAGGGTCACGCCGTCGCGGGTCTCGGTCGACTTGGAGCGCGGCTTGGAGTACTGGCCGGCGATCCGGCCCACCTTGACGACGGGCACCGAGGCCGCGTAGGTGAGAACGGCGCTCATCTGGAGCAGCGTCTTCAGCTTGGCACGGATGTGCTCGGCCGACACGGCGTCGAAGGCCTCGGCGCAGTCACCGCCCTGAAGCAGGAACGCCTCGCCCTTGGCGACGGCTCCCATGCGGGCGCGCAGCTGGTCGCACTCGCCCGCGAAGACGAGCGGCGGATACGACGCGAGGTCCGCGAGTACATCGCGCAGCGCCTCGGAGTCGGGGTACTCGGGCTGCTGCGCCGCGGGAAGGTCTCGCCAGGTGTTGCCACCGGCGACGGAGGTATTGGCGTTCACGGTCACAGACTCCACATTACGGGGTCGTGTCGGCTGCTTTTCCTGTTGCTCAGTGGCTGAGACGGCGACGCGCCACAGTCAGTGACGTCGGCCACAGCCGGGGCTGCTAGCGTCTCATCTTTCAGATCTGGACAAGAGGACCACAGGGGTGGGGTTTTGAAGCGGAATCATCGCAAGGAACTCAAGAAGAGACGTGTGCTCTACGGGGTGGGCGCGGCGGTCGTGGCGACCGCCACGATCGGCACCGTCGCCATGGCGTCGCAGGACACCGTGACCACCGACAGCAAGCCGGCCTCGGCGGCCGCCGCACTGCAGACGCAGTTCAGGGACGCGGCGCGCGAGTTCGACGTACCGCAGAGTGTGCTGATGGCGGTCTCGTACCGCCAGACCCTGTGGGAGAGCCACGACGGCGAGCCGAGCACCAGTGGCGCGTACAACGTCATGGGGCTCACCCGGGTCACCGCGGACGACATCGAGCAGCCGACGGACGCGGAGCGGCTCGCGCACCTCAACATGAGCGGCGACCCGGCCGTGACGAAGCACTTCGACGCCGAACGCGCGCTGCGCACGCTGCCGAAGCGGGTGGACACCGGCGCGGCGGAGCTGCACACGCTGGACGAGGCCGCGAAGCTCATCGACAAGCCGGCCGGGGCGGTGCAGGACGACACCGCGCAGAGCATCCGCGCGGGCGCCGCGCTGCTCGCGAAGTACCAGCGCGAGGCCACCGACTCGCTGCCCGACGAGGCAGGCAAGTGGTACCCGGCCGTCGCGCGCTACAGCCAGGCACCGGACACCAAGGGCGCCACGCTCTTCGCCAACCGCGTCTTCGAGTCGGTCAGGAACGGCGAGAGCCGTCTGACGGCGGACGGCCAGCAGCTGTCGCTGCCCGCCGACCCGTCGGTGACCCCCGTCAAGCCCGCGAACATGCCGCTGGCGGCGACGAACGCGAGCACCACCGCCGCCCCGGCGCCGGAGTGCCCGTCCGGGCTGAACTGCGACTTCAAGCCCGCCGGGTTCAAGCAGAACGACCCGAAGACCCCGGACGACTTCGGCAACTACAACGTCGCCGACCGTCCGGGCAGTGGCGAGGACATCCGCTACATCGTCATCCACGACACCGAGGGCGGTTACGAGGGTTCGCTGGCCACCTTCCAGAACCCGGCGTCCTACGCGAGTGCGCACTATCTGATCCGGGCCAAGGACGGCCTGGTCACCCAGATGGTCGAGACCAAGAACGAGGCGTGGCACGCGGCGAACAAGACCGTGAACATGCACTCGGTGGGTATCGAGCACGAGGGCTACGCGATCAAGTCGGGCAGCTGGTACACCGAGCCGCAGTACGAGTCGTCCGCGGCGCTCGTGAAGTACCTCGCCGCCCGGTTCGCCATTCCGCTCGACCGTGAGCACATCATCGGCCACGACGAGGTGCCGGGCGTCCTGGACGACACCGTCAAGAACCAGCACTGGGATCCGGGCCCCTTCTGGGACTGGAACCACTACATGTCCCTGCTCGGCGCCCCGACCGGCGCCAGTGGCGCGGGCGGCCCGGTCAAGGTCGGCCAGGTCGTCACCGTGGTGCCCCCGTTCACCACGGCCAACCAGCCGACGCTGACGTACAACGGCAGCACGGTGGTCAAGCAGCCGACGAACTTCGGTTACCTGTACACCTCGGCCTCCACGACGTCGGCCATGATCACCGACCCGTACATCCCGAACGTGAAGAGCACCGACGGCCCGAACTGGGGCAACAAGGTCGTCGCCGGCGGCAAGTACGTCGTCGCCGAGGCGAAGGGCGACTGGACCGCCATCTGGTACGGCGGCAGGAAGGCCTGGTTCCAGAACCCGGGCGGCCAGTTCACCAAGGCGGTCGACAAGATCGCCCAGCCGGTACTGAAGCCCAGGGCGGGTGCGACGTCCATCCCGGTGTACGGGCGCGCCTACCCGGAGGACGCCGCGTACACGGGCACCGGTGTGCCGGTGCAGACGAGGAACAACGAGTCGCTGTCGAAGTACACCGTCACCGTGGGCCAGGCCTACCCCCAGGTGGGTCCGGCGCAGGCCGGTGACTACTGGTTCGCGGGAACGTTCGCCGGCACGGCGGACAACGACCGGACCCTGGTGAAGGGGAGCACGAACCTCTTCTACCCGATCCGCTACAACCACCGCATCGCCTGGGTGAAGGCGAGCGACGTCCAGCAGGCGAGCAGCACGGTTCCGGATGCCGGGACCGACCGCTACAACATGATCGGCCGGGACAAGGCCGGCGACGTCTGGCAGTACCAGGGCACCGGCAGCGCCGCGTCCCCGTACTTCAAGCGCTACCTCATGGGCTACGGCTGGCAGAACTACACCGCCCTGACCGCCATGACCGCGATGCGGGCGGACGGTACGGGCGACATCGTGGGGCGCGATTCGAACGGCGTGCTCTGGTACTACCGGGGCAGCGGCAACCCGGACAAGCCGTATCTGGCCCGGCTCAGGGTGGGCAGCGGCTGGAACCAGTACGACGGCATCTGGGGCATGCGCGACCTCGACGGGGACGGCAAGGCGGACATGATCGCCCGCAACGGCTCCGGCGTGATCTTCTTCTACAAGGGGACGGGTGACCCGGCGAAGCCCTTCGCGCCCAAGGCGCAGATCGGCACCGGCTGGCAGATCTACGACGCCTTCGCCTCCACCGGCGACCTGAACCGGGACGGCAAGCCGGACTTCGTGGGCCGGGACAAGTCCGGTGTGCTCTGGCTCTACACGGGCACGGGCAACGCCGCCGCGCCGTACGCCAAGCGGGTCCAGATCGGTTCCGGCTGGGGCTCCTACAAGATGCTGCTGGGTCCGAGCGACCTGAACCGGGACGGCATCGGGGACCTGGTCGGCGTGGACGGCTCGGGAGCCCTCTGGTACTACAAGGGCAGCGGCAGCGCGACCAACCCCTTCTTGGACAAGACGCAGATCGGCACCGGCTGGCAGATCTACAACTCGCTGTTCTGAGTCGGGTCGGCCCGGGTCGAGTCGGTTGAGTCGAGTCGAGCCGGACCACGCTGATCCGAGCTGATCGGACCGGGGGCCCGTTCCATCCATGGGGTGGGACGGGCCCCCTTGCGCCCGGTCGTGGGTTAAGGTTCGGGCATGTTCGCGCACTCGACCCGTAATTGGTGGTGGACCGCTCATCCGGCGGCCCACTGACTGCGCGTACACAGAAAGACGCAGAGGCCGCCCGAGGGGCGGCCTTTTCCGTGTTCACGGGCCGTTCCTCCCAGCTGATTCCAGTGGAAGGAACACCCCGCCATGACACCGAGCCCGGCACCCCGCACGATCGTCCGGAGACTTCTCGGCGACGACTGCCCGCCCTTCGCCCTGCTGCGCAGGCGTACCCCCGGCCATGACCACGACACCGTCGAGGTGCTGATCGGTGAGGTGCGGGAGGTGGACCGGCTGGCGGACATCCCGGTCGGTGAGCGGCCCTCGCTCGCCCTGGTGCCGTTCCGGCAGATCGCCGAGCGCGGCTTCGACGTACGGGACGACGGGACGCCGCTGGCCGTGCTGGTCGCGGACGAGACGTACGCGCTGCCGCTCGACGAGGTGCTGGAGCTGCTCCCCGCCCATGACGTACGGGTCGAGGACGGCGCGTTCGATGTGGCCGACGAGGAGTACTCGGGGACCGTCCGGCGGGTCATCGAGGACGAGATCGGCCGGGGCGAGGGCGCGAACTTCGTCATCCGGCGGACCTTCCGGGGCGAGATCCCGGGGTTCGGGAGGGCGGACGCGCTGGCACTGTTCCGGCGGCTGCTGGCCGGTGAGCGGGGCGCGTACTGGACGTTCGTCGTGCACACGGGGAACAGGACGCTGGTCGGTGCCAGCCCGGAGGTGCATGTGCGGATGTCCGGCGGGACGGTCGTGATGAATCCGATCAGCGGCACCTACCGCTATCCCGCCGAAGGGCCGTCCGTCGAGAGCCTGCTGGCCTTCCTCGGCGACCGCAAGGAGACCGAGGAGCTCTCCATGGTGGTCGACGAGGAGCTCAAGATGATGTGCACCGTCGGCGACATGGGCGGGGTGGTGATCGGTCCCCGGCTCAAGGAGATGGCCCATCTCGCGCACACGGAGTACGAGTTGCGCGGGCGCTCCTCGCTGGATGTGCGCGAGGTGCTGAAGGAGACCATGTTCGCGGCGACGGTCACCGGCTCCCCCGTGCAGAACGCCTGCCGGGTCATCGAGCGGTACGAGCCCGGCGGGCGCGGCTACTACGCCGGCGCGCTGGCCCTGCTGCGGCAGGACGCCGACGGGGCGCAGACGCTGGACTCGCCGATCCTGATCCGGACCGCCGACATCTCCGCGCACGGACAGCTGCGGGTGCCGGTCGGCGCGACGCTGGTGCGCCACTCCGACCCGGAGAGCGAGGTCGCCGAGACCCACGCGAAGGCCGCCGGTGTGCTGACCGCGCTGGGCGTGCTGCCGGGGCGGACCAGGACCGAGGGGGCACGGCCGCGGCTGGCCGAGGACCCGCGGGTGCGGGCGGCGCTGGACGCCCGGCGGGACGGGCTCGCACCGTTCTGGCTGCGGATGCAGGAGCGCACCGAAGAACTGTCCGGCCATGCGCTGGTGATCGACGGCGAGGACACCTTCACCGCGATGCTGGGGCACCTGCTGCGCGCCTCGGGTCTCGATGTGTCGGTGCGCCGCTACGACGAGCCGGGGCTGCGCGAGGCCGTACGGGCGCACGAGGGGCCCGTCGTGCTGGGACCCGGACCCGGGAATCCGGGTGATCCGGACGACCCGAAGATGCGGCTGCTGCGCGCGCTGGCCGCGGAGCTGGTCCGGGATCACCGCCACGGGCTGCTGGGGGTGTGCCTGGGCCATGAGCTGATCGCGGCGGAGCTGGGGCTGGAGATCGTCCGCAAGCGCGTCCCGTACCAGGGTGCGCAGACCCGGATCGATCTGTTCGGGCGCCCGGAGACCGTCGGCTTCTACAACAGTTTCACCGCGCGCTGCGACGACGCCGTGGTCACCGAACTGGCGGCGCACGGCATCGAGGCGAGCGTGGACGGGGCGACCGGTGAACTGCACGCGCTGCGCGGGAACGGCTTCGCCTCGGTGCAGTTCCACCCGGAGTCCGTGCTGACGCTGCGCGGCTCGGCGATCGTGCGCGAACTGCTCGCGGGGCTGCCCGTGCGCGGCTGAGAGGCTGCCGCCGAGGCGGCCGCCCGGATGTTGTCGGGGTGTCAGGGTCCGGGCGGTGCCGGCACCAGGACGTTGTCGCTGCCGCGGCGGGCCAGGTAGTCGTCGACGTTCTGGACGGTGGCCTCGATGATCTGGCCCACCGCGTCCTCGGTGTAGTACGCCTGGTGCGAGGTGACGATGACGTTCGGGAAGGTCACCAGCCGGGCCAGGGTGTCGTCGTCGATGCCCTCCAGGGACTTGTCGAGGAAGAAGAGCCCGGCCTCGGCCTCGTACACGTCGAGCCCGACGCCGAGGAACCGGCCGGCCCGCAACTCCCCTACCAGGGCGGTGGTGTCGACGAGTCCACCGCGGCTGGAGTTGATCAGGATCGCGTCGTCCTTCATCCGCACCAGGGCGTCCTTGCCGATGACGTGGTGGGTCGAGGGCAGCAGCGGAACGTGCAGGCTGATCAGGTCGGACTCGGCGAACAGCTGCTCCTTGTCGACGTACCGCATGCCGAGCTCGACGCAGGCCGGGTTCTCGACGACGTCCCAGCCCAGCAGATTCATGCCGAAGCCATGGGCGATCCGGGTGAAGGCCTCGCCGATCTTGCCGGTGCCGACGACACCCACCGTGCGGCCGTGCATGTCCCGGCCGAGGAGCCCGTCGAGGCGGAAGTCGAAGTCGCGGGTGCGGCTCGCGGCCCGGATGACGCGGCGGTTGACCGCCATGGCGAGGGTCCAGGCGAATTCGGCGACCGAGTAGGGCGAGTAGTAGGAGACCCGGGCGACGCGCATGGCGAGGCGCTCGGCGACGTCCAGGTCGATGTTGTTGAAGCCGGTGGAGCGCTGGGCGATCATCTGCGTGCCACCGGCCGCGAGGGTCTGCAGGACGCTGCTGCCCAGGTCGGCGTTGACGCTGGTGGAGATGATCTCGTAGCCGGCCGCGATGGGGGCGGTGTCCCGGTTCAGGAAGACGTCCAGGCAACGGACCTCGTGCTTCCCGGCGAAGGCTTTCTCGATCAGCGGCTTCTCGTCGGACTGCACACCGAAGGCCAGGATTTCCACGACGTCTCCCGTGACTGATGGGGGCGAGGCGCCGGGTCCGTACGCACCGGGGTGCGTACGGACCCGGCCGGTCCGGTCATCGCGAATATAAGGCAGGCCCGCCCGGTATGCGTGACCGGCGGCCCTCAGCCCCTTCGGCCCTCACCTCTCAGCCCTCGGCCCTCAGCTCTCAGCTCTCAGCCGAAGAAGACCCCCACCTCCGCGTAGAGCGCCGGGTCGACCGTCTTGAGCCGGGCGGTCGCCTCCGCGATCGGCACCCGCACGATGTCCGTGCCGTTCAGGGCGACCATCTTCCCGAAGTCGCCGTCGTGCACGGCGTCAATGGCGTGCAGGCCGAACCGGGTGGCGAGCCAGCGGTCGAAGGCGCTGGGGGTGCCGCCGCGCTGGACGTGGCCGAGGACGGTGGTCCTGGCCTCCTTTCCGGTACGGCGCTCGATCTCCTTGGCCAGCCATTCGCCGACCCCGGAGAGGCGGACATGGCCGTAGGAGTCCTGCGACCCGTCCTTGAGGACCATCTCGCCGTGCGCGGGCATGGCCCCTTCCGCGACCACCACGATCGGGGCGTGGCTCGCCCGGAACCGGGAGGTCACCCAGGCGCAGACCTGGTCGACGTCGAAGCGCTGCTCCGGGATGAGGATGACGTTGGCGCCGCCGGCCAGTCCCGAGTGGAGCGCGATCCACCCGGCATGGCGGCCCATCACCTCGACGACGAGGACGCGCATATGGGACTCGGCCGTGGTGTGCAGCCGGTCGATGGCCTCGGTGGCGATGCCGACGGCCGTGTCGAAACCGAAGGTGTAGTCGGTGGCGGACAGGTCGTTGTCGATGGTCTTCGGCACGCCGACGCAGTGGATGCCGTACTCGTCGGACAGGGTCGCCGCCACCCCGAGGGTGTCCTCGCCGCCGATCGTGACGAGTGCGCCGACCTCGTATCTGTCGAGGTTGTCCCGGATCCGGCGGACGCCGTGCTCCGCCTTGAGCGGGTTGGTGCGCGACGAGCCGATGATGGTGCCGCCGCGCGGCAGGATGCCGCGCACCGCCGGGATGGAGAGCGGGACCGTCACACCCTCCAGCGGCCCGCGCCAGCCGTCCCGGAATCCGATGAAGTCGTAGTCGTACTCCTGCACGCCCTTGCGGACGATGGCGCGGATGACCGCGTTGAGCCCGGGGCAGTCGCCGCCCCCGGTCAGTACTCCGACCCGCATGGAAGCATCCCTTCGCCGAAGTGAGCCCACTCGTCACCACGCTAAGCGTGATCCAGGTCACTCCGGGATGGGTCGGACGGTCAATTCCCGTACAATGCGCCGGAATTGATCTCAGATGTCGTCGAGGCCCCGCTCGATGGCGTAGCGCACGAGCTCCACCCGGTTGTGCAACTGGAGCTTGCCCAGGGTGTTCTGGACGTGGTTCTGGACGGTGCGGTGCGAGATGACCAGCCGTTCGGCGATCTGCTTGTACGAGAGCCCCTTGGCGACCAGCCGCAGCACTTCGGTCTCCCGGTCGGTGAGTTCGGGGGCCTTCGGCTTGTCGGAAGCGAGGGGGGCCGGCTCGGAGGCCAGCCTGCGGTACTCGCCGAGCACCAGCCCGGCGAGGCCGGGGGTGAAGACCGGGTCGCCCGCCGCGGTGCTCCGGACCGCCTCGGTCAGCTCCTGGGTGCTCGCCGACTTGAGCAGATAGCCGGTGGCGCCGGACTTGACCGCCTCCAGCACATCCGCGTGCTCGCCGCTCGCGGAGAGCACCAGGACCCGCAGCCCGGGGTGCGAGCCGACGAGCTCCTTGCAGACCTGGACGCCCGGCATCCCGGGCAGATTGAGATCGAGGACGAGGACGTCGGGGCTGACGGCCCCGGCCCGGCGGACCGCCTGCGGGCCGTCGCCCGCGGTCGCCACCACGTCGAAACCGGACTCGGTGAGGTCGCGGGCGACGGCATCGCGCCACATCGGGTGGTCGTCGACCACCATCACCCTGATGGCCTGCCGCTGCTCCGCCGCGCCCCGGTCGTGCTCTGCACTCATCGGACTGAACCCGCCTTCCCCCGTGAAATCTTCGGAACCTTCAATTCGACCTCGGTGCCCTGGCCGGGCACCGAGATCAACTCTGCCGTACCGCCCAGTTCGCTCAGCCGTCCGCGTATCGACAGGGCGACGCCGAGACGCCCCTCGCCCTCGGCCTGGGCGAGCCGTCCAGCCGGGATGCCCGGCCCGTCGTCCCGGACCGTCACGATCACCTCGTGCGGCCAGTCCTCGACCAGGATCCAGGCCTGGGCGTTCTCCCCCGCGTGCACCCGGACATTGTCCAGGGCGGCGCTGACCGCGGCCGCCAGCTCCACCGCCGCGGCGGGCGCGAGCAGCACCGGGGCGCCGGGCTCCGCGAAACTGACCCGGGAGCCCGCGTGCGGGGCGAGCAGCGCGCGCAGATCCGTCTCGCCCGGCGCGTCGGGCTCGTCGTCGTCCACCTCCACCGTGCGGACCACGGCGCCCTCGGCGGCGTCCTCGGAGAGCCGGGTGGGCGGCACCAGGCCGCTGGAGACCAGGGTGCGCAGGGCGACCTCCTGTTCCCCGGCCATCCGGCCCAGCTCGGCGGCCTCGCCGCCGATCGCCGTACCGCGGCGCTGCACCATCGCGAGGACCTGGAGCACGCTGTCGTGGATGTCGCGGGCCAGCCGTTCCCGTTCCCGGGTGGCGGCCTCGATCTCCAGGGCGCGGGCGAGGGTGCGCTCACTGGCGCGGGCCACCTCGACGACGTAACCGATCGCGATGGAGGCGACCCAGACCAGCAGGACGTTGTGCAGGGTGTCGCGGCTGGGTTCGGCGCGTTCGACGATGTTGGCCACGGCGACGAAGGTGGAGGCGAAGGCCGCCCAGCGCCAGCCGCCCTTGATCGCGAAGGCCAGCACGGAACCCGCGGTCCAGATCGACGGCAGGGTCGTGCCGTCGACCTGCTGGGCCTGGAAGTCGGCGAGCGGGGTGACGAGGATGCCGACGAGGGCGAGGGTGAGATCGGCGCCGAGGAAGCGCTTGGTGCAGGCCGCGGCACCGGCGGCGACCTTCGGCAGGGTGGCGAGCGTCCAGACCGCCATGACCGCCAGGAAGGCGACGGCCACCCATGGCCGGTCGTACTCGTCGCGTCCGAAGACGGCGAGCAGGATCGCGTAAAGCATCGTCAGTACGCGGTACGCGGCCAGGGCACGCCACAGCGGCTGCTCGACCGACATCCGCACGACCCGCACGCGCTTGGCCATCTTCTTCTCCCCCACCCCGGACGGACCGCCGCGCGCTCAGGCGTCGCCGCGATCCTTGTCCGTGCCCTGTTGCTTCTCCGTGCCCTGTTGCCCGTCCCGGCCGCCGGACGCGGCCCGTTTGGCGGCCTCCGACTGTCGCTTCGCCTCGTCCGCGAGCTGCCGCTTGGCGGCCGTCGCGTAGATGTCGACGTATTCCTGGCCGGAGAGCTTCATGATCTCGTACATCACCTCGTCGGTGACCGAGCGCAGGATGAAGCGGTCGCCCTCCATGCCGTGGTACCGGCTGAAGTCGAGCGGTTTGCCGATCCTGATCCCCGGGCGCATCAGCTTCGGCACCACCTGGCCGGGCGGCTGGATCTTCTCCGTGTCGATCATCGCGACGGGGATGACCGGCGCCCCGGTCGCGAGCGCCACCCGGGCGAGCCCGCCGGGCTTTCCCCGGTAGAGGCGGCCGTCGGGCGAGCGGGTGCCCTCCGGGTAGATGCCGAACAGGCCGCCGCTCTCGATCACCTCGATGCCGGCCTTGATCGCCGCCTCTCCGGCGCCCCGGGCGCCGGAGCGGTCCACCGGGAGCTGGCCGACGCCCTTGAAGAAGGCGGCGGTCAGCTTGCCCTTGATGCCGGGGGCGGTGAAGTACTCGGCCTTGGCGATGAAGGTGACCTTGCGGTCCAGGACGGCGGGCAGGAAGAAGGAGTCGGAGAATGACAGGTGGTTGCTCGCGAGGATCGCGGGTCCCTGCGCGGGGATGTTCTCCAGGCCCTCCACCGAGGGCCTGAACGCGAGCTTCAGAGACCCGCCGATGGAGAACTTCATAGCGCCGTAGATCAACTCAGGTGCCTCCTGTGTGCTGTCCGACAGACCTCGGAGTCCGCTGTGTGCTGTCCGGCATGTCTCGGAGTCCGCCCGGCGGCTCGGAGCCGGGGCCGTGGCGACTCCGCTCCCCCGGGCAGACCCTAACCCGTACGGCCGCCCGTGCTCCTGCCCGGCGCGGCCCCGGTGCTCCAGGCCCGCGCCCGTGACGGCCCTGGTCGGTGTCGGCCCGGTCGCGTACGGTGAAGTAATCCTTCTGCACTCCCCCTTTCGCTCCCCTTCGAGCCTCACGAACAGGAGACCCCGGTGCCGGTCCTTCCTGGAGCCGAGCCGTTCCGCCACGAGGGCGGAGAGGTCGGCGTCCTCCTCTGTCACGGATTCACCGGTTCCCCGCAGTCGTTGCGCCCCTGGGCCGACTACCTGGCGGAGCGCGGGCTCACGGTCTCGCTGCCGCTGCTGCCCGGTCACGGCACCCGCTGGCAGGACATGCAGGTGACCGGCTGGCAGGACTGGTACGCGGAGGTGGACCGGGAACTGCGGTCGCTGCTGGAGCGGTGCTCCCACGTCTTCGTCTTCGGTCTCTCCATGGGCGGCGCCCTCTCGCTGCGGCTCGCGGCGAAGCACGGCCACGCGGTCCGGGGTCTGGTGCTCGTCAATCCGGCCAACAAGGTGCACGGTCTCGCGGCGCACGCGCTGCCGGTCGCCCGCCATCTGGTGCCGACGACGAAGGGCCTGGCCAGCGACATCGCGCTGGAGGGCTCCGACGAGGTCGGCTACGACCGGGTGCCGCTGCACGCGGCGTACTCGGTACGGAAGTTCTTCCGGCTGGTGGACGCCGAACTGCCCCAGGTGACCCAGCCGATCCTGCTGCTGCACAGTCCGCAGGACCATGTCGTGCCGCCCGCCGACTCGGCCCGGATCCTGAGCCGGGTGTCGTCCACGGACGTCGAGGAGATCCTGCTGGAACAGAGCTACCACGTGGCGACGTTGGACCACGATGCGGAGCGGATCTTCGACGAGAGCTATTCGTTCATCGGCCGCCTCGCTCCGAGCGTCGGGAAGAAGGGGAGCACGTCCGGTGGCTGAGCAGAACGCGGATCGCGCGGGCAGCGAGGAGGAGCGCGAGCCGCTCCCCGCAGAGGGAGCGTCCGTCCCCGATGACGGCAGCACGCCCCCGCAGGAAGGCCCGGGCCTGGCCCCGGGCGGCGACGGGGAGCCGCCGGTCGACGAGGCCGCCGTCTGGGACGCGATCGTCGCGGGGTACGGCGACGAGCCGCCGGACCCGCCGGGCGCCAAGCCGTTCCGGTCCATCGAGGATCTCGCGCTGCTGGAGGACGGTCCGCTGACCGCCCTGGACCCGGACAAGGGCATCGGCAAGCGCCCGCCCAAGCCGCCGGAGAAACCGCTCGGCAGCTCGGTGGTGTTCGCCCCCGGCGTCGGCGGCCCGCGCGACTACGAGCCGGCGGAGCCCACCGCGGGCGACACGGACGACGGGGACGACGACGGCGAGGGCCACTTCGTTCCGCCGGAGCCGCCGCCGCTGCCGGAGGCCGATGTCACGGCGAAGTTCGCCTGGCTCGCGGTGGTCGGCGGACCGGTCCTGCTGCTGCTCGCGGTGCTGCTCCAGTGGGAGATGACCTGGTGGCTGACGACGGTGTGCGTCGGCGGCTTCCTGGGCGGCTTCGTGACACTGGTGGCGCGGATGGAGCACGACGACGAGGACGGCGACGACCCCGGCCGCGGCGCGGTGGTCTGAGCACCGGCCCTACACCGGGCCGGCCGGCACCCGCAGCGCGGCCAGCACCGGCAGATGGTCGGTCGCGGCCCGCAGGTCGCGCTCGGCCACGCCGGGCAGCCCGGACGGGACACCGCAGCCGAGCACCTCGATGCCCCGGGTCACGAAGACCGCGTCGATCCGCTTGCGCGGGTCGTGCGACGGGAAGGTGTGCTCATCGCCCCGGGGCCGCAGCGTCCAGCAGTCCTGGAGCCGCCCGGCCAGCCGCCGGAACGCCTGCCCGCCCGGTACCTCGTTGAGGTCGCCGCCCACGACGGCGTGCTCCACGCCCATCGCGTCCAGCCGGTCGAGCAGCGCCTCCGCCTGGGCGAGGCGCTCCTCCCGCTGGAGGCTCAGATGGCAGCTCAGCACACCGATCCGGGTGCCCGCGATCCGGACGACCGCGGTGGCGAAGCCCCTGCGGTGCAGTCCGGGGGTGAGCGGCAGCAGGACGTCCTCGGTGCGCTCCACCAGGGCGCGCAGCGAGCAGAGCAGCAGCGGTCCGGCCGCGGTGGCTCCGCCGCCGAGGACCACCAGATCGGTGGCGGCGGCGAGCCGGGCCGCGCGCTTGCGCCAGCGGAAGAAGCGCGGCGCCTCCTGGACGAGGACCAGATCGGGTGCGCAGGCGCGGATCACCCGGGCCAGCGCCGCCTGGTCGTCGCGCATCGACCGGATGTTGTAGCTGAGCACTCTGATGACGACCGAGCCGTCCTGCTCGGTACGGGATTCTGGCAGCGACATCATGGCCATGCCGCTCACGATACGGCGGACGCCCGCCGCTCCCCGAGAAGGGCGCGACGGGCGTCCGGCATGTCCGTGGCGGCTGGCCGGATCAGCCCTGCCGGGCCAGGTCCGCCGCGCCCACCAGCCCGGCCTTGCCACCCAGTTGGGCCGCGAGCACCTGGGCGTGCGGACGCCACTCGCCGCCGATCAGCCAGCGCCGGAACGACTTGCGGATCGGGTCGAGGACCAGCTCGCCCTCGTCCGAGACGCCGCCGCCGACGATGAAGGCCGACGGGTCGAAGAGCGAGGCGAGGTCGGCCAGTCCGGCACCGGCCCAACGGGCCAGCTCACGGAACGAGTCGACGGCCACCGGGCAGCCCCGCCGGGCGGCCTCGCTGATGTGCTTGCCGTCGATGCCCTCGACCGTGCCGTCGCCGAGCGACAGGAGGATCGTGGCGTTCTCGGGAGTGGCGTTGGCCCGCTGCTTCGCGTACCGGACGAGCGCCCGCCCGGAGGCGTACTGCTCCCAGCAGCCCTGGCTGCCGCAGCCGCAGAGCAGACCGTCCGGGACGACCCGGATGTGGCCGAACTCGGCGGCCACGCCGAAGCGTCCGCGGCGCAGCTTGTTGCCGATGATGATGCCGCCGCCAAGCCCGGTACCGAGCGTGATGCAGATGACGTCGTCGTGGCCCTGGCCGGCGCCGAAGCGGTACTCGCCCCAGGCAGCCGCGTTGGCGTCGTTCTCGACGACCACCGGGAGGCCGACGCGCTGCTCGACCTTGTCCTTGAGCGGCTCGTGCCGCCAGTTGACGTTCGGTGCGAACAGCACCGTGGCACGCTTGTCGTCGACGTACCCTGCCGCGCCGATGCCGACCGCCTCGACCGGGTGCCCCTCGCTCGCGCCGGACACCGCCGCCGCGATCGCGTCCACGATGCCTTCGGCCGTCGGCGGGGTCGACACCTTGAAGGTCGAGAGGATGTGGCCCTCTTCGTCGACCACTCCAGCTGCGATCTTCGTGCCGCCGATATCGACGCCGATGGTGAGTCCCATGAATCCCTCAGTTTCGGTCGAGCCCCGCTGGGGCAACCGTACCCGAGGCCGGGCCCCGCACTGTCGGCGCCGCTCAGTCCAGGTCGATGTGTTCGCCGGTGCCGGACCCCTCATCGCGGGGGTCAGTGGCGTCGTCCGCCTTCTTTTCGGTGCCTGCGGGGTCCCCCGCACCCTGGGTCCAACGGCGTTCCTGCCCCTCGACGGCGGAGCGGTAAGCGGCGAGCAGTTCACCACCGGCCGCCGCGATGTGATCGAAAACGTCCGGATTACGTTCGATGACGGGCTCGACCGCGGACTTCGCCTGCTTGATGACCTGCTGCACCGCGCCCTGGGCCGCCACGCCGAACAGCGGCGACTGGAGGGACGCGACCTTGTCGGCCACGGCGTCCATCAGCTTGCGCAGCTCCTCGGCTGCGGAGCCGGGCGTCGGGCCGTACTCGGCACGGCGGCGGGCCTTCTCGGCGGCGAGGTCCTCGGCGCAGGCCTGCGCCCACGCGTCGTCGTCGACGGGACGATCGGTGGCTTCGCTCATGGCGGACTCCTGCGACGTGGGTGGCCGGCGGCCCGGCACACGGGACCCGTACCTACGACGGTACCCGAACGGTGGTAGCGACCTCACTCACGATCGGCAGCGGTGTCGCGGCGCCCGGGGCCTCCGTCCGCGGCTGTCGATCGTGGGTGAGGTGGCGAGCCGTTCAGCTCGTCCTGGGCCACAGATCCGGGTCGGGGGTGAACCGGACACGCAGCACCCCGTCCGTGAGCGCGGCGCCGGAGACGGTGCAGCGGCGCAGTGCGGACTCCAGGGGCACGATGCGGTGGAACGGGCCGACGGTGAGCAGGAGTTCATTGCCGCGGCGGACCAACTGGAGGTCCTTCTTGACCGCTCCCGGCAGTTTCAGGCACCAGATCAGTATTCCGTCGGCGCGGTCCGAACCGTCCGGCGCACCGGATTCCTCGATCCACCAGGGGTCCTCGGCACGGCCGCCGTCCCGGCCGCGCATCGGCACGTCGAGCGCGTCATCGGCGCCGGGGGGAGTGAGGCCGACGAGGTCGTCGGGGCCCTGCGGGTCGCGGCCCAGGTGCGCCACCTCCACCGGCGGGGCTTCGGCGGCCCACTCCTCGCGCCAGTGGTCGAGGCACTTCTCCTGCTGTGCGGCGAGCGCCGCGAACCAGGGGTCGGACGAGTGCCGGGGCAGTACCCGGTTGGCGACCAGGGCGTCGACCCGCAGCCCGTGCAGGGCGAGTCCGGTCCGGGCGGCGCGCAGGGCGTCCTCGGCGGCCGGGCCCGGTTCGGCGACGATCCGGAGCGTGGTGGCGCGGTCCTCGATGAGGGCCTGGACGGCGGCCAGTTCGGCGTCGCGCCGGGCGGCGGCCTCGTACAGCCACTGGGCGGGCATGGGAACGCCGGCCAGCTGGGCGAGCATCGGGCGCAGGGCGCGTGCGGCCTGGCGCTCCTGGGGCAGCAGCCGGCGCAGGTAGCGGCGCAGCTGTTCGGGCAGCGCGAGTACGGCGAGGGCTTCGCGCAGCGGCGGCAGGTCGACGACGAGGAGGTCGTAGCCGTCGTGGGACCAGTCGCCCTGCGCGGCGCGGCGCAGGCTGTGCAGGAGGGCGAGCTGGTCGCTGCCGGGGAGTTCGGTGAGTTCCTCACCGTCGAGCTGGTTGCCGCCGAGCAGGCCGAGCACACCGGACAGCTGGCCCTGGAGGGCGAGGAGTTCGCTGCGGAAGTGTTCCGCGGAGTCGGTCCGGACGGACCACAGGGTGTCGGTGACCTGGGCGGGTTCGGTGGCCGAGGGGAAGCCCGGTATGGCGTCCGCCGAGATCAGCAGGGTGCGGGCGCCATGCCGGGATCCGGCCAGCGCGGTCGCCGCCGCGACGGTGGTACGGCCGGCGCCGCCGGGGCCGGTGACCAGGACCGTACGCACCGGGTCAGGCCTTCGGAACGGACTCGACGCGCTTCTTCAGGCCGGCCAGGGCGCGGTCGATGATGACCTTCTCCGCCTTGCGCTTGATCATGCCGAGCATCGGGATCTTGACGTCGACGGTCAGCCTGTAGGTGACCTCGGTGCGGTCGCCGTCGCCGAGCGGGGCCAGCGCGTAGGAGCCGTCGATGGCGCGCAGCATCTGGGACTTGACCAGGGTCCAGCTGACCTCGTAGTCGCCGATCCAGGTGTACGCGAGGGTGTGGTCGTCCTTGATCGCTCCGGCGTCGAGGACCAGGCGGACCTTCTCGGCGCGGCCGCGGTCGTCGGCGGCGAGCACCTCGGCCTCCTTGACCTCGCCGGTCCATTCCGGATAGCGGTCGAAGTCGGCGATCACGCCCATGACGTCGGAGGGTGCCGCCTCGATGGTGATGCTCGAGCTGGTGTGTTCAGCCATCGCTGTGGCCCTCCAGTGCGGTGTACCGGTCGATCGGCAGAGACCTGCCGTCAGAAGGCTATCGCGTGTGAGGTGCGCCTCGGCCCGGGGCCTGCCGGGATGCCGGTGCGGGCGGCCCCGGTCACCACTCCAGCACCCACGGCCTGCCGGTCGAGGCGAAGTGGCCGACGTTCACGCACTCGGTGGCGCCGATCCGCATCCGGCGGACCAGGGGCTGGTGGACATGGCCGAAGATCGAGTAGCGGGGGCGGGTCCGGCGGATGGCGTCGAGCAGGGCCCGGCTGCCGCGTTCGAAACGGCGCGCCACGGTGTCGTACGTCAACTCCGGTACGTCGGGCGGGATATGTGTGCAGAGCACGTCGACAGGGCCGACCGCCTCGATCTTGGCGGCGTACTCCTCGTCGCTGATCTCGTACGGGGTGCGCATCGCGGTCCGCAGGCCGCCGCCGACGAAGCCGAAGACGCGGCCGCCGATCTCGATGCGTTCGCCGTCCAGGACGGTGGTTCCGGAACGGGCGTACTCGGGCCACAGGCCGGGGATGTCGACGTTGCCGTACGTGGCGTACGTCGGGGTGGGCAGCGCGGCGAACAACTCGGCGTACTGCTTGCGCACCGCCGAGACGATCGCGGCGTTGCGGTCCAGGCCCGCCCACAGGCCCCGGCCGAAGTCCCGGGCCTCCTCGAAACGGCGCTCGGTGCGCAGGGCGACGATCCGGTCGGCGTTCTCCACTCCGAACAGTTCCGGGAAGATGCCGCGCGAGTGATCGGCGTAGTCGAGGAAGAGCACCAGGTCGCCCAGGCAGACGAGGGCGTCGGCGCCGTCCCCGGCCCGGGCCAGCGCCTCGGTGTTCCCGTGCACGTCGCTGACCACGTGGATTCGGGTGCGCCGCTCGTCGGCGGCCCCCCGGCTGTTCGGTCCGGCTCGCATGACGATCACCCTAGAACCCCCGCGCCCACCTGGGTAGAGACCACCGGACCTGCGGTTACTGCCAAGGCCCGGCAGGGGTGCACTACTGTGCGCGAAAGGCCCGCCGATATGTGTGACGCGTAAGACATCTGGCCGGAACCCCCTATCCGGAACCGAGTACTGGTGGGTAACGTCCGGGGCGGTCCAGTCGTGCTCACCCCACTGAGCAGCCGCCGTCCTGGACCGCAGCCGGTGCGTCACACAGAGCCGTGGCACCGGAGCCCGATGAGGAGCAGCAGTCTTGCGCGAGTTCAGCCTTCCGGCCCTGTACGAGGTCCCCTCGGACGGCAACCTGACGGATCTCATCCGCCGCAATGCCGCTCAGCATCCCGATGTCGCGGTGATGGGCCGCAAAGTGGCGGGCGTCTGGACCGACGTCACCGCCGCACAGTTCCTGGCCGAGGTCAGAGCCGCCGCCAAGGGGCTGATCGCCGCCGGTGTCGAGCCCGGCGACCGGGTCGCCCTGATGTCCCGTACCCGCTACGAGTGGGTGCTGCTGGACTTCGCGATCTGGAGCGCGGGGGCCGTCACCGTGCCGGTGTACGAGACCAGCTCCGCCGAGCAGGTCCAGTGGATCCTCGGCGACTCGGGCGCCGTCGCGGTCCTGGTGGAGAGCGACGCCCACGCGGGTGCCGTGGCCTCCGTGCGCGACCGGCTGCCGGAGCTGCGCCATGTGTGGCAGATCGACAAGGGCGCGGTCGGCACGCTCACCGCGTCGGGTGCGGAGGTCTCCGAGGAGACCGTGGATCTGCGCGGCACGAGCGCCAAGGCCGACGACCCGGCCACCATCGTCTACACCTCGGGCACCACCGGACGCCCCAAGGGCTGTGTGCTCACGCACCGCAGTTTCTTCGCGGAGTGCGGCAACGTGGTGGAGCGGCTCAAGCCGCTCTTCCGTACCGGCGAGTGCTCCGTTCTGCTCTTCCTGCCGGCCGCGCACGTCTTCGGACGGCTGGTCGAGGTCGCCTCCGTGATGGCCCCGATCAAGCTCGGCTGCGTACCGGACATCAAGCACCTCACCGATGAACTGGCCTCGTTCCGGCCAACCCTGATCCTCGGCGTGCCGCGGGTCTTCGAGAAGGTCTACAACGCGGCGCGCGCCAAGGCGCAGGCCGACGGCAAGGGCAAGATCTTCGACAGGGCCGCGAGCACGGCGATCGCCTACAGCCGCGCGCTGGGGACGCCGCAGGGTCCGTCCATGGGCCTGCGGTTCCGGCACAAGCTGTTCGACCGGCTCGTGTACGGCAAGCTGCGGGCCGTGCTCGGCGGACGCGGCGAGTACGCGATCTCCGGCGGTGCGCCGCTCGGCGAGCGGCTCGGCCACTTCTACCGCGGGATCGGCTTCACCGTCCTGGAGGGCTACGGCCTGACCGAGACGTGCGCGGCCACCACCTTCAACCCGTGGGACCGCCAGAAGATCGGCACGGTCGGCCAGCCGCTGCCCGGCTCGGTCGTGCGGATCGCCGACGACGGCGAGGTGCTGCTGCACGGCGAGCACCTGTTCTCCGGCTACTGGAACAACGAGGCTGCGACGGCCGAGGCGCTGGCCGACGGCTGGTTCCACACCGGCGACATCGGCACCCTCGACGAGGACGGCTATCTCGCGATCACCGGCCGCAAGAAGGAGATCATCGTCACGGCGGGCGGCAAGAACGTCGCTCCCGCCGTCATCGAGGACCGCGTCCGCGGGCACGCCCTGGTGGCGGAGTGCATGGTGGTCGGCGACGGGCGCCCGTTCGTGGGCGCGCTGGTGACGCTGGACGAGGAGTTCCTGTCCCACTGGGCCGAGGAGCACGGCAAACCGGCCGGCTCCACCGCCCTGTCGCTGCGCGAGGACCCGGAGCTGCTGGCCGAGGTGCAGCGGGCGGTCGACGACGGCAACGCCGCGGTGTCCAAGGCCGAGTCCGTGCGCAAGTTCCGCGTCCTGGCCACCCAGTTGACCGAGGAGGCGGGCCACATCACGCCGTCCCTGAAGCTGAAGCGGAGTGTGGTGGCGAAGGACTTCGCGGACGAGGTGGAGTCGATCTACCGCACCTGATCCGGACCACCGTAAGGGGCCGCCCGCACACCTCGTGCGAGCGGCCCCTTCCGTGTGCCGGGGCTCAGAGCAGCGCCCTGAGCCGCTCCGCCAGCAGGTCCCAGCGCCACTTCTCCTCGACCCAGGCCCGTCCCCGCCCCCCCATCCGCCGGCGCAGCTCCGCGTCGCCGAGCAACGCGACGATCCGCTCCGCCGACTCCTCGGCCGAACCGCCGCGCACCACCCAGCCGGTCTCGCCGTCGAGCACCGCGTCCGGGGCGCCGCCCGAGTCGCCCGCCACCACCGGCAGCCCGGTCGCGGACGCCTCCAGGTAGACGATGCCGAGGCCCTCCACGTCGAGGCCGCCGCGCCGGGTGCGGCACGGCATCGCGAAGACGTCGCCGGCGCCGTAGTGCGCGGGCAGTTCCGCCCAGGGCACCGGTCCGGTGAACCGCACCGAGTCCAGCACCCCGGTCTCGGCGGCCAGCTTCCGCAGCTCCCCGGCGTACGGTCCGCCGCCGACGATCAGCAACACCGCGTCGGGCACCTCGGCCAGGATCGCGGGCATCGCGAGGATCAGCGTGTCCTGGCCCTTGCGCGGCACCAGCCGGGACACGCAGACGACGACCGGCCGGTCGGTGAGCCCGAGCCGGGCCCGGACCAGATCGCCGCCGGAGCCCGGGTGGAAGGCCTTCTCGTCCACGCCGGGCGGTAGCTGGACCATGCGGTCCGCGGCCGCCGGGGTGAGCGCGGCGGCGATCCGGGACCGGGTGTACTCACCGAGATAGGTGACGGTGTCCGTGCCCTCGCCGATCCGCCGCAGCAGCTGCCGGGAGGCGGGCAGCTGGGCCCAGCCGGCCTCGTGCCCATGGGTGGTGGCGACCAGCCGGCGGGCACCGGCCCGGCGCAGTGCCGGTGCCATCAGCGCGAGCGGGGCGGCGGCGCCGAACCAGACGGACGAGCAGCCGTGGGTGCGCAGCAGCCGCGCGGCGCGCCGGGTCACCCGCGGGGTCGGCAGCAGCATCGTCGTACGGTCGCGGACCACGGTGAAGGGCTGCTGGGCGTCGAAGGCCGCGGTGGCCGCCGCGCCTTCGGGGCCGCGCTTCCAGGTGGAGGCGTAGACGACGATCCGGTCCGGGTCCAGCCGGAGCGCCATGTTGTGCAAAAACGCCTGGATGCCACCGGGGCGGGGCGGGAAATCGTTGGTCACGATCAAGGTCTTGTCCATCGCCGCCGACAGTACCGGGCGGCCCCGCCTCGTGGCTCGCGCACGGATCCGGCGGGCATCATGTCCTGTCGTACCACCGACGGAACGGACGAGGGCGGAACATGACGGGCTCGGGCAGCGCACATCGGGCCTTCGTGGTGTGGTCCCTCACCAGGGCGGTCCTGCTGCTCTGCCTCGTCAAGGTCTTCACGCTGCCGGGCCCCGACGTGACGAGCGACGTGTCGGTGATCTACCACGGCTGGTACGAGGTGCTGGGCTCGGGCAGCTACCCGCGGTCCGACGTCACCTGGCAGTACCCGCCGGTCGCGGCGCTCGCGATCCTCTCCCCCGCCCTGCTGCCGTTCCTGGACTACGCCTCGGCCTTCTTCGTCCTGGCGTTCCTCTGCGACACGCTGGTGCTGGGTCTGCTGCTGTACGCGGGCCGCGGTGCTGCCCGGCGGACGGCCGGGGCCTGGGTGTGGGTCGCGGGGGTGCCGCTGCTCGGTACGACGGCGTACGCCCGGTACGACGTGATGGTGACGGCCGTCGCGGTGGCGGCGCTGCTGGCCGGGGTGCGGCATCCGCGGGTGATGGGGGCGCTGGCGGCGTTCGGGGCGCTGCTGAAGGTGTGGCCGGCGCTGGTGCTCGCCGGTACGGCTCGCGGGCGCCGGACGCGCCTGGCGTGGACGACCGCGGCCGGGGTGGCGCTCGGGCTGCTGGCTGCGTGCGCGGTGGCGGCGCCCGGCGCACTGGCCTTTCTCGGTTTCCAGCGCGACCGGGGCACCGAGGTCGAGTCGCTGGGTGCGCTGGTCTTCCATGTGGCGCGGCAGTTCGGCTGGCAGGGCAGGGTGGAGCTGCGCTACGGCTCGCTGGAGTTCCTGGGCCCGCACGTGCCGCTGGTGAGCACGCTCGCGCTGGGGCTGAGTGTGGTGGCGTTCGGCTGGCTGCTGGTGTGGCGGCTGAAGGCGCGCACCTTCGGGGTGAGTACGCCGGCGGACGCGGCGTTCACCGCGGTGCTGCTGTTCACCACCACGAGCCGGGTGATCAGCCCCCAGTACATGCTGTGGCTGGTCGGGGTGGCCGCGGTGTGCCTGGTCTTCCGGGAGAGCCGGATGACCCTGCCGGCCTGTCTGGTGCTGGCGGCGACGGGCGTCACCCAGCTGGAGTTCCCGCTCGGGTTCGTCCATGTGGTGACGAGCGATGCGACGGGCGTGACGCTGATGTTCCTGCGCAACGGCCTGCTGGTCGCCGCGACGCTGATCGCGGGCGGGCGGCTGTGGCGGGACACGGTGACACGGCCGGTCCCCGAGGCTCCTGAGGCCCCCAAGGCCACCGAGGTGTCCGCGTCGGCCCGGCGGGCGGCCGGGCCCGGGCCGACGACGGTCGCCGGCTGAGCGGCGGCGGGCCCCGCTGTCAGCGGAGCAGGTCCCGCACGTAGTCCCGCCAGCGCGCCGTGAAGTCCTGCGGAGTCGTGTCGAGGACCTCGTGCGTGGCCTGCTCCACCGCCCCGTCCCGCCCTGAGTGCCCCCCGACGGCCCGGTAGAAGGCGATCAGCTTCTCCTCGCCCCATTGGTCGGCGATGAGCTCGCAGGCCAGCCAGCCGCCCTCGTACGCCCTCGCCAGCCGGTCCGGGTCCCCGGCGAAGCCGAAGTCCTCGCCGGTGGGCAGGGCGGCGGGCAGCTCGCCGCGCCGGACGGCGTCGGTCAGTTCGGGCGCGACCTCGGCGGCGGTGCGGTCCCCGTCCCGGTAGGCCGCCCAGTCCGCGAAGCCCTCGGAGAGCCAGGTCGGGGTGGCGGCGGAGGTGCTGGTGCGGGTGGCCACATGCGCGGTCTCGTGGGTGAGGACAATGCGCTGTCCGAAGGTGCCGAGCATCGCGTACGCCTGTGGGTTGACGATCACCCGGTCGGCGGGCGCCGTGCCCCGGCCGCCGGTCTCGCCGGTGGTGACGGCCGCTATGCCCCGGTAGTTCGCGGCGGGCGACCCGAGCAGCTCCGCCATGTCCTGCACGCTGTCCGGGACCAGCACCACCACCCGCCCCGCCCAGCGCTCCGGCCAGGCGTCGGAGACGGCGGGCACCGCGCGGTCCGCGGTGGCCGCGATCCGGGTCAGCTCGTCGCGGGAGCGGCCGACGCCCAGCACCAGGCTGTGCGTGCCGTGCACCACCTCGACGTCGCCCTGCTGCCACAGCTGCCGGCCACCGCCCTCGGCCGCCCGGTCGGCGGTGATGTACCAGCGCCCGTCGGCCGGGTCCCGTTCCAGGTCGAGCACCCGGTCCACGGAGACCGGCGCGCTGTCGTAGCCCTTGAGCCGGTAGCCGAGCCGGACGTCGGCGGTGGCCCGGTCCGCTCCGTGCGGCGAGACATCCGTCAGCCGGTACGTCCAGGAGCCGATCGGCATGTCCGCGAGATGGCCGAGCTCCTTGCGCTGCGCGGTCCGCAGGGCGGTGGCGTCCGGGTCGACGACGGCGAGGTAGGCGTCCGGGTCGTGGTGCAGCACCGCGGCTGCCCGGCGGTCCAGGGTGGCGCGGATGTCGGCGGCGGCGGTGTCCGGGACGTCGACGGCCGGGGCGGTGCAGGCGGTGGCACACAGCAGCGCGGCGAGCACGACGCCCGCCGCTCTCCGTCCTCCACCGCGCGCCCGCCCTGCGGTACGCCCCTGAGCAGCCACATGAACGAGGGTACGGTCAGACCCGGGTGACCGAGGAGACGGGCATCATGCCGACCGGGTCGTAGCGGACCGGGGCGCCGGGGTACGGGGCGTGGATGACCTGGCCGTTCCCCACGTACATCCCGATATGGCTCGCGTCCGCGCGGTAGGTGACCAGGTCGCCGGGCCGCGCCTCTGCCAGCGGCACCATGCGGCCGGCGTACCGCTGGGCCTGCGAGGTGCGGGGCAGGCTGACCCCGGCCTGGGCGTACGCCCACCGCATCAGCCCGGAGCAGTCGAATCCGGAGGGCCCGCTCGCGCCCCAGACGTACGGGCGGCCCAGCGCCCGCTGGACGGCCATGACGGCGGCCGCCGCCCGCGCCGAGCCCGCCGGAAGTCCGGCCGGTGCCGTCCCGGTCCCGGCGCCCCGGCCGGTCCGCGAGGCCCGCTCGAACGCCGCCCGGTCGGCGCCGGGCAGCGCTTCGAGCAGCCTCCTGGCCTCGGCGAGCTTGCGTACGACGGTCCGCTTGTGGCGGCCGGCGGCCGCGCGGCTGCGCTCCAGACCGGCGAGCGAACCGGCGGCCTCCGCCCGGGTCTGGGCGAGCGCCCGCTGTGCCTTGCGGAGTTCGGCCAGGGCGCCCGCCCGGCTGTCGTTCACCCGGTCCAGCACGGCGGCCCGGTCGAGGTAGTCGTCGGGGTCGGAGGAGAGCAGCAGGGCGAGCGAGGGGTCGATGCCGCCGGCCCGGTACTGCGCACGGGCCGCCGAACCGAGCTCCGTACGCATCCGGTTGACGCGCTCCTGGCCCCGGGCCGCCCGGTCCTGCGCCCGGCTCACCTCACCGCGCAGCCGTCCGGCGTTCTCCCCGGCCTCGTTGTACTGCTCGGTGGCGTGCTCGGCCTCGGCGTAGAGGCGGTCGACCCGGGCCCCGGCGGACTGCGACGTGTCCTGCGGCTCGGCGTTCGCGGTGGCCGCGCCGAGCGTCGCGGCGGCGGCCGCCGCCGCGGCCGACAGAACAGTGGCCCGGGCGCTCCGGCTGACGCCGGGCTGTGTGGAACGGCGATGGGACACCACAGGACGCCGCACTTCCTTCCGCTGTACGCAGATGTGCGCAGCCCCGGCCGCCCGGGGCGGGCGGACCGACACATCGGAGCTGCGCGGAAGCCAGACAGTAGCGGCGCGATCACGGAGCGAACAAAGGCCGCGCCGGACGGCGGGGAGGCACAAACAGCGACGCCCCGCCGGTGACCTGTGGTCTCCGGCGGGGCGGGCAGTCAGTACGGGGCGTGGGAATTCGCCCGTTCGGGCGTGATCAGATGCGCCGGCCCATCTGGAAGCTGCCGATGGTGTCCATCGACTCGTAGCGGACCACGGCGCCCGGCTTCGGGGCGTGCAGCACGGTGTTGTTGCCCGCGTAGAGGGCCACGTGCGAGGTGTTGTTGAAGAAGACCAGGTCGCCCGGCTTCAACGCGCTGCGCCCGATCATGGTGCCCTCGTTGATCTGGGTGTACGTGGTGCGGGTGATCTGGACACCGGCCTGGGCGTAGGCCCACTGGGTCAGACCCGAGCAGTCGAACGAGTTGGGGCCGGTGCCGCCGGAGACGTACGGCTTGCCCACCTGGGTGGAGCCGGCCTGGAGCGCGGCGCCGCCACGGGCGGAGGCGGGAACCTCGTTGCCCAGTTCGACCCGGTCGCCGGCGGCGCGGCTGGCGCGCACGTCGTCCTCGCGGATCTTCGCGCGCTCGGCGGCGGTCAGGGTGTTGAGCACCTTGCGCGCCTCGGCGAGCTTGCCCTGCTGCTGCTTCTTCTTCTCCCCGAGCGTCTTGCGGACGTCGGCGAGGTCGTTCAGCTTGTCCTGGGCCTCCTTGCGCTCCTGCGCGAGGGACCGCTGCTTCTCCTGGATCTTCGTCATCGACTCGGCCTGCTTGGCCGTCAACTGGTCGAGCGCGGAGGCCTTGTCGAGGAAGCTGTCCGGGTCCGAGGCGAGGAAGAGCTGCACCGAGGGGTCGATGCCGCCGGAGCGGTACTGCGCGGCGGCGAGCGAACCGAGGCCGGAGCGGAGCGTGTTGAGCTCCTGCTGGCCGCGCGCCACCTTGTCCTGCAGCGCGCCGACCTGCTTCTCGAGCTTCTCCTGCTTCTCCTTGGCCCCGCTGTACTGCTCGGTGGCCACCTCGGCCTCGTGGTAGAGCTTGTCGACCTTTTCCTTGACCTCGCTCTTGGTCGGCTTGGGGTCGGCGTGAGCGGCCTGGGAGGTCAGGGCCACTGCTGCTGCGGCGGTCGCGGTGAGCACGGTCACACGGGCGCGGCTCGGGTGCTTGGGTCGACGGTGGGACGCCACGAAGGCGAGCTCCTTCTTCCTCGAGCCGCCTACCGGGCTGTGGGGGACATCGATCCCCGGCTCCGCGCAGATCACGGACTCGGCGGTTCCTTCACTGCCACCCCGGATGGGTGATCAACCGTGCGAAGGTTCGAGGCCCGACCCTAGTGACCATCTTGTGATCAGTTCAAATCCTCGCAGGAAAAATCTCGTCCAACAGGTACTTCTTTACCCACACCGCACTGCGCGTAGCGGCGACTTGACGGTCCGTTCCAGGAATTCCGTCAAGTCGCCCTTGTCTCACTAAACGCGCGAAAGCCGCTTCAGGAGCAAGACGGACGCAACGGGCCTGGCCCCCGCTTTCGCCACCCCGTCGGCCACCTCGCGGTCGGTGGAGACCACCACGACGGGCCGCCCGGACGGTTCGGCACGCGCGAGTTGCCGGATGAGCTCGTCCGCGGTGACCCCCGCCCTGCTGAACAGCACCCGCACCCCTCGCGGCGGCGCGAGCAGCACCGGAGCGGCCAGCTCGGCCCCGTCGAAGACACAGGTCATCTCGGCGCCCGTCTGGGCGGCGAGCACCGACAGACCGCCCAGCAGCCGCAACCGCTGCTTCTCCAGCGGCATCTGCGGATAGCCGGTCTTGGTGACGTTGTAGCCGTCCACGATCAGATGCGCCTGCGGCAGCGCGAGCAGTTGGTCCAGCAGCGCCGGATCGGTGTCCGAAAGCGCCCTGGCGGCAACGTCCTTGGGTGACATCCGGCCCGGCTCCACGGCGTCCACGGTGTCCGCGGGACGCATCGAGGAGGGCGGCAGGGCGAGTTCGCGCCGCAGTCCGCCGGCCGCTTCGAGCACCGTGTCCAGCAGCAGCCGCACCCGCATGTCCTCGACCGACCGTCCCTCACGGGCGGCCCGGCGCCCCGCCTCGACGGACGCCTCCGCCTCGCTGAGCCGCGCCCGCAGCCTCCGGGTCTCGCTCTCCGCCGCGGACACCTGGGCGGCCGCCTCGGCCCGCACGGTGTCACTCTCGGCCCTGCCCCGGCGCAGCGCCGCCTCGCCGCGCTTCACCTCGTTGGCCGCGCTGCGCAGTTTGCGCTGGAGCGACTCGGCCTCCTTGCGGGACGCGTCGAGGTCGCCGCGGAGCCGTTCGGTCTCGCTCCTCGTCTGGGCGCGGGCCTGGGCGAGTTCCTCGCGCAGCCGTTCCAGCTCGCGCCGGCTCTCGTCGTCGGCCCGCTCGGCGTCGGCCCGCTCGGCCTCCTCACCGGCGGCGGCGAGGAGCTTCACCCAGCCGGCCGGGCGCAGCACATAGGCCGCGGCGGCCACGTCGACGGGATCGGCGGCGGCGGGCAGCGAGCCGGCCTCCAGGGCAGCGCTCAGCTCCGGCTGGGTCTCCCTCAGCCGTTCACCGATACGCCGGCGGAACGCCGCGTCCCCCTCCAGGGCCGCCGCCATCGCGTTCCCGGCGAACTTGGCCCGCCGGGTCGGCGTGAAGCGGGCATACTGCCTGAGCTGGGCCGGGAGTTCGGTGACGGTCAGGCCGCCGAACGCGTCCGAGACCAGCGCGACGACCCGTCGTCGTACGCCTTCGGGCAGCGGGCGGTCGAGCGCCTCCACGGCATCGTCGGCCGCATCGGCCGACGCGGCGCCGCCAGCGGGCTGCTCCACCATCCGTCACCTCAAACTCTATGTCCGCACGGCCCCGTCAGGAGTCGGCACCCGGCCTGTCGACCAGCTCGATCTGATCCACCGCGTTGCACCAACGGCAACGCACGGACTCGATGGTCTCACTGACCACCTCGCGTTCCTCGACGCTCGACTCCCCTGCCAGGTCGAGATGAACGTATTCGACGACCTTGGAGGAGCGCGTCACGTCGAAACGCGTGAGGTTTCCGCAGAGCGTGCAGCGCCAGCGGGTCGCGTCGGTCGGCTGGGGAACCGTCGTCATCGTTGCGTCCTCTTTCGTCGAGCCTCGTGCTGCCACATAAGGATCACGCGGTGCGCCGTCGAACTGCGGATGTCCTGCCGTAACCCTACGGCCTCCCCGCATACCACCGGCACGGCGAGGCGCTCTGTCCCGTTCCCTCCGCTTGAGTCATGCTCTGTTCATGATCGATCGGCGGGCTGCGGCCGGCAGACTCCTGCGGGCGGCCACCTCGGGCGGGCCGCCGGTGACCTACGCCCTCATCGCCCTGTGCTGCGTGGTCTTCGCGATCAGCCCGCTCTCCGGGCTCAACCCGGTGTACGGCAGCGCGGACGCCCTGCTGTCGGCCCAGGCCGGGTACTTCGAGCGCTGGGGCGTGATCCCGAGCGATCTGTGGAACGGCTCCACGCACGCCCTGCTGACCCCGCTCACCGCGCTCTTCGTACACGGCAGCTGGCTGCATCTGCTCGGCAACATACTGTTCCTGTACGTGTTCGGGGCGATGGCCGAGGAGCGTATGGGCCACACCGAGTTCGCGCTCTTCTACCTCGGCTGCGGCTACCTCGCCCTGCTCGCCTACGCGGCCGCGCACGCCACGTCCGACGAGACGCTCGTCGGTGCGTCGGGGGCGATCTCGGCGGTCCTGGGGGCCTTCCTCTACCTCTTCCCCAGGGCCCGGGTCACCAGCGTGTTCCCGTTCCTGCTCTTCCTGCCGCTGCGCTTTCCCGCCTGGGTCGTGCTGATCTTCTGGTTCGTGCTGCAGTGGCTGGCCGCCAAGGCTGCCGGAAGCGGCCCCGGCGTGGCCTATCTCGCCCATGTGGTCGGCTTCGCCATCGGCTTCCTCTACGCCTGGGGGCGCTACCGGCGTGGGGCTAGAGTGAGATCTCCAGCCACGGCCACCGAGGGAGAAAGCCAGCCGTGATCACCGCGATCGTGCTCATCAAAACCAGCGTGGACCGGATTCCCGAGATCGCCGAGGCCGTCGCGGCGCTGGACAGCGTCAGCGAGGTCTTCTCGGTCACCGGTACGTACGACCTGATCGCCATGGTCCGGGTGGCCAAGCACGACGATCTCGCCGACGTCATCCCCGGCCGGATCAGCAAGATCCCCGGCGTCGAGGGGACCGACACCCACGTGGCGTTCCGTACGTACTCGCAGCATGACCTGGAGGCGGCCTTCGCCATCGGTCTGGACGCCTAGGCAAACGCGTTCGGCCGGGTACGGACAGCTGTCCGTACCCGGCCGAACGCGTTTTGCGCCGCTCAGACCTGAGCCGTGCCCCGGTCCGGGACGCAACGGCCTTCCTCGGTGCGGTACTTCCACTGGGCGCCCTGACTCACCAGTTCCTTGACCGCCCGGACGAAGCGCTCGATGTGCTCGTCCGGCGTACCGGCACCGAAACTGACCCGGATCGCGTTGAGCGACCGCTCGCCCGGCTCGGCCTCCGGCGCACCGCACTCGCCGGCCTCCTGCGGGTCGCTGCCGAGCAGGGTGCGCACCAGCGGGTGGGCGCAGAACAGTCCGTCACGCACTCCGATGCCGTACTCGGCGGAGAGCGCCGCGGCGAAGTGCGAGCTGTTCCAGCCCTCCACGACGAAGGAGATGACGCCGACCCTCGGGGCGTCGTCGCCGAACAGCGAGAGCACCCTGACCTCGGGGACCTCGGCGAGTCCGGCACGGACCGCGGAGACCAGCTGCTGCTCCCGGGCGACCAGGCCCTCGAACCCGGCCTCGGTGAGCGCCCTGCAGGCGGAGGCGATGGAGTAGACCCCGATGACGTTGGGGGAACCGGCCTCGTGGCGGGCGGCGGTGGTGTGCCACTCGACGTCCACCGCGCCGTCGGCGCGACGGGCGACCTTGCGGGAGGCGCCGCCACCGGCCAGGTAGGGCTCGGCGTCGCGCAGCCAGTCGGAGCGGCCGGCCAGGACGCCCGAGCCGAACGGCGCGTACAGCTTGTGTCCGGAGAAGGCGACCCAGTCGACGTCCAGCTCGGCGATGTCGACGGGGTGGTGCGGGGCCAGCTGCGCGGCGTCCAGCACGATCCGCGCACCGTGGGCGTGCGCGGCGGCGGCGAGTTCCTTGACCGGCCACAGCTCACCGGTGACGTTGGAGGCGCCGGTGACGCAGACCAGCGCGGGGCCGTGGGGATCGCGGTCGGCGAGTGCCCGCTCCAGCGTGGCGACGGCCTGGGCGGGGGTGCGCGGGGCGTTCAGGTAGGTCACCCGGGCATCGCGCCAGGGCAGCAGCGACGCGTGGTGCTCGGTCTCGAAGACGAACACCTGGCAGTCGGCGGGGAGCGCGGCGGCCAGCAGGTTGAGTGAGTCGGTGGTCGACCGGGTGAAGATCACCTGATCGCCGGCGCGGCAGCCGAGGAACTCCGCGACGGTGACGCGGCTGCTCTCGAAGAGGTCCGTGGAGAGCTGCGAAAGGTAGCCGGCGCCCCGGTGGACGCTGCCGTAGTACGGCGCGTACGCGGCGACGTCGTCCCACACCCGCTGCAGGGCCGGAGTGCTGGCGGCGTAGTCCAGCGCGGCGTACGTGACCTCACCGCCGGTCACGAGCGGAACCGTCACATCCTTGCCCAGAACCGGCAGAGGGGTACAAACGGACTGGTCGGCGGCAGCGGTGAAGACGGACATGACGAACTCCCGTAACAGGCAGGCGAATTCCGCGTGCCCGCGGATGCGCGGCAGCACGGAAGGAAGATGAGGGTGTGCGGAGGAGGGCCGAAAAGCCCTATCGCATTCGCTTGCTCACAGAGGCTCCCTGAGGACCAGGACCCCACGGGTGGACGTCTCACGACGTCGAGGGGTCCGCGCTTGCCGCAGACCTCGCTGCCCACGGCCTGGTCTTCACCCGGGGCACCCCGCCACGGACGGAGGGTTGCCGGACAGCGGGCCGGGGCCGTAGTCGCTGTCACTCATGACCTGACCAGCATCCTGCCATATGTGCGTGAACGCGCAAGGCGCAGTCCATGACCTGGACTGCGCCCTGCTTGACACTCCGTACGTTCAGGCGTTGCTGGCCTTGACCCATCTCTCCAGCGCCCGCCCCGCGGACCCGGAGTCGATGGACTCGGCGGCCTTCGCGATACCGGCGGCGAGCTGCTCGGTGAGCGTGCCCTCCCCCGGGTTCAGCGCCACGAGCGCCGCCGCCGAGTTGAGCAGGACGGCGTCCCGGACGGGGCCGGTCTCGCCTGCCAGCAGCCGGCGGGCCACATCGGCGTTGTACGAGGCGTCGGCGCCGCGCAGCGCGTCCACCGGCACCAGCTCCAGGCCGACGTCGCGCGGGTCGAAGGCCTGCTCACGCACGACGCCGTCCCGGGCCACCCAGACCCGGGAGGTCGCGGTGGTGGTCAGCTCGTCCAGGCCGTCGTCGCCGCGGAAGACCAGCGCGGAGTTGCCGCGCTCGGCGAGCACGCCCGCGACGATCGGCGCCATCCGCAGATCGGCGACACCGATGGCCTGGGAACGCACCTGGGCCGGATTGGTGAGCGGACCGAGGATGTTGAAGGTGGTCGGGGCACCCAGCTCCGCCCGCGCCTTCGCCGCGTACCGCAGGGCGGGGTGGAACTTCACCGCGAAGCAGAAGGTGATGCCCGCTTCCTCGGCCACCTCGACGACGCGCTGCGGGGGCAGGTCCAGGTTGACGCCGAGCTTGCCCAGGACGTCCGAGGAGCCGCTGGCCGAGGAGGAGGCGCGGTTGCCGTGCTTGACGACCTTGGCGCCCGTCCCCGCCACGACGATCGCGGACATGGTGGAGATGTTGACCGTCTTGGCCATGTCACCGCCGGTGCCGACGATGTCGACCGTGCGGCCGGGCACGTGAATGGTGGTGGCGTGCTCGTACATAGCACGGACCAGGCCGGAGACCTCCGTGACGGTCTCGCCCTTGGCGCGCAGGGCCACCGCGAAGCCGGCGATCTGTACGTCGGTCGCCTCGCCGCTCATGATGCGGTCCATCGCCCACGCGGTGTCGTCGGCGCTCAGGTCCTCACCGCGCAGCAGCGGGGTCAGCACGCCCGGCCAGGAACGAGCCGCCACGCTGTCGCCGCCGACCGGGGTCACAACGTTCATGGTCCGCTCCTGGGGTCCACAGCCGATAAGGGGATGTGACCACCCTATCGAGCGCCGGGGACAGCGAAGAGCCCCGTCCATCGTATGGATGGGCGGGGCTCCTGCTGTGGCGATCAGTTCAGGTGATCAGTGGTGGCCGTGGCCGTCGGTGATCTCCTTGTACTCCTCGGCGGAGGGCTTGGCGATCTGGTTGTTCTCGCCGTAGTAGCCCTGGCTGAGCTTGGCCCGCACCTTCTGCAGCACGGACACCTTGCGCTTGACGCCGTTCTCGTCGACCAACGGGCCGATCTCGACCGGCACGTACTGCTCGTGCGCGGTGAGCGTGTGCAGCTGCGCGGGTGACAGCGGTTCGTGGACCTCGACGAACTCACCGTGCGGCAGGCGCTTGATGAGCCCGGACTCACGCCCGTGCAGCACCTTCTCCTTGTCCCGGCGCTGAAGGCCGAGGCAGATCCGCTTGGTCGCGATGAACGCGAGGACCGGAGCGACGAAGAAGGCGATCCGCACGAACCAGGTGATCGCGTTGATCGACAGATGGAAGTGCGTGGCCCAGAGGTCGTTGCCACCACCCACGAGCAGCACGAAGTACCACGTGATCCAGGCCACGCCGAACGCGGTGCGCGTCGGAGCGTTGCGCGGGCGGTCCAGGATGTGGTGCTCGCGCTTGTCCCCGGTGACCCAGGACTCGATGAACGGGTAGACCGCGATCGCGGCCAGGACCATCGGGAAGATCATCAGCGGGACGAGCACGCCCAGGACCAGCGTGTGACCCCAGAGGTTGATCTCCCAGCCGGGCATGACACGGATCAGACCCTCGGAGAACCCCATGTACCAGTCGGGCTGCGCGCCGGTGGACACCTGGTCCGGGCGGTAGGGCCCGATGGCCCAGATCGGGTTGATCGAGGCGATGCCCGAGATGGCGGCGATGACGCCGAAGACCAGGAAGAAGAACCCTCCGGCCTTCGCCATGTACACCGGCAGCAGCGGCATGCCGACGACGTTCTTGTTGGTCCGGCCGGGACCCGCGAACTGCGTGTGCTTGTGGTAGAAGACCAGGATCAGGTGCGCCACCAGCAGCCCCATCATGATGCCGGGCAGCAGCAGGATGTGGACCGAGTAGAACCGGGCGATGATGTCGCCGCCCGGGAACTCCCCGCCGTACAGGAACATCGACAGGTACGTGCCGACGATCGGCATGGACAGGATCGCGCCCTGCATGAACCGGACACCCGTACCCGAGAGCAGGTCGTCCGGGAGCGAGTAGCCGGTGAAGCCGGTGAACATACCGAGCACGAACAGCAGGAAGCCGAACAGCCAGTTGATCTCACGCGGCTTGCGGAACGCGCCCGTGAAGAAGACGCGCATCATGTGCACGAACATGCCGGCCAGGAAGATCAGCGCGGCCCAGTGGTGGATCTGCCGGACCAGCAGACCACCGCGGACGTCGAAGCTGATGTCCAGCGTCGAGGCGTACGCCTCGGACATCTGGATGCCCTGCATGGGCTCGTACGGGCCGTGGTAGACGACCTCGTTCATGCTCGGGTGGAAGAACAGCGTCAGGTACACACCCGTGAGGATGATGATGATGAAGCTGTAGAGGCAGATCTCACCGAGCATGAAGGACCAGTGGTCCGGGAAGATCTTGCGCATGTTGGCCTTGGCCAGGGAGTAGATCCCGAGCCGGCCGTCCGCCCAGTCGGCCACCTTCTCACCGGCGGGCGCCTTGCGCTTCGTATCGGTCGCAGTACTCATCCGCGCTCCCAGAATGCAGGACCGACGGGCTCATCGAAGTCACCGAGCGCCTCGAGGTTGCCCTCGCTGTTCACGCCGATCCGCAGCTGCGGGAGGGCGTGACCGGCCGGACCGAAGATGACGCGGGCGCCGTCGGAGAGGTCGAAGGTTGACTGGTGGCACGGGCAGAGCACGTGGTGGGTCTGCTGCTCGTACAGGCTGATCGGGCAGCCGACGTGGGTGCAGATCTTCGAGAAGGCCACGATGCCCTCGTGGGCCCACTCGCGCTCGCGCTTGTCCTTGATGTTGGACGGCTCGATGCGAATGATCATCAGCGCGGCCTTGGCGATCTGCGTCTGGAAGTCGTGCGCGTCCTCCTCCAGGCCCTCGGGCATGGCGAAGGTGAGCGAACCGACGGTCACGTCCTCGGGACGAAGCGGCTCATTGGTGTTCATGTTGATGAGCTGCTTGCCCTTGGCCCACATGGTGGAGCGAAGCTTCTTCTCCGGCAGCGGACCGAGGTCGCGCAGCAGCACCACACCGGAGAGCGGCACCAGGGCCAGCGCGCCGAACATGGTGTTGCGGACCAGCTTGCGCCGGCCGAACGCGGACTCCTCGGCACCGGCCGCGAAGTCGGCGAGAACCTTCGCCTTGACCTCGGGCTCGGCCTCGATCGCGTGCCGCTCGTCGGCGACCTCCACGTCGGACATCAGGGTGCGCGCCCAGTGGACGGCTCCCGCGCCGATCGCGAAGAGCGCCACGCCCAGGGTCAGTCCCAGGGAGAAGTTGAGCGCACTCACATGACCGAACGGGAAGATGTAGACGATCTTGTCGACCGGGAAGATGACGAAGGAGGCGATGAAGCCGACCGTCGCCAGCATGGACAGCGCGAACATGAACGCGACCGCGCGCTCGGACCGCTTCGCGGCCCGTTCGTCGATGTCCTGGATGCGCGGCTGGTGGGCCGGCAGCCCCGGGTCGGCGAACGGATCGTCCGCGCCCTCTACCGCGCCGTGCGCGGGGGCCTGCTCTGCGGGCAGGTTCTTTTCTGGAATCTCTTGGCTACTCATGACTTCTTGGCCTTAGCGGTGTGGGCCGCGACCCAGACGGCAACTGCGATAAGTGCGCCGAGCCCGAAGATCCAGCCGAACAGACCCTCGCTGACCGGACCGAGACCGCCCAGACTGAGGCCGCCGGGGCTGGCGGAATCTGCGCTGTTCACGGTCTGGACGTACGCGATGATGTCCTTCTTCTGCTGCTCGGGCATCGTCGAGTCCGGGAAGGACGGCATGCTCTGCGGGCCGGTCTGCATGGCCTCGTACATGTGCTTCGGGTCCACACCCTCAAGGCCGGGTGCGTACTTGCCGTTCGTCAGGGCACCGCCCTTGCCGGTGAAGTTGTGGCACTGAGCACAGTTGGTACGGAAGAGATCGCCACCCTTGGCGATGTCCGCGCCTTCAGGGCTGACCTGACTCTTGGTCGGGGTGATCGGACCGGCGCCGAGCGACGCGACGTACGCCGCGAGCTGGTCGATCTCGCCCTGGGTGTAGATGACCGGCTTCTTCGGTACCTGGGCGCCCGGCTGCTGTGCCGGCATACGGCCCGTACCGACCTGGAAGTCGACGGCGGCGGAGCCCACGCCGACAAGCTGGGGCCCGTCGGTTGTGCCCTGACCGCCGGTTCCGTGGCAGCTGGCGCAACCGACGGAGTACAGCTTCTTGCCCTCGTCGATGGCGAGGGACTGGGAGGTTTCGTCGGCCTGCGCCTTACTCGCGGGCGCAAACGCGGCGTACAGGCCCCCAGTGGCCGCCAGCGCGAGGAGTAGTACGACGACCGCCGCCAACGGATGGCGTCGTCGTGCGGAGAGCTTTTTCACGGATTACCCCGGTGTCAGGATCTTCTGCGTCGATGCTGGATGTGGTTCGGGCTCTGAGCCCGGTTACTTGATCATGTAGATCGTGGCAAAGAGGCCGATCCACACGACATCGACGAAGTGCCAGTAATAGGACACGACGATGGCAGCGGTCGCCTGTTCATGGGTGAACCTCTTGGCTGCGTACGTCCTGCCCAGAACGAGCAGGAAGGCGATGAGGCCGCCTGTCACATGCAGACCGTGGAAGCCGGTGGTCAGGTAGAACACCGAGCCGTACGGATCCGAGGACAGCGAGAGGCCGTCCTTCTTCACCAGCTCGGTGTACTCGAAGACCTGGCCTCCGATGAAGATCGAACCCATCACGAAAGTGATCACGAACCAGGTACGGAGCTTCTTCACATCACCTCGCTCGGCGGCAAAGACGCCGAGCTGGCAAGTGAGTGAGGAGAGCACCAGGATGGTGGTGTTCGTCGCCGAGAACGGGAAGTTCAGGGACGAAGCCATTTCCTTCCAGTGATCTGATCCGGTCACCGATCGCAGGGTGAAGTACATCGCGAAGAGGGCCGCGAAGAACATCAGCTCGGAACTCAACCAGATGATGGTTCCGACGCTGGTGAGGTTCGGCCGATTGACCGACGGGTGCGCGTGCCCGGTTTCTACTGTCGTTGCTGTCGCCACGACCGACATTATGTCGGTCGCTTATCCCGCCCTCACTCCGGGGGGTGCCGTTCGGTGTGTCAGAGGGGTGTGTCCTCCCCGAACGGCCCATGGATCCGCCGTCCCGGGCGGTGCTGACAGGCTGTCGGGCGGAGTACGATCCGCGCATCGGTTCATGCCCCGAAAGCCCCGAAGACACAGATGTCACGGAGGAACAATGCAGCCGACCGCCACGGTCCTGGTCTACAGCGACAACGCACACACCCGTGAGCAGGTGAGGTTGGCAGCAGGGCGCAGGCCCGCGGCGGACGTGCCGCCGGTGGAGTTCCTGGAGTGCGCCACCCTGCCCGCCGTCCTGGACGCACTGGATCACGGAGGCGTCGACGTCTGCGTGTTGGACGGTGAGACGGCCCCTGCCGGAGGCATGGGCGTCTGCCGTCAGATCAAGGACGAGATCTTCCGCTGCCCGCCGGTGCTGCTGCTGATCGGGCGCCCGCAGGACGCCTGGCTGGCCACCTGGAGCCGCGCGGACGCCGCGGTGACCCTTCCGGTCGAACCGGTCGGGTTCGCGGACGCCCTGGCCGCCCTGCTGCGCAGCCGGCTCTCCGTGGGGGCCTGAGGGACTGTCGGCCCCTCAGGCCGTCGCGGGCCCCTCCGCGGGGCAGCGCACTCCCCCGGTCGGTCAGACCTCGGGGCGCAGTCGCGCCGCCTGGACCGTGTCGACGCGGTCCGGCGTGCCGTTCTGCAGTGCGCTGCCCTTCTGCCATGTGGCCCAGGAGAGGTTCCAGTCGCCGTAGCCGTTGTCGAACGGCGTCATGGTCGCGCCCTGGCTGCCGACGACGCTGACGATGTCGCCCTCGCGCACGGTGTTGTAGAACCACTCCGCCGCGCTGTTGCTCATGCCGGTACAGCCGTGGCTGACGTTCGCGTACCCCTGTGATCCGGTGGACCAGGGGGCCGCGTGGACGTACTCGCCGCTCCAGGTGACCCGGGTCGCGTAGTAGACCAGCAGGTCGTACGAGTCGTCCGAGTCCTGCGAGATGCCGATGGTCTCGCCGCGCATACGTACGTCGTGCTCCTTGCTGAGCACGACCTTGACGCCGTTGCGGGTGTCGAAGCCGGGCCTGCCCGTGGTCACCGGAATGGTGTTGATCACTTCTCCGTTGCGCTTGACCGTCATGGAGTGCTGCGCGGCGTCGGTGACGGCCTCGATACGGTCGCCGGTAGTGATCTTCAACGCTTTCGCGGGAGCCCCGTACAGCGTGCTGGTCACCTTCATGCCGGCCAGATTGCTGCTGACCTCGATGGTGGCCCTCGCCGGCCAGTACTCCTGCGGCCGGTAGTGCAGCGTCTTGTCGTCGACCCAGTACCAGGAGCCGGTCACGGCAGGCACGGAGCGCACCTTCAGCGCGCGCTCCACCGTGGCGCGGGCCGCCTTGTCGGCGACCGGAGCACTGAGTTGCGCCGTAAGGGGCTGTCCGACGCCGTAGGTGCCCGCCTGAGGGCCGAAGGTGACCTTCAGGAACTTCTTGGCAGAGGCGGTCTCGAAAGAGAGCGTGCGGCTGCCTGGGGCGCCGTCGCTGTCCTCCATGCTGACCCTGACGGTGTACCGGGCGCCTGCCGCGAGCGGGGCGGTGGAGTGCCAGCGGTGTCCGTCGGCATCGAGTTCGCCCGCCACATGGCGTCCTGTGGTGTCCACAGCCGTCACATCGGTGATCCGGCCGTCGTCGCCGTCGACGCTCACTTCGAGGGGCTTGTCCGGGTCGACCTTCTCGCCGCCGTCGGGCGCGTTGGAGGAGATCTCGTCCGCCGCGTTGTACGGCTTCGCCGCGAGCGGATGGCTGTCGGACTGCCCACAGGCGGTCATCCCTGCTACGAGGGTCACGGCCAGCAGAGTGCAGCTCACTACGGGACGGATGCGCGGCGTGTGGTTCATGAACCCACGCTATGAAGGTTCATTTGATTCAGCGCGCGGGGTGACTGCAAACGGGGGGCCCGCACTTCTCGTGGAAGTGCGGGCCCCCCGTCAGGTGGAGCGGTGTCACGGGTGGAGCGGTGTCACTGGGTGCGGTTCTCACCGCGGTAGTACTCGAACACCCAGCCGAACAGACCGACCAGGAGCATCGGGAGCGAGAAGAAGAGCAGCCACCAGCCGAAGACGACTCCCATGAAGGCGAGTGCACCGCCGACCGCCAGCGAGAGCGGCTGCCAGCTGTGCGGGGAGAAGAACCCCACGTCGCCGGCCTCGTCCGCCACATCGGCTTCCCTGTCGTCCTGCGCGAGCGCGTCGACCCGCCTGGCCGTGAAGGCCAGGTAGAAGCCGATCATGACGCTCAGGCCGAAGGCCAGGACGAGCGCGGTCGTGCCGGCCGGCTCCTTGGACCACACGCCGTACGTGATGGCCATGGCGAGCATGAAGACCGCCAGCCAGAGGAACAGCTTGCCCTGGATCTTCACTTGCCCGCCTCCTTGCCACCGGCGAGGGCCTTGTCACCCTCGGAGTGGTGCTCCAGCTGTTCGAGGGCCGTGATTTCCGGGTGGTGCAGGTCGAACGCCGGGGACTCGGAACGGATCCGCGGCAGCGTGAGGAAGTTGTGCCGCGGCGGCGGGCAGGAAGTCGCCCACTCCAGCGAGCGGCCGTAGCCCCACGGGTCGTCGACCTCGATCTTCTTGCCGTACTTGGCCGTCTTCCAGACGTTGTAGAAGAACGGCAGCATCGACAGGCCGAGCACGAACGAACAGATCGTCGAGAACGTGTTCAGCGCGGTGAAGCCGTCCGCCGCGAGGTAGTCCGCGTAGCGACGCGGCATGCCCTCGGCGCCCAGCCAGTGCTGCACCAGGAACGTGCCGTGGAAGCCCACGAACAGCGTCCAGAACGTGATCTTGCCGAGCCGCTCGTCGAGCATCTTGCCGGTGAACTTCGGCCACCAGAAGTGGAATCCGGAGAACATCGCGAAGACCACGGTGCCGAAGACCACGTAGTGGAAGTGCGCCACGACGAAGTACGAGTCCGAGACGTGGAAGTCCATCGGCGGCGACGCCAGGATCACACCGGTCAGACCACCGAAGGCGAAGGTGATCAGGAAGCCGATGGCCCAGAGCATCGGTGTCTCGAAGGACAGTGAGCCCTTCCACATCGTGCCGATCCAGTTGAAGAACTTCACCCCGGTGGGCACCGCGATGAGGAACGTCATGAACGAGAAGAACGGCAGCAGCACACCGCCGGTGACGTACATGTGGTGGGCCCACACGGTCACGGACAGACCGGCGATGGCGATCGTCGCACCGATCAGACCGATGTATCCGAACATCGGCTTTCGACTGAACACCGGGATCACTTCGGAAATGATCCCGAAGAAGGGCAAAGCGATGATGTACACCTCTGGATGGCCGAAGAACCAGAAGAGGTGTTGCCATAGCAATGCGCCGCCATTGGACGCGTCGAATACATGCGCACCGAATTTTCGGTCCGCCTCCAGCGCGAAGAGCGCGGCGGCGAGCACCGGGAAGGCCAGCAGGACCAGAACACCGGTCAGCAGGACGTTCCAGACGAAGATCGGCATACGGAACATCGTCATGCCGGGTGCGCGCATGCAGATGATCGTGGTGATGAAGTTGACCGAACCGAGGATCGTGCCGAATCCGGAGAACGCCAGACCCATGATCCACATATCGGCACCGACGCCCGGCGAGCGGACCGCGTCCGAAAGCGGGGAGTAGGCGAACCAGCCGAAGTCGGCCGCACCCTGCGGGGTGAGGAAGCCGGCCACCGCGATGATCGAGCCGAAGAGGTACAGCCAGTACGCGAACATGTTCAGCCGGGGGAACGCCACGTCGGGCGCGCCGATCTGCAGCGGCATGATCCAGTTCGCGAACCCGGCGAACAGCGGCGTCGCGAACATCAGCAGCATGATCGTGCCGTGCATCGTGAACGCCTGGTTGAACTGCTCGTTCGACATGATCTGCGTGCCCGGACGGGCCAGCTCGGCGCGCATGAAGAGCGCGAGCAGACCGCCGATGCAGAAGAACGCGAACGAGGTGACCAGGTACATCGTGCCGATCGTCTTGTGGTCAGTGGTGGTCAGCCACTTGATGACGACGTTTCCCGGCTGCTTGCGCCGGACCGGCAGCTCGTCCTCGTACGAGTCGTCTGCTGCCGCGGCACCCTGAGGTTCATTGAGGATGCTCACAGTTTGTTCGTCTCCGCATTCCTGGCCGGGTCAGTCTGCTCGATGCCGGCCGGCACGTAGCCCGTGTTGCCCTGCTTCGCCAGCTCCTTGAGGTGCGCCTCATAGCGCTCCGGGGAGACGACCTTGACGTTGAAGAGCATTCGGGAGTGGTCGACGCCACAGAGCTCGGCGCACTTGCCCATGAAGGTGCCCTCCTGGTTGGGAGTCACCTCGAAGGAGTTGGTGTGGCCCGGAATGACGTCCTGCTTCATGAGGAACGGCACCACCCAGAAGGAGTGGATGACGTCACGCGAAGTCAGGATGAAGCGGACCTTCTGCCCCTTGGCCAGCCACAGGGTCGGGCCGGGGTTGCCGTTCTGCGGGTTCTGGGTTCCCGGGATGCCGACGTCGTGGACGCCTTCCGCACCCTTGGGGAAGTCCTTGTGGAACCGGTCCGGAATGGCGTTGAGCTCCTTGGGGATCTTGTTGCCCGTGGCGGTCGAGCCGTCCACGTTCTCGATGTAGTTGAAGCCCCAGCTCCACTGATAGCCGACCACGTTGATGGTGTGGGCGGGCTTCGGGGAGAGTTCGAGGAGCTTCGATTCGTCGCGCGCGGTGAAGTAGAACAACACCGAGACGATGATCAGAGGGACCACGGTGTACAACGCCTCGATCGGCATGTTGTACCGGGTCTGCGGAGGAACCTCCACCTTGGTGCGGCTGCGCCGGTGGAAGATGACACTCCACAGGATCAGGCCCCAGACCAGCGCGCCCGTGGCGAGCGCTGCCGCCCACGAGCCCTGCCAGAGGGAAAGGATCCGTGGTGCCTCTTCCGTTACCGGCGTAGGCATACCAAGGCGGGGGAAATCCTTGTATGTGCAACCGGTTGCGGTAGCCAGGATCAGGCCCGCAGTCAGCACCTGCGGCAGCTTCCGCCGCATCGGGCGCCGCGACGAGCGGTCGGAGCCGTTGGGACTCACGTAGCGCCTTCCCGAGAGTCTCGCCCGCACGGTCGGCGCGCCCGTCTCGTTTGTCGGTCGCCGCCCCTGACGCGGGCAGGGGTTTGGATGTTTATGCGGACCAAACCCTACTGGACGCTATTTGGGGTCGCGCGGGGAGGGTGCCCAACGCGCCGCCCGACTCCCCGAAGGGGTGGAATCCGGGCCTCCGGCCGACATCTGACGCCCCCTCTCCCGACCGCGCGGACCGCCGGTCCCGAGCCGGAGTGCGGCCCGGCGCGCGGGCCGGGCTAGCGTGGCCGGGTGCCCTACTTCGACGCCGCGTCCGCCGCCCCCCTCCACCCCGTCGCCCGCCAGGTGCTGCTTGCCGCGCTGGACGAGGGCTGGGCCGACCCGGCCAGGCTCTACCGCGAGGGGCGCCGCGCCCGGCTGCTGCTGGACGCGGCCCGGGAGGCCGCGGCGCAGGCCGTCGGCTGCCGTCCCGACGAGCTCACGTTCACCTCGTCCGGGACCCGGGCGGTGCACTCCGGAATTTCCGGGGCCCTCGCCGGACGTCGGCGTGTCGGCCGCCATCTGGTGGTGTCGGCGGTCGAGCACTCGTCCGTACTCCATTCGGCCACCGACCACGAGAGCCGGGGCGGATCGGTCGCGGAGGTGCCGGTCGACCGTTCGGGGGCGGTGAGCCCGGCGGCGTACGGAGCGGCGCTGCGCGAGGACACCGCGCTGGCCTGTCTCCAGTCCGCCAACCACGAGGTCGGCACCGAGCAGCCGGTGGCCGAGGTCGCCGGGCTCTGCCGGGACGCGGGGGTGCCGCTGCTGGTGGACGCCGCGCAGTCACTGGGCCAGGGGCCGGTGCCGGGCGGCTGGTCGCTGCTGGCGGCGAGCGCCCACAAATGGGGCGGTCCGGCCGGGGTCGGGCTGCTGGCGGTGCGCAAGGGTGTCCGGTTCGCGGTCCAAGGACCGGCCGACGAGCGGGAGTCGGGGCGCGCCGCCGGCTTCGAGAACATTCCGGCGATCGTGGCCGCGGCGGCGTCCCTGCGGGCGGTACGGGCGGAGGCGGCCGCCGAGGCGGAAAGGCTGCGGGCGCTGGTGGACCGGATCCGGAGCCGGGTGCCCGCGCTGGTGCCCGATGTGGAGGTCGTCGGCGATCCGGTGCGGCGGCTGCCGCATGTGGTCACCTTCTCCTGTCTCTATGTCGACGGGGAGAGCCTGCTCCATGAACTGGACCGGGCGGGGTTCTCCGTTTCGTCCGGCTCGTCCTGCACGAGCAGCACCCTGACCCCGAGCCATGTGCTCAGGGCGATGGGGGTGCTGTCGGAGGGCAACGTCCGGGTGTCGCTGCCGACGGGCACCACCGCACAGGACGTCGACCGCTTCCTCGACGTGCTCCCCGGGGTGGTGGCGGGGGTCCGGGAGAAGCTGGGTGCGCCCGCCGCGGCCGCCCCCTCCCCCGCCGCCCCGGCGGCCTCCCTGGTCGTCGACGCGCTCGGGAGGCGCTGCCCGATCCCGGTGATCGAGCTCGCAAAGGTGATCGGAGGGGTGCCGGTGGGCGGGACGGTGACCGTCCTGTCCGACGACGAGGCGGCCCGGCTCGACATTCCGGCCTGGTGCGCGATGCGCGAGCAGGAGTACGTGGGTGAGGAGCCGGCGGACCGGGGTTCGGCCTATGTGGTCCGCCGGCTGTCCTGACCGCGCGGGGCGCGTACGGACCTGACTACGCGAGGTGGGTGCGGACCTCGGCCGCCGCCTCGTGGCCGTAGGCCTTGGTGAAGCGGTCCATGAAGTGGGTGCGGCGCAGGGTGTACTCCTGGGTGCCGACCGTCTCGATGACCAGGGTGGCGAGCATGCATCCGACCTGGGCGGCCCGCTCCAGGCCGACGCCCCAGGCGAGGCCGGAGAGGAACCCGGCACGGAAGGCGTCGCCGACACCGGTCGGGTCGGCCTTGGTCTCCTCCTCCGGGCAGCCGACCTCGATCGGCTCCTCGCCGACCCGCTCGATCCGCACGCCCTGGGCGCCCAGGGTGGTGACGCGGTGGCCGACCTTGGCCAGGATCTCCTGGTCGGTCCAGCCGGTCTTGGACTCGATGAGGCCCTTCTCGTACTCGTTGGAGAAGAGGTACGTGGCGCCGTCGAGGAGGATGCGGATCTCGTCGCCGTCCATCCGGGCGATCTGCTGCGAGAAGTCCGCGGCGAACGGGATCCCGCGGGAGCGGCACTCCTCCGTGTGGCGGAGCATGCCCTCCGGGTCGTCGGCGCCGATGGAGACCAGGTCGAGGCCGCCCACCCGGTCGGCGACGGCCTTCAGCTCGATCAGCCGGGCCTCGCTCATGGCGCCGGTGTAGAAGGAGCCGATCTGGTTGTGGTCGGCGTCCGTCGTGCAGACGAAGCGGGCGGTGTGCAGGACCTCGGAGATCCGCACCGATCCGGTGTCGACGCCGTGGCGGTCGAGCCAGGCCCGGTAGTCGTCGAAGTCGGAGCCCGCGGCGCCGACCAGGATCGGAGCGGTGCCGAGCAGACCCATGCCGAAGCAGATGTTGGCGGCGACACCTCCCCGGCGCACGTCCAGGTTGTCGACCAGGAAGGAGAGCGAGACCGTGTGCAGCTGATCGGCGACCAGCTGGTCGGCGAATCGGCCGGGGAAGGTCATGAGGTGGTCGGTGGCGATGGAGCCGGTGACTGCGATACGCACGGGGGACTGCTCCTGCGGAGGTCGAGGGGAACGGATGTTCGCGTTCCCGGGTCGGCGTGACAGTTCACGCTACCGGTTCCCGCGAGGGTCCGAAGGGGAAAAATTACCCGATAGTAGGGCTTTCTTCCTGAGCTCTGTGGTGCCTACGGTCGGTATATGTCGAATCACATCGCCCCGCGCGAGCACGAGACCGATCTGGCGGAGCTGCGCGGAGACTGCGCACGGATGGCTCCGCGCTGGGTGGCGCCCCCGAAGACCGCCTCCACCCCTGTGGCGCCGTCCCTGATCCACGGGGTCACCGTGCCGCCCGCCTCGGCCAGGATGATCGACGCGACGCCGGAGTACGGCGACTGAGATCGCGCGCCGACCGGTCCCGGACCGCGCTCCCGGCCTCGACTGCCGCCCCGCGGGGGAACCGTGCGCCCCTTCGCCCCGTCCCATCGGTGTCCGCACCCGAGCGGCGGGCCATATGCCGGCCAGGCGTATGACGGCGATGCAGGCGAAGGAGCGACCCGGTGAGCACCGAGCGACCCGACAACGACGTGACCGGCCCCTGGCGGCGTTCGCCGCTCGCCGTGGCCTCGGTGGCGGCAGCCGTGCTGCTGGCCGGTGGCGGCGGCGCGTACTGGGCCGCGTCCGCGGCGGACGGCGGCAAGGAGAGCGCGGGCAGTGGTGCCGGCACTCCCCCGCCGCTCTCCCTGGACGAGCGGACGGACGGTCCGGCCACGCAGCCCCCGACCCCATCGGCCCCGCCACGGGGCATCGCGCCGGGCGAACCCGATCCGCACGGCGAACGGCTGGTCTACCGCGCGGCCGGCGCGCTGCCGGACGGCCCGGCGAAGGCCGCCGTGCAGCGTACGAGCGGAACGGTCTCCGCGGCCGCGGTGACCCGGCTGGCGAAGGCGCTCGGGCTGACGGGCACCCCGCGGGCCGAGGGCACGGCCTGGACGGTGGGCTCCGACGGGGACGGCTCCGGCCCGGTGCTGCGGGTGGACAAGCGGGCGCCCGGCACCTGGACCTTCGCCCGTTACGGCTCCGGGGGTACGGACAACTGCGGGAACAAGGCGACCTGTTCGAGCAAGGATGTGGCTCCGGGCGGCTCGGGATCACCCGTGAGCGAGAAGGCCGCGAAGGCCGCCGCCGTGCCCGTGCTGAAGGCGGCCGGCCAGGACGGCGCGGCCCTCGACGCCGGTCAACTGATGGGCTCGGCCCGGGTGGTCAACGCGGATCCGGTGGTGGACGGGCTGCCGACGTACGGCTGGGCGACCGGGATCCAGGTGGGCGCCGATGGTGAGGTGGTCGGCGGTGGCGGGCAGTTGAAGGGCCTGGAGAAGGGCGCCGACTATCCCGTGATCGGTGCGGCCGAGGCACTGAAGCAGCTGAACGCCGCACAGCCCTCGGACGGCCGCAAGAACATCGGCGGGTGCGCGACCGTCGCACCGCTGAGGGACGACACGAAGCCGTCCGGGCCCGCCTGCGGCGCACGTACCGGGGCGGAGCCGGCTACGACGACGGTGACGGTCGACAAGGCCGTCTTCGGCCTGGCGGCGCGCTACGTGGGCGGCGGGCAGGTGCTCGTACCGTCCTGGATCTTCACGGTCCGGCCGGCCGCGGGCGGGACGGGCAACACCGTCACCCAGGTCGCCGTGGACCCGGCGTACCTGGCGAAGGACGCCCCGTCGGAGAAGGCCCCGGACGCGGGCGGTACCGCGCGGGCCGGTGGCGCGATCCAGTCGTACAGCGCCGACGGGCGGACGCTCTCGGTGACGTTCTGGGGCGGCGCGTGCAGTACGTACGACATGAGCGCGAGCGAGGACGGCACCGCCGTGCGGGTGACCGTGACGGAGTCGACGCCGGATCCGAAGAAGGTCTGCGTCATGATCGCCAAGGAGCTGACCCGTACGGTCACCCTGGATCAGCCGCTGGGCGACCGGAAGGTGATCGACGCCACCTCGGGCCGTGCGGTGGCGCGGGGGTGACGTGACGGCCCGCCGACCGGGCGGATACGGCGGCGGCCCCGGAATCGGATTCCGGGGCCGCCGCCGTACCGCTGTCGCGTTCGAGCCCTGGCGGGCCGACGCCGTCGCGCTCTAGCTGAAGGAGTCACCACAGGCGCAGGAACCCGTGGCGTTCGGGTTGTCGATCGTGAAGCCCTGCTTCTCGATGGTGTCGACGAAGTCGACAGAGGCACCGCCCAGGTACGGGGCGCTCATCCGGTCGGTGACGACCTTGACGCCGTCGAAGTCCTTCACGACATCGCCGTCGAGCGAACGCTCGTCGAAGAAGAGCTGGTAACGCAGGCCCGAGCAGCCGCCGGGCTGGACGGCGACGCGCAGCGCCAGGTCGTCACGGCCTTCCTGCTCCAGCAGGCCCTTGACCTTGGCTGCGGCGGCGTCGGACAGGAGGATGCCGTCGCTCACGGTGGTGGTCTCGTCCGATACGGACATCTGCTTCTCTCCCGGGTTGTACGGAGTCTGCTTGCCGACGTTGCAACCGCCGGAACCGCGGATTCATTCCGGGGCCGCACGCTTGCCTGTTCCATTCATGCTCGCACACCGGCCACTCGTGCGGGTGCGTCACATTGACGCTATCGGCGTCGTCAAAGTGACGTGAAGCGGTTATGATAGATAACGTCAATTCGACGAAAAGGCTCCTCGCAGAGAAGCTCCTCGCAGACTCGCAGAGAAGAAAGGGTGCGTGACGTGACCACGGCCCATCCCGTCCAGGAACTCGATGTCCAGCCGTCGCCCCTCGCCCTGCTCCTGCTCGGCCGCGACGCCGACCCCAGGAGCGAGCGCGGCGTCGAATGCCCCGGCGACCTGCCCTCCCCGTCCGACCCGGACCTGGTGGAGCGCGCCCGCGCGGCCAAGGAGAAGCTGGGGGAGAAGGTCTTCGTCCTCGGGCACCACTACCAGCGCGACGAGGTCATCCAGTTCGCGGACGTCACCGGTGACTCGTTCAAGCTGGCGCGGGACGCGGCAGCGCGTCCGGAGGCCGAGTACATCGTGTTCTGCGGTGTGCACTTCATGGCCGAGTCCGCGGACATCCTGACCACCGACGACCAGAAGGTCGTGCTGCCGGACCTGGCGGCGGGCTGCTCGATGGCCGACATGGCCACCGCCGAACAGGTCGCCGAGTGCTGGGACGTGCTGACCGAGGCCGGGGTGGCCGAGCAGGTCGTGCCCGTCTCGTACATGAACTCCTCCGCCGACATCAAGGCCTTCACCGGCCGCCACGGCGGCACGATCTGCACCTCGTCGAACGCGAAGCGGGCGCTGGAGTGGGCCTTCGAGCAGGGCGAGAAGGTCCTCTTCCTGCCGGACCAGCACCTGGGCCGGAACACCGCCGTACGGGACATGGGGATGACCCTGGAGGACTGCGTCCTCTACAACCCGCATCGGCCCAACGGCGGGCTGACCGCCGAGGAGCTGCGCAACGCGAAGATGATCCTGTGGCGCGGGCACTGCTCGGTGCACGGGCGCTTCTCGGTGGAGTCGGTCAACGACGTGCGCGCCCGCATACCCGGCGTCAATGTGCTGGTGCACCCGGAGTGCAAGCACGAGGTCGTGGCGGCGGCGGACTACGTCGGCTCGACGGAGTACATCATCAAGGCCCTGGAGGCGGCCCCGGCAGGCTCGAAGTGGGCGATCGGCACCGAGCTGAACCTGGTGCGGCGCCTGGCGAACCGGTTCGCCGCGGAGGACAAGGAGATCGTCTTCCTCGACAAGACGGTCTGCTTCTGCTCGACGATGAACCGGATCGACCTGCCGCACCTGGTGTGGACGCTGGAGTCGCTGGCCGAGGGCAACCTCGTGAACCGGATCGAGGTCGATCCGGACACGGAGAAGTACGCCAAGCTGGCGCTCGAACGGATGCTGGCGCTGCCGTAACCCCGGTCACGAAAGGCCCCGGGACGCCTTCGGGCGTTTCTCCGGGGCCTTTCGTGCGAGTGGTGACGGAAGGCCGGTTTTCCCCCATACGGCCCCCGGGATGTCCGTACCGTAACTACGCTGCTACTCAACGCAGCGGACGTCGTGGCGACCGCGCTGGTACTGGTACTGAAGGACGGGGCGGGCGATGGTGCCTGAGACGGGCGTGGCGGGCGACGACGGGCGCGAGCCGGTGGGGACGGCGCCGCGCGAGGAACATGCCGACGGGCGGGACGTCCCCCCACGGACCGGGGCCCCCGCCGGGCCGGCGGAGCACCTGGTGCTCGCGGCGCGCGGGGTCGGGTACCGCGAGGAGGGCTGGTTCTTCACGGGCCGGAAGGAGGTGCTGGGCCGGATCGTCGCCTGGCTGGAGGCGGACGACCCCGGGCTCTTCCTGGTGACCGGCCCGCCGGGCTGCGGCAAGTCGGCCGTGCTGGGCCGGATCGCGACCCTCACCGATCCTGTGCAGCGGAGAGAGACGGTGGCGCACGCGTGCCTGCGCGAGGACGATCCCGACCCGGGCCTCCGCCCCGGACGTTCCCTCGCCTCCGTACACCTGCGAGGGCTGAGCCCTCTCCGGGCGGCCTCGGAGCTGGCCCGGCAGCTCGGACTGCCCGAGCCCCGCGACACGGACGACTTCCGGGGCGGGCTCCGGGAACTGTCCCCCCGGCCGGTGCTGGTCCTCGACGGGCTGGACGAAGTGCCTGCCGAGCATCTCCGCCCCATGACCGAGGAGCTGGTCCTCCCGCTCGGCCGGACGATCCCGGTCCTGCTGAGCTCCCGCGACGGCGCGTTCCGCGGCCGGCCGGCAGCGGACAGGCACGAGGGCGAGACCCTGCCGGACGCCCTGGCCCGGCTGATCGGCGCGGGTGCCACCGCGGCGGGCCTGGAGCGGGAGCCACGCACTCGGGAGGACATCGGTGAGTACGTGTTCCGCCGGTGCGCGGCGGCCGGTGTCCCGGAGGAGCCGGCGCGGGAGGCGGGCGACGCGGTGGCCACGCGTGCCACTGCGGTGGGCGGCGGGTTCATGTTCGCGCGGCTGGTGACGGGCTCGTTGCGCGCGGGGGCGGGCTCGTTGCAGGCCGGGACGGGCCCGTTGTCGGCGGGGACGGGCTCGTCGCGGGCGGGGACGGGCCCGTTGCCGGCCGGGACGAGCTCGTTGCGGGCCGGGACGGGCTCGTTGCCGACGGGGGCGGGTGATGCGCACGACGGCCAGTGGCCGGCCGGCCCGCCGGACTCCGACGAGGGGGAACGCCGGGCCGCCGTACCACCCGCGCGGGAGGCGGTGGAGATCTGGCGGGAACTCGTTGCGCGTCATCCGGCCGTCTTCCAGCCGCTGCTGGCGGGCGCCCTGCGCGACCTGGCGGCAAGGCTCTCCGCCACCGGGGACCACGAGGGCGCGCTCGCTCCGGCTCGGGAGGCCGCACGCCTGTCCGCCAGGCTCGCCACCCAGCACCCGGAGGCCTTTCAGCCGGATCTCGCCCGGTCCCTGACCTCCTTGGCCGACATGACGGCCGCCGCGGGAGACCCGGCGGCAGCGGTGCTGTTCGCGCGCGAGGCCGTACGCATCCAGCGCGAACTTGCCGGGGCCCGCCCGAAAGCGTCCCTCCCGGGCCTGGCCGCGATGCTCAACAACCTCGCGATGCACCTCGACTCAACAGGTGAGCCAGGCGCAGCCCTGCTCCACTCCGAAGAAGGCACCGGCATCTACCGGCGCCTCGCCGCCGAGGATCCGGGCGTGTTCCTCCCGGAGTTCGCCACGGCTCTCAACAACCTCGGCACCGCCCGCGCGAGTTCGGGTGATATTTCCGGGGCGGTCTCGGCGGGCCGGGAGGCGGTCGCCATCCGCCGCACACTCGCCGCACGGCAGCCCGCCGTCTTCCGGCAGGACCTGGCCACGGCACTCACCAACCTGGCCGCCCACCTGAACACGGCCGGAGAACCGGCGGCGGGACTGCGGGCTTCGAAGGAAGGTGTCGTTCTGCACCGTGAGCTCGCCGAACGGCAGCCGTCCTTGCGCTCCGCTCTCGCGAGCTCGCTCAGCACTCTGGCACAGAACCTCGCCGACACCGGCAGCCGGAAGGAAGCTCCGGCGCCGGCCGCCGAGTCCGTCCGTCTCCTGCGCCGACTCGTCGACGAGCACGGCAGCACCCACCTTCCCGACCTGGCTCATTCCCTTCAGAGTCTCAGCAGGCACCTGGGGGTGAACCAGGACGACGAAGGAGCCGTGAGCGCGGCGCGGGAGGCGGTCGCCGCCTACCGGACGCTGGCGCTGGAGAACCCCGGCGCCTTCGAACGGGCCCTGGTCTCCGCTCTCGCCGATCTGGCGCGGGCACTCGTCCGCACCGACGACCGCGCGTCGGCGATTTGGCAGTTCGACGAGGCCGTGGCGGAGTTCGCCCCCGCCCACCCCGCAACCGCCCGGCGTCTCGGCGTGGAGCGGAGCATTTTCCTGCTGGACTGTCCCGCGCCCCAGGCCTCGATCGGCGTACGCGAGCTCGTGTCCTTTCTCGACGGTGGCTCCGCGCCGGAGGGCGGCGCAGACGTCGTGACCGTACGGGCCCGGCGGGCGCTTCGCGCCTGCGGCGACCCCGAGGCCGTACGCGCGGTGTGGGAAGAGGTGACTCTCGCCCCCGCACCGGCCTGGCTCGCCCTGTCGCCGCAGACTCTGACCCTCGTCAGTTCCTGGATGTTCGCGCCCAACTGGCCCCAGTCACGCGATGTCTGGTCCCGGAACGCCGAAGTGCTCGGCAGCGAGGAGGCCGCGACGGCCCTCGAAGAACTGGCGCTCCTGGACCTGCGCACCGCACTGCGGCATGCCGCGCTCCGCGAGGCCGTCCTCATCCACGGCGTGACCGCCGCCTACGATCCGCCGATCCTCGCGGAGCAGCTGGCGGAGTGGGTGGACTGCGGCACCTGGGCGGAGTCACGGGCCTTCCTCCAGGACCACCCCCGCATCCTCCAGGTCCAGCCGCCCGAGGCCACCCCGCTCGCGCACGTCGCCGTCCTCGATGTCGCCCGTACCGAAGGACTGGACGCCGCGTACCGCCTCGTCGAGGATCGCGACGCCCTCCAGACCTACGTGGACCGGGCGTTGGCTGCCGGGGACGGCAACGCGCTGATGCACGCGGCCGCCGTCGAGGGGCAGGTCTTCGACGACAAGCTGTCCTCCCTCACCCACGCCCAGGCCGGCATGGTGCTCTCCGGGGCGGTCGAGGGCGTCGAGCCGAACGATCTGGCCACGCTCCTGCCCCGGGCACGCGAGGAGATCCGGGCCCGGCTGCTGAGGGAGATCTGCGCGCTCAGCGTCCAGCACGCCCACCCGCACGGCGAGACGTGGATCCGGATCGTCCAGGCCCTCAGCGGAAACGGGGCCGCCTGACGCTCCCCGCCCCGCCGCCCGCCGGCGTTGCCGCTGCTCTCCGGCCGCCCGCCCCGGCTCCCCGTGATTGGCGAGGTGTCCCCCGGCGACTCGGCGAGCCGGAGGCCCGCGAACCGAAGAGGGCCCCGTCCCACGCGAGTGCGTGGAACGGGGCCCTGTCTCCGGTCGGTCAGGCCTTCGCGGACTCGGTCTCCCGGACCTCGTCGGACTCTGGCTGAGCCGGCACGCCCGCCTTCGCGGCGCGCTTCGCGGCCTTCTTCTTCGCGCGGCGCTCCTTGCGGAGCTCCACCATCGCGTACAGCGTCGGCACCAGGAGCAGCGTCAGCAGCGTCGAGGTGACCAGACCGCCGATGACCACGACGGCCAGCGGCTGCGAGATGAAGCCGCCGTCGCCGGTGACGCCGAGCGCCATCGGGAGGAGAGCGAAGATGGTCGCCAGGGCCGTCATCAGGATCGGGCGCAGACGGTGACGTCCACCCTCGACGACCGCCTCGATGACGCCCATGCCCTGGGCGCGGTACTGGTTGATCAGGTCGATCAGCACGATCGCGTTGGTCACCACGATGCCGATCAGCATCAGCATGCCGATCATCGCCGCGACGCCCATCGGGGTCCCGGTGATGAGGAGCAGGCCGATCGCGCCGGTTGCCGCGAACGGGATGGAGACCAGCAGGATCAGCGGCTGGATGAGCGACCGGAAGGTGGCGACCAGCAGCATGAAGACGATCGCGACGGCCGCCAGCATGGCCAGGGCCAGCTTGACGAAGGCGTCCTTCTGGTCCTCGGAGACGCCGCCGATGGTGGCGGTGGCGCCGTCCGGGAGGTCCAGGGCGTCGACCTTCTTCTGGAGCTCTGTGCTGACCGCTCCGGTGTTGTCACCGACGGGCTTGGCGGTGATCGTCGCGGCGCGCTGGCCGTCGATCCGCGTCATGGAGACCGGTCCGGGGACCACCTCCACGTCGGCGATCGTGCCGAGCTTGACCGGGCCGAGCGAGAGGTTCTTCAGCTCGGCCATCGTGGTGGCCGGGTGGGCGGACCTGATGACGACATCACGCTCGGTGTCGTCCATGATCGCCTTGCCGGAGGGGGTGCCCTTCACCGCACCGGCGACGGCCGCGCCCAGGGCTGCCTGGGTGAAGCCGGCGTCGGCGGCCTTGGCGTTGGCCTTGACCGAGATCCGGGGGATGCTCTGGGACAGGTCGCTCTGGACGTCGGAGACGTCCTTGAGGCCGGCCACCGCCTTGCGTACCTCTTCGGAGGACTTCCGCAGGACGTCCGCGTCGGCGGCCTTGACCACGACGCTCAGGTCCTGGCTGCCGAAACCGCCGCCCGCGCCGATGGTCGTGTCACCGATGCCGTCGAGCTTGCCGAGCGCCTCGTCGAGGCGCTTCTCGGTGGCTTCGTAGTCGGCCGGGTCCTTCAGCGTGACCTGGTAGGAGGCCTGGTTGGCCCCCGTGCCGCCGCCGAAGGCCGCCATGAAGCCGGACGAGCCGACCGTGACCTGGTACCCCTTGACGCTCTTGTCGCCCGCGAGGACCTTCTCGACCTTCTTGGACGCCTCGTCGGCGGCCTCCAGGCTGGTGCCAGGGGCCAACTCCTGCTTGATGGAGAGGACTTCCTGCTCGCCCTGATCGAAGAGGGTGGTCTTCAGCAGCGGAGCCATGCCGAAGGTGCCGATCAGCACGACCACGGCGATGACCACACTGACGACGCGGCGCCGGGTGGCGAAGCCCAGGACCCGGACGTACATCCCCTGCAGCTTGCTGCGGGCTTCCTTCTCCTCGGCCTTGCGCCGGGCCTCGTCCGGGTTCTCGGCGCTGCCCTCGGGGGCGCGCAGGAACCAGAAGGACAGGACCGGGACGACGGTCAGCGAGACCAGCAGGGAGGCCAGCAGGGCTGCGGTGATGGTCAGCGAGAACGAGCCGAAGAGCTCGCCGACCATGCCGCCGACCAGACCGATCGGCAGGAAGACGGCGACGGTGGTGAGGGTCGAGGCGGTGACCGCGCCGGCCACTTCCTTCACCGCGGTGAGGATCGCGGACTGGCGCTCCTCCCCGTAACCGAGGTGGCGCTTGATGTTCTCCAGGACGACGATCGAGTCGTCGACGACCCGGCCGATCGCGATGGTCAGCGCGCCCAGGGTGAGCATGTTGAGTGACAGGTCACGGGTCCAGAGCACGATCAGTGCGAGGACCACGGAGAGCGGGATGGAGACCGCGGTGACCAGGGTCGAGCGGAGCGAGGCCAGGAAGACCAGGATCACGATGACCGCGAAGAGCAGGCCGAGCGCGCCCTCGATGGTCAGGCCCGAGATCGCCTTGGCGACGGGCGGGCCCTGGTCGGTGACGACGGTCAGCTCGGCACCGGCGCCGAGGTCCTTGCGCAGGTCCGGGAGCTTGTCCTTGACCGCGTCCGAGATGGAGACGGCGCTGCCGTCCTTGTCCATCGTCGCCATGACGGCAAGGCTCGGCTTGCCGTTCGTACGGGTGATGGAGACCGCGGTGGAGGGCTCCTGCTTCACCGTCGCGAGGTCGCCGACCCGGACCGGCTTGCCGGGCTTGCCCGTCGCCGGGTCCTGGCCGGCGACCCTCAGGTCCTCGATCTGCTTCAGGGAGGTGAAGGCGCCGCCGACCTGGACGGTGCGGCTCTTGCCCGACTCGGAGAAGGAACCGGCCGGGACGGTCGCGCCGCCCGCCTGGAGTGCCTGGGCGAGCGAGCCGGTGTTCAGCCCGGCCTCCGCGAGCTTCTTGTCGTCGGGGGTGATGGAGACCTGGAGGTCCTGCACGCCGTCGACGGTGACCTGGCCGACGCCGTCGATGCCCTCCAGGGCGGGGACGACGGTACGGTCCAGCTGGGCGGCGAGCGCCTGCTGGTCCTTGTCGGACGTGACGGCGAGGACGACGGTCGGGATGTCGTCCGTCGAACCGGCGATGACCTGCGGGTCCACGGAGTCGGGCAGCTGGACGCGAGCGCGGTTCACCGCCTGCTGGATGTCCGCGACAAGCTGCTTGGTGCCCTCGTCGCCGAAGTCGAAGGACGCCATGATGACGGCGTTGCCCTCACTGGCGGTCGAGGTGATTCCGGTGACGCCGTCGACGGCCTTGATCGAATTCTCGAGCGGTTCGACGACCTGCTTCTCGACCACATCGGGGGACGCTCCCTGATAGGGGGCGAGCACCGACACCATCGGGAGTTCGATGGTGGGCAACAGCTGCTGCTTGAGCTGCGGGATCGCAATCGCTCCGAATACGAGCGCGACGATCGAGATCAGCCCGATCAGGGCCCTTTGCGCGAGGCTGAATCTGGACAGCCAGGACATGGGTGAGGTCTCTCTTCTGTGGCTTACGCGGCAGGTGGGCGGGGCGACTGGGGACAGACCCGGCCCACCTATACGATCCCCTATCGCCGGAGCCGAAAGCGTCAGTCGCAGGTCGCCTTCTTATCCCACGCATACCGCAGCTGGAGTACGCCGCGACTGCACCCTCACTCCACCCTGGGGCGGACAAGGCCCGATTCGTAGGCGATTACCACCAATTGGGCCCGGTCGCGGGCACCCAGTTTCGCCATCGCCCTGTTCACATGGGTCTTGACGGTGAGCGGGCTGACCACGAGGCGCTCGGCGATCTCGTCGTTGGAGAGCCCGCCCGCGACCAGGACCAGTACCTCGCGCTCCCGCGTGGTGAGGGCCGCGAGACGCTCGGAGTACTCCGCCGCCCCCGGCTCCTCTCCCGAACTGCCGCCCTGCGCGAGGAACGTGGCGATCAGCCCCTTGGTCGCGGCCGGTGAGAGCAGCGCCTCGCCACCCGCGGCGATCCGGATGGCGTTGAGCAGTTCGTCCGGTTCCGCCCCCTTGCCCAGGAAGCCCGAGGCGCCGGCCCGCAGCGACTGCACCACGTACTCGTCCACCTCGAAGGTGGTGAGCATCACCACGCGCACGTCCGCGAGATCCGGGTCGGCGCTGATCATCCGGGTCGCGGTGAGCCCGTCCGTACCGGGCATCCTGATGTCCATCAGCACCACGTCGGCGCGGGTCGAGCGGGCCAGCTCCACCGCCTGCGCGCCGTCCGCCGCCTCGCCGACCACCTGCATGTCGGGCTCCGAGTCGACCAGCACCCGGAACGCGCTGCGCAGCAGCGCCTGGTCGTCGGCGAGCAGGACCTTGATGGCCGGTGTCATGCGTTCTCCCCCGTCCGGCCCACCACGTCCGGTTGCTCCGACTGCTGCGGGAGGGCCTTGACGGGCAGGATCGCATGGACGCGGAAGCCGCCGCCGTAACGGGGTCCGGCGGTGAGGGTGCCGCCCAGGGCCGTGACCCGTTCCCGCATACCGAGCAGTCCGTGGCCGCCCCCCTCCCCCTCGCCGCCCGGGTTCCCTTGGCCGTTGTCGAGCACCATGACCTCGGCCGTGGCCCCGACCCGTACGACGCTCACCTCGGCCTTCGCGCCGGGGCCCGCGTGCTTGCGCACATTGGTCAGCGCCTCCTGGATCACCCGGTACGCGGCCAGGTCGACGGCGGCCGTGAGCGGCGGGCTGCCCCCGGCCGCGCAGGCCACCTCGACGGGCAGCCCGGCCCGGCGCACGGTCTCCACGAGCTCGTCGAGGACGGCGAGGCCGGGAGCGGGTTCGGTCGGCGCCTCGGGGTCGCCGGACTGGCGCAGCAGCCCGACGGTGGCCCGCAGTTCGTTGAGCGCGGAGCGGCTCGCCTCGCGGACGTGGGCGAGCGCCTGTTTGGCCTGGTCGGGGCGCTTGTCCATGACGTGGGCGGCGACCCCTGCCTGCACGTTGACCAGGGCGATGTGGTGGGCGACGACGTCGTGCAGATCGCGGGCGATCCGCAGCCGTTCCTCGGCCACCCTGCGCCGGGCCTCCTCCTCACGGGTCCGCTCGGCCCGTTCGGCGCGCTCCCTGATCGCGTCGACGAACGCGCGCCGGGAACGCACCGCGTCCCCCGCGGCGCTCGCCATGCCGGTCCAGGCGAAGACGCCGAAGTTCTCCTGGCTGTACCAGGGCGCCGATCCGTAGAGCATCGCGGCCGCGGTGAGCGCGGCCATCGTGAGCAGCCCGACCCGCCAGGTCGTCGGCCGGTCGGTGCGGGCGGCGATGGTGTACAGCGCTATGACCACGCTCATCACCACCGGGGCCGGCGGGTCCACCATCACCAGCTCGACGAACGTCAGCCCGCCGGTGGCGACGAGCACGGCCATCGGGTTGCGGCGCCGCCACACCAGGGCGAGGGCACTCAGCACCATCAGGAGCACGCTGCCGGCGCCGGGCGTGCGGGTGCCGAAGGCGGGTCCGTTGTGCGAACTCGGATCGGCGAACGAGCCGATGATCATGGATACGAGCACGCCCAGGGCGAGCGCTCCGTCCAGCGCCAGCGGATGGTCGCGCAGCCAGTGCCGGACGCGCAGAACGCCGGTTCCGAGGGTGGTCACGTCAAGCTACGTTACGGCGTGTCGCGTGGAAATCGGTCCGGCCGGCGGCGAGCGTGCGCCACGGCGTCGGGGGGGGAGCGCCCGCGCCGTACGCACAACGGTGCCCCGCGTCCGGCGGACCGGATGCGGGGCACCGTTGGTGCGGGTGCTGGAGCTGCCGGTTGTCAGCCGGGAATCAGACCGTCGTCACGGAGCATGGCGCGCACCTCTTCGAGGGTCGCGTCGGGCGACGGCAGGATCAGCTCGGACGGCTCCAGGGAGTCGTCCGGCAAGGGTGTGCCGACTTCGCGCACCCTGGCGAGGAGCGCGTGGAGAGTGGAGCGGAAGCCGGGGCCGTCGCCACTCTCCATCTCGGCGAGCAGTACGTTGTCGAGCTTGTTGAGCTCGGCGAGATGGCTGTCGGCCAGGAGTACCTGGCCCTCCCCCATGATCCGTACGATCATGACGCTGCCTTAATTCTTGTCGAACTTGTGCCGGGACTGGGACTGCTGCTGGGCGGCGTCCTGCGGGCCGCCCTCGATGGCCTGCTGCGGGGAGGAGCCGCCGGCCAGTTCGGCCTTCATGCGCTGCAGCTCCAGCTCCACATCCGTACCACCGGAGATCCGGTCGAGCTCGGCGGTGAGGTCGTCCTTCGCCGTGCCGGTCGGGTCGTCCAGGGCGCCGGAGGCGAGCAGCTCGTCGATCGCGCCCGCGCGCGCCTGCAGCTGCTGCGTCTTGTCCTCGGCCCGCTGGATCGCCAGGCCGACATCGCCCATCTCCTCGGAGATGCCCGAGAAGGCCTCCCCGATCCGGGTCTGTGCCTGGGCCGCTGTGTAGGTGGCCTTGATCGTCTCCTTCTTGGTACGGAAGGCATCGACCTTGGCCTGCAGCCGCTGGGCCGCGAGAGTGAGTTTCTCCTCCTCACCCTGCAGCGTGGTGTGCTGCGTCTCCAGGTCGGTGACCTGCTGCTGGAGGGCCGCCCGGCGCGACAGCGCCTCGCGGGCCAGGTCCTCGCGACCGAGCGCGAGTGCCTTGCGGCCCTGGTCCTCCAGCTTCGAGGTCTGGCCCTGCAGCTGGTTCAGCTGCAGCTCCAGACGCTTGCGCGAGGTCGCCACATCGGCGACACCGCGGCGCACCTTCTGAAGCAGCTCCAGCTGCTTCTGGTACGAGTAATCGAGGGTCTCGCGCGGATCCTCGGCCCGGTCCAGGGCCTTGTTTGCCTTCGCGCGGAAGATCATCCCCATACGCTTCATGACACCGCTCATGGGCTTCGCGCGCCCCCTTCTGACTTAACTGGGCTCCAGCACTCCAACAGAACCCACAGTACGGGCCCTGTCTCTATTACCGCACTGTTCGAGCAAGGATGTGGTCCTCCCCAAGGACGACTGACACCGGTCATCGCTCCGGCCCAGGGAGTAGCGGAGGTCAGGGAAACCACTGCCGACGCCCGTAATCGTCCCGCTCGCACACTCCTGGGGACGCGGGCCGTTGCCGGATCGTTCCCGACCGGCCTGGGGTCCTCGCGATCGACCCCGTACCCTTGGGTCTTGTGTTCCGTAGCCGCTCCAAGGAAGAGAAGGCCCCCACCGACAAGGTGACGGCGGACCTCTCCAAGACGCCCCGCGACCCGCAGGCCCCCAAAGGTCGCCCCACCCCCAAGCGCAGCGATGCCCAAACGCAGCGCCGTCGTGCCTCCAGTGGAGCGCCGGCCGATCGCAAGGAGGCCATGAAGCGCCAGCGCGAGGCCCGTCGCGTGGACATGGCCAAACAGCGTGAGGCGCTCGCCAGTGGCGACGAGCGCTATCTGCCGGCCCGTGACAAGGGCCCGGTGCGGCGCTTCGTCCGCGACTTCGTGGACTCGCGCTTCTGCATCGCGGAGTACTTCCTGCCGCTCGCCGTGATCATCCTGATTCTCAGCGTGATCCAGGTGCAGAACATCCAGAACATCTCGCTGCTGCTCTGGCTCGGCGTGATCGTGCTGATCGTCATCGACTCGATCGGGCTCACGTTCCGGCTGCGCAAGCAGCTGAACGAGCGGTTCCCCGATACGCCCAAGCGCGGCGCGGTCGCCTACGGCCTGATGCGTACGCTCCAGATGCGACGGCTCCGGCTGCCCAAGCCGCAGGTCAAGCGTGGAGAGCGACCCTGAGTACGGATCTCTTCGGCTCGGCCGGCGATTCGTCCGCCGGTCGGCCGAGTGATGCCGGCGCCGGATTTTCCGGCGCCTCCTCGGCATGGCTGAAGGGGCTCGGTGGACTGCGCAACACCGTTCGCCAGGAGCTGGTGGCCCGGCAGCTGGACGAGCAGATCGCGGCCCGCTTCCCGGTCGGGCAGCGGCTGCGGATCCTGGACGTCGGTGTGGGCCAGGGCACGCAGGCACTGCGCCTCGCCCGGGCCGGCCACACCGTCACCGGGCTGGAGTCCGACGCCGAGATGCTGCGGACCGCCCGCGAGGCGCTCAACAGTGAGCCCGCCGGAATCCGGGAGCGGGTCCGGCTCATCGAGGGCAATGGCCAGGACACCGGGGTGCACTTCCTGCCCGGCAGCTTCGACGTGGTGCTCTGCCACGGCGTACTGATGTATGTCCAGGCACCCGACGCCATGGTGGCCGGACTGGCCCGGATGCTCGCGCCGGGCGGCCTGCTGTCGCTCCTCGTACGAAACGCGGACGCGCTGGCCATGCGGGCCGGGACCGCCGGGGACTGGGACGCGGCGCTGGCCGCGTTCGACACGGACCGGTACACCAACCGCCTCGGGCTGACCGTACGCGCGGACCGGCTGGACGCCCTCACCGCGACGCTCGCCGGGATCGCGGCGCCGCTGCACGCCTGGTACGGGGTGCGGATCTTCACGGACAACGTGAGCAACGACGTGGAGCTGCCCGCCGCGGCGGAGCTGGAACGGGTGCTGGCGGCGGAGGACCGGGCGGGGCGGACGGATCCGTACCGCGGCGTCGCCGCGTTGCTGCATCTGTGCGGAGTGCGCGGCTAGTCCTGCGGGCGCTTTCGGCGGCCGCTTCGTCCTCCATCACCGGACCGGCCGAAACGCCGAGAAGCCGCCCTTGATCGCCGGGCGGGCTAGATCGTGCCGGGCGGGTTCGGTGGTGCCGAGTGGGCTGAACGCTGCTCCGGCCTCAGCTCGGGCGGGTGCGCTCGACAGGCCACCAATAGGGCTAAAAGCAATAATTCGGACATGAATTCCTCTCACACCCGCACCCGTGTGCGCCGGCTGGCGCTGCCTCTGACCGCAGGTGTCTGTGCGATCGCGCTGGTCAGCGCCTGCTCCGACTCGAACTCCGCCGAACTGGACGCGACGAAGCCCACACCGGTCCAGCAGGGCTCGGCCTCGAGGGCCACCAGCGATCTGCAGGACGACTACCAGGCCGTGATCAAGAACGTGCTTCCGTCGGTGGTGCAGATCGACGCGTCGAACAGCCTGGGCTCCGGCGTCGTCTACGACGACAAGGGCCATATCGTCACCAACGCCCACGTGATCGGCAAGGAGCAGACCTTCAAGGTCAGCTCGGCCACCGGCGAGAACGTGCTGAGCGCCTCGCTGGTCGCCGCCTACCCCGAGCAGGACCTGGCGGTGATCAAGCTCGACAGCGTCCCCAAGGGGCTGAAGCCCGCGAAGTTCGGCGACTCGGCGGAGGTCGCGGTGGGGCAGATCGTGCTGGCGATGGGTTCGCCTCTCGGGCTGTCCAGCAGCGTCACCCAGGGCATCGTCTCGGCGCTCGGCCGGACCGTGAGCGAGAGCAGCACGGGCGGCGGCACCGGGGCGACCATCGCGAACATGGTGCAGACCTCGGCGGCGATCAACCCGGGCAACAGCGGAGGTGCGCTGGTGAATCTCGACAGCGAGGTCATCGGCATCCCGACCCTGGCGGCGACGGACCCGGAGATGGGCGGCAGCACAGCGCCGGGGATCGGATTCGCGATCCCGGTCTCGATGGTGAAGACGGTCGCCGACCAGATCATCAAGAACGGCCAGGTCACCGACTCGGGCCGGGCGGCGCTGGACATCACCGGCCGTACGGTCGTCGACAGCAGCTACCAGCCGGCCGGGGTCGCGCTCGTCAGCGTGTCGAAGGGCGGCGCGGCGGAGAAGGCGGGTCTGCGGGTCGGCGACATCATCACCAAGCTCGGGGACACGCCGGTCACCACGATCACGTCCCTGTCGGAGGCGCTGGCCTCGGACAAACCGGGCCAGAGGGTCACCGTGACGTATGTGCGCAGCGCTGCGGAGAGGACCACGGAGGTCACGCTGGGCGAGATCTGAGGACTGAGAGCGCGGGATGCCGCGCGGGTGCCGGGCGGGCCCTTCCCGGGTCCGCCCGGCACCCGTCCGGGTCAGCTCTGCTCGGCCTGGAGGCTCATCGGGCCGTAGATCTTCGTCGTGTCGTCGAAGAGCGTCACCTGGGCCGCCCCGCCGTCGAGGAGTTCCTTCCAGTACTCACCGATCCAGGACTCCGCGTCGCCCTGCGTCGTGAATTCCTCCGGCTGCAGGGCCGGCTCCGTCTCCGTACCGTCGGACTTCTCGAACCGCCACGTCCACGCCATGTCCGCCTCCTGGGTCACTTTGTTCCGTACGGCAGCCTAGTGGTTCGGGCCGGTGCGGGAAGGGGCCCTCGCACGCCCCGGCACCCCCACGTCGCGCACCGGGCGCGGGTACGCGGGAGGATCGGACCGTGGAACTGACTCTGCTCGGCACCGGAGGCCCCGACGGGCTGCCGCGGCCCGAATGCCCGTGCGCCGCCTGCGCCACCGCCCGCGGGGCGCGCAGCCGGGCCGCGACCGCCCTGCTGGTCGACGACGCGCTGCTGCTCGATCTCACCCCCGGGGCCGTGTTCGCCGCCGCCCGCGCGGGGCATTCGCTCACCGGCGTGCGCCAGGTGCTGCTCACCCATCCGCACGACGGCCCGGCCGTCGAACTGCCCGCGGGGCTGCCCCCGGCGGGCCGGGTGCCGGACGGGCGGGTGCTGACGCTGATCAGCGGGCACCGGGTGCGGGCCGTGCCGATGGACGCGCCGGGCACCGGGTACGAGGTGACGGCGCCGGAGGGCGAGCGGCTGCTCTACATGCCGCCGGGCGCAGCCCCGGCCGGTCTCGCCGACCGGACGGCGGAGCCGTACGACATGGTGGTCGGCGATGTCGTGGGGCGGCCCGACGCGGTGGCCCGGCTGCGGGCCGTCGCCGCGATCGGGCCCGCCACCGAGGTGCTCGCCGTCCATCTGGACCATGACGCACCGCCCGGCCCCGAGCTCGACCGCCGGCTCGCGGCGGCCGGGGCGCGCGCCGTGCCGGACGGGACGACACTGGTGCTCGGCGGGTACCACGCGGTACCGGACGTGCCCCGGCGCACGCTGATCACCGGCGGTGCGCGGTCCGGGAAGTCGGTCGAGGCCGAGCGGCGGCTGGAGACGTATCCGGAGGTCGTGTACGTGGCGACCGGCGGGGGCCGGGACGGCGACGCGGAGTGGGCGGCCCGGATCGGGCTGCACCGGGAGCGCAGACCGGCGGCCTGGCGCACCGAGGAGACCTGTGAACTGGTGGAGCCGCTGGCCTCGGACGGGCCCCCGCTGCTGATCGACTGCCTGTCGCTCTGGCTGACGGATGCGATGGACCGGGTGGATGCCTGGGACGACGCGGCGTGGGAGAACGGCGGGGAGAGCGCGCTGCGGAAGCGGACGGGTGAACTCGTGGCCGCTGTCCGCGGAACGCGGCGCACCGTCGTCGTGGTGACCAACGAGACCGGCTCCGGCGTGGTGCCCGCGACGGCCGCGGGGCGGCGCTTCAGGGACGAGTTGGGCCGGCTGAACGCCGCGGTGGCCGACGAGTGCGAGCAGGTGCTGCTGGTGGTGGCCGGGCAGTCGCTGGCGCTGCGCGGCTGAGAGGCTGCCGGCGGACGGAGTGAGGAGCGGACACATGGCGCGTGTGCGGCCGATGCTGGACGGGGTCTCGGAGACCCTGTTGTGGACGTTTTACAACCGGGCGTACGAGGCCGGCCGGCGCTATCCGGTGCTGGACGATCCGATGGCGCTCCAGTTGCTGGCGGACCTGGACTACCCGTTCGAGGAGCGGTTCGGTCTGCCCGGTCCGTTCAGCTCGCAGGCGCAGGGGCTGCGGTCGCGCTGCTTCGACCTGGCCGTGCAGGCGTATCTCGCCGACCGCCCGGAGGCCACCGTGGTGGCGCTCGGCGACGGTCTGGAGACCGGGTTCTGGCGGGTCGACAACGGCCGGCTGAACTGGCTGAGCGTGGAACTGCCCGAGGTGGCCACGCTGCGCCGGACGCTGCTGCCCCCGTCGGACCGGCTGCGGACGCTCTCCGGATCGGCGACCGGTCTCTCCTGGCTGGACGAGATCGAGGACCCGGTGGGCCGGGGCGTGGTCGTCACGGCGCAGGGACTGCTGATGTACCTGCGGCCCGCCGAGGTGCGGAAGGTCATCGCGGCCTGCGCCGAGCGGCTGCCGGGCGGGGTGTTCGTCCTGGACTCGATGTCCCGGTGGCTCGCGAGGGGCACGGTGGCGGGCACCTCGAAGGTCGGCGACATGACGGTCCCGCCGATGCGCTGGGCGATGAACCCGGGCGAGCGGCGGAAGCTGCGCGGCGCGCATCCGGGGATCACGCAGGTGCGCGCGCTGCGTCTGCCGCGCGGGCGCGGTGCGATGGGTGAGCTGATCCGCGTCCAGAGTCTGCTTCCCGGGCTGCGGACCCTGACCCCCGCGGTGACCCAACTGCGGTTCGGCGGCTGAGAGGCCGAGGGGCCGGGGCCGGAATTCGCGGCAGGTACTGTTCCGCAGTGGGAGGTTGCCCGGCAATCTCCGAGCCCGCCGCCGGGCTCCCCGGCCCACCCGACGTATCGACCCGCGAGGCAGACCCCCGTGAATCTGGACGACTTCTCCGACCTGATCGAACGCCCCGACGGGGGTCTCCGGCGAGATGCCGAGGAGCGCCGGGAGCGCTTCGTCGTGCCTCCGGGCGCGCTCGGCCGCCTCGACGAGCTGGGCGAATGGCTGTCGGCCGCCCAGCAGGCGGTGCCGGTCAGGCCGATCGAGCAGCCGCGCGTGCTGCTGTTCGCCGGTGATCACGGGGTGGCGTCGCTGGATGTCTCCGGCCGTGCGGCCGGCAGCGCGCACGAGCTGGTGCGGGCCACGCTGGAGGGTGCGACGCCGCTCGCCGTGCTGGCCCGCCGGTTCTCCGTGCCGGTGCGGATCGTCGATGCCGGCCTGGACTGCGACCCGGAGCTGTTGCCGGAGCAGGTGGTGCGGACCCGGGTGCGGCGCGGCAGCGGCCGGATCGACATCGAGGACGCGCTGACGGCCGAGGAGGCCGAGCGGGCGGTGCGCCTGGGCATGGCGATCGCCGACGAGGAGGCCGACTCGGGCACGGACCTGGTGGTGCTCGGCGATCTGAGCGTCGGCGGTACGACGGCTGCGGCCACCCTGATCGCGGCGCTGTGCGGCACCGATGCCTCGGTGGTCACCGGGCGCGGCGGTGCGGGCATCGACGACCTGGCCTGGATGCGCAAGTGTGCGGCGATCCGGGACGCGCTGCGCCGGGCCCGGCCGGTCCTGGGCGACCAGTTGGAGCTGCTGGCCACGGTGGGCGGTGCGGATCTGGCGGCGATGACCGGCTTCCTGCTGCAGTCCGCGGTGCGACGGCTCCCGGTGATCCTGGACGGTGTGGTCTCCGCGGCCTGTGCGCTGGTCGGCCAGCGGGCGGCGTTCCGGGCGCCGGACTGGTGGCTGGCGGGGCAGCTGAGCGGTGAACCGGCACAGGCGAAGGCACTGGACCGGATGGCGCTCAACCCGCTGCTCGACCACGGCGTCATCGTGGGGGAAGGTAGCGGGGCATTGCTCGCGCTTCCGTTCGTTCAGGCCGCGGCCGCCCTGGCGGCGGAACTGCCCGAGCGCGCACCGGCCTCCGACGAGAGGGACGAGAAGGACGAGGAGAGGGACGGCGAGGAGACGGCCGACAGCGAAGGGGCCGCCGTAGGCGAACCGGCCGGGGACTGACGAGAAGCAGCTGGCCGATCGGGCTGCGGTCGCCGGACACCGACCGCAGGGCGACCCCTTATGAAGCGCGATGCACCATATGATCGCTTTTTATGGGAGAGGTCAGATTGGCCAGCGAGGAATCCGGACGGGGCTCCGTCCAGCCAAGGAGCACCGTCGGCTCACGACGCGGCGCGGCCTTCGCCATCTGGTACCTGCGCATCGTGTCGTTCATCAATTTCCTGAGCGCCGTCTGGGTCACCTTCGGTCAGGATCTGCGACGCCACAACACCGAGAACTACTTCACGCCCTATCTGCTCACCGCGGGCTTCTCCTCCGGGGTGGTCGCGCTCTTCCTCGCGGTCACCATGCGGCGGCGCAAACGGGCCGCGTGGATCGTCAACATGGTGCTGAGCGGGCTCACACTGCTGCTCTTCGCGGTGGTGATCGGCTTCCCGGAGATCCGTCAGTACCCGCAGAACTGGATCTCGCTGGTACTGACCGCCACGTTCGTCCTGGCCCTGGCCGTCGGCCGGCGCGAGTTCTACGCGAAGGGCGACCGGTCCAACCCGAAGCTGGCCGCGCTGGTGGCGGTCGTCGGACTGCTGGTCGCCTCGCTGATCGCCACGTTCCTGGTCACGGTCACCAACACCGCGCACGACGGGTCCCGTTCGACGTTCCTGGACCGCTGGCGCTACGGCGCGCTGCGGCTGGTGTCCGTCGCCGACAACGACGCGCAGTTCCCCGGCATCACCACGCCGGGCTGGGTCAACGTCTGCATCAACGTCATGTCCACACTGCTGCTGATCGCCGTCGTGTACGCGGCCTTCCGCTCCCGCCGGGCGGTCGACCCGATCAGCCAGCGGGACGAGGAGGCGCTGCGCGTTCTGCTCGACAAGCACGGCGAGCGGGACTCGCTCGGGTACTTCGCGCTGCGCCGCGACAAGAGCGTCATCTGGTCGCCGACCGGGAAGGCGGCCGTCGCCTACCGGGTGGTCGGCGGGGTCTCGCTGGCCTCCGGTGATCCGATCGGCGACCTGGAGGCCTGGCCCGGAGCGATCGAACCCTGGCTGGCCGAGGCCCGCGAGCACGGATGGACGCCGGCGGTGATGGGGGTGAGCGAGGAGGGCGGCAACGTCTACGCCCGGCACGGGCTCGACGCCCTGGAGCTCGGGGACGAAGCGATCGTGGAGACCGCCGAGTTCACCCTGGAGGGACGGGCGATGCGGACCGTCCGTCAGGCGTACAACCGGGTGAAGCGGGCCGGATACGACGTGACGGTACGCCGCCACGCGGAGATCCCCGAGGACGAGATGGCCGAACTCGTGCGCAGTGCCGACGACTGGCGCGACGGGGAGACCGAGCGCGGCTTCTCGATGGCGCTGGGCAGGCTCGGCGACCCGGCCGACGGCCAGTGCGTGATGCTCGAATGCCGTGACACGACCCCCGCCGAGGACGGCGGTCCCGGCGAGCTGCGTGCCGTGCTGAGCTTCGTCCCCTGGGGCCCGAACGGCCTGTCGCTGGATCTGATGCGCCGTGACCGGGAGGCCGAGAACGGCCTGATGGAGTTCATGGTCATCGAACTCCTGCAAAGGGCCGAGAAGATCGGCATCAGCCAGGTCTCGCTGAACTTCGCGATGTTCCGCTCGGTCTTCGAGCGGGGGTCGCGGCTCGGCGCCGGGCCGGTGCTCAGGCTGTGGCGGTCGCTGCTCAGCTTCTTCTCGCGCTGGTGGCAGATCGAGTCGCTCTACCGCGCCAACGCCAAGTACCGGCCGATCTGGGAACCGCGCTTCATGCTCTTCGAGAAGAGCTCCGACCTGCTGCGCATCGGTATCGCCGCGGGTCGTGCCGAAGGGTTCCTGGAGGCGCCCGGTCTGCCCAAGTGGCTGCACCGCTCGCACCTCGGACCGCGTGGATGAGACCGGTGTCCGCCGTGGGCCGGGCGGCCCGCCGGGAGTGGGGTCCGCTGTGGATGACCGTACGGACGGCACTCGCCGTCGACCGGCTGCGGGCCGTGCCGATGACGCTGACCGCGGTCGGCCTGACCTCGCTGCTCCAGATCGTGCAGAACCAGTCCTGGGGGTACGGGGCGGTACAGAGACTCGGTGCGGTGCGGGCCGAGGATCCGCTCTGGGTGGCCCTGCTGCGCACCCCGCTGTCGCTGTTCGTCCCCGCTCTGGACCTGCCGGTGTGGGGCGCGCTGGTGCAGTTGCTGCTGGTGTTCGGGATCGCCGAGATCTGCCTGGGCCGGTGGCGGACGCTGCTGATCGCGTACGTCGCGACCCTGGCCGGGACGCTGTACGCGCGGATCGGTGTCGCGGTCGGCCCCGACGGGTTCCTCGGGCTGCCCGCGTCCGACGCCCTGATCGTGGACACCGGGCCCTCGGCCGCCGTCGTCGCCCTGGCGGTCTATGTGTGCCACGTCCACCGGGCCTGGTTCACCGGGGCGCTGGTGATCGGGGCGATGGCGGGCGAGGTGGCCGTCAAGGACAACCTGGCGGGCAAGGAGCATCTGGCGGCCATCGCGGCGGCCCTCGTGCTGTGCGCGGTCTCGGCCCGCCATGACCGGCGCCGGCTGCGCCGCCGGCGTCAGGGTTTGGGCGTGGGCGTCGGGACCCGGTCCGGTGCGCCGCCGATCAAGTCCTGAAACCTGCGGCGCGGGCCGGCCCAGCGGACGTCGTGGTGGTAGGCGCGCAGCACCGCCCGGGAGCGGGCCCGGTGCCGGTTCCGGTAGAACCGCTTCGCCCACATCGAGGTGGGCCGGGCCAGCCGGATCGCCCCGAACAGGGCGACGAACGGGATCAGGGTGCCGACCACCGCCATCCGCGTCTTGCCCTTGAACAGGGAGATCAGCACAAAGAGGAAGTTGACGACGAGGGTGAGGACGACGCCGATCCTGCCCTGCTGCTCGTCGTCGCTCAACTCGTTCACGCCGAGCGGGGAGAACCCGCCGAGCACGAGCAGCACGAGGGCCGCGGTGAGGACCACGACCTCCACGCTCTGGCGGCCCTGCTCGGTCCAGTACACGTCGTCCAGGTGCAGGATCAGCGCGAACTCGTCGAGCACCAGCCCCGCGCCCATGCCGAAGACCACCGCGCAGATCCCGGCCGTGATGCCGTGCCGCCCGCTGGCGACCGCGCCGAAGCCGCCGACCACGCTCAGCACCACGCCGGGCACCACATGGTGGACATGGACCCCGCCGGGGGTGAAGTTGCGGAACGGGCCCTTCCCGGCCCGGATCATCCGGGTGATGACCCGGGTGATCGCGAAGGTCAGCACGAAGGAGGCCAGCGCCAGGAGCAGGGGCAGTTTCCCCGGCTCGACGATGTTCTTATCGAACCAGTGACCCATGCCACCCACTCCCGATAAACCGCTTCCGCCCCGCTATGCGGCGTTTTGGACAATCTAGCGGCCGCGCCCACCGATTAGCCTGCGCGCCGTGACCTCCCTGAACAGCCACGGCATACGTTTCGCCTTCGGCACCCTCACCGTGATCCCCGTCCGCGTCACCCGCTGGGACCGCCAGGCGGCGCGGGCCGGAATGCTGTGCGCCCCGCTGGCCGGCCTCGTCGTGGGGGTGCTCGCGGCAGTGCCCGGCAGCCTGTTGCTGCTGTTCGGCTCGGGGCCGCTGCTCGCCGCGGTCGCCTCCGCCGCCGTCCCGGCGGCCCTCACCAGGGGGCTGCATCTCGACGGTCTCGCGGACACCGCCGACGGACTCGGCAGCGGGAAACCGGCCGCTGACGCGCTGCGGATCATGAAGCAGTCGGACATTGGGCCATTCGGTGTGATCACCCTGCTGTTCGTGCTGCTGGCGCAGGTGGCGGTCCTTCAGCAGCTGTACGCGCAGAGCTGGGTGCGGGGTGCGGTGGCGGCCGTCGCGGCCGGGGCCGTCGCCCGGCTCGCCCTCACCCTGGCCTCCCGCAGCGGGGTGCCGGCGGCCCGCCCGGAAGGGCTGGGCGCGGCGGTGGCCGGTACGGTCCCGGTCCGTGGCGCGGTGGCGGTCGCGCTCGTGACGGTGGCGGCCTGCGCGGGTGCTGGAGCGCTGTTCGGCGGGTACGGGGCGCTGCGGTACGGCCTCGCCGCCCTGGCCGCTCTCGCGGCGGCCCAGCTGCTCCTGAGGCACTGTGTGCGGCGCTTCGGCGGGGTGACCGGCGATGTGTTCGGGGCGCTGGCGGAGACGGCGGCGACCGTGACGCTGGTGGGGCTGGCCCTCGGCTGAGCGGCGGTCAGGCGTCCGGTCAGTTCCCGGCCGCCGGGCACTGCCGGCGCCAGACGCCGAGCTCGTACTTCTTGAGCAGCGAGCTGAGCCCCAGCCGCCGGGACCCGTCGCAGAACCGTGCCAGGGGCAGCTCGTACTCCACGTGGAAGACCGCCTTGCCCGCCTTCACGAACGGGCTGAGCTGCGCGCATTCCTCGTACTGGGCGCACTGTTCGTTGACCGCGAAGTCGAAGTCCCCCACCAGCTGCGGGATCTGCGGGAGGTCGTTCTTCAGGCCGACGGAGAGGCCGTGGCGGTGGGCCGCGCCGGCGATGAGCCGGTTGTAGCGCAGCTGGTCGGCCGCGGTCAGCGGGAAGCCGGTCCGGTTGCGGTAGCCGTCCATGTTGTCGGGCTCCACCGCGTCGAAGCCCTTCTTGGCGCACATGGCGATCCGGGCCTCCATCAGCGGCTGAAGGACGTCGGTGCGGCGGATGTCGAGCCAGCGCTCCCCCGCCCAGCCGTTGCTCTTCCCGAGGACCGCGGCGGGGAAGTCGTCCGCGTCCGGGCGGAACTCCTCCCAGGCGCCGGTGGAGAGGTAGCAGATGACCTTGCGCCCCTTGCGGTGCAGCCCGGCCACCTGAGCCGCGTCGTGCTCGAAGCCGTCGATGTCGTACACCGGGGCGTCCACCGTCGTGTCCAGCCTGCCGGAGAGCTGCCACTGCCAGTCGGTGCCCGGTTCCGGCTGCCAGCGCCCGGCGGCGGGGCGGCCGTCCGGGGCGGATTCCGGCGCCGAGGTGCAGCCCGCCAGCACGACCAGCAGCATCAGTACGGTGACGGGCAGCGCGACCGGCCGTCCGGTCACACGTGTGGCCACCTGATCACGCATCGTTCCCCCTGTTCACCGGCCCGCCGCCAACATCGTTGCGGTCATGGTCCGTTCCCCCGGAAAGATCATCCCGGACTGCCAACGGTACGGCCGCCGGAGCGCGCCGACGGCCCGCCGCCGTGATCCGGCAGCAAGGGCGCGCGTAGGCTCATTCCCGGCACATTGGGGCGGCGTCTACGATGCGCCGGGCACGGTCGGCCCACCCCTCGACCGACAAAGAACTCTACGGAAGCGAGATTTCACCACCGTGACTGCTCTCACTCTCAGCACCTCCGGTGCGGCGACGCTGCGCGCCGACGCACTCGTCGTAGGCGTCGCCAAGGGCGCTGGATCCAAGTCTGGGAGCTTGGTCCTCGCACCGGGCGCCGAGGCCGTGGACAAGGCGTTCGGCGGAAAGCTCGCCGGCATCCTGGAAACCCTGGGCGCCTCCGGTGCCGAGGGCGAGCTGACCAAGCTCCCCTCGCCCGAAGGCCTGAAGGCCCCGGTCGTCATCGTGGCCGGGCTCGGCCCGGTCCCGGAGAAGGACGGCGCGTACGACGCCGAGGCGCTGCGCCGGGCCGCCGGCTGCGCCGCCCGCTCACTCACCGGCTCGAAGAAGGCCGGCTTCGCGCTGCCCGTCGGCTCCGTCGAGGACGCCGAGGCCATCGCCGAGGGCGCGCTGCTGGGCGCGTACGCCTTCACCGCCTACCAGCGCGGCGAGAACAAGCTCGCCCCCAAGGGCGCCGAGGCCGGCGGCCCCAAGCTGCCGCTCGCCGAGGTGGCCCTGCTCGGCGCCAAGCCCCGCGACAAGGCGTTCAAGGCCGCCGCGGAGCGTGCCGTCGCACTGGTCGAGGAGATCAACCGCGCCCGCGACCTGATCAACACCCCGCCGAACGACCTGTACCCCGAGTCCTTCGCCGCCGTGGCCACCGCCGCCGGCAAGGAGCACGGCATCAAGGTGCAGGTGCTCGACGAGAAGGCGCTCGTCAAGGGCGGCTACGGCGGCCTGCTCGGCGTCGGCCAGGGCTCGACCCACGGCCCGCGCCTGGTGAAGCTCGCCTACACGCACCCGAAGGCGGAGAAGACCCTGGCCCTTGTGGGCAAGGGCATCACCTACGACTCGGGCGGCATCTCGCTGAAGCCCGCCGGCCACAACGAGACGATGAAGTGCGACATGGCCGGCGCCGCCGCCGTGTTCGCGGCCGTCGTCGCGGCCGCCCGGCTGGGCCTGCGCGTCAACGTCACCGGCTGGCTGGCCCTCGCGGAGAACATGCCGTCGGGCAACGCCACCCGCCCCGGTGACGTGCTGCACATGTACAGCGGCAAGACCGTCGAGGTCCTCAACACGGACGCCGAGGGCCGGCTCGTCCTCGCCGACGCGCTGACCCGCGCCTCCGAGGAGAAGCCGGACGCGATCGTCGACGTGGCGACCCTGACCGGCGCGATGGTGCTGGCCCTGGGCAACCGCACCTTCGGCATCATGGCGAACGACGACGCCTTCCGTACCTCGATCCACGAGATCGCCGACGAGGTCGGCGAGGCCTCCTGGCCGATGCCGCTCCCGGCCGACCTGCGCAAGGGCATGGACTCCCCGACCGCCGACATCGCCAACATGGGCGAGCGGATGGGCGGCGGCCTGGTGGCCGGTCTGTTCCTCCAGGAGTTCGTGGGCGAGGGCATCGCCTGGGCGCACCTGGACATCGCGGGACCGGCGTTCCACGAGGGCGCACCGTACGGCTACACGCCCAAGGGCGGCACCGGGTCCGCGATCCGCACCCTGGTGAAGCTGGCCGAGCGCACCGCGGCCGGAGACCTCGGCTGAGCCTCTGAGATCGCAGCCGGCGGACGGCCCCGGGCATACGTCCGGGGCCGTCCGTGTTCCACCCACGGCACCGCGGACGGGTCCGGGCAGGTTTCGCTCTTGACGAAATCGGCACGTCCCTACGCAGCGGTAACCCCCTGGGACGGGCGATCATCCGTCTCAGACCCGGGCCCCGCGTCCCGCCCACCGTCAACAAGTGCGAAGATGGGTTCTCGGCAGGACAGGGCCCCCACCACAGGGCCGAATGACAAAAGCGGCCGCACACCAGCCGACCGGCCGGTCACACCCCACGACGGGGCCCGGCGTACGGCGCACATGCATGGAGGACGTGACGTGGCGAACGACGCCAGCACCGTTTTCGACCTAGTGATCCTCGGCGGTGGTAGCGGCGGTTATGCCGCGGCCCTGCGCGGAGCGCAGCTGGGCCTGGACGTCGCTCTGATCGAGAAGGGCAAGGTCGGCGGCACCTGCCTGCACAACGGCTGTATCCCCACGAAGGCCCTGCTGCACGCCGGTGAGATCGCGGACCAGGCGCGCGAGGCCGACCAGTTCGGTGTCAAGGCCACCTTCGAGGGCATCGACATGGAGGCCGTCCACAAGTACAAGGACGACGTGATCTCGGGCCTGTACAAGGGTCTGCAGGGTCTCATCGCCTCCCGCAAGGTGCACTACATCGAGGGTGAGGGACGGCTTTCCTCCCCCACCTCGGTGGATGTGAACGGCCAGCGCATCCAGGGCCGCCACGTGCTCCTGGCGACCGGCTCCGTGCCGAAGTCGCTGCCGGGCCTGGAGATCGACGGCAACCGCGTCATCTCCTCGGACCACGCGCTGAAGCTGGACCGCGTCCCGAAGTCCGCGATCGTGCTGGGCGGCGGCGTCATCGGCGTCGAGTTCGCCTCGGCGTGGAAGTCCTTCGGCACGGACGTCACCATCGTCGAGGGCCTGAAGCACCTGGTCCCGGTCGAGGACGAGAACAGCTCGAAGCTTCTTGAGCGCGCGTTCCGCAAGCGCGGCATAAAGTTCAACCTCGGTACGTTCTTCCAGGGTGTCGAGTACACCCAGGACGGCGTCCGGGTGACCCTCGCCGACGGCAAGACCTTCGAGGCCGAGCTGCTGCTCGTCGCCATCGGCCGCGGCCCCGTCTCGCAGGGCCTCGGTTACGAGGAGGCCGGTGTCGCGATGGACCGCGGCTACGTCCTCGTCGACGAGTACATGCAGACCAACGTTCCGACCATCTCGGCCGTGGGCGACCTGGCCCCGACGCTCCAGCTCGCGCACGTCGGCTTCGCCGAGGGCATCCTCGTGGCGGAGCGGCTGGCCGGCCTGAAGACCGTTCCGATCGACTACGACGGTGTCCCGAAGGTGACGTACTGCCACCCCGAGGTCGCCTCCGTCGGTATCACCGAGGCCAAGGCCAAGGAGCTCTACGGCGCGGACAAGGTCGTGGCCCTCAAGTACAACCTCGCGGGCAACGGCAAGAGCAAGATCCTCAAGACTGCGGGCGAGATCAAGCTCGTCCAGGTCAAGGACGGTGCCGTGGTCGGCGTCCACATGGTCGGTGACCGTATGGGCGAGCAGGTCGGCGAAGCCCAGCTGATCTACAACTGGGAGGCGCTGCCGGCCGAGGTCGCGCAGCTCATCCACGCCCACCCGACGCAGAACGAGGCGATGGGCGAGGCGCACCTGGCCCTGGCCGGCAAGCCTCTGCACTCCCACGACTGATCAGTCGACCGGGCGCGACGACCGACCTACTTCCGCACATTCGTAAGGAGCAACTGAAACCATGTCGGTTTCCGTAACCCTTCCGGCGCTCGGCGAGAGCGTCACCGAGGGCACTGTCACCCGTTGGCTGAAGGCCGAGGGCGAGCGCGTCGAAGCCGACGAGCCGTTGCTCGAGGTATCGACCGACAAGGTCGACACCGAGATCCCGGCCCCCGTCTCCGGCATCCTGGCCGCCATCAAGGTCGCCGAGGACGAGACCGTCGAGGTCGGCGCCGAGCTGGCCATCATCGACGATGGCACCGCCGCGGCTGCCGCTCCGGCACCCGCCGCCGCTGCCGAGGCTCCGGCACCGGCTCCGGCACCGGCCGCCGAGGCCCCCGCCGCCGCCGCTCCCGCCCCTGTGGCCGAGGCTCCGGCCGCCGCCCCGGCCGGTGGCGCCGCCGGGACCGACGTCACCCTCCCGGCGCTCGGCGAGAGCGTCACCGAGGGCACCGTCACCCGCTGGCTGAAGGAGGTCGGCGAGGAGGTCACGGAGGACGAGCCCCTCCTGGAGGTCTCCACGGACAAGGTCGACACCGAGATCCCGGCCCCGGTTTCCGGTGTGCTGCTGGAGATCGTCGTCGCCGAGGACGAGACCGCCGAGGTCGGCGCCAAGCTCGCCGTCATCGGTGCGCCCGGTGCCGCACCGGCCGCCGCCCCGGCTCCGGTCGCTGCTCCGGCTGCCGCTGCCCCGGCCCCGGCTGCTGCTCCGGCGCCCGCCGCCCCCGCTCCGGCCGCACCCGCGCCGGCTCCGGTGGCTCCCGCCGCTCCGGTGGCTCCCGCCGCACCGGTCGCGGCGCCGGTCGCTCCGGCGCCCGTCGCTCCGGCTCCCGTCGCCGCCGCCCCGGCTCCGGTCACCCCGGTGGTCCCGGCCGCTCCGGCCGCGACCTCCGGTGACGACGGCGCGTACGTCACGCCGCTGGTCCGCAAGCTCGCCGCCGAGAACGGCGTCGACCTGAACGCGGTCAAGGGCACCGGCGTCGGTGGCCGTATCCGCAAGCAGGACGTCGTCGCCGCCGCGGAGGCCGCCAAGGCCGCCGCTGCCGCTCCGGCGCCCGCCGCCGCTCCGGCCGTCTCCTCGAAGGCGCCGAAGCTGGAGGTGTCCCCGCTGCGCGGTCAGACGGTCAAGATGACCCGCATGCGCAAGGTCATCGGCGAGAACATGATGAAGGCGCTGCACTCGCAGGCCCAGCTGACCTCGGTCGTAGAGGTCGACGTCACCAAGCTGATGAGGCTGCGCAACAAGGCGAAGGACGCCTTCGCCGCCCGTGAGGGCGTCAAGCTGTCCCCGATGCCGTTCTACGTCAAGGCCGCCGCCCAGGCGCTGAAGGCCCACCCGGTCATCAACGCCCGGATCAACGAGGACGAAGGCACGATCACGTACTTCGACTCGGAGAACATCGGCATCGCCGTGGACGCCGAGAAGGGTCTGATGACCCCGGTCATCAAGGGTGCGGGCGACCTCAACATCGCCGGTATCTCGAAGAAGACCGCCGAGCTGGCGGGCAAGGCCCGCGGTGGCGGCCTGACGCCGGACGACATGTCCGGTGCCACCTTCACCATCAGCAACACCGGTTCGCGCGGTGCGCTGTTCGACACCGTCATCGTGCCGCCGAACCAGGCAGCCATCCTGGGCATCGGCGCCACCGTCAAGCGTCCGGCCGTCATCGAGACCGCCGAGGGCACCGTCATCGGCGTCCGCGACATGACGTACCTCTCGCTCTCCTACGACCACCGTCTGGTGGACGGCGCGGACGCCGCCCGTTACCTGACCACGGTCAAGGCGATCCTGGAGGCCGGTGAGTTCGAGGTCGAGCTCGGCCTCTGAGCACCACGGTTGTAACAAGCCTCACCTGCGGCGCCCCCGTCCGGAACACTCCCGGACGGGGGCGCCGCCGTATTGTCTAGACACCACCGATCGCCGCCTGCAGCGGGGATGGGTGCAGGCAGCACCGGTTTGCCCCGAAGGAGCCTCACATGACCCCGCCCGTCGTCCACTCGCTGCGCGAGCAGATCCGCGAGCACATCGTGGACGGGATCGTCAGCGGGCGCTGGAAGCCGGGCGAGCGGATCGTGGAGCGGCGCATCGCCACCGAGCTGGAGGTCAGCCAGACGCCCGTGCGCGAGGCGCTGCGGGAGCTGGAGACGCTCCGACTGATCGAGTCGGCGCCCAACAAGGGCGTCCGGGTCCGCAATCTCACCGCGGCCGATCTGGAGGAGAGTTATCCGGTCCGGGCCGGCCTGGAGCAGATCGCCGCGGAGCTGGCGGCCCCCGGCCTCGGCGAGGACTGCTCGCTTCTCGCGCCGCACGTGGCGGCGCTGTACGAGGCGGACCGGCGGGCCGACGGCGAGGCCCAGGTGCGCCACACGGTCGGTTTCCACCGCGAGCTGGTCCGGGCGGCCGGCAACGCCGTGCTGCTGCACACCTGGGAGGGGCTGGGCATCGAGGTGTTCACCGCGCTCTCGATCCGCTGGCTCGGCACGGTGCAGAAGTCGTACGCGGAGGAGCACGAGGCGCTCATCGAGGCGTTCCTGCGCAAGGACGCGGACATCGGCGCGCTGGTCAAGGCGCATGTACTGGGCTGCGCGCCGCGCGCCTGAGGTTCATGGCGGGGGCCGCCCGAGGCTCGTACCGGGGCAGCCGGGACCCGTACCGGGGTACCCGAGGACCGAACCGGGTGAGTGCACATCTGTCGCGAAGGGCGCTCATTTGTGCAGATGAGCGCCCCTTTTATCTGATATATCCCGTCACTCCGTGCCCTGTTTCGCGGCACCGCATGCCAATTTCTTGATATCGAGAAGTTTTGCCCTTCACACTTTGATCGATCATCGATCGGCGACTTACAGTTCACCAGCGGGCCCACCGGCCCCATCGCCCTGTCCTGCCAGTCAGGGACTTCTCCACCCCCCTCCTCACCGGAAGGCGGCGAACATGACCGACCCCGTAGGAAAGCTTCCGAGCGAGCTCGACCAGCTCCCGGACCGCGACCCCGAGGAGACCGCCGAATGGGCGGCCTCCCTGGATGCCGTCACCAAGGCCGCTGGCCCGCACCGCGCCGCGTATCTGATGCGCCGCTCGCTCCAGCATGCCGAGGGCGCCGGTCTCGCGCTGCCCAAACTGTTGGAGACCGATTACGTCAACTCCATCCCGACCGCCGCCGAGCCCGCGTTCGACGGCGACCTGGCGATGGAGTCCCGGATCACCGCCTGGAACCGCTGGAACGCGGCTGCCATGGTCACCCGTGGCTCCCGGCTCGGCGTCGGCGGCCACATCGCCACCTTCGCCTCGGCGGCCTGGCTGTACGAGACCGGCTTCAACCACTTCTTCCGCGGCAAGGAGGGGGACGGCTCCGGCGACCAGCTCTACATCCAGGGCCACGCCTCCCCCGGTATATACGCCCGCGCCTTCCTGGACGGCCGGCTCAGCGAGCAGCATCTCGACAACTTCCGCCAGGAGGCGGGCGGCGAAGGCCTGCCGTCCTACCCGCACCCGCGGCGGCTGCCCTGGCTGTGGGAGTTCCCCACCGTGTCGATGGGCCTCGGCCCGCTCTCGGCGATCTACCAGGCGCGCTTCAACCGCTACCTGGCCAACCGCAACATCAAGGACACGTCGAACTCACACGTCTGGGCCTTCCTGGGCGACGGCGAGATGGACGAGCCCGAGTCGACCGCGGCCCTGGCCCTCGCGGCCCGCGAGCAGCTCGACAACCTGACCTTCGTCATCAACTGCAACCTGCAGCGCCTCGACGGCCCGGTCCGCGCGAACTTCCGCGTGGTCCAGGAGCTGGAGGGCGCGTTCCGCGGCGCCGGCTGGAACGTCATCAAGACGCTCTGGGGCAGCGCGTGGGACGAGCTGTTCCAGCTCGACACCTCGGGTGCGCTGGTCCGCAGGCTCCGGGAGGTCCCGGACGCGCAGTTCCAGACGTACGCCACCCGCGACGTCGCGTACATCCGGCAGCACTTCTTCGGCGCCGAGCCCGCGCTCGCCGAGCTGGCGAAGCTGCTCACCGACGCGAAGATCGCCGAGTGCTTCCACACCTCGCGCGGTGGCCACGAGGCCCGCAAGGTGTACGCGGCGTACAAGGCGGCGGTCGAGCACAAGGGTGCGCCGACCGTGATCCTCGCGCAGACGGTGAAGGGCTACACGCTCGGCCCGGGCTTCGAGTCGCGCAACGCCAACCACCAGATGAAGAAGCTCGACGGCAAGCAGTTCCGCGCCATGCGCGACCTGCTGGAGCTGCCGATCCCGGACTCGAAGCTGGACGAGGGCCTGGTGCCCTACGGTCACCCGGGCGCCGACTCCCCCGAGGTCCGCTACCTCCAGGAGCGCCGTGCCGCCCTCGGCGGCCCCGCCCCGGCCCGCCGGGTGCACGCGGTGGCCCTGCCGCAGCCCGAGGAGCGTGCGTTCACCGCGCTGAAGAAGGGCTCCGGCAAGCAGGAACTGGCCACCACCATGGCGTTCGTGCGCCTGGCCAAGGACCTGATGCGGGACAAGGAGACCGGCAAGCGCTGGGTTCCGATCGTCCCCGACGAGGCCCGCACCTTCGGTATGGAGGCGCTGTTCCCGTCGGCCGGCATCTACTCGCCGCTGGGCCAGACGTACGACCCGGTCGACCGTGACCAGCTGATGTACTACAAGGAAGCCAAGGACGGCCAGGTCCTCAACGAGGGCATCACCGAGGCCGGCGCGATGGCCGACTTCATCGCCGCGTCCACGTCGTACGCGACGCACGGCGAGCCGATGATCCCGTTCTACATCTTCTACTCGATGTTCGGCTGGCAGCGTACGGGCGACCAGTTCTGGCAGCTGGGCGACCAGCTCGGCCGCGGCTTCGTGGTCGGTGCCACGGCGGGCCGTACGACCCTGACGGGCGAGGGCCTCCAGCACGCGGACGGCCACTCCCACCTGCTCGCGTCCACGAACCCGGCGTCGCTCAACTACGACCCGGCGTTCGCGTACGAGATCGCGGTGATCGTCCAGGACGGTCTGCGCCGGATGTACGGCCCCGAGGCCGAGAACGTCTTCTACTACCTGACGGTCTACAACGAGCCGAAGCCGCAGCCCGCGATGCCGGAAGGCATCGAGGAGGGCATCATCAAGGGCCTCTACCGGTTCAAGGAGGGCACGCCCGCGAAGGCGGACGCGCCGCGCCTTCAGCTGATGGCCTCCGGTACGGCGATCCACTGGGCCCTGGAGGCCCAGGAACTGCTGGCCGCGGACTGGGGTGTCACGGCCGACGTCTGGTCCGCGACCTCGTGGGGCGAGCTGCGCCGGGAGGCGCTGGAGTGCGACGAGGCGCTGCTCCGCGGTGAGCAGCGGGTGCCGTACGTGACCCAGGCGCTGGAAGGCGCACCGGGTCCGGTCCTCGCGGTCAGCGACTGGATGCGCGCGGTGCCGGACCAGATCAGCCAGTGGGTGGAGCAGGACTGGTCCTCGCTCGGTACGGACGGCTTCGGCCTCTCCGACACCCGCGAGGCGGCCCGCCGCCACTTCGGCGTCGACCCGCAGTCGGTCACGGTCGCGGCCCTGGCCCAGCTGGCCCGCCGCGGCGAGGTGCCGGCGTCCGTGGTCAAGGAGGCGCGCGAGCGGTACGGGCTCTGACGGCCCGCAGGACGGGGAGCGGGCCGGACCCGCTCCCCGTCCTCCGTTTGCGTCCGCCCCGCTCCCCGTCCTCCGCCTGCGTCTGCCCGGCTCCCGGTCCTCCGCCTGCGTCTGTCCCGCGCCGGCGCGGGTTCTGTCCTCGATCGCCGGACGGGCTCGGTTTTCCCGTCGGCCGCGTACCGCGGCCACAATGGCCGCATGCGTGCTGCCCGGCTCATCAGAATGGTGCTGCTCCTGCAGTCCCGCCCCACCATGACCGCCTCCGAGCTCGCCCAGGAGCTGGAGGTGTCGGAGCGAACGGTCACCCGGGACGCCCAGGCGCTCTCCGAGGCCGGGGTCCCGGTCTACGCGGAGCGGGGGCGGGCGGGCGGGTACCGGCTCGTCGGCGGGTACCGCACCCGGCTCACCGGTCTCGCCCGTGACGAGGCCGAGGCGCTCTTCCTCTCCGGCCTGCCCTCCGCGCTGCGCGAGATGGGCCTGGAGGACGCCGCGTCCGCCGCCCGGCTGAAGGTGTCGGCCGCCCTCCTCCCGTCCTTGCGGAACGCCTCCACCGGTGTCGCCCGGCGCTTCCACCTGGACGCACCCGGCTGGTACCGGGAACCGGCCACCCCCGAGCTGCTGCCCGCCGTCGCCGAGGCGGTCTGGGACGACCGGACGGTCCTGGCCCGCTACCGGCGGCCCGGTCAGGACACCGAGGTGGAGCGGGAGCTGGCTCCGTACGGGCTCGTGCTCAAGGCCGGGGTCTGGTACCTCTGTGCCCGCGCGGCGGACGACTTCCGGGTGTACCGGATCGACCGGTTCAGGTCCGTCACCGTGTCGGACACCCGGTTCGTCCGGGACGGGGACTTCGACCTGCCGGGCTTCTGGAACGAGCGCGCGGCGCAGTTCGCCCGGTCGATCCTGCGTGCCGAGGTGACGCTGCGTCTCTCGGAGGCGGCGGCCGGCCGGCTGCCGCACACCGTGGACCGCGTCGCCGCCCGGGACGCCCTGGCCGCGGCCGGCCCGCCCGGGGCAGACGGATGGGTCACGGTCACCCTGCCGGTGGAGTCCCTGGACGTCGCGTACGGCCAGCTGCTCTCGCTGGGCCCGGAGTTGGAGGTCCTGGAGCCGGCCGCGCTGCGGACCCGCTTCGCCGCCGCCGCCGAACGGCTGCACGCGCTCTACCGGCGGCCCCTGTAAGGCGTCGTTCCGGTGTCTCCGCGTGCGTCGCCCGCTGCCAAGGCCGATGCTGGACCCGTGATGGACGAGACGGAATTCTGGGAGCTCATCGACAGCACCCGCGAGGCCGCCGACGGTGACCCCGAGGACCACGCCGACCTGCTCGTCGAACGACTGGTGCAGCGCGATCCCGATTCCGTGCTGGACTTCGCCCGGCACTTCGAGGCCCGCTACAACCGCGCGTACCGCTGGGATCTGTGGGGTGCCGCCGCCGTGCTGCTCGGCGGGGCGAGCGACGACGCCTTCGACTACTTCCGCTGCTGGCTGATCGGCCAGGGCCGGGAGGTCTTCGAGGGCGCCGTGCACGATCCGGACAGCCTCGCCGAGCTCCTCGACGACTTCGACGAGGAGCTCGACGGGGACGCGGAGGAGCTGGGCTACGCCGCCGACGAGGCGTACGAGCAGCTCACCGGCGTCGTCGCGCCGGATCTCGGGCTGCCGCCCCAGCCCGTCGAGCCGGAGGGCACCCCGTTCAGCTTCGAGGACGACACGGCGCTGGCCGAGCGCTTCCCGTTGCTCCAGGAGCGGTTCGGCAGCGTCTGACCCGTACCGCTCCCGTCCGTTGCCCGGTCAGTAGTGGGTGCCGCCGTCGATGCGGATCTCCGTCCGGTGTTGAACGCCCCGTCCTCGGAGCCGAGCATCTCGACGACGCTCGCCACGGTGTCCGGGCCGGCGAATCCCTCACCCAGCAGTATGTGTCCACCGTACGCCTTGGTGGCACGTTTTGCCATGCCGTCATTGCGTGCACTCGATCGATGCGGATCGGGCCCGGCCGGGGTAATCTGCGGGGAATGAGCACCCCTCGGCCGTCACTCACGGAACGCCGCAAGGCCGCGACCCAGCTGGACATCGCGCGCGCGGCCGCCGCGCTCTTCGCCGAGCGCGGGCCGGACGGCACCACGGCGGAGGACATCGCCCACCGGGCGGGCGTCGCCCTGCGTACCTTCTACCGCCATTTCCGCTCGAAGCAGGACGCGGTGGGGCCGCTGCTCACCGGCGGCGCCGAGCACTGGCAGGCGCTGCTCGAAGCGGCCGAGCCGGGCGCCCCGCTCGCCGGGGTGCTGGAACGGGCGGTCAAGGACGCGCTGAGTCCGGGCGACGAGCACGCCACGGAGCAGCTCGGCCAGACCCGCGGGCTGCTGCGGGCGGCGCAGGGCGATCCGGCGCTGCGGGCCGTCTGGTACCGGGTCAACCAGGATTCGGAGGAGCGGCTGCTGCCGGTGCTGACCCGGCTGGCGGGCGACGGGGCGGACCCGCTGGAGATCCGGCTCGCCGCCGCGGCCGCCACGGACGCGGTGCGGGTCGCGCTGGAGACATGGGCGGGCACGGACGCCCCGACGACCGGGGCCGGCTCGCCCGCCGACCTCGCGGTGCGCTGTCTGCACGAACTCACCGGCGGGATGCGGCTGTTCAGGGCCTGAGCGGAGGACCTGGGCGGCGAGCCGCTCAAGGAGCGAGCGAGCGCCCCATCAGTACATCGTCGGCATACCGCCCGCCCAGGAAGAACTCACCGGGCAGCACTCCCTCGACGACGAACCCCTCCGACGTGTACAGCGCACGCGCGGGCGTGTTGTGCCCGAGCACCCGCAGCGTCATCCGGTTCGCGCCCTGGCTCCGCGCCACCGCCATCGCCGCCCGCAGCAGCCCCCTGGCGATCCCCCGGCCGCGGGCCCAGTCGGCCACGGCCAGGCCCTGTATCTGGCGTACGTGCGCATTGCAGGCCAGCGGGGTCGGCGGGACCAGCCTGAGGTACCCGGCCGGCCGTACTACGCCCGCCCCGTCCCGCGCCTCGGCCACCAGGAAGTCCTGCGGCCGGTGGTTGTCGTCGAAGAACGGCGCGTACGGCGGCTGCGGCATCGGCGACACGGCGTGCAGCGTCGACCAGGTGGCGCGGTCGAGTTCACCGAGAGCGGCTTCGTCGGAGAGGACCGAGGGACGGACGGTGTGGGCCGGATGCGCTTGGATCTCGGACATGCGCGCAACTGTGCCACGCCTCCCCCGCCGCGTTCGTACGGCAGGATGGGTCCCATGCCGCACTCCCGTATTGCCGTCACCGGATCGACCGGACTCATCGGAGCGGCGCTGGTGCGCTCGCTGCGGACCGACGGGCACGAGGTGGTCCGGCTGGTCCGGCACCCGGCCCGGTCCGGGGACGAGGTGGAGTGGGACCCGAAGCGGGGTTACGTCGACGTGGCCGGGCTGGTGGGCTGCGACGCCGTCGTCCATCTCGCCGGGGCCGGGGTCGGCGACCACCGCTGGACCGAGGCGTACAAGCGGGAGATCCGGGACAGCCGGGTGCTGGGCACCGCCGCGATCGCGGACGCCGTCGCCTCGCTCGACACACCGCCGAAGGTGCTGCTGTCCGGGTCCGCGATCGGCTACTACGGCGACACCGGGGACCGGGCGGTCGACGAGAGCGCGCCGCCCGGCGACGGGTTCCTGCCGTCGGTGTGCGTGGAGTGGGAAGCGGCCACCGCCGCCGCGGAGGAGGCCGGGGTGCGGACCGTGCACGCCCGCACCGGGCTGGTCGTCGCCCGGGAGGGCGGGGCCTGGGGCCGGCTCTTCCCGCTCTTCCGGGCGGGGCTCGGCGGACGGCTGGGCAACGGGCAGCAGTACTGGAGCTTCATCGCGCTGCACGACCACATCGCGGCCATGCGGCACATCCTCGACACCCCGGAGCTGTCCGGGGCGGTGAACCTGACCGGCCCCGACCCCGTCACCAACGGCGAGGTGACGGCGGCGATGGGCCGGGTGCTGCACCGGCCGACCCTCTTCACCGCGCCCGCTCCGGCGCTGCGGATCGCCCTGGGCGACTTCGCGGAGGATGTGCTGGGCAGTCAGCGGGTGCTGCCGGGGCGGCTGCTGGACGCGGGATTCTCGTTCGCCTTCCCCGGGATCGACGCCGCCATCCACGCGGCGCTGCGCTGATCCGGAGCCCGCTCCGGGGCACCGCACCGGGCCGGCCGCGGGAAACCGGAGATCCCGGACCCCACGAGCCCCGGCGACGCCAGGAACCCCACCCGTCCGTGAATGCGGACGGATGTGCGACCCCATGCACCGGTGCCCCGGTACGCGCGACTGCGCCGATATCCGGCCGCACTCCTACCCTCATGACGAACTCGCGCATTCCGGTGGCCCGTTGAGGGCAAAACCCTCCCACCATTTGCGCCGACTCGGGGAGGGCACGTGCTCAGCACGGCACACCACGCGGACGTCGTCATCATCGGGGCCGGGATCGCCGGACTGTCAGCGGCCCACCAACTGACCAGTGCGGGAGTGAGCGTCAGCGTCCTGGAAGCCGGCCCCCGGGTCGGCGGCCGGATGATGACCGAGGAGGTCGATGGATTCCGGCTCGACCGCATCGGCCCGCTCCTCAACACCTCGTATCCGGAGCTGTACGCGACACCGGGGCTCCGCGGGCTCGTCCTGCGGAACTTCGCCCCCGGCGTGCTCGTCCACAGCGAGGGCCGCCGCCACCGGACCGGCGAGATACGGAGCACACGGGGCGCGCGCAACCCCCGGGGTGCGCTCAAGGCGGCGCGCGCCCTCGCGAGCGCCCCCAGGGCACCGCTGGGAGGGCCCCTCGGCGGGTCCATCACCGGGGTCATGGGCAGCGCGATCGACCAGGCCCGGCTCGGCGCGGCGCTGTACCGCCTCGCCGCCACCCCCCGGGCCCGCGTCCTGGCCCGGCCCGAACGGACCGCGCTCGAAGCCCTGTCCGGCCGCGGCCTGCCCTCCCGTACGCTCAACGGCTTCGTGCGCCCGCTGCTCACCGCGCTGCTCAGCGACCCCGAACTCACCACGTCCAGCCGGTGCGCCGATCTCGCCCTGCGCAGCTATGCGAGCGGCAGGCTCTGCGTACCGTCGGGAGGTTCGGGGACGCTGCCCGAACTGCTGGCGGCGGCGCTGCCGCCAGGCACCGTACGGACGGGTGTGCATGTCGTGTCCGCCGACATCACCTCGGTACGCACCAAGGAGCACGGCGAACTCGGCTGCCGCTCACTGCTGCTGGCCACCGGCGCGGGCGCCGCCGCCGAACTGCTGCCCGGTCTGCGGGTGCCGTCCTTCCGCCCGGTGACGGTGCTTCACCACACCGCGCCCGCTCCCCCGCCGACCGGCGCATCACTGGTGCTGGACGCCGACCGCGCCGGCCCGGTCGCGCACACCGCGGTGATGAGCGAGGTCGATCCCGCGCGCGCCCCGCACGGCCGGACCCTGATCAGCTCGACGGTGCTCGGCACTCCACCGGCCGATCTGGACCGCGCGGTCCGCGCCCATCTCGCCGCGCTCCACGGCACACCCACCGACGACTGGGAGCTGCTGGCCGTCCACCACGACCCGGAGGCGGTGCCCGCGATGGAAGCCCCGCACGACCCGCACCGCCCGGTCCGGCTGCTCGCGGGCCTGTACGTGTGCGGCGACCACCGCGACACGAGCACGGTCCAGGGGGCCCTGTTCTCGGCCCGCCGGGCCGCCGGGGCGATCCTCACCGACCTGGGCGTACGGCCCGGGTACGGAAGCGCCGCAACACTCCCCCGGGCCGCTTAGCCTCAATCCACCGAGTGATGGTTCGTCCAGTGCCTGGACATGAAAGTGGAGATGCACTCTGACCTGGGAAAATAGGAGTTCTCTAGGCTTCTACTCAACCAGTTCGGAGGTGCATCTCCGGGATGCATTCTTCCACGCCGTCAGTTGCGGTGTCCGCTGTGTTCGATGCCCCGAACCTGATCGCGCATGCCGGACTCGTCCCGCTCGCCGGCGTCGGCCTCGGCCTGCCGGATCCAGTTGCGCAGGGCCTCGTGATGCACGCCGAGCTCATCGGCCATACGGCGGATCACGGGCTTCGGCTCGGCCGCGCGGTACATCCGCACCGCACGCTCACGCAATTCCAGCGGGTATTTCCTCGGGGCAGGCATCGTCTGGGTTCCTCTCATGAGACCCATCTGACCTGCTGTCACCTTTCCCCGCATCTCGGGGGAACCTCAGGCTGCCGCATGGGTAGCAGTCTGCGCAGTCCCGGCGTCACCGCCAGCAGGAAAAACCACAGGCCAAGCGCCATCGCCACTGCGGCCCCGACGGTCATCCAGATGTCATGCAGTGGTCGTGTGGCCAGTTCCTCGGCGAGCCGCCGTCGCCAGCTCATCCCGGGCTGGTCTGCCCGCACCGAGACCACGTCGTACAGGAGCAGCCCAATGGCTGCGACGGACAGCAGCGCCACAATGGCTGCCGGGATCCGCCGTGCGGACCAGAAGCGGCGCGCCGGCCGGCCCGCTCTATGGACTGCTGCCGTCGTGCCCTTGCCTGGGGGATTGCCCGCGGACGTAGTTGCCTGTCCCGTACCGGGGGGAATGTCGCCATCGCCGCCGGTCGGCTGCCGCCAGGTGTTCGCGCTCATCTCACTCTCTCCCGGTTCGTATGCCGCGAGTGCACTGAGCGCAGCCTCTCGACCGACACCGTGAGTTCGGACACGTCCATACCGGCCCACGTCCTGAGCCGTTCGATGACCTCGCGGCGCACCGCAGCGCACTGAAAGTCAGGTCGCGGACCGCAGGGAACGCCACGGGGCCCCCGCCGGAGGCTGCAGCCGCGCGAACCTCGCTCCCAACGACCGGAACAGGCATGCGGGGCCCCATCGGGGAGCTGGCCGACGTCGCGGCGGCTGTTCCGGGCGTGACCCGCCTCACCGCCGTGCTGGGAAGCCGCCCGGTCAAAGTGGAGCGACATGACCATCCACCAGGCCGGCACATCGAGGTCCAGCTCGCAGTCGCCCCCGGGTACCACCCACTGGAAGTAGCCCGCGCCGTCCGGGCGGCGGTAGCCGACGCAGCCACCAGTGACACCTCGGGCCGGGTAACCGTCGCCGTCCTCATCGCAGAAACCGCCGCCTACTGAGGTTGAACTCGTGGTGTCTAGGGGCTGACGGTTCTCGATCCGTGCGGTATCACCGTGACACACGATATCCACAAGGGGGCGAGCTGACCGCTGAACGGCAGGAGTTCCGGGGGCGGTTACGGCTGGAGGCGGCCGAACGGTTCGGGCGGGGTGAGACGAACGCGGTGATCGCCAAGGATCTACGGGTCAGTGTCCGGTCTGTTCAGCGATGGCGCTGGGTTTGGGTCGAGGGCGGCCCCCAGGCTCTGCTGAGCATGCGGTCGAAGAACGAGCGGTAGCGCTGGAGCGCAAGGCGCAGATCCTCGGTCGCCACCTCCTCACCGCGATGCCACTGGCCTTCGAGGCCTTGCTTGTGCTCGGAGAAGGTCCTGGTCAGTGCCTGCATCGTCTCGGCGACCAGTTGGTCGGCCGCGTTGACGGCGTTCTTGGGGCCGTCGACGAATTCGCGACACCACGGCGAGAAACGGGTCGCGTGCCGTCCTGCGGATCCGGCGGAGCGAGGTATGCAGAGGGTCCCTGCTCGTATCCTTTGGCGAGCGCGATCGTGAAGGCTGTGACGAACTCAGGCGTTGATGCGCCACAGACCGTCGTCCTCGCCCTCGGGCAGCAAGCCGAGCCGTACCCGGCAGTCGGGGGCGGCCACGTAGACGTTGCCGATCATGTGGAATCAGAAACGTTAACGCTCACGCTGCCGAAGAGGCGGAGGAGTTCTCGACGTGCCCGTCTGGCCTAGGTGTATTGCCCTTTGAGGTGGTATGAGGTCAGGGACGAAAGGCACCGCGAAACGTGACGAGGAGGTTGGTCCGATGCGCGAGAACGCGGAACAGCGCGAAGACGACGAGCGCCATGAGCGGCGCCCAGGGCTGCTGCGACGGTGGCGGGAAACCCTGGACGAGCACACCAACCCAACCCAGCGCTCCCTCCTTGCGACCTGGCTCTCCTTCGGGGCCACCTTCGGGGGCGCCCGCCTGATCACTCACGGCATCCGCAGCGGCCGACTGCCCTGGGGCAACGTCTCCACGTCGGGCGGGACCCACATGCACCATTACAACTTCGGTATCGCCACACTGGCCGGCGTCGGGCTGGTCGCTGTACGGGGTGACGCGCAATACGTCGGACATCCCGGCGTCGGGGCGGCCTATGGCGCCGGAACGGCGCTCATCGCCGACGAATTCGCCCTGCTCTTGGACCTGAAGGACGTCTACTGGGCCAAACAGGGCCGGATCAGCGTCGACATCTCGCTCGGTATCATCTCCGTCCTCGGCCTCTACCTCACTGCCGCCCCCTTCTGGCACGAACTGACCAAAGTCACCCGCCAGCATGCCCTGGAGCGCCACTCCCCCGCGTAGGAGCCCTGCGAGTCCGGTCGAGGGGCGCAGTGGTCAGTGTTTGAAGGCGTCCTTGATCTTCGCCGCAGCTTGTTTGATGTTGCCCTTGATCTGGTCGCCGCGTCCTTCCGCCTGCAGACGTCGGCTACCTGTTCCGCGGCCGGCAGCCTTTTTGGTGCCGCCTTTGACCGCTTCGGCTTTGTGCGCGATCTTCTTGGCGATACTCATGGTCTGCCGTCCTTTGTGAGTGATCTGCCAGTGCATCGGGAGGGTGGCCAGTCAGCGGTCTGCGGGCGTGGCGGCGGCCGGGCTGGTCAGGTGCTGAGCAGGCGGTTGAAGAACGAGCGGTAACGCTGGAGCGCAACGCGCAGATCCTCGGTCGCCACCTCCTCACCGCGATGCCACTGGCCTTCGAGACCTCGCTTGTGCTCGGAGAAAGTCGTGGCCAGTGCCTGCATCGTCTCGGCGACCAGCTGGTCGGCCGCGTTGACGGCGTTCTTGGGGTCGTCGACGAATTCGCCCTGGATCTTCTGCCACCTGGCGCGGAATTCCTCCTGCTCATTCCCGAGCAGGGGTTCGTTCTCCTCGGCCAGTTCCGCTTCCCGGCGTTCACCGGCGGATGCCCGCCCGCCGCCGCTTTCCTCCCGGCCCTCCCGGTCGGTGGTCGTGGCCTCCCCGGGGTACTCCGGTGGGGCGTCAGCCAAGCCCGGCGCCTCATCTCCGGGGTCCTGCCGGGCACCGGTCAGGTCCCCCGTGGACAGAACGTCCTCGTCCCGCTGGGGTGTGTCTTGGTTGCGCATCTCTTCACTTCCGTCCCTCACGTGTTGCGCCCGGGCATCGACTGGGCCATCGACTGGGCCAGCTCGTCATCCTCAAGTCGCCAGCCGCGGGCTCACGCCTGGCCCTCGCGTGGCCGGTCGCCGTTATGGAGCAGTTCTCCGAACAGCGCGCGGTAGTGCACCATCGCGCCCCGCAGCTCCTCCGTGGTCGCCTGATGGCGGCTGCTGCGGTCGTTGACCTCATGGGCCGCGCGATAGTGCTCCAACGTGCGCCCGTGTTCGACCGACAGGTCCTTCAGCTGCTGCTCGTACCCCTTGGTCGGGTACCCGCGCTCGCTCATGAGTGTGGTCACCAGCCGGTCCGCCTGGTGGACCGCGTCGTCGGGCCGGTCGACGAACGTCTCCTGCACCCGGGTCCAGTCCTGGGTGTAGCGGTCGCGGACAGGTGCGGGCAGTGGCTTGATGTCCAGCGCGTCGTGGCGTTCCTCGCGCTCGCGCAGCTCACGCTCGCCCGCCCGGCGGCCGTGCTTGGCTTCCACTGCCCGCTCGTACTCCGGGCCGAATTGCTCCCGCAGCTTCCGGCGGCGCGTGGTAACCATCCAAGCTGCCGCCGTGCACAAGAGAAGCACCAGCACGACGGCAATGATGATCACGACAATAGGGGACATTGGGTCCTCCGCTCGTTAGCCGAGTGCCCCGTGCATGGCGGCCGCCCCTGCGCACAGGCCCGAACTGGGCGTACCAGGCAAGTCGCATCTGGCCGCAGCCTCGCTCGAGGCTTACGCGCCTGCCCTTCGCCTCAAAAAGGGGGCGGTACGCGCCGGCGGTTGTCGCAGCGGCGGGCACGCTGCTTCTACCAGTAGTGCCGTCGTCCGCCGACCGCGTGGCCCAGGCGGCCCAGCAGGAACAGGATCGCTCCGATCACGATCAGAATGATCCCGACCGTCCACAGAATGGTGATCTTGGCCAAGAACGCCACAATCAGCAGAACGACTCCGATGACGATCACGGTTTCCTCCGATCACGCATGATCCCGAGCCCCGACCCCTTCTTAAGCGTCCTCCCTGCCTGCCTCACTGACAAATTGACCAGCAAGGTCAAGCAAGGGCACGCCGTACCGCAGGCCGGACGCGTGCTCACCTGTGCAGCCGCAGTTCCCCTGTCTCCACCTCGACGCCCTGGCGCCACCAGGTCGCACGACGAGCGCGCCCTTCGCGGGGAAGTGGCACGGACGAGGACCGGAAGACTGCCTGACTGTTTGCACGGCGGTGCCCGCCCTACCGTCCGCGAGGGTGACCCCGGCTGCACTGCTCGTGCAGGGTTGGAGCCTGCCAGACCCGACGACTACGCGTCCCGCCCTGGCGCCTGGTTCGTGCTTTCTGAACGGACTTATTCTGGATATACGCCGCTATTCCCGGAGTACGTCATGATCGTCATCCTGGGGCTCATCATCCTGATCGTCGCGGTTGTCGTCGCCGTGGCCGGCATTGTCACCAACGGGGCAGCGCTCACCAGCTCACCGACGGCTTCTCGGTATTCGGATATCACGTGACCGGTTCCACCGGCACGCTGTTCCTCTACGGCATCGTCGTCGGGGCGCTGGCTATGTTCGGGCTGAGCCTGATCGTGGCCGCCGTGCGCCGCCCGTCCCACCATTCCAGAACCTCGCGCCGGGGCCTCAGACAGCCCGGCCGCGAGCCAGCCGCGGATCGCGAAGACGCGACCGGCCAACGCGAGACCCCCCGCGCGGAGACCGCATACGCGCGAGGGAATGACCGACCCCGCGACGAGCGCCCTGTCTCCTCAGCCAGTGGTGGGCGGGGCAGGTGGCATTTCTTCGGGCACCGATCCGCCCATCAATAGCCATAGCGGCGTCGGCGTGCCGGGGCCTGCGAACCGTCGCACGATAGGAAGCATGGCTGCTGCACCGATAGTCGTGCACCGGCCGTCGGCATCCGGCGGCCGCCGGGTGACCGCGTACGGGCACATCCTCGGCCTCGCCCACGACGACCAGGACCTGATTGAGTTCCTCCGCCGTGCGGGTCTCCCGGAAGCCGAGATGCTGATCGACGACCCACAGATGGTGGAGTGGCAAGGAGGCCGCGCCCACGAATGGGACGCGGCCTGACCGCTCAACCCTGGTTGCCCAACGGCGTCGAGCGCGCCCTGTCACGGATGCGCAGGGGCGCCACGGCCTGCGGACTCCTCGGGTGCGGCCGAGAAGCCAGAGTGCGGCGAGCGGGGCGGTGCGTTGGCCGGTGTACCGCCAGCGGCGGGGGTCCTTGGACTGGCGGAGGGCGAGCCGGTTGCGGCGGGTGTCGTCGGCCTGGGCCGTGCGGCGGGCGCGCGGGTCTGTCGGCCAGGAGCGGCGCGGCGGGGCTGGGGTGATCGGCGCGTGCTGGACGGCGGCCGCGGTCTGGTCGGCGAGTTCGATGAGGCCGGCCTCGACGGTGAGCTTTGCGTCGAGGACGTCGAGGACGTCGAGGACGTCGAGGCGGAGCGGGGCGGTGGTAATACCGTCGAACACGGCTGGCATCGCACCGTGCCGCAGCAGGTGAAGGTCGTCGATGCTGTCCGCGCCTGCGGCCATACCGCCCACGATGCTGGTGACCTTGGCGTCCGCCGCCGCACCCGCGCCGTTGCCCGCCCCGGGCAGCTTCACCTTCTCGGCCACCAGGTGCGAAAGACCGCACCGCTCGGCCAGCCGCATCACCGGGACAAGCCCCGCATACGCGATCAGATTCCGGTCATCGAACGCAGCGGAGACCGCCGCCGGGGTGTGGGAAACTTTCATCTACGAGGTGCCTTGCTGATAGTGCGTGATGGTGGTGTGGTGACTCCCATCTTCGCAGGTCAGCGGGCACCTCTCTTCATTTCTCTATCCACAGGACCCGGGACAGCCGGTGGATCCAGGCTAAGGCGTCACAGGTCAGGACCGCGTTGCCCCTTTCGGGTGAAATGGCACCCTGGCCGTTGACGCAGTCTCTTGTCAGTGGGCTACTTCGCGTAACGAACAGTTGTGGTGGTCGACGACAGGCCGGCCCTATGTGCTCCCATCGTCGACCCGATGGATTCAAGGAGTCCCTTATGGCGGTCTCACCGAACCAGGGATCCACCGGCGGCGGCGACGCGGTGACCCTCACCGGCAGCCGCTTCACCGGCACCACCGGCGTGAGCTACGGCTCCAGCCTGGCTCCAAGCTTCACGGTCGTCAGCGACACCACCACCGCCACCATCACCCCGGAAGCGACCTGGACCTTGCTCAGGTCATGCCTGTTCCCGTAGGGGCGGCCCTACCGCCACGCGGGATGAGCGGCGACCGGTGCGTGCCGCATGACGCGGGTTGCTGGTTCTCCGATCGGATCACGCGGCGCAGGCTGGTCCGCATCGCGGCAAGATCGTCTTCCGCCGCAATCAGCCGGCCCTGCAGTTCGTTGCGCGCCCGCTCCTGGGCGAAGGCGTCTTCGAGGCGCTGGTTGGCGACGGTGAGCTCGTCGACGCGGGCGCCGAAGTCGGCGGCGCCGACCTGGTGGATCTGCGATCCGGGCCCCGTCCACGCTGGGCACGTTCCTGCGCGCGTTCACCCACGGTCATGCGCTCCAACTCCACGCCGTGCACCGCAGGTTCCTCGGCGCGCTGGCCGCACACCCGCCGCTGCTTCCGGGCGCCGGTGTGATGGCGTTCATCGACGTCGACTCCACTCATAAACGGGTCTACGGGCGGGCCAAGCAGGGCGCGGAGTACGGCCGGTTCAAGGGCATCCGCACTCTGCACCCGTTGCTCGCCACGATCTACACCCCGCACTCCCGGCCGGTGATCGCCGCGGTCCGGATGCGCCGCGGCAAGGCAGCCGACGCCCGCGGCGCCCCGAAACTCGTGAGCGAGGCCCTGGCCACCGCCGTCGAGGCGGGCTGCACCGGCATGCGGATCCTGCGGGCGGACTCCCAGTTCTACAACGCCGGTGTGATCGCAGCCTGCCGCAGGGCCGGAGCCCGTTTCTCCATCACCACTGGCATGAACCCGTCCATCAAACGGGCCGTCCTCAGCATCCCCAACGATGCCTGGCAGAAGATCAGTTACCCGAACGCAGTGGAAGATCCGGACATCGGTGATCTCATCTCGGACGCCGAGGTCACCGAGATACCCGCATACACCGCGTTCGCCAGCCGCAAGAAGAGTGAGCGCGTCACGGCCCGGCTGATCGTGCGCCGGGTCCGTGACCTGGCCAAACCCGCCGTCGTGGGAGAACAGGGCGAGCTGTTTCCCGTCTGGCGCTACCACCCCTTCTTCACCGACAACCCCGCCGGGACACTCCAGGCCGAACGGGAACACCGGCACCACGCGGTGGTGGAACAGGTCATCGCGGACAGCAAAGCCGGCGCTCTGGCCCACCTGCCCTCCGGGCACTTCCACGCCAACTCGGCCTGGCTCATCTTGTGGGCGATGGCTTACAACCTGCTGCGGGCCGTCGGAGCACACACCTCGGCCTTCCACGCGAAGGCGACCACCGCCACGATCCGTGCCCACCTGGTCCACGTCCCGGCCCGGATCGCTCGCTCCGCACGGCGCATCATCCTGCACCTGCCCCACAACTGGCCCTGGCAGCAAGCCTGGACGCACATGTTCGCCATCACGCACGGCCCACCGGGACTGATCTGACACCCCTGTCCACCCCGCCCTCAAGGCCCGACCGGAACCGAACCCGTGGAAAAGCTGGGCAGACCAGCAGATACCACCCGCCCCAAACCGAGCACCGACCCGGCACGAGCTCAGAAACCGTTAGAAGATCCTTTTCAATCCAAGGCGGTGGATTCAGGCTTAGGGGCTGTTCCGGGATCGGGCGCCGGCCCCGCGGATCGGGGCCGGCCTCACCCCAGTGCAGCAACCCGCTCGCGGTATCCGCGTACGGCTGCGGCGTCCCGGAACGGTTCGAGCCGGCGCTCGAAGTCCCGCACGTACTCCGTGGCGCGCACCGATCGCATCTCGGCAGCCTGCTGAGCGGCCTCCGCACCCAGCCGGCAGGCCTGGTCGAGCTCACCGAGCCCGAGCCGCGCGGAGGCCAGCACCACCCGGCAGAACAGCCGGCTGCGGGCGTACGCGGGGGCACGCAGTTGCAGCGAGCGCTCCGCGTGCTGCGCGGCGGCCCGGTACTGCTGGAGGTCCCGGTGGCAGTGCCCGAACTCGTCGGCGAGCTGGGCCTCGTCGAAGCAGCGCGCCCAGTGCGGCACGTCGTCGCCAGGGCGGGAGACCTCCAGCGCGCGCTCCGCCCGGGCCAGCGAGGCCGCGCAGGCCTTGGCCTCCCCGAGTACCCCGTGCCCGCGCGCCTCGACCGCGTGCAGCAGGGCCAGGACCGCGTTCGGCGCCGCCGAGCCGATGCCCTGCTGGGCCACCCGCGCCAGCTGCACCGCTTCCCTGCCGTGTCCGAGGTAGACCGCCTGCCGGCTCATCGTGATCAGGACGTAGCTGCCGTAGGCCCGGTCCCCGGCGGCCTGGGCGAGGCGTAAGGACTGGACGAAGTACCGCTGGGCGAGCCCGTGTGCCGCGATGTCGTACGAGGTCCAGCCCGCGAGGCGGGTCAGATCGGCCGCGGCGGCGAACAGCCGGCGGCCGGTGGCCTCGCCGTACGTTCCGCGCAGCATCGGTTCCGTCTCGTGCTCCAGGTACCGGACCAGGGCCTGCCGGGCGTGGCCGCCGCCGTAGGCGTTGTCGAGGGTGCGGAAGAGCTCGGCGACCGACCGCAGGGCGGCCACGTCTCCGCCGCTGACCTTCTGGCCGGAGCCCCGGTCGGTCTGCCGCTGCCGCGGGACGCCCGGGGCGCCCGGCAGCGCCCTGGGCGGTACGAGGGGGCCCGGCAGGCCGGTGGCCGCGGGTGAACCGGGGATCCGGGACTGCACCGGCCCCCGGGGGGCGGGCCGGCCCCCGGGCCCGGCGGCCCCCTGCTCGGGCACCGCGCCGAGGCCGGACCCGGTGAGTCCGGCGCCCCTGGTGTACCCGTTCACTCCGGTGCCGTACGCCCCGTTCGGTCCGGACGCGCCACGTGGCCCGCCGGCCGTCTGGACGCCGTTCGTCCGGCCGCCCGCTCCGGCACCGGGAGCACCGGCGCCGGCCGCGGCCGTGACCGCTCCGGGCTCGACGCCGCGCCCCACCCACTCGTCCGCCCGGCCGATCAGCCAGTCCCGGCTGGGGACGACCAGTCCCGCCGGGGTGAAGGCGATCTTCCGCAGCTCCGCATGGCTGCCGGAGTCCTTCCGCCACAGTCCGCTGACGATGTCGACCGCCTCGGCGGGGGTGGCGGCGAACTCCAGGCCGGCGTAGACGGGGGCGCAGGCGTCGAGGCCCAGGTCCTGGGCGGAGAGTCTGCGCCCGAGCCGCCGGGTGAAGACCTCCGCGATCAGCGCCGGGGTGGTCCCCCGTGGCTGCTGTCCACGCAGCCAGCGGGTCACGGAGGTCTTGTCGTACCGCAGGTCGAGGCCGTGTTCGAGGCCGAGCTGGTCCACCCGGCGGGCGAGGCCGGCGTTGGAGAATCCGGCTTCGGTGATGAGCGAGGCGAGTCGGCGGTTGGGGGTGCGCTGCGGAGGTCGTTCCGACATCAGCTGTACGGTCTCCTGCCTTCGGGGCCGGGCGGGCAGCCCTTATGGAACGGCGCGAATTTAGCGGCCTCAGGGGCGACCGCGGCCACCTTCGCTTCACATTCATCCGATCGTGTGAGGAGTGCGGGGAAGCTGACGTGGACGACCTGCCGGACCGGCTGTCCGGGGCCGGTCGTACAGTTGCGGGAGGCGCGATTCAGTGCAGGGTGACGTGACGCCGGGGACACCCCCCCAGCCACGACACCGCAAGGAGAAAGGCTGCTGCCGTGACTGAGCTTCGGTTCGTCCGTCTGGGATTCGGCGAGGAAGCCGTCGACTACCGGGAAGCCTGGGAGAAGCAGCGCGAGGTGCACGCGGCGCGGTTCGAGGACACCGTCCCCGACACCTGCCTGCTGCTGGAGCACCTGTCCGTCTACACGGCTGGCCGGCGCACGACCGACAGCGAGCGCCCCCTGGACGGCACCCCGGTCATCGACGTGGACCGCGGCGGCAAGATCACCTGGCACGGGCCGGGCCAGCTGATCGGCTACCCGATCCAGAAGCTGCCGCGCCCGGTGGACGTCGTCGCGCATGTCCGGCGCCTGGAGGACGCGCTGATCCGCACGGCGGCCGAGTTCGGGGTGGAGACCAGCCGGGTCGAGGGCCGCAGCGGCGTCTGGGTGCTCGGCGACCCGGTCGATGAGCGTCCGGCGCTCGGCGGTCTCTCCCTCGATTTCGACCCGAGGCTTCGGGACGAGGAGTTCGACGCCCGGCTGAACGGCCCCGAGTACGCCCCGTCCAACGCGGGTCAGCGCCGCGAGGACCGCAAGCTGGCCGCGATCGGCATCCGGGTCGCCAAGGGCGTGACGATGCACGGCTTCGCGCTCAACGTGAACCCGGACAACACCTCGTTCGACCGGATCGTGCCGTGCGGCATCCGGGACGCGGGCGTCACCTCACTGGCGTACGAGCTGGGCCGCGACCTCACGATCGCGGACGTGCTCCCGGTCGTCGAGAGGCACCTGAAGGACGTCCTGGAGAACGCCGAGCCCGCTCCGCGCATCATCGAGCGCCCGGCCGATGCCGTGGCCACGGCGTGACGCTCGGAGCGCCGCTTCGGGAATAGGCCCTGCCGGCCACAGGTTAGGCAGACGTAAAGCCGTATGAACTACGGGCGTACCCTGGTGTTCGCCGAAGAATCCAATGCAGTGAAAGCAAAGGGGAGTGCCGGAGTGTCCGCTGTCGCACCCGACGGGCGCAAAATGCTGCGCCTTGAGGTCCGGAACAGCCAGACCCCCATCGAGCGGAAGCCCGAGTGGATCAAAACACGGGCGAAGATGGGCCCCGAGTACAACCGACTGCAGAAGCTCGTGAAGAGCGAGGGTCTGCACACGGTGTGCCAGGAGGCGGGCTGCCCCAACATCTTCGAGTGCTGGGAGGACCGCGAGGCCACGTTCCTCATCGGCGGTGACCAGTGCACCCGGCGCTGTGACTTCTGCCAGATCGACACCGGCAAGCCCCAGGAGCTGGACCGGGACGAGCCCCGTCGTGTCGGGGAGTCCGTCGTCACGATGGACCTGAACTACGCCACCATCACCGGCGTAGCCCGCGACGACCTGGAGGACGGCGGCGCCTGGCTGTACGCGGAGACCGTGCGCCAGATCCACACGCAGACGGCGGAGCGGGAGGGCGGCCACACCAAGGTCGAGCTGCTGATCCCCGACTTCAACGCCGAGCCCGCGCAGCTCGCCGAGGTCTTCTCCTCGCGCCCCGAGGTGCTGGGGCACAACGTGGAGACGGTGCCGCGGATCTTCAAGCGGATCCGCCCCGGCTTCCGGTACGAGCGCTCCCTGGAGGTCATCACGCGGGCCCGCGAGGCCGGTCTGGTGACCAAGTCCAACCTGATCCTCGGCATGGGCGAGACCCGCGAGGAAGTCAGCCAGGCGCTGCGGGACCTGCACGACGCGGGTTGCGAGCTCATCACGATCACGCAGTACCTGCGGCCGACCCCGCGCCACCACCCGGTCGAGCGCTGGGTGAAGCCGCACGAGTTCGTGGAGCTCAAGGACGAGGCCGACGCGATCGGCTACTCCGGTGTGATGTCCGGGCCGCTGGTCCGTTCCTCGTACCGCGCGGGCCGGCTCTTCCAGCAGGCGATGGAGCGGCGCGATGCCCTCACTGCCGCACCGCCCGCGCAGCAGACGTCCGTGTGAAACCGAGCACAAGAAGCTACTGAACGGTAATAGCTGATTCGGCGCGGCCCATGCGCTCCTCGCAGGTCGGAGGCGCGGATGGGCCGCGCCGACGTGCGCGGCGCCCATATCAAGGTTTCATTGGTGTTTGACCGACCGGTCATGCGCTGGTAACACCAAGCTGTAACCCTGGATACATGCGGCGCAGTGGCTTTCCGGCCGCTGCCCACGCCGCTTCCGTATCCAGCCCGCGCAACACAGTCCGCCCGCTGAGCGCCGCTCAGTCCGCGCATCCGTTCCGAGGGGACCTCCACGATGCAGGCCGCGCCGGTACGCGCCACCGCCATTCCGTCCGTCACCGATGCCCTCCGCGCCGTCGAGTCGCTGCTGCTGAGCAGCGGCCAGCGCACCGCCCGCCGCAACGCCTGGACCGCGGTCCTGGAGGACCGCCGCCGGGCCAAGGACCGGGTCGAGTCCGAGTACGTACTGGAGGCCGTGGCCGAGCACCGTTCTTAGGCCACGTAAACTTCATTGCATGGCGAGGAAGGCAAAAAACACTGAAGGCGCGGACAGCGCCGAGAACGCGGGGCGGCTCAAGCAGATCGCCCTGACCTACAAGATGACCAGGCGGACCGACTCCAAGATCGGTCTTGTCGTCGCGGGTGTGGGAATCGTCACCTTCGGTGTCCTCCTCGCGATCGGTTTCTTGATCAACCACCCGATCTACGTGGGCATCCTGGGCTTCGTGCTCGCCCTCCTCGCGATGGCGATCGTCTTCGGACGGCGTGCCGAGCGGGCCGCCTTCGGGCAGATGGAGGGGCAGCCGGGCGCTGCGGCGGCGGTGCTGGACCGCGTGGGCCGCGGCTGGTCCACGACCCCCGCGGTCGCGATGAACCGCAACCAGGACGTCGTCCACCGTGCCGTGGGCAAGGCGGGCATCGTGCTGGTGGCGGAGGGCAACCCGAACCGGGTGAAGAGCCTGCTCGCGGCCGAGAAGAAGAAGATGGCCCGCATCGTGGTCGACGTACCCGTGCACGACATCATCGTCGGCAACGACGAGGGCCAGGTGCCGCTCAAGAAGGTGCGCACCAAGATGCTGAAGCTGCCGCGCGTCCTGACCGGCGCCCAGGTGACCGCCGCCAACGACCGGCTGCGCGCGATGGGTGACCTGATGAGCAACATGCCGCTGCCGAAGGGCCCGATGCCGAAGGGCATGCGGATGCCGCGCGGCGGAAAGACGCGCTGACGCAGGGACCGACGGCGTACGAAGAGGGCGGGTCACGAACTCCTGGTTCGCGACCCGCCCTCTTCGTGTGCGTCGTGTGCCGCCCGCCTCAGGCACGGATGCCGTATGCCGCCTCAGCCGCGGATCTGGACGGCGCGGGCCAGCCGGTCGTGCAGGCCCCGGCCGTCGCGGTCCCAGACCAGGGCCGGGATCACCAGGCACAGCAGCACGCTGCGCACCAGTACCCGCCCGAGGCCCAGCCGTCCGCCGCCCTCGGCGACGACCCTGATGCCCAGGACGCGCTTTCCGGGGGTGCAGCCGACGGTGCCGACGGTGAGCAGGCTCAGCAGGAGGAAGATCCCCACCGCCCAGTTGCCGGCCGCCTGCTGGTCACCGCGGGCGAACAGTCCGTATGCGATCAGCATGCACAGGGCCCAGTCGATGAAGATCGCTCCGAAGCGGCGGCCGAGCGGCGCCATGGCCCCGGGCCCCTGCTCGGGAAGACCGAGCCGCTTGCCCCGGTACCCGAAGTCCGCGCCCATGTCCTCGGCTGCCGCACGCGGCCCGGAGAGCCACGATCCGATTGCTTGCCTGTTGTCCACCCGACCACGGTACTGCGCCCGTCCGCAGCCCCTGCCGGGCGGGTGCCGCGGGCGCCTCCGGGGCACCGTGCGGGCACCGGCCCGGAACCCGTCCGGAACCGCTCGCCGTACGGTCACGAGGCGCTGCTCACACCCGGCCCGGTTAACTTCTGCGAAACAAATGGGTCATGCTTGAGAAATCCGGTCTGCCTATGGTCGGGTCCAGCGTGTGCCACCGCACTGGCCGCACAACGAGCTGCAACCCCGTCCCGCCCGGGCCGGGAGTAGGAGGAGTTGGATGTTCCAGAACGCCGACGACGTGAAGAAGTACATCGCCGACGAAGACGTCAAGTTCATCGACGTCCGGTTCTGCGACCTGCCCGGTGTGATGCAGCACTTCACCATCCCGGCGGCGGTCTTCGACCCGACCGAGGAGCTCGCCTTCGACGGCTCGTCGATCCGCGGCTTCCAGGCCATCCACGAGTCCGACATGGCGCTCCGTGCGGACCTCTCGACCGCCCGTGTCGACCCCTTCCGCCGTGACAAGACCGTCAACATCAACTTCTTCATCCACGACCCGATCACCGGCGAGCAGTACAGCCGTGACCCGCGGAACGTGGCCAGGAAGGCGGAGGCGTACCTGACCTCCACGGGTATCGCCGACACCGCGTACTTCGGTCCCGAGGCCGAGTTCTACGTCTTCGACAACGTCCGCTTCCAGACGTCGGCGAACGAGAGCTTCTACCACATCGACTCCGAGGCGGGCGCCTGGAACACCGGGTCGGAGGACAACAACCGCGGCTACAAGGTCCGCTACAAGGGCGGTTACTTCCCGACCCCGCCGGTCGACCACTTCGCCGATCTGCGTGCCGAGATCTCCCTGGAGCTGGACAGGAACGGCCTCCAGGTCGAGCGCCAGCACCACGAGGTCGGCACGGCCGGCCAGGCCGAGATCAACTACAAGTTCAACACGCTGCTCGCCGCGGCCGACGACCTGATGCTCTTCAAGTACATCGTGAAGAACGTCGCCTGGCGCAACGGCAAGACCGCGACCTTCATGCCGAAGCCGATCTTCGGCGACAACGGCTCGGGCATGCACGTCCACCAGTCCCTGTGGGCCGGCGGCGACCCGCTGTTCTACGACGAGCAGGGCTACGCGGGCCTCTCGGACATGGCGCGCTACTACATCGGCGGCATCCTGAAGCACGCCCCGTCGCTGCTGGCGTTCACCAACCCGACGGTGAACTCCTACCACCGTCTGGTGCCCGGCTTCGAGGCCCCGGTCAACATGGTGTACTCGCAGCGCAACCGCTCCGCCGCGATGCGCATCCCGATCACGGGCTCCAACCCGAAGGCCAAGCGCGTCGAGTTCCGCGCCCCGGACCCGTCGTCCAACCCGTACCTCGCCTTCTCGGCCCTCCTGATGGCCGGCCTGGACGGCGTGAAGAACAAGATCGAGCCGCCGGAGCCGATCGACAAGGACCTCTACGAGCTGGCTCCCGAGGAGCACGCCAACGTCCAGCAGGTCCCGACCTCCCTCCCGGCCGTCCTCGACGCCCTTGAGGCGGACCACGAGTACCTCCTGGCCGGCGGCGTCTTCACGCCCGACCTCATCGAGACGTGGATCGACTTCAAGCGCACGCAGGAGATCGCCCCGATCCAGCTGCGGCCGCACCCGCACGAGTTCGAGCTGTACTTCGACCTCTAGGGATCACGAAGACAGCTGCACGGCCGAGGGCCGTCACCCCGCGGGACGCGGAGGGTGACGGCCCTCGGCCGTACCTTTCATGACCTGGGAAGGGGCCACCGCGGTCAGTGCCGCAGCGCCTCGCCCACCTCGGCCTTGACCGCGCCCCCCAGCTTGCGGTTGCTGCGGGCGGTGGCTTCCTTGGTGGCCTTGGCCGCGACGTCGTCGACCGTCACCACGACCGTGTCGAGCAGATTGCCGCTCGGATCGCGGAAGTTGATCTGCACGGCGTAGGACTGCTTCGAGTCGGTGCTGTTCCTCACCGTGACCTTCGACGTGGCGCGGCCGTCCTTGTCGGTGACCGTCGCGGCGGCCTTGACGTCGCCGCTCGCGTTCACGCCGTCCTTGAAGCTCTTCAGCTTGTCCTCGGCGGCGGCCGTCGCCGAGGCGACCGCGTCGGCGCCCTTGGAGGCAACCGACGCGGCCGCCGACGCCGCGTTGGACGCCGTACCCGACACGCTGTTCACCTCGTCCGAGCACGCCGTCGCCGACGCCGCCACGATCATCGCCACCAGCACGGCACCCGCACTCCGTGGGCCTCGCCTCGTCATCGCGCCTCCCAGCACTCGTCCGTCGCCCGCCAGTCAAAGCGGCGGCACATGGGGGCGCATGTGGTGGGGGCCGAACGGGTGAGGGGGCGGCGCGGTCGCGGGGCGGGGCCGGAGCGTGGAGGGTGGTGGCATGAGCGAGCAGGGAACGGACGACGGACCGGACCGGCCGCAGCCCCCTCGGCGGCTCTGGCTGTGGGTGCTGCTGATGGTCGTCGTACTCCTGGCCCTGGCCTCGGGCGCGGTCTCCGCGGTACTGGCCCACGAGGTGTCCAAGGAGGGCTCGAAGAAGCTGCGGATCAGGTACGAGGTCACCGGCACCGCCAGCGACGTGACGCTCACCTACAGCACCTGGCAGGACGAGGCCCTGTCGACCGGGCGGCTGACCCTGCGGACCCTGCCGTGGGCCGGTGAGCTGGAGACCAGCGGATTCATGAACGGCGGCTCGTTCGTCGTCGGCCTCGGGAGGTCCGGCGGCGATGTCGCCTGCTCCGTGACGGTGGACGACGGCACCCGGCGGACCGCCCGGGCGTCCGGGGCCTTCGCCACCGCCCGGTGCGACGGGTACTGAGACGCGGCTGCGCCCCCGGAACTCCCGGGGGCGCAGGGTGCGGACGGGTGGCCCGTGGTCAGCGGCCGTAGCGGATGAGTGCGCGGACCATGCGGCAGGTGGTGTCGGACGGCGGGTGGATGCCGAGGAGCCCGGCGGTCGTGCGTATCCGGGCGTTGCTCGCGCTCGACGGCTGATGAACTCCCGTGTCGAGCAGGGCGATCGCCAGGCGCATCGCCTTCAGCCGGCGGTTGTGGGTGACGTACCACTCACGGGGACGGCCGGCGGGGAGACGCTTCTTCTGCAGGGGCTTGTGGAGTGGCTCGGTCGTGACTGCGGCAACGGCCATTGGCAACCTCCTGGCACGGTGGTGGAACCCTCACGAACTACCTCTATTTTACTGCCCGGCACTGACAATCGCCCCTGGCCAGAGGGGTTTTCGCGGGTCCATCCCGTACCGTTGGCCCCATGGAGATCTGGATCAATCCCGCCTGTTCGAAGTGCCGCGGCGCGGTGCGGCTGCTCGATGCGGAGGGCGCCGACTACACGGTCCGCCGCTACCTGGAGGACGTGCCGTCACCGGACGAGATCCGGGCCGTGCTCGACCGGCTCGGGCTGGAGCCGTGGGACATCACACGGACCCAGGAGGCGGAGGCGAAGGAGCTGGGGCTCAAGGAGTGGCCGCGTGAGGCGGATGCGCGGGAGCGGTGGATCACGGCGCTCGCCGCGCACCCGAAACTGATCCAGCGGCCGATCATCACGGCCGAGGACGGCACGGCCGTGGTCGCGCGCACGGACGAGGCGGTACGGGACGCCATGGGGCGCTGAGCCCCACCCTGGCGCCGCCCTTTACCCTGGCGCCCGTTACTCGCCCGCCTGTGCCTCGGCCTCCGCGAGCAGTTCGGTCAGCCGGAGCCCGAACCGTACGTCGCAGGGGTGCGCCACCCCCGTACGCACCGATTCGATCAGCGCGTCCACCGCCGCCCGGAAGGCGCCGACTGCGCCGTCCCACCGGGGCAGCCCGACGGTCCCGTGCTCGCCCCTGAGCTCGACCTCCACCCCGGCCGCGGCCGCCGGGGCGGCCAGCGTGAGCGTCACCGTGCTGGAGGCTCCGGAGGCGTGGCGCAGGATCAGGTGGTGGGTGTCGGCGGGGCCACGGGCCGCGGTCAGCCGCGTCACCTCACCCAGCACCGGGATGAGGACGGAGAGCGCGTGCGGGCCGACGTCCCAGAGGCCGCCCTTCTCGTGGCGCCAGGGGGACGCGGCGAACTCGCTGTCCACGCCAGGTGCCCACAGGGCGCCGATCCAGTGGGCGTGCGCGGTGAACCAGCCGCCCACCGCGTGCTGTTCGGCGATCCAGGCGGAGGTCTCCGGGGCGAACCGCAGGGTGCAGAAGACGACGGAGGCGACCCGGGCCTGCTCGGCGGCCTCGGCCACCTCTCGGGCGGCCGCGACGCTCGTGGCGACCGGCTTGTCCATCAGCAGATGGCAGCCGGCCGCCGCGGCACGGGCGGCCAGCGGGGCCTGGACGTCCGGCGGCAGGGCGAACGCGACCGCGTCGCTCGCGGCGAAGAGCTCGTCGAGTCCCGCGTCACCGGTGTACGCCGTGGCGCCATGGGCGGCGGCCAGTTCCTGTGCGGCCTCGGCCCGGCGGCCCCACACCCCGCTCAGCACGGCGCCGGGGTGCGTGGCGAGGGCGGGGGCCTGGGTGTTGCGGGCCCAGGGGCCGGTGCCGACCAGGCCGATACGCAGGGGGATCACAGGTGTCGTCATGGGACAAGTGTGCCCGGTGCGGCAAAAGCCCCGAAGGAATCCGGTGGCGGGCCCCGCGGACGGGCGGTTACGCTGGCGGGGCCGGCCGCGGGACTCCGGTGCGACTTCCGGGACTTGCCTGTAAAGCAAACATTTCGCTGCTCGCGCCCCCATTCCCCGGCCGGCTTCCGCTTGCGCGTACCGCCTCGCGGAACACCACGGGGATTCATCATGCCGACCGAGACCTTCGCCGACCTCGTCGCCGCCGAGGACGTGCTCCTCTTCGTCAATGCGGCGATCACCGCGACCGGGCAGCGCGAGTTCCGCTCCCAGGCAGATCGGCAGCAGCTCTCGCTGGACTTCCTGCACGAGTACGTACGGGTCAACTACCGCCGGGTGTACGCCGCTTCGCTGGCCCTCGACATCAACGACCACAACGCGGTGCGCATCGTGCACGGGCTGTTGGAGCACGCCGCCGAGGCGACGGCCGAGGAGAAGCGCACCGAGGGCCGGCTGATCGCCGCGCGGCTGGCGAAGCTGCCACCACAGCGGGTGTACCGGCTGTTCCGTGGGCTGCGCGCGGCCAAGGTCAACAACCGGCGCACCCGCGCGATCATGCGTGACTGGCTGGCCGCGCGGCCCGATCCGGCGCACGACGCGGTGAAGTACCGCTCGGGGCTGAAGAACGCGGCCCGTCACGCGCACCTCCGGCTCGGCGAAAGCGGTGGCGGTGGACATGGCGGTGACGGTGAGCTGGGTGACTTCCTCTTCCGGCCCGGGAAGCTGCCCCGCTACCGGCACCGGCTGCTCGACGCCTGGCGCCGCGCCCCTTACGAGCAGGGCGCCGTCGACGAACTCCCCTTCACCGTCGCCGAGGGCTTCGCGGCCCGGCACGGCATGAAGCGCGAGGCGTTCCTGGAGCGCATGGCGCCCCGGATGACCCGGCTGGAGCGGCTGCGCACCCAGAGGCAGCGCGGTGCGGCGTCCCCGTCGGAGCTGCCCTCGGGGGTCGATCTGACCGTGATGCCGCTGACCAGGCTCGCCCTGTACGTCCTGTCGTTCCCCGCGGAGCCGCGCAGGCGCCACCGCGAGGAACTGACCTCGGCCCTGCGCACCGCGGCCGGTCGCGCGGCGGGCCCGCACGCCGGGAGCTGGGGGCGGGTCGCGGCGGTACTGGACGACAGCTACTCCTCCTCCGGTTCGGGCGAGAAGCGGCGCCGCCCGCTGGCCGTGGCGCTGGCCTGCGACTTCCTGCTGGCGGCGCTGGCCGCGCCGGGCGCGTACACCTCACTGTGGACCTCCGGCACCGACGATCCGCTGCTGGTCAGGCCCTGGGGGCCGACGCCGCTCGGCAGCCGGGTGCTGGACGCCCTGGAGTGCGGACCCGACCGGCTGGTCATCGTCTCGGACGGCTGGGACAACGCTCCGGCCGGGCTCGCGGGCGAGGTGCTGCGGGTGTGGCGGAGCAGGCTCGATCCCGACCGGCGCACGGCGGTGGTCCATGTGAACCCCGTATACGACGCGGACGGATTCGACGTCCGGCGGCTGTCCCCGAGCGTGCCGACGGCCGGTATCCGGGACGCGGAGGATCTGCCGGCCCTGGTGGAGATCGCGCGGTTCTCCGAGGGCCGGACCGGGCTCGCCGCACTGCACACGTATCTGGACCGGCAGGTCGCCCGGTTCGTGACCCCCGGCCAGGCAGGAGACCCGCGGTGAACAGGCTCGAACTGACGGGTCTCACCGCCCGTCCCTCGCAGGTGTGGGGCGGCATCCGGCTGGTGCCGCTGGTGCGCGAGAAGCCCGTCGAGGGGCTCCGGCTGCATCAGGAGGTGTACGTGGATGGCGGGAGCGGCATCGTGGAGCTGGGGCCGCGGACCCACTACACCTCGTACATCCCGCACGGCTTCGTCGCGGACTGGTCGGGCGAGGGCGCCGGGAGCGCCGCGTACGGTACGCAGTTGGCGGCCCACGGCGAGGCGGGGGGCGCCCCGCCCAGGACCGTGCGGCTGCCGCGCCACCGCCATCACCGGATGGCCAAGCGCCGGCCCGGCGACCGGCTGCGCTTCCTGCCGCTGCATCTCGCGCTGGAGGGCTACCTCTCGCTGCACTTCGGCGGACCGTCGACGGCCTGGGAGGAGTGGTCGCGTCAGGCGCTGCGCGACGGCCTGTCGCCACGCGCCGAGGACGCGTACCTGGGGTGGTCGGTGCGCGGGCTCGACGACGCGCTGCGGGTGTTCGAGATCCATCCCGGCCAGTGCGGGGTGATGGTGTACGCGTCCGACGCGCTCGCCGCGGCCTTCGTGGTGCCGCACCCCGACGACTACCGCCTGTTGCACGCGTCGCTCCTCCAGGACCTGTACGGGGAGCTGGTCCACCAGTACGCGATGTACGGCGCGCCGGTCGCCGATTTCGGGGCGCGGATCGTGGACGGGCCGGGGCTGAACACGCTCGCCGGTCTCCGGGCGGCCGCGCGGGAGCAGGAGCGGGAGTGGAGCGAGGCGCACGACACGCTGTTCGCTCGGGAGCTCCTGGACACCTCCTACGGCTTCGACCGGGTGTACCGGATGGGGTCCTTCACGCTGTGGCGGTTCCTGCCGCCCTTCCTGCTGAATCGGGGCGGGCAGCACATCGGTGAAACCATCACCGACCCCATGGGGCGGGTCGCCTATCTGAAGACGTTCCGGCTGTCCGAGGCGCAGATCCGGCGCGGCCACCTGTTGCAACGGCTCGCGGACGCGGACTGGCAGCTCCCGCGTGCCGCGGCGGCGCTGGGCGCGACCGAGGAGGAGCTGGTGCGGCGAATCCGGGCGGCGGGCTTCGAGTCGCTGCTCAGGGCCCGTGGGTGAGGGCCCGTGGAACTGGCCGGTCCTGCACGGTCCTGCACGGGAAACGTCGGTAACACGAGGTTCACACGAGGGCAACGGACGGGAAATCGCGTCTTGCGAAGCTGCGCTGCATAGACCGCAGCACCCCCGAAGGATGGCTTCCGTGACGTTCAAGGCTGAGTACATCTGGATCGACGGCACCGAGCCGACCGCCAAGCTCCGCTCCAAGACGAAGATCATGCCCGGTTCCCCGTCGTCCGACGTGGCGGAGCTGCCCCTCTGGGGTTTCGACGGGTCGAGCACCAACCAGGCCGAGGGCCACGCCTCCGACCGGGTGCTGAAGCCGGTCTTCATCTGCCCGGACCCGATCCGCGGGGGTGACGACGTCCTGGTCCTGTGCGAGGTCTTCAACATCGACATGACCCCGCACGAGTCCAACACGCGTGCCGCACTGCGCCCGCTCGCCGAGCAGTTCGGCGGCCAGGAGCCGATCTTCGGCATCGAGCAGGAGTACACCTTCTTCGACGGCCACCGGCCGCTCGGCTTCCCCGAGGGCGGCTTCCCGGCCGCGCAGGGCGGCTACTACTGCGGTGTCGGCGCCGACGAGATCTTCGGCCGCGACATCGTCGAGAAGCACCTCGACAACTGTCTGAAGGCGGGGCTGGGCATCTCCGGCATCAACGCCGAGGTCATGCCCGGCCAGTGGGAGTTCCAGGTGGGCCCGCTGGCCCCGCTGGAGGTCTCCGACCAGCTGTGGACGGCCCGCTGGCTGCTCTACCGCACCGCCGAGGACTTCAACGTCTCCGCGACCCTCGACCCGAAGCCGGTCAAGGGCGACTGGAACGGCGCGGGCGCACACACCAACTTCTCCACCAAGGCGATGCGCGAGGGCTACGACGCGATCATCACCGCGTGCGAGTCGCTGGGCGAGGGCTCGAAGCCGATGGACCACGTCAAGCACTACGGCGCGGGCATCGACGACCGGCTGACCGGTCTGCACGAGACCGCCCCGTGGAACGAGTACAGCTACGGCGTCTCCAACCGCGGCGCCTCGGTGCGTATCCCGTGGCAGGTCGAGCAGGACCAGAAGGGTTACATCGAGGACCGCCGCCCGAACGCCAACGTCGACCCGTATGTCGTCACGCGGCTGATCGTCGAGACCTGCTGCACCGCACTGGAGAAGGCCGGCCAGGTCTGATCCCGCGGCAACACCCGTACGAGGGGGGCGTCCACCGTCCGACGCGGACCGGCTGGAGCGGGCCTTCGCCGTGCTGGACGCGCGCGGCATCACCGCCCGGGAGCATTTCACCTGCTGCCGGTCGTGCGGGCTCGGTGAGATCCACGACGCCGGGCGGGACGATGCGCGGGGGTTCGTCTTCTTCCCTCTGCAGGGCACGGAGAGCGCGGCGGCCGGGCACGGCCTGACGCTGTACTACGGGGGGTTCGACGAGCCCGCGGCGACCACCGCGGCGGTGGGGCGGGAGGTCGCGGAGGTGCTGGGCGAGGCCGGGCTGACTGTGGAGTGGGACGGTTCCCCGGACCGGGCGATCGAACTGACGGGGCTGGACTGGCGCAAGCGGCTGGTGGGTTGAGGGCGAGGGCCCTTCCCGGCCCGGCCCGCACGAGGAGCCCGAGCAGTCGGAGGAGTCCGAACAGTCCGAGGTGAGGAAGGGAACGCAAAGGGTCAGTATCGACGGGTGGGAGAGGTCTGCTGCGGGGTCGTGTTCTCTGGTTCAATGGGGGCATGGCCAGCCTCCAGCACACCTCGACAGGTCGCAGCGACCTCGAGCCGTTCTGGCCTTCCCGTCAGCATCACGACTTCGACCGAGTGTGTTGCCGCGCGTTGAACGCGCCGGCCCTCTAAAGCCGCTCACCCCGGTCTTCGGTCCGCGCGCACGCAGCAAGTCCGTCCACAGACGACTCCTTCGCGCGAAAGAGCTGATCCTCATGGCGAACACTCGTACCTACTCCACCGCAGCCGCTGCCAGCGCAGCGCAGGCGGCGACCGCTGCGGCCACCCCGCCCCGTCCGTCCTCCCCCAACCGGCACCGGCTGCGGGCCGTCGCGCCGGACGAGGTCTTCCGGCCGGCCGATGTGGCGGCGTTCCTGGCGCCGGGCACGACCTGGCTGCCCGCACCCCAGCACACCCTGCCGGCGCTGCCGGGCCGGCCGCCGATGGTCGGCTATCTGGTGCTCGTCCCCGCCGACCAGCAGCCGGCCCTCACCGCCGCGGCGGCCGGGGCCGCCCAGTACGTGGAGCCGGAACTGCTGGAGGACCCGGGGAAGCGGCCGGTGCGCATCGACTCCGTGCAGCGCACCGCCTCGGTGAACGGGAACCCGCTCGACCTCACGTACCTGGAGTTCGAGCTCCTCGCCCATCTGGTGGCGCACCCGAACCGGGTGCACACCCGCGACCAGCTGGTGACGACGGTCTGGGGCTACGGGCACGTGGGCGACGGGCGCACCGTCGATGTCCATGTCGCCCGGCTGCGCCGCAAGCTGGGCGTCGAGCACCGCCGGTCGATCCAGACGGTGCGGCGCGTCGGGTACAAGTACGCGCCGTGAGACAGCACGCGGTGGGTCACGGTTCCGGTACACACCGGAACCGTGACCCACCACGTGTGTCCGGGGCTCAGCCGCGCGGTGCCGTGCCCGCGACTCCCACCGTGCCCGCCGTTTCCGCCGGGGCCGCCGCGAGGCCGGGCTCGGGCTCGCCGTGGTCCATGACGGGCAGCCGGGAAAGTGCGCGCGGGGTGCGCCAGTTCCGCTCGCCGAGCAGCGCCATCACGGAGGGCAGCAGCACCATTCGTACGATCGTCGCGTCCAGCAGCACCGCGACGGCCAGGCCGACGCCCATCTGCTGCATGTCCTGCATGGACAGCGTCCCGAAGACCGCGAACACCGCCACCATGATCACGGCGGCGCCGGTCACCGCACCCGCCGTCCGCCGGATGCCCTCGTCGATCGCGGCCGGGGTGGAGAGCCCGCGGCCGTGGGCCTCGCGGATCCGGGAGACCACGAAGACGTGGTAGTCCATCGAGAGCCCGAACAGGACGACGAGGACGAACAGCGGCATCCAGGACTCGATCGCGCCGACGCCCTCCGAGCCGATCAGTGAGGCGCCCCAGCCGTGCTGGAAGACGGCGACCATCACTCCGTACGCGGCGGCCACCGAGAGCAGGTTGAGCAGGATCGCGGTCACGGCGATGACGTAACTGCGGAAGCAGAACAGCATCAGCAGGAAGGTCACCGCGGTGATGAAGAGGAACACGGGCAGGATGCCGCGCTTCAGCTGGTCGTTGAAGTCCGTGGACCCTGCCGTCTCACCGGTCACATACGCACGGGCGCCGGTCCCGTCGAACGCGGCCGGCAGCCGCTTCTCGCGCAGTTCGGTCAGATCGCTCTTGCCGTGGGGCAGTGGGACCTCGATCTCCGCCACGTTCTGTGCCCGGTGGACGGTCACCTTGTCGAAGCCGTCGAGTGCCTTGCGTACGCCGGGCGCCTCGATGTCCTCCGCCTCGACGACCACCTGGGCCGGGGCGGGGCCGCCGGGGAAGGCCTCGCTGATGTGGCGGTAGGCGACCGCCAGCTGGGAGTCCGAGCCGAACTGCTTCTCCAGGCCCAGCTCCTCGGTCTTCATACCGAGGGCCGGCGCGGCGAGCACGAGCAGGACGACGACCGAGGCGGCGGCGAAGAACCTCGGCCTGGCCAGGACGGGCCGCAGCAGCTTCCCGGCGATCCCGCCGCTCTGCTGCGTACCGCGAGTACCCGCAACATCCCGGGTAGCGCGCTTGCCGCGCCGGTTCAGCAGCGGCACCCGGCCCGCGTCGATCCGGTCGCCCAGCCAGGAGAGCAGGGCGGGCAGTACCGTCACGGAGCCCATCATGGCGATGAAGACGACGATGATCGTGGCGACGGCGAAGCCCTTGAACAGCAGCAGCCCGGACAGGAACATGCCGGCCATCGCGACCATGACGGTCAGCCCGGACACCAGGACGGAGCGGCCGCTGGTGGCCGCCGCGATCCGCAGCGCCGTCTCGGCATCGCGTCCCGCCGCCCGCTCGTCGCGCTCGCGCCGCAGGTAGAAGAGGCAGTAGTCGACGCCGACGGCGAAGCCCATCAGGAACATCACGGAGTACGTGGTCTGGAAGAGGTGCAGCTGGTGGCTGGCGAGCGAGAGCAGACCGAAGGCGGCCAGGCAGGCGGTGAGCGCGAGCCCGACGGGCAGCAGGGCCGCGACGACGGCGCCGAAGGCGACCAGCAGAATGCCCAGGGCCAGGGGTACTGCGGTGAACTCGGCCTTCTTGAAGTCGTCGGTGAGCAGGTCGCCGAGCCACTTCCCGGCGCTGGCGTCGCCGAACTGGTGGACCGTGATGTCCGTCCGTTTCTCCTGGACCCCGGCGACGGCGTCCAGGACGGGCTGCACCCGGTCGGACGCGGTGGCGGCGTCCCCCTTCATCTCGAAGGCGATCAGTGCGTCCTTGCCGTCCTTGGAGGCGACCGGGGCCGCGAGGCCCGTCACCTCTCCGGTCTCCCCGAGGGCCGCGGTCAGCTCCCGGGCCGCGGCCCGCCAGCCGTCCGGTGCGGCCGACGACACCATGACCAGCTCGCCCGCCCGGTGGCTGAGGCCGGCGTCGGAGAGGATCTGCTCGGCCCGCGCCGAGTCCCCCGCACCGTTCTCGGCGTTGGTCATCTCGACCATGCCCGACGCCCCGCCGATGCCCGCGGCGAGCACGACGAAGAGCAGCCAGCCGAGAATGGCCGTCTTGCGATGGTGTGCGCTCCACACACCGATACGTGCCGCGAGATTGAGCCTCATGGCGTGTTCGCCCCCTGAAAAGCAGTCGTCGGAAAGGACACCTCGAATCTAGGAACCGGGGGCCCGCCGCCCCAGCCGCTGAAACCCCCACTCCCCCGGTGACGTAGGGCGCGGTCACGGGGTGGTGCTGGGTACACCCCGACCGGGTGTCGAACCGGCTGACGCCGTGGCCGCCCGAGACGTCAGACTGTGTGCGGACCGGGGCTGCCACGAGTGCCGGCAAGGGGAAGAGGGGCCGATATGGACACGCCGCACGGACGGACGAGGGCCGCGCTGCTGGCCGCTGGGCGCGGGCTGGTGCTGTCGTTCTCCTCGATCGTGGGGTCGGTCACGCTGTTCGTGCTGGCGGTGACCTCCATCGCCTTCATCCCGCTGGGAATCGGCCTGGTCACCACCCCGTACGTGCTGTCGGCGGTCCGCACGCACGCCAATCAGCGCCGGCTGCTGGCGATCACCTGGTCGAACGTCCGTATCCCGGTCCCGTACCGGCCCTTCCCGAAGGATGTGCGCGGCGGGTTCACCGGGCAGGTGGAGCGGACCGGGGTGCTGCTGAAGGACCCGGCGACCTGGCGGGACCTGCAGTGGCTCCTGGTCGACATGACGGCCGGCTATGTGGTGTCGATCCTGGCGGCGGCGCTGATGGTCTACCCGGTGGAGGGTTTCGTCCTGGCGGCGGGGCTGTGGCGGGTCTTCACGGACGACCGGTACTGGTACGGGTTCGTGCCCGTGGACAGTCAGGCGACGGGGCTCGCCGCCGCCGCGCTCGGGGTGGCGGTCTTCGCGACCGGGGTGCTGCTGAGCGAGCGGCTGCTGCGCGCGCACTTCGTGATCGCCCGCTCGGTGCTGGCCCCCACCCATGAGCAGGAACTGGCCCTGCGCATCGACCGGTTGACGGAGACCCGGCACGAGGCGGTCGACACCGCCGCGTCGGAGCTGCGGCGCATCGAGCGCGATCTGCACGACGGGGCGCAGGCCCGGCTGGTCGCCATGGGCATGAATCTGGGCACCGTCGAGGCGCTGATCGAGAAGGACCCGGCGCAGGCGAAGAAGCTCCTGGCGATGGCCCGCGAGTCGTCCGCGGAGGCGCTCACGGAGCTGCGCGATCTCGTACGGGGCATTCATCCGCCGGTCCTCGCCGAGCGCGGGCTCGGGGACGCGGTCAAGGCGCTGGCGCTGCGGACGCCCGTCGGGACCGAGGTGGACGTGGAGCTGAGCGGTCGCGCGGAGGCCCCCGTGGAGTCGGCCGCGTACTTCGCGGTCAGCGAGCTGCTGACGAACGCCGCGAAGCACTCGGGTGCGGACCGGATCTGGGTGGATCTGCACGATGCCGAGGGGATGCTGAGGATCTCCGTCACGGACAACGGGAAGGGCGGTGCGGCGATCGGATCGGGCTCGGGCCTGAGCGGGGTGGAACGCCGACTCGGTACATTCGACGGCATCATGGCCGTCAGCAGCCCCGCGGGCGGTCCCACCATGGTGACCATGGAGATCCCTTGCGAGTTGTCCTAGCCGAAGATCTCTTCCTGTTGCGCGACGGCCTGGTGCGCATGCTGGAGGCGTACGACTTCGAGATCGCGGCCGCCGTCGAGACGGGACCGGAACTGACCAGAGCACTCGCCGAGTTGAAGCCGGACGTCGCCGTCGTCGACGTCCGGCTTCCGCCGTCCCACACGGACGAGGGGCTGCAGTGCGCGCTGGCGGCCCGGCGGGCCAGGCCGGGCCTGCCGGTGCTGGTGCTCTCCCAGCACGTCGAGCAGTTGTACGCGCGTGAGCTGCTGGCGGACGGCAACGGCGCCATCGGCTATCTGCTCAAGGACCGGGTCTTCGACGCCGACCAGTTCATCGACGCGGTCCGCCGGGTCGCGGCGGGCGGCACCGCGATGGACCCGCAGGTGATCTCGCAACTGCTGTCGCGGCGTTCGCAGGACAAGCCGATGGGCGGGCTGACGCCGCGCGAGCGGGAGGTCATGGAGCAGATGGCCCAGGGCCGTTCGAACGCGGCGATCGCCTCGCACATGGTGATCACGGAGAGGGCGGTGGCCAAGCACACCTCGAACATCTTCGGGAAGCTCGGCCTGCCGCCCTCCGACGACGACAACCGCCGCGTTCTCGCGGTACTAGCGTATCTCGACCGGGGTTAGGGCGTGGCCGGTGCGGTGGTGAGGTGCAGCGTCGTGGCGCCCAGGTACGGCTTCGCCCTGGACTCCAGCACCTTGACCCGGACCGCCGACGCGGTGACGGGCGCGGGCAGCGGCAGGATGCGCTCGTGGCCGATGGTGGTGCCGTCCGCGATCCGCGGCCAGCTGCCCCGGATCCGGGCCTCCACGGCGAACTTCTCCACCCGTTGTCCGTGCCGGACGTCCTCACGGACGGCGACCCGGTCGAAGGCGCACGGCTCCGGTCCCCGCTTGCTCACATCGGCGCCGTAGACCCGGCGCAGCCCGGCCCCGAAGGCGGTCAGCGAGGTGACGTCCTCGTCCGCGATCCGGCCGTCGGGGGCGGGCGGGACGTCGAGCAGCAGCGAGGCGTTGCGGCCGACGCTCTTCTCGTACAGGTCCATCAACTGCGCTGCTGTCTTGGGCTTTTCGCCGGGGTGGTAGAACCAGCCGGGGCGGTTGGAGACGTCGGCCTCGGCCGGGTACCACTGGGGGTGGTTGATGCCGGGCTCCAGGAGCCGGTCCCGGGAGCCGATGTCGGGGTCGGTCGAGTCGTTGGGGAGGCTGCCGAGCCCCGTCCACGGGTCGGTGGTGTGCGGGGTGACGCTCCACTCGGTCTCGCGGGCGACGCCGGACTCGTTGGTGCGTGGTGCCATGGTTCCTCCCATTCCCGACCACGAGTGGTCGGACCTCTTGGGTACCGACGCGTGCATGTTGCCGCACGGAGTAGCCTTCGGGGAGGGTGACTACCAGATACATCCTATCTCTCGTGCGCAAAGTCCAAGCCCTCACCGACTCCGGGACGTCAGGCCCGCCGGGTCCCCGTCCACCTGTCAGCCGTTGAACCAGCTCGACGCGTCGAGACGGAAGGAGTCCGCGGCGGCCACGGTGCGCAGGTCGGACTCCAGTGCGGCGACCCGTTCGGCGCCGAGCACCCGGACCCATTGCGCGCGCACCCGGTCGAAGCCCGCGGCCGAGCGTGCCAGCACGTCGATCCCGCGCGGGGAGAGCCGGACCAGTTTGCGGCGGCCGTCCTGCGGATCGTCGGCGCGCTCGACGTAGCCGAGACCTTCGAGCCGCTCGACCGTCTTCCCGGCGGCCTGTTTGGAGACCCCGAGCCGTCGGCCGATCTCGCTCGCGGTCGCCCCGTCGAGGCCCACTGCCTGGAGCGCGTAGCCGTACGCGGGCCGCACCTCGGGGTGGCCCTGTTCGGCCAGCTCGCGGTGCAGGTCGTCGATGATCGACCGGAAGCCGGCAAACAGCAGCAGCGGCAGCTCGAAGCCCGCACCGCCCCCGGCGCCACCGCCGCCGGCGCCGCCCGAAGCGGGCCCTCTCCCACGCTCAGCCATTGCGAAACTCGACAACCAGGTTTACCTTTTCGTCAATCACGTTGTCGAGTTTACCCGAGAGGTCAGCCATGTCCGCGTCCGTCTCCCCCGAGCACGCCCCCTCCCCGCTCTTCCCCGATCACTCCCCCGAAACCGCTCCCGCCGCGTCCCGCCCCGCCATGGCGGCCGTGACGGCGAAGCAGGGCCGTCTCCCCGCCGCCGTCGCCCGGCTCGCCTCGTCACCGGAGCTGCTCAACGGTTTCCTGAGGACGAGCGCGCTCTTCGAGTCCACCACCCTGGACCCGCTCTCCCGGGAGGTCCTGATCATGACCATGGCCGCCCGCAACGGCTGCCACCTCTGTGTGGCGATGCACACCGCGAAGCTCACCGCACTCGACGCGGACAGCGAACTCATCGCGGCACTGCGCGGCGAGAGCCCCCTGCCGATTCCCGACGAACGACTCGAGGCGGTACGGCAGTTCACCCTCGCCGTGATCGAGGCGAGCGGGGCCGTGGACGACGACACGCTCCAGTCGTTCCTGGGCCACGGCTACACCTCGCGCAACGCGCTGGAAGTCGTCCTGGGGATCGGCGTCTACACCATGTCGACTCTGGCCAACCGGATGACAGCGGCCCCGATCGACCCCCAACTAGCCCGCTTTGCTTGAGACTTGGGCCGGGGATGCCGCCCGGGCCCCTCCGGCCCGAAGTGACCATCGCACGATTCGCTCGTTCAGCTGAATGTGCGCCCACTGCCAGAGGTACCGCCAGCCGCCGCCCCGGTCGATGCCGAGCAGGCCGAGGTCTCGCTCGTCGAGCACTACCCGCGACTGGTCCGGCTCGGCTATCTCGTCCTGCCGCCCTCACTGGGCCGCTCCCGGCGCGTTCTCGCCGCCCACGCCCTGGCCCAGCGCGCCCTGCAGTCCGCGCGCAGGTCCTGCCCGGCGGACCGCCCGGCCCTCCTGCTGCCGCGCCGCTCCGGCCGTGCGGTGGCGGCCGATCCCGGATACGCGTACGTCCGCCGACAGGTGCTGCGCGGCGCACTGGCGGCGGGGGCGCCGCTGCGACTGCGGGCACGACGCGCCCAGTTGCCGCCCGTCCTGCCGCTGGTCTGGGGGCTCCGGCTGTTCCCGCACTCCGGCGGGGCCGACGAACTCGCCCTGGAGCAGAGGCTGTCGGCGTTGGACGGACCGGCGCGCGCCGCCTTCGTCCTGCGCGGACTGGAGGCGCTCGCGGACCGCGAGGTCCGGCGGGAGCTGGCCGCCGCGGGGGTGCCGGATCCGCATGCGGCCCTGCGGGCGGCGGACGGGGTGTCGGCGCCGTACGCGCTGCTGGCCTCGACCGAGTTCGATCCGTGCTCGCTCCAGGCCCGGCCGCCCGATCTGCCGCGCCGCCGCAGATACGCGCGGGCCGCACTGGCCGCCACCGCCGCGCTCCTGGTGTGCGGGATGCTGCTGGGGCTGCCGGGGGGCGGCTGGGGGCGCGGGGCGCCGGCCGCTCCGCCGTACGCGCGCAATCCGGCCGCTGAGGAGGCCCTGGATCCGGGGGCGTTGCAGAGGGTGTCGGCGTCGTACTGGCGGCGTTCGCCGCGCACCGACTTCGCCGCCTGGCCCACCCGCGGTGACCGCACCGAGGACACCCGGCTGCTGCGGCGGGCGCTGACCGTATGGGCGCGGCCGGGCGGCGGGGTGCGGACATCGGCGACGCCGCGGACGCCCGCGGGGCCGCCGATGGGGGCCCCGCAGCTGCTGTACGCGGGTGAGGTGGGCGCGTCGGCGGTGGCGATGTTCTACGACGGGCTGCGCGTCGTGCGGTACGCGGAGCCCCGTAACGCCGATCCGTCCGGGGGCGCGGCGCTCGACTTCGCCCGGGTCGACGGGGCGGACGTGACGTCGGCGGGGGCCCTGGTCGTGGACCGTACGGGGGGCCGGGTCCGCTATCTGACCGCGCCCTGGGTGCGGAGGGTGTCGGTACGGGATCTGCTCGCGCCGGACCGTGCGCCGCGCGCGCTGCACCGCACCCCGGACGGCGTGACCGACGCCCTGCCCGGTCCGGCGGCACCGGGCCGCTGCCGGTCGTGGGACGCCGTCGAACTGGCCGGCGGCTCGGGGGTCCGGCTGATGGCGGATCTCGGTGAACTCGCCCCGGCCCGGCTGACGTCGGGCCCGCCGTCGAAGCCGCACGATGTGGCGGGGCGGGCGGAGCTCCAGAACTGGGCGCGGACCGCCTGTCTGCTGCCGGAGGTGCGTGCGCACGGTGTGCGGTCGGTCAATTCCTGGATGTACGCGACGCAACCGCTGCCAGAAGGAGGCGGTTCGGCCCAGTGGCTGTGCACCCGGGCGGAGACCTGGCGGGGCGCCGGGAGCCGGGTCCTCGCCCAGTTCCAGGCGCCGTCCGCGCGACCGCCCGGGAGCCGCCCGCCGGGAGCGGTCGCGGCGCGCTCCGAGGACTCGCCCGAGTGCGGGACGCGCACTCCGCGGGTACTGGCGGGTGTGCTGTGGAAGTCGCACGGCGGCCGGTGGTACGTGCTCGCGGCGGGCAGCGAGCAGTTCACCTCGCTGACCACGTCCGGCGGGGTGACGGGGCGCGCCCGGGGGCGGCTGCTCGCGGTGCCGGCCAGGGCGGGCGACCGGGCGCAACTGAACGGGCGTCTCGCGGACGGCAGTCGGGTCGGCGCGCTGCGCTGAGCCCGCCCGGTCGGGACGGGCTCAGGAATTCGCCGCAGGCCCCTGTTCCCCGGCCTACCCCTCAGTACATTGACAACATGTCTCACACGAAGCCAGTGGCGGTCGCGTCGGAGCGGATCGCGCACAAGGCCCGCCGGGTCTCCTTCACCTGGGACAGGACGCCCCTGCACTGGGTGCCGGGTGATCCGTTCACCACGCACACCATCAACGTGCTCCATCTGCTGCTCCCGGCCGGGGAACGCTGGTTCGTCCACGTCTACCGCCGGGTGCTCCCGTACATACACGACGAGCAGCTCCGCGAGGACGTCATCGGGTTCATCGGCCAGGAGGCGATGCACTCCCAGGCCCATGACGACGTGCTCCCGCACCTGAAGGAGCTGGGCCGGGACCCGACCCCGTACACGGCCCAGGTCGACTGGCTCTTCGAGAAGCTGCTCGGCGACCGGACGCTGCCGCCGGGCCGGGCGCGCACGTGGTGGCTGATGGAGCGGGTGGCGACGATAGCGGCGATCGAGCACTGGATCTGCAGGCGGCCGGGAAGGGGTTTGGGAGCCGTGCTCCGCTCGTGCCGGTCGGTACGCTGTTCCTCATGACGACCGGGGTACGGCGCAGGATGGGCGTCGAGGAGCGCAGACAGCAGCTGATCGGTGTCGCGCTGGAGTTGTTCAGTCACCGGTCCCCGGACGAGGTGTCGATCGACGAGATCGCCGCCGCTGCCGGGATCTCACGGCCACTGGTCTACCACTACTTCCCGGGCAAGCAGAGCCTGTACGAGGCGGCGTTGCGGCGGGCGGCCGACGAGCTGGCGACCCGGTTCCTGGAGCCGCGCGAAGGTCCCCTGGGCGCACGGCTGTTGCGGGTGATGGGGCGGTTCTTCGACTTCGTCGACGAGCACGGTCCGGGCTTCGCCGCACTGATGCGGGGCGGCCCGGCCGTGGGGTCGTCGACGACGACCGCGATGATCGACGGGGTGCGGCAGGCGGCCTGCGAGCAGATCCTGAACCACCTGGGGGTCCAGGAGCCGCCGCCCCGGCTGGAGTTGGTCGTACGGTCATGGGTGTCGCTCGCCGAGTCGACGGCCCTGATATGGCTGGACGGCCGGCGTATCCCGCGCGCGGAGCTGGAGATGCAGCTGGTGCACGACTTCGCGGCGCTGACGGCCGTGAGTGCCGCGTACAACGAGGAGATGGCGGGCATCATGCTGCGGGCCCTCGCGCAGGAGCCGGCGGACGGGCCGTTCGGAGACCTGCTGGTGCGGCTGTCCGCGCTGGCGCCCGCCATGGCCGCCGTGCCCCCGCAGCGGCTGCGGTAGGCGATCAGTTCTTGCGGTAGGAGGGGTCCAGGTCGCGGGTCTCGGCCGAGAGGTGGAGGGTCAGCCCGTCGGTCGGCTCGATGTGGCCGGCCAGCAGTTCCACGACGGATTCGGTGAGCCGCGCCTTGATCTCCGGGGTGCGGCCGGCCAGCAGCGCGATCTCGACGTGGACGATCGCGTCGCCGTCGGGGGCGTCCGCCACCGCTGTCTCCTCGACCCGGCGGAAGCGCGTCTTGCAGGCGGCGATCTTCGTGGTGACCGTCTCGGCGATCAGCGGGTGCAGCGCCCCCGCGAAGCCGTGGTGGTCGAAGGTCTCGTCGAGATGGGCGGAGTAGTCGACGGTGATCTGCGGCATGGCGGTCTCCTGGGCGAAACGTGGGTGGTGGCCGCCCCTACTCTTCCTCCGACCTGGGAAGGCGCACAAGCCGGGCCCGCTATGTGAGCCGTTCGCCGTGGAGTGCGAGCGCCAGGCCCGCCTCCGCGCTGTCCGCCCGGCCCCGGTCGAAGGCCCGCTGGTAGGCGGCGTCGCCGACGGCCGCGCGGGCCTGGCGTTCGCAGGCCTCGCGCAGCGGGCCCAGCTCCGGGGTGCCGCGCTGCGGGTGGCCGACCATCCGCCAGTAGACCTGTCCGGTGCCGTACACCCGGGCGGCGTGGGCGCCCTCGCCCTGGGCGGCGACCGCGGCGGCCAGGATGTCCAGGCCGAGTGCGATGCCGAAGCTGTCGCGGAGCCGGTGCTTGCCGGTGAGCATGGACCGGGCGTGCGCGGCGGCCGCCTCGGCGTGCCCCTGGAGCAGGGAGATCAGGGCGAGCTGGTAGTCGACGTAGCTGCGGGTCCAGCACTCGTCGAGGGCCGCGCAGGCAGCGCGCAGGACGACCGCGGCCTCGGCCGCCTCGTCCAGGCGGCCGAGGCCGGTGAGGGCGAAGACGGTGATCAGGTGGCAGCGCAGCCGGTAGGCCGATTCGAGCGGGGTGCAGGCCTCGGTGCTGCGCAGCACCCGGTCCGCCTCGCGCAAGCTCAGCTCCGGCCGGCCGACCATCAGATGGGTGAGGCCGCGCAGATACGCGGCGGCGAGGACACCTTCGCCGGACCCGTCGTCGGCCGCCGCCCGTACGCATTCCTCACCGATCCGTTCGGCGGCCGGGTAGTCGCCCTGGAGCATCACGCAGATGCCGAGCACCCACAGGGCCCGGGTGCGGTGCGGGCCCTGTGCCGGGCCGGCGTCCAGGGCGCGCTGTGCGTAGCCGCGGGTCTGCGGGAGGTGGCCGCAGCAGCACCAGAAGAAGCCGATCCGGCCGGCCATCTCCTGGGCGGCGGCGGTGTCGTGCGCGAGCAGGTGGTCAAGGGCCGCGCACAGGTCGGCGTGCGAGTCGGCGATGCGGTGGTACCAGCTGATCTGGTCGTCGCCGGTCCAGCCCGCGTGGGCGCTGCGGGCCAGTTGCAGGAAGCAGGCGGCGTGCCGGTCGGCCGCGGCGCGTTCCTCGCCCAGTTCGGCCAGCCACATCCGGCCGTACTCACGGATGGTGTCCAGCATGCGGTGGCGTACTCCGTCGCGCACGACGACCGACTTGGCGACCAGGCCGCGCAGTGCCGTGCGGACCCCGTCCCCGGTGAGCGGTCCCCCGGCGCAGACCTCACGGGCGGCGGCCTCGTCGAAGTCGCCGCGCAGCACGGCCAGCCGGGCCCAGAGGAGCCGTTCCAGCGGGGTGCACAGTTCGTGGCTCCAGCCGATGGTGGTGCGCAGGGTGCGGTGGCGCTGCGGCCGGAGCGACGCGTCGGTGAGCAGATCGAGGCGGGAGCCGATGCGCAGGGCGATCTGCTCGACTGTGTGTCGGCCGGTGCCCGCCGCCGCGAGTTCGATGGCGAGCGGGATGCCTTCCAGGCGGCGGCAGATCTCGGCGGCCGCCGCGGCGGTGCCCGGTTCCTCGAACGCGGTGCCCGGTCGGGCCGTGGTGGCCCGTTCGCGGAACAGGGTGAGGGCGTCGGCGGCGCCGTCGACGGGCAGCGGCTCCACCTCGACGAGCCGCTCGCCCCTGATGCCGAGGGGCTGCCTGCTGGTGGCGAGGACCGTGAGCCCGGGTGAGGTGGTGAGGATCTCGCCGAGGAGGTGGGCGCAGGCGGGGCGAAGGTGTTCGCAGGAGTCCAGGACGAGCAGCAGCTGTTTGTCGACGAGCCACTCGCACAGCACGTCCATCGGCATCCGCAGGGTGTGGTCGCTGAGCCCGACGGCGTCGGAGACGGTGGCGAGGAGCAGTCCGTCGTCGTGGAGCGGGGCGAGGGCGGCCCACCAGGTGCCGTCGCGGTATCCGGGTTCCGCATGGCGGGCCGCGCGGACCGCGAGACGGGTCTTGCCGACCCCGCCGGCGCCGGTGAGCGTGGTCAGCCGGCGGGTGGCGAGGGCGCGTTCGATCCTGCCCAGCTCCGCCTTCCGTCCGACAAAGCTCGTGGTCTCCTCGGGGATGTAGCTGGCCATCGTCACCGTCGCTGAACAGGTGGAGCGGCCGGGTCCCGGCCCCCGCGCCCGGTACGGCACCGGCGGGCCGACGGTGCGGCTGCCGGTGCGTACGGGACGGGGGCCGGGACCCGGCCGGGTGGAGTGGAAGGGCACGCCCAGGAGTGTGTTGCTGCGACTCTCCCCGGCGGCTGGCCTCACGGTAGACCTGTTGCGGTCAGCGCAGGGAGAACACCGCCACCGTGCGTCCCGGAACGGTGAAACTTCCCGAACTCCGCTCGTACGTCGCCTTCTTGACGGTAGGATCCGCGCCCGCCGCCTGGACGGGGTGCAGGGCGTAGTTCCTGCCCGCCAGGGCGGCGACCTTCTGAGTGGTGGTGCCCGGGGCGGCGTTGAGGACGACCACCAGCTTTCCGAGCCGCATGGTGATCACCCCGGGGGTCTCGTCCTTGCCGGAGAGCGGGAAGGAGAGCGTGGACTGCACCTGCCCGGCGGTGGAGAGGCCGAAGTCCTTCTCGGTGGCGCGGATGGTGAGCAGGTCCTGGTACGCGGCCGAGGCGCCGTTGATCTGTGCGCAGCCGGGGCTGATCGCGGCATTGGCCAACAGCGGCCTGGCGTAAGGCCACTTGGCCTCGTTGTCGGCGGCGGGCGGCAGTCCGCGGCCGAAGCCGTTGCCCGCGCGGCAGTCCCAGTGCAGGGCGTTGAACCAGTCACCGCTGTCGTAGGAGTTGCGGTCCAGGGACTTGGAGCGCAGCAGGTCGGTGCCGGCCTGGGAGAGCGAGGGGCCCTGCGAGAGGGTGGCCGTCGCCATGGCCAGGACCTGGGCCCTGGCCCGGTCGGCTGCCGGGGTGCCCGCCGGGAGCTTGAAGGCGAGGGCGTCGTACAGGGTCTCGTTGTCGTGGGCGTCGGCGTAGGCGAGGGCGTCACCGGGGGCGGCGGCGTATCCGGCCGGGGCTCCGTTGTAGTCGACGTCCGAGCCCTTGACCGTGTTTCCGGAGGTGTCGGTGAAGGTGTAGCCGGCGAGGTTGCCGGTGAGCCCGACCTTGATCAGGTCCTGGTAGTGGAGCAGCCGGGCCTTCTGCTCGGCCTTCGTGCCGTTTCCGGTGGAGGTGTTGGGGTCGGTGTAGAGGCCGGTGGCGAAGCCCTGCACGCCGGGGTCATCGTCGAACGGGCCGCCGCCGCGCACCGCGTCGCGGGCCCGGTCGGAGAAGGTGGCGATGCCGGTGCCGGCCATGTTCTTCTGGGTGGCCTGGACGAAGCGGGCGTCGTCGGCGATCTCACCGAAGTTCCAGCCCTCCCCATACAGGATGATCTTCTTCCCGTCGACGCCGTCCCTGGCGACGGTCAGGGCGTCCAGGGCCTTGCGGACGGCCAGGATGTTGTCCTTGGGGTGGTGTCCCATCAGGTCGAAGCGGAAGCCGTCGACCTTGTACTCCTTGGCCCAGGTGACGATCGAGTCGACGACGAGCTTGCCCATCATGGTGTTCTCGGGCGCGGTGTTGGCGCAGCAGGTGGAGGTGGCGACGGTGCCGTCCTCCAGCAGCCGCTGGTAGTAGCCGGGCACGATCCGGTCGAGGACGGACTTGTCGTCCTGGCCGGAGGCGACGGTGTGGTTGTAGACGACGTCCATGACGGTCCGCAGACCGGCGCCGTTCAGCCCCTGCACCATCTGCCGGAACTCGACGGTGCGCTTCGTGCCGTCGGGGTCGGAGGCGTACGACCCCTCCGGGACGGTGTAGTGCAGCGGGTCGTAGCCCCAGTTGAACGCGTCCTTCGCGGCGGCCTTCGCCACGCAGGCCTGCTGCTCCGTGGAGTCGGGGGCGTAGACGGACAGGTCGCAGGCCGGCTTCTGCTGGTCCTTCTTCCTTTCCGGGATGGTGCCGATGTCGAAGGCGGGCAGCAGGTGGACGTAGCTGGTGCCGGAGTCGGCGAGCTGCTTGAGGTGCTTCATCCCGTCGGAGCGGGTGTCGGTGAAGGCGAGGTACTCGCCGGGGTGCCTGGACGTGGGGTCCGCGACCGAGAAGTCGCGGATCTGGAGCTCCTGGATCTGGGCGTCGCGCAGCGGCACGGCGGCGGGCTTGCGCAGCCCGTCCCAGCCCTTGGGCGCGAGCCTGCGGTCGTCGAGGTCGACCACGAGGCTGCGGGCGGAGTCGGTGGTGAGCGCGGTGGAGTAGGGGTCGGTGACCTTGTTGGTGACGAGCTTTTGGACGGTGGGCGCCCAGACGCTCACCACGTACCGGTAGGGCTTGTCGTTCCAGTTCTTCTTCCCGGTGACCGACCAGACTCCGGTGCCGTCGTCGCGCCGCATCGGGACGGTCCTGCCGTCGAGTTCGAGCGACACCGTGCGGGCGGTTGGCGCCCAGACGGACAGGGTGGGGATGCCGCCCCGGAAGACCGGGCCGAGCGAGGCGCTGCTCGCCCGCTTCCCGTAGAGGTCGTCGAGCACACCGGCGCTCTGCACCCCGGTGGCGGCGAGCAGGGCGCCGTTGGCGGCGCGCTGGGTGGCGATCAGCTGGCCGCGCAGGGCGTCACGGACCCGGTCCCGGTCGCGGGCGTCCACGGTGAACGCCGGGTAGTCCTTGAGGTGCGGGTACTTGGCCTTCTGCGCGTCGGTCAGTGCGGACGGGTTGAGCCGCAGCCACTGGCCCTCGTCGGAGAGGGCGCCGTCGACGACGGAGATCCCGCCGTCCCTGGCGTGGACGAGTTGCTGGCTGGTGGCCTCGGTGGCCTTCACCTTCCAGACGACGGTGTCGGAGTCGATCCACTGCGCCTCGGCCTTGGTGAGGTCGGGGGCGGGGACGCCGCCGGTCTGCGGGAGCAGGTAGCCGGCCGTGCCGCCGAGCATCCACACCTCATGGCCGTGGCTCGCGATGTCGAGGGACTGGTCGCTGGGCAGGTCCTTCTCGTCGCCGCGGTGCAGGATGTAGCTGAGCGAGGTGGCCCCGTCGGTGAGCGGTACCTCGAAGGTGAGGCCCGAGGCGTCCTTCTTCACCGGCTGGAGCGGCTTGGACCAGTCGGTCGGCTCCTTGGCGCCGGTCCAGGTGTGCAGCCCCCAGCCGGCGTAGTCGCCGTCGGCCCGGTAGTAGTGCAGGACGGCCTTGCCGGTGTCCTGCGGCGGGTAGGCGCCCTCGGGCGCGTCGGCCACCTGGCCGTCCTCTCCCTGCGCGATCCAGACCTGTCCGGTCTTCGCGAGGTCGACGGAGCGCTCCGGCCCGTCGGCGGTTCCGGCCTTCTCCACGGTGTACGGGACCGCGGAGGCGCCTTCCGGCACCTTGATCCAGGCGAAGGCGCCGTAGGCGTCCCGCCCGGTGAACGACGCGGTGGCTTCGCCGGACTTGGCCTGCCATCCGTCGTAGTCGCCGTCCGCGCGCCGGTAGTGGATGACGGCGTAGTCGCGTTCGACGGCGACGGGCTTGGCCGGGGCGGGTGCCTGTCCGGCGGTCGAGGAGGTGAGGGCGCTCGCGGTGCGCCCGGTGCGGTCGACCACAACGGCCTTGTAGCGCAGCGGTGTTCCGGCGGCGGTCGCGTCGCCGATGGTCTGGGTGACCTTGTACGGGGCGTGGTCGGCGGTACCGAGGGTGGTCCACTTGCCGTTACCCTGCTGGGCGGCGAAGACGACCCGGTTCAGGGAGCCGCCGTCCACGTCGGCGGAGATCTCGACGGTGCCGGTGGCTCCGGCGGCCGGTGCCTTCAGGGAGATGGTGGGCCTGGTGGCGGGGGCGCCCAGCGGCTTCTCGGCGCGCAGCACGATGCTGGACAGGGCCGGCACGGTGACGGTGACCTTCTTGTCCGCGCCGCTGCGGACCGTTCCGGAACCGCCGTACAGCGTACGGAAGTCCATCCGGGCGGACTCGGTGGGCAGCTCGACGGTCTTCGCGTCGGCGGCGTTGTTGGTGGCGACGACGTACTCGTTGCCGTGCTCGGGGTCCGTGCGGGAGAAGGCGTGGACGGAGCCCTCGGCGTACCGCTCGGTCTGGACGCCGTCGCGCAGTGCCGGGTTCTTCCGGGTCAGCTCGGAGAGGGCCGCGATGGAAAGGTAGATGGGGTGCTTGGTGTCGTACGCGTCGGAGGCGTGCGTACGGTCGGTGCCCAGCTCGTCGTCGTCGAGGTAGTCGGCGGTCTTCGAGGCGAACATGGTCTGGCGGGCGTCCTTGTCGCCGCCGGCGCCCGTGAAGCCCTGCTCGTCGCCGTAGTAGACGACGGGGTTGCCGCGGCTGAGGAACATCACCTCGTTGGCCAGCCGGGCCCGCTGGACCAGTTCCGCGTCATCGGCCTTCGGGTTGTCCTGCTTGAGGAAGGTGCCGATGCGGCCCATGTCGTGGTTGCCGAGGAAGGTCACCTGCTCGTAGGCGTTGGCCTTGTCGGTGGTGTACCGGTAGTCGTCCGCGAAGACGGCGGCGAGCTTCGAGGCCGGGGCGCCCTGCGAGGCGTACTGGCGGGCCGCTTCCTGGAAGGGGAAGTCGAGCGTCGCGTCCAGCCGGCCCTGGGTGACGTAGGGCGAGGTGATCGCGGTGTCGGCGGAGTAGACCTCGCCGAACATGAAGAAGTCGTCGCGTCCGTGCTTGGCCGCGTATGTGTCGAGCGCGGTCGCCCACTGGGTCCAGAAGTCCAGGTCGACGTGTTTGACGGTGTCGATGCGGAAGCCGTCGATGTCGAAGTCGCGGACCCACTTCTCGTAGATCTTCTCCATGCCGGAGACGACCTCGGGCCGCTCGGTCCACAGGTCGTCGAGCCCGGAGAAGTCGCCGTAGGTGGTGGACTCGCCGGCATAGGTCGAGTCGCCGCGGTTGTGGTACATCGTCGGGTCGTTGAGCCAGGACGGCGTCTTGCCGCCGGTGGTGACCGGCTTGTACGGGAAGGAGTCGGCGTCCACCTTCGCCATGCCCGCGGCGTCGTCGAAGGGGCGGCCGTTCCGGTCGAGGTAGGGGTAGGCGCCCTTGGGCCTGTAGCCGTAGGTCTTCTCGGCGTAGTCGACGGTGTCGGCGGTGTGGTTGGTGATGACGTCGAAGAAGACCTTCATGCCCTTGCCGTGGGCCTTGTCGATCAGCTTCGTGAGGTCGGCGTTGGTGCCGAAGTGCGGGTCGACCTGGGTGAAGTCGGTGATCCAGTAGCCGTGGTAGCCGGCCGAGGCGTCCTTGCCGGTGCCCTGGACGGGCCGGTTCCTGAAGATCGGGGCGAGCCAGATCGCGGTGGTGCCGAGCCCCTTGATGTAGTCGAGCCCGTTGGTCAGCCCCTTGAGGTCACCGCCCTGGTAGAACCCCTTGTCGGTGGGGTCGAAGCCGGTCTCCAGCCGGGAGCCGGTCAGCCCGCCCCGGTCGTTGCCGGTGTCGCCGTTGGCGAACCGGTCGGGCATCACGAAGTAGAACTGCTCACGGGTCAGATCGTGGCGGGCGGGCTGTGCGGCCAGCTTGGCGTCCGACGGCGCGGCGGGCGGCCTGGCCGCGGCGGCGGGCAGCGCGGGCACGAGGGCCGCGCACAGGGCGGCCGCGACGACGACGGCGGGCGCCGCTCTTCGCGCGGGCACGCGCGGGGAGGGACGTATCACTCGGGTTCTCCTCGAAGGGGTACGGGTGCGGGGCCGGACGGGCCTGTTCGGCCCGTCCGGCGAGTGGGGCAGGTGACGGCTTCAGCCTCGCCAGACGTCGCCGGTCAGTGCGGCCTTGCCGGAGGACGGCACGGTGGCCGTGCGGTTGGCGCCGCTCTCCCAGGTGACGTTGCCGCTCGCGTCCTTGCGGATGTACTTGTACTCGAACGACGTACCGGCGGGCAGGCTCACATCGAGCTTCCAGACCGGGTACGTCGCCGGGTCGAGCTTCAGCGCGGCGGCGGGGTTCCAGTTGCCGAGGGCGGACTGGTTGCCGGTGACGTAGATGTTCTGGCCGAGCTGGGTGGTGGCGTTGACGCCGAAGGTGGCGCCGGAGGTGCCCGTACCGGGGTCGGTCGGGCCGGAGCCACCACCGGAGCAGGTGCGGGCGCCCGTCTGGAGGGCGAGGGCGGTGTTGGCGCCGAGCGTGGCGGTGAACTGGCCCGAGCCGTTGACGGTGACGCCCTTGCCTGACTGGATGTCGCAGTAGTCACCGGCGGGCAGCGAGGTCTGGAACGTACGGGTCAGCGAGGAGCCCTCGTGGTTGATCGCGACGTACGCCTTGGAGCCGCGGCCGAAGGCGATCTGGTCGCCGCCGTTGTCCCACCAGTTGGTGACGGCCTCGCCGCGGGCGGTGTTGCGGAAGCCGACCATGGACGCGATCTCGCGCCAGGCGTGCTGGCACTTCCAGCCGTCGCTGTAGCAGGCGTTGACCGTGCCGCCGTTGGGCGGACCGGCGTCCTTGTCGGACCACTCGTAGCCGGAGTGGACGTCGGGCGAGCCGTAGGGCCAGGCCAGCATGAACACGCTGGCGAGCGTGTAGTTGGCGCCGTCCTTGTAGCTGAGGGTGTCACCGCCGCGCTCGGTGTCGTGGTTGTCGACGAAGACCGCGGCCTTCGAGGAGGACATGAAGCCCCAGCCCTCGCCGAAGTTCTTCAGGTTGGCGAGGTTCTCGTTGTTGAAGACCTGCTTGAGGCTGCGGGCGTAGCGGAATTCCTGGACGTCGCCGGTGCCGAGGTACTCGTTGGGCGAGACGGCCTCGCCGGCTCCGTAGATGACCTCCTGCTTCCAGTAGGCGCCGGGGTTGGTCAGCCGGGACTTGATGTTGGCGAGGTCGTCGGCGGGGATGTGCTTGGCCCCGTCGACGCGGAAGCCGTCGACGCCGAGCGAGAGCAGGTCGTTGAGGTATCCGGCGATCTTGCCGCGTACGTAGTCCTCACCGGTGTCCAGGTCGGCGAGGCCGACGAGTTCGCAGTGCTGGACGTTGTACCGGTCCTGGTAGTTGCTGATCGGTACGGTGCAGTCGTCCATGTCCGGCGCGGAGTACAGACCGGGGTAGTTGTACTTCGTGTACGAGGAGCCGCCGGTGCCGGTGCCCGAGCCCGCCGACATGTGGTTGATGACGGAGTCGGCGACGACCTTGACGCCGGCGCTGTGGCAGGTCCTGACCATGTTGGCGAACGAGGTGCGGTCGCCGAGCCGTCCGGCGATCTTGTAGCTGACCGGCTGGTACGAGGTCCACCACTGCCCGCCCTGGATGTGCTCCTGGGGCGGCGAGACCTGTACGTAGCCGTATCCGGCCGGGCCGAGGGAGTCCGTGCACGCCTTGGCGACGGAGTCGAACTTCCACTCGAAGAGAACCGCGGTGACGTCCTTGGTGCCCGGTGTGGCGGCCTGGGCGCCCGTGGCGGGGGCCACGAGGGCGGCGGCGCCCGCTATCAGTGCGAGCGCTGCGGACAGGGGCCTGCGTGCCATGTCTTTCCTCCTGCTGTGGGGGAAACGCGGGTGACGGTGCAGCCTCATACGGCAACGCGCCCTGCCCTCAAGGCTCCTGAAGGTTCTTGCTGCAAGAATGCAAACCTTGCTGCGGGGAGACCGTACGAGCCCACCAGGTTCCGGTCAACCCTTTGGGCATGACCTGCTCACATCCTGCTCACACCCACGAAATACGGCAGCTTCCTGCCTGCAAGGTCTTACGCAAGACATTGCAGGCCTGTTACGTTTCTCCCGACTCCGGTCCGGTCGGCCGAGGGTCCCGTTACCCCGGGCCCCACGCGCCCGGCCGGCCGGGCCGGTCACGGACAAGAGAGGCACCCGGAGTCACCCACTCCCCGCCGGCCCATTCAGGGCCGACTCCCGGTGCCTCTCCTGTACGCCGCGGCCACCTCCGGACCGCCTCCGGGCCACCCCAGGACCGCCCTCAGTCCGCATCCGGACCACGCCCTGAAGCACCCGAACGCACGACGAGGCCCCGGGATCCGCTCCGGACCCAGGACCTCGCTGCGCGGGCCTCCGCGTGACCCAGGTGGGCCGCAGCTCCGAGAAGCCCGAGAAGGCATCCTGAGCCCGACGCGAAAGGCCCGCCCGGCGCCGGTATCAGGCTCCCCGCACTCCCGCCGATGCCACCGCCGCCGTCGACCCCCGTACCACCAGCTCCGGCTGGAACACGTACTCCGTGCGCTGGACGGGGCTTCCGCCGATCTCCTCCAGCAGGGCGCCCACCGCGGCTGCCGCCATCGCCTGTACGGGCTGGCGGACCGTGGTCAGCGGGGGGTCGGTGAACGCGATGAGCTGGGAGTCGTCGAAGCCGACCACGGACACGTCGCGCGGCACCGAAAGGCCGCGGTCCCGGGCGGCCCGCACCGCGCCCAGCGCCATCAGGTCGCTGCCGCAGACGATGCCCGTGCATCCGCGGTCCAGCAGCGCTCCGGCCGCCACCTGGCCGCCCTCGACGCTGAACAGCGTTGAGCACACCAGGAGTTCGGCCTCGGCGCGGTCCAGCCCGAGCAGCGACACCGCGGCGTCCACGAAGCCGTCCCGCTTGCGGCGGGACGGCACGTAGCGTTGCGGGCCGATCGCCAGGCCGACCTTGCGGTGGCCCAGTTCGGCGAGGTGGCCCACGGCCATCCGTACGGCGGCGGTGTCGTCGGGTGAGACGAACGGGGCGCTGATCCGCTCGTTGTAGCCGTTGATCAGGACGAACGGCACACCGCGGTCGGTGAGCGCGGCGTAGCGCGCCGGGTCGGCCGAGGTGTCGGCGTGCAGCCCGGAGAGGAACACGATGCCGCCGACGCCGCGTTCGACGAGTTGCTCGACGAGTTCGTCCTCGGTGGCCCCGCCGGGCAGTTGGGTGCAGAGCACCGGCGTGTAGCCGTGGCCCGCCAGGACCTGTTCCACGGACTGCGCGAACGCCGGGAAGATCGGGTTGGTGAGTTCGGGTGTCACCAGTCCGATCAGTCCGGCGCTGCGCTGCCGCAGCCGTACCGGGCGCTCGTAGCCCAGGATGTCGAGCGCCGCGAGCACCCGCTGACGCGTGGTGTCCGCGACGCCCGGCTTGCCGTTGAGCACCCGGCTGACGGTCGCCTCGCTGACCGCGGCCTGCCCGGCGATGTCGGAGAGCCTCAGCGCGCTGCCGGTTCTGGGCGGGGGGACGGTCACACCGTCCACCACACCGTGGTGTCGGCCGGCAGTTCGATCTCCGCGCCGTCGGTGCTGACCGGGGCGCTGGACAGCAGGACGGTGCCGGGTACGGGGATGCGGACGGCGGCGTCCGTCGTGTTGACGGTGCAGACGAAGCCGGGACGGGCGAGGACCAGCAGCCCCTCGGGGGCGTCCAGCCACTCCACCGCGGTGCCCGCGCCGAGTCCGGGGTGCACCCGGCGGGTGGCGATCGCGGCCCGGTACAGCTCCAGGGTGGAGTCGGCCGCGCCGGTCTGGGCCTCGACGCTGAGCTCGGCCCAGCCGGCGGGCTGCGGCAGCCAGCTGCCGCCCTCGCCGAAGCCGTACGAACTGCCCTCGCGGGTCCACGGGATCGGCACCCGGCAGCCGTCGCGGAAGCCGTCCTGGCCCTCGGCCCGGAAGAACGACGGGTCCTGGCGGGCCTCGTCGGGCAGGTCGGTGACGTCGGGCAGGCCGAGCTCCTCGCCCTGGTAGACGTAGGCGGAGCCGGGCAGCGCCAGCATCAGCAGCGTGGCCGCACGGGCCCGCCGCAGGCCAAGCTCGCGGTCGCCCGCGGTACGGATCTGGGTGCCGAGGCCGGGCGGGTTGGCGAACCGGGTGGCGTGCCGGGTGACGTCGTGGTTGGAGAGCACCCAGGTGGTGGGGGCGCCGACCGGGCGCATCGCGTCCAGCGAGGTGTCGATGACGCCGCGCAGCGCCTCGGCGTCCCAGGAGGTCGCCAGGTACTGGAAGTTGAAGGCCTGGTGCATCTCGTCGGGGCGCACGTAGTTCGCGGTGCGCTCGACGGTCGGGGTCCAGGCCTCGGCCACCAAAATACGCCCGCCCGTCGCCCCCTGCCGCCCTTCCGACGAAGGCCCTTCGGGCCCCTTGTTCTCGGGGTACTCCTCCAGGATGGTGCGCCAGCTGCGGTAGATCTCGTGCACACCGTCCTGGTCGAAGAACGGCATGACATCGTTTCCGAGCAGCTTCAGCTGGTCGTGGGTGCCCAGGTCGGGCAGGCCCTCGGCCTTGACGAGGCCGTGCGCGACGTCGACCCGGAAGCCGTCGACGCCCATGTCGAGCCAGAAGCGCAGGATCGAGCGGAACTCGTCGGCCACGGCCGGGTGTTCCCAGTTGAAGTCGGGCTGCTCGGGCGCGAAGAGGTGGAGGTACCAGTCGCCGGGTGTGCCGTCCGGGTCGGTGGACCGGGTCCAGGCCGGTCCGCCGAAGATGGACTCCCAGTCGTTGGGCGGGAGTTCGCCGTCGGCACCCTTTCCGGGGCGGAAGTGGTAGCGGTCGCGCAGGGCGGAGCCGGGGCCCTCGGCGAGCGCGCGCTTGAACCACTCGTGCTGGTCGGAGGAGTGGTTGGGCACCAGGTCGACGATGATCCGCAGGCCCAGGTCGTGGGCGTCGCGGATCAGCGCGTCGGCGTCCAGCAGGGTGCCGAACATCGGGTCGATGGCCCGGTAGTCGGCGACGTCGTAGCCCGCGTCGGCCTGCGGTGAGGCGTAGAAGGGGCTGAGCCACACCGCGTCGACGCCGAGGTCCTTGAGGTACGGGAGCCGGGCGGTGACGCCTGCGAGATCGCCCATGCCGTCGCCGTTGCCGTCGGCGAAACTGCGCGGATAGACCTGGTAGATCACCGCGTCCTGCCACCAGCCGGTGCGGTGGCCCGGGCCGTCGGTGGACGTGCCGGTGGAGGGGGCAGCGAGGTGCTGGGTCATGTCGTCCCTGGGGTGTCTGGGTGGGGAGTGGCGCCGGAACCGGGTCGGGATGCCGGCGCCACCGTGACTGGTGCGTGCGGGTCGTACGGTCGCGCCGTGTGGCCGTCAGCCCTTGACGGCTCCGGCGGACATGCCGGTGACGAGGTGCTTCTGCGCGAACAGGAAGACCAGGGCCGCGGGTATCGCGATGAGCACGGACGCGGCGGTCATCGGACCCCACTGGGCCCCGTACCGGTTGACGAACAGCTGGAGTCCGCCCGCGAGCGTGAGGTTGTCCTCGCCGACCATGAAGGCGGAGGCGTACGCCACTTCGCCCCATGCGGTGATGAAGGAGTAGAACGCGGTGACGGCGAGACCGGGCTTGGCCAGCGGCAGGATGAGCCGCCAGAACGTGCCGAACGGGGTGAGCCCGTCGACCTGCCCCGACTCGTCGATCTCACGCGGGATGGTGTCGAAGAAGCCCTTCATCATCCAGGCGCAGAACGGCACCGAGATGGTGAGGTAGGTGATGACCAGACCGGCCGGCTGATTGAGCAGCCCCATGCTCGCCATGATGTTGTAGATCGGCACGATGAGGACGGCGACCGGGAACATCTGGGTGATCAGCAGCGTCCACATCAGGCCGCGCTTGCCGGGGAACCGGAAGCGGCTGACGGCGTAGCCGGTGGAGGCGGAGATGATGACGCCGATGAGTGTGGTGAGCCCCGCGACGATCAGGGAGTTGCCGAACCAGGTCAGGAACTTCGTGTTCTGGATCAGGTTTGTGTAGTTCTTGAACGTCGTCTCTTTGAAGAAGTCCGTGGTGGTCGCCAATTCGGCCGGCTTCAGCGAGGTGAGCAGCACCCAGAGCACGGGGAAGACAGCGATCACGGACGCGACGACGAGCGTCAGGTGCAGTGCGGTGGAGGCCAGCGGCGAACGCTCGCCGCGCATCCTGACCTTGGGCGCGGAGTGCCGCGTGGTGGGGATGGTGGTCACCAGTCGTCTCCCTGGGTGCGCAGGACTCGCCGGTAGATGGCGGCGAAGATCAGCAGGAGTACGAGGATCAGCACGCCCCAGGTGGAGGACTGCGCGAAGTCGCGCGGACTGATCTCGAAGGAGAACTTGTACGCCTGCGTCACCAGGATCTGGGTGGCGTCGCCGGGCCCGCCGCCTGTGAGCAGGAAGATCACCGGGAACATGTTGAAGGTCCAGATGGTGGAGAGCAGGATCACGGTCGTGGAGACCGGCCGCAGTCCGGGCAGCGTGATGTGGCGGAAGCGCTGCCAGGCGGTGGCGCCGTCCATCTCGGCGGCCTCGTAGTGCTCGCTGGGGATGGACTGGAGCCCGCCGAGGAGGGCGACCATCATGAACGGCACTCCGAGCCACACGTTGACGGCGATGACCGAGAGCTTCGCCCAGGTGGGGTCGTTCAGCCAGGGGATGCCGTCGATCCCGGCGCCGGAGAGGATCTTGTTGAGCAGCCCGCGGTCCTCGTTGTAGAGGAAACGCCAGGCGAAGACGGAGACGAAGCCGGGGATGGCCCAGGGCAGGATGAGCGCCATCCGGTACGCGGAACGCCCGGCGATCCGGCGGTTGAGGATGTTGGCGAGGGCCATCCCGAGACTGAAGGTGATGGCCACACAGGAGACCGTCCACACCAGGGTCCAGCCGAGCGTGCCGAGGAACTGATCGCCGGTGAGGGCGTCGGCGTAGTTGTCCAGACCCACGAACTTGTACGTCGCGGGGATGTGGTTGACGCCGATGGACCGTGCGACGTTGCGCTCGTTGGCGTCGGTCAGTGACAGGTAGATGCCGCGGACCAGCGGGTACCCGATGATGACGCCGATCACGATGACGACCGGGGCGACCATGGTCCAGGCGTACCAGTGGGTCGACAGAGCCCGCCGGAGCCTGCTCGGGGGCTGGGGGTTACCAGTACCGCGGCTCCGGCCGCGGGCGACGATGTCGTCGCCCGCGGCCTTCGCCACCGACTGGCTGGTGTGGACAGCCATCAGTCGGCCTGCCTTCCTGAGTTACTTCCAGCCCTTGAGGAGCTTGCGGTAGGAGTCGCCGGTCGTCTTGGCAGCCTTCTCCGGCGTGGTCTGTCCGGTGAGGACCTTGGTGTACTCGGTGACGAGCGGCGCGAACAGGCTGCCGGTCTCCGGGATCCAGGGGCGCTCGACGGCGCTCTCGACGACCGGCTTGAAGAAGCCGACGATCTCGTTGTCGACGACGCTCTCCTGCGCGTAGGCCGAGGTGCGGGTCGGCAGGAGGTTGAGCTCCTTGGTGACCTGGGCCTGGGTCTTGACGGAGGTCATGTAGTCGACGAACGCGTAGGAGGCGTCGAGGTTCTTGGAACCGGCGTAGACGGCCAGGTTGTGACCGCCCTGCGGGGCACCCTGCGCGACGGAGCCGGCCGGGACCGGGGCGACGCCCAGGTTGGTCTTGTCCTTGAACTCCTTGCCGGCGTAGGTGTCGGCGACGGCCCACGGGCCGTTGATCATCATCGCGACCTTGCCGTCCTTGAAGGACGACTGCATGTTCTCCCAGCCGTCCGTCGCGTCGGTCTTGGCGGCGCCCGAGTCGACGAGGTCCTTGACGACCTTCATCGCCTTGACGCCGGCCGGGTTGTCGATGGTGACGGACTGGCTGGAGGCGTCGACCATGTCGCCGCCCTCGCCGTACAGGAAGGACAGGAACCAGTACGCGTCGTCGCCGCGCAGGTAGAAGCCGGGGTTGCCGGTCTTGTCCTTGATCTTCTTGGAGACGGTCTTCAGCTCGGCGACGGTCTTGGGGACCTCGACGCCGGCGGCCTTGAAGATCTTCTTGTTGTAGAAGATGCCCATGGAGTCGATGACCTGCGGCACCGCGTACGTCTTGTCCTTGTACTTGGTGGACGCGGCGGCCTGCTTCAGGAAGTCGTCCGCCTTCTGGAGGGCGGGGGTGCCGTCCAGCGGGGCGAGGTAGCCGAGGTCGGCGAACTCGGGCGTCCACGCGACCTCGGAGCGGATCACGTCGGGGGCGCCGGAGCCGGACTGCGCAGCGTTCTTGAACTTGTTCTGCGCCTCGCCGAAGGGAACGTTGACGTACTTGACGTCGACCTTCGGGTGCTTCTTCTCGAAGCCTTCGGCGATCTTCTTGAAGACCTTGTCCTCGCTGCCCGCGGTGGAGGTGTCCCACCACGTCACGGTGCCCGAGAGCTCGCCCGAGCTCTTGCTGGCGTCGTTGGACTTGTCGTCATCGCTGCCGCAGGCGGTCGCCGCGAGCGCCAGGGCCGCAACCAGGGCGGTGGCCGTTATGCCACGTCGCATCTGAACTCCTTCAACTTCCGTACCGCTCCGTCGCGGCGCCGGGTCGACGTGAACGTAACAAGGATGAAAGAAGGCCGAAAGAGTTTGCGGAATATTTCTGCAAGCTTCGGCGATCGTTACATTCGCGTGTCCTCACGGTTGCCGTCAAGCCCCTTGACGCGAGCCCCCAACCCCTGACAAGAGCAGGCCACCGCCCGTGATTCCGCAGTGCGACGATCTGATCGCAGCCCGCAGAGCGGTCCCGCAAGGTCTTGCAAGATATTGCCGCAGCACTCCACAGGCGGGACCACAGGCGGCGCCGCCGACCGGCCCTGCGCCCGCCACCGTCCGATTCCCGCCCATGGTGGGCAATCCGACCCGCTCCCGGTACAGTCCAGTCCCATGACCGCACGGCTTGCCGATATCGCAACTCAGGCGGGGGTCAGCGAAGCGACGGTCAGCCGTGTACTGAACGGCAAGCCCGGTGTCGCTGCGGCCACCCGCGAATCAGTCCTTGCGGCACTCGACGTCCTCGGCTACGAACGGCCGGTACGGCTGCGCAGGCGCAGCGCGGGCCTGGTCGGCCTGATCACGCCCGAGCTGGAGAACCCCATCTTCCCGGCGCTCGCCCAGGTCATCGGCCAGGCGCTGACCCGGCAGGGCTACACCCCGGTACTGGCGACCCAGACCCCCGGCGGCTCCACCGAGGACGAGCTGACCGAAATGCTGGTCGACCGCGGCGTCTCGGGAATCATCTTCGTCTCCGGACTGCACGCCGACACCTCGGCCGATATGCAGCGCTACGAGCAACTGCGCGCCCAGGGTGTCCCCTTCGTACTGGTTAACGGTTTCTCGCCCAAGGTGCAGGCGCCGTTCATCTCACCGGACGACCGGGCGGCGATGCGGCTGGCGGTGACGCATCTGGTGTCGCTGGGCCACACCCGGATCGGACTGGCGGTCGGCCCGAAGCGGTTCGTCCCGGTGGTCCGCAAGATCGAGGGCTTCCACGCCACGATGCAGGAGCAGTTGAACCTCACCCCGGACGAGGTGGAGGAGCTGATCCAGCACTCTCTGTACACGCTGGAGGGCGGCCAGGCGGCCGCCTCGGCGCTGATGGAGCGGGGCTGCACGGCGGTGGTGTGCGCGAGCGACATGATGGCGCTCGGTGCCATCCGTGCTGCTCGCAGGCTCTCCAGGGACGTGCCGCGCGATCTGTCGGTGGTCGGTTACGACGACTCTCCACTCATAGCGTTCACCGATCCGCCGCTGACCACGATCCGGCAGCCTGTGACGGCGATGGGTCAGGCCGCGGTGCGCACGCTCCTCGAGGAGATCGGCGGCACTCCCGCCCCGCACAGCGAGTTCGTGTTCATGCCCGAGCTGGTCGTGCGCGGCTCGACAGCCGCGGGTCCCGGACCGGGCGCTCCCCTCGGCGCCCCGCCCGCCCAAGGATCCCACGCGCACCGGTAGCCCGCAGGTCGTGAGGTCCCTCGCCCGCAGGACCCGCAACCCGCTCCCGGCCGGAGGGTCATCGGGCGGAGGGGGCGAATCTGGCAGACTCTGTGCCTATGGGTGAATTGAGCGCTAAACCGCAGGAAGGCCACATGGAGGCCAGCCCGTCACCCATCGTGAACGAGGCGGCTCCCGAGGCGGACACGGGACGACACGGCGACGTGAACCGGATGGGTCGACTGCTCGACCACGGCCTGGCGGGACTGCGCTCCCCGCGGTCCCCTCGAAGGCCACGCCTCTGGTTCGAAATCGCGCTGATCGCGGTCAGTTACTGGCTGTACTCACTGGTGCGCAACGCCGTCCCCGAGCAGAAGGCGGCGGCCCTGGCCAACGCCGACTGGATCTGGTCGGTCGAACGGTTCCTGGGCATTGCCGTGGAGCAGTCGATCAACCACGCGGTGAACTCCGCGACATGGCTGATCGTGTCGATGAACTACTACTACGCGACACTGCACTTCATCGTGACCATCGGCGTGCTCGTGTGGCTGTTCCGCCGCCACCCCGGCCGCTACGCGGCGGCCCGTCTGGCCCTGTTCGCGACCACGGCGACCGCACTGGCCGGCTACTACTTCTTCCCGCTGGCGCCGCCCCGGCTGATGAACGGGGGTAAGTTCATCGACACGGTCATGGTCCACCACACCTGGGGTTCGATGGCTTCGGGCAACTTCAAGAACATGTCGAACCAGTACGCGGCGATGCCGTCGATGCACATCGGCTGGTCGCTCTGGTGCGGCCTGACCGTCTTCGCCCTGGCCTCCACCTCCTGGGTACGGGTCCTGGGTCTGCTCTACCCGACGGCCACCCTGCTCGTGATCGTGTCGACCGCGAACCACTTCTGGCTGGACGCGGTGGGCGGCATGACCTGTCTGGCCTTCGGCTACGCGGTGTCGTACGCCTGGTACGGAGCACTGCCGCACCATCTGCCGAGACGGATCCCCCCGAAGGCGACCATCAGCCCACGGCTGTCGGCACTCGCGGTCCACCGGGCGAAGGCGGCGGCGGGCCGGAACTAACAGGGGCTGCTACCGAACCGGCTCGGGCAGATCAGGCCCCTCCGGCACCTGACGAACCGGGGTGGGCAAGACAAGCCCCTCCGGTACCTGGCCAACCAAGCCGGCCAGATCGAGCCCCGCACCTGACGAACCGGGTGGGCGAAACACGCCCCTCCCGCACCTGACGAACCGGGCCGGGCAGATCAAGCCCCTCCGGCGATTGAGGAGCGGGGTCCGGGGCGGAGCCCCGAAACCCAGGCACACCCGCAACCGCGCCCCGCACCCCGCGCCCCGCACCGCACCCCGCACCACCTCACGCCCCGTAGAACCGCTCGTCCACAACCGCCCTCGCCCGCCGCGTGGTCCGCCGGTAGTCGTCCAGCATGTCCCCGACATGCCCGGGCTCGTACCCCAGATACCGCCCCACCGCCGTCAGCTCCCGCGGCACGGACGGAAACGTGTCGCCCGGCCTCCCCCGCACCAGCATCACCGCGTTGCGGACCCGGGTCGCCAGCACCCACGCCTCGTCCAGCGTCTGGGCGTCCTCGTGGGAGATGAGCTCCGCCGCGGCCGCCGCGGCCAGCGCCTCACGGGTCCGGGTGGTCCGCAGCCCCGGCTCCGCCCAGCCGTGCTGCATCTGCATCAGCTGGACCGTCCACTCGACGTCGCTCAGCCCGCCCCGGCCCAGCTTGGTGTGGAGGGTCGGGTCCGCCCCGCGCGGCAGCCGCTCGGACTCCATCCGGGCCTTCAGCCGCCGGATCTCACGGACCGCGTCCTCCCCCAGCCCCTCCGCCGGGTACCGCAGCGGATCGATCAGCTCGATGAAGTCGCGGCCCAGATCCGCGTCGCCGGCCATCGGCTGGGCCCGCAGCAGCGCCTGGCTCTCCCAGACCAGCGACCACCGCCGGTAGTACGCCTCGTACGACTTCAGCGTGCGTACCAGCGGCCCGCTCTTGCCCTCGGGACGCAGATCGGCGTCGATGATCAGCGGCGGGTCCGCGGTGGGCAGCTGGAGCAGCCTGCGCATCTCGGCGACCACCCGGTTCGCGGCCCGGCTCGCCTCGTGATCGTCGACGCCCTCGCGCGGGGCGTGGACGAACAGGACGTCCGCGTCGGAGCCGTAGCCGAGCTCCTGTCCGCCGAAGCGGCCCATGCCGATCACGGCGAACCGTGTCGGGAGCATGTCGCCCCACTCCGCGCGCACGGCGGCGCGCAGTGCCCCGGCGATCGTGACGGCGTTCAGATCGGTGACCGCGCTGCCGACCCGGTCGACGAGCGCGCCCGGATCCGCTTCGGCGGGGCTCTCCTCCCTGCCGTAGGAGCCGATGAGGTCCGCGGACGTCGTCCGGAACAGTTCGCGCCGCCGTACCCCGCGCACCACCGCCACCGCCGATTCGGCGCCGTCCGCCCGCCCCACCGCGGCCAGTACCTCCTGCTCCAGGTTTTCCCGGCTGCGCGGCTTCAGCCCCTGCGGGTCGCCGAGGATCGTCACCGCCTCGGGGGCGCGCAGCAGCAGATCGGGGGCGAGCCGGCCGGCCGACAGCACCCGGGCGAGGTTCTCCGCCGCCGCGCCCTCGTCCCGCAGCAGCCGCAGGTACCACGGGGTCTTGCCGAGCGCGTCGGACACCTTGCGGAATCCGAGCAGTCCGGCGTCCGGGTCGGCGGAGTCCGCGAACCAGCCGAGCAGCACCGGCAGCAGCGTGCGCTGGATGGCGGCCTTGCGCGAGACGCCGGACGACAGCGCCTCCAGATGCCGGAGCGCGGCGGCCGGGTCCTCGTAGCCGAGGGCTTCGAGCCGGTGCGCGGCGGCCTTGGTGCTGAGCCGGGACTCACCGGGTGCGAGTTGGGCGACGGCGTCGAGCAGCGGCCGGTAGAACAGCTTCTCGTGCAGCCGCCGCACCACGGCGGCGTGCCGCTTCCAGGCCTGGTTGAGCTCGGCGATGGGATCCGTGCGCAGGCCGAGGGAGCGGCCCAGCCGCCGCAGATCCGTCTGGTCCTCGGGGACCAGATGGGTGCGGCGCAGCCGGTAGAGCTGAATGCGGTGCTCCAGGGCGCGCAGGAAGCGGTAGGCGTCGTCCAGCTGTGCGGCGTCCACCCGTCCCACGTAACCGCCCCGGGCGAGCGCGCTGAGGGCGTCCAGGGTCGAGCCGCTGCGCAGGGTGGTGTCGTTGCGGCCGTGCACCAGCTGGAGCAGCTGTACGGCGAACTCGACGTCCCGCAGTCCGCCGGGGCCGAGCTTGATCTCGCGGTCGACCCGGTCGACGGGGATCGTGTCGATGACGCGGCGGCGCATCTTCTGCACATCGAGGACGAAGTTCTCCCGGTCGGCGGCCTGCCAGACGAGCGGCGAGACGGCGTCGATGTACGCGGCGCCCAGTGCGGGGTCGCCTGCCACCGGCCGGGCCTTGAGGAGCGCCTGGAACTCCCAGGTCTTGGCCCAGCGCTGGTAGTAGGCGAGGTGCGAGGACAGGGTGCGCACCAGGGGCCCGTTGCGGCCTTCCGGGCGGAGGTTGGCGTCGACGGGCCAGATGGTGCCCTCGACGGTCGTGTCGGCGCAGATCCGCATCATGTGCGCGGCCAGCCGGGTGGCGGCCGGGATGGCGACGCTCTCGTCGGCGCCGTCGGCGGGTTCCGCCACGAAGATGACGTCGACGTCGGAGACGTAGTTCAGTTCGTGGCCGCCGCACTTGCCCATCGCGATGACCGCGAGCCGGCACTGCGCGTCGTCGGCGGGCGTGGCCACACGGGCGATGGCGAGCGCGGCCCGCAGGGTGGCCGTGGCCAGGTCGGCCAGTTCGGCGGCGGTCTCGGCGACATCCGTGGTGCCGCACACGTCCCGTGCCGCTATCGACAGCAGGCACCGGCGGTAGGCGACGCGCAGCGCGTCCGGATCGTCGGCCCCGGCCAGCTCGTGCTCGAACTCGGCCACCCCGGGGTGCAGATCGGTCGCCTCGTACGTGACGAGGGCCTGCCAGTCCCGCGGGTGGCGTGCCAGGTGGTCACCGAGCGCCTCGGACGCCCCGAGCACCCCGAGCAGCCGGTCCCGGAGGGGCTTGGCGGTGACGAGTGTGTCCAGCAGCATCTGCCGCTCGTCCGGCTCCTCCGCCTCCACGAGCCGTACGACGCCCCGCAGCGCCAGATCGGGGTCGGCGGTGGCCCCGAGCGCTTCGAGGAGGACGGGGTCGGAGCGTACGGAGGACAGGTCCGGCAGGTCGAGCAGCCGCTCGGCGGCGGACGGGTCGGTGAATCCGTGCCGAAGCAGTCGGGTGAAGGTACTGCTTCTGCGCCCCGGCAACGTCGTCATTCCGTGCTCTCTCCTGCTCGCCGCCCGATCACCTTCCAGCTGTACGAGCCTAGTCCCGCACCGATGAATACGGAGCGCGTGCGCGGTCTGCACTTCACAGGCGCGATCTCTTTCAGGACCCGACCGAGAGGCCCAGACCATGTCCGAAGCCAAGGCCGGCACCGAACCGGACACCGGCCCGACCGCCGAACTGGACGCCCGCTACAGCAGCTCGGACGCCGAGGTCCGCCCCTGGGCCGATGCGGCGAAAATCCTGACCGAGGCGGAGCTGTACTGGCTGACGACGGTCCGCCCGGACGGCCGTCCGCACGTCACCCCGCTGATCGGGGTCTGGTGGCAGGGGGCGCTGCACTTCTCCACCGGCGCCGACGAACGCAAGGCCCGCAATCTGGCAGCCAACACCGAGGTGGTCCTCACGACCGGCACCAACACCTGGGCGGAGGGCTTCGACGTGGTGGTGGAGGGCCGGGCGGAGCGGGTGACGGACGCGAGCCTGCTGACCGGCCTCGCCGAGGCCTGGGAGGCGAAGTACGGAGAATTCTGGCACTTCGACGTCCAGGACGGCATGTTCGTGGGTGCTCAGGGCAACCGGGCCCAGGTCTTCGCGGTGTCCCCGCGTACGGTCTTCGGCTTCGGCAAGGGCGACCCGTTCAGCCAGACCCGCTGGCGCATCGCCTGAGCCGCCCTGCCCGCCCCCTGCTCAGGGGGCGGGCAGGGTCCCGATCACGACGGTGGCGTACAGCTCGTCGGAGAAGACGACGCGCGGGGTCAGCCCGCTGCCGCCCACGGTCTCCACGGCACGTGCCGCCTGCCGTTCGCTCGTCTCGACCAGCAGGCTGCCGCCCGGTGCCAGCCAGTGCGGTGCCTCGGCGGCCACCCGCCGCATGACGTCGAGCCCGTCGCCGCCGCCGTCGAGCGCCACCAGCGGCTCGTGCACGCGCGCCTCCGCGGGGAGCAGTGCGACATCCCCGGTCGGTACGTACGGCACGTTGGCGAGCAGTACGTCGACGCGCCCGCGCAGCGAGTCGGGCAGCGGTGCGAAGAGGTCGCCCTCGTAGACCCGGCCCAGCTCGCCGAGGTTGCGCCGGGCGCAGCGCACTGCGGCGGGTTCGACGTCGGAGGCGTGGAGTTCGACCCCCTCCAGAGCCGCGGCGAGCGCGGCGCCGAGCGCGCCCGTACCGCAGCAGAGGTCGACCACGACGGCCGGGCTGGGGGCCACTTCCACGGCCTGCCGGACCAGGAACTCGGTGCGGCGGCGGGGGACGAAGACCCCGGCGTCCACGGCGATCCGCAGACCGCTGAACTCGGCCCAGCCCAGGACGTGTTCCAACGGGAGACCGGCGACGCGGCGCTCCACCATGGCGGCGAGTGCGGCCGGGTCGGCGGCGGTGGCGGTGATCAGTTCCGCCTCGTCCTCGGCGAACACGCAGCCGGCGGTCCGGAGCGTGGTGACGAGGGAGGAAAGGGCAGACGGTGACAGCGGGACCGGCATGAAGCGGAGCCTTTCGGGAAAACGCCGATGGGTGCTCCGCGGTCGGCTATGTCCGGTCGACCACGCGGTGAGGGGAGGTGAGCACCCAGCCTGATACAGCGGTAATGGGTCCCACCTCCTTCGGTACGTCCCCGTGCGGGGAGTCATTCGTTGGTGCGTCCCCGTGCGGGGACGCGTCACCCTACCCCAGTGGGGCCCCGGCCCTCCGGCTTTTTTGCCGTGCTGCCGGGAATCGGCGCGAGTCAGCGCTTCCCGGGCCGCCAGTCGTTGCCGCCGTCGACGAAGCGGTTGTGGACGGCGATCGATGAGTTGGCCGCCCGGACGTCCCGCGCCTGCGCGCTGTGCTGCCGTTCGATCTGCTGGCCGTCGAAATTGTCCGTGCGGCTTCGCCGTTCCCTCAGCATCAGCTTCACGATCAGGAAGACGATGACGATGAACAGCACCCCAGGCACCAACAAGACCTCAGTCATGGCTCCCCCGTCCACAGCGGTCCTTGCCGTCATTGTCGGTCGACCCGACAGGCGTAGTCAAACGGAATCGCACATGCCGGAGGGCGGGCGCCGTTCCCGGCACCCGCCCTCCAACTCCGGTTCCGCTGGCTACAGATCCACGCTGTCGCGCAGCTTGGTCGGGGTGAGGAACAGAGCGGCGATCACGCCGACGACCGAGATGGCCGCCGAGATCAGGAAGATGTGCCCCGTCGCGTCGCCGTACGCGGCCCGGACGACCTCACGGATCTCCGGCGGCATGGCTGCCACGTTCAGTGTGGAGCCGCCGGAGGACGAGGCCGCCGGGTCGACGCCGATCTTCGCGAGACCGGCCGTGATCTTGGTGGCGACCTGGTTGGCGAGCACCGCGCCGAGGACCGAGACGCCGATCGTGCCGCCGAGCGAGCGGAAGAAGGTGATCGCACCGCTGGCCGAGCCGAGTTCGCTGAGCGGGACGGTGTTCTGGAGGACCAGGACGAGGTTCTGCATCGACATACCGACACCGACACCGACCGCGAGCATGCCGGCCGAAACGAGAACGAGCGGCGTCTCGTGATCGATGGTGGACAGTCCCAGGAAGCCGAAGGTGAGGACGACGACGCCGGCGATGATGTACGGCTTCACCTTGCCGGTCTTCGACACCAGCCGGCCGGCCACGGTCGAGGAGAGCAGGACGCCGAACATCAGCGGAATGGTGAGCAGTCCCGCCTCGGTGGGCGAGTAGCCGCGTCCGATCTGGAAGTACTGGCCGAGGAAGACCGCACCGCCGAACATCGCCATACCGACCGCGAGGCTCGCGACGATGGCGAGGGCGGGGTCCCGGCGGCGTACGACATGGAGCGGGACGACGGGCTCCTTGACCCGTGCCTCGACGGCCACGGCCACGCCCAGGATCACGACGCTCGCACCGACCATGGCGGCCGTCTGCCAGGACAGCCAGTCGAAGTCGTTGCCGACGAAGGTGACCCAGAGGAGCAGCATGCTGACGCCGGCGGCGATGAGCGAGGCACCCAGGTAGTCGACCTTGGTCTCGGGACGCCGGATCTCGGTGAGGTGCAGGGTGCGGGTGAGCATCACGAAGGCGAGCAGCGTGAACGGTACGGCGATGAAGAAGCACCAACGCCAGCCGAGCCACGAGGTGTCGGTGATGAATCCGCCGAGCAGCGGGCCGCCGACGGTGGCGACGGCCATGACGCCGCCGAGGTAACCGTTGTAGCGGCCGCGCTCCTTGGGGCTGATCATCGCCGCGATGATGACCTGCACGAGCACCTGGAGCGCGCCCATGCCGATGCCCTGGAGGGCCCGGAAGGCGATCAACTGCTCGGTGGACTGGGCGAATCCGCAGGCGATCGACGAGACGACGAAGATGCCGATGGATATCTGGAGCAGCAGCTTCTTGCTGAACAGGTCGGCGAGCTTGCCCCAGATCGGCGTGGAGGCCGTGGAGGACAGCAGCATCGCGGTGACGACCCAGGTGTACTGCGACTGGGTCCCGTTGAGCGAGCCGATGATCTGCGGGAGCGCGACGGAGACCACCGTGCTGCTGGTCATCGCCACGAACAGCACGATGAGCAGACCGCTCAGCGCGCGCAGGATGTGACGGTGGTCCATGGGCGCGACATCGGTCGGCGCGGCCGTTTGAGCGCTCACGCGCAACCTCCGGGAGGTGTTCGAACAGGGAAGGAAGAAAGCAACGGCTCACCATACATGCCCAGTGGGCAATGTTGCGCATTGAGCAATAATGACCGGCGGGTAGATAATGGCCCCATGGAGCGCTCTATGGGACTGCGGGAACGCAAGAAGGAAGCCACCCGGCAGGCAGTGCACGAGGCGGCACTGCGGCTGACCGTCGAGCACGGCTTCGACCACGTCACGGTGGAGGCCGTCGCGGACGCGGCCGGGATCTCCCGCAGAACGTTCTCCAACTACTTCACCGGCAAGGAGGACGCCGTCCTGTACGGCGAGGAGCGGCAGATAGGAGAGCTCGTCCGCACGGTGCGCGAACGTCCTGCCGAGGAAGGCGCCTGGACGGCCTTGCGGGCAGCGGTCGCCCAGTTCGCCGAACGCCTCGCACCCCCGAAACGCGAATGGGCCGTCCGCACCCGCCTGGCCATGCGCCACCCCTCCCTGCTCGCCCGCCAGCTCGCCAACCACGCAGCGCTGGAGCGCGACTTGGCCGAGGCCGTGGCCACCCGCCAGGACCACTCGACGAACCCCGCCCGCCCCCTGATCCTCGCGGCGGCGTTCCTCGCCTCGCTGCGGATCGCGATGCGGATGTGGATCGAGGAGGACCTGGCCCGGGAGCCGGCCGAGGTGATCGACGAGATCATGGACGAGATGGGGCGGAGCTTCGGCTGAACCCCTGACACGAACGCCTGAACCGGATGCGCCCTCTGCGTTCAGGCCGGTGTGGGGCGCGCCCAGGTGTCGTCGAGGTCCCGTTCAGGTGCTGTCCAGGTGCCATCCAGGTCCTGCCCAGGTGCTGTTCAGCGTTCCTGTTCGTCGATCAGCGGGCAGTGGGTCCCCGTGTAGATCGTGGGCATGCAGCGGTTGCAGTGGATGCACGCCGAGCGGGTGGCGCTGTCGCGTCCGATGCGGTGCAGCAGGTCGGGTTCGCGGAGCAGGGCGCGGGCCATGGCGACGAAGTCGAAGCCCTCCGCCATCGCGCGGTCCATGCCCTGCCGGTCGGTGACCCCGCCGAGCAGGATCAGCGGCAGCCGGAGCGCGGCACGGAACTGCCGGGCGGCGTCGAGCAGGTACAGCGGCTGGTACGGGTAGGTGCGGAAGAACGTACGGCCCAGGGCCCGGATCCCGAGGCGCTGCGGGAGCGGGAAGTTGGCCGCGAACTCGGCGATGGGGGCGTCGCCGCGGAAGAGGTACATCGGGTTCAGCTGGGAGCTGCCCGCCGTCAGCTCGAGGGCGTCCACCGAGCCGTCCGCCTCCAGCCAGCGTGCGACCTGGAGGCTGTCGTCCAGGGTGAGGCCGCCGGGCGCGCCGTCCTTCATGTTCAGCTTGGCGGTGATGGCGAGGCGGTCGCCCAGGGCATCGCGCACCGCCCGGGTGATGCCCATCGCCACGGCTGCGCGGGCACGCAGGGAGCCGCCGAAGGCGTCGGTGCGGCGGTTCAGCCGGGGGCTGAGGAAGGCGCTGGCCAGGTAGTTGTGGCCGAGGTGGATCTCCACGGCATCGAAGCCGGCCTCGGCCGCCAGCACCGCCGCCTCCGCGTGGGCGCCGATGACACGGGTGATGTCGTCGGCGGTGGCCGCCTTGTTGCGCCGCATGCTGAGCGGGTTGAAGCCGGCCATCGGGGCGAGGGCGGGCAGTCCGTTGGAGCGGCCGTCGGCCACCGGCCCGGCGTGGCCAAGCTGGGCGCAGACCGCGGCACCGGTGTCGTGCACCGCCGCAGTCAGCCTGCGCAGTCCCGGCAGGGCCTCGGGCCGCATCCACAGCTGGCGGCGCTCGGTGCGGCCCTCCGGGGACACCGCGCAGTAGGCCACGGTGGTCATGGCGACGCCACCCTCGGCAGGGCGCAGGTGGTAGTCGATGAGCTCGTCGGTGACCAGCGCTTCGGGGGTGGCGCCCTCGAAGGTCGCGGCCTTGATCACCCGGTTGCGCAGCCTCAGCGGCCCGAGCCGTGCGGGCGCCAGCACGTCCGGTGCGCCGTCGGACGCCTCTCCCACCGCTCCCGATTCGTCCAGCATGGCGCGCAGCATCGCAGAGAACTGACGAATAGTCAGCACCGCGGCGGCCATGGGTTCCGCCATGCCCGCGGGAAGGATCCGAACAATCCGTGGACGGAGGTGCGCGAGGTGATGTGCAAGGTGTGCGAGGTGTGCGCTGTCGTTGACGCCGGCTGCGGCAGGGTGGTCGTACAACCGGCCCTCGTCAAGCCACAACCTTTGGTTGTGGCTGCCTAGGATGGCCATGTGGACACCGAGGTATTGCGATCGTTCGTCCGGGCTGCCGAGTTCGGACAGCTGCGGCACGCGGCCGACGAACTGGGCGTGACGCAGCAGGCGGTCTCCAAGCGGATCGCCGCCCTGGAGCGCACGCTGGGAGTCCGGCTGTTCACCCGGACCGCCCGAGGGGTGGAGCTGACGCTCAACGGCCAGGCCTTCCTCCCGCACGCACGGAGCATCGTCGCGGGTGTCGAGCGTGCCGTCGCCGCGGTCAGGCCGGGCTCACGGGCCCTCCGGGTCGACGTTCTCGGCCTGCGAAGCGCGCAGGCCCTTGTGCTGCACGACTACTGGCGGTCGCATCCCGAGACCGACCTCGACGTGGTGACCCTCCGGGTCAACGACCCCCGCGTGGCGGCCGCCGCCGTCGAAGCGGGCGATGTCGACGCCTCGTTCCGCACCGTCACCGACCCGGACGCGCTGCCGCCCGGCGTGCACATGATTCACGCCTTCGACTCCCCGCTGGAACTCCTGGTCGGCCCGAAACATCCGCTCGCCTCCGCGCGAGAGCTGACGCCGTCGCAGTTGCGCGGGCACCGGATCTGGGTGCCGGGCATCGCGCCGCTGAGTGAGTGGTCGGACTTCTACGACCAGCTCGCCACCGACTTCGACCTGCGCATCGACGCGGCCGGCCCGCACTTCGGGGACGAAGTGCTCCTGGACGCCCTCGCGGAATCCGCGCAGGTGGCCACCCTCGTTGGGGCGCGCGACCGGTACGTCTGGCCGCCGGACCACGACCTGCGTCGCATCCCTGTGGTGAATCCGACGCTCGTGTACCCGCTCTCGCTCATCCTCCCCGGAGCGAATCCGCATCCAGGGCTCCGTGGAATCGTCACCCACCTCAAAGGCCTGCCGGGGCTCCCCGGGCCGGTCTGGCGCCCAACCTGGGCAACGACGCCACAGCGCGACGACAGTGGCATCGGGAGTGCTCGCGGGTCCCGACCCCGGCAGAGGTGACTCGACCGGCTGCCGGCAACAGACTCCACCAGCACCCGGTGCGTCCCGCCCGGTCACCGGTGCACCAGACAAAGGATCTTGGCGTGTCCAACGACCGTCTCATGCGCATCCACAGCCCCGAGTTCCGGGCCATGTCCGAGCGGGTCCTGCGGGCCACCGAGCTCACTTCCCGCCTGAACGTCCTGCCCTTCGCGGACGAGACCGGCAAGGCGGAGCTGTTCGAACAGATCCTCGGCAAGCCGCTGCCGGCGAAAGTCACCGTCCATCCGCCCTTCTACACGGACCACGGCCTTCATCTGGACCTCGCGGAGCGGGTGTTCATCAACCAGAACTGCACGTTCCTGGACTACGCCGGCATCCGGCTCGGCGAGCGGGTGATGGTCGGCCCCAACGTCATGTTCATCACCGTCGGCCACCCGGTCGATCCCGAGGAGCGACGGGGCTGGCTGACCGGCGCGCCCATCGACGTGGCGGAGAACGTGTGGATCGGCGCCGGTGCCAGGATCCTTCCCGGCGTCAGCATCGGCCGCGACGCGGTGGTCGCCGCCGGCGCGGTCGTGGCCGACGACGTTCCGCCGGCAAGTCTGGTGACCGGCGGCAAGGCGACCGTGCAACGCCGGTGGTGACCCGCCTCTCCGGGCACCGACGCGGCACCGGAGGGAGCGACGGGCCCGAGACACCTTCGGGCCGACGGGTGGCGCACCGTCGGCCCGAAGCCACGTACGAGCGGCGCCACCGGCGCCGCACCACGCCTACAGCACCGGCAGCAGCGCCTTCAGCTCGAAGGCCGTGACCTCGCTGCGGTACTCCTCCCACTCCTGCTTCTTGTTGCGCAGGAAGAAGTCGAAGACGTGCTCGCCCAGCGTCTCGGCGACCAGTTCGCTCTTCTCCATCAGCGAGATCGCCTCGCCCAGGTTCTGCGGGAGCGGCTCGATGCCCATCGCGCGGCGCTCGGCGTCGGACAGGGCCCAGACGTCGTCGTCGGCGCCGGCCGGGAGTTCGTAGCCCTCCTCGATGCCCTTGAGGCCGGCGGCCAGCAGGACCGCGTACGTCAGGTACGGGTTGGCGCCGGAGTCGATGGAGCGGACCTCGACACGGGCCGAGCCGGTCTTGCCGGGCTTGTACATCGGGACCCGGATCAGCGCGGAGCGGTTGTTGTGGCCCCAGCAGATGTACGAGGGGGCCTCGCCGCCGGCGCCCGCGGCGCGGGAGGAGCCGCCCCAGATGCGCTTGTAGGAGTTGACCCACTGGTTGGTCACGGCGGAGATCTCCGCGGCGTGCGTGAGCAGGCCCGCGATGAAGGAGCGGCCGACCTTGGAGAGCTGGTACTCGGCGCCGGACTCGTAGAACGCGTTGCGGTCGCCCTCGAAGAGGGAGAGGTGGGTGTGCATGCCCGAGCCGGGGTACTCCGAGAACGGCTTCGGCATGAACGTCGCCTGCACGCCCTGCTCCAGCGCGACCTGCTTCATGACCAGGCGGAACGTCATGATGTTGTCGGCGGTGGAGAGCGCGTCCGCGTACCGCAGGTCGATCTCCTGCTGGCCGGGGGCTCCCTCGTGGTGGCTGAACTCGACCGAGATGCCCATCGATTCGAGCATCGTGATCGCCTGGCGGCGGAAGTCCATCCCGACGTTCTGCGGGGTGTGGTCGAAGTAGCCGGAGCTGTCCGCGGGGGTCGGGCGGCTGCCGTCCACCGGCTTGTCCTTCAGCAGGAAGAACTCGATCTCCGGGTGGGTGTAGAAGGTGAAGCCCAGGTCGGAGGTCTTGGCCAGGATGCGCTTGAGCACGTAGCGCGGGTCGGCGAAGGACGGCGAACCGTCCGGCATCAGGATGTCGCAGAACATCCGGGCCGTGCCGGGGGCCTCCGCGCGCCAGGGCAGGATCTGGAACGTCGCCGGGTCCGGCTTGGCGATCATGTCCGACTCGTACACCCGGGCGAAGCCCTCGATGGCCGAGCCGTCGAAGCCGATCCCCTCGTCGAACGCCTGCTCCAGCTCGGCAGGGGCCACGGCCACGGACTTGAGGTAACCGAGCACGTCGGTGAACCACAGCCGTACGAACCGGATGTCGCGCTCCTCAAGTGTCCTGAGGACGAATTCCTGCTGCTTGTCCATAGCCACATCCTTGCAGTTCAGACGGTCCGTGCACCACCGCCCGGGGTAGGGGAGGAACTCCAGTATCACGACCCGGGATTTCACCCAGATTACGCACACGACGTGAGATGGAGCACCCGGCCACCCACTACGATCGTCGGCCATGGTGTGCAAGGGACGCGGCGGCCTCGCAACCGCCCCGCGCACACCGGTCACCGACCCGTTCCAGACCCTCATCGCCCCTTCGTAGAAGGACCACGACATGAGTCACGACCGCAGGACCCGCATAGAGCAGATGCGCAACGCCGACCGCGCGCGAGACCGCCGCAACCGCGTGCTGGTCATAGGCCTCAGCACCGTCGTCGTCGCAGGTCTCGTCGCCTTCGGCAGCTACACGCTGCTCGACAAGTCCGAGGCCTCGGCGGACCAGAAGTCCGCGGACGCGAAGGGGGCGGACGGCAAGGACGCGGCCGACGGCACGATCGAGGGTTTGAAGACGTGGGACGCGAAGAAGCTGACCCGCAACCACGTCACCAAGACCGTGACGTACCCGATGAAGCCCCCGGTCGGCGGTGACCACAACCCCGTCTGGATGAACTGCGACGGCGAGGTGTACAAGAAGGCGATCCCCGACATGAACGCCGTGCACTCGCTGGAGCACGGTTCGGTCTGGGTGACGTACACGGACAAGGCCCCGGCCGCGGATGTGGACAAGCTCGCCGACCGCGTCGGGAAGACGCCGTACTCGCTGATGAGCCCGTACGCGGACCAGGCAGACCCGATCATGCTGAGCGCCTGGGGCAAGCAGGTCACGGTGGACAGCGCCGACGACCCCCGGGTGGCGCAGTTCTTCTCGACGTTCGTGCAGGGGGCGCAGACGCCCGAGCCCGGCGCGGCGTGCACCGGCGGACTGGGGGCCCCGTGACGGTTACGGAACGCGCCCGGCGCACCCGGTGGGTGGCGGGTTCCGCCGTCGCGCTCGCGGTGCTGTTCGCGGGGGCCGCGACGGTGGCCTCCGCGCGGGACGACGGGGCGGAGCACCACGCGGCCGCGACCGCCCCGCGCACGCCCGCGGCGGACTCGGCGGACGCCGGGTTCGCCCGCGACATGGCGGTCCACCACCAGCAGGCCGTGGAGATGTCGTTCATCGTGCGGGACCGCACGAAGGACGAGGACGTGCGCCGTCTCGCGTACGACATCGCCAACACGCAGGCCAACCAGCGGGGCATGCTGCTCGGCTGGCTGGATCTGTGGGAGCTGCCCAAGGTGGCCGCCGGGCAGGAGCCGATGGCCTGGATGGACGGGCAGCACGGTGACCACGACGGCCATGACATGGGCGACATGGGCGGCATGGACGGGATGTCGGGGAGCGGTGGCGGGTACCAGGCCCGCGACGGGTCCCTCATGCCCGGCATGGCGACCCGTACCGAGCTCGACCGGCTCCGTAAGGCCAGCGGCAAGCAGGCCGAGATCCTGTATCTCCAGCTGATGACCGACCACCACAAGGGCGGCGTCGACATGGCCCGCGGCTGCGTGAACCTGTGCACCGTGAAGGCGGAGAAGCGGCTGGCCCAGGGCATGGTCGCGGCCCAGCAGTCCGAGCTGGACGCGATGGCCGAGATGCTGGCGCAGCGCGGCGCGGCCCCCCGGAGCTGAAGGGTTCCCCGGAGCCGAACGGTTTCCCCGCACCCGGCAGGTTCCGTCAGAGCCGAACGGTTTCCCCGCACCCGGCAGGTTCCGTCAGAGCCGAACGGTTTCCCCGCACCCGGCAGGTTCCGTCGGATCCGAACGGTTTCCCCGGACCCGGCAGGTTCCGTCGGATCCGGCGGGTTCCCCGGACCCGGCAGGTTCCGTCGGATCCGGCGGGTTCCCCGGACCCGGCAGGTTCCGTCGGATCCGGCGGGTTCCCTTGGATCCGGAAGGTTCCCTCGTGCCGCAGATGCACCCGAACGGGTGACAGCGGTCGCGTACCCCGAACGGGCCCATCACGATGGGTTCGCTCGGGGTCGTACGGCAGTGCCCACCGGCACTCAGGAGGAAACCCATGACCATCGCCAAGGACATCATGCACACCGGCGCCACCTGGATCCCGGCGCACGAGACCCTCGACCGCGCCGCCCAGCTGATGCGTGAGCACAACGTCGGAGCGCTGCCCATCTCGGCCAACGGGGGGCAGGACCGGATGATCGGCATCCTCACGGACCGCGACATCGTGATCGACTGCGTGGCGATGGGCCGGGACCCGTCGAAGGTGACCGCGGGCGACCTCGCCCAGGGCACACCGCGCTGGATCGACGCGGGCGCCGAAGTGGAAGAGGTACTGGAGGAGATGCAGAACCACCGGATCCGCCGGCTTCCCGTGGTCGAGAACAAGAAGCTGATCGGCATGATCAGCGAGGCCGATCTGGCCCAGCACCTCTCCGACGACCAGATCGCCGGCTGGGCGGAGAAGGTCTACGCCCACAGTTGACCGGTACGGCGTACGGCTTCACGGCCCGCCCTCCCGCCGCGCGCGGGGCGGCGGGCCACCATCGCCCGCATACCCGGTAGGGGTAGGGTGGCCGGCATGTTCGGGACGAGGGGTGCGAGGTACGGGCAGCTGCTGCTGTTCGCCGCGCTGCTCTTCGGGATCCTCACCATGCACACCGTCGGTCACCCGGCGGAGCTCAGCGGGCCGGGTGCCGCTGCGACGACCGCCTCGCACCCGATGACCGCCAACGCCATGGCACCTTCGCACCCGGTGGCCGCGCAAACCACGCACCCGGTGGCCGCGGACGCCATGCACCCGGACGCCCGGCGCCCTGCCGATCAGGCACCGATGCGGGGCATGGACCCGATGGCCGTCTGCCTCGCCGTGCTCTCCGTCTGGGGCCTCGCCCTGCTCACCACGCTTCTGGTGGCGCGGCGGTCCGCGGCCGGCCTGCCGGGAACCGCCGGGCCCCGTTCGTCATGGAGGCCTCGGCCCCCTCCCCCGCCACGTCCGCGCAAGGCCGTCCTCACAGGTCTGTCGGTACTGCGGATATAGGCGCACCACGCCCCCGTCCGCCTCTCAGTACACCGACAACATCTCTGAGGTGCACTCAGTCATGCCCGCTCAGCACACCCGACGCGCCCTGCTCGGCGCATCGATCGCCCTTGCCGGTACGGGAGTTCTCGCCGCCTGCTCCGACGGCGGCACGACCACGGACCACACCGCCATGGACCACTCCGGCACGAACCACGCCGAGCCGTCCGGTACGACGGCCCCCGCGGGATTCATCGCCCCCGACGGCCCCGAGGTCGCCGCGGCCGAGACGCGCCGGGGCTCCGGCCCCGTACGCAAGGTCGCCCTGACCGCCGCCCCGTCCCGGCTCGATCTGGGCGGCGGGCGCACCGTCAGCACCTGGGCGTACGGGGACAGGCTGCCCGGCAAGGAGGTACGGGTCACCGCGGGTGACACGCTCACCCTCACCCTCGCCAACCACCTTCCGCAGTCGACCTCGTTGCACTGGCACGGGCTCGCCCTGCGCAACGACATGGACGGTGTCCCCGGGCTGACCCAGCGGGCCGTCGAGCCGGGTGCGGACTTCACCTACCGGTTCGCGGTGCCGAACCCCGGCACGTACTGGTTCCACCCGCACTCGGGCGTCCAGCTGGACCGCGGGCTGTACGCGCCGCTGATCGTCGAGGACCCGAAGGAGCCGCTGTCGTACGACAAGGAGTGGGTCGTCGTCCTGGACGACTGGCTCGACGGGGTGGACGGCTCCACCCCCGACGCGGTGCTCCAGGAGCTCACCAAGGGCGGCGGTCACAGCGGGCACGCCATGGCGGAGACGCCCTCGGCCGGTGCCCGTACCGGTCCCCCGCGCATGCTGAGGGGCGCCACCAGCGAGTTGCTGGGCGGCGACGCGGGCGACGTCGGTTACCCGTACTACCTGATCAACGGCCGCACCCCCGAGGACCCGTCCGTCCTCACCGCCCGGCCGGGCGACCGGATCCGGCTGCGGATCATCAACGCGGGCGGTGACACCGCCTTCCGCGTCGCGCTCGGCGGCCACCGGATGACCGTCACGCACACCGACGGCTTCCCGGTCCGGCACGCCGCGACGGACGCGCTGCTGGTCGGCATGGGCGAGCGGTACGACGTGCTGGTGACCGCCGGGGACGGGGTGTTCCCGCTGGCCGCGCTCGCCGAGGGGAAGAAGACCTCCGCGACGGCGCTGCTGCGTACCGGTACGGGCGCGGCGCCCGCCGCCTCCGTTCGGCCGAAGGAGCTGACGGGTCAGCTGGTGACGGCCGACCGGCTGACCCCGGACGCGGCCGTGGCGCTGCCCGGCCGCAAGCCCGACCGGACGGTACGGATCACGCTGACCGGTTCCATGGCGGCGTACGACTGGGCGTTCGACGCGAAGCCGTACAGCGCCGACCAGCGCCATCCGGTGCAGGCCGGGGAGCGGGTCCGGCTGGAGTTCCGCAACACGACCTCGATGTGGCATCCGATCCATCTGCACGGGCACACGTTCGCGCTGGCGGGGAACGCGTCCGGGGCCCGTAAGGACACCGCGATCGTGCTGCCCCGGCAGTCGTTGACGGTGGACTTCGACGCCGACAACCCGGGGCTGTGGATGGTCCACTGCCACAACGTGTACCACGCGGAGGCGGGCATGATGACGGTCGTCGGCTACCGCCGCTGACCGGCCTCCCGACGGCACCCCGGTGGGCCGCACTGCCCGTTGTGCGGCCCACCAGGACATCGCGTCAGTCAGACGATTACACTGGGCGGCGTGCCTCAACTACGCCTCGCACTGAATCAGATCGACTCGACCGTCGGTGACCTCGCCGGCAACGCGGAGGCGATCGTCCACTGGACCCGGCACTCCGCCGAGCAGGGCGCCCACCTGGTGGCGTTCCCCGAAATGGTGCTGACCGGTTACCCCGTCGAGGACCTGGCCCTGCGGTCGTCCTTCGTCGAGGCGTCGCGGGACGCGCTGCGTGCGCTCGCCGCCCGTCTCGACGCGGAGGGCTTCGGTGAGCTGCCGGTCGTCGTCGGATACCTCGACCGCTCCGAGTTCCCGGCGCCGCGCTACGGCCAGCCCGCCGGGTCCCCGCGCAACGCCGCCGCGGTGCTGCACCGTGGCGGGGTCGCGCTGAACTTCGCCAAGCACCATCTGCCCAACTACGGCGTCTTCGACGAGTTCCGGTACTTCGTGCCGGGCGACTCGATGCCCGTCGTGCGGGTGCACGGGATCGATGTCGCGCTCGCGATCTGTGAGGACCTCTGGCAGGACGGCGGCCGGGTTCCGGCCGCACGGGCCGCCGGGGCCGGGCTGCTGCTGTCCATCAACGCCTCGCCCTACGAGCGGGACAAGGACGACACCCGGCTGGAACTGGTCCGCAAGCGGGCCGAGGAGGCCGACTGCACGACGGCCTATCTGGCGATGATCGGCGGTCAGGACGAGCTGGTCTTCGACGGTGACTCGATCGTCGTCGACAAGCACGGCGAGGTGATCGCCCGGGCCCCGCAGTTCGCCGAGGGCAGCGTGATCATCGACCTCGACCTGCCGGCCGCCGCGGCCGACGCACCGTCGGGTGTGGTGAACGACGGGCTGCGGATCGACCACGTGGTCCTCTCCGAGAAGCCGCTGCCGGCGTACGAGGCGGAGCTGGCCGGGGGGTACGCGGACCGGCTCGACGACGACGAGGAGCTGTACTCCGCGCTCGTCGTGGGCCTGCGGGCGTACGCCGCGAAGAACGGCTTCGGCAGCGTGCTCATCGGGCTCTCCGGCGGGATCGACTCGGCGCTGGTCGCGGCGATCGCCTGCGACGCGCTGGGGGCGCAGAACGTGTACGGCATCTCGATGCCGTCGAAGTACTCCTCGGACCACTCCAAGGGCGACGCGGCCGAGCTGGCCCGGCGCACCGGGCTCAACTTCCGCACCGTACCGATCGAGCCGATGTTCGACGCGTACATGGGGTCGCTGGGGCTCACCGGTCTCGCCGAGGAGAACCTCCAGTCGCGGCTGCGCGGCACGGTGCTGATGGCCGTCTCCAACCAGGAGGGCCAGATCGTCCTGGCGCCGGGCAACAAGTCGGAGCTGGCGGTCGGCTACTCGACGCTGTACGGCGACTCCGTCGGTGCGTACGGGCCGATCAAGGACGTCTACAAGACGTCGATCTTCCGGCTGGCGAAGTGGCGCAACCGGGCCGCCGAGGAGCGCGGGCAGATCCCGCCGATCCCGGAGGCCTCCATCACCAAGCCGCCCAGCGCGGAGCTGCGTCCCGGACAGGTCGACACGGACTCGCTGCCGGACTACGACGTGCTGGACCGGATCCTGGAGATGTACGTGGACCGGGACCAGGGTCTCGACGCGATCGTCGCGGCCGGGTTCGACCAGGCGCTGGTGGCGAAGACGCTGCGGATGGTGGACACCGCGGAGTACAAGCGGCGGCAGTACCCGCCGGGGACGAAGATCTCGCCCAAGGGCTTCGGCAAGGACCGGCGGCTGCCGATCACCAACCGGTGGCGCGAGTCCGGCTGACGCCTGGGCGGTAAGTGCGGCAGCGGGCCCGTCCGGCTGGGGAGTCGTCCTCAACCGCCGGACGGGCTTGTGGTGTCCGGCCGGGTTCGCGTCACGCGTCCGAGATACCGGGAGGCAACCGGACCGTGCCGTCAGAGCTTGACGCGGGCGGCGATCGGAAGGTGGTCGCTGTTCGTCGCGGGGAGCGTCCAGGACGACACCGGGTCGATGCCCCTCACCATGATCTGGTCGATCCGGGCCATCGGGAACGACGCGGGCCAGCTGAATCCGAAGCCGTCACCGGCGGCGCCCTGGGTGGAGCGCATCTGGGAGGTGACCGCGTTCAGCGAGCGGTCGTTCATGGTGCCGTTGAGGTCGCCGAGCAGGACGACGCGGTCGAGCCGTTCGTCCGCGATGGCCTCACCGAGCGCGTCCGCGCTCTCGTCGCGCTGGCTCGCGGTGAATCCGGCGTGCAGCTTGACCCGCACCGAGGGCAGGTGCGCGACGACGAAGCCGACCTCGCCCTTGGGGGTGGTGACGGTGGTCCGCATGGCCCGGACCCATCCCATCTTGATGTCCACCGGGCGGGTGTCGCTGATCGGGTACTTGCTCCACAGGCCGACGGTCCCCTGCACCGAGTGGTAGGGGAAGCGGCCGGCGAGCGCCGATTCGTACGTCTTCACCTTTCCGGTGGGCAGTTCCTGGAGGGCGATGACGTCGGCACCGGAGCCCGCGACCTGCTGGGCGGTGCCGGCGGGGTCGGCGTTGTCCGCGTTGACGTTGTGGGTGGCGACGGTGAGATCGCCGCCCGTGCCCGACTTGTCGGTGAGCAGGCCGCCGAACACGTTGAACCAGACCACGATCGGCAGCAGCAGGGCGATCAGGGCGGTCGCGGAGCGCCGCACCAGGCCCAGCACGAGCAGCACCGGTACGAAGACGGCGATCCACGGCAGGAACGTCTCGCTGAGGCTGCCCAGGTTGCCGATGGTGTTCGGGATGTGGGCGTGGAGGACCATCACGAGGGTCAGCAGGACCGAGCAGCAGGCCAGGACGATCCCGCGCCGCCAGATGCCCGTGTCCCGGGTCAGTCTGTCGCGCAGGTTCCGGAAACGGGATCCGGAGGGCTGTGGTCCCACGCCGCCGTTCCCGGTGTCCGCCCTGTACGCCTGCACCATCGCGCTGTCCTCACTGCCTTGCCGTGCACATCGCCGCGCCAACGACCCTAGGCGATGAGCGACGCGTTTCCCGCCGTCGACGACGGCTGTACTGCCACGAGGACGAACAACGGGTGCGGTGGGTTCCGGCCGGGGGCGGTCTGCGGGGGCTTGTGACAGAACGATCACACTTACGCCGGTCCGGGCGCGTCAGCCCCGGGCCGGGGCGCCGGGTCCGGTGCCCGGCTGCCGCGGTCCGATGCCCTCGACCAGCAGCCGGATGATGCGGTCGGCGAGATCCTCGGGCAGTGGCGCGTCCGGCCGGTGAACGGTGCGTACGAGCATGGGGCCGAGGAACAGGTCGTCCATCAGCTCCACATCCGTGTCGTCCCGCAGTTCACCGGCTTCGACGGCTCGCCGGACGGCGGCGAGCATGGCGACCCGGCGCGGTGCTATCACGGTGCACTGGTACTCGGACCAGAGCCGGGGATGACTCTTCATCTGGGCGAAGACGTTGTGCAGCAGCACCGAGGAACGCTGGGCCAGGCCGCGCCTGCGCATCGACTCCAGCAGGACGCGCAGATCGCCGAGCCCGCCGGTGCCGGAGACATCGGGTTCCGGGGGCTCGATGTCCCTCAGGACGTCGACGAAGAGTGCCTCCTTGTCGGTCCAGCGCCGGTAGATGGTGGCCTTGCCGACGCCGGCGGTACGGGCGATCCGCTCGATGGACAGGCCGGCGAGGGGTTCGCCGGCCTCCAGCAGCTCGACGACGGCGTCCAGGATGGCCCGCTCGGCCGCCGCACTGCGTGGACGGCCGCGGCGGGGCTCCTGGTCGTCGCCGGGGCCGCGGTCGCGCTCGTGCTCGCGCTGATCATGCTCGTCCCGGTCCGATGCCTGAGCCTGCACGTGAAACCACCTTTCGCCCCCCCGATTCTCGCCGAAGCGGACGAGGCCCGGCAGCCCGGCCGCCAACAGCCTGATCGGGCCATCAGCCGTGCCGGGCCACGGGTGTCACTGTGCCGCGCTCGCGGGCACCGTCGACTCGTCCTGCGTGTCGCCCTGTGTGCCGTCCGGTGAGGCCGTCTGCTGGGCGGGCGGCCTGCCCGGCAGGAACAGCGCGACCACGATCGCTCCGAGCAGGGCGACGAAGGCCGAGCTGATGGCCGTGACGTGCATGGCGTTCAGGAAGGCGTCGTACGCGGCGGCGACCAGCGGGGTGCCCGCCGGTCCCATCTTCTCCGCGACGCCGAGCGTCGCCTCGATCGACTCCGCCGCCACGTCCCTGGCAGCGGCCGGGACCGCGCCGAGATGCCCCTCGATGTCGCCGCGGTAGACGGCGGACAGCACCGATCCGAGTACCGCGATCCCGAGCGCCCCGCCGACCTGCCGGAACGTGTTGTTGACGGCCGAGCCGGAGCCGGCCTTCTCGCGCGGCAGCGCCTGCATCACGGCGACGGTGACCGGCGGCATCACATGGGCCATGCCCGTGCCCTGCACGAAGAAGATCAGACACATCAGCCAGACGGGGGTGTCGGCGTCGAACAGCGCGAACGCCGCCAGTCCGACGGCGACCATCAGCATGCCGGCGGTGCACACGGCACGGACGCCGAACCGGGCGACCACGAGCCGGGCCCTGGGCGCGAAGACCAGCTGGGCGATGGCCAGCGGCAGGATCAGCAGCCCCGACTGCAGGGCGCTCCAGCCCCGCACGCTCTGCATGTAGAAGGCGGAGAAGAACGTCACGCCCATCAACGCGAAGAAGACCAGCGCGATGGCGGCGACGGCGGCGGAGAAGGCCGGCTTCCTGAAGTACGTGACGTCGATGGCCGGGCTGCTGCTGCGCTTCTCGTGGAGGACGAACACCACCAGGACGACCAGGCCGCCGATGACCGGCGCGAGCACGGAGACGTCGGTGAAGTCGGCCAGTTCGCCGCCGCGGATGATGCCGTACACCAGCAGCACCAGGCCGATGATGGAGAGCACCACACCGATCGGGTCGAGACGGCCCGGCTTCGGGTCCCTGGAGTCCGGTACGAGCACCAGCATCGCGATCAGCGCGATGACCACGACGGGCACATTGACCAGGAAGATCGAGCCCCACCAGAAGTGTTCGAGGAGCAGCCCGCCGGTGATCGGGCCGATCGCGATGCCGAGGCCGACGCTGCCGGCCCAGATGCCGATGGCCTTGGGCTGCTCGTCGCGCTCGAACACGTTCATCAGGACGGCGAGGGTGGCCGGCATCACGAAGGCGGCGCCGAAGCCCATCACGGCGCGCCAGGCGATGAGTTCGCCGGGCGAGCCGGACATGGCGGCGAAGGCCGAGCCGATGCCGAAGAGCACGATGCCGAGGAGCAGCACCTTCTTGCGCCCGATGCGGTCGCCGAGCAGGCCCGCGGTGAAGAGCAGTCCGGCGAAGACGAGGGTGTAGGAGTTGATCGACCACTCCAGCTCGCTCTGGGTGGCTCCCAGTCCGGTGGGGGCGGGGGAGGCGATCGTCTTGACCGCGACGTTCAGGATCGAGTTGTCGAGCACCACGATGAGCAGGCTGAACATCAGGACGACGAGGATCGCCCAGCGGCGGCGGTGGACCGCCTCCGGGACCTGGGGCACGGCGGGAGCGCCGGACGGTATGGACATGGGCGAGAGCCTAACGTCGTTTCGATACGGGACCGTCTCGTATTGGAAAGTCTTTACCGGCGGGAACCTGCCGCCACGCTGCCGCCGTCCGGGCGACATGTGCGGGCCCACTTCCCGTGACCGGCTCGGGGATGCCACCATGGAGGGGATCCGGGGACGCCGTCAGGGTGCCTCGAGATGATGAAGGAGCCGTTGGCAATGTCGCTTCAGGCTGCGCAGAACCAGTCCGCCACACCCCCCGCGGGAGCCCCCACCGACAGCAGCAAGGCGCTGTACGGAGGCAAGAGCAACCGCCGCGTCACCATCCACGACATCGCCGCCGCCACCGAGCGCGGCGAGAAGTGGCCCATGCTCACCGCCTACGACGCGATGACCGCGTCCGTCTTCGACGAGGCCGGCATCCCGGTCATGCTCGTCGGCGACTCGATGGGCAACTGTCACCTCGGCTACGAGACCACCGTGCCCGTCACGATGGACGAGATCGCCATCCTCTCCGCCGCCGTCGTACGGGGCACCAGGCGCGCCCTCGTCGTCGCCGACCTGCCCTTCGGCGCCTACCAGGAGGGCCCGGTCCAGGCCCTGCGCAACGCCACCCGGCTGATCAAGGAGTCCGGGGTCGGCGCGGTCAAGCTGGAGGGCGGCGAGCGCAGCCACGAGCAGATCAAGCTGCTGGTCGACGCCGGCATCCCGGTCATGGCCCACATCGGGCTGACCCCGCAGTCCGTCAACGCGATGGGCTACCGGGTGCAGGGCCGCGGCGAGGAGGCCGCCCAGCAGATGCTGCGCGACGCCAAGGCCGTGCAGGACGCGGGCGCGTTCGCCGTCGTCCTGGAACTCGTACCGGCCGAGCTGGCCGCCGAGGTCACCCGCACCCTGCACATCCCGACCGTCGGCATCGGCGCCGGTCCGGACACCGACGCCCAGGTGCTGGTCTACACCGACATGGTCGGGCTGACCGGCGGCAAGGTGCCGCGCTTCACCAAGCAGTACGCCGACCTGCGGCAGATCCTCGGCGACGCCGCGAAGGCGTACGCGGACGAGGTCGTCGGCGGCACCTTCCCGGCGCCGGAGCACACCTTCCACTGACCGGTCCCACCGGCCGGACGACCACTGCCGGCACCACCGACAGCCCGCCGACTTCCCCCATCGGCGGGCTGTCGGCCCACTGTCGGTGGGCTGTCGGTGGCGGCTGGTCTGATGGGGGACATGACGCGAATCGACAAGAACCCCAGGACCGGCGGGAACGCCGTCGAGGTACGGGGACTGGTCAAGCACTACGGCTCGACCAAGGCTCTGGACGGCGTGGACCTCGATGTGCGCGAGGGCACCGTCCTCGGCGTGCTCGGCCCCAACGGCGCCGGCAAGACCACTCTCGTACGCTGCCTGTCCACCCTGATCCTGCCCGACGCCGGACACGCCGTCGTGGCGGGCTACGACGTGGTGCGGCAGCCCCGCCAGCTGCGCCGCACCATCGGTCTGACCGGGCAGTACGCCTCGGTCGACGAGAAGCTCTCCGGCTGGGAGAACCTCTACATGATCGGGCGGCTGCTCGACCTGCCGCGCAAGAAGGCGCGGTCCCGCGCCGACGACCTGCTCGAGCGCTTCTCGCTCACCGACGCGGCGAAGAAGGCCGCGATGGACTACTCCGGCGGTATGCGGCGCCGGCTGGACCTGGCCGCGTCCATGATCGGCAGCCCGTCCGTGCTCTATCTGGACGAGCCGACGACGGGACTCGACCCCCGTACCCGTAACGAGGTCTGGGACGAGGTGCAGCGGATGGTCGCGGAGGGGGCGACCGTGCTGCTCACCACCCAGTACATGGAAGAGGCCGAACAGCTCGCCAGCGAGCTCACCGTCATCGACCACGGCAGGATCATCGCCCGCGGCGGTGTCGACGAGCTGAAGGCCAAGGTCGGCGGCCGCACCCTGCAGATCCGGCCCTCCGACCCGTCCGAGCTGGCCGCGATGGCCCGGGCGCTGCGCGAGACCGGTCTCGACGGGGTCGCGGGCGCGCAGGCGGTCCCGGACGAGGGACTGCTGTACGTACCGATCCTCAGCGACGAGCAGCTCACCGCCGTCATCGGTCTGCTCGGCACCCGGGGCTTCTCGCTGGCGCACGTCGCCACCGCGCTGCCCAGCCTGGACGAGGTGTTCCTCGCCATCACAGGCGGCAAGACCACCGCCACCGAAACGATTCCCCAGGAGGTCGCGGCATGAGCACGACGACTCTGACGCCCACCCCCGCCGACGCGAAGGTGGTGTCCCCGGTCACCGAGGTCCACGACGAGGGCCGGATCGGGCTGCGGAACAACCTGCGGCACATCGGAGCGCTGGTACGGCGCAATCTGCTCCAGATCAAGAAGGATCCGGAGTCGATGTTCGACGCGCTCCTGATGCCGGTGATCTTCGTGCTGCTGTTCGTGTACGTCTTCGGCGGCTCCGTCGGCAGCAGCATGGGCGGCGGCCGGCAGGAGTACCTGAACTACCTGATCCCCGGTCTGATGGCGATGATGGGCATGAACATCGCCATGGCCGTCGGCAGCGGTGTCAACGACGACTTCCGCAAGGGGGTCATGGACCGGTTCCGCACCATGCCGATCGCCCGTTCCTCGGTGCTCATCGCCAAGATCGTGGTCGAGCTCGGCCGGATGATGGTCGCCACGCTGATCCTGCTGGGCATGGGCTTCGCGCTCGGCATGCAGCTCCACGGGTCGGTGCTGGGACTGATAGGGGCGATCGCGCTGGCGGCCGCGTTCGGCGCCGCCATCATGTGGATCTTCATCCTGCTCGGACTGAGCATGAAGACGGCCCAGGCCGTCCAGGGAATGGGGATGATCGTGATGATGCCGCTCCAGTTCGGCTCCTCGATCTTCGCCCCGCCGCAGACGATGCCCGGCTGGCTCCAGACGTTCACCGACTACAACCCGCTGTCCAACCTGGCCGACTCGGCGCGCGCTCTGATGATGGGCGGCCCGGTCGGACACTCGGTCTGGCTGACGCTCGGCTGGACCGTGGTCATCACCGCGGTGATGGCCCCGCTCGCGGTGTCCAAGTTCCGCAAGAAGTCCTGACGGACGGGGTTCAGTCCCGGTACGCGTCGACGAGGGCGGCGGCCTCCTCCAGGGAGAGGCCGCCGCCCTCGGCGTATGCGGCCTCGAAGGCGGCGTCCCCGAGAGCGGCCCGAGCCAGCTCCTCGGCCGCCGCGTAGTTCTCCTGCTCCATCGACGTCGGCACATGACCGCTCGGCAGCAGCTCCCGGCAGGCTCCCAGCAGCCGCGCCGCCAAGGCGGCCCGGCGCTCCCCGCCGAGCCCGCCCAGCGCCCGCGCGACACTGACCAGCTGGATCACGGACATCTGCGGCGCCATCATCTGCGACAACCGGTCGCCGGACCGCGCCAGCGCCTCCCGGCTCCTGGGCAGGGCGTCCGCGTGGAGCCCGTCCACGTTGTCCAGCCAGGCCAGACCGCCCAGCACGAATCCGTCGAAGATCCCCAGGTTCTCCGCGCCGAACTCGTCGCGCAGGACACCGAAGTGTTCGCGGGCCTCGGCGGTACGGTCGGACCGGCCCAGCCACATGGCAAGGAAGAGCCGGGCGAAAGACCGCGCCCCGTGGGCCGGATGCCGCGCCTCGTCGAGCACCTCCCGCAGGATCGCCTCGCCCTCCGCGCCGCGGTCGAGCTCGGTCAGCACGGAGGCGTAGCGGGTGCGGAGCACCGACACCTGGGCGCGGGCGCCGATCTTCTCCGCGTAGCCGACCGCGGCCAGGTAGTCCTCGGCCGCCCGGACGTACTCGCCCTTCTTCTCGTTGGCCTCGCCGCGCGAGGAGAGCGCCTCGGCCGCGCCCCAGTCGTCGCCGAGGCGGCTGAAGATCGCCAGGCTCTCGTCGGCGTCCGCACCGGCCTCGCCCGACCAGTCGGGCCGGTTGGCCAGCACGTTGGCGCGCATCTGGAGCGCGGCGGCCAGCTCCCACTCGTAGCCGAACCCCCGTGTGGCCAGGACCGTTTCGTCCAGCAGCTCGCGCAGATCGCCGATGTCCCCGGTGATCAGGATCGCGAAGAACCAGAGTGACGCCGGGGAGCGGCAGGTCTGCGGCTGGCCGGCCCGGTAGGTGGTGGAGATGACCCGCAGGCGCGCCATGCTGGCCTCGCTCATCCACTCCTCCATCACGTGGTCCATGCTGACCAGCTGGATGAGCGCGACCTGGCGCCGCGCCTCCTGGAGCAGCTCGGGGCGCATCGGAGGGGGCGCGTCGGTGCAGCGTTCGTGGAGGGAGGGCGCGGGGCCGGCGGACGGGGCGAACGGATCGGGGCCGAGGGTGGCCGCTGCCTCGGCCCACTGCAGGGCATCCGCGCGCAGATCGCGTATCTGCCAGTACCAGGAGAGCGAGATCACCATGCACAGGGCCTCCTGCTCGTCGCGGGCGGCGACGGCGTGGCGCAGGGCGGTGCGCAGATTCTCGTACTCGCGCTGGAGCAGTTCGATGGCCGCGAGCTGTCCGGGTCCGCGGAGTTCGGGGTCGGCGGTACGGGCGAGCTCCCGGAAGAACACCAGGTGCCGCCGTTCGACGGCTTCCCGCTCGCCCGCCTCGTCGAGCCGTTCGGCGGCGTACTCACCGACGGTCTCCAGGAGGCGGTAGCGCATCCCGCCGTCCGCTGCGGGTGCGGCGACGACGAGAGACTTGTCGACGAGTGAGCCGAGCTCCGCGGCGACATCGTGCGCGTCCTGCGGCCGGTCCGCGCAGACCGCCTCGGCGGCGGCGAGGGTCCAGCCGCCGGAGAAGACCGACAGCCGCCGCAGCGTGGCGCGTTCCCCTGCGTCCAGGAGGTCCCAGGACCAGTCGACGACGGCCCTCAGGGTCTGCTGACGCGGCAGTACGGTGCGGCTGCCGCCGGTCAGCAGGCGGAAGCGGTCGTCGAGCCGGTCGGCGATCTGGCGCGGGGTGAGCATCCGCAGCCGGGCGGCGGCGAGTTCGATGGCGAGCGGCAGCCCGTCCAGGCGGCGGCAGATCTCGGCGGTGGCCGCGGCCGTCCGCTCGTCCGCGTCGACCCGGAAGCCGGACAGTGCGGCGGCGCCGCGGTCGGCGAACAGGCGCAGCGCCATCGGGCCGGGCAGCGGGTCGACGGGCCGGACGAACTCACCCGGTACGCCGAGGGGTTCACGGCTGGTCGCCAGGACGGTGAGATCCGGGCAGCGGGCCAGCAGATGGTCGGCGAGGGCGGCGGCGGCCTCGATGACGTGCTCGCAGTTGTCCAGGAGCAGCAGCATGCGGCGCCCGGAACAGTGCTCGGTGAGCCGGGCAAGCGGTTCGTCCCCGCTCCGTTCGACGGCGCGGAACTCCTCGGCGCCCGCACCGCGCAGCACCGTCTCGCGGCCGCCGAGCGCGGTGAGGACGGCCTCCGGCACGGATTCGGGGTCGTCGACCGGCGCGAGCTCGGCCATCCAGACCCCGTCGGGCCAGGCGGCGGGATCGACGGATTCGGCGGCCTCCTGGGAGAGCCGGGTCTTGCCCGCGCCGCCGGGGCCGAGCAGTGTGACCAGCCGGGCCCGGGAGAGATCGCCGCGCAGGGTGTCGATGTCGCTCTCCCGTCCGACGAAGCTGGTGAGCCTGACCCGTAGGTTGCCGGGCGGGGCGACGGGGGCGGCGGGGCTGCCGGATCTCGCAGGCCGGCCGACGGGTGATGCCGGGGCTGTCGGGGCCGCCGGGGCCGCCGCCAGGTCCGGACGGGCCGGTTGAGCCGGTTGGGCCGGTTGGGCGGGCGGCGCCGGCTGCTGGCAGAGCAACTCGGCGTGCAGTGCGCTCAGTTCGGCGCCCGGGTCGGTGCCGAGCCGGTCGGCGAGCACGGTGCGCACCTCGTCGTACGCGGCCAGCGCCTGAGCCGTACGTCCGGCGTCGCGCAGGGCGCGCAGCCGGAGCGCCTGGAGGGGTTCGTCGATGGGGTGCTCGCCGCAGAGCTCGGCCAGCTCCGGCAGCACCCGCTCGGCCCGGCCGAGGGCGAGCGCGGCGGCGATGCGGATGCGGCGGGCGTCGAGCCGGCGGGCCGTCCAGCGCGCCGCGACGGTGTGGCGGTCCGGGAGGTCGGCGAGCACCGGTCCGCGCCACAGGTCCAGCGCGTCGTCGAGGACGCTCACGGCCTTCGCCGGATCGCCCTCCTCCAGGGCCCGCGCCCCCTCCCCCGCGAGCCGCTCGAACCGGTACAGGTCGACGGTGTCCGGTTCGGTGGCCAGCCGGTAGCCGTTCTCCGCCGAGGCGACCGCCGCATGGCCGAGCGCCCGCCGGAGCCGTCCCACGAGTGCCTGCAGGGCGCCCGGCGCGTCCGCGGGCGGGTCCCCGTCCCACACCTCGTCGACGAGCACGGCGGCCGGCACCGTCCGGCCGGCCCGCAGCGCGAGAACGGTGAGCAGGGCGCGCAGCCGCGCCCCGCCGACGGCGACGGCCGTGCCGTCGTCGCGGAGTGCCTGGGTGGTACCGAGGATGCTGTAGCGCACGCGCCCATTCTCCGTGGCCGGAGCCGGGAGCGGGACCGCCGCCCGGCCGTATGCGGACGAACCGTCCGCCGTACTGCCTGTCATGCCCCCACCCTTCACGGAACCACGGGCAGGATGCCAGACGTTTTGGCCGTGTCGCCTGTACGGTCGGGTCTCGCCGCCCGCCCGCTCCCGTTCCTCCCGCAGCCACCTGGAGCCTGCCGATGACCACCGCAACAGCGCGCAGCGACCGGCGGATCAGCCCGGTCTTCCTCGGGATCGCCGCCGTCGCGGCGGTGTCCGGCTGGGCGGTGTGGACGGATTTCGCCGAACAGCCGGGGTTCGCCACGTTCCTCTTCGTCACGGCGGCCTGGGTCGTGTCGCTCTGTCTCCACGAGTACGCCCACGCCAGAACCGCGCTGCACAGCGGCGACATCTCCATCGGCGCCAAGGGATATCTCACACTGAATCCGTTGCGCTACACGCATGCCCTGCTGAGCATCGTGCTGCCGGTGCTGTTCCTGATCATGGGCGGGATCGGGCTGCCGGGTGGTGCGGTCTTCATCGAGCGCGGCCGGATCCGCGGCCGCTGGCGGCACAGCCTGATCTCGGCGGCGGGCCCGCTGACCAATGTGCTGTTCGCGATCGTGTGCACGGCGCCGTTCTGGCTGGACGCGCTGGCCGGTGTCCCGGCCGCCTTCCGCTACGCGCTGGGCTTCCTGGCGCTGCTCCAGGTGACGGCGGCGATCCTGAACTTCGTACCGGTGCCGGGTCTGGACGGCTACGGGGTGATCGAGCCCTGGCTCTCGCACTCGGTACGCCGCCAGGTGGAGCCGTTCGCCCCGTTCGGGCTGATCGCGGTCTTCGCCCTGCTGTGGGTCCCGGGCGTGAACGCGGCGTTCTTCGACGCGGTCCACGCGCTGCTGCGGTCGCTCGGCGTCAGCGACTTCGACACGTACTGCGGTCTCGACTCCTACCGGTTCTGGCAGACGCCGGATGCGCGTTGCTCGCCGAACGGCTAGGAAGCCCCTTGCGCGGCCAGGAAGCCCCTTTACGCGGCTAGGAGGCGCTCTGCGCGGCCTGGGCAGCGGTGCGCCTGCGGCGCAGGTAGTACCAGGCCATGTTGGACGAGAGCCCGACCAGGAGCACCCAGACGATCCCGAGGAGCCAGCTGCCCTGCACGAAGGAGAGCACAGCCGCGGCGACGGAGAGGACGCAGACGACGACGGCGTAGAGAGCGAGGCGGGGCATGGGGACGGCTCCTGTCGGGGGATGGCGCGCGGTCCCGTCCAGTGTCCCCCATGCCCCCGGCCGCTCCGAGCGCGGTACGGCCGGGGGCGGTGCGGCTCACACGTCGGTGATGCGCAGTCCCGCGTGTGCCTTGTAGCGGCGGTTGACCGAGATCAGGTTGGCGACCAGCGACTCGACCTGGTGGGCGCCCCGCAGTCGTCCCGCGAAGATGCCGCGCATTCCGGGGATCCGGCCGGCCAGCGCCTGGACGAGGTCGGTGTCGGCGCGGGCCTCGCCCAGCACCAGCACATCGGTGTCGATCTCCTCGATCGTCTCGTCCTGGAGCAGCACGGCCGAGAGGTGGTGGAAGGCGGCGGTGACCCGGGACTCCGGCAGCAGGGCGGCGGCCTGTTCGGCGGCGCTGCCCTCCTCGGGCTTCAGGGCGTAGGCGCCCTTCTTGTCGAAGCCGAGCGGGTTGACGCAGTCGATGACGAGCTTCCCGGCGAGCTCGTCGCGCAGCGACTCCAGGGTCTTGGCATGACCGTCCCACGGCACGGCGACGATCACGATGTCGCTGTCGCGGGCGCACTCCGCGTTGTCCGCGCCGCGGACGCCGTGGCCGATCTCCTCGGCGGCGGCCTGCGCGCGGTCGGCCGCGCGGGAGCCGATGACGACCTGCTGTCCGGCGCGGGCGAACCGGTAGGCGAGTCCGCGGCCCTGCGGGCCGGTGCCACCGAGTACGCCGACGGTGAGGCCGGACACGTCGGGGAGGTCCCAGGGGTCCTTGGCAGGGGGCTTGGGCGCGCTGCCGCTGTCATTCGTAGTCATGGCCCCGACAGTACTTCCAGGCGAGGCGGGGTCGCCCCGTCGCCGGACCGCGATCCCGATCACGTTCCCGGCCCCGTTCGGATGGTTCCTCGGCCGTTCCCCCACGTGGGACCCGGCGTGTGGTGCAGGATGCCGGGCCATGGATGCCGTACGTGTGGCGCTGCTGCGTGAGGTGCTCGCCGGTACCGAGTGGCCGGCCGCCACCCGGCGGTTCGCCGGGACGCTGCGCTCGTCCGTCGTCCCGCACCGCGGCGGGCTGCTGCTGGTGGGGACCGAGGTGTACGAGCCGTGGCATCTGGCGGCGCATCTGGTGGACGAGTCCACCTGGTCGGGGCTGCCCGAGCTGACGCCCACGCTGGTACGCCACCGGGTGGAGCCCGGCGACCCGGCGCACCTGGCCGTCGGCCTGGGCCGGATCGAGGCGGCGGGGCGGGGCGAGACGCTGCTCCTGGTGGTGCCTCGGTCTCCGGGCGAGGGCCTGCTGGAGCGGGTGCACGATGCGCGCCGGGCCGGGGCGACGGTGCTGTCGCTGGACAACGGCGATCCGGAGGTCCGGGGCCTCGCCCATGAGGCGCTCTCCGTCGCGGGCGGCGACGACGTCGACCTGGACACGGTCCAGCACCTGGTCAGTGCGGCGGCCGGGGAGAACGGCGTGCCCGTGCCGCGCGGGCGGCGGCGCTTTCGCGACCGGCTGTCCCGGCTCGCCGACCAACTGACGGCGCCCCCGCCACCGCGCTGGTGAGCGGGGGCCTGCTCCTGGAAGGGGGCGGGCGGCGCAGGCCGTGCTCGGGGTACGAAGCGCGTGTCGGGCCGACCCTGCGGCGCGTTGTGCGTGTCGGGCCGTGCCCGCAGTAGGAAGCGCAGGCCCACCCCGCGGCACGAAGCGCGTGTCAGACCGTGTCCGCGGCACGAAGTACGTGTCGGGCCGACCCCGCGGCACGAAGTACGTGTCAGGCCGTGCCCGCGGAGCGAAGTACGTGCCGGGCCGACCCCGCGGCGCGAAATGCAGTTGCACCGGGCACGTTTCCCGACGGACCATGACCCCTCGTGACCTCTCGTCCCTCGCTCGCCGCCAGGCTGGCCACGCTGCTTCCCGACCTCTCGCCCTGGCGGTCCTCGGCGGACTTCCGGCTGCTCTGGGTACAGGGGCTCGTCACCTTCTTCGGCAGTTCCATGGCCCTGATCGCGCTGCCCCTCCAGATCAAGGACCTCACCGGGTCCCCCCTCGCCGTCGGCGCGATGGGCGCGGTCGAGCTCGTACCGCTGGTCGTGTTCGGCCTCTACGGCGGTGCGCTCGCCGACTCCGCCGACCGCCGCAAGGTCATCCTGGCCACCGAGGCGGGGCTCGGGCTGCTCGCGCTCGTCCTCCTGGTGAACGCCGCCCTGCCCGACCCGATGCTGTGGCCGCTCTATGTGGTGGCCGGGGGCGTCTCCGCCCTCGCGGGGCTCCAACGGCCCGCACTGGACTCGCTGATGGCCCGGATCGTGCCGCACGACCAGCTCACCGCGGCGGCCGCGCTGAACTCGCTGCGCTGGCAGGTCGGCGCGATCATGGGCCCGGCGGTGGCGGGCCTGGTGGTGGCCTATGCCGGGCACGCCACGGCGTACTCGATCACACTCGTCACGTTCGCCGTCTCCGTCCTGCTGTGCCGCGGGCTCGAGCCCGCACCGCCCACCGAGAAGGGGAAGAAGCCTTCGCTGCGCGGCATCGCGGAGGGAGCGCGCTACGCCTGGAGCCGGCCGGTGCTGCTGGGGACGTACGCGATCGACATGGCGGCGATGTTCTTCGCCTTCCCGAACACGATCTTCCCGTTCCTCAGCGACGAGCTGGATGCCGAGTGGTCGCTGGGGCTGATGTACGCGGCGGGCTCGGTCGGCTCCCTCGTACTGGGGCTGACCAGCGGCTGGACCTCACGGGTGCGCAGGCACGGGCTGTTCGTGGTGTTCGGTGCGGCCGTCTGGGGGCTGGCCATCGCGGCGGCCGGCTGGTTCGGCAACGTGTGGCTGGTGCTGGTCTGCCTGGCGGTGGCCGGTGCGGGCGACATGCTCAGCGGGCTGGGCCGTTCGACCATCTGGAACCAGACGATCCCGGAGGAGCTGCGGGGCCGGCTGGCGGGCATCGAAGTGCTGTCGTACAGCGTCGGCCCGCAGCTGGGCCAGGTGCGGGCCGGCGGCATGGCGGGCTGGACGGGGACCCGCTCCGCGGTCTGGAGCGGGGGCGTGGCCTGCGTCGCCTCGGTGGCGCTGCTGGCGGCGGCCCTGCCGAAGCTCCTCACGTACGACTCGCAGACGGACGAGGACGCGCTGCGCAGGCGCGCACAGCGCGAGGAGGGCCTGGAGGCGGCGCCCGCGGGCTGAGCCCCGGCGCGGGCCCCGGCCCCCCTCGCCCTCAGCCGCTCGCGTTCTCGTCCGGCCCCTGACGGTCGTGCCACTTGGGGTCGGTCTCCCACTCCAGGTTCCGCTCCTGCGCGGTCTCCATGGCGTGCTGCGCCTCCTCGCGGGAGGTGTAAGGGCCGAAGCGGTCCTTGGCAGGGCACTCGGGGCCCTCTTCCACCTTCTTGTGCTCCAGGCAGTAGTACCACTCGCCGGGCTTGCCGACCGTGCGCTTCTTGAACAGGGCCATCGTCGGCTCCTTTCCTCGATGCCATGCTGCCCCAGACACGCTGGTTAGACTCGCTGACATGTCTGGCCAGTCGCTGCTTGTACCAGGGGAGCTCACTCCCGTCCGTTCCGTGCCCGGAAACATCCGGCGCCCCGAGTATGTCGGCAAGCCCGCTCCGACGCCGTACACCGGCCCGGAGATCCAGGACGCCGACACCGTGGAGCGCATGCGCGTCGCGGGGCGGATCGCCGCGCAGGCGATGGGTGAGGCCGCGAAGCTCATCGCGCCGGGCGTCACGACGGACGAACTCGACCGGGTCGCCCATGAGTTCATGTGCGATCACGGCGCCTATCCGTCGACGCTCGGCTACCGGGGCTTCCCCAAGTCGCTCTGCGCCTCGCTCAACGAGGTGATCTGCCACGGCATCCCGGACTCGACGGTGCTGCGCGACGGCGACATCGTGAACCTCGACGTGACGGCGTACATCAACGGGGTGCACGGCGACAACAACGCCACCTACCTCTGCGGTGACGTGGACGAGGAGTCGCGGCTGCTCGTGGAGCGCACCGAGGAGTCGCTGAACCGGGCGATCAAGGCGGTCCGGCCGGGCCGCCAGGTCAATGTGATCGGGCGGGTCATCGAGTCGTACGCGAAGCGCTTCGGGTACGGGGTGGTGCGGGACTTCACCGGGCACGGGATCAATTCCTCGTTCCACTCCGGCCTGATCATTCCGCACTACGACAGCGAGCACGCCACCACCGTGATGAAGCCCGGTATGACGTTCACCATCGAGCCGATGCTGACGCTCGGGACCCACGACTACGACATGTGGGACGACGGCTGGACCGTGGTGACGAAGGACCGCAGGCGCACCGCCCAGTTCGAGCACACGCTGGTGGTGACGGAGACGGGCGCCGAGATCCTCACGCTCCCGTAACCGAACCCCTCTCCGCATACAACGGCCGCCCACTCGGGCGGCCGTTTTTCGTGCGCCCGTTCCTTCACGTCCGCCCTTCGGGCCCGTGTGACCGGGCACGGAACGGGGTACGTTTTACCGACAAGGCGTCGGGAAGCAGTTGACTTAGGTAAACCTAAGTAGGAAGATCGACACATCGACCGGCGCTGCGAAACACAGCCGCGGTGGGCCGATGTTTCCGTCTCTTTCTGGACTTCCCGTCCCCCCTGGTCCCCGGAGGCCCGCCTTGGACGCAACCGTCACCGCCACATCCTTCTCGACGCTGATCCGCACCGCGTCGCACGAGCAGCACACCGAGGCGGAGACCTCGACCTTCATGAGCGACCTGCTCGGCGGGCGCCTCGGCGTGGACGCGTACACGCGCTACACCGAGCAGCTGTGGTTCGTGTACCGGGCCATGGAGGACGGTGCCGAGGCACTGCGCAACGACCCGGTCGCCGGTCCGTTCATCCAGCCCGAGCTGATGCGCACCGCCGAGCTGGAGCGCGATCTGGCGCATCTGCGGGGTGCGGACTGGCGCGAGGGCCTGGAGCCGCTGCCGGCCACGGCCGTGTACGCCGACCGGGTCGCCGAGTGCGCCCGTACCTGGCCCGCGGGTTACATAGCGCACCACTACACCCGCTACCTGGGCGACCTGTCGGGCGGCCAGATCATCCGCGACAAGGCGGAGCGGACCTGGGGCTTCGAGCGCAAGGGCGACGGGGTGCGGTTCTACGTCTTCGAGGGGATCTCCAACCCCGCCTCGTTCAAGCGGGGCTACCGCGAGCTGCTGGACGCGGTGAACGCGGACGACCTGGAGAAGCAGCGGATCGTGGACGAGTGCAAGCGGGCCTTCGCGCTGAACACCGCGGTGTTCCGGGAGCTGGGGGAGGCCTTCCCGCTCAGCGCGTAGTGCGTAGCGCTTGGCGCTTGCGGTGGGGTGGTGACCGGAGTTGTCGGCCGGGGCCGCCCCGCCGCTTCGTTTTGTCCTCAATCGCCGGACGGGCTTGGTCTACCGACGGACGGGTTGAACTGCCGCCGTCGATGCCGGCGGGTACGTCGTAGTCACTCACCTGCGCATTGAAGCACCGCCCGGGTGCCTGCCCTGCGAAAGGGCCGGTACCCGGGCGGCGGTGTCGCGCGGTGCGGCAGGATCAGACGGTGCGGCGACGGCGGGCCACGACGACCGCTCCGGCGCCGGCCGCCACGATGAGGCCCGAGGCGGCGAACAGTGCGCCGGTCGGGACGTCGGAGCCGGTGGCGGCGAGGGCGCCCGAGCCGCCGACCGTACCGCCGCCGCCGCCCACGGTGCCGCCGGTGACCGAACCGCCCGTGGTCGACGAGCCTCCGGTGGTGCCCGTGCCGCCCGTGCCTCCTGTGGTGGACGAACCGCCGGTGGAGCTCTCGCCGGACGGGAGTTCGGCGTCCTTGTCCAGGGCGACCGAGACGGTCAGCGCGTCGAGCTGCTCACCCACCTGGTACATCCCGCCGAAGGCCTTGGTGCCGCCGGAGGTGAGGGTCGCCGGAACGGCCGCGAGGGTCACCACGCCGTCCTTGGCGGTGAGTCCGCCTGCGGGCAGCTTGAGGTCGGCGACGGCCAGACCGGTGTGGGCGGCGACCTTCTTCGTCCCGCGGTCCTTGGCGGACACGTCGGCGATGAGCTTGCCCTTGGTCCCGTCGGCCTGGATCTTCAGGTTGGTCAGGGAGAGGTCGAGCGTGTACGCGCCGTCCTCCTGGTGGCCCAGGAAGCGGACCTTGCCTTCGAACTCGGCGTTCAGGGTCTGTCCGGCGGCGTCGAAGTGGCCGGTGGCGTCGGGGAAGCGGTAACCGTCGCCGGAAGCGGTCGCGCCGCCCGTCGTCTCGACCTTGCCGTGGGCGATGGGGCCCGTGACGTACGTACGGAAGGAGGCCTTGACGCCCCAGTTCAGGGTGCCGTCGACGATGGCGCCCGAGTCGGCGGCCGGCTTGTCGGTGGCCGTGACGCTCGGGGAAGGCTTCGGCGTCGGCTGCGTGGTGGGCTTGTCCGTGGGCTTCTCGGTCGGCTCGTCGGTGGGCTCGGCCGGGTCGGTCGGCTTCTCGGTCGGCTTGTCGGTCGGCTCGCCCGGATCGGTCGGCTCCTCGGTCGGCGCCGCGACCGCCTTCACCGTGAGCGTGGCCGGGTCGAGGACCTCCCCCACCGGGTACTGGCCGTTCAGTGCGTCGGAGCCCGCCTTCGTCAGCTTCGCGGGGACGTCCTTGAAGACCATCGCCCCGCCCGCGCCCTGACCGGGCCTCACGGCCGACAGGTCGAGGTCCGCGACCGCCACATCGTTCTGCGTGCCCTGCGGGGTCGCCACGTCGGCGGTGATCGCACCGCCCGTACCGGCGGTGGACAGCTTGACGTCCGACAGCGTGATGTCGAGGACGCCTCCGTGGGCCGAGAAGTTGATGCCGCCGTCGAAGGCGGTGTCGGTGCCGTGGGTGGTCATGTCGTACGTGCCCTTGCCGTTGACAAAGGTGAACACACCGTTGCCGGCGGCCTGGGTGGCGCCGTCCTTGACCGTGATCTTGCCCGCGGCGCCGATGTACTTGCGGAAGGACTCCTTGAAGCCCCAGTCCAGCGTGCCGTCCTTCAGCTCCATGGCCGGGGCGGCCGCGGCGGCACCGTCCTTGGCGGACTGGCCCGCCGCGAACGCGGGGAGGGCGAAGGCGGCACCGAGGGTGGCTGCGGTGGCGACGGCTGCGGCGAGAGCTATGGGGCGGCGGGTGGCTGCCATGGTCGGTGGTCTCCTCAGGGATGAACAGGAATCAACGGGGGGTGATGCGGAGGGGGAAGGAAGGAGTGCGGGTCAGGAGGGGGTGGCCGGAGTCGACCGGTTACGGCGTACCAGGACCAGCACGCCGACCGCGGCCGCGGCGAGCACGCCGACGCCGCCGAGGGCCAGGTACAGCCCGGCCGGGGAGCCCTCGTCCGCCGCGGACGCCGCGGCGGACATGGGGGCCGTGGCGGTCTTCGGTACGGGAGTGTCCGACGGCTGCGCCGAGGGTGCGGGGTCGCTGCCCAGATCGGGGAGCGCGGGCAGCTTCGCCTTCGCGTCGACGGCCACGGCGAGTGAGACCGGGTCCATCGCGGTGCCCGCCTTGTAGAGGGAGCCGAAGGCCTTGGCCCCGTCTGCGGTCAGTGTCGCGGGGGCCTCCGTGAGGACCGCGAGGCCGCCCTTCGGTGCGAAGTCCTTGGCGGTGAAGGTGACGAGCGGCACGGCCTTGCGCGTGTCGCCGTCGCTCAGGACGTCGGCGCTGAGCGTGCCCGCCCCGGCCTTCAGCCGGACCGCGAACCGGGAGAGCTTCAGGTCCAGGCCGCCCGCCCCGCTGAAGCGGACGCTGCCTGTGAAGGCGGCCGCCAGACTCTGGTTCTTCGGGTCGTACGTGCCCCGGCCCTTCGGGAAGCGGAACAGCGCGCCGCCGTCCTGGGCGCCCCCGGCCAGGGTCCACTTCCCCTGGCCGATCGAGCCGGTGACGTACTCCCGGTAGGTGCGGCGCACGCCCCAGTCGACGGCGGCGTCCTCGAAGCGGCCCGCCGCCTCCTTGGGCTTCGCGCTGCTGCCCGACTTCTCGGGGGACTTCGAAGCGGCGGGTTTCCCGGCCGGGGCGGAGGTGTCCACGGAGAGGCTGACCGGGTCCAGTGGCGTACCGGCCGTGTAGTAGCCGGCGAAGGACTTCGCGCCCTGCGAAGTCAGCGTGGCCGGGACGTTGTTGAGGGCGATGGGGGTGCTGCCGCCCCTCATGTCGATCCCGGACAGGCCGAGCGTGGCCATCGGTACCTGGGCCATGGAGGTGACCCGGCCGGTCGCCCGGTCCTTGCTGACCATGTCCGCGTACACGGTGCCGCTGCCGCCCTGGATCCGGACGGTGGGACGGCTGATCGTGAGGTCGAGCTCGTAGGAGCCGTCGGACTTCTTGTGGCCGGCGAAGCGGACACCGCCCGAGAAGCCGGACGCGAAGGCGCCGCTCGCCGGGTCGTAGGAACCGGTGGCGGAGTGGAAGCGGAACTGGCTGCCGCCGACCGTGGCCGCGCCACCGGTCAGGCTCCAACTGCCGTGGGCGATGGGGCCCGTGACATAGCTCTGGAAGGAGGACTTGATCCCCCAGTCCAGCCGGCCGCCCTGCACCGTTCGGTTCGCCGCTTGCGCGGCGGTGGCCGGGAGCAGGGCTACCAGCAGTACCGCGAGAAGCGCGACGGCAAGCGCGCGGGCAGGTCTGAACGGCGACATGGACCCCTCCGAGGCCTAGAAACTCAGGTAAGGCTAACCTAAGCTATATAGATCTTGTGTCGGCACCCCCCTTCCGTCACATCCTTCGCAATCCATCTCCAACTGCACGCCGCAGAACGACAGGACGGTGCCCCAGTGCGCTTCTCGCAGGACTTCGCCCCGCCGGGCCGGGACACCGGGCGACCGAGGCGCGGGCGCACCGGCCTCCTGACGGCCGCCATGTCCCTGGCGACGGCTCTGCTGCTGACCGGCTGCGGTGGTACGGGAACTCCCGGGGCGAGGACGGCGGGCGCCGGGGCCACCACGGCCGCGGAGGCCGACCGGATCGAGCCGCTGACCACCGTGCCCGCAACGAAGTTGCCCGTCACCGTGGAGTCGGCGGACGGCAAGCGGACCACGATCACGTCGGCCGACCGGATCGTGCCGCTGACCGGCGGCCTGAGCGAGATCGTCTTCACCCTCGGCCTCGGCAAGCAGGTCGTGGCCCGTGACATCACCGCCACCTTCGAGCAGGCCGCCGAACTCCCCGTGGTGACCCGCGCCCATGACGTGTCGGCGGAGAGCGTCCTGTCCCTGAGGCCCACCGTCGTCCTCGCGGACACCACGACCGGCCCGGCCGAGGCCATCGAGCAGATCCGGGACGCCGGGATTCCGCTCGTCGTCGTCGCACCGGCCGTGGAACTCGCCGACGTCGGCCGCCGGATCGACACGGTGGCGGCCGCCCTGGGCGTACCGAAGTCCGGCAGCGAGCTCAAGCAGCGCACCCAGGACCGCGTCGACGCCGTCCGCACGTCCGTGCCCGCACCGGCCGACGGGGAGAGGAAGCCGCGGGTCGCCTTCCTCTATCTGCGTGGCTCCGCGTCCGTCTATCTGCTGGGCGGCCGTGAGTCCGGCGCGAGTTCGCTGCTCGAAGCGGCGGGCGCGGTCGACGCGGGCAAGGCATCCGGGCTGAAGAAGGACTTCACCGCCATCACCAGCGAGGCCCTGGCCAAGGCGGCTCCCGACGCGATCCTGGTGATGTCCAAGGGGCTCGAATCCGTCGGCGGTGTCGACGGCCTGGTGAAGATCCCCGGCATCGCCGAGACCCCGGCGGGCATGGACCGCCGGATCCTCTCCATCGACGACGGGGTGCTGCTGAACTACGGGCCGCGCACCGACCGGGTGCTGAGCGAACTGGTGGCCCAGCTCCACCCGAAGGACGGAGCGGCCAAGTGAGCGCCCCGCACGACGAACTCACCCGGCCGCCCGAGGTGGAGAGCCCGAAGCCGAGCGCGCCCCCGGCCCGGCGCTCCGGCGCCGTCACCCTGACCGCCGCGCTGCTCGCCGCCCTCGTCATCTGCTGTCTGCTCTCCGCCGGCCTCGGCGCGTACCGCATCCCGCTCGGTGACGTGGTCGCCTCCTTCCAGCACCGGATCGGACTCGGCGGACACGCCCTGGACCGGGTGGGCGAAAGCGTCCTGTGGAACGTACGGCTGCCGAGGGTCGTCCTCGCGCTGCTGGTCGGGGCGTCCCTCGGCTGCGCGGGCGCCCTGATGCAGGGGGTGTTCGGCAATCCGCTCGCGGAGCCGGGCGTCATCGGGATCTCGGCGGGCGCGGCGGTCGGCGCGGTCGCCTCGATCGCGCTCGGGCTGAGCTTCTTCGGCAACTGGACCATCACCGTCTGCGCGTTCGTCGCCGGACTGCTGACCGTTCTGCTCGTCTACGCGCTGTCGCGGTCCGGCGGCCGGACGGAGGTGGTGACGCTGATCCTCACCGGCATCGCCGTCAACGCCTTCGCGGGCGCGCTGATCGGGCTGTTCATCTTCTTCGCCGACAACGCGCAGATCACCCAGATCACGTTCTGGCAGCTCGGCTCGCTGGCCCAGGCCACCTGGCCCAAGGTGCTGGCCGTGCTGCCGTGCGCGGTGCTCGGACTCGTCCTCGCGCCGTCCTACGCACGGAAGCTGGACCTGCTCGCGCTCGGCGAACGGCCCGCCCGGCACCTGGGCGTCGATGTGGAACGGCTCCGCATCGTGCTGGTGCTCGTCGTGGCGCTGCTGACCGCCGCCGCGGTGGCGGTCGCCGGGATCATCTCGTTCGTGGGGCTGCTGGTGCCGCATCTGCTGCGGATGGCCAACGGTCCCGGGCACCGCTTCCTCGTCCCCGGCAGCGCGCTCGGCGGTGCGCTGGTGCTGGTCGCGGGCGATCTCGCGGCCCGTACCGTCGCCGATCCGGCCGAGCTGCCGCTCGGCGTACTGACCGCACTCTTCGGCAGCCCGTTCTTCTTCTGGCTGCTGCGCAGGACCCGTCGCAAGCAAGGTGGTTGGGCATGAGGACGCTGCGGAATCTCTTCGCGGTACGCGACCGGCCGCTTCCGGCACCGGTCGCCTCCGGTGCCCCGGTCGCCGAGGTGCTCGGGCTTCGGGTACGGCTGGGCGGGCGCCAGGTGCTCGACTCCATCGAGATGACGGTGCACGCGGGCGAGGTGCTGGCACTCGTCGGCCCGAACGGGGCCGGGAAGTCGACGCTGCTGGCCGCGCTGGCCGCCGATCTGCCCGCCGAGAGCGGTGCGGTACGCATCGACGGGCGGCCGGTCACCGACTGGTCCGCGCCCGAACTCGCCCTGCGCCGGGCCGTGCTGCCGCAGTCCGCGGCGCTCTCCTTCCCGTTCCCGGTGGAGGACGTCGTACGGATGGGGCGTGCGCCCTGGGCCGGTACGGAACGCGAGGAGGAGGACGATCCGGCGGTCCGCGCGGCGATGGCGGCGACCGAGGTCACCGAGTTCGCCGCGCGCCCGTTCTCCGCGCTGTCCGGCGGCGAACGGGCCCGGGTCGCGCTGGCCCGGGTGCTGGCGCAGCGCGCCCCGCTGCTGCTGCTCGACGAGCCGACCGCCGCGCTCGACCTGCGCCATCAGGAACTGGTGCTGCGGATCTGCCGGGAGCGGGCCGCCGCCGGGGACGCGGTCGTCGTCGTGCTGCACGATCTGGGGCTGGCGGCCGCGTACGCGGACCGGGCCGCCGTGCTGCACGGCGGGCGGATCGCGGTGGCGGGCCCGCCCGCGGAGGTGTTCACGAGTGTGTTGCTCGGTGAGGTCTACCGGCAGCCGGTCGAGGTGTTCCCGCATCCGCGGACCGGGGTGCCGCTCGTCGTACCGGAACGGACCGCTTGACGACTTCTTTGCCATTGACTGGCTCGCTCATGGGTCGATCGTGATCACTCCGTTCCCGGACTCGTGCAGTGAGAGCTGAATCACTGCACGAGTGGGTATCGGTCAGGTAAGGCTCGGTTAAGTTAGGTCCGCCTCACCTGCCTTTGTCCGGCCTTTCCCCTCTTCTCCTTCATCCTCATGTGGAGCCCGTATGCGAGCCGTTCGTTTCTCCGTCGTCACCGCTGCCGCCACCGTGGCCGCTCTGACCGCCGTCACGGGCTGCGCCGAGAAGAGCGACGGCAAGGGTGAAGGAGCCGTCCAGGTCATCGCGAAGGACGACTCCTGCGAGCTGTCGAAGACGAAGCTGCCGGCCGGGCACGTCGAACTGGCCGTGCAGAACAAGGGTTCCAAGGTCACCGAGGTCTACGTACTGTTCCCGGACGACCGCATCGTCGCCGAGCGCGAGAACATCGGCCCCGGCACCAAGGCCACCATCACGGCGGAGATCAAGGCCGGTTCGTACGAGATCGCCTGCAAGCCCGGCATGAAGGGCCACGGCATCCGGCAGAAGCTCGAGGTCAGCGGAGGCACCGCGGCCAAGCGCAGCCCCGAGATGGACAAGGCCGTCGCCGCCTACCGGACCTACGTCCAGGACCAGGCCGACGAGACGCTGCCGAAGGCCAAGCTCTTCACGGACGCCGTCGCCGCCGGTGACATCGAGGCCGCCAAGAAGGTCTACGCCGACTCGCGGCTCGGCTGGGAGCGCACCGAGCCCGTCGCCGAGTCCTTCGGTGACATCGACCCGAAGGTCGACGTCCGCGAGGACGGCCTGGAGGACGGTCAGAAGTGGACCGGCTGGCACCGCCTGGAGAAGGCGCTGTGGCAGGACAAGAAGCTGGGTGCCGAGGAGAAGGCCCTCGCGCCGACCCTCTACAAGGACCTGCTCGACTGGCAGAAGCGGGTCGGCACGGCGGAGATCACCCCGACCTCGATGGCCAACGGCGCCAAGGAACTCCTCGACGAGGTCGCGACCGGCAAGGTCACCGGCGAGGAGGAGCGTTACAGCCACACGGACCTGATCGACTTCAAGGGCAACGTCGAGGGCGCGGAGAAGTCCTACGAGCTGCTGAAGCCGATCGCGTCGAAGAACGACGCCGCACTGGCCGCCACCCTGGACAAGCGGTTCGCGGAGCTGAACAAGCTGCTGGACAAGTACCGCAAGGACAAGACCTCCTACGAGTTCACCTCGTACGAGAAGGTCGGCAAGGCGGACCGCAAGGAACTGTCGGACGCGGTCAACGCACTGGCCGAGCCGCTCTCCAGGCTCGCCGCCGCGGTGACCAAGTAACGAGTCGGAGAGAGGCTCCGGGCATGTCCGAGAAGACGCAGAACACGGCCGCCGCCGACGGCAACACCGAGGGCGCGGATGCTGGGGTGCCGGATTCCGGGGCCCCGTCGTCGCAGGGCCCCGGCCGCGCCCCCTCCAGGCGGGCGCTGCTCGGCTGGGGCGGCGCCGGACTCGCACTCGGTGCGGTGGCGGCCGGCAGTGCCGTCGCCGCGGTCCGCTCCGACGACACGCGGGTCCCGGCCGCGGACAGTGGCGCGGCGGTGCCGTTCCACGGTGCGCACCAGGCCGGAATCGCCACCGCCGTCCAGGACCGGCTGCACTTCGCCGCGTTCGACGTGACGACGAAGGACCGGGCCGAACTCGTCGCGCTGCTCAAGGAGTGGACCCGGGCCGCCGAGCGCATGACGGCCGGTCACGCGGTCGGCGACGGGGCGTACGGCGGCCTGCCCGAGGCCCCGCCGGACGACACGGGCGAGGCGCTGGGGCTCAAGCCGTCCCGGCTGACGCTGACGATCGGCTTCGGCCCCTCGCTGTTCGCCAAGGGCCGGTTCGGCCTGGCGGACAGGCGGCCCGACGCGCTCGTCGACCTGCCCAAGTTCCCCGGCGACAACCTCGACGCGGCCCGCAGCGGCGGCGACCTGTGCGTCCAGGCCTGCGCGGACGACCCGCAGGTGGCGGTGCACGCCATCCGCAACCTGGCCAGGATCGGCATGGGCCGCACCGCCATCCGCTGGTCGCAGCTGGGCTTCGGCAAGACGTCCTCGACGACACCCGACGCACAGACCCCCCGCAACATGATGGGCTTCAAGGACGGCACCCGGAACATCGCCGGCACCGATACGGCGGCCCTGGACGAGCACGTCTGGGTCGGCGGGAAGGACCGGGCGGGCTGGATGACCGGGGGCTCCTACCTGGTGGCCCGGCGCATCCGGATGCACATCGAGACCTGGGACCGCGCCCCGCTCCAGGAGCAGGAGGACGTCTTCGGCCGCGACAAGGGCGAGGGCGCCCCGGTCGGAAAGGCCAAGGAGCGCGACGAACCGTTCCTGAAGGCGATGCTGCCGACCGCCCATGTGCGGCTCGCGCACCCGGACACCAACGACGGGGCGACGATCCTGCGGCGCGGCTACTCCTTCACCGACGGCACGGACGGCCTGGGCCGCCTCGACGCCGGACTGTTCTTCCTCGCGTACCAGCGCGACACCCGCAAGGCGTTCGTGCCGCTCCAGCGGCGGCTGGCGGCACACGACGCACTCAACGCGTACATCCAGCACGTGGGTTCGGCGCACTTCGCCGTCCCGCCGGGCGTCCGCGACAAGGACGACTGGTGGGGCCGGGCGCTGTTCACCTAGGCCCTCTCGAGTGCCTCGAAGCAAATGCCCCGAAGCGGAAAGGGATCCGAATCGTGTTCAGTAACTTCCTCATCGGCCTGCGCGAGGGCCTTGAGGCCAGCCTGGTCGTCTGCATTCTCATCGCCTATCTGGTGAAGACGGGCAACCGGAACAGGCTGCTGCCCATCTGGGTCGGCGTCGGGATCGCGATCGTCGTCAGCCTGACGTTCGGCGCGGGGCTCGAATTCGGCTCCCAGGAGATGACGTTCAAGGCGCAGGAGGCCCTCGGCGGTTCGCTGTCGATCCTCTCGGTCGGTCTGGTCACCTGGATGGTCTTCTGGATGCGGCGCACCGCGCGGCACCTGAAGACGGACTTGCACGGCAAGCTCGACGCGGCGCTCGCGATGGGTACCGGCGCGCTCGTCGCCACGGCGCTCCTCGCGGTGGGCCGGGAGGGCCTGGAGACCTCGCTGTTCGTGTGGCGTGCGGTGCACGCGGCGGACGACGGCTGGCATCCGATGATCGGTGCGGTGCTGGGCATCGCCGCCGCGGTGGTGCTGGGCTGGCTGTTCTACCGCGGTGCGCTGAAGATCAACCTGGCGAAGTTCTTCACCTGGACCGGCGGCATGCTGGTGGTCGTCGCGGCGGGGGTGCTCGCCTACGGTGTGCACGACCTCCAGGAGGCCGAGTTCCTCGGCGGTCTGCAGAACCGGGCCTTCGACATCAGCGCCACGATCCCGCCGGACAGCTGGTACGGCACGCTGCTGAAGGGCACCTTCAACTTCCAGCCCGATCCGACCGTTCTTCAGATCACGGTGTGGGCGCTGTATCTGATCCCCACGCTCGCACTGTTCCTCGCCCCGGTAGGGTTCGCACGGTCAGTGGGGGCGACGGATCAGAAGGCGCAGAAAGCAACGGATGAGAAGTCTGAGGCCGGTTCGGCTGGTGTCGGGGCTCGCGACGGCGACGGTGCTGAGCATGACGGCGAGCGGGTGCGTGACGGTGCACGGCGAGCTGGAAGTCGTGCCGGCGGCGACGAGGTCTGAGGCCGCTCAGGCCCTGAAGGACTTCACCGCCGCGTACAACGCGGCGGACAAGGCCTACGATCCGGCGCTGGACGCGGACGAGGTCGGCGGATCGCTCGGTGCGATCAACCAGGCGGGTCTGAAGGCCCGGCAGAAGAACAACCCGAACGGCAACGCGGACCACCGGACGCTGGAACTGACCGACGCCACCTACGTCATCCCCAAGAAGGCTGGCTGGCCGCGGTGGTTCCTCGCGGACACCGACTCCAACCGGGATCAGGACAGCGGCAAGCAGGACACCCGCTGGCTGCTCGTCTTCGTCAAGTCCGGTCCCGGCGCCGGGTGGAAGGCCGTCTATCTGTCGGTCGTCGCCCCGTCGCAGCTGCCGGGCTTCGCGAAGGACGCCGACGGCCGGGCCGAGCCGGTGCCGGAGGACAGCGCCGGACTGGCGGTGGCCCCGCAGGAGTTGAGCAAGCAGTACACGGGCTACCTGCAGAAGGGCACGCCCGATGTGTTCGCCCCCGGGGCGGCCACCTCGCTCTGGCGCACCACGCGCCAGAACACCCGGCGGGCGGGGTTCTCGTACCAGTACATCGACCAGCCGCTGACCGGCGGCGCGTTCGGGCCGCTCGGCCTGAAGACAAAAGACGGCGGGGCGCTGGTCTTCTTCAGCAGCAAGCACTTCGAACGGCAGACCGCGGCGAAGGGGCTGCGTCCGGAGGTCACCCCGGATGTCCAGGCGCTGCTGTCCGGCGAGGTGCAGAGCACCCTCACGAAGGAGCGGGTCTCCAGCCAGCTGGTGTACGTTCCGAAGAGGGGCGCCGGAACGGGCAAGGTGACCGTACTGAACCGCCTGCCGGGCCTGACCTCGGCACAGGGCTCCTGACCCCGCACATCCAGCCGCCCGGCGAATGAGGGCACCTCCCACCCCAGCCCGGCACACCCAGCCCGCCCGCGGCGACTGAGGGCATCTTCAAGCCCGTCCGGCGATTGAGGACGAACCGGCCGCCGGACGGCCCCCGCACCGGCGCCCGGCATCCGGCACCCGCCCGGCCACCGCCTACCGGCTCAGCGGCCAGGCCACCGACTCGTGGTCGACATCACTCTGCTCCGCGGAGCCCACGAACCGCGCACACGCGTCCGTCAACGTCTCCAGCAGCGTGAGCGGATCCGGAAGCGGATTCTCCGGCCCCCGCACCCACCGCACATCCAGCTCACCCGGAAGCCGCGCCGGCGGCAGCAGCACATAGCTGCCGCGGCAGTGCCACCGCAGCCCGGGGTGCGCGTCCATCGTCTCGGGGTGGCAGTCCAGCTCGCACGGCCACCACTCGTCCTCGTCCTCCGGCGTACCCCGCGTCGCGGTGAAGAACAGCATCCGGTCGTCGCCGGACCGGGCCACCGGGCCCACCTCGATACCGGCGGCGAGCAGCCGTTCCAGCGCCTGCGTGCCCGCCGACAGCGGGACGTCGAGAACGTCGTGGATCATGCCGGTCGCCGTGATGAAGTTGGCCTGCGGCTGACTGCGGACCCAGCGTTCGATCTGGGCCCGGTCGGTGGTGGACTGCGTCTGCCAGGCGAACGAGATCGGATGCCTGGCGGGGGTCGGACAGCCCATGCGTTCGCACGAACATCGGTAGCCGATCGGATGGGCGGCGGGCGCGATCGGCATTCCGGCCTCGGCGACAGCCAGGAGCAGTGCCTCCCGTGCGGTGTCGTCGACCTCGCCCTGCTGCGGTTTGGATCGTCGGCGCAGCCAGTGGGAAAACTTGCTCTCTGAGCCGCGACCACGGCCGAAATCGGCGCCCATCTATCCCCTTACCTCAGCGTTGCCCCTGTCCATGGTCCCACCATCCTGCGCCTCGGGTGGCCAGAGTTCCGAAGCAGGGTGCGCGAATCCACGGTACGTGGTGAGCACTATCACACCTTTTGTCATGAAATGACGGATGCGAATCAGGGGTTCGCGATCCCGTGCAGGGCGTAGTCGACGACGGCGTCCGCGTACGTGTGGGTGAGCGGCAGGGTCCGCAGCAGCCAGCGGTGGGTGAGCGGGCCGACAAGGAGCTCCAGGGCGATCCGTGGGTCGACGCCGGCCCGTACCCGCCCCGCCTCCTGTGCGGCCCGCAGCCGGGTGGCGTAGAGCTGGAGTCCGGGGTCCAGCAGTTTCTGGACGAATTCGGCGCCCAGTTGCGGATCGACGATGCCCGCGGCGGCCAGGGCCCGCGTCGGCGCCTCGAAGGCCGGGTCGTTCAGCTCGTCCACGGTGGCCCGCAGGACGAGCTTGAGGTCGGCCGCGAGGTCCCCGGTGTCCGGGAATCCGGCGGCCTGCTCCCCCGCTTCCCGCGCGGCCCGGTTCCCGAGGTCGATGAACGCGTCGAGGAGCACGGCCGCCTTGGAGGGCCACCAGCGGTAGATCGTCTGCTTGCCGACGCCCGCGCGGGCGGCGATGGCCTCGACGGTCGTCCGCCCGTACCCGACCTCGCCGACCAGGCCGAGCGCGGCGTCGTGGATCGCGCGGCGGGAGCGCTCGCTGCGGCGGCTGGGGTCGGGGGGCCGGTTCTCTGCCATGGCGGCCAATCTAACAACGGTACGAGCCGATACGTATCGTCCCGGTGCTCCTCGGGAACCACCCGATCGGATCACTGTGCGGCGAGCCCCGGACGGCGCACCATGGGCTCACGCACACACCCGTGCGACGCACCGGCCGCAGCGGTCACCAATGCCGCCGCGACGATTCGTGAGGAGCCCTCGTTGCCTCGTGAAGCCACACCCCGCCGCTACCTGATGTGTGCCCCGGCCCACTTCAGGGTGACGTATTCCATCAACCCGTGGATGGACCCCACCAAGCCGGTGGATCTCCCGCTGGCGCAGACCCAGTGGGAGGACCTGCGCGACCGCTACCGTGCGCTGGGCCACACCGTCGATCTGCTCGATCCCCGCCCCGAACTGCCCGACATGGTCTTCGCCGCCAACGGGGCCACCGTCGTCGACGGCCGGGTGCTCGGCTCCCGGTTCGCGTACCGGGAACGGTTCGCCGAGGCGGCCGCCCACCGCGACTGGTTCCGCGACCACGGCTTCACCGAGATCCATGAGCCGGCCCATGTCAACGAGGGCGAGGGCGACTTCGCGGTGACCTCCTCGTACCTGCTGGCCGGGCGCGGCTTCCGGTCGAGTCCGCTCTCGCACGACGAGGCCCAGGAGTTCTTCGGGCGGCCGGTGATCGGCCTCGACCTGGTCGATCCGCGCTACTACCACCTGGATACGGCACTGAGCGTGCTCGACGACGCGGCCGACGAGATCATGTACTACCCGGCCGCCTTCTCGCCGGGCAGCCGTGCGGTGCTGGCCCGGCTCTTTCCCGACGCGCTGATCGCGAAGGAGGCGGACGCCGCCGCGCTCGGGCTGAACGCGGTGAGCGACGGGCGCCATGTGCTGCTGCCGCAGGCCGCCACGGGCCTGTTCGACCCGCTGCGGGCGCGCGGCTTCGAGCCGGTGCCGATGGACCTGAGCGAGCTGCTCAAGGGCGGCGGCAGCGTGAAGTGCTGCACCCAGGAGCTGCGCGGCTAGCCGGCGTCCTGCGGAGGGGGCGGCCAGGCGTCGCCCCAGTCGGTGTCCCGGGCGGCCCGGTACAGCTCGCCGTGCCGCTTGGTGACCGTGGCCCGCTGGAGGGCCTCGTCCCGGGTGCACAGCTCCAGCAGCACCTGGCCCTTGCGGATCTGCGGCCTGCGGGTGACCCGGGCGTCCACGGGCCGCGGAGTGAAGCGGGTGGCCGCGACGTAGCTGAACTTCTCGTCCTCGTACGGCAGTGAGCCGCCCTTCACCTTCCGGTGCAGCGAGGATCGGCTCACCCGGGCCGAGAAGTGGCACCAGTCCGTGCCCGGCTCGATGGGGCAGGCGTCGCTGTGCGGGCAGGGTGCGGCGACGGTGAACCCGGCGGCGGTCAGGCGGTCCCGGGCCTCGATGACGCGGGCGTAGCCGTCGGGGGTGCCGGGCTCGACGATCACCACGGCCTGCGCCGCGCGGGCCGCGGTGTCGACGAGGGCGGTGCGGGCCTGCGGCGTCAGCTCGTTGAGTACGTAGGAGACGGTCACCAGGTCCGTGGGGGCGAGTTCGAGGTCCTTGCCGATCCGGGCCCGCTGCCACTCGACGGAGTCCAGCGCCGGGATGCCGGAGGCGACGGCCAGTTCGCGGCCCAGGGCAAGCGCGGGTTCGGCCCAGTCCAGGACGGTGGTCCGCGGCCCCTCCCAGGCCCCGGCGACCGCCCAGCTCGCCGCTCCGGTGCCGCCGCCGACGTCGGTGTGGGTGGCGGGCACCCAGTCCGGTGCGGCCGCGCGCAGGGCGTTCAGGGCGGACCGTACCGCTTCGAAGGTCGCGGGCATCCGGTACGCGGCGTACGCGGCGACGTCCGAGCGGTCGCGGAGCAGCGGGGCGTCGGTGGGAGTGGTCCCCCGGTAGCTGGCGATGAGCCGGTCGACGGCCTGGGCGGCCTGTTTGGGCGGAAGCCCGTCGAGGAGTCGGGCCAGTGCCGCGCGCAGGGCGTCCGCGGTGGGGAGGGTGACGTTCACCGACGAATTGTAGGCGGACCCGGCCGGGCCCAGCGGGCCCGTACTCCGCGGGGAATCGGGACGGAACGCGTACGGAAGCGAACTGCGAACAGTCACAGGTCAGTTGCTACGCTGACCGGCGCGACGTCGGGAATCGCTCATCGGGGGGACCATGAGACAGAAGATCGTGCGCCTGGCTCTGGTCGCCGGAGTGCTGGTGCTCGCTCTGCTGTTTCTGCTGGCCACCTGCGGTGGCGGTGGCGGCAGGGACGACGGCGGGGCGAAGAAGCCGGTGAAGAAGAGCACCGGTCCGGCGACGCAGCTGCCCGTCCCGCCCGCGTACACGACACAGCGCGGCTGGGAGCTCATCGGTACCTCGCCCGACTACGCGGTCTCCCGGACGACGGGGCGGCTGGCGTTCCTGGTGCGGGCCACCGGGGACCAGTACCGGCTGCGGACCATCGACTCGGAGACCGGTCGGGCCGGCTGGAGCGGCGAGAAGTGGCGGCCGCCGGCCGTGAAGCACTTCCCGAAACTGCTCACGCTCGCCACGGACGACCACGAGTACTTCGTGACCTGGTCGTACGGGAAGATCGGCGAGAACGCGCTGACCCCGGCCGACACGATCGTCTCCCTCGATGTGTACGGCGTGGAGAACGGCACCCGGCGGCGCGTCGATGTGCCGTGGGGTTCGGTGCCGACCGTCACCACCACCGGTCCGGGCATCCTGATCAGCGACGGCCGGACCAACAGCGTGGTGGTGGCCCCGGAGACCGGCAGGATCACCAAGGTCCCCGCCACGTCGCTGAAGTACCCGAAGGGCTGTGCGTCCTGCAGGCAGCTCACCGAGGTACGCGGGCTGACCTCGAAGGGCCTGCTGGTGAGCGGTGCGCGGGAGTTCTGGGTGCAGGGCGGCTGGTTCAGCCGGAACGTCGCGCCCCGGGACGCCGACCCGCGGAGCGGCATCCCGACATCCGTGGCCCCCGGACTGGTGCTGGCGAAGTGGAAGCTCGCCGAGAAGGTGAAGGGGGCCGCGATCCACGATCTGTGGACGGTGCACGACGCGGAGACGGGCAAGCCGCTGGCCTCGGTGGCTTGCCACAAGCCGGCGATCGAGCCGGGCCAGTACCCGCAGGCCGTCGTCTCCGCCTCGGGCGGCTATCTGGTGGCCGGGAACCTCGCGTTCGACCTGAGTGCCAGGAAGGGCCACTGCTTCGAGGACGCCTCGGGCGCGAAGTCGCTGACACTGGCGTCCGTGACCGACGACGGCACGGCGTACGGGGCGACGAGCGTGCGCAACGCGGCGGACGTGCTGGCCGGTGACGGCTTCCCGGTCAAGGCCGAGGTGACCGCCGGGACGACGGACACACTGCCCTCGAACGTGCGGGTGCCGAGCGCGGACGGGGCGGAGGGGGTCGGCCTGTTCCGCTGGACGGACGGCAAGGACCGGCTCCACCTGATCGGCTATCCGCGGGCGGAGTGACTTCCGGCGGCCCGGCAGCCCAGCGACCCCACCGGGCTGCCGGGCCGGGTCCGTGAGGTCCGGTCCGTCACGGCCGCGCGGCCACCTGCCGCCAGGGCCGGCACAGCGCCAGGAAGCACACCATCGCGCCCACCGCGCACACGAGCTGCACGACGGCCATCGGTACGGCCGTCGCCTCCCCCGCGATCCCGACGAGCGGCGAGGCGATGGCACCGATCAGGAACGACGACGTACCGAGCAGCGCGGAGGCGGACCCGGCGGCGTGCTTGGTGCGCATCAGGGCCTGCGCGTTGGTGTTCGGCATGGCCAGCCCCATCGCGGACATCAGGACGAAGAGTCCGGAGGCCACCGGTACGAGTCCGACGTCGCCGAAGACCCCGGACGTCATCAGCAGCAGCGCCGTCGCGGCCAGCACGATGACGGCGAGCCCGAAGCCGAGCGCCTTGTCGAGGCTGATGCGCCCGACGAGGAGTTTGCCGTTGATCTGGCCCACGGCGATCAGGCCGATCGAGTTGATGCCGAACAGCATGCTGAAGGTCTGCGGTGAGGCGCCGTAGATCTCCTGGATGACGAACGGCGAGGCGCTCACGTACGCGAAGAGGGCGGCGAAGGCGAGGCTGCCCGCGATCATGTAGCCGGTGAAGACCCGGTCGGCGAGCAGCCCGCGCATGGTGCGCAGCGCGTCGCCGATGCCGCCGGTGTGGCGTTCGGCGGGCGGCAGGGTCTCGTGCAGCCACTTCCAGACGACCAGGGTGAGGAGGATGCCGACCACGGTGAGGACGGCGAAGATGCCCCGCCAGTCGGTGATCCGCAGGACCTGTCCGCCGATCACCGGGGCGATGACCGGGGCGACGCCGGAGATCAGCATCAAGGTGGAGAAGAACCTCGCCATCTCCACGCCGTCGTACATGTCACGCACCACCGCCCGCGCGATGACGATGCCCGCCGCGCCCGCGAGGCCCTGGAGCAGCCGGAAGCCGATGAGGAGTTCGACGGTCGGGGCGAAAACGCAGATCGCGGTGGCGAACACGTAGATGATCATGCCGATGAGCAGCGGGCGGCGCCTGCCCCAGCGGTCGCTCATCGGTCCGACGACGACCTGGCCGAGCGCCATGCCGGTGAGGCAGGCGGTGAGGGTGAGCTGGACGGTCGAGGCGGGTGCGTGCAGCGCGTCGGTGACGGCGGGCAGTGCCGGGAGGTACATGTCCATGGACAGCGGCGGCAGCGCGGTCAGACCGCCGAGGACCAGGGTGACGAGGAGTCCGGTGCGCCGGGCCGCGGCGGTGGCTGCCGGGCCTGATGGAAATGTGACGGGCCCGCCGGAAAGTCCGGTGAGCCCGGCCTCGGCGCTGGTTTCGGATATGTGTGCTTGCTGGGCCCGGCTGACGCCGCTCTCCGGCATTCTCATCTCCATTGTTGTTGAATCCACCCCTATGCTCTCAGCTCAGCCGGAATGGTCGATACCTTTTTGGGAGCGTGCATGAGCAGGACTGTCCGTTGGGGCGTACTGGCGACCGGTGGCATCGCGGCGACGTTCACCGCTGATCTGCTGGCGATGCCCGATGCGGAGGTGGTGGCCGTCGCCTCCCGCACGGACACCTCGGCGAAGGCGTTCGCCGAGCGGTTCGGGATACCCAGGGCGTACGGCAGCTGGGCCGAACTCGTCGCCGACGACGAGGTCGACGTGGTGTACGTGGCCACGCCGCACTCGGCGCACCGGGAGGCGGCCGCGCTCGCCCTGGAGGCCGGGAAGCACGTGCTGTGCGAGAAGGCGTTCACGCTCAACGAGCGCGAGGCGCGGGAGTTGGTGGAGCTCGCCCGGGACCGCGGTCTCTTCCTGATGGAAGCGATGTGGACGTACTGCAACCCGGTCATCCGGCGGATGACCGAGCTGGTGCGGGACGGGGCGATCGGCGAGATCCGCACCGTGCAGGCCGACTTCGGCTTCGCCGGTGACTTCGGTGCCGAGCACCGGCTGCGCGATCCCGCGCTGGGCGGCGGTGCGCTGCTGGACCTCGGGGTCTATCCGGTGTCGTTCGCGCAGCTGTTGCTGGGTGAGCCGGACCGGGTGCAGGCGGACGCGCTGCTGTCCCCGGAGGGCGTCGATCTGAACACCGGCATGCTGCTGGGCTGGGACTCGGGTGCCACCGCCCTGCTCTCCTGCTCGATCGTCGGGCACCACCCGACGGCGGCCACGGTCATCGGGACGGCCGGGCGGATCGACTTCCCGGACAGCTTCTTCTGCCCACGGCGCTTCGTGCTGCACCGGGCGGGCGCCGAGCCCGAGGAGATCACCTCCGGGCCGGGGCCGCAGGGCCTGTCGGGGATGCAGTTCGAGGCGGCCGAGGTGATGCGGGCGGTCCGGGCGGGCGAGACGGAGTCCCCGTTGGTGCCGCTGGACGGTTCGCTCGCGGTGATGCGGACGCTCGACGCGGTGCGTGAGCGCATCGGCGTCCGCTACCCGGTGGACGTCTCCTAGGCCGGAGTGAGGCCCTGGTTCCCCACCTCCGTGACGAGGGAGGCGGCCGTCGTCACGGGGGAACCGGGCTTGGTGACGGCGGCCACGGTGCGGTAGTCGGCCCGCGCCTGCCGTTCCTGGAGCGTGATGACGGCGTACCCGCGGCGCCCGTTGTAGAACTTGAGGTGCGGGTTGGCCCGCATCAGGTTGTTCCAGTTGGCCGGCTTCTCCGAGCCGTCCTTGCCGCTGGTGATGGACGTGGTGACGATCTCGGTGCCGACGGTCCGGGACGAGGGGTCGTCGAAGTCCCGCTTCAGGTCGAAGGCGTAGCCGACGTGCACGTCGCCGGTCAGCACCATCAGGTTGTCCACCCCGACGGCCTCGGCACCCTTCAGGATCCGGTCCCGGGACGCCGGGTAGCCGTCCCAGGAGTCCATCGAGAGCTTGTAGGCGTCGGTCGGCACATCGCGCCGCTGGGCGAAGGCGACCTGCTGCGGCACGACGTTCCAGGTGGCCCGGGAGTGGCGCCAGCCGTCGATCAGCCAGCGCTCCTGGGCGGCGCCGGTCAGGGTGCGCGAGGGGTCCTCGGACTCGGGTCCGGGGGTCTGCCAGCCGTCGCCGTACGCCTGGTCGCTGCGGTACTGGCGGGTGTCAAGGATGTCGAACTGGGCGAGCCTGCCGAACCGCAGGCGCCGGTAGAGCCTCATGTCCGGGCCGGTCGGCCGCTGCGGGGCGCGCAGCGGCTGGTTCTCCCAGTACGCGCGGTAGGCGGCGGCCCGGCGGATCAGGAACTCCTCCGGCGGCACGTCGTTCTCGGGGATGTCCCCGGCGTAGTTGTTCTCGGTCTCGTGGTCGTCCCAGGTGACGACGAAGGGGTGCGCGGCATGGACGGCGCGCAGATCGGGGTCGGACTTGTAGAGGGCGTACCGCAGCCGGTAGTCCTCCAGCGTGGTCGTCTCCCGGTTGAAGAGGGCGGGCAGGGTGCGGTCGGTGTAGTTGCGGGCCCCGCCGGTCGCGGTCACGGCGTACTCGTAGATGTAGTCGCCGAGGTGGAAGACGACATCGACGTCCTCCTGGGCGAGGTGCTTGTAGGCGGTGAAGTAGCCGTCGTGGTAGGCCTGGCAGGACACGGCGGCCAGGCGCAGTTCGCTGTTGCGGGCGTTGTGGGCGGGTGCGGTGCGGGTCCGGCCCACCGGGCTGGTCCACTTGCCCACGCGGAAGCGGTAGTAGAGAACGCGGCCGGCGTCGAGGCCCCTGACCTCCACGTGGACGCTGTGGTGGAACTCCGGGTGGGCGGTGGCGGATCCGCGCCGCAGGACACGGGTGAAGCGCTCGTCGCGGGCCAGCTCCCAGCGCACCTCGACGCGGGCAGCGGGCAGTCCGCTGCCGGGCTCGTACGGGCGGGGCGCGAGCCGTGTCCACAGGAGGACGGAGTCGGGCAGCGGGTCGCCGGAGGCGACGCCGAGGGTGAACGGGTCCTCGCCGATCTGCCGGGCGTCCAGCTCGCGGGCGCTCGCCGATCCCGCGGCCGGCAGGCCGACCGAGAAGGCGAGCGCGGCGGCGGCACCGGTGACGGTGAGAAAACGACGGCGTCCCGTGTGCCGGGCGGCGTCGCGCAGCTCCTGCTCCTGCTCCTGCTCCTGCTGGTGCGATGAGTGCGTCATCTGTCCCTCCCCTGACTGGTGATGTGAGGGGAAGTCCATCGGTCCAGCGCATCCTGCGGTTGTCGTGCTCGCGTCGTGCGGGCGTCGTCGGGATGAGGAATGCGACAGGAATGGGTCCCCCAGGGCAAACTCCGTATATGCGGCCAGGATCATGATCATTAACTCCGGCCGCGACCGCAGGGGAATCGCCGAAACCCGATGCCGGAATCACCCCCGGGGGTACGAACCCGCCGTCCGGACGCGCCGTTCGGCCCGGACCGCACCGCTGTCCGGACGCACCGCCCCTCGCCGGGACCGGGCCCCCGGCGTACGCTGCCGCACCATGAGCGACGAACCGTTGAACTCCGCGACGAGGACGGCCGTGGTCACGGGCGCGGGCTCCGGGATCGGCCGTGCGGTGGCTCTCGCCCTGACCGGCGCCGGCTGGTCGGTGGCGCTCGCGGGCCGCCGCCCCGAGCCGCTCGCCGAGACCGCCGCACTGACCGGGGAGCACGCCCGGGTGATCACCGTCCCCACCGATGTCTCGCGCCCGGAGGACGTGGACGCGCTCTTCTCCTCGGTACGCGAGTGCTTCGGCCGCCTCGACCTGCTCTTCAACAACGCGGGCACCTTCGGGCCGGGCGGCGTACCGGTCGAGGACCTCCGGTACGACGACTGGCGCACGGTGGTCGACGTGAACCTGACGGGGGCGTTCCTGTGCGCGCAGGCGGCGTACCGCCAGATGAAGGAGCAGGACCCGCAGGGCGGACGGATCATCAACAACGGCTCGGTCTCCGCGCACGCGCCGCGCCCGAACTCGGTCGCCTACACCGCGACCAAGCACGCGCTGACCGGTCTGACGAAGTCGCTGTCACTGGACGGACGCCCATACCGGATCGCCTGCGGGCAGATCGACATCGGCAACGCGGCGACCGAGATGACCGAGCGGATGCGGACCGGAATCCTCCAGGCCAACGGCGAACTGGCCGTGGAGCCGGTGATGGCGGCCGCGGACGTGGCCAGGACCGTGGTCCACATGGCCGAACTGCCGCTGGAGGCGAACGTCCAGTTCGCGACGGTACTGGCGACGGCCATGCCGTACGTGGGCCGGGGCTGACACCCCGGCCGGAACCGGTCAAAGGCCCGGCCGCGGCAGGTCCGGGTCGTCCTGAACGTTCCTGAAAAGTCACGAACAGACCTGAATCGATCCCGGAATTGGCAGAATTGATCAATCCTCATGCCGGAACGGTCAAAGCTGACCAGAAATGCACCCCACTCGGTCCAGCGGGCGCGTACTGCCCTTATGCTCACTGTTCTTCACCGGAACTCCATACAAGGAACACAGCATGCACATACGCACCGCGGTGCCTCTCGCTCTGGCCGCCTCCACCGCCCTCGCCGGTTCGCTGCTCGTCTCGGCGCCGGCCTCGGCCGTCACGCACCGGAGCGGAGTGCACCTCGGCAAGATCCAGTACGACAGCCCCGGCAAGGACAACCGGTCCAACGCGTCGCTCAACGCCGAATGGGTCGAGATCCACAACAACACCACGTCGAAGGTGCAGCTCAAGGGCTACCAGCTCAAGGACAACAACGGGTACACCTTCACCTTCGGCAGCTACAACGTCAGCGCGGGCAAGACCGTCAAGGTCCACACCGGCAAGGCCAAGGTCACTTCCGGCCATGTGTACTGGAACCGCGGCTCGTACGTCTGGAACAACACCGGTGACAAGGCGCGGCTGATCAAGCCGACCGGCAAGCTGGTGGGCTCCTGCTCCTGGACGAAGTCGAGCAACGGCACCAAGAACTGCCACTGAGCCGGCTGCCGCGGTCCGGGGCCGGACGCTCTCGTTCCTGCTCCGTTCCCGCCCGACGAGGGGGTGGGCGGGGACCTGTGGGAATGCCCCGGACCGCGGCACGGTTGTGCGGCACATGAACGAGCACTCCCAGCCCGCGATCCTGCGCTACACCGCCTTCTCCGCCGACCCGGAGGGCGGTAACCCGGCCGGCGTCGTACTCGACGCGTCCGGCCTGGACGGGGCGGCGATGCTCGCCGTGGCGGCGGAGGTCGGATACAGCGAGTCGGCCTTCCTGACCGGGCGGACCGAGGCGGCCGCACCGGGCGCGCGCGGCTACGCGATCCGCTACTTCAGCCCGAAGGCCGAGGTCCCGTTCTGCGGGCACGCCACCGTCGCGACGGCCCTGGCCCTCGCCGAGCGGGACGGTCCAGGGGACCTGGAGTTCACCACCGCCGCCGGTCCGGTGCCGGTCACCGTCGTCCGCGAGGGCGGCGAACTGCGGGCCACCCTGACCAGTGTGGAACCGCACGTCACGGACATCGCCCCGGACGATCTGGCCGAGGCGCTGGCCGCCCTGGACTGGCCCGCCGCCGATCTCGACCCGGTCCTATCGCCCCGTATCGCCTACGCGGGCGCCCGGCACCTGGTGCTGGCCGCCGCGACCCGTGAGCGGCTGGCCTCGGTCCACTACGACTTCGCGCGCCTGGAATCACTGATGCACCGGCTGGACCTGACCACGCTGCAACTGGTGTGGCGTGCGTCGGACACCGTCTTCCACGTCCGCGACCCGTTCCCGGTCGGCGGTGTGGTCGAGGACCCGGCGACGGGCGCGGCAGCCGCCGCCTTCGGCGCGTATCTGCGCAGCCTCTCCCTGGTCCCGGACACCGCCGAACTGACCCTCCACCAGGGCGAGGACATGGGCCGGCCCGGCACGCTCACCGTCACGCTGCGGGCGGGTGACACCCGGGTCCGGGTGAGTGGGACGGGCACCAGGATTCCGGCACCGGCCGGAGCGTGAGCCGCCCGACCGGGACGGCCCCCGCGCACCGGCGGAACCTCAGCGGCTGAGGAACTTCCGGTACCAGGGGGCGTGTTCGGCGAAGGACGTACGGAAGTCCGGGCCCGGTACGCAGTCGAAGTCCTCCCAGACCCGTTCGTCCGCGAACCAGTGGTCCACGGTGAGCATCTCGAAGTGGTGCTTGGCGTAAGGGACTCCGGCCAGCCGGGCACGGGCCTCGTCCATCCCGATCTCCGTCCGCGCCCAGGGCAGCGAGAGTTCGGTGAGGACGGCCGACAGCAGCTCCGAACAGGTCACCGGCTGCGGGTGGTTCACATGGTAGATGCCGGTCGGGTGCTTCGGGGAGAGCGCCGCCCCGAGCAGCGCGCGGCCCAGCGTCCCGACGTCGATCATCGAATGGCGGGCGTCGCAGCCGGCCGGTCCGGCCGACAGGTAGCGCAGCAGGGCGACCAGCCCGGGAATCGCCCACCGGTCCCCCGCCCCATGGACGATGTGCGGGCGCAGGACGGCTCCCCCGGCCGCGAGGACGTGCTGCTCGGCGGCGGCCCGGGTCAGGCTGATGGCCGAGGCGGGGGCCGGTTCGGCCGCACCGGGGCGCAGCGCCGTGAAGGGGCCCCGGCCGTAGACGGAGGCGGTGCTCAGCTGGACGATCCGGCCGACGCCGGCGCGTACGGCCTCGTCGACCAGGGCCCGGGTGCCGTGGTCGTTGACGGTCCGGGCGGTCTGTTCGCCGGAGCCGACGTGCGACGCGCAGTGGATCACGGCGTCGATGCCGTCGCAGCTGCCGCGCAGCGTCCCCGGATCGGCGAGGTCCCCGTACACCGTCTCGAAGCCGGGGCCGTCGGCTGTCGCCGCCGGGGCGTCGAGCTCGGTGCGGTGGGTCATCAGCCGGAGGCTGACGCCGGGGGTGGCGCGGGCGGCGGCGGCCACCCGGCTGCCGACGAATCCGGCCGCGCCGGTGATGAGGATGCGCGTGGTCATGAGCGGTGGCTCCGGGCGTCGCTGAGGCCGGTCTGGCGGAGATCCGGCGTACGGAGAGTGCAGGTGAAGGCGGGCCGGTCGTTCTGGACGGCCCGTATGTGCACCCCGTCGGGCGAGGTGCCGTCGGCGGGAACGGGCCGGGCCTCGATCCAGCAGGGCCGGTCCAGTTCCACGTACTGGAGGAAGTCGGCCTGTATCGATGTCGGGAGGAAGGTGCGGCCGGGAGAGGCGGCCTGGGCGGCCTGCCGTGCGGCCTCCAGCAGCAGAATGCCCGGCACATGGTCGTTGGGGTGGCTGAACAGCGTCGGATGCCGGGTGTCGAGCCGCAGCGCCCAGGTGTCGGGGGCCGCCGCGGGCGCGAGGACGACGTCCTCCTCGGAGGTCCTGCCCACCGTGCGGGGTGCGACGGCGGGCAGGAGGGGTATCCGCGCGTCGAGCGTGGCGCCGCGGTGACCGCGCAGCCGCCGGTAGGCCCCGGCCGAGCTGCAGCTGATCCGCCCGCCGCCGGAAGCCAGTACGGTGCCGTGGCGGTGCAGGAGGAGTTCCAGGTGCATGGCGCCGAGGCTCCGGCCGCGGCGCTGGATCCGGGAGCAGGACACGTCCACCGTGATGTCCCAGGGGTCCTCGCCCAGCACGAGGCGCTCGGATTCGGAGGTGTACCGGAGTTCCCACATCACGAAGGCGTCGCCGAGGGGCACCCCGAACTCGGCGTGCGCGATCAGCATCGTCGCCTGCCGCATGGTCTCGGCGATCAGCAGGGGGTCCTGGTACCGTCCGGCGACCGGGGCGAAGAAGCGGTGGGACCGCGGCCAGTGGGCCGGCACCGAGAACTGGGAGTCGGTCAGCCGGGTCAGTCCGGTGGGGAACACGTCCTGCGGATCGGGCCGGTGAACGAGCTGTCTCAGCTGTTCCGGCGATCTCCCTCTTCGCGGCTGTTGCTCCGTTCCGGCGGCGGGAGCGGAGTCCGGGGCTCCACAGGGAGCCTCGGCACTTTCGGTGTGCCCGCCGGTCCCGACGCTCTCGGCCGACACCGAAGCGCTGCGTGAGGTGAGCTGAACCATGAAGTTCCCCCAAGAGGATCCGAGTCACGGAGCCGAGCCGCCCCGCAGTAAGATACTGACAGCCCGGTTTTCCTTTCCAGCCAACCCCATGTGGCACCGACCCCGCCACCACTAGAGAGAAGCTGATGGCACAGCAGGCGCGCGCGATCCAGACCCGGCGGTCGATCCTGGTGGCGGCCGCCGACGTGTTCGACGAGCGCGGCTACAGCAGCGCCACCATCAGCGAGATCCTCGCGCGGGCGGGGGTGACCAAGGGCGCGCTCTACTTCCACTTCGCCTCGAAGGAGGATCTCGCGCTCGGGGTGATGGACATACAGCTGCACAGCGACCCGCTGCCCCCGCAGCTCACCAAGCTCCAGGAACTGGTGGACCAGGGGATGATCCTCGCCCACCGCCTGCGCCACGAGCCGCTGGTACGGGCCAGCGTCGGCCTGGCCATGGACCAGGCCGTGGAGGGGCTCGACCGGGGCACCCCCTTCCGGGCCTGGATAGACCGGCTCGAACTGCTGCTGCGGGCCGCGAAGAGCCAGGGCGAGCTGCTGCCGCACGTCGACCCGGGCGAGACCGCCGAGATGCTGGCCGGCTCCTTCTCGGGCATCCAGGTGATGTCCCAGGTGCTGTCCAACCGGGAGGACCTCGGCCGACGGATCTCGGTCCTGCTCCACTACGTACTGCCGAGCATCTCGACGCCGGCCGTTCTGGCCACTCTCGACATGGCCGAAGATCGCGGTGAGCGTCTGCTCCGCACCCTCGAAACCGTACCCAGCCAGGTCGGCACCCCCAACTGAGCACCTGCACAGCCTTCTTGACGACCCAAAGAAAACCGAGCGGTCGGGGATGAGCTACGACCCCGATGGTGCGGCAGCACCCGCGGCCGCCCGCGCCGCCGTACTGTCGGTGACTCCACGTCAGTTATGTGACAGGAGTCGCCGATGTCGGTCCGCCGCATTGTCCCCAACATCCCCATCGGCGCGGGCGTGGGTCCCGACGGCGAGGCCGGCGCCATGCGGGCGAATGCCGCGTTCTACGGGCTGCTGGGGCTGGAGGAGTTCATGAACCAGGGCTGGATCATGACGCTCGCCTCACCCTCCCGACCCGCCGCCCAGATCAGCGTCATGACCGCCGACAAGACCGCACCGGTCACCCCGGACATGAGCGTGGAGGTCACGGACGTGGACGCGGCGCACACAGCGCTGGTGCGCGCCGGAGCGGAGATCGTGTACGGCCCGCGCGACGAGGAATGGGGCGTGCGCCGCTTCTTCGTACGCGATCCGAACGGCCGTGTCGTCAATGTCCTGAGCCATCGCTGATCCCGGCACACCACGGCGTACGGCGGCGCCCTCTGCGAGGATCCCGGGCATGACAGCGATCGAAACGACTCTGGTACTCAAGCGGTTCGTCGCCGACGTACGGCCGTTGGTGCCGACGGTGGCCGTCTGGGCGCACGGCTCGCTCGCGCTGGGCGACTTCCAGCAGGGGCGGAGCGACCTCGACCTCATCGCCGTGGTCGAGAGCCCACTGGACGTGGCACAGCGGGAACGGCTGGGAGAGCTTCACCAGCTGCTGCTGGACGAGGAACCGGCCGCGGCCAAGTTGCACTGCTCGTACATGCCCAGGGGTTCGCTCGGCGAGGCCGGGTCGGACCATGTCACCTGGGCACAGGGCAGGATCCTGGAACGCCCGGTCACACCGGTCACCCGCCGGGAGCTGCTCGACGGCGGACTCGCCCTCCACGGCCCGCCACCGGCGGAGCTGCTCCCGCCGCTTGCCCCCGGGCAGCTGGAGGACTACATCCGGCGCGACCTGAGGGAGTACTGGCTCACAGCCGCGGGCGAACCACCGCTCTGGCTCCAGGACATCTGGGTGGACCTCGGCCTGCTGGTCCTGGCCCGCGCGGCCGTCACGCTGCGCGACGGGCGGATGATCACGAAGGGCGAGGCCCTGACGGAACTGCTGGACCTCGGCGCACCCGCGGACGTGGTCCGCGACATCCACGAGCGCCGGTACGGGAATCCGGCACCGCTCGGCCAGGAGGAGCGCGCCCTGCGCGGGGAGCGGGCGCGCGCTTTCGTACGGCGCGGGATCAGGAGCACGCTCGCGATGGGCGAGGACTCCGCTCCCTGATCCGGTGTGCGGCACACCCCTCACGCCCGGAAGGGGCCTCCGACGCGGGTCGAAGGCCCCTTCCGGAAGCAAAGCCGCAGGTGGCGGCAGACGAGTCGGGCTGTACGCCGGGTTCTGTCGCCCGGTCGCCTCGCGGCGGCCGGGGAGACGGCCATCCATCTAGGACCGGCATTGCTGCCGGTCTCGTGCGGTCTACCCGCGAACTCGGGCGGGCAGCCCTCGAACGTTCGCGCAGGGCCCTCTTGCGACGGCCCCTCTTGACCTTGCTCCGGGTGGGGTTTACCTAGCCGCCTGAGTCGCCTCAGGCGCTGGTGGTCTCTTACACCACCGTTTCACCCTTACCGAGGACCGAAGTCCAAGGCGGTCTGTTTTCTGTGGCACTGTCCCGCGGGTCACCCCGGGTGGCCGTTAGCCATCACCCTGCCCTGTGGAGCCCGGACGTTCCTCGGGAGGGTCCGAAGATCCTCACGCGGCCGTCCGCCCGGCTCGTCTGCCGTGGCGCCCATGCTACCCGGCGGGGGCCCGCCGCTCGGACCGGGGACGCGGTCTCCCGATCGTGGCGCGGGACCCTGCGGAGGCATCAGGCGCGGGCCGTGTCGAAGGCCGCGATCCCCGCCGCCCAGGCCGCCGAGGCGTCGGTGTCCGCGGGGAGGCGGCCGTTGAGCTCCATCACGACCATCCCGTGGGCGAAGGCCCAGGCCGCCCTGGCGCGCGCCTCGTCGCCGGCCAGGGCACGCAGGAGGGGGGCCGCGGCGCGCTCCTCCAGGTTCCGCGGGAGCGGGCGGCCGGTGGTGAGGCGGTAGAGGTGGGGGTGGGCCAGGGCGTGGGTGCGGTAGGCGGTGGCCAGGGCCGGGACGGAGCCCGGGGCGGCGGACTCGGCCGCTTCGAGCACCTCGGCGGTCTCCCGCAGCATCGCGTCGGCCAGGGCGATCACCACGGACGACTTGTCCGGGAAGTGTTTGTAGAGCGAGGGCGCCGTGATGCCCACGCACCCGGCGAGGCGGCGCATCGTAACGGCGTCCGGGCCCTCCGCCTCCAGCAGGTCGCGTGCGGCGGCGAGGATCTGGCGGGCACGGTCGGTGGCGGGCGGGGACGCGAAATCGGTCATGCCGGTCCTTTCCTGCCGCGGGACACGCGGTGCGAGGTCAAAACCGCGATCGTACGAGACAGGGGTGGGGGTGCCGGTGCGCAGGGCCGGGGCGCCGCGCCTTGACCTTGCCGCAGCGTCAGGGTTTCTACTGGCACCATGCGCATCGGAGAGATCGCCGCGCTCGTCGGGGTCACCCCCCGGACCGTCCGGCACTACCACCACATCGGCCTGCTGGCCGAGCCCGCACGCCGGGCCAACGGCTACCGCGCCTACGGCGTGCGCGACGCCGTGCTGCTGGCGCGCATCCGGCGGCTCACCGAACTGGGGCTCGGGCTGGACGAGGTGCGGGATGTCCTCGCCGGTGACGCCGGGCGCGAGCTCGCTGACGTACTGCGTGAGCTGGACGCCGATCTGGCCCGGCAGGAGCGGGAGATCCGGGAGCGTCGGCTGCGGCTGGCCGGCCTGCTGGACGGGCCGGTGGAGGGTACGGAGTCCGTGTCGCCCGCGCTGGCCGAACTGCTGGCCGCCGCCCCGGTCACCGCTTCCCCGTCCGCCGCCAAGGACCGGGAGCATCTGATGCTGCTGGACACGATCGGCGGCGGCAGCGAGATCTATGCCGTGCTGCGGCCGCTGGCGGGCGATCCGGCCGTGCTCGCACTGTACGAACAGCTGGACGCGCTCGCGGCGGCGTCCCCCGACGATCCCCGGATCGGACCGTTGGCCGACCGGATGGCCGCGCTCGCGCCCGACGAGCTGCTGGACGCGATTCCGGCCGGCGGACCGGTGATGACCGGGTTCGGGGAGGCCCTGCTGGCGGACTACCCGCCCGCGCAGGCCGAGGTGGTGCGCCGGGTGATGGTCGCGCTGACCGTCCGGAGCAGGGACAGGGGCGGCAACGGGAACGGGAGGGGGTCGCGATGAGTGGGGTGCGAGGTGCGCGGCTGGTCGCCGCGGGCGTGGTGCCCGCCGAACTGGTGCTGGGAATCTGCCTGTTGGCCGGGGTACGGGTACCGGCCGCCGTGCTGATCGGCGCCGAGGGAGCGGTCCTGGCCGCGTTGGCGCTGGAGGCCGTCGTGCTGGGGCGGCTCTGGCGGGCGGGCCGACGGGCGGGGGCCGGGCGGCGCGAGGCGACGGGTGCGGCGCTGCGTACCGTCGTACCGGATGGGGTGCGCCGGCTCCTCGGGCACGAGGTGCGCGCCCTGCACAGCCTGGGGCTGTGGGTGCTGCGGCGGCGGCACGCCGTGCCGGAGGGTGCGCTGGCCGCCCCGTACACCGGACCGCAGACGGCGATGATGTACGGGCTGCTCTTCGTCTCCGTGGTGGAGACGGTGATGCTCGCGCTGCTGATTCCCTGGCCGGTCGTGCACCGGATTCTGCTGGTGGTGGATGTGTACGGGGTGCTGCTGGTGCTCGCCCTGCACGCCTCGTGCGTGGTCCGGCCGCATGTGGTGGGCGCGGACGGGTCGCTGCGGATTCGCTACGGGGCGCTGTTCGATCTACGGGTCCCGGCCGCCGCCGTCGCCGCGGCTCGGGTCGAACGGCGTTACCCCGAAGGCAAGTCGGTGCGGCTGCACCCGGACGGAGTGCTGGACCTCGCGGTGGGCAGTCAGACGACGGTGACCGTGGAGCTGACCGCACCGGTCGGCTTCGTGCGGCCGCTCGGGGGGCGCGGGCAGGCGCACACGGTCCGCTTCCACGCCGATGACCCGCGGTCCGTCGTCGCCGCGCTCACGCCGGTGCGAACAGCACCTTCGCCGAGCCGGGATCTGCCTGGGTGAGCCGGACCCGCAGCCGTTCCCCGAGAGGGAGCGACGCGCTGCCGCCCTCGATCCGGCCGACGACCGCCGGGTCGTCGATGTGGATGGTGCCGGTGGTCGGATCCTGCTCCTTCACGTCCACCACGTACGCGTCGAAGACCGCACCGATCCGGTCCTTGAGCAGTGCGGCCTCGACCAGGTCCACGCACTCGCGCTCCACCGTGTTGGCCCGCCGGGTCCCGTCCGCCATCTCCTTCGGCAGGGCGGGCAGCGCGGCCAGGACCCACTCGGGCGGCTCACGGTCCTGGACGGCGGATACGCACAGTTCGGCCGTGTACCGGTCGACGAGGCGGCGCAGTGGCGCCGTGCAGTGGGTGTAGAGGTCGGCGACGGCGGCGTGGACGGCGGGGGTGGGCAGTTCGCCGTTCTCGAAGACGGTGTACCCGGCGCCGCGCAGCAGTGTGGTGCAGTCCTGGAGGAACGCGGCGTGGTTGGTTCTCCGCGGGTCGAGCGAGCGGACGATCTGCGCGTACGGGACGTGGTGCGGCCAGTCGATGTGCAGGGCCTCGGCCGAGCGGCGGAGGCGGGCGACGGCGCCGTCCGGGGCGACCGGCAGCGTCCGCAGGATGCCGGTGCCGGACTCCGTCATCAGCCGGGCCGCGGCCATGCCGGTGAGTAGTGAGATCTGGGCGTTCCAGCCGTCGGCGGGCAGCGGGGCGCGGTACTCCAGCCCGTAGGTGCCGTCGTGCTCGACGATCTCCTGCTCGGGCACGTTGAGGGAGATACCGCCGCGGGCGACCTCCTGCTCCTCGCGGAGGGTGCCGATGTCCCTGAGCAGTGCGAGGGACTCCTCGGCGGTGCCCGCGTCGATCCGTTGCTGCACGCCCGTGCCGTCGAGCTTGGCGCGGCTGCGTACGAGGGCCCGGCGCACCCGGGTGGCGACGGCGCGGCCCTCGGCGTCGAGGTCGATCTCCCAGAGGACGGCGGGGCGGGTCCGCCCGGGGAGGAGGCTGGCGGCGCCCTCGGAGAGCGACGTGGGGTGCAGCGGCACCTTGCCGTCGGGGAAGTACAGGGTCGTCACCCGGCGGTGGGCCTCGGTGTCGAGTGCGCCGCCGGGGCGGACGAAGGCGGCGACATCGGCGATGGCGTAGTGCACGCGGTAGCCGTGAGCGCGGCGTTCGAGGTGCATCGCCTGGTCGAGGTCGGCGGAGGCGGGCGGGTCGATGGTGAGGAACGGGAGCTCCGTGGCGTCCTCGTGGCCGGCGACCGCCGGGTTCCTCGCCGCGTCGGCGGCTTCGGCGAGTACGTCGGGCGGGAAGTCGTCGGGGAGTGCGAGTTCGGTGCGCAGCCCGCGCAGGGCCGCCCGCAGCGGGGTGCCGGCTGCGCCGGTCATGTGGAGGTGGCGGCGGGGCATGGACCGAGCGTATGGCCGGGCGGGGCGGGCGGCATCCCGGGTGACGGCGAGGCGGGGCGGGAGTTCCCCGTACGCTGGCGCGAGGGGTTCCGACGGGTCCGGGCGGCGGTACCGCCGGGAGCCGTGAGCCGGTCCGCGACACCTGTCACCCCCTTTCCGTGCGTACGAAGGAGAACCGCCGTGCTCGTGCTGTTGCCGCCCTCCGAAGGAAAGGCCGCCTCGGGGCGCGGAGCACCTCTGAAGCCCGAGTCGCTGTCGCTGCCGGGCCTGGCCGCGGCGCGGGCCGCCGTGCTGGACGGGCTCGTGGAGCTGTCCGTGGCGGACGAGGAGAAGGCCCGTGTGGTGCTGGGGCTGAGCGAGGGCCTGCGCGGTGAGATCGCGAAGAACGTGGAGCTGCGGACGGCGGGCACGCGTCCGGCCGGGGAGATCTACACCGGGGTGCTGTACGACGCGCTGGATCTGGCGTCCCTGGACACCGCCGCCCGCCGTCGGGCCGGGAAGTCGCTGCTGGTGTTCTCCGGGCTGTGGGGCGCGGTGCGGGTGGGCGACCGGATTCCTTCGTACCGTTGCTCGATGGGGGTGAAGCTGCCGGGGCTGGGGGCTCTCGGGGCGTTCTGGCGCACGCCGATGGCCGAAGTCATACCGGAGGCGGCCGGGGACGGCCTGGTACTGGATCTGCGGTCGTCCGCGTACGCGGCGGCGTGGAAGCCGAAGGGCGCGGTCGCGGAGCGCACGGCGAGCGTGCGGGTGCTGCACTCCCAGCTGGTGGACGGGGTGGAGAAGCGGTCGGTGGTCAGCCACTTCAACAAGGCGACGAAGGGCCGGATCGTCCGCGATCTGCTGCGGTCGGGCGCCGCGCCGAAGGGGCCCGCGGAGCTGGTGACGGTCCTGCGTGACCTCGGATACGCGGTGGAGGCCGAGGCGCCCGCGCGGGCCGGGCGGGCGTGGGAGCTCGATGTCGTGGTGACGGAGATCCACTGATCCCGCAGCGGTGCGTTTGCGGTGAGGCACTGCCCGGAGCGATGTGTTGCGGCGTCTCACCACCCCTGACCCACCATCCCGAAACAGCGCGTTGCAGCATGCGCAACGCGCGTTGCGTGGAGTGTGGTCTTCGCGGCAGGATGAGGGCATGACCTCCTCCGTGCTGGACCTTGCCCCCGTCGTGCCCGTCGTCGTCCTGGAGGACGCCGCCGACGCGGTGCCGCTCGCCCGCGCCCTGGTCGCGGGCGGGCTCCCGGCGATCGAGGTGACCCTGCGGACCGCCGCGGCCCTGGACGCGATCAAGGCCATCGCCGCGGAGGTTCCGGACGCGGTGGTCGGCGCCGGCACGGTGATCTCCGTGCGCAATGTCTCCGACACCGTGGCCGCGGGGGCCCGGTTCCTGGTCAGCCCCGGCTGGACGGACGCGCTCCTGGACGCGATGAAGGCGTCCGGGGTGCCGTTCCTGCCGGGCGTCTCGACGACGTCCGAGGTGGTCGCGCTGCTGGAGCGCGGGGTCACCGAGATGAAGTTCTTCCCGGCCGAGGCGGCTGGCGGCACGGCCTATCTGAAGGCCCTGTCCGCCCCGCTCCCCCAGGCCCGGTTCTGCCCGACCGGCGGCATCTCGCTCACCTCGGCGCCCTCCTACCTGGCCCTGCCGAACGTCGGCTGCGTCGGCGGCAGTTGGATGGTGCCCGCCGACGCGGTGGCCGCCGGGGACTGGGCCCGGGTGGAGCGCCTGGCGGCAGAGGCGGCGGCGCTGCGCGGCTGACCGCGGCAAACCCCCTGCGGCTCGCGTGCATATTCCGCGGCAATTGGGGCACGAGACTCCTCAGGGACGTAACCCGGACTCCGGGTGACCCGGGTTCCGGCAGGTATCCCCCGCCTCGCCGGAACCGCCAAGGCCCCATCGGACCCCCCGCCGGTGGGGCCTTGTGCTGTCCGCGGCCGCCCGCCCCGAGATCAGCGCAAGTGGGACGTGTCGTTCAGCAGCCGTACGGAGGCGTTGCCGTCCGCGTAGTAGGCCACGGTCGACACGGACGCCGCCGAGAGCTCCATCCGGAACAGCGACTCCGGCGGTGCGCCCAGCGCCAGCCGGACCAGGGTCTTGATGGGGGTGACATGCGTGACCACGAGCACGGTGCGGCCCGCGTAGCGGGTGATGAGGCGGTCGCGGGCGGCCGCGACCCGGCGGGCGACCTCGGCGAAGCTCTCGCCGCCCCCGGTGGGGGCTGCCTTCGCGGAGGCCAGCCAGGCATCCAGGTCGGCGCGGTGGCGCTCCCCGACCTCGCCGAACGTCAGCCCCTCCCAGGCGCCGAAGTCCGTCTCGCGCAGCCCGTCCTCGATCCGGACCTCCAGGCCCAGCCGGGCCGCCACCGCACCGGCCGTCTCGCGGCAACGGCGCAGCGGGGAGCTGACGATCTCCTGCACCGTCCCGCGGGCGGCGAAGGCCTCGGCGGCGCACTCGGCCTGCCGGCGTCCGGCGGCGGAGAGCTCGGGGTCGGTTCCGCCGCTGCCGGAGAACCGCTTCTGTGGGGTGAGGGCGGTCTCTCCGTGCCGCAGCAGGACGAACGTGGCGGGCTCGCCCAGGTCAGGGGCGGCGGCCCAGCCGACCTGCGGGGTCCCGGCGGCGGGCCGGTTCAGCGCGGCCCTGGCCCTCGCCGCGCCGGCCGCCGCGTCGCCCGGTGGCCCGGAGACCGGCGGCAGGGCGGCGGCCACCGAGGACTTCGGGGTATCGAGGGCTGCCGTCGAGGACGACGGCTCCCACTGCCGGCCCCGTTTGCCCGCGTCCATCGCCTCGTTCGCGAGCCGGTCCGCGTGCTTGTTCCTCTCGCGCGGGATCCACTCGTAGGTGACCGCGGACGCCGGAAGGACCCGGGCGGCCTCGGCCGCGAGCGGCTTCATGTCCGGGTGCTTGATCTTCCAGCGGCCCGACATCTGCTCCACGACCAGCTTGGAGTCCATCCGGACGTGCACCCGCGGCCCGCCGTCGGCCGAGGCGTCCGGCACGAGTGCCTTCACGGCCCGCAGACCGGCGATGAGGCCCTTGTACTCGGCGACGTTGTTCGTCGCGACGCCGATGTACTCCGCGGCCTCCGCCAGGGTCTCCCCCGTCACCGGGTCGATGACGACCGCGCCGTACCCGGCGGGCCCCGGGTTGCCCCGGGAGCCGCCGTCGGCCTCGATGACGAACTGGCGCGGCGGGGTCACTACAGACCCGAGTCCGCGGTGCGGACCAGGATGCGGTGGCAGTTCTCGCAGCGCAGCACCGTGTCGCGGGAGGCGGCCTTCACGTCGTTGACCTCGGTGATGTTGAGCTCCAGCCGGCAGCCCTCGCAGCGGCGCTGGTAGAGGCGGGCGGCGCCCACCCCGCCCTGCTGGGAGCGGAGCTTGTCGTACAGCTTCAGCAGGTCCGCGGGGACGGAACCGGCGACGATCTCGCGCTCCTTGGTGAGCGTCGCGGCCTCCTCGTCGAGCTCCTTCGTCGCGGTGTCCCGGCGGGCGGTCGCGTCGTCGACCTTGGCCTGGACGGCGGAGACCCGGTCGGTCAGCTCGGTGACCCGCTCCTGCGCGGCCTCCCGGCGCTCCATGACCTCGAGGACGACGTCCTCCAGGTCGCCCTGGCGCTTGGCCAGCGAGACGATCTCCCGCTGCAGGCTCTCCAGGTCCTTGGGCGAGGAGACACTGCCGGAGTCCATCCGCTGCTGGTCGCGGGTGGCGCGCTGGCGGACCTGGTCGACGTCCTGCTCCGCCTTGATCTGCTCGCGGGCGGTGTCGCTCTCCTCGGTCGTCGAGGCGACGAGGAGGTCGCGGAGTTGGGCGAGGTCGGTCGTGAGCGACTCGATCTCGGCGTGCTCGGCAAGGGTGTTGCGCTTGTGCGCGAGCTGGCCGAGGCGCTGGTCGAGGGCCTGGACGTCGAGGAGTCGGATCTGGTCGGCGGGCGCGGCGTTCAGTTGGGGGCTCCAGAAGAGTGGTGGGTGGTCCAGGGGTCGGTGACCTGCTTCGAGACATGGACCCGCAGGCCCCATCCGTGGCGGTCGGAAATCGCGTCGAGCTGTGCCGCGGCCTGTTCGCACCACGGCCATTCGGTGGCCCAGTGTGCGGCGTCGACCAGGCCGAGCGACGAGTGCTGGACGGCCTCGGAGGCCGGATGGTGGCGCAGGTCCGCGGTGAGGAAGGCGTCCACACCTGCGGCGCGCACCGCGTCGAAGAGGCCGTCGCCGGATCCGCCGCTCACGGCGACGGTGCGCACGAGGGCGTCCGGGTCGCCGGCCAGCCGGATGCCCTGCGCGGTGGCGGGCAGCCGGGCGGCGGCGCGGGCGGCGAACTCGCCGAGGGTCTGCGGGTGGTCGAGCGTGCAGATCCGGCCGAGGCCCCGGCGGCCCGTGGGGTCCGTCGGGTCCGGTACGAGGGGCCGCTCGACGCGCAGGTCGAGGGCGCCGGCGAGGGCGTCGGAGACGCCGGGATCCGCGGAGTCGGCGTTGGTGTGGGCCACGTGCAGCGCGATGTCGTGCTTGATCAGCGTGTGCACGACCCGGCCCTTGAAGGTGCCGGCGGCGACCGTCGTCGTACCGCGCAGATAGAGCGGGTGGTGGGTGACGATCAGCTGGGCGCCGAGCTTCAGCGCCTCGTCGGCGATGTCCTGGACGGGGTCGACGGCGAAGAGCACCCGGTCGACCGCCGCGTCGGGATCACCGCAGACGGTGCCGACCGCGTCCCATCCTTCGGCCCGCTCGGGCGGCCAGAGGGCGTCGAGCTCGGCGATGACTTCAGACAGACGGGGCACGGAGGAAAGGCTACCTGCCCTCCGTGCCCCGCGGTCCATGGCCGCTACGACCCGTGGGGACGGACCGGCGGCCGGTCATGAATCGTTACTTCACGAGGTCGGCCCGGAGGTCGTCCAGGACCAGGTTCGCGGCCGTGACGCCGAGGCCGAGGTACCAGGTCTCGTCGGAAACGTTCTTGGCCCGCCCTTCCTTGACCGCCGTGAGGTTCTTCCACAGCGGGTTGGACTGGGCGGTGTCGCGCTTGGTGGCCTTCACGTCGCCGTACACACCGGTGAAGATCCAGTCGGCGTCCGCCTCGTCGATCTTCTCCGGGCTGATCTCCGCGGCGAGCTCGTTGATCTGCTGGTTCTTGGGCCGCGGCAGGCCGGTGTCGTCGAGGATCGTGCCGATGAAGGACGCCTTGGCGTAGAGGCGGATCTTGTCCGGCAGGTAGCGGACCATGGAGATGGCCGGCTTCTTCGGACCGATGTCCTCGCCCAGCTTCTTCGCGTTCGCCTCGTAGACGCCCAGCTCCGACCTGGCCTTGGCGGTCTTGTCCAGCGCCGCGGCGTTGAGGAGGTAGTTCTCCTTCCAGGTGAAGCCCGGACGGATGGAGAACACGGTCGGCGCGATCTTGGACAGCTCGTCGTACTTGTCGGCCGCGCGCAACTGGCTGCCGAGGATCAGATCGGGCTTCAGGCCCGCGATCGCCTCAAGGTTGAGGTTGTTGATCGTGCCGACGCTCGCAGGGTCGCCCGCGTCCTTCTTCAGGTACGACGGAATGGCCGCGTCGCCCTCGGAGGGTGCGTAGCCGACCGGCTTCACGCCCAACGACACCACGTTGTCGAACTCGCCGACGTCGAGCACGACGACGCGCTTCGGGGCGGCCTTGAGCTCGGTCTTGCCCATGGCGTGGGTGAGCGTGCGGGGGAACTGGCCGGCGGGGGCATCGGTCCCGTACTCCGCCGTCTTCTTCGCCGCGTCGCCGAAATCCTTGCCGCCCGTCGCGACCGCGGCCTTCTTCTCGCCGGCGGCCTCGGACTTGCCCGAACCGCCGGACGCGCCGTCGTCGCTTCCGCAGGCCGAGAGGGACAGGGCGGCGACTACGGCCAGGCCGACTGCGGCGGTGCCGCGGCGTCGAAGGCGAAGGGACATCACTTGCTCCAGTTGAGGGTCACACAGGCATCACTTAGGAATGCCTAACCTTAGCCACGCCTCTTTCGTGAGGCACAACCACCCCCTCCCTCTCAGGTGAATCCGGGCATCGCCACCCATATGTGTGAATTCGTGGGTCTCGTGTTGTTCGGCAGGAAGTGCGAAAACTAGCTTCGGTTGCCGGAGGTGACGAGTCGATGACTGCCTGTGCCATCGAGGACGGGGCCGCGGTGGCGGTCGAAGCCGGTGAGACGGTGGAGGTGGAGCCTGGGTCCGAGGGGCCGGACGGGGCCACGGAGCCACCGGCTCCGGCGGCGGACGCGGGGGCTGATGCCGACGCGGACGCGGCTGATCCGTGGGACCTGGCGGTTCCGCATGGTGGGCCTGCTCCGCATCTTGCGCCTGCTCCGCATGTCGCGTCTGCTCCGCATGTTGCGTCTGCTTCGCATGTTGCGCCGGTGGAGGCTCCGGCGCCGGTGGAGCTGTCGGCGCCTGCATGGGTTCCTGCCGAAGCGCCGGCCCTGTCGACGGCCGCGCCCGCCTCGGTACCCGCGTTCACGATCACGGCGAACGGCGCGTACGCGGCGCGGCTCACGGCCGCCCGCGGCCGGCCGGGCGGGAGCGGCGAGGTCGACACCGCCACCGCCTGGTTCCCGGAGCGCTGGACGCTGGACGGGCCCGAGCCGTACGCCGTGCCGCTCCCCCTCGACCAGCCGGAGGAGGCCGACTCACAGGTGCTGCCGCTCACCGACGGGCGAGTGCTCATCCGGCGCCGGGTCGCGGACCGGCACACCTTCTCGCTGCTCTACCCGACCGGCCCCGGCACCGGTGAACTGCCGCTGGGCGCGGTCGAGTGCGCGGAGCTGACCCTGCTGCCGCCCTCGCCGGGCGGCGTCAGCGCGTACGCCCTGTCGGCCGGTGAGCACTCCACCGGGCTCTGGCTGGTGGCGGGCGGTACGTACGGGCCCGAGCGGATCGCGGAACTGCCGGGGCGCTGCTCCGGCGGGGTCTGGCTGGACCGGGCAGGACGGCTGCTGGCCCTGGACCGGGAGCCGGCGGGGGGCGGCCCGGTGAAGGCGGTCGCGGTGGACCTCGGCCGGGGCGCCGAGATGACACCGCTGCTCCAGATCGCCCCGGACAGCGACGACCGGCTGCTGCTCGCCGACCCGGACAGCGGCCTCCTGCTGATCCGTTCGGACGCGCCGGGGCACGACCGGATCGGCTGGGGGGTCCTGGGCAGTTGTCTGCCGGTGCGCTTCCCGGAATGCCTGCGGCTGCCGGACGTCGCGGTGACGCCGTTCGCCGTGCAGCCGGGGCAGATGCTGATGCCGGAGAGCTGCGCGGTCGCCCTGCGGATCGACGGGGCGGCGGGCAGCTGGGTGGGGGTGTGGCGTCCCGCGGGCCGCCGGCTGCACCAGCTCCCCGTGCCCGAGGGGTGGCTGGCGGGCAGTGGTGTCTGGTCCCGCGAGGGGGTGCTCGCACTCCCGTACACGAACGGGGAGACGGCCTGCGCGGTGGCGCTCCTGGAGGCACCGGCCGACGTGGAACGGGCCAGGTGCCCCTCCCCGGCCGGATACCCGGAAAGCGGTATGCAACCGTCCGCGGCCGTGGCGCCTCCTCCTGTGTACAGACCGGTTCCCTTGGGACAGGCGCCTCTCGTGGGGCGTACCGCTCCCGCTCGGCCCGACCGGTCTAAAGTTGAGCCGGGGGTTCACGCATTCGCGCACCGCGGTCGCCGACGGTGACCGTTCTCGGGTGACGGTGGCGTGAGGACCCCGGAGACCAGCACGTAAGCGATCGCAACGGGGTGACTTCCCACATGTCTGAAGCCCGAACCGACACGACCCAGACGCGTCCGCCGGGGGCGGACGCGGAACGGGCCGCAGCCGGCGGCTCCGGAAAGCACCGAGGGGGTGTGGCGCCGGACGACTCGGCAGCACAACCGCTCGGCCGCCACCGCCGCACCTCCGAAGGGGGCAGCAGGGCGGCCTGACCGCCCGGAACATCAACGAGGGAACGAGGGAGGGGGAGCCCCCGCGGCCGGCCGGCCGCGGGGGCTCCCCCTTGCACGAATCCCGTGCACGAATCCCATGCACGGATCCCTTGCGCGGATCGCGCGACCGATCGGCTGCGGAGGCCCTCCCCCGTCCGGGCCCGCGGCCGGTCAGCCACGCTTCAGGCCGAGCACCTCCGCCGCGGCGAACGTCTCGTTCGGCGGGCGGTCCTCGTAGTACGGGGAGATCAGCTCGTCCAGCTCGTCGAAGGAGAACGTCTCCTTGGACGAGTCGAACTTCGCCGCCACCCGCGGGCGTTCGACGATCGCGACCATCCCGCCGTGCACCACGAGCAGCTGCCCGTTGACCTTGGCGGCGGCCGGGGAGGCCAGATAGCCGACGAGCGGCGAGACATGCTCGGGTGCGAGCGCGTCGAGCCGGCCGTCCTGCGGTTCCTGGAAGCCCGCGAAGACGTCCTGGGTCATCCGGGTCCGGGCGCGCGGGCAGATGACGTTGGCGGTGACGCCGTACTTGGCCAGGGCCAGCGCGGTGGACGTGGTCAGCCCGACGATGCCGCCCTTGGCCGCCGCGTAGTTGGGCTGCCCCGCCGAACCGGCCAGGAACGCCTCCGACGAGGTGTTGACGATCCGGCCGTAGACCGGGCCGCCGGACGCCTTGGACCGGGACCGCCAGTGGGCAGCGGCGAAGTGCGTGGTGTTGAAGTGGCCCTTGAGGTGCACCCGTATGACCGAGTCCCACTCGTCCTCGGTCATCGAGAAGATCATCCGGTCGCGCAGGATGCCCGCGTTGTTGACCAGGATGTCGAGCTGCCCGTACGTCTCGACGGCCAGCTGCACCAGGGCCCGGGCCTCCTCGTGGCCGGACACGTCGCCGAGGTGCGCGACCGCCCGGCCCCCGGCCGCCCGGATCTCCTCGGCGACCTGTTCGGCGGGGGCCGCGGACGCCTCGCCGGAGCCGTCGCGGCCCGGCTGCCCGTAGTCGTTGACGACGACGGCCGCGCCGAGCCGCGCCAGTTCCAGCGCTTCGGCGCGCCCGAGGCCGCGGCCGGCGCCGGTGACGATCGCGGACAGTCCGTCCAGGGGAAGTGACATCGGATCTCGGGGTCCTCTCGGGAGGGGGCGGGGCGGTGGTTCAGAGTTCGATGCAGGTACGCAGCGACTCGCCGGTCCGCATCTGGTCGAGGGCGTCGTTGATCCCGTCGAGCCGCACCCGGTGGGTGATCATCGATTCGAGGTCGATGCGGCCGGCCCGCCAGAGCGCGATGGCCCGTTCGTACGACCGGAGCACGTCCCCTCCCCCGTACATGGAGGGCAGGATCCGCTTCTCGTCGAAGAACAGCTCGAACATGTTGACCTGGAAGTTGTCGTCCATGGCGCCCGCGCCGACGATGCAGAGGGTGCCGCCGCGCCGGGTGTTCTCGTACGCCGTGCGGGCCGTGGCCGACTTGCCGACGACCTCGAAAACGTAGTCGAAGCCCTCGCCCGCGGTGATCCGCTGTTTGGCGTCGGCGAACTCGTCGGGCGAGACGGCCTCGGTCGCACCGAACCGCAGCGCCGCCTCGCGCCGGGAGGCCACCGGGTCCACGGCGATGATCTGGGCGGCGCCCTGCACCCTGGCGCCCTGGATGGTGGAGATGCCGACGCCGCCGCAGCCGATCACGGCGACCGACGAACCGGCCTCCACCTTCGCGGTGTTGATGGCCGCGCCGAGGCCGGTGGTGACCCCGCAGCCGATCAGCGCGGCGATCTCGAACGGCACGTCGTCGGGGATCGGCACCGCGCAGCCCGCGCCGACGACGACCTCCTCGGTGAAGGTGCCGGTGCCGGCGAATCCGAAGACATCGCCGCCGGGGCGCTTGAAGTTGGGGGTGCCCGCGTTCATGAACCCGGCGAGGCAGAGCTGGGTCTGGCCCCGCTTGCAGGACGGACACGCCCCGCACGCGGGCAGCCAGCAGACCAGCACCCGGTCCCCCGCGCTCAGCCCGGCCACCCCGTCGCCCACGTCCATGACCTCACCGGCGCCCTCGTGGCCGGGGATGAAGGGGGCGGGCTGCGGGAGCACCCCGCTCATCGCGGAGACATCGGAGTGGCACAGCCCGGTGGCCCGGATGCGGAGCCTGACCTTGCCGGGGCCGAAGCCCACCGCCTCGACGTCGTCGAGGACTTCGAGTTTTTCCTGGCCTATCTCGTGCAGTACGGCTGCGCGCATGGTGCGGCTCCCCTCGGGGTCGGTACGTGCGGTGCGTGCGGTGCGTGCGGTGCGTGCTTCAGGAGTGTTCGACGAGCGTGTCGGCGAGGACCGGTGCGTCGTCGCGTTCGACGGCGGTCACCACCACCTGGACCTGGCCGTCCGCGGCCCACATCCGGATACGGAGGGTCTCGCCCGGGAAGACGATCCCGGCGAACCGGGTGCGGTACGAGCCGATGCGGGACACATCGCCGTCCAGCAGGGTGTCGGCCACCGCCTTGAGCGCCATCCCGTAGGTGCAGAGTCCGTGCAGGATCGGCCGGTCGAAGCCGGCCAGTTTGGCGAACTCCGGGTCGGCGTGCAGCGGGTTCCAGTCCCCGGAGAGCCGGTAGAGCAGCGCCTGGTCGGGCCGCACCGGCCGCTCCACCACCCGGTCCGGGGCGCGGTCGGGCAGGGCGAGCCGTTCGGAGGGGCCGCGCTCGCCGCCGAAGCCGCCCTCGCCGCGCACGAAGATCTGGGCGTCGTTGGTCCACAGCGGGCCGTCGTCGTCGGTGGCCTCGGTACGCAGCACGAGGACCGCCGCCTTGCCCTTGTCGTACAGCGCGGCGACCTTCGAGGTCTGAACGGCGTTGCCCCGTACCGGAATCGGCCGGTGCAGACGTACGGACTGGCCGCCGTGCAGCACGGCGGCGAGGTCGACGTCGACGCCGGGCGCCGCGAGGCCGCCGGCCATCGCGAGGCCGGCGCCCGCGACGGTGGCGAAGCTCGGCAGGACGTGGAGCCGGGACTCCAGCGTGTAGCGCAGCTCGTCCGGGTCGGTCGCGGCTCCGGGCCGGCCCGGAGCCGTCCCCGCCCCGAGACCCAGATGGTAGAGCTGGATGTCCTTGTGGTCCCAGCTGATCGGCGTCGAGCGGGGTTCGGCGGCAACCGCCTCTGCGGCATCAATGGGCATGGGAAAGCTGCTCCTTGATGGTGGGAAGACCTCGGCGCGGCCGTCCGCACCGTCGGCCGCACCGAGGTCGTGCGGGACCGGAAGCCGCGTCCGTTCTAGAACGCGTTCTAGCCGGTGGCCCTATGTATAACGCAGCGCCCGGCAGTTGTGAAGCATCCTGACGTTATGTCAGATCTGCTTTCGGATCGCGATCCGGCCACCCGGTTCGCCTCGGCATGTACGGACTCCGCGATGACATTTGTCATCGCGAAGTCCGTACATGCGCCTCTGCCGGGGCGGGCCCGGGATCCGTAGCGTCATGTCCATGAAACAGACAACGGGGAACGGGGCCGCGGTGGTCTTCACCGGCGCGGTGAAGACCTTCGGCCGGGCCGGGCAGAGCGTGCGGGCCGTGGACGGGATCGGGCTGACCATCGAACGGGGTGAGACCGTCGCGCTGCTCGGCCGCAACGGCGCGGGAAAGTCCACCGCCATCAGCCTGCTGCTCGGCCTGAACGCGCCGGACTCCGGCAGTGTGCGGGTACTGGACCGCTCCCCCGAGCAGGCGGTGCGGGCCGGTCTGGTCGGCGCGATGCTCCAGGACGGGCGGCCCATCCAGCGGGTGACCGTCCGCGAACTGATCGCCTTCGTCGCCTCCACCTATCCGAGCCCGATGCCGGTCACCGAGGCGCTGGGCCTGGCGGGCGTCGCGGAGTACGCGAACCGGCGGATCGACAAGCTCTCCGGCGGCCAGATCCAACGGGTCCGGTTCGCCGTCGCACTGGCCGGAAACCCTGAACTGATCGTGCTGGACGAGCCGACCGCGGCCCTGGACGTGGACGGGCGCCGCGCCTTCTGGAACTCCATGCGGGCCTACGCCCGGCGCGGCAACACGGTGATCTTCTCCACCCACTACCTGGAGGAGGCCGACGAGAACGCCGACCGGATCGTCGTCATCGACCGGGGCCGGATCGTCGCGGACGGCAGCGGCGAGACCATCAAGGGCGCGGCCGGCCACCACCTGGTCTCCTTCGACCTGGCGGGCGGACCGACCGAGGGGCTTGAGCTGCTGCCCGGCGTCGTCACCGTCGAGGTCACCGGGGACCGGGCGCTGCTGCACACGGACGACTCGGACGCCACCGTCGTGGAGCTCGCCCGGCTGGGCCTGATCCGGAACCTCCAGGTCTCCCTGGCCACGCTGGAGGCCGCGTTCCTCTCCCTCACCTCTACGGCTGCTCCGGAGAGCCGGACCGACCGCAAGGAGACTGTCTGATGTTCCAGTACATCGTGCTCGAAATCCGCCGGACCCTGCGCGACGGCTTCTTCCTGATCTTCGGTACCGGGATGCCGGTGATGATGTATCTGCTGTTCACCAACATCGGCGGCGGCGAGGGCGTCGACGGCTGGAAGACCACCGCGATGGTCGGCATGGCCGCGTACGGGGCGCTGGGCTCGGCGATGTCGATCGGTACGGGCGTCGCCTCCGACAAGTCCCTCGGCTGGCTGCAGCAGTTGCGGGTCACCCCGCTGTCCCCGTCGCAGGCGGTCGTGGGCCGTGCGATCAGCGGTTCGGTGACGGTGCTCCCGACGATCCTCACCGTGCTGCTGGCCGGCGGACTGGTCAACGGGGTGCGGCTGGCACCCTGGCAGTGGATCGCTCTGGTCCTGCTCCTGTGGATCGGCGCCCTGCCCTTCACCCTGCTCGGAATCGGCAACGGCTACCGGCTGACCCCGCAGGGCACCGGCGTGGTCAACGTCGCGTGCCTGATGGGGTTCGCGATCGTCGGCGGGCTGTGGTTCCCGCTGGAGCTGCTTCCCGGCTGGCTGGGCTCCATCGGCGGGTTCACCCCCGCCAACCGGTTCGCGGAACTGGGCTGGGCGGCCACCGACGGCCGCGCACCCGGCGCCACGACCATCGGTGTACTCGCCGCGTGGCTGCTGCTGTTCGGCACGTACGCCGTGGTCTCGTACCGTCGGTCCGCGAGGACCGTGTGACGGGAGTGGACATGATCGGGAGCGGATCACAAGCGCGCGAGGTACGGCGCAGGCAGCGTGCGGAACGACGGCAGTGGAGGAGGGAGCACCGGCGTCCGGGACCTCCCGGCCCCTACGTCCTGCTCCCCTGGCTGCTGCTGGGCCTGGGCGCCTTCTCCAATCTGTTCCAGGGCGACACCCCCAATCCCTGGATCGGCGGCATCGGCCTGTTCGCCTTCAACTCCCTCTACATCGCGGTGGTGGTCCGGGGCTTCGACAAGAGGGCGCGCGAGAGCCGGTTGACGTACGTGCTGCTGGCCGCGCTGACCGCCGTCACGCTGGGGCTCGCGGCCGGGTACGGCGGCAGCTGGCTGCTGTTCTTCCCGCTGCTCTCGCTGGCCTGCGGGACCGTCCTGCGCAAACAGTGGCTGGCGGTCGGTCTGCTCGTGCTCGCCGTGGCCGCGTGCGTCGTCGCGGTGTGGCACAAGGACAGCGCGTCGACGCCGTGGACGCTGGCCTACGGCACGTTCATCTCCGGTGCGGTGACGGCCGCGCTGCTCACCCTGTCGGAGACGGTGATGGAACTGCGCTCCACCCGGCAGGAACTGGCCCGCGCCGCCGTCGAGAAGGAGCGGCTGCGCTTCTCCCGTGATCTGCATGATCTGCTGGGCCACACCATCTCGGTGATCGTCGTCAAGTCGGAGGCCGCGCGCAGGATCGCGCCGCACGACATGGACCAGGCACTCCAGCAGGTCGCCGACATCGAGTCGGTCGGCCGGCAGGCGCTCACCGAGATCCGTGAGGCGGTCACCGGCTACCGCGAGGGCAGCCTGGCCACCGAGCTCGACCGGGCCAGGTCCGCGCTGACCGCCGCCGGCATGGAACCGACCGTCCGCCGCTCCGGGCCGCCGCTCGCGCCGCAGACGGAGGCGCTGCTCGGCTGGGTGGCCCGGGAGGCCGTGACGAACGTCCTGCGCCACTCCGCCGCCACCGCTTGCGCGTTCGTGATCGACGGAACCTCGGACCGGGTCAGGCTGACGGTCACCGACGACGGCCGGAACCCGGCCGCACCGCCCACCCCGGGCATCGGTGGCACCGGTCTGAAGGGCCTCTCCGAACGGCTGGCGGCGGCAGGCGGCTCCCTGGAGGCGGGCCCGGGACCGGGCGGCGGCTTCGTGGTGACGGCTGAGCTCCCGGCGGACGCGTCGGGCACGTCGGACGACTAGTACTGCAACCGCCCAAGCCAAGACAGGCCGGCTGCCGCGGCGGCCACAGCTATCGCGGAAGGCAACCGCATGGCGAACTCACTGACCCCGGCGACCTGCCCGGTCAGGTACACAAAGACGTAGTGCAGGCCATATACCGCGTCCACCTGTTGCAATAATTGCATCAGTTGTGGCCGGGATCGCCGAGCCACATCTATGGTGACGATCTCGTCGGTCCACGTGGAGGGACCAGTGATCCCCTCCAGGCCGAGGACGAGGGCGGCGACCGAGGCGCCCACGCGCTTCCAGCGGGCACTGCCTGCGGATGCGCCGAGGGCCACAGGCCTGCCGGGGTGGAGCGCGCTTAAGGTCGCTGATGCCGCCTCCATCGGTAGTAGCCCCGCGCGAAAGCGCGATGGGAGCAGGGCGGCCTGCTCGGATAGCGCTGAGTCAAGCGGTGAAGGACGTCGGACATTACGCCGCGCAGCAAGCATGCACCCCCATGTACACCAGGTTATGTGCAACAACCGAAAAGTAGGAGGTGCGCGTGTGGGTTCACACCCAGGGAGCTGGCGATTAATTACTGATCGTTTTGGTGCCGTGCTGTCCGATGAGGTTCGCGAGTTCCTGGGCGGTGGCTGCGGTGATCGGGGCGGGCTTGATGGGGTGGCTGAGTCCTTCCAGGACCGGGGTGATCTCGTGGACCGCGTCGCCGACCGCCTCCCTGGGTGAGCCCAACAGTGCGGTCAGTGTCCTGACTTGTGTCTTCCAGCGGTGTCGGATCACGGTGGCCAGCAGCCGGTCGGACAGCGAGAGCGGGCCGCGCCGCAAGGTGCGGTGCCGGGCCCGCTTGTGGTGCAGGCTGATGGGTGGGTGGTCGAGGACGTACTGCTCGACGTCGGCCAGGAGCGCGGCGAACTCGTGTGTTTCCATGCCGCAGATCACCGGGTGGTGCAGCCAGTTCGGGGCCCGGTCCTCCGGCTGGGTCCGATCCTCGCTGCGCGGCGCCGTGACCGCGGCGGGCGGTTCGGGCCGCAGGGTGTAGTTCCACTTCCCGTGCCACTCGTGCTCGGTCAGCGGCAAGGAGTCCATCACCGCGTCGGGCACGGTCAGGCCGGTGGGGTAGGCGCCGGGGTCGAACTCGGCATGGATCGCAAGTCCGGTGCGCGTCGTGGTGGCGCCGATGGTGTTGACCACGATTTCATGGCTGGTCAGCGGCCTTCCTCGCCAGTTGATGCTGATCTGAGAGAACAGTCTGTGTTCTATTTTGTTCCATTTCGACGTCCCCGACGGAAAGTGACAGACCGTCACCTCCAGTCCGGTCTCGTGGACGAAATCGGCGAGTTGACTCTTCCAGGCACGGACGCGGTAGCCGTTGGAGCCCCCGGCGTCAGCGGTGATCAGCAGGCGGGATGCCGCGGGGTAGCGGCGTTGCCCCTCGCCGTCCCACCAGCGGCGCAAGGTGGCCACCGCGAAGGCGGAGGTGTCCCCGTCGCAGCCCACCGACACCCAGCCCGCGTCCGCGCCGATGTCGTAGATCCCGTACGGCACCGCCTTCTGGGCGCCCTTCTCCGGGAAGTCGTGCGCGCGGACCTCGACCGGCTGTCCGGCACGGTGCCACTCGCTTCCGATGAATGCGTAGTTGCCCAGGGCCTCCTTCTTCTTGGCATCCACACTGACGACCGGTTGCCCGTCGGCGAGATACGCCTTGACCTGGTCGTTGATGTAGTGGAACTGGGCGTCCCTGCCCGGGTGGCGGGCCCCCTCGGTGGTCCGCGAGGTGCCCTGCAGCGAGAAGCCCTCCGCCTTCAACAGCGCGGCCACCGTGTCCGGACCGATCCGGCGCCCCTGGCGCGTCAGCTCCGCCGCCAGCTTCCGGGTGGACTTCACCGTCCAGAGCAGCGGAGACTCCGGATCACCACGCTGATCCGGCTCAACCAGCGCCAACAGCGCGGGCGCCAAATCGGGATCAGCCTCCCGTAAAGACTTCCGACCCGCACCCGGCGCCCGGACCCGACCCTCGGGCTCCTCCCCACGCTTCCCGCGCGACACCGTGGACTCCGCCACCCCGGCCGCACCGGCCACCGTACGGATCCCGCCATGGCCCAGGACACGGGACGCGGCCCCCAGTACCAGGCGCTGCTGCCGCTCATCCAGATGCGGCAGCAGCAGACCGAACACATCCACCAGCCCCGCCTTGATCCCCTCCGACACCCGCACCCTACCGGCCAACAGCCCACCCAAACCAATGAGTTATCGATCGCCAGCGCCCTGCCGGATGAAGGCAGGCGAAGCACGACTTTCCTTCCTGCTCGACGGTCTCCCAGGCGCGAGTCAGGGGCCCGCGAAGGCTCTGAAGATCGCACTGGAGACGCCCGGAAAGCAGCGCATGTGGACACAATGGGAATTGATCCAGGCCAATGAAGCCGGTCTCATGGGACAGGTAAACTTCTATGGATTCAGTCGACGTACCGAAAAATAGGCAAGGGCCAAGTTCAAGTGACGTACCAATTGGTGGAGGGAAATCTCCCGCTGGCTCTGCAGGGCACGTTCAAGCCGTGGGCTATTGGAGTAGGCCACAGCAAGATCCTGCTTCGCGGATTGTCGAGGGGTGAGGAGGGGGATGCCCCTCGGGTCTTCGACGTCTTGTTCCAGGATGTCTCCCGAATCTCGCTGGCTGATCGGTACGCAGGCCTCAGCCTGTCGGACGCGGGCCCAGAAGCCTTGCGCGCCGAAGAGCGGAGGGCCGGGCGTAGCTGGGGAGAGAGCGCACTCTTCCGAGTCTCCGAAGACAATCCGTACGATTACGTCGTTGCGGGGCATGTCTTCTGGGCTGAAGTTTTCGTTCCCGCCACGGATCCGAGCCCGCTGATGCAGGAATTCCCCATTCCTGGCTCGATCAAGGATGACCAGGTCTTCCGAGTAAGAGCGGATCGGTAGCCCCCCATCACGTCGAAGCCCTGTCACGATCCGCATCGGGATCAACGGCGGCGGTGCAATCGCCAGCCTGGTCACTCCGGGACGAAGAGGAGTTCGCCCAGGCAGCCGGCCACGCCGAGGCGGGTATTCTCAACGGCCTGGCTTCCAACGAGCATGCGATCTTTGGCGCTACAACGATCAACTTCTGTAACGCGACGTGCTTCCCTCTGATGAACGTCCGCGGAATGACGTTGGGGGGCGGGTTCCAGGGTCATTGCATGATCGGGATCTGTCCGGGTTCGTCACGTGAGACCGAGGGCTCGTAGGGGCCGGTGGTAGTCGCGGCCGGTGTGGCGGAGGGCGGCGGCAATGTTGGTCTGGCCGTCCTGGCGGAAGACGCTGATGGCGAGGTTGCGCAGGGAGGCCATGGCGCGGGGCAGGGTGCCGGTGCGAACCTTGGAGTCGTCCTCGCGGAACGTGCGGTCGCGCACGTGATGCAGGAGGTTTTCGATGCCCCAGTGGCCTCTGATCCAGGTGGCGAGCTCGGTGCAGGTGGCGTCGAAGACGTTCAGGCTGGTGATCAGGTAGACGCTCTCGATGGTCAGCTTCCCAGTACTCAAGTCGCGTCGGCACCGCACGACTTGGATCGTCTGGCGGGCGCCGGGGCAGTCGAGGTGGCTGAACGCGGCGACCTTGAGCCGGCGGATCTCATCGCGGTGGTGGGCGCGGTCGCGAGTACGGTGCCCGAGCGGGACGTCCCGCCAGGACAGCTTCCTGACCTGGGCATACAGGCCCGGATGGTTCTTCTTCACGACGGCTACGCAGTGCGCGCCGCGACTGGTCAGATAGGCCCCGTGGCCGTGCTGGGTGTGCAGGGCGTCGGCGGTCACCACCATGTTCTCCAGCTCGAGACCGTCCAGCAACGGCGCGAAGGAAGGGATCTCGTTGCTCCTGGAGGCGACCTGCCGCTGGGCCAGGACCACGCCATGGTGATCCATCGCCGCCAGCAGCTGGATCGCCGCGGCCGTTGCGGTTCGCGATCCGCGGACCACCTTGCCCTCGACGGCGATCACTCGTCGCACCAGCCCTTTCTCCGACGCCGGATCGGCTGGCGCCGGCGTTCTTGCCTGCAGATACGCGCTGATCGCCGCGTCCAGCGCGTCACCGTCCACACGCTGCAGCAGACGGCGCACGGTTGCGGCGTGCGGCACCGGCCGCAGACCGGTGAGCGGGTCGGCCGCGAAGCCGAGAGCGCTCAGCACCTGCTGCGGGGCATCTGTGATCCACTCGCTGATCGCGATGAGTGAGCGGGCCCCGGTCAGCACCGCCGAGACGGCCGCGCACAGCAACGGGAGGGCCGGATACCGCAATCCTCGCGCATCGCGGGGATCGGTGACCAGCGCGACTGCCCAGCTCTTGCCGTCTTCCATCTGCAGTGCCCCGCAGCCACAGTCCGCATCAACGGGGCACCACGAGACCCCAGACTCCAGGAACTGATCAGATGGACTCCACATAACCGCTCTGGTGACGGAGGTTCACCGTACAGACCTCCGCGAGCTCGCCCATCGCGCGGCGGCCTCCACTGAGGAGGCACCCCTCGTCTTCGTCCGACGTGACGGGCATGCCGTTCCCGTCGCCGCTGTCAAGCGACTGAGCCACGAAGTGCTTCCGCGCGGAGCCCGTGCCGGGGCTCCGGGGGAGGACGAGCTGACCGCCGGAATCCCCAACCGGGATCAGGGGCGTTGGAGTACCTTGCTCGGCTTGATCGGCGTCGCTGTGCTCGCAGTCACCGCTGGTCTCGGTGCCATGGCAGAGTTTCTGCGCCACGGGCGGGCACTCGCACCCCTGTCCGTGCTGACCGGTGGACTTCGCGTCTTCCGCACGAGTGCTGCATGGTCTGTATTCATGCCACTCCTCCTGGCAGGGCTGGCAGGCAGCGCTGCCGCGGCCGGCTTGGCGGACCCGGTCTCCGCGACCGACGATGCTTTCCTTACCCGAGCGCTGACCACGTGGGCGGCAAGCACCGTCCTGGCTATCGGCATTCTCATGTGGATATGGGCAAGCGCTGTCGCGGTCCGGCAGGCTCGCCGCTGGCGCCCCCGCGGTGACTGACAGATGTGGACCTTGCTGGTCTGCCCGCCCCGCGAGGTTCCGAGCAGGGCGGCCTTCAGTGGGAGCTTGCGGCGGCGCCGGAGGCGTCTTCGCTCAGCAACGCCATCGGCTCCCGGCCCGGTTTGTTCTTCTTCGGCGCCCCCTTTGACCGAGCCTTCTCCTCCTCCGCGGCCTTCTCCAGGGCGTCGAGCACGCCGGGGGCCAGACGCAGACGTCCGGTCTCGGTCAGGGGCGCATTACGGTGGGGCATGAGGGCCTCCTGATCGTTCGGTGGAGATATCGCAATCCACACCGAACCCGGAAGGCCCTCACTCGTTCAAGATCCCCAGGCCGTGGAATCCGCACCAACCTCCGTGGACAGAACACCTAGGCCGGTGCAGCCGGAAACCACTGAACGGTCGTAGGACTCGCGCCGCAGCAAAGCCCCACCCTGCCGGGCACGCTGGGGCGACGCTGAATCGATTGCTCAGACGGTGCCGAAGCCTCCGGCCTTGACGCCCGCCACGAAGGAGACGAAGGAGGCGACGGGGAAGGACAGCGTGGGGCCGCTCAGATCCTTGGAGTCGCGGACGGGTACCACGCCGCGTGAGACGGCAAGGTTGGCTGCGATCTCAACGCACGCGCCGCCGTTGCTGCTGTAGGAGGACTTGAACCAGCGGGGGGATTCGGTCGTCACGGGGTGCCCTTTCTTTCCTTTTGGATCATGGCCACGGATGCCGCTTGAGACAGCGCTTCGGCCTGTAGTTGATGGTAGGCCGTCAACAGAGGCTGCACGAACCGCATATCGCGCTCCAGTCGACCTTGCTGTGCGGATTCGGCATAAGCGAGCTGAGCCCGGTCCGGCAAGGTCAGCAAGTGAACAGGCAGGTCGAACGACCGCCGCTCACCAAGATCGAACGGAGCGACTTGCACGACGGTGGACGGCAGCTCGGCGAACGCGGCGAGCCGGTCAAGCTGTTCCGCCATGACACGGGGGCCGCCCACCACCCGCCGAATGCAGCTCTCGTCAAGGACGACGTACACAAGCGGTGGGGGCGTCCGCTCCAGGGATGCCTGCCTCTTCGTGAGGAGCGTCAGCCGTTCTTCCGCCTGCTGCTCCGTGATCGCTCCGCGCCGCACGGCACCCGTAGTGATCGCTGCCGCGTACTCCGGAGTCTGGAGAAGACCCGGAACGATCCCGAGCTCGAACAGCCTGATCTCTACGGCTCGTACCTCGTGGGTGACGAAGTCCGTGAACCCCTCCAGGAGCGAGGTGTTCTTGAGCGCGCGGGTCATTCGCTCGAACTTGTCTCCGGTGCCGAGTGCCCTGTCAGCACTACGCGCGAAGCGGTTAGTTGGTGGGCGGCGGCCAGTTTCGACGGCGGAAACATGCGACCCGGTCAGGCCCATGCGTACGGCCAGCTCGTCCTGCGTCCACCCGCGCTCGTCCCGCGCTTGCCGTAAGCGCTGACCAAACGCCTGCGCGGGCGAAGTCTCGGGGTCCAATGCCTTCCGGTTGACCACGTGAGTTCCTAACTCATCAAGCAAAACAGCCAAGTTGAGGACACTCCAACTCTAGGTCACTCTGAACGCCGTGAGTAGCGAAACCGCTACGGAGAGGAGCGGCGATGAGTGCGCAAATCGTTCCCACGGATGGACAGGAACCCGCCCACGTACCCGCCCCCGGCACCCTCATGGTGGACACGGCCCACGCGAACAGGATCGGCGAGTTCCGGGGGCTCGCCGGCCCGTACTGGTCGCTGCGACCGATGTGCGGCGGGCAGGAGTGGGAGGCCGAGCCCGAGCACGTACGTCCCGCGGATGCCATGGAGCGGCTGCGAGCCCAGAACGCGCGGTGCAACGCGCGGAGTCGGGGTGAGGTGCTGTGAGAGTCCCGGAGCACGACCTGGACGCCGAGTTGGACCGCATCGCGTCGGACCCCGAAACCCGCGCGCTGTTCCGCGCCGAGTTGGACCGCGCGCTTGCCGAACACCTCGCGGATACGGCCGAGTCGGCGGCGTTCACGGAAGCGGCAGCCAAGGCGCTGCGAGCGGTGGTCCAGCTCCCGGCCGGGGAGCACGCCGCGTGAACGGCGTCCGCTATCTGGCGGAGATCACCGCGACGACCGGTGGGAGGGCCGTCTCGCTCGGCAGGGCCACCCTGCCGAACCGCCGGCTCGCGCTCCGGTGGCTGCGACGGCAGGCGCATCGGCTCGCGGACGGGCTCGGCGCGCCCGAGCCCCAACCGTCCGGCACGCGGGACGTCCGGCCGATCGGCTTTCAGAGCCCCGCCGTCCCGAACGGGCTACGGGCGTGGGCACACGACCCGGACCAGCAGGACCACGCGATGGCGCGGCTGGAGGGCGGAGGACCCGACGTGCTCACCGTGCTCGACCCGGCTGCCGGCCTGCTGTTGACACTCGCCGGGTGGCCCGTCCGGTCACGTCGTGCCGTGGCCGGGTACGGCGCTCCCGAGCCCCCTCCCCGTCCGTGTGCTGCCGCGCGCCGCACGGACCGGGTGCCACGTCCCCTCAAGCGGAGGCCCAACGGTGATCCACTGCAATTCCCGCGCCTGTCCGCCTTGGTCCGAGACCGCGCAAGCTCATCAGCAAGCGGGGAGTCCGGGGCTGCCCCACTGGCTCGTCTGCGAACTGGCCCAGGGGCATACCGACGAGCACGCCGGTCATCTTGAGGACATGGGGCGCGGCACCTTCGACGTGTGGGTGCGCTGGGACGGCGACCACTTCACCTACGTCTGCGCCGAGCCGTGCGAGATGGTGGACCCCGCCCTTGCTCCCCTGCGGCAACAGGCCTGCACGCTGTTCGTCGACCACGCGCCGGGGCACTCCTGGGAGTTCGGAGACCTCTTGCACGACTAGGGTCTTCCGCTTCGATCAGGCCGCACCGGGGCACGTGAGCCCGGCGTGATCCAAACGGCAGGCCCCAACGAACAAGGCCGTGAACTTACGGCTGTGGGGCCGGTGGCGGACGGATCTCGGTCTTCCCGCCCGGGTGGTGGTTCATTTACTGCCGGCCACCGCTCTGTTCGACGAGTGCGGCTACCTGGCCGTCTGGCGCACGTACGTCAGGGCCGGGTCGATCCTGACATGATCGCGTGAATATTCAGGTTCCGTTGCAGCGAATCGGTTCCGTGAAGCGGCGACGAATCGCATCAACAGCAACTCAGACGATCTGTCAGTGACGGACCGTCATAGCTCGCACAGGTGGGCCATCGTGAGCCGGCGGGTTTCGCGATCACAGGGCTCTCGCGTGCCCCGGACCCGCGTCGCATCGCCCCGACAGGCCACGGCCCATACCCTGTCCCCCGTGAACGAGATGCCGCAGGATCACCGGCCGGTCAAGTCCGTACGAGTGCTGCTCGCCGAGGACCAGGGCATGATGCGGGGCGCGCTCGCCCTGCTGCTCGGGCTGGAGCCGGACATCGAGGTGGTGGCCCAGGTGGGCGCGGGCGACGAGATCGTGGCCGCCGCGCTGACGTCCCGGCCCGACGTGGCGCTGCTGGACATCGAGCTTCCGGGGCGCAGCGGACTCGACGCGGCGGCCGATCTGCGTGAAGAGGTGCCGGACTGCCGGGTGCTGATCCTCACCACCTTCGGCCGGCCCGGCTATCTGCGGCGGGCCATGGAGGCCGGGGCGGCGGGCTTCCTGGTCAAGGACGGACCGGTCGAGGAACTCGCCGACGCGATCCGCCGGGTGCTGAGGGGGGAGACCGTCATCGACCCGGCGCTGGCCGCCGCCGCCCTGAGCGCGGGCCCGAGCCCGCTGACCGCCCGGGAGCGCGACGCGCTGATCGCGTCGGTGGACGGGGCGACGGTCGCCGACATCGCGGTGAAGCTGCGTCTGTCGGAGTCGACGGTACGCAACTACCTGTCGTCGGCGATCGGCAAGACGGGCACCCGCAACCGGATGGAAGCGGTCCGGGCGGCCCGCCAGCAGGGCTGGCTCTGAGGCCGGCAGTTCTCTGCCGGAGGCTCTCCGTCGGCAGCTCTCTGTCGGCAGCTCTCCGCCGCCTGTTTGAACCGTCCGCTTCGTTCCGTACCGTCACCCGGGGGCCCGACCATCTTCATGACATCGCGCGCAGCCGTTCTCCGACGCGGCCTGCCCATCTGGACCGTCGCCGCGCTGTGGACCCTCGCCCTGGGCCTCTGGGGGCTGTCGCGGCAGCACAGCGTGTGGCGGGACGAGGCCGCGACCTGGCTGGTGGCCGTGCGGCCGGCCGGCGAGATACGGCACCTGCTGACGCACGTGGACGCGGTGCACGGGCTCTACTACCTGCTGATGCATGGGCTGTTCGGATGGTTCGGGCCGAGTATCACGACCCTGCGGCTGCCCTCCGTACTGGCCACGGCGGTGGCGGCGGCCTGTGTCGCGGTCATCGGCCGGCGGCTGGCCGGGCCCTGGGCGGCCCTGGGGGGAGGGATGGTGTTCGGTCTGCTTCCGGCCGTGCAGTTCCATCTCCAGGAGGGCCGCCCGTACGCACTGGTCGCGGCCGGGGCCGGGATCTCGACCCTGCTGCTGGTGAACCTGCTCCAGGGTCGCGGCCGGGGGACGTACTGGGTGGCGTACGGGGGCACGGTCCTCGTCTGCGCGCTGCTGAACTGGCTGTCGCTGCTGATCCTGCCCGCGCACCTGGTGACCCTGGTCCGGACGAGGGCCGGGCGCGGCACCTGGGTGCGCTGGGCGGCGGCCTCGGCGGCCGCCGCGGCGGGTGCGCTGCCGTTGATCCTGTTCAGCCGGAGCCAGTCGGGGCAGGTGGCGTGGATACCTCCGCTGACCTGGCACATGCTGATAGGCCCGGCGGTCCTGCTCACGATCGGCGGCCTCGGGGCCCTGCTCGACCGGCCGCGGAAAGACCCGCAATGGGAAGGCCCGTCGCAGGAAAGCCCGTCGCAGGAAGGCCCGCATCGGGAAGGCCGGCTGTCCGTGGCGGCCGTCGGGCTGCCGCTGCTGGCGGTGCCGCAGCTCGGCCTGATCGGTCTCTCCCTGGTCAAGCCGCTGTTCCTGGACCGGTACGTGCTGTTCAGCATGCTGGGTCTGGCGCTGCTGATCGGTGCCGGGCTGGAGACGGCGGTACGGGCGGCCTCGCCCCGGATACCGGGGGCGGCGAGGTGGCTCGGCCCCGCACTGATCGCCGTGTCGGTGGTGGCGCTGCTGCCGCAGGCGCTGGCCACGCGCTCGCCGGGGAGCCGGGTGGACGATGTGCTCGCGATGACGGCGGACGTACGGCGGCTCAAGGGGCCCGGCACAGCGGTGCTGTTCGTACCGGCGGAACGGCGCGACACGAAGCTGGTCTCCCCCGACGCCTTCACCGGTCTGCGGGACATCGCTCTGACGCGGAGCCCGCAGGAGTCCGGCACGCTGAAGGGCGTCGAGGCGGACCCGGCTCGCATACGGGGCGCGATGCTGGCTCAGCGGCGCATCCTGCTGGTGACGGACTCACCGGACGTGGCGAGACCGCCGGCGGGACGGCGGGACAGGGTGAAGGCCGCCGTACTGAAGAAGTACTTCACCGTGGTCGCGGACGAGCGGGTTCGGGGCCGGCGGGTGACGTTGTACGAACGGCTCGGAGCGGCGCGGCCGTCACCGGGCAGCGCGCGGTGAACGCGCCGCCGGACCCCGTACCCGGTTCTCAGCGCCGCACGGAGCGGTGGCGCGGCAGCCAGAGGAGCATCAGCAGCACTCCGGCGAGCAGTACCGTGCCCGCCGTCCGGAAGGCCAGTGCGTAGCCGGCCGTGAGTTCCGCCGGGCCTGTGCCGCCTCCCGTGCGGGACGCGGCGACCGTGGAGAGCACGGCCAGGCCGAGTGCGCCGCCCATCGTGCGGGAGGTGTTGACGAGGCCGGAGACCAGGCCGGCTTCGCCGGGGGCCGCGCCCGAGGTGGCGAGTGAGGCGAGCGGGGTGGCCGCGAGGCCGGTTCCGGTCATCATCAGCACGCCGGGCAGGCAGACCGCGGTGAGGTAGGAGCCGTCGGCCGTCATCGTGGACTGCCAGCCGAAACCCGCGGCGGCGACCGCCGTACCGACGAGCGCCAGGTTCTTCGCCCCGGTCCGGGCCATCAGCCGGGGTGCGCACTTGGAGCCGACCACGACGGCGACCGAGGTGGGCATCAGGGCGAGCCCGGCCTCCAGCGCGGTGTAGCCCAGCACGTTCTGTGCGTACACCGTCATGAAGTACCACATGGAGAACGTCGCCGAGCCGATCACGAACATCGCCACGTTCGCCGAGGCCACCGCCCGTGACCCGAGCACCCTCAGCGGCATCAGCGGCTTCGCCGTGCGGGCCTCCACCAGGACGAACAGGGCGAGCACCGCCAGTCCGCCCAGCAGCGGCAGGAGGGTCGCCGCCGCGGTCCAGCCCGACTCCTCGGTCTGTACGATGCCGTACGCGACGGCGGCGAGGCCCGCGGTGACGAGCAGCGCGCCCAGGAAGTCGATACGGCTCCGCTCGCCGGCCCGGCCCTCGGCGAGCCAGATCGCGGCGCCGGTGAGGACGAGCACGCCGACCGGCACGTTGATCAGCAGGACCCAGCGCCAGGAGATCGCGTCGGTGAGCACCCCGCCGATCAGTCCGCCGGTCGCGCCGCCGCCCGCGCCGACCGCCATCCAGGTGCCGATGGCCTTCGTCCTGGCGGGCCCTTCGGGGACGGCCTCGGTGAGCAGGGTGAGGGTCGCGGGGGCGAGCACGGCGGCGCCGAGTCCCTGCGCGGCGCGGGCGGCGATCAGCTGCCAGCCGTCCTGGGCGAGTCCGCCGGCCAGTGAGGCGGCGGTGAACAGGCCGAGGCCGACGAGGAACATCCGCTTGCGGCCGTAGATGTCGGCGGCCCGGCCGCCGAGCAGCATGAATCCGGCGAACGCGATCGAGTAGGCGCTGAGCACCCACTGGAGTCCGGTGGTGCTCAGCCCCAGGTCGGTGCGCATGGACGGGAGGGCCACGTTGACGACGGACACGTCCAGTACGACGAGGAACTGGCCGACGCACGCGGCGAGCACCACCGCCCAGGTGCGGGTACGGGGCCGGGCGGTACGGCGTGCGGGCGTCGAGACGTCAACCATGGCGTCATAATCGCAGCCGCCCGCACCCCGTACATCGGTTTCGGGTCCGTACCGGGCTCGGTCCGGCGGCGTAGGACCGGCACCGCACCGGAACGGCCTGCGGGTGCTCCGGATCCTCAGCGGCGCAGGAGTGTCACCACGGCCGCGCCGCCGAGCCCGATGTTGTGGGCGAGTCCGGTGCGTGCGTCCGGCACCTGGCGGGCACCGGCCTCGCCCCTGAGCTGCCAGGTGAGTTCGGCGGCCTGGGCGATTCCGGTGGCGCCGAGCGGGTGCCCCTTGGAGATCAGGCCGCCGGAGGGGTTGACCACCCAGCGGCCGCCGTAGGTGGTGGCGCCGGACTCGACGAGCGCACCGGACTCGCCCTCGCCGCAGAGCCCGAGCGCCTCGTAGGTGAGGAGTTCGTTGATGGAGAAGCAGTCGTGGAGTTCGATGACGTCGAGGTCGGCGGCGGTGAGGCCGGAGGCCGCGTACACCTGCTGGGCCGCGGCTCGTGACATGGGCAGGCCGACCGCGTCGATGCAGGTGCCGGAGGCGAAGGAGTCCTCGGTGTCGGTCGTCATGGCCTGGGCCGCTATCTCGACGGCCCGCTCGCCGAGCCCGTGCCGGTCGACGAAGCGTTCCGACACGACGACGGCGGCTGCTGCCCCGTCGGAGGTGGGCGAGCACTGGAGCCGGGTCAGGGGGTGGTGGACGGTTTTGGCGGCGAGGACCTCGTCGACGGTGTACGGGTCCTGGAACTGGGCGTACGGATTGCCGGCCGAGTGGCGGTGGTTCTTGGCCGCGACGGCGGCGAGTTGTGCCTCGGTGGTGCCGTACTCGTGCATGTGTTCGCGGGCGGCGTTGCCGAAGATCTGGGCGGTGGGCGGGGTCATCTCGAAGCCGTGGGCGGCGGCCATGATCCCGTAGTGCCGGGCGACCGGGGACGTCCTGAAATCACCAGCGCCGCCGTCGGATCCGCCGCCGCCGAGCGATCCGCGCGCCATCTTCTCGAAGCCGAGCGCGAGGACGCAGTCGCTGCCGCCGCCCTCGACGAACTGCCGGGCCATCATCAGCGCGGTGGAGCCGGTGGCGCAGTTGTTGTTGACGTTGTAGACGGGTACCCCGGTCAGGCCGAGTTCGTAGACGGCGCGCTGTCCTGCGGTGGAGGCCTGGAAGCAGTAGCCGACCGCGGCCTGCTGGACGTCCTCGTACGCGACGGAGGCATCGGCGAGCGCCGCCGTGCCGGCCTCCTTCGCCATGTCCCAGTACTGCCAGTCGCGGGTCTCGGGCTTCTCGAACTTCGTCATCCCGACGCCGACGATGTATGCCTTCATGGTGTGTCCTTTCGGAGGGTCCGCCGGGACCCTCTCAGTCCCTCGGCAGGCCGAGGATGCGCTCGGCGACGACATTGAGCTGAACCTGGGTGGTGCCGCCCGCGATGGTCAGGCAGCGGGACATCAGGAACCCGTGCACGGCCCGTTCGCCCGCTCCCTCGGCCACCGCACCCGCGGGGCCCAGGAGTTCGAGGGTGAGTTCGGCGACCTTCTGCTGGTGGGCGGTCTGGATGAGCTTGCGTACCGAGGCGCCCGCGCCCGGTTCCAGTCCGGAGACCTGTTGCAGCGTGGTGCGCAGCCCGATGCAGGCCAGTGCGTGGGCCTCGGCGGCGAGTGCTCCGATCCTGGCGCGGCAGGCGCCGTCGAGTCCGGCGGAACGTTCGATGAGGGCTTCCAGTCCGGTGTCGAAGGTCATCTGGTCGGCCATGTGGACGCGTTCGTTGCCCAGGGTGTTGCGGGCGACCTGCCAGCCGCCGTCGGCCTCGCCCACGAGTGCGTCGGGGGGCAGGATCACGTCGTCGAAGTACACCTCGTTGAAGAGGGAGTCGCCGGTGATCTCCTTCAGCGGGCGGATGTCGATGCCTTCGGTGTTCTTCATGTCCACGAGGAAGTAGCCGAGCCCCTGGTGCTTGGGGGCGTCCGGGTCGGTCCGGGCGAGCAGAATGCCGTGGTCGGCCCACTGGGCGGCGCTCGTCCACACCTTCTGGCCGTTGATCCGCCAGCCCCCGGGGGTCCGCTCCGCCCGGGTGCGCAGCGCTGCGAGGTCGGAGCCCGCGCCGGGTTCGGAGAACAGCTGGCACCACAGGAGTTCGCCGCGCAGGGTCGGCAGCAGGTAGCGGTCCTGCTGCGCGGCCGTGCCGTGCGCGATGAGGGAGGGCACTACCCAGGTGGCGATCTGGAGGTCGCTCAGTTTCACGCCCTGTTCGCGCAACTCCTGTTGTACGGCCAGTTGTTGTATGGGTCCGGCGTCCAGCCCGTAGGGCGCGGGCAGGTGCGGGGCGGCGTAGCCGGTGGGTGCGAGGGCGCGGCGGGCGGCCTTCGGGTCCAGGCCCCGGGCGGCGGTGACGGCGTCGCGGGCCGCCGCGCGGTGGGCGGCGGCCTCCGGCGGGAGTTCCAGGGTGAGCCCGCGGCGTGCCCCGGCCGCCGCCAGCCGGACGGCGCGCTGCCGGTGGACGTCTCCGGAACCGAGCAACTGCCGTGCCACCAGGGCTCGGCGCAGATAAAGATGGGCGTCGTGCTCCCAGGTGAAGCCGATTCCGCCGAGGATCTGGATGGCGTCCTTGGCGCAGCCGTACGCGGCGTCCAGGGCGGTCGCCGCGGCGAGGGCGGCTGCCATGCCCCGCACCTCCGGGGGTTCGGTGGCCGCGCGGGCGGCGTCCCAGGTCAGTGCGCGGGCCTGTTCGACGCGTACGAGCATGTCCGCGCAGAGGTGTTTGACGCCCTGGAACTGTCCGATGGGGCGGCCGAACTGCTCGCGGATCCTTGCGTGTTCGGTGGCGGTGTCCAGTGATCGGGCCGCGGTGCCGCACGCGTCGGCGGCGAGGAGGACGGCGGCGAGATCGCGGACGAGTCCCGAGTCGGTGGGCAGCAGGCGCCCGGCGGGGACCAGGACCCCCTCGGCCCGGACCTCGGCGGTGGGGCGGGTCGGGTCGGCGCTGCGGTGCGAGCGTACGGCCAGTCCCCGGGTGGCGGTGTCGACGGCGAACCAGCGGGTTCCGGTGACCGAGGCGGCGGGAAGCAGCAGCAGATCGGCCCCGTCGGCGCAGAGCACCGGCGGGAGTTCGCCGTCGAGCAGGTGTCCGTCCTCCTGCTCGACGGCGGTGAGGCTGCCGGGGCCGAGGGCGACGGCGCCGGTGCGCCGGCCCGTGGCGAGGTCCCGCACCAGTGCGGAGGCATCCGGCGCCGACGCGTGGAGCACCGCCGAGGCGAGGGTGCTCGCCAGACAGGGGCCGGGGAGCGCGGCCCGTCCCGCCTCTTCGAGGACGACGGCCAGATCGAGGAGTCCGCCGCCGCCTCCCCCGCATTCCTCGGGAAGATGGATGCCGAGCAGGCCCTGTTCGGCCAGCCCGTCCCAGTACGCGGGGCGTGCGCCGGTGGCCGCGGGTTCGTCCGCGTCGAGGAGTTTGCGTATTTCCCCGGGCGGTACGGCGCGTGCGAGCCACCCCCGTACGGCCTGCGCCAACTCCCTGTGTTCTTCGGTGATTCCGATGCCCATGCGGATCCTCGCCGGTCGCAGCCACTGGAACGGCGCAAGAGTAGAACACGTTCCAATCTGACGGAAGGTCAGATGAGCATCTGTTTCCCGCCGGGTGGTCATTCCCGGCCGCGGATGTGTCCTGTTCGCCCCTCGTTCACCGGAATACCGTGGCCGTACGGAAGGTTTCACGGTGCACGCACTTGGCGGCCGGTGCCGTCCGCCGCACGGCCCGCACGCCTTCCCTTCCCTCCTTCTTCCGCTGCCCGGAGGCCGCACGTATGCCACAGACGACGCACGAACAGCAGTCCCCGGAGCTTTCCGATCCGCGGATGTCGAGGACGGGCAGGGGAATCGTCCCCGTGCTCGCCTTCGCGGGTATCACCGTGGCGGTGATGCAGACCCTGCTCGTCCCCGTCATCAAGGACCTGCCCACCCTTCTCCACACCGATCCGTCCAACGCCACCTGGGTGATGACGGCGACGCTGCTCGCCGGAGCCGTCTCCACGCCGATCATGGGGCGGCTCGGGGACCTCAACGGCAAACGCAGGATGCTGCTGGCCAGCCTCGCCGTCATGGTGACCGGCTCCCTGACATGCGCCTTCACCGACGATCTCGTGATCATGATCGTGGGCCGCGCGCTCCAGGGCTTCGCCATGGGTGCCATCCCGCTGGGCATCGGCATCATGCGCGACGAACTGCCGCGCGAGAAGCTCGGCTCGGCGATGGCCCTGATGAGCTCCTCGATCGGGGTGGGGGGCGGACTCGCGCTGCCCGGCGCCGCCCTGGTCGCCCAGCACACCGACTGGCACACCCTCTTCTTCGGCTCGGCCGGCCTCGGCGTGCTGGCCATGGGGCTGACCGTGCTGGCCGTTCCGGAGACCCCGCTGCGGGCCCCCGGCCGGTTCGACGTCATCGGCGCGCTCGGCCTCGCGGCCGGACTGGTCCTCCTGCTGCTGCCCGTCACCAAGGGCAGCGACTGGGGCTGGACCTCCCCCGCCACCCTCGGGCTGATCGCCGCCGCCCTGGTGGTGCTGTTGCTGTGGGGGGTGTTCGAGCTGCGCAGTGACGCGCCGCTGGTCGATCTGCGGACCACCGCGCGCCGCGAGGTGCTGCTCACCAACCTCGCCTCGATCATGGTCGGGGTCGCCTTCTACGCCGTCTCGCTGGTCCTGCCGCAGCTGCTCCAGCTGCCGCGGTCCACCGGATACGGCCTGGGCCAGTCGATGGTGGTCGCCGGGCTGTGCGTGGCGCCGCTGGGCCTGACGATGATGCTCGTCGCCCCGCTGTACGCCCGGCTGTCCGCCCGGTACGGCCCCAAGGTGTCGCTGATGCTCGGCCTGTTGATCATCGCGATCGGCTACGGGGCCGGGCTCGGCCTGATGAGCGCCGCCTGGCAGACCGTCGTGATCGCGGTGCTGCTCGGCGCCGGCATCGGGCTCGCCTACTCCTCGCTGCCCGCGCTGATCATCGGGGCCGTCGACGCCTCGGCGACGGGCGCGGCCACCGGGCTCAACACCCTGATGCGGTCCATCGGCACCTCGGGGTCGAGCGCGGTGATCGGCATGGTGCTGGCGCACACCTCGGTGCGGACGGGGCCGGTGGCGGTGCCCAGCATGGCGGGGTTCCGGACCTCGTTCATGATCGCGACGGGGGCGGTGTTGATCGGACTGGTGCTCGCCGCGTTCCTGCCGGCGCAGCGGTCGGCCGCCGCGCCGGTCCTGCTGGCGAGCAGCGCGGGCGACGCGGCGGCCCGGATGTCCGGCCTCCCGCTCGCCGGCTCCGGCACCCCGCTCCCGCTCGCCGGCTCCGGCTTCCGCGGCCGGGTCGTCGAAGCGGACGGGACCCCGGTCTCCGGTGCCAACGTCACCCTGATCGACCGGCAGGGCGGGCAGGCCGGGCTCACCACGACGGACGCGGAGGGCCGGTACGCGCTCGCCGCCCCGGCCGGCGGCAGCTTCGTCCTGGCCGGATCGGCCGCCGGATACGCGCCGCGCGCCTACCCGGCGGCGCACCCGGCGACCGGCCGGCCCACCGAGACCGATCTGGTGCTGACGGTCAGCGCACGGGAGCGTCGAACCTCGCTGCGGTCGTGAGGAGATGAGAGACGTCCGTCCCCGCCGGGAGCTCCCGCGGCTGCGCGGCGCGGGTGAACAGCCGGGCGGGGAGGGCGCCCTGGACATGGGCCCGGCGCCCGTCGACCCGCAGCCATGACCCCTCGCGCAGGCCGAGCACGGGGACGTCGTTCTCCTCCAGGAACTCGTTGAGCCGTTCCTCGCGGGTCTCGCCCTTGTGGGTGCTCTCCGGGTCCGGGTCCAGGTAGTGCGGGTTGATCTGGAACGGGACGAGGCCGAGCGTCTCGAAGGACGGCGGCTGCACGATGGGCATGTCGTTGGTGGTCCGCAGGGTGGGCGACGCCATGTTCGTCCCCGCACTCGCTCCCATGTACGGCAGTCCGTCGCGCACCGCCTCGGTCAGGGCGTCGCGCAGACCGGTCCGGTAGAGCGCGCTCAGCAGCCGGAAGGAGTTGCCGCCGCCGATGAACACGGCATCGGACGCGGCGAGTTCGGCGACCGGGTCGGCGTTCTCATGGACGCCGCGGACGCTGATGCCGGCCGGTTCCAGGGCACCGCGGACGCGCGCGGTGTACGTCGCGTGGTCGGCGAGCGCGTACGGCACGAAGGCGAGGCGGGCGCCGGAGGGCAGGAACGCGGTGACCGTGTCGAGGGCGTGTTCCAGGTAACCGCAGCCGTGCTGCGTGGAGTTGGAGAGCAGGAGCAGATTCACGGGGTTCCTCTTGGGTTCTCTTCGGGTCGGGCGGGTGCCGCGGCACCCGGTCAGCCGGTGCGGCGGGACCGGGGCTTCGGGCGCTGCGGCGGGTGGGTGAGGCGCCTCTCCAGCAGTTCGGCTGCCTTCCGCAGCGCGTCGAGCCGGTTCTCCGGCGCCCCCTCGAACCGTTCCTCGGCGCCGCCCAGGCTGAGGCTTCCGTACGGTTCGCGCCCGAGGAAGACCGGTACGGCGACGGTCGCGACGCCGGTGTCGTACTCGCCGACCGTCCAGGCGTACCCCTGGGCGCGTACCTTCAGCAGCTCCCGCTCCAGCAGATCCGGATCGGTCACGGTCCGGTCGGTGAACCGGGCCATCGGGCGCCCCCGGAAGAGCCGGTGGCGCTGCTCGTCCGGCAGGTACGCGTAGAACGACTTGCTGGTCGCCCCGGCGTGCGCCGGGTAGAGCTCGCCGACCAGGGGGTAGTAGCGCAGCGGCCCGGTCTCGCCCTCCTCGGCCGCCACGCACCGCATGTGGAAGCTGTCCGGCAGGCAGAAGAGCACGGTGTCACCGGTGACCCTGCGCAGCTCCTCAAGGACCGGTCCGGCGAGCAGCTCCAGCGATCCGGAGCGCTCCCAGAGCCTGCCCAGGCGCAGCACGGCGGGGCCGATGCGGTAGCGGCGGGTGGCCGGGTCGGAGACCAGGAAGCCGCGGCCCGCGAGGGTGGCGAGCAGTCGCTGGGCCACCGAGGTGTCCCAGCCGAACTCCTCGGCGACCTCGGTGACACCCCAGTCGGGCCTGCTCCGCTCGAACGCGAGCAGCACGAGGAGCGCCCGGTCGACGGTTTGCAGGGCTCCGGTGGGGGTGCGCCGGTCCAGGTCGAAGTCCGTCATCGTGATCTCACCATCTAGACCTGAGTTGCAAATAACGGGAAACAGTTGCGTTCAACGCTATCCGATCCCGAATCTGCTCTCAGCACCCCGTCCGGCGTCCCCTTCCATGCCGGGCGCCGGACGGGTGTGACGGATGCGCGAGAAAGGCCCCCCATGTTGAAGTACGTACTGGACATCGTCGATCTGCTCGACGATCCCCAGGTCAATGGCAAGACGGTCGTCGAGTACCTCGACTCCGCAGCGGGGGCCGCGGGTTCGTCCGCAGAGGTCACCACGGTCGCCGGCGAGCGGGGCTCGACGGACTTCGTGCTGGTCCGCATCCCCGGTTCCCGGGGACGGACGGCCGGGGGCACCGCCCGCACCCTCGGTGTGGTCGGCCGGCTCGGCGGCATCGGCGCCCGGCCCGAGGTGACCGGCCTGGTCTCCGACGCCGACGGCGCGATCTGCGCCGTCGCCACCGCCGCGAAGCTGCTCGACATGCGCCGCCGCGGCGATGTGCTGCCCGGCGATGTGATCGTCGCTACGCACATCTGCCCGAACGCGCCGACCGAGCCGCACGACCCGGTGCCGTTCATGGGATCGCCCGTGGACATCGCCACCATGAACCGCCACGAGGTGACCGACGACATGGAGGCCGTGCTCTCCGTCGACACCACCAAGGGCAACCGGATCATCAACCACAAGGGCCTGGCCCTGTCGCCCACCGTCAAGGAGGGCTGGGTGCTCCGGGTCAGCGAGCAGCTCGGCGAGCTGCTGGCCGTGGTGACCGGTGAGCCGTTGGTCACGTACCCGGTGACCACACAGGACATCACGCCGTACGGTAACGGTGCACACCACATCAATTCGATCCTCCAGCCCTCCACCGCCACGGCCGCCCCCGTGGTCGGTCTGGCGGTCACCTCGGCCGCCGCGGTGCCGGGCTGCCAGACGGGCGCGAGTCACGAGAGCGACATCGCGTCCGCCGCCCGCTACGCCGTGGAGGTCGCCAAGGCCTACGGCGCGGGCCAACTGGACTTCCACGACGCGGTGGAGTTCGACAACCTCGTCAACCGCTACGGGTCGCTGGCTCACCTGCAGACCTTCGGCCGCACACCCCAGGAGTCCTGATGGCAGCCGCCCCGCAGGCCGACGCCGCGGTCCACGAGACCAAGAACATCGGCAGCGACGACTACTCGCTCTCGCGCGTCCCGCGCGACAAGCGGTTCGGTTTCTGGTCCATGCTGCTCCAGTGGCTGGCCCAGTCCGGCTCGATCTCGCAGTTCACGCTCGGCGCCACCATCGGTGTCGGCATGACCTTCGGCAACGCCTTCCTCGCCTTCACGCTCGGCGCGGTGATCCTGGAGATCGTGATCTTCGCGATCGGCCTGGCCGGTATGCGCGAGGGTCTCGCGACCCCGATGCTGACCCGCTGGGTGGGCTTCGGCCGCAACGGCTCCGCGCTGGTCAGCTTCGTCATCGCGGTCAGCCTGGTCGGCTGGTTCGGCGTCCAGAACACGATCTTCGGCAACAGCGTCTCGGCGCTGGTCGGCGGACCGGCCTGGATGTGGTGCGTGATCGCGGGCATCGCCATCACCGCCCTGGTGATCTTCGGCTTCAAGTACATGGCCGTCTTCGCGAAGATCGTCACCCCGCTCTTCTTCGCGATGGTCGCCTGGTCGATCATCTCGACGCTGAAGGACCACTCCCTCAGCGAGCTGATCCACTCGCCACCGCCCGGTGACACGATCCCCCTCGCGGTCGCCGCCACCGCCATCGCGGGCGGCTTCATGACCGGTGCGATCGTGGCGCCGGAGATGACCCGCTACAACAGGAAGGGCTCCCACGTCTTCGTGCAGAGCGCCTCCTCGATGATCCTCTCCGAGTACATCGTCGGTATGACCGGCGTACTCCTGGGCCACCTGGTCAAGAGCAACGAGGTCTCGCACATCGTGCTCTCCACCTCCGGTGCCTTCGGCGTCATCGTGGTCCTGATGTCCACGGCGAAGATCAACGACTGGAACCTGTACGGCTCCTCGCTCGGCGTCGTCAACTTCTTCCAGGTCGTCTTCGGCAAGCGGATCCATCGCGGCGCCGTCACCATCTTCCTCGGCATCGCCGGCACGGTCCTGTCCGCGGTCGGGATCATGACCCACTTCACCGAGTTCCTCACGATCCTCGGCGTCGCGATCCCGCCGATCGGCGGCATCATCGTGGCCGAGTACTGGGTCGTGAAGCGGATGCGCAAGCCACTGGACGACACCCGGGAATCCGAGACGCTGCCCAAGTCCTCGCCGACCTGGGTGCCGATGTCCATCGCCATCTGGATCGCGGCCTTCTGCGTCGGCAAGTTCTACGACGGCGGCATACCGGCCCTGAACTCGCTGGCCACCGCCTTCGTCCTGTACAGCGTCCTCGGCCTGCTGGGCTGGGTGAAGCCGTACGGCACCTCCACCCTGGACGACGAGGACAGCGCGGTCCCCGAAGCCCGCACCACCACCTCTGTGGGAGCAGCATGAGCACCCCCGACCCCACCGCCACCCTGATACCGGCCTCCGAGGAGGCCCAGGCCGAGGTCGTCGACCTCTGCGCCGAACTGATCAGGTTCGACACCTCCAACCCCACCAGCAACGAGCGTGCGAGCGCCGACTGGGTGGTGGGCCGCCTCGCCGAGGTGGGCATCGCATCGGAGCTGATCGAGTCCGCCCCGGGCCGTGCCAGTGTCATCGCCCGGATCGCCGGCCGCGATCCGGAGCGCGGCGCGCTGATGGTCCACGGCCATCTGGACGTGGTCCCCGCGGACGCCTCCGAGTGGCAGGTGCCGCCGTTCTCCGGCGAGATCCGGGACGGCTACCTGTGGGGCCGGGGCGCGATCGACATGAAGGACACGGTGGCCGTCATGCTGGCCACCGCCCGGCACTTCGCCCGCACCGGCACCCGGCCCTCGCGCGATCTGGTGCTGGCCTTCCTCGCCGACGAGGAGGCGGGCGGCACGTTCGGCGCCCACTGGCTGGTCGAGCACCGCCCGGAACTGTTCTCCGGGGTCACCGAGGCGATCGGCGAGGGCGGCGGGTTCTCCTTCGCCATCGACGACACCCGGCGCCTCTACCCGATCGAGAACGCCCAGCGCGGCATGGCCTGGATGGAGCTCACCGCGAGCGGCCGGGCCGGCCACGGCTCGTCGCCCAACGACGAGAACGCGGTCACCGACCTCGCCGAGTCGCTGACCCGGATCGGCCGCGAGACCTTCCCGATCCGGCTGATCGAGCCGGTCCGCGTCCTGCTCGAAGAGGCGGCCCGCCTGTACGGCGTGGAGTTCGACGAGAACGACATCGAGGGCAGCCTCGCCAAGCTGGGCCCGGTCTCCGACTTCATGCAGGTGGTCCTGCGCAACTCGGCGAACCCCACCATGTTCAACGCCGGTTACCAGACCAACGTCATCCCCGGAAAGGCCACCGCCCGCGTCGACGGCCGTTTCCTGCCCGGCCACGAGCAGGAGCTGATCGACACGATCGACAGGCTGCTGCTCCCCTCGGTCAGCCGCGAGTGGGTCAACCACGACATCGCGATGGAGACCACGTTCGACGGCCCGCTCGTCGACGCCATGTGCGACGCGGTGCGCGCCGAGGACCCGGACGGCCACCCCGTGCCGTACTGCAACCCCGGCGGCACGGACGCCAAGGCCTTCACCCACCTGGACATCCGCTGCTTCGGCTTCAAGGGCCTGAAGCTCCCGCACGACCTGGACTACGGCCGGCTCTTCCACGGCGTGGACGAGCGCGTCCCGCTGGAGGGCCTGCGCTTCGGCGTCCGCGTCATGACCCGACTCTGGCAGAGCTGCTGACCCCTCCGTCACAGCCCCACCAGGGGCCCCCGACCCGGGCTCACCCCACCCGGACGCCCCCGCCGACACCGTCGGCGGGGGCGTCCGGCGTCCGGCACGGCCGGGCACCCCCCGCGCGCGTCCCCGGCCGGAAGGTGCGGCACGATGGAGCGCCGTCGAAATGCCCGTCCCGCATCCCGCCCCCAGGAGGAACCCGTGGCCGCCGAGCCCAAGCCGGAGATTCTCGCCGCGTTCCAGGCCGCCAAGGGCTTCATGCCGGTGGTGGAGGGGCTGGCGCTGTACGCGGCCGCCGCCGACGCCGCCGCCCTCGGACTGCCCCTGCTGGAGGTGGGCACGTACTGCGGGCGCTCCACCATCCTGCTCGCCGACGCCGCCCGCGGCGCGGGGGTGACGGCCCTGACCATCGATCACCACCGGGGCAGCGAGGAGCAGCAGCCCGGCTGGGAGTACCACGATCCGACCGTGGTGGACGCCGAGATCGGCCGGATGGACACGCTGCCCACGTTCCGCCGGACGCTGCACGCGGCCGGTCTGGAGGAGCACGTGGTGGCGCTCGTGGGGCGTTCCCCGCAGATCGCGGCCGTCTGGGGCGGGCGGCTCGGGCTGGTCTTCATCGACGGCGGCCACACCGACGAGCACGCGAACGGCGACTACGAGGGCTGGGCGCCGCATGTCGCCGAGGGCGGGCTGCTGGCGATCCACGACGTGTTCCCGGACCCGGCGCACGGCGGCCAGGCCCCGTACCGGATCTACCTGCGGGCGCTGGCCTCCGGGGCGTTCACGGAGATCGCGGTCACCGACTCGCTGCGCGTCCTGCGGCGTACCGGGCCCGGCATCTAACGACCTGGCGCGCGATAGGGAGCGGATCAGCGAGCGGCGTCATGCAGCTTCGAATCCAAGGCGGAGGAGGGAATCGACGCGGAGCGTCGTTGACCGACGACAACGCCGGAGGCGGAGTCGCAGGGCGTCGGGAGCCCGCTCACTGTCGTGCACCAGGCCGTAAGGCCTCCGGACAGCGGCCGGGCTCCCGGATAGCATCGCCGGGTGCGTGACGACGAGAGCGTTCCCCCTGCCCCCCGCCGCCCGGCCCTGTTCGCCGCCGCGACGCTGACCGCGCTGTGTCTGGGCGCCACGGGCTGCGGCGGCGGTGACACCGCGCAGGCCCGGCCCGGCCCGGACGGCAGTGCGGCCGCGTCGCCGTCCCCCGCGACAGCCTCCTCGCCGGGCCCGGCCTCCCCGTCACCGGTGCACAGCGGCCCGGCCCCGTCGAAGCGGCCGGCCTCCCGCTCGGCGTCCGCGCCGGCCACCGTGTCCGGGCCGCTGTCGGGCAAGACGGTCGTCATCGACCCCGGGCACAATCCGCGCAACCGCCTGCACACCGCCGAGATCGCCCGGCAGGTGGACATCGGCACCACGCACAAGGAGTGCGACACCACCGGCACCTCCACCAACTCCGGCTACGCGGAAGCCGAGTTCACCCTCGATGTCGCGCACCGGCTGCGCGAACTGCTGCGGGCGCAGGGCGCGAAGGTGGTTCTGACGTACGACAACGACCGGCTGTTCGGCCCGTGCGTCGACGAACGGGCCAGGATCGGCAACAAGGCGGGGGCCGACGCGGTCGTCTCGGTCCATGCGGACGGGTCTGCGGTCGGCAACCGCGGCTTCCACGTGATCCTGCCCGCGGCGGTGCGCGGCGGGAACGCGGACACCTCGAAGATCGTGGGTCCGTCGCGCGATCTCGGGACGCGTATCGCCGGACTCTTCGTCCGCGCCACCGGAAGTGCGCCTTCCAATTACATCGGCGGCAATACCGGACTGGACACCCGCAAGGATCTGGGCGGACTTAATTTGTCTACCGTGCCCAAAGTCTTCATCGAATGCGGCAATATGCGTGATCCGAAGGACGCCGCCCTGCTCACCAGTGCGGGTTGGCGTCAGAAGGCGGCGCAGGGCATCGCCGATGGCATCAGGAGCTATCTCAACGGGTAGTAAGAGGTGGTTCTGCGATGAACTCGGAAGGATGCTCGCCCAACGTCAGGGCGGCGGACGCAACCCGCGCCGGCAGACGATAGATTCATCCGTACGACGGGGAGCCCGCCCCGAGCTTCGCGCCGCGCCCGCCGTACCGGTGGCAGCGACGACCGCCCCGACGAGACGACCGACTAAGGACCTTCACGTGAATATCCGCTCCCTCACTCGAGGCGATGGCGTGGTGATCGGAGCAGCGGTCGTGCTGTTCATCGCCTCTTTCCTCGACTACTACTCCTACGGGAACTCCAGCATTGACGCGCCGAACTCCTGGGAGTTCCTGGGCGCCGCGATGGGCGTCTACATGGTCGGGGTGGCCGGCGCCGCACTGATCGTGCTCTCCCGCTCGCAGCCCCAGCCGCGCAAGGTCGCCGGTCTGGATCTCGCCCAGTTCGGCGTGGCCGCCACACTCTTCACCGCGTGGTACCTGTTCTGGACGATCATCGACCTCGGCCAGATCGACGCCGGTGCCGGTCTGATCCTCGGCCTGATCGCCGCCCTGGCGCTGGCCGCCGGTGCGGTCGCCTCCCCGCTGGTTCCCGCGCTCAAGGCCCCGCTCGTGGGCGCCCCGAAGCCGCAGGCCGTGCAGCCGCCCTACGGTGGCCAGCCGCAGCCCGGTCAGGGTTACGGCTACCCGGGCGCCGCGCAGCCGTCGTTCGGCGGTCAGCAGCCGGGTCAGCCGCAGCAGTACGGTGCCCAGCCCGGTCAGCCCGATCCGCAGCAGCCTCACGCGGCGGCGCAGCAGAGCCCGGCGGGCGGCGGTGCGCCGGCCGGTGACTTCACCCCGTTCTGGTTCGCGGTTCCGGTGGCCCGTCCGCTGTACGGCGAGGACGGTTCGCCGTCCCCGATCGCCGAACTGGCGCCGGGCACCTGGTACCTCGCGGTCGAGCAGCGCGGTCCGGGGCTCATCGCCCAGACCCAGGACGGCCGCCGGGGCGTGCTCCAGGACACCACGGGCATCCAGCGCGGCTGACACGCGGCGCACGGACCACCGACAGCGGCCCCCCGCCCCTTCCGGGCGGGGGGCCGCTGTCGTACCCTCCGGCTATATCTGATACATCGTCAGAAATGCTGGGAGGCAGCGGAATGCGGCTCGGACTCGCTCTCGGATACTGGGGCCGCGGCCCGAACCCGGCCCATCTGGACCTCGCCCGGGAGGCCGAGGACCTGGGCTATGAGTCGGTGTGGACGGCGGAGGCCTGGGGATCGGACGCCTTCACCCCGCTGACCTGGATCGCCGCCCACACCTCCCGCATCCGGCTGGGCACTGCCATCGCGCAGATGGCGGCACGCACCCCGACCGCGACCGCCATGCACGCCCTGACCCTCGACCACCTCTCCGGCGGCCGGATGATGCTCGGCCTCGGGCTCTCCGGCCCGCAGGTCGTCGAGGGCTGGTACGGGCGGCCGTTCCCCAGCAGCCCGCTGACCGCGACCCGCGAGTACATCGACGTGGTGCGCCAAGTGCTCGGCCGCGAGGCCCCTGTTGAGCTGGACGGCCGGTTCCACTCCCATCCGTACAACGGCCCCGGCGCCACCGGACTCGGCAAACCGCTGAAGCCGATCACCCATCCACTGCGGTCCGGGCTCCCGTTACTGCTCGGCGCGGAGGGGCCGAAGAACATCGCGCAGACCACCAGGATCGCGGACGGCTGGCTGCCGCTGTACTGGTCGCCGCTGCGCACGGATGTGTACAAGGCGTCGCTGGCGGGCCTCCGTGAGGGGTTCATGATCGCGCCGATGGTCCGTGCGCAGGTCTGTGACGATGTCGCGGAGGGCCTGCTGCCGGTGAAGGCGATGCTCGGCTTCTACGTCGGCGGCATGGGCGCCGCCGCCCGTAACTTCCACGCGGATCTGATGGCGCGGATGGGGTTCGGTGAGGAGGCCCGGCGGATTCAGCAGCTCTTCCTGGAGGGCCGCAAGGAGGAGGCCGTCCTCGCCGTCCCGGACGCCTTCGCCGATGAGATCTCGTTGGTCGGTCCCCGCGAACGGATCGCGGAACGGCTGGAGTTGTGGCGCACGGGGCCGGTCACCGACCTACTGGTGACGGCGCCGGACCCGCACACCCTGCGGGTGCTGGCGGAGCTCAACTAGACGGCTCGGGAGCGCGCCGCGGGGCGGCGAAAGCTGCGACGGCGTCCACGGCCACCTCGGAATGGTTGACGTCGAGCGAGTAGACGTTAGTTGGCGCCGATGCACACCCACCCCTGGCCGGCGGCCGGGGCCGCGGAGGCCACCAGGACGTAGAGGGAGGTTGCGCGCGTGGCTCCGGCATCCATGTCCGGGTTGGGTGCTGACCGGCGCTGCTCTCAGGCCCGGTCCGGGACCGTGCCCTCGCGCGTCCAGGCCAGCAGCTCGTCCGCCGTCCACGTGGTGACGACGCGCTCCGGCGGGACTCCGCACTCCTCGGCTCGGGCGCAGCCGTAGATCTGCCAGTCCAGCTGTCCGGGTGCGTGCGCGTCGGTGTCGACGGCGAAGAGCGTGCCCGCCTCGACGGCGCGGCGCAGCAGCCGCCGGGGCGGGTCCAGCCGCTCGGGCCGGCTGTTGATCTCCACCGCCGTGCCCGACTCCGCGCAGGCGGCGAAGACCTCGTCGGCGTCGAACCGCGACTCCGGGCGGCCCCGGCCGGTGATCAGCCGACCCGTGCAGTGCCCGAGGACGTTGGCCTGCGGATGGCGGACGGCCGCGAGGAGCCGCCGGGTCATCGGGCCGGGGTCCATCCGCAGTTTGAAGTGGACGGAGACGACCACCAGGTCGAGCTGTTCAAGGAGTTCGTCCTCCTGGTCGAGGGAGCCGTCGAGGTTGATGTCGCACTCGATGCCGGTGAGCAGCCTGAACGGTGCCCAGCGCTCGTTGAGTTCGGCGATCTCGGCCAGCTGTCGGCGCAGCCGTTCGGGCGAGAGCCCGTTGGCCACGGTCAGCCGGGGCGAGTGGTCGGTGAGCACCGCCCAGTCGTGGCCGAGCTCGGCCGCCGTACGGCCCATCTCCTCGATCGGGCTGCCGCCGTCCGACCAGTCGGAGTGCAGATGGCAGTCGCCGCGCAGCAGCGCGAGCAGCCGCTCACCGCCCTCGGCGAGCCGTCCGCTCTCCTCGGTCTCGGTCTCCAGCCGCTCCAGATAGGCGGGGACCTCTCCGGCCACCGCCTCGCGGATGACCTGTGCGGTCCTGGGGCCGATGCCCTTGACCCGCTCCAGTGAGCCGTTCGTCACCCGTTGGACGGCTTCGCCGCCGGGCATCGCGGCGACGGTGCGGGCGGCCGTGCGGAAGGCCTGGACACGGTAGGTGTCGGCCCCGCCGCGCTCCAGCAGGAAGGCGATCCGCTCCAGGGCCCGGACCGGGTCCATCGGCACCTCCTCGCCGGACGGGACGGGCTGCCGTTCCAGCTTGGCGCAGCGGCGCCCGGCCCGCACACCGGCCGGGCCCGGTCCGTCAGCCGAAGGACGACCGCGCCAGCCAGAAGTCCAGCAGCTCCGCGTCGCCCAGGACCTCGACCCGGTCGCTGTCCGGGGCGAGGCGGCGGTTGAAGACCAGCATCACGTCGGTGAGCGGCCCCCGCAGTGCCACGGTCGCCTTCTCGTGCGCACGGCGCCAGGTGAAGCCGTCCTCGCCGAACTCGATGAGCCATTCGGCGCCGGGGGTGTCGGTGGCGTGCAGGTGGATGGAGCGCCCGGCGCCGCGCAGCTCCACGGCCTCCGAGTCGCCCTCGGCCTGGGCGCCGGCGACGAACTGCAGCCATTCGTCGATGGTGTCCGCGGCCAGGTCGGCTGCCATGGTGTAGGGCACCTTCGCGGTGAGGGCCGCGTCCGCCTGGTGGACGACCGTCTCGATCGCCATGCGCCGTGCCCAGAATCCCGCGCTCTGGTCCCGGTACCAGGACCAGGCCTTCAGCTCGGGACCCGCCTCACGCAGCACCTCGGCGGTCCCGGCGGCCCCTTCCGCCAGCCAGGCGTCCAGCACGGCGGGGTCGTCGCCGTCGGGGGTGAAGTGCGGCACCCGATCGTCCGGGAGCGCCTCGGTGGCCTGGGTGCGCACGATCTCCCCGGCCCAGCGGTGGACGCCGCCGACATGGACGGCGAGGTCGCGCAGTGTCCACTCGGGGCACGTCGGTACGGTCGCGTCGAGGTCAGCACCGCTCACCGCGGCCCTCAACGCCTCTGTCCTCAGGACGATTTCGTCGCAGTAGCGCTCATGGGAGAGATGGCTCATGCCCGCAGCCTAGTTCGGGCCCGCGCCGCGCCCCACGGGTTATCCGCCGAGCTGCGCGGTGGACGGCACCTTGTCCTTCACCTCGGCGCCCGCGCTCTTCCCGGCGTCCTTGACGTTGTTGATGACGTTCTCGAAGGCGCCGATGTCGCCCTCTCCCGCGTCACCCTTGCGGAGCTTGGTGGCGAGGCCCTCGAGTGATGCGATGCCCGCGGTCAGTGGTGCGACGGCCTTCGAGAGCAGCGGGTCGCCCTTGGCGTTGTCGGAGGCGGCCTTGAGCCTGTTGTAGGCGAAGCCGCCCGCGAGTCCGGCCTTGACGAGCGCGAACGTCCGCCCGTCGGCGCCCTTCTTGAACCTGCCGGCCCGGTACGGCTTGACGATCCACTGGTAGGTGGCGCCCGCGGCCAGCCCCGCGTTGGTGACGAAACGCGTCTTGGCGAACTTCTGCGCCTCGGCCGAAGACGTGCCGGTGGGCGACGTCCCGGTGGGCGACGCGGAACTGCTCGCCCCGCTGTCGCCGCCGCTGCCGCACGCGGTGGCGCTCACCAGCACGGTGCAGGACAGCAGCAGTGCCACGAGCAGACGGCGGAGCGGTACGGAAGTGGGCACAGCGGGCCTCCCTGACCGGGCACATCGCGACGGGTGCCGGGGCCCGGCACCCCCCGCAAGGCTTGCCCCCGCCCGGACGGCCCGCCACCCGGGTACGCCGTCCGGGTTTCACCCGGCGGAATGCGGCAACCCGGATGGCATGTCCTCCAGAACAGGCAACGGAAGCAACACCGCAGCACGTGTCATAGCCGTAGTGGCCGACGTCATGGCCTTCATCATCGGCCTGTGGATTCTGATGTACCTGCTCGACGCCAACCGGGACAACGACCTGGTCGAGTTCGTGCGGCACACCGCCCGCTGGCTCGCCGGCTGGTCGTACGACCTGTTCACGTTCGACGAGGCGTGGGCCAGGGTCGTCGCCGGTTACGGCCTCGCGGCCGTCGTGTACCTGTTCATCGGGCACGCGGTCGCCGGACGCATCCGCCACTGACGCCGACAAAACCGCCGGGCGCGCTGAGCCGGCCGGGACCGCCGGGCGCGCAGAAACAGCCGGGACCGCCCGGCACCGCCCGGCACCGCCCGATCGCAGCCGCTCAGCCGCAGCAGTCCGGCTCCAGTCCCTTCGGCAGCCGTTCCCCGCTGAAGACCGCGGTGGTCGCCTCGTCCCCGCCGAGCGCGGCCACCGCCAGCAGCAGCGAACCGGCGGTCCAGGCGGTGCGCTCCTCGGGCCAGAACGCCCGGTTGCCCTCGAAGACGTACCCCGTCCAGTACAGCCCGTCCTCGGCCCGCAGGTGCTGGATGGACTGCAGGACCTCCAGGGCCCGGTCGGACTCGCCCATCACCCAGAGCGCCAGGGCGAGTTCGCAGCTCTCGCCGCCCGTCACCCAGGGGTTGGGCAGCACACAGCGCACCCCGAGGTCCGGGACGACGAAACGGTCCCAGCCCTCCTCGATCCGCTTCGTGGCAGCCGGTCCGTCGAGCGCGCCGCCGAGGACCGGGTAGTACCAGTCCATCGAGTAGTGGCTCTTGTCCAGGAAGCGTTCGGGGTGGCTGCGGATCGCGTGGGCGAGTGCGCCGGTGGCCAACTCCCAGTCGGGCTGCGGTTCCTCGCGGCGTTCCGCGATGGCGAGCGCGCAGCGCAGTGCCTGGTGGATGGAGGAGGAGCCGGTCAGCAGCGCGTCCGTGACCGGGGTGCCGTCGGCCTCCTGCTTCCAGCCGATCTGGCCGCCGGGCTGCTGGAACCTCAGGACGAACTCGACGGCGGCGAAGACGGTCGGCCACATCCGGTCGACGAACGCGTCGTCGCCGGTGGCGAGGTAGTGGTGCCAGACGCCGACGGCCACGTACGCGCAGAAGTTGGTCTCGAGCCCGCGGTCGGTCGGCTGCTGCGGGTCGCCGTCGTGGTAGGCGGCGTACCAGGAGCCGTCGCCGTTCTGGTTGCGGGCCAGCCACTCGTACGCGCGTTCCGCGGCGTCGTGCTCGCCGGCGGCGTCCAGCGCCATGGCGGCCTCGGTGTGGTCCCACGGGTCGAGGTGGTGCCCGCGGAACCAGGGCAGCGCGCCGTTGTCGCACTGCACGGCGAGCAGCGCGGCGACGGTCTCGGTCGCCTGCCCGGCGGTGAGCACTCCGGGCAGCACAAGGTGTTCGGTCCGCTCGGGAAGGGTCACGCCGGGGCCCCTGCGGAGTCGTCGGCCTTCGCCGGGGCATCGGTGGTCATGGCGGCGGGCAGGTGCGGCTTGGTCGCGTAGGCGACGAAGCTCTTGCCGACGACCGGGTTGAGCAGCTGCTCGGCGACCCGGGTGGCCATCGGCTTCTTCATGATGTCCCAGACCAGCAGCTTGTGGTACGCCCGCACCGGCAGCGCTGCGTCCTTGCCGTCGCGGCCCACTCCAAAGGCGCACTTCAGCCACCAGTAGGGCGAGTGCAGCGCGTGTGCGTGGTGGGTGCCGTACGGCTTGAGGCCGGCGCCGCGCATCCGGCCGAGCAGCTCGTCGGCCTTGTAGATGCGGATGTGGCCGCCCTCGACCTCGTGGTAGGCGTCGGAGAGCGTCCAGCAGACCTTCTCGGGGCCGTAGCGCGGCACCGTGATCGCGATCCGGCCGCCGGGCCTGAGCACCCGGACCATCTCGGCGAGTACGCCCTTGTCGTCGGGGATGTGCTCCATCACCTCGGAGATGATCACGACGTCGAAGGACGCGTCGGGGAACGGCAGGTTGAGCGCGTCCCCCTCCATGGCGGTGGCGGTGGCGCCCTCGGGTGCCTCCCCGGCCTCCTTCATCGCGGCGAACCACTTCGCGACCTCGCGGATCTCCTCGCCGTTCCGGTCGAGAGCCACCACCTGGGCGCCGCGCCGGTAGCACTCGAAGGCGTGGCGTCCGGCGCCGCAGCCCAGGTCGAGCACTCGGTCGCCTGCGGCGAGCGGGAAGCGGGTGAAGTCCACGGTCAGCACGAATGCCTGCTTTCGCGGTCGGGGTTCGAAGGGGGCGGGAGAGCGGAGACGTCAGGGGTGGGGCGGTTTCACCGACGGCCGTCGGGTCCGGCGGCGGCACGGGCGGCGATGGCCTCCCGGTAGAGCGCGGCGGTACCGATCGCCGCCTGCTTCCAGGTGAATCGTGCGAGGACCCGTTCGCGTCCCGCCGCCCCGAGCCGCTCGCGCAGCGCCGCGTCGCCGAGCAGCCGGCCGAGCGCGTCGGCCAGGGCCCCGGGGGCGGCGGGCGGGACCGCCAGACAGGTCTCGCCGTCCGGTCCCGCGACCTCGGGGATCGCGCCGCCGGTGGTGGCGACGAGCGGGGTGCCGGTGGCCATGGCCTCGGCGGCCGGCAGTGAGAACCCCTCGTACAGCGAGGGGACACAGGCGATCTGGGCGCTGCGCACCAGGTCGACGAGTTCGGCGTCGCTGATGCCCTTGACGAACTCGACGGCGTCCCCGAGACCGTGCCGTTCGATGGCCTGCGCGACCGGTCCGTCCTCGGCCCGCCGGCCGACGACCACGAGGTGCGCCGCCGGGTTGCCGGTACGGAGCTTGGCGAGCGCCTCGACGAGGTGGACGAGGCCCTTGAGCGGTACGTCGGCGCTGGAGGTGGTGACGATCCGGCCGTCGACCTCGGCGACCGCGGGGTCGGGCGACCACAGGTCGGTGTCGGCGCCGATGTGGACGACGTGGACGCGGGCCGGGCGCACCCCGAGGTGCTCGACTATCTCCTGTTTGGAGGAGCCGGAGACGGTGAGCACGGACGGCAGCCTGCGCGCGACCCGCTTCTGCATGCGGGTGAAGGCGTACCAGCGGCGTACGGAGGCGCGGCGGCGACGGGTCGGGGCGGCGTCGAGGTCGAGCCGCCGGTCGACGGTGATGGGGTGGTGGATGGTGGTGACGAGGGGGGCGCCGAGGTCGGCGAGGAATCCGTAGCCGAGCGTCTGGTTGTCGTGGATGACGTCGAACTCGCCGCGTCTGGCGGCGAGATGGCGCCGGGCGCGCAGGCTGAAGGTGAGCGGCTCGGGGAATCCGCCGGTCCACATGGTGGCGACCTCGGTGGCGTCGATCCAGTCCCGGTACTCGCCGCGCTTCGGGGTGCGGAACGGGTCGGGGTTCCGGTAGAGGTCCAGACTCGGCAGCTCGGTGAGCGGGACGCCCTCGTCGAGCACGGGGTAGGGCTGGGCGCCGATCACCTCGACGCTGTGGCCGAGCCGGGCGAGCTCGCGGGCGAGGTGGCGTACGTAGACGCCCTGACCGCCGCAGAAGGGGTTGCCCTTGTAGGTGAGGAGCGCGATGCGCAACGGCCGGTCGCCGACGGGGTCCGCCTCCGTGTCCGACGTACCGGGGCCCGTGCGGGGGCCCGACTCTATGGCCTCAGCGGTCACGCTCGGCCCCCTTCTCACTGCGTATTCGCCGGAGCGTAACCGCTCACGCTAATCTAGAACAAGTTACAGACTGGATCGTTCAACGCGTTACGAATCTACCGGCAGGTAGCGTCGGTGCGGCGGCCGGATCAGGTGATTCGCGCCACGACACACACCCTGGCATGCTGTGCGCCGCCGGACCGGCCGCCGCTTCCTCGTGGTCGCGGACCTGAAGCCACGGGGAATGGGACACATGACAGCGGAAGCCAGACCGGCATCGCCGCCCCTGACGGAACGCCAGGAGGCCCGCCGCCGCCGCATCCTGCACGCCAGCGCGCAGCTCGCCGGCAAAGGCGGGTTCGAGGCCGTCCAGATGCGTGAGGTGGCGGAGGCCGCCGGGGTCGCCCTGGGCACCCTGTACCGCTACTTCCCGTCCAAGGTCCATCTGCTGGTCGCCACCATGCAGGACCAGCTCCAGCGCATGCAGGGCACGCTGCGCAAACGTCCGCCGGCCGGGGCCGACCCGGCGGACCGGGTCGCCGAAACCCTGATGCGGGCGTTCCGCGCGCTCCAGCGCGAACCGCACCTGGCGGACGCGATGGTGCGCGCGCTGACCTTCGCGGACCGCAGCGTGAGCCCCGAGGTGGACACCGTCTCGCGCCTCACGACGGCGATCATCCTGGACTCGATGGGGCTCGAGCACCCGACACCCGAGCAGCTCTCGGCCGTCCGGGTGATCGAGCACACCTGGCACTCGGCGCTGATCACCTGGCTGTCCGGCCGGGCGTCGATCGCCCAGGTGAAGATAGACATCGAGACGGTGTGCCGGCTGATCGACCTGACGGCCGAGGACCCGGTCCGCTGAACCGGCGTCGATGACTCCCGCGGGGCGCCGCCCCTGCCGGGGTCCTGCCCATGTACGGCACCCACATGGGCACCCGGTCAGGTGGGGTGCCCTGCACCATATCGACGACGGCACGGTGTTCATACGGTTCGGCGACATCACAGGAACACGCCGAGGAGCCGGTCACCATGCGTCGCAGAGTCAGCAGAGTCAGCAGAACGAGCAGCGTCAGCAGAGCCGGCGGGGCCACCCGCACCGCCCGGCCCCGATCCCTGTCGGCCGTCGCCGTACTGGCCACCGCCGGTCTGCTGCTGACCGGGTGCACCGCCGCCGGCAAGGCGGGCAGTGAGGAGTCGACGACCGGGAAGTCCGCCAGTGGCGCGGCCGTGAAGGTGGGCCTGGTCTACTCCCGGACCGGGCTGCTCGCCGACTACGGCAAGCAGTACCGGGACGGCTTCATGGCGGGCCTGGACTACGCCACGAAGGGCACCCGCAAGGTCGCCGGCCACCGCATCGAGGTCACCGAGCAGGACGACGCGGGCGACCCCGGCAAGGCGGTCTCCGCGGCGAAGAACCTGATCGGCAAGGGCTACAAGGTGCTGGCCGGCACCACCGACTCCGGCGTCGCCCTCCAGATGGCGCCGCTCGCCGCCCAGAACAAGGTGCTGTACATCAGCGGACCGGCCGCCACCGACGCGGTGACCGGGATCAACGACTACACCTTCCGCTCGGGCCGCCAGTCCTACCAGGACATCCTCACGGCGGGGGCGATGCTCGGCGACGCCAAGGGCAAGAAGGTCACGGTGCTGGCCCAGGACTCCACGTTCGGCCAGGCGAACGTCGCCGCGGTGAAGGCGGTGCTCGGCGCGAAGGGCGCGAAGGTGGGCTCCGTACTGGCGCCGCCCAGCGCGACGGACCTGACGCCGTTCGCCCGGCAGGTGAAGGCGGGCGGGCCGGATCTGGTCTTCGTGGCCTGGGCCGGTTCCACCGCACCGGCGCTGTGGACCGCGCTGGACCAGCAGGGTGTGCTGGGCGCCGGCAAGGTCGTCACCGGGCTCGCCGGGACGGCCTCGTACCCGATCTTCGGGACGGCCGGGGCCAAGGTGTCGTTCCTCGCCCACTACTTCCCCGGTGCGGGCGGCGGCAACGCCGCGGAGAAGGCCATGCTCGACTCGGTGACGAAGGCCGGCGGCACCCCCGACCTGTTCACCCCGGACGGTTTCACCGCGGCCCAGATGATCGTGCACGCCGTGGCCGAGGGCAGCGCCACCGACCCGGCCGCGATGGTGAAGGCCCTGGAGGGCTGGACCTTCGACGGGGTGAAGGGCAAGGCGCAGGTCCGGGCCGAGGACCACGCCCTGGTGCAGCCGATGTTCGTGGCCCGGCTGACCGGCAAGGGCGCCGCCGCGAAGCCCGAGCTGCTGCACACCGAACCGATGGACACCGTGGCACCGCCCGTGAAGCCCTCGGCGGGCTGAAACATGACCGCACCGCACACCCTCGGCCACCGGGACGGCCGGGCGGATTCCGCGGCACCCGTGCTCCAGCTGGACGGACTCGGCTGGAGCATCGGGGGCGCGACCATCGTCCAGGACATCACGCTCAGCGTCCGCGAGGGCGAGTTCCTGGCCTTCATCGGCCCCAACGGGGCCGGAAAGACATCCCTGTTCAACCTCATCAGCGGCACGACGATGCCGACCGCGGGCACGATCGCGCTGGACGGCACCGACATGACGGACCGGCCCGCGCATGTGCGGGCCCGGCGCGGGCTCGGCCGGACGTTCCAGACGTCCAGCCTCTGGCCCGCGATGACCGTGGCCGACCACGTCCGGCTGGCGGCGCAGGCCGCCCGGGGCGGCTCCTACCGGCTCTGGCGGCGCGCCGACCCGTACACCGCCGAGGTGGACGGCGTGCTGGAGCGCACCGGTCTGGGCCACCGGGCCGGAGCGACGGCATCCGAACTGTCGCACGGCGAGAAGCGGAAGCTGGAGCTGGCCGTGCTGCTGGTGGGCGAGCCCCGGCTGATGCTGCTCGACGAACCGATGGCCGGGGTGAGCGCGGAGGAGGTCCCGGCGCTGACCGAGCTGATCCGCACCCTGCACCGGGAGGAGGGCCGCACCGTCCTCATGGTCGAGCACCACATGGACGTACTCCTGGGCCTGGCCGACCGGCTCGCCGTGATGCATCACGGCCGGCTGCTGGCCCTGGACACCCCCGAGGCCGTCACCGCCGATCCGACCGTGCAACAGGCCTACCTCGGGGAGGGGTTGTGAGCGCGCAGACCCTGCTCGCCGTCCGGGACCTGCGGGTCCTGATCGGCGGCCGGCACATCCTGCACGGTGTCGACCTGGACGTCGCCGCCCACGGCGTGACCGCGCTGCTGGGACGCAACGGCGCCGGGAAGACCACGACCGTACGGGGCATCCTGGGCCTCGTCCCGCGCAGCGGCAGTGTGCGGCTGGACGGTGAGGAGACCGTGGCCCTGCCCACCCACGCCGTGGTCCGGCGGGGTGTGGGTTACGCCCCGGAGGACCGCGGCGTCTTCGCCGGGCTGACCGTGGCGGAGAACCTGCGGCTGGCCGAACGGCGCGGCGCGGGCGAGCCCGCCTACGCCCTGGTCCATGAGCTCTTCCCCGAACTCAAGCAGCGGGCCCGGCAGCCGGCCGGGACGCTGTCCGGCGGCCAGCAGCAGATGGTCGCCATCGGCCGCACCCTGCTCAACGCCAACCGGCTGATCATCGCGGACGAACCCACCAAGGGTCTGGCGCCGAAGGTGGTCACCGAGGTGGCGCAGGTGCTGGAGCGGGCCGCCGAGGCGGTGCCGGTGCTGCTCGTGGAGCAGAACCTCGCCGTCGTGCGCCGGCTCGCCGAGCACTGCGTGGTACTGGCCGACGGCCGGACCGCCCACCGGGGCCCGGCGGACGAACTGCTCGGCGACGCGGAGGCGGCCCGCCGGCTGCTCGGCGTGGGCCACGGCCCGCTGTCCACCCACACCGCGGAGGCGGATTCCTGATGTCCACCATCGTGCTGCTCACCATGACCGGACTCGGTCTGGGAGCCCTCTACTTTCTCGTCGCGTCCGGACTCTCGCTGATCTTCGGCCTGATGGACGTGCTCAACTTCGCGCACGGGGCGCTGCTCTCCATCGGGGCGTACGGCACTTGGTGGGCGGCGTCCGGCCATCTGCCCGGCGCCGGACCCGGCGGGGCCGGCTTCGTCCTCGCGGTGCTGTTCGGTACGGCGGTGGGCACCGTCGCCGCCGTGCTCCTGGAACTCGCCGTCGTCCGCCCGCTCTACACCCGGCCGCGCGAGCAGGTGCTCGCCACGGTCGGGGTGGGGCTCGCGGTCCCCGCACTGCTGTCGGGGATCTGGGGATCGGACGCCCGGACCTTCCCGGGGCCGAAGGCGCTGTCCGGCACCTTCGGGCTGCTGGGCGCGCAGGTCCCGGTCAACCGCCTCGTGCTGGTCGCGGCGGCGGTCGTGGTCCTGGTGGCGCTGCGGCTCTTCCTCGGCCGGACCCGGCACGGTCTCGTCGTACGGGCGGGGGTCGAGGACCGGGCGATGGTCACCGCGCTCGGCATCGACGTCCGCAAGGCGTTCACCCTCGTCTTCGCGATCGGGGGCTGCGCCGCCGCACTGGGCGGGGCGCTCGGCGGGCTGTACTTCGGTTCGGTCGATCCCCGTCAGGGCACCTCGCTGCTGATCTTCGCGTTCGTCGTCGTGGTCACCGGCGGCATGGGTTCGGTGACCGGCGCCGCCGTGGCGTCGGTGGTCATCGGCCTGGTCCAGCAGTTCGCCAACTACTACACCGCAGCGGGCCTCGGCGATCTGGCGGTCGTCGTCCTGCTCGCCGCGCTGCTGCTGATCCGGCCGCGCGGACTGACGGGGAGGCTCGCGTGAGCACCGCCACCGAGACACACGACCGCACCGACGGCAGATCCCAGGCCGCACCGGCGCCCCCCGGCCGGTCCCGGCAACTGCTGCGCTGGTGGCCCGCCGCCGTCCTGCTGGTCCTGGTCGTGGCGCCCTACAGCGCCGTACCCGTGCCGGGTCTGCTGGACGGCCCGCTCGGCAGTGCGGGAAGCCTGCAACTCATCGCCACCTGCCTGCTGTTCGGCGCCCTGGCCACGGGCTACGACCTGCTGCTGGGCCGTACGGGGCTGCTCTCCTTCGGGCACGCCCTGTACTTCGCGGCGGGCAGCTACGCCACCAACGTGTTCCTGCTGGAGGCGGGGCTCCCGTTCGCGGCCGCCGCGGTCCTCGGCCTCTGCTTCGGGATCGCGCTGGCCCTGGTCCTGGGGTCGGTGAGCCTGCGCGTCACCGGCATCGGCTTCTCCATGGTCACGCTGGCGTTCGCCCAGGCGGGCTCGATCCTGGTCTCCCGCAACCCCGGTGGCGTCACCGGCGGTGAGGAGGGCCGGGCGGCACCGGCGGACCTGCTGCCCTCCTGGCTCGTCGGCATCGACAACACCGCGAACCTCTACTGGATCGCCCTCGCCTATCTCGTCCTCACCCTGGGCGTCGTCCACTGGGCGGTCCGCTCCCCCACCGGACGCGTCTGGGAGGGCATCAAGGAGAACGAGCGCCGGGTGGAGGTGCTGGGGCTGAAACCGTACGGTTTCAAGCTGACGGCCTTCGTCGTGGCGGGCGCGCTCGCCGCGCTCGGCGGCATCGTGCACCTGCTTCTGACCGGTGGTTCCACGCCCCAGACGACCACGTCCGACTTCACGCTGTCGCTGCTGGTGATGGTGGTGCTGGGCGGCTCCGGAACCCGCTGGGGCCCGATGGTCGGCGGCATCCTCTACACCTGGGCGGACCACCGGCTCGGCGACCTGGCCGGTTCGGGCGCGGTCGCCGACCTCCCGGCGGTGCTCCGCGTCCCGCTCTCCCAGCCGCTGTTCCTGCTGGGCGTGCTGTTCGTGGCCGTGGTACATCTGCTGCCGGGCGGCCTGGCCCGACTGCCGTCCAGGCTCGCCGCGCTGCGTCGAGGCGGGCCCGCCGAAGAGATCCCGCCCCGGAAGGAGAACGGAAACCCGTGATTCCGCACGAAGAGATCAAGGTCCCTGTCGCCGGAGGCGAGTTGGCGGCCGTGCGCTGGCCGGCCGCCGGTCCGGACGCGCCGGTGGTGGTCGCGCTGCACGGCATCACGGCCAACGCGCTGTCCTGGGGCCCGGTGGCCCGGCTGCTGGCCGGCCGCGTCACACTGATCGCCCCGGACCTGCGTGGCCGGGCGGGGAGTTCGGGACTTCCCGGCCCGTACGGCATCGCCGGGCACGCCGACGACGTCGCCGCCCTGACCGAGGCCCTGGGCCTGGACCGGGTGGTGCTGGCGGGCCACTCGATGGGGGCGTTCGTGGCGGCGCTGGCCGCGGTACGCCATCCGGACCGCTTCGGGCCGCTGCTGCTCGTCGACGGCGGGATTGGCTTCCCGGCGCCCACGCACCTGACTCCGGACGAACTGATGACGGCGGTGATCGGTCCGGCGATGGACCGGCTGTCGATGACCTTCGCGGACCGGGCCGCCTACCGCGCCTTCTGGCAGGCGCACCCGGCGTTCGCGGGCGCCTGGTCGGACGAGGTCGACGCGTACATCCAGCGCGACCTGACGGGCGGCGAACCGGCCATGCACTCGACGTGCCGGATCGAGGCGGTCCGCACGGACGGCATCGGCCTCTTCGACGAGGAGGTGCTCTCGGCCGTGCGGAAGCTGCCCGCCGAGGCGACGCTGCTGTGGGCGGCACGCGGTCTGATGGACGAGGAGCAGGGCCTGTACGACGAGCAGCGGCTGGCGGCGGCGGACCTGGGCGGGACCCGGCTGAGGCCGGTGGCGGTGCCGGACGTGAACCACTACACGGTACTCACGGGCGAGCGGGGCGGGCGGGAGATCGCCGACCGGCTGGTGGCGTACGCGCGCGCCTGACGGCGGACGGGCCCGGCACGGCCGCCGGGTCCGCGACCGACGGTGGACAGGGTCCGGCACGCGTGCCGGACCCCGTACGCCGTGCGCCGCACGGATCAGCCGGTGCAGCCGCTGTCCGCGATCACGAAGTACCCCGCCGGTGACTCCTTGAGGGTGTGCGTGACGAAGACGTTGTACAGGCCCATGTTCGCCTCCGAGCCGTTGGCGTAGACGTACCCGCCCGTGGTGTGGGCCCTGCCCGCGGCCACGTGCGCGTAGTTGGTCGCGGTGAAGCACCGCGCGGTCACGCCGCCCGTGGTGACCGCCGTCACCTGGGCCGACGCGGCGGAGAGCGTCCCCGATCCGTCGACGGCCGCCACCGTGTAGCGGTAGGTGCTGCCGGCGGTGAGGCCGGTGTCCGTGTACGTCGTGCCGGCCGGGGACGCGATCTTCGTACCGTTGCGGAACACGGCGTACGAGGCGGCGCCCCCGACCGCGTTCCAGGACAGCGACGCGGTGGTGCCGGTGACGCCCGTGACCTTCACGCCCGCCGGGGCCGGCAGCGCCTCGCCGCCGTCGCCGCCGCCGGGGTTGCCGCCGTCCAGGCCCCAGAAGACGCCCGTGTAGTACGTCGAGCAGATCGTCTTCAGGAAGTACGCGGCCGCCGTCCCGCACTGGTCCGCGCCCGAGCCGGGGCTCACCGGAAGGCCGTGGCCCATGCCGGAGACGGAGTACGTCTCCACGGCGGGCCGCCCGGCGGAGTCGTTGTAGACGCTGCGGGTGGTGTTACCGGGGAGGGTGTCGGTGGACGACGGGGTCTGGCCGATGCCCCAGACGTCCGTCCACTGGTCGCGCAGCGCCGTGGCGTTGGCCGGGTACACCGTGTAGTCCGAGGTGCCCTGCCAGATCGCCACCCGGGGCCACGGGCCGGTGTATCCGGGATAGGCGCCGCGGACCTTGTCGCCCCACTGGGCGGGGTTGAGCTTCTGCGGGCCCGTCTGACAGCCCGACGCGGCCGCCTGGCTCGTCGCGCACTGCGCGGGCAGCCCCGAGGCCACCGAGCCGCCCGCGAACACGTCCGGGTAGGCGGCCAGCAGGTCCGCGGTCATGCCGCCGCCCGCCGAGAGACCGGTGACGTACACCCGGCGGCCGTCCGAGCCGCGGCTCTGCTTCGCGTGCTCCACCATCTGCACGATCGACGCGGCCTCGCCCTTGCCGCGGCTGTCCTCGGCCGGGTCGAACCAGCCGAAGCAGGAGAGCGCGTTGTTCGCGGAGGTGGTCTGCGGGAAGACGACGTCGAAGCCCCACTGGTCGGCGAACTTCGGCCAGCCGGAGTTGGCGTAGTACGCGTCGGCCGTCTGGGCGCAGCCGTGCAGGGCGACGACCAGGGGCGCGTTCGCCGGGAGTCCGGCGGGGGTGTACTCGTACATCTGGAGGTTGCCGGGGTTGGAGCCGAAGCCGGTGACCTGCTGGAGGCCCCCGGCGGCAGCGGCGGCCGGCTGGGCGGCCGCCGTGGCGCTCAGCGTCGCGGCGACGAGGCCGAGGACCGCGGTGGACGCGATGCGCCGGAACAGGCGGCGCATGCGGTGCGCTCGGGGCGTTCCGGGCGGACGGTGGTGGGGGACGGATGGGCGCACGGGTGCCTCCTGGTCGTACGTGCGGGGTACGGGTTGCTGCCGGAACTTACGAGCCGCGGCTCCGCGCGCACATGTGGCAGGCGGACATCCGCGGGTGCGGGGTGTGTGCGGCGGGTCCCTTGTGCGGGCCGGGGCCGCGCGTGGCCGGGCCGCCCGGCGCCGCACCGCACCATGTACGCCGCCACCATGCCGGGGCGGGAGGGTGTGTGCACCGGCCCCGTGTGACACGGGCCGTGGCGTACCTACGGTGACGGCCATGGAGACTTCCCGGAGACCCGATCACGAGCCCCCCGCCCCCTTCCCCGGCGGCGGACCGTCGCAGGTACCCGCAGAACCGTTCCTGGCCGGGCGGACCGCGCTGGTGACCGGTGCGGCGAGCGGTATCGGGCGGGCCTGCGCGCAGGCGCTGGCCGCGGCCGGCGCGCATGTGCACGTCGTGGACAAGGCGGGCGAGGCCGCCAGGAGCCTGGCCGGGGAGATCGGCGGGACGGCCTGGGTGGTGGACCTGTCCGACCCCGGGGTCGTCGACACCCTGCCGGCCCGCGTGGACGTGGTCGTCAACAACGCGGGGCTCCAGCACGTCGCCCCCGTCCACGCATTCCCGCCGGATCGCTTCGCGCTGATCCAGCGCGTCATGGTGGAGACCCCGTTCCGCATCTTGCGCAGGACCCTGCCGGGCATGTACGAACGCGGCTGGGGGCGCGTACTCAACATCTCGTCGGTGCACGGGCTGCGCGCGAGCCCGTACAAGTCGGCCTATGTGACGGCCAAGCACGCACTGGAGGGGCTGAGCAAGGTGGTGGCGCTCGAAGCGGCGGAGCACGGGGTGACGAGCAACTGCGTCAGCCCCGGTTACGTGCGCACACCCCTGGTCGAGAACCAGATCGCCGACCAGGCCCGTACGCACGGCATCTCGGAGGAGGACGTGGTGGGGCGGGTGATGCTGGAGCGCAGCGCGATCAAGCGGCTGATCGAACCGGCGGATGTCGCCGAGGCCGTCCTTTGGCTGTGTGGGCCGCGCACCGGGCACATCACGGGGACCTCGCTCTCCATGGACGGCGGCTGGACCGCCAACTGACCGACCGCCCGGACCCGCCCCCTACGAACGATGGCCGCCATGTCTGAACCGTCTCCCTCCGCCGCACCCCACCTCCGGCGTCTGTTCGACCTGCTGGCCGACGACGCGCCCGCCGAGGCGCTGGGGGCCGTCTCCTCGCAGGCACGCGGGGACGGCGTGGCCGCCGGGGAGCTGGCCGAGGTGGAGCGGGCCACGGCCACCGCGCTGCGGATCAGGGGCGCCCTGCGCCAGCACCGGCGCCGCGAGCTCCAGCTCACCGCGCTCTTCGACACGGCGGGTGACCTGGCGGCCTCCCGCGACCTGGACGACGTGCTGAAGGCCATCGTGCGGCGGGCCAGGATGCTGCTGGGGACGGACACGGCCTACCTCACCCTCCCGGACGAGGAGGCCGGCGACACCTACATGCGGGTGACCGACGGGTCGGTGTCGCTGCTCTTCCAGCGGCTGCGCCTCGAACTCGGCGAAGGGCTCGGCGGTCTCGTCGCGCAGACGGCGAGCCCGTACGCGAGCCCGGACTACCGCACCGACGAGCGCTTCCGTCACACGCGCAACATCAACGCCGGGGTCCTGGACGAGGGCCTGGTCGCCATTCTGGGCGTGCCGCTGCTGCTCGGCTCCAGCCGCGGGGGTACGGGGAAGGTGATCGGCGTCCTCTTCGCGGCCGACCGGGCGCCGCGGGTCTTCAGCCCCGACGAGGTGGCCCTGCTGTGCTCGCTCGCCGCCCACGCCGCGATCGCCATCGACACCGCCCGTGCCCTGGCCGACACCACCTCCGCCCTCGCCGAACTCGCCGAGGCGAACGCCGAGCTGGCCGAGGCCAATGCCTCCGTACGGGCCCACTCGGCGGCCATGCGGCGGGCCGAGGAGTCGCACGACCGGCTGACGGACCTGGTGCTGCGCGGCAGGGACGTCAAGGACGTGGCGGCGGCCGTCGCCGGACTGCTGGACTCCCCCCTGACCATCCATGACCCGGGCGGGCGCCTGCTGGCCGCGGTCCGCCCGGACGGTACGGGCTTCGCCGCCGACAGCATGGACGCGGGGTGGCTGGCGGAGGCGGCCGAGGAGTCCCGTACGGGGGCCCGCGCCGTGCACCGCGAGGGGCGGGTGGTCTGCGCGGTGCTCGCCGGGCAGGAGCTCCTCGCCGGTCTGGTGCTGCACCGGGGCCGGCAACTGGACGACTCCGACCGCCGTCTGTTCGAGCGGTCGGCGGTGGTCACCGGACTGCTCCTGCTGCTGCGGCGCACGGTGGCCGAGACGGAGAACCGCATCCGCGGCGAACTGATCGCCGACCTGCTGACGGACACCGGCCGCGACCCGGCGGGCCTCGCGGAACGCGGCCGCCGGCTGGGCATCGACCTGGACCGCCCGCATCTGCTGCTGGTCGCGGAGACCGGCGCGCGGGAACGGCTGGCCCCGGCCGCGATGCGCTATCTGTTCGGCGGGGGCATCCATGGCGTGAGCGCCGAACACGCGGGCGCGGTGGTGCTGTTGATAGAGGCGGGCGGCTCCGGACCGGCGGCCGGCGCCGCGGCCCGCTCGGCGGCGGCCCAGCTCGGCCAGCTGGCCCAGGCACCGGTCACCGTCGCCGCCACGGGCCCCGCCCGGGGCCCGCAGGAGCTGGCCGCCGCGTACGCGGAGGCGGCGCGCTGCCTGCGGGCGATGCGGGTCCTGGGGCGTACGGGCGAGGGTGCGTGCGTGGACGAACTCGGCTTCCTGGGCGTGGTGCTGGGCAACGGGCAGGACGTCGACGGCTTCGTGTCGGCGACGCTGGGGCCACTGCTGGAGTACGACGCCCAGCGCGGCACCCACCTGGTGCGGACGCTCGGCGCGTACTTCGGCGCGGGCGGCAGCCTGATCCGGGCCAAGGACGAGCTGCATGTGCACGTGAACACGGTGGTGCAGCGGCTGGACCGGATCCAGGTGCTGCTGGGGCGGGACTGGAACGAGCCGGACCGCGCCCTGGAGCTCCAACTGGCGCTACGCCTGCACCTGTTGTCGGGCACCCCGGACCGCTGACGCCCCGCCCCCGCCCCCTGGCCGCTGGTCCTCCACGGCCGCTGGTCCTCCACGGCCGCCGCTCCTCCGTGGCCGCTACTCCTCCGGAGGGAACACGACCTCCCCCGAGCCGGCCAGCGCGACCGTGATCGCCTCGACCGGACACCCCTCGGCCGCGGCGAGGACCTGTTCATTGGCGTCGGTCTCCGGGTCGACGGGGCGGGACTGCCGGGCGGAGTCCAGCCGGAAGCCGCCCGGTGCGTGGTTCACGCACATCCCCGACCCGATGCACACGGACCGGTCGACCTCGACGCTCCACCGGTCCCCCATCAGGCACCTCCCCCGTACCCGGCAGGCAGGTGGATCATCTTGTGCTCGAAGTACTCCCCGTACCCCTCGGGCCCGAACTCCCGCCCCACACCGGAGTTCTTGTAGCCGCCGAACGGCCCGAGCATGTCGAGGCTGAAGGTGTTCACGCTGTACGTGCCGGTCCTGACCCGGCGGGCGATGTCGATGCCGCGTTCGGTGTCGGCGGTCCAGACGCTGCCGCTGAGCCCGTACTCGGAGTCGTTGGCGATCTTCACGGCCTCGTCCTCGTCGCCGTACGGCAGCAGGCAGATGACCGGGCCGAAGATCTCCTCGCGGGCGATGCGCATGGAGTTGTCGACGTCGCCGAAGAGCGTCGGCTCGACGTACCAGCCCCGCTCCTGCGAGGCCGGACGCCCGCCCCCGGTAAGGATCTTGGCCCCCTCCTCCTGCCCGATCCGGATGTAGTCCAGGGAGCGCTGCTGCTGGCGCCGCGCGACGAGCGGTCCGAGTTCGGTGGCGGGGTCGAGCGGGTCGCCGACCTTGAGCGCACCGGCTGCGGCGGCGAACGCCTCGGCCATCTCCTCGTACCGGGAACGCGGCACGAGAATCCGGGTCTGGGCCACGCAGGCCTGCCCGTTGATCATCCAGGCGAAGGGCACGATGCCCGCGACGGCGGCGTCCAGATCGGCGTCGGGGAGGATCACGGCGGCGGACTTCCCGCCGAGTTCCAGGGTGACGCGGGTGAGGTTGCGCGAGGCGACCTCCATGACCCGCCGCCCGGCGGCGACGGACCCGGTGAACGAGACCTTGTCGACGCCCGGATGCCCGACCAGGTACTCGCTCACCTCGCGGTCGGCCGGCAGGATCGACAGCACGCCCCCGGGCAGCCCGGACTCGGCGACGATCTCGGCCAGGATGTAGGCGTCGAGCGGCGACTCGGGCGACACCTTCAGGACGGCGGAGCACCCGGCGAGCAGCGCGGGCGCGAGCTTGGCGGCGGCGGTGAACTGCGGCACGTTCCACGGCACCACGGCCGCGACCACCCCGACGGGCTCCCGCCGCACCAGCAGCGGCCCGAGCGCCCCGCCCCGGTGCTCCTCGTACGGGAAGGTGCGGGCGACGGTGATCGCCGCGTCCCACACCATCATCGCGGCGAGCGCCTGCACCATGACGCTGGAGCTGTACGGGGTGCCGTTCTCCGAGCTGATGACCCGGGCGATCTCCTCGTACCGCACGGCGAACGCGTCCTTGATCCGCGTGACGACGTCGATCCGCTCGGCCGGCGTCATCCGGGGCCAGGGCCCCTCGTCGAACGCCCGCCGGGCGGCGGCGACCGCCCGGTCCACATCCCCCTCGGCGGCGTGCGGCACCCGGCCGATGACCTGCTCGGTGTGCGGGGAGATGACCTCGATGACTTCCCGCCCGAGCGGATCGACCAACTCCCCGCCGACGAACAGTTTTCCGTGTTCGACAAACTCGCTCATGGCTGCTGCCTCCCGCGACGCGGCACGTGACCCGACTCGTTGACTGAATTCTTCGTTCTGCGTCCGGCATACATCCGAACAACAGCTGACTACATGTCAGAACTGATACCAGTTCCAGTTCCAGGAGTCCACGGCCGGGACATGGCCGAAGCGTGGCCGGACGCCTCCGGAACCACTCCCGCGGCACGGCCCACCGGGCAGACTGGCCTCCATGACCGCCTCCCTGCACCACATCGTCATCGACACCCACGACCTGCCCGCCCTGGCCCGTTTCTGGGCGGCCGTACTGAAGTGGCGCATCCTGTCCGAGCGGGAGCGGGAGGTCGTGATCGGCCCGGACGCGGCAGCCCCGGTGGGCATCTGCTTCATGCCCGCGCCCGAGACGAAGTCCGTGAAGAACCGTCTGCACCTCGATCTGACCACGCAACCCTCCGAGGGGGAGGCGGAGATCGAGCGCATCCTCGCACTGGGCGCGCGCCGGGTGGAGATCGGACAGACCGGCGAGGAGTCGTGGACCGTACTCGCGGACCCGGAGGGCAATGAGTTCTGCGTCGTGCGGCCGAAGGCCACCCTGATCGGATAGTCGACCGGGGCTACCACTGGAACAAGTTCTCGTTACAGTGGACGCGGCGCGCCGTGGCCGTACCCCGCACGCCGCCGAGACCGCGGAGAGATGGGGAGTCCATGACGCAGGTGATGAACCACGGTGGAGGCGTCCACAGCATCAAAGTCCCCATCCCGGACAACCCGTTGGGCCACACCCTGGTCCATGTCCTCGACACCGGCCGGGGTCCGGTCCTGATCGACACGGGCTGGGACGACCCGGAGGCCTGGGACACCCTGACAGCCGGGCTCACAGCGGTCGGCGTGGACATCTCCGGCATCCACGGCGTGGTCATCACCCACCACCACCCCGACCACCACGGCCTGTCCGGCCAGGTGCGCGAGGCGTCCGGGGCGTGGATCGCGATGCACGCCGCCGATACGGCGATCGTCCGCCGCACCCGCGAGTCCGAACCGGGCACCTGGCTGTCATACCTCGCGACGAAGCTGGCGACGGTCGGCGCCCCCGAGGACCACATCGCCCCGCTGCTGGCCGCCCGCGAGAAGGGCGGCCGGATGCGCACCCTTCCCGGCCTGCGGGCCACGCTCCCGGACCGCGAGATCGTGCCCGGCGAACTCCTCGACCTGGCGGGCCGCGAGCTACGCGCGATCTGGACCCCCGGCCACACCCCCGGCCACGTCTGCCTCCACCTGGAGGAGGACCACCCGGCCAACCTCCCCGGCCGCGGCCGCCTGTTCTCCGGCGACCACCTGCTCCCCGGCATCAGCCCGCACGTGGGCCTGTACGAGGACCCGGACGACGCCACGGAGACCGACCCGCTCGGGGACTACCTGGCCTCACTGGAACGGATCGGCCGCCTGGGGGTCGCCGAGGTGCTCCCGGCCCACCAGTACGCGTTCGCGGACGCGGCGGGCCGCGTCCGCGAACTCCTCGACCACCACGAGGAACGCCTCACCGGCCTCCTCGGACTCCTCGCCGAACCCCTCACGCCGTGGCAGCTGGCGGAGCGGATGGAGTGGAACCGGCCCTGGGAGCAAATCCCCTACGGGTCAAGGAACATCGCCGTCTCGGAGGCCGAGGCACATCTGCGCCGACTGGTGAAACTGGGTCGCGCGGAGGCGGTCGCGGGAAGCGAACCGGTGACGTTCGTCGCGGCGTGACGGACACCCGGGTCGGTGACGACCTGCACGTTTACGCCGTGCCGCCGGTGCTTGGCGAAGTAGTCGGCCCGGCCGTCGCCGACCCGGTCGCACTCGACGAGGGTGCCGTCCAGCAGGATGAAGTCCGGTTCGTGCTCGCGCGGCGTCTTCAGCAGGCCCGGCGCCTGGTCGGCGAGCAACGTGATCGAGACGTCGGACTTCTCACTCAACAGCCCAGGGGCCTCGCTCGTTGCGCTTCACGATCCATCACTGTGACTGAGCGTTTCCTCTGGCGATGCCCGCCCCGTGAAGCCCACGCGGAACCGGAGCCCCTGGGGTCAGTCCTGATCCTGGGTGTACTGAGCTGCGTACCAACTGGAGTCGATGGCGGGGTTGCTCAGGGAACCCGCGATCTCCTTGTCTCCTGCGGGCGGCCGAAGTGTGGCGAAAGTGCGGGGCGCGTGCTCGCGCAGCCACGCGTCGATGCGAGTCCATGAGTCCTGGACCAGGTCTGCTGCCATGGGGCCGACCCTGGAGTCGGCCACCGACAACAGCTTGATCGTCGCTCACCGGCCTTGCCCGCCGTGTTGGCGTTCAAGCCGGGCCGATTCGAGTGGACCCTATGGCCCCTTGTCCCGGCTCACCAAGCTGCCGGCACGGGATGCCGCGGCCGCCCACTCAAGCGCTCACCGACCTCGGGCGGGTAGACGCGAACGCGCTCCCGAGCAACCTGCGCGGCCCGCTCGAGGCGCCGCGGGTTCGGGGCGAAATCCCTCCTCGGAAGCCGTTACCCGAGGGAGGCGGTTCGGGTTACCGCGACGGAAGGGGCCGGCGCTGCCCCCGCGTCAGGGTTGGGGCCCTGCCGCGTGGCGCACAGCCGTGCCGGCAGCGGCCGAACGGGGGGATATCCCCACCCTCGATCCGTTGGCAAGCCCGATCGCACCGGGTGGGCCTGGGCTCCTGGAGTTCGAGGGCATATCGACCGCACGCAGCAAACTCGCAGCTCAGAGCAGTAGGGAAGCATCACCATGGCAGCCAGGACCCGCAGCCTCACCGCACTCGGCGGGGCCGCCCTCGTCGCGCTCGTCGCCACCGGGTGCGGCAATACGGATGTCGCGGACGCGCCGGTGGAGAAGAAGTCGTTCGCCTACAGCGGCAAGAGCCTGACCGTGAACTCCGACTCCTCCGATCTCGAACTCGTTCCGGCGGACATCAAGGAGATCCAGGTCGAACGACAGGTCAGCGGGGCGGTGCCCGGCAGCAACCCGGACCTGGTGTGGAAGCTCGACGGAGACACCCTGACCCTGAAACTGAAGTGCACGGGCATCTCGGTGAACTGCAAGGCCAGGTACTCCGTGAAGGTGCCGCGCGATGTCGCGCTCACCGTCGGCAACGACAACGGGCTCATCAGGGCCACCGGGTTCACCACCGGCCTCAGGGCGAAGACCGACAACGGCGAGGTGCGGCTGAAGGACATGAGCGGCGCCGAGCTGGACCTGGAGAGCGACAACGGCAGGATCGACGGCGAGGGCATCTCCGCCAAGTCCGTGACCGCGAGGACCGACAACGGTGAGGTCCGGCTGAACTTCACCGCGGTGCCCGATCTGCTGGAGGCCCAGAGCCACGACGGTGGGATCCGGCTGGGTCTGCCCAAGGCGATGTACAAGGTCGACACGTCCGCCAAGAAGGGTGACATCACCGTGGACGTGCCGCAGGCCGACGACAGCACCCACGTGGTGACGGCCAGCACCCGCAACGGCGACATCACCATTGAAACCGCGCGCTAACGACCGGTGTTCGGGAGCGCGGCCAGGGCGCCGAGTATCAGCGGGGCGCCGCGCTGCGTCGCGATGAGGACCGGGCGGTCGCCGTCGCGGCATTCGATGACGGCGGCGTCGTACTCGAAGGTCTTGTACCAGCCGTACGGATCGCCCTTCAGCAGCCCTCGGACGCCCAGCACCGTCAGGGTCGCCGGAAGCGCCCGGCGCGCGACGCGGCCGTCCGGGTCAGGGGTGGCCGCCGGGCTTCGCGTTCACCGTTCCCAGGACCGCCGTCGTGTACCCGTCCGACCGGGACGCCCCGGCCCGGCAGTCGGGCGCGGCGCGGTACGCGTCGCTGTTCGCCGCCCTGCCCGGTACGAGGGCGAGCAGCCCGGCCGAGACCAGTACGAGGAGCAGGCCGGCAGCAGCGTTCTCCACCGGTCGGACGTCGCAGGCGCCTCAGGTGTTCTCGGCCCCTGGTCCGGTTTTGTTCCCATTCCCCCGCCTGTCCCCTCCCCGGCCGCGAACCGGCCGTGAACCCACCGCGAACCCGCCGTGCACCCGCCGTGCACCCGCCGCCCCCTCCGTGTTCTGCCCCGGCGGAAGCGCCCGGCCAGGGACCTCGGGATACCCGCCCGGTAGAGTGTGCGAGTCGTCATCATGCCCGTTCAGGGGGAAGCCGGTGCGAATCCGGCACTGACCACGCAGCCGTGAACCGCCCTCGCAAGCGGTGAGTCGGAATGCCCTGTCCGTGTCGTGACCGGCTCGCGCCATCGGAACCCCGGTGGCCGGCACCGTCGAGGTATACGGAGCCGGAGCCTGGTGCCTGTGTGTGCCTGTGCCCGGATTCCCGCAGGAGAGGCCCCACCGCCATGACCGTACGCCACAGCGCAGCCGCGCTCGCCGCCACCGCCACTGTGCTCTGTGCGGCCGCAGCCCCGGCCGCGGTCGCCGCGCCGTCCCCCTCGTCCTCGCCGTCCGCGGCGCTGCCCTCGGGGCTGTACGGCACGACGGACCCGACGTACGACGGGGTGTGGCGGCAGTCGCTGGCCTTCGTCTCGCAACGGGCCGTCGGTGTCACGCCCGCCGCGAAGGCGGTGGACTGGCTGGTCGGCCAGCAGTGCGACAGCGGGGCGTTCCCCGCGTACCGGCCCGACTCCTCCGTGCCGTGCGACGACAAGACCATGATCGACACCAATGCGACGGCGGCCGCCGTTCAGGCGCTCCGCGAGGTCGGCGGGCACAAGGACCAGGTCGCCTCCGGGGTCGACTGGCTGAAGTCCGTGCAGAACGAGGACGGCGGCTGGAGCTACACCGCCGGTGGGGCCAGTGACGCGAACTCCACCTCGATCGTGATCGGCGCCCTCGCCCGCGCCGGGCAGAAGCTCGGCGATGTGACGACGGACGGCGGCAAGACCCCGTACGACGCCCTGCTGACCTTCGCCATCCCCTGTGGCGTCAAGGACGGCGGCGCGTTCGCCTACCAGCCCGACAAGGCCGGAAAGCTCGTCGCCAACGGGGACGCCACCGCGGCCGGCGTGCTCGGCTCGCTCGGCAAGGGGCTCATCGTCGGCAACTACGCCGCGGTCAAGGCCCCCACCTGCCACAAGGGCGCCGTGCTCAAGCCGGAGCAGGCCGCCCAGAACGGCGCCCACTACCTCGCCGGGGCCCTCGCCAAGACCGGTCACCTCGACCAGCCGCCGATGCCGGGTGCCGAGGACAGCGCCCCGCTGCCCGACTTCGGCAACACCGCCGACGCGGTCGTCGCGCTGTCCGCCTCCGGTCACAAGGACAAGGCCGCCGCGTCCGTCGACTGGCTGGCGAAGAACTCGGCCGACTGGGCCAAGCAGAGCGGCCCCGCCGCCTACGCCCAGCTCGTCATGGCCGCCCGCTCGACCGGCGCCGACGTGCACGACTTCGGCGGCGCCGACCTCGTCGCCCAGCTGAACGCGACCGGGCCCGCGCCCGCCGCCGTCAAGAAGCCGACGGCGAGCGCCACCGAGGAGGAGCGGAAGGACAGCGGCGACGGGGACGGCATCGGCGGTGTCTGGTGGTTCGTCGGAATCGGACTCGCCGTCGGCGCGGGCGCCGGATTCCTGATCAGCGGCCGCCGGAAGAATCAGCAGCTGTGAGGCGGGCCGGCAGGACCACCGCGCTGCTGGTGGTCCTGGGCGCCGTCCTGGCCGTGCTCGGCACGGGCACGGCCCAGGCGGCGGGTTACCGCTACTGGTCCTTCTGGGAGGCTTCCGGCAGCGGGTGGGCGTACGCCACCCAGGGGCCGTCCCTGGTCCGGCCGGACGACGGTTCGGTACAGGGCTTCCGGTTCTCCGTGAGCGCCGACTCCCAGGACTCGGCGAAGCCGCGCCGCTCCCCCGACTTCTCGAAGATCTGCGCGCACGTCCCCGCCCAGGACGGCACCAAGCGGGTCGCGCTCGTCATCGACCCCGGCACCGCCGCCGATGCCCCGGAGGGGGAGACCCCGCCCCCGCCGCGTACCGCGTGCGCGCAGGTCCCGAAGGACGCGAGCAGCGCCGAGGCGCTCGCGTCGGTGGCCAAGCCGCTGCGTTACGGGAGTGACGCGCTGCTCTGCGCCATCACCGGCTATCCGGCCACGGGATGCGGTGAGCAGGTTTCCGGAACCACCGGCGCCGACAGCGGTCGGCAGGCATCGGCCGACGCCTCCGCGCCCACGTCCGCCTCCGCTGCCGCCGGTAGTGGTGGCAGCGGCGGTGGGCCGTCCGCCGGGGTTCTCGTCGGGGTCGGCGCCGTCCTTCTGCTCGGCATCGCCGCAGTCGCGCAGGCCCGCCGCCGCCGCCGCGGATGAGCGGCTTGGCGAACGTCACCGGGGGCGGCCCGGTGACCGGTGTCACGGACACCTGCTCCCCGGCCCCCGTCTGGCGCGCGCCCGCCGCGACCCGGAGCAACGCGCTGCCCGCCGGGGCGTGGTGGCTGTGGGCGCTGGGGCTCGCCACCGCCGCGTCCCGGACCACCAACCTGCTGCTGCTCGGCCTGCTGGTGGGCGTGGCCGGGTATGTGGTGGCCGCGCGCCGGACGGACGCGCCGTGGGCCCGGTCGTACGGGGCGTTCATCAAGATCGGGCTGTTCGTCATCGGGGTCCGGCTGCTCTTCTCGGTCTTCCTCGGTTCGCCGATTCCCGGCACGCATGTGATGTTCGAGCTGCCTGAGGTGCCGTTGCCGGACTGGGCGAAGGGCATCCGGATCGGTGGCCGGGTGACCGCCGAGCAGCTGCTCTTCGCGCTGTACGACGGGGCGAAGCTGGCCACCCTGCTGATCTGCGTCGGCGCGGCGAACTCCCTCGCCAACCCGGCCCGGCTGCTGAAGTCGCTGCCCGGTGCGCTGTACGAGGCCGGGGTGGCCGTCGTCGTCGCGATGACATTCGCGCCGAACATGGTCGCCGACGTGGTGCGGCTGCGCACCGCGCGGCGGCTGCGCGGCCGGCCGACCGGCGGGGTCGGGGCCGTGCTCCAGATCGGGCTGCCGGTCCTGGAGGGGGCGCTGGAGCGGTCGGTCGCGGTGGCGGCGTCGATGGACGCGCGCGGCTACGGGCGTACCGCGCGGGTGCCGGCCGCCGTCCGGCACACCACGAACGTCCTCACCCTCGGCGGGCTGCTCGGTGTCTGCGCCGGTACGTACGGGCTGCTGGCCGCGCAGGGTGCGGTGTACGGGCTGCCGCTGCTGATCGCCGGTCTGGTCGCCGCGATGGCCGGGCTGCGCCTCGGCGGGGCGCGTTCGGTACGGACCCGCTACCGGCCCGACCGGTGGGGTGTGCGGGCCTGGCTGGTCGCGGGCTCCGGCGCGGCGGTCGCGGTGGCGATGATCTGGGCGGGCAGCGCGGATCCGGCGGCGCTGCACCCCGGTGTCGTACCGCTGGCCGCGCCGGTGCTGCCGCTGTGGCCCGCAGCCGCGGTGCTGATCGGTCTGCTGCCCTCGCTGGTCGCGCCCGTCCCGCTCTCCCCCACAGGCTTCGAGGAGCAGGTGTGATCCGGTTCGACGATGTTTCGGTGCGTTACGAAGGGGCCGAGCGCCCCACCCTGTCGGGGGTCGATCTGACCGTTCCGGAGGGTGAGCTGGTGCTCCTCGTCGGACCGTCGGGAGTCGGTAAGTCGACTTTGCTGGGTGCGGTGTCGGGGCTCGTGCCGCACTTCACCGGGGGCCGGCTGACCGGGCGGGTCACCGTCGGCGGGCGCGACACCCGTACGCACAAGCCGCGTGAACTGGCCGATCTGGTCGGCACGGTGGGTCAGGACCCGCTCTCCCACTTCGTGACTGACACGGTCGAGGACGAGCTGGCGTACGGCATGGAGTCGTTGGGTCTGGCCCCGGACGTGATGCGGCGGCGGGTCGAGGAGACCCTCGATCTGCTGGGTCTGGCCGGGCTGCGCGATCGGCCGATCGCCACGCTCTCCGGCGGTCAGCAGCAGCGGGTCGCGATCGGTTCCGTCCTCACCCCGCATCCCCGGGTCCTGGTGCTGGACGAGCCGACGTCCGCGCTGGACCCCGCGGCGGCCGAGGAGGTCCTCGCGGTGCTCCAGCGGCTCGTCCACGACCTGGGCACGACGGTCCTGATGGCGGAGCACCGGCTGGAGCGCGTGGTGCAGTACGCCGACCAGGTCGTCCTGCTGCCCTCGCCGGGCGCCTCCCCGGTGATGGGCGCGCCCGCCGATGTGATGGCGGTGTCGCCGGTGCATCCGCCGGTCGTGGCGCTGGGGCGGCTGGCGGGCTGGGACCCGCTGCCGCTGTCGGTCCGGGACGCCCGTCGGCGGGCCTCGGGGATGCGCGACGCCCTGGCGGGCGTGCGGCCGGGGCCGGTCTCCGGTGCGGACGGCCCGCGGCTGCCGGCCGAGGTGGCCCCCGCTCCCCGTCCCGCCGCCCGGCGGGGCGCCCTGGCCAGGCTGTTCGGCCGCGCCCCGCAGGAGAGCGCCGACCCCGTACCCGTCACCGACGCCACCACCCGGATCGAACGCCTCGGGGTGCGGCGCGGCCGGGTCGAGGCGCTGCGCCGGGTGACGCTCACCGTCGCGCCCGGCGAGACCGTCGCGCTGATGGGACGCAACGGCGCGGGCAAGTCCACGCTGCTCGCGGCCCTCGTGGGCATGGTCGAGCCGACCTCCGGCAGCGTCCTGGTCGGCGGCCGGACCCCGCACCGCACGCCGCCGCGCGAGATGGTGCGCCGGGTCGGCCTCGTACCGCAGGAGCCGCGCGATCTGCTGTACGCGGACACGGTCGCCGCCGAGTGCGCGGCGGCGGACGCCGACGCGGGCGCCGCGCCGGGCAGTTGCCGGGCCCTGGTGTCGGAGCTGCTGCCCGGTGTACCGGACGACACCCACCCCCGCGATCTCTCCGAGGGGCAGCGGCTCGCCCTGGCGCTCTCCCTCGTGCTCACCGCCCGGCCCCCGCTGCTGCTCCTGGACGAGCCGACCCGGGGCCTGGACTACGCGGCGAAGGCCCGGCTCGTCGGGGTGCTGCGCGCGCTGGCGGCCGATGGCCATGCGATCGTGCTGGCCACCCACGATGTGGAGCTGGCCGCCGAGCTGGCCCACCGGGTGGTGATCCTCGCCGACGGGGAGGTGGTGGCGGACGGGCCGACCCCGCAGGTCGTGGTGTCGTCCCCGGCGTTCGCCCCGCAGATCGCCAAGATCCTGGCCCCCCAGGAGTGGCTGACCGTGACGCAGGTGCGCGAGGCGCTGGGGGGTGCCGCATGAGCGGCACGACGGGGCGCGGGGCGCGCCCGGTGCGGCTCGGGCCGCGTGCGGTCGCCGCGCTGGTGCTGATCAGCGCGATCGGCGTGGTCGCCTTCGGCTGGCCGCTGCTGGCGGGGGCCGACTCCGGTCTCGCGCATTCACAGGACGCCCCCTGGCTGTTCGCCGCGCTGCTGCCGCTGCTGGTCGGGGTGGTGGTCGCGATGATCGCGGACGCCGGGCTCGACGCGAAGGCGGTGGCGATGCTGGGGGTGCTGGCCGCGGTCGGCGCGGCGCTGCGGCCGTTGGGGGCGGGCACGGCGGGGCTTGAGCCGATGTTCTTCCTGATGGTGCTGAGCGGGAGGGTGCTGGGACCCGGCTTCGGCTTCGTGCTCGGTTCGGTGACGATGTTCGCGTCCGCGCTGCTGACCGGCGGGGTGGGCCCGTGGATGCCGTTCCAGATGCTGTCGATGGGCTGGTTCACGATGGGTGCGGGCCTGCTGCCGGGACCGGATCGGCTGCGCGGGCGGGCCGAGCTGCTGATGCTGGCGGCGTACGGGGCGGTGGCCTCGTTCGCGTACGGGACGGTCATGAATCTGTACGGGTGGCCCATCGTGCCGGGCCTCGGTTCGGGTATCTCCTTCCATCCCGGTGACCCGCTGTCCGAGAACCTGGTGCGCTTCGTCGCGTACTGCACGGCCACCTCGGTCGGCTGGGACCTGGGCCGGGCGGTGCTCACCGTCGTACTCACGCTGACCGTCGGGGCGGCTCTGCTGAAGGCGCTGCGCCGGGCCACCCGCCGCGCCGCCTTCGAGGCCCCGGTCGCGTTCGGGGCCCCTGAGGAGTAGCGGCCCGACCCGGGGTCAGCGCCGCGCCGCCGCGTCGAACCAGCGCACGATCTGCGGGCCCGACCTCAGATACGCCTCGTTGTGGCTGGTCGCCCCCTGGTCGATCACCGGCGCCTCGACCCCGTGCTTCGTGTGCCGCGCGGATGCCTGGCGGCCGGGCGCCGACTGCCCGGCCGCCGCGGCGGGAACCGTACTCGGTGCGGCGAGGACCACCACGGTGGCGGCCAGAAGTCGTCGTGCGCCGTTCGTCCGGACGGAGTTGTTCACGTTGTCCTCCATGGCCCCGACGCTGGGCAACCGCGTCCGGCGCCGGCATCCGCGTAGGCCCCCGCCCACTGGTGTACCTGACAGCACCGTCGCACTGGGGCGTTCCCCCGCCCGGTGCCGCTACAGCCGCTGGATGATCGTTCCGGTGGCCAGTGCGCCGCCCGCGCACATGGTGATCAGCGCGAACTCCTTTTCCCTGCGCTCCAGTTCGTGCAGGGCCGTGGTGATCAGCCGGGCTCCGGTGGCGCCGACCGGGTGGCCGAGCGCGATGGCGCCGCCGTTGACGTTGACCTTCTCCAGATCCTGCTCGAAGACCTGCGCCCAGCTCAGCACGACCGACGCGAAGGCCTCGTTGATCTCCACGATGTCGATGTCCTTGAGCGACATCCCGGCCTTGCCGAGCACCGCACGGGTGGCGTCGACGGGGCCGTCGAGGTGGAAGTGCGGGTCGGAGCCGACCAGCGCCTGGGCCACGATCCGGGCCCGGGGCTTGAGTTTGAGCGCCCGCGCCATGCGTTTGGACGCCCACATGATCGCGCAGGCGCCGTCGGATATCTGCGAGGAGTTGCCCGCGGTGTGGATGGCGGTGGGCATCACCGGTTTGAGTCCGGCGAGCCCCTCCATCGTGGTGTCGCGGAGCCCCTCGTCGCGGTCGACCAGCCGCCACATGCCCTGACCGGCGGCCTGTTCCGCCTCGGTGGTGGGCACCTGGACCGCGTACGTCTCCCGTTTGAAGCGCTCCTCGGCCCAGGCGACGGCCGCCCGCTCCTGCGAGATCAGGCCGAGCGAGTCGACGTTCTCGCGGGTGAGGCCGCGCTTGCGGGCGATGCGCTCGGCGGCCTCGAACTGGTTGGGCAGGTCGACGTTCCACTCGTCGGGCCACGGCTTGCCCGGCCCGTGCTTGGAGCCGCTGCCGAGCGGCACCCGCGACATCGCCTCGACCCCGCAGCTGATGCCGACGTCGATCACCCCGGCCGCGACCATGTTGGCGACCATGTGGGAGGCCTGCTGCGAGGAGCCGCACTGGCAGTCCACGGTCGTCGCGGCGGTCTCGTACGGGAGCCCCACGGTGAGCCAGGCGTTGCGCGCGGGGTTCATGGACTGTTCGCCGGCATGGGTGACGGTGCCGCCGACGATCTGTTCGACGCAGTCGGCCTGGATACCGGTCCGGCCGAGAAGTTCACGGTAGGTCTCACCCAGCAGATAGGCGGGGTGCAGATTGGCGAGTGCGCCTCCGCGCCTGCCGATGGGAGTGCGTACGGCTTCGACGATGACGGGTTCCGCGGCCATGAGCTCGTCCTCTCCTCGCACTTCCGCAGAGGCGTCCCGGCGCCCACGGAAGGAACTAGTACGCGTTCTAGTTCTTCATGCAGTCTTATGAGCATTACCCCCGGTACGCAAGGGGCTTGCACGGACCTTGCCCATGCTTCGCCGCCAACACCCGCCGCAAATCAGCCCGGTTCGCCGATGCCTCACGCAACGGATCCGGCCACGCCTCTTGTCAGTTGTAGAACTCGTTACTACCTTTCGGACAACTTCTGATGGGTCGTCAGACATGCTCGGGCGACTCTCGGACCGACCTGGAGTTGCCGATGCCCTGCCCTCATCTGCTGCCCGAAGGGTTCGACTTCACCGATCCCGATCTGCTCCAATCCCGCATACCGCACCCGGAGTTCGCCCGGATGCGCGAGACCGCACCGGTCTGGTGGTGCACCCAGCCCGCCGGTATCTCCGGCTTCGACGACGAGGGTTACTGGGTCGTCACCCGGCATGCGGACGTCAAGTACGTCTCGACCCGTCCCGAGCTGTTCTCGTCCAACACCAACACCGCGGTGATCCGCTTCAACGAGACGATCAGCCGCGACCAGATCGACGTCCAGAAGCTGATCATGCTGAACATGGACCCGCCCGAGCACACCCGGGTCCGCCAGATCGTCCAGCGCGGCTTCACACCCCGCGCCGTGCGCTCACTGGAACAGGCGCTGCGCGACCGGGCGCGCTCGATCGTCGAGACGGCGCTCGCCGCCGCGGACGACGACGGCTCGTTCGACTTCGTCAACAACATCGCCGTCGAACTGCCGCTCCAGGCCATCGCCGAGCTCATCGGCGTACCGCAGGAGGACCGGACCCGGATCTTCGACTGGTCCAACAAGATGGCCTCGTACGACGATCCGGAGTACGCGATCACCGAGGAGATCGGCGCCGAGGCGGCCATGGAGCTGGTCTCGTACGCGATGAACCTGGCGGCGGCGCGCAAGGAGTGCCCGGCCAAGGACATCGTCTCCCAACTGGTCGCCGCCGAGGGCGAGGGCAACCTGCTGTCCGACGAGTTCGGCTTCTTCGTCATCCTGCTCGCCGTGGCCGGAAACGAGACCACCCGCAACGCCATCAGCCACGGCATGCACGCCTTCCTCACCCACCCCGAGCAGTGGGAGCTCTACAAGCGCGAGCGGCCGGAGACGACCGCCGAGGAGATCGTCCGCTGGGCCACGCCCGTGGTCTCCTTCCAGCGGACCGCCACCCAGGACCTCGAACTGGGCGGTCAGCAGATCAAGAAGGGCGACCGGGTCGGGATGTTCTACTCCTCGGCCAACAACGACCCCGAGGTCTTCGAGAACCCGGAGAAGTTCGACATCACCCGCGATCCCAATCCGCACCTCGGCTTCGGCGGCGGCGGACCGCACTTCTGCCTGGGCAAGTCCCTTGCCGTGATGGAGATCGACCTGATCTTCAACGCCATCGCGGACGTGCTGCCGGACCTGCGGCTGGTGGGCGATCCGCGGCGGCTGCGGTCGGCCTGGCTCAACGGCATCAAGCAGCTCCAGGTGAGCACCACCAGCGGCTGAGCACCACCGGCGGCTGATGTCGGCCCGGAACACCTCGGCGGGCCGGGCCTGTTCGCCGTACCGCGAACGCGCCTCACGCCCGTCCGCACCCCGCACGGGTGGCGGACGGGCGTAGCGGGATCATGGCGGGTATGCACTCCCTGCTCTCCGCTTTCGCGCCGATCTGGATGCTGACCGCCGCCGGTTACGCGGTCGGCCGCAGCGGCCTCCTCGGGGCGCAGGCCGAAGCGGTGCTCGGCCGGTTCGTCTTCCATGTCGCCATGCCCGCCGCCCTGTTCACCATGGTGTCGGGGGCGCGGCCGGCCGGCTTCGCCCATCTGCCGATGGTGGCGTTCGCGGCGGCCACGGCGCTGGTTTCCGGTCTGGGCTACGTGGTGGCCCAACGGTTCTTCGGCCGCGGGAGGGCCGACGGGGCGATCAGCAGCATGGCGTCCGGCTACGTCAACTCCGCCAACCTGGGTATCCCGGTGGCGGTGCAGGTGCTCGGCGACGCCTCGTTCGTCGCGCAGGTCATCCTGTTCCAGGTGCTGGTGGTCTCGCCGGTGATCCTGACCCTGCTGGACTCGGGTACGCGGGCGGGCGGCGGACCGGGAGGCGGGCGCCCCGGCGGCGGGCTTCGGCGGATGCTCACCATGCCGGTCCGCAATCCGGTCATCATGGCCTCGCTGCTCGGAGCCGCCGTCTCCGCCGCCGGGCTGCGGCTGCCGGCCGCCCTCACCCACTCCTGCGACCTGCTGGGCGCCGCGGCCGTACCGACGGCCCTGGTCACGCTGGGCCTGTCCCTGCACGGCGGCCCGGCCAACCGGACCCAACGCGTCGCAGGCCGCACGGAGGTCGGGGCCACGGTCGCACTCAAGACGCTTGTGCAGCCCCTGATCGCCTTCCTGGTAGCCGGTCCGCTGTTGGGCCTGCCGGACCAACAGGTGCTGTCCGTGGTGCTCTGCTCGGCGCTGCCGACGGCGCAGAACGCCTTCATCTACGCCCGCGAGTACGGCCTCGACACCGGGCTCGCCCGCAATTCCGTGGTGGCCTCCACAGTGGTGTCGATGCTCACGCTGTCCTTCGCCACCTGGGCCCTGGGGCCGAACCACTGAACCGTTCAAGTGGCGGCGGTGCCCGGTGGATGGATGCTGGGAACGCGACGATCCACCTGCCGAAGGGGTGGCGGGGACGTTTTTCTGTCCCCGCCACCCCTTCGGCCCAGGTACGCGGGCGGGCGCCGGTCGCTACGATTTGCCGGCCACCGCTTCACCGTCCGCCTTCGCCACGGGTACCGGCACCGGCTCCGCCGCCCCGTCCGGCACCTTCGCCGCACTCGCCGCACCCACCGCGGGCTCCTGGAGCGCGCGCGGTCCGCACAGCAGGTAGGTCAGCGCGAAGCCGAGCGCGACGACCGCCGCCCCGCCCACCGCGTCGAGCACCCAGTGGTTGCCCGTCGCGACGATCGCGGCGACCGTGAACAGCGGGTGCAGCAACCCCAGCAGCTTCATCCAGGCCTTCGGGGCGAGCATCACGATCACCACACCGCACCACAGCGACCAGCCGAAGTGCAGCGAGGGCATCGCCGCGTACTGGTTGGTCATCGAGGTCAGCGAACCGTAGTCGGGCTTCGCGAAGTCCTGGACCCCGTGCACCGTGTCGATGAAGCCGAGCCCCGGCATCAGCCGCGGCGGGGCCAGCGGGTAGAGCCAGAACCCGACCAGGGCCAGGAGCGTGGCGAAGCCGATGGAGCTGCGGACCCAGCGGTAGTCCGCGGGGCGGCGTGCGTACAGCACACCGAGGATCGTCAGCGGCACGATGAAGTGGAACGTCGAGTAGTAGTAGTCGAGGAAGTCCCGCAGCCAGCCCACCTGGACGACCGCGTGGTTGGCCCAGTGCTCCATGTCGATGTGCAGCCACTGTTCGACCGCGTGGATCTGCCGGCCATGCTCCTCGGCGGTGGCACGGCCGGCCGTCGCGGCCAGCCTGACGTGCGCGTACGCGGAGTAGACGACCCTGATCAGCAGGAGTTCCAGCAGCAGGCTGGGCCGGCTGAGGACCCGCCGCCAGAACGGCAGCAGCGGCACCCTGCTCCAGCGGGCCGGGACCGGGGCCGTGAAGTCGACGGGGACCGGCTGCTGCCAGTACGGCGAGGTGCGCGGCAGGAACGGGGCGACGCACGCGGCCCCGAGCGCGGCGATCAGCAGCACGTTGTCGCGTATAGGGAACACCGCCTCGATGTTCGGCAGCAGCATCTTGCCGGGCAGCGTGATCACGAGGACCACGACGGCCGGCCACACCATCCGGTCCGAGGCACGCCTGCCGACCCGCCCGACCACGGCGAGCAGCACCCACAGCAACTGGTACTGCCAGGCGGTCGGCGAAACGGCGACGGCGACGCAACCGGTCACAGCCACGGCGAGCAGCAGTTGACCGTCACGCGCATAGCGTGCGGCGCGGCGCAGACCGACGAAGCAGACGGCCACGGCCAGCACCAGGAAGAGCCCGATCTCCAGCGGGCCCTCCAGCCCGAACCGGAGCAGCGCCCCGTGCAGGGACTGGTTGGCGAGGCTGTCCGCCTGGTCGCCGAGGCCGGCCCCGGCGACGTGGTGCACCCAGTACGTCCACGAGTCGTGCGGCATCGCCGTCCAGGCCAGTGCCGTGCAGGCGGCGAACGCGACACCGCCGGTCACCGCCGCCCGGCGCCTCCCGGTCAGCCAGAGCAGCGCGGCGAACAGCAGCACGGTCGGCTGGAGCGCGGCCGCGATGCCGATCAGGACGCCCGAGGCGCGTTCGCCGCGGACCACGAAGCAGCCGACGAGCACCAGGAGGACCGGCAGGATGCTGGTCTGGCCCAGGTAGAGGGCGTTGCGGACCGGCAGCGAGAGCATCAGCAAGGTGATCGCGACGGGTGCGGCGAGCAGCGCCGTACGCCGGTTGACCGGGCTCGGCAGGGCACGTGCCGCGATGACGCCGAGCGCGGCGACGAGCAGCAGCGAACCGAAGGTCCAGGCGACCCCGAGGCTCTGTTCGGCGGTCCGGGCCAGCGGCTTCAGCACCAGCCCGGCGAAGGGGGTGCCGGTGAACCGGTCGGTGTCGTACAGCGAGCCGGTCACATGAAGCACACCGTTCTCACCGATCCAGGTCTCCAGATCGGTGAGCCGTTCGCCGGGCGGCTGCCGCAGCACCACCGCCATCTGCCGTACGGCCAACGCGGCCACGACCAGCCAGAGGACGGCCCGGGCCGCCCCGGTCCTCGCTCCCGCCGTCGCGTCTCCGCGCACACTGTGCTCAGCATTCGCCACGCTGCGCCGACCCTCCCACCGTCTTGTGCAACCCTCGATACGGGCATGCTGTGAAACCATCGCATTGCACTATGAGGTAGACCCAATCAAATCCTTCTTCACCTGACTGTCATCTGCTTCTGTCCGAAAGGATGTCCGGCGGGGCAGGGCCGCCCGGGGCGGGTGGACGGGCTCAGCCCTCCGCCGGGATGTCCTCCTGCCAGCCCGTGAAGAGCGGGAGCTCGCCGCTGCCGTCCAGGACCACGATCCCGAAGGGGCGGTCGAAGGCGATGTGCCGGCAGCGCTGTGGGCCGGGCGCCGCGCTCCCCGGTGCGGCGAGGACGGTCACGGCGGCGGCCCGCACGCCTTCCTCGGCGACCTTCACCACGGTCTCCTGCACCACCTGGGAGATCCGGAGCCGCTCGGGTGACATCCACGCGAAGTCGGCGGCGGCACTCGTCGCGACCCGCACCCCGAGCGCCGGCAGCTGATCGGTGGCCTGAACGTTCGTACGCAAGGTGAACCGCGGAACCGCGACGCTCAGCACGTCCGCGTCCAGCCGGGTGCGTACCGCCTGCGGCGCCCAGGCCGCGGGCAGCACGTCCGCCGCTCCCGCACCCGGTTCCCCCAGCACCAGCCGGACCCGGGCCGGGGCCGCTCCGCCCCGCTCGGTGCGGCAGCGCAGCTCGACGACATGGGTGCCGCGCACCGTCCAGCCGTCCCACGGCCCACGCGTGCCGTACATGGTGGGCACGGCACGGCTCTCTCCGGCCGCGTCCGTGAACGGCCGGTCCTCGGTGTTCCCGGGCTCGAACGGCTCCTCCCAGCGCGCCTTCAGTGCCAGCACGTTGACGAGCACCAGCAGCATCTCGTCACTGATGTCCAGCGGCAGCCGCTCGATCAGACCACCGGTGGCCTCCCGTACCCAGGCGTAGACCCCGGCGGCGTCCATCGGCCCGAACCCGATGTCCGCCAGCGCCTCCCGGTACTCCCGGTGGACCGGCACCCGGGTCCACACCCGGGTCGCCACCCCCAGCGCGTCGGTGGCCGCCGGCTCGCGCACCCCGGCCGTCACCGCGTCGGCGACCTCCCGCTCCGCCACCCCCAGCACCGCCCGCAGCTCGTCGGCGGTCTCCCCGCGTGCCCCCGCCGCGACCACGGCCAGTGCCGGCCAGAGCCCGGCCGGCGAGCACACGAAGCTCCCGCCGCCCGGGCCGGCCGGCTCCCGTATCCACCTCTCGCCGAGCCGCTGGACCGCCCCGGCTCTCGTTGCCGAACCCGTCTCCCGCGTCACCGATGCCGCCTGCACACAAATGGCTTCCCCGCACGGTCGTGCGGAAGTCAGAATGAACCAATGACGTGGACCATGACCTCCGAACGCTTCGACTCCCCCGATGCCGCCCTGCTGCGCCGGGACTACTACGACGAGGTCGCGAGCCGCTACTGGGGGCGGCCCGCAACGGCCGGGGAGATCGACGAGGGGCTCACCGACGACGGTGCCGAGCTGCTCGTCCCGCCGACCGGTCAGTTCGTCGTCGGCCGCTTCGAGGGACGGGCGGCGGCCTGTGCCGGGCTGGTCCTGATGGACGCGGAGGTCGCGGAGCTGACCCGGGTGTTCGTCCGCCCGGAGATGCGCGGCACGGGCGGCGGCGGGCGGCTGCTCGCGGCGATCGAGAGCCGGGCGCGGGCCTTCGGCATACGCCGGATCCGGCTCGACACCCGTAACGACCTGGTCGAGGCGCGCGGGCTGTACGCGAAGCACGGCTACCGGGAGGTCCCGGCGTTCCACCGCCGCAACCAGTACGCGGAGCACTGGTTCGCCAAGGAGCTCCGCACCACCGCGTGATCGGTCCCCGGCGTCAGAGGGCGCGTTCGGGGGTGGACGTGTTCGGGGTGCGCGCTCAGGGGTGCATGCTCAGGGTGCGTGGTGGTCGCGCTTCGGCTCGGGGCTGTGCGGCCGTTCCTTGCTGGACCCGCCCGTCTCGGCCGTCAGCTCCGACACCAGGGCGACCAGATCGGTCGGACGGTCCGGGCCCCACCAGTCGCCCAGCAGCTCGGCCAGCGACTCCTCCCGGGCGTGCGAGAGCTTCACCACGGCCTCGGCGCCCGGTTCGGTGAGCGTCAGCTGCACCCCCACCCGATGGGCCAGCCCGCGTTCCTCCAGCTGCCGGGCGGCCTCGCTGATCACCCGCAGCGGCACCGGGGCGACCTCGGCGAGCTGGGCGGGCTCGACGGTGCCGTGCCGTTTTATGCGCAGCAGCATCCAGCTCGCGGCGGGCAGCAGGTCCAGCCCGGCCTTCTCGGTGATCTTCACGTAGACCTCGCGGCGCCCCTCCCGGGTGGCGAGGACCGAGAGGGCGCGGGCGCATTCGTCGTACGAGGACCGCTCGACCGGGTTCGACGCCAGGGTCTCGCTGGTCTCGGGGGCGGTCACCGAACCGCGCAGCTTGTCCTCCTTGAGCAGCCAGGCGAAGGCGAAGGCGATCAGGACGACGGGGGCCGCGTACAGGAACACGTCGGTGATCGACGCGGAGTACGCGCTGAGCACGGACTGGCGGAGTGCGGGCGGCAGCTGATGGATGGCGCGCGGGTCGGAGGACAGTCCGTTCACACTGACCCCGGGCGGCAGCGTCTGGCCGGCGAGCGCCGAACCGAGCTTGTCGATGAGCCGGTTGGTGAAGATGGTGCCGAAGATCGCGACACCGAACGAGGCGCCGATGGAACGGAAGAAGGTCGCCCCCGAGGTGGCGACGCCGAGGTCCTGGTAGGTCACGGCGTTCTGCACGATCAGGACGAGGACCTGCATCACCAGACCGAGTCCCGCACCGAAGACGAAGAAGTAGACGCTCATCTCCAGGGTGCTGCTGTTCTCCGTGAGCCGGTGCAGAAGCAGCAGGCCGGCCGCGGTGACTCCGGTGCCGACGATCGGGAAGACCTTCCAGCGGCCCGTGCGGCTGACGATCTGACCGGCCCCGGTCGAGGTGATGAGCAGGCCGAGCACCATCGGGAGCATGTGGACGCCGGACATCGTCGGCGTGATGTCGTGCACGACCTGGAGGAAGGTCGGCAGATAGGTCATCGCGCCGAACATCGCGAAGCCGATGACGAAACTGATCACCGCGACGAGGCTGAAGGTCCTGATCCGGAACAGCTTCAGCGGCAGTACGGGTTCGGCGGCGCGCCGCTCCACGTACACGAACGCGATCAGCAGCAGCACGCTGAGCACGGCGAGGCCGATGATCTGCGTCGAGCCCCAGGCCCAGGTGGTGCCGCCGAGCGAGGCGACCAGGACCAGACAGGTGGCGACCGCGGCGATGAGGAAGGTGCCGAGGTAGTCGATGGTGTGCTTCGTCCGGCGGACCGGGATGTGCAGCACCGCGGCGATCACGGCGAGGGCGACGACCCCGATGGGGAGGTTGATGTAGAAGACCCAGCGCCAGCTGAGCTGTTCGGTGAAGAAGCCGCCGAGGAGCGGTCCGAGCACGCTCGTCGCGCCGAACACCGCTCCGAACAGACCCTGGTACTTGCCGCGTTCGCGCGGCGGGACGATATCGCCGACGATCGCCATCGACAGCACGATCAGACCGCCGCCGCCGAGCCCCTGGAGGGCGCGGAAGCCGATCAGCTGCGGCATGTTCTGGGCGATGCCGCAGAGCGCGGAGCCGATCAGGAAGATGACGATGGCGATCTGGAAGAGCCGCTTGCGCCCGTACTGGTCGCCGAGCTTGCCCCAGAGCGGGGTCGCGGCGGTCGATGCCAGCAGATAGGCCGTGACCACCCACGACAGATGCTCCAGACCGCCGAGGTCACTGACGATGGTCGGCAGAGCGGTGGAGACGATGGTCTGGTCGAGTGCGGCGAGCAGCATGCCGAGCAGCAGCGCGCCGATCGCCACCAGGACCGACCGGGTGGAGCGGTTGTCGCCGGGTGCCGGGGCCGGGGGGCTCAACTGCTGGGCCATGAAACATCTCCTCGGATCCGCTAGACACCCATCCTGTCCGTTCCGCACCGTTATGGCCTGCCGAAAGGGCACCTGATTGGGCTTCCTGGCGGCGGGCTGCATAATCGCAGGCAGCTCAAGGGGAGGGGACCCACAATGACCGGACATATGTGCCCGGAGTGCGGTACGGACGGCAGACCTGGCACCGGCCCGGGCTGCGACTGCGCACAACGCGCGGCTCACCGCGGTGCCGGACAGCATCAGGCCACCGAGCAGCACCACGTCACACAGGGGCAGCAGGCCACCGAGCAGCACCACGTCACCGGACAGCAGCAGGCCGCCGAGCAGCACCGCATCGCGCAGGAACAGCGGGCCGCCGAGCAGCACCGCGTCGTCGAGGAGCACCACGCCGGGCGGTCGGCCGAGTTCGCGGCCGCGGAGGACTTCGACCCGTTGCGCATCCGGCCGTACGTGACGCTGGGCGGCGAGGAGCCGGGGGCCGGACGGGACGGGGCGACGGGGCACGCGCCGGACGGCCATACGGGGGACGCGGCCACCACGATGCCCCTGTTCCTGGACCCGGCCGGTCCGGGCCCACTCCCCGACCCGCTCCCCGGTCCGCTCCCCGGTCCACTGCCGGGCCCGCTGCCGGACGCCGTCCATCCGGCAGATCCGGCGGCTCGGGCAGCTTCGGCCCATCCGGTCGGCCACCCGGGCGCCGCGGTCCTCACCGCCCGCCCGGACCCCGTGCAACCGCGGCACCGCAGGCCCTTCGCGGCGTTGGCCGTGGGGGCGGCCGTCGTCGCGGTGGTGGGCACGGCGGCCTTCGTCGGCGGGCTGTTCAACGGGAACGGCAACGGGGACGCGGACCTGGATCCGGTCCTGCCCTCCACCGTGGCCAGCCTCCCCGAGGAGAGCGCCACCCCGTCGGCCTCCACGACGGCGTCCGCCTCCGCATCGCCGTCCCGGTCGGCCACGGCGTCGCCGTCCGGATCCACGACCGCATCGGCTTCGGCGTCCGCGTCGCCGTCGGCGAGCGCCTCGGCGTCCCGTTCCGCGCCCGCCGCCCCGTCGGAGCCGGCCGCCGAGTCCTCCCCGCCGGCCACGGAGGACGCCGAGGGTCCGGAGCCGGTGGCCCCTCCCGCCGAGCCGCAGGAGGCCTTGACACTGAGCCGCGGCGACCACGGCCCGGAGGTGGCCGAGCTGCAACGCAGGCTCCAGGAGGTCTGGCTGTTCCGCGGCCCCGCCGACGCCGACTTCACGGACCGGGTCGAGCGGGCCGTTCGCGGCTTCCAGTCGTCGATGTACATCCAGGGCGACCCGGAGGGGGTCTACGGGCCGAACACCCGGCGTGCGCTGGAGGCGGTCACCACGGGCCAGGGGCGCCACTGACCCGCACCGGGCTCCGGCCGGAGGGGGAATTCGCTTTCCCGGACATGTTTTTGTATCGTGATGGAACAAAGTGGCCCCCAACCGCACTCCCTGACCGGCGGGCGGGGGCCGCTTGTTCTCTTTTCCGTGTCGCCCGCCTTGCCCGCCCTGCCGCGCGGCAGCACGCCCTCGCGCGTCGTCCGCCCTCCCGCGCAGTTCGCTATCCCCCGCTCTGGAGCCCGCCCATGCCGGCCACTGTTCTCACCGCCAACGCCCTCCTGCTCGACATGGACGGGACCCTGGTGAATTCCGACGCCGTCGTGGAGCGCTGCTGGCGGCGCTGGGCGCTGCGGAACGGTCTGGCCCCGGAGGCCGTGCTCAAGGTGGTTCACGGCCGGCAGGGGTACGCCACGATGGCGGTGCTCCTCCCGGACCGCCCGGTGGAGGAGAACTACGCGGACAACCGGGTGATGCTCGCCGAGGAGACCGCCGACACCGACGGCGTCGTCCCGATCGGCGGTGCCGGCGCCTTCATGGACGCGATCGCCGCACTCCCGCACGCCCTGGTCACCTCGGCCGACCGGCCACTGGCGGAGGCCCGGATGGCCGCGGCCGCGCTGCGGATGCCGGACCTCCGGATCACCGCCGAGAGCGTGGGCGCCAGCAAGCCGGACCCGGAGGGCTTCCTCAAGGGCGCGGCCGCCGTTGGCTTCGATCCGGCGGACTGCATCGTCTTCGAGGACTCCGAGGCGGGCATCGCGGCGGGCCGGGCGGCCGGTATGCGCGTCGTGGGCGTGGGCCCGCGCGCGGCGGCGCTCTCTCCGGACGCGCACGTCGAGGACCTGACGCAGATCCGGGTGGAGGCGGCGGCCGACGGCTCGGTCCTGCTGCACATCAGCGCCCGGTAGCGAAGGCCCCTCCCCCACTGCGGTGAAGCCGCCCCCGCGCCACCAGCTCCAGCACGGTCGCGACGGCTGCCGCCTGGACGGCCATCAGCGCCACCAGTACGAACAGTTGCACGGCGCCCGCCTGCACCGGTGAGGCGCCGCCCAGCAGCATGCCGACGAAGGCCCCGGGCAGCGTGACGAGACCCACCGTCCGGGTCTGGTCGAGCCCCGGCAGCAGCGCGTCCGAAGCCGCGGGCCGCGCGATCTCCAGCCGCGCCTCGCGGTCCGGCAGGCCGAGCGCCATCGCCGCCTCCACCTCCCCGTGCCGGGTCGCCAGCTCGTCGAGCGCCCGCCGCCCGCCGAGCACGGTCGCGGTCAGGGCGCCCCCGATGAGGATGCCCGTCACCGGGATCAGCGCGATGCCCCGGACCGGCACCAGCCCGGTGAGCAACAGCACCGCGACCACCGGCACGACCCCCGCCCCGATCGGCACGGCCACCCACCACCGGCTGCGGTTATCGGTGACCCGACGGCCCGCTGTCCACACCGCGACGCCGAACATCAAAGCGATGAACGCGAACGTCGGCGCGAATGCGTGGACCACCCAGCCGATGAGCGAGGAGACCGCGGCGAGCTGGACCGCCGCCCGCAGCCCGGCGAGGACGATGTGGCGCGACCGGCCGAGCGAGGCGAACGCGGCGATGCCCGCGGCCACCGCGAGCAGCAGGGCGAGTACGACCCCGAGCGTGATGTTGACCGGTAGCAGCACACGGCCACTCTAGGACCGCCCGCAACCGGCCCTCCGCCGTGAAACCGGAACCTCCGGCGTCGCGCGCGACCGGATTTCCGGCCCCCGTCCCCCAACACGGAACTGCCGTCTCATCAGGCCCGTACGCCCGCGCACGCACTTCCGTACGCCCCCGCACCTCGACCCTCTTTGTCAGACCCCTTGATGTGACGTGCCCATGTCGCCACTCTGTTACCTGGCGCCCACCCCACGGAAACCTTGCGCCGCCACGATGACCGGGCCGTTTCGGACGAACCGGCCAAGGTCCCCCCGCATCAAGGGAGTTCGCATGTCAGGTATCTACGCGCGTCGCATAGCCGTCCTCGTCGCATCCGCCGCCCTCGCCGCAACCACCGGGCTGCTCACCGCCCCCAGCGCGCAGGCCGCCATGCCCACCCCGGTGGCCGCGTCCACCGCCCGTACCTATCTGAGCCAGCTGACCGTGCAGGCGGAGGGCTCGTCGACCGGTTACAGCAGGGACAAGTTCCCGCACTGGATCACCCAGTCGGGCACCTGCAACACCCGCGAGGTCGTCCTGAAGCGGGACGGCACGAACGTCACGCAGGACTCCAGCTGCGCCGCCGTCAGCGGCACTTGGTACTCGGAGTACGACGGAGCAACCTGGACCGCCGCATCCGATCTGGACATCGACCACATGGTCCCGCTGGCCGAGGCCTGGCGCTCCGGTGCAGCCAGCTGGACCACCGCCCAACGACAGGCGTACGCCAACGACTTGACCCGCCCCCAGCTCATCGCGGTCACCGACAACGTCAACCAGTCCAAGGGCGACAAGGACCCGGCGAAGTGGCTCCCCTCGCGCACCGCCTACCGGTGCACGTACGTACGCGCCTGGGTGCACGTGAAGCACTACTACAACCTGACCGTCGACGCGGCCGAGAAGAGCGCACTGCAGTCCGTGCTCAACGGCTGCTGAACGATCACTGAACGGCGGCCGGCCCGCCGGCCGCCGCCCTGAACAGTCCCGGGAACCGCCCCACACTCCCCCGTCGTTCCGTACCGTACGAACCCGCCGTACGAACAACCCGTACGGAACCGTCCGTACGAACAGCCCGTGCGGAGCCGTCCGTACGGAACGACGCGAGGAGCACCACATGGCCGGGCTGCGCCTGGGACCACTGCTGCGGTACGTCGACTGGGAGACCGCCTCCACCGCGACGATCTGGGTCGAGGCCGACCGGCCGTGCACGGCCGTGGTCCGGTGCGCGGACGGGGCCTCGGGCTCGTCCCGGACCTTCGCGGTCGCCGGGCACCACTACGCCCTGGTGGTGGTGACCGGCCTGACTCCCGGCTCCACCACGGCTTACGAGGTACTGCTCGACGACCACCCGGTGTGGCCGCCCGAGAACCACCGCTTCCCCGCGAGCACCATCACCACCCCGGCCCTGTCCGCCGACCACGGCGGCGGCGCGGACGGCTGCGCGGGGAAGGCCGGCGTGGACGGCGGGCCGGGTCCGGTCAGGATCGCGTTCGGCTCCTGCCGCTGGGCGGCTCCGCCCGCCGGCGGACACCTGCCGGGCCGGTCCGACCCCGTCGGACCGGACGCCCTGGACACCCTCGCCGCCCGGCTCGCCGCCGACCCCGACGCCGAACGCCCCGACGTTCTGCTGCTCCTGGGTGACCAGGTGTACGCGGACGAGACCTCGCCGGCGACCCGGCGCAGGCTCGCGGCCCGGCGCGATCTGGACGAGCCGCCGGGGGCGGAGGTCGCGGACTACGACGAATACACCTGCCTGTACGACGAGTCGTGGCGCGACCCCGAGGTGCGCTGGCTGCTCTCGACGGTTCCCAGTTGCATGATCTTCGACGATCACGATGTCATCGACGACTGGAACACCAGCGCCGCCTGGCTCGCCGAGGTCCGCTCCACGTCCTGGTGGCACGAGCGGATCGTCAGCGGGCTGATGTCGTACTGGGTCTATCAGCACCTGGGCAACCTCTCCCCCGCCGAACTGGCGGCGGACCCGCTCTACGCGGCGGTGCGCGCCACCCCCGACGGCACCGAACTGCTGCGCCGGTTCGCGGCCGGGGCCGACGCGGACCCCACCGGAACCCGCTGGAGCTACCGACGCGTTTTCGGCCGAGTACGGCTGCTCATGGTGGACAGCCGCGCGGCCCGGGTGCTCGACGAGCGGCAGCGGGCGATGCTCCACCCGCAGGAGGCGCGGTGGCTGCGCGAAGAGGCGCTCTCCCGGCCCGGTTCCTGCGACCATCTCCTGATCGGCACCTCGCTGCCGTGGCTGCTGCCGCCATTGGTACACGACGCGGAACAGTGGAGCGCCGCGCTGTGCCGGGGCGAGCGGGGCGGGCCCGACGGCCGCTGGGCGCGCATCGGGGAGCACCTCCGACAGCGCTCCGACCTGGAACATTGGGCCGCCTTCCCCGATTCGTTCGGGCAACTGACGGAGCTGATCCGGGAGGTGGGCAGCGGCCCGGACGCGCCGGCGACGATATGCGTGCTGTCGGGCGATGTGCACCATGCGTACATCGCGGAACCCACCTGGCCCGCCGCGACCCCCGGTGGTGCGCCGGATGCCCTCGTCCTGCAACTGACCTGCTCTCCCGTGCACAACTCGATCCCCGGCCCGCTCAAGGCCGGCTTCCGTTTCGGCTGGAGCCGGGCGGGGCGGCGGCTCGGACGGCTGCTGGCACGGCACGGGCGCATTGGTACACCCCCGGTCCAGTGGCACAAGGCGGGCGGTCCGTGGTTCGGCAATCAGCTGATGACACTCACCCTGCATGGCCGGAAAGCTGCGCTGTCATTGGTTCAGGCCAACTCTCGGAGGACAGGGGCCCAGCTTGAGACGGTTTTCGATCGCTCACTGACCAACGGCGGACCGTCTTCTTTCAGCCGGTCAACTAAACGTTGAACTTGCAAGTATTGGTGAGGCCTCCCTAACCTGTAGCGCTCAGTCGGTTCACGTCCCCACCAGACCGAAGGAGCCCTCCCCCCATGTACACACGCCTGAATCGGGCCCGGCCCTATGCCCTCGCGCTCTTCCGAATCGTCGTAGGCCTGCTCTTCGCCTGTCACGGTGCCGCCTCGCTCTTCGGCATCCTGGGCGGCGCCATGGGCGGCGGGTCGATACCCGCCGGCACCTGGCCCGGCTGGTACGCGGCGGTCATCCAGCTCGTGGGCGGCATCCTCGTGATGCTGGGCCTCGGCACCCGCATCGCCGCCCTGATCTCCTCCGGCTCCATGGCGTACGCGTACTTCAAGGTCCACCAGCCCGGTGCGCTCTTCCCGTTGCAGAACGGCGGCGAGCCCTCGGCCATCTACTGCTGGGTGTTCCTGCTGATCGTCTTCACCGGCCCCGGAGCCCTGGCCCTGGACCGGCTGTTCACGTCCCGCTCCACCGCACGGAACGCCGAGGACCGCACGCCCGAGGCGGCCTCCCCGGTCGCCGTCTGACCGTACGGACCGCCGGGCCCGCGCCGAACGGGCCCGCCGCGCCGCCTCGGGTACGCGGGGGACGCCGCTCCCCGCGTACCCGAGGCGCGGGCGCGGCGCACACCGGTCACACGGCGAGGCGCACCGGTGACACGGCGAGGCGCAAACGAGTTACGCGCGAGGCTCATGTGACATACACATGAGGTGCCCAACATCACGCATATATATGGATCTACAGGTGAACGGCAGGCGTACGCTGTACAGCTGGCCCTGCCGCTCCTGCCGCTCCCCTGCGACGTCGCGGCGTTGTCACGAATCGGGGAGTAGAAGGTGCTTGAGAGTGTGGGTGCGCTGACCGGCAGCCCATGGATTTACGCTGTGGTCGCCCTCTCGGTGCTTCTGGATGTCTTCCTCCCCGTGCTGCCCAGCGGTGTCCTCGTGATCACGGCCGCCACGGCCGCCGCCGCGGGCACCACCACGGTGGCCGCCGACGCCGCGGGCGCCGCCCGTCACGTCACCGAGGTCCCCTCGCTCCTGGCGCTGATCCTCTGCGCGGCCAGCGCCTCGGTGCTCGGCGACCTCGTCGCGTACCGGCTGGCCTGGCGCGGCGGCCCACGCCTGGACCGGGCCATCGCCCGCTCCCGCCGCCTCACCTCCGCGCAGGAACGTCTCGGGGCGGCGCTGAGCCGCGGCGGTGGTGTACTCGTCGTCATCGCCCGCTTCGCCCCGGCGGGCCGCTCGGTCGTGTCGCTGGGCGCCGGCGCCTCGCACCGCAAGGTGAAGGAATTCCTGCCGTGGTCCGCGGTGGCGGGCGTGGCCTGGGCCGGTTACAGCGTGGGGCTCGGCTACTTCGGTGCCCAGTGGCTCGGCGCGAGCTGGCTGGGCACGGCGATCTCGGTCCTCGCCCTGTTCGTCGCGGGCGCGTTCGCCGCACTGCTGATGCGACGCCCCGCCGCGGCAGCCGCCGCTGCCGCTGCCGCCGCCCCGGCCCCTACGGCGTCCTGACGCCTCCCCGCACTTCCAGACCGTCCAGCAGCCTGGCGGTCGACGCGGCGATCTCGTCGACGGCACGGTCGAAGACTTCCCTGTTGTGCGCGGCCGGGGCGCGGAAGCCGGACACCTTGCGCACGAACTGCAGGGCGGCGGCGCGGATGTCCTCCTCGGTGGCCTCTTCGGGGAGAACGGGTGGGCGAAGGGTCTTGATGCTGCGGCACATGCCTCAAGTGTGGACCGCCCCACTGACAACGCCCCGGCCACCGGTCCGCCCCCTCTGCCCTGCCCCCTGCCCCGCCCGATCGTGCCTCCCCCATGAGCGGCCCCGCCGGTCCGCTGAACGGCGGGAGGCCGCGTGACGCCCGTCAAGCGCGGACCGCTCCCCAACAGCCGCGGTGTCCTCCGCGTCCGGACAACCGACCCCGGGCCGCTGCGACCCGACCGGCTGCGACGCGACTGGCCGCGCCGACGCGTCGGCCGGCCCTTGGCGCCATGCACCCGGCCTCCCCGCAGAGGATCCCAAGGCCACAGGTCAGAAGACGGACTCAGCGCCTGTCCCTGGGTACTGGCCCCGGTGGCGTACGGGCAGGCCTCAGCTCTTGACGGCTTCCGCGATCTGCAGGGCGGCCTGGGCGGGCGTGAGGTGCGTGGTGTCGACGACCTCGGCCTCGCTGTGCAGCCACGTGCGGGCCGCCTCGGCGTAGGGCTCAAGGTATTCGAGACGGAACGTGGAGGGGCCGAGAGCAGCGTCCCCCTCGATGCGCCCGCGGAGGGTTTCCTGGTCGGCGTGGAGAACGAAGTGCCTTACAGGAATGTCGTATTGGTCGAGGCCCGTGCTGATTTCGCGCCAGTACTGCTCGACCAGGACAGTCATGGGCATCACCAATGTGCCGCCGGCGTAGTCGAGTACACGGCGGGCGGTCTCGACCACGAGCGGCCGCCACGGCGGCCAGTGCTGAAAGTTGCCGGTCCAGGGCAGCCCCGGCGTGATGTCCATGAGCGTCTCGCCGACCTTCTCGGCGTCGAACACCCGTGAATGCGGGATCAGTTGCTGCACGAGTGCACTGGTCGTCGTCTTGCCTGCGCCGTGGGTTCCGTTGAGCCATACGATCATGGGTTTACACCCTAATACTGTGCGGGTACCCGAAAATACCCGCGCGCCGGCGAACGTCTCGCGTCGTCATCCGCGGGTGATCTCATCGAGCAGCAGTGACGTCCCTTGTCGGATTCGGGTTCGGGTGCGGGTTGGGGAGGCGCCCAAGGCCCCGGGGAGAGTCGCGTTCACCCGATTTGATCACGGGATGCCGTGGAGGGTGAGGATGGCTTCGGGGCGGGTGTGAGCGCGGCGGCCACTGGCGATGTTGGCCCAGCCGGCCGGGTGGAGGGCGGCGCGGGCCAGGTCGCGGAAGACACTCACGACGACGGGGGTGCGGTGGCGGCGGGCCTGGCTCAGGTCCTCGCCGAAGACGACGTCTTTGGACCAGTGGACGGTGGATTCGATCATCCAGTGCCCGCGGGCCCAGGCGGCAATCTCGGCGGCGTCGGCCTGGTGGGCGGCGAGGTCGGTGACCGCGTAGACGGTCTCGGTGCTCCATTTTTTCGTGCCGAGTCGGCGACGCTTACGGTGGATGATTTCGTTGGTTTTCGCGCCGATCTCACGCAGGGCCGCGGTCAGCGCGTCGTCGTGGCGCACCGCGCTGAGCACGAACACCTTCGATCCGTCGGCGCGTACTGCACCGCGCAGGCATTTACCGTCGACGGCGATCGCACGTCTGCGGATGGTCTGATGGCCTGGACGGACGCGTCGGGCGGTGCGGTGGGCGCGGCGCTGTTCACGCTCGCGGGTGCCGTCCGGGTTCACCGGCGCAAGGGGTGCGGTGGCGAGAGCGGTCAGGTGGGCGAAGCCGGCCGCGGTCAGCGCCGCGGGATCGACCCTGGCAAACGCGTCACGCAGGGTGCGTTCACCCGGAGCGCGGTAGCGCCCGGCGAAGGGATCGTACGGGCAGCCGAGCCGGGCCAGAACCTCCTGCTCACACCGCCGTGCCCATTCCGCGATGGAGACAAGGGAGTTGTGCCCGGCACAGGTCATCGCGCAGACGCCGACGGCGAGCAAGGTGGTCAGCTGGAAACGTCGCCCCCGACGGGCGCGTGGGTCGGGCACGCGGGCCAGGGCATCCAGGAGCCCGGGCGGCACGACCGCCGCCGGGTCGACGGGCGAGGGCGTCGTGACGGGCGCAGCAGCGGAGAGAGAAGACGAGGCAGCGGGCACGGCAACCTTGCAGATCGTGAAGCGTAGAGAACTCCATGATCTACAAGCGTCGTGCCCGCTCTGCGTCCGGAGCCCGCCACATGATCAAATCGGGCGAACGCGACTCTCCCCGGGGCCTTGGCATCACCCCAGATCCGACCGCTACGACCACGGACCCGTCGAACCTATTCGGTCACAGCACTGGCAGTTTTCAACGTGTGTTCTTCGCCGCTCGAGAACGAGAGATCCGGGAGCGGTTGAAGGCGTCGATGCCGCCCGCGCCCTTTCCTGGGCGGGTGTTCCAATCACCGATGCGGTCAGCCAGTGCTTCAAGGCGCCGGTCGCCCGGAGGGGTGGCGATGTGGAAGTGGGACTGCTTGAGCGGGTCCAGCTCGCCGCCCCACGCCACGACTTCGCCCACGTCGGCGAGAATGTCCTCCACCACTGTCACCGCGAGCTCACTCATGCCGTTGGCGGCCGTACCGCCCAACGGGTAGAGCATGGGCTGAATCGCCACAGCCGTCCCCGACAGGTAATTCGATTCGAAATCCACCCCCACCGTGCGGTCCGTGGTGTGCCCTGCCAACTCCTCGGGCCGGAGCGTGTCGATCTCGTAGGCATAGCGGCGCACTACGTACAGCAGCGCGGTCGCAGCCGGGCCCTTCGCGAGCCTCACGGTGAGCTTCGGTGCGCCCTGCACCCGGTACTTGGTGGCCTCGTCCAGAACGGCCCAGCCATTCGCGGACTTCCGTCCGATCCATTCCTTGCCTGCCGGTAGCTTCACCTGCTCGGCCCTCGGCCGTGGCTTCGGCCGGGTCGACGCCTGCGCGGGGCTCCCGGTGGTGGCGAGTGCGAGGCCGGCAGCGGTAGCCGTGCCTGCTCCGAGCAAACGTCTACGGCTGGTTGTACCGCTCATGAGGAGACCAGCTCCTTTCTATGGAAAATCGCATAGGCGATCCGGAACAGAGCAAGGGCAAGAGCGCTGACGGTGAAGACAGCGAGAACGACGATCGTGGGGTTCACCCACGCGGGTACGAGACTGACCTGCTCGTTGCATGCGTTGGCCAACGGGAAGTAGGACGTGCCGTCCGCTCCCGTGCGGTCGCGCCATGCCTGGTCGTAGGTGGTGTGGTGGGTGAGCTCGCAGGTTTCCCTGACGTCCAGGCCTCCTGAGAAGACGCCGAAGCCCCACACCACGACCGTGAAGCCGCCGGCGATCAGGGCGGCACCGATGAGCACGAGAGGCCGCTTGTGCCATCGTGGATGCTGTTTGGCGCCGCGACGCAGCATCAGCAGCCCTGCCAGGACGGCCAGGACGAGAGCTGCGAAGATGAGGTTGAACATCAGGACTCGGCACCGACCCTTGCGACGATCGCGTCGACGAACCCCTGGCAGAAATTCTGCAGCTTGTCGAACCCGCCGGGCAAGTTCGCCAGCACTGTCGGAGACTGCGCCCCCTTCGCCAGGATCAGCGCGGAGCGCGCCAGATTGAACGTTTCGTTCTCCATCGTCAGATCGTTGAACGCCTGGTCCCTGCAGTCTGCCGCGGTGGAGAACCGCTTGCTGAAATACTGCGTGAACCGGGTGAGGTGCCCACCGCCGTTGCCGTAGTGCTCCCGCACGATCTGGTTGATCGGAGTCCCGGCGTTGCAGGCGCGGGCAATCAGATAGCCGTCGGCGTCTTCAATCAGGTCCTGGAAGGAGAAGGAAGAGGAAACACCCGGCTTGGCGAGCTTCGCGTCGCAGTACGCCTTGCCGGAAGCGTACTGCTGCTCGTCGTTGCGCCAGTTGGCGTAGAAGGTCATGAAGTCGCCGCCCCACCCGGCGATGTCCCCACTGTTCACCGACTTGGGATTCGTGGGTTGGGTAAAGAGTAGGTGGCCGTTAGCGGTGGCCAGCAAGTGATCGGGGCCGATTTCGTAGCCCGAGTTGGGGTCGGTGAAACCCTTCTTTACCGTGTGGCCCTTACTCTTGGCGTAGGTGACCCAGTCCCTGTCGTAATTGCCGATCAGAATACCCCAGTTCAAACCGCCGTACTCTTCGTGGCGGACGAACTCCATCACCAGTTGGGATGCGCTGCGGCTGGTGGAGTTGGATGCCTTGTAGTCCTGTGCGGTGGCATACAGCTGGTCAATGTAGGTCATGAAGTCCGCCGCAGGCGACGGAGCGGCAGCCAAGGACCTCACACCGGGATCGCTATACGGGCGCCACACGTCGTGGTCCAGGTCGATCTTCCCTCCCTCTCCGCCGGTCTCGATGCCGCTGATCTCCTTGATCTGGTTGAACGACCAGTTCGCAGGCAGGGGGAAACCGAGGTTCCCGGAGAAGCCCCAGGACATACCGGAGACGAACGAATACCGGGCGTAGGTCTTCTGGGTGGCGTTGATGCACACATTCCGCGACCCGTACACGCCGTGGATGTACTTCTTGCCCCGGTCCGCCAAGCCGACTACCACGCCGTTGAAGTACTTCACGATGAAGGGGTCCATCTCGTCCTGAGTGGCATCGAAGTCCACCGCGAAGTAGATGACCGACCCACGCGGGATATTGAACTTGGTCGCCTGCTCATGCGCTATCAGAGCGTGCTGGAAGCCGGTGGTGTAGTTGTACTCGGTCACGTCCCGACCATGAACCTGCATGATCGGGAAGAATTTCAGGCCAGCGGCGAGAATGGTCTCGAGCTCGCCGGGCCGGATCTCCTTCTCAAAGTTGGGGTCCGGGCTGTACAGGTACCGGCCGACGATCTCGCAGCCGCTGTTCTTGAGCCACTTGGCACGGTCGGCGTTGATGACGAACCGGGTATCGGCGCCGGTCACATCACGGTCGGGGTTGCCCATGGACACGAGCAGCTGGCACCAGGTGTCGTAGTCGGCCCTGCCGGCTCGTTGAGGGAGATACGAGAATTCCTGGAACAGCCTCACATATTCGGTGATGTTCGAACTGAAGGTGGAGGTGAAGGCGGTACGTACCCCGTCCGTGCCGACGGGCACCGGCTCGTTGAACACGCACGCGGCGGTGAACAGGCTCACCATGATGCCTGTCGCGCCCTCGGCGAGCGTGTGGTTCTTCAAGGCGGCTTGGGTGCCGGGGCCAAAGTTTCCGTTCGGAGCGGCGATGCCCATCTCGTACTGGAGAGCGATCACCAAAGACTTCTGCACATCGCGCGAGTACAGGCCGTCGCACGGGCCGATGTTGTAGGCCGACTTTTCAAATAAATGAGAGTCCCCGGCAGGCGCCACTCAGAAGATTCGGCCTCGTAATTGCGTTACAGAATGGTCCATCCCGCGCATTGGATGGGCCATTCCACCAAGGCCCCGGGGAGAGTCGCGTTCGCCCGATTTGATCATGTGGCGGGCTCCGGACGCAGAGCGGGCACGACGCTTGTAGATCATGGAGTTCTCTACGCTTCACGATCTGCAAGGTTGCCGTGCCGGCTGCCTCGTCTTCTCTCACCGCTGCTGCGCCCGTCACGACGCCCTCGCCCGTCGACCCGGCGGCGGTCGTGCCGCCCGGGCTCCTGGATGCCCTGGCCCGCGTGCCCGACCCACGCGCCCGTCGGGGGCGACGTTTCCAGCTGACCACCTTGCTCGCCGTCGGCGTCTGCGCGATGACCTGTGCCGGGCACAACTCCCTTGTCTCCATCGCGGAATGGGCACGGCGGTGTGAGCAGGAGGTTCTGGCCCGGCTCGGCTGCTCGTACGATCCCTTCGCCGGGCGCTACCGCGCTCCGGGTGAACGCACCCTGCGTGACGCGTTTGCCAGGGTCGATCCCGCGGCGCTGACCGCGGCCGGCTTCGCCCACCTGACCGCTCTCGCCACCGCACCCCTTGCGCCGGTGAACCCGGACGGCACCCGCGAGCGTGAACAGCGCCGCGCCCACCGCACCGCCCGACGCGTCCGTCCAGGCCATCAGACCATCCGCAGACGTGCGATCGCCGTCGACGGTAAATGCCTGCGCGGTGCAGTACGCGCCGACGGATCGAAGGTGTTCGTGCTCAGCGCGGTGCGCCACGACGACGCGCTGACCGCGGCCCTGCGTGAGATCGGCGCGAAAACCAACGAAATCATCCACCGTAAGCGTCGCCGACTCGGCACGAAAAAATGGAGCACCGAGACCGTCTACGCGGTCACCGACCTCGCCGCCCACCAGGCCGACGCCGCCGAGATTGCCGCCTGGGCCCGCGGGCACTGGATGATCGAATCCACCGTCCACTGGTCCAAAGACGTCGTCTTCGGCGAGGACCTGAGCCAGGCCCGCCGCCACCGCACCCCCGTCGTCGTGAGTGTCTTCCGCGACCTGGCCCGCGCCGCCCTCCACCCGGCCGGCTGGGCCAACATCGCCAGTGGCCGCCGCGCTCACACCCGCCCCGAAGCCATCCTCACCCTCCACGGCATCCCGTGATCAAATCGGGCGAACGCGACTCTCCCCGGGGCCTTGGGGGCTGTCGAGAAATTACTGGTGCGTGTCGGGTCAATCGTCTGTTGTCGTTGCGTGTATGACGTAGCGGGCGAGTTCGCTGGGGTCGATAAGACGGACCGGGAGCGGGTCGCTGTGGTGGCCGTGTCGCTGTAGCAGGGGGCGGGTCTGCTGGAGGAGGGTGCGCATCTGGTTCTCGCCGACGCGGAAGAGGTGGGCGATCAGCGAGGCGGGCAGCCCGCGCTGGTCCAGGACGGAGGCCCAGATGATGTTTTCGACCGCGAGTTTGCGGTGGCGGGGTCGCTGGCCCGGTGCGAGTTGGTCGATCAACTCACGAACTCTGCTGACGAGTTGGTCGAGGGCTTGCCGGGTGAGACCGGTCAGCACCGGGTGGGTGGCCAGCGCCGCGTCGAAGGTGTGGGCCTGGCGGGGATGGGCTCGGCGCCCTTGCGGCTGCAGCGGCACGGCCGGGGCGCCGGGCTGCGGCGGAATGGTGTAGTTCCACTCGCCGTGGAAGTCGTCGGGGTCGATACGCAGCGCCGCAAGGTGCTGGGCGTCAATCTCGATACCGGTGGGATAGGCGCCCTCGTCCAGGCGGGCGCTGACACGCAGGCCGGTCGTGGTCGTGGTGGAGGCGATCAGGTTGAGAGCGACTTCGTAGCTGGTCAGCGGGCGGGCGCGCCAGTTCATGGAGATGAAGGAGAACAGGCGATGTTCGACCTTGTTCCATTTCGATGTGCCTGGGGGCAGGTGGCACACGCTGATCTCCAGACCCGTCTCGGTGGCCAGGGCGGCGAGGTTGGCCTTCCAGGCGCGGGCGCGGGAGCTGTTCGAGCCCCCGCCGTCCGCGGTGATCAGGAGTCTGTGTGCGTCGGGGTAGGCCGTTTGGCCTTCCTCCCTCCACCAGCGGCGCAGGGCCGCGACCGCGAACGCGGCGGTGTCGTGGTCGGTGCCCACCACGACGAAGCCGGTATTGCGCCCCAGGTCGTAGATGCCGTACGGGATCGCCGTACCGGTAGCGTGGGAGGGGAAGTCGTGGTCGAGGACCTTCACCGGCGCACCCGGCGGCACCCACTCCCTCCCGGCCTGCGCGAACAGCCCGATCTGCTCCTTCTTCTTGGTGTCCACACTGATCACGGGATCGCCGGCGGCCAGGAACCGGCCCACCGTGTCGTTGAGGTGCCGGAACTGGGCATCACGGTCCGGGTGCGAACTCCCCGCCAGGACCCGCGCGTTCGCGCGCAGGCTGAACCCGGCCTGCTTGAGCAGCGCGGCGATGGTGTCCCGGCCCACCGCGTGGCCCTGGGCGGCCAGTTCACCCGCCAGGTGGCGCAGCGACTTCGTCGTCCACGTCAGCGGCCGTATGGGATCACCCTGGGTACTGTCCTCGACCAGGGCCAGTAGTGCGGCCCGCAGCCCCGGATCCTTCTCGGCCGCGGCCGGACGGCCCGCGCCGGCCCGGCGGGTACGGCCGTGTGGCGCGGGATCCTCCTCCAGCTCGGCCAGCCCACGGGAGACGCAGCCCTTGGAGACTCCTGCCGCCTTCGCGACGGCGGCGATCCCACCGTGACCGAGTATCCGGGCCTCCGCCCCGTACAACAACCGACGCTGACGCTCGTCCAGATGCGGCGTCACCGCCTCCAGCTTCGCCCGCAACGGACCGATCAACTCATCGAAACGCCCCATACCACATCAACGATCCGAAGGCTCGGAAGCAACCCGTAGAAAATCGACGGCCCCTTGGGGAGGCACCCGATCCACGGCCGGGACCTGCCGGCTGAGTCAACGGGAGCAGATCAACATGGGGTGCGGCCCGGGCACCGATCTGCCGGCGCCGGCGGAACGCGTGGGTGACAGCGGCACCGTGATCGGTGTCGACCGTGACCAAGCCATGCTCACCCGGGCCCGGGAACGCACGGACGGCCTGCACCAGGTGGAGATCGGCGAAGGCGACGTGCATGACCTCCCCGTCGAGCCCGGAACGGTGGACCGGGCCAAGATCGACCGAGTCCTCATGCACGTCGCCGAACCCGCGGACGCCCTTGCGCAACTCCATCGCGTAACCCGGCCCGGTGCCCGGATCGGCCTTTGTTCGGCGAGACGCGCGAGGCTCCGTCCGATCGTCGCGTTGCGGACCGCTTTTTCGGTGGTGTAGCGGGTGAAGGCGCGGCTCGAAGCGGGCTTCCGGGTGAAAACCGTGCTCGCAACGACACCGGTCTTCCGTGACTTCCAGGAGGCGGACCACACGCTGGGCCTCGGCCGCAACATGCAGCAGGCCATCGACACGGGCCGCGTCGACCGAGAGCGCGGCCACCGCTGGTTCACGGGCCTCTCAGCAGGGCGTCCGAAGATCCTCGGCGTCGACGATCAAGGTGTCCCCAATCGGGCTCGGCAGGTTCGGCGGCGATGGCGGATGCCCCCGGACCCAGGCAACCGCCATCGCCGCCGACGGGCCGACTCCATGGCCGGTGCCGCCGTCGTACCGTTGCCGGTGCCCGTCAGATGAGCGCCTTCGAGCGATCCGTGCACAGGGCCCAGATCACGAAGGTGTCGATCGCGAGGGAGATGACGGCCCAGATCGGCTGGTAGGGCAGCCACATGAAGTTGGCGATCATGTTGAGCGCCGCCAGCCCCACGCCTATCCCGCGGGCCAGGCCGACGCCCCTGAGGATTCCCCAGCCGACGAGGACGAGGATGATGCCGAGGCCGACGTGGACCCAGCCCCAGGCCGTCACGTTGAACTTGAAGACGTAGTCGTTGATCCGCGCGTAGACGTCGTTGGACACGATTCCGGCGATGCCCTTGAGTATGTCCAGAACACCGTCGACCATGAGCAGGATTCCGGCGAACATGGTCCCGCCGGCCGCCCAGGGGTTACCGCCCCTCGAATCGGTCGCGCGCGAATGGGAGGTGCCCGACGTGGGCGCTGACTGTGCCATGGGAACTCCTTGTCCGGTGGGACTGCACGTCAGACCGACCCTGGTCGGCACGTTCGGCGGCGGCCACTTGGGCGCAGCCGAAGGGGTGAGGGCGGTGCCCGGTGCGGCCGGGGAAAAATCCACTTGGCACGGGCGTCTGCCGGACGGAATCCTTGACCGTCACAGATGTGGTCCGCAGATGTGGTTCGGAAGTGTGGTTCGGAGGTGTGGTGACGATGACCGACGTCGTGCTGAGACTCTCGGCCCGCGATCTGCTTCCCGGTGATCTGGAGTCCTGCGGGTGGTCGGGCTCGCCGCTCCACCTGGAGAACGTCGCGGGACAACTGGCACGGGCCCGGCGCGGCGAGGTGGACTACCTGGCGGTGTGTCCGCCGTCGGGTGTCCCGGTGGCGATCGGCGGGATCGACTACGGCGCCCGGAGGGGCGCGGGCACGCTGATGCAACTGGCGGTCCATCCCGCGCTTCAGTCCTGCGGGATCGGCAGGTTCCTGATCGGCGCCGCCGAACGCCGGATCACCTCCCGCGGCCTGCGACGGGCCGAACTCGGCGTGGAGGAGAACAACCCGCGGGCCCGCGCACTGTACGAGCGCCTGGGATACGTGGCGTACGGCCGACAGCCCGATTCCTGGGACGAATCGGCCCCGGACGGCTCGGTTCGCCGATGCGAGACGGTGTGTACGCAGATGGCCCGGGAACTACGCTCGGAGGCATGATCGAGACGGAGCGACTCACCCTGCGGCCTCTTGAGATCTCGGACGTCGATGCCTTCGTCGAGCTCCACGCCGATCCGGAGGTCAATCGATTCGTCGGGGCCTACTCCCGTCAGCAGGCGCTGGAACGGCTCGCCGATATCGAGCGGCAGTGGGCCGAGCGGGGTCATGGCCTGTGCGCGGTGGAGCTCCGGTCGAGCGGCGAGTTCATCGGCCGAACCGGTCTGCAGTACTGGCAGCAGTTCGACGAGGTCGAGTTGGGATGGACCCTGCGGGCGGAGTGCTGGGGGCGCGGATGCGCGACGGAGGCGGCGCAGGCGTGCCTGGACCGGGGCTTCGCCACGCTCGAAGCCGATTACTTCACCGCCCTCATCCGGCCGGGCAACATGCCGTCGGTGAAGGTGGCCGAGCGCCTCGGCTTCGCGCCGCGTCGGCAGGACGAGCTGAACGGCAACCCGGTCACGGTCTACACGCTGGATCGCCCCACCGGCAGCCGGTGACGTCCGGCGTCGACGTCCGACGTCAGCATCCGGCGTCGCCCCACAACACCCGCTGACGCTCGGTGCCGTCCAGCGCCGTTCAGCCTTCGGAAACAGCGCGTTCGTAGGCCAGGGTGAGTTCGGCGAGGACGCCGTCGGCACGTTGAGGACGGCCTTCGAGGTGCATGGCGCGGAGCTCGTCCATGAACCTCTCCCCCATTTCGGGGCCGCCGCGAGCGAGGAGCCGGGCACGGATCGACAGCTCGGGTGACGTCGGGAGCCACCGAGGCGCTGGCACGCGCGAAGGAGGCCGCCGGCGGCCGGGACGTGCGCCTCGGTGGCGGGGTCGCGACCATCCGCGAGTTCCTTGAGGCCGATCTGGTCGACACGATGCACGTCGCGGTCGCGCCCGTCGACCTGGGCCGGGGCGAACGCCTGTGGGAGAGCCACACCGACCTGCTCGACCGCTTCCACGTCGATTCGGTGCCGAGCCCCAGCGGAGTCACCCACCTCCTGTTCTGGAGGCGATGACCGCTGGTGGGCCGGTGGTGGCCGCCAGTGGCCACCACCGGTTCGCCGGTTCGTCCCTGCGAAGGTTCCGCAGTCGCTTGGCGAGTCCGCCCGGCGACCGGCCGTTATTCACTCCCGCCGGAGAGGATCGGCGACTAGCCTTCGACCACCCAGTGATTCTTGAGGAGTTGAGATGCCCGGTCGCCCGAGCGCGCGCTGACGCTGCAGGTCGTGATCGACCCGTCATCGCGTGCTGCCTCTGACTCCGTCCGACTCTGCGGCACAGCGAGCCTTTCCCGCCCGATTCGGCGGTGCACTTCTTCGTGCGCCGTCGGGCGAGTCCTGCCTTCCGCAGCTCAGGGAGTCATTGTGCCGTCCGCTTCTCCGGACAGAACCTCCGACAAGCCGCATCCCTCTCCCCCTCCCCCTTGCCGCCCGGCTCCGCCGAGTCTGTGGCGGGATGCCGACTTCCGCAGGCTGTGGGTGGGCCAGACCGCGTCGCAGTTCGGGGCGCAGGCCGGTCAGGTGGTCCTGCCGCTCGTCGCCGTGGTGTCTCTCGACGCGGGGCCCGGTCAACTCGGCGCCCTGCGCGCGGTGGAGCAGGCGCCGATCCTGCTGCTCTCGCTCTTCGCCGGCGCATGGGTGGACCGCAGGCGCTCCCGCACGGTGATGGTCCTGGCCGACTGCGGCCGGGCGCTGGGGATGGCAGCGGTCCCCGCCGCGTATCTGCTCGGCGTCCTCGGACTGCCCGCACTGTTCGTGGCCGCTCTGCTCGTCGGCGTACTGAGCGTGTTCTTCGACGTGGCGTACCAGGCCTCGCTCGTACGGCTCGTGGACCGGGCCCAGTTGGCGCAGGGCAACAGTGCGCTGGAGGGCAGCAGGTCAGCGGCGCAGATCGGCGGCCCCGCGCTCGGCGGCACGCTGGTATCACTGCTCTCGGCACCGCTCGCCACCCTCACCGGTGCGTTCTTCTTCGTGGTGTCGTCCGTCTCGATCTGCCGGATCCGCAGGAGCGAGCCGCTTCCGGAGCGTTCCGGAGGACCCGCTCGCATCTGGCGGCAGATCCACGAGGGTCTCCAATTCGTCGTCAGCAACAGCTCGTTGCGGGCCGTGGGGCTGGCCTCGGCGCTCTACCAGTTCTCCTTCGCCGCCCTGATGACCGTCTACCTGCTCCACCTGCCCCGCGGACTGCATCTGTCGGGCACGGCTGTCGGCCTGGCGCTCGCGGCGACGGGACCCGGAGCAGTCGTGGGGTCGCTGCTGGCGGCGAGGCTGCCGGGGAGATTCGGGTTCGGCCCGGTGCTGGTGGCATCGGCGGTAGTGGCCGACGGCGTGATGCTGTGCGTACCGGCACTGCACGGTTCCACCGCTGTCACACTTCCCGCGCTCATGGGGGTCAACTTCCTTTTCGGTACGTTCAGTCAGCTGGTCAACGTCACGGCGATGGCCGTACGGCAGGCCGTCACGCCCCTCCGGCTCCAGGGCCGGGTGGTGGCGACGATCAACTTCGTGGGCATGGGGCTGACACCGCTCGGCTCGTTGCTGGGCGGCTTCCTGGCCGTTCGGTGGGGGCTGCGCACGAGCCTGCTCCTCACCGCAGTCGCCATGGCGCTGTCCCCGCTGTTCATGGCCCTGTCCCCGCTGGCCCGCCTCGGGAAGTCGCTCCCGGACGAGCATCAGCCGGGAGCGAGGCGAACCAGCAGCACCTGACAGGTGCCGAACCGATGCAGGAACCGACCCGGTTCCTCCCGACCACGCGCGGACGAGCTCCGCCACGGCTACGCGATCGCGTGTGAGGTCGAGCAGATCTCGGGCGGGCGGGTCACGCTGCGAACCGGCACGCTCTACGGAATCGGCGCGTGTTACGCAGGACCGCTCGACCGGATGCCGTTCATGCGCACCGTCCGGCCGACGGTTCACACCCGCCTGATCCGACGTACCCGCATCCCACCCGCGCACCGCGCCGCGCTCACCGCGGCACTGCGCTGAGGCGACCGCCCCCGGGACGCGGCAAGCTCCGCAGAACGGCAGCGACTCTCCCGGGCTCGCTGACGAAGGGCGAATGGCTCGTGTGCCAGGTCAGCGCGCTGGAACAACGCCTGCTCATCGCCCGCTGCAGACCGGGGTCGATCGCGCGGTCCCGGGCGCAGATGACGTACGTGGAGGGCGTGCTCTGCCAGGCTCGGCGCTGCGGCACGCCTCGCCCGCATCCCGGCCCCTGGGGCCGCAGCAGCGACGCCGCCCAGGTCGCACGCTCGATCGGGGCGTCGTCGTAGAACACTTCCACGGCTGTCGCCGGGTCCACGTGGGTGCGGCCGTCTCCGTCCCGCACGACGGAAGAGCCGAGCAGCTCGCTCGAACCACCGAGACCGGCCGCGCTCTCACCCTCAGCCGGCACGAAGGCGGCCAGATACACCAGGTGGCCAACGCCCGTCAGACCGGTGATGACCGACCCGCCGTAGGAGTGACCCAGAACCACCGGCGGCTCTCCCATGGCATCAACGGCCGCCTGTACGGCTTCGGTGTCGGCCGGAAGCGAGCCACGATGCAGTTCCGGAACGGCCACCTCGACTCCGTCGGCACGCAACTCCCGTACGACCAGATCGAAGTGCCGGGGGTCGTGATAGAGGCCGTGCACCAACACCGCGCTGTTCACCAAGGTCCCCAATCCACCGGAGCGGCCACTCGCTCAACAGCATGATCGCCCCCGGTCACCGTGCTCCGGAAGCCGATCTGCCGCACAGAGCCTCGAGGGCGATGACAACCTCGGCGGCCCTTACGGCCTACTGGGGGGTGGAGAGGCGGGGCGGCCCGGCCGGGGCGCTCTGCCGGCCGGCTCTCCGGAGCCGACCGGTCACCGATTTGTCACGGACTCTCGATGAAGCGGACGGACCAGGCGTAGCCGCTCAGGTTGTCGTGCGGGACCCGCCGGACCTCTGTGACCTGGCATCCGTCGTGCGCATACTTGTGGGCGAACCGTTCGAGGCGCTGCGCGTCAGTGAGATCTTCCATGGACAGCGGCGCTCCGACGACAAGGTCTTCGTGAAGGACTGACTCCGGCGCGGCACCGTCCGCGCAGGCCGAGCAATGATGCGTTTTGGGTAGGGCCATAGGGCCAGTGTGCGCCTGACTCGGCCGCCCGGCGCCCACAGGACGATCGGCCGCTTCCCGCAGCGCCTCAGAGCCTGTCCGCAGATCATGCGGCCGGCAGCACTTCGGGCCCGGGCCTACGGTCCAGTCGCGGGACGGGGAAATATGGCGAGTGCCGAGCGACCCGGCTGAATCCGCATCCGCCCCAAGGTGCAGGAGATCGCATGGACATCGTGGTGACTGGGCTGATCGCCCTGATAGGCCTTGTGGTCTACCTCCTTCCGTCGCTGGTCGCGTTCAACCGAGGGACGGACAACAGATGGCTCGTCCTGGTCATCAACGTGATCTTCGGCGCAACGTTCCTGGGCTGGGTTCTGGCCCTCGTCCTGGCCCTGCGTAAGCCCAAGGTGCCGTCCACGGCGTGACGTCTGCGGACGTGTACTCGTCCGGCCTGCCCAGCGCCGCAGGCCGACGAGGAAGTCGCGGAAGCCACCGCGCGACTGGATCCGCTGCAGCGCTCAAACAAGATCGTTGGCACGCCCGCTCACTCGCCGCTCACGCAGAAGGTCCCAGCCCCTGTTCAGGACTCAGGTCCAGGTCAGAAGCCTGGAGTGTCAGTCAGGTTCACCGGTGTCGTCGCCGCCCAGAGCTTGTCCGCGAGCCCATGCGTACCGGAGCCTGACCACGCCACGCCCCCTGTCCTGGCTACGGTCGGCGGCAGGGGCGCTTCGTCGTGCCTGGAGCGCGCGAAGACCCCATCGCCACGGGGGAGATGGGGCCTTCGGAGGTACCGGTCACCGTGGCGGCGGGTACCGTTCTGGTGTCGAGTCAGAACGGAGTTCAGTATGCACGCTCTGCCCCATGACCACACTGGCGCACGCATCAAGCGGCTGCGCCTCGAACGCCACCTCACACAGAAAGCCCTGTCCGACCTCGCGACGATCGCCCTGTCCCGAATGGAGTGGGCGGCCGAGCGCGGATCCGGCGCCGTCGTCGGCGGCATGTACCGATACATGCGCGCCCTCACCTACCTCCGGTCCGGGCAGTACCGCACTGGGGACCGACTGATCCGCATGGGGCTCGGCGTCCTGGACCAGGCGGCCCCGGGCCGTGAGCGCGACGTGCTCACTGGGCAACTCCACCTCGGCGCCGCGGTGATGGCCGGGCGGGCGCAGGACCGGGCAGCAGCGGACGGGCACCTGGACGAGGCAGCCCGCATCGCCGCGGTCACGGGTGACGCGTCGGATGTCCACTGGCTCAGCTTCGGCCCGACGAATGTGTCCGTGCACCGGGTGTCCGTGCTGGCCGAGCTCGACGAGTACGGGCAGGCCGCACAGGTCGGCCGGACCATCGCCGTGCCGAGGACGTGGCCGGCCTCACGAAAGAGTCACCACTTCGCGGAACTTGCGCGTGCACAGATGTGGGACGGGTCGCTGGATGACGCCTTCGCGAATCTGCTGCGTGCACGGAAGGCAGCTCCGCAGCAGGCCCGTTATCACCAGACGGTGCGGGAGACGTACGACGGGCTGGAGGCAGCGAAGCGACAACTCCCGGACAGCTTCCTCTCGTACGGCTCCTGGCTGGGAGTCTGACGCACCGTACATCTCTGGCCCCGACTATCACCATCCCGTGATAGTCGGGGCCTTTGCGTGCCCCCACCATGACTGCACCAGCCACCGACGGGAGCCGACCGTGACCCCGCATACCGCCGCCGCAGTTCTTCTGCCTGACCCGGCGACCCTGCACGAGGAACAGCAGAGAGGCGCGCGCCGCATCTGGTGTGTGGTGTCTCTTTCGTCCGAGAGCGCCCACGATTTCGGGCCTCGAACGATCGATGTGCACGGCTCCCTGGTGGTCTGGTTCCCCCGCTCCTGCCGCACCTGCTGGAAGAACCACGCACCATGCTGACGATCAAACCGGCCTCCAGCGAGGCCACTTACCGCGCTTGGGTCGGCCACACCGTCACGTGTACCACATGCCGTGCTGGTGTCGCCTGGGGCCATCAGGGTGCCTATGTGGTGCAGGAGATCGTGAAAGCGCCTGCACCAGAGCCGGACCGCATCGGCCCGCGCCGGCCCCAGCGCCGCTGTCCGCACCTCAATGCGGCGCGAACGCTCGCCGGAGTGGACGACAAGTAAGGGGTGAGACCGCCGCCGGGCGGTCGGAGACGGAGACTCTGTGGACCCGGATCACAACGACCGCGACCGCGACAGCGACGCCCAGTTGACACACGCGGCGAGTGACGCGGCGACGTTCACACCATTGGTGGAGAAGTATTCGCCCGCGCTGCACGGCTACTTCGCCCGGCGCGTCCCCGGCGCCGCCGATGACCTGCTGGCCGAGGCGTGGCTGCAGGCGTTCGCCGCGCGGCGCACCTTCGACGCCTCACGCGGATCGGCCCGGGGCTGGCTCTTCGGGGTGGCCCGGAACGTACTGGCCGGGCACTTCCGACGCACCGGGCGGGACGCGACCGCGCCGGCTGCCGCCGCCAGCGACCCCTGGCAGGCGGTGGACCAGCGGCTGGACGCCGCCGCGCTGGCTCCCGCACTGCGTGAAGCGCTCGCCGATCTGCCCGCCGAGGAGCGGGAGTTGATGCTGCTCGTCGCGTGGGAGCAGCTGACGCCGACCGAAGCCGCCGCCGCTGTCGGCATCCCCGCCGGCACCGCCCGCTCCCGCCTGCACCGTGCACGGGGTCGGCTCCGCGAACGCCTCGCGCCACCCCGTCCGGCATCGCGGCAGCTGACGGTGACCGGAGACCTGACATGACCCAGAGCACCCCCGAAACGTACGATCCGAAAGGGACCAGCATGACCGAGCGACAGGATCTTCTCGACTTCCCCGGCACCGAGGCGCTCCAGGCCGCGGGCCACGTAGAGCTCCCCTCCCCGCAGGCGCTCGCCCAGGCCATGGTGGCGGTCCGGGCGGCTGCGCAGGACGAGGCGGTGGTGACCCCGCTCCGTCGCCGCCGCCTCGCGTCCGGCCGGCGGATCGTAGCGACGGCCTTCGTGGCGGCCGCCTGCGCGGCCGGCGTCGTGGTGTACACGAACCAGGGCGCGGGATCGCCGACGGCACAGGCCCCGCAGCAGGCCAAGACCATCAGTGCCGCAACCTTCCTGACCGACACCGCCGCAGTGGCCGCAGCCGGGCCGATGCCGTCCGGGCAGTACTGGAAGATGCACATGAAGGTGACGTACGAGAACGGCAAGTCCAGCACGTTCGACGAGTACATCTCGCGATCCGGGTACCACATCGTGGACGGCGGCCAGACCTTCAAGAAGCCCGCTTCCGGCTGGCGCCTCGGGTCGAAGACCGTCGACTGGAACGGCCTGGACCAGCTGCCCACAGACCCGGCGAAGCTGCTGGAGATCATGGAGAGTTCGAAGGAGTACGCAGGCCAGAGCGCCTTCCTCCAGGCGAGCAGCCTGCTCGCGGAGTCACCGGCGAGCCCGCAGCTGCGCGCCGCCCTGTTCAAGGCGCTGGCCGGGATGAACGGAGTCAAGCTCGTCGGCAATGTCAAGGACAGCGCCGGTCGCGAAGGTACGGAGCTGGCGTTCAACGGGATCTCGAGCAGCGACCGTACGATCGTCGACCCCAAGACGAGCCTGCTCCTGGAGGCGACGCAGACGTCGACCAAGGGGCACCTCGGCCTGATCGATCGCCGGACATACCTGTCCGTGGGGCCGGCCGAGAAGATCGGCTGACCGTACGCGAGGCAGCCGCCCCCGGCGCCGTCAGAGCGCCGGGGGCGGCTGCGCACCGGGGCCGGGCGTCGGTCGGCAGCTGCAAGGCTGCATGGTTGCGCACGTAGCCGAGATCACACCGCTGGCCTGGGTGAATGGGGTTCAGGGTCTCGTGCCTGTCGTTTCCCCCGATCAGGATTCCTCGCTCTGGTTGCGCGATCGACGTGGCCGGGGCCCAGAGCGGGGCGGAGACAGGAGCGCAGGACCCCGACGGTGAGCCGGAGAGCGCGCGACGAGCAGATCGAGTGCCTTGACCTGGGGGGAGGTTTTCTGCTCATCTCAGTGCGACGCAGCCGAGGGACTGCCGTCACCTACTACCGTCAACGCCCCCGCAGCGGCTCGCTGCGGGGGCGTTTTGGCTGGTGGGCGCGGACGGTTTCGAACCGCCGACATCTGCTTTGTAAGAGCAGCGCTCTACCCCTGAGCTACGCACCCGTGAATGAGGCAACAGCGTACATGGACTACGGCCCCCGGTCACAAACGGTTGCCGGCGGCAGCCGTCGGAGGGCGCCGGAGCTGTGCGGGGGAGGCGGGGGATATCCCCACCCCGCATACGGTAGCCGTCCCGATTCCCCGGGGTACCGGCTCGCGCATACCGTGAACCGGCACGCAGAGCGGCGAACCGACCGTCGCAGGACCTGGGGGAACGATCACCGTGGCACTCCGCACCCGTACCCGCGCTCGCACCCGTACCCGCGCTCGCACCCGCACACTCATCGCGTCCGGCGGAGCGGTGCTTGTCGCCCTTGCTCTCACCGGTTGCGGCAGTACGGACGCCGTCGACGCACCGGTCGAGCACAAGTCGTTCGCGTTCAGTGGGAAGACGCTGACCATCGACACGGCCAATACGACGCTGGAGCTCGTACCGGCCGATGTGAAGAAGGTCGAGGTGACCCGGCAGGTCGACGGGTGGGTGGTGCTCGGGAACGGGCCCGATCCGAGCTGGATCATGCGGGACGGCACGCTGACGCTGAAGGTGAAGTGCGAGGCCTTGATCAGTAACTGTGACTCCAGGCATCAGGTGAAGGTGCCGCGCGGGGTGGCGGTCACCGTGCACGGGGACAACGGGAGGATCGTCGCGTCCGGGTTCGACACCCCGCTCGATCTGCGCTCCGACAACGGCAGGGTGACCGTGCGCGACTCCAGCGGGCCGCTGAAGCTGGGGAGCGACAACGGCGGCATCGTCGCCGAGGGGATCTCCGGTTCGTCCGTGACGGCCGACTCGGACAACGGTGCGGTGCGGCTGGGGTTCACGGCTGTGCCGACGCTGGTGGACACCGTCAGTGACAACGGCGAGGTCGTCATCGAACTGCCGGGCGGCAGTACGTCGTACGCGGTGAGCACCGAGGCCGACAACGGGAACACGTCGGTGGAGGTGCCGCGCAGTGACGACAGCCCTCATGTGGTGAGGGCCCGGAGCAACAACGGCGAAGTCACGGTGCGAAGCGCGAACTAACCGGCCCGTGTGTTCGTCCTTACCTGGTGGGAGAATGTACCGGGCAGGGCGAATCGGCACGGGAGAGGGATGTGACGGCGACACACGCGAAGCCGCAGGCGAGAGCGGGTGCGAGTTCCGCCGTCAGAGATGTCCGCGATGTCCTCGCGTTGATGCTGCTACCGGTGCCGCTGCTTGTCGGCGCATTGCCGGCCGCCTTCGCCGGCGGTGGTACACGGCGCTGGTTCGGCGGGCGCGGGGAGGGGCAGCGGGCCGAGGCGCAGGCCGCGAAGGACGCCGCCGCCGCGGCCTTCTACGAGCTGGACACGGCCCAGCGCGATCTTCGGATCTCGATCGAGACGATCACCGCGGTGGACAGTTCCCCGGCCGCGCGCAAGGCCGTCGACGACTTCGCGGCGCTGGGGCGGCGCATCGACGAGGCCAGCCGCTCCTACATCACCGCCGTCGACGCACACGATCTGGATCGCGACGACCTTGAGCCGTCGATCGCCACGCAGGCCAGGGCCCAGCTGTCCTCCGCCAAGGACGATCTCCTCCGGGCCAAGGTCGAGCTGGACCGGTTCGCGGCCGGTCTCGGGCCGCTGCTCAGCAGCGCCGAGACCCAGCTCGCACGGCTCGCACCCGCCGTGGAACGGGCGCGGCAGGCGCTCCTTTCCGCGAGCAATGCTCTCGACGCGGTGCGGCAGTCCGGACTGCGAGCGGATGATCTCGCCGCGCGGCTCGCCGCCCTCGCCCCCGAGCTGACCAAGCTCAACCAGGGCGCCGGCCGGCACGGCGTGGCCGAGACTCTCCAGCGTGCCGATCAGGTGTTGCGCGATGCCGAGGCCGTACGGGCCGAGGCTGCTCAGTTGCCTGAGCGGGCCGCCGAGATCGATCGCCGGCTCGTGACGCTGCGTACGCGCGCACAGGCGTTGACGACCCGCTCCGCTTCCGTCGAACCCGTGCTCAGCGAGTTGCGGCGACGGTTCTCGGCCGCCTGCTGGCAGGACCTCCAGCCCGTGCCCGAGCAGGCTGCGGTCAATGTGCGCCAGGCCGAGGAGAAGCTGAAGGAGGCGGCCAAGGCGCGCGACGAGCAGCGCTGGGCCGATGCGACCTCCCGGCTGAGTACGGTACGAGCGCTGCTCAACACCACGGACGAGGCGGTGTCCGCGGCCGGTGACCGGTTGCACCGGCTGAACGAGGTGGCCAAGGACCCGCAGCAGGAGATCCAGCGGACCCGGTTCGCGATCCGGGACGCCCAGCGGCTGGCCATGGCCGGGCGCAACACCCCCGATCCGCGCCATGCCCGTCCGCTGGACGACGCGGTGGCCCGGCTCGACCAGGCCGTCGCCGGTCTTGAGGGGCGCCATCCCGACTACTGGCACTTCCTCACGGTGACGGAAGGCGTACGGCAGACCGCCGCGCGCGTGGTCTCCGAGATCCGCGGGGAGCGCGGGGCCGGTATCTGACCCGCTCCCCGCGCAGGGATCGGCACGGCGGTCGTCCCCCGCCGGGCCGGATGCTGCTCCTTCGTGCGCCGGGTGTCCGTGCGCGGGGCCTACCGGCTCCGCGCGGCCGTGTGAGCGCTGACGTGCGCCGCACCCGCCGCAGCGCGATCCTGGTAGTACCCCGCGAAGGAGGCCCCTCCATGGCCGCCCACATACTGCGTCCCGCCCGACGACCCGCAGCCCACCGCAGGGCCACCCGCCTCGATGAGCACCTGCCCGTCGACCACCGGCTCAGCCGCGTCTACCGGGTCGGGGCGGGGCTGATGGGTCTGGTGCTGCTGGCTTTCGGCATTCTCGGGCTGATCGACAAGATCGGCTTCTTCGACACCGGCGGTGACACCGTCGCGGGCCTCAGCACCAACGGCGCGCTCAGCGTGCTGTCGATCTGTGTCGGGCTGCTGCTGTTCATCGGGATGGTGATCGGCGGCAACTTCGCCTCGTCCCTCAACATGGTCCTCGGCATCGCCTTCATCCTCAGCGGCTTCGCGAACCTCGCGCTGCTGGACACCGGGATGAACTTCCTCGCCTTCCAGATCCAGAACGTGCTGTTCAGCTTCGTCGCCGGGCTGTTGCTGATGCTGTTCGGGATGTACGGACGCGTCAGCGGCGGGCTCCCCCACGACAACCCGTACTGGCGGACCCGCCATCCCGAGGAGGCCGCGCATGAGGAGCGCCTCGGTCTGCGGAGGTCGCCCGAGGAGATGCCCGTCGTCCCGCCGTCCTCCGGGCCGCGGTTGTAAAGCCGACCTTCCTGCCGAGCCGTAGCCATTGCCGTGGCAGTAGCCGTTGCCACTGCCACTGCCACTGCCACTGCCACTGCCTAGGATCCGCTCTCGGCGGATAGCCTGGGGGCATGCCTCGTTACGAGTACCGCTGCCGCTCCTGCGGAGACACGTTCGAACTCAGCCGCCCGATGGCCGAGTCCTCCGCCCCGGCCTCCTGCCCCGCCGGGCATGAGGACACCGTGAAGCTGCTCTCCGCCGTCGCCGTGGGCGGCGCGGCCGGCTCCCCGTCCGCGCCGTCGGGCGGCGGTGGCGGTGGCGGTTGCTGCGGTGGGGGCTGCTGCGGCTGACCCGACCGGCAGCCCCCGTACGTACCCGGGGGACGTACCCCGGGTACACACCCACGTACGTCCCCCCGCGCACATACCCGCGTACGTGGGGGACGCGCCGCACCGTGCCGCACCGCCGCCGCGGCTACCGCTTGCGCGAGAGCGTCAGGCCGTCCGACACCGTGAGCAGCACGCTGTCCATGCGCGGGTCGGCGGACACGTGGTCGTTGAACTCCTTGATGGCCGCCGCTGCGCCGGTCGCCTCCGGCTCGGTCACGCGGCCATGGAAGAGCACGTTGTCCGAGGTGATGACGCCGCCCTGACGCATCCGGGGCACCAGTTCCTCCCAGTACGCGATGTAGTTGCCCTTGTCCGCGTCGAGGTAGGCGAAGTCGATGTGCGGTTCGGCGGGCATCGCTCGCAGGGTGTCCAGGGCGGGGGCGATCCGCAGGTCGATCCGGTCGGCGACTCCTGCCTTCTCCCATGCCTCACGCCCGTAGGCCGTCCACTCCTCCGAGACGTCGCAGGCGATCAGCAGTCCGTCGGCAGGCATCGCCCGGGCCATCGACAGGGCGGAGAAGCCGGTGAAGGTTCCGACCTCCACGATGTGACGGGCTCCGGTCAGCCGGACGAGGAAGGCCAGCAACGGGCCCTGTTCCTCGGCCGACTGCATGCCCGCATGCTCGGGGAGCCGGGCGTACGTGGTCTCGACGAGCTCTCGCTGCACCGGGTCCAGCGGCGGGTTGTGCGCCAGCATGTACGCGTACAGCTCGTCCGTGATCTTGGTTTCGTTTCCCTTGGTCATCGCAACTCCCTGGTCGGCCGAGTGCTCCCCCGGGCGGGCGGGAACGCGGTGACTGTAGTCGCCCGGCGGCGCCGCTTCGAGCGAACTCCGCGGCGCGCCGGGTGGCGTGGCACTCCCCGGATCAGACGGGCCGGCGCGGGTCCGACGCCTGGAGGAAGCGCCGCAGGATCTCCTCGCCCGCGGCCACGCCCCGCTCGGCGGTCTCCTCCACGTGCGGGGCGCTCCAGTGCGCGTCGGCGAGTTCGCCGTGGCCGGGGCGCCAGCCGCGGTCGGCGGCGAGCAGCAGGTCGGCGTCCAGGAGGGAGTCACCGGCGGCGAGCGTGAGCGTGGCGCCCGTGCGACGGGCGACCTCGCGCATCGCCGCGCTCTTGGTGAGCGGCCGCGGTACGACGTAGATCTTGCGGCCCTGGAGCGAGACGGTCCAGCCGCGCGGCTCCGCCCACTCGGCCAGCTCCTGCCTCCAGTCGGAAGGCAGCAGTGCCCGGTCGACGACGAGGTAGGCGAAGAGGTCCTCGGCGACCCGCTCCTTGAGCAGCCAGGCGGGGTCGGCGGCGGATACGAGGTGGGCGCGGACCTCCGCGAGCGGGGCGCACTCGTCGGCCAGCCGGCGGGTCACCGTCCGCTGCCAGTCCGGGTCGGACTCGCCGTCCACGAGGATGTGTCCGCCGTTGGCGCAGATCGCGAACCGGGCCGCGGGTCCCGGGAGATGGATGCGGTGGTACTGCTCGCGGGTCCGGGTGGTGGTCGGTACGAAGACCGTGGAGCCGGCCAGTTCGACGAGCAGTGCGGCGGCCTCCTCCGTGACGTACGAGAGCGGCTTGTGGTCGTACACCTCGACGCAGAGCAGCCGGGGGGCCTTCGCGTCCGGCATCGGGAGCTGGAGGGCTGCCGCCGAGTAGATGAGAGTGCGGTCGAGGTCGCTGGCGACCAGTGTGACGGGGGAGGTCACTTGGACTCCACCGCCCTGCCGTCCGCGCCGGTCGCCCCGCGCGTGTACTTGGGGTGGATCAACCCGACGCAGGTGTAAGGGAGTTCGGCGACCTCCTCGACCGGTACGCCGCGCTGTTCGGCCAGCAGCCTGATGTGTTCCAGGTCCGCGCCCGCGCCGCGCTTGGCGAGGATCTTCCACGGGACCCGGCGCAGCAGGACCCGGGTCGTCTCGCCGACGCCCGGCTTGACCAGGTTCACGTCGTGGATGCCGTACTCCTCGCTGATGCGCTCCACCGCGGCCCAGCCCTCCCACGTGGGTGCGCGGTCGGCGGTGAGCAGCTCCTTGACGTCGGCGTCGACCGCGTCGGCGACCTCGCCGAACCGGTCGGCGACGGTGTCGAGGAAGTGGCCGGAGACATCGGATCCGGCGAGTTCGCGGTAGAACTTCGCACCGTGGAAGTCCTCCGGTCCGACCAGGTCGGAGCGGAGGACGGTACGGGAAATCAGGCCGGACACCGTGGAGTTGAGGCAGGCCGAGGGGATCAGGAAGTCCTCGCGGGTGCCGTACGTGCGGACGCAGCCGCCGGGATCCGCCAGGACCGCGATCTCCGGGTTGAAGCCCTCCGTTCCGCCGGAATCCTCGAACTCGGCTATGGCAGCGGCCAGTTCGCGGGTGATGGCGCCCTTCCCGGTCCAGCCGTCGACGAAGACGATGTCGGCCGAGTTGTGGTGGGCGGCCAGCCAGCGCAGGGCGTTGGCGTCGATGCCGCGGCCGCGCACGATCGAGACGGCGTAGTGCGGCAGGTCGACGCCGTGCCGGTGGCGGGCCCAGCGGCGCATCAGGACGCCGACGGGGGTGCCGGCCCGGGCCAGCGAGACCAGCACCGGACGGGGGCCGCGCTCGGCGAGGACGGTCTCGGTGACGGTGCCGACGGCGCGGGCGACACGGGCGGCCGACAGGTCCAGGGCCGCCTTGAACAGGTCCTGGTACTGGTCGGACGGCTGGTACTCGACGGGCAGCGACTCGGCGTAGTGCGCGCCACCGCTCTGTATCGCCTCCTCGCGCTCCTCGGTGGGCGCCTCCAGCTCGGTGTCCGAGAGATCCTGGAGCAGCCAGCCGACCTCGTCCGGCGCGTAGGAGGAGAAGGCGGGGCCACGGAGGGGCTCGGGCAGCATGCGGGGTTCATCCTGGCGTTCGGGGGCGTACGACGGTACGGGGGCCGCGGACGGCAAGGAGACTGCGGACGATAGCGGCACTCCGGACTCGCCGGCCGCCGCGGGTGTCGCCGCCGTCGGTATCGCCTCGGGCGGCATGTACGAGGGGACGACCGCGAGCAGGACCTGGGCGGTGTGCGCGGCGAGCTGGGCCAGCAGTCCTTCGGGGGCGTGCAGTTCGGGTGTGTCCGCGGTGGAGTCCACGACGGCCACGATCGCGTCGAACCCTGCGCCCGCGACGTTGTACGCGTACCGGTCGCCGGGGCCGTCTGCCGGGTCGTCGTGGGCCGGGAAGACCAGCCGGGTGCGTATCGCGTAGCCCGGGTCGTCCACCGCGAGGACCGGCGAGCGGGTCGTGGTGGAGAACCGGACCTCGATGTCGGAGCGGTCCTCCAGGGCGGCGCCCAGGCGCAGGGGTGCGTACATCAGCTCCTCGAAGCCGAGGATCAGCACGCGGCGCGCCCCGTCGTCCAGCGCGTCGGCGATCCGGTCGGCCATGGCGGGGAGCGCCGGTTCCAGCCGGGCGCGGTGCGCGGGGGTGAAGCCGTGCCTGCCGCCGTCGGGCACACCGGCGGGCCACCCGAGGTCCACCCGGGCGCAAGGGCGGGGGGCGCCGGATGCCGGTCGCGGTGTCGCCCCCGCCCGCCTCTCATCCTCCTGCGCTACCTCCTCCGCCGTGACCAGCCCCTGCCCCTTCTCCAGGACGCCGTCCGGGAGGCGGACCGTGCCGGAGTTCCTCGCCACCAGGTCGACGCGGGCGCCGATCTCCGCGGCGAAGTCGGCCAGTCGCCCGTGGTCGGCCGGCGAGCGCATGTCGACCAGGGCCACGATGACGTAGCGGTTGCGGGGGTTGCGCTCGTGCAGGGCGCGGATGGTGTTGAGAACGGTGTTGCCGGTGGAGAACTCGTCATCGACGAGCACGAGTACCGCGTCGGACGAGTACGTCTCCCCCGCGTCCCTCACGTCGCCCGCGCCACTCACGTCGCCCGCATCACGTGCGTCGCCCGCATCATGTGCGTCACGTGTGTCATGTGTGTCACCCGCGCCGCAGGCATCCCGCGCGCCGCCGACGTCCCCCGCCAGCAGGTCCGGGTCCTCCGGAAGCAGCAGGTGCGAGGTGGCGTGCGAGTGCGACTCCTCGAAGCCGCCCGCCCGCGCCACGCCCTCGACGGGGCGTCGCGTCGAGTGGAGGTACGGTGCGGTGCCGAGCCCGTCGGCGACCGCGTGACCGAGGCCGGTGGCCGTCTCCGCGTAGCCGAGCACGACCGCTCGCCGCGCCCCTGCCTCCCCGAGCAGCTCCCGCACCCGGCGGCCCAGCTCGAATCCGGCACCGTAGACCACCGAGGGGTGCTGCGGCACATGCTTGCCGAGCACCTGGGACACGAGCAGATGTGCTCGCTTGGGGTTGCGCCGCAGGGCGAGGCCCAGCAGCTCACGCAGTTCGCCGTCGCCCACGAGCTCGACGCCCAGCCGCTCCGCGACCCAGCTACCCGACCACACCACGTTCGCCGTCTCTTTCGTCGCCGTGCGCCCGCTCATCGGGTCGCACTCGGGGTCACGCCCATCCGGAAACCGTCACCAGGAGGACGTCACCAGAACGCCGTCACCGGAAACACCGCCACCTGAACACCTTCACCGGAACAGGCTCATTCCGCGACGCTCGCGGCCAGCAGTTCCACGAAGCCCACGTCTTCCCTCGCCACCCCGAAGACCTCGGCCCGCTGCAAGGTGCGCTCGGCCCAGGCCCGGTGCGGCTTCACTTCGTTCATCTTGTTCGTGTACGCGGAACGCAGCACACCGCCGCCCACGAGCTCCGGCCGCAGGATGTCCTGCGCGTCGCTGAACTCCTCGTGACTGACCACCGACAGCGCGTGCACGGGTGCGACGTGCGACGGGTGGATGCAGGTCTTGCCGAGCAGGCCGTTGGCCCGGTCCAGCTCGATCTCCCGCAGCAGACCGTCCAGGTCGTGCTCGATCAACGCCGTCCGCAGCTCTTCGGCCCGGCCCTCCAGGAAGGGGCTGCGGCGCAGCTGTGGCTTGAACATGCGCTCCTGGAGCCGGAAGTACTCCCACACCGGTCCGGTGATCGTGAAGCCCGTGCCGTCCGCCCGGCCCAGCACATTGACGACGTCCGCGATGACGTCGCCGACGATCCGGACGTCGTACGCCGTCATGTCGGGCGCCCTGCGCAGTCCGTACGCCGAGCAGAAGTCGGTGACACCGAGCCGCAGCGCGAGGATCCGGTCCCGGTGCGAGTCGACCGTGGTGGCGATCTTCCGGAGGGCCTCCTGGCGGCTCTCCAGATGGAGCAGCTCGGGCGATTCGAGTACGGGCATGGCGAAGAGCCGCCGGCCGCCGGTGCTCTCGGCCTTGGTGAGCGCCTCCATGAATGGCACGCCACGCTCTTGTGTGAACTTCGGAAGTACAAAACCAGACAACAACCGGGCGGAATCGCCGAGTCGGCGCACCAGGTCCGTGATCTGGTGCGGTTCCCTGACCCGGATGAAGAGCAGGGGCAGTTCGCCGCCGCGCGCATCGAGTTCGGCGAACTGTCCGACCAGGTTCTCCTCGGCGCCCGCCACCTCGGAGTCGTCGATCGAATCCTCCAGGCACAGCACCATGGAGACGACTCCGCGGCCGGCCTGCTTGATGACGTCGTCGGCAAGTCTCGGCCGGGTGGCCGGGCTGTAGAGGGTGGCTCCGAGCGCGGCCGAAAGCACCCGGGCCGGTGCGTCGGCGTCGAAGGTGCACGGCTGCTGGAAGAACAGGCCGTCCCTGACAGTGGGCGCGATATGCCCGAAATGACGCATGCGATTCCCCCCGTACTACCTGCCCGATCGGACAACGTGTGGCCGGTAATAGTACGTACGGACGGGTGTCGGCAGTTCCCTGGCCACATGAATTCCGGGTAACTCGTCCATTTCGCGACGGTTCCATACGGTGCGGAGGGAGCGCTTCCGCCATGACGCCGAGACATCGCTTGTGACCCCCGCGTTGTCCGCGGGGGAGCCAGCAGGCAGGATGACCGCCATGACGCACGCGATGGTGAAAGGTTCGAACGTCCCACTCGACGCCATGGCCGTACGGGCCGTACTGCGCTGGACCCCGGGCGCCGGGGTCCCCGACGTAGACGCCTCGGCCCTGCTTCTCGGCTCCGGCGGCCGTGTGCGCTCGGACGAGGACTTCGTCTTCTACAACCAGCCCCGTCACCCCTCCGGCCTGGTACGACGGCTGCCGAAGCGGAGCCTCGGCGAGGGGCTGACGGACACCATCGAGGCCGACCTGAACGCGCTCGACCCCTCGGTCGACCAGGTGGTCATCGCCGCGTCCTCCGACGGAGCCGCCTTCGAGCATGTGCGCGATCTGTGCATCATGCTCTTCGACGCGGCGACGACGGGCGGCGAGCCGCTCGCCGTATTCGACGTGCGGCCGGAGACCGGCGAGGAGACCGCGATCATCTGCGGCGAGCTGTACCGGCGCGGCGATGGCTGGAAGTTCCGGGCCGTGGGGCAGGGCTACCCGACCGGACTGGTCGGTCTCGCGACCGCGTTCGGCATCTCGGTCGACGAGGCGGAGGCCGCGGCCGAGCCCGCTCCGACGCCGCTGCCACCCGCTCCCGCGTTCCCGCCCGCTCCGGCCCTCGGGCCGGACGCGCAGCTCACGGTGCAGCACCAGCAGCCCGCGTACGGCTATCCGCAGCCCACCGCGGCCGCTCCCGCACCGGCTCCGCAGCCCGCCTACGGCTACCCCCAGCCGGCCTCCGCGCAGCCCGCGTACGGCTATCCGCAGCCCGCGGCGGCGGCAGCGTACGCGCCGGACCCGAATTTCGTCCTGCCGCCGCAGGGGCCGCAGTTCATACGGCCCTGACCTCCCTGCGCGCCGCGTCCCCGACGCTCGGTGTCCGCTAAGCGCGGGACTTGTAGCCGCGCCCCCACTGCATGCCGTAGCCGTACAGCCGGTCCAGCTCCGACTGGAAGCCGTACACGAATTTCACCTCGCGCCGCACGATCAGTTCGTCCTTGACGTTCTCCACCGTGAACACGGCGCACGAGCGGGCCTGCGGGGCCCGTTCGTCCAGTTCGATCTCGATGCGCGGCCCGTTGCCCGGGTAGAGCGTCACCTTGGCGTGCGTACGGTCGAAGGCCGGCGTCTGGTCGTAGATGTAGACGAAGAACAGCAGCCGCTTGATCTGGTCGCGCTGGTCGAGGTTGACGTAGACCGTCTCCCCGGACGGCGCCCCGAAGCGGTCGTCCCCGCTGAGCCTGATGTACGGCGGCCCGTTCAGATCGCCGATCAGGTTGCCCAGCGGCTGCACCACGCCCTTGGTGCCGTCCGCCAGCTCGTACATGCAGCCCAGGTCCAGGTCCACGTTGACCATGCCCTGGGTGTGCGCCTGGACCACCTCGGGCTTGAAGAGCTTGAACGGCCGCAGCAGCCGGCTGCTCTGCTGTGTCCTGCCCCCGATGTCCGAGGTGCGCATCCGCCAGGAGAGGTTGACGCGGAGATTGCCGGTCAGCGCGCCCTGTTTGGTCAGCGAGACCGTGGCGTGCCGCCTGGAGAGCACGATGGAGTTGGTGGCCGCGCTGCCCGACTCGAAGTGTGATTCCCGCCCCGGCCACAGACTGTCCCAGAACGCCATCCCCAACCCCCACACATATCGGCTCGCGCCTGTTGGCCCCGCACTCGTCGCATGCGGCACATACGACGCACGCACCACTGCGGGGCGGCTCCGGGCCGGGTCCGGGTGTTCCCGGAATCCTTCACCGTACGAGCCGCCCCGCAGAGAGCGTTCCTCATTCCCTACCGGATCACACCCCGGCGGAGACTTCCGACGTGGAACCGTCGCCCCCACCGCCGCCGCCTTCGGCCTCCAGCGCCTTGTTGCGCCGGACCGACGACCAGAACGACCAGGCGATCAGGACGACTCCGACGAGACCGGTGATGATCTCGTTGATCTCGTACTGGATCGTGACGAGCAGGATGACAGCCAGCGCGCCGATCGCGTAGTGCGCGCCGTGCTCCAGGTAGACGTAGTCGTCCAGGGTGCCCTGGCGGACCAGGTAGACCGTGAGCGAACGGACGTACATGGCACCGATACCGAGGCCCAGCGCCATCAGCACGATCTCGTTGGTGATGGCGAAGGCGCCGATCACGCCGTCGAACGAGAAGGACGCGTCGAGCACTTCCAGGTAGAGGAACATGAAGAACGCGGCCTTGCCGGAGAGTACGAGGGCGGAGACCTTCGTGCCGGTCCGCTTGGCCTCTTCCTCCGCTTCGTGCTCCCGTTCCTCCTCCTCTTCGAGCTTGTTCTCGAAGTAGCCGGAGAAGCCGCCGACGATGAGGTACGTGATCAGACCCGCGATACCCGCGAGCAGGACCGTCTCCGCCTTGTCCGCGTGTCCGCCGTGCTGATGCGCCTGGGTCGCGAATGTCATGGACGAGACCATCAGGACGATCAGGGCGATGCAGACCGACAGCATGTCGACCTTGCCGAGCTTCGCGAGCGGGCGCTCGATCCAGCGCAGCCACTGGATGTCACGGTCCTCGAAAATGAAGTCAAGGAAGATCATCAGCAGGAACATGCCACCGAAGGAGGCAATCGCCGGGTGGGCGTCCGTGACCAGTTCCTTGTAGCGGTCCGGGTCGTTGAACGAAAGATCGATCGCCTCGATCGGTCCCAGCTTGGCGGTGACGGCCACGATGACGACGGGGAACACCAGCCGCATGCCGAAGACCGCGATGAGTACACCGATCGTGAGGAAGATCTTCTGCCAGAAGGCACTCATCTTCTTCAGGATTCCGGCGTTGACCACCGCGTTGTCGAAGGACAGCGAGATCTCCAGGACGGAAAGGATCGCGACCACGCCGAGGGCTTGCCACCCCCCGTAGATCAGGGCTGCGACCAGGCCGAGCGCGGTAATCGCGAACGACCAGCCGAAGGTTTTCAGAAGCACTGGCTACCCCATCATTTATGTAACGGGTCTCCCCCGGTGTGCACGGGGCTCCCCCGCGCCTGGCGCGGCTTTACGAAACGTTGACCCCGAAGTCTAGAGCGATGCCCCGCAGTCCCGACGCGTACCCCTGCCCCACTGCACGGAACTTCCACTCGCCGCCATAGCGGTAGAGCTCACCGAAGATCATCGCGGTCTCCGTCGAGGCGTCCTCGCTCAGGTCGTAACGCGCGAGTTCCTGGCCGTCGGCCTGGTTCACCACCCGGATGAACGCGTTGCTGACCTGGCCGAATGTCTGCCCGCGATTGTCGGCCTCGTGGATCGAGACCGGAAATACGATCTTGTCGCAATGGGCCGGCACCTGCGTGAGGTTCACGATGACCGACTCGTCGTCGCCCTCGCCCTCACCCGTGAGGTTGTCGCCGGTGTGCTCCACGGAGCCGTCCGGGCTCGTGAGGTTGTTGTAGAACACGAACCATTCGTCGCCGAGTACCCGGCCCGACTGGCACAGCAGCGCGCTGGCGTCGAGGTCGAAGTCGGCCCCCGTGGTGGATCGTGCGTCCCAGCCGAGCCCGACCAGCACCTGGGTGAGATTGGGTGCGGCCTTGGAGAGGGAGACGTTGCCTCCCTTGGCGAGTGTGACGCCCATGGTGTGTCCTCCCCGAGTCTGTGAACCGTCTGCTGAACCGGCTGAACCGGCTGTTGAACCGGCTGAACCGGCTGTTGAACCGGCTGATCCGATTGAACCGATCAAACCGATGCGCCGTCTGCGGAACGGACGGAATCGTCCGGTGAACCGCGACGGAGCCGCTCTTCCGCTGCTCCTCGGCACGTCCGCCGAGCGCGTCCGGCGCCGCACGAGGTGCGGCGCCGGACGGGACACACTGGTGCCTGACCGGGGCCGCGCCCAGGACCGGCCGACGATCGCCGGCCGGTCCTGGACCGCACGGCCCCGGATCGACGATCTAGACGTTGACGCCGAAGTCCTGCGCGATGCCGCGCAGACCCGATGCGTAGCCCTGACCGATGGCACGGAACTTCCACTCCGCACCGTTGCGGTACAGCTCGCCGAAGACCATGGCGGTCTCCGTCGAGGCGTCCTCGCTCAGGTCGTAGCGTGCGAGCTCGCTGTTGTCGGCCTGGTTGACCACGCGGATGTACGCGTTGCGAACCTGGCCGAAGCTCTGCTGGCGCGACTCGGCCTCGTAGATCGAGACCGGGAAGACGATCTTGTCGACGTCGGCCGGGACACCGGCGAGGTTCACCTTGATGACCTCGTCGTCGCCCTCGCCCTCACCGGTGAGGTTGTCACCCGTGTGCTCGACGGAACCGTCGGGGCTCTTGAGGTTGTTGAAGAAGACGAAGTTGCCGTCGTTGCCGACCTTGCCCCCGGCGTTCGTCAGCAGGGCGCTGGCGTCGAGGTCGAAATCTCCGCCGGTGGTGGTACGAGCGTCCCAGCCCAGACCCACGACGACCGCGGTCAGGTTGGGCGCGGCCTTGGTCAGCGAGACGTTGCCGCCCTTGCTGAGGCTGACTCCCACGAGTCCTCCCATTGGTTTCATTGGGGGCCGGCCGGTGCCGGCGCCTCCACGTTGCGTTGGCATCGGATCAACGAGTGGATCCTAGTGACCGGTTCCCGGCCAAAACAGGCTTTTGGCCGGGGGTCGCCGGGAGATCCCCCGGATCACGGGTCAGAGCGAGCCGAGCGCCTTGATGTAGTCGTTCAGGTCGCGCGCGTCGGGCAGCCCGTTGACGACGGTCCAGCGCACCACGCCCTCCTTGTCGATGACGAAGGTGCCGCGCACGGCGCAGCCCTTCTCCTCGTCGAAGACGCCGTACGCCCGCGAGGTCTCGCCGTGCGGCCAGAAGTCCGAGAGCAGCGGGTACTCGAGGCCTTCCTGCTCGGCGAAGACGCGCAGGGTGTGGATGGAGTCGTTGGAGACGGCGAGCAGCTGCGTGTCGTCGTTCTCGAACGTGGGCAGCTCGTCGCGCAGGGCGCAGAGCTCACCCGTGCAGACGCCGGTGAAAGCGAACGGGTAGAACAGCAGCACCACGTTCTTGGCGCCGCGAAATTCGGAGAGCTTCACGGTCCGGCCGTGATTGTCCTTCAGCTCGAAATCCGGGGCCTTGGTGCCGACCTCGATCGCCATGAAACGCGTCCCTTCGCTACGTCGCCGGGCTGGGCTGTCCGGGTGCCTCCCACCCTACGCAGAGGCCCCCGGTGGCCGTGCAGCACCCACGGAAGCCCACCCTGCGGGTGTCCGGCGGCGTGCCTCGGGTGTACGAAGGCCCCCGGGCGGCGTGCTGCCGTCGGGGGCCTTCAGGGGCGAGTGCGGTTCAGCGCTTGGCTTTGGCCGCCTTCGGTGTGGCCAGACGGCTGCCTGTCCAGTCCTTGCCCGCACTGATGCTCTTGGTCTGGGCAAGGCCGGCTGTCTGGGCAGCCTCGTTGATGTCGCTCGGCTCGACGTATCCGTCACGGCCGGTCTTCGGCGTCATCAGCCAGACCGTACCGCCGTCCTCGAGCAGACCAATGGCATCCACCAGCGCGTCCGTAAGGTCGCCGTCCTCGTCACGGAACCAGAGCAGGACGACGTCAGCGACGTCGTCGTAGTCCTCATCGACGAGTTCCTGGCCGATAGTGGCCTCAATGCCCTCACGGAGCTCCAGCTCGACGTCTTCGTCGTAGCCGATCTCCTGGACCACCTGTCCGGGCTCGAACCCCAGGCGTGCTGCCGGGTTGGTCCGCTCCTCCGCGTGGTCCGCGGTCGCGCTCACGGGTTGCCTCCTGATCATGTTTCGGAAAATGCTTCAGCCACGCGCGTACGCGGGGCGTTGGCCGTAGTCCACACGGGCGCGGCGGATCGCGCAAGTACCCAGCGCATGAGACCGCCTAAACGGTGACGTTTCGTACCACGTCGCCGTACTGTCGGCGGCCCTTCGCAGGAGCCTGTGCTGCCGTCCACACCCTTTACGTCCTTGAACAGCTTATGCCGTTTCGGTCCGGCAATCGGAGTCGAGCAGCCTTTGGGAACACTTGGACGCCTTGGGCGTATGGTTGCGGTTTCGCCCGACCCATCCTGCCCGACGCGTCTTCCCGACGCGTCACGCCTCCCCGATACCCGCTCCGCCGCGGCCCATCCGGATCTTCGGGACCCGGTGTCCCGGATGCCGCCGGTTACCTTTCGGTAGAGATGACGTTTGCGCCCTCGCGGTACACGATGGGCTGGCGTACGTGTACACACCCCGGGGGCGTGACACCCTCAACCAGGCCCCGTAGCGCAGCACCGAACAGCGAAGGAACAGCGTGGCTTCCGGATCCGATCGCAACCCGATCATCATTGGCGGCCTTCCGAGTCAGGTCCCGGATTTCGATCCCGAAGAGACCCAGGAATGGCTCGACTCACTCGACGCCGCCGTCGACGAGCGGGGCCGTGAGCGGGCCCGCTACCTCATGCTCCGGCTCATCGAACGTGCGCGCGAGAAGCGTGTCGCCGTGCCGGAGATGCGCAGCACGGACTACGTGAACACCATTGCCACGAAGGACGAGCCGTTCTTCCCGGGCGACGAGGAGATCGAACGCAAGGTCCTCAACGCGACCCGCTGGAACGCGGCCGTGATGGTGTCTCGGGCGCAGCGTCCGGGGATCGGCGTGGGCGGTCACATCGCGACGTTCGCCTCCTCCGCCTCGCTGTACGACGTGGGTTTCAACCACTTCTTCCGCGGCAAGGACGACGGCCGGGGCGGCGACCAGATCTTCTTCCAGGGGCACGCCTCCCCCGGTATCTACGCCCGCGCCTTCCTGCTGGACCGGCTGAGCGAGGCGCAGCTCGACGGCTTCCGCCAGGAGAAGTCGAAGGCGCCGAACGGCCTGTCCAGCTACCCGCACCCGCGGCTGATGCCGGACTTCTGGGAGTTCCCGACCGTCTCGATGGGCCTCGGCCCGCTCGGTGCGATCTACCAGGCGCGGATGAACCGCTACATGGAGGCGCGCGGCATCGCCGACACCTCCGATTCCCACGTCTGGGCGTATCTCGGCGACGGCGAGATGGACGAGCCGGAGTCGCTCGGCCAGCTCTCCATCGCCGCCCGTGAGGGCCTGGACAACCTGACGTTCGTCGTCAACTGCAACCTCCAGCGCCTCGACGGCCCGGTGCGCGGCAACGGCAAGATCATCCAGGAGCTGGAGTCGCAGTTCCGCGGCGCCGGCTGGAACGTCATCAAGCTGGTCTGGGACCGCTCCTGGGACCCGCTGCTCGCGCAGGACCGCACGGGCATCCTGGTCAACAAGCTGAACACCACGCCGGACGGCCAGTTCCAGACGTACGCCACCGAGACGGGTGCGTACATCCGTGATCACTTCTTCGGCGACGACGCCCGGCTGCGGGACATGGTCAAGGACATGACCGACCAGCAGATCCTGTACCTGGGCCGCGGCGGTCACGACCACCGCAAGGTCTACGCGGCGTACGCGGCGGCCAAGGCCCACAAGGGCCAGCCGACGGTGATCCTGGCGCAGACGGTCAAGGGCTGGACGCTGGGGCCGAACTTCGAGGGCCGCAACGCGACCCACCAGATGAAGAAGCTCACGGCCGAGGACCTCAAGCGCTTCCGGGACCGGCTGCACATCCCGATCGCGGACAGCCGGCTGGAGGACGGCAACCCGCCGTACTACCACCCGGGCCGCAACTCGGAAGAGATCCAGTACATGCACGACCGCCGCAAGGGTCTGGGCGGTTACGTCCCGACCCGTGTGGTGCGTGCGAAGCCGCTGGCCCTGCCCGACGACAAGGCGTACGCGACCGCGAAGAAGGGTTCGGGTCAGCAGTCGATCGCCACCACCATGGCGTTCGTCCGCATCCTCAAGGACCTCATGCGGGACAAGGAGATCGGCAAGCGTTTCGTGCTGATCGCGCCCGACGAGTACCGGACCTTCGGTATGGACGCGTTCTTCCCGAGTGCGAAGATCTACAACCCGCTCGGTCAGCAGTACGAGTCGGTGGACCGTGATCTGCTGCTCGCTTACAAGGAGTCACCGACCGGCCAGATGCTGCACGACGGCATCTCCGAGGCCGGCTGCACCGCCTCGCTGATCGCCGCCGGTTCGGCCTACGCCACGCACGGCGAGCCGTTGATCCCGGTGTACGTCTTCTACTCGATGTTCGGTTTCCAGCGGACCGGCGACCAGTTCTGGCAGATGGCCGACCAGCTCGCGCGCGGCTTCGTGCTGGGCGCCACCGCCGGCCGTACGACCCTGACCGGTGAGGGTCTCCAGCACGCGGACGGCCACTCGCAGCTGCTCGCCTCGACCAACCCGGGCTGTGTCGCCTACGACCCGGCGTTCGGGTACGAGATCGGGCACATCGTCAAGGACGGCCTGCGCCGGATGTACGGGGGGACGCCCGAGGAGAACGAGGACGTCTTCTACTACCTCACCGTCTACAACGAGCCGATCCAGCACCCGGCGGAGCCCGCCGACGTGGACGTCGAGGGCATCCTGAAGGGCGTGTACCGCTACAGCAGCGGCGAGCGGGGCGAGATCCCGGCCCAGATCATGGCGTCCGGCGTGGCGGTCCCCTGGGCCGTCGAGGCTCAGCGCATCCTCGCCGACGAGTGGAACGTGCGGGCGGACGTCTGGTCGGCGACCTCCTGGAACGAGCTGCGGCGCGAGGCCGTGGACGTGGAGCGGTACAACCTGCTGCACCCGGAGGAGGAGCAGCGCGTCCCGTACGTGACGCGCAAGCTCTCCGGGGCCCAGGGGCCGTTCGTGGCGGTCTCGGACTGGATGCGGTCCGTGCCGGACCAGATCGCGCGCTGGGTGCCCGGCGCGTACCAGTCGCTGGGTGCGGACGGTTTCGGTTTCGCGGACACCCGTGGGGCGGCCCGCCGGTTCTTCCATATCGACGCCCAGTCGATCGTCCTGGCGGTGCTCACCGAGCTCGCGAAGGACGGGAAGATCGACCGTTCGATGCTGAAGACGGCGGTCGACCGCTACGACCTGCTGGATGTGGCCGCGGCCGGTCCGGGGGCCACGGGCGGCGACGCGTAGGCACGCATGCCGCGGTGACGCGGGTATCGCGGTGACGCGGGCGGGGCGGTGGGACCTCAGGGTCCGACCGCCCCGCTGCGTTCGCGGGTCAGTTCTCCCAGACCTTGAAGGCCCGGACCTGGTACGGGGACTGCGGCACCCAGGTGCCGCCGCCCGGATAGGTCTCGAACTCGCCGGTCTCGGCGCACTCGGCCGACTGGTAGGTCGTGACCGGGCGGCCGGTGCGGTTGGCGAGCGACTGGACGGTACCGCCCGCCGGCAGCGGCACACAGCTCTCGATGTCGATGGTGGACAGCTCGTGCACCTGCCGGGCACCGGCGAACCCCGGTTTCGCCCACAGGCAGAGCTGACCGCTCCCGCAGGTGCCGGGCCGGGCGGGCGCGGCCTGGACCACCGCCTGCGGAATCAGGGCGGTGGCGGCCAGGACGGCGGCGACAACGGTTGTACGCATGTGAATGAACCCCCGTGCAGATGTGGATCTTCCCCACCCACTCTGAGCCGCGGGACGACGGCTCGGGAAGAGGCCTGGGGCCGTACCACCCTGATAGGCGACAGCCGCGCCGGAACGTTCCGGCGCGGCTGTCGTACGTACTGTGTTGACGCCTCCGGGCGTCGGGACGGACCGGTCAGATGTGACCGGCGCCGACGCCCGCCTCGGCGTTCGCACCGCGCTTGGTCAGGGTGGCGACCAGTGCCGCGATCACCGCGACGATGCCCGCGACCATGAACGCCGTGCTCATGCCCGACACGAACGTGTCATGGGTGACTCCCACGATCTTGCCGGCGACGTCCGTCGGAGTGCCCGGGGCGACCGGCGGCATGCCGACCTTGACGGCCGAGGAGGCCTGCTCCAGCTGCTCCGCCGACATCGGGGGAAGCTGCGCGTCCTTCCAGTTCCCGGCCAGTTCGGCGTCGACCCTGGCTGCCATGATCGCGCCGAGCACCGCCGTACCGAGGCTGCCACCGACCTGCATGGCGGCCTGCTGGAGGCCTCCCGCGACACCCGAGAGCTCCATCGGGGCGTTGCCCACGATGACCTCGGTGGCGCCGACCATGACCGGTGCGAGGCCGAGGCCGAGCAGGGCGAACCAGATCGACATGGTGACGGTGCCGGTGCCGACGGTCAGCTGGGACATGCCGAACATCGCGACCGCGGTGCACACCATGCCGCCGACGAGCGGGACCCGCGGGCCGAACTTGGTGATCAGCAAGCCGGCCAGCGGCGAGGCGATGATCATCATCGCGGTCAGCGGCAGCAGGTGCAGACCCGCGTCGACGGCCTTCATGCCGTGCACGTTCTGGAGGTAGAAGGTGACGAAGAACAGCCCGCCCATGAAGGCGAAGGCCATCAGCACCATCAGGACCGTACCGGCGGAGAGCGGCACGGAGCGGAACATCGCCAGCGGGATCAGCGGTTCCTTGACGCGCTGCTGGACGAGGGCGAACGCGGCGAACAGAACGACGGCGGCGGCCAGGAAGCCGACCGTCTTGACATCGCCCCAGCCCCACTCGGCGCCCTTGATGAGCGCCCAGATCAGGCAGAACATCGCCGACGACAGCAGCACGATGCCGGCGATGTCGAAGGAGCGCGGCGCGTTCTCGGCACGGTGGTCCTTGAGGATCAGCACGCCCAGCACGAGCGCGATCACACCGACCGGCACGTTGATGAAGAAGACGGACTGCCAGCTGACGTGCTCGACGAGCACGCCGCCCAGGATCGGTCCGCCGGCGGTCGAGGCACCGATCACCATGCCCCAGATGCCGATCGCCATGTTCAGCTTCTCGGCCGGGAAGGTGGCGCGCAGCAGGCCGAGCGCGGCCGGCATCAGCAGTGCGCCGAAGAGGCCCTGGAGCACCCGGAAGGTGATCACGAGGACGACGCTGTTGGAGAGGCCGATGGCCCCCGATGCCGCGGCGAAGCCCACGACACCTATCAGGAAGGTCTGCCGGTGGCCGAACCGGTCACCGAGCTTGCCCGCGGTGATCAGGGAGACCGCGAGGGCGAGCATGTAGCCGTTGGTGATCCACTGGACATCGGCGAGCGAGGCGCCCAGGTCTCGCTGGATCGCGGGGTTGGCGATCGCGACGATCGTGCCGTCGAGCGCGACCATCATCACGCCGATGGCCACGGAGAAGAGCGTCAGCCAGGGGTGGCCGCGCAGCCCCTTGGCAGGTGCGGGAGCGGGGGCGTCCCGAGGCTCCCGTGACGCCTTTTCGACGGTGGTCTGACTAGTCATACCCTGAGATTAGTGTCAGTCGCTGACAGTTGACCAACCATTTCACAAGTCGGTAACTGTCATGTAGCTCACAGGTACGCTGAGCTGGACGAAGCAGGAAAGAGGACCAGCTCCGTGACCGATGGGCAACGAGCCGCCGAGTATCCGACCGGGTTGCGCGAGCGCAAGAAGCGACGCACCCGGGACGCCCTGCTCCATGCCGCCCTCGATCTTTTCACCACCCAGGGGTACGAGGAGACCACCGTCGACGAGATCGTCGACGCGGTGGAGGTCTCCCAGCGGACCTTCTTCCGCTACTTCGCCGGCAAGGAGTCGGCCGCCTTCGCCGTCCAGGAGATGGTGGAGTCGCGCTTCATCGCCGAACTGCGCCAACGGCCCGCGTCGGAAGCCCCTTTCGAAGCCATGCGCCGAGCGGTCCTCTGCGCCTGGGACAGTATCGGTGAGGCCATCGAGGCCCTCGTCCCGGTCGAACTCCACATGCGTGTGTACCAGATGATCGAATCGACGCCCTCGCTGCTCGCCGCCCACCTGCGGCGCACCAGCGAGCTGGAGAACCAGATCGCCCTGCTGATCGCCGAGCGCGAGGGTCTGGACCTGGAGCGGGACCCGCGTCCGCGGGTCGCCGTCGCCGCGTTCTGCGGGGTGATGCGGGTGGCCGGTCAGCTGTGGGGCCAGGGACGGGAGACCAGCGTGGACTCGCTGCGCGCACTGACCGAGGCGTATCTCGACCGGCTGGGACCGGCCCTGGCCGAGGACTGGCGCACCCCCGGCTGAGGCCATGTGCCGCACGTCTCGGCCGCGGCCTATGAGCAAGCTCACAACAGGCGCGCCACGGCGCCCGGATGCGAGATCCACAGGGCGCCGAGCTCGGCGGAGCGTACCGGGGGTCCGTACGGAGGGTGAGTAGCGGGGCGTCCCGTTCCCCACAGTCGGGTGATGTGTGTCACCCGCTTCACGAGCTCCGGCGCGCGTCTCCTAATGTGGGCGGAAGTGACTTCCTTCGATTCCTCCCCGACGCTCACCGCATGGCGCACTCTGCTCGCCCTCGCGGTTGTGTTCGTGATGCTGGCGACCACCGGCTGGACAGCCGTGCGTCATCAACGCTCCGACGAGCCACGCACTGTCGCACTCGCCTCCTGGGCCAAGGGATCGATAGCGGGACGCACGCTTCCCCCTGCCGACGCCCAGCCGTCCGGGCTGGCGCACTTCTTCGCCACGCTCACGGCCGCGCAGCGCATCCGGCTGGCGGACAAGTACCCGCTGGTGGTGGGGAATCTGAACGGCGCTCCGGTCACACTGCGCTACCGGGCCAACCGGCACGCGCTCGTACAGGCGCGCACGGTCGAACAGGGACGGGCACACGACAGCAGACTCTCCCCCGAAGGCCGCGCCGAGGCGGTCCGCCGGATGGATCGCTTCCGCTCGATGCTCGCCGACGGCCGGCACTTCCTCGCGTTCGACCCGTCCGGCCGGGGCCACGCCGCCGAGGTGTTCGGCGATCTCGACCGGGCCGAGCGGGTCTCGGTGGTCGTACCCGGTGTCGACACCAATCTGCTGACGCTGGAGCGGACCGGGGCCAAGACCAACACCGCGCCCGTCGGCATGGCCAAGTCCCTGTACGCGGCGGAGCGGTCCGCCCGCCCGGCGGTACGGACCGCCGTGATCGCCTGGGCCGACTACACCGCGCCCGTCGGCATCGGCATGGACGCCGCCCTGGGGAATCTCGCCCAGCGCGGGGCGGTCCGGCTCGACGCACTCGTCGGCGCGCTCCCGGGCATCTCGCCCGTCTCACTGTTCTGCCACAGCTACGGCTCCGTCCTGTGCGGCGTGGCCGCGGGCGAACTGCCCGCCCGGGTGACCGACATCGCGGTCGCGGGCAGTCCGGGCATGCGCGTCGACAACGTCGGCCAGCTGCACACCCGGGCCAATGTGTGGGCGATGCGGGACCACGGCGACTGGATCGCGGACGTACCGAACCTGGAGGTCGCCGGGCTCGGTCACGGGGCCGATCCGGTGAATCCGGGCTTCGGCGCGCGGATCGCCGCGGCAGGCGACGCGGTGGGCCACAGCGGCTATTTCGAGCCGGGTACCGAAAGCCTCGCCAACTTCGCCGCGATCGGTGTGGGCACCTATGGTGCGGTGACCTGTGCGCAGACCGACAGCGCCTGCCACGAACAGATTTCCGGCGACGAGACGGTCTGACGCGCGTAGAAAGCCGCGGCCGGTCACGGATTGCGGTGTACGCCGAGGGGGGACGTGCGGGCAAGTGCCGCATACGATGTGGCACATGGGTGATGTGCTGGCCGGAATTCAAGCCACCTGGGAGTTCGACGCCGACTCCGTGCTCATCCGCTTCGAACGGGGTATCCGCACGCCGAGGCTCCTCCAGAGCCTCCGTGAGCGCCGCGTCCCGCACGCGGCGCTGTCGTCGGTGACGCTGACCCCGGGCAAGCGGGGCACGGTGGTGCTGCGCGCCGTCCCGAGACCCGGTGCCGATCCACTGCTGGAGGCCGCGGCCGGGCAGCTGAAGGACGGCTGCGACCCGTACCGCCTGGTGCTCCCCGCCGAACGCGAGACGCTCGCCGAGTACTACGCGGACGAGCTGCGGGCCCGGCTGGGTCCCGACGCCGGTGAACCGGCCGAACGGTTCCTCGTCGCGGCGCCCGAGGCGCCGATGCGTTTCAAGGCGTACGACGGCCGGGCCAGCTTCGACGGGGACCGGATCTCCTTCCGGTGGTTCTGGACGGGTGCCTCCTCGGAGAAGTGGAAGGCGGGTGACCAGACGTTCCCGGTCACCGAACTGAGCGGCGTCGAGTGGCGCTCGCCCGAGGCCTTCGAGGGCTACCTGCGGCTGGTGCCGAGAGGGCTGGAGGGTGCGGTTCCGGCCGCGGTCGAGGGCGCCGGTCTCGGCGGCGGCCCCGGGGCGGCGCTGTGTACGGGCACCGCCCACAGCGTGCAGTCGATATCCGCACGGCCCACCCGGGCCGACGAGGACCCCGCCGCGGTGATCTTCGGCCTCGGCTACGGTCCGGTGCACGAGTCGCTGCCCTTCGCCGCGGCCGTACTGGAGTCCGTCCGCAGGAAGCAGTCCACGCCTGCGGCGGCGGCGCTGGCCTCCGCCGGGCGGCGCGACCCGGCGGACATCGCGGAGCGGATCCACCACCTGGGCGAGCTGCACCAGGCGGGCCTGGTGACGGACGACGAGTTCAGCGCGAAGAAGGCCCAGCTGCTCGCCGAGCTGTAGCCGTACGGGAGGGGCCGGGGGATGCCCCGCCCGTACGGGCGCATGACGTAACCCCGTGCGCGTGATGTCTCACAGCCGACCAACTCACGTGCCGAACCGTCAGGTTGGAAACAACTCACGACGTCCGGCAGCGATAGAGAGGTAGTTTCAACTCTGTGGGGCAAGCTGGTGTGCTTGCCCCACAGGGCTATGGGAAGGCTTGACCTGTGCGGTTTCCGAGAACGATCAACCGCTTCTTGCTCGTTTCCGGGTTGCTCGCCCTCGCCGCTTGCGGGGGTGGAGGCGGAGACGGGAAGAGCAACGGGGGCGAGAGCTCCCCGGACGGTCTCGCCGTGAAGGGCGAGAACCCGAAGATCCTGGTTCACAACCGCGAGCTGGCCGAAGACATGCTGGTGGGCGGACGTCTCGAGTACATTGCCGACGGCGACTGCCTCGTGGTGCACGCCGACCAGGGCGGCGTCGAGGTCACCGTGTCACCGATCTGGTCGAAGGACGTGCGGCCGGCCCGCGAGGGCGGCAAGCGGGGTGTCGAAGTCCCTAACTTCGGCACGATTCTGGAAGGCGCCACGATCAAGGCGAGCGGCTCTTTCTGGGAGGCGGACGACGCCAGGATGAAGGACGCGGACATCGCGCGGGCGTGCCGGCCGGAGGGGGGCTTCATCGTCCTCAACGCCGGCTCCTTCACATAGGCCCTGTCCACGGTGGCGTCACCGACCGCGAGTCGGCCGGTCGTGCGCCATGACGAAGCTCCTGGCAGGACGAAGCTCCTGGCAGACGGTTCTTGACCGAGATGATCCGTGTCCGCCAGGAGCTTCGCTTGCCTGCCCATCCTCAGTCGGCCTGTCCAGCCGAACCCTGCGGTTTCTCGCCGGTCAACCGGCCGCGCGGCAGGTGCTCACTCGCGGGCCGCCGACGTCGAGCTCATGTCCGGGTAGCGGTCCCCCGCGACCTGACCGGCGATCGGCTCCAGCAGGGCCAGCTCCTCCGGGGTCAGCGTGATCCGGGTGGCGCCGACGTTCTCCAGCAGGCGGCTGCTCTTGCGGGTGCCCGGGATCGGGACCACGGTCAGGCCGTGCACCTGGGCGCGCTGCTGCACCCAGGCCAGCGCCACCTGGGCGGCGGTCGCCCCGTGCGCGGCGGCGATCTTGTGGACCGGCTCCAGCAGCGCGGCGTTCGTCTTCGCGTTGTCGCCGGTGAAGCGCGGCTGGAACTGCCGGTAGTCGTTCTTCGTCAGGTCCTTGCTCGCGTCCGCGAACGCCCCGGTCAGGAAGCCCCGGCCGAGCGGCGAGTACGGCACGACCGTCACGCCGAGCTCCACGGCCGCGGGCACCGCGCTGCGCTCGATGTCCCGGCTGAAGAGCGACCACTCCGACTGGAGGGCGGCGATCGGGTGCACGGCGTGCGCCTCGCGCAGCTCCGCACCGGTCACCTCGCTCAGCCCGAGCTGCTTGACCTTGCCCTGCCGCACCAGCTCGGCCATGGCGCCGACGGACTCGGCCAGCGGCACGGCCGGGTCGCGGCGGTGCATGTAGTAGAGGTCGATGACATCGGTGTTCAGTCGGCGCAGGCTGTGCTCGACGGCCTGCCGGATGTACGCGGGGTCGTTGCGCACGCCCCGGTAGTGCGGGTCGTCGTCCCGGCGCTCGATGGCGAACTTCGTGGCGAGGGTGATCTCGTCCCGGTGCGCCCCGACGAACGGCGAGATGAACGTCTCGTTGGCACCGGCGCCGTAGATGTCCGCGGTGTCGAAGAGCGTGACGCCCACGGAGAGGGCCGTCTCCAGCGTTTCGCGTGCGGCGGCCTCGTCGGTCTCCCCGTAGAACTCGCTCATGCCCATGCAGCCGAGCCCCTGGACGCCGATCCGCGGTCCGCCCCTGCCGAGCTCCACGGTGGCGATCTTGTTGTCAGTCATCAGGCACTGGGCCTCTCCGGCGCCCGTCGGGCGCCCGCATAGAAGTCGATCTTGCGGTCGAGGACGGCGAGGGTGTCCTGGAGCTCCGCGATCCGCGTCCTCACGTCGCGGCGGGTCGCCTCCAGCAGTTCCTGCCGTTCCCCGAAGGTGTGCTCGCCCTCACGCAGCAGTTCCGCGTAACGGACCATGTGGGCGACCGGCATCCCGGTCAGCCGCAGCTTGCCGACGAAGGTCAGCCAGTCCAGGTCACGGTTGGTGAAGCGGCGTTGTCCGGTGTGCGACCGGTCGACGTGCGGCATCAGCCCGATCCGCTCGTACCAGCGCAGCGTGTGTGCGGTGAGCCCGGTGAACGCGACCACCTCGCTGATCGTGTACTGGTCATGCCCCTCGGGGCGCGGATGCGCCTTGGGCGGCGCTGCGCAGACATCGAGCCCCGTCGAAGTCGAAGTGGTCTCCATCACCGTCATACCTCCACGCTAGAACCCTGGAGTGCACTCGAAGCAAGCGCAACCGGAGCCGGGTTTCGGCGGGGGCCGGGCAGAACCTAGGCTCATACGCATGCAGAGCCTGGCGATGATCGAGAACTGGCCCGTCCCCACCGCGGCAGCAGCCGTCGTACGAGCGGACGGCACCGTCCTCGGCCGGCACGGTCCGACCGCGCACCGGTTCCCGCTCGCCTCCGTCACCAAGCCGCTCGCCGCCTACGCGGCGCTGGTGGCGTACGAGGAGGGCGCGGTCGAGCTCGACGAACCGGCCGGGCCCGAGGGTTCCACGGTCCGGCACCTGCTCGCCCACACCAGCGGCCTCGCCTTCGACGAGCACCGGGTGACGGCCCCGCCCGGCACCCGGCGGCTCTACTCCAACGCGGGCTTCGAAGTGCTCGGCGACCACATCGCCAAGGCCACCGACATCCCGTTCCCGGAGTACGCCCGCCAGGCGGTCCTGGAGCCCCTGGGCATGACCGCGACCACCCTGGACGGCTCGCCCGCCCGCGACGGCGTCTCCACCGTCGACGACCTGCTGCGGTTCGCGGCCGAGGTGCAGGCCCCCCGCCTCCTCGACCCGCGCACGGTGCTCGCCGCGCAGAGCGTCGTCCACCCCGGGCTGAAGGGCGTACTGCCGGGCTACGGCCACCAGAACCCCAACGACTGGGGTCTCGGCTTCGAGATCCGGGACTCCAAGTCGCCGCACTGGACCGGCGCGAACTCCTCCCCCGCGACCTTCGGGCACTTCGGCCAGTCCGGCACGTTCCTGTGGATCGACCCGGTGGCGGGTGCGGCCTGCGTGGCGCTCACCGACCGGGCCTTCGGGCCGTGGGCCGCCGAGGTGTGGACCCCGTTCACGGACGCGGTACTGGCCGAACTGTCGGCGTAACCGGGGCGGCACCCACGCCCGACGCGGCGGCCGGGCACTCGAACCACACGCTGTTGCAGACGGAGGACTACGCGCGGGCCGTACTGGCCACCGGAATGCCGGACGATCTGGAGGCCGTGCTCGCCGCCCGGATGGAGCGTCAGCGCATTCTGGAGCGCGAACGGCCGCCGTTGGCCTGGGCCATCCTGGACGAGGCCGCACTGTACCGGCCGATCGGCTGCGAGGAGGTCATGCGCGCCCAACTGCTCCGGCTGTTGGAGTTCACCACCAACCGGTGGATGCAGATCCAGGTGCTGCCCTTCACCGCAGGTGAACACGCAAGCCTGGAAGGGTCATTCACCACCATGCGCTTCGACGACGACCCGGACATCATCTATACCGAGGACATCATCTCCGGCCATATGACGGCCAGTCCCGACATGGTCAGGGAAGCCTCGCTCCGTTACGCTCACTTGCAGGCCGGCGCCCTCTCCGTGGAGGATTCGGCGGCTCTGATCGCCCGCGTGATGGAGGAGCGTTATGGAGACCGGCCCCGACCTGAAGAGCGCGCAGTGGCGTAAGTCCAGCTACAGCGGAAGCTCTGGCGGCGAGTGTGTCGAGTGCACCGTAACCGGCGGCGCGGCCTGGCGTAAGTCGTCGTACAGCGGTACGAACGGCGGCGAGTGCGTCGAGGTGGCGACCGGCTGCGCCGCCTCCGTTCCCGTCCGTGACAGCAAGAACCCCGGCGGGCCCGTCGTCGTCGTCGGGGCCGATGCCTGGCGGGGCTTCGTGGAGAGTCTCTGCGCGAAGTGACCTTGTCCGGGTTCGTCCGGCGGGGCCCACGATGACGAGGCCCGCCCACTACACCCGGCGTGCCTGAGCCCAGTTGCGGCCCCTGCGGCACCCCGCTGCCGCGCCGACCGCCGCCCGGTGCCGCTGACGCGGCGGCGGCCGTCGCGCCGGCGAGGCCCCCGTCAGCGGCAGCCCGATACCTTCCGCGTGTTGGGGCAGCCCCTCCGGGCGGGGTGGGCGAAACACGTAGAACGGCAGGGCCAAACCTCTCCGTCAACACGGAGCCGGCTCATCGGGAACCTTCGGCCGGTTGCCGGACACGTATAGAGCATGGAACTGAACGACGCTGGTCCCGCCACACCGGTCAGAGGTGTATCTGACCGGGAGTTGTGGATGAGGGCCGTCGGCGGCGACCGGGAGGCGTTCGGCCGGATCTTCGACCGTCATGGCAAGACCGTCTACAACCATCTGTTCCGGCGGACGGCCGACTGGGCGGAGGCCGAAGACCTCACTTCGGCCGTCTTCCTGCATGCCTGGCGTCGGCGATCGGAGACGGTGCTGGACCGCGACTCGGCCTTGCCGTGGCTGCTCGGCATCGCCGACCGTCTGCTGTCGAACACCAGGCGGCGGCTGAGGCGGGCCGAGGCGTTGCTGCACCGGCTCATCTCGCACGACGAGCAGGTGGGCGACCACGCGGAGCGCGTCGCCGTCCAGGTGGACGACGAGCGTCGCATGTCGGAAATCCACCGGGCGCTGGCCCGGCTGCCTCGCCACGAACGCGAGGTCGTCGAGCTCTGCGTGTGGTCGGGCCTGGATCAGCAGGCGGCCGCGGCAGCGCTGAAGGTGGCGGTCGGAACGGTGAAGTCCAGATTGCACCGGGCGCGGCGGAGGCTGGGGGCCGACCACGACCTCATTGGCGGAACCACGGTCACGGCGTCGTTCAGTTCGAAGAATCCCGTCAACGCGGAAGAGGTCGCACGATGAATGACACGCAGGGCATTCCTGCGGCTCCTTCCGATCGTGATCTGCCGAACCACCGGCGGACCCGAGAGGAGCTACTGATGAAGATCGATCCCGAGGAATACCGTGCTTCGCTGCGACGCGGGTGGGCAGTGCCGCTGGGTGTCGCCGCAGGCGTTGCGGCGCTGAGCGTCGCGGCCGTGGCCGGCTTCAGCGGGGTAGGGGACGCCAAGCCGCTTCTCGCCAGCCCCGCCGGAAACCCGACGAACACCACCGCGTCACCGAGTGCGAGCGCAACGCCCGGCTCCACGTCGGGCGGAGCCGGCTCGACACCGTCCTCGGCTCCCGAGTCCCCCGCCCAGGACACGTTCACCATCACCAGCACGAAGACGACCCCGATCGACACCGGGACCGTCGCCAAGATCCTGTCCTCCTGCCTGGGCTCGGACGCGGCGCGCTACCACGCGGTGATCGCGGTCCGCACTCCCGTCGCCTCACAGGACGCGGACGGCGTGGTCGTCGCCGTCGACTCCGCCGGCCAGTACGTGCAATGCGAGTCGAAGGGCGACAAGGGCAACAGTCCGGACTCGCCGCCCACGTTCATCAACAACCGCCTGTGGGGCACCGGTCACACGATCTCGTACTTCGACTCCATCGGCGCGCCCGCCGGCAAGAAGCAGCACCTCATGCTGGGCGCCGGGCACTACGCGTCCAACGTTGCCAAGATCACCATCAGCTACGGCGACAGCCCGAAGCAGTACCCGGCGGTCATGGCAGGCGGCGCGTTCGCCTACGCGGCGGCGCTGACCCCCGGCACGTCTCACTCGGGCCAGCGCTTCACGGGTCCGAACCCTTACGTCCATGCCTACGACGCGTCCGGCAAGGAGATCTACAACCAGAAGAAGGACCCGCAGTTCGCCAACTAGCAGTGGGCCTGCTGCCTTCACTGTGGTCACTGCCGCCCCGGCACATCGCCGGGGCGGCAGTGACCACGTGGCTTTCTTCGAACTGCTCGGCGTCACACGCAGCACCCTCCGAGGGCGTCGTAAGCCCGTACGCGGTGCAACGCCGGGCGCGTCAGCCCGTGGTCACCGTCCAGGGCCCGTGCGGGTCGCCCGGCTTCTGGTTCCGGGTCCACCACTTCGCCCGGTACGTCACGCCCTGGTGGGTCGCGACGTCGCCCGCCAGGAAGATCCTCGACGCGGTCCACACGGCGGTGCCGTCCTCGGCCGTGCTGATCTCCTGCCACGGCCCGTAAGGGTCGCCCGGCTTCTGGTTCCGTGTCCACCAGGCCGCCCGGTAGAACGCGCCCCGGTAGGTGACCATGTCCGTGTTGTCGTAGATCTTCGACGCGTCCCAGGGCTCGGTGCCCACGACCTCGACGGTCGCCGGCCGGTTCGCCGTGAAGCCCCACTCGTCGGTGGCCGTCACCGTCACCGGATAGGCGGCGGGCACCCAGGCGTCCACGCCCGACAGATCGACGTTCACCGCACCCGGTACATCCAGGATCGGTTCGAGCCGCGCCAGGACGGCCGCCTCGTCGAGGGGGTCACCGACGGCGAAGGTCGCGGTGCCGGCGGAGAGGGTCAGTCCGGGGACGGGTGCCACCCGGACGGTGATCGCGACCGGGTTCGAGGTGTAGCGGCCGCTGACCGCCGTGATCAGCACCGTGTACCAGCCGGGGGTGGCGAAATCGATCGTGGCGAGATCGGCCGAGAGGGTCGCGTCGGCCGGGTCGGCGGTGGCGCCCGTCCTCTTGAGGAACGCGGCGACGTCCGCCGGGCCGTGGCCCTCCTGGTACGCGACGGTGCGGTTGTCCACCGAGACGACCGGCAGCTCGGGCGCCGGTTCGGTGGAATCCTCGCCGACGGTGAAGGTGGTGACCGCCGCCGCGTGGTCACTGGCCCAGGAGTTGTCCGCCACGTCGTCCTCGGACGGCCAGCCGACAGTGAGCGGGTGCGCCTCGGCCACCTGGACACCGTCACCGGCGTACCAGACGTAGTCGATACGGTCCTGCGGTTCGGGCTGCCCGTCGGAGTGGGTCGAGGTGATGGGCGACCAGGTGTTGCCCGGGTCGGCCGAGGGGTCGGTGTTGACGACCCGGTAGGAGTCGGTCAGACCGAGGTCCGCGAAGACCTCCGGCACCGGCCAGTCCACGGCGCCCGCGCCGCAGTGGGTGTCCGAGGTCGCCGAGGTCCAGTCGGTGCCCGACGGGGAGGCCAGGTCACCGAGGAGGAGCACCGGGGTGCCACCGCTGCCGGACAGGTCGCCCGCCATCTTCCGGGCGATCTCCCGGGCCTGGGCGTAACGGGTGGTGGTCCTCTCATGTGCCGTCAGGTCTGCGGCGCCGTCGAAACACGCCCGGTAGGGGCCGTAGTCGGCCTCGTCCAGACGCGCGTCCCACACCCGCACCGGCGTACCGGCCACATCGAGGGTGACGGCCGCCGCCGGGGCTGCGTCGCTCGGGGCAACCCGGTCGGTGGCCGCGATCGGGTGGGCGGAGACGATACCGAGATCCCCGGAGGCGTGCACGTGCCAGCCCAGCGCGTCGGCGACCTGCCGGGCCATGTCCGCCCCGCCGTCCTGGAAGCCGATCAGGCCGATGCCCTGGGTGGCGATCACCGCGACGTTCTTCCCCACCGCGTCCGTGACATGGCCTCCGCCCTCCCAGGCGTTCCACGAAGCGCTCTGGATCCGCGGCGCCGCGCCCCGAGCGGCGACCGGGACCTGCACCTCGATCTGCGCGGTCGTCGTGCCGTCGGTGGCCCGGACGGTGATCGTGCCGTCGTCCTGCGGTACGTCGTCGGGGGCGGTGCCCGTGACAACGCCCCCGGGGCTCACGTCGAGCCAGCTGTCCCCCGTCACCTCGGAGAAACTGACCGGCGCATCGTTCTGTTCGGTCCAGCCGGTGCTCCACAGCCCGGCGAGCGGCTGGTCGATGTCGCCGGAGACCACCGTGGCGGGCAGCCTGAAGGTGGCGGACATGAAACCTGCCGTGCCGAGCGGGCCGAGCTTGGTCACCGAGAGCCGGTCGAACGACACGCTCGCCGAGTCGAGTTCCAGACCGAGCACCCCCTTGGCCGTGCGGGGAATCCTGACGCCGGTGAGCACCGGGCGGCCGTTGAGGTGGAGGTTCGCCACCGTGCCGTGCACTTCGAGGGCGATGTCCACATCGGTGCCGGTGCCCAGGTCCGAGCTGTACGCCGCGCTCTTGATGCCCGTCGTGGACGCGGGGAACCGGGTCATCGCGCGGACCCCGTCGGCGGCCGTGGTGTCGGCGGCGACCGCGAAGACCGGGTACGGGCGGACGCCGTTGCCGGGCGTGTCGGCGACCACCCCGAACCACGGGCCGGTGGGCCGGAGCACGCTGTCGAAGCGGGCGGTCGCCCGGAGGACGTAGTCGTCCAGATGCGGGCCGAAGGTGATCAGCGGATCGTCCCCGGCGGCGGGCGAGTTCCCGGTCAGACGGCCGCCGGTCACCTTCCACGAGGCCGAACCGGTGGCCTGGTTCCAGCAGTTGACACCGGCCGCATCCGAGAAGTCCTCGTTCAGGACGACGGACCCGGCGGCGGCGTCGGCCGCGTCCGCGATCCCCTTCCGGTACGCGGAGCAGTCCGGGGCGTCCGGCGGCGGGGCCGTGTTCCGCCGCACGAAGGACGCCACCTGGTCGGCCGAGAGCGCCGAGTCCCAGACATGGGCGGTACTGAGGGTGACCGGCGAGGGGGTCTCGATACCGCCGCCGCCCGCCGAGTCGGCGCCCAGGGTCCAGTTCTGCGCCCCGGCGGCGGGGACGGTGAGCGGGCCCGCGGCGGCCGTGGTCGAGGCGAGGGCGCCGTCGACGTACAGCTTGACGCTCTGGCCGTCCCAGGTGGCGACCGCGTCGTACCACTGGCCGGGCACGATCGGGGCGCGGGTGTACTTGTAGCCGCCGACGTTCACCGAGAACGCCAGCCGGCCGCTGTCGATCTGCAGGTCGGCGCCGCCCGACTGGGCGTTGGAGCAGATCGCCGCCTGCCCCGAGGCGGGCAGGGAATCACCGTTCCAGCGGAACCGGCACTCCACCGAGAACCCACCGGTCAGCTTGGGCCACTGCGCGGCGAACGGATAGGTGTACGCGTCCGTGGTGCCGTTGAAGGTCGCCGCGCGCTTGGCCACGCTCTGGTCGTGGGTGATGGACGGGGTGCCCTTGGTGACGGGCGCAAGATTCTGGGCGTGGTCCGTCGGCTTGCCGTCGGCGAAGTCCACGTCCAGGACGTTCGGATCGGGAACGGGGACGGCGGCTGCCGCTGTCGGCGCGATGTCGGCCGCCGTCGCCGTCATCACGGAGAACGGCGCGAGGAGCGCCGCGAAGGCGGCCGTGGCGGCCACCAGGAGTCTGGCTCTGGGTCGCATGCTCTTCTCTCTCCTCAGACCGTCGAGACACGGCCGGCGTACCGCTGGGTCCAGCCGGTCCCGGTGCTGGCGGTGAGCACCACGTCGTAGTAGCCCTGCTCGGTGGGCCAGTCCACGACGGTGGAGGCGCCGCCGGCGACGGTGTACCTCTGGGTGCCGCCCAGGTAGTCGTTGGCCGTCAGCGTGTAACGGACGGCCTGCGTACCGTCGTTGTGGAGCGTCAGCCTGACCTCGCCGTGCCTGCCCCTGCCCAGCTCCGCCTCGATGCGCGGAATGCCGATGTTCTTCTGGCTCGCGGGAATCACCTGTCCGGCGAAGGAGCGCAGGAAGCCGTCGGGCCCGTAGACGGAGAAGGCGTACTTGCCGTCGGTCTTCTTCACGTCCCAGGTGTACGAACGGGGGGCCGCCTCGGTCACCGTGTACGGCGTGTTGGCGAAGGCGAGGTACTGGTCGGGGAAGACCTGGAGGCTCACCGCCTTGCCCGCCGCACCGCCGGACAGCGTCATGGACGCGGTCACCGTGCCGGCGGAGCGGTTCTCGGTGAACGTGGCGTGCGGGTGGAAGGAGAGGCCGCGCGGCTTCATCCTGTCCGCCGGGAGCTCCGGCGGGGTCCCGGTGACCGGGTCCGCGATGACGACCGGACCCGGCTGCGGGTGCGCGAAGTCGATCGCGCTGGTCAGGTCGCCGGCGACGGCCCGGCGCCAGTCGGTGATGTTCGGGCAGGTGAACGGCTTGCCCAGGGAGGCGGCCCAGGTCTCCAGGAACTTCACCGTCGAGGTGTGGTCGAACACCTCCGACGCGACGTAGCCGCCTCGTGTCCACGGCGAGACCAGCAGCATCGGCACCCAAGGCCCGAACCCGTACGGAGTGGTGCCCGAGAACTCACCGGCCGTGCCCGGCTCCGGGCGCGGGGGCAGTACATGGTCGAACTTTCCGTCGTTCTCGTCGTAGGTGATGATCACCAGGGTGTGGTTCCAGATGTCCTCGTTGCTCTGGAGCGTCCGGAGCACCTTGTTCATGTAGCGCTCACCGTGCACGGTGTCGAAGCCCGGGTGCTCGCTCCACGCGGCGGGCATCACCACCCAGGAGACCTCGGGAAGCGGATGCTCCGCCCCCGGCTCGCAGGCGGCGATCAGGTCGCGGAGGACCGCGTCGAGGTTCGCCTCGGAGTCGTCGTTGGGCGTGGTGGCGCCCGCGTAAACAAAGGAGTTGGCCTTCCAGATCTTGCCGGTGCCGGGTGCGAGATCGTCCTCGTCCGCCGTGTGGGGGTCGAAGGACTTGAAGCTGTTGGTGACATTGCAGCCGTACTCACCGACATAGCCGCTCTGGAGGCTGCCGCCGACGCCCTTGCCGCTGTTGTCGGAGTAGACCCGCCAGTCGATGCCGGCCTGCTGGAGCTGCTCGGGGACCGTGGTCCAGCCGCGGCTGTAGTTGTTCTGGCCGGCGTTGGAGATCTCGCCGCCCGCCGAACCGGTCATCAGGTAGTAGCGGTTCGGGATGGTCGGCCCGTGCAACGAGCAGAAGTTCATGTCGCAGACGGTGTACTGGGAGGCGAGCGAGTACATCCACGGCATGTGGTCGGGCGTGTAGTACCACATGCAGTGGTCGCCCTTGTCCTTCACCCAGGTGTTCCACCGCCCGCCGTTGGCACCGTAGAAGTTGTGGTTGTCGCCCCAGGTGGCGGTCGACACGGCGGGCGTCACGATGGCGCCGGTGGCGTCGCGCTGCTGGAAGACGTCGGTGCCGTCCTGGAACCTCAGGACCTGCTTGTCGTGGTGCCCGCGCACACCGGGCAGCTGACCGAGGTAGTGGTCGAAGGACCGGTTCTCCTGCATGAGGATCACCACATGCTTCAGATCGGACATATCACCGCTGAAGCCCTCGGGCAGGACGTATTCGGCCGCACTGGCCCGCGCCCCGCCGACCGCTTCGGCGACCGGGCCGACAGCCATCGCACCGAGGGCGACGGCGGCCGACTGGAGCATCCGGCGCCGGGTGATGCGGAATTCACCGGCGGGGCTCACGGCGTTTTCGGTGACTCCGGTTCTTTCGGCAATTTCTCTGTCCGAGATGTTCACGATGTTTTCGGTGTTCTCGGTGATCTCGGCGATCTCGGTGTTCTCGGTGATCTCGGTGATCTCGGTGATCTCGGTATTTCCGGTGTTCTCGATGCCGAGGCACGGGGGCTCGATGGTGGTGAGAGTCATCAGGGGACCTCTGGGGGAGAGAGATTCAGGGGGCGAACGGCGGCGCGTGCCTGCGAAAACTAGGCCGTCGGGGCGAACGGCGGGCGAACCACGGCCGTACTCCTGAGACACCGACAGATGATCTCTCGCCCGTTCCGCCGGGTGGGAAAGTACCGAGGCCAACATGCCAACAGGCCGTGCCATCCCGGTAGTCGGAAATCACGAATGGCCGATACCCTCCCTGGCCATGACCGACATAGTCCGTGCCACCGCCTCCGACGTACCGGCGCTCGCCACCGTCCTCGCCAGCGCCTATGCCGAGGACCCCGTCTGGTCGTGGCTGATGCCGCACGACCGGGACCGGCGGCTGCGGCTCCTGTTCACCGCGCACCTGGCGCAGCAGGTCCCGGCGGGCCGGGTGTGGACCGACCCGGACCGCACGGTGGCGGCGGCGTGGGCGGAGCCCGGACAGTGGAAGCTCCCTGCGAGCTACCTGCTGCGCAACGCGGGCACCCTGCTGCGGGCGGCGCGCACCCAACTGCCCCGTACCGGGATGCGGCTGCTCGCCCTGGAGCACCGCCATCCGGCCGACCCCGCGCACTGGTACGTCGAGTACATAGGCACCCACGCCGACGCGCGCGGCACGGGGCGCGGGTCGCAGGTGCTGGGCGGGCTGCTGGCGCAGGCGGAGGCTGACGGGCGTCCGGTGTTCCTGGAGTCGAGCAACCGGCGCAATCTGACGTTCTACGAGCGGCACGGTTTCGCCGTGCACGAGGAGATGACGTTTCGGTCCGGGCCGCCGATGTGGTCGATGTGGCGGCGGGAGAACGATCGGTAGCGCTCTGACCGCATGGGTTCGCCGGCTCGACCGGTGTCCGGGGCTGGAGGTATCGAGCCGGTGGCTGTTCATCGCCGGCCGTCGGGGTGTTCCCCGTCGCCCACCGGCGGAAGAGGATCGGCGCGCCTCGGTGAGGTCGCCTGGTCCGCACCCACGACGCCACCTGCTTTCAGGGAGCTGGCTTCGCCCTCAGCCACCGGTGAAGAACACTGTGGCTGGGATGATGCCTCGGTGAGCCACTTCTCGTACTCCGGCACCGGCCCTGGTCATGAGCGGCAGTATCTTTCGGAGTTCGAGCGAGTCCAGCCCGGTCAGTGGCCGGAGTGGGAGGCCGCGCTCGCCGTGGTCAATCGCGACCTGACGGCGACCCTGCCGGGTCAGGACGCGCTGGTACTGATGGTCGCCCCGCCTTTTCAGCCCTTGCCCCCGAACGGAACCGACAGGGGGCAGGTCTACGTGGCGATGCCCGACGGCCGTTGGCACGGCAATTCGGTGAATGCGGACGACCTGGAGGAGGGCGACCCGCCGGAGCCGGACGATGCGACGACGGTCCTGACCGTGGTCGCGGATGCGGCTCAGGCGACCGTCATGGAGTTGCTCCGGCAGGTCTGGCCGCTCTGCTGGCAGCACAGGATCGGAATGCATCCTCGTCCCGCAGGAACCACTGACGGCTGGTCCCAGGGCGAAACGGACGCGACCGGTCCACCGGTGTGGTGGTGCCGGGGCGGCCGGGACGGCAAGTGCCACGACGTGTCCCTGGTGGGCGAGTTGGCCGCCACCCTGCCATGAGCTCGGCGTCGCGCACTGCGGCGCAGCGAGTGCAGACGAGGCAGCCGATAGCCGTGGGACCGGGCGGTTGCGCCTCGCCGCCGGACGAGAACACAGCGGGACGACCCTGAAGCCGGCCCGGCAGCTCAGCCCGGCAGCTCAGCCCGGCACCTCAGCCCGGCAGTTCCCAGACCAGCGCCTCCGCCGCCCCGCCGCAGCCGACCAGCTCCAGCCCCTCTTCCCCGGTGATCCGCGCCGAGTCGCCCGGCCCCAGCTCCTCGTCGCTGATCCGCACCTCCCCGGCCACCACATGGACGTACACCCGAGGCGCGTCCGGCACCGCAGAACGCTCGCCCTCCCCCAGTCGCCGGACATGCAGCATCGCGCCCGCCTCCGGGAGGGCGTACGGGGTGGAGTCCGCGATGCCGGGGACGGTCGTGTACGAGGGCTCGCCGCCCGGCTCCAGCGGTGCGAGCCACATCTGGAGGAAGGTCAGCGGGACGTCCCCATCGTTGCGTTCGACGTGCCGGACGCCGCCCGCCGCGCTGAGGTGCTGGATGTCCCCGGCCCGCACGACGGTGGCACGGCCGGTGGAGTCGCGGTGGGTCAGCTCCCCCTCCACCACCCAGGTCACGATCTCCGTGTGGCTGTGCGGGTGCTCGTCGAAGCCCGCGCCGGGGGCCAGGCGTTCCTCGTTGCAGGCGAGGACCGGGCCGAAGCGGAGGTTGTCCGGGTCGTAGAAGGTGCCGAAGGAGAAGGAGTGCCGGGACTCGATGCCGGCCGCCTCTTCCCCGCCCCTGAAGCGGTCGCCCGAGCGACGTACGGAAATCACCCGGCCCACGGTAGCCCGCGCCGCCGGACCAGGGCCCCGGCCGTGGGCCACTACCCGACGGAACGACCCGCGGACCGCCCCACCCCTCCGGGTGGCCGTCCGGATAGGGCAGTCTTGTGTCCGTGCCCCGACCCGATCCTGAGCAGCCCGCTGCGAACGACGCCCATCTCCATGCCGCGACCCTGAAACGGCTGGAGCAGTCCTCCGGCCGGCTGGCCGCGAACGCGATCGCCCGCATGGACGAGTCACTGCCCTGGTACCGGGCCATGCCGCCGGAGAACCGGTCGTGGATCGGCCTGGTCGCCCAGGCCGGTATCGCCGCCTTCACCGAGTGGTTCCGGCATCCGGAGACCCCGCAGGCCATCTCGACCGATGTCTTCGGTACGGCTCCGCGCGAGTTGACCCGGGCGATCACGCTGCGGCAGACCGTCGAGATGGTGCGTACGACGATCGAGGTCATGGAGGCCGCGATCGACGAGGTCGCCGCGCCCGGCGACGAGTCGGTGCTGCGCGAGGCACTGCTCGTCTACGCGCGGGAGATCGCCTTCGCGACCGCCCAGGTGTACGCCCAGGCCGCCGAGGCCCGGGGCGCGTGGGACGCCCGGCTCGAATCGCTCGTGGTGAACGCGGTGCTGTCCGGGGAGGCCGACGAGGGCGCCGTGTCCCGGGCCGCCGCGCTCGGCTGGAACTCCCCCGAACACGTCTGCGTGCTGCTCGGCACGGCACCGGACGGGGACAGCGAGCTGACCGTGGAGGCGATCAGGCGGGCCGCCCGGCACGCCAAGCTCCAGGTCCTGACCGGGGTGCTCGGCAACCGGCTCGTCGTCATCGCGGGCGGCAGCGACAATCCGCTCCAGGTCGCGAAGGCCCTGATCGGCCCGTACGCGGCGGGTCCGGTCGTCGCCGGTCCCGTGGTGCCCGACCTGCTGGCGGCCACCCGGTCCGCGCAGGCCGCCGCCGCCGGGCTCAAGGCGTGCAGCGCCTGGCAGGACGCGCCCCGGCCGGTCCTCGCGGACGATCTGCTGCCGGAGCGCGCGATGGCGGGTGACCCGGCCGCGCGGGACCAGTTGGTAGAGGAGATCTACAGACCGCTTGAAGAAGCGGGTTCCGCTCTCCTGGAGACGCTGAGTGTGTATCTGGAACAGGCGAGCAGTCTCGAAGGGGCCGCCAGGATGCTCTTCGTCCACCCCAACACCGTGCGCTACCGGCTGCGACGTGTGACGGACGTCACCGGGTGGTCACCGTCCGATGTCCGCTCGGCGTTCACGCTGCGGATCGCCCTCATCCTGGGGCGTCTGGCCGACAGGGATCCTCAGTCCTAGACTTTTGTCGGACATCAACAATTCCCCATACGGTTCTTCGTCCCTGTCCCCACGGGTGTTCCGGACCGTTCACAAGAGAGAGTGTGAGGGTGCTCGTACTCGTCGCTCCCGGCCAAGGCGCTCAGACGCCCGGCTTCCTGACTCCCTGGCTCGACCTCCCCGGTGCCACCGACCGCATCGCGGGCTGGTCCGACGCCATCGGGCTCGACCTTGCCCACTACGGCACGAAGGCCGACGCGGACGAGATCCGCGACACCGCGGTGGCTCAGCCACTGCTGGTCGCAGCCGGTCTGCTGTCCGCAGCGGCACTCGACGCGTCACCGAACGTCGTCGCAGGTCACAGCGTTGGCGAAATCACTGCGGCCGCTTTTGCCGGAGTCATCGACGACGAGGCCGCCCTCCGTCTCGTACGCACCCGCGGGCTCGCCATGGCCGAGGCCGCGGCGGTCACCGAGACCGGCATGGCCGCGCTGCTCGGCGGGGACCCCGAGGTCACCATCCAGCACCTGGAGAAGCTCGGCCTGACCCCGGCGAACGTCAACGGGGCCGGTCAGATCGTCGCCGCCGGCACCGCCGCGCAGATCGCCGCGCTCGCCGACGACAAGCCCGAGGGTGTGCGCCGCGTGGTGCCCCTGAAGGTCGCCGGCGCGTTCCACACGCACCACATGGCACCCGCCGTCGAGCGGCTCCGCGAGGCCGCCGCGGCCCTGGAGGTCTCCGACCCGGCCGTGACATATGTCTCGAACGCCGACGGGCGGACCGTCGCCACCGGCGCGGAGGTCATCTCCCGCCTGGTCGGCCAGGTCGCCAACCCGGTCCGCTGGGACCTGTGCATGGAGACCTTCAAGGAACTGGGTGTCACGGCGCTGATCGAGGCCTGCCCCGGCGGCACGCTCACCGGTCTCGCCAAGCGTGCGCTGCCCGGCGTGCAGACCCTCGCGCTCAAGACCCCCGACGACCTCGACGCGGCCCGCGCGCTCATCGCTGAGCACGCGGGCGCCTAAGGAGCCCGAGAGCATGTCGAAGATCAAGCCCAGTCAGGGCGCCCCGTACGCACGGATCATGGGTGTCGGCGGCTACCGCCCGACCCGTGTCGTGCCGAACGAGGTGATCCTCGAGACGATCGACTCCTCCGACGAGTGGATCCGCTCCCGGTCCGGCATCGCCACCCGCCACTGGGCCTCCGACGAGGAGACCGTGGCGGCGATGTCCGTCGAGGCGTCCGGCAAGGCCATCGCCGATGCCGGGATCACCCCGTCGCAGATCGGCGCGGTCATCGTCTCCACCGTCTCGCACTTCAAGCAGACCCCGGCCATCGCCACCGAGATCGCCCACAAGATCGGCGCGGGCAAGCCCGCCGCGTTCGACATCTCGGCCGGCTGCGCGGGCTTCGGCTACGGCCTGACGCTCGCCAAGGGCATGATCGTCGAGGGCTCGGCACAGTACGTGCTCGTGATCGGCGTGGAGCGGCTGAGCGACCTCACCGACCTGAACGACCGCGCGACGGCGTTCCTGTTCGGCGACGGCGCCGGAGCCGTCATCGTCGGCCCGTCCAAGGTGCCCGCCATCGGCCCCACGGTATGGGGCTCCGAGGGCGACAAGTCCGAGACGATCAAGCAGACCGTGGCGTGGGACACCTTCCACGCCGAACGACCGGAGAAGTTCCCGGCCATCACGCAGGAGGGCCAGGCGGTCTTCCGCTGGGCCGTGTTCGAGATGGCGAAGGTCGCCCAGCAGGCGCTGGACGCGGCCGGGATCGCCCCGGAAGACCTGGACGTCTTCATTCCGCACCAGGCCAACATGCGGATCATCGACTCGATGGTGAAGACCCTGAAGCTGCCGGAGCACGTCACGGTCGCCCGTGACGTGGAGACCACCGGCAACACCTCCGCCGCCTCGATTCCGCTCGCTATGGAGCGGCTTCTGGCGACCGGTCAGGCGAAGAGCGGCGACACCGCGCTCGTCATCGGCTTCGGGGCGGGTCTCGTCTACGCCGCGACGGTCGTTACTCTCCCCTAGGCACACCGGGTCTTTCCGGCCCGGACACCCGAACCCAGCAGATATACACCGAAGGAGCGCCAACATGGCCGCCACTCAGGAAGAGATCGTCACCGGTCTCGCCGAGATCGTCAACGAGATCGCCGGTATCCCGGTCGAGGACGTCCAGCTGGACAAGTCCTTCACCGACGACCTGGACGTCGACTCGCTGTCCATGGTCGAGGTCGTCGTCGCCGCCGAGGAGCGCTTCGACGTCAAGATTCCCGACGAGGACGTCAAGAACCTCAAGACGGTCGGCGATGCTGCCGACTACATCCTCAAGCACCAGGCCTGATCCAGCCGGCTCGTGTGTCGCCACCCGGCGGTGGCGCCGCTGATTCACGACCCCCTACACGTGGAGAAGATTTTCCAGTGAGCTCGACCAATCGCACCGTGGTCGTCACCGGTATCGGCGCAACCACTCCGCTGGGTGGCGATTCCGCATCGACCTGGGAAGGTCTGATGGCCGGCCGGTCCGGCGTCAAGCCTCTCGAGGGCGAACGTTTCGCCGAACTGCCTGTCCGGATCGCGGCCCTCGCGGCCGTCGACCCGGGTGACGTCCTGCCCCGCCCGCTCGCCCGCAAGCTGGACCGCTCGGCGCAGTTCGCGCTGATCGCGGCCCGTGAGGCGTGGGCGGACGCGGGCTTCACCGGCAAGGCCGGTGAGGACGAGAACATCCAGCCCGAGCGGCTGGGCTCGGTCATCGCTTCCGGTATCGGCGGCGTGATCACCCTGCTCGACCAGTACGACGTGCTGAAGGAGAAGGGCGTACGCCGCGTCTCCCCGCACACCGTGCCCATGCTCATGCCCAACGGTCCGGCCGCCAACGTCGGTATCGAGGTGAACGCCCAGGCGGGCGTCCACACCCCGGTCTCCGCCTGTGCGTCGGGCGCCGAGGCGATCGGGTACGCCGTCGAGATGATCCGCACCGGCCGTGCCGATGTGGTCCTCGCCGGTGGCACCGAGGCGGCCATCCACCCGCTGCCGATCGCCGCGTTCGCCAACATGATGGCGATGTCCAAGAGCAACGACGAGCCCGAGAAGGCCTCGCGCCCCTACGACACCGCCCGGGACGGCTTCGTCCTCGGCGAGGGCGCCGGCATCGTCATCCTGGAGTCCGCGGAGCACGCCGCCGCGCGCGGCGCCCGGGTCTACTGCGAGGTGCTGGGCCAGGGGCTGTCCGCGGACGCCCACCACATCGCGCAGCCCGAGCCGACCGGGCGCGGTATCGCCGCGGCGATGCAGAACCTGCTGGACCAGACGGACCTCAAGCCGTCCGAGGTCGTGCACCTCAACGCGCACGCGACGTCCACGCCGCAGGGCGACGTCGCCGAGCTGAGGGCGCTGCGCAAGATCCTGGGCGACGACCTGGACCATGTCGCGATCTCCGCGACGAAGTCGATGACGGGTCACCTCCTCGGTGGCGCGGGTGGCATCGAGACCGTGGCGACGGTCCTGGCGCTGCACCACCGGATGGCTCCGCCGACCATCAACATCGACAACCTCGACGACGCGGTCGAGGCCGACATCGTGCGTGACACTCCGCGGCCGTTGCCCGAGGGGCCGATCGCGGCGATCAACAACTCGTTCGGGTTCGGCGGGCACAACGTGGTGCTGGCGTTCCGGAGCGTGTGATCCTTTCCCGCTGTACGTGTGAAGCCCGTCTCCCCGGTTCCGGGGAGGCGGGCTTCACACGTCGCGGGGATGAGATCAAGCCTCGCCGGTGTTCGAGGCGCGGGGTCCGCGGCCGGGCCCCGGTCATACGACTCCCCGTCACACGGCCCCCGGTCACACGACCTGGTGGAGCCAGCGGACCGGGGCGCCCTCGCCCGCGTGACGGAAGGACTCCAGTTCGTCGTCCCACGGCTTGCCCAGGAGCGTGGCGATCTCCGCCTCCAGGTCCGTCTCGCCCCGCACCGACCGCGCCAGCGCGGCCCGCAGCCGGTCCTCGGGGATCAGGATGTCGCCGTGCATGCCGGTGACCGCGTGGAAGATGCCCAGCTCGGGCGTGGAGCTGTAGCGCTCGCCCTCCGCGGCCGGCGACGGCTCCGCCGTCACCTCGAAGCGCAGCAGATCCCAGCCGCGCAACGCGGAGGCGAGCTTCGAGGCCGTGCCCGGCCGGGCCTGCCAGGAGAACTCGGACCGCCAGGTGCCGGGCACGGCCGGCTGTCTGATCCAGTCGAGCTGGACCCTCACACCGAGTACACCCTCCACCGCCCATTCCACGTGTGGGCAGAGCGCGCGCGGTGCGGAGTGAACGTACAGAACTCCACGTGTCGTCACCGGGACCTCCAGTCTGGGACGAGGTTCGCCTTCCCCCGCGGCCTCGCGCCCGAACCGTCTCTTCTCGGCCGGTTCCCGAGGCTTTCATCAGTTAACAGCATCGGGAGTTAATCTCCGGAAAAGGGACAGTACGTGACGTGATGTGATGTTCGGAAGCCACCCGAGTGGAGCCTGGCTGCCGAAAGAGCCACTGGTTCGACGGGGAAAAGCTACCGTGCGGCGGCGTCCGAGGTGTGACGTACCGTCGGTCCTGGGCCCATCATTCGCTCTGCATTCACCCGGCGGGGCACGGGGGCCCGCCGACCGGTGCCAGGAGGGTTTGCCGGGGGCATGGGACAGGAGGGGAGCAGGGAAATGCCGGATCGCTTCGCGGGGCGCCGATCGCGCACAGCGCTGGCCGCGGTGGCCGCGCTGTCGTGCCTCGGCACGGCCGCACTGGCCGGCTGCGACTCCGGACCGGACCGCACGACGAAGGGCGCGGCGGCCGGGCAGCGCCCCTCCGCGGCGGCACCGGTCTGGGACCGCAGCCCGGGGTCGGTCGCGGCGGTCGGGGACTCCATCACCCGCGGGTTCGACGCCTGCTCGGTGCTGGCGGACTGTCCCGAGGCCTCCTGGTCTACCGGCACGGACAGCACGGTGCGCAGCCTCGCGGTGCGGCTGCTCGGCGCCTCCGGCGCGGCGGAGCGCAGTTGGAACCACGCGGAGACGGGGGCCCGGATCGCCCAGCTGCCGGAACAGATGGCGCTGGCCGCGAAGGAGGACCCCGATCTGGTGACGGTGATGATCGGCGCCAACGACGCCTGCCGGGACTCGGTGCGGGTCATGACGCCGGTGGCCGATTTCCGTGCGTCGTTCGAGGCGTCGATGCGCCAGTTGCGCAGCACCGCGCCGAAGACGCAGGTGTACGTGTCGAGCGTGCCGGATCTGAAGCGGCTCTGGTCGACGGGGCGCGGCAACCAGCTGGGCAAGGAGATCTGGAAGCTGGGGATCTGCAAGTCGATGCTGGGCGACGCGGACGACATGAGCGCCCCGGCGGTGGCCCGGCGCGCGGCGGTGCGGGAGCGCGTGGTGGCGTACAACGACGTGCTGCGCGAGGTGTGCGCGAAGGATCCGCGCTGCCGTTACGACGGCGGGGCGGTCTTCGACTACCGGTTCACCGGCAAGCAGCTCAGCCCCTGGGACTGGTTCCACCCGGGGCGCAACGGGCAGGCCCGGCTGGCCGAGATCGCGTACCGCAATGTCACGGCGGCCCGGCCCCCCGCGTGAGAACCGGCCGGTCTAGAGTTCGTGATCATGGACACGGGTTCGAGTACGGCGATGCGTACGGAAGACTTCGGCACCCTCGGGGACGGCACGGCCGTGCACCGCTGGACGCTGGAGCGGGACGGCACGCGGGTGCGCGTGCTGACGTACGGCGGTGTCGTGCAGTCGGTCGAGGTGCCGGACCGTGACGGCGTGCGGGCCGGTGTGGCGCTCGGCCTGCCGGATCTCGCCTCGTACCTGAAGTACACCGGGCCGTACTTCGGCGCGCTGGTCGGGCGGTACGCGAACCGGATCGGCGGCGCGGCCTTCGAACTCGACGGCCGGACCCGTCACCTCACGCGCAACGAGGGGCGCAACCACGTGCACGGCGGGGCCCTCGGCTTCGACAAGCGTGTGTGGGACGCCAGGGAGATCGCGGACGGGGTCGAGCTGTCCCTGGTCTCGGCGGACGGCGAGGAGGGCTTCCCGGGGCGGCTGGAGGTCACGGTGGCCTACACGCTGGACGAGGGCGGGGCGCTGCGGATCGCGTACCGGGCGACGACGGACGCGCCGACCGTGCTGAACCTGACGAACCACACGTACTGGAACCTGGCGGGCGCCGACAGCGGCAGCGCGCTCGGGCAGCGGCTGCGGATCGCGGCCGGGCGGATCACCCCGGCCGATGCGGAGTCGCTGCCGACGGGTGAGTTCCTGCCGGTGGACGGGACCCGGTTCGACTTCCGGGAGCCTCGGCCGGTCCCCGAGGAGTACGACCACAACTACGTGCTGGACGAGGGCGTGACGGGTCCGGCGGCCGAGTTGTACGACGAGGTGTCGGGGCGCGCCCTGACCGTCACGACCACGGAACCCGGTCTTCAGCTCTACACGGCGGACCACTTCGACGGGGAGCCGTTCGGGCCGTGCGCCGGGATCGCGCTGGAGACCCAGCACTTCCCCGACTCCCCGAACCGGCCGGAGTTCCCGAGCACGGTGCTGCGGCCGGGCGGCGCGTACGTGTCGACGACGGTGTACGGCTTCTCGGTGCGCTGAGGCGGTACGGGGGAAGAGCCCCGGAGCGGGGTCAGGGACCGCTCCGGGGCTCTTCCGTACATGGGTGCCGCCGGGGGGGGTGGACGGGGGGGGGGGCACCCGGCGCGGGAGTTCTTCACCCACCACTACACCCAGGTCCGGGCGAGCATGGCGGCGATGCTGCGCACCGAGTTCGGGGAGCGGCTGCCGGGCGGGCTCACGCCGGAGCGTGCCGCGCCGCTCCTGATCGCGACGATGGACGGGCTGCAGTACCAGTGGCTGCTGGACCCGGAAGCGGTGGACATGCCGGCAGCGTTCCAGGACTTCCTGCGGCTGCTGCGGCCCGACGCCGCACAGACCTCGCGGCCGGAGTCCGCGGACGCCCCCGAAGCCGAAGGCCACGACCCCGCCCACGACTGACATGACCTGCGGCAACGCCGATACGACAAGATCGTTAAGCGTCACCTGAGGGTGATTCCCGGGCGGTCTACGCGCGTCCATGTGAATGCGCCCGTTTCGCGCCCCCCAGGGTGTCCGCATGACTTCCAAGCCAGCCGAACCGACGTCCGGCCTGCCCTCCAGGCGCACCATGATCGCGGGCGCCGCCGCAGGCGCCACCGCCCTTGCCGCGACCGCCATGACCGCGGCGAACGCCGCCACGCCCGGCTCCCCCGCCGCGCCTGCCGCCCCCGCCCCCGCGGCGGCCCCGGGCTCCGACTGGAACGCCTGCCTGACCGTCGCCCGCGCCATCCTCGTACGCGACGAGCAGGACGAGCCGCTGGTGCCGCACTACCGTGACGTCCTGCTCTCCAAGGGCCTGCCGCGCAGCCGCAAGGCGCCCAAGAAGGTGCTGATCATCGGCGCGGGCCCGGCCGGGCTCACCGCCGCCCGGCTGCTGCGCGACGCCGGACACACCGTCACCGTGATCGAGGCCAACGGCAACCGGGTCGGCGGCCGGATCAAGACCTTCCGCAAGGGCGGCCACGAGAACTCGAAGGCGCCGTTCGCCGACCCGAAGCAGTACGCCGAGGCCGGGGCCATGCGCATCCCCGACAGCCACCCGCTCGTCACCGGGCTCATGGACAGCTTCGCGCTCAAGCGCCGCCGCTTCTACCTCGTCGATGTCGACGAGGCCGGCCGGCCCGTCAACCACACCTGGATCCACGTCAACGGCATCCGGGTCCGCAAGGCGGACTACGCGAAGAAGCCGCAGGCGGTCAACCGCTCCTTCGGGGTCCCCGCCGAGTTCGAGAACAAGGCGGCCTCGACCATCGTGCGGGAGGCCTTCGCCCCCGTGCGCGCGGAGTTCGAGGGCAAGGAGGGCTCGGAACTCGTCAATGGCTGGGCACGCGTCATCCAGCGGTACGGGCACTGGTCGATGTTCCGCTTCCTTACCGAGGCGGCCAAGCTCGACGAACGCACCATCGACCTCATCGGCACGGTCGAGAACCTCACCTCACGGCTCCACCTCGCCTTCGTGCACAGCTTCATCGGGGCCTCCCTGATCAGCCCGGACACCGCGTTCTACGAACTGCCCAACGGCACGGCGACGCTGGCCGACGCGATGTACGCCAAGGTCAAGGACCTGGTGCGGCTGGACCGCCGGGCCGCCAGGATCAGCCACGGGGCCGACGGCGTCCGGGTCGAGACGGTGTCCGAGGGCCGGGACGGCAAGGTCGTGCGGGAGACGTTCACCGGCGACCGCGCGATCGTCACCGTGCCGTTCTCCGGGCTGCGCCACATCCCGGTCACCCCCGCGCTCTCGTACGGCAAGCGGCGCGCGGTGACCGAGATCCACTACGACGCGGCCACCAAGGTGCTGCTCGAATTCAGCCGCCGCTGGTGGGAGTTCGAGGAGAAGGACTGGAAGACCGAGCTGAACAGCATCCGGCCCGGTCTGTACGACGCGTACCGGCTCGGCAAGGCACCGGCCGACGGTTCACTGCTGGGCGCGCACTCCTCCGTACCCTCCGGCCATCTGCCGCCCAACCAGCGCGTGCACTATGCGGCGTACCGCGCGACCGCCCGCAACCAGCCCGAGGCGGCGCACGTCATCGGCGGCGGATCGGTCACCGACAACGCCAACCGGTTCATGTACCAGCCCTCCCACCCGGTCGACAAGAGCAGGGGTGGCGTTCTCCTCGCCTCGTACAGCTGGGCCGACGACGCCCTGAAGTGGGACTCCCTGGACGACGACGAGCGCTACCCGCACGCCCTGGGCGGGGTGCAGGACGTGTACGGGCAGCGCATCGAGGTCTTCTACACGGGGGCCGGTGCCACCCAGTCGTGGATGCGCGACCCGTACGCGTACGGCGAGGCGTCCGTGCTGCTGCCCGGCCAGCACACCGAACTGCTCGCCGATGTGCGCTCCGCCGAGGGGCCGCTGCACTTCGCCGGCTGCCACACCTCGGTCAAGCCCGCCTGGATCGAAGGGGCGTTGGAGTCGGCGGTCCGCACCGCGCTGGAGGTGCACACGAGCTGACGCGTACCGGCGGGCTCAGTCGTTGACGGTGTGCGGCGAGGTGGACGGCAGCATCGCCTCGCCCTCCCCGTCGTCCCCTTCGTCGTCCGTGTCGTCGCCCTGTCCCACCAGTTCGCGCGCCAGCAGGGTCGCACCCGCGACGGCCCCCGGCATCAGGAACACGGCGACGAACGGGACCAGGAAGGCGAGGCCCAGCGGCACGCCGAAGCCGAGGATCAGCAGGCGGCGGCCGCGCAGCAGCACGAGCCGGTCCTTCAGCACCATGCCGCGGCGCTGGAGCGCGACGGCGGTGAGCTCCTCGGCGAGGAAGTAGCCGGTGACGCAGAAGCCGATCAGCGGGACGACGGTCTGGCCGGCGACCGGGACGAATCCGAGGGCGAAGAGCAGGACGGCGTACAGGGCGACCCGCACCAGGATGCGCACGCTGTCCCGGGCGGAGATCCACAGTTCCCGCCAGAGCGTCAGCCCGGAGACGGGGACCTCTCCGCCCTCGGCCCGGTCGACCTCCTCGGAGAGCGACTCGTAGAAGGGCTGCCCGACCAGCAGCGTCACGGCGGTGAACGTGATCACCGCGAGGAACAGGCCGAAGGCGAAGACCAGCACGGTCAGGGTGGTGCGGAGCAGCCCCAGCCAGGGCGAGGACCAGTCGTCGGCGAAGGGGGTCGCCCAGGCCGCCAGGTCGTCGGCCCCGTAGCCGAGGCCGACGAGCGCGCCCGCGTACACCACCAGGGTGATGAGGCCGGGGATCAGGCCGATGCCGAACCACCGTCCGTGCCGGGCGACCCAGCGCTGCCCGTTGAACAAATAGCCGAATCCGGCTGCCGCTTCACGCATTCCGTCAGGGTACTTGCGCGGGTCCGCCCGGCCGACCCGGGAGACGGGTGCCGCCGACGGTGACGGTGGACGCCGGGCCGAGCGTGGAGCGCGGCGCCGGTCACGGCTCCCCCGCCGTGCCCGGAGCACCGGACAGCGCCGAGGGCCGCACCCCGGCTGGGATGCGGCCCTCGGCCACGTACGAGCGGTGTCCGTGGCACGAGCGGTACGTACCGTACGGGTCGTGCGCGCCGTACGAGTCGTGCGTGCCGTACGAGACTTACGCGCGGTACGAGCCGTGCGCGCCGTGCAAGTCGGCCGTGCCGTACGAGTGTTGCGCGCCGTAGAGGTCGTGCGTGCGGTCAGGCGACCGACAGTTCGACCTTGATGTTGCCGCGCGTCGCGTTCGAGTACGGGCACACCTGGTGGGCCTTCTCGATGAGCGCCTGCGCGGTCGCCGTGTCGACGTTCGGAATGGTCGCCGTGATCGCGACCTCCAGGCCGAAGCCACCGGCTTCGGTCTTGCCGATGCCGACCGCGGCGGTCACCGTGGAGCCGGAGATGTCGGCCTTCTCCTGGCGGGCCACGACACCCAGCGCGCCCTGGAAGCAGGCGCTGTAGCCGGCCGCGAAGAGCTGCTCCGGGTTGGTGCCCGCACCGCTGCCGCCCATCTCCTTCGGCGGGTTGACGACCACGTCGAGCTTGCCGTCGTCCGAGGAGACCCGGCCGTCGCGGCCGTTCTCGGCGGTGGCGACGGCGGTGTACGCGACGGCGATGTCCTGAATGGTCATGATGTATGAATCCTTCTGCTGATGCGCCGCGACTCGCGCCCACGATCGCGACGGCCTGGGATGAGCCTAACGGGTGCCTTGACAGCGGTGTCAGCCGAGAGAAACGATCATCTTTCCGGTGTTCTCGCCACGGAGCAACCCGAGGAAGGCCTCGAAGCCGTTCTCGATGCCCTCGACGACGGTCTCGCGGTACTTCAGCTCGCCCGAGGCCAGCCAGCCGGCCACCTCCTGGACGAACTTCCCCTGGAGGGCGGCGTGATCGCCGACGAGCATGCCCTGAAGGCGCAGCCGCTTGCCGATGACGAGGGCGAGGTTGCGCGGGCCCGGGGCCGGCTCGGTCGCGTTGTACTGCGCGATCATGCCGCAGATGGTCGCGCGGCCGTGCACGTTGAACGAGGAGATCGCGGCTTCGAGGTGCTCGCCGCCGACGTTGTCGAAGTAGACGTCGATACCGTCGGGAGCGGCCTCGCGCAGCTGCTCGGCGACGGGGCCGTTCTTGTAGTTGAACGCGGCGTCGAAGCCGTACTCCTCGACCAGCAGCTTGACCTTCTCGTCGGAGCCCGCGGAGCCGATGACCCGCGAGGCGCCCTTGATCCTCGCCAGCTGGCCGACCTGGCTGCCGACCGCACCGGCCGCGCCGGAGACGAAGACCGCGTCGCCCTCCTTGAAGGAGGCGACCTCGAAGAGGCCCGCGTAGGCGGTGAGCCCGGTCATGCCGAGCACGCCGAGGTAGGCGGAGAGCGGGGCGAGGGAGGCGTCGACCTTCACGGCGCGCTCGGCCGGGACGTCGGCGTACTCGCGCCAGCCGAGGCCGTGCAGGACCTGGTCGCCGACCGCGAACCCCTCGGCGTTGGACGCGACGACCTCGCCGACCGCGCCCCCGTCCATGGGGTGGTCCAGTTTGAACGGCGGGGTGTACGACTTCACGTCGTTCATCCGGCCGCGCATGTAGGGGTCGACCGAGAAGTACCGGTTGCGGACGAGGATCCGGCCCTCGGCAGGAGCGGTGACCGGTGCCTCACGCAGCGCGAAATCCTCGGCCTTCGGCCAGCCGTGCGGACGGGCTACGAGGTGCCATTCACGGCTGGACGTGGGAAGTGCTGCAGACATGGGCTCGGTGTCTCCTCAATGTCTCGGGGGGGGAGGGAGGTGCGGGAAGCCGTTCGGCCGGAGCGGAAAAGCTTCACCATGTGAAACAACCATGCGCCTAGATATTTCATGTTGTCAAGTAACCGGCTATCCTGGGCGTCATGGCCACCCGTACAGACCCACTGACCCTCGAAGTCGTCGAGCTCATCGGCACCGTCGTGGCGCGCTACTACGAGGAGTACGAGCAGGCCGCGGCCGCGCACAGCCTCACCGGTGCGCAGGCCCGGGTTCTCGGGCTGCTCTCCCTGGAGCCGATGCCGATGCGCCGGATCGCGCAGAAGCTGAAGTGCGAGCCGTCGAACGTGACCGGCATCATCGACCGGCTGGAGGTGCGCGGCCTGGTAGAGCGTCGGCCCGATCCGGCCGACCGGCGGGTGAAGCTGGCCGCGCCCACCGAGAAGGGCACCCGGACGGCGCGGCAACTGCGTGAATCGCTCGACTTCGCCCGCGAACCACTGGCCGGCCTCTCCGACGCGGACCGCGCGGTGCTGCGGGATCTGCTGCGCCGGATGCTGGGCATGGAACCGTCGGCCTGAACCTCCCGGTTTCGGGCCCCGGGGCTCAGCCTCTGGTGGCCCTCAGCCCGTGGGTCTCGGTCCCCGGGTTTCAGCCAGTGGGTCTCAGTCCCCGGGTCTCAGCCCGTGGGTCTCAGCAGAACCACAGGAACCAGCAGGTGTCCGAAGGGGCCGGCGCCGGGGTGGGGGTCGGCGTGGGCGTGGGTGCCGGCTCTTCGGGGGCCGGGGACTGCGACGGCTCGTCGCCCGTGCCGTCCGGCTCGGACGGCACGGCGGACGGGGTGATGGGCGCCGCCTCGGACGGGGTGACGGACACCTCCGCGGTGGCCGCCGGGGCCGAGGTGGCGCCTTCGGGGCGCGGCCGGCCCGTGCGGCCGGCGCCGGAGGGGTGGGCGTCGGTGGCCGGAACCACCGAGGGGCTGCCCGCGGGGGTGTCCACGGGGCCGGGCGGCTCGACGGTGCCGCTCGTCGTGGGTTCGGGGGCGGGCGCGGGCGCGGTCGTGACGGACGTCGACTCGCGTACGTAGTCCGAGGCGCCGTCGCCGCCGCCGGACTCGGTCGCCAGCTCGGCCAGGCTCAGCGCCCCGGCGGCGAGGACCACCCCGAGCAGCCCCAGCAGCACCGTACGGCCGCGACGGCTACGGGCCCGGCGGCCCCGGCCCGGCCGACGTGAGCCGCGCCCACCGTGCCCCGCCGGGGCGGCGGCGCGCTCCGTCCGGGCAGCGTCGCGCCCGGGGCGGCGCCGGCCTCCGGAACGGGACGGCGCGGTCTTCTCGTCCCGCGCGTCCCGCTCGTGGCGGAGGGGCGCGGGCGCGGCGTAGTGGCTCAGCGCCTCCGCGGGGGTTCCGCATCCGGCACAGGCCAGGGCTCCGTTGAGATGCCGCTGACAGGGGTGGCAGTAATCCATGGCGCCCGCAGATTAGATGCCCATCGGACAAAAGAGAAAGCGACTCAGGTGAGGATGTTGTGTGGAAGCGTTGATTCCATGACCGCCGCCACGCCTTTCGGCCCCCGTGAATTCCAGCTTGTCCTGTTGCGCCGGATGGCCGACCACCAGCCCGGCCTCGTCGAGGACGCCCGGTACGAACTGAGTGCCACGCTCGCCGAGATGCGCGAGGCCAACCGCCGCTGGCAGGCCATGGTGCGGGCGCCGAGGGGGCGGGGGTCGCTGCGCCGCTACCGCTCCGTGCTCGGTGAGCCCGAGTCCTCGCTGCGCCGCACGGTCGGTGATCTGGAGTGCGACGCGCTGCTCTGGCCGGTGCCGCTCTGGCCGGATCTGCGGTTCGAGGTGATGGCCGGGCCGGGCGGGGCCGTATGGAACGAGTGGCTGGTGCGGGCCCCCGGCGCGGCCGCCCCCGCCCTGCACACGGCCGGGGATCTGCGCCCCTGGTCGTGCACCGTGGACGAGGTGGCCCGGGCCTTCGCACCGGCCCGCCCGATGGAGGGCAGCGCGCCGACCCGCTGGGCGCTCGCGATCACCGCTCCGGCCACGGCCACGCCTCCAAAGACCGCTCCGATCACGGCTCCGGGCACCGCCCCGGACACCGCTCCCGCCACCGCGCCGGAAACCGGCGAACCCTACGTCGCCGAGTTCACCTGGGGCCTGCTCCAACGGCTACTCCCGCGCTGACGGGACCGAGAGGTCATCGGCCGACGAGCCGTCAGCGCCTTACCCCCTACGGCCCATCCCGCCGCGCACAACACCTCCCACCGGCGCACGATACGAAGAGAACCGGCTGCCCGTCGGTACCCCCATCAGTGCTCTCGGGAGGACCTGCCGTGACCGTCAGCCTTGAGCAGTTGCGCCGTTGCCATGTCGCTGTCGACCTCGGGGCCGCCCGGACCCGGGTGTACATCAAGGGGCTCGGGCTCGTCGTCGACGAGCCGAGCGCCGCCGCCGTGAACACCCGGACCGGCTCGCTCATCGCCGTCGGCGCGCTCGCCGAGCAGATGACGGGCCGCACCCCCGACTACATCCGGGTGGTCCGTCCGGTCTCCGGCGGAACGGTCGTGGACATCGAGATGGCCCAGCGCATGCTGCGCCAGCTGCTCGGCGAGAAGCTCCGCCGGCAGCTGCGCCGCAAGCCACGGCTGCGCGCCGCCGCCAGCACCCCGCACGACAGCGATCCGCTCGCCCAGCGGGCCGCCGTCGAGACCCTGGTCGGCCTCGGTGCCCGTCGCGTCGAACTCGTCGACACCCTGATCGCGGCGGCCGTCGGCTGCGGACTGCCGGTCGAGCAGCCGACCGCCACCATGATCATGGTGTGCGGGGCCGCGACCACCCAGATCGCGGTCCTCTCGCTCGGCTCGATCGTGACCGCCGTACGCATCCCGATCGGCGGCGACGCGATCGACCACGCGGTGATCGAGCATCTGCGCCAGTACCACGAGCTGATGCTGCCGAGCCAGTCCGTACGCCCCCTGCAACTGGCGCTCAGCGGCATCGGCCCAACCCCCCACGGGCCCACCGTCACCGAGATCCACGGCCGGGACGTGGCGACCGGCCTGGCCCGCTCCGTCCAGGTCGACACCGACTCGGTGCGGCAGGCGCTCCACCGCCCGCTGACCGCGGTCCTCGACGGTCTGGGCAAGGTGCTGCGGGGCTGCCCGCCCGATCTGGTGGCCGACCTCGCCGACTGCGGGATCATGATGGTCGGCGGCAGCGCGCTGCTGCCCGGTCTCGACCAGATGCTGCGCGACGCGACGGGCATGCCGGTGCACATCGCCGAGCGGCCCGACGTCTGCTCCGTACTGGGTCTCGGCGCCATGCTGGACGGCAAGATCCGCCCGATGGTCCTCGACCCGCTCGGCTGCTGAGCGCCACGGGTCGTACGGCGGATGACGGACGAACAGCGCGACGCGACACCCGGCGGAGGAATCCCGCAGGCGCCCCGGCTGCCGATGCTTCTGGAGGCGGTGCTGAGCGTCGGCACCGATCTCGAACTACGGTCCACCCTGCAGCAGATCATCGACGCCGCCACCGCGCTCACCGAGGCCCGCTACGGGGTGCTGGGGGTTCTGGACCCCGAGCGCGGCACCATCGGCGAACTGTTCGTCTCCGGGCTGAGCGACGCCGAACGGGAAGCCATCGGCGACTACCCGGACGGCCACTCGGGCATGCTCGGCGCGCTCATCGACGAGTCGGGGCCGCTGCGCTCCGACGACGTGACCACCGACCCCCGCTCCACCGGGGTGCCGCCCGGGCATCCCCCGACGCGCTCGTTCCTCGGCGCCCCGATCCGGGTGCACAACGAGGTGTTCGGGAACATCTACCTCACCGAGAAGAGCACCGCGCACTTCACCGACACCGACACGGCGCTCCTGCGGATCCTCGCCTCGCAGGCCGGGATCGCGATCGGCAACGCCCGGCTGTACGAGACGGCCCGGCAGCGGGAACGCTGGATCGAGGGCGCGGCCGCGGTCACCAACACCCTGCTGACCAGGAAGAACGCCGCCGACGCCCTGACCACCGTGGCAGAACGGGCCAGGATCCTCAGCGACGCGGCAGCCGGGGTGATCCTCCAGCCGACCGAGGAGGGCGGGATGGAGATCGTCGCCGCCTCCACACTCGACGATCCGGCCGGTCTGGTGGGCACCGCCATCGCACCCGGCTCCCCCGTCCTGGTCCAGCTGCTGGGCGGCGAGCCGGTCTTCATCGAGGACTCGTCGACCGATCCCCTGATGACGACGCCCGTACGGTCCCGGTTCGGGCCCAGCATGCTGCTTCCGCTGCAGAGCGGCGGGCGGCTCATCGGCACCCTCGCCCTGCCCCGGCGGCGCGGCGGCCGCCCGTACACGGCCACGGACCGGCTGCTGGCCTCGCAGTTCGCCTCGCAGGCCGCACTCGCGCTGGTCCTGGCGGACTCCCAGCACGACCGCGAGCAGCTCGCGGTGTACGAGGACCGGGACCGGATCGCCCGCGATCTGCACGATCTCGTCGTCCAGCGGCTGTTCGCCACCGAAATGATGCTGGAGTCGACCCGCCGCCGGGCCGGTGGCGGGGAGACCGACGAGCTGCTCGGCAGGGCCGTCGACGAGCTGGACTCCACGATCCAGGAGGTGCGGACGACCATCTTCGCCCTCCAGCAGCCGCCCGCCGAGGCCCCCACCACCTTCCGCGGTCAGGTGCTGCGGGAGACCCGGGGCGCGGCCGCGGTGCTCGGTTTCCAGCCGTCGGTGCGCTTCACCGGGGCGGTGGACGCCCTGGTGCGGGAGCCGGTGGGCGAGCAGCTGCTCGCCGCGCTGCGCGGGGCGCTGGCGGCCGCGCACCGGCGGACCGGGGTGTCGGAGATCGAGGTGGAGGTCGATGCGACGGCCGTGCTGCCCGACGGCAGGGCCGCGGTCCGGCTGACGGTCGACGACGACGGCCGGGAACGGGACGGCTCGCGCCCGCCGGCCGTCATCTGGCAGGCGCCGCTCTGAGCGCGACCCGGGTGTTGGAGTGGGCGACGCCCGCCTCCCGCCTGAGTCTGCGCAGCAGTGCGTCCAGCGCCGCGGTGTCGGCGGCGGTGGCGCGGACGAGATAGTCGTGCCCGCCCGTCACGTGCACCACCTCGGTGATCCCGGGCAGGGTCAGCACCGCCCGCTCGAAGACCTCGTTGGTGGTGTCCATCCGCAGCGTCACGTCGATGAAGACGACAAGACCGGTCCGGGTGTCGGCGGCGGGGTCGACGATCACGGTGAAGCCGCGGATGACACCGTCCCGGCGCAGCCGCCGCACCCGGTCGGCGGCCGCGTTGGCGCTGAGCCCGACCCGTGCGCCCAGATCCCGGTACGAGATCCGCGCGTCCTCCTGGAGAACGCCGAGGATTTCCCTGTCCAGACGATCCATACCGCGATTGTCTCAGCTTCCGGGTGACAGTGACTGCTCAGGCGCCCGTCGGCGGCGGCCGCCCCCGTTCCCGCATGGAGCAGGCCGACGGGCCCGGAACCGGCTTCCGCCCTTGACTGGCACCGTGGACACAGCCGTCAAGCAGCCCGCCGTGCCGGACACCGCGCAGCCACCCGGCGCCTACCGCAACCTCGCGATGGCCACGATCGGCTTCGCGCTCACCTTCTGGGCGTGGAATCTGATCGCGCCCATGTCCGGGGACTACAAGGACCGGCTGGGACTGAGTTCGTTCCAGCAGTCGCTGCTGGTCGCCGTGCCGGTGCTGGTCGGCTCGCTGGGCCGGATCCCGGTCGGCGCGCTCACCGACAAGTATGGTGCGCGGCTGATGTTCCCGCTGATCTCGGCGCTGACCGTCGTACCGGTGCTGCTGCTGATCCCGGCGAAGGACTCCTACGGCGCGATGCTGGTCGTGGGCTTCCTGCTGGGTCTGGGCGGCACGACGTTCGCGATCGGCATCCCGCTGGTCAACTCGTGGTTCCCGCCCTCCGAACGAGGCCTCGCCCTCGGTGTGTTCGGCATGGGCATGGGCGGCGTGGCGCTGTCCGGGTACTTCACCCCGCGGATCGCCGAGCACGGCCACAACCTGCCGTTCCTCGTGGTCGCCGGAGCGCTCGTGGTGTACGCGGCGCTGGCGGCGGTGCTGGTCGGCGACCGGCCCGGCCGGCAGGTCCCGACCGGCACACCGGCCCGTCGGCTGGCTGCGGCGGGGCGGCTGCGGGTCACCTGGGAGCTGTCGGCGCTGTACGCGATCGGCTTCGGCGGCATCGTGGCGTTCGGCGTCTATCTGCCGACGTACCTGAAGACCTGGTACGACCTCTCGCCGACCGACGCCGGAACGAAGTCCGCCGGATTCGCCCTGGTCACGGTGGTCTTCCGGCCGATCGGTGGCTGGCTCTCGGACCGGATCCACCCGGCGCTGGTCTCCTCGGCGGCGCTCGGAGTGGCCGCCCTGATGGCGATCGTCCAGGCCTTCGACCCGAAGCTGATGCCCGGCGGCACGATCGCGCTGCTGATCATGGCGGCCGGGCTGGGTGCCGCGAGCGGCAGCGTCTTCGCCCTGGTCTCGCAGGTGACACCGCAGGCGAAGGTGGGCAGCGTCACCGGGATCGTCGGCGCGATGGGCGGACTCGGCGGCTTCGTGCCGCCGCTGGTGATGGGCGCGATCTACAGCGAGAAGGGTTCCTACTCGATCGGCTTCATGCTGCTGTCCGACCTGGCACTGGCCGGCTGTGTGTACGCGTACGGGCGGATGCGGAACATCCCGCGGGACGCCTGAGGCCCGGTCCGCCGGCGCACGACGAACGGCAGCGTCCTGGCGGGGACGCTGCCGTTCGTCGTGCGCCGGTTCAGCCCCTTGCCGCGGGCCGGTTCAGTGTGTGCTGGCGACGCAAAATTAATAAGTCAAGGTCGTATCCAAATCCCCGCAGGATGTCCTCTCCAGCCATCCGCCGCCGGTTCGAGAGAGGTATGGGGTCGAAAGCGCTTCACCGATCTAGGGTTCACAGGGTGATGCCACTCCTGCCTGAACTCCAGAACCCGGCCGGCCCTACGGCCGCCCGCGAAGCCGTCCGGTTCGGCGAACACCGCCTCACCTACGCGCAGTTGGCCGCTGCCGCGGACGCGCTCGCGGCCCGGATCGCCGACGCCGGACGGGTCGCCGTCTGGGCCACCCCGGCCCCGGAGACCGTGGTCGCGGTGGTCGCCGCGCTACGGGCTGGGGTACCGGCCGTACCGCTCAACCCGAGGACGGGCGAGCGGGAGCTGGCCCATGTCGTCGCCGACAGCGCGCCCTCCGTGGTGCTGGCCGCGCCCGGTGACGTACTGCCGCCCGCGCTGGCCGCGTTGACGCGGGTGGACGTGGACCCGGCCACCGCCGGACCGGCCGGCTCCGCGCTCACCTCCACGTTCGCCTCCACGTTCGCCGAGCCCTCCCCCGAGTCGCCCGCCCTGATCGTGTACACCTCCGGCACCACCGGCCCGCCCAAGGGGGCGGTCCTGCCGCGCCGGGCGATCGCCGCCTCCCTGGACGCGCTGGAGGACGCCTGGCAGTGGACCGGTGACGACGTACTCGTCCACGCGCTGCCGCTGTTCCATGTGCACGGCCTGATCCTCGGCATCCTCGGCCCGCTGCGGCGGGGCGGTTCGGTGCGCCATCTCGGCCGGTTCTCCACCGAGGGCGTGGCCCGGGAACTGGAGTCGGGCGGCACGATGCTGTTCGGTGTGCCGACGATGTACCACCGGCTCGCGGAAGCGCTTGCCCGCCCCACCGCGTCCGGAGAGCCCACCTCGTCCGCCGGGCCCACCGCGTCCGCCGGGCTCGCGAAGGCTCTGGCGGGCGCCCGGCTGCTGGTCTCCGGATCGGCCGCGCTGCCGGTCCACGACCACGAGCGGATCGTGGCGGCGACCGGCCGCCGGGTCATCGAGCGGTACGGCATGACGGAGACGCTCATGAACACGGGCGTGCGGGCCGACGGCGAACCGCGCCCCGGCACCGTCGGCGCCCCGCTGCGCGGCGTCGAGCTCCGTCTGGTCGAGGAGGACGGCAGCGCCCTCGCCGACCCCGCGTCCATCGGCGAGATCCAGGTGCGCGGCCCGAACCTGTTCACCGGCTACCTCAACCGCCCCGACGCGACGGCCGCCGCGCTCACCGCCGACGGCTGGTTCCGTACCGGGGACATGGCCACCCTCGACCCCGACGGGTACGTGCGGATCGTCGGCCGCAGGGCCACCGACCTCATCAAGAGCGGCGGCTACAAGATCGGCGCGGGCGAGATCGAGAACGCGCTCCTGGACCACCCGGGCGTCCGCGAGGCCGCCGTCACCGGCGAACCCGACCCGGACCTGGGCGAGCGGATCGTCGCCTGGGTGGTGCCGGCCGATCCCGCCGCCCCGCCCCCGGCCGGTGAACTCGCCGACCATGTGGCGGCCCTGCTCTCCCCGCACAAGCGGCCCCGCACGGTCCGCTACCTGGACGCGCTGCCGCGCAACGACCTGGGCAAGATCATGAAGCGGTCGCTCCATGGCTGACCGGCTCTCGGCCCGTGGCGCGATCGCCGCCGTCACCGCCGACTTCACCGAGTCCACCGACCGGCACGAGGACACCGCGGCCGACGGACCGCTCGGCTGGACGGGATACGCGGACTCCCGGGCGCGGGCCACCGCCCGCACCGGCGAGCGGGAATCCGTCGTGCACGGCCTCGCCCGCATCGGCGGGCAGCCCTGTGTCCTGGTCTCGTTCGAGTTCGGGTTCCTCGGCGGCTCGCTCGGGCAGCGCACCGGGGACCGTCTGGAAGCGGCGTACGAGGAAGCCGTGACCCGGCGGCTCCCACTCGTCTCGCTGATCGCCACGGGCGGCAGCCGGATGCAGGAGGGCATGATCGCGCTCACCCAGCTGCACCGGGTGGCCCGTGCGTCGGCGCGGCTGCGGGCGGCCGGTCCGGCGCAGCTCGCGGTCCTGCGCGACCCGACGACCGGCGGCGGCTGGGCGACCCTGGGCGCGGGCGCCGATGTGATCCTGGCGCTGCCGGGGGCCCAGGTCGGGTTCGCCGGTTCCCGGGTGCGGCCGCCCGGCGCGGACCCGCTCGCGTACACCGCCGAGGGTCAGTTGGCGGCCGGCCAGATCGACGCGATCGTGCCGCCGGAGGAGCTGGCCGCCACCCTGGGCCACTGGCTGGGCGTGCTCGCCCACCGCGACTCCGCGCCGGTGCCGGCGCCGGTGCCGGCCGCGCTCTCCATGACCGGGGGTCCCGCGCCCGCGCCGGTCCCCGCCGCGCTCTCCGCGACCGGGCTGCCCCGGACCGGCTGGGACGCCGTGGTCCTGGCCCGCTCCGCGTCCAGGCCGCGCGCCGAGGCGTACCTGGACGCCTACTTCGGGATACGGCTCCCGGTCCACGGGGACCGCTGCGGGGGTACGGACCCCGGGCTGCTCTGCGGATTCGGGCTGCACGAGGGTCGGCCCGTCGCGTATGTCGCCCAGTGCGGCACCGCGACCCGCCCAGCGGGCTACCGGACCGCGGCCCGGGTGATCAGGCTGGCCGACCGGCTCGGCGTCCCGGTCCTCACGCTGGTCGACACCCCGGGCGCCGCCAACGACGCCGAGGCGGAACGGGCCGGTGCGGGTGCGGCCATCGCCGACGCCTTCACGGCGATCGCGGCCGCCCGGGTCCCCGTCACCACCCTGGTGATCGGCGAGGGCGGTTCGGGCGGCGCACTGGCCCTGGCCGCACCGGACAACACCCATGTCACGGCTGACAGTTACTTCTCGGTCATCGCGCCGGAGCTCGCCGCGGCGATCCTGAAGCGCGGGCCCGGCGAGGTGCGGGCCACCGCGGACCAGCTCCGGCTGCGTCCGCAGGATCTGGTCGGCCTCGGTGTCGCCCGCTCGGTCGTCGGCCCGGCCCCCGACCCCGGCCCGGACCCGGACCGGGCCGGCGCCCGCCCGGTCGTCGGTCCGGACCCCGAGCAGGCCCCTGAATGAGCTCCGGCGGGGCAGGGGCCGGACCGCCCGCCCCCAGGCCGGTCGCGTCAGGCCGTCGGAAGGGCCGTGGCCAGTGAGTTGGCCGCCTGCAGCCCGATGTTCAGACCCGCCGCCGCCGGGTCGTCCGACCAGGGCTGCACCTTGGCGCTGGCCGTGATCCGGCGCATCGCCGCGGTGGGCGTGCTGCGTGGCGCGAGCCGGCCCGCCCGCCACGCCTCGCGCAGAGCGATGCCCGCGCCCTTGCTGTTGCGGTGGGCCACCCGGAGCGCGGGAACGAAGTGGACCCGCCCGTCGGCCTGCGCCAGCCGCTCCACCAGGCCGTTGTCGCTCGCCGTGACAACATCGGGAAACCCGTCGGCGGCCAGGAACCGCTCCGTCCACACCGCGGAGTTGCCGCCCGCGAAGAAGGTCACCTCGCTGTACGCCGCGTGCTGGGCGTAGCGCACCTCGTACCGGTACTGGCGGGCGCGGGCCACGACGCTGCTGTCGAAGGGGAGCACCCGGCCGGTGACGGCGGCCCGGTCCTCGGTCAGCGCCGAGTCCAGGACGTGGAACCAGTCGGGCAGGGGCCGGGCGTCGTCGTCGAGGAAGGCCAGCACATCGCCGGTCGCCTCCTTCGCCGCCCAGTTGCGTCCCGCGGCCGCTCCGCGCCGTCGGTCGTTGCGGAGCAGCCGTACGGGGAAGGGGTGCGCCGCGTCGTCGACCCGGAGCGGGGTCTCGGAGGCGTCGTCGACGAGGATCACCTCGTGGACGATGCCGGTGTCGCAGTCCGCTATCGCGGTCAGCAGCACCCGGATGTCGGCGGGACGGTTGCGGGTGGCGACCACCACGGAGACCTTCTTGGCGCGGTCCGGTCGCTGTTCGGTCGTGCTCATGGCCGTACTCCTTGCGGACGTTCGTCGATGGTCACGGGCTGGGCGGTCACGGGGCGGCCCGTCGCAGGTTCGCCGTCGCGGGTTCGCCGTCGCGGGTTCGCGGTGCCGCGAACGGGTCGAGCACCTCGTCGACCTCTTCGAGGAGGTCCCCGAGCGTGGCCTGCGGCCGCGCCCCTCCGGCCGCCGGTTCGGTGGCGATCACGATGCGGGCGGCGGCCTCCCGGGCGCGTCGCACGGCCGTCCCAGTGTCCGCGCCCCGGGCCACGACGTAACCGCAGCGGTCCTCCGACCAGCGCAGTTCGTGCACGGTGTCACCGGCCGCCACCTGGACGTCGACCTGGACGACCCCGTCGGCCGCCTCCGCCTCCTGGACACCGCTCACCGAGGTGACGACACCGGGCTCGGCGACCAGGAACCGGATGGCCGCCGCACCGTCGGCCGCGGGGCCGGCGGGCACCGGGTTCTCCTCCAGGGCCAGCCGGTAGGTGCTCTCCTCCAGGTCCACGCCGTGGACGAGGCGTACGAGATCGTTGATGCGGTCGCCGCCACGCCGGCTGTGCGACTCCACGACGCGGGGCCCGTCGGCGGTGAGGATCAGCTCGGTGTGTGCCGGGCCGTCCACCAGTCCCACCGCGTCGAGCAGCGCCACCACCATGTCGTGGACGGAGGCGAGGTCGGCGTCCCCGATCCGGGCGGGCACCACATGCCCCAGCTCGACCACTCCGCCGCCCGTCTCCTTGCCGGTGAGGGCGACGACGGTGTGGGCGCCGGCGGCGGAGAAGGACTCGACACTCAGTTCGTCCCCGACGAGCAGTTCCTCGACCATGAAGTCCGTCAGGCCGAACTCCTCGCGCCAGGCCCAGGCCCCGTCGACCTCGTCGGGTGACGTGATGACGCGTACGCCCAGGCTCCCGGAGCCCATCGTCGGCTTGAGCACGGCGGCCCCGTGTGCCTTCACGAAGTCGCGCAGCTCGGCGTGGGCGGGGCCGGTCAGGGTGCGGACCGGGCCGATGCCCCGTTCGTTCAGCAGCGCGCGCAGCGCGGGCTTGTCGTGCAGCAGCCGGGTGGTCCGGGCGCTGTTGCCGGGCAGGCCCAACGCCTCGGTGAGGTGGCCCACGACGGCCTGGGCCGCCTCCGTCTGGGTGAACACCCTTGAGATGGGGCGCTGTTCGTGCAGTACGCGGACGAGCGCGGTGACGGTCGGTACGTCCTGGTAGTCGACCAGCAGGAGCTGGGCGCAGTGCTCCACGACGTCCGGGTCGAACGCGGACGGCTTCTGGATGTGCACCACCTCGAAGCCGAGGCCGGCGGCCTTGCGTACGATGCCGGCCTTGCCGCCGACGACGAGAACGCGGGTTGCGGACACGGGGATCACCTCTGCGTGGTTGTCGTGAGCGGTGCGGGGGATGCGGCTTCGCGCAGCGCCGCCCAGACGGCGGCCGTTTCCTGCGGCAGGTCCGCGTCGGGGGCGGCTGCGGGGGTACGGGCTTTGAGGCCGGCGAGATAGGGCCGCAGCTCCAGCCCGGTGAACGCCTCCAGGCGTTCCGTCTCCTCGCCCCCGCACAGGGACCGGTAGTCGATCACCAGCCGGCGGTCTGCGGGGATGCCCGGCGCGAACTCCAGCCAGTGCCCGTTCCACGCCGTCCACTTGTCGACGGCGGCCCGCTCGCTCGTCGGCAGCCAGGGCCGGTCGCCGGTCCAGCTCAGCATGGAACGCGCGGCCTCCGCGGGGTGCCGTACGAGCATCACGTAGCGCGCGTCCGGCAGCACCTCGCCGAACCACGGCAGGTGGAGCAGGTACTCGTTGTACTTGTCCCCCCAGCAGGGCAGGCCCTCGTTGCTCTCCGTGAGGATGCGCCGGGCGAGCACGGCCGGGTCGTCCCCCGCCGCTCCCTCGGCCACGTCGCGTGCCGCCCGACGCAGGGCCTCCTCGACGCGGGCGCGCCAGCGTTCGACACCGGCCCCGTCCGGCGGCCGGCGGTCCAGCGCGTGCAGGATCTCGTCGGTACGCAGATGGCGGGCGGCCAGGTCCTCGCGGCCGAGCCAGCGGTGCAGCAGGTAGGGCAGTTTGCCGTTGACCGTGAAATGCCCTCCCGCGTCGTGGAAGGCCATGTTCATGGCGTAGGCCAGGGCTGTCGTGCCGCAGCGCTGACTGCCCAGCAGAATCACGGGTGTTGTGCTCATGCGTTCGCCTCCGCCGCGTCACCGGGCCGGTCCGGTGACGCGGTGACCTCGGTCAGGGTCCTCGTCATTTCCCGCAGCAGCCGCATGCAGGTGGAGCTCGCCTCGAAGCCGCCCCGGGTGAACTCGTCGCCCCAGGGCTCGTCCCGCTGGGCCTGGGTCAGGACCCGGCCGATCCGCCAGTGCGTCTCCAGGGAGAGCCAGCCGCGGTATCCGTCGTCCGCGAGCCGGCGCAGGATCCGCGGCCACGGCAGGTCGCCTTCGCCCAGCCGGACATAGCTGTCGCGGCCGTCGGGGTCCTTCACGTGGACGTGCCGGATCCGGTCGCGGCCCAGGGCGTAGTCCTGCGGGAACGGCACCGGGTCCCAGCCGCTGAAGACACTGTTGCCGGGGTCCCAGAGGATGCCCAGCCGGTCGTCCCCGAGCTCGTCGAGGAACTCCAGGGTGTGCCGCATGGTCGGGCTGTTGGTGCGCATTCCCGTCTCCACCACGAGCGGGACACGGTCGGCCGGCACGCCGTGCAGTACCTCGCGCGCCGCCCTGGCCGCCGTGACCGGGTCCGGGTCGCCGTCCCGGTAGAAGGTGAAGACACGGACGAACGGCGCGCCCAGCAGTTCCGCCCTGCGCACGGCGTCCACGACCAGGGCCCGCACCGCGGCGATCTCCGCGTCGGTGCGGGGCACGGCGCACTTGAGGGCGGGCGGGTCGAAGCCGACGACCTGGAGCCCGTGACGTGCCACGGAGTCCCGTACGGCGGTCAGTTGGGCGTCGTCCATCAGATGGGGCGGCACTTCGCCGCTCGATCGGATCTCCAGCCCGCCGAAGCCCTGCCGGGCCGCCTCGGCTGCGGCCTCGTCGATGTCCTGGGACAACTCGTCGTTGATGATGGCGAGTCTCACGTGAGGATCTCCTCGCTGGGGGCAGGGGAAGCGCCGGCGGGATACCACGCGAGGAGCTGAGCGGTGTCCTCCGCGAGCGACGGGGCCTTCGACTCGACGGTCACCGCGCGCAGTCCGCCGGCCGCCGCGAGCACCTCGCGGGTCCGCTCGGGACGGGACGCGCCGAGCGGCTGGTGCCGGGAGGTGTCGGGGGCACTCCAGTCGAACCCCTTCACCTGGGCGTACGAGGTCCACGGGGCCAGCCGGGCGGCAGCGGCCACGGGGTCCCGGTCGATCCTGGCCAGGCCCATCGTGTCGAGCAGGATTCCGGTGCCCGCGCGCCTGCACAGCTCCTCGAGTTCCGGGACGGGCGCGTAGCCGTGGTGGGTCTCGACCAGCACCAGGGCGCTGTCGCCGACCCGGCCGGCCAGTGCCCGGACCTGGGCGAGCGTCAGTTCGATGCGGTCGGGCTCCGTGCACCCGGCGGCCGCGAACACCTTCACCGGCAGCCCCGGCTCCGGCCACCGCAGGTCCGCCGCCCCGCCGGGCGGGTGGGCCTGGTCACCGAGGACGGTGGAGACGCCGACGAAGCACACCTCGGCCCCGGCGGCGCGCAGCGCGGGAAGCCCGTCCTGTTCCCAGGCGTGGCCCTTTCCCTCCCGTACGTCGACGGCGGAGCCGCCGAGCGAGAGGGCGAGCCGGGCCAGCTCCCCGGCGGGGAGCCGGGACGCGGAACCCGACGACAGTCCGATCAGGGGAGTCATGCGAGCACCGCCGGTTCCCCGGCCACCGCGGCCAGGATGTCCGTGACGGCGCGCGCGCCCTCGAGGTGGCAGCGCCGGGGAGGCAGCCCGGTCGCCACGGACTCGGCCATCTCCTTGTACACCTCGCCCCGCAGCGCCGCGGTCGGGGCGGTCGGCCAGGTCCGGCCGGTGTCGCCGATCTGGGTGATCACCGTGCCGTCGGTGATGCTCAGCCCGCCGTCGGGTCCGAGCACCTGGAGGCGTTCGGTGCGCACGGTCGACTCGGCGGTCACGGTGAACGCGAGGGTGGCTCCGGACCGGAAGACGACGGTTCCGGTGACCCGGGTGTCGATGCCCTCCGCGAGCTGCCTGGTCGGCGCCAGCGTCACACTGTCCGGCCGGCCCAGCACCTGGCAGGCCAGGTCGAGGTAGTGGACGCCCAGGTGGGCGGCGATGCCGCCGAGCGCCGCGACGGGGTCGCTGCGCCAGCCCGTCCTGCGGTAGTGGGCCGGCGGCCGGAACCGCGACACCTCCAGCACGGCGGTCACGGCGGGGTTGGCCCAGTCCACGGCGAGCACCTGGGCGGGCAGTCGCACCCGGTGCTGGAGCATCACCCCGACCGGCCTGCGGGCCCGTGCGGCGGCGTCCGTGATCATGTCGATCTCGGCGGCGGAGACGGCCGGCGGCTTCTCCAGGAGTATCGCCTTGCCCGCCTCCAGTGCCTCCACCGCCATCCCGGCACGTCCGCCCGGCGGCACGCACAGGGCGACCAGCTCGACGTCCGGGTCGTCCAGCAGTTCCCGCCAGGACCCGGCCCGGCGCAGGTCGCCGGTGTCGACCGAGGCGTCCAGTTCCAGTACGGCGGCCACTCCGGCCTCCGGCATCGGATCCAGTGCGGCGGCATGCTGACGGCCTGCGACCCCGAAGCCGACGATTCCCACTCCGAGGCTCATCGGGCGCTCCCCGAACCGGCGGGGGCCTCGCCCATGGCCCAGCCGAGCCGTTCGACGACCGCGGCGGGCACCGAAACGCCCTGCTCACGGGCGACGGCCTCGGCCAACTGCTCCTGCTGTTCGGGCAGATGGACGTCCGGCGGGCCCTGCGGGTAGCCGGCCGCCACCGCGCCCGAGAGCACCGCGAGCAGCTCGTCCACGGGCGGGTTCCCGAAGGCCGCGGGGGAAAGGGCGAGGAACAACTGGGAGCAGTCCATGGCGCGTTCGGGCTCGGCCCGCTGCTTGTGCACCAGCGGGCTGACCGTGCCGCCCGCCAGGATGCCGGCCAGCACCTCGGTGATCACGGCCACGCCCAGCCCTTTGTAGCCGCCGAACACCGGTACGGCGCCGCCCCGGTCGAGCTCCTCCGGGTCGGTGGTCGGCCGCCCCTGACGGTCCACCAGCCAGCCCGCCGGTATCTGTTCGCCGCGGTGCGCGGCGTGCCTGATCTTGCCGCTGGCGACGGTTCCGGTGGCGAAGTCCACGACGAGCGGGAGTCCTTCGGCGCGGGGGACGACCATGCACACGGCGTCGTTGCCGAGGGTGGGGCGTCCGGCGCCCGGCGCGGCGACGCTGGGGCCGGAGACGTTGAGCACGAGCCCGACGACGCCGTGCCGCACGAAGTGCTCGCGGTAGGCGGCGAGCATGCCCACGTGGTTGTTGCCCCGGACGGCGACGGCGGCCAGACCCGTCTGGGCGGCCCTGCGCGCGCAGGTCTCGGCCGCGCTCTCGGCCGCGATCTGGCCGAAGCCGCCGTGGGCGTCGAGTACCGCGACGGTCCCGCCCTCGCTCAGCCACTCGGGCTTGGCGTCGGGGTCGATGCCCCCGCGCTCCAACCGGTCCAGGTACATCGGGAGCAGTCCGACGCCGTGCGAGAAGTGGCCCCGTACATCGGCGTCGACGAGGACCCGTGCCACCAGTGCGGCGCGGTCGGCCTCGACGCCGGCGGCCGTCAGCGACCCGACGGCCGCGTCGGTCAGCGCCGCGACGGTGAACCGGATCTCCGGTTGTGCCTCCTGCACGGCGTCGGTGCGGGGGGCCCGGTTCAGCTCGACGACCCGGTCGGCGGCCGACGCGATGTCCGCGTCGGTCGTCACCAGGAGCACCGCGCTGCCCCGGCGGGCGGCGGTCCGCGCCTCCTCGGTGTGCGGGTCGGCAGACCCGGACGGGCCGGACACCGCGTCGACCACGACCACCGGTGGAACGGCCTGCCCGGCCGGCGTGTGCTGCCCGGCCCGGACCACCGTGACCCCGGCCGGGCGGACGGGGGTGATCCGCCGGGGCCGGCCCGCGTCGCCCACGGTGATCGAACCGTACTGGGCGCGCCGCCGGCCCGACAGGACCTCGGTCAGGGCCGCCGCCGGTCCGGTGCCGTCCGCGAGTACCGCGACGATCTCACCGGCGGCCACGCTGACGGTCAGCCCTGCGATCAGGATGCGCTCGGCGCCCTCCGGGCCCTCGGCCACGATCAGGTCCGCCATGCGGAATGCGGGCTGCCTGCCCGCTGCTTCGGTCATTTCTGGCTCCTAGTGATGCCGTGGTACGGATGCGGTACGGCGCCGGCCGGTCAGGGACGGTGTGTCAGGAAGCGGCCTTCGGCTCCAGGAACTCCAGCCTGTTGCCGAGCTTGTCGAAGGCGTAGAAGCGGTCGTGGCCGGGGAAGTTGTCGTCCCACGTCACCTCGTGGCCGCCCGCCTCCAGCCGCTTGGCCAGGCCGCCCAGCGAGCGGACGAGGATCCCGGGGTGCGCCTTGAGGGCCGGGGCGAAGTCCTTCTCCACCCCGAGGTGGACCTCCAGGCCGCCGCCGCGGAACCAGCAGCCGCCTCGGGCGGCCAGGACCGGGGGCTTCTCCAGCTCGGTCATGCCGAGCACCTCTCCCCAGAACTGGCGGCACAGGTCCTCGGCACCCGGCGGGATGGCGAGCTGGACGTGGTGCAGGCCGCCGAACGCGTAGTCGGTGGTGTTCTCTGCGGTGTTCTCTGCGGTGTTCTCTGCGGTCATCTTTCTTCTCTCTCTTCTCGCTGTTGTACGGGCGGCCCGCCGCGACGGGTCGCCGTGTGGCCCGGACTGCCTTGCCGTGCAGGTCCGTTGCTGCCGACAGACTCTCAGCCGGAGGCGGTGAGCGCCTCGTGGCGGGCGGCCATACCGTCGCTGCGGACGGTGAACGACAGCTTCCGCACGCCCTCCTGGGCACGCCGCAGCGCCTCGTCCGGTGTCGCGCCCACCGCGCACACATGGGCGCCGCGGGCGAACGAACCGGTCACGCCCTTGAGTCGCTTGCCCACGTCCATCAGCACCTCGACGTCCACGACCCCCTCCAGGGCACGGGCCTCCTCCTCGCCGGAGACCTCGACGATCTCGCCGACGGCGTCGGGGCACGCGTACCAGATCGCGGCGGCGCCCGGCCCCTCCCCGGGCTCCGCCAGGGCGGCCCGCACCTCGTCGAGGACCTTCAGCCCGACGGCCTGCCGGGCGACGAGGCCGATCATGTCGACACCGCGCACACGCGCCCACAGCTCGGGGATCTCGTCGCCCGCGGGCCGCAGATGGGTCTCCACGATGTGCACGGCGTCGGCGGCCACGATCACCTCGGTGTGCGTGACGCCCTGCTGTACGCCCAGGGCCCGGAGCATGTCCCCGACCACGGCGCGGATGCTCTCCTCGTCGGCGTCCGGCAGCGGGGCCGGCACGACGTGCCCGACCTCCACGAAGTGGTCGCGCTCGGAGATCTTGCGGGTGATGCCGACGACCAGGTGCTCGCCGTCCTCGCTGACGCTCTCCACGCTGTACTCGTCGCCCTTGACGTACGGCTCGACGAGCAGGGCCGCGGAGTCCAGGCCGCCGGCCCCGGTGGCCCCCCACTCCAGCGCCCGTTCGATGTCGTCGGGTCCGTCGATCCTGGTGACGCCCTTGCTGGCGACGCCGCGCACGGGCTTGCAGATCAGCGGGTATCCGGTCTTCTCCGCGACCTTGATGACGCCCTCGGCGTCATGGACGGTCTCGGCGGTGACGTCGTCGACACCGGCCGCCGCGAGCACCCGCCGCATCTCGTACTTGTCGGCGACGGCCGCCACCGTGTCCGGGGTGTGCCAGGACAGGCCCAGGTCGAGGCCGATGGCCGCGGTCTTCTCCGTGTCCTTCTCGGTGAAGTTGGTGAGCCGGTCGACGGGGTCGACTGCGTTCACGAACCGCGCGGCGGCCACCCATTCGTCCACGGGGGCGTCCTCGCGCAGCACGATCAGCCGCTGGATCTTCTCCCGGCTGCGCAGCCGCGGCACGACCTCCGGGCGGCAGATCACGGTGGTGCGCAGACCGGGCCATGCGTCGCGGGCCCGGTCGGGCAGGTCTCGGCCACCGCTGACGATCAGCAGATGCCGGGGCTCGGGTGTGTCGGACATGGCAATCCTTCGTCGGTACGGGATCCGTCGGTGCGGAGCGGAATCAGGAGCCGCCGGCGGCGGGCACGGGGTCGGGGTCCTGGACCGCCTGTTCCGGGACGGCGGGCTTCTCCCGGGTGCCGACCCAGCTCAGCGCGGCGGACAGCGGGAAGCAGACGGCCAGGATCAGCCAGCCGCCGGGGCCGGTCCGGGTGAGCAGCCACAGCACCACGGCCGGGCCCGCGATCTCGGCGGCGGAGAAGCCCACGTTGAAGAAGGCCAGGTAGCGGCCCTGGGCTGCCTCGGGTGACAGCGCGAACGAGATCTCCCACGACGAAGCGGAGTGCAGCAGTTCGCCGAAGGTCAGCAGCAGCAGCGCGACCGTCAGCGCCACGATCGCCCACGCCGGGGTGTCCACGACGCCGCTCACCGCGAAAGCCACACAGGCGAACAGCAGGAGTACCGACGACTGGGTGGTGGCACGGGTCGCGGAGGACAGGCTGTTGATGTGCCGGGTCGCCCTGACCTGGGCCACCACGGTGATGACGGTGTTGGTGGTGACCAGGACGGTGATCATCCAGATCGGCGAGCGGGTGTGCTCGGCCACCCAGAGCGGCAGCACGGTGATGAGGATCGCGTCGTGGAGGAACAGCACCCCGTTCGCGGCCGTCGCGGCCACGAACCGCCAGTCGCGGCTCGGTGGCACGAGGGGCTTCGCGTCCTTCGCGTCACCCGTGTCCTTGACGACCGTGCGACCGACCTTGGGCAGCATCGTGATGAGGGCGAAGACGAACAGGAAGCTGATCGCGTTGCCGACGAACAGCAACTGGAACCCTGTCTTCGACCCGGTCGTCAGGGCGATGCCCGCGAGCGAGAATCCCACCGTGAAGCCCAGATTTCGCAGGGACCGGATGAATCCCATGGTGCGGTTGCGTTCCGTGCCGGTGATGAGCCGGCCGACGAGTGCCTGGTTGAGCGGCTGTCCGGCCCGGTCCATGATGTACAGCACACACGCCGTGAAGACGAACTGGGTGAAGCCCTCGACCCGCAGGTACGCGATGTAGCCGATGGCCCGCCAGATACAGACGACGAGCAGGACGTTGCGCGGACCGAACCGGTCCGCGAGCATGCCCATCGGCACGGTGGTGGCGATGCCCATGATGCCCGCGATGCCGAGCCCGACGCCGAGCTGGGTCGCGGTGAGACCCGCGAACCGGGTGAAGTACAGGGCGGAGCCCGCCAGGAACATGCCGGTGCCCATGGAGCCGACCAGCGCGTTCACCGCGATGATCCGGGACTCCCGGGTGGCCGGCATGGCACTGGTCAACCGGTCGCGCCAGGAGGGCTTCTCGGCCGGTTCGGCCCGGGTGGCCGGGTCGGCCCCGGTGGCCGGGTCGTCCTGCTCGGCCGGTTCGGCCTGGGCGGCCGGGTCGGTCGGTTCGGGCATCGGGTTCCCCTCGGAAGGACGGTCGGGACGGACGGCGGGCGTCGGACGTGGGGTGTCGGACTGCGTGCGTCGGACGTGGGGTGTCGGACGTGGGTGTGGGTTACGCCCACCCGGTGCGCCAGTGGCGCACCAGCCCGTCCCATGCGTCGGCCGATCCGGACGGCAGATAGGTGCGCCTGATCGCCTGTGGGCTCTCGGTCCAGGGGGCGGCGGGCGAGCGCACCGTCCCGAAGGCCAGCACCTCGTCCGGGAGTGCGGGATCCTCCGGGACGCCGCCGTACGGATAGGCGAACAGCCGGGCGGGCCCCGGCCCGTACCTGGCCCGGACGTCCGCGAGCGACCCCTCGGTCTCCCGGCGCCCCTCGTCGGCCGGAGCGCGGTCGAGATGCGGGTGGGTGCGGGTGTGGGCGCCGATCAGATGACCGTCGTCCGCGAGCCGGTCGCACTCCTCGTACGTCAGGTGGTCCTGGCGCGGCTGTTCGCTGCGCTGTCCCAGCAGGCCGGTGCAGACGAAGAACACCGCCCGCACGCCGAACCGGTCGAGGATCTCCCTCGCGTGGACCGTGTTGTCGCGGTAGCCGTCGTCGAAGGTGACGAGCACGGCCGGCCGGTCCGGCCGGCGCGGCCCGCCCTCGGCCAGCAGGTCCGCGGGGTCGTAGGGGTCGAAGTCCTTGAGCACCCGCTCCAGGCCGGTCGCGAACTCGTCCGGGGTGACGGACGTGTAGTGCCGCAGCTCGGGGTGGACGTGGTGGAAGTAGAGGACCAGCGGCCAGCCGGGCGCGCTGCCGGTGGCCGGCTGGTGCTCGGCCGGTATGCCGGGGAAGTACGGGGCTTCGGGCACGGTCATCGGGCTGCTCCGGACACGTTCTTCGGGGTGGGCGCCGCGGCGGGGGCGAGCGGGCCGAGGATCTGCCGCATGACCCGGTCGATGTGGCCGGCCAGCGCTTCGACGCGTTCGGGAGCGAAGTGGCCCGTGGAGTACTTGAGGCTCAACTCCAGTTCCCCGCCGACGATGTCGCCCTCCGCCATCAGCAGGTAGCGCTCATGCTGGAGGGGTGAGCGGTGCGCCCCGAAGCTCTCCGCCGCCGGCCTCAGCACGGCGCCGGGCGCCCGCTGTTCCAGCCGCAGGAGATGCCCGCGGAAGTTGAGGCGGACCGCGGGCCGCGCGGCGGAGTCCAGCGCCGCGCGTTCCGCGGCGTCGGGCGAGGAGAACCGCAGCGCGTCGAACCCGTACCGCCGCTCCGGAAGAGCGGCCGGCCGTGCCAGCGCTGTCCGCAGGGCGGCGATCGACTCGCCCTCCCAGCGGAGCACCGCGGGGAACGTGCTCTGTACGTAGCCGACGGTTCGGGACAGGTCGAGGTGGCCCGGGGCGACATCGCGGCTGTGTGCGTACACGTCCACACCGTGTACCGGTTCGCCGGTCCACGCCGCCAGGCCGCCCACCAGGCAGCCGAGTGCGAAATCGTGCGGGGCCACGCCAAGTGCGGGCAGTTCGTGGGTGACCAGCCGGGTCGCGTCGGCGGGCAGCCGGAAGCGGTGGGTGCGCAGGGTGGGCAGCTCGGCGGGGCCGTCGCCGTCGGGTCGCAGGACGGCGAACCCGCCGGACGCCGCCGCCCACACGGCGGCGTCCGCCCGCGCCTGGTCCGTGCGTACCCACTCCTGGAGTGCCTGGCCGACGGCGCGCGGGCCGGTGACGGCCGATTCGGGGGCGTCGCCGCCGAGCAGTGCCTCCAGGTCGTCCACCAGCAGGCCCATGGACACGCCGTCCAGCACGAAGTGATGAACCGTCAGCAGCAGCCGTGCCGTGCCGTCGCCGATCTCGGCGTGCAGCAGCTGGAGGACGCGGCCCGAGGACAGCGACATCGACCGCTGAGAGGCGGCCAGTTCCTCCTCCAGGCGCTCGGTCCGCTCCTGGGGTGCGACCGCCGAGAGGTCCACATGGCGCACGGCGGAGTGGGGCGCCGGTTCGGTGAGTTCGGCCGTTCCGTCGTCGTGCAGCGCGGTGCGCAGCGCCGAGTGGCGCCGCATCAGCGCTCCGGCGACCAGCGCGAGGCGCTCCGCGGGCAGTCCGGAGTCCAGGGTGAACAGGGCGTTGAGGCAGAAGTGGTCGCGTTCGGGGAGGTCGCCGTCGCCGAGCCACCGCCGCTGCGCGGGCAGCAGACGGAGCGGGCCCGCGGGCTCGTCCGCCACGACCGGGACCGGCGCCGCGCGCTCCGCCGCCCGTGCGACCGCCGCGCGGGCGGTGCGCCCGGCGAGCAGGTCCCCGGGGGTCATGGGCACGCCGAGGGCGCGCATCCGGGCACACACGCGCATGGCCATGAGGGAGTCGCCGCCCTGGGCGAGGAAGTCGTCGTCCGGTCCGAGCAGGGGTGCCTGCAGGAGGCCGCGCAGCGCCCGGACCACCGCGTCGAGCGGCGCCGGTCCTTCGCCCCCGGTGTCCGACGGGCCGGTGTCCGCGGCCCCGGCCCGGTCTGCCAGCAGTTCGGCGGCCGCCGCGGCCGCGGCGCGGCGGTCGGTCTTGCCGGAGGTGGTGAGCGGCAGCCGGTCGAGCACGGCGATGCGGCCGGGCACCAGGTAGCCGGGGACCCGGCCCCTCAGGTGTTCGCGGACGGCCCGCGGATCCGGTCCCTGCGCGCTGCGGGCGACGGCGGCGGCGAGCAACTGCCCGCCGTTGCCGTCGTCCAGGGTGAAAGCCGTCGCCGAGCTCACCCCGGGCACGTCGAGCAGGTGCCGGTCGACCTCGTCCAGTTCGATGCGGTGTCCGCGCACCTTCACCTGGTTGTCGATACGGCCCAGGAATTCGAGGGTGCCGTCCTCGTACCGCCGCACGAGATCGCCGGTGCGGTACATGCGGGCCCCCGGCTGCTGGGTGTACGGGTCGGGGCAGAATCGTTCGCGGGTGCGCTGCGGGTCGCGCAGGTAGCCGGCCGCGAGGAGGTCGCCGCCGATCCACAGCTCGCCCGGTTCTCCCGGCGCGGCGGGCAGGCGGTTCTCGTCGAGGACATGGAGGACCCTGGTGCCGACGGGCCCGCCGATGGGCAGTCCCCCGGTCTCGGGAAGGTTGTGGTGGGGTGCGATCACCATGGCCGTCGCGGTGATCACGGTCTCGGTCGGCCCGTATCCGTTCACCAGGGTGGTACCGGCGAGCGGGGTGCGCCGGTGGGTGCGGGCGTCGGCGGTGGTGGCGTTCTCGCCCCCGATGACGACGGTGCGCACGGCCCCGAAGGACGGGCCGGCCGCCCCGTCCAGCTCGGAGCAGATCATCCGCCAGTAGGCGGTGGGCAGTTGGAGGACCGTCACGCCGAGATCGCGGACGAGCGAGGCGAGGTCGTCCGTGCCGGGGACGCCGCCCTCGTGGAAGGCGAGGGTGCCGCCGGCCGCCAGCGTGGGCCAGATCTCCTCCTGTGCGACGTCGAACCCGATGCTCGCGAACTGCAGCACCGTGTCGTGCTCGTCGAGCCCGAACAGACCTGTCGCGGCGGTGACATGGCCGGCCAGCGCCCGGTGTCCCACCAGAACGCCCTTGGGGGCTCCGGTGGATCCGGAGGTGTAGATGAGGTACGCGGCGGGTCCGTCGGCCGTCATCGCGTCCCGGTCGTCTTCCGCTCCGTCGCGCGGGGCGGCCAGAGCCGTCGGTCCGGTCTCCGCGTCGATGAGTGCGACGGCGCGGGAGTGGCCGAGCAGATGGCTGCGGCGTTCCTCGGGGGTCGCGGTGTCGATCGGCAGGAAGACGGCGCCCGCGAGCCAGCTCCCGAGCATGGCGGCGACCGCGCCGGGGCCGGACGGCAACCGCACCGCGACCGTGTCCCCGGGGCGTACCCCCAGTTCCGCCAGGGTCTGTGCGCGTTCCCGCGCCCGCTCCCACAGTTCGGCATAGGTCACGGTGGTGTGCCTGGTGCGGAGCGCGATCGCGGTCGGCCGGTTCTCGGCGTGCGCGCGGACCATCGCCGGCGCGCCCATGGGCTCGGTCATGCGAGTGCCCCGTCCGTGGCAGCGGTCGGCCCGCTGGGGTCCAGTACGAGCCGGGCCTGCGCCAGCAGTTCCGTCCGGTACATCTGGTGGTGCTGGACGACCAGGGTCAGGTCCGCCGTGGCGAGATCGTCCATCAGGTCGCCGCTGGGGCGGACCGCACGGCCACGCGCCGTGAACGTGGTCACGTACGGGTCGTGGAAGACGACCTCCGCACCGGCGGCCAGCAGTTCGACGGCCAGCGGCTCCGCCGGGGAGTGACGGGTGTCGGCGACATCGGGCTTGTAGGTGACACCGAGCAGCAGAATCCGGGCGCCCCGTACGGCGATGCCGCGCGCTGCCAGCATCTCCTGTGCCCGGGCCGCGACCCAGACCGGTACCGAGTCATTGACGCACTGGGCCTGTTCGGCCATCCGGAACGGCATACCCGCCTGCGCGGCGCGGTGCACCAGGTAGAGCGGATCGACCGGGATGCAGTGGCCGCCGACCCCCGCACCCGGCCGGAAGGGGGTGAAGCCGAAGGGCTTGGTCGCCGCCGCCTCGATGGTGTCCCACACGTCGACGCCCAGCCGGTGGCAGATCTGCGCGAACTCGTTGACCAGCGCGAGGTTGACCTGGCGGTAGGTGTTCTCCAGGATCTTCGCGGCCTCGGCCTCCCTGGTGGAACGGGTGACGTGCACGCGTTCGGTGAGCTTGCCGTAGAAGGCCGCCGCCCGGGTGCCGCACTCGGGCGTGAGGCCGCCGACGACCTTGGGCGTGTTGTGGAAGCCGTACCGGGTGTTGCCCGGGTCGACCCGCTCGGGCGAGAAGGCCAGGAAGAAGTCCTCGCCCGCCACCAGTCCCGACTCCTCCAGGATGTCGCGGATCACCCCGTCGGTCGTGCCGGGGTAGGTGGTCGACTCGATGATCACGAGCTGACCGGCGGTCAGATGGTGGCGGACCGTGCGCGCCGCGGACAGCAGCGGTCCCAGGTCGGGCACACCGCGGGCATCCACCGGGGTGGGTACACACAGGGCGATGACGGAGCATTCGCCCAGGTAGTCGGGGTCGGTCGTGGCGTCGAGGAGGTCGGACACCGCACCGAGCTGGGCACGGGTCACGGTGTCCACGGGGGGCCGGCCGATGTTGACCTGCGCGACGAGGAAGTCGCTGAGGTCGAGGCCGCGGGTCCGGTGACCGGCCGCCGCCGCCGCGACGGCGAGCGGCAGGCCCGCGTACCCGATGCCGACGACGGCGACCTCGACCGTCCGGTCGTGGCCGGGCGTGGCGCGGGAGTCGGCCTCTGGGCAGCCGGAGGTGCGGGCCGCTCCCGTCGGGTCGGGCGGCGCGGCGGCGATGACGTCCATCGAGAGGCTCCTGGGAATGCGGGCTGGGAGTGGGTGCGTTGCTGCGCTGCGCGCTGCTACCACCAGCCGTTGTCGTCCACCCGGGCCTCGGGCGCGGCGGGCAGGCCGATCGACGCCAGGTCACGTTCCGGCGCTTCCGCGCCCGGTGCGGCACAGAGTCCAATTCCGGACAGACCGAAGAAAGTGCTACAACGAGAGTCATGGACGGTCACAGACATACGTATCCCCCGGGTGTCTGTTGATGATGAAGGTTCGAGCTGATGACACCGGTGTGCGGGTGGTGTCCTGGCATGCTTGCGCGATCAATGCTGCGGGCCTCGCCCTGCTCGATCAAGCCACAACAGCGGCGTGGACATGCCATGGCGAAAGAAGGACATGCCCCCAAAGTTTCTCACTATGTGAGACAGGAACGGAATGGGAACCGCCAGTTCCGCTACCGCTCCGCGGCTTGGCCCGACTTGGCACGGCACGGCATGACATAGCGCGGCGCGGCCCGGTCCGGAGCCGCACGACTCGGCGCGGCGCGGCGCGACCGCGCGTGACGTGACATGCGCGGCACGACCGCACCTCGTCAGTCCAGCAACCCCAACTCGGCCACCCGCAGGGCCGCCTGGAACCGCGTCTGCGCCCCGAGCCGCTCCAGCAGCCCGGCGATGGAGCGGCTCAGGGTGCGCGGAGAGACACCCAGGCGGCGGGCTATCGTCTCGTCCTTCAGCCCGTCGGCGAGCATCCGCACCACGGCGAGATCCTGGGCGTCGAGCACCGGGTCCGCCGTCCGGCCGGCCGGTGCGAGGTGGGACGGCGTGGCCGCGTGCCAGATGTAGTCGTAGAGCGCGTGCAGCGATCTGACCAGCGCGGGCCCGTGGATCGCGAAGGCGCCCCGGCTGCTGTCGTCCGGATCGATGGGAAGCACCGCGAGGTCGTCATCGAAGATGATCATGCGCAGGGGCAGGTACTCGGCCGTCCTGGCCTCCCTGCCCGGCCGTTCCGCGTCCGCCAGATAGGCCGCCATATGGGGAGTCTCCGCCGTCCGGCGGGAGTACAGCGCCTCCACCCGGATGTCCCGGCTCTCCATCTCCTTGTCGCGCAGCAGCATGTCGTCGATGATCCCCTCCGGCGGGGCGCCGCCCGGGTGCATCGACCGCATGCGGACCGTGGCCGTGCTGCCGGCGTCCTCCAGGAACGCGTTCACCAGCGCCGGCGCCGGCAGGATCTCGATCTCCACCGCCTCGCGCCGCTCGTCCCGAAGCCGCGGGTAGTCGCTGATCAGCGACGATATCGCCGTACGGATCCTCGACACATGCTGGAGGTGGGCCGTGGTCTGCCGGTCCTCGGCCGACAGCAGCCGTGTCAGCGCCGCCTCGGGCGTCACCGTCACATAGCCGCACGGCGCCTCGGACGCCGGAACCAGCAGCCCCACCCCGCTCAGCTCGTCACAGACCTGCTCGGCCTCCGCCAGGGAGCAGCGCACGTCCCGCGCCATCTCCTCAAGGGAGCGGTCCGGGTTCCGGTGGATCAGCCCGTACAGCCTCCAGCGCACCCGTTCGGGTCCCACGGTCACGAAGCCCCCCTGCCCCACATCCGGTCCCGGGGCCGTCGGCCCCGGGCGGGCCGTCCGCCGGACGGCCTCCGATGGGCCACATGTTGGCACAGGAGTACGAGCCATATACATGCAAGGGCCATACGAGTGGGATCTCCTGTTACCCGCCTCCGACCATGCCGTCACATTTCACCGACACGCCCGACGCGCAGGGGAGGCAATGGGTGGTTAACGTAAGAAAACGGACCACCGTCGCATGACGGGTACCGAGTGGATCAAGTGAGGAGAGGACCGGCCATGGCCGCAGAATCAGAGGGCACACCCTGCTGGGCCGATGCGACGTTCGGTGACTTCCCGGCGGCGAAGCGCTTCTACGGTGAGCTCCTGGGCTGGACCTACGGTGACGCGCGGCCCGAGTTCGGCAACTACACCCAGGCCTACGTGGACGGCAAGGCGGTCGCCGCCCTGATGCCTCCCGTGCCCGGCCATGACCTGCCGGCCGCCTGGACGCTGTACCTCGCGTCGCCGGACGCCGCGGCCACCGCCGCGAAGATCCGCGAGCACGGCGGCGAGGTGCTGGTGGGGCCCATGCGGGTCGGGGAGTTCGGCACGATGGTGCTGGCCCGCGACCCGGGCGGGACGGCCTTCGGGGTGTGGCAGGCGGGCAGCCACGAGGGGTTCGGTGCGCGCGCGGTGCCCGGTGCCTACACCTGGGCCGAGGTCTTCACCCGGGAGCCGGAGAAGGCGGACACCTTCTTCCGCGCCGTCTTCGGGTACGGGGTGAAGCGCATGGAGGACGACGCGATCGACTTCACGCTCTACGACCTGGGCGCGGACCCCGTGCTCGGCAGGATGAAGATGACGGAGGACTTCCCGCCCGAGGTGCCCCCGTATCTGAACTTGTACTTCACGGTCGCGGACTGCGACGCGGCGGTGGAGAAGGCGCAGGAACTCGGGGCGCAGCTCCGGTTCGGCCCGCTGACGATCCCGTTCGGCCGGTTCGCCTCCCTGACCGACCCGCAGGGCGCGCCGTTCTCACTGATCGACAACAAGACGACCGGGGGCGAGCTGCCGAAGATCTCGGATGTCTCCTGACGGGACGGCACCCCCTACGCTTCTGGATGGCGTGCGTCGTACCGCGCGAACCTGGGCCACCGCAGCGCCAGCAGCCCCACGGCGACCACGCACGCGATCCCTCCCCCGGTCACCGCGAGGCCCGGGGAGGCGAGGTCGGCGACGGATCCTGCCAGGAAGTCTCCGAGGCGTGGGCCACCCGCCACCACCACGACGAACACGCCCTGGAGCCGTCCTCGCATCTCGTCCGGCACGGCGGCCTGGAGCATGGTGTTGCGGAAGACCATGGACGTGGTGTCGGCCGCCCCGGCGAGCGCCAGGAAGATCAGCCCGAGCCAGAGCTGCCGGGTCAGCCCGAAGACGGCCACGGCGGTGCCCCAGCTCGCGACCGCGAGAAGCACGGCCAGCCCGTGCCGCCGGATCCGCCCCAGCCAGCCGGAGAACACCCCGCCCAGCAGCGCCCCCAGCGCGGGGGCGGCGACCAGCAGTCCGGTGGTCTTCGCGTCGCCCCCGTACCAGAGGACGGCGACGACGGGGAACAGTGCGCGGGGATTGGCCAGCACCATGGCGCACATGTCGGTGAAGAACGTCATCCGCAGATTGGGCCGGGTCCCGAGGAACCGCAGCCCGTCCATGACCGACGGCCGCTTCCCGGCCGCGGCGCTCTCCGCCCCCCGCTCGGGCAGCATCGCGGGCAGCCGCCACATCGCGTACAGCGAGGCCGTGAAGGTGACGGCGTCGATGCCGTACGCCGCCCGGTACCCCCACCAGCCGACGATGAGGCCCCCGAGCATCGGTCCGACGAGCGCGCCCGTGGTGCTGGTCATGGAGTTCAGCGCGTTTGCGGCGGGGAGTTGCTCGGCCGGCAGCAGCCGGGCGATCATCGAGCTGCGGGCCGGTGAGTTGAGCGCGAAGCAGACGGCCTGGAGCGCCACGACCGCGTACAGCGGCCCCACCCGCTCCACCCCGGCGACGGTGACCGCCACCAGCCCGACGGAGAGCACGAACGACCCGAAGGCACTGACCAGTCCCAGCTTGCGCCGGTCGACGGTGTCGGCGATGGCACCGCCGTACAGTCCGAAGACGACCAGCGGCACGAGCGAGCAGAATCCGATGAGCCCGACGGAGAAGGCGGAGCCGGTGAGTTCGTACACCTGGAGCGAGACGGCGAGCGCCGTCATTCCCTGTCCGACCCAGGAGACCGTGTTCCCGAACCAGAGCCGCCGGTAGTCGGGCGAGGTCCGCAGCGGGGTCAGGTCGGCGAATATGCGGGATCGAGGAACGGGCTCATCGGCCTCGTCCGTCGTTTCGGTCAGGGATTCGGTCACGGAGAATGGTAACGACGGGCCGGAAGCGCCAGCCGTCGGGAGCCTTCCCTACGGCCTGCGGTTCCGGCGCCTCGGAGACCGACGTCGCGGCTGTTGATGCCGGCCAGGGTCTCCCGGCGGACCAGCGGCCGTGCGCCGCCGTCGTGGACGGCCACCACCGGCGGGGTGCCGCCCCGGCACCCCGCCCGTCGTATCACTCCTCGTCGCGCAGACGGGCCGCCAAGGAGATCAGCGGCGCGGCCTCCTCGGCGTGGCCCAGGGCGGTCAGGCGGGAGATCGCCGCGTCGAGCCGGGTGAGGGCGGGGGCCGTGCGTTCCAGGTAGATGCCCTCCACGGCGCCCGCGAGACGGGCGCACTCGGCCCACTCGCCCGCGTCGTCCCCGGCCGCTGTCGGCTCGCCGATCAGGACGAGGGCCTTCTCCAGGGCGGCCAGGGCGTCCTCGTACTCACCGGCGTAGGCGTTGACCCGCCCGTGTTCGTAGGCCAGGGCGGAGTCCAGGGAACGGCCGAAGGCCTCGTACTCGGCGGCGCGGGCCTCGTCGGCGATCCGGCCGGCGCGGGCAAGGTGGGCGAGCGCGTCGGCCAGGCCGTCGGGGCCCTGCTGCTGGGCCTGAAGGCGGGCGATTTCGCGCAGGCAGTTGCTGAGCTGCTCATAGCGCGGGGCCTTGGCATGGGCGGCGAGCGCCTGGTCCGCGACCTCGTGGGCCCGGCCGAACTCGCCGGACTCGGCGAGGAGTACGGCCGTCTCCGAGGCGATCAGGGCGTGGCTCCCCGGGTCGTCGGCCCAGTCGGCCGACTGGGCCGCGAGGGCGACCAGCTCCGCCGTGGCGGCCTTGAGGTCCTCCCCCGCGTGCAGCGCGCGGGCGCGGGTCAGGCGCAGCTGTGCCACGAGCCGGTCGTCGAGCTCTCCGGCGGCGACGTCCGGTTCGGCCAGGAGGGAGTCGAGCAGGGCGATGCAGTCCTCGACGCGGCCCAGGTCGAGGCTGAGCTGCGCCGCGTTGCTGTAGGCGCAGAACGCGTCGGTCCGGTTGCCCCGGCGCAGTTCCAGCTCCGCCGAGCGCGTCAGGTGCCGCAGTGCCTCGTCGGGGCGTTCGAGGTGCATGCATGCCTCGGCCTGATCACCGTGGAGACGGGCGTCGTCGGACACCACGGCCGGCCAGTCGGCGGCCAGTCGCAGAGCCTCGGCCAGGTCCTCGTGCGCCGCCTGCGCGTCCTTGAGGCCGAGCCGGAGCCGGCCACGCAGTCCGAGGGTGCGGGGCAGATGCCAGGCGGGGCCGTGCGTCTTGAGCCGGTCGAGGAGGGTGTCGAGTTCGGTGACCGCGGCGGGCAGGTCGCCGGAGAGCGCGTGCGCGCCGGCCCGCAGCAGCGCGGCGCCGGAGATCTGTGCGCCGATGCCGTGCCGGGTGGCGAACTCGTGCAGCAGGTCCACCTCGGCGAAAGCCGGCGCGATGTGTTCCTCGCTCCCCGACGTCTGCAGGCGCAGGCCGAGCGTGGTCGCCCGCATCCGCAGCAGGCGGGCCTCCTGGTACGGGGCGAGATCAGGTGCCTCCTCGTGCAGGCGGACCATGGAGGCGTGGGCGGCGGTCAGCGCGGCGGCCTTCGCCCCGGCTCCGCCGTCACCCTCCGCGGAAGTCTCGGCAGGAGCTTCAGTGGAGGTCTCGGTGGGGGTCTCGGCAGGAGTTCCGGTGGGAGTCCCGACAGCGGTCTCGGCAGGAGTCCCGGAGGCAGCCCCGGCAGCGGTCTCGGTGGGGATTTCGGCGGTGGCGAGCAGCGCGCAGGCGCGGGCGTGCGCCGCGTGGCCGGGCTCCCCGGCGTCGTCGTACAGGCCCGCGGTCTCCTCGTGGAGGGCGGCGGCGTCGGCGAACTCGCGCTTCTCGCCGGCCCGGACCGCCTCGTCGAACAGCAGATCCGCGCGCAGTCGCACGAGCGGGCCCACGGCCGGGTCGTCGGGGTGGGAGTAGTCGCGGGCGGTGACGAGCGGGCGCAGCTTCGCCCAGCACGCCTGTGCGTCCGGGTGCCCCTGCTCGTCCAGTGCCCGTGCCTGGCGGATGAGTTCGGGCAGCGACTCCGGGAGCGCGGCGGCCGTGCGGGCGGCGGGCGCGGCAACCGGGACGGCCGGGCTCACGTCGTCGAGGCTGCGGGTGCGCAGCGTCAGGTCCAGCGCGTCCAGGAGCGGGGCGCGGCCGAGGCGGATCGCGCGGCGTTCGGTGTGGGCCTCGGTTCCGTTTCGGGCGTCGAAGCGGGCGGCGAGGTCGTCGGCGCGACCCCGCACCTCGGCGCGCAGGCCGGCCACCGTCCAGGTGCGGCCCGGGTATCCGGCGGCGGGCAGTTCGCCGTGGCCGAGGAGTTCGACTCGCTGGAGGAGGACCTCCACGCCGGTGAGGAAGTCGAACAGGTCCAGCGGTGAGTCCACCTCGTCGAACAGGTTCCGGTTCTCGGCGAGCAGCTCCAGGCCGCGTGCCTCGTTGCCGGTCAGCGCGCAGAACTCCAGGTGCCGGCCGACCTCTCCGGACATCGAGGGGTTGCGGCGGCAGCCGCGGTAGCCGACGAGGTGCAGTTCGCGGGCCCGGTCGATGCGGCCGGTGCGCAGCAGGGGCAACAACGCGTACGAGACGGAGCGGGCCGGTTCCTCCAGGCAGGACCCCTTCCCGTCCAGGACGGGCTCCCAGACGGCCAGCGCCCGTTCGTCGTCACCCGCCGTGAGGTGGTGGAGGGCGAACTCGCAGATCTCGCAGGCCTCGCAGTCGCTGAGCTGGGTCCGGGGGCGGGCCGCCCACAACTCGTAGGCGAGGGCGGTGCCCTCGCCCATGTGGGCGGCGAGCTGGTAGGCCTGTCCGTAGTAGGGCTGGAGGCCCAGGCCGGCCTTCGCGTACCGGTCGCGCATCTCCGTCAGCCACTGGCGCAGGCCGGCCAACGGCATCTCGGGCAGCGCGTGCAGGGCGTTGGCCACCCACTTGAACCGCCAGAACAGCGTGTGCCGCCGACGCTCGTCGAAGGCGTCGGGCTGCTCGTCGAACATGGTGAGCAGGCGCGCGAAGACGACGGGCGACTTGCGAGGTTCGGAGCCGTAGGTGTACGCCTCCTGAAGCTCGAAGAGCGCGTGGACGAGGGGAACGGGCTCCGCGAACTGCTCGGCGGCGTCCACGAGCTCCTCGGCGGTGACCGTGCGGGTACGGCCGTAGGGGCGCCGGTCGTTCTCCTGGAGCGCCCGGTACAGCTCGTCGGTGTTCTGGGGTGCGGTCGGCATCGTCAGCTGTCCTTGCGGAGGGCGTGGGCGAGGAGATCGAGGAAGGAGCGGTTGATGAGGCTCGATTCGGCGGGCCTGAGCGGGCGCCTGGACAGCAGCGCGGCCTGCCCGTACAGGGCTTCGGCGCTGGTGCGGGCCAGCTCGGGTTCGTCGATGGCGACGGCGGTGCGGACCAGCGGGTTGAGCTGGTTGAGGATCAGTTGCGCCCGCGGGGCCTCCTGGCGCAGGGCGCCGAGGATGTCGCCCCACAGTCCGCCCTCCTGCTCGCGGGCGAGCTGGGAGCGGGTGCGCTCGTGCCGGGCCTCGCGGCTGTCGACGAGGAGGGCGGGGGCGGAGGCGGGCTGGAAGGTGCGCAGCGCGACGTCGCAGTCGAAGACGGCAAGGGCGTCGCGGGCCCGGGCGAGGTAGGCCGTGGCGGCCAGTTCCGTCTCACGGTCGACGGGGTCGAGGTGGGCGGTGAGGGTCGCCGGGTCGAGGTCGGCGACGCTGACCTCGGACCTGATCTCGGGCAGCCGGTGGACCAGTTCGCGGTCGTAGGTGTAGCCGCCGTTGACGACGCCGAGCCCGGCGGCCGAGGCGATCGCCGCGACCTGCCGGAACTCCTCCACGCTCGACGTCACGAGCACGGTGCGGTGGGTGCGCGCGAACTCGTCGAGGGTGGTGTGCCCGTCGGTGGTCTCGAACGGCAGCCAGGGCAGCAGCATGCGCAGGATCTCGTCGTCGTGCACCGCGAGCGACTTCACCGCCAGGTGGTGGGCCTGGAGGAAGCGGGCGAGCAGGTCCGGATCGCTGGCGGCGGCCCGGGCAATCCACGCGCGTAGCCGCTCGGCGAGGGCGTCGCGAACGGCGGCGAGCGTGTCGTCCTCGTACAGGGCCTCGCGGGACGCCGTCGGGCGCAGGCTCTCGGCGTCGACGACGCAGCGGACGAAGAACGCCCACTCGGGCAGGATCTCCTCGGCCCGCTCGGACAGCAGCATGCCCTTGACGTGCACGCGGTGGCCGTGGCGGCGGCCGGCCGGCACCGCCTCGGGCAGCACGCACGCGATGCCCTTCAGTCCCACGGCGGGCAGGTCCAGCTCGATGGTGTCCAGCGGCTTGAACCCGAAGACGCCCTCGCCGTACGCGGCCAGCGCGCGGGAACGGGCTCCCGGAGTGGGGTACGTACGCGCCCAGGGCGCGGACTCGGGGTTGACGGATGCGCCGGGGCCGCCTGTGCCCGCTGCACCGCCGGGGCCGCCTGCACCACCTGCACCGCCTGTGCCGTCGTCAAAGGTCACCGGGTGGCGCAGCAGGGAGCCGAAGTGCCGGGCCAGCGCGTGCACCTGTGCCGGCCGGGTCCACTCGCCCGTGTCGGCGCGCGGCGTCAGCGTGACGGTGGTGCCCGGCCGGGGGCGGGCGGAGGCGGGCAGGGTGCGGACGGTGTAGCTGCCGTCGCCGCGTCCCCGCCACTCCACGGCGCGTGCGTCGGGGGTGCGGGCGGAGCGGCTCAGGACGTGGATCTCGTCCGCGACGAGGAAGCAGGAGAGCAGACCGATGCCGAACTGGCCGATGAAGTCGCCGCGTTGCTCGGCGATCCTGTCGGCGCGCTTGCTGCTGCGGCCGATCGTGGCGAGGAAGGTGTGCACGTCGGCCTCGGTGAGACCGACGCCGTCGTCCTCGACGCGCACCACCGAACCGTCGGCGTACAGGCGGATGCCGAAGACGTCGGCGGGGGCGCCCGGTTCGAGGCCGCGCCGGGCGGTCAGCGCGTCCACCGCGTTCTGCAGGAGTTCACGCAGGTAGACGCGGGGGCTGGAGTAGAGGTGGTGGGAGAGGAGATCGACCAGGCCGCGCAGATCCACCTGGAAGGTGCGATCGGCGTCGGCCGGGGTCGCTGCGGCGTCGGGCAGAGTCATCGGGCAGTCCGAGGTGAGAGGGGAGACAGGGTGACGGGAGGGACCGGGACCGGCGTGCGCTCAGGAACTGCGCTGCCACCGGGCGAACTGCTTCTCGGGATGCGCGAGATAGGTCCACGGATAGCCGGTGTAGGCGCCGTCGAGCGCCTGGAAGACGCGCCGGACGGTGTGGCGCTCACCAGCCAGCGACAGGGCCATGGCGAACGTGTTGAAGTCCTGCTGCCATCCCGGACGCCGCATGTACGCGGGGTGGAGGATGCTGTGATCGGCCGCGTTCCGCAACTCCGCCTGGATCGCGGGAGTTTCGAGCGAGTCCATCCGGTCCGTCTCGACCCAGTCCTCGATGTGCGCGATGGCGATCACACAGCCGAGCCGGTGCCCCTGCGGGGCGCGGGCGAACGCGTCGCGGGCGAACGCCATGGCCTGGCCCGGCTCGCCGCCCCAACGGGGCTGCAACTGCGCCACCCAGTCGCCGTGGACCCCCAGGTCCAGCGGGTCTCTGCGCAGGGCTGCGTCGCGCCGGGTCTCGTTGATGGCGTTGCCCAGCGACATGCCGCGGCCGGAGGTGAGGAGTTGGCGCCACGGCGTGACCCATTCCGGCCGCAGCTCGGCGGCCTCGAACAGCTGCTCCTCGGCGATGTGGAGCCGCTCGTGGAAGACCCGCCACTGCTCCTGCGTGACGTTCACGGCACGCTCGGCCGTGCGCGCCTCCCAGCCCCAGTTGATGTGGCGGGCCCCGGATATCAGCAGGGCCGTCGCCCGGTGCTCCTCGTCCTCCGCGACGGCCCGGCCGATCCAGTCCTGCACTCCGTCCAGGTCGGCCAGTTGACCGAGGACCTGGTGGTCGCGGCCGAGATCGAAGGGGACCAGCGCCGCCTTGACCGCCGCCCAGTCCCCCGCGTCGGCCGCCTCCACCAGCGCGAGCACCCGCACGTCCCCGAGCGCGCGCAGCGTGTACATCCCGTTCTTCCGCCTGCGCGGGACGGGAAGTGCGTACGGATCCGCCGCCGGCCTCTCCCCACTCCTGCCGAGCAACTTGCCGAACATCCCGAGCCCTCCCCTGGTCCCGCGCGATCATCGGATGCAGCATAAGCGGGCCCACCGACATCGCCTCCACAGGGCGTTCACGAGTGCTTCACCGGCCTGGTCCCGGTTCCGGACTCGGCCCCGATCCCGATGCCGATCCCGATCCCGGCGAGGAAAGACTGCACCTACCCGTTCCCGTGCAAATGGTCCGGGAGCCGTCTCCGTGTGCGGGTGAGGTCGCAAGTGGTTACGGATAGTCAAAAATTGGGCCCCGCACGGGTGACGCGCGCCGGAGTCGACCGCATGGTTGTCAGTGGGCCCTGCTTGACTGTGGCCATCGAACCCGGGGAGCGAGTTGTGCCGACTGTGATCCATAGGACGCGCAGCGAGCTTGAGGCCCAGCGCGAGCGGCTGTTGGCCCGGCGTGAACATGAGCTACGAAGAGCTCGCGGAACGCGCCGCCACGTACAGCCTCAGCATGGACGAGCTGGACGTATGGCACACCATTGAAGGTGTCGACTACCTCCTCGATGGTGACAGCTGAAGAAGCCAAGGCCCTTGATGCGTTGGCAGCAGGTTTCGCCGACCAACTGACGAACTTGACGCGGGGTGTCCTCGGCGAGGACACCCCGCGTTTTCATGCCATCCGGCCCGTGTGCGTCGATCCCCCGCGCTCAAGTCATCAAGACCTCGCCCGATTGCACCGCACCGGCCAGCCCCGCACCTCGGCGCCTGTCAACGACCACGCATTTCCATCAGCCGATAATCGCGACCGGGGCGTCCCACGCGTTGCGGTCAACGTTGATCGTGTAACCTCCGCGGGTTTCCTTGCTGTTGACCATGTACTGGTAGCCGCGGCTGTGGTCGGTGTACTGGGTGGGATTCCACGGCCAGTCCGTGGTGGTCGTGTTCTTCTTGTCCCACAGCGCGTACCAGAGGTTGCCCGGCAGGTCCGTCTTGTTCGTAGCGGTGGCGACGGCCTTGGCACTGGAACTGCTGAAACCGTACAACCCGCCCCGGTAAGTCGCGTTGCGCAGCGTTTTGGTGAAGGAGCGCACGTAGGTGAGGGTGGCCTCATTGCACGCCTTATCAGTGATGTCGTACGACTCCATGTTCAGGTAGATCGGGCTGCCGGCTTTCATCCCGAGCGCTGACGCCTTGGCCACCGCGTCCTTGGCGTTGTCGGCGCCCACGGAGGCAGCCGTGGAGGGGGTGAACCTCTCCGGGTTCGTGCTCTTCTGGCAGGGCGGCTGCGCGCCGACATAGAGCGGGATGAGCTTCCAGCCGGTAGCGTTGACCGACTTCACCCAGGAGTTGGTCAGGTTGGGCTGGGCGCAGCCACGGTTCTTTCCGCCGATGTAGACAGCGGCAGCGCCGTAGAACCCCGTGTGCCACGCCTTCATCGCACTGAGCGAGGGTGCGGTGCACGCGTCGAACGCCCGACCGGTGTACGTCTTCTGTGCAGGCCACGCGGTAGCGGCCATGGATGTCTGTGCCGCGATTCCGGCACCCGCGACCACCACGACCCCTGTGGTCGCCCACGCAATGTAACGGCTCAGCGACGCGAGGGTGGGCCGGTCCAGGAAACCCGCCCAAGCCCGCTGCCAGAGGGGGCGGGCCCGCTGCCGCGCAGCGCCGGCAGTGCGGTGCCCTCGTCCGGCACGGTGGCCCAGCCGAGCCGACTGCCGCCGCCGCACAGTTTCGCCAGCGAGGTCGTGCCCCAGCAGCCGGGCGGCAGCTCCTCCGGCGGCGCGTACCACCGGTAGACCTGATTGACGACCACCTGGTGTCCCGCACGGGCCAGTTCCGCCAGAGCGGCCCGCCCGGCGGTGTCGAGCGAGCGCCCGTCGGGGTTGCGGTACGGGCTGGTCACCCAGACCGTGACCGGCTCGGGGCAGTCCCTTGCGGCGCCGGGCAGTTCCTCCCAGGGCAGCGCGCGCACGGTGGCCGGCCCCGCGAGCACCTGCCCGATGTCGGCGAAGCCTGGCCGCTCCACCAGCGCCGTGCGGGTGCGTCCCGCCCAGCTTCCGGCGAACTGGCGCACCCCGCCGGTGACCACCGTCCGCCCCGGTGGCGCGCCGAACAGGCCGGCCAGCCGTTCCAACAGCTCCGGGTCGCCCTCGGCCGGCGGAGTGGCCCAGCAGTCGGCCCGGTCCAGTGCCCGGTCGTGCGCCGCGCCGAAGCGGCGCACGAGGGCGTGCGGCCAGGGCCGCGGCGGGCCGGTGAGATCCAGGGTCATCCCCGGGCCGCTGAGACCGCGCGGGCACCGGCGATCAGCTCGGGGGCCAGCTGGTAGTCGACCGTGGCCAGGAAGGTCTCGTCCTCGATCAGGACGTACTGCCCGGACGGGGTGTCGAGCCGCTGGATGCCCCGGTCCACCCTGAGCGCCTTGGGACAGCCGGGCGTGGCGGGGTACGTCGGGACCGGTTCGCCCGCGAGGAGATCCTCGGCGATGTCCACCGGCACCAGCCGTACGCAGGTCCAAGGGGTTCAGCCCGAACGGCTCGGCGGCCTCCTGGCCGGCCCGCAGGTCCACGGCCAGCGACAGCCGGTCGCGGTAGTAGCCGTACGCGTCGGCCGCCACCCGCACCGCGGGGACGAGTCCGCCGCGCTGCCACCCGGCCTCGAACGCGTGGACCGTGGTGCCCAGGCAACGCCGCTCCCAGTGCGGCTCGCGCGGGTCCGGGGCCGGCTCCAGGGTGCGTACGCGGGGCAGGGCGCGCAGCCGTTCCTCCTGCGCCGCGGTGAGTGCGGTGCCGGCCCGCAGCTCGTCCACGATGAAGCCGAGGAAGCCCACGAGGCCGGCCTGCCGCAGGCGCGCCGCGAAGCGCGGAACGTCGAACTCCGGCAGCGAGAGCGCCATCAGGAGGTCGTTGGTATGGAGCGCTACGGCTCCCCATCCGCCCTGCGCAAGGCCGGCCGCCGCAGACTCGTGGAGCTGATCCGCCCGAAGGCCCCCCGCATGGCAGCCCGGCTGATCGTCGGCGACGGCACCAACTTCCCCACCGCCGCCCACCTACCCGGTCCTGACGTCGATGCCCGGCGTCGGCGTCAGGACCGCCGCCGTCGCCTCCTACGCCGGCCTCGCCCCCACCACGAGGTCCCCGGGCACCTCCATCCACGGCGAGCAAGCACCCCGAGGCGGCAACCGGCAGCTCAAACGCGCCATGTTCCTCTCCGCCTTCGCCTGCATGAACGCCGATCCCGCCTCCCGCGCCTACTACGACAGGCAACGCGCCCGCGGCAAAACCCACACTCAAGCCCTCCTCCGCCTCGCCCGCCAACGCATCAGCGTCCTGTTCGCCATGCTCCGAGACGGCACCTTCTACGAACCCCGCACACCTGCGGACGTCGAACTCGCCGCATGACCTCAGCAACCAGCACCGGACCACTCGGCAGCTCATCGCGCACAAGACACGTGCGGAAGGGGCGATATCGCATCGATGCGGGGGGGCGGGCAAAGCGCGGCGCCTTCCTGAACGGCCGGGGGACCGTTCCACGACGCTCCCACGGTGGCGTCGCTACAAAACCCCAGGTCAAAACCGTTCAGAGCTCATCTTCAACGTGCCAAGACCCCCGTTCGCCACACCCCCGTGAGGCGAACGCCACACGCGAAACGCCTCCGCGAAACGCGTTTCTCCAGGTCAGAACGATTCTTCCTGGGGATGCTGGGTGGGGCGGGTGGGACTCGAACCTATCCCGGTGATGCGTCTCACCTGCGGTTCACCGACAGAGCGGACAAACACCCCCGTCTCGATCCGGCTGCGTCCCACTCGCTCCTTCACGATCCCAAGCGGTTAGGCGTTCGCCACACCGCTCACCCGCCCGGCTTCCCCAGGCAACCACGTCATCCCAGCGAACAGCTCCGCGGGGCCACACGTGAACACCAGCGCGGCCCGGCCGCACCAAGCCGAACGGGAGCACACGCCCACCCAGGCGCGCTTTCCGCCTCGTTCGTTTCCTCGTTGGCTGCGGTCGGGGCGCAACGACGGCCCAGCAAGGCGCTTCCCCACGATCACCAGGCCGATGGCGACGACCTCGGCGGCCTGGTAGTAGCCGGTCGTCAGGCGGTGTCGAGAGACGCACCGCTCGGCCGCTTCGCCGCGGTTGCGCCACAGGTTGAACCGGTCGGCGACCTGGACGGCGGTGGGCGCCCCGATGCCGGCCCCTTCAGCGAAGAACGGAGCGCGGTCGCAGCAGGACGACCTCGACTCCCGGGCGGTCAGGCTCGTGCGTCCCGTTGCTGCACTTCCTTGAGGACCGCCGCCACCGTGGCGAAGTCGTTGTCCACGTGGAGCACCGTGTGACCGTGGTGGACCGCTGTCGCACACACCAAGAGGTCGATGGCTCCGGCGGCGCGGTGCTGCGCTCGCTGGGTGAGCTTGTACTGCGCGGTTTCGACCCAGCGCCACGCGTTCTTGGGAACCGGCGAGAGATGGCAGAGATCATCCATCTCTTCGGCCAACTCGTCCCGATGGGCCGGACTTGTGGCCGAGTAGAGGAACTCCGCCCTCGTAGGCTCGCAGATATGGAACACGCCGGCAGCGATGTGCCCTTCCCAGGACCGCAACGCCCCCGGCGTACGGAAGAGGTACCACAGGGCGGACGTGTCGAGGAGGTACGTGATCACTCGAAGGCTGCCCGCCGGGCGCGCTTGGCCGCTGCATGAGCCGTAGCCGCAGCCTCGAACTCGCCCCGCTCACCCCGCGCAGCCAGCTTCTCGGCAGCCTCCAGCCGCTTGATGCGCGCCACATAGTCCCGCAGAGCCCCGTTGACCGTCTCCTTCTTCGTCGAAACACCCATGAGCCGCATCGCCTCGGCCAACGCCTCATCATCGAGATCGACCTGGGTCACAGACATACCAGCCACCCCTCACCACGAGTCCGCGATGTACATAACCATGATACGTCACCAACATTCGCGGCGGCAGTTCATTAAGCACGAGGCAGACCAGGTGCGGAGGGGGCGATGTCGCGTCGATGCGGTGGGGTTGGGCGCAGTGCGGCGTCTCCCTCAACGGCCGTGGGACCGTTCCACGACGCTCCCACGGAGGCATCGCCACAAAACCCCAGCTCGAAGCTGTTCAGCGCTCGTCTTTGCTGTGTGAGGACTGGCGTTCGCCGCACCTCCGTGGAGTGTCCGCCGCACGCAAAACGCCCCCGGAAAACACGTTTCCCCAGGTCACAACGATTCTGCCTGGGGTTGCTCGGTGGGGCGGGTGGGACTCGTGTCGGGGGCGTCTGAACTCGGACCCACTTTGGTCGGTTGAATCGTGACCCGTGTGGCGTGTGGTTGTGGTGGTTCAGTCGGTTTCTGTGGTGGCGGTGGGGACACGGCCGAGTTGCCGTCCGCGTCCGCGCATGCGATACGAGTCGCCTTTCACCCGTGGACCCCCATGGACACCACGGGCGACGACAGGCCCGACGTCGTCGCCCTGGCCACCGACGGTGCCCGGGTGCCCCCTCAGGACGACGGCGAGCTGCTCCTCAAGGCGTTCGGACACGGCAAGCAGGTGGGCGGGTGGGTTGCCGACAAGCACCCCCGCCTCCTCGTCGACACCATCGGCGACGGCAGACTCGACATCGTCGGCTGCTACGACGGCGGATTCGTCGCCGGGGTGTGCCGACTGAGGTTGGGTACTCATGTCGGGAGGCTCTCTCGGCCGTGATCCACGGCGGCGACTGGGGCACATCGCTGCAGGTCGGAGAGTTCTAGACGGATACGATCTCAGATTCAAATCGGACTCGAGTCCGCACTCAAGCTAGACTAGAATCACTGACGTGAAGCGTAGAGACCTCATGAAGCGGCTGAAGCAGATCGCAGCTGAGAAGGAGGTTGACTTCACGGGACCGGAAGGCAGCGGACGTGGTCGGCATGAGACGTACAAGATCGGCGCCGCCAAAGTCCATGTCCCCCGGCACTCCGAGATCACGGAGGGCACCGCCGCATCGATCATCCGGACGGCCGAGGAGGCGTGAGCCTCCTCGGCCTCCGGGCCAACCGTCTTCAACTGAGTGAAAAAGGGGCGCACTGAATGACCACGCACAAGGCAACAGCAGAGCGTCAGGGACGCTTTTGGGTCGTGAGCATCGACGGCCTTCCAAAAGGAGAGCAGAACGTCACGCAGGGCCTCACCTGGACCGAGGCCCACGACAACGCGCGGGATCTGGTCAGCCTCGTTCTGGATATCGAGGACGATCCGACTGCCTACACCGTCGAACTCATCCCGGGCGACCCGGCGATGTTCAAGGTCGTGCGGGAGGCCGAAGAGGCCGACGTCGCCGCACGGGAGGCGGAGAGGCGTCGCCGCGTAGCGATGACACGAGCAGCAAAGACACTCGTCGGCCTCGGGCTGACGCAGGCCGAGGCCGGTCGCATGCTCGGCGTCACACACCAGCGCATTGCCCAGCTCGCACCCAAGGCACCGAACAAGAGCGCCAAGAAGAAGCCTGTTGCCGCGCCTGACAGGCATGACGTGAGGGGTGGTTCTGCTGACGCGTCCGACTCGCCGCCTGGCTGAGTTCAACTGTCCTGGTCGGGATGTATCGGTGTGCCAGCGGTTCTGCCGCTCACGAGGTCGGAGGGGTCAAGGCCCCCGCCCGCCGGCACACCCGCAATCGGCTCGGCCGCCCTGGATCAGTGCGGCCGAGCACAGCAGACCATCATGGCTGTCAGGCGGTACGGGCCGCGGCGAGGTCGAGGGCGATGTCGGTGATCATGTCCTCCTGGCCGCCGACCATCTTGCGACGGCCCACCTCTACGAGGACAGCGCGGGTATCGAGGCCGTGACGAGCGGCGGCGGCTTCGGCGTGGCGCAGGAAGCTGGAGTAGACCCCGGCGTAGCCGAGGGTGAGGGTCTCCCGGTCCACTCGGACGTCACGGTCCTGCAGAGGACGGACGATGTCGTCGGCGGCGTCCATCAGCGGGAACAGGTCGCAGCCGTGTTCCCAGCCCATGAGGTCGGCGACCGCGACGAACGCCTCCAGGGGGCAGTTACCGGCGCCTGCGCCCTGTCCGGCCAGTGACGCGTCCACGCGGGTGGCGCCTTCCTCCACGGCGACGACGGTGTTGGCGACGCCGAGAGCGAGGTTGTGATGGGCGTGGATGCCGGTCTCGGTACGCGGGTCGAGGACGTCACGGTAGGCGCGGAAGCGATCGCGCACCCCGTCCATGGTCAGCCGGCCACCGGAGTCGGTGACGTAGACGCAGTTGGCGCCGTAGGACTCCATGAGCTTGGCCTGGCGGGCGAGTTCGGCGGGCTCGGCCATATGGGACATCATCAGGAACCCGGCCACGTCCATGCCCATCTCGCGGGCGGCGGCGATGTGCTGGGCGGAGATGTCGGCCTCGGTGCAGTGGGTGGCGACGCGCACCGAGCGGATGCCGAGGGAGTGGGCCTGCTTCAGCTCGTGCAGGGTGCCGATGCCGGGCAGCAGCAGGGTGGTGGGGATCGCGTGGGTCACGGCATCGCAGACGGCCTCGATCCACTCCCAGTCGGTGTGGGCACCGACGCCGTAGGTGATGCTCGAGCCGGCCAGACCGTCGCCATGGGCGATCTCGATCGCAGCGACGCCGGAAGCGTCCAGAGCGCCGGCAATGGTGCGGGCCTGCTCCACGGTGTACCGGTGCCGGACGGCGTGCATGCCGTCCCGGAGGGTGACGTCCTGGACGTACAGAGGGGTTGTGGGGCTCGTGGTCATCGGGATGCCACCTCCGGGGTGCGGTGTGCGGCCATGCGCTCGGCGGTGCGCAGGGCGGCCGAGGTCATGATGTCGAGGTTGCCGGCGTAGGCCGGCAAGTAGTGGGCGGCGCCCTCCACCTCGAGGAAGACCGACACCTTCGCGGCCCCGCCGGACCGGGAGTCGGACGGAAGCAGCGAGCGCAGCGGGTCATCGGCGGCCACCCGGTCGAACTGCACCTTCTGCTTGAGGCGGTAACCGGGGACGTAGGCCTGGACGCGGGCGATCATCTCCTCCACCGAGGCGGTGACCGCGGCGTCGTCGCAGTCACCGACCAGGCAGTGCACGGTGTCCCGCATGATCAACGGGGGCTCGGCCGGGTTGAGGACGATGATGGCCTTGCCGCGGGCCGCTCCGCCGACCTTCTCGATGGCGGCGGAGGTGGTCTCGGTGAACTCGTCGATGTTGGCCCGGGTTCCGGGACCGGCCGAGCGGGAGGAGATCGAGGCGACGATCTCCCCGTAGTGGACCGGCGTCACCGCGGCGACGGCGGCGACGACGGGGGCGGACGCGAACACGGTCGAGACCGTGCCGAGTCCTTCGATGTGTGCCGAGAACTCGTCGCCCTCAGTGGCGACAGCCATGGGCCCGAGGGCGCCGGTCAGGACGACGTCGCCGGCACGCAGCGGATCGCCCAGGGCCGGCGAGGGTCGAGGCGAGCCAGAGGGCGGCGGTGAGCGGGCTGCCCAGACAGTCGGCGCCGGTCCCCCGCGAGACCGTCTCGCCGTTCTTCGTCAGCGTCATCCGTACGGCACGCAGGTCGACTCGGTCGAGCGGTACAGGGGTGCCGCCGAGGACGAACAGACCGCTGGAGGCGTTGTCGGCGACGGTGTCGACGATGGGTGATGTCCCACCCTGCGATGCGGCTGTCGACGATCTCCAGTGCGGGCAGTGCGAAGGCGGTGGCCCGCAGCAGGTCGGCGACCGTCGGGTCCCGGTGCTGCAGATCCGCGCCCAGCACCAGGGCCACCTCGGCCTCGACCTTCGGCTGCAACAGCCGGCCGGCCTCGATCGGCCGCCCCTGGGGCACCGCCATGTCGGCGAACAGCGCGCCCAAGTCGGGCTGGTCGACGCCGGTGACCACTACATCGCGCTCGGCGAGGTCCGCTCTCTGGACGTGCAGCGGCCGACCTCTCCGCTGCTCTTCTTCCAGGGCGGCTTCGGCGGCTTCGCGCAATCGTCGTTCCTGGCACCGGCCGACCACGACCTGATCCGGGCCGCCCGGCTCAGCGAGGCGGCGATGGAGCCGCTGGCCGCCCTGGCCGCCGAGGAGTCGGCCGATGTCTCGCTGCTCGCGCTGGGCGGCGACCACGACGTGGTGATCGGTACCGAGCGCGGCTCGGCGACGCGCACCTATTTCGAGATCGGCCTGCGGCTGCCGCATCTGCCGCCGACAGGCGCGGTACACCTCGACCCCGGGGACGAAGCCGCCGTCACCCGCTGGCTGGACCGGCTGCCGCGCAAGGACGACGCCGCGCGCGAGCGCTGCCGGGAGATCCTGGAACGGGTGGCCGTCCAGGGCTACTCGCTCAACCTGGTGGGCCACGGCCCGGACCAGAGACCTGGCAGGGCGTCACGCGGTACATCCACGGCGAGCCGACACCGCAACGCCAGCGTCAGGTGCTCACCATGCACCTGGACCACCTCGACTACTACGAGCCCGAGCTGGATCCGGACGACACCTACGACGTCCGCTCCATCACGGTGGCGGTGCCGTTGGACGGCGCCCCGCGGCTGGCGGTGCGGATGTCCTTCCCGCCGGGAGGGGCCGACGGCGCGACCGTCGCCCGGTGGGGCGCCCAGGTGCGCGACCGGGCCGCCGAGGTCGCCGACCTGATCCAGATCCGGTTCGGCCAGGACCGTGTGCTGGGCTGAACCCACCCTCAGAGAACGACTGCAAGGAGAGACATGACCGCCCGTGTCACCGCCCTGGGTTACCTACAGTTCACGGCCACCGACCTCGACCACTGGCAGGACTTCGGCCGGCGGGTGCTCGGGCTGATGGCCGACCGCCGCAGCGACGACCGCCTGCTGTTCCGCATCGACGAGAAGGCCTACCGGCTCGAGGTGCGCCCCGGCGAGCGGGGCGGCGTCTCGGCGGTCGGCTGGGAGACCAAGGGACCCGTCGAGCTCGCCGAACTGGAGGCGCGCCTGGTCGCCGCCGGATACGAGGTGACCCGGCCCGGCAAGGCAGTGGCCAAGGAACGGATGGTCTCGGACCTGATCCGCTTCCGTGACCCCGACGACTGCTACGACCACGAGATCTTCTGGGGCCTGAGCACCTCATCGGTGCGGTTCGCCTCCCCGATCGGCGCGGAGTTCGTCGCCGGGAGCGAGGGCCTGGGACACGTACTGCAGGTGGTCTCGGACCGTGCCCGCTACGAGTCGCTCTCCCTCGACGTGCTGGGCTTCCGGCTCTCCGACCACGTCGACCTCGCCCCGGGCCTGGCGGCGACGTTCCTGCACTGCAACCCGCGCCACCACTCCTTCGCCTTCGCCCCGAAGGTGGAGGGCCGCCCGCTGGGCGTGGGCCACTTCATGCTCGAGGTCACCGACCTCGACGTGATCGGCCGGGCGATGGAGCACATCGAGGACGAGCCGCACCGCCTGCTGAAGACGTTCGGTCGGCACAGCAACGACCGGATGACCAGCTTCTACCTGCTGACCCCGTCCGACGTGGGACTCGAGTTCGGCACCGGCGGCATCAAGATCGACGACGAGACGTGGACGCCCACGCGGTACGACACCGCGCACTTCTGGGGCCACCACTCCGTCGACCACCACTGACCCGACTGCCACACCAGAGAGGAAGGCGCCATGAACGCCGTGCTTGACCGCGTGATGGAACACGCCGAGCTGCTGGAGAGCGACGGACCTGTGTCCGAGGGACTCGGCCGGGTCAGCGACGAGGTCGCTGCCGTGCTGCGCGAGTCCGGTGTGATCCGGATGCTCCAGCCCCGTGACTTCGGCGGCTTCGAGTCCCACCCGACCGACTTCCTGCGCACCGCCTACGAGATCGGCCAGCGCAACGGTGCGGCCGGCTGGGTCACCGGCGTGGTGGGCGTGCACCCGCACGAGCTCGCCCAGGGCGACCCGCGGATGCAGCGCGAGATCTAGGGCGAGGACCCCGACACCTGGGTCGCCTCGCCGTACGCCCCGATGGGCCGGGCGCGGCCGGTGGAGGGCGGCTACGTCTTCAACGGCCGCTGGCCGTTCTCCTCGGGGACCGACCACTGCCAGTGCGTGATGATCGGCGGCCTGATCACCGACCAGATCTTCAAGGTCAGCGGCGGCTCCCAGCTGCACGCGAAGAACCCGATGCAGCGATGTGGCGCGACTGCCAGAGCGCCCTGCACCACGTGCAGAACTACGCCGGCCCGCTGTATCAGGCCTACGGCATGAACTACTTCGGCGGCGAGATGCCTGCGGCGGTGAAGGTCTGATGACGGTCGGCATCCACGAACCGCTCACCCGGGAGTCCACGTCCCGGTTCGTCACGGTCGACGGCACCCGTATCCACTACCACGAGGCGGGCACCGGCCCGGAGGTCCTGCTGTGCGTCCACGGCGGGGCGCCCGGGGCCTCGGGCTGGGGCAACTTCGGCACGAATCTCGCCGAGCTGTCCCGGCATGCCCGGGTCCTGGTCGTCGACCTGCCCGGCTACGGCCGGTCCGACGCCATCGAGCTGTCCGGCGGCAAGTACCGGCCCTACGCCGACGTGTTCGCCGCGATGCTCTCCGAGCTGGGCATCGCGCGAGCGAGCGTGGTCGGCCTCGCGACCAACGGCGCGGTCGCGATGGCCCTGCACCACGCCGAACGCGTGGACCGGCTGGTGCTGGTCTCCAGCGCCGGCGGGGTGCCGCTGTTCAGCACGATGCCCTCCGAGGCCCAGAAGGCGATCCGCTCCTACTACGCGGGCGAGGGCCCGTCGCGGGAGAAGATGCGCGCCTACCTGCGGATGATGATGTTCGACCCCGGGCTGGTCACCGACGAACTCGTCGAGGAGCGGTACCAGGAATCGGTCGCCGGCGGCGAGGAGCGCCGGGCCGGTGCCGAGTCGGCGGGTGTGCCGGCCGAGCCGCTGCGGCAGGAGCTGGGCCGGATCGCGGTGCCGACGCTGGTCGTCTGGGGCACCGAGAACCGGGTGCAGGGCTTCGACAACGCCCTCTTCCTGCTCAAGCAGATCCCCGACGCCCAGCTGCACCTGTTCAAGCGCACCGGACTGTGGGTGCCCCACGAACGCGCCTCGGAGTTCACCTCGCTGGTGCTCGGATTCCTCGCCGAGCGTACGTCCGGCCCGGCCGCCGCCTGAACCCGCCCGAGCCGGGCGCGAGATCCAAGGAGAAGAAGATGACGTGTACGAGCGTGTGGTCCGACCTGGCGCGGGTCGAGTTCCGGCAGGGGTACCTGGAGACGGGACCGTACCGCACCCGGTTCCTCCAGTCGGGCAGCCTGGACAAGCCGTTGCTGCTGATGCTGCACGGGATCACCGGGCACGCCGAGGCGTACGTGCGGAACCTGGCCGCGCACGCGGAGCACTTCAACTGCTACACGATCGACTTCATCGGCCGGTACAACACCACCCTGCTCGAGGCGCGGGACTACGAGGACGTACTGACCCGGCAGCGCTGTGACCGGCTCTCTACGAGCGCTACTACACCGGCGACCCGATCGTCGCCAGGGTGCTGTTCTTCAACGCTCCGAAGACCCGCGAGGCAGAGGCCCTCGCCGAGCGCCTGGTCGGGGCCGCGTCTACGAACTGACCCGCGCTCACCATGCGGGCGTAGGGGGTTTCAGCGTCCCCGCGGCTTACTCCTCCGTGACTACCGAGCGGGGCGCGCCCGCCAGCTCGGGCGAGCGCAGTTGCGGGCCGTCCGGCGGCCCTGCTCGTCATGTCCCGTAGCAATCGGACCCATCCGAACCGTCGCCTCCCAGCAATCCGGAACAGGCTCACGACTCCTCCTGGCCCCGCCACAGCCCTCGCTGGGCGAGGGTCTCGACCAAGGCGTCGCCACCGCTGAGGATGTGGTCGACCATGAGTTTGCGGGCCCGGCGGGCATCGCTGTTGCGCAGCGCCTCGACGATCTGCGGATGGTCGTCATTGGTGTGCTCCACCTGTCCCTCGATGGCCGTGTAGAAGGTGTTCGACAGGTGCTTGACGACCGAGCCGAGCAGCAGCGCGAGCCGCTGCGAGCCGGCCACCATGTTGACCGTCCGGTGGAATTGGTGCCCCAGGACGGCAAGGGCGCGGTCGTCACCCTCGCGGACAGCCACCTTGTACCTTTCGCCGATCGCTTCCAGTTGCGCGATCTCGGCGGGCGTGATCACCTTCGCCGCCCGAGCCCCCAGCTCACCCGCAAGGGTGGCCTGCGCCCAGAAGAGGTCCCGTACGTCCTGGCGGGTGAAGGGCTCCACGACGAAGCCCTTGCGGGGCACGAGCTTGACGAAGCCCTCGCTGCGCAGCGCCAGGAGCCCTTCGCGGACGGGGGTGTTGCTTACGCCGACCGCCTCGGCAATGGGCTCCATCCGGAGAAAATCGCCCGGGCGCGCCTCACCGGAGATGATCAGTTCGCGCACGTACGAGGCAACTTCCTCCGGGAGCTGCTGCCTGGGGCTACGCGCGTTCGCCTTGATCACATACGGGTTCGACATGTGCCCCCTCACATCCCCCAGATAAGATACTAAATATATTGTACGGCACTCCTTCGATCGAGGGCCGCCTTCACGGCACCGCCCGGGTGGATGGCAGGACCGACGTCCCGCCGGCCACCGATGCGGAGGTCATCCCTGGCGGCTGTGCGTCACCACATGACTCATGCACAGCACGGCCCGGTCGGGCTCGCTGTACGTCGGGACCCCGGCCCTCAGGAGTTCCAGCCGCGGCCGTCCGCTGCCCCCGGTCCAGGCGACCAGGAAGGGCTTCTCCGTGCTGCGGTACGCCTTGGCCAGGGTCTCGACGATCTCGTCGGAGCCCTTGTCTGCGTTGCCGAGCACTACCAGGACAGCATCGGTGTCGTCGTTCTCGTTGACGACCCGCAGCGAGCGCTCCAGCAACGACCGGTCGTTGATCATCGACCCGGTCATGTCGATCGGGTTCTTGACCGCGCCGAAGTACGGGAGTTCACCGGCGAGGGCCTCCCGGTCCGCGTCGCTCGCCCATGTGTCCACCTGCAGGCCGAGCTCGACCGCCCGGTCAGCGGCCAGCGCGCCCGCGCCACCGCTGAGCGTGACGATGGTCAGCCGGCTCCCCGCGGCGCGGCGCCCGTCAGCGAAGGCCAGGGCGGCGTCCGACAGCGCTTCCATGCTGTGGACCCGGATCGCGCCCTCGGCGACACTGGCCGCTTCGAACTCCGCGTCGTCCCCCGCGACGCTGCCGGTGTGCGCGGCAACTGCCCGGGCCCCGGCCGCGCTGCGCCCCGACTTCAGCAGTACGAGGGGCTTGTCCTTGGCCTTCGCGGACCTGGCGAGGCCCCGCAGGGCCTCCACATTCTTGACGCCTTCGATGTGTCCGAGGAGAACGTGTACGTCGTCCGCGTCGACCAGTGCCGACAGCACCTCGGGGACCGTGACGTCGGCTTCGTTGCCGGTGTTGGCGAAGTACGTGACACCGAGGCCGAGGCTGTTCATCGTGCTGTAGGTAAAGGTGCCGACCGCGCCGCTCTGCGAGACCAGGGCGATCGGCGAAACCGGCCGCTCGCTCTCGTCGTCGAAGGCCGTGGAGAAGGTGGCGAAGGCCCGGTCGGCCAGCGCGAAGGTGCCCAGGCAGTTCGGGCCGACCACGCGCATTCCGGCGCGGGCCGCGATGTCCGATATCTCCTGCTGCTCGGGGTGGCCCTTCTCCCCGATCTCTGAGAAGCCGGAGGCGAAGACGGTGACGGCTCCGACACCGGCGTCCGCGCACGCGCGCACCGCGTCCACGACCGACGGTGCCGGGACCACGACGATCGCCAGGTCCACCGGGCCGGGTATCTCCCCGACCGAGGCGAATGTCTCCACGCCCTGTACCTCGCTGCGGCGCGGGTTCACCGCGTACAGGCCGCCTTTGTAGCCGAACTTCTTCAAGTAGGCCAGTGGGCGGCCCGACAGCTTGTCCGGATCGGAGGAGGCGCCCAGCACCACGATGCTGCGCGGCCGGAAATACAGGTCGGCAACCGACCGGGTCATGAGTGGGCCTCCGGGCGGAAGACGGGCTTGCGGCGCTCACGGTGGGAGGCGACGCCCTCACGGACATCGGGCCCACCGAAGCCGAGGAACTCCAGGCCCAGCGAGGCATCGAAGATCGGGCCCTGCTGGCGGTACCACTGGTTCATCGAGTGCTTGGTCCAGCGGATGGCCTCCTGCGCACCGCCGCTGAGCTCGTCGGCGATCTTGCGGGCCTGCTCCAGCAGCTCCTCCGGCGCCACCGACAGCGACACCAGGCCGGCGCTCTCCGCGTCGGCGCCGGAGATCTCCCGGCAGGTCAGCAGGAGGTACTTGGCCTTCGCCATGCCGCACAGCAGCGGCCACACCATCGCCGCGTGGTCGCCCGCGGCAACACCCAGGCGAGTGTGGCCGTCGATGATGCGGGCGTTGGTCGCCGCCACGGAGATGTCGGCCATCAGTGCGACCACCAGCCCCGCGCCGACCGCCGGGCCGTGGATCGCGGAGATGATCGGTTTGGAGCAGTTGATGATGTTGTAGAAGAGGTCGCGGGACTCGCGCATGACGCGCATCCGCACGTCGTAGTCCTCGATCTGGGCGTCGATCAGGGCGAAGTCGCCGCCTGCGGAGAAGGCCTTGCCCTCGCCACGGACCAGCACGGCCCGTACCTCCGGGTCGCGGTCGATGACGGGCCAGATCGCGGGGATCTCGCTGTGGGTCTCCTCGTCGACCGCGTTCAGGTTCGGACCGTCGAAGACGATCTCGAGCACGCCGGGGTGGTTCCGTTCGATGCGGAGCCGCTTGAACTGGCTGTAAAGGTCGGTCACGGGATGTCCTTTCGGTCGGCGGCCGGCGCGTCGTCGCGCCAGGCCTCGATGAGCTGGGTCACGCCGGTCCGTTCCCCGGTGGGGGCGGCCGGCTCCCGGGCGGGTGTACGGCTGAACCGCGGGGCGGGAGCGGGGTGAAGCACATCCCCCAATTCCTTGTACAGCCCCCGGTAGGCGTTGTGCGGGTGCACGGCTGCCTCGTCGAAGTCGAGGACGGGTGTGACGCAGGCGTCCGTGCCGCAGTAGGTCTCCGCCCACGCATCACGGCTGCGGGTGCGGATCACACCGGCGATCAGGCCGCGCAGCCGCGGCCACTGGGCACGGTCCTGCTGGCCGGGCCAGTCGTCGGTGTCCACGCCGAGGTGCTTGAGAAACTCCGCGTAGAAGTCGCTCTCCAGCGCCCCGACCGCCAGGTACTTGCCGTCAGCACACGGGTAGGTGTCGTAGAACGGGGCGCCGCCGTCGAGGTAGTTGGTGCCGGCTTCGTCCGAGTAGGTGCCGGCTGCGCGCAAGCCCTGGATGCGGGCCGTCAGCGCGGCCACGCCGTCAACCATGGCGGCATCGATGACCTGGCCGTTCCCGGAGGACTTCGCCTCCAGTACTGCGCAGACGATGCCGAAGGCGGCGAAGGTGCCGCCGCCCGCGTAGTCCCCGAGCAGGTTGATCGGCGGCATCGGCGAGCCGCCCTCACGGCTCAGTGCCTGCAGAACGCCCGACTGCGCCACGTAGTTGATGTCGTGCCCGGCGGTGTGGGACAGCGGCCCGGACTGCCCGTACCCCGTCAGCCGTGCATACACCAGCCGTGGCCGGTGGCGCAGCAGCTCGCCGGGGCCCAGGCCCAGACGCTCGGTGACGCCGGGACGGAAACCCTCGACGAACACGTCCGCCTGCGCCACGAGGTCGAGCACCGCGGCCCGACCCTGGTCGCTCTTCAGATCCAATTCAACGGTGTCGACACCACGGTTGGCGATGTCGTGCGCCGGATCCATGTTCTGCGTCTGCGCCAGGGCCCGCGCGGGCCGGGTGGCCGGGCGTGCGACCCGTACGACATGAGCGCCCATGTCCGCCAGCAGCATGGAGGCGTACGGTGTCGGCCCCATGCCCTCGACCACCACGACCCTGATACCGGCCAACGGCCCGGTTCCCCTGCCCATCTTCGTCACCTCCGCTCGAAGATGGCCGTCAGTCCCTGGCCGCCGCCGATGCACATGGTCTCCAACGCGAAGCGCCCCTGCCTGCGGTCGAGTTCGCGCAGCATGGTGGTAAGGATCCGCACACCCGTCGCGCCAACGGGGTGGCCGAGCGAGATGCCCGAGCCGTTGACATTGAGGCGCTCGAAGTCCGCCTCCCCGAGCCCCCACGCCTTGGTGACGGCCAGGGCCTGGGCAGCGAAGGCCTCGTTGAGCTCGATGATGTCCATGTCGGCCAAGGACATACCTGCCCGGGCCAGGGCCTGTTCGGTGGAGGGCACCGGGCCGATGCCCATACGGCTCGGCTCCACGCCCGCCGCGGCCCAGCTGACCACCCGGCCCAGCGGGCGCAGTCCCAGCTGTTGGGCCTTCTCCGGCGTGGTGACCAGACAGGCGGCGGCGCCGTCGTTCTGGCCGCTGGCGTTGCCGGCGGTGACGGTTGCCTCCGCGTCGACCTTGCTGCGCACGGGGCGCAGCGCAGCAAGGCTTTCCAGCGACACGTCGGGGCGTGGGTGCTCATCCGTGTCGACGACCACGTCACCCTTGCGGGAGGTGACCGTCACCGGGACGATCTCCTCCTTGAACCGGCCGTCCTGCTGGGCGGCGACGGCCCGCTGGTGCGAGGTGTAGGCGAGCCGGTCCTGCTCCTCGCGGGTGACGCCGTACTCGCGGCGCAGGTTCTCCGCAGTCTCGAGCATGCCGCCCTCGACGGGGTGGAACTTGCCGCCGGAGGTGATGCGGCCGCGGGCAATCCGGTCCCACATCGGGCTGGAGTCGCCGCGGAACCCGAAGCGGCCGCCGACCACGTAGTGCTCGGCCTGGCTCATGCTCTCCGCGCCGCCGGCGATCACCACGTCGCAGGCGCCGGTCTGCACCCGCATCGCCGCGTCCAGCACCGCCTGCAGCGCCGAACCGCAGCGCCGGTCGAGCTGTGTGCCCGGCACGGTGATCGGGAAGCCGGCGTCCAGCGCGGCGATGCGGCCGATGGCCGGAGCCTCGCCGTTGGGGTAGCACTGCCCGAACAGCACATCGTCGACCTGAGCCGGGTCGATGCCTGTACGGCTGACCAGCTCCTTCAGAACCGTAGCAGCCAGCTCCGCGGCCGACAGGCTCTTGAAGACCCCGCCGTAACGGCCCACCGGCGTGCGCAGCGGCTCGCAGATGACTGCTTCGCGCATGTCGTCCTCTCTTCGTTCAGGTCCGTGATCTACGCGGGGCGGTCCTCAGATCCCGCGTCCGCCGGTGACTTCGAGTACGGCACCGTTGACGTACGACGCCATCGGGCCTGCCAGGAACACCACCGCGTCGGCCACCTCGTCGGGCGTGCCCGCACGCCCCATGGGCACTTCGGCCTCCTTGGCGGCGAAGATCTCCGGCTTCATGGCGAGCGTCATATCGGTGCGGATCAGACCGGGCTGGACCGCATTCACCCGGGCTCCGGAGGGGCCGAGCTCCTTCGCCGCCGCCTTCGTCAGCCCGATCAGACCGGCCTTCGCGGCGCTGTAGTTGGTCTGACCGGGATTGCCGATCTTCCCCGACAGCGAGGACACATTGACCACGGCGCCGCTGCCCTGCTCACGGAACAACCCCGCCACCGCGCGGGTGCCCAGCCAGGCGCCCTTCAGGCTGACGTCGAGCACCAGGTCGAAGTCGTCGGCTGTCATCTTCGTCATATACCGGTCGCGGGTGACGCCCGCGTTGTTGACGAGGATGTCGACGCCGCCGAAATCCTCCAGGCAGCGCGCCACCAGCTGCTCCTGGTCTCTCTCGCTGGTGACGTCGCATCCGGTGGCCAGTACCGGCGCGCCGGCCGCCCGCCACGGCTCGATCGCCGCGGCCGCCTTGTCACCGTCCACATCCGCGATCACGACCTTGGCACCGTGGTCCAGCAGGGCCCCGGCAATCGCCAGCCCGATGCCCTGGCCGCCACCGGTGACGATGGCGACCTTGCCGTCGAGCATGCGGTCCTTCTTGCTCATGCGCCCCTCCATCAGTACGACTTGGGAAGGCCGAGGATCTTGGTGGAGACGTAGTTGAGCACCATCTCCTGGGAAATCGGCGCCACCTTCAGCAGGCGCGACTCCCTCCAGAACCGCTCGACGTAGTACTCCTTGGCGTACGAGTAGCCGCCCAGCGTCTGCATCGCGCGGTCGCAGGCCTGGAAACCGGCCTCGCTACCGAGGAACTTCGCCGCGTTGGCCTCGGGGCCGCACGGCTGCTCCGCGTCGTACATCTGGGCGGCCTTCATGGCGATCTGCTCGGCTGCCTGCAGACGCATCCAGGAGTCGGCCAACGGGTGGGCCACGGCCTGGTTCTTACCGATGGGGCGGTCGAAGACGACGCGGGAGTTGGCGTACTTCACGGCCTCGTCCAGGGCGGCGCGGCCCAGGCCGATCTGCTCCATGGACACCACGATGCGCTCGGGGTTCAGGCCGTCAAGAAGGTAGGAGAAGCCCTTGCCGACCTCGCCGACGACCTCGTCGTCGCGGACCTCGAGGTTGTCGATGAACAGCTCGTTGGAGTCGACGGCCGAGCGGCCGAGCTTTTCGATCTCACGGACGGTGATGCGCTCGCGGTCCAGATCGGTGAAGAACAGCGTCATGCCGTCCATCGGCTTCTCGTCGGTCCGCGGGGAAGTACGGGCCAGCAGAAGGATCTTCTGGGCGTTCTGAGCGTTGGTGATCCACACCTTCTGCCCGTTGATGACCCAGCCGCCCTCCTGCTTCACCGCACGGGTGGTGATGCGGGAGGTGTCGACGCCGGCGCTCGGCTCGGTCACGCCGAAGGCCATGAGCAGCTCGCCCTTGGCGATCTTCGGGAGGAACTCGCGCTTCATCTCCTCCGAGCCGTGCCGGATGATGGGGCCCGGCGGGAAGATGTAGAAGTGGATCGCCGAGGCACCGGAGGCGCCGGCGCCGGAGTAGCCGATCTCGTGGAGCATGACGGCGGACTCGACGAGGCCGAGACCGATCCCGCCGTATTCCTCGGGGATCATCGCGCCGAGCCAGCCGCCGTCGGCGAACGCCTTCACGAACTCCCAGGGATACTCATGCTTGGTGTCCTTCTGGCGCCAGTACTCCAGGTCGAACTTGCGGGCCAGTTCTCGCGTCGTCTTACGGATCAGTTCGAGGTCCGCAGGGTCCTTCTCTGTCATCGTCACTCTCCTGCTTCGTGGTGGGGTATGTCTTCCAACGGGGTGGCCGGATCGAGCGACGACATGTCTCCGAGCGGCAGGCCGAGGTGGCGTGCACGGATCGCGCGGCGCATGATCTTGCCGTTCTTGGTCTTGGGAAGGGTCGGCACGACGACGACGGCGGGTGCGAACGACCGGCCGACGTGGTGGACTGCGGTGGCGACGAGGTCGTCGTGGTCGGTGCAGTCGCCGACGACCACGAAGGCGACGACGCGCTGCCCGCGGTCGGGGTCGGGGACGCCGACCACAGCCACTTCGGCGATGCGTGGGTCCTTGAGCAGGGCCGCTTCCAGTTCGGCGGGGCCGACCCGGCGCCCCGACACCTTGATCGTGTCGTCGGAGCGTCCGTGGACCCGCCATGTCCCGTCGGCGTCCACGCCGGCCAGATCGCCGTGGTGCCACACCTTCGGCCACCGCTTCCAGTACGTCTCCAGGTAGCGGGGGCGGTCCCGCCAGAAGGCGTGGGTCATACCGGGCCAGGTGTTCCGGACGACCAGTTCGCCCACCTCGCCGATGACTTGCTCGCCGACGTCGTCGAGGACGGCGACGTCCATGCCGGGCAGCGGACCATTGAAGGCTGCCGCCTCGCTGGCCAGGAAGGGATAGGTGACCAGGATGCCGCCGCCGGTCTCGGTGCCGCCGCTGTAGTTGACGATGGGGCGGGTGCCTCCACCGACGGTCTCGAAGAGCCAGCGCCAGGTCGGCTCGTCCCAGGCTTCACCCGTGGAGGCGAAGGAACGTACGGTGGGCAGGTTCGCGGCGTCTCCGCCGCCGGCGTTCTTCACCGCGCGGGCCGCCGTGGGCGCGATGCCCTGGAAGGTGACGTTGTTGCGCCGGGCGATGTCCCACAGCCGGTCGGGGCCGGGATGGGTCGGCACCCCTTCGGTGAACACCACCGTGGCCCCCAACTGCAGCCCACCCATGATCAGCAGCGGACCCAGCATCCAGCCCATGTCCGCGATCCAGGCGATCACGTCGTCCTCATGGATGTCGAAGCCGTACGCGAAGTCGACCGCCGCCTTGACGGCGAAGCCGGCGTGCGAGTGAACGATGCCCTTGGGTGCGCCAGTCGTCCCGGAGGTGTAGATGATCGTCAGCGGATCCTGGGCCTCGGCTTCCACGGTTTCGACCAGCGCCGGGTTCGCCGGAAGGTCGTCCCAGTAGATGTCGCGGCCCGCCTGCATGTCGGTGCCGTCGCCGAGGTGCTGCACCACGACGACGCTGCGCACCGACGGCGCGTTCTTCAGCGCCTCGTCGGCGGTGGCCTTGAGGCCGACTCCCTTTCCGCGGCGGGTGGTGCCGTCGGCGGTCACCAGCGCCACCGCCTCGGAGTCGCGCAGCCGCATGGCCAGCGCTTCCGCGCCGAAGCCGGTGAAGGCCGGCACCGAGATGGCGCCGATCGCCGCGCAGGCCAGGAAGGCCACGACGGCCTCCGGCACCACCGGCAGGAACAGCACGACCCGGTCGCCGCGCATGACGCCCAGGCCCGCGAGGTTGGCCGCGAACCGACGTACCTCACGGTCGAGTTCGGCGTATGTCAGCGCGCGGCGCTGGCCCGCGTCGCCCTCGTAGACGACGGCCGTGGCCGTCGCCCGGTCGCTCGATGCGTGCCGGTGGGAGCACAGGTCGGCCGCGTTCAGCCGGCCCCCGGTGAACCAGCGCGGGAACTCGTGTCCCTCGGAGTCGTCCCGGACTGTCTTGAACGGGGTAGTGAAGGCGACGTCGAGGTCGTCGACCACGGCCCGCCAGAACCACTCCGGGTCCCGGAGCGACCGGTTGTGCAACTCCTCCAGGTCAGAGATGCCCCAGCGATCCAGCGCCCGCAGCAGTCGGCTGCGGCCGCGCTCCGCGTCGCCGGGAACCCAGGCGGGCTCCCGCGGCGCGGCGAACCGTCGCGGCTGTGTCATCAGTTCTTCTCCCCTGTCGGCAGGTTGCTCAGGCGGCGGTCTCAGCGGTGTCCCGCTTGAACATCAGGCCGGCGCGGGCGCAGTCGCACACGATCTCGTCGCGCTGGTTGATGCCGTAGTGGCGGAACTGGACGATCCCGGAGTCCTTGCGGCTGCGGGACTCGCGCTTGCTCACGATCTCGGTGCGCACCCGGACGGTGTCGCCGTGGAACAGCGGCTTGGGAAAGGTGATCTCGCTGAAGCCGAGGTTGCCCAACGTGGTGCCCTGGGTGGTGTCCTGCATGGAGATGCCGGTGACCAGACCGAGGGTGTAGAGGCTGTTGACGATGCGCTCGCCGTAGATGCTGTCCTTGGCGTACTCCGCGTCCAGGTGGAGCGGCGCCAGGTTGAGCGTCAGGGCGCAGAAGGTGATGTTGTCGCTCTCGGAGACGGTGCGACGGGTCTGGTGCTCGATCACCATGCCGGGTTCGAACTCTTCGAAGTACAGGCCGGACATCTTCGGTCCTCTTTCTTCTGTGGGGGGCTTCAGCTGGCTGCGGCGTCGGTGCGCTCAGCGAGGAGGCGGCTGTAGGCGAGCACCTCGCGCGCGGTCTTGATGTGGGCGTAGTCGACGTGCATGCCCTCGTAGAGCACGGCTGCGGCGCCGGCGGCTTCTGCCTTCTCGAAGGCGGTGATCATGCCCTCGTAGAACTCGACCTCGAACGTGGAGGGGCTGAAGACCTCGTTGGCCACCGCGATGTGCGAGGGGTGGATGAGGACCTGGCCGCGGAAGCCCAGTTCACGGTTCTGCTCGGAGAAGCGGCGGGCCCCGTCCGGGTCCGAGAGGTCCTGCCACACGCCGACGAGCGGGAATTCCAGGCCGGCGGCGCGGGCCGCCAGGACGGCGCGGCTGCGCAGGTACAGCGTTTCCAGGCCCTCGGGGGTGAACTGGAAGCCGATGGAACGGGACACATCCGCGTCCCGGGCGGTGCCGGCGAACAGGGTCGCCACCCGCGGGGAAGCCGTGGCCATCGCCTCGCAGTTCGCGTACGCCTCGGCGGTCTCGAGGTTGCAGATGAACTCCACCGAGCCGGGCTCGACGCCGTTCTTCAGCTCGAAGTGGGTCACCAGGGCGTCGAACCGGACGATGTCCTCGGCCCCGTAGGTCTTGGGCAGGCTCAGCCCGCGCAGGCCGGGCACGACCACCGCAGCGATGTCGTCGCCGGCGATGCCGGTGTCCAGGGCGTTGACCCGTACGTACACGCCGGCCAGGGAGCCGGCCTCGTGCAGGCGGGCGATCGAGCGGGCGACTTCGGTCCGGGCCTCGTCCTTGAGGTCGGCCGGGACCGAGTCCTCCAGGTCCAGGATCACCCCGTCAGCACCGGCGGCCAGGGCCTTCTCCACCCAGGTGCCGCGGTGGCCGGGCACGAAGAGAACGGAGCGCATCGGCTTCATCAGAACCTCCTTGTCATGGCATTCAGCGTACATCATATATTTTCCGTGCCAAGACTTTTGAATATCGTATATCTTCAATCGTGACGTGGATCACTCTGCCGGGCGGGCTCGTCAGGCTTCTGCACCGGTGAGCCCTCGCCTCGCTCCGCATCCGGCACGGCCTGAGACCGGCGGACGACGCCCCACACCGCCACGGCCGCGAACGCCATGACGACGGAGGAACCCAACCAGGCCCAGGTGAAGGAGACATGCGTGACCGCCAGGCCGAAGACGGCAGGGCCCAGCAGACCGCCCAGGAAGGTGCCGGACTGTAGACGGGTCGTCGTCCGCACGAGGTGGTACGGATACATCTGGATCGCGGCATGGTGCAGTAGCCCAGGCCACGCCCAGCCCAGACCGAACGTCACCACCGCGGCCGCGCCGACCACGACCGCGCCCTCCCCCAGCGCCAAGCCGAGCATCCCGAAACTGCCGGCCATCAGGCTGAGGACCACACCGGTCAGATGCAGCTGCGGACGCGGCAACCGGTCGGAGACCACTCCGACGACGATGCGCGCCCCCATGCCCAGCCAGGACCCCACCGCCAGAAAGATGGCCGCGGCGCCCGGCGTCGTTCCACCGTGCACCATGCCCTCGACCAGGAACGGCGGGAGCACCGCCCCACCCGAGGCCGCCAACAGACCCGCAGTCGCCAGCAGTCCCAGACCCCGAGCCTCCCCGGGGCCGTCCCAGGGCGCAGAGGACTGCGGCGCTTCGGGCGAGGACCGGGCACTGGGCCCGATCCAGCCCATCGCCGCAATCGTGAGCAGGCACAGAACGGCGTATCCTGCGTACACCGCCCGCCAGTCGTGCCCGTGGCCGACCACGAAGTAGGCCGCCAGCGCGGCCAGCGACGCACCTCCCGGTACGGCCGACATCCGCACTCCGAAGGCGAGGCCACGTCGGTGCGAGGGAACCACCCTGGCGATGAGTAGGTTGACGGCCGGCGTGGACAGGCCGTTGGCGGCCCCGCATATCCCGGCTGCCGCGAAGAGCTGCCATCGGCCGCTCCACAGGGCGACGGTGACGGTGACCGCGGCACACAGGGCGAGGCCGAGGCGGATCAGCGTGAGCTGACTCCATCTGGCCATCAGCCGCCCGGCGAACTGGGCGACCACTGCCGAGGCGAGGTAGAAGCCGGCGAAGCTGAAGCCCACGTCGCTGGCGCTGAACGCGAAGTCCTCGCGGATCGCGAACACCAGGGCGCCGGGCAGCGGGCCGACCATGGCGATGACGGCGCTCGCCAGTCCGGGAAGGACGACGAGCGCCGTCGTTCGCGGTGCGGCTGCCATCCTCAGAGCCGCTCTAGCGCCCGGCGGCCGCCGAACGCCATCGCCAGCGCGACGCCGAGACCCGTCACCACGGTCATCAGCAGGGCGATCACCGCGACCTGGGCGTAGGTGCCGCCGCCATACTCGTCGAACAGGACGACGGACAAGACCTTGGTCGTCGGCCCGCGCAGCAGCAGCGAGACGCCGAACTCGTGGGTGAGCAGCACGAAGACGATCGCCGCCGAGGAGGCGATGCCCGCCCGGGCCAGCGGCAGCAGCACCTGAAAGAAGGTACGCAGCGGATGCGCCCCGCTGACCTGCGATGCCTCCAGCGTCGGGCGGCCCAGCGACATGATCGTGGCCAGCTGGTAGCGGACGGAGTACGGCAGCATGATCGTCACATACGCGATGATCATGCTTGTCTGGCTGCCATAGAGGCCGATGCCCGGGTGGGAGAACGCAAAAAGGAAACCGAAGCCGAGCAGCGCGGCCGGAACGGTCAGCGGCATGTTCGCCATCAGGTCGAGGACCGCCGGCACCGGGCGCCACATGCGGTCCCGATTGTAGATGGCCAGAGAGATCAGCATGCCGAGCGGGATGACTATCGCCACGCCGGTCAGGGACACAGTGAGCGTCGTGGTTACGGCCTGCAGGATCTGCGGGTCGTTCAGCACGGCCGAGAAGTGCTCGGTCGTCATGGCGCCGAAGGAGGGCGTGCCGCTCCAGTACGGCGACAGACCGACGAAGGCGATGGCCAGCAGCGGCAGAAACGCCGCGATCGTCGTGTACGCCAGCACGATGCACGCCGACACCGCGCTGCCCGTACGGGTCAGCTGCCGGTTGTCGAGGGAGGAGGCACCCTGCCCCACGAAGCGGTTCTGGTTCGCCAGCGAACGGGTCTGGAAGATCACCAGGAAGATGGCCAGCAGGAGCAGCGGCGTGCCGAGTGCGGAGGCGAGCTGGTAGTCGACCGGGTACTCCGCGCTCAGCGTGTACATCTTGGTCGTCACGACGTCCAAGCCCTCGCGGCGGCCGAGCAGGAGCGGGCCGGTGAACTGGCCCAGCGCCAGGAGGAAGACCACCACGGAGGAGTAGACCAGGGTGGGGCGCAGCAGCGGCAGGGTGATCGTGAACAGTGCCCGGACGGGGCCCGCTCCGTTCACCCGGGCGGCGAGCGCGTAGTCGGAGCCGAGGTTGCGCAGGCCGGTGTAGACGAACAGGTAGACGAACGCGGCCAGGTGGGTGCCCGTGTACACGACGATCCACTCAAACGTGTACACGTTGATCGGCCCTGAGGCCCCGTCGAAGAACGGCGTGGCGCGCAGCAGGGTGTTGGCGTAACCGTTCTCCGGTGAGAAGAGGAACACAAAGCCGACGACGTGTGCGACGGACGGCACCACCATCGGCAGCACGGGCAGGAACTCGAGCTTCTTCCGCAGCCGCGGCCGCATCGAGTAGGACGCGAGGGCCAGCACCGTCCCGAGCACCATGCCCACGACCAGCGCACCGATCCCGAGGGTCAGCGTGTTGACCGCGACGTTCTGCAGGTCGGACATGCCGACCAGGCGGCGCATGCCGTCGGCGCCGTCGCTCCATGCCTGCCATTGCAGGGGGATCACCGGCACCAGGACCAGGGCGGTGGTGACGACCGTCAGGAGGACCCACGGCCAGTGCGGGCGGGCGGCCCGGCCCACCCGGATTATCGCGGTGCTGCGGTCCGGGTGGTCGGCCGCCTCCGGCGCCGGACGTGTCTGCAGGTCAGGCGCCATGGGTCCAGCCCTCCACGAGTTTGCCGTCGGCGTCGTAACAGAGCGTGTGCCGGGGGTCGATCCCCAGTTCGACGTCCGTCTCGGGCGCGTACCGCTCCTTGCTCGCCGGGATGCCGACCCAGAACCGGATGCCGTTGACGCGCACCACGTGCTCGTTGTGGTTGCCGCCGGGCAGCACCTCGTGGACCGTACCGCCGGTGAGCCAGGAACGGCCCGCCGCGCCTTCGTTGCCGCCCGCGCCCCGCAGTTCGAGGTCCTGGTCGCGGAAGAGGAGGGTGTAGGTGCCGGGCATGCCGGGGCGGAAGAAGCCGCGCAGGGTCTGTCCGTCGACTTCGGCGGTGCCGAGGTCATCGACCTTGACCTCCAGGCGGTTGCGGGCCCCGAGGAAGTCGGCGACGTACGCGGTCGCGGGGCGCCGGTAGACCTCCTCGGGGTCGCCGATCTGCTCGAAGCGGCCCTCGCGCATCACGGCTACGCGGGTGCCCAGCGCCAGAGCCTCCTCCTGGTCGTGCGTGACGTAGACGCCGGTGAAGCCCAGCTGGCGGTGGAGGGAGCGGAGTTGGGCGCGCAGTTCGATGCGCAGCAGCGCGTCCAGGTTGCTGAGCGGCTCGTCGAGCAGGAGCAGGCCAGGGTTGGAGGCCAGTGCGCGGGCCAGCGAGACGCGCTGCTGCTGGCCGCCGCTGAGCTCGGGCGGGTAGCGGTCGGCGAGGTGGTCGCACTGGACGAGCTTGAGGATCTCCTCGACGCGGCCGCCGCTCAGCAGATTCTTCAGGCCGCGCGACTTGAGCGGGTAGGCGACGTTGCGGGCGACGTCCATGTGCGGCCAGAGCGCGTAGTTCTGGAAGACCATGGCGACGTCGCGCCGGTTGGGCTGCACGAAGGTGCGGGTGTCGGCGTCGACCACGGTCCGGCCGGCGAGGTCCACGCGCCCGCCGTCAGGGCGTTCCAGCCCCACCAGGCAGCGCAGCAGCGTGGTCTTGCCGCAGCCGCTCGGCCCGAGGAGGACGAGGAGTTCACCGTCGACGATCTCCAGGTCGATGCCGTGGAGGACCTGGACGGACTCCTTGCGCCGGCGGAAGCTCTTGGTGAGCTTCGAGACCTGCACCTTGGCTGTCGGCGCGGGGCTTTCCGGCTCGGCTGCCACGGTGGGCGGCGCTGCGGTGCTCTTTGTGGTCACGGCGGTGTCCTCCTGGGGTGCGGTCGGGCTTGCGGGGTGGCTCCGAAGCGCCGGAGCCTGTGCATGATGTATTTGATGTGCTGGGACGGTGCTGCAAAGAAGCGGTGGCGGTTCAGTCCGGTCGGCCGGCGGCCTGGCGCAGCAGCGGCCGGACGTCTTCGGCCTTGTCGAGCCCGAGGACGCCCTCGATCAGGGCCTCGGTGTCCGCGTCGGTGAGCACGCCGTCGGCGTTGGCCCGGAACTTGGCAGCCAGCTCGTCCGTCGTCATCGTGGTGTCCGGGTCGGGCGAGGGACTGCCCTTGGGAAAGCTGCGCTCGGCGGCGTAGGTCGTACCGCGGGCGTCGACCTCGATGCGGGTGGGCCGGGCCGACGGGTGCTGCGCGAGCTGCGCCGTGTACTCGGGGTGGACCTCGAAGGTGACCTTGTTCATCAGGCCGAGTACCGAGTCGCCGAAGACGAACTCCGGGGCCTGCCAGGCCCGGCTGGGCGGCAGGTCATGGGCGCCGGCGGCGAGCCCGTGCGCAATGCTGAACTGCGCGTCCTGCACGTGCTCGATGCGGTTGTTCAGCCAGACCGGCTCCTTGATCCACCCCTCGCCCCACAGCCGGATCGCATCGATCTCCGCGGGGGCGATGCCGTGCTCGCGCACGAGCCCGATCAGGGCATCGAGCGGCGCGTGCAGCACCCGGCAGTGGGGGTAGGGCTTGTACGTCGCCTCCGTCGGGAAGCGCCATTCGGTGCCCAGCCCGTCGGTGAGATGGGACGGCTCCCAGCGCGCGGTGGCGATGAAGCGCCGGTAGCCGAACTCGGCGTCGTCCAGGATCTGCCGGTCGCCCCGGTGCCCGAGCTCCGCCATCAGCGCCGCGCTGATGGCGGCCTGCACCAGTGGTCCGGCCGGGGTGTACTTGACGGTCGAGCTCGGGGCGTGACGTATCCAGGCACCGTGGGAGTTAACCGGTGAGAGGGCCCCGGCGATGCCGAGCGCGTGGGCGATGGTCTCCGCGGGGTTGCCACGGACCATACCCACCGCGGCGGCGGCGCCGAACACCGAGCAGGCGTAGCCGACGACGGGGGCGAGTTTCGTCTCGCCGTCCGTCATGTCGCGGACGTAGTCCATGGCCTTGCCGAAGCGGTAGGTCATCTCGTGGGCGACCGCGACCGCTTCGATCAGCTTCCTGCCGGTGACGGCGCCGCTCTCGGCGAACGCCAGGGTCCCGGGAAGGACGTACGGCGAGACATGGCCCGGGGGCAGCACGGCGTCGAAGTCGAGCGCACTGACGAGCTCGGCGTTCGCGAAGGCCGCGCCCACGGGAGACGAGCGGCGGGGTGTGCCGAACACCGTGGCCTCGCCCGCCGAACCGCCCAGCAGCACGCCGTAGTCGATGCCGATCCGGCCCTTGGGTTCGGTGACACCACCCAGTGCGCAGCCGAGAGTGTCCAGGACCAGCCGCTTGGCCTCGTCCACGACCTCGTGCGGCATGGCGCCCATGTCGGCGGTGGCGGCGAACTCGCCGAGTACCTCGGTGAGAGTCTCGTTCATGTCTCTTACGTCCTTGCTGGAGTGCCCTCCGGGCCACGCGGTCAGTGGAACCACTTCTTGAACTTCCTGTTGGACTCCTCGATGCGCTCCGGGGTGTACGAGGAGGAGTCGAGCATCGCCGCGTCCTCGGCCGGCTCGATGGTGCCCTCGACGCCGTCGCGCCCGGCGGCGCCGAAGCCGTCGCCGTTGATCGCGGCCTGGCCCTTCTCGGACATCATGAAGTCGAGGAAGACGCGTGCGGAGTTGGGCCGCTGCGTCTTGTTGAGGGCCGCCGCCCCCCACTCGATCCAGTAGCTGGGATCGGGGACGGTCGCCTCGATCGGCGCGCCCTGGGCCTGCAGCTCCTTCACCGTGGAGGGGATGGAGGCGTTGGTCACGCCGATCTCTCCCGAGGCGACGGCCTGCGTCATCGTGACGACCGAGGGGTAGAACTTGGGGCTGAGCTTGCCGCTCTTGACCAGATGTTCCTCGCCCAGCTCCTTCTCCTGGAAGTCCAGGTAGCCGGCGAGCGACGTGGTGACGTCGGTGCGCAGGCCGAGCTTGCCCTTGACCGAGGGATCGACGGTGTCTTCCCACTTCTTGAAGCCCTTGGGGAAAATCTTCTTGTTCCACACGAACATCGAGTAGGGGTAGGCGGAGGGAATGATCACCTTGCTCTTCACCGCCCAGGCGTCGTCGTTCCAGCCCTTGAGCGACGGACCGTCGGCCTCGAGGAAGGCGCCCTTCTGGTTGGAGAACCAGGCCGGGTCGCTGTAGAGGAAGACGTCGGCGCCCTCCGACTTCGACTTGATCTCCGACTCGACCCGCGCCGGCAGCTCACCCGCACCGCGGGTGAGGTTGACGGTGATCTCCGGGTACTCCTTCTCGAAGGCGTCGACGAGGCGCTTGTTCTGCGCGCCGGGCATCACCGAGTAGAAGCTGACGGCGCCCTCCTCCTCGGCGGCCGCGACCACGTCCTTCCACGGACCCTTGACCGCCGTGCCCTGGGCACCGCCGCCGCACGCCGTCAGCCCACTGGCACTCAGCAGAACGGCCAGCGCTGCGGCTGTACGCCGCACTGAAGTGTGCTTCATGTTTCCTCCATGGTGTCTGCGGCGGTAACGATCGCCATTCCGTGCAACATACTTCATATATAATGTGCGTCAAGGCTTCAGGTTGACCCGGAAGACAATCCGCGGGAAATTCAGTGCAGCAGAATTGCTGTAACGCCCCTGAATATCGGGCAGTTGCTGAAGCATTCAGGAGAACTGCTCGCAGCAAAGGTCGTGAACGCGAATACACGGCGCCTGTACGCGCTCCCGGTGCGGCCCTTTCACCCGAGGGCCGCACCCATTCAGGACAACCCGCCCGTCAGACGCCCGCGAAGAGCACTCCGGAGTCGAGCAGGGCTTTAACGCGCGCCTCGTCGTACACCTCCGAGGCAAGCTCCCAGGTGTGCTCCCCAACCAGGGGAGCCTTGCCGGGGCGCTCGGGCCGGGTGCCGTCGAACCGCCACGGCGGACGCAGCAGGGACAGGCCGTCGCGCTCCGGTTCCACCAACTCCAGCCACTGGGTCTGGGGGTGCTCAATGAAGCCCGACATGGTGAGCACCGGAGCGAAGGGCACGTCAGCCTGGGTGAGCCGCTTCTCCCACTCGGCGGACGTCCTGGCAACGAACTCCGCCTCGACGATCTCCACGAGCTCGGTGTAGTGCTCCATCCGCAGGTTGTAGGTCGTGAAGCGCGGGTCGTCCGCGAGGTCCGCGCGGTCCATGGCCTCCAGGAGGGCGAGCCAGAACTTCTGCGAGGACGACAGGTGCAGGGCGATGTCGTCGCCGACTGCCGTCTTGAGGCAGAAGTTCTGCGCCTGTGGATGGCGACTGCCGCAGGCGGGGTCCTCATGGCCGTTGTCGAAGTACTGCGTCATGGCGTCGATCGTGAGGGTGCTGACCGCTTCCATCATCGAGGTCTCCACGCGCTGCCCGTTCCCGGTCGCAGCCCGCCCGACCAGGGCGGCCAGCACTCCGGTCAAGGCGGTGACGCCGGTGATGAGGTCAGCGAGACAGGAACCGGTCAGCGCCGGGCGCCCAGCCTCCCCGAGGACCGTGTACAGGCCGCCGAAGGCCTGGCCGATGGTGTCGTAGGCGGGCCGGGAGCGCAGCGCGCCGCCGTCGCCGAACCCTGACGCGGAGGCGTAGACGAGGTCGGGCCGCTTCGCGCGGCACTCCTCCTCCCCCAGTCCTAGGGCGGCCAGCTTGCCCGGCCGCATGTTTTCCAACACCACATCGGCGCTCGGGAGCAGGGCCTTCACGGCCTCAAGGCCCTCGGGGCTCTTGAGATCGACGGCGAAACTGCGCTTGCCGGCGTTGTACTGGATGAAATAGGAGCTGCGGTTGTCGACGCCCCGCCGGAAGTCCTCACCGTCCCCCGTCTTCTCGATCTTGATCACGTCGGCGCCCAAGGCGCACAGCATGGAACTCGCATAGGGGGCGGCTATGTATCCCCCGAACTCCAGGACTCGGATGCCCTTGAGAGGCAGGTGCTGCATCGCTGACCTCGCTCTGGCTCAGGCGCCGGCCACTTCGCCGGTCGCACGAGGAAACATTTCGCAAACTTGCGTGTAACGGAACCCCCGTATCGGGGAGTGGTCCGCCGCGGGTCTCAGCCCGCCATGAGGCTCTGACCGCCATCGACCACGAGGGAAGCCCCCGTGATGAAAGCGGCCTCGTCGGAAGCAAGGAACAACGCGGCGCGGGCAACGTCCCAGGCCGTCCCGCCGGGATGCCGCAGAGGTACGCGGGCATTGCGTTCGGCAACCACCTCCTCCCTGCGGGCCCCCGACTTCCGCATGCGGGGCTCGACCGCCATCGGGGTCTCCATCAGCCCCGGCAGCACCGCGTTGGCGCGGATGCCGTATGCGGCGTTGGCGGCGGCCACGTGTTCGGTCAGGGACAGCACGCCGGCCTTCGAGGTGCGGTAGCCGACGTTCGGGTAGTTGATGAGCACCGCGTTGGAGGCGATGTTGATGATCACGCCGCTGCCCTGCTCCCGCATGACGGGCAGGGCGTGCTTGCAGGTGAGCACCATGCCCCGCAGATTGACGGCCACGATGCGGGAGAATGCCTCGGGCTCGATCTCGGTGACCGGCGCATCGCCGGCCGCAGCGGCTGCCACGCCGACGTTGTTGTGCAGGATGTCCAGGCGGCCATAGGCGTCGACGCAGGCAGTGACCGCTGCTTCGATGTCGGCCTCGCTGGTGACGTCGGCCCTCACGGCCAGCGCCCGGCCGCCTTCATCGGCGATCGCCTTCGCGGTCTCCTCCGCGGAGGCCTCGTTCCGGTCGACCGCGACCACTGCGGCGCCTTCGCGGGCCATCAGCAGTGCGGCGGCCCGGCCGTTGCCGACCGTGGCCCCCTCCGACTGCCCTGCGCCCACCACCAGAGCCACTTTGCCGGCTATTCGTTGCCCCCTCATCGCGGCTCCTTCCAGCTCGTCGAGACCAATAATCATGGAAGATACGTAATATATTTTGCTTCTACAAGGAGTCTCACAGGGTCAATCTGTGGCACATTTTATATATGATGCATGAGGATACGGGCTCCGCCGCGCTCCACCCGCACGGCTCGGAACCCGCCCCCGCACCCCTCAGGACCAGGAAGGAACCGCGCATGGGCCGCCTCTGCGAGACCGAGGGCCTCACCGACGTACAGGAGGAGATCCTCCGGACTGTCCGCAGTTACGTGGACACCAAGATCCTCCCCGTCGCCTCCCAGTACGACCGCAAGGACGAGTACCCGGCCGAGATCGTCGAGGGTCTGAAGGGCCTGGGCATCTTCGGACTCACCATCGACGAGGAGTACGGCGGCCTGGGCGAGTCCCTGCTCACCTACGCCCTCGTGGTCGAGGAGCTTTCCCGCGGCTGGATGAGCATCTCCGGCATCATCAACACCCACTTCATCCTCGCTTACATGATCTCCCGTCACGGCACCGAGGAGCAGAAGCGCTCCTACCTGCCGCGCATGGCCACCGGCGAGATCCGCGGGGCGTTCTCCATGTCCGAACCCGACTGCGGCTCGGATGTCTCGGCCATCAAGACCAAGGCGGTCAAGGGCGCCGATGGCACGTACACCATCGACGGCCAGAAGATGTGGCTGACCAACGGCGCCTCGGCGAACCTGGTGGCCGTGCTGGTCAAGACCGATGAGGGACAGGACGCCCCGCACCGGAACATGACCACCTTCCTCGTGGAGAAGAAGGAGGGCTTCGGTGAGACGGCACAGGGCGTCACCGTCCCCGGCAAGATCGAGAAGATGGGCTACAAGGGCGTCGACACGACCGAGCTGCTCTTCGACGGCCACCGCATCGGCGCCGACCGCATCCTGGGCGGCACCAGTGGCAAGGGCTTCTACCACATGATGGACGGCGTCGAGGTCGGCCGCGTCAACGTCGCCGCCCGGGCCGTCGGTGTCGCCCACCGTGCCTACGAACTGGCCGTCGAATACAGCCAGCTGCGGGAGACATTCGGCAAGAAGATCGCCCAGCATCAGGCCGTGCTGTTCCGCCTTGCGGAGATGGCTACCAAGACCGAGGCCGGGCACCAGATGATGGTCCGCGCCGCCCGCAAGAAGGACTCCGGGGAGCGCAACGACCTCGAAGCCGGCATGGCCAAGTACCTCGCCTCCGAATACTGCGCCCAGGTCGTCGAGGGCTCCTTCCGCATCCATGGCGGCTACGGATACTCCAAGGAGTACGAGATCGAGCGGCTCTACCGCGAGGCGCCGATGCTGCTGATCGGTGAGGGCACCGCGGACATCCAGCGCATGATCATCGGCCGCCGCCTGCTGGAGAACCACAAGAGCCAGGGCTGACACCCGACAGCAGCCCCGAAGGACGCAGGACCTGGGACCGGAGGCGTACACACGCCCGGGTTCCGGGCCCTGCGCCGTGGCGGGGCCCAAGCCGTTGCAGGGACCACACAAAGTGGGCTAGAATACTTCATTTCCTATATAAAGTTTGGGAATGCTTCCTCAACCTCTCGGGTGACTGTCAGTATCGACGGAAGCGACGCCGACGAACACGGAGCGGAAGCCAGTGAACAGCAGCCCCCCAGCCACCAGGCGGACCCCCAGCGACAGGCGGAAGCAGCTTCCTGAGGAAGTAGCCGCCTATGTGCGCGAGTTGGTCATCACCGGGGAGGTCAAGGCCGGAGATTTCCTCCGGATGGAGCCCATCGCCGAGGCCGTCGGGGTCAGCAACACCCCTGTGCGTGAAGGGTTGTTGCTCCTGCAGAGCGAGGGCTTCGTACAGCTCGTGCCGCGGCGCGGTTTCATCGTCGCGCCCTTCACCCCCGGCGATGTCCAGGACCTCTTCTGGGCGCAGGCCCGGCTGGGGGGTGAGCTCGCGGCGCGCGCCGCCAAGCGGATCACTCCGGAAGCCATCGCGCGGCTGGAGGCCAACATCGAGGAGTACGAGCGCGCCGCCGAGGCGGGTGACACCCGCTCGCTGGCCGAGCTGGGCCATCTCTTCCACCGCGAGCTCAACCTGGCCGCCGGCTCGCGGCGGCTCGCCCTGCTGCTGGGCACGGTCGTCAAGCAGCTGCCCAATCAGTTCTACGCCACCATCGAGGGGCAGGTCGACAACGCCCGCTCGGAGCATCCGCTCCTTCTCGACGCGCTGAAGAACGGCGATACGCGCAAGGCACGCTCGGTCTTCGAAAAGCACATCCAGGGCAGTGCCGCACGGCTCATCGAGACGCTGGAGAAGCGCGGCATGTGGGCCGAGGAGCAGCAGGCGAGCTGACACATGAGAAGAGGGGCGGTAGGCGCGAGAGCGCCTACCGCCCCTCTTCTCATACAGGCCGGTTCACGGCGTATCCGGCGTACAGCGCGTGCGTGCCGCCGTCGACTTCGGCGATCAGGCCCGAGACGTAGGAGGCCTCCGGCGAGTTGAGGAACAGGGCGACGGACGCCTGTTCCTCGGCTGTGCCGGCCCGCCGCAGCGGGACCACGGCCTCGCGTGCCTCCCAGTAGCCGCTGTCGGCCGCCCGCAGCCGGGTGTTCATTCCGCTCGCGGTCAGGCCGGGGCACAGGGCGTTGACCCGGATGCCGTGCACGCCCCATTCGACGGCGAGCGCGCGGGTCAGGCCCACCACGGCATGCTTGGAGACGACGTACGGCACGTTCCCCGGCAGGCCGTGGGTACCAGCGACGGACGCCGTGTTGAGGACCGCGCCGTGACCCTGCTCGATCATGACGCGCCCGACCGCGGTGACGACGTGGAAGGCGGCGTCGTTGTTGACGCCCATGACGTGCGACCACGTCTCCTCATCGATCTCCGCGGCGCGACCGGGACGGCTGATGCCCGCGTTGTTGAACAGGGCATCGATGCGCCCGTCTGCGAGGTCTCGGGCGGCGCCGACCAGTTGCTGCGCGGCATGGGGTTCGCGGACGTCCGCGGTCACAGTGACGACTCGGTCCGAGGCCAGTTCCCCGAGTGGTCCGGCGCTCACGTCGTTGGCGACGACCAGGGCGCCCTCGGCGACCAGACCGTCGACGACAGCCCGGCCGATGCCGGAGGCCGCCCCGGTGACCACAGCGACCCTGCCGGTGTAGCGGCCCGGTGCGCGAGTGTTCATGAGGCAGCCTTCAGACGGCCCAGCAGCGCCAGCGGGATCAGGCCCAGCACGGCGGCTGCAGCCACGTAGGCGGAGACCAGGAGGGTTCCGTCACCCACGTCCAGGAGGGCGATCATGATCAGCGGCGCCCAGCCGCCGCCTACAATGTTGGCCACCTGATGTCCGAGCGAGGCGCCGGTGTACCGCACCTCGGGCGGGAACATTTCGGCGAACATCGCGACCACCGGTCCCTGCATGGCTCCCACCGCGGCAAGCCCGACGGACAGGCCGAGGATCAGCAGCGGCATCTCTCGCGTGTCGACCAGCGGGAACACCACGAACCCCCAGACGCCCGAGACGACGGCCCCCGCGGCGAACACCGGGCGCCGGCCGATCCTGTCCGACAGGGCGGCGAAGCCGATCGTGCCGGCCGTCCACCCGGCCATCGCGATGAGCACAGCGGTGAGCACGCTGTTCTTGCCCATGCCGAGCTCGTGTACGCCGTAGTCGAGCATGCCAGTGGTAATGATGTAGAAGCTGATGGTGGCCGGGGCGAACGTGCCGGCGGCCAGCAGCACGGCCTTGGGGCGGCGCAGGATCTCCAGCAGCGAGGACTCCGGCACGGACTGCGCCCGGTTGCGGCGTTCCTGCTCTGCCCGGCGGAACTCGGGGCTGTCTTCGATGTTGCGGTGGATCGCGTAGGCGATCGGAAGCATCAAGATGCTGAGCAGGAACGGGATCCGCCAGCCCCAGCTGTCCAAAGCTTCCGGGCCCACCAGGTTCCCCACCAGGATGAAGACCAGGTTGCCGGTGACCATGCCGAAGGGCACGCCCAGCTGGGGAATGGCGCCGTACAGCCCACGCCGGTTGGGCGGTGCGTGCTCCAAGGCCAGCAGGGACGCGCCGCCCCACTGTCCGCCGACGGCCATGCCCTGCGCCACGCGCAGGAGGACCAGCAGCAGCGGTGCCATGATCCCGGCCATGGCGAAGTTGGGGAGCAGTCCGATGAGCGTGGAAGCCACTGCCATCAGGACCATGGCGCTGACGAGGGCGGGTTTACGGCCGCGCTTGTCGCCGATGTGCCCGAACACTGCGGCTCCGAGCGGCCGGGCGGCGAAGCCCACGGCAAAGGTGGCGAACGAGGCCAAGGCGCCCGCTGTCGGGCTCACGTCGGGGAAGAACTGACCATGGAAGATCAGCGCGGCGGCCGTACCGTAGATCATGAAGTCGTAGTACTCGATGGCCGACGCGGAGATGGCGGCAGCCACGGCCTTGGTCCGCGGCTTGCGGTCCGAGACGGCCGGCACGGCGGTGTGCGGCACGTCCTGTTGGATGGTCACTCTGCCTCGATTCGGTGGTGACAGTGGTGCGGCCTCCTGGGAGGTGGCCGGCGGGCTTGGGCCTCGGCCGGACAGACACCTGAATGCTCCACACGATATAAAATGTGTAATGCATGCAGTGTCAAGAGGCAGGCAGGGTCCGGACAGGAGCGGGCTGCGCGGAATACACACCGTGCGGGCGGATCAGTCCCTCCTGCGCAACCGTGGCGACCATGCCCCGGATGGGGCTGTACACCTGGGCGGTGGCCAGTCCACGGCTCCCTCCCGCCCAGTCGGAGGACTTGTCGTACAGCATCCACTGGTCGGCCGGAACGATCTCGTGGAACCACATCGTGTGGTTGACGGTCGCCCGCTGCACCTCGGGGGCAAGGAACGGATAGCCGTGCGGCCGCAGCGCGGTCGACAGCAGCGTCAGGTCACTCATGTAGGCCAGCAGGCAGGAGTTCAGGGCCACTTCCTGACTGTCGAGGGAATCGTGCACGCGGAACCACAGCCGCTCGCGGGACGGCTGCGGCGGGCCGCCCGCCACGGTCCCGTTCTTCGCGGCCTGCGCCGCCGCTTCGCACTCCTGAACAACGCGCAGATCGAGCGCCTTCCACTCCTCACGCCAGAACGACTTCGCATCGACGTCGACACCTTCGAGCGCGTCGACGAGCGGGACCGCGTCCCTCGGCGCCGGCACGTGCGGCATCGGCGCTTGATGCTCGTAGCCGGCCTCGTCGCGGTGGAAGGAGGCGGTGAGCTCGAAAATCTGACGCCCGTGCTGCTCGCCGACCACACGGCGCGAGGTGAATGACCGTCCGTCGCGCACGTGCGTCACGTCGTAGCGCACGGGCTCCTTGGCGTCGCCGCCCCGCAGGAATGAGGCGTGCAGACTGTGGACCGGACGGCCGGACGGGACCGTGCGGTAGGCAGCCATCAGCGCCTGGGCCAGCAGATGACCGCCGTAGGTGCGGACCATCCGACTACGCGGGGCCGCCTGGCCCAGGAAGCCGTCGGTGCCGACCTCGTCGAGGTCGAGCAGGTCCAGCAGGTCTTTCCCCGATGCGGGCATGGGTGCGCCTCCATGGTGCGGATCCGTTGGTCGGATGACCATTGTAGGCGAACAATATATTTTGTATGGTGCACGATGAGCTCCCCATTCATGGAGCGTCCACGTCCCGAGAGGCTGCGCATGACCGCCATCGATCCTTCCCTGGTCAGCCTGTTCACCGTCGCGGGGAAGACCGTCCTCGTCACCGGCGGCAGCCGCGGAATCGGTTTCGCCGTCGCCAAGGGCTTTGTTCGCGCCGGCGCCCGCGTCTACATCTGCTCCCGGAGCGCCGAGGCCTGCGAGGCGGCGGCCAAGGAGCTGTCGCAGTACGGCGAGTGTCACGCGCTGGCGGCGAACCTGGGCAGCGCCGAGGAATGCCGCTCCCTGGCCGACCGGCTCGCCGAGCGGGAGTCCCGCCTGGACGTACTGGTGAACAACGCCGGCGCGATCTGGGCAGAAAAGCTCGAGGAGTACCCGGAGTCGGGCTGGGACAAGGTCTTCAACCTGAACGTGAAGGGCCCGTTCTTCCTGGTGAAGTCGCTGCTGCCGCTACTGAAGGCCGCCGCCTCCCACGAGAACCCCGCCCGGGTGATCACCGTCGGTTCGATCGACGGCTTGCACGTCCCCTCCCACGAGACGTACGCGTACTCCTCCTCCAAGGCCGCGGTGCACCAGCTCAGCAAGCACCTCGCGGACCAGCTCGCCCCGTCGTCCATCACTGTGAACGTGATCGCTCCGGGGATGTTCCACAGCAAGATGCTGAAGGGAACGCTGGAAGAGCGCGGTGAGGAGGCCATGCTCGCACCGGTCCCACTGAAGCGCTTCGCGAACGACACCGACATGGCCGGCACCGCCATCTTCCTCGCCTCACCCGCCGGTTCATACATCACCGGCGCGGTGCTGCCGGTCGACGGTGGCACCGCCACCACTTTGTGACCGACCGCCTCTGTTCCCCCGTACGTCCTGGGGCCGATGGCCCCGTGCATGAAAGGGCCCATGCCTTGAAGATCGTCGTCTGTGTGAAGTACGTGCCCGACGCCACCGGCGACCGGCACTTCGCAAAGGACCTGACCACGGACCGGGATGCCGTGGACGGCCTGCTGTCGGAGCTGGACGAGTACGCGGTGGAGCAGGCCCTGCAGATCGCCGAAGGCCGACTGCAGGAGGGGGCCGATGCCGAGGTCACCGTCGTGACCGTCGGCCCGGAGGACGCCAGGGACGCGATCCGCAAGGCCCTGTCGATGGGAGCGGACGAGGGCGTGCACGTCGAGGACGACGGCATCCACGGTTCGGACGCCATGGGCACCTCGCTGATCCTGGCCAAGGCCATCGAAAAGACCGGTTACGACCTGGTCGTCACCGGCATGGCCTCCACCGACGGCACCATGGGTGTGCTGCCGGCGATGCTGGCCGAGCGCCTGGGCCTCCCGCAAGTCACCTGTCTGTCCGCGATCGACGTGGCCGACGGCAAGGTCACCGGCCGCCGCGACGGCGACGCCGCCTCCGAGGAACTCGAGGCCACCCTGCCGGCGCTGGTGTCGGTCACCGACCAGTCCGGTGAGGTCCGCTACCCGTCCTTCAAGGGCATCATGGCCGCGAAGAAGAAGCCGGTCACGTCTCTGGACCTGGACGACCTCGGCATCGAGGCAGACGAGGTCGGCCTCGATGGCGCCTGGACCGAGGTCGAGGACGCGGCGCCCCGCCCGGCCCGTACGCGGGGCACGATCGTGAAAGACGAAGGCGAGGGCGCCAAGCAGCTCGCCGGGTTCCTGGCCGACCAGAAGTTCATCTGAGCCTGAGCTGCCTGCCCCCGGTCTCCATCGAACAAGGAGTGATTTCCCATGGCTGACGTTCTTGTCTACGTCGACCACATGGACGGTGCCGTCCGCAAGCCGACCCTCGAGCTGCTGACCCTAGCCCGTCGTATCGGTCATCCCGTCGCCGTGCATCTGGGGCCGGGCGGCGCCGACGCCGCGAAGATCCTGGCCGAGTACGGCGCGGTCAGGGTCCTGACCAGCGATGCGGCGGAGTTCTCAGATTACTCGGTCGTACCGAAGGTCGACGCTCTCCAGGCCGCCTACGACGCAGTCTCTCCGGCGGCGGTGCTGGTGCCCTCTTCCGCAGAGGGCAAGGAGATCGCCGGCCGCCTTGCCGTGAGGATCGGCTCGGGCATCATCACCGACGCCGTCGACCTCGAGAACGGCGACGACGGTCCCATCGCGACGCAGTCCGTGTTCGCGGCCGCGTTCACCACCAAATCCCGTGTGTCCAAGGGCACTCCGGTTATCACCGTGAAGCCGAACTCGGCCGCCCCGGAGGTCGCCCCCGCCGCCGGCACGGTAGAGGAGCTGGCCGTGAGCTTCTCCGAGGCTGCGACCGGCACCAAGGTGACCGTCCGCACCTCGCGTGGGTCCTCGGGTCGTCCGGAGCTCACGGAGGCGGCGATCGTGGTCTCCGGTGGCCGTGGCGTCAACGGTGCCGAGAACTTCGTGGTCATCGAGGCTCTCGCCGACTCGCTCGGCGCGGCCGTCGGTGCGTCGCGCGCCGCGGTGGATGCGGGCTGGTACCCGCATGCGAACCAAGTGGGCCAGACCGGCAAGTCCGTCTCACCACAGCTGTACATCGCCGCCGGCATCTCTGGTGCCATCCAGCACCGTGCCGGCATGCAGACCTCCAAGACCATCGTCGCCATCAACAAGGACGAAGAAGCACCCATATTCGAACTCGTCGACTACGGCGTCATCGGCGACCTCTTCGACGTCGTCCCCGCCCTCACTGGGGAAGTCGAAACCCGCAAGAGCTGATACCCGCTGCCGGAACACCAGTTCGCGAAAGGACTTCCTCCATGGCCGTCACCCTCACCCAACACCTCGCCGACTTCACCGCCGCCACCTCGTACAGCAATCTGCCGCACGAGGTGGCGGACGACAGCAAGCGGGTGCTCCTCGACTCGATCGGCTGCGCCCTGGCCGCCGTCGACGAGCCCCGCGGGCGCATAGCCATCGAGTACGCCGGCCTGCTGGGCGGAACGGACGAGTCCGCCACCATCCTCGGCTCGGACAAGCGCAGTTCGGTGTTCGGCGCGGGGTTCGCCAACGGCGAGCTGATCAACGCCCTCGACTTCGACGCCGTTCTCCCACCTGGCCACGTGGCGCCGTACGTGATCCCCGGAGCTCTGGCCGTTGCCGAGGAGCGCGGCGCGAGCGGCAAGGAGCTGATCGCGGCCGTCGCGCTCGCGCATGAGATCACGCACCGCTTCGGCAAGTCCATGGACTACCTGCGCGACACCAAGGACGGCAAGACCGCTCTGTCACCCGTGGTGGGCTTCAGCAGCACCATCTTCGGTGCCACCGCCGCGATCGGCAGGCTCCGCGGGCTGTCCGCCTCGACCCTCGCGCACGGCCTCGGCATCGCCGCCACCTCCTCCCCCGTCAACGCCCACCGCGCGTGGATCGCGCACGCTCCCAGCTCCACCGCCAAATACCACCTCCAGGCCGGAACCCTGGCGCAAACCGCACTGACCGCGAACTGGATGGCGGAGCTGGGCCACCGCGGCGATCTGCAGGTGCTGGACGACGCCGAGGTCGGCTACCGGCGCTTCATCGGCACCGGCCGCTGGGCCCCCGAGAACCTGACCGACGGTCTCGGCACCCGCTGGGACTTCCCCGCCCAGCACAGCTACAAGCCGTACCCGCACTGCCGCATTCTGCACGCCCCTCTGGACGCGCTGATCGAGATCGTCGAGACCCACGACATCAAGCCGCAGGAGATCGAGTCGATCCGCGTCTGGGGCGAGGGCTGGGTCATGGAGCCGGTGTGGCTCAGCCGTGAGGTGGAGCACGTGCACGACGCGCAGTTCAGCATCGCGCACGGCATCGCTGTCGGCGCCCACCGCATCACCCCCGGCCGTGGCTGGCAGGACCCGGACCTGGTCTTCGGCTCCTCAGTACGTAGTCTCATGGACAAGGTCACCTATGAGTCCCACCCCGACTACGTGACCGCGATCGAGGCGAACCCCTCGGCCCGCCCCACCCGCGTCGAGGTCACCACACGCGGCAGGACGTACACCGCCGAACGCAGTTTCGCCAAGGGAAGCCCCTCCCTGGACCTCGCGACGTACGCGACGACGGACGAACTGGTCGGCAAGTTCCGGCACAACGCCTCGGGGGTGCTCAGCGAGGCGGACACGGACCACGCAGTCGAAACACTGCTCAATCTGGAGACGGCCACGGACGTGAGTACCGTGCTGCGCGCGCTGACCCCTTCCGGCTCGCGCCGGTAGCCCCACCCACCCCCAGAGCCCCACGGACCAGTTGGAGACAAGGATGCCGCTGACCGCGGACGAACTCGCAGCCCACGTCGATTCCTGGGCCCCGACCGCGCTGGTGCGCAAGGATGATCTGTCCCCCGGCCCGGCAGCCGCCTTCGCCGCGCTGCTCGGCCGGCCCGAGGACGGGCCCGCCGCCGGAGATCCGCTGCCACCGCTGTGGCACTGGCTGCACTTCCTGGAGTGGGTGCCGCAACAGGACCTCGGCCCGGACGGGCATCCACTGCACGGCCACTTCCTGCCGCCGATCCCGGACCGCCGACGCATGTTCGCCGGCGGCCGGTACGAGGTGAGCCGCCCTCTGCTCACCGGCGTCCGCACCCGGCGGACCAGCAGCCTCGGTACGGTATCGGTCAAGCAGGGCTCCGCCGGCCCCCTGCTGTTCACCACCGTGCGGTACGAGTACGCCCAGGAGGGCCACGTCTGCGCCGTCGAGGAGCAGGACATCGTGTACCGCTCCGGCTCTGCCCCAGCGGTACCGACTGCACTCACAGCGTCGGAGGAGCCCGAGTCCAAGGAGAGCTGGCAGCTTCCGCTGGTCCCGGACCCGGTGTCGCTGTTCCGCTTCAGCGCGCTCACCGCCAACGCCCACCGCATTCACTACGACGCCCCGTACGCCCGGGAGACCGAGGGGCACGCCGCGCTGGTCGTACACGGTCCGCTGCTGGCACTGCTGATGTTGGAGCTCGCCCGCCGGAACGAGCCCCGCACCGTGCGGAACTTCTCCTTCCGCCTCCGCAGTCCGGTCTACACAGGCGAGCCACTGCTCGCTCATGGGACACCGGACGGCGACCGTGCCGCTCTGCGCGTCTCGACCGGCCGAGCGGACCGGCACAGCACCGGCGAGGTGACCTTCGCGTGAACAGTGCCCTCACCCGGGCCCGCACCCTCCTCTTCGTGCCGGCCGACCGCCCCGACCGCTTCACCAAGGCAGCCGAAAGCGGCGCCGGCGCCGTCATCCTCGACCTGGAGGACGCGGTGGCTCCGGAGCGCAAGGAGGAGGCCCGTCGGCATGCGGCCGCCTGGCTGTCGTCGAACGGGCACGCCTTGCTCCGGGTCAACGGCCCGGGGACGCCCTGGTATGAGGCGGATGTGGCGATGGCCGCCCGGTCCGGGACGCCGGTCGTCGTACCCAAGGCGGAGGACCCCGCAGCCCTCTCAGAACTCGGCGACCGCCTCGGCCCCTCCGTAGTCATCGTCGCCCTCGTCGAGACGGCGCTCGGCGTCGAGCGGGCCTTCGATGTGTGCTCCTCACCCGGCGTCGTGCGGGCTGCGCTGGGGAACGTCGATCTTGCGGGTGAGCTGGGCGTTTCCCCCGACGACCACGCAGCGCTGGCCTATGCCCGCAGCCGTCTGGTGTGCGCCGCAGCTGCAGCTGGGTTGGCGCCGCCCGTGGACGGCGTCACCACCGCCGTCCGGGACGAGACCGCTCTGACCGCCGATCTGGCCCACGCCCGTCGCCTCGGTTTCGCCGGGAAGCTGTGCATCCATCCGGCTCAAGTGGCGCAGTCCGAAAAGGCGTTCGCCCCCACGGAGGAGGAGCTTCGCTGGGCCCGGGAGGTCACGGCTGCACGGGAGGGGGTGTCCGTGGTGAACGGAAAGATGGTCGACAAGCCCGTGCTCGAACGGGCCCGCCGGATGCTCGCCTCTCCTTGAGGACGCGGATGGGCTCCACCGTGCCGGAGCCCATCCGCATTTTCAGAACGGGGCCACGACACCCCGGTCGACCAACCCGCCCAGCTCTGCTCCGTCCAGGCCGAGCACCTCGCCAAGCACCTCCCCAGTGTGCTCGCCGAGCCTCGGCGCCGTAGCCACCGGCCCGTACTCCTCGCCCCGGCGCAGGGGCGAACGCGCGGTGAGCACCTCCCCGATGCCGGGCTGATCCACCTGCCCGATCACTCCGGACCCGCCGCCCGCGCGGATCTCGGCGGCCACCTCCCCCATGGTCCGGTACCCGCTCCACAGGACATGGGCCGCGTCCAGCTCCCGCGTCACCTCATCCAGCACGCGGGCCTCGAACCAGGGGCGCAGCACTGCGGCAATGGTTTCGCGCAGCCGGAAGCGCTCGGACTCCTCGTCCAGGTCGACACCCAGGACGTCCTCCAGGGCTGCGAACACCTTCTCCGTTCCGGTGACGGTGCGCAGCGCCGCCCACTGCCGTGGGGTGAGCGCCACCACCATCACGCGCCGCCCGTCCCCTGTGGCGAAGTCGACGCCGAAGCTGCCGTACAGATGGTTGCCGTGGCGCGACCGGTCCCCCTGCTCCTCGGCCTCGGCGAGCCAGCCCATGCCGGCCACCCCGGCCAGGGCCACATCGTGCAGGGCCAGTTGAAGGAAGGCGCCCTGCCCACTGCGTTCCCTTCTGTGCAGCGCAGCGAGCAGGCCGGTAACGGCCGTCATGCCCGCGAGGAGATCCCAGGCGGGCAGGACGTGGTTGACCGGGTCGCCGGACCCCGCGGGGCCGGTGAGATGTGGCACGCCGACCTCGGGGTTCACCGTGTAGTCCACTGCCGGACGGCCGTCTGCGTAGCCCTGGATGTGCACCTGGATCACGTCTGTGCGCCGCTCGGCCAGGACCTCGTACGACAGCCAGGGACGCCCTGCGTTGTTGTCGACGACGATGCCGTTGTCCCTGCCGGAAGCTGTGGCGAGTGCGATGACCAGCTCGCGTCCCTCCGGGCTGCGCAGGTCGACGGCGACGGAGCGCTTGCCCTTGTTCAGCGCCGTCCAGTACAGACTCTTCCCCGTGCGCTCCGACACCGGCCACCGTTGATAGTCGGGGCCACCGCCGATGGGGTCGACGCGAATGATGTCGGCGCCGAGCTGACCGAGCGTCATGCAGCCCGACGGGCCAGCAACGAAGCTCGCACACTCCACAACGCGCAGCCCCTCAAGGGGTTTTCCTGTTGAACCGGGCATTGTCACAGCAGACCTCCAACTGGCGCGCATGCGGAGCGAGCGCACATGCATTAAATCTATTACGCATGATATATCTTCTAGCCGCTAGAGGGTACGCCATACAGGCGGTGGAATCGGAGGCGAACGTTCGCGATGACAGCATCACCGAAGGCACTGCAACGCCTGGTCGACCGGCAGGAGATCCAGGATGCGCTGGCCCGCTACGCCCGCGGGGTGGACCGCGGCGACTGGGAGCTGGTCAGGTCCGCCTACCACCCGGACGCCCACGACCAGCACGGATCCTTCAACGGCGATATAGACGGCCTGATCTCCTGGCTTACCGACCGCTTCGAGGGGGTCGACAACTCCGTGCACTTCCTGGGCAATTGCCTGATCGAGCCGACCGGTCCCGATAGCGCCGTCGTCGAAACCTACTTCGTCAGCGCGCGCCTCACCACGAAGGACCCACATCGCACGATCGACGACGGTGACGCGCTCAGCCGACAAGCATGGGGGCGTTACGTGGACCGCTTCACGCGGCGCGACAGCATGTGGCGCATCGCACGTCGCACAGTCGTTGTCGACGGCCGGTTCCAGTCCCCCGCACTCGGCGGCGCCCGCACGGCCGATGGCTCCTGGGGCGCCCGGAACCGAACCGATCCGCTCCACGTGGCCCGCTCCGCCGCAGGGCTTACCGACTGAACGCACACCGGCCGGGTCGGCGATACCCCCGTCGGCCAACAGGGAGCCCGATCGAGTCAGTGGCCATGCTCCGGGTCCTGCCCACGATCGACTTCCCTGCATAGATGCCCTGATTCGAGGCGTGGACGCTGGCGAACAACCTCATCGAGCTCGACCTCTCGGCCCATCCGGCCGAGGTCAGTCGAGGTCAGGGCATGCCTGCGATACCGTATGTCATTAGTTCAGCACGAGATCGACGCCGGACAGCGGCCGGGGACGACGACGGAGGAGTCCGCCCAGCTCAAGGCACTGAAGAAGGAGAACGCCGAGCTGAAGCGGGCGAACGACATCTTGAAGGCGGCGGCGTCTTTCTTCGCGGCCGAGCTCGACCGGCCACACACACGCTCGTAGCGTTCATCGACGAGCACCGGGACCGCTTCGGCGGGGTCGAGTCGATCTGCAGAACGCTCACCGAGCATGACTGCAAGATCGCCCCTTCCACGTACTACGCCTGCAAGAAACGCCTCGAAACTCCCTCGGCCCGTTCCGTGCGCGACGAGGGTCTCAAGGAGTGGATCCAGGACGTCTACACGTCCAACTACCGCGTCTACGGCGCGAGGAAGATCTGGCGCGAGCTGAACCGGCAGGGACATGCCGTGGCCCGCTGCACCGTCGAGCGCCTGATGCGCGAGCTCGGCATCCAGGGTGCGGTGCGCGGCAAGCGCGTCATCACCACCCTCCCCGGCGGACAGACCGAGCGGGCTCCCGATCTGGTCGACCGCGACTTCGTCGCCGCCGCCCCGAACCGGTGCTGGGTCGCGGACTTCACCCACGTGAAGACCTGGGCCGGCGTCGTCTACGTCGCGTTCGTCGTGGACACCTTCTCCCGCCGGATCGTCGGCCGGTCCGCCGCGACCGTGAAGGAGACAGTCTTCGTGCTGGACGCCCTGGAGACGGCGATCTGGCAACGCGACCGCGACGAACAGCCCGTCCGGCCGGGTGAGTTGATCCATCATTCCGACGCCGGGTCGCAATACACGAGTTTCCGGCTCGCCGAGCATCTGGACGCCGCCGGCATCGCCGCCTCGATCGGATCGGTCGGCGATGCCTACGTCAATGCCCTGATGGAAAGCACGATCGGCCTGTTCAAGACCGAGCTGATCAAGCCCCGACGGCCATGGAAGACGCTGCCCGATGTCGAGCTCGCCACCGCCGAGTGGGTCGACTGGTACAACCACCGACGACTCCACGGTGAGATAGGCCCCGTCCCACCCGTCGAATACCAAGCCAACTACTACACCGAACTCACGAAACCCCAGGTCATCACCACAATCTGAGATCTCTACCGAACCCGGGGCGGTTCATCTGTGAGCGACGGTGGAAGACGTACAAGGACACCGGCCTGTTCAGCGACATGTGGTCCGCGGACGCAGGAAAGCCGATCACCGACAAGAAGAGCTGCGACGAGTTCACATTCGCCAATTCCCTGCAGAGCGGCGGAAACGTCAACGGCCCCAACCCCGTCTCGTACAGCGGAGCAGAATGCGTGCAGACCTATCTCAGGCGCAATCCCGACGACACCATGAGCCTGAATCTGCGCCCGGACGCACCGGCACCCACCTGGAAGGAGCCCTGCGGCCGGTCGTCTATGTCGAACTGGGTCAACCCCCAGTCGATGCAGCCCTTCGGGACCTTCATCAGCGTTGAGCGTCTGACGGAGGACGACGACTACTGGCTGGACCTCGACGGTTTCACCGCACCCACGCCGTAGCAGTGCAGTGAAGTGAGAATGCCCCCCACGGCCGGCCGTGGGGGGCATTCCTGTTCTGTTTGCCGAATCCTCGCAGCGACGGCGACATCTTCGGGATGCGCCTCCCGCACGACTGCGTCACGACCTCCTGGGTGATGCTCCGGCCACGCTGCGGTGCTCGGGGTCAAGTGCCTCGACAACCGGGATACTTCACGTCACGACCAGAGGAGTCGCCCTTCGTCGACCTTGCAGACCGGGTGGTCTCCGTCGGCGATCTTCCTCAGCATCTCTGCCAGGGAGTCGAAATACTGGGCCAGTGATTCGTACTCACCCGTGATGGTGATCTCCCCGACGAACCACCTGCCGATCCGCCCGTCCCGCGTGTCGATGAACTTTCCGGCCCAGCCGTCCTGGTCGGACAGGAAGGGGATCCACTCATTACGCCAGAACGGATTGTCCGGCTGGTCCGGCGGGTCGAACCCACCCGGCCTGGAGCGGTTCGCATAGAGGCTCTCGATGGATCGGATGCCCAGGAAGAAGCTGCCCTCGTCCGGGAATCCGGCGTAGCCACAGCATTCGACGTCCTCGTCCACGTCTTCCTCAGGAAGATCCAGATTGTTCTGCAGCAGCCACGCCCGCAGGTCCTGAGGGAGGGCGACGCCCATGCGCTCCTCGGCGGCCGCGAGCATGTTCTCCGTAGCCGGCCCGGGAAGATCCGCGTGATCACCCGGGGCGTGCTGCTCAAGCAGACCCATCACCCGGGACCAGCCCTCCTCGACACTCATTCCCCTCTTCCTCCCTGCTCGGATGTCCCCGCGACTGCGCCACCGCGGGTGAGACCGCTCGAAGCGTCGGTGTCGGCCGCTGAAGTCCCGAAGCCCGTGGGTGGAAAAGCCATCTGTGGGAGAGCGCCGACCGGCAAACCTCGCAGGGATAGTACTCGGCGCGAACCACCTGCACCGTCCCACCCCCACCTGGTGCTTTCCGGCCGCGTCCGGCGATGAGCCGGGCCGGCCGACTCGTCGTTGCAGGTCCTGGCCGGAACGGGGTGTGAGGCCCGTGGGCCAATTCCACCTCATCGGATCCGTGGCGATGGCGCCGACGATCCGGACCAGTAGGCGCGGGGGGGCAGACGTCGGTCACCACGGCCGGGGGCGCGGGTCCCGGCGGGGTCCGCCGTGATGGAACCGACTGACCTCCTGTGCCCGGACCTGCTCGGCCTGGCGCAGGCGCACGTCCTCTGTCCCCTCCAGCAGATATGCATTGCACAGCATGCACCTGCCTCCACTGCGCACCCATACGGCGAGTACCGCCTTGGATGAAAGACGGCTCCGCTTCCCGCCGCCCCCGCTCATCAACACCGCCTCCGTCCCTCCCGTCAGACCAGACGCTAGACGACACCTCCCCTGTTACCAGAGGGATTTGACAAAGCGCGGCGCGGCCCTCGAAGTGCATCTTCCGCTGAAGGAACGAGGACTCTGGCAAGCGCAGCCACGTCGAGCTGAGGAAGGCTCTCGGCGTGAGTGCACAGATGCCGTGCCCCGGAACGCAGCACCGGGGCGAATACGCTCTCTCCGGCCGGGCGGGACTCCAGCCGGTGATGGGCGCGGGCGGCCGCCAGCAGCGGCCGGGCAGCCCGGAACCACGTACAGGGCGCAGGACCGGTGTGCGGTGTGCGGTGTCATGGATCTGAATGACAGAGATGTCGCCTGTGATGTCAAGGTCGCGTGTACTCCGCAAGCTGCAGAGCCTGACCCGGACGAAGGCCAGCACGCTCAGCGCCCCGGCGATGAGTGGATGCGCGAGAGCATTCAAAACAACTGTGCCCTGCGGTGAGACGTGGACCGCGGGTGCGGCGTCCATCAGGTGCGCCGCCGCATCGCACCCAGGCAAGCAGAAGCCGCCCGCTCCGGGCCGCGCCGATGCAGGCGGTGTCTCCTGGCAGACCGGGCACGGCAGGGAGCGGGGACGTCATGCGATGTGGCGGGTTGTGGACGGAGCGCGAAGCCTCCCTCGGCGGCCGTGGGACCGCGCCACGACGCTCTCTAAGGAAACCGCCGTAAAAGACCAGGTCAGACGCCCCTGAAGTGCGCTGACACGCTGCGACAGCGGGTCAGTACCGCACGGTGCGCGGCCAGTACCGCACGGAAAACAGCCGGGCAATCCACGTTTCCGCAGGTCAGAACGTTTCCGCAGGGTAAAACTGGTGGGGCGGGTGGGACTCGAACCCATAAGAGTGACGCCTCTCACCTGCGACGATGCCGAAACAACGGACATAGCCACCCGTTTCCATCCGGCTGTATCCCCCTCGATCCGGCATGAACGGGGGACCGTGCAGCGTTCGCTGCACCAGTCCTTCTTCACTTCAACGCGACCACGGCCCCCGAGGCGTAGGGCGGAGCCACATTCGAGGGGCAACGGATCACCCGGGCTGCGGCGAGCTTCGTGAGCCCCCTGACACCGTGACCAACCCACGGCGCGGCTACGTTCCGTAGCGGACAGGCCGGCGACAAAAGCATCGGGTCGCGATGTCGCCGGGGGTGCGACGTGCGGAAGTATGCCGCTCAGGTGCGGACCAGCAGTGCGTCGCGGGCGATGCCCTCCCTGCATCAGCTCGCCGTCGGTGTGCTCCGCCTAGCAGGGCGGAACGACATCACCGAGGGCCTACGCCATCACGGACGGGATCTGACCCGGCCGCCGGCGCCCCCGGACTCACATGATCATTTCCAACCGATCGCGATAGCGACGCAGTTGTGGGGCGCCGCGGCCATGCACCATTGCGGGCCGGGGAATACGCTTCTCGAAAGTTCGGCCGCGCCTGCCCCAAGCACGGCGTCTTTCGGTTCATGGGCGTGCTCACTGCTCGGCAAGTCGGTAGGTGGCGCTGTCCGGGTCGATCTTCACGATGACGCCTGTTGCGGCAAGGTCGCGGAGGGCTTTGCGGGCTCGCTTCTCTTGCTGCCGCTGGTTGCCGTCACCGTGACCGGCGTCGCGGAGCGCGGTCACGGCGCGCCGGGTGTCCCAGGTGGCCACCGAGGGCCCGGATGCGCTTCTCCAAGATCTGCGCGATGGTCACGGGCGTGGGCCTTATTTCTCGGCGCGGTGATACTTGCGCTTGTGATTGGCGATGCTCTCCGCCGTTCCTCGATAGCCGGGTTCGCTGGAGCACTCGCGGCACTCCTCCCAGACGCCGGCGTCGACCGCAGCGCGGCTGACGGAGTGATGGGGCCCATAGCCGTGGGCGTGGAGGAACTCGGGCACGGAAGAGCCGTACTTGATGGCGATGACGGCGGCTTCGGCGACCTTGTCGTGGCCGGGTGCGAAGAACTTGCCGAGGCCGACTTCCTTCTCACAGCCGCACCAGCACGTGCCGGTGGGAATGAGGCGGAGCTTCTTCTCTGTCATGGGTCGAGCATGCCAAACCCTTGCATTGATTCCAAGGGTTTGACCCAAGGATTACCCCCAAGGGTTACTTTGCATCCGGGACAGCAACTGCCCACATCGAGCGGGCCCTTGAACCATGAGCACCGCACCTGGACCTCACGAAGCCGGGCGGCCCAGCAGGGGGAAGTTCATCCCAGCCGTCACCTGACAGCCGAGCGCCGTCCCGATAAGGAACAGAAAGGAGAAGACCGGCAGCACTCCGGGTCCGTGGAACCCAGCAACCCGCGGCGACACGCGCCGGCGCGCCTCGAACGACCCGAGGTCGTTACGGGCGACCTGCCGAGCAGGTCAACCACCGAACTCCACTGACGGTCTCAACCAGGCCCTCGTCCGGTTCACCCCCGCTCGCGCGGGAAGCACGTCTGCGAGGGGAAGGCGGGGATGCCGAGGAACGGTTCACCCCCGCTCGCGCGGGAAGCACCGTCGCGAGTGCCCCGGCCCGGAGTGCCTTGACGGTTCACCCTTCCTGACCTGCGACTTCAGGGACGCTTTGCCGTTTCTTGACCGTCGTCTCTCCTCATCGCTACTCATGATGTCAGACGCCTGTTTGAAGTACCGGCGGTGTCAAAACCTCATAGCAACAATGCAGTTGGGGGGGGTACTCGTGGCGGTGCGGAGGTCGTTGACGCTGGAGGAGCGTGAGGAGATCGCGGCGGGTCGTGCAGTTCGGGGAGCGGCGGGCCCTGTCGTTGATGAGCGACGCGAAGGCCACGGCCAGACGGATGGCGAGCGCCGCACCTCGTCAGTTCCCGGACCAGCCAAGTATGGAGTCATGTCAGCTCGACGGCATGGCAAGTGGGAGTACGCGCCCCACCCCAGTGCCCCCATCTCACCTGCGGTCCGCCAAAGGACCGGAGACGGGTCCCGGAGCGGGCGTGACGCCCCCGGACCCGCCCCGCCCGCTCGCGCAGGCCGCGTCAGCCGGCCAGCGGCAGCGCCTTCTGCGACGGCACCGCGCTCAGCAGCTCCGCTCCCACCGGCTCCCCGCTGTCCGCGTCGAGGAAACTGACGCGGACCAGGGGGTCGCCGGGGGTGTCGCGGCTGGATGTGGCGTCGAGTGCGAACACCACGGAGACCGGCCGGACCTCCTCCGCAGTCTCGTACACACCCGAGAACTGAAGGATGCGCCAGCCGGCCTCCTCCCAGTGGTCCAGCAGAGCCGACCGGACCACGGGTGAAGCGGCTTGCCAGGCCAGGGACGCCTCCAGCAGCTCGACGCTCGCGGCGACCGGCACCTGCTCTCCCGCCCCGGTGCCGAAGAGCGGGTGGCCGAAGACCCGCAGTCGCGCCCGGCGCAGCGGCAGCAGCCACCACCGGTCGAGATCGGCCGAGAGCGCGATCAGTACGATCGCGGCGGCGGCCAGGAATCCGAGCGACGCGGCGGGCCGCCCGGAGACGATGGACCACCAACTGCCGTGTGCCACGGCCGCCGCCACCCCGCTCACCAGCACCGTCGCGGCGCGTGCGAACGCGCGCCAGGTGATCGGGGTGTCCTCGTTCGCCGAGCAGCCGCACGAGGACTCCGGGGCGAGCGCCCGCCCGTAGCCGAGGTAGCCGAGGAACCCCGCGCCGAGAAGGGCGGCGGCCGCCCCCGGCGCCGGGTTGGCGGGTACGGCCAGCAGCCCTGCGGCGACGAGCAGTTCTGCGGCGCCGACACCGCGCAGCACCAGCACCGCTCGCTCGCTGCTGCTGAGCATGCGGGCCAGCGCCGTCTTCGGTGCCTGGAGCACGGTGCCGCGGCCGAACAGCTTGACCGCGCCGGTCCAGCCCAGCAGACCGGCAAGGACCAGCGGGGCGAGGCCCGTTGTCAGTGAGAGCATCTCTCCGTCCTCCTCCTCGGTCCCGCCATCAGTGCCCGACCGAGATACGGACGACGTCCACGGAGTTGTCGGACGGCCGCCAGGCCCCGAGGACCTGAGCACTCTGCCCGATGCGCAACTGGGACAGGTCGGACGTGAGCGCGCGGCCCGCGTACGAGGCGTTGGTGGCGTCCGGGAGGACGTTGCCGACGACCTCGTGCTGACCGTGGGCGAGGTGGAGCCGGTTCCTCGCGATGCCGCGGATCTGGGTATCGAGGTTCACGATGTTCACCCACACCGCGTCGGCGGCGACCGTGCCGTCGGGCATCGGTACGCCGCGGGCGTAGAGCCCGTCACCGATCTCGATCGCCGCGGCGGTGGTGGCACGGACCTTCCACACACTGGTCACGTTGGTCATCTGGACCCGCGCGTGGTCACCGTAGGAGCCGGCGACCTCCAGGATGCTGCCGGTGATGCCGGTGATCCGGCCCTCCACGAAGGAGGACTTCGCGATCGCGGGGTCGAGTGACGGCTCGGCGGCGAAGGCGGCGTCGGCGTCGATGCCGCCGAGCGCGGTCGCGCCGATGATCGTGGCGCCGCTGAGGGCGGCGGTGGTGAGGAAGCGACGGCGGCCCAGGCCGCGGCGGTCGTCCTGACTAGAGGTCATTTCCATGTCTCTCCTCACTCGTATATGTAGACCGGCAGCTTGCCGGAGCTGAGGTTGCCGATGGCCGAGAAGGCGGCCGGGGTCAGATCCAGGACGCGGTTGGTGCGACAGGTGCCGTTGCAGCAGGCGGCCTCGCCGCACCACTCCTTGGTACGCGGTCCGCAGTCGGTGATCGTGATGCATACCGTCGCGCCGGAACACTGGTGTCTGACGTTCATCACGGCACCGCAGCCGCGTCTGGGGATGTTCTCGCCGCACAGGTCGGGCCGGGTAATGTTCCAGCAGGCCTGTGACGCGTTGGGCCAGGCGCCGTGGTTGGCGCTCGACCGGCAGTTTCCACAGGCGCCGCCGCCGGCGCTTCCACACGGTCCCCACGAGGATCCGCAACAGAACCAGCTCGTTTCACCAGCCCACAGGCTGGTCGATCCGCATGCCATAGTGCCGCCTCTCTCAGTTGGATTGACGAGTTCATGTCAAATGCAGAAGTCGTGCTCGGAGCAACCCCATGATGCTGATGTCTACGCGCGTTGGCTAGAGGGCGCCTCAAGAGCCTGCCGGGACGCTCCCCACGGGCGGCCACGGTCCGGCACGCACACTTGTCGCGCCGTCGGGAGCCGGTACCGGGCTCGCCGGGAGCCGACGCCGGGTACCGCAGGAGGGGCTGATCCATACCGGGCGGGCCGGGGCTCGTTCGCCCCGAGGGGCCGGAACCGCCGAAGGCCCCCGCGCAGTGGTGTCAGCGAGAGGTCCGGGGCGCTGCGCCGCACTCACCGGGGGACGCCGACCGGCAGTCACCTGCGTCACGGCGAGTGGAAACGTTCCTGCCTGGGCAACGATTGGTGGGGCGGGTGGGACTCGAACCCATAAGCGTGACACGCCTCTCACCTGCAACGATGGCGAAACAACGGACATAGTCACCCGTTTCCATCCGGCTGCGTCCCCCTCGATCCCGCTCGGATGGGGATCGGTTAGGCGTTCGCCACACCACCCGTTCTCCGTCGCGTACGCGCCTGCTTCCGAGGTGCACGACGAGAATCTCACCTTGCAGCACTATCGGATCGTCTCCGCAAAGCGGTCGGCCGAGCTGTCCCTCTTGACCGTAAGAGGTGACGCTCCGTAGCGAGGCGCGTCTTTGCCTGCATCCGGCGGCAGGTCCGACCGACCGGTGATGGCGCTTCGTAACCGTCCGGCGGGAGGATCGAGGGGCGGCCTGTCCCGGTGCACCCCCGGCCCCGGCGGGTCACGCCACCACCTCTTCCTCGGGCAGATCACCCGGTGGTCGTTCGTCCCCGAGAGCGGCAACCGGGTGTGCGCGGCGGCGTCACCGCTCCCGCCGGCAGTGGCGTGCAACGCGGACCCGGGGGACGCTGAGCGGGGGGCTGGACCAGACCGAGGAGGAGCACATGGCCGATGAGCGGATACCTGGCATCGATCCGGGCGTCCCGCCGAGCGGTGACGGCTGCGATGAGTGCCTGGCGGGCGCCGACCCCGGCTGGTGGTTCCACCTCCGCCGCTGCGCCGCCTGTGGGCACATCGGCTGCTGCGACTCCTCCCCGGCGCAGCACGCCACACGACACGCCCGCGAGTCCGGGCACGCCTTCCTGACCAGCTTCGAACCGGGCGAGGACTGGTTCTGGAACACCGGGACCCAGGAGTACTACGACGGCCCCGGCCTGGCCCCGCCCAGTTCCCACCCGGCCTCCCAGCCCACGCCCGGCCCTGCGGGCAGGGTGCCCAAGAACTGGGAACAGCTGCTGCACTAACCCTGTCCGTCGTCGGCTGTCGCCTTCGGCCTGACCCCCTCGACACACTGGGAGGCTCTCCGTGAGCGAATGTCGCAATGCGTGGCCGCCGCTGGTCTATGAGGATCTGGCGCCCATGGTCGGATACGTCAACCGCGTGGTACAGGTCGCAGGGAAGTACACCCTCGACGAGCCCTTCGAAGTCGGCTGGGGAAACATTGTCCTCGACGTCACCCCCCGCGGGCTCAGGACACCGACGTTGCGGCAGCGAGGGGTGACCTTCTCGGTGCATTACCGCCTGCTCGACGGCGACGTGGTCATCGAGTCCGACGCGGGCTCACGGGCGGTGCACTTGTCAAAGGGATCAGTCGCCACGTTCTATGGGGCGTTCTGCGACGCGGCGGCCGAGCTGGGCATACACCGGCCGCGTACCTTGCTGATCTGCGAGATTCCAGATTGCGCGCCGACTTTCGAGGACGATCACGTCGAACGCAGCTGGGATCCTGGCGCGGCTCGGCTGATGTGGGAAGCGTTGAACCTCACCGCCGACGGGCTCGAAACGTGGCAGGCGTCCTTCCTCGGGCACCGCCCCCGGGTCGGTGTGATGTGGGGCGGCTTCGACCTGTCCGCCACGCGGCACCGGGTGCAGCCCACTGAGCCACCGCCCGATCGTCCGACGTTTATGCAGAACGCCCAGCTCGAGGGGTATGTGGCGGTGGGGTTTTCCTTCGGTGCTGCAACGGCGCCCAGCGCCGGTGTGTACGCCTACATCTGGCCGCAGCCGGACGGTCTTGAAGGCCGGTCCTGGGGTGTCGACGGCGCGTTCTGGAATGCCGATGCCGGTCTGGTTCTTCTGCCGTGGGACAAACTCAGGGAGAGTACCGACCCGCATCAGGCGATCGTGGCGTTTGGTGACGCCGTCTACGACGCCGCTGTGGAGCTGGCAGGCTGGCCGTCCGACCTCATCGCGCCCCGCGTCGACGGTTGGTACATGAGTAGGACAGCGCCGGAGGTTGTTCGGGCCCAGCACCACTGAGCTCAGTCACCCCGCTTCGGGTATGAAGGCAACCACTGTGGTAGCCAGCGAACCCGACCTGAGGCGGGACTGTAAAACGTTCGGTGTAACTCCCGATCATGGAAGATGCATCGATGACCAGCAACAACGTGACCGAGGTCGAGACTGTCGAGCCGTCTGAGGCGGGGCCGGCGAAGTCTGTGGACGACCGGCTGATTGACGAGCTGGTGGGCCGGGCTCAGGCCGAGGGCTTGCAACTGACCGGCGAGGGCGGGCTGCTCCAGCAGCTGACCAAGCGGCTCCTGGAGTCGGCCCTCGAGCGGTTCGCCGAGTTCGCCGACGCGTGGGGCCGAAAGTATCCGGCGATCGTCCGGCTCTGGGAGAACGCGTGGGAGGAGTTCACCCCGTTCCTTCGCTTCGACACCGAGATCCGCCGCATCGTCTGCACAACGAACGCGATCGAGTCCGTCAACGCCAGGATCCGGCGGGCGGTCAAGGCCCGCGGACACTTCCCGAACGAGCAAGCCGCCTTGAAGTGCGTCTACATGGCGATCATGTCGTTGGACCCGACCGGCAAGGGCCAGGCCCGCTGGACCATGCGCTGGAAGACAGCCTTGAACGCCTTCGACATCACCTTTGACGGCCGACTTTCCGCGGCCCGTCAGTAACCCTCAACAACCCGAGTTACACCGCTCGTTTGACAGACCCGTATTCGAGGGTGGGGCCTGACCGCTGAGCGTCGGGCGTTTCGTGAGGAGATCCGGCTTCAGGCCGGGCAGCGGTTCGCGGCGGGTGAGAAGACCTCGGTGATCGCGAAGGACTTGCGAGTGAGCGTGCGGTCGGTGGAGAGAGAACCCTCCTCCAGCTCGCGAGCCTTCTTCCGCAGGGCGGCGTTCTCCGCCTCCAGGTCCTCCGTCCCGCCCGATGTGATCGAGCGCGGTCCCGGCAAGATCACCGTTGGACAGCGGTCAAGCGCGGACGTCTCGCTGCTGCACCTCCTTGAGGGCACCGCCAGCGTGTTGACGTCGTTGTCCACGTGGAGCACGGTGTGACCGTGGTGGACCGCTGTCGCACACACCACAAGGTCGCCGGCATGGTGAGCTTGCCGTTGCGTTCAATGGCTGCCTCTTCGGCGTCGTGATCGAATGCCCGGTATAGCTCGAACAGTGCCCGCATCGCTCCCGGAGCCTCGAAGTAGCGAGCGGTAGTACTCCAGATCCTCAGGCAGGACGGCGTCGGGGGTGGAGGAGAGGTCGTCGAAGGAGCGCTTGATGTAGAAGCGCTCTTTGCCCTCCGTGAGGATCTCCGGGACGTCGCGGGCGGCATGAAAGTTGAAGTGCCACAGCCCCTTGCTGCCCTTCTGCTCGTACTGCGAGGTGCCGGGTACCGCTCAATGCCGGCCGGCATGAAATCGGCTGCCTGGAACCGCCCACTGCGGACGATTGCCCGCCGGCGCGGGCCGGATGCCACCGCGCCCCGGCGCGGCACCCGGGGCGCGTCCCTCGTCTCTCTGCCATGACCGAGGCGGCAGCCCGGCGCCTGCGGTCAGACCCTCTCCACCCGGATGCGATGGTCCGCCAAGAACTTGTCCATGTCGTCGACATCCGAGGTGAAGACGGTGACCTCGAAGCCGCGCCCCGCCATCTTGACGGCTACGGCAGCCAAGACGGCGTCGACGGCGTACTTGTGCCCGTGCAGCCCAGTGGTCTTCAGCATGCCGCGGGCGAGGGAGATCACCTGGTCATCAGTGTGCTGCACATCGATCCGGGACAAGGCCCAGTCCCACAGCCCTTCGCGCGCACCCTGCTGAGGGTTCCACGCCTCCAGCGTGGTGAGCGCGCTGGTGACGACAGCGATGTCCAGGCGTGGCGCCGCCTTCACCAAAGCCGTCATCCTACGGTCGCCCTGGACTGTCTTGGACAACGCTTGCGAGTCGAGGACGAAGGCGCGCCGACGCGCGGATGGAACACCGGCGCGCTTCGAACGGCTCACGCCGCGGCGCCGGGCGAGCGCTGCTCGTCATGCCAGTCATCGATGGCCGCGATGCGCTCCAGCGCCGCCCCTTCTTCCTCGGCCGATACCGGACCGAACTCTGTCTCCAGGCGGTCCGTCAACTCCCGGAGCCGGTCCATGGCATCCTGATGCGCCGCAGCTGCCGCGATATAGGCGGACACCCCCCGGGCATCAACCCGCCCCTTGATCGATTCGACCAGCTCATCCGGCACTGTGATCGTAATCTTCCGAGTTGCCATATTCGGAGTATGCCACGCGATCTCACCGGTGCGTACGGCACAACACCAGTCGTGCACGAGATCCTCCGCGCCGGCCGGGGCAAGGTCGACCCCATCGCCTTCCCGGGCGGCCGTGGGACCGGCCACCACCCATCCCACCGAGGAACCCACCAAAACCCAAGGTCACGGACCTGCACGGGTTCAGGGACCGATGCCACGGTGCACGTTCGCTGCACCGAATTCCCGGCTCCCACGCCTCCGGAAACCGCGTTTCCGCAGGTCAGAACGTTTTTCCTGCGCCTGCGAGGGTGGGGCGGGTGGGACTCGAACCCATAGGCGTGACGCCTCTCACCTGCGACGATGCCAAAACAACGGACATAGCCACCCGTTTCCATCCGACTGCATCCTCCTCGATCCGGCCCGAAGGGGGATCGGTTAGGTGTTCGCCACACCACTTTTCTCTCCACCCAGCACAATCACCACCCCCCGAAGAGCGATGGGAGCACGGCGCCCAGGGCCGCGGGCCGCCCTCCGCTGCAACGGGACTCGTGAGCCTCCATCCTCACCATTGATCACGGTGCGCGTGGTGACCCTACGTAGCAGAAGACCGCACGGCGGAAGCATCGGGCGGAGTCGGTCATACCCATCGGCCTGGGCCTCAGCCGTACGCCGGACCAGCACCACGACCCCGGGCACGACGAAAACTGGACAGAAATAGCTGACCATGCGCCAGAGCATCCCGCAGCCGCAGGGTCAACGAAGCAGCCGGGGCGATCCTGGCCTGGACCAGCGGGCCATCCCAGCAGGAGCGGAAGTGAGCCTCCGCACGGCCGCTTGCGGGGGCGGGGGTCGGCGGCAGCTTCCTACGTTCGACCCAGCCGTGTTTTATTTATTGCGTATGCTGCGGATATTGCGGATACTGGACACCTCAAGCAATGACGCCCACCCGCCACGAAATTTAGGGGCGCACCGTGACGAAGACAGACATCAGGCCCGTGAAGCTCCCGCCCGAGAAGACCGCCACAGCGAACCGTGCTCTCACTCGTGTCCGCGGTTACCTCACCGAGCACCCCGACCTCGGACAGATCGCCGTTAAGCCACTCGACGACAACGAGCTTGAGCCCCTCACTCTGCCCCGCGAAGCCGTCGAGCTCCTCGCCGGTCTCCTCGCCCACCTAGGGGCAGGCCGAGGCGTGTCCATCGTCCCCAGCACCGCGGAGCTCACCACCCAGCAAGCGGCAGACATCCTCAACGTGTCCCGGCCCTTCCTCATCGGCCTCCTGGACGCCGGCGAAATCGAGTGCCGTCTAGTCGGAACGCACCGCAGAATCACAGCGTCGTCGCTCATGGAGTACAAGCAGGCAGACGACCGGCGTCGCCGTGAAGCAGCAGACGAGCTCACTCAGCTCGGCCAGGAGATGGGATTGATGTAGTCGATGGCCTTCGTCGCCGTTTACGACGCGAACGTGCTCTACCCGAATATCCTCCGCGACGTGCTCATCCGCGTCGCGGAGGCCGGCCTTGTGCAGGCGAAGTGGACCGAGACAATCCTTGACGAGACGTTCCGCAACCTGAAGGCCAACCGGCCGGACCTGGACCCCGGAGCCCTCGACAGGACACGGCGGCTGATGAAGGCAGCCGTACGGGACTGCCTCGTCAAGGGGCACGAGCCGCTCATCGACATACTGGAACTCCCCGACAAGGACGACCGGCACGTCCTGGCCGCGGCGATCCGCGCCAAAGCCCAGGTGATCGTGACGTTCAACCTCAAAGACTTCCCCGCGGAAGCCCTGGCGCCATGGGACGTTGAAGCCGTCCACCCGGACGCCTTCCTCGAAGCGCAGATAGATCTGGCGCCGGAGGTCGTGTACGCAGAGATCCAGCGCATCGCCGACAGTTGGAAGAATCCGCCCGGCACGGTCGCCGACGTGATCGAGCGTCTCGAGAGGAACCGTCTCGTTTCGTCCGCGGCGGCCCTGAGGGCCCTCGCCTGATTCCGTATGACTGGCGGCCATCCCCGGCCAGGCTGCGGGAGATCAGCCACCGGGCGACCCCCGCGACAAGGTCGTATGTCGGTCCCGGCTCATCGGGCGGCGGCGAATAGAGCACGCGGGGCCCGGGGCCGACCCTGGCACCCGGTCCCACACCTGCTGTCCGCCCAGGAAATGACCCGGCCTGGCAGCGGACCCGGCGAGCGCTGCTCGCCACGCCAGTCATCGTTGCGCGCTCCACCACCGCTACTCCTCCGCGGCCGATACCCGGCCGCACTCCGCCTCCAAGTGGTCCGTCAGCCCCCAAAGCCGGTCCATGGCGCCGTGATGCTCCGCAGCTGCCGCGATATAGGCCGACACCTCGGGCGTCAACCCGCCTTCCCGGGCGGCCGTGGGACCGCTGTTAACCCTCCCACGACCGCGAGAACAGAAAAGACCAGGTCACAGCCGTGCAGGAAACGCCCTCGACGCGTGAAAACCCACGTCCGCCACACCTCCGTGAGGCGAACACCTAACGCAGAATGACCCCAGAAAACGCGTTTCCCCAGGTCAGAACGATTCTGACTAGGGACGCTAGGTGGGGCGGGTGGGACTCGAACCCACGGCCGACGGATTATGAGTCCGCTGCTCTAACCGGCTGAGCTACCGCCCCTTTTCGGCGTGGCGCGTACATGTGTGCGCCCCGTCTGCCGCAGCATAGCCGGTCATACGATCTCTCGCTCCGGATGCCCGGGTACTCGTGACCATGAAGACTGCGCTGCTCCGTGCCCGGTTCCGGGCGACGCGAAGTTAGCGCGAAAGAGTCACCCCCGCCCCGCGTGCACCACGGTGGCGGACCTCAGGTGGACCGGTTCCGGGCACACGAAAAAGGACCCCTCGGGGCCCTCTTCCGTTCTGCTCCCCCGACTGGACTCGAACCAGTAACCCTCCGGTTAACAGCCGAATGCTCTGCCAATTGAGCTACAGGGGATCGCGCTCCCCCGACTGGACTCGAACCAGTAACCTGCCGGTTAACAGCCGGCTGCTCTGCCAATTGAGCTACAGGGGATTGCTGCGTCGCCTCGAACGTACCTGCCTGGCGGCTGCCGGGCGGCGGACGTTCGCTGCGACACATACATTAGCGCAAGCAGGGGGGTGCTTTGCCAATCGGTATCGGCCGGGGTGATCTCCGGTGCCTGCGGGTAGGCGAGCAACACACGTCGCACGGAGCGAAGGAAGGGTGGCAGCCATGCGGTACCGGCTCACGTTCATCGCCGGAATGGCCCTCGGTTACGTGCTCGGCACGCGGGCCGGGCGCGAGCGTTACGAGCAGCTGAAGAAGTCCGCACGCCAGTTCGCCCAGAACCCGGCCGTGCGCAACACCTGCGAGTCGGCGGCCCAGAGCGGCCGCGATTTCGCCGGCAAGGCGTACCACGCGGTGGGCGACAAGGTCGGCGAGAAGGTGCCGGACTCGGTTGCGGACCGGGTGCGTTCGATGCGTGGGCGCGGTTCGAGGGGTGAGGACGACTGGGGAACGACCAACACCTGAGGGCTCGTCGTCGCGTCTGCCGTGCCGCCGGTGCAGGAACCTCCGGCGGTACGGCAGAATCTGTGTATGGGCATAGTCGCCGGCTTGGACAGTTCTTCCGCCTTCACGCACATCGTGGTCTGCGATGCGGACACGGGTGCCGTACTGCGCCAGGGGTACGCCGCACATCCCGTGGAGGCGAAGGCCACCGAGGTCGATCCGCAGGTGTGGCTGCTCTCACTCGGTGAGGCGGCCACCGGCGGGCTGCTCGAAGGTGTGCAGGCCATCGGGGTGTCCGCGCAGCAGCACGGGCTGGTGCCGCTGGACCGCCAGGGCAATCTCGTACGTCCGGCACTGCTGGGCAACGACAAGCGGGCGCAGGTCGCCGCGGCCGATCTGATCGACGGGCTGGGCGGGCGGCAGGCCTGGGCCGAGGCGGTCGGGGCGGTGCCACAGGCCGCGCAGCCGGTGTCGAAGCTGCGCTGGCTGGCGCGGACCGAGCCGGAGATGGCGCAGCGGGTCGCCGCCGTGCTCCAGCCGCACGACTGGCTGGTGTGGCAGTTGCTGGGCCGCCCGGCCCGGCGGACCACCGACCGGGGTGCCGCGTCCGGGACCGGTTACTGGTCGGCGGGCAGCGAGTCCTACCGGCCGGAGCTGGTGGAGCTCGCGCTGGGGCACCAGGCGGCGCTGCCCGAGGTACTCGGGCCCTGTGACACGGCCGGGACGACGCCCGAGGGGCTGCTGATCTCGGCGGGTACCGGCGAGACGATGGCGGCGGCCTTCGGGCTCGGGGTCGGGGTCGGTGACGCGGTGGTGTCGCTGGGAGCCTCGGGCTCGGTGATGGCGGTGCACCACGAGGCGCTGGCCGATCCGTCCGGGATGATCACCTCGTTCGCCGACGCCACCGGGATGCATCTGCCGGTGGTCCACACGTCGAACGCGGTACGGGCACTGCGTGGCACCGCCGAGATGCTGGACCTGGAGGGACTGGAGGAGCTGTCGACGCTGGCGCTGAAGTCGACTCCGGGCGCCTCGGGCCTGGTGCTCCTGCCGTATCTGGAGGGTGAGCGGACCCCGCGTCTGCCGCACACCGCAGGGACGTTGAGCGGGCTGCGGCGCGAGTCGATGAAGCCGGAACACCTCGCGCGGGCCGCCTTCGAGGGCATGCTCTGCTCACTGGCCGACGCGCTCGACGTACTGCGCGGCCGCGGGGTCGAGGTGCGGCGGGTGTTCCTGCTGGGTGCCGCCGCCGAGTTGCCGGCCGTGCAGGCGTTCGCGCCGACGTTGCTGGGGACCGAGGTGGTCGTGCCGGAGCCGGCCCAGTACGCGGCGCTGGGTGCGGCCCGGCAGGCGGCCTGGGCGCTGGGGGTCTCGCAGGGGAACCTCGATCCGCGCACTCCCCCGGCCTGGCAGGACGCCGCGGCGCAGGTGCTGGATCCCGGCGAGGAGCTGTCGGTCGGCCAGGCGGTTCGCCAGCAGTACGTGGCGACGCGGGAGCAGATCCACCCCGGGGCGTTCGACGCCACGCGTTGAGGCGTCGGCGTCCGACGCCTCGTGCTCAGCCGCCGGGCAGGCCTCGATGCCGCGCGTTGACGACCCAGGACTTCAACGCTGCACACCGAGACGACTACGTTCAGTGACACGACCGGGCCCCGAAGTGGGGTTCGGCGGAAGAATTATGGACTCGGTCTGTTTTTTGACCTGGACTTGAATAAATACGTTCGCGGTCCCGGCGGGCGGTGCCCGAAGATGAGTCGACCCCCGACCCATGCCGACTCCGAGAGACACGCGTGCTCATAAAAATCCTGCGGGCCTATCTCGGTCCGTACAAGAAACCGATCGCGCTGCTGGTGGTCTTCCAGCTGCTGCAGACCTCCGCCGCCCTCTATCTGCCCACCCTGAACGCCGACATCATCGACAACGGTGTCGTCAAGGGGGACACGGGTTACATCCTTCAGTACGGCGGCGCCATGATCGTCGTCAGCATCGCCCAGGTGGTCTGCAACATCGGGGCCGTCTACATCGGTGCGCGCACCGCGTCCGCGCTCGGCCGCGACGTCCGGGCGTCGGTCTTCGACCGGGTCCAGTCGTTCTCCGCGCGTGAGCTCGGCCGGTTCGGCGCCCCTTCACTGATCACCCGTACGACCAATGACGTCCAGCAGGTCCAGATGCTGGTCCTGATGACGTTCACGCTGATGGTCTCGGCGCCGATCATGTGTGTCGGCGGCATCATCATGGCGCTCGGCCAGGACGTCCCGCTGTCCGCGGTGCTCCTCGCCGTGGTGCCGGTCCTCGGGATCGCGGTGAGCCTGATCGTGAAGCGGATGCGTCCGCTGTTCCGTCTGATGCAGGAGCGGCTCGACACGGTGAACCGGGTGCTGCGCGAGCAGATCACCGGCAACCGGGTCATCCGCGCCTTCGTCCGCGACGAGTACGAGGAGAAGCGTTTCCGCGGCGCCAACACCGAGCTGACGGACGTGGCACTGTCCACCGGCCGGCTGATGGCACTGATGTTCCCGACCGTGATGACGGTCGTGAACGTGTCGTCGATCGCCGTCGTCTGGTTCGGTGCGCACCGGATCGACAGCGGCGGGATGCAGATCGGGGCGCTGACCGCGTTCCTCTCCTATCTGATGCAGATCGTCATGTCGGTGATGATGGCCACCTTCATGTTCATGATGGTGCCGCGCGCCGAGGTCTGTGCGGAGCGCATCCAGGAGGTCCTGGAGACCGATTCCAGCGTGGTGCCGCCGGTGGACCCGGTGACCGAACTGCGCGCCCACGGGCACCTGGAGGTCCGGGGTGCGAACTTCCGCTACCCCGGCGCCGAGGCGTCGGTGCTGCGGTCGGTGGATCTGGTGGCCCGGCCCGGCGAGACGACCGCGATCATCGGGTCGACGGGCAGCGGCAAGTCGACGCTGCTCGGTCTCGTACCCCGGCTGTTCGATGTGACGGACGGCCAGGTGCTGGTCGACGGGACGGACGTGCGGACGCTGGATCCGGCGCTGCTGGCGAGGACCGTGAGCCTGGTCCCGCAGAAGCCGTATCTGTTCTCCGGAACGGTCGCGAGCAATCTGCGGTACGGAAACCCGGACGCGACCGACGAGGAGCTGTGGCACGCGCTGGAGGTCGCACAGGCCAAGGAGTTCGTCGAGGGTCTGGAGCACGGTCTCGACGCGCCGATCGCGCAGGGCGGCACCAATGTCTCCGGCGGGCAGAGGCAGCGGCTGTCGATCGCCCGGACGCTGGTTCAGCAGCCGGAGATCTACCTCTTCGACGACTCGTTCTCCGCACTGGACTACGCCACGGACGCCGCGCTGCGCGCGGCACTGCTGCGGGAGACCGCCACCGCGACCGTGGTGATCGTCGCGCAGCGGGTGTCCACCATCCGTGACGCCGACCGGATCCTGGTGATGGACGAGGGCCGGGTCGTCGGCACCGGCAGTCATCACGAGCTGATGGACGGCAATGAAACATACCGGGAGATCGTGCTCTCCCAGCTGACGGAAGCGGAGGCCGCGTAATGGCAGGGCCTGGCGGACGCATGATGGCGGGCGGGGCGCCGACCGAGCGGTCCATGGACTTCAAGGGGTCCACGAAGCGGCTGCTGAAGCGCTTCGCCTCGGAGAAGACGACGCTGTACGTGATGCTGGTGGCCGGGGCGCTGAGCGTGGCGCTCTCGGTGGTCGGGCCGAAGATCCTCGGCAAGGCCACCGACCTGGTGTTCGCCGGGGTCGTCGGCCGGCAGATGCAGGCGGGGACGACCAAGGAGCAGGCCATCGAGGGCCTGCACAAGTCCAACAGCGGCCTGGCCGACATGCTCTCCAAGGTGGACTTCACCCCGGGCAAGGGCATGGACTTCGACGCGATCGGCCATGTGCTGCTGGCGGCGCTGATCACGTACGTCGGTGCCGGGCTGCTGATGCTGGTGTCGACGCGGCTGTCGATCCGGGTGATCAACCGGGTCGTGTTCCAGATGCGCGAGGACATCCAGACGAAGCTGTCGCGGCTGCCGCTGTCGTACTTCGACCGGCAAAAGCGCGGCGAGGTGCTGAGCCGGGCGACGAACGACATAGACAACATCTCGCAGACGATGCAGCAGACGATGGGCCAGCTCATCAACTCGTTGCTGACCATCGTCGGCGTGCTGATCATGATGTTCTGGATCTCGCCGCTGCTGGCGGTCGTCGCACTGGCGACGGTGCCGCTGTCGGTGGTCGTGGCGACCAAGGTGGGCAAGCGTTCGCAGCCGCAGTTCGTCCAGCAGTGGAAGGTGACGGGCACGCTCAACGCCCACATCGAGGAGATGTACACCGGGCACACCCTGGTGAAGGTCTTCGGCCGGCAGGAGGAGTCCGCGCGGGACTTCGCCGAGCAGAACGACGCACTGTACGAGGCCGGGTTCAAGGCGCAGTTCAACAGCGGGATCATGCAGCCGCTGATGATGTTCGTGTCGAACCTCAACTATGTGCTGATCGCCGTGATCGGTGGCCTGCGGGTCGCTTCCGGCTCACTGTCGATCGGTGATGTGCAGGCCTTCATCCAGTACTCGCGGCAGTTCTCCATGCCGCTGACCCAGGTCGCCTCGATGGCGAACCTGGTGCAGTCCGGGGTGGCGTCGGCCGAGCGTATCTTCGAGCTGCTGGACGCCGAGGAGCAGGACGCCGGTCCCGCACCCGGCAAGGGCGCGCACCCGGAGGAGCTGCGCGGCAACGTCTCGCTGGAGAACGTGTCGTTCCGCTACGACCCGGAGAAGCCGCTCATCGAGGACCTGTCGCTGAACGTCGAACCGGGTCACACGGTCGCGATCGTCGGCCCGACCGGCGCGGGCAAGACGACGCTGGTCAATCTGCTGATGCGGTTCTACGAGGTGACGGGCGGCCGGATCGCCCTCGACGGGGTCGATGTCGCGACGATGTCGCGCGCCGATCTGCGGTCGGGGATCGGCATGGTCCTCCAGGACACCTGGCTGTTCGGCGGGACCATCGCGGAGAACATCGCGTACGGGGCATCGGGCGAGGTCAGCCGGGAGGAGATCGAGGAGGCGGCGCGGGCGGCCCACGCCGACCGCTTCATCCGCACCCTGCCGGACGGCTACGACACGGTGATCGACGACGAGGGCACCGGCGTCAGCGCGGGTGAGAAGCAGCTGATCACCATCGCGCGGGCGTTCCTGTCCGACCCGGTGATACTGGTCCTCGACGAGGCGACCAGCTCGGTCGACACCCGTACCGAGGTGCTGATCCAGAAGGCGATGGCGCGCCTGGCGCACGGTCGTACGAGCTTCGTGATCGCGCACCGGCTCTCCACCATCCGGGACGCCGACGTCATCCTGGTGATGGAGAACGGCTCGATCGTCGAACAGGGCACGCACGACGAGCTGCTGCAGGCACAGGGCTCGTACGCCGGGCTGTACGCGGCCCAGTTCGCGCAGGCGGTCGCCGAGGTCGACTAGGCGATCACCGGTCGGCGCCGTTCCGCGGCTGCCCCGGGCGGATGTGCGCGGGTACGCGTGCTCAGTCGAGGTAGCCGCGGAGCTGGTCGGCGAAGGCGTGGTCCCGCAGCTTGTTGAGGGTCTTGGACTCGATCTGGCGGATGCGTTCCCGGGTCACGCCGAAGATCCGGCCTATCTCCTCAAGCGTGCGGGGCCGCCCGTCGGCCAGCCCGTACCGCAGCTGGACCACCTTCCGCTCGCGCTCGTTGAGCGTGGAGAGCACCGCTTCCAGGTGTTCGCGCAGCAGCAGGAAGGCGGCGGACTCGACCGGGGACGCGGCGTCGCCGTCCTCGATCAGGTCGCCGAGCGACACGTCGTCCTCCTCGCCGACCGGGGCGTGCAGGGACACCGGTTCCTGGGCGAGGCGCAGCACCTCGCCGACCCGCTCCGGGGTGAGGTCGAGCTGGGCGGCGACCTCCTCGGGCGTCGGCTCGTAGCCGCGCTCCTGGAGCATCCGGCGCTGGACGCGCACGACACGGTTGATCAGTTCGACGACATGGACCGGGACCCGGATGGTCCGCGCCTGGTCGGCCAGCGCGCGGGACATGGCCTGCCGGATCCACCAGGTCGCGTACGTGGAGAACTTGTAGCCGCGGGCGTAGTCGAACTTCTCGACCGCCCGGATCAGCCCGAGGTTTCCCTCCTGGACCAGGTCGAGCATGGTCAGTCCGCGGCCGATATAGCGTTTGGCCACGGAGACGACCAGGCGCAGATTGGCCTCGATGAGGCGGCGTTTGGCCGTCCGGCCCATGACCACCAGCCGGTCCAGATCGACGGCCAGCCGGGTGTCGGGGTCCGGGGTGCGGGCGAGGCGCTCCTCGGCGAACAGGCCGGCCTCGACGCAGCGGGCGAGCTCCACCTCGTCGGCGGCGGTGAGCAGCGGGATGCGGCCGATCTCCCGCAGATACTGCCGGAACAGGTCGGACGACGGCCCGCCCGGGTCCGGCCGGCCGCGCTGCTCCGGGGGGTCCGGGAGCTCTGCCGACTCCTCCATGACCGCCTCGGGTGGGTCGGGTACGTCCTGTGGGTCCGGTGGCGCCTGGGGTGGGTGCGGCCGTTCGGGCACGGGTGGCGGGGGGTCCGCCGCGGCCTCCGGATGACGTACGGCCCGGTGCTGCGCGGGGATTGCCGAGACACGCTCGGTTTCGGTCACGGTCCGGGTCTGCACGGGGGCGACCTCCAGGTGATCGCTGCCGGACCGCGGGATGGAGGACCACCGTTCGGTGGGCCGGTCGCGCTCCGATGACTCAGGCACCGCCACCCAGTGTGGGGTACGACACACAGCCGCCACGAGGGGCGTGCGGGCACTTTCTGAGTCCGTCGCGTGACCGGGCGGCTACCCGGTGGCCCGGCGGCCGGTCAGAGCGCGTCGGCTCCGCTGTTGCGCAGGGACTGGGCGTACTGCTGGAGGACCCAGACCTCGTTCTGCGCGGCGGCCAGGTGTTCCGGTGCGACATTGCTGCCGAGCCGGGCGAGGCTGCCCTGGACATCGTTGATCCGGCGGTCGACGGCCCGCAGCCGGACCTTGACCAGGTGCTCGCCCGCGTACGCCTCGTCGATGGACTTGCCGTGGAAGACCTCGACCGCCAGCTCGGTGACGAGCTTGCGCACCGTTTCGTTGGGGGTCGCGTCGAGCACCTGGACGAGGTATTCGCGGGTCTCGGCGACACCCAGTTCCGCGCCGCCGACCTCCGCGATGCACTGGCGGACCGCCGCGTACGGCGGGGCGGTGAACTCGTCCATTCCGTAGGCGTCGAAGGCCGGGGAGACCAGGGCGGGCCGCTGCAGGGCGAGCTTGAGCAGCTCGCGCTCGGTGCGGTGGGCCGGGCTGCGGAGGTTGAGCGCGGGGCCGGAGGGGCCGGTGGGGGCCTGGATCTGCCGGCGCTGCGCGTCGGCTCGGGAGGAGGACCGCGCGGGTCCTCGCTGGTCGCCCCGGCCGCGGGCCCACTGGGCGAGCTGGTTGACCCGGTGCACGACGTACTCCTGGTCCAGGATGCCGACGAAGCCGGCCAGCTGGACGGCGACCTCGCGCTGCACGCTGCCCGTCTTGATCTTGGCGACGACGGGGGCTGCCTCGTCGAGCGCGGCGGCGCGGCCCGCCGGGGTCTCCAGGTCGTACCGGCCGACGATCTGGCGGAGTGCGAACTCGAAGAGCGGGGTGCGGGGTTCGACCAGGTCGCGGACGGCCTCGTCGCCCTTGGCCAGCCGCAGATCGCACGGGTCCATATTGTCCGGGGCGATCGCGATGTAGGTCTCGGCGGCGAATTTCTGGTCGTCCTCGAAGGCGCGCAGGGCGGCCTTCTGGCCGGCTGCGTCACCGTCGAAGGTGAAGATCACCCGGGCGCTGCCGTTGTCCATCAGGAGCCGGCGGAGGATCTTGATGTGGTCGCCGCCGAACGCCGTGCCGCAGGTGGCGATGGCGGTGGTGATCCCGGCGAGGTGGCAGGCCATCACGTCGGTGTAGCCCTCGACGACGACGGCCCGGCTGGCCTTCGCGATGTCCTTCTTGGCCAGGTCGATGCCGTACAGCACCTGGGACTTCTTGTAGATCGCGGTCTCGGGGGTGTTGAGGTACTTCGGGCCGTTGTCGTCGTCGCGCAGTTTGCGGGCGCCGAAGCCGACGATGTCACCCGCGGTGTCGCTGATCGGCCACATCAGCCGGCCGCGGAAGCGGTCGATGGGGCCGCGCCTGCCGTCCTGGGAGATGCCGGAGGCGATCAGCTCCTTGTCGCTGAAGCCCTTGCCGCGCAGATAGCGGGTGAGGTGGTCCCAGCCGGCGGGGCTGTAGCCGACGCCGAAGTGGGCGGCGGCGGCCTGGTCGAAGCCGCGCTCGGCGAGGAACTTGCGGCCGATCTCCGCCTCGGGGCCGTCAAGCTGCTCCACGTAGAACTGGGCGGCCGCCTTGTGTGCCTCGACCAGCCGGATCCGCTCACCGCGCTGGTGGGAGGGGTTGTACCCGCCCTCCTCGTAGCGCAGGGTGATGCCGGCCTTGGCGGCGAGCCGCTCGACCACCTCGGAGAACTGGAGGTGATCGATCTTCATCACGAAGGCGATCGTGTCGCCGCCCTCCTGGCAGCCGAAGCAGTGGAAGAGACCCTTGCTCGGACTGACCTGGAAGGAGGGGGACTTCTCGTCGTGGAAGGGGCACAGGCCCTTGAGGTTTCCACCGCCCGCGTTGCGCAGCTGGAGGTACTCGGAAACGACGGCGTCGATCGGGACCGCGTCCCGGACCGCCTTCACGTCGTCGTCATTGATCCTGCCTGCCACGAGTGAAGTCTACGGGTGGGCGGTGACAGTGGTGGTGCGGGCGGGGTGTGATGCGGGCCGCCCGCGGTGCCCGGGTGCGTCCGTGCCGGGGCCCGCCGGGCTCCGGCACGGGGACGGCCCGGATCGCTCAGATCAGTGACTCCAGCGGCACCGTCGGATCGGCCAGCGCGTCCGGGTCGACCGGCTGACCGGCCTTGATCAGCTCCTGCACGGTGTCGGTGACGTCCCACACGTTCACGTTCATACCGGCGAGCACCTTGCCGTCCTTCAGCCAGAAGGCGATGAACTCGCGCTTGCCCGCGTCACCGCGGATCACGACCTGGTCGTAGCTGCCGGGCGGCGCCCAGCCCGAGTACTCCAGGCCGAGGTCGTACTGGTCGGAGAAGAAGTACGGCACCCGGTCGTAGGAGACGTCCTGGCCGAGCATGGCGCGGGCCGCCGCGGGGCCGCCGTTCAGCGCGTTGGCCCAGTGCTCGACCCGCAGCCGGGTGCCGAGCCGCGGGTGGGCCACGTTGGCGACGTCACCGGCGGCGTAGATGTGCGGGTCGCTGGTGCGCAGGGAGGCGTCGACGGCGATGCCGCCGCCCTGGGCGCGGGGGGCGATGTCGAGGCCGGCGGCCTCGGCGAGCGCGGATCGCGGGGCGGCCCCGATCGCGGCGAGGACGTCGTGGGCGGGGTGCTCCTCGCCGTCGTCGGTGCGGACGGCGAGGACCATGCCGTCCTGGCCGACGATCTCGGTGAGCCGGCGGCCGAAGTGGAAGCGGACGCCGTGGTCGCTGTGCAGATCGGTGAAGAGCTGGCCGAGCTCGGGGCCGATGACACGGTGCAGCGGGGTCGGCTCCGGTTCGACGACGGTGACCTCGGCGCCGTATCCGCGGGCCGCGGCCGCGACCTCCAGGCCGATCCAGCCGGCTCCGGCGATCACCAGATGGCCGTTGTCGCGGCCGAGCGCGGCCAGTACGTTGCGCAGCCGGTCGGAGTGGGCGAGGCGGCGCAGATGGTGGACTCCGGCCAGGTCGGTGCCGGCGATGTCGAGGCGGCGCGGCTCGGCGCCGGTGGCCAGGAGCAGCTTGTCGTAGTGGATGACGGTGCCGTCGCCGAGCTCCACGGAGCGGTCGTCGCGGTTCAGTACGGTGACGGGCTGGCCGAGGTGGAGCTCGATGTCGGCCCCCGCGTACCAGGCCGTCTCGTGGACGAAGACGCTGTCGCGTTCCTCCTTCCCGGACAGGTAGCCCTTGGAGAGCGGCGGGCGTTCGTACGGATGGTCGCGCTCATCGCCGATCAGGATGACGCGGCCGCTGAAACCCGCCGAGCGGAGCGTCTCCGCCGCCTTCGCTCCGGCCAGTCCTCCGCCGACAATGACGAACGTCCGATGTGCGTCGACCACTTGATGCCTCCTCGGTGCTTGCTGCGCGGCGCCAACTGCGAGCGTCCCGCACGCAGCGTGATGGCGAAAGAGGGTGTGGCCCGATCAGGTCACACCCAGTGGTCATGGGCCGGTCCGCAAACCGGTGCCGCACCACGGGGAACAGGGTGGCAGGTGCGAGGTCGGGGCCCGGCGCCACGCGGTACGCGCGCCCAGCACACCACCTGTCACTTTGCCGGCCGGCGCCGCCGCGCCCCATGGCTCCGGGACAGGCCCTGGGCGGGACGAACACGGGGTGCTCACCGGCGCGGGCCGGGACGGTCTTCGCCGGCGCCGCGACGGTGCGGGAGTGCTCCGGTGCCTGGTCATCGGCGGCGGGCGGTGAGCGAGTGGTGCAGGGTGCGGGCCGACGCGTCGGTCAGGGCGGCGATCTGGTCGACCAGGACGCGCTTGCGGGACCGGTCGTCGGGGGCGGCCTCGTACAGCGCCCGCAGCTGCGGCTCCAGTCCCTCCGGCGCGCGGGCGGTCAGCGCCGCGGCCAGTTCGGCGATGACGATCCGCTGTTCGGCGCGGATGGCCTCCTGTTCGGCGCGCTGCATGACGTAGCGGTCGGCGATCGCCTTGAGCACCGCGCACTCGTTGCGCGCCTCGCGGGGTACGACGAGCTCGGCGCCGTACCTGCCGAGCCGGCCGGTGCCGTACGCCCGGCGGGTGCCGCTCTCGGCGGCGAGGCAGAACCGGCCGATCAGCTGGCTCGTGGCGTCCTTCAGCCGGGCCTGGGCGACGGCCGAGCCGTCGTAGCCGTGCGGCCACCAGTCCTGGCCGATGAGCCGGTCCAGCGCGTCGGAGAGCTCCTGCGGGTCGGTGTCCGCCGGGACGTACCGTCCGACGGCGACCTGCCAGATCTCCTGCCGCTCCGGCTCGGCGTCCAGGCAGTTGGGGTCGATGTGGCCGGCGTGCAGCCCGTCCTCGAAGTCGTGGACCGAGTACGCCACGTCGTCGGACCAGTCCATCACCTGGGCCTCGAAGCACTTGCGGTCCTGCGGGGCGCCCTTGCGGAACCAGTCGAAGACCGGCAGGTCGTCCTCGTAGACCCCGAACTTCGGCGAGCCGGGGTCGGTGGGGTGTGCGCCGCGGGGCCAGGGGTACTTGGTGGCGGCGTCGAGCGCGGCGCGGGTCAGGTTGAGCCCGACGCTGACCAGCTCACCGGTACGGGTGTCGGGCACGAACCGCTTCGGTTCGAGCCGGGTGAGCAGGCGCAGCGACTGGGCGTTCCCCTCGAATCCGCCGCAGTCGGAGGCGAAGTCGTTGAGCGCCTGCTCGCCGTTGTGGCCGAAGGGCGGGTGGCCCATGTCGTGGGAGAGGCAGGCCGTCTCGACCAGGTCGGGGTCGCAGCCGAGTGCGGCGCCGAGCTCGCGGCCGACCTGGGCGCATTCCAGTGAGTGGGTGAGCCGGGTCCGGGGGCTGGCGTCCCAGGCGTAGCTGCGGGTGCCGGGGGTGACCACCTGGGTCTTCCCGGCGAGCCGGCGCAGCGCGGCGGAGTGGAGCACCCGGGCTCGGTCGCGCTGGAAGGCGGTGCGGCCGGGCCGTTTGTCCGGTTCGGTGTCCCAGCGCTCGGCGTCGGCGGCGCCGTAAGGTGCCGTGTCTGATTCCTGCGTGCCGTGCGTGCCGTGCGTGCCGTCCATGGGCTCGACATTAATCGGCCGGGCCGACATTGGGGGCTCAGGCGCAGTACGGGCACCCCGCCGAGCCGTTCGCCGAGCAGCTGCGCGGTGCGACGGGTGTCGGCGGCCGATTCGGGGTCGCGCGAACCGGCGGCGGCGAGGACCACGGCGCTGTTGCGGTTCCCGTCGTCCGAGGGCTGCCAGCCGGCCTCGGCGAGCCGGCCGCGGAGCGCCTCGACCAGCAACGGGTGCGGTCCGAGCGGTGCGGCGGTCCTGGTGCGCAGGGCGGGGGCACCGGCGACGGCCTCCGGGATGTCCTGCTTGACGTGGTGGCCGCGGCCCAGCAGCAGCGGCACCAGGACCGCCTCGCCGTCGCCCAGGGTGTCCAGGGGCTCCGGCAGGAGGGGTGCGTTCAGCTCGATGTGCCCGAGCCGGACGTCGAGCCCCGGCCGCAGCTCCCGCACCCGGTCGAGCAGCTCCGTCACCGTGCGCAGCGCCTGCGGGTCCCGGCTGCCGTGTGCGACGGCGACCAGGGCGGGGGCGGGGGCCAGTGCGGTGGCGGCTGGGCCAGGGGGCTCATGTCGCCCTGTGCGGGCCGGGACCGGGTGCGGTGCATGGGCCGTCGGGTTCCGTTCAGGGAGACGAGGCTGAGCTGGGTGCCGAGCTGTGCGGTGATACGGGTCAGCAGTTGCGCCGTGCTGTCGAGGGGCGGGGACTCCTGAGGGTGTTCCGGTGCCGGCTCCGTCATGAACCGATGGTGCCGGGCGCAGGTTGCCGCGTCGTTGCGGGCCGGTCACGGGTGTCTACCGCGGCCTCACGGCACGGCCGGGGGCGCTGTCAGACGCCGTCGGCCCCTGGCCGGTCGGACCCGGGCCGGTCGGTCCCGGGCCGGTCGGACCCGGGCCGGTCGGACCCGGGCCGGTCGGACCCTGGCCGGTCGGACCCTGGCCGGTCGGACCCTGGCCGGTCGGACCCTGGCCGGTCGGACCCGGCGAGCAGGCGTTCGATGACGTGGGCGACGCCGTCCTCCTCGTTGCTGACGGTGTGCACCGGTACGGCGGCCAGCACGGCCGGATGGGCGTTGGCCATGGCGTAGCCGGTGCCGGCCCAGCTGAGGACCGTGAGGTCGTTGGGCATGTCGCCGAAGGCGATGACCTCGGCGGCGGCGATGCCCCGCCCGGCGCACAGCATCGACAGGGTGCCGGCCTTGGTGACGCCCGGCGCGCTGATCTCCAGCAGTCCGCGCCCGCCCGAGTGGGTGAGCTGCACCTCGTCGCCCGCGCCATGCCGGGCCGCGGCCAGCAAGGTGTCCGCGTCGAGCCGCTCCGACCAGGCGAGCAGCTTGGTGACGGGGGCATCGGTCAGCCAGAGGTCGGCGAGGGACGGTACGGGGAGTTCGGCGTCGATGTCCTCGCAGAGGCGCAGCCGGTAGGCCGGTTCGTACAGCACCTGGTTGCCGGTCTCCAGGGCGAAGCCCACCTCGGGCACCGCGGCGGCGAGTGCGGTGGCCACCCGCCGGGCGGTGGTCAGGGGCAGGGTGCGGGAGGAGACGACGGTGCGCGTGGCGATGTCGTAGACGAGGGCGCCGTTGCCGCACACCGCCGTGCCGACGAGGCCGGTGGCCTCCGCGAGCCGGTCGACGAACCTGGGCGGGCGGGCGGTGACGATGACGATCTCCGCCCCGGCGCCCTCGGCCGCGCGCAGGGCACGCAGTGTGCGGGGCGAGAGCGTGCCGTCGTTGCGCAGCAGGGTGCCGTCGAGATCTGAGGCGATCAGCCGTGGGAGCGACATCGGCCGATGCTACCGACGGCCGTCCGCGGAGAACCCTTTTGAGCCGTCCCGTCGTCAAGGCAGGAGACGTGAAGGCAGGAGACGTGAAGGCAGAAGAACCCTTTGGGCCGTCCTGTCGTCGAGTCGGGCGAACCCTTTGAGCCGTCCTGTCGTCAAGGCATAGAGGGACACTTCCGCACGGCACAGGACAGACAGGAACGAGGGCGCTCATGCGGCTGAACCGACAGGGAGCAGGGGCGGGGCGGGGCCGGCTGCGGAGAGCGGCCGGCCGGCTGCGGCCCCGGCTGCCACGGACCCGACGGGGGCGGCGCCGGGCCGTGCAGGCGGTGATGGTCGCCTGTGTGCTGGGCCTGGCACCCGCCACCTGGATGCACTCGGTCGCCGACGCCCGGGTCAGGACGACGGCGGACGTGCCCGCGCGTCAGGTCGCCGTGGTGTTCGGGGCAGGGCTGTGGAACGGGAAGCCGTCCCCGTATCTCGCGAACCGGCTGCGGGCCGCGGCCGAGCTGTACCGGGACAAGAAGGTGAGGGTCGTGCTGGTGACCGGTGACAACAGCCGGGTGGACTACGACGAACCGGACGCGATGCGCAAGTTCCTGGTCGGGCACGGGGTGCCGGACAGCAGGATCGTCAGCGACTTCGCCGGCTTCGACACCTGGGACTCGTGCGTCCGGGCCAAGAAGATCTTCGGGGTGGATCGGGCCGTGCTGGTGACCCAGGGCTTCCATGTCCGGCGGGCGATCGCGCTGTGCCGGGCGGCGGGGATCGACGCGTACGGCGTCGGGGTCGACGCCGTACACGATGCGACCTGGTACTACGGCGGGACACGGGAGGTCTTCGCGGCGGGGAAGGCGGCCCTCGAGGTGCTGTTCAAGCCCGACCCGCGCTTCCTGGGCCCCCGGGAGCCGGGCGTGGGAACGGCCCTCGCGGCGGACGCCGGGTGAGCGCGCCGGTCACCTCGGGTGCGGGGGCCCTCAGCTCCCTCCCGAGGTGACCGGTGCGGTCTCCGCCGACACCCAGCCGAGGTAGCGGGCGCTGCCCCGTACCACCGGCATCGCGATGATCTCCGGGGCGTCGTAGTCGTGCGCTTCCTGGAGATGGGCCTCCAGTTCGTCGTACCGCTCGGCCGTCGTCTTGAGGAGCAGCTGCCACTCCTGGGTGGTCTCGATGGCGTTCTGCCACCGGTAGACCGAGGTGACGGGCGCGGAGATCTGTACGCAGGCGGCGAGCCGCGCCTCCACCACGCCCTGCGCCAGCAGCCGGGCCTTCTCCTCGCTGTCCGTTGTGGTCAGAACGGTCAGCCATGCGGTCGACGTCACCTTCGGTCTCCTCGGATTCGGCAGCGGTCCTCCCCCGATTGTCGGTCGCGGGGCCCTCTGCCGCCCGGTCATCCGCCGTACGGCCGCACCTTCTTCGCGTCCCGCAGCGCCCGGCCCCACCACACCAGCAGGTCGATCACCGTCTTCGCGGCGGCGTCGGGACCGGCCGGGTCACGGTGTCTGCCCTCGTCGTCGAACTGCGCGCCGGCGTTGTGGAAGGAGACGGTGTCGCGGATCGAGACGGCGTGCAGTTCGGCGAAGACCTGCCGCAGGTGCTCGACCGCGCGCAGCCCGCCGGAGACCCCGCCGTAGGAGACGAAGGCGACGGGTTTCGCCTGCCATTCGACGTGGTGCCAGTCGATGAGGTTCTTCAGCGGGGCCGGGTAGGAGTGGTTGTACTCGGGGGTGATGACGACGAAGGCGTCGGCGGCCGCCAACCGGCTCGCCACCGCGGCCAGTGCGGCCTGCGCCTCGGGGGCGGGGCGGTACGAGTGCACGGTCGGGAGGTCGAGTCCGGCGACATCGATCAGGTCGGTCACGACGGCGGGGTGGCCGTCGGTACGGGCGAGGAACCAGTCGGCGACGACGGGCGCGAAGCGGCCCTCGCGGTTGCTGGCGAGGATGACCGCGACCTTCAAGGGTGCGTCGGCGGAGGCGGAAGCGGAGGTGGAAACCGTGGCGGTGGCTGCGGATCCAGCTGTGGTGAGGTCCATGGGAAGACGCTCACACCTCAACCATGGTTGATGTCAAGCGCCGGGCGATCAGCCCTTCCTCCCGGCGTGTCGGCCTACGGTGGATCACATGACGACTCCAGCAGCCGCACCGTTCCCGTACGCCGAGTTCGACGGGCATCCGGCCACCGAGGACGATCTGCGGACAGCCGTTTTCTTCAACTACGGCCATTTCACCGCCATGCAGGTCAGGGCGGGCCGGGTACGCGGACTCGGGCTGCACCTGGACCGGCTGGACAGCGCGAACCGGGCGCTCTTCGAACTCCCGCTGGCCGGCGAGCGGGTGCGCGAACTGATCCGGCACGCGCTGGGGAGCGCGGGGGTGGTGGACGCCTCGGTGCGGGTGCACGGATTCCTGCCGCCGGGCGACAGCGCGACGACCGTCATGGTCACGGTGCGCGGACCGGCGAGGATGCCCACCGACCCGAAGAGCATGATGTCCGTCCCGTACGCCCGTACGCTGCCGCACCTCAAGCGCCCCGGCGAATTCGGCCAGACGTACTACGCACATCTCGCGTCCCGCGCGGGCTTCGACGATGCGGCGCTGACCCTGCCGGACGGCTCGGTGACCGAGGGATCGTTCACCAACATCGGTTTCTGGGACGGCGATTCGGTCGTCTGGCCGCAGGCTCCCGCGCTGCGCGGCATCACCATGGCTCTGCTGGAGCAGGAGTTTCCCGGCGCGGGGATCCGGTCGCGGCATCGTCCGGTGAGGCTGGACGGGCTGGGGAGCTACCGGTCGGCCTTCGTGACCAACTCACAGGGCATCGCTCCGGTACGGCGGATCGACGAGGCCGCGTTCACGGTGGACGAGGAACTGATGAAGCGGCTGGACGCGGCCTACGAGAGGGCGCCCTGGGACACCATCTGAGGGCTCCCGCCCCGGCACCGACGGGGTCCGGGGCCCGCCTCAGGGGCCGGGACGCGCCTCAGCCCACCGCAGCATCGGGGCGGGACGCTTCGGCGCACCGGCGGTCGGGGACGGGACGCTTCGGCGCACCGGCGGTCGGGGTCGGGGCCGCGAGAGGGGACCATGGGGCACATGCAGATCCCCGCCGAAGGCCCGCAGTCGCGCATGCAGATCCATATCGAGGGCTCACGCCTCCCCGGCCGCGTCTGCCGGCCCGGCGGCGACTTCGCCGGCTACGAGAACATCCACGTGGGCGTGCAGCGCAAGGACCGGCCCGGCGAACTCTTCGGGCTGCTCCCGGGCGACGCCCCGTCCGCCTCCTGGACCCTGGACTGCACCGCCACCCTCACCGCCACCACCGCTTCCGCCACCGCGGACGGCGTCGAGATCAGCGGGCCGTACGTACAGGACCGGCTCGGCGGGCGCTTCGTCTACCTGTCATGGGGCACGGTCGACGAGAACGGGCTCTTCTCCATGTTCCGGCGGGCCAAGCTGATGTTCGCCGACATCGGGCCGGACGTCCTCGAAGCAGCCGCACGCTCCGGGCACCTCACCGCACGACTGCCGCTCTCCGACGCCAAGGGCCAGCCGCTCTGCGCCCGGGTCCGGCCGCCGGTCATCGAGTGGTCCGCCGCCGCTCCGGCATGAGCGCGCTCCCCTCCTGAAGCACCCCGGACAAGGAGCCGCCCTCACCGGGTCCAGGGGGGGTGGGCCCGGTGAGGGCGGCGGCCGGGGGCGGCTGAAGGACACCGTCCCGTGGGGGGTGTGATGCGTGTGCCCCTCGACCACAAGGTCACGCATGTGACGTGCACCACATCGCCTTCGGGGTCCGTCACCCGATCGGCACGGAATACCGAAGGGTGCCGCACCTTCCTCACCATCACCGCTCTGACCTGCACGCATGCCGCGTGGCAAGGAGGCGGCGCCGGTCCGGTCGGGTGACAGCTGACTTGGTGTCAGCAGGCGTGGGCGATCGCTCGGCCGTTAGCTCGGACCCAGGACACACCCGACAGCGCCCCTTGCTCGGAGGAACCTCATGCGCAGTCCTGCTCGCCTCGTGACCGGCACCGCTGCCGCGGCCCTCGCCGCCGCCGCGCTCGGCCTCAGCGCCGCCGCACCGTCGGCGTACGGGGACGAACTGGGCCCGCTGGAGATCACCCCGGCGAGCGCGGTACCGGGGGCCACGGTCACCGTGAACACCGACGCCTGCGGGGGCGACACGGGCGCGACCGGCGATGCGAGCTCCATGGACGCCTCCCGCTTCGCGCTGGCACCGGCCACCCTCAAGGAGGTCCTGGCAGGTTCGTTCCGGGTACCGGGCAACGTCAGGCCCGGCCCGTACAGCATCGGTGTGGCCTGTGAGAACGGCAAGAAGGCCACCGGCGAGATCGAGGTGCGGGCCGCCGGCACCGCGGGCAAAAAAAGTGACGACCCCGCGGGCAAGAACAGCGGCGCTGCCCGGACGGACACGGCCCCGGGCGACTCCGCGGGGGACTCCCCCACGGGCCCCTCCGCCTCCGCGGGCCCCTCCGATTCCACGGGCCCCTCCGCCTCCGCGGGTCTCGACGAGGCCGAGGGCACCGGTTCCGCCCTCATACCGGACTCCGGCACGGCCCCGGGTCGCGAATCCTCCGGCGAGCGACCGAGCCCGTCGGAGCAACCGGGCAGCACCACCCCACGTGACAATGCCGCCCCGGACAACAACACCGCCCCACGTGACGACACCGCGCGCGAGAAAGCCTCCCCGGAGGACAACACAGCCGCACGCGACAACGTCACCGCGGACGACAGCACCTCCGCGCGCGAGGACACCACCGCCCGTGAAAACACCTCGCCGGACAACAACGCCACCCCACGCGAGAACACCACCGCCCGCGAAAACACCTCGCCCGACAACAACGCCACCCCACGCGAGGACACCACCGCGCGCGAAAACACCTCGCCCGACAACAACACCACCCCACGCGAGAACACCACCGCCCGCGAAAACACCTCGCCCGACAACAACACCACCCCACGCGAGGACACCACCGCGCGCGAAAAGGCCTCCCCGGACGACGGCACCTCCGCGCGCGACGAGACTTCCGCGGACAACAGCTCGTCGGGCTTCGAGACGTCCTCCGACCCCCGCACCTCGGCCGCACCCACCGGCCCCACGGGGCGCGTCAACGCCGGTGTCGGCGGCAGTGTCGGCACGGACACCACCCAGATCGCGGCGGGCGCCGGCGTTCTCGCCGCGACCGCCGTCGGCGGAGCCTGGCTCCTGCGTCGCCGGGCGAGCGGCACGCAGGACGACGGCTGACGGAGACTTCCACCTCTCCGTACCGCCTGGTTTCCGTCCCGGTGGCCCAGTGCCACCGGGACGGGACCGCATCCACCTTCGCAACCCCGGAGGACGACCGTGTCCCAGAAGGCCAAGGGCTGGCTGCTCGTCGTCGCGGCGCTGGCCGGTGTCTGGCTGGTCCAGAACGGTGCGAACACCCGTCTGACCCCGCCGGGCCCGGCCTCCGCCGAGGCCTTCGCCGCCGGACCGGAACTGCTGCCGGGTTCGCCGGTCGCCGAACCGCTGCGCCCGTCGGCCCCCGTCCGCATCAGGATCCCCAGCATCCGGGTGGACGCCCCGATGATGCGGCTCGGGCTCGGGGCGGACGGCAGCCTCGATGTGCCGCCGTCCGGGAACACCGACATCGTCGGCTGGTACAAGGACGGCACCCCGCCGGGCGCCAAGGGCACCGCGATCGTCGCCGGCCATGTGGACAACGGCCGGGGCCCGTCCGTCTTCTACAACCTGGGCGCGCTGAAGAAGGGCAGCACCGTCGAGGTGCTCCGGCAGGACGGGCGCACCGCCGTCTTCTCGGTCGACGCCATCGAGGTCTACGACAGCAAGGACTTCCCGGACAAGCGGGTGTACGGGGCCTCGGAACACGCCTCGCTGCGACTGATCACCTGCGGCGGCGGATTCTCCGAGTCGACGGGTTACGAGGGCAACGTGGTGGCGTACGCGCACCTCACCTCAGTGCGCTGACGCCGAGTGCGCTGACGCCGGTGTGCTGACGCCGGTGTGCTGACGCCGGTGTGCTGACGCCGGTGTGCTGACGCCGAGTGCGCCGAGACCGAGTGCGCCGACACCAGGTACGCCGAGGCCGAGAGCTCAGAGAGCGCCGAAAGCGCCGAGACCACGTGCCTGATGCCGGGGCCCCACCGCTCACGCGTTCCACTGGTCGAAGGCGAGCTTCGCGACCAGCGAGAACACCACCACCAGCAGCACCCCGCGGACGAACTCGCTGCCCCTGCTCAGCGCCATCCGTGCCCCGACCAGGCCGCCCGCCAGGTTGAACACCGCCATCAGACCGGCCAGTTGCCACATCACGTTGCCCTGGTAGGCGAACATCGCCAGCGCGCCGCCGTTGGTGCAGACGTTGACGATCTTCGCGTTGGCGGAGGCCGTCACCAGATCGAGGTGGAGCACCGCGGTCAGCGCCAGCACCAGGAACGTGCCGGTGCCCGGTCCGAACAACCCGTCGTACAGGCCGATGCCGCCACCCACCAGGACGATCGCGGTGACGGAACGAGCCCGGGTGACGCGGGGCGCCGTGCCGTCCTCGGGCGCCCTGCCGAACCGGGGCCGCAGCATCACGAACGCGGCGACCGCCAGAAGCACCACCATGATCACCGGGCGCAGCACCTCGCTGCTGATCCCCGCGGCGAAGAACGCACCCGTCATCGATCCGGCCAGTGCCGCGAGGCCGATGCGCAGCGCCCTGCCGACCTTCACCGGCGCTTTACGCGCGTAGGTGACGGCCGCGCCGGACGTACCGACGATGGCGACCGCCTTGTTGGTGCCGAGGATGTGCGCGGCGGGGACGTTCGGCAGGCCCAGCAGCAGGGCGGGCAGCAGAAGCAGTCCGCCGCCGCCGACCACCGCGTCGATCCAGCCGGCCGCGCCCGCGGCGAGGCACAGCACAACGAGGGTGGTCACGGTTATGTCAGGCATGATCGCGACCCTAAGGAAACGGTACGTGTCGCGTCCAACCGTCTTGCCGCCACGGCGGAAAAGTTGAGCGAATCCTGAGCCTGCCGCGGCTCCCCGGCCCGCACCGGCCGTTGCCACCGGCCCCTTCCACCGGCCGGCGCACGCCGCTGCCGCCGCCCCTCACAGGCCGCCTGCGCCGGTGCTGAGCGCAAGGTTCCTCCCGGGAAACCGGGGGGAACCGGACGGGTAACACCCGCCGGCCACGCTTGCGTCATGAGCACACAGGCCGAGGCGCCGCCTCCTTCATGAGCACCCAGGCCCAGTCGCCCCTGCCCCACCCGCTCACCAACGACGGAGGCTTCCGAGATGCCGGTGTCCACTCCCCCGACCGCCCACACCTCCGGCCCCGCGGCCGTGCCGACCATCGTGGTCGTCGGGCACGGGATGGTCGGCCAGCGGTTCCTGGAGGCCCTCGCCGACCGCGGGCTGACCGCCGCGGCCGGCACCGCCAGGGTCGTCGTGCTCTGCGAGGAGCCCCGCGCCGCCTATGACCGGGTGCGGCTGACCTCGTACTTCTCGGGGCGGACCCCCGACGACCTGTCGCTCGTCGAGCCCGGCTTCATGGAGCGGCACGGCTTCGAGCTGCGGCTCGGCGACCCGGCCGAATCCCTGGACCGGGAGGCGCGCACGGTCACCGCACGCTCCGGCGAGACCTTCGCGTACGACACGCTGCCGCGGCGAGCTGTACGAGATCGTCCGCGCCCTGGAGATCACCTCCTACGCCGAGCTGCTCGACTCGCACGGCCGCGACTCGGCGCGCGGCGGCGACGGCTGCGAGGTCTGCAAGCCGACGGTCGGCTCGGTCATCGCCTCGCTGGCCCCGACCGTCGGTGCCAGCGGCTACGTACTGGACGGCGAGCAGGCGGCCCTCCAGGACACCAACGACCACTTCCTCGCCAACCTCCAGCGCAACGGCTCGTACTCGATCGTGCCGCGCATCCCCGGCGGCGAGATCACCCCGGAGAAGCTGATCGTGATCGGCGAGGTGGCCCGGGACTTCGGCCTCTACACCAAGATCACCGACGGTCAGCGCATAGACCCGTTCGGCGCCCGCGTCGAACAGCTGCCACTGATCTGGACCCGGCTGGTCGACGCGGGCTTCGAGTCGGGGCACGCGTACGGGAAATCGCTGCGGACGGTCAAGTCCTGCGTGGGGCGGACCTGGTGCCGCTACGGCGTACAGGACTCGGTGCGGATGGCGATCGACCTGGAGCTGCGCTACCGGGGCCTGCGCTCCCCGCACAAGCTGAAGTCGGCGGTCTCGGCTGCGCCCGGGAGTGCGCGGAGGCCCGCGGCAAGGACTTCGGGATCATCGCCACCGCCGGCGGCTGGAACCTGTACGTGGGCGGCAACGGCGGCGCCACCCCGCGCCACGCGGACCTGCTCGCCCAGGACCTGTCCGACGCCGAACTGGTCCCGCTGATCGACCGGTTCCTGATGTTCTGCATCCGCACCGCGGACCGGCTGGAGCGCACCTCCACCTGGCTGGACCGCATCGAGGGCGGCCTGGACCACGTGCGGAACGTCGTCGTGCACGACTCGCTCGGGCTCTGCGACGAGCTGGAGCGGCTGTTGGCCGACCATGTCCGCGGCTACCGCGACGAGTGGGCCGAGACCATCAACGACCCGGAGCGGCTGCGCCGCTTCGTCACCTTCGTCAACGCACCCGGCACCCCCGACCCATCGGTGAGATTCGTCCCGGAACGCGACCAGATCAAGCCCGACCTGGACATCCTCGCCGGCCCGGTTCTCGCCATCCGCACTCATGAAGGGACCGCCTCCTGATGACGACCCGGACGATGGAGAGACTATGGAGACCCAGACGATGACGACCCGGACCATGGAGACCGCACAGGACACCCGGGTCATCCGGCTCGCCGCCGCCGGGGACGACTGGCCGGCGGTATGCGACCGTTCGCTGCTCACCCCGGGCCACGGGGTGGCGGTGCTGCTCCCGGGCGGCAGGCAGGTCGCGCTGTTCATGGACCGTGCGGGACACACCTACGCGATCGGCAACCACGATCCGTTCACCGGGGCCCATGTCCTCTCGCGCGGTCTGGTCGGATCGGACGGCGGGCAGCCGTTCGTCGCGTCCCACTGCTGAAGCAGCGCTTCGACCTGGCGACGGGTGCCTGCCTGGACGACGACGAGGTCTCCGTTCCGGTCTTCGAGGTCCGTGCGGACTGAACGGACCGAAGGGAGGCTGAGCGGGCTGGACGGGCTGGACAGACCGAACGGGCCAAGTGGGATTCCGCGTACCGCAAGCGGCCGGAGGGGCCCGGCGACCGGTCTCTTCCGGCCATCCGGCTGTCCGGCCGCCCGGCCGTAGGGTTGATCCATGACCCAGCGCCGGTATGCGAGCGACATTCCCGACCAGAGCGGCCGCACGGCCGTGGTGACGGGAGCCAACAGCGGTATCGGGCTGATCACCGCACGGGAGCTGGCACGACACGGGGCCCGGGTGCTGCTCGCCTGCCGTGACGAGCGGCGTGGCAAGGAGGCCGCGTCCCGGATCCGCGGCGCGGTGCCGGACGCGGACGTGGAGTTCGCAGCACTGGATCTGGCCGATCTGTCGTCGGTACGGGAGTTCGCCGAGGCGTACACCCCGGACCGGCTCGATCTGCTGATCAACAACGCCGGTGTGATGGCCCTTCCGTACGGGAGGACCGCCGACGGTTTCGAGACCCAGTTCGGCGTCAACCACCTCGGGCACTTCGCCCTCACCGGGCTGCTGCTGCCGAAGCTGCTCGGTACCCCGGGCGCGAGGGTGGTGAGTGTGTCCAGCGCTGTGCACGCGCTGTCCAACATCGACATGGGCGATCTCAACAGTGAGCGGAACTACCGCCGCTGGATCGCCTACGGCCGCTCGAAGACGGCCAACCTGCTGTTCATCCACGAGCTGGCCCGGCGGACCGCCGCCATCGGCAGCGCACTGGTGGCCGCCGCCGCGCACCCGGGGTATGCGTCGACCAATCTGCAGACGGCGGGCGTCCGTATGGAGAACCGCAGGGTGGCGGAGCGGGTCATCGAGCTCGGCAACCGGATCATCGCCCAGCCCGCGTCGACGGGCGCCCTGCCCACGCTGTACGCGGCCACCGCGCCCGGCGTACGGCCCGACTCGTTCACCGGTCCGCGGCTGCTCGGCTGGCGCGGTGCGCCGGCTCCGTCCTGGCGGGCGGGCTGGACGCTCAACGATGTGGCGAGCGAACGGCTGTGGGTGGCGTCGGAGCAGCTGACCGGGGTCACCTTCGCGGGCCTCGGCATCTGATTCCCCCCCCGGGGGGCGGAGGCGGGCCGGTCGCCCTCCCCCTTGCCCCGTGGGATCAGCCCTGGCCCTCGACGGCGGACGGGTCCATCCACACGACCTCCCAGATGTGGTGGTCCGGGTCCTGGAAGGACCGGCCGTACATGAAGCCGAGGTCCTGCGTCTCGTTGGCGGGCGATCCACCGGCGGCGAGTGCCGCGTCGGCCAGCTCGTCCACCTTCTCGCGGCTCTCGGCGCTCAGCGCCAGGAGCACCTCGGTGGACTTCGAGGCGTCCGCGATCTCCTTCTTGGTGAAGTCCTTGAAGCGCGGCTCGGTGATCAGCATGGCGAAGATCGTGTCGCTGATGACGAGACAGGCGGTGTTCTCGTCGCTGAACTGCGGGTTGAAGGAGAAGCCCAGCTTCCCGAAGAAGCCCTTGGTCGTCTCCAGGTCCTTGACCGGCAGGTTCACGAAGATCATCTGAGGCATGGCCGTCTCACTCTCTCTGTGGGTGAATCCCGGTGGGCGAATGCCGGCGGGTGAATCCCGGTGGGTGAATCCTGTGCGTGTTCTGCGAACTCGTTACGACAGGTAGACGCCGGGGCCGCCGGAAACTCATCGGTACCGGACGAGGAACCTACGCGGGGCGGGCCCCGTCCGGGCTCACGACACGGCGAGCGGCGCACCGCCGCGCAGCAGCGAGCCGCCGAGTGGAGTCACCGTGTGCAGGACCGAGCTGCCGTGGCGCAGGGTGTGCACCAGACCGGCCTCACGCAGTACGCAGGCGTGCTGGCTCGCCGATGCGAGGGAGACCCCGGCCCGGCGAGCGAGCTCACTGGTCGTGCAGCCGTCGCCGATGGTCCGCAGGACCGTCGACCGGGTCTTGCCGAGGAGCCGGCCCAGCCAGGGGCCCGGTTCGGCGAAGGCCGGGGCGCCGGCGTGGCTGACCGGATAGACGAGCACCGGCGGCAGCAACGGATCACGCAGGACGACCGGGGTGCCGCGGCAGAAGAACGACGGCTGGAGGAGCAGCCCGCGGCCGTCCAGACGCAGTTCGCGGTCGACCGGGTAGTCCGCCTCCAGTACCGGCGCCCGCCAGCGGAACACCGGCGGGAGCGAGGCGAGCAGTTCGTCCACGCCGCCGTCCAGAAGGGCGCGTCCACGGACGGCACGGTCGGCCTCGACGCCGGCCTGGATGTGCGGCCAGTACGGTTCGACGGCGGCGCGGTGGTAGCTGCGCAGCGCCCCGATGAGACGGCCCAGGGGCTCGGAGCGCCCTTCCCGCAACGCGTCCAGCCGCATCGGCCGTACTGCCCGCCGGGCCGTGGCAGTACGGCCGACGGCCGCTTCCTCGGCGCCCAGCAACGCGAGTTCGGCCCGCAGCCGCTCGGGCGGGGTGTCGCGCAGGGCTTCCATTCCGGTACTGAAGTCCAGTGGTTCCGAACCCTCTTGAGTAGGCGTCAGGAAGTCCGGGAAATAGCCACGGGGTGGAATAATGGCGGACAGCAGACGTACTTCACCATTCAACCTCGGGCGGGTTTCCGCGCGCCATTTCCCGAACACCGTGGAAGCGCGCCGGTCCCTCAGCCGGTGAAAACTGAGAATGGTCTCCCACAATGCGTCCGGCCCAGTGGCCATCCGCACCTTGGAAAGGTCCCATCCGGATACATGGATACGTAGCACCGAAACCCCCACCCGCTTGCATGTGCAATTACCCCCACGCAAGAGTATGCGAGTCGTAACACCACGTCACCACGAGGTTTCGGCCAGAGGTGAAACGTCTCGCCCCGACCCGGCGTCACCCGAAAGGCTGTACGACGTCGGGTGCGATTCCAGAGCCACCGGAAGAGCGGGTGAAGGCCGTGGGGGGTTTCGCTCGCTTGGCGGCGGTTGGCAATGGTGCGGCTCCGCACCCGGCGCCGTAAGCCGGGTGCGGTTCATGGATGGGGATCCATGAACCGCACCCCGGTCTGTTCCCGCCCATCTCTTTGCGCATTAAACGAAGCAATGGAGTGCCCGGAGCGCCCGGAATCAGGGAAAGCGCTCACTCACGGGCCTCGCCCAGCCCGTCCGGACCGGGCGCCACGCCGCCCGGTCCACGCATTCGGTGGACATGACAAGACGGCGGCACCCCCGCACTGGGTGCCGCCGCCTCCGGGAATTCCGCGGCCGCCGTCGGGTCGGTGAGGGTCTGGTGAGCCGACGGCGGCTCCGGAATCAGTGGATGGTGCCGCGGGTCAGCGGCTGTCGCTGCCGCGCGACTCCGCGGCCGCCCGGCCCGCCTCCAGACGGGCCACCGGGATGCGGAACGGTGAGCAGGAGACGTAGTCCAGACCCACCTCGTGGAAGAAGTGCACCGACTCCGGGTCGCCGCCGTGCTCGCCGCAGATGCCGAGCTTCAGGTCGGGACGGGTGGCCCGGCCGGCCTCGACGGCACTGCGCACCAGCGAACCGACGCCGTCCTTGTCGATCGTCTCGAACGGCGACACCCCGAAGATGCCCTTCTCCAGGTACGCGGTGAAGAACGAGGCCTCCACGTCGTCGCGCGAGAAGCCCCACACCGTCTGGGTCAGGTCGTTGGTGCCGAAGGAGAAGAACTCCGCCGCCTCCGCGATCTGACCGGCGGTCAGCGCGGCGCGCGGCAGCTCGATCATCGTGCCGATCTTCAGCTTGAGGTTCGTGCCGGAGGCGGCCTGGACCTCGGCGATGACCCGGTCCGCCTCCTCGCGGACGATCTCCAGCTCCTGGACCGTACCGACGAGCGGGATCATGATCTCGGCGCGCGGGTCGCCCTTGGCGTTCTTGCGCTCGGCGGCGGCCTCGGCGATCGCCCGTACCTGCATGGCGAACAGACCGGGGATGACGAGACCGAGCCGGACCCCGCGCAACCCGAGCATCGGGTTCTGCTCGTGCAGCCTGTGCACGGCCTGGAGCAGGCGGAGATCGTTCTCGTTGGAGTCCTTGCGGGACTCGGCGAGCGCCACCCGGACCGACAGCTCGGTGATGTCGGGCAGGAACTCGTGCAGCGGCGGGTCGAGCAGCCGCACGGTGACGGGCAGCCCGTCCATCGCCTCGAACAGCTCGATGAAGTCGGCCTTCTGGAGCGGCAGCAGCGCGTCCAGCGCCGCCTCGCGTTCCTGGTCGGTGTCGGCCAGGATCAGCTTCTCGACCATCTCGCGGCGCTCACCGAGGAACATGTGCTCGGTGCGGCACAGCCCGATGCCCTGGGCGCCGAAGCGACGGGCCCGCAGGGCGTCCTCGGCGTTGTCCGCGTTGGCCCGCACCCTCAGCCGGCGCACCCGGTCCGCGTACGCCATGATCCGGTGCACGGCGGCGACGAGCTCGTCGGCGTCGTCGGCGCCCGCGTGCATCCGGCCCTCGAAGTACTCGACGACCGGCGGCGGCACGACGGGCACCTCACCGAGGTACACCTTGCCGGTCGATCCGTCGACGGAGACGAGGTCCCCCTCCTCGACGACGGTCCCGCCGGCCGTCAGCCGGCGCCGCTTGGTGTCGACCTCGATCTCCTCGGCGCCACAGACACAGGTCTTGCCCATGCCCCGGGCGACGACGGCGGCGTGCGAGGTCTTGCCGCCGCGCGAGGTCAGGATGCCCTCGGCGGCGATCATGCCGTCGAGGTCGTCCGGGTTGGTCTCGCGGCGGATCAGGATGACCTTCTCGCCGGACCGGGACCACTTGATCGCGGTGTACGAGTCGAAGACGGCCTTGCCGACCGCCGCGCCCGGGGACGCCGCGATGCCGCGGCCGAGCAGCTGCGGCCCCTCCCCGCCGCGCGCTCCCGTGTCGTCGAAGCGCGGGAACATCAGCTGCGCCAACTGCGCGCCGTTGACCCGCTGCAGCGCCTCGGCCTCGTCGATGAGGCCCTGGTCGACGAGCTGGGTGGCGATCCGGAAGGCGGCACCGGCGGTGCGCTTGCCGACCCGGGTCTGCAGCATCCACAGCCGGCCGCGCTCGATGGTGAACTCGATGTCGCAGAGATCCCTGTAGTGGGTCTCCAGCGTCTCCATGATCGTGATCAGCTGGTCGTACGACTTCTTGTCGATGGACTCCAGCTCGGCGAGCGCCACGGTGTTGCGGATCCCTGCGACGACGTCCTCGCCCTGCGCGTTCTGCAGGTAGTCGCCGTAGACGCCCTGGTGGCCGCTGGCCGGGTCGCGGGTGAAGGCGACACCCGTACCGGAGTCGGGGCCGAGGTTGCCGAAGACCATGGTGCAGACGTTGACCGCCGTGCCGAGGTCGCCCGGGATGCGCTCCTGGCGGCGGTAGAGCTTGGCCCGGTCGGTGTTCCACGAGTCGAAGACGGCCTTTATGGCCAGGTCCATCTGTTCGCGCGGGTCCTGCGGGAAGTCACGTCCGGCGTCCCGCGTGACGATCCTCTTGAACTGCTTGACCAGCTTCTTCAGGTCGGCCGCGTCGAGATCCACGTCGACGGTGACGCCCTTGGCCTCCTTCGCGGCCTCCAGCGCCTCCTCGAAGAGGTCGCCGTCGACCCCGAGAACGGTCTTGCCGAACATCTGGATGAGGCGGCGGTAGGAGTCCCACGCGAACCGCTCGTCGCCGGCCTGGGTGGCGAGACCGACGACGGACGCGTCGGAGAGGCCGATGTTGAGGACCGTGTCCATCATGCCGGGCATCGAGAACTTGGCGCCGGAGCGGACGGAGACCAGCAGCGGGTCGTCGGACTGCCCGAGCTTCTTGGCCATCCGCGTCTCAAGGGCGTCGAGGTGCGCACTCACCTCGTCGCGCAGCGCGGCCGGCTCCTCACCGCTGCCGAGGTAGAGCTTGCACGCCTCGGTGGTGATGGTGAAGCCCGGAGGGACGGGGAGCCCGAGGTTGGTCATCTCGGCGAGGTTCGCACCCTTCCCGCCGAGCAGGTCCTTCAGATCCTTGTTGCCCTCGGTGAAGTCATAAACGAACTTCTGACCCGCAGGCTCCCGGGATTCCGGGGTGGATACGTGGGAATCTTTGTTTTCCGACACGGGTCTCGACTCCTCGAGGACGCGGTGGCTGCCCTGACGGCGAGGAACATACCCAGATCGAAGGTGTCTGGGTACGTCCACTTGCGCGTCGTGCGGCCGCAACCACCCATCCGCCAGCAGATCGAAAGCGGCTCGCCGGACGGGCCGTCCGAGCGAACGGTTTCACCTCTTGAACGGATAACCACGCAGCGCACCCGACGCGCTCGCGGATCACGACGGTCCGTAGCGGAAGTGTCGATCAATCGCCGATCGATCAAGGTGAAGCTCCTTGGCACCCAGTGCCATCATTTGAGAAATGCACCCCCTCCTGGAGTGCTCATCTGAGCGATACGGCCCTCAGGGGTGGTGAGGATCACGTCGGAGGCCGCGCTCAGATGTCACCATTCGGACGCCTTCTGGGCAGCTACGGGTGACCCGACAGTCACATGGCGCGACTCGACGACGAGTTCTGCGACCGTCGGAGCGTCAGGGCCGATCACCCTGGAGGCACCTGGCCGAATATCGGGCTGAATATCGCCGATCCTGGCCAGAGTTTGCGCTCAAACGAGCACTGGGGGTGGAGGGGCACGGGGTGCCCCTCCACCCCCAGTGGTACTCAGCCCGGTGACGCCCCAGCCACGCCACGCTCAGCCACGCGGGCGAGTCCGGTGCAGCGGGTCCCGGCCCGGCTGCCACCGTCCGGCTGCCTCGGCCCGGCGCGGTTTCCGTCCGGCTGCCTCGGCCCGGCCGCCTCCGTCAGGTGGTCTCCGTCCGGGCGGCCTCAGCCTCCCGACGTGTCCAGTTCCGCGTCCGCGCTGACGCCCGCGCAGTCGTACGGGTCCTTCAGCCATCCGTCCGGGAGGACCACCCGGTTGTTGCCCGAGGTGCGCCCACGAGGGCCGTCGGCACCGTCCGGCCACGGCTGGTCGAGCCGCAGCTCGTGCAGCTGTGAGCCCAGCTCCTCCAGCGAGGAGGTGACCGCGAGGTTCCTGCGCATCTCGGAACCGACCGCGAAGCCCTTGAGGTACCAGGCCACGTGCTTACGGAAGTCGATCACACCCCGGGTCTCGTCGCCGATCCACTCCCCGAGCAGCGTCGCGTGCCGCAGCATGACGTCCGCGACGGTGCGCAGGGAGGGCGTCTGCCTCACCCCCGTACCTTCGAAGGCGCTCACCAGGTCACCGAAGAGCCAGGGGCGGCCCAGGCACCCGCGGCCCACGACCACGCCGTCGCAGCCGGTCTCGCGCATCATCCGCAGGGCGTCGTCCGCGCACCAGATGTCGCCGTTGCCGAGGACGGGGATCTCCGGAACGTGCTCCTTGAGGCGGGCGATGGCGTCCCAGTCGGCGGTGCCGCCGTAGTGCTGCGCGGCGGTCCTGCCGTGCAGGGCCACGGCCGTGACGCCTTCCTCAACGGCGATCCGGCCGGCGTCGAGGTAGGTGAGGTGGTCGTCGTCGATGCCCTTGCGCATCTTGATGGTGACCGGCAGGTCGCCTGCGTTGGAAACGGCCTGCTGGAGGATCGCGCGCAGCAGCGGCCGCTTGTACGGGAGCGCCGAGCCGCCGCCCTTGCGGGTGACCTTGGGGACCGGGCAGCCGAAGTTCAGATCGATGTGGTCGGCGAGATCCTCGTCGACGATCATGCGGACGGCCTTGCCGACCGTGACCGGGTCCACTCCGTACAGCTGGATGGAGCGCGGCGTCTCACTCGCGTCGAAGCGGATGAGCTGCATGGTCTTCTCGTTGCGCTCGACCAGCGCCCGCGTCGTGATCATTTCGCTGACGAACAGCCCCTTGCCGCCCGAGAACTCCCGGCACAGCGTGCGGAAGGGCGCGTTGGTGATGCCGGCCATGGGGGCGAGGACCACCGGCGGCTGCACGGTGTGGGGGCCGATGCGGAGCAACTGGGGCGAGGGGGCGAGCGTGGTCATTGCCCCATTGTCGCGCACGCGAAGAACTGCTTCGGGCGGAGAACTGCTTCGACCGTACGCGGGGAACAGATCCGGGCGCACGAGGAAGGCGGCTCCGGGCATACGAGGGGCGGCTCCGACGGCCGGATGCGGCGTGTGTGGCCTGCGGGACTCCTGCGGGACGTGGCTGGACCTGGCCGGACCGGGCCGCACCTGGCCGGACCGGTCCCGGACCGGGATGACCTGAGATGGCTCCGTATCCCCAGCGGCGGTCGTTAGTTAGCCGTACTATCCATGTATGCCCGAGCTCAGCCACCGGAGAAGAATGCTGGTGCTGGCGATCTGCTGCATGAGTCTGCTGATCGTCAGCCTGGACAGCACCGTCCTGAATGTCGCCCTCCCCTCCATACGCCAGGACCTGCACGCGAGCGTCGCGGGTATGCAGTGGACGATCGACGCGTACACGCTCGTCCTCGCTTCGCTGCTGATGCTCGCCGGTTCCACCGCCGACCGGATCGGCCGGCGCAAGGTCTTCATGGCCGGACTCGTCCTCTTCACCCTGGGCTCGGCGCTCTGCTCCGTCGCGCCCAGCCTGGAAACGCTGATCGTGTTCCGGATGGTGCAGGCCGTCGGCGGCTCGATGCTCAACCCGGTCGCGATGTCGATCATCACCAACACCTTCACCGACCCGCGCGAACGCGCGCGGGCGATCGGCGCCTGGGGCGGCGTCGTCGGTATCTCGATGGCCGCGGGACCGGTGGTCGGCGGCACTCTGGTCGATTCGGTCGGCTGGCGGTCGATCTTCTGGATCAATCTGCCGGTCGGCATCATCGCACTGCTGCTGACCTGGCGATACGTCCCCGAGTCGCGTGCCTCGAGGGCCCGCCGCCCCGATCCGGTGGGCCAGCTGCTGGTGATCGCGCTGCTGGGCTCGCTGACGTACGCGATCATCGAGGCGCCGCAGAAGGGGTCGGCCTCCGCGGAGATCCTGCTGTTCGCCGCGGTCGCGGCGGCCTCGCTGATCGGCCTGCTGGTGTACGAACCCCGGCGCGCCGATCCGCTGATCGATCTGCGGTTCTTCCACAGCGCCCCGTTCAGCGGGGCCACCGTCATCGCGGTCAGCGCCTTCGCCGCGCTCGGCGGCTTCCTCTTCGTCAACACGCTCTATCTGCAGGACGTACGCGGGCTGAGCGCGCTGGGTGCCGGGCTGTACATGCTCCCGATGGCGGCGGTGGTCTGTGTTCTGCCGCCGATCTCGGGGCGGATCGTCGCCAATCGGGGGCCACGTATCCCGCTCCTGGTCGCGGGGGTCGCGATGGCGGCGAGCGGGCTCATGTTCGCGGTGTTCGACGCGGAGACCGACAACGTTCTGATGTTCACCGGTTATGTGCTGTTCGGCCTGGGCTTCGGCTCGGTGAACGCGCCCATCACCAACACCGCCGTCTCCGGCATGCCGCGATCCCAGGCGGGCGTCGCCGCGGCGATCGCCTCGACCAGCCGCCAGATCGGGCAGACGCTGGGCGTCGCCGTGATCGGGGCGGTGCTGGCAGCGGGGATGGTCGGCGCCGGCTCCTCGGCCGGCATCGGACCGGCCGACGATTTCGTGGCGGCGAGCAAGCCCGCCTGGTGGATCATCACCGGCTGCGGGATGTGCGTCCTGCTGGTCGGGGCGCTGAGCAGCGGGCGCTGGGCACGGGGCACCGCACGCCGGACCGCGGAACGGCTGGAGGGGGGCGCGACGGCGGACGGCCCGTGGGCGGGAAGTCGTTCTTCGGGGGCGGATGGCTCGCCGGCTGCGGGTGGCTCTTCGGCTGCCGGCGGCTCTTCGGCTGCGGGTGGTTCTTCGGCTGCCGGCGGCTCTTCGGCTGCGGATTCGGGGACGGGGCATGGTCCGGGCGGAGGGCAGGCCGGGGGCCGGTCAGGGGGTCAGGCCGGGGGCCTGTCCGGGGACCAGTCCTCGTCGGCGAGCGCCAGGGCCTGAAGCCGCTGGAGCCCGCTCGCGGGTCTCCTCGTCGCGCGGTACGCAAGTGACCAGCCGCGGCCCGGCCGACGGGCCCGAGCAGACGTCCGAGTCAGAGGCCTCCTCACACAGTGGCCCCACGTGCGCGTTGCGGAAGATCTTGGACCGGCCACCGGGGCCGACGACCTCGCGCCGCGCACAGGTGGCCCGGAACACCTGAGGTGTTCCGGGCCACCGGTCGTACGTGTGGTGCAGCCCGCTCTCCGCGAGCGGGCGTCAGCTCTGCGCCGGGGTGCCCGGCTCGGCGTCGTCCCGCTCCGGGGCGTCCTGCTCGGCGGCGTCGTCCGACTGCGCGGGGTGGCCGGCGCGCTCCCGCATCTTGCGCAGCAGCTCCTGCTTCTGCTCGGCGGCCGTCATCCGGTCTGCGTTGCGCCCAGGACCTGCGCCCTGCTGCTCGGCGCGGGACAGCTTCTTGCGCTGTCCGCCGACGCCGAGAAGGTTGTTACGGCTCTTGGCCACGAGGTTCTCCCATTCGCGGTGAAAGTGAGGTCAGAAACGACCCTGGATCGATCCGGTGGGCGGCGGGTGGTCGGACCCGCCGCGCGCTCACTCGTAGATCTGGAAGAACGAAGACATGCCGAAACGGTACCCCGCGCGGAGCGGCCCCAGCACCGAGATTTCATCCGGCCGGAATCACCCCGAAGAGGGAACAAGTGATGACAGATATTGAAATCTGTCATCGCACATGCCACAGTCGATATACAGGCAAGACTCCGGCACGACTCACCACGTACACCCACCCCCCTTCGCTCCCTCTACTCCCTCCGCTCCCTCCACTTCTGTCCGTTCCGTCCGCTCCGCCGCATTCCTCCGCCCACCGGGAGTTCCTCATGACCGCCCTCCGCACCCACGCCCTCGGCTCCACCGGCCCGCAGGTCTCCGCACTCGGCCTCGGCTGCATGGGCATGTCCGCGTTGTACGGCGAGACCGACCGCGCCGAGTCGGTCGCCACCATTCATGCCGCGCTCGACACCGGCATCAACCTGCTGGACACCGGCGACTTCTACGGCATGGGGCACAACGAGCTACTGATCAACGAGGCCCTGCGCACCGCCCCCGCCGCCGCCCGGGAACAGGCCCTTACCAGCGTGAAGTTCGGTGCGCTGCGGACTGTCGAGGGCGGCTTCAGCGGCTATGACGGCCGCCCGGCAGCGGTCAAGAATTTCGCGGCCTACTCACTCCAGCGGCTGGGCCTCGACCACATCGACGTCTACCGGATCGCCCGGCTCGACCCCGACGTCCCGATCGAGGAGACCGTCGGCGCCATCGCCGAGCTGGTCGATGCCGGGCACGTCCGCCACATCGGCCTCTCCGAAGTCGGTGCGGAGACGATCCGGCGGGCGGCATCCGTCGCCCCGATCTCCGATCTGCAGATCGAGTACTCGCTGATCTCCCGGTCCATCGAGGCGGAGATCCTGCCTGTCTGCCGCGAGCTGGGCATCGGCGTCACGGCGTACGGGGTGCTTTCGCGCGGGCTGATCAGCGGCCACTTCACCCGTGACCGCAAGCTGGCCGCCGGTGACTTCCGGACCATGAGTCCCCGCTTCCAGGACGAGAACCTCCAGCACAACCTCGACCTGGTCGACGCGCTCCGCGAGATCGCCGGGCAGAAGGACGTCACGGTCGCGCAGATCGCCATCGCCTGGGTCCTCGCCCAGGGCGCGGACATCGTGCCGCTGATCGGCGCCCGCAGGCGCGACCGGCTGGCCGAGGCCCTCGGCTCGCTGGACGTCGAGCTGACGGCGGCCGATCTCGCCGGGATCGAGGAGGCCGTCCCGGCCGGCGCGGCGGCGGGCGCCCGCTACCCCGACAGCCAGATGGCCCACCTGGACAGCGAGCGCTGACGCCCGGGTACGGTCACAAGGGTTTCGCCGACACCGCCGGGAAGCCTCACACGAGCGCCCCGCCCCCGGCAGCCACCCGAAGCCACCCGAAGCCACTCGACACCGCTCGACACCGCTCGACGCCGCTCGACGCCCCCGAAAGGCAGCACACCCACGATGACGCCGCCGTCCGACCCGCTGACTCCCGAGCGCATCCTCGAAGCCACGGAGGACGTGCTGCGCCGCTACGGCCCCGCCAAGGCGACCGTGGTCGACGTGGCCCGGGCTCTCGGCGTCAGCCACGGCAGCGTGTACCGCCACTTCCGTACGAAGGCCGCCCTGCGCGAGGCCGTGACCGGTCGCTGGCTGACCCGTACGGAGCTTGCGCTCACCGAGATCCTGCACGCCTCGGCCCAGCCCGCCCCGGCGAAGCTGCGGAAGTGGCTGGAGACGCTGTTCGAGGCCAAGCGGCACAAGGCGGGTGACGATCCGGAGCTGTTCGCCACCTACGAGGTACTGATGGGCGAGAGCACCGTGATCGAGGAGCACATACGCGAACTGGTCGGCCAGCTGCGGGAGATGATCGAGGAAGGGGTGACCGAGGGGCAGTTCGCCGTGGACGACCCCGCCGCGGCCGCCCAGGCGGTCTTCGACGCGACAGCGCGCTTCCACGACCCGGCGTATGCCGCCGATTGGCAGAAACCCGCCATCGCTGCGGAGTTCACCGCCGTCACGGACCTGCTGTTGCGCGGCCTGCGCGCCTGAGGAACAGCGCAGGCCAGGACAGAGCGGGGCAGGACAGAGCAGGGCAGGACAGGGCGGCACAGGACAAGCCAGCGCACGACCGGGCAGGGCGGCGCAGGACAAGACAGGGCCAGGCACGACCGGGCAGGACAGAACAGGACCGGGCGCCCAAAGAAGGCCGGCGGGGCGCGCGCTACGACGCGGTCGGGTCGACCGTCGCCTGGTGTGCCTCGGCGAGATGCTCCTCGGCCTTGAGCCAGGGCAGGAACTGCGCCCCCTTGCGCCAGTCGCAGGTGTCGCAGCTCAACTGCCGCTGCATCCCCGACTTCCTTACGTGGACTACGTGTTCACGGCCGTGCTGGTCCCATCTGCTGACCTTGCTCGTGGTCATGGACGGCATCCGGGCCTCCTGTGGACGAGTGTGCCCAGTGTGCACGAAGCCCCCGGTCCCATACGGGGAACCGGGGGCTTCGTACAACGAATGGAACGGGTCAGCAGCCGAGCAGTCGGGCGCCGAGGTACGCCTGGATCTGGTCCAGCGAGACGCGCTCCTGCTTCATGGTGTCGCGCTCGCGCACCGTCACCGCGTTGTCGTCGAGGGTGTCGAAGTCGACGGTGACGCAGAACGGCGTACCGATCTCGTCCTGGCGACGGTAACGGCGGCCGATGGCACCCGCGTCGTCGAACTCGATGTTCCAGTTCTGCCGCAGGTCGGCCGCGAGGCCCTTGGCCTTCGGCGAGAGCTGCGGGTTGCGGGACAGCGGCAGGACCGCGACCTTGACCGGCGCCAGGCGCGGGTCGAGACGCATCACGGTGCGCTTCTCCATGACGCCCTTGGCGTTGGGCGCCTCGTCCTCGATGTAGGCGTCCAGCAGGAAGGCCAGGACCGAGCGGCCCACGCCCGCCGCCGGCTCGATGACGTAGGGGGTCCAGCGCTCGCCGGCCTCCTGGTCGAAGAAGGACAGGTCCGTACCGGAGGCCTTGGAGTGCGCCTTCAGGTCGTAGTCCGTGCGGTTGGCGACGCCCTCCAGCTCGCCCCACTCGCTGCCGCCGAAGCGGAAGCGGTACTCGATGTCAGCGGTGCGCTTGGAGTAGTGGGAGAGCTTCTCCGCCGGGTGCTCGAACCACCGCATGTTCTCCTCGCGCATGCCGAGGCCGGTGTACCAGTTCCAGCGCTGCTCCATCCAGTACTCCTGCCACTGCTCGTCCTCGCCCGGCTTGACGAAGAACTCCATCTCCATCTGCTCGAACTCGCGGGTGCGGAAGATGAAGTTGCCCGGAGTGATCTCGTTCCGGAAGGACTTGCCCATCTGCGCGATGCCGAACGGCGGCTTCTTGCGCGAGGTCTGCTGCACCTGGCCGAAGTTGGTGAAGATGCCCTGGGCGGTCTCGGGGCGCAGATAGGCGACCGAGCCGGAGTCCTGGGTCGGGCCGAGGTGCGTGGAGAGCAGGCCGGAGAACTGCTTGGGCTCGGTGAAGGTGCCCTTGTTGCCACAGTTGGGGCAGTTGAGGTCGGCGAGGCCGTTGACCGGCGGCTTGCCGTGCTTCTCCTCGTACGCCTCCTCCAGGTGGTCCGCGCGGTAGCGCTTGTGGCAGGAGGTGCACTCGGTCAGCGGGTCGGAGAACGTGGCCACGTGACCTGAGGCCACCCACACCTCGGGGGCCAGGATGACCGACGAGTCGAGCCCGACCACGTCCTCGCGCGAAGTGACCATGTAGCGCCACCACTGGCGCTTGAGGTTCTCCTTGAGCTCAACGCCCAGCGGTCCGTAGTCCCAGGCGGCGCGCTGACCACCGTAGATCTCGCTACAGGGGAAAACGAAGCCACGGCGCTTGCTCAGGCTGACGATGGAGTCGATCTTGTCGGCGGCCACGGTGCTCTCTTCATTACGACGACGAAATTGGACAGGGGCGGCGCGAAGCCCGCCTCGGTGGGGGGTGGCGGTCGGGAGACGGGCGAGCGAATACCTCAGATTACCGGCGGGCACGCCCCTTCGATCAAATCGGTATCGGGACAGCCGCTCCCGGAGGCATCTCATCAGCCTTGTTGACAATCGTTTCCACTTTTGTTGAAAATGACTGTCATGAACAAACGCCGCCTCATACCCACCGCAGCCGTCGCCGGAGCCGTCGTCCTGGGCCTCACCGCCCTCTCCGCCTGCTCGGCATCCGACGTCGCCGACCGCAAGAGCGGTGACAGGCTGAACGTGGTGGCGTCGTTCTACCCGATGCAGTTCCTGGCCGAGCGAATAGGCGGGAGCCATGTCTCCGTCTCCACGCTCACCAAGCCGGGTACGGAGCCGCACGACCTGGAGCTCAGCCCCCGACAGATCGGCGGGCTCAGCGACGCCGACTTCATCCTGTACCTCAAGGGCATCCAGCCCGCCGTGGACGACGCGATCAAGCTCTCCGAGTCGAAGCACACCGTCGACGCCGCACAGCTGACCACGTTGGAGGCCCACGGCACCGAGGCCGGCGGCGAGGAACACGGCCATGAACACGAGGGCGACGGGCCCGGCGCCGACCCGCACATCTGGCTCGACCCGGTGAAGTACGCCGAGGTCGCCAAGGGGGTGGGCAAGTCCCTGGAGAAGGCCGACCCGGATCACGCCACGGACTACCGCAAGAACACCGACGCCCTGGTCAACGAACTGGGCGCGCTCGACACCGCGTACAAGGAGGGGCTGCGGAACACCACCACCAGGACGTTCATCACCACCCACTCCGCCTTCGGATACCTGGCCGAGCGCTACGGCCTCACCCAGGAGGGCATCGCCGGCATCGACCCCGAGGCCGAGCCCAGCCCCGCGCGGATCAGCGCCCTGCACTCCATCGCGCAGAAGCGGAAGGTCACCACCGTCTTCTTCGAGACGCTCGCCAGCGACAAGACGGCGAAGACCGTCGCCCGGGACACCGGTCTGCGGACCGACGTGCTGGACCCGCTGGAGGGAATCACGGACAAGTCCAAGGGCGATGACTACATCGAGGTCATGAGGTCCAACCTCGCCGCGCTGCAGAAGGCACTCGGCGCGAAGTGAGCGACACGAGCAACACGAGCGGCGTGAGCGACCCGAGCGGCGTGAGCGACACGACCGCCCAGCCCGGCCCGACCGTCCAGCCCGGCCCGACCGGCCCGAACCCCGCAGCAGCACCGGAGGCGCTCATGCCCGAGCCCACGAGCCACACCCCCGAACCAGTGATCGTCCTGCGCGACGCCACGGCCACCCTCGGAGCACGCCCCGTGCTGCGCGGGGTCGACCTGACCGTGCACCGCGGCAAGGTCGTCGCGCTGCTCGGCGCCAACGGCTCCGGCAAGTCGACCGCCGTACGCTCCGCCATCGGCCAGGTCCCGCTCACCGGCGGCACCGTCGAGCTCTTCGGCACCCCGCTGCGCCGGTTCCGCGCGTGGGCGCGAGTGGGCTACGTGCCGCAGCGCACCACGGCGGCAGGCGGCGTACCGGCCACCATCCGCGAGGTCGTCTCCTCCGGGCGGCTGTCCCGGACCAGGCTGGGCCTGCCCCGCAAGGCCGACCGCGCCGCCGTCGACCGGGCCATCGAGCTCGTCGGTCTCGCCGACCGCGCCAGGGACTCGGTGAACGCACTCTCCGGCGGCCAGCACCAGCGCGTCCTGATCGCCCGCGCGCTCGCCGCCGAACCCGAACTGCTGATCATGGACGAGCCGATGGCCGGCGTCGACCTGGCCAGCCAGGAGATCCTCGCCGCGACCCTGCGCGAACAGGTGGCGGCCGGCACCACCGTGCTGCTCGTCCTGCACGAGCTGGGCCCGCTGGAGCCGCTGATCGACCGCGCGGTCGTACTGCGCGACGGCTGCGTGATGCACGACGGACCGCCCCCGAAGGCGCTGGGCCAGCACGCACTGCCCGGCCACGACCACGTACACCCCCACGCGGCTTCCGAGCCCGTCCGGACGGGACTGCTGAGCTGATGATGGAATTCCTCACCCCTCCCTTCATGCAGCGGGCGCTGATCGCCGCCGTGCTGGTCGGCGTCATCGCCCCCGCCGTCGGCATCTATCTGGTGCAGCGCCGGCAGGCCCTGATGGGCGACGGCATCGGCCATATCGCGATGACCGGCGTCGGCCTCGGCTTCCTGCTCTCCACCAGCCCGGTCTGGATGGCCACCGCCGTCGCCGTCGTGGGCGCGGTCGTCATGGAGCTGATCCGCTGGTACGGACGCACCCGCGGCGACATCGCGCTGGCGATGCTCTTCTACGGCGGCATGGCGGGTGGTGTCCTGCTGATCAACCTCTCCGACACCGGCTCCAACGCCAACCTCACCTCGTACCTCTTCGGCTCTCTCGCCACCGTCTCCTCCGAGGACATCACCGCGATCGGCCTGCTGGCGGCGTTCGTGCTGCTGGTGACGGTGGGGCTGCGGCGGCAGCTGTTCGCGGTCAGCCAGGACGAGGAGTTCGCCCGGGTCACCGGGCTGCCGGTGCGGGTGCTGAACCTGCTGATCGCGGTCACCGCGGCGGTCACCGTCACCGTGGCGATGCGGGTCGTCGGACTGCTGCTGGTCAGCGCCCTGATGGTGGTCCCGGTCGCCGCCGCGCAGCAGATCACCCGGTCCTTCAAGGTGACGTTCGTGCTGTCGGTCGCCGTCGGGGTCGCGGTGACCCTGGCCGGCACCGTGACCTCGTACTACCAGGACGTACCGCCCGGCGCGACGATCGTGCTGCTGGCCATCGGCGTCTTCGTCGCGCTGACGCTGCTCGCCGCCCCGCTGGCCAGAAGTCGCGCGCGCAGGAGCGAATCGGGATCGGACCGGTGCACCCTGGAGGTACCGGCAACCCGCCGGGCCGCGGACGATGTCCACGTCTGACCCCGTGGGCGGGCCGGGCTGGCACAATGGCCCGACAACGTACGGGCGACACGAGGAGGCTCCTGTGGCGACGGCGCCGATCAGTGGAACGAACGCGGCACCGGTACGCGGCCGCTCGACCCGGCAGCGGACGGCGGTGGCCGCCGCGCTCGACGAGGTGGACGAGTTCCGCAGCGCGCAGGAGCTGCACGACGTGCTCAGGCACCGCGGCGACTCGGTCGGGCTGACCACGGTCTACCGCACCCTGCAGTCCCTCGCGGACGCGGGCGAGGTCGACGTGCTGCGCACCACCGAGGGCGAGTCCGTCTACCGGCGGTGCTCGACCGGTGACCACCACCACCATCTGGTGTGCCGGATGTGCGGCAAGGCCGTCGAGGTCGAGGGCCCGGCGGTGGAGCAGTGGGCGGAGACGATCGCGGCGCAGCACGGCTTCGTGAACGTGGCGCACACGGTGGAGGTCTTCGGTACCTGCGCGGAGTGCGCGAGCGCGGAGAAGTGATCCGTGCCTGCGGGAGCGCCGCCCCCGCAGGCATCACTCCTCAGCTGCCGGATGCCTCGGCGTCCACCGCACCGCCGAAGCGCCGGTCGCGCTGGGCGAATTCCAGACAGGCCCGCCACAGGTCACGGCGGTCGAAGTCCGGCCACAGCACGTCCTGGAAGACCATCTCGGCGTACGCGCTCTGCCAGATCAGGTAGTTGGACGTGCGCTGCTCGCCGCTCGGGCGGACGAAGAGGTCGACGTCCGGCATATCCGGGTAGTAGGTGTACTTCGCGAAGGTCTTCTCGTTGACCTTCGCCGGGTCGAGCTTTCCGTCCGCGACATCCTGCGCGATCCGCTGCGCGGCGTCGGCGATCTCGGCCCTGCCGCCGTAGTTGACGCAGAAGTACAGCGTCATCCTGTCGTTGTCCTTGGTCTGCTCCTGGGCGACCTGGAGCTCCTGGACGACGGACTTCCACAGCTTCGGCATGCGGCCGACCCAGCGGATCCGGATGCCGAGCTCGTCCATCTCGTCACGGCGGCGGCGGATGACGTCCCGGTTGAAGTTCATCAGGAACTTCACCTCCTCCGGGGACCGCTTCCAGTTCTCGGTGGAGAAGGCGTACAGCGAGAGGTTCTTGACGCCCATCTCGATGCAGCCCTTGAGCACGTCCATGACGACGCCCTCGCCGACCTTGTGCCCCTCGGTGCGCGGCAGGCCGCGCTCCTTGGCCCAGCGGCCGTTGCCGTCCATCACCACGGCGACGTGCTTGGGCACCAGCTCACCGGGGATCTTCGGGGGCACGGCACCGGACGGGTGCGGCTCGGGGGTCTTGTAGTCGCGCCGGTTACGGCCGCCGAGAATCCCGCGTACTGCCATGAACTGTCTCGCTCCCTCTGCCTGATCTGCCTGTGTCAATTCTCTACGTACCGCAGTGAGCGCAGTCCGCGCTCCAGATGCCAGTGCAGATAGGCGGACACCAGCCCGCTCCCCTCCCTGACGTGACGCGCCTCGCACGCGTCCGCCGTCTCCCAGTCACCGGTGAGCAGTGCGCTCAGCAGGGTGACGGCCTCAGCCGAGGGTACGACGCTGCCGGGTACCCGGCAGTCGCCGCATATGACGCCGCCCGCCGCGACGGAGAAGAACCGGTTCGGTCCGGACATTCCACACCGGGCGCAGTCGTCGAAGCTGGGTGCGTAGCCGTTGACGGCGAGGGAACGCAGCAGGAAGGCGTCGAGGATGAGATTCGGCTCGTGCTCCCCGCGGGACAGCGTGCGCAGTCCGCCCACCAGCAGCAGGTACTGCTGGACCGCGGGCTCGCCCTCGTGGTCGGTGAACCGCTCGGCGGTCTCCAGCATCGCGGTGCCCGCGGTGTAGCGCCCGTAGTCGGTGACGATGCCGCCGCCGTAGGGGGCGATCGTCTCGCTCTGGGTGCAGAGCGGCAGACCCCGTCCGACCAGCTCGCTGCCGCGTGCGAAGAACTGCACGTCCACGTGGGAGAACGGCTCCAGCCGGGCCCCGAACTTCGACTTCGTGCGCCGTACCCCGCGCGCGACGGCCCGTACCCGGCCGTGGCCGCGGGTCAGGATCGTGATGATCCGGTCGGCCTCGCCCAGCTTCTGCGTGCGGAGCACCACGCCGTCGTCCCGGAACAAGCTCATGGCTCCATTGTCCGGTACGCGGGCAGCCCGCCGGGGCCGCCCCCGTGACCCGGTCCGCTCAGTCCCCGTCCGCTCCGCCGCCGGCGGCCGCGACCGGCCCGGATTCGTACGCGATGATCACCGACCGGGCGCGGGCTACGAGCGGCAGCAGTGCGCTCAGGACTCCGGATGAGCGCCGGCAGCACCGCCAGGAGCGCGCACGGCGCCCTCGCGGCGGCGATGGGTCCCATTCCATGACCGCCGGTGAGTTCGGCCGCCAGGAGGCGCAGGGGGCCCGTCGTGACGGGTCGCCGGGACGTGAGCCGCGTGACCGCCGGTTCAGTAGGGCCCGCCGTCCCAGCCGGGGTCCTCCCAGCGGTCGGCGCCGGGGAGGCCGAGCAGCCGTATCCGGTTGAGCAGCTCCGGCGGTGCGCCGTGGGCGCGGAGCCTGGTGGGTGCGTTGCGGACCAGCCAGGCGGTCAGCTCGGTGCGGATCTCCTCCTCGTTGTCCCAGCCGCTCCAGGGCAGTTGGTCGCCGATCAGCTCCCACTCCCACCGTTCGGCCAGGACGGCCAGGTGCGCGTCGGCCGGCGGCCCTGTCAGCGTCTCCCAGACGCCGAGCCAGGGGCCGACGGCCGCGGACGCCTCGGTGATCACGACGAGGACGTCATGGACGGGCACCGCGGGAGACGGGTCTGTGAGGGTGTCGGCCCACCAGGCGTGCAGGAACTCCCGGACCGCCCCGGCCTGCTCGGCGGGCCAGCACTGCCATCGGCCCCGGGCGAACGAGCGGCCCGCCTCCGCCTGCCAGGGGTCGACGGGACCGCCGACGAGGGTCCGGGCGAACTGAGGCAGGATCCGGCGCAGGACGGACGCGTGGTCGGTCCAGTCGGGGGCGTCCCAGGTGCGCCGCAGGAGGTCGGGGTCCAGCTCCGTGTCCGCCGTCTTGAGCAGCGCGAGCTCTTCGGCATCGCCCCAGTGGCACACGCAGTTGTGCTCGTCGGGCCGGGCGGTCAGACCGGCGAAGGTGAGGGCCAGGCGGTCCAGCGCGGCATGGAGGCGCAGTCGTTCGAGGGAGGGTTCGGCGCTCATCGTGGAGCTCGCAATCGGGGCTCCGGGAGCTCTCGCCGCCCGAAGGGAGCCAAGCTACCGGACCGCCCCGCCGGAAGGGCTCAGGAGGGCGTGCGCGCCGCTGCGGCGAGCAGCCGGACCGTGTCCTCGGCGCGGAGCTGGAGCGCCCCGCCGACCGTGGTCAGCACCTCGCGTTCGGCCTGGCTGTACGGGCCGTCGGCGAGCGCGATCCTGGCGCCCTGGAGCAGAATCGATTCGCGTCCGGCGGGGGCCAGATGCGGGGCCAGGGGCTCCAGCGCCTCGTGGAGCTCGATAGCGAGGGCCGCGCCGCAGGCCTCGGCGGCCGGGTCGAACGCGGAGCCGTGGCCGATGTCGACGGAGAGGACCTCGACGACGGTGGCCAGCTGTTCCTGCGTGCAGTCGTCGAACCCGGCGCCGCGCACGGTGGCGACCGCGGTCTCCAGGACGGTGCGGGAGGTGGCGCCGCCGGCCGCCAGGACGCCGAGCGCCACGGTGTGGACGGCGTCCTTGAGCATCGCGGAGAACCGGGTGGTGGTGGGGTGGTCGAGCGTGTCGGGGTCGAAGTGGTGGTGGCACGCGGCGCATTCGACGACCGGTCCCACGGTGCCGCGCCGCAGCAGCGGTACGCCGAGGACGGCGAACCGGCGACGTCCGTTGAGGCGGCGGTAATTGCGGTCGCCCCCGCAGCCGGGGCAGAAGAACTCGCCGTCACCGACGGTGTCCCACATGGTGCGGATGCCGCAGATACGCAGCTTTGTTGCGCGTTGTCCCAGGGCTGACCGCACGTCGCACACCTCCGTAACGCTCCGGCAACATTGCCGTGTTGACGTGATGTTAACCACATCCTCGATCCGGCGTCAGCACCTCACCCGTCACAACCGTCCGGAGATGGCCGAACCCCGCCCCCCGGGTGCGGGTGGGCGGGGTCACGGACCGTCCTGCTTCATGCCCTTTCGGGCACGGGATCAGCGGGTGGCGCGGTTGACGGCCGAGACGACCGCCTTCAGCGAGGCCCGCGTGGTGTTGGCGTCGATGCCGATGCCCCACAGGACCTTTCCGTCGATGGCGCACTCGATGTACGAGGCGGCCTGGGCGCTCGCACCCTCGCTCATCGTGTGCTCGGTGTAGTCCAGCAGCCTGGCGTCGATGCCGATGGCCTGCAGCGCTTCGAAGAACGCCGAGATGGGACCGTTGCCGGTGCCGGTGAGCACGGTGTCCGTGCCGTCCACGGTCGCCTCGACGGTGATCGTGTCCTGGCCGTCGGTTCCGGTGACGGTCTGGCCGGAGCGGATCTGCACGCGACCCCACTGAGCCGCGGCGCTCCCGGGGCTCGGCAGGTACTCGTCCTGGAACGTCGTCCAGATCTGCGCCGGCGTGACCTCGCCGCCCTCGGCGTCGGTCTTGGCCTGAATGATCCGGGAGTACTCGATCTGCATCCGGCGCGGCAGGTCCAGCTTGTGGTCGTTCTTCAGGACGTACGCGATTCCGCCCTTGCCGGACTGCGAGTTGACTCGGATGACCGCCTCGTAGCTGCGGCCGACGTCCTTCGGGTCGATCGGCAGGTAGGGCACCGCCCACTCGATGTCGTCCACCGTCTTGCCCTGGGCGGCCGCGTCGGCCTCCATGGCGTCGAAGCCCTTCTTGATGGCGTCCTGGTGGGAGCCGGAGAAGGCGGTGTAGACCAGGTCGCCCGCGTAGGGGTGGCGCGGGTGGACCTCCATCTGGTTGCAGTACTCGCTGGTGCGGCGGATCTCGTCGATCTGCGAGAAGTCGATCTGCGGGTCGACGCCCTGCGAGAAGAGGTTCATGCCCAGCGTCACCAGGTCGACGTTGCCGGTGCGCTCGCCCTGGCCGAACAGACAGCCCTCGATCCGGTCGGCGCCGGCCATCAGGGCCAGTTCGGCGGCGGCGACGGCGGTGCCGCGGTCGTTGTGCGGGTGGACGGACAGGCAGACGAACTCGCGGCGCGACAGGTTGCGCGACATCCACTCGAACCGGTCGGCGTGCGTGGACGGCGTCGAACGCTCCACGGTGGCGGGCAGGTTGAGGATGATCTCGCGGCCCTCCTCGGGCTGCCAGACGTCACATACCGCCTCGCAGACCTCCAGGGCGAAGTCCAGCTCGGTGTCGGTGAAGATCTCCGGGCTGTACTGGTAGCCGAAGATCGTCTCCTCGCCCAGGATCTTCTCGGCGTACTCCATGACCAGCCGGGTGCCGTCCACGGCGATCTGCTTGACCTGCTCCTTGGAGCCGCGGAAGACCACACGGCGGAAGGTGGGGGCGGTCGCGTTGTACAGGTGGACGGTGGCGCGGTGGGCCCCGACCAGTGATTCGACGGTGCGCTCGATCAGCTCCTCGCGGGCCTGCGTCAGGACGGAGATCGTCACGTCCTCGGGGATCGCGCCCTCTTCGATGATCGAGCGGACGAAAGCGAAGTCGGTCTCGCCGGAGGACGGGAAGCCGACCTCGATCTCCTTGTAGCCCATGCGCACCAGCAGGTCGAACATCTCGCGCTTGCGGGCCGGCGACATCGGGTCGATCAGGGCCTGGTTCCCGTCGCGCAGGTCCGTGGAGAGCCAGCGGGGTGCGACCGTGATCCGCTGGTCCGGCCAGGTGCGGTCGGGGATCTCGACGGCCTCGTACCGGCCGTACTTCCCGATCGGCATCCCGGACGGCTTCTGCAGTGCCGTGGCGTTGGTGATCGGCGTGGGGCGGCCGACGGAGTTCTCGGCGGCGGTCTGCGCGGGATTCACTGCGGTCATGACGTGGGGCTCCTCGGGTCCGGCAAGGAAAGGGGTCCCCCTGCTCCTCAAGAGCTCGGGGGAGGCCGACCGTGTCGCTGCAACACCAGACTCCGCGGGGAGGGGGTCGGCCTACGACTACAGGCCCTCGCCGCGGCAGCTAAGAAGAAGCAGCCCGAAACGCATGATGCGAAGACCCTAGCCGAGCAGCACCCGAGACGTCGGTGCCGTATCAGTATGCGGGACCGAGCGCCGGTAACGGGTGAACAGTGACCGATCACTCTATTTCGTCAATCCTGGTGGCAACCAGTGACATGACGATCACGCGCTGCCACAGTCGGGTGCATGCAGCCTTCAACGCAGCACGGGTTCCACCCGGTCTTCTGCACCATCGTGCCGCCCCACGTCCTCGACAAGCTGTCGCAGTCCGACGACCCCGCCCTGGCGGGCCCGGCCCGCCGCACCCTGGAGTCGGACGCCGCCCGGCGCACCCGCCGCCAGGTGATGACCCCCGTCCCGACGCCCGTCGCCCCCGCACCCGAGGACGACCGTTCCGGCAAGCCCGACCGCACCCTCTACGACTGCCGCCACCGCACCGCCCTGCCCGGCACCAAGGTCCGCGCCGAGGGCCAGGACCCCACGGGCGACGCCAGCGTCAACCGCGCGTACGCGGGCTTCGGAGCCACCTTCGAACTGCTGCTCAAGGCCTATGGGCGACGTTCGATCGACGGCAACGGGCTGCCGCTGATCGGCTCCGTGCACTACGACAAGAAGTACAACAACGCCTTCTTCGACGGCGAACAGATGGTGTTCGGCGACGGGGACGGGGAGATCTTCCTGGACTTCACCGTCGCCATCGACGTCATCGCCCACGAGCTGGCGCACGGCCTGACCCAGTACACGGCCAATCTGAGCTACTACGGCCAGTCCGGCGCGCTCAACGAGTCGGTCTCGGACGTCTTCGGCTCCCTGGTCAAGCAGTACTCGCTGGGCCAGACCGCCGAGCAGGCCGACTGGCTGATCGGCGCGGGGCTGCTGGCGCCCCGGGTCCAGGGGGTGGCGCTGCGCTCGATGAAGGCGCCCGGCACCGCGTACGACGACGATGTGCTCGGCAAGGACCCGCAGCCCGCGTCCATGGACGACTACATCCGCACCCGCGACGACAACGGCGGGGTGCACCTCAACTCGGGCATCCCGAACCGCGCGTTCTACCTGCTGGCGACCGCGCTCGGCGGCAGTTCCTGGGAGCGGGCCGGACAGCTCTGGTTCGATGTGCTCACAGGTGGTGAACTGGCGGTGGACGCGGACTTCGCGGACTTCGCCCGGCTGACCGTCGCGGCGGCACGCGGCCGCTTCGGCGCGGGCGACGAGGTGGAGGCGGTCCTCAAGGCCTGGTCGGAGGTGGGCGTACCGGCCGCGTAGACGACACACGACAGAGCCCGTCCGTAGGGGAAGGACACCGTATGCGGATCCAGGTGAGCAGGACCGGCGGTTTCACCGGCATCGCACGCCACCGCGAGATCGACACCTCCGGGCGGGCCGACGCCCACGAATGGGAGACCCTGGCCGAATCTGCGCTCACCGGTGGCCGGGACACCCCGCCTGACGGTGTTCCGGACGGCTTCCGCTACCGGATCACGGTCGGCGACCGGACCGTGCACTGCGCGGACCCGCGGCTGACCGACGCCCAGCGCGCACTGGTCTCACGCGTCCTGAAGGAGGGCGCGTGAGACCGGCGCGGCACCTGCCGGGGCTCAGAGCCTGTCGGGTGACCTCTGACCGGGCGGCCACGCCCTGGCAGGCACGCTTCCCGCGTCGCCGAAATACCCTCGTAGCTCCGCTACGAGGACCTTCCGGCGCCTTGGAATCGCATGCACCGGACCGCGTCCGCTTTCCAGTCGAAGGTCACCCGACGGACTCTCAGAACCCCAGTTTGCGCAGCTGCTTGGGGTCCCGCTGCCAGTCCTTGGCGACCTTCACGTGCAGGTCCAGGAAGACCGGCGTACCGAGCAGCGCCTCGATGTGCTTGCGCGACTTCGTGCCGACGTCCTTGAGCCGCTTGCCCTTCGGGCCGATGATGATGCCCTTCTGGCTGGGCCGCTCGATGTAGACGTTGGCGTGGATGTCGAGCAGCGGCTTGTCCGCCGGACGGTCCTCGCGCGGCAGCATCTCCTCGACGACGACCGCGATGGAGTGCGGCAGCTCGTCCCGTACGCCTTCGAGTGCGGCCTCGCGGATCAGCTCCGCGACCATGACCATCTCGGGTTCGTCGGTGAGGTCGCCCTCCGGGTAGAGCGGCGGGCTCTCGGGGAGCAGCGGGGCGATCAGGTCGGCCAGCAGGCCGACCTGGTCGTCCTTGACGGCCGAGACCGGGATGATCTCCGCCCACTCGAAGCCGAGCTCCTCGCCGAGGCGGGAGACGGCCAGCAGCTGTTCGGCGAGCTGCTTGGACTCGACCAGGTCGGACTTGGTGATGATCGCGATCTTGGGCGTCTTCTTGATGCCCGCGAGTTCCTTGACGATGTACTTGTCGCCGGGGCCGAGCTTCTGGTCGGCGGGCAGGCAGAAACCGATGACGTCGACCTCGGCCCAGGTGGTGCGTACGACGTCGTTGAGACGCTCGCCCAGCAGGGTGCGCGGCTTGTGGAGGCCGGGGGTGTCGACCAGGATCAGCTGCGCGTCCGGCCGGTGCACGATGCCGCGGACCGTGTGCCGGGTGGTCTGTGGCCGGTTGGACGTGATCGCCACCTTCTGGCCGACCAGAGCGTTCGTAAGGGTGGACTTGCCCGCGTTGGGACGGCCCACGAAGCAGGCGAAACCGGCCCGGTGAGGGGCGGTGTTCTCAGCCTGCTGCGCAGCAGCTTCTGGGTTAGGTCGAGCGCTCATGGCGCCCATTGTCCCCGATCCCGGCGGCACTGCCGCACCAAGGCGGCCGGCGGGGCCGCCGGGCCCCTCGTCTCAGGCCGTGCGGTGACGGCTCCGACGTGCCCGAATCCACACCCCCGCACCCCCGGCAAGAATCACCAGCAGCACCCCGGCGACCAGCCAGGGCAGCGCGAAGTACCCGGCGGCGGCGGACTCGCGGGTGTCGCGGGCGCTGGCGGTCAGCTTGATCTCGCCCCACTCCAGCTGCGGCGCGCCCTTCCACTCCTCGGTGAGCCGGACCTCCTGGCGTGGCAGCAGCTCGGACGGGATGCGCTTCAGGTCGCGGGCGAGCAGGGTGCGGCCGAAGAGCCCCTCGGCCTTGAGCGCGACCTTGGGGCTGAGGGTTACGTTGCCGCGGTTGCGGAGCGTGTACGAGATGACGGCCCGGGACGTGCCGGTGCCCGGGACCAGTGGCTGGGTGTGCTCGACCTTGACGTCGTCGACGGAGAGCGCGGGCATCGTCGGACCGTTGACCCGCAGATAGATCCGGGCACCGACCGCCTTCTGGATGCCGACGGCCACGGCGCCCGCGTCGGCGGGGTCGATGCGCTCGTCCAGGGCGACGAGAGCGCCGGGGTGATCGCCCGGTTCGGCACCCTCGGGGACCTTGATCGTGACGGGCACGGTGACCGAGCCGTGCGGCTTCACGGTGACCCGGTCGCGGTCGGTCCTCGCCCAGGCGCCGACGGAGCGCTGCTTCTCGTTCTGGGCGCGGACCGCGAATCCGCCGTCGCGTTCGGTGTTGTACGCGTCGGCCGCGTACAGCCGGAAGGTCAGCGGCTCGGCGGTCTTGTTCTTGACGGTGACCTTGTCGGTGAGGGTGGCTCCGGGGTCGGCCGAGAGGTAGAAGTACGGCCGGGTGCCGGTGGCGGTGGTGGCCGGGAAGACCGACCAGCTGCCGTTGTCGGCGGCTTCGGCCACGGGGGCGCCGAGCAGGAGCAGGGCGCCGGTCAGAAGGAGTACGGACAGCTTGCGCACGGTGCAGGCCCCCAGGGTGCACGCGATGGTGAGGTGGGCCGGCCGGGTGCGCGCCCGGCCCACCGGTCGGTCAGCGGTTCCGGCTCACGTCAGGGTGAGCGTGAGCACGCCGGAGTACGCGCCGGTGGCGGAGTACGCCGGCACGTCCAGGGACAGCTGTGCGTCGACGGTGAACTCACCGCCGGTGAAGGCACCGTTCGGCGTGGAGGCCAGCGTGGCCCCCGCGCTGCCGACCGAGCCCTCGGAGCCCGCCGCGCAGGTGCTCGGGCTGCCGGCCTTCGCCGCGCAGGCCGGGCTCCAGCCGAGCGCGGAGGCGCCGATCGTCGCACCGGCCGGACCCTTGAAGTCGGTGACCTTGCCGGTCAGCGACCAGCCCGCGGGGCCACCGCGGAAGTCCTTGACCGTCACGGTCCGCAGGGCGCCGGTGGATGCGCCGCCCTTCCCGAAGTCGACCGCCGACAGTTCGACGGAGTCCCCGGCCTGTGACATGGAGAGCGTGCCCGCCTTGACGGACGAGGTCAGCTTCTGGCTCCCGTCCGGTGTCTCGCCGCCACCACCGGTGACGGTGTAGGTCTGGGGGCCCGCACCCTTGGCGGCGTCCCAGCCGGCGCCCTCGTAGGCGACGATGCCGGTGGTCGCCGGGTCGTTGACGGTCAGCTGTCCGCTGAAGGCGCCCGAGCCGTCCGCGGTGACCGTCGCCGTGTCGCCGGTCGGGGCGTTCCCGGCCCGGCCGGCGAGGGTGACGGCCGCGCCCGCGGTGAACTTCGACCCGGTGACGGTGACCTGGTCACCGGCCGCGCCGGAGGCCGAACCGAGATGGATGGCACGCTCGTTGACCTGGCCGCCGCCGTCCGACGCGATGATCGTCTGGGAGACGGGCGCGGGCGGATCGATGACCGTGCAGGGCGTGTCCAGCTCCATGATGTAGCTGGTGTGGATGTTGTAGTCGCTGGGCGAGAGGGTGATCTTGCCGGGCGCGGTGACCGTGAACGTTCCGGTCATGGAGAACGACGGGAACGCTCCCTTGGGGGGGACTGGATCGTTCTTCTTCGGGCCCGACACCGTGACGTCGGTGGACTGCGCACCGGCGACGGTGACCTTGCCGGTCGGCGTCATGATGTCGGCGGGCAGCGCCAGATCGACCGGGTTGCTCGCGGCCGCCTTGACGACGGTGTACGTCACCGTGACCGTTTCGCCGACCTTGGGGGCCGCGTTGTCGACGGTGATCTGTGCCGACGTCGTCCCGTCGATCGGCGGAATCCCGGCGATCGCGGGCGGGATGCAGTGGGTCGGGAAGTCCACCGCCACGGACGCCGCGGCCATGGCCTGGGCGGGCCCGGCGAGCAGTCCTCCCCCGGTGACGACGAGCGCCCCCACACCCAGCGCCGCAGCCCAGCGGCGGCTTCGGCGCCGCGTTCCCGGGTGGTCGGATCTTCGAATGGCTGGACTCATGGAGCCCCCTCCTGCGAATCGCGGCGCAGCGGCTCTTCCGCGCCGGCAGGGGGCCATTGATGACTCCGGCCGAAAAGAAGTCAATGGGATCGAAACACACCGACTGATGGGCCATCAGTTGCTGTCAAGATCCATGTTTCGCGCGTCGTGTGCGAACGCCCCGGGGGGGGCGGGCTGCGTCGTCACATCGTGTTGACGATCAGTCCGATGTGGGTGAAGTAGTTCAGGGCTCCGAACAACAGAAACGCCAGCCCCCCAAGGGTCCAGCAGACTCCGACGACCCACGCGACGGCGCCTCCGCGGCGCCGCAGCACCAACGGGAAGAGAATCGCCCCCACTCCCACCAGTACGTAGAGCATGGACATGAAGCTGGCCTCCAGGAGCGGGTGGTCAGCGAACTCGCCCGAGATGGGCTCCTCCGGCGGCGCCGCGAACAGGGTGTACTTCCAGCCCGCCGCGGCGATCGCGAGACAGGCAAGACCCAGTCCGAAAACCAGAAGGGAGACGGGGCCCGACAGGACAGCGACGGTGCGCGGGCGGTCGCCGGAAGCTTCGAGCGCGGCGCCGCGCTTCCACAGGTAGAGCGAAGCGGCCAGAAGCAGGACCCCGAAGGCGAGCGACGGCTCACCGAAGATCACGTTGTCGAACGGGAACCCCTGTCCGGCCAGCGGCCAGGTGAGGGTCATGTGCAGTCCGGTCGCGAACAGGATCAGCCCCAGGACCCCGAAGGCCAGTGCCCAGCTGTCGGGCACCACGCTCTTCCCGGTGAGGATCTGGTATCCGAGGGCGACGACGAGCAGCAGTCCGACACCCGCTGCGAGAGACATGATGGTGTTGTAGGTGGGCATCCGGGTCCAGTCGATCTTCAGACCGCTGTGCGCTGCTGCAAGGAGATTCTCCACGCTCCGAGGAAAGCCGGGAGCGCGCGCGAAAGGCCCGCTCCGATGCTCTGGGCCGTGCGAGTCCCTCCGGTTGGAGCAATGCCGCGGCCGGTGGCGCCGGGGCCGGCCGGCTGGACACCTGGCTCACCGCCACCCCCGACACGCGCCTCACCCTTCGCGGCGTTCCGCCCCGCCGGACAACTCCGGCGAGGCGGAACGGCCGACAGGACCGGGTAGGAGGGGGCGCGCTCACACGCGATGTGGCGTTCCTGCGGAGGTCAGCCCGCCGTCACGCTGAGCCGCAGCACCCCGTCCGGGCCGGCGAGCAGCACGGGCGTGTCGGCTCCCCCCAGGTCCCGTACCGCGGCAAGGTCCTCGTCCGAGGGTGCCTGCGCCTCGGACACGACGGCGGCCGCCTCCAGCGAGGTGGCGCCGCTCGCGACAGCCATGGCGACGGCCGTCCGGAGCGCGCTGAGCCGCAGCGACTCCAGCTGCACCGTGCCCGCCACATACGTACGTCCGGTCTCGTCCCGCACGGCCGCGCCCTCCGGCACACCGTTGCGTGCGCGGGCGCTGCGCGCCAGCGTGACGATCTTGCGGTCCTCGGCGCCGAGGTCGGTGCTCTCAGTCATGTGCCGAGCATACGAAGCGTGCGGACGGGCACGGCACGCGGGCGTCCGGCCCACTCACCCCCGGACCTGACGCATCGAGCCCCGCCGCCCCTCCGGCGAGGCCAGCCAGCGGAGCTTCTCCTCCGTACCGCTGTCCGGCCAGGGGTTGTGCAGCACGATCGCCAGGTCCGGGCGGGCCGGGATGCGCAGCTGGGTGGCCTCCACGATCAGCGTGCCCACCGCCGAGTGGGTCAGCTCCTTGCGCATCTGGCCGCAGGGCGCGACGTCCCGCCGCTCCCAGAGCTCGGCGAACTCGGGGCTGCGCTCCTTGGCCTCGGCCACGATCGCCCGGAAGCCGTCGTCGTCGGGGCATTCGGAGCAGGCGGCCCGGAACTGGGCGACGACCCGGGCCGCGGTCTCCTGCCAGTCCTGCTCCCGGCCGCGGTGCACCGGTCTTCGGGGCTTACACACCGGCCGCCACCGAGGCGACGCCCTGCGCCCCGAAGACCGGTCGCCGCGGGAGTGGTGGCGGCGGGGCTGCGGCAGAAGTGAGCGCCTCCGGCGATGAGGAGCGGGGCTCGGGAGGCAGCTCCGGGAGGCAGCTCCTACCCCCGGTCCAGCCGCAACCGCTCCGCCCGCGGCAGCCCCGCCACCACCAGGTCGTAACTGTCCTCGATCAGCTCACGCACTCGTGCGTCCGGGAGCCCGGAGACGGTCACCGTGTTCCAGTGCCGCTTGTTCATGTGCCACCCCGGCGCCACGGCCTCGTGCTCCTCCCGGAGCCGCACCGCCTCGTCGGGGTCGCACTTGAGGTTCACCTTCAGCGGCCGCGCGTCCAGGGAGCTCAGCGCGAACATCTTGCCGAGCACCTTGAAGACGGACGCCTCCGGCCCGAACGGGAACTCCTCGGCGCTCGCGTTGAACCGCAGGCAGAACGCCCTCAGTTCCTTCGGAGTCATGCCGCCGCCTCCTCGTGCGGAGCCAGCGGCTCCACCAGCACCGTGACGATCTTGTTCCGGCGGCCCGCCGGGGACTCCGCGGTCAGCCGCAGCCGTCGCCCGTCGGGGAGTTCCACCTCCGAGGAGGCGCCGGCGATCGGGACCCGTCCCAGCGCCTTCGCGAGCAGCCCGCCGACCGTCTCCACGTCCTCGTCGTCGTACTCGTCGAGGCCGAACAGATCGCCGAGGTCCCCGATATCGAGGCGCGCGGTGACCCGGAAGCAGCCGTTCTCCAACTGCTGGACCGGAGGGAGCTCGCGGTCGTACTCGTCGGTGATCTCGCCGACGATCTCCTCCAGGATGTCCTCGATGGTGACGATGCCCGCCGTACCGCCGTACTCGTCGATGACGACCGCGACGTGGTTGCGGTCCTGCTGCATCTCGCGCAGCAGATCACCGGCGTTCTTCGTGTCGGGCACGAACACCGCGGGACGCATCGCGGTGGAGACCAGATCGGCCTCCGACTCCCGGTTGATGTGCGTCTTGCGGACCAGGTCCTTCAGATAGACGATCCCGACGATGTCGTCCTCGTTCTCCCCGGTGACCGGGATCCGCGAGAAGCCGGAGCGCAGTGCGAGGGTGAGCGCCTGCCGGATCGTCTTGTAGCGCTCGATGCAGACGAGGTCGGTGCGCGGCACCATCACCTCGCGCACGAGGGTGTCGCCGAGCTCGAAGACGGAGTGCACCATGCGGCGCTCCTCGTCCTCGATCAGCGACTCCTGCTCGGCGAGGTCGACCATCGCCCGCAGTTCGGCCTCACTGGCGAACGGTCCCTTGCGAAACCCCTTGCCCGGCGTCAGCGCGTTGCCGATGAGGATCAGCAGCTGCGGGACCGGTCCCATGATCCTGGCCAGCGGCAGCAGGACGTACGCCGACGCCGTGGCCGTGTTCAGCGGGTGCTGGCGGCCGATGGTGCGCGGCGAGACCCCGATGGCGACATAGGAGACGAGGACCATCACACCCATGGAGACGGCCAGCGCCTCCCACGTCTCGGGAAGTTCCATCAGACAGGCGTACGTGACCAGCACCCCGGCCGACATCTCGCAGGCGACCCGCACCAGCAGGGCGACATTGAGATAGCGCGTCGGATCGGCCGCGACCTGTTCCAGCTTGTCGCTGCCGCGACGGCCCGAGCGGACCGCCTCGGCGGCCCGGAAGCTCGACGTACGCGCGATACCGGCCTCGGCGCAGGCCGCCAGCCAGCCGACGACGACCAGCAGGACGACCCCGAGAACGAGAGGAAGACTCACGAGACGGTGGGGGCGGGCGACGGACCGGTCATACCGCGCTCACCGCGCCAGCCGTCCACGATCGCCGCCTGGAGGCCGAACATCTCGGCCTTCTCGTCCGGCTCCTCGTGGTCGTAGCCGAGCAGGTGCAGCACCCCGTGGACGGTGAGGAGCTGGAGCTCCTCGTCCATGGAGTGCTGCGTGTCGGCGTCCTCGCCCTGCTTCTTCGCGACCTCCGGGCAGAGCACGATGTCACCGAGGAGCCCCTGCGGGGGCTCCTCGTCGTCCTTGGCCGGCGGACGCAGTTCGTCCATCGGGAAGGACATGACGTCCGTCGGACCCGTCAGGTCCATCCACTGGATGTGGAGCTGTTCCATGGCGTCGGTGTCCACCACGATCACCGAGAGCTCGGAGAGCGGGTGGATCCGCATCCGGGCGAGTGCGTAGCGGGCGATGTCGAGGATCGCCTGCTCGTCGACCTCGGTTCCGGACTCGTTGTTGACGTCGATCGACATGGTGCGCTGCGACTACTTCCCGTTGTGGCGACCCCGGCCCTTGCCGGCCGGACCGTCCTGTTCGACTTGGTTGTCGTACTTCTCGTACGCGTCGACGATACGGCCGACCAGCTTGTGCCGGACGACATCCTGGGACGTGAGCCGGGAGAAGTGGACGTCGTCGATGCCCTCCAGAATGTCCTGCACCTGTCGCAGACCGCTCTTGGTCCCGTTCGGCAGGTCCACCTGGGTGACGTCACCGGTGACGACGATCTTCGAGTCGAAGCCGAGCCGGGTCAGGAACATCTTCATCTGCTCGGCGCTGGTGTTCTGCGCCTCGTCGAGGATGATGAAGGCGTCGTTGAGGGTACGGCCCCTCATGTAGGCCAGCGGCGCCACCTCGATCGTCCCCGCCGCCATCAGCCGCGGGATCGAGTCCGGGTCGAGCATGTCGTGCAGCGCGTCGTAGAGCGGGCGCAGGTACGGGTCGATCTTGTCGAAGAGCGTGCCGGGCAGGAAGCCGAGCCGCTCGCCGGCCTCGACCGCGGGGCGGGTCAGGATGATCCGGCTGACCTGCTTGGACTGCAGGGCCTGGACCGCCTTGGCCATGGCGAGGTAGGTCTTGCCGGTACCGGCGGGGCCGATACCGAAGACGATCGTGTGCTTGTCGATCGCGTCGACGTACCGCTTCTGGTTGAGCGTCTTGGGGCGGATCGTGCGGCCGCGGCTGGAGAGGATGTTCTGGGTGAGTACCTCGGCCGGGGTCTCCGTGCCGTCCGCCTGGCCGTTGCCACTGGCCCTGAGCATCGCGATCGAACGTTCCACAGCGTCCTCCGTCATCGGCTGACCGGTGCGGAGCACCAGCACCATCTCGTCGAACAGGCGCTGGATCAGGGCGATTTCCGCCGTGTTGCCCGTCGCGCTTATCTCATTGCCCCGGACGTGGATGTCGGCTGCCGGGAACGCCGCTTCGATCACGCGCAGCAGCGAGTCGCCCGATCCCAGGAGCATCACCATGGGGTGTGCGGCCGGGATGTCGATGTGGGCACGCGCCTGCGGCTGTGTGGGTGTCTGAGTCATGGGCCGGCCCTCGGGCCTGCACATACCTCCCGTTGCAGGGTTCTCGCTGCTCGACAACCTCTGGAGTACCAAGCGTACGACTCCCCACCGACAACGCCGAGATATTTTCGCGGGCGGAGGAAGCCGGCCCGGTCACGGGCGGAAGCCGATCGTCGGGACGGCCCGGCGCAGCGGCCAGGGGCGGGCGGCCGCGGGGAGCAGGTCCTGGAGGAACGCGTACCGCTGGAGCGCGGCCGGGTCCTGGTCGGCGCAGGTGCGGACCCGCTGCCACCAGGCGGCGACCTCCGCCCAGCCGGGGGCCGACAGCGAGCCGCCGAACTCCTGGACCGAGAGGGCCGCGGTGAGTCCGGCGAAGGCGAGCCGGTCGGCGAGCGGCCAGTTGGCCAGGGTGCCGGTGACGAAGCCCGCGACGAAGACGTCACCGGCACCGGTCGGGTCGAGCGCCTCGACCTCGATCGCGGGGACCTCGGCGGCGGCCCCGGTGCTCGCGTCGACCGCGTAGGCGCCTTGCGCGCCGAGTGTGACGACGGCGAGCGGTACGTGCTCGGCGAGAGCGTGTGCGGCGGCGCGGGGGCAGTCGGTGCGGGTGTAGCGCATGGCCTCCTCCGCGTTGGGGAGGAACGCCTGGCAGTGCGCCAGGTCGGTCAGGCCGGCCAGGTCCCAGCGGCCGGTCTCGTCCCAGCCGACGTCGGCGAAGACCATGGCGCCGCGGCGGGCCGCCTGGGCCACCCACGGCTCGCTGCGGCCCGGGACGAGCGAGGCGACGGCGGCGCGGGCGCGTGGCGGGCACTGCGGGAAGGCCGGGCCGGGCTGTGCCGGTCCCGGTGGCATGGAGGCGGGCGGCGGGGCCTCGTGGCCGTGCGAGACCATCGTCCGCTCGCCCTCGTACGCCATGGAGACGGTCACCGGGGAGTGCCAGCCGCGGACGGTGTGCGACATGGAGAGGTCGATGCCCTCGCCCTGCTCCAGCGCGTCCCAGCAGTACTCGCCGTAGTGGTCGTCGCCGAAGGCCGCGGCCAGGGAGGTGTGCAGGCCCAGCCGGGCCAGCGCGGTGGCCATGTTGGCGACCCCGCCGGGGCTGGAGCCCATGCCGCGCGCCCAGGACTCGGTGCCGCGCACGGGGGCGCTGTCCAGGCCGGTGAAGATGATGTCGAGGAAGACCGTGCCGGTGAGGAAGACGTCGCAGTCCGGGTCCTGCGGCGCGCGCAGCCCGTCCAGTGGGTCGATGCCTGGATTCTCAGCGCTCACCTTGCACTCCCGGGTCGTGGCAGTTGCGGTCAGTGTGCCCGATTAACGCCCCCGTCCGGGAGGTCCGCGCCGAGGCTGTGCGCATGGAGCTGACCTGCATAAACATGCGCTGCTACCCGAATGGAAACACAGCAAACGCATAAGTGACCCAGATCACAGCGAGCCGACTTTCGGCTGGCCGGGGGCGCTTGATACAAATTGGCCCGCGAGCACCGTTGGGGGCAGTTTCCGGCGAGTGCGTCGACTTCCCCGCATTTCCTTCATTTTCCGCGTTTCCGCCTTACCCCCTCGCTGTCTTCTCCGCCTCCTCTGGCATGTCTTCAGGAACGCCCATGTCCTCGCGCCCTCGCGCCGCGTGGCCTCTGGTTGCCGTGTTCACCGCCGGTTACCTCGCCGCCTATCTGCTCCCCACCATCGTGGGAAGGCTCTCCGCCTATCTGGGCCTCAGTGCGGCCCAGGCCGGTCTGGTCGGCAGCGCTCTGCTGCTGAGTTCGGCGTCCGCCGGGTTCTGCCTGGCGGGCCGGGTCGAGACATACGGGCCTCAAAGACCCGCGCGGATCGGGCTGGTCCTGGCCGCGCTGGGCTACGGCTGCGCGGCACTGGCCGGTTCCGTACCGCTGGTGGTCATGGGCATGATGATCGGCGGCTTCGGCTCCGGTACGGCGACCGCGGTCGCCGCGGCGGGCATCGCGGCCCAGCGCGATCCGCACCGGACCTCGTCCCTGGGGCTGCTGAGCGTCTCCGCGACCGCGGGCATCCTCTATCTGACGGTCCCCCATCTGGGCGGCGGGCACCGGCTGCCGTTCGCCTCGATCGCCCTGGTCGCGCTCCTCGCCTGGCCCGCCACCTCACGGCTGGGCGGCTCGGCGCCCGCCGGCCCCTCGGTCCCCGCCTCCGGGCGGCTGCCGCACCGCCGCTCCGGGCTGGTGCTGGCGGGCGGCATGCTCGTCTGGTCGATGGCGCAGAACGCGCTGTGGGGTGTCAGCAGCCGCATCGGTGCGGTCCAGGTGGGGCTCTCCGAGGTCACCATCGGCGCGGTCTTCGCCGCCGCGCTCGGCGCCGGTCTGCTCGGTGTGATGGGCGCCGGGGTGCTGGGCGCGCGGCTCGGGCGTGCGGTGCCGATCGGTCTCGGCACGGTGATCATCGCGGCGAGCATCGCGCTCAGCTCCTCGGCGAGCGACCTCGGCTCGTTCGCGACCGGCGAGATCATGTGGAACACCTTCTACCCGGTGGTCCTGTCGTATCTGATCGGACTGGCCGCGTCACTGGACGTACGCGGCCGCTGGGCGGTCCTCGCCGGCTCGGCCTCGTCCGTCGGGGTGGCCTGCGGGCCGCTGCTGGGCAGCGTGCTGTCCGAGGAGTCCGGCTATCCGGTGATGGGGCTGATCCTGGGTTCCATGACCCTGCTGGTCGCGGTCCCGGTGACGGCCGTCGCCCTGCACACCGGTGGCCGCCCGCTGGTGCCGGGATCGGTGCGCCGCAGGGGCGGCGCTCCGGCGGCCCTGCTCGCGGTCACCACCGGCGCGGTGCCGGGCGCGGTGCCGAAGCTGGGCGCGCCCGAGCAGGCCGTCACGGAGATCAGCCTGCCCCTGCTGCGCCGCAGGCGCCTGGTCAGGAGTGCGTTCCGGACGGCCGGCCCGGCCGGCGGGAGCGGTCAGTCGAACGCGTACGCCTCGACCTCGGACAGGTAGCGCGCCCGGCGCTCCTCGTCGTGGTCGAGGAAGGCCGCCTCGAAGGAGTTGCGGGCCAGGGTGCGCAGTTGTTCGCGGTCCAGGCCGAGCGCCTCGTGAACGGCGTGGAAGGTGTCCCCGACGTACCCGCCGAAGTAGGCGGGGTCGTCGGAGTTCACCGTGCAGAGGAGCCCGGCGTCCATCATGGCCCGCAGCGGGTGCTCCTCCAGGGTGTCGATGGCCCGCAGCCGTACGTTGGACAGCGGGCAGAGCGTGAGCGGTACCCGGTCGGCGGCCAGCCGCTCCACCAGCTCCGGGTCCTCCATGCAGCGCAGCCCGTGGTCGATGCGTTCCACGCCGAGTACGTCGAGCGCCTCCCGGATGTACTCGGGCGGCCCCTCCTCGCCCGCGTGCGCGACCTTGCGCAGTCCGAGCGCCTCGGCCGCGGCGTACACCTCGCTGAACTTGGCGGGCGGGTGGCCGACCTCGGCGGAGTCCAGGCCGACGGCGCTGATCCGGTGCAGATACGGCTTCGCGGCCTCCAGCGTCTCCAGGGCCGATTCGGCGGACCGGTCGCGCAGGAAGCACAGGATCAGCTGGGTGGAGACGCCGTGCCGCTCCTCGCTGCGCTCCAGTGCCCGGCCGAGTCCCTCGACGACCGTGCCGATGGGGACGCCCCGGGCGGTGTGCGCCTGCGGGTCGAAGAAGATCTCGGCGTGCCGCACGCCCTGGGCGGCGGCGCGGGTGAGGTAGGCGTCGGCGAGATCGGCGAAGTCGTCCTCGGTCCTGAGCACCGCCATCAGCGCGTAGTACAGGTCGAGGAACGTCTGCAGGTCGTCGAAGAGGTAGGCGGTGCGCAGCGCCTCGGTGTCCGCGTACGGGAGGTGCACGCCGTTGCGCGCGGCGAGCGCGAAGGCCAGCTCGGGCTCGAGGGTTCCTTCGATGTGGAGGTGGAGTTCCGCTTTGGGGAGATGCACAGTTTCTCGCTAACGCGTGTGGTGCTGTTACTGGTGACGAGTGGGTACCGGGACCCGGATGAGGTCCTGGGCGACGGTCAGTTCGCCGTCGAACCCGGCGGCCCGGGCCTGGGTCTCGAAGTCCCCGGGGTCCGGGTAACGCTGCGAGAAGTGCGTGAGCACGAGATGCCGTACGCCCGCTTCCCGCGCCACCCGGGCCGCCTGTCCGGCGGTCAGATGGCCGTGCTCGGTGGCCAGCCGTTCGTCCTCGTCGAGGAAGGTCGACTCGATGACCAGCATGTCGCATCCCTCGGCGAGCGCGTACACGCCGTCGCAGAGCCTGGTGTCCATGATGAACGCGAACCGCTGGCCGCGCCTGGGCTCGGAGACGTCGTCCAGTGTGACATCGCCGATGGCGCCCTCGCGTTGGATCCTGCCGACGTCGGGTCCCGCGATGGAGTGTTCGGCGAGCCTGGCGGGCAGCATGCGGCGCCTGTCGGGTTCGACGAGGCGGTAGCCGTACGACTCGACGGGGTGCGAGAGCCTGTGGGCGCTGAGCGTGTAGGCGTCCGTGATGGCCAGCGGTCCGTCGGCGGCGACCGGGGTCTCGGTCAGCTCGACGGACTCGCGGTAGGCGGTCGCGTACCGCAGCCGGTCGAAGAAGTGCTGTCCGCTCGCCGGGTAGTGCGCGGTGACGGGGTGCGGGACCTGGTCGAGGTTGATCCGCTGGATCACCCCGGCCAGGCCGAGGGAGTGGTCGCCGTGGAAGTGCGTGACGCAGATCCGGTTGATGTCGTGCGCGGCGACGCCGGCCCGCAGCATCTGGCGCTGGGTGCCCTCGCCGGGGTCGAAGAGGATGCCCTCGCCGTCCCAGCGCAGCAGGTAGCCGTTGTGGTTGCGGTGCCGGGTCGGGACCTGGCTTGCGGTGCCCAGGACGACGAGTTCACGTGACGACACGGGGTGCGGCTGCCGCGTCTAGCCGGGCGGCCACTGGAGGCCGCGGCCGCCCAGGACGTGCGCGTGTGCGTGGAAGACGGTCTGCCCGGCCCCGGAGCCGGTGTTGAAGACGACCCGGTAGCCGGTGTCGGTGATCTTCTCGTCGGCGGCGACGTTCGCGGTCTCGCGCAGGATGTCGGCGAGGATCTGCGGTTCGGCGGCGGCGAGGGACGCGGCGTCCGGGTGGTGGCGGCGGGGGATGACGAGCACGTGGGTGGGGGCCTGGGGGTTGATGTCGCGGAAGGCGACGGTGGTGTCGGTCTCCCGGATGATGGTGGCCGGGATGTCACCCGAGACGATCTTGCAGAACAGGCAGTCGGGCTGCGGTTCTCCTGCCATGGGGTGCTCCTCAGTCTCGGTGATCCGTTACGGGGCAGCCTAGCCTGGCCTGCTCCCGGCCTCACCGGGGTTCGCGGCGCGGGGTCCGGGCCGGGGTTGCGGCCCGGACCCCGCGGGGGTCACTCCGGCAGTGGCGGTGCCGTCTTCGCCGGGGTCCGGGTCAGTGACTCCAGGGCGATCCGGATCGCCTCGTCCAGCTGCGGGTCCCGGCCCGCCGCACGGTCCTGCGGCGTCATGACGACCTCGACGTCCGGATCGACGCCGTGGTTCTCGACGCCCCAGCCGTACCCCTCCAGCCAGAACGCGTACTTCGGCTGGGTGACCAGTGTGCCGTCCACCAGCCGGTACCGGCTGTCGATGCCCACCACACCGCCCCAGGTGCGGGTGCCGACCACCGGGCCGATGCCCAGCGCCTTGATCGCCGCGTTCACGATGTCGCCGTCCGAACCGGAGAACTCGTCCGCCACGGCGACGACCGGACCGCGCGGCGCGTCGGCCGGGTAGCTGAGGGGCCGCATGCCGCGGGGCAGGTCCCAGCCGACGATGCGGCGGGCCAGCTTCTCCACGATCAGCTGCGAGGTGTGGCCGCCGCGGTTCTCCCGTACGTCCACCACCAGCCCCTCGCGGGCGACCTCGGTGCGCAGATCGCGGTGGATCTGGGCCCAGCCCGGGCCGGCCATGTCGGGGACGTGGACGTAGCCGAGGCGTCCGCCGGAGTGCTCGTGGACGTGACGGCGCCGGTCGGCGACCCACGCGTGGTAGCGCAGCGCCTCCTCGTCCGCGATCGGTACGACGACGACATGGCGCGGGTCGCCGCCGTCGGCCGGTGACACGGTCAGCTCGACCGGGTGGCCGGCCGAGCCGGTGAGCAGCGGTCCGGGGCCGGTGACGCGGTCGACGGGGTGGCCGTCGACGGCCAGGATCGCGTCTCCCGCACGGACGGCGACGCCCGGTGCGGTGAGCGGCGCGCGGGCCGCGGGGTCGGAGGTCTCGGACGGCAGGATGCGGTCGATGCGCCAGCTCCCGTCGTCCGCACGGGAGATGTCGGCACCGAGCAGCCCCTGCCGGGCCGAGTCGTCGCGCCAGCCGCCGGACGGGGTCACATAGGCGTGCGAGGTGCCGAGTTCGCCCTGCACCTCCCACAGCAGGTCCATGAGGTCGTCATGGGTGGCGACGAGCTCCAGCACCGGCCGGTAGCGGTCCAGGACGCCGGTCCAGTCGACGCCGCCCATGTCGGGGCGCCAGAAGTTGTCCCGCATGACGCGGCCGGCCTCGTCGTACATCTGCCGCCATTCGGCGGCCGGGTCCAGGGTGCGGCGGATCCGGGAGAGGTCGACGGTGATACTGCCGTCGCCGTCGTGGTCGTCGTCGGATCCGCCCGGTACACGGCTGTCGGACGGTACGACGCGCAGCGTGCCGTGACTGTGCAGCACCAGCCGCTTGCCGTCGCCGCTGACCGCGAACCAGCCGATGTCGGAGGCGAGTTCCTCGCAGCGCAGCTTCTCCAGGTCGTACCGCTCCAGCACGGTCTCGGGGCGGCGGGCGGCGGGCGTGGCCGCGCTCGTGCCGAGGACTCCGGTGACCGGGTGGCGCAGCCAGAGCAGCCCGTCCTTCGCGGCCCGGAGCGAGGAGTAGCTGGCGGCCTCGACGGGCAGCGGCACGATCCGGTCGGCGAGGCCGTCCAGATCGATGCGGGTGACGGGGAGCGCGGTCGGGTTGTCCTCGCCCTCGCCGCTCTTCTCCCGCTCGGTGGGGCGGCCGTGGAGCTGTGGCCCGAACGGTGAGGGGGTGGTCGCGGCGAGCGTCAGCAGGTGCGGCCGGCAGACGCCGATGAAGGCCAGGTCGAAGACGTGCGAGTTGTAGACCGGGTCGAAGGCCCGCTCGGAGAGGAAGGCCAGGTGCTTTCCGTCGGCGGTGAAGGCGGGTGCGTAGTCCCGGAACCGCAACGGGGTTGCTTCGGAGACCGCCAGGTCGGCGAGGTGGGCGAGCTTGAGCTGACTCAGCGGCTCGGGGCCGGGGTGCGACCAGGCGAGCCAGGAGGAGTCGGGTGAGAAGACGAGGCCGGAGGCGTCGCCGTGCTCGCTGCGGTCCACCTCGTGGACCTCGCCGCTCTCCCGTTCGACGATCAGCACCCGCCCGTCGTGGGCGGCGACGGCGAACCGGCTGCCGTCGGGGGCGGGGGCCAGGTCGAGGACCCGGCCGATCCGGCCCGCGGCGAGGCGGCGCGGTACGGCGCCGGGCGAGGTGCCGGTGGCGGGTGCGCACTCCAGCGCGTCGTCGCCCTCGGCGTCGGTGACCCAGACGACGTACTGGTCGCCGTCGGCCTGGAAGGTGCGGGGCAGCCTGGCCCGTACGCCGGGTTCGACGGCGAGGGCGCGGGCCGGGCCCTCGCGGTGGGTGACCCAGTGGAGGGCGCCCCGGGACCCGACCGCGCTGCCGCGGCCGGTGCGGTCCGGGGACGCGGCGCTCAGGTGGCTGCCGGCGTGCACGGGGTGCGGCTGGAGGTCGGCGCGCTGACCGCCGAGCCGGATGTCGAGGCGGCGCGGCTCGTCGCCCTCCAGGCCGTCGAGGAGCCAGAGCTCTCCGGCGGAGGCGTAGACGACCCGGGTGCCGTCGGTGGTGGCGTGCCGGGCGTAGAAGCCCTCGATGCCGGTGTGCCGGCGCAGGCCGGTGCCGTCGGGGAGGGAGGAGTAGAGCGCGCCGACGCCTTCGTGGTCGGAGAGGAAGGCGATGCGCTCGCCCACCCACATCGGACACTCGATGTTGCCGTCGAGCTCCTGATGGACCCGTACGAACTCGACCGGGGCCCCGGCGCCGGGCGTCTCTGCGGCGGGCGTCTCTGCGGCGGTTGTCTCTGCTTCGGCGATCCAGAGCTTGCCCGCCGTGCCGCCCCGGTAGCGCTTCCACTTGGCGGCCTCGCGCCCCATGGTCGCCGAGAGCAGCAGGACCCGTCCGCCGGGCCCGTACGCGAGGGATCCGACCGGTCCGTACGGCAGGGTCCGCGCGGGGCCTCCGTCGACCGGTACGGCCCGGGCCCAGGTCCGGCGCAGTGAGACCTGGCCCTGGGTGCTGATGACCAGCACATCGCCCTCGGGGGTCCAGCCGTGCACGGCGGTCCGCGCGTCGCCCCAGTAGGTCAGCCGCTCGGAGGGGCCACCGTCGACGGGGGCCAGATGGGCCTCGGGCGCCCCGTCCCGGGTGGACGTCCAGGCGACGAGGGAGCCGTCGGGAGATATCCGCGGCTGGGTGACGGGTCGGTTGTCTGCGCTGACACGCCAGGCTCGGCCGCCGTCGAGCGGCGCCAGCCAGACATCGTCCTCGGCGGTGAAGGCGATCAGGTCGCCCTGGACATGGGGATACCGGAGGTAGGAAGGCTGCGTCACATGGATCACCCTAGGCCGCGGCCCGGTACGGAGAGGCGGAGTTGGCCGGAGTCCGCCGTACGTCCGGCAGCGCGCTCACTTGCCCTGGGGGTACGCGGTCACCGTGACGGTGACCGTCGCCGTCGGCCGGACCCCTTCCCCGCTGCCGCCCGCCGGGGGCCGGGACGGCACGGATGGCGACGGCGCGGCGTCGCAGTTGCCGAGCATCGTGGCCCGGAAAACGGTCTTCCCGCCCGCCTTCGCGGTCATGTCACCGCTGACGCACCGGCCTTCGACCTCCCGGTCGACCATGCCGTTGAGGCTGATGTCCTGGCCGTCCTTGGTGCGGCCGTTGCAGTCGACGTCGGCGACCCGGCTGGTGACGGCGGTGGACGAGCCGGCCCGGGCGGCGGCGCTCGCGCCCCCGCCGGTCCGGGCCGTACAGCTCAGCCACTGCACGTCCACCCCTTCGTGCTCCAGCGCGCGGGTGCCGGTCCGGTCGGTGGTCACGGCGATGGACGCCGAGTTCAGACCGCCGACCGGATCGCAGGCCGCCAGGCCGGCGACGACCGCGCCCGCGAGGCAGATCACGGCTGGAAAACGACGGAACCTTCGATTGCGCCATGCCCTTGATGTCCCCATACGGGCAGCTTCCCACCGCTCCTGACGGTGCGGTAGACCGATTGCGGCCAGAACCGGCCAGAATTCCGGGAAACGGCGGAATTCATGACCAGCGGCCGGTGCGGCCCAGCAGCAGGGCCGTTGCCGCCGTACCCGCCGTCGAGGTGCGCAGGACGGTCGGTCCGAGCCGGCAGGTGCGGGCACCCGCGGCGGTGAACACGGCCAGCTCATCGGGCGAGACACCGCCCTCCGGGCCGACGACCAGCACGATCTCACCCGTCCGGGGCAGGGCGACGGTGGCCAGCGGCTCGCTGTCGTACCCGCGGTCCTCGTGCAGTACGGCCGCGAAGTCGGCCGTGGCCAGAAACGGGGCGACCTGTTTGGTCGTCATCGCGTCCGCCACCTCCGGGAACCGCACCCGGCGCGACTGCTTGCCGGCCTCGCGGGCCGTGCCGCGCCATTTCGCCAGGGCCTTGAGACCCCGGTCGCCCTTCCACTGGGTGATGCAGCGCCCGGCCTGCCACGGCACGATCGCGTCGACGCCGGTCTCCGTCATCGTCTCGACGGCGAGCTCGCCGCGCTCCCCCTTGGGCAGGGCCTGGACGACGGTGATACGGGTGGCGGGCCGGGGCTCCTCGCGGACGGACTCCAGGGTGAGCACCAGTCGGTCCTTGCCCTCGGCTGCCGTCACGACGCCCTGCGTCCAGCGGCCCCGGCCGTCCGTCAGGACGACGTCCTCACCGGCGCGCAGGCGTTTCACCGAGACGGCGTGCCGTCCCTCCGGCCCCTCCAGGACGAACCCGGGCCCATCGGGCATCTGATCGACGACGAAGACGGGTGCCGTCACTGCGTGCTCCTTGCGCTCAGTGCCGCACGTGCGGCGTCCAGTTCCTCGGCGAGCAGCCCGACCAGCCGGCCGGCCGGCAGCTCGCGTGCCATCCGGTGCCCCTGGCCCGCCCACAGTGCCATGCCCTGCGCGTCCCCGGCCTTGGCCGCCGCCTTGCGCAGCGGCGTGGTCAGCTGATGGAGCTGCGGGTAGGCGGCGGGGGCGTACGGTCCGTGCTCGCGTACGAAGCGGTTGACCAGGCCGCGGGCCGGGCGTCCGGAGAACGCCCGGGTCAGGGTGGTGCGGACGAACAGCGGGTTGGTCAGGGCCTGCTTGTGCAGCAGATGGGCACCGGACTCCGGGCAGATCATGAAGGCGGTGCCGAGCTGGGCGGCGCCGGCACCCGCCGCGAGCACCGCGGCGATCTGGGAGCCGCGCATCAGGCCGCCGGCGGCGATGACCGGGATCTGCACGGTCTCGCACACCTGGGCCACCAGGCTGAGCAGTCCGGTCCCCATGCCGTCGGCCTGCGGGTCGTCGCGGTGCGTGGACTGGTGGCCGCCCGCCTCGACGCCCTGGGCGCAGACCGCGTCGGCGCCCGCCCACTGCGCGGCCTGGGCCTCCTCGGGCGTGGTGACCGTCACGACGGTGTACGTGCCCACCTCGGCGAACGCGTCGAGGGTGTCGCGGCTCGGGCAGCCGAAGGTGAAGGAGAGGACCGGGACCGGGTCCTCCAGCAGGATGGCGAGCTTGGCCTCGTAGCCGTCGTCGCCGCCGGAGTCGGTTTCGCCGAGCGGGGTCTCGTACCAGACGGCCTCGCCCGCGAGCTGGTGCCGGTACACCTCGACGGCGCTCGGGTCGGCGAGGTTGGGCTGCGGCATGAAGAGGTTGACGCCGAAGGGCTGGCCGGTCAGTCCGCGGACCTGCTTGATCTCGTTGTACATGCCGTCCGCGGTCTTGTACCCGGCGGCCAGGAAGCCGAGTCCGCCGGCCTCGGCCACCGCGGCGGCGAGCTGCGGGCAGGAGACTCCACCGGCCATCGGGGCCTGCACGATCGGATACCGGCAGAGATCGGTCAATGCGGTTGGCATGACCGCATCGTGCCATGTCCTTCCTGTCCCGTGATGCGCACCCCGCGGCCGCGTTATGTCCGCAATGCCGTACGGGCCCGGAAACCCGGGCCCGTACGGTGCCGATGCGTGGGGCCGTCCGTGTCTAGCGGCCGTTGAACGCGTCCTTCAGGCGCGAGAACAGGCCCTGCTGCCCGGGCTGGAACTGGCCGGTGGGCCGCTCCTCACCGCGCAGTTTCGCCAGCTCCCGCAGGAGGCGTTCCTGTTCGGGGTCCATCTTCGTCGGGGTCATCACCTCGACGTGCACGATCAGGTCGCCCCGCCCGCCACCCCGCAGATGGGTGATGCCGCGCCCGTGCAGCGGGACGGACTGGCCGGACTGGGTGCCCGGCCTGATGTCCACCTCCTCCAGGCCGTCGAGCGTCTCCAGCGGCACCTTGGTGCCGATGGCCGCCGCCGTCATGGGGATGGTGACCGTGCAGTGCAGATCGTCGCCGCGCCGCTGGAACACCGCGTGCGGCAGCTCGTGGATCTCGACGTAGAGATCGCCGGCCGGGCCGCCGCCCGGGCCGACCTCGCCCTCGCCCGCGAGCTGGATGCGGGTGCCGTTGTCGACACCTGCGGGGATCTTCACCGTGAGGGTGCGCCGCGAGCGGATGCGGCCGTCGCCCGCGCACTCCGGGCAGGGGGTCGGCACGACCGTACCGAAGCCCTGGCACTGCGGGCAGGGCCGTGAGGTCATGACCTGGCCGAGGAACGACCGGGTGACCTGGGAGACCTCGCCGCGGCCGCGGCACATGTCACAGGTCTGGGCCGAGGTGCCGGGTGCGGCGCCCTCGCCGTTGCAGGTCGCACAGACGACGGCCGTGTCGACCTGGATGTCCTTGGTGGTGCCGAAGGCCGCCTCGGAGAGGTCGATCTCCAGCCGGATCATGGCGTCCTGGCCGCGCCGGGTGCGCGAACGGGGTCCGCGCTGCGACGCCGTACCGAAGAACGCGTCCATGATGTCGGAGAAGTTGCCGAAGCCGCCCTGTCCGAATCCGCCCGCGCCACCTCCGCCGGAGGCGGACAGCGGGTCGCCGCCGAGGTCGTAGACCTGCTTCTTCTGGGCGTCCGACAACACCTCGTAAGCGGCGTTGATCTCCTTGAACCGCTCCTGGGTCTTCGGATCGGGGTTCACATCCGGGTGCAGCTCGCGTGCGAGCCGCCGGAAGGCCTTCTTGATCTCGTCCTGCGAAGCGTCGCGGCGCACGCCGAGTACGGCGTAGTAGTCCGTGGCCACTTACGACTCCGCCAGGATCTGTCCGACGTAACGAGCCACTGCGCGTACCGCTCCCATCGTTCCGGGGTAGTCCATGCGGGTCGGTCCGACCACGCCGAGTTTGGCGACTGCCTCGTCGCCCGAACCGTAGCCGACTGCGACGACGGACGTGGAGTTGAGGCCCTCATGGGCGTTCTCGTGCCCGATTCGTACGGTCATGCCTGAGTCCGTGGCCTCGCCGAGCAGCTTCAGCAGCACGACATGCTCCTCCAATGCCTCCAGCACAGGCCGGATCATCACGGGGAAGTCGTGTCCGAAGCGGGTGAGGTTGGAGGTGCCGCCGATCATCAGCCGCTCCTCCGTCTCCTCGACGAGGGTTTCGAGCAGGATCGAGAGCACGGTGGACACGGTTGCCCGGTCCTCGCTCTCGAAGGATTCCGGCAGGTCCTGCACCAGCTGCGGGACGTCCGTGAAGCGGCGTCCCACCACCCGGCTGTTGAGCCGGGCCCGCAGATCGGCGAGAGGGGTCTCACCGAACGGCGTCTGGCAGTCGACCAGCCGCTGTTCGACCCGGCCGGTGTCCGTGATCAGCACGAGCATCAGCCGGGCGGGGGCCAGCAGGAGCAGTTCCACGTGCCGCACCGTCGAGCGGGTCAGCGAGGGGTACTGCACGACGGCGACCTGCCGGGTCAGCTGCGCGAGCAGCCGTACGGTACGTCCCACGACATCGTCGAGGTCGACCGCGCCGTCGAGGAAATTCTGAATGGCGCGGCGCTCCGGCGACGACAGGGGCTTGACGCCCGCGAGCCGGTCGACGAAGAGCCGGTAGCCCTTGTCCGTCGGGATGCGTCCCGCGCTGGTGTGGGGCTGGGCGATGAAGCCCTCGTCCTCCAGCACCGCCATGTCGTTGCGGACGGTGGCCGGGGAGACCCCCAGCTTGTGCCGCTCCGTGAGCGCCTTGGAGCCGACGGGCTCCTCGGTGCCGACATAGTCCTGGACGATGGCGCGCAGCACTTCGAGTCTGCGTTCGCTGAGCATCGCGCACACCTCCAGCTGTATACCTCGGTCGATCTCGGGTCGTTCCCGGGACTTCTCCTGGCACTCTGTCCGTACGAGTGCCAGCAATCCCCCCGGTCAGTGTACGGCGACGGGGTGGGCCCCTAGCAAGGGCGACCGGCCACGCTACCGCGAGACCGCGCAGGTCGTTGCCGATAGCGTCGCCGCATGGACGCCACTTGGGAAGAGTTCGGCTGGGAGCGGTTGGGTGACGGAGTGGGCCGGCGGCGGCTGCCCGGCTGGGATGCGACGGTCGCACTGGTGGCCGGAGCGGACGGGGCCCTTCTCTTCGACACGGGCTCGACGCTCCGGGAGGGCGTCGAACTGCGGACCCGGATCGAGCGGATGCTGGGCCGGAGGGTGACACATGTCGCACTGAGCCATCCGCACTTCGATCATGTGCTGGGCACCGCGGTCTTCGCCGGGGCCCGGGTGTACGGGGCGGTCGGCCTGGCGGATCTGCTGAGGGCCGAGGCGGATGGCCTCCACCGCTCCGCGGTGGCGCACGGGGTGTCCGAACGGGACGCGGCGGAGGCCGTGGACGTGCTGGTGGCCCCGCACCACGAGGTGTGCGGGGAGTGGACGCTCGACCTGGGCGGCGGCCGCCAGGTGCTGCTGGCCGACGTGGGTCCGGGGCACAGCGGCCACGATCTGGCGGCGCTGGTGCCCGGCTCGCCCGCGATCGTCCTCTGCGGCGACCTGGTCGAGGAGTCCGGCGAGCCGCAGGCCGGCCCCGACGCGGTCACCTCCCGCTGGCCGGCCGCGCTGGACCGGCTGCTGGCCCTGGGCGGCGAGGACGCGCTGTACGTGCCGGGGCACGGAGCGGTGGTGGACGCCGCGTTCGTCCGGGCGCAGCGCGACGCGCTGGCGGTTCGCTTCGGCGTGTCGTGAGGCCGTCCCGTCCTATCGTCGTCCGATGCGCAGCTATCAGCCGGACCTGACCCCGCCGTGGAAGAAGTCCGCCCCCGTCCCCGAGGTGCCCGCCGATCCGGATCTGGTCGTGGAGGAGGTCGCCACCGGCTTCTGCGGGGCGGTGATCCGCTGCGAGAAGACCGCCGCGGGTCCGACGGTGACCCTGGAGGACCGGTTCGGCAAGCACCGGGTCTTCCCGATGGAGCCGCGTGGCTTCCTGCTGGAGGGCCGGGTGGTCACGCTCGTACGGCCGTCGGCCGGCGGCCCTGTCCGGCCCGCCCGTACGGCGTCCGGCTCGGTGGCGGTCCCCGGGGCGCGGGCCCGGGTGGCGCGGGCCGGGCGGATCTACGTGGAGGGCCGGCACGACGCGGAGCTGGTGGAGCGGGTCTGGGGCGACGACCTCCGGATCGAGGGGGTGGTCGTCGAGTACCTGGAGGGCATCGACGACCTCCCGGCGATCGTGCGCGAGTTCTCCCCGGGCCCGGACGCGCGCCTCGGGGTGCTGGTCGACCATCTGGTGCCGGGTTCCAAGGAGTCCCGCATCGCGGGGCAGATCACGGACGGGAACGTTCTGGTGGTCGGCCATCCGTACATCGATGTGTGGGAGGCGGTGAAGCCGTCGTCCGTGGGGATCGCCGGCTGGCCGGTGGTGCCGCGCGGCCAGGACTGGAAGACGGGTGTGTGCCGTTCGCTGGGGTGGCCGGAGAACACCGGCGCGGCCTGGCAGCGGATTCTGTCCTCGGTCCGCACCTTCCGGGACCTGGAGCCCGAACTCCTGGGCCGGGTAGAGGAATTGATTGACTTCGTCACGCTTCCCGACTGATGTCCGGGGGGTCTTCCCGCTAATCCTGGGCCGATCCCTACGATTTCCTGCGCCCCGCACGCATCATGGGTTATTGAGTGGTGCCTGGCTCTTTTCGCGAGGGAAGGCACGGGGGCGATGGCACGCGAGGTATGGCAGGACAGTGCGGACAACGAGGCGGCCTCGGCCGTCTTCCACTTCGTGCAGCAGCTCATCGACCGGTACCGGGACAACCGGCCGGTGATGCCGCTGGTCGTCCTCCAGGCTGCCGACGCCGATGTCCCGTCCGCCGTGGACGCCAAGGTCGAGCAGATCGTGCGCCAGATCCACCGGGCCAACCAGCTGCGCCGCGTCCCGCTGAAACTGCTCGACGGCCGGGGCGAAACGCCGTACGAAGCGGCCCTCGACATGGTCCGCACGCTGACCGACAAGCCGTGGGAGACCCGGGGCGGCTCGCAGTACAAGCCCTTCTCCTTCCCCCGCTCGCGGCTGCTCGGCGCCATCGAGCAGGCCACTGCCGCAGTGGTCCGGGAGCCGGACCCGGGCGGCTCCCCCGATGACCGCGACGAACGGATCCTGGAGCAGCTGAGCACGCTGCGCTGGCGGGTCAGCCGGCGGGGGCCGCGGAACTGGCTGGGCGCGTTCAGGGAATCGGTGCGGCCGGAGACGTTCCTCGGGGCCGTCGTCATCGCGGTGCTGGGTGTGCTGCTCGGCGAGATCGGCTGGGTGCCCACCGCTCTGGTGGCCGTGGGCGCGGTGCTGGGTCTCGCGGTCGTCCGGCTGGTGACGACGTCGGCGCCGCCCCTGCTGTGGCTGCGGCGGGCCAGCCGATGGTTCGCCACCACCTCTTCGCTGGCTGCGGCCAGTACCGAATACCCGTCCGACGGCTGGTCCCGGTTCTCGCCCAGCGGGTCGTGGCGGGTCATCCGGGTCCGGGCCGCGGTGGTCGCCGGGCGGGTGGCCGACGCGGCGGCGGGCGACGAGCAGTCCCGCCAGTTCCATCTGGAGCTGCGGGTCCAGGCGCTGCTGGAGGACCTGCGGGACAACTACCGCCCCCACACGCTGGACTGGCGGCGCGGAAAGCGCATCGTGCCACCGGTGGTCTTCCTGCCCACCGCCTGTCAGAACAACGGTGGCATCCAGCTGATCAACGCCATCAACAACGTCCGCTCCCGGCGCAGCGAGGTGGATCCGCTGCTGCTGCTGGCGTCGCTGCCCGCGGCCGAGATACTGCGGCACACGCCGCCGCTGCCCGCCGAGCCGCTGCCCACGCACAGCGATGCGGCGCGGGCCCGTTACGACAACTGGATCAGCCATCTCAGTATCGGCCAGTCCCCCTCGGCCGCCGCCACGCTCGCCTGGGTGCTGCGGCTGCCGCTCTCGACCGAGCAGCTGACCCATGAGCACGGGCACGCGCTGCTGGTCACGACACGCGTGCGCAGGACGTGGGTCTGGTGGGTGATGTCGCGTACGACCGTCGCGTTGCTCCTGGTCGGCGCTCTGCTGGGGACCTTCCTGGTGGGCAGTCGGCTGGCTGACCGGTACTGCCACGGCCCGCTCACCGACGTGAACACGGACTCGGTGAAACTCCCCGGCCCGGGTGGCGGGCCGCAGGAGTGCATAGGCGTGTCGACGACCACGCAGGTGCGTTTCGCGTCGGGCAACGACCTGTCGCTGGACGGCTCCGGCAAGGGTGTCACCTTCGACCGGATCGAGCGTGCGGTGGAGGAGGAGAACGCCGCCATCGGGCCGGAGGACGAACACGTCACCATCATCTACGCGGGTCCGTTCACCGCGGCGTCCAGGGAGGGCACCCGTAAGGCCCTGGAGGAGCTGACCGGGGTCTACCTGTACCAGCACCACGCCAACAAGAACTTCTCCGTCAAGCTCAAGGTGCTGACCGCCAACGGCGGACAGGACATGCTCCAGCAGACAACGGCGGTGAAGAAGATCATCGAGGTGGCCCGGAAGGACTCCACGGTCGTCGGTGTGGTCGGGCTCGGGCGGGACACGACCGACAGCCCCAGGTCCACCGAGATGCTCCAGAAGGCCGGTCTGCCGGTGGTGGACACCACCAACTCCGGTGGCTATCTGGCGAAGAACTACTCGAACTACTTCGGCCTCGCCGCCACCGACCAGGAGCAGGCGGACGCGCTGGGCCTGGTGGCCCGGCAGGTGGCCAGGAAGGCCAGGCATCCGCGGGCCCTCGTGCTCTCCCGCAAGCTGGGCAACAACGACAAGGACCGCTACACGCAGGAGCAGCGCGAGGTGGGCCGCACGATGCTGCTGAAGGCCAAGTTCAAGCTCACCGGGCAACGGCAGTACAGCCTCAGCAAACACAACAGCGCCGATCTCGACAAGCCGGTCCAGAAGATCTGCGACGCGGACCCGGCACCGGACGCCCTGTACTTCGCCGGCCGGGTCGAGGACGTCAACAACCTGATGAGCCGGCTCGCCCAGGGCTGCGCCGGAAAGCCCATCACGGTCTTCACCGGCGACGACCTGGCGAAGGCGCGGTTCGACGACAGCACGGCTCTCACCGAGGACGTCACGCTCTACCACACGGCACTCGCCCCGATGGGCCGCGGCCGGAACGGCGTCTACACGGAGTCACACACGGCCCTGGAGAAGCTCCTGCCCACGGGCAGGACCCTGCCGCCCCTGCCGGCGGCCAAGCCCTACAAGGACGGCCTGTTCTCCAGCGGCCAGTCGGTCATCTCCTACAGCGCGACGAGCGCCCTGTACGACGCCGCCAGCCACAACGACGTGGCGAACAGCGCCGCCGAGACATGGGCGAACCTGTACGCGGTGAACCTGAAGGCCATGCCCACCGGCACGATCACGTTCCGCGGTTTCATCCCGTACGAGGCCCAGGCCGGCCACGGTCTCGACGTCGTCAAGATCACGTATCCGGGCGGCCGGACCCGGAGCAGGATCATCTGCGGCCGGCCGGCCGGTGCCCACGAGCTCACCCCTGCCGGCTGCCCGGTGGGGTGAGCCGTCCCCGGCGCGTCCTCAGTCCACCAGGTCCCGCACGACCGCGTCGGCCAGCAGCCGCCCCCGCAGGGTCAGCACGGCCCGACCCTCACCGAACGGCCCGGACTCCAGCAGACCGTCGTCCACGGCCCGCCGGGCCGCCGTGAGGCCGGCCGGGGCGAGCAGGGACAGCGGGCAGCCGTCGGCGAGCCGCAGCTCCAGCAGGATGCGCTCGACCCGGCGGTCCTCCGCGGAGAGGATCTCGCGTCCGGCCCCCGGCGAGCGCCCCTCGGCCAGCGCCTGCGCGTACGCCCCCGGGTGCTTCACGTTCCACCAGCGCACACCGCCGACGTGGCTGTGCGCGCCCGGTCCCGCGCCCCACCAGTCCGCCCCGCGCCAGTACAGCTCGTTGTGCAGGCAGCGGCCTTCGGGCGTCCGGGACCAGTTCGACACCTCGTACCAGGAGAAGCCCGCCGCGGCCATCGCCTCGTCCGCGATCAGATACCGGTCGGCGTGGGCGTCGTCGTCCGTCATCGGGATCTCGCCGCGCTTGATCCGGCGGGCCAGCTGGGTGCCCTCCTCGACGATCAGGGCGTACGCGGACACATGGTCGGGCCCGGCGCCGATCGCCGCGTCCAGCGAGGCCCGCCAGTCGTCGTCGGACTCCCCCGGGGTGCCGTAGATCAGGTCGAGGTTGACGTGGTCGAAGCCGGCCGCCCGCGCCTCGGCGACACAGGCCTCGGGCCGGCCGGGGGTGTGCGTGCGGTCGAGGATCTTCAGTACGTGCTGCCGGGCGCTCTGCATCCCGAAGGAGATCCGGTTGAAGCCGCCCTCGCGCAGCTCGGCCAGGTACGCCGGGCCGACCGACTCCGGGTTGGCCTCGGTGGTGATCTCGGCGTCGTCCGCGAGCCCGAACTCGTCCCGGATCGCCGCCAGCATCCTGACGAGATCGGCGGCGGCCAGCAGGGTCGGCGTACCGCCGCCGACGAAGACGGTGCGGACCGGCCGGGGGTCGCCGCCGAGGACCTTGCGGGCCTGGCGGACCTCGCCGATCAGATGGGAGGCGTAGTTGTCCCGGGAGGCCAGCGCGCCGCCGGAGCCGCGCAGCTCGGTCGCGGTGTACGTGTTGAAGTCGCAGTAGCCGCAGCGGGTCGCGCAGTACGGCACATGCAGGTAGAAGCCGAGCGGCCGGCCAGCTGCGCCTTCCAGGGCATGGCGGGGCAGCGCCCCGTCGTCGGGCACGGGTTCACCATCGGGCAGTACGGAAGGCATACCGTCCATTGTCGCGCGCCGCCCGGCAACCGGACGCCACCCCGTTTCCGGGCAGGGCCGGCGCTGCCCCGCCCGGCCCTACAGTGCCTGGAGGACGAGCAGCGCCAGGTCGTCGTCCGGCGGGCGCTCGGCGAAGGCGTGCACCTCCTGGTTGATGCGGTCCGCGATCTCTTCGGCGGTCAGCCCGGTGCAGCCGGCCAGGGCCTGCGCCAGGCCGTCGTCGTCGTCGAACATCACCGGCCCGGAGCGTCGCTCCGTCACCCCGTCGGTGACGCACAGCAGGCTGTCGCCCGGGGCCAGGTCGAAGCTCTGGCTCTCGTACGTCGCGTCGTCCATGACACCGAGCAGCAACTGCGGTTCGGCGGCGATCCGCACCGTGCCGTCGGGGCGCAGCAGCAGCGGCAGCGGGTGGCCCGCGCTCGCCAGGGTGCAGCGCGCGCCCCCGTCGGGCAGCGGCACGAGTTCCCCGTAGAGCAGGGAGAGGAACCGGGGTCCGCTCTCCGCCGACTGCTGGCCGCTCGCGGCGGCGACCATCAGCGCGGCCGCCTCGGCGGCCTCCATCGCGTCGTCGAGGAGCAGCCGGTTGAGCCGGACCAGGACCTCACCGACCTGGTAGCCCTCGCGGGCCAGCAGCCGCAGCCAGGGACGGGCGAGACCGGTGACGACGGCGGCCTCGGGGCCGCTGCCCTGGACGTCGCCGAGGACGAAGCACCAGCGGTCGTTGGGACACGGGAAAATGTCGTAGAAGTCACCGCCGACCACTCCGTCGTCGCTGGGTTCGTACACCAGGGAGCTGGCGACGCCGGGTATGTCGGCGACCTTGCTGGGCAGCAGACCGCGCTGCAGGATGCGGCTGATGGTGGCCTGCCGGGTGTAGGCGCGGGCCGCGCCCACGGCGAGGCCGACCCTGCGTACGAAGTCCTCTATGAGGGCGGTCACCTCGTCGGGGACGCGGGCGACGTCCTCGCGGCCGACGAGTACGGCGCCGAGGGTGCGGCCGCCCGAGGTGATCCGGTACGCGAGGGCGACGCCGTCGCTGCCGTCCGGCGGGTCGGCGTCCTCCGCGCCGACGGGCCACGGGATCGAGACGGGTCCGGTGCCGACCCGTTCGGGGAGCCGGAGCGGGTCCCCCTCCAGCACCGCGCGCAACCCCTCCGTGCAGGTCTCGTCTATGTGCCAGACCTTGGCGAGCCGCGGGACGGCCACCCGGCCGGCGCTCTCCGGCTCCAGCCAGATCGCGCACCAGTCGGCGAGCCTGGGCACCAGTAACTGTCCGGCGAGCGCGGCCACGATGTCCTCGTCGAGCTGTCCGGCCAGCAGGTCGGAGGCCTCGGCGAGGAACGAGAGCGCGCCGCGTCCGGCCCAGTCCGCGTCGTCCCGCAGTGCGCGCCGGGCGGTGGGGGCGAGGAGTTCGGCCGCGCGCAGCCCGTGCTGGAAGCCGGGCTCCGTGCGGGCGTCGGCGAAGGGGTTCCAGTCGTCGACGGGGAGCCGGGCCCAGACGGTCTTGAGGCCGGTGCGGTAGGTGATGCCCCAGCGTTCGGCGAGGGTGGCGACGAGCTCCAGTCCGCGCCCGTACTCGGCGGGATCCTGCGGGCTGACCGCGTCGTCGTTCTCGCTGCCGTCGCTGCGCACGGCACGGGCCGGATGGTGGTCGGAGACCTCCAGTACCAGTGCCGACACCTCGTCCTCGGTCGCCTCCTCCAGCCGGAAGAGCAGTTCGACGTTGGTCCCGGCGTGCACGACGGCGTTGGTGACCAGCTCGCTGACGATGACCGCCGCGTCGTCGGACAGCCGGTCGCTGAACCCCACGGCCGCGGGCAGCCCCAGCCCGCCCCACTCGGCGAGCGCTGCCTCGACGAACCGCCGGGCCGCGGCGGGCGCGAGCAGGTTCCCGGGCAGGCTCGTGCAGGCGACCGGCTGGGTGCCCGCGGAGGTGGCACTGGTTCCGGGACGCTGCACGATGTCCCGCTGCAAGGGAATGGACCCCACAGGGCGGCTCCTGACCTGTTCTCGCTCTGCCTGTTCTCGCATTGCGCCGCTGACGACAGGGACAGAGTGACAGATCGGCCCAGCCCATACGCGCCGAGTTACTGAAGTGAGGGGAGAAGTACGCGGAGAGGTGCGGAGAGGTGCGGGGAGAAGCGCGCGCGGGAACGACGCCCCGGCCCCCGCGCCGGAACGCGTGGGCCGGACGCCGTCACGCCTCGCGGGAGCCCGCGTACATGTCCTCGATCAGGTTCTTGTAGGCGCGCTCGACGACCGGCCGCTTCAGCTTGAGGCTGGGCGTCACCTCGCCGTGCTCGATGTCGAGGTCGCGCGGGAGCAGCCGGAACTTCTTGATGGTCTGCCAGCGCTGGAGCCCCTCGTTGAGGCGCTTCACATAACCGTCGATGAGCTCGACGGTCCGCGGGGAGGCCACGACGTCCGCGTACGACTTGCCCCCCATGCCGTTCTCGGCGGCCCAGCCCAGGATCGTCGGTTCGTCGAGGGCGATCAGCGCGGTGCAGAAGTTCCGGTCCGCGCCGTGCACCAGGATGTTGGAGACGAACGGGCACACCGCCTTGAACTGGCCCTCGACCTCGGCCGGGGCGATGTACTTGCCGCCCGACGTCTTGATCAGGTCCTTCTTGCGGTCGGTGATCCGCAGATAGCCGTCCACGGACAGTTCGCCGATGTCGCCGGTGTGGAACCAGCCGTCGGCCTCCAGCACCTCGGCGGTCTTCTCCGGCAGTCCCTGGTAGCCCTGCATCAGGCCGGGGCCGCGCAGCATGATCTCGCCGTCGTCCGCGATCCGTACCTCCGTGCCGGGGAGCGGCTTGCCGACCGTGCCGGTGCGGTAGGCCTCGCCCGGGTTGACGAAGGAGGCGGCGCTGGTCTCGGTGAGGCCGTAGCCCTCCAGGATGTGGATCCCGGCGCCCGCGAAGAAGAAGCCGATGTCGGGCGCGAGGGCCGCGGAACCGGAGACGCAGGCGCGGAGCCGGCCGCCGAAGGCCTCGCGGATCTTCGCGAAGACGAGTGCGTCGGCGACCTTGTGCTTGGCGCCGAGCGCGAACGGTACGGAGGCGGTGCCGGTGCGCCGGAAGTTGTCCTGGGAGACCTTCGCGTGCTCACGGGCGACCGCGGCCGCCCACTGGAAGATCTTGTACTTGGCCGCGCCACCGGCGCGGGCCTTGGCCGCGACGCCGTTGTAGACCTTCTCGAAGATACGGGGGACGGCGGCCATGTACGTCGGCCGGACGACCGGCAGGTTCTCGATGATCTTGTCGACCCGGCCGTCGACGGCGGTGACGTGTCCCACCTCGATCTGGCCGGAGATGAGGACCTTGCCGAAGACGTGGGCGAGCGGCAGCCAGAGGTACTGGACGTCGTCCTTGCTGATCAGCCCGGTGGAGACGGTGGCCTTGGCCATGTACGACCAGTTGTCGTGCGGCAGCCGTACGCCCTTGGGGCGGCCGGTGGTGCCCGAGGTGTAGATGAGGGTCGCGAGCTGCTCGGGGGTGATCGCGTCGACCCGCTCGGTGATCGCGGCCGGGTTCTTCGCCAGGTACTCGGCGCCGCGGGCCTCCAGGTCGGCCAGCGTGAGCACCCAGCCCTCCGGGTCGCCCTCGGCGGGGCCGGCGCCCTCGGCGTCGATGACGACGACATGGGTGAGGTCCGGCAGTTCGGCACGGCGCTCACGGGCCTTGGCCAGCTGTCCGGCGTCCTCGGCGATCAGTACCCGGCTCTCGGAGTCGGAGAGGATGAACGCCGACTCCTCGGCGTTGGTCGAGGGGTAGATCGTGGTGGTCGCGGCGCCCGCGCACATGACTCCGAGGTCGACGAGGATCCACTCGACCCGGGTACTGGCTGCGAGCGCGATGCGCTCCTCCGGCTGCACCCCCAGAGCGATCAGCCCGGCTCCGATGGCGTACACCCGCTCGGCGGCCTGCGCCCAGCTGAGCGACTTCCACTCGTCGGCGCCCTGGCCGCCGGCGGCGGGGACCGGGTAGCGGTAGGCCTCCGCGTCCGGGGTGGCGGCCACCCGGTCGATGAAGAGGTTCGCCACGGAGGGCGGACGGTTCTCGATCATGGTCTGTGTGTCGGTCACGACATCCTCCGGGCCTACGGCAGCGCTTCACGACCGGCTGCTGATGTGCGGCTTGCTCTCCGCGTGCGTCTGGGTGCTTGATCCTGCTTGATCTTGTGCTTGATCCGGTACTTGATCCTGCTGTTTAACTGGCGAGTAACTACGAAGCCGTGATCAGGGTAGAGCGCCCGCGTCCGCCGCGTAAGAGGCAATCGGACCCCGCTTCATAACGAACGGGCCCCCGCGCCGCAGGGTTCTGCGATGCGAGGGCCCGTGGTCCTACCGATCAGTACGGTCGGCAGGCGGGGGAACGGCCTACTTCTTGGCCTTGCTCTCCCCGGCGGACTCGTCCGTCGACAGCACGGAGATGAACGCGTCCTGCGGCACCTCCACGTTGCCGACCATCTTCATCCGCTTCTTGCCTTCCTTCTGCTTCTCCAGCAGCTTCCGCTTACGGGAGATGTCACCGCCGTAGCACTTGGCGAGGACGTCCTTGCGGATGGCGCGGACGGTCTCACGGGCGATGACCCGGGAGCCGATGGCCGCCTGGATCGGCACCTCGAAGTTCTGCCGCGGGATCAGCTTCTGCAGCTTCGCGACGAGCCGGACGCCGTACGCGTACGCCTTGTCCTTGTGCGTGACCGCGGAGAACGCGTCGACCTTGTCGCCGTGCAGCAGGATGTCGACCTTGACGAGGTCGGCGGACTGCTCGCCGGTGGGCTCGTAGTCGAGCGAGGCGTAGCCGCGGGTCTTGGACTTCAGCTGGTCGAAGAAGTCGAAGACGATCTCGGCGAGCGGCAGGGTGTACCGGATCTCGACCCGGTCCTCGGAGAGGTAGTCCATGCCGAGGAGGGTGCCGCGGCGCTGCTGGCACAGCTCCATGATCGCGCCGATGAACTCGCTGGGCGCCAGGACCGTGGCCCGGACGACCGGCTCGTGCACCTTGTCGATCTTGCCCTCGGGGAATTCGCTCGGGTTGGTGACGGTGTGCTCGCTGCCGTCCTCCATCTCGACCCGGTAGACCACGTTGGGCGCGGTGGCGATGAGGTCGAGGCCGAACTCGCGCTCCAGCCGCTCCCGGACCACGTCGAGGTGGAGCAGGCCGAGGAAGCCGACGCGGAAGCCGAAGCCGAGCGCGGCGGAGGTCTCCGGCTCGTACACCAGGGCGGCGTCGTTGAGCTGAAGCTTGTCGAGGGCCTCGCGCAGGTCCGGGTAGTCCGATCCGTCCAGCGGGTACAGGCCCGAGAACACCATCGGCTTGGGGTCCTTGTAGCCGCCCAGTGCCTCGGTCGCCCCCTTGTTCAGGGAGGTGATCGTGTCACCGACCTTGGACTGCCGGACGTCCTTCACACCGGTGATGATGTAGCCGACCTCGCCCACACCGATGCCGTCGGACGGGGTCATCTCCGGGGAGGAGACCCCGATCTCCAGCAGCTCGTGGGTGGCGCCGGTCGACATCATCCGGATGCGCTCGCGCTTGTTCAGTGAGCCGTCGACGACACGGACGTACGTCACGACGCCTCGGTACGAGTCGTAGACCGAGTCGAAGATCATCGCGCGGGCCGGGGCGTCGGCCTTGCCGACGGGCGCCGGTACGTCCCTGACCACCCGGTCCAGCAGCGCGTCCACACCGACTCCGGTCTTCGCGGAGACCTTGAGGACGTCCTCGGGCTGGCAGCCGATGAGGTTGGCCAGCTCCTCGGAGAACTTCTCGGGCTGCGCGGCCGGCAGGTCGATCTTGTTGAGCACCGGGACGATGGTGAGGTCGTTCTCCATCGCCAGGTAGAGGTTGGCGAGGGTCTGGGCCTCGATGCCCTGCGCGGCGTCCACCAGCAGGACCGTGCCCTCACAGGCGGCGAGCGACCGGGAGACCTCGTAGGTGAAGTCGACGTGCCCCGGGGTGTCGATCATGTTGAGGATGTGGGTGCTGCCCTGGTCCTCGCCGACAGTGGGCGCCCAGGGCAGCCGTACCGCCTGGGACTTGATGGTGATGCCACGCTCGCGCTCGATGTCCATCCGGTCGAGGTACTGAGCGCGCATCTGCCGCTGGTCGACCACACCGGTCAGCTGGAGCATCCGGTCGGCAAGGGTCGACTTGCCGTGGTCGATGTGCGCGATGATGCAGAAATTGCGGATCAGCGCCGGGTCGGTACGGCTCGGCTCGGGCACGTGGAGAGGAGTCGCGGGCACGCAGGGTCCTGATTCTTGAGACGCCGAACGCCGTGTCTCGGGTCGATGTCGGGTCGGTCGGATCTGTACGTAGCTCCCATCGTCCCACGCTTGCGGAGCGGAAGCCGGTTTGGGCCGGTCGGAGCGCGACTGGTACCGTGGACAGCTGTGCCTCGTGGCTCTCCGGCCGCAGGGCGCACATCGAAGATCCAACGAACCTGAAAAGGCTCTTTCGTGGCGAACATCAAGTCCCAGATCAAGCGGAACAAGACCAACGAGAAGGCGCGCCTGCGTAACAAGGCCGTCAAGTCGTCGCTCAAGACCGCAGTCCGCAAGGCCCGCGAGGCCGTCGTCGCGGGCGACGTCGAGAAGGCCACCGTGGCCGTTCGCGACGCGTCCCGTGCGCTCGACAAGGCTGTCTCGAAGGGTGTCATCCACAAGAACGCCGCCGCCAACAAGAAGTCGGCGCTGGCCACCAAGGTTGCCACCCTCCAGGGCTGAGCATTCCCGATGTGATCGCCGGAACGGACTCAGCGGGCCCTCTCTCCCGCTCCTGACCGGCACCCCGCGCCGCACACCGAACCTGCGTTCGCCACGCGGGTGCGGCGCACCAAGCACAGACCGAAGGCCCCTGCCGTTCCCCTCCCCAGGGGGACGACAGGGGCCTTCGTCATGCGCGCGTCGTCATGCGCGCGCGTCGAGGACGCGCGGCTACGTTTCGAGCCCGGTCGGGAGTGTGTTTCGCGTTTCAGGCCCGTCCGGGGTGCGTTCTGACGCTTCCAGCCCGTCTGGCGTGCGTTCTGAGGCTCCAAGCCCGTCTGGCGTACGTCTGAGCCTTAAGCCCGTCCGGCGGTTGAGGACGCCATGGACCGCAGATCCAAGCCCGCCAGGCGGTTGAGGACAACACGGCGGGCCGGACGAACCCGGCGCCCCTGCCCCCGCTCGCCCAGGGACAGCGCTACCGCCCCGCCCGCGCGGCCCGCGCCACGGCCACCACGGCCTTCTCCAGCGCGTACGCCGGGTCGTCCCCGCCCCCCTTGACCCCCGCATCCGCATCCGCGACCGCCCGCAGCGCCACCGCGACGCCGTCCGGCGTCCAGCCACGCATCTGCTGGCGCACCCGGTCGATCTTCCACGGTGGCATGCCTAGCTCACGGGCGAGATCCGCCGGCCGCCCCCCGCGCGCCGACGACAGCTTGCCGATCGCCCGAACGGCCTGCGCGAGCGCGCTGGTGATCAGGACAGCCGCCACTCCGGTCGACAACGACCAGCGCAAGGCCTCCAGCGCCTCCGCCGCACGCCCCTCGACCGCCCGGTCGGCGACCGTGAAGCTCGACGCCTCCGCGCGCCCCGTGTAGTAGCGCCCGACGACCGCCTCGTCGATCGTGCCCTCGACGTCCGCGACGAGCTGCGACACCGCACTCGCCAGCTCCCGCAGATCGCTGCCGATGGAATCGACCAGCGACTGGCACGCCTCGGGGGTCGCCGAGCGCCCCAGCGCCCGGAACTCACCCCGTACGAAGGAGAGCCGCTCGGCCGGCTTGGTGGTCTTCGGGCATGCGACCTCCCGCGCACCCGCCTTGCGTGCCGCGTCCAGCAGGCCCTTGCCCTTGGCGCCACCCGCGTGCAGCAGCACGAGCGTGATCTCCTCGACCGGGTCGTCGAGATACTTCTTGACGTCCTTGATCGTGTCGGCGGAGAGATCCTGCGCGTTGCGCACGATCACCACCTTGCGCTCGGCGAAGAGCGACGGGCTCGTCAGCTCGGAAAGCGTGCCGGGCTGGAGCTGATCGGACGTGAGGTCACGGACGTCCGTGTCGGCGTCGGAGGCGCGGGCCGCCACCACCACCTGCTGCACGGCGCGGTCCAGGAGCAGGTCCTCCTGGCCCACGGCGAGCGTGAGCGGGGCGAGCGGGTCGTCGGTGGAATTCCTTCTGGTGGCCATCGTCGTCCAGCATCCCACGCGCCACTGACAACCCGGCCGGCCGCTGCCCGGCACCCGGCTGCACGGACACCCCCGCCGGGGCACAGCCGCCCGTACCGGAGAATGGACGGGTGAGCGATGTGAGACATGTGCTGGTGCTGCCCGACCGTGACACGGCGGAGGAGGTGGCGGGCGAGCTGGCCGACCGGTTCGGGGTCACCGAGGAGCCGCAGCTCGTGCGCGACGCGCTGGCCGGCGAGGACGACGCCGAGGACGCCCAGTGGCTGGTGGTCGTGGAGGACCCGGACCGACGGCTGGACTCCGCGGCCCTCGACGCATTCGCCGCGGAGTACGAGGGGTGGCTGGAGGCCCCGTAGGGCGTCCGGGCTCCGGGTGGCTGGACTTCGTTGTCGGAGCAGCGGCCCACCGACGAGCATGCATTCGATCACTCTTGTGGCGTTCGAGGCAAACAGAACGTCTCGCGGTGACTTGGGTGCAGCTGCTACCGAAGGTCCGAATTGATTACTGCGTTGAGGTGCGTCACCCATTCGGCGCGGAAGCACCGGCCCCGCGGACGGTGGGCAGCCGGTCGAGGCGCAGCCCGAAGTGCTCGCGGTAGCCGGCGAGCACCTCGTCGTCGCTCCCCAACGGCGTCTCGTTGCGCTCGCCGCCCACCGTCGTGACGAGCTTCCGGCCACTGAGCGTGATCCGGCCGGAAGCGGTGAAACGGGAGCAGACCGGAGCCCGGGTGAAACCGGAATCGGGTGAGGTGCGGTGGTACCAGGCGCCGGCCCGAAAGTCCGCCAGCACCCGGGGCCGCGGATCCAGACGGAACTGCGGGGCACCGTCACGCAGCACATCGAGATCGCCGTAGGCCTCGGCGTCCCCGTATGCCTCGGCGTTCTCGGCGTTCTCGGCGAGGGCCCGCCTGATCCGGAAGGTGCCGCGCGGGTCCTCCTGATCCGTGCGGTCGTCGAGTGCGAGCGGATGCTGGGCGTGGTCGCCGAAGCCGACATCCACGAGCCACGGACCGGTGCCGTCGTCCGTCTCCACTCGGAGCGCCAGGTGATCGTAGGGAATGCCGAGCTTCCCGTCGTCGCCATGAACGCGGGCCTGGAGCAGCGTGACGCCGAAGCCCAGTTCCCGCAGCAACGCGGCGAAGGCTCCGTTGAGTTCGTAGCAGAACCCACCGCGGCGGCCCGACACGATCTTGTCGAGAAGCGCCTGTTCCTCCAGCACGATGTCCTCGCCGAGATGGATCGAGAGGTTCTCGAAGGGAACGGAGGTGAGGTGGCACAGTTGCAGCTCACGCAGTGCCGCGGCGTCGGCACGGCCGGGCCTGGTGGCGCCGATGCGCGCCAGGTAGGAGTCGACGGTATGCGGCAGTTGGGGGTCCATACCGGCAGTCTGTCCCGGGACACTGCGGCCCGCCATGAGCCGGTGGTCCTAGGTCCGGCGGCGGAGGTGCGGTGCCGGGCGCGCTCACTGGTGTGCCGGACATGACGAAGCATGAGCCGGCCCGCAGCCGGGAGCAGCGCAAGCAGGATGTGCTCGATCACCTGGAGAAGGACAAGGACGCATGGGTGTCCACCGCCTCGCCTGACGGGGTGCCGACCCTGGTGCCGCTGTCGTTCGTGTGGGACCGGGGGACATTGCTGATGGCCACCCGGCGCACCAACCCCACCGCGGTCAACGTGACGCCGGCCGGGCACGCCCGGATCGCCGTCGGTCACACCCGTGATGTGGTCCTCGTCGAGGCGACGGCCGAGGTGATCGAGGGGGCGGACCTTGCCACGGAGTCGGGTGACGCCTTCGCCTCCAAGCTCAACTGGGACCTGCGTGGCCGCCCCACCTGGGTGTACCTGCGCTTCACTCCGACCGCGGTCAAGGCCTGGCGGGAGGAGAACGAACTGACCGGCCGTGAACTGATGGCCGAAGGACGATGGCTGGACTGAGTACACGGTCATGACCGGCCCACCGCCCGTACTCCCGGCCCGGCACCCGTCACCGCGATCGCACCGTCCCTGTCGGTACGGAGCACCACCGCTCCCCCGGCTCTGAGCGCCTCGACCGTACGGGCGGCCGGATGCCCGTACGGGTTGTCGCGGCCCACACTCACCAGGGCGATCCTCGGATGCACGCTGCGCAACAGGGCGGGGTCCTGATGTGCGGAGCCGTGATGGGCGACCTTGAGCACATCGACTCGCGGGAGGGCCGGGTAGCTGCGCAAAAGCCCCTGCTGGGAAGGGGGTTCGAGGTCACCGGGGAGCAGCAGCGTGAGCCCACCGGCCCGTACGAACAGGGTGACGCTGGCGTCGTTCGGCTCCTGCGGTACGGGACCGGCCGCGCCCGCCGACGCACCGCCCACCGGCCACAGCACCTGCCAGTCCAGCGCGCCGATCCGTCGTCGCTCACCGGGGACGGCCCGCACCACGGGGATACGGGCCGCCGCGGCCGTTCTCGTCACGAACGCGGCCTGCTCCGGCGGTTCGTCCAGGCTCGTCGTCTGGATCGCGCCCACCGCCCTGCCCCGCAGTACACCGGGCAGACCCCGGACATGGTCGGCGTGAAAATGGGTGAGCAGCAGCAACGGGACGCGGGTGATGCCCAGGTCTCGCAGGCAGCGGTCGACCGGTCGGGGATCCGGCCCGGTGTCGACGACCACACCTGAGCCGGGCCCCGCCGCGAGCACCAGGGCATCACCCTGGCCCACATCGCACATCGCGAACGCCCAGCCCGGTGGCGGCCATCCGGTCAGCACCCGGGTCAGCGGCACCGGGCGCAACACCGCGAGCACCAGCAGCAGCGCCGCGGCCGAGCACACCCACGGGTGGCGTCCGATGCGCCGGGCGAACAGCACCACCAGCCCCGTCAGCGCGGCCAGCAGCAGCGCGCCCGTCCAGCCGTCGGGCCAGCCGATCTCCGCGCCGGGCATCGCCGCCCCAGTCCGGGCCACGGAGGCGATCCAGCCGGCCGGCCACCCCGCCACCCGGGCGAGCAGTTCGGCCACCGGCATGGCCACCGGGGCCAGGGCCAGCGTGGCGAACCCCACAACCGTGGCCGGCGCCACCGCGAACTCAGCCAGCAGGTTGCACGGGATCGCCACCAGGCTCACCCGGGAGGCGAGCAGCACCACAACGGGCGAGCACACCGCCTGCGCCGCCGCCGCGGCAGCCAGCGCCTCGGCGAGCCGGGACGGCACGCCGCGCCGTTGCAGCGCGTCGCTCCACCGCGGGGCGATGGTCAGGAGCGCGCCGGTGGCCAGGACCGACAGGACGAATCCGTAACTGCGCGCCAGCCAGGGGTCGTAGAGCACCAGCAACAGAACGGCGGCGGCCAGCGCGGGGAACAGTGTTCTGCGCCGCCCGGTGCCGATGGCGAGCAGTGTGATCAGGCCGCAGGCGGCGGCCCGCAGCACACTCGGTTCGGGCCTGCAGACGAGGACGAAGGCGAGCGTGAGCCCGCCGCCGAGCAAGGCGGTCATCCGCAACGAGATCCCCAGCCCTGGTGCCAGCCCGCGGCGTTCGGCACGCAGGGCGCTGCCCGGCGGTCCGATGAGCAGGACGAGCAGGATCGCCAGGTTGGCACCCGAGACCGCCATCAGATGGGTGAGGTCGGTCGCTCTGAACGCATCGTGCAGTTCCGGCGTGACCCTGGTGGTGTCGCCGACGACCAGTCCGGGCAGGAGGGCCCGCGCATCGGGGCCGAGCCCCTCGGTCGCCGTGCGCAGCCCGGCGCGCAGCCCGCCCGCCGTGCGCTGGAGGAGCGTGGGCGGGCCGGTGATGCGGGGCGGGCCCTTGCCGTCGGGGCGAAGAACGGCGGCGGCCCGCTCCCCGCCGTGCAGCGTCGGCGCCAGCCGGGCGCCGACGCGTAACCGGGTGGAGGGGAGCAGTTGCTGCCACTGCGCCGCCGCACCGCCGGGCGTGACGATGACCAGTACCGGTGTACGCAGCCGGGTGGCCGTGCCGTCGGGCCTCGTCAGCAGGGTGATCTCGGCATCCAGGAGAAGGGAGGCGGGCGTGCTGTGGTCGCCGCGTACCCGGGGGAAGGTCTGCCGGGCGTCGGAGGTGAGGGTGATCTCCGCATCGATCCTCGCGAACTGCCGGGCCAGTGCGGGCACCGGTCCCTGCCGTACGTCGGCGCTGTGCAGTCCGGCGGACGCCGCCCCGGCCGCCGCGCAGAGCAGCGCCGCCGCCGCGGCCGTGGTGTGCAGTCGCCATCGATCGTCGCCCGCCATACGCGGTCCTCGCCGCCCGTCGACCACAGTGCGCAGTCTCCGCCGCCCGTCACCCGCGGTGTCCCCGCTGCCGGCCGGAGCGGCGCGTGCGGCGCGGACCGGTCGGAATCCCGGCACGGCGAGCAGGACCATGGCCGTCCCAAGACAGAGCACCACCGCCACCGCCGCCCACAGCCCCGGCACCCCCACGGCCAGCCCGGCACCGGCCCAGGCCGCCAGGGCCGGCGGAACCAGTCGTAGATCGGGCGGGCCCTCCTGCCGTGGGTCGGAGACTCCGAGCCGCCGGCCCGACGCCGTGTGGATGTCCTCGACACTCACGGTCGCACCAGTGGCTGAAGGTCGGCGAACCGGCGGTCGCCGATCCCGTTGACCTCGCGGAGTTCGTCGACGGACCGGAAACCACCGTGCTGGGTGCGGTAGTCGACGATGTGCTGAGCGAGGACGGGGCCCACGCCGGGCAAGGTGTCGAGCTGTTCGGCGGTCGCGCTGTTGAGGCTCACCGGTCCCGTGGTGGTGCCGCCCGTGGCCGTCTGCCCCGCACCGCCCCCTTCCGTGCCGCCTGCGGCAACCATGCCGGGCGGTGCGCCCACCAGGATCTGCTCCCCGTCCACGAGCACTCGGGCCCGGTTGAGGCCGTCGAGGTCCACACCGGGCCGGACCCCTCCCGCCGCCCGCAGCGCGTCGGCGACCCGGGCGCCGGGCGGCAGCCGGTGGATCCCCGGCCGCCGTACCTTCCCGCTCACATCCACCACGATCCGCCCGCCCGGCCCCCCGGCGACGGGCGGCAGCCCCGGGGACGGCTCGGGCGCACCGGCCCCGTCGGCCACCGGGTCCGTGCCGGCCCGCGGTACCGGGGCGCGCCCGGCCTCACTGACGTGATCGGGGGCGCGTACGCCTTCGGGGCGTGCGGACCAGAAGTGCATCCCGGCGAGGACCGCCGCCGCCACCAGGACAACGGCGAGTGCGGCAAGGGCCTTTGGCTCCAGACCGCATCTGAGCTGTACCCACACCGGCAGCCGCTCCCGCAGCGCGGGAACCACCCGCGCCCACCGCCCCTCCGGGTCCGGACGCGACGCGGTCCCGGACGGCGTCTTCGCTGCGGATGCTGCCGCCGCTGAGGTCGGCCCGCGTGTCGGGGACGGCGCATGTGCCGGGGCCTGCCCGAGTGCTGAGGCCGGCGCATACGGGTGCGCGTGGCGGGACTCAGGCGTGGATGCAGGCGTGGATGCAGGCACAGGTGCAGACACAGGTGCAGACACAGGCGCAGACGCGGACGCAGACGCAGCCGGGGACGGGGACGGGGACGGCGGCACAGTGGATGGCGCAGAGGCGGCCAAGGGCGGCGGCACGGCGGACGGCTCAGACTCAGCCTGCGACAGACCAGCAGTGCGGGACGCCTCCGGGGCCATGCCCACCGCCTGCCGGGCCACACGTCCCCCGTACCCGCCCGCCATGAGCGCATCGGCACGGCTGCGCGACGCCGCAGCGGCGGCTGCGCGGTCCGGCGCGTGCCGCCGCCTGCCTGGTCCGGTGCCGGCCGCGCTCCGGACGCGCCCTTCCGAGGAAGGAGCGCGGCCTGGCCCGCTACCGGGTCCGCCGCCGATCCTGCCGAAGGCGCCGGTACGGCCGATTCCGCCGCCGGGTCCGCTGGTTGCACGATGTGATCGGGAAGCCATGCCTCATGACGCTAGGCACTTCTGCCGGAATCCGCCGAGGGCACCCAATTACGGTGGAAAACCTGCCCGTTGTGGATAACTCCACCACTCCGGGCAGTGACATCAGCGCGGCGAAACCACTGCTCCGAGCAGCCCCGGCCCGGTGTGCGCGCCGATCACCGCACCCACCTCGCTGACATGCAGATCGACCAGTCCGGGAATCCGCTCGCGCAGCCGCTCGGCCAGTCGCTCGGCCCGTTCCGGGGCAGCCAGGTGATGCACCGCGATGTCCACCCGCCCGCTGCCCGCCCGCTCGGCGACGATCTCCTCCAGCCGGGCGATGGCCTTCGAGGCCGTCCGCACCTTCTCCAGCAGTTCGATGCGGCCGCCGTCCAGCTGAAGCAGCGGTTTCACGGCGAGGGCGGAGCCGAGCAGCGCCTGCGCGGCACCGATCCGGCCACCGCGGCGCAGGTAGTCCAGGGTGTCGACGTAGAAGTAGGTGGACGTGCCCGCCGCACGCTTCTCGGCGGCCGCCACCGCCTCGTCCAGGCTGCCGCCCGCCTCGGCGGCCGCCACCGCCGCCAAGGCGCAGAATCCGAGGGCCATGGCGACCATCCCGGTGTCCACCACCCGCACCGGCACCGGAGCGTCCTTCGCCGCGAGCAGCGCGGCGTCGTACGTGCCGGAGAACTCCGCGGACAGGTGCAGCGAAACGATACCGCTCGCCCCGGCGTCGGCGGCCGCGCGGTACGTGGCGGCGAACACCTCGGGGCTGGGCCGGGAAGTCGTCACGGGGCGGCGTTTCTGGAGCGCCAGCGCGAGGGAGCGGGCCGAGATCTCGGTTCCCTCCTCCAGCGCCTGATCGCCGAGGACGACGGTCAGCGGCACTGCGGTGATGCCATGCCGTTCCATCGCCTCGGGCGGCAGGTAGGCCGTTGAATCGGTGACGATCGCGACATGGCGGGACATGAGCGGGAGGTTACCTTCCGGGACGGTGGCTCGGCAGTCCGGCCCAGACCGAATGATCAGTTCCGGTCGCTTCGAGGCGCATCCTGCCATGCCCGGTCACTTGACGCTGCTGCCCGCCCCGCAGCAGCCCGCCGGCACCACACTCCCCGACACACGCCTCCCAGTTCCCGACCAGGTCCTGGTCAGTTCGCGGTGAGGTCCTGGTCAGATTTCGTGGTCAGGTCCTGGTCAGTTCGTGGTCTCGGGCCGCGCCGCCTTCTGCCACGGGTATGCGGTCTGCTGCCGCGGGTCCGCGGCGGTGATGGCCTGCGCGCCCCCTTCGCCGTCCCCAGGCCCGCGCCCGTGCCCCTGCTTCCGCCCGCGCTCCTGCCCCTGCCGCCGGACCGGTTCGGCGGCTTCGGCCGGGTCATGGCCCGGTCCCTGGCCGCGGGCGGCCGACCCGTCGGGGTGCTGCCCCGGTGCCGGCTCCTGCGTCGCCGTCGTCCAGTGCCGCAACGCACCGGCCTCCACGTCGATCTGTACGTTCAGCGCCGCCAGATCGTCGTCGGCGAACTGGCGGGCCCGGTCACGCGCGGCCCACCGCAGCGACTCGGCGGAGCGCGTGATCTGCCCCGTGCGCTCCTTGAGCCCCGCCAGCAGCGAGGACACCGTCGTCTTGTCCGGCTCCCGCTCCAGCCTCTTCAGCTCGTCGTCCAGCTCACGGCCGTGGACACTCAGCCGCTGGAAGAGTCCCAGCGACTCGGAGAGCGAGGCGTCCTCGGTCACGCCCGTCTGCAACGCCTCCTGCGTGGCCCGCATCGAGGTGCGCAGTGAGAGGCGCAGCTGTGCCAGCTCGCCGCTGACACCCACCTGTCCGAGGCTCTTCGCCCGCAGTGTGGTGTCCTCGACGGTGCGGCGCGCCTGCGTGATCGTACGGTCCACCCCGCGCCTGGCGGCCCCGATGACCTTGACGCCCGCGTAGACGCCCAGGGCCATGAACGCGACGACGAGCAGCCCCAGGATCAGGATCACGGTTTCCATGAGTGCCCCTCGGATGGTGTGACGGCTGCCGACACATGTTTACCGGCCCCTCCACCGTAAACGGAACGGGCAGGCCGCGGGTTCCATCGGAACCCCCAACCTGCCCGTAGGGGAAAGCCCTCACACCTGAAGGTCCTGACAACAGCTGCCAGAACCTCTCGTCCGGATCATGCCGGAACGATGTTCACCAGCTTCGGCGCACGGACGATCACCTTGCGGATGCCCGCCCCGTCCAGCGCGGCGACCACCGCCGGGTCTGCCAGTGCCAGGGCCTCCAGCTCCTCGTCCGTGATCGACGGGGAGATCTCCAGGCGCGCCCTGACCTTGCCCTTGATCTGCACCACACAGGTCACGGTCTCGTCGATGACGTACGCCGGGTCGGCCACCGGGAAGTCCTGGTGCACGACCGATTCGGTGTGGCCCAGCCGGCGCCACAGCTCCTCGGCGATGTGCGGCGCCAGCGGCGCCACCAGCAGCACCAGCCGCTCCGCGACGGAGCGCGGCAGCGGGCCGCCCGCCTTGGTCAGATGGTTGTTCAGCTCGGTGACCTTGGCGATGGCCGTGTTGAAGCGCATGCCGGCCATGTCCGCGCCGACACCGTCGATCGCCTTGTGCAGGGCACGCAGCGTGTCCTCGCCGGGCTCGGTGTCAACGACGGTGACCTCACCGCTCTCCTCGTCGACGACATTGCGCCACAGCCGCTGCAGCAGCCGGTACTGGCCGACGACCGCGCGCGTGTCCCAGGGGCGCGACACGTCCAGGGGACCCATCGCCATCTCGTACAGGCGCAGGGTGTCCGCACCGTACTCGCCGCAGATCTCGTCGGGCGTCACGGCGTTCTTCAGGGACTTGCCCATCTTGCCCAGGACGCGGGAGACCTTCTCGCCCTCGTAGTAGTACGCGCCGTCACGCTCCTCGACCTCGGCCGCCGGGACCGCGATACCGCGGCTGTCCCGGTAGACGAACGCCTGGATCATGCCCTGGTTGTACAGCTTGTGGAACGGCTCGGTGGAGGAGACGTGGCCCAGGTCGTGCAGCACCTTGGACCAGAAGCGGGCGTACAGCAGGTGCAGTACGGCGTGCTCGGCACCGCCCACGTACAGGTCGACGCCACCGGTCGGCTGCCCCTCGCGCGGGCCCATCCAGTACTGCTCGATCGCCGGGTCGACCAGCTTGGCGGCGTTGTTCGGATCCAGGTAGCGCAGCTCGTACCAGCAGGAACCGGCCCAGTTGGGCATGGTGTTGGTCTCGCGGCGGTAGCTTCGCAGGCCAGCCCCATCGCCCAGGTCCAGCATGACGTTGACCCAGTCGGCGTTGCGGGACAGCGGGGTCTCGGGCTGGGTGTCGGCGTCGTCCGGGTCGAAGGTGCGCGGCGAGTAGTCGTCGACCTCCGGCAGCTCCAGGGGCAGCATCGACTCGGGCAGCGGGTGGGCGATGCCCTCCTCGTCGTACACGATCGGGAAGGGCTCGCCCCAGTAGCGCTGGCGGCTGAACAGCCAGTCGCGCAGCCGGAAGTTGACGGTGCCCTCGCCGACGCCGTGCTCCTTCAGCCAGTCGGTGATGCGGGCCTTCGCGTCGACGACACCCAGGCCGTCCAGGGAGATCTCGTCGTTCGCGGAGTTGACCAGCTTCGCTTCGTACGAGGCGAAGGCGTCCTCCCACGTCGAGGCGTCCGTGCCGCGGTCGTCCGACGGCTGGACGACACAGCGCATCGGCAGCTCGAAGGCGCGCGCGAAGGCGAAGTCGCGCGCGTCGTGCGCCGGCACGGCCATGATCGCGCCGGTGCCGTAGCCCATCAGGACGTAGTCGGCGATGAAGACGGGGATCTGCTCGCCGGTGACGGGGTTGGTGGCGTACGCACCGGTGAAGACGCCGGTCTTGTCCTTGGCCTCGGCCTGGCGCTCCACGTCGGACTTGGCGGCGGCCTGCTTGCGGTAGGCGGTGACGGCCTCCGCCGGGGAGGCGTATCCGCCGGTCCAGACCGGGTGGGTGCCCTCGGGCCAGGCGGCCGGAATGATCCGCTCGACCAACTCGTGCTCGGGCGCCAGCACCATGTACGTGGCGCCGAACAGGGTGTCCTGGCGGGTGGTGAACACGGTGATGTCACCGGCGCCGTCGACCGGGAAGTCGACCCGCGCGCCCTCGGAGCGGCCGATCCAGTTGCGCTGCTGCAGCTTGATGGCCTCGGGCCAGTCCAGCCCGTCCAAGTCGTTCAGCAGCCGGTCGGCGTAGGCGGTGATGCGCATGTTCCACTGGCGCAGCTTGGCCTTGAAGACGGGGAAGTTGCCGCGCTCGGAGCGGCCGTCGGCCGTGACCTCCTCGTTGGCCAGGACGGTACCCAGGCCGGGCGACCAGTTGACGGGCGCGTCGGAGGCGTAGGCCAGGCGGTGGCCGCTCAGCACATCGGCGCGCTCCACCGCGCTCAGCGCGCTCCAGTCACGGCCGTCCGGGGCCGGGCGCTCACCGCTCTCGAACTGGGCGACCAGCTCGGCGATCGGCCGGGCGCGGTCCGCCTCGGAGTCGTACCAGGAGTTGAAGATCTGCAGGAAGATCCACTGGGTCCACTTGTAGTACTCGGACTCGATGGTGGCGAACGAGCGGCGCTTGTCGTGGCCCAGGCCCAGCCGGCGCAGCTGCGCCGTCATGTTCTCGATATTGGACTCGGTGGACAGCCGCGGGTGCGTGCCGGTCTGTACGGCGTACTGCTCCGCGGGCAGGCCGAAGGCGTCGAAGCCCAGGGTGTGCAGGACGTTGTGGCCGGTCATCCGCTGGTGACGGGCGAAGACATCGGTGGCGATGTAGCCCAGCGGGTGGCCGACGTGCAGGCCCGCACCCGAGGGGTACGGGAACATGTCCATGATGAATTTCTTCGGCTTGGCGGCCAGCTCCGGATTGTCCGCCAGGTCGCCGCTCGGGTTGGGTGCCTCGTAGGTGCCCTCGGCGTCCCAGAAGTCCTGCCAGCGTGCCTCGATGTCGGCGGCCATCGCTGCCGTATAGCGGTGCGGCGCAGCAACGTCGGCTGCGGAATTCGTCTCGCTCATGATCCTCAAAGCTCCATCGATCGTCATCTGCCGGCGCCCACGTCTACGGACACGCGTCTACGGAAACGAAAAATCCCCTCGCACAGGAGGGGACGCCGCGCCGATGCCGACCAGGCATTCTCACCGGTCGGGAGTGATCAGCGCGGCTCGCTAAGCAGAAGGCGTACGGCACGCATGGCGCCAGGGTACCGCACAGGCCCGGCGGCCACCCGGGCGCCGCCGATCCGTGGACACGGCGGGACATGAAACGTATGGCGACCCGTCCGATTCGGCGGTACGGCGGGGCCGATCGGGCCCTGCACGCCGACCGGTCTGCGGCAGCGGCCGCAGTTGACGTGACACAAACGAGCAGCGGGTCATCCGAATTCGGATGACCCGCTGCTCGATCTTCACTGTGGAGCTAAGGAGAATTGAACTCCTGACCTCCTGCATGCCATGCAGGCGCTCTACCAACTGAGCTATAGCCCCGTGTTGTGCTGCCCGGTCTCCCGTGGCGACATCGAGAACATTACCGGTCACCCCGGCCGTCCACCAAATCCTTTCCGCTCTGCCCGGTTCCTCCTCATCGGCGGGGCCCGGTCAGGCGGTGGCGAAGGAGTAGAAGCGCTTGAGCGTGCAGTGCTCCTCCAGCAGACGGCCGTAGATCGGCTCCCCCTCCAGCTCCCGGTAGGTCTCGATGGGGTCGCCCTTTATGACCAGCGCCCGCGCGCATTCCTCGCACCAGTACTGGTAGTCCGGGTTGACCGGATCCATGTCCCTGACGATGGGCGTACCGCTGCCGCACCAGTCGCACTTCCGCCTGTGTGCACCCATGGGTCAGCTCCGGCTGCGGCCGCGGGCCGTGCACAAGTGAAGGATTCCGCCGGATCCGCCGGACTGCCGGATCTCGCGGGGCGAACTGCCGACGCGCAGGCGGGCGTCGGGAACAGGGGGCAGGTCCGGGACCTCGTGGCGACTCGCAGGCATCGCGCACTCCCTCCCGTTCGGTCCGTCGCCCCCTCCGGCGGTCCGATTCTGCCATGACCCCGCAAGGGGGTCAGCCCTGCCGAGATCCGGTCGGCCGCCGACGCCGCACAAGACCCGCCGACACACCGACGACGGTGGCCGCCGACAGTGCGAGAGCACCTACCCACAACGCCTCTCCCGAACCCTGGGTCCCCGGCGAATCAAGGCGGTTGAGGCAGAACGTGCCGAACCCCGCGACGCCGATCAGCCGGCCGAGTTGGGTGACGGTGACGAGCACGCCGCTCGCATCGGCGGCGCCCTCCGGTCGTATGTTCGCTAGGGCACCCGTAGGAGTGGGACTGAAGCCCAGCGCCATGCGCGCGCCGACGACGGCGAAGACCATGTACAGCCCGCCGCCGCTGTCGCCGCCGTCGCGCATCAGGAGGCAGAACCAGCCCGATCGGCAGATTGACCAGGGAGACCGGCCGCCGGACCGTCCCGAACAGATCCGCGCTGACCAGCACCCCGCCCACCACCTGCCCTGCCGCGGCACCGGTGGCCGGCACCGCCGCGCAGGCGCCCAGCTTGCGCCACGGCTGGCCGAAGTGCGGGCTCGCTGCGGAGAGGTCCGCGACGAACGTCTCCCGGGCGGGCTCGCCCGTATGACGCCCATAGCCGCCCCGCAGGGTCGCCACCAGAGACGGATGACGTCGGTGTCCCTCTCCGTCAACGGGCTGCCGGAGTGCCGGATCGTCGCCTGCACCCCGGCCGACCGGGAGAGCGAACGGCAGATGACGATGCTGTGCGGCCGCCGACAAAAAGATCCCGCCCCCTGACGGGGACGGGATCTTGATTGTGGAGCTAAGGAGAATTGAACTCCTGACCTCCTGCATGCCATGCAGGCGCTCTACCAACTGAGCTATAGCCCCGCTGTTCGCTGTGTTTCCCTGCGTTTCCGCGCTGCGAACAAGAAGAACTTTAGCCTGTGACCAGCCGGAAAGTGAAATCCGGCCGATGCCGCGCGAACGCGCCGTCCGGGCACTGAGCGGTCGACCGTTCAGTCGTCGTCGCCGAGCACCGGCTCGGGCAGGGTGCCCGCGTTGTGCTCCAGCAGACGCCAGCCGCGAGCGCCCTCGCCCAGCACCGACCAACAGCAGTTGGTCAGCCCGCCGAGCCCTTCCCAGTGATGCGACTCCAGGCCCAGCAGCCGGCCGATGGTGGTCCGGATGGTGCCGCCGTGGCTGACGACGACGAGCGTGCCGTCGTCGGGCAGCTTGTCGGCGTGTTCGAGCACCACAGGCGCGGCCCGGTCGGCGACCTCGGTCTCCAGCTCACCGCCGCCGCGCCGCACCGGCTCACCGCGCTTCCAGGCCGCGTACTGCTCGCCGAACCGGCCCACGATCTCCTCGTGGGTGAGGCCCTGCCAAGCGCCCGCGTAGGTCTCACGCAGACCGGGGTCGTGCGCGATGCCGAGGCCGGTGACCGCGGCGAGCTCGGCGGCCGTGGCCGCGGCCCTGCGCAGATCGGAGGCGACGATCGCGTCCGGCTTCAGCGAGGCGAGCAGCCGGGCGGCCCGACGGGCCTGCCCGACGCCGACCTCGGTCAGCTCGATGTCCGTGGAACCCTGGAACCGGCGTTCCAGGTTCCACGCCGTCTGGCCGTGTCGCCAGAGGACGATCCTGCGGCCCCTGCCGCTTCCGCTGCCGTTCAGCTGTGGTCACCTTCCGTGCCGCCGGTGAGCTGTGCGTGCTCCTCGGCCTTGCCGCGGGTCTTCACGGCGTCCTCGGGCAGAGCGATCTCGGGGCAGTCCTTCCAGAGGCGCTCCAGCGCGTAGAAAACGCGCTCCTCGCTGTGCTGGACATGGATGACGATGTCGACGTAGTCGAGGAGGATCCAGCGTGCGTCGCGGTCGCCCTCACGGCGGACCGGCTTGACGCCGAGCTCCTTCTGGAGCTGCTCCTCGATCTCGTCGACGATCGACTTGACCTGGCGGTCGTTGGGGGCCGAAGCCAGCAGGAAGGCGTCCGTGATCGACAGCACATCGCTGACGTCGTACGCAATGATGTCGTGCGCGAGCCGGTCGGCGGCCGCCTGAGCGGCAGCGTTGATGAGCTCGATGGAGCGGTCCGTGGCGGTCACAAGCAGGCTTTCGTCGGCGGGCAGATCGACCTCTAGGGTCTCACGGACCGCCGACAGCCCACACAGCCATTGTTCGAAGATCGTTCAGGCGTCGCCCGAAGCCACCCCGCGACGGCCCCGGGACCGCTGCGACGCGGCCCCGGAACGGCTGCGGGGCGGCTCCGGAACCATCCCGAAACCACCCCGCAGCCGATCATGTCGGCCGTGTCGATCCAGCCGGCCCAGTCGATCGGGCCGGCCCAGTCGGCCTAGTCGATTTTGTAGTTCTGTCCGATGACGACGGACACAGCCGCGTTCCCGGCCGGCTCGCCCCGCTTCACCGCACTCGTCGGCAGATCGAGGGTCTTGGCGACCTGGGTCGCCTTCTCCTTGTCCGCGGCGTCCTTGTAGATGATCTCGGAGGAGGCCACAGGGTCGGACTTCCCGCCGTTGACGAAGGCATAGCCGCCGTTGACCAGCTTGATCCGGGCGGACTCGGTGCCGCCCTCGTTGCCGGTGGCGTTCTTGATGGCGACCCGCACCGCCGCGTCCGCCGCCGGGGCCTTGACCGTGCCGCCCAGGATGTCCTTGACGACGCTGTCCGTGGCCGCGTCCGTGAGGCTGCCGTCCCCCTGGACCGGCAGCAGCGCCGTCTTGTAGTCACCGACCTTGGCGTGCTTGGCGAGCTTGGCCAGGGAGGCGCCGAGGTCCTCCTCACGGAGCGACGGGTCAAGGATCTGGGCCAGCGTCTGCACGGTGATGGTGGCGGACTTCGGGTCGTCCGAGATCTTCCGCAGCACCCCGCGGATGACCTGCCCGAAGCGCATCAGCTGCTTCGCCTCGGCCTCGCCGGAGCCGCGGTAGGTGGCGTACGCGACGGCCATCGGACCGCTGAGCGTCTGCGCCTTGCCCTTCTTCACCAGGGGCGAGGCCCCCTTCTTGGCGTCGGGCACGTCGGTGTCGGTGTCGACATCGATGTTGCCGACGAGGTCGACGAGGTTCTCCAGATACGGGGTGTCCAGCCGCCAGGTACCGCTGATCTCGGTGCCGAGCAGTGTGTCGATGGACTCGCGGGTGCCGGTGGTGCCGTCGTCCTCGACCGACTTGCCGAGCGTGCTCGTGTTGCCGTCCTCGTCGGCGACGGCGAGGGAGTTGGGGAGCAGGACCGTGGCTCCCTGCTTGGTGGTGACGTTGTCGACGAGCAGCGCCGTGGACGTATCGCCGCCCTTGGTGTTGTGGAGATGGACCACGATGACGTCCCGCCGCTGCGGACCGGTCGACGCGGTGCCCTCCTCCTCCGAGGCGGAGAAACCGGGGAGCTTGCCCGCGGACCACAGGTAACCGACCCCGCCGACCACGACCAGGGCCACCACGACGATCAGCGCGACCATCCGGTTGTGGCCTCGGCGGCGTGCTTCCTCGCGGCGCTCACTGCGGCTCTCGGTGAACTTGAGCCAGTCGATGACGTCTTCGGAGTCCTCGTCGGGCTCCTCGATGAAGGAGAACTGCTCGGTGCCGTAGTCGCGGTCGCCACGACGCTGCCCCGGGACGACTGCCTCCGACTCGGCCTCCGGTGCCGGACCGGGGTCCCGCTGCGGCGGGACAGGCGTGGGAGCGGGCGCGGGTGGCTGGGTCTGTTGCGGGACGGTCCACTGCTGGGCGGTGTCCACCGCGGCGGGCTGCTGCCCGGTGTCGTAGCCGTAGCCGTCGTAGCCGTATCCCTGCTGCGCGGGCTGGGCCTGCTGAGGCTGGTGTTGCTGGGCGGCGTACGGGTCGTACTGCTGCGGAGGCGGGGCCTGCTGTTGTTGCTGCTGTTGCTGTTGCTGCTGTGCGTACGGGTCGTAGCCGTAACCCTGATCCGTCTGGGGTGCCTGCTGCCCGGGGTATTGCTGGGGCTGCTGTACCTGCTGCTGCTGCTGCTGCCCGTAAGGGTCGTACTGCTGCTGTCCGGGCTGCTGCTGATACACCGGCTGCCCGTACTCGTCGTAGCCGACGATCTGTGGCTGCTGGTAGTACGGGTCGTACGGATTCTGTCGGTCGTTCACCGGTGCCCCTCTCCGTGGCTCATTCGCCGCGGTAAAGCTGGCGCTTGTCGATGTAGCGGACCACACCGTCCGGCACCAGGTACCAGACCGGATCGCCCTCGGCGACCCTCCCTCGACAGTCTGTGGAGGAGATCGCCAGCGCGGGAACCTCCACGAGAGAGACGCCGCCCTCCGGCAGACCGACGTCCGTGAGCACATGCCCCGGCCGCGTCACACCGATGAAGTGGGACAGCGAGAAAAGCTCGTCGGCGTCCCGCCAGGTGAGGATCTGGGAAAGCGCGTCGGCGCCGGTGATGAAGAAGAGGTCCGCGTCCCCGTGGACCGCGCGCAGATCCCGCAGCGTGTCGATCGTGTAGGTGGGACCCTTGCGGTCGATATCGCTCCGGCTGACCGAGAACTGCGGGTTCGACGCAGTCGCGATGACCGTCATCAGATACCGGTCCTCGGCCGCGGACACGTGCTTGTGGCTCTTCTGCCACGGCTGCCCGGTCGGGACGAAGACCACCTCGTCGAGGTGGAACTGGGCGGCCACTTCACTGGCCGCCACCAGGTGTCCATGATGAATCGGGTCAAATGTCCCGCCCATCACGCCAATTCGGCGTTTTCCACGGCCGGTAGGCACTTCCTGCTCTCCCATGCGTGCAGAGCCTACTGGCACAGCTGTACGCCTCGGCCTCAGCGGTCGCGGTTGAAGCGCGTGGTGATCCACAGAAGGAGGAGAAGCGCGACAAACGCACCGCCACCGACGAGGAGCGGGTTGAGACTTTCGTGATTGCCGCCGTGCTCGGCGCCCTCGGCGGCGACGGTGACCAGCTGGTGTGCGGTGCTCGTGAGGCTCATCTTCGGCAGGACCTATCGATCGGGAGTCGGAGGGGAGACGTCGCGGACATCGTATGCGGGCGCCCTGGGCACGCTCACGCCGACTCAGTCGTTGTTGTCGTCGTTGCGGTATCCGCGCAGCAGGAACCACGCCAGCAGTGCTGCTCCGACGAGCGAGACGAGCAGCACGATACGGAGCGTGTTGCCCGGTCCCTGCTCTTCGGATGCGGCGGCGAACAGAGCAACGGTGTGCGGCATGTCGGGCGTCTCCTCAGTTATCCACAGCCCCCCGCACACCGTAGCTCCAGCACCTACGCTGGGATTTGTCAGGGGGCGAGCGACGTCTCGTACGAACAGGGGGCCCATTCATGACCGAAAGCAGCCACGAGAGTCACGAGAACGTGCCGAGCAGGCAGCGCAGGCGTTTCCCGGGAATCTCCTCCCGGGCCTACGAGCACCCGGCGGACCGCTCGGCCCTGGTCGCCCTGCGGAAGCTGAGCGGTTTCGACACCGTCTTCAAGGCGCTGAGCGGCCTGTTGCCCGAGCGCAGTCTGCGGCTGCTCTTCCTGTCGGACTCCGTCCGGGTGAGCGACGCCCAGTTCGCCCATCTCAACAGCATGCTGCGGGACGCCTGTTACATCCTGGACCTGGAGAAGGTCCCGCCGATGTATGTCACCCAGGACCCCCGGCCCAACGCCATGTGCATCGGTCTCGACGAGCCGATCATCGTGGTGACGACGGGCCTGGTGGAGCTGCTGGACGAGGAGGAGATGCGGGCGGTCGTCGGCCACGAGGTGGGGCACGCCCTCTCCGGTCACGCCGTGTACCGCACGATCCTGCTCTTCCTCACCGGTCTCGCCCTGAAGGTGGCCTGGATCCCGCTCGGCAACGTGGCGATCATGGCGATCGTGACGGCGCTGCGCGAGTGGTTCCGCAAGTCGGAGCTGTCCGCCGACCGGGCCGGTCTGCTGGTCGGCCAGGATCTGAAGGCCTCGATGCGCGGGCTCATGAAGATCGCCGGAGGCAACCACCTCCACGAGATGAACGTAGACGCCTTCCTCGCCCAGGCCGACGAGTACGAGAAGGGCGGCGACCTGCGCGATTCCGTGCTCAAGATCCTCAATATGCTGCCCCGTACGCACCCCTTCACCACGGTGCGCGCGGCAGAGCTGAAGAAGTGGTCCGAGACCCGCGACTACCAGCGGATCATGGACGGGCACTACCCGCGTCGTGACGACGACAAGGACACCTCGGTCACGGACTCCTTCAAGGAATCCGCCTCGCACTACGCCGATTCGGTACGCAGCAGCAAGGACCCACTGATGAAGCTGGTCGGCGACATCGCGGGCGGCGCCGGCGATCTGGGCGGCAAGCTCCGTGACAAGTTCACCGGCGGGGGCGGGGGCGGGGGCGGCGCCGGGGCCGGCAAGGGCGACGCTACGGACGGCTCGCGGGGGTCCCAGGAGTCGCGGAGCCCTGAGGACCCCGAGGGGCCGCAGGAGTCCGGGCCGGCGGGGAACTGATCTCCAGCGTCCCGCACAGCGCCGCGGTGGGCCGTCCCGTCTCGTACGGGTCGGTGCCCGCCGGGCCCCGGGAGACCGCTCGCCGACCGGCGAGCAGAGGCCGCAGCGCACCGCTGGTGTCGGCCGTGCAGGACTGCGGTCCGGCCTGGACGTAGCTGGTTCGCACCTCCAGTCGGCCCAGCCGCAGATCCTCCCGGTCGAGCCGGAAGCGCAACTCCCGCCGTACGGTGAACAGCGACGCGCCATCGGCCTGTTGGGGGCCCGAGACGGCCGGGCGGAGCGCGTAGGTGAAGGTGTGGTCCGACATCACCTCCAGTGCGTCGGCCCCCACCTCCGCGTACCGCAGGGTGCCCCGGACCCGGATGTCCGGGGCGGGGGCGACCACGGCCGGGTCGAATCGCACGAGCCAGCCGGTCGCGGCGTGCTGCCCGTCGTCGTACGGCTCGTTCATGCTCCGCTCGAACTGGACCATCTGGTCCGGGTCGAGCAGCGACTCCACCGGCCGCACCGTGTTGCCGCCAAGGACGTCCGGGTCCAGCGAGGAGGCCACCAGGTAGTTCTTGACCGTGGCCAGGGCGGCTACCACCTGGCTCTCCGAGAAGTTGTCCGTCCGCCTGGCCACCGGAGGACTGATGCCTGCGGCACCCGTCGGGTAGTGGGCGGCGGGGCTGCTCGCGAACAGGCCGTCCGGGGTGCCCGGAGGGACGACGCCGAGCGGCGCCAGGGGGACGAAGGTCATCCGCAACGGCTCGGCCCGTCTCGCGACGGGGGCCTGATAGGGGTGGCGAAAGCCCATGAAGACGGCCGTGCCGAAAGCCAGGGCGATCAGGACGACCAGGACGAGCGCCGCCCGGGAGCCGGTGCGGAAGGTCCGGCCCGGCAGGCTCCGTACGGCGTGGGCGTGCTCCCCCATGCGCTCCTGGGCGGAGAACTCCTGAAGCCGGGCAGCCCGGACGAAGGACTCGTCGAAGACGAGTGACCGGTACTCGTCCTCACCGCCGCTCGCGCTGTTATCCGCCGGGCCTTCGGGTGGATCTCCATGGTGTGCCATGACTTCTCCCGACTCCACGTCACCGACCGGAGGCCGGTGCGGTGCGCCCCCGCCCCGGCCGGACGGCCTGAGCAGCGCCTGCCCGTCATGCGGGGGCATGCGCGGGCAAGTGAGGAGCCCCCTCTTCGAGCGGGTGAGGGGTCATACCTTCAGAGTAGGTCGATTACGGCGAACGTAAACGCGGAGACGGGAGAACCGCCCCGGCGCGCGACCGGCGCGCGACGGTCGCAGGCAGACCCCGGGCAGACCCGGACAGCCCCGGACGGCCCCGGCGAGGGACAGCCCCGGCACGCCACGGGACGGAACGTCATGGGGCCGGGGCGGGGCCCCGCAGGGCGTGCACAGAGCCGGGGCGGGCCCCGCAGGGCGTGCGCAGAGCCGGAGCGGCCCTCGTCAGGGCGTGCGCGGGGCTGTGGAGGCCACCGGGCGGAGGTAGCTGCCCGAGGCGGACGGGGCGGCGGAGGGCGCCGGCGCGCTGTCCACTCCGCTCGTGGCCGGCGGCGGGACCTGGTCCTGCCGGTCGCCCGAGGTGTTGCGGTAGACGGCACTGAAAGCCAGCGCGACCATGCCCATGCCCATCACCAGGGCCAGGAGCCAGGCCACCGGCCGGTGCCAGCGGGCGGTTCCCCGATAGGGGCGCAGGGCGCCGCCGTGGCGCCCGTAGGGGCCGTCGTCGTGGTAGTCGTCGTCCGCGCCGAGCCGGTCGTCGTAGGCGCTTCCGCGGCCGTACGCACCGCCCGGCCCGTAGCCGTCCTCGTAGAGCTCGTCGTCCAGTGGTCCGCCGCCGGACCGGGCCCGGAAGGCCTCCGCCTCGGCACGCGCCTCGGCGGCCGCCAACAACCGCTCGACAGCGGTCGGTTCGTGGAAGGCGGCGGCCCGTACGAAGTCCTCGTCGAACACCACGGAGGCGAAGTCCTCGTCCGCGCCCCCGCGGTCGTCGTCGGGCTCCCAGCCGTTCGGGAACGGCCTGCCCCCCACGTCGTCCGGCACGGCTTCAGCCTAGCCCCGGAGGGTCGTTTTGGGCAGGGAGACCGCACATTCGGTGCATCCGGAGCTCACCTCACATGGCCGTCGCCGGTCACGATGTACTTCGTGGACGTCAGTTCCGGCAGCCCCATCGGACCCCTGGCATGCAGCTTCTGCGTGGAAATACCGATCTCGGCGCCGAAGCCGAACTGACCGCCGTCGGTGAAACGCGTCGAGGCGTTCACGGTCACCGTCGTCGAATCCACCAACTGGGTGAAACGGCGGGCCGCGGCCTGTGAAGTGGTCACGATCGCCTCGGTGTGGCCGGACGACCAGAGCCGGATGTGCGCCACGGCCGCGTCCAGCGACTCCACGACGGCGGCCGCGATGTCGTACGAGAGGTACTCGGTCTCCCAGTCCTCCGGCGTCGCCGCCACCACGGTGGCCTTGGAGCCCTCGGCGTACTCCATGACCCGTTCGTCGCCGTGCACGGTCACACCGGCCTCGGCCAGGGCGTCCAGGGCCAGCGGCAGGAACGCCCCGGCGACCTCCTTGTGGACCAGGAGCGTCTCGGCCGCGTTGCAGACGCTCGGGCGCTGCGCCTTGGAGTTGACCAGGATGGCGACGGCCATGTCGAGGTCGGTCTGCGCGTCCACGTACACATGGCAGTTGCCGGTACCGGTCTCGATCACCGGGACGGTGGACTCCTCGACGACCGTGCGGATCAGCGAGGCACCGCCGCGCGGGATGAGCACGTCGACCAGGCCGCGGGCCCGCATCAGCTCCCGGACGGAGTCACGGTTCTCGCCCGGCACCAGTTGCACCGCGTCGGCCGGCAGCCCGGAGCCGCCGACCGCGTCGCGCAGTACCCGGACCAGCGCCTCGTTGGACGCGTGGGCGGAGGACGAACCGCGCAGCAGCACCGCGTTGCCCGACTTCAGGCACAGCGCCGCCGCGTCCACCGTCACATTGGGCCGGGCCTCGTAGATGATCCCGACCACGCCGAGCGGCACCCGGACCTGGCGCAGATCGATGCCGTTGGGGAGCGTCGAGCCGCGCACCACCTCGCCGACCGGGTCGGGCAGCGCCGCCACGTCCCGCACATCGGCGGCGATGGCGCGGATCCGCTCGGGGTTGAGGGTGAGCCGGTCGACGACCGACTCACTGGTCCCGGCCTCGCGGGCGCGCGCCACGTCCTCGGCGTTGGCCGCGATGATGTCGCTCGTCCGCACTTCGAGCGCGTCCGCGATCGCCAGCAGCGCGTCGTCCTTCGCCGCGCGCGGAAGTGGCGCGATGTCGGCGGCTGCGGAGCGTGCCCGGTAGGCGGCCTGGGCGACCGGGGACATGTTGTCGTACGGCGAAAGCGTGGTCATGCCCGCAGAGTAGTGCGCACACTGCGGGCATACGTCACGTATCCCGTGATGCGAGACAGCCGCCGGCCGTCACCCGGCCCGGTCAGTACGGGTGCACACCGACCGGGGCCGCCGGGGGCGGCCCGTACCCCTCGGCGATGCGCTGGTGGTACGTCTCGCGGTCGATGACCTCCAGGCCGACGATCTCCCACGGCGGCAGACCGGCGCTGGAGCGGTGCTCCCCCCACAACCTCAGGGCGACCGCCGCCGCGTCGTGCAGGTCACGGGCCTCTTCCCAGTAGCGGATCTCCGCGTGGTCGTTGGCATACCGGCTGGTCAGCAGGAAGGGGTGGTCGTGTGCGAGCTGCTCGAGGCCACGTCTGACCTCCTTCAGCGGGATCTCCGCACCCGAGACGCAGAGCGTGATGTGCCACAGCTTCGACTGGACGCGCTCCTGGCTCACCACCGGCGTCTGCTCGGGCCCGGTGGTCCGCTCGTCCCTCCGGTCCGCGGCCCTCCTCCCGTCGAAATCGGCCCCTGCTCCGACGCTGGTCAGGGCTCGGCCGCCCGTTCCTCGGGGCGGCGCCCCCGGGCGCGCTCGTCTCACCGGCGGCCTCCTGTGAATATGTCGCTGTGCTGTGTACCCCGCAGTGTCCCTGCTACAAAGTGGACCAGCCCGCGGCCCGGCTTGGGGCGGTTTTCGTGAAGGTCTCCGCCCGAAGGCTGGACTTTCAGCCGTTTCAGGTGTTTGTCAGCTGTGAAGGATTACAAGATCGTCCCTGTGTACGACTTCGCGCTCGTAGGCGGGGCCCAGTTCGCGCGCCAGGTCGCGGGTGGAGCGGCCGAGGAGCTGCGGGATCTCCTTGGCGTCGAAGTTGACGAGCCCGCGGGCCACCGCCCGGCCGCGCGGATCGCGCAGTTCCACCGGGTCGCCCGCGGTGAACTCGCCCTCGACCGCGGCGATCCCGGCCGGCAGCAGCGAGCTGTGGCGCTCGACGACCGCCCGCACGGCACCGTCGTCCAGGGTCAGCGAGCCCTGCGGGGTGGAGGCGTGGGCGAGCCACAGCAGCCGGTCCGTGGTGCGTCGTCCGGTGCGGTGGAAGTAGGTACCGGTGTCGCGGCCCGCCAGCGCGTCCGCCGCGTGGCTCGCCGAGGTCAGCACGACCGGGACACCGGCGGCGGTGGCGATCCGGGCGGCCTCGACCTTGGTGACCATGCCCCCGGTCCCGACGCCCGCCTTGCCCGCGCTGCCGATGCTGACCCCGGCCAGATCGGCGGGGCCGGTGATCTCGGCGATGCGGGTGGTGCCGGGGATGCTCGGGTCGCCGTCGTAGAGGCCGTCCACGTCCGAGAGGAGGACCAGCAGATCGGCACGGACCAGATGGGCGACGAGCGCGGCGAGCCGGTCGTTGTCGCCGAACCGGATCTCGTCGGTGGCGACGGTGTCGTTCTCGTTGACGACCGGCAGCGCGCCCATGTCCAGGAGCTGGTCGAGGGTGCGGTAGGCGTTGCGGTAGTGGGCGCGGCGGCTGGTGTCGTTGCTGGTGAGCAGCACCTGGCCGACGCGTACGCCGTAGCGGGCGAAGGAGGCGGTGTAGCGGGCGACGAGCAGTCCCTGGCCGACGCTGGCGGCGGCCTGCTGCCTGGCCAGGTCCTTGGGCCTGCGGTGCAGTCCGAGCGGGGCCAGTCCGGCCGCGATGGCGCCGCTGGAGACCAGGACGACCTCCCGCTCGCCGCCGCTGCGGACCTTGGCGAGCACATCGACGAGCGCGTCGACGCGGTCCGCGTCGAGTCCGCCGGTGGCTGTGGTGAGGGAGGAGGAACCGACCTTGACGACGATCCTGCGGGCCTCCGTGACGCCCTGCCTTGCCCCTGACACGCGTATCCCCCGTGGTTCGGCCTCGATCCGGAATCCGCAATCTACGCGAGCGCCGGAATCGGCGCGTGTGCGTTCCGCCCCGTGGACCCCGGTTCATCCGGATCCGTGCCGCTCCGTGTCCGGAGCGCTCCGCGTCTCGTTGCAGCAGATGTCGGCAGCCCTGCCGACGGACTCCGGGAACTCCAGGAACAAGGACGTGATCGCATGCGCCAGCTCTCCATCCCAGGGGCCTGGGTGCACGAGCCCGAGGTCATCACGGACGGCCGCGGCAGCTTCCACGAGTGGTTCAGGGCCTCGGATCTCGATGCGGCGGCGGGGCACTCGCTGGGGCTCGCGCAGGCCAACTTCTCCCGTTCCGCCCGGGGCACGCTGCGCGGGATCCACTTCGCCGATGTGCCGCCGGGCCAGGCGAAGTACGTGAAGTGCGTGCGCGGCGCGGTGCTCGACGTGATCGTGGACATCCGGGCCGGTTCGCCCACGTACAAGCGGTGGGAGGGGGTCCGTCTCGACGACACCGGTCACCGGGCTGTCTATCTCGCCGAGGGGCTCGGCCACGCGTTCATGGCGCTGACGGACGACGCGTGCGTCCTGTATCTCTGCTCGGAGGGTTACGCGCCCGCGCGTGAGCACGGCATCGATCCGCTCGACGCGGAGCTGGGCATCGCCTGGCCGCGGGACATCGCGCCGCTGCTGTCGGGGAAGGACGCGGCGGCCCCTTCGCTGGCCGAGGCGCAGGAGCAGGGACTGCTTCCCTCGTACGCGCGGTGCGAGGCGTACTACGCGCGGCTGCGGGCGGGTGAGCCGGCGCCCGTCCGGGCCGGGGAACTGATCCCCTGAGCGGCGCCCGTCCGGGCCTGGGCTGAGATCAGGGGCACCGGTCAGGGGCGTTCCGCGGCTGACCGGCGCCCGTACGGCCGGGGCTCGGATCAGGGGAACCGGTCAGGGGCGTTCCGCGGCGAGCAGCGCCGGGAACGCCTCGCCCAGGGCTGTGCGCCAGTCCCGGATGGGTTCGATCCCGGCCGCGGCGAACCGGTCGTGCGCGAGCACGCTGAACGCCGGCCGGGGGGCGGGCCGTACCGAGGCCCCGCTGGTGGTCGGGCGGACCCGGGCCGGGTCGGCGCCGAGCAGCCGGAAGATCTCCCGGGAGAAGCCGAACCAGGTCGTCTCGCCGCCGCTGGTGCCGTGGTAGACCCCCGCCGGGGCGGTGCCGTCGAGCGCGGCCCGTCCGAGCCGGACCAGCCGGCCGGCCAGGTCGGCGGTCCAGGTGGGCTGGCCGCGCTGGTCGTCCACCACGTCGAGGGTGTCCTTGACGCCCTCCAGCCTGATCATCGTCCGGACGAAGTTGCCGCCGCCGGCCCCGTACAGCCAGGCGGTGCGCACCACGTAGCCGGTGTCGGGGAGGGTCTCCAGGACGGCGCGTTCGCCCGCGAGCTTGGTGCGTCCGTAGGCGCTGCGCGGGCCGGTGGGGGCGTCCTCGCCGTACGGCCGGACGCCGTCCCCGGCGAACACGTAGTCGGTGGAGACGTGGAGCAGGACGGTGCCGTGCTCGCGGCAGGCCTCGGCGAGGACCGCGGGGCCGGTGCCGTTGACCCGCAGCGCGGCGTCCTCCTGGCTCTCGGCGTCGTCGACGGCGGTCCAGGCGGCGCAGTTGACCACGACCGCGGGGCGGTGGGCGGCGAACGTCTCCCGGACGCGGGCCGGATCGGCGATGTCCAGGGCGGTGCGGTCCGCCGCGACGGCGGTGACGTCCTCGTGGGCGAGGGCGGCCAGCAGGTCCTGGCCCAGCATTCCGGCGGCCCCGGTGACCAGCCAGACGGGGCTCACAGTGCGGCCCTCTCCTTGAGCGGCTCCCACCAGGCGCTGTTCGCGCGGTACCACCGCACGGTCTCGGCGAGGCCGGTGCGGAAGTCCTTGCGGGGCTCGTAGCCGAGCTCCTCGCGGATCTTGGTGCAGTCCACGGAGTAGCGGCGGTCGTGGCCCTTGCGGTCCTCGACGTAGGTGACGTCGGTGTCCCAGTCGGCGCCGCAGGCCTCCAGCAGCAGACCGGTGAGTTCCTTGTTGGAGAGTTCGGTGCCGCCGCCGATGTTGTAGACCTCGCCCGCGCGTCCCCGGGTGCGGACGAGTTCGATGCCCTGGACGTGGTCGTCGATGTGCAGCCAGTCGCGGACATGGGCGCCGTCGCCGTACAGCGGGACCGGCCGGCCCTGGAGCAGGTGGGTGACGAACAGCGGGACGACCTTCTCGGGGAAGTGGTGGTGCCCGTAGTTGTTGGAGCAGCGGGTCACCCGTACGTCGAGTCCGTGGGTGCGGTGGTACGAGAGCGCGATCAGGTCGCTCGACGCCTTGGAGGCGGAGTACGGGGAGTTGGGTGCGAGGGGTTCGCTCTCGGTCCAGGAGCCTTCGTCGACCGATCCGTAGACCTCGTCGGTGGAGATGTGCACGAAGGTCTCCACGCCCGCCAGGTGCGCGGCGTGGACGAGGGTGTGGGTTCCCACGACGTTGGTGCGGACGAAGGTGGCGCCGCCGTCGATGGAGCGGTCCACGTGCGATTCGGCGGCGAAGTGCACCACCTGGTCGTGCCCGGCCATGAGACCGCCGACCAGTTCCGCGTCACAGATGTCGCCCTGGACGAACGAGAAACCCGGGTGGTCGCGGACCTCGTCGAGGTTGGCCGGGTTGCCCGCGTAGGTGAGCTTGTCGAGCACGGTGACGGCCACGTCACCGGGTCCGTCCGGGCCCAGCAGCGTACGGACGTAGTGCGAGCCGATGAAGCCGGCACCGCCGGTCACCAGGATGTGGGTCGTCATGAGGAGATCTGCACCTTGCTGTGGTCGCCGAGGACGAGGCGGTGGGCGGAGGGGCTCCTGGGCGCGGGGGTCACCTCGACCTCGTGGCCGATGAGGGAGGCCTCGACGCGGCGGACGCCGTCGATCGAGGCGCCCCGCAGGACGATGGAGTACTCGATCTCGCTGTCCTCGATCCGGCACTCCTGGGCGACCGAGGTGAACGGCCCGACGTAGGCGTCGCTGATCACGGAGCGGGCGCCGATGATGGCGGGGCCGACGATCCGGCTGCGGGTGACCCGGGCGCCCTGTTCGATCCGTACCCGGCCGATGATCTCGCTCTCGTCGTCGACGTGGGCGCCGTCGGTGCACGGTTCGATGGTCTCCAGGACGGTCCGGTTGACCTCCAGCATGTCGGTGACGTTGCCGGTGTCCTTCCAGTACCCGCGGATCATGGTGGAGCGGACGTCGCGCTCCTGGTCGATCAGCCACTGGATGGCGTGGGTGATCTCCAGCTCGCCGCGCCAGGACGGGCGGATGGAGCGGACCGCCTCGTGGATGACCCGGGTGAAGAGGTAGACACCGACGAGTGCCAGGTCGCTCTTGGGTTCCCTGGGCTTCTCCTCCAGGGCCACCACCCTGCCCTCGCCGTCGAGCTCCGCGACGCCGAACGAGGTCGGGTCGGGCACCTGGGTCAGCAGGATCTGGGCGTCGGGCCGGTCCGCCCGGAACCCCTCGACCAGGCCGGCGATCCCGCCGATGATGAAGTTGTCCCCGAGGTACATGACGAAATCCTCGTCGCCCAGGAAGCGCTGGGCGATCAGGACCGCGTGCGCGAGGCCGAGCGGCTCGGACTGCGGGATGTAGGTGACGTCGATGCCGAACCGGGAACCGTCGCCGACCGCCGCGCGGATCTCCTCCTCGGTGTCGCCCACGATGATGCCGACCTCGGTGATGCCCGCTTCCGCGATGGCCTCCAGGCCGTAGAACAGCACCGGTTTGTTCGCCACCGGGACCAGTTGTTTGGCCGAGGTGTGGGTGATCGGACGGAGCCGGGTGCCCGCCCCACCGGAAAGTACGAGAGCCTTCACTTTTGTATCTGCCCCCACGATGAGATGGCGGTCCTGTCGCGGCTGCGACCTGTCGGGCGACCATACTTAGATTCACCGTCCCATCTGTGGCGAAACAGCCCTCACGCCCCTTTACCGACACATCCGGACGAAAAGCGGCAGTGGCCCGTAACCACCTGTCGCTTTTCGCGCCCGCCCGACCCACCGGCGCGGAAACACGCTTTCGTCACGCCGAACTGGTTTACGGGCGCAGCCACCCCGGATGTGGAGCGACACCCCCGTGACCAGTGCGGCACATTTCGTATTTTTGTGGGCACATCGCGCGAATTCGCCAACCGGGAACTCGGTTGCTTCCATTCGCTAAACTCTCACAAACCTTTCACCTTCATCTCATGATCGGACTGGCTGCCGTTCATATGGTGGGGCCTCTGTACCCCCCATGCCCACCGGGCGGCCTGTCAGCTACCGGTCGCCCGGCCGGCCGTGCCGCCACGTCGGCCCCACCGCGCACGTGAGCGCTCGCGCTCTTTGGAGTCCCCCAGTGCAACTGCTCTCCCCGGTCCTGCGGTACGCCGCGAAGGTCCTCCCGATCGCCGTACTGACCGCGTCCTTCGCCGCTCAGGCCGCCGCAGCCGTTGTCCCGCACCTCGCACTGCTCATCGCGGCGACGGCCGCCAACCTCCTGGCCGAGGCCTCCCTGCACCGCTGGTGGCCCGGCCAGGTCTCCCTGCTCGCCAAGGTCCGGGCCGATGTCATGGTCCGGAGGCTGACCTGTGACTTCCTGCTGATCGTGGGGCTGCTCCGGCTGGGCGGGTACCACCGGGAAACGGAATATCTCCCCCTGGTCCTCGGCCTGCTCTTCTTCTACGCGCTCCACTTGGCCGGCCACGCGGCGGCGATCCGGGTGCGCGCCCTGCGGACCATGCCGCTGCTCACCCGCAACATCGACGCCTCCGCGCTGCGGATCGCCCCGGCGCCGCCCTCACTGCTGACGCGCCGCCACGGGCCGCGCCTGCTGCTGTTCGGGCTGCCCGCGACCGCGGGCCTGCTGGTGACGGCGGCGAGCGACGAGCCGGAGTTCGCCTCGGCGGGCATCGCGGTGTCGGCCGCTCTCGCCGCCGTCTCGCTCGGCAGGCTGGTGTGGTGTCTGGTGCGCCGCCGCCCGTCGTCGCCCGAGGAGGTGCTGGACTGGTTCGACGGCTGGCTCGCCGACTACCGGCCGACCGTCGGCATGTACTTCTCCGGCGGCGCCTCGTCCGCGTACCAGGCCAACATGTGGCTCGACGCGCTGGCCGGGCTCGACGGCCGCCCGCTGATCGTGCTGCGCGAGCGCTTCATGATGCAGCGGATCGGTGCGACGGACATCCCCATCGTGTGCATCCCGAAGGTCTCCCAGTTGCTCCGCCTGGAGCAGTCGACCCTGAAGCTGCTGATCCACCCCGCGAACTCCGGCAAGACCTCGCAGATCCTGCGGATACCGTCGATCAAACACGCCTTCGTCAACCACGGCGAGAGCGACAAGCTCTCCAGCTGCAATCCGTACGCGAAGGCCTACGACGAGGTGTGGGTCGCCGGACCGGCCGCGCGCGAACGCTACGCGCTGGCCGACGTCGGCATCGAGGACCGCGACGTGGTGGAGATCGGCCGCCCCCAGCTCGCCCCGATCACCCCGTACACGGGCCCGCCCACCGGTGCGTACACGACCGTGCTCTACGCCCCCACCTGGGAGGGCTGGGACGGCAATCCGGGGAACACCTCGGTCATCCTGGCCGGCGAGAACATCGTCCGGGCACTGCTCGCCGACCCCGGCGTCCGGCTGCTCTACAAGCCGCACCCGATGACGGGCTCGGTCGATCCCCTGGCCGGCGCCGCCAACGACCGTATCCAGGCCCTGATCCAGGAGGCCAACCGCGGCCGCACCGGCCCGCGCCCCGGTCCGCAGGCCGCTGCCGAACTGGCCCGGCGGACCTCGGAGCTGCACAGGCTGACCGACGCCTCGTTCCGGGACGACGCGGACGACGCGGAGCGCATGCTGGTACAGAGCACGCCGGAACCCGGCCGGGCCGAGGCCGTCACCGCGGCGACCGCGGCCTGGGAGGCGGCCCACTGGGCGTCGCTCCCCGCGGCGGAACACCAGATCATCACCACCCCGCAGCCCGCGCTGTACGCCTGCTTCAACGAGGCGGACCTGTTGATCAGCGATGTGTCGAGCGTGGTCACGGACTATCTGGCGGCCGAGAAGCCGTACGCCGTGGCGAACACCAGCGACATGCCCGAGGACCTCTTCCGCGACGCGTTCCCGACGGTCGGCGCGGCGACGATCCTGACCCCGGACGCGGCGGGTGTCGCCGCGCTTCTCGACGCGGTGCGCCACCCCGGCAACGACGGGCTGGGCGCGGCCCGCGCCGCTCTGAAGCTCCAGCTCCTCGGCCCCTCGGACCCGCCGTCCCAGGCACGCTTCGCCGAGGCGGCGATCGGGCTGTGCGAGGTGGCTGACGAACACCGCGCACGGATGTCGAACCGGCTGCTCGCGGCTATCCCGACACAGCGGGGAGCGCTGGAGGAGGCGGAGGCGGCCGACGAGGAACAGCTGGAGCCGACACCCGAGGGATAGGCCCCGGCCGACGCACGGCAGAGGCCCGGCGCCGCCCCCGAAAAGGGTGGTGCCGGGCCTCTGCCGTGCGTCCGCGCGCTCGCTACGGGTGACGGTGGCGCCAGCCCTGCCAGGCGGAGTCGATCATCTCGTCCACGCCGTACCGGGCCGACCAGCCCAGTTCCGCGCGGATCCGGTCGGCGCCGGCGACCACGCGTGCCGGGTCACCGGCCCGGCGGGCGGTCACCTCGGGGGCCATGTGCCCGTTGTCCGTCACCTTGAGGATCCGGTCCACCATCTCCCGTACGGAACTGCCCTCACCGCGGCCGATGTTGAGGGTGAGATCCGTACCCCGCTCGGCCGCGTCGAGCCGGATCGCGGCGGCGAGGTGGGCGGAGGCGATGTCCTTGACGTGGATGTAGTCGCGGACGCAGGTGCCGTCCGGCGTCGCGTAGTCGTCACCGAAGATCCGCGGGCCCTCGCCGGCCTCGAGGCGCTCGAAGACCATCGGGATGAGGTTGAACACCCCGGCGTCGGCGAGTTCGGGCGACGCCGCACCGGCGACGTTGAAGTAGCGGAGCGAGGCGCAGCGCAGTCCGTGGGCGCGGGCGGCGGCGTGGATCAGCCACTCGCCGACGAGCTTGGTCTCGCCGTACGGGCTCATCGGCGCGCAGGGGGTCTCCTCGGTGACGAGGTCGACATCGGGCATGCCGTAGACGGCGGCGGAGGAGGAGAACACCAGCCGGTCGACACCCGCGTCGACCATGCTCTCGAGCAGCACCTCCAGACCCGTCACGTTCTCCCGGTAGTAGTGGAGGGGACGCTCGACGGACTCGCCGACCTGCTTCTTGCCCGCGATGTGCACCACGCCGGTCACGCCGTGTTCACGGATCGCCGCGTCCAGTGCCTGACGGTCGAGAACACTGCCGGTCACCAGGGGCACCCCGGAGGGCACGCTCTCGGCGTTCCCGGTCGACAGGTCGTCGTACACGACGACCTGCTGACCGCCCGCGAGCATCGCGCGCACGACATGCGCACCGATGTATCCCGCCCCACCCGTAACCATCCAGGTCATGTCGTGCGTCTCCCTGTCCGAGGTCATACCCGTCCGCTTCACCCTACGTGCAGACCACGTCGGACCGGCGGACCGGACCTCGCCGTTCAAAGGCGGCTGACAGCAATCAATTACGCTGTCCGGGTGCCGGATGCCGTCTCACTGTCCAACGGTGTGCACCGCACTCCTCGCACAGACCCTCGGACAGCTCTCTGGACTGGTGGACGATGCCTCGACTGACACTCATCGTGCCTGCGTACAACGTGCAGGGGTACATCGGGGAGTGTCTCGACTCCGTGCTCCAGCAGGACTTCACCGACTTCGAGATCATCGGCATCGACGACTGCTCACCGGACGGCTCCGGCGCGATCCTCGACACGTACGCGGAACGCGACGCCCGCATCCGTGTGCTCCACCTCACCGAGAACGTGGGTCTGGGACGCGCGCGCAACGCGGGAATCGACGAGGCGACCGGTGACTATCTGCTCTTCCTCGACAGCGACGACACCCTGGCCCCGGGCTCGCTGGCGGCCATCGCGGCGCGCCTCGACGCGACGGACGACCCCGACGTCCTGATCTACGACTACACCCGCACCTACTGGGACGGACGGCTGCTGCGCAACAAGCGCGCGGAGCTGCTGGACGAGAGCGGTCCCGCCGTCTTCTCCCTGGCGGACCGGCCGCAGTTGCTGGACCTGCTGCAGATCGTGTGGAACAAGGCGTACCACCGCGACTTCGTCGCCCGGCACGGATTCCGCTTCCCGCCCGGGTATTACGAGGACGCGCCGTGGACGTACTCCTCGCTGATCTCGGCGCGGAGCATCGCCGTCCTCGACCGCTCCTGTGTGCTGTACCGGCAGCGGCGTGAGGGCGGGAACATCCTCCGCACGGTCAGCCGCAAGCATTTCGATGTCTTCGATCAGTACGACCGGGTTTTCGCCTATCTGGACTCGCGGCCGGATCTCGATGTCTGGCGTCCGGCGCTCTTCAGGAAAATGGTCGACCACTTCCTGACCGTCCTGGAGAAGCCCGGCCGGCTTCCGAAGAACACACGGGCCGAGTTCTTCCACCGCGCGGCCAAGGAGTACCGGAGCCGCCTTCCGGAGGGCTTCGAGCGGCCGCTGGGCGGCCGGGGCTACAAGTACGCGCTGCTGGGCCTCGACTCCTACCCGGCGCTGGTCGGCGTCACCCGGGTCAACAACGTGCGCAACCGGGCCCAGCTGGGCGGCCGGGCCCGTGCCGGCCGGGCCAAGCGCGCCGCTCTGGGAATGTTCTACAAGTCCCAGCTGCACATGCCGCTGGACGAGAACCTCGCGGTGTTCTCCGCGTACTGGGGCCGCGGCTACTCCTGCAACCCCGCGGCCATCGAGGCGGAGCTGGGCCGGCTGGCCCCGGACGTGCGCCGGGTCTGGGCGGTCAGGTCCGAGCACCGCGACCGGGTCCCCAAGGGCGTCGACACCGTGGTCGTCGGGTCCCGCGAGTACTGGTCGGTGATGGCCCGCGCGAAGTACCTGACGAACAACGTGAACTTCGGCGACACCGTGATCAAGCGCGAGGGCCAGATCCATCTGCAGACCCATCACGGCACCCCGCTGAAGACGATGGGGCTGGACCAGGCCCAGTTCCCCGCGTCCACCAGCATGGACATGGAGAAGCTGCTCAGCCGGTGCGACCGCTGGGACTACAGCCTGTCCGCCAACCGGTTCTCCACCACCGTGTGGGAGCGGGTCTACCCCTGTCGGTACACCTCGCTGGAGACCGGCTACCCGCGCAACGACGTACTGCTCAACTCCACCGCGGCGGACGTCTCACGGGCCCGGCACGAACTCGGCCTGGCGGACGGCTCGACGGCCTTCCTCTACGCGCCGACCCACCGCGAGTACCAGAAGTCCTTCACCCCGCGGCTCGACCTGCCGAGGCTGGCGGAGGAGCTGGGTCCGGACGTCACCCTGCTGGTGCGCGGTCACTACTTCTACAAGCCGACCGGGCGCCTCGCCGACCTCCAGGCCAGCGGCCGGATCATCGACGTCTCCGCGCACGGGAACGTCGAGCAGCTCTACCTCGCGGCGGACGCCCTCGTCACGGACTACTCATCGGCGATGTTCGACTACGCCAACCTGGACCGGCCGATCGTGATCTACGCCGACGACTGGGACACGTACCGGGTCGTGCGCGGCACCTACTTCGACCTGATGGCCGAGCCGCCGGGAGCCGTGGCGACCAGCCAGGAGGAGCTCACCTCGGTCCTCGGTTCGCAGGACTGGCGGAGCCAGCGGTCGGCCGGGCTGCGCAAGGCGTTCCGGGAGCGCTACTGCGACTTCGACGACGGCCGCGCCGCGGAGCGCGTCGTGCGCCGGGTGTTCCTGGGCGAGCAGACGCTGCTTCCGGTCGTCCCGCTCGCCGAGCGCACCCCGGCCCCCTCCCCCGCCGAGGCGCTCTCAGCGGCCGGCCGCTCCTGACCGATCCGGGGCATCCGGCGAACCGGGCGCCCCGGAAAACACGCCGGTCCCGGCTCCCCGAGGGGAACCGGGACCGGCGGAGTCTCCCGTGTCACGCGAACGGGTCGAACTCCTGGTACTCCTTGCTGACGTCGTCGCGCTCTTCCTCGCGGTCGCGACGGCGCTGCGCGGCCGGACGCGGCTCCTCCAGCCGGTGGTCCTCGCCACGGCGGCCGAGCATCTCCGCACCGGCCGTCACCGTCGGCTCCCAGTCGAAGACGACGGAGTTGTCCTCGGCCCCGATGGCCACCCCGTCGCCCGCACGGGCGCCCGCCTTGCGCAGCGCGTCCTCGACACCGAGCCGGTTCAGCCGGTCCGCCAGGTAGCCGACGGCCTCGTCGTTGTTGAAGTCGGTCTGGCGCACCCAGCGTTCCGGCTTCTCGCCACGTACCCGGTAGATGCCGTCGTCCTCCAGCACCACGGTGAAACCGGCGTCGTCCACGGCCTTGGGCCGGATGACGATGCGGGTCGCCTCCTCCACCGGCTTGGCGGCGCGTGCCTCGGCGATGACGCCCGCCAGCGCGAAGGAGAGCTCCTTGAGCCCGGTACGGGCCACGGCGGAGACCTCGAAGACGCGGTAGCCGCGGGCCTCCAGGTCCGGACGGATCATCTCCGCGAGGTCCTGGCCGTCCGGGATGTCGATCTTGTTGAGGACGACGACGCGGGGGCGGTCGTCCAGACCGCCGTACAGCTTCAGCTCCTCCTCGATCATGTCGAGGTCGGAGACCGGGTCGCGGTCCGACTCCAGCGTCGCGGTGTCCAGTACGTGCACGAGCACCGAGCAGCGCTCGACGTGCCGCAGGAACTCCAGGCCGAGGCCCTTGCCCTGGCTGGCGCCCGGGATCAGGCCCGGGACGTCGGCGATGGTGTAGACGGTGGAGCCCGCGGTGACGACGCCCAGGTTCGGGACCAGCGTCGTGAACGGGTAGTCGGCGATCTTCGGCTTGGCCGCCGACAGGACCGAGATCAGCGAGGACTTGCCGGCGCTCGGGTAGCCCACGAGGGCGACGTCGGCGACGGTCTTCAGCTCCAGGACGATGTCCCGGCTCTCACCGGGCTCGCCGAGCAGCGCGAAGCCCGGGGCCTTGCGCCGGGCGGAGGCCAGCGCGCCGTTGCCGAGGCCGCCGCGGCCGCCCTGGCCGGCGACGAACATGGTGCCCTGGCCGACCATGTCGGCGAGCACGTTGCCGTTCGTGTCGAGCACGACGGTGCCGTCCGGCACGGGCAGGATCAGGTCCTGGCCCTCCTTGCCGGTGCGGTTGTCACCGGCGCCGGGCTGGCCGTTGGTGGCCTTGCGGTGGGGGTGGTGGTGATAGTCGAGGAGCGTGGTGACGGCCTGGTCGACGATCAGGGTCACATCGCCGCCACGGCCGCCGTTGCCGCCGTCCGGGCCGCCGAGCGGCTTGAACTTCTCACGGTGAACGGAGGCGCAGCCGTGGCCCCCGTTACCCGCGGCGGCATGCAGCTCGACGCGGTCCACGAAGGTGGTCATGGTTGGAACCTCCAGTTACATACGTGCAGAAATATCTCGCTCGTGCCCCTGTAGGAGCAACACGCGAAAGGCGGACCCACTTCCCGTACAAGGAAGTGAGGTCCGCCTCCACGTCAAACCGCTCTACGAGCGCCGAGAATCAGCCGGCGATCGGAACGATGTTCACGACCTTACGGCCACGGTGCGTGCCGAACTCGACCGCACCGGCGGCGAGGGCGAACAGCGTGTCGTCGCCGCCACGGCCGACGCCCGTGCCCGGGTGGAAGTGGGTGCCGCGCTGGCGGACCAGGATCTCACCGGCGTTGACGGCCTGACCGCCGAAGCGCTTCACGCCGAGCCGCTGAGCATTGGAATCGCGCCCGTTCCGAGTGGACGATGCGCCCTTCTTATGTGCCATGTCTCCTCAGTCCCTTACTTCGCAGCCGCGGGGATACCGGTGACCTTGATCGCCGTGTACTGCTGGCGGTGACCCTGGCGACGGCGGTAGCCGGTCTTGTTCTTGTAGCGAAGGATGTCGATCTTCGCGCCCTTGTGGTGGTCCACAATCTCGGCCTGGACCTTGATGCCGTCAAGCACCCACGGGTCGCTGGTCACGGCGTCGCCGTCGACAACGAGCAGGGTAGAGAGCTCTACCGTGTCGCCAACATTGGCGGTGGGAATCTTGTCAACCTCAACGATGTCGCCGACAGCAACCTTGTGCTGGCGACCACCGCTGCGCACGATGGCGTACACGCGGATCTCACTCTCACTCGAAGCGGAAACCTCTGATGCCAGCCGCTCACACGGGTCCGGGGACCCGTGATGATCCGGATTGGACGAGCGGCCTCTCCCGTACGAGCGGGAGGTCAGTGCTCAGAGGTGTGGCGAAACAAACGCCGACGGTCAAGATTACGGGGCCTCGGACAGCCCGGTCAAACCGGGCCCCGGTTTCAGGCCCCGACCGCGCTGACGTAGTCGGCGTAGGCGTCCCTGATCCCGTCCGCGGACAGGTTCAGATGTTCCAGAACGGTGAACCGGCCCGGCCTGGTCCGGGGTGCGAACTCGACCACCGAGACGAACTCCTCCACGCTGAATCCGATGTCCTGCGCGGTGACCGGCAGACCGTGGCGCCGCAGCGTCCCGGCCATCCGTACGGACTCCTGGCGGGCGCCGCGCAGATGCATCGCGAACGCCGCACCCAGACCGCACTGCTCCCCGTGGCTGGCCGCCCGCTTGGGGAACAGCAGGTCGAACGCGTGGTTGATCTCGTGACAGGCGCCGGAGGCGGGCCGGCTGTCGCCCGCGACCGACATCGAGATACCGGTGAGCACCAGCCCCTCCGCCAGCACCTGGAGGAAACTGTCGTCGCCGATGGCCCCGGGATGGCGCAGCACGGCCTCGCCGGCCTGCCGGGCCATCGCCGCGGCCAGTCCGTCGATGTCCTCGCCGTTGACCCGGTGGGCCAGCTCCCAGTCCGCCACCGCGGAGATGTTCGAGAGCGCGTCCCCGATCCCGGACCGCACGAAGCGGACCGGGGCCTCACGGATGATGTCGAGGTCGATGACGACGGCGATCGGGTTCGGGACACCGTACGAGCCGCGGCCCGAGTCGTTGTCCAGGGTGGCCACCGGTGAGCACAGACCGTCGTGGGACAGGTTCGTCGCCACGGCGACCAGCGGCAGCCCGATGCGCGCGGCGGCGAACTTGGCACAGTCGATGATCTTGCCGCCGCCGAGGCCGACCACCGCGTCGTACCGCCCGGACTTCATGTCCTCGGCCAGCTTGACGGCGTCGTTCAGCGTGCCGCCGCCGACCTCGAACCAGGAGGCACCGGGCAGGCTGTCCGACAGCCGCTCCCGCAGCGCCCGGCCGGAGCCCCCGCTGATCGCGACCGCCAGCTTCCCGGAGCCGGAGATGCGCTGATCCGCGAGGACCCCCGCCAGGTCCGCCAGCGCACCCGCACGGATGTCGACGACGACCGGTGCGGGTATCAGCCGGGTCAGTACTGGCACGCGATCTTCCTGCCCTTGGCCAGGTCCTCGTGGTTGTCGATCTCGACCCACTTGATGTCGCCGATCGGCTCCACGTCGACCTTGAAGCCGCGGTTGACGAGCTCCTGGTAGCCGTCCTCGTAGTACAGGTCGGGGTCGCGCTCGAACGTGGTCTTCAGGGCGTCGGCAAGCTCCTCGGCCGCGTCGCCCTCGATGAGGGTGACCCCGATGTACTCGCCGGTGGCGTCGGCAGGGTCCATCAGCTTGGTGATGCGCTGAACGCCCTTCGCGGGGTCGGCAACGACCTTCATCTCCTCGTCGGCGAGCTGCTTCACCGTGTCGAGGGCGAGGATGATCTTCTTGCCGTCGCCGCGGGCGGCCAGCAGCGTCTTCTCGACGGAGACGGGGTGCACGGTGTCGCCGTTGGCGAGGATCACGCCGTCCTTGAGGGCGTCACGGCCGCACCAGAGGGAGTAGGCGTTGTTCCACTCCTCGGCCTTGTCGTTGTCGATCAGCGTGAGGGTGACGCCGTACTTCGCCTCAAGGGCCGCCTTGCGCTCGTACAGGGCCTCCTTGCGGTAGCCCACGATGATCGCGACCTCGGTCAGCCCGACCTCGGCGAAGTTGCCCAGGGTCAGGTCGACGACAGTCAGGCTCTCCTCGTTCCCCTCGGGGCCGACCGGCACCAGGGCCTTGGGAAGCGTGTCGGTGTAGGGGCGCAGACGGCGGCCGGCGCCGGCCGCCAGAATCATGCCGATCATGAGGGTTCTCCTTGGTCCTTGGTGCGTGTGTTTCGGGTGGGTCCGGGGGCCGTACGGGCGCTGCGGCTCAGAGCTCGGTCGCCACGTAGCCGCGCAGCCAGTCACGGAAGTCGGGGCCCAGGTCCTCGCGCTCGCAGGCGAGTCTGACGATGGCCCGCAGGTAGTCGCCGCGGTCACCGGTGTCGTAGCGGCGGCCGCGGAAGACGACACCGTGCACCGGGCCGCCGAGCTTCTCGTCGACGGCGAGCTGCTGGAGCGCGTCCGTCAGCTGGATCTCGCCGCCCAGGCCCGGTTCCGTCTCGCGCAGCACGGCGAAGACCGCGGGGTCCAGGACGTAGCGTCCGATGACGGCGAGACTGCTGGGCGCGTCGCCGGGCTCCGGCTTCTCGACCAGCCCGGTGACCCGGACGACATCGCTCTGGGAGGTGGCTTCCACCGCGGCGCATCCGTACTGGTGGATCAGCTCGGGCGCGACCTCCATCAGCGCGACGACGCTGCCGCCCTCGCGCTCCTGGATCTCGGTCATCCGCGCCAGCAGCGGGTCGCGCGGGTCGATCAGGTCGTCGCCGAGGAGCACCGCGAACGGCTCGTCGCCCACATGCGGTTCCGCGCACAGGACGGCATGACCGAGGCCTCGCGGGTCGCCCTGGCGGACGTAGTGCATGGTCGCCAGGTCGCTGGACTCCTGGACCCGCACCAAGCGCTCGTCGTCGCCCTTGCGGGTCAGCGCCGACTCCAGCTCGTAGTTCCGGTCGAAGTGGTCCTCAAGGGCGCGCTTGTTGCGCCCGGTGATCATCAGCACATCGTTCAGCCCCGCGGCGGCGGCCTCCTCCACGACGTACTGGATCGCCGGCTTGTCGACCACCGGCAGCATCTCCTTGGGAGTTGCCTTCGTCGCGGGCAGGAACCGGGTACCGAGCCCGGCGGCCGGTATGACTGCCTTCTGGATCTTGCGCATGTGCTCAGACTTCCGTGTCACGGGGAAGGATGCGGGTCGGCGGGGGCGGCAGTACGCAGCCGGCCCGGTCCCTGTGACGGAACCGGTCCGGCTGCGTACTGGCGCACGGTACGAGGTGGGTCAGACCTCGTCGGCCGATGCCTTGACGGAGGACGGCGCCTGCTGCTCCGCCGCCACCGTCTTCTTCGCTGCCGCCTTCTTGGCCGTCGTCTTCTTCGCGACGGTCTTCTTGGCGGCCGTCTTCGTGGTGGCCGCCTTCTTCGCGGTGGCCTTCTTGGCGGTCTTGCGGGCCGCCTTCTTGGCCGGTGCCGACGCGGCCTCGGGCTCGGGCTCGGCGTCGGACGCGGCCTCGGCCGGAGCCGTCACCACGACGACCTCGGCCTCTTCGGCGCCGGCCGGGGAACCCGCGGGCGCGGTGGCCTTGCGGGTCGCCCGGCGCCGGGCACGCGGCGGCGCGGCCGGCTCCTCGGCCGGGGCCTGAACGTGCGGAGCCTCGACGACCGGGTCCTCCGCGGCGACCGGGCCGGCAGTGGACACCGGCTCCTCGGCCGGCTCGGCGGCCGGTGCCGGTTCGGCCTGGGCCGGAGAACCGGCCGGGGCGGTCGCCTTGCGGGTCGCCCGACGGCGCGTACGGCCCTGGGGCGCCTCGGCGGCCGGGGCCTCGACGACTGCGGTCTCGGCAACCGGGGCCTCGACGACCGGCTCCGGCTCCACCACGGGCTCGGGCTCCACGACCGGCTCCGGCTCCACGACCGGCTCGGCCACCGGAGCCGGCGCGGACGCCGACTTCGGGGAACCGGCCGGAGCCGACGCCTTACGGGTCGCCCGGCGACGGCCACGGCCGCGCGAGGCGGCCGCCTCGGCCTCGGCCGGGCTGCTGTACAGCTCCTCGTCCGCGACGAACTCCGGCTCGGGCAGCGCCAGCGGGGCGGCTACCTCGGCCTCGACCTCGGCCTCGCTCTCGACCTCGTTGTCGTGGTCCAGCTCGTGCTCGTGACCGTGGTCGTGCTCCTGGTCCTGACCCGAACCGCCGCGGCCGCGCTTCTTGGCACGCTTGCTGCCGCCACCGCCACCGCCGATCGAGCTGGGCTGCTCCATGTGCACGATCACGCCGCGCCCGTTGCAGTGGACACAGGTCTCGGAGAAGGACTCCAGCAGACCCTGACCGACCCGCTTACGGGTCATCTGGACCAGGCCGAGCGAGGTGACCTCGGCGACCTGGTGCTTCGTACGGTCGCGTCCCAGGCACTCCAGCAGACGCCGCAGCACCAGGTCCCGGTTGGACTCCAGCACCATGTCGATGAAGTCGACGACGACGATGCCACCGAGGTCGCGCAGCCGCAGCTGGCGCACGATCTCCTCGGCCGCCTCCAGGTTGTTCTTGGTGACGGTCTCCTCGAGGTTGCCGCCCTGACCGGTGAACTTGCCGGTGTTGACGTCGACGACGACCATCGCCTCGGTCTTGTCGATCACCAGCGAGCCGCCGCTCGGCAGATAGACCTTGCGGTCCAGCGCCTTCATCAGCTGCTCGTCGATCCGGTAGGTCGCGAAGATGTCGACCTCGGAGGTCCACCGCGACAGCCGGTCCGTCAGGTCGGGCGCCACGTGCGAGACGTAACCGTGGATGGTGTCCCACGCGTCGTTGCCGCTGACGATGACCTTGGAGAAGTCCTCGTTGAAGATGTCGCGGACGACCCGGACGGTCATGTCCGGCTCGCCGTAGAGCAGCGTCGGCGCGTTGGAGCTGCCGCTGCTCTTCGACTTCTTCTGGATGTCCTCCCACTGCTGCTGGAGCCGCTCGACGTCGCGGCGCAGCTCGTCCTCGCTCGCGCCCTCCGCGGCGGTACGGACGATGACGCCCGCGTCCTCGGGGACGATCTTCTTGAGGATGGTCTTGAGCCGGGCGCGCTCGGTGTCGGGCAGCTTGCGGCTGATCCCGGTCATGGAGCCCTCGGGCACGTAGACCAGGTAGCGGCCGGGCAGCGAGACCTGGCTGGTCAGGCGGGCACCCTTGTGGCCGATCGGGTCCTTCGTCACCTGGACGAGGACGGACTGGCCGGACTTGAGCGCGGTCTCGATACGGCGCGGCCCGTGGGCCATGCCGAGCGCCTCGAAGTTGACCTCACCGGCGTACAGGACGGCGTTGCGGCCCTTGCCGATGTCGACGAAGGCGGCCTCCATGGACGGCAGGACGTTCTGGACCTTGCCCAGGTAGACGTTGCCGACGTAGCTGGTTGCCTGCTCCTTGTTGACGTAGTGCTCGACGAGCACGTTGTCCTCGAGGACGCCGATCTGGGTGCGCTCGCCGCTCTGGCGGACGACCATGACGCGCTCGACGGCCTCGCGGCGGGCCAGGAACTCCGCCTCGGTGATGATCGGAACCCGGCGGCGGCCCTGCTCGCGGCCCTCGCGGCGGCGCTGCTTCTTGGCCTCCATACGGGTCGAGCCCTTGATCGACTGGACCTCGTCGAAGCCGGTGCCGGGCTCGCGCTCGGCTTCCTTCTTACGGGGCTCGCGGACCTTGACGACCGTGCGCTCCGGGTCGTCCGTGCCGTTCTCGGCGTCGGACGCGGAGTCACCGCTGCGACGGCGACGGCGACGACGGCGCCGGCTGCTGCTCGATCCGGAGGCACCGGAGTCGTTGTCGTCGTGCTCGTCGTCGCCCTCGTCCTCGGACTCGTGGGCACGCTCGTGCTCGTCGTCGGAGGTGTCGTCGTCGGTGTGCTGCTCGGTGGTCTCGTCCTCGGCGGACTCACCACGGCGGCGGCGACGGCCACCGCGACGGCGGCGGCGCGAGGGCCGGTCACCGTACTCGTCGGTGTCCTCGCCCTCGTGCTCGGCGTCGCTCTCGTTCTCCGGCTCGTGCTCGTCCTCGGCCTGCTCCTCCACCGGGGCGGCGGCCGGAGCGGGTGCGGCGGCGGGCTCGGCCTCGGCGGCCTCACCGCGACGGCGGCGACGGCGACGCGAACCACCCTGCGGAGCGGCCTCGGCGGGCGCCTCGGCGACCGGGGTCGGCTCCTCGACCGTCCCGATCTCGTCCTCGGGCTCCTCGTCGAGCTCGGCGGGAACCTCGGCGGCGGCCGCGGCAGCGGCGGTCTCCGGGGTCTGGAACATCGGCTCGGCGAAGACCGGGGCCTGGAACACGGCGACGGCGGGGCGCGCCGCGCCACGGCTCCTGCGCGCGGGCTCCTCGACCTTGCCGGTGAACTCGGGGCGGCCCGCCGCGGCGGTGGCCCGGCGACGCCGGCTGCCGCGCGGAGTGGCCTCCTCGACCTCGGCGGCCTCGGCGGCCAGTTCCTCCACCGCCGCCTCGGGCAGGCTCTCGCCGATCTGGCCCTCGGTGCGCTCCTCGGCGACCGGCGGGGCACCTGCGGGGGCGGTCGCCTTGCGAACCGCACGACGGCGGCCGCGGGCGGGCGGGGCTGCCTCGGCCTCGGCCGGCTCTGCCGCCCGGGTGACCTCGGCGGGCTCGGCGGCCGGGGCGGACTCGGCCGGCTCGGTCCGGGTGGACTGCGGCGCACCGGCCGGGGCGGAGGCCCTGCGCCTGGTCCGACCGCGCGGCGCCTCGGCGACGACGGGCTCGGGGCTCTCCGTGGCTGCGGTCTCCTCGACGATCTCCACGGCCTCGGCGGCCTGCGGGGCACCCGCCGGGGCGGTGGCCTTGCGGGACGCCCGACGACGCGCACGCGGCGCCTCGACGACCGGCTCAACCGCGACAGCCTCTTCCTCGACCGGCTCAGCGGCCACAACGGGCTCCACGACCTCAGCCGCCTGCGGCGCACCCGCCGGGGCGGTGGCCTTGCGGGACGCCCGACGACGCGCACGCGGCGCCTCGACGACCGGCTCAACCGCGACAGCCTCTTCCTCGACCGGCTCAGCGGCCACAACGGGCTCCACGACCTCAGCCGCCTGCGGCGCACCCGCCGGAGCGGTCGCCTTGCGGACCGCGCGGCGACGCGCACGGACGGGCGGGGCTGCCTCGGGGGTGCTCTCGGTGCTGCTGTCCGACTCTCCGGCGTCAACGGCCGGTATGGCCGGCGCGTCGGCAGCGCCCGGTGCGCCGCCCGACGGCGGGCCGGCCGGGCGGGACGCCGCACGGCGCCTGCGGCGCGGCGGCAGCTTGTCCCCGGGGGTGTTGTTGTCTTCTGCGTTCCCGGTCGTGCCGGGTTCGGTGGGCTCGAGCATGCGGGCGGTTCTCCCGTCGCGCTCCCGGGCGCCGCGCCTGATTCCGGTCCGGCACGGTCCGCATGATGTACGCGGTACCGCTCGTCCGGGGCGCGGGCGCCGCACGGGGGCTGAATGTCTGGCTCGCCGGTTCCGTACGCGGTGTGCGCACGGCCTGGCGAAAGTCTTATGGGTCAGCGCGCGGCCCGGACCAGGTGGCTCCCGAGTCCGAGGGCTGCGCTACAACGACCGCCTTACGCGGTTCCCGCACCTTCCGGCGCCGTCGCGACGGCGGTCCCGGTGGCCGCGGGTAGAGCGGCCGGGGCTGCCTCGCGGTCAGGCGCGAGCGGGTCGGTCACCGTGCCGGACTCCTCGTCGAAGAGCCCCTGCGCCAGCCTGGTCACCGCTGCGGGGACCGGCGGCGCCAGGTCGGCCACAACGCGGAGACCGGACAGGACGTCGTCAGGTCGAACGGCAGGTGTCACGTGCCGAACAACCAGCCGCAGTATCGCACAGGCCTTGACCTCGGGCCTATCAGACTGTTGATCAAGGGCCTGCAGCTCCACCACGGCGGACCGGGCGTCGAAGCTGCGCATGCCGTTCTTCGTACGGCGCTGGACCTCGACGGTCTCGGCCGCGTTGAAGGCCGCCACGGCCTTCTCGGCGTCCTCCGCGGACACCCCGTCCAGCCGCATCTCCCAGATAGAGGCGGTCAGCCGGTCCGCGAGACCCGAGGTGCGGGCCTCCACGGCATCGGTGATGTCGAGGCCGTCCGGCAGCGAGTCGTTGAGCAGTTCCCGCAGGGTTTCGGGGTCCCGCGCCTCGGTGAGGGCGATCTCCAGGAACTCGGCCTCGCTGCCCGTACCGGTGGGGGCGGCATTGGCGTAGGACACCTTGGGGTGCGGGGTGAAGCCCGCCGAGTAGGCCATGGGCACCTGCGAGCGGCGCAGCGCCCGCTCGAAGGCACGCTGGAAGTCACGGTGGCTGGTGAACCGGAGGCGGCCGCGCTTGGTGTAGCGCAGACGAATGCGCTGCACTGCCGGTGCGGGCGGCGGGCCTTCGGGCTGTCGCTTGCCCAGTGGTTCTTCTCCTCGGTGCGGGGCGGACGCGGGTGGCACGCCGCCCTCGAAGTACAGGTGGGCCCGGGGTGTCCGCTCCGGCTCACCCCTGCTGGGCGGTTTTCTCGCCGTGCAGGGAGATCTCTGGTTCGGGCGCCGCGCTGGGCACAGTCGTTCCTTGTTGCGTATCACCCAGCCTACGCGCAAGGGGGCTCGCCGGTTCCCGGGGCTCGGTCACACGTGGCCCGCCGACCAGTGCCCGCCATGCGTCGTGGCGGGCCCGCCGGACGGTTTCGCGGGCCGTGCGCACGGTGTCCCGGGCCGTCCGGCCCGCGGCGACGGCCGCCCGCCGGGCCGGGGCCCATACGGCGTCGCGCACGAAATGTCCGACGGGGGTGCACATCGTGCGGTAGGCCCAGGCCAGCGGCGCCCCGACCAGATGCCACGCCAGCCGGGCAAGGGCCCGGCCGACGGCCCGTGAGACGAATCCGGCGACGCGCCAGGCGACGCCGAACGCGGCGGCGATCTCCCGGCCCACGGGGGTCAGCACCCGCCGGCAGAACCAGACCAGCGGAGTGACGAGAACCACCGCGACGAGCAGGTCGAGACCGGCCCACAGCCACCGGGAACCGGCGACGACGCCGCGGGCCAGCAGGTCGAGCAGCCGGGCGACGCCGTGGCCGAGCGGGGTGAGCAGTTGCCGGTACACCCATTCCAGCGGCAGCACGATCAGCTGCTCCACCACCCAGGCGGCGGCCGGCCCCAGCGGCACCAGGACGTACCGCCACACGCCCACGACCGGCAGGACGAGGACGACCGTGAGCAGCCGTCCGACGCCCGTGCGGATTCCGCGCCCGGCGGGGACGAGCAGTGCCCGGTACACCCACCGCAGCCCGTGTCCGAGCGGGGTGAGGACCGCCGTGGCCAGCCACCGCAGCCCGTGTCCCACCGGGGTCAGCACCCACTCCCACAGCAGGCGGGCCGGGACCACGACGAGGACCTGGAACAGCCAGGAGAGCGCCCGCCCGAGCGGTCGGAGCAGGGTGCGGTCGGCGGCACGGGCGCAGACGGCGAGGGCGTCCCACACCATCCGGACCGGCAGGACGAGTACGAGGACCACGATCCGCACCGGAATCCTGATGAGGACGGTCAGACAGCCGTCCCCGCTCTCGTACCGCGCGGGCGCCTGGCGCTTGTCGGGGTCCATGCCGTCAATGACGCGAAGGTCCGGCCCGGGGTTTCCTGGACCGGACCTTCGTCATCGAGATGTCACCCGGCCGGAACCGGGTGGTGTCACTTCACGACCGCGACTTCACGGCCGCGACTTCACAACCGTCACTTCACGACCGTCAGCGGGAGGAGCTTCTTGCCCGTCGGGCCGATCTGGATGTCGAGGTCGAGCTGCGGGCACACCCCACAGTCGAAGCACGGCGTCCAGCGGCAGTCCTCGACCTCGGTCTCGTCGAGCGAGTCCTGCCAGTCCTGCCAGAGCCATTCCTTGTCGAGGCCGGAGTCCAGGTGGTCCCAGGGCAGGACCTCCTCGTACGTCCGCTCCCGGGTGGTGTACCAGTCGACGTCCACGCCGAAGGCGGGCAGCGTCTTCTCGGCGCTCTTCATCCACAGGTCGTAGCTGAAGTACTCGCGCCAGCCGTCGAAGCGGCCGCCGGCCTCGTAGACGGCGCGGATGACGGAGCCGACCCGGCGGTCGCCGCGGGAGAGCAGGCCCTCGACGATGCCGGGCTTGCCGTCGTGGTAGCGGAAGCCGATCGAGCGGCCGTACTTCTTGTCGCCGCGGATCTTGTCCCGGAGCTTGGCCAGCCGGGCGTCCGTCTCCTCGACGCCGAGCTGCGGGGCCCACTGGAACGGGGTGTGCGGCTTGGGCACGAAGCCGCCGATGGAGACGGTGCAGCGGATGTCGTTCTGCCCGGAGACCTCGCGGCCCTTGGCGATGACGTTGACCGCCATGTCGCCGATCTGCAGGACGTCCTCGTCGGTCTCGGTGGGCAGACCGCACATGAAGTACAGCTTCACCTGCCGCCAGCCGTTGCCGTACGCGGTGGAGACGGTCCGGATCAGGTCCTCCTCCGAGACCATCTTGTTGATGACCTTGCGCATGCGCTCGGAGCCGCCCTCGGGGGCGAAGGTGAGACCGGAGCGACGGCCGTTGCGGGTCAGCTCGTTGGCCAGGTCCACGTTGAACGCGTCGACGCGGGTGGAGGGCAGCGAGAGCCCGACCTTGTCGTCGGTGTAGCGGTCGGCGAGGCCCTTGGCGATGTCGCCGATCTCGGAGTGGTCCGCGGAGGAGAGCGAGAGCAGGCCGACCTCCTCGAAGCCGGTCGCCTTGAGGCCCTTCTCCACCATTTCGCCGATGCCGGTGATGCTTCGCTCCCGCACGGGGCGCGTGATCATGCCGGCCTGGCAGAAGCGGCAGCCGCGGGTGCAGCCGCGGAAGATCTCCACGGACATCCGCTCGTGGACCGTCTCGGCGAGCGGGACGAGCGGCTGCTTCGGGTACGGCCACTCGTCGAGGTCCATGACGGTGTGCTTGGACACCCGCCACGGAACGCCGGACCTGTTCGGCACCATCCGGCCGATGCGGCCGTCCGGGAGGTACTCGACGTCGTAGAAGCCGGGGACGTACACGCCGCCGGTCCTGGCGAGCCGGAAGAGCACCTCCTCGCGGCCGCCGGGACGGCCCTCGGCCTTCCAGGCGCGGATGATCTCGGTGATCTCCAGAACGGCCTGCTCGCCGTCGCCGATGACCGCGCAGTCGATGAACTCCGCGATCGGCTCGGGATTGAACGCGGCGTGGCCGCCCGCGAGGACGATCGGGTCGTCGAGGCCGCGGTCCCTGGCGGCCAGCGGAATGCCGGCCAGGTCCAGGGCGGTGAGCATGTTGGTGTAGCCGAGCTCGGTGGAGAAGCTCAGCCCGAAGACGTCGAACGCCTTGACCGGGCGGTGTCCGTCCACCGTGAACTGCGGCACCTTGTGCTCACGCATCAGTGCTTCCAGGTCCGGCCAGACGCTGTAGGTGCGCTCGGCGAGGACGCCCCGGCGCTCGTTGAGCACCTCATAGAGGATCATGACGCCCTGGTTGGGGAGTCCGACCTCGTACGCGTCCGGGTACATGAGTGCCCAGCGGACGTCGCACTCGTCCCACGGCTTGACGGTGGAGTTCAGCTCACCGCCGACGTACTGGATGGGCTTCTGCACATGCGGGAGCAGAGCTTCGAGCTGTGGGAAGACCGAATCGACAGACATCGCGAACTTTCGAGAGCCGGCAAGGATGACCATCCAGCCTACCGCGACGCTCAGCCTTCCCGAGCCGCCCGGATCTCCGCCCGTGACGCCTTCGCCCACACCCCGGGCAGTTCCCGTTCGCGTGCCGCCGCCGTCTCCTTCTCCTGCCCGTACAGCACTCCCCAGGTGAACGACGGCTCGCCGGCCAGGTATGCCTGTACGGCGAGGGCGCGCAGGGCCTCGCGGGCCACCACGCTGTCGTGGTGGTCGCCCAGGGCGCCCTGTACGGCCTTCAGTCGCCTGACGGACTTCCGGGCCGGCTTCCCGAGTGCGGGGCGGGCGGCCTCCGCCGCGTACCGTGCGCGTTTCGCCGCCTTGCGCGCCGCGTGCAGGGCGAGGTCGCGTTCCGGTCCCGGTGGCAGTTCCAGGGCGTGGGCGAGTCGGTGTGCCAGCCGCCGGTGTTCCTTGCGCGCGGCGCGCGGCAGCGCCTTGCCGGGTGGCGAGGCGGCGGCGGGCAGCAGGGGCGGGGCGGCGAGGAGTGCGTCGAGGGTCCCGAGCAGCGTCAGGTAGCGGCTGCCGTCGAGCAGGGCGACGATGCGGCGGTGGGAGCCGCTGCGGCGGGCCACCGACCAGATCCGCAGCCGGCCGCGGACCGGGCCGAGGACCAGGGTGCGGGGCAGCCCGTCGAGCCGGGTGCGCAGCCGTTCGTCGAGGACCTCCTGGTCACGGTCGACACCGAGCTCCGCCGCGAGCCACCGCAGCTCCTCGGCCACGGGGCCGGTGACGGTCGGGGCGAGAATCCCGCGGTACGTCCTGAAGGCGCTGCGCAGTCTGCGAGTGGCGATCCGCATCCGGTGCACGGAGTCGGGGAGGCCGCGGCGCACGGCCGGGTCGAGGGCGACGATCGTCTCGATCTGGTCGCGCACGTAGGCCAGGAGGTGGTCGCCCGCGGTGTGCGGTGCGGTCCGTTTGCCGCCAGGTTTCCCGTTCGGGGCGGTCTCGGCCAGTGCCCGCGCCAGTTTGGACGGTGCCGCGGAGGGCCGGATCCCGGCCTTGCGCAGCCGCCGTTCGACGGCGTCGAGGAACGAGGGGTCGCCGTCGTCGGCGAGTTCGACCTCGATCTCGGTCCAGGCGGTGCTCCCGCTGCCGCCGTGCAGCAACTCGGCCCGGACCTCGTCCACGCTGAGTTCGGCGAGCAGCGCGCCGTCGGGGCCGTTCAGGTGGTGGACGTCGCGGGCGGAGCGGAGCCGGACCACGGGGACGACGGCGGCGTCCCGGACCCGGGAGCGGATCAGTCCGGCGAGCGCGGGCGGCAGGGTGTCGGAGAGGGGGGCCCTGATCTCGTCGCGGACGCCGGTGGCGACCGGGAGCTTGAGGTGCCAGCCGGCGTCGTCCCCGCCGGTGCGGCGGCGCAGGGTGAGGTGGCCGGCGGCGAGCCGGAGGTCCTGGGTGTCGTAGTAGACGGCGTCGAGTTCGCTGACGCCCCGGTGGTCGACGGCGGCGACCCCGGCCACCCGGCTCAGGTCGGGCAGCCGGGTGGCGTCGGTGGCTTCGTACTTCCGCTCGATCTCACGTTTCGAGTCCGCCATGAGTCGAATCTAGACGTGATGTGCGCGGATCGGCAGGGTATGCGCAACGGCTCAGGCCGTTATCGGCCGTTGCACCCTGATCGACTGGAGCAGTCCGATGGCCACCCAGACGGCGAACATCGAGGATCCTCCGTAGGAGACGAACGGCAGCGGCAGTCCGGCGACGGGCATGATGCCGAGCGTCATGCCGATGTTCTCGAAGGCCTGGAAGGCGAACCAGGCGATGATTCCGGCCGCGACGATCGTGCCGTACAGCTCGGTGGTCTCCCGTGCGATGCGGCAGGCGCGCCACAGGACGATGCCGAGCAGGACGAGGATCAGTCCGGCGCCGAGGAAGCCGAGCTCCTCGCCCGCGACGGTGAAGACGAAGTCGGTCTGCTGCTCGGGGACGAACTGGCCGGTGGTCTGGGTGCCCTGGAAGAGGCCGGTGCCGGAGAGGCCGCCGGAGCCGATCGCGATGCGGGCCTGGTTGGTGTTGTAGCCGACGCCGGCCGGGTCGAGCGCCGGGTTGGCGAAGGCCGCGAACCGGGCGATCTGGTAGTCGTCGAGCAGTCCGAGCTGCCAGATGGCGACGGCGCCGGCGGTGCCCGCGCCGAGGAGTCCGAAGATCCAGCGGTTCGAGGCCCCGGAGGCCAGCAGCACGCCGAGCACGATGACGGCCATGACCATCACCGAACCGAGGTCCGGCATCCCCATGACGACCGCCATCGGGATCGCCGCCACGCCCAGGGCCTTGGCGACGGACCGGTGGTCGGGGTACAGCTGGTCGCCCGCGTCGACGCGGGCGGCGAGCAGCATCGCCATGCCGAGAATGATCGTGATCTTGGTGAACTCGGAGGGCTGGAGGGAGAAGCCGCCGCCGATGATGATCCAGGCGTGGGCGCCGTTGACGGTGGCGCCGAGCGGGGTGAGGACCGCCAGGACGAGGATCACCGACAGGCCGTACAGGATCGGCACCGCGCCGCGCAGGGTGCGGTGGCCGAGCCAGATCGTGCCGATCATCAGGCCGAAGCCGATGCCGGTGTTGAGGGCGTGCCGGAAGAAGAAGTAGTACGGGTCGCCGTGGGTGAGCGAGTCCCGTCCCCGGGTCGCCGAGTAGACCAGCAGCGAGCCGATGAAGGAGAGCGCGATCGCGGAGCCGAGCAGCGGCCAGTCGAGTCGGCGCACCACGGAGTCCCGGGCGGTGAGCCTGCCCCAGGCCGAGCGCTCGGGGGCGTACCGCTGGACGGAGAATCCGGCCATCAGTCGCGCCTCCCCAGGATCGCGGCGAGCGTCTGCCCGTCCTGCGGCTTCTGCGAGTTCGGGTCGTACGGCTTGATCGTCGGGCTCTCGATGGATCCGTCCCGCTCGATCTTCGGCAGGGACTTCTGGGGCGTCGGCAGCAGGGCCTTCTTGAGGTCCTGCTTGCCCTCGGCGTCGAGGCCGTAGAGCGCGTTGTAGATGTTGCGCACGGCGGGCCCGGACGCGCCGGAGCCCGTACCGCCCTGGGAGATCGTCATGACGATCGAGTAGTCCTTGGTGTACGTGGCGAACCAGGAGGTCGTCTGCTTGCCGTAGACCTCGGCCGTGCCCGTCTTGGCGTGCATCGGGATCTTGTCCTGCGGCCAGCCGCCGAACCGCCAGGCGGCGGAGCCGCGGGTCGCGACGCCCGCGAGGGCCTGGTCGATTTCGTTGCGGGTCTTGGCGGTGAAGGGCAGCTTGCCGTGCGACTTGGGCTTGATCTGCTGGACGGTCTTGCCGTCGCCGCTGACGATCGCCTTGCCGACGGTGGGGTCGTAGAGCGTGCCGCCGTTGGAGATGGCCGCGTAGATGGTCGCCATCTGGATCGGGGTGACGAGGGTGTCGCCCTGGCCGATCGAGTAGTTGACGGAGTCACCGGCGCGCATCTTGTCGCCTTCGAGGCAGTTCTCGTAGGCGATCTTCTCGACGTACGTGCCGTTCTTCTTGCCCTGCTTGCACCAGGCGTCGTGGTTGGCCTTGGCGAAGTTCTTCTTCCACTCGCGGTCGGGGACGCGGCCGCTGACCTCGTTGGGGAGGTCGATGCCGGTCTCCTTGCCGAGGCCGAACTGGTGGGCGGTCTTGTAGAACCAGTCGTTGGGGTGCTTCTTGGGGTTGTTGCCGCCGTCCCTCTGCCACTCCTTGTGCGCGATGCCGTAGTACACGGTGTCGCAGGAGACTTCGAGGGCACGGCCGATGGTGATGTCGCCGTATCCCTGGGACTCGAAGTTCTTGAAGGTCTGGCCGCCGACGGAGTACGAGCTGGGGCAGGGGTAGTTGCCGTTGAAGGGGTATCCGGCGTTGACCGCGGCGGTCGAGGAGATGACCTTGAAGATGGAGCCGGGTGCGGCCTGGCCCTGGATGGCCCGGTTCAGCAGCGGGAAGTTGGAGTTCTTGCCGGTGAGCTTGGCGTAGTCCTTGCCGGAGATGCCGCCGACCCAGGCGTTGGGGTCGTAATTGGGCAGCGAGGCCATCGAGACGACCCGTCCGGTCTTCGCCTCCATGACGACGACGGCGCCGGAGTCGGCCTTGTAGTTCTCGCCCGTGTTGGTGTCGAACTCGGTGCGGGCCGTCTTCATGGCCTGGTTGAGCTCGTACTCGGCGACGGCCTGGACCCGGGCGTCGATGGAGGTGACGACGCTGGCACCGGGCTCCGCCTCGTCGTTCTTCGCCTCCCCTATGACCCGGCCGAGGTTGTCGACCTCGTAGCGGGTGACGCCCGCCTTGCCGCGCAGTTGCTTGTCGTACGTGCGCTCCAGGCCGGACCGGCCGACCTGGTCGGAGCGGAGGTAGGGCGAGTCGCTGTTCTGGGCCTTGGTGATCTCGTCGTCGGTGACGGGCGAGAGGTAGCCGAGGACCTGGGCGCTGTTGGCCTTGCCGGGTGCGGCGTAGCGGCGTACGGCGGTGGGTTCGGCGGTGATGCCGGGGAAGTCCTCGGTGCGTTCGCGGATCTGGAGGGCCTGTTGGGTGGTGGCCTCGTCGGTGACCGGGATCGGCTGGTAGGGCGAACCGTTCCAGCAGGGCTGCGGGGTCTTCGCGTCGCAGAGCCGGACCTTGTCGAGGACGTCCTTGGGCTTCATGCCGAGCACGTCGGCGAGCCGGGTCAGCACGCCCTTGCCGTCGTCGTCCATCTTCAGCAGCTCGGTGCGGCTGGCGGAGACGACGAGGCGGGTCTCGTTGTCGGCGAGGGGCACGCCGCGTGCGTCGAGGATGGAACCGCGGGCGGCCGGCTGGACGACCTGCTGGACGTGGTTGTTCTTCGCCTCGTCGGAGTACTCCTGGCCGTTGCGGATCTGGAGGTACCAGAGGCGGCCGCCGAGGGTGAGCAGCAGGGAGAAGACGAGGACCTGGATGACGACGAGGCGGATCTGGACCCGCTGGGTCCGGCCCGTCTCGGGGATGTTGGTCACGGGGTGCCCCCGGTGGTGGTCGGGCAGGGGGCGGGGTGGGCGGCCCCCGGGAAATGCAGCCTCACAGTCGCTTGACTCCCTTGATCCGTCCGGCGCGTGCTGCCCGGTTGCGGGCGGCCCTGACGCGCAGTCCGCCGCGCTGGTTGCCGATCCGCAGCCCGGTGCCGGCCGCGAGCCAGCCCGACGTGGCGTCGCTGCCGCCGGAGGAGGACTCGGTGAGCGGGTCGTTCACCGTGCGTCTGGCCATCGCCATGATCAGGGGCACGGTGAACGGGGCGAGGAGCAGGTCGTAGACGGCCGCGGTGAACAGCAGGCTGCCCAGGCCCACATGGCGGGCCGCCGTGTCGCCGACGAGGGCGCCGACTCCCGCGTAGAGCAGGGTCGATCCGATCGCCGCCGCGACGACCACGGCCATCGGCACGAAGGCCGATTTGAGCTGGCCGTTCTCCGGCTTGGCCAGCCCGGCGAGGTAGCCGATGATGCAGAGGACCAGGGCGTACCGTCCGGCCGCGTGGTCCGCCGGCGGTGCCAGGTCGGCGAGCAGCCCCGCGCCGAAGCCGATGAGGGCACCGCTGACGTGTCCGTAGACGAAGGCCAGCCCGACGACGACCATGAGGAGCAGATCGGGTACGGCGCCGGGCAGTTGGAGCCTGGCGAGTACGGAGACCTGGATCACGAGGGCGATCACGACCAGGGCGATGGAGAGCAGAGTCCGGTTGACGCGCATGGGGATCAGCTCTACCTCTGTTCGTTTACCGCGTTGTCGGCGTTCGGCGTGGCGTTCCCGCTGGGGTCGGGGCTCGGGCCGTCGCTGGGGTTCGCGCTCTCGTGGATGTTCCCGACGACGTTGCCACCGGTGTCCACGATGTCGCCGTTGGGCGAGATGGTGACGGTGACGGTCGGGGTGGGCTTCGGTTTGGCGGGCTTGGCCGGCTTCTTCGGCAGGACCATGTCGCGGGGGTCCTCGCGCGGGGCCTGGACAACGATGCCGACGATGTCGAGCTTGGTGAAGCCGACGTACGGGCGGACGTAGACGGTACGGGTCAGGTCGCCGCCGGACGGGTCGACGCGGACGACCTCGCCGACCGGGACGCCGGGTACGAACGGCTTGTTCTTGCTGGAGCCGAACGTGACGAGCCGGTCGCCCTTCTTGACCTTGGCCTTGCCGTTCAGGAACTGGACGGCCAGTGGGCGTGAGCCCTGGCCGGTGGCGAAGCCGAGTTCGTCGGTGGACTCCATCCGGGTGCCGACGGTGAAGTCGGGGTCGTTGGCGAGGAGCACCGTCGCGGTGTCCGGGCCGACGGTGGTGACCCTGCCGACGAGTCCGTCGCCGTTGAGGACGGTCATGTCGCGCTTGAGGCCGTCCTTGGAGCCCGCGTCGATGGTGACCGTCCAGGAGAAGCCCTGGGCCGCTCCTATGGCGATGACCTCGGCGGCCTTGATGCCGTACTGTCCGGCGGCCGACTTCTTCAGCATCTTGTCGAGCTCGCGGACCCGGTTGCGGTTCTGGTCGTCGCTGCCGAGCTTCGCCTTCAGCGCGGCGTTCTGCTGCTCCAGTGCGGCGATCTTGTCGTGCCGGTCGCCGGATGCGCGTACCGCCCCTATGGCGTTGCCCACCGGGTCGACGGCTGCCGCGACACCGTTCTCGACTGGTCCGAAGACCGTGGAGGCGGCCTGCCGGGCGCCGTCCACCGGCGACGCCTCACCACCGCGGATATCCACCGTGATCAGTGCGAATGCGATGGCGATCAGCAGCACCAGGAGCAGCCGGCTCTCTCGTGTGTCCCTCACGTGCGACGGCCGTGCCTTCCTCGTAGGAATGTTCGTGCCTGTATATCAACGTTCCTCCGCGCGGAGCGGCAGCGTCCGCGCGGAGGGCCGTGGAGTTCCTACCGTCGGGGCTGGGCGTCCAGCACCTGCTGGAGCGCCTCGAACTCCTCGACGCACTTGCCGGATCCGAGCGCGACGGAGTCCAGCGGGTCCTCGGCGATGTGGATCGGCATGCCCGTCTCGTGACGGAGCCGCTCGTCCAGTCCGCGCAGCAGCGCGCCGCCGCCGGTGAGGACGATGCCCCGGTCCATGACATCGCCGGAGAGCTCCGGCGGGCACTTGTCGAGCGTCGTCTTGACCGCGTCGACGATCGCGTTGACCGGCTCCTCGATCGCCTTGCGGACCTCGGTCGCGGAGATGACCACGGTCTTGGGCAGACCCGAGACGAGGTCGCGGCCCCGGATCTCGGTGTGCTCGTCCTTCTCCAGCTCGAACGCCGACCCGATGGTGATCTTGATCTGTTCGGCGCTGCGCTCACCGAGGAGCAGCGAGTACTCCTTCTTGATGTGCTGGATGATCGCGTTGTCCAGCTCGTCACCGGCGACCCGGATCGACTGGGCGGTGACGATTCCGCCGAGCGAGATGACCGCGACCTCGGTGGTGCCGCCACCGATGTCGACGACCATGTTGCCGGTGGCCTCGTGGACGGGCAGACCGGAGCCGATGGCCGCCGCCATGGGCTCCTCGATGATGTGCACCTGGCGCGCGCCCGCCTGCGTCGATGCCTCGATGACGGCGCGCCGCTCGACCCCTGTGATGCCGGAGGGCACACAGACGACGACCCTCGGGCGAGCCAGGTAGCGGCGCTTGTGGATCTTCAGGATGAAGTAGCGGAGCATCCGCTCCGTGATCTCGAAGTCGGCGATCACGCCGTCCTTCAGCGGCCGTACGGCAACGATGTTGCCCGGTGTACGGCCGATCATCTTCTTGGCCTCGGCGCCGACCGCCAGGATGCCACCGGTGTTGGTGTTGATGGCCACGACGGACGGCTCGTTCAGAACGATGCCGCGCCCCCTGACGTACACCAGCGTGTTGGCAGTCCCGAGGTCGATAGCCATGTCACGGCCGATGAACGACATTGAGTTCCCCTTGTTCCCCATGAGGATGCGTCGGGCCTTCCCAAGCGAAAGCGTTGATGGCTTGTTTTGGTAGGCGAGATGAGCGCTGCGGGCGTGGAAGCTTCCATCGTAGTGCCGGACACACCGACACAGCGCGAGGGTCCTTCGCCATGCTGAGCAGAACGGGTGGCCGTCCCACTCATGGTGACGTTGCGTCGGAGGAATGCGTTCCCGCGATCGGTGCCCCTATACCGAAGGGCGACCGAATTACTTCGGTCGCCCCAGGTCATGAGCGCTGTTTGGCGGAGCGGAAGTCAGGAAAGTCCCGGAAAGAACAGCTTCAGTTCTCGCTCTGCGGACTCCTCGGAGTCCGAGGCGTGGATGAGGTTCTCCCGGGTAATCGTGCCGAGGTCGCCACGGATCGATCCGGGCGCGGCGGCGATCGGGTCGGTGGGGCCGGCCAGGGCGCGGACACCCTCGATGACCCGCTCGCCCTCGGCCACCAGGGCGACGATCGGACCGGACTGCATGAACTCGACGAGCGGCTCGTAGAACGGGCGGCCGACGTGCTCGGCGTAGTGCTGCTCCAGCGTGCCCCGGTCGAGGGTACGCAGCTCCAGCGCGGTGATCTTCCAGCCGGCCTTGCGCTCGATGCGGCCGACGATCTCGCCGACCAGACCGCGACGGACGGCGTCGGGCTTCAGAAGAACGAGGGTGCGCTGGGTCATGTGCGGCTCCTTGCAGGCATACGGGTGCGGTGAAGCGAGATTACAGGGGCACGGTGACGGCCCGGCGGCCGGGTTTGACCGCCGGTCCGGGGGCGTGCGCCGGTCGCGCGCCGGGTCAGCCGCCGACCGGGGCCTGGGCCGCTTCCTGCGCGGCCCAGCGGGCCTTCACCTCGTCGATCTTGCGGCCGTAGTGCACCGAGGCCCACCACAGGCCGCCGAAGACCAGGCCGAGGATGAACATCATCGGCACCACGAAGCCGCTGACGACCAGGGCGACCTGGAGCGCCCAGCCGAGCTGTATGCCACCGGGGCGGGTGATCATCCCGCAGAGCAGTACGGAGAGCAGCATGCCGATGCCGCAGACCGTCCACACGGTGGCGGACGACAGGTCGTCGGACTTCATCGCGACGAGCCCGGCGAAACCGATGACGAAGAACTCGCCGATCAGTGTCGATGCACAGAGCGTACGCACGTGGGTCAGCGCCTTCCCAGAAGCAGCCGGGCCTCGCCGACCGTGATCACGGATCCGGTCACCAGCACCCCGGCGCCCGCGTACTCGTCCTCTTCCTCGGCGAGGGTGATCGCCGCCTCCAGCGCGTCGTCGAGACGGGGTTCGACCTGGACCCGTTCGTTGCCGAAGACCTCGACGGCGACGGCGGCCAGGGCGTCGGCGTCCATCGCGCGGCCGCTGGAGTTCTGCGTGACGACGACCTCGGCGAAGAGCGGCTCGAAGGCCTCCAGGAGCCCCCGGACGTCCTTGTCGCCGCTGGCACCGACCACGCCGATCAGCCGGGAGAAGCCGAACGCCTCGGAGATCCCCTCGGCCGCGGCGCGGGCGCCGGCCGGGTTGTGGGCGGCGTCCAGGACGACGGTCGGGCTGGAGCGGACGACTTCGAGGCGGCCGGGCGAGATCACCGCGGCAAACGCCTTGCGGACGATGTCGGCGTCGAGCGATCCGCTCTGTTCGGCGCCGATACCGAAGAACGCCTCGACGGCGCAGAGCGCCACCACGGCGTTGTGCGCCTGGTGGGCGCCGTACAGCGGAAGGAAGATGTTGTCGTACTCGCCGCCGAGACCGCGCAGCGTCAGCAGCTGCCCGCCGACCGCGACCTCCCGGGAGACGACACCGAACTCCATGCCCTCGCGGGCCACCGTCGCATCGGCCGCGACGGCCTTCTTCAGCATCACCTGTGCGGCGTCGACCGGCTGCTGGGCCAGGATGACCGTCGCACCCTGCTTGATGATCCCGGCCTTCTCCGCCGCGATCTCGCCCGGCGTGGAGCCCAGCCGGTCGGTGTGGTCCAGGGAGATCGGGGTGACGACCGCGACCGTGGCGTCGATGACGTTGGTCGCGTCCCAGCTGCCGCCCATGCCGACCTCGACGACGGCGACATCGACCGGCGCGTCGGCGAACGCCGCGTACGCCATGCCGGTGAGCACCTCGAAGAAGGAGAGCCGGTAGGGCTGCTGCGCGTCGACCATCTCGACGTACGGCTTGATGTCCTGGTACGTCTCGACGAACCGCTCCGGGTCCATCGGGGCGCCGTCCAGGCTGATCCGCTCGGTGATCGACTGGACGTGCGGCGAGGTGTAGCGGCCGGTACGCAGGTCGAAGGCGCCGAGCAGGCCCTCGATCATGCGGGCCGTGCTCGTCTTGCCGTTGGTACCGGTGATGTGGATGGAGGGGTACGCGCGCTGCGGGTCACCGAGCACGTCCATCAGCGCGGCGATGCGCGCCACGGACGGCTCCAGCTTCGTCTCGCCCCAGCGTCCGGCGAGCTCCTGCTCCACCGCGCGCAGCGCCTTGTCCACCTCCGGATCGGCGGGGCGGGCGGGGACCTCGTCACTCTGCGGCGGCCCGGAGGCGGCGCGCAGCGTCCGGCTCCCGGCCTCGATCACCGCCAGGTCGGGGTCGCGCTGGGTCGCTTCGTCGACGATCTCCGCGAAGGTCTCATCGGAGTCGGACGCGTCGTGCCGGTCGGAAGGGCGGGGCTCACTCACGGGGCCAGTCTACGGATGGGCACGGACATCGTGCGCAGCACCCGGACCGAAACACCCGCAATGCCCTGGTGTCGGCACAACACCCGCAGCGGGCGCATGGTGGGAGATGTGCGCCCCGTACCCCTGATCCTGATCGCCGCCCCGGACGGCCCGCACCCGGCCCTGGCCGGATCGCCCGGCACGCGCACTACCGGACACTGGTTGTCCACAGCGGTGAGAGCGTGCTGCGCGCCCTGAACGAATACCGCCCCGACAGCCTGATCCTCAGCCTGCGGCTGCCCGGTCTCGACCCGTGGGAAGTGCTCAGCCGGGTCCGCAACATAAGCGATCTGCCGATCGCGGTCAGGACGTGGAGCACCGGGTGCCGGAAGCGGTCCGCGCCCTGAACGCCGGGGCGGACGACTACCTGACGCCAGAGCTTCCGCAACGGCTGTACGAGCCGCTGATACGGGCGCGGCTGCGGCGCAGCACCACGGGAGCGGTGGAAGTGGTGTCGGTCATCGAGGACGGGCGGATCAGTCTGGACCTGGGCACCCATCTCGGCGCGGGCGTTCGTCCGTACCCTGCGCGGCCGCAACGGCTGGGCCAAGACCCGGCGCGACGCGGAGCCGCCGACCGCGGGTCCGGTGGCGCTGGAGAGGTGAGGCCCGCGTGCACGACGAAGCCCCCGTATCCCTCCTGAGAGGGGTACGGGGGCTTCCTGCGGTCTCAGCCCTGCGGCAGGCCGGCCAGTTGGTTGGTGATCCGCTCGATGTCGGCCTCGGCCTTGGCGAGCCGGCCACGGATCTTGTCGACCACGTTGTCCGGGGCCTTGGCCAGGAACGCCTCGTTGCCGAGCTTCCCGGTGGCCTGCGCCTTCTCCTTCTGCGCCGCCTCCAGGTCCTTCGTCAGGCGCTTGCGCTCGGCGGCGACGTCGATGGTGCCGGACAGGTCGAGCGCGACCGTGGCGCCCGCGACCGGCAGCGACGCGGTGGCGTGGAAGCCGTCCCCGGCGGGCTGGAGGCGCAGCAGCTGACGGATGGCCGCCTCGTGCGCGGCGAGCTGCGTACCGGTCAGGGTCAGCTCGGCCGGGACCTTCTGGCCGGGCTGGAGGCCCTGGTCGGAGCGGAAGCGGCGGACCTCGGTGACGACCTGCTGGACCAGCTCGATCTCCTTCTCGGCGGCGTCGTCACGGAAGCCGCTGTCCGTGGGCCAGTCTGCGATGACGACGGACTCGCGGCCGGTGAGCGCGGTCCACAGCGTCTCCGTGACGAACGGGACGACCGGGTGCAGGAGTCGCAGCATCACGTCGAGGACCTCGCCCAGGACCCGGCCCGAGACCTCGGCCGGCCTGCCGCCGCCGAAGAACGTGGTCTTGGACAGTTCGACGTACCAGTCGAAGACCTCGTCCCAGGCGAAGTGCCGCAGCGCCTCGCTGAGCTTGGAGAACTGGAAGTCGTCGTAGTACGCGTCGACTTCGGCGACGGTCTTGTTGAGCCGGGACAGGATCCAGCGGTCGGTCACCGACATCTCGTCGGCGGCCGGCAGCTCGCCCTCGATGGTGGCGCCGTTCATCAGGGCGAAGCGGGTGGCGTTCCAGATCTTGTTGGAGAACTTGGCGGAACCCTGGACCCACTCCTCGCCGATCGGGACGTCGACGCCGGGGTTGGCGCCGCGCGCCAGGGTGAAACGGAGCGCGTCGGAGCCGTACTTGTCCATCCAGTCCAGCGGGTTGACCACGTTGCCGAAGGACTTCGACATCTTCTTGCCGTGCTCGTCGCGGACCATCCCGTGCAGCACGATCGTCTCGAACGGCGGGACGCCGTCGTTGACGTACAGGCCGAACATCATCATCCGGGCGACCCAGAAGAAGAGGATGTCGTAGCCGGTGACCAGGACGGAGTTCGGGTAGAACTTCGCGAGGCTGTCGGTCTGTTCGGGCCAGCCGAGCGTGGAGAAGGGCCACAGGCCGGAGGAGAACCAGGTGTCCAGGACATCGCTGTCCTGCGTCCAGCCCTCGCCGGTGGGTGCCTCGTCGTCCGGTCCGACGCAGACGACCTCTCCGTTCGGGCCGTACCAGACGGGGATGCGGTGGCCCCACCAGAGCTGGCGCGAGATCGTCCAGTCGTGGAGGTTGTCGACCCAGTCGAAGTAGCGCTTCTCCATCTCCTGCGGATGGATCTTGACCTTGCCGTCGCGGACGGCGTCACCGGCCGCCTTGGCGAGCGGCTCGACCTTGACCCACCACTGGAGGGAGAGGCGCGGCTCGATGGTCGTCTTGCAGCGCGAGCAGTGCCCGACGGAGTGGACGTACGGACGCTTCTCGGCGACGATCCGGCCCTCGGCGCGCAGGGCGGCGACGATGGCGGAGCGGGCCTCCAGCCGGTCCAGTCCCTGGAAGGGGCCGGGGACGGTGATGACGGCGCGCTCGTCCAGGACGGTGAGGAACGGCAGGTCGTGGCGCTTGCCGATCTCGAAGTCGTTCGGGTCGTGCGCCGGGGTCACCTTGACGGCGCCGGTGCCGAACTCGGGGTCGACGTGGTGGTCGGCGACGACCGGGATCGTACGGTCGGTCAGCGGCAGTCTGATCTGCTTGCCGACCAGGTGCTTGTAGCGCTCGTCGTCGGGGTGGACGGCGACGGCGGTGTCTCCGAGCATCGTCTCGGCGCGGGTGGTGGCCACGACGATGGTCTCGTCGCCGTCGCCGTACTTCATGGAGACGAGCTCGCCGTCGTCCTCCTGGTACTCGACCTCGATGTCCGAGATCGCGGTGAGGCAGCGCGGGCACCAGTTGATGATGCGCTCGGCGCGGTAGACAAGCCCGTCGTCGTACATCCGCTTGAAGACGGTCTGGACGGCCTTGGACAGGCCCTCGTCCATGGTGAACCGCTCACGGGACCAGGCGACGCCCTCGCCGAGGCGGCGCATCTGGCCGGAGATCTGGCCGCCGGACTCGTCCTTCCACTGCCAGACGCGCTCGACGAAGGCCTCGCGGCCCAGGTCGTGGCGGGACTTGCCCTCCTTGCCGAGTTCGCGCTCGACGACGTTCTGGGTGGCGATGCCGGCGTGGTCCATACCGGGCTGGTAGAGCGCCTCGAAGCCCTGCATCCGCTTGCGGCGGACGAGCGCGTCGATCAGCGTGTGCTCGAAGGCGTGTCCCAGGTGCAGGGAGCCGGTGACGTTGGGCGGCGGGATGACGATGGAGTACGGCGGTTTGTCGCTGTGCTCGTCGGCCTCGAAGTAGCCGCGCTCCACCCAGCGCTCATACAGCTCCCCCTCTACCTCGGCCGGCGTGTACTGGGTCGGCAGTTCGGGGTTGCTGGCTGGCTGCTGCGCTGCGTTCTCGGTCACGCCCCACAGTTTAGGGCCGTCACAGTCGTGCACTGAAACCGGTTTGTTCAGTAACGGTGTCCCTCCCGGTGCCCCACCCCCGCGGGCCTTCCGTCAGGATGTTCGGAACGCAGAGAAACACATGAGCATGACGAACAGGGGAATCCGCAGATGAGCTTCAACCAGCCGGGCCCGTACGACGGTCAGCCGCCCCAGGGCCGGCCCGGACCGTACGGCCAGCAGCCGGGCCCGTACGGCGGCCCGCCGCCGCAGGGCCAGCCGCAGGGGCAGCCCGGTTACGGGTACCCGCAGCAGGCCCCCCAGGGTGTCCCGCCGCAGCAGCAGCCCCCGCAGCCGGGCTACGGCTACCCGCAGGCCCAGCAGCCCGGCCCGTACGGCCAGCAGCCCCCCACTCCCCCGTACGGCGGCCAGCCGGTCTACGGCCAGCAGCCCGGGTTCCCCCCGGCCCAGCCGCCGAAGAAGAAGACCGGCCTGATCATCGGCGGCGTGATCGTGGCGCTGGCGGTCATCGGCGGCGGCGTGTACCTCCTTACGTCGGGCGGGGGCGCGAGCAACAGCGATGTCGCGGACTCCACGAAGGGGTACAAGCTGACACCGGCGGCGACGCTGGACGGCTACAAGAAGGCCCCCTCCGCCGCGGCGGCTTCAGGGCCGGCCACCGGCGAGGCCAAGACCCGGTACGAGAACCTGGGGATCAAGGACCCCCAGCAGGCAGGCGCCACCTATCAGTCGGGCGCCGCGGACAATCCCGCCTCGGTCAAGTCCGTCACGCTCATGGGCATCTGGGGCGACGTCACCGATCCCGCGAAGGTCATCGACACCGCCTTCAACGGCGCGGAGGAGAACTTCAAGAAGGGCGCCGAAGGGATGGAAGTCCAGCGCATCGGCAGCCCCAAGGCCCTCACACCGGACGGTTTCAAGGGCGCCCTCATGAAGTGCCAGGACCTGAAGGTGCTGAACAAGGAGAGCGACGGCACCGTCGCCAAGGGACCGAAGGAATTCGTCATCCCCGTCTGCGTCTGGGCCGACTACAGCACGGTCGGCACCGTGCTCGGAGTCGACGTGGCCCTGTCCATGACCGGCAAGGGGATGCCGCAGGAGGAGGCGGCGGCCATCACCGCCAAGCTCTACAACACCTCCCGCACCAAGATCTGATCCGGGCAACGCGAAGGGGCGCCCAGCCGGTTCATCCGGGCGGGCGCCCCTTCGCGTACGTACCTACATCACCGCTACGCCGACTTCTCGTGCCGCCCGTCGTCGCCCTTGCCGATCGTCCGCGGCTCGCGCGGGACCAGGGTCGGGTTGACGTTGTTGCGGACCACGTCCGAGGTGATGACGACCCGGGCGACGTCCTTGCGGGACGGCACCTCGTACATCACGGACTGGAGGACTTCCTCCATGATGGCGCGCAGACCGCGCGCGCCGGTCTGGCGCAGGATCGCCTGGTCGGCGATGGCCTCCAGCGCCTCGCGCTCGAAGTCCAGCTCCACACCGTCGAGTTCGAACAGCCGCTGGTACTGCTTCACCAGGGCGTTGCGCGGCTCGATGAGGATCTGGAGCAGGGCCTCGCGGTCCAGGTTGTGGACCGAGGTCAGGACCGGGAGACGGCCGATGAACTCGGGGATCATCCCGAACTTCACCAGGTCCTCCGGCATGACCTCCTGGAACTGGTCGCTCGCCTGGATCTCCAGCTTGGAGCGGATCGTGGCGCCGAAGCCGATGCCCTTCGCGCCCGCCCGCGACTCGATGATCTTCTCGAGACCGGAGAACGCGCCGCCCACGATGAACAGCACGTTCGTCGTGTCGATCTGGATGAACTCCTGGTGCGGGTGCTTCCGGCCGCCCTGCGGCGGCACGGAGGCGGTGGTGCCCTCCAGGATCTTCAGCAGGGCCTGCTGGACGCCCTCGCCGGAGACATCGCGGGTGATCGACGGGTTCTCGCTCTTGCGGGCGACCTTGTCGATCTCGTCGATGTAGATGATCCCGGTCTCGGCCTTCTTGACGTCGTAGTCAGCGGCCTGGATCAGCTTCAGCAGGATGTTCTCGACGTCCTCGCCGACATAGCCGGCCTCCGTCAGCGCCGTCGCGTCGGCGATGGCGAACGGGACGTTGAGCATGCGGGCCAGTGTCTGCGCGAGGAGCGTCTTGCCGGAGCCCGTGGGGCCCAGCAGCAGGATGTTGGACTTGGCGAGCTCGATCGCGTCGTCGCGACCCGTCCCGCCGCCGTTCTCCCCGGCCTGGACCCGCTTGTAGTGGTTGTACACAGCGACCGAGAGGGCCTTCTTCGCGGGCTCCTGCCCTACGACGTACCCCTCGAGGAACTCGTAGATCTCGCGCGGCTTGGGAAGTTCCTCCCACCGCACCTCTGAGGTCTCCGCGAGCTCCTCCTCGATGATCTCGTTGCAGAGATCAATGCACTCGTCGCAGATGTACACACCGGGTCCCGCGATGAGCTTCTTCACCTGCTTCTGGCTCTTTCCGCAGAACGAGCACTTGAGCAGGTCGCCGCCATCACCGATGCGTGCCACGAGGTGCTTCCCCTTCGCCTGGGAGACGCCTGGTTCAGCGGCTCCTGGTGCCTCTATCCGACGGTACCTTGCCTGGCCCCCCGTTCGGGCCCCCCTTGGCACGGTTCACACGGCCGAGGCCGGGTGACCCTGCCGTACCAAGGGGTAAAGGCCGACGTCAGACGGCCGCTCCGGCCGCGGTCTTGCGCGTCGCGACGATCTGGTCGACCAGACCGTATGCCAGGGCGTCGTCGGCGGTCAGGATCTTGTCCCGCTCGATGTCGTCGCGGATCTTCTCGATCGGCGTGGTGGAGTGCTTCGCCAGCAGTTCCTCGAGCTGGCTCCGCATCCGCAGGATCTCGTTGGCCGCGATCTCCAGGTCGGAGAGCTGCTCGCGGCCGGTCTGCGACGACGGCTGGTGGATCAGGATACGCGCGTTCGGCAGCGCCAGACGCTTGCCCGGCGCGCCCGCGGCGAGCAGCACGGCCGCGGCGGAGGCCGCCTGGCCCATGCAGACCGTCTGGATGTCCGGCTTCACGAACTGCATCGTGTCGTAGATCGCGGTGAGCGCGGTGAACGAGCCGCCGGGGCTGTTGATGTAGATCGAGATGTCCCGGTCCGGGTCCATCGACTCCAGGCACAGCAGCTGCGCCATGACGTCGTTGGCGGAGGCGTCGTCGATCTGCACCCCGAGGAAGATCACGCGCTCCTCGAAGAGCTTCGCGTACGGGTCGTACTCACGCACGCCCTGCGAGGTGCGCTCCACGAAGCGCGGCACGATGTAGCGGTTGTCCACCTGCGGGCCGTTGTAGAGGCCGCTCGCGGAGGCGCCGGGGAAGTTGTTCATGTGGGTGTTCACCATCCTGGTGGCGTTCTGTGGCTGGGTGTCTCGGCGTACGAGAGATGCGCGGCGCGGGTGCGGCGCGGTCCGGTGCGAAGCCGGATCAGGCGCCGGTGCCGCCGCCGCCCGGAACGCCCGACGCGATCGTGATGATCTCGTCGATGAGGCCGTAGTCCTTGGCCTCCTCCGCGGTGTACCAGCGGTCGCGGTCGCCGTCGCGGATGATCGTCTCCACGGTCTGGCCGGAGTGGCGGGCGGTGATCTCCGCCATCCGCTGCTTGGTGCGCAGCAGGTACTGGGCCTGGATCTTGATGTCCGAGGCCGTACCGCCGATACCGGCCGAACCCTGGTGCATGAGGATGTCGGTGTTCGGGAGCGCGAAGCGCTTGCCCGCGGTGCCGCCGGTGAGCAGGAACTGGCCCATCGAGGCCGCCATGCCCATACCGATGGTGACCACGTCGTTCGGGATGTACTGCATGGTGTCGTAGACCGCCATGCCGGCCGTCACCGAACCGCCGGGGCTGTTGATGTAGAGGTAGATGTCCTTGTCCGGGTCGGCGGCAAGGAGAAGCAGCTGTGCGGTGATCTTGTTGGCGATGTCATCGTCGACCTGCTGGCCGAGGAAGATGATGCGCTCGCCGAGCAGTCGGCTGTAGACCTGGTCACCGAGGCCTCCACCGAGGGACGGCTCTCCGGCGGCGTAGGGCATCAGATTCGTCACGTATCCACCTGCTCGTCTCTGACGGCTCCGGCCGTCTCAGCGTCTTCGTACCGGGTGGGCCGGGACTCCCCGACCCTTCCTATTCATGGACCCTAACGCGCAGGTGGGACAACGCCATCCCGCTTCCGCAACTGTTCGCTGGGAGCGCAAGCTCCGCAGTCCGCACGCGGGTTGTGGGGATGTCCACCGATACGACGACGGGCCCCGGACGCATGTGCGTCCGGAGCCCGTCGTACGGGTTCAGCGCGAGGCTCAGGCCTCGGTCTTCTCCTCGGCCGGGGCGTCGGAGGCGCCCTCTGCGGCCTCGACCACCTCGGTGGCCTCCTCCGCCACGTCCTCGTCGTCCTCCAGCTCGACGACCTCACCGTTGGTGTCGACGACCTTGGCGGCCTCGACGACCACGGCCAGCGCCTTGCCGCGGGCGACCTCGCCGACGAGCATCGGCACCTGGCCACCCTCGACGACGGCCTGGGCGAACTGGTCGGGGCTCATGCCGGAGGACTGCGCGCGCCGCATGAGGTGCTCGGTGAGCTCCTCCTGGTTGACGTTCAGCTTCTCCTTGTTGACGAGCTCGTCAAGGATGAACTGGGTCTTGATGCCCTTGATGGCCTGCTCGGACGTCTCCGCCTCGAACTCCTCAAGGGTCTTGCCCTGGATCTCCAGGTACTTCTCCAGGTCGAGACCCATCTGGCCGAGCTGGTGGTGCTCCAGGTTGTGCTTGCGGGTCTGGACCTCGTCCGCGAGCAGCTTCTCGGGGATCGGGACCTCGGCGAGCTTCAGCAGCTCCTCCAGGACGCGCTCCTGGGCCTGCGTGGCCTGGTCGTACTGCTTGCTGTTCTCAAGGCGCTTGCGGCTGTCGGCCTTGAGCTCGTCGAGCGTGTCGAACTCGCTCGCCATCTGGGCGAACTCGTCGTCCAGCTCGGGAAGCTCACGGGCGGCGACGGCGGTGACCTTGACGGTGACCTCGGCCTCCTTGCCCTCGGCGGAGCCGCCCTTCAGCTCGGAGGTGAAGGTGGCCTCGCCACCCGCCTCCAGGCCGGTGACGGCGTCGTCGATGCCTTCGAGGAGCTCGCCGGAACCGATGGTGTACGAAACACCCTCGGCTACGCCGTCCTCCAGGACCTCGCCTTCGACCTTGGCGGTCAGGTCGATCGTGACGACGTCGCCGTCGGCGGCGGCGCGCTCGACCGGGTTGGTCGAGGCGAAGCGCTCACGGAGCTGCTCCACGGCCTTCTCGACGTCCTCGTCGCTGACCTCAAGGGCGTCGACGGTGACCTCGATGCCGGAGTAGTCCGGAATCTCGATCTCGGGGCGTACGTCAACCTCGGCGGTGAAGGCCAGCAGTTCGCCGTCCTTCAGTTCCGTGATGTCGACCTCCGGCTGGCCGAGGACGTTGAGCTCTCCCTCGTTGACGGCCTCGGTGTAGAACTTCGGGAGCGCGTCGTTGACGGCCTCCTCCAGCACAGCACCACGGCCGAACCGCTGGTCGATGACCCGGTTGGGGATCTTGCCCTTGCGGAACCCCTTCACCGTGACCTGCTGGTTGATCTTCTTGTACGCCGCGTCGAGGCTGTCCTTGAGCTCCTCGAAGGGCACCTCAATGCTGAGCCGAACCCGAGTCGGGTTCAGGGTCTCCACGGCGCTCTTCACGGTTCGGTCTCCTTGTGGCTGACTTCTAGGGGTTCTGCTCCACCGCACAGGTGGCGGCTTCGCGGACCGAGCCCGGTACATCAGACACACGGGCACGCATTTTGCATAGTAACGGCAAGGGGGAGAACTCCCACAATGCGATCTTGCCGATGGTCGGGGTGGCCGGATTCGAACCGACGACCTTCCGCTCCCAAAGCGGACGCGCTACCAAGCTGCGCCACACCCCGTCGGTGCGACACGTAGGGTACATGCAGACCGAGGGTGCGTCGGCCGCTTTTGCGCGGCGGCGCGCAACTCGGCACCTGGTGTCGCGATCGAGTGTGCGGGCAACGCCCGTGACCCGCTACGATGCTTCTCGTGCCGCGGTCCTCGTGACCTGCGGTGCGTTGCATGCGGGCGTAGCTCAATGGTAGAGCCCTAGTCTTCCAAACTAGCTACGCGGGTTCGATTCCCGTCGCCCGCTCCATGCCTCGGGCCCGGCCCGGCGACATCCTTCTCGGATGGTTGCCGGACCGGGCCTTTCGCGTTTCTGCGCACGGAGCGGCCGCGGATCAGCTTCTGATCCGCGGCCCCGGATCAGAAGCTGATCTGGTTGATGCTCTGCGCTATCGAGTCCATGAACTTCTGGATCGACGGCGCCATGCCGGTCGATGCCAGGAAGAAGCCGAAGAGCACCGCGACGACCGCGGGTCCGGCCTTGATGGAGCCACCTCGGATCAGGACCACCAGGATGATCGCCAAAAGAAGCACCACAGACAGTGAAATGGCCACGACTGATCACACCCTCGGTCGGTCCGCCTTGCCGGCCCGGAGGCGTGCGGCCGCGCACTCCTCCGTTGACGTCCATCGTGCCACCAACTCCCCTGTGGTCGCTGCCAGGTGACGAATGGACCGGTCGGTATCGCGCCATCTTGCGCAGCGTGCGCGCCGGCGCGCGACGTCCGGGCGCGGCCCGTCGGCCCGGTGGCCGCACGGCGGGTGCGGGAAGACGCCCGGGGCAATGCCCGATGAACGGGAATGATCCACAACGGTGATCGTTTCCTTATCCACACACTTTATTCACATGCAATTCCCAGGGTCGAATGCGACGTAACTCTCCTCCCTCAATCGCCTGGCGATATGCACCATTTAAGGAGGATCAACATGCCCATACCGGGCAAAAGTTGAGGGTTTGACTTTCGTTCAGCCGGGCACACGCGATATTCGATGGCGGTTTTACGAAATGCAATCGAGACGTCTAGGGTGCTTGAGATGTTCCACGCTCCGAACGTATTTCAGAGGGACCCGCTCCCACCGGCGACCCGGGAGTCGGAGCCCGAACGCCAGGCGCCCGCAGGGGTGGCGGTAGCGGAACGACCTGCGCAGAACGCGCCTGCGAACGCGCCTGCGAAGAACGAGCCTGCGAAGAACGAGCCTGCGAAGAAGCGTGACGCCTACTTCGACAACGCCAAGTACCTGGCCATCGTGCTGGTCGCGGTGGCGCACTCATGGGTACCGGTCATGGAGGGAAGCCGGGCGGCCCGCGCGCTGTACATGGTGACGTACACCTTCCACATGCCGGCCTTCATCATCATTTCCGGCTATTTCTCACGCTCGTTCAGCCCGACCCCCGCCAAGGTGAAGCGCCTGGTCACCGGGGTCGCTGTGCCGTATGTGGTGTTCGAGACGGCGTACTCGCTGTTCCGGCGGTACGCGAACGACTCGCCCGACGCGGCGATCAGCCTGCTGGAGCCCTGGTACCTGACCTGGTTCCTGGCCGCGCTGTTCATCTGGCGGATCACCACGCCGATCTGGCAGAACCTGCGTCACCCGCTGGCGGTCTCGCTCGTCATCGCCGTCCTCGCCTCGCTCACCCCCGGCATCGGCGACGATCTCGACCTGCCGCGCGTTCTGCAGTTCCTGCCGTTCTTCGTGCTCGGACTCCAGCTCAGGCCCGAGCACTTCCGGCTGGTCCAGCGGCGCGAGGTACGGCTGCTCGCCCTGCCGCTGTTCGCCGGCGCGGCGGTCTTCGCCTACTGGGCGGCGCCCCGGATGCAACTGGGCTGGTTCCTGCGCGACTCCAGCGCCCAGGACATGAACGCCCCATGGTGGTCCGGCGCGGTGATGACGCTCGCGCTGTTCGGCTGCGCGACGCTGCTGACCATCGGGTTCCTGGCGTGGGTGCCGCGCCGCCCCATGTGGTTCACGGTGCTGGGCGCCGGGACGATCTGCGGCTATCTGCTGCACGGCTTCCTGGTGAAGGGCGCCGACTACGCCGGGATCTTCGACCGGAACGAGTGGCTGGTCTCGCCGACCGGTCTGGTGCTCGTCACCCTGGTCGCCACGGCCGGCGTGACGCTGCTGTGCACGCCGCCGGTGCGGCGGGCCCTGCGGTGCGTGACCGAGCCGGACATGAACTGGGCGTTCCGGCGGGACTCCGCAAGGATCTGAGATGCGGCGAGGCCCCGTCCGGATGGGCGGGGCCTCGCCGTGTTGGCTCAATCCCGCTGTTCGGTGGGCGATTTCGGTGCGGTGAGCCCGAGCAGGCTCCGTACCTGCGCATACTTCTCGGCCAGCCGGGTACGGGTCGCCGGGTCCAGCGCCGCGAGGCGGGCCGGGTCGGCGTTGTGCGCGAGATCGGACTCCTTGATCAGCAGCGCGCCCGGGGTCGCAAGGATGCGGCGTGTGTACGTCGGCAGGTCCTCACCGTCCCGCTTGGTGACCGCGAGGACCATGTCCTTGACCTGCTGCGGCAGCGCGGCCCCGGCCAGCCATCGCGCCGACAGCGCGTCGTCCTCGACCGCGTCGTGCAGCCAGGCGGCGGCGATCTGCTCGTCGCTGCCGCCCCGGGCGCGCACGCCCTCGGCGACGGCCGCGAGATGTTCGGTGTACGGCCGGCCCGCCTTGTCCCGCTGACCGGCGTGGGCCTCGCGGGCGATGCGCTCGACTTCGGCCAGGGTCAGCTGTGCGCGGGGTGCTGTCATGGCCCGACTCTACGGACGGACCGGCACAGTTGGGGATCTCGGCGGTGGTGGCGAGGGCGCCCGGCGCAGGCGAAATGCTTGCAACGTCAATCATTCGGTAAACTAATTACTGACTAATTCTTGACGCGTTCTTGACCTAAAGAAGGACCGGGCTCATCGGACACGCAGACACGCTCATCGCCATGGGCGGCGCATTCCTCGCCGCCGCCGTTCTCGCCCGCGTCGGCAGCCGCATCGGACTGCCGACCATCCCCCTGTTCATCCTGGCCGGAATCCTGCTCGGCCCGCACACCCCCGGCATCGTCCTCGTCGCCGACCCGCACGACCTGGAGATGCTCTCCGCGCTCGGCCTGGTGCTGCTGCTCTTTTACCTCGGCCTGGAGTTCCACCTCGACGACCTCAAGGCGGGCGGGCGCAAGATGGCGCTCGCCGTGGGCGCCTATCTCGCTCTGAACGTCGGCGCCGGACTCGGCTTCGGTTTCGCGCTGGGCTGGGGCACGTCGGAGGCACTGGTGCTCGCCGGGGTGCTCGGCATCTCGTCGTCGGCCATCGTCACCAAGGTCCTGGTCGACCTGGGCCGGATCGGCAATCCGGAGACCAAGCCGATCCTCGGCATCATCGTCGTCGAGGACGTGTTCCTCGCGCTGTACCTGGCAGCCCTCCAGCCCATCCTCTCGGGCGCCGACAGCCTCGCCGCGGCGGCGGTCGACGGCGGCAAGGCCTTCGGATTCCTGCTGGTGCTCGCCCTGGTCGCCCGGTTCGGCACCAAACTCATCAGCAAGCTGATCAACACCCGGGACGACGAACTGCTCGTCATCTCCTTCCTCGGTGCCGCGGTCCTGGTGGCCGGCATCTCGGAGTGGTTCGGGGTCGCGGACGCCATCGGCGCCTTCATGGTGGGCCTGATGCTCGGCAGCACCACCTCGGGGACACGCATCCTGAAGCTGGTCCATCCGCTGCGCGACGCCTTCGGCGCGATCTTCTTCTTCGCCTTCGGCCTCTCCATCGACCCCGGCGATCTGCCGATCGTGCTGTGGGCGGTACTGGCCGCCGTCGCGCTGACCCTCGCCATGAACGTCCTCGCGGGAGTCGCCACGGCCAAGCTGTACGGGTTCGGCCCGCAGGCCACGGCGAACATCTCCACCACCCTGGTGGCACGCGGCGAGTTCGCGCTCATCCTCGCCACGATGGCGGCGGGCGCGGGACTGGACGAGCGGCTGGCACCGTTCATCGCCGGATACGTCCTCGTCCTCGCGGTCCTGGCACCGCTGGTGGCCGGACGCTCGCACTGGCTGGCCCAAATCCTTCCGGGCGGACGCGATGCCGCACTCACCCCGATCCGGTGACGGACCGAACCCCGTTGACGCACGCCCGATTCGAACCGGTTGCGTACGGTTCAGGATTTGCGTGACAACAGCAGCAGTGCCCGGTCGTCGTTGACGTCCTTGGCGCACGCCTCGATGAGGTGCCAGGCCGCGCCCTCGAAGCCCGTCGAGACATAGCGGTCGGCCTCGCCGGTCAGCCGGTCGATGCCCTCCGCCATGTCCCGGTCGGACGTCTCCACCAGTCCGTCGGTGAACAGCATCAGCACGTCCCCGGGGGCCAGCGAGCCCTTCACGGCGTCGAACTGCGCCCCGTCGTACACCCCGAGCAGGGGACCCCCCGCGGCCTTCTCCTCCCACCGGCCGCTGCCGGCGTGGAGCTGGAGGGCGGGGGGATGGCCTGCCGAGAGGATTTCGTAGTCGCCCGATTCGAGGTCCAGGACCAGATGGATCGAGGTGGCGAAGCCCTCGTCCCAGTCCTGCCGCAGCAGATAGCCGTTGGCGGCGGGCAGGAAGCCGTGCGGCGGCAGCGATCCGAGGAGCCCGCCGAAGGCGCCGGACAGCAGCAGGGCACGGGAGCCCGCGTCCATGCCCTTGCCCGACACATCGGTGAGCACGGCCTCCAGGGTGCGGCCGCCGTTGGTGCGGGCCGCGACGACGAAGTCGCCGGAGAAGGACTGCCCGCCCGCCGGGCGCAGCGACATCTCCCGGTGCCAGCCCTGCGGGAGCCGGGGCAGCGCACTCTGGACCCGGATGCGTTCGCGCAGGTCGAAGAGCATCGTGCCGCCGCGTCGCCACGGCACGCCGACCCTGGCCCGGAACTGGGCGAGCACCAGCCCGAAGAAGCCGCAGGCCGCGACCGTCAGCACGGTTCCGGGGGTGACCCCGACCGTGCCGTCCTTGAACGGGCCGAGCCAGATGGACTCGACGATCAGGGCCGTGGCGGCGGCCGCGTACAGGCCGAGCAGGCTGGCGGGCCGCAGCAGCAGGCCGCCCGCGACGATCGGCAGGACGAGTGCGGCCGGTGAGCACCACACGGGGTTGAGGAGAGTGCCGCAGGTGATGGCCGGGATGACCATCAGCAGGGCGGCCAGGGCGATCCAGTCGGAGCCGTCACCGCGGAAGTAGTCGACTCCGGATCTGCGCAGCGTGCTGCGTACCCGGTGTGCCGATTTCCTCAATCGGGCCGGGTATGTCTCTGCTCCTGCGCGTCGGGCCATTGCGGGGACCTTATCCACCCGACGGCCTTCGGTGCAGGGGGACCCCTGTGACAATGCGTTCGAAAACGGGTCGCTCGGCCGCCGTCGCCCCTGGTAGGAATGGCATATGACTACAGAGCTCCGCGTATTGCAGCCGTCCGAATGGAACGAATGGTTCGAGTGCCTGGAGCTCGCCTTCGGAGGGGTGGCCGAGGCTCCCGAGGAGCGCGAGCTGGTGGAGTCGCTGACCGAGCACGAGCGGTCGTTGGGGGTTTGGGACGGCACGGATGTGGTGGCCACGTCAGGGGCTTTCAGCTTCCGGCTGGCCGTGCCGGGCGGGGCCCTGGTGCCGGCCGCGGGTGTGACGATGGTGAGTGTCGCCGCCACGCACCGCAGGCGTGGGCTGCTGACCTCGATGATGCGCCGCCAGCTCGACGACGTTCGGGCGCTGGGTGAGCCGATCGCCGTGCTCACGGCGTCGGAGCCGGCGATCTACGGCCGCTACGGGTACGGGGCGGCGAGCCGCCAGATGTCCCTGACGATCGACACGGACCGGGTGCGGCTGAACGTTCCGGAGGGTACGGACGAGGTCCGGCTGCGGTACGCGAAGAAGGACGAGGCGGTCGCGGCGTGCGAGAGCGTGTACGCGCGTCTGGTGCCGGGCCGGCCCGGCACTCCGGCCCACGGTCCGGGCTGGGAGCGCAAGTCGCTCGTCGATCCGGTGAGTTCACGGCAGGGCGGTTCGGCGTTGCAGTGCCTGCTGGCCGAGCGGGACGGGGAGGTGGTGGGCTACACGACGTACCACATCAAACCGGAATGGGAGGCGTCGGGCCCCAAGGGCCGGATCGTGGTGGGCGATCTGGCGGCGCTGGATCCCGCGGGGTACGCGGCGCTGTGGCGGTTCCTCTTCGCGATCGACCTGACGTCGACGGTCGAGGCACGCAACCGGCCGGCGGACGACGCGGTGCTGCATCTGGTATCGGACGTACGGCGCTGCGAGATCCGGATCCGGGACTCGCTCCATGTGCGGCTGGTTGACGTGGGCGCGGCACTGGAGGCGCGGAGCTACCGGGCGCCGATGGATGTGGTGTTCGAGATCGAGGACGCGTTCTGCCCCTGGAACGAGGGGCGTTGGCGGCTGACGGCCGACGCGAAGGGCGGTGCGTCGTGCAAGCGCACCGAGGAGGCGGCAGATCTGGCGCTGTCGGTGCGGGAGCTGGGGTCCGCGTATCTGGGCGGCGAGTCGATGGGCGCGCTGGCCCTGGCCGGGCGGGTGCGGGAGCTTCGGGCGGGGGCGGTGGCGGAGGTGTCGTCGGCGTTCCTGTCGGACGTGGCGCCGTGGCTGCCGCGGGGGTTCTGAGGTTCCGGGGCTTCCCGCGGTCGGTTTCGTCCTCAGCGCCGGACTGGCTGGAAATCAAGCCCGTCCGGCGCCTTGAGGACGTCAGCGGCCCGTCCGGCGCTTGAGGACACAGAGAGCCCTGTCCGGCGCTCGAGGACACCGGGAGCCCGTCCGGCGCATGAGGACGCGGGTGCGGTCAGTGGGACTGGCATCCCGGGCACCAGAACAGGTTGCGGGAGGCCAGGTCCGCCGTGCGGATCTCCGTGCCGCAGATGTGGCACGCCTGCCGGGCGCGCCGGTAGACGTACACCTCGCCGCCGTGGTCGTCCACCCGCGGCGGGCGGCCCATCGCCTCGGGCAGGTGCGCGGGGCGGACCGTGTCGATGCGGTTGTTGCGTACGCCCTCGCGCATCAGCTCGCCCAGGTCCGCCCAGATCGCGTCCCACTCGCGGCGTGTGAGGTCCCTGCCGGGCCGGTACGGGTCGATGCCGTGCCGGAACAGCACCTCCGCGCGGTACACGTTGCCCACGCCCGCGACGACCCTCTGGTCCATCAGCAGGGCGGCGACGGTGATCCGGCTCCGGGAGATCCGCAGCCACGCGCGCTCGCCGTCCTCGTCGGAGCGCAGCGGGTCGGGGCCCAGCCGGTCGTGTATCGCCTGCTTCTCGGCGTCGGTGATCAGTGCGCAGGTGGTGGGGCCGCGCAGATCCGCGTGGTGCTCGTCGGTCAGCAGGCGCAGCCGGACCGTGTCGGTGGGCGGCGGGGCCGGGGCCGTACCGAATCCCAGCTTGCCGAACAGGCCGAGGTGGACATGGACCCAGCCGGTCCCCTCGAAGCCGAGGAAGAGGTGCTTGCCGTGCGCGTCCACCGCGTCGAGCACCCGGCCGTCGAGCAGGACGGCACTGTCGGAGAACTTGCCCTGCGGGCTGCTCACCCGCACCGGCCGGCCGGCGAACCTGTCCCGGTGGTCCGCCGCGAGGCGGTGGATCGTGTGTCCCTCGGGCACGGCGGCGGCTCTCCTGGGTAAGGCGGTGGCGCGGACATGGCTGTGCCGCCGGGGGCGCCGGCGGCACAGCGGGAAGTGAGGCGGTCAGCCCTGCTGCGGGTGGTGGGCCGGGACCGGGGGGAGCTCGCCGGTGTTCTCGTACGCCGTGAGCATCGCGATGCGGCGGGAGTGCCGCTCCTCGCCGGAGTACGGGGTGGTGAGGAAGATCTCGACGAACTTCGTGCACTCCTCCTCCGTGTGCATCCGGCCGCCGATGGAGATCACGTTGGCGTCGTTGTGCTCGCGGCCCAGCGCGGCGGTCTGCTCGCTCCAGGCGAGTGCGGCGCGGACGCCCTTGACCTTGTTCGCGGCCATCTGCTCGCCGTTGCCGGAGCCGCCGATGACGATGCCGAGGCTGTCCGGGTCGGCGGCCGTCTTCTCGGCGGCGCGCAGGCAGAACGGCGGATAGTCGTCCTGGGCGTCATAGATGTGGGGACCACAGTCGACGGCCTCGTGGCCTTGGGCCTTGAGCCACTCGACGAGGTGGTTCTTGAGTTCGTAACCGGCATGGTCGGAGCCGAGGTACACGCGCATGGGAGGAGTGTGGCACGAGCTTCGCCGGGTAGCCGACGACGGGGTGCGGTGTGGCCCTGGTGTGCGGAGTCTGTGTGCGCGAAGCCGCTGAGGCGATGATCTTGTCAACGATGCGGAGGTAGGGGTTCCGCTTTCAGGGCCGGCCGGGCTTCAATACAACGCTCGCCGCTCACCACCGTGCGGCGGCGGGACACGCAACCGAGTGACCGACAACGTGAGGATTCAGTCCATGACGTCGCAGACGACTCTGGCCGGACCGGGCCGGCCGCCCGAGGGACCGGACCGTTCGGACCGGACAGGGCCCGAGGAGGGGCTCCAGGCCGGTCTCAAGAACCGTCACCTCTCGATGATCGCGATCGGCGGCGTGATCGGAGCGGGCCTCTTCGTGGGTTCGAGCGCGGGCATCGCGGCCGCCGGACCCGCCATCCTGCTGTCGTACGCGCTGGTCGGCCTGATGGTCGTCTTCGTGATGCGGATGCTCGGTGAGATGGCGGCCGCGCGTCCGGCGTCGGGTTCCTTCTCCGCCTACGCCGACCAGGCGCTGGGCCGCTGGGCCGGATTCTCGATCGGCTGGCTCTACTGGTTCTTCTGGGTCGTGGTGCTCGCCGTCGAGGCCACGGCGGGTGCCAAGATCCTGGAGAACTGGGTGCCGGGCGTCCCGCAGTGGGCTTGGGCGCTGATCGTGATGCTGGTGCTGACCGCGACGAACCTGGTCTCTGTCGGCTCGTACGGCGAGTTCGAGTTCTGGTTCGCCGGGATCAAGGTGGTCGCGATCGGCGCCTTCGTGCTCATCGGTCTGCTCGCCGTCTTCGGCGTGCTGCCCGGTTCGGACAACGCCGGTTCGGGGCTGGCCCATCTCACCGACACCGGCGGCTTCTTCCCCAAGGGGCCGGGCGCCATCCTCACCGGGGTGCTGATGGTGGTCTTCTCCTTCATGGGCAGCGAGATCGTGACGCTGGCGGCCGGCGAGTCGGAGAATCCGCAGCGCGCCGTCCAGAAGGCCACCAACAGCGTGATCTGGCGGATCGCCGTCTTCTACCTGGGCTCGATCCTCGTCGTGCTGACCCTGCTCCCGTGGAACGACCCGTCGATCCTCGAAAAGGGCAGCTACGTCGCCGCGCTCGACTCGATCGGCATCCCGCACGCCGGTCAGGTGATGGACGTCATCGTGCTGACGGCCGTCCTGTCCTGCCTCAACTCCGGCCTCTACACGGCCTCCCGGATGGCCTTCTCGCTCGGCCACCGCGGTGACGCCCCGAAGGCGTTCGCCCGGACCAACAAGCGGGGCGTGCCGCAGGCGGCCATCCTCTCCTCGGTCGTCTTCGGCTTCGTCGCCGTCTTCTTCAACTACCAGTGGCCGGACACCGTCTTCGCGTTCCTGCTGAACTCCTCCGGCGCGGTCGCCCTGTTCGTCTGGCTGGTCATCTGCTTCACCCAGCTGCGGATGCGCGCCATCATCCTGCGCGAGTCGCCCGAGAAGCTGGTCGTTCGGATGTGGCTCTTCCCGTATCTGACCTGGGCGACCATCGCGATGATCTCGTTCGTACTGGTCTACATGCTGACCGACGACGCGGGACGCGAGCAGGTGCTGCTCTCGCTGCTGGTCGCGGTCCTGGTGGTGGCCGTCTCGCTGGTGCGCGAGGCGCGCCGGCGCCGCGGCGACGTCCCGGCCGGGACCGTCGACAGTTGATGTCCCCCGCCTGACCGGGGCCGTCGTACCGCTCGCGTGCGGATCGCTCGCCGTGCACCGTTCACCGGACTTCTCCTCAGGCGGCGGGACCGCACCGAGGGCTTCCCCGACGCGCGGACACACGAAGAGGCTCGCCGGTCTGGTGTCGCACTGCGACCCGGCGAGCCTCTTCGAAGGGCGTTACGGCATCAGCCGCGACGGCCGACGAGCCTCCAGGACGCGGGCAGCGCGCCCATGGCGAGCGCAGCCTTGAGCGCGTCGCCGAGCAGGAACGGCGTCAGGCCGGCCGCGATCGCGGCGCTCGCCGACATGCCGGTGGACAGCGCCAGGTAGGGCACGCCGACCGCGTAGATGATCGCCGAGCCGAGCACCATGGTGCCCGCCGTACGCAGCACGGAGCGGTCGCCGCCGCGGCGGGCGAGGCCGCCGACCACGGTGGCGGCGAGCAGCATGCCGAGCACATAGCCGAACGAGGCACCGCCCGCGCCGGAGCTGCCGGCCGAGAACCACGGCATGCCCGCCATGCCGACGAGCGCGTACACGGCGAGGGCGAGGAAGCCGCGGCGGGCGCCGAGCGCGGTGCCGACGAGGAGCGCGGCGAAGGTCTGGCCGGTGACCGGGACCGGGGAGCCGGGGACCGGCACGGCGATCTGGGCGGCTATGCCGGTGAGCGCGGCGCCGCCGAGCACCAGGGCGGTGTCCACCGCGTAGCGGTGCCGGGCGGCGGGCAGCAGGTCGGCGAGGACCGCTCCGGTACGGACGGGGGCGGCGGCAGCAGTGCTCATCGGGACTCCGCGAGGTGAGGGCAGGGTGGGGACAGGGCTGAGCCTGACGTTAGCCGACGGAGCAATGCTCGATCACCGTCAGCGGCCCACAAAGCGGCGGTTGAGGGATTGGTGGGATTCATACAAGGAACGGCACGCAATCATCCTCGGGCGTGACACTCGTCACTGAGGTGAGAGGGGATCAGCCACCCGCGGACCGAGTAGGGCGCCGGGATTCGACTGTCGATTCCCTCTAAAAGGCCGATCCGCGCGAGAGACCCGCTCCACGCGGTGGTGTGTGCGCCTCGTGTGAGCATGGTGACCGTATAACGGACATCCGTTCCGTCTGAGCGATGTGCGTGTTCAGACTGGTACACATCCCCCAGTCACCGAACGAACAGAGCTCGTCCATGCCTCGGACCTCCGTGCCTCCCCCCACCGGCACCCCGGCCGCCACCTCCGACAACGGGACCGATTCGGCCCTCACCCACGGACTCAAACAGCGCCATCTGTCGATGATCGCCCTCGGCGGTGTCATCGGCGCCGGACTGTTCGTCGGCTCCGGCGCGGGTATCGCCGCGGCCGGCCCCTCGGTCGTCATCGCGTACGCCGTCTCCGGGCTGCTGGTCATGCTCGTGATGCGGATGCTCGGCGAGATGTCGGCGGCCAATCCGGCATCCGGTTCCTTCTCCGTGCACGCCGAGCGGGCGATAGGCCCATGGGCGGGGTTCACGGCGGGCTGGGCGTTCTGGGTGCTGCTCTGCGTCGCCGTCGGCCTCGAGGGGATCGGTGCGGCGAAGATCGTCACCGGCTGGCTGCCCGGGACTCCGGAGTGGGCCTGGGTGGCGCTGTTCATGGTGGTGTTCCTGGGGACGAACCTGGCCTCGGTGACGAAGTTCGGCGAGTTCGAGTTCTGGTTCGCCGCGCTCAAGGTCGTCGCGATCACACTGTTCCTGGTGCTGGGCGTGCTGGCGATCCTGGGAGTGCTCCCGGACACGGACGCCCCCGGCACCGCCAACCTCGACGGCGGGGGCGGCTTCATGCCGAACGGCTCCGAGGGGCTGGTCATCGGACTGCTCGCCTCCGTCTTCGCGTACGGCGGCCTGGAGACCGTCACCATCGCCGCGGCCGAGTCCGAGGACCCGGTGCGGGGTGTCGCGAAGGCCGTGCGGACGGCGATGTGGCGGATCGCGCTCTTCTACGTGGGCTCGATGGCGGTCATCGTCACGCTCGTCCCGTGGGACGACCCGAAGGTCGTGGAGGTCGGTCCCTTCTACGCGGCCCTGGACCACCTAGGCATCAGCGGCGCCGCCGAGATCATGAACGTGGTCATCCTGGTGGCCCTGCTCTCGGCGATGAACGCCAACGTCTACGGCGCCTCGCGCATGGCCTGCTCCCTGGTCGCCCGCGGCCAGGGCCCGAAGCGGCTCGGCAGGGTCTCGTCCGGCGTGCCGCGCGGCGCGGTCCTGGCCTCGTCCGCGTTCGGCTTCCTGTGCGTGCTGCTGAGCTACTGGCGCCCGGACGACGTGTTCCCCTGGCTGCTCAACATGACCGGCGCGGTGATCCTGGTCGTCTGGATCTTCATCGCCGTCTCCCAGCTGATCCTGCGCGGCCGGCTGGAGCGCGAGGAGCCGCAGAAGCTGGTGGTCCGGATGTGGCTGTTCCCGGCCCTGACGGTGGCGGCCCTCCTCGCCATGGCCGCCATCTTCTTCCTGATGCTCCGCCAGCCCGACACCCGCGACCAGCTGCTGGCGACGGGCGCGCTCACGGCGGTCCTGATCGCCATCGGCGTCGTACGGCAGCGGCGCTCCGGAGAAACAGGGACGACGGACGCGGGGAGCGCCCGGGCGCCCTCCTAGCCACCCGCTCCCGGTACGCCGGGCGGGCCGGACCACTCCGGCCCGCCCGGCGTTCTCGTGCGCCCGGAAAGCCGGAAGGGCGGTCGCGAGGCTCCCCCGTGACCGCCTGCCCGGCCGGAGTCCTACGCCGAAGGGCTGATCCCCCCTCAGCGCTTACTGCTGTTAGCCTGCTCTTGCATATAGATTGCAATAACAACAGGACGGCAGTTGGAGGGTTCGAACCATGGCCACGTACACGCTCCCGGAACTCCCGTACGACTACGCGGCGCTCGAACCGGTCATCAATCCGCAGATCGTCGAGCTCCACCACGACAAGCACCACGCCGCGTACGTCAAGGGCGCGAACGACACCCTGGAGCAGTTGGAGGAGGCCCGCGACAAGGAGGCCTGGGGAGCGATCAACGGGCTCCAGAAGAACCTCGCGTTCCACCTCTCCGGCCACATCCTGCACTCGATCTACTGGCACAACATGACCGGCGACGGCGGCGGCGAGCCCCTCGCCGCGGACGGCGTCGGCGACCTCGCGGACGCGATCACCGACTCCTTCGGCTCCTTCGCGGGCTTCAAGTCCCAGCTGACGAAGGCCGCGGCCACCACACAGGGCTCCGGCTGGGGCGTCCTCGCGTACGAGCCGGTCAGCGGCAAGCTGATCGTCGAGCAGGTCTACGACCACCAGGGCAACGTGGGCCAGGGCTCGGTCCCGGTCCTCGTCTTCGACGCCTGGGAGCACGCCTTCTACCTGCAGTACAAGAACCAGAAGGTCGACTTCATCGAGGCGATGTGGCGCGTCGTCAACTGGCAGGACGTGGCGAAGCGGTACGCGGCCGCCAAGGAGCGCGCGGACGTACTGCTGCTCGCCCCCTGAGCGAGGGGCACCCTGATCGTCCTGCCTCGTGATCGTCTTCTCAACCTTCACCGGGCAGGCGGATGAACGAGGGGTCCTCGCCCGGACATGACGGGCGAGGACCCCTCTTCAGGTCCGGCGTGACATGGCCGGCGCGACAGGGCCGGTGTGCCGGGGCCAGTATGCCGGGGCCAGTGCGACAGGGCCGGCGCGACAGGGCCGGGCAGGTTTCGGCGACCGCCGCGGTTTTGGCGACCGCCGCGGCCTCGGCGGCTAGCCGGTGACGAGGATCGCCATCAGCCCGTCGTACCCCTTGCTGCCGACCGTCTGCAGAGCGGTCGCGGTCAAGGTCGGCTCGGCCGCGACGAGTTCGGTGAACCGGCGCACTCCCCGCACCTTCGGGTCCTCGCTCGTGGCGTCGACCACCTCTCCGTCGCGCACGACGTTGTCGGCGACGATCAGGCTCCCGGGCCGGGTCAGCTTCAGCGACCAGGCCAGGTAGTCGGGGTTGCTCGGCTTGTCGGCGTCGATGAACACGACGTCGAACGGCCCGTATCCCTGCTCCGCGAGCTCCGGCAGCGTGTCGAGGGCCAGGCCGACCCGGATCTCCACGACATCCGCCAGGCCGGCGCGTTCGATGTTCCGGCGCGCCACCTCGGCGCACTCCGGATCGGCTTCGAGCGTGACGAGCCTGCCGCCCTCGGGCAGCGCGCGGGCCAGCCAGATGGTGCTGTACCCGCCCAGGGTCCCGATCTCCAGGACGGTCCGCGCCCCCTGGAGCCGGGCCAGCAGGTTCAGCAGCTTCCCCTGGTTGGCTGCGACCTGGATCGCCGGCAGCCCGGCCTTCTCGCTGGCCTCCACGGCCGCGTCCAGGGCCTCGTCCGAGCCCACCAGCAGAGCGTTGAAGTAGTCGTCGACCTCGGCCCACCGCGCCTGCGTCATGGCATGATCCCCTCTCGGCACCGATTAAGTTCCTAAAAGGAACTTACCCCATGTGAGGCGAATGGGATGATGGCGGCATCAGCATTTCCCCCGGAGAGGACATCATGACGATCACCGTGCGAGAGCTGGTGTACTACCCGGTCAAGGGCTGCGCGGGAACTTCGGTCGGCTCGGCGCAGGTCATCGGTACCGGCCTTGAGCACGACCGGACGTTCATGGTGGTGGACGCGGCGGACGGCGCCTTCCGCAGTCAGCGCACGCACCCCGCGATGGCCGCGATCAGGGTCGACGTCCTGCGCTCAGGCGCGGTGCTGGCACTCTCCGCAGAGGGCGTGGAGCCCCTGCGTCTGGACGTCGACCGGGACGGCCCGCGCCGCGAAGTCAGCATGTTCGACCGCCCACTCGGCGCGGCCGTCGACCAGGGGGAAACGGTCGCGGAATGGTTCTCCGACGTACTCGGGGCCAAGTCCCGCCTGGTGCGGGCGGCCCCCGGCTTCGACCGGGACGGCTGGGGCGACACCCCCGGCAAGGTCAACTTCGCCGACGCGCACGCGGTGCTGGTCACCTCGACGGCCTCCCTGGACGACCTCAACGCCCGGATCGCGGCACGAGGCGACTCCGACGCCGTCCCGATGGACCGCTTCCGCCCCAACATCGTCCTGACCGGCAAGGACGAACCGCACTTCGAGGACCGGGTGCGGCGGATGACCATGGGCTCCGTCGAACTCGCCCACTCGGTACGGGCGACGCGGTGCAGCGTCCCGCTCGTCGACCAGAGCACCGGCCGCCGCAAGGGCCCGGAACCGGTCAGGACCCTGGCGACGTACCGGCGCGAGGCGGAGTACGGGAACCGGGTCAGCTTCGGCGTGAAGAACGCGGTGGTCTGCGACGGCGTGGTGAACGTCGGCGACCCGGTCACGGTCCACAGCCTGGTCGGCCCGTAGAAGCCCCTGCCGCTCCCCCGCCCCCGCCCCTCTCCGTCAACGCACCGAAACCCACCTGACCGCAGCGCGCAAGTCGCCTATCGTCGAAGCCATTTGCCGGTACGGGACCTCGGCCCCGGCCGGTCCGGTAACGATGACGTGGAGGATGGTTGTGCGCTATCGCGAGCTGGGACGCAGTGGGCTGTCGGTGTCCGAGATCGGTTACGGCGCGTGGGGCATCGGTGAGTCCAGCTGGGTGGGTGCGAGGGAGGACGAATCCGTTCGCGCGCTCAACCGGGCCGTCGACCTCGGCGTGAACTTCATCGACACGGCGCGCGGCTACGGCGAGAGCGAGCGCATCGTCGGGCAGGTCGTGCGGGAGCGGACCGGTGACGACGTACTGGTCGCGACCAAGGTGCCGCCGAAGAACGGGGTGTGGCCGCCGGCGGACGGCACCGACCCGGCGGAGGTGTTCCCGGGCGAGCACATCCGTACCAGCCTGGAGACCAGTCTGTCCGCGTCCGGGCTGGACCACTTCGACGTGTTGCAGTTCCACGTCTGGCACGACGAGTGGGTGGGGCGGGGGGACTGGCTGGAGACGGTCGCCGAGCTGAAGCGGGAGGGCAAGATCCGTCTGTTCGGGGTCTCCGTCAACGACCACCGGCCCGAGAGCGCGCTCGCACTGGTCCGCAGCGGTGCGGTGGACAGCGTCCAGGTCATCTACAACGTGTTCGACCAGTCACCGGCCGACGAACTGCTGCCGGCCTGCGAGGAGCACGGTGTCGGGGTCATCGTCCGGGTCGCCCTGGACGAGGGCGGGCTGACCGGCCGGATCACCGCCGGCACGACGTTCCCGGAGGGCGACTGGCGCAACCGCTACTTCCGCGACGACCGTCCGGCCCAGGTCGAACAGCGGGTGGCGGCGATCGTCGCGGACCTGGGCATCGAGCAGGACGCCGTCGCGGAGCACGCGCTGCGGTTCGTGCTGAGTTCGCCCGCGGTCTCCACCGTCATCCCCGGCATGCGCAGCGTGCGCAACGTGGAGCGCAACACCGCGCTGAGCGACGGGCGTCCGCTCACCGCGGACCAGCTCGGCGTGCTGGCCAAGCACCGGTGGCAGCGGGACTTCTACGCCTGAGCCGTACAGGAGCGAAGGTCCGGGAGCGAAGGTCCGGGAGCGAAGGTCCGGGACCGCGGGTCCGGGAGCGTGAGAAAGCTCCCGGACCGGCGGTCCGCGGCCCGTTGAACGGGTCCCGGCAGCCGGACAGAACAACTGCAGGACAGCCCAGCAGGGCGTCAGTCAGACCCTGAGCCACGACCACCGGAACCCGCTACGAGTATCAATGTCAGACCTTTGCTGCATGCTGCACCGTATGGACACCAAGGACTTCTGGAAGCTGATCGACGACGCCCGGGCCCTGGTCACGGACCCGGCGGACGTGGAGGACGTGGCCGACCGGATCTCGGACCTGCTCACCGAGCGGCCGGCCCACGACATCGTCGTGGCGCAGCAGTTGCTGTGGGACCTGATGGCGGCTTCCTACCGGGCGCCGCTCTGGGCCGCCGCGTACACGATAAACGGCGGCTGCTCGGACGACGGGTTCGACTACTTCCGGGGCTGGCTCATCGGACAGGGCCGTGACGTGTTCGAGCGGGTGATCGGGGACCCGGACACGCTGGCGGAGCTGCCGTCGGTCAAGGAGGTCGCGGCCGACTACGAGGAGCTGGAGTGCGAGCGGATGCTCGGGGTGGTGTGGGCCGCGTACCGCCGGGTGACGGGCGAGCAGTTGCCCCGAGGCTCGTTCACGGTCGACTTCCCCGCTCTGGACCCCGCGTGGGACTTCGACTTCGACGACGAGGAGGAAATGGCGCGGCGGCTGCCGAAGCTGGACGCGCTGTACGCGTGAGACAGCCGGGTGCGGGCCCCGTGACGCACGGGGCCCGCACCCTCGCGGTCAGGAGAAGTCGGGCCCGGCCGTCCGGGTCCGCTTGATCTCGTAGAAGCCGGGGACCGACGCGACCAGCAGCGTGCCGTCCCACAGCTTCGCCGCCTCCTCGCCCTTCGGGGCGGGGGTGACGACCGGGCCGAAGAAGGCGATCTGCTCGCCGTCCGCGCCGGGCACGGCGATGACCGGGGTACCGACGTCCTGGCCGACCTTGTCGATGCCGTCCTTGTGGGAGGCGCGCAGCTCGGTGTCGTACGCGTCGGAGTCCGCGTACTCCACGAGCTCGGCCGGCAGGCCGACGTCCTTCAGCGCGCCCACGATCGCCTCACGGGTGGGGCCCTCGCCCTCGTTGTGGAAGCGGGTGCCGAGCGCCGTGTAAAGGGGGCCGACGATGTCGTCGCCGTGCTTCTGCTGGGCGGCGATCACCACGCGGACCGGGCCCCAGGCCTGGTTCTCCAGCATGTCGCGGTACTCCTCGGGCAGCTCGTCCAGCCGGTCCTCGTTGAGTACGGCCAGGCTCATCACGTGCCAGCGGATCTCGACATCGCGGACCTTCTCGACCTCCAGCATCCAGCGGGAGGTCATCCAGGCCCAGGGACAGAGCGGGTCGAACCAGAAATCGGCGGGGATCTTGCGGGCTGCCGTGCTGTTGTCAGACATGTCTCTCCTCAACCGGACCGATCTCCATCTGTGCGCGAGATCTCTGCGCGAGAACACCGACGGACGCTCCGGCCATTCCCGCATGCCCGGCCGGGAGGCGGCATGGGAGGATCAAAGTATTCGAACGTGACACAAAGGAGTGTGCTCGTGCCCGGTGAAAACCTGTCCCGCGACGAGGCCCGCGAGCGGGCCGAGCTGCTGACCGTCGACGGTTACGACGTCGAGCTGGACGTCCGGTCCGCCATCGGCGAGCCCGACGGGGACGGCGAGCGGGGCTCCGGTCCGCGGACGTTCCGCTCGGTGACCACGATCCGGTTCCGCACGGCACGCGCCGGTGCGTCGACCTTCGCCGATCTGATCGCACCTGCCGTGAACGCGGTGACGCTGAACGGCACGGCGCTGGACCCGGCGGCCGTCTTCGACGGGACCCGGGTGGCGCTGTCGGACCTGCCGGAGGGCAGCCACGTCCTGGTGGTCGACGCGCAGTGCGCGTACAGCCGGACCGGCGAGGGAATGCACCGGTTCGTCGACCCCGAGGACGGCGAGGTCTACCTCTACACGCAGTACGAGCCGGCGGACTCCAGGCGCGTCTTCGCCAACTTCGAGCAGCCCGATCTGAAGGCCCCCTTCCGCTTCCGGGTGACGGCGCCCGAGGCGTGGACGGTCTGGAGCAACGGGGCCGAGGAGTCCCGTGACGGCGGGGTGTGGCGGTTCGCCGAGACGAAGCCGATCTCCACGTACATCACGGCGGTCGTGGCCGGTCCGTACCACTACGTGACCGACTCCTACACCCGTACCTTCGACGACGGCACGGAGCTGGAGATCCCGCTCGGCGCGCTGTGCCGCAAGGGGCTCGCCCGGCATTTCGACGCCGACGACGTCTTCCTGATCACCAAGCAGGGCCTGGACTTCTTCCACGACAACTTCGACTACCCGTACCCGTTCGGGAAGTACGACCAGGCGTTCGTGCCCGAGTACAACCTCGGCGCGATGGAGAACCCGGGCTGTGTCACGTTCCGTGAGGAGTACATCTTCCGCGGGAAGGTGACGCAGGCGGCGTACGAGAGCCGGGCCAACGTCATCCTGCACGAGATGGCGCACATGTGGTTCGGCGACCTCGTCACCATGCAGTGGTGGGACGACCTGTGGCTCAAGGAGTCGTTCGCCGACTTCATGGGCGTCTTCGCCATGGTGGAGTCGACCCGTTTCGAGGACGGCTGGATCACCTTCGCCAACAACCGCAAGTCCTGGGCCTACCGCGCCGACCAGCTGCCGTCCACGCACCCGATCACGGCCGACATCCGTGACCTGGAGGACGCCAAGCTCAACTTCGACGGCATCACCTACGCCAAGGGCGCCTCGGTGCTCAAGCAGCTGGTGGCGTACGTGGGACGGGACGCGTTCCTGGAGGGCGCCCGGCGCTACTTCAAGAAGCACGCGTACGGCAACACCCAGCTGGGCGATCTGCTGTCGGTGCTGGCCGAGACGTCCGGTCGGGACATGACCGGCTGGTCGCGCTCCTGGCTGCAGACCGCGGGCGTCAACTCGCTGACGCCGCTCGTGACATACGACGCCGCGGACCGGATCACCGAGCTGGCGGTCCTCCAGGAGGCCGCGCAGTCGCACCCGGAGCTGCGCCCGCACCGGGTCGCGGTCGGCCTGTACCGGCGCACCTCCGGCGGCGACCTGGTGCGTTACGCACGGGCCGAGGTCGACGTGGCGGGGCCGCGCACGGTGATCGGGGAGCTGGCCGGGGCCGAGCGGCCCGAGCTGATCCTCGTCAACGACGACGACCTGACGTACTGCAAGGTCCGGTTCGACGAGGTGTCGCTGACCACGCTGCGCGCGCACCTCGGTGACATCACGGATCCGCTCGCGCGGGCGCTGTGCTGGTCCGCGCTGTGGAACCTGACCCGGGACGGGCTGATGCCGACCCGCGACTTCGTCTCGCTGGTCCTGGACTTCTCCGGCCGGGAGACGGACATCGGCGTCCTGCAGATGCTGCACGCCTGGGCCCGGACCGCGCTGGTGCATTACGCGGCGCCCGCGTGGCGCGAGGAGGGCGGCCGGGCGCTGGCCGAGGGCGCGCTGCGTGAGCTGCGGCTCGCGGCGCCGGGCAGTGAGCACCAGCTGGCCTGGGCCCGGTTCTTCGCGGCGGTCGCCGCGTCGGACACGGACTTCCAGCTGCTGTCCGGGCTGCTCGGCGGAACGGCCCGGATCGACGGGCTCGACGTCGACCAGGAGCTCCGGTGGGCGTTCCTGTCCCCGCTGGCCTCGCACGGGCTCGCCGACGAGTCGGTGATCGATGCCGAGCTGGCCCGCGACGACACCGCGTCCGGCAAGCGCCACCAGGTGCGCTGCCTGGCCTCGCGGCCGTCGGCCGCCGTCAAGGCGCAGGCGTGGGCGGGTGTCGTGGAGTCGGACGCGCTGTCCAACGCGCTGGTGGAGGCCACCATCCTGGGCTTCGCGCAGTCGTCGCAGCGGGAGCTGCTCGCGCCGTACTCGGGCACGTACTTCGAGGTGATCGAGCGGGTGTGGGCAGAGCGGTCGATCCAGATCGGGATGGCCGTGGTGAAGGGCCTGTTCCCGGCCCTGCAGGACGACCCGTCGACGCTTGCGGCGACGGACGCGTGGCTGGCGGCGCACGCGGACTCGGCACCGGCGCTGCGGCGGCTGGTGCTGGAGGCCCGGGACGACCTCGCGCGCGGGCTGCGGGCGCAGGAGTGCGACGCGACGGCGGCAGCCGTCTGACGGCCCGGTCCGGGGTCGGCAGCGGTGCGGTGGGCCGGTCCCGGCCCGTCCGGCGAGGGGTTCGGTCCCTGAACGCCGGACGGGCCGGGGGTGTGGGCGGGAGGCGCGCGACGGGGGTGGGCGCGCCCCCTGCGGCCGGTTCGCAATCCCGGCGGGCCGGGCCTTTTCGGCTGTCGAACGTCTGTACTTTAGGACGGCGTTGTCCTGGAATGTCGACGGGCCTGTAACAGGGGTTACGCCCCCTGTCGCGAGCGGGATATCCCGGAGCATGACCCAGAACGCCCCGCTCCCTCCCTGCCACTTCCGCGTCACCTCCGATGTGCGGCAACGCGTACTGTCCGCAGCCCAGTTGAAGGCCCGCGGCATCTCCGCCGCGCAGGCCGCCGGGCAGTGCGGGACCGGTGGTCCGTGGCAGCGGCCGCTGCCCGGTGTCTACGTGCTGCATCCGGGGCCGCTCAGCGACCGGGAGCGGCTGCGGTCCGCCCTGCTGCACGCGGGACGGCCACCGGCCTCCGGACGGCGGGCCGGGCCCGCGCGGACCGGTGGCACCGACCCCGCGTACGGCGAGGCGATGGTCACCGGACTGGCCGCGCTCTCGCTGTACGGGTTCGCCGCCGCGCCGCCCGCGATCTCCCTGGACCGCATCGACGTGCTGGTGCCCCGGGTCCGCCGGCCGCGGTCGGCCGGGTACGTCCGGCTGGTGCGGACGCCCGAGCTGCCGGAGCCCGAGCTGCTGGACGGGCTGCCGGTGGCCCCGGTGGCCCGTGCGCTGGCGGATGCCGTCGCCGGACTCGCCGACGCCTTCGCCGTACGCCGGCTGCTCACCGAGGCGGTCCGCGCCGGTCACTGCGAACCGGCCGTCGTGGTCGGCGAACTGAACCGGGTCAAGGCCCTGGGCCGCCCCCAGGTGGCGAACGCGGTGGACTCGCTGCTCGCCGAGGGCCGGGCACTGGCGGAGGACCGGCTGTACGACCTGGTGCGGGGGCACGGCCTCCCGGAACCGCTGTGGAACGTGGACCTGCGGCTCCCGGGCGGCACGCCTCTGGGCGGGGCCGACGCCTACTGGCCCGGGGAGGCGGTCGCCCTGGAGCTGGACACCAGGGCGCCGCGGTACAGCCGGCTCGGCGACGACCGCCCGCAGAAGGAGCACGAGGCGGAGTGGTCCGCGTACGCCGCCCGGCGCGAGCACCTGGAACGGCTCGGGATCACCGTCGTCCACCTCTCCCCCAAGAAACTGCGCGTCTCACTGGAGGAGCAGGCGGCCGTGGTGCGGACGGCGCTGATGGCGGCTGCCGCCCGTGAACCGGCCGCGTACGTGATGATCCTGCCCCGGTGAGGCTCCCGGTGGCTGCTTATCGACCGTTTCATCCCGCGTGACGCTTCGGTACCGGTGGCGAAAGTCCGCCATGTTCACAACTCTCACACCACAACTCTCCACAAACCCCTGTCCTTTACGAAAGGGTGAGCGGTCATCCGGTACCGATTTCCGGACTCTCACTTTCACATACAGGGATGCTGATGACCTCCGAATCCCCCGGTTACATACCCGGAGCGAGACGCGTGGCCCGAGTCGCCGCCGCAGCCGGTCTGGTGGCCGCGCTGGCCGCCACGGGTGTCGCCCCCGTCTTCGCCGCCGACGACCCGGCCACCGCCCCGGTCAAGGCCGCCGCCGGCAACGCCACGGCGGACAAGCTCGGCACGGCCGACGCCGATCTGCTCGCCAAGGCGCGGGCCAAGGGCGAGAAGAACATCACGATGATGGTCGCCACCGCACCCGGTGCGACCGCGCAGGTCACCAAGCAACTGGACGCCGTCAAGGGCTCCGTGCTGGGGCGTGCGTACGACAAGCTCGGGTACGTACGGGCGACCGTGCCGACCGCGACCGCCGAGGCCACCATCAAGGCGGCGTCGAAGCTGACCTCCGTCCACGGCATCGATCTCAAGCAGGAGATCATGCTGGACGACCCGACTCCCGCGGCCGACCGGGCGACCGGCGCCAAGACCACGGCGAAGTCGACCGGCACCTACCCGGCACCGGACAAGAAGACTCCGGCGAAGAACCCGTACAACCCGTCGTTCGAGACGGGTGCGGTCGACTTCGTGAAGCAGCACCCGAAGGCCGACGGCCGGGGCGTGACCATCGGCATTCTGGACGCGGGCGTCGACATCGCTCACCCGGCCCTCCAGAAGACCACCACCGGCGAGCGCAAGATCACCGACTGGGTGACGGCCACCGACCCGGTCAGTGACGGCGACGGCACCTGGCTGCGGATGACGGACGCCGTGTCCGGTCCGACGTTCACCTACAAGGGCCGCACCTACTCCGCGCCCAAGGGCTCGTACAGGATCAGCCTGTTCGCCGAGGCCGCCACCAAGGGCGGCGACATGGCGGGCGACCTGAACCGCGACGGCGACACCACCGACGTGTGGGCCGTGCTGTACGACCCGGTCACCGGCACCACCCGGGTGGACCTGAACAACAACGCGGACTTCTCCGACGACGACGTCCTGAATCCGTACAAGGAGAAGCACCAGGTCTCCTACTTCGGCACGGACGACCCGCGCACCGATGTCGTCGAGCGCATCCCGTTCGTCGTCGAGACCCGCAAGAACGTGGTGTACAACGCGGCCGGGAACACCTCCGACTACGTCAGCATCGGTGTCATCGAGTCCGAGCACGGCACACACGTCGCGGGCATCACCGCCGCGAACGGCCTGTTCGGCGGCAAGATGAACGGTGCCGCGCCCGGCGCGAAGATCGTCTCCTCGCGCGCCTGCACCTGGTCCGGCGGCTGCACCAACATCGCGCTCACCGAGGGCATGATCGACCTCGTCGTGAACCGCGGTGTCGATGTCGTCAACATGTCGATCGGCGGCCTGCCGGCCCTCAACGACGGCAACAACGCGCGTGCCGAGCTCTACAAGCGCCTCATCGACATCTACGGCGTCCAGCTGATCATCTCGGCCGGCAACAACGGTCCGGGCGTCAACACCATCGGTGACCCCGGCCTGGCCGACCACGTCATCTCGGTCGGCGCGTCCGTCTCCAAGGAGACCTGGGCCGCCAACTACGGCTCCGGCGTCACCAAGAAGTACGACATGATGCCGTTCTCCTCGCGCGGTCCGCGTGAGGACGGCGGCTTCACGCCGACGCTGTCGGCGCCCGGTGCGTCGATCAACTCGACGCAGACCTGGTTGCCCGGTTCGCCGGTCAAGGAGGCGGGCTACTCGCTTCCGGCCGGTTACTCCATGCTCCAGGGCACGTCGATGGCCTCGCCGCAGGCCGCCGGTGCGACGGCGCTGCTGCTGTCCGCCGCGAAGCAGAAGCACATCGAGCTGCCCCCGGCCGATCTGCGCACCGCGCTGACCAGCACCGCCACCGAGATCAAGGGGGTGCCCGCGCACGCCCAGGGTGCCGGTCTGATCGACATCATCGGCGCCTGGAAGCAGATCCAGAAGCAGGGCGCCCCGGCGCACGAGTACACGGTCAAGGCCCCGGTCGACACCGCGATCGACTTCGCGCTGAAGACCCCGGGCTTCGGCACCGGTCTGTACGACCGTGAGGGCGGCCTCCGGGCCGGCCAGACGAAGTCGTACGACGTCACGGTCACCCGCACCACGGGCGCGGACAAGAACGTCACGCACAAGCTGTCGTGGAAGTACAACGACGGCACCTTCAAGCTGACCGGTCCGTCGACCGTCTCGCTGCCGCTCGGCAAGCCGGTGACGGTCAAGGTCCAGGCGAAGCCGGGCAGCGCGGGCGTGCACAGCGCGATCCTCCAGCTCGACGACGCGAAGACCTCCGGGGTGGACCAGCAGATCCTCGCCACGGTCGTCGTCGCCAAGGACCTGCTGAAGCCCACCTACGCCTTCACGGCGTCCGGTTCGGTGCAGCGCAACAGCACCACGTCGTACTTCGTGAACGTGCCGGAGGGCGCCAGGACCCTTGAGGTCGCGATGAGCGCCCTGCGCTCGGGCAGCCAGACCCGCTTCATCTCCATCCACCCGTACGGCGTGCAGGTGGAGAACGGCGGGACGCCGTACTGCTACCCGAACTACGAGAACCCGGCCAACACCTGCCGCCCCGACGCGCGCTCGTACGCCAAGCCGCAGGCCGGTGTCTGGGAGATCGAGGTCGAGGCCCGGCGTACGTCGCCGCTGCTGGACAACCCGTACAAGCTGGATGTCTCGTTGCTCGGAGCGACCTTCGACCCGGCGGTGCAGACCATCGCCGAGGCGAAGATCGGCACCCCGGCCGCGGTGAACTGGACCGTCACCAACAACGCGGGTGACCTGGCGGGCAAGCTCAAGGGCGGCTCGCTGGGCTCGGCCGAGGTCGAGCGTCCGTCGATCTCCACCGGTGGCCAGTACGCCAAGGAGGTCACCATCGGCGCGGGCGTCGAGAAGCTGGACATCGCCATCGGCGGTACTTCGGACACCAACGCCGACCTCGACCTGTACGTCTTCCGGGGAGCGACCCAGGTGGGCGCCTCCACCACGGCGGGCTCCGAGGAGGCCGTCAGTCTGCTGAAGCCGGCCGCCGGTACGTACACGATCGTCATCGACGGGTACGACGTACCGGCCGGGACGACCGAGTACGACTTCCGCGACGTGTACTACGCGCCGTCGCTCGGCACGATCGCCGTCGACGAGTCGAAGGCCGTCAACCTGGCCCCCGGCGCGTCGGCCCAGGTCGGCGCCCAGGTCGTGGTCGCCGGGGCGGCCCCCGAGGGCCGGCAGTTCTTCGGCGAGATCCAGCTGGTGAACGCACGCGGCACCGCGGCGGGCACCGGCAGCGTCGTGATCCAGAAGGTCGCGCCGTAGCGGCGTCGCACTGATCATGTGATCTGCACAACAGCGGGGCGGGAGCTCGATGAGCTCCCGCCCCGCCGTGCTGAGCGCACCCGGTCCGGTCCCTCTCGCGCGCCCTGTCCGCTCCCCGGACAATGGATTGGACAAGAAAGCCGTGGACATACGCATCATGGAGTGGCAACCGTGCCAGTTCGTACGTTGAAGGAGTCCCTGTGAAGGTCGGAATCGTCGGCGCCACCGGTCAGGTCGGCACAGTCATGCGCGGGATCCTGGCCGAGCGGAAGTTCCCCGTCGCCGAGCTGCGGCTCTTCGCCTCCGCACGCTCCGCGGGCTCCACCATCGCTTACGAGGGCACCGACATCACCGTCGAGGACGCCTCCACGGCCGACTACACCGGCCTTGACATCGTGCTCTTCTCGGCCGGCGGCTCGACGTCGAAGGCGCTCGCCGAGAAGGTCGCCGCCCAGGGCGCCGTCGTGATCGACAACTCCTCCGCCTGGCGCAAGGACCCCGAGGTCCCGCTGGTCGTCTCCGAGGTCAACGCGCACGCGATCGCGAACCGCCCCAAGGGCATCATCGCCAACCCGAACTGCACCACGATGGCCGCCATGCCGGTGCTGCGCCCGCTGCACGACGAGGCCGGCCTGGAGGCGCTGACCGTCGCCACGTACCAGGCGGTGTCCGGCTCCGGTCTGTCCGGCGTCGCCGAGCTGCACGGCCAGGTCTCCAAGGTCGTCGCCGAGGCCGACAAGCTCACCCACGACGGCGGGGCCGTCGACTTCCCCGAGCCCGGCGTCTACAGGCGTCCGATCGCGTTCAACGTGCTGCCGCTGGCCGGCGCCATCGTCGACGACGGCTCCTTCGAGACGGACGAAGAGCAGAAGCTCCGCAACGAGTCCCGCAAGATCCTGGAGATCCCGGAGCTGAAGGTGTCCGGTACCTGTGTCCGGGTCCCGGTCTTCTCCGGCCACTCGCTCCAGATCAACGCCCGGTTCGCCCGTCCGATCAGCGTGCAGCGCGCGTACGAGCTGCTGCGGGACGCCCCGGGCGTCGAGATCTCGGAGATCCCCACCCCGCTCCAGGCCGCCGGGCAGGACGCGTCGTTCGTCGGGCGGATCCGGGCCGACGAGACCGTGGAGCACGGTCTCGCGCTCTTCGTCTCCAACGACAACCTGCGCAAGGGCGCCGCGCTGAACGCGGTGCAGATCGCGGAGCTGGTGGCGGCCGAGCTCAAGGGCTGACGGGCTGACGCGACGGGAACAGGGGGAAGGGCGGCTGCCGCGCGGGACGCGGCAGCCGCCCTTCGCCTGTCCGCCGGAGAGCGAGGTGCCGTCGCGGAGCAGCGTCGATTTCGGCCATGCGCCGGCGCGGGACCATCGACGCTCCCGCCGGTGGCACGTCACAGCCACTTCACTTGGGTGTCCGGCATGGAAGGATGGCCGGAAACGTCACATAGCAAGGAGATGACCGCGTGCCTGGCACGAACCTGACCCGCGAAGAGGCACAAGAGCGGGCGCGCCTGCTGACCGTGGACGCGTACGAGATCGATCTCGACCTCTCCGGAGCGCAGGACGGTGGAACCTACCGGTCCGTCACCACCGTGCGCTTCGACTCCGCCGAAGCCGGTGCGGAGACCTTCATCGACCTCATCGCCCCGGCCGTGCACGAGGTCGAGCTGAACGGCAAGGCCCTGGACGTCGCGGCCGTGTTCCGCGACTCGAGGATCGCCCTGCCGCACCTGGTGGCCGGATCCAACGAGCTGAAGGTCGTCGCCGACTGCTCGTACACCAACACGGGCGAGGGCCTGCACCGCTTCGTCGACCCGGTCGACCAGCAGGCCTACCTCTACACCCAGTTCGAGGTCCCGGACGCGCGCCGGGTCTTCGCGAGCTTCGAGCAGCCCGACCTGAAGGCGACCTTCCGGTTCACCGTGAAGGCCCCGTCCGGCTGGACGGTGATCTCCAACTCGCCGACGCCGGAGCCCAGTGACGACGTCTGGTCGTTCGAGCCGACGCCGCGCATCTCCACCTACATCACCGCGCTGATCGTCGGCCCGTACCACTCGGTGCACAGCAGCTACGAGAAGGACGGCCAGTCCGTCCCGCTCGGCATCTACTGCCGTCCCTCGCTCGCCGAGTACCTCGACGCGGACGCGATCTTCGACGTGACCCGTCAGGGCTTCGACTGGTTCCAGGAGAAGTTCGACTACGCGTACCCGTTCGCCAAGTACGACCAGCTGTTCGTACCGGAGTTCAACGCGGGCGCGATGGAGAACGCGGGTGCGGTCACCATCCGTGACCAGTACGTCTTCCGCTCCAAGGTGACGGACGCGGCGTACGAGACGCGGGCCGAGACGATCCTGCACGAGCTGGCCCACATGTGGTTCGGCGACCTCGTCACCATGCAGTGGTGGAACGACCTGTGGCTGAACGAGTCGTTCGCCACCTACACCTCGATCGCCTGCCTGGCGTACGCCGACGGCTCGCGGTGGCCGCACTCCTGGACCACGTTCGCCAACTCCATGAAGACCTGGGCGTACCGGCAGGACCAGCTGCCGTCGACGCACCCGATCATGGCCGACATCCGTGACCTGGACGACGTCCTGGTCAACTTCGACGGCATCACGTACGCCAAGGGCGCCTCGGTCCTGAAGCAGTTGGTGGCGTATGTCGGCATGGACGAGTTCTTCAAGGGCGTCCAGGCCTACTTCAAGGCGCACGCCTTCGGCAACACCCAGCTGTCGGACCTGCTGGGCGCGCTGGAGGAGACCTCCGGGCGTGATCTGAAGACCTGGTCGAAGGCTTGGCTCGAAACGGCCGGCATCAACATCCTGCGCCCGGAGATCGAGACGGACGGCGACGGCCGTGTCACCTCGTTCACCGTGCTCCAGGAGGCGCCCGCGCTGCCCGCCGGGGCGAAGGGCGAGCCGACGCTGCGGCCGCACCGCATCGCCATCGGCTGCTACGACCTCGACGCGTCCGGGAAGCTGGTCCGTACGGACCGGATCGAGCTGGACGTCGACGGCGAGCGCACCACCGTGCCGTTCCCGGCCGGCACCGCGCGTCCCGCCGTCGTGCTGCTCAACGACGACGACCTGTCGTACGCGAAGGTCCGGCTCGACGAGGACTCGCTGCGGGTCGTCACCGAGCACCTGGGTGACTTCACGGAGTCCCTCCCGCGCGCCCTGTGCTGGGCCTCCGCCTGGGACATGACCCGGGACGGCGAACTGGCCACGCGGGACTACCTGTCGCTCGTCCTGTCCGGCATCGGCAAGGAGTCGGACATCGGCGTCGTCCAGTCGCTGCACCGTCAGGTGAAGATGGCGCTGGAACTGTACGCGGCGCCCCAGTGGCGCGAGGCGGGGCTGACCCAGTGGACCGAGGCGACGCTCGCGCACCTGCGCGCGGCGGAGCCGGGCAGCGACCACCAGCTGGCCTGGGCCCGTGCCTTCGCGGCGACGGCCCGCAACCCCCATCAGCTCGATCTGCTCCAGTCGCTGCTCGACGGCACCCAGGTGGTCGAGGGCCTGGCCGTCGACACCGAGCTGCGCTGGGCCTTCGTCCAGCGGCTGGCCGCGACGGGGCTGCTGGACGACGACGAGATCGCCGCCGAGTACGAGCGCGACCGGACGGCGGCGGGCGAGCGCCACGCGGCCTCCGCCCGTGCGGCACGTCCCTCCGAGGAGGCGAAGGCGGCGGCCTGGGCCTCGGTCGTCGAGTCCGACAAGCTGCCGAACTCCCTCCAGGAGGCGGTCATCGACGGGTTCGTCCAGACCGACCAGCGCGAGCTGCTGGCTCCGTACACGGAGAAGTTCTTCGCCTCGGTGAAGGACGTCTGGGACTCGCGCAGCCACGAGATGGCCCAGCAGGTCGCCGTCGGTCTCTACCCGGCGCTCCAGGTCTCGCAGGAGACCCTGGACGCCACGGACGCCTGGCTGGCCGCGGCCGAGCCGAGCGCCGGTCTGCGCCGGCTGATGTCGGAGTCCCGTTCGGGTGTGGAGCGGGCGCTGAGGGCCCGTGCGGCGGACGCGGCGGCGACCGCGTAACCCTGTTCGGAAGCCGCCCGGCGGGCAGGCGCGTTCGCGCAGCCGTCCGCCGGGCGGGAACAGGGGCGCCGAACGGTTCTACGCGCCCGACTCCTCGTAGCGGGCGGCCAGTTCGGCCGCTCCGGACTCGGTCAGCGAGCCGTGCAGGCGCATCCTGGCCACCCCGCCGTCGGGGAAGGCGTCCAGCCGGACGTGGGTGACCACGGCCTGGGCGCGGAGCGGGAAGCGGTGGGGGGTGTCGGGCCGGAGCCGGGTGCGGGGGATGATCTCGAACCATTCGCCCGTCTCGCCGTCGCGGCCCTGGAGGGCGATCCAGCCGGCCGCGTTCCCCAGGAGGTAGGCCGTGTCGATCTCGACCGCGCGGACCGCGCCCTGGGCGGGCAGCCGGAAGCGCACCCAGTCGTTGGTGTCGCGGACCCGGCGGCGGCGGTTCTCCCAGCCGTCGTCCATCTTGCGGGAGGTGCCGGGCAGGATGATCTGGGTCGGCGAGGAGTAGAAGCGGTCGGACGCGTCCTCGTAGCTGCCGCCGTTCAGGACCGAGATCAGGTCGAACGTGCCGAGCGCCGCGAGCCAGGACGGGTCGGGGACCACCTCGCCGTGCACCCGGAGGCGGGCGACGCCGCCGTCGGGGTGCTGGCAGAGGCGCAGATGGGTGTAGCGGCGGCCGCCGGTGATCTCGAAGCCGTTGGCGGCGTGGCCGCGTACGGGGGTCGGCGGGACGATCTCGTCCCACTTGACGTCGTCGGCGAGGAGCTCCTCGGGACCGGGCGAGCCCTGCACCGATGTCGCCAGGACCGAGACGCGCTGCGGGTAGTTGCCGCGGAAGTGGGCGGTGTCGACGACGATGCCGCGGATGATTCCGGGGGCGCCGAGGCGGATCAGGGCCCAGTCGTGCTCGTCGGGGGCCGGGAACGGACGGGCGGCGTCCGCGCCGCGGCGGCGGCGGGTCTCCCAGCCGTCCATGATCTTGCCCTTGTGGCCGAAGCGCTCGGGGTCGAAGACCGCGCGCTCCCTGACGAGGAGGTTCTCGCGCTGCGCGAAGAACTCGTCGTTGGCGGCGATCACGCCCGCCCCGAGGCGCCGGTCGGCGAGGTCCACCAGCTCGGTGAAGGTTCCGGTGAAGGTGCGGTAGTCGGCGTACGGGTCACCGCCGCCGTACGGGGCCGCGTCGTTGGCGTGGGGGTCGTCGTCCAGGGCGGGGGCATCGCTCGCGTCGAAGGTCATGTGCCCACTGTCGTACGGGCCCATCCATCAGGTCCATCGAAAGTTTTCGCACGTTTCATTCAGTTCAACTGAACGATTCTCCCAACCGGACGACCGGACGTCCCCCTCAAGTGGACGTCCTCCCTCAACTGGATGCCCGCTCCTGGCCGAACGCCCTCCCTCAGCTGAACGACGCCTCGCGTGCGGCGCCGACCTCCTTGAGCGCGGCGAGCACCCGGGCCACCGCCGGACCGGCCTCGGCCCCCTGCCGTACCGCCGCCACCACATGGCGCCGGGGCAGGTCGGCACCGAGAACGCGCAGGGCCACGCCCTTGCGGCGTTCCGCCGACGCCATCCTCGGGATCAGTGCGACGCCCATGCCGGCCTCCACCATGGCCAGGATCGCGGTCCATCCGGAGGCGCTGTGGGCCTGCTCGGGGACGAACCCGGCGGCCTCGCAGGCGGCGGTGGTGATCTCCGACCACGGGCCCGAGCCGCCGAAGATCCAGGGCTCGGCGGCGAGGTCGGCCAGCCGGAGCCCGGGGGCGGCGGCCAGCGGGTGCCCGACCGGGAGGGCGACGTCGAGGGGGTCGGCGAGCAGCGGCAGCAGGGCGAACCGGGTGTCGCGCGCCGTCGGCGCGTGCGCGGCGAGCGAGAGCGCGAGGTCGACGTCACCGCCGGAGAGGAGTTCGTACGCCTCAGCGGCCTCGGCCTCCCGCACCCGCACGTCGGGGCCCGGCCGTCCGTCGGCGCGCAGCAGTTGGACCGCCGGTACAACGAGGGCGGGCACGGCGGTCGAGAACGCCCCGACCCGCACCTCCCCCGCCTCGCCCCGCAGATACCCGGCCAACTCGGCTTCGGCGCGCTCCAGTTGGGCGAACACCGCTTCGGCGTGGCGGAGTACGAGGTGCGCGGCGTCGGTGAGCCGGACCCGTCTGCCCTGCGCCTCCAGCAGTGGCACACCGAGCTGTCTGCCCAGGTTCGACAGCTGCTGGGACACCGCGGAGGGGGTCATCAGCAGCGCATCGGCCGTCGCCGTGACGGTCCCGCGCTCGCTCAGCACCCGCAGGATCCGGAGCTTCTTGATGTCCCACTCGGTCATGTCCGCACACTAGACCGACCCGCGACCGGGGCGGGTCCTCGGGGCAACGCGAACAGGGCGTCCCGATGTGTGCTTGCGCACATCAAGACGCCCGGGGTGCGGAGCCGGTGGAGCCGCGCGGCGCCTGGTGCCGCGCGGCTCGGATCAGACCTGCTTCTTGGACTTGTCGAGGACCATGACCAGGCCGGCGATGACCCCGAACAGCACAATGGGGGCCACGACGAACAGGCCGATCGTGTCGATCGCGCTCAGGCCGGTGCCCGGGTCGTCGCCGTCGTCGCGGGTGAGCGCGAGCGCGGGGGACGTCATGAGCAGCATCATCAGCGTCGTTCCGGCAGCGACGGCGCCGGCGCGCATAGCGTTCTTCTTGTCCACGGTGCAAACGTAGCGAACGGCTACGAGGGCCGCGCGCCCGGGGGTGCCGTACGGGTCCTCGGAGGCTCCTGGCGAGGCCTGAAGACCTCCATCAGCCTGTGCAGCCGGGGGGAGGCGGCCAGCTCCTCCAGGGTGACCGGGTGGCCCTCGGCGTCGGCGATGGGCAGCCGCCAGTTGGGGTACTCGTCCCAGGTGCCCGGCAGGTTCTGCGGGCGGCGGTCGCCGATCGTGTCGGGCAGCCAGACCCCGGTCATCCGGGCGGGGGTGCGCAGCAGGAAGCGGTGGACGGCGCGGACGGCCGCCTCCTCGTCACCGCCGCCCTCCGGGAGCACGCCGAGCCGTAAGAGCACGCGGAGCCACTCCACGGTGTCGGCGCGGGCCTCCATGCGCTCCTGGTCCAGCGGGCGGGCGAGCAGGCCGAGGCGGTGGCGCAGCGTCACGTGGTCGCCGGTCAGCCGGGCCGCGGTGGAGGGCAGATCGTGGGTGGTGGCGGTGGCCAGGCAGCCCTCGCGCCAGTCCTCGGGGGCCAGCGGGCGGCCGGTGCCCGACCAGTCCCGCTCGAACCAGAGCACGGAGGTGCCGAGGACGCCGCGGCGGGCGAGCGCCTCGCGGACGCCGGGTTCGACGGTGCCGAGGTCCTCCCCCATGACGACGGCGCCCGCCCGGTGGGCCTCCAGGACGAGGACGGCGAGCATCGCCTCGGCGTCGTGGCTGACATAGGTGCCCTCGGCGGGCGGGCGCCCCTCGGGCACCCACCAGAGCCGGAACAGGCCCATGACGTGGTCGATGCGCAGGGCGCCGGCCCGGCCGAGGATCCCGCGCAGCAGTCCGCGGTACGGGGCGTAGCCGGACGCGGCGAGGACGTCGGGGCGCCAGGGCGGCAGCCCCCAGTCCTGGCCCCGTGCGTTGAAGGCGTCCGGGGGTGCGCCGACGGACATGCCGTGCGCGAAGGCGTCCTGCTGGGCCCAGCTGTCGGCGCCGCCGGGGTGCACGCCGACGGCGAGGTCGTGGACGATCCCGACGGCCATCCCGGCGTCCCGGGCGGCGCGCTGGGCGTCGGCGAGCTGAGTGTCGGTCAGCCAGGCGAGCCGGCAGTGGAAGTCGATCCGGTCGAGCAGTGCGGCACGGGCGCGGGCGGTCTCCCTGGAGCGGGGATCGCGCAGTGCGGGCGGCCAGTTGTGCCAGTCGGAGCCGTGCACCTCGGCAAGGGCGCACCACAGGGCGTGGTCCTCCAGGGCCTGTCCCTGTTCGGCGAGGAAGTCGCAGTAGGCGGCGCGGCGACCGGGTGTGAGCGGGACCTCGACGAGGATGGCGAGGGCCTGCCGCTTGAGCTCCCAGACGGCGTCGCGGTTGATCAGGGCGCCCTTGTCGAGGACGGCGTCGCTCAGCTCTCCGGCTCTGCGGCGCAGATCGTCCAGTGCGGCCCGGTCGGGCGCGTGCCCGTACTCCGGGACGGACTCGATGCGCAGGTGCACGGGGTCGGGGAAGCGCCGCGAGGACGGGCGGTAGGGCGACGGGTCGGTGGGGCTGCCCAGGACCGCGGCGTGCAGCGGATTGACCTGGACGAAGCCGGCGCCGAGGCTGCGCCCGGACCAGGAGGCGAGGTCGGCGAGGTCACCGAGGTCGCCCATGCCCCAGGAGCGGGCGGAGAGCAGCGAGTAGAGCTGCACGAGGAAGCCGTGGCTGCGGGAGGGCGGCTGCGGGACGCCGGCCGGGGCGACGACGAGCGTGCAGGACTCGACGGGCCGCTCCGGCGCCCGGACGGTCAGCCGGTGCACCCCAAGCGGTGGTTCGGCCCACCAGCCGGGCACGGGCGCACCGCCCACCGGGCCGTCCGCCGGACCTGGTGCACCGTTCGCCAAGCCGTTCGCCGGGCCGGGCGCGCCGTTCGCCAAGCCGTTCGCCGGGCCGGGCGCGCCGTTCGCCAAGCCGTTCGCCGGGCCGGGCGCGCCGTTCGCCAAGCCGTTCGCCGGGCCGGGCGCGCCGGAAACGGCCGGATCCGTATCCCCGGCCGGGGTCCGCATCCGGGCCGGCGGAGCCGATCCGGCCTCCTCGGGCCGGACGGTCAGCTCCGTGCCGGGCGGCAGCGCGGTCAGGGCCCGGGGCAGCGGCTCCCCCGTCCACACCACCAGGGTGGGCGGGAGCAGCCGGGAGCCGGCCGCGGACTCGGCGGCGGCGAGCGCCTTCCGTAGCGCCTCGGGTGTGGCGGCGTCGACACCGAGCGCGGCGAGCACCGCGACGACCGTGCCGTCGGGGACGGGCACCGTGACGTCGGCGGACGGGGAGTAGGAGGTGGCGACGCCGTGCAGCGCGGCAAGCCGGGACAAGCCCATTCAGACTCCTGGGGACTCCATGCCCCAAGCGCTGCCGGAAGAAGCCGGCTCGCTGGTCAGCGGGGCGGGAACGGCGAGCGGGGGCTCACTGGTCAGGGGTGTGGCGTCGGCGAGCGGGGGCTCACTGGTCAGAGGTATGCCGTCGGCCGACGGCGCTTCGCTGGTGAGCGGGCCGGGGACGGTGGCCGGGCATGCGCTGATCAGCGGGGCGGGAACCGGCACCTGTTCGGTCAGGGCGGAGAGCAGGAGCTGCGCGGCAGCGGGCATGGTGGCCTCCTGGCCGTGGAGAGCAGGACACAGCAGACCTACCCAGCGGACGCATCCGCAGACGTAGGCGTTACGACAACGAGTTCAACGTGCTCTGGGTCACAATCCGTTCCCTGGAGGCCGGTTCCCCGTAAGACATCCGTCAATTTCGGCCATTCGGCGTCATCTTTCGCGTGCCGCGACGACCACCGAGCGCGCCCGACCCCATCCGCCACATCGGGCATTTGCACCACAACGACCACCCGCATTGACACCCTCGCGCGCGGGTGGTGGGCTCTGGGCTCACTGGTGGGAGCGAAGGGAGAACGGGCATGCAGCTCAGGCGCAGGAAGCACGCGGCAGCGGTCGCCGTGGCCGTGCTGGGCGGACTGCTCTCCGCGGGAGCCCCGGCCGCCTTCGCCGCCCCTCCGGTGCCCGGTACGCCCGCCGCGAGCTCCCCCGACCGCACGGACGACGCCTCGCTGCCCTCCGTGTGGCCCCGGCCGCAGAGCATCAAGGCGTCCGGGTCCGCGGTCCACCTCTCCGGCGAGGTCACGCTCGTCGCCGACGCGCAGGCCGACCCGTACGCCGTCGCCGCGCTCCGTCAGGTCCTGCGCGACGCGGGCGTGCTGACCGTCCACGAAGCCCTGCCGGGCCGCGGCCCGGTCATCCGGCTCGGCGGCGACGGGGCCATGGACGCGCTGCGCACGCTGCGCACGCCCGACCGTGCCGATCTGCCCCTCGGCGGATACCGGATCGCGGCCGGCCCGGTCGCGGGCCGGGACACCGTCGCCGTGGACGGCCTCGGGGACGACGGGCTCTTCCACGCGGTGCAGACCCTGCGTCAGCTGATCCGGGGCGGCAGTGTCGCCGGGGTCACCGTCCGGGACTGGCCCTCCAGCGCCGTGCGCGGGATGACCGAGGGGTTCTACGGGCAGCCCTGGACCCAGGAGGAGCGGCTCTCCCAGCTCGGCTTCATGGGGCGCACGAAGCAGAACAGGTATCTGTACGCGGCGGGCGACGACCCCTACCGGCAGGCCCGCTGGCGCGAGCCGTACCCCGCCGAGCGGCGTGCCGACTTCCGCGCGCTGGCCGAGCGGGCCGCCGCCGAACACGTGACGCTCGGCTGGGCCGTGGCACCCGGTCAGTCGATGTGCCTGTCCTCGGACCGCGACGTGAAGGCGCTGACGAAGAAGATCGACGCGATGTGGGCCCTGGGGGTGCGCGTCTTCCAGGTGCAGTTCCAGGACGTCAGCTACAGCGAGTGGCACTGCTCGGCCGACGCCGAAGCCTTCGGCGACGGCCCGCAGGCGGCCGCCAGGGCGCAGGCCCGCGTCGTGAGCGCGGTGGCCCAGCACCTCGCGGACCGCCACCCGGGTTCGCAGCCGCTGTCGATGATGCCGACGGAGTTCTACCAGGACGGGGCGACCGACTACCGCACGGCGCTCGCCAAGGAGCTGGACGACCGGGTACAGGTCGCCTGGACCGGTGTCGGGGTCGTACCGAGGACCATCACCGGCGGCGAACTGGCCGGTGCGCGATCCGCGTTCCGCCATCCGCTGGTCACGATGGACAACTACCCGGTCAACGACTACGCGCAGGACCGGATCTTCCTCGGCCCGTACACCGGACGCGAACCGGCGGTCGCCATCGGTTCGGCGGCGCTGCTGGCCAATGCGATGGAGCAGCCGTCCGCCTCCCGGATCCCGCTGTTCACCGCCGCCGACTTCGCCTGGAACCCGCGGGGGTACCAGCCGCAGGAGTCCTGGCAGGCGGCCATCGACGACCTCGCGGGCGAGGACACCGGCAGCCGGGACGCGCTGCGCGCACTGGCCGGGAACAGCGCGGCCTCCGTGCTGGGCGGTGACGAGTCGGCGTATCTGCGACCGCTGCTCGTCGCCTTCTGGAAGTCCCGTGAGGGGACGGACACCGCCGCACGCGACGAGGCGGCGCGCCGGCTGCGGGCCGCCTTCACCGTGATGCGGGAGGCCCCGCAGCGGCTGGCCGGACTCGCCGACGGGCGCCTCGACGACGAAGTGCGGCCGTGGACCGAGCAGTTGTCCCGGTACGGCAGGGCGGGCGAACTGGCCGTCGACCTGCTCCAGTCCCAGGCGCGCGGCGACGGGGCGGCCGCCTGGCAGACGTCGCTGGCCCTGGAGCCGGTGCGCAAGGCCGTGAAGGCGAGCGGTGCGACGGTCGGCAAGGGGGTGCTCGGCCCGTTCCTGGACCGGGCGCGCGAGGAGGCCGACTCCTGGACCGGGACGGACCGCGACAACGGCACGGTGACCGAGGCCCAGGGCAGCTATACGGTGCGGCTGAGCCGGGCCCGTCCGCTGGAGGCCGTCACCGCGACGGCCGTGCCGGGCAGCGGCGCCGCGGAGGCGACGGTTCAGGCCCATGTGCCCGGTGAGGGCTGGCACAGCCTCGGCCCACTGTCGGCGAGCGGCTGGACCCAGACGCGGGGGCGGGGCCTGTGGGCCGACGCGGTCCGGATCAGCTGGCCGACCACCACCCCGTCGGTCACCGGTGCGCCGCCCCTGATCATCCCTCCGCTCGCGGGCGCGGCCCCGTCCGCCGGAACGGCGCCCCGGGTGCGCTCGCTCGTGCCGTGGTTCGGCGACGAGCCCGCCGCCCGGCTCGACCTCGTGCGCGGGGAGACGGACGCCGAGATCGGCGGCAAGCCGCAGCGGGTCGCGGCCCGGCTGTCGGCGGGCCGGCCGGCCGAGGTGCGCGGCGCACTCACCGCGAAGGCCCCCAAGGGCATCGAGGTGCGGGTCCCCAAGCAGACGACCGTCCCGCGCGGTTCCCGTACCGACGTGCCCGTGGAGATCACCGTCCCCGCGGACACCCCTGCGGGCGAGTACGAGGTGCCGTTCTCCTTCGGTGCCGAGGAGACCACCCTGACCGTCCGGGCCTACCCGCGCACCGCGGGCCCCGACCTGCTGCGCACGGCCACCGCCTCCTCGTCGGGCGACGAGACCGCGGACTTCCCGGCGGACGCCGCGTCGGACGGCGACCCGGGGACCCGCTGGTCCTCACCGGCCGAGGACGGCGCCTGGTGGCAGGCGGAACTGCCCGCCCCGGTCCGGGTGGGCCAGGTGGTGCTGGACTGGCAGGACGCGTACGCCTCCAGCTACCGCATACAGGTCTCCTCGGACGGCCGCAGCTGGCGCACGGCGGCCACCGTCCGGGACGGCCGGGGCGGGCACGAGTCGGTCCGGATGGACGCGAAGGACACCCGGTTCATCAGGGTTCAGGGCGACAGGCGGGCCACCGAGTACGGCTACTCGCTCTGGTCGGTACAGGCATACGCCGTGGCCGCGCAGGACGAGTAACCGCGCGCCGGCCCCGGGGACGGAAGAGGCCCGGGCGTTCAGGCGGAGATGCCATCGATCCGGGCCATCGCGTCGTCCGCTCCGAACGGTTGCAAGTAGGGCAGCCAGCGCGGGTCGCGGTGGCCCGTGCCGATGATCCGCCAGGCCAGTCCGGTCGGCGGTGCGGGCTGCTGGTGCAGCCGCCAGCCGAGCTCGGGCAGATGGCGGTCGGCCTTGACGTGGTTGCAGCGGCGGCAGGCCGCCACCACGTTCTCCCAGGCGTGCAGTCCGCCGCGGCTGCGCGGAATGACGTGGTCGACGCTGGTCGCGGCGGCGCCGCAGTACATGCAGCGCCCGCCGTCCCTGGCGAAGAGCGCCCGGCGGGTCAGCGGGACGGGCCCCCGGTAGGGGACGCGCACGAACCGCTTCAGGCGGACGACGCTGGGGGCCGGGACGGCACGGGTGGCACTGTGCATGAAGGCGCCGGACTCCTCGAGGCAAATGGCCTTGTTCTCGAGGACGAGGACGAGCGCGCGGCGGAGCGGTACGACGCCGAGCGGCTCGTACGACGCGTTGAGAACCAGGACATGCGGCACGGTTGATGCCTCCTTGTACGCCGGCGGCGCGTGGCTCGCGCCGGGACGATCCGATGTCAGTCTCCCCTCTGGCCTGGCAGAAGCGCCACCACGTGCGGGTAACGGGCTGGAAGGATTTTCCTCCGCCCGAGCCGTTCGTACGCCGGGAAACGCACCGGAACAGGCGCTTCAGGGGCCCTGCCGCGCACCGCCGCGCCCTGTGTGCGATCGGCCACACGCACTGCCGCCGGCCGGGTCCCTTACCTGCTCCATATCCCCGGGTGAGCCGTGTCTCTCCCCTCGATCACGGCAACGGAGGACGTCCGATGCCCCGTTAGTGTGGTTGTTCAGCGCTCGCCCAACTGGAGGTTTCACCGTGTCCCCGTCCGCCCTGTTGGCCGCAGTTCAGTCACCCGAGCCGGGTGGCTCGCTGGACGAAGCCGCGAAGCAGGCAGGCAACGCCGCGGGCTGGGTCGAGGAGAACTGGTCCATCTGGCTGAACACCGGTCTGCGGATCGTGCTCATCGCCGCCATCGCGATCGCGTTGCGCATCGCGGTCCGCCGTGCCCTGACCAAGCTCATCGACCGCATGAACCGCAGCGCCCAGGCGGTGGAGGGCACCGCGCTGGGCGGTCTGCTGGTCAACGCGGAGCGGCGCCGCCAGCGCTCGGAGGCGATCGGTTCGGTACTCCGCTCGGTGGCCTCGTTCCTGATCCTCGGTACCGCCGCCCTGATGATCCTGGGCGCGTTCCAGATCAACCTGGCGCCGCTGCTGGCCTCGGCCGGGGTCGCCGGGGTGGCGCTCGGTTTCGGCGCCCGCAACCTGGTCACCGACTTCCTCTCCGGTGTCTTCATGATCCTGGAGGACCAGTACGGCGTCGGCGACACCGTCGACGCGGGCGTCGCCTGCGGCGAGGTCATCGAGGTCGGCCTGCGGGTCACGAAGCTGCGCGGCGACCACGGCGAGATCTGGTATGTCCGCAACGGCGAGGTGAAGCGGATCGGCAACCTCAGCCAGGGCTGGTCCACCGCGGGCGTCGATGTGCAGGTACGCCCCACGGAAGACCTCGAACAGGTCGGTACGGTCATCACCGAGGCCGCCCAGCAGATGGCCAAGGAGGACCCGTGGACCGAGCGCCTGTGGGGTCCGGTGGAGATCCTGGGCCTGGACGCGGTGCTGCTGGACTCGATGACGGTCCGGGTGACCGCGAAGACGATGCCGGGCAAGGCCCTGGGCGTGGAGCGCGAGCTGCGCTGGCGCATCAAGCGCGCCTTCGACGAGGCGGGCATCCGCATGATCGGCGGTGTCCCGGCCCAGCCGGACGAACCCTCGACAGCCGACCCGACGGCCGCGATGTCCGCCCCCTCGGCCTACGCCTCGGCCACCTCGCCCCAGTCCATGGCGGCGACCCCGATAGCGCCGCCGAGCATCTCCAAGTAGCACCCGTCCGTACGTCCCACGAGTGAGGGGAGCCCCGCGAGATCCGCGGGGCGCCCCTCACTTGCGTGTCATCACTCCCCCGGAGCCGCTTGCCGCAGCAGCCGGTGGATGAATCAATGTCAGGCAACTCGGTTCGTCCGTGGCCACGTTGGGAACAGAAACCCACAGAGCGCCACCCCGAAGCAGGCCCGAGCCGCATGGGTCCGACCCCCGCCCAGGTAACGCTTTGGTTGCCACCGCGATGCAGACCATTGACGGCCAGGTGACGCGCGCCCTACGGTCCTCTCACCGAATAGGAAACTTTCCTAACAGAGGGCAGGTGCAGTGATCATGGCCGGAACCACGCCGGGCACCCCTCGCGTCCTGCGGGCCATGAACGACCGGGCCGCCCTCGACCTGCTGCTGGAACACGGACCCCTCTCGCGGACCAGGATCGGGAAGCTGACGGGCCTGTCGAAGCCCACCGCCTCCCAGCTGCTGGCCCGGCTGGAGGCGGCCGGTCTGGTCGTCGCCACCGGGACCGTGGCCGGGCGGCCGGGGCCCAATGCGCAGCTGTACGCCGTCAACGCCTCGGCCGCCCATGTGGCCGGGCTCGACGTGAACGCCCAGCGAATCGTCGCAGCCGTCGCCGATGTGACGGGTGAGACGGTCGGGGAGTTCGAGCTGCGGACCCCGGGGCGGCGCGCCGACAGCGTGGTGCGGCAGGTGGCGGACGCGCTCGACGGGGCGGTGAAGGACGCCGGGCTGACCCGTTCCGACGTGCACCGGCTCGTCATCGGCACGCCGGGCGCCTTCGACCCGGGCACGGGCCGGCTGCGGTACGCCTCGCACCTGCCCGGCTGGCACTCCTCGACCCTGCTGGACGAGCTGGCCGCCTTCCTTCCCATGCCGGTCGAGTACGAGAACGACGTGAACCTCGTCGCGGTGGCCGAACAACGGCTCGGCGCGGCCCGCGGGCACGACGACTTCGTACTGCTGTGGAACGAGGAGGGCCTCGGCGCCGCCCTCGTCATCAACGGCCGGCTGCACCGGGGCTTCACCGGTGGCGCCGGTGAGGTCGGGTTCCTGCCGGTGCCGGGCGCGCCGTTGGTCCGGCAGGTCACCAAGGCCAACTCGGGCGGCTTCCAGGAGCTGGCCGGCGCCCAGGTGCTCGCCCGGCTGGCCCGCGAACTCGGGATCGACGACGAAGCGGTACGCGGTCCGGGCACCCACCACGAGATCGCCGCCGGTCTGCTGGGCCGGGCCGCCGAGGCCGTGGAGCGGGGCGAGGGCGGACCGTACGGCCGGCTGCTCGATCTGTTCGCCACCGGTCTGGCGACCGGCCTTGCCTCGATGCTCGCCGTTCTCGACCCCGAGGTCGTCGTGCTGTCGGGAGAGCTGATCTCGTGCGGCGGGGAACCGCTGCGCAGCCGGGTTGCGGCCGAGCTCGCCGAGCTCGCCGCGTCCCGGCCCCGGCTGATCGCCGCAGAGGTGACCCACCGGCCCGTACTGCGCGGCGCGCTGGAGAGCGCGCTCGCCACCACCCGCGACGAAGTGTTCGACACCTCGCGCTGAACCCCTTCCACCACCCCCCGCACCTGCACCGCCTTCCCTTCCTGTCCCAACCCTTCATCGGGAGACACCACCATGTCCGGAAACCGCCGGAAGCCTGCCGTCGCACTCGCCGCGACCGCCGCGATAGCCCTGTTCGCCTCCGCCTGTACCGGGCAGAGCAGCTCCGGCGCCAAGGATGACGCGTCCAAGGAGACGACCATCAACTTCTGGCACGGCTGGAGTGCCCCGGGTGAGGTCAAGGGAATTCAGGACACCATCGACGCCTTCGAGAAGGCGCACCCCAACATCCATGTGAAGGTCGTCGGCAACATGACCGACGACAAGATCAACCAGGCGCTCCGCGCGGGCGGTTCCAAGGCCCCGGACGTCGTGTCGTCGTTCACCACGAACAACGTGGGCAAGTTCTGCAAGTCGAAGGCCTTCGTCGACCTCAACCCGTTCCTGAAGAAGGACGGGATCGACCCGGACACGACCTTCCCGAAGGCGATGAACGAGTACACCCAGTTCGAGGGCGTGCGCTGCACGGTCCCTCTGCTCGGTGACGCGTACGGCCTCTACTACAACAAGGACGCGTTCAAGGCGGCCGGCATCACCAGCCCGCCCAAGACGTGGTCCGAGCTGGCCGTCGACGCGAAGAAGCTGACGAAGTCCAAGGGCGACTCGTACGAGCAGCTCGGCTTCATGCCGAACTACCACGGCTACGAGTCGACCACCGAGCACTACCTCGGTGGCTGGGACCCGTCGTACTTCGACGCGGACGGCAAGTCCGACATCGCCAAGGACCCGTCCTTCGCCACCATGCTCACCAACCAGAAGAAGCTGGTCGACTCGCTGGGCGGCTATCAGAAGCTGGAGAAGTTCCGCACCGGCTTCGGTGACGAGTGGGGCGCCAAGCACCCGTTCCACACCGGCCAGGTGGCCATGCAGCTGGACGGCGAATGGCGTCTGGGCATGGCCGAGGAGACCAAGCCGAAGTTCGAGATCGGTGTGGCCCCGATGCCCGTCGCCGACGACCAGGCCGACACCTACGGCAAGGGCTATCTGACCGGCACCATCGCCGGTATCGCCGCCACCTCGTCCAAGCAGAACGCCGCTTGGGAGCTGGTCAAGTTCATGACGACCGACACCGACGCGGTGGTGAACTTCGCCAACGCCATTCACAACGTGCCGTCCACGCTGGCCGCGCTGAAGTCGCCGAAGCTGAAGTACGACCCGCGCTTCAAGACCTTCCTGGACATCGCCGCCAACCCGAAGAGCACCACCACCCCGCCCTCGGTGAACGGCGGCGCGTACCTGGTGTCCCTGCAGAACCTCGGCTTCGACGTCGAGAAGGGCAACCAGACGGACATCAAGGCGGGTCTGGAAAAGACCGCCAAGGAAATCGACGCCGCGATCGCACAGGCGAAGTAGCACCACGATGAGCACGTACACACTCCGCTCGAAGCGCCGCCGTTCGGCGCTTCGGACGGCGGCCTTCATGTCGCCGTGGCTGATCGGGTTCTGCGTCTTCTTCGCCTACCCGCTGATCTCCACGCTCTATTTCTCCTTCACCAGCTACGACGGCTTCTCGGCCCCGGAGTTCAGCGGGCTGAAGAACTGGTCGTTCGTCTTCAACGACTACCCGCTGTTCTGGCCCGCCCTGCGCAACACGCTGTGGCTGGTCCTGGTCATGGTGACCTGCCGGGTGGTGTTCGGACTCGGCATCGGCATGCTGATCACCAAGATCAAGACGGGCACCGGAGTCTTCCGGACGCTCTTCTACCTGCCGTACCTCGCGCCGCCGGTCGCCGCCACGCTGGGCTTCGTCTTCCTGCTCAACCCGGGTACCGGACCGGTCAACTCGATCCTCGGCGAGCTCGGACTGCCGACCCCGGGCTGGTTCACCGACGCCACCTGGTCCAAGCCCGCGCTGACCGCGCTCGCGGTCTGGGGGGTGGGCGACCTGATGGTGATCTTCATGGCCGCGCTCCTGGACGTACCGAAGGAGCAGTACGAGGCGGCGGAGCTGGACGGGGCGTCCTCGTACCAGCGGTTCCGCTTCGTCACACTGCCGAACATCTCGCCGATCATCATGTTCGCCGTGGTCACCGGCATCATCCAGACGATGCAGTACTACACCCAGCCACTCGTGGCGGGGAAAGTCGCCTCGGGTGTCATGGGCGGCTCCGGGCAGCAGTTCGAACCGGGGTATCCCGACAAGTCGACACTGACGCTTCCGCAGCTCGTCTACAACCTCGGTTTCCAGCGCTTCGACTACGGCTCCGCCTGCGTGGTCGCGCTCGTTCTCTTCGTCCTCGCCATGGCGTTCACCGCACTGCTGATGCGGCGCCGCAGCGGACTGATCCAGGCAGGTGAGTGACGTGGCGCAGGTTCTCGAAACCCCGAAGGCCGGCGGACCGGTGAGCGACCCCGTCACCCCGGCCCAGCGCGTCGCGCGCCGCAAGGCGCTGCTGCACTGGATCGGTGTGCACTCGCTCGGCGTCGCGGCCGCACTCTTCTTCGTGCTGCCGTTCGTCTTCCTCTTCCTCACCTCGCTGATGAGCGACCAGCAGGCACTGACCCGTGACCTGTGGCCGCACCCCTTCGAGTGGAGCAACTACAAAGAGGTGTTCAACACCCCGGGCTTTCTGACCTGGTGGAAGAACACCCTGCTGTACGCGGGCCTGGGCACCGTCCTCACGGTCGTTTCCTCGCTGCCCGTGGCGTACGCGCTCGCCAAGTTCCGCTTCCGCGGCCGGCATCTGTCGCTGATGCTCGTCATCTCGATGATGATGCTTCCGCCGCAGGTCGTCGTCATCCCGATGTACCTGTTCTGGGCCAAGCAGCTGGACATGTCCGGCACGCTCTGGCCGCTGATCATCCCGATGGCCTTCGGCGACGCGTTCTCCATCTTCCTGCTGCGGCAGTTCCTGCTGACCATTCCGAACGAGTACCTCGACGCGGCGAAGGTCGACGGCTGCGGTGAATTCCGCACCCTGCTGCGCGTCGTGATACCGATGGCCAAGCCGGGCATCGCCGCGGTCGCCCTCTTCCAGTTCTTCTACGCCTGGAACGACTACTTCGGACCGCAGATCTACGCCTCGGAGAACCCGGCGGCCTGGACCCTGAGTTATGGACTGGAGTCCTTCAAGGGCGCACACCACACCGACTGGAACCTGACCATGGCCGCGACCGTTCTGGTCATGGCCCCTGTGATCGTCGTCTTCTTCTTCGCACAGAAGGCCTTTGTCGAAGGCGTCACACTGACCGGAGTAAAGGGCTGATTCATGAAGCTCGCAGTAGTGGGTGGCGGGTCCACCTACACACCTGAACTGATCGACGGTTTCGCACGCCTGCGGGACACCCTGCCGATCGAGGAGCTGGTGCTCGTCGACCCGGCGGCCGACCGGCTCGAACTCGTCGGCGGCCTCGCGCGGCGGATCTTCGCCAAGCAGGGCCACCCGGGGCGGATCGTCACCACCACGGACATCGACGCGGGCGTGGCCGACGCCGACGCGGTGCTGCTCCAGCTCCGCGTGGGCGGCCAGGCCGCCCGCGGCAAGGACGAGACGTGGCCGCTGGAGTGCGGCTGCATCGGCCAGGAGACCACCGGCGCCGGCGGCCTCGCCAAGGCCCTGCGCACCGTCCCGGTCGTCCTGGACATCGCGGAGCGCGTCCGGCGCACCAACCCCAACGCCTGGATCATCGACTTCACCAACCCCGTCGGCATCGTGACCCGGGCGCTGCTCCAGGCCGGTCACAAGGCCGTCGGCCTGTGCAACGTGGCGATCGGCTTCCAGCGCAAGTTCGCCCGGCTGCTCGACGTGACCCCCGGCGAGGTGCATCTCGACCACGTCGGGCTGAACCACCTGACCTGGGAGCTCGGGGTGCGCCTCGGCGGTCCCGAGGGCGAGAACGTACTGCCGCGGCTGATCGCCGAGCACGGCGACGCGATCGCGGACGACCTGCACATGCCGCGGGCGATCGTGGACCGCCTCGGTGTCGTGCCCTCGTACTACCTGCGCTACTTCTACGCGCACGACGAGGTCGTGCGGGAGCTCGGCACCAAGCCCTCGCGGGCGGCCGAGGTCGCCGCGATGGAGAAGGAACTGCTCGCCATGTACGGCGACCCTGCGCTGGACGAGAAGCCCGCGCTGCTCGCCAAGCGCGGCGGGGCCTTCTACTCGGAGGCGGCCGTGGACCTGGCGGCCTCGCTGCTGGGCGGCGGCGGCTCCACGCACCAGGTGGTCAACACGTACAACAACGGCACGCTGCCGTTCCTGCCGGACGACGCGGTGATCGAGGTCCAGGCGAAGGTCGACGGGACCGGCGCTACGCCGCTCGCGGTGCCTGAGCTCGACCCGCTCTACGCCGGACTGATCGGCAACGTGACGGCGTACGAGGACCTCGCGCTGGAGGCCGCGCTGCGCGGTGGCCGCGACCGGGTGTTCAAGGCCCTGCTCGCGCACCCCCTGATCGGCCAGTTCGAGTACGCGGAGGCGCTCACCGACAAGCTGATCGCCCACAACCGGGAGCACCTGCCGTGGGCGTGAACGGTTCGGTCCTCGCGATCGATGCGGGGAACAGCAAGACCGATGTGGCGTTGATCGGTGCGGACGGCACCGTGCTGTCCACGGCCCGCGGCGGCGGCTTCCAGCCTCCGGTGGTCGGTATCGGCACGGCCGTCGACGCGCTGGGCGCGGCGGTGGAGCGGGCCCTGGCCACGGCCGGCGTGGGCGCGGAGACCGTCGCACATGTGTCGGCCTGTCTCGCCAACGCCGATCTGCCCGTCGAGGAGGCGCAGCTGGCCGAGGCGCTGGAAGCCCGTGGCTGGGGCCGCACGGTGGAGGTGCGCAACGACACCTTCGCGATCCTGCGGGCCGGGGTCGACGAGCCTCGCGGGGTGGCCGTGGTGTGCGGCGCGGGGATCAACTGCGTCGGTATGGTGCCGGACGGGCGCACCGCGCGCTTCCCTGCCATAGGCCGGATATCGGGTGACTGGGGCGGTGGCTCGGGGCTGGCCGAGGAGGCGATGTGGTTCGCCTCGCGGGCGGAGGACGGCCGCGGTGAGCCGACCGAACTGGCCCGAACGCTGCCCGGTCACTTCGGGCTCGACTCGATGTACGCGCTGATAGAGGCGCTGCACCTGGGCCGGATCGAGTTCGAGCGGCGGCACGAGCTGGCGCCGGTGCTCTTCGCGACCGGCGCGGCCGGCGACAAGGTGGCGCGCGGCCTCGTGGACCGGCTGGCGGAGGAGGTCGTGGCCATGGCCTCGGTCGCGCTGTCCCGCCTCGGTCTGCTCGGCGAGCAGGCTCCGGTGGTGCTGGGCGGCAGTGTGCTGGCGGCGCGGCATCCGCAGCTGGACGACCGGATCGCCGAACTCCTCGCGGCACGGGCCCCGAAGGCGGTGGTCCGGGTGGTGAAGGAGTCCCCGGTGCTGGGCGCCGGGCTGCTGGGCCTGGACCACACGGGTGCGGCGCCCGAGGTGCACGGCAGGCTGCGGGCGCAGTACGCCTGACATTCTGTGACATCGGTCGGTATCAGGGGCGTCCCGTAGCATGCGTGCTGCGGGACGCCCCTTGCGTAAGGGAACCGATCAGCCGCCCCGGACGTGTTCATGGATGGGGAGATCGGTTCGCTTCGGGGGAATTGTGCCTTCGATCGTCTTGATCGACGGCGTCGGCCTTGATCGAATGCTGTTGACTGCGGTTGATCGCAGTTGATCGCGTTCATGGACCGGTGCAGGATCCAGGCGTTCCTTGTGTGGATGCCGGTCCCTGCGGCCATACTTCTGGCCGGGTACCAGTCCCCCGATCGGCCGGGGGGCGGGCCATCGTCCGTGACCGAGGGGGAGGTCAAGTGACATACCCGCCGAATGTGCGCCCGGCGCCGCCGCAACGCGCGCCGGAGCAACCGTCCGCGCCGACGGCCGCATCCGTGCCGCCGCAGCGCAGTGGCCGCGCGGTGGTGACCGAACGGCTGCGTGCCGCGGCGACCACCGAACCGGGCCGGCTCCAGATCATCGGGGCCGTACTGGCGCTGCTCGTCGTCGCGTTCGGGGCCGTGACGGCGTATCAGATCTCCGACCGGGCGACGTCCGCCGACGACGTGGTGAAGCGCAGTCAGCCGCTGAGCGCGGACGCGGCGAACATCTACCGCTCACTGGCCGATGCCGACGCCGCGGCGGCGAGCGGCTTCCTGGCCGGGCCGCAGGAACCGCGCGCCGTGCACGACCAGTACCTGGCGGACATCGAGGAGGCCTCCCGGCTGCTGGTGAAGGCCGCGGCCAACACGGACTCGTCGACGAAGTCCGGCCACGAGATCACCACGCTCAACCAGGAACTCCCGCGCTACACCGGGCTGATCGAGCGCGCCCGCGCCAACAACCGGCAGGGGCTGCCGCTGGGCGGCGCCTATCTCCGGTACGCGAACCAGAAGATGGCCGGCGAACTGCTGCCCGCCGCCGAGCGGTTGTACGCGGCGGAGACCGGCCGGCTCGGCCAGGACTACGACTCCGCACGGACCTGGCCGTTCTTCTCGCTCGGCATCGGTGTGGTCGCGCTCGCCGTGCTGTTCTGGGCCCAGCGGCGCAACTTCCACCGGACGAACCGGGTCCTCAACCACGGCCTGCTGGCCGCGACCGCGGCGTCGGTCGTGGTCCTGCTGTGGCTGGCCGTGGGGCATTCGGTGGCCCGCTCCGATCTGGCGGACGCCAACACCCGCGGGCAGCAGTCCCTGGACGTGCTCAACCGGGCGCGCATCGATTCGCTGAAGGCGCGCGCCAACGAGAACCTCACGGTGGTCGCCCGGGGTGCGGTGCTCACCGCGGACGGCAAGAGTGACAAGTACGAGACCGACTACGGCACGGGCATGAAGGCACTCGTCGAAGAGCTGGACACGGCCGCGAAGCTCGCGAAGGACACCCACGACACCGCGGGAAGCGAGCCGGTGGCGAGAGCCGTCAAGGGCGTCACCGAGTGGCAGAGCCGCCACCGGACCGCCCGCAAGACCGACGACAGCGGCGACTACGACACCGCGCTGACGCAGATCATCGGGTCCGGTGACTCGACCAAGGGCTCGACCGGTGAGTCCTTCAACCGGGTGGACAAGGCGCTGCGACAGGCACTCGCCCACGAGCAGGACGAATTCACCCGGGCCGCCGAGAGCGGGCGCGGCGCGCTGGGCGGGCTGCCGATCGGCGCGGCGGCCCTCGCCGTACTGGGCGCGGTCGCCGCGATCGTCGGGGTCAACCGCAGGCTCTCGGAGTTCCGGTGACAGGGGGAGCGATGACAGGAAAGGACGAGCCCAGGACGGGCCCCACGGGCCCGTTCAGCAGGCTGCGCGGCTGGGGCGGTGTGACCGCCATGGCCGCGGCCTGCGCGGTGACGGCCTCGCTGACCCTGCTGCCGCTCTCGCACAGCGGCAAGGACGCCTTCGGCGGGGAGATCTCCGGGCCGGGCACGACACGGGGCGTACAGACACGGGCCGACAACTGCACCGATCCGGACGCCAGCCTGCGGCCCTCCACCGCGGACGGCAGGACCATCGACCGGATCAAGGCGCGCGGAAAGCTGATCGCGGGCGTCGACCAGAACAGTTTCCAGTGGGGTTACCGCAATCCGGAAACCCGGGATCTCGAAGGCTTCGACATCGATCTGGTGCGGGCCATCGCCGAGGACATCCTGGGCGACCGGAACGATGTGATCTTCCGGGCGATCCCCACCAACCAGCGCATCGCCGCTCTGGAGAACGACAAGGTCGACGTCGTCGTCCGGACGATGACGATCAACTGCGCCCGGCTCGACCAGGTCTCCTTCTCCACGGCCTACTTCCAGGCCGGGCAGCAGGTACTCGCGCCGAAGGAATCCACGATCACCGGGTACAACTCCTCGCTGGCCGGCAAACGGGTCTGCACCGCGGAGGGGTCCACGGCGTACGAGGCGCTGGAGAAGCAGTCGTTCGGCTCGGTGTTCAAGGACAAGCACGACGGCACCGACGCCGACGAGGACCTGCTCACCGTCCCCAACCAGCTGGACTGCCTGGTGCGGCTCCAGATGGGCGAGGTCGACGCGATCGTCACGGACAACGCCCTCGCGGCCGGCCAGGCCGCCCAGGACCCGGCCGTGGAGCTCAAGGGCGACAAGCCCTTCACCACCGAGTACTACGGCGTGGCCACGAAGAAGGGTGCCGACGACCTGGTGGCGCGGGTCAACCAGGTGCTGGTCGGCTACCGCGCCGGAGGCAAGGACAGCCCCTGGATGCGGTCGTACCGCAAGTGGCTGCAGGACGGTCTGCCCGGAATCACGGCGCCGCCGGTGCCCAAGTACCGCAGCAACTAGGGCCTGTCCTTCGGATCAGGCGGATCCTGCCGGGCCCCGCCCGGCAGGGAGAGCGGAGAGGTGATCGATGGGCGTCGCGGGCCCCTTCCCCAGCTACGCGGCCCGGCCCCCCGGTCCGGTCATGGACCGGGACGAGGCGGACCGTGCGCTGTCCCGGCTCGGTGCGGAGCACGAGGCGATCGAGACCTCGCTCCTCGCCCTCCAGGACCACGCCGGGCGCCGGCTCCTGGAGGGCGCCGACCTCACCGGTGTCACCAAGGAGCGCTGGAGCGCGACCGAGCAGTCGATCACGCTGCTGTGGGGCTACTTCGACGCGTACGCGGGGGTGCTGAACGAGGCCCGTGAGGTGCGGGCCCGGCGGCGCCACCCCAACCGGGACGACCTGGCGGCCCTCACCGAACTGCTGCGCGGCGAGGGGGTCACGGTGGCGCATGCCGCCGCCGGGCCCCATCCGTCGATCACCGGCCCGGCCAGGCTCTCCGAGCGGTTCACGCTGGCGGAGCTGGTCGGCCGGATGAACGAGCTGTACGCGCGCTCGCTGGACATGGTCGTCGCCTCCGACTCCGTGTGGTCGGCGATGCCCGCCCGGATAGACCTGCTCGCCGCGGAGCTGCGCCGCACCCGCTCACTCGCGCACTCGGTCGGGGTGCGGCCCGGGGAGCACCCGGCGGGGGACGATCTGGAGTCGATCACCCAGGAGCTGGCCACGCTGCGGGTGCAGGTGATCTCCGATCCGCTGGCGTTCTGGCTGCCGGGGCCCGGGAGTTCGGCGCCCGGCGGCGGACGTCCGGACACGACGCGCTACGACCGGGCGGCCCGCGCGCTGGACGAGGTGCGGCGCGAGATCGAGGCGGTGCTCGCGGTCCGGCAGGACGCCGAGCAGCGGCTGGTCCAGCTGCGCGACGTGCTGTCCCGGGCGGACCGCACGCTGGCCGAGGCCCGGTCGGCGCGCGGCGAGGTGCTGGCCAAGATCGCCGCCTCCGAGGTGCCGGCGGTCAACGGTCCGCCCACCGCGCTTCAGGAGCGGCTCGCCGCGGCCTCGGAGTACCGCAGGCAAGCGCAGTGGCACCGGCTCTCACCGCTCCTGGAGACCCTGGAGCGGCAGGCCGAGGAGGAGTTGCTGCGGGCCAGGGAGCAGCTGACGGCGGTCACCGCCCCGTTGGCCGTCCGGGCGGAGCTGCGCGGCCGGCTGGACGCGTACAAGGCGAAGGTGGCCCGGCACGGCCTGGCGGAGGACCCGGTCCTCATCGAGCGCTACGACGCGGCGCGCCGGATGCTGTGGAGCGCGCCCTGCGATCTGAGGGTCGCCGCGCAGGCGGTGCGGCGCTATCAGGACGCGGCGCTGGAACTGCTGGGGCAGCGGCGGACGTCCGGTCCGGAAGACGGGCGGGGACGGCCGTGAGGCGCCCGGTGCCATCGGGGCACCCGCCGTGCGGGACGGGCAGTGACGGACAGACGTGGCCGCTGCGGCGGCGGGGCGAACAGGGGGAATGACCATGAGTACGCAGTGCCAGCGCCCCGGGTGCGAGGGCAGTTACGAGGACATGGGCGGCGGTGAGCTGTACTGCGACACCTGCGGTCTGGCTCCGGTCGTGTCGCCGACGGGGATGGTGGGCTCGCCGCCCACCGGCATCGCGGGCGGCGGCAGGGGCAGCAACAGCTCCTCGGCGCGCAGCAGTTCACGGGCTTCGTCGAGGGCGTCCTCGCGGTCCTCGTCGCGCTCGTCGACCTCGCGGCGGTCGGTGTCGGGGCGGCTCTCCCGCGCGCTGTCCGGAAGTGCGACGTCGCGTTCGGTCTCGGTGCGCTCCTCCGGTTCGTCGACCGGCGTCTCCGGCCGGAACCGGCTCGGTGCCGGGCTGGTGCTGGTGCCGGATGTGCCGCGTCCCGATCCTCGCACCGCGGTGATGGAGAACCCGGAGGTGCCCGAGCGGAAGCGGTTCTGTTCGCGTTCGGACTGCGGGGCGCCGGTGGGCCGGGCCAGGGGCGAACGGCCGGGGCGCACGGAGGGGTTCTGCACCAAGTGCGGCCACCCGTACTCCTTCATGCCCAAGCTCCAGGGCGGTGACGTCGTGCACGGCCAGTACGAGGTCGCGGGCTGTCTGGCGCACGGCGGGCTCGGCTGGGTCTATCTCGCGGTGGACCGCGCGGTCTCGGACCGGTGGGTGGTGCTCAAGGGGCTGCTCGACACCGGTGACCAGGACGCCATGGCGGCCGCCATCTCCGAGCGCCGGTTCCTCGCCGAGATCGAGCACTCCAACATCGTCCGTATCTACAACTTCGTGGAGCACCTCGACCAGCGGACCGGTTCGCTGGACGGCTACATAGTCATGGAGTACGTCGGCGGCAAGGCGCTCAAGGAGATCGCCAACGAGCGTCGCACGGCGGCCGGGAAGCGGGACCCGCTGCCGGTCGAGCAGGCGTGCGCGTTCGGCATCGAGGCGCTGGAGGCGCTGGGCCATCTGCACAGCCGCAACCTGCTCTACTGCGACTTCAAGGTCGACAACGCGATCCAGACCGAGGACCAGCTGAAGCTGATCGACATGGGCGCGGTCCGCAGGATGGACGACGAGGAGTCGGCCATCTACGGCACGGTGGGGTACCAGGCGCCCGAGGTCGCCGAGGTGGGCCCGTCGGTGGCCTCCGACCTGTACACGGTCGCGCGGACGCTCGCGGTGCTCACCTTCGACTTCCAGGGCTACACGAACGTCTTCGTGGACTCGCTGCCGGACCCGGGGAACATCGAGGTGTTCCGGACGTACGAGTCGTTCTACCGGCTGCTGGTACGGGCCACCGACCCCGATCCGGCACGGCGGTTCTCCTCCGCCTCGGAGATGGCGGAGCAGCTGATGGGCGTGTTGCGGGAGGTGGTGTCGCTCCAGACGGGACGCCCGCGTCCGGCGTTGTCGACGCTGTTCGGCGCGGAGATGCGGGTCACCGACACGGAGCTGTTCAGCACTCCGACCGGCGAGGTGTCCCGCCTCGGGGCACGGAATCCGGCGCCCGGCGGGTCCGGGCTCTTCGGGCGGCGCAAGGGTGCCCGAGCGGTCGCGGTGGCACCGGCCGCACCGCCGCCCGCCGCGGTGGCCCCGCCGGGCGGGGTCCCGGGCGCGCTGCCCGCCGGCCCGCCTCCCGGGTACGCCGCCGGTGCCGGGCCGGTGGCCTCGCCCGCCACGCACGTCAGCAGATCGAACAGCGGCAACGGGAACGGCGCCGCGCCCGCGTACCCGCAGACGCAGACGCAAGCCCAGGCTCAAGCGCAGACGCAGGCGGTCGTTCCGGCCCCCCGGTCCCCTGCCGCGCCCACGGGCCCTGCGGGCGGGCCCCGGCTGGCCGGGCTCGACGTGCGGGGGACGTCGCTCGCGCTGCCGGTCCCCCGGGTCGACGCGAACGACCCCAACGCGGGTTTCCTGGCCGGGTTGATGGCGTCTGCACCCGCCGAACTGATCGCCGCGCTGCAGACCGTACCGGCCGCCTCGCTGGAGACCAGGCTGCGCGAGCTGCGGGCCTCCCTGGAGATGAACGACCTCCGTGCCGCGACGGAGACCCTGACGACCCTTGAACTGAAGCATCCGGACGACTGGCGGGTGGTCTGGTACCGCGGCATCACCTCCCTGGTGACCGGTGACAACGAGAACGCGGCGCTGTCCTTCGACGCGGTGTACGACGCGTTTCCCGGGGAGCCCGCGCCGAAGCTGGCGCTGGGTATCTGCGCGGAGGTGCTGGGCCAGCTGGACAACGCCGCCGAGTACTACCGGCTGGTGTGGGCGACCGACCCGAGTTTCGTGAGTGCCGCGTTCGGCCTGGCCCGGGTACAGATCGCGGCCGGGGACCGGGGCGGGGCCGTCAGCTCGCTGGAGTCGGTGCCGGAGGCGTCGATCCACTACACGGCGGCCCGGGTCGCCGCGGTGCGCGCACGGCTGCGCGAACGGGCCCCGGACGAGCCGCTGATCGTCGATCTGATGGCGGCCTCGGACCAGGTCTCGGGGCTGGCCGGACTCGGTCTGGACGCGGTGCGCCGGGAGCAGTTGTCGACCGAGGTACTGGGGACCGCGCTCGACTGGGTACTCTCCGGGAGTCCCACGGCTCGGCCCCCGGCCCCGCAGCCGCCCGCACCGGGCGGGGCGCAGGGGCCGAAGACGCTGCTCGGCAGTGAGTTGGACGAGCGTGGCCTGCGTTTCGGGCTCGAGCGCTCGTACCGGATGCTCGCCCGGCTTGCTGAGCCCGGCGACGAGAGGATCGAACTGGTGGAGCGGGCCAACCGTTTCCGCCCCCGAACGTGGGTGTGAAGATGTCGCAGAACAAACAGGAGACTGCCCTGTCGAGGTGTCCCGGCTGCGAGGAGCCGCTGGAGCCGGGGGATCTGTTCTGCGGTGCGTGCGGGTACGACCTGTCGGCCGTGCCCGAGCCGCCGCGGGACCGCCCGACGATCGCCATCGCCACCGGTGCGGGCGCCCCGGCCGGGGCCGGTCCCGAACGGCCCCGCGCGTCCGGTGACTTCGAGCTGGCCGCGCCGGCGACGACCGCCGCCGCCGACGGCACGACGCCCGATCCCCGTACCTCTCCGGACCCGGTCCCGGTCCCGCCGGCCGGCACCAAGGTGTGTGTGGCCTGCCGGGCCGGCCATGTCGACGACGACGGCTACTGCGAGAACTGCGGCCATGCCCAGCCGCGTGAGCGCGACCACATGGAGCAGGAGCTCGGCTCGGTCGCGGCGGTCAGCGACCGCGGTCTGCGCCACCACCGCAACGAGGACTCGTTCGCGATCTCGACGACCGCGCTGCCGGACGGCACCCCGGCCGTCCTGGCGATCGTCTGTGACGGGGTGTCGTCGGCCAGCCGTCCGGACGAGGCATCGGCCGCCGCCTCGACCGCCGCCAACGAGTACCTGCTGGAGTCGCTGCCGCGCGGCACGCATCCGCAGCAGGCGATGCACGAGGCGATCGTGGCAGCCGCCGACGCGGTCAACCGGCTTGTCCAGGAGCCCGGTCAGGCCGAGGATCACGATCCGAACCGCCATCAGAACGCCCCGGCGTGCACCCTGGTCGGCGCGATCATGGCCAACGGACTGCTGGTCGTCGGCTGGGTCGGTGACAGCCGCGTGTACTGGGTGCCCGAGGACCGGAGCGGCCCGCCCGCCCGGCTCACCGAGGACGACTCCTGGGCCGCGCAGATGGTCGCGGCGGGCCTGATGAACGAGGCGGAGGCGTACGCGGACGAGCGGGCCCACGCCATCACGGGCTGGCTGGGCGCCGACGCGTACGAACTGGAGCCGCACACCGCCTCGTTCAAACCGGACCGGCCCGGCCTCGTGGTGGTCTGCACGGACGGCCTGTGGAACTACGCGGAGTCCGCGGCCGAGATGTCCGCCGCGGTGCCGGCCGAGGCGTACGAACGGCCTTTGCGCGGCGCCCAGGTGCTGGTGGGTCACGCACTCGACGGCGGGGGCCACGACAACGTAACAGTGGCGCTGCTGCCGTTCGCCGTACCGCCGCAGGGGGCAGGATCCGCCTGCGGCAGCGGCTGACCTCCGTGCCGCCCGCCCTTTTCACTTCCGATGCCTTTGTCCGTAAATCTGTCTTCATCTGACACGTGGAGCCTCAAGGAGCCGATCAGATGGCCAACTTCTCCAAGTCGAACGTGCCGCAGTTCTCCGTCGAGGTGTACCAGAACGAATATCTGCCCGAGGGCGGCCGTGAGGTCAACGGCATCATCACCGTCACCTCGACCGGCGGGGGCACCACCGGTGGCGTTCCGCTGACGAGCGCCGTTCCTTCGCCCTCGCACGTACCCGGACGGGCACCGAGCGCCGCCGTAGTGATCATGGTGGACTGCTCGGGTTCGATGGACTACCCGCCCACGAAGATGCGCAACGCCCGCGATGCGACGGCGGCGGCCATCGACACCCTGCGCGACGGCACCTCCTTCGCCGTGGTCGGCGGTACGCATATCGCCAAGGAGGTCTACCCGGGCAACGGGCGGCTCGCCACCGCCGATCGGCAGACCAGGGCCCAGGCGAAAGAGGCCCTGCGCCGGCTCGGCGCGGGCGGCGGTACGGCGATCGGGACCTGGCTGCGGCTGGCCGACCGGCTGCTGGGCGCCGCCGAGGTGGGCATCCGGCACGGCATCCTGCTGACCGACGGGCGCAACGAGCACGAGGCGCCGGAGGATCTGCGGGCCGCGCTCGACGCCTGCGCGGGCCGGTTCACCTGTGACGCCCGCGGTGTCGGCACCGACTGGGAAGTGAAAGAGGTCACAGCGATCGCCTCCGCGCTGCTCGGCACCGCCGACATCGTCGCCGATCCGGCCGGGCTGGCCGCCGACTTCACGCAGATGATGGAGAACGCGATGGGCAAGGAGGTCGCGGACGTCGCGCTGCGGCTCTGGACCCCGGTCGGCGTGGAGATCAAGTTCGTGAAGCAGGTAGCGCCGACGGTCGCCGAGCTGACCGACCGCCGCACCGAGGCCGGCCCCCGCGCCGGGGACTACCCCACCGGCTCCTGGGGCGACGAGTCACGGGACTACCACGTGTGCGTGCAGGTGCCGGAGGCCGGGATCGGACAGGAGATGCTGGCGGCCCGGGTCTCGCTGATCCTCCCCGACCCGTCGGGCGGGGCGCCCCAGACCCTTTCGCAGGGCCTGGTCCGGGCGGTGTGGACGGACGACATGGTGGCGTCGACCTCGATCAATCCGCAGGTCGCGCACTACACAGGCCAGGCGGAACTGGCACAAGTCATCCAGCAGGGGCTCGATGCCCGCAAGTCGGGAGACTTCGACGGCGCGACGGCGAAACTCGGGCGTGCGGTGCAGTTGGCATCGGCGTCGGGGAACGAGGACACTGCGAAACTGCTTTCGAAGGTGGTAGACGTCGTCGACGCGGCGACCGGTACTGTGCGACTGAAGGCGAAGGTCGCGGAAGCGGACGAGATGACACTCGAAACGCGCTCCACGAAGACCGTCCGCGTGAAGAAGTAACCACATATCCGCACTGATGAGCCGCCCGACCGGACAGGTCCGCCGGGCGGCGAAGCAAGAAAAAAAACGACGGCCCCCGGGGCCGGACGAGGAGAGGGGGAAGCGCCGACATGCCGACCTGCCCGAACGGACACCAGTCGGGTTCCGAGGACTGGTGCGAGGTCTGCGGCCACCGCATGGCCGGGCCCGGCGCGCCTGCGGGCGCGGTTCCCCCGCCGCCTCCCCCGCCGCCCGCGCCCGGCTACGGGTACCCGCAGGGCCTCGGCCCGGACGCGACCGCCCACGCCGAGATCTGCCCGCAGTGCCGCACCCCGCGGGAGGCGATGGCGCCGTTCTGCGAGGAGTGCCGCTGGAACTTCCTCACGAACACCGCTACCTCGTACACACCGCTGGCCCCGCAGCACGGCATCCCGGGCGGCCCCGGCGGCCCCGGCCCCGTTCCCGGGCTCAATCTGCCGCCGGGCTTCCAGGCCCAGCAGCCGCCGGGACCGCCGCAGCCCCGCGATCCGTTCGAGTACCAGGGTTCGCGCCCCTCACAGGTGAACCGGCCCGCCGAGCCACTCTCCTCGGGCCCCGGCCAGCCCGGCCCGCCCGGACCTGGTCAGTCGCCGTTCCAGCAAGGCCGGCAGGGCCCGCCGCCTCCGCCGCCGTACCAGCAGGGCCAGGGCCCGCACGCACAGCCGGGGCCGCAGGGCTTCCCCGGGCAGCAGCACGCCCAGCAGCAGGGTTCGTCGCAGGGCTCGCCCCCGCCGCCGTCGTTCCAGCAGCAGAGTGCCGCGCCCCCGTTCCAGCAGACGGCGCCCCCGGTCTTCGAGCAGTCCGGTCCGCCGGCCCCGCCGCAGGCGGCGCAGCCCGGCGACGACTGGCTGCTGTCGCCGCCGTCGCAGGCCCAGGGCCCGCAGACGCCGATGCAGCAGCGGCCGTACCCGGGCCGGAACCAGGGCCCCGGCGCGGGGCAGGACCAGAGTCAGGGTCCGGACCAGGGACAGGGGCACGTTCCGGGGTCCGCAAGCTGGACGGCCGTGGTCGCCCCGGACCGTGAGTACTTTCTGGCGATGATGCAGCGCAGCGGCCCCGAGGCCACCGGGCTCAACCTGCCCGCGTACTCCCCGGAGCAGCACCTTCCGCTGACCGGCAACCAGATCACCGTCGGTCGCCGCCGCCACAGCACGGGCGAGTCCCCCGACATCGACCTGTCCGTGCCCCCGGAGGACCCGGGCGTCTCGCACCAGCACGCGGTGCTGGTGCAGCAGCCTGACGGCAGCTGGGCCGTGGTCGATCAGAACTCCACCAACGGCACCACGCTCAACGGCGCCGAGGACCCGATCCAGCCCTACGTCCCCGTTCCCCTCCAGGACGGCGATCAGGTGCATGTCGGGGCGTGGACGACGATCACGATCCGCCGGGGCTGACGGGTGGCGGGCCGGGACCGCATGATCAACGCACCCGGGCCCCCGGTCCCCGCCGGAGCGTCTGCGACGATGGACAGGTGACTGAGAACCCGCGCGACACAGTGCAGGAGCTGACCTTCTACGAGCTGGTCGGCGGCGAGGAGACCTTCCGGCGCCTGGTCCACCGCTTCTACGAGGGTGTGGCCGGGGACCCGTTGCTGCGGCCGATGTACCCGGAGGAGGATCTGGGCCCGGCCGAGGAGCGGTTCACGCTGTTCCTGATCCAGTACTGGGGCGGCCCGCGCACCTACGGCGAGCAGCGCGGACACCCCCGGCTGCGGATGCGGCACGTGCCGTTCCGGGTGGACCGGGCCGCGCACGACGCCTGGCTGAGCCATATGCGGGTGGCGCTCGACGAGCTCGCGCTGGCCCCGGAGCACGAGCGGCAGCTGTGGGACTACCTCACCTACGCGGCCGCCTCGATGGTGAACACCGAGGGCTGATTCCCGGCCCGGAGGTGTGCGGAATCCGGTACTCCGTCGCCGGATAACGGTCACGATCCCATCAAGGTGTGCCCCCAAGCGGTATCCCGCCACGGGTGCACTCTGAAAGCATCCATACAGCGTCGGGGGCGTGTGTGTGAGATGAAGGCGGGGGCAGGGTGACGGGGTTCGTATTCCTGCGGGTGAGGGCGCATCGGCTCCTCCTCGCGGCGGCCGTGCTGGCCGTGCTGCTCACCACCTCGGTCCTGGCGGCGCTCACCGCCTTCTCCGGCTCCATCGGCGACGCCGCACTGCGCCACAGCCTCACCCACCGGTCCGCCGCCGCCGCGACCCTCGTCATATCCGCGCAGGTCGCGCCGGCGCAGCGGGAGGCGGCCGACGCCTCGGCTCGCAGGGCCGCCCGCACCACGTTCGACGGACTTCCGGTGACCGTGCGGAAGCTGGAGGCGTCGGGGCCGTACGCGCTGCCGCGCAGTCTGCAGGCCCCCGCCGCCCGTCGCGGTGACCCCGACCTCACCCACTTCGCCTCGCTCGACCTCAGCCGCGTCCGGCTCACCGCGGGGCGGATGCCCGCCGCCGGGGCGGGAAAGAGTGGCGACCCGGTCCAGGTCGCGCTGCCGGGCACCGCCGCGGAGGCCCTCGCGCTGAAGCCCGGCGCCCGGCTGACGCTCACCGACCGGCTCGGCGGCAAGCCCCTGAAGATCCTGGTCACCGGTCTCTACGAGGCGGCGGACCAGGCCGATCCGTACTGGCAGCTGGACGCGGCCGGCGGGCGCGGCGTCCGCCGCGTCGTCTTCACGACGTACGGGCCGCTGCTCACCGACCCCGCGGTGCTCGGCTCCGGCCGGACCAGTTCCGGTGAGCTCTCCTATCTGGCGTCGGCCGACTTCCGCGGCCTCACCACGGACCGGATGGCCGCGCTGCGCCACGCGGCGACCGAGGGCCCGAAACAGCTGCTCGCCGCCCCCGAGTTCAAGAACGGGGCCAACGCGCAGACCCAGCTGCCCACCGTTCTCGACCAGATCGACCGGGGGCTGCTCGTCTCCCGCTCGACGATGATGATCGTGGCCGTCCAGCTGGTGCTGCTGGCCGGGTACACCCTGCTCCTGGTGGCCCGGCTGCTGAGCAGTGAGCGAGGCGGGGAGACCGAACTGCTGCGTGCGCGCGGCGGATCGCGCGGCCGGATCACCTCGTTCGCCGCGATCGAGGCGCTGCTGCTCGCGCTGCCCGCCGCCGTCCTCGCCCCGCTGCTGGCCGGACCGCTGACCCGGCTCCTGGCGGACCGCAGCGAGCTGTCCCGGATCGGGCTGCGGCTCGGCGGGACCGCCACCGGCACGGTGTGGCTGGTGGCCGCCGTCACCGCACTGGCCTGCGCCCTCGCCGTGGTCGCGCCCGCGCTCGCCGCGAGCGCCGGCGGGCGCCGCTCCACCCGCGCCGCCACGCTGCCCGCGCCGGTGCGCGCGGGGGCGGACATCGGGCTACTGGCGGTCGCCGGGGTGGCGTACTGGCAGCTCGACCGGCAGACCGGGGGCGCGGGCAGCGGTGCGCTCAGCGACGACCGCGCGGGCGGCCTCGGCATCGATCCGCTACTCGTCGTCGCGCCCGCCCTGGCCCTGCTCGCGGGCACCGTACTGACGCTGCGGCTGCTGCCGCCCGCGGCCAGGCTCGCGGAGCGCCGGGCGGCCGGCGGCCGGGGGCTGGCCACGGCGCTGGCAGGCTGGCAGTTCAGCCGCCGGCCGCTGCGCGGCGCGGGTCCGGTGCTGCTGCTGGTGCTGTCGGTCGCGATGGGCATGCTGGCCATCGGCCAGAGCGCGTCGTGGGACCGTTCGCAGAGGGACCAGGCGGACTTCAGGTCCGGCGCCCCGATCCGGATGCTGGGCGGCGTCAACGCCGATCCGGCCCGGTCGGGCACGTACGCGCGACTGCCGGGGGTACGGGAGGCGGCGCCCGCGTTCCGTACGACGCTGGAGCTCTCCGGCGGCCGCACCGCCGAGGTGCTGGCCCTGGACACCGCGCACGCCGACGAGCGGATGCTGATGCGCGGCGACCTCGCCGACGGGGCGCAGGGCCGGCTGTTCGACTCCCTCGCACCGCCCCACTCCGCACGGGCGGGACTGCTGCTGCCGCGCGACAGCACGGAACTCCGCCTCGATCTGCGCATATCGTCCGGGCCGAAGGCCGGGACGCCCTCGCGTTCCGGTATGAGCCCGCTGGTCACCGTGTTGCTGGAGGACCGTTCCGGCATTCCGTACCGGGTGGTCGCCGGTTCCGTACCGGTGGACGGGAAGGCGCATCCGCTCTCGCTGAAGGTCGCCGCGGCCGGTGAGCTGTCGGTGACCGGGTTCGAGCTGGACAGCAGCCAGCCGGTCGGGCGGGACGAGTCGCACCGCCTCACCGTGAGCAAACTGCGGACCATGACCGCCGGCGGCACCGAACGGCCGGTCCCGGTGCCCGGCGGATTCCGCTGGCAAGCGGCCCTGACCACCGACGAGTTCGGGCAGGTCCAGCCGGGCGACCCGCTGCACCCGGCCGGCTCGGCCGCGCAGCCGCTGACCCTCGACTACCGGACCGGATTCGTCACGGAGGAGGACGCGGCCGCCGTACCGGCCCTCAATGTGCGGGTCACCGCGGCGCGGACCACGGCGGCCGGCCTGAACGGCGTGGCCACGGACGCCTATCTGAAGGCGTCCGGTGCGCGGACCGGCCAGAGCGTGGACGTGACGCTGGCCGGTGGGACGGTCCGGGTGAAGATCGTGCGGTCCGTCCACGCCCTCCCGACGACCGGGCCCGGCTCCACCGCCTCCCTGTCCTCCGGGCAGACACGGGCGGCCCGGGACGGCGGCGCCCTGCTCCTCGACCTCAGGGCCGTCGGCGGGATCTTCGCGCAACGCCCGAACGCCGTGCTCACCGCGACCGAGTGGTGGCTGAGCACCGCTCCCGGCCGGACCGCGGAGGTCGCGGCCGCGCTCCGGGCCCGGCCCGACACCGATCCCGCGCAGGTACAGGTCCGGGACGAGGTCGCCGACGAACTGGTGAGCGATCCGCTGGGTGCGGGTCCGCAGTCCGCGCTGCTCGCGGTGGCGGTCGTGGCGGCGGCGCTGGCCGGGGTCGGCTTCGCCGTGGCGGCCGTCGGCTCGCGGCGTGAACGGTCCGCGGAATTCGCCGTACTGCGGGCGCTGGGGGCGCCGCGCCGCCGGCTGGCCCGCATGATCGCCGCCGAGCAGGGGGTGCTGATCGCCATCGGGCTGCTGGTGGGGGCGGTCCTCGGGGCCGTACTGACCCGGGCGGTGGTGCCGCTCATCGTGCTGACCGGACAGGCCGCCCGGCCCGTACCGGCCGTGCTGGTGGAACTGCCCGCCGGACAGGTCGCGGTGCTCCTCGCCTGCTTCGCCGCACTGCCGCTGGTGATCGTCGCGGTCCTCGCCCTGCGCCGCACCGACCCCGCGATCTCGCTGCGCCACCAGGGGGACAACTGACATGAGCCCGCGTCCGATGTTCTCCCGCGGAACGGCCGCCTGCGCGCCCTGGGTACGGACCCGGCTGCGCACCGCCCCGGGCGCGGCCTGCGCGCTCGGACTGCTGGTGCTGCTGACGGCGTTCCTGGCCGCCGCCTTCCCGCGGGCCGTCGACCGTTACGAGGACGAGGGTCTGCGCCACGATCTCGCTGCCGCCGCCCCCCGGCGCAGCATGCTGGAGGTCAGCAGCCCGGCGCCGGGTCTGGAGGTGCCGCAGGCAGCACGCGAGAAAGCGGTGCGGGAGCCGTCGGTGGCCTCCGTGCACCGGAGGCTGCTGGCCGGGCTGCCCGATCCGCTGCGGGCGGACACCGGCCAGTCCGCGTACGGACTCCGGACGACGAACCCGATCCCTGCCGGGGAGCCCTGGTTCCCCCGCCCCTACGGCATCGACCCCGAACTGACGTACACGACGCAGTCGGCGCTGCCGGATCACTCCACCCTGCGCGAGGGCAGGTGGCCGGCCGCCCGGGGCGAGGTCACCGCCGCCACCGAGGAGGTGGAGGCCGCGGTCACCGAGGAGACCGCGAAGGCGCTGCGGATCAAGACCGGTGCGACCGTCTCCGTCCCGGCCATCAGGGGCGGGCAGTTCACGGTACGGATCACCGGCATCGTCGCCCCGCTGCGCCCCGAGGCCGCCTACTGGTCGGCCGAACCGCTGCTGCGCACCCCCTCCCTGGTCGCCAAACCGACGAAGACCGAGCCGCGTTACTACTGGACCGCCGCTCTGCTGCTGCCCCCGGACGCCGCACCGGTGCTGCTCGCCACCACCGGCCAGCCCGAGGTGTACTGGCGGATCATGCCGGACGTCGCGCGGCTGACCGCGCCGGACGTGCCCCTGCTCCGCTCGTCCGTGGCCTCCCTGGAGGGCGGCCCCGGGCTGCTGAACGTACGCACGGCCGTCGGCGAGACCGCGACGGTGACGACCGACCTGGACGAGATCGTGAGCGCGTACGACGGGATGCGGCAGGCGATCCGCCCGGTCGTCACCGTCGCCGCCGTCGGCATCGGGGCCGTCGCCGTCATCGTCCTGCTGATGACGGGCGGGCTGATCGCCGGCCGGCGCCACACCGAACTCGCCCTGCTCCGGGCCCGCGGCGGGTCCCTGCGTTCCCTCGGGGGCAGGCTGCTCGCCGAGACCGCGGTGACCGCCGTGCCCGCCGCGGCGCTGGGCCTGCTGCTCGCGGTCCTGGTGATCGACGGGCCCCGGCTGTGGCCCTCGGCCGTCGGCGCCGCCGCCGTCGGTGCGCTGGTCTGTGCCGCACTCCCGGTCCGTACCGTGCTGCCGCACCGCAGACCGCGGCTCCACGGCGGCCGCGAGGACCTGGTGAGCGTCCGGCCGTCCCGGCGGCGCACCGTCGCCGAACTCACCGTGCTGGTGCTGGCCGTCGGCGCGGTCGTCGCCCTGCGCAGGCGCGGTACGGGCGGCGAAGGGGGCACCGACCTCCTGGTCAGCGCGGCCCCCGTGCTGGTCGCGCTGATCGCGTCCCTGGTCCTCGTGCGGCTCTACCCGCTGCCGCTGCGGCTCGCGCTGCGCTCCGTGGCGCGGCTGCGCGGCGCGGTCGGATTCCTGGCGCTGGCCCGTGCCGGACGCTCCTCGGCCTCCGGCACGCTGCCGCTGCTCGCGCTGCTGGTCGCGCTGACGACGGCGGCGTTCGGGGGCTCGGTGCTCGCGGGAGTCGCGGACGCCCGGGACACCGCGGCGGTGCTCGCGACCGGCGCGGATGCCCGGATCAGCGGCCAGGCCGACTCCGCACCCCTGCCGGACGGCCTGGTCCGGACGGTGTCCGGGACGGACGGCGTACAGGAGGTGGCGCGCGTCCAGATCGAGTACGGCGTCTCGCTGCCGTCGCCCGAGCACGGCTTCGAGGACGCCCGGGGCGCCACCCTGATCGGCGTCGACCCGGTCACCTATGCCCGGCTGGCGCGCTCCACCGGCATCGGCACCTTCACCGCCGACCGGCTGAAGTACAGCGGCCCGCCGACGCCGAAGGGCACGATGCCGTCGCAGGACCGGGTGCTGCCGGTCCTCGCCTCGCCGTCCGTCGCCGAGCGGCTCGGGGACCGGCCGCGCGATCTCCAGTCGATGGCCGGGGACTTCAAGGTCCGGGTGACGGGCACGGTGGCACACACGCCCGCCGTCAGCGACACCTCTTTCATGATCGTCGACGCCGCCTCCCTCACCCACCGGCAGACCACCGCTCTGCTGCTCACCGGCGACCGGCTGGACGCGAAGGCGCTGCGCGCGGCGGCCCACCACGCCGGCAAGGACTTCACCGTGCAGCTGCGCTCCGAAGCGCGCGCGGCCTACGTGGACACCCCCATGCAGGTGGGTGCCGAGCGGATCTACACGGCGGCGATCGCGGCCGGCGCGGGCTACGCCCTGCTCGCCGTCCTGCTCTCCCTGCTCCGGACCGCTCCGGAGCGCACCACTTTGCTGGCGCGGCTGCGCACCATGGGCATCGGCACCCGGCAGGGCGGACGCCTCCTCGGCTTCGAGGCCATGCCCCAGGCGCTGCTCGCCGCCGCGGGCGGGCTGCTCGTCGGCCGGGCGACCATCGCGCTGCTGGCACCGGGCGTCGATCTGGTGCACCTCGCGCTCTCGACCGGCCCCGGCGCCGGTCTGCTGTACAACGCACCGCTGCGGGCGGATCCGTGGTCGATGGTCCTGCCGGCGCTGGGCGTGATCGTCCTCACCGCCGCGGTGGCCGGCGTACAGGCCTGGTGGACCGGCCGCCGCGGATCGGTCACCGAACTCAGGGCAGGAGACTCCCGATGACGACGCCGTCGACCGATTCCACGCTGGCGGAGCTCGAACAGCGGGCCGCCGCACACCGCGACCGGCCCTCCTACGGGCACGACGCGCTGATCTCCTGCGACCGCCTGGTGCGCATCTTCACCACGGACGGAGTGGAGGTGCAGGCCCTCCAGGGTCTCGATCTACTGGTCACCGAGGGCGAGTTGCTGGCGCTGGTCGGCGCGTCCGGAAGCGGCAAGTCGACACTGATGAACATTCTGGCGGGCCTCGACGTGCCCACGGCGGGCGCGGCGAAGGTGGCGGGCTGCGATCTGCTGTCCATGGGGCAGAAGGAGCGGCTCCGTTACCGCCGGGACGTCGTCGGGTTCGTCTGGCAGCAGACGGCCCGCAACCTCCTGCCCTATCTGACCGCGATCCAGAACATCACGCTGCCGATGCAGCTGCGCGGCGGCGGACGCAACCGCGAACGGGCGGCGCGCGCCGAGTCGTTGCTCGCGATGCTGGACGTGGCGGACTGCCGCGACCGGCGCCCGCAGCAGATGTCGGGCGGTCAGCAGCAGCGGGTGGCGATCGCGGTCTCGCTGGCCAACTCCCCCTCGGTGCTGCTCGCCGACGAGCCGACCGGGGAGCTGGACTCGGCCACCGGCGAACAGGTCTTCGGCGCCTTCCGCCGCGCCAACGAGGAGCTCGGCACCACGATCGTGATCGTCACGCACGACCAGGCGGTCGCGAACGAGGTCCGCCGTACGGTCGCCATCCGCGACGGCCGCACCTCGTTCGAGGTGCTGCGCCGCACCGAGGTCGACGCGGCGACGGGCCAGGAGTCGCAGGTGGCACGCGAGTACGCGATGCTCGACCGGGCGGGGCGACTGCAACTGCCCGCGGACTACACGGAGTCGCTGGGCATGGAGCACCGCGTGATGCTGGAACTGGAACAGGATCACATCGGCGTGTGGCCGGACGCTCCGCGCACGGACAGGAACGCCGAGCCGGATTCAGGCCCGTCCGGTGACTGAGGACACAACCGGCACCCGGACACCCCGGACACCTGGCTCCCGGCTCCCCGGCTCCTCCGCAACGGCGGCCGGGCCTGACCCCGGACCCGTGACCGTCTAACCGCCCACCGAGACACCGAGCGCACCCAGCCCGGCACCGGCACCGGCCCGCCGCAGGGCGATCGCGCCGAACGGGGTGCGCAGCCGCAGCCACGCCCCCGCCGCGAGCAACGCGACGGGAAAGTCCGGTGCGGCCCGGAGGAAGCCCAGGGACTGCGCCGCGTGCACGGCCCGCAACGGCAGCTCCGTGCCACCGACGGTCCGCGACCAGATGTCGCGCCCGATGAGATCCCGCTCCGCCCGCGTACGCCGGTCCTCGGGCAGGCTCTCGTCGCGCGCCCGGAACTCCGCCACGGCAGCGGTCAAGGACGTGCGCAGGGCGACGGGGTCCGGCAGCCCCTGGCACTCCTGCCAGCCGCCGCGCGGGGGCAGCACACCCGTCCACGGCGGCCCGGTCACCGGCGAGGGCAGTGACCCCGCACCGGCGTCCGGTCCGTCGACGTCCAGCGACTCGAGGAGTTCACCGGCCGACACCGTGACATCGAGGTCATGCGTACCCGCGAGCCGCACCGCGCGGATCGCCAGGACCTCGAACGACGGTGGCCGGCCGAACACGGCGAGCGCCCCGCCGCCCGCCTGAAGCCGGACGGCGGCGGCCCGGTCGTAGTGCAGCAGCCGACCGAGGAAGCCCGCGAGATCCGCGGCCTCCCTCGCGTCGGCGAACCGCAGCGACTGCACGGGCACGGTCATACCGCCGCGGGCTCCTCGGCCAGGTACTCCTGGAGGAAGAGCTTCTCCTCGGCGGAGATCCGCCGAGGGCGTTCCGCCGCCAGGTCGTACGGGACGACGACGGTCGACGCCCGTACGTACACCTGCTCGGGATCCTTGATCTCGTAGGCGATCGTCAGCGACGCGGCGCCGATCTTCGTGACCCAGGACTCGACGGTCACCGGCGAGTGCCGGTGGACCAGCGGACGGACGTAGTCGATCTCGTGCCGGGCCACGACGGAGCCGCCCGCGAACGACGGCGAGCCGTCACCCGGCGCCAGCCGGAACATGAAGTCGATGCGCGCCTCCTCCAGATAGCGGAGGAAGACCACGTTGTTGACGTGGCCGAAGGCATCCATGTCCGACCAGCGCAGCGGGCAGCTGTAGATGTGACGAGCCAAGACGATCAGCCTCGCGTGAGCTTCTTGTACGTGGCACGGTGCGGACGGGCCGCGTCCGCACCGAGGCGCTCGACCTTGTTCTTCTCGTACGACTCGAAGTTGCCCTCGAACCAGTACCACTTGGAGTCGCCCTCGTACGCCAGGATGTGCGTGGCGACGCGGTCCAGGAACCAACGGTCGTGGGAGATGACCACGGCCGCACCCGGGAACTCGAGAAGAGCGTTCTCCAGCGAGGAGAGGGTCTCGACGTCGAGGTCGTTGGTGGGCTCGTCGAGGAGCAGCAGGTTGCCGCCCTCCTTGAGCGTCAGGGCCAGGTTGAGGCGGTTGCGCTCACCGCCGGAGAGCACACCGGCCGGCTTCTGCTGGTCCGGGCCCTTGAAGCCGAACGCGGAGACGTACGCCCGCGACGGCATCTCGACCTGGCCGACGTTGATGTAGTCCAGTTCGTCCGACACGACGGCCCAGAGGGTCTTCTTCGGGTCGATGTTGGAGCGGGACTGGTCGACGTAGGAGATCTTGACCGTGTCGCCGACCTTGATGGCGCCGGAGTCCGGCGTCTCCAGGCCCTGGATCATCTTGAACAGCGTGGTCTTGCCGGCGCCGTTCGGACCGATGATGCCGACGATGCCGTTGCGCGGCAGCGTGAACGACAGGTCGTCGATGAGGACCTTGTCACCGAAGGCCTTCGAGAGGTGCTCGACCTCGACGACGATGGAACCGAGTCGCGGGCCCGGCGGGATCTGGATCTCCTCGAAGTCCAGCTTCCGCATCTTGTCCGCCTCGGCCGCCATCTCCTCGTACCGGGCGAGACGCGCCTTGGACTTGGTCTGCCGGCCCTTGGCGTTGGAGCGGACCCACTCCAGCTCTTCCTTGAGCCGCTTCTGGCGCTTCTCGTCCTTGCGGCCCTCGACCTTGAGCCGGGTGGACTTCTTCTCCAGGTACGTGGAGTAGTTGCCCTCGTACGGGATGGCCCGGCCGCGGTCGAGCTCGAGGATCCACTCGGCGACGTTGTTCAGGAAGTACCGGTCGTGGGTGACGGCGACCACGGCGCCCGCGTACTTCGAGAGGTGCTGCTCCAGCCAGTTCACCGACTCGGCGTCGAGGTGGTTGGTGGGCTCGTCGAGCAGGAGCAGGTCCGGGGCCTCGATGAGCAGCTTGCAGAGCGCGACGCGGCGCTTCTCGCCACCGGAGAGGTTGACGACGGGCCAGTCGCCGGGCGGGCAGCCCAGCGCGTCCATGGCCTGCTCCAGCTGGGCGTCCAGGTCCCACGCGTTGGCGTGGTCCAGGTCCTCCTGGAGCTTGCCCATCTCGTCCATGAGCGCGTCGGAGTAGTCGGTCGCCATGAGCTCGGCGACCTCGTTGAAGCGCTGGAGCTTGCCCATGATCTCGGCGGCGCCGTCCTGCACGTTCTGCAGCACGGTCTTCGACTCGTCGAGCTTGGGCTCCTGCATGAGGATGCCGACACTGAACCCGGGCGACAGGAAGGCGTCACCGTTGGACGGCTGCTCCAGGCCCGCCATGATCTTCAGCACCGTGGACTTACCGGCACCGTTGGGACCCACCACACCGATCTTCGCGCCGGGCAGGAAGCTCAGCGTCACGTCGTCAAGGATGACCTTGTCGCCGTGCGCCTTGCGTGTCTTGCGCATCGTGTAGATGTACTCAGCCAAGAGAAACCGTCCGGCAATCGATGAGTGGGCAGATACACCCCATCTTGCCTGACCGCCACCCCTGGATGGAAACCCGTATCGCTGGGTGGGCCTGAGCTGCGGGTTCTGGGCTGGACCTCGGTAGGTGGGCTGTCACTGTCGGTCGCTGATTGTCGGCCTCGGGCGACGTCGCACGGCCCACAGACGGCCCAGGATTGCCGGAGGTGTCCCATCGGATCCAGCATGAGTCGCCTTACGAGGGCTCGCCCCGTGCGTGCACGACCGGTGCGCCTTCGAGCGGGAGACGGTCACGGTAGTACTCCGAGTCGAACCACTCCTCGATCATGAAGAGCGGTCGCGACAAGAGCACGTCGCCGACCCGCTGGGCCCGTAGAAGCAACCCGAGATCAGTCAAGGCAAGGGACTCGTCGGACGTGTAGAGCAAGCAGTTTCCATGCTCTTCAGCATGGTCCAGGAGGAACTGGTGCGCCTGCTCGGGATCACGGCCGGCCAGCGCCCAACCTGCGAGGAAGGCCTGAGGGCCCACGACCGCGTCCAAGGACACGCACGCCAGCCTGCCCTCGTCGTAAAAGACCTTCACCCCGTCGGCGAAGTTCTCCTGCCCGTACGGTCCGCCAACCTTTTCCTGCGGGGCGACGACCTGGAGCGCGACTGCGACGTCGGTCGGACTCATCCCGAACCGCAAGGGCCCCGCACCGACCTCGGGCATCCACTCCCAGCGCTCCCGCTCACTGCTCGCCGTCACGGTCTCCGCCCTCCCTCGAACAGCTCGCAGCCATCCCCCGTTCCGCTCGGACCTTGAAGCCCGCTCAGCGTTCGAACGTCAACTGAGGCACACAGCCAAGTTGGCACCCCTCCAAAAGCTAGTGCCGATCGACCGGGATCTCGTAAACGATCTCGCACAAGGCAGCAGGCACGACGATGTCAGCCGTCTCTACCGGCCGCCCCTGGTCGCTGTAGTACGTCCGCCTGATGTGGGTGACAAGAGCGGCCTTCTGAATACCGAGGAGGGACGCCTCCTCCGAAGTCGCCTGCCGCGGTTCAGGCTGTTCGACGGCATGGCTGACCGTGATGCCGATCGCAGCCATACGGTTCACGACGCCTGCCCCGGCGTGCGGCCCTCCCTCGGGAAGGACGACGAGCGTGCCGGCGGTGAGGTCGTACGGCTCCCAGCTCGTCGACAGTTGCACCGGCTTCCCGTCAGCCAGGAACTCGTACACGGTCCGGACGCACAGATCACCTTCGCCGAAACCGAGCCGCGCCGCGATCTCGGTCGGCGCCGGGACTTTGGCCTCGGTCCGGCTCTCCCAGTCTCCGCGTCTGCCCACAGCCTGCATGTCTGCCCGGAACGGGGAATCGTCACGCTGCTCGCGGGCTGAGGAACGAACCACCCGGACACGCCGACGGGGCTCCGCGACATAGGTGCCGGACCCCGCACGGCCTTCCAGGACTCCCTGCGAGATCAGCAGCTCCTGCGCGCGACGAACGACGTTCTCGCCGACGCCGCACTCCTGTCCGATCTGGGCACGCGAGGGCAGCCGGTCCCCCGGCGTCCACTCGCGCTCCGCGATCCGTCGTCGGAGAACGTCGGCGATGCGGAGGTAAGGCGGCTGCTCAGGCATATGGAAAATCTAGTCCACTAGCTCTAATCTAGTTAACTAGCTTTACGTAACGTGATCACACGGCGACGGAGATACCTGTGCCCGCTTCCGAACTGAGCGCCGAGGACATCACCGCCCGGTTGTCCGCCGCCGGACTGACCACGCACGTGGTGCAGCACGCGCACCGCACATCGATCAGAGCGGAGGTGCCGGACGACTTCCCCGCCGACTCATGGCGGGAGGTCCTGGACGCAGTGGCGACCGCCGATCGATTCGGCCTCGTCGCGAGCAACGTGGACGGCCTCGTCTTATGGGCCGCCGTACGCAAAGAGGTCCCCGCGACGGGAGATGTCCGGGGACCTGGCCGTCAGCGTTAGGAGCTGATCAGCGTGTTCAACCGTATCCGCGGTGCCGTCTCATGCACCAGTGAGCGGTGCGTCCCGAGGGGCCGGCACCGCCGGTCCTTAGCCCCGCTCTGCCCGCGGGCCGTCCCGCTCGACCTCGCCGACGCCCCCACGCTGCACATGGGGCAGCTTCGGCACGGAATGGACGTCCTCGCCGACGAGGTAACGCAGCTCGTCCGCCCGTACGTCCTAGCCCGCCGCGAAGGCACGACGCAGCACCCAACACCCGTAGCTCGGACACCGATCGCGCGGGCCCGGCTCGCACCGAGGGGGACGAACTGATGCCAACTCATAAGCGGCCAGGTGTGACGAACGCGAAAGCCACGCCCTACAGGTCGAGCTCGTGCCTCATTGGCACGCACCGCCAGTGCGCGCATTCCTCCCCCGCCGTGGCACCGATCGGCATCCCCGTGGTCTACGAAGCCTGCGACTGCCCCTGCCACCCTTCCACTTCAGGAGAGGTTCCCCAGTGAGCAGATGGACGCCCAGTGGCGCACTTGCCGCAACCGTCGAGATCACCTCGACCAGCGTGCAGCGAGGCGATGTGATCCAGATCGGAGGTCAGCCGTGCCGCGTGGCAGACCTCCTTCAGCTCGCCGGTGCGGCAAAACGGCTTCGCTTCGAGTCGGGAGAGCTGCTGACCATGCACGCCCAGAGTCGATTCGTGGCCCTTCGGATCCTGAGGCGGAGGTGATTCAACCCGTGGCCTCACGCCGCCATGTCATCGCCGACGACCTCCGGACGCAGATCTCATCCGGCCGCATCAAGGCCGGCGAGCGCCTACCGTCTGAGGCACAACTCGCCGCCCGCTACGCGGTCAGCACCCCGACGCTACGGAACGCCCTCGCCGTACTCCAGGGCGAAGGGCTCATCGAGAAGATTCACGGCAGAGGGAACTTCGTCCGCCATCCCGTCCGAAGGATCACGTACGTAGGCGGTGGCCGCAGGCCCGACGCTGATACCGCGACCGATGCGGCGCTACGCGTGAGCGTCCGCACCACGCACCTCCGGGCGCGAGGGGATCTGACCGCTCTTCTGAGGGTGTCCGCGAGCAGCCCACTGACCGAATTCCTCTGCATCAGCCACGCGGAGAAGTCACCGCACAGCCTGGCCAGGATCTACGTGCCCCGCGATTTGGCGCCGGCCGACGGTCCAAGCGAGTCAGCCCTGCGCAACGGGGTGTGGGCAAGGCTGTCGGAACAGCGCCCGCCGCTGGCCGAGGTACAGGAGCGGGTCAGTGCACGGTTCCCAACCCCGAGAGAAGCGACAACCCTGCGCATCAGCACAGCCCTGCCCGTACTGGCGATCACCCGCGTGGCGACCGACACCGCTGGACGTGTCGTCGAGGTAGCGCGCCTGGTGCTTCCCGGCGATCGAGCCGACGCGCTCTTCACGCACCACACGATGAGCGGAGACAGGAGGACAGAAGGATGACACCCCACAACGAACTGCGGCTCCTCCCATGGCCAGGCCCCGAGGGCAAGCCCTGTTTCCTGAGCACCGACGACAACAACGGCCATCTGTCCCGCCTGGCAGACAACATCGAAGCGACACAACTCGGCATGGCAACCGAGCTCTTGGAGGGCGCAGCCGAAGTGCTCGGACACGAAGACGCCGAGCCGGACGAGCTGCGCTACCTGGCTACGGCCCTGGCTGAAGCCCTCCACGAGGTGCTCCGCGTGGCAACAAGCCGCGGCCACCGCCTACCAATACCGGATCTCACCGCTCGCGGCGGGGGCAACGAGGGCCCGAGCCTGCAGGCAGCGGCCTTCGGGTAGCAGCAATTCAGTTCCAAACAGAGGAGCCCCAGATTCAGCCTGGGGCTCCTCTGCCAGGATCGCCTGGCGAGAGTTCCCCGGCCGTGAAACGATGCCGGCCAGAGAGTGGGGGGACATGATTCAGTCAGTGCTCACAAACATCGCGATCGGGCTGGTGACCAGCTTCCTCGGCGGTGGGTTCGTCTGGTCGTGGGAGCGAGCCAAGCGTGCTCGGACGGTAGCCAGAAGGGCTGCGTTCTTTGGCGTGCGGCCTGGGCAGACCTGTCTGTTCGTGCTGGGCAGTAAATATAACTCGCCTGGTACCGCCCATTACCGCGACGTAAGGGCGGTTGTGGAACTGGGCCTACTCGCAGGCGAGTTGCAATGCCACGTCTCTTTGGAATCGGGTGCATTCCGTGGGGGCAACGACGATCGCACCGAATTCTGTGTCGGTGGGCCCACTGGAGGAGCCAACCTCCGCACTGGCGGTCACCTCGCCGCCCACCTCCCAGGAGTTGTCATTCATCCATACGACGACACCCGACCAGACTCGGTGGCTATTGAAGTTGATGGAGAGAAATTCCTGTTCGATCGGGGAAACCAGGAATACGCGCTCGTTGCAAAGTTCACACCGGCGGAGTCCGTTCGTCCAGTCTTCCTGGTAGCCGGGCAATCATCGGTGGCCAACCTGGCCGCGATCCACTTCCTCCGGCGCGAGTACGCGCAAGTGAGCAGACATCTGTCGTCGGTGGAGCGCTTCTGCGTGCTTATAAAGGTCTCCGGAATCAGGACGTATGAGTTCCACCGCGCGGAAATGGAACGGGAAGTCACCGCGGCCGCGTTCGCACAGTGAGCGCGCTCACCGGTCCAAGATCTCACCGAGGACCACTGCGGCAGCACGGCTCCATGTCACCCGTTGGGTCATCTCGTCGCGAAGCTCGGCTGCCTGACGGAAGGCGCCCTCACAGTCCCGCAGCTTCCTGTCGATGGCCCGAGCCCACTTTTCAACGTCAACTTCGTCGTCTCTGGACAGTTCGACGACGAACCGGCTCGCTCGCTCGTGTCCCAAGGTCTCTCGGAGCAAATCAGCCAGTCCGCTCTCTGAGCTGATCAGGACCGGGATGCCCTGAGTGATTGCCTCAAGTCCAACCAGACCAAACCCCTCCCTACGCGAAGGCATGATCACCAGGCTGGCGGTCTTCAGATCTTCGTCAATGCGGGGCTGTGACGACGTGTAGGCACGGACTACGACATCCAGCCCGGGACTCGCCGCCCATGTCACGATCCTCCTCCGCTCCTCATCCACCGCAGATGCTGGGGCACCACGCACCACCAGTCGGACGCTTCTCAGGCCATCCTCGCGTAGCCAAATCGCGACTCGACCGCATGCTGCGGCGGCCAAGTCCACGCCTTTGAGTTCTGCATCCTCTACACGGCCCAAGAGCATGACTCGACACGGGGAACCCTGAGGCGGACCAAGATCCGCACCTTGACCAGCGCCGTCGAACCCTGGATCGAGCCGCAGTGGAGAAAGGCCCTCGGGCTTCCTGAACTCGTCGACGTATTGCTCGTGCAACCGAGGTCCGACCGTGACGACACGGTGCGCGGTCCCGCCGAGGGCCCGCTCAACACTGGTTCGTTCCTCGGCCCGCAGGCCAAGGTCATTGCCGCGATCAGGCTTATACCATTCAATCTCGTCCGGAGCCATGTGTACGAAATGCAGGCGACGGGCGGTGGGGAAGAAGTCGTCAGCTAGTTTCTGCGCTGCGGGCCCCGTGATCCGGCCGTGCCCCAAGACCAAGTGCGGCACAGTTCCACCGAGTTGCTTGGGACGGCTGGTGAGCCGCATGTCGTCGGAGGCCCCGGGCATGTCGGGAGCTGGAAGAAGCGTGACGCCTACCTTGTCCGCAGCGGCGAATTCCGCTGCAGTTGCCTCCAGTACCACACAGAACACCTGCGCGCCCGCGGCGGCCAGCGCCTGGCACAGATCCCGGTTGAACGTACTGAGACCGCCATGGGTGGAATTCCATTCGGTAGCCACGGACACAACTACCGGCCTCTGTGAGGAATATGCAGTGAAGGGGGTAGCTGTCTGCGCGTGCACATTGACCGCCCCTTCGTCCGGTGCTTCATCGGACGGCCCTGTCGGGACGTCGCCAGGAGGCATACCGAGGGCGGCGCGGGCGCGCTGTACCGCCTCCGCAATGTCTACTTGAGACTCCTGGTTCAAACGCGTGCTGTCGTCCGGGTCCGGGAGTAGCAGGAAGGCCATCTTATTGATCAGCGCCGTACCCCTTAGTTCTGCCGCGGCCCCCAAGAGGTGCTTGGCGGCGCCGTCCCGGTCTCCGGTCAGGAAATGAGCCATGGCCGCGTTGTAGCGGCTCAAGGCGCGCTGGGAGGCGTCGGAAGAAAGTTCGAGAGCGCGCTGAGACCAGGCGAGAGCGTCGCCCTTGAGCCCGTAGGCCAAGCTGAGATATGTCAGGCTGTTGGCCTGCTTCCAGCCCGGGTGCAATGCAAACGACGACTGAAAGTTACTACGGGCAGCGGACACGTTTCCAGTCCCGTATGCATTGAAAGCGGCGTTGTAATGATTGTCCGCCAACTCGGTGCGCAACTCCCCACTGGCCTTTCGGAACCAATCATGAGCCGGCCACGTCCGCAGTGGCACGCGAACCCGATCAGCGGTGAGGTGTCCGCCGAGTCCCGCGACCCGGTCAGCTACCACCTTGAAGGCGGCAGTGTCGGCCAGCGAGATATCGTCATTGTCGGCAGAGTACAACCAGCGTTCAACTGTGTGATTGCGGTAAGTGCAAGTAACGGTGGTGAGGTCGAGGGCCGATGGCTCACCCGTGCGCAAGATTGCGGAATGGAGGAAGGCGACCCGCGGGAAGATGTCCGGGCCTGCGTCAGGCATGCTCTCCAAGGCGCTGAGCATTTTCTGCACGTGCCGCGCGCCCATCTGGGAACAGCATGTCTCGAAGATATGCAGAGAGTCTTGGGCAAACTCATGCAGTACGGAGAAGAGCCGATTAATAAGCATGGCTCGAACGTCACCTCGGCTGGTGACCTGGGCGTGGGGCTGCAATCGGATGGTGCGGGCCGTCCAGAGCCGGGCGTAGACCTCGTCGAAGAGCTCCGTCTGCACTGCGAATCGGACGATGTCCTCGGCGGCGAGGATACCTTGCGCAGCTAGTTTCTCCCTAAATTCGTCGTACTGCTCGCGTGTGATTTCCGGCTGTCCAGCCAAGCAGTAGGCAAACCATGCCTCGTCCGGTGTCGCATGCCCCAAACCCGAGGTTAGAACGTTGAAGGCAACGAGCTCCTGTCGTTTCATCCCGCGCACGGCATGAACTAGTGGTCGTTCCAAGACATCACGGCCCGATTCCATTCGAGATCGGATGCCTTCGACTACCTCAGGAGTGAGCTTCATTCGATCAGTGACGCCACTCTGCCAGCGGGTGAACATCTCGTGACAATAGAGCTGCACTTCATAAGGGTTGCCATCAGTGAGCTGCCGCAAGGAGGAGGCCAAGCCTTGCGGGATCCCGCCATAAATTCCCGCACTGCGGAGTGGTCGCACTATACAGCTCGCGACATCCCCGTGTTCTACGAATGCCCGGACTTCAATTTCCTTGAATTGCCTCAAAATGGGCGAGTGCACGTCCATGATCCGGTCGATCAGTCCGGACGTACCCGATAGCACCAGGACCAGGCCGTCGACACGGGTGGTGAGAAAGCGCATAACCGACAGGGCCCTGGCGTCACCGGCGATCAGTTGGGCCTCGTCCACGAGGAGAACTACTGGATGCCCAAGAAGGCGCACAATATGGGACAGATCGGCACGCAACGCCGCCTCCGGCACCCTACCCTCGGGCCCAGCGAGGGCCGCCGCCTCTGGGAACTGGAGCGGGGCTACGGACGCCGCTTCATTGACCCCGGCCATCACCCGACGCACGGCTGAGACATCGAAGGGGACGCTCGCCCCGGCTTGTACGGCCTCGTCCGCAATCGTCGAGATCAACTCGTCGTACAACTTACGGAAGAAGGCAATGGGCTCGCCGTCACCCTCGACCAGCTCCACGCGCACGGTTGTAAGGCCGCGAGCCGCAGCTATCCGTTCTGTGGCGTAGAGCAAGCTCGTCTTCCCGACAGCCCGCGGGCCGTGCAGGACGATACAGACGGACGCTCGATCGACAGCTGTCTGATCGATCTCATATGCGATGGTGGCGACTTCCCAGTCTCGTCCAGCAAAGGCTGCGGCCTCACGCACCGGGTTCCGGTAGTCGTACGGATTACGAAATTTAGAGATGTTCATGAGCCCCCTCGTTCATGCAGATCGTACGATCCGAGGGCCATCGGCGTCAGTGTTCTGCCGCGAACCCAAAAGTGCTGAGCGTGAGGGCCGCTACCTACGGCGGCAGCGGGGTTACGCGAAGGCCGGCGGAGCGGCTTTGGGCTGGAGCTGCTTTGGGGCGAGTGATCATGGCCCCTTAAGCTTCCGGCGAGTCGGGCAGTCTGTGGACCTGCCCGTTAAGGCACGACGTTGGGGCCATGATCTTAGAGGCTCGCCCCAAAGTGGCTGCCTAAAGCCGTGGAGCCGGCCGCCCCAGCCACAGAGCGTGTCTCCCGCTTCATGCCCGCAGCTCGCTAGCGCGCCGCCGGGCGCGGCCAGCCGGGGCGGAGACAGAGGCAGGCCGCGCCGCTGAGGCGGCGCGCGCCCGCGCCGTGCGCGGGTCTTGATGAAGTAGAGAAACTCTTACCGCGCTGCCTGAGTCAGAGTGCGATCGGCTTGTAGGCCAAAGCCCGTTCGACAACCTTGTCCGCGCTCAGGTCGGGACCGGCATCCCAGTAGATGTAGTCGCTGATGTGGGGGCACCCGAGCCCGCGATACAAAGCGTCCAGGATCTCGGCGCCTTCAGCCTCGCTGGCAACGTCGCCGTCCAGGAGGCGCTGGACCAGTGGCAGAGCTTGGCCACGACTCATCCGCTGGTAGGGGCCTGGAGTCGTCACGGTGTCTTGTTCAGTCGCCGGCCGTCGTGGCTTCGCACGTGGGGGCCGGCTCCGTCGACGGCGTCCAGCAGGCGGATCGCGTAGACCTCGGACATGCGCTCGGTGATCTGCTCCTGGGTGAGCCACTCGACCGCCACGGACTCCGCGGACGTGCGCTCAGTGCCTCCAGAAGGCTTGCACCGGAAGACCAGGGCGACGATGCCCCGGGTCGTGTTCTTGTAGACCCCGGTGAGTTCGTCCACCTCGACGTGGATCCCCGTCTCCTCCAGGACCTCGCGCACGACGCCGGCCTCCGGGGTCTCGTCGAGTTCGAGGACGCCGCCGGGTAGCTCCCAAGTGCCGTTGTCGGCGCGTCGGATCGACAGAAGACGCCCGTCCTCGCGCACCACTACCCCGGCGACAGATACGGAGTGCAGCGGCGTCGAGGTCGCCCCCTGTGATTGACTCATATACAGGAGCATAGGAGGCAGAGAGGGACTATGGGAACCGCGGTAGGTGGAGAGCGGTCTGTGCCGCGGTACGTACAGATCGCCGATGAGATCGTGCAGCAGATCCGGGCCGGTGTCCTCGGTCCCGGGGACATGGTGCCCAGCGAGTCAGAGCTCGTCGAGCGGTACGGCGTCGCCGGCGGGACGATCCGCAAGGCCATGGTCGAGGTGCGTGCGAGCGGGCTGGTCGAGACCCGGCACGGCAAGGGTTCGATCGTCAAGGATCGTCCGCCCGTACGCCACCGGTCATCGGACCGCTTCCGGCGCTCGCTTCGCCAGGGTGGCAAGGCCGCCTATCTCGCCGAGTCCGCGCAGTCCGGCGCTGCCGCCAAGGTGAGCGTCCTCTACATCGGCCCCACGGAAGCTCCGGAGGATGCCGCTCAGCGATTGGGGATCGTCGCCGGCACTCAGGTGCTCGCCAGGCGGCGCCTGTACTTTCGCAACGGCACACCCGTCGAGACGGCGACGTCGTATCTCCCGTGGGACGTCGTGAAGGACATTCCCGAGCTGTTCGCCGAGAACCCCGGCGGTGGCGGTATCTACGCCCGACTCGAAGACCATGGGCACGAGTTCGCCGAGTTCGTCGAGACGCTCCAAGGGCGTCCAGCCACCAAGGCGGAGTCCTCGGAACTGGCTCTCAGCCCCGGCGCTCCGGTCATCCACCTGATTCGTGAGGCCCGTACGACGCAGGGCCGCGTGGTCGAGGTCTGCGACACCCTCATGGCCGCTGACCAGTTCGTATTCGAGTATCGGATCCCTGCCGCCGACTGACGCCACCTCAACTCCACTCAACCCGCCGCGAGTTCCTCTCCGCAGCGGGTTGACTCATGTACAGGAGTGAGGCACTCTTCTTCATGTCACTCATGTACATGAGTGACGAAGTCCAACCCCTATAGAGGAGTGATCGTTGTGCGTCAGATTCCCGTCGACACCACCAACGCCACCGTCATGGTCGCCAAGGCCCCCCAGCCCAAGGTCAAGGACCGTCGCACCGGTGAGATCGCCCTCGACAAGGACGGCGTCACACTGATGACGGTGGAGGTGATGTTCTCCACGCCGGACGAGGTGGAGATCCTCAAGCTCACGGTTCCGCAGCCGGGCGTCTCCGAGGACCTCGCCATGGGTGCCCCGGTCGCGCTGACGGGGCTGGTCGCCTCGGCGTGGGAGAACGAGTTCAACGGACAGAAGCGGCACGGGATTGCGTTCCGCGCGGTCGCCGTCACCTCGCTCGCCGGCGCCACTTCGAAGGCGGCCTGATCATGACCGGGTTAACGGTCGCCCTGGTGCTGGTCGTCGCTGCCGCAGTGATCCTGCGGTGGCGGCGCCCCGCCTGGTACTGGCTGGTCTTCGGCGCCGTGGTCGCCACCCTGCGAGTCCTGGTCCGCTACGCCTCCGTGATGGACGCCTGCGGGCTGACTGTCCCGCCCTCCCGCTGGCGCCTGGCCCTCGCCCGAATCGCCAACCGCCCCGTCCCTGAGTCCCGCGCTCCGCGCATCCTGCGCGTTCATCCCACCCGCACCGGTCTGCTGCTCCGTCTCAAACTCCGCCCCGGACAGGACGCCTTCGACGTCTCCGCCGCCTCAGACCGGCTGCGTCACTCCTTCGCGATGTACGGCGTCACTTCGCGGGAACTCCGCTCGGGAGTCGTCGAAGTCCGGATGACCGGATACGACGTGCTCAAGCGGGTCCACATGCCCGTCAAGACCGACCCTGCTCCCATGAGGGTTCCGGTCGCGCTGCGGGAAGACGGGGCGGTCCGCTACCGCGACTACCGTGCCGTGCCCCACGGCCTCACCCTCGGTGCCACGGAGTCAGGGAAGTCCGTCTATCAGCGCAACCTGGTCGCCGGCCTCGCGCCCATGGATGTTGCGCTGGTCGGCATCGACTGCAAGCAAGGGGTCGAGCTCTTCCCACTGGCCCGCCGGTTCTCCGCACTCGCCGACAACCCGGACTCCGCCCTCGACCTCCTCGAAGCCCTCGTCTCCTACATGGCGGACGTCTACCAACTGATCCGCACCGAGCAACAAATGTCGGTCAACGTGCCGGACGCGGAGATCGCTGCCGACATCTGGGACCTGCCTGAGCACCTGCGACCGGTGCCGATCGTCGTCCTGGTGGACGAGGTCGCCGAACTCGCCCTGTTCGCCTCCAAGGACGAGGAGAAGCGGCGCGACAGGATCATCACCGCCCTCGTACGACTGGCCCAGCTCGGCCGTGCCGCGGGCATCTATCTGGAGATCTGCGGGCAGCGCTTCGGCTCCGAACTCGGCAAGGGCATCACGATGCTCCGCGCCCAGCTCACCGGCCGCACCGCCCACCGCGTCAACGACGAGTCGTCCGCCAACATGGCCTTCGGGGACATCGCCCCGGACGCGGTCCTGGCTGCGATCCAGATTCCGACCGACACCCCCGGTATCGCCGTCACCGGCGACTCGTCCGGTGGTTGGGCCCGCATTCGCGCCCCGCACACCTCGCTGCGGCAGGCCGTGAATCTCTGCAACAAGTACGCGGACCGCACCCCGGAACTGCCGGCCCTCGCGCCCTTCCGGTCTGCCACCGCCGCGCTGCCTTCGGAACGTGTGCCGCTGTCCAAGACGGCCCCCGCGACCGTCTGACCCTTTCACTCCCCCGGTTGGCACGACCGTCCTCGTGCCAGGTCCCTACCCGTCCCATGCTTGCTGAAGGGAGAACACGTCATGTGCCCCGACTGCGAGGACGTCGCCCGCACCGTGCTCTTGCTGGGCCACCTCGCCCTCTACGCTGACGGACTCGGCGCAGACCAGAGCTTCGTCGAGGCCGTGGGCCCGTCCCTCGCCGCGTCCCTGCCTGAGCCGCCGTTCGGTACGTTCCCGCCCGGCCACGACCCCGTTGACGAACCCGACCACCCCGGCGGCTCGTGATGGCGCGCCCCGCGTTCCGCGTGGACGCCGTCCTCGTCCAGGCCGTCATCGCTGGGGCTCTGTCCTTCGCCCACCTGCACGACCTCGCTGACGCCGCCGGACAGGACGGCTGGAAAGCCTGGGCCTACCCGATCTCGGTGGACCTGCTTCTGGTCGCTGCCTGGCGACGGTTGCGCAGTGACGGGCCGTCCCGGTTGGCGTGGTGCTGGTTCCTGATCGCCCTGTTCGCCTCGCTCGGCGCCAACGTGGCCACCGCGGGATTCCTCGACCTCACCCATCCCCCGTCCTGGCTGCGCTTCGGCATCGCGGGATGGCCTGCCCTCGCCTTCCTTGGCGGCACGCTCCTCGCCCACTCGCACGTCTCCGAGAGCCAGGAACCGGTTCTGCCAGCGCCAGAAGCCGAGCCGGACATCGCTCCCGAGCCGCAGCCCGTACCGGCTCCGCTGCTCGTAGCCGAGGAGCCCCCGGCCACCGCATCCGCTGCCCCGGCGCCGACCGGTCCGCCGGTTCCCGCCGCGCTCGTCGACCACGCGCGAAAGCTCGCCGCCGACCACCAAGCCCGTACCGGCGCCCGGATTGACACCGACACCCTGCGCGCCCGCCTCGGCGTCCCGCCGCACCTCGCCGACGCCATCGCCGCCCAACTCGCCTGACCTGAAGGGAGGACCACCCTCATGCCTGCTCGCGACCACTTCCACTCCCTGATGCGGATCGGCCCTGTGCAGATCGGCACCCACCGCGACCGTCGCGGCCACACCGAGCACGCGGCCGTGTGCACCAAGGACGGCTGCGGCTGGTCCGCCGGCTACTCCAGCCAGACCGCCGCGCAGCTCGCCGCCCGCACCCACCGCTGCACCGCCCGATAGGAGAAGTCCGTGGACGTCCCGCTCTGGCTCGCCCTGATCATCGTCGGCTGGCTCGGCATCAAGCTCATCCGCCCGCCCCTGTGGCTCGTCGCCGTCCTCCTGCTCGGCGGCTACCTCCTCGCCGACAGCCTGCTCTCCCCCGTCATCGACACCGCCGTCAAGTAGCCACTGCCGAAGGGAGATCCACCATGTTCCGCCCGAAGGTCCCGACCATGCCCCAGCCCACCGGGCACCTCACCCGGCCTACTGCGGTAGTCGAGCCGACCGCAGTCATGCACCACACCCCGGAGCCCCTCGCCCCCGTGACCGCTCCGGCGCGGCCGACCGTGCAGCTCTCCGCAGGCGGTGTCGTCGCGCTCATCGGCGGTGGGACAGCCGTGGTCCTGGTCGTCGGTGCCGTCCTGGTGTCGATGCTGCTCGCGGTCGCCATCACCGGCGCATCCGTTGCCATCTGCGCCCTGGTCATCCGCTCGCTGGTCAACACCGAGCACAAACGCCGCTGACCGGCTCCCGGGCGGCCTCAACCGCCAAGTCTCCGCCGCCCGGGAGCCGTCCCCTGCCCGATCTCGCAACCGGAAGGAAACCCCAGCATGACCCACCGCACCCGCCCGCCGTCCCAGAGCTGCCCGAACTGCGACGGCTTCGCCTCCGCCGCCGTCACTCTTGGCGGTCGCGACCGGCATGGCCACCTCCGCACCATCAGCGCGCACTGCCCGGTCTGCCACGGCACAGGCACTGCTCGCCGCCTCGCTCGTCTGCGGGAGGACGCACGTGCCTGACGCGCTCCTCGACCCGACCACCCTCGGCGACCTGCTGAGGGTGGCTTCGGCCGACGACTTCGACCGCTGGCACGACCAGATCCGCCGCACCGGTGGCTGCGCCGATCCGATCCACCTGACCGGCTGGACCCTCGCCAAGGACAAGACAACCGGCGAGACCCTCCACCACTACTCGACCGCGAACGAGCCGGGTGGACGGCTCCGCGTCGCATGCGGCAACCGACGGGCGTCCCGCTGCCCTTCCTGCGCCTGGACCTACGCGGGCGACACCTACCACCTCATCCGCGCGGGCCTGGCCGGAGACGACCGCCGCGACATCCCTGCCACGGTCCGCCACCACCCCCGGGTCTTCGCCACCCTCACGGCCCCGTCCTTCGGCCCCGTCCATAACCGGCCCGACCGTGGCGTCTGCCGCTGCGGCACTCGCCATGCCTCCGCTGATCCGATCCTCGGAACGGCGCTCGACCCGGCCACCTACGACTACGCGGGCGCCGTCCTCTTCAACAACCATGCGGGCGACCTCTGGCAGCGCTTCACCAACCGGCTCCGTCGCGAGATCGCCGCCCGCGCCGGGCTCAGCCAGCGGGAGCTGAAGGAGACAGCCCGGCTTTCCTACGGCAAGGTCGCCGAGTTCCAGAAGCGCGGCGCTCTGCACTTCCATGCCGTGATCCGCCTCGACGGACCGAACGGGCCCGACACTCCCCCTCCGTCCTGGGCGACTGCCGGCCTGCTCACGGACGCGATCCGCGCCGCGGCCTCGCACTCGTACACCTCGGTCTCCGTACCGGCCGCCGCAGAGCAGCCCGCCCGCACCTTCCGCTGGGGGACACAGCTTGATGTCCGCCCCGTGAAAGCATTCGGGGACGGCTCCGACATCACGGAACAGGCAGTCGCCTCCTACGTCGCCAAATACGCCACCAAGGCCGCCGAGACCACCGGCACCATCGACCGACGTATCGGTGAACTCTCCGAACTCGACCGGCATCAGATCCCCGCGCACACCCGCCGCCTGATCGCGGCCTGCAAGCTGCTCGACCCGCACTACCCCGAACGTCGCCTCTGGGCCTGGGCGCACATGCTCGGCTTCCGCGGTCACTTCTCGTCCAAGTCGCGCCGGTACTCGACCACCCTCGGCGAACTCCGCCAGGCCCGCGCCGATTTCCGCGCCGCACAGGAACGGGACGCCCTCGGCCTGGAGGAGCGCGAGCCGGACACCGTCCTCGTCCTCGCCGACTGGCAATACGCGGGCCACGGCCACACACCGGGCGAGTCCGTGCTCGCCGCCACCATCGCCCGCGACCTCCAGCACAACCGAGAGACCTCGCGCGAGGAACTTCGGTCAGCATCCGACGAGAAGGAGTGGTGACCATGGCCACGCGGCTCCCGGCCCGCTATCTGACGCCTGACGACCTGGTGGAGATGTTCGACCTCCCCAGTGTCGAGACGGTTTACCAGTGGCGGCGCAAGCGGGTCGGTCCTCGCGGATTCCGTGTCGGGCGGCACCTGCGATACGACCCGGATGACGTGCGCGCCTGGGTCGAGTGCCTCCAGGAAGGGGCTGCCGCCTGATGGCCGGACATATCCAGGACCGCTGGTTCAAGGTCGAAATCGGCACGGACGGCAAGTCCCGCAAGGTGCAGAGCGACCGGTACGGCATCGGGCTCCGCTACCGCGCCCGGTACATCGGCCCGGACGGCACCGAGAAGGCCAAGAGCTTCCCGGACAAGCAGAAGCGCCTGGCCGACGTGTGGCTGACCAACATCGAAGCCGATATGGCACGCGGCCAGTACATCGACCCGCGAGCGGCACGGACCACTTTCCGTGCGTACACCGAGCGATGGATCGCGGCACTGACCACCGACCTGGCAAGCCGGGCCGCGGTGGAGGGGCGGCTACGCCTGCATGCCCTTCCCTACCTCGGAACGCGTCCCATCGGCTCGTTCCAGCCGGAGCACATCCGCGACTGGAACCGTCAGCTCGAAAGTGCGGTGACGTCAGCCTCCTACCGGCGCCTGATCTTCGATGCGGTCTCCTCCGTGCTCACCGCGGCCGTGGACGACCGTCTGCTGGCCTCGAATCCCTGCCGAGCCCGTTCGGTCAAGGCGCCCCGCCCTGCGCCCTCTCGCGTCCATCCGTGGACGGCCTCGCAAGTCTTCGCCGTGAAGGCCGGCCTCCCCGAGCGCTACCAGGCGATGGCCGACGTCGGGGGCGGCTGTGGTCTCCGTCAGGGCGAGATCTTCGGTCTCGCGGTCGACAACATCGGGGACCTCGGCTGGCTCTACGTCCGGCAGCAAGTGAAAAAGGTCCGCGGCTCTCTCGTCTTCGCACCGCCGAAGCGAGGCAAGCTCCGGGATGTTCCGCTGGACCTTGAGGTGTCCGTGGCCCTGACTGAGCATCTGAAGCGCTTCCCGCCGGTCGACGTGACCTTGCCCTGGGTGACGCCCACCGGCCCCAAGGTCACCCATCGGCTCGCCTTCACAAGCAGCGTCGGCACGGCTCTATGGAGCAACGGTTTCAACGACGAGCGGTGGAAGCCCGCCCTTGCCTCCGCGGGCATCATCCCGGTTCCGGAGAAGGGGCAGCGATACGCGGCAGCCCGTGAACACGGCATGCACGCCTTGAGGCACTTCTACGCCTCGGTCCTTCTGGACGCCGGCGAGAACGTCAAGGCGCTGAGTCTCTACCTCGGCCACAGCGACCCCGGGTTCACGCTCCGCGTGTACACGCACCTGATGCCGAGCAGCGAGACCCGCACCCGGAAGGCCATCAGCGAGATGTACCGGGCCGCCGGTCACGCTCACGACGGCCCACAGACGGCCCAAGCCGCCTGACACGGCCCCTCATCGGCGAGAAAACTCCTGGTGAGGGGCTGTTTCGTGCCCTCCCCCGGAAAGAAACACCCCATCTTGCCTGACGGCCGCACCCGGATGGAAACCAGTCCGGTACGCGGTACGCGTGATCCCGGTCCTCGGAACGTGCCGGACCGGCCCCGCTGAACGCGGCGGCCCCGGTACGCCGCTGCGTACCGGGGCCGCCATCAGCACATCGTGACCGTGTGCCTACGGCTCATCACTCGCCGGAGGCCTGGTCCTTGCGCCGGCGGAGGAGGAAGACCGCGCCGCCGCCGATGACGACCAGGGCGATCGCGACTCCCGCGATGATCGGGGTGGCGTTGGAGCTGCCGGTCTCGGCGAGGCCGCCCTGGACGCCCGTGGAGCTGCCGCCTGCGGTGGCGGTGGTCGTGCTGGGCTGGTCGGCGGTCTGGACCTGGAGACCGCCGGTGGTGGCGCTGCCGCTGGTCCTGCAGTCCAGCACGCCCTTGAACGTCTTCGCGTACCCGTTGGGCCCGGTGACCGTGACGTCGTACGCCTGGTCCTCGGCGACCGGCACGGTCACGGTCTCGGACCCGCCGGCCTCGACGGTGTGCTGCGCCCCGGCCAGCTCGAAGGTGAACGCCTCGTCGCCCATGTTGCTCGCGGTGACGTCGACGCCGCCCTTGGCGCAGTTCTTCTTCGCGGTGAGCGCCGGCATCGCGCCCTTCTCGGCCCAGGTCGCGGTGGCGCTCGCCGAGACGGTGGACTCGCTGGAGCCGGCCAGGATCTGGGTCTGGCTCCTGGTCGCCCCGGCGAAGGCCCGGCCGACGGGTACCGAGGTGGTGGCCTGGACGGTCAGCGCGGCGGAACCGTCGGCGGAAGCTGCCGGAACGTCGAAGTAGAGCTCGGAGCCGTTGACCGCCGTGGTGACGGCCTTGCCATTCTTGTCGGTGACCCTGACACCGCTGGCGGAGTCGGCGGGCGGGGCCACCGATACCTGACCGGCGTTGGTGCTGACAGTGACCGGCCCCACCCGCTCACCGGAGCGGCCGGACACCGCGGACGGGTTCAGGGCGAGGGACGCCTTGGGCTCCGCCGTGTCGGTGGCGGACTTCTCCAGCCAGTCGGCGAGCTTGTCCGCCTGGCCGTCCAACGCGTCGACGTCGGCGTTGTCCGAGAAGCGCCAGATGGCGACCTGGGTGCCGGCCGCCGCCGTGCTCTCGGTGAGCGGCCCGGTGCCCGCCGCCTCGGCGAGTGCCGCGAGGTCGTCGATCTGCGGGTAGGAGTGGTCCAGGATCCAGCGGATCCGGCCGGCGTTCTTGTTGCTGCCCAGCGAGGTCTGGTCCCAGGGGGTCTCCAGGTACTTCGCCTGGTCCTGGGTGGGGTTGTGAATGTCGATGCAGTACGTCTTGAGCTTGCCGCCGCCGTCGACGGTCATCTCGAAGAGCCCGGCGGGCAGCTTCTGCTTCGTGCCGTCCGCGTGGAGCACCGCGACGTCGTACGTCTTCAACCCGTCCAGGACCGCGCTCGCGCCGCCCTGGTGCTGGGGCGCCTCGTCGGCAGCCGCACCGCCCGCGCCGGCAAGGGTGCCGGCCATGAGCAGCCCGGATGCCACCACCGAGGCCGCCAGCCGGGATATGCCCCGGATCCGTCGGGAACCGACCGTCGTCCTGGATGACGAGGCGGTAGCTGAAGAAGCAAAAAACACAGAATTCCCCTCCGGGCGAGACCCTCGCGCCTGGTGCGCGTGTGGGGAATGTCCCGCCTTCCGACTCAAGTGCCCTGCGAGTACTGGGGAATCCTAAGTACGCAGCGAAGCACAGTCCCCCGTCATACCGTCGGACAACCATTCCGACTCGGAATCGTTATGCCCCGTAACGCATGGCCAGAGGTGCTCGGCGCGGGCGTTCATGGTGCGGACACAAGCTCGGGGCCGCCTTTCTGACGGACCGCCCGCCGCCTTACGACCTGACGCTCCGAGCGATCCGGCCGATCCGCCGGCTCCGCCGTTTCGCGCGTCTCCCCCCGCGTTTTTCCCCGTGCGACCGTTTGCACCTGCGCCGCCGTCCGGGCCCGGTCCTCGTGCTCCACCCGTGCCATCTGCTCCGCCTGCGCCACTGGTTGATCCCGCCCGGCCACCTCGCGCACGGCCCACTGGTCCGGTTCGGCCGCGCCCGGGCCGCCGGAACGGGACGTCAGTCCCGGATCGGCCCTGACCACCCGTCGGAACGCCGACGTCCCCCGGGTCAGATCGTGGCCCACCGCCGTCGCCTCGATGTCCACGAACGTCCTTCGCTGTCCTTCCCGTTCCTCCTCCCGCACCTTCAGCCTGCCGTGCACCACCAAGGGTTCCCCAACGGAAACGGAACCCGTCAGATTCGATGCCAGGGTGCGCCATGCCCACACGGTGTAGAAGCTGGTGTGCCCATCCGCCCAGAGCTGTTTCTCCCGGTCCCAGCGCCGGGGCGTCACCGCGAAACGGAATCGAGCCATTCCCCCGCTCGCGGTCTCCCGGAACTCCACACCGGTGGCCGCATTGCCCACCAGCGTCACCAAGGTCTCGTTCATGACTCCGCCTCCCCTTCGGTCCGGATTCAGTGACCGCGCCCTTGCGCTTGGTCACTGATCCCATGGTGAAGGGGAGGCGGAATTCCTGCTGGGACCTGTGGACTAACCGCGCGTTGTGGAGAACTCCGTCACCGCCACATAGCGCTCCCGCACCTCGCGATAGCGCACCAGTTCCGCCGCCACCGGATCGAGCACCCGGGCCCGTCCGCAGCCGGCGGCGGCCTCGCGCAGCCGGCGTTCGGCCTCCTGGCCGTACCGTCGTGCGGGCCCCCGGGCGGCCGCCGCGCACGACCACTCCACCAGCGGGCCTCCGATGATCCCTGCCAGCATCACCAGGGCGGGCGTCAGCAGTCCCGGTTCGAGCACGCCGATGATCTGGCCGATCAGCCACAGGCCCCCGAAGATCTGCAGCAACGTCATCGCCACCTGAGCCAGTACGGCCGCGGGCCACCAGGCCGGCCGCGGGGGCCTGCCGGCTGCACGTCCCCGGTGCGCCCCGGTCCGCCCACCCGGCTCCGCCGTTTCCGCCGCTTCCGCCGGCTCGCCGTTGTCGCTGTCGGTGTCGGTGTCCCGCCCAGGCTCCGCGCCGGCCCGCGCGGCCAGTTTGTCGAGGGCCTCGGGCAACCCCTGGGCCCCGCGCACCGCGGCCTCGCGCACCGCTTGCGCCCACGGCCCCGGCAGCCCGTCGGCGGCGTCGTCCGCGACCGTGCGTACCGCCTGTTCGACCCGCTGGCGTGCGGTGAGCTGCTCCTCGGGCGGTGCGGCGAAGACCGTCCGGTCCAGGCCTCGCGGCTGCCGGGTCGACTCGTACCAGCGCCACAGCCGCAGCCACGGCGTCCCGCATGCCCGGCCGGCGTTGCGGCGCCATGCGCGCTCCGCGGCCTGGCCTGCCGCGGCGGCGCCGACGGCCTCCGCGAGCCGGTCGGCGAACTCCTCCCGGGCCCGCTCCCCCAGTCCGGGCCACCCCTCGGCGACGTACACCGGGCGGAGCCTGGCCGCGGCGGCGTCCACATCGGCGGAGAGCCGGCGGGTCGCGGCCGTGCGCTCCTGGACGAACCGGCCGAGGAGTTCGCGCAGTTCGCCCACTCCGTCGCCGGTGAGCGCGGACAGGGACAGGACGGTGGCGCCCGGTTCGCCGTGTTCGCCGAGGGCCATGCCGTCCTCGTCGAGCAGCCTGCGCAGGTCGTCCAGGACCTGGTCGGCCGCCTCGCCGGGCAGCCGGTCGATCTGGTTGAGGACGACGAAGGTGACCTCCGCGTGTCCGGCGAGCGGCCGCAGATAGCGCTCGTGCAGTGCGGCGTCCGCGTACTTCTCCGGGTCCACGACCCAGACCACCGCGTCGACCAGCGCCAGTACCCGGTCCACCTGTTCGCGGTGCCCGGCCGCCGCCGAGTCGTGGTCGGGCAGATCGACCAGGACGAGCCCCTGGAGCGCCTCGTCGGCCCCCGTACCGCTCTGCTGCGGCCTGCGCCTGAGCCGCCCCGGGATCGCCAGCCGGTCCAGCAGGCCCGCGGCGCCGTCCGTCCACGAGCAGGCGATGGGCGCGGCGGTGGTCGGCCGGCGCAGCCCTGCTTCGGAGATCTGCGCGCCCGCGAGGGTGTTGAAGAGCGTCGACTTGCCGCTGCCGCTCGCTCCGGCGATGGCGACGACGGTGTGCCGGGAGGAGAGCCGCTGCCGGGCGGCGGCCTCGTCGAGCACCCGGCCCGCCTCGGCGAGATCGGTGCGGTCGAGCCGGGCCCTGGAGAGCCCGACGAGTTCGCGCAGTGCGTCCAGGCGGGGGCTGAGCGGGCTGCCGGAGGGGACGTACGCCTCGACCTGGGGGCGTACGTCGTCGTCCGGGACGGCCGCCGGCGCCTCCTGGGGCGCGGCCCCCGAGACGGCGCGGCGGGCGATGAGCCCGTCGTCCCAGTCCCTGCCCGGCCTGCCCCGGTCCTTCGGCAAACCCTCGCGGGGGGCGGAACCCTCGTCCGGGTTCCGCCCCCGCTCCGGTCCCGGTCCCTGTCCTGCGACCTGTCCTCGGACCTGTCCCGGACCTTCGTCAGTGACGGCAGTCATCGCTGCCACCTCTCCTTCTGCAGTACGGACAGCGCGGCGATCAGTTCGGCTTGCGGCTCGGAGGCCACGTCGAGCGCGTCCAGTGGGGCGAGGCGCCGGTCACGTTCGCCGCCCAGCACCTGGTCGAGATAGGTGGTGAGCAGCGCCCCGCCCTTGTCGCGCAGCCGCAGTGCGCCCTGGGCGCCGATGCGTTCGGCGAGCTGTTCCCCGGCGGTACGGGCCCGGCGGCCGCCGAGCAGGGCGGCCGCCAGCAGGGTGGCGACGGTCTCCGGGTCGGGCGCGGCGTTGCGTTCCATGAGGCGCACCTCTTCCTCGGTCAGCTCCTCCAGGACCCTGCGCCAGCGTCGTACGGTCATGGCGATCCGGCCCCGGATGTCCTCCGCGGGCCCCCATCCCCCCTCTTCGCGGCCCACCGCCTCGAAGCCGAACACCCCGGCCACGGGCTCCCGCTGCCAGGTCGTCCGGATCTGTTCGTCGGCGGCCGCCACCGCGCACTCCAGGAGGGCGGCGAGGCTCTCCACCAGGGCTTCGAGGACTTCCTCGGAGGTGCTGTACATCGGGTATCCGCGCCACCGGGTCCGGGCGTCGCCGGCGAGCACGCCGCCGTTCTGCAGCCGCCGCCGGATGCGGTCGCCCTCCTTCCGGTACGCGTCCTCGACCACACCGGTCAGCCGCACGGCGGCCGCGTACTGAGCCGCGACGGCCCCGGCCAGCGCCGGAATCCGGACGTCGAGCGAGTCGATGACCCCGGCTGCCGTGCGGCCGACGGCCTGCTGCCGGGCCGCCGGGTCCTGCGCGCGGTGGGTGAGCCAGGCGCGCAGCGGGGCGACCGCCGTGGTGGGCAGCAATCCGCTGCCGCCGCCCGCCGATTCGGGCAGTTCGGGGATGGTGAACCGGGGTACGTCGCCGAGACCGGCCTTGGTGAGCAGCGCTCCGTACTGCCGCGACACCTCGGCGATCACCTGGTGCGGCACCCGGTCGAGGACGGTGACGAGCGAGGCGTCGTACTCCTTCGCGGTACGCAGCAGGTGCCACGGCACGGCGTCGGCGTACCGGGCGGCGGTGGTGACCATCACCCAGACGTCCGCCGCGCAGACGAGTTCGGCGGCCAGGACGCGGTTGCGCACGACGAGCGAGTCGATGTCGGGGGCGTCCAGCAGTGCGAGTCCGCGCGGAAGCCCGGCGGCGGTCTCGACGCGCAGCGCGGTCCCTTCCTCGGCCGCGTTCCCGTCGAGTCCGTCGAGGTCGTCGCACTGGCCGGGGTTCGCGGACTCCTCGGGTGACAGCCAGACCCGGGTCAGCTGCGGGAGCACCCTGATGTCCGCGAACCAGTGGTGATCATCCGGATGGCAGACCAGCACCGGGGTGCGTGTGGTGGGCCGCAGCACCCCGGCCTCACTGACCCGGCGCCCCACAAGGGAGTTGACGAGCGTCGACTTGCCCGCCCCCGTGGACCCGCCGATGACGGCGAGCAGGGGTGCCTCGGGGTCCTTGAGACGGGGCAGCAGATAGTCGTCGAGCTGGGCGAGCAGCTCGGTCCTGGTCTGCCTGGCGCGTGGGGCGCCCGGCAGCGGAAGTGGAAGACGCACGGCAGCGACACGGTCGCGCAGGGCGGAAAGTGCGTCGATGAGCTGAGGCCGTACGTCCAAGGTCACCACATGCGAAGAATGCCCAATTTTGGCGCCTTTTTGAAGCGTATACCCCCCTCTGCGCGGCGGTTCCTCGCCCGGACAGAGGGGACGAGTGGGGCGCAGGCATAACGACTGCACAACACCCGAGGCGTGAGGCGCCAAAAGCTATGCATGAATCGCACCTACCTGCGATTATCGTTTCGCTTCACCGAACCTCCACATCGTGCCACGCAGGTGAAGCAACCGGGTCCAGGCGATCGGAGCCCTATCCTTGTCCCGGCAGGTCACGGACCGCCCGGGCCTCAGGGCTCCAGGTCACCGCGGCCACCACCCGGCCCCCGTAGCTCAGTGGATAGAGCAGGCGCCTTCTAAGCGCTTGGCCGCAGGTTCGAGTCCTGCCGGGGGCGCACATCGCACAGCACTCTGAGGCCCTCCTTCGGAGGGCCTTTTTGCTGGCCAGAGGGACGCTAGCGGGGGCGGCGTAGTAGCGGCGTAAAGCCGGACGAACCCCCCGCCGAGGAGAGCGACGGCCCGTCCGGGGGCGGTCTCCGGCCCGGATTTCGTACGCGGGCGTGCGACCGATCCCGTACACCGGCGTGCGTGCACGCCCATCCCGCACACCGGTGGGCCGTCGAGTCCACGCCCGAAGGGACATCTCGCGACATTAGCTCGCGTACAGAGCTAAAATGGACCGGTGATGGCGAGTGATCTACCTGATGAGCTCGCCGGACTTCTGCCCCGTATTCAGCGGCTCGCCCGGCGCAGGCTGTGGAGCGGCCTGTCCGCTCCCCGGCTGCGCGGGGCACAGGCCGAACTGCTGCGGCTGGTGGCCACCGAGCCCGGCGTCCGGGTCTCGACGGCCGCGCGCAGCCTCTGCCTCGCGGCCAACTCGGTCAGCACACTGGTGAACCACCTGGTCGCCGAGGGACTGCTGCGACGGGAGAAGGACCCCGTGGACGGGCGTGCCGCATTGCTGTATCCCACCCCCGCGGGTGCGGAGAAGCTGCGCGAGTGGCACGCCGGCCGTGAGGCGCTCTTCCGTGAGCACCTGGCCGGACTCGACGCCGACGACCGGGCGGCACTGACCGCCGCACTCCCGGCCCTGCACAGACTCGCCGCATCACTGCGCAATGGGGATGAGATCGCGTGACCACAGAAACCGCGCCCGCCGTCCGCTGCACCGCCCTGTCCTACAGCTTCGGCAACTCGAAGGCCGTCGACGGCCTGGACCTGCTGGTCCGCCCCGGGGAGGTGTTCGGGCTCCTCGGCCCCAACGGCGCGGGCAAGACCACCACCATGCGCGCCATCACCACCCTGCTGCCCGTGCCGACCGGGGTGATCGAGGTGTTCGGCCAGGACCCGGCCCGGCAGCAGATGGCGGTACGGCGCCTGATCGGTTACGTACCGCAGCAGTTGTCGGCCGACGCCGGACTCACCGGTCTGGAGAACGTGCAACTCTTCGCCCGCGTGTACGACGTGCCCCGCCGTGAGCGCGCGGCCCGGGTCTCACAGGCGCTGGACGCCGTCGGCCTCGGCGATGTCGCGCGCCGGCTCGCCGCCACGTACTCCGGCGGCATGGTGCGCCGGCTCGAACTGGCCCAGGCCCTGGTCAGCGCCCCCCGCCTGCTGATCCTGGACGAGCCGACGATCGGCCTGGACCCGATCGCCCGGGACAGCGTCTGGGACCGCATCAACGAGATCCGGTCCGGCACCGGGATGACCGTCCTGGTGACCACGCACTCCATGGACGAGGCCGACCGCCGCTGCGACCGGCTCGCCCTGATGCACCTGGGCAGGCTCCGCGCGCTCGGCACCCCCGCCGACCTCAAGGGCGAACTGGTCGCCCACCGCCGGGAATCCGGCGAACCTGCCTCCCCGCCGCCGTCCCTGGAGGACGTCTTCCGGCACCACTCCGGGAGCGGCCTGGACGACCCCGGGTCCGAGGAAGAGAAGGGAGCGTTCAACGATGTCCGCCGCACCCGCCGCACCGCAACCCGCCGCGGCTGAACCTGATCCGCGCTTCGCCCTGCTGCTCACCCCACCACCGCCGCGCACCGGCTGGCAGGTCGTACCGGCGCGGGTCGGCGCGATGTGCGCCGTCGAACTACAGAAGCTGCTGCACGACCGCACCGAGATCTACACCCGCGCCGTCCAGCCGGCCCTCTGGCTGCTGATCTTCGGCACGACGTTCTCCCGCATCCACGCCATTCCCACCGGCGGCGTCCCCTATCTCGACTTTCTCGCACCCGGGATCATCGCCCAGTCGGCCATGTTCATCGCGATCTTCTACGGCATCATGATCATCTGGGAGCGCGACTCCGGCGTCCTCACCAAACTCATGGTCACCCCGACCCCCCGGTCGGCGCTGGTGACGGGGAAGGCGTTCGCCGCCGGAGTGAAGGCCGTGATCCAGGCCGTCGTCGTCATCGTGATCGCCGCCCTGCTGGGCGTCGGCATGAGCTGGAACCCGCTGCACCTGCTCGGCGTGGTCGCGGTGGTCGTGCTCGCCTCGGCGTTCTTCTCGTGCCTGTCGATGTCGATCGCCGGGATCGTCCTGACCCGGGACCGGCTGATGGGCATCGGCCAGGCCATCACCATGCCGTTGTTCTTCGCCTCCAACGCGCTCTACCCGGTCGCCCTGATGCCCGGCTGGCTCCAGGCGGTCAGCAAGGTGAACCCACTGAGCTATCAGGTCGACGCCCTGCGCGGCCTGCTCATCGGCACACCGTCCCATCTCGGCCTGGACTTCGGGGTGCTGGCCTTCGCCGCGGCGGTCGGCATCGTGACGGCCGGATCCCTGCTCGGCCGGCTCGCCCGCTGACTCCGACACCCGGCGCCGTCCCGGCGCCACCCCCGCACAGAACCCCCGTGACGCGCCCCGTCGGAGCGCTTCGGGGGTTTCGTGCTGGGGCGGCAGCCATATATGTGAATCGATTCACCATGCCGAGTCGCAACTGCCCCCTCAAGACGCCGCCGAAGCCCCCCGCGCGCGCAAAACCTCAGCGTCCCTTTTCCCATTGCCCCTCCGTTCAACCGCAGGAGATTCCCGCCGCCCACCCATTGACTGCGCCCGCCACCCCCGTCTAGCTTCCGAGGAGCCCGATTGAAACCTTTCACGACGCGTGGGCCCCCTCGGTCTTCCGCCGGCCCGGTCCACCGCTCAGGAGCCCCTCATGAACAAGTCCGCCAAGGGCCCGGACGCGGCCCCGGAGCCGGCCCCGGTTCTGGCGCTGAAGGGGGTGAGCAAGTCCTTCGGCGCCGTACGGGCCCTGCAGGACGTGTCCCTCGAACTCTTCCCCGGTGAGGCGCACGCACTCGCCGGGGAGAACGGCGCGGGAAAGTCCACCCTCATCAAGGCGCTCGCCGGGGTGCACCGCCCTGACAACGGTGTCGTACTGCTCGACGGGAAGCCCGTCATCTTCCACGGCCCCGCCGCCGCCCGTGATGCCGGTATCGCCGTCATCTACCAGGAGCCGACGCTCTTTCCCGATCTGTCGATCGCCGAGAACATCTTCATGGGCCGCCAGCCCCGGCGTTCCCTCGGCCGGATCGACCGCGGAGCCGTGCACGACACGACCGCGGGGCTGATGCGCCGGCTCGGTGTCGATCTGGCCCCCGACCGGCCGGCCCGCGGGCTCTCCATCGCGGACCAGCAGATCGTCGAGATCGCCAAGGCGCTCTCCTTCGAGGCCCGCGTCCTGATCATGGACGAGCCGACCGCCGCGCTCACCGGCAGCGAGACGGCCCGGCTGTTCTCCGTCGTAAGGGCGTTGCGCGCCGAGGGTGCGGCCGTGCTGTTCATCTCGCACCGGCTCGACGAGATCTTCGAGCTGTGCCAGCGCGTCACCACCCTCCGCGACGGCAGGTGGATCTCCTCCGAGCCGCTGGACGGGCTCACCGAGGACGGTCTCGTGCGGCTCATGGTCGGCCGCGACCTCGACGACCTCTACCCGAAGCAGGACGCCACCGTCGGCGAAGTCGCCCTTTCCGTAAGGCGGCTGACGAGGGAGGGCGTCTTCCGCGATGTGTCGTTCGAGGTGCGCCGGGGCGAGATCGTCGCACTGGCCGGGCTCGTCGGGGCCGGCCGTACCGAGGTGGCCCAGGCCGTCTTCGGCGTCGACCGCGCCGACGCCGGTGAGGTGTACGTCAACGGCGTCGCGCTGCGCGCCGGTTCGCCCACCGCCGCGATGGCCGCCGGGCTCGCCCTCGTACCCGAGGACCGCAGGCAGCGCGGGCTCGTCATGAAGATGTCGATCGAGCGCAACATCGGCCTCACCGGGCTCGGCGAGGTCCGCCGCGGCGGACTGGTCAGCCGGGCTCTGGAGCACGACCGGGCCGCCGACTGGGCGCTGCGCCTCCAGCTCAAGTACAACCGGCTGGCCGACACCGTCGGGGTCCTCTCCGGCGGCAACCAGCAGAAGGTCGTGCTGGCCAAGTGGCTGGCCACCGAACCCTGCGTACTCATCGTCGACGAGCCGACCCGCGGCATCGACGTCGGCACCAAGGCCGAGGTCCACCGGCTGCTCTCCGCGCTGGCCGCGGAAGGGCTCGCCGTGCTGATGATCTCCTCCGACCTGCCCGAGGTGATCGGCATGGCCGACCGGGTGCTCGTCATGCACGAGGGCCGGCTCGTCGCCGAACTCGCGCGCACGGAAGCCACCGAGGAGACGGTCATGGCGGCGGCGACCGGACTCGGCGAAAGGACAGCGGCATGACCACCACCGTCGCAAGCCCGCCGGACAGCGGCCCCGGGGCGCCGGCCCGCAGCGCGGCCTCGCTCGTGGACACGGTCTTCCGGGCCCGCGAGATCTCCATCGCCGGGGCGCTGATCCTGCTGGTCCTCGGCACCTATCTGGCCAATCCGCGCTTCCTGTCCGACCAGGGCATCAAGGACCTGCTGCTCAACTCCTCGATCCTGGTGCTGCTCGCGGTCGGCCAGTCGGCCGTCGTGATCACCCGCAACATCGATCTGTCGGTCGGCTCCGTCGTCGGGCTCTCCGCCTTCGCCTGCGGCAAGTTCGTGGCCGGAACCGATCACGGCGTGCTCACCGTCATGCTGCTGGGCATCGCCATCGGGGTGGTCTGCGGGCTGGTCTCCGGCGCGCTCGTCAGCTTCGGCAAGGTGCCGGCGCTCGTCGTGACGCTCGGCATGCTCTACATCATTCAGGGCGTGGACTACTGGTGGGCGCAGGGCGACCAGATCGGCGCCGCCGAGGTCCCCGACCAGATACTCGGACTCGGCAGCGGGAGCCTCCTGGGGGTGCCGTACCTGCCGCTGATCGCCGTGGTGCTGCTCGCCGCGACCGCGTACTTCCTGCGCAGCTACCGCTCGGGGCGCGAGCTGTACGCGATCGGGTCGAGCCCGGAGGCGGCCGTGCTCGCCGGGGTGCCGATCCGGCGCCGGATCCTGGCCGCCTACGCCTTCTCGGGGGCCGTCGCCGGTTTCGCGGGCACCCTGTGGCTCGCCAGGTTCGGCACGGTCGTCGCGGACAACGCGCACGGCTGGGAGCTGACCGTCGTGAGCGCCGTCGTCGTCGGCGGTGTCGCCATCACCGGCGGCACGGGCACGGTCTGGGGCGCCGCACTCGGCGCCCTGCTGCTCACCACCATCGGCAGTGTGCTGGTGGTCCTGAAGGTCGACTCGTTCTGGCAGGGCGCCATCACCGGCGCCCTGCTGCTCCTGGCCATCAGCATCGACCGAATCGTGAACCTGCGGATGACCGCCGCACTGAGGAAGAGGAGCGCCCGGCATGGCAATGGCGCCTGAGACCGACAAGGCGGCGCCCGCCGCCCCGCGGGGGTCCGTCAGGACGAGGAGTTCGCTGCGCGGCCTGGCGCTGCGCTGGGACACCGCGGTCGGGGCCCTCCTGGTGGCGGTGGTCGTGGTCGGGCTCGGCACCACCGACGGCTTCGGCTCGGGCGACAACCTCGCGTTCGCCTTCAACGACATCGCCGAAGTCGCCCTCATCGCGCTGCCGATGACGCTTCTGGTGGTCGCCGGGCAGGTCGACCTGTCGGTCGCCTCGATGCTGGGCCTGGGCAGTGCGCTGACCGGTGCGCTGTGGGACGCGGGGTGGGCGTTCGAGACGATCGTGCCGGTGGTGCTGCTGGTGGGCGTCGCCGGAGGGCTGCTCAACGGCTGGCTGGTCACCAAGGTCGGGCTGCCGTCGCTGGCCGTGACCATCGGCACCCTCGCGCTCTACCGGGGCCTGGCCTCGGTGGCGCTCGGCAGCGACGCGGTGACCGACTTCCCCCGGACGTACGCGGACTGGGCCGTCGACACGACCACAGTGCCCGGCACCTTCCTCACGTACCCCGTCCTGCTGTTCGTCGTGCTCGCCGTGATCACCGCGATCGTGCTGCACGCGACCGGCCTGGGGCGTTCGCTGTTCGCGATCGGGGCGCAGGAGGAGGCCGCGTACTTCGCGGGCATCCGGGTCAAGCGGATCAAGCTGCTGCTGTTCGTCGCCACCGGGCTGTTCTCCGCCTTCGCGGGGATCGTCTTCACGCTCCGCTACGGAAGTGCCCGCGCCGACAACGGGCTCGGCTTCGAAATGCTCGTCATCGCCTCCGTACTGCTCGGCGGCATCGACTTCGACGGCGGAAAGGGCACGCTCTTCGGCGCGGTCGCCGGGGTGCTGCTCATCGGTGTCCTGAAGAACCTGCTGACCCTCAACGACATCGCCAACGAGGTGCAGGTCATCGTGACCGGTCTGCTGCTCGTGGCATCCGTCCTCACCCCACGCGTCATCGCGGCCGTGGTCGAACGACGGCACCGGCGCGCCGCCGGCGCCCGCCCCTGATCCCTCCTCCTTCGTCCTCGTACGCCCTCCTCGAAAGGCACACCGCCGCCATGATGCTCCGCAATGCCGCTGGGCGCCGCGCCGTCGCCACCGCCGCCACCGCGCTCTCGCTCGCCCTCGCGCTCAGTGCCTGTTCCGGCACCACGAAGGACAGTTCCGACAAGGAGTCGACGAAGGCCGGGGCCACGGCGAAGGCCGATCCGGGCGCGGCGCTGAAGAAGGGGCTGAAGCTCGCCTTCCTGCCCAAGCAGATCAACAACCCGTACGAGAAGATCGTCGACGACGCGGGGATCGAGGCGGCCAAGGAGTACGGCGGTACGGGCAAGGAGGTCGGCCCGTCCGACGCCAGCGCCTCCTCGCAGGTCAGCTACATCAACACGCTGATCCAGCAGCGCCAGGACGCGATCCTGATCGCCGCCAACGACCCGAACGCGGTGTGCGGCCCGCTGAAGCAGGCCATGAAGAAGAACATCAAGGTCGTGGCGTACGACTCCGACACCGCGAAGGAGTGCCGTCAGCTCTTCATCAACCAGGCGAGCTCCGAGGAGATCGGCCGCAGCCTGGTGCAGCACCTCGGTGAGCAGATCGGCTACAAGGGCAAGATCGCGATCCTCTCGGCCACCCAGAACGCGACGAACCAGAACACCTGGATCGAGTTCATGAAGGACGAGCTGAAGCTGCCCAAGTACAAGGACATGAAGCTGGTGAAGGTGGCGTACGGGGACGACGCGGACCAGAAGTCGTTCCAGCAGACCCAGGGCCTGATGCAGGCCTACCCCGATCTGAAGGGCATCATCTCGCCCACCACGGTCGGCATCGCGGCCGCCGCCCGCTACCTGAGCGACTCCTCGTACAAGGGCAAGGTCGTGCTGAACGGTCTGGGCACGCCGAACCAGATGCGCAAGTACGTCAAGGACGACACCGTCGAGCAGTTCTCGCTGTGGAACCCGCAGGAGCTCGGCTACCTCGGTTCGTACGCCGCCGCGTCGCTGGCGTCCGGTCGGATCACCGGCGCGGAGGGCGAGAAGTTCAAGGCGGGCAAGCTCGGCGAGTACACGATCGGCAAGGACGGCGAGGTCATCCTCGGCAAGCCGACCGTGTTCGACAAGAAGAACATCGACACGTTCGACTTCTGAGCGGCCACAGCCGTGGTCGCCGACCGCTCCACCCACCGGGAGACCCCGTCATGCAGCGTGTCTGCTTCCTGCTGAACGTACGCAAGGACCGGATCGACGCGTACCGCGAGCGTCACGCGGCGGTCTGGCCCGACATGCTCGCCGCGCTCTCCGCGGCGGGCTGGCACAACTACTCGCTCTTCCTGCGCGAGGACGGGCTGCTCGTCGGCTATCTGGAGACGGAGGACTTCGACGCGGCACGCGAGGCGATGGCCGCCACCGAGGTGAACGAGCGGTGGCAGCGTGACATGGCGGACTTCTTCGAGCAGCCGGAGGTGGCGGACGACGCGATGGTGCCGCTCGCCGAGGTGTTCCACCTGGCGTGAGGCAGCGCGGGCCGGCCCGGATCCTCCAGGGGACCCGGGCCGGCCGTCTGTCCGGGGCAGGGCAGGGGCAGGGCAGGGGCAGGGGCAAGGCCTTGCCTGGTTCGCGGCGGTGGTCAGTCAGCAGGACGAGGGCGGCGCCCTCGCCCTCGCCCGCGCCCGCTGTCCCCGCTGTCCCCGCTTCTGAATCTGTCGAGCGGGATGTTGCCCGCGATCGTGACCAGGTGGGAGCCGACGCCGCGGAGCAACGCGGCGACCCCGGCCGCACAGCCCGATTCCGTACGGTCGTGCGGCCGAAGGGGTCTCCGCCGGTTCCGCCCTCGGTGCGGACGGCCCGGGTCAGTCCATCTCGCCCTCGCCCGTGCCGGTTCCGGTGTCGTCCTGGCCGCCCCTGAGCCGGTCCGCCCGGCCGATCGCGATGGCCAGTTTCGCCACCGAGTCGTCCTCCGTGCTGGAGGCCAGCTCCTTCGCCCTGGAGGCGAGTTCACCGAGTCCGGGCTCTCCCGGGAGCCCGCCGCCGCGCAGGGCGTCGGCGAAGTACGCGGCAACCGCGGTCACTTGGAGCCGGGTGCTGGGGCCGCCCCAGAGCCTGCCCCTGATCGATCCGGTCTCCACCGAGCCCGTCTCCTCGTGCGCCGCACGGGACTTGGGGTCCAGCCAGCGCACCGTCGCGGTGGCCACGTGTCCCGAGGCGCCGTCCCGCAGCCGCACAGCGTAGAGCGCCGTCACCGTGTGTCCGGGACCGATCTCGCCGCCGTCCACACTGTCGTCGCGGAAGTCCTCGTCGGCGACCTTGCGGTCCTCGTAGCCGATCAGTTTGAACTTCTCGACGGTCTTCGGATCGAAGGCGACCTGCGCCTTGGCGTCGCGCGCCGTCAGTTCGAGGTGGGCGGGCAACTGGTCGATGAAGACCTTGCGGGCCTGTTCCTCGTCGGCGATGTACGTGGTGTGGCCGTCGCCCTTGTTGGTGAGCCGCTCCATCAGCGCGTCGCCGTAGTCGCTGCCGACCCCGACCCCGAAGAGGGTGATGCCGTACTCGCTGCGGGCGGAGTCGATCCGTTCGATGATCGTGTCGGCGTCGGTCTCACCGGTGTTGGCGAGTGCGTCGGAGAGCAGGACGACGCGGTTGTTGGCGCCCTTGCGGTGGCCTTCCACCGCCTCCTCGTAGCCGCGCCGGATGCCTGCCTCCACATTGGTGGAGTCGGCGGGTTCCATGGAGTCGACGGCGTCGTGGATCTTTCCGCGGTGGTCCCGCAGCCGGGTCATCGGCAGCACGGTCCTCGCCTCGTCGCTGAAGGTGACCAGGGAGACCGAGTCGTCGTCGCGGAGCTCGTCGGTGAGGATTCCGAGCGAGGTCTTCACCAGGCCGAGGCGGTCGGAGGAGGCCATCGAGCCGGAGATGTCGACGACGAAGGTGAGGGCGGCGGGCGGCCGTTCGGCGCTGCTCGGTGCGGCTCTGGTCGCCAGGCCGACCCGTACCAGCGACCAGTCGCCGCCCTCGGCTCCGGCCCGTGCCCCGTCGACGGAGACCGTGAAGCCGTTGCCCGCCGGGCGCCGGTAGCCCTGGCGGAAGCTGTTGACGAACTCCTCCGGCCGCACGGTCTCCGGCCCCGGGAGCCTGCCGTCGGCGAGCGTGCGGCGCGCGTATCCGTAGGACGCGGTGTCCACGTCCAGCGCGAAGGTGGACAGGTAGTCGGGCGTTGCGGACTCCCTCAGCCCGTCCGCCTTCTCCGCCCCGTCCGTCTCCTTCGCGCCGCCCTTCGCACCGTTTTCGGCGGCTCCGCCGGTGGCGGCCGGGGCGGGAGCGGGCGCACCCCGGCGGTCCGAAGCGGAACTCTTGGCTCCTGGTCCGTCCCCCGAGCAGCCCGTGAGCAGCACCCCGCCCGCCAGGAGCAGCCCCACCGCCCCTCGGTACGTCCGATTCCCCCGGTACATCCCTGTCCGGCTGCGTGTCCGTGTCCGGCGTTCCATCCCGGTACCCCCCTGCGTCGTCGTGTCCCCACGTGTGAATGTGACGTGCGAGCGGGGGCCCGGGAGCCGACGAAGACGTTGCGGATGGATCTCGATGCGGCAACGGCGGGCGGGAGTTCGGCGGAACATCAAGGTCAGGACACGATGTCCTTACGACTGAACCCGCGGAAGGCGAAAGCGAACAGGATCAGGGCATACGTCACCGAGATCGCCGCGCCCTTCACCATGCCGCCCCACTCCAGGTCGGGCTGGAGGGCGTCCGCCCAGGCGAACTGCCAGTGGGCGGGCAGGAAGTCGCGCCAGGAGCCGAGTGCGGTGACGGCGTCCAGCACGTTGCCGACGATGGTCAGTCCGACCGCGCCGCCGACCGCGCCCAGCGGGGCGTCCGTCCGGGTCGAGAGCCAGAACGCCAGCCCCGCGGTGACGAGTTGGGAGACGAAGATGAACGCGACGACGAGCGCGAGCCGCGGCACGGTGTCGCCCGTCGCGAGCGCCCCGCCGGTGGGCAGTTCGAGCGGCCCCCAGCCGTACGCGGCGGCTCCCGCGGCCAGCGCGACGAGCGGCAGCAGCACCATCGCGGCCAGGCTGAAGCCGAGCGCCACGACGAGCTTGCTCCACAGCAGCCGTGCCCGGGGCACGGGCGCCGCCAGCAGATAGCGCAGCGAGGACCAACTCGCCTCGGAGGCAACGGTGTCGCCGCAGAACAGCGCCACCGGGACCACGAGCAGGAATCCGGCCGAGACGAACAGGCAGGTCGCGGCGAAGTTCGCGGCGGAAGCGGTCGCGGTGTCCATCAGGGTGAGCCGGCCACTGCCGCCGGGCCCGCCGTCCGGGGTGCCGCCGATCGCGAACGCGATGATCAGGATGAACGGCAGCGCGCCGAGCACCCCGCCCATGAGCAGGGTGCGCCGCCTGCGCAGTTGCCGTACGGCCTCCACCCGTAGCGGAAGGGTGCGGCGGGCGCGGTATCCGGGGGCCTCTGGGGCCTCGGTGACTTCGGCTGCGGTACTCATGCGGAGGCTCCGGAGATCAGGGTGAGGAACGCGTCCTCCAGGCGGCGGTGCGGCCCGACACCGGTCAACGGCACGTCCAGACGGACCAGTTCGGCGATCAGCTGCGAGGATGTCGCCCCGTCGAGCCGGACCAGGAGCCCGTGTCCGTCGTCCGTGCGGACGGCGGAGCCGATGCCCGCGAGTGCGGCGACCTTCTCCACGAGGGGTTCGGTGAGCTCGTCCGCCGTGGTGACGAGCAGCATGTCGCCCGAGCCGGTGATCTCGGCGACCGGGCCCGCCTGGACGAGCCGGCCCCGGTCCATGACCACCAGGTGGGTGCAGGACTGTTCGACCTCGGACAGGAGGTGGCTGGAGACGATGACGGTCCGGCCGCCGGCCGCGTACCGGATCATCACGTCCCGCATCTCGCGGATCTGCGGCGGGTCGAGGCCGTTGGTCGGCTCGTCGAGGATGAGGAGGTCCGGCATTCCCAGCATGGCCTGGGCGATGGCGAGGCGTTGCCGCATGCCCTGGGAGTACGTGCGGACCGCTCGGGCCAGTGCGTCGCCGAGCCCGGCGATCTCCAGGGCCTCCTCGATGTACGAGTCCGCGGCGGGCCGCCCGGTGGCCTGCCAGTAGAGCTCCAGGTTGGCGCGGCCGGACAGGTGCGGCAGGAATCCGGCCCCCTCGACGAAGGACCCGACGCGTGACAGCACGGGCGCCCCGGGCCGGATGGCCCGCCCGAAGACCCGGATCTCTCCGTCGTCGGGGGTGATGAGCCCCATCAGCATGCGCAGCGTGGTGGTCTTGCCCGCACCGTTGGGTCCGAGCAGCCCGAGCACCTGGCCCTTCTCGACCCGGAAGGACAGTTCCCGGACCGCGTACCTGTCGGCGGACTTGGTGTACTTCTTCGACAGGCCGGTGATCTGGAGCGGTACGTCGGCGAGTGCGGGGTCAGGGGCGGGGGTGGCGGTCCGGCGCCGCATGGTGAGCAGCAGGGCGGCGGCGATCACCGCGGCGGCGGCCGGGAGCCCCCAGGTCCACCAGGGCAGTCCGGCCGACGCGGTGGTGAGGCCGGGTGCGGTGGGGATGGTCAGCGGGCCTTCGGGGGAGACGGTGTACGTGGTCGGCGCGGCCGGTGACGCGTAGCCGAGGTCGGTGGCGGCCAGTACGAGGCGGAGCCGGTGGCCCGGGTCGAGGGCGTGGTCGACGGCGGGCAGTGTCAGCTTCAGGGGCTTGCCCTGCTGGTCGGGGGTGATCCGGTAGGGGGCGACGAGTTGGGAGGGCAGCACCTGCTGCTTGCCGTCCGGCGACACGTCGTACACCTTGCCGAAGAGCACCGCGTCGCCCTGCCCCGCCTTCACGTTCACCTGCACGGTCGGCGATCCGGTGATGCGCAGCGAGGTCTTCAGCGGGGCGGATTCGAAGCGGGCGTTCTGTCCGGGGAAGTCGATGGCGATCCCGGCGCCGAGGGTGGACAGCTGGGCGAGCCCGCCGCCGATGCCGGGCACGGCGGAGATGGCGGGCGGACTGGCGCCGGCGGGGTTGCCGAACGTCTGGGTCCGCCCCCGCAGCTCGACCGGCTCTCCCCCGCTGCCGAGCCCCGGGTAGGTGTCGCTGCTCGCGCCGCGGGTGAGGACGGCCCCGTCGGTGGAGTCGATGCCGCCGGTCCGGGTGACGCGGAAGGCGGGTCCGGTGTCGGCGCCCGTGTCGTCCTTCAGGTACCGGTCGAACCATCCGCCGACCCGCTTGTGCACGCGGCCGGTCTCCATGTCGCCGCCGTCGTGCCCGCCGGCGATCCAGTCGACGGCGACGGGTGCGCCGTTCGCCCTGATGGACTTCGCCATGGCATCGGCCTGGCCGAGCGGGAACAGGGAGTCGGTCTGTCCCTGCACGATGAGCGCGGGCACCTTGATGTGGTCGGCGACGGCGCTCGGAGACCGTTCGGTGAGCAGGGTGCGCGCGGCGGCGTCCGGCTTCCCGCTGACCGCGACCCGCTCGTACATCTCGCAGAGCCGCTTCTCGAAGTGGTCGCAGCCGCCGCCGGAGTTGACGAAGATGCCGGCCCAGAGCTGCTTGAACACCCCGTCGGGAAACAGTGCGTCGGCGAGGTTCCAGTAGGTGATCTCCGGGGCGATGGCGTCGACGCGTCGGTCGTACCCGGCGGCGAGGAGCGAGACGGCGCCGCCGTAGGAGGCGCCGGTGATCCCGACCCGGGGGTCGCCCTTGGCGTCGAGCCGTACCTCGGGCCGGTCCGCAAGCCAGTCGATCAGCCGGGAGACGTCCCTGACCTCGCGGTCGGGTGCGTTGAGCGAGATCTTCCCGCCGGACCTGCCGAAGCCGCGGGCGGACCAGGTCAGCACGGCGTACCCGTCGCCCGCCAACTGTTCGGCCTGGGCCCGGGTGTCGGCCTTGCTGCCGCCGAACCCGTGGCCGATCAGGACGGCGGGCCGGCGCTTCGTGCCGCCGGTGGTGAAGTACGAGGTGTCGATCGACACCCCGTCGATGCGCATCATCCGGTCCTGGCGGTGCACGGCCGGCGCGCTGTCGTCGGCCACGGCGGTCCAGGTGCCCGCCCCGGCCAGCACGACGAGCGCGGCGATGCCCGCGGTCCACCGGCCGCGGGTGCGGGGCAGCAGGCGCCGCCACCGGGGTGTACGCGCGTTGGGGGTCTCCATACGTCGAGCCTATGCGGGAGGCCTCCGCGTCCACGCTGCCGCCAGGGGGAGGCGTGGGCCTCCTCAGGGCGTACGTCGCGCCGCGGGTGTACTGCGTCTGCGGTATGCCCGGCGCACCGGCCGGTCGGCCGACTTGCCGCTCCCGGTGCGGTCCTGTCAGGGGGCCGCTCGTGTCGGCGCGGGAACGGGCGGTGCCGCGGGAGCGGGGTACGGCGACTCCGCCGGCAGGAGCCGGGCCGCCGCGTCGCTCCGGCCCGCCCGGGCCAGTTCGTGGATCTCCCGGGCCCGCGGGGTGACGTCGCGGACGGACACCGTCCACTCGTCCGCGTACAGGCGCGCCGCCTCACCGGCGAGGCCGAGCTGGAGGGAGCGGTACGGGAGCCGGTTCAGGTGCAGGTCACGCTCGGGGTCCCACTGCACGCGCGCCGGGGCGCGGCGCAGGCTGCGCTGCCATGTCGCACGGTCGGGGTGCACGCCCCGTTCGTAGTGCGAGAGTTCGGCGTTGGAGAGCGCCCAGTCGAAGCCCTCGCGGGTGATCTCGACGGCCAGGACCGTCTCCTGGCCCTCTTTCGTGGCCCAGCCGCAGCGATACATCATCCACAGAAAGCTCGGCTTGATCCACGTCATGCGATCGCGCTTCCAGGCGGGCGGGAAGCGTCCGTCGCGGACGGCGGGGAGACCGCGGGCCGGGGAGTACGCCTGGTAGACGGTCACGGTCGTGTCGGTGTGGAGCGCTCGGATCTCAAGCGTGGGCGGCGGGGTCGGTGCGGTCATGGCCTCATCACAGCACCGCCGGTGTGCGTCCGGCGAGCGGGTTTCCGCCCGTACCGGCCTTCCGGACGGGGTTCCTGGCGCCGGGCCGGATCGGGCGATGCGCCCTCCTGCGGCGCATGTCACCTGCAGACACTGACATTCGTCATACGGAGGTCAGTACACCCGGCTCTGCCGCGCACCGGGGTCCGGCGGCCAGTCTGTACGTATCGGGAGCGGGAGCCGCGAGGGCGCCGCCGGTACGGGAGGAACTCCTCATGCGCAGTCCTGCCGTCGCTGTCTCCGAACCGGTAGTCGTGGCTCAGGTCGCCACCGTCGCGTTCTCGCCGCGCAAGGCGCTGCTGGAGAGCATGACGCCGCTGCTCGTGGATGTGGCGGTGCCGCTCGTCTCGTACTACCTGCTGAAGGCCGCGGGCCTGGGGACGTTCGGCGCGCTGGCCTGGAGCAGTGTGGTGCCGGCGGTGCGGACCGTGTGGGGTGTGGCTCGGGAGCGGCGGCTCAACGCTCTCGCGGCGCTGATGGTGTCGGTCAACGTGATCGGGCTGCTGCTGAGCCTGGTGGCGGGCGACCCGCGGCTGATGCTGCTCAAGGACAGTGGTGTGAGCAGCACCATCGGGCTGGTGATCCTGGTGTCCGCGCTGCGGGGGCGGCCGATGATGTCGGCCGGGCTACGGCCGTGGCTGACCCGGGGCGACGCCGCCAAGTCCGCTGCCTGGCTGCGGCTTTCGGCGGGGTCGGACGCCTTCCGGCGGGCCGAGGTGCGGTTCTCGGCGGTGTGGGGTGCGGCGCTGCTCGGTGAGTGCGTGGTGCGGGCCGTGGGGGCGTACACCGTGCCGGTCGAGACGATGGTGTGGGCCGGGCAAGTGATCCTGGTGGCCGCGATGGTGGCCGCGTTCGCCGTCTCCGGGCGGATCGGGGTCGCTCCGATGGAGCGGCTGATCGAGGACGCGGCCGGCACGCGGCACTGATCGCTCGAAAACCACTGCAGGGCCGCCCCGGGGGAGCGGCCCTGCAGTTCTTTTCCGGGTCCGGGTCAGTGGTTGCGGGGGAAGCCCAGGTCCACGCCGGCGGGGGCGTCGGCCGGGTCCGGCCAGCGGGTGGTGGTGACCTTGCCGCGGGTGTAGAAGTGCACTCCGTCGTTGCCGTAGATGTGGTGGTCGCCGAAGAGCGAGTCCTTCCAGCCACCGAACGAGTGGTAGCCCACCGGCACCGGGATCGGCACGTTGATGCCGACCATGCCGGCCTCGATCTCCATCTGGAAGCGGCGGGCCGCGCCGCCGTCGCGGGTGAAGATCGCGGTGCCGTTGCCGTACGGCGAGGCGTTCATCAGCGCGACGCCCTCCTCGTACGTGTCGACGCGCAGCACGCACAGGACCGGGCCGAAGATCTCGTCCTTGTACGCGTCCGAGTCGGTGGAGACGTTGTCGAGGAGGGAGAGGCCGATCCAGTGGCCGTCCTCGAAGCCCTCGACCGTGTAGCCGGTGCCGTCGAGGACGACGTCGGCGCCCTGGGCCGCGGCGCCGGTGACGTAGGAGGCGACCTTGTCGCGGTGGACGGCGGTGATCAGCGGGCCCATCTCGGACGTCGGGTCGTTGCCGGGGCCGATCTTGATCTTCTCGGCGCGGTCCTTGATCCGGGCGACGAGGTCGTCGGCGACGGAGCCGACGGCGACGACCGCGGAGATCGCCATGCAGCGCTCACCGGCGGAGCCGTACGCGGCCGAGACGGCGGCGTCGGCGGCGGCGTCGAGGTCCGCGTCGGGCAGCACCAGCATGTGGTTCTTCGCACCGCCGAGCGCCTGGACGCGCTTGCCGTTGGCGGAGGCCGTGGCGTGGATGTAGCGGGCGATCGGGGTGGACCCGACGAACGAGACGACGGCGACGTCCGGGTGGTTGAGCAGGCCGTCGACGGCGACCTTGTCACCGTGCAGGACGTTCAGGACGCCGTCCGGCAGACCGGCCTCGGAGGCCAGCTCGGCCAGCAGGTTGGCGGTCGACGGGTCCTTCTCGCTGGGCTTGAGCACGAACGTGTTGCCGCAGGCGATGGCGAGCGGGAACATCCACATCGGCACCATGGCGGGGAAGTTGAACGGCGTGATGCCGGCGACGACACCGATCGACTGGCGGATCGAGGAGACGTCGACCCGGGTGGACACCTGGGTCGACAGCTCGCCCTTGAGCTGGGTGGTGATGCCGCAGGCCAGCTCGACGATCTCCAGACCGCGGGCCACCTCACCGAGCGCGTCGGAGTGCACCTTGCCGTGCTCGGCGGTGATCAGCGCGGCGATCTCGTCCCGGTGGGCGTCCAGCAGCGCGCGGTAGCGGAACAGGATCGCGGTGCGGGCGGACAGCGACGACGTGCCCCACGTCGCGAACGCGTCCTTCGCGGCGGCCACCGCGGCGTCGACCTCGTCCGGGGAGGCCAGCGCGACCTGCGTGGTGACGGCGCCGGTGGCCGGGTCGGTGACCGGGCCGTAGTTGCCCGACGCGCCCTCGACGGTCTTGCCACCGATCCAGTGGTTGACGGTCTTCATGCTGTGACTCCTTCAGAGGTGGGGGCGTCGGTCGGTGACATGGCGTTCGTACTCTTCCCGGGCGCTTACCGCCGACGGGCGAGTGGCCGTTTCGGCCACGGGAACATCCCACCACGCCTGTGCCGGAGGGGGGCCCGACACTGTGTCTGCCGTTTCGGTCTCGACGTAGACACAAGTGGGACGGTCCTCGGCACGGGCCGCGGCAAGGGCTTCTCGCAGCTCACCGACGGTGTGGGCACGCAGGACCCGCATGCCGAGGGAGGCCGCGTTCGCCGCGAGATCGACCGGGAGCGGCGGGCCGGTGAAGCCGCCGTCCGCCGACCGGTGGCGGTAGGCCGTACCGAAGCGTTCGCCGCCGACGGACTCGGAGAGTCCGCCGATCGACGCGTACCCGTGGTTCTGCAGGACGACCAGTTTGACGGGCAGGTTCTCCTGGACCGCGGTGACGATCTCGGTGGGATTCATGAGGTACGTGCCGTCGCCGACGAGCGCCCAGACCGGGCGGCCGCGGGCAGCCAGCTGGACGCCGATCGCGGCGGGGATCTCGTATCCCATGCAGGAGTAGCCGTACTCGACGTGGTACTGCCCGGGTGAGCGGGTCCGCCAGAGTTTGTGCAGGTCACCGGGGAGCGAACCGGCCGCGTTGATCAGGATGTCGTCGTCGGTGACCAGTTCGTCGAGGAGACCGAGGACCTGGGTCTGGGTGGGGCGGGCGTCCGGGTCGGGGGTGGCGTAGGCGGCGTCGACGCGCTGCTCCCAGCGGGCCTTGGTGTCGGTGTACTCCTCCTCGTACGCGGTGTCGGTGTACTCGTCCTCATACGCGGTGTCGGTTCGGTGGTCGTCGCTTCCCGCCAGTGCGGCGGTGAGGGCTTCGAGGGATGCGCGGGCGTCGGCCACGAGCGGGAGCGCGCCGAGCTTGTGGGCGTCGAAGCCGGTGATGTTGAGGTTGAGGAAGCGGACGTCCGGGTTCGCGAAGAGGGTGGCGGACGCGGTGGTGAAGTCGGAGTAGCGGGTGCCGATCCCGATCACCAGGTCGGCGGTGCGCGCCAGGGCGTCGGCGGTCGCGGTACCCGTGTGGCCGATGCCGCCGACGTCGGCGGGGTGGTCGTGGCGCAGGGAGCCCTTGCCCGCCTGGGTGGAGGCGACGGGGATCCGGGTGGCGGTGGCGAACGCGGCCAGGGCCTCCTCGGCCGCGCTGTGACGGACCCCGCCGCCCGCCACGACCAGCGGCCGGCGGGCGGCCCGCACCGCCCGTACCGCCCGGTCGAGCTCGTGCGGATCGGGGGCCGGTCTGCGTACGTGCCAGACGCGTTCGGCGAAGAACCCGGCCGGCCAGTCGTAGGCCTCGGCCTGGACGTCCTGGGGCAGCGCGAGCGTGACCGCACCGGTCTCCGCCGGGTCGGTGAGGACCCGCATGGCGCGGAGCGCGGCCGGGATCAGCGCCTCTGGGCGGTTGATCCGGTCGAAGTAGCGGGAGACGGGACGCAGACAGTCGTTGACCGAGATGCCGCCGTCAAAGGGGACCTCCAACTGCTGGAGTACGGGGTCGGCGGGGCGGGTCGCGAAGGTGTCGCCGGGCAGCAGCAGGACCGGGAGGTGGTTGATCGTGGCGAGGGCGGCGCCGGTGACGAGATTGGTGGCGCCGGGGCCGATGGAGGTGGTGACGGCGTGCGCGGAGAGCCGGCCGGACTGGCGGGCGTAGCCGACGGCGGCGTGCACCATGGCCTGCTCGTTGCGGCCCTGGAAGTAGGGCATGGCGGCCCCGGTCTCCAGGAGCGCCTGGCCGATGCCCGCGACGTTGCCGTGGCCGAAGATCCCCCAGGTGGCGTCGATCAGCCGGTGCCGGCCGCCGTCGCGTTCGGTGTACTGCACGGCGAGGAAGTCCACCAGCGCCTGAGCGGTGGTGAGACGCCGGGTGAGCGGCGGGGTCATGGGGTCGCCTCCGTTCCACGGGGCGGGAGTTGACGGGTTCTCACGCGCGGTCCTCCCGCCCGTGGAACGGGAGCCTGGGGTCCATGGGCTGGGACGGCCAGGTGTCGCGGATCCAGCCGTGGTCGGGGTGGTCGCGGATCAGCCACTGCCGCTCCTCCCCCGGGCCCGCCATCACGTTCAGGTAGTACAGCGTGCGGCCGGGCGCGGCGATGGACGGGCCGTGCCAGCCGTCCGGGATGAGGACCGCGTCGCCGCTGCGGACCTCGGCCAGGACGTCCGTACCACCGGGACGGGACGGGGACACCCGGTGGTAGCCGAGACCGTCGTCCGCCACCTCGAAGTAGTAGATCTCCTCCAGGACCGACTCCTCGCCGGGGTGATGCTCGTCGTGCTTGTGCGGCGGGTAGGAGGACCAGTTGCCCCCGGGGGTGAGGACCTCGACAGCGATCAGCCGGTCGCAGTCGAAGGTGTCGGCTGCGGCGAAGTTGTGCACCTGCCGGGAGCAGTTGCCGGATCCGCGCAGCTCGACGGGTACCTCCGGCGCGGGGCCGTAGCGAGCGGGGAGTCGTCGCTCGCACTTCGCTCCTGCCAGGGCGAAGCGGCCCCCTGCGCCGGAGGCGATCTGTGCATGGGCGTCACGCGGTACGTACGCGAAGTCGGACACCCCGCTGAACACGCTTTCCCGGCCCAGCAGTTCAAAGATCTCATCTGAGGTGTGCACCGTACAGGCACCAGCCAACGGCAGCACGATCCATTCGCACTCTCCGGTGACAAGTGTGTGAACACCTCCCGGTTCGAGCTCGACCACACGCAGCCTCGACCGTTCCCAGCCGGCCTGTTCCGGACCGATGTCGAGGGCGTAGGGGCCGCGCGCCGCACCGCCGGCGGCGACGTGGTACCTCGGTTCCCTCGGTTCTCCGTGCATGGTCATTCTCCTTCCCTACCCATCGCGCCGGGTTCGAGCAGTGATACGGCCGTGTCGACCGCGGCGCCCACGTCCCCGTCGGGCGGGTAGAGCAGCGACCGCCCCACCACCAGCCCCCTGACGGTGGGCAGTCGCAGCGCGGTGCGCCATCTCTCGAACGCGCCGTCCTGGTCGCCGCCCACCTCGCCGCCCAGCAGCACGGCGGGCAGCGTGGAGCTCTCCATGACCTGCGCCATGTCCTCGGGCTTCTCGGTGACGGGGACCTTGAGCCAGGTGTACGCGGAGGTGCCGGCGAGTCCCGAGGCGATGGCGATGGAGGTGCTCACCGCCGCGGCGCTCAGGTCGTTGCGGATCTTGCCGCCGGTGCGGCGGCAGAGGAACGGTTCGACGAAGACCGGCAGCCGGTGCGCGGCCATGGCGTCGATCGCGCGGGCGGTGGTGTGCATCGTGTCGAGGGAACCGGGGTCGTGGTAGTCGATCCGCAGCAGGAGCTTGCCCGCGTCGAAGCCGAGCCGGGCGAGATCCTCGGGACGGTGGCCGGTGAACCGGTCGTCGAGCTCGAAGGCGGCACCGGCCAGTCCGCCACGGTTCATCGAGCCGATGACCACCTTGTCCTCCAGCGCGCCCAGGAGCAGCAGGTCGTCGAGGATGTCGGCGGTGGCGAGGACTCCGTCGACGCCGGGTCTGGAGAGCGCCAGACAGAGCCGGTTCAGCAGCTCGAACCGGTTGGCCATGGCGAGTTCACGCTCGCCGACGGCCAGTGAGCCGCGGGCGGGATGATCGGCGGCGATGATCATCAGCCGCCCGCTGCTGCCGACGAACGGCCGCCTGCGACGCCGGGCGGCGGCCTCGGCGACCGCTTCCGGGTGGTGCATGCGCAGGTGGACGAGGTCGGAGACGGAAGAGGCCGGGGCCGTCATGAGGCCGCTCCGGATTCGGTGGGGGTGGGAGGGGGGTTGGCCTTGGCGGGGGCGGGTGGGGGTTGGGGCGCCGCGGCGGGTGGGGGCTCGGCGGGGGCGGGTGGGGGCGATGCGGCGGGTGGGGCGTTGGTCGGGGCGGCTGGGGATGCTGCGGCGGGTGTGCCTTCGGCGGGGGCGTCGGGGCGGGGGGTCGTGGCGGTGACGGAGCCTGCGGTGAGGGCGGCCTCGACCTCGTGCGGGAACGGCATCGCGGAGGAGCAGGCGAGCCTGGAGGCGACGATGGCGCCCGCGGCGTTGGCGTACCGCATGATGCGGGCGGTGTCCCAGCCGGCGAGCAGGCCGTGACAGAGCGCGCCGCCGAACGCGTCGCCGGCGCCGAGTCCGTTGACCACCTCGACCGGAAGCGGCGGGACATCGGCGACCGTGCCGTCGCGGTGGACCGCGAGGACGCCTCCGGGGCCCTGTTTGACGACGGCGAGCTCGACCCCGGCGGCGAGGAGGGCGCGGGCCGCGGCGTACGGTTCGCGCTCGCCGGTCGCGATCTCGCACTCGTCGAGGTTGCCCACGGCGACGGTGGCGTGGGCGAGTGCCTCGCGGTAGCGCGCGGAGGCGGCGGGGTGGGGCGGGGCGTCCGCCGCGGGGCGGGGCCGATTGTTCGCCGCGGTGTCCGGTGGGCCGTCCGCCGCGGAGTTGGGCCGATTGTCCAGTGGGCCGTCCGCCGCGGCCCCCGGTGGCGATTCCCAGAACATCGGGCGCCAGTCGAGGTCGAAGACGGTGATCCCCGAACGGTTCCTGGCCCGCAGCGCGGCGAGCGTCGCCGAGCAACTGGGTTCGGCACAGAGTCCGGTGCCGGTCATCCAGAAGACCCGGGCGGATCGGACGGCCTCCAGGTCCAGCTCCGACGCGTGGATGTCCAGGTCCGGGGCCTTGGGCTGCCGGTAGAAGTAGAGCGGGAAGTCGTCGGGCGGGAAGATCTCGCAGAAGGTGACAGGGGTCGGGTACTCGCCGACGGCCGTCACCCATCGGTCGTCCACGCCGAACTCCCGGAGCTGCTGGTGGAGGTACTCCCCGAACGCGTCCTGCCCCGTCCGGGTCACCACCGCGACGCGTCGGCCCAGGCGGGCTGCCGCGACGGCGACATTGGTGGGCGAACCTCCGAGGAACTTCCCGAAGGCCTCCACCCGGGCGAGCGGCAGGCCCGTCTGCAGAGGGTAGAGATCCACTCCGATCCGGCCCATGGTGATCACGTCGTACGGCTCAGGCATCCGTGTCCCTTCGACGACCGGTACGGCGGTCGGCTGACGCAACCGCCGGCCCCCGGTCTAACTCCTCCCCCGAATACTGTCAATGATTAGTCCGGACATACGGACTAATGCTTGACACTCGTCTCCCCGGGCAGTGAGGCTTGATCCCATGACCACCTCCGCATCCGCTCCGGCCCGCATCCGCATCGGCTCCGCGCCCGACTCCTGGGGGGTGTGGTTCCCCGACGATCCAGGACAGGTGCCCTGGCGCCGCTTCCTCGACGAGGTCTCCACCGCGGGTTACGAGTGGATCGAACTCGGCCCGTACGGCTACCTCCCGACCGACCCGGCCCGCCTCGCCGACGAGACCCGCAGCCGCGGGCTCACCGTTTCGGCGGGCACCGTTTTCACCGGATTGCACCACGGTCCGGGCATCTGGGAACGGACCTGGGCGCATGTCGCCGACATCGCGGCGCTCACCACGGCAATGGGCGCCGACCATCTCGTGGTCATCCCGTCGTTCTGGCGCGATGACAAGACAGGTGAGGTGCTGGAGGACCGCACCCTCACGGTGGAGCAGTGGAGTGACCTCACCACGCAGACGGAGCGGCTGGGGCGCGAGGTGCAGGACCGCTACGGCCTGCGCATCGTCGTCCACCCGCACGCCGACACCCATATCGACAGCGAGGAGAACGTCAGCCGCTTCCTCGACGCCACCGATCCCGACCTGGTCTCGCTCTGCCTCGACACCGGGCACTACGCCTACTGCGGCGGCGACAGCGTCAAGCTGATCGAGACCTACGGCGAACGGATCGGCTATCTGCACCTCAAGCAGGTCGACCCGGAGATCCTGGCCGAAGTGGCCGCGAACGAGGTGCCGTTCGGGCCCGCCGTGGCACGCGGGGTGATGTGCGAACCTCCGGGCGGGGTCCCCGCCCTGGCGCCCGTGCTGGACGCCGCCCGCCGGCTGGACGTCGATCTGTTCGCGATCGTCGAGCAGGACATGTACCCGTGCCCGCCCGACAAGCCGTTCCCGATCGCCCGCCGTACCCGGGAGTTCCTGCGCTCCTGCGGCAGCCCGCAGCAGTCCTCCTGACACGCCGAACAACCCCCGGACGTGACGTGACGGCGGTGCGCGGTGTTGTCCTCGATGAGAAAGCCCGAGCGCGGCCATCACCGCGCCCCGGCGCCGCCCCCACACCCCCCACGAGGAGCAACTCACCGTGATCCGCAAAACGCCGCCGTTCCGCCGGACTGCCGGGGCCTCGGCCCTCGCCGCGCTCGCCCTGGCCACCGCCCTCGCCGCTGCCCCCGCCGTCGCGGCCGACGACAGCAACGCACCGCCGCCCGGCTCCAGCCCGGTCTGCGCCTTCTACGACGGTGACGGGCTGACCGCCTTCGGCGAACAGGGCGACCGGGTCTCCCAGGTGCAGTGCATCCTGGCCAACCGGCGCTACCTGCCGTGGGAGGCGGTGAACGGCACGTTCGATACGCAGACCCTCGCCGCCGTCCAGCGCTTCCAGGCCGATCACCCGCCGCTCGTACCGGACGGCCTCGTCGGCCCGAACACCTGGTCAGCGCTCTGGCACGCATAACAACTGAGGGCGGCGGCCGGGTGCCGGTCAGCCAGGCGGTCAGGCGGGCCGGCGGTCAGACGGGCCGGCGGTGAGAAGACCTGATCCAGGACTGGCCGCCGCCCTGCACCACCCGCATCGCCCCGCACCATCCCGCATCACATCTCATCGCACAAACGGCTGCGAGGCGGGGCGCCGAAACGGGCCAGGCAGTGCCAGACCCTCTTCAGCGACTGCGTCGCGTAACGGCCGGTGCGGGCGGCGTCCCCGATGATCCGGGGATCCAGCATGCCATCCCGGGAAATCTCCGCACCGAGGTCGACGAACTCCTGCCCGCGATAGTCCGCGTGCCGACGCAGCTCCGCCAGGGTCAGGCGGAATCCACTGTGCCATTCCGTGCGGCAGGGCAGTCTTCGTGCGGCCTCCTCCACCGCGGTGCCGCGGAAGCTCGGGTCGAGGACCAGCGCCTCCAGATGCCGGTCGAGCAGGACCGGGCCGTGCACCTGCGCCTCGATGTAGTCGTCGAGCGCGTCCCGGCTGTCGGACTCCGCCAGTTCGATGAGCGACATCCGGTCGGCGACACCGAAGTCCGCGGGCTCTGTCGCACTGTCCGGGTAGCAGAAGGTGGCGCGCTCCAGCGCCTGCGCGGTCAGCCTGAAGTGCGCCGAGCCGAAACGTGGTGCCGCCCCGGTCTCCTGACGCCGGAAGTTCAACGCCCCGTACACCGGTCGCTGCTCGCCGGGCACGCTGTCGTACGCACCACCGAAGATCCGGCTCTCCCAGCGCCACCGGTCACCGCCCGGGTGTGCCGTCAGCCCGCCGTTGCCGGTGCCGGTGACGAACTGCGAACGGTAGACACCGTCCTGGGCGAGCCCGACCAGGATCGGACGACCGCCCGCCATCCGGTCCGGATGGAAGTTGAGCGTCACCGGTACGGAACGGTCGAGCGGCTGCCCGCAGGAGCGGGAGGCCACGTGCCTCAGGGCGCGCGTCTGCGCCGAATCCGGCGCGTGCGAGTGACGGCGCGGTGGTGGTGGAGGCGGTGGTGGCGGTGGTGGAGGCGGCGGTGGCGGTGGCGGTAAGAGTGGTGGGGTGGGCAGGGGCTTGGGGGTCATTGGAGGCGGCGAGTCAGCGGTCACGGGCGCAGTCTGGCGCAGCGCGGCCGGCCGTTGCCTCCGGTTTACGGGGCGCTCGGCCCCGCTGCGGGGGCATCGGACCCCATAGCCCGGACGGCCTCCGCGTCCTTCGACAGGTTCACCGCCTGGAGCAGGCTCAGCCCCCGCTCGGCCGTGCGCAGCGCCTTGATCGCCGCCACGGTGCCGGGCGGCCCGTCGTACCCGGTCGACGCCATCCTTCGCAGGGCCCAGCGGCCGCGCAGTTCCGCGTCCGGAACCGCACCGGCCTCGGCGGTGAGAGCCACGGCCCTTTCCAGGCCGGGGCGTTCCTCCGCGGACGCGGTGTCCAGGGCCCGCCGGAGCACGGTGTCGATGTCGTCCGCCTCGCGCAGTACGAGGACAGCCATGTTCTGCTTCCCGAAACCAGTCATGAAGCGATCATGCCCGGAATCGGCGACGGCCTCACCGGAGTTGAGGCACATCTGAGGTGTGGAAGACGGAACACTTGTCCCGGCAGTACGCAGCCCCTTTACCCCAGTGCACCCCATCCGTCACAGAGATCACTCTCTCGTCACACATATCTCCGTTACGCGATATTTCCGTCACAGTCGCTCAACAGCCCCTCCCCGCCCCCCACCGTCCTCGTTCACCGGACACAGGCTGAGTGATCGTCAGCGTCCTTTCCGCAGCTCCCCCGACGGCCCCCAGGCTGCCGCTGCGGTGCAGAGAGGTGTCACTTATGACGGACAGAAGGCTTTGGTCCTACAAGGAAATTGCCGCGCACATCCGGGTACAGCCGGACACCGTCCGCTCCTACCGCAAACAAGGCCTCCTTCCGTCACCGGATCATGCGGAGGGCAGCAAGCCCTACTGGTACGCGGACACCATCCGTGCCTGGGTCGCCACCCGCCCCGGCAACCGGGGCCGCCAGGGCTGACCCGTCCCCTCTCCCCTCTCCCTGGCCCCGCACGGCGAGCCGCCCTCACCCGGTGCCGTGCGGAGCCTCCCGTTTCGGCAGCGCCCTGGAGTGGTCAGCGCGTGGGCTCGATGACCGTCACTCCGGCTCCCGGTACCGCGCCCATCGCTGCGAGCGCCGCCGGGGCCGCGTCCAGCCCGATGGTGGAGGTCACCAGCAGGTCGGGGCGCAGGCTGCCGGACCGGACCATGTCCATCATCGGCGGGTAGGCGTGCGCGGCCATGCCATGGCTGCCGAGGAGCTCCAACTCCAGACCGATCACCCTCGCCATGGGCACGACGGGGTCGCCGGCCGCCGACGGGAGCAGCCCGACCTGCACATGGCGCCCCTGGCGGCGCAGGCTCCTGACCGAGGCGGCGCAGGTGACCGGCGACCCCAGGGCGTCGAGAGACAACTGAGCCCCGCCGGAAGTGAGTTCACGCACCGCTTCATCAGCGCCTTCCGGGTAGGCGGAGGCGTCCACGCATTCCACCGCACCGAACATCCGGGCCAGCCGAAGGGCGTCGGGCGAGACGTCGACCGCGACCACCCGGGCGCCGCAGGCCACCGCGATCATCACGGCCGAGAGCCCGACCCCGCCACAGCCGTGCACTGCGACCCATTCGCCCGGCGCCACCCGGCCCCGGGCCACCACTGCACGGAACGCCGTGGCGAACCGGCATCCCAGGCCGGCGGCCGTACCGAACGACATCCCGTCGGGGATGGGGACCAGATTGACGTCGGCCTGTTCCAGCGCGACGTACTCGGCGAACGAGCCCCAGTGGGTGAATCCCGGCTGGGTCTGCCGCTCACAGACCTGCTGGGCTCCGGAGGCGCAGGCGGAGCAGCGGCCGCAGGCGACGACGAAGGGCACGGTGACCCGGTCGCCCGGACGCCGGTTGGCCACGTCCTTCCCCACTGCTTCGACCACACCGGCCAGTTCATGACCGGGCACGTGCGGAAGGGCGATGTCCGGATCGTGACCCATCCAGCCGTGCCAGTCGCTGCGGCACAGTCCGGTCGCCTCCACCCGGACCACCACCCCCTGACGGGAGGGGCTGGGGTCCGCCACGTCCTGGACCCTGGCTTCCTTCCCGAACTCCTCGAACACCACTGCCCTCATATGCCCCACCCTTCGCCCGAGCCCCGTCTTCCGGACGGCCGAATCTACGCTCTGCCTACCCGCGCCCCACCAAGCGTCTCCCCGCCGGCGCCCACACCGAGCCGGGGCCTACACCCCGCTGGTGATTCTGTCCCGCTCGTCGGCGGGCTCCGGTATCTCCGTGGCCGCAGGCTGCCCGGGCTCCCCTTCGCTCAGGCCGAATCGCCGGTGGAACGCCCGCAGCGGTGCCGGGGCCCACCATGTCGCCCGGCCCATCAGCTTCATCACGGACGGGACCAACAGGCTGCGCACCACCATGGCGTCCATCAGCACGGCCAGCGCGATGCCCAGGCCCAGCATTTTGGTGTTGGTCACCCGGGAGGTACCGATCGCGACCATCACCACGGCCAGGATCACGGCTGCGGCGGTGATCAGCCCACCGGTGTGACGCAACCCGAAGGTGACCGAATGCTCGTGATCGCCCGTCCGGTCGTACTCCTCCTTGATCCGGGAGAGCAGGAACACCCCGTAGTCCATGGAGAGCCCGAAGGCGACGCAGAACATCAGCACCGGCAGCGTCGTCTCTATGTCACCCGTGCTGGTGAAGGCGAGCAGTCCGGAAAGGTGCCCGTCCTGGAAGACCCAGACGACCGCTCCGAACATCGCCGTGAGGCTCAGTGCGTTGAGCACGACCGCTTGAAGGGGGATCAGCACGCTGCCGGTGAGGAGAAAGACCAAAAGTAGCGTCACCACGCCGATGATGCCGACCGCCCAGGGCAGCCTGTCCGCTATGGCGGTCTTCGAATCGACCAGTACGGCGGCGGTGCCGGTCACCGAGGTGTCGAAGGGGGCGGGCGCGGCCCGGAGATCCTTCACGAGTCTCTGTGAGCGCTCCCCCGCCGGTTCTCCCTCCGGCAGCACACTGAAGTAGGCCGAACTTCCCTCGACGACCGGGCCGTCGACCCGCAGGGCGCCGGGAAGCGCCGCGATCCGGCTGCGGTACTCGGCGTACTGGGCCGGTGTGGCCGCTCCTTCCGCGAGGACTTCGAGTGCGCCACCGGGGCTGCCGGGGAACCCGTCCCTGATGTGTTGCTGGACCACGCGCGACTCGGCGGAGGCCGGCAGCTGGCGGTCGTCCGCGGTGCCGAACTTCACTCCGAGGAAAGGCAGTCCGAGCAGCACGAGCCCCACACTCGTGACGACGGCGAAGAGCGGCGCCCTGCGCATCACCAGTGCGGCGAACCGGCTCCAGCCCTTGCCGGACTCGGTTGCGGCGGACGGCTCCGCACGCCCCCGACGCAGCAGCCTGCGCAGGTCCAGGGAGTTGACTCTCGGGCCGAGCAGCATCAGCGCGGCCGGCAGGAGGATGAGCGCGGCAGCGGCGGCGAGCAGCACCACGGCGATCCCGGCGTAGGCGAAAGAGCGCAGGAAATACTGCGGGAAGACCAGCATCGCGGCGAGCGACACCGCGACGGTCAGCGCGGAGAACAGCACCGTCCGCCCCGCGGTACGCAGGGTCGTGCCCACCGCCGCCCGGACCTCTGCTCCGGCCGCGAGCTCCTCGCGGAACCGGCGCACGATGAAGAGTGCGTAGTCGATGGCGAGTCCGAGGCCGAGTGCGGTGGTGAGGTTCTGGGCGAAGACCGAGACATCGGTGAATTCGGTGATCCCGCGCAGCACGGCGTTGGTGCCCAGGATCGCGACGATGCCGACACCCAGCGGCAGCAGAGCCGCGATCGCGCTGCCGAAGACCATGACGAGCAGCACGAGGGTGACCGGCAGGGCGATCATCTCGGCCCGCAGCAGGTCGTCCTGGATGATCGTCTGCATCTCGTGCCGTACGGCGACGGGGCCGCCGACGGTGACGTCCACCGGCCCGTGCGCACCGCGGTACGTCGGAGCTATCCGGTCCAGGACCTCCCCCACCGCCTTCTCGTCGCCCTCGATCCGGGCTGCGATCAGCGCCTCCCGCCCGTCCTCGGCGCGCAGCGCGGGTGCCTTGCTCTGCCAGTACGAGCCGACGCCCGTGATGTCCTTCTCGCCGGCCAGCCGCTCGGTGAGGCGGGCCGCCTCGGCGGCCACGGCGGGGTCGTCGACCGAGGCGTCACCGCTGTCGAGGAGCAGCAGCAGATTCGGCTGGGACGCCGGGAACTCGCGTTCCAGCACGTTGGTCGTATAGGTCGATTCGGCGTTCGGGGACTCCCAGCCACCGCTGCCCATCCGGTCGGCGACCCCGCTGCCCGCGAGGACCGCGAGCGCCGTGATCACCAAGGCCGCCAGCAGCGCGAGCCGCGGCCGCGCGGTGACGAAGCGGGTCCAGCCCCCGATGCGCTCCGGGCTGTTGACTTGAGGCATGGTGCGGTGTCCCCTTTTCCCCCGGATCCAGGCCCACTGGCGGCAGCGCGAGGCAGCCGCACAGGGCAGCATGGATCAGTCGTTGCCACATACACTGGCAAACACGAGTCATCGCTCGCGTTCCACTAGAATGCGAGCGGCCACTCGCGTTTGTCAACCGCGCACGAAAGCTGGGGATTCACCGTGTCGGAGGCCAGAACCGAGCACACCGGAGGCACAGAGGCCACGGGAGACGCAAGGACCACGGGAGCCGCGGGGGGCGCGAGAGCCACAGGGGTCACGGGAGACGCAAGGGCCACAGGGCCCACGGGGGCGGCAGAAGACACAGCGGCCACCACAGACTCGGCGGCCGCTCCTACCCGCCCGCGCCGCCGCCAGGCCCGCGGCGAGGCGCGCATCGCCCAGCTCCTCAAGGCCGCCTCCCGCGTCTTCTGCACGAGCGGCTACACCGCCGCGAGCACCAACGCCATCGCCAGGGAGGCCGGGGTCTCGCCAGGCACGCTCTACCAGTTCTTCCCCAACAAGGAAGCCATCGCGGTCGAGCTCGGCGACCAGCTCCTGAGCCGCTGGCGGGAGACGTACGGAGCCGCGTTCCTGCCGGGCCACCTCGAACTGCCGCTGGACCGGATGCTCGACGCCACACTCGACCCGCTCATCGAGTTCAACTGCGAGAACCCGGCCTTCACGGTCCTGATGCACGGCTCCGAGATCCCCGGCCTGATCACGCAGGAGCACGACGCCGTCCATACGACGATGCTCACCCGGGTCGAGACGATCCTCACCGACTACCTCCCGAGCACCCCTCCCGCGGAGATCACCCGCGTGGCCATGATGATCTTCATCCTCTTCAAGGCGGGGCTGGACGTGATCATGGCGCACGAGGGTGACGAGCGGGAGGCGTACATCAAGGAACTCAAGACGGTCCTTTTCCGCTATCTCGAACCGATGGTCTGCGACGCCACCGCCCTCGCCGCGCGGCCCGCTCCCCCGATCGGCCGATAGCGAATCGGATCACTCGCGTTCATACCCCCTGGGGGTATAGTGTGATGAGTGTGGAGGCGCACCGGCCTTCCCGGAACCCTCCTGGGTCTCTGCTTCCACACCCATGTGCGTTCGTCGAAGAGGAGAAAACAATGACCGCCGAGACCCAGCTCCCCCAGGCGACAGGCTCCTGCTGCTCGCCCAGCGGCTCCTGCCACGACAGTGCGAGCGCAGACGCCAAGCAGGGCGACGTGACCACGGTCTACCAGGTGACCGGCATGACCTGCGGTCACTGCGAGGGCAGCGTCTCCCAGGAGATCTCCGAGATCGAGGGCGTCACCTCGGTGAAGGCCGTGGCGTCCACCGGCCAGGTGACGGTGACCTCCAAGGCGCCGCTGGACGAGGAAGCCGTACGCGCCGCCGTCGACGAGGCCGGTTACGAGCTCGCCGGCCAGGCCTGAACGCCCCGGGATCCACTCCAACCGCGTCATCCCTTCGCCGCCGGGCCGGACCGACCAGCAGATACTGGTGGGGTACGGCCCGGTCGGCGTTTCAGGAGTACGGACATGCACAGCGCGACAGAGACCGAAGCCCCGGCAGCGGAGAGCTCGGCGGCAGAGCTCGCGATCGGCGGGATGACCTGCGCCTCCTGCGCGGCCCGCGTCGAGAAGAAGCTCAACCGGATGGACGGGGTCACCGCCACCGTCAACTTCGCCACCGAAAGGGCCCGGGTCGCCTTCGGCTCGGAGACCGGTGTCGCGGATCTGATCGCCACCGTCCAGAAGACCGGCTACACGGCAGAGCCGGTGCACCGCACCGCACCGACCCCCACTTCGGCACCGCCCGTAGCGACGCGGGCCACAGAGACCCCGGACGCCACCACCAGTCCCGACGTTCCCGATGACCCCGACATCGCCGACGACCCCGACAGCCCGGACGGCCCCACCGCCGCCCTCACCTCGCTGCGTCAGCGGCTCATCGTCTCGGCCGTCCTCGCCACCCCCGTCGTCCTGCTCGCGATGATCCCGGCCTTCCAGTTCGACAACTGGCAGTGGCTCTCCCTCACCCTGGCCGCCCCCGTCGTCGTCTGGGGCGGGCTGCCCTTCCACCGGGCCACCTGGACCAACCTCCGGCACGGCACGGCCACCATGGACACCCTGGTGTCGGTGGGCACCATCGCCGCCTTCGGCTGGTCGCTCTGGGCGTTGTTCCTCGGCAACGCCGGGATGCCCGGCATGCGGCACGGCTTCGACTTCACGGTCTCCCGCACGGAAGGCTCCTCCACGATCTATCTGGAGGTCGCCGCCGGAGTCATCGCGTTCATCCTGCTGGGCCGCTACCTGGAGGCGAAGTCCAAGCGGAAGGCCGGTTCCGCCCTGCGGGCACTGATGCATCTGGGCGCCAAGGACGTCGCGGTGCTGCGGAACGGTGCCGAAGTACGCATCCCGGTCGCCCGGCTCACCGTCGGCGACCGCTTCGTGGTCCGGCCCGGCGAGAAGGTCGCCACCGACGGCACCGTCGTCGAGGGCTCATCGGCTGTGGACGCGTCCATGCTCACCGGCGAGTCCGCCCCGGTCGACGTGGGTGTCGGCGACTCCGTCACCGGCGCCACCGTGAACGTCTCCGGCCGGCTCGTCGTCGAGGCCACCCGTGTCGGCGCCGACACCCAGCTGGCCCGGATGGCCCGGCTCGTCGAGGACGCGCAGAACGGCAAGGCCGAGGTACAGCGCCTCGCCGACCGGATCTCCGCGGTCTTCGTCCCCGTGGTCCTGCTGATCGCCGTGGTCACCCTCGTTTCCTGGCTGCTGGCCACGGACGACGTCACGGCCGCGTTCACCGCTGCCGTCGCCGTACTGATCATCGCCTGCCCGTGCGCCCTCGGCCTCGCCACGCCCACCGCCCTCATGGTCGGCACCGGACGCGGCGCCCAGCTCGGCATCCTCATCAAGGGCCCCGAAGTCCTGGAGACCACCCGCCGCGTCGACACGATCGTCCTCGACAAGACCGGCACCGTCACCACCGGCAAGATGACCCTCCGGACCGTCCACACCGCCCCCGGCACCACGGAAACCGACGTACTGCGCCTCGCCGGCGCCCTGGAACACGCCTCCGAACACCCCATCGCACAGGCCGTCGCCACCGGAGCCACCGAACGCATCGACACCCCCCTCCCCACCCCCGAGGACTTCGCCAACATCCCCGGCCTCGGCGTCCAGGGCGTCATCGAGGGCCACACGGTCCTCGTGGGCCGCCCCCGACTGCTCACCGACGCCGGAATCGACGTACCGGGGACGCTCTCCGCGGCCCTGACGGAAGCGGCCGCCCAGGGACGTACGGCGATCGCGGTCGCCTGGGACGGCGAGGCGCGGGGCGTCCTCGAAGTCGCCGACGCGGTCAAGGAGTCCAGCGCGGCGGCCGTCGCGGAACTCCGCGCACTCGGCCTGACGCCGATCCTGCTGACCGGCGACAACCGGGCGGTGGCGGAATCCGTGGCCCGCGAGGTCGGGATCGACGAGGTCCGGGCGGAGGTGCTCCCCGAGGAGAAAGCGCACGTCATCGAGCGGTTGCAGGCCGAAGGGCACGCGGTCGCGATGGTCGGCGACGGGGTCAATGACGCCGCCGCACTGGCCACCGCCGATCTTGGTCTGGCCATGGGCACGGGCACGGACGCGGCCATCGAGGCGAGCGATCTGACCCTCGTTCGTGGAGATCTCAAGGTGGCCGCCGATGCCATCCGACTCTCCCGGCGCACCCTGGCCATCATCAGGGGCAACCTTTTCTGGGCATTCGGTTACAACGTTGCTGCTCTACCCCTTGCGGCATTTGGCCTGCTCAACCCTATGATTGCGGGAGCGGCGATGGCCTTCTCCTCGGTCTTCGTCGTAACGAACAGCCTGCGCTTGAGGTCCTTCACGTAACTTCCACAAAGAGATCCAGATCACACCGGTTCAGGGGTAACCATTCGGTGGGTTCGCGAGTCTAAGAGTGCGATGCCAAGGGATGTCTTGGGGGACATCCGACGGAGGGTCTTGGGGGACGCTCCGGGCAAGCGTTGGCCGGGGCACGTGCACCGGGGAGCTTTGAGCGGCCCTCCCGTCGGTACGTACCCCGGCAGACCGCAGGCAGGCAGGCTGTACAAGAGGTAAGCGCAGGACAGCAGTACCCGAGGTACCCAGGAGCTTCGGCTCCCACTGAACGCCCGGCCGGATCCCGTGGGGGGAATCCGCTCCGGGATATGGGAAGCGCCTCGTTGTCGGCCCGTGGGGGGATCGATGACGAGGCGCTTCTCGCATGTCCGGACCCGTACCCGTCCGGACGGGACCGCGCGGGACGCGTCAGCGCGGACGCGTCCGGGCAAGCAAATCGCCCCGGACACCGCGCTCTGTGCGGAAGCGCGGCAGTCGGGGCGAAGGCAACCGGCCGAGAAGGCCGGGGTGATGCAGGGGTGATGCAGGGGTGACGCGGGGTGGTCCGGGGCTCAGCGACCCTCGACCGGGACGAAGTCGCGCAGGACCTCGCCGGTGTAGATCTGGCGCGGGCGGCCGATGCGGGAACCCGGCTCCTTGATCATCTCGTGCCACTGGGCGATCCAGCCCGGGAGCCGGCCGATGGCGAAGAGCACCGTGAACATCTCGCTCGGGAAGCCCATGGCCCGGTAGATCAGACCGGTGTAGAAGTCCACGTTGGGGTAGAGGTTGCGCGAGACGAAGTACTCGTCGGAGAGCGCGTGCTCCTCCAGCTTGAGCGCGATGTCGAGCAGCTCGTCGGACTTGCCGAGCGAGGACAGCACATCGTGGGCCGCTGCCTTGATGATCTTGGCACGCGGGTCGAAGGACTTGTACACCCGGTGGCCGAAGCCCATCAGGCGGACGCCGTCCTCCTTGTTCTTCACCTTGCGGATGAAGGAGTCGACGTCGCCACCGTTGGCCTGGATGCCCTCGAGCATCTCCAGCACCGACTGGTTGGCGCCACCGTGCAGGGGGCCCCACAGCGCCGAGATGCCGGCGGAGATCGAGGCGAACATGTTCGCCTGCGAGGAGCCGACCAGACGCACGGTGGAGGTCGAACAGTTCTGCTCGTGGTCCGCGTGCAGGATGAGCAGCTTCTCCAGCGCCGAAACGACGACCGGGTCCGGCACGTACTCCTGGGCGGGGACCGAGAACGTCATGCGCAGGAAGTTCTCGACGTAACCGAGATCGTTGCGCGGGTACACGAACGGGTGACCGATCGACTTCTTGTACGCGTACGCCGCGATGGTCGGCAGCTTGGCCAGCAGCCGGATCGTCGAGAGGTGACGCTGCTCCTCGTCGAACGGGTTGTGGCTGTCCTGGTAGAACGTGGACAGCGCGCTGACGACCGAGGACAGCATGGCCATCGGGTGGGCGTCGCGCGGGAAGCCGTCGAAGAACCGCTTGACGTCCTCGTGCAGCAGCGTGTGCTGAGTGATCTCATTCTTGAAGTCCGACAGTTCGTCGACCTTCGGAAGCTCACCGTTGATGAGCGTGTACGCGACTTCGAGGAACGTCGACTGCTCGGCGAGCTGCTCGATCGGGTAGCCGCGGTACCGCAGGATGCCCTGCTCACCGTCGAGGTAGGTGATGGCCGATTTATAGGCAGCGGTGTTGCCGTATCCGCTGTCCAGCGTCACCAGGCCGGTGTTCGCCCGGAGCTTCCCGATGTCGAAGCCCTTGTCGCCGACGGTGCTGTCGATCACCGGGTAGGTGTACTCGCCATCGCCGTACCGCAGTACTACAGAGTTGTCGCTCACGTCATCCCTCACCGACGTAGTGCCTCTTCTTCGAGGTTCCCTGACTGTTTCTACCCTCCCCCATTTGGCTCAGGAGAGTGCACTCGGGGTCGTCCATTGGACCTACTCGCGGCACTGAGTGCCGCGAACTTATTCATCCTGCCCCCTTGGCTGCGGTTCCGGAAGACCTCCGTGATGTTTCCCACCGATTTGATCGATCATTATTTCGGCGAATCCTCCTTCCGCACCTCCTCCCAGCCGATAATCCAGCGCCGTGCAGCGTCTGCCCGCGGAAACCGTGCGGACCGCCTGCCCGATCGCCTGCCGGGAGCCGACCAGCACGACAAGCTTCTTGGCCCTCGTCACCGCCGTGTACAGCAGGTTCCGCTGGAGCATCATCCAGGCGCTCTTGGTGACCGGGATGACGACGGCCGGGTACTCGCTGCCCTGGGAGCGATGGATCGTCATGGCGTACGCGTGGGACAGCTCGTCGAGCTCGTCGAAGTCGTAACTGATCTCCTCGTCCTCGTCCGTGAGCACGGTCAGCTGCTGCTCGTCCACGTCGAGGGCGGTGACCACGCCGACCGTGCCGTTGAAGACGCCGTTCTCGCCCTTGTCGTAGTTGTTGCGGATCTGGGTGACCTTGTCGCCGACCCGGAACACCCGGCCGCCGAAACGCTTCTCGGGCAGATCGGGGCGGGCGGGTGTGATGGCCTGCTGGAGCAGACCGTTGAGGTGCCCGGCGCCGGCCGGACCGCGGTGCATCGGAGCGAGTACCTGCACGTCACGGCGGGGGTTCAGGCCGAACTTCGCGGGGATACGGCGGGCCGCGACATCGACGGCGAGGACGCCCGCGTCCTCCGTCTCGTCCTCGACGAAGAGGAAGAAGTCGCTGAGCCCCTGGGTGAGCGGCGGTACGCCGGAGTTGATCCGGTGGGCGTTGGTGACGACGCCGGACTGCTGGGCCTGGCGGAAGATGGTGGTCAGCCGGACCGCCGGGACGGGTCCGCCGTCGGCGAGCAGATCCCTCAGCACCTCCCCCGCGCCGACCGACGGCAGCTGGTCCACATCCCCGACGAGCAGTAGGTGGGCACCGGGTGCCACGGCCTTGACCAACTTGTTGGCGAGCAGCAGATCGAGCATCGACGCCTCGTCGACGACGACCAGATCGGCGTCCAGCGGACGGTCCCGGTCGTACGCCGCGTCGCCGCCCGGCTTCAGTTCGAGCAGCCGGTGCACGGTGGAGGCCTCGGCCCCGGTCAGCTCCGAGAGCCGCTTCGCCGCCCGGCCGGTGGGCGCGGCCAGCACCACCTTGGCCTTCTTGGCGCGCGCCAGCTCCACGATGGACCGGACGGTGAACGACTTGCCGCAGCCGGGCCCACCGGTCAGCACGGCGACCTTCCGGCTGAGCGCCAGCCGCACGGCGGCCTCCTGTTCGGGCGCCAGCTTCGCGCCGGTACGGCCCGCGAGCCACTTCAGGGCCTTGTCCCAGTCCACGTCCGCGAAGGCCGGCATCCGCTCCTCCGGCGTCCGCAGCAGCCGCCGCACCTGGGCGGCGAGCGCGATCTCGGCGCGGTGGAAGGGCACCAGATAGACGGCGGTGACCGGCTCACCGCCCTCGGGCGACGGCACCTTCTCCCGTACGACACCCTCCGGGTCCTCGGCCAGTTCGGCGAGGCACTCGATGACCAGCCCGGTGTCCACCTGGAGCAGCTTGACCGCGTCGGCGATCAGCCGCTCCTCGGGGAGGAAGCAGTGGCCCTGGTCGGTGGACTGCGAAAGCGCGTACTGGAGCCCTGCCTTGACCCGCTCCGGGCTGTCGTGCGGGATACCGACCGCCTGGGCGATCTTGTCGGCGGTGAGGAAGCCGATGCCCCAGACGTCGGCGGCCAGCCGGTAGGGCTGGTTCTTCACTATGGAGATCGACGCGTCGTCGTACTTCTTGTAGATACGGACGGCGATGGAGGTCGAGACGCCGACGCCCTGGAGGAAGACCATGACCTCCTTGATCGCCTTCTGCTCCTCCCAGGCGGCGGCGATCATCTTCGTCCGCTTCGGGCCGAGCCCGGGGACCTCGACGAGGCGCTTCGGCTGCTGCTCGATGATGTCGAGGGTGTCGACGCCGAAGTGGGTGGTGATCCGGTCGGCCATCACCGGGCCGATGCCCTTGATCAGACCGGAGCCGAGGTAGCGGCGGATGCCCTGGATGGTGGCGGGCAGGATCGTCGTGTAGTTCTCGACGGTGAACTGCTTGCCGTACTGCGAGTGCGAGCCCCAACGCCCCTCCATGCGGAGCGACTCACCGGGCTGCGCGCCCAGCAGCGAGCCGACCACGGTGAGCAGATCATTGGCGCCGCGCCCGGTGTCGACGCGCGCGACGGTGTACCCGTTCTCCTCGTTGGCGTAGGTGATCCGCTCGAGGACCCCTTCGAGGACGGCCATGTTGGACATGTTCCGACGCTACCGGTTCCCTCCGACAAGCAGTCCGGGCCGGCGCCCCTCCCCCGTGAGGGCGCCGCCCCTTCCCAGCATTCCCGCCCCCTCCCCCTGTTCGCTACGCGGCGGCCGGGCGGGACCACCGGACATCCCCTCTGGGTGATTTCAAGACGAAGTCATACGGAATGACTTTTTATTTCCTTACATGCCTGTTCGCCACTGCGGGAATGCCTTGATCACGGGACACGTCGCATCGAGGCGACGGTCCGGGGAGGGGAAGCCCATGCGCGACTCACGTAAGTTCATTGCCGCCGCGCCGTCCGTACTTCTCGCCGGCGCCGGCACCGGCGCGGCGGCCCCACACGCCGCGTCGGTGCTGGCATCGAGTCGTTTCGACGACGGCAGTTTCGAGTACCCCGTCTCGACGCCGGCCGGGTTCATCGAAATCGTGGCGGGGCGGTCCATCGACCCGTGGCAGGTCACCGTAGGCTCCGTGGACCTGATGGGTGCGCGGGGTCCTGGCGAGCGGCCGAGGGCCACCAGTCCGTGGACCTCAGCGGTGTCGCCGCGGGGGCGGTATCCCATACCCTCACCACGGTTCCCGGAACGAAGTACACGATGACGTACGCCTTGGCTGATCTGCGGCGCACCTGCCGGAGTTGCTGGACGCACGCGATGCGCGCGATGCCGTCGGCTCACCGGCTGTCGGCGCCCGGGCCGTACCCCGCCGCGCCCAGCCGTGAGCCCCGGCTCTCCGCGACCCGTTTCACATCCCGTAGCGACTCGGTCAACCTGCTTGCGAGGAAGTGAAGTTCAGCACCGGTGACCTTCCGGTCCGCCAGGAGGTCGGCGGCATGGCCGAGCAGGTCGTCCGCCATGCCGAGCTGGACGCCCTCGATGCCGAGCTGGACGCCCTCGATGCCGAGCTGGACGCCCTCGATGCCGTCCGCCATCCGCGACACGTACCCGGTTCCGTCACCGAAGACGTAACACGGCTTGCCCTCCGACCCCGTCCAGGGCAGCAGCCTGACCCCGTCGGCCTCGTACCCGCCCCCGCTCACGCCGCGGCCTCCGCTCCGCGGACGAACCGAGGTCCGGCCGTCTCGCGCACGGCGATCCACAGCGTCCTGCGGCGCGCACGCTGCCGCCGCTCCTCGGCCATGCGCAGCTCGTGCGCGATGAGGTACGGGCGTACGAGCGGGCTGTCCTCGCCGCGCGGGGGGGCGCTCGCCGGTGCGGTACGCGGTCGGACCACTCACGTAGTAGCAGGAGTACGGGTACAGGTAGAGGTCCCTCTTGCGCTTCCGCCGGTATCGGCACCGCACCAGCGACTCACGGAGCCGGGCGACAGCGTGCTTCATGTCAGCCTGCTTTCTCAGGGTGGCCATGCCCCCGGACCGTTCGCATCGGTCGCGGGGGTCTTCGTCTCTCGATGGCTTCACTCGATGGCGAGTTCGCCGCGTTCTGTAGTCAACTCATCACAGAGTGGGGTCGGAAGTCGCTACGCTTCCAGGGGTTGGGGGATGACAGTGTGCAGGTCAGGTCCGGGAGTTGAGGCCGCATGGAGATGAGCCGAAAGCCGCGTACGCCGCGGGAGAAGTACGGGGAGGAGCTGAGGTTACGGCGGATTGCCGCCGGGCTGACCCAGGAGGCACTGAGCGAGCAGGTGGTCTGTTCTCCCACCCTGATCAGCCATTGGGAGGCGGGGCGGCGACTGCCGAAGCCGGATGACGCTCGACGCATCGACATCGCGCTCAACACCGACGGCTTCTTCGTCCGCTGGCTGGCCGACCTGGACTCGAAGTTCGCCCGGTACTTCGCAGCGGTGGCCGAGTTGGAGCGTGAGACCACGGAGATTCGTCAGTACGGCGCGTCGCTCATCCCCGGCATTCTCCAGACGGCTGCATACGCTCGTGCGGTGTTCCAGGCGTATCGCCCCAATTACCGCACGGAGGAGCTTGACGAATTCATCGTCAACCGCATGGAACGCGGCCGGTTGCTCCGGGCGTCGGCGACTCCCGTCACTTGGACTCTTCTCGACGAGGCCGCACTCCGGCGGTGTATCGGCGGCCCGCAGGCCATGGCGCAGCAGTTGCGCAAGGTAGCGGACATGGCGGAGTCGGGTCGTCTGCGTCTGCACGTGCTGACCTTCGCCTCGGGGGCACACGCACTCCTGGAGAGCTCGCTCTATCTGCTGAACTTCGCGGACGCCGCTCCGCTCGCGTACGTTGAGGCTCTCCGTACCGGAAATCTGATGGATGATCCGGCGCTGGTAGAGGCCTGTCACGCGTCCTACACTCTCGCCCTGAGCGAGGCGGCCTCCCAAGAGAGTTCTGTGGCCCTCGTCAGAGCCATCGCAGAGGAGCACGAACATGCACCGCATCAACCACACCGTCGCTGATGCCACGACGTTGGTCGGTTGGTTCAAGTCCAGTTACAGCGGTGGCGGCAACGGCGATTGCCTGGAGGTCGCGGGCGGTCACGCCGCCGTCCCCGTACGCGACAGCAAGGCACCGGACGGGCCGGCCGTCGTCTTCTCCGTAGCGGGCTGGATGTCCTTCGTCACCGCGGTCAAGGGTGACTGCTTCACGGTCTGACCCGTGTCTGCCTCGGGGCAGACCGACGGGCCCGCACCCGGAAGGCGAACGGGGCCCGGCCGCAAGGCCGGACCCCTCTCGCTTTCCCCCTCCGCCGGGTCTTCCCGTTCCCCCCGGAACCCCCCCGGAAGCAACCCGACACCGCATACGACAGAGGCGGGCATCGAATGGTTGCGCGTCTTTGTCCATCCTTTACCCAACGGCCGTTCCTGCCTTTCCGGACCAAACCGGCCGGAGGCCGGAACGCTCCGCTAGCATCCGGCTCATGGGAAGATCGGAGCACGTCATATCGGCGCTCACGACCACCGCGCTCGGAGCCGCACTTCTTACGGGATGCTCGTCCGACGACGCGGACGCGGACGCCAAGGAGCCTGCGGCGTCGTCCCCCTCCGCATCCGCCTCCTCCCCTGCGGCGGAGCCGAGTTCGGCCTCCGAGTACACCACTCCGGCCGAGTGCGCGGACGTACCGCTGGAGTCGGAAGCGACGATTCCCGGCAAGGATCTGGCAGCCTGTGTGACCGCCGCGATGAAGGCCTACGGCACCGGCACCGAGTACGTGCTCTCCGCCGGCCAGGAGAGCACCACACGGTTCAGGTTCGGGGACGATCCGGCGATGGCGGGGGACGTCGACGGGGAGGACGGGGAGAAGGCCAAGAACTCGTTCGTCTTCCTCGGCGACGAGGAGTGGGTCAAAAGCGACGGGAAATGGGTCAAGGGCGACCCGGCCGGAGACTCCCAGGAGATGTTGGTCGCCTCACTCGGGAAGGCCTACCGGGCGCTCGCGGATCCGCAGGTCACCGCGGATGTCATCGCCTCGTCCCCGGTCTGGAAGGTCGACACCGAGAAGGCCCTGATCTCCCTGGAGAACGGCAAGGACACCTACGCGTGGCGCATCACCAACGCGAAGCCGTTCAGCTGGCACGGCGCGGAGATGACCGAGTACATCGTGTGGCTTGAGGACGACGCGACCCCGGTGGGCGCACAGGGCACTTCCAACATGGGCGGGAAGCCCGGCACCACGGTCCAGCACTTCTACGGCCTCGGGAAGCCCGTCAGCATCGAACCGCCCGCTTAGGACGGCCGCCCGCTCAGCGGGGCCTCGGTCACGATCCGCCGGACACACCCGGGACCCGGCCCGTACAACCGGGCCCCGGGGTGCGGGTTCAGCAGGCGTGTTCCAGGTAGCGGGCGGCGACCTCGGCCAGGACCTCGGAGCCGTCGCGCGCCCAGAGGTCCTCGTTGAAGATCTCCACCTCGATCGGGCCGTCGAAGCCCGCGGCCTCGACCGCCGCACGGAAGGTGCGGAAGTCCACGCAGCCGGAGCCGAGTTGGCCCCGCCCGACCAGGACGCCCGCCGGGAGAGGGGTGATCCAGTCGGCGAGCTGGAACGAGTGGATGCGGCCGGCCGCGCCCGCGCGGGCGATCTGGGCGGGCGCCTGGTCGTCCCACCAGAGGTGGTACGTGTCGACGACGACCCCGACCTGGTCGGCGGGGAAGCGTTCCGCGAGGTCCAGGGCCTGGGACAGCGTGGAGACCACGCAGCGGTCGGAGGCGAACATCGGGTGCAGCGGTTCGATGGCCAGGCGTACGCCGCGCTCCGCCGCGTACGGGGCCAGTTCGCCCAGGGCGTCGGCGATGCGTTCGCGGGCGCCGTACAGGTCCTTGTCCCCGGCCGGGAGGCCGCCCGAGACCAGGACCAGGGTGTCCGTGGACAGGCCCGCCGCCTCGTCGAGCGCCGCGCGGTTGTCGTCCAGGGCACGGGACCGGCCGGCCGGGTCGAGGTCGGTGAGGAAGCCGCCCCGGCAGAGGCTGGTGACGGACAGGCCCGAATCGGCGAGGAGTTGGGCGGTGCGCTCGACGCCGTACTCCTGGACGGGGGCCCGCCACAGGCCGACCTTGTCGATGCCCGCCTTCACGCAGCCCTCGGCCAGCTCGGGCAGCGACCACTGCTTGATGGTCTCCTGGTTGATGGAGAGCCGGGAGAGGTCGTTGGTCATCGGGAGCCTCCGTGGACCGTGAGCAGGGCGCGCATCCGGGATTCGGCCAGCTCCGGGTCGGGGAACAGGCCGAGCCGGTCGGCGAGTTCGTAGGCCTTCGCCAGGTGTGGCAGCGAGCGGGCCGACTGGAGGCCGCCCACCATCGTGAAGTGGTCCTGGTGACCGGCCAGCCAGGCGAGGAAGACGACGCCCGTCTTGTAGTAGCGGGTCGGGGTCTGGAAGAGATGGCGGGACAACTCGACGGTGGGGTCGAGGAGTTCGCGGAATCCCTTGGTGTCGCCCGTGTCCAGGACCCGGACCGCGTGCGCGGCGAGGGGGCCCAGCGGGTCGAAGATGCCGAGCAGGGCGTGGCTGAAGCCGCGGTCGTCGCCGGCGATCAGCTCGGGGTAGTTGAAGTCGTCGCCGGTGTAGCAGCGCACCCCGCCGGGGAGACGGCGGCGGACGTCGATCTCGCGCTCCGCGTCGAGGAGGGAGATCTTGATGCCGTCGACCTTGTCGGGGTGTTCCGCGATGACCTGGAGGAAGGTGTCGGTCGCCGCGTCGAGGTCGGCGGAGCCCCAGTAGCCGTCCAGCGCCGGGTCGAACATCGGGCCGAGCCAGTGCAGCACGACCGGCTCGGTGGCCTGGCGCAGGAGATGGGCATACGTCTCCAGGTAGTCCTGGGGGCTCTTCGCCGCGGCGGCGAGTGCGCGGGAGGCCATCAGGATGGCCTGGGCGCCGCTGCCCTCGACGAGGGCCAGCTGTTCCTCGTACGCGGACCGCACCTCGGCGAGTGAGGCGGGGCCGGGCGGGAGCTGGTCGGTGCCGACGCCGCAGGCGATGGCACCGCCGACGGACGTGGCCTCGGCGGCCGAACGGCGGATCAGCTCGGCGGCGCCCGCCCAGTCCAGGCCCATGCCGCGCTGGGCGGTGTCCATGGCCTCGGCGACACCGAGGCCGTGCGACCAGAGGTGGCGGCGGAAGGCGAGGGTGGCGTCCCAGTCGACGGCGGCCGGGGAGTCGGGGCTGACGTCCGCGTACGGATCGGCGACGACGTGGGCGGCGGAGAAGACCGTACGGGAGGCCAGGGGCGCCCCACCGGGGGCGAGGTCGAGCGGGGTGGCGCGGGGCTCGTACGGTCCGTGCGGGAGGTGGATCGTCATGGTGTCTGCTCCTCCGGGACGGCGGGGGTCGGGCACGGCGTCACAGGGTCAGCTCCGGGACGTCGAAGCGGCGGCCCTCGGCGGAGGACTTGAGGCCGAGCTCGGCGAGCTGGACGCCGCGGGCGCCGGCCATCAGGTCCCAGGCGTAGGGCTCGTCGAGGACGATGTGGCGCAGGAAGAGCTCCCACTGGGCCTTGAAGCCGTTGTCGAAGACCGCGTTGTCGGGGACTTCCTGCCACTGGTCGCGGAAGGACTCGGTGACGGGGAGGTCGGGGTTCCAGACCGGCTTGGGGGTGGCCGAGCGGTGCTGGACGCGGCAGTTGCGCAGGCCCGCGACGGCGGAGCCGTGGGTGCCGTCGACCTGGAACTCGACGAGCTCGTCGCGGTTGACGCGGACCGTCCAGGAGGAGTTGATCTGCGCGACGGCGCCGCTCTCCAGCTGGAAGATGCCGTACGCGGAGTCGTCGGCGGTCGCGGCATACGGCTTGCCGTGCTCGTCCCAGCGCTGCGGGATGTGCGTCTGGACGTGCGCCTGGACGGTGGTGACCCGGCCGAACAGCTCGTGGAGCACATACTCCCAGTGCGGGAACATGTCGACGACGATGCCGCCGCCGTCCTCCGAGCGGTAGTTCCAGGAGGGGCGCTGGGCCTCCTGCCAGTCGCCCTCGAAGACCCAGTAGCCGAACTCGCCGCGCACGGACAGGATCTCGCCGAAGAAGCCGCCGTCGATGAGGCGCTTCAGCTTCAGCAGGCCCGGCAGGAAGATCTTGTCCTGGACGACGCCGTGCTTGATCCCGGCGCTCCGGGCGAGCCGGGCCAGCTCCAGGGCGCCCTCGACATCCGTGGCGGTGGGCTTCTCGGTGTAGATGTGCTTGCCCGCGGCGATGGCCTTCTTGATCGCGTCGACGCGCGCCGAGGTGACCTGGGCGTCGAAGTAGATGTCGATGGTCTCGTCCGCGAGCACCGCGTCGAGGTCGGTCGACCACTCGGTCAGGCCGTGCTGCTCGGCAAGCGCCTCCAGCGCATGGGCCCGGCGGCCGACGAGGACCGGCTCGGGCCAGAGCACGTCACCGTTGCCGAGGTCGAGGCCGCCCTGCTCCCGGATCGCGAGGACCGAGCGCACCAGGTGCTGCCGGTATCCCATGCGACCCGTGACGCCGTTCATGGCGATGCGCACTGTCCTGCGTGTCACGAAAGTTCCTCCATACAGCCGTAGCAAGCGCTTTCTATCCGGGATGACGCTAGCCTGCCGACAGCGGCCTGGACAAGAGGGGGCGCGCTGATCGAGTCCTCTCCCCTCATCACTCCTCGGAGGAATGCGATGACAGTCACCCTGGCGGACGTGGCGGCTCGCGCCCGGGTGTCCCCGGCCACCGTGTCCCGTGTGCTGAACGGCAATTACCCGGTGGCCACGTCGACCCGGGAGCGGGTGCTGCGTGCGGTGGACGACCTGGACTACGTGCTCAACGGGCCCGCCAGCTCGCTCGCGGCGGCCACGTCCGATCTGATCGGCATCCTGGTCAACGACATCGCCGACCCGTTCTTCGGGATCATGGCGGGCGCGGTGCAGACGGAGATCGGCGGTCCGGGCGACGGTTCGGGCCGGGCGGGCGGCGAGAAGCTCGCGGTCGTCTGCAACACCGGCGGCTCCCCGGCCCGTGAGCTCACCTACCTCACCCTGCTCCAGCGTCAGCGCGCCGCCGCCGTCGTCCTCACCGGAGGTGCGGTGGAGGACCCGGCGCACCGGGCCGCGATGTCCGCGAAGCTGGCGAAGCTCGCCGACGCGGGAACGCGCGTGGTGCTGTGCGGGCGGCCCCCGCTGCCGGACGGCGAATCGGTCCTGGCCGCGCTCGCCTTCGACAACCGGGGCGGCGGCCGGCGCCTGACCGAGCACCTGCTCTCGCTGGGCCACCGCCGCATCGGCTACGTCGCGGGACCGCTGGAGCGGACCACGACCCGCCACCGGCTGGAGGGCCACCGGGACGCGATGAGGGCGGCCGGCCTGTACGGGGATGCGGGCACGGCCGGGGGCGCGGGCACGGCCGGGGACACGGGCACGGTCGGGAAGAGGGGCACGGCTGGGGAAGGGAGCACGGCTGGGGGCGGGCGCCCCGCGCACGCCGATGACGAGGAGCGGCTCACCGTGCACGGCTCCTACGACCGCAGCTCCGGCTACGACGCCACCGTCGAACTCCTGCGCCGCGAACCGGAGATCACGGCGGTACTCGCCGCCAACGACACGGTGGCCCTGGGCGCCGCCGCGGCGATCCGCGACCGCGGCCTGCGCATCCCCGAGGACATCTCGGTGGCGGGCTTCGACGACCTGCCGTTCTCGGTGGACGTGGTGCCGGCCCTGACGACCGTGAGGCTGCCGCTCTTCGAGGCGGGGGCGCGGGCGGGCCGGCTGGCGATGGGCAAGGAGACCCCGCCGCCGGGCGGCATCGCGACGATCCCGGCGGAGCTGATGGTGCGGGGGTCAACGGCGGTGCCGCGCGTGGGGTGAGGGCCCGGGGCAGAGAGACGGGGCTCTGCCCCCATGTCCGCCGGGTGTCCCGCCGGGAGTACGGGTCGCAGCGGACCGGTGGTGCCGGCGCCGGACCGAGGCGGTGCGATGGCGGAGAACGATCCGGGGAGCCGCGAACGGGTGCGAGCCTCCTCCGCGACACGCCCGACCTTTGCCCGCCCCACCCCTACACGCCCGTCCACCGCGAGCCCGGCCGCGGCGCTACCGTCCACCGCGAGCCCGGCCGCGGCGCTACCGTCCACTGCGAGCCCGGCCGCGGCGCTACCGTCCGTGGCCGCCGACTCGCCCACGGGCGAGAAGCACATGGCGAACCTGCCGAACAGGACGGGCCGTCAGGACCGGGCGGGGTTGTACGAGTTCTCCGCCGAGTACGCGATGGAGCCCGGCTGACGCGGGTACGGGATACGGAGTACGGGTGCCCGGCATACGGCCGGGACCGCGGCAGCGGGCGGACGCGCCGGGACTGCTGGGTAGCCTGGAGCAGCTGCTCCGGGAGCCCTGCTGAACCCGGCTCCACGGGCCGCGGCCGGTGCAGACGACGGAAGGAACACGCACGTGAAGCTCGCTTTCTCCACCCTCGGGGTGCCGGGGCTGCCGCTATCCGAGGTCGTCCGGCTGGCGGTCGAGCACGGCTACCAGGGGGTGGAGCTGCGCGCCCACCCCGAGGAGCCGGTGCACCCGGGGCTCTCGATGCTCGAACGGGCCGAGGTGGTCGAGGAGTTCAAGCGGGGCGGGATCGAGATCCTGACCGTGGCGGGTTATGTCCGGGCCGCGTCCGAGGGGGACGACCAGCCGGTGCTGGACGAGCTCGCGGGCCTGGTGGAGCTGGCCCGGGACCTGGGTGCGCGGAACGTCCGGGTCTTCCCCGGCGGCGGCGACCAGGACCCCGCCACGGCCGACGTGACCGCCGCCCGCAGGCTGGCCGCCGCCGCCCCGTACGCCGCTGACATGGGCGTACGCATCCTGCTGGAGACCCACGACTCGCACCGCGAGGGGGCCGCCGTGGCCCGTGTGGTGGGCACGGTGGGGCACGGGAGCATCGGTGCGCTGTGGGACATCATGCACACCTGGCTGGCCGGTGAGGACCCTGCCGCGAGCCACGCCGTGCTGGCCCCGCACCTGGGATACGTACAGGTGAAGGACATCGCGTCGGCCGAGGTCACCGAGCCCCTCGCGCTGGGCGCCGGGGTGCTGCCGCTGAGGGCGTGCCTGGACACCCTGGACGCGGACAGCTGGGTCTGCTGGGAGTACGAGAAGCGCTGGCACCCGGGGGCGGCGGAGCTGCCGGGGCTGCTGAGCGCCGGGCGTGAGCACCTGCTGCGGCTGGGCGCGCCGAAGCAGTAGGGCGGTCAGCCGACCCCCGCGGCCTGCGGCTCCGGACGCTCCGGGGTGGCGGGGCGGGGGCGCCGCGTCCCGGCGAGCGAGGTCAGTGCCACCCCGCCGACCAGCAGCGCCGCCGCGCACCACCGCAGCGGGCTCACCGACTCGTCGAGCAGCAGGGCGGCCGACGACATCCCGAAGACGGGGACGAGCAGGGTGAACGGGGCCACCGACGACGCCGGGTACCGGCTCAGCAGGAAGCCCCACGCCCCGAAGCCGAACACCGTGGTGATCCAGGCGACATAGACGATGATTCCGGCGCCGCTCCAGTCGAGTGCGGCGAGCGCCCGCGCGTCGCGGTCCCAGCCCTCGAAGAGGAGGGAGAGCCCGAGCAGCGGCAGCACCGGGACGGTGGAGACCCAGACCATGAAGTTGAGGGCGTGGGCCGGGGCGGCCTTCCGGGTCAGCACGTTGGACACGCCCCAGCAGGCCGCCGCCGCGATCACCAGAACGAAGGCCAGTACGGGCCCGCCCGCCCCTTCGTCGACGGCGGCGACCCCGATCCCGGCGAGAGCCACCGCCATCCCCAAAACCCTTACCCTGCCCGGTCGTTCACCGAGCGCGAGCGCGGCGAAGAGCGCGGTGAAGACCGCCTGCACCTGAAGCACCAGGGAGGAGAGCCCGGCTCCCATCCCCCGGTCCATGCCGATGAACAGCAGGCCGAACTTCGCCATCCCCAGGACCAGCCCCACCCCCACGATCCACTTCCAGGCGACCGTCGGCCGGCCGACGAGGAAGACCGCGGGCAGGGCCGCGACGAGGAAGCGCAGGGCGGAGAAGAGCAGCGGCGGGAAGTGATCGAGCCCGAGCTCGATGACGACGAAGTTGACACCCCAGACGGCGGCCACCAGGGCGGCCAGGGCGATATGAAGGGGACGCATTCCCCGAGGATCACCCGCACCGACCATGTAGCACCAGCGCGGATTTCTTCATGGTGGAATTGAGCAACGCTAACGAATGCCCCAGGCCAGGGCCCGGACCCGAACCCGGACCAATCCCCGCCCAGCCAGGCCCAGGTCTGGCCTGACCAGCCCAGGTCCGGCCAGATCAGATCAGGTCAGACCGGATCGCCCAGCTGAATCACTCACCGCCCCCGGAGGCCCTGGTGCTCGACCTTTCCCGGCTGCGCGCCCTGCACGCCATCTCCGTCCACGGCTCCGTCGCGGGCGCCGCCGCCGCGCTCGGCTACACCCCGTCGGCGGTCTCGCAGCAGATCACCAAGCTGGAGCGGGAGACCCGTACGACGCTGCTGGAGCGTCGCGGCCGGGGCGTGGCCCTCACCGAGGAGGCGGTCCATCTGGCCGCCACCGCCCAGCAGTTGCTGGCGATCGTGGAGCGCGCCGAGACAGCGCTGGAGGAGCGCAGAGGGCTGCCGACGGGGCGGCTTTCGATCGGCGCGTTCGCCTCGGCGGCGCGCGGGCTGCTGCCGGGGGTCCTGGCCGGGCTGGACCGCGAACACCCGGCCCTGGACATCCGGATGACCGAGGTCGATCCGCACCTCTCGGTCGACCTGGTGGCCAAGGGCGTGATCGACCTGGCCGTCGCGCACGACTGGGACATCGCCCCGCTGCCCGCCCCGGAGGGCGTGGCGCAGGCGGTGATCGGGGACGACCGCTGCGATCTGCTGGTGCCCGCGGGCCACCGGCTGGCGGGCCGGGACGGGGTGCGGCGCGAGGAGCTGGCGCAGGAGCGGTGGATCTGCCAGCCGCCGGGGACGGTCTGCCACGACTGGCTCGTACGGACGCTGCGCGCGGCGGGCTACGAACCGGACATCCGGCACCAGGCCGAGGAGAACCACACCCAGCTGGCGCTGCTCGCCGCCGGTCTCGGCGTCGCGATGATCCCGCGGCTGGGCCGCGGGCCCCTGCCGGAGGGGGTGGTGGCGGTGCGGATCGAGCCCGTACCCGTACGCCGGCTGTACGCGCTGTGGCGTACCGAGGCGGCGCGGCGGCCCGCGATCACGGCGGCGGTCGCGGCACTCCAGGCGCACGGGGCGGGCGTGGGACTGCGTGAGCCGGGGCCGGGCGGGGCGGGCTGACGCGGGTGGGGCGAGGTGGGCTGAGGTGCGGCGAGGTGGGCTGAGGTGCGGCGAGGTGGGGGATTCGTCCCCCTCCGTCATCGGTGCGGGACGCGCTCAAACAGCCCGAGCCCTTGACTGGAAGTTATTTTCTGGATATCCGTGCTTCTTGGAAGTTTCTTTCACCACCCCTCTCCACAGAGCACGGCCGAAGGAGCTCACGTGCACCACCGCACCTCCAGACGCACCCTCCTCACCGCTACCGCCGCCACCGCAGTCATCGCCGCGACGGGCGCGGCAGTCGCCCCCGGCGCCGTCGCCGCCCAGAAGTCCTCGGGCGGCAGCCACAACTCCGCCGCCACCACCCGGCGGCTGAAACGGCTCATCTCCCGAATGAGCCTGGAGGAGAAGATCGGCCAGCTGTTCGTCATGCGGGTCTACGGGCACTCCGCCACCGACCCCGACCAGGCCGACATCGACGCCAACCTCGCCGAGATCGGCGTGCGCACCGCAGCGGAGATGATCGCCAAGTACCACGTCGGCGGCATCATCTACTTCACCTGGGCGCACAACACCCGTGACCCGCACCAGATCGCCGATCTCTCCAACGGCATCCAGCGGGCCGGTCTCGCGGGTCCCACTCCGCTGCCGCTCCTCGTCTCGACGGACCAGGAGCACGGCATCGTCTGCCGGGTCGGCGAGCCCGCCACGCTGATGCCGGGCGCGATGGCGCTGGGCGCGGGCCGTTCGCGCTCCGACGCCCGCAAGGCGGGGCAGATCGCGGGCGCCGAGCTGGCCGCGATCGGCATCTGCCAGAACTACGCCCCGGACGCGGACGTCAACGTCAACCCGGCCAACCCGGTGATCGGGGTGCGCTCCTTCGGCTCCGACCCACAGGCGGTGGCCGGGATGGTCGCCGCCCAGGTGAAGGGGTACCAGAGCGCCGGCATCGCGTCCACGGCCAAGCACTTCCCCGGCCACGGCGACACCAGCACCGACAGCCACACCGGCCTCCCCGTCATCGGCCACACCCGCGAGCAGTGGGCCGAGCTGGACGCGCCGCCGTTCCGGGCCGCGATCGCCGCGGGCATCGACTCGATCATGACGGCGCACATCGTGGTGCCCGCGCTCGACCCCTCCGAGGACCCGGCGACCCTGTCCCGGCCCATCCTCACCGGCATCCTGCGCGAGGAGCTCGGCTACGACGGCGTCGTGGTCACCGACTCGCTCGGCATGGAGGGCGTACGGACGAAGTACGGCGACAAGCGGGTGCCGGTGCTCGCCGTGCAGGCGGGCGTCGACCAGCTGCTCAACCCGCCCAGCCTCGACGTCTCCTGGAACGCCCTGCTGGCGGCCGTCAAGAGCGGCGAGATCAGCGAGGCCAGGATCGAGGAATCGATCCTGCGCATCCTGCGGCTGAAGACGAAGCTGGGGTTGTTCGACGACCCGTTCGTCAGTCACCGGGGCGTGGACCGTACCGTCGGCACCCGGTCGCACCTGGCCGCCGCCGACCGGATCGCGGAGCACACGACCACGTTGCTGGCCAACGAGGGTTCGCTGCTGCCGCTGTCGCGCCGCTCCCACCGGAACCTGCTGGTGGTGGGGGCCGACCCGGCCTCCCCGTCCGGCACGACGGGCCCGCCGACGACCACCATGGCCGAGGAGTTCAAGCAGCTGGGGTACGCGGCCACCGCCCTGTCCACCGGCACCGCGCCGACCCGGGCGGGCATCGACGCGGCGGTGGCTGCCGCGCAGGGCAAGGACGCGGTGATCGTGGGGACGTACAACGTCACGGCGACCAGTTCGCAGCGCACCCTGGTGAGCGCGCTGGCCGCGACCGGCGTCCCGGTGATCACGGTCGCGATCCGCAACCCGTACGACATCGCCCAGTTGACCGGGACGGGACAGGCGGCGAGCCTGGCCGCGTACTCCTGGACCGATGTCGAACTGCGGGCGGCGGCCCGGGTGATCGCGGGCCGCGCCGAGCCGGAGGGCGCACTGCCGGTGCCGGTCCAGCGCGCGGACGACCCGGCGAAGGTGCTGCACCCGGTGGGTTACGGCCTCTCGTACTAGGACCGACCGCGCAACCCCGCGGCGACGGCCTGACCGACATCACGGCCGCCGCCGCGGGGTTTCCGTCAAGGGCCCGTCACGGACACTCCGTCACGGGCCCTCCGATACGGGCCTTCTGCTACCGGCCTATCTGCTACCGGTCTTCCGTTACGGGCGCCGGACGCCGAGCCGGCGCTCGGTCGTCAGGTCCCGCTTGTCGAGGACCGCGTCGAACTTCGCGAGCGGCTTCGCCTTCGACGGGTCCGCCTGGACGACGGCCGGGGCGACGCCCGCCCAGCGCAGGATGGCCGCGGTGGCCGTGGCGTTCTCCGCCGGGGGCAGACCCGCGACGGAGGAGCCGTGGTTGCCACCCGGCACCGTGAAGACGTGGCTGTCACGGGCGCCGGCCCCGAGCCGGAAGCGCTCCGCGCCCCACGGGTCGTTCTGCCCGTACACGTACAGCATCCGACTGGCGTGGTGCCGCACCCAGTTGTCGATGTCACGCATCACCGAGGGCTGGGCCTTCATCGGGATGGAGCGCGGCACGTAGGTGCGCGGCGGCTGGTAGCCGTACCGGCTCAGATTGCCGAGCCAGGGCTGCTTGATGTCGGGCGCGCCGAGCTGGGTGCCCGCCTGGTAGTAGTACGGCGTGTACGTCTCCAGGCCCTGGTCGGCATAGGCGGAGAAGCCGGAGATCGAGTCGATCGAGTCCCAGATCGCCTGGTCGGTGGCGGTCTTGGCATCGGCCGGGATGGAGTCGCAGTCGGCCAGCAGGCTGTACTGCCAGAACGCCCAGACGTAGTCCAGGACGACGGCCTCGTACGCCTTGTCGAGGGAGCCGACGGTGGTGAAGGTGTAGCCCCTGTCGGCGGCGTACTGCTGGTACTTCTCCTCCAGCGGCTCCCGGCGGACGAGCGCCTCGCGCTGCACGCCGTTCAGCTTGTCGCGGCACTCCTTGGTACCGACGTTGGCCAGGAACCGGTCGTACGCCGAATCCTCCTTGTCGACCACGTCGTTGGGCGCGACATACGCGACGACGCCGTCCATGTCCTTCGGGTAGTAGCGCTCGAAGTACGTGGCCGTCATACCGCCCTTGGAGCCGCCGGTGGTCAGCCAGTTCTTCGAGTAGATCTTCTTCAGCGCGGTGAACACCCGGTGCTGGTCACTGGCGGCCTGCCAGATGTCGAGCTTGGACCAGTCGGCGGGCGACGGGCGGGACGGGGTGAAGAAACGGTACTCCAGCGAGACCTGGTTGCCGTCGACGATCCGGGTCGGCTCGGAGCGGCTGGGGTTGGTGGAGACGTTGTATCCGCTGGTGAAGAACACCGTCGGACGGGACGTGTCCTTGTGCAGCAGGGTGATCCGCTGCTGGAACGTTCCCTTGGACGGGTGCCGGTGGTCGACCGGCTGGGTGTAGTTGAGGACGAAGTAGCGGTAGCCCGTGTAGGGCTTCTCCTGGATGAGGCTCATTCCCGGGATGGCCAGGATGCGGTCCTCGATATCCGTGCTCGTACCGCTGTCACTGACGGCGGAACGGAAAGCGGCCGGTTCAGCGGCGGTGGCCGCCCCGGCGGAGGCACCCGTCGCACTCACTGTGCCGATGAGCACCGCCAGCGACAGGAACCCTCTGAGCGCCTTGCGCATACACCCTCCCCTTGGTTCACAACAGACGACGTGAACCTAGCGGGGCAACACCCGTGCCGCCAGACCCCATTGCCACCCGGACCGGCCGAATCACCCGGTCAGCACAGGATCCAGCCCGTGGATCCCCTCCGTCCGGCGATCATGCCCGAGACCCGGACGCACCGGTTCAGCGCATGGACCGTCACCGGTCCGGCCTGCCGCGAGAAGGTGCCGCTGTCGACGACGGGGCGGCCGCCGCGCGGCTGGATCTGTACGGACATCCGGCGGTACGCACCGGGCCTGGCCGCGACCGCGAGGACGCAGGCGTAGGAACGGGTCTTGTAGACGCGCAGCTCGCCCGTGCCGATCCTCAGCGTCTTCGCCGGCCGTCCGGCGCAGACCGACACGGCGGAGGCGCCGGTCGCCCCGACCCCGCCGAGGAGCAGTCCGAGGGCAACCGTCAGGGCCGGGACGAGCAGCCGGACGGAACGCCCGCACCCCGTGCGCCCACCCGCCGCTTCCGTCCCTCTGATCGTCGCTCTGTTCACCAGCAGCCCCATCGCCTCGTCGAACACTCGCGCCCCTACCCGACACGTGAGCGCACATACGTGTATCTGCGTACGACGCGATAGGCCATCCGGAGGTTGCGCCCGGCGTGCTCCGCGTCCCGTGCAACCAAAGCGGCGCACATCGGCTCCAACAGGACAAGCCATACGAAAGGCAGGCACTGTCATGACTCAACTCCGCACCGCCCAGCGCCCCCGCAGCCGTCGCGTCATCGGTCGTACGCTACTCGCGGCCGCTCTCCTGACCGCGGTCGCCGCCGTCCCGGCCGCCGCCGCTGCCGCCCCGCAGGGCGCACCGGCCACCGCACCGGCGCACCGCGATCGCGACGCCCCGCGGGACCAGTTGGTCGCCCACTTCTACGGCTCCTACCTCGACGCCATCGCAGCCGAGGGCGGTGGCCGCCTCGCCACCGCGCTCCGGAGCTTCTACCTGACGCCCGCCCTGCGCGCGGAGCTGAAGCGCTGGGAGGCGCGGAACCACGCCGACGGGGTGCTGCGCTCCCAGGACGTCCCGGCCGGCTTCCGGGTCACCGCGAGCGACAGCGGTGCCGGTCACACCTGGTCGACGGTCCGCCTCACCTGGGGCACGACCGCCCACCGGACGTACACGTATCTGAGCGTGCGGCAGGATCTGGGGACCGGGAAGATCTCCGCGATCCAGGACTGACGGTCCGCGCCCCGGGCGGTGTCCGTGCGGTGTGCGGTCGCACGTGCGTCGACACCGCCCGGGGCGTGTGCGTCGTTCACACCCCGGCCGGCTCGTCCTCCCCTATGAAGGTGCGCCACAGCACGGCGTACTTCCCGTCCAGGGCGAGGAGTTCCTCGTGTGTGCCGTCCTCGACGACCCTGCCGTGGTCCATCACCACGACCCGGTCGGCGCGGGCGGCGGTGGTCAGCCGGTGGGCGACGACCAGCGTGGTGCGCCGGCCGGCGAGGCGGTCGGTCGCCTGGTTGACCAGCGCCTCGCTGGCGAGGTCCAGGGACGCGGTGGCCTCGTCGAGCAGCAGGATGTCCGGGTCGACGAGTTCGGCGCGGGCGAGTGCGATCAACTGCCGCTGTCCGGCGGAGAGATTGCGGCCCCGCTCGGCGACCTCGTGCAGATAGCCGCCGTCCAGGGTGGCGATCATGTCGTGCGCGCCGACGGCCCTGGCCGCCGCCTCCACCTCCGCGTCACCGGCCTCCGGCCGCCCGTACGCGATGGCGTCGCGCACCGTACCCGCGAAGAGGTACGCCTCCTGCGGTACGACTCCGAGGCGGTGCCGGTAGGCGGTGAGACCGAGGCTGCGCAGATCGGTGCCGTCCGCCGTGACGCGGCCGGCCGTCGGGTCGTAGAACCGGGCGACGAGCTTGACGAGGGTGGACTTGCCCGCACCGGTCTCGCCGACGAACGCGACCGTCTGACCGGCCGGGATACGCAGATCGACATTGGTGAGCGCGGCCTCCTCGCCGCCGTACGCGAAGGACACGTCCTCGAACGCGATCTCGCCGCGCAGCGACGGCACGTCCAGCGGTTCGTCCCGGTCGGCGGTGGACGTCGGCTCCTGGAGGAGCTCCTGGATGCGGCCGAGCGAGACGGTGGCCTGCTGGTAGCCGTCGAAGACCTGGGAGAGCTGCTGCACGGGCGCGAAGAACAGGTCGATGTACAGGAGATAGGCGACGAGCGCGCCCGTGGTGAGCGTGCCGTTGTCGACCCGGCCCGCACCGATGATCAGCACGGCCGCCGCGGCCACCGACGACAGCAGCTGGACGAACGGGAAGTAGACCGAGATCAGCCACTGGCCGCGGACCCGGGCCTCGCGGTAGTAGTCGCTGCGTCCGGCGAACCGGTCTGCACCGTCCCGCTCGCGGCGGAAGGCCTGCACGATCCGGAGCCCGGAGACGGACTCCTGGAGGTCGGCGTTGACGGCGCTGATGCGCTCACGGGCCAGCTCGTACGCCTGGACGCTCTTGCGGCGGAAGAAGTACGTGCCGACGACCAGCACCGGCAGGGTCGCGAAGACCACCAGGGCCAGCTCGACGTCCAGGACCAGCAGCGCGATCATGATCCCGAAGAAGGTGACGACGGAGACGAAGGCCGTGACCAGTCCGGTCTGCAGGAACGTGGACAGCGCGTCCACGTCCGTCGTCATCCGGGTCATGATCCGGCCGGTCAGCTCGCGCTCGTAGTAGTCGAGGCCGAGGCGCTGGAGCTGCGCGAAGATCTTCAGCCGCAGCGAGTAGAGCACCCGCTCGCCGGTGCGTCCCGTCATCCGGGTCTCGCCGATCTGGGCGGCCCACTGCACCAGCACGACGACGAGGCCGAGGGCGGAGGCAGCCCAGACCGCGCCGAGCGCCAGCTGGGTGACGCCCTCGTCGATGCCGTTCCTGATCAGCACCGGGAGGAGCAGTCCCGCTCCGGCGTCCACGGCGACCAGCGCGAGGCTCACCAGCAGCGGCAGCCCGAAGCCGCGCAGCAGCCGGCGCAGTCCGTAGGACTCCTCGGCGTGCACGGCGCGGGCCTCGTCGATGTCCGGGGTGTCGGTGGCCGGGGGCAGTGCGTCGACCTGGGCGAGGAGCTCGGGGGTGGCGGGTGTGCCGGCCGCGTCGGTCTCGCGGGCCCCCTCCTTGCGGACCCACAGCTCGGGGGTGATCCCGCGCTCGGCGTCGAACTCGGCGTCCAGCTCCTCCTGGAGCGCACGGTCGTCCGCGGGGTCGGCGGCGGGGGCGGCCGGCAGGTGGCCGGGCGAGGTGCCGCCGAGCTCGTCCGGGTCGGTGAGCAGGCGCCGGTAGAGCGCGGAGCGGCGCTCCAGCTCCTCGTGCGTACCGACGTCGGCGAGCCGGCCGTTCTCCAGGACGGCGATCCGGTCGGCGAGGTTGAGGGTGGAGCGGCGGTGGGCGATCAGCAGCGTCGTCCGGCCCGCCATCACCTGCCGCAGCGCCTCGTGGATCTCGTGCTCGACACGGGCGTCGACGGCGGAGGTGGCGTCGTCGAGGAGGAGCAGCCGGGGGTCGGTGAGGATGGCGCGGGCGAGGGCGACGCGCTGGCGCTGGCCGCCGGAGAGGGTGAGCCCGTGCTCGCCGACCTCGGCGCCGTACCCCTTGGGCAGGTCGGCGATGAACCGGTGGGCCTGGGCGGCGCGGGCGGCCTGCTCGATCTGTTCGTCGGTGGCGTCCGGGAGCCCGTAGGCGATGTTGGCGCGGATGGAGTCGGAGAACAGGAAGCTGTCCTCCGGTACGAGGCCGATGGCGGCCCGCAGCGAGCCCAGGGTCAGCTCGCGGACGTCGTGGCCGCCGACCAGGACGGCACCGTGCGACACGTCGTAGAACCGCGGGAGCAGCATCGAGACGGTGGACTTGCCGCTGCCGGACGCGCCGACGACGGCGACGGTCTCGCCGGGCTCGATGGTCAGCGAGAACCCGTCGAGGACCGGGCGGTCCTCGTCGTACCCGAACCGCACGTCGTCGAATTCGACACTGGCGGGGGCGTCGGCGGGGAGGTCCTTGGTGCCGTCCCGCATCGTCGGCTCGGTGTCGATCAGTTCCAGTACGCGTTCCACACCGGCGCGGGCCTGCTGTCCCACGGTGAGGACCATGGCGAGCATCCGGACCGGGCCGACGAGCTGGGCGAGGTAGGTGGAGAACGCGACGAACGTGCCGAGGGTGATCTCGCCGCGGGTGGCGAGCCAGCCGCCGAGGGCCAGCATGGCGACCTGGCCGAGCGCGGGGACGGCCTGGAGGGCGGGGGTGTACCGGGAGTTCAGCCGGATGGTGCGCAGCCGCCCGGCGAAGAGCCTGCGTCCGACCTCGCGCAGCTTGCCGGTCTCCTGGTCCTCCTGCCCGAAACCCTTGACGACGCGGACGCCGGAGACGGCCCCGTCGACGACTCCGGCGACGGCGGCGGCCTGCGACTGGGCGTACCAGGTGGCGGGGAAGAGCCGGGTGCGGGAGCGGCGGGCGATGAACCAGAGGGCGGGGGCGACGGCGACGGCGACGAGCGTCAGCAGCGGCGAGAGCCACGCCATGATCACCAGGGAGAGCAGGAAGAGCAGGACGTTCCCGATGGTCATCGGGAGCATGAACAGCAGCCCCTGGATCAGCTGGAGGTCGCTGGTGGCACGCCCGACGACCTGTCCGGTGGACAGCTCGTCCTGCCGCTTCCCGTCGAGGCGGGTGATCGTGTCGTAGATCTCGGTCCGCAGATCGTGCTGTACGTCCAGGGCGAGCCGGCCGCCGTAGTAGCGGCGGATGTACGTCGAGACGTACACGAGGGCGGCGGCCCCTATCAGCAGCCCGGTCCAGACGGCCAGGGAGCGGGTGTGGCTGGTGACCACGTCGTCGATGATCACCTTGGTGATCAGCGGGACGAGGGCCATCACCGCCATTCCGGCGAGCGACGAGCCGAGCGCCAGCAGCACATTGCGCCGGTAGCGCCAGGCGTAACCGCTCAGCCTGCGTGCCCAGCCGCGCGGCTGTCGCCCGTCCTCTGCCCGCCCTGCGTCCGACACCCGGTGCCTCCCGTTCGACCTGCTCTGCCGCAAGGCACCAACGCGGCCGGTCGCGGATTTCATCCCTCCGTTACAAAGACGGGTCCTGCGGCGTAGGACCGTCGTACGACTTCGGGCGGAGCGGGAGTGCGTTCCGGACGGCGGGCGCGCCGTGACGGAGCCGCGCGGGGTGAGCATCAAAACCGTACGTCGCGGTCGGGCATCCGGCCGGCCGTGGATGCCCGGGTAGCGGCGGGACCGCCTCCTACGGGGCGGCGGGCCTCGCGTGGATGACGCGCGGGTTCAGGTCCTTGTGCACGGCCCGCGCGACGGCCTGGATGGTGTTGATGCCGTCGTTCATCGTCTTGTTGTCCTGGGTGAGCACCGTGAGCACGTAGTCGTGGCCGTTGCCCGTGAAGGCGCCGATGCTGTGCACCCGCCAGCCGTGGGTGGCCCGCTGCAGCCAGCCGTTCTTGAGCTGGACGGTGGCGGTGACCGGGGCCCCGGCGGGCGTTCCCCAGCGCTGCGAGGGGACGACCTTGCGCATCAGCCCGAGCTCGTAGGAGCGTGCGCTGTCGCTGAGCACGGAGTTCTTCGCGGTGAGCAGTGTCAGCAGCCGCTGCTCGTCCTGCGCGGTGATCTGGGTCAGCCCCCAGTAGCCGCCGGACCCGGGTGTGGTGTGCGTCATCCCGGCCGCCGTGAGGAACGCCTTGACCTTGGTGGCGCCGAGCTGCTTCCACAGGCTGGTGGTCGCGTTGTTGTCGGACTTGGTGATCATGGCGGTGCTGAGGCCGACCTCGCGCTGCGTGAGGTTGCGGTTGTGCTTGGCGTTGTCCCAGAGCAGCGTGGCCAGCACGGTCGCCTTCACGACACTGGCGGAGTCGTACGTCGACGTGGACCGCAGCGTGCACGTCGTCCTGGTGGTCCGGTCGTGGAGCGCCACCGCGGTGGTCGACTTGCGGCCCTTGAGCGCTGCGGTGATGTCGTTCGACAGCTGGGCCGCGAGCCCGGCCTTGCCGGAGGTGCAGCTCGTCGTCGGCGTCGCGGCGGCCGCGGGAGCCGCGCCGAGCACCACGGGTACGAACACACCGGCGGCCAGCACGGTGCAGAGCGCGCCGCGGGCGCGGCGGGATATGTGGGATGTAGTCATGAGGTGTTCCCGTCCCCCTGTGTGATTACTGCGGGTGCGCCCCCCGGCACACCTGTCAGAGATGACTCGCGGACAGCCGGAAAGTTGTATGCGGCAGAAGTCTGCCTCTCGACGGAAGTCCGGCTCGATGGAGGTCCGGCCCGGCGGAAGCCGTTCCGATCCGCCGCGACCGCCGCATGACGGGATCAACGTGAGGCCCCCGGAGCCGTTACGGCTCCGGGGGCGGCTCGACCCGTCGGTCTAAAGGTGCGTCGGCTCGAACATCCTGAGCAGCGCCGGGAGTACGACGACCGAGGGGCCCGGCCGCGCGAAGGACTCGGCCAGGTCGTCGGCGAGCGTCTCGGGGCTCGTACGGACCGCCGGGACGCCGAAGGACTCGGCGAGTGCGACGAAGTCCGGGCGGGACAGTTCCGTCCCGGTGGTCTCGCCGAAGGCGCCGGTCATGTACTCGCGCAGGATGCCGTAGCCGCCGTCGTCCACGATCAGCCAGGTGACCGGGAGGTCGTACTGGCGGGCGGTGGCGAGTTCCGCGATGGAGTACATCGCGCCGCCGTCGCCGGAGACCGCCAGGACCGGCTTCGTACGGTCGGCGGCCGCGGCGCCGATGGCCGCCGGGAATCCGTAGCCGAGGCCGCCCGATCCCTGGGCCGAGTGCATGGTGTTGGGGTGGCGTGCGTCGAAGGCGCACCAGGCCCAGTAGGCGAGGATCGTCATGTCCCAGAAGCTGGGGGACGTGTCGGGCAGGGCCGACCGGATCTCGGCGAGGAGGTGCTGTTCCAGGGCGAGTCCCTGGGCGTCGATCCTGTCCCGTACCCGGTCGAGCACCGCTGCGACGCGCTCGGCGGCGGCCGGGTCCGCGCGGGGGGTGACCGCTTCGAGGAGGTCGGACAGGGCGTCCCGGGCGTCGGCGTGGATGCCGAGCGCCGGGTGGTTGGCCTCCAGCTTCCCGGCGTCCGCCTCGATCTGGACGACCCTGCCGCGCGGGGCGAACGTGTGGTAGTTGGAGGAGAGCTCACCGAGTCCGGAGCCGACGACCAGCAGGACGTCGGCGTCCTCCAGGAAGTCCGTCGTGTGCCGGTCCTCCAGCCAGGACCGGAGCGAGAGCGGGTGCTCCCACGGGAAAGCGCCCTTCCCGCCGTACGTGGTGACGACGGGGGCGCCGATCTTCTCCGCGAGCGCCCGCAGCTTGCCGGCCGCGTCGGAGCGTACGACCCCGCCGCCCGCGATGATCGCGGGACGTGCGGCGTTCGACAGCAAGTGGGCTGCCACGGCGATGAGTTCGGGGCGTGCGTGCAGTTCGCGCGGGGTGGCGTCCATCGCGGTGACGACGGGCAGCGTCGTCTCGGCCGTGAGGACGTCCTGCGGGATCTCGATCCAGACCGGGCCGTGCGGGGCCGTCAGCGCGGACTCCCAGGCGGCGGCGATCGCGGACGGGATCTGGGACGCGGTACGGACCGGGTGGACGGACTTCACGATGTCGCGGAACGACGCCTGCTGGTCGCGCAGTTCGTGCAGGTAGCCGTGACGCCCGCCGCCGAGTCCCGCGGTCGGGACCTGGCTGGAGATGGCCAATACCGGGGCGGAGGCGGCGGCCGCCTCCTGGAGCGCGGCGAGCGAGGTGAGCGCGCCCGGACCGGTGGACAGCAGGAGCGGGGCGACCTCGCCGGTGATCCGCCCGTAGGCGTCGGCGGCGAAGCCCGCGTTGTTCTCGACGCGCAGGCCGACGTAGCCGAGGGACGAGCGGCGGAGCGCGTCGAACATGCCCAGCGCGTGCTGTCCGGGCAGCCCGAACACGGTGGTCGCGCCGAGGCCCTGGAGCGTCTCCACGACGAGGTCGCCGCCGTTGCGCCCGGGCGGGGGGTTCAGTGCGGCGGCGATCTGCCCGGGGGTGAGCTCGGGGCGCTCGTCGTGATGGTCGTGACTCACTTCTGCGCGGCCTCCGCGATTTGGCGGGTCATGATCGTCGTCAGCTCGTACGCGGTGTGCGAGGCGGCGACGGACGTGATCTCGGCGTGGTCGTACGCGGGGGCGACCTCGACCAGGTCGGCGGAGACCAGGTTGCAGGAGGACAGCCCGCGCACGATTTCGAGGAGCTCGCGGGAGGTGAGACCGCCGGCCTCCGGGGTGCCGGTGCCGGGGGCGTGCGCCGGGTCCAGCACGTCGATGTCGATGGAGATGTAGAGCGGCCGGCCGCCGATGCGCTGACGCAGCTGGTCGGCGATCTCGTCGACGCCGCGCCGCATGACGTCGGCGGAGGTCACGATCCCGAAGCCCATCTTGGCGTCGTCGGTGAGGTCCTGCTTGCCGTACAGCGGGCCGCGGGTGCCGACGTGGGAGAGCGCGGAGGTGTCGAGGATGCCCTCCTCGACGGCCCGGCGGAACGGGGTGCCGTGGGTGTACTCGGCGCCGAAGTAGGTGTCCCAGGTGTCGAGGTGCGCGTCGAAGTGGAGCAGCGCGACGGGGCCGTGCTTCTTGGCGACGGAGCGCAGCAGCGGCAGCGCGATGGTGTGGTCGCCACCGAGCGTCATCAGCCGGGCGCCGGTGCCGAGCAGATCGTCGGCCGCGGCCTCGATCGTCTCGACGGCCTCGTTGATGTTGAACGGGTTGGCCGCGATGTCGCCGGCGTCGGCGACCTGCGCGAGGGCGAACGGCGAGGCGTCCTGTGCCGGGTTGTACGGGCGCAGGAGCCGCGAGGCCTCCCGGATCGCGTTGCCGCCGAACCGGGCGCCGGGCCGGTAGGAGACCCCGCTGTCGAAGGGCACGCCGACCACGGCGACGTCGGCACTGCCGACCTCGTCGAGCCGGGGCAGCCGGGCGAACGTCGCCGGCCCCGCGTACCGCGGGACACGGGAGGAGTCGACGGGTCCGCGCGGCGTGTCGGTGCTGCTCATGGGGTGGTGGCCTTTCCTTCGATTACGCGCTGCTCCGAGTGTGCCGGATCGCCCGGGACGGCACGGAAACACTCGCACGGGTCCACTGACGACGCTAAGGGGCGGGGCAGCCGGTCTGAAGTGTATGTTTCATCCATTCTCGCCGCACTGAACGGATGAACCATCCATGCCGGACCTCCCCGCCGGTCCACCGGCCCCGCCCATCCCGCTGACCGAGCTGCTCGCCCGGGAGGAGCTCGGGCTGCGCAGCATCGCGGGGCCCGCCGAGGCGGAGCTGCTGTGGGTGCACACCTCGGAGATGGCCGACCCGTACCCGTATCTGCTCGGCGGCGAGCTGCTGCTGAGCGCCGGGGTGCTGCTCACGGACCCGGACACCTATGTGTCCCGGCTGGTCGAGGCGGGGGCGGCCGCGCTCGGTTTCGGGGTGCGGCCGGTGCACGAGACGGTTCCGGCGGAGCTGATCGCGGCGTGCGACCGGTACGGGCTGCCGCTGATCGAGGTGCCGCCCGAGACCCCGTTCACGGCGATCGCCCGCGCGGTGTGGCGGCTGATGGCGGAGGCCCGGATGCGCGAGCTGCGCCGGGTGACGCGCGCCCAGCAGGCCCTGGCGACGGCGGCGGCCAGGACCGATCCGGTGCCGGCGGTGCTGCACCAGCTGGCGGCCCAGCTGGACGGGCGGGCGGCCCTGCTCACGGCCGACGGCGAGGAGTTGCACGCGGCGGGCCGGGCACCGGCCCCCGATGTGCGGGCCGCGCTCACCCGGCTCGCCCGGGTGGTCGCGCCCGTCGTGCGCCCCGCGCCCGCCTCGGCGACCGACACCCTGGGTACCACCCATCTCGCCGCGTACGCGCTCGGCGGCGGACAGGGGCTCGTCCTGACGCTGGCGACGAAGCGGCGGGAGGCGGGCGACCACACGATCGCCGGGGTCGCGGTGGTCCTGCTCTCCCTGCTGGCCGCCCCGCACCAGGGCGTCGACGCCGCGGGCCGCTCGGCGGCGCTGGTCCGGCTGCTGCTGGGCGCGGACCCGGCGGGCGTCGCCCCGCTGCTGGGCGGCGCGGAGCTGTGGACGGTGGTGCACGCGCGCCGCGACGGCGGCCCGGTGGACCCGCTCACCGCCGGGGCCCTCGGAGCGGCCCTGGGCTCGGCGCTGGTCGACGCGGGCCGGGGCCGCGACGCGGTACGGGTGCTGGTGCCCGGCGGCGACCGGATCACCCCGCAGCCGGGGTGGACGCTCGGCGCGTCCGCCCCCGCCGCGATCACCGCGCTGGACGTGGCCGACGCCCAGGCCGGGCGCGCCCTCGGCCACGCGGAGGCGACCCGCACCCCGCTGGCCCACCACCGCACGGACACCGGTTGCGGCCTGGCCGCCCTGATCCCGCAGGAGGCCGCCGAGGCGCACGCCCGCGCCCTGCTGGCCCCGCTCACCGAGACGCTCGCCGAGACCCTGCGCTGCTGGCTGAGCCTGCACGGCAGCTGGGACCGCACGGCGACCGCCCTCCAGGTCCACCGCAATACGGTCCGCCAGCGCATCGGCCGGTGCTCGGTGTTGCTCGGGGCGGACCTGGACGACATGGACGTACGCACGGAGTTGTGGTTCGCGCTCCGGCAGGGGTGACCTCGCACGCGCCCTGACGATCCGATTCCGGCGACCTGATGTGCCCCGCTCATCCACCCATGGATTATGTTGCAGTGGCAAAGGGGGACCCACGGCACGGGATTACGACAGTCAGCTGCTGGAATCGGTGGGAGTGCGCCGGCGCAGGATGAGGGACGCTCTCCTGTTCGGCGCCCAGCGCACGCGGCGCACGGCGGACGAACGGCTCGGGAAGGTGTTCGCGGGAATCGCCATCACAGCCGTGCTGTGCGCGGGATGCGTGGGATGGTCCTTCCTCCAGCACACCCTGGACAAGCAGAAGGCCGAGCAGCAGAAACAGCAGCGTCAGGCCCAGCAGTACGAGAACCCCACGTCCTCGCCCTCGACTTCGCCCTCACCCGGCCCGGCGAAATAGACACAGCCGCGGGGCACCGGCACCGCCGCCCCGCAACACACCGGGAAGTTCGCGAAGTACCGGCGCGAGGGAAAGGCCACCGAAGGGGTCTCGCCAAAATTGGGGACCACGGAAGAACACACAGCGCACTTTGCCCAATTGGCCCGAAATTTCGGAAATTTGCGATGATAGGTTTGCGTAAGTGGTGAGCACAGCAATGACTTCCCGGGCGGAAATGAGCCGGGTGACCCTGGTCGGTGAGCGGCGCCGGGCCGACATCGTGCTGCCCTCCGACACCCCGGTCGGACAACTCCTCCCGGACATCCTTCAGTTGCTGGACGACCGGGCCGCATCGCGGCCGCTGACCCGGCAGTTGATCACCTCCGACGGATCGGCCCTTCCGCACGACAGCACCCTGGCGTCGGCGGGCATCGGCGACGGTGCCGTGCTCCGGCTCGTCCGGACCCATGCCGCGCCGCCCGCCCCGGTGGTCCACGACGTCACGGACCAGGTGGCCGACAGCCTCGACCTGCAGGCCTGGCGCTGGTAGTCCGCGCGCGCTGCGGGCCGGCGCGGGGGTGACGACCGTGGCCTTCGCGGTGATCGCCGCGCTGTTCGCCCGCCGCGAGTTCCCGCTCGCCGCCCTGGCCGGGGCCCTGGCGGCGGTCACCGCCGTACTCCTGGTGGCCGGTGCGCTCGTCGCACGGCTCGGACGGGGCCACCGCGGCCTGGCGACCGCGCTGCTGTCCGTGTCCGCCGGACTCGCCGTCCTCACCGCCTGGACCGCCGCCGACGCGTACGACTGGTCCGGGGCGCTCCGGCTGGCCGCCGTGGCGGGCGCGGTCGTCCTGTCGCTGGCGCTGCTCGGCTTCTTCTCGCCGTTGGGCCGAGGCGGCCTCATCGGTGCCATGGCCACGGCCGCCGTTTCCGAGCCAGTAGGTCTGGAGAGCATCGATCCAGGCGTACTCGGCCATGACGGCACCGAGCCGGGCCGGATCCGACTCGGCGGCGGCAACACACTCCCAGAGCACGGTGAAGGCGACGGCTTCGGCTCGAAGCTGGTGGCCGCCGTCGACGGCGCGAACTCGGACACAGTCGCCGACCAGGAGACGGTGGACAAGCTCCTTTACCCGCCGATGGAGATACTCCACCGGGTCGTCCGCACCGACCACACCGGCTTCAACCGCGCCCTCGCCGCCGCCCTCCAGTGGCACCGGGAATACTGGATCGATGAGACCCGGGCCGGCCTGATCTCGGTCCTCGTCGCCCTCGCGCCGCTCGCCATCGCCTGCTTCGCCCACGACGCGGGCTTCCCCATCGAAGTGGAGTCCGACTACCTCCCTGTCGCCCTTCTCGAGCGTTCCTGGGCGGGCGAATTCCCCACGTAGGACGAGACGGACCAATTCCCCACCTGACGGTTCCTGGCTCTTCGGACCGCTCGACTACCGCCATTCAGAAGTGCCGCTCAGCGATCAGCGGAAAGCGGCTTCTCGGAGTCCGAGGCCGCGTGGACCGGCCGAGTCGGTGCGGATCAGTGTGGACCGCCCGCGCCGGTGGCGCTTGGGGAGCCGACTCAGGGCGAGTTGGGTGGCGGTGATGTGGTCGGTCCTGAGCTCTTCGACGAGCCGGCGAACGTGTGCTGTGTCCTTCGCCGAGGCCCCTGCGCGCGTCGGCCGGCGCTTGTCCCGTCAGGTTCGCCGGTGTCCGGAACGCCAGCCGGCATCCACCCGTCATGGGCGCAGCTGAGGCTGCTTTCGGCCGCTGCGGCCATTCCGCCGCTTGTCGCGGTGGCTCGCCAGCAGGAAGAACCCGCCGACGTTGAGCACTCCGAAACACAGGGCGAGAATCAGGCCGAGCGGCTGGCGGCTCCCGGCCAGGATTCCGGCCGCACGAATGATCAGCCCCAGCCCGAGCGCCATGGCACCCCAACCCGCACGGGTGCCCGTGTTCCGGCGGCGCAGCCGCCCGATGAACCACACGCCGAAAGCAAGGCAGCCGAGACCGCCCGCGCCCAGAAGCACTACATCGAACACACTCGCCTCCCGTGGGGAGCGTACAGATCGGCGGCCGAGTCACGCGCGTGGATTGCGAGGCGCCTCCCGTGCGGCGGCCGGTGTCCGTTTCCGGTCGCCGCAGGGCCTGTCGCCTGTGCCCGAGCAGACCGCGGCGACAGCCCGCACGGCGTTCGGACGGCGTTCGGACGGCGGATGGACCAGAAGCGGGGTGCCGACGACGAGGGCGGTTCCCGTGGACCTCGCCCCCGCAGGCGTGCTCAGCATCACCCTGGACAGCTCCATGACTGACGGGTAACTTTTGACCATGGCTGAGCAAGCGCTTAGCCATGCTGTCGAAGTCGAGACACCCGAGGCAGCCGAGACAACCGACACCGCTGACAGCCGACCAGGGAGGCACCCCGTGCGCCGTACGGTATTCAACGAGGACCACGAGGCGTTCCGGGAGACCATCCGCGCCTTCATCGCGGCCGAGGTCGTGCCGGTGTACGACGAGTGGTTCGCCGCCGGCGTGGTGCCGCGCGAGTTCTACGGCAAGCTCGGCGAACTGGGTGTCTTCGGCATCAACGTGGACGAGGAGTACGACGGCGCGGGCATCGACTCGCACAAGTACGAGGCCGTCATCTACGAGGAGACCGCCCGCGCGGGCGTCTCCTTCGGCGGTTCCGGGGTGCACACGCTGCTCGGCCTTCCCTACATCAAGATGCTCGCCACCGACGAGCAGAAGAAGCGCTGGCTGCCGAAGTTCACCACCGGCGAGGAGATGTGGGCCCTGGCGATGACCGAGCCGGGCACCGGCTCCGACGTCGCGGGCATGAAGACCAGCGCCAAGCTCTCCGAGGACGGCACGCACTACGTCCTCAACGGCGCCAAGACCTTCATCACCGGTGGTGTGCACGCCGACCGGGTCATCGTCTGCGCCCGCACCTCCGCCCCGCGCGAGGACGACCGCCGCTTCGGTATCTCGCTCTTCGCCGTCGACACCAAGTCCGCGGGCTACTCCGTCGGCCGCAAGCTCGACAAGCTCGGTCTGCGCACCTCCGACACCGCCGAGCTGGCGTTCGTCGACGTCAAGGTCCCGGCCGAGGATCTGCTCGGCGAGGAGAACAAGGGCTTCGGCTACCTCGGCACCAACCTGGCCTCCGAGCGCTGGGGCATCGCCTTCGGGGCGTACGCACAGGCCGCCGCCGCCGTCCGGTTCGCCAAGGAGTACGTCCAGGACCGCACCGTCTTCGGCAAGACCGTCGCCTCGTTCCAGAACACCAAGTTCGAGCTGGCCGCCTGCCAGGCCGAGGTGGACGCGGCCCAGGCCGTCGCCGACCGCGCGCTGGAGGCGCTGGACCAGGGCGAGCTGACCGCCGCCGAGGCCGCCTCCGCGAAGCTGTTCTGCACCGAGGTCGCGCACCGCGTCATCGACCGCTGCCTCCAGCTGCACGGCGGCTACGGCTTCATGAACGAGTACCCGATCGCCCGCCTGTACGCGGACAACCGGGTCAACCGCATCTACGGCGGCACCAGCGAGGTCATGAAGTCGATCATCGCCAAGTCCATGGGCCTGTAGAGCGGCTACGTTCTCTCCATGAGCACAGCACCTGACTCCCTGCTCGATCTGCTCCAGCTGCTCGACCTGGAGCAGATCGAGCGGGACATCTTCCGGGGCACGAGCCGTTCGGCACTCGTGCCCCGTGTCTTCGGCGGACAGGTCGCGGCCCAGGCGCTCGTCGCCGCGGGGCGCACCGTCCCCGCCGACCGGACCGCCCACTCCCTGCACTCGTACTTCCTGCGGATGGGCGACCCGGGCGCGCCGATCGTCTACAGCGTCGACCGCATCCGGGACGGGCGTTCCTTCACCACCCGGCGGGTCGTCGCCGTCCAGCACGGGCAGCCGATCTTCCACCTCTCCGCGTCCTTCCAGACGTACGAGGAGGGCCTGGAGCACCAGGCGGACATGCCACCCGCTCCCGACCCGGAGACCCTTCCCACCGCCGCCGAGATGCTGCCTCGCTACGCGGACCGGTTCAGCGATCCGGGTGTCGTGGACCGGCTGATCGAGGCGCGGGCCGCGGTCGATCTGCGGTACGTGGACGCCCCGCCGTTCGGCACCGTCGGCGAACCGCGCGAGCCCCGCTCGCAGGTGTGGTTCCGTACCAACGGCAAGCTGGCGGACGACCCGCTGCTGCACGTCTGCATGGCGACGTACGTCTCCGACATGACGCTGCTCGACTCGGTGCTCCTCGCCCACGGGCGCGGCGGCTGGGCGGTCGGCGACGTCGTCGGCGCGAGCCTGGACCACGCGATGTGGTTCCACCGGCCGTTCCGGGCCGACGAGTGGCTGCTGTACGACCAGGAGTCGCCGTCCGCGTCCGGCGGGCGCGGGCTGGGCCAGGCCCGTATCTACACGCAGGACGGCCGGCTGGCGATCACCGTCATCCAGGAGGGCGTCATCCGGGTCCCCCGCGGCCACTGAACAGGACGCCGCGCATCAACTCCGACATACTCCCCAGCATGAGCGAGGCGCGTGCTGATGGCGGGGAGTCCGGTACGGGGAACGGCGCGGCGAGCGGTGGCGAGTCCACGTTCACCGTCCTCGTCGCCGCGGCCGCCAACCTCGGCATCGCCGTGGCGAAGGCCGTGGCGGGGGTGATCAGCGGATCGAGCGCGATGCTCTCCGAGGCGGCCCACTCGGTCGCCGACACCGTCACCGAGGTGCTGCTGCTCACCGCGCTCAAGCGCAGCGAGAAGCCCGCCGACGAGGAACACCCGCTGGGGTACGGCCCCGAGCGGTACATCTGGGCGATGCTCGCCTCCGTCGCCACCTTCGTCGGCGGCGCGGTCTTCTCGGTCTACGACGGAGTGCACACCCTGATCGCGGGCGAGGATCTCGGCGACCCGCTCGTCTCGTACATCGTGCTGGGCGTGGCGTTCCTGCTGGAGGGCTACTCGCTGCGCACCGGGCTGCGGCAGGTGCGCGGGGAAGCCGTCCGGCTGGGGACTCCCGCCACTCGCTACTTCCGGCTCACCCCGGACACCGCCGTCAAGGCCGTCGTGATGGAGGACTCGGCGGCTCTGGTGGGTCTGCTGCTGGCCGCGGGCGGGCTGCTCGGGGGTCAGGTGTCGGGCTCCGGGGTCTGGGACGGTGTCGCGTCGATCCTGATCGGCGCGCTGCTCGTGTACGTGGCCTGGGTGCTCGGCCGGTCCAACGCCCAGTTGCTGATCGGCCGGCCGGTGTCGCACTCGATGCGGGCGGGGGTGCGGGAGGAACTGCTGACGGTGCCGCACATCATCGACGTACTGGAGCTGACGACGCTCATCCAGGGCCCGGCCGAGATCCTGATCGCCGCGAAGATCGACTTCCGGGACGTTGCCAGCGCCGAGGAGGTCGAGTGGGCCTGCGAGGAGGCCGAGCAGCAGTTGCGGGAGCGGTATCCGTCGATCCGGCGGGTCTATCTGGACCCGACGCCGGGGCTCGAACAGCGGCGCCGGGCCCGCGCCGCCGGGGGAAACCCGATGGCCGGGCCCGGTGAGGGTGAAGGAGCGGGCTGAACCGGGGCCGGACCGGTCGGGTCACCAGGCCGGGGCGAGCACCGCGGCCGCTGCCGCCAGCACGACGAGCGCGGCGTTCAGACCGGTCTGCCTGGCCTCGCCCCGGGACAGGTGCAGGCCCGCCGCCATCACCTGGAGCACCACCAGGCCGATCGCGGCCGCGATCCCGAGGCCGGGCACGATGCCCGTGAGCGGCGGCAGTACGAGGCCGGCGGCACCAAGGATCTCGACGACGCCGATGGCCCGTACCGCTCAGAGCAGTCCGGCCGCCTCCAGCAGGTAGTCCGTCATCGGGTCGTAGAAGCGCGGGTCCAGCACGTGGTCGTCCAGCGGGACGGCCACCTGGAGGGTCCCCTCGGACTCCCCCAGGAACAGCGCCGGGTCGTTGCAGTCCGCGTATCCGATGGCGTCCAGCCCGCGCTGCGCCGCGCACCCGGCCCAGCCGTGGTCGGCGACGACCAGGTCGGGCATGGGGCGCCCCTCCCGCTCCATGCCGTCCAGGATCGCCGCCATCGGGGCCGGGGAGTGGGTGTGCCAGAGGGTCGCGCCGCGCTCCTGCACGGCGACGTCCGCGAACTGGAAGACCATGCCCTCGTCCGCCATCAGCCCGGACGGGATCCGGACGATCTCGCAGCCGGCGGTCCGCAGGGCGGCCGCCGTCTGCCGGTGGACGTCCAGCAGACCGCCCGGGTGGCCGGTGGCGAACAGCACCCGCTCGTTCCCGTCGGCCGCCTTGCGCAGCCGGGCCGCCGCGCGCTCCAGGGCGTCGACGGTCAGCTCGGGGTCGATGGTGTCCTGGCCGAACCGGTGCTCCGGGTCGTCGCTGACCCCGCACCGCTCGGCCATCACGGCCAGCACGTCCTGCTCGTCGCGCCACCGGTCGCCGAGTTCCAGGCCCAGCCAGAAGTGGCGGTCGCCGTTGGCGAGCTTGCGGTAGTGGGAGAGGTTGTTGTCACGCGGGGTCGCGACGTCTCCGGCTATACGCGTGCGGACGAGATGTTCGACGAGGGCGGCGCGGCTGGGTATCGGCATGCACCCATTGTGCCGTCAGGGATGCGCTGCGTGTCGTTCGTATGAGGTGGTTGGCGTTCGCGGGTCCGGAAACGAGGGAGGGAGGCGGTGGAGCCGGGCCGGTTGCGTCAGCGTGTCGGCCCGGGAGCCGGCCGGGTCGCGTAGGTGATCCGCTTCAGGTGGTAGTACTGGGCCGTGCAGGCGGCCGGCCACACGCTGCGGCCGTGGTTGCCGAACGGGTCGCGCATCTGCCCGACCGAGGCCGGTACGTACGGCAGGACCTCGGCGCCCCCGGCCACCTCCTCGCGCAGCAGCCGGTCCTGGCGGTCCCAGTGCCGGGCCCGGACGTCCATGTCGTGTGCCAGGCCGGCCAGTGGCACGGCCAGCCCCACACAGACCGCCGCACAGAGCACCGCCGCCGTTCCCGTCGCGGCGGCGGTTCCCCGCCCCCGGGCGCGCAGCGCGGCGCCGAGCAGGGCGCCGATCCCGGCGAGCAGCAGCACGTACCCGAAGAGGTAGTCGTTCCAGGTGCGGGTGCCGTACGACATCATGCTGTGCGGGAAGGCGGGAAGGGTGATGAGGGTGCAGAGGTACCCGGACACCAGGAACGCCGCCACACCGGCCAGCGCCGGGACCAGCGGCCGGGTGCGCGTCGGGCTCCCGTCCCCGGCCGGGTCGCTCTCGCGCATCAGCAGGCCCAGCAGGATGCCGACGGCCAGCGCGCCGAGGTAGGTCCAGGTGGTGAGCACGGCCCCCAGGATGTCGCCGAACGCCCGCAGCGCGCCGGCCAGCGACCCGGGGTCGAAGACGGACGTGGCGCCGGTGTCGAACCGGTCGCGGCGGGCACGGGACCCCGGCGACGTGTAGAGGATGATCATCCCCGTGACCACGGCGGCCAGCGCGACGCCGCACCAGAGCCGGGTGTACCCGCGGGCAGGGCCGGGCCGCGACCGGAGGCTGAGCAGCAGAGCGGTGCAGAGCAGGACGACCGCGACGATCGAGGTCCCCTCCGAGAGGGTCCCGACGAAGAGCCCGGCCACGACGGCGACACCCAGCGCGAAGATCCGCCCCCGGCGCGACCGGGCCCGGAGCAGCGGGATCACCGCCGCGGCGGCCAGTGCCGGGGCGACGGTGTGCGAGACGGAGGAGGCGGGCCAGTAGAACGTCTTGTACGTGTTGGGGGTGGCGAAGAGGAACACCACCGCGGTCATCGCCGCGACGAGCAGCGGCACCCCGCGCGGCGCGGTCCGCCCGGCGCTGCGCAGGGCGGACGCGGTCACGGCCCACACCACGGCCAGGATCAGCAGCCCGCTGGCCGTGGCGTACCACTGCTGGCCGGCCACGCCGCCCGCCCCGTAGAGCGCGACCATCAGCGCGTTGGCGATGCGCCCGTTGTCGTGCAGGTAGAACTTCCCGATCATGCCGGAGACGCCGTCGTCGCGCAGCACCGGCAGGAAGCACCAGTCGTCGCCGCCCGGCCGCACCAGCCTGCCGATCCAGAAGGACCCGGCCAGCAGGGCCAGCGGGAAGACGGTGAGTGCGGCGGCCAGGAGCGGCGTGCGGGGCTTCGGGGCCTGTTCGTCGTGCTGCCGGTGGGGCGCATCGTCCGTCGTCGGCGGGGTGTCCGATGTTCCCGATGCTTCCGCGGTCATGGATGTGCCGGTGCCCTTCGTGCGGTGCCGCTGCGTACGTGATCCGTGCCGGTGCCGTGGGGGGTCAGTCGCCGGAGCGGCCGGCCCGGGCGCCGGCCAGCGGTTCCGGTTGCCGGGACACGGCCGCGCCGGAGGTGATCGCCCAGCGGGCGAGCAGGAAGGAGAACGGGGTGGCGAGAATTCCGGCGATCAGGGCGGCGATGTTCTTTCCCATGCCCAGATGGCTCACTCCGACATAGAGCAGCACCCCGGACAGGACGAGATTGACGAGGCTCGACAGCGGAAAGCGGACGAAGGCCCGCCAGGTCGGACTGGTCCGGCAGGTGATGTAGGAGTTGAGTAGGAAAGAACCGATAATACTGACGCAATAGCCGATGACATGGGCGGTCAGATACGGAATCCAGCGGTTGAGCGTCGCGTACACGCCCAGATAGACCGCCGTATTGACGACGCCGATCATGGCGAAGGTGAGGAATTGGCGCACGGTCCGGCCCCGGCCCGATCCATAGGCACTCGAGCCGCCGCCCCTCACCCGTAACGGCCGGTCGGGTGCGGCGGGAGCCGGCTGTTCGCTGGATTCCCGGATCAGGTAGTGCGGACGGTTCTTCGTCTCGCCGTAGATCCGGCCGACGTACTCACCGACGATGCCGAGCGTGGCCAGCTGGATCCCGCCGAGCGCGACGACGGCGGTGAGCAGGGTGGTGTAGCCGGGCACCCCCACCCCGTTGCGCGCCACCTCCACGATGATCCACACGGCGTACCCCATGGCCGCCAGGGCCATCAGGAGGCCGGCGTAGATGGCCAGCCGCAGGGGGCGGTTGTTGAAGGAGATCAGCCCGTCGATGCCGTAGTTGAGCAGCCGTCTGCCGCCCCACTTCGAGCGCCCCGCCACCCGCTGGGCGTTGTGGTAGGTGAAGCTGGTGGTGTCGAAGCCGATCCAGGAGAAGATCCCCTTGGAGAACCGGTTGGACTCGGGGAGCGCGAGGACGCTGTCCACCGCGCGGCGGGACAGCAGCCGGAAGTCCCCCTCGCCGTCGACCACCGACACGTCCATGAAGTGCCCCATGGCGCGGTAGTAGGAACGGCTGACGAACGAACGCAGGGCCCCCTCGCCCTCGCGGTCGCGCCGGGCGATCACCTGGTCGTATCCGTGCCGGCTCAACTCCAGCATGCGGGGCAGCAGTTCGGGCGGGTGCTGAAGGTCGGCGTCCATGAGCACCACGGACTCCCCGCGGGCCATCCGGAGTCCGGCGAGCATGGCGGCCTCCTTGCCGAAATTGCGGCTGAAGGCGGTGTAGCGGACCCGTTCGTCGACGGCGGCCAGATGGATCAGCTGGGCCCGGGTGAGATCTTCGCTGCCGTCGTCGACATAGCAGACCTCGAAGCTCTTCCCGGTCGGTTCGAGGACGGCGACCAGCGCGCAGTGAAACGCCTTGACGGCCTCGTCCTCGTTATAGCAAGGGACGACGATCGATACCTGGCAGTTTTTCATTCAATTCCCCATGAGGCGCGGACGCGACCGTGCCGAAGCCTATGTCCGTATCCTCCCGAAACGACTCAGGCTAAAGGGGTTCGCGGGGAAATGTTGGCGCGGACATCCGCGACCGGTGGCCCGCGGCGCGTTTTCCGGCCGGCCTATTCCGGAACACCGTCCAGCGGCGGCCGCGCGCCGCCCGCCGCCGCGAACGCGCCCCGGGCCAGCCGGTGCAGCAGCGCCGCCGTGTCCGCGCGGTCGGGCAGGGCGCCGGGGCGGCCCAGGTGCGGGGTGGAGTTCAGCAGGCCGAAGACCGCGTGCACCGTGGCGCGCGCCTCGTGCTCGGGGAGGTCCGGGTAGAGGTCGCGGACCACGCCGACCCACACCTCGACGTACTGCCGCTGGAGCCGGCGCACCCGCTTGCGGTCGGTGTCCCGCAGGCGGTCCAGCTCACGGTCGTGCAGGGTGATCAGGGGGCGGTCGTCGAGGGCGAAGTCGATGTGGCCCTCGATGAGCGCGTCCAGGAGCGCCTCGCGCGACCCGTCGCGGGAGGCGGCGTCCTCGGACACCCGCAGCTCCCCGCCGGCCAGTAGCCGCTCGCTGATGCCGACCAGCAGCTCGGCGAGCATCGCGTCCTTGCCGGGGAAGTGACGGTAGAGGCCGGGGCCGCTGATGCCGACGGCGGCGCCTATCTCATCGACGCCGACGCCGTGGAAGCCGCGCTCGGCGAAGAGGCGCGCGGCCTCCTTGAGGATCTGCTCACGGCGGGTGGGAGCCGCGACGCGGGCGGCGGCATGAGTGCTCATGACCAGTCATTCTAGACAGGGGGGTTAGCGGTCGTTAACCTGAAGAGGCGTTAACGCTCATTAACGGCCGCGGGCAGGGCCGTCACCACAGCGGTACGGGCAAGGGGGCTCGACAGGATGCAGCAGGCACCGGTGCTGACGAGCGCGGCCGATCCCGCCTCCGAGGCCTGGCAGGCCAACGAGGCGGCGCATCACGCGCTCGCCGACGAGCTGCGCAAGCGGCTCGCCATGGCCAGACTCGGCGGGGGTGAGAAGGCCCGCGCCCGGCATGTGGCGCGCGGCAAGCTGCTGCCCCGGGAGCGGGTGGACACCCTGCTCGATCCGGGCTCACCCTTCCTGGAGCTGGCCCCGCTGGCGGCCGAGGGGCTGTACGGGGGCGCTGCCCCGGCGGCCGGGGTGATCGCCGGAATCGGGCGGGTCAGCGGCCGGGAGTGCGTGATCGTCGCCAATGACGCGACCGTCAAGGGCGGCACGTACTACCCGATGACCGTGAAGAAGCACCTGCGGGCCCAGGAGGTGGCGCTGGAGAACCGGCTGCCCTGTCTGTACCTGGTGGACTCGGGCGGCGCGTTCCTGCCGATGCAGGACGAGGTGTTCCCGGACCGGGAGCACTTCGGGCGGATCTTCTACAACCAGGCCCGGATGTCCGGGGCCGGCATCCCGCAGATCGCCGCTGTGCTGGGGTCCTGCACGGCCGGCGGGGCGTACGTCCCCGCGATGAGCGACGAGGCCGTGATCGTCCGGAACCAGGGGACGATCTTCCTGGGCGGGCCGCCGCTGGTGAAGGCCGCGACGGGCGAGGTCGTGACGGCCGAGGAGCTGGGCGGCGGCGAGGTCCACTCCCGTACGTCCGGCGTCACCGATCACCTCGCCGAGGACGACGCGCACGCCCTGCGGATCGTGCGGAACATCGTGGCGACCCTGCCGGACCGGGGCGCGCTGCCCTGGTCCGTGCAGCCGGCCGACGAGCCGGAGGTCGATCCCGCCGGTCTGTACGGGGCCGTGCCCGTCGATTCGCGCACCCCGTACGACGTACGGGAGGTGATCGCCCGGGTCGTCGACGGATCGCGCTTCGCCGAGTTCAAGGCCGAGTACGGGACGACGCTGATCACCGGCTTCGCGCACATCCACGGCCATCCGGTGGGGATCGTCGCCAACAACGGCATCCTGTTCTCCGAGTCCGCCCAGAAGGGTGCGCACTTCATCGAGCTGTGCGACCAGCGCGGCATCCCGCTGGTCTTCCTCCAGAACATCTCCGGGTTCATGGTGGGCCGTGACTACGAGGCGGGCGGCATCGCCAAGCACGGCGCGAAGATGGTCACCGCCGTCGCCTGCACCCGGGTGCCGAAGCTGACCGTGGTGGTCGGCGGGTCCTACGGCGCGGGCAACTACTCGATGTGCGGCCGGGCCTACAGCCCCCGCTTCCTGTGGATGTGGCCGAACGCGAAGATCTCGGTCATGGGCGGCGAGCAGGCCGCGTCCGTCCTCGCCACGGTCAAGCGCGACCAGCTGGGCGACGACTGGAGCACCGAGGACGAGGAGTCGTTCAAGGCCCCGATCCGCGAGCAGTACGAGACCCAGGGCAACGCGTACTACGCCACCGCCCGGCTCTGGGACGACGGCGTGATCGACCCGATGGAGACCCGGCAGGTGCTGGGGCTCGCCCTGACCGCCTGCGGCAACGCCCCGCTGGGCGACGCCGGTTTCGGCGTCTTCCGGATGTGAGGAAGAGATGACGATGTTCGACACTGTCCTCGTCGCCAACCGCGGCGAGATCGCGGTCCGGGTCATCCGGACGCTGCGCGAGCTGGGGGTGCGCTCGGTCGCCGTCTTCAGCGACGCGGACGCGGACGCCCGGCACGTGCGGGAGGCCGACACGGCGGTACGGATCGGCCCCGCACCCGCCGCCGAGAGCTATCTGAGCGTGGACCGGCTGCTGGAGGCCGCCCGCCGCACGGGCGCGCAGGCCGTCCACCCCGGCTACGGCTTCCTCGCGGAGAACGCGGGCTTCGCCCAGGCCTGCGCGGACGCGGGGCTGGTCTTCATCGGGCCGCCCGCCGCCGCCATCTCGCTGATGGGCGACAAGATCCGGGCCAAGGAGACGGTCGCCGCGGCCGGTGTCCCGGTCGTGCCCGGTTCCACCGGGAGCGATCTGACCGATGGTCAACTGGCCGACGCGGCCCATGAGATCGGCATGCCGGTGCTGCTGAAGCCCTCGGCGGGCGGCGGCGGCAAGGGCATGCGGCTGGTCCGCGACGCGGCGCTGCTCGCGGACGAGATCGCCGCGGCCCGGCGCGAGGCACGCGCCTCCTTCGGCGACGACACCCTGCTCGTGGAGCGGTGGATCGACCGGCCGCGCCACATCGAGATCCAGGTACTGGCGGACGGGCACGGCAACGTGGTGCACCTCGGCGAGCGCGAGTGCTCGCTCCAGCGCCGCCACCAGAAGATCATCGAGGAGGCGCCCTCGGTCCTGCTCGACAAGGAGACCCGGGCGGCGATGGGCGAGGCGGCCGTCCGGGCGGCCCGTTCCTGCGGCTACGCCGGCGCGGGCACGGTGGAGTTCATCGTCCCGGGCAACGACCCGGCCGCGTACTGCTTCATGGAGATGAACACCCGCCTCCAGGTGGAGCACCCGGTGACCGAGCTGATCACCGGCCTCGATCTGGTGGAGTGGCAGCTGCGGGTCGCGGCCGGTGAGCGGCTCCCGTACGGCCAGGGCGACATCACGCTCACCGGGCACGCCGTCGAGGCCCGGGTCTGCGCCGAGGACCCGGCCCGCGGCTTCCTGCCCTCCGGCGGCACCGTGCTGGCGCTGCGCGAGCCGCAGGGCGGCGGGGTGCGGACGGACTCGGGGCTCGGCGAGGGCGGCGAGGTCGGCAGCCTGTACGACCCGATGCTGTCGAAGGTGATCGCGTACGGCCCCGACCGGGCGACGGCCCTGCGCAGGCTGCGGGCTGCGCTCGCGGACACGGTGGTCCTGGGCGTCCCGACCAACGCGGGCTTTCTGCGCCGGCTGCTCGGCCACCCGGCCGTGGTGGCGGGCGATCTCGACACCGGTCTGGTGGAGCGCGAGGCGGACGCGCTGGTGCCGGACGGGGTGCCGGAGGAGGTGTACGCGGCGGCCGCGCTGCTGCGGCAGCACTCCCCCGCCGCCGCCGGCCCGCACACCTGGGCCGACCCGTTCTCGGCCGGTGACGGCTGGCGCCTCGGCGGCACCCCGGCCCGGACGGTGCGGCACTTCCGGATTCCCGGTCACGACCCGGTCCAGGTGGGTCTGCGGCCGTGCGGCGCGGGCACCGAGCTGACCTTCGGCCATGTCGGCGAGGGCGCGCAGCCGCCGGCCCCCGACTCGGGCACCTGCGGACCGCTGGGCCCGCTGCCCGGCGGCGCCGAGACGGCCCGGCTGCTCACTGCGGACGGGCAGCGCGTCACCCTCGAACTGGCCGGTGTCACGCACTCGTTCGCCCATGCCGCGTCCCCGCAGGGCCGCTGGCTCGGCCGGGACGGCGACACCTGGCACGTCCGGGACCACGACCCGGTGGAGGCGTCACTGACCGGCGCCGCCCGCTCCGGGGCGGACACCCTCGCCGCGCCCATGCCCGGCACCGTCACGGTGGTGAAGGTGGCCGTCGGCGACGAGGTCGTGGCCGGGCAGAGCCTGCTGGTGGTGGAGGCGATGAAGATGGAGCACGTCATCTCCGCCCCGCACGCCGGAACCGTCACCGAACTCGACGTCATGGCCGGGACCACGGTCGCCATGGATCAGGTACTGGCCGTGGTCACCCCGGCGACCGTCACCGGGGAGGAAGTATGAGCGCCGACCGCACCCTGCCGATGACGGTGGCCGCACCGGAGCTGCCCGCCCGGATCCGGATCCACGAGGTCGGCGCCCGCGACGGGCTCCAGAACGAGAAGACGGTCGTGCCGACCGCGATCAAGGCGGAGTTCATCCGCCGGCTCGCGGTCGCCGGGCTCTCCACGATCGAGGCGACGAGCTTCGTCCACCCCAAGTGGGTGCCCCAACTGGCCGACGCCGAGCAGCTGTTCCCGCTGCTCGGCGAGATCGCGGACGTGGGTGACGTGGCGCTCCCGGTCCTGGTGCCGAACGAGCGGGGGCTGGACCGGGCGCTGGTCCTCGGCGCCCGCCGGATCGCCGTCTTCGGGTCCGCGACGGAGACGTTCGCCGCCCGCAACCTCAACCGCACCGTCGATGAGTCGCTCGCCATGTTCGAGCCCGTCGTGGCCCGCGCCAAGGCGGACAGGGTGCATGTGCGCGGCTATCTGTCGATGTGTTTCGGCGACCCGTGGGAGGGGGCCGTCCCGGTCGCCCAGGTCGTCCGGGTGGCGAGGGCGCTGATGGACCTCGGGTGCGACGAGCTCTCGCTCGGCGACACCATCGGCGTCGCCACACCGGGCCACGTCCGGGCGCTGCTCTCCGCACTGAACGAGGCGGGGGTGCCCACCGGAACGATCGGGGTGCACTTCCACGACACGTACGGGCAGGCCCTGTCCAACACCCTGGCCGCCCTCCAGCACGGCGTCACCACCGTGGACGCCTCCGCGGGCGGCCTCGGCGGCTGTCCGTACGCGAAGAGCGCGACCGGAAATCTGGCCACCGAGGATCTCGTGTGGATGCTCCAAGGCCTCGGCATCGAAACCGGGGTCGATCTCGACGCGCTCACCGCCACCAGCGTGTGGCTCGCCGAACAACTGGGCCGACCCAGCCCGTCCCGAACCGTCCGAGCACTCTCGGCGCAGTGAACCCAGTCCCACAAGGAGTGACAGCCCCCATGTCCCTGGACCACCGGCTGACCGCCGAGCACGAGGAACTGCGACGCACCGTCGAGGAGTTCGCGCACGACGTGGTCGCACCGAAGATCGGCGACTTCTACGAGCGCCATGAGTTCCCGTACGAGATCGTGCGGGAGATGGGGCGGATGGGCCTGTTCGGGCTGCCGTTCCCGGAGGAGTACGGCGGGATGGGCGGCGACTACCTCGCCCTCGGCATCGCGCTGGAGGAGCTGGCCCGAGTCGACTCGTCGGTGGCGATCACCCTGGAGGCCGGGGTCTCGCTCGGCGCGATGCCGGTGTTCCGCTTCGGCACCGAGGAGCAGAAGCAGCAGTGGCTGCCGAGGCTCTGCTCGGGCGAGGCGCTCGGCGCGTTCGGCCTGACCGAGCCGGACGCCGGTTCGGACGCGGGCGGCACCCGGACGACGGCCGTGCGCGACGAGGCGGCGGGCGAGTGGGTGATCAACGGCTCCAAGTGCTTCATCACCAACTCCGGCACGGACATCACGGAGTTGGTGACGGTCACCGCGGTGACCGGCCGCAAGGAGAACGGCGCCCCGCGCATCTCCTCGATCATCGTCCCGTCCGGCACCCCCGGTTTCACGGTCGCCGCCCCGTACTCCAAGGTCGGCTGGAACGCCTCGGACACCCGCGAGCTGTCCTTCAGCGACGTACGGGTGCCGCTGGGGAACCTGCTGGGCGAGGAGGGCCGCGGCTACGCGCAGTTCCTGCGGATCCTGGACGAGGGCCGGATCGCCATCTCGGCGCTGTCGACGGGCCTCGCGCAGGGCTGTGTGGACGAGTCGGTGAAGTACGCGGCCGAGCGGCACGCCTTCGGGAAGCCGATCGGTGCCAACCAGGCGATCCAGTTCAAGATCGCCGACATGGAGATGCGGGCCCACATGGCCCGGATCGGCTGGCGGGACGCGGCCTCGCGGCTGCTGGCGGGCGAGCCGTTCAAGAAGGAGGCGGCGATCGCCAAGCTGTACTCCTCGACCGTGGCGGTGGACAACGCCCGGGACGCGACCCAGATCCACGGCGGCTACGGCTTCATGAACGAGTACCCGGTGGCCCGGATGTGGCGCGACTCCAAGATCCTGGAGATCGGCGAGGGCACCAGCGAGGTGCAGCGGATGCTGATCGCCCGGGAGCTCGGCCTGCCGGCCTGAGCCCGGGGACGGAGCGCCGGACGGGGCGGGCCCAGGCGCCGGGCCCGCCCCGTCCGCGCTTCCTTCCTCTCCAGACCGGTCAGCGGTTCAGACCCTTGTTCCGCTGCCTGTGCAGCGCGGCGATCGCCTGCGACTGTCGGCACTCGTACGCCGTGCCGGGTCGCACGGACGCCGAACGGCTCTGCCAGGTGAGACCGGTGGGGGGATCGACCACATGCGGAAGGAACTGTTCGCGCGCGCCTCGACTCCCGAGGAGACGAAACTGCTCATGCTGCCCAGCGGCGAACCGGTGGTCGAACTGCACAGGACCGCGTACACGGCCGACGGAACCGTCGTCGAGTTGGCGATAGGCGTGCACGCGGCCTCACGATTCAGATGGTCGTACGACTTCGACGTTCCGGACTCCGCGCACGGCGAAGGCGGCTCGCGATGATCTCCCACCGGTCCCGGTCCGACGCCCGGCTCCCGTGGGACCACCACCTGGATCAGCAAGCCGTACGAGTAACGGCGCGCCCACGCCACTGCGCGCAAGCTGTGGCCGGGGGTCTCGTTCGTGAGCGCGTCGGAACCGATCACGTTCGAGGAGTACCTGGCCTCCGTCCAGGACGACCGCATGGTCATCGACATGCTGGTCGGTACGTTGCAGCGGCTGCTGATCTACCCGGCCCAGGGCTTCATGGCCGCCGATCCGGTTCCCGGCGAGGTGACCGCCGCCTATGAGCGACTGCGCCGGGCGGGCTTCACGAGCCGGCTCGTCACGGGTGGAGCCGACACCGACCGTTGAGGCATCGCTACGCCCCCTCTCGACACCGGCAGGCCGATCGCAGGCCACGCGCCGAACGAACCGGCCCTCGATGACGCGCTCGGCACCACCGATGCCGTAAGGGCGCACCCCGTCCACGGCTCCGCCGGCCGGCTCGCGGTGGTCAATCCGGGCCCGGGGACGGAAAAGGCCACCCACGTACTGCTCCTCGGCGCGTGCGACCTCGCGCGGGCGCCTTACGTATGAGCGACGTACAGGGTGACGGCCAGGCTCTTTCACCCAATCGACGGCGGACATCCAGGAGCCTTGATGACAGTAGAGATCGTCTACGAGACCCACTCCACCACGACTGACAACGAGGCCGGTGTCGCTACCGGCTGGCTCCCGGGGGAGCTCTCCGACTTGGGCCGCCGCCAGGCCCGTGAACTGGGCGAGCGCCGGCCGGGCGACGGCTTCGCGGCCGTGTTCACCTCCGACCTGCGGCGGGCCGTCCAGACAGCCCGGACCGCTTACCCCGGCGGCCGGCTCCCGATCCATCAGGACATCCGGCTGCGTGAGTGCGATTACGGCGACCTCAACGGAACCCCTCGCCCCCACATCGCCGCCCGCCGCCTCCAGCACATCGACGTCCCGTTTCCCGGCGGCCAGAGCTACCGCCAAGTCGTCACGGCCACCCACGCCTTCCTCCACGACCTGGCCACCGGCTGGGACGGCGGCCGAATCCTGGTGATCGCCCACTCGGCCAACCAATGGGCACTGGAACACCTGCTCACGGGTACGCCCTTGGAGGCCCTGCTCCAAGCACCGCCGGCCTGGCGTCCGGGCCGGCGATACGAGCTGCCCGGAGACTGGCCGCCTACCGCAGCCGGGTGACCTCGCCCGCGCGTCCGCGGCGGGGGGCCCGCCGGGGGCGGACGGCGGAAGCGGATGCCCACCCGGCTCCCATCCCTCCGCCCGCCGCACCCGCTGCGCGGGCAATTCGTTCGACACCGGCCGCCTCGCCCCGGCAGTGTTCGTCCATGAAGCAGCGGCACTGGCCCCTGTACGGGCTCCGCATCCGCACCCCGCGTCTGGAGTTGCGCCTCCCGGACCTGGAGTTGCTGGACGAACTGGCCTCGGTCGCCGCCGACGGGGTGCACGCCCCGGACACCATGCCGTTCACCGTCCCCTGGACCGACGGCTCACCCGCCGATTCCGGCCGGGCGGTGTTCCAGCACGTGCTGGCCACCGTCGCCAACTGGTCACCCGAGAAATGGGCGTTGAGCCTCGCGGTGCTGCACGAGGGCCGGGTGGTCGGGCGGCAGGACGTGATGGCGAAGGACTTCGCGGTGACCGGCGAGGTGAGCACCGGGTCCTGGCTGGGGCTCAGGTACCAGGGGCGGGGCATCGGCACCGAGATGCGGGCCGCCGCGCTCCATCTCGCCTTCGCCGGTCTCGGGGCCCGTACGGCGGTCTCGTCCGCGATGACGGACAACCCGCGCTCGCTCGGCGTCTCGCGGCGGCTCGGCTACCTCCCGGACGGGCTGGAGGCCGCCGCGCTGCGGGGTGCGCCCGTCACGCTGCAACGGCTGCGGCTGGAGCGGGCACGCTGGGAGGAGCACCGCACGGTCGACGTCACGCTGGAGGGGCTCGACGCGTGCCGTGCGGAGTTCGGCGGGTGAGTGAGCCGGCCGGGCCCCGACCGGGGTGGGCGCCCGGCCGGGCCGGACGCACGTAAGGTTAGGCTAACCTTCCTCCGAACCGGCTCAAGGTCGGTCTCCGGCCCGTACGAAAGTGGACTCTGTCATGCGCACTGCCCGAGCGATCCGCCCCACCCGCCGTGGCCTGCTGGCCATGGGCGGCGCCGTAGGACTCGGTGCCGTCCTCGCCGCCTGCGGCGACAGCGACGGGAAGGACGCGGGTTCCGGCGGCTCCAAGAGCGCCGACGCCGGGCCGTGGAGCTTCAAGGACGACCGGGGGAAGACCGCCGAGGCCAAGTCCGTCCCGAAGAACATCGTCGCCTTCACCGGTGTCGCCGCCGCACTCCACGACTACGGCATCGAGGTCAAGGCCGTCTTCGGCCCGACGAAGACCAAGGACGGCAAAGCCGATGTGCAGGCCGGCGACCTGGACGTCAGCAAGGTCGAGATCCTCGGCAACGTCTGGGGCGAGTTCAACGTCGAGAAGTACGCGGCGCTCGGCCCGGAGCTGCTGGTCACGGCGATGTGGGAGAAGGACGCCCTCTGGTACGTGCCGGACCAGTCCAAGGACAAGATCCTGAAGCCGGCCCCGAGCGTCGCCCTGTGGGCGGCCCGGACCACGATCCCCAAGGCCATCCAGCGCCACGAGGACCTCGCCGAATCGCTCGGCGCCGACGTGAGGGCCAAGGCGGTCACGGACGCCAAGGCCCGCTTCGAGAAGGCCGCGGCCCGGCTGCGCGCCGCCGCGAAGTCCAAGCCGGACCTCAAGGTCCTGATCGGCTCGGCCAGCCAGGACCTCTTCTACGTCACCCTCGCGAAGACGGCCGCGGACACCCTGTACTTCCAGGAGCTGGGCGTGAAGTTCGTCGAGCCGAAGGTGAACTCGGCGGGCTTCTTCGAGGAGCTGAGCTGGGAGAACGTCGACAAGTACCAGGCCGACATCATCATGATGGACAACCGGTCATCGGCACTCCAGCCCGAGGCCCTGACCTCCAGGCCGACCTGGACGCGGCTGCCCGCCGTCAAGGCCGGCCAGGTCATCCCCCGTACCACCGAGCCGATCTTCAGCTACGACAAGTGCGCACCGATCCTCGAAGACCTCGCGAAGGCCATCGAGGACGCCAAGAAGGCCGCCTGACCAGGACGGCCGCCGCTGCCACGACCCGGGGGGCAGTCGGAACCAGTCGTTCCGGTCGATGACCAGGGCAACTGGTTCGCCGCCTGCGGACACTTCCGGCCGACGTACCGGCCGTGCTGCGCTCGTACACGGTCCGCGGCCGTGCTCCCACACACCGAGGACCGCCGAGCCCGGCCACCTCAAGCCCGTCCGGCGATCGAGGACAGCGCCCCGAGCCCGTCCGGCGATCGAGGACAGCGCCCCGAGCCCGTCCGGCGATCGAGGACAAGCCCCCGACCGCCGGACGGACCCGTCATCCGAACCTCAGCCCGCCGCAGCCGGCTCCGCCGGCCACGGCACCTGCGGCGACCGGTAGTAGTCGATCCCCATCGCCGTGAACCGCGGCCCGAGCGCCGCCAGCCGCAGCTTGTACGTGTCCCAGTCGTGCGTCGCCGCCGGGGACCAGCCCAGCTCCGCCGCCCCGGGCAGCCGCGGGAACGCCATCGCGTCGATGTCGTCGCTGTCCGTCAGCGTCTCCGCCCAGATCGGTGCCTCGACACCCAGGACCGCGTCCGCCGGGGCGCCGGAGAGATACGTCCCCGGGTCCCAGTCGTACGAGCGCTGGACCTCGACCAGACCGGCCCACTTCAGACCCAGTTCGGTCTTGGCCGTGTACTTCATGTCCAGGTACACCCGGTCGGCCGGCGACAGCACCAGCTTGGTGCCGTTCTTCGCGGCGTCCACCACCTGCTGCCGGTCCGCGGCGCTCGTCTTGTCGTAGCCCCAGTACTGGGCGACCGCGCCCTTGACCGGCTCGGCCCCGGTGAGCTGGTGCCAGCCCATCACGGTCTTGCCGTACTTGCCGACGACGGCCTGCGCCCGCTTCATGATCCTGGCGTAGTCGTCGTGGCTGGTGGAGTGCGCCTCGTCACCGCCGATGTGGATGTACTTTCCGGGGGTCAGCGCGGCCAGTTCGCGGATGACGTCGTCGATGAAGGTGTACGTGACGTCCTTGCCCGCGCACAGCGAGCTGAACCCGACCTCGATGCCGGTGTAGAGCGGCGGCGCGACGCCGTCGCAGTTCAGCTCGGCGTACGAGGCGAGGGCGGCGTTGGTGTGGCTGGGCATGTCGATCTCCGGCACCACCTCCAGGTAGCGGGAGGCCGCGTACTTCACGATCTCCTTGTACTGGCTCTTGGTGTAGTACCCGCCGGCCCCGCCGCCCACCTCCGTCGAGCCGCCGTACGTGGCCAGCTTCGGCCAGGAGTCGATGGCGATCCGCCAGCCCTGGTCGTCGGAGAGGTGCAGATGGAACGTGTTGATCTTGTAGAGCGCGATCTGATCGATGTAGCGCTTGACCTCGGCGACCGAGAAGAAGTGCCGCGAGACATCGAGCATCGCGCCCCGGTAGCCGTAGCGCGGCGCGTCGGTCAGGCTGCCGCCCGCGACCTTCCACGGCCCCTTCTGGCGGCTGTCCGCCTCGACCTGGGCCGGCAGCAGCTGACGCAGCGTCTGAACGCCGTGGAAGAGCCCTGCCGGCTTGCGGGCGGTGATGGTGACGGCACCGTGCCCGGACGTCAGGGTGTACCCCTCCGCGCCCAGCGCGCTGTCGCGGGAGCCGAGCCGGAGCCGGATGCCGTCGGCGCCGTCCTTGCCGGTGACCCGCAGGGAGTACCCGGTGGAGGGGCGCAGCACGCCCGCCAGGTACTCGCCGACCTTGCGGGCCTCGCCGGACGAGCCGTCGACCCGGATTCTGGTGGCACCGGTGATGGAGTACGGGGAGCCACCCGGTCTCACCGAGACGGGGGCCGGCACGACCTGGCCGAGCGGCCGGGTCGCCCGGACTGCGGAGGCGCTGCCCTCCGCGGAGGCCGTGGCCGCGCACGCGGTGGAGATGCCGGCCGCCGTGACGAGAAGCAGCGAGCCGAGAAGGCGGGGTAGAGCACGGGGAAGAGCACTGCGCTGCGCCGTATGCAGTCTCACAAGCCGGGTCCCTTTCTACGGGTTCACATCTGCGGATCTCCTGCACCAACCGGACCGTCGCCATGCGTACCGCTTACCCAATGGATGGTCAAGGTGTAGACCACTTCCCCGTATTGACCGTGCGGGAACGTGGCCGACGGTCCGGGGTCCTTGGCCGAATTCATCCCGGCGGCCCCGTCGGGCTCGCGGCCCGGCGGACGTCATGACGAACCGCCTCGGAGGAGCCTCGAAGCACCCGCGGACCACAGAGACAGGGCCACTCGGCGCTACTCCTGCCCGATATCGGGCAGAATTGTTGCGCTGGAGCCTCTTCCGCCGCAGTATCGACGAGTGCTCGAACGTCGCTCGTCGTACGACGACCTCATTGATCACCTGGTCCGCAGCACCGCGCTCCAGCGCGGCGAGGCCTCCCGGGTGATCCTCGATGTGCTGGCGTACTTCGACGAGACGGCCGAGGAGTTCGTCCGCCGCCGCCACCGCGAACTGCAGTCCGGCGGCCTGGTCAACGCGGAGATCTTCGAGCGGATCGCGGCGGAACTGCCGCACCGGGCGGTCGCACCGCCGGAGCTCTCGCTCCGGCAGCTGCGCCGCATCGTCTACGGCTGAGACCGGTCGACGGCCGGGCACCCACTTACTTGTACGTCGATGGATTGACGGAGGGGCAGAGACTCTATGTGCGGAATCGTCGGCTATATCGGCAAGCGTGACGTGGCTCCGCTGCTGCTGGAAGGGCTGCAGCGGCTGGAGTACCGGGGTTACGACTCCGCGGGCATCGTGATCACCGGAAAGCCGGCGGCCGGCAAGCCCGCCGCGCTGAAGATGGTCAAGGCCAAGGGCCGGGTCCGCGAGCTGGAGGCCCGGGTCCCCAAGCGGTTCACCGGCACCACCGGCATCGCCCACACCCGCTGGGCCACCCACGGTGCCCCGAGCGACGAGAACGCCCACCCGCACCTGGATGCCGGCAACAAGGTCGCCGTCGTCCACAACGGGATCATCGACAACGCCTCCGAGCTGCGCGCCAGGCTCGTCGCCGACGGCGTCGTCTTCCTCTCCGAGACCGACACCGAGGTGCTGGTCCACCTGATCGCCCGCTCGGATGCGGACACCCTGGAGGAGAAGGTCCGCGAGGCGCTGCGCTCGATCGAGGGCACGTACGGCATCGCCGTGATGCACGCCGACTTCAACGACCGCATCGTCGTGGCCCGCAACGGCTCCCCGGTCGTCCTCGGCATCGGCGAGAAGGAGATGTTCGTCGCCTCGGACGTCGCGGCCCTGGTCGCCCACACCCGTCAGGTCGTCACCCTCGACGACGGCGAGATGGCCACCCTCAAGGCCGACGACTTCCGTACGTACACGACGGAGGGCTCGACCACGACGGCCACGCCGACCACCGTGGAGTGGGAGGCCGAGTCGTACGACATGGGCGGCCACGACACGTACATGCACAAGGAGATCTCGGAGCAGGCCGAAGCCGTCGACCGGGTGCTGCGCGGCCGGATCGACGACCGGTTCGCCACCGTCCACCTGGGCGGCCTCAACCTGGACGCCCGCGAGGCGCGCGGGGTCCGCCGGATCAAGATCCTGGGCTGCGGCACCTCGTACCACGCGGGTCAGATCGGCGCCCAGCTGATCGAGGAGCTCGCCCGCATCCCCGCGGACGCCGAGCCCGCGTCCGAGTTCCGCTACCGCAACCCGGTGGTGGACCCCGACACGCTGTATGTCGCGGTCTCCCAGTCCGGTGAGACGTACGACGTGCTGGCCGCCGTCCAGGAGCTGAAGCGCAAGGGCGCGCGGGTGCTCGGTGTGGTCAACGTGGTCGGTTCCGCGATCGCCCGGGAGGCCGACGGCGGTACGTATGTGCACGCCGGGCCCGAGGTGTGTGTCGTCTCCACCAAGTGCTTCACCAACACCGTCGTCGCGTTCGCGCTGCTCGCCCTGCACCTGGGCCGGATCCGGGACCTGTCGGTCGCCGACGGCAAGCGGATCATCGCGGGGCTGCGCAGGCTGCCCGCCCAGATCAGCGAGATCCTCGACAACGAGGACGAGATCAAGAAGCTGGCCGCGGAGTACGCGGACGCCAAGTCGATGATGTTCATCGGCCGGGTGCGCGGCTACCCCGTCGCCCGGGAGGCCTCGCTGAAGCTCAAGGAGGTCTCGTACATCCACGCCGAGGCCTACCCGGCCTCCGAGCTGAAGCACGGGCCGCTCGCGCTGATCGAGCCCGCGATGCCGACCGTCGCGATCGTGCCGGACGACGACCTGCTGGAGAAGAACCGCGCCGCGATGGAGGAGATCAAGGCCCGCAGCGGCCGCATCCTCGCCGTCGCGCACCAGGTGCAGGAGAAGGCCGACCACACCATCGTCGTACCGAAGAACGAGAACGAGCTGGACCCGATCCTGCTGGGCATCCCGCTCCAGCTCTTCGCGTACCACACGGCGCTGGCGATGGGCCGGGACATCGACAAGCCGCGCAACCTGGCGAAGTCCGTCACCGTCGAGTAGCCACGCCCGTAACCGGCGGAAGGCGGCCCCGCACCCACGTGACGTGGGTGCGGGGCCGCCTTCCTGTGTGGCCACCTTCCCGTGCGGGCCGCCTTCCCGTGCGGGCCGGTGTCGCCGGGAGCGGCCCGTCCGCTGCTTCTGAGGCGGTCAGCCTCTCAGCCGGTGGCCGTCGCTCCTCGGCCGGCAGCGCGCCTCGGCACCGTTGTCGGCCAGTGGGCCAGCGCCGCCGTCGCGCCGTACCAGGCCGCCAGCCCGGCCAGGGCGGCCAGCCAGCCGCCCGCCTTGGTCAGGAAGCCGCTGTCCGCGAACTGCCCGATGCCCAGGAGCAGAAGCGCCACGAACAGCAGCCCGTACGTCCCCTGGCCCAGCAGACCGCGGCCGGCCGCGCCGAGTGTCAGCGTGAGTGCGAACAGGGCCCAGAGCAGCAGGAACAGCCCTGCCGCGTGGTCGGAGACCCTGGCGTCGGCTCCGGCGCCCCAGGTGAACCAGAAGGCGCCGAGTCCGGCGAAGGCCGTGCCGGTGAATCCGTTGCCCGCGCGGAACTCCAGAAGTCCGGCGACGAACAGGGCGATACCGCCGACATACAGCGCGAGCGAGACGGCGTCGGCCGCCGTCACCCCGCCCACGGCCCCGGTATGACCGATCCCGAATGCCAACAGCGTGAGCCCCAGGGCGAGATGGCCGAGGGTGGAGGTACTGGTGTTTCCCGCAGAGACGTCGTTGTCCACGGCGGGCTCCCTTCACATGCAGTCGTGCCGTTTCCGAGTGACTCTTATGTACCCTTCACAAGCGCACAATCCACCTCTACGGATCGGTAGCTTCTTTCATCCCGCTGTTTCTGTAGTCGAGTTGACGCCACCGGGATCCGGGCGGCCGAAACGAAACCGCCCGCCCCCGGAAGGTCCGGAAGACGGGCGGAAACGACTCGAACGAGTACGGAGGAACGGGCTACGGGATGACGACGACCGGACGTTGGGCGCGCCGGGCCAGCCGACCCGCAACCGAGCCGAAGATCCGGCCGACGATCCCCTGCGTGGAGCCCACCACGATCGCGTCGGCCGAGTACTCCCGGCCGACCTCCTCCAGCTCGTGGCAGATGTCCCCGCCGCGCTCGACGAGCACCCATGGCACCTCGGTGAGGTAGTCCGCGCAGGCGAGCTCCAGGCCGAGGACCTCGGTGCGGTGATCGGGCACATCGACGAAGACGGGCGGTTCGCAGCCTGCCCAGACGGTGGTCGGCAACCGATTGGCGACATGCACGATGATCAGGCCGGAACCCGATCTTCGGGCCATGCCGATGGCGTAGGCGAGGGCTCGCTCACTGGAGGTCGAGCCGTCGAAGCCGACGACGACCCCGTGCCGGAACGCGGGATCGCAGGAATGACGTGTTTCTTCGGCCGCCTGGGGGCCCGACTCGGGGTCGGCTACCTGCCTGCGGTCCGCGGGTTCGGGGATTTCGTGACCGGCCATCGGTGTCTCGGCGAAGAGAGTCCTCGTGAGGAGAGCGGCTTGGAGGAGCTGCGTCAGTGGGCGGTGTGGCGGTGTCCTGGAATCATCTTCCCAACCCCATACCCCCAAGGGTACGGCGCCACTCCTCCACGACCCAGACCCGCGCAAAGCGCGCGCGACGTTTCACGGAGCATGCCCGAGACCGCCCCCGTATGGCAATGCCGGTTGCCTTGTACACCGACGTCACGGAAGCCGGACCGCCGCGATCGGCGACCGCCCCGGAGGCCGCCCCCAGCCGGATGATCTCACCGCCGCACACCGTTCACGGGTCCCGTTCACCGGGTGCCGTTCACCGGCCGCGTCCGGGCCCCGTCCGCGGGTCCCCAGACCGTGCGGTACCGACCGCGGTGCCGCCGTTCGACTCCCGGGGCGGCTCCTCGCCCGCCCCCGTTCCACCCGCCCATCCGGAACCCGCCGCACGGCCGGCCGCCGACATGACCCGCGGCCGGTGGCCGGTCACCGGCCGGCCCCGGTCCCCCTCCTCGCCCACGGCGGCTCCGCCGGCGCAGTCGCGGCCGCCGCAACCGGCCCGCCCACGCCCGCCGTGACCTGCCGGATGCCGCCGCACCGGTCCGCGCGCACCGCCGCCCCAGCGGCCGAAGGGGCGCGTGGAAGCGGCGGATCCTTCCGAGGCGTGCGCCGGTTGAACGAATGATTTCCGCACACGCGACCGTATGTTTTCAGCCAACTTCACTCCTCGGTCAATTCCTTGTCGAATTGGCCGATCAACCCCCTTGCCAGCAGGCAGGAAGAGACCGAGCGGTACGCTTCCACCCAACAGGGACGGGCCATGAACGCGAGGCGCACTTCCCTGCGCGACTCACGAGTGAAACGCTTCGTGATCGAATGCTTCCCGCCAGGTTGCCTTGTCGACATAAAGCCGGTTGGTGAACTTGTCACGACGGCACCACGGGACGCAGTAGATTCGATCTTGGGTGTCGAAGGCTGGGGACTCGTGCACGACCGAGGGGACATGTGCAGGTGCGACAGGCCCGTAAGGACCAGGAAGACGCGAACACCGAGGGGGGCTTAGCGTCATGAGCCAGGACTCCGCCATCGCAACGGAGGCTGTACGGAAGCTGAGCGGGCGCCGGCGCCGGGAGGTCGTGGCCGTACTGCTGTTCAGCGGTGGCCCCATCTTCGAGAGCTCCATTCCGCTCTCCGTGTTCGGTATCGACCGCCAGGACGCGGGAGTTCCGCGCTACCGGCTTCTCGTGTGCAGCGGCGAAGAGGGACCGCTGCGCACCACCGGGGGGCTCGAACTCACCGCGCCCTACGGGCTGGAGGCGATCAGCAGGGCCGGCACCGTCGTGGTGCCCGCCTGGCGCTCGATCACCTCGCCACCGCCCGTGGAGGCACTGGACGCGCTGCGCCGCGCCCACGAGGAGGGGGCCAGAATCGTCGGGCTCTGCACGGGGGCCTTCGTCCTCGCCGCAGCCGGCCTGCTCGACGGCCGCCCGGCGACCACACACTGGATGTACGCGCCGACGCTGGCCAAGCGCTATCCGTCGGTCCACGTCGATCCGCGCGAGCTGTTCGTCGACGACGGTGACGTGCTCACCTCCGCGGGCACAGCGGCCGGCATCGACCTCTGTCTGCACATAGTGCGCTCGGACCACGGCACGGAGGCCGCCGGGGCACTCGCCCGCCGGCTCGTCGTGCCGCCGCGGCGCAGCGGCGGCCAGGAGCGCTACCTCGACAGGTCTTTACCTGAGGAGATCGGCTCCGACCCGCTCGCCGAGGTCGTGGCCTGGGCACTGGAGCATCTGCACGAGCAGTTCGACGTGGAGACGCTCGCCGCGCGCGCCTACATGAGCCGGCGGACCTTCGACCGGAGGTTCCGTTCGCTCACCGGCAGCGCACCGCTCCAGTGGCTGATCACTCAGCGGGTGCTGCAGGCGCAGCGGCTGCTGGAGACGTCCGACTACTCGGTCGACGAGGTCGCGGGCCGTTGCGGCTTCCGCTCGCCGGTCGCGCTGCGCGGACACTTCCGGCGTCAGCTGGGCTCCTCCCCCGCCGCGTACCGGGCCGCCTACCGGGCGCGTCGTCCGCAGGGCGGTCCTCCCGAGCCGGTCACCACGGTCACCGAGCCGGTGGTGCCCGCACAGGCCACCTCAGCGAGCCGTCGTCCCGCTCCGGCGGGGGCTCCCGCGGGTCCGTCCACCGCTGCCCCGGCAGCACCGGACGCGGCACGCGGCGAACACGGCAGAGCGGGCTCCGACGCGTACGCCGCGGGGCGCCCGGCCCTGCCGGGGCAGCGGAGCGCCCCGTAGGGTGGGGCGCATGAACGACCGCATGGTGTGGATCGACTGCGAGATGACCGGGCTCTCGTTGACGGAAGACGCACTCATCGAGGTGGCCGCACTGGTCACCGACTCGGAGTTGAACGTGCTCGGCGACGGGGTGGACATCGTGATCCGCCCGCCGGACGCGGCCCTGGAGACCATGCCCGAGGTGGTGCGGCAGATGCACACCGCCTCGGGCCTGCTCGACGAGCTGGCCGGGGGCACCACCCTGGCCGACGCCGAGGAGAGGGTCCTGGCCTATGTGCGCGAGCACGTGAAGGAGCCCGGCAAGGCCCCGCTCTGCGGGAACACGGTCGGTACCGACCGCGGGTTCCTGCTGCGGGACATGCCGTCGCTGGAGGGTTACCTCCACTACCGGATCGTCGATGTCTCCTCGGTGAAGGAGCTGGCCCGCCGCTGGTTCCCGAGGGCGTATTTCAACAGTCCCGAAAAGAATGGCAACCACCGGGCACTCGCGGACATCCGTGACTCCATCACGGAGCTGCGTTACTACCGCGAGGCGGTCTTCGTCCCCCAGCCGGGACCGGACTCGGAACGCGCGAAGTCGATCGCGGCGCGGCTGACCCCGCCCTCGGTCTAGTACTCCGGGAAGCCGCTGGTCACGGCCCTCCCGGGGGCCGGGACCCGCGGTTGAACAATGGAGGCGCGAGCACCCTCCAAGACCCTGTACACTTTTTCTCGGCCGGTCAGAAAAAAGACCGGGCGTGGTGGGTATAGCTCAGACGGTAGAGCACCTGGTTGTGGTCCAGGATGTCGCGGGTTCGAGTCCCGTTACTCACCCTCTTCTGGGAAGCCCCTGACCTGCGGAAACGCAGGTCAGGGGCTTCTTCGTTCTCGGGCTGGCCAAACCACGGCCAAACGCGGCCGGATTTTCGACCTAACGTGCGCCCATGGCAACGATCAGGAAGCGAGTCCGCAAGGACGAACGGCGAGTTACCAGGTCCGCTGGCTCCAGGGAGGGCGCGGCGGCACATGGGAAGCCGAAAGGTTTGAGGACGTGGAGCAGGCCGACGCGTTCAAGAAGCTCGTCGACGCCCACAAGCAGCAGTGGCCCTTTGGGTGGGTTCCAGGCCAGGGCTTCGTCGAGCCCGAACGGGATCCTGACGACGCGCCCCTGACCGACTGGGCTCGGCGCTACGTCGACCGCCTCACCGGTATCGACCCGCGGACCCGGGATGATTACCGGCGCGAGGTTGATCGCCACATCTCCCTCATGGTGCACACCACCCGATCGGGACAGGTGATGCCGGCCACCATCGCTAATATCACCGCCGACGATGTTCAGGACTGGGTTCGACTTCAGGAAGCGGGCGAGCACGACCCGAAAGTAGGGCGGTGGGTCCGTCGACCGGCCTCGCCGAAGTCCACAGCCAACCGACACGGGTTGCTGTGGTGCATCGTGCAGGCGGCGATCGACGCCGATCCCCCACTGCGCACCAAGAACTGCTGCGCGAACACCCGCCTTCCACGTGTCGATGACGGGACGTCCGAGGAGATGGTCTTCCTGGAACAGGAGGAGTACCAGCTCCTCCGCAGGCACATCCCCGACGCTGCAGCGCGAGACCTCGCCGACTAGTTGATCGGTACCGGCATGCGGTGGGGAGAGGCTACGGCCCTTCAATCTGCTCGGTGAGCTCGACGTCCCGACGACGCCGCTCACAGGGCTCCTTCCCGGCCCGGCGCCGGCGGTAGTAGGTGGAGGAGGCGATGGAGAGTTCCCGAAGTACGCACTCGACTCCCAGGTGCGGATGCTCGTCGAGGAGCGCGGTTACCTGGGCCGGGTCGGGTCGAGTTGCGCCGCGAAAAACGCCGAGGCCGTCCGCAGCACGTCGTTCGCCCGCTTGAGCTGGGCGTTCTCCTTGCGCAGGGCCACCAGCTCGGCGTGTTCGTCTCCGGTTCGTTGTGGCCGCCGTTAGGAACAGTTCGCATATCTCAGTCCTCCTCCTGTCCCACTGGAACCCAGGTGGAAGCGCCTGAACGATCTACTGCGGACCACGCGGCAACTGTCTCAGAAGAAGACACATGCGCACGGAGCTGCCGCTGGACGCGCTGGAGATGGCCCTGCGGCGGCAGAGGATCAAGAAGGACGCCGATCTTATTCACCACAGCGACCGCGGGTCGCAAGGTGGATTCAACCGGTCGTCGCAACACCTGATCATGGAGGTGTGGCCGAGCGGTCCTCGGGCCGCCCTACTCGGCCCCGAGGATGTCCTGGTTGATCGCACCCTTGCCGCCGTCGACCACGAGGTCGACGCCGTTGATGTAGCTGGCCTTGTCGGAGGCGAGGAAGACGACGGCCTCGGAGACCTCGCTCGAGTCCGCGAACCGCTTCGCCGGGATGTGCTTCGACACGGACGCGATCGCCTCTTCGGACAGCGACGCCCGGGTCAGGGGCGTCATGATGGCGCCCGGCATGACGGCGTTGACCCGGATGTCGTGCTTGCCGAACTCGAAGGCCGCCTGCTTGGTGAAGCCTCGGATGGCGAACTTGGACGCGGAGTACGCAGGGTTCACCGTCGTGTCGTAGCGCATGCCGGCCAGGGACGAGATGTTGACGATGGAGCCCTTGCCGTTCTCGACCATGGTGGGCAGCACCGCCTGCATGCCGAAGAAGGTCCCGGCCAGGTTGACGTCCATGATGCTGCGGTAGAGGTCCTCGCCGACCTCCAGGAGGCCGACGATCGGGCCGGCGATCCCGGCGTTGTTGACCAGGACGTCGACGGTGCCGAACGCCGCCTTCGTCTGCTGGACCGCCGCCTCCCAGCTGCTCGTGTCGGTGACGTCGAGCTCGACGAAGAGGGCGTCACCGCCCAGCTCGTCCGCGAGCTTGTTGCCGCTCGCGACGTCCAGGTCGGCGACGACGACCTTCGCGCCCTCCTCGACGAACTTCCTGACGTGGGCCTCGCCCATTCCCTTCGCACCGCCGGTGATGATGGCGACCTTGCCGTCCAGGATGCCCATGGCTCTCCTCCTTCTGTCTGCCGTGCGCCGTCGCACGGTCGTCGGGGCGTGCTGACGGGACGTGCTTGCCGGTCCCGCTCCGTACCGTCAGGGCGGGGGCGTCACGACGCCTGCTCGTGCGCGACGAGTTCGCGGAACCGCGCGCCGTGCCACACCAGGGGCTCGTTCTCGCCGACCCCGAGCTTGTTGACCTCGAGCAGCGCCATCCAGTGGTCACCGGCCTCGGTGACGTGGTGGATCGAGCACTCGAGCCACAGCGCCGCGTCCTCGAGGAAGACGGCACCTCCGGCCCCGACCTCGACCGGGACCTCGTCGAAGCGTGCCGCACGGTCCTTGCCGGCCAGCTTGCGGGTCAGGTCGCCCTGCCCCTTGCCGAAGACGGAGACGCCGAGCGTGCCCGCCTCCTTGATCCGGTCCCAGGTCTCGGACGACTTCTGCACCGCGACCGCGCCGAGGCACGGCTCCAGGGAGACGCCGACCATGAACGAGGACGCCACGAGCGCGTGCTTCTCGCCGTCGACGTCGGCCGCGAGCACGGCCACGCCCGACGGGAACTGTGCGAACGCGTCGCGCACGGCTCGAGGGTCCCCGACGATCTCGCGCACCTTGCTCACCGACCCGATCTCCTGCTCTATGACAGTCACCGGGCTCACACCCTTTCCACGTTCGCGGCGTCCTCGGGCAGTACCGAGTCCAGCTCGGGAGCGAGGTGCACCATCTGGTCGCGGAACGACTCGCTCGCGTTGTGGAACACGCGCATCTCGCCGTCCTTCGTCAGGGCCTCGGCCTGCTCGACCCACGCCTCGGGCGTGGCCGCCGCAGCATCGACGCGCTCCATGCCCGCGATGGCCACACGGCCCGCCGCGACACCCGCGATCTCGAACGTGTCGGCGTACGTCGTGGAGTCCTGGTGGGCGAGGTAGGTCACGAAGGCCGACACTGCCTCCGGCGGGACGTTCTCCTTCATGGCCTCCTGCACGACGGGGTTCGGGAACGCGTCCTGCGTCATCGGCGTCCAGGCCACGGGCATGAGCGTCGTGACCTGCACGCCGACCTCGCGCGCCTCGGCCGCGAGACCGATGCTCAGGCCCCACACCGCGGCCTTGGCGGCGGAGTAGGCCGAGTCGAGCGGCACACCCATGAGGCCGTTCGAGGAGATGTTGATCAGGCGACCCGTGCCCGAGGCGATGAGGTGCGGCATCGCGGCGCGTGACACCTCGACAACGCCCTTGACCGTGACGTCGAAGACGCGCCACCACGTGTCGCGGTCCATCTCCCAGAACGTGCCGAACGCGTTGATGCCGGCGTTGTTCACGACGACGTCGAGCTGGCCGTACGCGTCGATCGCGGTCTGCACGATGGCCTCCGCGCCGGTGACGACGTTGTTGATGTCGACCACGGCGGTACCGCCGTCAGCGATGATCTCGGCAACGACCGAGGCGGCGTTGTCCGCGTTGAGGTCATTCACGACGACGCGCGCGCCGCGCGAGGCGAGCATCTTGGCGTGCGCGCGACCCATGCCCTGGCCTGCGCCGGTGACGATCGCGACGCGGCCGCCGAAGTCGAGGTTCTGTGCAGTCATGTCCGTGCTTCTCCTGAGAAGTTCTGCTGTGTCTGTGCGGGGCCGCTCCGGCGGCCCCGGGGCGGGCCGTCTACTTGCCCGCGAGGTAGCCGCCGTCGACCGGCAGCGTCACGCCCGTGACCATCCGCGCATGGTCGGAGCAGAGCCACACGACGGCGTCCGCCTGGTCCTCCGGCTCGGCCAGCACTCCCATCGGGATGCCCGCCAGGATGCTGTTCCTGAACTCATCGCCGGGGTTCTGCTCGAAGGCGTTCATCATCATCGGGGTGGCCGTGGAGCCGGGGGCGAGTGCGTTGACCCGGATGCCCTTGGGCGCGTAGTCCATGGCGACGTTCCGGGTCATGCCGACCACGCCGAACTTGGCTGCGGTGTAGGGCGCGTTGTAGGCGATGCCGATCAACCCGGCGCCGGAGGCGGTGTTGACGATCGACCCGCCCCCGTTCTCCTCCATCGCGCGCACCTCGTGCTTCAGGCAGTAGAAGACGCTGTAGAGGCTGACCTTCATCACGCGGTCCCAGACCGCGCTGTCCATGTCGCCGATCGGCGCGAAGACCCCGTTGGTGCCCGCGTTGTTGAAGGCGAAGTCCAGCTTCCCGAAGGCGGACACCGTCGCGTCGACGAGCGCCTCGACCTGCGCCTCGTCGCTGACGTCGCAGCGCAGGAACGCCGCGGTGCCGCCCTCCTCCTCGATCTTCGCGACCGTCTCGGTACCGGCCGTCTCGTCGATGTCCGAGACCATCACAGAGGCTCCGGCCCGGGCCAGGGCGATCGCGGCCGCCTGCCCGATGCCAGACCCTGCGCCGGTCACCAGGCCGGCCTTGTCACTCATCGAGCTCGTCACGAATCAGACTCCCTTGTCAGATCGGCTGCGGCGACGCGAGGGCGCCGCCAGGGTCCGCCCGGCCGGGGGGTAGGGGTCCCGGCCGAGCGATCCGTGAGCTGCCGGAGCCGGTGCGGCCCCGGCAGCCCACGGGGTGGGTCGTCAGTACGTCTCTCCTGCGTGTGCGCTGCTCTCGTAGTCGCGCTGCGCGTCCTCCGGGAGGTACTTCTCCTCAATGCGACGCACCTCCTCGGAGGAGGGGCGGCCGAACATGGCGCCCCAGCCGATGTCGTACTTCGTCCCGGCGTCGCCGTTCACCTTCTGGAGGTACTCGGGGAAGCCCGTCGCCTCGCCGCTCTCGATGGCGTCGACCATGAAGTGGTAGACCTCGCGGACCCCGGGCAGGAAGACGGGCAGCGACTGCACCGCCTGCCTCATCGCCGTCATCTCGGCGACCGTCCTGGTCCCGATCATCGGGACGCCGACGACGTACGCGGGGCCAGGCGTCTCCTTGAGGGCGATCTCGGCCTGCTCCCACGTGTGGAAGCCCTCGTAGAAGATGACGTCCGCGCCGGTCTCGGCCTTGTAGAGCTGCGCGCGGCGGATCGCCTCCTCGAGGCCGCCGCCGGCCGCCCCGTACCCGTCGGTGCGCGCGACGATGACGAAGTCCTCGTCGAGCTTGTCACGCGCGTCGCACGCGGCGTTCAGTCGACCGATCGCCTCGACGTCGGAGACGAGCTCGACGCCAGCGACACCGCCCGACTTCTTCGGCTCGCGCTGGTCCTCGATGTGGATGCCCGCGACACCGGCGTCGATGAACTCGAGCACCGTGCGCTGCACGTTGAGGGGCGCACCGTAGCCGGTGTCGCCGTCGCAGTAGATCGGGATGTCGGCAGCGCGCGCCGTGCGGCGCGCGAGGTCGACGACCTCGGTCATGGTGAGCCAGCCGACGTCGGAGATGCCCTGCCACCAGGCCGACACCCCGCCGGAGAGCTGGAACGCGCCGAAGCCCGCGTGCTGCGCCATCTGGGCGTGGATCGGGACCGAGCCGAGCGGCAGCAGCTCGGTCTTCTCGCTCTCGAAGACCCCACGCAGCGCCTTGCCAGGAGAGCTCAGGCTCATGCTGCGGCCCCCTCGGCGGTGTTGAAGCCGACGGTGACGACGATGTAGACGCAGTCCTCGTCGTAGGGGTTCTTCCAGGCGTGGGGCACGCCGGCCATGACGAGCAGGTCGCCGGGCACGAGGGTGCGCTTCTTGCCGCCCGGGAGCACCAGGTCGACCTTGCCGGAGATGACGACCTCGTAGTCGATGGTGTCGCTGGCGTGCATCCCGGCGTCGCCGTCGTCCTCGGTCGCGGACATGCTCTCGTCGAGGGTCGAGGCGTCGACCTCGCCCGACGAGTGCGCCGGGAAGCTGCTGACGCCGAAGGTGGACCCGTTCGGCCCGGCCAGGGAGACCTTGGTGGGCGGCGCCCCGAAGGAGGTCTTGCTGTGGCCGCCCTCGACGGCCCAGTAGAAGGCGCCGGCGGACACGCCGGGGAAGTCGAACTCGGCGGCAGGGCCCGGGTCGAGGAAGTCTGCCTCGCCCGCCTCGTTCCGGCCGGCGACGACCAGGCGGAACCTCTTGGGGTCGGGGAACGTGCTCATGCCTCTGCGCTCCTTTGCGAAGGACGGGGAAGGGGGACCGGCCGGGCGCCTCGGCGCCCGGCCGGGGTGGGGTGTCAGGCGCGCAGGCCGATCTCCTGCATCAGGGGGAAGATCTGCTGGTCCATGCGGTCCAGGCCCTCGTCGTAATCGACCATCCCGGTGCAGATGCCCGTGATGCCGGCGTCGTAGAGCTTCTGCAGGCCCTCGGCGATCATCTCGGGGGTGCCGACCAGCGGGGTCAGGCCGGCGCGCAGGAAGATGCGGACGGACTCGTCCTGGCGGGGGTCGTTGCTCTGCTTGTAGACATCCCAGTCCATGCTGCGGGCGTCGCCCGTCATGCAGATCTGCTGGTAGCGCACGGCGCTCTCCCAGTCGCCCTTGTCCTCGACGTAACGGACGTAGTCCCAGGCTTCCTTCTCGGTGTCCTTGCACACGATGTGGACGCCCGCCCACAGGGCCAGGTCCTCGCGGCCGGCCGCGTCGGCGTTGGCGCGCAGCTTGCTCACGATCGGCTTCGCGGCGCCCACGTTCGGGATCTGCGCGAAGAGGATGTTGGCGTGGTTGAACGCGAACTGCTGGCCGGCCGGGCTGGCGCCCGCGCTCATCACCAGGGGGCCGGGGGTCTGGACCGGCTGGGGGTAGGACTGCGCGCCCTCCAGGTTGTAGTACTTGCCCTGGAAGTCGAACTCGTAGTCGTCGCCCTCGGTCTTCCACAGGCGCTCGACGACGGTCATCCACTCCTCGGCGACCTCGTAGCGCTCGTCGTGCGGGGGCAGGTCCACGCCGAACATCCGGAACTCCGGCTCGAAGTACCCGGCGGTCGCGTTCAGGCCGAAGCGGCCACCGCTGATGTGGTCGACCGTGGCGGCCATCTTGGCGGCCATCAGCGGGTGGAAGAACGGCACGTGACAGGTGGTGAAGATGCCGATGTTCTCCGTGGCCTCGGCCAGGCCGGCCGCCCAGGTGAACGTCTCGAACTGGCGGCCCCAGGGGCGGTCCGGGCCGGACAGGCCCTGCCAGCGGGCGATCGGGACGAACGCGTCGACGCCGTAGCGGTCGGCCTTCTGCGCGAGGCCCTTGATCTCATCCCAGTCGCCGAGCTTGATCATGTCGTCGGCGAAGCTCAGGCCGCCCTGACCGGTGGAGACGTTCGCGCCGAAGATCGCGACCTTGAACTTGTTCGGGCCGTCGAGGATCGGGCGCTTGTCGCGCTCGACGGTGTGGTCGAGCTTCGTCTCCGGGGGTGCGACAGCGGTCATCGTTCTCTCCACTTCGTCGTGGTGCGTCCTGGCAGGGAAGATGGGGCCGGCGGCCACGCCTGGCCCCTCTCAAAGCAGGAATGTAGGTGTTGTCCGGGGTCACAACGTCACGGTCAGGGACGCCATCAGGGCGGGAAAACGCGCCACTTGTCCGCGTACCCGTCTCTGAGTGGCTCTGGCAAGGGTTTGGTAGCTGAAGACCATCTCGGTGTCATGGTCGGCAGGTCCGCGCGGCAGGTCGCCAGGCCGTGCCACTGCGTCGTAGGGCGGTAACGACGTTCACAGGAAGAACAACCTCGCCGACTACTTGACGCCGACCGACTCCGCGTCGACGAGCTCCCGGAACTTCGCGCCGTGCCAAACGAGTGGCTCGTTCTCGCCGACGCCGAGCTGTTTCACCTCGAGCAGAGCCAACCAGTGGTCGCCCGCCTCGGAAACCTCGTGGATCGAGCACTCGAGCCACAGCGCTGCGTCGTCGATGTAGACGGCGCCCTCGTCGCGGACCTCGATCACAACCTGCTCAAAACGAGCGGCGCGGTCCTTGCTTGCGAGTTTACGGAGCAGATCGCCCTGGTCCTTACCGAATATCGATACGCCGAGTGAGTCGGCGTCCTTGATCGCCCCCCAGGTCTCGGACGACTTCTGCACCGCGACCGCGACGAGACACGGTTCGAGTGAAACGCCCACCATGAAAGACGACGCGACGAGCGCGTGCTTCTCGCCGCCGATGTCGACCGCGAGCACCGCCACACCGGACGGGAACTGCGCGAACGTGTGTCGCACGACCATCGGGTCGTCGCCGAATGCACACACCTTGGACTGGGTCATCAATTTTCCTCCTTTCGCGGGGCGCAAGCACGGATCCCACGGTCCGCCCCGTCGTCTGCCCGATCACGTCCATGTGACCGAGATGGGAACACTGCAAGGCTCTGGTCTGCCAGAGGTAAAAGAATTGCCGTTCCGGCTACCTGAATTCCGGACACGTTTGCCTTGTCTGCGGAATCTCGCTCTCCAACGCTGCCGCAAGAAAGACTATCTGTGCGCGGAGCGAATCACTTGCGCTGAATAGAGGGGCGAGGTCGCCAGCCTGCATGACGCTCGCAGCGTTGCCTGCGCACACTTCAGGCTGACTTCGGCGAGACCCGCTCCGGTGAAGACTGCAACCCGGCTACCAAAGCCGAGTTTTTCTGTCCAGCCATCGCGTGCACTTTTTCACGTTATGAACTATCGGTGTATTCGTTTATCGGTGAGATGTCCGCCATCAATTGACAGGGGCGCATCTCGCTTGCGCGGAAAACAGCCACATGACTGCATTCGCCCGATCTCCTGATTCAGGCAACACGCTAATTCCCGATCCCCGCCTGCTCGATCACGCCGCCGAACTCCTTCACCGTCACCCGCCTGTCGACCGTTCCCGGTCCTTGCACCCGACCCGAAAAACGTCGTCAGCTCGGCTTCGGCACGCCGACCGCACGATGCGGGGACGTCGGCGCGGAGCCCTCTGAATCTGCCGCGAAGAGGCAAGCGGACGTCATGCTTCGGCTGAGTCCGACTCGCCGTGCGAGCAGGCCGACGTCGATCCGTGCGCGCCCGGCGCGACGCTGCGCCTCCACAGCGGCCACAACGCGCAGAATCGCCCACCGAGGCGGCCGACGCCGGGTCATCGCGTGCCCGCTTCGAGCGAGATTGACGTCGCCCAGTTGCGGACATCCTCAACGTCTCTCGCCAACTGCCCCACAAGGTCCTCGACGTCACGAAACCGGCGTTGCGAGCGGAGCCGGTTCACGAGATGGACCGATATTTCCCGGTCGTACAGCTCGATCTCCACGTCGAGAAGATGGGCTTCGAGGAGTCGCTGGCCGTGGCGGCCGTAAAAGGTGGTTCTCCGTCCGATGGAGACCGCAGCAGGCCAGTGCCGGCCGTCATCCTCCGTGACAACTACGGCGGACCAGACACCGTCGAGGCGAGCGCTCATCGCCATGGTGAGGTTGGCGGTGGGAAAACCCAGCAGTCGTCCGCGGGCATCGCCATGTTGGACGACGCCGGTGACAACCTGGTCCTGTGACTGAACGCTTTCGATCGCGAACGGCCGGCTCGCTGTCAGGCGCCTGGTCGAGCTCTGCCGCGTTATCTGCCGCAATGGGATTCTCCTCGGTGCGGTCAAGGTCCACATCAGTTCACGAGCCGCGTCATCAGTAGTGCTCTTCGACGTGGGCGTGGTTGTCGTAGTCGCGCTGGGCGCTCTGCGGGAGGTACTTCTCCTCCGTCTCGCGCACGTAGTCGGTCGACGGGCGCCCGAACATGGCGCCCCAGCCGACGTCGTAATGCGTGCCGGCATCGGCACCCATGCGGTCGAGGTACGCGGCGAAAGGCGTGGCCTCGCCCGACTCCTTGACGTCGGCCAGCAGTCGCCACACCTCGTGGATGCCCGGCAGAACGAACGGAACAGGCTGGATCGCCTGCCCCAGCGCGGTCATCTCGGCGACGGTCCTACGGCCGATCATCCCCACGCTGACGGCGTATGCCGGTCCGGGCGTCTCCTTCAGCGCGAGCTCGGCCTGTTCCCACGTGTGCATGCCTTCGAAGAAGATGACGTCGGCGCCGGTCTCGGCCTTGTAGAGCTGCGCGCGGCGGATCGCCTCGTCGACGCCGCCGCCGGCGGCACCGTAGCCGTCGGTGCGGGCGACGATCACGAAATCCTCGTCGAGCTTGTCACGCGCGTCGCCCGCGGCGTTCAGCCGCCCGATCGCCTCGGCGTCGGACACGAGTTCGATGCCGGCGACACCACCCGACTTCTTCGGTTCGCGCTGGTCCTCGATGTGGATGCCGCCGACACCGGCGTTGATGAACTCGGCCACCGTGCGCTGCACATTGATCGGCGCGCCGAAACCGGTGTCGGCATCGCAGTAGATCGGGATGTCTGCAGCGCGCGCCGTGCGCTTCGCGTGATCGACCACCTCGGTCAGGGTGAGCCACCCCACATCCGAGATGCCCTGCCACCATGCCGACATCCCGCCCGAGAGCTGGAAGGCCCCGAAGCCCGCGTGCTGCGCCATCGCCGAGTGGATCGGCAGCGAACCGAACGGCACCAGCGCCGTCTCCTCGCTCTCGAAGACCGCGCGCAGCGCCTTGCCGGGGGCAGTGAGGGTCACGATGCCACCGCCGGGGAGTTGAAGCCGACGGTCACGACGATGTACACGCAGTCCTCGTCGTAAGGGTTCTTCCAGGCGTGGGGAACGCCCGCCATCACGAGCAGGTCACCCGGAACGAGCGTGCGCTTCTTGCCGCCGGGGAGCACGAGGTCGACCTTGCCCGAGATCACGACCTCGTAGTCGATGGTGTCGCTCGCATGCATTCCGGCGTCGCCGTCGTCATCGGTGACGGTCATGCTGTCGCCGAGATCGTTGGCCCCCACCTCACCCGACGAGTGCGCCGGGAAGCTGCTCACGCCGAAGGTGGATCCATTGGGTCCTGCCAGAGCGACCCTGGTCGGCGGGGCACCGAAGCTCTCCTTGCTGTGGCCGCCTTCGACGGCCCAGTAGAACGCACCTGCGGACACGCCGGGGAAGTCGAACTCGGCGGCAGGGCCCGCGTCGAGGAAGTCGGCGCCGCCGGACTCGGTCGGGCCCGCGACGACGAGCCGAAACTGCTTGGGGTCAGGGAATGTCATCTGCCTTCACTCCTCCGTGAATGGCCGGACGTCAGGCGCGCAGGCCCGCGTCGCGCATGAGCGGGAAGATCTGCTCGTTCATCCGGTCGAGGCCCTCGTCGTAGTCGACGAGTCCGGTGCAGATGCCCGTGATGCCCGAGTCCTGCAGCTTCTGGAGCCCGTCGACGATCATCTCGGGCGTGCCCACGAGCGGAACGAGACCAGCCCGGAAGAACGTCTTGATGGTCTCGTCCTGCTTCGGGTCCTCGGACTTCTTGTAGTGATCCCAGCTCCACCCGCGGGAGTCGCCGTTCTGGATGATGTGCTTGTAGCGGAGGGCGCTCTCGTAGTCGCCCTTCTCCTCGACGTACTCGAGGTACTCCCGCGCTTCCTTCTCCGTGTCCTTGCAGATGATGTGCACACCGGCCCACAGGCCGAGGTCCTCACGCCCGGCCGCGTCGGCGTTCTCGCGCAGCTTCGGCGTCACCGACTGACTGTGCTCGACGCTGCCGATCGCCGCGAACAAGATGTTTGCGTGCTTGAACGCGAACTGCTGACCGGCGGGGCTGGAGCCCGCGCTCATCACCATCGGCCCGGGCGTCTGAACGGGCTTGGGCCACGACTGCGCACCCTGGAGGTGGAAGAAGTCCCCGTCGAAGTCGAACTGGTAGTCGTCTTCGACTGCCCAGAGCCGCTCGACGATGGTCATCCACTCGTCGGCGAGCTCATAGCGCGTGTCGTGCTCGGGCACCTCGACGCCGAACATGCGGTATTCGGGCTTGAAGTAGCCGGCTGTGGCGTTCAGGCCCATGCGGCCGCCGCTGATGTGGTCGACGGTGGCCATCATCTTCGCCGCCATCACTGGGTGGATGAAAGGGACGAGGCAGGTGGCGAAGATCTGTATGTTCTGCGTCGCTGCTGCCAGACCTGCGGCCCACGTGAACGTCTCGAACTGCCGGCCCCACGGGCGGTCGGGGCCCGAGAGACCCTGCCAGCGGGCGATGGGGATGAACCCGTCGACACCGTAGCGGTCGGCCTTCTGCGCGAGACCTTGGATCTCGCCCCAGTTGCCGAGCTTGATCGTGTTCTCGGCGAGGTTGAGACCGCCCTGGCCGGTCGTCACATTCGCGCCGAAAATCGCGACTTTGAACTTGTTCGGGCCACCTATCATGGGCCGCTGAGAACGTTCGACTGTGTGATCAGCGACGAAATCACGCGGTGCGACATTCTGCGTCATTGGTTTTCTCCATATCGTTATGGCTCTGGGATGCCGAAGAGCACCTGGGGCAGATCGGGTCGCGCGAACAAGGGTTCGACTGTCGCGATCGCGGGCAGCGTGCCGACCGGACGCGCCCGATTGTGATTGCGCTCTCCACTGGGTGTATGGCGAGTCGCATTCTTGGCCTACTGGTTGCAGCCAATTGTGATGGCGGCGTATACGCGATCCGCGTCGTCGTGGTTTTTCCAGACGTGCGCGAGGTCGCCTATGACGAGCAACGATGATGACCCTGCCACTGAGGGCGATCTCGTAGGTTGGGGGTACTCCCCGGATCTCCTTTGATGTCGGTGCGTCGGCTTCTGCGCCGACCCCCGTTGCCGCATGACGCTAAGAGCGGGCAGCACCGGACCGTCATGGCAGGAGACGCCATCAACGCAGGAAAACGCGCCAAAGCGCCTCCTCTTGCCGGTTGGTGGCGCAAGATGTAAAGCTGCTGGCGTTACTTCAGGTGCCTGGCGGTGCTCCAGCCACCGCAGCGCTTCCGGAGCGGCACCCCATCGCCTCGACGAAGAGGAGAGAGATGCGTTCTGCAACCGTTCCTCCCGACACCCGGGCGAACATGCCTTGCGGTGGAACGACATCCGTGCTGGCTTCGCCGGGACCCCTTGGCCGGCCGGCTCCCCACCGTGGCAGGTGGGCGCGGCTTTCTCAGAGGGTTCCTGAGCACGCTGGACCGCTTCCATACGTCGGCGGGAAAAGAGCGCAGCGATGAATCTAAGCTCGTATCAGAACTTGCGCGTGCCGAACTTCAGTGTTCACAATCTGCGCCAGATACTCGAGGAAGCGGATCTCGACTGGCGAACTGCGCTCGCGAATGCGGAGATCGACCCCAACGCGCTGAACCGACCGGGAAGCACTATTCCTGCAAGGAAGGAGCTGGCCTTCCAGCTTCAGTTCGTCGCTCTCACCAGAGATCGCGTCGATCTTTGGGTGCGAGCCGCGCGCGCCTACACGACGAGCACCTACGGTGCTCGCGGAATGGCCCTCGCAACCGCGCCGACCGTTGCGGCATGGGCAGAAGTTACCAGCGCAACTGATAACGCCCCTGGGCTCCTCGAGATCACGCCTCTCCGGGCACCAGATGGGAGGGTGGCGGGAATCGAATTCACCTACCCAGACGCCCCGGAAGAGTTGATCCCGTTCAGCGTCTACCGCGATCTCTGTGTCACCACCCCATCTCTCGCGTGGCTGTACGGCGGCACTTTCCCCTTCACCCGCGTCGAAGTCCCTCTCGCGGAAGTCTCGCCCGAGGCCTTGACGTACGTCTCCTGCAACATCGACTGCTGTGCCGAGGCGTTGCGGCTGTGGTGGGACCCTGCGATATCAACAGACGAGCTCCCCTTCGGTAACGCCTTCCAGCACGAGGCATGGGTTAAAGCGGATGCCCAGATTATCGACTCATTCAGGGCGACTGGCGACTGGCCCCACACTGTCGCGAAAGCCATAAGGGCCGCACCCAATCTCAATCGCACATTGGCAAATGTGGCCGCGACGCTGCGAGTCTCCCCACGCACCCTGCAACGCAAGCTTGAACTCACGGGCAACGACTTCGCCCGGGTGCGAGACGAGACTTTGAGTGACCTGGCCTGCGATCTGCTCTCGCATACAGATCACTCTGTATCGGAAATATCCCGCAAGCTGGGCTACGCAGATCCGGCCAGCTTCACGATGGCCTTCAAGCGGTGGAGGGGGATGCCTCCGACGGCGTTCAGGGAGGCTTCTCGCTACGGAGACAAGAACCCTGGACATCAGCACTGAACCGCCCCGGGTCAGGTAGAGACTCGATTCCGTGAAATGATTGAGTCATGGCACGACCTTCCCGTTACCCGCTTGAGCTGCGCCGTCGCGCGGTGCGCATGTTCGCCGAGGTCCGCGGCGACTACCCGACCGAGACGGCAGCACTGCAGTCCGTTGCCGAAAAGTTGGACATCGGTTCCCGAGAGACGCTGCGGAACTGGGTGAAGCAGCACGAGATCGACGCCGGACAGCGGCCGGGGACGACGACGGAGGAGTCCGCCCAGCTCAAGGCACTGAAGAAGGAGAACGCCGAGCTGAAGCGGCCGAACGACATCTTGAAGGCGGCGGCGTCTTTCCTCACTGCGGCACTTCACGTCATACATCTGCACCCATTCGTCCGCTTTCCCAGCAAAGCCGCAGGTCACAATCGGAACACAGAACAGGTTCGTGTGCCGTTACTCACCCTGATTGATCAAGGGCTGGCCTGTGAAAACGGGTCAGCCCTTCTTCATGTCCCGCTTCTTGGGAAATCGCGGGAACACGGGAAAGGCCCCGGTCCGAGACCGGGGCCTTTCCCGTTCGTCGTGACCCCGCCGGCGGGGTCGCGGCGTGACGCTCGTCACGACGAGTCGCGGACGATCAGTTCCGTCGGGAGCACGATCTGCGACCGCTCGGCGTTCTCGCCCGCGATCAGGTCGAGGAGCACCCGGGTCATCGCGCGCCCCATCTCCTCGATCGGCTGCCGCACACTCGTCAGCGCGGGGTCCATGTGGCGGGCCACGGCCGAGTCGTCGAAGCCGATGAGGGCCACGTCGTCCGGGATGCGCCGGCCGGCCTCGCGCAGCACCTGGCGGGCGCCTGCGGCCATCAGGTCGGACGCGGCGAAGACCGCGTCCACGTCCGGGCGGCGGGCGAGCAGCTCGCGCATGGCCCGTACGCCGCCCTCCTCGGAGAAGTCGGCGGGGGCGATCAGCCGCTCGTCCGGTTCGAGTCCGGCCTCGGAGACCGCCTTGCGATACCCGTCCAGGCGCCGCTGGGAGGCGTAGACGTCCAGCCGGCCGGTAATGGTGGCGATGGAGCGGCGGCCCCGGGAGACCAGGTGCTCCACGGCGCCGCGGGCGCCCTCGAAGTTGTCGGAGTCGACCGAGGGCAGCGGCTCGGTGGCGGACCTGCGGCCGTTCATGACGGCGGGCATGCCCAGCTGCTCCAGCAGGTCCGGCAGCGGGTCGTCCGCGTGCACCGAGACCAGCAGGACGCCGTCCACGCGGTGCGCGGTCAGGTACTGGGCCAGCCTGCGCCGTTCGCGGTCGCTGCCGACGAGGGTGAGCAGCAGCTGCATCTCGGTGTCGGCCAGGGCCGCGCCGACCCCGCGGACGATGTCGGAGAAGTACGGCTCCGCGAAGAAGCGGCTCTCCGGCTCCGGCACCACGAGCGCGATGGCGTCCGTACGGTTCCCGGCCAGGGCGCGGGCCGCGCGGTTGGGTACGTAGCCGAGTTCGGCGACGGCCGCCTCCACCGCCTCCCGGGTGTGCGCGCTGACCCGCGGCGATCCGTTGATGACCCGTGAGGCCGTGCCGCGACCCACCCCCGCCCGCGCCGCGACCTCCTCCAGCGTGGGCCGGCCCCCGCTCCGTACTCGCGCTGCCGTCATGGCTGCCTCCCGTTCGCGGTCAATTTCTCACAGTCGGATAACCAAACCAAGTCCTGGCGTTGGATCCCTTGACACTCGACGGGACCGGTCGGCCGCTCCCCCGCCCCCATCATGGGAGCGCTCCCACTCTACGCGCGTGGTCAAGCGGCTCGCCCGGGCCGGGGTGCGGCCCCGCGCCACCGGCGTCCGGACATGCCTGAGACCCGGCGCGGGGCCGGGTCTCAGGAGGTGGTGCCGGGTCAGGTGCGTCCGGTCAACCCCAGCCGGTCCGGCTGGGGTTGACCGGCCTCACGTCAGGACGGGCCGGTCTCCGGCAGGCCGTGCCGGCGGATCACGTCCGCGTACCAGTGGGCGCTCGCCTTGGGAATGCGGCGCTGGGAGGCGTAGTCGACGTACACGGCACCGAAGCGCTTCGAATAGCCGTACCCCCACTCGAAGTTGTCCATCAGCGACCACAGGAAGTAGCCCCGGACGTCGGCGCCGTCGGCCATCGCTCGCTGTACGGCGTCGAGGTGCCCGTGCAGGTAGGCGATCCGCTCGGGGTCCTCCACCCGGCCCTCGGGCGAGACGTAGTCGTCGAAGGCCGCACCGTTCTCGGTGACCATCAGCGGCACCTGCGGGTGGTCCCGACTGGTGTCCATGAGCAGGTTGTACAGCCCGTCCGGGTCGATCGACCAGTTCATCGCGGTGCGCTGCTTGCCCTCCGCGAGGTGGAAGGCGACATGCTCGGAGCCGGGCCACGGGGAGTAGTCGCTGGCGCCGTGACCGTCGTCGCGGCTGCTGCCCGCGCCCTTCTCCGGGGTGGAGACCAGCGTCGGCGTGTAGTAGTTGACCCCGAGGACGTCGATCGGGCGGGAGATGGCGGCCAGGTCGCCGTCCTGTACCAGCTTCGACCAGTCCACCAGGTGCCCGGTGTCGGCGATCAGGTCCTCCGGGTACTCGCCGCGCAGCATCGGGCCGGTGAAGATCCGGTTGCCCACCCCGTCGATCCGGCGGGCGGCGTCGGCGTCGGCCGCGCTCGTGGTGAGCGGGCGGACCTGGTGGAGGTTGAGGGTGACCGAGGTCTGCGCGGTAGCGGGGAGTTGACCGCGCAGGACCTCGATCGCCCGGCCATGGGCGAGGTTGAGGTGATGGGCCGCCCGAAGGGCGGAGCCGGGCTCGGTACGGCCGGGGGCGTGCACTCCGGAGCCGTATCCGAGGAAGGCCGAGCACCACGGCTCGTTGAGGGTGGTCCACGTCCCGACGCGGTCGCCGAGGGCGCCTGCCATGATCGCGGCGTAGTCGGCGAACCGGTCCGCGGTCACCCGCTGCGGCCAGCCGCCGGCGTCCTCCAGTTCCTGGGGCAGGTCCCAGTGGTAGAGGGTGGCGACCGGGGTGATGCCGGCTTCGAGCAGCTCGTCGACGAGCTTGCGGTAGAAGTCCAGACCGCGTTCGACCGCGGGGCCGCGCCCGGTGGGCTGCACCCGGGACCAGGAGATGGAGAAACGGTACGCCTTCAGCCCCAGCCGCTTCATCAGCGCTACGTCGTCGCGGTACAGGTGGTAGTGATCGGCGGCGACGTCTCCGGTGTCACCGTTGCGGACCTTGCCCGGCGTGCGGCTGAAGGTGTCCCAGATGGAGGGTGTGCGGCCGTCCTCGGCTGCGGCACCCTCGACCTGGTAGGCGGCGGTCGCCGCCCCCCAGACGAAGCCTGTCGGAAATCTCGTTGCCTCGGGCGCCTGCTTCGGGGCGATGTCGGGTCGTACAGCAGTCATGCGGGAGCGCTCCCAGGAGTGGACGGACAGGGGCAGGGACGGATGGAACTCCGGAACCCGCACGGCCCGCGGTCAGGTACGGGCCGTACGGGGGTCCGGACAGCGGTGGTTGACGAGAGGTGTCAGCCCTTGACGGCGCCGGACATGATCCCGCCGACGATCCGCTTACCGAAGATCACGAACACCACGAGCAGCGGCAGCGTGCTGATCAGCGCGCCGGCCATCACGATGCTCTGGTCGGGGGTGTAGGAGGCGCTCAACTGGCCGAGGGCCACCTGGAGCGTGGGGTTCTGCTGGTTCAGTGCGAGGTAGGGCCAGAAGAAGTCGTTCCACGCCTGGACGAAGGTCAGCATGCCGAGCACCATCATCGCGGGGCGGGCCACCGGGAGCACGATGCTCAGCACGACGCGGAAGTTGTTCGCGCCGTCGATCTTGGCGGCCTCGATCAGCTCGTACGGGAGCGCCTCGCTCAGGTACTGCCGCATGAAGAACACGCCGAACGCGCTCACCAGGGTCGGGAAGATCACCGACTCCAGGCTTCCGCTCCAGCCGAGGTCGGACATCAGCATGAACAGCGGGACCACGCTGAGCTGCGGCGGAATGGTCAGGGTCGCGATGACTCCGGTCATCAGCGCACCGCGGCCGCGGAACCGCATCTTGGCGAAGGCGTAGCCGGCCAGGGTGCAGAAGAAGAGCGTCGCCACCGTGATGCAGGAGGACACGATGAAGCTGTTGACGATCGCCTTGCCCAGATGGGCCTGGGTCCAGGCGGCGTCGAGGTTGTGCATCAGCCGTCCGCCGGGCAGGAACGGCGGGGTGCTGGCCAGCACTTCGTCCTGGGTGTGGGACGCGGCCACCAGGGTCCAGTACAGCGGCAACAGTGAGCCGATGCCTACGACGGCCAGCGCGATGTAGGCGAACGGACCGCCCTGCAGCTGCTTGCCCGCACCGGGCTTGAAGCGGCTCGCGCGCTTCGGCGCGCGGTGTGGGGTACGTGCCGGGAGGGCGAGCTCCGGAACTTTGGCGGGACTGGTCATGGTCATGGAATTCGCTCCCGGTCAGACCGCGGATTTGCGTACGAAGCGGCCGAAGAGCCAGTTGACCGCGGCGATGATCAGCAGGAGGGCGAGCATCGCCCAGGCCACTGCGGCGGCCGGACCGAGATGCCCCAGGTTCCAGCCGTAGTTGTAGAGGTAGACGCTGAGGGTCTCGTACTGATGCTCGTTTCCGCCGATCGCTCCGAGGGTGCCGCCCTCCAGGAGCAGGGGTTCACCGAACAGCTGCATGGAGCCGATGGTCGAGATGACGATCGTGAAGAGGATCGTGGGCCGCAGCGAGGGGATGGTCACCTTGCGGAACTGCTGCCAGCGCGAGGCTCCGTCGAGCGAGGCGGCCTCGTACAGATCGGTCGGCACGGCCTGCATGGCCGCCAGGTAGATCAGGGTGTTGTAGCCGGTCCAGCGCCAGATCACGATGACCGAGATGGCGATCTTGGACGTCCAGTGCCCGTTGGCCCAGTTGGTGTCACCGAGGCCGACGAAGTGCAGCACCCAGTTCAGCAGACCGCCGTCGGCCCGGAAGACCAGGGCGAAGACGAGGGCCGCGGAGGCCACCGAGGTGGCGTACGGCGTGAGGATGATCGTCCGCCAGAAGGTGCTGGCACGCAGCTTGTAGTTCAGCAGATGGGCCAGGCCGAGCGCGACCAGCAGCTGCGGGACCGTCGACATGACACCGATCAGGAAGGTGTTGCTGACGGCGGTCCAGAACTCCGCGTCGTGCAGGATCCTGTCGAAGTTGGCCCAGCCGACCCACTCCATCCGGTCCAGGCCGGTCATCTCCACCCGGTGCAGGGCGATCCAGCCGGTGTAGATCAGCGGATAGAGCCCGAAGGCGCCGAAGACGAGGAAGAACGGGGCTATGTAGGCGTACGGCGACGCCTTGTCGTCGAAGCGCCAGATACGGCTCCGCCACATCTGCCGATGGGCGTTCACCGGTTTCCGCTGGGAGCCGCGGGGCGGCGGGGTGTGTGCATCCCGGGTGGGAGTCGAGGTGGCCACGGGCGGGAGTCCTTCCCTGGATTGCTTGGATACCCGGGTACGGGCGGCGCTGTCCGCGGTGGGCTTCCGCGGGGCGGCCGGGTAACTGCCCGGTCGCCCCGTGCAAGCCCGCCGGGAGACGGGCCGCGCCGACGCGGGATGGGGACAACGCAGGTGCGGGCGGCCCGGGGGCCGCCCGCTGCTGCGAACGTCAGCCGATCGCCTTGTCGATCGCCTCCGTCGCCGCCTTCCACGCCTTGTCGGGGCTGGTGCCGCGCTGCTCCATGTTGTTGATCTGGGTGGAGATGGTGTCCTTGATGACAGCGTCCTTCGGGCCGAGAACGGTCTCGGGGATGGACTTGGCCTCGTCGGCGTAGATCTGGCCGATCGGGGCGTCGTTGAAGTACGCGAGCTTCGCGTTCTTCACGTCGGGCAGCTCGTACGCGCCCTTGTTGGACGGGAAGCTGCCGATCGCCTTGAAGACGGCGGCCTGCTGCTCGGGGGCGGTCAGCCACTTGACGAGCTTGCTGGCCTCGGCGACGTGCTTGCCGGCCGTCGGCACACCGAGGAAGGAGCCGCCCCAGTTGGCCGCGGTCGCGCCGGGGGCGGTGGTGATGTCCCACTTGCCCTTGTTGGCGTCACCGGCGGCGATCGAGATCTGGCCGGCCATCCAGGCGGGGCAGGCCACGGTGGCCATGGTGCTCTTGCGCAGCGCGGCCTTCCACGGGTCGCCGAACTGGGCGAGGCCCTGGGTCAGCTTCTTGTCCGCGGCCTCGGCCGACAGGTCCCAGCCCTGCTTGACGCTGGGGCTGTCCTTGTAGATCGGCTGGCCGCTCTCGTCGTAGTACTGCTTCGCGTTCGAGCTGACCACGGCGTTGTACATGGCGCTCGCGGAGTCCATGAAGTACGTGCCCGCGGGCGCCTTCTTCTTGTACTCCTCACCGAGCTTGAGGTAGTCCTCCCAGCCCCCGGCGATCTTGGCGGCGACCTCCTTGCGGTCGGTCGGCAGGCCGGCCTTCTTGAACAGCTCGGTGTTGTAGCAGAGCGACATCGGGCCGATGTCGGTACCCGCGCCGATGACCTTGCCGTCCTTGGTGGTGGCCTGCTTCTCCTTCCAGGACACCCACTCGTTGACGTCGATCACCTTGCTGAGGTCGGCGAACTGGTCCGCCTTGGTGTCGGCGAGCTCCTTGATGCGGCCGACCTCGAGGCCCTGGACGTCCGCCAGTCCGCTGCCCGCGCTCAGCTGCTGGAGCAGCTTCGGGTAGTAGTTCTTCTCTTCGGCGGTGGTGTCTTCCTTGACCGTGATGTTGGGGTTCAGCTCGTGGTACTTGGCGAAGAGGCCGGCTTCCTTGTAGCCGAACTGCCCGAAGTCGGCGACGGTCAGCGTGATCTTCCCGTTCGCATCGGAGCTCGTGTCCGATGAGTCCGAGTCGCTGCTGCAGCCGGTCAGCAGCAGGGCCGAGGCTGTCAGGCCCGTGGTGACCAGAACCGCGGCTCTGCGGCTTCGGCCGGCGACGGTGCGGGTGATACGCATTCCACTACTCCTTGTTCCAGGGTGGGACTGGCGTTCTGACTGCGTGGCATTCGCGCTGGTGGGTGCGGGTGCCGGGTGGTTCAGGGGGGAGGACACGGGCAGTGCCGTTCGCACGAGAAATCCTCCTGCGATGTGGGAGCGCTCCCATGCGTCGATGTCGGAAGGTTCCTGCCTGGAAGGGGTGGGTGTCAAGAGTTGAAGACGCTTCCGTTGCGCGAGCGTGTCCTGCAAGTCACGAGACCGTGTCCGGCCAAAGGCTTGCCAAAGCGCGCGGGCAGGGGATGCGGAATCTTTCGTTCCCGAATATCCGCAGGTGAAAGGCTTGTTGGGTCGGGATTCCGGCGTCGGCGCACGCGTGCCACGATGATCTCGCCGGATTTCCGCCGACCCCCCGAAACACACCCTGTCAGGCCCGATTCGCTCGGGCCGGCCCGCCGGAAGGTGAACGGGAGATCGCGCTACAGGGGTGTCGGGGAGCGCTCCCGCGTTCTTTCCCCGAAGCCGAGGGTGTGGATCTTGCCGCCGGAAGGTGCGGGCAGCACTTGTAGCGCCGCTGGAACGTGCGGCGGGCACGTACCACCGTTGGAACATGCGGCGAGCACTCGTAGCACCGCCGGAACGTGCGGCGGCAGCACCTGCGTTGCCGCCAGGTCGCGCGCGGCCGGAGCCGGCCGGTACGCGGACGGGTCGGACCGCACGCCTCCCGGCCCCGCCCGACCCGTCCCGCCCGACCCGTCCCGCCCGGCCCGTCCGGCCATGCCCGGATGGGCTCAGGCCGCGCGCAGCCGGGTCAGCGTCTGTTCGAGCTCCGACTGGGCGGCCCGGCCCGCCGACTCCACGTCGCCCGCGACGACCGCCGTGACCAGTGCCCGGTGTGCCGCTTCGCCGTGGTGCGGGTCGTCGCGGCGCAGGCCGGTCAGCTCCACCAGGTCGATGAGCGCCTGCCGCAGCGCGGGGGCGAACTCGCCGAAGGTCAGCAAGGGCTTCGCGCACCACACGAGCAGCGGTTCCGACCGGTGGTCGGTGCCGTATCTGCCGATCGATCCGGCGGATGTGGGGGGGACGAGGTGCGCTGGGGGGCGGGCCAGGACGCGTCCGCCCTCGCGGCGTCGGTGGCGGCGGTGCTGTCCGCGGTGAACCGGGCGCGTGAGGGCTGCTGGACGAAGGGCCCGGCCACAGGGCTGCTGCCGGGGGTTCGGCCGCGCCCCTCGTCCTCGACCGTCGGAGAAAAAGGGGGGCGCATCCCGGCCGGTGGTGGGGGGGTGGGGACCGGCCGGGATGCGGCGGGGGTGGTGGCTACTTGTAGGCGCCGAACGCCTTGGTGAAGGCGAGCGGCTCCTGGGCGATCGAGCTGCACGACGCGTCCGCGCTCGGCTTCGCGCCGCCCGCGCACTCCTTGTCCCGCGTGCCCGACCACATCGCGAGCCACCCGAGACCCTTCGTCCGGGCGAACTCGACCAGTTGCGTGGCGTCCTCGACCTTGAAGATCTCGGTGCTGACGTCGTTCACGCCGATCATCGGAGTGACCGCGACGGCCTTCCACGCGGCCGCCTCGGAGAGCCCGAGCACGCCCTTGATCTGGGCCTGCGTGGCGGTGGCCGCCTGGATCGCGTACGTGCCCATGTCGCCGCCGTACGAGGCGCCGTAGTCCATCGCCATGATGTTGACCGCCCCGACGTCCACGCCGTTCTTCCTGGCGTCGGCGATCAGGTCGACGCCGGGCTGGGTCAGCCCCTCGGGCATCACCGGCAGGGTGAAGGAGACGTCCAGGCCGGGGTGGGACTTCTGAAGCTGGGCGATGGCCTGGGAGCGGCGGGAGTTGGCCGCGGTGTCGGGCAGCGCGCCGCCCTCGATGTCGAAGTCGACCTTGGTCAGCTTGTACGTGTCCACGACCTTGCCGTAGGCCGCGGCCAGGTCGGCGGCCGAGGCGCAGTTCAGTGCCAGTTCGGAGCCGGACGCGCCGCCGAAGGAGACCCGGACGTCGCCGCCCGCCGCGCGCAGTCCGCCGATCTGGGAGGCGACGTGGTCGTCACCGAGGCCGGTGACACCGCCCCAGAGCGGGGCGCAGCTGCCGCCGGAGGTGATGAAGGCGAGGTTGAACTGCTTGACGCCGGTCCTGGTGGCGGTGCCGGCCAGGTCGAAGGCGGGGTAGAGCGAGGTGTCGACGTACGGGGCGAAGCCCGCCCCGCTCGCGCTGCCGCCGCCGGTCTTGGTGGGGGCCGGCGTGGGGGTCGGTGTCGCGGTCCCGGACGGCGGGGCCGTGGGGGTGGCCGAGGCGGTGGGGGGCGCGGTCTCGGTGGGGCGGCCGCTGGGCTCCGGGGTGGCGCCCGTGTCGACGGAGCACTTGGCGTCGTCGATGAGGCAGCCGGTGGGGTCGGCGGCCTGGCCGTCCGAGGCGGTGACGAAGCCGATGGTGACGGACTTGCCGGGGGCCAGTTCCCTGTCCCAGCTCGCCGGCCTGACGGTGACGTGGCTGCCGCTGACCGTGTGCTCGCCGTTCCACAGGGAGCTCAGCCTCGTGCCCGCCGGCAGGTCGAACTCCAGTGTCCAGCCGGACTTCGCCCGGTCGGTGTCGTTGGTGACGACGTACTGCCCGGTGTAGCCGCTCGTCCAGCCGCTGGTCCTGGTGTAGGCGGCGCCGACCGCCGACGCCTGGGCCGTTCCGGTGAGGGCGAAGACCGTACCGCCGATCACGGCGGCGGCCACGACCGCGCCGATCGCCTTGGTCCTGGTGCTCGCCCTGCGCCGGTGCGTGCTGATGCCCATCGCGTTCCTGCCTCGTCATACGGAAGTGGGGATACGAGAGCACGCTAGCGACACCGAACCCGGCAAATACCGCAGTTGGGGCGTTCGTCGGTGTTCTTAGGGTGGGCTTAAGGAGCGCATCGGTCGGCCTAAAGGTTCGGGCCCGCTCCGGAGCGGAATCGGAGCCTCGCGCTTCGGCGGGCCACCCCGCGTCGCTGCCGCCCGACCCGGTGCCCGCGCCTCTGCGGCCGCTGCCCGTCGAGCCCGATCCAGATGCGCACCTCCGTGCCGCCGAGCACCGAGCGCCCGATCCGCACATCGCCGCCGGTGGACTCCGCGACCCGGCGGACGATGTCGAGGCCCAGTCCGGTCGAGCCCACCGCGCCCTTCGCGGCGCCGCGACCGCTGCCGCCGCGCGCCAGCGCGGCCCTGGGGTCCGCGATGCCGCCGCCCGCGTCCGAGACCAGCACGATCACCGCGTCGCCGCTGTGGTGCACGTCCACGGCGAAGGCGGTGCCCTCGGGGGTGTGCCGGAAGACGTTGCCGAGCAACGCGTCGAGTGCCGCGGCCAGTTCGGGGCGGGCCACCGGGATGCGTACCGTACGGTCCACTCCGGCGAGGCGCACCTCGCGGCCCTCGTCCTCGGCCAGCGCCGACCAGAAGTCCATGCGTTCGCGGATCACCTCGGAGGCGTCGCAGCCGGCTCCCGGCCCGCTGCCCTGCCCCTGGGTCTGCGGGCGCTGCTCCCGGGCGGTCCTGATGATCGTGTCGACCTCGCGCTCCAACTGCTCGACGGCTGCCCGGGTCTGCTCGGCCGCCGGGCCCTCGCCGAGCGAGGCGGCGTTCAGCCGGAGCACGGTGAGCGGGGTGCGCAGCCGGTGCGAGAGGTCGGCGGCCAGCTCCCGTTCGTTGGCGAGGAGTTGGACGACCTGGTCGGCCATGGAGTTGAACGCGACGGCCGCGGAGCGCAGTTCGGTCGGCCCCTCCTCCGGCACCCGGGTGCCGAGCCGCCCCTCCCCCAGGTCGTGCGCGGCCCCTGCGAGACGCCGGGCCGGCTCCACCATGCGTACGCCGAGCCGGTCGGCCACGGCGACCGAACCCACGATCAGCGCGATGCCGACTCCGGCCAGCACCAGCCAGGCGGTGGCGACGCCGTTGGAGACCTCGTCCTCGGGCACGAACACCTCGACGACGGCGATGCCCCCGGAGCCGAGCGCGGTGGGCTGGAGCAGCGCGGAGCCGCCGGTCACCTCGGTGATGGAGGCGCGCCCCGACTCCCGTACGGTCTCCAGGTCCTTGCGGGTGGCACGGCGGCTGCCGATCTCCACCGCCTGGCTGTCGGCCTCGCCGGAGGCGGGTACGTGGACGGCCATCCAGCCGGCGGCCCCGGGTTCGGTGGTGAGCACGGCCGTCTCGAGTTCGGCGCGGTCGGTGGTGATGGAGAGGGTGGGGCCGATCATCGCGGCCTGCCGTTCGGCGTCGGAGAAGGCCCGGTCGCGGGCCATCTCCTTGATGACGAGACCGAGGGGTACGGCGAAGGCGACCACGACCATCGCTGTGACGGCCAGGCAGACCTTGACCAGCGCCCATCTCACGCGGGCTGCTCCGGGGGCGCGGCGGGCGGCTGCAGTTTCACGCCGACGCCGCGCAGGGTGTGCAGATAGCGGGGCCGGGCGGCCGTTTCGCCGAGTTTCCGCCGGAGCCAGGAGAGATGGACGTCGATGGTCTGGTCGTCCCCGTACGACTGCTGCCAGACCTCGGCGAGGAGTTCCTTGCGCGGGACGACGACGCCCGGCCGGCCGGCCAGGAAGGTCAGCAGGTCGAACTCCCGCCGGGTCAGATCGAGTTCCGTGCCGTCGAGTTCGGCCTGGCGCCGCAGCGGGTCTATGGAGAGCCCGCCGACCTGGATGACGCTCGGGGACTTCGCCCGGCCCTCCGCGGCGCATGAGCGGCGCAGTACGGCGGCCATCCGCGCGGCGAGGTGTTCCACGGAGAACGGCTTGGTCAGGTAGTCGTCCGCGCCGTCGTTGAGCAGCCGGACGATCTCGCTCTCGTCGTCGCGGGCGGTCGCGATGATGACGGGCACGTCGGTGATGCCGCGCAGCATCTTCAGCGCCTCCGACCCGTCGAGATCGGGCAGTCCGAGATCGAGGATGACCACGTCGAACCGGAAGTGGGCGACCTCGCGCAGCGCTTCGAGGGCGGTGCCGACACTCCGTACCGTGTGGGAGGCCTCGGTCAGGTGCCGGATGAGGGCGGAACGTACGAACTGGTCGTCCTCGACCACGAGCACACTTGGCATGGGCGGCACCGTACGCCATCCGGCATGCCGCGGTCCGCCCGGTGGCGGTAGTGGGACGTGGTGGGGGCAGGTGGTGCAGGATGTGCCGGATGCAACGAGGGCTCGTACACGCGCTCGCGTGGTCGCTCGCCACCGGCGCCGCGGTCACGCTGTCGTGGTGGGGTGTGCGCGCCGTGATGGCGGGGACGGCGTACGACCCGCCGCGCGCGGTGCCGATCTCCGCGAGCGCCCGGGGCGACCGGGCGACCACGGAGGCGCTGTCGTCCTCGACGCACCGCCCCGAACCGTCCTCGTCCTCGTCGCCTCCCGGCAGCCCGCCGCGTACCGGTCCGAAGCCGTCCGTGAGCACGTCCCCCGCGCGGCCGCGCGGCGCGGCGAGTGCTCCGCGGCCCGTGCCCGTGGCCACTCCCGCGGGCACGGCGAAGAGCTACTCGACAGACGGCGGCCGGGTCGTCTTCGAACTGGGCGCGGACAGCGCGAAGCTGGTGTCGGCGACCCCGGAGCCGGGCTGGTCGATGCGGGTCTGGACGAACACGACCTGGATCCGGGTCAACTTCGCCCAGGACGACGGCACCACGGTCTCGGTGTTCTGCACCTGGAACGACCATCCGCCGCAGGTCGAGATCGTGAAGTGAGCGTGCGACGGGTGCCCTTCAGCCGAAGGCGGGGGGCGCTTCAGTCGAAGGCGGAGGCGGGCGGCGGTGGTGACGGCCGGGCGTCGGAGTCGTGCACCGCGGCCGCGCCGCCGGTGAAGTCGGCGAGCGCCCGCCCGTGTTCGACGCGCCCCGGGTGCGGATCGGTCGCCACCCGGCGGGTCAGCTCCGCGATCTTCGGCGTCACGTCCGAGGCGAGCAGCACGGCGTTGCCGAAGCGGCGGCCGCGGAACACGGTCGGGTCGGCGGCGAGCGCGAGTTCGGGGAAGACGGTGGCGGCGGTGGCGATCTGACCGCGCAGATGGGCCAGCGGGGGCCCGTCGGCCAGGTTGGCCACGTAACTCCCGCCGGGTTTCAGGACCCGGCGCACCTCGGCGAGGAACTCGGTGCTGGTGAGGTGGGCGGGGGTGCGGGCGCCGCTGAAGACGTCGGCGATGATCAGGTCCGCCCAGCCGTCCTGGATCTTCCCGAGTCCGGCGCGGGCGTCGGTGGCGCGCACCCTGATCCTGGCCTGCGGGTCCAGCGGCAGTTCCCGGCGCACCAGTTGGACGAGGGCCGCGTCCACCTCGACGATCTGCTGGGTGGAGCGGGGGCGGGTCGCGGCGATGTAGCGGGCGAGTGTGAAGGCCCCGCCGCCCAGGTGCACGACGTGCAGCGGCTGCCCGGCGGGCGCGGCCAGGTCCGCGATGTGGCCGATCCGACGCTGGTACTCGAAGGAGAGGTAGGCCGGGTCGTCGAGGTCCACATGGGACTGCGGTGCGCCGTCGATGGTCAGCGTCCAGGCGCGGCGGCGCTCCCGGTCGGGCACCAGCTCGGCCTGGCCGCCGTCCACCGGCTCGCAGACGTTGCCGCCGGGGCCCTCGGAGCCGCGTGCCGCCTTGCGGTCGGTCCTGCGGTCCGCGCGCTGCTTGCGGTCGCCCGCTCCGCCGGCCGCTCCTCGACGTGCCACTGCTGCTCGTACCTGCTCACTGCTCATCGGGGCCGGGACCGGTCGGGGACCGGCCGTGACGGGCGGGTCCGCTCGCCCGCCCTTTGGCCATTATGGGCTCAGCAGCAGTTGTCGGCCGCCTCGATCAGCCGGGCGGCCTGGTCGAGCGCGGCCCGCAGCACGGCCGGGTCGGTGACCGAGGTGTCGTCGCCGGGCGGCAGCAGCCAGCCGCTGCCGGAGACGGGCGGCTCGGCGGGGATGCGCAGTCCGCGGCCGTCGGTCCGCGTACAGGCGCTGCCCGGTACGTCCCAGGCCTCGGCGGTGCCGGGCGGCACCAGGAAGCCGAGGGTGGCGCAGGCGCCGTCGTGGAGGACCCGGCCGACGGCTTCCTGGTCGGCGCCGCGGCGCAGGATGTCCACCGCCTCCAGTCCCTGACGGGCGGGGACGGTCACCAGGTCGCAGGGCTCGGCGCCGGGGGGCGGGCCCGGCACCCGGGACCCCTCGGTGGTTGCCATGGGACCGGCCGTCGCCGCGGTCGTCGCCGCCGTCTTCGCGGTCGCCGTGGTCTTCGCGGTCGTCTTCGCGGTCGTCCGCGAGCCGGTCGCCATGTCGAGATGCAACAAGGGACCCCTCCTCTCATCGCCGGGCGGAGCCGGACTCCGTCTCCGCATGGACCAACGCGCCGACCGCGTCAAGGGCTACGGCCCCACACCGCCGCAAAGGGTGGCAGTTCATGGCGGATCGTGGGAGAGATATCCGATTTGTCAGTAATCGCAGCGTGTGCGACTTGTCACAGCGGGTACGTTCTTGCTCCGCCGGGACACGGGAAACAGGCGTCCGGCTCGCACCGGAGAGGGTCCCGCAATGGTGTCGACACGGACAGTTCCCAACCTTGCCTTCCGACGGCTGCGCGGACAGCGCTCCGCCGGGGAGTTCGCTGCCGCGGTACGCAGGTCCGCCCGCGAGATCGGCGAGCAGGTCGCGTGCGACGCCCGGTACATCGGACGCGTGGAGTCGGGCGAGATCCGCTGCCCGAACTACGCGTACGAGCGGGTCTTCCTGCACATGTTCCCCGGGGCGGGCCTGGCGGATCTGGGCTTCTCGCCGCGCGAATCGGTACGCGGCCGGGGGGCCCGGTCCGCGGCGGACTCCTCTTCACCCGTGACGACCTCTTCGACCGTTTCAGCCCCTTCAGCCCCTTCGGAATCTTCAGCCCCTTCGCCCCCGACTTCCCCGCTGCTCGGCAGCGACACCGACGAGGAGTGCGACGTGCTGCGTCGCGTATTCATGACGAGCGGCTCCACCACGATGGCGGCCGCGTCCCTTGGCCTGAGCCTCGGTGGCATGGCCGCCGCCGTCTCCCTGCCCGCGCAGCGCCGGGTCGGCGAGGCGGAGGTGAGCGCCGTCGAGAAGGCGGTGCGGCAGATCCGTCTGCTGGACGACCGGCACGGCGGCGACGGCCTGTACCGGCGGGCCTCGCAGCCGCTGCGGGCGGCGTACGCGCTGCTCGACTCCGGGACCTCCACCCGGCACGCCACGGCGGACCGGCTGCACGCCGGGGCCGGTGAGCTGGCCATCTCGGTGGGCTGGCTGGCCCACGACTCGGGCCGGCTGGAGGACGCCCGCTCGCACTACGCGGAGGCGCTGGCCACGGCGCGGGTGACCGGGGACCGGGCGCTGGAGGCGCACGCGTTCTGCAACGCGTCGTTCCTGGCCCGGGACACCGGACGCTCCCGCGAGTCCGTGCGCGCCGCGGAGGCGGGGCAGCGGGCCGCGCAGCCGCTGGGCTCACCGCGGCTGATGGCGCTGCTCGCCCTGCGGGAGGCGGGGGGCCGGGCGGGGCTCGGCGACCGTACCGGCTGTGAGCGGGCGCTCGGCCGGGCGCACACCGCGTTCGGGCGGGGGCCGTCCGCGGCGGACCCGGAGTGGATGAGCTTCTTCCGGGAGGCGGAGCTGGAAATACTGGAGGCGCAGTGCTGGTCGGCCCTGGGCGAGTGGTCGCGGGCGGCACGGCACGCACGGCACGCGACGCGGCTGCAGGACCCGCACTTCACCCGGAACCTGGCGCTGTACCGCGCCGAGCTGACCACGGACCTGGCATGGGCGGGCCTCGCGGAGGAGGCGGCGGCCACCGGCCACCAGGTGCTGGACCTGCTGGACCAGGTCCGGTCCTCGCGGATCAGGACGATGCTGGCGGGGGCGGTGGCGGTGCTGAGGCCGCTGGGCCGGGGGTCGGTCGAGATCACGGACTTCCTCGACCGGCACGCGTCGGCCGGTACGAAGGCGTAGGGGCCACGCCCGGGAGCCGGGCACGCTTACCGGTCCGTCCGGCCTGACGTGACCCGCACCGGGGCGCGGGGTTCCGTCCTCAAACGCCGGACGGCCTGAAGTGCCCGGGACCGGACCAGGGTGGGCGTCCCGGACGGTTGGGGGGCGCCCCGCCCCCCGGCGGCTACTGCTCCAGGTGCCCCGTGTCGTTCCAGCGTTCCAGGGCCGGCGCCCCGTACGCCCACCCCAGCACCGACAGCGACGTCGGGTCCAGCCGGATGCGCGCAGCGAACGACACGTCCTCGCCCAGCCACCGCGCCCCCAGTGCCCGCAGGATGTGGCCGTGGGCGAAGACCAGGACGTCGCGGTCGGCCGAGCGGGCCCACTCGACGATCTCGTCGGCGCGGGCCGACAGCTCGGCCGGGGTCTCCCCGTCCGGCACCCCGTCGCGCCAGATGAACCAGTCCGGGCGGATCGCCTTGATCTCGGCCGGAGTCATCCCCTCGTACGCCCCGTAGTCCCACTCCATCAGCGCGTCCCACCGCTCGGCCCGGTCGCCGAACCCCGCGAGCTCGCACGTCTCGGCGGCCCGTACGAGCGGGCTGGTGCGGACCTCCAGGCCGGGCAGGTCCGCCCACGGCCCCCGGTGCAGCCGCTCGCCCAGCAGCTTGGCCCCCGCGCGCCCGGTGTCGAGCAGCGGGATGTCCGTCCTGCCGGTGTGATTGCCGTTGACGGACCACTCCGTCTGGCCGTGCCGGGCAAGCAGGATTCGCGGTGCCATGTGACGGCTCTCCCTGAAACTGAGACCTCTGACCTTGGACCTGAGATCTTGGACATCGACGGGGACGGCACCGTCCGCCGCACCAGGGGGAACGGTGGGAACGGATCGTCCGGATTTCCATCATCGCGCACACAGCGGTGAGGCAACCTGGGGGGCCGCACGGGCGTCCCCTTCATCGCAGACAAATCAGAGCAGCTGAGGGGTGCCGAAAGGGCACCCCCGGGGGAATCGCGGCCGACCCGCACCGTACGGTTGAACGCCCGCCGTCGGCCGCATGAACACATGATGGAGAACTTCCGGATGCCGCATGCCACCACCGCGCCCGCGCCGCGCCCCCGGCCCCGCTGGTGGACCGAGCTGCCGCTGCTCGCCCTGGTATACGCGGCGTACTCGGGCGGCAGACTGCTGGTACGCGGCGACGTGTCGACGGCCGTCGACCACGGACTGAGCATCCTGCACCTGGAACAGGCTCTCTTCATCAACTTCGAGCACCCGCTCAACCGGCTGCTGACCGCGCACTCCTCCATAGGGATACCCGCCGACTTCGCGTACGCGTCGCTGCACTACCTGGTCACCCCGGCCGTCCTCATATGGATGTTCCGAAGGCACTCGGAGGCCTACCGCAGGGCCCGCACCTGGCTGATGACCTCCACGATGCTCGGCCTGATCGGCTTCACGCTGATGCCGACCTGCCCGCCGCGGCTGCTGGCCGCCGGACACGGTTTCGTCGACACGATGGCGCAGTACAGCTCGTACGGCTGGTGGGGCACCGAGGCGAGCGCCCCGCGCGGGATGGGCGGGATGACCAACCAGTACGCGGCGATGCCGAGTCTGCACGTCGGCTGGGCGCTGTGGTGCGGGATCCTCATATGGCGCCACGGGCGGCACCCCCTCATACGCGCGGCCGGTATCGCGTACCCGCTGATCACCCTCTTCGTGGTGATGGGCACGGCCAACCACTACTTCCTCGACGCGGTCGCCGGCGCCGCGGTCATGGGGGTCGGCGCCCTGCTGGCCCGGCCCGTGACGCGGCTCGCCAACCAGGTTTGGGCCGCGGTCCTGCCCCGCTTCGTACAGGTGACCGGGGCCATGGAGTCCCCGGATGTCAGTGCCGGATGCAAGACTTCCGCGGGTGAGCGAATCCCCGGCCAGCGGACCTCCTCCGCAGATCCCACCGATGCCGCAGCACCGGCCGGTCCACCTGCCCCGGCCGACGTCACCACCGCCTCCGCGGGAAGAGCCGTCGGCGGTGACGCTGCGGCAGCGGCTCGCTGAGCTGAGGGGCCCGGCCGTCACACCGCTCCCGCTGGACGCCCGCGCACTGGCCGCCCTCGCCGCCAACCCCGGCTGCAAGCGACGCGCCCTGCTCGACGGGGCCGGCGTCGACAAGGCCGCCCTCGCCACCGCACTCGGTTCACCGGCCGCTTTCGGCCAGTCCCAGTTCGCCTTCATGCGGGGCAACGCCTTCGAGGCCAAGGTCAAGGCCGACGGCGGTACGGAACTGATGCGCCTGCTGCACGAGCGGCTCGGCGGGCCCGGCGAGCCGCCCCGCGATGTCGCGGTGCCCGATCTGACGGCAGCAGGCCCCCAGGGCCGCGCCGCGCGCACCGCACTGGCCCTGCGGGAGGCGACCGGGGCGGGCGGCTGGGCGCTGCTGGACCACCCGATGCTGGCCCTGGAGGTGGCGGGCTCACCCGCCTATCTGGAGCCGGACGCGGTGGTGGTGCACCCCGACGGCACCTGGACCGTCGTCGAGATCAAGTCCTTCCCCATGATCGACGGTTCCGCCGACGCGGCGAAGGTCGGCGGGGCCGCCCGCCAGTCCGCGGTCTACGTACTGGCGCTGGAGCGGGTCGCCGAGGCCACCGACGGGGCGCAGGTCGGCCACCGGGTGCTGCTGGTCTGCCCCAAGGACTTCTCCAACCTGCCGACCGCGTCCGTCGTCGACGTACGCAAGCAGCGCGCGGTCACCCGGCGCCAGCTGACCAGACTGACCCGGATCGAGGACATCGCGGCGGCCCTGCCCGAGGGCACCACGTTCGACCCGGAGCGCTCCCCCGAGGAGCTGGACACAGCCGTCGAGTCGGTCGCCGCGGCGTACGCACCGGAGTGCCTGGCCGCCTGCGAGCTCGCGTTCCACTGCCGGGGCAGGGCACGTGCGGCCGGTGCGGTGGAGGCGCTGGGGCGCAGCGTGCGGGGCGAGCTCGGCGGGCTGACCACGGTCGGCGCGGTGCTGGCCGCGGCCGCGGGCAAGGAGGGCGACCCGGCGGATCCGACGGTCGCCGCGCTGCGCCGAGCGGCGGCCCTGCGCGCCGAGGCGCTGGACGGAGGCTCCGTATGTCGCTGATCAGCACCCTGGCCAGGCTGGAGGCCGTGGAGAGCGGCCGCGCGCAGCCGATGACCACGGTCCGCCACCGCCATCTCACCGACCGGCCGCTCGTCCTCGTGCCGCTCACCACCGCGGGCGAGGCGGGCGCCCCGCTCGGCGCCCTCGTCGGCACCGACCGGGACGCGCCCCGGCTGCTGGTCGTGGCGCAGCCGCGCGACCGGGATCTGCGGTTCGCGTTCCTCGCGGAGCTGGCCGAGGCGGTCCTGCCGCACATCGAGTCGTACGCGGATGTGATCGAGCCCGCCGAGCGCAGCGAGACCGACCCGGCGACCGGCAAGAAGATCAAGGTCGAGACCGAGCTGTGCACGGACGCCGCGCAGCTGATCGTGCCGAGCCGGGCGGGCATCGAGTTCGTCCGGCTGCTCGGCCGCTCCATGCGGTTCCGGCGCACCGCCGAGGACGACCCCGACACCCCGTATCCGGCGCCGGCCCGGGTGCCGCTGCTGGGCCGCTGGCTCACGCACTACGGCGAGCGCGCCCGGGTGCCGGGCTCCTCGCTGCTGCTGGCCGGCACCGATCTGCTCAACCGGCACTGGGCGACCGGCCAGTCCACCCTGGAGGACCAGCATCTGGGCGCCCTCCTCGCCTGGATCGACCCGCCGGCCGGGGAGTCCGGGGCCGAGGCCGCGCTCCGCGCCGAGCTGGCCCGGGACCGCGAGGGTCAGCTGCTGTGTCCGCCCGCCGGACCGGCCACCGACCCGGACTTCGACAACCGGCTGCTGGCCCCCGCGATCGAGAAGTTCGACCGTGCGCGCACCTCGTTCGCCGCCGCCGAGGACGGTCTGGCGGCCGATGCCCGGCTCGCCGAACTGTCCGCGGCCGAGCGGGAGATCAGGGCCCTGCTGGCGGGTGTGCTGCGGCCTACCTGGGACGCGGTGTGGCGGGGCCTGGACCTGCTGCGGGAGCTGCCCGAGGGGTCCAGGACCGAGGACCGCTGGACGCGCGACCGCTGGTCGTTCACCGGTCACCGCGACCGGGTACGGTCCGGCGAGCCGCCGCAGCCCCGCCGGGACGACGCGGTGACGGCGGCCCGCAAGCTCGCCTCGCGGGAGACCGCGCAGGCGCAGCTGGAGGCCCAGGAGGCGCTGGACGATCCGCTGGTGCTGGCGGGCCGCCGGCTGGCGGGCGAAGCGTTCCTCGGGGAGGTGACGGGGGTGGAGATGGCGTACAGCGAGTCGAAGCGCCCCTCGCCGCGCCCGCTGGTCTCCGTCCGCACCGACGAGCGGCCGCAGCTGGCCGACCGCGTCAAGGTGTACCGCTCGCTGGACGGCAAGCCGCAGACCGCCGAGTTCGCCGGATACGGGCCGGTGGAGGACGGTGCCGTGCCCGCTCTGGTGCTGCGGATCACCGACCGGATGGGCCGCGGCAGGGAACCGGCCCCGGGTTCGGTGCCGGAGCCCGGTGACCGGATCGCCTGGACCCTCTTCGAGCACGACCAGCGCGGCGGCCCGAAGCTGCCGGAACCGGAGGAGACGCCCTGGACGCACGGCGGTCCGCCGGGCTCCGGTGCGGCTGTCGAGAGCCCTGACCCCGTGACCCCGGAGGACCTGCTGTGACCGACGGATTCGACCCGGGGGCGGCGGCGGGCCGGGCCACCGCCCAGATCCTGGACGACACGCTGAACGGCACGGCCCGCGGCATCGTGGTGGACTCCCCGCCCGGTGCCGGAAAGTCGACGCTGGTGGTCCGCGCCGCGCTCGAACTGGCGGCGGCCGGGCGCCCGCTGATGGTCGTCGCGCAGACGAACGCCCAGGTCGACGACCTGGTGGTCCGGCTGGCCGAGAAGGACCCCGGGCTGCCGGTCGGCCGGTTGCACAGCAGTGACTCCGACCCGTACGACAAGGTGCTGGACGGGCTGGCCAACGTACGGAAGTCGGCGAAGGCGGCGGATCTGGCCGGGCTCGACATCGTCATCTCGACGGCGGCCAAGTGGGCCCATGTGAAGAACGTCGAGCCGTGGGGGCACGCGATCGTCGACGAGGCGTACCAGATGCGCTCGGACGCGCTGCTGGCCGTCGCCGGACTCTTCGAACGGGCCCTGTTCGTGGGCGATCCGGGCCAGCTGGACCCGTTCTCGATCGTGGGCGCGGACCAGTGGGCGGGGCTGAGCTACGACCCGTCGGCGAGCGCGGTCACCACCCTGCTGGCGCACAATCCGGAGCTGCCGCAGCGCCGGCTGCCGGTCTCCTGGCGGCTGCCCGCGTCGGCCGCGCGGCTGGTCTCGGACGCGTTCTACCCGTACACCCCGTTCCGCAGCGGTACGGACCACGGGGACCGGCTGCTGTCGTTCGGTGTCGGGTCCGACGGCTCGGCGGCGGACCGGGTGCTGGACGAGGCCGCGGAGTCCGGCTGGGGTCTGCTGGAGCTGCCCGCCCGGCACACCCCGCGCACGGACCCCGAGGCGGTCCGGGCGGTGGCCACGGTGGTGCGCCGGCTGCTGGACCGGGGCGGCGCGGCCACCAGTGAGCGTTCCCCGGATCCGGCTCCGGTGACGGCGGACCGGGTCGCGGTCGGCACGGCCCACCGCGACCAGGCGGCGGCGGTGCGGGCGGCGCTCGCGGAGCTGGGGGTGACGGGCGTGGCGGTGGACACCGCGAACCGGCTCCAGGGCCGCGAGTTCGATGTGACGGTGGTCCTGCACCCGCTGTCCGGGCGGCCCGACGCCACCGCGTTCCACCTGGAGACGGGCCGGCTGTGCGTGCTGGCTTCCCGCCACCGGCACGCCTGCATCGTGGTCTGCCGCGCGGGCGTCGCGGAGCTGCTGGACGAGCACCCGTCGACGGAGCCGGTCCAGCTGGGCGTCACGGTGAAGTTCCCGGACGGCTGGGAGGCGAACCACCGGGTGCTGGCGCACCTGGCGGAACACCGCGTGCGATGGGGGCGTTGAGGACGGGAGCGTGTCGGAGCGCTTCGGGGCGCTTCGGGGCGCTTCGGGGCGCGGCAGCCGGTCGGCGCACGCGGCCGTAGGCGCCCTTGCGGCGGGCTGGACAATGGAGGGTGGCCGTCGGGCCCACCGAAGGAGGAACAACCACATGGCACAACCCGAGCGGAACGAGCGGCAGCGGCTGCGCCCCGCGCCCCTGCTCTTCGAGCCGTCGGCGTCGGTCGCCGATCCTGAGCACTTCTTCGACCTGGAGTCGATGGACGATCCGAAGGAGTTGCTGAGCCGCTCCACCGAGCTGGCCCTGGCGTTCCGCGCGGCGGCCGACCGGGCCGTCGAGTTCCAGGCGGTCGCGGCCGCTCAGCTGGCCGATCCGCGCCGGTTCGACCGGCTCACCACCGCGGACATCGCCCAGCGGGCGGAGTGGACCGAGGACTACACGCAGAAGATGGTCGAGTTCGGCCGGAGCCTGCTGAACGACCCCAGGCCCTGACCGGTTCACCCGCTGCCCGGTTTACCGGCTGACCGCTCGGCCCACCCCGTGCCGGGTCTCTTGCGGTCTCCCCGCCGAGTCGGGCGCTGACTGTGGGTATAACCACTGGCATATGCCCGAGGGCAAGATACTCCTCGCCACCCCAACCTGTCCCGATTTCCGGCAACTCCCGGCATCGGAGCCATCACTCCCGGTAGACCTGTGTGCATGACCGCATGGCTGCCAGACGAAACGACCCTGCATCACGGCGACGGCCCCTACCGGGAGGCCGACGTCTTCGCCGTCCTGCGCGAGCACGCCGGGAGCCAGACGGCTCAGGTGACCGCCGCCGGCGCCGCCTGGCTGGCCAGCGCCACGGCGTATCCGCGCAGCGCCCTGTCCCAGTGGGAGTCGCACCCGTCCGCTCCCGGGGTCCTGCCGTGCGGTTCGGCCTTCGACGTGGTGAACGTGCCCACGCTCTTCGGGCGCCGGATGCTCGAACACCTCTGGGCGGACGGTCCGGGCTCGGGCCCGGTCGCCACGCACCGCGGCCGGATGCTGCTGTTCGCCTCCCCCGGGACCGCCCAGCGACTGCCCTCGCTGCTGGACTGGGAGGAGTGGGGCAGCGGTCCGGCGTCCCGGCCGGAACGGGACCCGTTGCGGCAGGACGGCAGCGGCCGGAAGGTGCCCCCGCTGCTCTGTCACGGCACCGGGGACGCGGTGACCGTGCCGCCCCTGACCTGCGGACCGAGCGCTTCCGGCCCCCGCTGGCTGGTCGCCCCCGACACCCGCAGCCCCTGGCTGCCGGGGCCCGACGTACTGCTGTGGGCATGTGTGCGAGTGGCCCGGTCGGTGCCCTCGTCGGGGCCCCGGATTTCGATTTTTCCTCCCGCCGATCAGGGTGCTAAGGTCTACGACGTCAGCAGGCGCCGCTAGCTCAGTTGGTTAGAGCAGCTGACTCTTAATCAGCGGGTCCGGGGTTCGAGTCCCTGGCGGCGCACAGACGGAAGAAGCCCCCTCGCGAGAGCGAGGGGGCTTCTTCGTCATGGTCGGCCGCCGCTACTTTCCGGTGGTGATCCGGACCGTCCAGGCGCCCGAGGGAGTCCGGTCGGCGACCTCGATCGCGGCGTGTCCGCCGGGCACGGTGAAGGTCTCGCCGACCCGCAGCGGGGCGTCCGCGAGCGGCGGGTAGACCGACCGGTCCCAGCAGGCGGCCGTGCTGGGGTGGGTGTCGATGACATCGACCGGTCCACCGCCCGACGGGGTCTCGTTACGAATCCGGTAGAGCAGCACGCCCTCGCCGCACGTCGTCCGGTCGTTGCCGGTGGCGCTGCGGGCCTCGATCGCCACGGCGCTGCCCTCGCCCGTCCTGATCACCGCGAGCCGGGTCCCGATGGACGCCCCGGGCACGGGGACGGCCGCCATCGGCTCCAGGGTGACGACCCGGCTGCTCTGGACGCAGGTCACCTGCCGGTCGTCCAGCCAGCCCAGCTTCCACTTGTGCCAGCCGAAGAGATCCGGCGCGAGTCCGAACTGACTGCCCATCACGTCCCAGTCACCCACAAAGGTGTCCCAGTCGCCCTTGCCGTCCGAGGGCCGGTGGTAGAGGTCGGGCAGGTCGAATACATGTCCGGTCTCATGGGCCAGCACGTTGTGGTCCGGCGGGTGCTGTTCGAAAACGGTGACGACGCGCCCGATGTCCGTACCGTCGGCGTGCAGCGGCCGGTCGAAGTTGACGACCTTGGTGGCGTCCGAGTCGATGCCGGGGGCGTCGGGGTCGGCGAGGAGGTAGACGATGTCGTACTTCGAGAAGTCCACCTCGGGGTCGGCCACTTTGATCGCGTCGCGCAGGTAGGCGCTGCGCCGTTCGTTGGACCAGTCACGCTTTATGCCGTACCAGACGGACGGCTTGGGCATCCGGATCCACCGCCGCAGCGGATGCGGGCGCAGGGTGAACTTTCCGTACGAGGCGCGCTGGAAGAACCGGGTGGTGGCGGGGAAATAGTCCGAGGTGAGCTCGGCGGGGGTGGTGACGGGCTTGGCGTCCGGGAACGAGAGGAAGATCATGACCGCGTCGAGCGGATGGTCGGGGCGCGGGTAGGCGCTGTTCCACTCGTCCAGGCCGAGCGAGTGGTGCACGTGGGTCCGGGGCAGCGCACAGGCGTCGGCCGCACCGGTGGCGGCCACGGCAGGTCCCGCGACGAGGGACGTGGCGACGACCGCCAGCAGGGAGACCAGGCCGGCCGTCACGGCGCGCGGACTCGGCTTCACCACCCCTCCGGGTCCGTGCTGACGCGGCACATCTACCTCCGGGTGCGGGGTACGGACGCCTGGGATCTTCAGCACCCTCCCGACCACCCTGTGGCGATTCAGGCGTTACGTCCTGTTCAGCTGCCCCAGTCGGGTCAGCGGACAATCCACACACTCTCCTTCACGGAAAGTCACAATCGATCACCGACACAAAGGGATGGAACAGAGCCGCGCAGAAACGATCAGTCGTGGGCAAACCGGATCTACGCGCGAATGGCCCATGCTGATCGGGCGCGAGGCGCGGAACAGTCGGGGCGCTGGAACGGCCGAGCTCCCAGCCTCTATGCTTCACCTCGCTTTCCTCCGCGGTTTCCGCCCCTGACAACGGCGCTCCACGCGGCGGGCCAGTCCGACCAGACCTGTCCGGGACAGAACTGCATGGCGGGAGCGAACGGTGAGCGCAACCTCCGAAGGGCCGAGGCCCCCGGCGGGCACAGCACCCTCTTCCCCACGACCATCGGTCACGGAGCGTCATGGACCATGGCTTGGGGAGGGCAACCCTGAGGACGTCACCGAGGGAGCGGCCGTCTCCGGGACGCACGACTACCGGGCGGCCTTCCGGGCCGCCACGCTCCCGATGGCCGTCGTCGATCACGAGGGCCTGATCGTCACCGCGAACGAGGCCCTGTCCGCCCTGGTCGGCATCGCCGCCGCGGCGCTCACCGCACAGTCCGCCTCCGATCTGGTCGACCTCGCGGCGGACGGCCGCACCTGGCACGCGTACCGCGAGGTGCTGCACGGCCGGCGCTCCCGCTTCCGCTGCACCCGCAGGCTCAAGCACCCCGACGGGCGCTCCATGTGGGCCGAGATCACCGTCGTACCGATGCCCGCGACGGAGGCGGACGGCGGCAGCGACGGCGACAGTCGTATCGGCGACGGTGACAGCGACGACGGCACGCGGGGCGCGGCCGACGGGAACCGCCCGCCCGGTCAGGTGCTGCTCTCCGTCGCGGACGTCAGTGACCGGCGCGAGCTGCAGAAACAGCTGCGGCATCTCCAGATGCACGACCCGGTGACCCGGCTGCCCAACCGGACGCTGTTCTTCGAGCGGCTTTCGGCCGTCCTGGAGACCCCTCCGTACCAGGACGACTCCTTTCCCGGACGCGGCCGGATCGGGCTCTGCTACCTCGACCTGGACGGCTTCAAGGCCGTCAACGACACCCTGGGCCACCGGATCGGCGACCGGCTGCTCGCCGCCGTCGCCGCCCGGCTCACCGACTGCGCCGAACAGGAGGGCCCGCACCCCACCGGCGCCCCGCTGGTGGCGCGCCTGGGCGGGGACGAGTTCGCGATCCTGGTGGAGGAGTCCACGGGTACGCAGCAGCTGACCGACCTCGCCCGCACCGTGCTCGCCGCACTCCAGAAGCCCTTCGACCTGGCCGGGCAGCGGCTCTCCGTCTCGGCCTCGATCGGCGTGGTGGAACGGCCCGTGGCGGGCACCTCCGCCACGGGTCTCATGCAGGCCGCCGATACGACGCTGTACTGGGCGAAGGCCGACGGCAAGGCCCGCTGGACCGTCTTCGACCCGGAGCGCAACGCCCACCGGATGACCCGCCAGGCCCTCTCGTCCAACCTCCGGCCGGCCGTCGAGCGCGGCGAGTTCACCATCGAGTACCAGCCGCTGGTCGGCATGGCCGACGGGGTCGTACGCGGGGTGGAGGCGCTGGTCCGCTGGAACCACCCGCAGTTCGGCATGCTCTCGCCGAATCGGTTCGTCGCGATCGCCGAGGAGGACGGCTCGATCGTGCAGCTGGGCCGCTGGGTGCTCCGGGCGGCCTGTCGTCAGGCCCGGCGCTGGCAGCTCGACCACCCGGCCGAGCCGCCGCTGTTCATCAGCGTCAACGTCGCGGTCCGCCAGGTCTGGGACTCCGACCTGGTCACCGATGTGGCGGAGATCCTCGCGGAGACCGGCCTGGACCCGGCGCTGTTGCAACTGGAGCTGACCGAGTCCGCGGTGATGGGTTCGGCGGGCCGCCCGCTCCAGGCCCTCCAGTCGCTCAGCGACATGGGCGTCCGGATCGCCATCGACGACTTCGGGACCGGCTACTCCAACCTCGCCTACCTGAGCCGCCTGCCGGTCTCCGTACTGAAGCTGGACGGCGCCTTCGTGCACGGCTTCCGCTACGAGGACGGCACGCATCCCAGCCCCGCCGACGAGACGATCGTCGAGGCCATGGTCCAGCTGGCGCACCGGCTGGGCCTGACCGTCACCGCGGAGTGCGTGGAGACGGCCGGCCAGGCGGAACGGCTGCGCCGGATCGGCTGCGACACCGGGCAGGGCTGGCTCTACTCCCGCGCGGTCGCCCCGGAGCGCATCGCCGAACTGCTCGGCGCCCGCGCGCTGGAGGCCTGAGGCGGCGGCTCCACCGCCACCGCGACCGCGAGCGGGTCAGGCCCCCGGCAGCCCGTACGCGTCCGCGATGAGTCCGTAGCTGTGCAGGCGGGCATCGCCGCCGTGGGCGTTGGCGGTGATCATCAGTTCGTCGGCGCCGGTGCGCTTGGCCAGGTCGTCGAGGCCGGTGCGGACCTCGTCCGCGGTGCCGTGGACGATGTTGACGAGCCAGTTGTCGATGAACTCGCGCTCCATCGAGGTGAAGGCGTACGTCTCCGCCTCCTCGGGCGTCGGGACCAGTCCGGGGCGCCCGGAGCGCAGGCGCAGCATGGACAGGGCGCCGGTCAGGACCTGGCGGCGGGCCTCGCGCTCGTCGTCGGCGGCCAGGGCCGCGACGCCGATCAGGGCGTACGGGGCGTCCAGGACCGCGGACGGCTTGAAGGACTCCCGGTACAGCTCCAGGGCCGGGATGGTGTTCTGGGCCGAGAAGTGGTGGGCGAAGGCGAAGGGCAGGCCGAGCATTCCGGCCAGCCGGGCGCTGAAGCCGGAGGAGCCGAGCAGCCACAGGGGCGGGCGGGCCGGGGACTGGACGCCGCCCTCGGAGGTGGCCTGGACGGGTCCCGGGACCGCGTGGATGCGGGCGTAGGGGTGGCCGTCGGGGAAGTCGTCGTCCAGGAACCGGGTCAGCTCGGCGAGCTGCTGCGGGAAGTCTTCGGCGCCCTCGTTCAGCCGGTCGGAGCGGCGCAGGGCTGCGGCGGTGGCGCCGTCGGTGCCGGGGGCGCGGCCGAGGCCGAGGTCGATGCGGCCGGGGGCCATGGCCTCCAGGGTGCCGAACTGTTCGGCGATGACGAGCGGGGCGTGGTTGGGCAGCATGACGCCACCGGAGCCGAGCCGGATGCGTTCGGTGTGGGCGGCGGTGTGGGCCAGGATCACGGCTGGTGAGGAGGAGGCGACACCGGGCATGGAGTGGTGCTCGGCGACCCAGTAGCGGTGGAAGCCGCGCCGCTCGGCGAGCTGTGCGATCTCGACCCCGGTCCGCAGCGCCTGGCTCGCGGTGCGGCCCTGGCCCACGGTCACCAGATCGAGCACGGAGAGCGGAACGGGTGCTGCTCCCTCCGCCTTGCCACGGATCTCGTCGCCTCGAATGTCGTCCACGTCCTGACCTCTCCGGTGGTGCTCGTATGTCCCTCGTGCGTCCGGAGGAAACAAACAGGAGGTTGACTCCGTTTATTCCCGGGGACGCTTGGGGACCGGCTGGGGGACCCGCCCGGGGACCGGCTGGGGGACCCGCCCGGGGACCGGCTGCCGGGAGCTACTTCTCGGGGGTTCCGCGGGTGTACGCGTTCCTGCCGTGCGCGTACTTCCGGCCGCGCCCCCAGAGTCCCCGGGCCGACGGCGCCGCCGGGGCCGGAGGCGCTTCGCGGGCCGCGAAGAGCGTGCCCAGCCTCGCGGCCCAGGCGTGGCGGTCGGCCAGCCGCAGGGCCTCCCGGACGGTCACCTGGTTCGCGGTGAGGACCGGCTTGCCGAGCAGCTCCTCCAGTTCCGTGAGGTGGCCGACCGTGTGCAGGGCCGTGTCGGGCAGCAGTACCGCCTCCGCGTCCGGGCGGTCGGCCGCGGTGGCCAGCTCCTCGATCCGGTCCGGGCCCCACGACGCGGCCTCGGCGGCCGTGGCGACACCGGCCGCGTGGGTGGCGAGCACCTCGATGCCCTCGTCCGCCAGGAACGCGGTGAAGCGCGCGGCGATCTCCTCGGGGTACGTCGCGGCGACCGCGACCCGGGTGGCGCCCAGCTTCCGTACCGCGTGGACGAAGCCGATGGAGGTGCTGGAGACGGGCACGCCCAGCTCGCGGGCCACGGCCGCGGCCTGGGCGCGGGCGCCCTGCGGGCCGTACAGGAAGCTGCCGCCGTCGCAGGCCCAGACGACGGACTCGACCCCGATCCGTCGCAGTTCCTCGGCGCCGGCCGCGAGCCGGCCGGGTGCGCCCAGGGCCCGCAGGGCGTCCTCGCGGTAGGCGTCGTCGGGGCACTCGGTGTGGTTGACGACGAGTCTGATGGTGCTGTCGAGCAGGATCTCCATCCGCGGATAGTCGTCCTCCGCGAAATGGCCCGGGTAGAGGAAACCGACGGTCGTCATGTCCACCCTTCCTGTGGTCCGGCTGTGGTCCGGCCGCGGCCCGGTCGCGATCCCGCCGCGATCCGGCCGTGGCCGAGAGTCCCCCGCTCCAGTTCAAGTATTCCCCCATCCGCCCCGGTCATCGCCCTGACCTGTTGACGGGGCCGGGAGCGGCTGCGAGCGTGGTGCCTGTGCCCACCTCGGCCGACGAGGGAGGAACCGTCCGCCATGCGGGAGCCCGTCCTGCTCGTCCTGGACGCCGATCCGTCGCCCCGGCTCGGCCGGCTGGCCGGCCGGGTCCTGGTGCGTCACGTGGACAGGGCCGGTCTGGCCGCGCAGCTCCCCCGTGCCGATGTCCTGCTCGTCTGGGACCTCGCCTCCGACGCGGTGCGGGAGGCCTGGCCCGGCGACGGGCCGCGCCCGGCCTGGGTACACACGGCGAGCGTGGGCGTGGACCGGCTGCTCTGCCCGGAGCTGGTGGGGTGCGACACGGTGGTGACCAATGCCCGGGGGGTCTTCGAGCAGCCGATCGCCGAGTACGTGGCGGGGCTGGTGCTGGCGTTCGCGAAGGATCTCCCCGGCACGCTGGAGCTCCAGCAGCGGCGGCGGTGGCGCCACCGCGAGAGCGTCCCGGTCGCGGGCTCCCGTGCCGTGGTCGTCGGCGCCGGGCCGGTCGGCCGTGCCATCACCCGGCTGCTGATGGGGCTGGGCGTCGAGGTGGCGCTGGTGGGACGCACGGCCCGGCGCACGATCCGCGGGGCGGGCGATCTGGACCGGCTGGCGGCGCGGGCCGACTGGGTGATCTGCGCGGCGCCGCTGACCCCGCGGACGCACGGGATGTTCGACACCAGGTTCTTCGGGCTGATGCAGCCGTCGGCCCGGTTCATCAACGTGGGACGCGGCCCGATGGTCGTCGAGGGCGACCTCGTCGACGCGCTGCGCAAGCGGTGGATCGCGGGTGCGGCGCTCGACGCGTTCGAGCGGGAACCGCTCGGCCCGCAGAGCCCGCTGTGGGACGTGCCCGGCCTGATCGTGTCGCCGCACATGAGCGGTGACGCGGTGGGGTGGCGGGACCGGCTGGGTGAGCAGTTCGTCGCGATGTACGAACTGTGGCTGACCGGGCGGCCGTTGCCGAACGTGGTGGACAAACGGCTCGGCTACATCCCGGGGACGGATCTGGACGAGTGACCCCAACCCGGTCCGTCCGATGCCGACTTCACCGCCCCATTGCGGACATCCGGCGATAACGCCCCGTCATCCACCGCATCCCGTACGGGAATACGCCCCGCGCACATCTCGTCACACTCCGCCCATCCCCGGACACGGGAAGGTCACCCTCCGGCCACCGTTCGGTTACATGCGGCCTCCTCCTGCATAGACGTACGGGATCGGGCAGGCGCTCACCCTGTCCGGACTGTTCGACCCCTCCAGGAGACCGCGAACCATGGCTGACTTCCCGAACCTGTCCCGCCGGGGCTTTCTCAACCGATCGGCGGCCGTGGGCGGTCTGCTCGTCGTCCCCGGCCTGCTCTCCGCCTGCAGCAAGACCGGCGCCGACTCCGCGGACGGCCAGGGAGCCCTCGCCAAGCTCCGCAAGCAGGGGTTCGTCCGGGTCGCGTACGCCGACGAGGCCCCGTACGGCTACATGGAGGGCAAGCAGCTCAAGGGCGAGGCGCCCACCCTGCACCGGGAGATCTTCAAGGCACTGGGTGTCGACGAGCTGAGGCCCACGCTCTCCGAGTGGGACGGGCTGATCCCGGGGCTGCAGGCCAGTAAGTACGACGTGGTCAGCGCCGGTATGGCGATCACCCCCGAGCGCTGTGCCAACGCCCTCTTCTCGGAGCCCGAGTTCATCTCGCCGACCGCGATGATGGTGAAGAAGGGCAACCCGGGGAACATCACCGATCTGGCGTCGGCGAAGGCGGCCGGGATCACCGTCGGTGTGATGGCGGGCGCGGTCGAGGGCTCGTACGCCGAGGGCGCGGGCATCCCCAAGGACAGGATCAAGACGCTGCAGAAGCCGCAGGACGGCGCGGACGCGGTCAAGGGCGGCCGGGTCGACGCGTTCCTGCTGACCGGCATCTCGCTGCGCTGGCTCGCCAGGACCAACGCGGGCACCGAGGTCACCGACGCCTTCCTGCCGGAGCTGGACGGGAAGAAGCAGTACAGCCCCGGCGGCGCCGTCTTCCGCAAGGGCAACGAGGAACTGCGGGACGCCTTCAACCGTGAGCTGAAGAAGATCGTCTCCGACAGGTCCCGCTATGTGAGCCTGCTCCAGGACTTCGGTTTCGGGGCCACCGAGCTCCCGCCGGCCACCCTGAAGACGGCCGATCTGTGCAAGGGCTGACAGGGACGGAACCCACCGCATGAGTGATTTCTTCTCCGCCTTCATGGACGATCTCCCACAGTTGCGCTCGGGCCTGTGGGTGACGCTGGAGGCCACGGTCCTGGGCGCCCTGCTGGCCCTGGCGCTGTCGTTCGTCCTCGGGCTGATGTCGATCAGCCGGCTGCTGCTGTCGCGCGGTGTCTCCCGGGTGGTCGTGGAGTTCTTCCGCGGCACTTCGCTGTACGTCCAGCTGTTCTGGTTCTACTACGCGATGCCGCCGCTGACGGGGTACGAGCTGTCGCCGCTGCTCTGCGGCGTCCTCGCCTTCGGCCTCAACTACGGGGCCTACGGCGCCGAGGTGGTGCGCGGGGCGATCAACTCCGTGCCGCGCGCCCAGTACGAGGCGGCGGTCGCGCTGAACATGACGCCGCTGCACCGGATGCGCAGGGTGATCCTTCCGCAGGCGTGGGTGCAGATGCTCCCCTCCCTCACCAACCTGCTGATCCAGCTGCTGAAGTGCACTCCGCTGCTGTGGCTCATCTCGGCGGCCGACCTGATGACCGCGGTCGAGAAGCTGCGCAGCCGCACCGGTGAGACGCTCACCGCGTATGTGACCCTGCTGGTCTGCTACTTCGTGCTGGCGTACGCGCTGACCCTGCTGATGAACCTGCTGGAGCGGTCCGCCAAACGGCGGCTCGGCCTGGAGACCGGCGGGCGCAGCCTGCTGAGGTCCCGCAGCGGTGTGACCGCCGCGGCCGCCGGAGGTGCCCGGTGAACGAGGGATTCGACTGGAACGCCGTCGGCGAGGCCCTGCCCCTGCTCCTTCAGGGGTTCAAGGTCACCTTGCTGGCCACCCTGCTGGGCACGGTGGTCGCCGCGGTGCTCGGACTGGCCATCGCGGTCGCCGGACGGGCCCCGAGCCGGTTCGTGACCGTGCCGGTGCGGGTCGTGATGGAGTTCATCCGCTCCACCCCGCTGCTGATCCAACTCGTCGGCGCGGCTGCCGTGTTCAGTTCGGTGGAGCCGCTGACCATCGGCGTCGTGGTGCTGGGCATCCACTACGCCACGTACACCTCCGAGGTGTACCGCGCCGGGATCGACGGTGTGCCGAAGGGGCAGTGGGAGGCCTGCCGGGCGCTGTCGATGTCGCCCCGGCGCACCTGGCAGGCCGTGATCCTGCCGCAGGCGGTGCGCAACGTACTGCCCGCCCTCGGGAACTACGCGATCCTGATGTTCAAGGAGACCCCGTTCCTCGCCGTGATCACGGTGCAGGAGATGGTCTTCGAAGCCCGCGCGTACGGGGCCGATCACTTCGTGTACACCGAGGTGTTCACGCTCGCCGGAGTGCTCTTCCTGGTCGCGAGCTACCCGACGTCGCTCTTGATGAGAAAGCTGGAGAAGCGCCTTGGCCACTGATTCTCTCCCTCCGCAGAAGAACGCGGCCACGGCGCCCGAGGACGTCGTGGCGGTCCCCGCCTCCAGGGACAGCGCCCATCCGCTGGTCCGCTTCGACAAGGTGGTCAAGCGGTACGGCGACCATGTCGTCCTCGACCAGCTGGACTTCTCGGTCGAGCGCGGCGAGCACGTCACGCTGATCGGGCCCAGCGGCTCGGGCAAGACCACGATCCTGCGGCTGCTGATGACGCTGGAGAAGGTCAGCGACGGCGTGATCCGGATCAACGGCGACCCGCTGACGCACATGCTGGCGACGGACGGCTCGCTGAAGCCGGCGTCCGAGAAGCATCTGCGCGAGGCACGCAAGAAGATCGGGATGGTCTTCCAGCAGTTCAACCTCTTCCCGAACATGAAGGTGCTCCAGAACATCACCGAGGCGCCGGTCAACGTCCTGGGCATGGACCGCGACAAGGCGGAGGCCCGGGCCCGGGAGCTCCTCGACCTGGTCGGGCTGTCCGCGAAGACCGACGCCCACCCCTCGCAGCTCTCCGGCGGCCAGCAGCAGCGGGTCGCGATCGCGCGGGCGCTGGCGATGGAGCCGGAGATCCTGCTCCTGGACGAGGTGACGTCCGCGCTCGACCCGGAGCTGGTGGCGGGCGTACTGGAGCTGCTGGGTGACATCGCCAGGAACACCGACATCACCATGCTCTGTGTGACCCACGAGATGAACTTCGCCCGGGACGTCTCGGAGAAGGTACTGATGTTCGACGCCGGGCGGGTCGTCGAGTCCGGTTCGCCGGAAAAAATCTTCTCCGATCCCGAACACGAACGTACACGCGAATTCCTCAACGCGGTGCTGTGACCTCGGTATCCGTCGATTGGTCATGCCTCTGGCATATGCCAGGGGAGTGCGCCCCTGCTCGTGGAGCCGGGGCGCACCGCCGGGTCGCCAACACCCGCCCCCGAAACGCCTCTTGGCGGCTATCGTGGTGGCAGAGCTTGCGGTCACAACCTGGTAGGGGGAAACCGTGGCGTTGAAGCCCGAACCGACCACGCCATTCCATTCGGTGCAGTACGCCCTTCGTGTTCTCGAAACGGTCTCCAAGCACGGCAACGGCGTGACGAACACCCAGATCGCCCGGGAGACGGGACTGCCCGTGGGGCATCTCGCCTCCCTCCTGCTGATGCTGCGCCGCGAGGGGTACGTCGAGCAGATCACCGACGGCGCGTATGTGATCGGCGCGTCGCTGCTGCTGCTCGGCTCCGGTGCGGCGCGCCGGCAGGCGGTGGAGGCCCGGCTCCAGCAGGCGCTGGTGCAGCTCCGGGACTCGGTCGGCGCGGCGATCTACATCAGCCGGTACGTGGACGGTGAGATCCGGGTCACCCAGTTCGCCGACGGTCCGAGCAACCCGGCGGTCAACGAGTGGGTGGACTTCCGGTCCTCGGCGCATGCGTCGGCGATCGGGAAGTGCCTGCTGACCCAGCTGGATCAGAACGGGCGGCGCGACCACATCTCGCGGCACAAGACCGCGCGGCTGACGTCGCGGACCATCACGAGCGAGCAGGTCCTCTTCTCCAAGCTGGACAGCCAGCCGGCGACGGTCCCGGTGCTCGACCTCCAGGAGTACGCGGTCGGCACGGTGTGCGCGGCGGTGCCGCTGACCGCGGGGGCCTCGGCGGGATGCCTGGCACTCTCGCTGCCGATCGAGGACGCGCATCGCTTGCGCGAGGCGGCGGACACCCTGAACCGGCGGGCGGCGCCGGTGCTGCTGTCCCTGACGCTCTAGGCCCCGCGGGGCTTCACCAGGGGGCGCCGGACGGGCCGGATCCCCCGGCCCCGGACACGTGTCATCAGCACCCCTGAGGACCAGGTATTATTTTCGAGTCAGCAGGCGCCGCTAGCTCAGTTGGTTAGAGCAGCTGACTCTTAATCAGCGGGTCCGGGGTTCGAGTCCCTGGCGGCGCACAGACAACACACGAGGTGGCCTCCGTTCAACGGAGACCACCTCGTGTGTTTTGTGCTGCCCTCGACGATGTACAAATGTTTTACACATACGTACTAGACACCCGTTTTATACGTCCGTATATTCCTTGGCATGACAACGTCTACGAGCACCGCCACCACACCCGGCGAGCGCGCCGGCCGCAGGGAGTGGACCGCGTTCGTGGTCCTGCTGCTCCCCCTCCTCCTCGTCTCGATGGACGTGTCCGTCCTCTTCTTCGCGATCCCGTCCATCGACCGGGACCTCGCCCCCAGCGCCACCCAGCAGCTCTGGATCTTCGATGTGTACGCCTTCGCGCTGGCCGGTCTGCTCATCACGATGGGCTCGCTCGGCGACCGGATCGGCCGCCGCAGGCTGCTGATGGCCGGCGCCTTCGCCTTCAGCGCGGCCTCGGTCGGTGCCGCCTACGCCTCCAGCCCCGAGATGCTCATCGCGGCCCGCGCCCTGCTGGGGATCGGCGGTGCGACGCTGATGCCGTCGACGATGGGACTCGTACGCAACATGTTCCGCGACGAGCGCCAGCGCAGCCAGGCCGTCGGCATCTGGTCCGGTGCCATGGCGGGCGGGATCGCGCTCGGCTCGGTGCTCAGCGGTTTCATGCTGGGGCACTTCTGGTGGGGTTCGGTCTTCCTGATCAATGTGCCGGCGATGGTGCTGCTGCTGGTCCTGGTGCCGGTGCTGGTCCCGGAGTTCAAGGACCCGGCCCCGGGGCGGTTCGACTTCCTCAGCGTTCCGCTGTCGATGGGTTCGGTGCTGCCGGTCGTCTACGGGGTCAAGGAGAGTGCCGCCCACGGCATGGACACGCGCAACGGGCTGATCATCCTCGCCGGGCTCGCCGTCGGCCTGGTCTTCGTCCGCCGTCAGCGCGGCCGCGACGACGCGATGATCAGCCGGGAGCTGTTCCGTGGCCGCGGCTTCGCCGCCGGGATCGGTCTGAACGCGCTGGCCTCCTTCGCTATGATGGGCTCCGCCTTCTTCACCACCCAGTACCTGCAGTCGGTGCTCGGCATGAGCACGATGGAGGCCGCGCTGTGGAGCCTGGCACCGTCGCTGGCGGTCGGTGCCGCCGCGCCCGCGGCCACGGCGATCGCCCAGCGGACCGAGCGCAGCCATGTCATCTGCGCCGGGTTCGTCATCGCGGCGGCCGGATTCGGGATCCTGGCCCTGTCCGGCACCGACTCCCTGTGGGTGCTGCTCGTCGGTTCGGCCGTGATGAGCAGCGGCATCGTGACCGTGATGGCGCTCGTCTCGGACCTGGCGCTTTCCACCAGCCCGCCGGAGAAGGCGAGTTCGGCCGCCTCGCTGCTGGAGACCGGGCAGGAGTTCGGCGGCGCGATGGGAATGGCGCTGCTGGGTGCGGTGGCGACCGCCGTCTACACCGCGGACATGCCGGACTCGGCACCGGAGGTGGCCCGCAAGACGCTGCCGGGGGCGCTGTCCACCGGCGACGGTTCGCTGATCTCGGTCGGGCGGGAGGCCTTCGTGCACAGCATGCAGTACGCGTCGGTGGCGGGGGCGCTGCTCCTGCTGGCGGGGGCGGTACTGGCCGTGACGCGTCTGCGGCGGGCGGTCCTCTCACGCCCGTCCGGCGTCTGAGGACAGCAGCTCGGTGCGCCCGTGCGCCTCGAACTCGCCCGCGAGCAAGGCCAGTCGCTCTTCCCCGAACGGGACGTACGCGCCCTCCGGGTCCCGCCACCACACAGTGGACCCGGACCAGAATCCCTCCCTCCGCAGCCCGACCCGATGCACCTTGTTCGTCGCCGTCACCGGCATCGAGTGCACGATCCGTACGAACCTGGGCGCCATCTTCGTACCCAGGTCGGTCTGGTCCCGGAGGAACGCGGCGAACGCGGCCGGGTCGAACCGGGTCCCGTCGCGCAGCGCCAGCGCCGCCATCACCTGGTCCCCGGCGACGGGGTCGGGCACCGCGTAGACGGCGACGGCCGCCGCGTCCGCCCAGCGGGCGAGGATGTTCTCGATCATCGCGGCGGCCAGGTTCTCGCTGTCGACCCGCAGCCGGTCCTCGGTACGGCCCGCGAAGTAGAGGAAGCCGTCGGGGTCGCGGAAGAAGAGGTCACCGGTCCAGTACCAGCCGCCGCGCACCCGGGCGGCGTCCGCCTCCTCGTTGCGCCAGTAGCCTTCGAACGGGGTCCGGCCACGGTTGACCAGCTCCCCTATCGCAGCGGCACCGTTGAGCAGCTTTCCGCCCTCGTCGAAGACCGCGGCGACGCGCTCGTGGCCCGTCTCCGGGTCGACGACGGCGAGGTCGTCGCGGTCCGAGGCCCGGCCGATCGCGCCCTGCGGGGTGTCCGGGGTCCGCTGGATCGCCGCGCCGCCCTCCGAGGAGCCGTAGCCCTCGACCAGCCGCACCCCGAACCGCTCCCGGAAGCGCGCCGCGTCCACGGCGCCCGCCTCGGTGCCGAAGCCGATGCGGAGCGGGTGCTCCCGGTCGTCGGGGCGCTCGGGGGTGGCCAGCAGGTACTGCACGGCACGGCCGACGTAGGTGAAGTAGGTGGCCCCGTGTGCGCGTACGTCGGCGAGGAAGCCGGATGCCGAGAAACGGCGGCGCAGGGCGACGGCGGCGCCGCCGGCCAGTGCGGGTGCCCAGTCGGCGATCACCGCGTTGCCGTGGAACATCGGCATGCAGATGTAGTGGACGTCCTCGCGCCCGATCCCGAAGTGGCCGACGAGCGACTGACCGGCCGCGGCGAGCCGCCCCTGGGTGCAGACGGCGGCCTTGGGCGCGCCGGTGGAGCCCGAGGTGAAGTAGAGCAGCATCCGGGTTCCGGGCCCGGGGCGGGCGAGGACCGTGTCCCCCGGCTCCGCCCCGGCGTACGGGGCGAGCAGTGCGGCGTACGCCTCGGTTTCGGTGACCAGTACCCGGACGCCCGGCAACTCCAGGCCGTCGAGCAGTGGCAGATGGGCGCGCTCGGTGATCAGCACCCGGCATTCGGTGTGCGTGATGTCGCGGGCCAGTTCGGCGCCGCGACGGGTCGGGTTGATGCCGGCGACGGCGGCCCCGGCCAGGGCCGCCGCGCTCAGCCACAGTGGAAACTCAGGGGTGTTGTCGAGCAACACCCCGACGTGCGGCTCGCTGCCCGTCGGCAGCAGATCCGCCAGGAGCGCGGCCCTTGCGGCAGCGCACGAGGCGACCTGGTGGTGGCTGAGGACGATGTCCTCGTGCCTCAATCCGGGCCGGTGGTCGCCCCATTGGCGCTGTACGAGCTCCGCGACGGTGCCTGCGCTCCTCATGGCGCCGCACGGTAACTGGCTACACGTCAGAACTGAACATCGGAGCACGAGTAGAACGCGTTGGCCGTGTCCGCGATGTTCCAGACGCTCAGGATGATGTGCTTCCCGGTCTTCTGGGTGGGGATGGCGCCCTGCTGGGTCAGCGTGGCCGGCGGCTGCATACCGCCGTACGGCACCGTCATGAAGGGCTGCGACTCCAGGTCGGACCGCTTGAGCGGCTTGGTGGGGTCCCAGCCGTTCTTGGTGATGTAGTAGCGGAAGTCCGTCGTGGCGTGGCGGGCGGTGAACTGCCAGCGGAAGCTGAAGCCCTGACCCGCGGTGACGTGGGTGGCGGGCCAGTTGCCGCCGCGCGGGTCGTCGAGCTGCGCGAACTCGCCGTGGCCGCCGGAACAGATCGCGCCGTCGGCCGGACCGGCCGCCGGGAAGCCCTTGGGGCCCTCGACGCTCTGCGGCTCCCACTGGATGTTGCCGCAGCCGGTCACCGTGCCGTTGGCACAGAGCTTCTGACGGCTGATGGGGTTGTCCGTGTAGCCATGGCTGCTGGCACTGCTGGTCGCGAACATCGAGACGCCCGCTACCGCGAGACCCACCAGGGCCGCACCTGTCTTCTTACGCATTGCTGTCGCTCCTCGGATTCGTGGGGGAGGCTCCATGAGCACTGCTGCGCGCGCCGTGCGGTCTAGACCAAGGCCTAGATTATTGACGGATCATGAACATGTCCAGACCAATGGGAGTTGGATTCCGGTTCGCCGCCGAAGGGACCTCCGCGAAGCCTCAGACACTGTCCCCACCACTGCGTCCGGTGTAGAAGGCGACGGTCAAGTCCTTCACCAGGGACTTCCGTTCGTAGTCGTCGAGCTCCACGAGGCCCCGGGCGGTCAGCCGGTTGACGGTGTCGTCCACGGCGTCCACCACCGAAGTCAGCACGCTGTCGCGGTGTTTGGCGTCGATGGCCGCGATCCGGCGCAGTTGCATGGCCGCGGCCACCTCCGGCGCGTACTCGATTCCGGTCGGCTGCGCGGAGTACACCTCGATGCCGACCGGCTCGCAGTCCGCCTTGAGCATCCGGGTCAGCGCGTCGCCGACGGCTTCCGCGTTGCGCAGGGTGTGAGCGTCCTCGTGGAAGGCGTCGGCGGGCAGCTGGGACAGGACCCGCGCCATCGCCGCCTCGACCTGTTCCCGCAGGTACTCCTCGTGGTCGGCGATTCCCAGCGTCGCCCGCACGGTGTCCGTGACCCGCCACACGACGAGGACGACGACCCGCAACGCCGTACCGTTCGCGTCCACCGCGGGCAGCGGTTCGCTGCGCCAGTGCCGCAGCCGTACGTCGACCCGGCGGCGCAGCAGCAGCGGGCTGACCCACATCAGCCCGGTCCGCCGCACGCTGCCGCGGTACCGGCCGAAGAGGGTGAGCACCCAGGCGTGCCCGACCTGGCCGCGGGTCAGGCCGCCGAACGCGAAGAACACCGTGGTCAGCAGTGCCGTGAGCGCCGCCCAGGCGCCGAGGCCGATGCCGTCGTACGGTCGCGGGCCGAGCCCGAGCCGGGACACCGCCCCGCCCGGCAGCGCGCCGATCCACCACAGGACCCCGCCCGAGGCGGCGAGCCCGACGAGACCGGCGAGCAGTACGGCCCAGCCGGGCAGCGAGGGGCCGGACCGTTCGCGGAGTTGCGGGTCGGCGACGGGTGCGGGCCGGGTGGAGGGCAGCACCTGCGGTGCCCGCGGCACCGGCGGCCGCCGGACACCGGCAGCGCACTCGCTCCCGGCCGTCCTCTGCACGACGGTGGCGGGCAGCGCGGCGGCGTCCGCGGCGGCCTCGGGACCTTCGCGGAAGAGCAGGTGTACGGGGATGGAGACGGCGCGCTCATCGTCGATGTCCGAGTGGCGCCGGCCGGTGTCCACCCGCACCGCGGTGTGGAGCTCGCCGGCCCCGGCGCCGCCGGAGGGCAGCGAGAGGGAGGGGCCGGCGTCCTGGCGGACCGGGGTGAGCCCCGGCCCGGGGACGAATCCGGCACCGGGCCCCGGTGCGTCGTCCGGGCCGGGAAGGAACGGGTCGTGCTCCAGGACCGGTTGCCCCGGAACGGTGCCCGACACCGCGCCACGCGCGCCGATCACGGATCCCGTACCGGGGAGCGCGCCGGACTCGGCGGCCGGCACCCGGCCGCCCTTCTCCGCCGCGGCGGCGGGCAGCAGATCCGAGGCGCCGGGCGGCCCGTCCCCGGAGCCGGAGCCCGAGACCGAGCCGGACCCGCCGCCATCCTCCGCGCCGGAGCCCTCACCCGAGCCCGAGCCCGAGCCGTCGCCCGGAACCGACACCGACGCCGAGGTCGCGCCGAAGGCGGAGCCCCCGCGTTCGCCCTCGCCCGGCATCAGGTCGAGGACCAGGTCGACCACGGAGTCCGTCGCGGACCGCGCCACGGAGTCCGGGCCGCCCCTCGTCACGGAGCCGCCCCCGTACACCGAACCGAAACCCGAACCGGACGCCGAACCCGAACTCGAACCCGGAGCCGACGCCGACGCCGACGCCGACCAGTCGTACGCCCCGGTCGTCGCACCCGAGCCCTTCGGCCCGTCCTGGCCCGGCACCCCGTCCGCACGGGCCGACGCGTCCGCGCCGCGTCCCGGCCTGTCCAGTACCGCCCACTCCCGTACCGGGAGCGCCCCGTACCTCTCCTCGCCGTACTCCGGGTTCTCCGGGTTCTCGGAGTTCTCGGGGTTGTCCCCGTTCTCCGGGTTCCCCGAGCTGTCCGACACTGTGGATCGCATTACCGCCTCCGTCATGTGCGTCGTGTCACGCGAAGAGTCGCCGCCAGGTCTCCGGACCCGGATAGCCGTCGGCCTCCGCGCCCCGCCAGCCCTGGGCCTTCTGGAAGGCCTCGACATTGCGCCGGTCCGCCTCGCCCCATCGGGGCCCGGGGCCCGACAGGTAGTACTTGCCGTATCCCTTCTTCACCAACTGTTTCCCGAGCCTGTCGACATGGCTGTTGGACTGACCCGTCCGGAAATTGCCCCGCCCGGGGTAAGCGGGCGTCGCGGTCGAGCCGCCCGTGCCGGTTCCGCCCGCGGCAGGGATGTCGTTGCCGGTGCCGGTGGTCAGCAGGCGCCAGGTGTCGGGCCCGGGGATGCCGTCGGCCTCCTTGCCCTTCCAGCCCTGGGCCTTCTGGAACGCCGCGGTCGCCTGCTGGTCGGCGCTGCCCCAGGCGGGGCCGGGGCCGACCTTGTAGAAGCGCTTGCCACCCCGCTCGACGAGCAGCTTGCCGAGTTCGGTGACGTGGGCGTTGTTCGCGCCCGGGCCGAACTGACCGGCCCCCGGGAACGCTCTCGTCGAGCTGCTGCCGCCGGTTTCGGTGGTCAGCCCCGTGTAGCGGTACGCGACGTAGCTGCTCGAGTGGGTCCAGTACGCCATGGGCGTCGTCTGCTTGCGGGTGTGCGGCATGGTCTGCTCGTACGCCGTGTAGTGGGTGTGCGTGTAGTCCGTCCAGCCCCCGAAGATCGTGACGTGCGAGCCCTTGGAGGGGTCGGCCGGGTTGTGGAAGAGCAGCATGTCGCCGGGCTGGAGATCCGCACGGGCGATCCGCGTGCCGTATGAGGCGAGGCTGCCGGTCCACTCGTTGCCCGGCAGGTCCCAGGCCATCGACAGATAACCGGAGCAGTCCTGGCGGTACCCGTCCAGCCAGTACTTGCTCATGCTGTACGGGACCTGCGCGGCGACCCACTTCTTCGCCCGGTTGATGATGTCGGCCCTGGTCGTCTTGCGCAGCGTGGGCGTACCCGCCGGCGGACCGGAGGCCCCCGCACCCTGCAACGGACCCGGCCCGCCCTGCGGGCTGTCCGGTCCCGGATCGGCCGGGTCGGCGGCGTCCTCCGGGTCGTCCGGCATGACCGGGTCCGCCGTCACCGCGTCGGGGGCCGACGCGGGATCGGCCGCCGGGTCGGCCCCCGGGGCGGGGTCGGTGACGCGACCGGGGCCGGCCGCCCCGGTCGCCGCCTCCGCCAGGCCGCCGCTCAGCACCACTCCGGCAGCGGTGACCAGCACCAGCGCGCGCCGCGCGCCGTGTGCGGCCGGATGTCCTCCCTGCCGCGTCGGCAGTACCGCGGCTGCGGTGCGCCGTTGTACGGCGCACCCCGCACAGGTGCAGTCGCTGGCGGGTACGTACTCCTCGAAGGCCGGCACAGTCATGCGATTCCCTCCGCAGTCGTCAAGATCTTTGGGCGCATCTGTACGGGCGTCAGTGTCTCAACTATCCGGACATATCTCATTTTGACGGATAGATGAGTAAAACGAACATCCGACAGGCCGCAGCGAAGGGTTAATGGTCAGGAGCACCGCCTGGGGTCGGGTAGAGTTCTCCAGGTCAGCAGGCGCCGCTAGCTCAGTTGGTTAGAGCAGCTGACTCTTAATCAGCGGGTCCGGGGTTCGAGTCCCTGGCGGCGCACGCGAAGACAAGGCCTCCTCACCACGCGTGAGGGGGCCTTGTCCGTTCCCCGGCGTCTCGCGCAGGTTCCGCACAGTGAATAGTTTGCTCACGCACAGCTCACCCACACCCGACAGACAGTCACCGATCGGTCGTCCGGAGGCGCGAGAGTCCTCCGCGAGCACCCCAGTTGCCCCCTCATACGCCTCCACACCCCTCCCCACAAGGGTTCCTCAAATCGTGCATATGATCGGCTAACGGTCCGTTTCACCCTTGCGATCACGGCTGGGTTCGGCCAACCTGTCTGGAGGTCATCGGCGTCAACCAGCCCGATGGCCTGAGCAGTTGGGGGCAGTTGAGGGGGATGTTCCGGTTGTGTGCGTTGTGGGGTGGGGGCCTCGTGCAGGAGCAAATGCCGAGCAGGCATCATGCAACCGGAAGGGCGCCGTTCCGTATCTGCGGAAGGGTGGCCTGCCACTGAGCCGTCGGTCGCGTTCCAGGGGGGCACGCGGCGGGCGAAAGGACCGACCGACCCACGCAGTCTGCCTGCGTGCAGGGGGATGACCCATGACGTCGACGCCGCCAGGCGCCCGGCAGAACAACGACCCTTCCGAGACCACGCAGCTTCGGATACCCCCGCAGCTTCGGGCCGGGGGCCAGCGGCGACGCCCGAAGAAGGCGCTGCCCCGTTACGACTACGAGCACTACAGCCGGCTCGCCGGGCCACTGACCCAGCCGGATCCGGCCAAGCCGTACACCGTGCGGTACCGTTCGCTCCTCTCCCAGGAGCCGCACCGGATACGCGCGGCACTCCTGCTGGGCGCCGCGCCGCTGGTCTCGCTCGGCCTGTTCGCCTGGCTGATGCAGCCCGAGCACTGGACGCAGCGCGACCCGAACCTCAAGAACGACACGCTGCTGATCCTCGACATCGTGATGCTGGTCTCGATCGGGCTGATCGAGCTCTTCCGCACCCTGAACGTCCTCTCCAACGCGCACGCCACACTGGTCGCCCGCGACCCGGTCCCGGTCGTGCCGGAGAACGGCACCCGGGTCGCGTTCCTCACCTCCTTCGTCCCGGGCAAGGAGCCCCTGGAGATGGTGACGAAGACCCTGGAGGCCGCCGTCCGCATCCGCCACCGCGGGCTGATGCACGTCTGGCTGCTCGACGAGGGCGACGACCCGGCGGTCAAGGAGGTCTGCCAACGGCTGGGGGTGCACCACTTCTCCCGCAAGGGCGTGGCGCACTGGAACCAGGCCAAGGGCCCGCACCGCGCGAAGACCAAGCACGGCAACTACAACGCCTGGCTCGACGCGCACGGCGACGCGTACGACTTCTTCGCCTCGGTCGACACCGACCACGTGCCGATGCCCAACTATCTGGAGCGGATGCTCGGCTACTTCCGTGACCCGGACGTCGGCTTCGTCATCGGCCCGCAGGTCTACGGCAACTACGACACCTTCGTCACCAAGGCCGCCGAGTCGCAGCAGTTCCTCTTCCACGCACTGATCCAGCGCGCGGGCAACCGCTACGGCGCCCCGATGTTCGTCGGCACCAGCAACGCGGTGCGGATCTCGGCCCTCAAGCAGATCGGCGGTCTGTACGACTCGATCACCGAGGACATGGCGACCGGCTTCGAGATGCACCGCGCCCGCAACCCGCACACCGGCCGCAAGTGGCGCTCGGTGTACACGCCGGACGTACTGGCCGTGGGCGAGGGCCCGACCGCCTGGACCGACTTCTTCACCCAGCAGCTGCGCTGGTCGCGCGGGACGTACGAGACGATCCTCAAGCAGTACTGGAAGGGCGTCTACTCACTGCCCGTGGGCAAGCTCTTCAACTACACCATGATGATCATCTTCTACCCGATGTCCGCCATGAACTGGATTCTCGCGGCGCTGAGTTGCGCGCTGTTCCTGGGAATGGGCGCCTCCGGTGTGCAGATCGACCCGGTCGTCTGGATGATGCTGTACGGCAACGCGTCCGCGCTCCAGATCGGCCTGTACATCTGGAACCGCCGCCACAACGTCTCGCCGCACGAGCCCGAGGGCTCCGGCGGTCTGGCCGGCATGATGATGTCCGCGCTCTCCGCGCCGATCTACGCGCGCTCGCTGATGGACGCCGTGCTGCGCCGCAAGAGCTCGTTCGTGGTCACGCCCAAGGGCGACTCCTCCAGCCCGGACACCCTCTTCGGGACCTTCCGCATCCACCTCTTCTTCATTCTGGTGTTCGGCGGCTCGATCGCGGCCTCGTTCGTCCTCGGCCACAGCCACCCGGCGATGCTCACCTGGGCCGCACTGGCGCTGCTGATCACCGCGGCACCGATCTTCGGCTGGCAGTACACCGTGCGGGCGGAGAAGAAGCGGAAGAAGAAGCACCACGCGGGACCACCGCCGACGAGCGGCCCGCCCGCCCGTGCCCAGCAGGAGAAGCCCCACTGGGACGGCAACGAACAGACCATGCAGATCGCCCTTGGGGGACGTAAACAATGAAGTACCGTCCGAGCCGCCGTACCCGCCGCATGGCGATCAGTACGGCGGTGGTTCTCGCGCTCGCGGGGGCGAACGGGCCGTGGCTGTACCGTTTCAGCACCGAGCGCTACCACGAGTACAAGATCAACAAGCCCGACTACAAGGCCGCCAACGGCCACTGGGACTTCCTCGACATCCCGTCCGAGTACAAGATCAACACGATTCACGCGGCGCTGCTGCACACCGGCAAGGTGCTGCTCGTCGCGGGCTCGGGCAACAACCAGAAGAACTTCGACGCGAAGAGCTTCCGGTCGGTGCTGTGGGACCCGAAGACCGGCGGGTTCACGAACATACCCACGCCCAAGGACATGTTCTGCGCCGGTCACACCCAGCTGCCCGACGGCAAACTCCTCATAGCCGGCGGCACGAAGCGGTACGAGAAGCTCAAGGGCGACGTCACCAGGGCGGGCGGCCTGATGATCGTCCACAACGAGGACCCGGACAAGCCGGTCACGCTTCCGGCGGGCACCAGGTTCACCGGTAAGACCAACGGCAGGACCTTCGTCACCAAGGACCCCGTGCTGGTGGAGAAGGCCACCAAGGTCTTCGACAAGAACACCGGCGCGTTCCTGCGCAACGACCCCGGACTCGGCCGGATCTACGTCGAGGCGCAGAAGTCCGGCACGAAGTACGAGACGGGCACCGAGGACAACTACCGCATAGCGGGCCTGTCCGGCTCCGACACCCGCAACGTGTACGGGATCGCCCAGAAGCTCGCCCTCGACAAGAAGGACTTCCAGGGCATCCGGGAGGCTTTCGAGTTCGATCCGGTGGCGGAGAAGTACATCACCGTCGACCCGATGAACGAGGCCCGCTGGTATCCGACGCTGACCACGCTCAAGGACGGCAAGGTCCTCGCCCTCTCCGGCCTGGACGAGATCGGGCAGATCGTGCCCGGCAAGGACGAGGTCTACGACCCGAAGACCAAGAAGTGGGAGTACACCGGCATCATCCGGAAGTTCCCCACCTACCCGGCGGTCTTCCTCCTCAACGACGGCAAGCTCTTCTACTCCGGCTCGAACGCGGGCTACGGCCCCGCCACCGTCGGCCGCGCGCCCGGCGTCTGGGACCTGGCGACGAACAAGTTCACCAAGATCCCCGGCCTGAGCGACCCGGACCGGATGGAGACGTCGGCGACGGTACGGCTGCCTCCGGCCCAGGACGAGAAGTTCATGGTGATCGGCGGGGGCGGCGTCGGCGAGTCCGACAAGTCCAGCAAGAAGTCCCGGCTGGTCGACCTGTTGGACGCCGACCCGAAGTTCAAGGACGGCGCCTCACTGGAGGAGGGCACCCGCTACCCGAGCGCGTCGCTGCTCCCCGACGACTCCCTGCTGGTCACCGGCGGCTCCGACGACTACCGGGGCCGCGGCGGCTCCGACATCCTCCAGGCCCGGCTGTACGACGCCGGGTCGGACACCTACAAGCGGGTCGCCGACCCGGCGGTGGGCCGCAACTACCACTCGGGGTCCGTGCTCCTCCCCGACGGCCGGGTCATGATCTTCGGCTCCGACTCGCTCTACTCCGACAAGGCGAACACCCGGCCGGGCGTCTTCGAGCAGCGGATCGAGATCTACACCCCGCCGTACCTGTACCGCGACTCGCGGCCCGAACTGACCGCCGGTCCGAAGAAGGTGAAGCGCGGCGCCACCGCGATGTTCACGACCAACAGCGCCGCGACGATCAAGTCGGCGAAGCTGATGCGGCCGAGCGCGGTCACCCATGTCACGGACACGGACCAGCGGTCGGTGGCGCTGGACCTGAAGAAGACCGACGGCGGGATCTCGGTGACGGTGCCGAAGAACCGGGCGCTGGTGCCGTCGGGCTGGTACATGCTCTTCGTCACCGACGACAAGGGCACCCCGTCCGAGGGAACGTGGGTGGAGGTGCCGTAGGCCCGGCGGACGGTGCGGCCCGCCTTACTGCCGCACCGTCCGCCCGCCGCCCGGCTACTTCGCCTTCGTGCCGCGGGCCAGGCCCAGGGCGTAATCGGGCCACCAGTCGCCGGCCTTCGGGCCGCCCCGGCAGTCGCCGTCGGACTCCCCCGGGCGCTTGATCCAGAGGTAGGCGTCGACCAGTTCGTCGCCCGTGGAGGCCGTCGGTGTCTCGCCGAGGGCCCGCCCCGGCGGATTGCACCAGGTCTGCCGGGGGTCGCCGCCGGTGTACGGGCCGTTGCCGTTGCGGCTGGTGTCGATGACGAACGGCTTGTCGCCGACCTTCGCCGACAGCCGCTTGCCGAAGTCCTCGCTGACCGCGGTGGTCTGGAAGTTGGAGACGTTCACCGCGAAGCCGTCGGCCGCGTCGATGCCCGCCTGCCGGAGCGGCTGGAACAGCGCGTCCGGGGTGTGCCAGCCCGCGTTGCCCGCGTCCAGGTAGACCCGGGTGCCCGGCAGTCGCTTCAGCCGCTCCACCGCCCCCTTGAGCAGGTCGTAGCGCTCCTCGTGGAACTCCTGCGGGGTGCATCCGTCGACCAGGTGCAGCACCGCGTCCGGCTCCAGGACCACCGTGGCGCCGCGGTCGCCGATGCCCTTGGCGACCCCGTCCAGCCAGGTGCGGTACGCGTCGCCGTCGGCGGCGCCGCCCTTGGAGAACTGTCCGCAGTCGCGGTGCGGGATGTTGTAGAGGACGAGCAGCGCCTCCCGGTCGGCCTTCGCGGCGGCCTCCGTGAAGCCCCTCGCCTCGGCCTCCGGATTGTCCGGGCCGATCCACTCGCCGACCGGCTGCTCCGCGATCCTGCGGATCAGGCCGGCGTTCTTCCCGTTGCCGTCCGCGGTGTACCGGGCGACCTGCCGGGCCGCGTTGCCGTCGGGGTTGACCCAGTACGGATCGGTGCCCTTGGGCTGCTGGCCGATGGACGCGGGATTCTTTCCCCCGCCGCCGTCGCCCTCACCGTCACCGGAGGAACATCCCGCGAGCAGCAGTACGGCGCCGATCACGGCCACGCCCGCTCCCCGTATGCCGAACCGGCCGTTGTGGCTGCCGTACATCCACTCCCCCTCGGGTGCGACGGCGGTGCACTGTCGCATCGCCGCCCATCCTGACACAGGGCCCGTGAGCGGCCCGGCCGCTCACGACTTCACCGAAGAGCCGTTACGGCGGGTTCACCACGCTCTGCCCGACTTGACCGCGTGCGGAGCGTGACTGGTTATCGACGTATCGTCAGAATAGTTTTGGGCGGGGGGAGTTCGGCGCCCTACAGTGGGCGAGCGGCGGACCCGGCCGCCCACCGACCTCCCGTGTCGGCGCCGGGCCACTCCCGCGGCCCGCGCCCCGCGGTCGAGGACCGGCCCGGCCGGCGCCCGGAGGACCGGGCGGCCGGCCGGGCCGTGTACCACCGGGCTCAGAGCCTGTCGGGTGACCTTCGATCGGATAGCGGACGCGGTCTGGTGCGTGCGATTCCAAGGCGGCGGGATGTCCTCGTAGCGGAGCTACTAGGACATTTCGGCAACGCGGGAAGCGTGCGTGCCAGGGCGTGGCCGCCCGATCAGAGGTCACCCGACAGGCTCTCAGGTGCCGCTCCCGGCGCCCGCCCTCCCGCTCGTCCTCTCCGCCACCTTCCGGGCCGTCTCCCGGGCCGCGTCCCGGGCCGCCTTCTGTGCCGTCTTCTCGCCGGTCAGGTAGGCCGAGACGACCACGTTCGCGGTGTACGCGTGCGAGGCACGGTCGTACGTACCGCCGCAGGTGATCAGCCGGAGCTCCGCACGGCCGTCCTTGCGGGGGCCGTACGCCTTCCGGGCGTTGAAGCGGGCGCGGGTGAAGACCTGGATGTCGTCGATGGTGAATTCGGCGACCGTGCCGTCGGTCCGGGTCACTTCGACCTTGGCGCCGGGGCGGGCCGCGCTGAGCCCGTAGAAGACGGCCGGTCTGGTCTCGGTGTCGACATGGCCGACGAACAGCGCCGGCCCGGTCGCACCGGGTTCGGTGCCGTCGCCGTACCAGCCGACCGTCTGGGGGGTGTCGAACGACGGCGGCTCGATCGCCCCGTCCGCGTCCAGGCCCCGGGGGACGACAGGGGCCTTGATACCGATCGACGGGATGTCGACGCTCCGCGGCTTCACGCCCTTGATCGGGTCGTGCGCCGGGGGCAGCGGTACGCCGAGCGGGCGCCCGACCGCGGCGACGTCCCCGGTGGTCGGGGCGGAGCCGATGCCGGAGCCGTCGGTGATGCCGCGGCCCCAGAGCCACAGGCTCAGCAGCAGTACGGCCCAGGCCACTCCGGTGAGCAGCCTGCCGTGTCCCGTCGAGTGGTCCGAGGAGGGCATGTCAGTCGCCGGCCGGGCGGCGCCGGCGCATGCCGCGGAAGACGACCGCGACGACGGAGACGGCGACCAGGACGAGGCCGATCACGGCGTGGACGGTGCCGGGGCCCTCCTGATGGGCGGCATGGCCGGCGAGTACGGCGGTTCCGCCGCCGCCCGCACTGACCGGGGCGACGGGCGCGGGCCCGTCGCGCTGGACGACGGTGACGACGGCGGACGCCCTGGTGCCCTTGCCGTCCTTGCCGTCCTTGCACACCACCTGGACCTCGTAGTCGCGGGCTTCGGCATCGGAACGGATCCGGGCCCCGGCGAAGAGCGCATCGCCGTCACCGGGCGAGAAACGCGCCTCGGAGACGAAGGCGTCGGAGTTCCCCCTGGCCTCCTTGCCCTTGCAGCCGTCGACCTTCAGATCGACCTTGCCGCCCGGGCCGACCGAGGACGGGGAGACCGAGAGGGTGGCCCGGGACGGCGAGACCCGCTGGTGGTCCGAACCGGAACTGGCCAGTGCGACGGAAGCCGGCGTCAGGGTCGCCGCTACCACTGCGGCGGCACAGAACGTCAGGGGTATTGAACGCATCGTGAACCTCCTTATGGAAGGTTCACGTGTATGACGGCTTTCCGCATCCGCAGGGGCTCGGGCACTGGGCCGGTGGAGTGCGCGGGAGACGGCCCCGGAGGACCGCCCCCACCACCCCCTCGCCTGTCGGGAGGCGGTACCGGCCGCGATCAGCCCAGGTCGACGAGGCCCACGAGGTCGGCGATGGAGTCGACGACCGTGGACGGCCGGAACGGGTAGCTGTCGATGTCCGCCACCGTGGTGAGCCCGGTGAGCACCAGGAACGTCTGCATGCCCGCCTCCAGGCCGGCCAGCACATCGGTGTCCATCCGGTCACCGATCATGGCGCTGGACTCGGAGTGGGCACCGATCGCGTTGAGCCCGGTGCGCATCATCAGCGGGTTGGGCTTGCCCGCGAAGTACGGGGCCTTGCCGGTGGCCTTCGTGATGAGGGCGGCGACGGACCCGGTCGCGGGCAGCGGGCCCTCGGCGGACGGGCCGGTCTCGTCCGGGTTGGTGCAGATGAAGCGGGCGCCGCCGTTGATCAGCCGGATCGCCTTGGTGAGCGCCTCGAAGGAGTACGTACGGGTCTCCCCGAGCACGACGTAGTCGGGATCGTGGTCGGTGAGGACGTAGCCGATGTCGTGCAGTGCGGTGGTCAGCCCGGCCTCGCCGATGACGTACGCCGTGCCGCCGGGCCGCTGGTCGTCCAGGAACTGTGCGGTGGCCAGCGCGGAGGTCCAGATGTTCTCGACGGGCACGTCGAGGCCCATCCGGCTGAGCCGGGCGTGCAGGTCGCGCGCGGTGTAGATCGAGTTGTTCGTGAGGACGAGGAAGGGCAGCCCGGAGTCCCGCAACCGCTTGATGAAGGCATCGGCACCGGGGATCGGGGTCCCCTCGTGGATGAGGACTCCGTCCATGTCGGTGAGCCAGGACGAGATCGGCTTGCGCTCTGCCATGCGGGACTCCTGATGTGCCGTACGCCGGTTTCGGGGACGCCGGCGGCACCGCGTTGTGCAGCGCCGACGTACTCGATTTTAGGCTGTTTGTTCGTCCGGTCGGTACTGCCCGATCTTGGGCACCGGGGACCACCTGCCGGTGGCCGGTTTCCAGGCATCGGCGGAGCCGGGCGTCCGGCGGTGCCACGGGTTCGGCCGGACGCCCCGGAACGGCTCCAACTCAGCGGCGGGCGCGACGCATCCGGCGGGACCGGAGCACCAGGGCCCCGCCACCGATCAGGAAGCCGGAGACGGTGAGAACGGGCTGCGGCACCGGTACGGAGATGCCGGTCCTGGCCAGCTCCGGGACCCCGGCGGGGTCGCGGCCCGGTGCGACGGGGCGCGGGGTGCCGGTGGCTGCGCCGCTGGGACGGGGACTGAGCCGGGCCCCGCCGGGGAGGAGGCCGTCGAGGGGGCGGCCGGGCTCCTTCCCCGTGCCGTCGCTCTCCCTGCCGGTGCCGTCGGTCTCGCGGCCCGCGCCGACCTCGCCGGTGCCGTCGGTCCTGCTGCCGGTGCCCTCGGTGTCGTTGCCGTTGCCGGTGCCGTCGTTTCCGGTGCCGGTGCCGGTGCCGTCGGTCCCCTTGCCGGTGCCGTCGCTTCCGGTGCCGGTGCCATCAGTCCTTTTGCCGGTGCCGTCCTCGCCAGTGCCGGTGCCGTCAGTCCTTTTGCCGGTGCCGTCGGTCTCGCGGCCCGCGCCGACCTCGCCCGTGCCGTCGGGCCTGTTGCGGGTCCCGTCGGTCTCGTTGCCGGTCTCGTCGGTCCTGTTGCGGGTTCCGTCGGTCTCGTTGCCGGTCCCGTCGCTGTCCCTGTCCTCTCCTGTGCCGTCCTCGACCACGGTGAACGGATAGCTGTCGGACTCGCCGACCCACTCACCGTCGCCGCCCTCCGGTGATGCGCCGCCGTCGCTCGTGCCGTTCGCCGGGAGCTTCCGCTGGACGATCGCGGCGTTGGCGGTGATCCGGCCGGGGCTGGTGTCGGAGGTGAACCCGAGCCGGACCTGGACGGTGACCGTCTGACCGGCGGGCACGGTGAAGCCCGCGAAGGAGTCGTCACCGACTCCGCCGAAGACACCGATGTGTTCGTCCCGGTCGGTCCTCTCCCAGGTGACGCGGTGCTCCACGTCCGGATGCGCGCGCTCGGAGAACTTCAGCTGGATCTGGTCCGAGGTCAGCTTGCGGTCGTCGTCCGTGAGGACCAGGACCGGGTGGATGGACCGGCAGGTCTGTGACGTGGTGTTGGTGAGGTCGAGGAACCAGGTGCCGTAGCCGCCGCCGGAGGCGTAGGTGTCGGGGCCGCCGTGGATCCGGGTGCCGATCGGGAATTCGGCCGCCTCCGGGTCACCGCAGGCGGGCTGCTGGTCGGCGGTGACGGCGAGCCGCGCGGACGCCGCCGACGCCGAGGTGGGCGGGGCGGCCGGTGCCGAGGCCGATGCGCCGGTCGGTTCGGCGGCCGGTGCGGCCGCCGGATTGCGCTGTGGCCCGGCGGACGCGCTCGCCGGGCCGCCGAGCACGACGGCGGGAACGACACTCGCCGCGGCCAGCCCGAGCACGAGTCCGTGCCGGGGCCGGCCGGTGACCGGGGCCGACGGCGCGGGGGCTTCCGGGGGTGCGGGAGGCACGGGGGGCGGTGTGGGGGGCACGGAGGGCTGTGCGGGGGGCATCGGGGCGGCCTTCGCTGCTCGCGGAATCGGTCGGCTCGCCCCGGACCCGGAGTTCACCGGTATGAAACCGCGACGCTGCCACGCACCCGGGGCGCCCCCGCGCAGACATGCCGCAGGGCCGCCCGGCCGGCCGCCGGTATCCCCTCGATCAGTCGAGCCGGGACGGGGGCGGGACGGCCGGGCCGGGCTCCCGGCCCGGGTCCGGGTCCGGGGCGCTCTCGCCGTCCCGTCCGGGGGCCACACCGTCAAGGCCGCCGACGCGGCCGAACAGCGGGGCGAGGACCAGTTGCGCAGCCCCTTCGGCGACCGGCCGGTCGCCTCCCCCGGCGGCGACGTCCGGTACCGGCACCCCGCCGATGCCCTCGCGCCTGGCCCGCTCGTCGAGCACGGCGCGTACCCCTCGGACGTACGCGTCGGGGTCGGCGGCGACGGTACGTCCGCCCAGCACCACCCGGTCGATGCCCAGCAGCCCGACCAGATTGGCGGCGCCGGTACCGAGCACCCGCGCGGCCTCGGCGACATCGCCGCGGGCGACGGCCGCCAGGCAGAGCGCCTCGATGCAGCCACGTCCGCCGCAGCCGCACCGCACCCCGTCCAACTGGACGGTCTGATGGCCGAACTCACCGGCTCCGGTACGGGCACCGCGGTGCAGCACCCCACCGAGCACCAGCCCCGCGCCGAGCCCGGTCCCGAGGTGGAGATACGCGAAGTCGCCCGGAACCGCCGCCTGGAGGGCGAACCCGAGGGCCGCGGCGTTGGTGTCCTTGTCGATGACGACGGGCAGCCCGGTCCGCGCGGCGAGGGCGTCCCCGAGCCGGTACCCGTCCCACTGCGGGAACCCGGTGACGCGGTGCAGCACCCCGCCCCGGTGGTCGAGCGGCCCCGGCACCGCGGCCCCCACGCCGAGCACCGGCCGCGAGCCGTCGCCGCGCACGGCGGCGACCGCCCCGGCCGCCGCCGTGACCACCTCGTCGGCCGGGGCGCCGAAGTCCAGCGGAGCCGTGCGGCTCGCGACCACGGCGCCCGCGAGGTCGACGAGCACCACGGTCAGCCCGTCGCGGTCCAGGTGCAGCCCCACCGCGTGCCCGGCGTCCGGCACCAGCCGGAGCACGGTCCGGGGCTTGCCGCCCGTGGAGGCGCGGTGACCGGCCTCGGCCGCCAGGCCCTCGGCCCGCAGCCGGGCGGTGATCTTGCTGACGGCCTGCGGGGTGAGCCCCGTCCGCTCGGCGAGTTCGAGCCGGCTGATCCCGCGCTGGCCCGCGACCCGCAGCAGATCCAGCACGAGCGCCGCGTTGTGGCTGCGCAGCGTCGGCAGGTTGGCTCCGCTGTTACTTCTGTTCACAGAACCATTGTCGCTGCCGCTTGCACTTTGGCAACAGCGTTGCCAAAGTGGAACGCATGACTGCCCACGCGACTCACGAGCCCTCCGGAACGTCCGGGACCCCGCTGCGCGTCGGACTCGTCGGCTACGGCCTGGCGGGTTCCGTCTTCCACGCCCCGCTGATCGCCGCGACCGACGGCCTCGTCCTGGACACGGTCGTCACGTCGAACGAGGAACGGCGGGAGCAGGCCCGTGCCGAATTCCCCGGCGTACGGTTCGCCGCCTCGCCGGAGGAGCTGTGGCAGCGCGCGGACGAACTCAACCTGATCGTGATCGCTTCGCCGAACAGGACCCATGTCCCGATCGCCGCCGCCGCGATCAAGGCCGGTCTGTCGGTGGTCGTGGACAAGCCGATCGCCGGTACGGCGGCCGAGGCGCGGGAGCTGGCGGCGCTGGCCGAGGAGCACGGGGTGCTGCTCTCGGTCTTCCAGAACCGCCGCTGGGACAACGACTTCCTCACTCTGCGCTCGCTGGTCGCGGACGGCGGGCTGGGCGAGGTGCAGCGCTTCGAGTCCCGCTTCGAGCGGTGGCGCCCGCTGCCGAAGGGCGGCTGGCGCGAGTCGGGCGATCCGCAGGAGATCGGCGGGCTGCTGTTCGACCTGGGCAGCCACGTCGTCGACCAGGCGCTGGTCCTGTTCGGTCCGGCGGTGCGGGTGTACGCGGAGTCGGACGTGCGCCGGCCGGGTGTGGCGGTCGACGACGACACGTTCCTGGCGATCACGCACGGAGGCGGGGTCCGCTCGCACCTGTACATGAGCGCGACGACGGCCCAGCTCGGCCCGCGTTTCCGGGTGCTCGGCTCGACCGCCGGCTATGTGAAGTACGGCCTCGATCCCCAGGAGGCCGCCCTGCGCGAGGGCGTACGCCCGTCGGCGGACGAGCCGTGGGGCGAGGAGGCCGAGGAGCTGTGGGGCCGGCTCGGCGCGGGCGAGTCCCCGCTGACGGGCGGCGGCACCCCGGTCCGTACGCTGCCGGGCGACTACCCCGCGTACTACGCGGCGGTCACCGACGCGCTGCGCGGAAAGGGTGAGAATCCGGTGACCGCTCTCCAGGCCGCCGCGACCCTGGACGTCCTGGAGGCCGCCCGCCGCTCGGCCCGCGAGGGCGTCACCGTAACCCTGCCCACGACCCCCGGACACCCCACCGAGGAGCAGCCCGAATGAACCCCACCGCTCCGACCATCTCCGAGCTGATCGCGCAGGAGCGCAGGCTGACGCTGCCGCATTTCAGTTACGACGACGCGTACGCGCTCGGCGGCCTGCTCGTCTCCCTGGCCCGGGAGCGACACGCACCGGTCGCGATCGACATCCGGCGCGGGGCGCAGCAGTTGTTCCATGCCGCGCTGCCGGGTTCGAGCGCGGACAACGACGCCTGGATCGACCGCAAGCGCAGAGTCGTCGAACGGTACGGCGAGAGCTCGTACCTCGTCGGAACCCGGTTCCGGGCCAAGGGGACGACGTTCGACGACGCCTCGCGGCTGAGCCCGGGCACGTATGCCGCGCACGGCGGCTCGTTCCCGATCTCGGTCGAGGGTGCGGGCGTCATCGGCTCGGTGACGGTCTCGGGCCTGCCCCAGGCGGAGGACCACGCGCTGGTGGTCGAGGCGCTGGAACAGTTCGCGACGACGATCAGCGCCTGACGTCCCGGAGGGGTGGGCCGACTGCCACGAACAGCACCCACCCCTCCGATCTTTTGCCTTAAGCCCGTCCGGCGCTTGAGGGCAAAGCGGCCCCGGGGCGCACCCGGTCCGACCGCCCGGCCCGCGCCGCTACGCCCCCTTCAGCTCCTGCCGCTGCCGCCCCAGCCCGGCGATCTCCAGCTCCACGACGTCCCCGGCCCGGAGGTACGGCTTGGGCTCGGGCTGTCCCAGCGCGACGCCCGCCGGCGTCCCGGTGTTGATCACGTCGCCCGGGTACAGCGTCATGAAGTGGCTCAGGTAGCGCACCACCTCACCGACCGGGAAGATCTGGTCGGCCGTCGTGCCGTCCTGCTTCAGCTCGCCGTTGACCCAGAGCTTCATCGGCAGTGCCTGCGGGTCGGCCACCTCGTCGGCCGTCACCAGCCACGGCCCCAGCGGGTTGAACGTCTCGCAGTTCTTGCCCTTGTCCCAGGTGCCGCCGCGCTCGATCTGGAACTCCCGCTCGGAGACGTCGTGCGCGACCGCGTATCCGGCGACGTGCGCGAGCCCCTCCTCTGCGGAGTCCAGGTACCGGGCGGTGCGCCCGATGACGACCGCGAGTTCGACCTCCCAGTCGGTCTTCTCGCTGCCGCGCGGCACGAGCACCGTGTCCTGGGGCCCGACGACGGTGTCCGGCGCCTTGAAGAACAGGATCGGCTCACCCGGGATCCGGGCGCCGGTCTCCGCGGCGTGGTCGTGGTAGTTCAGCCCGATGCACACGATCTTGCCGATCCGGGCGAGCGGCGGACCCACCCGCAGTCCCTCGGCGTCGAGCACCGGCAGTTCGCCGGGTGCGGCCGCGGCGGCCCGGACCCGGGCCAGCGCGTCCTCGTCGGCGAGCAGCGCGCTGTCGATGTCGGTGACGACTCCCGACAGGTCGCGCAGGGTTCCGTCCTCGTCCAGCAGCGCCGGTCGTTCCGCGCCTGCCGTACCCACACGAAGCAGCTTCAACGGTCTGTCTCCCCTTGGTCGAGATCGGGCCCGTCGGATGGGTTGCGGCCATCGCAGGCTTGTCCGATCCTCCAAGACATCCGATCACTCTGCAAGGCCCTGTTCACGCACTGGACCGGCGCACCCGTGTCCGCGGTCACGCCGCGGTGGCCACGGCAGCGCCCGCGGCCGGCAGGTCGCGGTACAGGTAGGCCCGCTCGACCGCGGTCCAGGTGGTGCTGGTGACGACGTACAGCGCGGCGGCCAGCGGCACGAAGGCGACGGTGAAGAGGGTGAAGAAGGACATCAGCGGCATCACCTTCGTCATGGCCCCCATGCCCGGGACCGGCTGTCCGTCGGGGCCGGTGGCCGGGGTGACGGGGTGGGCGGCCATCTGCCGCTTCGTCCGCCCGTAGTTGAACGTGGCGACCGCGGCGACGATCACGAACAGTCCCAGGTACACGATGCCCTGCGCCCCGAACATCCCGCCGTGCGCGATCGCGTCGTGCCAGCGCTCCCCGAGCGGGGCGCCGAAGAGCTGGTGGCCGAGGAGTTCGTTGGGGTCGTTGCCGATCTTCTGGCTGGAGAAGACGTGGTAGAGCAGGAAGAAGGCGGGCATCTGGAGCAGGCTGGGCAGGCAGCCGGAGAGCGGCGAGACCTTCTCCTCCTTGTGCAGCTCCATGAGCGCCTTCTGCATCCGCTCGGGGTTCTTGCCGTGCTTCCTGCGCAGTTCGGCGATCTGCGGCTGGAGTCGGCGCTGCGCCTTCTGCCCGCGTGCGGCGGCCCGCGACAGGGGGTGCACGGCGAGCCGTACGAGCGCGGTGAACAGCACGATCGCGGCGGCGGTGGACGCGGTCTGGAAGAACGGGTGGAGCAGGTCGGCCAAGGCGCCGACCAGGCTGGCGAAAGCGGACATGAAGGCGGACATGGATGAGCCCTCCGGGGTCTCGTCGTGCCGGGAAGTGGATCAGCTTCGGCATGACGATCCGCGCGGGGCGCCCGCGTACGCACACACGGTGTGCGCACCTGGACGAAGGAGGAAGAAGGGGAGCCCTACGCGGCCGTCAGGAGAGCACGGCCGGGGGCTCGGGGGCGGCTTCGCCCCTTGGCGTCGGGGTCGCGTTGCGGCAGGAACGCGGTGCGTTTCTCCCGGTCGCGCATGGCGGTACGGACCCGGGTGCGGGGCACCGGGGCGGCGCAGCGGGCGCTGATGACCGAGCAGGCGACGAGTGCGGTACCGGCTGCCGCGGTGGCGGCGAGCGCGACCGCGGCGGAGAGGCTGCCGCCCTCGGCGAGCAGGACCTCGGTGAGGAAGAAGAGCAGCAGCCCGGCGGGACGGAGCAGCCGGGTGAGGCAGCCGCGCAAGCGGTTCATGGCACCTGCGCCCATGGATCCTCCCCCTCTCACACTCCTGCGGCCGCTCACACTCCTGCGGCCGCGCCGCGAAGCGGCACTTCAACCTTTAACCGTTATACACGATCGGTCTCGGCCGGCCCCCGGCACGACCGAAGCCGATGGACCACCTACGCGACCGGCATCGACGGACCACGTACGCGATTCGTCCTCGTCGGACCGGCCTCACCCCGCCACCGCCGCACACGCTTCCTCGTCGTCGATCTCGTCCCGGGCGAGCACGTCCTCGTCCGGCCGCTCGTCGCGTTCGGGCGGCCCCGCGTACGTCACCGCCAGCGCGACGGCCAGGTTCGCGCCGAGCGCGACGATGCCCGCGTTCACGCCCCACACCGGATCGTTCTCCGTGAAGACGAACCCGCACACCACCCCCACCCCGACGACCAGCCCGCTCATCACCCCGCGCAGCGTCAACCGCCGCCACATCAGTCCGAGCAGCACCATGGGGAGCAGCTGCGCCATCCCCTCGTACGAGATCAGCGAGAGCCGTACGAGGGTGTTCGGCGCGGTGTACGTGAGCAGCAGGGCCACGCTCCCCGCGATCACGACGACCACCTGGGCCGCGCCCTTCTGCCGTTGCTCCCAGCGCGGCACGAGCGCGAGCACGCTGCGTCCCCACATCGTGCCGATGACCAGCATGAAGACGGCCATCGGCACGATCGACGAGAGGGCGGCGGCGACGCCGATGACCCCGACCGACCAGGCCGGCAGCGAGTCCACGACCAGTTTGAAGAGCGCCAGGTTCGACTCGGCCCCGACGAGCCCGGGCACGACGAACAGGGCCGCCATGCCGAGCAGCATCGGCACGAACAGCAGCACGTTGTAGGCGGGGAGCCACATCGCGTTGCGCCGCAGCACGTCGGCGCTCGATGCGCCGAGATAGCCGGCGACGGTCGTGGGGAAGATGACGACGGTGAGGGAGTTCAGGAACGAGGTGGTGATGAACCAGGCCTGTCCGAGCCCGCTGTCCCCGTGCCCGGGGAAGGTCAGCCACTCGCTCTTCTCCGTGACGAGCCGGTCGAGGAAGGGCCCGTAGCCGCCGAAGTAGTGCATCGGTACGTAGATGGCGAGGAAGCCCAGGGTGGCGATCACCATCACGTCCTTGAGCACGGACACCCACGCGCTGCCGCGCAGCCCGCTCACGACGACGAAGCCGGTGGTGACGGCGAAGGCGATGAAGTAGGCCCAGTTCAGGCTGATGGCGCCGTAGGAGATGGTCGAGACGACGACGCCCATGCCGGTGATCTGGAGCTGGATGTACGGGAGCAGGAAGACCGTCGCGAGGACGGCGACGAGCGCCCCGAGCCAGGGCCGCGCGAAGCGGTGCGCGACCATGTCGGTGATCCCGACGAGGCCGTGCCTGCGCGCGTACGCCCAGAGCATGGGCCCGACGACATAGCCGACGGCGTAACCGCAGGACATGTACGCCACCACGTAGAGCACCGGTGCCCCGTAGTTGTAGCCCCAGCCCGCGGCGCCGAGATAGCTGAAGCTCGTGTAGCCCTCGCCGGCCATCAGCACCCAGATGAAGACGGTCCCCAGGCTGCGCCCGCCCACCGACCACTCGGCGAGCCAGCCGCCCCGGCTCCCGCGCCGCCCGCGTACGGCGAACAGTCCGAGGGCCACGGTGGCGACCATGAAGACCGCGAAGACGGAGGTCGCGACGGCGGCGTTCACCGGCGGTCCCCCCGCCGGGTCAGCCAGACGGCGACGGGGGTCAGCACCGTCGCCCCGAGCAGCCAGAAGAAGAGGAACGGCAGCCCGAGAACCACAGGACGCACCCGGTTCACCAGCGGCAGCGCCCCCAGGTACAGCACGTAGGGAACCAGCAACCACAACAACTGCGGACGTCGTCTGAGCACGTCAGCGACCCTAGTGAAACCGCCCCCGCCGGACACCATCGCCCCGGCGGCACTCCCGTGTCCCTCTCACCTCCCCCGCACGTCCGTCAGCTTTCCCCACACCACCAGCCGGTACCGGGAGGTGAACTCGGGCGTGCACGTCGTCAACGTCACATAGGTCCCGGCCGCCCGGTACCCGACGTACGGCTTGACGTTGCTGCGCGGCACGGCGGCCACGACCCCACTGTCCCCCGCACCGGTCCGGGCGAGGGTCTTGTCGACGGTGTACGTGTAGACGGCGTCCCGGGTCTCGACGGTGATCCGGTCGCCGCGGCGCAGCCGGTTGATGTAGCGGAACGGTTCGCCGTGCGTGTTGCGGTGGGCGGCGAGCGCGAAGTTCCCGGAGCCGCCGGGCTGCGCGGTGCCGGGGTAGTGGCCGACGTACCCCTTGTCGAGTACGCCGCTCCTGCTGATGCCCTGGGCGACGGGTGCGGTGAGCCCGATGCGCGGAATCCGGATGACGGCGTACGTCTGGGACCGGCGGGGCGCGGCGGCGGCCGATGCCGCGCCCCGGCCCTTGTGGCCCTTGCCCTTCCCGTCCCCCGTTCCCACGGCGGGGCTGTCGTCCGCCGGCCGGTCCGGCTCCGCGACCGCCCCCGACGGCTCGGGTGCCCGCTCCCCCCAGTCCCGCTGGAGGGCCCGCACGGTGTGCGCGGCGCCGGCCCGGGCCTGCCGGTTGGTCCACCACAGCTGATGGACGACGAGCAGCAGCAGAACGACCCCGAGCGTCACCACCAGCTCGGCGCTCGTCCACAGCCCGCGAGCGGCCAGCCGCCTGCCGCGCGGGTTGTGCTGCACCACCACCGGTATCCGCTCACGCACGGCCCGCACGATAGGGCCAAGCCCCGTAACTCTCCAGAGCCGGAACAAGCCTCCGTCACGTGGACGTACAGCAGTACGGTGTGGTTCATGCGCCCCGACACGCCTGCCGCCCACACCACCGAAGCCGAGCGCCTGCTGCGCACCGCGGCGCGGTACCCCGAGGACCACGAGCCGCTGCTCCTCCAGGCCGCTGCCCACCTGGAACTCGCCGGCGACCGCGTCCGTGCCACCACGCTCTACGACGAACTGCTCAGTGCTCCCGGCACCGAACACCCGCACCTGGTCAAGGCCCTCAACGCCGCCAACCTGTGGGAGTACGGCCATGAGGCCGAGGCCCGCGCGATCATCGACGGCATCCGCGCGGCGGGCCCGCTGGAGGCGAGGCCCTGGGAGATCGCGGCGGAGACCCTGGAGGCCCACGACGAGCTGGAGTCGGCCCACGACTACTTCTCCACGGCCCTCACCCTGCTCATCGCACCCGGCGAGGAAGTCCCTTACGCCACACAGTCGTTGCTGACCGGCCGCCACCGGGTGCGCCGTCTGATGGGCGTCCGGCACGACGCCTGGGACGAGCTGGCCGACGCCCTGCACACGGCGGCCGTCCCGCTGGACGAGCTCCACGACCCGAAGCGGCTGTGGGCGCTGGGCTCCTCGGACCCGGGCGAGCTGCGCGCCGAGATCACCCGCCTCCGCGCCGAACTCGGCACCTACCGCACGGCCCTGTCCCGCCCCTTCCCGGTGGCGGTGCTGCACTGGCCGGAGGCCGAGCTGAACGAGCTCCTCACCGCGTACCCGGGCCTCGGCAGCGAGTACGACTCCCACCCGGACCACCTGGCCCGCCTGGAGACGGCCCTGCGCGACCTCCATGCGGCGGGCACCCCGAACCTCGGCATCGTGACGGGCACGGTCCCGTCGTACGAGGCGTTCGCCGCCTCCGAGGCCGCCTCCCCGGCCGACCCGAACCTGCTTCCCCAGTACGCCACCACCCTCGCGGCCCGGGGTCGCGCGGTCCCGTGGCCGCCGGCGAGGAGCGCGGCGTGCTGGTGCGGCACGGGGCGTTCGTACCGGGACTGCCACGGGGGCGCGCTGTAGGAGGGCGCCGGGGAGATCCGGCGGCCCCGATTACCGGATGCCGGGGCGGGAGCCGGTTGGATACGGTCCCACCATGCCCACCACGTCCGCCGTACCCTCCATGCCCGCCGTGCCCGAACTCCAGCGGCTGCGCGCCGACCACGCCCCGGCCATCCTCTGCTTCGAGCAGGAGAACCGCGCCTTCTTCGCGGCCTCGGTACCCGACCGCGGCGACGACTACTTCAACCGCTTCGCCGCCCGCCACGAGGCCCTGCTCACCGAACAGGCTTCAGGCGCCTGCCACTTCCACCTCCTGGTGGCCGGGGACGGCGAGGTGCTGGGCCGCTTCAACCTGGTCGACGCGGCGAACGGCACGGCCGAACTCGGCTTCCGCCTGGCCGAGAAGGCGACGGGCCGCGGCCTGGCCACGGTGGCGGTCCGCCAGATCTTCACCCTCTGTACGACGACGTACGCCCTGACGACGCTGCGTGCGTCGGCCACCCTCACCAACACCGCGTCACGATCAGTCCTGACCCGGACGGGGTTCGTCGCGACGGGCGAGGAGGTGCTGCTGGGCGGGGAGCGGGGGGTGGGGTACGTGCGGGAGCTGGGCGGCGGGGAGGGTGTCGGCGTCTGACCTGCGTACCTCGTCGAACGGCCGGACAGATGGCCGGCTCGTGCCCGGCCGAGCGCCCTGCTGGAGCGTCTGCGCCATCGATTTCGATGGGGGCGATTTCGCGATCATTGATCCGGAACCGGCCGGAGCGTAGGAAACTGGTCTGTGATGAGCACTACCAAGCCTTCGTCCCCCGGGGTATCCGCCCGGATGAGTCGCCAAGCGAGACGCGACACGGCGCCCGAGGTTGCCGTCCGGAAGCTGTTGCACGCGTCCGGGTACCGATACCGCCTCAACGAGCGAGTACCTCATATGTCCCGGCGGACAATCGACATCGCCTTCACGCGGGCCAAGGTCGCCGTGTTCCTGGACGGATGCTTCTGGCACGGATGCCCCGAACACGCTACGCAACCGAAATCGAACGCCGAGTGGTGGCGGCAGAAGCTCGATCGCAACATGGCTCGGGATGCGGAGACCACGGCGCATCTGGTCACCGAAGGATGGACGGTCTTGCGTTTCTGGGAGCATCAGCCCCCGGTGCAGGTCGCCGACCAGGTGGCGGAAGCCGTCGATCGCGAGAGGCCCGCGAAGCGGACGGGGCCGGAAGGTGGAGGCTTGTGAGCGGATTGCGGTTCGTGGACGTGTGCTCGGGGGCCGGCGGATTGGCCCTGGGACTTGAGCAGGCAGGGTTCGATCCGGTGCTGCTGTTGGACAACAAACCCGTGGCCTGCGAGACGTTGCACATGAACCGACCGCAGTGGAACGTCATGCAGATGGACCTTCTGGACTTCGTTCCGGATGAGCACCCTCACACGTACGACGTCGATCTTCTGTCGGCCGGGCTGCCCCGCGTGAAGTCGAGCGCGACGGCGGCAAGGGTCGAGACCGACGAGGAGGAACAGCTGCTGAGAGCGGCGGTCCTGCTCGCACACTCGATCCAGCCACGCGCCATGATCCTCGAGAACGTACCGGGCCTGGTCGACGCCGCGGCGTTCGAGCCCTTGCGCGAGTTCGTCCGCAAGGAACTGGAACACCTCGGATATCGGCTGCACTGGTTCGTACTGAACGCGGCGGATTTCGGTGTGCCGCAGGATCGGAAACAGGGCGTCGCCGTCGCCCTCAAGGAGCGCTACTCCGATTTCTTCCGACCGCCACTGCGAACGGTCGACGAGCACCTCTCCGTGGGCCGGGCCCTGCGGCACTCCATGGCGGCCCGCGGGTGGAGCGGCGCTGGGGCCTGGGCGGCGCAGGCGACCGCCGTGGCGCCGACATTGGTCGGCGGCTCCGACAATCGAGGGGGCGCCGACCTCGGTCCGACGGGCACGAAGAACGCCTGGGCACGCATGGGGGTCAACGGAGGAGCTCTGGCTGACGAAGCTCCGGGCCCCGAGGCCGACGGTTGCCCGGGTCTGATCAAGATCACGGACGCGCAGGCCGCGCTGCTGCAGAGCTTTCCGGCCGATTGGCTGTTCGCGGGCAGGAAGACGGCTCGGTACCGCCAGATCGGGCATGCGTCGCCGCCGCCGGTGGGAAAGGCTCTGGGCGCTGCTGTCGCGGAGGCGTTGCGCGTCTGACCGCACCGGAAGCGGTCCGGACATAGAGGAAAGCCGGCTACACTTCAAACCCATGACCCACAGGCCTCACCCACCTCTCCTACCTGCAAGTTTCCGCATCGTGGACTTGTTCGCGGGCCCTGGTGGCCTCGATATCGCGGCCACGGTCATGGGAGTGGAGAGCATTGGGGTCGAGTGGGACGACCCGACCCGCGCGACGCGCGACGCGGCCGGACTTCGGACCACGGTGGCAAAGGACGTCGCCACAGTGAGCGCGTGCGACCCCCAGGTGACGGACGCCAACGTCCTCACTGGCGGGCCGCCGTGCCAGTCGTTCTCCGTGGCCGGCAAGCGGGAGGGTCACAAAGCACTGGAGGACGTGAAACGCCTGGCCGGCTGCTTGGTCGGCCATGAGGACTTTGCATCCTTCAATGCCGCTTGGAAAGCGGTCAAGGCCGAGACCGACTCGATGTCCGACGCGCGCACGGGGTTCGTTCTCCAGCCGCTACGTTGGATCATGGAGGCGAAGCTCAGGCGCCGCAGGCCCTACGACGTGGTGGTTCTGGAGCAGGTGCCCACCGTACTGCCGGTATGGAAGCACTACGCCGAGCTCCTCAGGCGAACCGGCTATGCGGCCGACGCCCATGTGCTGCATGCCGAGGACTTCGGAGTTCCGCAGACGCGCCGGCGCGCCGTGTTGATCGCCCAGTGGGACCCGGAGAACGTGGAGAGGCCCGTCCAGTTTCCCGGCGCAACGCACCAGCGCTATCGCAAGGGAACCACTCGCCTCCCTGGGCAACCCGCTCCGGCACACGAACAAGCGGGTTTGCTGTTCCCCGCGCCCAGAAATGGTAAGGCGCCGCTCAAGCCCTGGGTCGCCATGCAGGACGTACTTACTGATCGCCCCCGCGACTTCGAAGTGGTTTCCAATTACGGATCCGGCGGCGACCCCAAGAACCGGGGCCGCCGCACTTCCGACCAACCCGCAGCAACAATCACCGGGAAGTTCCGGCGTAACAAGGTCTTCCTCCTCAAGGAGACCGAGTCCGGCAGTAAGGACGTCGGTGAGGAGCTGGAGCGGCTCACATTCGAGGAAGCTGGTCTGCTCCAGTCGTTCCCGAGGCAGTACCCCTGGCGATCCACCGATGTGGCCCAACAAATCGGGAACGCCATTCCACCGCTTCTCTCGCTGCACATCCTCAGCAGTGCGCTCCGACTTGACCCGCCGGAAGCGGAGTTGATCGAAAAGCTGGTGTCATGGGAGCCGAAGGGCCGCGATAGTCCAGCGGATGAGGTTCATCCCGCGGACGCGTGAGCCGGTCGGGCCTGCTGTGACGGGCCCCGACCGGATTCACTCGGCCTTCAGTCCTGCGCAGCCCCCGAGCGAGTCCTGTCACGCAACGGCGCCTCTGCGGCGAACTGCGCGAACATGCGCGACAGGAGATCGAGGGAGGAGCGCCGGGCGGTGCCGTCGTCCGGCCCTTCGGGGAACCTCTCCCACGGCACGACCGACCCCGCATCCGCGATCCACTCCGTGAGCGCGTCGTGACGAGGTGGATCGTCAGGTGCGATCACCTCGTACATGAGTGTGCTCCCGGCCACGTTGACCGCCGTGCACAGGGCATTGACCCGATCTCCGAGGCGCGTCGCTCCGTCGTCGGCGAGTCCCTTGAGAACCAATACCAGGGCCAGAGCGGTGGGCTTGTGATCGATGGCTGCGAGCCGGAGAGCCGTATTGATCATGTCCTGGTTGGCGCAAGCGATCTCCGCGGGCGCGTAATCGGGACCGTCACGGAACATCTCGGCCGACCACCAGAGTCGAGCGAAGGCCTGGCTGTAGTGCGGACCAACGAACCTGGCGCTATTGATCTTCCTGGGAGCACCCTCGTCCGCCGTGACGAGCGGTAGGTGTCGCCACAGAACGAAGTCGGGTGCCACGGCCAGGGCGAGAAAGTTCCAGAGCCCGGCATCCGCCGCCTCCGCGCGTGTCAGACGCAGGGTCGCGTGCAGCCGGGGCGCCAGCCAGGCGTCGGCGTCGGTCCTGGCCGCGTCGAACCTGTGCATCGCCTCCTCGACGATCTCACGCACCGGGTCGACACTCCACCGGACGGAATCGTCCTGGATCGGCTTGCTCGCACGGAGAACCGCCACATGGGGCAACACTTCCTGGCCGGCGCGCACCCCGTGGGTGAGGAAGCCTGTGGCACGATCCCCGGAAAGGTGAGCGAGACGGGCGGGGATCTCCGTGTGTGTGCGGTTCATCAGCGCGCACCTTCCTGGGAACGGGAAACGGCACGGATGGTCGCCAGGAGGTTCCTCGGCAGCTGACTGCGTTTTCCGGCCGCGAACTCGATCCGCGACTGGACCTCCGCCCATCCTCGACCGTCTGCCCGACGGTCGTGAGCCTCTCTCAACGCGTCGGGGAGCGGCAGTCGAGGAAACACCTCCGGCAACATGGAGCGCAGCACCGCGCCCCGCCAACCGGAAGGGAGATGAGGGGTACCGTCCTCGTCGAATTCGAGATTGCTCAGAGCGGACTGGAACATGGTCGCCCACGCCTCTCCCGCGACCTGGGCAGCGACGAGTCCTGCGGTCGCCTTCTCCAACGGGCTGCGCGCACCGGACAGCAGCGCGGAGAGCCCCTCGAAGGAGGTATTGAGCAGGATGGTCGGCAGGTCCCCCGACGTGTCGACCAGCCAGGGCGCGTCCACGAACGGGCGCAACCACTGCTGCGGACCGTCCCGGAAATCCTCCTCCGCGATCTCCAGGTCTCGTTGCCTGGCCGGTGTACGGGCCAGCAAGTCCACGACCCACGGGGCGTCAGTCTTGCCGAGGATGCGCCCATCGACGCCACCATGGCTACCGACGACGCTCACGTCGAGCAGTGCGCGCGTGGCGTGGGTGGAACGACGTACCCGGACCTCGCCCCGCCATCGCGTGTCGTCCCGGCGCCGTTCCAGACGAGTCACCACACGGGTGTTCGTTGCCCCCTCGGTCAAAACCGCGACGCAACTGACCCCGGACCACGGACCATCGGCCAACTCGTCCACAGGCAGCGAAACTTCGAGCTCAAGTACACCTTCGGTCCAGTCGTCCCGCTCTACCTGATGGAGGGCGACGACCTGATCACGTTGCGAGATCAGCGATAGCTGCAGAGGCTTCCCGTCTATGCTCGCACCTCGGACAGTGGCCTCGATCTTCCCCACCAGGGTCGGGTACGCGTACACAGCGCTCACGCCGAGGCCTCCCCCACCTGCTGGATGTCCACGATCACGCCGGCCATGGCCGCGGCCACCGGATGGCTGCCCACAGCGGTGACCCCGCCGAAGCGTGCGGACCGCACATCCGGATCGATGATCAGCCTGCCGTCGACGACCCGACAATTCTCCTTCGGGGACAACTCCGCCCACTCGAGCGAGGGTCGTCCGCCCGATCGCACGTCGAACTTGACCACCGGCAGCAGTTGCCAGCCGACATCTCGTTGTGGAACGTCCAGCGTCACATCCAAGGTCCAGGCCCCGGCCGCGTCCACCTTTCCGACCACCCGGTCCACGAGCGGGTGCCGCCGTCGACCGCTTGTCGTCACCGGCAGGTCGAGACGTAGCAATTTCCGGAGGACCTCGTGACCGACCGAACCCTGGCCGACGATCCGCCGACCGATCACGGCCCTCAGGGCCGTGTCCATGGCCGTGTTGAACTCGGACAGACGGCGTGGGGCGTTGGCATAGGCCGCCGTGAGTTCCTCGGTCACTCCCCACCTGTCGTGCTCCGGCGGCTCGGCGGCCCGCAGGAATTCTTCAGCGGCACGCGTCGCCGAACTGTCGTCCCCCGTGGCGAACCCGGCGAGCAGAACGGCTTGGAACGGATCCACACCGACCCCCAGGTTGCGAGGAGGGCGCGCCGTGACGGTCATCCGGTTACCTCGCATACACACGATGCGGCTGTGCTCTTCGTCCCGGTCGGCAGCTTGAGTAACCAGAAGTACGGCACGGTGGCTGCCCCCCACGCCCCTTCGTCCCGCCGTTCGCAACGGTGGGACGGCGAGTGCGACCTCCGTGGCAGCGACCTGCCCGGCGGCCGTGAGTTCATCAACCGTCTCGCCGTCGATGTACGCGCGCAGCGCGTGCACGAGCGCGGGATGCCGGTCGAGCGGATCGACCCGGCGCTCCGCGACCACCGCATCGCCGTTGCGAAAGGCACGTACCGACGCTTCGAGCAGGGGCGGCGCCGAGCGACCGGAGGTCATGGCAGCCCAGAAGCTGTCGGAGAGTGCCCGCCCGAGGGCCGTGTGCAAGTCCTCCAACGTGTCACTGCCACCGGCCGCGTCGTGGGCACCGACAACGAGGAAGGAAGTCCCCGGATCGTCACTGTCCCGGTCGAGTCGCAGGTCCGCGACCACGCGTTCGTCTGCCCACCATGAGCGGGAGACCCCCTCGTGCGCCTTCTCGGTGTCCGGCTCGCCGAGCCACGCGGGCCCGGCATAGGCGACACCCTCGACCTCACGCCAGGGAAGGTCGAGCCGCCCGACCACCCGACGTGCCGTGCGCCCTTCATGCGCTTGGGACAAGGTGCTGTTGATCAGGACCAGGCCGAGCCGACTGGCTGCCCACAGCGTGGCTTTACCCAACCCGTACGAGCCGCCCGCCCGATCGTTGCTCTTGTGACTGTCCAGCTGGCGGCGGACCACCGCCGCGTAGCGGCCGTCCCCGTACTCGGGCCCGGTCAGGCCCGACGCGTTGTAGTCGTCGATCCGGAGAAGCAGTAGAGACGCGTCCTCACGCAGCGCCCGAAGGCCCTCGGCCAGGACCCGGCCCGCCTTCTGCCCGGACCGCGCCGCCGCCGCGTAGTGGGGTTCCAGCTCGCCCCACTTCAGCGCGGAGAGGAAGGAGTGGAGGTGCTCACCGGTCAGCTCGTGCAGGGTGAAGCGCACGCGCACCGGGCGACGCGGGTCGAGCCGCTCGTCCAGCGCGTTCTGCGTGACTTCCCGAGCCAGCACGGACAGGTTGGCGTCGAAGGCGAAGGCAGCGGCATTGCCGTACTCTCGACCGCCGTCGTGGTGGGCGAGTCGGTGGTACCAAGTGATCGGCCGGTCCGATCCGGCGTCGGCGTCCCTGGTGATCAGAGTGGCGACATCCGTTTCCAGGATCTCGGCGATCCTGGTCATCACCTCGGGCCTCGGCCGGGCTCTGCCTGTCACCCACGCCGACACGGCCGCACGCGTCAGACCCAGCTGCTGGCCGAGTCCCTGCTGCGACAGACCCTTGCGACGGAGCTGCCGCCCGAGCCACACACCGAAGTCCTCACTGTCCTCCATTGACCCCACTCCCTCTTCATGTCGAGCGGGGACACACGGTAGCACCGCACTTGACGTTAGCGCTTCGTCAAATGTTGCTTGACATACACAGCCCGCCCGAGCGCCAGCAGAGGTTGTTTTTATTCTTCCTTCTTCTGATCGGCGGGCCGATCAGCGAGTGGTATGTTCACCCTGGCAACTCCCAGCAACTCCCAACCTGGTCAAGGCCGTTGAGGGACGTGCCTACTGAAGGCACAAGAGAGCTCTGCCCTCATGTTCGATCACAAAGCGGTCTTTACGTGCGCCAACCAGTCGAGAGCACTGGTTGGCGCCCCCATAGGGAGGAGAACCCAACATGATCGATGACGACGATGCCTGGATGTCCTGGTTCATTCGGGAGTACGACGACCTGGACGACCCGGAGCTCCAGGCCGAGCTCCTGACCTGTCACGGCATCCACCCCCAGGTCCTCGCGGCTGAGCGGCGGCGCCTCGCCCGCCTCACGCACACCACCGCGCGCACGGAACAGGTCGCCACCCCCTCCGACCCTCCCGTGCGTCGCGCCTCTCGAGCCACCCGGCGCCCCACCACCCCTCGGCGCGCCGGTCACCCTCTCACGTACCAGGTCACCCGCAGTACCCGTCGGGTCCGCACGAATGGGCGGACGGTGACCGTCGTGACGACGACCGTCACGGTCACGACCGTCACCACGGTCACGACCACCGACAGCTGAGCCCCCTCCAACCTCCGCTCAGCAGCGCAGCGTTGTTCCACGGGGTGCCGGCATGCACGCCGGCACCCCGCTCCCCCCGCGCGTCCTCGGTTCGTTCTCTCCTTCGAGACAGGTGCCTCATGACCGACCGGCAGCTCGCCGACTCCTCGCTCCCGCCCGTGATCGAGACCGTGATCCGGCAGTCCGCCACCGTCCTGAAGACCTACCAGGTCGATCCGGGGCTGATACAGGAGCACGCCAACGGCGAGCGTCGGATCACCCAAGGCGGCTACGGCGAGCGTCAGTTGTACGAGCTCGTACAGAACGCGGCGGACGAGATCGCGGCCTCGCCCGGCGGCAGGCTGCATGTGGTCCTCACCGATGACCACCTCTACTGCGCGAACGTGGGCAGTCCGGTCACGCCGGAGGGAGCGGAGACGATCCTGCGGATGGGCGTCTCCCGGAAGCGCGGCGGGCAGATCGGCCGGTTCGGCGTCGGCGTCAAGTCCGTGCTCTCGGTGAGCGACTCACCCCAGTTCTTCAGCGGGAACGGCGCCTTCGGCTTCGGCTTCGACAAGGAGTGGTCGGCTGCCGAGATCGCGCAGGCTCTCGGCCGGCAGGTTGATCCCTACATGGACACCCCGGTGCTCCGCATGGCTCGCCCCCTCGACGTCGAGCAGGAACGCGCCGATGACGACAACCTGGACAAGCTACTGAAATGGGCCACCACCGTCGTGCGCCTGCCCCTGGTAAAGGCCGCCGCTGGACGCCTCGCCCGCGACATCGTCGGCCATAAGAGTCGCAACGGACGCGAGACCGACGCCTTCCCTGCCCACTTCCAGTTGTTCTCCCCCCATGTCGGCGAACTGTTCCTGCACGACCTTCGCTCGATGCCGCAGGTCCGCCGGGAGATCTCGATCGAGCACAAGGGCAACTACCGGACGCTCAAGGAGGTGGCCAGCGGCACCAAACAGACAACGGAACAGTGGAAGGTTTTCTCGGCCTCCTACTCCCCTGCTGGCGAGGCCGAGAAGAGTGCGGGCGAACTTCACGGCCGACCCGTGCTGGAGGTCTCCTGGGCGATGCCCGAGTACACAGTGCGCAACGACCTGTACACCGTGCCCGGCGGCAAAGGCTCCTTCTGGGCGTTCTTCCCCACCAAGTACGAGGTGTCGTTGACCGGCATCCTCAACGCCCCGTGGAAGACGAACGAGGACCGTCAGCATCTTCTCGACGGAAGCCCCTTCAACCGTGAACTCCTGGGGGTCGCAGCGCAGTTGGTGATCGACACCCTGCCCGCGCTCGTGCCCGCCGAAGATCCCGCCGCCTACCTCCCGCTGCTGCCGGGACGTGTCAAGGAGAAGCTCAACTGGGCCGACGAGTACTTCCTGCGCCGCCTGTGGGAAATCGCCGCCGAAAGCCCCTCCCTGCCCGACCAGAACGGTGTGCTCCAGCGACCTCGCGAGCTCTTCATCACACCACCGAACCTCGACAGGGAATGGGTCCGTATCTGGGCCGAGTACAGCGGCCGCCCCGCAGGCTGGCTCCACCCGTCCGTCGACGCGTCCGACACCGCTCTCCGGCGCGGCAAGATGAACCACATCCTGGAGCAGGCGGGAAAGACTCCCGAGAGCGTCAAGGACTGGCTCGAGGCTCTCGTCTCCGACGGCTCCGCAGAGGCATCGACCCACGCCATCGAGATCCTCTCCCTGATGGTGCTCAAGGACCAGGCCGGACGGCTGCGCGACGATTCGCCGATCACTGCCGCGGCTCGCCGGGCGAAGATCGTCCTGACCGAGAACCATGGGATGGTCGCGCCCGTCGCCGGTGAGATCTTCCACCGCACCTCCGCCGACGCCCTCCGTGACGACATGGTCTACGTACACCCGTCGATCTCCGAGCGTCCCGAGATGTCCAGGCACCTGCACAACATCGGCATCAGGGTCGCCGACGCACAGGGACGGTTCGAGGGCGTCCTCGACCAGGGCTTCGCCAACTACGACACCGCCTCCTGGTCCAATTTCTGGGTCCTGCTCCGGAGCGCCGGGGGCAGCGCGCAGACCGAACGCATCCGCGCGAAAGTGCCGAAACCCCTGGAGACGCTGCGCGTCCGTACCCTGGACGGCCGTTACCGACCGATGCGCGACTGTCTCCTGCCTGGGCCGGTGGTACCCGCCGACGGAAGTCGGGACAAGAGCGTCACCGTCGACATGGGCTTCCACGACAGCGACCGTCCGGTGTTCCGCGACCTGGGTCTGTTCGACCGGCCCACCGGCGGCCACCGGCCACAGGGCGAGAACTGGTTCGAGGAGTATCGGCAGGCTGTACACGAGCAGTACCTCCGCAGTCTGCCGAGCACGTCACCGCGACCCAACATCTCCCGCCTGGCGGTGGAGGGTGCCGCGACCCTGGGCCCCCTGCACCTGCTGCCGGCTCTGTCCGACGAGGGCCGCGCCGCCTTCGTGTCGGCCCTGCCGCCGTCCGACATCTCGCAGCACTGGCAGATGCGGTACGGAACCAACGGCAACACGCACAAGTCCGTGGTTTCTCCGCTGCGCTGGATGATCTCCAAGCACGGCCTCGTACGCACTTCCATGGGTCTGACCCGCGTGTTCGAGGCAGTCGGTCCCCAGCTCAAGACCTTCCACTCCGTGCTGCCCGTCGCCGAGGTCTCGGACGAGGCGGCGCGTCGGCTGGGCATGCCCACGACCACCGATGAAGTTCCCGCCCATCGCTGGGGCAAGCTGCTGGCCCTCCTCCTGGAGAGCGAGGACGACGCGTTCATCGGACATGCCTATGCCCTCCTCCACCGCGTCGAGTTCGAGTTCCCCGAGGATGTACTCACCCGGTGCCGCGTGGGGAACGCCTGGGAAGGACGCCCGGACAACGAGATCGCCGTGGCGACGAGCGCCCCCGAGTTCAACGAACTCGTCCGCGAGAGGCTCCCCGCGATCCTGGTCGCCGACAAGGCCGACGCCGCCTCCGCCAAGGCGATGATCGAGGACTGGGGCATGCTCAAGGTCTCCGACGTCATCAGCCGGGAGATCGACGCGGTCAAGATCGGGCGGGCCTCCTCCCTCCTCGAGGAATTCCCCACAGTCAAGGCCCGTCTCGGCCAGGCGGGAAGCAACTACAAGATCCAGCGTTGCTCCGAGCTCGCGCATGTCATGCGTACACCCATGGGAAGCAGGAGGAAAGCCCTCACGTTCGCCAGGAAGGGGCAGACCCTCTACGTGCTGGACTCTCTCGACCGCCTCCAGGTGCTCCGGGCCGCCGACGAGGAGTTCAAATGGGGCTTCGGCCTGGCGGGTTGCAGCCAGGCACTCGCTCTCCAGGACAGGCAGGAGCACGACCAGGCTCTCCTGAAGCGGCTGCGCGCGGTCCGGGAGGCCGAGAGCGTCATCGACAAGATCGCTCTACTCATCGGCGAGGAATCGCTGCGCGGCGGGCTTCCGCCCGGGCTGATGGAGAGCGAGATCCACGAGCACGGCAGCGAACCCAGCCCTCGGCGCGTCGCCGAGATGGCGTTCAACGCCCACGGCGAGGCGATCCTGCGGGTCCACTCCCACGATCTCACGCTGAACTTCCCCACCCGGGCGCCCGCGTCCTTCAGCGGTGGCCAGAAGGCCTTGCTCTTCGTCACCGACCTCGGCTTCCCGGACTCCTTCGCCGGCGCCCAGGTGCCCTCCCTGGATGCACGCCTGGAGGTCGAAGGCCCGACCGAATTCCCCGCCCTCCACCCGTATCAGGAGGATCTCGCCCAGGCATTGCTGGGTCTGCTGGAGAACCCCACGCCCCAGCGCGGCATGCTCAGCCTGCCGACGGGGGCCGGGAAGACGCGTGTCACTGCGGAAGGCGTGATCCGCTGGATCCGCGACCGCAAGGATCTTCCTGGCCCGGTCCTGTGGATCGCCCAGACGGAAGAGCTGTGCGAGCAGGCCGTGCAGAGTTGGAGTTTCGTCTGGTCGAAGGTGGGCCCCGAGCACCCCCTCGTCATCAGCCGCCTGTGGGCGTCGAACGAGGCCACCCCTGTCGACGGGCGACCGCATCTGGTCGTCGCGACCGACGCCAAGCTGGACCGCTGCCTGACGGACGAGAAGTACACCTGGCTGCGGGAGTCCGCCTCGCTCATCATCGTCGATGAAGCACACACCGCGATGTCCAGCCGCTACACACGTCTTCTCGAACAGCTCGGCCTCACACATCACCGGACCGGCCGTCACCTGGTCGGCCTGACCGCGACCCCGTACAAGAACAACACGGAGCTGACCCGACTCCTGGTCCAGCGGTTCGGCAACCGCCTGGACACCGGGGTCTTCGACGGCGACCTGTCAGTCGCCATCAAGTCCTTGCAGCACATCGGTGTCCTGGCCCAGGTGAAGCACCGCGAGTTGCAGGGCGCCGCGATCTCCCTGACAGCTGATGAGCGCGCCCAGTCCGAGACGTTCGCCACCTTGCCCAAGGGGGTGGAGCAACGGCTTGCCGAGGACCACGACCGTAGTCAGCGCATCGTCGACGAGATCGCCGCCATGCCCTCCGAATGGCCGGTACTGGTGTTCGCCACCTCCGTGGCCCACGCCAAGCTGCTCGCGGCCAAGCTGGGTGACAAAGACATCAAGGCCGCGGCCATCGACTCGAGCACCCCCACCAACGAACGCCGCCAGCGGATCAACGACTTCCGCAAGGGCAGGACCCAAGTGCTCACGAACTACGGTGTGCTGACCCAGGGCTTCGACGCGCCGGCCACTCGAGCGGTGGTCGTCGCCCGTCCGACCTACAGCCCCAACGTCTACCAACAGATGATCGGACGCGGCCTGCGTGGCCCGAAGAACGGCGGCAAGGAGAGCTGCCTGATCCTGAACGTACGGGACAACATCACCAACTACGGTGAAGAGCTCGCGTTCACCGAGTTCGAGTACCTGTGGGACGAGGCCCAGTGAGTTACGTGCCCCCCGCCGACCACCGGCTCACAGCCCCGCAGCAGGCCGTGGTGGACCAGCCCTGGGACGCTCGAGTCCTGGTCACGGCCGGCGCCGGCGCCGGGAAAACGTACACCCTGGTGCGACGGCTCGACGTGTTGGTCGAACGCGAAGAGCTGGAGGCCGGGGAGATCCTGGTGCTCAGTTTCTCCCGCGCTGCCGTGCGTGAGCTCACCGATCGGATCGAGCGGCACGCCGCCGCCGCACAGCGCATCCGTGTCCAGACCTTCGACGGCTGGGCCTCTGCCCTGCTCCACCGCGCCTACCCGGATGTGGACTGGGGGACGTACACCTTCGACGGACGCATCGAAGCCGCCACCGAGGCGATCGACAAAGGGGCGGTCGAAGGCGGTGAGTACGTGCTGGCACATGTGGTGATCGATGAGGTCCAGGACCTCGTGGGCGTTCGTCGGGAGATGGTAGAGGCACTGCTCGACCGCTTCCAGGAGAACAGCGGGTTCACCGTGGTGGGTGACTCGGCTCAGGCCGTGTACGGGTTCCAGGTGTCCGATCCGGAACAGCGGGCCGAGGAGACCGACCGTTTCCTGGAGTGGGTGCGTGCCACGTTCGGCGAGGACCTCGTGGAGCTCCACCTCGGCGACAACTTCCGGGCCCGTAGTGAGGTGGCGCGGATGGCTCTGCCCTACGGCGCTCAGTTGCAGGGGCTGCCTCGCGATCGGGCCGCGGCCGCCGACGAGGCGGAGCGCATTCACGGTGACCTGCGCACGTTGCTGCTGTCGACGCCGAATTTCGGAAGCCTGGACGACGAGTTCGTGCTGGCTGCTCTGCGCGACTACCCCGACACCACTTCCGTGCTGTGTCGCGACAACGGTCAGGCCTTGACCCTGTCCGGCATCCTGGCCGCCGCCGACGTCCCTCATACACTGCAGCGTTCTGCCCGCGAGCGGTCCGCGCCTGTATGGATCGCCGAACTTCTTGCCTCGACAGGTTCGACCAATCTCACTCGGGAGCGCTTCGAGGAACTATTGGTCGACCTGGAAATACCGATCGGCTCCATGCCGGAAGCGCTGTGGCGGTCGGTACGCAAAGTGGCACGGGGGCGCGGCAGAGGAACCGTCGATGTCGTCGCGCTGCACCGAGCACTCGCCGAAGGCAGACTGCCCGACGAGCTCACTGCGGCCCAGCCGTCCTCTCTCGTGATATCGACCATGCACCGGGCCAAGGGCTTGGAGTTCGATCGGGTCCTCATCGTCGAACCACGCGTACTGAAGGAACCGACTCCGGTCCGGAAAAAGAAGCACGACTACGACCCGGCGGCGGAGGCCCGGCTGCTCTACGTGGCCATGACTCGGACCCGGGACGACCTCTACGTCCTGGACGCGCCCAACTCGTGGCTCGTCCGGAAGGACAAGAGGATCGACCGCTGGTACTTGGGCGGTCGCAGCACCTGGGCCCGTAACGGGATCGAACTGATCGGTTCGGACGTGTCCCACGAGCAGCCTCCGGGCACGGAGGGATTCCAACAGAACGCCGCGGAGCTCTGGCGTCACCTGCTGACCGATGTCGCCATCGGTACCGAGGCGGAGCTCGTCCTGCTGCACGGCATCCCTGTCGGCTCCGACCAGTCTCCCCCGTACGCGGTGGTGGTCGGAGGACGACAGGTGGCAGTGGTGTCCGAGCGCTTTCGGACCGACCTGCACAGATTGCTGCGCCGCACCTCCTACTCCGACGTCGACCGATGGCCACCGCTCATCACCGGCCTCAGGGTCGACTGTGTGGAGAGTGTGGCAGGCAGCCCCGCTGCCACCGAAGCCGCAGGACTGGGCACGCACGGCGTATGGGTCGCACCTCGGTTGTGCGGACTGGGACGCTTCCACTGGTACGCGGACGACGCCGAGGGGAACGAAGGATGAGCGAGTCGACTCACCAAGCGCATTACGAGGTGCGTGACTCGCTCCTCGAAGCCCTTCGCAAGGACCTGCTCGGCCCGGTGGGTGATGTGGACGAGGTGCTTACGGATGACGCGCCGATCACCATGTACCCGGTCGGTGTGCTCTTCCCGCGCTCACGCCCGGAACAGACCGACAACTTGTCCCGGCCCGAACAGGGCGAGCTGGAGTCGGAGCGGGACGGGCTCGACGCGGTACCGCTCAGCGTCCGTCGGGACGTGGAGGACGGGCCCGGCGATCTGGGCGTCTCCCTGGCGAACGTCCGTATGCCGTCGTCCATCGGTCTGACTTTTGCCGTGGACCCGACCGTGTCCAACCGGATTCAGCTGGCCGTTAGCGCCGCGGTCTACCTCCCCGAGGACTCCGAAGGGAAGACGCTGCCCCCAAAGCGGACCGAGGCACGGAGCACGAAGGTCCAACGGGAGCATTGGCGGCGCTCCGCCCTGCCGATCCAGCCTGTCTACGTGGACGTGACCCAGCCCGGTCTGCTCAATCCCTTCGTTCTTCACCCGGGTCTGGAACTGCGTGTGCTGGTCCGTCCCCGGTCCACGTCGCACGGGACGGTGACCGTGACGGCCACCGTCGTCAACAGCCTTGAAGTCGGCCGATTCGACCTACGCGACGCGCACTGCTTCTACCAGCCGGTGCTGACCGTCACGGCGGGAGATGGCACCAGCCCAATGTTCGTGGTGCGGCCGGCCACGCTGGGCGCGGTCGACTCGGAGCAGGCACTGAGCAGGCTCCTGCACCGCCACGTGCCGGGCTTCGCCATTGGCCACGGCTGCGCGGCGCATTGGGACTGGACGCCACCCCCAGTGGGTTCCGTTCCGATCGAACCTCCCAGGGTCACCGCCCTGCGGACTGAGTTCGTCCCCTCCCACGAGGTGTTGCTGACCGACTCCAACCCTGCGATCGACGACGAGCCACTGACCATGTATCGGTTGGGAACCGCCCCCATCCACGAGGTCGTGTCGGCGCTGCGCGCCCTGCTGGAAGGGTACGAGCGGTGGATCGAAACTCAGGAGGACCAAGCCCGTCTGCTGCGCGGCACCGAGGACAGCCAGGCTGCGACCGATCAGGTCCTGTTGTGCCGGCAAGCTCTGCGCCGGATGCGTGACGGCGTGGATCTACTGGAGGACGCCGAGCGACCGGACATCATGCGCGCGTTCCGGCTGGCGAACCTCGCGATGGCCGACCAGCGGGCACGTACCGTGTGGATCAAGGGAGGCAGGTCCGGCCGACCGGACGAGCATGCCGGGCGGTGGCGACCCTTCCAGCTTTCCTTCATCCTTCTCTGCCTGGCCGGAATCGTCGACCCGGACCACGAAGACCGAGAGGTCTCCGATCTGCTGTGGTTCCCCACAGGTGGTGGCAAGACGGAGGCGTACCTCGGACTGATCGCCTTCACCACCTTCTTCCGGCGGATGCGGGACGGGGTGGCCGGGGCGGGCGTCACTGTGCTCATGCGGTACACGCTCCGGCTGCTCACGCTCCAGCAGTTCGAGCGAGCTGCGGCACTGATCTGTGCCATGGACCTGCTCCGGGCCGCCGACCCGGCGAGGCTGGGACACGAGGAGATCTCCATCGGCATGTGGGTGGGCCGCTCGGCGACGCCCAACACGCTGGCGGTCGCCGAAGGCAAACTGGCTGATCTCGCGCGGAACGAGACTTTGCAGTTGCAGACGGAGAACCCGGTTCAACTACGCAACTGCCCATGGTGTGGTGAGCCGATGCGTCCCCGTGACTACGCGGTCGACAAGGATGCCGTACGCATGACGGTGAACTGCCCGTCAGATGTCTGCGACTTCCGCAGAGGGCTCCCGGTACACCTCGTCGACGAGGCCGTCTACGCCCATCGTCCGACCTTGGTCATCGCGACGGTCGACAAGTTCGCCTCGATGCCGTGGCGGCCCGCGTCGGCGGCTCTGTTCAACCGGGACCTCGACGGGGTCCGGCCGCCCGAACTCATCGTCCAGGACGAGCTCCACCTCATCTCGGGCCCGCTCGGCACGCTCACCGGCCTGTACGAGACGGCCGTGGATACCTTGGCCGAACGCCCCAAGGTCATCGCCTCGACCGCGACCATCCGACGTGCCGACGAGCAGGGCACCCGGCTGTTCGACCGTAAGGTGGAGCAATTCCCACCCGGCGGCCTCGACGCGAGGGATTCCTGGTTCGCCGTCGAGACGCCGCGCGAGCGCAAGGCAGCACGTTGCTACGTCGGCCTGCTGACCTCCAGCACCAGCCAGGCAACCTTGCTGATCCGGGTGTACGCGGCTCTACTGCATCGGGCGCAGACTGTTGACGCTCCGCCCGAGGTGAAGGACGCGTACTGGACCCTGGTCGGCTACTTCAACAGCTTGCGACTGCTATCGGCAGCAGAGCTCCAAGTCCTCGACGACGTCCAGGAACGGCTGGGCCACCTCGCGGCACGTGACGGCCTCAAGGCGCGCCGGGCGGATGCCCTCACCGAACTGAGCAGCCGAGCGAACGCCAGTGACATCTCCCGCCGGCTCAAGGACATCGAGCGGCGACTCCCGAGCCCCGAGGCGCTGGACGTGCTGCTCGCCACCAACATGATCTCCGTAGGGGTCGACGTCGACCGACTCGGGTTGATGGCCGTGATGGGGCAGCCGCAGACCACCGCCGAGTACATCCAGGCGACGAGCCGGGTCGGCCGGCAACACCCGGGCCTCGTCGCGGTTATGCTCAACTCCACCAGGTCGAGGGACCGTTCGCACTACGAGGACTTCCAGAACTTCCACTCCGCCCTGTACCGCGAGGTGGAGTCCACGAGCGTCACCCCGTTCTCCGCCCGGGCCCGTGATCGAGGTCTGCACTCTGTGGTGGTGGCCCTGGCCCGCTTGATGTTGCCTGCCGCACGGGCCAACGAAGCGGCAGCACATGTGGAGGACTTCCTTCCCGACCTCCGCAAGCAGGTCGGGAAGGCGCTGCTCGACCGGGTCTCGGCCGTCGAACCGGCCGAGCTCGAAGCCACCACCGCAGCCTTCGAGCAGTTCGTCGAGTGGTGGCGGAGCGAGGCGTACGAGCGCCCGAACCTTGTGTACGAGGCTCGACGCGGCTCTCACGGCGCCGCCCTGTTGGCCAACTACGACGACGAGTCGACCGACGCGTCGCCGTGGAAGACCCTGTGGAGTCTGCGAGACGTAGACGCCTCGTCCACCTTCTTCGAGGAGCGCTGAACCATGGCCCCCGTCCCGCCCCGCAGCCGTCGCCGCGGCCTCCCCGCGACGGCTGCACGTACCGCCCGCAAGCTCGGAGAGATCCGTCGCGCCCAGCTCATCACGACGTACGGGGTCGGAGCCATGATCGCGGTGGAGAACGAGTCCTTCCTCGTCCGCGGTATCGACTCGTGGGACATCTCCGAGGCGCCCTTCATCTCGGAGCCTCGCCTGGCCTGGCAGTTGGGTGTCGCCGGGTTCCGGATGCCTCCCGCTCCCGATACCGACTCGGCTCGGGACGGCGTACGGGCGGTGCGCTTCCCGGAGATGTACTCATGCCCGACCTGCCATCAGTTGCAGCCCTTCCGCAAGTTCAACTCCCCGCCAAAACGGGCCGAGTGCTCTACGTGCCAGGAGAGCTTGGTCCCGTCCCGCTTCGTGATGGCGTGCGCGCACGGCCATCTGGAGGACTTCCCTTACTGGAAGTGGGTCCACCGGGGCAACCGGACGGGTTCCGGGAGCTGTGGGGGCCAACTGACCTTCCAGGCCGACGGCTCGACCGCGTCCCTGCGTGCCGTGCACATCAGTTGCAGTTGCGGGGTGGAGAAAGTGTCCATGGAGGGGTCGTTCCGACGCCAGGCCCTCCGGGAGCTCGGCATCCGCTGCAGCGGTCGCCGCCCGTGGCTCAGGGACGCTCCGGTCGAGACCTGCCAGGAACCGCCACGCACGCTCCAACGCGGTTCCTCTTCCGTCTGGTTCCCGGTCATGTACTCGGCCCTCTCCATCCCGCCATGGAGCCAAGGCATAGCCAAGCTCGTAGCGCCGCTCTATGACCGGCTGAGGAAGGAGGATGCCGCCGCGATCAAGGCGTACGTACGCATCGAGAAACTGCTCCTCCACCACCCGAGATACACCGACGAAGACGTGGTGGCGGAAGTCGAACGAAGACGTGCGGCCGAGACTGCCGCTGCGGAACAGCTCGATGACGCGGAGGCCGCCAAGCGTGCAGGCGACTACCGGCTGAAGCTCTACGAGGGTGAGTATCAAAGCCTGTCCAAGCCTCACCCCGAGGATGCCTCGGAGGAACAGGAGTTCGTCTGCGAGCCCCCCATCACTCCGATCGACGACCTGCACTCGTCACACGGGCTGACCCAGGTCATGCTGGTCAAACGGCTGCGTGAGGTGCGGGTACTGCAGTCGTTCCGGCGTGTGGAGGAACCGAGTCCGGCGGACTCCCAACTGCGCCAGGCGGCGCTCTCGCTGAAGAAGCCGAGCTGGCTACCGGCCTTCGAAGTGAGCGGTGAGGGCGTATTCCTTCGCCTCGACCCAAAGCGGCTTCGGACCTGGGAGGAGCAACCGGACCAGGTTGCTCGCGCCACCCGGATACGCGAGAACCACGAGAGGCTGCTGTCAGCACGTGCGGGCGACTTGGACAAGCCGGTTCCTTCTTCTCCTGCCACCCCCCGCTTCCTCCTTCTGCATGCCTTGGCCCACATACTGATCAACGAGTGGAGCCTGGACGGCGGCTACCCAGCCGCGTCCCTGCGCGAGCGGCTCTACAGCGATGAAGACATGGCGGGCGTGCTGATCTACACGGCCACCAGCGACTCCGCCGGCAGCCTTGGCGGCGTTGTCGCGCAGGGTGAACCGGACCGTCTCGCAACCTCCCTCCGGGCTGCCCTACACAGGGCGAGTTGGTGCTCGAACGACCCCCTGTGCATGGAGTCGGAGGCGAGCGGCGCGGACAGCCTGAACGCGGCCGCCTGCCACGCCTGCCTGCTTCTCCCCGAGACGAGCTGCGAGAACAACAACATCCTGCTCGACCGCGCAGCCCTGGTCGGGACTCCGGAGACCCCGTCGATCGGGTTCTTCCACGAGGCGCTGAAGTAGCCTCGCCTTCATCGGACTCAGCCGCCCGCTACCTCGAAGCGCGTCTGGGCCCGGTCCAGCGCCTCGTCCACATCGCGGCCGTGGACGCTCAGCCAGTGGAGGAGGTCGGTGATCAAATCGATCGCCGCCTCCTCCAGGACCGCCACCCCCGCCGGCTCGCCCCCCGTGCCCGCGTAGAGCGTGAGGCATGCCTCGCCCTTGGCGATCCGCGGGCCGCCGATATGCCCGCCGGGCGTGACGAGCGAAGTGGCGAGATCGCACCAGACGAGCTTCGAGGACGCACCGAGGATCACGCCCCATCGGTCCGACACCGCGTCCAACAACGCCATCCCACGCCCCGACTCATCACCCGAGTCCGCGTGCACAAGCGTCGGAAGCGCACTCGCGTCCGGATCACGGAGTGCGACCCGGAGGTGAGTGCCGTTCATTCCGACCTCCAGGGTGCTCGGTGTGCCCTCGCCGACGTGCCTGATCACATTCGCCACGAGCTCGCTGACACAGAGCTCGGCAGCTTCCACCACGTCCGGTAGCCCCCACAACCGTAGATGCAGCCGCATGACGCGCCTCAGACCGGCGACTTCGGCCGGTTCTGCCAGGAATGGCAGCTCCCAGGATTTCCGCGTCATGCAGCCGTCGTTGCCGTTCACCACGGGCACCGCCTCTCTCCTCGGCGAGCCCCATCCTCTTCACCTGACGTGAACGGAGGTGACTCACAGTCGCTTCGCTTCCGAGAATGCCAACATCACGTCCCGATATGCAATGTGCACGGAGAGAATCCCTCCTTAGGGTGATTGGCGAAAGCGGCCGTTTCCGATGGGATGTAACTCCCGTTCCTGGAGAAGGTGTTGAAGTGGCCGGTTCCCCCACCGCACGTCGGCGACGTCTGGCGATCGAGCTGAAGAAGCTGCGAGAAGAAGGCGGCTTCACCTGCAATCAAGTCGGCAAGGAGCTCGATTGGAGCGGGTCCAAGGTCAACCGACTGGAGACGGGCCTCGGGCGCGTGCAACCGTCGGACATCGATGCGCTCTGCCGCTTCTACGGAACGTCCACCGAACTGCGTGACCTACTCAAGGCGTTCGCCAAGGAGTCGAAGACCAAGGGCTGGTGGCACGGCCATGGTGACGCGATTCCCGGTTGGTTCTCGGTCTACGTGGGCCTTGAGCAAGCAGCATCCGACCTGCGCAGTTACCAGGGCGAGTTCGTCCCCGGCCTGCTCCAGACATCGGAGTACGCGACCGCCCTGAGCAGGGCGTCCGCCGACCGGTCCGAAGACGAGATCCGGAGTCTCGTCGAGGTACGCATGCGCAGGCAGCAACTGCTTTCCACGGCACCCTCGCCAGACCTTTGGACGGTGGTCCACGAGAGCGCCCTCAGGCACGTCGTCGGCAGCCGGCCGATCATGGCCGCGCAGATCGAACGCATTCTGGACACGGCGGCGTTGCGAAACGTGACCGTTCAGGTCCTACCCTTCGACGCCGGCGCCTACCCTGCGACAGGCCCGTTCACCATCCTGGGATTCCCCGAGCAGGAGGACCCGGACGTCGTCTACCGGGAAGGGCTGACCGATTCGGTCTACCTGGAGAGTGCTGCGGATGTCAGCCTGTACACAAAGGCGTTCGACCACCTGAGGGCCTTGGCGCTCAGCCCTGACCGGTCGGCCTCGTTCATGCACGCGATCCTGAAGGAGCACTCCCGATGAACCGACCCTCCACCCTCCCCCGGTGGCGCAAGAGCAGCTACAGCAACGGGACGGGGGGCGAGTGCGTTGAGGTGGCCGATCTGGGGAGCGCCGTTGGCGTGCGGGACTCCAAGCGACTCGGCGGGACCCACATAGCTGTACGCTCCGCCGCTTGGACGCAGTTCGTGGCGTCCCTGCGACGTGCGTAGGGGCTCACCCTGCGCACGCACGCTCGCTCGCTCGTTCCGCTCTGGGCGACTCCGCGTTGGAAGAGGTTTGGGACGTTTCCCATGTCAGTGACCTGGTGATGCCGAGCCGGTAAGCGCCCAAACCTCTCCCCACTCGGCTGCGCAGCGATCTGCGTGGACTCCTTGAGTCTTGGTACGAGCGGAACCGCGCACCGGTGGGGTCGGGATCGCTCCGGGGCTGCGGCCGGAGCAGGTCCAGTGCGGGCGGCGTTGTCACCGCACGTCCGCGGCCGGTGAGGCCCAGCCGGCTTTCCAGCAGTCCGTCTTGAGCGAACGGTTACCCTCGCCGTCCGAGCCGGCCTCGGCCATGTCGTCGAACAAGCCGTCGGCAAGGGATCCCGCCAGGCCCCGGTCACACCCGCGTTCGGCGCGGCTCGCGTTCCTCGCGGCCTGCGGCACCCCACACACCGCACGCACCGCACGCCCCGCACGCACCGCCGAACGGCCCGTGGGCGGGGCCATTCACATCACGGGTTCGTTCCTGGCGGCGGGCTTCCCGACGGCGGCCGGCACGCGGGGGGGGATCGACAGCATGCACGCGGACCACATGACGCGTGACCCCTGTCGCCGTACGACCGCTCCCAGACAGCCCCGTTGTCGCGCCCGCCCTGCACGACACTGTTCGCCCCCAGAGCGCCGAAGCGTCAGAGCGCCGGAGAGACCGAAGCGTCATCACGAAATATCGAGAACAGTTACACAGGATCCCCACAATCATCTTAGGATCACACCCGTCCGGACCTCCGAGCGACTCACACCTCAGAGGCCGGCGTGCATCCACGGCGCCGCACGCGGACGCAAGGCGGCAGCAGTGATCGAGAACAAAAACCAGGAGGTGGCATGTCTCTTCGGGATGCGCCGAGGTACTCGATATCCAACGGCGCCCGGGGCGTGAAGGGCAGAGGCACGGCACGCCGGGCCGACGGAGCCCTGGTGGTTGGGCTCGTGGCCCTCTCCGTCAGCATCTCAGGGTGCTCCGGCGGGGACGAGGACACGGCTTCGGTTTCGGTCTCGGCGAGCGCATCGGCTTCGCCGTCCGTCACGGCTTCGGCCTCCCCCTCCGCCACAGTGTCGACATCCCCTCCCGCCACCGTCTCGTCGTCACCGACCGCGGCTCCCTCGAAGAAGCCCGTCGTCATGGCGACGGTGAGTACCTACGCCGGGTGGAACCTCCAGAAGGCCGTGGCAGACGCCCACAGTCACCACGTCAAGTCCGTTTCGTACGCCGACGCGAGCGAGCTGAAGCGTTCCGTGGTGCACACCTCCAACTGGAAGGTGTGCTCGCAGAACCTGTCCGCCGGTACCCACCGGACGACGGCCGCGCTCGCGTTCAAGATCGTGGAGGCGAACGAGTCGTGTGCGAACCCGCCGCGCTCCTCGTCCGGCGGTACGTCCACCAGCGGCGGGTCGTCCTCGTCCGGCGGCAGCAGCTCCAGCTCGGGTGGGAGTACGGCGACGGGCGGCAACTCCACCACGACGCAGGTCTGCAGCATCCGTTCCAACGCCGGGAATTGTTACCACGCCGGGCAGTTCTGCAGGAACGCCGATGTCGGGGCGCAAACCACTGACGCGGCCGGACGGAAGATCACGTGCAGCTATCAGGCCAGTGCGAACCGGTGGCATTACTGAGGTACCCGCGCGGTACGCCGGGGGATCTGCGTGATCAGCAGCGCACCCCGCTCCGAGCTGACCGCGGTCAGCATGCCATGTGGGGCTGACAGTTCCGGCTGGTCACCGCAGGCTCTGTTCATGAGAACGGGTTCTGGCTCACTTTCCGTGCGGCATGCACTCTGAGTGACGATTGTCAGTGGCAGGGGAGAGAGTGCCGGTATGACACTGCTGCCGATCACCGCGCCCGCGTCCCTGCTGGACGTCCACCATCTCGACCCCGAAGCCGGCGGATGGGGGTTCAGGGTCGATCACGCGGTGGCGACGGCGGCCGGCGACACATACGTGCTGACCGGCCTGCACCGCTACCGAGCGCATGCGGCCGGCTCGGCCGACCCCGCCGAGCAGGATTTCGGCTACCAGCTGATCACCCGCCACGGCTCGGACGGAAAGCCCACCGCCACCGCCGTGTTCGGACAGGCGGTGCCGGGCGGTGGCCCGTCGGCCATACCGGAGGGCGACGTGACGACTCTGGCCGTCCTCCCAGACGGCACGGTCGCCGTCAGCTCCAAGCCCGGCAGCACCCACCTCCTGTCCCCGGACCTGGACGAGGTCCTCGCCTCCTGGCCGATGTCATGGGGCTGGGAAAAGCAGCAAGGCCCCGGAGACGACCCGTTCGCCGCGTCGATCGCCGTCACCCCCGCGGGTCGGCTGCTGTGCATGACCTCCGAGTACGGACTCAGCAACTGGGCCGGCGCCCACCCCAACATCGTCGCCGTCTCCGAACCCGGCACAACCCTCGGCCCGGGCCGCAAGCCCGTGCTGCGCGCCATCACGACCTTGGACGCGCGCACCGACTGCCAGAGCGACGCCGACTCGTACGCCCACGTGCGGTATGGCGACGAGCCGGTGGGACGCGTCAACCGGCCATCGCCTTCGTTGACCGAGGCCCTGTCTGAGCTCACCGGGACCAGCGGCAGCCTCTACGGCTACGTCGACTCCAAGATGACCCGCCCGGCAGCGCTTGGCGATGACCTGTTCGTCGTCCCGGTCTTCGGGAAGACCTACCGTTCGACCAACCGGGGGCAGGAGTTCAGCTTCGCCCTCGTCGACGACGGCGGGGTGTTGCAGGGCCGACTGGGAGGCTTGCACCTGCGCGAGGACAGCCCGTTCACCGGCTTCGACTTCACTGTGGTTGCCGACCCGTACCGCGCCCGTGCCTTCCATCTCAACCGCTACGGCCTGTACGCGTGGAGCGCCGACGGGGTGCTGCGCGCCCGGATGCCCACTGCGGAGAAGTCCTTCAAGCCCCTTGTCCACTTCGCCTTGCTGGAGTGCACACCCGCAGGGGAGCTGCTCCTCGCACACCGCAAGCAGCACCTTCTGCTGCGGGTGCCGGTGCCGCAGGACCTGGACGACCTGGCGGTGGCGGTGGAGGCCGCGCTGAAGGGCTACGGGCGTGAGCGCGCCGCGCTGAAGAAGCAGTACGCGCCCGTGAACTGGCTCTGGTCGGACAGCGCGGCCACCGTGAACCATCTCTGACGATGCACCATCTCGATTGCCGTGCGTGCGTGCGCGTCGTACCGGGTGCGGTGAGGCTGGTAGTGCCGCACGTGGAAGCCAAGTCCGTCCAGCGAACCCTTCGCTCCCAGGGCCGGCAACCGGTCCAAGGGCTCGACTACAACCGTCACTCAGCGTGCAGGCTTCACGGAATGTGAGCCAGAACCTGAGAACGGGTTCTGGCTCAGTTTCTGTTTGCACCGTGAGTCGCAAACAGAAACTGAGCCAGAACCGAGAGCGGACAGCAGATGTGCGCCGCTTCGGGAGGCGGAATGGTCTGCGACTGTTCGGTTCGGGGAGCATTGGGCGAGCGGATCAGGCTCGGAAAGAACGGCGGCCCGTTGGTGGTGCGCCTCCAGGTGATCTCGCCGTGGACGTCATCGGCGATGATCTCGCCCCTGCGGCCCCTCCCGGGGAGGTACCAGGCGCTCTGCCCCGGGTCCTGGGGCTGAGCTCTCTGGGTCGACTGCGTCGGGCGGTATCGGGCGGGGCGGGATACGGATCGCGATAACTGCCGGACCCACCGGCCGGCAGACAGGCAAGCAGGCCCCGGCCGCCCGGTGGACCACGAGGGCAGGGACCCTCAGCCCAGTCCGTTCCCGCAGCCGCAACAGAACCTGGACGCAGCCGGGTTGACGGTGGAGCAGGAGCCGCACGTCTTCTCCTGCCGCAGCGAGGAACCGCACTCGCCGCAGAAGCTCCCGCCGAGCGCCTGTGCCCCGCAGGACGGGCACCGAGGCTGCGCCTGCTGACCGACGTTGAGGCCCTGCGTGAGGTTCGTGGACTGGAGCTGGTCAGCGATCTGACGCCGCCGGGCCTCGGCCTGGAGCTGGGCGATCTCCTCCGTGGCGATGGGGGAGCAGCGGGCGCACTGGCCGACCTGACCGTTCCAGCAGATCTCTCCGCAGACCCAGTCGCCGCACCCTCGGCACTGGTTGAAGCGGTTGGCTATCTCGTTGACGGCGGTGCGCATCGCCTTGTCCTTGGCGGCGGAGTTCGTACCGCGGTCCAGCAACCGGTCGGCGGCGTTGCTGATGTTGGAGAGCGACCCACCGAAGAGACTGCTCACACCACGCACGAGGTTCTGGCCGGTTTCGCGGAGGTCACGCTCGAAGGCGGAGCGGTAGCCGTTGCCGCAGCGCTCGCAGTGGAACTCGAACTGGTAGCCCTGCGTGTTGGAGAGGTCGCGGATGTTGTCGGTGAACGGAACGGCTTCAGACACGTCTTGTTCCCATTTCTACTTCTACTCTCTGTCTCGATCATCGGGTCGATCCGGCGTCGGCCTCGACGTCGAGCCGGCGTCGGCGTCGTAACGGGCCGCTGGTCAGGAGCCGAGAACCAGCCCCGTGAGCGGTTCGAAGCCGTGGCGGGCGGCGTAGTGGGGACCTTCCATGAGCAGCAGCGTGTTGATCAGCATCCCGCGGCCCATGAATCCGGCGATCTCCGGTTCCGTCGCACCCGAGGAAGCCAGGAGCCGGTGGATCTCGCCGAACAGGCGTCGCGATTCCTCCCCGATCACCGGCTCGCCGGCGGCCGCGGAGAACGCGTGCGCGAAGACGAGCACGGCGGGCCGCTGTCGCAGGACGAGTTCACGGTAGGCCGATCCGATGCGGGACGGGTCGAACCCCCCGTCCGCGAGGCAGGTGCTGAAGGCACGCAGGACCTTCTCGCCCGAGAACTGGTGGGTCAGTACGAAGAGATTCCGCTTCGAACGGAACGCCTGCATCACGTAAGGCTGCGACACCCCCATCTCAGCAGCCACTTCGGCCGTCGAGGTCCCGAAGTAACCACGCCTCGCGAACGCGCGCTCCGCTGCCGCGAGGAGCTCGTCCGAGCGCGCCGGCAACCGCGTCGCGCCTCTCACGCCGTCACCTACCCTGCGTCTTCAATTCGTCGAAATATTATCAGCCAATAAGCGCGAGTGTCCTGTCCCATAAGTCACCGGATCGGACTTCGCGATCCCCGCCCGGCCGCCCCCGACGGCGCGACACCGCAGAAGCCGCCGACCGGTTGACGGCCACCGCAAACCCTGCCCGCTCTCTTGACGCGCCCCTGACTCGATGGCTTCATGGGAGCGCGCAAATATGGGAGCGCTCCCATGAAGCCATGAACCGTCTGTCGATGCTCAGCTCTTGATCCGTCCACCCCCTGGAGCCGCAGTGAGAACAGCAATAGGCACGGCAAAGAACCCAGCGCTCAAGACTCCCTTCACCGTCCTTCTGACCGTCCTGGCCACCCTCCTCGGGTTACTCGCCCTCGGCACCCTCACCCCGGCGCGGGCCGCCACCGCCACACCCGCCACCTCCGCCTCCGCCTCCGCCTCCGCCGCCACCGGCCTCCACATCAGCAACGGCCGGCTGCTCGAAGGCAACGGGAACGACTTCGTCATGCGCGGGGTCAACCACGCCCACACCTGGTACCCGAGCCAGACGAAGTCGCTCGCCGACATCAAGGCGACCGGCGCCAACACCGTCCGCGTCGTCCTCTCCGACGGCTACCGCTGGAGCAAGAACAGCCCGGAGGACGTCGCCGCCGTCATCGCCCAGTGCAAGGCCAACCGGCTCATCTGCGTACTGGAGGTGCACGACACCACCGGGTACGGAGAGGACTCCGCCGCCGGCACGCTCGATCACGCCGCCGACTACTGGATCAGCCTGAAGAGCGTCCTCGCCGGCCAGGAGAACTACGTCGTCATCAACATCGGCAACGAGCCCTGGGGCAACACCAATCCGGCCGGCTGGACCGCGCCCACCACCGCCGCGATCAAGAAGCTGCGCGCCGCCGGGTTCGCGCACACGATCATGGTGGACGCGCCCAACTGGGGTCAGGACTGGCAGGGCGTCATGCGGGACAACGCGCAGGCCGTCTACAACGCCGACTCCACGGGCAACCTGATCTTCTCGATCCACATGTACAGCGTCTTCAACACCGCCGCGAAGGTCACCGACTACCTGAACGCCTTCGTGAGCGCCCGACTGCCCCTGGTCATCGGTGAGTTCGGCGGTCCCGCCGATCAGTACGGCGATCCGGACGAGGACACCATGATGGCCAGCGCCGAGCGGCTCAAGCTCGGGTACATCGCCTGGTCCTGGAGCGGCAACACCGACCCGATCCTCGACCTGACGATCGGCTTCGACCCCACCCACCTCAGCTCCTGGGGTGAGCGCATCTTCCACGGCGCCAACGGCATCGCCCAGACCTCCCGCGAGGCCACCGTCTACGGCGGCACCGCGGCCGACACCCAGGCCCCGACCACCCCCGGCACCCCCACCGCCTCCGCCGTGACGGGCACCTCCGTCACCCTCCGCTGGACCGCCTCCACCGACAACGTCGCCGTCACCGGCTACGACGTCGTGCGCCTCAGTGCCGGCACCGAGACCGCTGTCGCCTCCTCCACCACCAACACCGTCTCCGTCACCGGTCTCAGCGCCAGTACCGCGTACACCTTCGCCGTCTACGCGCGCGACGCGGCCGGGAACCGTTCGGCGCGCTCGGCCACGGTGAGCGTCACCACGGCCAAGGGCGGCACGACACCCGGTGTCGGCTGCTCCGTCGGGTACCACGTCGTCGGCGAGTGGCCGGGCGGCTTCCAGGGCGAGATCACCATCCGCAACACCGGCACCACGGCCATCAACGGCTGGACGCTGGGCTTCGCCTTCGCCAACGGCCAGACCGTCACCAACATGTGGGGCGGAACCCCCACCCAGACCGGCGGTTCGGTGAGCGTCGTCCCCGCCTCGTACACCTCCACGATCGCCGCCAACGGCTCGGTCACCGTCGGGTTCACCGGCAACCAGAGCGGTACGAACGCCGCGCCGACCGCGTTCACGCTCAGCGGCGCCGGCTGCACCGTCGCCTGACGCGGCCGCCCCACGCCGCACCGCAGCGCCGACCGGCAGGGCCGCCGCCCAGCCAGCGCCCCTCGCCGGTCGGCGTTCGTACTCGCACCTGCATGCGCCCGTGCGTATATCCCGGTGTCTTCCCGGCGCTCGTGCGGCATGACGGTCCGACGCCGACGGGGGCGTTTGTCACGCCGCGCCTCCGGCTCGGACCTGCGGACCGGACGGGCAGTTCCGTCAGTCGTTGACGGTAAGGGTGACGGTTGTGGTGGCGCAGTCGTACGTCAGGAACAGCGCGCCGCTGTCCAGGACCTTGCGGTCGGTGAGCGTCCAGCTCAGCGGGGCGAACGTGGCCTTGTCGGAGAAGAGCGGGATGCCGGCGCCGAGGGTCACCGGGCTCAGCTTGACGATCAACCTGTCGATCTCGGAGTAGAGCGAGCTCGCCAGTTCCCCGCCCCCGACCAGCCAGATGTCCTTGCCCTCCTCCCGCTTCAACTCCTTGACGCGCGCCACCGGATCACCGGCCACGACCTCCACCGCGGGGTCCGGGCTCTCGCCCAGCGTCCGGGAGAACACGATGTGCCGCAGATGCGGGTAGGCGTCGGTCACTCCGGCCTTGAGGCCGATCTCGTAGGACCGGCGTCCCTCGACGACGGTGTCGAAGTGCGTACCCTCCGCCGAAATGGCGAGCGCGGTACGGGCGGGGCCGGGCAGGGTCTCCGGATACTCGGCGATCATGTGCCCGATGTAGTCCTCCGGGATCGGCCAGAACCCGTCCGGACCGGTGGGATCGGCGCCGTCCGGACCGGCTATGAAGCCGTCCAGGGTGGAGGCGACGTAGTACACGAGCTTGCGCACGCAGGGCCTTTCGTCCACGGTCGGCCGCCGCGGGGCGGGCGGCCCTCGCCAGCCATGGTCAAACAGGCTCACCCGCGGCGCAACGGGAATCGCGGCTTCCGTGTAGGGGTGCCGGTAAGAACACTGTCACCAGCCGCAAACGGCACTGATCAGTCCTCAGACCTGGTGGGTTGGGGCAGTTCCGGCGTGCTCGTCGCCTCAGCGAGTGCGAGGCGACCGCCCTTCAGCTCGGGCACGTAGTTGTAGATCGTGTTCCTGGAGACGCCGAGGAGCTTTGCGATCGAGGTGACGGTGTTCTCCGGGCGGGCGAGCAGGTCGCGGGCGTGACGTACCTGTTCCTCCGTCATCGCCGGCGGGCGGCCGAGTCGGGCGCCGCGGGCGCGGGCGGCGTCCAGGCCCTCGTTGGTGCCCTGCACGATGAGTTCGCGGATGAACTCCGCCAGGGCCGCGAAGACGTGGAAGACCAGGCGCCCGCCGGGCGTGGTCGTGTCGAGCGCCTCATGCAGCGAGGTGAAGCCGACGCCACGCTTGCGCAGGCCGGACACGATCGCGATGAGGTCCTGGATGGAACGGCCGAGCCGGTCCAGTGACGGGACGACGAGGGTGTCGCCCTCGCGCAGGTAGTCGAGGGCCTTCCACAGTTCCTCGCGTTCGGCGTTCTTGCCGGACTTCTTGTCGGAGAAGATCCGGATGCAGCCCGCTGTGTTGAGTGCGTGCATCTGCCGGTCGAGCAACTGCCCCTTGGTGGACACGCGTGCGTATCCCACGAGGCTGCCGGTCCGTACGGCCGGAACGGGGGCGAGGAGATCGGCGGTGTCGTCGTCCTGGGGTGGCTGCACCTGCCAGATCGTACAGAAAACGGAGCTCCTCAAGTTCTTGAGCACATCGACTTTCTGACACCGTTTTATGGGCATGATCCGGTGCCGATTCGGCCGCTCATCGCAGCTTACCGATCTTGCTCATCAATCGGTCGATAGATGAGCAGTGCCACTTTGCAGGCGAGCTGAACCGCAAAGAGTTCTTCGCGAATATCTCTTTGCGAAGAACTCTTTGCGGTCTATCGTGTGGCGCATGGCTGATGCAGTGGAGAGGCCGGATGGCCTGAACGTTGAAAAGGACTCGGTTGTCCTGGATGCCAAGGGGCTGCGTGCCCTGGCGCATCCGGTGCGCGTGCAGTTGGTCGGGCTACTGCGGAAGTACGGCCCGTCGACGGCCACCCGCCTCGCGGAGCGGCTGGGTGTGAATTCCGGTACGGCCAGCTACCACCTCCGGCAGCTCGGCGCGGCCGGTTTCGTCGAGGAGGACACCGAACGCGGCAACGCGCGAGAGCGCTGGTGGCGTTCGGTGCACCGGACGACCTGGTTCAACGATCCGGAGCTGTCCGAGCGAGAGCCCGAGGCCGCGCTGGCCTACCAGCAGTCCGTCGCCGCCATCTACACCCTGCGCACGCGGCAGACCCTGAACGAGCTTCAGACGATGCCCCGCGCATGGCGGAACACCTTCGACATGAGCGACTGGGCCTTGCGGCTCACGCCCGAGGAAGCCGCCGCTCTGTACCAGGAGCTGGCGGAAGTCGTCGCGCGCTACCGGCGGGACGCGCCGGAGACGGCGGCAAGTGCCCCCGAAGGAGCCGAACGGGTCGCCGTGATCACGCAGATCCTGCCCGAACTGGACGCGCCTGCCGCGTCGTCGCCCCCTTCCGGCCCTCAGGAAGAGGAAGGAAACCCGACGCCATGACCGACGACGCCTCGGAGGCCCCCGGCATACCCGGCAAGAGGTCCTTACGGCCGCTGGGCGGGGTGCTGGCAGCCATGGCCGTGTCGCTGACCGGCACGCGCATCTCCGTTGTGGCACTGCCCTGGTTCGTCCTCGTCACGACCGGCAGCGCCACCCAGACCGGACTCGTCGCCTTCTGCGAGATGACTCCCTACGTGGTGGTCAAGGCGTTCACCGGACCACTGGTGGACCGGATCGGCCCGCGGGCCGTTTCCTGGACCACCGATCTGGCCAGCGCGACCGCCGCCGCTGCGGTGCCCCTGCTCCACACCCTGGACCTGCTCTCCTTTCCCCTTCTTCTGGTTCTGGTTGCACTTATCGGCGCGGCCCGGGGCCCCGGCGACCTAGCCAAGGAGGTGATGGTCCCAGAGGCGGCTGAGCGCGGCCGAGTACCGCTGGAGCGCGCCACCGGTCTGTCCGGCGTGATCGAGCGGCTCGCCTCTACCGTCGGCCTGGCGATCGGCGGATCCCTGGTGGCGCTGCTCGGCCCCCTGACCGCGCTCGCCGTCAACGCAGGCTGCTTCGCCCTCGGATCGGTGATCATCAAACTCGCGCTGCCTCGCGGCATGGGGCACACGGCCGAGGAAGCCCCCTCGGCGGCCGGGAAGACGGAACCGGGCTACTGGCGGCGGTTCGGCGAGGGCTTCACCTTCCTGCGCGGCGAGCCGCTGCTGCTCACCGTCATCGTCATGGTGGGGATCACCAACCTGCTGGACGCGGCGTTCGTCGCGGTGCTCGTGCCCGTCTGGGCCAGGGATTCCGGCAACGGGCCGGCCGCGATCGGCCTGATGGGCAGCGTAATGGGAGCCGCGGGAGTCGGCGGGAGCCTGATCGCCGCGGTGGTCGCGCACCGGCTGCGGCGGCGGATGGTGGTTCTCACCGGGTTCCTGCTGGCCGGGGCACCTAGGTTCCTGATCCTCGCCTTCGATGCACCGCTGGGGGCAGTCCTGGCCGTCTTCGCGGTCACCGGGTTCGGCGCCGGCTTCGTCAACCCAGTGCTGGGGGCCGTCCTCGTCGAACGGGTGCCGCGCCGGATGCTGGGCCGGGTCAACGCGCTCGGCGACTCGCTGGCCTGGGCAGGTATCCCACTCGGTGGGCTGCTCGCCGGGGCGGCGGTGACCACTGCCGGACTCGTGCCGGTGCTGCTCACCTGCGGGGCCGCGTACTTCCTCACCACGAATCTGGCTGGACTGCGGCCGGAATGGCGCGAGATAGACCGAACGCGTGGGCGGGCCGTCATGAAGCAGCATGGCAAGGAAGACGCCTCACCAGACAGCGCGAACGCAGCGACCTGACGCTTACGCGAGGGGAGGCGGACCAGGCTGGCACTCGGGACTGGTGAGCTCGCGTATTCAACTGTCGTGTGTTGGCCTGTCCGGCCCTGGGATTGCTACTGATCGTGACGTCTGCCAGCGGGCTACGAATGTCAGAGGCATCCGGTTGGATGAGCACGTGACTGTCTATGACGTAGCCCGCCAGCTCCCCACCATCGCCGACCTGCGAGACCTGTGCCGCTCGCTTGCGATGCTCGATGCGATCCTGAGCCCGGACTGGGAAAGCCGGTACTACTCGTTCAATGCCACTTGGGCTGAAGGCGAGGAGATGGCTTCGATGCGCAACGGGTCGGGAGACGAGTACTCCATCGTGTTCTCGGCGGCTGGGGTCTATGTTCGCGGCTTTGGTCACGAAGCACCAATGAGCCCGTATGGACACGATGGCGAGCCCTGGCCGGGAGTGATCGACGATGTTCCCGAGGTCTTTAAGTCCTTCGTCGAGGAGCCGGCGTTCACCGACGAGGGCGGCGTGCCCGTCGTGACCGCCTGCTTGTGGCGGGAGGCGACGGACGATCAGTGGCACCACGGCACGATCGACTTCCCCTCGGACCGTGCCGACCCTGACGGGGCCACGGGGCTGTTCGAGCTTCTGGTCGACCGCTCTCCCGAGGCGTTCCAGCGCTTCGCAGAGGACTATTACGAGGTCCCTGTGGACTTGAGGACGGTGAGTGACGTGTATGCCTTGCGGCCGCTGAACCAGGAACTCGTGTCGTCGTTGAACGTAGAGGTCACCCTGGCGGACCTGGCCCAAGACATCTCCGAAATCGGCTATCCGCAGGCTCACTGAGAGCCGATCCGTCTGCCCACCGGCACGTTTTTGCTGGTGGGCCTTCGTATTCAGAGGTCGCCGGTTCCCCGAGGAGCCCAGCCCGCTGGCGATCTTGCGTGATCCCCAGGGGCGTATCGGCTCCATGTCCCGCCGGTCTCGTTGCGGAGCCGGGTGGTGGTCTTGTCGTGGTAGCCGAGAGCGTCCGCGACGACGGGTGCGGGGAGTTCGAGGAGTTGCTGCCGGATGGCGGCGCCGCGGGCGGCGGCGATCGGGATTCCGACCTTGTTCAGGAGCGCGGACAGGTGGTTGGGGCCGAGCGGCTGGCCGGTCCGGCGGCCAGGAAAGAGCCAGCGGGATGCCGGGTTGGTGGCGGTGTTCATGTTGCCGCGGTTCGCGATGTGCTCCAGCAGCAGGGTGGCGACCGGTGCGGGAACGGGCGAGGGCGGCTCGCCGAGCCGCAGCAGCACAGCGTCGCCGTCGCAGATGACGTCGTCGATGGTGACCCGGACGACGCGGCTCAGCGGCTGCGCGTAGAGGAGAACGATGACTCCGGCGACGCGGAGTCGCATCGGTATCTCCGTGTCGGTCAGCAGTCGCCCAAGGGCGGCGAGGCGTTCGTCTTCGCTCAGTGCGGCCCGGCGGGAGACTTTCATCGCGGGGATGGCCAGGGAACGCCGGCAGTGCCGGCCCTGCACGGCCCAGTTGAGGAAGGCTCTCAGGCAGGTGCGGGCGTGCTCGGTGTTCTCGGCGAACCAGGCGTCGATGTCGATCTGGCCGCATGACGCGAGGGTGCTGTTGCGCTCGCTGAGCCATTGCAGGAAGGCGGTCGCGTACTTGGTCTGTTCGCCGGCGAAGCGACGGATGCTGGGTGTGATGTGGTTCCGCTCGGCGCGGGCCCGCAGCCGGGGGAGGACGTGCCAGGTCGCGAAGAGCCTGATCGTCTTGGCGTGCTCGGGATCGGCGATGTCGGACAGGTGGCCGGGAAGCCAGCGCTGGAAGGAACAGAGGTGCTTGTCGACCGGGCAGGACTCCGCAGGCCATGAGAAGTTCTTCCAGGTGAGAGGCGGCCCGCCAGGGCTGGAGCTCGTGGAAGGCGTCGTGGGTCAGCGGGATCTCGCCGAGGCCGAGTCGTTGAAGCAGCTGCGAGGCGTTTCCCAGCTGCCCGCGGCGCATGTCCAGCCAGGCCAGTCCGCTCCTGGGCTTGTCCATCGTCACCAGCAGGTCGAACAGCGGGACCAGCGCGGGACGGACGCGACCCGTGCCGTCGTCGAGGAGCGCGGTGAGGCGGTCGGTGAACGTGCAGCGTTCACACAGCCGTCCGCCCAGGAGCTTGCCCTCGAAGCCGCAGCGTGAGCAGTCGAAGGTCTGGGAGAAGCCAGCGCAGGTGGTGCAGATCGCGGCCCCATCCTCCGGGCAGAGCCCAGGAAGGGCTCGTTCCTGGCCGCATCCCGGGCAGGTGCCCCGCATCCTGACAGCTCGGTCCGAACAGGTCCGGCAGACGTATCCGTCCGGCCAGGTGCCGGCCTTGTGCCTGCGGCGGCCGCAGCGGCAGCAGTCCGCCATGAACCAGCGTTCGTACTGTTCGTCGGTGGCGTAGGGGCGGGTCATGCGTCGGGCAGGATGCGGGCGGCGCGGGGGCGGAGCTTGGCGACGTTCGCGGGCGGGGTGGGCAGGTCACCGGTGGCGGCTTTGCGGACGCCGACGTTCTCGGCGGTGGTGGCCACCAGGTCGGCCGGGGTGCAGGAGAGGATGTCGCAGAGCGCGGCCATGACCTGCAACGACAGGCGTTCGGGGGTGCCGGAGACCAGGCGGTGGACCTGGGAGGTGGACAGGTCGATGCCGCGTTCGCGCAGCAGCGGCACCAGTTCGGTGGCCGTGAAGATCTGGTGCTGGGCCATGACCTCGCGCAGCCGCCAGGTGTATCCGACCTTGCGTTTCATGCTTGCCTCCCGGTCTGGGTCTGGAGGGCGGCGGCGATGGTGGAGTCCAGATGCCGCCGCAGGGTGCGGGTGCGGAAGTCCGAGGACACGCAGGTGTAGAGCGAGGTGGTGCTGGCGTGCTCGTGACCGACCTGCTCTTGAACGAAGCGCGGGTCCCAGCCGTCCTCGATCAGGTGGGTGACGTAGGACCTGCGAAAGGAGTGAAAGTCAAGTCCGTCGTCCAGGCCGAGGGCCTTGCGGTAAGCGATGAAGCGGGAGTTGAGCCGCTGGCAGCCGATCCGCAGCCCCCGCTCGGAGGGCCAGGCCGCCGGGTTGTTGTCGGTGCCGAACAGCGGGCGGACCTCGGTGAACCACTCGTCCAGGACGTCCGGGGTCCAGTCGAAGACGGTCAGCACCCCGCGGCGTTTGGGCGGCGATCCCTTCTTGGCTTTGCCGAATCGGACCTGGCACCGGCCGTACTCGCCGAACTCGCCGCCGTGCGGGTTGCGGCCGAAGTCGGCGGCGTCGAGCATCCGCGTCTCGTTGCGGCGCGTCCCGAAGGCGTAGGCGGTCTTGAACAGCGTCGCGTCGCGGAAGGCGGGCAGCCAGCCCTTGCGGCCGAAGGCCCGGATGCGAGCGACCTCGTCGTCGCAGTGCGCGAAGAAGGCGTGCAGCTCGGCCTTGGTGAACGCGCGCTTCTTGGCGTCCGCTTCGTTGTCCTGGACGTGCACCGCGGTGTTCCACTCGTGCACCACCTGCACCGGGTGGGTCCCGAACCGCTCTTCGCAGGTGGCCGTCCACTCGTAGAGCGGATCCGTGATGAAGTGGCAGAACGCCCGCACGGCCTCCGAGTACGAGCGGATCGTGGAGCGCTTCAGGTCCCGCAGCGAACGCAGATCACCGAGCCACTCGTCGACCATCGCCGGCGTCCAGAGCCAGGGGTAGGTGTTCACGTAGGCAGCAAACGCCTTGACCGTGTTCTCCCGACCCTCGACGGTCGTTCGGGCCAGATTCCGGGCGAGCTGCTGGTTGGCGAACCCTGTCAACATCGCCGCGAAGACCTGTTCCTCCGGCCGCAGCAAAGCGACCCCGTCGACCAGGTGCAGTCTCGCCACCCCCGGTACCGAACCGTTAAACCCCACCGATTCACCACTCTCCGTGACTCGCACCAGATGCGAGAAAACCGCATCCGATGCAATTGGCGGCGGTCGGAGTATCCGAACGGAAATTAGCGGTAGCGGGACGATCTTGATTCCGGTTCGGTGACGTGCCCGTTTTGCCTGGCCAGCGAGCTCTACGTTCCTCGGCATGCCTGTTGAGTACCTGTCTGCTGAGCGAGAGGCCCGCTACGGGCGGTTCACCACAGAGCCGTCGCCCGGCGAGCTGGAACAGTTCTTCCGCCTGGACACCAGAGCCCTGGAGTTGGCGCGGGCGAAGCGTCGTCCAGCCACAAGGTTGGGGTGGGCGGTGCAGTGGGGCACCGTGCGGATGCTCGGCACCTTTCTGACCGAAGACCCCACGGCGGCCCCGGCCTCCGTAGTGCGGTTCGTCGCCGAGCAGCTCGCCCTCGATGACAAGCACTTCGCCGGGTACGGAGCGCGCTCGCAGACGGCCTACGAGCACGCGTGGGAGATCCGGGACGCCCGGCTACCGGGACTTCACCGAAGGCGAAGAGGAGCTGCGGGAGTTCCTGGCGGCGCGGGTGTGGTCGTCACTGGAGGGACCGAGGGCTCTGTTCGACCGGGCGGTGGTGTGGCTGGTGAACAACCGAGTGCTGCTGCCCGGGGTCACGACGCTGGCCCGCATGGTGGCCGCAGTCCGCCAGGAGGAGAACGACCGCCTGCACGCCGCGCTGTACGAGGCGGTCCCGTACGACCTGCGCACCGAGATGGTCCGGCTGCTGGAAGTGCCTGAGAAGAAGCGGGTGTCGGAGCTGGAACGGCTGCGGCTGGGACCGATGCGGGTGTCTGGCAGGGCCATGGAACTCGCCCTGGACCGCGCCCGGGAGGTGCGGGGCCTGGGCGCCGGCGCGGTGGACGCCGGACGGGTCCCGGCCGCGCGGATGACCGGGCTGGCCCGGTACGGGCTGACCTCGAAGGCGCCGACGCTCAAGCGGCTGGAGGTGACCCGGCAGACCGCGACGCTGCTGGCGACCGTGCGGCATCTGGAGACCGCGACGGTGGACGACGCGCTCGATCTGCTGCACACCCTGATGGCCACGAAACTGCTGGCGAAGGCCGAGCGTCGGCGGGACGTGTTCGCCAGGGACGGCGACCGCTGGGGCGACCCCCGGGTGAAGCTGCTGGCCGGGGAGAAGTGGACGGCCGCCGAGCCGAAGGTGCTCACCGCACTAGGCCTGGAGAGCGAGCCGGCCGGACACCTCGCCGAACTCGCCTCCGCCCTGCATGCCGCGTACGTCCAGGCCGCCGCCGGGTTGCCGGGCAACACGGCGCTGGAGGTGGTGGCCGGGAGGCTGAAGCTGGCCAAGCTCGGCAAGGCGGAGGAGCCTGAACTCATGCCGCCGTTCCGCCAGCTGGTCAACGGCATGCTGCCGAAGGTCGACTTCCCCGCCCGTTGCGTGACCCCCACGCCCACGACGAGTCAGACGACGGCGAGGCCGAGTAACGGAGGTGCCTTACGAGGCCTGATCACTTCCACGAGTGTCAGGGTGGTGGCCGTGGTCATCCGCATTCGCTGCACGGGTCCTGGCCGGGCTTTCCTCGAACTTGTACAGCGCCAGTAGGTGGCGGGCCAGGGCGAGTGCGGCAAGCAGCGCAACGAGCACGCACACGCCCCACCAGCCAGCTTGGCTCCAGACGCGTACGCCGAGCCAGGAACCTGCGCTGCCGCCCAGGTAGGCGCAGGTCATGTAGGCGGTGTTGAGCCTGCTGCGGGCGTCGACGCGCAGGGCGTAGACGCGGACTTGATTGGCGACCATGCCGGACTGCATCGCGGCGTCGAGGAGCAGCGTGCCGAGTGTCAGGGCGGCCAGGCCCAGCGCGCCGCCCCGGGCACCAATGGTGAGGATCGCGGCAGAAACGAGGACACCAAGCATGCAGGCCAGGTTCACTGGATCTGGGCCGTAGCGGTCCACTAGACGGCCGGCGAGCGGGGTACAGACCATGGTCGCTGCGCCGACCAGGGCGATCATTCCTACCGCCTGGGCACCCAGCCCGTAGGCCGGTCCGGCGAGCAGGAGCGCCAGGCAGGTCCAGACCGCAGAGAACCCCGCGAAGACGGTTGCCTGGTAGAAGCACGAGCGGCGCAGGTCTGGCTCGGTGCGCAGCAGGCGCAGCGGCTCGGCCAGGAGCGCTGTGTACGGCTGGCGGGAGGACGGGGTTGTGGTCGGCACCGCGAACACCAAGACGGTGGCGAGAAGCAGAGCCAGGACCGCGGCGACCAGGTAGGGGGCCCGCCAGCCCAGCCACTCACCGAGCGTGCCGCTGAAGGTCCGGGCCAGCAGCATGCCGCCGGTCGATCCGCTCAGCAGGGTGCCGATCGCCGCTCCCTGGCGGTCGGCGGCCACGAGACCAGCCGCCAGGGGGCCGACGATCTGCGCGCCCACGGTGGTCAGGCCGACAAGCGTGCTGGCGGCAATGAGGGCTGGCAGAGCCGGTGCGCAACCTGCTGCGAGCAGTGCCAGACCGGTCAGGGCGAAGAGGACGACGAGGAACGAGCGGTGCGGGAGCCGGTCGCCAAGCGGCACCAGCAAGACCATCCCGGCCGTGTAGCCAATCTGTGTGGCAGTCACCACCGCAGCGGCCGAATCGGGCGACACATGTAGCCCGGCGGCGACCAGCGGACCGATGGCCTGCGGAAAGTAGATGTTGCCCACTGCCACGGCGCACGTGACAGCCAGGATCAGGACCATCCGGCGGCTCATCCTTCAGTCCACCGGCCCGCCCGCGACGTAGATGACCTGGCCGGAGACGAACCCCGCCCCGGGACTTACGAGGAAGGAGGCGGTATGTGCGATGTCGTCAGGCAGACCCACCCTGCCGACCGGGATGGACTGCTCCGCCCCGTGCCGGAACTCCTCGAAGCTCAGGCCGAGCCGCCGGGCGGAGGCCCTGGTCATGTCGCTCACGACGAATCCCGGCGCGATGGCGTTCGCGGTCACGCCATGCGGGCCGAGCTGGAGAGCGAGGGATTTGGTGAATCCGATCAAACCCGCCTTCGCGCTGGCGTAATCCACACGGCCGGCATCACCAACCGCGGAGATGCTCGACATGTTGACGATGCGTCCCCAACCGGCCGCCACCATATGCGGGCAGACGGCCCGGGTGACGAAGAACGGGCCGCTGAGGTTGATCCCCAAGACCGTGTCCCACTGCTGCGTGGTCATGTCCACAAGGCCGGCACGGGGTCCGATGCCGGCGTTGTTGACCAGCACCGTCGGCGGTCCGAAAGCGGCGGCGATCCGGGCGATGGCCGCAGTGACCGCGGCCTCGTCGGCGACATCAGCGGCGACGGCCAGCGCTGCGCCGCCGACACTTGTGATGGCCTCCACGGTATCGGCGCATTCCGCCTCGTCCAGATCGATCACGCCGACCGCCAAGCCGTCGCCCGCCAGACGCCTGGCAACAGCGGCGCCAATACCGCGGGCAGCACCGGTGACAACCGCCGTCCGCTGCACATGAGTTGTAGGTGTCATGGGAGGAAGTCCACGGCATCGACGTTGCGCCGCCAATCGATGTAGCGTATGGCTTAATGATCAGCTTTGTTCTCGGCGTCGAGGACCTCGCGGACACCCGCTTCGCCCTCTCACCCCTGCACGAAACCCTGTTCAGCCTGCGGGTGCTGCAGGACCCGGGCCTGTCCGCGCTGCATCTGCCCTGGCGCAGGTCCGTACTCGGCAGACTCGGTACGCTCGACACCGGCCTACTGATGTCCCTGGTCGCCCAGAGGCGTACCCTCCCCGACTTCCTGACCCCGAATCCCGCGAGCTTCGCGCCGGCCTTCGAAGAAGAACTCTCCGTCGTCCGCCAGGCGTCCTGCGCTCGGGTCCGCCACGACCTGCTGCTCGCGCACGCACCCGACCCTGTTCCCGAAGCGCTCCGCGACGCCACCGCCGCCGAAGACGCACCTGTCGCCAGGCTCCGCGACGCCATCTGCGATCTCCTGCGGCAGTACTGGGAGGTGGCCATCGAGCCGGTGTGGCCGCAGATGCGGCTGGTGCTGGAAGCCGACATGACCTACCGCGCCCGCCAGCTCGCCCTGGGAGGCGCCCGAATGCTGTTCGCCGACATGCACCCGAACCTGCGCTGGCAAGGCGGAGAGCTGTACATCCACAAGATGATCAGCAGGCACCGGGTTGCGGCATCTGGCCGGGGGCTACTGCTCCTGCCGTCCGTGTTCGCACACAAGCCCGCGCCCCCCGTGAGCCCGGACGAGCCGCCGAGCCTCGTCTATCCCAGCCGGGGAGTAGCCACGCTGTGGGGCTCGGAGATGCCGACCGTCGACACAACCGCCCTGGTGTCTCTGCTCGGTTCATCCCGAGCGAGACTGCTCAGCCTCCTGGAAGAGCCACTGGCCACCGTAGAGCTCGCCCGCCGTCTCAGGGTCACCCCAAGCGCTGTCTCCCAACACCTGCGTGTCCTGCACTCCACAGGACTGGTCACCCGGACACGTGACGGACGGCATGTTCTGTACCGGAGAAGCGCACTCGGCGACGGACTCACGACCACCGCAACCAGACCACGAACTCACGACAGCTGAGGTTCAGCACTCCGCCTCCGCCCAACCCCGCCTGGCCAGGCGACTACCCACTCATGTCCATGTCGAGGTTGACCTCCCCGTACGGACGCACGTGCGACCAGAACAGCGGGGTCAGGCCGCGCCGGTCGGCGGGCGTGAGAAGCTCCGGTTCGCCGAGGATGTCCTGAAGCATCAAAGTGTTCACGTAGACCAGGGCCGATTGCAGAATCCGCAGGCACAGCACGAACATCTCCTGCTCGTCGCGCCGGTTCGAGGCGATCTCCCCGCCCTTGCCGTAGGCGATCACAGAGTTGGCGCCGTTGGAGGACTCCATGACGTTCAGGCCCTCCTCGATCTCCCGCTGGAGGTCCCGTAGCCGCAGGTACCGGGCCACAAAGATGGTCTTCCGCGCGCGGCCGACCTCCAGCATCGCCGCATAGGTGGGGTGGGAGGCGTTGCGGGTGAAGCGCCGCAGGATCGCCTCGGTGGACGCGGTGCGGGTCCGGATCGCGGTGGCGTACTTGAATCATCTGGTCGTACTGCTGGGCGATGAGTTCCCAGCGGATCGGGCGGGTCAGCGCCGGGGTCAGCTGCGGGTAGGCGTCCGGCTCGAACAGATCCCGTGGCAGACCGATCGCCCGCACCGCCAGGAGCTTGTCGATCTCGGTGAGCATCGTCTCCAGGCTCACGTTGCCCGGCGCTTCCTTGACCTTCGCCAGCACCGGCGGCGCGTCCTCGCCCTCCGTACCACCGCCCTCGGGTCCGGCGTCGTCCTGGTCGGCGCCGGCCACCAGAGCCGCGATCCGCTCGATGCTCTCCACGGTCAGCCGGGAGGAGATCAGGGCCGTCAGCGACTCCTCGGCCGCCCGCAGGGCAGCCGCCACGATCCGATCGCACCGGCCCGGCGTGGGCGGCTCGATGCTCTCCTCGCGACAGCGGGCCAACAGTTCCACCCGGACCTGCTCGGGCCTGCGTTCCTTGCGCGCGACGTGCTCGGCCAGATACGTCGTCAGCTTCTCCGCGTCCGCGACGCTGCACTCACGGAAGCCGAGGTGCTCCCGGATCTGCGCGCGGTGGTACTCGACCGTGCGGCCCGTCCAGTCGTAGGACTCCAGCTCCGAGGCAGGAACCCGCACCTGACGGGCGACGAACTCCACGGCCTCACCGGGAGGCTCTGTCCGGTTCCGGGGAAACCGGCCGTACTGCGTATAGAACTTCAGCAGCACGGCGAAGCCCAGTCGCGTCGCACCGCGCTTGCCGGACACGAGCACTTGCTCGTCCTTCAACAGCGTCCAGTGCTCGACGAGTTCATCCAGGTCCAACGGAGTGCGGGCCACGATCGCCGGTCGTCCTCGCAGAGCTTCACCCACCGCAGCCGTACGGCCCCGGACTCACCCACACGGGCGACGCCCCGCAAGATCACTGCTGTTTGCGGCTGGTGACAGCGTTCTTACCGGCACCCCGTGTACGTCCGCGTACGTCCGCGTGCTTCCGCCTGAGAGCCCCGGATCTCGAACCCCGAACCTCGGATCTCGGGGCTCGGGGCTCGGGGCTCGGGGCTCGGGAGTCGAGCCCCCGGAGTCGAGAACCGGGAACGGCGGTCCGGTCACTCGTTCGTGGGTACGCGGACGGGGCCCGGCCCGGCGCTCGAACCTCGGGATTCAAGGGTCGGGCTTCGAGAGCCGAGATTCGAGCGGTCTCTTTAACCCGGCCACAGACAAGGGGGGTTGGGGAAACCCCACCCCCCTCCCCTACCCGTCACGGCCAGCAAGTATGACTAATCGTGATCGACTTGCGGCGCCCCGTGACGGCTGCTTACGGTGCCCACAATGAATCGACCCCGACGCGGTGTAAGAAGCACCAGGCCGGGGTCTCACCCCAAGATCGAAAGATGAAGGCGATCTCGTGGCTATCGAGCACCCTAGTCCCGCCCTCCGCGCCCCCGCATCCCCGCGCCCGCACCCCACGGCCAAGCCCGGATACGGCAAGCGGTCCACCCCGGATCAACGCCCACCCTCGAACGGCGACTTCGCCCTCCTCCCCGAGCGGGAGCGGTACGTCGCCGGGTACGTCGACCGGCTCGCCGACGGTGCCGCGATGGACATCAAGTCGCTGGCCAAGAACCTTCCACTGTTCGGGCAGATGGCCGTCGGCAGCGCGCTCAGGGCCCTCGGCGTGGCCGGTCACCTGCGGCACGTACGGTGCCGGGTCGGCGAAGACGGCACGTCGCGCTGGGTCACGTACACCTTCTGGTCCCGTTCCGCCCGCGACAACGAGTGGTGGGGCGCGTTCCTCGGCGCCCACGAGGTGGCGGTGGTAGCGGCCGAGGTGGCCGTGGGGGTGGTACCGGTGCCGGTGCCGGTGCCGGTGCCGGTATCAGTAGCCGTGGAGGTGGCGCCTGTCGCCGCTGCCACTCCTGGGGCGGCAGCCCCGGGGCCGGACCCGGCGCCCGAGCCCACTCCCGCGCCCGCTCCCGCTCCCGCTCCCGCTCCCGTCGTACCGGAGCAGCGGAACCCGGACCCCGCCCCGGCCCCGGACCCGGACCCCGCCCCTCGCGGTCACTCCCCCGCGTACCTCGTCCTGGCCCGACTCGGCCGCAGCGAACCCCGGTTGGCCCTCTCCGCCGCCGACTGCACCGCGCTCGAAGACCTGGCCGGTGCCTGGTTCGCGCGTGGCGTGAACGCCGAATACCTCACCCACGCCCTCACCTCGGGGCTCCCCGAGCAGGTCGGCTCCCCCGTAGGGCTCGTCCGGCGGCGGCTGCGCGACAAGATCCCGCCCCAGGTGCCCGCCGCCCCCACTCCGGGCGCACCTGGCGCACCGTCCGCACCGGACGCCACTCGCCGCCTCATGGTGGAGTGCACCGAATGCCGTTCGCCCGGCCGCCCCGAAGCGCTCACCGACGGTCTCTGCCGCCCCTGCCGCGCCCCGGCAGCAGCCGCCGCCCCCGCCGAGCCGCCCATCGAGCGCGACATTCAGGCGCACGTCGGCCGTCTGCGCGAACTGCTCAAGGCGCCCTGACATCCGGAGGCAGCACATGCCGTCCACGTGCCGTCCCTGTACGGGCCCTACAGTCTGCGCGCTGCGATCTTCTCCCCGTGGGATCCACGGACTACGAGGTTCTGGGCCTTGCCGTCGCCGTCGTCCCCGTCCCACCACTCGACGAACTCGGCCGACATCTCTTCGGCATCGAACCTGTCGGCGGCGCTGGGTCGATAATCCGTCGTCAGCTCGACGTCGAAGTCGGAGTCGGACGTCCCGAGCTCCACAACGGTGATCGCGCTGACGTGTCTCACGAGTGCCGGGTTGTCCACTCCGAGCCATTCCCGGAATTCGGGAAGGAGACCCTTCTCCTTCGTCCTCACGGTCACCCGGCCGGCGGGCGGGTGCCTGGGGCGCTCGCTCACACCGTCCAGGCACCCCACCACCCAGGCCCCGCGATCCGTCTCGGCCACCCGCCCCGCGTCGAGCGCCCGGCGCGTACAACCACCCCATACGACCTCGGCGATCGACGCCCCCTTTCCGACCGACTTCCTTACCGCGCGGCCCTTTTCGTACCCGTCCGCGTAGGCGTCCCGCGCTGTCTGCCTCTCGTCCCTGACCGGTGCCCACTCGGTGCAGGACGACACGGTCGCGGCCCCGAGCACGACGCAGAGCAGGGCGAGACACCACAAGCGATGCGCTGGATTCACAGTCCTCAGTCCTCTCCCCATCCCTGATACAGATGGCCGGAAGAGCGGATCGGTGCCAGAACGCCCAGGTGACGAGGACGACCCGGCCTGTCTGCCGCGCCCGCACGCACGTCAATCCCGTCGGTCACCCTGCACGCCGTCGGTCGCCGTCCCCGTCGTCAGTCCACCGTCTGACACCCCAACGTCACGCGCTCCTTGTCGACCGCGCAGGCGTCCACTGCGGGGTCGGAATATTCATCGGCGCCGTCAAAGCGGAAGCGGAAGTGGACCTGGTCACCTTCGAAGGGCACCTGCGGGTGGGGCTCAAGGCTCCAGTCAACGACCGCGGCGGTGACACCGAGAGGCTGCCCATCCGTGTCCACGACCTGCACCCTGACACCAGCCATACCGCGCTCCGCCGTAGTGTCGGTGCAGCCCCAGGAAGAGCAGCCGGACAGGGCGAGAATCACCAGAGGCAGCGGGGCAACGGCGAGTACCCGTGCGGGGAACACTGAGATGACCTCCGGTCGGGGTGGGGCGGGTCAGCGTATCCCGGGGCCTGGGAGCTGCGGGTGATGGCGGCGAGTGCCTGCGGCGGCGAAGCCGAAGCGCAGAGGAGCCCCGTGAAGTGGGCGGGTGCTTAAAGCACCCCGTGAAGTGGGCGGGTGCTCAAAGCAACTGCATTGGGCGGGCGCCCCCCTCGACCATCACCCGCACCACCCGCACGTCTCCCCGGGACTACGCCCGCGGCGGCCCGTTCAGCAGCGAGCGCTCCACATGGGCCGAGACCACCCAGTTCGGCGCGTCCGCGATCTCGGAGATCTTCAGGTCCGCCGCCACGCTCGCCAGCAGGTACGCGTCCTGCGGAAGGAGCCCCGTACGGGCCGCGATCTCGTCGATCAGGGCGCGGACGGCGTCCTTCGCCGCCTCCATCAGGTCCGGTCCGATGCCCGTCGTGGCGAGGGCCGCGCCGGTCCGGGCGCTGACCGGGTCCGTCTCGATGACCGGGGTGCGGGGCGCCGCTCCCTTGCGGACGTCCACCCGCGGCCGCACCGTCGCCCGCGTCTCGATACCCGTACCGCAGACCTCGCCGTCGCCCCACCTGGGGCTGCGCCCGCACCGGTAGGGCTTGCGCGGCGCATGCGCCCCGGGCGGGTCGGGGCGCAACGCACGCCCGACCCCGCCCGGCCCCGGTCAGGTGATGCTGCGGATGCGGCGAAACGGCCAGGGACACCGGCACCGCGGCCAGGGCGAGGAAGATGCCGGTCTCGATCGACTGGAAGAGCCAGAAGCGGTCGGCGGGCCGGTACTCGATCCAGTGCCTCGTTGGCAGAGAAGCTGGGCAAGTGACCTTGCGGCCGGGCCCGGTTCGGGACACCGGGGTCAGCGGTAGTCCTCCGGGTGGTCCTGCATCCAGGTGTTGACGCGGTCGCGTGTGTCGAGCAGTTCCGTCCGGTGCTTGTCCAGGCCCGTGGTGCCGGTGTCACCGTCCACGGCGGCGCGCATCGTGCCCATCCATGCCAGCGGCTCCTTGTAGTGGGCCGGGCCCTGCGGGGCCGCCCTCATGGCCTTGTCCATGCGGGCGAGTTCTTCGTTGACCCTGCCCAGGAGGTAGGCGCAGTTGCCCGGCGTGCAGTCCTCTTCCAGGGTCGCCTGGAGACCGGCGAAGGCGTCGCGCACCTTCTCGGACCCGATCGCCGTCGCATCCTTCTCCGGCACCTCGTCGGCCGCCGTCGACGCGTTCGCCGACGCCGCGGCCTTCGGTGCGCCGTCTGCGGGCCCCTGCGACGTGGTGTCACCCGAACAGCCCGTCAGGACCGCCACCAGCACGGACACCGCGGCCAGGGCGGCGACGTGCTCGCGGACACGGACAGAGCGAATGCGGACGGACATGGGACCCCCTCGTCGGATGGCCCAGACCATATCCCGCCGCCACCGCCGCCGCCCCACCAGATGATCAAGCCGTGATCAGCCGTTGATCAGCCGTTGATCAGCTTCTGCAGCGCGGGCGCGTAAAGGTCGGCGATGCGTTCCGGGGTGACCCGGGCACCGGCACCCTCGCGGTGGAGGCTGAGGGTCGCGCCCAGCCCGAGGAGGTGTCCGGCCAGGAGTTCGGCGCGCAGCGCACGGTCCCGGCCGGGGAGCCGGGCGGCCAGGGCGTCGGTGACCTGTTCGTGGAACCGGTCGCGCAGCAGCGAGCGTTCGTCCTGGTTGCCGAGGGAGAACACCACCCGCAGGAGCGGGTCCGACTTGAGCTCGCGGCGGCGGGTCACCAGCGTGACGACCATGTGGCGGCCCAGCAGGTCGAGCGGTGCGTCGAACAGTTCCGCGGCGTCCGGGCCGAAGTCGGCCACGGTGTTGAAGAGCTTCTCCTTGCGGCCGAAGTGCTTGACCACGAGGGCCGGGCTCACCCCGGCATCCGCGGCGATCCGGCGGATCGTCACCTCGGCGTACGGGCGCTGGGTGAACGCCCGCCGCGCCGCGCGCAGGATCGCGCCCCGGCCGGTACCCGCGTCCGCGGACCCGGTGGCCGGTGCGATGGCCTGGCCGCCGGTCATGCGCCCTCCTGGATCCGTGCTGTCCGTACACCGCCCTTGCGGATGCCCGGTGCCTCGCGGCTCTCCTTGACCGTACCCGCCCCGGCCTGCTCGCGGCCCGGCAGGAACAGCGCGACGGCCAGCGCCGCGAGCGCCGCACCCCCCGCGATCACGAAGACCAACTGGTACGCGTGGAGGGTCGGGGCCGTCCGGCCACCGGCCTGGAACGTGATGTTGGCCAGGACCGCGGCCACCGTCGCGCTGCAGAAGGCCTGCCCGATCGACCGCATGAGGGTGTTCAGACCGTTGGCCGCCCCGGTCTCGCTGACCGGGACCCCGCGCATCACCAGCGCCGGAAGGGCCGAGTAGGCGATCGCCGTGCCCGAGGCGACGACCGTGGCACCGGCGATGATCATCCAGAGGCTGTGGCTGGTGAAGTACCGCACCCCGTAGCCGACGGCGATGATGCCGGCGGCCAGCGCCAGGCTGACCTTCGGGCCGCGCTTCGCGGAGATCCGCGCCGAGACGGGCGAGAGCGCCACCATCGACACCCCGCCCGGCAGCAGGCACAGTCCGCTGACGACGAGCGAGGCCCCGAGCCCGTAGCCCGTGGCCTTCGGCTCCTGGACCATCTGGGCGGTGACCAGCGAGTTCGCGTAGAACGCGAAGCCGATCAGCAGGGCGGCGATGTTGGTGAGCAGTACGGCCGGGCGCGCCGAGACCCGCAGGTCGACCATGGGCGACGCGACGCGGAGCTCGTACACGCCCCAGAACAGCGCCACCACGACGGCGGTCACGAGCAGGCCGACCGTCCGGACCGATCCCCAGCCCCACTCGGCGCCCTGGGTGACCGCGAGCAGCAGGCAGACCAGTGCGGCGGACAGGCCCAGCGCGCCGACGGCGTCGAAGCGGCCGCGGCTGCGCAGCGGGGACTCCGGCACACAGCGCAGGACCAGCGCGATGTCGATGAGGCCGATCACGCCGGAGACCCAGAACATGGTGTGCCACTCGAAGTTCTCGATGACCAGAGCGGCGACCGGCAGGCCGATGGCCGCGCCGATCCCGAGCGTGGAGCTCATCAGCGCGACGGCGGACAGGACGCGCTCGGGCGGGAGCTCGTCGCGCAGGATGCTGATGCCCAGCGGTACGACGGCGATCGCCGCGCCCTGCAGGGCGCGGCCGGTGATCAGTACCCCGATGTGCGAGCTGACCGCACAGAGCACCGAGCCCACCACCAGCACCGCGAGCGAGGCGACGAGCACCCGCCGCTTGCCGTACATGTCGCCGACCCGGCCCAGGACCGGGGTGAAGACCGCGCCGGTGAGGAGCGTGACGGTGACCAGCCAGCTCGCGGCTGCGGGGGTGGCGCCGGTCAGCTCGGGGATGTGCGGCAGCAGCGGGACGACGATCGTCTGCATGACCGCGACCACGACACCGCAGAACGCCAGCACGCCGACGGCGAAGCGGGGGTGTGGGGCCTGGACGACGGGGGTCGTGGGATCGGCTGGGACCGGTATCTCCGCGGGCATGGCTCTCCGTACGGTGCTCGGCGTCAAGAGGGGGTGTACGCGTGTTCACCCACAGGGTAAACGCACGTACACCCCCTCGGCGACGGATTGTCCGAAGACCGCGTTAGCCTCGGATCCGAGAAGTGGTAACGGATGACGGACGAGAACAGGTGGAGGTGGCTGCGATGGCGAGGATTCCGGCAGCGGCAGTGGCGGCGGGCGGACTGGTCGGCGGCTACGCCGTCGCACGGTGGACCAGGAAGCGTCCGCTGGGCGGGGTGGCCCTCGCCGCCGCGGGCACCGCCGCGGCGTACGAGTGGAACCGGCAGGCCGGGCCGCGCGCCGCCGTCGGGCTGACCACCGCCTATGTCGCCGCCTTCGCGGGATCGCACCCGCTCGCCAAGAGGATCGGCGCCTGGCCTTCGGTCTTCACCGTGGCGGGCACGATGGCCGCCGCGTCCTGGGCCGTCACCCGCCGCGCGGCCTGAACGCGAAGCCCTCCTTCAAGACCACGCCGCCCGCTGGGCCCGCCGGAGCAGGGCGAGCCGGGGCTCGCCCAGGCCGTCGCGGTGCAGCGGCGGCGCGTCCTTGCCGTGCCGGGCCGGCCGGAAGGCGCCGCTCAGCAGCTCCGCGACCTTCGCCAGGCCCAGGGGCTGCGGAATTCACCGATTCACGCGCCCAGGGCCCACGACACCGTATAGATCAACAGCCCCGCCAGCGCACCCACCACGGTGCCGTTGATGCGAATGAACTGCAGGTCGCGGCCGATGTGCGCCTCGATCTTCTTCGATGTCTGGTCCGCGTCCCAGCCGGCCACCGTTTCGCTGATCAACGACGTGATCTCCGCCCGGTACGTCGTCACGACGTACACCGCCGCGTCCTCCAGCCAGCCCTCCAGTTTCGCCTGGAGACGGCCGTCCGTCGCCAGGCGGGCGCCCAGGGACATCAGGGAGGCACGGGCGCGCAGGCGCAGTTCGCTCTGCTCGTCCTCGGCCGCCGCGATGACCATCGTGCGGACCGACGACCAGGCCGACGCGATGACGTCCTGCACCTCGCCGCGCCCCAGGACCTCCGACTTCAGCCGTTCCACCCGGGCGCGGGTCTCCGAGTCCGTCTGGAGGTCGGCCGCGAAGTCCGTCAGGAACGTGTCGATCGAGCCGCGCGCGGGGTGCCCCGGCATGTCGCGCATCTCCGTGATGAAGCGCAGCAACTCCTTGTAGACCCGCTCCCCCACCCGCTTGTCGACGAACCGCGGGGTCCAGCCCGGCGCACCCCCCTGCACCGCGTCCATCACCGAATCGCCGTGCAGCACCAGCCAGTCGTGCGCCCGGACACAGACCAGGTCCACCACCTTGCGGTGACCGCCGTCGGCGACGACCCTCTCCAGCATCTTGCCGAGGCCCGGACCGATCTCCGCGGCGTTCGCCCGCCGGGTGATCGCCTCACCCACCACGGCCTGCACATCCGAATCCCGCAGCACCGTCAACGCACCGCGCAGCGCGGTCGCCAGCTCGGCCGTGACCCGGTCCGCGTGATCCGGCTCGGCGAGCCACGCACCGAGCCGGCCACCGATGCCGAGGGAGTGGATCCGGTCCCTCACGACACCGCCCGACAAAAAGTTCTCACCCACGAAGGAACCGAGTGAGGCCCCGAGCTGGTCCTTCTTGGTGGGAATGATGGCGGTGTGCGGAATCGGCAGGCCGAGCGGACGCTTGAAGAGCGCCGTGACGGCGAACCAGTCGGCCAGCGCACCCACCATGCCCGCCTCGGCGGCCGCGGCGACGAAGCCCGGCCAGCCGCCCACCCCCTCGCTCTTCGCCCAGGTGGCGAGGACGTACACGAGCGCGACCAGCAGAAGGAGGCCGGTGGCCGTGGTCTTCATACGACGCACGCCGCGACGCTTCTCCTCGTCGGCGGCGGTGTACGCGAACGACGCCAGGGAGGCGGCACGACGGGTGCCCGAGCCCTCGCCCGCACCCACCCGCTCGCCCCTGCCCGCACCCGCGCCTGCGCTCACGTCCGCGCCCTCGCCTTCGTCCGCGCCCGCGCCGTCGCCTGAACCCACGTCGTCACCCTCGCCCGAGCTCGCGTCCGTACCGGCACCCCGCTCGCCGGGTCCGGTGCCTTCGATCCGTTCCATCCGCTCCACCCGTCCGCGTACGCGTCGCCCCCCGACGCCCCGTACGCATTGTCCTTGCCTGACCTACTCCCGGGCCGCACGTTGAGTTCCCCGCGCCCTGCCGCATCATGGAACAGGCCCACGAACAGAGGAGACACACCGCCCATGCCCAGGCGCCAGGGGTACGCCCTGCTCATCGCCCTCGTGGCCGGCACCGCCGCGCTCGCCGCCGCCGTGGCGTTCACCGGCTCACTGCTGTTCTCCGGGCCCCGGGCAAAGGCCTCCGCCACCACCGGGCCGCAGAACACGGCCAGGACCCCCGCCGCACCGGCCCACTCCTCCGGCCGCTGGCTCACCACCTGGGCAACCGCGCCCGTCCTCGGAGCGGCCGACCCGAACCACGGCCAGGACCTCGCCCACCGCACCATCCGTAACGTCGTGCACACCAGCATCGGCGGCAACGCGGCCCGCATCACGCTCTCCAACCTCTTCGGTACGCGGCCGCTGCTGATCGACAACGTCACCGTGAACACCCGCCCCGTGACGTTCCGCGGCGCACCGGCCACCACCGTCGGCGCGGGCCGGCAGATCATCAGCGACCCCGTCGTCGTCCCGGTCGCCGCCGACGCCGACCTCGTCGTCACCCTGCGCACACCCACTGCCCGCGGCCCTGTCACCGTCCACCCCAACAGCCACCAGAGCTCCTACGTGGAGACCCGGCAGGGCACCTGGCGCACCACCGCCTGGCGCTACCTCACCGCGGTGGACGTGCACAGCCCGGCCGCCGCCGGGGCCGTCGTCGTGATCGGCGACTCGCTCACCGCAGGCACCGGCTCCACCACCGACGCGAACAGCCGCTGGCCCGACGTCCTCTCCGACCGGCTGAACGGCCGGTACGCGGTGGTGAACCAGGGCATCGGCGGCAACCGCCTCCTGCGCGACGGCATCGGGCAGCGCGCCCTCGACCGCTTCGACCGTGACGCGCTGGGCGTCACCGGCGCGAAGACCGTCATCATCGCCCTCGGGATCAACGACGTGCAGGGCTTCCCCCAGGAGAAGGACCCACAGCGGATCACGGACGCCCTGCGCACCATGACGCAGCGGGCCCACGCCCGCGGGTTGCGGGTCATCGGCGTGACCCTGATGCCGTACGACGGCTACCGCAGCTGGACCCCCGCCCAGAACACCGTACGCACCCGGGTCAACGAGCTGATCCGGGCCGGCGGAATCTTCGACCAGGTCCTCGACTTCGACCGCGACATGCGCGACCCGGCCCAGCCGGACCGGCTGCTCCCCGCCTACGACTCCGGTGACCACCTGCACCTGAACGACGCGGGCTACCAGCGCCTGGGCTCCCTGGTGAACCTGGCCGACCTGGTACGCGCCCGGCCGTCGTCCGACGCGCTCTGAGCGCGGCGGGGCCGGGCACGGCAGGCGACAGCACGGGGAGACGCGGGGCAGGACCGGGCGAGGCAACGAAACAGGAGCGCCGGGCCCGGGCGGCCTGGGGCGACGCGAGGCGGCCCTGGGCGGCCCCGAGCGGCGCGGACTCGCCCGGACGCGCGGCTACTTGCCCCCGTCGCCCTTCTCCAGCCGGCCGCGCGAAGGCTCCGCCTCCCGCAGCCGCTGCTTCTCCGCCTTGCTCCGCTTGCGCTCCACACCGACACCGCCCATCAGCGCGAAACCGGTGACCCGCACCCGCGGGGAGTCCGGTGCGGGGATGCCCTCGTCCTTCGTGCTCTCCCCGAAGCCGCCCATGATGCCGATGCCCCGGACCTCCACATTCAGATCCGGCGGAACCGTCACCTGCATGCCGCCCATGATCGTGAAGCAGCGGATGACCACCTCGCGGTCCTCGAAGTCCGCCTCACGCAGATCGATCTCACCACCGCCCCATATCGCGAACGCGGTGAACTTCCGGCCGACCGTCCAGTTGCCCCGGCGCCGGAACCCGCCCCAGAACGCGAAGGCACCGGCCGACGTCGCGGGCTTCCCCACCCGGTCCGACCAACGCGCCATCGAACCCGTCAGATGCTGCCCCGCCGCGACCGGCGCCACCGCGGCCCCGATATCCGGCAGATCACGGACGAGCGGCTCCAACTCCCCATGCGTGCGGGCCTTGTAGGTGGCATCGAGGCGCTGGTCGAACTCCTCCATCCCCAGCCGCCCCTCGGCCACCGCCTCGCGCAGGATCTCGGCAATACGTTCACGCTCGGCGTCGGAGGCACGCATGTCCGGAAGTTCACTAGTCATACCGCGCAGCTTATTGAACGCTAGCGCTTCCGTCACCGATCACATGCCCGCAGCCGACGCGTACATCTTCGCGATCACGGCCTCGATGTCCGGCTCCCGCACCGAAAGATCCACCAACGGATACTCCGCGGCGATCCGCGCCACCAACGGCGCCGCCGACGCGGACGCCGGGAACGCCAGCCACTGCCGCGGCCCCTCCACCTTCACCGTACGCACCGCCAGATCCGACTCCAGCCGGATCGGCGGGAGTTCACGCTCCAGATCCACCACCAGCATCCGCTCACTCTCCCCCACCTCATGCAGACCCGACAGCGCCCCGTCATACATCAGACGGCCGTGATCGATCACCATCACCCGCGAGCACAGCTGCTCGATGTCCGTCAGATCATGGGTCGTGAGCAGCACCGTCGTACCACGCTCCGCGTTCAAGTCCCGCAAAAAACCACGCACCTTGGCCTTCGACACCACATCGAGGCCGATCGTCGGCTCATCCAGGTACAGCACCTCCGGATCGTGCAGCAACGCCGCCGCGATATCACCGCGCATCCGCTGCCCCAACGACAGCTGCCGAACCGGAACATCCAACAACTCACCCAGGTCCAGGAGTTCGACACAACGGTCCATGTTGGCCCGGAAGCGGGCGTCGGGAACCCGGTACATCCGGTGAACCAGACGGTACGAGTCACGCAGCGGCAGGTCCCACCAGAGCGTGGTGCGCTGCCCGAAGACCACACCGATCCGGTGCGCCAGCCTCGTACGCTCCCGCGAGGGATCGATGCCCGCCACCCGCAGCGAACCACCGCTCGGGGTGAGAATGCCCGTCAGCATCTTGATCGTCGTCGACTTCCCCGCCCCGTTCGGGCCGATGTAGCCGACCATCTCGCCACGCGCCACCCGGAAACTGATGCCGTCCACCGCCCGCACCTCACGGCGCTCGCTGCGCATGAAGCCCGTCCGGCGACGCACGTCGAAGACCTTCTCCAGCCCGTCCAGTTCGATGAAGCCGGCATCAACGCCGCCGCCGGCGCCCGGACCGGCTCCGGATTCCGCACCGGTCCCGACGCCCGGACCGGCTCCGGTCTCCGCACCGGTCCCGACGCCCGCCTCAACACCCGTTTCCGCGCCCATGTCCCACGCCTCGCCTCGCTCGGTATCCGTATCCGTATCCGTATCCGTATCCGTCAACTTCCCGTACTCCGGTACGCCCGCAGGCCCGCACGCCAGGCCAGACCGGCGGCCACCCAGCACAGGCCCGCCACCACCGGCGGCAGGAACGCCACCCAGTCCGGCAGACCCAGCGGATAGTCCCGGCCCAGCACGTACAGCGCCGGCAACCAGTTCACGAAGGCCAGCGGCACGACGAACGTCACCCCACGCACCAGATCCTTCGCGAAGATCGTCGGCGGGTACTGAAGCAGCGTGTTGCCCCCGTACGTGAAGGAGTTCTGCACCTCCGAGGCGTCCTGCGCGAAGAACTGGAACGCCGCCCCGGCCACGAACACCGCCGCGAAGATCGCCGCCCCGCTCAACAGCATCAGCGGCACCATCACCACCTTCAGCGCCGTCCACCCGATGTCCAGGGTCACCAACGCATACCCGAGCACCAGCAACCCCTGCGAGATCCGCCCCAGCCTCCGCAACGCGAACCGGTCCGCCGCCACCTGCGCGAGCACCGGAACCGGCCGCACCAGCAACGTGTCCAACGTCCCGTCCCGCACCCGCCGCCCCAGCCGGTCCATCGAACCCATCGCCAGATCGGCCAGCCCGAACGCCGTGCCCGACACCCCGTACAACAACGCGATCTCCGGCAGCGTGTAACCACCCAGCACGTCCACGTGCGAGAACATCAGCATGATCGCGACGAAATCGAACGCCGTCGCCGCGAAGTTACCCACCGCCGTCATCACGAACGACGCCCGGTACGCCATCGTCGAGCGCAGCCACATCGCCGCGATCAGCCCATACGCCCGGACCCCCTCGACCAGCCGCGACCGGGACGCGAACACCACCGCGGACCCCTCCGCCACAGCCACGTCCACCACCTCAGCCACCCTGGACCACCACCCTCCGCGTCGCCGCCGACTGCAGCAGCCGTCCCACGGACAACAGCGCCAGCGCCCAGCCCGCCTGGAACCCGTACGCCCGCACCAGACCCCACCCCGTGTGCCTGCCCAGGAACACATCCGCCGGCACCTGGAGCAGCGCCGACCACGGCAACGCCCGCGCCACCTCGCCCAGCAGCCCCGGGAACAGATTCAGCGGCAACAACAGCCCCGAGAAGAACATCCCCGCCAGGAACGCGATCTGCGCCGCACCCGCCCCGTCCATCAGCCAGAACGCGGACAGCGCGACCAGATAACGGATCGCGAAGCTCACCACGACCCCGAGCGCCACCGAGACCAGGAACGCCGGCCAGATGCCCGGCGACGTGGGCAGTGCCAGATCGAAGGCGAACGAACCCAGCAGCATCGGCATGATCCCGCGCCCCAGCAGATGAAACGCCGCCCGGCCCAAGTCACCCGCCAGCCACCACAGTTGAAGATCGATCGGCCGGTAGAGGTCGACCGCGACATCACCGGTACGGATCCGCTCCATCAGCTCGTCCTCGAAACCGCCGCCCATCATGGCGCACGTCATCAGCAGCGCCTGCCCCAGCCACACATACGTGAGCGCCTGCGACATGTCGTAACCACCGAGTCGCGGACGCTCGTCCCACAGCGCCGTGTACGTGTACGCCATGATGAAACCGAAGACGGTGTTGGTGAACACCCCCGCCACCGTCGCGATCCGGTACGTGGCATAGCGCCGGAACCCGCCCGCCGCCACCACCGCATAGAGCCGCACAGCACCCCACCCCCGGCACTCGGGTGCCACCACGTGTGGGCACCAAAGCGCAGGAGCCTAGCCCAGCCGGGCAACCGCCGCGACCGCTTTTCGGAGGTCGATCCGGTAGTTATTCGGGAGAAAAGTGCACTATGGGAGAACTGACCGCGGCCGAGGAGTCTGCACCGACATGAGCGACGAGCCACAGCAGCAGAGCGGGGACCCCGAGCCCCGGGGCCGGCGCCCCAGAGACCTGCCTGCCGGCGCTGCCGCCCCCGGACCACAAGGCGCCCCGGCCACGGACACCACCGGGAAGAAACAGAAGAAACCCAGACGCCCCAAGCGCACCGGCTGGCGCCGCGCCGTCCCCACCTGGCGGATGGTCCTCGGCGGCATCATCCTCATCGCCCTGGTCCTGATCGGCGGCTTCATCGCCGGCTACCAACTGGTCGACATCCCCCCCGCCAACGCCAGCGCCACCGCCCAGTCCAACGTCTACCTCTACAAGGACGGCAGCGTCATCGCCCGCGACGGCGAGATCAACCGGGAGAACATCAAACTCGCCCAGGTCCCCCTCACCGTCCAGCACGCCGTCCTCGCCGCCGAGGACCGCGACTTCTACTCCGAACGCGCCGTCGACATCAAGGCAATGTTCCGGGCCGGCTGGAACACCGCCACCGGTAAGGGCAAACAGGGCGGCTCGACCATCACCCAGCAGTACGTCAAGAACTACTACCTCGGCCAGGAACAGACCGTCGCCCGCAAGATCAAGGAATTCTTCATCGCGATCAAGCTCAACCGCGAGGAATCCAAGAGCCACATCTTCGAGGGCTACCTCAACACCAGCTACTTCGGCCGCAACGCCTACGGCATCCAGGCCGCCGCCCAGGCCTACTACAGCAAGGACATCGGCAACATCACCACCGCCGAAGGCGCCTACCTCGCCTCCCTGCTCAAAGCACCCAGCGCCTACGACGTCGTCACCCACCCCGAGAACAAGGGCACGGCCGTCGCCCGCTGGAACTACGTACTCAACGGCATGGTCAAGGAGAAGTGGCTCAGCAACACCCGCCGCGCCGCCATGACCTTCCCCGTCCCCGGCCCGGTCAAGCCCGCCAACAGCCTCTCCGGCCAACGCGGCTACATCGTCCAGGCCGTCGAGGACTACCTCGTCCAGAACGACATCCTCGACGAGAAGACCCTCGCCACCCGCGGCTACCGGATCACCACCACGCTGGAGAAGAAGAACCAGGACGCCCTCGTCAAAGCCGTCAACGACAACGTCATGGCCAAGACCACCACCGAGCGCGACGCCGACCGCAACGTCCGCGTCGGCGGCGCCTCCATCAACCCCGCGACCGGCCACGTCGTCGCCATGTACGGCGGCATCGACTACACGATGCAGTACGTCAACAACGCGACCCGCACCGACTACCAGGTCGGCTCCACCTTCAAACCCTTCGTCTTCACCTCCGCCGTCGCCAACGACTCCACCACCCAGGACGGCCGACGCATCACTCCCAACACCTTCTACGACGGCACCAACAAACGCATGGTCCAGGGCCCCGACGGACCCACCGGATACGCCCCGTCCAACGAGGACGACGTCAACTACGGACCCATCACCGTCCGCACCGCCACCGACAAGTCCGTCAACGCCGTCTACGCCCAGATGGCCGAGGACGTCGGCCCCGGAAAGGTCCGGCAGACCGCCGTCAACCTCGGCATCCCCAAGGACACCCCCGACCTCACCGCATCCCCGTCGATCGCCCTCGGCCCCGCCACCGCCAGCGTCCTCGACATGACCGAGGCCTACGCCACCCTCGCCAACCACGGCAGACACGGCGCCCACATCCTCGTCGACAAGGTCACCAAGGACGGCACGACCGTCGACCTCCCCGACCGCAGCACCAAACAGGCCGTCAGCCGCCAAGCAGCCGACACCACCACCTCGATCCTCCAGAGCGTCGTCGACGGCGGCACCGGCACCGCCGCCCAGGGCGCGGGCCGCCCCGCCGCCGGAAAGACCGGCACCGCCGAGGAGGACAAGGCCGCCTGGTTCGCCGGCTACACCCCCGACCTCGCCACCGTCATCGCCGTCATGGGCCAGGACCCCACCACCGGCGTACAGAAACCGCTCTACGGCGCACTCGGACTGGACCGCGTCAACGGCGGCGGCACCCCCGCCGAGACCTGGGCCCAGTACACCGGCGCCGCCCTGCGCGGCACCCCCGTCAAAGACTTCACGCTCGACCTGGAGAGCGACACCGACGACACCGGGCTGCCCAGCGAGGCGAGCACCGCACCCGGCAACACCGGACAGCCGTCCCGGACCCCGTCCCGGACCCCGTCCAGCACCGCCCCCAGCGCCCCGCCCAGCACCCCGCCCACCAACCCCTCCGCCCCGGACAACTCGACCGCCACCACCGGCGGCGGCACCGACACCGGCGCAGGCACGAACAGCGGCACCGACACCGGGGGCGGCGACAGCGGAGGCGGCAACAGCAGGGGCAGCGACACAGGGGGCGGCGAGACCGGCGGAGTCAACACCGGCGGAGAGGACAACAGGGGAGGCGACAGCAGAGGAGGCGACAGCGGCGCAGCCACCCCAGGCGGCCTCCTCGAAGGCGCCCGCGGCACCCACGCCCCCGGCCGCCCGTAGAACGCGCCCCGAAAGCCCCGGGCCCAGGACCGAGAACGGGACCGGAACCGGGACCGAGAACGGGACCGGAACCAGGACCGGAACCGGGACGCCGGGAGCGGGAGCGGGACCGGAACCGGGGCTGCGACCAGGCCGGACACGACCGGCCCGACCCGTCAGTGACCCGAAGTCGCCTTCAGCCCCACCACAGCCACCAGCAACAGACACACGAAGAAGATCCGGGCCGCCGTCACCGGCTCATGCAGCACAACCATGCCCAGCACCGCCGCACCCGCCGCACCGATACCCACCCACACGCCGTACGCCGTACCGATCGGCAGCGTCCGCGCCGCATGGGACAACAACACCATGCTCGCCACGATCCCGAGACCCGTGAACACACTCGGCCACAACCGGGTGAACCCCTCGGTGTACTTCATCCCGATCGACCAGGCCACTTCCAGCAGACCAGCGATCAACAACAAAAACCACGCCATGACAGCACCTCCGACGACACTGAACACACGAACAATTCAGGTGCGTCGTCTTTGCGAAAACCCGGTACGGCGCGTCTCGTCGGGGCCCCACCACACTAGCAAAGAACAGGCAAAAGGCCTGGTGACAACAGTCACCAGGCCCCACCCACCCCAACCAGCACCACAAACCACAGGCACCGGAACAAGCCCACGAACTACAGATACAAGCCCATCGAATCCAGCGAACCCTCGAACCGGTCCGCAGCCACCGCATGCAGATCCCGCTCCCGCATCAACACATACGCAACCCCCCGCACCTCAACCTCCGCACGATCCTCGGGGTCGTACAACACCCGGTCCCCCGGCTCCACCGACCGCACGTTCTGCCCCACCGCAACCACCACGGCCCACGCCAGACGACGCCCCACCGCAGCCGTCGCCGGAATCAGAATGCCACCACCGGAACGCCGCTCCCCCTCAGGCGAATCGGACCGGACCAGCACACGGTCATGCAGCATCCGGATGGGCAGCTTGTCGTCCGCGTTCTCACTCACGCCCCGCAACCTACCTGGCCGGCCCACCACCACACGCCCGAGGGGGCACCACGCGACACCGAAGCCCTACTTCCTGCGCCGCCGAGCCGACACCACGAACAGACCGACCACACCCACCGCGACCAACGCAGCCGGAACCACCCGCTCCAACCGCGGCGCACCGTCCTCCGTCACAAACTGGGCCCGCACGTCCGACACCGACCGATTCACCGCGACGAACGCCCGCCCCGCCGTCCGATCCACAGCCTCCGCGGCCTTCGCCTTCGCATCACCAATGATCGTCTTCGGGTGCACCCGCACCCCGATCTCATCGAGCACCACCGCGAGCTGCTCACGCCTCGTGATGATGTCCGCCTCGATCTGCGCAGGGCTCCTGGCATCCGACACTGCGCCGCCTCCGTGATCCTCGTCCGGTAAACCTTCATCGACAGTCTGTCAGCTCGGCCGCCCCCGCACCCGGCGGCACCCCTATTACGCTCGGTCCCGTACACCCCACGTGCCAACGAGGAGAACCATGAGCGAGCGACTCCAGCCCGGCGACACCGCCCCCGCCTTCACCCTCCCCGACGCCGACGGCAACGACATCGCGCTCGCCGACCACAAGGGCCGCAAAGTCATCGTCTACTTCTACCCCGCCGCCCTCACCCCCGGCTGCACCAAGCAGGCCTGCGACTTCACCGACAACCTCGACCTCCTGGCCACTGCCGGATACGACGTCATCGGCGTCTCCCCCGACAAGCCCGAGAAACTCGCCAAGTTCCGCGAGAAGGAAAACCTCAAGGTCACCCTCGTCGGCGACCCCGCCAAGGAAACCCTCGAGGCCTACGGCGCCTACGGCGAGAAGAAGCTCTACGGCAAAACAGTGACAGGCGTCATCCGCTCCACGATCGTCGTCGACGAAGAGGGCAAGGTCGAGCACGCCTTCTACAACGTCAAGGCCACCGGCCACGTCGCCAAGATCATCAAGGACCTCGGCATCTGACGACCAAACCCGAAAAACACCCGGAACCACCCAAAAACAACAACCAGCAACAACAACCGGGACCAACAACCAAGAACAACAGCCGGGGATGGGGCCGAACGGCCGAAAAGATGTGATGGACATCCCAATCCCCCGCCGAATCGGTTTGCGACCGCCATGACCGCGCAGAAGCCTCCCCTGGAACACCCACCGAGGAAAGGACCCGGCCATGGCGGCCTCCGACCCCCATCAGGCGGCCGATCCCGAAGCACTCAAACGCCACCCCACCCTCTTCCGAGCCATCCGCAAACGGAAGAACCCGAGGCTGCGCCGCACGGACATCACCGTCACGGACGACCAGGCCGTCAAGCGAGCCGTGAAAGCGGCCTCACTCGGCAACGCCATGGAGTGGTTCGACTTCGGCATCTACTCCTACCTGGCCGCCACCCTGGGCCATGTCTTCTTCCCGTCAGGGAACGACACCACCCAGCTCCTCTCCTCCTTCGCCACCTTCGCCGTCGCCTTCCTCGTACGACCCCTCGGCGGCATGTTCTTCGGCCCCATGGGCGACAAGCTCGGCCGCAAGAAGATCCTCGCCCTCACCATGATCCTCATGGCGATCGGCACCTTCGCGATCGGCATCATCCCCTCCCACGACGCCATCGGCGTCTGGGCCCCCGTCCTGCTCATCTTCTTCCGGATGCTCCAGGGCTTCTCCACCGGCGGCGAGTACGGCGGCGCCTCCACCTTCATCGCCGAATACGCCCCCGACAAGCGACGCGGCTACTTCGGCAGCTTCCTCGAATTCGGCACACTCGCCGGATACGTCGGAGCGGCAGGCCTCGTCACCGCGCTCTACGCCCTCCTCGACACCGGCCAGATGGAGTCCTGGGGCTGGCGCGTCCCCTTCCTCGTCGCCGGCCCGCTCGGCCTCGTCGGCCTCTACCTGCGACTGCGCCTCGACGAAACCCCGGCCTTCCAGAAACTGGAGGGCGGCTCGGCACACGCCTCCGAGGCGGCGGACGGCGTCGAGACGAGCGCCAAGGGCGACCTCGCCAAGATCTTCCGCAACTACTGGCCGACGCTGATCCTCTGCATCGCCCTGGTCGGCGCGTACAACATCACCGACTACATGCTGCTGTCCTACATGCCGACGTACCTCTCGGACGAGCTCGGCTACAGCGAGACGCACGGCCTGCTCATCCTGCTCGTCGTCATGGCCTTCCTGATGCTGATCATCAGCCAGGTCGGCAAGCTCTCCGACCGCTTCGGCCGCAAACCGCTGCTGATGACGGGCATGCTCGGCTTCCTGGTCTTCTCGCTGCCCGCCTTCCTGCTCATCGGGCAGGGCGGCATCCCGGCCATCACGATCGGCATGCTGATGCTGGGCCTCTCCCTGGTCTGCATGCTCGGCACCATGTCCGCCGCCCTCCCGGCCCTGTTCCCCACCCAGGTCCGCTACGGCTCCCTGTCGGTGGGCTACAACCTGTCGGCGTCCCTCTTCGGCGGTACGACCCCGCTCGTCATCACGGCCCTGATCAGCGTGACGGGCAACAACCTGATGCCGGCGTACTACGCGATGGGCGCGGCGGTGATCGGCGTGATCGCCGTGGCCTGCATGAAGGAAACGGCCAACAAGCCCCTGGACGGCTCCCCGCCCTCGGTGGAGACGGCGGAAGAGGCGGCGGACCTGTGCGCGGCCCAGACACCGGACCCGAAGTTCTGAACCCCTGCCCCTTTCAACGGCCCGTATCGCTCCAACGGAAGCGGTACGGGCCGTTCCGTATCTTGTCGGATATCGGACGTGACTCTCCGATAAACGGTTCGTTGATCCGTACGAGGCCGCGAACGCGCGGCCGGATACGGAGGGGAACCTGGCCGACCCGTACGAGCGGGAGAGTCTCACCGTTGCCGTCGCCGACTCCAGGAACTGGACGACCTGATGCGTCGGCTCGGGCTCAAGAAGAGCGGCGGCCAGCGGCGCGTGTTGCAGGAGAAGGTAGCCGGGCACGGATTGGACACCTCGCACTTCAGGCAGCGAAGCCCATGGCGGAAATACCCCGACGCAGACATTGCCGACGCCGTCGCATCCTCGTCGTCACCGCGCGAGCTCAGATAAGTCCTGGGACCCATCAACCCGCAACCCCTCCTTGTAGACTGCCGGAGCGCGCGAGTGCTGGAATTGGTGAGACAGGCTGGTTTTAGGTACCAGTGCCCTAGCGGCGTGAGGGTTCGAGTCCCTCCTCGCGCACCCCGGGACAGGCCCGGCCCCCGTCAGCGGGCCGGGCCTGTCCCGTTCGTACGCGGACCGTTACCCCACCAGTTCCCGCACCACCGGCACCAGCGCCCGGAACGCCAAGCCGCGGTGGCTGATCGCGTTCTTCTCCGCCGGGGTCAGTTCCGCGCAGGTCCGGGTCTCGCCCTCCGGCTGGAGGATCGGGTCGTAGCCGAAGCCGTGGGTGCCGGACGGGGTGTGGCGCAGGGTGCCCAGGAGGCGGCCCTCGACCACGCGTTCCGTGCCGTCGGGGAGCGCGAGTGCGGCGGCGCAGGCGAAGTGGGCGGCGCGGTGCGGGGTGTCGATGTCGGAGAGCTGGGCCAGGAGCAGGGCGAGGTTGGCCGGGTCGTCGCCGTGGGTGCCGGACCAGCGGGCCGAGAAGATGCCGGGGGCGCCGCCGAGTACCTCGACGCAGAGGCCGGAGTCGTCGGCGATGGCGGGGTGGCCGGTCGCCCGGGCGAGGGCGTGGGCCTTGAGGAGGGCGTTCTCGGCGAAGGTGACGCCGGTTTCCTTGACGTCGGGGATCTCGGGGTACGCGTCCGCGCCGACGAGTTCGTGGGTGAGGCCGGCGTCGGCGAGGATCGCGTGAAGTTCGGTGATCTTCCCGGCGTTGCGGGTGGCGAGGATGAGGCGGGTCATGGGTCGATTATCGCCGGGTGTGCGGGTGTGGTTTACGGGGTGCAGACCTTGCCGATTTCCTTGGCCGCGTCGGTGACCGGGGTGATGTCGGGGGTGGTGTCGCCCTTGTCGATGGAGTCGCGGACGTTGCCGACGCCGGACCGGAGGTGGTCGACGGCCTTGCTGAGGTCGGCGTTGTCGGTCTTGTCGCCGAGCTTGGCGAGTTCTCTTTCGATGTCGTCGAGGGCTTCGGAGGCTTGGCTGGGGTCGTCGGAGGCTTTGGAGACGGTCCGCTGGAGGTTGTTCACGCTGGTGGCGATGGCGTCGGCGGTCTGTACGCAGTCCATCGCCTTGTCGATGGCGCCGCAGCCGGCTGCGGTGGTGATGGCGAGCAGTGTGGTGGTGATGGCCAGTGCTGTGCGGTGGCGTCGGTGGCGTGTGGCCATGGTGTGGTCTCTCCCCGGGTGCGGATACGCGGACGGGCGCACGGTTCGATCCGTGCGCCCGTATTCGTATCGACGTCGTGGGGTGGGTACTTGGTTGCTTCTTTACCTGGCCCTACTCGCCGAGGGTGCGGGTGAGTGCGTCGTTCTGGAAGGCGGTGAGGTCGACGCAGCCTGCGGTGGCGAGGTCGAGGAGGGCGTTGAGTTCCTTGCGGTCGAAGGGTTCGGCTTCGGCGGTGCCCTGGACTTCGACGAAGCGGCCGTCGCCGGTGCAGACGACGTTCATGTCGGTCTCGGCGCGGACGTCTTCCTCGTAGCAGAGGTCGAGGAGGGGGGTGCCGTCGACGATGCCGACGCTGATGGCGGAGACGGTGCCGGTGAGGGGCTTGCGGCCGGGCTTGATGATTTTCTTGCGCTGGGCCCAGGTGATGGCGTCGGCGAGGGCGACGTAGGCGCCGGTGATGGCGGCGGTGCGGGTGCCGCCGTCGGCCTGGAGGACGTCGCAGTCCAGGACGATGGTGTTTTCGCCGAGGGCTTTGTAGTCGATGACGGCGCGGAGTGAGCGGCCGATGAGGCGGCTGATCTCGTGGGTGCGGCCGCCGATCTTGCCGCGTACGGATTCGCGGTCGCCGCGGGTGTTGGTGGAGCGGGGCAGCATGGAGTATTCGGCGGTGACCCAGCCTTCGCCGCTGCCCTTGCGCCAGCGCGGTACGCCTTCGGTGACGGAGGCGGTGCAGAAGACTTTGGTGTCGCCGAAGGAGATGAGTACGGATCCTTCGGCGTGCTTGCTCCATCCCCGTTCGATGGTGACGGGGCGGAGCTGGTCGGGGGTGCGGCCGTCGATACGAGACATGGTGTCGACTTTATCGGGTGCGGGGAGTGGGCTGTTGCGGTGTGCGGGGGGTGCTTGCTGCCGGGTGTGCCGCAGGCCCCGTCCTGGTGGGGCGGGGCCTGTCGGGTGTCGGGCCGGTGGGGCCCGTGTGGGTTCAGCGGTGGGTCACATCATGTCTTCGATGTCGGCGGCGATGGGGTCGGCGTCGGTGCCGATGACGACCTGGATCGCGGTGCCCATCTTGACGACGCCGTGGGCGCCGGCGGCCTTGAGCGCGGCTTCGTCGACCTTGCTCGGGTCGATGACCTCGGTACGGAGGCGGGTGATGCAGCCTTCGATCTCTTCGATGTTCTCGATCCCGCCGAGCCCGGCGACGATCTTCTCAGCCTTGCTGGCCATGGCCTTCTCCCTGGTTCTTCGCGTACATGTGACGGCCCACCATGGGTCCGTTTCGTCACGGTAACGCACGGTTGGCCCAACTTCGCGGGCAGGCAGCCGAGCCATCACCAATGATGACGATCACCGGCGCCCTGCCTTCCGGGCGGGCTCCGCACCGTACCGCAACTGGTCTACACCAGTCTGCAACGACCCCGAATTGTGGCTTGTTCCGGGAGGACGCCGATGAGCTCCAGCAGCGCAGCGATCCCACAGAAGCAGTGGTGGCACGGTCTCTTCCAGGGTCTCCAGAAGATGGGGCGCAGTCTTCAGCTGCCGATTGCCGTGCTGCCGGCGGCGGGCATTCTCAATCGGCTCGGTCAGCCGGATGTCTTCGGTGACGAGGGTCTGGGGTGGACGAACATCGCCAAGGTGTTCGCGGCGGCCGGTGGTGCGCTGTTGGATTCGGGGCTGGGTCTTCCGTTGTTGTTCTGTGTCGGTGTCGCGATCGGGATGGCGAAGAAGTCGGACGGTTCGACGGCGCTGGCGGCTGTGACGGGTTTCCTTGTCTATTACGCGGTGCTGCACGCCTTCCCGGTGGACTGTGGAACTGGTTCGACGTTCGTGTCAGGTGGTACGTGGTTCGGTACGTGTGTCTCGGGTGATGCGCAGGTGACGGCGGCGGCGTATCAGAATCCGGGTGTGTTCGGCGGCATTGTGATGGGCCTGATGTCGGCCTGGTTCTGGCAGCGGTTCCACCGGGTCAAGCTGGTGGACTGGCTGGGGTTCTTCAATGGCCGGCGGCTGGTGCCGATCATCATGGCGTTCGTGGGTCTGCTGTTCGCGGCGTTGTGTGCGTGGCTGTGGCAGCCGATCGGTGACGGGTTGACGAGCTTCTCCAAGTGGCTGGTCGATCTGAACTGGCTGGGTTCGGGCATTTTCGGTGTGGCCAACCGGGCCTTGTTGGTGATCGGTCTGCATCAGTTCCTGAACACGTTCGTCTGGTTCCAGTTCGGTGATTTCACGAAGCCGGACGGGACGGTCGTGCACGGTGACATCAACCGGTTCCTGGCGGGTGACCCGACGGCGGGGCAGTTCACTTCGGGGTTCTTCCCGATCATGATGTTCGCGTTGCCGGCTGCGGCGCTGGCGATCTACCACTGCGCGAAGCCGTATCGCCGGAAGGCGGTGGGCGGGATGATGCTCTCGGTCGGTCTGACGTCGTTCGTGACGGGCATCACGGAGCCGATCGAGTACTCGTTCCTGTTCGTGGCGCCTGTGCTGTACGGGATTCACGCGGTGCTGACGGGTGTGTCGATGGCTCTCACGTGGGCGGTCGGGGTGAAGGACGGTTTCAGCTTCTCGGCGGGCTTGATCGACTACGTCATCAACTGGAGTCTGGCCACCGAGCCATGGCTGATCATCCCGATCGGTCTGGGGTTCGCTGTGGTGTATTACGTGATCTTCCGGTTCGCGATCACCAGGTTCAACCTCCAGACCCCGGGCCGGGAGCCCGATGAGGTGGAGGCGGAGATCGAGGCGAATCTCACGAAGTAGCCGTTGGGCGTGGGGTGGGGACCCCGTACGTCGAAGGCCCTCGGACCGTCCGGTCCGGGGGCCTTTGGCGTGTCACCGTGCGTGGGTGATGGCTACTGCGAAGTAGTCGGAAATTGCAGGTTTCTTATCTAACCCTCACCGTGCTACAACTGGTCTACACCACTCAGTGGTCCAGACCACGCGCCGCGCTGCGGCGCGTCTCTTGAGTCGTCGCCCACCCAGAACCCCTGTCCCCGGCGCGGCGCCTTGTCCAATGGAGGAAGTTGATGTCCACGGCTGGCACCGCTCCCGCGGTTACCAAGAAGAAGGGCGCAGGCGCGATGGCTGTCATGCAGCGCATCGGCCGCAGCCTCATGCTGCCGGTCGCGGTGCTGCCCGCAGCCGCGCTGCTGGTCCGCTTCGGGCAGGGCGACATGCTCGGCAAGGAGTCCTTCCCGGACTTCATCAACAAGATCGCCGGCTACATGGCGGCGGGCGGCGGCGCGCTGCTCGACAACATGCCGCTGCTGTTCTGCGTCGGTATCGCGATCGGCTTCGCCAAGAAGTCGGACGGTTCGACCGCGCTCGCGGCCGTCACCGGCTACCTGGTCTTCCAGAAGGTGCTCGCCACCTTCACCGACAGCAACCTTCCCAAGGTCGCGGCCGTGGCCGACGGCAAGGTCGTCATGAACGAGGCCCCGGTCAACGCCGGTGTGCTCGGTGGCGTCGTCATGGGCATAGTCGTGGCCCTGCTGTACCAGAAGTTCTACCGGACCAAGCTGCCGGACTGGGCGGGCTTCTTCGGCGGCCGCCGTCTGGTCCCGATCCTCTCGGCCTTCGCGGGCCTGGTCATCGGTATCGTCTTCGGTCTGATCTGGCCGGTCCTCGGTGCCGGGCTGCACAACCTCAGTGAGTGGCTCGTCGGATCCGGCGCCGTCGGCGCGGGCATCTTCGGTGTCGCCAACCGCGCGCTGATCCCGATCGGCATGCACCACCTCCTGAACTCCTTCCCGTGGTTCCAGGCCGGTTCGTACAACGACGGCGGCGTCGACTACCACGGCGACATCGCCCGCTTCCTGCACGGCGACCCGACCGCGGGTCAGTTCATGACCGGCTTCTTCCCGATCATGATGTTCGCCCTCCCGGCGGCTTGCCTCGCCATCACGCACTGCGCGCGCCCCGAGCGCCGCAAGGTCGTCGGCGGCATGATGTTCTCGCTCGCCGCCACCGCGTTCGTCACCGGTGTGACCGAGCCGATCGAGTTCACGTTCATGTTCATCGCCCCGGTGCTGTACGCGATCCACGCGGTGCTGACCGGTGTCTCGATGGCGCTCACCTGGGCCCTCGGCATGAAGGACGGCTTCGGCTTCTCCGCCGGTGCGGTCGACTACTTCCTGAACCTCGGTATCGCGGAGAAGCCATGGCTGCTCGCGCTGGTCGGTCTCTGCTTCGCGGTGATCTACTACGTGATCTTCCGCTTCGCGATCACCAAGTTCAACCTGCCGACGCCGGGCCGTGAGTCCGACGAGGAGCTGGCCGAGCTCGTCAAGGCCGAGGCCAAGTAGCCCGTACCGGGTACGACGAAGCCCTCTCCTTCCCTGCGGAAGGTGAGGGCTTCGTCGTGTGTGCGGGGCGTCGTCAGATCTCGTAGACCGCGCCCGGGACCGCCAGCTCCGCCGGTCCCGAGAAGACCTCGCGGGCGTCCAGCAGATTGCGTTCGGCGTCGGTCCATGGCGGGATGTGGGTGAGGACCAGCCGTCCCACCTCGGCGCGGGCGGCGAGCTCGCCTGCCTCGCGGCCGTTGAGGTGGAGGTCCGGGATGTCCTCCTTGCCGTGGACGAACGACGCCTCGCAGAGGAAGATGTCGGCGCCCTCGGCCAGGTCGTCCAGGGCCTCGCAGGTGCCGGTGTCGCCCGAGTACGTGAGTGAGCGGCCGCCGTGCTCTATGCGGATGCCGAACGTGTCGACGGGGTGGCAGAGCTTCTCCGTACGCACCGTGAAGGGGCCGATGTCGAACCAGCCGGGCTTCAGCGTGTGGAAGTCGAAGACCTCGCTCATCGCGTGGTCGGACGGGGTGTCGCCGTGGGCGGTGGTGAGCCGCTGCTCCGTGCCGTCGGGGCCGTAGACCGGGATGCGGTCCGGGCGTCCGCCGTCGTGCGGGTAGTACCGGACGACGAAGTACGCGCACATGTCGATGCAGTGGTCGGCGTGGAGGTGGCTGAGGAAAATCGCGTCGAGGTCGTAGAGACCGACGTGGCGCTGCAGCTCGCCGAGGGCTCCGTTACCCATGTCGAGGAGCAGCCTGAAGCCGTCGGCCTCTACGAGGTAGCTCGAGCATGCCGATCCCGCGGACGGGAACGAGCCGGAGCATCCGACGACGGTGAGCTTCATGGAGCGTGAACCTCCGAGACGTGGGACGGGGAGGGTTCGTGCGGTTCGTGGAGCGGTTTGTTGAGCGTAAGGCGCGACAGAGCCGGTCGCTCCTCTGGGGCGTGCCGTTGTGGGGGAACTCACCTGTGGTGTCACCGGTTCGATGGAAAGGGTGAGTGGTGAGCCTCTTCGGCGGCGGAGGTGCGGGCGGTGTCCCCGGGAATGGCGGACGCCGGGTGGGCGGACCGGTGGGTCCGCCCACCCGGCGTCCGGGGTGGGGAAGTGCGATGGGGGGCTATGCCCAGAGCTGGCCCTGCACGGTTTCGATGGCCGCTTCGGTCGTGGGGGCCGTGTAGACGCCCGTCGACAGGTACTTCCAGCCGCCGTCGGCGACGACGAAGACGATGTCGGCCGGTTCGCCGGCCTTGAGGGCCTTGTTGCCGACGCCGATCGCGGCGTGCAGTGCGGCGCCGGTGGAGATGCCCGCGAAGATGCCCTCCTGCTGGAGGAGTTCGCGGGTACGGGTGACGGCGTCGGCCGATCCGACGGAGAAGCGGGTGGTGAGGACCGAGGCGTCGTAGAGCTCGGGGACGAAGCCTTCGTCGAGGTTGCGCAGGCCGTAGACGAGGTCGTCGTAGCGCGGCTCGGCTGCGACGATCTTGATGCCGTCGACGTGTTCGCGCAGGTAGCGGCCCACTCCCATGAGGGTGCCCGTCGTGCCGAGGCCCGCCACGAAGTGGGTGATCGACGGGAGGTCGGTGAGGATCTCCGGGCCGGTGGTGGCGTAGTGGGCGCCGGCGTTGTCGGGGTTGCCGTACTGGTAGAGCATCACCCAGTCGGGGTGCTGCGCCGACAGTTCCTTGGCGACGCGGACGGCGGTGTTGGAGCCGCCCGCGGCCGGGGAGGGGATGATCTCGGCGCCCCACATGGTGAGCAGGTCGCGTCGTTCCTGCGAGGTGTTCTCGGGCATGACGCAGACGATGCGGTAGCCCTTGAGCTTGGCCGCCATGGCGAGCGAGATGCCGGTGTTGCCGCTGGTGGGTTCGAGGATGGTGCAGCCGGGGGTGAGCCGGCCGTCCTTCTCCGCCTGCTCGACCATGTGGAGTGCGGGGCGGTCCTTGATCGAGCCGGTGGGGTTGCGGTCCTCCAGCTTGGCCCAGATGCGGACGTCGTCCGACGGTGACAGCCGCGGCAGGCGGACGAGCGGGGTGTTGCCCACTGCGGCGAGCGGGCTGTCGTAGCGCATCAGTTCATGCCGCCGGCGACGGCCGGGAGGATGGTGATGCTGTCGCCGTCGCTGAGCTTGGTGGAGATGCCGTCGAGGAAGCGGACGTCCTCGTCGTTGAGGTACACGTTCACGAAGCGGCGGAGCTCGCCGCCGTCGACGATGCGCTCACGGATGCCGGTGTGGCGGGTCTCCAGGTCCGTGAAGAGGTCGGCGAGGGTCTCTCCGTTGCCCTCGACGGCCTTGGCGCCGTCGGTGTAGGTGCGGAGGATGGTCGGGATGCGGACCTCGATGGCCATGGCGTGGGCTCCTGTCGAAGCGGAGTGGTGGCGGTGGGCGTGGGACGCGCGGCTCTGCCCCCGCGCGGGGGTGGTGTGTGGGTGGTGCGGGTGGCTTCCGGCCGGGCGGCGCCGGGCATCGGCCCGGCTCAGGCCTCGCGGCCGGCGGTCCGGTGGTTCGTACAGATCGCGCTGGAGAGCCGGCACAGGTCGACGTGCAGGCGCGCCACGAGCAGCATGCCCGGCGTCTTGTCGCTCACGTCATGGAGAACCATGGGCTCATCGTATCGATTCCCGGTCCGGGATCCGGAATGTGATCTCACCTGGTGGATGGTTGGCGTTCGGCAGGTGGACAGGGCCGGGTTCTGCGGCCCTGTCCGGGGGTGGGGCGGGTGCCGGTGGCCGGGTTCAGGCGGCGTTGTACGCGTCGACGATCTCGACGTCCTCCTCGGTGATCTCGCCGTCCACGATGCGGTAGGAGCGGAATGGGAAGGGTCCCGCCTCGTCGGCTTCGGCGTCGGCGGTCGATACGAGGACGTAGTGGGCTCCGGGTTCGTTGGCGTAGGTGACGTCGGTGCGGGAGGGGTAGGCCTCGGTCGCGGTGTGCGAGTGGTAGATGATCACGGGTTCCTCGTCGCGGTCGTCCATGTCGCGGTAGAGCTTGAGGAGGTCGGCCGAGTCGAATTCGTAGAACGTGGGCGAGCGGGCCGCGTTGAGCATCGGGATGAAGCGTTCGGCGCGGTCCGTTCCGGCCGGCCCGGCGACCACGCCGCACGCCTCGTCGGGGTGGTCGGCGCGGGAGTGCGCGACGATCTGGTCGTACAGCTCCTGGGTGATGGTCAGCATGGCGCCCAGCATAGGACGACGGGTCGCCGAGTACCGAGGGGTGGTACGCAGGGGACCGTATCGTGGACGCACCCCTTGGGGCGGCTGGTTCGACGGCGGCCCGTCCGGGGTGGTGCCGGTGGATTCAGCGGCCCGCGAAGGCCTTGTCCCCGGGGTTGCGGGCCTTGCGGACCAGGTAGGAGACGCCGAGGATCAGGGCCCACAGGGGCGCGCAGTACAGCGAGATCCTGGCGTCTTTGTCGATGCCCATCATCACGATGACCATGCCGATGAAGGCGAGGGCGAAGACGCTGGTGTACGGGGCGCCGGGGGCCCGGAAGCTCGATCGCGGGAGGACTCCGCGGTCGGCCAGACGGCGGTAGCGGATCTGGCTGACCAGGATCATGATCCAGGCCCACATGCCGGAGATGGTGGCGAAGGAGACGACGTAGGTGAAGGCGTCGCCGGGCCACCGGTAGTTGATCCAGACGCCGACGAGCATGAGGGCGGCCGAGACGGTGGTGCCGACGAGCGGGGTGCCGCTCCTGGTCAGCCGGGTGAAGACCTTCGGGCCCTGTCCGTTGAGTGCGAGGTCGCGGAGCATGCGGCCGGTGGAGTACATGCCGGAGTTGCAGGACGAGAGCGCCGCGGTGAGGACGACGAAGTTGACGATGCCCGCGCCGACGCCGAGGCCCATCTTCTGGAACGCGGCGACGAAGGGCGAGATGCCCGGCTGGAACTCGGTCCAGGGGACCACCGAGAGGATCATGACGAGGGCGCCGACGTAGAAGATGGCGATGCGCCACGGCACGGCGTTGATCGCCTTGGGCAGGACGCTCTTCGGGTCCTTGGACTCGCCCGCGGTGACGCCGACGAGTTCGACGGCGAGGAAGGCGAACATCACGATCTGCAGGGTCATCAGGGTGCCCGATATGCCGTGCGGGAAGAAGCCGCCGTCGGCCCAGAGGTGGGTGACGGACGCGGAGTCGCCGGCGTCGGAGAAGCCGAGGGTGAGGATTCCGGCGCAGATGAGGATCATGCCGACGATGGCGGTGACCTTGACCATCGAGAACCAGAATTCGAGTTCTCCGAAGAGCTTCACGGATATCAGGTTCACGCCGTACAGGATGACCGTGAAGATCAGCGCGGAGACCCATTGCGGAAGTTCGAACCAGAACGTCATGTACTGGGCCGCCGCGGTGACTTCGGTTATTCCGGTGACGACCCAGAACAGCCAGTAGGTCCAGCCGGTGACAAAGCCGGCGAAGGGCCCGACGAATTCGCGGGCGTACTCCGAGAAGGACCCCGTGACCGGTCGGTACATGAGGAGTTCGCCCAGGGCCCGCATGATGAAGAAGATCACCACACCCGCTGTGGCGTAGGCCAGGACGAGGCTGGGCCCGGCCTTGGCTATGGCCTTTCCGGCGCCGAGGAAGAGGCCGGTGCCGATGGCCCCGCCGATCGCGATCATCTGGATCTGGCGTGCTCCGAGGGCGCGCTGGTAGCCCTCGCCCGAGGTGGTGTCCGCGGCGGTGGCCTGCGGTTCTTCCTGTCCCTTGTCGACCTTCGGCGATGTCATGCGGTGCGCCTTTCTCCACGCCGGTCCGTGCCGTGCGGCTGCGGATCGGGTCCTGGCCCTCCGGATATGGCTGGAGTGCCGCCGGTGGTTGCCGGCCGGTAGCGCCCTCGGGGACAGGGATGGCGTCCTCCGGGCGGCCGTGAGGGTTCCTCACGGCCACAACGGCGAACCATCGAAAACATATGGCGCATACCACAGGAGAATGCGGGCACCGGTGTCCGGTCAACACAAAGAAGGCCGTTCAGGTGACGTGCTCGTCCTTGGGATCCGAGCGTCTTTCGAACGGCCTTCGGGTGAATGCGGAACGATCCGGCCCCTGTGTCGTATTACGGCAGTCGCGTTACGGCATAAGGGTCTCGATGAGCGTTTCCTGGAGTCCGCCCAGCCAGAGGTAGGCCATGACCATGGGCTTGCGCGGGTCGCTGTCGGGCAGCCGGTAGAGCGAGCCGTCCTCGCCGCCGTCCTCGTCGGAGACCTCCAGCCGGGTGCCGATGGTCAGCCGCAGGTCGTTGAGGGAGCCCAGCCAGCTGCGGCACTCGTCGGCGGTGAGCCTGAGCACGGCGCCGCCGTCCCCGGTGGGCGAGAGCCGGTCGAGGGTGCGTACGACGGCGAGGGCGTCGTCGCGCTTGCGGGTGCGCAGGTCGTTCTCGGTGAAGCGGCGGAACTCGGCGGACGCGGCGCGCAGTTCGCTGTCGTCGTTGCTGTAGGCCTCGGGGAAGAGCCGGGCCAGGGCGGGGTCGCTGGGCGGTTCGCTGGGGCCCTCGGCGAAGAGCGCGGCGAGCGGGTCCTCGCCCTCGGCGGGTTCGTCACCGGGGCCGATGAGCTCCAGCAGCTGGACGGCGAGGGAGCGCAGGATCGCGATCTCCACCTCGTCGAGCGCGACGGCCGCGCCGCCGCCGGGGGTGGCCTCGAAGTGGCCGGCCATGGGTTCTCTCCGATGGTGGTCGGGCGGGTCGGTGCGGGGGCGGGTCGGTGCGCAGGGGCAGGGACGGGGGCGAGTGCGGGTGCGGCGAGCCGCTAGTTGCGGTCCTGGGTGAGTGTGGCCCACAGCCCGTAGCCGTGCATCGCCTGGACGTCGCGTTCCATCTCCTCGCGGCTTCCGCTGGAGACGACGGCGCGGCCCTTCTGATGGACGTCGAGCATCAGCTTGTGGGCCTTGTCCTTGGAGTAGCCGAAGTAGGCCTGGAACACATAGGTCACATAGCTCATGAGGTTGACCGGGTCGTTGTGGACCAGCGTCACCCAGGGGACGTCGGGCTCGGGGACAACGAGGTTCTCCTCGGCCGATTCGGGACGTTCGATCTCTACGGGGGCGACGCTCACCTACCCCATGCTGCCACCAGGGAGGGGGCATCGCACAAACGGCCCCGGCACCGCGTCGGCTCCGACACCCCCATCTCGTCACTTTGACGAAATAGGGGTAGCATCCCCGGCATGAACTCCGCGGACCTCGGGCGGCGCGTCGGCGTGCCGTCGACAGCGCTCTTCACCGACCAGTACGAGCTCACGATGGTGCAGGCCGCACTGAAGGCCGGCACCGCCGGCAGGCGCTCGGTCTTCGAGGCATTCACCCGCCGGCTGCCCGAGGGGCGGCGCTACGGCGTCGTCGCGGGCATCGGGCGGGTTCTGGACGCGGTCGAGAACTATCACTTCGACGACGCGATGCTCGCCTTCCTGCGGGACCAGAACGTCGTCGACGGGCCGACGCTCGACTATCTGGCCGATTACCGGTTCAGCGGGGACATCTGGGGCTACCCGGAGGGCGAGGTGTACTTCCCCGGCTCGCCGATCCTGCGGGTCGAGGGCTCCTTCGCCGAGTGCGTGCTGCTGGAGACGGTGGTCCTGTCGATCCTCAACCACGACTCGGCGATCGCCGCGGCGGCCTCGCGGATGTCGGTGGCGGCGGGCGGGCGCGGGCTGATCGAGATGGGTGCACGGCGCACCCATGAGCTGTCGGCGGTGGCCTCGGCCCGCGCCGCGTACATCGGCGGTTTCGACACCACCTCGGACCTGGCCGCGGGCTTCCGCTACAACATCCCGACCGTCGGGACGAGCGCCCACGCCTTCACCCTGCTGCACGACACCGAGCGGGACGCGTTCCGGGCCCAGGTGGAGTCGTTGGGGCGCGACACGACGCTGCTGGTCGACACGTACGACGTCACGGCGGCGGTCCGTACGGCGGTCGAGGTCGCCGGGACCGAGCTGGGGGCGGTACGGATCGACTCCGGGGACCTGCTGCTGGTCGCGCACCGAGTGCGCCAGCAGCTGGACGAGCTGGGCGCCACCGGGACGAAGATCGTGGTGACCTCGGACCTGGACGAGTACGCCATCGCCTCGCTGGCCGCGGCGCCGGTGGACTCGTACGGGGTGGGCACTCAGCTGGTGACCGGCAGCGGGCAGCCCACCTGCTCGATGGTCTACAAGCTGGTCGCCCGCGCCGCCTCCGCCGATCCGGCGGACCCGCTGCGGCCGGTGGCGAAGAAGTCGCTGGGCGCGAAGACCTCCCTCGGCGGTCGCAAGTGGGCGGCGCGCCGGACGGACGAGGACGGGGTGGCCGAGGCCGAGGTGATCGGGACCGGCCCGGTGCCGCCGGACCTGGCCGGCCGGCAGTTGCTCGTGGAGCTGGTCAGGGCCGGTGAGGTGGTCGCGCGGGAGCCGCTGGACGCGGCTCGGGAGCGGCATATCGCTTCGCGGGCGGGGCTGCCGATGTCCGCGATGCAGTTGTCGCGGGGCGAGCCGGTGATTCCTACGGAGTACGTGTGAGGGGGCGGGAGCCTTCCGGGCCGGGCTCGGTTTCGCCGGGCCGGGCTCGGTTTCGCCGGGCCGGGCTCGGTTTCGCCGGGCCGGGCTCGGTTTCGCCGGGCCGGGCTCGGTTTCGCCGGGCCGGGCTCGGTTTCGCCGGGCCGGGCTCGGTTTCGCCGGGTTCTCCCTAAGTGCGGTTCGAGTCTCTAGGCTCGTTGTCACCCCGGTAACCGCTGTTCCTCTGTTCCCTCCCCCACCGAAGGACACCCGCCATGCACCGCGCCTTGATCGTCGTGGACGTTCAGAACGACTTCTGTGAAGGCGGAAGCCTCGCGGTGGCGGGTGGTGCCGATGTCGCCGCCGCCATCACCGACCTGATCGGCGAGGCCCAGCCCGGCTACCGGCACCTGGTGGCCACCCGCGATCACCACATCGACCCCGGCAGCCACTTCTCGCCCACGCCGGACTTCGAGCACTCCTGGCCGGCGCACTGCGTGGCCGGTACGGAAGGGGTGGGCTTCCACCCCAATTTCGCGCCCGCGGTCGCCTCCGGCGCGATCGACGCGGTCTTCGACAAGGGTGCGTACGCCGCGGCGTACAGCGGCTTCGAGGGCCTGGACGAGAACGGTGTCGGGCTGGCCGAGTGGCTGCGCGACCGCGGGGTGAGCGCGGTCGACGTGGTCGGCATCGCGACCGACCACTGCGTCCGGGCCACCGCGCTGGACGCCGTCCGTGAGGGCTTCACCACGCACGTACTGCTCGATCTGACCGCGGGCGTCGCCGAGGCGACCACGGTCCGTGCGCTGGCGGAGCTCCGGGAGGCGGGCGTGGTGCTCTCCGGCAGGCCCGTGGTGTGAGCGGTCAGCTCTGCCGGGCCGGCAGGGCGGGTCTCAGGAGCGCCCGGATCGGGTGCCAGAGCTCCTGGGCCCGCTCGGGTCTCGCGCGCCAGAGCAGGCCGTCGGGGTGGTGCAGGACGGCGGTGATCTCGTCCGGGGTGGGCGGCTCGGCGTTGCCGCGGAGGTAGACGGCGCGCAGTCCCAGATTGCGCAGCCGGGTCAGTGCGCGGGCCCGGTTGGCCGCGTGCACCAGGACGCGGACCGGGGTGTCCGGCCCCACGCTCTGTGCCGGACTGGGCAGCGTGATCGCGACGACCACGCTGCCGTTCGGCAACTTGCTGAATCCTCCGCCTGCCATACTCCGCGCTCCCCCGTGAGACGTCGTGTCAATAAGAATCGGAACAAGAGGCACCTAAACACGATCGGCCGCCGCCCGCTAGGGGGCGACGGCCGATCATGATCTGACCTGCGGTGATACCGGACTACTTGTGCGAGGGTCCAACCTGGACGGTCATCGTGGAGCCGCTGAGCGGCTCGCTGATGATCGAGATCCGGGTGTTGGTGTCAGCGACCTGCACGCTTCCGGTCTTGTTCTCCTTGTACCAGTAGGTGCCCTTGTGGTCGTCGAAGATCGGCACGCCGAGCTGCGGCTTGATCTTCGTGGCCACGTCACCGTTGTGCAGCGTGAAGCCGTCGGTGGGGTACCAGCTGAACGGAGCGTCGAAAGGCTGGATCTTGTTGCGGATGACCGTGCCGTTCGACCACTTCAGCGGCTTCGCGTGCGCGTCGATCGGCAGGATCAGGCCCTGGCCCGGGTGGACCGAGACGTTGTTGTCCTTCTGCGAGCTGTCCCACAGCCAGATCAGCAGGCCGTTCTGGTACGGGTAGTGCTCGACCCAGTCCGGACGGGTGTTGGAGAAGCCGAAGTTGTACGGGCCGACCTTGAGGGTCTGGTCGTACGAGACGTACTGGCGGTTCTCCGCGATGTAGCGCTGCGGGTATTCCTTGCTGAACGTGGCACCGACCCGGGAGAAGCCCTTGGCGGTCCAGCCGTTGTCGCCGCCCTCGGCGTTGTCCGAGAAGAGCACGGCACCGTCGGCGTTGACCGCGATGGTGTCGGCCGCGAAGCCGATGCCGCCCGCGCCACCGTCGGTGGTGTAGCGGAAGCGGATGTCGATCTTCTTGCCCGCGTAGGCGTCCAGCGAGTACGAGAGCTTCTGGTACTTGCCGGAGACGTCGGTCAGGGCCGGCTTGTCACTGGCGTCGCGCGGGATCGCCTTGCCGTCGGCGGTGCCGTCGAGCGCGGTCCAGCTGGTGCCGCCGTTGTCCGACGCCTCGGTGTAGAGGTAGTCGTAGTCCTTCTCGATGTCCCACCAGCCGGCGAGGTCGAGGGAGGCCTTGGACTTACCGGTCAGGTCGACCGGACGGGACAGGGTGTTGTTGAGGTTGTCCCCCATGTCGCTCCACCACTGCTTGGCGCCCTCGGCGGGCGTCGTGACGGCGGTGGTGACTGCCTTGGCGGGCAGTTCGACGACGAGCGCCTGCTTGTTCTTGGTGTTGTACTCGGAGACGCCCAGCTTGTGGGTCGACTTCGTCGCGGCCTTGGCCGTGGCGTAGTCGAGCCAGCCCAGCTGGAACTTGTCCCAGGCGGTCATGTCGCCGGGCAGGTCACCGATGCTGTTCTTACCGGTGCCGAGCCAGGAACCGGCCGACATCAGGGACCAGAAACCGACCGAGTTCTCGGCGGTGTTGGTCGTGTCGTACAGGTCCGGCAGGCCGAGGTCGTGGCCGAACTCGTGGGCGAAGACGCCCAGGCCGCCGTTCTCGGGCTGTGCGGTGTAGTCGCCGACCCAGATGCCGGTGTCACCGATCTGGGTGCCGCCGGCCTTGTTGCCGGCCGGGCCGGTCGCGCCGACGTTGGTGCCGTAGGCGTACCAGCGGTGCGCCCAGATGGCGTTGGTGCCCTCGGTGCCGCCGCCCGCGGACTCGTCCTCGCCGGCGTGCACGATCTGGAAGTGATCGATGTAGCCGTCGGGCTCGTTGAAGATGCCGTTGCCGTTGTAGTCGTAACGGTCCCACTGGTCGTACTGGGCGAGATCCGTCTTGATCTGCTCGGGCGTACGGCCCTTGGCCTTCTGGTCGGCGGCCCAGGCGTTCACGCCGTCCCTGACCATGTCCCAGGCGTTGGCGCAGTTGGACGAACCGCAGTAGTTCGAGCCGTAGCGGGCCTCGTTGTACGGGACCTTGACCCAGTCGGAGACCGCGCCGTCGACCGAGTAGCGCCCGGAGGACGTCTTCTCGTAGTACGTCTTGAGCGAGTCCTTGCCGGCACTCTTGCCGAAGTACAGGTCCTGGAAGTGGGCCTGGTTGTAATCGGCCTGCCAGGCGGTGCTGTTGTCCTTCTTGGGGTCCGGCTTGGCTATCTTGTTGTGCGCCGGTCCCGGCTTGCCGCCGTACTTCGGAACGGGAGGCTTGGGGCCCTCGCCGTCCGGGTCGAACATGGTCGTGTTGTCGACCTGGTCGCCGAACTCCACCAGGATGGTGAAGATCTTGTCGGTCTTCTCGCGGCCCAGCTCGACGTACTTGTTGTCGTCGAGCTTGACGACCTTGGAACCGTTGCGGTTCGACACCTTCTTGTCGCCCGACATGACCTGTTCCAGGGCGGCCTGACGCTGAGCGTCCTGCTGCTTGCTGAACGGGCCCTTGAGGTTGTGCGCGCCGCCCTTGGCCGACCCCGGGTCCCGGCGGTCGACGACGGAGGCGGTGGTGCCTGACGCCTTGTCATCAGCCTGAGCGGTGGCGAAGGCGGATGCGGTGGCGGCGGTCGCGGCCAGAGCCACGACAACCGCTCCGGTGCGAAGCGCCCGTCTCTTAATGATCACGTGATGCAGTCCTCCCCGGCGCTCGCGGCAGCGGCCTGGGGTGTAAAGCGGGCCGCGCGCGGAAACGCGTCACAAGTGACGACATTCGACCGGAGTTACGTGAGAAAAGACAGACCTTGACTTGAACAGACCAACTGCACTATGCAGGAGCACATTTCCGGTATCCGGACGACCACCGTCGACCCAACCGGCGCGCCGAAGACAGTAATTGGCGTGGGAATGACTCCGTGCGCCCCCCGTGCACCGGCACTGTGGGTTAGGCCAGGCTTACTACCTGTTCCGTCAGGGCATCCACCGTCGTAGAGTCGCTTGACAGTGCGACCGTGTTGAGAGACCGCCCATCCGACGCCCCGAGGACGGATAACGCCATGCCACGTCCTACTGCCGCACAGCTCTCCTACGGTTCGGTCACCGTTGTCTTCTCGACCCTCGCCATGCTGCTGTTGTCCGGTACCGGTTCGGAACTCGGCATCGCCGTGATCTGCACGGCCGCGCTCGCGCTCGGCCTGCTGGTGGCTGTGACCGTGCCCGCTCCGGCGCGCCGGAGGACGGGGACGACGGGGGCCGCGGTGGCCGCACTCCAAGACGCCGGCCCCGCCGCCGAACCCGGGGGCCGCACCCCCGGTCAGGTACAGCGCACGATCCCGGCCGCACGCGCCTCCGAGCGGGTGGGCGAGCACTCGCTGCGGCGCTGACGACCCGGAGGTCCGGCAGCGCCGACCGGGCCGGGACGACGGGAAGGCCGGAAAAGCCGGGAAGGCCGGGGAGTGCCGACACGCTCTCCGGCCCGATCCGAACGAACGGATCTAGTTGTTGGTGGTCACCACCACCGTCTTGGCCGCCTTGTCCTGCAGGCCCTGCTTGTACGGCTTGTCCGTGAACATCAGCACGATGTTGATGAGCCACCACAGGCACGGGCAGCACAGCAGCGCCGGCAGCCACAGCACCACGGCCCGCAGGAACGAACTGCCGGTGTCCGGCACGCTGCCGTCGTTGAGCATCGCGACCCGCAGCTTCAGCAGCCGCTTGCCCAGGGTGCGGCCGTCCTTGTGCGTGAAGTACGTGTCGTACCCGACGTAGACGACCAGTCCGATCAGCGACCAGATCAGCTGGTGACCGTTGTACGTCTGGGCGAAGAGGTCGCCGACGTTGTCGCTGCCGCTGCTGTTGCTGTTGCTCGACATCTCCACCGCACCGCCCCAGGGCAGCGAGATCAGATACAGCGGGATCGAGATGATCAGGAAGTCGATCAGCCGGGCCAGGATGCGCTTGCCGGGCTCGGCCAGCGGGGGCATGCCCGCCAACGGGTCCGCGCCACCGAACTGGCCACCGCCGTAGGGGCCGGGGTCGTACGGCGGCGGAGGCGGCGCGCTGTCGTAGGGCGAGCCGGATGGCGGCGGCTGGGGTTCGTGCGGCTTCTTGAGGAACGGGTCGTCCTCGGGTGGCTGACCGGACGTCGGCTGATCGTTGCTCATGGGGGCAGTGCATCCCGCCGCACGGGCGCCCGCAACGGCTCAGGTGCGTTCGGGGTAACGGAAGCCGCCCGACGGCCCCTCACCCGTTGAGCCGTCAGCCGTGCGGGTCGGCGCGGGGCGGGGCGCATCGGACCTCTTCGGACTCCTTCGGACTGCTTTGGACCTTTTCGGATCTCTTCGGGTCCCTTCGGGTCCCTTCGGGTCCCTTCCGATCTCTTCGGGTCTCTTCTTGGTACGGGCCCCGCTCCGGCGGCCTCTCAGCCGGCCACGAAGGTGTGGGCCGCCTTGTCGTGCCAGCACTGGCGCCACGGCCGGTCGATCAGGCACCACAGCACGTTGACCACCCCGATCGCCAGGACGCCCAGCACGCCGTAGACCAGCCAGCGGCGCAGCGCGGCGCCGAAGGTGGGCGCCACACCGGACTCGATGTCCCGTACGTCGATTCCGCAGAGTTTCTTGCCGAGCGTGCGGCCCCACTTCGCGGTCGGCAGCGCCTCCAGGAGGACACCCAGCACCAGGAACGCGCCGAGGACCGCACCGGCCAGGCCGGCCGTGGTGGAGTCCAGCAGCCAGACGGTGACGGTCTCGCCGGACAGCTTGGCCGCGTCGATCTTCTCGTTGATGTGGTCCGTGGCCTGTGTCGCGAGGGGGAGGGCGATGACGCCGACGAGCGCGGACAGCACCACGGAGTCGATGAGCCGGGCGGCGAACCGCTTGCCGAGCGCGGCCGGACGGGCGGCCGCCCGGGCCGCCGCGAGCTGTTGGAAGTGGTCGTTGACCGGGGGCTTCCAGGGCACGACGGGCTGGTCGGGCTGGGGCGCCTGGGGTGCCTGGGGTGCCTGGGACTGCTGCGGGAACGCGGGCCGTTGCTGCTGCGCGGGCGCCTGTGGCAGGGCGGCCTGTTCCGGCCGGGCCTGCTGCTGCGGTGCCTGCTGGGCCCAGGAGCCACCGCCGCCGGGGCCGGGCGCGAGCGGGCCGTTGAGCCGGGCCGATGCCTGGGCGGCCGGGTCCTGCCACGTGGGGCCCGAGGGGGGCGCGGAGGCCCGGGGGGAGGCCGGGGTGGCGGGAGCGGGAACGGGGGCCTGCGCGGCGGGCGGCGCGGCCGAAGCGGGGGCCTGCGCGGCGGCGGGGCCGAGCGCGCGGATCGACATCGTCCCCTCGGCGGGCGGCTGTTCCGCGTTGCTCGGGGCCGACGGCGTGCGGCCGGAACCCGCGGCGCGGAGGGCGACCGTGCCGCCGCCGGGCGGACGCCCCGCGTCACGGTTGCCGCCACCGGGGCCGCCCGAGCTGCCGGGGCCGCCGGAGCGGTCGGGGCGGGTGGCCCGGATGGAGACGGTGTTCTCGGCTGCGACGCCGCCGCCACCGTCCCGCATGCCCGGCAGCGCACCGCCGGTGGGTTCCGGCCGCACGGGCCGTCGCGGGTCGACGGGGGTCAGGTCGGCGCCGGGACGCACGGCCGGAGAACGGTCGCCGGAGGAACGTACGGCCGGCGAACGGTCGCCGGAGGAACGTACGGCCGGGGAACGGTCGGCAGACGCACCGGCCACAGGGGTACCAGCTGCGGACGCACCGGCCGCAGACGTACCGGCCACAGGCGAACCGGCTGCCGGCGAACTGCCCGCGGGCGTCCGAGGATCGGGGCCCGGCTCCGGCTGTTCGCCCTGGTGTGCGGGCTGTCCGCCGCCACCCCAGGAGACCCGGCGGTCGCGCTCGCCGCCGAAGCCGTTCTGCCGGGAGGCGTCGGCCTGCCAGGCGGTCGACGGTTCGGGCCGGTTCTCGTCGTACGGCTCCTGGTCGAAGAAGACCGGGCCCGTTTCGTCCATCGGCGCGGGGCCGGGCGGTGGTGGCCCGGCCTCCTCCGCGGCGGGTGCCGAGGGCATCGCCTCGCCCCTCTGCGGGGCGGGCCTGCTCGTGCCGGGAACCCACGAACCACCGTTCCAGTACCGGACATAGCCGGGAATGGAAGGGTCGGGGTAGAACCCCTCGCGGGGGCTTTCGTCACCGGGTGCCGGGGTTGGGGCGCTCATCACCGTGGTCCCGTATCTCTTCGAGGCCTAAGACCGACCGGCCGTTGGGGAACGGCGTCGCTGGGCTGGGCACGCGCCCGCCACATTCCGGTCGGTCTAAATACAAGGGTCCACATCTATCAGACACCCGCGCACCCCCGGGCCGGTCCAGGGGTTTGGGCCACTTTTCGGTCACCCGAACTTTTTTCCCGAAGTCGCGTAATGGATGGCGGGGAGGGCGCTCTCTCCCTGTGAAGGCCGGTCGTGGAACCGGCCCACAGGTCTCGAAAGGACGCCTCATGCACTCCGTCGTGGAACGCGAACTGGAACTCAAGCTGGTCCTGTCGCCCGAGCGCAGCATCCCCGTGCCCGCCCGGCTGACGTATCGCACCCAGGACCCGTACGCCGTGCACATCACCTTCCACATCGGCTCGGACGCGCCCGTGCACTGGACGTTCGCCCGCGATCTGCTGGTGGAGGGCGTGTTCCGGCCGTGCGGGCACGGGGACGTACGGATCTGGCCCACCAGGATCAACGAGTGCAACATCATTTGTGTGGCGCTGACCTCGCCCGACGGCAACGCCCTGCTGGAGGTGCCGTCCGCCGCGGTGTCCGCGTGGGTGGAGCGGACGCTGCGGGTGGTCCCGCCGGGCACGGAGACCGAGCGGCTCGGCATGGACGAGGGCATCGCCGAACTGCTGGCGCCGCTGCCGGCCGACGACCTGTGGATGAGCGACCCCTGGCCGTCGGACGAGGCGCAGGACGGGGAGCAGTGACGAGGTGTCCGCGCAGGCCGCCCGTGCGGCGGTGGCGGAAGGCTGAGCGGGCCCGGTGCGGCGGGAGACCGCGGTCGCCGCACCGGCAGGCGCGCCCGCCACCGCACCGTGCGCCCTGTCCCGCGTCAGAACACCTTGCCCGGGTTGAGCAGCCCCAGCGGGTCGAAGGCCTGCTTGATCCCCCGGTGCAGTTCCACGCTCACCTCGCCGAGTTCCCGGGCGAGCCACTCCTTCTTGAGGACGCCCACGCCGTGTTCGCCGGTGATCGTGCCGCCGAGTTCGAGGCCGAGCGCCATGATCTCGTCGAAGGACTCGCGGGCCCGTCGGGACTCGTCGGCGTCGGTGTGGTCGAAGCAGACGACGGGGTGGGTGTTGCCGTCGCCCGCGTGGGCGCAGACGCCGATGGTGAGGTCGTACTTCTCGGCGATGGCCGCGGTGCCCTCCAGCATGGCGCCGAGCTTGGAGCGCGGTACGCACACGTCGTCGATCATCGTGGCGGACTTGACGGTCTCCAGGGCGGTGAGCGACATCCGCCGGGCCTGGAGCAGCATCTCGGACTCGGCCGCGTCGTCCGCCGGGACGACCTCGGTGGCGCCCGCGGCCGTGCACAGTTCCGCGACGGCGGCCAGGTCCGCTGTGGGGTCCGGGGTGTCGAAGGCGGCGAGCAGGAGGGCTTCGGTGGAGTCGGGGAGGCCCATGTTCGCCATCTTGTTGACGGCACGGACCGTCGTACGGTCCATCAGTTCGAGGAGTGACGGAGTGTGGCCCCGCTCCATGATCCGGCAGATCGCGTCGCAGGCGGCTGCCGCGCTGGGGAACTCGGCGGCCAGGACGAGCTGCTGGGGCGGCTTCGGCTTGAGCGCGAGCACGGCCTTGACGACGATGCCGAGGCTGCCCTCGGAGCCGACGACGAGCCGGGTGAGGTCGTATCCGGCGACGCCCTTCGCGGTGCGGCGGCCGGTGGAGAGGAGGCGTCCGTCCGCGAGGACGATGTCGAGGCCGAGGACGTATTCGGCGGTGACCCCGTACTTGACGCAGCACAGGCCGCCGGAGGCGGTTCCGATGTTGCCGCCGATGGTGCACATCTCCCAGCTGGAGGGGTCCGGCGGGTAGTACAGCCCGTGCTCGTTGACCGCGCGGGACAGCACCGCGTTGATGACGCCCGGTTCCACCACGGCGATCCGGTCGACGGGGCTGATCTCCAGGATCCGGTCCATCCTGATCAGGGAGAGCACGATGCAGCCGTCGGAGGCGTTGGCGGCGCCCGACAGGCCCGTGCGGGCGCCCTGTGGGACGACCGGGACGCGCAGGGTCGTGGCGGTGCGCATGATGTGCTGGACCTGCTCGACGGTGCGTGGGAGTGCGACGACGGCCGGTGCGCCCGCTTCGCAGAAGCTCGCCATGTCGTTGGCGTAGGAGGCGGTGATGCCCGGATCGGTGATCAGGGCCTCGGCCGGGAGACCGGCACGCAGTAGTTCGAGAAGATCGTCCATGATCCAAGACTGGCACTCGGGCCCATTGGTGTGAACCCGTATGCGGCAGCCTTCCCAAGGCGCGGTGCGATCTTCATACTGACGCAGAGTGATCGGCATGGACGTCACTACGCAGCAGCCCCCGGCGGCCCCCGGGCCGGACCACTCCCCCGGCACGGCCTACGCCCCGCCCTGTGAATCGCCTCCGTCCCTGCCGCCGGACCCCGCGTATCCGGCGGAGCCGCCGCCCGTCTCGCTGCGCACGACGCTGCGCAGGGCCGCGTTCGGCGCGGTGGCGGGTGCGGTGCTGGTGACGGGTGCGGTGGTCTCCGTGCCCGACGAGGGCAAGGACGCGGCGCCGCCCGTGCCCGGTCCGGTGTCGCGGGCGATGACCGCGACGGCGGCCGGCTCCCCCGCCTCGCTCTCCGACCTGACGGCGCTCATCGGGGACCGGCAGGCGTGGGTGGGCACGCATCCGTCGGACGCGCGGTCGTGGGCGGTGCTGGGGTCGGCGTACGTGGAGTGGGGGCGGTGGGCCGTGGACCCGGCGTACTACACCCGGGCCGAGCAGGCGCTGAAGCGGTCGCTGAACGTGCAGCCGGGCGAGCGGGGGAACGCGGCGGCCTGGGTGGGGCTCGCGTCGCTCGCCAACGCCCGGCACGACTTCGTCACGGCGAAGAAGTGGGGCGAGGCGGTACGGGCCCGGCTGCCGCAGCAGTGGACGGTGTACCCGGAACTGATCGACGCGTACCGCGGCCTGGGCGACCTCAAGTCGGAGACCACGGCGGCGGCGAAGTACGCGGCGCTGCGGGCGGGCGTCCCGTCGCTGGGCCGCACGGCGGAGGTGTACCGCGACCGGGGCATGCGCGAGGACGCGCTCGCGACCGCGCAGGACGCGGCGAACCGGGCGAGGACGCCCGCGGAGAAGACCCTCTGCCTGTCCAGGCTCGGCGAACTGGCCTGGGACCGGGGCGAACCCCAGGAGGCGTTGGCCCAGTACGGGGCCGCGCTGCGCATCGACCGCGCCCACCACACCTCCCTCGCCGGCCGGGCGCGTGCGCTGGCGGCCCTCGGCCGCACCGACGAGGCCCAGCGGGACTACCGGGCGGCGCTGGCCAGGTCACCCCGCCCCGAATACATGCTGGAACTGGGCGAGTTGTACGAGTCGCTCGACCTGGACGACAAGGCCGCCGACCAGTACGCGCAGCTGCGCAGGGCGCTGACCCTTGCCGACAGCCAGGGCGTGGACAACGCCCTGCTCCTGGGCCGCTTCGAGGCCTCCCACGGCGATGCTGACGCGGCTGCGGAGCGGCTGCGGGCGGAGTGGGACCGCGGGCACCACAGTGCGGCGGTGGCCGACGCGCTGGGCTGGGCGCTGCACCGCTCGGGCGACTCGGCCTCGGCTCTGGAGTACGCGCGGAAGGCGGTCGACTCGGGCGGCCGGTCCGCGGCGTACGCCTACCACCTGGGCATGATCCAGCGTGCGTTGAACGACTTCGGTACGGCCCACCGCCATCTGGAGGAGGCGCTGCGCACCAACCCGCAGTTCTCGCCGCTGGACGCCCAGAGGGCGCGGGAGGCCCTGGACGCCTTGGGGCGGCCGTCCATGGATGATCCGCGGGACCTGCGGCCGGGACCGCCGCCGGCGCCGCCGCGGGCACCGGAACCGGTGCGGGCCGCCGCGCCGCAGGCACCGAAGCGGTCTCAGGAACCGGAACCGTCGCGGGCCGCCCCGTCGCAGGCGCCGGTTCCGCCCCTCTCGCCCGCGATGCCGGGCGCGGCGGGCCCGCAGCCGGCGTCCGCGGCCAAGCCGTCCGCGGCGGGGCCGTCGTCGGACCACTGACGGCCGGGGAAACCGCCCGGCCGAGGGCGGCACGGACGGCCGGGGGCGGCACGGACGGCCCACCCCTCGCGCCCGTCCGTCGGGGCCCCGGCCGCTCAGCCCCGGGCGCGGCGACGGCGCAGCGCGGCGAAGCCCAGCGCGCCCGCTCCGGCCGCGACGAGGGCCGCCGCGGCAACGGCGATCGCCGAGACGCCGCTGCTCCCGGTCGAGGCCAGCTGCGTGTCCGTCCCCGTGTGCGTCCGGGTGTCGGCCGGAGCCGTGGTCGTCGTCGACGGTGTGGCCGACGCGGTCGGGGTGTGCGTGCCGGTGCCGGCCGGAGCCGAGGCCGTCGCCGAGGGCTTGGCCGAGGGCTTGGCCGAGGGCTTGGCCGAGGGCTTGGCCGACGCGGTCGGGGTGGGCCTGCCGGAGGCGGCTGCCGTCAGCTTGATCGACGCCGATTCGCCGCAGAAGGTGCTGCCCCTGAACGGGATCGATCCCTCGTTGACGATCGCGCAGGGTGCCACGTCGGTCTTCCCGAGCGCGGCGCCCTTGCGGTAGGCCACGCGGACCTTGACGCTCGTGCTGCTGTGCGCCGCCATGGAGGCGTCCTTGCCGATGACGTCGAAGCCGTACAGGTCCGGCTCGGCGTTGGACGTGATCGGCTTGAGCGTCTTCCAGGCCCCGGAGCGCAGCACGTGCACGGTGGTGTGGCGGTTGGTGTACAGCACGTCCGTCACGTTCTCGTACGCCGAGGGCGTGGGGTTGGACACCGTGGCCCGGAAGGTCACGCCGGGCCCGCCCACGACGGCGGTGGCGGGCACCCCGGACAGGCTGGTACTGAGCGCGCCGACCTTGACGGTGTCCTCGTCGACGTCGTTGGCCGCGCCCGCGGCACCGTAGGAGATCATGGTGGTCAGCTTCAGGTGGTCGGTGCCGCCGTTGCTGTCGCCGTTGTGGGGGGTGCCCATGGGCAGGCCGATGCGCAGTTGCACGGTCCGCGACTGGCCGGCGGCCAGCGGGAAGGTCTCGGGCAGTTCGCCGAAGAACTTCAGGTCGGACATTTTCAGCGGCACCGTCTTCCACGCCGTCCCGCTGAGCCGGTACTGGAGGCTGAGGGCGTTCGGCGGCAGGCCGCCGCCCCCGTCGATGTGGTAGATGAGCCGCGTCGAAGAGGTGTCGTTCTTCCCCACGTTGGACGCCGTGGTGGTGAAGCCGACCGGCTGGCCGGCCAGCCCGATCTCCGCCGGCGCCGCGGTGGAGACGGCCAGCGCCGGCAGACCCGAGTCGGCCGTGGCCGCCGGCGCCAGGGCTACTCCGGTGGCTGCCAGTAACAGGCCGGCCCCCGCGACGGAGACGGACGAACGCAGTGTGCGTGCGGTGGTGTTCAACGGTTCCCCCGAAGTACGTGTGTGGCGCGGCCGGTTGCCGCGCCCGACGGCGGCGGACGAATCCGCTTGCCGTCTCACACAGTTGGACATGCCGACCCGGTCTCCGGTTGTGACGCCCTTTGTCCCGGTTCTGTCACCGAAGATAGTGGATTCGCACGACTGCAACCGGCCTGTCGTCAACGAGCCGTATGCGCAGGCAGTCGAGCACGGCCATCGAGCGCGACCCCGTAGGACTCCCGCGCGACGGACCGGCCACCGCGGCTGGCACGACCGCGGAACACCCGGGAGCTCCACGTCGGTCCGCCCGACCGAGCCCTCCGACGGCCCCGCAGCCACCCCCGTCACCGTTTCGGCCGGGGCGCGGCTGAGGGTTGGGCGGAGCCGTGCAAGCGTCCACCTGCGCCGGGACGACGGACCTCATCCACCGGGACCGCGCGCAGCAGCCCGACGCGCAGGGCCAGGAAGCCGGTGTGCCCCGTCCTGGCGGGATGCTCGGCGCACCACAGGTGCCGTACGGCGACGTCGTCCGGCACGGAGGGCTCCGGGCCCTCGCCGCAGGTGGTGCACTCCGTCTCGTGTATCGCGGGACTGCCGGACGTGTCCTCGACGAACACCCAGCCCGACGGCCTCGACGGCTCCGGTGGATCGGCGACCAGGCCTGGGCCGCCTGCGTCACCGAGGCCGAGCGGCTTCCCTGAGCGCGCACCGCACGCCACAGCCGCGACGGGCGGGCCGGAAGATCCGGCCCGCCCGTCGCGGTCACTCCGTCGTCGTCACTCCGTCACCGCTCAGAGATTGCCGCGGCGCTCCTGCTCACGCTCGATCGCCTGGAACAGGGCCTTGAAGTTGCCCTTGCCGAAGCCCATCGAGCCATGGCGCTCGATCATCTCGAAGAACACCGTCGGCCGGTCCTGGACCGGCTTGGTGAAGATCTGGAGCAGGTAGCCGTCCTCGTCCCGGTCCACGAGGATCTTCTCCTCGCGCAGGGTCTCCACCGGCACCCGGGTCTCGCCCGCCCACTCGCCCAGCGTGTCGTAGTAAGAGTCCGGGGTGTCCAGGAACTGGACGCCCGCCGCGCGCATCGCGCGCACGGAGGCGACGATGTCGTTCGTGGCGAGCGCGATGTGCTGGACGCCCGCGCTGCCGTAGAACTCCAGGTACTCGTCGATCTGGGACTTCTTCTTGGCGACGGCCGGCTCGTTGATCGGGAACTTGACCTTCAGTGTGCCGTCGGCGACGACCTTGGACATGAGCGCGGAGTACTCGGTGGCGATGTCGTCGCCCACGAACTCCTTCATGTTGGTGAAGCCCATGACCTTGTTGTAGAAGCCGACCCACTCGTCCATCCGGCCGAGCTCGACGTTGCCGACGCAGTGGTCGATGGCCTGGAAGGTCCGCTTGGCCGGCGGCTCGACGATCGGCGCGGCCTCGGCGTAGCCGGGGAGGTAGGGGCCGTCGTAGTCGGTGCGCTCGACGAGGGTGTGGCGGGTCTTGCCGTACGTGGCGATGGCGGCCAGGACGACCGTGCCGTGCTCGTCCTTCACCTCGTGCGGCTCCAGGAGGCCGAGGGCGCCGTGCTCGACCGCGTAGGCGTACGCGGCACGGGCGTCCGGGACCTCGATGGCCAGGTCGACGACACCGTCGCCGTGCTCGGCCACGTGGTCGGCGAGGAAGCGGCCGTGGTCCGTGGCCGCCTTGATGACCGAGGTGAAGACGAAGCGGGCGGATCCGCTGGTCAGGACGTAACTGGCGGTCTCGCGGCTGCCGTTCTCCGGTCCGGAGTAGGCGACCAGCTTCATGCCGAACGCGGTCGAGTAGTAGTGCGCCGCCTGCTTGGCGTTGCCGACGGCGAAGACGACCGCGTCCATTCCCTTGACCGGGAAGGGATCGGCCTGCCGGGCGGTTCCAGGGGTGCTGTGCATCGTCTCAGTCATGTCCGAAGGTTCTCCCCGCTTCGCAAGGTGCGCAACAGTTCGCGAAATCACTGGGCAGCCTGTGCAGTGGATGGCCATGATGGGCGGGCTATCTGTACATGATGACCATCACAGCGACCACCGGAGGCGGACCGTGGCGATCGATCATCTGGACGGGCGGCTCATCGTCCTGCTGGCGCGCGAGCCCCGGATCGGCGTACTGGAGGCATCGCGACGGCTCGGCGTGGCGCGCGGGACGGTGCAGGCGCGGCTGGACCGCCTTCAGTCGAATGGCGTCATCCGCGGATTCGGTCCCGACGTGGACCCGGCGGCGCTCGGCTACCCGGTCACCGCCTTCGCGACGCTGGAGATCAAGCAGGGCCAAGGAGCCGACGTACGGGCGCACTTGGGCGGCGTACCGGAGGTGCTCGAACTGCACACCACCACCGGGCACGGCGACATGCTCTGCCGGCTCGTGGCCCGTTCCAACGCCGATCTTCAACGGGTGATCGATCTGGTTGTCGGATTTGATGGCATTGTCCGGGCCTCCACGGCGATCGTCATGGAGAACCCCGTACCCCTGCGCATCATCCCGCTCGTCGAGCAGGCCGCACAGGACACCGACTGAGCCGAGGAGTGCCGTGTGAGCTTCTGGGAGTACCTGGGCAATCGGCACCAGCAGCTGCTCACCGACGCGTTCCAGCACGCCAGCGCCGTCTTCCAGTGCATGGTCATCGCGACGGTGCTGGGCGTCCTGATCGGTGTCGTCAGCTATCGCAGCGGCTGGGGCGGCTCGCTGGCGATCACCTCGACGGCGACCGTCCTGACCATTCCGTCCCTCGCCGCGATCGGTCTGCTGATCCCGCTGGTCGGACTCGGTGTGGCACCGACCGTGATCACCCTGACGCTGTACGGGCTGCTGCCCATCGTCCGTAACTCCATCGTGGGGCTGCGCGGTGTCGACCCGGCGCTCGTGGACGCGGCGAAGGGCATCGGGATGTCGCGGATCGCCCGGCTCTGCAAGGTGGAGCTGCCGCTCGCCTGGCCGCCGATCCTCACCGGTATCCGGGTCGCCACCCAGATGCTGATGGGTATCGCCGCCATTGCCGCGTACGCCTCCGGGCCGGGTCTCGGCAACGAGATCTTCCGCGGGATCGCCTCGCTGGGCAGCGCCAACGCGATCAACCAGGTACTCGCGGGCACGCTCGGCATCGTTGTCCTCGCCCTGCTCTTCGACGCCGCGTACGTACTGCTGGGGCGGCTCACCATTCCGAGGGGGATCCGTGTCTGAGACCGCCGCCGGGACCGAACCGGCGCCGAAGGCCAACGCCACCTCCGGTGCCACCATCCACCTGGAGAACCTGACCAAGCTCTATCCGGGCAACCCCAGCCCGGCCGTGGACAACGTCTCGATGGACATCAAGGCCGGCGAGACCGTGATCTTCGTCGGCCCGTCCGGCTGCGGGAAGTCGACGACCCTGAAGATGATCAACCGGCTGATCGAGCCGACCTCCGGCCGGATCAGGATCGACGACGAGGACGTCACCGACATGGACCCGGTGAAGCTGCGCCGCAAGATCGGTTACGCGATCCAGTCGTCCGGGCTCTTCCCGCACATGACGGTCGCGGAGAACATCGCCCTGGTGCCGAAGATGGTCGGCTGGTCGAAGTCCCGGGTGAAGGACCGGGTCGAGGAGATGCTCGATCTGGTCGGGCTCGACCCGCGCGAGTTCCACGGCCGCTATCCGCGCGGGCTCTCCGGCGGTCAGCAGCAGCGGGTGGGCGTGGCGCGGGCGCTGGCCGCCGATCCGCCGGTGCTGCTGATGGACGAGCCGTTCGGCGCGGTCGACCCGATCACCCGCGACCACCTCCAGGACGAGCTGATCCGGCTCCAGCACGAACTGCACAAGACGATCGTCTTCGTCACCCACGACTTCGACGAGGCGATCAAGCTCGGCGACCGGATCGCCGTGCTGCGCGAGCACTCGCACATCGCGCAGTTCGACACCCCGGAGGCCATCCTCACCAACCCGACGGACGACTTCGTCTCCGGCTTCGTCGGGGCCGGTGCCGCGCTGAAGCGGCTCAACCTCACCCGGGTACGGGACGTGGAGATCGCCGAGTTCCCGACGGTGACGGTCGAGGACCCGCTCCAGTCGATCTTCAACAAGCTGGGCAGCGGCCCGTACAACGAGCTGCTCATGCTGGACCGCAGGAACCGCCCGTACAAGTGGCTGCGGCGCGGTGACCTGATGCGGGCCCGCGGTTCGCTGGCGCGGGCCGGGCAGCTGGTGCACGACACGGTGACCAGGGACGCGACGCTGCACGACGCGCTGGAGGCGGTGCTGACCGACAGCGGCGGGCGGGTCGCGGTGACCGGGCGGCGCGGCGAGTTCATCGGGGTCGTGGACATGCACACGCTGATGAACTCCGTGCACGAACTCCTGGAGGCCGACCGGCTCACCGCCATCGAGCACCAGCACGAACTCGAGGAGCTGCGCACCCACCAGACCGCCGAGGAGCTGGAGGGCGGTGCGAACGTATGACGCCCAGTTCTCCGTCCGGCCCCGGTTCCACCGGTCCGGCCCCCGCGTCCGGCCGGGACCGTCCGCCGGGCGAGCACGACGTCAAAGGCCATGCCTTCCGCGACGAGGAGGAGGAACCAGCGCCTCCGCCGGCCCGGCCGGGGCGCCGGATCACCTGGCGCAAGCTGGTGGTGATGCCGGCGGTGCTCGCGGTGGTCCTGGTCATCACCTATGTGTGGATCACCAATGTCCACCTCGACTCGATCGCGAGGAACTCGCTGGCGGGCGACACGGTTCGGCTGCGCTGGTGGCAGCACGTCAGGCTGACCGCCATCTCGACGTTCTGGGTGCTGATCATCGCCATTCCGCTGGGTATCGCGCTGACCCGGCGGCGGCTGCGCAAGGGCGCCCCGGTCGTCACGGCGATCGCCAACATCGGGCAGGCGACCCCGGCGATCGGTCTGCTGGCGCTGCTGGTGATCTGGCTGGGCATCGGCCCGTCGACGGCGATCACGGGCATGGTGATCTACGCGGTGCTGCCGGTGCTCTCCAACACGGTCGCCGGTCTGAAGGCGATCGAGCCGACCCTGGTGGAGGCGTCGCGCGGCATCGGGATGTCGGCGATGGGGACGCTCACCAAGGTCGAACTGCCGCTCGCGGTGCCGCTGATCCTGGCCGGGGTACGGACCGCGCTGGTGCTCAACGTGGGCACGGCGACCCTGGCGACGTTCGGGGGCGGCGGCGGGCTCGGGGACCTGATCACCTCGGGCATCCAGACGCAGCGGATGCCGGTGCTGGTGCTCGGTTCCGTACTGACGGTGGTGCTGGCGCTGCTGGTGGACTGGCTGGCCTCGCTGGTCGAGGTGACGCTGACGCCGCGCGGACTGGAGGTGGGGTGATGGGCCCGGCGCGCAGGTTTACGAGGTGCGGGGTGCGCACGGGGCATGGGGTGCGGATCTGGCTGGTGGGCGCGGCGGCACTGGCGCTGGCACTCTCCGGATGCGGCCTGAAGAGCGGGTCGCCGATGGTCGACGACGTGAAGCCGGGGTCCGTGGGCAAGGGCGAGCCGCTGCACGGCGCCTCGCTGACCGTCACCTCGAAGAACTTCAGCGAGAACATCATCCTGGGCCAGATGATCGGCCTGATCTTCAAGGCCGCCGGGGCCGAGGTGCTCGACCGGACGAACCTGCCCGGGTCGATCAGCGCGCGCGAGGCGATCCGCCAGGGCCAGGCCGATGCGATGTACGAGTACACGGGCACCGCCTGGATCACGTATCTGGGCCATTCGAAGCCGATCACCAACCCGCTGAAGCAGTGGGAGGCGGTGCGCGACGCGGACCGGAAGAACGGGGTGACGTGGCTGCCGCAGTCCACCCTGAACAACACGTACGCGCTCGCCATCAGCAGGAAGAACAACGCGAAGTACCACCTGAAGACGCTCTCCGACGTCGCCGCGCTGTCGAAGAAGAACCCATCGGCGGTGACGATCTGCGTGGAGAACGAGTTCGCCTCCCGTGACGACGGGCTGCCGGGCATGGAGAAGGCGTACGGGATGCCGATCCCGGCCGCCAACATCAAGAAGATGGACGCCGGGATCGTCTACACCCAGGTGTCGAAGTCCGACTCCTGTTTGCTGGGTGAGGTGTTCACCACCGACGGCCGGATCAAGGCGATGGACCTCGACGTACTGGAGGACAACAAGCACTTCTTCCCCAACTACAACGCGGCGCCCGTCATTCACACCCCGACCTTCGAGAAGTACCCGGTGATCGCCTCCCTGTTGGACCCGCTCAGCGCTCGGCTGACCACGGAGGTCGCGCAGACGCTGAACGCCAAGGTGGACGTCGACGGGGACGACCCGCACGAGGTGGCGAAGGACTGGCTGGTCGCGGAGGGATTCATCAAGACGGGGTGAGGGGCGGCGGACCGCCGGCCCCGAGTTCCAAAGGAAATGTTGCAAAGAATCTGTTGCAAAGATTTCTTTGGAACTCTATGGTCGAGGCATGGCAGAGAACGAGGCCACCGGGGACGACACCCCGGCAGGCACCCCGAACATCCACATGGTGAACGCCCGCACCCTGCGCGGGCTGGCCCACCCCCTGCGGCTGCGGCTGCTGAACACCCTCCGGGAGTTCGGCCCGGCCACCGCGTCCGGCCTCGCGGACCGGCTCGGCGAGTCGAGCGGCGCCACCAGCTACCACCTGCGACAGCTCGCCTCGTTCGGCTTCGTGGAGGACGACCCGGAGCGCGGCAAGGGCCGCGAGCGGTGGTGGAAGGCCGTCCACCTGGGCACCGCCTTCGACAGCACCGCGGACTTCCTCCGCGACCCGGACCCGGAGATCCGCGGCGCCATGGGCGTCGTGATGCACGAGATCGCCGGTCTGCACACCCAGGAGCTGAACACCTGGCTCGGCACCCTTCACGACTGGCCCGAGGCGTGGCTGCGCTCCTCCGACCTCAGCGACTTCAAGATCCGCCTCACGCCCGAACTCTCCCTGGAAATGGCGGAGAAGATCCACGACCTCATCGAGAGCTACCGGGACCGGGTCCCGGAGGGCACCGAGGGCTCCGCCGTGGTCCGCACCCACCTGCACGTCTTCCCCCGCCCCACGACTGACCAACCGGCCGACTGAAGGGACCACCACGCCATGCATCCCGAGACGCACCTTCAGCTGCACGACATCCGCTCCGCCGAACTGCGGCGCCGAGCAACCGACTTCCGCCTCGCCCACCCCCGCACCGACACCCGCGCCCCGCACACGGACCTGCGGACCCGCCTGGGCTGGACCATGGTCGAGTTGGGCCTGCGACTGCTACCGGAGCGACCCTGCACACCGTCCGGCGCCCCTCGAACGGCGTAGTCCGTGGACGGGGGGAAGAGCACGCCGGACCGGGTACCACTCGTCGCCGTACTGGCCGCCAACTCCATATCGACAGCCGGTACTTCACTCACCCTGATCGGCGTTCCGTGGTTCGTCCTGGAGACCACGGGAAGCGCCGGCCGGGCCGGGGTCGTCGCCTTCTGCGCGACCCTTCCGATCGTCGTCTCCGCACTGATCGGCGGGCCCGTCATCGACCGGATCGGCCGGCGCCGGGTCTCCGTCGCCTCCGACACGGTGTGCGGACTCGCCGTCGCCGCAGTGCCGTTGCTCCACTACGCCGACGCGCTCTCCTTCTGGCTGCTCTGCGTCCTGATGGCCGTCAACGGACTGTTCCACACCCCCGGCAACACCGCGCGCTACGTCCTGGTGCCCGACCTCGCCGAACACGCCGGCACCACACTCCCCCGCGCCGCCAGCCTCTTCGACGCGGTCTCGCGCGGGGCCAGGATGGTCGGGGCGGCGCTGGCCGGGGTACTGATCGCGCTGGTCGGCGCGGAGACCGTGCTGCTGCTGGACGCCGCGACCTTCCTGACCTCGGCCGCGCTGATCGCGGCAGGGGTACGGGGAGTGCGGGCGGCGGAGCCCTTCAAGGCTGCGGCGCCGGTCTCCCTGCGCACCTACAAGCGCGAACTGCGCGAGGGGTACGCCTACTTGTTCGGCAACCGGCTGCTACTGGGCATCGTGGTGATGGTCCTGTTCATGAACGGCACCGACCAGGGCTGGAACGCGGTCCTGCTGCCGGTGCACGCGTCGGCGGAGCTGGGCGGGGCACGGGACCTCGGGCTGCTCACCGCACTGTTCGGGGCGGGCGGCCTGACCGGGGCGCTGCTGTACGGGGCGGTGGGGCACCGCTACTCGCGGCGGGCCGTGTTCAGCGTGTGCGTGGTGCTGTGCGGGGCGCCCAGGTTCCTCGTCGCCGCGCTGACCGACACGACACTGCCGCTGGCCGTGACGATGGCGCTGAGCGGGGTCGCGGGCGGCGTCCTGAACCCGATCCTGACGACGGTGACCTACGGAAGCGTTCCCGACGCGCTGCGCAGCCGGGTGGCCGGGGCGATCACCGCGGGGTGCGAGCTGGCCATGCCGGTGGGCGGGCTCGCGGCCGGCCTGCTGGTGGAGAGCGCGGGCGCCTCGGGGGCGCTGCTGACGATGGGCGGGGTGTACCTGCTCGCGACGCTGAGCCCGCTGGTCTTCCCGGCCTGGCGGACGATGGACGGCGAACCGGGTGCGGCCGTGGGCAAGGAGCCCGCAGCGGAACCGGGCGGGCCCGTCGGCCGCGCGGGGGCGCCGGTCAGCAGCCGGGAACCTTGCCCCCGTGATCCAGCGCCCGCAGCGAGGCGACCGCGTCCTTCAGGGTCGTGACCGGGATCAGCCGGAGCCCGTCGGGAAGCTCGGCGTGCGCCTCCTTGCACTCGGCCTTCGGTACGAGGAAGACGGTCGCCCCGTCCCGGTGGGCCGCCTGCGTCTTGAGCGAGACACCGCCGACCGCGCCGACCGCGCCGTCCGCCTGGATGGTGCCGGTGCCGGCGACGGTGCGGCCGCCGGTGAGATCGCCTCCCGAGCCGTCGCCGTCGAGCTTGTCGACGATGCCGAGCGCGAAGAACAGACCGGCGCTGGGGCCGCCCACGTCGGCGAGGTGCAGGGTCACATCGACCGATCCGGACTTCTTGCCGAGATAGTTCAGGGCGGCGTCCACCGCCGAGTCCTGCGACTTCACCATGTCGTCGAGGTTGTGCTGCTCGATCTCCTTCTCGGAGCCGCCGGTCGGGTAGACGGAGTCACGGGGCAGGACCGCCCGGTCCGTACGGAACCAGCCGTCGATCACGTCACCGATCCCGACATCGGCGGTGGGTCCGGTCGCCACGATCGTCGTCATCCGCAGCTGGCCCTTGGTGGGCCGAGTGGGGGTGCCCTTGATGCTGATCACGGGGGTGCCGTGGTCGTCCCCGAGCACATTCGCCGTGATGCCGGGCTGTGCCAGCGTGAACGGCAGCGGCGCGAAGGCGGCCACGCCGAAGAGGGCGAGGACGGGGAGGGCGCAGAGGGTGAGGGTGCGGGGGCGCGAGAGACGTGTGAGCACCCGCCCAATCTAACCGGCCCCGCCCCTGCATCGTGCGCGTCCGCACGCCGACGGTACGACTGCCGCGGACGCGGGACGGCCGGGTCCGGGGCCGTGCAGGGGAGTCCCCGCAGGACGACGAACAGATACCCGGGTTCCCTCGCGTACCCGCCGAACGTTCGTCGTCCGAGGAGACGCCCCGGAGGGGCACCGGACCCCCACCCACCGGGCATCGCACCCCTCGGAGCGAGCCGCACTATTCAAGCCTGTCCGGCGATTGAGGACGGAACCCTCCGCCCCGGACCGGGCGAGGCGCAGCGGGGCCAGGCCCAAGCCCCGCCCCGCCGCCCGCCAAGGGCCCCGCTAGCGAAGCGCGTCCGCGACCTCGCGCGCGGCGTCGACGACCCGGGGCCCGACCCGTTCCGGGACCGCGTCCGCGAGCATCACCACGCCCACGCTGCCCTCGACCCCCGTCACCCCCATCAGTGCGGCCGCCGCCCCGCTCGCCCCGGCTTCGAGCTCGCCGTGGGTGAGGGTGAACGCGGTCTCGCCCACCGGCTTCAGACGGGCGGCAAGGATCGCCCGGCCCGCGGCACCCCGGTCGAGCGGGTGACGGAAGCCGGCCCGGTAGGCGACGTGGTAGTCCGTCCAGGTCGGTTCGACGACCGCGACCGCCAGCGCGTCCGTGCCGTCGACGAGCGTGAGGTGGGCCGTGGCCCCGATGTCCTCGGCCAGGGAGCGCAGCGCGGGCAGCGCGGCCTCCCGGACGAGCGGATGCACCTGTCGGCCCAGGCGCAGAACGCCCAGGCCGACTCTGGCCCGTCCGCCCAAGTCACGCCGGATCAGGGTGTGTTGTTCCAGGGTGGCGAGCAGACGGTAGACCACGGTGCGGTTGACGCCGAGTTTGTTGGACAACTCGGTGACCGTCAGGCCGTGGTCGGTGTCGGCAAGCAGCTTGAGGACACGCAGTCCTCGGTCGAGCGTCTGGGAAGTCTCCGCGGTCACGACGCCCTCTCCTCTTTGGTGAGCGGCAGCGGCTGGTTCCCATGGATTGTGCGCCACCGGTCCCAGCGGCGACGCACGGAGAGGCCGCCGGCCTGGCCAAGGCACCGGCTGCGCTCCGCGGCGGCTTGCCACGGGGCGTTCACATTTTTGGGACAGTAGCGAGCCAGTCCGCTCAGCGGAAGACCTCGTCCAGAATCCGGGCGCCTCCGGAAATGCCGTTGTACCGAAAGAGCATAAGTGCCGGTCAGCGGGGCGTCGGCCGAATGTCGCGCATCTACGCGCGTCCATGTCGGCCGACTCCCTCGCGACGCTCCGTACATCAGATGCGAACCGGCGTTAACTCACTGTGAACAATTGCTGCACAGTTTTTCCGTTCACCAGCACCTCGCAGGCGCGGATCGACTTCGTCGCCGGGTCCCGGACGGTGAAGTTGAGGGCGAAGGTGCCGTCGAGACCGATGACCCGGGTGACGTAGGAGTCGGCGGTCTGCTTCCCGTCCGCGGTACGTCCGGTCACGGAGACCGTGGCGACGGGCGCGAAGCCCCGGCCGGTCACCTGGACGACCGTGCCGACCGGCCCCTCGGGCGGCGAGAGCGCGAAGGACGGTCCGGCCGGGACCGTGCCGCCCTGGACGGTGAACGCGGCGGTCTCGGTACGCGGGTTGACGAGGACCTCGCGGACCCGGATCGCGACGGTGTCGGCCGCGTTGACGGTGAAGGTCTGCGAGAACGCCCCGTCGAGGCCGACCACCTTGGTCCGCACCGCGTCGGAGGTCTGCGAGCCGTCCGCCCGCAGCCCGACGATCGACACGGTCGCGACCTTCGCGAAGCCCTGGCCGAGGACGGTGACCGCGGTGCCCTTCGGCCCGGCCGCCGGGGTGAGGACGACGAACGTCGGGGCGACCGTCAGCTGGGTGAGGGCCTGTGACGCGCCCGCGGTGACGCGGAGCGCGTACACGGCGCGCGGGGTGGAGCCGGCGACGGTGACCGTACCGGTGAGGGTGCCGTCGGCGGCGACCCGGAGCGTGGAGCCGCTGATCCGGGCGGCGTCGCAGCCGCTGCCGTCGGCGGCGCACAGCGCGGCGGACGGAGTGACACCGGACGGCCAGCCGGCACCGGAGACGCCGATGGCGCCGCCCGGTTTGACCTTGGCCGTGCCCGCCGAGAGTGTCGCGGTGGCCTCGGTCACGGTGAACGGCATGGTCAGCACGGTCGCCGGGTCATTGCCCTCGTCGACCTGGATCGCGGCGATCGCCGGGTCCGAGACGGCGAAGTCGACGCTGAACTTCCCGTCGGAACCGCTCTTCACGTAGACGGCGGTGTCGTCGAGGGTCGCCCCGCTCGCGTCGAGGCCGACCGTGTTGATCCACCGGTCCTGGAGGTAGTTGCTCCCGGTGACGGCGATGACGCTGCCGACCGGCCCGCTGCCGCGGGACAGCGCGATCGCGCGGGGGCCGTCGGGTACGAAGGCCCGGACCGTGAGGGGCGCGGTCGCCTCCTTCGTGCCGTCGCCGACCTTCACGAGGTACGAGCCGTCCGGCACCGTGCCCGCACTGGCGAGCACCGCCTTGCCGGTGAGTTGCCCGGAGCCGTCGATCGCGAGGGTGGAGCCGGCGAACTTGCCCGGATCGCAGCCGCCGCCGTCCACCGCGCAGAGCGACGGCACGGGGGTGGCGGACGGCGTCCACCGGCTGCCCGCCAGGGTGATGGAGGTGGACGGCCGCACCGGGGTGGTGGGGGCGATGAGCGTGGGCGGCTGTCCCGCGCTGCCCTCCGCGGTCACGGTGCCGATGGACCCGCCGCCGGCGGTCACGACGCACGGTGTCTCGTAGTTGGCGCCGAGCACCTTCGTACGTGTCAGATTGCGCAGCGGGGTGAAGGTGATCGGCCCGCTCGCGTTGGCGGGAATGATGAAGTCCCCCTCGTACGGCGGGATCTCGATCGGCTGACCGGACGGGACGTTGAGGGAGACCTCGGGTCCGGTGACGGTCACCGTGCCGGTGGCGCCGCCGGACATGGCCAGGTCCAGGCTCGGGGTGGTGGGCACGTTGTTGAGGCTGATCCCGCTGGTGGCGGGGGACGGGCCGAGGGTCACCTTCGCGTGGACCTTGCCGCCCGGGTCGACGACGTCGGGCGTGAGGACGACGTCCATCTTCTGCGGCCCGGTCGCCTCGCCCTGGCCCGCGGGCAGGGTGCAGTGGACGGTCGGGGTGACCGTACCGGCGTGCGCGAGGGGCGCCAGGGCTGCGGAACCACCGGTCCAGACGAGCAGGGTCGTGGCACCGAGGGCGACGGCGCGACGTAATGCCGAACGTCCTGGCCCTCTCGTGCCGACTGGTCTGTGATGCGCGAACATACGGCTCCTCCAAAGGAAGCGGAATGTGACTGATCCGAATACGGAATGGGAAACGCCCGTCCACTCCATTGCGGTATGGAGCAGACGGGCGCCGGGAAGGGCTTTCCCCAGGGACCCCGTTACAGCAGGGTCAGGGTCAGGGTGGCGCTGTAATCTCCGGGCCGGGTGAATTCGGGGACCGTGAGTGTGAGTCCCGCGTCGGCGTCGAACCGGCCGCCGGTGAACGGACGTGATCCGTCCGGATTCATCCGGCAGAGGCTCGCCGCCTCGCTCCCGAGCGCGGTGGGCGATCCGGCGACCGGCACCCCCACGCTCCCGGACTGCGCGGTGCAGGCCGGTGTCCATCGCACGGCGTCGGCCGGGACGGTGTTGCCGTCGGCGCTCTTGAAGCCGGTGAGGGTGGCGGTGAGTGACCATCCGCTGTTGACGCCGCGGGCGTCCTCCACCTCGACCCGGTTGAGCCGGGCCTTCTGCACACCGGTGTCCGTGCCCAGGACCGTGGTGCCGAAGTCGACGGTGTCACCGGCCTGGGTCATGGACAGCGTGCCGGCCCTGACCTCGGTGGTCAGCCGCTGCTCGCTCTCACCACCGCCGCCTCCGCCGCCGCCCTCGGTGGTGACGGTGAACGGCACCGTGCGTACGGTCGCCGGGTCGTTGCCCTCGTCGGCCTGGACGGCGACGACGGCATCGGAGATGACGGTGAACTCGACGGCGAAGGTGCCGTCCGAACCGCTCTTGACGTAGACGGCGCTGTCGTCGAGCGCGGTGCCCGCCGCGTCGAGGCCGATGACGTTGATCCAGCGGTCCGGGTTGTAGTTCCGGCCGCTGACGGTGACCACGCTGCCGACCGGCCCGCTGTCCGACGACAACGAGATCTCCCGGTTGCCGGCCGCGACGGCCTTGATGGTGAGGGGTGCGGTGGCCTCCTTCGTACCGTCGTTGACCTTCACCTCGTAGCTGCCGTCGGGCACCGCCCCGGCCTGACCGAGGGTCGCGGTGCCGGAGAGCGTGCCGTAGGAGTCGATCCGCAGGGTGTGCGAGGCGAACTTCAGCGGATCGCAGCCGCCGCCGCCCACCGCGCAGAGCGACGGTACGGGCTTGCCGCCCGGCGTCCACTGCGAACCTCGCAGCTTGACCGCGGTGTTCGGACGCACGGGATCGGCGGGGGCGGTCAGGGTGGCGGGCTCGGACGCGGAACCCTCCGCCGTGACGGTGCCGACGCTGCCCACGTCACCGACGACGTCACACGGCGTCTCGAAGACCGATCCGAGCACCTTGGTCTGCGTCAGGGTGCGGACCGGGGTGAGCGAGATCTCGCCGGAGGCATCCACCGGAACCAGGAAGTCGCCTTCGTACAAAGGGATTTCGATGGGCTCCCCGGCCGGGATGTCCATCGTGAACTCGGCGCCCCGCACGGTGACGGTGCCGGTGGCCCCGCCGGACATCGCGAGGTCGAGGCTGGGGATGGTCGGCACGTTGTCCAGCGGGATGGCACTGGTGGCCGGGGACGCCCCGAGCGTCACCACGGCGTGCACCTTGCCGCCCGGGGCGACGACGGCGGGCGTCAGCTCGACGTTCATCTCCTGCGGTCCGGTCGCCTCACCCTGGCCCGCGGGCAGGGTGCAGTGGACGGTCGGGGTGACCGTGCCGGCCGCGGCCGCCGTGGCGTGGTACGGGGGAAGCGGCGCGGCAGCCCCGACACAGCCCAGCGACATTACGAAGCAGGCAGCGAGCAGACCGGTCACCCCGGATCTTCGTCGTCGGATCACCTGACACCCTTTCATGGCCCATTGATTGCGCACATTGAGGAGGTCGGGCGCAGAGAAGTCAAGAGAGACCGAATTGATCCTTTCGGAAATGCCCGAAAAGCATTTCAGCAAGCGTTTCCTGCACATCTGTTGACATCTTCGAAGATCACCGTTTCACTGCACCCGACATGCCGGGCCCGGCACGCAGATCCGCACGTACGGCAAATCGAGCAAGTACGGCGAGTACGGCTGGTACAGCGAATCTGCGGAATTCGAACCGGAAGGAGTTCCACCCGTCATGTCGATCTCTCCGAGCCACACCTCCAACCGAAAACGCCTGCCACTGGTGCTGGGCGCGGCATGTTCCGTCGGCGCGCTGCTCGCGCTGTCGTCCCCGACGGCCTCGGCCGTGGCCCCGCTGTCCGCGACGGCGAACTACGACTGCGGCTCCTGGGGCAGCGGTGTCGCCAAGCTGACCGCCGCCGACTCGGGCACGAGCAAGACCATCAAGATCACCTCCTCGGACATCAAGATGCCGGCCGGCACGAGCGCCGACCCGAACAGCATCACGACGACGCTCAAACTCACCAAGGTCTCGGGCGGCGTCACCAGTCAGGTCCAGTTCTCCGCGAAGGCCAACCCCGGCATGACCGGCGGCAATCCGATCACCCTCGGCCCACTGAAGCTCACCTCCGGCACGCTCGCGGCCGGGGACAGCACCAACTCCGTGGTGCTGGCCACTCCCCCGAGCACCACCAACTGGTCGCTGCAGATCGTGGCCTCGTCACCGACGTCGGCCACCGTGCCGTGCGTGGCGACGGGCACCCAGTCCGCACCGTTCGTCTGGTAGCGGCGGCCCTCCCCTGAGGCCGGCCTCATCACGCCGGCCCGCTCACAGCACCGGCCCGGGGCAAGGACCGCTGTCCTTGTGCCCCGGGCCGGTGCCCACGCGTTCCCGCGGGACTCACGTCATGCGGGTGGCCCACTCCTGGACCTTCTTGATCCGCTGCTCGATCTGCCCGGCCGTGGCCTCCGCGCTCGGCGGCCCGCCGCACACCCGCCGCAGCTCGGTGTGGATGACCCCGTGCGGCTTGCCGCTCTGGTGCGTGTAGGCCGACACCATGGTGTTCAGCTGCTTGCGCAGCCCCAGCAGCTGCTTGTGCGTGACCACCGGCCGGTCACCGGCCGGCTTCTCCAGCAGATCGGCCTCGGAGGCCGGCTTCTGGCGGCTGTGCGCGATCTGCCGGGTCTGCCGCTTCTGGAGCAGCAGCTGCACCTGGTCGGGTTCCAGCAGCCCCGGGATCCCGAGGTAGTCCTGCTCCTCCTCGCTGCCCGGGTGCGCCTGCATGCCGAATTCGGCACCGTCGTACAGCACCCGGTCGAAGACCGCGTCGGACTCCAGGGCCTCGAAGGGCAGTTGCTCCTCGGTCTCCTCGTCCTCCAGCTTCTCCGCGTCGGCAAGGAGCTTGTCCTCCTCGGCGAACGGGTTCTCCTCGTCACTGCCCTTCTTGGGCTTGTCGAGGACGTGGTCCCGTTCGACCTCCATCTCGTTGGCGAAGTCCAGGAGCATCGGGATCGTCGGTACGAACACCGAGGCGGTCTCGCCGCGCCTGCGGGAGCGCACGAAGCGGCCGACCGCCTGGGCGAAGAAGAGCGGCGTCGAGATGGTGGTGGCGTACACACCGACCGCGAGGCGCGGCACGTCGACGCCCTCCGACACCATGCGGACGGCGACCATCCAGCGTGATCCGTCGTCGGTGAACTGATCGATCTTCTTCGACGCGGCCTTCTCGTCGGACAGGACGACGGTGGCCTTCTCGCCGGTGACCTTCTTGAGGATCTTGGCGTACTCGCGCGCGGACTCCTGGTCCGTCGCGATGACCAGCCCGCCGGCATCCGGAATGCCCTTGCGGACCTCGGTCAGCCGCTTGTCGGCGGCGCTGAGCACATTGGGGATCCAGTCACCGGTGGGCGACAGCGCGGTGCGCCAGGCCTGCCCGATGGCGTCCCTGGTCATCGGCTCGCCGAGCCGGGCGGCGATCTCGTCACCGGCCTTGGTGCGCCAGCGCATGTTGCCGCTGTAGCTGAGGAAGATCACCGGGCGGACGACACCGTCGGCGAGCGCGTTGCCGTAGCCGTAGGTGTAGTCGGCCGAGGACCGCCGGATGCCGTCGTTGCCCTCCTCGTACGCGACGAAGGGGATCGGGTTGGTGTCGGAGCGGAACGGCGTACCGGTGAGCGCCAGCCGGCGGGTCGCCGGGTCGAACGCCTCCTGGCACGCCTCGCCCCAGGACTTCGAGTCACCGGCGTGGTGGATCTCGTCGAGGATCACCAGGGTCTTGCGCTGCTCGCACCGGTTGCGGTGCAGCATCGGGCGGACCCCGACACCCGCGTACGTGACGGCGACCCCGTGGTACTCCTTGCTCACGGGGCCCGCGCTGTACTCGGGGTCGAGCTTGATCCCTATCCGGGCGGCCGCTTCCGCCCACTGCTTCTTGAGGTGCTCGGTCGGCGCCACGACGGTGACCTGCTGCACGACGTGGTGGTGCAGCAGCCATGACGCGAGGGTCAGCGCGAAGGTGGTCTTGCCCGCGCCGGGGGTCGCGACCGCCAGGAAGTCGCGCGGCTGCTCCTGGATGTACCTCTCCATGGCGCCCTGCTGCCAGGCTCGCAGCTTCCCGGCCGTACCCCAGGGGGCGCGGCCGGGAAAGGCGGGTGAGAGGTGGTGGGAGGCGGTAGTAGTCACGGTCTCCGGTTCGGGTCTCTCGGGTACGTGTGGTGCTGTCCGCACGGGCCGGGACGGGCCCGTACGCGATACGACAACCGGGCCACCCTACCGGGGGGCAGGGTGCGATCCGCCCTGGACTCCGCCTCCCCGGGGGGAATTGCGACACCTCTCACACGTGGTCGACGACCAGGTCGCGCAGCCCCTGGGAGATGACCTTCACCTCGTCCGTCTCCCCCGTGGCAACGGCGATGACCAGGCGTTCCGCCGCGTCGATGTCCGGGCGGAGATCGACCCCGTTCATCGCGAGGAAGGTCATGCACGACAGCCAGGCGGTGCGTTTGCTGCCGTCGAAGAGCGGACGGTTGATCGCCAGGGACTGGAGCAGTGCGGCCGCCTTGTCCACGACGTCCGGATACGCCTCCTCGCCGAACATGGCCGCGGACGGCCGGTGGGCCGCCGATTCGAGGAGTCCGGCGTCGCGGACCACGATCCGCATGTCCGGGCAGGCGTGCTCGGCGATGACGAGGATGTCTTCGGAGGACAGGTAGACGCAGCTCACTTGAGCCGCTCCATGAGCTCGCTCCACTTGGCTGCCTGCTCCTTCGCCGTCTTGCGGACGATGGCCTGCTGGGCGGTCCTGGCCAGGTAGTCGTCCACGGCCTGGAGCAGTATGGCGTGCATACTCGTCCCCTCCTGCTCGGCGCGGCGCTTGAGGGCTTCGGTCTGGTCGTCACGAAGACGCAGGTTCATGGCCATACCAAAACGGTTCCACCAGATGGGGCCAGATCAGTGCCACAGCGTGGGGCCAGATCGATACCACCAGGTGGGGCCGGGTCGGTACCAGTCACCACTCCCGCACTCGTGTGGCCACCCACGCCCCCACCATCGCGACCCCCGCCATCGGCAGGAACACCACCGCGAACGCCCCCGGGTGCGAGCCGGAGGCCCCCGCCTCGACAGCCTCGTGCACGGCACCCACCGCTCCCCCGCCGAGCGCGCCGAACGCCGCGCCGCCCGCGGCCAGCAGCAGGGCGTTGGAGAGCCCGTCGGAGATCTGCAGGGCCGCGGAGTTCGCCCCCGCCTCCTGGGGCGCGGACAGCTTCAGCAGCAGCACACTGGTCGATGCGATCACCATGCCCATGCCGAAGCAGCCGACGGCCCAGGCCGCGGCGACCGTCCAGACCGGCACCCCGTCGATCAGCACGGCGGGCGCCGTCGCGATCGACGCGGCGACCAGCACCATGCCGCCCACCATCAGCCGCTCGCGGTGCGGCTCCAGGCGCGGCCGGGACTGGACGTACGAACCCAGCGCCCAGGTCCCGCCACCGGCCGCGAGCGACAGTCCGGCCATCGTCGGGGACAGGCCGCGCTGGGTGACCAGCATCAGGGGCACGAACGACTCGGCGGCGATGAACGACCCGGCCGCCAGCCCGCGCAGCAGCACCACGGAGGGCAGCCCCCGCGCCGCCCGGCCGGTGCCCGGGGGCAGCAGGCCCCGGACCGCGGGAACGAGCAGGGCGATCCCGGCGGCGACCGGCAGCAGCGAGAACCAGTTCCGCTCCTGCCCGGCGTACTGGAGCAGCCCCGCACCCAGCGAGATGCCCAGCGCGAGCACGATGCGCCGGCGGTTCAATGGCTCGACGGGCGCCGCCGCGTCGGCGGGCCCGGACGCCATGCGCCGGATCGCGGGCAGCGCGAGCGCCAGCGGGAAGACCACCAGGAGCGGGATGCCGATGAAGACCCAGCGCCAGCCCAGGTGCTCGGTCACGCTCCCGGAGGCCAGCGGCCCGACGACGGACGGGATCACCCAGCTCGCGGCGAACGCGGCCATGATCGCCGGCCGCAGATGCTCCGGGTAGGCCCGGCTGATCACCACGTAGAGCGCGACGATCACCAGCCCGCCACCGAGCCCCTGCACGGCCCGCCCCACGATGAACATCCACATGGTGCTCGCGGTCCCGGACAGCAGCAGGCCCACCCCGAAGGCGCTGATCCCGGCGGTGAGCGGCCCCAGCGGCCCGCGCCGGTCGGCCCACTGCCCGGCCAGCACCATGGCGAAGAGGCTGGTGGTGAAGTACGCGGAGAACGCGAACGCGTACAGCGGGATGCCGTGCAGCTCACGGGCGGCGACCGGCATCGCGGTCCCCACGGCGGTCGCCTCGAAGGCGATCAGGAACACGACGGAGACGATGCCGATGCTCAGCGACCGGTAGGTCCGCCCGAGCACCCCCTCCGGTACTGCGGCGACGACGGTCTCGTTCACTTCATCGGCTTCTCCGGTGCGGGCCGAGACCTCGGCGTCACGCGGTTCCAGGACGGTCATGAGCCCAAGAGTAAGGGGCGAAACTCGCCATGAACCCTGTCGCGGGTCGCTCCCGCTCTCGTCCCTTGGTCGTAGGACCGGCCGGGCGATCGTGAACGCCGTGTGGCAGTCGCGTTGCGGGACGGTCCGGACTCTTGGCGCCGGGGTTCCCGGGGCCTACGGTCGGGACGAGAACAACGCACGGCCGTGTGCCCGAGAGGCTCAGGGGCTCGACTGCAACTCGAGTTACACCGGTTCGATTCCGGTCACGGCCTCGGTACACGGAACCGCCCGCCCCTCGTACGAAGGGGCGGGCGGTTCCGTGTGTACGGAGGGGACCCGCGGTCAGGACTTCGGGGCCGCGACGGCCGCCTGGGGCCTGATCGGAAGGCGGTTGACCGGGCGGCCGGTGGCCGAGCGCACCGCGGCGGCCACGGCTGCCGGGGAGGTCACCACGGGGACCGCGGAAGCCGGCTTGGCGCCGAAGGGGGCCACCACGTCACGCTCCTCGACGAGTCTGACGATGCGGATGTCCGGCGCGTCGAGGGCGGTCGGCAGGGCGTAACCCGTCAGGTCGGGGTGCCGGATCTGACCGCGCGCGGTGCGGAGGTTCTCCGTCAGCGCGGCACCGATGCCCTGGGTGACGCCCGCCTCGATACGGGTCGCCAGCTGGGACGGGTTGAGGACCCGGCCGACATCCTGTGCGACGGCCATCTCCACGACACGGACCGAGCCGAGTTCGATGTCGACGTCCACCACCGCGCGGATCGCGCAGAACGCGAGGCCGACGAAGGCGTCGCCCTGACCGGACTCGTCGAGCGGCTCCGTGGGGTGGGGGCGGCACTGGGCGGTGGCCCACAGTTCCTTGCCGTCCATCGCCTCGGTGACGGTCGTGGACAGCACCCCGTCGTACGAGGTGATCTTGCCGTCGGCGATCTGGAGCAGCTCGGTGGACATGCCGAACTTGTGGGCCAGCGGCTGGAGCAGCTGGGTGCGGACCATCTTCGCGGCGCGTTCGACCGCTCCGGCGGAGACCCAGGTGTGGCGGCCGTGCGTCGTCGGTCCGGCCGGGGGCTGGTCGGTGTCGACGGAGGCCACATGGACCTCCTCGATGCCCAGGGTCTCCTGGACGACCTGGCGGGCCAGCGTCGAGAAGCCCTGGCCCGTCTCGACCGCGGCGCAGATGACGGTGGCGACCCCGTCGTGGACCCGCACCGTGGCCGTGGAGACCTCGTCGGCGCCCTCGGCGCCGAGCATGTGGACCATGCCCAGCGCGTATCCGACCCCGCGCCGCACCGCGCCCGGTTCGCCCGCGCCCTCCGGGCCGCCCGGGAGCAGCCAGTCGTCCTCCGGGGAGTCCTTGGGGAGCGAGGGGAGCGGGAAGTCCCGTACCGCGCCGAGGAGTTCGGCGACGGGGGCGGGGCAGGTCACCGTCTGGCCGGTGGGCAGGATGTCGCCGGTGGACAGGGTGTTGCGCAGCCGCAGCTCGGCCGGGTCGATGGAGAGCTTGGCGGCAAGCTTGTCCATCTGGCCCTCGTACGCGGCACAGACCTGCATCGCGCCCTCGCCCCGGACATGACCGGACGGCGGGTTGTTCGTCCGGACCGCCCAGCCCTCGATGAAGGCGTGCGGGACGACGTAGGGGCCGCAGGCGAACGCGACGGCGGCGGCCAGGGATTCGGACGAGGCGTCGGCGTACGCGCCCGCGTCGAGGAGGATCTGGGCCTCGACCTTCACCAGACGGCCCTCGGCGTCCGCGTGGTGGCGGTAGCGGAGCAGGGTCGGGTGGCGGTGCGCGTGGCCGAGGAAGGACTCCTCGCGGGTCGCGGCCAGTTTGACCGGGCAGCCGGTGCGCAGGGCGAGCAGGCCGAGCGGGAGCTGGAATCCGGGGTCCTCGCGGTCGCCGGTCGCGCCGGGGACGCCGGTGACGACGAGCTTCACCCGGTCCGGTTCGAGGCCGAAGCAGGCGGCGGCGAGGTCGCGGTCGGTGTGCGGGTCGGTGGAGGCGGTGTAGATCTCGACGCCCCCGTCGGGGCGGGGCACGGCGAGCCCGGCCTCGGCACCGATCGGCGCCGGGTCCTGACGGCCGATGCGGTACAGGCCCTCGACGATGACCTCGCCCACGATCTCCGGGTCGCCGTAGCGCAGCGGGATGTGGCGGATCAGATTGCCGTCGGGGTGCAGAGGTTCGGCGGCGAAGGCCTTCTCCGGGTCGGTGACCGGCTCCAGCAGCTCGTACTCGACGGCGATGGCGGCTGCGGCCAGCCGGGCCGTGTCGGGGTGGTCGGCGGCGACCGCGGCGATCGGCTCGCCGTGGTGGCGGACCAGGTCGGAGGCGAAGACGGGACGGTCGACGACGCGGCGTCCGTAGGAACGCTCGCCGGGGACGTCCTCGTGGGTGACGACCGCTCGTACGCCCGGCATCTCGACCGCGGCGGAGGTGTCGATCGACAGGATGCGGGCATGCGGGTGCGGGGAGCGGAGCACGGCCGCCCAGAGCAGTCCCTCGGCCCACAGGTCGGCGGCGTACGGGAAGATGCCCTCGGTCTTGGCGCGGGCGTCGGCCGGCCGCAGCGAGGCGCCCAGGCCGAGCAGCGGCTGCTCGCCCCCGGAGCTGTCGGGGCCCTCCAGTGAAGGGATGCTGATCGCCGTGTGGGTCGCGCCGGCCGCGGTGGCTGCGTCGTTGCTCACGCCAGGCCTCCGTCCTGCAGATGGACCTGCACACTACCCGCGCCGGGGGCCGCCTGGTGCGGGATGCGGGCCCCGTCCGGTTCCGCGGATTCCGGTGCGGGTACCGAGGCCGCCTCGCGGCCCTCGATGACCTCGTTCACGGCGTCGAGCACACCGCGGTATCCGGAACAGCGGCAGAGGTTGCCGCACAGTGCCTGACGGGTCTCCAGCTCGCTGGGGGCGTGGTTGCCCTCCAGCAGGTCGTGGACGGTCATCGCCATCCCGGGGATGCAGAAGCCGCACTGGACGGCACCGCAGTTCGCCAGCGCCCGCTGCACGTCGGACGGTTCCCCGTCGACGGCCAGACCTTCGACGGTACGGACCTCGCTGCCCGCCGCGGTGGCCGCGGGGACCAGGCAGGAGGCGACGAGACGGCCGTCCACCTGCACGTTGCAGGCACCGCATTCGCCCTGCGAGCAGCCGTCCTTGGCCCCGGCGAGGCCGAGGCGCTCGCGCAGCACGTAGAGCAGCGACTCGCCGATCCAGGCGTCGGCGACGGGCCGGTCGACGCCGTTCACATGCAGCATGTACGAGGCGGAGGGGTGCTCGCTGGGCAGGTCGAGAGCGGGGACGGGGGCAGGGGCTGCGTCCGTGGACTCGGGGTCCGTCGCGTCGGGGTCCATGGCATCGGGGTCCGTGACCTCGGTGTCCGTGACTTCGACGGCCGCCGCCTCGACGTCCGTGGCCTCGGTGTCCGGTGCCGACTCGGCGACCGGTGTCGCTCCCGCGGCCGGTTCGGCCGTGCCGGGCTGCTCCGTGCCGAGCTGCGGTGCGTCCTGAAGGGCTGCCTCCGGCGGAACTTCGTACACGGCTTCGGGTGCGTCGTGCACGTCGTGCACGTCGTGTGCATCTGGTGCGTCCGCGGAAGGCTCCGGGGGCGGCGCGTCGGCGTCACCGTCCACGGCGTCGGCCGGCGCGTCCGGCGTGCGGCCGAGGTCCGTCCCCCGCGGCGGGGTGCTGTCCACGGCCGCGGGCGCCGGCTCCTGCGTCGCCCAGGGCGCGGGCGCACCGCCGGGCAGGGTGGCCGGCGGGGTCCGGTCCGCGTACCAGCCGGCGGCCAGCGCGGAGGCCGAGAACTCGCCGGACTCCTCCGGGAGATCGCCGTCGGCGACCGGGATCTGCCACTGACCGGTGTGCCCGGCGGGCTCGGTGGGTTCGGCGTGCCCGGTGGGTTCGGCGAAGTTCCACTGGCCGGTGGCGGCCGGGCTCTCGCGGTACCGGTCCGGGTAGTGCTCCCCGGACGTCTGCGGGTGGTGCGGGGCCTGCGGGTATCCGTACGGCGTCTGCTGCTGGTTCGGGTCCGGCCAGTGCACCGCCTCGGGCACCGGCTGCTCCGCCGCCGTGCCGCGGTCCGGCTGGGCGTGCGGGTCCGGTGTCCGGGCGCCCCAGCCGCCGGCGGCCGCGGGGTCGAGCCCGGCGGCCGGGGTCAGCGGAAGGATCATCGGCGGCACGTAGCCCTGGCCGGGTGCGGCCAGCGGTACGTTCGCCAGGTCCTCCGGCGGCAGGTGGACGAAGGCGGTCGCCTCGGCGTCGTACTCGCCGCTCTGGGGGGTCGGCTCCCAGCCCCCGTGCTGTCCGGCGTGGTCCTCGTTGCTCACGACAGTGCCCTCCCCAGCGCGCGTCGGGCCAGCGCGGCGACGGTGCGCCGCAGGTGCAGTACCGCGGGGGGCAACGGTGGTGCCTCTCCCCCGTCGGCGGGCGGTGGCTCGTCCGGGATGCACGCCGCGGCGACGTACTCGCCGAAGGCGGCCAGCGCGTCGGGCGCCAGACCCCGTTCACCGTCCCAGTCGATCAGCGAGGCGATCCAGCGTTCGGCCTCCAGCGGCCGCAGCGGCATCGGCGCTATGGCGCCGACCGCGCAGCGCACTCCGCGCCGGGCCGGGTCGAGGACGATCGCGACGGAGGCGGTGGCACGGCCGGGGCCGGTACGCCCGGTCGCCTTGAGGAACACCTGAGGGGCGTGCAGCAGCGGTACCCGGACGAAGCCGATGAGTTCGGCGGGCTCCAGCATCTCGCGGCCGGCCAGCAGGTGCGAGACCGGGATCTCGCGGCGGGCGCCACCGGGGCCCGCGATGACGAGTTCGGCCTCCAGCGCGGCGAGCACCGGCAGGGCGTCACCGGTCGGGGCGGCGGTGGCGATGTTGCCGCCGAGCGTTCCGGCGTTGCGGATCTGCGGCGGGCCCGCGGCGCGCGCGGACGCGGCCAGGGCGGGGATGAGGGCGGCGAAGTCCGGGCGCCCCATGCGGGCATGGGTGAGACCGGTGCCCAACAGGGCGTGGCCGTCCTGGTAGTGCCAGCCGCGGAGTTCGCTGATCCGGCCGAGGCCGACCAGCCCGGAGGGGCGCAGGAGCCCCGTGTTGACTGCCGACATCAGGTCCGTGCCGCCCGCCACGGGGACGGCGGCCGGCATGGCGCCGAGTGCCGCCACGGCCTCGTCCAGCGAGGCCGGCAGTGTGACGGACTGCGTCGCCTGCGGTGCTTGCGTGGTCAACCCAGCTGCCCCTTCCCGGTGTCCCGGCTGTCCCGCCTGTTTCGCCGTACGGTACGTGCTCAAAGCCTGGACGTGGCAACTCTGGCACATCTTCGGACGGGCCCGACGCGAGGGTCCGCGAAGGGAGTATCCGTCCCTGACCAGGGGGATGATCCCGATTCGCACCTCTTCGGCGCAGAGCGCGAATTGCCCCTATTCAGCGAGCTTGTACGACATATTCCGCTCGGCGGAGCGACGGGAGAGCAGGAGGACCGGGAAGGCGCCGCGCCGGAGGGCTCGGCAGGGAGCTCGGCAGGGAGCTCGGCAGGGAGCTCGGCAGGGAGCGGTGCCCGCTGTCGCGGGAACCGCTCCCTGCGCGCGGGCTCAGACGCGCGGAGGCGCTCCCTCGATCGGGCGTCCCAGGATGCCGGGCCGCTGCTGCCACGGCAGCGGACCGCCCGGCGGCCGGTACTCGACACCGAGCGCGTCGAGCCGCGCGTAGTGCGTGGCCATGCGCCGCTCGAAACCGGCGAAGTCCCGGTCCTCGGAGTCGGGCAGGGCCGACCACGCGACCTCGGCGAAGGCCGCGAGGCGCGGGAAGACCTGGTAGTCGACGCGGGCGCGGTTCTGCATCACCTCGGTCCAGACGTTGGCCTGGGTGCCGAGGATGTGACGGGCGGCCTCCTCGGAGAGGCCCGGCGGCACGGGTTCGAAGCGGTAGACGTCCTCCAGGGTGCGGACGTATCCGATCGGCATCGGCTCGTCGGGGCCGCCGTCCTGACGGTGGTCCAGGTAGACCTGCTGCTCCGGGCACATCACGACGTCGTGCCCGGCCTCGGCGGCAGCGACGCCGCCCGCGTAACCGCGCCACGAGGAGACGGCCGCGCCCTCGGCGAGGCCGCCCTCCAGGATCTCGTCCCAGCCTATGAGGCGGCGGCCGCGTGCGGTGAGCCAGCTGTCGAAGTGGCGGATGAACCAGGACTGCAGCTCGTCCTCGTCGGCCAGGCCGAGTTCCTTGATGCGGGCCTGGGCGGTCGGCGACTGCTTCCACTGGTCCTTGGGGCACTCGTCGCCGCCGACGTGGATGAACGGCGAGGTGTCGGCCGGGAAGAGTTCGAGGAGCTCCTCGAAGACGCCCTCGAAGAAGCGCAGAACGCCGTCGGTGGGGGCCAGGACGTTCGGGGTGACGCCCCAGTCGTCCCACACGGACAGGGCGGCGGTGTCGACGACGTCGGTGTTGCCCAGCTCCGGGTAGGCGGTGATGGTCGCCTGCGAGTGACCCGGGATGTCGATCTCGGGGACGACACGGATGTGCCGGGCGGCGGCGTAGGCCACGATCTCGCGGATGTCGTCCTGCGTGTAGTACCCGCCGTACGGGGTCTCGTCCCAGAGCTCGGAGGCCCGGTGGCCGTACTTCGTACGCGACCGCCAGGAACCCGTCTCGGTCAGGCGGGGGTAGCGCTTTATCTCGATGCGCCAGCCCTGGTCGTCGGTGAGGTGGAAGTGGAAGACGTTCAGCTTGTGCGCGGCGAGGAGGTCGAGGTAGCGCAGCACGTCGGTCTTGGGCATGAAGTGCCGCGACACGTCGAGCATCAGGCCCCGCCAGCCGAAGCGCGGGCGGTCCTCGACGGTGCAGCTCGGCACGGTCCAGACCCGGTCCGGGTTCACGGGCGCACACCGGTGGGCCTCCGGGCCGAGCAGCTGTCGCAGCGTCTGGACGCCCCAGTGGAGCCCCGCCGGGGCCGCGGCCCGCAGGGTGACGGCGTCGGCGTCCACGGCGAGCCGGTAGCCCTCGGGACCCAACTCGTCCGCCGTGCCGGGGTCGATCCGCAGCCGGATCGCCGGTCCGCGGTCGCCCCGTCCGGGTGCGAGCGGCAGCCCGGTCGCGGCGCCCACGGTGGCGCGCAGCAGTCGCGCCATGCCCTCGGTGCCGGACGGCGCGTCGACCACGGTGTCCTGATCCAGCACAAAGCCGGGCATGTCGGTGAAGTATTCGGCGCGCAGGGGCGCCGGGATCAGATTGACCACGTCAGTCCTTAACCGCTCCGCCCAGTCCCGAGACCAGGCGTCGCTGTACGAGTACGAAGAAGACCAGCACGGGCACGGTCATCACCGCCGAGGCTGCCATGACCCCTCCCCAGTCGTTTTCATCGGGTTTGAGAAAGACCAGCAGAGCCATCGGGAGCGTCGACTGGGAGGTGTCGCTGATGATGAAGGACTTCGCGAACAGGAAGTCGTTCCAGGTCGAGATGAACGAGAAGACGCTGGTCGCCACCAGCCCCGGGAAGACCAGCGGGAAGAGGATCTGCCACAGGAAGCGGGTGCGGCTCGCCCCGTCGATGTACGCCGCCTCCTCCAGCGCGTCCGGGACGGCCTTGACGAAGCCGCGCAGCATCCAGATCGCGAACGGCAGCGAGAAGGCGAGGTGCGGCAGGATCAGCGAACCGAGCGTGTTCAGCTGGCCGAAGTCCCGCATCAGGAAGAACAGCGGGATCGTCAGCGCCTCGACCGGCACCATCTGCGCCACCAGGAACATGATCAGCAGTGTGGTGCGGAAACGGAATCGGAACCGGGTCACCGCCGTCGCCGCCAGGAAGGCGATCAGCGCGGAGACGATGACGACCGTGCCGGCGACGAGCAGGCTGTTGAGGAAGTAGCGCCCGAAGTCCTGCTGCTGGAAGACCCGGCGGAAGGAGTCCAGGGACGGCGACAGCGTCCACGGCCTGGGGTGCGTGGACTGGATCTCGCCGGCCGGTTTGAAGGCCGAGAGCACCATCCAGTACAGCGGGAAGGCCACGGCGGCGGCGATCAGCAGGGCCGCCGCCTCGGCGGCGAGCCGGCCGGGCCGGCGGACGCGCAACAGGGACGGCAGGCTCACAGTTCCTCCCCCTGGCGCCTCACCAGGCGCAGATAGACCAGCGTGACCGCCAGCAGGATCACCAGCATCACGACGCCGATCGCCGAGCCGAGGCTGTACTGCGAGGACGCGAACGCCTTCTGGTACGCGTACACGTTGAGCACCAGGTTCTGGCCGGCGATGCCGCCGCCGTTGGTCATGACGTAGATCTGGGTGAAGACCTTGAAGTCCCAGATGATCGACTGGATGGTGACGACGATCAGGATCGGCCGCAGCATCGGTGCCGTGACCGACCGCCAGATCCGCCACTGCGAGGCGCCGTCCAGCGCCGCCGCCTCCAGCACCTCGGTGGGGATCGCCCGGATGCCCGCGTACACGGTCACCATCACGAACGGGAACGAGCACCAAAGGACTTCGAGGAGCACCAGCGCGAAGGCGCTGTAGCGCCCGTACGTCCAGGAGTGGTCGCCGAGCCCCAGTACCCGGTTGACCGGCCCGAAGTCGGCATCGAAGAGGAAGACCCAGACGGTCGAGCCGGTGATCGCCGGGGTCGCCCAGGCGCCGAGCGCGGCCATCATCAGCGCGAGCCGCGGCACGGCCCGTACCCGGGTCAGCAGGACGGCCAGTGCGCAGCCGACCAGCAGGGTGGCCAGCACACAGACCGCCGCGAAGACCACGGTGGCCAGCAGCACCTGCCAGAACTGGCTGTCGCGGAAGAGCGTCGCGTAGTTGCCGAAACCCTGGAAGGTGGTCGGCTCGCCGCCGCTCACCTGGGCCTGGGTGTACTCCAGGAAGGAGATCAGGCCGAGTTGGTAGATCGGGTAGACCAGCAGCCCGCCGAGGAGGACGAGCGCGGGCAGGAGGTAGAGCCAGGGGGTCCAGCCGGACCGCCGGACGGGCGAGGCCGGGTGGCGGCTCCGGAGCGGGCGGGGGGAGGGTCCGCCCGCTCCGGACGTGCCGGGCGCCTTGTACGCCGTGCTGTTCGCCGTCATCGTCAGCCCACGTCGGCGAACGCGGCGTCCATCTTCTTCGCGGCGTCGTCCGAGGCGTCGGCCACGTTCTTACGGCCGCTGACGATCTCCTGGAACATCGTCGGCAGGATCAGCGAGGAGTCGATCTGGCCCCAGGCAGGCGAGGCGGGGACGAACTTGGCGCCCGCGCCGAGTGTCCTGACGAACGGTTCGACGAACGGCTCCCGCTTCGCGGCCGCGGCCCGCACATCGGTGTACGTCGGCAGGAAGCCCATCGCGTCGAACATCTTCGCCTGGGTCCGCTTGCCGGTCAGGGACTTCATCAGGTCGACGGCGAGGGTGCGGTGCCCGCTGCTCTTCAGCACGCCGATGTTGTTGCCGCCCGCGAACGCCGGGGCGACGGAGTTCGCGGCCACGCCCGGGAGCGGTACGACCGCGTACCTGCCCTTCACCGTGCCGGCCTCGACGGCCGCGTGGCTGAAGTCGCCGCCGATGGCCATGGCGGCCTTTCCGGAGGCGAAGGCGGTGACGGTCGCGTTGCCGCCCATGGCGGCGCACTTGGCGGCCGGGCAGTTGTCGTCGCCGAAGAGCGAGGTGTAGGCGGCGATGCCCTTGCGGGCCTTCTCGCTGTTGATGGCCGCCCGGTACGAACCGCCGCCGGCGTCGGCCAGTTCGCCGCCGTTGGCCCAGATGAACGGCATCGCGCCGTAGGTGTACGCGCCGCCCACCGCGAGTCCGTACAGGCCGGGCTTCTCGCGGTGGATCTTCTTCGCGGTGGAGATCAGTTCCGCCTGGGACTTGGGCGCCGCGATGCCCAGGTCCGCGAAGATGTCGGTGCGGTAGTACAGCGCCCTGACGCCGACGAAGAGCGGGGCCCCGTAGATCCTGCCGTCGACCGTCACGGACTGCTTGGCGGTCGGGTCGGTGTCCTTGGCGTCCGCCCAGGCGCCGAACTCGGCGCTGACATCGGCCAGTCCGCGGTCCTTCACGTAGCCGGCGGTGTCCGTGTTGCCGTACTCGATCAGGTCGGGGGCGCTCCTGGGGTCGTTGAACGCGGCCTTGACGCGCTGGGCGCGGGTCTCGACGGGGATGTACTCGATCTCGACCTTCGTGCCCTTGTGGGCCTTCCCGAAGTCCGCGACAGCGGCGTCGACGACCTTCTCCTTGGGCTTGTTGCCCACCTCCTGGAACAGCCAGACGCGCAGTGTGCCGGTCTTCTCGTCCCCCTTGGCGCCGGTGTCGGAGGTCTGTGGCGCGCAGGCGGTGGCGGTGAGACCCGCCAGCACAAGCGCCGCAGCCGGGGCGGCAATTCGGGCAGAAAGCTTCATCCGGGACCCCTACCGGTAGGCGTTGCAACATACGCAACGCGCGTTTCGTTCTGCACAACTTGCAGGAGGGTAGGTCCAGACGAAGTCGCCGACAAGTGGTCTCAACCACTCTGTGACCCCCGGACGCAGCCCGTGCAACGCCGGACGGGCCCGAACGACGAAGAACCCCCGGGGCACGCTGTCGCGTGCCCCGGGGGTTCTCCCGGACGGGTCGGTTCTACCGCTCGCGGACTACTTCTTGTCCTTGCCGCCCTTGCCCTTGTCCTTGTCGCCACCGGCACCCATGGACTCGTAGATCTCCTTGCACATGGGACACACCGGGTACTTCTTGGGATCGCGGCCCGGTACCCAGACCTTGCCGCACAGCGCGACCACGGGGGTGCCCTCCAGGGCACTCGCCATGATCTTGTCCTTCTGGACGTAATGCGCGTAGCGCTCGTGGTCGCCGTCGCCGTTCGACACCTGTGGCGTCGGCTCCACGAGGGTTCCCGTACCTGCCCCGCGCTCGGGCTCAAGAGTGCTCATAAATGCCAAGCGTACTGAAGGTCCGCGACATCAGTTCAGCGAAGGGTCGTCCGGATAGGTGGCGATCATGGCCAGTTCGCTGCGCTGACGGCGCAGGACCGCCCTCCAGAGGCTCTCCGGGCGCGGTGACGAGACGTCCCCCGGCTCCGACTCGACGACGTACCAGGCGCCCTCGGAGAGTTCCGTCTCCAGCTGTCCGGGCCCCCAGCCGGCGTATCCGGCGAAGATCCGCAGCGAGCCGAGGGCCGCGGCCAGCAGCTCGGGGGGCGCCTCCAGGTCCACCAGGCCGATCGCCCCGTACACCCGGCGCCAGCCGAGCGGGCCCTCGTCCCCCGGGATCACCGCCACGCCGAGCGCCGAGTCGAGGGAGACCGGGCCGCCCTGGAAGACGACTTCGGGCTCACCGGTCAGACCGGCCCAGGACGCGAGGATGTCACCGACGCCGACCGGGGTCGGGCGGTTCAGGACCACGCCGAGCGAGCCCTCCTCGTCGTGGTCGAGGAGCAGCACCACCGCGCGGTCGAAATTCGGGTCCGCCAGGGCGGGTGCGGCCACGAGCAGCCGCCCTGTGAGCGAGGACACCTCGGTCATGGGAGAAATGATCCCGCATCTTCGGCTTTCGCGGGGGCCAAGTGCCCCGGACGTCGCCCTGGGTGCCCGAGCGCAGCTCAGGGCGCACGGGTGCACAAGGAGCGCACAGCCGGCCAGCCATCCGGACCGTAACCCTCCGCAAGATCCAGGATGCGGAGCGTGTCGCGGCGGATTCATGACGTTCGTACACCCGCCGCCTTCTTACGGATGCGGGGTGCGCGGCCATTACTCTTTCGATTGGCCCCCTGCCCGACCACTCCGGAACGCGAGATTCATGACCGGCACAGACGATGTCCTGCTTGTCCACGGCGGAACCCCGCTGGAGGGCGAGATCCGCGTCCGAGGCGCCAAGAACCTGGTGCCGAAGGCAATGGTCGCCGCGCTGCTCGGCAGCGGGCCCAGCCGACTGCGCAACGTGCCCGACATCCGCGATGTGCGGGTCGTCCGCGGGCTCCTCCAGCTGCACGGTGTGACGGTCCGCCCGGGCGACGAACCGGGCGAGCTGATCCTCGACCCCACGCACGTCGAGAGCGCGAACGTCGCCGACATCGACGCCCACGCGGGCTCGTCGCGCATCCCGATCCTCTTCTGCGGCCCGCTGCTGCACCGGCTGGGCCACGCGTTCATCCCGGGGCTCGGCGGCTGCGACATCGGCGGCCGGCCGATCGACTTCCACTTCGACGTGCTGCGCCAGTTCGGCGCGACGATCGAGAAGCGGGCGGACGGCCAGTACCTGGAGGCCCCGCAGCGGCTGCGCGGCACCAAGATCCGGCTGCCGTACCCGTCGGTGGGCTCCACCGAGCAGGTGCTGCTGACGGCGGTGCTCGCCGAGGGTGTCACCGAACTGTCCAACGCGGCCGTGGAGCCGGAGATCGAGGACCTCATCTGCGTACTGCAGAAGATGGGCGCGATCATCTCCATGGACACCGACCGGACCATCCGGATCACCGGTGTCGACCGTCTCGACGGCTATACCCACAAGGCCCTCCCGGACCGCCTGGAGGCCGCCTCCTGGGCGTCCGCGGCGCTGGCGACCGAGGGCAACATCTACGTCCACGGGGCGCAGCAGCGCTCGATGATGACGTTCCTGAACACGTTCCGCCGGGTCGGCGGCGCCTTCGAGATCGACGACGAGGGCATCCGCTTCTGGCATCCGGGCGGCGCGCTGAACGCCATCGCGCTGGAGACGGACGTGCACCCCGGTTTCCAGACCGACTGGCAGCAGCCGCTGGTCGTGGCGCTGACACAGGCCGCGGGTCTGTCGATCGTCCACGAGACGGTGTACGAGTCCCGGCTCGGGTTCACCTCGGCGCTCAACCAGATGGGTGCTCACATCCAGCTGTACCGCGAGTGCCTGGGGGGCTCCGACTGCCGCTTCGGCCAGCGCAACTTCCTGCACTCCGCGGTCGTCTCCGGGCCGACGAAGCTGCAGGGCGCGGATCTGGTCATCCCGGACCTGCGCGGCGGTTTCTCGTACCTGATCGCCGCTCTGGCGGCGCAGGGGACGTCCCGGGTGCACGGGATCGACCTGATCAACCGCGGCTACGAGAACTTCATGGACAAGCTGGAGAAGCTCGGCGCGAAGGTGGAGCTGCCGGGCGGTTCGCTCGTCTGACGCGCACGCGCCGACGGCCGGCGGGGGTTCGGGGCGCTGCCCCGGGCCCCCGCTCCGCTGTTCAGGGGGCGGTGGCCGGCCACAAAAGGGCCGCAGAGGCCCACAACGGCGTTCTGCGGCCCGTACGCCGAAGGACGGCCACCCTGGTCGGGGTGACCGCCCTTCGTCGTGCCCAGGGGGTGTTACTTACCCTTGGCGGCTTCCTTGAGCTTCGAGCCCGCGGAGACCTTCACGCTGTAGCCGGCCGGGATGTCGATCGGGTCGCCGGTCTGCGGGTTACGAGCGGTGCGAGCGGCACGGTGGGTGCGCTCGAAGGTCAGGAAACCGGGGATGGTGACCTTCTCGTCGCCCTTGGCGACGATCTCACCGACGGTCTCGGCGAGCGCGGCCAGCACGGCGTCGGCGTCCTTGCGAGTCACCTCGGCGCGGTCGGCCAGGGCGGCCACCAGCTCACTGCGGTTCATGTTGTTACTCCCGTGTTCTTCTTGCCTGTGAGGCGTGAGATCGAAGCCGATGCTGCCAGGGCCCTCGGACAGTCCCCGGACTCGGGTCCGTGTGAGAACCCTCGCGCCCCGTGGGGTCTCCCCCGGACGAAGTCCTTGGGAAAGCATCCTGCCCCCACCTGCGGCGGGAAAGCCAATCCGGCACCCTCCGGAGTCACACGAAAAGCGCCACTGCCTCGTCGTGGTGACGTTCCGTCGACTCCCCGAAAGCGGTCCGCAGCGGGTGCGGACTCCGCGGGACGCGTCGCCCGCCCACCCTAAAGGGGCGTTTGGGGCGCCGCGACCCGCGACGCGCCGTTCGTCAGACGGAGGTGGGGCCCGTCACAGCCGCCCCGGCCGACTTGGCGGCGTCCCGGACCGCTCCGGCGACCGCTCCGGCGACCTTGTCGTTGAAGACCGACGGGATGATGTAGTTCGCGTTCACCTCGTCCTCGGCGACGACGTCGGCGAGGGCGCGCGCGGCGGCGAGCATCATCTCCGTGTTCACGGTGCGGGACTGGGCGTCCAGGAGTCCACGGAAGACGCCGGGGAAGACCAGGACGTTGTTGATCTGGTTGGGGAAGTCCGAACGGCCGGTGGCCACGACCGCCGCCGTCTCACGGGCGACCGCCGGGTCGACCTCGGGGTCCGGGTTCGCGAGCGCGAACACGATCGCGCCCTCCGCCATGGCCGCGACATCGGTCCCGTCCAGCACGTTCGGGGCCGAGACGCCGATGAAGACGTCGGCACCCACGACCGCCTGCTTGAGGGTGCCGGTGACGGACTCCGGGTTGGTGTTGTCGGCGATCCAGCGCAGCGGCGAATCGGCGGCGGCGGAGACCAGGTCCTCGCGGCCGGCGTGCACCACGCCGTGGATGTCGGCGACGACCGCGTGCTTGACACCCGCGTCGATGAGGAGCTTCAGGATGGCCGTACCGGCCGCTCCGGCGCCGGACATGACGACCCGTACGTCCCCGATGGCCTTGCCCACCACGCGCAGCGCGTTGGTCAGCGAGGCCAGTACGACGATGGCGGTGCCGTGCTGGTCGTCGTGGAAGACGGGGATGTCCAGGGCCTCGCGCAGCCGGGCCTCGATCTCGAAGCAGCGCGGCGCGGAGATGTCCTCCAGGTTGATGCCCGCGAAGCCGGGGGCGATCGCCTTGACGATCTCGACGATCGCGTCGGTGTCCTGGGTGTCCAGGCAGATCGGCCAGGCGTCGATGCCGGCGAACCGCTTGAAGAGGGCCGCCTTGCCCTCCATCACCGGAAGGGCGGCCATCGGGCCGATGTTGCCGAGGCCGAGCACCGCGGAGCCGTCCGTCACGACTGCGACGGAGTTGCGCTTGATGGTGAGGCGGCGGGCGTCCTCGGGGTTCTCGGCGATCGCCATGCAGACCCGGGCCACACCGGGGGTGTAGATCATCGAGAGGTCGTCACGGTTGCGGATGGGGTGCTTCGACTGCATCTCGATCTTGCCGCCGAGGTGCATCAGGAACGTACGGTCGGACACCTTGCCGAGGACGACGCCCTCGATGTCGCGCAGGCCTTCGACGATCTCGTCGGCGTGGGACGTGGAGGAGGCCGCGATCGTGACGTCGATCCGAAGCTTGTCGTGGCCGGAAGCGGTCACGTCGAGGCCGGTGACCGAACCACCGGAGGACTCCACGGCTGTGGTGAGCTGGGAGACCGCTGTGCCGCTCGCGGGCACCTCCAGCCTGACCGTCATCGAGTACGAGACGCTGGGCGCCGTTGCCATGGCCGAGTCCTTCGCTTTCCTTAGCTTCATTGCTAGCGGCTGGAGCTGGCAAACAAGAACAGCCCCGCACGCGCCTTCAGATATTCGCACCTACCGGCGAGTAGCCGGTAATGACTGCCACACTTCGGAAAACATCTTCCACCATGCGGGATGCGAAGGCTCCAGTGGTACCCCCGGCGGACGCCGTGCGTGCCCACGAACAAAAACAGACCCGCGTCACCGGAAGGTGACGCGGGTCTGTCTTCTTCAGTCAAGCGGCACCGACCCGCCATGCTCGCCTCGCGGCAAGTGGTCGCTCGAAGCGACGAAGGTTGGGCCCGGGGGCTTGGATCGAGCCGGTGCCGACACCAGGCTAACAAACACCCTGGAGAAGTGATTCCCGTGGCGCAGGTTGACCGGGAAAAGGCTCCCCGGCCCGCCGCCGCCCCGGTCGGCGTCAGTCCCTCAGCAGGTCCGGCACCCCGTCCTCGTCGGGCAGGTCCCGCTCCCCCGAGACGACCGTGAGCTGCTGGGTCGCCCGCGTCAACGCGACGTACAGCACCCGCAGCCCCGCCGGGGACTCGTCCGCGATCTCCGCGGGCGAGACGACCACCGTGGCGTCGTACTCGAGGCCCTTCGCCTCCAGGCTGCCGAGCGCGACCACCCGTTCGCCGAGCTCCGCGAGCCACTTGCGGGCCTGCGCACGCCGGTGCATCGCGACGACGACACCGACCGTGCCGTCCACCTCGCCGAGCAGCCGCCGCGCCTCCTCGCGCACCGTCCCGGCCAGATCCCCGTCCCGCACGGTCTCGAAGCGCGGCCGGACGCCCGTGGAGCGGACGGCGGCCGGTGACTCCATGCCGGGCATCGCGAGCGCGAGGACCTTGGTGGCGAGTTCGGCGATCTCCGCCGGGTTGCGGTAGTTGACGGTCAGGGTGAACCGGCGGCGCGGACGGTTGCCGAGCGCCTCGTCACGCGCCGCGGCGGCCTCGTCCGGGTCGGACCAGGAGGACTGCGCCGGGTCCCCGACGATCGTCCAGGTGGCGTGCCGGCCGCGGCGGCCGACCATGCGCCACTGCATGGGCGTGAGGTCCTGCGCCTCGTCGACGATGACGTGCGCGTACTCCGTGCGCTCCGCCGCGAGCCGCTCGGCCCGCTCCCACTGGGTCTCCTCCCGCTGCGGCATCAGCTCCTCCAGACCGGTGAGGTGGTCCAGCGGATCGAACTCGCGCTTGCGCTTCGGCCGGTTCGGGGTGCCGATCAGATTCTGCAACTCGTCCAGCATCGCCACGTCGTGGACGGACAACGGCCCCTGCCCCGCACTGTCGAGGCGCTTCAGGGAGCGCGCCAGCCTGCGCACCTCGCCCTGGTTGAGGGTGCGGCGCGCCCATCGGGCGAGCCGCTTCTCGTCGGACATCGCGGCGAGCACCCCGCGCGGGGTGAGCTCGGGCCACCAGGCGTTCAGGAACTGGATGAACGGCGTCTCGGTGGAGACGTCCTCGTCGAACGACGAGCGCAGTTCGGCGGCCAGCTCCTGATCGGTGTAACGGCCCCGGCCGGACGACCTGCTCCACAGCGCGTCCAGCAGCAGCTTGCGGGCGCGCGGGCGCAGCAGGTTGACCGGTGCGGTGCCGCTGAGGACGTTGTTCCGGATGCGCCGGAGCTCGTCCTCGTTCAGCTCGACGCGGGCGCCGAAGGCCACCACCCGCAGCCGGGTGGGCGTGACGGCCTCCTGCGGAGCCTGCTCCGCCTCCCCGAACGCCAGCTGGCCCTCGGCCTCGGGGGCCGGCCGGACCACGGGCTGCTCCAGCGCCCCGCGGGCCGCCTTGCGCAGCACATGGAGGATCCGGGAGGAGCCCTTGATGCGGGCGACGGCCGGTTCGTCGTAGGTGGTGGCGCCCGCCGTGCCCGCCGCATCGTCCGACAGCGAGCCGACCGCACGGATCGCGACCTGGCCCTCCTCGCCGAGCGAGGGCAGCACCCCTTCGGTGTACGCGACCAGCAGCGGCGTCGGCGAGACGACGAGGATGCCGCCCGCGTACCGCCGCCGGTCCTGGTAGAGCAGGTACGCGGCACGGTGCAGGGCGACCGCCGTCTTGCCGGTGCCGGGACCGCCCGAGACCTCGGTGACCGAGGCGGCGGGCGCCCGGATCACCAGGTCCTGCTCCGCCTGGATGGAGGAGACGATGTCCCGCATGGTGTGGCTGCGGGCCTGCCCGAGCGCCGCCATCAGCGCACCGTCCCCGATGACGGGGAGCTTGTCGCCCCCCAGGTACGCGGTCAGCTCGGGACGCATCAGGTCGTCCTCGACCCCCAGGACCCTGCGGCCCTTGGAGCGGATGACCCGGCGGCGTACCACCCTGCCCGGTTCCTTGGGCGTCGACCGGTAGAAGGGCGCGGCGGCCGGCGCCCGCCAGTCGATGACCAGCGGCGCGTAGTCGGAGTCGAGGACCCCGATCCGGCCGATGTGCAGTGTCTCCGCGATGTCGGCGGTGCTGTCCTCCCGTACTGCGTCGTCGGCCGGATCCACGGAGGTGAACGCGCCGTCGGGGCCGCGCTCGCCGTCCTTGCCGAGCAGCAGGTCGATCCTCCCGAAGAGGAAGTCCTCGAACTCGCTGTTCAGCCGGTTGAGGTGGATTCCGGCCCGGAACACCTGGGCGTCTCGCTCGGCGAGCGCTCCCGGTGTCCCGACCTGGCCGCGTTTGACGGCATCACTCATGAGAAATTCCGCCTCGTGGATCTTCTCCTCGAGGCGGTGGTAAACACGGTCGAGATGTTCCTGCTCGACACCGATTTCCCGGTCCCGCAACGAATCGACAGCGGCATCCTGCGCGGCCACCGAGGCCCCCTTCTGACGTGCATTGGGCAGCCGTCAACCCTATGCGACGCGAGGCCCGTCGCGCACCTGCCACGAGCATGTGATCTCGCCGGCCGGGGACACCCGTCGGGGACACCCGTCGGGGACACCCGTCGGGGACACCCGTCGGGAACGTGCCGGCCGTGGCCGACGACCGGGACGCCGGTGGGGGCGCTCAGCGGCTCCCAGGGGTCACGGCGCCCCGGACCCGTCGGCCCGGTCCGCGTTCCGCCGCCGGTGCCGGGCCACCCGTTCGCGGTTCCCGCACACCTCGCTCGAACACCAGCGCCGGCGCCGGCCGCGTGAGGTGTCCAGATAGATCCGGTGGCAGGTGTCGCCCTCGCAGCGGCGCAGCCCGCCCAGCGCCACCGGGTCGGTGAGGAGCTCCACGGCGTCGCGCGCCACGGTGGCGAGCAGCGCCCGGCAGTCGGGTTCGGCGGTGAGCCCGCGCACCAGGGCGCCGTTCCCGGCGCGCACGGCGCGCACTCCGGGCGGCGCTCCGGCGGCGAGTGCGTTGACCCGCTCCAGGGCGCCCTCGGCCCCACGGCCGCCGAGCTGCGCGGTCAGCAGCCGGTCGACGGCGGTCCTCAACTGCCGGAAGAGTACGAGCCAGTCGTGGTCCACGGCGGCGAGCCGGGTGCCCCGCGGTACGGACCCGGAGGCCACCAGCCAGTCGGCGAGCAGCTCGGGCCGGTCCAGCGGATCGGGGGCGCCGGGGCCGCCGGCCGCCGTCGCCACCAGGTCGAGACAGAGCCGCCCGGCGTCGAACCGCCAGTCGCACGAGCCCTTGCGCGTCGCCATGCGCATGTCACCACCTCGGGTCCGGCGGGCGTCCACACCAGAGTGCCCCTCCCGAACCCCGCCCGTAACCCCTGCCGCCGCGCGGACCACGGCAGCCGGGGCCGCTCGGCGTCCGCCCGAGCGGCGCCGGCCCGTTCAGACCCCGGGCCGTTCAGACCCCGGGCCGTTCAGGCCCCGGGCGCGGCCGGTTCCCCGGTCAGCGGGCCGTCGTGCAGGATGCGCTGGAAGAGCCGGTGGTCGCGCCATTCGCCGTCGATGTGGAGGTAGCGCGGGGCGAGGCCGAACTGCTCGAAGCCGCACTTGGTGAGCACCCGTTGCGACGCCGTGTTGGCCGTCACCGTCCCGGCCTCGACCCGGTGCAGCCGCAGCTCGTCCCGGGCCAGGTCGCAGATCTTGCGCACCGCGGCGGTGGCCAGCCCGCGGCCCGTGTACTCGACGTCCACCCAGTAGCCGAGCGTGGCGCTGCGGAACGGCCCGAGTGCGATGGCGTTGAGGTTGAACCCGCCGATCGCCCGGTCCTCCTCGTCCGCCAGCACCCAGGCCATCGCGCGCCCCGCCTCGCGGTCGGCCAGCAGCCCGGCCAGCCGCTGCCGCTGCCCCTCCTCGGTGTAGAAGGCGTCGGGCCGCCGGGGCTCCCAGGGCCTCATGTACGCACGGCTGCGGGTCATCGATTCGGCGAGGGAAGCGGCGTCGGCCGCGGTGACGGGACGCAGTCGTACCTCCGCGTCGAGCCGGTGGGTCTCGTTGATCATCCCCGCACGGTATCCCGGCCCGATCAGGCCGCTCCGGCCGATCCGGAGGCATGGGCCGCCCGGAACGCGGCACGGGCGCTCATGCGCACCGCCGCGTCCGCCCTCCCCCTGCGGTCCCCGCGCCCGATGACGCGACAGCCCCCTCAGGAGTCCACGCAGTTGCGGCAAGGCGGTTCCTCAGCAGCCCGCGTACTTGCGGCAAGGCGGTTCCTCAGCAGCCCCGCGCGTTATGGCAAGGCAGTTCCCTCACGAGTCCGCGTACTTGGCGTCCGACGCCGGGTCCAGGGCCAGCCGGTAGCCGCGCTTGACGACCGTCTGGACGATCCGGGGCACGCCGAGTGCGGTACGCAGCCGGGCCATCGCCGTCTCCACCGCGTGCTCGTCCGTACCGCTGCCGGGCAGGGCGCGCAGCAGATCGGCGCGGGGCACCACCCAGCCCGGCCTGCGGGCCAGGGTGTGCAGCAGGGCCATCCCGGCCGGCGGTACCGGGCGCAGCTCGTCGTCGACCAGGACGGCGTGGCCGCGGATCTCGACCCGGTGTCCCGCGACGGGCAACGCACGTGCCCGGGTGGGCAGTTCACGGCAGAGCGTCTGGACGAGCGGGCCGAGCCGGAAGCGCTCCGGCTGGACCGTGCCGATCCCGCGGTCCTGCAACGGCAGTGCGGTGACCGGTCCGACGCAGGCCGACACGACGTCGTCCCGCAGGGCGCTCAGCAGTTCGGGAAGCAGCCCGCGCACCTCGGCACGGCCCAGCAGCGAGGCGGCGGCCGGGGCGCTGGTGAAGGTGAGCGCGTCCAGGTCGCGGGCGACGGTGAGGTCGAGGAGCCGGTCGAGCGGGGTGATGTCCTCGGGCGGCATCCAGCGGTAGACCGGGACGCCGATGACCTCGGCTCCGGCCGCCCGCAGTGACTCCACGAAGCCGGGGAGCGGTTCGCCGTGCAGCTGGAGGGCGATGCGGCGGCCCTCGACGCCCTCCGCCAGCAGCCGTTCCAGCACCTCCGCCATGGACTCGGAGGCGGGTGACCACGCCTCGGTCAGCCCGGCGGCCCGGACCGCGCCCTTGACCTTGGGGCCGCGGGCCAGCAGCTCGACGCCGCGCAGCCGGTCCAGCAACTGGGCCCCGATACCCCAGCCCTCGGCGGCCTCGATCCAGCCCCGGAAGCCGATCGCGGTGGTGGCGAGGACCACGTCGGGGGCGCTGTCGATGAGTTCCTCGGTGGCGGCGAGGAGTTCACCGTCGTCGGCGAGCGGCACGATCCGCAGGGCCGGCGCGTGCACCACGGCGGCGCCGCGTCGCCGCAGCAGCGTGGCGAGTTCGTCCGCCCGGCGCGCGGCGGTGACGCCGACCGTGAAGCCCGCGAGGGGCCCGTGCTGTTCGTCGTCGCGCATATGGTCTACCCGGCTCTCGTCCCGCTGCTGCTCGATGGTGCGGAGGACCGACCCTGTCAACGATGCGTGACAGGCTCGGTTCACCGGTATTTCCCGCCCGTTACGTCACCCGACACCGTGCGGTCATCATCACACCTCGGCGTGGCGGAGCCGGGGCTTCGCCGGGACGGCCGCGGTGCGGCGAAGGTATACCGCCCAGGTGAGCACGGAACACACTCCGTACAGGACGAGGAAGGACCAGAAGGCCGCCGTTCCCGTGCCCGAAGTCCGGAAGGACTGCCGGAACGCGAGGTCGATGCCGAGCCCGCCGAGTGCGCCGACCGCACCGATGAGCCCCATGGCCGCCCCGGACAGCCGCCGTCCGTGGGCCGCCGCCTCCTCGCCGCGCAGGCCCCGGGCGAGCGCCTTGGCGAGGAAGACGCCGGGCGACGGTCGGCAGCAGGAGGGTGAGCGCGCTGAACACGGTCCGGTTCCGCCCGCCGAACCGGGCCACGGCGAAGGTGTACGGCACCCGCACGATCGCGCCGACCAGCGTCGCGGTCGAGATCAGGAAGAACTTTCCGGCCGGGTCCACCCCGTACTCCGGCCCCATGAACAGGACCATCACCGACCACAGGGTCCAGACGGAGAAACCGATGTGCTCGGAGAGGACGGAGAACCAGAGATTCCGGCGGGCGATCCGCTCACCCTTCTCCCGCCAGAAAGTCTCGTCCTCCGGCTCCCACTGCTCGATCCAACGGCCAGCCATCACGCGCCTCCACGGTGGACGGGGTGTTGTTCCCGACGCCAGCGAGCACGCGTTTCGGCGTGGTGCCGTGAGGTGACCGGTGCGCAACCTTGCTCTCACCGGGCCGGGGGCGGCCCGGTGAGGGCGGTCACCGCCGGCGCGGTCCCGAGGTCCCGGCCCCTTCCGGTGTGCCCCGTCCGGCGGCCCGCTTCCCGGCCCGCCCCGGCTCGCCGTTGGGCCAGAGCCGCGGCCGCCGTTTGGCCGCCACGTCCTCGACCCAGCCGACCGCGACGATCATCACCCCTATCAGGGGCCAGATCAGGATCAGCATGAGCACGTTGTACGAGGCGTCGATGTACGTACCGAGGTGGTCACCGACCCACGGGACGTTCCACAGCTGGTCGATGATCGGCATCGTCGCCATGATCAGCATGTTGTGCCAGAGGTAGATCGTCACGGCCCGGTTGTTGGCAAGGGTGATCGGGCTGTCCCAGTCGGCCAGCCGGCCGGGCAGCTCCTTCCACGAGGGCGCGTACTGGAGCAGGATCGCGCAGAAGCCGAGCGACCAGGTGGCCTGGGCGAGCGGGATCTCGTCCAGGTTCCAGCCCTCGTCGGTGAGGTGTCCGGACGCCCACCAGAGGCCGAAGGCCATGATGATCGCGGCCGATGAGACCGAGATGTAGCGCGGGATCCTGCGCAGCAGCCCGTCGTTGTGGGCGAAGCCCAGGATCCAGCAGGAGCCGAACGTCGCGAAGTCGACGAGCGCCTCGCCCGTCGCCCCGGGAACGGTCACCACACCGGTGCCGATGACGGCGGTGAGGCCGATCGGCGCGAGCAGCGTCGCCCAGGGCAGTTTGCGGAACGCCTTCAGCAGCAGCGGGGAGGCCAGTACGAACCACAGGTAGGCGCGGATGTACCAGAGCGGGCCCACCGCCTGTTCGGCCCAGGACTGCTCCAGGAGCCCGCTTTCGGAACCGCTCACCCACGGGTACGGCGGCGAGCCGACCGGCAGGATGTAGCAGCCCAGCTTGAGGAACCACCAGATGCCCTCCTCCCGCACCGGCTTCAGGCCCATCACGAACATCATCGGCACGACGAGGGCGGCGAACGCCCACATCGGCGGCAGCAGCCTGCGCAGCCGGCTGCGCAGGACGCTCCAGGCGGGCCGGGCCAGCGACCGGGCCATCAGTGAGCCGGCCAGCGCGAACATCACGCCCATGGACGGGAACAGGATGGTCAGCCAGGCCCAGCCGAACAGGTGGTAGACGACGACGCGGACCAGCGCGACGGCACGGAGCAGGTCGAGATAGCGGTCGCGGCCGCCCGCCTTCGCCTTGGTGTCCACCGGCGCCTTCGCGGGGGCGGGCACCGCCGCCGGGGCCGCGGCCTCGGGGGGCGGCGCGTACCCCGCGTCGCCGGACCAGCGCTGCTCCGGGACGGGGAGCTGGGCGGGGAACGGGGCGGGGAACGGCACCGTGTGCGGCTCCCCTGGCGGCTGCTGCGGGTACGCCGAGGGGTGGTTCGGGTGGGTCATGCGACGGGCCTCCGGTCATTGCTGCTGCCGCGCCGCTGGCTGGGCATCGAGCCGGGCGCCTCCACGACACCGGTACGGCGCAGCTTCTGCCAGCGCAGCCGGCCGCCGGTGAGAGCGGTGATCCAGGACTGGAGCAGCACCACGTACATGAGCTGCCGGTAGAGGATCTGCTGGAGGGGCAGCGAGATCAGATGCGTCATGCGTTCCCGGTCGAGCCGGAAGGCGTACGCGGCGCAGACCGCCTGCACCGCGAGGACGCCGAGCCAGGCGACGACGGTCTGCTGGGTGGGGCCGAAGGCGAGTCCGTACAGCAGGAAGACGTCGATGAGGGGCGCGAGCAGCGGGGCGACGACCATGAACAGGGCGACGAACGGCAGCCCGACGCGTCCGAACCGGCCGGAAGGACCGCGCTCGATGACCGCCCGGCGGTGCTTCCAGATGGCCTGCATCGTGCCGTACGACCACCGGTAGCGCTGCGACCACAGCTGCTGCACGGACTCCGGCGCCTCGGTCCAGGCACGGGCGTTCTCCGCGTACACGACGTGCCAGCCGTCCCGGTGCAGGGCCATCGTGACGTCGGTGTCCTCGGCGAGGGTGTCCTCGCTCATGCCGCCGATCCGGTCCAGCGCGTCGCGGCGGAACGCCCCGACCGCGCCGGGGATGGTGGGCATGCAGCGCAGCATGTCGTACATCCTGCGGTCGAGGTTGAAGCCCATCACGTACTCGATGTGCTGCCAGGCGCCGATCATCGAGTCGCGGTTGCCGACCTTGGCGTTGCCCGCGACGGCCCCGACCCGTGGGTCGGCGAAGGGCTGCACGAGCTCGCGGACGGTGGCCGGTTCGAAGACCGTGTCGCCGTCCATCATCACGATGATGTCGTGGCGGGCGTGCGCGATGCCGTTGTTGAGGGCGGCGGGCTTCCCCGCGTTGCGCTGGCGCACCACTCGTACGTTCGGCAGCCGCATCGCCTCGACGATGTCGGCGGTGCCGTCCGTGGAACCGTCGTCGATGACGATGACTTCGACCGGATAGTCGCTTGCCACCAGGGAGTGCACGGTGTTGGCGATGCACTCGCGTTCGTTGTAGGCGGGCACCAGGACGGTCACCGGGCGGGTGACCGGCTCACCCCAGCTGAAGCCCCGTTTCCGGACCCGGCGCGCGTGCATGAAGGAGAGCAGCAGCATCAGGCCGAAGCGGGCCATGACCAGCACCCCGATGATGGCGAGACCGACCACCATCACATCGGTGATGTGCTCCGAGACGCCGACGGCGTAGACGAACGCCTTGCCCTTCCAGAGCGCGAGTCCGGTGACCGGGGTGTGAGCGCTGGGGCCGCCGAGAGCGACGGTGAGATTGGTGAACTCGTACCCCTTGTCCTGCATTTTGGGCAGGAAGTGGCCGAGCGCGGCCACGGTCTGGGACCGGTCGCCGCCCGAGTCGTGCATCAGGACGATGGCGCCCTTGCCGTGCTTCGGGGTCGCGTTCTTGCTGATCACGGCGACACCGGGACGCTTCCAGTCCTCGCTGTCGGTGTTGTTGACGACGGTGAGGTAGCCACGGCTGCCGATGTACTCGGTGACCGGCCAGGACTTGTCGTCCATGGCGTCGGAGAACGAGGAGTACGGCGGCCGGAACAGCGACGTACGAATTCCGGCCGCGCCCGCCAGTACCAGCTGGTTCTGCGAGAGCTCCCAGTCGATGCGGGCGTCGGACTGGTAGGAGAGGTCGGGGTGGTTGAAGGTGTGCAGCCCGACCTCGTGCCCCTCCTTGACCATGCGCTCCACCAGACCGGGATAGCGCGAGGCCATGGTGCCGGTGACGAAGAACACCGCGTGTGCGTCGTACTCCTTGAGCTTGTCGAGCACGCGCGGGGTCCACACCGGGTCCGGGCCGTCGTCGAAGGTCAGCACGATGCGGTGATCGGGGATGCGCAGGGTCTTGGCGGGCTCGGTCGCGCTGCGCGCGTCGATGACCGGCCCGCCTTCGAGGATCTGCTCGGGCACCTGGTCGGTGGCCGCCGGCGGCTGGATCCGGTGGTCGGCGAGGATTTCGCTGTGCACGTAGCCGCGCAGCATCAACATGGCGAGCAGGGCAACGAGGAGCAGGAACGGCAGCAGGTAGCGCATGGGGAGCCTGCGCCGCCGGGTCCGCTTCTTTTTGTTGTGCCTGCCCCGCGGGACGGGGATGGTCATTTACTTGGCGCCTTCTTGGTCTTGCACAGGAGGTTCCGGGGACTCGACGGGCGGTGTGGTGGTGTCCGGCGGCGGCGTCTCCGGGGTGACAGGAGGCGTATCGGGGCCGGCGGGCGGGGCGGAGACCGAGGCGTTGGCGGACGGAGCGGTGACACCGCCGGTGCCGCCACCACCACCGCTCTCGGTCCCGCCCTTGGGCGGCAGGACCGGGGCCGACACCGAGGAACCGGCGCCGGACGCCGGGGGGCCGGTGGCGGCGGAGCTGTCCGGCAGCGCGGCGCTGCTTGCGTCCACCGGGGCGGACGGCGAGGAACTGGCCGTCGCGCCGGGTGCCACCGGGGCGTCCGTGCTCTCGCCGGGTGAGGGCGACACCTGCACCTCGTCCGCCTTCTTGTGCTCCTCCTGGCCGGAGAGCGGCAGGAACGGAGCGCTGGAGTTGCCGCCCAGGACGGCGCCGACGAGCGTCACCGCGAAGCAGACGCAGACGGCGGCGATCACCCAGCCGAACCGCCGGAGCGTCCGGCTCCGCCGCCCGCTCTCGTCGACGAAGACCGGGCCGTCGGAGCCTTCCGGAGCGCCGGGTTCCGGGCGCAGCTCGGAGAGCTGCCGTCCCAGTCCGTCGAGTTGGATGGTGACTTCGTTCGGCTCGTGCGTATGGCCCGCACGGGCACCTTCACGCCAAGTTTCCACTGTTGTACGCACTTCCCCCACTCAGATCGGGTGCGCGCACATGACCGGTTATGTGTCGCCGGACCGGGCCCCCACCCTGTCCACGCGCCCCCTACCACAGTGCACCCGGACGATGAATGTAGCGCACGCGGGAGGCACTCCGGCCCCCCGGTCAGGTGCTGTTCATGATGAGGGATACATCTGTTTCGCCTCGTGGCGGGGCCACCGCACGGGCGGTTCCGGAGTTGAAGCACTTTGCCGGACCGCACGCCGGGGCGCACGCTCCCGCACACGACCATGATCCGCCGCCCTGCGAGGCCGGCAGAAGAGGCCGTCGAGAAGCCAGAAGAGGGCAGACAAAAACGAGGACCCCGTTGCCGGTGGCAACGGGGTCCTCGTTCACATGGGAATTGTGGAGATGGCGGGAATCGAACCCGCGTCCAACGGTGCGGAATCAGGGCTTCTCCGAGTGCAGTTCGCTGCGCTTTTCTCGGCCCCGGAGGTCACACGAACAAGCCTCCGACAGGCCCAGCCACTGTTTGATTTCCTTCTGAGCCCCGTGACCGGGCTCAGAAGTTTAGATCCCTTAATGATGCCAGGATCCGGGTCGGGATCACCCCCGGGCTGACACTCCGCAGAGTCTTCGCTTAGCTGCTAATTAGGCAGCGAGGGCGAAGGCGGAGGAATCGCGCTTGGAATTGGCGATTATTGGTTGCGACATATGGTTAACGAGATCATTGCCGCTTCCTCGACTCGCTTCCCCTGCTTCGACATCCGCTGTCGAAACCGATCATCCCCATGTTGATTTTTCAAAGGTGGTACACACCCCGTGGGGTGCAGTGCCATCGTACGTGACCAACGTACGACGATGCCAGCGTATTCCTGGTGGACCGGCGGGCTGCCGGTCATCAGGGCCGGTCAGGCGCTTCGCTGGCGCCGGCGGACCGCCGAGATCGCCCGGTTCGTCTCCCTGGTGTCCTGCTTCTCACGCAGCGTCTGCCGCTTGTCGTACTCCTTCTTGCCCTTCGCCAGCGCGATCTCGACCTTGACCCTGCCGTTCAGGAAGTACAGGGCGAGCGGCACGATCGTGTGGCCGGTCTCCTGCGACTTCGACTCCAGCTTGTCGATCTCGGCCCGGTGCATCAGCAGCTTGCGCTTGCGCTTGGCCGAGTGGTTGGTCCAGGTGCCCTGGACGTACTCCGGGACGTGGATGTTGTGCAGCCACGCCTCGCCGCCGTCGATCTGCACGAAGCCGTCCACCAGCGAGGCCCGGCCCATGCGCAGCGATTTGACCTCGGTGCCCATCAGTACGAGGCCGCACTCATAGGTGTCGAGGATGGTGTAGTCGTGTCGCGCCTTCTTGTTCTGCGCGATGATCTTGCGCCCGGTGTCCTTTTCCTTAGCCATAGTGCGGCCATTTTCGCACTACGACCCACCCCCGAGGCCACTCAATACTGTCTCGGCCCGCTGCTGGGCCCGTGAGCTCACCGCGAGGTCCGGCGTGATGCCCCGGTCGTCGACGCTCCGGCCGGCCGGAGTCCGGTAGTGGCCCACGGTCAGCTCGGCCACCGCTCCGCCCGCGAGCTTGCTCGGCATCTGGACGGAGCCCTTGCCGAAGGTCCGCGAACCGACCGTGACCGCGCGCCCCCGGTCCTGCAGTGCGCCGGTCAGCAGCTCGGCCGCACTCATCGTGCCGCCGTCGACGAGGACGACGACGGGGCGCTCGGTGTCGCCCCCCGCGTCCGCGTACAGGACGCGCTGCTCGCCGTGCACGTCATAGGTGGCGACCAGGCCGCCGTCCAGGAAGGCGGAGGCGGCGGTGACGGCCTCGGTGACCAGCCCGCCCGAGTTGCCGCGCAGGTCCAGCAGCACTCCGGCGCCCGCCGGTGCCTCCCGGACGGCGTCACGGACCTCGGCACCCGAACCCTTGGTGAACGAGCCGACCTCGATCAGGACGGCCGCGGGGGAACCGGAACGGTCCGGTCCGAGCCGCCGCACGGTGACGGCCTCGGTGGCGAGACGGGCCCGGTGCAGCGTCGCGGTCCGGCCGGTGGAACCCCGCTGCACGCCCAGCACGACGGCGCTCCCCACGGCCGCGCCCGTACGGTCGCCGCGCAGCAGGGCCACCACGTCGGAGACGGGGCGCCGGTCGACCCGGCGGCCGTCGATGGTGCGGATCAGGTCGCCCGCGCGGATACCGGCCCGGTCGGCGGGGCTGCCCGGCTGGACCCGGGCTATCGCGACCAGCCCGTCGGCGGAGCGCCTGGCGGCGATCCCGACGCCCGTGTACGAGCCGTCGAGGGCCTGCTCGAACTCCTGGTACTCCCGCTCGTCGTACACCGCGCCCCACCGGTCCCCGCTGCGGCTGACGACCTCCTCGGCCGCCTCCGTACCGGACTTGCCGTCCGCGACCGCGTCGGCGGCCGCGTCGGCCACCGCGTCGCGGTCGGCGAAGGAGGCGACGGACCGGGTCTTCAGCGCCGGGCTCCGCTCGTCGCCGCGAGGCAGCGAACCGGTGGCGGCGGCCGTGGCGAGAACGCTCGCGAAGACCAAGGTCAGGGCCGCCCCGCGGCAGAGCCCGCGGGGCCCGACACGGTGAGGGGGGCCAGACATGGCGCCGAGTCTAGGACAACGCCTCCCCGGCGCACGGCCCGTTGGCCGCACGCCGGGGAGGCGCTTGTCATACCTTGAGGTACTTGCGCAGCGCGAAGAGAGCGGCAACCGCGGGCATCAGCAGGCCGATCGCCAGGACCAGCGGAAGCTTGGTGAGGACCGCGTCCCAGCCGATGAAGTCGATCAGATTCAGCTTGTCCTGGAGCGCCAGACCACCGTCGATCAGGAAGTAGCGCCCGGCCAGCAGCATGACGCAGGCCAGCACACCGCCGATCAGACCGGCGAACGCGGCCTCCATGATGAACGGCATCTGGATGTAGAAGCCGGAGGCGCCGACGAGCCGCATGATGCCCGTCTCACGCCGTCGGCTGAACGCGGACACCCGGACCGTGTTCACGATCAGCATCAGCGCGATGACCAGCATCAGCGCCATCACGAAGAGCGCGGCGACGTTCATGCCGTTCATCAGCCCGAAGAGGTTGTCCAGAATGCTTCTCTGGTCCTGGACCGACTGCACCCCGTTGCGCCCGGCGAAGGCCGTGGCGACGACCTTGTACTTCGTCGGGTCGTGCAGCTTGACGCGGAACGACTCCGGCATCTGGTCCGGCGTGATGTTGCCGGCCATCGGGGAGTCGCCGAACTCCTCCTGGTAGTGCTTGTACGCCTGGTCCGACGACTCGTACGTCACCGTGTCGACGACGTCCATCTTCTTGAGATCGCCCTCGATCTCCTTCTTCTGCTCCTCGGTGACCGCACCCTTGGCGCACTGGACCACCGTCTCCGAATCCCCCTTGCCGCAGAGGTAGATGGAGACGTTGACCTTGTCGTACCAGTAGTCCTTCATCGTGCTGACCTGCTCGCGCATGAGCAGCGCGCCGCCGAACAGGGCAAGCGAGAGGGCGACGGAGACGACGACGGCGAAGGTCATCGTGAGGTTGCGACGGAGGCCGACGCCGATCTCCGACAGGACGAACTGGGCGCGCATGGCGTCCTTTCAGTGCTCGGTGCTCAGTGCTGGTAGCCGTAGACGCCGCGCGCCTGGTCGCGTACGAGACGGCCCTGCTCGAGCTCGATGACGCGTTTGCGCATCTGGTCGACGATGTTCTGGTCGTGGGTCGCCATGATCACGGTGGTCCCGGTCCGGTTGATCCGGTCCAGCAGCTTCATGATGCCGACCGAGGTCTGCGGGTCGAGGTTTCCGGTCGGCTCGTCCGCGATCAGCAGCATGGGCCGGTTCACGAAGGCCCGCGCGATCGCCACGCGTTGCTGCTCACCGCCGGAGAGCTCACCGGGCATGCGGTCCTCCTTGCCGCCGAGACCGACGAGGTCGAGGACCTGCGGAACCGCCTTGCGGATCTCGCCGCGCGGTTTGCCGATCACTTCCTGGGCGAACGCCACGTTCTCCGCGACGGTCTTGTTGGGAAGCAGCCGGAAGTCCTGGAAGACCGTGCCCAGCTGGCGGCGCATGTGCGGCACTTTCCAGTTGGACATGCGTGCGAGGTCCTTGCCGAGGACATGGACCATGCCCTGACTGGCGCGCTCTTCACGGAGGATGAGCCGCATGAAGGTGGACTTGCCGGAGCCGGAGGAGCCCACCAGGAAGACGAACTCACCCTTCTCGATATCGAGAGACACATCCCGTAGAGCGGGACGGCTCTGCTTCGGGTAGGTCTTGGAGACGTTGTCGAATCGGATCACGGATGCACCACGGTCGGCCGGGAGTAGGTGAGCGTGACCATACGCGAACCGGACTGACGCGTGCAGGCGCGCGTACCGGGATGGGTGATTTATGCCGGAACGCAGGCGGACGCGAACCGGGAGCTTCCCTGACCTGTCCGGCGGGCCGCGCCGAAATCCGTGCGAGCTGGCACAGTGGTAGGGGAACGGTCGCGTTTCCGTGAGCGTTGTGCGGAGTGAAGGCTTGTGCGGCTCCGCCGCGCGGGAGGAGGAAAGCGCATGACCTATGACCGATTGGTGTGCGCGAACTGTGCGGCGCCCGTGGCCGAGGGGCGCTGCCCCGTATGCCGGGCCAGCCGCGCACGGCTGGAGCAGCAGGGGCAGGGCCAAGGCCCCCTCGGTGGCATGAACCCGATGATGCTGATCGCCCTGCTGGTGGTGCTGCTGTGCGCGCTGGCGCTGCTCGCCCACCAGGCGGCGTGACCGAAAGCACCCGTCCGATTACCTGAACCGTCCGGCTGGGCGCTCTCCGGGGCGACCCGACGCCGGTCGGTCCGGTGGCGTGCCCCGGAGATCGGTGCCGCCCTCCAGCCGCCGCGAGAGACGCCGGTGCGCGCCGCAGGCCCTTCCAGGCCGTTCTCCCGCTCCAGGACCCCGGGAGGCGGCCAGGAGCGTGGTTCGACACACCGACTCCCAGGCGCGAACAGAGGGACCCGGTCCACGGCATCCGTGGACCGGGTCCCTCTGTTCGTACTTATCGACGGCCCTCAGGCGACCGTGCGGCCGTTCATCAGGCGCGGGAGGATCCGGAAGCCGATGCCCCCGGCGATCATCGTCGCGGCGCCGACCAGCAGGAACGTGGTCTCGGCGGCACCGGTCTCGGCGAGCTCGTCCTTGCCCTTGCCCTGCTCGGCCGGCTGGTTGCCGACCGAGTCGGTGTCGGTGTTGTCGGCGCACTCGGCGCCGTCGAGGTCGACGGTGCAGGTGCCCGCGCCATCGGTGGATCCGGTGGTCTCGCCCGAGGTCGATGTGCCACCCGAGGTCGAGGTCTCGCCCGAGGTCGAGGTGCCACCCGTGGTCGATGTCTCGCCGGTCGTGCCGGTGTCACCCGAGGTGCTGGTCCCGCCGGTGGTGCTGGTCCCGCCCGTGGTCGAGGTCTCACCGGTGGTGCTGGTCCCGCCCGTGGTCGGGGTCTCGCCCGTGGTGCTGGTCTCACCGGTCGTGCTGGTCTCACCAGTGGTGCTGGTCTCGCCCGTGGTCGAGGTCTCACCGGTGGTGCTGGTCTCGCCCGTGGTCGAGGTCTCGCCCGTGGTGCTGGTCTCACCCGTGGTGCTGGTGTCGCCCGTGGTCGAGGTCTCACCGGTCGTGCTGGTCTCACCGGTGGTCTGCCCCTGGTCGACAGCACCGCCGGCGTCGCTGCCCTCGGTCTCGCCCTGCGGGATGTCGAGCCCGGCATCGACGCCGAGGCCGCTATCGCCGGACGGGGCCTTGGCGGAAAGACCGACATTGATGCCGACGGCCTGCGCCGCACCGGCGGCGGTGAGCGAGGCGCCTGCGGCGATGACCGCACCCGCGGCGATCCGCGCGACACGGACTCGCGTCTTCTTCGTCATGTGCTGCTACCCCCAGTAGCCGTTCTCGTCAGTGGAGCAGCCATATGCGGGGCCACGGCCCTGCGGGGTTTGCTCCGAACGCCGGCCCACGTTGTGCCGTGGCCGTACCGCCCGCCCCCGATCACACCCGTCCCAGACATACGTACGCTGCTCCAGCAGCCTGTCCAGAGTTAAGGACTACGTCAAGGCCGTTCCGTGCAATGTGCCCCGCTTTGGCGACGGTTGACCCTCATTCGGAACCACGACTGTGACGCATTCACCACGCCATCCCCTCAACTCGCCGTTCCGGAACGAGAAGAAGCCCGGGCAGTGGTGACTGCCCGGGCTCAACTGCTGTGCGGATGAGGCTACTTCTCGCGCTGCTTGCGCCAGCGGATGCCCGCCTCGATGAAGCCGTCGATCTCGCCGTTGAAGACCGCTTCCGGGTTGCCCATCTCGAACTCCGTACGCAGGTCCTTGACCATCTGGTACGGGTGCAGGACGTAGGAGCGCATCTGGTTGCCCCAGGAGTTTCCGCCGTCGCCCTTGAGCGCGTTCATCTTCGCCTGCTCCTCCTGGCGGCGGCGCTCGAGGAGCTTCGCCTGGAGGACGTTCATCGCGGACGCCTTGTTCTGGATCTGCGAGCGCTCGTTCTGGCAGGAGACGACGATGCCGGTCGCCAGGTGGGTCAGCCGGACCGCGGAGTCCGTGGTGTTGACGCCCTGACCGCCGGGGCCCGAGGAGCGGTACACGTCGACGCGGAGCTCGGACTCGTCGATCTCGATGTGGTCCGTCTGCTCGACCACGGGCAGCACCTCGACGCCCGCGAAGGACGTCTGGCGGCGGCCCTGGTTGTCGAACGGGGAGATCCGGACGAGCCGGTGGGTGCCCTGCTCGACGGAGAGCGTGCCATAGGCGTACGGCACCTCCACCGCGAAGGTGGTCGACTTGATGCCGGCCTCTTCGGCGTACGCCGTCTCGTAGACCTCGGTCTTGTAGTTGTGCCGCTCGGCCCAGCGCAGGTACATGCGCTGGAGCTTCTCGGCGAAGTCCGCGGCGTCGACGCCACCGGCCTCGGCCCGGATGGTGACCAGGGCCTCGCGCGCGTCGTACTCGCCGGAGAGGAGGGTACGGACCTCCATCTCGTCGAGCGCCTTCTTGACGGAGGCCAGCTCGGACTCGGCCTCGGCGAGCGCGTCGGCGTCGCCCTCGTCCTCGGCGAGCTCGAAGAGAACCTCGAGATCGTCGATCCGGCTGCGCAGCGCCTCGGTCTTGCGGACCTCGGCCTGGATGTGCGAAAGCTTGCTGGTGATCTTCTGTGCCGCCTCCGGGTCATCCCAGAGGGACGGCGCTGCCGCCTGCTCCTCGAGCGCGGCGATGTCCGCCCTCAGCGCATCCAGGTCCAGGACGGCCTCGATCGACCCCATGGTCGAGGAGAGGGACTTCAGCTCTTCGGAAATATCGACGACTGCCACGGGTCCAGCGTAACGGCTGTCGGCGCGGACGTTCCTCGGGCCGTGCGATCACCGCTCCGCCACCCCGCCGCGCACGCCCCGGCGCGGGCGGGCGCCAGGGTCCGGGTTCCTCGCGCTCAGGGGGCGCCGGGGGCGGAGTTCCTGGTGTCCTGCGGGGTCGCGCCCGCGTCGTCGCCGCTCATCGCCAGCCAGCCGCCGATGCCGAGTCCGGCGATCAGTACCAGGGCCACCGCGCCCAGGGTGAGGCGGCGCTTGCGGATGGCCGCCGACTTGTTGCGCGCCGAGCCGGGGCGGGGCCGGCCGGGGGCGCGCGGGGCGCGGGCGGTGCCCCGGGGACCGCCGGACAGCTCGTCGGGGGCCGGGACGCGCATGCTCGTGTGGGTGTCGCGGTTGGAGTCGGGGGACGAGCCGGGGACCAGCGGGACCGCGCCGCGGCGGCGGGGCTCCTCGGCCGCCGGGGTGTACTGCTGCTCGTCGTAGGCCTGCCCGTGCGGCTGGGGCTCCGGCTCGCCGTCCGGCTCGTCCACGTCCAGCGGCGGGATGCCGGCCAGCTGCGGGAGCTGCTCACGCAGCCGGGCCGCCAGTTCGGAGGCGCGCAGCCGGGACGCGGGGGCCTTGGCCAGGCACTGGACCAGCAACTGCCAGAGCTCCTCGGGGATGCCGGGGAGCGGGACGACCGTCTCGGTGACATGGCGGCGCAGGACCGCGCCGGGGTGGCCGCCGCCGAAGGGCGTGAAGCCCGCGAGGAGCTCGTACAGCACCGTCGCGAGGGCGTAGATGTCGACGGCCGCGCGCGGCGGGAGGCCCTCGACGATCTCGGGGGCCAGGTAGTCCGGCGTTCCGATGATCTTGGTGGCCTTGGTGCGGCGCGGGGTGTCGATCAGCTTGGCCACACCGAAGTCGGTGAGCAGCGCGGGGTGGGAGTTGCCGGGCCCGAGCGGGCCCTCCATGTCGAGCAGGATGTTCTCCGGCTTGACGTCGCGGTGGACCACCCCGGCGGCGTGCGCCGCGGCGAGTCCGTCCGCGACGTCCGCGACTATCGCGACGGCGGCCTCCGGCGCCAGCCTGCGCTCGCGGTCGAGCCGGGTGCGCAGATCCGTGCCGCGGACCAGGTTCATGACCAGGGCCAGGTCGTTGCCGTCCACCACGAGGTCGCGGACGGCGACGATGTGCGGATGGTCGAGTCCGAGCAGCGCGGTGCGCTCCTGGACGAACCGGCCCACGAGTTCCTGGTCGGACGCGAGGTCCTCGCGGAGCAGTTTGATCGCGACGGGCCCCTCGGGTCCGTCGCCGAGCCACACCGTGCCGGCGCTGCCGCGCCCCAGGATCTGGTGGGCGGTGTACCGGCTGCCGATATTCCGTGCCAAGACTGCTCCCTCAGCGGCTGGCGATTGGGCCTTCGCGCAACAACCCCCGGTCGACAAAGCTACGCGGCGATCGGGGGGTTGCGTGCCCTGGATGGCACCAACCTTCACTTCTGCGTACGAATTGCCGTGGAATTGGCCCGCGGAAGTCGATATAGCTACAGAGTTGACGGGCGTCCGGCTGGACCGGCGGCGCCCGTCCTGTCAGTTGCCGCCGCTGCTGCCCAGTTTCGAGATCCAGTCGGTGACCGTACCGGCGGCGTGGCTGATCGCCTGCCAGTAGCTCTCGCCCTGGCCGATCCAGCCCTTCAGCGGGGTGAGCTCCCAGATCAGCCAGCTCGCGACGACGAGGAGGACCAGCGTGAAGAAGCAGCCCTTCAGGCAGCCGAGGCCGGGGATCTTCATCGGGTTGGCGCTGCGCTGCCGGGGCTCGCGGGGCGGGCGCTGAGCGGGCTGCTGAGGCTGCTGGGGCTGCTGCGGCGGCGCGTACTGCTGGCGCTGCTGCGGCTGGTACTGCTGTTGCTGTTGTTGGTACTGCTGTTGCTGGGGCTGGCCCTGGTACTGCTGCTGAGGCTGGTACTGGTGCTGCTGAGGCTGCTGCTGCCGGTTCTGTGGCGGGTACGGCTGCTGCCGGTGCGGCTGCTGCCGGTGCGGCTGCTGGGGCTGCTGGGGCTGCGGCTGACGCTGGGGGCGACGGCGCAGCGGGTCCTGGCTCGGGTCGAGGTACTGGACCTGTGTCTGGTCGTTGCGGTCGCGGGCGGCCTGGAGCTGGGACTGCCAGGGGTGCGGGCCGTCGGCCTGCGGGGCCCCCTCGGGCTGCGGCGGGACCGGCGGCAGGACCGCGGTCGGGTCGGCGTGACCGCCGCCCTGTCCGGCGCTCTGCTGCATGACGCTGGTGGCCGCGTTGGGGTCATAGGCGTTCGGGTCGTACGAGGCGGCGTTGCTCGGCAGCACCTGCGTCGGGTCCGCCGCTCCGGGCGTCTGGGGGACGGCCGTCGGCGCCGGGTCCGGTGCGAGCAGGGCGGCCACCCCGTCGGCGGCCTCGATCTGCGCGGCGTTCGCGTGCACGCCGATGCCGGCGGCGACGGTACGCAGCGCGCGGGCCAGGTTCTCGGCACTGGGCCGCCGGTCCGGGTCCTTGCTCAGGCAGCGCTCGATGACGGTCCACAGCGGCGCCGGAACGGTGCTGGGGCGGCGGGGCTCCTCGCTGAGGTGCCGGTGCAGGACTTCGAGCGCGGTGCCGCCGGCGAACGGCGGACGGCCGGTGAGCAGCTCGTACAGCAGGATTCCGGCGCCGTAGATGTCGACGGCGGAGGTCTGCGGGCGGCCCTCGGCCGACTCGGGCGCCACATAGGCCGGCGTGCCGACGAACTCGTGTGTCCGGGTCAGCCCCGGGGAGTCCGCGAGCCGGGCGATGCCGAAGTCGGTGAGCATCGGGTGCATCGCGCCGTCGCGCTCGGAGAGCAGCACGTTGGCGGGCTTCAGGTCGCGGTGGACGACGCCGTCGGCGTGACTGGCGGCGAGCGCGTCCGCGATCTGCGCGGTGAGCAGCGAGGCGGCGACCGGGGTGAGCGGGCCGTTGTCGCGGAGGTAGCGGTGCAGATCCGGGCCGTCGACCAGGTCCATCACCAGGGCGAGGAGATCGCCCTCCACGACCAGGTCCCGGGTGCGCACGATGTTCTCGTGGGTCAGCCGCAGCAGCACGGAGCGCTCGCGCAGGAACCGCATCACGACATCCGCGTCGTTGGCGAGCTCCTCCTTGAGCACCTTGATCGCGACGGTCTCGCCGGGCTGGCCGGCGACGGCCGCCTCGGCTCCCGCGGCCTCACGCTGGCGGGCGCGCCAGACGGTGCCCGTGGCGCCGCGTCCCAGCGGCTCCTCGAGCAGGTACTTGCTGCCTACCGGCCGCACGTCATGCGCTCCCTGCTGATCGTGGTGCTTGCGGTCCCCCGGATGACTCCGGAAGTTCCGGCCCACTCTAGAGCCTGTCCGGCGGTGGGCGACCGGGTCCGGCCGGTTGCCGCTTTGTCCGGAATTCCTGGAGGGGCCCGGTCTCCCAGCCCCTGGCGCACCGGTTGCGGAGGAAGACGCTCCCTCCGGTCGGATGGTTGCCGCACAAAGGTGTACGCAACGGCTCCGGGCGCCGGTCCGGACCGCATCCGCCGCTCCGACGAACGGGCCAAGCAGGCACTTTTGGGCGCACAGCAGACCTTTCAAGATCACTTACCGGTGGCCCCCGGGCGTGTTGCCAGTGGCAGGTGCGAGGATGCCTCCAGCACGGAACTGTGGGGTTGGGAGCCCCGTGGTACGTGACGAACCTGTACCGGACGACGCGTCCGTGCCGGGTGGGGGGAATCACAGGGCGTTTCCCCTGCCGGGCACCCGCGCAGAAGGGACCGCTGACGGCGATGCAGATCCGGCTGACCGTCCTCGCGCCGCGCAGCGGCCAGACCCCGGCGCGCGCCTGCGATGTGCTGGTCACCGCCCCGGCGGGGACGGCGCTGGCCACCGTGGCGTCCAATCTGGCCGCGGCCGTCTCCGGGCCCGACGGCTCCCTCGGCAGCGGTGCGGTGGTGCTGTTCGCCGGGCGGGAGCGGCTCGACGCACAGCGCAGCGCGCTCGGTGAGCCTCCTCTGGTCGACGGGGCGGTGCTCTCGCTCCAGGTCCCGGGCGAGGACGAGACGACGGACGACGCCGTTCCGGCGCAGCTGCACGTGATCGCCGGACCGGACGCGGGCGGGGTCCATCTGCTGCACGGCGGCCAGATCCGGATCGGCCGCTCGGCGGACGCCGACGTCCCGCTCGACGACCCGGATGTCTCGCGGCTGCACTGCGCGGTGACGGTCTCCGACGACGGCCGGGTAGCGGTGGCCGACCTGGGCTCCACCAACGGCACCTCGCTGGACGGCACGGAGGTCCGCGACCGTCCGGTCCGGCTCAGGCCCGGTGCGCTGCTGCGGCTCGGCGAGTCGACGCTCCGGCTGACCTCGGGGGCGCGTACGCCGACGCTGGGGACGGCACCGGACGGCGAGGGGCACCTGCGGGTGGCCAGGGCGCAGCCCGAAGCGGCCCCGGAGCACGGTTACCGGGACAGCTCGGCGCACGCGTACGGCGCGGCCGCGCACCCCGGCGCGGGGACCCACGAGGAACCGGACTTCCACGACCACGAGCGCGGGGACGGGGACGACGACTTGGGCGGGCACACCGTGGCCCGGCCCCGGTCCGGCTCCGGGCTCCCCGGCCGCTACCCGGACGAGGAACCGCCCCGCCGGGGCATAGGTGCCTGGGCCCGCCGGCTCGCGGGCGGCAAGGGCGACGCGGTGCATGAGAGCGCTCCTGACGAGACGGCCGCGCCGGTGACGGCCCCCGCCGCCTTCACGGCGCCGCCCACGGCTCCGGAGGGCACCTGGCCCGATCCGGCGTCCGTACTGCTGACCGCGCTCGGACCGGGCCCCCGGCTGTGGGAGCGCGACACCGCGCACCCGGAGGCGCTGGTGGTCCGGCTGGGCACGACCGACCGGGCCGAGCTGCCCGCCGTGCCGGTGACCGTGGGGCTGCGGGAGGCGGGTTCGCTGGGGCTCGCCGGGCCGCGGGACCGGCTGACCGGCCTCGCCCGCTCGGCGGTGGCGCAGCTGGCCGCCCTGCACTCCCCCGCCGATCTGGAGATCGTGCTGATCAGCACGGACCGGGCCCGCGGGATGGACGAGCGCAGGCGCGAGTGGGCCTGGCTCGGCTGGCTGCCGCATCTGCGGCCGATGCACGGCCAGGACTGCCGGCTGCTGCTCGCGTACGACCGCGAGCAGGCCGTCGCCCGGACCACGGAACTGGTGCGCCGGCTGGACGACGGGCCGTTGGGGCCCGGCTGGGCGAGTCTGGACCGCGCCACGGTCGCGGAGGCCGCCCGGCACCACGAGGGCCCGTTCACCGTGGTCGTCGTGGACGGCGATCCCGGCTCCGCGGTGCTGCGCGAGAACACCGCCCGGCTGGCCGCGGCGGGCGCGGCGGCGGGCATCCATCTGATCTGTCTGGCCGAGACCCCGGCCGCCACCCCCACCTCACCGGTCGCCGCGACGTACGAGGCGGCGTGCCATGCCTCGATCGCCTTCCGGGAGTGCGGAGCCGTGGCGATGCTCAGCGGCGATGTGGCGACGGCCCTGCGGCTGCTGCGCACGTCGAACGGCCGGGCGGCCGGCCACGGCACGGTCGCCGCGGTGGACGCGGTGTCGGCGCACTGGGCGGAACGATTCGCAAGGGCGCTGGCCCCGCTGCGCGCGGAGGGCTCGGCCGCGCTGCCGGGCCGCCCGGCGGCGGTGGCGCTCCCGCCCTCGGCCCGCCTCCTGGACGAGCTGGGTCTGGCCCGCGCCACCCCGGCCTCCCTGATGGCCCGCTGGGCCTCGACGGCGGACGACCAGCCGGGCGCGACGGTCCGCGGCTCGGGCACCTGGACGGGCGGCACGGGCGACGGCACCCGCGGCGCGGGCCGCACCAGTGGTGCGGGTCCCCGGGTGGGCGCCCAGCGCACGAGCAGCGAATCCCCCCGCCCGCCCGCCGGCCGGGGCACGGATGCCCCCGGGTCGGGACGCACGCCGCATCCGGGCGCCTTCGGCGGTCGCGGCGGCGCGAACGAGACCCACCCGGGCGTTCCGCGCGGCGCCTCCGGCCGTGGCGAAACGTACGACGGGCCGGGCTCGGGCCGCACGCCTTACCCCGACGCCACGGGTTCCAGCCGCACCCCGTACCCCGACCGCACCGACCCGTACGACCGCGCAGATTCCGGCCGTACCCCGTATCCCGACCGCACAGGCTCGGGCCGCACGCCGTACCCCGACCGCACCGACTCGGGCCGCACCCCGTACCCCGACCGCACCGACACCCCCGCCCCCGCATCCGGCCGCACCCCCTACCCCCGTGTGGGCGGGCAGCGGTACGACGGGGGGCCCGGGGACCGGCCGAGTTCGCGCACCCTGTCCGGCTCCGCCGCCCCCGGCCGGGACGGGTCCGCGGACGTGCGGGACGCCGACAGCCTGCGCCCCGCCGGGTCGGGGCGCTCCTCGAACCGGGTCAGCGGGCCGCGTCAGAGCGACGCTCCCCGGATCGCCGCACGCGGCGCCGGGTCCGGACCGGGCGGCGCGGCCGCGGGCACCGGTCCCCGCGCGGCGGCGGGTGTCCCGGCGGCCTCCGCCGACGGGGGCGCCTTCGCCGGGCGGCCCGTCGTGGTGCTCGGGGCCGGGCCCCGGGGACCGGTGAGCGTGGATCTCGCCGACGAGGGGCCGCACCTGCTCATCGAGGGACCGGGCGGCAGCGGACGTACCGAGCTGCTGAGGGCCGTCGCCGCGTCGTTGGCGGCCGCCGCCAGGCCGGACAGGCTCGGCATCCTGCTGGTCGACGGCGCGGGGGGCGAGCGTGGCGAGAGCTTGCGCCCCTGTACCGAACTCCCGCATGTGTTCACGCACTTGGTGGCCTCCGACCCGGTCAGGATGCGCGAGTTCGCCCAGGCACTGGGCGCCGAGGTGAAGCGGCGGGCCGAACTCCTCGGCGGGCTCGACTTCGCCGAGTGGCACAGCAGGCCCGAGATGGCGCGCCGGGTGGCCGGTCAGCGGCCGCCGAGCGCGTTCGAGCAGCGCGGTGACGTGGAGTCCCAGATGAGCGGCACGCTGCACCTGCGGCCCACCGCGGCCCGGCCGCCGGAGCCGGGACCCACACCGCTGCCCCGGCTCGTCGTGCTCGTGGACGACTTCGACGCGCTGATCGCCCCGGCGCTCGGCAGTCCGGGCCGGCCGGCCGCCGGTTCGGTCGTACGGGCGCTGGAGGCCGTGGCCAGGGAAGGCGGCCGGCTCGGCATCCACCTGGTCGCGACGTCCGCCCGCCCGGACCGCACGGAGGACACCGACCTGGCCCACGGGGCCCGGCTGCGGGTCGTGCTCGATCCGCCCGCCGTCCCGCCCTCACCGGACGCCCCGGCGCCGGGCCGCGGACGGCTGGGGCATCCGGACGGGCGGGTGACACCGTTCCAGGGCGGCCGGGTCACGGGCCGCATTCCGCGTACGGCGACGCTGCGGCCCACCGTCGTACCACTGGAATGGGAGCGGATGGGCGATCCGCCCACCCGCCGCCCGTTGCGCGAGCTGGGCAACGGGCCGACGGATCTGGCCCTGCTGGCCAGTGCGTTGGAGCGCGCGGCGCGTTCGGTGAACGCCGTGCCGCTGGCACCGCTCGCGCCCGCTCACCCCTGAGGACGACGGCCCCGGCCCCAAGTGGGCTCTCGTCCCCCAATCTCCGGATACCGCCGTTGACGTGACGTCACGAGCCCATCACGATCTTGGAGTTGAGCGCAAGGTTGGTATTGCGGCACCAGGATGCCGGGCGTAGGACTGTGCGCACACGACCACGTGGTGACTGACCGGAACCGTCGGGAGTCCGGCCGGCGCCGGTCAGTGCACGCGCACATGAGAGACGGGGCAGGGAATGCGCACAACGCTTCGGATTCGCAGGGCCGCCATGGTGTTCACAGCCATCGGCGCGCTGGCCCTCACCGGCTGCGGCGACGACGGTGACGGCGGGAAGGGCAAGACCGACGGGGGCGGCTCCGAGGGGAGCAAGAACAACGCGTCGAGCGTCGTTCTACCGAAACTGAACGGCGAGAAGATCTCCGTCGCGGCGGTCTGGACCGGCCCGGAACAGGCCAACTTCGTCAAGGTGCTCAAGGAGTTCGAGAAGCGCACGGGGGCGACGGTCACCTTCGTCCCGGCGCAGGACCCGATCGTCAACTTCCTCGGTACGAAGATCGCGGGCGGCCAGCCGCCGGACGTCGCGATGATCCCGCAGGTCGGCGCGATCCAGCAGGCCGTCGCGAAGAAGTGGGCGAAGCCGGTCGGCGCCGAGGCGAAGGCCCAGCTCACCAAGAACTACTCCAAGGTCTGGCAGGACCTGGGCACGGTGGACGGCACCCAGTACGGCGTGTACTTCAAGGCCGCCAACAAGTCTCTGATCTGGTACAACGCCAAGGCGTTCGAGAACGCGGGGGCATCCGAGCCGAAGACCTGGAAGGACTTCCTGGCGACCGCCGAGACGGTGTCCGCCTCGGGCGTCACCCCGGTCTCGGTCGCCGGCGCGGACGGCTGGACGCTCACCGACTGGTTCGAGAACATCTATCTCTCCCAGGCGGGCCCCGAGAAGTACGACCAGCTGGCCCAGCACAAGATCAAGTGGACGGACCCGTCCGTCAAGGACGCGCTGACCACGCTCGCGCAGCTCTTCGGGAAGCCCTCCCTGATCGCGGGCGGCGCCGACGGCGCGCTCCAGACGGAGTTCCCGGCCTCGGTCACCCAGACGTTCACCGGTGGTGACCAGCCCAAGGGCGCGATGGTCTACGAGGGCGACTTCGTCGGCGTCAACATCGCGCAGACCAAGGCCAAGATCGGCACGGACGCCAAGGTCTTCCCGTTCCCCGCGGTCGGCGCCGAGTCGCCCGTGGTGACCGGCGGAGACGCGGCGGTGGCGCTGAAGGACAGCAAGGGCGCCCAGGCCCTGCTGACCTGGCTGGCCTCCACCGACGCCGCGAAGATCTGGGCCGAGCAGGGCGGGTTCATCTCGCCCAACAAGGCCCTGGACGCAGCCGCGTACCCCAACGAGGTGCAGCGCACGATGGCGAAGGCGCTGGTCGCGGCCGGTGACGCCGTCCGGTTCGACATGTCCGACCAGGCCCCGCAGTCGTTCGGCGGGACGCCCGGCAAGGGTGAGTGGAAGAGCCTGCAGGACTTCCTGAAGAACCCGAAGGACATCGCGGGGACCCAGGCCAAACTGGAGTCCGACGCGGCCAAGGCGTACAAGAGCTGACGGAATGACGACAGCCGCAGCGGGGGGCGCCGACGAGGCGCCCCCCGCCGACACCCGACCCCGCGGCGGGACCTCGGTACCCGCCCCCAGGCAGCCCGAGTCCGGGCAGCCGCCCACCCGTAAGGTGCGCAGCCACAAGAGCGTGACCGGCACCCGCAGGGTCATCGCGGCGCTCTTCCTGCTGCCCGCGCTGGTGCTGCTCGGCGCGCTCGTGGTGTATCCGATCGTGTACTCCGTCTACCGGTCGTTCTTCGACCAGGCGGGCACCGGATTCGCCGGATTCGACAACTACAAGGCGCTGTTCACGGACGACACCATCCGTACGGCGGTCAAGAACAACGCGATCTGGGTCGTCTTCGCGCCGACCGTCTCCACCGCCCTCGGCCTGATCTTCGCGGTGCTGACCGAACGGATCCGCTGGGGCACGGCGTTCAAGCTGATCGTCTTCATGCCGATGGCGATCTCGATGCTCGCCGCGGGCATCATCTTCCGGCTGGTGTACGACCAGGCGCCGGAGCGCGGGGTCGCGAACGCCGTATGGGTGGGCGTGCACGACACGTTCGCCGAATCGGCGGGCTTCCCCAAGGCGCATCCGCTGCCCGTCCATCCGCTGAAGGCGGCCGGCGGCGGGTCCTTCGTGACCAAGGTGCCGGTCCGGGCCGGGGCGCCGGTCCAACTGCCCCTGGTCGGAGTGGCGCCCGCGAAGATGCCCGGCGACGCGAAGCCCGCACGGACGCCGGAGACGGTGAACGACGGGAAGATCACCGGCACCGCCTGGCTGGACTTCACCCAGGGCGGCGGCGGCAAGCCCAACGTCATCGACCCCAAGGAGTTCGGGCTCAAGGGCATCAAGGTCGAGGCCGTCAAGGACGGCAAGGTGGTCGCCTCGGCCACCGCGGGCGCCGACGGTACGTTCACCCTGCCCGCCTCGGCGGACGGCGCCGAACTGAGGCTCCCGGCATCCAACTTCAAGGAGCCGTACAACGGGGTCGACTGGCTCGGGCCGACGCTCGTGACACCCGGGATCATCGGCAGCTACGTCTGGATGTGGGCGGGCTTCGCCATGGTGCTGATCGCGGCCGGCCTGGCGGGTCTGCCGCGCGAACTCCTCGAAGCCGCCCGGGTGGACGGGGCCAACGAGTGGCAGGTGTTCCGCCGAATCACGGTGCCGATGCTCGCCCCGGTCCTCGCGGTGGTGCTGGTGACGCTGATGATCAACGTGCTGAAGGTCTTCGACCTGGTCTTCATCATCGCGCCGGGCTCCTCGCAGGACGACGCGAACGTGCTGGCGCTCCAGCTCTACCGGTCCTCGTTCGGCACGGACGCGGACCTGGGGATCGGCAGCGCCATCGCCGTGCTCCTGCTGCTGCTGGTGCTCCCGGTGATGCTCATCAACATCAGGCGGATACGGAAGGAGGGGCGCCGATGACGACACCCTCGACCACGGCCCCGCCCGCCGCGGCGGGCGACGCCCCGGGCACCGGCACGGCGAAGCCCGGGCGGTCGCTCGGCGCCCGGATCGCGGCAGGGGCCGCCGGCGGCGTGATGCGGGTCGTCCTGATCCTGGTGGCCCTGTTCTGGCTGATGCCCACCATCGGGCTCCTGCTGTCCTCGCTGCGCAGCGCGGACCAGATCGCGGCGACCGGCTGGTGGAAGATCTTCACCGTCCCGTCCCAGCTGACCTTCGACAACTACTCGCGGCTGCTGGACAATTCGACGATCACCGATTCGCTGTTCAGCACCATCATGATCACCGTCCCGTCGACGGTCCTGGTCGTGGTGATCGGCTCGCTCGCCGGATACGCCTTCGCCTGGATGGAGTTCCCGGGCCGCGACTGGTGGTTCCTGCTGGTGGTGGGGCTCCTGGTGGTCCCGGTGCAGGTCGCGCTGATCCCGGTCTCGAAGCTCTTCGGGGCGGTCGGCATCTTCGAGACGACCTTCGGCGTGATCATCTTCCACACCGCCTTCGGCCTGCCCTTCGCGATCTTCCTGCTGCGCAACTTCTTCGCGGAGATCCCGCGGGAGTTGCTGGAGGCGGCGCGGCTGGACGGGGCGGGCGAGATCCGGCTCTTCACCCGGGTCGTGATGCCGCTGGGCGGTCCCGCGATCGCCTCGCTGGGGATCTTCCAGTTCCTCTGGGTGTGGAACGACATGCTGGTCGCGCTGATCTTCGCGGACTCCGGATCCCCGCCGATCACGGTCGCGCTCCAGCAGCAGGTACGGCAGTTCGGCAACAACATCGACGTGCTGGCGCCCGGTGCCTTCGTGTCGATGGTGATACCGCTCGCGGTGTTCTTCGCCTTCCAGCGCCAGTTCGTCTCCGGCGTCATGGCGGGCGCGGTCAAGTAGCCACCCGGGCGTGATCCACGCCTCATATTCCGGGTACGTCAACGCGGGGCAGTCCGGCGGGTCACCCATGGACTGCCCCGTCCGCGCGCCCGGCATACCACGGCCCCGCATGTCCTCAGGATGCCCAAGGTTCACTTAAGTGCGTGGGTAGTATGATAAGTGGGGCCCTCATCAGCCGCGCGGTCGCCCCATATCGACGGCAGAGTGTTGCGTCTACCCGGTTCCAACCGGAATCACCGCGTCCACGCCCAGGGACCGGATGGCCTCGGCCGACCGGCCGCCCCACCGGGGCCCGACCCACCTGCCTCCCGACCGTCGCACCCCTGCCAGTCCCGTGCCCGTCCTGCTGAGCGCTCCGCAGTAATCTGTGTGCGCCCCAGTACGCACAGTCCGAGAAAGAGTCTGTATGCCCCGGCTGAGTGTCATCATCCCCGTCCGCCGCGCCCGAGGAAGTCTGCGCGAGTGCCTGGAGTCGGTGCTCTCGCAGTCGTTCACGGACATCGAGGTGATCGGTGTGGATGACGGCGCTCCGGACGGTTCGGGACTGCTGCTGGACGAGTTCGCCGCACGCGACAGCCGGGTCCAGGCCATCCACCTGCCCGAGGGCTCGGGAGCCCACGGCCGGCGCAACGCCGGGGCCGAGCGTGCCACCGGGGACTACCTCCTCTTCCTGGAGGGCCACTACATCCACCTGCCGGGCGCGCTGCAGGACATCGCGGACCGGCTGGACTCCGCCGGTGATCCCGATGTGCTGGTGTTCGGCCACCGCAAGCGCCCGTTCCGCGGCAAGACCCGGGCGACCCGGTCGCTGGAGTTGCTGAGCGGCATGCCCGCGGGCCCGCACACCCTCGCCGGGCGCCCCGGTCTCCTCGACATCGCGCCGGTGTCCTGGAACCGCGCGGTCCGCCGCACCCTCGCCGAGAGCGAGGGCCTGGCCTTCGGCCCCGGCCCGCACGGTGAGCGCATGTACGCGCTCAAGACGCTCGCCGTCGCCGGTGCCGTCGCCACGCTGGGCACCGCCTGTGTCGAGCACCGCCAGCAGCGCTACCTGCCCGGTCTCGCGGACGAGGCGGAGCCGACGACCGGCTCGACCCCGCTGGAGCTGGTCGACGCGTACGCGGACCTGATGACGTTCGTCGAGGCGCGCCCGTCCCTGAGCCCCGTACGCGGGCTGCTCTTCGACCGCGCCGTCCAGGAACTGCTGTCCGCCTACCCCTCGGTGACGAAGCGCCGCAGGCAGTACGTCACCGCCGTCGCCTCGTTCCACAGCGCCCACCGCCCCGACGGCTTCACGTTCCCGGGCGGCGCGAAGGGGCTTCGGCCGCAGCTGATGGGCGGCGGGAAGTACGCCGCGCTCGGCGCCCTCGACACCGCTCTCGCCACCCGTCGGAGCCTGCGCACGGCCCCCGGCACGGCGCGCGCGAAGGCGAAGAAGTCGTTCACCGCGCGCTACTACAAGGCGCAGCGCAAGCTTCCGCTGGACCCCAAGCTCGCCGTCTACGCGGCCTACTGGAACCGCGGCGTGAGCTGCAACCCCGAGGCGATCTACCGCAAGGCCCAGGAGCTGGCCCCCGATGTGCACGGGGTCTGGGTGGTGTCGAAGAACCAGGTGGCCTCGCTGCCCAAGGGCATCGACTACGTGGTGCCCGGCACCCGCCGCTACTGGTCGGTGCTGGCCCGTGCCACGTACTTCTTCAACAACGTCAACTTCGCCGACCACCTGGTCAAGCGCCCCGGTCAGATCCATGTGATGACCCACCACGGCACCCCGCTGAAGATCATGGGCATGGATCAGCAGAGCTATCCGGCCGCCGCGCAGGGGCTCAACTTCGACCGGCTGCTCAAGCGGGTCGACCGGTGGGACTGGAGCGTCTCCGCCAACCCGCACTCCACCGAGGTGTGGTCCCGCGCCTACCCGAGTGCCGCGCGCTCGCTGGAGACGGGCTACCCCCGCAACGACGTCTTCGCGACGGCGACGCAGGAGCAGATCGACAAGATCCGCGAGGGGCTCGGCATCCGTCCCGGTCAGCGCGCCCTGCTGTACGCGCCGACCCACCGCGACTACGAGGCCGGCTTCACCAGCCGCCTCGACCTGGCGCGGTTCTGCGAGACCGTGGGCCCGGACACCGTGGTCATGGTGCGCGCGCACTACTTCTACGGCGGCGCCGGACTCCCCGAGAACCCGTCGATCATCGACGTCAGCGACCACCCGCGGATCGAGGACCTCTGCCTGGCCGCCGACGCGCTGATCACGGACTACTCGTCGGTGATGTTCGACTACGCCCACCTGAACCGCCCGATCGTGGTGCACGCCCCGGACTGGGAGACGTACCGCACGGTCCGCGGCGTCGTCTTCGACCTGCTGTCCGGCAAGCCCGGCGAGACCCCGGGCGCCGTCGCGACGACCACGGACGAGCTGGCGCGGGCGTTCACCGACGGCAGCTGGGACAGCCCCGCGAACGAGGCCCTGCTCAAGGCCTTCCGCGCCAGGTTCTGCCCGTACGACGACGGCCGCGCCGCAGAGCGCGTGGTGCGCCGGGTCCTGCTGGGCGAGGAGCCCCCGGCGGGCGAGACCGTCTGACCCACCCGCGCAGGGCGAAGGGCCCGTCACCGGAACGTTCCGGTGACGGGCCCTTCGGCCTGTACGGGCTCAGCGTTGCTGGCCCGCCATGACCGTGACGAGGCCGACGACCACGAGCAGCGAACCGCCCCAGGTCCACATCGAGGTCCGCTCGTGCAGCACGGTCGCCCCGGCCAGCACGATCAGCAGATAGCCGAGGGCGTTGAACGGGTAGGCGATGGAGAGCGGCACCTTGGCCAGGGTCGACATCCAGGCGACGGCGGAGACCGCGAAGATCACCAGGCCGATCACCACCCAGGGGCTGGTGGCGGCCCGCAGGGCCACGGAGCCGCCGTGCTCCCCGGCGGTGGCCGCGGCACCCTTCATCCCGTGTTTGAGCATGATCTGGCCGCCCGCGGACGAGAACACGGCGAACAGCAGCAGCATCAGACTGGGAAGGGTCAAGACCTGGCTCCTGACTGCGGCGGCCGGGGTCCCGGACGCGGGGGCGGCGGTGGGTTCGTGGGCGGTCGCCTCAGACGCCGACCCGGCCGGCAGGGACGTACTGTCGGTTGAGGATGTCCTGTACATCGACGTGCTCTCCAGCGATGATCGTCTCGGCCGCATGCGGGGTGAGCAGTGCGACGTGCTGATAGCCGAACAGGGTCGGCCGGATCCGGGTCAGCAGCCTCGACAGCCCGCCGAGTACCGCGGCGAGCGGGCCGCGCCCGAGCAGCGACCAGAACGGCGCCCCCGTCGAGGCGATGTCCAGGACGTCGTAGCCCGCGTTGCGGACCGTACGGCGCAGACTGGCCCGGGTGAAGAACCGCAGATGCGTCTCGTCGAGGATGCCGCGGCGGTCGTAGTCGAAGGCGCCGAGCGCGACCCGCAGCCGTGAGTACCAGTGGCTGAAGTTCGGTACGGACAGCAACACCCGGCCACCGGGCCGGAGCACGGTGGCGACCTCGGTGAGCACCCGCTCGGGTCGGGAGAGATGCTCGATGACGTCCCCGGCGACGACGTAGTCGAAGTCGACGCCGATCTCGACCGGCAGGCCCTCCTCCAGGTTGGCCAGGTGGAAGTACGTGCACTTCTCGCGCACTCCGGGCACCTCGACGAAGTCCACACCGGTCACCTCGTGGCCGAGTGCCTCCAGCCGCTCCGCGAACAGACCGCCGGAACAGCCGAGGTCCAGGACCCGGCCGGGCGGCAGCTTCCGCATCTTCTCCAGGATGACCGCGTGCGAGGAGCCGTCGCCCTCCTTGAAGGCGTACTCGACGGGCTTGGGAATCCAGGCGCAGGTGCCGAACCCCTTGACCGCCAGGCGGTATTCGAGGACGTCCTTGATGACGTCCTTCGCGTACTTCATGCCGTTGACGTAGCAGATCTCGTCGCCGTAGTACGTGGGCACCGGGATCTCCTCGATCCGCATTCCCGCGTTGAGCAGCTGGACGATGATCTGGGTGTCGAAGTCGAAGGCGTCGGTGTTCCGGTCGATCGGCAGCCGCTTCAGCGCCTCGACGCTGTAGGCACGGTATCCGGAGTGGAATTCGGTCAGCCGCGAACCGAGCAGGCCGTTCTCCAGCCGGGTGAGAATGCGGTTGCCCAGCCATTTGTAGAGCGGCATACCGCCCTTGAGGGCGTTGCCGGATTTCATCATCCGCGACCCGAACACCGCCTCGCATTCGCCGCGTTCGATCGGGGCGACCATGTCGGGGATCAGTTCCGGGGCGTACTGTCCGTCGCCGTGCAGCAGCACGATGATGTCCAGTCCGTGCGCGGCTGCCAGCGCGTATCCGGCCTTCTGGTTTCCGCCGTATCCAAGATTCTTGGTGTGCCGCATCACCACGGTCCGCGGCATTCCCTCCGCCTGGGACCATCGGCAGCCGGCGGTGAAGGTCGCGTCATGACTCGCGTCGTCGAGAATGAGGATCTCGTCGATCCGGGACCGGAAATCCTCCGGAATACGGTCGAGGGTCTTCTCCAGCGTTGTCTCCGCGTTGTACGCGACCACCAGGATGCCGATCCTGGGGCTCGGGCTTTCCTTCACGGGGCGTTCTCCAGTTGCGCTCGGTGCTGGGGTCGGGAACGGACGGTGGTGGGTACGGCGCCGGTGTCCGCGATCAGTTGACGGTGGATCCGGAAGGCTGCGAGGTACGCGGAGCGGAGAGCGGCGCCCGCCCGGCGGGGGTCTTCGCGGGTGTGTCCGGCCGAGTGGCGAGGATCCGGCGGACGCCGGTGGCGAGGCCGGCCGCGAGGACGATCCATCCGGCGGCGCCCACGTACATCACCGGCTCGCTCCAGCGCACGGCGGAGCTTCCGCTGTAGCCGAGAATGGCCGTCAGCCCCACCACACAGCTGTACGCGAGCCCTTCCCAGAACCCGAGAACGAACGTTCCGGCGGCCCCCCAGGTCAGGTACTGCAGACCGGAGGCGGTGGACAGGAGCAGCAGCAGGCCCAGCGTGACGCCGACGACCCCGGGCAGTTGCGCGGGCCGCAGCCACGCCAGCCAGACCCCGGCGGCCACGCAGACCAGCACGAAGAGGAAGTGGCCGCCGCCCTGCATGAAGGTGATGACGGAGTCCGGCAGCCCGAGGACGTCGGCGAACCTGACGAGCCCCCAGAGGCGGTAGCTGCCGCCCGCGTACTCCAGGACGTTCTGCTTGAGATGCTGCGGCACGGTCACCAGGACCGGCCCCCACACCAGGGCGAACAGTGCGCCGAACCCGGCGGCGAAGCGGACCAGTACCGGCCGGCCGCCGCGCAGCGCGGCGACGAACAGCGCCGGCACCACCACCACCGGAATGAACTTGACGCTGATCGAGAGCGCCGCGGCCACCCCCGCGGCCAACGGCGACTTCCGGTCGGCCAGCAGATGGGCGGCGGCCAGGGCGAACATGATGGCGACTTCGTCGGTGTTGCCGTGGTAGCCGGAGGTGGCGATCAGCACCGGGCTGGCGGCCACTCCGACGCCGCACAGCACGGCCTTGCCCAGGGTGGCGCGCCGCCGGACGATTTCGAACACCAGAAGTGCGCAGAAGAAATCGGCGATCGACGCGGGTGACCGGATGAGCGTGGCGAACGACATTCCGAGTTCGGAAAGGCTGTTCAGACCGAGCAGCATCCAGCCGGCCAGTGGCGGGTGGTTGTAGACGGGCAGTCCGGGCAGCGGCTGCTCGTAGATCCGAACGGGGCCGTACACGGTGAGCGCCTTGGCGAACCCCGCGAAGATGCGCACATCGGCCGGGCCCGGCATATTCGCCGCGATGATCATGCGAGTCAGGAGGCCGACGGCCGCGGCGACGAGCACAACGGCTCTTGCGCGTCTCACGTCCCAGGATTCGCACCACATTCGGATACCCATGAAAGCAGAACGTAGCAACCCCGCGACGCTATGCGACGCACCGATGAACATACTTATGTAGCTTGCGGGTCGAATGCCCTGCGGGTCTGCGCAAACGCCGGGAATACCGAATCACTCGAAAGGTCCATGCAGTTCGCACGGCCCGTGCGTCAATTTCTGTTCACCACCGCGTCGCACAGCGGTTCCTTATACGCCGGTGCCCGGCCGGTTGGGGTACCGGCCGGGCACGTGTGCCCCTCGCTGGGCGACGTTTCGCGGGATATCCGGACTACAGCATCCGGTCGACCACTCGCGCGGTCGCACGGCCGTCGTCGAGGTCGCAGAAGTCCCGCCGGAATGCCTCGTACGCTTCCGCGTGTCCCGCGATGGCCCGGACCGGGTCGCGCAGGGCCGCGATGAGGTCGTCGGAGCCCGGGATCAGCGGGCCGGGAGCACGCGCCTCGAAGTCGAAGCTGAACCCGCGCAGCGTGTCGCGGTAGTGCTCCAGGTCGTAGGTGTGGAAGAGCATCGGACGGCCGGTCTGGGCGAAGTCGAACATCAGCGAGGAGTAGTCGGTGACCAGCGCGTCACTGATCAGCATCAGCTCGCCGACGTCCGGGTAGCGCGAGACGTCGCGGACGAATCCGGTGCCGCTGTCCGGGAGGCGGTCGGTGACCATGTAGTGACGGCGCACCAGCAGGACGGTGTCCGCGCCCAGTTCGCGTTCGGCCGCGGCCAGGTCGAGCTGGAGGCCGAGGGAGTAGCGCCCGCCGCCCAGCTGCTGGTCCTCGCGCCAGGTCGGCGCGTACAGCACGACCCGCTTGCCCTTGGGGATCCCGAGCCTCTCCCGTACCGCTTCGGCGACCTTCGTGCGGTCGGGGGCGTGGAAGATGTCGTTACGGGGATAGCCGCACTCCAGGACCTCGCCCTCGAAACCGAACGAACGGCGCAGGACGGGGGTGGAGAAGGTGTTCGGGGAGACCAGGAAGTTCCACTGCGCGGCGCGCTGCTTGAGCGTCGCGATGTACGCGGCGTTCGCCTGGATCGTGCCCGCGAGTTCAAGGCCGATGCGCTTGAGCGGGGTGCCGTGCCAGGTCTGGACGACGGTCTGGTCCTCGCGCCGCAGGAACCACTCGGGCAGCTGCGTGTTGGTGACGATGTGCCGGCTGCGGGCCAGCGCGTCGTGCCAGGCGGCCGAGCCGTGCTCCACGGCGGTGGCGCCCGCGGGGATGATGGCCTGCTGGTCGCGCACCACCCACAGGTGCTCCAGCTCGACTCCCCTGAGCACCAGTTCCTCGTAGACCGCACGCGGCGAGTCGGAGAACTGGCGGCCGTCGAAGCTGCTGTAGAGCACGGCCTCGCGCAGCGGCGCGGTGCGCTGTGCGGCGTAGGAGTCGCTCAGCAGCTTCTTGGCGCGCAGGCCGCGCTCCGAGACGGTGAGCACCGGGGCGGAGACGACCAGGAGCTGGTCGCCGAAGCGCCGCTCGATGGTGTAGTCGCGGCCGGAGAGGGTGCGGGTGGCGGGCAGGGTGCGGAAGGCGGAGGCCGGGATGCGCAGCGCGATGTCGCCGGTCTCGTCGCCCGCGCCCTTCTCGCGGAAGAAGAAGTACCAGTTGCCCTCACCCAGCGGGAGCGGGCCGCCGGGTCCCTCGACGGCGTCCGGCCGCAGTTCGGCCCGGAAGCGCCGCGCGTCACCGCCGCCGTCGCCGTTGCCTTCACCGTCACCGTCGAACTTGACCGGGAAGGTCGCCTCCTCGCGGTGGCTGCTGTTCTGGACCACCAGCTCGACGGGGTGTTCCGGGTCCTCGGGGAACGTGCCCTCAAGGATCAGCCGCCCGTCCTCCGTCCAGCTCGCCAGCTCGACGGACGGCTGCACGGTGCGGTCGCTGATCAGCAGGTTCCCGCGGGAGCTCGTGACGAAGGCGAGCTCGCGGCGTACGCCGTCCGCGCCGTCGCCGACCGCGTAGCGGCCGGGCGGCACGGGGCCCGGCACGTCGATCGGCGTCTTCTGGTTCTTGGGGCCGACGAGGTGGACGCTGTACCCGAGGTTCTTCGGTGTGTCGTCCGCCGGACGGGCCTCGGTGACGGCCGCGAGCGGGAGCTCGGCGGTGAACCGGAGCCAGCCTGCGGCCGAGGACTCGGTTCCCTCGCCCACGGTGACCGGGACGTCGAACGCGGTGCCGGTGGCCTTGTGGGTGAGGCCGAGCCGCAGGGAGCCCTTGGCGAGGCGGTCACGGACCATGCCGGACACCACGACGGTGCCGGACGTGTCGCCCGCGCGGTGGGTCTCGAACCGGGCGTCGATCCGCTCGGCGTGCAGCACCAGCTTGTCGTCGTCGAAGGCGGGGACGATCCGGTGGTCGCCGTCCGGCCGGAACACGGGCGGCGCCACGGGGGCCTCGCGGACGGAGGGGAAGGCGCGGCGCAGCAGGCCGTTCCTGGCGATGCCGACCTCCAGGCGCCAGGTGAGCTGCTTGGGGGTGCCGTCGGCGGCGATGCGCAGCTTCGCCGGGTCGACGACCGCCTCGAAGCCCGCCCGGTCGTAGTCGTGCAGGCTCTGGCGGGAGCGTGCGGTGGCCTCCGGCTCGTCGGTCCTGCGCAGCCGCAGCGGCACCACGTTGCGCCGGCCGGCCCGCAGCCAGCCGATCCGGAACTCGCTGGGGCCCGAGGCGACGGGCAGGTTGCGGATGTAGGCGTACCCCTTGAGGTGCAGCTTGCCGTCCCGCCACTGCGCGTCCCGGAGCCGGGCGGCGAGCGGGAGGTCGCGGTCGGCGACGCGCAGCACCTGGGCCGGCACCGGCCGCTTCAGCACCGGGTACCCGGCCTGCCGGCGGCGCACCCCGCGTACGGCGAACGCCCCGGGCTCGCGCTTGTCGTAGGCGAGCAGCGCCAGCAGTTCCTCCATGCGGTGCTCGCGCACCAGGTACCACATCAGGCGCAGCCGCAGCGGGAGTCCGTCGAGAACCGACGGGTCGACCTGGTCGAGGAAGGCGTTGCAGTGCGTCAGGAAGGCCTCGCGGTAGTCCGCGTCACCGTCGGGGAGGACCTCCATGAAGTACCAGAGGTCGTTGGCGAGGGCGTGCGCCTCGTAGTGGTTCTTGTCGGCGGCCGGGCGGTTCTCCGCCAGGAAGGTGGAGACCCCCTGCACGTGCGCGACCCGGTCGCGGACGCCGCGGACGACGGCCCGGCTGGTGGTGATCGAGCCCGGCCGGTCCCGCCAGTGGTAGACGGGGTCCTTCACGATGTCGACGGAGCCGGCCAGGAAGTGGGCCGGCAGCACGACGGGGATGTCCTCGTAGAGCGCGCCGACCGGGAAGGCGAACTCGTGCTTGTCCCAGAAGGAGCGGCGGAAGACCTTGTTGCAGGCGATCCGGTCTCCGAGGAGCTCCAGGTCGCGGGAGACGTGGGTGCGCAGCCGTGTCGTCGCCATCGGCTTGCGGAACATCGGCGACTGCTGGAGCCTGCCGCCGGCGCGCAGCCGCAGCACGTTGCCGGACGCGAGGTCCGAGCCGGTCTCCTCCAGCGCCCCGACGAGCAGCTCGTACGCGTTCGGCGGGATGATGTCGTCGCTGTCGACGAAGGCGAGGTAGCGGCTCTCCGGGTCGCAGTTGCGGACACCGGTGTTGCGGGCGTGCCCCAGTCCGCCGTTCTTCTGGCTCACCAGCCTGAAGCGGTCGTCCTGCGCGGCGAATTCGGCGGCCAGAGCTGCACTGCCGTCGGTGGACCCGTCGTCGACCATCACCACCTCGAGGTCGGTCATGGTCTGCTCCGCGAGGGACTTCAGGCAGTCCGTCAGGAAGAGTTCCACGTTGTAGACGGGGACAACGACACTGAGCCGTGGCGGCATGTTGAGCACGTCCGTTCATCGGGGGCCTGGCTGTCCGTATGGCTCAACCGTGTGACCGGTCGGGGGTCACCGGTTACGGTCCCGAACGCGTGACTACGCCTGCACCGTGCTCACCCCGTGGGCAGAGCCGCTCCGATCCAGGGTTCGTCCTCGGCGGTGACGGCAGTGCCCGGGGCTTCGCCCGGACGGCCCGGGAGCACGGTGTGGCGCATGCTCCGGGAGGCCCGGTGGGCGGCCCGTCCACCAGACTATCCGATGGACCGGCAGCTCCTGAAAACACACTCACACCCCGGTCCGAAGCGCAACCGGGGACGGGGCCCGCCCCAGCCCGGTGGTCCCGAGCGGGTCTGCCACGGGCGGGGACGCGGGGTGCGCGTCACCGGCCCGCCCCGCCCCGCCCGCGGTCAGCGGGTGAGCGCGGCCACGGCCGAGGCCGCCAGGTCGTCCAGATACCCGGCGGGCAGCTCGCCCCGGACCACCGCGAGGCGCCAGTAGAGCGGGCCGACGATCAGGTCGAGGGCGCGCTCGGGGTCGCTGCCCTGTGGCAGTTCGCCGCGTGCCACGGCGTCCCGTACGACCACCGCGGCGATGCCCAGCTGCGGGTCGAGCAGGGCGGCCTTGATGGTGGCGGAGATCTCCGGGTTCCGGGCCGCCTCCACGAGCAGGTCCGGGATGACCTGGGAGGCCAGCGGGTGGCGCAGGGCGTAGGCGGCCAGTTCGAGCACGGCGCGGACGTCCCCGTACAGCGAACCGGTGGCCGGGGCGGGCATGCCCTGTACCGCGACGGCGGAGACCAGGTCCAGGACCAGGTGCAGCTTGGACTTCCAGCGGCGGTAGACCGCCGTCTTGCCGACGCCCGCGCGCCGGGCGATGCCCTCGATCGACATCCGGGCGAAGCCGACCGCGGCCAGTTCCTCGAAGACCGCGCTGCGGATCGCATCGGTCACGTCCTCGCGGAGCACGGCGGCTCCGGCGGGGACACGGCGGCGGCTTCCCGGCTCGGTGGTCATGACCCGAATCATAGTCCGTGACGACGAAACGGTTGCGTTGCGACGCCAGCACGTCCTACCCTCTGCGTTACGACGATACGGTTCCGTTCCGTCGATTGTGTGTTTGTTCCCGCCCCTCGACGAAAGCGATCGTGGTGAGCCAGACAACAGCCCCGGCAGCCCCGGTGGACGCCCCGCCACCCCTGCTCCCGCCCGTGTACGCACCGGGAGAGCTCGCCGCCCTCGCCGCTAGGCACGGGCTGACCGTGAGCGGGGCGAGGCCGTCCCTCCCGGAGTACGTCCGGCAGCTCTGGGGACGGCGGCACTTCATCACGGCGTTCGCCACCGCCAAGCTCACCGCCCAGTACAGCCAGGCGAAGCTCGGCCAGATCTGGCAGATCATGACCCCGCTGCTCAACGCGACGGTCTACTACTTCATCTTCGGCGTCCTGATGAAGACGAAGCACGGCGTCCCGGACTACGTCCCGTTCCTGGTCACCGGCGTCTTCATCTGGACCTTCACCAGCAGCTCGATCACCGCGGGCACCCGTGCGATCAGCGGCAACATCGGGCTCGTACGGGCCCTGCACTTCCCGCGCGCCTCGCTGCCGATCGCGCTGGCCCTGCAACAGCTCCAGCAACTGATCTTCTCGCTGGGCGCGCTGGTCCTGATCCTGCTGGCGTTCGGCCAGTACCCGCAGCCCTCCTGGCTGCTGGCCGTACCGGCCCTGACGCTGCAGGCCGTCTTCAACACCGGCATCTCGATGATGATGGCCCGGCTGGCCGCACGGACCCCGGACATCGCCCAGCTGACGCCGTTCGTGCTGCGCACCTGGATGTACGCGTCGGGCGTCATGTGGAGCATCGGCACGATGCTCCAGGGCGACCGGGTGCCGCACCTGGTGAAACTGGCACTGGAGATCAATCCGGCCGCCGTCTTCATCAACCTGATGCGGTTCGCGCTCATCGACAGCTTCGACGGCGCACAGCTGCCCCCGCACGTGTGGGCGATCGCCGCGGGCTGGGCCCTGGTGTGCGGTGTGGGCGGATTCATCTACTTCTGGAAGGCCGAGGAGAGTTACGGACGTGGCTGACAGCACTTCGCCCGGAGTACCGACGGTCGTCGTCGACGACGTCCACATCACGTACAAGGTCAACGGCGCCCGCACCGGAAAGGGCAGCGCCACCTCGGCCCTCAGCCGGCTCGCCTCGCGGCGGCAGTCCCCCGGCGTGCGCGAGGTGCACGCCGTGAAGGGGGTCAGCTTCGCCGCGTACAAAGGCGAGGCGATCGGTCTGATCGGCTCCAACGGCTCGGGGAAGTCGACGCTGCTGAAGGCCATCGCCGGTCTGCTGCCCGCCTCGAAGGGCCGCGTCCACACCCAGGGCCAGCCCTCGCTCCTCGGGGTGAACGCCGCGCTGATGAGCGATCTGACCGGCGAGCGCAACGTCGTCCTCGGCGGACTCGCGATGGGCATGAGCCGGGCCGAGATCCGCGAGCGCTACGAGGAGATCGTCGAATTCTCCGGCATCAACGAGAAGGGCGACTTCATCACCCTGCCGATGCGGACGTACTCCTCCGGCATGGGCGCCCGGCTGCGCTTCTCGATCGCCGCGGCCAAGAACCACGACGTGCTGCTGATCGACGAGGCCCTGTCCACCGGCGACGCCAAGTTCCAGCGCCGCAGCAAGGACCGGATCATCGAACTGCGCCAGCAGGCCGGGACGGTCTTCCTGGTCAGCCACCACAACAAGTCGATCACCGAGACCTGCGACCGGGCGATCTGGCTGGAGGCCGGAACGCTGCGCATGGACGGCCCGGCGAAAGAAGTGGTCGCCGCCTACGAGAAGTTCACCGGCAAGAAATAACCGCTCCCACCACCGAGCACGCCCGACGAACGGGGGCGGGGCGGCCACCGGATCCACCCGGCAGCCGCCCCGCCCCCGTCACCGTCACATGTGCGTACGCAGCAGCGTCCGCATCGTCCGCATGGCCACCGACAGGTTCGCCAGGTCGAACGCGTCCGACCCCTGGATCTCCTCCAGCGTGGAGCGCGACCGCGTCAGGATCGCCGCGTTCTTCTCCTCCCACGCCTCGAACCGCTCCTGCGGCGTGGACGCCCCGTTGCCCACACTCAGCACGTCACCCGTGAGCGCCGCATGCGCCGCGTACAGGTCCTCGCGGATGGAGGCACGGGCCATCGACTGCCAGCGGTCGGCCCGCGGCAGATCGATGATCCGGTCCATCAGCTGGGTGATGCCCAGCCGGTCCGCCAGGTCGTAGTAGACCTCGGCGACGGACAGCGGGTCCTTGCCGGTACGGTCCGCGATCGCCACGATGTCGAGCGCCGGGAAGGCGGACGAGAATCCGGCGACGCGCTGCGCCAGCTCGTCCGGAACCCCCGCCTCGGTGAGCTCGTCCAGGATCGACTGGTACCACTTCTGGTCGGCGCCCATCAGCATCTTGGGCAGCTCGGCCCAGACCTGCTCGACACCGGCCCGGAAGAAGTCGATCGTCCCGGCGATCTCCAGCGGCTGCGGCCGGTTGCCGAGCAGCCAGCGCGAGCCGCGCTCGACGAGCCGCCGCGAGTGCAGCCTGATCCGGGTCTGCACATCGGCGGGCACCTGGTTGTCGAGCGCCTCCACGGCGTCCCACACCCTGCCGAGCCCGAAGATCTCGCGGGCCGCGACCTGCGCCCGCACGATCTCCTCGATCGAGGCCCCGGTCTCTTCCCGCAGCCGGTGCAGGAAGGTCGAACCGCCGCTGTTCACCGTGTCGTTGACCAGCACCGTGGTGATGATCTCGCGCCGCAGCGCGTGCCCGTCGACCGCGTCCGGGTACCGCTCGCGCAGCTGCTGCGGGAAGTAGGCGTGCAGCAGCTTCTGCAGGTACTCGTCGTCCGGGAGCGTCGTCCCGATCAGCTCCTGCGCCACCGTGATCTTCGTGTAGGCGAGCAGCACGGCCAGCTCGGGCTGGCTGAGCCCCTTGCCGGCGCTCAGCAGCTCGCGGATCTGCCGGTCGTTGGGCAGGAACTCCAGCGCCCGGTCGAGGTGGCCGTCGCGGCCCAGCCTGCGCATGAAGCGCTGGTGGGCGTGGAGCAGCGAGGGCGCCTGGGCGACCGCGTTGGAGAGCGCCGTGTTCTGCGCGTAGTTGTTGCGCAGCACCAGCCGGCCGATCTCGTCGGTCATCTCGGCCAGCAGCTTGTTGCGCTGCTTGACGGTCATGTCGCCGTCCCGCACCAGACCGTTGAGCAGGATCTTGATGTTCACCTCGTGGTCGGAGGTGTCCACCCCGGCGCTGTTGTCGATCGCGTCGGTGTTGATCCGGCCGCCGGTACGGGCGAACTCGATCCGGCCGAGCTGGGTGGCGCCGAGGTTGCCGCCCTCGCCGACGACCTTGGCCCGCAGGTCCTCGCCGTTGACGCGGATCGCGTCGTTGGCCTTGTCGCCGACGTCCGCGTTCGACTCGGCGGAGGACTTGATGTACGTACCGATGCCGCCGTTCCACAGCAGATCGACGCGGGCCTTGAGGATGGTCTGCATCAGGTCGGCGGGCGTCATCTTGGTGACCCCCGACTCGATGCCGAGCGCCTCGCGGACGTGCGCGTTGATCGGGATGGACTTGGCGCTGCGCGGGTGGACGCCACCGCCCGCGGAGATCAGTTCCTTCTTGTAGTCGGCCCAGGAACTGCGCGGCAGGTCGAAGAGGCGGCGCCGCTCGGCGTACGAGATCGCGGCGTCCGGCTTCGGGTCGATGAAGATGTGCCGGTGGTCGAAGGCCGCGACGAGCCGGATGTGCTCGGAGAGCAGCATCCCGTTGCCGAACACGTCACCCGACATGTCGCCGACGCCGACGACGGTGAAGTCCTCGGACTGGATGTCGTGGCCGCGCTGGCGGAAGTGCCGCTTGACGGACTCCCAGGCGCCCCGGGCGGTGATGCCCATGCCCTTGTGGTCGTAACCGGCGGAGCCGCCGGAGGCGAACGCGTCACCCAGCCAGAAGCCGTACGAGACGGCGACCTCGTTGGCGATGTCGGAGAACTTCGCGGTGCCCTTGTCGGCGGCGACGACGAGGTAGGTGTCGTCCTCGTCGTGCCGGACGACGTCCTTGGGCGGCACGACCTCGCCGGTCACCATGTTGTCGGTGATGTCGAGCAGCGCCGAGATGAAGGTGCGGTACGAGGCGATGCCCTCGGCCAGCCAGGCGTCACGGTCGACGGCCGGGTCGGGAAGCTGCTTGGCGACGAAGCCGCCCTTGGCGCCGACCGGCACGATGACGGTGTTCTTCACCATCTGCGCCTTGACCAGGCCGAGGATCTCGGTACGGAAGTCCTCGCGCCGGTCCGACCAGCGCAGACCACCGCGGGCGACCTTGCCGAACCGCAGGTGGACACCCTCGACACGCGGCGAGTAGACCCAGATCTCGAACGCCGGGCGCGGGGCCGGGAGGTCCGGGATGGACTGCGGGTCGAACTTCATCGACACGTAGTTGTGCGGCTTGCCGCTGTCCGCGCGCCGGCCTGTCCTGTCGTCCTCCTCGATCGCGCTCTGGAAGAAGTTCGTGCGCAGAGTGGCCTTGATGACGGTGAGGAAGGACCGCAGGATCCGGTCCTCGTCGAGCGAGGCGACCTGGTCCAGGGCCCCGTCGAGCTCTTCGAGGAGCCCGTCGGTCAGCTCCGTGCCCGCGCTCTGGCGCTCTGGCGACATCCGGGCCTCGAAGAGCGAGACCAGCAGCCGGGTGGTGTGGACGTTGTTCTGGAGCGTGCTCTCCATGTAGTCCTGGCTGAAGGTCGATCCGGCCTGGCGCAGGTACTTCGCGTAGGCGCGCAGCACCATCGCCTGCCGCCAGTTCAGACCGGCGCTCAGCACCAGCGCGTTGAAGCCGTCGTTCTCGGCCTCGCCGGTCCACACGGCGGCGAAGGCCTCCTGGAACCGCTCACGGGCGTCGTCGGGCAGGTAGCTGCCGTTGCCCGTGGCCTGCGGCATCCGCAGCCCGAAGTCGTAGATCCAGGCGTGCGTGCCGTCCGCGCAGCGCAGCTCGTACGGGCGCTCGTCGACGACCTCGACACCGAGGCGCTGGAGCGCCGGGAGGACGGCGGAGAGGGAGACCTGCTCGCCGGTCCGGTAGATCTTGAAGCGGCGCTCGCCGGGGGCGGCGCCGACCGGCTCGTACAGGCTGAGGGCGAAGTCCTGCCCGTGCTGCTTGAGGGCTTCGAGGTGGACCAGGTCGGCCACGGCGGCACGCGCCGAGTGGTCGGCCTTGTAGCCCTCGGTGAACGAGTGCCCGTAGTGGCGCAGCAGCTCGGCGGCGCGCTCCTCGCCGCACTCGGCGTTCAGCGCCTCCTGGAATCCGTCGGACCAGGAGCGGGCGGCCTCGACGAGCCGGGCCTCGATGCGGTCGGCCTCGGCGTCGGTGAGGCTGGGCAGCTCGCTGCCGGGGGCGACCCGGACGACGAAGTGCAGCCTGGAGAGGATCGACTCGGTGTTCCAGGCGGTGAAGTCGACGCTGGTGCCGTTCAGCTCCTCCTTGAGGATGTCGATCAGCCGGAGGCGCACGCCGGTGGTGTAGCGGTCGCGCGGCAGGTAGACGATCGCGGAGTAGTAGCGCCCGTACTCGTCCTGGCGCAGGTACAGCCGGAGCCGGCGCCGCTCCTGGAGGTAGAGCACCGACGTGACGACGGAGCGCAGCTGGTCGGGCGGCGTCTGGAACAGCTCGTCGCGCGGGTACGTCTCCAGGATCTGGAGCAGGTCGCGGCCGTCGTGGCTGTTGTACGTGAAGCCCGCGCCCTCCAGCACCTCGGCGACCTTGCGGCGGACGACGGGCACCCGGCGCACGGACTCGGTGTAGGCGGCGGACGAGAACAGTCCGAGGAAGCGGCGCTCACCGATGACGTTGCCCTCGGCGTCGAACTTCTTCACGCCGACGTAGTCGAGGTAGCTGGGGCGGTGCACGGTCGAGCGGCTGTTGGCCTTGGTCAGGATGAGGAGCTTGTGCTCCCGGGCCTTGGCGCGGGCGTCGGCGGGCAGCCGGTCGAAGGAGGGGCTGACCGGGTGTGCCTCGTCCTCGCTGTGGTGCGGGTCGGAGCGCAGGATGCCGAGGCCGGTGCCGGGCACGGCGGCCAGCGCATCGGAGTCCTTCAGCTCGTACTCGCGGTAGCCGAGGAAGGTGAAGTGGTCGGCGGCGAGCCAGCGCAGCAGCTCCCTGGCCTCGTTCACCTCGTCGTCGGCGAGGTCGTCGAGCGGCTCGCCGGGCAGGTCGTCGGCGATGCGCAGCGCGGCGTCCCGCATCTTCTCCCAGTCCTCGACGGTCTCCCGTACGTCGGACAGCACACGCAGCAGATCCGCCTGGATCTGCTTGAGGTCGGCGCGGTCGGACTCGCGGTCGATCTCGACGTGGATCCAGGACTCGACGAGCGCGTCGTGCGGCAGCTCGGCCTTGGCGTCCTTCGCCCCCTTGGCGTTCTTGCGCCCGTTCTGCACGCCGGTGGAGATGCCCGCGCCGTCGGTGAGGACCTCGATCAGCTTGCCGGCCACATCGCGCCGGACGATGACCTGCGGGTGGATCACGACATGGATGCCACGTCCCTGACGGGACAGCTCATTGGTGACGGAGTCGACCAGGAACGGCATGTCGTCCGTGACGACCTCGACGACGGAGTGACTGCAGGTCCAGCCGTTCTCCTCGACGGTCGGGGTGTGCACCCGGACGTTGGCCGTGCCCTGCGGGCGGTTCCCCGCGAGCCGGTAGTGGGAGGAGGCGGCGCCGAAGACGTCGACCGGGTCCCGGCCGCCGATGTCCTCCGGAGCGGTGTGGAGGTAGTAGCGCTGGAGATAGGCCAGCAGTACGTCCTGGCCCGGACGCTCCTGCCCGGCCCCGGTGCCGTCGTCGGCCACGGTGGCCGCAACGTGCACCCGGGGGGTACCGCCCGGGCCACCGACACCACCGCCCCGGCTGTTGTCAGCTACCTTGGCGGCCCGTACGAGCAGCTCGGCCTTGGCTTCGTCCAGCTTGGTCTGCATGTCCTCTGGCTCCTGTCGCGCGCCGTTGCGTGACGTAGGTGAAAAAGACGACGTACCGCCACGACACGGGGTTTCCGGTCTGAGTCGACGCTATGCCGCTATGAGAGACGCCCGTGACCTTATTAGCCATTTTTGGCACTCGGGTCGGGCTGAGGGGATCAGTCAGGGCCCGGGCACTGTGGCACTCCGGGCGCAGGTCGGGGGCTTCGCTGCCCCCGCGACGTATCGCGCTGATCACGGGGTCCAGGCTATCTCGCTCGCCCCGGTCACCGTCACGAGCCGTTTGGGTACAAAGAAAACCCCGAACTTTGACACTCTGGACAGCGCGTCGGGCCGCGCTGTCGCACTCTGGTACCCGAAACAGGCCGACGACCCGTGGGGAGCCCAGCCATGGCACCGAAGATCCTGATCGTCACCGGCGACGCCGCCGAGTCCCTGGAAGTCCTCTATCCGTACCAGCGGCTGCGCGAGGAGGGGTACGACGTCCGCATCGCAGCCCCCTCCCGCAAGACGCTGCGCTTCGTGGTCCACGACTTCGAGCCCGGCTTCGACACGTACACCGAGAAGCCCGGCTACACCTGGCCCGCCGACCTGGCCTTCGCCGAGGTCGACCCGGACGACTACGTGGCCCTGGTCGTGCCGGGCGGCCGCGCCCCCGAGTACCTCCGCAACGACGCCGACCTGCGCAAGATCCTCACGGCGTTCTTCGACACGGACCGCCCGGTGGCCCAGATCTGCCACGGCCCGCTGATGACGGCTGCGGCCGGTGTGCTGAGGAACCGCCGGGTCACGGCGTATCCCGCGCTGGAACCGGACATGGACACGGCCGGGGCCGCGTTCCAGGACACCGAAGTCGTGGTGGACGGCACCCTGGTCTCGTCCCGCGCCTGGCCCGACCACTCGGCCTGGATGCGTGAGTTCCTGACCGTGCTCCGCACCAAGGCCCCGGTCACCTGAGCCGCCCTGCACCGCACGAAGGCCCGGGCCGCCCGATCCACCCTGCTCCGTATGGGGGCCCGGGCCGCCTGGGTACCGGCTCCCCCGCAGCCGCTGCTCGGCTACCTGCTCTGCCCGCCCAGCTGCTCGGCGAGCGCCGCGGCTTCGGCCAGGGTGTCCACGACGGGCACCCCGGCTTTTTCCAGGCTGGCCCGGCTGTGCGAACCACCCGTGTAGAGCACCGCTCTCGCACCGACATGGGCCGCGGCCACCGCGTCGTCCACCGCATCGCCGATGATCACCGCGTGCTCCGGGGATATCCCGTCCAGCGCCGCGAAATGCCGCTCCATGTGCTGCGCCTTGCTGCCGCCGGAGCGCCCGGTGCGGCCGTCGACGCGGAGGAAGTGCCCCTCGATCCCGTATCCCCGCACCACGGGGACCAGCTCATCGTGTCCGTACATGCTCAGCAGGGACTGGCTGCGGCCGGCCTGCTGCCACTGCGCGAGCAGCTCCGCGGCCCCCGCCGTCAGCCCGCAGCCCGTGCGCTGCTCGGTGTAGTGGCGGTGGAAGGCCACGTCCATCAGATCCCACTCGGCCTCGGTGGGCAGCCGGCCCATCAGCCGTTCGTAGAACCGGGGTATCGGGATGCAGTACATCTCCCGGTACTGGTCCAGGCTGATCGGCGCCACGCCGACCTCCCCGAACGCGGCGTTCGTCGCGCCGACGACCGCGGTGTTGTCGTCGAGCAGCGTGCCGTTCCAGTCCCAGACCAGATGTGTGCGGTACTTCCCCTGCGTCCCCATGCCGAGAAAAATACCCGCCGCCACTGACAACCGCCGCGGCGGCCGTTCCTCAGCCGATCAGGCTCTCGATCTCCTGGATGCCGAACCACAGCAGTTCGTGGTCCTCGGCCCCGTCCACGGTGAACTGCGCGTCGCCGTCACCGAGGTCCGCCGCCCCCAGCGCTGCCGCGGCCGCGCTGACGTCCTTGTCCGCCTCGTCCGAGTCGACGTGCACCGCGGCAGCCTTGGTCAGCGCCACCGCGGAGGCGATCGTGACCTCACCGAGCGACGAGGCGTCCAGGATGTGGTCCGGATCGGCGACCGCGGCCCCGTCCGGCACATCGACCGCGACGACGACGCGACGGCGGGCGGCACCGGGGTCCCCGGCGATCATCCGCAGCGACGCGGACGCGGCCCGGTTGAGCGCCGCGTACTCCAGCTCCTCGATGTCGTCGGAGACGTACCACTCACGCAGTCCGGGGGTCACCGCGTACGCGGTGAGCGGACCGGGGCCCAGCTCGCCCGCCCTGTGCGCCGCTGCGAGACCGGAGAGGGTCAGGGGGACGTACACGCGCATGGCTTGGCCGCTTTCGTAGTCGGAGACGCCCTCAGGATACGTGCGACGTCCCCCTTTGGGGTTACCTGTACGGGCCCCGCCCCGTCCACCCGGCAACCGCCGCTCACCCTGCCCGCCCCGTCCCCGCCACCCCCTCCCGTCCCGGCCCACCACCCGGATAGGTGAATTCCTGGCACCCTCCACCGGCCGCGCCGACGCTTGCGGCCGCGCCGCCGCCCCCGTAGAAGATCCCCAGCAGAAGTTACCGCCCGGTATACGCCGGGCCTCTGAAGCACGGGGGCGATGAGCAGTGACCATGAACAGGACCCGGCCCGCCGGACGGCACGACGCACGCAGGCCCGAAACCGTCCCCACGCAACGCCACCGGACACCCCGGCGCATCCGTCCCCACCAGTGGTTCGCGGAACGCCTCCTGGCGGTCCTCAGCGGCCAGCGCCCCGTCCACTGGATGCTGGGCCACACCATCGGCGATGCCTACGACCAGCTCGCCGAACTGGCCCCAGCCACCCCGCTCCGCAGCCGCGGCGCCCGCCCCGTGATCCGCATGTGCCGCGGCGCCCAGCCGGCCCCGGGCGTGGTGGAGGCCTGCGCGAGCATCGCGGCGGGCGAACAGGTCCGCGCCATGGCCTTCCGCCTGGAACAGGGCCCCGACCTCCGCTGGCGCTGCGCCGCGGTGGAACTGGGCAGCACCCCGGCCCGCCATCCCTGACCGAAGGAGAGTCCATCCCCCATCCCCATCCGTAAGGGTCTGTACGACCCACAGAGGCCCGTACAAACCCCTCCCGACCACAGTCCCTCCCCGTCTCTCCCTACCGACGCACCCAGCCCCCGTTCCAGCCCCTCCGGCGTTTGAGGAGCGGGGCCCGGGGCGGAGCCCCGGTTGCGGGAAGGGGCGGGCAGGGGACCAGGCCTGCAGCAGGCGCACCCCACCCGCACCCACCCCGCACCGCCGAGCCACCCCCACCCCGCACCCACCCCACGCACAACGGCCGGGGCCGAACACCCAACGGTGTCCGGCCCCGGCCGCGATCCAACGATCAGCGCACGCTACTTCTTGCGGCGCCGCCCACCCCCACCACTCTTCTGCGCCTTGCGCCGCTCAGCCCGGGTAAGACCGTCGGACTCACCACCGACCCCGTCACCGTTGGAGAAGTCGCCCTCGACGACGCCGCCCTCCCCGTCCACCGTGGGAGCGGAGAAGTGCAGCCGGTCGGGCCGCTGCGGAGCGTCGAGCCCCTTGGCCCGGATCTCCGGACGCGCCGCCGGGACCGCGTCCTCCTTGGACAGCGAGGTCCCCGCGTCCTGCACCGGCACCTCCTCGACCTGCTGCTCGACCTGGACCTCCAGGTTGAACAGGTAGCCGACGGACTCCTCCTTGATGCCCTCCATCATGGCGTTGAACATGTCGAAGCCCTCGCGCTGGTACTCGATCAGCGGGTCCTTCTGCGCCATGGCCCGGAGGCCGATGCCTTCCTGGAGGTAGTCCATCTCGTAGAGGTGCTCACGCCACTTGCGGTCCAGTACGGACAGCACCACGCGCCGCTCCAGCTCACGCATGATGTCGGAGCCGAGCGTCTTCTCCCGCTCGTCGTACTGCTCGTGGATGTCGTCCTTGACCGACTCGGCGATGAACTCGGCGGTGACCCCGGCGAGATCCCCGGCGGCCTCCTCCAGCTCGGCGACCGTGACCTTCACCGGGTAGAGCTGCTTGAACGCGCCCCACAGCCGGTCCAGGTCCCACTCCTCGGCGAACCCCTCCGCCGTCTCCTGGCGGATGTAGTCGTCGATCGTGTCGTCCATGAAGTGGCGGATCTGGTCCTGCAGGTCCTCGCCCTCCAGGACCCGGCGCCGCTCGCCGTAGATGACCTCACGCTGCCGGTTGAGCACCTCGTCGTACTTCAGGACGTTCTTACGCGTCTCGAAGTTCTGCTGCTCGACCTGCGACTGGGCCGAGGCGATCGCCCGCGTCACCATCTTGTTCTCGATCGGCACATCGTCGGGCACATTGGCCATCGACATGACGCGCTCGACCATCTGGGCCTTGAACAGACGCATCAGGTCGTCGCCCAGCGACAGGTAGAAGCGGGACTCGCCCGGGTCGCCCTGACGGCCGGAACGACCGCGCAGCTGGTTGTCGATACGGCGCGACTCGTGCCGCTCGGTGCCCAGGACGTAGAGCCCGCCGAGCTCCTTGACCTCGTCGTGCTCGGCCTTCACGGCCAACTCGGCCTTCTCCAGCGCCGCGGGCAGCGCGGCCGCCCACTCCTCGACGTGCTCGACCGGGTCGAGTCCGCGCTGACGCAGATCCGCCTCGGCCAGGTCGTCGGGGTTGCCGCCCAGCTTGATGTCCGTACCGCGGCCCGCCATGTTCGTCGCGACCGTGACGGCACCCTTGCGGCCGGCCTGCGCGATGATCGGCGCCTCCCGGTCGTGCTGCTTGGCGTTGAGGACCTCGTGCTGCACGCCGCGCTTCGACAGCTGCTGCGAGAGGTACTCGGACTTCTCGACCGAGGTGGTGCCGACCAGGATCGGCTGGCCCTTCTCGTGCTTCTCGGCGATGTCGTCCACCACAGCGGCGAACTTCGCGACCTCGGTGCGGTAGATCAGGTCCGACTGGTCGGCCCGGACCATCGGCCGGTTGGTCGGGATCGGCACCACGCCGAGCTTGTAGATCTGGTGGAACTCGGCGGCCTCGGTCATCGCCGTACCGGTCATGCCGGAGAGCTTGCCGTAGAGGCGGAAGAAGTTCTGCAGGGTGATCGTGGCGAGGGTCTGGTTCTCGTCCTTGATGTCCACCCCTTCCTTCGCCTCGATCGCCTGGTGCATGCCCTCGTTGTAGCGGCGGCCGGCGAGGATACGGCCGGTGTGCTCGTCGACGATCATGACTTCGCCGTCGATGACGACGTAGTCCTTGTCCTTCTTGAAGAGTTCCTTGGCCTTGATGGCGTTGTTGAGGTACCCGACGAGGGGGGTGTTCACCGACTCGTAGAGGTTCTCGATGCCGAGCCAGTCCTCGACCTTCGCGACACCGGGTTCGTGGATCGCGACGGTCCGCTTCTTCTCGTCGACCTCGTAGTCGCCGGTCTCCTCGATGCCCTTGAGCGGGTTGCCCGCCTCGCCCTTGGACAGCCGGGTGACCAGCTTGGCGAAGTCGGCGTACCACTTGGTGGCCTGGTCGGCGGGGCCGGAGATGATCAGCGGGGTCCGGGCCTCGTCGACCAGGATCGAGTCGACCTCGTCGACGATCGCGAAGTTGTGACCGCGCTGGACGAGCTCGTCCTGCGACCACGCCATGTTGTCGCGGAGGTAGTCGAAGCCGAACTCGTTGTTCGTGCCGTACGTGATGTCGCAGCCGTACTGCTCGCGGCGCTGGGCCGGCGTCATGTTGGCGACGATGCAGCCGACGTCCAGTCCGAGGAACTTGTGGACCCGGCCCATCATCTCCGAGTCACGCTCGGCCAGATAGTCGTTGACCGTGATCAGGTGCACGCCCTTGCCGGAGAGCGCGTTGAGATACGCGGGCAGCGTGCCGACCAGGGTCTTGCCCTCGCCGGTCTTCATCTCGGCGACGTAGCCGAGGTGCAGGGCTGCGCCGCCCATCATCTGAACGTCGTAGTGGCGCTGTCCGAGAACCCGCTTGGCGGCCTCACGGACGGTCGCGAATGCTTCGGGAAGCAGGTCGTCCAGGCTCTCGCCGTCCGCGTACCGTTCTTTGTACTCGTCGGTGAGCGCCCGCAGCTCGGCGTCGGAGAGGTTGACGAAGTCCTCTTCGATGGAGCTGACCTGGTCCGCGATGCGGTGCAGTTTGCGCAGGATCTTGCCTTCGCCTGCACGCATGAGCTTGTTGAAGACGGACACTGAGGCTGGTCTCCTTGCCGGTCGGGCCTGGCACTGGGTCGTGTTATGGACTCTGGCGCGGGCACGGCAGGTGGGCCCCACCGCAACGGCCATCGTAAGCGAGGACCCCGCCGCGCCGGGAGGGCTGCCACCGCGTTGAGCTTGCAGTGCCCTTCCGGGTCAACGGCCGAAGGGCGCCGAAGGTGCCGGGAAGTCCGAAAAGTGCTCGCCCCGCACCCGGGCCGGTCATCAGAATCCGTACATGGAGCCGATTACTCTCACCACCGACCGCCTGCTGCTGCGCCCTTTCGCCCTGGGCGACGCGGACGACGTGTACGCCGCATGCCAGGACCCGGACATCCAGCGCTGGACGGTCGTCCCCTCCCCCTACAGCCGCACCGACGCGGAGCTCTTCACCAGGCAGTTCTCCCCCGACGGCTGGCAGGACGACTCCATGTACAACTTCGCCGTCGTACTGCGCGACGGCGGCGCCCTGACCGGTGCGCTCGGCATCAACCGCCGCAACCAGCCGGGCACCTACGAGGTCGGGTACTGGACCGCCGGGGAGCACCGCGGCCGCGGCTACACGACGGAAGCGGTCCGCCGTGCCGCCCGCTGGACCTTCACCTCACTCGGCGGGGACAGGCTGGAGTGGCGGGCCGAGACCGGCAACGTCCCCTCGCGGGCCGTGGCGCTGCGGGCCGGCTTCCGTATGGAGGGCGACCAACGCTCCGGGCTGCTCAACAAAGGGGTGCGACGCGATACGTGGACCGGTGCGCTGCTCCCCTGCGACCTCGGCCTGCCAGGGACCTGCGCCTACCTTCCGGCGGTCGCCCGCACCCGCCCATGAGGGTCACGGAACTCCCGGCCGGCGTGTCAGTGCCGCCCTTTAGGGTTCGAGGCATGACGCCTGTGCAGCCACCCGCAGCCGAACTCTCCGCCGATCAGGCCCGCCGGATCGCCCTGCGCGCCCAGGGCTTCCTGGGCGCGCCGGACCGCCGGGCCGGGGTGCCGGGCGTGCTGCGGCACCTCGGTGCCGTACAGCTCGACACGATCTCGGTGCTCGCGCGGTCGCACGAGCTGATTCCGTACGCGCGCCTCGGCGCGGTCGGCAGGCGCACGGTCGAGGAGGCGTACTGGTCGGGTGGTCGCGCCTTCGAGTACTGGTCACATGCGGCGTGCATCCTGCCGGTCGAGGAGTGGCCGCACTTCGCCTTCCGCCGCCGCGCCTACCGCGCGCGCCCGCAGTGGCACCACGACCTGCCTGACGGTGCGTACGACACGGTCATCAAGCAGTTGCGCGCCGAGGGCCCGCTGACGGCCACGGAGCTGGGCGGCGCGAAGAACGGCGGGGAGTGGTGGGACTGGTCGGCGTCGAAGGTCGCCGTCGAGCGGGCCCTGATGTACGGCGAGGTGGTGTGCACCGAGCGACGCGGCTGGAAGCGGGTCTACGACCTCGCGGAACGCGCCCTGCCCGACGCGCTGCTCCACGACGATCTGGACGACGCGGAGTGCACGCGCCGGCTGGTGGCACTCGCCGGCCAGTCGCTGGGCGTGGGCACCCGCGCGGACATCGCCGACTACCACCGGCTCAGGGGCGAGCAGTTCGACGCCGTGGTCGCCGACTCCGGTTTGGTACCGGTGACGGTGCAGGGCTGGGCGAAGCCGGCCTGGGCCGATCCGGCGGCGCTGGCCTCGGAACCGCGCGGCCGGCACCGTACGACGCTGCTGTCACCGTTCGACTCGCTGGTCTGGGAACGGGCGCGCACCGAACGGATCTTCGACTTCACCCACCGGCTGGAGGCCTATGTCCCCAAGCCCAAGCGAATCCACGGCTACTTCGCGATGCCGCTGCTGGCGGGCGGCAAGCTGCAGGGCCGGGTCGACCCGGCGCGCGAGGGCACGACGCTGGTTGCCCGGCAGGTGTCCCTGGCGGGCCCGAAGGCCGTGACCCCGATGGCGGAGGCACTGGTGGAGGCGGCGTCGTGGGTCGGCTGCACCGAGGTCCGGCTGGAGCGGGTCGACGCACCGGAACTGCGTGGGCCGCTCACGCGGGAAATCGCCCGCGTCCTGGCATGACCGCGCATTCCAGGGGCTATACCCGGCCGCGCCGCGTCATCTGATCTCGAGGATCTTCTCCCGCATGGCGTAGACCACGGCTTCCATCCGGGAGTGCAACTGGAGCTTCTCCAGAATGTTGCGGACGTGGTTCTTCACGGTGTTCTCGGAAATGAAGAGTTCCTTCGCGATATCGCGATTGTTCATGCCCGTTGCAACCAGTTTGAGGACTTCGAGCTCACGCTCGGTGAGCCGGGGCGCCGGCACCAGCCGTCGTTCGTCGGTCCGCTGAATCATGGACTTGAACTCGGTGAGCAGTTTGGACGCCATGGACGGACTGATCTGGGACTGTCCGTCGGCGACCGCGCGAATCGCGGTGGCGACCTCGTCCGTGGAGATCTCCTTGAGGAGATAGCCGGTGGCGCCCGCCTTGATGGCGTCGTAGAGGTCGGCCTCCTCATCGCTGATCGTCAACATGATGATCTTCGCGCTGGGAGCCACCTCCTTGATGGAGGTGCAGGCCTCGATACCTCCGCGTTTGGGCATCCGTACATCCATGAGCACGATGTCGGGCAGCAGATCGGCCGCCTTGTCGACCGCCTCCGCCCCGTCCCCCGCCTCGCCGACGACCTGGATGTCCTCCTCCTGCGCGAGGACGATCTCCAGTCCTCTGCGGAAGAGGGCGTGGTCGTCGACCACGAGCACCCGGATCGGTTCCCTGCGGGAACCACTGTCCTCAGCCACTGCGGTATGGGCACCGGCAGCAGCATCGGCATTATTCGCATCGCGCACGGGCCCGAAGGTATCCGCCATCGTTCCTCCCCCTGAAGGCCATGGCCTGAAGTTCACAAACTGTCCGCCAACGGCAGTTCGCAGAGCACCGATTGGCTTGGATCGCCATGATTTCATGCCTGGACGTCAGAGCGGTGATCCAGCGGTCGCGCGCGGGTGCCCCTGGGGGCGCACAGGGCGCTCCAGGGGCACCACGGAGCGGTGGCGTCAGCCGCCGAGCGCGCCGCCCGCGCCGCCCGCCTCATCAGCGGCCAGCGGGTCGGTCCTCAGGTGGATGACACCGTAGTCATAGGCGTGCCGCCGGTAGACGACACTGGGTTCCTTCGTCTCGGAGTCAACGAACAGATAGAAGTCGTGTCCGACCAGTTCCATCTCGTAGAGCGCCTGGTCCAGCGACATGGGTGCCGCGACGTGCGTCTTCTCGCGCATCACCAGCGGACCTTCGCCCTGTACCTCGAGCGAACCGATCATGGTGGTGGGTGCGGGCTTGGTCACTTCGTCGGCGACCAGCACGCCGTCGCCGTTGAACGACGCCGCGTCCGGCACCACCTCGGCGACTTCGGCAGCAGGGATACGGCCCGTGCCGCGGCGGCTGTAGCGCTTGTCGTGCTGCTTGCGCAGCCTGGCCTCCAGCTTGCCGGTGGCCAGGTCCAGCGCTGCGTACGGGTCGCCTGCGGCCGCTTCCGCCCTGATGACCGGCCCACGCGAGCGGAGCGTGATCTCCACCCGGTCGGAACGGTCGGCCTGACGGGGATTCGGCTCCTTGGACACCTCCACGTCGAGGCTGATCACCTTGCCGTCGAACTTCTGGATCTTGTCCAGCTTCAGCTTCTCGGCCACGTGCTTGCGGAACCGCTCGGGCACCTCGGTCTTGCGGCCCTTGACGACGATGTCCACGCAGAACTCCGTTCCCGGATCGCTCCGCTCAGTGGCGGAGCATCTCCCTTTTGCACCAGGCTCCGGTGATCGCCGGAGCCGCGGACTCGGTGGCTTCCACCTCCTCCTCCCCCGTCGGCGAGGTCTCACCCCACCGAATTCCCGGATTCTTGACTGCCGGTGGGTCACCTGCCCGAAACCTGGTGGTGCATTCGCCGAGGCCTGGCATTCACCATTCCTCACAACCGAACATAGCCTGCTCGGCCACCTGTCGGCACCTGCTACTCGCACGTACCTCCGTTCAGGTCTATTTACCCACTCACCACCTGCAACGATGCAAGTTCACTTCCAGTTCCGGTTTATTTCGAAGGAGGACGGAGATACTGCGACAACGGCCGCCTGTCGCACCCCGGGTCGAGGGCTGTCCGGCCCGTCGACCGCGTCGATCGCCCGTGCCGCCTCGGCCAGCGAGGCACCCGTCGTGAGCAGGTCGTCCACCAGCACCACCCGTCCGGCACCCAGCAGCCGTCCACCCCCGGCCACCACCTCCAGCGCCCCCGCCAGATTCGCCCGGCGGTCCCCGGCTCCGAGCCCCGACTGGTCGGCCACCGGACGTCGCTGCCGCAGCACCGCGGCCACCCGGACCGGGGTGCCGGTGCGGCGCAGTTGCGCCGCTGCCGCCAGCGCGATCCGGCGGGTCGGATCATGTCCTCGCGCCGCCACGGCCCGCCGCGCCGACGGTACGGGTACGAGCAGCAGCGGTCCCGGATCGGACAACGACCCCGCCCCGGCCCTCACAGCCCCCGCCAGCGCTTTGCCGAGCGCCCCGGCGAGGCCGAGTGCACCCCGCTCCTTGTGGGCCAGCAGCAGCGCCCGTACCGCGTTCTCGTAGCCGGCGGCGGCATGCACCACGGGCAGACCGGCCGGCTCCGGCACAGGTCGGACCCGGCGCGGCGCCCCGCCGTGGAGCTGTGCGCCGCACTCCTCGCACAGCTCGGTCCGCGGTCTGCCGCAGCCTCCACAGGCCACCGGCAGGACCAGTCCGGCGATCTCCCGCCACCACCCGCGCATGGCTCCACTGTGCCCCCGGCCGGGCCGCCGGACCACCCCTGTGGACAACCGCCCGGACACAGACGACACGGTCAGGTACGGGCAGAAACCGGTCAGGTACGGGCGGGTTCTGGCAGGCGCGAGCGGGTTCAGGCGGGTTCGGTCAGGTATCGGGTGTCAGCCCGGGTAGACCAGCGCCGAGCCCTCCTTGAGAACCGTCTGCCAGTTGTCACCGGGCAGCAGCTTCACTATTCCGTCGCCCTGCGTGTCCGCCATCAGCGGCAACTGCTCGTCGTCCGCCGCGGCGATCGCCAGCACCTGGTTCACCCCTGGCAGCACACCCGAGGAAGGTGTCGAGCCGTCCGCCTGCACATAGCGGACCTGCTGCACGCCGCCCTGCTCCTTGCCGACCACCACGAGGCGGCTCCCGCCCGACCACGACATCGCGGTCACATCCGCGAGCTGCGGCGCGGCCTGCCGCAAGTCCACCACGGATACCCGTTGCTTGTCCTGCGGTCCCTGCCGCTCGATCCGGCCGATCTTCAGCGTCGTATGGCCCTCGCTCGTCAGCAGCAGCGCGATGCGCACCCCGTCCGACGACAGCCGCAGCGCCTCGATCCGGCTGCCGTCCAGACTCGGCACGGTGACCTCCTGCGGCTTGCCGGCCCCACCGGCCAGCCGCAGCAGCCTGGGTCTGTCGGGGTCCCGGTCGGCAACCCAGAGGTCGCCCCGGCCGTCCCAGCTGGGCGCCGTCAGCCGGTCCTTGGAACTGCCGGCCCTACTCGTCACCGCCGGGGGCGGCAGCTGGCCGTCCGCGGTGACGGAGGCCACGTAGAGCGCGTCGCCGTGCTCCGAGAGCGCCGCGGCCAACTGCTCGTCCCGGGCCACGCCGACCGCACTCAACCGCGCCGCACCCGTACCGAACGGCCCGGCCACCGGCTCCGGTTCCCCACTGCCCTTGGTGCTCCCCGGAATGCGCTGCACGTGCCTCTTGGCATCGACGAAGTACTGGCTTTCGGACCCGCCCGACGAACCGTCGGGGGCGTACTCCTCGGCCTGATCCGATCCGAGCACGCACAACGGCGAACCGTCCGAGCGCTGCAGCTCCACCTGCTCGACCCGAGCCGACGTCAGGTCCCGGAGGGTGAAGAGCAGCTGCGAGGCCATCATCCGGCAGGAGCGCTGCCCGGCCCCGTCCGCCTTCTTGTTGAGCGGGACCTTCAGCACGTTGCGGTCGTCGGGCGTCAGCGAGGTGACGTCCTTCCGCAGTCCCGTACCCGCGGGAAAACGTGATGTGACCACCGGACGCAGCCAGTCGGTCGGGCCCCTCAAGAGACTGCGGACCGCCTGTGTGACGGTGTCCATCCCGGTGACGGGGTCCGTCCGGTTACGGATGTAGACGGGGTCGGCGACCAGTGTGGACTCCGCCTCGGACCGCCCGGTCGCGAAGTAGAACTTGTTGACGGAACGGTAGAGCCGCTTGAAGTCCGACTGCCCGAGCACCAGGCCGTCCGGCACGATGTCGATGCGCCACTCCTTGCCGTCCGGCCCCTTCTGCCGCACCAGATGGAGGGTGCGGGAGTAATCCGTCGGAGCCAGCGGCTGGTACGCGCTCTGCTCGTCGACCGTCGCGACCTTCTCGCCGGACAGGGTGTAGCTGACCTCGGTGGTACTGCGGTCGCTCTCGTGGACCGGCCGGTCGCTCCGGTTCGGCGCCTTGGCCAGCACAGTGGTGAGCGCACTCGGATTCCAGCCGTTCGACGCCTCCTGCGTGAGGTACTTGCGCGTCGTCCGAAAATCGGAGTCATCGCTGGTCATCGACTCCAGGAAACCGTCGACCACCTCGTTCGGAGTGGCACCGTCACGCGGCGCGACCGCGTACACCTGCACCTGGGAGTCACCGGGCTGCGAGGCGTCCACGGCCTTGACATCCCCGGTGACGGGCATCGAGCCGCACGCGGTCAGCAACAGGGCGCCGCATCCCAGCAGTACGATCAGCCCCGCCGCACCACGTCCACGGCCGCCCTGACGGGGGTCAGTGCCCACGAGTCGTGTCCTCCCGCCCCGGATCCTGCCCCGGAGAGTCGTTGTCGCCGGGCCGCTCCTCGGCGGGCCGCGGCACCACTCGTGCGCCGCTGCCCGGCAGCGCCGCCGGATGCACCGAGACCGGTGCAGTCCGGGCAGCCGCGGGGACGCGAGCCGGTACCGGCAGCGGTGAGCGGTCGGTACCGGCCGGCTGCGAGGGCACCGCCATCAGCCGGTGCTCACCTCCTGCGGCCGGCGCGGGGGCGGCCGCGGCCCGCTCCCGGTTCTCCCGGTTACGCCGTGAGTCCTCGGGCTCCAGCGGTATCGGCGAACCACGCAGCGGCTCGTCCGCCGTACGCGGCAGCGTCAGACGGAACTGCGAGCCACCGCCGGGCTCGCCCCAGGCCTGCAGCCAGCCGCCGTGCAGCCGGGCGTCCTCGACGGCGATGGACAGCCCCAGACCGGTGCCACCGGTCGTCCGGGCGCGGGCCGGGTCGGCCCGCCAGAAACGGTTGAACACCCGGGTCGCCTCGCCGGGCTTCAGCCCCACGCCGTAGTCCCGGACGGCCACCGCGACCGCTCCACCGGCCACCCCCATCCGCACCACGACCTCGCGGCCCTCACCGTGCTCGACGGCGTTGACGACCAGGTTGCGCAGAACCCTTTCGACGCGTCGCGCATCGGCCTCCGCGATCACCGGCTGCTCGTCACCGACCACCCGGATCCGGGTTCCCTTGCGCTCGGCCAGCGGCTCGGCACCGCCGATCACCCGCCGCACGACTTGCCTCAGATCTATCGGTTCGGCCTCCAGCGCCGCGGCTCCCGCGTCGAACCGGCTGATCTCCAGCAGATCGGAGAGCAGCGACTCGAACCGGTCGAGCTGATCACCGAGCAGTTCCGCGGAGCGAGCCGTGACGGGATCGAAGTCGACGCGCGCCTCATGGATGACATCGGCGGCCATCCGTACCGTCGTCAGCGGTGTCCGCAGCTCGTGCGAGACATCCGAGACGAACCGCCGCTGCATCCGCGAGAGCTCCTCCAACTGCTGGATCTTCAGTTGAAGGTTCTGCGCCATCTTGTTGAAGGCCTCACCGAGCCGGGCGATGTCGTCCTCGCCGGTGACCTTCATCCGCTCCTGGAGCCGGCCGGCGGAGAGCCGTTCGGCGATCCCGGCCGCCATGCGGACGGGTGTGACGACCTGGCGCACCACGAACCAGGCGATGGCCCCGAGCAGCACGACCACGAACAGACCCGCGGTGGCCAGCGTGCCCTTGACCAGGGTCAGGGACTTCTCCTCCTGCGTCAGCGGGAAGACGTAGTACAGCTGGTAGGGGTTGCGATCGATGTCGTACAGCCGCTTGCCCACGACGAGACCGGGCTGCGAATCCTGCCCGTTCGCGTAGCGGATCAGGGAGTACGTCTGGAACGCTCCCGGCCCCTTGTTCACGGACTCGCGGAGGCTCTGCGGAATACTCGCGGCCTCGACGCTGCCCGAGCCGCGGGGCGCGCGGGAGCCCTCGTCGGCGCTGAGCGCCACCACGTTGAAGGCGTTCTTCCCGCCACTGGCGAGCTGGTCCACGAGCTCGGTCCGCCAGGAGTTGTTGGCCGTCGTGCCGTCCGCGGAGTCGCCGCCCTGCCCCGTGGGGGTGATCGGCGCGTTCGCCTTCTCCTGGGCAGCGGCGAATCCGCCTGCGGCCTGTGTCTGGGCGGCCTTGCCCTTCGCGTCCAGCAGGCCGTTGCGCACCTGCCCGATCACGACCAGGCCGAGCAGCAGCACCACACCGAGCGACATCAGCAGCGTGCCCGCGACGACCCGCAACTGAAGATTACGCCGCCACAGCCGCACCGCGGGCAGCAGCGGACGCCGCACCCAGCGCATCAGCAATCGCGGCACCGGCCCGCCGGGCGCCCGGTTCTGGAACATCCGGCCGCCCCGAAGAAAACGCCCGACGGGAGACGACGTATGCCCTGAGCCGGCAGCCCGCTCCGCACGGACTCCCGGCTCCCCGGGCCTCGGAGCAGCGCTACCCAGGGACATGTCAGCTCGGTCCGGCCTTGTAACCGACACCTCGGACGGTCACCACGATCTCCGGCCGCTCCGGGTCCTTCTCGACCTTGGAGCGGAGGCGCTGAACATGCACGTTCACCAGCCGGGTGTCGGCGGCATGGCGATATCCCCACACCTGCTCGAGCAGTACCTCACGGGTGAAGACCTGCCACGGCTTACGAGCGAGCGCGACCAGCAGGTCGAACTCCAACGGGGTCAGGGCAATGGACTGCCCGTCCCGCTTCACCGAGTGCCCGGCCACATCTATGACCAGATCGCCGATGGTCAACTGCTCCGGCGCCGGCTCCTCGGACCTCCGCAAACGTGCCCTGATCCGGGCAACCAACTCCTTAGGTTTGAACGGCTTGACGATGTAGTCGTCGGCCCCGGACTCCAGGCCCACCACCACGTCAACCGTGTCGCTCTTGGCAGTGAGCATGACGATCGGCACACCGGACTCGGCCCTGATCAGCCTGCAGACCTCGATGCCGTCCCTACCGGGCAGCATGAGATCCAGCAGAACCAGGTCCGGCTTTGCCTCACGAAATGCAGCAAGTGCCTTGTCGCCGTCCGCTACGAACGACGGCTCGAACCCCTCACCACGCAGCACAATGCCGAGCATCTCGGCCAGTGCGGTGTCGTCGTCGACGACAAGGACGCGTCCCTTCATAAACGACATCATCCCATTAGCTAATCGTTATCTGCGATGATCTGGCACACAGCTCTGCCAGTCCGACCCCTGTGACCGGGGAGATTACGCCCTCCTCCGTGACGATCGCCGTGACCAACTCCGGCGGCGTGATGTCGAAGGCGGGGTTGTACGCCTGGGTTCCCAGCGGTGCCACGGGCACGCCGCCCCTTTCTCGGCCGGCTACCCCGACCTGCGGAAATGTGACCTCCGTCACTTCCCGTCCGGGTCTCTGCTCCACTGTGATCGACGCCCCGTCCACGGTGTCCAGATCCACGGTCGTGGTCGGGGCCACCACGATGAACGGTACGTGGTGATACTTCGCAAGCACCGCCAGCGGATAGCTCCCCACCTTGTTGGCCACGGATCCGTCCGCAGCGATGCGGTCCGCCCCGATGAGCACGGCGTCCACCTCCCCCGCGGCGAACAACGACCCCGCGGCGTTGTCCGTGAGCAGGCTGTACGGCATGCCGTTGCGAGCCGCCTCGTACGCGGTCAGCCTGGCGCCCTGGAGCAGCGGACGGGTCTCGTCCACCCACAGCCGCCTCAGCCGGCCTGCCCGGTGCGCCCCGAGCGCCACCGCGAAGGCCGTGCCCTCGCCTCCCGAGACGAGCGCCCCGGTATTGCAGTGGGTCAGCAGCTGATGCCCGCCATCGGGAAGCAGCTCGTCCAGCAGCGCGAGCCCGAACCGCGCCATACGCCCACTGGCCACGGCGTCCTCCCGGTGCAGGGCCCTGGCCTCTGCCAGCGCCTCTGCCGCAGCCAGCCCCGGATCCGCCCCCTTCTCGACCGCCTCCCGATAAGCCCCGGCGGCCCTCCGCACGCCGTAGCCGAGGTTCACCGCGGTGGGCCGCGCCTGCTCCAGCAGCCCTGCCGCCACCCCCACGTCCTGGCCCCGGACAGCGGCGAGAGCCACGCCATAAGCCCCCGCGATACCCAGCAGCGGCGCTCCCCGTACCGCCAGAGTCCGGATCGCCTCCACCAGCGCGGGGACATCGGCACACACCAGCTCCGCCTCTTCCGCAGGCAATCGCGTCTGGTCGAGAAGCACCAGCACGGGACCTTCCGGAGGCTCGTCCCAGCGAAGTACGGGAAGCGCCGAGGGGGCGGTGCCCACCGGCGGTTGCGCGTCCTGATCAGCCATCCGCCCAGTCTGCCCGGTGAGCCGCCCACAAATGAAGGGACGAAGGAGATAGAGCGCCAGGCCCGGACTGGTGCAACGCGTGGCACGATGGCTGCCAACCTGACGCCCCGATGAGCGGACAGGACCGTTAAGGAGCGAGAATGAACGACACTCCGGGCTGGGCCTCGCCCGGATCTGCCCCCTCCGACGGCCAGGAGACGGGCATCCCCCGTCCTTCCGAGCCTGTCGACAGCAGCGGACCTGCGGGGAACTGGTCTTCCAGGCAGCCGCCCGCAGGGCAGTGGTCCCCGCCGAGCAGTTCCGGTACCGGTCCCGGCGCGCCGCCACCTGCCCCGGGGTGGGGCGGACGCCCCCAGGGACCCGGCTGGGCCGGCCGCCCGCATGCGGCAAAACCAGGTGTCATCCCGCTCCGGCCGCTGGGCGTCGGCGAGATCCTGGACGGCACCGTATCCACCATGCGCGCCCACTGGCGCACGGTCCTCGGCATCACGCTCACCGTCGCCGTGATCGCCCAGACCGCGATCATCCTCGTACAGCGTTACCTGCTGCCCGATCCCCCGCCGGTCGACGCGAACGCCACGGGCCCGGAGGCCCTGCGACAGACAGCCGACTCGCTCCAGTACAACCTGATGAACAGCGCCCCGCCTCTGCTCATCACGATGTTCGCCACAATCTTCACCACAGCGGTGCTGACCGTGGTGATCAGCCGCTCGGTGCTCGGCCGCCCCGTCACACTCTCCGACGCGTGGGCCGAGGCCCGGCCCCGGCTGCTCCCGCTGCTGGGCCTGACACTTCTGCTGGCCGTCATGGCCGCGGCCGTCATGACCGCCGGCCTCCTCCCGGGCCTCCTGCTCGGCGACACGGCAGGTGTCGGGCTCGCCTTCCTCGGGCTTCTCGCCGCGTGCGTCGTACTGGTCTGGCTGATGATCCGCTTCTGCCTCGCCTCCCCGGCGCTGATGCTGGAGCGGCAGTCGATCACCGCCTCGATGCGACGCTCCGTCAAACTGGTCCGCGGCGCATGGTGGCGGACCTTCGGCATCCTGGTGCTCACCTCGCTGCTGACGTTCATCGTGACCCTGATGATCGGCATCCCGTTCGGCACCATCGCCCTGTTCGTGGACGACGGCGGACTGAACGCCCTCCTCACCGATGGCGCCACCAGTTTCGGCTGGCCGTTCCTGATCATCGGCGACGTGGTCATCGCAACGATCACCTATCCGCTCTCCGCAGGTGTCATGGCACTGCTGTACGTGGACCAGCGCATCCGACGCGAGGCACTCGACCTCGACCTCGCCAGGGCAGCAGGCCTGCCGGGCTACGACAACGGGAGCTGACACCGTGTCGGGGGTGGGTGCCACAGCGGCAGCACAGCTGCTGGTCCGAGCGAGCGGCGACATACCCGTGGACACCCCGCGGGTGCCAGCCCGCGAGGCGGCGCGGCATGAACTGTCCAAACCGATGTACCACGAGAACGACCCGAACCTCCTCCAGCGTGCCCTCGACCACCTGTGGGAATGGATCGGCGATCTCCTCTCGTTCGCCTCGGGCGCCGCCCCCGGCGGTCCGGCCGGACTGGCCGTACTCGCGCTGATCGTCCTCGCTCTGGCAGCCGCTCTCCGGTGGCGGCTGGGTACCCCGCAACGCAGCCTCAGGCCACCGGACGCCCTCTTCGAGAACGGTCCCCGCAGTGCTGCGGAACACCGCACAGCAGCCGAGTCCCACGCTGCCGCCGACCGCTGGAACCAGGCGCTACAGGAACGGATGCGCGCCATCGTCCGCTCCCTCGAAGAGCGCGCCCTGCTGGACCCGCGCCCCGGCCGCACGGCCGATGAAGCCGCCACGGAAGCCGGCCGCCCGCTCCCCGCACATGCCGCCCGACTGCGGGCGGCGGCCCGGCAGTTCGACGACGTCACATACGGTGGCCGCACCGCCGGCCAACAGGCGTACCTGACCGTGCTCGCCCTGGACCTGGAGCTCGAGACCACCAAACCCCAGCTGACCGGCACCCTCCAGGGGGCTGCTGAATGACCGTGGTCACCGCCCCCTCCTCCTCGGCCTCCCCCACTCCCCGTCAGGTCTGGATCCGCATACGCGGACTGCTGCTCGCCGTCCTCGTGCTCGTCGCCGTCGGAGTCACTCTGGCAGCCACCCACTCCGGCGATCGGCACGGACGCCTCGACCCACGGTCCGCGGACCGCTACGGCAGCCGAGCCGTCGCCGAACTCCTCAAGGACCGTGGCGTCTCCGTCCGTGTCGTCACCACACTCCAGGCCGCCACATCCGCGGCGGGCCCTGACACCACGCTGCTCGTCGCCGCCCCCAATCTGCTGACGCCGGACCAGCAGCGCACCCTCCGCACGGCGACCACCGGCGTCGCCGGCCGGACCGTGCTCCTCGCTGCGGGACCTCCCTCCGTGGGCAGGCTTGCCCCCGGTGTCCGAGCAGAGTCCTCCGTCCCGGTAGTCACACGCGCCCCTCGGTGCTCCTTGGACGCGGCCCGGCTGGCCGGCGACATCGAGACGGGCGGCTTCCGCTACGCCTCGGACAGCCTCGACGCGCTCGCCTGCTACCCGGCCGACGGCCTTCCCTCTCTGCTGCTCATCCGGCAGCAGGCAGCGGGTGACACCGTCCTTCTCGGCTCCCCCGACATCCTCTACAACGACCGTCTGGACAATCAGGGCAACGCCTCGCTGGCCCTTCAACTCCTCGGTTCCCACCCGCATCTGGTCTGGTACCTCCCCTCATTTGCTGACAGCTCCGCCACGAACAGCAGCGAAGGCAATGACGGCAGTCCGAATGGCAACAGCACGGGCGGCGAGAGCAGCTTCATCGACCTGATCCCCTCGGGCTGGCTGTGGGGCACCCTGCAACTCGCACTCGCCGCCGTACTCACCGCGGTCTGGCGAGCACGCCGCCTGGGCCCCGTAATCGCGGAACGGCTACCCGTGGCCATTCGCGCCTCCGAGTCCACCGAGGGCCGCGCCCGCCTCCACCGCAAGGCCAACGCCCGCGACCGGGCCGCCGCCTCACTGCGCCACGCCGCGCGCGCCCGTATCGCCCCCCTCGTCGGCGTCTCCCCGCAGGACGCCCACTCCCCCGCAACACTCCTGCCTGCCGTGTCCACACGCCTCAGCGCGACCGCCGGCGGCCTCCACGAGCTGATCTTCGGCCCGGCTCCCTCCGACGACGCCGCACTCGTCCTTCTGGCAGACCGACTCGACACCCTCGAAAGGGAGGTTCGTACCTCATGACCGCCCCGCCCCCAGTTCCCGCCGGGACAACCGAGCCCATCAGGAGCGACAACACCGCCCGCGCCTCCCTGGAGGCTCTGCGCTCCGAGATCGCCAAGGCCGTGGTCGGGCAGGACCCCGCGGTCACCGGTCTTGTCGTCGCGCTGCTCTGCCGAGGTCACGTCCTGCTCGAAGGCGTCCCGGGTGTGGCCAAGACCCTGTTGGTCCGGGCTCTTGCGGCATCACTCGAACTCGATACCAAGCGCGTCCAGTTCACCCCCGACCTGATGCCCAGCGACGTCACCGGGTCCCTCGTCTACGACGCCCGCACCGCTGAGTTCTCCTTCCAGCCGGGACCTGTCTTCACCAACCTCCTGCTCGCTGACGAGATCAACCGAACGCCCCCCAAAACGCAGTCCTCCCTCCTGGAGGCCATGGAGGAGCGCCAGGTCACTGTCGACGGAACCCCCCGTCTCCTCCCCGACCCCTTCCTCGTCGCAGCCACCCAGAACCCGGTGGAGTACGAGGGCACGTACCCGCTTCCCGAAGCCCAGTTGGACCGCTTCCTCCTCAAGCTGACGGTGCCCCTCCCGTCCCGCGAGGACGAGATCGGCGTCCTGACCCGTCACGCCGACGGGTTCAACCCCCGCGATCTCAAGGCTGCGGGCATACGGCCGGTCGCAGGGCCGGCCGATCTGGAGGCCGCTCGCACCGCTGTCGCCAGGACCAGCGTCTCCCCCGAGATCGCCGGATACGTCGTAGATATCTGTCGTGCCACGCGTGATTCCCCCTCGCTCTCCCTCGGGGTCTCGCCCCGCGGTGCCACTGCTCTCCTCTCCACAGCCCCGGCCTGGGCCTGGCTCACGGGCCGCGACTATGTCATTCCCGACGACGTCAAAGCCCTGGCCCTCCCCACTCTCCGGCATCGTCTCCAGCTGCGGCCCGAGGCGGAGATGGAAGGAGTCACCCCCGACTCCGTCATCGCCGCAGTTCTCGCCCAAGTCCCCGTACCCCGATGAGGCGGTGAATTGTGGCCCTCACCGGACGCACCGCGCTGCTCGCCGCTCTGGGGTCACTCCCCGTAGGCATCCTGGCCCCGAGCTGGACGGGCATGCTCGCGGTCAATGCCCCGCTGTCTCTAGCAATTCTGTGCGACTACGCCCTGGCTGCGCCAGTGCGCCCGCTCCAGTTCACCCGATCTGGTGATACAACCGTTCGACTCGGTGACGGCGCGGAAGTGCAACTCACCGTAATCAATCCTTCCCGCCGCCGCCTGAGGGCACACCTCCGTGACGCCTGGCCTCCCAGCAGTTGGCAGACCGGCACGGAACAGTCCGCGTCCCGCCACAAACTGACGATCCCGCCCGGTGAACGCCGCCGCATCACCACTTTTCTGCGTCCCACCCGACGTGGTGACCGACGGGCCGAGCAGGTCACCGTCCGCTCGTACGGCCCGCTGGGGCTCGCGGCACGCCAGGGCAATCATCAAGTTCCTTGGACGGTCCGGGTCCTGCTGCCTTTCGCCAGTCGCAAGTACTTGCCGTCCCGCCTCACCAGACTTCGCGAACTCGACGGTCGCACAAGCGTCCTGACCCGCGGCGAGGGTACGGAGTTCGACAATATTCGTGCTTATGTGCCCGGCGACGACACCCGCTCGATCGACTGGCGGGCCACCGCCCGTCAGTCCGCTGTCGCTGTACGCACGTGGCGTCCGGAGCGCGACCGTCACATACTCATCGTCCTCGACACGGGACGTACGTCGGCGGGGCGGGTCGGTGATGTCCCTCGTCTCGACGCGGCAATGGACGCGGCTCTGCTCCTGACCGCTCTCGCCACCCGGGCCGGCGACCGGGTGGATCTGCTCGCCTACGACCGCCACGTTCGCGCCCGCGTTCAGCGCCGGGCAGCCGGGGAAGTCCTGGCGGCCATGGTCGATGCGATGGCACCGCTCGAACCGGAGCTCGTGGAGACGGATGCACGAGGTCTCTGTGCCGCGGCTCTCGCGAACGCTCCTCGTCGTTCCTTGATCGTGCTTCTGACCAGTCTCGACGCGGCCCCCGTCGAGGAGGGGCTGCTGCCTGTCCTGTCCCGCCTCATCCAGCGGCACACAGTACTGCTGGCGGCCGTCAGCGACCCGCATATCGAGGAGATGGCCGGCGCGAGAGGCACAGTGGACGCGGTCTATGAAGCTGCTGCCGGTGCCCAGGCCAAGGCTCGGCGACGGCGAACGGCGGACCAGCTCCAGCGCCGCGGCGTGGTTGTCGTCGATGCCACTCCCGACACCCTCGCGCCGGCCCTCGCCGACGCCTACCTGGCTCTCAAGGCGGCAGGTCGTCTGTAGCGGGCTTCGGTCACACATTTCCGGATCAGCGGGCACGCCAGGAAGGACGTGACCCGCTCGGATCCGTTCGGACTCGTTCTGGTCCGGAACGCAGAAAAGCCCCGTGCCACAAGGGCACGGGGCTTAACTATCAAAAGGAGTTCGGCGGCGTCCTACTCTCCCACAGGGTCCCCCCTGCAGTACCATCGGCGCTGAAAGGCTTAGCTTCCGGGTTCGGAATGTAACCGGGCGTTTCCCTAACGCAATGACCACCGAAACACTATGAAATTAACCAACACCGGAACAAAACACGGCCGTTCGTTATTTCAGAACTAACACAGTGGACGCGAGCAACTGAGGACAAGCCCTCGGCCTATTAGTACCAGTCAGCTCCACCCGTTACCGGGCTTCCACATCTGGCCTATCAACCCAGTCGTCTACTGGGAGCCTTAACCCTTCAAGAGGGTGGGAATACTCATCTCGAAGCAGGCTTCCCGCTTAGATGCTTTCAGCGGTTATCCTTTCCGAACGTAGCCAACCAGCCATGCCCTTGGCAGGACAACTGGCACACCAGAGGTTCGTCCGTCCCGGTCCTCTCGTACTAGGGACAGCCCTTCTCAATATTCCTACGCGCACAGCGGATAGGGACCGAACTGTCTCACGACGTTCTAAACCCAGCTCGCGTACCGCTTTAATGGGCGAACAGCCCAACCCTTGGGACCGACTCCAGCCCCAGGATGCGACGAGCCGACATCGAGGTGCCAAACCATCCCGTCGATATGGACTCTTGGGGAAGATCAGCCTGTTATCCCCGGGGTACCTTTTATCCGTTGAGCGACAGCGCTTCCACAAGCCACTGCCGGATCACTAGTCCCGACTTTCGTCCCTGCTCGACCCGTCGGTCTCACAGTCAAGCTCCCTTGTGCACTTACACTCAACACCTGATTGCCAACCAGGCTGAGGGAACCTTTGGGCGCCTCCGTTACTCTTTAGGAGGCAACCGCCCCAGTTAAACTACCCATCAGACACTGTCCCTGATCCGGATCACGGACCCAGGTTAGACATCCAGCACGACCAGAGTGGTATTTCAACGACGACTCCACAACCACTGGCGTGGCCGCTTCAAAGTCTCCCACCTATCCTACACAAGCCGAACCGAACACCAATATCAAACTATAGTAAAGGTCCCGGGGTCTTTCCGTCCTGCTGCGCGAAACGAGCATCTTTACTCGTAGTGCAATTTCACCGGGCCTATGGTTGAGACAGTCGAGAAGTCGTTACGCCATTCGTGCAGGTCGGAACTTACCCGACAAGGAATTTCGCTACCTTAGGATGGTTATAGTTACCACCGCCGTTTACTGGCGCTTAAGTTCTCAGCTTCGCCGACCCGAAAGTCAGCTAACCGGTCCCCTTAACGTTCCAGCACCGGGCAGGCGTCAGTCCGTATACATCGCCTTACGGCTTCGCACGGACCTGTGTTTTTAGTAAACAGTCGCTTCTCGCTGGTCTCTGCGGCCACCCCCAGCTCACCGAGTAAATCGGATCACCAGTGATGGCCCCCCTTCTCCCGAAGTTACGGGGGCATTTTGCCGAGTTCCTTAACCATAGTTCACCCGAACGCCTCGGTATTCTCTACCTGACCACCTGAGTCGGTTTAGGGTACGGGCCGCCATGAAACTCGCTAGAGGCTTTTCTCGACAGCATAGGATCATCCACTTCACCACAATCGGCTCGGCATCAGGTCTCAGCCTTAATGTGTGACGGATTTACCTACCACACGGCCTACACCCTTACCCCGGGACTACCACCGCCCGGGCTGGACTACCTTCCTGCGTCACCCCATCGCTTACCTAATACAAGTCTGGTTCGTCGGCTCCACCACTACCCTCAACTCCGAAGAGATCGGGCCGGCTTCACGGACTTAGCATCGCCTGATTCAGTATTGGGCGTTTCAAAGCGGGTACCGGAATATCAACCGGTTGTCCATCGACTACGCCTGTCGGCCTCGCCTTAGGTCCCGACTTACCCTGGGCAGATCAGCTTGACCCAGGAACCCTTAGTCAATCGGCGCACACGTTTCTCACGTGTGTATCGCTACTCATGCCTGCATTCTCACTCGTGAACCGTCCACAACTCGCTTCCGCGGCTGCTTCACCCGGCACACGAAGCTCCCCTACCCATCCACACAGGCGTTGGCCCTATATGTGTGAATGACACGACTTCGGCGGTACGCTTGAGCCCCGCTACATTGTCGGCGCGGAATCACTTGACCAGTGAGCTATTACGCACTCTTTCAAGGGTGGCTGCTTCTAAGCCAACCTCCTGGTTGTCTCTGCGACTCCACATCCTTTCCCACTTAGCGTACGCTTAGGGGCCTTAGTCGATGCTCTGGGCTGTTTCCCTCTCGACCATGGAGCTTATCCCCCACAGTCTCACTGCCGTGCTCTCACTTACCGGCATTCGGAGTTTGGCTAAGGTCAGTAACCCGGTAGGGCCCATCGCCTATCCAGTGCTCTACCTCCGGCAAGAAACACACGACGCTGCACCTAAATGCATTTCGGGGAGAACCAGCTATCACGGAGTTTGATTGGCCTTTCACCCCTAACCACAGGTCATCCCCCAGGTTTTCAACCCTGGTGGGTTCGGTCCTCCACGAAGTCTTACCTCCGCTTCAACCTGCCCATGGCTAGATCACTCCGCTTCGGGTCTTGAGCGCGCTACTAAATCGCCCTGTTCGGACTCGCTTTCGCTACGGCTTCCCCACACGGGTTAACCTCGCAACACACCGCAAACTCGCAGGCTCATTCTTCAAAAGGCACGCAGTCACGACTGCATGTGCAAGCACACACAGCGACGCTCCCACGGCTTGTAGGCACACGGTTTCAGGTACTATTTCACTCCGCTCCCGCGGTACTTTTCACCATTCCCTCACGGTACTATCCGCTATCGGTCACCAGGGAATATTTAGGCTTAACGGGTGGTCCCGCCAGATTCACACGGGATTTCTCGGGCCCCGTGCTACTTGGGTGTCTCTTAAACGAGCCGTTGATGTTTCAGCTACGGGGGTCTTACCCTCTACGCCGGACCTTTCGCATGTCCTTCGCCTACATCAACGGTTTCTGACTCGTCTCACAGCCGGCAGACCGTGAAAAAGAGATCCCACAACCCCGCATGCGCAACCCCTGCCGGGTATCACACGCATACGGTTTGGCCTGATCCAGTTTCGCTCGCCACTACTCCCGGAATCACGGTTGTTTTCTCTTCCTGAGGGTACTGAGATGTTTCACTTCCCCTCGTTCCCTCCACACTGCCTATGTGTTCAGCAGTGGGTGACAGCCCATGACGACTGCCGGGTTTCCCCATTCGGACACCCCCGGATCAAAGCTTGGTTGACAGCTCCCCGGGGCCTATCGTGGCCTCCCACGTCCTTCATCGGTTCCTGGTGCCAAGGCATCCACCGTGCGCCCTTAAAAACTTGGCCACAGATGCTCGCGTCCACTGTGCAGTTCTCAAACAACGACCAGCCACCCACCACCCCACCCTTACCGGGCGAGTTCACTGGGGCCGGCAACCGAAGGACGACCAATGACGGCCGTACCTTCAGATACCCAACAGCGTGCCCGACCCGACCGATCACTTCCCACATTCCACGCCGAAGCAGTACTAGTGAAAAACAACCTGTCGTGCCGAATAGTCAACGTTCCACCCATGAGCTGACCACCGTCGATCATTTGCCGACGTAGTGGCTCTGGATTCCTTGCGGAATCTAGATGCTCCTTAGAAAGGAGGTGATCCAGCCGCACCTTCCGGTACGGCTACCTTGTTACGACTTCGTCCCAATCGCCAGTCCCACCTTCGACAGCTCCCTCCCACAAGGGGTTGGGCCACCGGCTTCGGGTGTTACCGACTTTCGTGACGTGACGGGCGGTGTGTACAAGGCCCGGGAACGTATTCACCGCAGCAATGCTGATCTGCGATTACTAGCAACTCCGACTTCATGGGGTCGAGTTGCAGACCCCAATCCGAACTGAGACCGGCTTTTTGAGATTCGCTCCGCCTCGCGGCATCGCAGCTCATTGTACCGGCCATTGTAGCACGTGTGCAGCCCAAGACATAAGGGGCATGATGACTTGACGTCGTCCCCACCTTCCTCCGAGTTGACCCCGGCAGTCTCCTGTGAGTCCCCATCACCCCGAAGGGCATGCTGGCAACACAGAACAAGGGTTGCGCTCGTTGCGGGACTTAACCCAACATCTCACGACACGAGCTGACGACAGCCATGCACCACCTGTATACCGACCACAAGGGGGGCACCATCTCTGATGCTTTCCGGTATATGTCAAGCCTTGGTAAGGTTCTTCGCGTTGCGTCGAATTAAGCCACATGCTCCGCTGCTTGTGCGGGCCCCCGTCAATTCCTTTGAGTTTTAGCCTTGCGGCCGTACTCCCCAGGCGGGGAACTTAATGCGTTAGCTGCGGCACCGACGACGTGGAATGTCGCCAACACCTAGTTCCCAACGTTTACGGCGTGGACTACCAGGGTATCTAATCCTGTTCGCTCCCCACGCTTTCGCTCCTCAGCGTCAGTAATGGCCCAGAGATCCGCCTTCGCCACCGGTGTTCCTCCTGATATCTGCGCATTTCACCGCTACACCAGGAATTCCGATCTCCCCTACCACACTCTAGCCTGCCCGTATCGACTGCAGACCCGGGGTTAAGCCCCGGGCTTTCACAACCGACGCAACAAGCCGCCTACGAGCTCTTTACGCCCAATAATTCCGGACAACGCTTGCGCCCTACGTATTACCGCGGCTGCTGGCACGTAGTTAGCCGGCGCTTCTTCTGCAGGTACCGTCACTTTCGCTTCTTCCCTGCTGAAAGAGGTTTACAACCCGAAGGCCGTCATCCCTCACGCGGCGTCGCTGCATCAGGCTTTCGCCCATTGTGCAATATTCCCCACTGCTGCCTCCCGTAGGAGTCTGGGCCGTGTCTCAGTCCCAGTGTGGCCGGTCGCCCTCTCAGGCCGGCTACCCGTCGTCGCCTTGGTAGGCCATTACCCCACCAACTAGCTGATAGGCCGCGGGCTCATCCTTCACCGCCGGAGCTTTTAACCTTCCCCCATGAGAGGGAAAGTATTATCCGGTATTAGACCCCGTTTCCAGGGCTTGTCCCAGAGTGAAGGGCAGATTGCCCACGTGTTACTCACCCGTTCGCCACTAATCCACCCCGAAGGGCTTCATCGTTCGACTTGCATGTGTTAAGCACGCCGCCAGCGTTCGTCCTGAGCCAGGATCAAACTCTCCGTGAATGTTTTCCCGTAATCGGGATGACACCACGAGAGCGGAACAATCAAGTCGGAATAAGACCGATCGTCCACTGTGTCCTCGCTATGTGCATTGCCTGCCAGACCCGTAAGGAATCTGCCAGGACTTTCAAAGGAACCTCGAACCTGCCGAAGCAGGTCGGGGTATCAACATATCTGGCGTTGACTTTTGGCACGCTGTTGAGTTCTCAAGGAACGGACGCTTCCTTTGTACTCACCGCAGAACATTTTCTGCGGCTTTCCTCCGGGCGCTTCCCTTCGGTCTTGCGTTTCCGACTCTATCAGACTCTTTCGCGTCCGATTCCCGGTCGAAGCGGGTTTCGCATTTTCGCTTTCCAGTTCTTCGCTTTCGCGTTTCCCTTTCCGGCGGTTCCAACTTTACCAGACTCGATTTCGTTCCGTTTCCGGTTCGAATTTGAATTCCGGTGGCCGTTGAAGTGGCCTTGCCTTTCGGCTGACTCGACTTTATCAGAAACAGTTCGGCCGAACTAATCGGCTTCCTGATCCGGAGAGTGGGAATCAATGGCTCTGCGGAAATTCAATTTCCGGTGAGAGCGAGGTAACGCTAAACGTTGGGCCCGAACTTGTCCAGTTCGAGGCAACTGTTCAAATATACCTCCCCCAGTCCGCCGTGTCAACGGTTTTTTGGGGCGAGGAGGAGACTAGCAGCTCGGGAGAGGCATACGCACATCAGGCGGCAACCGGGAGTTCGGCGCTCCGTTCGGAGCCGGCAATGTCGCCTGAGTCGCCGGTTCGGGCCGCGCGGCCGCCCAGGATGTAGACGTAGGCGAGAAAAGCCAGCTCCGCGGCGATTCCTATGGCGATGCGGGCCCAGGTGGGGAGGCCGGAGGGGGTGACGAAGCCCTCGATGACACCCGAGACGAACAGGATCAGGGCCAGGCCGATGGCCATGCCGATCGCGGCACGGCCCTGCTGCGCCAGGGCTGTACGCCGGGTGTACGGGCCCGGGTCGATCACCGTCCAGCCCAGACGGAGGCCGGTTCCCGCCGCCACGAAGACGGCCGTCAGTTCGAGCAGTCCGTGCGGAAGGATCAGGCCGAGGAAGGTGTCGAGCCGGCCGGCCGAGGACATCAGCCCGATGCCTACTCCGAGGTTGAGCACGTTGAGAAAGAGGATCCAGATCACCGGGACGCAGAGGAATGCTCCCAGGACCAGGCACATCGCCGCGGCCTGAGCGTTGTTCGTCCAGACCTGGGCGGCGAACGAGGCCGCTGGATGGCTTGAGTAGTAGGTCTCGTACTCCCCGCCAGGACTGGTCATGCGGCGGAGGTCGTCCGGGGCGGCGATGGCCGACTGGACCTCCGGATGCGTACCGATCCACCAGCCGACCAGTGCGGCCAGGAGCGTGGAGAGGACAGCTGTCGGTATCCACCAGTTCCTGGAGCGGTAGACCGCTGCGGGAAATCCCGCCGTGAGGAACCGCGCGGCGTCGCGCCACGACGCACGGCGGGTCCCGGTCACCGTGGAGCGGGCCCGGGCCACCAGCTGGGTGAGGCGCGCGATGAGCAGTGCGTCGGGGGCACTGGACTGGATCAAGGAGAGATGCGTCGCCGTGAGCTGGTAGAGGTCGACGAGCTCGTCGGCTTCCGCGCCTGTGAGCCTGCGCCCGCGGTGCAGGAGGTGATCCAGGCGGTCCCACTCGCTGCGGTGGGCGTTGACGAAGACGTCGAGGTCCATGGGCGGCTGCTGCTCCAGGCATGGGTGCGTACGGGTCCGTACTACTGCGGCGCTTTTGCGGGTCAGCTTGGCAGACTGTGGCCCCGTAGGGCAGGGATGGTCGGCGAAGGGTGGGCGGCGATGAGTGAGCTCGTGACCGGGGACGCGGTCGTGCTGGGGCTGCGGCCGGCGAAATTGCCGAGTCGTGCGCTGGCTCTGGCCATCGATCTGGTTGTAGTAGGAACGGGCTTCGTCCTCGTGTCGATCGGACTGGTCGTGGCGACGGCCGCACTGGACGAGGCTGCTGCCGCCGCCATCTCCGTGGCGACCTTCCTGCTGGTCCTGGTGGGAGCGCCGATAGCGGTGGAAACGCTCAGCCACGGCCGTTCGCTGGGGAAGCTGGCATGCGGGCTGCGGGTGGTGCGGGACGACGGGGGGCCGATCCGGTTCCGGCACGCTCTGGTGCGCGGGGCGATGGGCATCGTCGAGATCCTCATGACACTCGGGGTGGTCGCCTCCGTCGCGTCGCTGGTGTCGGCGCGTGGGAGACGGCTCGGGGATGTCTTCGCGGGGACGCTCGTCGTACGGGAGCGGGTACCGGCGGGCCGGGCCGCAGCCGTTCCGCCTCCGCCGCCCTGGCTGGTGGGACGCTTCGCCGGGCTGGATCTGTCGGCGGTCCCGGCCGAGCTGTGGCTGGCGGTGCGGCAGTACCTGACGCGGATGCACCAGCTGGACGCCGACGTGGGCCGGACCATGGCCGAGCGACTGGCCGGAGAGCTCGCCGGGTGGACCGGAGTTCCGGCGCCGGTGGGGGTGCCCGCCGCCGCGTACCTGGCGGCCGTGGTGAACGAGCGGCAGGCTCGGGATGCGCGCCGGCTGTTCGCCGCTTCCCGCGCCGCTGCCGGCGTTACGGGGCCGTGGGGCTCAGGGACTCCTGTGGACCCCGTGGCCCCCGTAGCTCCTGCAGTCCCTGGCGCTTTTGGTGCTCAACCTGCGCAGGTGGCCTCAGTGGCGGCTGTTCGGCCCGCGGAGTCAGGGGATGTGGCGGCGCCCGGGGCGGATGGGGCGCGGCCGTCCACCACCGGGTTCGCTCCGCCCGGCTAACGGGTCGAGGGTGGGGATTCCAGCTCTTCGAGCTCGATGCCCGGGGCCGAGAGGACCACGTCACCGGCGATGTGGATGGTGTGCTGCTCACCGGTGTCCAGGGCGTTGACCTGGTATTCGTCCACAGTCAGCGGACCGTTGTCAGTGGCGTGCGCTTCACTGTTCACCAGGGCCCAGGACTGGTCGACGGTACGGGGGGCGAGGACCGGATCCGTGAAGGCCACGACGCGGAGACGGGTCGCGGGGGAATCGGGGGTGAGGCGCAGCAGGCGTGCGGTCGCGATGAGGAAAGCGGGGGAAGTGCCGGTGAAGGTGTGGGCGCGGACATTGCCTTCGTTGGCGTGAGTGCCGGTCGGATCGGTGCGGACCCAGGTGACGCCTTCGAGGGCGGCGCCGCGGATCTGCCAGCTCGCGGCGTGGAGCTCGAGACGGATCGGGCGGCCGAGTTCGTCGAGGGTGAGGTCGATGGATCCGAGGTGATCGCCGGACGGGGCGGTCGTCTGGGAGACATAACGCCAGCCGGAGGGGCCGGGGGCGCAGTGGAAGTGTTCTTCACCGAGGGGGGTGTGGTCGTGAAGATCGTGGAGCGAATATCGGCCGCGGGGCATGGGGTCCTTCAGGTTCCTCGGGCTGTGCGGGTGCGGTACGACGCAGGCCCCCGACACGGGGGTGCGGGGGCCTGCGTGCGTAGCTGCTGCGCTGCTGCTGCTGCTGAGTCACCGGGTCTGTTGACGCTGTCGCGTCCGCGGACTCCGGGTCCGGGGTCGTGGGGCCTGCCGGTGGCCGGTCTTCACTGACTGGTGGTGACCGTGAACGGTCACCGGCGGGCCGCCGCGGTTACGGGGTCAGTAGCGGTAGTGGTCGGACTTGTACGGGCCCTCGACCTCGACACCGATGTAGGCGGCCTGCTCGGGGCGGAGCGTCGTGAGCCTCACTCCGAGCGCGGCGAGGTGGAGGCGGGCGACCTTCTCGTCGAGGTGCTTGGGCAGCACGTAGACGTCGGTCGGGTACTCCTCGGGCTTCGTGAACAGCTCGATCTGGGCCAGGGTCTGGTCCGCGAACGAGTTGGACATGACGAACGAGGGGTGGCCGGTGGCGTTGCCCAGGTTCAGCAGGCGGCCCTCGGACAGCACGATGAGGACCTTGCCGTCGGGGAACGTCCAGGTGTGGACCTGCGGCTTGACCTCGTCCTTGACGATGCCGTCGATCTTGGCGAGGCCGGCCATGTCGATCTCGTTGTCGAAGTGGCCGATGTTCCCGACGATGGCCTGGTGCTTCATCCGGGCCATGTCACCGGCCATGATGATGTCCTTGTTCCCCGTCGTGGTGACGAAGATGTCGGCCTGCTCGACGACGTCATCGAGGGTGGCGACCTGGTAGCCGTCCATCGCCGCCTGCAGGGCGCAGATCGGGTCGATCTCCGTGATGATCACCCGGGCACCCTGGCCGCGCAGGGACTCCGCGCAGCCCTTGCCCACGTCGCCGTAGCCGCAGACGACGGCGGTCTTGCCGCCGATCAGGACGTCGGTGGCGCGGTTGATGCCGTCGATCAGCGAGTGGCGGCAGCCGTACTTGTTGTCGAACTTCGACTTGGTGACCGCGTCATTGACGTTGATCGCCGGGAACAGGAGGGTGCCGTCGCGGTGCATCTCGTACAGCCGGTGCACACCGGTGGTGGTCTCCTCGGTGACACCGCGGATCTCGGACGCCAGCTGGGTCCACTTCTGCGGGGCCTCGCCGAGGGTGCGGTTCAGCAGGGTGAGGATGTAGGCGTACTCCTCGCTGTCCGCGGTCGAGGGGTCCGGGGCCGCGCCGGCCTTCTCGAACTCCACGCCCTTGTGGACGAGGAGGGTGGCGTCACCACCGTCGTCGAGGATCATGTTCGGGCCGCCGGTGGGCGTGTTGGGCCAGGTCAGGGCCTGCTCCGTGCACCACCAGTACTCTTCGAGCGTCTCGCCCTTCCAGGCGAAGACGGGGACGCCGGCGGGGGCGTCCGGGGTGCCGTTCGGGCCGACCGCGATGGCTGCGGCCGCGTGGTCCTGGGTGGAGAAGATGTTGCAGGAGGCCCAGCGGACCTCGGCGCCGAGGGCGACCAGGGTCTCGATCAGCACGGCCGTCTGCACGGTCATGTGCAGCGAGCCGGTGATGCGGGCACCGGCCAGCGGCTGCGTGGCGGCGTACTCCTTGCGGATCGACATCAGGCCGGGCATCTCGTGCTCGGCGAGGGTGATCTCCTTGCGGCCGAAGGCTGCGAGGGAGAGGTCGGCGACCTTGAAGTCCTGTCGATTGGCGACCGTCGTCATAACGGGCTGCTCCTCGTGATGGGTCGAGGGTGGGTGGGCGGCTCTGCGGCGGCGGGCACACGAATGCCCGAGCGGCTCGCAGCGCAGTCCGTCGGAGGCCCTCTCTCCCTCGGCCGGTCCGCGCGAACGGACCGATCGACCGCCATCAGCAGCGACGTCTGGCACTGCCGTCGAATCTACACCGAACGGCCCAGCCGCTCCCAGCCCACCGGGTCCGGGAGCGGCCTCGAAGGCGCGTCGGGTGCGGTCAGTGGCCGGTTTCCGTCGGATCGGCCGGGGTGTCGGAGGCCTCGTCGGATGCGGAGGGTGCGGTGGGTTCGGCGGGTGCTCCGGCCGGGTCCTTGGCCGGGTTGGTGCCGGCCCGGGCCGCGGCCTCGTTGTAGATGTCCGGTTCCAGGTAGATGACCCGGGCGATCGGGACCGCCTCGCGGATGCGGGACTCGGCCGCGTTGATGGCGTTGGCGACCTCGGTGGCCGTGTCGTCGTGCTGGACCGCGATCTTGGCGGCGACCAGCAGTTCTTCCGGGCCGAGGTGGAGCGTACGCATGTGGATGATGCCGGTAACGGTGTCGCCGTCCACGACTGCGGCCTTGATCTTGTCGACCTGGTCGATGCCCGCGGCCTCGCCGAGCAGCAGGGACTTGGTCTCGGCGGCCAGGACGATCGCGATCGCGATCAGCAGGATGCCGATGCAGAGGGTGCCGATGCCGTCCCACACCCCGTCACCGGTGCCGACGGCCAGGCCCACGCCGCCGAGGGCGAGGACCAGACCGATGAGCGCGCCGAAGTCCTCCAGCAGCACGACGGGAAGTTCGGGGGCCTTCGCGCGGCGGATGAACTCGGTCCAGGACAGTGCGCCGCGGGTCTCGTTGGACTCCTTGATGGCCGTCCGGAAGGAGAAGCCCTCGGCGATGATCGCGAACACCAGGACACCGACCGGCCAGTACCAGGCCTCGATCTCGTGCGGGTTCTTGATCTTCTCGTAGCCCTCGTACACGGCGAACATGCCACCGACCGAGAACAGCACGATGGAGACGAGGAAGGCGTAGATGTAACGCTCTCGCCCGTACCCGAAGGGGTGTTGCGGGGTGGCCTCGCGCTTGGCCTTCTTGCCGCCGAGCAGCAGCAGTCCCTGATTGCCCGAGTCGGCGAGCGAGTGGACGCTCTCCGCGAGCATCGACGACGAGCCACTGAACAGGAACGCCACGAATTTGGCCACTGCGATCGCGAGGTTGGCGCCGAGCGCCGCCACGATCGCCTTGGTTCCGCCTGACGCACTCATGGGTGCCTGGTGTCCCTTCGTTCGGTGCTGCGGCCCCAGCGGCCGCGGTACGGCCGGACATTGTTGCAGTCCATGGTGCGGACGGTGCGTCAGGCCACCACAGTGGAACGGAACAGCGTGCCCGTACCGGACACTTCGGTCGTTTCCCCTGCCGGTACGAAGACCGAGTCGCCGGGTACGAGGACGAGGTCGCCGGCCCGTGGTGCGCCCGCCGTGCAGAGCAGGATCTGGGGTGTGGCCGCGGTCAGGTCGACGGGGTCGGCGCCGGGCGAGAGGTCGAAGCGGGACAGCCGGAACTCGTCGGCCGGCGTCTCGTACAGTTCCTCGCCGGACGGGGACGCCTCGGGGCGCAGGATCCCGGGTTCGGTCGCCTCGAAGCGGACGATGCGCAGGAGTTCGGGTACGTCGATGTGCTTGGGCGTCAGTCCGCAGCGCAGCACATTGTCCGAGTTGGCCATGATTTCGACGCCGAGGCCGTCGAGGTAGGCGTGCGGCACTCCGGCGCCGAGGAACAGCGCCTCGCCGGGCTGGAGTTGTACGTAGTTCAGCAGCATGGCCGCGATGACGCCCGCGTCACCCGGGAAGTGGTGGGCGATGCGCGCGTACGGGGCGTACGCGCCGCCGAGCCGTTCCGCGGCGGCTGCCGCGGCGGTCACCGTCTCCGCCATCTGTGCCGGGTCCGCGGTGAGGATCGCCGTGAGGACCTCGCGCAGGGCGGCCTCCTCGGGGTGGGCGCGGAGCAGATCGGCGTACGGCTTGAGGGAGTCGACGCCCAGTGCCTCCATCGCCTCGGCCGCCTCGACGGGCCGGCGGAAGCCGCACAGGCCGTCGAAGGGGGTGAGCGCGCAGATCAGTTCGGGCTTGTGGTTGGCGTCCTTGTACGTGCGGTGGGGGGCGTCGATCGGGACGGACCGGCGCTCCTCGTCCGCGTATCCCCGCTGTGCCTGGGCGAGGTCGGGGTGGACCTGGAGGGAGAGCGGGGCTCCGGCGGCGAGAAGCTTGAGGAGGAAGGGGAGACGGGGACCGAACTTCTCGACGGTGGCCGGGCCGAGCTCCGCGACGGGGTCGGCGGCGATGACGTCGGTGAGGGGCTGCTCGGCAGTGGGCTGCTGGGTGACGGGCTGCTTGACGGTGGGCTGCTCGGCAGTGGGCTGCTGGGTGCCGGACGTTGCGTCGGGGGTGGCGGCGGTGCGGGTTATCCGGGAGGGGGCTCCGGGATGGGCGCCCATCCACATCTCGGCCTGGGGCTCGCCGGTGGGGGCGACACCCAGCAGGGCCGGGATGGCTGTGGTGGAGCCCCAGGCGTACGGGCGCACGGTGTTGGAGAGCCGGTCCATGGAGTTCGTCCTCGTGCTTTGTGGGATGCGTGGAGCTTGGGGGTGTGCGTGCGCTGGGGTGCGTACGCTGAGCCGGGGGTGCGTCGGGTCCGGGTGCTTGCCGGGCCCGCGGCTTGCGGCGTGGTGGTTCAGGTGCGGGTTTCCGAGGCCAGGGCCAGGTAGACGGCCGCGAAATCGGTGACCGCGAGAAGCTCGGCGAGGGCTTCGAGCCTGTTGCCCTCCTCCGGTTCGAGTTCGCTGATCGCCGTCTCGTGGCCCAGAGCGAGTTCGCGGGCCGCGGGTGCCGCGCTCAGGCCGCCGGTGGGCCGGTCCCGGAGCAGGACGACCCGGGCGTGCAGGGTCTCCGGCTCGTCGACCCGGTCGCGGAAGAACTCGTCGGGGTCGGCCCCGGCGGCGAAGGCCCCGGCCAGCAGTCCCCCGTGCGCGGGGAGCGCCTCGGGGAGTTCGGCCGCGAGCGCCGGACGGCCCGAGAGCTCGGCCAGGACCGCGGCGAACCGGCGTCCGACGGGGGCCGCAGCCTCGCCCTCGGTCCAGATGAGCGGAAGGGTGTCCGCGAGTTCGGCGGCCAGGGTCTTCGCCGGATTGCTGTACGTGGCGATGGCCGGTCCACAGCGTTCCGCCGTGCGGTCCAGGCGGTCCGCGACGCTCTGCAGCGTCTCCGGGGGCGCGGTGACCAGGCCGACGCGGTCGAGCAGCGCGAGCAGCGGGGTGAACAGGGCCCACAGGGTGCCCGGGCCTGCGGCCGACGTCTCGGCGTCGTACTCGCCGTGCGGGGCGGAGGCCATCGGTACGACGAGGCCGTGCGCGCCGTCGACCGCCTCGTTCAGCGGTGACTGCCGGGGGGCGACGGCCACGACCGTGCAGCCGCGGCGGTACGCCTGCTCGGCGACGAGGGCCAGGCCGGGTTCGGAGCCGTCCGCCGTGACGATGAGCAGCAGGTCGAGGGAGCCGGCCCAGCCGGGCAGCGTCCAGCGCATCGCGCCGGCGGCGGGTGCGACGCCGGTCGGGTGGACGCGCGTGACCGGTGCGGAGGCCCCGGCGAGGGCGCCGATCAGGTCGGCGACGCCGGATGCGGCGGTGCCGGAGCCCGCGACCAGGACGGCGCGTGGGCGGCCCTCCGGGTTCAGCTCGGAGATTCCGGCTTCCGTCGCGTGCCGGGCGGCGGTACGGACCCTGGCCCCGGCCTCGGCGGCGCCGCGCAGCAGACCGCGGCGGTCGGCTCGGGCCAGGGCTTCCGGGGCGTCGAGCAACGACTCGTCGAGCATGGGGACGGTCCTCCGATCACGTGCTGATCACCGTGCGGGGTGTGGGGCCCGCTCAGGCGGGGCGGCGGGCCTCGTCGACGAGGAGGACGGGGATGCCGTCCCGTACCGGGTAGGCCAGGCCGCAGTCCTTGCCCGTGCAGACCAGTTCGGGGCTGTCGGCTGCCGACCGGTCGTCGAGGGGGGAGTGACAGGCCGGACAGGCCAGGATCTCCAGGAGGCCGGCTTCGAGCGGCATGGGGTGGGTCCCTTCGGGCGGATACGGGTGTGGTGCGTGTTGTTGCTGTTCTTGCTTGTGTTCTTACGACTTGCTTCTTGCTCTTGGATCGGGCGACGTCAGCCTACCGCTGGGGTGGCTGAGGCGCGGCCCGGCCGGGGCCCGTGGTGGACGTGCCAGCGACGGCGGGGGCACCAGACGTCCCGGAACCACGGATCAAGGTCAAGGCCTCGTCCCGTACGGCCTTCATCGTCTCTTCGTCGCGGGCCTCGACGTTCAGGCGCAGCAGCGGTTCCGTGTTGGAGGCTCGGAGGTTGAACCACCAGTGCGGGGCCGTGACCGTCAGGCCGTCCAGTTCGTCGGTGGTGACGCCCTCGCGGTCGGCGAATGCTGCTCGTACCTCCGCCGTGCGGGCCGGCTGGTCGTCGACCGTGGAGTTGATCTCGCCGGAGCCGGCGTAGCGGTCGTACTGGGCCACCAAGGCCGAGAGGGGTTCCTCCTGGCCGCCCAGCGCGGCCAGGACGTGGAGGGCGGCGAGCATGCCCGTATCCGCGTTCCAGAAGTCCCGGAAGTAGTAGTGGGCGGAGTGCTCGCCGCCGAAGATCGCCCCGTGTGCGGCCATCTCCGCCTTGATGAAGGAGTGGCCCACCCTCGTCCGGACCGGGGTGCCGCCGTTCTCGCGTACGACCTCCGGGACCGAAAGGGACGTGATCAGGTTGTGGATGACCGTGCCCCGGCCGCCGTTGCGCGCCAGTTCCCGGGCCGCGACCAGGGCGGTGATCCCCGACGGGGAGACTCCCTCGCCCCGCTCGTCCACGACGAAGCAGCGGTCCGCGTCGCCGTCGAAGGCCAGGCCCAGATCGGCGCCCTCGGCCAGCACGCGGGCCTGGAGGTCGAGGATGTTCTTGGGGTCCAGGGGGTTGGCCTCGTGGTTCGGGAACGTGCCGTCCAGCTCGAAGTACATCGGGACGAGGTCGACGGGCAGACCTGCGAAGACCGTGGGGACCGTGTGGCCGCCCATGCCGTTGCCGGCGTCCACGACCACCTTCAGCGGGCGGATCGCGGACACGTCGACCAGCGACAGCAGGTACGCGGCGTAGTCGGTGAGCGTGTCCCGTGCGGTGATCGTGCCGGGGGTGGCGGTCGGCTGCGGGGCACCGGTCACGGACCACTTCTCGACGAGGGTGCGGATCTCGGCCAGGCCGGTGTCCTGGCCCACCGGGGCGGCGCCCGCGCGGCACATCTTGATGCCGTTGTACTGCGCCGGGTTGTGCGAGGCCGTGAACATCGCGCCCGGCAGGTCCAGCGACCCCGACGCGTAGTACAGCTGGTCCGTCGAGCACAGCCCGATCATCGTGACGTCCGCGCCGCGGGCCGCCGCACCACGGGCGAAGGCTCCTGACAGGGCGGGGGACGTGGGGCGCATGTCGTGGCCGATCACGATCGCGTCCGCGGCCGTCACCTCGACGAACGCCGCTCCGAACTGCTCGGCCAGGGCTTCGTCCCACTGGTCGGGCACGACTCCGCGAACGTCGTACGCCTTCACGAGCTGCGACAGGTCTGCAGTCACGGGACGGTCCTCCTGAGGGTTTCTTCGGACCGCCAAACTACCCGGCGGCCCAGGTCGCCTCGTGCTCCGGGGACGGGAGCGCGACGGAAGCGGGAGGGGAGCGTCACGGGAGCGCGAGGGAAAGCCTCGCGGGGAGAGCGCGGGAAAGTTCGCGGCTCGTGTGCGGGAAACTGCCGCCGGCGTCAGGAGTCGGGCGAGCGCAGCACGCGGAGGTGGCTCCTGCGGGCGACCTCCAGCGGATCCGCGGTACGAGGACCGCCACCGCGCCTGGTCCCGTCGCCGCGGTCCTGCGGACGCGCCGCTTCCCGTACGGCGTTGGCGAGCGCTTCGAGGTCGTCACCGCTGGGGCGGGTGGGCGCGGAGGGGTCGGCGAGCCGGACGACCTCCCAGCCGCGTGGCGCGGTCAGCCGCTCGCTGTGCTCGGCACAGAGGTCGTAGCAGTGGGGCTCGGCGTAGGTGGCGAGCGGGCCGAGGACCGCAGTCGAGTCGGCATAGACGTACGTCAGTGTCGCGACGGCAGGGCGGCCGCACGCGGTGCGCGAACAGCGACGTACAGGGCTCACGATGTTGGACGCTACCGCACTCTTGACCGGGCTGCGAAGACTCTCCCTCAGCTCACCCCACCGTGTCGCCCTGTGGCGTCGGGCTCAGCCGCCTCCGGGGCGACTCCCCTGACCTGCGGGGCAACAAGGGGGTACGCGTCACGGCGGCAGCCTTTCCGGTCGCCACGCGCCTCGAATACGGTCATGTGGCAGGAGGCCCATGGTCGGGAGCGGGGCCTGAAACGGGCTCCCCCGTGGCCGGATCGCTCAAGAACCGACAGTCCCGTTCGCCCCTCGGGAAGCCCTCGCGAATCCCCCTGGGAAACCGCCCGGGGTTCCGCTGGGCAGTCGCCGGTCGACCGCCGTCCGCTCGCCCCGTGGAGCGTTACGCTGCGTCGGTGATGGACAGTCCCGTACCGCCCCACTCGTCCGAGCCGCGACCGCGGCGCAGAGACCGGCACGGCCGAGGCATGCGTGGGCCGGTCGCCCCGCCCCAGGTGCCGCTCTCGGCCAGCCGGGCGGACAGCTTCCGTGATCTCGTGCAGGACTCCGTGGAGCGGCTGGAGCGGCGCTGGCCGCAGTTGGCCGAGGTCGACTTCGTGGTCCTCGATGTGCCGACGACCGGGGAGGAGACCGTCCCGCTGGGGAGCGCGTTGTCGGCGGAGAAGGAACGGCCGGCGCAGATCGTCGTCTACCGGCGTCCCGTCGAGATCCGCACCAAGAGCCGCGACGAGCGAGCGCTGCTGGTGCACGAGGTCGTGGTGGAGCAGGTCGCGGACCTGCTCGGGCTCTCGCCGGAGTCGGTCGATCCGCGGTACGGGCAGGAATAGCGGCGCAGCGCGGCGGCGCAGTACGGCGGCGGGCGGGGGCCGTGTTCGTCGGCCCCCGCCCGCCGCTACCGCTCCTGGCCGTGTTCAGTCGTCCAGCACCGACAGGTCCTGGACGGCCGCCGGTACCTCGACCGTTCCGCCGTCGTCCGGCAGGGTCTGCACCGTGAACATCGGGATGCCGTCCCGCGGAAGGGTGAGCGTGCGGGCGGCGTGGACCGGGCCGCCCGACTGCGTCTCGACCGTCAGCGCGTACGTGCCCTTGAGGCCCGCCGGGACCGGCGGGGTGACCGCCACCGTCGTGCCCGCGGCGACCTTGTACGTCTTGCTGACCGGTGTGCCGCCCTTGCTGCCCGCGGACGCCGTGACCTTCACGGTGCCGGCGGCGCCCGGTGCGGTGAGCGAGAGGACCGAGCCCTTCGCCCGGTTGTCGGCCGCGGTCGCCTGCGCGCCCACCGGGCCGGTCGCCGGGATGTAGCCGACCTCCTGGTTGCCGCCCTTGCCCCGGACCACCCGCAGCGCGGCCACCACCGGGGTGGCCCTGTCCTTCCGGGCAGGGGTCAGCAGCAGGGAGCCCGCCTCGCCCCGGGTGAGGTTCTTCAGGTCGACCCCGGCCGTCATCCGTGACTTGACGTGGAGCTCCTCGTGACCCACCGGGGCGAACGCGCCCGTCTTGCCGAGCAGCTTCACCGTCAGGTCCGCGTCGTCCTCGCCGGGGGCGAAGGCGACCAGCCGGACCGAGGTCGCGTCCGCCGGGATGCCGGGCAGCACCAGGGTGCCCGCCGGGCCGGCGGAGGCGGTGAGCCAGTCGCTGCCGGTCGTGCTGTCCGCGGTCCTGACGACCGCGCCGACCCGTCCGGTACGGGTGGTGACGTGGACGGTCACGTCGTCGGCCGCCGTGCTGGTGAGGGTCGAGATCAGGACCCGGACGCCGGATCCCGCCGGGACCGTGATGCCCTCGCCCACATCGGACTTGAGCGTGCCGTCCGGTCCGTACAGCTCGATGTCGGCGACCGCGGCGGTGTCGTCCGGGTTGGTGAGGTTGACGTAGTCCTGGCGGGACTTCGCGGTGCTCGCGGCCGGGAACCAGAACTCGGTGTCGGGTGCCGTGCAGCTGACCCCGAGCAGGCCGCGGGCGTCGCCCGCCTCGACGGTGGTGGTCTGCTGGGTGGTCCAGCCGGGGGCCAGCCGGCCGGTGGCGGTGCCGACGAGGGCGGGGGCGTCCGAACCGGACACATCGGCGGTGGCCGGCTTGCCCGGCTCCTTGAGGGCGACGACCGGCTTGTCCGTCTCTGCCTTCTTGTCCTTGCTCTTGCTCTTGTCCTTGCCCTTGTCGTCCTTCGCGGCGTCCGTCTCGGCGTCCTTCTTGGCCGTGGACGACCTCAGTTCGGCCGTGCCGGCCTCGCCGCCGCCCTTCGTGGCCGGGGTGAAGGACGTGTACGTCGTCTCCGCGAGATCCGAGAGACCGGGCGCCGGGCAGAGCAGGCTGGACTGCTCCACGGGCAGCCTGGTGGCCGCCTTCGCCTCCGTCGCACCCCCGTCCCCGGGCACGGAGACCGCGGCGAATCCGGTGACGGCGGCGAGGGCGACAACCCCCGCGATGAGGGACAGGCTGGTGGACTTCACTCGGACTCGCCTCGCGATGCGTTACCGGTCGGCCACGGGTTCTGGCCCGGGGCGGGGTTCTCGTCGGGGTTCTGGTTCTGCGGGTCGTACGGCTGCTGGTCGCCGTACTGGCCCGCGCCGTACTGGGCGTTGCCGTACTGATCGCCGGTGGCGTACTGCTCACCGGTGCCGTACTGGGCATGGGCGTCGTACTGCGGGTTCGCCGGGTCGTACGGGGTGTTGGTGTACTGGCCCTGGTCGTACGCGGGGTAGTCGCCCTGCTGTTGCGGATAGCCGTACTGGTCGTACGCGCCGGAGGCGTCCGGCTGCTGCCCGTCCGGGTACTGGCCGCCCTGGTACTGGCCCTCCTGGTACTGCCCCTCCTGGTACTGGCCCTCCTGGTACTGCGGGTAGTCGGCGCCCTGGTACTGCTGGGCGTCCCACTCCCCGTACTGCTGCTGCGGCACCGCCGCGTACTGGCCGGTGTCGCCCTCGGCCTGCTGGGGCACGAAGGCGTCCTGGTGGTCGGGGGCCGGCGGTTCCGGTTCGGCCGCCTGCTGGGCCGGGACGTACTCCGCCCGAGGCGCCTCCTCCTCCGCGTCGCCGTACTCGTCGCCGTCCTCGCCCTCCGCCTGGGCGGCCGCGCGGAGCCTGCGCGCCCGGCGTCCCTCGCCCGAGACCGGCTCGGCGGGGACCGGCGCGGTCTCGTCGGGCAGGTCGTCGTCGATCTCCCGGCGGCGGCCCGGAAGGGCCAGGACCAGCAGGACCACGGCGAGCGCGACCTGGGCCCAGATCCACGCGGAGTGCGCGAAGGACGTCTCGTACGTGAGGTCCAGCGAGCCGCCCTCGGCGGGGAGCTCGAAGCCCTGGGCCCAGCCGTCGACGGTCTTGCGGGTCAGCGCCCGCCCGTTGAGCGTGGCCTGCCAGCCCGGGTCGGCGGCGTCGGCGATCCGCAGCACCCGGCCCGCGCCGCCCTCAGGGATCTTGGTGTGAGCCTCGACCGGGAGGGAGCCGACCGGAAGCGGCTCGTCACCGGCGGCGGGCGGGATGATCATGATTCGGGCGACCTGGCGGTCGACCCGCCAGAGCGCGCTGCCGTCCAGCTGGCTGAGCCGGCTGAGGCCGGGCGTCGCGTCGAGCACCCGGCTCATCTGCCTCGGGGCCCCGTCCCGCACGAGGACGTAACGGATCGCGAAGCCGCTGAGCTGGCTGCCCTGGTTGGCACCGGAGCCCGCGACCAGGTTGGCGACGACCTTGTCGAGGTGGCTGTTGCCGCCGCCGGCCGCGGCCAGCTCGGCATCGCCGAGGCGTGCGCCGGAGCCGCGGACCAGGGTGTACGCGACGGAGGAGGGCGATGTGCCGCCGAGCACCAGGGTGCGCGGCTGGTCACGGGTGCTGCTCTCCTCGGCGACGAACGCGGGCACCTGCACCGGGTCGCGCCGCTCCAGCGGGCCCGCGGCGCCGCCGATCATCCAGCCCGCGGCGGCCAGCACGGGGGCGACCCCCGCGGCGAGGGCGATCAGGACGGCGACCGGCTGGCGCCAGCCGAAGTTCAGCTCGGCGACGCGTACCCGGGCACCGTCCGCACCTACCAGCGCGGCGGCGATGAGCGCGGCGCCGTAGACGAGGGTGGCCGGTCCCGCCCAGCCCGAGCCGTTGGCGAGGCCGGCGAAGGCCAGGCCGACCAGGGCGACAACCCAGGCGGACCGGACCGCGAACTGCCGCTCCCCGCGCAGCAGCGCGGCCAGCGCCGCGAGCACGATGCCGAGCAGCAGGACGCCGCCCGCCGCCTTGGGGCCGCCGGGGCTGATCCCGAGCAGATCGAGGGCGGAGGCGGTACCCGTACCGGTCTCCAGGCCCGCTTCCTTCAGGAAGGACGAGGGGCTGGACAGGAGCGACAGCGACCAGGGCGCCAGGGCGAGCAGCGGGGTGCCGACGGCGGCGAGGAAGCGGAGCGCGTAGGCCGTGATGTCGTTGCGGCGCAGCGCCAGGACACCGATGCCGAGCACTACGGCGAGCGGCCACACGATGGGGGTGAACGCCATCGCGAGGGTGAGCAGAAGGGTGTACGCCCAGGTGGCGCGCCAGCTGCCGCGGCTGTCGCCGCTGCCGCGCATGCCGTGCGCCGAGACGGCCGCGCGGGCGATCAGGGGCAGCAGGACGAGCAGTACGGCCGTGCCGAGACGGCCGGTCGCCAGGGCGCCGGTCGCGGCGGGCAGGAAGGCGTACGCGACGCTCGCCCAGGCCCGCAGCAGCCGTGAGGGGATCAGCGGACGGGAGACGAAGTACGCGGTGAGTCCGGCGAGCGGGACCGAGCAGACCAGCAGCAGGGTGAGCGCGAAACCGGTGGAGCCGAGGAACAGCGCGGACAGGGCCGCGATCATCGCCAGGTAGGGCGGTGCGGTCTGGGTGCCGCCGGTGCCGACGGTGTGCCAGCTGTCCGCGTACCGGCCCCACAGCTCGGACACGTCGCCGGGGGCGGGCAGCAGGGCGCCGCCGGCCAGTGCGCCGCCGCCGAGGAGGCTGCGGCAGGCGATGAGGGAGACCAGGAGCAGGACGGCGAAGAGCACCGGTCCCGGCTTGCGCCCGACCCGCTTCAGCTTGGCGAACTGGTCGATCTCCAGGAAGTCGGCGTCGTCGCCGCCGGGTCCGGACTCGACGGCACCGTGCCGCGAGCCGCCGGACTCGGCCTCCGTGGAGCCGCCGAAGTTCCCGGCGACCTGTTCGACGGTCGCGCGGACGGTGGCGCCGGGCGCCGGGAAGAGCCCGCGCAGCTCGGCCGGGTCGATGACCCCCTTGCCGCGTGCGCGGCGGGCCGCGAGGATCCGTCCGGGCCGCAGCAGGGTGCCGAGGAGTCCGGCGACCTCGTCGAGCGCCTGGCCGGGCGCCTTGCCGACGAGGTAGGCGAGCGTACGCAGCAGGGTGCCGAGCACCAGCCGGAGCAGCGCCCAAAGGAGCAGTTTGCCGCGGGCGTTGACGAGCATCGTGTAGACGGCGCCGGCCTTGTCGACGCGGTGCGGGCTGGAGACGGACCGCCCGGCGCAGTCGATGGGACGGCGTTCGCGGGCGGACGCCTCGGCGTGCCGCAGGACGGCGTCGGGGGCGACCAGTACCCGGTGTCCGGCCATGTGGGCGCGCCAGCACAGGTCGACGTCGTCGCGCATCAGGGGGAGGCTGCGGTCGAACCCGCCGAGCTCCTCCCACACGTCACGGCGGATCAGCATGCCCGCGGTGGAGACGGACAGGACGGTACGGACCTGGTCGTGCTGGCCCTGGTCCTGCTCGCGCCGGTCGAGTCCGGTCCAGCGGCGTCCGCTGTTGGCGATGGAGACGCCGACCTCGAGGAGTTGCCTGCGGTCGTACCAGCCGCGGAGCTTGGGTCCGACGATCGCGGCGTGCGGGTCGTTGTCGACGACGCGGAGCATCTCGGCGAGTGCGTCGGGCTCGGGCGCGCAGTCGTCGTGGAGCAGCCAGAGCCACTGCACCGGTTCGCCGTGCGGCAGGTCGGGCAGGTCGTAGGCGTCGTCGCGCCAGGACCTGGTGACCGGGTCCCAGCCGCTGGGGCGCTTCAGGTACGGCAGGTCGTCGGGGGTGAGGACACCGGCGGTGCCGGTCGCCTCGTCGACGGCGGTGCCGAAGCTCGTACGTCGCGCGAGGTGCAGGACGCGGTCGGCGCCGAGCGCCTCGGTGACCAGCCGCGCGGAGTCGTCGGCGCTGCCGGTGTCGGCGGCGACGACGCTCTGCACGGGGCGTTCCTGCCCGAGCAGCCCGGCGAGTGCGTCGGGCAGCCAGCGTGCGCCGTCGTGGGAGACGAGCACGGCGGTGACGACATGCCGGGGGAACTCTGGGGCGGCGGCGGCCGCGTACGGCGCCGTCGAATGGCTGTGCACGGACATCGAGGTACGGGCCCTCCGGCCGGGTCCGGGGGAATGTACCCCCGGTGGCTGCATCGGTGTACACGCGCGCCCTGTCGGGTCGTTGGCGCGTCTCGGACGGGGCCCCACACTAACGGTACGGGTAACCGGGGTGGCGCGGACCGGTTGAACGAGGGCGCCCGCACAGCGGCCGAGGGCTGCGGGCCGGGCCCGTCGGAGCCGTGGCCCGGGGCGGCGGCGGCCGTGCGCGGACTGCGCACACGGCGGGTACCGCGGGTACGGCGGACACGGCAATGGCCCGCCGCCTGCGGGCAGGGTGCAGGCGGCGGGCCATGTGCGGCCGGGGCCCGGGGGCGGTCCGCTCCTCGGGGCCGGCGTCTTCCGGCCGGGCTCGGCGGGCCAGGACTTCCGGCCGGGCTCGCCTGGCCGGAGACTTCCCGGTCGGACTCGCCGGGCTCAGCTCCTCGGGCCCGGTGTCCCGGCTGCGGTGCGTCAGATCGCGGCCTTCTTCAGGCGCCGCCGCTCGCGCTCGGAAAGACCGCCCCAGATGCCGAATCGCTCGTCTTTGGAGAGGGCGTACTCAAGGCATTCGGACCGGACTTCACAGGCGAGACAGACCTTCTTCGCCTCGCGGGTCGATCCGCCCTTCTCCGGGAAGAAGGACTCGGGATCGGTCTGGGCGCACAGTGCGCGCTCCTGCCAGCCGAGTTCCTCATCCGCGTCCTCGACCAGCAGTTGCTGGAACAGCTCGGTCATGTGCGCCCCTCGTCTGTCTCTTGCGTCCCCGTGATGCGGCCGTTACCGAATCGGCCGAACGACACGAGTGAAATTACAAGTGTGTAGCTTCGCGCCAGTCAAGCGCAGATCTGCTATTGGGCCCGGCATTCACTCTGCGGCACCAAGCGTATGCGGAAAGTGTTCAAATCACCAGAGACCTGACATATGCCATAGGCCCTGTCACGGGTACACCCGTCACGGAGGTGAACTCCCGAGGGGGTGGACGCGTTGCGATTCGGTCACCGAAGCGACCAAGATCACAGTCGGGTCACGGGGCCGCGACCGCGTTTGCGGGTGCGCTTGGTGCGCCACATCTCCACCCCGAACACGGCACAAACCTTTACCCCTCCGGAACAACCGGATGAGGGGAAACAATAACCCTAAATCGGGCATTGGGTTGACAGTCGTGGTTTCTCCGGTTCTCCTTGATGGCATGCCAGTGACCTCAGCGATGCGCGTCACCCACGTCCGTGGGTTCCGTAGCGCTGTTCAGGCTCGCTGTTGCTGTTCCAGCTGTCTCAGCTGTTGAAGCCCTCGCGCTCCAGCCCGACACAGCTCGTCCCGGACCCCCGGACCCTCCCCCTGTGGCCTTCGCGGCCCGTGGTCACCCGGTCCCCACGGGCCTCGCGACGCCCCTGCATCCCCACTGCATCTGCACTCCTGCCGAGGAAGCACCGCACCCATGAACAGCGACAGTGACCTCCAGATCGCCGGCGACCTCCTTGAGGTCCAGCACCTCCTGCGCCCCGCCCGTGAGCACCCCGCCACGGTGGCGGAGTTCGTCGGGCTCGCCCGTTCCATCGCCGGCGACCGCTCCCGGTGGGCCCCGCTGGTCCAGTACGACGCCACCACCCGCTGGTATCACCGGCTGCTCAGCGTTCCGCCGACTCCCGGCTCCGCCCGGGCCGGGGAGACCCCGCTCGGCTATGACGTCTGGCTGCTCAGCTGGATCCCGGGCCAGGGCAGCGGGCTGCACGACCACGGTCTGTCCTCCGGCGTACTGACCGTGCTGGACGGCGAACTGACGGAGCGTACGGATCGCGGGAAGCGGACGCTGGGCCCCGGCGCCCAGCGCGTCTTCGCCCCCGGCTACGTCCACGAGGTGGTCAACGACTCCCTCGAACCGGCCGTCAGTCTGCACATCTACTACCCGGGCCTGACCGACATGCCGATGCACTCCGCCCAGTGCGCCCCGGCCGAAGCCACCGTCTGACGGCCCGCCGCCGAGTACCGGGCTTCGCCTGACAAACTGTCCGCATGCGCATTGTGGTTCTGGCCGGCGGTATCGGTGGTGCTCGTTTCCTGCGTGGCCTCAAGGAGGCCTCGCCCGACGCGGACATCACGGTGATCGGCAACACCGGTGACGACATCCATCTGTTCGGGCTCAAGGTCTGCCCCGACCTCGACACCGTGATGTACACCCTCGGCGGTGGTATCAACGAGGACCAGGGCTGGGGCCGTACCGACGAGAGCTTCCACGTCAAGGAGGAACTCGCGGCCTACGGCGTGGGACCCGAGTGGTTCGGTCTCGGCGACCGTGACTTCGCGACCCATATCGTCCGGACGCAGATGCTCGGCGCGGGCTATCCGCTGAGCGCCGTCACGGAGGCGCTCTGTGCGCGCTGGAAGCCGGGCGTCCGGCTGCTGCCGATGTCCGACGACCGGATCGAGACGCATGTGGCGGTCGATGCCGACGGCGAGAGCAGAGCCATCCACTTCCAGGAGTACTGGGTGAAGCTGCGCGCCTCCGTCCCGGCGCGGGCGATCGTGCCCGTCGGTGCCGAACAGGCCAAGCCTGCGCCGGGCGTCCTGGAGGCGATCGCCTCGGCCGACGTCATCCTCTTCCCGCCGTCGAACCCCGTCGTGTCCATCGGGACCATCCTTGCGGTGCCCGGGATCCGGGAAGCCATCGCCGAGGCCGGGGTGCCGGTCGTCGGCCTCTCCCCCATCGTCGGTGACGCACCGGTGCGCGGGATGGCGGACAAGGTGCTCGCCGCGGTGGGCGTCGAGGCCACGGCCGCGGCGGTGGCCACGCACTACGGCTCCGGGCTGCTCGACGGCTGGCTCGTCGACACCGTGGACGCCGGCGCGGTGGACGAGGTGGAGGCCGCGGGGATCCGCTGCCGTTCCGTACCGCTGATGATGACCGATGTCGCCGCCACGGCCGAGATGGCACGGCAGGCACTGGTTCTCGCCGAGGAGGTACGGGCATGAGCGCGACCTCCGCCGCCGCACCCTCGTACCGGGTGTGGGCGCTCCCCGGGATGCCCGAGGTGCGGGCCGGGGACGATCTCGCGAAGCTGATCGCCGCCGCCGAGCCCGGTCTCGCCGACGGTGACGTCCTGCTCGTCACCTCGAAGATCGTCTCCAAGGCTGAGGGCCGGATCGTCGAGGCCACCGACCGGGAGGCGGCGATCGACGCCGAGACGGTACGGGTGGTGGCGCGGCGCGGTGCGCTGCGGATCGTCGAGAACCGGCAGGGCCTGGTCATGGCCGCGGCCGGGGTCGACGCCTCGAACACCCCCGCCGGAACGGTCCTGCTGCTGCCCGAGGACTCCGACGCGTCGGCCCGGGCGATCCGCGAAGGACTGCGGGACACACTCGGCGTCGAGGTCGGCGTCGTCGTCACGGACACCTTCGGGCGCCCTTGGCGCAACGGGCTGACCGATGTCGCGATCGGGGCGGCCGGGGTGCGGGTACTGGACGATCTGCGCGGCGGGAGCGACGCGCACGGCAATCCGCTGAGCGCGACCGTGGTCGCCACCGCCGACGAGCTGGCCTCGGCCGGGGACCTGGTCAAGGGCAAGGCGGACGGGCTGCCGGTGGCGGTGGTGCGCGGGCTCGGCCACGTCGTGGACCCGGCCGACGCCGGGGGCGCACGGGCGATGGTGCGGGTCGCGGCCGACGACATGTTCCGGCTGGGGACGTCCGAGGCGGTACGGGAGGCGGTGACCCAGCGGCGCACGGTGCGCGAGTTCACCGACGATCCGGTGGACCCGGGCGCGGTGCGGCGGGCCGTGGCCGCGGCGGTGACGGCGCCCGCGCCGCATCACACGACGCCGTGGCGGTTCGTGCTGCTGGAGTCGCCGGAGTCGCGGACCCGGCTGCTGGACGCCATGCGGGACGCGTGGATCGCGGATCTGCGGCGTGACGGGAAGAGCGAGGAATCGGTCGCCAAGCGGGTGCGGCGGGGCGATGTGCTGCGCCGGGCGCCGTATCTGGTGGTGCCGTGTCTGGTGATGGACGGCTCCCACACGTACGGGGACGAGCGGCGGGACACGGCGGAGCGCGAGATGTTCGTGGTCGCCGCGGGCGCCGGGATCCAGAACTTCCTGGTCTCGCTGGCGGGTGAGCGGCTGGGGTCGGCGTGGGTGTCCTCGACGATGTTCTGCCGCGATGTCGTGCGGGAGGTGCTGGAGCTGCCGTCGTCGTGGGACCCGTTGGGCGCGGTGGCGGTGGGGCGGGCCGCGGGGGCGCCGTCCGCTCGGGCGGAGCGGGCTGCGGAGGCGTTCGTCGCGGTGCGGTGAGGCTGCGGCCGTGTGTGGGTGTGGGCGGGGTGGGTTTCGGGGCTGTGCCCCGTTGCGGGGCTCTGACCTGTTGCGGGGCTCTGACCTGTTGCGGGGCTCTGACCTGTTGCGGGGCTCTGTCTCGTTGCGGGGCTCTGACCCGGGCGGCCCCGGTCCTCCGACCCGGGCCCGGTCCTCCATCGCCGGGCGGGCTGCGACGGCGGCCGGAGGGGCCTACAGGCGGGCGATGTCGCCTCTCGTCATTCTCGGGGCGTGGCGGGGCGGGGTGTTGCCGGAGAGCATGATCAGGCGGGTCGCCCGGTGGCGCTGGCCCTCGTAGGGGGCCAGGAGGGACAGCATCTCCTCGTCGTCGGCGTTCCGGTTTCCGGCCAGTGCGTGGCCGACGATGCCGGGCAGGTGGATGTCGCCCACCGTCACCGCGTCCGGGGCGCCGTTCGCCCGTTGCAGGGTCTCGGCGGCCGTCCAGGGGCCGATGCCCGGGATCGCCTGGAGCCGGGCCATCGCCTCGGTGAGCTCCATGGCGGCCGCCTCCTCCATCCGGCGGGCCACCCGGACCGCGCGCAGGATCGTCGCCGAGCGCTTGCTGTCGACGCCCGCGCTGTGCCACTCCCAGGACGGGATCAGCGACCAGGTGCGGGCGTCCGGCATGACGTACAGGCCGTACTCCTGCGGGCCGGGCGCCGGCTCCCCGTACTTGCGGACCAGGAGGCGCCAGGCGCGGTACGCCTCGTCCGTGGTGACCTTCTGCTCCAGGACCGACGGGATCAGGGACTCCATCACCAGGCCGGTGCGCAGCAGCCGCAGTCCCGGCCGGCGGTGGTGGGTCGCCGCGAGCAGCCGGTGGCGCGGGGTGAAGGCCTCCGGTTCGTCCGCCGCGCCCAGCAGCGTCGGCAGCTGGTCCAGCAGCCAGGCCGCGCCGGGCCCCCAGGCGGCCGCCTCGATCCGGCCGTCGCGGGCGACGACATGAAGGGTGCCGGGGCCCGCGGGGGTGCGGCTGGCCCGCCGGACGGAGCCGTCCGCGGACATCCGGAAGGCGGGGTCGGCGGGACCTCGGCGCAGCGGGCCGAGGACGAGCCGCAGATCGAGCGGGCCCGGCGGGGTCCAGTCACGGGTCAGTGCCGCCGGCGCGGGCGTCGTCACCTGGTGCGGGACGGCCGCGTGCGGGGCGCTGCGGGGAGCGAATCGTCCTGCCACGGGTGGAGTCCTCGGTAGTCGGGGGTGCCTGTCGAGGGTACGGCTGATTCCGGCCAGTCGCGGTGTCCTACGAGGAGCGGATCGCCCCGGTCATTCGTCCGAGGAGAAGCGCACCGATGCGGCGGGCAGGTGTGCCCCGCACCAGATCCGGACACCGTCGCGCAGTTCGTTGTCGGCGCCGACCTTGGCCCCGTCGCCGATGACCGCGCCGGCCAGCACCGTACGGCTGCCGATCCTGGCGCCCGCTCCGACCAGGGAGTCCGTGATCACGGCTCCCGGTTCGACGACGGCGCCCGCCAGCACGGTGGAGCCCTCGATCCTGGCGCCCGCGCCGATGACGGCGTCGGCGCCGATGACCGTACCGCCGGTGAGTTTGGCGTCGGGGGCGACGGTGGCGGTCGGCAGCACGAGCCGGTCGCCGCATCGGCCGGGGACTGCCGGGGAGGGGGCACGGCCGAGGACCAGGTCGGCGGAGCCGCGTATGAAGGCCTGCGGGGTGCCGAGATCCAGCCAGTACGTGGAGTCGACCATGCCCTGGAGATGTGCGCCGGAGGCGAGCAGTCCGGGGAAGGTCTCGCGCTCCACCGAGACCGGGCGGCCGGTCTCGATGGTGTCGATGACCGACCGGCGGAAGATGTACGCCCCCGCGTTCACCTGGTCGGTGACGATCTCCTCGGGGGTCTGCGGCTTCTCCAGGAACGCGGTGACCCGGCCGGTCCCGTCCGTGGGTACGAGGCCGAAGGCGCGCGGGTCCTCGACCCGGGTGAGGTGGAGCGAGACGTCCGCCCCGGAGTCGGCGTGCGAGGTGACCAGTGCCCGGATGTCGAGGCCGGTGAGGATGTCACCGTTGAAGATGAGTACCGGTTCGTCCGGGCCCGAGGTGAGCCGTGCGGCGACGTTGCGGATGGCTCCGCCGGTGCCGAGCGGTTCGCGTTCGGTGACGTATTCGATGTGGAGGCCGAGCTCCGAACCGTCGCCGAAGTACGGCTCGAAGACCTCTGCCAGGTACGACGTCGCGAGGACGATGTGCTCGACCCCGGCGGCCCGTGCACGCGCCAACTGGTGCGTGAGGAAGGGGACGCCCGCTGCCGGAACCATGGGTTTCGGGGTGTGCACCGTGAGCGGGCGCAGCCGGGTTCCCTTGCCACCGACCAGGAGAATCGCTTCTTTTGCCTCTGTCACAGCACTGTCTCTGCTTCCTGCTGGGCCGGGCCTGGTTTCGGCTGGCCAGTTTATGCAGACCGGACGGGGTGTCCTTCGGTCAGCAGCCCGCAGCAGGCCCCGGGCGCCGTCGGCGCCCTTCGGCTCCTTCCGTTCAGCGGCCCTGGAGTCGGGCCGAACTGGTCCGAGCCGTGCCGAGCTTCTTGTAGAGACGCGCTCCGGGGCATTCGGTTGCGAAACCGTCCCGGTGGCCGGAGATGACGTTGAGTTCGACCTTCTTGCCCTCCTTGTACTTGTTGCTTCCGCCCGAGACCAGGGTCACCCTGCCCTTCGGGTTGGCTCCGTAGAGGCCGAGCTTCCAGGCGGTGAGCTTCGCGACGGCGTTGACCGCGGCGGCGGGCGGGTTCGCGTCGCTGAAGGTCCCGAGCACCGCGATGCCCATGGTGTTGGTGTTGAAGCCGAGGGTGTGTGCGCCCATGACGGCCTTCGTCACGCCGCCGGCCCGGCCCTCGTAGATGTTTCCGCACTTGTCGACGGCGAAGTTGTAGCCGATGTCGCGCCAGCCGCTGCTCCTGACGTGGTAGCGGTAGATGCCGCGCAGCACCGCGGGCGCCTGGGAGCACGCGTAGTTGTTGCCGGTGGCGCTGTGGTGGATGAAGGCCGCCTTGACGCTCTTGGTGTACGTGAAGGCGCGCTCGCGGAGCTTCTCGTCGGCGCCCCAGCCCTGGCGGGTGATGATGCGCGGGCGGGGTCCGATCAACGGCGCGGCGCCGGGCACGTAGCCGGCGGCCGCGTCGGTCGCGAGCCTGCTCAGGGCGGGGAGCGCCGTGATGCCCGCGGTGCGGTCGGCGCCGGCAACACCGGTGGCGGGAACTTGCCGCGGGTCCTTGCCGGGGTCGACGAGTTCGAGGCGCAGCCCGCCGGGCAGCGGTACGGAGGGCGCGGAGCCGCCCCGGGCGTCGGGGGCCTCGGGGTTCACCCGGACCTCGACGCCGTCGGAGTCACCGACCCAGAGCGGGGCGGTGGAGCCGCGGGCGGCGCCCGAGTCGCGTTCGGCGGTGCCGGGGTCGGCGGAGTGCTCGGCGTTGTGCGTCTCCAGGTCCTGCCAGCCGGACCAGCGGTGGGTGCCGGTGGCACGGGTACGGACCTGGGCGGTGCCGTGGAGTTCGGCGCTCACGTCGTCCCAGACGACGCCGACCATGGAGAACGCGCGGACGTCACGCTCGGTCAGCCCTTGTCCGGCGGCCACTGCTATGGGTTGACCGGTGGCGCGCGCGGAGGCGGCGGGCAGGGAGGTCAGGGCCAGCGACTGCGTAGAACCGGACAGCGGGGCGGGTTCGGACGCCTCGGCGGGCGCGGGGCCCATGGCGGCCGAGTGGGCGGGGGTGTCGGGGGCGGCGCCCGCGGGCGCGGCGAGCGGTAGTACGAGAGCTGCCGCGCAGGTGACACCAATGGAGGATGCAATGAAGGCACGCATACAGATGATCCTGGGCACAATCGGACGACTCCGGCGACCGGTGTTTCTCGCGGCAGTTGACGGCCCGTCTGCCGAACCGGTGTACGGGATACCCGGCGTACCCTGCCCGGCCCGCCGCCGCCACGTACCCTTGCGCGGATGAACGCCAGCGACCGCACCCCTGCCGACCTGCTGCGTTCCGCGCTTGCCGCGGACCCGGCCCGCCCCATGGTCACTTTCTACGACGACGCCACCGGAGAACGCGTGGAACTGTCGGTGGCCACCTTCGCCAATTGGGTGGCCAAGACCGCCAACCTGCTGCAGGGCGACCTCGCCGCGGAGCCCGGCGACCGGCTCGCGCTGCTGCTGCCCGCGCACTGGCAGTCCGCGGTCTGGCTGCTCGCCTGCTCCTCGGTCGGTGTCGTCGCCGAGGTGCAGGGCGATCCGGCCGCCGCCGATCTCGTCGTCACCGGACCGGACACGCTGGAGGCCGCACGGGCCTGCCGCGGCGAGCGGATCGCGCTGGCGCTGCGCCCGATGGGCGGCAGGTTCCCGCAGCCGCCCGAGGGCTTCGCGGACTACGCGGTGGAGGTGCCGGGGCAGGGCGACCGGTTCGCGCCGTTCGCCCCGGTGGACCCGGATGCCCCGGCGTTGACCGTGGACGGGGTCTCGTTCACCTCGGCGCAGCTGGTGGCGCGGGCCCGCGAGGACGGTGCCGCGCTGGGCCTGGGCGCCGGATCGCGGCTGCTGTCGGGACGTACGTACGACACCTGGGACGGCCTCAGCGCCGGGCTCTTCGCGCCGCTGGCGACCGGGGGTTCCGTGGTCCTGTGCCGGCACCTCGGAAAGCTGGGCGAGGACGGGCTGGCGCAGCGCGTCGAGAGCGAGCGGGTCACCCGGAGCGTGTGACCTGCCCGTGCGGCAGCGCCTCGTACGACAGCGCTTCATGCGACAGCGCGGCGCTCGGCAGCGCTTCGTGCGGCAGCGCGGCGGTGCGGTACGACAAGCGGCCCGTGGGGCACCCGTCCGGCCCATCGTGGGCCGAGCCCTACGGGCTGGGCATCAACTCCGGTACATGATCTGCGGTACGGACCACTCAAGGCACAACCAAGCGTGAGGTTCAGCCGTCTACTTCTGCGACCGGCGGCCCAACGCGCCGCCGAACGTGAAGGATGGACGCAGACGTGACCGAAAGCGCCGGCACTCCGGCCGACCCCGACGACGCGGGCGCGGGCGAGGACCAGACGCCGGACGGGTTGCCCGTCGAGGAGAGCGGCAAGCAGCCCGCCCCGGGCGGCGAGACCCGCAGTGGATCGGGCAGCACATCGGGCGGCGGGCCGTCGCCCGCGGCCCCCGACCCCGGCTCGACGCTCGACATCACCGTCAAGCGCAGGCGGCACTGGCTGCGTTGGACCGCGCTCGGGGCCTCGTTCGTCGTCCTCGTCGCCGCGGGCACCGGCTGGTGGCTGTACAAGAGGCTCGACGGCAACATCAAGACGGACACCTCCGCGGCCGCCGAACTCAAGACGTACGAGAAGGAACGACCCGTTTCCGTCGTCCACGACGCGGAGAACATCCTGCTCATCGGCTCCGACAGCCGGGCCGGGGACAACCGCAAGTACGGGCGTGACGACGGGGGCAGCCAGCGCTCGGACACCACGATCCTGCTGCACATGGCAGCGGACCGGAAGAGCACCACCGCGATGTCCATCCCGCGCGATCTGATGGTGAACATCCCGGCCTGCCACAGACAGGACAAAACCACCAGCAAGCCGCAATTCTCCCAGTTCAACTGGGCTTTCGAGTTCGGCGGAACCGCCTGCACCATCCGTACCGTCGAGAAGATGACGGGCGTCCGCATCGACCACTACATGGTTGTCGACTTCAACGGCTTCAAGGACATGGTCGACGCGGTGAAGGGCGTCGACATCTGCCTCAAGGAGCCGATCAACGACACCGCGGCCCACCTCAAGCTCCCGGCGGGCCGCCAGAAGCTCAACGGCGAGCAGGCGCTGGGGTACGTACGGGTCCGCAAGTCGATCGGCAACGGCAGCGACACCGAACGGATGGACCGCCAGCAGCAGTTCCTGGGCGCGCTGGTCAACAAGGTGCAGAGCAACGGCGTACTGCTCAATCCGACCCGGCTCTACCCGGTGCTGGACGCGGCGACGAAGGCGCTGACCACGGACCCCGGGCTGGACACCCTGAAGGACCTCTACGAGCTGGTGCGCGGCATGCGCAACGTACCGACCGACAAGGTGCAGTTCCTGACCGTCCCCCGGAAGCCGTACACCGCCGACCCGAACCGGGACGAACTCGTACAACCCGACGCGGACAGGCTCTTCAAGCAACTGCGCGACGACACACCCCTCGCAGTGGTTCCGGCGGATCAGCTCAACGGCGACCAGGGCAAGAACACCGGCCAGGGTTCGGAACATTCACAGAATGAACAGGATGACGGCGGCAAGAGCCAGCCGGGCGAGGGGTCCACGGAAGGGGAATCGGGCGCTACCGGCGCTCCGGGCGCCGGCCCCACACCCACCTATTCGGGGAACAACGCGGCCGCCGACCTGTGTAAGCGGTAAAGCAATTACCAAGCAGACATCAACATTCGGCGTGCAATGGGAAGAATGCCCGGTTGTAAGGGTCGTGGAATGCGTCACGCCCATCGCTCGGCGCCGAACTGGACGGATAGTGTGACGCGATCCGGTTGCTTCCGGCCCTCGGGCCGAGCACTTCCGGAGCGAAAGATTGAGCGCCTTTTCGGGGGAGGCGCCTCGCGTGGCACCGACGGAGGACTCAAGCAACCGTGGATGCGCAAAGCCGTGGGCGGGCGGAAGATATTGATCCCGCAGACCAATGGGTCCTCAACCCGGACACCGGCGACTACGAACTGCGACTGAACCAATCCGGAGGGGATTCGGGCGGTCGCTCGGACACTTCGGCCCCGCGTGCTTCCCGGCGCAGAGGCGCCGTCCGTGAGGACGGCGGCGAACGCCGGGGTGCGCCGGCCGAGGGTCCGCGCCGTAGCCGCGAGGTGCCGCGCCAGGGCGGCCGCCGTTCGGGCCGCGGGCCGCGTGGCCAGGAGCCTTCCGGCCCGGTCGAGAACAGGGCCGGCCGCCGCAAGCGCAAGGCCTCGACGCCACGTCGCAAGAAGGCGCTGATCTGGACGGGCGGCGTGATGGCGTTCCTGCTCGTCGGCGTCTCGGTCGGCGGGTACGCGTTGTACCAGCACTTCAACGGCAACCTGAACTCCGTGGACATCGGCGATGTCGGCAACAAGGACGTCGTCACGGCCAACGCGCCCCTCAACATATTGGTCATCGGTACCGACAAGCGGACCGGCAAAGGCAATGAGGGCTACGGCGACGCGGGAAGTGTCGGCCACGCCGACACGAACATCCTGTTCCACGTGTCCAAGGACCGCACCAACGCAACCGCGATGAGCATCCCCCGCGACCTCATCACGAACATCCCGGACTGCACCACCAGGCAGTCGGACGGTTCGGAGAAGGCTATCCCGGGCGCCGACCACGTCCGTTTCAACACGAGCCTCGGCCAGGACGACCGTGACCCGGGCTGCACGATGGAGACGGTCAAGGAACTCACGGGCCTGGAGGTCGACCACTTCATGATGGTCGACTTCAACGCGGTCAAGACCCTGTCCACGGCGGTCGGCGGCGTCAAGATCTGCCTCGATCACGCCGTCAACGACAGCAAGTCGCACCTCAACCTCCCGGCGGGCGACAACACCATCCAGGGCGAGGACGCGCTGGCGTACGTACGGACCAGGCACGCCTACGCCAACGAGAGCGACCTCGACCGGATCAAGGGCCAGCAGCAGTTCGTCGGGTCGATGATCCGGCAGATCAAGTCGGACGACACCCTGACCAGCCCGACGAAGCTGTTCAAGCTGGCGAACGCGGCGACGAAGGCCCTGACGGTCGACCAGGCCATCGCCTCGGTGCCGAAGCTGACCTCGCTCGCCAAGGAACTCACCAAGATCGACACGAAGAACATCACCTTCGTCACGATGCCGGTGATCGACAACCCGGAGGAGAAGACGCCCGTCACGGTCGTCCCGCACCCCACGCAGGCGGAGCAGCTGTTCTCGATGATGCGCGACGACACCTCCCTGACCGAGGTCGCCGTACAGAAGAAGAAGGCCAAGAGCAAGCAGGACGCGCTCCTCAAGGGAACCAAGGCAGCCGCCGCCGACGTCCGTGTCGACGTGTACAACGGCGGCAAGATCCCCGGCGCCGCCCAGCAGACCGTGACCTGGCTCCAGAACAACAAGGGTGTCCTGAAGTCCACGAACAAGGCCAACGCCCCGGCGAAGACCGCCAGGACGACGCTGGAATACGCGCCGAACCAGGCGGACCAGGCCCGTGCGCTGGCCGGGATGATGGGCCTGCCCGGCTCCGCGATGAAGCAGGGCACCGAGGACGCCGAGGGGCTGCAGGCGATGGTCCTGACGCTGGGGGCGGACTTCAAGGGCGCGGGGACCTCCATCACCGGACCGGCGAAGATCGACATTCCGAAGTCCAGTGCCGACAAGGCGGGGTGCTCCAAGTGACACGGAGCCACTGCGCGATACCACGAGTCTGAGCAGCAGGGGGGTCCCGGTGGGACGGAGCAGCACGCCAGGGGAGGGAACGCGACCACGGGTCCGGCATGCCGGTCAGCTCGGCTGGGACGACGGCCTCTACGAGGACCGGAACGACGACGCCGTGACACCGGACGCGGAAGGGGCCGGAGACGGGGGCAGCGTCCGCCGCGGCGACGGGCGCCGCGGCCGTTCGCACCGGGCCGGGAAGCGGAAGAAACGGCGCGTACTGCGCTGGACAGCCCTCGTGCTGGCGGTGCTGATACTCGGCACCGGCGCGGCCGGTTACCTCTGGTACGAGCACCTGAACGGCAACCTCCGCAAGGGCCACCGCAGTGCGGGCAACAGCTCGGCGAAGAAGACCGCGCCGAACGCCGCCGGGCAGACCCCGCTGAACATCCTGCTGATCGGGTCCGACAGCCGCAACACCGCGGAGAACCTCAAGCTCGGCGGGTCGAAGTCGAGCGTCGGCGGGACCCCGCTCGCCGATGTGCAGATGCTGCTCCATGTGTCGGCCGACCGGAAGAACGCCTCGGTCGTCAGCATCCCGCGCGACACCCGCGTGAACATCCCGGCCTGTGAGGACCCCGACAGCGGCCACAAGTACCCCGCCACCAACGACCTCATCAACACGACGCTCGGCCGTGGCGGCCCCGGCTGCACACTGGACACCTGGGAGACGCTCACCGGGGTCTACATCGACCACTGGATGCTGGTCGACTTCGCCGGTGTGGTGTCCATGGCGGACGCGGTGGGCGGCGCCGAGGTGTGCGTGAAGCAGGACGTCCACGACGTGCCCAAGCCCAACGTGCCCGGCGGCTCCTACCTGAAGCTGACGAAGGGCCCGCACAAGATCAAGGGCAAGCAGGCCCTCCAGTGGCTGCGCACCCGGCACGCCTTCGAGAGCGACTTCGGCCGGTCCAAGGCCCAGCACATGTACATGAACTCCGTCATCCGTGAGCTGAAGGATCAGAACGCCTTCACTGACACCGGACGGCTGATGAGCCTCGCCGAGACGGCGACCAAGTCGCTCCAGGTCTCCGAGGAGATCGGTTCGGTGAAGAAGCTGTTCGACCTCGGCATGCAGCTCAAGGGCGTGCCGATGGACAAGATGAACATGCTGACCATGCCGAGGATTCCCGACCCCGGGAACGCCAACCACGTGCTGGCGAAGCCGGGCGCCGCGGACAAGCTCTGGGCGCTGCTGCGCGACGACGAGTCGCTCGACCCGAAGGACCGGGCCAAGAGCAAGAAGAAGAAGGAGAGCGGACCCGCGGCCGGCGCTCCCGCCTCGCTCGGCGTGACCGTCGTCAACGGGACGGCGGCCGACGGCCAGGCGCCCACCAGCAACCGTGCCGCGGGCGTCCGGGACCTCTTGCGGGCCAAGGGCTTCACCGAGGCGGCCACCTCGACCACTCCCGGATCGGCGCTGACGACCGAGGTGACCTATCCGAAGAGCTCCGGCCCCCAGGGCAGGTCGGACGCGGTCTCCATCGCCAAGGCGCTGTCGATGCCGACCAGCGTCGTCAAGGAGGCGCCGGACGGGGACGAACTGACGCTCACGGTCGGCTCGGACTGGCGGACGGGGTCCACGTTCCCGAAGGCGGCAGCGGACGACAGCGACCCGCTGGAGGGCACCGAGGCGGTCAACGGTGCCAAGACGGGCTGCATGGACGTGTACTGGCCGTACCGCCAGATGTAGCCGAGCGCCCGAAGGCGCATGAGGAGGGGGATGCCCGGTTCATCGGGCATCCCCCTCCTCATGTTTCCTGCTTCCTGCTTCCTGTTTCCTGCGCGACGTGCGGGTCAGGCCACCGGTGTGCCCGGCTCGCTGACCGCCGGGCGGCGGCTGGCGATGACCTTCTTCGCCAGCGAGCGCGGGCTGGTCAGGAAGCCGTACCCCCACGACATGTGCATGGTCGCCAGCGCCACCGGGATCAGCGCCCGGGCCTTCAGCGGCAGTCCCTTGCCGGCCGGCAGCGATCCGGCGACGATGGCCGCGACGTACCCGGCCGGGACGACCAGCGCCCACGGGGTGACGGCCGCGCCGACGACGATGCCCGCCGCGATCGCGACGACGGCGGTCGGCGGGGCCAGGTAGCGCAGGTTGATCGAACCGGCGTGGTAGCGGGCGACGACGTGGCGCCAGCGGCCGTAGTCCTTGTACTGCTTGGCTAGCGCCCGGACGGAGGGGCGGGGGCGGTACTGCACCCGCAGCTCGGGCGAGAACCAGATCAGGCCGCCGGCCTCACGGATGCGGAAGTTCAGCTCCCAGTCCTGGGCGCGGATGAACTCGATGTTGTACCCGTCGGCCTTCTCCAGGGCCTCGCGGCGGAAGACACCCAGGTACACGGTCTCGGCCGGTCCCGCCTGGCCGCCGGTGTGGAAGGCCGCGTTGCCGACGCCGATCTTCGACGTCATGGCCGCGGCGACGGCGTCCTCCCAGGCGTTCTCGCCCTCGGCGTGCATGATCCCGCCGACGTTCTGCGCGCCGGTCTCCTCCAGGAGCCGGACGGCGGTCGCGATGTAGTTCGGCGAGAGCATGCCGTGACCGTCGACCCGCACCACGATGGGGTGCCGGGAGGCCTTGATCGCGGCGTTGAGCGCGGCGGGGGTGCGGCCGGTCGGATTGGGCACGGTGTGGACCCGGGGGTCCTCCGCGACCAGTTCGGCGGCGATCTCGTCCGTACGGTCCGTGGACGGGCCGAGCGCGATCACCACTTCCATCTCACCGGCGTACTCCTGCTCCAGGATGTGCCGGACGGAGTTCCTGAGATGGCGCTCCTCATTGAGCACCGGCATGATCACGGAGACGGCGGGGTGCTGCGCGGCAGACATGTGGTCCTCGGGGGGTCCTCGGGGGCGCCGGGGGTCCGAACCGAACCCCACCAGGCGGCGTCATTCGGCCGCCACGTTACCGCGAATGGGGGAACCCGGCGCGCGCCGCCGGGTTGCGGACCGGGATGCAGATCGTATGGGCCTACCGTGCGACAGGTCCCCCTCGCACCGCGGAGGTGTCCCCCCGTGCCCACGCCGCACCGCTCCCCCCGTCCGCCGCGGCCCCGCGCCGCTCCCACGCAGCGCAGACAGCCCAGAAAGCCGGGCGAGAAACCGCGCTGGAGCACGCGAATGGCCACAGGCCTGTCCGTGCTGGTCCTCGGAGCCGGAGGCATCGGCCACGCCGTCCTGACCAACCTGGAGACCGGGATCGATCGGATCGACCCGTTCAAGGACATGAAGAACCGGCCCGCGGGCGGTCACGGCATGAATCTGCTGCTGGTCGGCACCGACGGCCGCGACAAGATCACCCAGGACGAGAAGGAGAAGTACCGGCTGGGCGGTGCGCCCTGCCACTGCACGGACACGATCATGCTGGTGCACCTGTCCGCGGACAAGGAGCGCGCCAGCGTCGTGAGCCTGCCGCGCGACAGCTACGCCGAGATCCCCGAACATCTGGATCAGAACACCGGCAAGGAGCGCGCGGCCCATCCGGTGAAGCTGAACGCCGCGTATGCCGAGGGCGGGCCCAATCTGACCGTGCGGACCGTCGAGCACATGACGGGCGTCAAGGTCGACCACTATCTGGAGGTCGACTTCACCGGCTTCATGACGACGGTGGACGCCCTGGGCGGGGTGCAGATCTGCACGGCCCGGCCGATGAAGGACTCGTACACGGGTCTCGATCTCGCGGCGGGCCCCCACAAGCTGGACGGCGGCCAGGCGCTCCAGTACGTACGCTCCCGGCACATCGACGGCGCCGCCGATCTGGGCCGGATGCAGCGCCAGCAGAAGTTCCTCGCCTCGCTGATCAAGCAGGCGACCAGCAGCGGGGTGCTGCTCAACCCGGTGCAGTTCCGCGAGGTCGCCTCGACGATGCTGAAGTCGGTACGGGCGGACAAGGGCTTCGGTACGCAGCAGATGCTCGACCTCGGTGAGGCGATGCGGGGCTTCTCCGCCGCCTCGTCCGAATTCGCCTCGGTGCCGATGGGTGATGTCGCCTACCAGGTCAAGGGCGTCGGCTCGACGGTGAAATGGGACCCGAAGAAGTCGAAGCAGCTGTTCCAGGCGCTGCGCGAGGACAAGCCGCTCGCCGTGAAGCGGCACAAGCAGGCGTCGGCGAAGCAGGTGGACGTACCGCCGCAGCAGATCCGGATCCAGGTCTACAACGGGACCCCGACGGACGGCCTCGGCGGCAAGATCGACCGTGCGCTGCACGCCACCGGCTTCGACACCACCAGGTCACCGCTGAACGCGGAGCAGCGCGACCTCAAGCACACCCTGGTCGTGTACGACCCGCGCTGGGACCGGTCGGCGAAGTCACTGGCGGTGGCGTTGCCGGGGGCGGAGCTGAAGGCCGTGAAGGGGCAGGGACCCACACTGAAGGTGATCGGGGGCGCGGACTACGCCAAGGTGGAGCGGGTCCGGGCCGAGGAGCCCGACGCGGGCAGGTTCGGCGCGGTCACGGGCGACGAGGTGGTCTGCCCGTGAGCAACAGCGCGGGGGGCGCCCGCGGCCTCAGTCCTCGATGCCGTCCGCGGCGCGCTTCTCGCGCAGTTCCTTGATCGCGCGGCGCCGGGCCAGCCGGTGCGTACGGCGGATCTGCGCCTCCTGGTAGCGCCGGTTGTCGCGTTCGGTCTCCGGGATCACCGGCGGTACGACGCGCGGCCTGCCGTCCGCGTCGACCGCCGCGAAGACCAGGTACGCGCTGCCCACCTGCTGGGCCGGGGTCGACTCGTTCCACCGCTCGGCCATGACCCGGACGCCGACCTCCATCGAGGAGCGGCCGGTCCAGTTCACCTGGGCGCGGACGTGAACGAGATCACCCACGCGGACCGGCTCCAGGAAGACCATCTCGTCCATCGAGGCCGTCACCGCGGGACCGCCGGAGTGCCGGCCGGCCACCGCGCCGGCCGCGTCGTCGACCAGCTTCATGATCACGCCGCCGTGCACCGTACCCAGCAGATTGGTGTCGCTGCCGGTCATGATGTGGCTGAGGGTCGTCCGGGAGGCCGCGGTCGGCTTGCCGGGAATGTCGCCCTCCGGGCGCGGGGCCTGATCTGTCATGCCCTCCACCTTATGCGGGGGCTTCGGGCCCGTCGCAATGCATCAGCTTCGCAACAGCCGAGGTCCTATTTAACTCACACCCTGTAATAGCAGGGGGCCGGGCCTGCACACTGGACGGCATGAACGATTGGCCCGAGGGCCGTAACGACGACAACCGCGGCGGCAACCGCTACGGGCAGGGCAGCGCGAGCGACCGGCCCGAGAGCGCCCGCTCGATGCCGCACGTCCAGCACTCCGTCCCGCAGCAGCCCGCCCCGCCCCGGCGGCGCCCCGCACCGGCGCGGCAGCCGCAGGTACCGCAGCAGCCGGGCGGCTACGACGACGGCTCGCAGTACGACAGCGGCTACAACACGGGCCAGGTCTACGGCGGCGGCAACGGCGGGGGTCGCGGTGGCGGCCACGGCGGCGGACCGGGTGACGGCGGCTACGTCCAGGGGCGTCCGTCGGCCGCACCGAACTGGCGCCGCCGGATCAAGATCGGCGCGCTGACCCTCGTGATCGTGGTGCTCGCCGTCTCCATCGGTACGTACTTCTGGGCCGACTCCAAGCTGAAGCGCGAGGTCGACCTCTCCAAGGTCATCGAGCGGCCGAAGGGCGGCGACGGCACGAACTACCTGATCGTCGGGTCGGACAGCCGCGAGGGCATGACCGCCGAGGACAAGAAGAAGCTTCACACCGGTTCCGCCGAAGGCAAACGGACCGACTCGATGATGATCCTGCACGACGGCGGCAACGGCCCGACGCTGGTCTCGCTGCCGCGTGACTCGAACGTCGAGATCCCGTCGTTCAAGGGCTCGGACACGGGCAAGGTCTACCCGGCCCGCGGCCGCTTCACCAAGCTGAACGCCGCGTACGCCGAGGACGGTCCCGAACTGCTGGTCCGCACCGTCGAGTTCAACACCGGGCTGCACATCGACCACTACGTCGAGATCGGCTTCGGCGGCTTCGCCAAGATCGTGGACGCGATCGGCGGGGTGGAGCTCGACATCCCGAAGGCGTTCAAGGACAAGAAGTCCGGCGCCGACTTCAAGGCGGGCAAGCAGACGCTGAACGGCGAGCAGTCCCTGGCCTTCGTCCGGACCCGGTACGCCTTCGCGCGCAGCGACCTGGACCGTACGAAGAACCAGCAGAAGTTCCTCGCGGCGCTGGCGAGCCAGACGGCGACCGCGTCGACGATCCTCAACCCGTTCAAGCTGTACCCGACGATGGGCGCCGGTCTGGACACCCTCGTCGTCGACAAGGACATGTCCCTCTGGGACCTGGGCCAGATGTTCTTCGCCATGAAGGGCGTCACCGGCGGCGACGGCACGTCGATGAACATGCCGATCTCCGGTTCCACGGGCGGCAACCTGGTCTGGAACAAGGCCAAGGTCAAGCAGCTGGTCGAGCAGCTCAACAACGACGAGAAGGTCACCGTCTCCGAAGACTGACGGCGGTCGCGCGGCAGGGCCCGGACGGTTCGCCGTCCGGGCCCTGCCGCGTATGCGGCCGCCCCCGCCACTCCCCCAGGGCCGGGCCCGGCGTACGAGAAGCTGCCTATACCCGTCCCTGAGCCAACAGGGCGAGATGGGGCAGCGCCAACTCCCCGCCCTCCGAGGCGAATTCCTTGCACAGCACGTCGTACTCCCGCTTCGCCGCCGCCACTCCTTCCGGACCCCGGCTGTTGACCAGCTGCCCGATCGCGGCGACGCCGGCGGCGGGACCGGCCCACCAGTCCTCCGGGTCGGCGTGGTGCTCCCAGGACAGCGACTCGCTCCGTACGTCCCTGAGCCCGGCGGCCGTCAGCAGCACCTTCAGCCCGTCCGGGGTGCGCGGGAAGTTGTGCTCCTCGTCGACAGTGGCGAGCCATCCGGGCCGGGTCAGTCCGGCCGCCTCGGCCGCCCGTCCGATCAGCGCCTGGCCCGAGCCCCCCGGCGCCTGCCAGATGGTGACGACGACCCGGCCTCCGGGGCGGGTGATCCGGCGCAGCTCGACGAGCGCGTCCAGCGGGCGGCCCACGTGGTTGAGCACGAAGTTCGCCACGACCGCGTCGAACTCCCCGTCCGGGTACGGGAGCTGGGGAAGCGAGCCGGTCCGGACCTCGACGCCGGGCGCCGCCCGGTGGGTGGCCGCGACCATGCCGGGTTCGGCGTCCACGGCCCGTACGACCGCCCCGCGGGCGACGGCCACCAGCGTCACGCTGCCGCTGCCGCAGCCCACATCGAGCAGCCGCGTCCCGTGTCCCGCACCTGCGGCGTCCAGCAGGGCGGGCACCGTATGGGCGCAGAGGCGGGCGACAGTCCGGGCATAGCTCTCGGCCCGCCCGTCCCAGATCCGCCGCTCACTCACATCGAACGCGGTCATGCGGCACCTCCGGTCGGGCCTTGCGGCTCCACTTCGTCCAGGTCCTCGTAGAGCGCGTCAAGGACGCGCCCCGTGGGCCTGCCCTCCGGCGACAGTTCGGCCAGACACCAGCCGGGCAGCCTCGCCTCGGTCTCGGGCGGGAGATCGCCGTCCGCCGGGTCGGCCAGCCCGTAGAGCAGGCCGAACGCGGTCTCCTTCGCCACCTCGCGGGCTATCTCCCCCAGTTCGCCGGGGGTCAGCCCGAGCCGCAGGGCCCGCTCGACGGCCCCGCCGGCCAGGCCCGCCTTCCGGTAGGCCTCGACCCAGTCGGGCGCCGCCGCGCTCCAGGCGTCGATGTCCTGCCAGACCATGCGCAGGAACCGGTACCGGGCCAGCTGCGGAATGTTCTCCTCGGCCTCCGAGTCGGCCCAGCCCGGCGCGTCGTCGGCGCCCAGTGCTTCGAACAGGCCGGTCAACTCGTCGATGTCCGTCATGGGTAGGGAAGGTACGCCACCGGCCCCGGCGGGACGGAACCGCTCCCGCCCTTGGGTCTTCAGTTCGAACCAGGCGGCGTGCGTCTCGTCTGCCACACCGAAGAAACTGACGGCCGGAATCCTGTCCGCCACCGGGGCGTTCGCGGGCTACACGTACATCGTGAAGTTCCTGGGCGACGTGAGCGGCTTCTCCGGGAGCGAGGTCAGTGCCCTGTTCATGGCTTTCGGTGTGGCGTGTCTGGCCGGGGTGAGCATCACCGGGGTGCTGCTGGACCGCTTCCCGAACTCCGGCCGCACGTGGACACGGTGCGCACCTGGCCGGCCCGGTTCGCCGCCGTGGCCTGCCCGCCCTGGCCGACCGCAGGTCGGTACCGGTAGTTCGGGATCAGGAAGGGCCTTGACCAGCCGTAACACGGCGCTTCGGCTGGCTGCCACTCCGAAGGCGCCGGCCATGCGGGCCGGACCGCCGACGGGCAGGCATGGGCCACGCGCAAGCGCCCCGCCCCCGCGGATCGGGGACAGGGCGCTTCGGGCCGGGCGGAGGGCTCAGTACACGTTGTTGTAGATGTTCCAGCCGTAGCCGATCTTCACACGCTTGGCGATCTTCCCGGTTCCGGTCGACGTGTAGAGGTACACGTCGCCCTTGCCGTCGACACCCACCAGATCGGCCTTGCCGTCACCGTCGATGTCACCCGGTGCGGCGAACTGCTTGTAGATGTTGTACCCGGTGCCGATCTTCACCCGCGCCTTGAGGGGCGCGGCGGCGTTGCCCGTGCCCTTGTAGAGGTACAGGTCGCCCTTGGTGTCACGGGCCACCACGTCGGCGAGACCGTCGCCGCTGAGGTCACCGGCGCCGACGATCTTGGTGTACGTGTTCCAGCCGTAGCCGACCTTGACCTTGGGCTCGAACTTGGTGCCGAGGCCGTTGCCCTTGTACAGGTACAGGTTGCCCTTGGCGTCGCGCGCCAGCAGGTCGCCCTTTCCGTCGCCGCTCAGGTCCCCCGGACCGGTCAGGCTGTCGTACACCTCCCAGCCACGGCCGATGAAGTTTCCCCCGGCGAACAACTGGCCCTGGAAGATCCAGAGTTCATCGGCCTGGCCGTCGTTGCTGAATGAGGAGGCGAGCCAGTACTTCCCCAGGCCCATGCCACCGGCGGGCTCGCCGTACGGGCTGTTGGCATCGCGTGGGAAGAACTGTCCGTTGTTCCTGGACCGGTACCACCAGGCGTAGCCGGAATGGGTACTGGCCAAGAGCGTGTGCTTGCCGTAGTCCGGGTTGCCACCCTCGCCGACGAACTGTGCCGCCTTGTTCCAGCCGGTGCCGCCTGCGACGCGCGGCGCGAAGGTGCCCCGGCCGGTGGACAGGTAGGTGTAGATGACGCCGTCCGGCTTGCGCGCGATGATATCGCCGAGCCCGTCGCCGTCGATGTCGTCCATACCGACGAGCTGGTTGTAGACGTCGAAGCCGTAACCGGTCTTCACACGCGCCTTGAACGGCTTCGCCGGGTCGCCGCTACCGGCGTAGAAGTACAGGTCACCGCCCGTGGTCCGGGCGATGACATCGCCCAGCCCGTCACCGTTGACATCGTTGGCGCCCACGATCTGGTCGTAGACGCCCCAGCCGTAGCCCACCTTGACACCGGGCTTGAAGGGCGCGCCGCCGACCTTGCCGGTGGAGACGTACACGTAGATGTCACCCGAGGGCGTACGCGCCAGCAGGTCGCCGCGGCCGTCACCGTTCAGGTCACCGGGCGCGATCACCTTGTTGTACTTCTGCCAGCCGGTGCCGGACCAGGTAATGGGGCCGGTGCCGGACCAGGTCGAGTGCTGGCGCAGCGAGAGCTTGCCCGTCGCCGACAGCGTGATGACGTCGGACGTACCGTCACCGTCGAGGTCGCCCGGAGCGATGATGTCCTTGGCCATCTCCTCGTTGTCGTCGCGCCGGATCATGTACGGGCCGGCGCCGGTCGTGTTCGTGATGGCGTACAGCTCGCCGTCCAGGCCCCGGTACATTAGGTCGCCGTGCCCGTCGCCGTCCACGTCGAGGCGCGGCTTTACGGGAACGGCCGCCGCCCGTGTGCCCGCGACACCCGCCGCACCGGACTCCTTCGCGGTGCGCTTCGGCAGGACGAGGGTCGGCTGCGAGCCGAGCTCGGGAGCGGACTTCGGGGTGGCGCCGCTCGGGGCGGGCGCCGCGTTGTCGGCCGAGGCCGGAGCCGCCAGCAGCATGCCGGCGGAGAGAACGAGTGCGGTGCAGGCCGCGATCCGGCGCGCGCGCTTCGAGCGCGCGGGAACGGAACGGCCGGTTTCCACAGAAGACAAAGCCCCCCCAGGGGTAAGTAGTGGAACCGGGAGAAACGTCTTCACACGTGCATGGCGTGCAGGGTGAAGCATTCCCGGGATGGTCACAGAACCTACAACTGCGACCATCCGGACTGAAGTCGTTTAGTGCTGAACCAGGTTGCTCCTGGTGCACACCGCACCACCGCTGCCCCGTGACCTGTCACCGCCGGCTTGAACTCCGCGCATCCAGCGGCCCATCGGGCCAGGACTGCGGCGACGGCGGCCTCGGTGGTCGGCGTCGGCGTCGGCGTCGGCGTCGGCGTCGGCGTCGGCGTCGGCGTCGGCGTCGGCGTCGGCAAGTGAGGACTTCCCATGCCGATGCCCGCCAGCGGGGGTCAGGACCGGGCAGCGGCGTACGCGACGAAGGCGACCCACGCGGCGGAACGGTGGGCGAGGCGGGGGCCCCGGAGGTTCTTGGAGTCGCGGACGTGGACCGTGTCCTGAGTGGTCGCGACCTCGACGCAGTCGTTGCCGTCGCCACTGCTGCTGTAGCTGCTCCTGAACCACGCCCACTCGGCAACGGCCCTTGCAGAGGGCTTGTCGATCATGACTCTCCCAGTAATTGCTCGATGAAGACCAGCGACTCCCTCGGCGAGAGGGCCTGGGCCCGGATCATCCCATTGCGCAACTCAAGGATCCTGAGCTGCTTCGGCCCGGTGACCGGACGGCCGCCGAACATCCCCTCGGAACGCCCCACGGCACTGCCGTCGGGGAACTTCAGCACCTCGATCAACCCGCCCGTCCCCGGGTGCTCCTCGCAATGGGTAGGCATCACTTGGATCGACACATTCCGCAATCGCCCTACTTCCAGGAGGCGTTCCAGTTGTCGGCGCCACACCATTGTGCCCCCGACAGGACGGCGCAGCGTCACCTCCTCCTGTACGAAGCTGAGTGACGGGAGCGGGTCACGGTCGAAGATCAACCGCCGGGCCATGCGCGCGGCCACCACACGCTCGATCTCGCCCACCGTGTACGCGGGCAGCCACGATGCGAACAGAGCCCGCATATGCTCCTCGGTCTGAAGGAGTCCATTGATGTTGTGGTGGTGATACGCCTCCACCTCAACGGCCTTGGCCTCCAGCTTCGCCAGATCCCGCACCTTCTTCGGGTACCGGACCTCCGCGACGTCCCGCTTCATCGCGGCGAGCTTCCCGCCCGCACCCAGCACCTCGTCCGCCCTGTCCAGGAACTCGGGCCGGGGGATGCGCCGCCCGCCCTCCACCTTGTAGATCAGGTCCTCGCCGTACCCGATCGCAGCCCCGAACTCACCGGCCCGCAGGCCGGCCGCCTCCCGCCACGCCTTGATCTGGCGGCCCACGGCGGCGACCACCGCGACGCCGGGCTCGTCATCGGGATCGACGTCCCAACCGGGCTCGTCCGCCCCGCCACCGCTCTGTTCCGTACCGACCCCGTCCGCGCTCATCCGTGCCCCACTTCCGACGTGCCTGCCGTGATTCCTCAACGGCTTCCGTTCCCCGCACGTCACGCCGGACAGCCGGGACAGCACTGGACAAGCCCCGGACAATCACCGTACGCAAGGGCTCATTCACTGTGCACGGTACGCGGACGCCGCCACGCTGAGTGATGTGAACCAACCAACTGCCATCCCCCAACGCCCCACCACCAGGCGCGCTTTCACCGTGCTGCTCTCCCCCACCCGTCGGGGCGCCCGCCTCGCCCGACTGCTCACCGTGGCCCATCTCAGCCTCTGGGGGCTGCCTTCGGAGTCGGCCGCGCACATCGTCGCGGAGCTGGCCGCCAACGCCACCGTGCACGGCCGGGTGCAGGGAAGGGACTTCCAACTGGGCCTCACCGTGCGCGGGGAGGCGCTGCTGCGGATCGAGGTGACCGACACCCGGGGCGATCGTCTGCCCGTCCCGTCCGCCCCCGGGGACGACGCGGAGGGCGGCCGGGGTCTCCTCATCGTCGAGGCGCTCGCCGACCTGTGGGGCGTCATTCCTGGTCCGGTCCCGCGCAAGACGGTCTGGGCGGAACTCGACCTCGTGCCGTGACCGACTCCACCGGGTCGTGGACGCCCGCGACCCCCTCGGCCACGACCCGGTGGGCCACGACGCGGCTGCCCACGACGTCCAAAGGCTTTAAAGAACCTGAGAAACAACCCAACCCAGCCCCGCCCCGCCTCGTCCCGACCCCATCACTCACACGGGTGATAAATGGCAACTGGGCTGGTTTTGAGGTGGGTTGGCTGGCATATGCTCGCGGCGAAACCCACAGACACGAGACGGCCCCGGCAGGGACAACAATCCCGGCCGAGGCCTGACCACGAGGAAGAAGACCCTTCCCGATGGATACCCCGCAGATTAGCGCGCCCCCGTGCACCCCGCCCGGCTCCCCCGGCTTCCCGAGTGACGTCACACCGACATCCGGTGTCCTCCACGTCAACACCCGCCACATCTCCGGCTTCACGGTCATCGGCAACCACCTCGCCCAGCACTGCGACCTCTCCCTCATCGCGATCGGGCTCGCCGCGCACATCCAGTCGCTGCCCGCCGGAGCGAAGGTCGGCATCAAGGTCCTCGTCGAACGCTTCCCGTACACCCACCCTCAACCCGAACGGATCTGCATGGTCAGCTCACCGCACGAAGCGATGCACCGCATCTTCCAGGAGTACCCGGGCCTCTTCTCCCGCGTGTCCGAAGTGCTGGGCATCGACATCCCGCCACCCACCTCGGTCACCATCCTGCCCACCGACCTCACCGAAGCCCGACCCGTCGAACGCCGGGTCGACACCCTCCTGCGCATCGAAACGCGGGACGACGGGCCCTTCCTGCTCGCCATCGAGTCCCAGGGCAAGAAGGACCCGGGCAAGACGACCAGTTGGCCCTACTACGTCACCTACCTGCACAACAGGTACGGCGGACTGCCCGTCCTGCTCCTGGTCGTCTGCCAGGACCACGCCACCGCCGAATGGGCCGCCCGGCCCCTCACCATCGGCCTCCGCCAATGGCAGACGCTGACCCTCAACCCCCTCGTCGCGGGGCCGCACAACATGCCCGTCATCACCAACGTGGCCGATGCCCGCAAGGACCTCGCCCTCGCCACTCTCGCCGCCATCACACACGCCGACAATCCGGACGTCGGTGCCATACTGAAAACGCTGTCCGCCGCGCTGCGGGAGGCACCGGAAGACATCGCCGACCCCATCGTCGAGCTCACCGCACAGGGCCTGGGCAACCGCCCGGCCGCACAACAGTGGAGGAACCTGGTGGCCGTGGATACCTCTTTCTACAAGTCCTTCATGTCGGAGGAAATCCGGGACGAAGGCCGGGTCGAAGGCCGGGTCGAAGGCCGAGCCGAAGGCCTAGCCGAAGGCCTAGCCGAAGGCCAGGCAAGGGGCCTCCTGCTGATCTTCGAAGTACGCGGCATCGCCGTCACCAACAAGATCCGCGAGAAGATCACCAACTGCAGCGACCCCCAGCTCCTGAGCCAGTGGCTCGAAAACGCAACCACCGCCTCCTCTGCCGAGGAAGTCGTCGGACAGCCGCAGGCGGACTGACAGAGCCCCATGCATACGGCCTCCGGCGTGACGCCGGAGGCCGTAGTGCCGCAGGTGGCCGAGCGGAACACACCCTCAAGACGTGGCGCTGCCCTGCCGACCGCCAGTCGCGCGCCGACTCACCATCATCACGACGAGGCCGATCAGCAGAAGCACGCTGCCGGTCAGAGTTCCCCACTGGCGGGTGCCGGAGTCACTGAGGACCAACAGGAACAGCACCTGATGGCACAGCGCGAAGGCAACCAGCAACTGGCCCCAGCCGTAGAGGCGGGGGCGGAGGATCGGCAGTCGGTTCGTGGGGAGCACCCACCCACGAGTAACCGCCGCTACGCCGGAGGCGGCGATCCCCTCGTCGAGCTCACCGCACAGGGCCTGGGCAACCGCCCGGCCGCACAACAGTGGAGGAACCTGGTGGCCGTGGATACCTCTTTCTACAAGTCCTTCATGTCGGAGGAAATCCGGGACGAAGGCCGGGTCGAAGGCCGAGCCGAAGGCCTAGCCGAAGGCCAGGCAAAGGGCCTCCTGCTGATCTTCGAAGTACGCGGCATCGCCGTCACCGACCAGATCCGCGAGAAGATCACCAACTGCAGCGACCCCCAGCTCCTCAACCGGTGGCTCAAACACGCAATCACCGCCTCCTCCGCCGAGGAAGTCTTCGCCGAGGAGTAGAGCCGCATGAGCAGCCCCGGGCCCTCGCGCTCCGAGGCAGCACCCCTCGCGGCTCGGGCCCCGGACAGCGCAGCGCCCCGCACCCGGCGTGAACAGGGCGCGGGGCGCGGGTCTCGCACGGGCGGGACTCGTGGCCGAGGTACTACGGCAGGTTGCGGGCCATGACGATCCGCTGGACCTGATTCGTGCCCTCGTAGATCTGGGTGATCTTCGCGTCCCGCATCATCCGCTCCACCGGGTAGTCCCGCGTGTAGCCGTAGCCGCCCAGCAGCTGGACCGCGTCCGTGGTGACCTCCATCGCCACGTCGGAGGCGAAGCACTTGGCCGCGGCGCCGAAGAAGGTGAGGTCGCTGTCGAGGCGCTCGGACTTGGCGGCGGCCGAGTAGGTGAGCTGGCGGGCCGCCTCCAGCTTCATGGCCATGTCGGCGAGCATGAACTGGACGCCCTGGAAGTCGCCGATCGGCTTGCCGAACTGCTTGCGCTCCTGGACGTAGCCCTTGGCGTAGTCGAGTGCGCCCTGGGCGACACCGAGGGCCTGGGCGGCGATCGTGATGCGGGTGTGGTCGAGGGTCTTCATCGCGGTGGCGAAGCCGGTGCCCTCCTCGCCGATCATGCGGTCGGCGGGGATCCGTACGTTGTCGAAGTAGACCTCGCGGGTCGGGGAGCCCTTGATGCCGAGCTTCTTCTCCGGGGCGCCGAAGGAGACGCCCTCGTCCGACTTCTCGACGACGAAGGCCGAGATGCCCTTGGACCGCTTGGTCGGGTCGGTGACCGCCATGACCGTGTAGTACTCGGACACGCCCGCGTTGGTGATCCAGCGCTTCACGCCGTTGAGGACCCAGAAGTCGCCGTCGCGGACGGCCTTGGTCTTCATGCCGGCGGCGTCGGAGCCCGCGTCGGGCTCGGAGAGGCAGTACGAGAACATGCCGTCGCCCTTGGCGAGCGGGCGCAGGTACTTCTTCTTCAGGTCCTCGGAACCGGAAAGGATCACCGGGAGGGAGCCGAGCTTGTTCACGGCCGGGATGAGGGAGGACGAGGCGCAGACGCGGGCCACCTCCTCGATCACGATGACGGTGGCGAGCGCGTCGGCGCCGGCGCCGCCGTACTCCTCCGGCACGTGGACCGCGTGCAGGTCCGAGGCGGTGAGGGCGTCCAGCGCCTCCTGCGGGAAGCGGGCCTCCTCGTCGACCGCGGCCGCGAACGGGGCGATCTTCGCCTCGGCGAGCGCACGCACCGTCTCACGGAGCATGTCGTGCTCCTCGGCCGGACGGTACAGGTCGAAATCGGTCGAACCCGCCAAGACTCTCACTCCCCAGGACGCTAACTACCGTTAAGTAACACAATTTTAGGTGTCTGCCCCGGCAATGGCATACGGGCTGGGGCCGTGAGCTTCGCGACAACCGGAATGGAGCGATTCAAGGGCAGGACTATGCTCGTTCACCGCACGTCTGTCCGCACCTCACAGGAGCACTACATGGCCCTCAGGATCACTGTGATCGGCACCGGCTACCTCGGCGCCACCCACGCCGCGGCCATGGCGGAACTGGGCTTCGAAGTGCTGGGCCTCGATGTCGTGCCCGAGAAGATCGAGCTGCTGTCGGCCGGCCGGGTCCCGATGTACGAGCCGGGGCTCGAGGAGATCCTGAAGAAGCACGTCGCGGGCATCGCGGGTTCCAGTGGGCGGCTGCGGTTCACCACCTCGTGGGAAGAGGTGGCGGAATTCGGTGATGTGCACTTCGTCTGCGTGAACACCCCGCAGAAGCACGGCGAGTACGCCTGCGACATGAGCTACGTGGACAGTGCCTTCGAGTCGCTCGCCCCTCTCCTGACCCGGCCCGCCCTGGTGGTCGGCAAGTCCACCGTGCCGGTCGGCTCCGCGGCCCGGCTCGCGGCGCGGCTCGCCGAGCTCGCACCCGTGGGCGACGCGGCCGAACTGGCGTGGAACCCGGAGTTCCTGCGCGAGGGCTTCGCCGTCAAGGACACGCTGCACCCGGACCGGATCGTCGTCGGGGTGGCGAGCGAGCGGGCCGAGAAGCTGCTGCGCGAGGTGTACGCGGTACCGGTCGCGGAGGGGTCCCCGTTCGTGGTGACGGACTTCCCGACCGCCGAACTGGTGAAGACCTCCGCCAACTCCTTCCTGGCCACCAAGATCTCCTTCATCAACGCCATGGCGGAGGTCTGCGAGGCCGCCGACGGCGATGTGGTGAAGCTGGCCGAAGCGATCGGCCACGACGAGCGGATCGGGAAGAAGTTCCTGCGCGCGGGCATCGGTTTCGGCGGCGGATGCCTGCCCAAGGACATCCGGGCCTTCATGGCGCGCGCCGGTGAGCTGGGCGCCGACCAGGCGCTGACCTTCCTCCGCGAGGTCGACTCCATCAACATGCGGCGCCGGGGCCACATGGTGGAGCTGGCCCGGGAGGCGGTCGGCGGCGACTCGTTCCTCGGCAAGCGGGTGGGCGTCCTGGGCGCCACCTTCAAGCCCGACTCGGACGACGTACGCGACTCACCGGCCCTGAACGTCGCGGGGCAGATCCACCTCCAGGGCGGCCAGGTCACGGTCTTCGACCCGAAGGGCATGGACAACGCCCGCCGCCTCTTCCCCACACTCGGTTACGCGGACACGGCCCTGGACGCGGTGCGCGGCGCGGACGTCGTGCTGCACCTGACGGAGTGGAGCGAGTTCTGCGACCTGGACCCGGCGCTGCTGGGCGAGGCCGCCGGCCGCCGGATCATCCTGGACGGGCGCAACGCGCTGGACCCGGTGGTGTGGCGCGAGGCCGGGTGGACGTTCCGGGCGATGGGGCGGCCGAAGGCCTGAGGCCCGGGGTCCGGGGCCCGGGGCCCGGGGCCCGACCGCTGGCGCCCGCGCCGCTGATCGCTGGGGCCCGCGCCGCGTTTCAGCCGCGCTTCGCGCGGTACGTGCGCATCTTCGCGCGGGCGCCGCACACCGACATCGAGCACCAGCGGCGGCGTCCCGCCGGGCTGCGGTCGTAGTACGCCCAACGGCAGTCCGCCGCCTCGCACACCTTGAGCCGGTCCCAGGTCCCGTCCGCCGACGCGGTGGCGATGGCCGCCGCGACCCGGGCGGTCAGTCCGGGCGGCTCCTCGACGGGACGCAGCGCCGCGACGCCCGTCTCGTCCACGGTGACGCGCAGGGGCGCGTCGGCGAGCAGTCGGTCGAGCCGGGACACCGCCTCACCCCCGGGCGGGACGTGACCGGCGTGGGCGAGGCGGCCGGACACCCCGGCCGCGGTTCGGCCTTTCAGGCCGTCGGGGTGTCCAGCTGCTCGATCGTGGCGTGCGACGGGCCGCGGCGGGCGGACAGGTCGCGGGACACGTCCTGGGCGGCGCGCAGCACCCGTACCGCGTTCTGCCAGGTGAGCTTGGCCAGGTCGGCGGCAGACCAGCCGCGGCCCAGCAGCTCCGCGATCAGGTTCGGGTAGCCCGCGACGTCCTCCAGGCCCTGCGGGAGGAACGCGGTGCCGTCGTAGTCGCCGCCGATGCCGATGTGATCGATCCCGGCGGTCTCGCGCATGTGGTCGAGGTGGTCCGCGATCGTCGCCACGGTCGCCATCGGCCGCGGGTTCGCCGCCTCGAACGCGGCGTGGATCTTCATCGCCCGCTCGGTGGTGTCCAGGTGGTGCAGGCCCTGGGCGCGCATGTTCTCGTCCGCGGAGTGGGTCCAGGCGACGGCCTCCGGCAGGACGAACTTCGGCACGAAGGTCGCCATGGCGATGCCGCCGTTCGCCGGAAGCCGCTCCAGGACGTCGTCGGGGATGTTGCGCGGGTGGTCGCAGATCGCCCGCGCCGAGGAGTGCGAGAACATCACCGGCGCGGTGGATGTGCGCAGGGCGTCGCGCATCGTCGTGGCCGCTACGTGCGAGAGGTCGACCAGCATGCCGGTGCGGTTCATCTCCCGTACGACCTCGTGGCCGAACGGCGAGAGGCCGCCGACACCCGGGTCGTCGGTCGCCGAGTCCGCCCAGGCGATGTTGTCGTTGTGGGTCAGCGTCATGTAGCGGACGCCGAGGGCGTGCAGCGCGCGCAGCGTGCCCAGCGAGTTGTTGATGGAGTGGCCGCCCTCGGCGCCCATCAGGGAGGCGATACGGCCCTCGGCGCGGGCCGCCTCCATGTCGTCGGCCGTCAGCGCGCGCCGCAGGTCGGCGGGGTGGCGGGCCAGCAGTTCGGCGACCGCGTCGATCTGTTCCAGGGTGGCGCTGACGGCGTCGTCGCCCGCCATGTCGGACCGTACGTAGACGGACCAGAACTGCGCGCCGACGCCGCCGGCGCGCAGTCGCGGGATGTCGGTGTGCAGATGGGCCGACTGGTCGGTGGCGATGTCCCGGGCGTCCAGGTCGTAGTTGACCTGTTCGCGCAGCGCCCACGGCAGGTCGTTGTGACCGTCGACGACGGGGTGCTCGGCGAGGAGTTCCCGGGCCCGCTCCAGCTGGTCCATCGCCGCTCTACTTTCCGAAGCCGAAGGAGTCGGAGCCCTTGACCTTGCTGCGCAGGCGCTTGCCCTTCTCGGTGGCCTGGTCGTTGAGGTCCTTCTGGAACTCGACCATGCGGGCCTGCAGCTCACCGTCGTGGGCGGCGAGGATACGGGCCGCCAGCAGGCCCGCGTTGCGTGCGCCCGCGACCGAGACGGTGGCGACGGGGACGCCCGCGGGCATCTGCACGATGGAGAGCAGGCTGTCCATGCCGTCCAGGTACTTCAGCGGGACCGGTACGCCGATGACCGGCAGCGGGGTGACCGAGGCGAGCATGCCGGGCAGGTGGGCGGCGCCGCCCGCGCCCGCGATGATCGCCTTCAGGCCGCGGGCCGCGGCGTTCTCCCCGTACGCGATCATTTCGTGCGGCATGCGGTGGGCGGAGACGACGTCGACCTCGTAGGGGATCTCGAACTCGTCGAGGGCCTTGGCCGCTGCTTCCATGACGGGCCAGTCGGAGTCGGAGCCCATGACGATGCCGACGACCGGTGCGGCGGAGGCGGGGGGTGTCATTCGGTGATCGTTCCTCGCAGGTAGTCGGCCGCGTGCCGGGCGCGCTCTCGCACATCCGCCAGGTCGTCGCCGTAGGTGTTGACGTGGCCGACCTTGCGGCCCGGCTTCACGTCCTTTCCGTACATGTGGATCTTGAGCTGCGGGTCGCGGGCCATGCAGTGCAGGTAGGCCTGGTACATGTCCGGGTAGTCGCCGCCGAGGACGTTACTCATGACCGTCCAGGTGGCGCGCGGGCGCGGGTCGCCGAGCGGGAGGTCGAGGACGGCCCGGACGTGGTTGGCGAACTGCGAGGTCACCGCACCGTCCTGGGTCCAGTGCCCGGAGTTGTGCGGGCGCATCGCCAGCTCGTTGACGAGGATCGCGGGCTTCCCGTCGGGTCCCCGGGTCTCGAACAGCTCGACCGCGAGGTGGCCGACCACACCCAGCTCGGCCGCGATCCGCAGCGCGAGCTGCTGGGCCTCGCCGGCGAGCCGCTCGTCCAGCTCGGGGGCCGGGGCGATGACCGTGTCGCAGACGCCGTTGACCTGGACGGACTCGACGACCGGGTAGGCGACGGCCTGGCCGTGCGGTGAGCGCACGATGTTCGCCGCCAGCTCCCGTACGAAGTCGACCTTCTCCTCGGCGAGGACCGGGACACCGGCCCGGAAGGGGTCGGCCGCGTCCGCCTCGGAGCGGACCACCCAGACGCCCTTGCCGTCGTAGCCGCCGCGCACCGTCTTGAGGATGACGGGGAAGCCGCCGACCTCGTGGGCGAAGGCCGCGGCGTCGGCCGGGTCCTTCACGATGCGGTGGCGGGGGCAGGGCGCGCCGATCTCGGTGAGCTTCGCGCGCATCACCCCCTTGTCCTGGGCGTGCACCAGCGCGTCGGGGCCGGGGCGCACGGGGATGCCGTCCGCCTCCAGGGCCCGCAGATGCTCGGTCGGGACGTGCTCGTGATCGAAGGTGATCACGTCACAGCCGCGCGCGAAGGCACGCAGCGTCTCCAGGTCGCGATAGTCGCCCACGACGACTTCGCTCACGACCTGGGCCGCCGAGTCCTGAGCGGTGTCACTGAGGAGCTTGAACCTGATGCCGAGGGGGATGCCCGCCTCGTGGGTCATACGGGCGAGCTGACCGCCACCGACCATGCCGACTACCGGAAACGTCACTCCTCCAGGGTATCCGCACGCCCCGCCGCCGCCCGACGATGCCCTGCGGGCGGGATGCGGCGGAAGATGTCGGCGGTATGCGGCAGGTGCCGCACGGGACCGGCGGCGACGACCGGAGCCGGGTGTCACGGCCTCGCCGCACCCGCACCGGTACCCACAGGCGCCCGGTGGACGGGCTGGATAGCATGACCGGGTTGACGGAACCTGAAGACGAACCGACAGACGGGCAGAGCAATCACCATGAGTGAACGGGGCGCACTGCGGGCCCGGCTGGATCTGCTGGCCCGGGAGGCCGCCAAGTTCGGCGTGGTCGGCGCGGTCGGTCTGGTCGTCAATATCGCGGTGTCCAACCTGCTGTGGCGCTACACGGACATCCCCACGGTCCGGGCGGGACTGCTGGCGACGTTCGTCGCCATCCTCTGCAACTACGTCGGCTTCCGCTACTGGACGTACCGGGACCGCGACAAGAGCGGCCGGACCCGGGAACTGACGCTGTTCCTGCTGTTCAGCGCGGTGGGCGCGGTCATCGAGACCGGGGTTCTGTACACGGCTACGTACGGGTTCGGCTGGAACAGCCCGGTCCAGAGCAACGTCTTCAAGATCATCGGAATCGGCGTCGCGACGCTGTTCCGCTTCTGGTCGTACCGGAGCTGGGTGTTCAAGGCGCTGCCCGACAAAGGGGCCGTACTGAGTGAGGCGGCCGTGCCCACGCCCGCGGCCCCCGCTGCGCGGGTCGAGGTGGATGCGGTGCCGCAGTAACGGGCGCGCTGCTGGGCGGACTCCTCGACCGCCGGACGGGCTCGTGTCCGCCGCGGCCGGGGCCTACCTCACCGGGCGTTCCGGTTCTTTTCTGTTCAGGGCCACTCGGCTGAGGAACAGGGCGAACACCGGGGGCTGCTGCTGGAGCAGTTCCAGACGGCCGCCGTCCGCCTCCGCAAGGTCCCGGGCGACCGCGAGCCCGATGCCCGTGGAGTTGCGGCCGCTGATGGTCCGCTCGAAGATCCGCGCGCCCAGGTCGGCGGGGACCCCGGGGCCCTCGTCCGTCACCTCGATGACCGCCTGATTGCCGGTGACCCGGGTACGCAGGGCGACCGTGCCGCCGCCGTGCATCAGGGAGTTCTCGATCAGCGCGGCCAGCACCTGCGCGACCGCGCCCGGGGTGCCGACGGCTCGCAGCCCCTGCTTGCCGGAGCGGACGATCGCGCGGCCCTCGCCCCGGTAGGCCGGGCGCCACTCCTCGATCTGCTGCTTGACGACCTCGTCGAGGTCGAAGACGACGGCCGAGCCGGTCCGCGGGTCGCGGGCGTTGGTCAGCAGCCGCTGCACCACGTCCGTGAGCCGCTCGACCTGGGTGAGGGCGATGTTCGCCTCCTCCTTCACCGTCTCCGGGTCGTCGGTGACGGAGATCTCCTCGATCCGCATGGAGAGCGCGGTCAGCGGCGTACGGAGCTGGTGGGAGGCGTCGGCGGCGAGCCGGCGCTCCGCGGTCAGCATCCGGGCGATCCGTTCGGCGGAGGAGTCGAGCACATCGGCGACCCGGTCCAGCTCCGGCACCCCGTACCGCTTGTGGCGCGGGCGCGGGTCGCCTGAGCCCAGGCGCTCCGCGGTCTCGGCGAGGTCGGTGAGCGGTGAGGTCAGCCGGTTGGCCTGGCGTACGGCGAGGAGGACGGCGGAGACGATGGCCAGCAGCGCCACCGCTCCGATGATCACCAGGGTGCGGCCGATCTCGCGGGTGACGGCGAAGCTGGACTCCTCGATGGTGACCTGCTCGCCGCGCTCCCCCTGCTCCGTGGCACTGATCACGCTGCCGCTGGGGCGCTTGCCCACCTCGATCGGGGCGCGGCCGGGCATCTTGACCAGGGCGTAGCGCTTGTCGTCGACCTGTTCGGCGAGCACCTCGGGGTTGATCCGCTCGGAGCCCAGGAGCCGGCTCTCGAGGACGCTGATCACCCGCAGCGCCTCGGAGTCGACGCTCTCCTGGGCGCTGCTGCTGATGGTGCGGGCCTCGACGATGACGAGGGAGACGCCGAAGACGGCGATCACCACGAGCACCACGGCGAGGGTGGAGTTGATCAGTCTTCGGCGCATGAGTGTTTCTGTACGTCAGCTCTTCTCGAACCGGAAGCCGACGCCCCGGACGGTGGCGATGTAGCGCGGGTTGGCGGCGTCGTCCCCGAGCTTCTTGCGGAGCCAGGAGATGTGCATGTCGAGGGTCTTGGTGGACGACCACCAGGTGGTGTCCCAGACCTCGCGCATCAGCTGGTCGCGGGTGACGACCCGGCCTGCGTCGCGGACCAGGACCCGCAGCAGGTCGAACTCCTTGGCGGTGAGCTGGAGTTCCTCGTCGCCCATCCAGGCGCGGTGCGACTCGACGTCGATCCTGACCCCGTGGGTGGCGGGCTGCGGGGCGGGCTCGGTGGCCCCGCGGCGCAGCAGCGCCCGGACCCGGGCCAGGAGTTCGGCCAGCCGGAAGGGCTTGGTGACGTAGTCGTCGGCGCCGGCGTCGAGGCCGACGACCGTGTCGACCTCGTCGGCGCGGGCGGTCAGCACCAGGACCGGCACGGTGTGGCCCTCGGCACGGAGTCTCCGGGCGACTTCGAGGCCGTCCATCCCGGGCAGCCCCAGGTCGAGTACGACCAGGTCAATGCCGCCCTGGAGGCCGGCGTCGAGAGCGGTCGGACCGTCTTCGCGGACCTCGACCTCGTATCCCTCCCGACGCAGGGCGCGGGCCAGCGGCTCCGAGATGGATGCGTCGTCCTCGGCGAGCAGTACACGGGTCATGGAGTGATGGTAGTCCGCGCAGCTGACAAGAAGTGAGGTGATCGAAAAGCCCTGCGGGTCTACTCCAGGCCCACGGCCACACCTTCGAATGTGGGAGTGTGATGACATCCTGACCTGTGATTCATGTCTCAAGTCCTTCCATATCGGGCTCTGTCATGTCGTAAGGTATCTCCACGCCTGTTGCACCATTCAAGGACTTTTGGGCAGCTATGAGCACCAAGGGTCTCTTTTGCGTGCGGGGCTGGTACCCAGCCAGTCCGGAATTTTCAGTGAATGACCTGTGGGCCGGGCCCGGAACGCCATCGAAGGCACCGGGCGTGGATCCCGACGTGGTGGGCGTACCCGCGTCGGTGCCGGCCTCCCCCCACCGGGCGCTTCCCGCTTCACCAAGCGACGCGTCCCGAGCAAGCAAGGATCGACCATGGCGTCCAGCCTGACGAAGGACCCTGCCAGTGCCCCTGGCGTAGAGAAGACCTTCCTCGGTCACCCCCGCGGCCTGGCCACTCTCTTCATGACCGAGATGTGGGAGCGCTACAGCTTCTACGGCATGAAGGCACTGCTCCCGCTGTACCTGATCGCCCCCGGCGGCATGCACATGAGTGCCACCACGGCGACGGCGATCTACTCCGTCTACATGGCGATGGTCTACCTGCTCGCCATGCCCGGCGGCTGGATGGCCGACCGCTTCTGGGGGCCGCGCAAGACGGTCGTCATCGGTGCCGGTGTCGTCATCCTCGGCCACATCACGCTCGCACTGCCCGACACGGCGTCCTTCTTCGCGGGTCTCGTGCTCGTCGCGCTCGGCTCCGGCCTGCTCAAGGCGAACATCTCCACGATGGTGGGCCACCTCTACGACGGCCCGGACGACCCGCGCCGCGACGGTGGCTTCACGCTCTTCTACATCGGGATCAACCTCGGTGCCTTCCTCGCCCCGCTGTCCATCGGCACCATCGGCGAGAAGGTCAACTGGCACTTCGGCTTCGCGCTCGCCGCGATCGGCATGGCGCTGGGCCTCGTGCAGTTCCTGTTCGGCTCGCGCCATCTGAGCCGGCAGAGCGATGTCGTCGCCACTCCGGCGACGGCGCAGGAGAAGCGCTCCGTGCTCCGCAAGGGCCTGGTCTGGCTGATCGTCGCGACCGTCTTCTACAGCCTGCTCGGCGTCACCGGGAACTTCGCCGACTGGGCGCTGCTGCCGATCACCATCGCCGGTCTGGTCATCCCGGTCGCGGTCCTGGTCCGGATGAAGCGCGACAAGGACCTGACGGAGGTCGAGCAGTCCAAGCTGTCCGGCTACATCTGGTTCTTCGTGGTCGCCGCCGTCTTCTGGATGATCTACGACCAGAACGGCTCGACCCTGTCGATCTTCGGGGAGAACTCGACCACGAACAGCCTGTTCGGGTTCGGCTTCCCCACGTCCTGGTACCAGTCGCTGAACCCGGTCTTCATCATGGCGGCAGCCCCCGTGGTCGCCTCGGCGTGGCTGTGGCTGAACAAGCGCGGCAAGGAGCCGAGCACCGCCGTCAAGTTCGCCTCCAGCCTCACGCTGATCGGCATCTCGTTCATCGTCTTCATGATCCCGCTGATCGACACCGCGGCCAACGGCGGCAGGGTCAGCCCGATGTGGCTGGTGGCGATCTACTTCATCCAGACCGTCGCGGAGCTCTGCCTCTCCCCGGTCGGCCTGTCAGTCACCACGAAGATGGCACCGGCGAAGTACAGCTCCCAGATGATGGGTGTCTGGTTCCTCGCGGTCACCGCCGGCGACTCCCTGACCGGTCTCCTCACGTCCCCGCAGCTCGGCATCGACCTGAACACCTCGGGCGCCGTCGCCGTCGAGGCCATACTCGCGGTCGTCGCCGGCTTCGGCATCTGGACGTACCGCAAGAAGGTCACGAAGCTCATGGGCGACGGGAGCTGACCGCGTAACGCGCACAGCAGGGGCCGCCGCACCGTCGAAACGGTGCGGCGGCCCCTCGTCGTACGAGAACGTACCGGTACCGATACCGATACCGGTTCAGCTCACCGGCCGGACCGCAGCCTGCGCCACGGGGTGAACGTGAACACCGCGCCGCCCAGCAGGATCGCCGTGCCAGCGACCAGGCCGAGTGCGTGCAGGGCGCCGTTGTCCTCGGCACCGGTGGCCGCGAGCCCGCCGCCGGAGGCCGTGCCGCCCGCCGCCGCTGCTGCGCCGGAGCCCGCGGTGTCGCCGCCGGACGCGCCGCCCTGCTGGGCGGTGGTGTCGAGTTCGAGCGACGCCTTCGTGGCGCCCTTGACCGCGCACGGGATGTTGATCTTCGAGACACCCAGCGTGACGTCGATCGTCAGGGCGCCGGGCGTGAGGGTGGACTTGCCGGAGGCCCCCGGCTTGTACGTACCGGTCATGTCGGGCAGGTCGACCGGCTTGCCCGTCTCCAGGGCTGCGGGGTTCCCCGGTCCCCTGACCGTGACGGAGCCGTGGTCGGCGCCGCCGATGACGATCTTCATGGACGGCTTGAGTGCGCCCGCGGGCAGCGATGCCGGGCTGTTCATCACGCCCTTGGCGGTCTTGACCGTGAGTCCGTAGCTGCCACCGTCCTTCTTGGCGTTGATCGTCACCTTGGAGGCGATGGAGGCGGGTCCGGGCGACGTGCAGGTGAAGTTGACGGCGACCTCCTTGCCCGGGAAGTCGGTGGCACCGCCGGTGCCGCCGGAGCCCGCGGTGGCGCCCCCGGCGTCCGTACCGCCGGTGGCCGTACCCCCGGAGTCACCGCCGCCGGTGGCGGTCCCCCCGGTGTCGGTACCGCCGGCGGTGGTCGTACCACCCGCGGTCGTCCCGCCGGTGGTCGTACCACCCGCGGTCGTCCCGCCGGTGGTCGTGCCCCCGGCGTCCGTACCGCCGGTGGTCGTACCCCCGTTGGTCGTACCGCCGGTCGTGGATCCGCCGCCGTCCGTGACCTTGATCGTCGCGCCCGGCTTCACCGTCTCCTTCGGGGAGCACTTGGTGTCCGTGGAGATCGGCTTGGAGACGTTGATGTTGTAGCCGTCCGGCGTCAGCGTGAGGTCACCCGCCTTCTTCAGCTTCAGTGAAGCCTTCATGTCCGGCAGGATCATCGCGGAGTTCCTGGGGATCGGCGGGTTCTGCCGCGGCCCCTCCATCTTCAGGTCGCCGGTGTCGGCGCCGCCCAGCTTGATCGTGCCGGTCGGCTGGATGGCGTCCTTCTCCAGGTCGATGACATCGGGGTTCTTGGAGGCGGCCGCGACCGTCTTCCACACCACCTCGACGGTGTCCCCGACCTTCGCCTCGGCGGGTGCGGTCAGCCGCACCTGGGTGGTGCCCTGTACGGCCGGCAGTCCGGAGATGGCCGGAGGTATGCACTCCGTCTTGTACGAGATGTCGGCGGCCTGGGCGGGGCTCGCGGCCAGCAGCATGCCCGCCCCGCCGATCATCATCGCGACTCCCGCCGCGACCGTCCTGCGTTGCGTACTCACGAATGTCCCCTCGTAGTCGGTCTGTGCTCTGACGGTGCGGAATCAGGGGTGAACCACGGCAGCGTGGCCGTGGTGGTGCTCGCGCGCTTCGCGGGCGCGGGGCCCTCGGACGGCGCGGGCGCCCGCCGCAGTCCCGGCAACCGGGCTGTCACATCGGCGAGTCGGTCGGAGCCCCGCCGCGACCGGACCGCCGCGTGCGAGGAGCGCGGCCGTACCTTGTCGACGACGGCCATGCCGATACGGAACACGGCGGCGGGCACGACGAGGCAGAGCAGGATCCAGAAGAGCGTCACGCCCCAGGGACGGCCGACCCCCCACGGCTGCTGGGCCAGCACCTTCGTGCCGTACTTCAGCGAGACCTGGTAGTCGCCGTGGGCGCCCGCCGTCAGCTCGACGGGCAGTTCGATCCGTGCCTTGCGGCCGGGCTCGATGGTGCCGCGCCACTGCCGCTCCTCCCACTGCGGGGCGTAGACGCCGTGCGCGGTCCCGACCTCGAAGACCGGGTCCTTGACCGCGGCCGAGCCCAGGTTGCCGACGGTGAGGACGAGGCGCCGGGAGGCCGGGGCGCCGAACCAGGTCAGGATCCCGCTGTCGCCCTCCAGCCGGGTGGTGGCGAGGACGGCGAGCTTTCCGTCACCGGTCTGTTCGGGCAGCGCGGCGACGGGATGCCCGGCAACGACGAACACGGCGTCGGCCACGGCCTGGTCCCCGGTGACCGTCGCGACGTGCACCACGCAGGGGCACGGTACGGGCGGCTCCGCGACCGGCAGCTTCTTGGCGAACGCGCCCTTGGCGTCGGTGGTGACCGCGAGGCCGTCCGCGTTGGCGCAGGAGTTGGTGCCGCCGATCACCCCGCGCGCCGGGCTGGACCGCCCGCAGACCAGCATCATCAGCAGGGTGTTCGCCCGCCAGCCGCTGCCCTTGACGGTGATCTCGCCGCCCTTGCCCGCCTGCTTCCCGGAGAGCGTGACCACCGGCTTCGGGTCCGCCGCGCTCCGGCCGGTGGCATGGGCGCCCGTCGCGGTCAGCAGCAGCGCGGGCAGTATCGCGGCCAGCAGGGCGGCGAGCAGCAGGGCCGCCCTCCCCCGGCCGTCGCTCCGGAGTGCCGCCGGTCCGGTCGGTCCAGTCACGATTCCGCTCCCGCCTTCACCAAGTGCCTCTCGTCGGAATGCTGTTGATGGTCCGGGGACGGGACGGCCCCGTCGTCGCGCCCGCTCCGCCGTGCTCCTCGCAGGCGCCGGTGTCCGTACGTGCCGGCGGCGGCCGCGGCCAGGAGCAACAGCGCGCCCCCGGTCACCGGCACCCACGGCACGAAGAGCGCCCGGGCCGTCGCCTCGCCGTGCGCGCCGCCCGCCGCCGTGACGCGCAGCCGGACGGTGGCCGAGTCGAGGGCGGGGGCGCCCCGCCACGGTTCGGTGAGCCGTACCCGCTGTCCGGGCAGCAGCTCGACGGGCAGGGTGCGGGCGTCACGTCGCAGCAGGGCGCCGAACACCCCGTCGGCGCTGACGGCCAGGCGTGGCGCGAGGACCGCGTTGCCCCGGTTGACCAGCGTGTAGTGGATGGTCCGCCCGGACACCGTGACGTCCTCGACCGTGAGCGCCGCCAGCGTCGGCCCGCCGACCCGCAACTGGACCCGGACGCCCACCGAGCGGCCGCCGCTCTCGGCGACGATCGCGCCCGGGTGGTCACCTGGCAGCGCGTCCTGCGGCACGGTGACGGCTACGGGCACGTCCGCGCGGGTCCGGCCGGGCACGGTCACCTCGGTGGCGGCCGTGCGCAGCCAGGCCCCGATGCCGGTGGAGCTGTGCGCGCCGCGTACCGCGAAGCCGCCGTTCGCGGTGTTGTACGCGTCGGCGCCGCGCAGCCGTACGGTCACCGGCTCAGGACCCGGGTTGGTGACCGAGAGGCGGTCCTGGAGGACGCTGCCGGGCAGGCCCTCCAGGTAGAGGTACGGCCGGCCGCCGTCCCCGCCGGCGCCGTTCGCCGCGGGCCGCGCCGTCCACACCGGGGCGGCCGGGTGCTCGGTGGCACCGGCCGCCGGGGCCATGGCGACGGTCCACCACAGGGCGGCGAGCAGCGGTACGGCAAGGGCGAATCGGGTGGCGTGACCGGTCAACGGCGGCATGGGCGGCTCCCTGGTGCGTGACGGCGGCGGCGGTTGGCGGGACGTCAGCCCGCGGCCCGCTGCCCGCGCCTGGTCAGCCACAGCACCCCGGCCGCGCCGGTCAGCAGCACCGTGCCGCCGAGCGTGCCGAGCGCCACCGCCGAGTCGAGCGGGCCGGTCTTCGGCAGTGCGGCGTTGGCGTCCGGTGCGCCACCCCCGGCCTTGACGTCGAGGGAGAGCGAGGGGCCCGGGTTGTTGGACGGGGTGCAGGTCGTCGTCGTACCGAGCGCCTTGATGGTGAGCACCCCGGCGGTGAAGTCGACCTTGCCGCTCTTCCTCGGGGTGTACGTCCCCGACAGGTCACTGATCTTGATGGGGCTGTTGGCGGGGATCGCGGCGGAGTTCGCCGCTCCGGCGACCTGGACCTGGCCCGGGTCGACGCCGCCCACCTTGATCACCGCGCTGGGGCTCATCGCCCCCTTGCCCAGTTCGACGGGGCTGGACGAGACGCCCTTCTGGAAGGACATCGTGAGCTTGTAGGAGCTGCCGCTCTTCACGCTCTTGATATCGATGGGCGACACGGCGGCCTTGTCCCCGATCGGCGTCTTGCACTGGTAGTTGACGTCCACGACTGTCGCGTGAGCGGCGGGCGCGGCCATCAGCACCACCACCCCCGCCAGTCCGGACGCCAGCGCGAGAGCTGTTCGCTTCTGGTACGACACCTCGAATTCCCCTCATGCCGGGAGTCGCCGTGCGCCGCTTCGGTGCTGCGGTGCGGCCCAAATAACTGACGACACATCAGATTGGGCGCTCAAGGTACGCCCGGGGCCTTGTGGAGGGAAGACAAAGAGCGCGCCGATCCGGCGCGCTCTTCAAGGGGCGTGGGGCCCGGGGTACGGCCCCGGGCGGGCGGGGAAACCCGTCGGCGGCTACGCCGGGGCGGCCAGCTCCGCCCAGACGGTCTTGCCGGGCTCACCCGGGACCCGTACGACTCCCCAGTCCAGGCAGAGCCGCTGCACGATGAACATGCCGTGCCCGCCGGGCCGGCCGGCCCGGTGCGGGGTACGCGGCGCGGGCTGTCCCGCGCCGCCGTCGGCGACCTCAACCCGCAGCACCTTCGGCGTGCGCGCGATACGGAGCTCGTCGGGGCCGTCCGCGTGCAGGCACGCGTTGGTGACCAGTTCGGAGACGACCAGCAGGACGTCCTCGGCGGCCGCCCGGCGGTCGGCGGTCGAGGCGGGGAGCCAGCCCCAGTCGTGGAGCGCCTGACGGGCGAAATCGCGGGCCGTCGGCACGATGCCGCTGACCTGCCGCAGTGGCAGCGTGCGCCACTGCCGCTCGACGGACTCGGCGGGCCCGGCGGGCTCGACGGAGGAAACGCCGGCGCCCGCGTCCGCGCGTGTGCCCGCGACGGCGCGCGCACCCACGCCCGCGCCCTCCGGCTCGCGGCCGGGGTCGCCCGGCGGATGCTGCCGGGTGGTCCCCATCAGCGCTTCACCTCACCGATTCACCATGTCGCCATTGAACAGATACGGATACGAATACAAATACGGACGCCGATACAGGCGCCGGACGGATACGGAGCGTGCGGCTCGCCGAGGGCTCGCCGGGGTGTCTCCTGCCCGGCCGAATCGGGACAACACCCACTTCGCCTACGCGGATCGCGTGACGCGGGCAACGGACGAGGCTCCCGGGGCGGTGAAACACACCACGATCAGCTGTCCAGAGCCTCTTCGAGGGAGCCGTGAACGGTGAAAACCGCCTCGGCCCCGGTGATCTCGAATACCCGCGCCACCACCGGCAGCATTCCGGCCAAATGGACCCCTCCCCCGGCCGCCTCCGCCTTGAGGCGGGCACCGAGCAGCACGTTCAGCCCGGTGGAGTCACAGAATTCGAGTCGCGAGCAGTCCACCACCAGGCGCACGCGCCCTTGCTCGACCGCGCTCTCCAAGGGCTCGCGCAGCAGATCGGCCGTGTGGTGATCGAGCTCACCCACCGGCGTCACAACCTCGCTGCGCCCCTCGGTCCGGGCCTCGACCTGAAGCCGACCCCGGTTCGCACTGCCGACCGTCCCGCGGTCCATGCCCGTCCCTCTTCATCGATTGTCACTGTCCGCATCACCGTGTGTGCAGATGCGTTGCAGCTGTCGCTGACGTTCTCAAAACAGTACGCGTTCTGTGCGCCACGCGGTAGCCGAAGACCTCAATAAACCGGACATATAGCGGCAATTGGAGCTTGTAACGACCCGCAAGGACCAGGTAAGGGTAGGGGACACCCAAAAGATGGCCGGCTTTGGAGGCGCCGCTTTACCGCAGGAACACGTATGGGCATCGGCAGCCATATGCCGAGAACGATGGAGGAGACCATGTCACCCCGGCTCGACGAACCGCGTACCCACAACGCGCCGTCAGTATGTCCTCAGGGACTGACCGAATCAGACTCCCCTGCCGCGACCGTCCTGGACGGCACGCGCACCAGCACCACCAGTAACAGCAGTGGCAGGGGCACCAGCGGCACCGAAGGCATCATCGGTGAACGCGCGGAGCCTGCCGAGATCCCGCCCGGCTCCGAGTTGGGGCCGATGGACGCCAGGGCTCTCTCGAAGACGCTCTTCGCCCGGCTCGAATCCCTCGAAGAGGGCACCCACGAGTACTCCTACGTACGCAACACGCTCGTCGAGCTGAACATGGCCCTGGTCAAGTTCGCCGCCTCCCGGTTCCGCTCCCGCAGCGAACCGATGGAGGACATCATCCAGGTCGGCACCATCGGCCTGATCAAGGCGATCGACCGCTTCGAGCTCAGCCGGGGCGTCGAGTTCCCGACCTTCGCGATGCCGACCATCATCGGTGAGATCAAGCGCTTCTTCCGCGACACCAGCTGGTCCGTGCGCGTGCCGCGCCGCCTGCAGGAGCTGCGGCTCGACCTGGCCAAGGCAGGCGACGAGCTCGCCCAGCAGCTGGACCGGGCGCCCACCGTGGGCGAGCTCGCCCACCGCCTGGGCATCAGCAACGAAGAAGTCGTCGAAGGCATGGCCGCGAGCAACGCGTACACCGCGAGCTCCCTGGACGCCAAGCCGGAGGAGGACGAGAACGACGGCGCGCTGGCCGACCGGATCGGCTACGAGGACCACGGACTCGAAGGCATCGAGTACGTCGAGTCCCTGAAGCCGCTGATCGCCTCGCTGTCCGGCCGTGACCGGACCATCCTCTCGCTCCGGTTCGTCGCCAACATGACGCAGTCGGAGATCGGTGAGGAGCTCGGCATCTCGCAGATGCACGTGTCGCGGCTGCTCACCCGCACCCTGGTCAAGCTCCGCAACGGCCTGACGCTGGAGGAATGACCGGGCACCTCGCAACGCGCTTGCGAGGACTGCCGGACAAAGGACCTGCCCCGCCAAGGGGCAGGTCCTTCCGCGTTGCTGACCTGACGTCAGCCACGCAGGCTCGGGGCAGGCCGTGGTTCCGCGTCGGACACGTAATCGGGTGCCGGCCTTGGTTCCGCGTCGGACGCGGATTCGGGGGGCGGCCGCGGTTCCGTGCCGGACGCGGAATCGGGTGTCAGCCGTGGTTCCGTGCGCCGGTGCGTTCGCCGCGCCGCCAGACCTCGTGCACCAGCGGCACGCCGGGCCGGTAGGCGAGATGGACGTGGCTGGGTGCGTCGAGGACCACCAGGTCGGCGCGGGCGCCGGGGGTGATGCGCCCGATGTCGGTACGCCGCAGGGCCGCGGCGCCGCCCGCGGTGGCGGACCAGAGGGCCTCATCGGGGGTCATGCCCATGTCGCGGACGGCGAGTGCGACGCAGAACGGCATGGAGGAGGTGAACGAGGAGCCCGGGTTGCAGTCCGTGGAGAGCGCGACGGTGGCGCCCGCGTCGAGGATGCGGCGGGCGTCGGGCCAGGCGGCGCGGGTGGAGAACTCGGCGCCGGGGAGCAGCGTGGCGACGGTGGCGGACTGCGCCAGGGCGTCGATGTCGGCGTCGGTGAGGTGGGTGCAGTGGTCGGCCGACGCCGCGTCCAGCTCCACGGCCAGCTGGACGCCGGGGCCGTGTCCGAGCTGGTTGGCGTGGACGCGGGGGTGCAGGCCCTTGGCGCGGCCCGCGGTGAGGACGGCACGGGCCTGGTCGCCGTCGAAGGCGCCCTTCTCGCAGAAGACGTCGATCCAACGGGCGTACGGGGCACAGGCGTCGAGCATCGGTCCGGTGACCAGGTCGACGTATCCGGCCGGGTCGTCGGCGTAGTCCGGGGAGACGATGTGGGCGCCCAGGAAGGTGACCTCCTCGGTGTGCCGGGCGGCGATGCGCAGGGCGCGGGCCTCGTCCTCGACGGTGAGGCCGTAGCCGGACTTGGTCTCGAAGGTCGTGGTGCCCTGGCGCAGCGCCTCGGCGAGGTAGCGGGCGACGTTGGCGGAGAGTTCCTCGTCGGTGGCGGCGCGGGTCGCGGCGACGGTGGTGCGGATGCCGCCCGCGGTGTAGGCCCGGCCGGACATCCGGGCGTTGAACTCCTGGGTGCGGTCGCCCGCGAAGAGGAGGTGGGAGTGGGAGTCGACGAAGCCCGGGATCACGGCCCGGCCGGCCGCGTCGACGGCATTGTCAGTGGCGGGTGCTTTGCTGGATTCACCGGTCCAGACGACCCGGTCGCCCTCGATGACGACGGCCGCGTCCTGGATCAGTCCGAGGGGGGAATTGTCACCGAGGGAGGGGTCGTTGGTGACCAGTGCGGCGATGTGGGTGATGGCGGTCGTCGTCATCGGGGGACTGCTCTCCTTGCGTGTCGGCTTCGGCGGGGGCGCGGGGCTGACCGGTTCCTCGGGACCGCTCAGTGGTGCAGGGCCGCGATGGCCTTCGCGAGTGCCGCGGGAACGTCGTCGACCAGCGCGTGATGTCCGTCGCGCACGATGTGCCGTCCGGCGACCACCGTGTGGCGTACGTCGGCCGCGGAGGCGGCGAATACGGCTGTTTCGGCAGCCAGTCTGGGTACCGGCCCCGCTGTTCTGACGGAGTCCAGGGCGACGGTCGCGAGGTCGGCGGGCGCGCCCGGTTCGAGGATGCCCGCGTCGGGGCGGCCGAGCGCGGCGTGGCCGTCGGCGGAGGCGGCGCGCAGGAGTGCGGCCGCGGTCCAGTGGCCGCGGGTCCGGGTGCGCAGGCGCTCGTTGAGCTCCATCGCGCGGGCCTCTTCGAAGAGGTCGATGACGGCGTGGCTGTCGCTGCCCAGCGAGAGCGGGGAGCCGGCGCGCTGGAGGGTGACGGCGGGGCCGATGCCGTCGGCGAGATCGCGTTCGGTGGTCGGGCACATGCAGGTGCCGGTGGCCGTGGAGCCGATCAGCGCGATGTCCTCACCGGTGAGATGGGTGTTGTGGACGCCGGTGGTGCGCGGGCCGAGTACCCCGTGGTCGGCGAGGAGCCGGGTGGGGGTGCAGCCGTGGGCGGCGAGGCAGGCGTCGTTCTCCGCCGTCTGCTCGGAAAGGTGGACATGGAGCGGTGCCTGCCGCTCCTGCGCCCAGTTCGCGACGGTGGCGAGCTGGGCGGCGGGCACGGCGCGCACGGAGTGGATGGCGGCGCCGATCAGGGCGTGTTCGTCGCCCTTGAGGAGGGAGGCGCGCTCGGCCCAGGCGTCGGCGGTGGTGTCGGAGAAGCGCAGCTGGTGCTGATCGGGCTTCTGGTACTGGGAGGGCCGGCGGCCGAACCCCGCGGCGAGATAGGCGGTGTCGAGCAGGGTGATCCGGATACCGGCCTCGCGCGCGGCCGCGATCAGTGCCGCGCCCATGGAGTTCGGGTCGTTGTACGGGGTACCGCCCGGCGCATGGTGCAGATAGTGGAATTCGCCGACCGCGGTGATGCCTGCCAGGGCCATCTCGGCGTACACCGCACGGGCCAGTTCGTAGTACGTGTCGGGGGTGAGCCGGGACGCGACCTGGTACATGGTCTCGCGCCAGGTCCAGAAGGTGCCGGAGCCGACCTGGACGGCGGAGCGCAGCGCGCGGTGGAAGGCGTGCGAGTGGGTGTTGGCGAGACCGGGCAGGGTGAGCCCGCGCAGCACGGTGGCGCCGGGCGGCGGGGAGTCGACTCCGGTCCGCACTCCGGCGATCAGCCCGTCGGACACCTCCAGGACGACGCCTGGCTCGACATGGGTGCCGAGCCAGGCATGGGAGAGCCAGTACGTCACGGCGACGGGCCCGCCCGGCGTCGCCGGCTGCGTTGCCGCCTGCGGTGTCCCCGTTGTCGGCTCCGTTGCCGGCTGCGTTGTCGGCTCCTTTTTCGGCTGCGTTGTCGGCTCCGTTGTGGGCTGCGTTGTCAGCGGCACGCGAGACCTTCCAGTACGTCGGCGAGTGCGATCACCCCGGCCACGCAGTCGTCCTCGGCGGCGTGCTCGGCCGGCGAGTGCGAGATCCCGGTGGGGTTCCGGACGAACAGCATGGCGGTAGGGGCCGAAGCGGACAAAATACCCGCATCGTGTCCCGCTCCGGTGCCGAGTACGGGGACGGCGCGACCGTCGCCACGGGTGGCGGCGCCCTTCAGGATCGTGCCCAGCTCGTCGCGCAGGGCGTGCCGGAACTCCACGACGGGCGTGAAGGACTCCCGTACGACGTCGAGATCGATCCCGGCCCGTTCGGCGTGTTCCCGGGCGGCCCGCTCGATCCCGGTGACGACGGCGTCCAGGGTGTCCTGGTCGGCGGCCCGGGAGTCGAGCCAGCCGCGCACCAGGGAGGGGATCGCGTTGACGCCGTTCGGCTCGACGGCGATCTTGCCGAAGGTGGCGAGGGCGCCGGCCGCCTCCGCCTCCCGGCGGGCGGCGAGCACGGTCTCGGCGTACGTGAGCATCGGGTCGCGCCGGTCGGCGAGCCGGGTGGTACCCGCGTGATTGGCCTCGCCCCGGAAATCGAACCGCCAGCGTCCGTGCGGCCAGATCGCGGAGGCGATGCCGACGGGGTCGCCGGTGAGGTCGAGGGCGCGCCCCTGCTCGACGTGGAGCTCGACGAACGCACCGATACGGGCGAGCCGTTCCGGGTCCGGTCCGATGGCGTCGGGGTCGTACCCGGCCGCCTCCATGGCCTGCGGGAGCGTGACACCGTCCCCGTCCCGCAGCCGGTGCGCGGCCTCGGCGGTCAGCTGCCCGGCGGCGAGCCGGGAGCCGACGCAGGCGAGGCCGAAGCGGGCACCTTCCTCGTCGCCGAAGTTGGTGATGGCCAGCGGCCTGGTGAACTCAACGCCCCTGCCGCGGAGTTCGTCGAGGGCGGCGAAGGAGGAGACGACACCGAGCGGCCCGTCGAAGGCGCCGCCGTCCGGCACCGAGTCGAGGTGCGACCCGGTGACGACGGCGTCCCCGGCCAGGGGGTCGCCGAGCCAGGCCCACTGATTGCCGTTGCGGTCGGTCTCCAGGGTCAGCCCGCGGGCCTCGGCCTGTGCCCGGAACCACCTACGGCAGTCGGCGTCGGCGGCGCTCCAGGCGTAACGCCGGTAGCCGCCGCTGTCCGGGTGGCGCCCGATGGGAGCGAGCTCGCGCCACATGTCCTGAAAGGACAGGGGTGACCGCGGTCCGCCCGGCGCCGTCACGCCCCGTCCTCCCGCATCGGCACCCGCACACCCTTGTCCGAGGCGACCGACTCCGCGATGTCGTACCCCGCGTCCACGTGCCGGACGACCCCCATGCCCGGGTCGTTCGTCAGCACCCGCCGGATCTTCTCGCCCGCCAGTTTCGTCCCGTCGGCCACCGTCACCTGGCCCGCGTGGATGGAGCGCCCCATGCCCACGCCGCCGCCGTGGTGGATGGAGACCCAGGACGCCCCCGACGCCACGTTGACCATGGCGTTCAGCAGCGGCCAGTCGGCGATCGCGTCGGACCCGTCGAGCATGGCCTCGGTCTCCCGGTACGGGGAGGCCACGGATCCGCAGTCCAGGTGGTCGCGTCCGATGGCCAGCGGCGCGGCCAGCTCACCGCTCGCCACCATGTCGTTGAACCGCTCGCCGGCCCGGTCCCGTTCGCCGTAGCCGAGCCAGCAGATACGGGCGGGCAGTCCCTGGAACTGGACGCGCTCGCCGGCCATCTTGATCCAGCGGTGCAGCGATTCGTTCTCCGGGAAGAGTTCGAGCATCGCCTTGTCGGTCTTGTGGATGTCGGACGCCTCGCCGGACAGGGCCGCCCAGCGGAACGGGCCCTTGCCCTCGCAGAAGAGCGGCCGGATGTACGCGGGCACGAAGCCAGGGAAGTCGAAGGCCCGCTCGTATCCCGCGAGTTGGGCCTCGCCGCGGATCGAGTTGCCGTAGTCGAAGACCTCGGCGCCCGCGTCCATGAAGCCGACCATCGCCTCGACGTGCTTCGCCATCGACTCACGGGCGCGCAGGGTGAAGTCGGCGGGCTTCTCGGTCGCGTAGTCGGCCATGTCGTCGAAGTCGACCCCAAGCGGCAGGTAGGCGAGGGGGTCGTGCGCGCTGGTCTGGTCGGTGACGATGTCGATCGGGGCGCCCTCGGCGAGCATCCGCGGCAGCAGCTCCGCGGCGTTGCCGAGCAGCCCGATGGAGAGCGGCCTGCGCGCGTCCCGTGCCTCGACCGCGAGCCGGAGCGCGTGCTCCAGGGAGTCGGCGCGCACGTCCAGGAAGCGGTGCTCGATGCGGCGCTCGATGGCGCGCGGGTCGCAGTCGATACAGATCGCGACGCCGTCGTTCATCGTCACGGCGAGCGGCTGGGCGCCGCCCATCCCGCCGAGCCCGGCGGTCAGGGTGATGGTCCCGGCCAGCGTCCCGCCGAACTTCTTCGCGGCGACGGCGGCGAACGTCTCGTAGGTGCCCTGCAGGATGCCCTGGGTGCCGATGTAGATCCACGAACCGGCGGTCATCTGGCCGTACATGGTGAGCCCCAGCGCCTCCAGGCGGCGGAACTCCTCCCAGTTCGCCCAGTCGCCGACGAGGTTGGAGTTGGCGATCAGGACCCGCGGGGCCCACTCGTGCGTCTGCATGACGCCGACCGGCCGTCCGGACTGGACGAGCATCGTCTCGTCCTGCTTGAGCGTGCGCAGTGTGCGCACCATCGCGTCGAACGAGCGCCAGTCGCGGGCCGCCTTGCCGGTGCCGCCGTAGACGACGAGCTTGTCGGGGTGCTCGGCGACCTCGGGGTCGAGGTTGTTCTGCAGCATCCGCAGCGCGGCTTCCTGCTGCCATCCCAGGGCGCTCAGTTCGGTACCGCGCGGTGCCCGTACGGGGCGGGGTCCTGACATGGCAATGCCTCCTCGCGACTGTGAATTTTCTATTCACATCTTGATCGGCTGAATACCTCCAGTCAACAGGGCGGCTCGGACGGCGTACCGGAGGGCCCCCGTCCGGTGCGCGGCGGGGTATTTTCCCCCATCACCTGCATGTACCCATGGAAAATGCCAGAACCTCCACCGGGCGTGAGCACGTTGCGTAACCTCAGGGTCACAGCCGCACGCAGCGTCGGAGGGGAGTCCGCGTGCCCGGAATCGACGAGTGCCTGCTCGACGTCATGAGACTGCCCGGTGCCCGTGGTGCCGCCGTGGTCGACTGGACGAGCGGTCTCGCTCTCGGCACCATCGGTGACTCGCCCAACGGCGATCACGAGGCCACCGCCGCCGAGACGGCAGAGGTGGCACGGATGGCGGCCGAGCAGCCCGCCTTCGCCCTCGGTTCACCGCAGCCGCCGCCGGCCACCGCCGACGGCAAGGGTGTCACGGGGACGGGCTCCCCGGTCGAGGACGTCATCGTCACCACCCGGTCCGGGTACCACATCCTCCGATTCGTCGAAACTGCGTTCGACAGCAGCGTGTTCCTTCACCTGTGGCTGGACCGCGCGGAGGGCAACCTGGCACTGGCCCGGATCCGGCTGGGCGAGACGGCCGAGCGGCTGGTCCTGGCATGAGGACGACCGCCCCGCCACCCGACCCCGCCTTGCCGGTGTTATCGCCCATGCTCCAGCGCCTCGCCGCCGAACGGGCCACCGGCGCCCTGATGCGCGACCGCGGCACCCTCTACCTCGCCGACGGCAAGGTGGTGCACGCCGAGAGCCCGGCCACGCCCGGCATCGACGTCCTGCTCACCCGGGGCGGTGCGCTGCACCGCGACGGCTGGTGGGACGCGGTCGCCCAGGCGGGCGCCGGACAGCGGGTCGGCCGCTACCTCGTGGACAGCGGGCGGGTGACGGGCGGCGCGCTGGAGCTGTGCCACCTGGGCGCGTTGTACGACGCGGCGTTCTTCGCCCTCGCCCCGACCCGGACCCCGGCCCGCTTCCGTTACGGGGTCGCCCACTGGATCGGCCCGGTCCGCCCGGTACCCGTGGACGCCGTGCAGCGCGAGACGCTCCGGCGCCGGGAGTTACTGGACCGGATCTGGCCCGACGCGGTGACCGACAGCGCCCCGCTCGTACGGACCGGCCGCCCGGTCGACTCCCCCGTGCCGCCGCGCCAGCGCCGTGTGCTGGAGCGCGTGGACGGGGTGCTCACCGCGACGGACATCGCCCAGGAGCTGGGCAGATCGGCTTTCCATACCCTGGTCGACCTGCGACGGCTGGCCGCCTCCGGGCTGGTGGAAGCCGTCCGGCAGCCGGCGGGCCCGGCCGGCTCCACAGCCGCCCGGATCCCGTTGCCCGAGGTCACGGCCGACCCCGACGTCGCACTGTTGCGCCGGCTCCGAGACGCATTGGAGGCCCTGTGATACGCGCGCTCAGACAGCGTGCCGGAAGGAGACAGCTGATGGTGCCCGAGGCCGAGGTCCAGAACGTACTGGCCGAACTCCAGCGGCTGCGGGCGCGGGTGCCGCTCCTCGCGGGCGCCCTGGCGGCCAGCACCGACGGACTCGTCCTCGCCCATGACACCCCGGGGGTGGAGGCCGAAGGGGTCGCCGCACTGACTGCGGCCGCCCTCGGCGTCTCCATCCGGATGACGGAGGCCACCGGCCGCGGCGGCTTCCGCGAACTTCTCGTACGGGGCGAGACGGGCTACATCGCGGCGTACGCCGCGGGGTCGTCCGCCGTGCTGACCCTGCTGGCGGAGGACCGGATCAACGTCGGCAGGCTCCACCTGGAGGGCCGCCGGGCCGGCACCCGGATCGGTCAGCTCGTCGACGCCGCACTGGAACGCACCCCGCAGCCCGCGCCCGGCGCACGCGCACCGGCGCAACGCCCCCCGCAGCAGCCCGGCACGCTGCCCCACCGCACGACATGACGCGGGCGGCACCGGCACCCCGCGACACGGGCCGCCAACCGCCACCCGCACCGCACAGAGCTCCAGCCCACAGAAACGGAACCGGCCGTCGCGGCCGGTCAGGGAAAGGAATCAAGCACTCATGGCGAACACCGAAGCGTCACTGAAGGAAGCGATGACGTCCATCGAGGGCACCGTCGGTGTCGCCCTCGTCGACTACACGAGCGGCATGGCGCTGGGCACCCTCGGCGGCGGCAAGGAGTTCAACCTGGAGGTCGCGGCGGCGGGCAACACCGACGTCGTACGCGCCAAGCTCCGCACCATGGAACACCTGGGCATCCAGGACGAGATCGAGGACATCCTGATCACCCTGGGCGGCCAGTACCACATGATCCGGCTGCTCAAGACCCGTGGCAACAACGGCCTGTTCCTCTATCTGGTGCTGGACTCCGGCCGCGCCAACCTGGCCATGGCCCGCCACCAGCTGAGGAAGATCGAGGCCGAGCTGGACGTCTGACCGACCGTCAGCGGGAGCGCCGCGCCCCACCGGGCGCGGCGTCCCCGGCCACCGGCCCGGTCGTCCGGTACGCCTCGATCTGCTTGCCGGCGGGCCGCCCGCGCTCCACCCGGTCCGTGCGCACCCAGTACAGGGCGTCGTCCCGGCGCTCCCACTGCCCGATCCGGACGGCCTTGGCCCAGAGTCCGGCCCCGGCCCCCGCGAGCAGCAGCCCGCCCGCCCCGGGCAGCACGCACGCGCTCGCGACGGCCACGAGGAACGCCCCGAGCAGCCACCAGCGGTGTCCGCGACGCCAGTTGCGCGCGGTCGCGGCCCGGTCCTGGAGGAAGTCGGTACGGCCGGCCCGGGTGGCGCCCCGGGCGAGTGCGGCGTACCGCCCGCCGCGCGCCAGTGCCACGACGGCCATCGTGACCAGGAACAGCGCGGCCCCGGTCAGCAGCCCGATGCGCCGGCCGGTGAGCCCCGGCACCAGTGCCCCGATGGCCGCGGCGAGCAGCCCCGGCCACCACATCGGCGCCGCGCCCGCCCGTACGATCACGGCCACTCTCGCCAACGACTGCGCTCCGCGCCCCATGTCCGTACCCCTCTCGACGGGTCCCGTGCTCGTTCCGTGGGCGCAGATTAAGGGCCGTGGATGAGCGAAGTCTGAGAATCGGAGGGATACGTGCTCACTCGATGAACAGGCCCCGCGCCGCCGCCCTCGCGTCGAACTCCTCCAGCCGCGCCTGCGCGTCCGGCAGGGCGTCGCACATGGACTCCAGCAGCACGCGCCCGAGCAGCATCGGCGCACACGCCGTGTCGAAGGCGAGCCCGGTCCCGACGGCGGCCGGGATCAGCAGATCGCTGTGCGCGGCCACCGGGGCGAAGGCGGAGTCCGCGACCGAGATCACGGCCAGTCCCTGTTCCCGCGCGTACGCGAGTGCGTCCACGACCTCGCGGGGGTGGCGCGGCAGTGCGAAGCAGATCAGCGCACTGGCCCCGGCCCGGCGGGCGGCGTCGATCCGGTCGTGCAGCATGCTGCCGCCCTCGTCGAGCACCCGGACGTCGGGGTGCACCTTGGCGGCGAAGTACCCGAAGCCCCGGGCCTGCGAGGAGGCGGCGCGCAGCCCCAGCACGGGCAGCGGGCGCGAGGCGGCGAGCAGCCGCCCGGCCCGCTCGACCGGCGCCGGGTCGGCGAGCAGCTCGGCGAGGTGGCGCAGGTTCTCGATCTCGGCGTGCACCGCCTGCTGGTACTCGTTGTACGTGTCCTGCGCGCCGCCCGCGACGGGCCCGGCCGGGGTGACCTCGCGCAGATGCCTGCGCAGCGCCGGGTACCCGTCGAAGCCGAGTGCGACGGCGAACCGGGTGACGGAGGGCTGGCTCACCCCGGCCAGTTCGGCCAGCTCGACGCTGGACAGGAACGGGGCGTCGCCGGCCCTGCGCACCATCGAGTGCGCGATGCGCCGCTGGGTGGGGGTGAGCCTGCGCCCCTCGAACAGCTGCTGCAACCTCGCGGCCGGGCTGCTCCCGCTCATCCTGTCCCCTCGGTAGGTCCGTCGCGCCACCATCCGGCACCGACGAATCCATTCAGCCAGCAAGGCGTCTGCATGTCCATATGCAGCCACCCGTCGCCGGGCCCGTCCGGGCAGGCCCGCTCACCCGGCGGGCCTGCCCGGATGCTGCGGACGTCTTTACGCGCTCGGCCCCGGCGACCGACCCCGGCGCTCGTCCTCCGTGCAAACAGGGGGGTTAGCCCCACTGACCCGGCCGCCCCCGGCTTCGTACCGTAAGGCCATGGACGCACCCGACACCGAGCTCAAGAAGGAGCTCGACGCCACCCTTCAAGCCCGCAGTGAGCTGGGGACCGAGTACGAGTCCGCGCTCGTCGAGTCGTTTCTGGAGAAGGTCGAACAGCGGCTCGACGGCACGCTCGACCGACGGGTCAGGCGTCATCTCGCGGAGCAGCAGATCGTCGTCGCCAGGGGGGCGCGCTCGCCGGAGCCTCCCCTGGGGCATTTCGGTGAGCGGTACGGATTCGCGATCATCTCGCTGGTCCTGGCCATCCCGCTGTCGGCCATCGGCGTCGCCAACGCGGGCATCCAGGGGCTGGTCGTGGCCTGGCTCGGGATCGTCGGCGTCAACGTCCTCCAGGCCGCCCGCCGGGGGCGGCTGTTCCGTGGCCGGGACAACGAGCGGCCGAAGTCCGACTGGGAGGACTGAGACCGGCCGCGTGGCGGATCACCGGGTGGAGGCGTACGCCTGACCGGTCACCCGGTCGCGGGCGTGCCGACGCTCCCGCACGAGACGTTCGGCGTGCCCGAAGTGCGCGGGATCCCCGCGCACCGATGTGTCGAAGCTGTATCGCGGGGACCGCCGCACCCCCGGTTTCCCAGGGGTCGGGACAACGGCGGTCCCCGCGAGGGACGCGGTCCGGGTCAGGGCCGGCCTCGCATCCGGGCGACAGTGGAGGTCCGGGAGCCGCTCCGTAGTCCGTGTCGCCGTATCGGTGCCGGCGGGTTTCCCCGCCGACACCCACCAATCTGCCCGAGCCGTGTTAAGCCGGTGCTGCGGGAACGTGTCGCGCTCGTACCGTTTCCGCGAAGCCCTCGCTCGGGCCGTCGCGGAGACGGCCTACGGCTTGACGACCGGCGTCGCGTCCTTGGCGAGGAACGCGAGCAGGTCCTGCCTGCTGACCACGCCCTTCGGCTTGCCCTCCACGAGCACGATCGCCGCGTCCGCCGCGCCCGTACCGCCGAGCACCGCCATCAGGTCCTCGACCGGTTCGCCGGAGCCGACCTGCGGCAGCGGCGACGACATGTGCTTCTCCAGCGGGTCGGCGAGCGAGGCGCGCTGGGCGAAGAGCGCGTTCAGCAACTCGCGCTCGACCACCGAGCCGATGATCTCGGCGGCCATCACGTCCGGGTGGCCCGCGCCGGGCTTCACGATCGGCATCTGCGAGACGCCGTACTCGCGCAGGACGTCGATCGCCTCGCCGACGGTCTCCTCCGGGTGCATGTGGACGAGCGTCGGGATCGGGCCCGCCTTGTGGTCGAGGACGTCCCCGACGCGTGCGGAGGGACCGGGGTCCTCCAGGAAGCCGTAGTCCGCCATCCACTCGTCGTTGAAGATCTTGCTCAGGTAGCCGCGCCCGCTGTCCGGAAGCAGGACGACGACCACGTCGTCCGGCCCCAGCCGCTTCGCGACCTCGAGGGCGCCGACGACCGCCATGCCGCAGGAGCCACCGACCAGCAGGCCCTCCTCCTTGGCGAGCCGGCGGGTCATCTGGAAGGAGTCCTTGTCGGACACGGCGACGATCTCGTCGGTGACCGTCCGGTCGTACGCCGTCGGCCAGAAGTCCTCGCCGACGCCCTCGACGAGATACGGCCGGCCGGAGCCGCCCGAGTAGACCGAGCCCTCCGGGTCCGCGCCGACGACCTTGACCGCGCCGCCGCTGGCTTCCTTCAGATAGCGGCCGGTGCCGCTGATCGTGCCGCCGGTGCCGACCCCCGCCACGAAGTGGGTGATCTTCCCGTCCGTCTGCTCCCAGAGCTCGGGACCGGTGGTCTCGTAGTGGGAGCGGGGGTTGTTCGGGTTGGAGTACTGGTCGGGCTTCCAGGCTCCGGGCGTCTCACGGACCAGCCGGTCGGAGACGTTGTAGTACGAGTCGGGGTGCTCGGGGTCGACCGCCGTCGGGCAGACGACGACCTCGGCCCCGTAGGCACGCATCACGTTGATCTTGTCCGTGGACACCTTGTCCGGGCAGACGAAGATGCACTTGTATCCCTTCTGCTGCGCGACGATCGCCAGGCCGACGCCCGTGTTGCCGCTCGTCGGCTCGACGATCGTGCCTCCGGGCCGCAGCTCGCCGCTCTGCTCGGCGGCCTCGATCATGCGCAGGGCGATCCGGTCCTTGACCGAGCCGCCGGGATTGAAGTACTCGACCTTGGCCAGGACCGTCGCCTGGATGCCGGCAGTCACACTGCGCAGCCTCACCAGCGGGGTATTGCCTACGAGGCTGATCATCGAATCGTGGAATTGCACCGTGTACTCCGGGGTCTCCGAGATGGTGCGGCAAGAGTATGCGTACGGGCGCGAGATTGGGCGAAGCGATTGAACGACGGCCCCTAGGGGGCAGTTAGCTCTGTGTACGGCGGTACGGCAACAAGGAGGTGGACCGGACTGTGTCGAGGGCACGGGTGGCACGGCGGATCGCGGCGGGCGCGGCCTACGGTGGCGGCAGCGTCGGGCTGCTGGGCGCCGCGGCGGTAGGCGTCGTGCTGGCGGAGGTCCAGCTGGCGAAGCGGCTGGTGGGCGGCGGTGTCGCACCGGTCCCGCCGAGCGCGGACGGGCGCTACGGAGTGGCGTTCGCCGGACCGGCGGACCCGTTGCGGCTGGGGCTGCTGGGGGACTCCACGGCGGCCGGGCAGGGCGTGCGCCGGGCCGGGCAGACACCCGGGGCGCTGCTGGCCTCGGGGCTGGCGGCCGTCTCGGAGCGGCCGGTGGATCTGCGGAACGTCGCGCAGCCGGGAGCCCGGTCGGACGATCTGGAGCGGCAGGTCTCGCTGCTGCTGGCGGACCCGGCCCGGCCCCCGGACGTGTGCGTGATCATGATCGGGGCGAATGATGTGACGCACCGGATTCCCGCGACCCAGTCGGTGCGCTGTCTGACCACGGCGGTGCGGCGGCTGCGTACGACGGGGGCCGAGGTGGTGGTCGGCACCTGCCCGGATCTGGGCACGATCGAGCCGGTCTACCAGCCGCTGCGGTGGATGGCCCGGCGGGTGAGCCGGCAGCTGGCGGCGGCGCAGACGATCGGTTCGGTGGAACAGGGCGGGCGCACGGTGTCGCTGGGCGACCTGCTGGGCCCGGAGTTCGAGGCGAACCCGCGGGAGCTGTTCGGTCCGGACAACTACCACCCCTCGGCGGAGGGCTACGCGACGGCCGCGATGGCGCTCCTGCCGACCGTCTGCGCGGTGCTGGGGCTGTGGCCGGAGTCCGACCGTCTGGACGGCGCCCGGCGCGAGGACATGCTGCCGGTGGCCAAGGCGGCGTCCCAGGCGGCCAAGGAGGCCGGTACGGAGGTCACCGGGGCGCGGGCACCCTGGGCGCTCCTCAAGCACCGCAGGCGGCGGCGCCTGCCCGCCGTCACGGAACCGCACCCCCACCCTCACCCCCATCCCCACCTGCCTCCGCATGCGCACCCGGATCCGGAGGCGAAGGGGGAGCCGCACGAGGAGCCGGGCGGCTCCACCCGGGCGGAGCGGCGTCCGGACACCGACACGGGCCCCTCCCGCCGGCCCGTGTGAACGGGGCGTCGCACCGCCACCGACAACTGACTGAGCGGTCGCTTAGAAAAGAGGCCCGCATCACACGCCCTGTCGGGTGACCTCAGCAGTACGTCCGGGTAACTTCCAGAGCAGTCCAGCCAGCCAGCCTTCCAGCCCTCATGGAGCCGCGTGATGCCCGAAGCCGTGATCGTCTCTGCTGCCCGTTCCCCCATCGGCCGGGCCTTCAAGGGCTCGCTGAAGGACCTGCGGTCGGACGACCTGACCGCCACGATCATCCAGACCGCACTGGCCAAGGTCCCCGAGCTGGATCCCAAGGACATCGACGACCTGATGCTCGGCTGCGGCCTCCCCGGCGGCGAACAGGGCAACAACCTGGGCCGCATCATCGCCGTGCAGATGGGGATGGACCACCTTCCCGGCTGTACGGTCACCCGCTACTGCTCGTCCTCCCTGCAGACCAGCCGCATGGCACTGCACGCCATCAAGGCCGGCGAGGGCGACGTGTTCATCTCGGCCGGTGTGGAGATGGTGTCCCGGTTCGCCAAGGGCAACTCCGACAGCTGGCCGGACACCCACAACCCGCTGTTCGCCGAGGCCGAGGCCCGCACCGCGGCCCGCGCCGAGGAGTCCGGCGCGAGCTGGCACGACCCGCGCGAGGACGGCCTGCTGCCGGACGCGTACATCTCGATGGGGCAGACCGCGGAGAACCTGGCCCGGACCAAGGGCATCACCCGTCAGGACATGGACGAGTTCGGCGTCCGGTCGCAGAACCTCGCCGAGGAAGCCCTCAAGAACGGCTTCTGGGAGCGCGAGATCACCCCGGTGACGACGCCGGACGGCACGGTGGTCTCCAAGGACGACGGTCCGCGTGCGGGCGTCACCCTGGAGGGCGTGCAGGGCCTGAAGCCGGTCTTCCGCCCCGACGGCCTGGTCACCGCGGGCAACTGCTGCCCGCTCAACGACGGCGCCGCGGCGCTCGTGATCATGTCCGACACCAAGGCGCGCGAGCTGGGCCTGACCCCGCTGGCCCGGATCGTCTCCACCGGCGTCTCCGGCCTCTCCCCCGAGATCATGGGCTACGGACCGGTCGAGGCGAGCAAGCAGGCGCTGAAGCGGGCCGGGCTGAGTGTCGGCGACATCGACCTGGCCGAGATCAACGAGGCCTTCGCCGCACAGGTGATCCCGTCCTACCGGGACCTCGGCCTGCCGCTGGAGAAGGTCAACGTCAACGGCGGCGCCATCGCCGTCGGCCACCCCTTCGGCATGACCGGCGCGCGGATCACCGGCACGCTGATCAACAGCCTGCAGTTCCACGACAAGCAGTTCGGCCTGGAGACGATGTGCGTGGGCGGCGGCCAGGGCATGGCGATGGTCATCGAGCGACTGAGCTGAGCGTGGCGTCGGGCCCTGCGCGGCCACGCAGGGCCCGTTTCCTCGGATCCTTCGGGCCTTTCGGGGCCTTCCGGACCGCCAGCGTGGCCGGTTCCGAGCCCCGTCCGTGACCGAATCTCCCCCAGGATGTGACCTATCTCCTGGGGGAGAGTCATTCCCGCAGGTCACACTCACATCAGTGCTAAACCCCAGGCACAAAGACCTGTCCAATTCGTGACGTAATGCACTGACACATGGTGTCGGTACAGGCCAAGCTGATGTAGGAAGTCGGGGGATCGATTGAAACCGGGAGTATGTCAGTGAGCGCCATGCCTCTTGCCCTGTTGCTGACCACCGCCGCTGCCACGGCCGTGGGCGCTGCTGCTCTGCACGCCGCTCACGGGCTGCGTAGGCAGGTATCGGCCCTGCGGAGGGAGCTGGCCGACGGCCGCGCCCAGGCCGCCGCCGTCCCCGCCCAGACCCGTCACGACGCCACTCCCGCCGCTGAAATACGTGCGGCCGTCGCCGAGGCGCTGGCCGAGGAGCGGGAGCGCGAGCTCGCCGAGGCGCGGGCCTTCTGGGCCACGCAGGAGGCGCGCGACGCCGCCGACGCCCCGTCCCTGCTGGGCGGCCTGGCCGGAATCGGCGAGGACGCCCCGTTCTTCGTCCCGCGCCAGGCGGACTTCGCCGGCCTGGAGGCGATGGACCTCGACGCCGCCGAGGCGCTGGAGGAGCTCACGGAACTGGCCGAGCTGGCCGAGATCACCGAGTTCCCGGAGATCGCGGAATTCGCCGAGGACTCCCCCGAACTGGCCGCGGCCCGTCGCCGTCATCCCTCGCACCCCGACTTCGTGCCGGTTCAGACACCCGTTGTCACCGATCACGAGCGTACAGTGAACCGCCTCGAAGAGCTCGCCGACAGTCGTACGGAACTCTCCGACGTGCGCCCCGGCCCGCTCGGCACCCTCGACGTCTACGTCTTCGCCGACGGCACCACGCTCTGCATGACCCCCGGCCACCGTGAGACGGCCGAGCGTCTGGCCGAGTCGCTGCGGTCCGGTGAGCACCCGGTGCTGCTGGGCGGTTCCGGCGTCTCCGGTGCGTACGCGCTGACGTTCTCGTGCGGCAGGGACAATGTCTACATACTGGCCGACCGCGTCATCGCGAGCTTCTAGCCCGCGGACCGGTCGTCCGGCCCCTCCCCCGATACCGCGGCCCTCGCCGGCCGCTGCCGCGGGCCACCTCATGCAAGGACACCGCACGCACCGAGCCCGTACCGCCTAGGCGAACGCCCGCGCGGTCGCTTCCTCGACGAACAGCACGGCCTCGTCCAGCTCCGCTGACGGGGCCATTTCCAATGCCACGGCCAGATCCCGCCCCGCGACGGCGAGTTGGTCGCCGATCGCGAAGATCCCGGCGTCCGGCATGGTCCTCGGCTCCCGGCCCGGCGCCTCGATGTGCTGGGCCCGCACCGCCAGTTGTCTGGCCGCGGCCAGCCCTTCGGCCGCCGCTCCCCGCTGCAGCCTGCTCTGCGGGGCGGCGCGCAGCCGGTCGGCGAATCGGTCCACGGCGATGATCAGGGGCGTCGTATCGAGCACTCCGCGACCCTACGCGCCCCTCCAGGACGGTCGCCAACGGGCCGATGCCCAGGCAACGGTGCCGGGAGAAGGTCAGCCGGCCGCGGAGCGAACAGGGCCTCGCCCACGAACACGCGAGGGCCATCATCCACACGTACGGCCTGCGAAGAGCGGCCGGCGAGCTTCCGCAGCCCCCGTCCCCGCGAAACGGAAGCGGCCCGTAGGCTCCTTCGACGGAGCCTGCGGGCCGTTCACGCGTGATCAGCGGTCCGACGGGACCAACAGTTCTAGTCGTCGCCGCTGAGGATGGAGAGCAGGCGCAGCATCTCCAGGTAGATCCACACCAGGGTCATGGTGAGGCCGAAGGCCGCCAGCCAGGACTCCTCGCGCGGGGCGCCGTACGCGATGCCGTCCTCGACCTGCTTGAAGTCGAGAGCCAGGAAGCACGCGCCGAGGATGATGCCGATGACACCGAAGAGGATGCCGAGGCCACCGCTGCGGAAGCCGAGGCCGTCACCGCCACCGAACGCGGCGAACAGCAGGTTGACCACCATCAGGAGCATGAAGCCCATCGCGGCGGCCATGACGAAGCCGTAGAACCGGCGGGTGACCCGGATCCAGCGCATCTTGTACGCGAACAGCACACCGGCGAAGACACACATGGTGCCCATCACCGCCTGCATCACGACGCCCGGCCCGATGTACGTGCTGACGGCGCTCGAGATGACCCCGAGGAAGACACCCTCGAAGGCCGCGTACGAGATGATCAGCGCGGGAACCGGGGTGCGCTTGAAGGACTGGACGAGCGACAGCACGAAGGCGATCAGCGCGGCGCCGATCGCGATGCCGTACGACTTGCCGAGGTTGGCCTCGTCGACCGGGAGCAGGGCCCAGGCGAGCGCGGCACCGACCACGACCGTGCCCAGCGTCAGCGCTGTACGGGTGACGACGTCGTCGATCGTCATCACACCTGAACGCACCGGCGCCTGCGGGGCACCGTACTGGGCGTCCGGCTGGGCGTAGGGGTTGGTGGCGTACGGGTTGGCACCCGCTACTGGGGCCCCGGCCTGCGGTGCCGCGTTGAAGTTCGCGTAACCGTTGTCGCGGCTGAAGCCCCGTCGCGAGAAGACCGGGTTGCTGCTCCTCATTTCACTCCTCCATGGCCACCCAGCGCGGCCTTGGAACAAGAGTAATGGGTAGGCAAAACAAACTCCCTAGTGCCAGGGGAGGATCTTTCCGCGTCCGCCGGGCGGCGGTGCCGGCGGTGGGACGGGCGGTCACGCCGGACGGTGGGCCGGGCAGTGGCCGCGTACGTCGGCCTGCTCTCGTGCGTCGCGATCCCGGCCGGGCCGGCCATCCGTCGGGCACCCGGCGCCTTCGCCCATTCGGTGCCACCGCGACGGACCGCGCGTCGGATGCGGGGCGCGCGCCGCGCCGGACTGCAAGATGCTCCGGACATGGACATACAGGCGCATACACAGACACACACAGACTCCGACCCCCGAGGACGGTCCCGTGGATTTCGCGTATTCCGAGGCCCGAGGTCGCGGTATGCCGAGGCTGCTTCCCTTCGCCGCATTGGCCCTGTGCACAGTACTGAGCCTCTCCTGTTCCCCCACCGCGTCCCGCCCCACCGCCCGGGACTCGGTGTCCGCGTCGTACCTGGAAAGGCAAGCCCCGAGGAATCCTTCGGGATGTCTGCACACGCTGGTGGGTGTGGCACATCCCGACGACGACCTCTACTTCACCGACCCGGATATCAGCCGGATGATCCGAGCGGGCTGCCCGATGACGACGATGTACCTCACGGGGGGCGACGACGGAAAGAGGCGCCGGGCGGCCCGGGACTACGTCGGGCGCCGGGAGGACGGCGTGAAAGCGGCCTACGCGGAACTCGCGGGAGTGCCCGACCGCTGGACCGAGGAGACTCTGCGGGTGAACGGCCGCGGCATCAGATCGCTCCGGCTCGACAACAGCAGGGTGAGACTCGCGTTCCTGGGACTGCACGACGGGCTTCCCGGCGGTCAGTCACCGGAGAGCATGTTGCGACTGTTCCTGGAGGAACGGAAACAGATCCAGGTTTTCCAGGGCTCGGAGAGCTACACCGAGCAGCAGTTGCTGAAGACCCTGTCCGAGTTCGCCCGGCAGGAGCGGGTCGAGCAGATTCTCACCATGGACTACGACAACGCCTCCTTCGCGTTCAGTCTGAACGGCCGGCTCGACCATGCCGACCACGGCATCGGAGCACGCTATTTCAGAACGGCGGGGTACATTTCCGGGATTCCGGTGCGGTCCTATCTCGGATACACGATGTCGAGGTTGAAGCCCAACCTCGATACCGGCCAGGTCAGGGAGAAGGAGGCCTCGGTCCGGCGGTACCTCGCGAAAGTCCTCTGCGGCCCCACGGACGCGGACTGCGATAACGCCGAGGTCCACAGCGGCCGGCTCCCGCGTGATGACGCGGACTGGGTTCATCGCCAGTACGAGCAGGTGCACCGGAATCCCCGCCCCGGGGAAATCATGGGAGACATCGGCAGAACCACCGAGTTCACCGGCCGGGAGCCGGAACAGTGTCTCGCAGCGGTCAGGGCGGCGGCCGAGGACGGCGCGGTCCGGATCGAAAGCTGCGACGGGTCCCAAGGACAGAAGTGGGACTTCGGATCGGACGGAACGATCCGGTCAAGGCTCTACGCGGGCCACTGCCTCACCAAAATCACTGACAGCGCGGGACTGGCACGCTGCGAAGCGGCGGACACGGGACAGAAGTGGAGCCGTAAGCCGTGGTCGAGCCCTGCCTGGAAACGGAAGGCCTGGCTGATCGCCGGAGAAGGCAACGCCTGTCTCCACCAGGACGACCGCTCGCTACCCTCCCGGTGGAACGCGAAGGACCATCAGCATCCGAAGCTGGGATTCATCGGCTGTGACGCGCAGATCCAGCCCGGTCTCTACTGGCGCTGGCAGGGCTGACGGAAGGTTGCTCGGGTGCTGGGCGGAGGGTGCCGGGTGGCGGATGGCGGACGGCGGATGGCAGATGGCGGGTGCCGGGTGCCGGGTGTCGGCAACCGGTCAGGAGAACAGGTTCTGCGGGAAGTCGGTCAGGAACATCACCAGCACGAGCGCCATCAGGACCAGGCCGACGGCCCCCTCGGTCAGGGCCGCGCGCGGGCTGCCGGCCAGCGTGGCGGTTCGCTTCGGGTCGGCGGGGTCGTAGCGCACCGTGACCCGCGCCCCCTCGACGAAGCGCCTGTTGCTGCCGTCCTGGAACTCGACCCACTCCCCGTTCTGCGCGGTGAACGCGAAGACGTGCCAGGCCCGCCGGTCGTTCGACGAGCCGGTCGCCGTGTCGCGCTCGTACACCCGGATGCAGCGCGCCGGCGCGGAGACACCGGAGCGCGCCCCGCGCAGTTGCTGAGCGGTCCGCCCCAGGGACCTGAGCGCCACCAGGGCGACCACACCGATGAGTACGTACGAGGTGTTCATGGCTTCCTTGGTCCGTTGATGTCTTGCCCCGTGCTTCCCGCCGGTGCCGCGACCGGCGATGTGCGCCGGTCGCGGCACTAGCCGTTGCGCAGCCTGTCGACGAGGAAGCCCACCGCGCAGCCCACCAGCAGAACCGCCAGCTGGACCAGGAAGGTGATGACCGTGAGGTCGCTCCCCTGGGACACGTAGATCACCAGTTGCAGGGCAACGGCGGGTGCGAAGGCGGCGAGGCCGTGCCGTACGCGCGAATCCCGTGACGGCGAGCGGTGCAGGGCCGCCGCGGCCCAGGTGCCGAACGCGAAGCAGAGAGCGGACGGCAGGTGCAGGAACAGGATGGTACGGGCGGGCGAGGCCACGTTCGACGGGTCGTCACCCGCCACCCAGTCCCATACGACCACCGCGACGGCCAGCTCCGCGATCAGGGTCACCAGTATCCCCGCGGCCCAGGGCAGCATCAGGTCCAACAGCCGCGGCCTGTCCCCGGCGGGGGCGGGGGCGGGAGCGTACCCGCGGTGTGCGTCAAATCGGGACATCGGGCTGCCTCTTCGTCATCGGCCGTCGCTCGGGCACTACTTCACCTTGATGCTGTCGACGATCTTCGTCCGGTCCGCATCGCTCAGCTTGCCCGCCTGGGCGTCGATGCGAACGGAGTAGATCTTCCCCGCGGAGTCGACGCCCGTGACGACGACGCCGTTGACCTCGGCACCCTTCGGGGGCGACTGCGGCACACCCGTACCGGTGTAGCTGAAGTCGATGCGCTTCGCGCCCTCCGCGCCCTTGATACCGGCGTCCTTGGTGTCCTTCACCTCGGTGGTCGCCATGAGGAGGGCCCGGCCGACCGAGGCCGCGTCGTCCCCGTTCGAGGCGTTGGCGAAGCCGCTCTGGATCGACACCTTGACCGTGGGGCGGCCCCCCTCGCTGCGGAGAGCCGCGGCGTCGTTGAGCTTGCCGCGCTCCGCCTTGCTCTGCTCGGTGAGACCGGCCGGATAGGAGAGCGACACAGTCGGCCCCGACAGCTCCTTCCAGCCGCTGGGCGCGGCCGGTGCGTCCTTCTTCTCCGCGCCGCACGCGGAGAGCGTCAGGCCGGCGGTGAGGACAGCGGTCGTGACGGCGACGGCCTGCACGGTCCGGCGGAGGGAACGGTAGGTCATGATCACGTCTCCTTGTGCTGGTCGATCAGTTCGCACAGTAGCTGTACGGGACGAAGGAGCGCTGCCCGTTGGCGGGAGCCCCCAGGAACTCGGCCTTCTGCAGGTTCTTCTCGCTCTCGGAGCTGGTGTAGGCGCCGTTGATGCCCGCCACCTCCAGATTGACGTCGAGGCCGATCTCCTCGGACGAGGAGGAACCGTCGTACTCCTGCTTGCTGACCTGGCCATGCTGGAACGCGTAGTGGCCGAACGGGTCATCGGTGCCGGGGTCCGTGGTCGGAACCGGCGTGCCGGTGAACAGGTAGTTGAACGCACTGTTCATACCCTGCCCGGAGAACATCTGGGCCTTGATGCGGTCGGACTCCTCCTTGGAGAGGTACTTGTCGTCGAGCGGCACGGTGGTCGTGATGACCTCGGTGGTCGTCCCGCCGCCCTTCTTGTTGCCGTTGACGTCGCCCTTGACACCGGCGTTGGCGTCCAGCTTCCCTTCAAGGGTCCGCGTCATCGTGATGCTCTTGACCTTGCCGGTCTTGCTGTCGACCGTGACGGTGATGGCACCCGCCGCCGAACCGCTCGCCTCGGCACCGGCCTTGACCGGCCCGGCCTCACCCTTCGCGTACGCACCGCCGCTGGCCTTGGCCTGGTAGGTGTACGCGTCGGTGTTGTTGATGTGGTTCTGCGTCAGGGTGACCTCCTGGGACTCGGAGATCTCGAGGCCCGCCTCGATGGTGGCGCCGGGCTTGGGGGCCGGGGTGGTCGTGCCGTCGGGGTTGGTCGTGTCCGGGGTGTTCAGCCCTGCCCCGAACTGGAACCCGGCCTGCGCGGCGACCTCCAGGCTCAGCTTCTGGGTGGTGATGTGCTTGTTGCCGAGCCTGTCCTCGATGTTCTGCTTGAGGCGGCTCTCCTTGGCCTTCGGCCCCTTGCCGAACCAGCTGGCGACCTCGGTGGCGCCACCCACGACCGGGCTGAGGTTGGAGAGCTTGTTCAGCCGGTTGAGCTTCTTGTACTCCTGAAGGTCCTTGCGGAACTGGTCGGCTTCCTTCTGGCTGTTGAACACCCAGGTATCACCGGTGGTCACCGTGAGCCCCGCGCCGATCTCGACCTTGTCCTTGCCCACGTCGCCGAACTTGATCCGGGCCTTGGGCTTCTCCGTACCCTTCACCGAGGCGGCGTCCGTGAAGGTGAGCGAGACCTCCTCGTCCTTGCTGTCGATCTTTCCGTCCCCGTTGACGTCCGTATTGGCTTTGGACGTCGTCTCCTCGAAGCCGAACTCGCCGCCGAACTCGATCCCCAGGGTCTCGAACGAGACGCCTATCTTGCCGCCCTGGGTACCCGACTTCGTGACCGTCGCACAGGTGATGGGCTGGAACTCGGCATTGGGATCGCCGCTCGCCTCGCCCCCCTTGCCCGTGTCGCACGCGCCGCCACTGCCGCCGCCGATCGATGCGACAAGGCACTGGATCCGTTGGCTGATCTGCCCGCCGAGGCCGGCCACCGCCATACCGCCGATGAGGGAGACGACGACCAGAATCGTCCCGAGGTACTCGAACGCGGTGGCACCCCGGTCACCCCGTCTGCTGCTGGGTATGTGCTCCGGATACCTCGTCCGTGGCATGGCTTTGTCCTCCCGTATGGCCTTAGGGCAGGGAGGTTATGAGAGGGGCGCCTGTGACGTCACGGGCCCGTGGGCCCAATCCAGGTCCCAATTCGGAGACGCCACGGGGCCAGCAGGGCCCGCCCGGTGGACAAACGGGGATTGAGCAGGTCCTGACGGCGCATCCGGGCACGCACCGGCAGCGTACGGATGTCCTCCCCGACCGCCACGTTCCGCCGGGCGTTGTCCGGGAGGTACAGCTGCCTGCGCGACAGGGTGCCGAGAGGCCGCGGAGTTCCTGGAACGGCCCGCCACTCACACCCGGGAGTTCACGCCTGCCCGGTCGCCAACGGCTGCGAGCGCTGGGGCCATCACAGCGGCTCGAGTGCTCGGGCCGTCACGGCGGCGGCGAGTGCGGAAGCCGTCGAGGGCGCCGCCCCGGCCACCACTTCATCCGATGGCTCGCGACCTCGCCGGCCTTGTTCTTCCGCTCCGCGATGTACGACCCCACAGCGAGATATCGAGGAAATGGCGCGCCCACTACCCAAAAGGGAGATATCGGGAACGGACCCGTATGCGGGACCGCCCATGTGCGCGCGATGGTGCCCGGAGCCGGACTCGAACCGGCACGCCCCCGAGGGGCAGCGAGGTTTAAGCTCGCCGTGTCTGCATTCCACCATCCGGGCTTGGCGCGCGGCTCCGCGTTGGCACATGACCCTATCCGTGGGGCTCCCCCGATCAGCCGAACAGTGGCTCGATGTTGTCTTATTTTATTGACCGTTTGAGGGTGCGTCAGCACACCTGGGAGGCATAGCCACACGCCTGGCAGGGTTGTGGGCGCGGCGACCGGCGATCCGAATTGACGGAAATTCGCCGCACCCACACAGTCGATACGCCAGGAGCGCGCCATGGATCGCCAGGGGCGCGCCACCCCTGCCGGGTGACGGTGTCGTCGACGCGGCGCGGAACCGGGCGCGTGCCAGGCCCTCCGGGTCCGCCGGGACCGCGTTTGTGATCATGAACACTGTGCCATGCCCGGGCAGCACGGTGACGAGCACGTCGTCCGCATCAGCCGCCGGGTCCGGTCGGCCGGGGCCCGCCGCAGTGGGGCGCCCGCCGCGACGGGGGCCTGCCGGGGCGTCGTCCGTCTCAGGGGCGGTGTCATACCGCAGGAGGACGAGGGGACCCTCCGGTGCGACTCAAGGCGGCCCCCGGAACGGGCACCGGGACTGACGACCTGAGGCGAAGCGGCGGAGACGATGGAGCAGTGCCTTCGTGGCAGGCGCCGCCCCGGCTGCGCGCCTTCCTCCGGACCCGGCCCGAAGGCCTCTCCGTCCCGTACGAACCCGACCCTGGAGTTTCCCGTGACCACCATGACCACCGCTCACCGCACCACCGCGGTGGCTGCCCGCGCCACGGAACTGTCGAAGGTCTACGGGGAGGGCGAGACCAAGGTGACCGCGCTGGACCGGGTCACCGTGGACTTCCCGCAGGGCGAGTTCACCGCGATCATGGGCCCGTCGGGTTCCGGCAAGTCCACGCTGATGCACTGCGTGGCCGGTCTCGACAGCTTCAGCAGCGGATCGGTACAGATCGGCGAGACGGAGCTGGGGTCCCTCAAGGACAAGCAGCTCACCCAGTTGCGACGGGACAAGATCGGGTTCATCTTCCAGGCGTTCAACCTGCTGCCGACGCTGACGGCGCTGGAGAACATCACGCTGCCGATGGACATCGCGGGCCGCAAGCCGAACCAGGACTGGCTGCGCAAGGTCATCGACATGGTGGGCCTCGCCGACCGGCTGAAGCACCGGCCCACCGAGCTCTCCGGCGGCCAGCAGCAGCGCGTCGCGGTGGCCCGCGCCCTGGCCTCGCAGCCGGAGATCATCTTCGGTGACGAGCCGACCGGGAACCTGGACTCGCGCTCCGGCGCCGAGGTCCTCGGCTTCCTGCGCAACTCGGTGCGCGACCTGGGCCAGACCGTGGTGATGGTGACCCACGACCCGGCGGCGGCCTCCTACGCGGACCGGGTGATCTTCCTCGCGGACGGGGCGATCGTGGACCAGATGATGCACCCCACCGCGGACGGGGTACTGGACCGGATGAAGGCGTTCGACGCCAAGGGCCGCACCAGCTGATCCCCGGGCCCCGCGCCCAAGGGCCGCACCAGCTGAGTCCCGGGCCCCGCGCCCAGGGACCGCCCCGGCTGACCTCCGAGCCCCCGTCCAGGGGCCGTACCGGCTGAGAGCCCCGGGCCCTCCCCGAGGGCCGCAACACGCCGGGCCCCGGCCGCTGCCGGGGCCCGCAAGTGACCCCCCGTCCGGAACCCCTCCCGATCCCAGGACTGACAGACATGTTCCGTACCGCCCTGCGCAATGTGCTCTCGCACAAGGCCAGGCTGCTGATGACCGTCCTCGCCGTGATGCTCGGCGTTGCCTTCGTCTCCGGCACTCTGGTCTTCACCGACACCCTCGGAAACGCCTTCCGCAACCAGTCGGCGAAGAACTACGACGACGTCGCCGTCGCGGTCACCACCCACGCCGACCAGCGCGACGCGCAGACGCCCGGCGTCAACGCCGCCACCCTGAAGAAGATCCAGGGCCTGGACGGCGTGGAGAGCGCCACCGGCCGGGTCTCCGGCTTCGCCGGGGTCGCCGACCCCGGCGGCAAGCTCATCGGCAACGGCTGGTCCAACACCGGTGCCAACTTCGCCCCCGGCAAGGACGGCAAGGACGCGCAGTACGCCTTCAGCGACGGCACCGGCCCGACCACGGACGGCCGGATCGCCCTGGACGCGGAGACCGCGAAGAAGGGCGAGTACAAGGTCGGCGACAAGGTACGGGTCGCCACCAACGGACCGGTGAAGGAGTACACCCTGTCCGGGGTCTTCACCACCGAGGACGGCGCGGTCAACGCCGGCGGCAGCCTGGTCCTCTTCGACACCCCCGTCGCCCAGAAGCTCTTCCTGCGCCCCGGCGAGTTCCAGACCGCCTCCGTCACCGCCGCCCCCGGCGCATCCGACCAGCAGCTCCTGACCGCGGTGAAGCCACTGCTGCCCAAGGACGCCGAGGCCAAGACGGGCAAGGCGCTCGCCGACGAGCAGGCCAAGCAGATCGAGTCCGGGCTGAGCAGCCTCAACAAGCTGCTCCTCGCCTTCGCGGGCATCGCCCTCTTCGTCGGCATCTTCCTCATCGCCAACACCTTCACCATGCTGGTCGCCCAGCGCACCAAGGAACTGGCGCTGCTGCGTGCCGTCGGTGCCTCGCGCCGCCAGGTCAAGCGCTCGGTGCTGCTCGAAGCCGCCGTGGTCGGTCTGATCGCGTCCGTCGTCGGCTTCGTGCTGGGCCTCGGTCTCGCCACCGGGCTGCGGTCCGCGATGAGCCTGATCGGCGGCAAGATCCCGGCCGGTCCGCTGGTGATCGCCCCGACCACGGTCGTCGCCGCCTTCGGTGTCGGTGTCCTGATCACCGTGCTGGCCGCCTGGCTGCCCGCCCGCCGGGCCGCGAAGATCCCGCCGGTCGCGGCGATGAACAGCATGCACGCGGTGGCCACCGTGAAGTCCCTGGTGCTGCGCAACTCGATCGGCGCGGTCATCACCCTGCTCGGCGCGGCGGCGATCATCGCCGGTGCGGCGCAGTCCGGAACGAATGCCCAGCTCGCCATCGCGGCCGGTGCCTTCCTGGCGCTGATCGGCGTCATCATCCTCATCCCGCTGCTGTCCCGCCCGGTGATCGCCCTGGTCCGCCCGCTGCTGCAGCGGCTGTTCGGGGTCTCCGGCAAGCTCGCCGCACAGAACGCGGTCCGCAACCCGCGCCGCACCGGGGCCACCGCCTCCGCGCTGGCGATCGGTCTCACCCTCGTCACCGGCATCTCGGTGCTCGGCGTCACCCTCGGCCAGGCGGTCGACCGGATGACGACGGACAACATCAAGGCCGACTACATGGTGTCGATGGCGAGCGGGGACTCGCTCGACGAGTCGGCGCTCACCGCCCTGGAGAAGGCCGACGGCGTCACCGCGGTCTCGCCCCAGCAGGCCGTCTGGCTGGAGATCGGCGGCGCCGGGCTCTCGGCGTCCGGCGTCACCCCCGGTGATGTGCAGAAGGTCCTCGCCGTCGACACCGTCTCGGGCTCGATGGACTCCCTGAGCAGCGGCGAGATCGCCGTCTCGGAGAAGACCGCGAAGTCGAACGGCTGGAAGACCGGGGACAGCGTCCCGGTCACGTACGACGACCACAAGAAGGAGAACCTGAAGGTCGGCGCGCTCTACAAGGACAACGACTTCCTGTCGCAGGTGCTGATCCCCCGCGAGACCGTGGCCCCGCACGAGGGCCGTGCGGACATCCGCGAGATCTGGGTGAAGACGGAGGGCGGCGCGAGCGCGGCCAACGAGCAGGCCGTGGTGGACGCGCTGGGTGACAACCCCGGCATGAGCGTCATGGACCGTCAGGACATCAGGGACATGTTCGGCGGCTCCATCAACCTCGCGATGAACATCATGTACGGGCTCCTGGCGATGGCCCTGATCATCGCGGTGCTCGGGGTCGTCAACACCCTGGCCATGTCGGTCTTCGAACGGCAGCAGGAGATCGGCATGCTGCGGGCGATCGGCCTGGACCGGCGCAAGGTCAAGCGCATGATCCGGCTGGAGGCCGTGGTCATCTCGCTGTTCGGCGCGGTGGTCGGCATCGGGCTCGGCCTGTTCCTCGGCTGGGCGATCGGGCAGACCGTGTCGTCCGACATCCCGCAGTACGCGCTGGTCGTGCCGTGGGGCCGGATCGCGCTCTTCCTGCTGCTGGCCGGGCTGGTGGGGGTGCTGGCCGCGATGTGGCCGGCCCGCAGCGCCGCCAGGCTCAACATGCTGACGGCCATCAAGACGGAGTAGCGCCGCACGGCACACGGCAGAGGGCCGGTACCCGCCACCGCGGGTACCGGCCCTCTGTGCCCTCCGCTGCGTCCGTCCGGCTCAGGGACTGCCGGGTGGGGACCGCTCAGCCGGTCGCGGACGCCTTCCAGTCGCGGGCGCGCAGCGGCATCCGGGCGGAACCGCCCTGCGCCGGACGGACCGCCAGGATCTGGTTGACGCCGATCTTGTTGTGCTCGAAGGAGAGCGCGGAGGCGGCCATGTAGAGCCGCCAGACCCTGGCCCGGCCGGGCGAGGTCATCCTCACCGCGAGGTCCCAGTGCTTCTCCAGGTTGGCGACCCAGCGGCGCAGGGTCAGTGCGTAGTGCTCGCGGAGCGATTCGACGTCGCGGGCCTCGAAACCGGCTTCTTCGAGGGTCGCGACGGTCCGGCCGAGCGGAGCCAGTTCGCCGTCCGGGAAGACATAGGCGTCGATGAACTCGTCCACGTGGTACGCGGTCTCGTCCTTCTCCGGGCGGCGGGCGATCTGGTGGTTGAGGAGGCGCCCGCCGGGCTTGAGGAGTGCGTAGAGGTCGTCGGCGTACTCGCGGTAGCGGACCGAGCCGACGTGTTCCGCCATGCCGATGGAGGAGATGGCGTCGTACGGGCCGTCCCTGACGTCCCGGTAGTCCTGGACCCGGATCTCGATCCGGTCGGTCAGTCCCTCTTCGGCGATGCGCTTCCTGGCGAAGGCGGCCTGTTCGGTGGAGAGGGTCACACCGGTGACCCGGGCGCCGTAGTCGCGGGCCGCGTGGATGGCCATGGAGCCCCAGCCGCAGCCGACGTCCAGGAGGCGGTCGCCCTCCTTCAGCGCGAGCTTGCGGCAGACCAGGTCGAGCTTGTCGCGCTGGGCGTCCTCAAGGTTCCCGTCGTCCTCCCAGTAGGCGCAGGAGTAGACCATGGACGGGCCGAGGACCAGTTCGTAGAAGTCATTGCCCACGTCGTAGTGGTGGCTGATGGCCTCCTTGTCGCGGCGCTTGGTGTGCAGGGCTCCGGCGCGGCGCCGTACCTCCTCCGGCGGTGGAGGGGGCGGGGGCCAGGGTCCGGCCAGTTGCAGCAGCCCCTTGGCGGCTGCCCGCAGTTTCGGGTCGCGGACCGGGTGGAGGCTGTCCTTCGCCTCCGCACCGCGGTCCCAGATCAGCCCGGCGATCAGGTCCAGGGCCTCGTACAGATCGCCGTCGATGTCGATTTCCCCGGCCACCCAGGCGCGGGCGAGGCCCAGTTCGCCCGGCTTCCACAGCAGCCGGCGCAGGGCGCGACGGTTCCTGACGACGAGGGCGGGGGCATCGGGTGGACCGGATTCGCTGCCGTCCCAGGCCCGGATCCGGACCGGTAGGGGTTCTCCCAGCAACTCCTCGGCGAGAGCGGTCAGCCGCAACGCGGCGTCTGCCATGGCGCACACCTCCGTGATGGTGTTTCCCAACGTGCCCAGACATGCCCACACATGTCTCCGACCACGCCCCGGCACCCGTTTGGCGCCGCAGCGAGGTACACCCCCCTCAACAGTGTCCGGCGGCCCGGCCATCCCGCTACCGCGCAATGGAACGGCAAAATAGCTGCACAGGCCACGCATCCGCCGGGCCACTGGGTCCGGCCCCCCTGCGCCGCGTCCCGCTCCGATACGCCCCGATACGCCGAAGGGGCCGCCCGCACCACGGATGGCGGACGGCCCCTTCGGGCGTCGTGCGACTGCTCTGCGCGGATACGGGTATCCGCGGGCGGACCGGGAGGTGTTGGGCCTCCGGTCCCGGGTGCGCGCTAGGAGGCCTTGGCCTTCTCGCCCACCGGCTGGGCGGCGGCGGGTGCCGGGGCCGGCTTGGCGGCCTCGTAGAACTCCTCGCGCGGCGTCTCCATGGCGCCGAGCGAGACGACCTCGCGCTTGAGGAACATCGCGAGGGTCCAGTCGGCGAAGATCCGGATCTTGCGGTTCCAGGTCGGCATCGCCATGCCGTGGTAGCCACGGTGCATGTACCAGGCGAGGCGGCCCTTGAACTTGATCTTCATCTTGCCGACGACGATCATCGCGACGCCCTTGTGCAGGCCCAGACCGGCGACCGCACCCTTGTTGGCGTGGCTGTAGTCGGCCTGCGGGAAGCCGCGCATCCCGGAGATGACGTTGTCGCCGAGGACCTTGGCCTGACGCAGCGCGTGCTGGGCGTTCGGCGGGCACCAGGCGTTCGGGTTGCCGGCCTTGCGGCCGACCAGGTCCGGAACCTGGGCGTTGTCGCCCGCGGCCCAGATGTAGTCGGTGCCCTGCACCTGGAGCTTCTCGGAGGTGTCCACGTGACCGCGCGGACCGAGCGGCAGGCCGAAGCGGGCCAGCGCCGGGTTCGGCTTCACGCCGGCCGTCCACACGATGGTGTTGGAGTCGACCTCCAGCCCGTTCTTCAGCACCACGTGACCGTCGACGCAGGAGTCCATGGAGGTCGAGAGGAAGACCTCGACACCGCGGGACTCCAGGTGCTCCCGGCCCCAGACGCCCAGCTTCGGGCCTACCTCGGGAAGGATCTTGTCGGCGGCGTCAACGAGGATGAAGCGCATGTCCTCGCGCTTCACGCTCGTGTAGTACTTCGCCGCGTCGCGGGCCATGTCCTCGACCTCGCCGATGGTCTCCGCACCGGCGAACCCGCCGCCCACGAAGACGAAGGTGAGCGCCCTGCGGCGGACCTCCTCATCGGTCGTCGAGTCAGCCCGGTCCAGCTGCTCGAGAACGTGGTTGCGCAGGCCGATGGCCTCCTCGATGCCCTTCATACCGATGCCCTGTTCGGCCAGGCCGGGGATCGGGAAGGTGCGCGAGACGGCGCCCATCGCGATGACCAGGTAGTCGAAGGGCAGCTCGTAGGCCTCGCCGACGAGCGGCGCGACCGTGGCGACCTTGCGGTCCTGGTCAATGGTCGTGACGCGGCCGGTGAGGACCTCGGCCTTCGGCAGAACGCGTCGCAGCGGGACGACGACGTGCCGGGGCGAGATGCTGCCGGCAGCAGCTTCGGGGAGGAAGGGCTGGTAGGTCATGTACGACCGGGGGTCGACGACCGTGACGGTCGCCTCTCCGTAGCGCATCTTCTTCAGAATGCGCCGAGCTGCGTACAGGCCTACGTACCCACCGCCTACTACGAGGATCCTGGGACGCTCCGTGGTGCTCATGCCATCGAGTATCCACCCCTCTCGGGGGGTGGGCTCGTGAGCCCCTTCACAAGGTATGGGCCACCCTCTGCTACACTCCGCCGCCCACGTGACCCAGGTCATGACCCGGCAGGGGAACCACACCGCTGCGGTGAACGTTGTTCACCGCCTGTGAGCTGGCCGTTGAGCCGCCGGGCGGGGTGGACCACCCCTCCGGTTCACCCTCCCGCAACGTACCCGGAACAGTCCCGTTCGCGTCGCGAGTGACCCCGCACACCCTCCCCGGGGCGCTTACGGAGCAGAAGTCTGCCCCCAAGCGCGCAATTCCTTGTGAAGAAGTTCACGAACTTCGTCGCGACGTGTCTCGGAAGGGGTCGCCCGGGTGGCCCTCAGCGTCTCAAAGGTGCAGGCGGGAATGCGTATGAGCAACGTTCCGGCACCTCCCCGCACCGGGCCCCCGAAGGCCCTCCCGGAGGCTCCAGGAGGGCGCTGTACGGGCGCGGGCCCCGGGGGGCGCGCTACGCGATGGACCAGCCGATCCCGTCGAGGATGTCGTGCTCGCTGACGACGACCTCGTGGGCCCCGGTCCGCTCCATGACGGCCAGCAGGATCAGCGCCCCGGAGGCGATCACGTCGACCCGTCCCGGATGCATCGAGCCGATCGCGGCGCGCTCGGCGTGGGTCGAGGCGAGGAGCCGCCCGGTGATCTCCCGGACCTGCTCCAGGGAGACCCGGGAGTGGTGGATCGCCGCGGAGTCGTACTCGTGCAGACCCAGCGCGATCGCGGCCACGGTGGTGACCGTGCCGGCGAGCCCCACGAGCGTGCCCGCCCCGGTGAGCGGAACGCTCTGCCCGGCCAGGTCCAGGGCGGCGGCGACGTCCGCGCGGAGCCCGGCGACCGCGGCGGGCGTGGGCGGGTCGACCACCGCGCCGTCCCGGACGAGATGGCGCTCGGTCATCCGGACGCAGCCGATGTCCACGGACCGGGCGGCTCGCACCCGGTCGTCGCCGAGGACGAACTCGGTGGAGCCGCCGCCGATGTCCACGACGAGATACGGCTTCGCGAGGTCGTCGCGCCCGGCGAGCTCCTTGGTGGCCCCGTCGAACGAGAACGCCGCCTCCTGGTCGCCGCTGATCACCTCGGGCTCGACGCCCAGGATGTCCAGCACACCGCGGACGAAGTCGTCCCGGTTCTCGGCGTCCCGGGAGGCGGAGGTGGCGACGAAGCGGACCTTCTGCGCACCGTGCTCCTTGATCACCGCCGCGTACTGCCGGCAGGCGGCGAACGTCCGCTCCAGCGCCTCGGGGGCGAGCCGTCCGGTCCGGTCGACGCCCTGCCCGAGCCGGACGATCTCCATCCGCCGGTCGAGCTCGACGAGCTCCCCGGTGGCGGGGTCCGCATCGGCCACCAGCAGACGGATCGAGTTGGTACCGCAGTCGATGGCGGCCACGCGCGTCATGAAGTACTCCTCATTCATGCCCCTCCGGATTCATGCCCCTCCGGCGACCGAGGAGCGGGGTCCGGGGGCGCGGCCCCCGGGGGGAACGGTCAGTCCTCGTCCGGCGCCGCGCCGCACGGCGACACGCACGGCCCCTTGCGCCACCACTCCGGCAGCATCGCGATCGCCTCGTCCCCCAGCGGGTTCACTCCCGGCCCCGCGGCCAGCGAGTGCCCCACGAGTACGTGCAGGCACTTCACCCGGTCCGGCATGCCCCCCGCGCTCGGGAAGCCCTCCAGCACCTCGATGGCGTCACGCCGCGCGATGTAGTCCTCGTGCGCGGCCCGGTACGCGGCGGCCAGTTCGGGGTCGGTGCCGAGGCGCTCGGTCATCTCGCGCATGACCCCGTTCGCCTCCAGCGTGCCGATCGCGGACGCCGCCCGCGGGCACGTCAGGTAGTACGTCGTCGGGAACGGCGTACCGTCCTCCAGCCGGGGCTGCGTCTCGACCACGTCCGGGTTTCCGCACGGACAGCGGTGCGCGATGGCGCGCAGCCCGCGCGGCGGGCGCCCCAGCTGCTGCTGGAACGCGGCGATGTCCGCGTCGGTGGGTGCGGTGGACTCGGTCTGGGGAGGGGGCGTTTCCATGCCTGCCTAGGTTCTGATCGGGCTGCTTGAACTGCGGTTCCGCAGATGAACGAGGGGATGCGAACGAGGAGGAGCGGGTCAGCCCCGGTCGGCGCTGTCGACGCCGTCCCAGAGATTGGAGTGCCACGGCCGGCCGGACTCCTCCGGCTTTCCGTTGCGCTCCTTGACCGCGTCGGGGTCGACCACCGTGTAGCCGGTCTCCCCCGGAAGAAGGTAGTGCAGATGCTCGCGGGCCAGCCGCTTGATGTACGCATCGTCCTGGAGCCGCGCCTTCTCGTCGCGCAGCTCCTCGGTGCGCACCTCGGCCTCCTGCGCGAGCCGCTCCTGGTCGGCGATCTCGTCGCGCTGCGACACGTACTGCCGCATCGGGTACGCGAGGGCGACGACCAGGGAGCAGACCACCAGGGCCAGGAAGGCCGCCCGGCCGGTGAGGCGGGAGCGGCGCGCCTGACGGCGGCTCTGGGACCGGTAGACGCGGGCTGCGGTCTGCTCACCGAGCAGCCTCAGCCGGGTCGCGGTGGAGAACCGGTCCCGGTCCTTCGCGGCCATGTCTCCGCCTCCCCATTACGCACGTCCGTCCCCGCACACGGTACGGGACCGAGTGCGGGGACGGACGGAGGCCGGGGCGCCGGACCCGGCCGGGCCTGTCGGCCCGTGCCGGACGCGCCGGCCGGACGCGCCTGCTGTACGTGCCGGCCGTACGGGTCAGCCCTTGAAGCGCGGGAACGCCGAGCGGCCCGCGTACACCGCGGCGTCGTCGAGGATCTCCTCGATGCGCAGCAGCTGGTTGTACTTGGCGACACGGTCCGAGCGGGCCGGGGCGCCGGTCTTGATCTGGCCGCAGTTCACGGCGACCGCGAGGTCGGCGATGGTGACGTCCTCGGTCTCGCCGGAGCGGTGGGACATCATGCACTTGAAGCCGCTGCGCTGGGCCAGCTCGACGGCGTCCAGGGTCTCGGTCAGCGAACCGATCTGGTTGACCTTGACGAGCAGGGCGTTGGCGGAGCCCTCCTCGATGCCGCGGGCCAGGCGCTCCGGGTTGGTGACGAAGAGGTCGTCGCCGACGATCTGCACCTTGGCGCCGAGCTTGTCGGTGATGACCTTCCAGCCGGCCCAGTCGTCCTCGTACAGCGGGTCCTCGATGGAGACCAGCGGGTACGCGGAGACGAGCTCCTCGTAGTACTCGGTCATCTCGGCGGCCGAGCGGGACTTGCCCTCGAACTCGTACTTGCCGTCCTTGTAGAACTCGGACGCGGCGACGTCGAGCGCGAGCGCGATGTCCTTGCCCGGGGCGTAACCGGCCTCCTTGATGGCCTCAAGGATGAGGTCGAGGGCGGCGCGGTTCGACTCCAGGTTCGGCGCGAAGCCGCCCTCGTCGCCGAGACCGGTGGACAGGCCCTTGGTCTTCAGGACCTTCTTCAGCGTGTGGTAGACCTCGGCGCCCCAGCGCAGGGCCTCGGAGAAGGACTCCGCGCCGATCGGGGCGATCATGAACTCCTGGATGTCCACGTTGGAGTCGGCGTGCGACCCACCGTTGAGGATGTTCATCATCGGGACGGGCAGCAGGTGCGCGTTCGGGCCACCGAGGTAGCGGAACAGCGGCAGGTCCGAGGCCTCGGACGCGGCGTGGGCGACGGCGAGCGAGACGCCGAGGATGGCGTTGGCGCCGAGCGAGCCCTTGTTCTCGGTGGCGTCCAGGTCGAACATCGCCTGGTCGATCAGCCGCTGCTCGGTCGCGTCGTAGCCGACGAGCTCCGGGCCGATCTGCTCGATCACGGCGAGGACGGCCTTCTCGACGCCCTTTCCGTGGTAGCGGTTGGGGTCGCCGTCGCGAAGCTCAACGGCCTCGAACGCACCGGTGGAGGCTCCGGACGGAACAGCAGCACGACCCGTGCTGCCGTCGTCGAGCCCAACCTCGACCTCGACCGTGGGGTTGCCCCGGGAGTCGAGGATTTCCCGGGCTACGACGACGTCGATGGACGGCACGAGGCATCTCCTTCTGGGATATGACGCTGGTTGTGCAGGGTCACTTTGGCCTTGCGACAAGAGCCTAACCGGCCCGGCCCTCTCAGTCGGCCGCCCGCCCGCCCCCTGGGACGAAAAAGGACCCAAGGGCACCCATAGCGGGGCAGACGTCCAGGTACCTACCGACCAGTAACTACAACAGTTGAACAATCGGCGCGGGAGCCGGCGCACCCCGAAGCGGCAAAACCCCGGCCCGGCACGCACGGGGGGAGGTGCGGGCCGGGCCGGGGAGCTCAGCGAGGAGAGTGCCGAATTACTTCACCAGGTGGAGCTGCTGACCCGGGAAGATCATGTCGGCGTCCTTGACGATGTCCTTGTTCAGCTCGAACAGCCGCTCCCAGCCGCCCTTGACGTTGTGGTCGGCCGCGATCTGGCTCAGCGAGTCGCCGGCGACGACCTTGTACTCGCCGTCACCCTTCTTGACCGTCTCGCCGGTCGGGGTGGTGACGGTCTTCTTCTGCTCGGCCTGAGGGGTGGCCGCGCGGTCCGAGCGGGAGGCGGCGGGGGCCTCGGTGCGCTCGGCCTTCTTCGGCTCGGCCTGCTGGACCGGAGCCGACTGCTGCTTGGGGGCGGTCTTGGTGGCGGTGGAGCCGGTGTCGACGCCCGGGTCGACACCGTCGTTGCGCAGGTTGCCGGCGCCGGCGCAGCCCCAGGCGCCCGGTCCCTGCATGTCGAGGAGCTTCTCGGCCACGGCGATCTGCTGGGACTTGCTGGCCAGGTCGGCGCGGGCCGCGTACTGCGTACCGCCGGCGGCGGCCCAGCTGGACTGCGAGAACTGCAGACCGCCGTAGTAGCCGTTGCCGGTGTTGATCGACCAGTTGCCGCCGGACTCGCACCGGGCGACCGCGTCCCAGGTGGACACGGAGGCCGCGGAGGCGCCGGTCGCACCCATCAGGGGCACGGCGATGGCGGCACCGGCCACACCGGCGAGCGTGACGAGACGGACGGCCTTGGACGGGCGACGGTGCTTGTTGCCCTTGCTGTTGAGCAGCATCGAGACTTCTCCTCACCGACGCCTACGAGGTGAGCTGTCGGGTTCGGGCCAAGTGAGTTGCCCGGTCGCACGTCCTAGCGCACGACTTAACCCCAAGCCGTTCCCGATGCGTCTTGCGACGATCGGACCCGGCGCCTACCTGGGTCCCCCGCTCCTGCCTACGGCGCTTTACGCGTCTGTTCCCTTCGACCGACGGCAGGATTCGGCGTGACGATCGACGGGGCCCGCGGTGCGAGCGGTTACGACCGTAAACACACGCCACCCCCACATTCAAAGAAGGACATACCGGATAAACAGCCCTTACTCGCATCTGAAGAACACCTGTTTGCGCAGGTCGGAACGGATGCGGGGGGAGCTCCCGGACAAGACGCGCCAGTTCACGCAAAGAGACCCATGTCTCACTTAGTCAAAAGTGGGACATAGGCCTCTTAAGTACCCCAGATTTGAGGTGCTTTCAGCTGTTGATCAGACCGATTCCGCGGCCGTTCCCGGTCGGTCTCAGTCGGTCTTCACACCGAGATCGAGGCTCTGGCCAGGCAGGATGAGGTCCGGGTCGGAGCCGACCTCCGCCTTGTTGGCCTCGTACAGCTCCGTCCAGCCGCCGGGAAGCTTCTGTGCGTCAGCAATCGCCCAGAGGTTGTCGCCGGGGCGGACGGTGTACGTACCGTCGGCGACCGGGGCCCCCTTGTCGCGTGCGTCACTGGCGCCGCGCGAGGCGTGCCGCCCCGAGTCCCGGTCGCTGCCGGTCCCCTCGGGGGCCGGGGCGCCGCGGTGCTTGCCGCCCGTCTCCCCGGCCGGGGCGGACCCTTCCCGGGCGCCGGAGGAGCCGGTCGCGCCGGAGGAGCCGGATGCCGAGGGCGTGGCGGACGGGGAGGCCGAGGCGTCCGGCGTACGGTCGTGGTCGGCCGTGTCCGCCGTCGCGTCGTCCGACGGGGTGCCGGCCGACGGGGCATCGTCCGACGGAGCGTCGGTCGCGCCCTTGGACGCGCTGCCCGACCGGTCCCGGCTCGCCGACGGATCGGCACTCGACGACGGGTCCGCACTCTCGGAGGTGTCGGCGGACGAGGCGCTGCCCGGGTCGACGCCCGGCAGGGACCCGTCCACGACGAGGCCGGAGATGACCGCGCAACTGGGCCACGCCTTCGACCCCTGGTCGCCCAGGACCTTCTCCGCCACGGCGATCTGCTGCGAGCGGCTGGCCAGGTCCGCGCGCGGGGCGTACGAATCGCCGCCGTACGACTTCCACACATCCTGCGAGAACTGCAGGCCGCCGTAGAAGCCGTTGCCGAGGTCGGCGCTCCACATGCCGCCGCTCTCGCACTCGGCGACCCGGTCCCAGGTCGAGGCGTCGGCTGCGTGCGCGCCGGCCGCGCCGAGCAGTGGGATGGCGATGGCCGAGCCGGTCACGCCTGCGGCGACGACGATCGCGGGTGCCTGCCGAGGGCGACGGTGTCTGCCGTTCGCGGAGCCCATGGGAATGCCTTCCGTGTAACTGACGAGTGACTGGTGAGTCGAACGGTGAACCTAGCGGGACTCGAACGTGTGTCACAAGTCGATGCAGCAGAGATCACATAAAAGTCACAGAGTTGACAGAGCGTCACCCTCATCGGAAGCGGGCTCGGGAGTGAACTCCACCGGGAGCGTGCGCAGTCCGCGCATGATGAGCCCGCCACGCCAGCGCAAATCGGCAGCTTCCCCCGCAAGTCGCAGGTCCGGAAGGCGTTTCAGCAACGTGGCGAGCGCGGCCTGCCCCTCCAGCCGGGCGAGCGGTGCTCCCAGGCAGTAATGGATGCCGTGCCCGTATCCGAGGTGCTGATTGTCACGCCGCGAGAGGTCCAGCGTGTCCGGGCCATCGAAGCGTCCGGGGTCCCGGTCGGCGGCCGCCAGCACCACCAGCACGGGGTCTCCCTCGGCCACCCGCTGCCCGTCGATCGTCAGTGGCTCGGTGGCGAACCGCCAGGTCGCCAGCTCCACCGGGCCGTCGTAACGCAGCAGTTCCTCGACGCCGGTGGCCAGCAGTTCCGTCTCCCCTGCCGCCAGGGACCGCTGGAGCCGCTCGCGCTGCTCGGGGTGTCCCAGCAGGGTGTGGACGCCGTTGCCGATGAGGTTGACGGTCGTCTCGAACCCGGCGAAGAGAAGGATGAAGGCCATCGCGGCGGCCTCGTTCTCCGTCAGGTGCTCGCCGTCGTCGCTCGCCCGGATCAGCCCCGAGATCAGGTCGTCCCCGGGGTTCTCGCGCTTGCGGTGGATCAGTTCGAGGAGATAGCCGCGCATCTTCTTCACGGAACGGGCCACCCCGCCGCGCGGGCCGCCGCCGTGGCGGATCATCATGCCCGCCCAGTCCCGGAAGTCGTCCTGGTCCTCACGCGGGACACCGAGCAGGTCGCAGATCACGTAGATGGGGAGCGGGAAGGCGAACTCGTGGATGAGGTCGGCCTCCCCCTTCTCGGCGAAGGAGTCGATGAGGCGGTCCGTCAGCTCCTGCACGCGCGGCGCGAACTCCGCGATGCGCCGGGGCGTGAACGCCTTCGACACGAGACGCCGCAGCCGGGTGTGGTCGGGCGGGTCGATGTTCAGCAGATGCGTCATCAGCTCCGCCTTGCGCTCGCCCGGGATGCCCGTCCGGCCCTTGGCGTGCGCCGGCTCGGCGTGGTGCGCCGGGTTCTTGGAGAGCCGGGGGTCGGCGAGGGCCTGCTTGGCGTCCGCGTACCGGGTGACGAGCCAGGCCTCGACCCCGCTGGGCAGTGTGGTGCGGTGCACGGGGCTGTGCTCGCGCAGCCAGGCGTACGCGGGGTAGGGGTCGGTGGCGAACTCCCAGGTGAAGAGTTCGGGGGCGGGCGGCACGGCCTCGGCGTCGGCCGCGTGGGCGGGGCAGCCGGCGGGCGCGGGCGTCGGGGCGGCTCCGGAAGCGTGCTCGGGCGTGTCGGCGGGCGCATCGGCTGGGCTGTCGGCGGGCGTATCGGCTGGGCTGTCGGCGGGCGCATCGGCTGGGCTGTCGGCGGGCGTATCGGCGGGGCTGTCGTTCACCCCCCGACGTTAGCCGTTGCCCTGTGCCGGGCCCGCCGTCGCCCTGCGCCGCGCTATCCGTTGCCCTCCGCCACCCTGATCGCGTCCCGGTAGGCGCGGCTCGCGGCCCGCAGGGCGGCCTCCGGGTCGGTGCCGTTCTCCTGCGCGCTCACGGCCAGGGCGAGGAGCCGGTAGCCGATGCCGTCGCCCTCGCCCTCGGGAAGCGGCACGTCGAGTCCGGCGGTACGGACCCGGCCGGCCAGCTTCGCCGCGAGGGCCAAGGCGGGCTGGCCGAGCGGCACCCCGTCGGTGACGGACTCGCGCTGCTTCTCGATCGCCTTGGTCCGCAGCCAGTGCGCGTGGACGTCCTGCGGGGTCTCGGCGGTCTCGTCGCCGAAGACGTGCGGATGGCGGTGGATCAGCTTCTCGACGAGCGTGGCGGCGACGTCGTCCACCGAGAAGGGCTCCTCCTCGTCCTCCTCGGCGATGCGCGCGTGGAAGACGACCTGGAGGAGTACGTCGCCGAGCTCCTCGCGCAGCTCCTCGCGGGTGCCGTCCTCGATCGCCTCGACGAGTTCGTACGCCTCCTCGATGGCGTACTTGGCGAGGCCCTTGTGGGTCTTCTGCGAGGTCCAGGGGCACTCGATCCGGACCCGGTCCATGACCTGCACCAGATCCAGCAGCCGGGCACCGGGCAGATCGTACGAACCGGGCAGCAGCTCCAGGTCCGGCATCTGCACCCGCCCCGAACCGGCCAGCCGGGCCAGTCCGTCGGTCAGTGGCTGGTCCCCCTCGCCGCCGCTGAGCACCACCACGGTCCGGCCCCCGGCGCAGGCGCCGACGAGCTCCTGCGCGTCGGGCACGGCCGGCTCGACGGTGATGCCCGCCTCGCGCAGGTACGGCAGCTGGGGCTGGCCGGGCTCGGCGCAGAGCACCCGGTCCGCGGCGTGCAGCATCTGCCAGGCGGGCCAGGACAGCAGTCCGGGCGCGACCCGGTGGCTGGCGGTGAGCAGGACGATACGGCCGGGGTCTTCAGCGTTCACGCTGCGAATCTACCCGGCCGCCCGGCCGCTGCTACGCCCCGGCCTCCGCCGCCGCCTGGGCGGGCTTGGTGACCTGGTTGATCCAGGGGGCCTTGTAGTCCGCGAGCTGGATCTGCTTGTTGTTCCAGGTGCCGTAGCGCGGGTTGACCTCGACCTTCAACGCCTTGGACGCCTTCGTCAGCGCGTCGCCGAGGATCTTCGTGCCGGCCGGGGTGGACGGGTCGGCGCCGAGTGCCTGGGAGAGCTTGGTCAGCTGGATCTGCTCGCGCAGGAAGGCGTTGATCTGGCCGGGGGAGATCCAGCGCTCCTGGAGCACCGCGGCTCGCAGCCCCTTCTCCCCCTTGTACTGGGCGACGGCCGACTGCCGCATCTGCTGGATCTCGGCGCGGCTGACGGTGACGCCGGCATCGGCCGAGGCCCGGTCCAGGACCCGGTCCAGGATGATCCCGTGCAGCTTGGCGCGGACGAGCTGGCCGGACTGGTCGGCGCTCTGGGCAGCCTGCTTGGAGCCGCCTTGTGCGTCACGCACGTCCGCCACCTGGGCCTGAACGGTGGACACCGCGATCCGGTCCCCGTCCACGACGGCTGCCGCGCCGGGGTGGGCCTGGCTGCCGCAGGCGGCGAGGAGTGGCGCTGCGGCGAGAGTTGCTGCGGAGACGGTGAGCGCGGTGCGACGGCGGCGGTGCAAAGGGAGCCTCCCGAGGAGATTGTGCGGCGGTGCACAAGGCCTTGCGGTGATCGATGTTAGGCAGTGGAACTGGTCGGGGCCACTGATTCGACCAACGATTCGGGAGGAGTTGGGGATGTGGGCTCCGGCGTGGCCGGATCGCACACCCGGGCCGGTGCATCCGCTGGGAGGTTTACGGCGATGTGTCCGGCCGCGGCATGGCCGTGCGCGAGTCGACGGCGTACGCACCACGCCGTCGCGCGCCGGGGCGATGCGGGCCGCGAAGCGGGGCCCGCACCCGGCCGTCCGGTCCCTACACCGTCGCCACGGTGATCTGTCCGGCCACCACGTCCAGTTCCGACTTCGCGAACCGCGGGAAGAAGATGCGCAGTGCACTCCCCAGGGACTCGTCGAACAGGACGAACGAATGCTTCACCAGCCCGCGCTTGACCTCGGACCGCTTCACATCCTTGATGTGGAACGTCGCCACGTGCCGGTCCGGCTTGGCGAAGACCTGATTGGCCTGGAACAGAAACAGACGTTCCCCGGTGGTCGCGAGGTACATCGGCTGCGGAGCCGCCGCCACGGTCATCGTCCCACCGCTCAGGACCGCCGCGGCAAGCCCCATCGCGATGTTCTTCTTGAAGGAGACCTCGCTCAGATTCACGAGGGACGTGGTCTCGACCTGCTCGCCGGGCTCAAGCATCTGCGCAACGGCAGCCCGCAGGGCCCGGCGTCTTCTCGCGTTCACAACACACCTCTCGGACGGATCAATTGAATTCGCTGCGGCGAGCCGGACGCGGAGAACCACACCGAGGGCGGAACCCCTCAGGGCTACGGGAGACGAAGGCCTCTCCCCCGCGGCGCTCGCCCAGCTCAGCACGCATGCCGGGATACCTTGCCACACGGGAATCCCTCCTGCGTACCGCCCGCCGCGCCGGTGCCCGGACCACGGTCCGGGCCGGTTCGAGGAGTAGAGGGGAAATCAGGAACGCGGGCTGCCGATGGCCCGGCTCAGCCGGCGCGCTCGACCGGTTTCGCCGGGGAGGTCCGGCCGCAGCATGATCGTGCGCGAGACCACGAAGGTGATCGGGACGGCGGCCGCGGCCGCGACGAGCGGGGCGTAGCGGTCGCTGAACCCGGCCAGGTCGACCAGCAGGTAGACACCGCCGGTGGTGATGACGAAGTTGGCGGCGTTGGTGAGCGGGAAGAGGAGGAACTTCCGCCAGGTGGGCCGGGTCCGGTAGGTGAAGAAGGAGTTGAGGAAGAACGAACCGGTCATGCTGAGCGCGAAGCCGGCCACATGCGCGGCCAGGTAGGGCAGCCAGGTCAGCAGGGCGAGGTAACAGCCGTAGTACGTGGCGGTGTTCACGACGCCCACGAGGGCGAAGCGGGCCAGCTGTGCCTTGACCGTCATCGGCGTACGAACTCCAGGGGTTCCGGCCGCGGTGCCGTCGCGCGGGCGCGGGTGCCGGTGTCCTTCACGGTGTTGGTGTCCTTCACCAGGTAGTGCGGGCGGCGCTTCACCTCGTAGTAGATCCGGCCGACGTACTCCCCGACCACCCCCACCATCACCATCTGGACCCCGGCGAGGGCGGTGACCGCGACGAGGAGGGTGACGTATCCGGGGGTGTCGACCCCGTTCACCAGGGCGACGCCGACGATCCACCCGGAGTAGACGAGGGCCAGGGACAACAGCAGCAGGCCGAGGTAGAGCGCGGCACGCAACGGCTTGTTGTTGAAGGAGAGGAGCCCGTCGAGTCCGTAGTTCAGCAGCTTCCCGAAGGTCCAGGCGGAGCGCCCTTCCTCCCGGACGGCGTTCTCGTAGCTGAACGTCGTGGTGGGGAATCCGACCCAGGCGAAGAGGCCCTTGGAGAACCGGTTGTACTCGGTGAGTTCGAGTACGGCGTCGGCGGCCCGGCGGGACAGCAGCCGGAAGTCCCCCACCCCGTCGACGAGTTCCACGTCCACCAGCCGGTTGATCAGCCAGTAGTAGGCGCGTGCGGTGAGTGTCCGGGTGACGCGGTCGCCCTTGCGGGTGCGCCGGGCGATCACCTGGTCGTAGCCGTGCGCGTGCTCCTCCAGCATGCGGCCGACGAGCTCCGGCGGGTGCTGGAGGTCGGCGTCCATGATGACGACGGCGTCGCCCTCGGCGTGCTGGAGACCGGCCAGCATGGCGGCCTCCTTGCCGAAGTTGCGGCTGAAGGAGACGTAGCGGGCCCGTGGATCGGCGGCGGCCAGCTCCCGCAGGATCGGCAGGGTCCGGTCGGTGCTTCCGTCGTCGACGTACACGAGCTGGAACGCGTGACCCAGCCGGGTCATCTCATCCGTCACGCGTTCATGGAAGCGTTCGAGTAACTCTTGCTCGTTGAAGCAGGGCACCACCAGCGAGATCAGCACGCATGTACATCAGCCGGTCGAGGTGTCGGGGGCGAATGCCGGGTGTGGCCGAGGGGCGGCCATTGGGTGAACTGGCCCGTGCCGACCGCCGGGACGCGGCATCCGGCCCGTGGTTCCGCCTCGCGAGAAGGGCATGGGCCGCCGGGAATCCGGTGGTCCATGCCCTCGTCGCGCTCGGAGCGGGCTGTGGAGCCGTCAGAGCCGCTTCGCGCTGCGCAGGGTCGCCGCGTAGTAGCCGTTGCCGTCGAGGCGTGAGGTGCCGCCCTTGTCGCCGATGGTCGGGCCGTTCACTTCCTCCCGGCTGGAGACGAAGATCAGGTGGCCGTCCGAGTCGTGGCCCATGTACATGCCGATGTGGTCCAGCCGCTGCCCGGTGCGCTGGTCGAGCTTGAAGAAGACCAGGTCGCCCGGTTGCAGCACGTCGATCGAGGTGGGCCGGTCCGCGGGCGTGATGCCCTTGAGCGGGATGACATCGGCGCCGAGCTTGGAGCGGCCGATGCCGTTGGCGGTGCGGGGCAGCCCGTCGCCCTGGCCGTCGAGGGGTGCGAGCGGGTAGCGGGCGCGGTAGCCGAAGATCGTCCGCATGAAGCCCGAGCAGTCCATGGCCCGGTAGCGGATCTTCTCGGGCTGGCGGGTGACCCCGTTGCGGAAGGTGTACGGGATGCCCAGGTAGTCGAAGAAGTCCGACTCCTCCAGGCGCAGGTCGTTGCCCTCGCTGCCGACCGGGTTGAGGGGTCCGAACTGGGCGTCCCCGGCGTAGGAGACCCCCTCGTCGTCCTTCTTGACCGGCGCCCCTTCGACGTACTGGAAGGCGAAGGCGAACAGGTCGTCCTCCTCGCTGCCGAAGTTGTCCTTGAACCACTCCTTGAACCACTGCTGCTTCTCGGCGCCCTTCTTCCACTTCTCCGGCATCAGCCGCACCCAGTTCTCGGTGACCACCCGGGACTTGGTGTTGGTGGGTTCGGTGAAGGTACGGGAGGGGCCGGTGAGCGTGGCGGTGCGGGCGCGGTCGGTGAAGGTGGCGAGGACCTTGCCGCCGCCGTCGCGCAGGACCGTGCGCGCGGGTGTGTTCAGCCGTTCCCAGGACTGCTTCCCGGAGTTCAGCGCGGCTCCCGCCGGCTTGTCCGTGATGGCCTGGACAGCGGGCGCCTTGGCCTGTTCCTCCTTGCGGAGCTCGACCGTGAAATACGCGCTGCCGGCGAGCAGCGCGACCACCGTGACGGCGTGCAGGATCTGGCGGGGGCGCTTGGACTGCTTGGTGCGGGGAGCGGTCATGAGATCACCTCAGGCAGACGTAAGGGCGCCGAGCAGGATGCCGGCGGTGAGGACGACGTAGGCGAGCAGCGAGACCGAGCCGGTGGCCAGCAGCGTCGCGCCCTTCGGCTGGCGGACCAGCTGGTAGGCGATGAGACCCGGGACGATGAAGCCGAGGGTCTGGTTGGCGTACATCAGCGGGAACTCCACCTGGAGCACGATCATCACGGTCGCCTGGAGGATGACCCCGGTCAGCACCACCGCGGAGAACAGCCGCTTCCCGTAGAGGATGACGACCTTCTGGAGCAGGAGCACGCTGACGTACGTGAGGACGGTGACGCCGACCACCATGGCCGCGCGCTGGAGATCCTCGACGAGGGTCAGCGCCAGCCAGCCGGGGGTGATCATGCCGCCGGGTGAGAGGTTGGTCGTCAAGTAGCAGACCAGGGAGAACATCAGGCCGAGCGCGATGCCGATGGCGGCGATCTCGGGCGTCAGGACGGTGGGGATCAACGGGGGTCTCCTGCGCTGTTCTGCCGGCTCTGCTGGTTGGGGTCCTGCGGCGGGTGCGGGTCCTGGTGCGGGCCCCGCTGCTGCGGTGGCTGCTGCTCGTGCTGGTACGGCTGCACGGGCTGCTGGTGCTCGGGCTGTACGGGCTGGTACGGCTGCTGCACGGGCTGCTGGCGCTCCGGCTGGTGCTCCGACTGTTGCTGCTGGCGCTCCGGGGGCTGGTGCTCCTGGGCTTGGCGGTCCGAGGCCTGGCGGTCCTGGGCCTGGCGGTCCGGGTGCAGCGCGGGCTCGAACATGCCGCGCGTCCGGGCCCGTTCCTGCAGCGGGACCGGCACCTGGACCGGGGCCTGGGCCTGGACCGGGGCCTGGGCCTGGACCGGGTCCGGTGCCTGGACCGGGTCCGGTGCCTGGACCGGGTCCGGTGCCTGGACCGGGTCCGGTGCCTGGACCACCGGGGCCTGGACCGTGGGGTGCGGCTGGTAGCGGGTCTCGTACGCCTCCGGGTAGGGCGCGTACGGGTCCAGATGCGGCCGGTACTGCTGGAGCGGCAGCGTCTCGTCATGCCGGATGTGCTGCGGGGCCTGCGGGTGCCGCTGCTCGTCCGGGGTCTCCTCGGAGTGCTCCTCGGAGTGCTCCCCGGGCTGCGCGCCCGGGGTCTCGTCGGGCCGCTCGTCCGGGGTCTCGTCGGGCGGGAGCTCGCTGAGGTGCTCCAGCAGGAGTTCGCCCTGGCCGTGGATGTTGCCGATGGCGATCAGCGACGAGTCGGGGCCGAGGCCGCCGAGCAGCTCCCGCATGAACTCCTCCGGGTCGCGTCGGTCACCGCCCAGGTCCACCGCGCGGCCGCGCCACTCGGCGGGGATAGCGTCGATGGCGCTCTTGGCCGGGTGGCCGATGACGAAGACCTTGTCGGGCTGGAGATCGGGGATGATCTCGCCCATCTGGCCGTTGCGCTCGACCCGGTCGGGGCGGCAGTTGATGACGACGTTCAGCGGCCGGTGGACGGCGCCCAGGTCCAGCAGCTGGTTGACGTTCATCAGCGTCGACTCGGGGTCGTTGGCCGCGAAGACGTTGGCGAACCGCAGCTTCTTGCCGTCCGGCGTCACATACCTCTCGACGGAGAGGACTCCCGGGTCCGGCGGGGCGTCGTACATCCCCTTCAGCGCGGTTTCCCGCTCCACGCCGAGCAGTTCGGCGACCTTCAGCGCGATGGCCACGTTCTCCTTGAAGGTGAACCAGCTGAAGCCGCGCAGTTCCGCGTCGCTCACCGTCTCGGGGTCGGCGTAGATGAGCTCGCAGTCGCGGGCGTCGGCCTCCTCCTGGAGGATCGCGAACCGTTCGACCTCGGCGGTCACACAGATGCCGCCCTCCGGCATGGAGCGGCAGAGCGAGCGCGCCACGTCGTCGAGGGTCGGGCCCATCTCGGCGAGATGGTCCTCGCGGACGTTGCAGAGCACGCCGATCGTGGAGCGGATCAGCTTGGACTGGTTGATCTCCTGGAGCGCCGGCATCACCGCCATGCACTCGATGACCAGGGCCTGCGGGTCGTACGAAGCGGCGCGGCGCACGATGCCGATCTGCTCGACGACGTTGGCCAGGCCGAACTTGCGGTAGACGGGCTCCTCGGTGGCGTCCGGGTGGATGAACCGGGCCGCCGTACCGGTGGTCTTGGCGACGGTCACCAGGTCGCCGCCGCGCAGTGCGCCCGCGCAGAGCCGGGTGATGGAGGACTTACCGCGGATGCCGTTCACCAGGACCCGGGCGGGTATTCGCTCCAGGTTGATGAAGTGGCGTCGCTGCTCGACGATGCCCGCTGTCAGCAGGATCGCGCAGCACACCACCAGCACGGTGTAAAGGAACAGCACGGCCGGTCAGGTCCTTTCGGCGTAGGTCGTGGGCGCCGTCGGCGCGGGTTCGCGCTTCTGCTGCGCCGGGAGCTGCTGGCGCAGCAGTTCCAGGGAGCGGGTGACGGCGCCGACCTCGTCGTGGTGGCGCGGATAGAGGACGGTGCGCCGGTCACCGCCGGCGAGCGCCTCGGCCTGGTCGGCGAGGGCGCGCAGCGGGCGTACGACGACGATGTGCAGCCAGCCCAGACAGGCGCTGGCCGCGGCCATCCCCAGCAGCCCGGCGAGCACTGTGAGGTTCTGCCTCCGGTACTCGGGGATGGCGAGGGAGCTCGCGGGCTGCTGGCTGACCACGGTCCAGCCGAGGGTCTTCGCCGCCCCGCCGCCGACGAAGGGCGCGGCCGCGGCGATCTGCGCCTTGCCCCCGTCGCGGTACAGGATGCCGCTGGGGTGCATGCTCTTACCGGTCTTCTGGTTGGTGCCGGTCACGAGCGTCCGCAGCCGTTCGCCGGGCAGTTCCTGGAAGGCGCGGTAGCCAGTGTTGCCGCCGATGATCCGCTGCTTGGCGTCGACGATGCTGACCTGGCCGAGGCCGGGCCGCTTGAGCAGACTGTTGATGAATTCGATCCGGAACTCGCCGACGACGGTGGCGCCGTCGCGGCCGGGTATCCCGGCCTGAGCGGCGATGACCGGCTTCTTGCCGGAGTCGTTGAGCACCCGGATCAGCTCGCCGGCGGATGCCTTGCCGGCCGGCTGGTGCGGGGTGTCCCCGGTCTGCGAGACGATCTTTCCGGACCCGTCGACGACGTACAGCGACTGGTAGCGGTCGTGCTCCAGGCGGGTGCGTTCCAGGACGGTGCGCATATCGGCGGGTGAGGTGTCGGCGCCGATCAGGGTGGCGACCGACAGCAGGTCGGCCTGTCCCTCGTTGAGGGCCCGGCGCACCCGGTCGGTGAGGGTGTCGGTGCGCTCGCGCTGGTCGTTGACCAGCTGCTGCGGTACGACGGCGGTGGCATCGGCCCGGTTGAGGAGCAGCAGCATCGGGGCGCACCAGGCGAGTACCAGCACGCCGCAGACGACGATCAGTCCGCGGCTGCCGAAGCCGCCGAGCCGGCCGCGCCGGGGCGGCTCGGTGGATCCCGCTTCGCCGAGCATCTGACGGCGCAGCCGTTCCAGGGAGTTCCCGATCCGGGCCGCTTCGCCGTAGGCGGGGGCGCTGACCGGTCGGTTGAGGTCGCCGCGGGTCAGCCGTCGGCTCTCCAGGAAGAGCCGGATCAGGGGCCGTTGGACAGTGCCCAGGAGCAGCGCGACGGCGAGTGCTCCGACGACGACCAGGGAGCCCGCGGCCACCAGGCCGAAGAACGGTCCGGCGACCACGGCGGGGTTCTCGGCCACCGGGACCATGGCGACGACGCTGAGGCCGAGCCCGGTGGCGACGGTGGGCTCGCCGGGCTGGGGGCCGGCGAGCGAGGCGTAGCCGGCGACGCTCCGGTCGCCCGTGTGCACGTTGCCGAGAAGGCTGCCGCTGACGCCGGGGAAGCCGCCGGCGCCGGGCTCCTTGGCGGACATCGGGTGCCGGCGGACCTTGACCGCGGCGGTCTTCGCGAAGCTCTTCAGCTGCTTGTCGGCACGTTTGGCGTCGGCGCGCTGGGTGTCGGTGAGCAGCTGCTCGGGCTGCGGGATGCCGTCGCTGGCGAGGATGTCGGCGTCCGCGTCGATGACGGCGATGGAGCGGAACTGGCCCAGGCTGATGCCGGGGAACTTCAGATTGTTGGAGGCGACCAGGAGTTGCTGCGGGGCGCCGGGCCAGGAGAGCAGCGCGAAGGAGAGCAGCCGGGTCTCTCCGTTGGCCAGCTTCACCATGCGGGGGCGGAGCGCGTCCTTGTCACTGAGCTTCGCGGTGTCGATCGCGGCGAGGGGGACGTTCTCGCCACGGGCGGCGAGCAGCTTGCCGGAGGAGATCTCGACGACCGCTGTGCCGGTCCACTTCTGGTAGACGCTGCTGATCTTGTCGAGCACGGCGTCGGGAGAGATCGGGTCCGCGGCGTTGAACAGGCCGGCGGTCCGCCCCAGGTCGGTGAAGCTCTCGTCGATGGAGGCGCGCAGCGCGATGGCACCGTCCTCGGCGAACTGCTGCTGGGAGGTCAGCACCGCCTCGGGTACGCGGTCCTGCGCCGTGCGGCCCAGACCGAGCGCGGTGATGGCGGCGAGCGAGAGCAGCAGGACCGAGAGGACCGCGATGGGCGGCCGTATACCACCCAGCAGCGACATGTCGGCCCGGCGGCGGACCTTGTGTCGCCGCTTCACAGGCGAGGCGGCCATGGTGCATCCCTTCTGGAACTTCTTGTGTTTCTGGTACGTCCGGCACTGCGGGAGTTGTCGACACCGCAGGAGCTGTCGGCACCGCAGGAGCAGAAGGAACTTCCGCTCGAAACGGAATTTCCGCTGCTTCTGCTTCTTTCGGGGTCTTTCGGACCTCAGGGCATGTCGGTACACCCGGAGAATCGAACGTCTACGCGGAAGATCATGACTCGTTCGTATTCCGAACGGTTGTAGTGAAGGCGACGGTTGTGACGCAGACCACTCGAATCAAGCCACGGGGGCGGTCCGGCGAACCCCGGAGCCATCCCGCGTTCACCTGACCGTCATCACCGACCACCTTCACGGCTCGCCCTCGTCCGGCGGTCAGTCGGGCAGCTTCTCCAGTGGCTTCAGTCCGTCCTGCGCGGCCCCGCGGTTGAGCATCGTGCCCTGGGTGCGCTCGAACGCCAGCCGGTAGCGGGCCCGCTCCTCGGGCGTCAGCTCCTTGTCGTCGCGCAGCGCCGCGGCCACATCGATGAGCCGGTGGTCCTGCACCGCGTCGGACGGCGCCGGGTGCGCCTCGTCCGCCTCGGGCGGAATGGAGATGAGCGTCGGTACGTACCGCGCCTGCACGTCCCACGACCCGCCGCGCTTGTGGAACTCGAACCAGCCGATGATGCCTTCCTCGGTCAGTCCGGACGGCACGTCGTGCCGGGCGACCTGATTGCCCAACCCGTACGCGATCCAGGTCCCGTTGACCTTCTCCATCGGCTGCACGACATGGGCGTGATGGCCGATGACCAGGTTGATGCCGGTCTCCCTGGCGAGCCTGCGCGCCAGCTTGATCTGCCCGGAGCTCGGCTCGGGGTGGTGCTCGCGCCCCCAGTGGATGCTCAGGATGACCACATCGGCGCCGGCCTCGCGGGCCCGCTTCTCGGCTTCCTTGATCCGGCCGAAGTCGTTCTGGTTGACGATCCAGGGCGTGCCGGCCGGGACCTCGCGCCCGTTGAAGCCGAAGGCGTACGAGAGTTGCGCCACCTTGACGCCCTTCACGTCCATGATCAGCGGCTTGTCGGCCTCGGCCTGGCTGCGTGCCGAACCGGTGTGCTTCAGCCCGGCCTCGTCGAGGGCGTCGAGGGTGCGCTTCACTCCGGACCGGCCGTGGTCGAGGGTGTGGTTCGACGCGGTCGAGCAGGTGTCGTAACCGACCTGCTTCACCGCGGTGGTGATCTGCGGCGGCACCAGGAAGTCCGGGTAGCTGCGGAACGGCCCGTTCGGCTTGCCCACCACCGGCTCGAAGTGACAGATCGCCAGGTCCGCGCGGGAGATGACCGGCTTCACCCCGGCCATGAGCCGGTCGAAGTCGAGCCCCTGCTTCCCCTCGGCCTTCGCGTCCTTGCGGGCCTGCTCGATCAGCGGCGGGTGGATCAGGACGTCACCGGCCGCGGCGACGGTGAACGATGCCCCTCCGCCCTTGGCCGAGCCACTCCCACCGGACTCGGCATCACTGCCCAGGAGGGAACAGCCCGTGGCGGCCAGTGCGAGGAGCACGGCCAGGGCAGCGCGAGAGGTGAAGGGAACATAAGAACGTGGGGTCACCCATGTATTTTTACTTGAATATGACGAGCAAACGGCCCAAAAATTCGACGATCTCTGCAACATTGCTGGTCACAGCTGTCGTAGCGGCTGTTGTGGTGCTCGTCACCCCCTCCGGAGGAGGGGATTCCGACAAGGACCGGCCGCAGCATGCCCGGCCCCGTGACGGCGTCGACCTGGCAGCCCGGATCGACGAGTTCACCCACGACACGATCCGCCGCAGCGCCTTCCACCCACCGACAGCCCTGGACCGCCACACCATCTCCGACGGCGTCGGGCTCTATCTCGACGGCCGCCACAAGGACGCCGCACGGCTCCTCGCCGAGGTCGACTTCGGGGTGGCCACGTTCACGGACACGGCCACCGGCCGGCGCTTCGCCGAGATAGCCGACCGGGCACGGGAATCCGCCCGTGGCTGGGGACGCGTATACATCGATCTGTCACGCCCGGCCGCGACCTGGTCCGTCCAGATCCCGCACCCGGTCGCCGACACCGACAGCGAGAAGCTGGGCGTGGGCGCCTGGCGGGCCACACCGGGCGGGGTCATGGTCCTGGCGGGCGCGAACCGCAGGGCGGGCGAGGGCGGCGCGGCCGATGTCGCCCACCGCCGGGACACCGTCTTCCACGCGGTCTGCGCCGAACTGGTCGCCCACCGGCTGCCCGGCATCCAGCTCCACGGCTACGCCGACTCCACCGAACCGGACTACGACGTGATCGTCTCCACCGGGAAGGGCGACCACGGCCGCGCCTGGGGCGAGGGGCTGGCGACGGCACTACGGCGAGAGGGCTTCGAGGTCTGCCGCGTCTGGGTGCGCCGCTGCTCCCTGGAGGGCCGCACGAACGTCCAGGGCCGGGCTGCGGCGACGGCCGAACTCCCTTTTCTGCACGTCGAGTTCAGCCGTACGGTCCGATCGTCTCCGCGCCGCACCGCCGACGCGGTGACGGCGATCGGGAAGGCGGCACGCTACACGGCGCAGAGCGCCGGGGGCGCGCGGGCGGTGTGGTCCGCGCGCTGACGAGTGCGGCCTTCACCGCCTGGAGACCGGCAACCCCGCCCAAATCCTCCAGGCCCCCGCTTCGGTGCCGGTGGCGGGCCTCGGCCCTGGAGTGATGCGCGCCGAAGGGAGACCACAGGATCTGGAGCAGATCGTGATCGGCCGGGCTTTTGAGGTCGGGTACGTTCCGCCGGAACAACTGGGCCGGCGCGGGAAGGGGAAAGGGTCGGTGTCCCCGAGCCAGGGGGCGTGGCGCCCCTGCTTGAGTGACCGGAGCACATCACCCTCCTCGTCCGTGGGACCTGGACGCTGCCCGGGAGCGGGAACCCGCCCCCACGCCTCGGCGAGGACGCGACGGCGCAGCCGTACGTCCGCCGTCCGCTCCCCGTACGCCCGCCGGTGCCGCTCCGTGCGGACCGGCCACGGCTCGTCCGCCGGCCACAGGAGCGGCCCGCCCACCGAGCTGTCGTGACGCCTGGGGACACCCGGGCGCGGATGCAACCGTGTGGCCGTACACCGGTGGGCGACCAACTCCGGGAAATCGCTCTCGATGCCCACCGAGCAGGCGGGACCGGTGCGGGACATGCGTCTCCTTACACGGGCCAGGGTCCCGCGCGGCTTCAGGTTCTACAGACTCATCTGCGGGCGCTCGAGGTCGAACAGATCGGGGTCCTGCGTCGTCAATTCGCTCTCGAAAGCCGGCCAGCCGTACTTCTCCACGTACTCCGCCTCCGCACGGTGAAGCGGCACCAGCCACACCACCGACACATGCGTCCCGTTCTCCAGTGCGACGGAGAAGAAGCCGTCGTCGAAGTAGACCGGCATGGCCGCGTATAGGGCCGTCAGGGACCCGCCCGGACGCAGCGGCATCGGCAAGGACAAGACATCCCCGCGAAGAACCGCCTTCCCGGCCGTCGCCAGGCGCTCCGCCACCCACTCCAGCACTCCTGGAAACGGGCCGCACTCATCCCCGGCAACAGGGCGGTTGCAACCGAGCAACTCCAGATGCTGGGGCTCCCCCGTGATGGGAGAGACCAGATGCGTCCGGTGCAGGGTGGTGGTGGAGTAGGACTGAACACCCTCGAAGACGCCACCGTCGAAGTAACCCACCTGCGCCGCACCTTCGGGAGCCCCCTCCCTGACCGACCACGTGCCGACGAGCCGGCCCAGTCGTGCTTCGAGATGGTCGATCAGAACAGCCACAAGTCTCCCTCACTCACCGATTCGACAGGACTCGTCGTCCCGATGTGGACTCACTTCTCCGGGGACACCGCACCGTTCCGCTCGGGATCATCATAAGAACCTCTTGTCCCAGGTGCCGGACACGAACGCCTTCACCGCCGCAGCGAACCCATTCCCCACGCGCTGCATCCCGGCGTCACCCGCGAAGATGATGTCGCCGTTTTCTGCCAGCAGCACGCTCTCCTCGGTCACCAGGGCGATACCGATCGGCACCGCCGGCATGCCGAGCTGACGTGCGTAGCTGCGTACGTTCGGCGGATAGAGCCGCACCCCGTGCCTGACGGCGACCCGGCATCCCTCGCCTGGACCCGCGCCGCCCCCGAGGACACGTCCGGGCCGGGACCGTGGGATCGAGATCGCCTTCGGGAGCGACGGCTCTGTGCACCTGCGAGGGACTGATGCCGCCGACACCGTGGTCACGACGACCCGCGCCAGGGGGAGGGCATTCACGAAGGGCGTACGGGCGGGGAGTTCGACCACTTCACCAACGAGTAGACGACCGACGACACCGGCGTACGGCCACAGCGCTCTCAACTCCCCCGACAGACCGCTTCTGCGGCACGTACGGCGGCTGAAGGGCCGTCGTTCCCTTGCTCGCCCGGTCTGCTTGCCGCAACCACGAGAACGCCCGGCCGAGCTTTCCACCTGTGCCGGACGCGGTCGGTCCGGTTCGGCGCACCGCTGCGCTTGCCGCTCGCGGAGAGCGAGCGGTGTCACAGGGCGTCGCTCTCTACACGTTTCCCAGATAACGCAGCAGTTGCCACCACTCATCGGATTCCGAGGAACCCGTGATGCGCAGGTATCCCGGTCCGAGTGCGTACTCCGACACGAACTCGGCGAGGCTGTCCGCCACTCGCTCGAATCGGCGGCTCGCCCACCAGGACGTCAACATGTCGGGGTAGGTCCAGATCGAGCCGTCCCGGCGATTGGCCAGCACAGGATTCTCGTTGACCTTCCCGACGACAAACCAGTTGGCCGGATCTTCGGGAACTTCGGCCATGCCAGGGGAAATCAATGCCTGCGACTTCTGAGCGAACTTCCTGTCGAGGATCACCACTGACCCCATGATGACTCCGTCGGCAGCCAGCAAGAAATCCAGGTACTCCTCGGGAGCATCCAATTCTGGCCGCCGGGAGACGCCTTCCGGAACAGAATTGAAGATACTCCACTCCTCGCTGGAGTCGATGGCTTCACGAACCCTCGCGAGACCCTGCCTGAACTCATCTGTGATCATTGAGCCTTTCCCAGTAATTGATCATGACGGTCCGTGATCGTTCAGATGGTGCGCTCGTACTCGAGCTGTAGCAGTACGAGGGCTGCGGCGGCGATCTTCGTGATGCGACTGGAATCGAGACTGACCCGGCGCAGGGCCGTGAAGGTGGTCTTGGGCAGGGAGTTGGCGCGCTCGCAGACGCCGTGGATGCCGCGGATAACCTTGTTGTACGTCTGCTGGGCCTCGGTCAACTTGCCTCCCGCGGGCTTCTTGACGGGGTGGCGGAAGCCGTCGTCGGCGTTCTCGTAGCCGAGGTCGACCAGGGTCGGGATGTTCACGGCGGCGATTGCGAAGCCGCCCGCCTTCCAGCCCGGCACGGTCGACAAATCGGACTGGTACAGGACCGCATCCTTGTCCAGATCGTCCTCATCCCCCTCCCAGGCATCGGTCCGCTCCCGCAGATCCTCCGGAAGCAGGCCGGGGTCCGGATACTCCACCACCTGTTCGGGATCGAGCGTGCACGGGGACGGCACGTACCCCTGGGACCCCACCACTTCGGGCTCCGGCTGGTCAGCCATCACGCCTCTGGCACCCACCGCGATGTCTCTCATCCATGGCGTGTTCACCGGGTCCTGCGTGAGAGTTACCAGGTTCCGTTTCTTCCTGGACTGCTTGACCTGCGGCAGATCGATTTCATCATCCAGGTCGCTCGCACCTGTGCGAAACGCCCGGCTGGAGGCTCCAGCCGGGCGTCTGCATCCTCTCTTTGAGTCCGGTGAACCAGCGCGCAACAACTCCCGGGCTACGGGCCGAAGCTACCCGGCCGACTCCCCCTGGTTCCCATCGAGGCTTTCCAGGATCTCAAGGACGAGGTCGGCCGCGCCGGGAACACCCTCGCGCTTCAGTTCTCCCTTCAGCGCGGGAATGCTGCCACGGATGGCTTCACGGCACTCGACCTCCAGGAACGGCCTGTCGAGTGCGACCTCGCTGCTGTCGGACTCCCCCGTGACCAGACCGAGGAGCAGGTCCAGCATGGCCAGCCTCGACGGAGCGGAGAGGTCCTTCTCGCGGAGTGCCGCGACGATCATCGAGGCAACCGGGGCGGCAGCCTCGAACAGCATCGAGCCCGTCTCGATGTCATCGGCCAGGTCGACCGCCTCGGCTTCTTCCTCGGTTCTCGCCGCGACCAGCGTGGCGAAGCTGTACGGAACGTGGCGCGCGCCTCGGCCGCAGCCGCACCGCATGGCCGGCCAGTCGTGCCGGGCGGCCTCGATACGCCAACTGCCCGCCGACACGTCGGACGGAACGTGCCTAATCCGCTGCTCAGTACCGCCGAACCACGTACTCGACAGGGGACGACCGCCCGTGCGGTCCCAAACAGCGACCGTCCCGCCGCAGTCGGTCCCGACAACGCGTTCGCCGTCGGCACTGAACCCGACCGATCGCACCCATCCGCCGAGCCCCTCGCAGGTCGCCACCGACGCACCAGTAGCCGCATTCCAGAGCCGCACCACTTGGTCCATGCCACCGGTCGCGACCACGGCGCCGTCCGGGCTGACGGCCCCTGCGAGAACCGAATCCCGGTGCCCGCCAAGTGCTACCGACGGCGTGCCGTGCAGCGAAGCGTCCAGGTCCCAGACCCGTACCGCGCCGCCACGGCCGCCGACCATCAGACGGTCGCCCTGCGGCGTGATGACCACGGCTCCTGGCCAGGGCCCCCGGTCTTCGAACACCGCCACCGGCGTTCCGGATTCGGCGTCCCAGATCTGGATTCGGCCACCGTGCGTGCCGGTAACGAGATGCCGACCGTCCGGATGCCACGCAAGTGCTCTGACCGATTCGCCGAAGCCGTCGGACGGTTCACCGACCGCGAATTCCGCAAGGACGTCGGAGCCCTTTGTGTCCTGGACGCGTACGACACCGTCCGCGCCGCCGGACGCCAGCCGGGCCCCACATCGGGTCCACGCGAGCGATCCCACTGAAGCCGCGTGCCCCGTGAGCGATTGCCCGAGCCGGACACCACCCTCGTCCGCGGAGCCGAGGGACGTACCGCCCGAGGATGTTCGTCCGCCGGCTCCGACGGAGGAGTTGAGCGCGAAGGTGGCCGCGGCCAACCGGAGGTGGGGACGGTGACCCCTCGCTCGGTCCTGCGCTACGAAACCTGGACTCTCCAACCCGACCGCGAGCGGGACGCGGAGCCGGTCCTGTACGTGATGCAGTGCGCCGTGGACAGCGAGACCTCACCGACAAGCGAGGACTTCGCCGAACCGCAGAACTGGGTACTGCGCCACTGCGGCCAGAACCCGTCCCACCACACGTACCAGGAGATCATCACCAGGCCCTGGCAGGCCTGGCGGCAGACATGAACCAGCCCTTGCCGCCCCAAGGCCCGCGCCGCGCCGGGTGGCCCGGTCGGTCAGGGCGTGGTGGCAAGGTCAGCCCTGGAAGCTGAGCCGTGGCGGGTGGGTGGGGTCCGCCCGGCAGAAGAAGACGTTCATGGAGCCCCAGCGGCCCACGGTGACCTGGGTGGGAATATTGGTGCCTCTGGCGTCCGCAGTTGCACGGTCCTCCAGCGGAGTCCAGCTGCGGTTCCCGCCGTCCCACTCACCGCTCGCCACCGTCACCAGCAGGTCCGTCCGAGCCCCACACGAGCAGAGCACGTCGGCGCGACCCGTCCCGTGCCAGGAAGCGAATCCGCCGGCCTTCCATCCGGGTGCGACCGACAGGTCGGACCGGTAGAGGACCGCGTCCTCGTCCAGGTCGTCCTCGTCGCCCTCCCACGCGTCGATGCGCTCCCGCAGGTCGTCCGGGAGCAGCTCGATGTCCGGATGTTCGACGACCTGCTCGGGGTCGAGCGTGCACGACGCGGGAACGTACCCCTCGGAGCCAACCACTTCGGGTTCCGGCTGAACGGCCAGGACGTCACCGACCTCGGAAGACCGGCGCCAGAGCAGAGTGACAGCGGGCTCATGGCGGCCGTGATGCGCATCGAACGGGCACCACAGGATCTGAAGCAGATCATGATCGGCCGGCCCGCCGAGGTCGGGCACGTCCCGCCGGAACAACTGGGCCACCGCAAGGAGGGGAATCGGGTCCGTTTCTCCGAGCAAGGGGGCATGGCGCCCCCGCTTGAGTGAGCGCAGCACGTCGCCCTCCTCGTCCGTGGGACCAGGACGCTGCCCCGGAGCGGGAACCCGGCTCCACGCCTCGGCGAGGATGCGACGGCGCAGCCGTACGTCCGCCGTCCGCTCCCCGTAACCCCGCCGGTGCCGCTCAGAACAGACCGGCCACGGTTCATCCGCCGGCCAGAGGAGCGGTCCGCCCACCGAGCTGTCGCCGGGCTCCGGAGCGCCTGGGCGCGGATGCAGGCGCGTCGTGCTGCGGCGATGGACAGCGAGGTCCGGGAAGATCCTCTCGATGTCGATCGGACGTGAGGGGGTGGTGCGGGACATGCGGCTCCTTGAACGGGCCGGGGCCACAGGCTACTGCCTGTGGCCCCAGGGTCATGCGTGGTTGCAACTATTCACTACTGGCCAGTACGCACTCCCGATGCCGGGTTTTCCAACCACCCGCTGAGCTCGAATCCTCTGTTCCCGTGAACTGAGAATTTCAGCGCAATGGGAATCGGTACCAGAGGTCTTCGTGGAGCCCGTCCTCTGCGCGACGCAGCGCGCCGTGGGCGGAGAGACGTCGCCGACAGGCGAGGACTTCACCGAACCGCAGAACAGTGCTACGGCACCGCGGCCGGCACCTGTCCCACCGCGCCTACCGGGAGATCATCGCGCGGCCCTGCCGAGGGCCAGGCGGCAGACGTGACGTGCGGCGCTCACCCCGGCACCGTGCAGGGAGTGCCGGACGGGTGGGGCCGGGCAGGGGCCGGCAGAGGACGGCCAGTTGGTCACTATTTTCCACATCGTCTTGCGTTTGACGCACTGGCGAGGGCCCTCAGGGGAGCTGCTCGCCAACGCCGTCCAAACTGCCGCCGCTAGCGCCCACGTTGAAGGTCCGGAGATCGACGGCCGCGCCTGCTCCTTCGGCTTCGGCAAGCAGCTCGACGTCAAGGTCATCCGGTCCGCCGCCTTCCAGGACAGGAGCACGATCACCGAGGGCAAGGTCGCCGGGTACGTCGCCAAGTACGCCACCAAGGGCGCCGAAAGTGCGACCGGCACCCTCGACCGCCGCCTGAAACTGATCGCTGAACTCAGCCAGGAAACCATTCCCGACCACGCCGCCCGCATGATCCGCACTGCCTGGGCACTCGGCGCCCGCCGCGACCTCGAACACCTGAAACTGCGCGCCTTGGCCCACATGCTCGGCTTCCGCGGCCACTTCTCCACCAAGACCCGCACCTACTCCACCACCCTCGGAGCTCTCCGCGACGCCCGCGCCGTCTGGCACCGCCGCCACGCCCCCGCACCCGAAGCAACCACGCTCGTACTCGCCCACTGGGCCTTCGACGGCATCGGCCTCACACCCGACCTTGAACGCCTCGCCGTACTCATCGGCGGTAGCCCGGCGCGCGAACAGGCGGTGACAGCCGATGCATGACGACGAACTGCTCACCGTCCCCGGGGCCATGGCCCGCCTCAAGATCGGCCGCTCCGCCCTCTACGACCTCCTGCGCACCCGGCGCCTGGCCTCACTGACCATCGGCCGCGCCCGCCGCATCCCCGCCCACGCCCTGGACGACTACATCCAGAGCCACCTGGAAGAGGCCGCCCGATGACCGTCCCCAAGCGCAAGAAGGCCCGCGCCAACGGCGAAGGCACCATCTATCAGCGCAAGGACGACCGCTGGGAAGCCGCCGGATATGTCCTCGCCGCCGACGGCAGCCACAAACGCGTCCGCGTCTACGGCACCACCCGCAAGGACGCCGCCAACAAACTCGCCGCGAAGATCGCCGACAGTAACCGCGGCCTCCCTGTGGCGACCGCAGACAGCACCGTCGGCGACTACCTCACCTACTGGCTCGGCAGCGTCGCCATCCACCGGCTCCGCGAGAACACCCACACCCGCTACGCCACCTGCATACGCCTCCACCTCATCCCCGGCCTCGGCACCAAGAAGGTCGCGCGGCTGACCGCACGCGACGTACGCACCTTTCTCGACCGGCTCCGCACCACCTGCCAGTGCTGCGCCCAGGGGCTGGACACCGAAAGGAATGCCTGCTGCGCGATCAGCGAGTGCTGCCAGAAGCGACTGTCCCCCTTGACCGTGACCTATGTGCACTCGGTGCTCAAGTCGGCACTGGAACACGCCGTACGAGAAGACGAACTACCCGGCAACATCGCCCGGAACGTGAAGACCACCGCGCCCCGGCCCAGGCGCTTCCAGCCTCTCACCGCGACCGAAGCCCGCCAGTTCCTCGACACGGCCCGTAGCGACGGGCTCCACGCGCTGTACGAACTCGCCCTGCGCACCGGACTCCGCAAAGGCGAACTCCTCGGCCTCCACTGGGAAGACCTCGACCTCGACGCGGGCACCGCCAGCATCCGCCGGTCCCTCCAACGCACCCAGAGCGGTGGCCTGACCGCTCTGCCCACCAAGACCCGCGCATCCGAACGCCGCATCGCACTCCCCACCGAGTGTGTCTACTCGCTGAAGAACCACCGGCAACGTCAGGAAGCAGAACGCAAGATAGCCGGGGTGGGCTGGAAGGACAGCGGGCTCGTCTTCGTCACGCCTACCGGCGGACCGATCGACCCGGCCAACATGACCCGGCGCTTCGGTCGGCTCCTCAACCGGGCCGGGCTCCGCCGCATCCGCTTCCATGACCTGCGCCACTCGACGGCCACCCTGCTCCTGGAACAAGGCGTCGACCTCGTCGTGATCAAAGAACTCCTCGGTCACGCTCACATCGGCGTCACCGCCGGCGTCTACGCCCACGTGAGACTCCGTCTCCAGCGACAGGCTATCGACACCCTGGGCGACGCCCTCAGCCCGACCAACGACCACCCTGACGACCCGCCTGCCGCAGCAGCTGTCCGCTGACGTTGCCGTCACCGTTGCCGTCAAAGACCTTCGGGAGCCCCTACCTTGGGGCTCCCGTTTGCTGTCGCACCCCCGACTCAGACAACCGGCCGCACGCAAGATCGGCAGCTGTGGAGAGAAGAGCTAACGATGACTGCCCAGCCAGCGCCGGGTAGCAGCGCGGGTGAATTCGTCGGTACGCGGCCACTCGACCATCCATTCCCCATGCTGCCGGAGGGTTTGGGCATGCTGAGGTTCACGCACCATGCTGAAATCGATAGACATCTGCCCAACATCACACCTAAGGATGACGTTCCCATCCAGAGAAAGCATGACAAATGAAGGAAGACAGGGCCCATTCCCTAGAATTCTAGATGCCGCACCCGCGCCAACAATGTCCCACTCGTTCAGCAGCTCAACTCGAACCCACCACCACTGGGGTGAATCACGCTCCGCGCGGTTGACTGCCACAAGAAATTGGGAGCCAACTCCGGCCAAAAGCCCACCATCCTGCGCCAGCCGATACCATTCAGCGTTCGCCTTTTCCCGCACCCTCGGATCATCCAAATCCACGGCGGCCCCGAGGGCCCCCTCCTCTGAGGAGCAACTGCTAGCAAAGGTTGCAAGGGTGGGCGGGATGAGCGGATCGATCGAGTCAACCTCTCCCAACAACTCCAGCCCAGCCTGGGCGAGCGACGCCGACAGTGCAATGTCATCCATAATTGAGAGTCCTCAAAGCGCATCAGGCAGGGGCTGGCGCAAGCGTTTGTCCTGGCCTGGCAGCGTCTGACCGGCCTGACCGCCATCACCCGACAAACGGCCCCGCCCCGACGAAGACCAGGAAGGAGAACCCCGTAGCACCCCGGGACCGTGGAACCCGGCGCAGCCACAGCCACATGCGAAGACCCCGACCGCGAACAGTAGAGACAAATCAGGGCGAAGTGATCACCCTATGCGGCAACGATCACCGCTGAAGGATCGAGGTTCACACTGGTCCGACTCGGCTGACCGAAAACGGGAGTGCAAAAATAAGTCGGGCACATACTGCTGGAACACCAAGGGCGCGACAGCAACATACATGTAGCTCTCGCGCCCTCGGCAGTGCCGCCTTTAGCGAAACGTGGGGCCACCCCTCAAACAAGGAGGGGCACTCCCGGCGTTCAGGCGAGGTTCAATATCAGAGACCATCAAGCTTATGTTCGAGCACCTGACCGCTAATGATCTTCTCTAGGCCATCACGATCGCCCGCTTTAGCCTTTAGGCCCTCAATCCACGAGTCCGCCGAAATCCAGTCGAGAGGAAGCCGAGATTTGGGCCATTTAGCAGCGAGCTCACTTGCGAGTACCAATCCCTTAGCCACCAGTCTGTCATCACCAGCTGCTGCTGAAATGAGAACACTGTCTTCCATCTCCAGCACACCGGGCGGAAGCCCTTTCTCCTGGCGAGCCGAACAGACCGAGTGATATTCATTCACGATCTCGCTCAGCGGCGGAGGATCACTAAGGGAAAGGTGGGACTGCTCAGCGAGAGCAGCAACAGCTGCGTGAAACTCATCTTTGTGGCGCACGAAGAGCACCGTCTCCGGCTGCCCCGAGGACCTTTCAAGTCGCCTACCCAAAGTCAGGGAGACTGCTGGAAACTGCCGGGTCAGCGCGTGTACGTGCACGGTAGGGATATACCCATCCCCAGACGTAGACCGGTCGAGGCAGACGCCTTGCAGAACCGGACCAATTCGCCGCAGGAGATGCAACCGGCGCCAGATATGAAACCCGGGGAATGCAGACTCCCAGTCCAAGGTCACACGTCGCGCCGTAGCAGCATTAGGATTTTTCATGGATTTACCTCGACCGTCAGGGACACACCTGGAACGTTGTTGGCATTTAGATTGGCTTGCCGCTACCCGATCCCCCGACCGGGTTTCACGAGGAATTTGTAATCATAGACAATCCCAGTCGCCGGATCAAAGACATCTGGGCGAGCACTGCCCCTCGTCCCCTTAGGCATAGGAGCCCCTCCTGCGAAACTCTGCTCTACAAGCAACCCACGTGAACCATAAATTCCCTGATACCGGTCCAGTAGCTTCTCGGCGTACGTGTGCTTTTTGGTTCCTGCAACGGCACCGCTCCCTCCGACCTTACGTTCCGCCCGCGTTGCAATGGATTGAACAAGTTCCAGATCGGTTGGATCACTGGAGCCATTACAGGTACAAGGCTTTCCGTTGGGGGCTACGCCGCTACCGCAATTGTGAACGAGTACCGGGGTCGCCCCAGCCAGCACATAGTACGTGTGCGAGCGGGGTCGCCGTCAGCTGCTACTTCGCTGGTCAGGCTCCGGTTTGACAGCCGTTCCACGTCCGTGCGTGTGCACTGAAGTCCGCCGGTGTTGCCGTCACTACTGCCGTCGGTGGTCTACGCCGCCTGGGGAATTCCAGGAATTCCGAATGCGTGTCAAGCGGCTTTGTCGTGCGGGGTGAGGCTTATGGTCAGGTCGGCGCCGAGAGCCTGAGCCAGGCGGCGCAGGAGGGGAAGCGTGGGCACGGTCCCGCCGCCTTCGAAGCGGGAGATCTGCGGCTGCTTCATTCCGCACCGCTCGGCCAGCGCGGCCTGGGACAGCCCGAGCTCGAGGCGCCGGTCGTGGACGAGTTGCCCGAGCTCACGGGCGAGCGCGGAAGGCGGGTCCTGCATGGTTCCTCCCCGCCTCAGGCCGCTGGTGCGACGATGGTGACGGTGGGCTCGTCTCCGCCGGCGAGGTGCACGTCCACCGTGAGGTCCAGTGCGCGGGCCAGGCGCATGATGACCGCGATGGGCGGCAGCTCGGTGGCCGTCTCGATGCCTTCGATGTCATCGACGTCGACGTGCATGCGCTCGGCGAGGTCGGCCTCGCTCAGGCCCAGCTGCTTACGCCGGTTGTAGACGGCTTTGCCCAACGTCATGGCGAGACCGGCCTCTTCGTAGACCCGGTCGTACTCGGGGTCAGCGTCCAGGTGTTCGCCCAGCAGCTGACGGTGGCGACGGGTCCTCCATTCGCTGTGGTTCATCGGTTCTCCTTGAGGTTGCGGCTGTAGAGGTCGTGCTCGGCGGCGGCTTTATGCTCTGCCTCGCACAATCGCTGTGCGGCGTGGGCGCGGTCCACTTCGGCCTGCTCGCGCATCTTGGTCTTGCGGAACACGGTGAGCAGCACGACACGTCGGCCGGGCGCCAGCCAGTAGGTGATCCGCTGATGGGCATCGCCGAGGCGGAAGCGCAGCTCGCGGAGCTTGCCGCCCAGATGGCGGGAGTGCGGTTCGTCGAGCGTGGTGGGCTGCTCGGCGAGCAGGTCGGCGATGCGTTCGGCCTGCTTGTAGTGATGGGCGGGAATGTTCTCCAGCCACAGCCGTACCTCCGGCTCGATCTCGATCGAGTAGCGCCCGCCGCCCATAGCGCCGATGATATATGGCGCGGGGGGCAAGAGCGCGGCTTCGTAGTTCAGGTCGAGTGCCGTTGCCGCGATCGCAGCCACTCCGGCGTTGCACGCCCCTATGGCCCCCCTCATCCTGATGCGGCGGCGGTGCCGCAAACCAGCAGCAACCGGCCAGGGCGGCGCAGGGTCGGCTTCTTCCGGCGGGATCGGGCCTGAGCGGGAGAGGCAGCGTACGGCCGGGCTGATGCGTTGCCCAGTCTGGCTGCGCGGGGACCGGGGCGGGAGGGGTCGGTCTGCCACGGGCGGCCGGGAGCTCGCTCCCCGCCGGAGGCGACGTCGGCCGCCGCCCTCGGTGAGCCCGGCGAGGGGTATTGAGGGTCGGCCCCCTGGTCGGCCCTTGCCTGCGATCCGGCCGCAGGACGGTCGCAGGCGATAGCTTGCTCCGCCAGGAGCCCGGCTCCGGTCATCCCGGTGATCTGGCCGGTTGCCGCTCGCGCAGCCCGGCTGCCCGGTCGGCTCGGTGCCTCCAGTAGCGCCTGATCGCGGGAGCAGACGGCGGGGCTTGTCGGCAACGGCGGCCAGCCTTGGCGGGCGGGGGCCGCCTTGAACCTCGTAGAGAAAATCTGAACGCACGCTCATGGGACTCCCGGGCCGCCCGGCGCGGTGGGTCAGCGGTCCCGCGTGCCGCTGCGCGTCTCCAGGGCTTCGATGCGGCCACGAAGGTCGGCGATCTGCTCGACGGCGTCGGCCAGTGCCCGTTCCAGCGCCTCGACGCGGGCCGTTGCCACGACGGCGGGTGCGGTCGTCTCCGGGCCGTCGAGGTCATCGGCACCGTCGGGGTGGTCGTGGTGGGCGACGAAGGCGCCCTTGCCAGGACGGGAGACCGCCCACCCCTCTTGTTTCAGCAGGGTCATGGCCTTCTGCACGGTCAGGCTCGACGCCCCGAACTCGCGCATCAGCACGGCTTGTGTCGGCAACGCGTCACCCGGCCGCAGCCCACCCGAGCGGATCCGCTCACGCACAGCCTCAGCGATGACCTCGAACGTCAGTGGCACCCCGCTGCCCGCCGGCCTGCGCCCGCGCCGCCTCACCACCACGCCCCGCCACCCCACTTCTCCGTGCCCTTTACCAGCGAAATCCGGCCGTTCCAAACCGGGAAACCGGCCCCACACTACCCGCGTCCCACCACCCACCAGAAAGGAATCAGGAGGGATGCACTTGAATGCGCCTGTGAGGCGATGTTAACGTCACGCACCCGCCGGTGATCACCACCGTGCCCCGCCGACCAGCCCCCGCTGGTCCGGCCCTCGCGCCCAGCATCGAGGCACCCCGTTCCCCTGTGAGCCGACAACGTCGGCCTGCCCGCATCGCACCCGCGCCGTATCGCTTCCGCGTACTCGCCGAAAGGCCCCTTCCGCATGCCCGCACAGCTTCCGCTCCCGTACCCCGCGACCGTTCCAGCCTCCATTCCTCCGTTGCCGTCGGGGTTCACGGCACCGACCTGCCCGGCGAACGCCACCATCTCGACGGCAGCAGGGAGGTCGCCGCTGGAGCGCCGCGCCAGGCTCACCGCCAAGCTGACGAAGCTAGCCGTCGCCGGCCAACTCGCACCCCTCGCACACCAGATAGCCGGACTCGGTGGCTGCGCGCACCCGATCCGCCTCACCGGGCACCGCACCCGACTCGACAGCGCGACCGGCGAGATCCTCGACCACTTCGACTCCAGCCGACTCCCGGCGGGCGAACTGCTGGTCCGCTGCGGCAACCGCCGCGCCACCCGATGCCCCGCCTGCTCCACCGTCTACCGCTACGACACCTACCAACTCATCACCGCCGGCCTGCGCGGCGGCAAGACCGTCCCCACCAGCGTCGCCGCCCACCCCCGCGTCTTCGCCACCCTCACCGCACCCGGCTTCGGCCCCGTCCACAACCAGCCCGACACCGGCCCCTGCCACTGCGGCCACATCCACTCTGACGACGACCGGCTGCTGGGCACGCCTCTCGACCCCGAGCGGTACGACTACGCGGGCGCGGTGCTGTGGAACGCGCATGCCCCGGCCCTGTGGGCCCGCTTCACCACACATCTGCGGCGGGAGATCGCGAAGGCGGCGGGGCTGACGCAGCGTGTTTTGCGGGACCACGCCACGCTCTCCTACGCCAAGGTCGCCGAATACCAGAAACGCGGCCAGGTCCACTTCCACGCTGTCATCCGCCTCGACGGACCCACCGGCCCCGGGAGCACCCCGCCCGCCTGGGCCACCGTCCAGCTCCTCGACCACGCCGTCCGCGCCGCCGCCACACGTACCCGCGTCGTGCACGAGGGCCAGCCTCAGCAGCCCGCCGCGAACACGCCCGGGGCCCGGGAGGCCGTCCGCAGCGATCGGTTGGTGTTCCGGTTCGGGCAGCAGATCGACGTCCGGGCGATCCGCAGTACGGACTTCACCGGCGGCGGCCCGGTCACCGACCGGCACATCGCCGGCTACATCGCCAAGTACGCCACCAAGGGCGCCGAGACCACCACCGGCACCCTCGACCACCGCCTCCGCCTCCTCGCCGAACTCACCGGCCACGACATCACCGACCACGCCCGCCGCATGATCCACACCGCCTGGCACCTCGCCACCAAACGCCGGCACACCCACCTCCGCCTACGCCAATGGGCCCACATGCTCGGCTTCCGAGGCCACTTCTCCACCCGCACCCGCCACTACTCCACCACCCTCGCCCACCTCCGAGCCGAACGCACCGCCTGGCGCCTTGGTCGGCCCGACGCCCAGACCCCAGCCCCCGTGCCGGCTGAGCCGCAGACCAACCAGACGGACAGCAGTCCGGTCGATGACCGCGCCGAACACTCCACCGACCTGGCAGCCGGTCACCGCAACATCGCCGGTCAGCACGTGGACACGGACACCACGCTGGTCATCTCCCACTGGCAGTACGCCGGAACCGGCCTCCTGCCCGAACTCGAACATCTCGCCGACCTCCTGGCCGCGAAACGGGAGGCCCGGCCCAAGCAACTGACCCAAACCCGAGGCTCGGACGGTCTTGGTGGCCGCGCCGGTTACTCCACTGATCGGCCGACCGGTGCCTTCTGGACGGGGGCCGTTACGTGACCGCCGGCACGGAACTCCTCACCGTCCCCCAGGTCATGGAACGCCTCCAACTCGGCCGCACCGCCGTCTACGACCTCATCCGCTCTCGTCAGCTCACCTCCCTCACCCTCGGCCGAGCCCGCCGGATCCCCGCCCACGCCCTCACCGACTTCATCCGTACCCGCCTCGACCAGGAAGCCGCCGCCTGATGATCACACCCCGCGACACCGCCGCCTCCCGCCGCACCCGCGCCAACGGCGACGGAACCGTCTACCAGCGAAAAGACCGCCGCTGGGAAGCCGCCGGATACGTCCTCGCCCCCGGCAACACCCGCAAGCGCATCCGCGTCTACGGCAACTCGCGCACGGAGGCGCTGGCCAAGCTGACCGAGAAGATCGCCGCCAGCAACCGCGGCGTCCCCGTCGTCACCGCCCAAGGCAGCCTCGCGGCATACCTGGCGTATTGGCTGGAGAGCGTCGCCGTCCACCATCTTCGCGAGACAACCCACACCCGCTACACCGCCTGCGTCGACCGCTACCTCATACCCGGCCTGGGCAGGAAGAAGCTCACCAAGCTCACCGCCAAGGACGTCCGCACCTGGCTCAACCAACTCCGCACCACCTGCCAGTGCTGCACACGCGGCATCGACGCCCGGCGCGACCAGCCCTGCTGCTGCGCTATCGGCCAGTGCTGCTCCAAGCTGCTCTCTCCGCTGACGCTCACCTACGTCCACTCTGTACTCAAGTCCGCCCTGGAGCACGCCGTCCGCGAGGAGGAGATCCCGCGCAACGTCGCCCGCAACGTCCGCACCGGCACCCCACGGCCCCGGCGCTTCGAACCCCTCACCGCCGACGAAGCCCGCCAGTTCCTCACCACCGTGCGCGGCCACCGGCTGCACGCCCTGTTCGAACTCGCCCTCCACACCGGACTCCGCAAGGGCGAACTCCTCGGCCTCCACTGGGAAGACCTCGACCTTGGCTCAGGCACCGCCAGCATCCGCCGCTCACTCCAACGGACCCGAACCGGCGGTCTGACCGTCCTTCCCACCAAGACCCGAGCATCCGAACGCCGCATCGCCCTGCCGACCGAGTGCGTCCACTCGCTGCGTGGCCACCAGGAACGACAGGAAGGAGAGCGCAACACGGCCGGGGTGGCTTGGAGGGAGAGCGGTCTCGTCTTCACCACTCCGACAGGTGGCCCCTTGGACCCAGCCAACATGACCCGCCGCTTCGCGGCATTCCTCAGCCGCGCCGGGCTGCGCCGCATCCGCTTCCACGACCTACGGCACTCCACGGCGACGTTGCTCCTGGAGCAGGGCATCGACCTCGTCGTCATCAAGGAGCTTCTCGGGCACGCCCACATCGGCGTCACCGCCGGCGTCTACGCCCACGTCCGACTCCGCCTCCAACGCCAAGCCATCGACACCCTGGGCAGCGTCCTCAACCTGAGCTCCGACGGCCCCGATAACCCACCCGCCACAGCCGCCGTCCGCTGACGTTGCCGTCAGCGTTGCCGTCAAAACACCAAGGGCCCCCTCCGCAACAGAATTGCGGAGGGGGCCCTTAAATGCGCGGCTGAATGAATCTGCCTACCAGGTCCCTGCGACTAGATCATGCCGGACCTAATTAATCGAACCGCAAGGAACAAGCCGCGCGAGGAACTCGCCAAACGACTGAGCTACTCGCCGAGGGATTCGGTCTTCATCGATGTATGCGACGGCAGGTTCACCCTCGGGACCACACTCGGAATAGTCGAGCATTACGGTGTCGTGGCCTGCGGAAGGCGTATCGCAAATCACTACACCGATATCTGGATACTTCCACTCGGAGATCAAGTAGGAGCTTCCCCTGCCGGATGATGAGTCGATACCCCACGTCCCCCCGATTCCCCGAATCCCACTGATCTCGAAATGATCGTCAGCCCAGGATGTCGGAAACAGTGTGGGATAGCAGAGATTTCGCGGGGTTCCGCCGTTCCGTAGGAGCAGTACGTCGACGTAGCTGCGGGGCAGGCGGACGCCGAGATTCTCCTCCGCTCGACGAATCATGTCGTCATCGAGCGCAGGCCCCGTGTAGTAGTCGCTATCTTCGAATAGTTCTGCCATCAGAATCCTCCGGTATGCCCGGTGTCGGCATGTGCCTGCCTCTGGATGAGCTGCATAAGCCCAGGGTCCTGATGATGATGCCACGTGTAGCCCTGCGGAGTGGAAGGCAACCCTGCGGCCTGATTGGCTAGCCTGAAGTCCTTCGATCTGCTGCCGGTGAGCTGAATTCGAACATCCGGCACCTGCGGGTGTCGCCACCCAGAGAAATCCGGGAATCCATTGGCGTCGAATGGAACATTCGTCTTCGGATGGACGTCTCCGGCGAGCTTGCCGTTGCGCACCTTGGGTATCCCGCCATTGGCGCAATCGCATGTCGTCGGGTGGCCCTGAACGGCTCCACCGCAATTGTGAACGAGGATCGGAGTTGCCCCCGCCAGCACATAGTACGTGTGCAAGCCCTCGATGCTGAGGTCGTACGTCGCGAGGGTTGCAGTGTAGGCCTTGGTGTCGATCACCACCGTGGGGCCGCCGGTGTCGTTCTGGAGCTTCTGGCCGGCCTTGAGGTTGGCGGCCTGGGTCCAGGCGTTCTTGGTGGCTTCGTAGAACTGGTGGTGCTTGGTGGTCTGGATCGTCTTTCGGCCGGACTTCGTGTCAACGACGACATCGACGTAGCCACGGTCCGTCTTGGTGACGAAGACCTCCTTGACCTTGTGCTTCTCCTGCTTCTTCTTGCCCGGTTCGGCCGTCAGGACGTAGTCCCCGACCTTCACCTCGGAGATCGGCTTGGTCGTGCCGTTCGCCAGCAGCACCCCGGTCAGGCCGGTGAAGCTGTGAGGAACGCGAACGCGGCAGCTGCCACCCGGAGAGGACGGCTGGCCGTCCGGCTCCTGCTTCGCCGTCGACTTGCGGCCGAACTTGCTGGCCGCCGCGCCGAACACACCACCCGTTGCCGCGCCCACCGCCGTGGCCTTCGCCGCGCCGCTGGCGCTGCACCCTTCCTCACTGGTCACGCAGGAGACGCCGTAACCGACCGCGCCTTCCGCAGCGCCCATCGCCGCACCGTTCAGCGCCTTGCCGCCGACACCGGCGAGCAGACGGCCCACCGCACCCGACGCCGCGCCGCCGACCGCGCCGCCGAGGGCGCCGGTCACGGCTCCCACACCGACCGCTCGCTGCCTCACACAGACCAGGCAGCCGCTTCGACACGTGCGGCGGATCTCAGCCCTGGAGGCTGAGCTGCGGCGGGTGTGTGAAGTCCGCCTGGCAGAGGAAGACGTTCATGGAGCCCCAGCGGCCCACGGTGACTTGGGTGGGCGTGTTGGCGTCCATATCCTGCGACGCCGCCCGGTCCTCCGACGGAATCCAGCTGCGGCTGCCGCCGTCCCACTCCTTGCTCGCCACCGTCACCAGAAGGTCCGTCCGAGCCCCGCACGAGCAGAGCACGTCGGCGCGGCCCGTCCCGTGCCAGGATGCGAACCCTCCGGCCTTCCAGCCCGGCGCGACCGACAGATCCGACCGGTAGAGGACCGAGTCCTCGTCCAGGTCTTCCTCGTCGCCCTCCCACGCGTCGATGCGCTCCCGCAGGCCGTCCGGGAGCACCTCGATGTCCGGATGCTCGACGACCTGCTCGGGGTCGAGCGTGCACGACGCGGGCACGTATCCCTCGGAGCCGACCACTTCGGGTTCCGGCTGAACGGCCAGGACGCCACCGGCCTCGGAAGACCGGCGCCAGACCAGAGTGACAGCGGGCTCATGGCGGCCGTGATGCCCATCGAACGGGCACCACAGGATCTGAAGCAGATCGTGATCGGTCGGCCCGCCGAGGTCGAGTACGTCCCGCCGGAACAACTGGGCCACCGCAAGGAGGGGAGTCGGGTCCGTGTCTCCGAGCGAGGGGGCATGGCGCCCACGCTTGAGTGATCGGAGCAGGTCGCCCTCCTCGTCCGTGGGGCCAGGACGCTGCCCCGGAGCGGGAACCCGGCTCCACGCCTCGGCGAGGATGCGACGGCGCAGCCGCACGTCCGCCGTCCGCTCCCCGTACCCCCGCCGGTGCCGCTCCCTACAGACAGGCCACAGCTCATCCGCCGGCCAGAGGAGCAGCCCGCCCACTGAGCTGTCTCCGGCCTCTGGCGCTCCCGGGCGTGGGTGCAGTCGCGTCGCAGTGCGGCGATAAACGGCGAGGTCCGGGAAGACCCTCTCGATGTCGATCGGACGTGAGGGGGTGGTGCGGGACATACGTCTCCTTGAACGACCGGGGGACCAGAGGCTACTGCCTGTGGTCCCCCGGATTCATGCGTAGTTACGGCAGTTCGTCACCGGCCGGTTCGCACCCCCGAGGCCGGATTTTCGAACCACCCGCTGAGCTCGAACCCCCTGTTCCCGTGAGCCGAGAACTTCGGCGCGATGGGAATCGGATTTCCGCCGGGTGCGCAGACAGGTGTTGTCGAGTACTGCACCGTTTCGCCTGCCTTGACGGCTTTGCAGATCGGCCCCACGTGCGTGGCGTGCTCATGACTGTGAGGACTTCGCCGAACCGTAGAACTGAGTGCTACGGCACCGCGGCCGGCACCTGTCCCACGACACCTACCGGGAGATCATCGCGCGGCCCTGCCGAGGGCCAGGCGGCAGACGCGACGCGCGGCACTCACCGCGGCACCGTGCAGGGAGTGCTGAACGGATGGGTCCGGGCGGGGGCCGGCAGAGGGCAGCCAGTTGGTCGCTGTTTTCCACATCGTCTAGCGTTTGACGCACTGGCGAGGGCCCTCAGGAGGACGGACGATGGCACTGACCTTGGAAAACGCGATCATTCAGCTGAGCGACAGAGCATCGGCGAAACGTCGTTCGGCCGCGAAGCGACTACGTAAACTGGCGGACGAAACGGCGGGCCCTGCGCTGCTCCACTCGCTCCAAGGCGAAATCGGCGACCGCCGCACCTGGGAAACCCAGTATGAAATGATCATGGCTCTTGGGGCATGCGGTTACCGGCCCGCCGTCGGGTTCCTGGCTGAACTGGCCAAGCAACCCACGGACGACACCGCACTGCACCTGGCCCTGGGTGACTCAATCGTGAGGCTGCGAAGCCCTCAAGAAGGTTTCGCAGCCCCACTGGAATGGTGTCTGGATCGTGGAGATCCATCGCTTGTCGACGGTGCCCTGCGCGCCGTCGCTGCACTGCGCGCGGTCCTGGACGCCGGGACCGTCGACCGCGTCCTGGACTTCCTCGATCCGCTGGATCCCTATGACGGACTACGCTTCTGGGCCGCAGTAGCGGCCACAGAATGGCCCGGTGAACGAGTCCACACGTTCCTGGAGTCCTGTGTGGCAGGCCCAAGGGCGGACGTGGCCGACGCAGCGGCCACGTCCCTGGAAAGCCGGTATCAGAGCTAAAGGAGCAGCCCTGAAATCACCGTCTCCTCCGACGCCTCATGCGTCAGGTTGTGTCCTCCCACCAGGCAAGAGGCTCTCCCCGCTCGTCAAACACGTTTCCATACTCCCACTCCACCCCAGCCTCGGGAAGCGCGGCCAGGAGTGACTCGATCGCTGGAAAGCCGACCTTGACCGGAAACGTCAGAACCACGAGCGAATCGAGCTCACCATCGACCCGTCCTCCGATCTCCGTCGCTTTCTCCTTAAGAAATTCGATGACATCGCCAGGAATTCCCGCGTGAAACACTTGGACGGCGACGTTCCCACCCCGCTCGACTACCTTCGCGCTTTTGCTGCGCTCGTCGTACGCGATCACATCACCAGCTGCGATGCCCCTGAAGAATCCAGGTGACAGACAGACAAGGTAGTGACCATCGCTCACTGGGGTGACAGCCACCACTTCATCGGCAGTGGCCCCGTGCTGGGACTCCACCTTGAGTGGAATCCCAGCGAAGCTACTGCGGTTAGTCCCATCTTCTGAAGCCGGCACCACAGCCTCCTCTCTCAGCACATGACTTCCCCTTGGAGGGAGCACCTCGGTTCTGGGCGCTGCTATTGCACGCTGCGCCCTCTATACACAGGTTCTCCGGCTCCAGGTTGCCGCCCTTACTCCTGGGCACGTTGACATGGCCTATCTGGACGTTGTCCGGGTTGGTGGTTGTCATTCCGCAACGCCAGCACTGCAGAGTACCGTCACCCTCTGCCTGCGCTTTGGCAACCATCGCATCTCGAATCGAACTGGGGACGTTCTTCTTCGCCGTCGGTCCGCCACGACTCGCAGCCATCTTGCTCGGCGAAGCGACTTCTCCGTCTCGCAGCACGAACAGCGGAAGCTGACAGGCTTGTGGTGCGCCCGCGTTGTTGTTGTGAACCAGGACAGGGATTGACCCCGCCACCACGTAGTACGTGTGGAGGCCGTCGATGCTGAGGTCGTACGTCGTGCGGCTGGCGGTGTAGGCCTTGGTGTCGATCACCACCGTGGGCCCGCCGGTGTCGTTCTGGAGTTTCTGGCCGGCCTTGAGGTCGGCCGCCTGGGTCCAGGCGTCCTTGGTGGACTCGTAGAACTGGTGGTGCTTGGTGGTCTGGATCGCCTTCGGGCCGGACTTCGTGGACACGACCACGTCCACGAACTCGCGGTCCGTCTTAGTGACGATGACCGCCTTGACCTTGTGCTTCTCCTGCTTCTTCTTGCCGGGTTCGGCCGTCAGGACGTAGTCCCCGACCTTGATCTCGGAGATCGGCTTGGTCGTGGCGTTCGCCAGCAGCACCGGAGTCGCACCGGTGAAGCTGTGCGGGGTGCAGCCCTTGCGGCCGAACCTGCTCGCCGCCGCGCCGAACACCCCACCGGTCACCGCGCCCACCGCCGAGGCCTTCGCCGCGCCGGAGACGCTGCAGCCTTCCTCGCTGGTCACGCAGGAGACGCCGTAACCGACCGCGCCTTCCGCCGCGCCGCCCGCAGCGCCCATCGCCGCACCGTTCAGCGCCTTGCCGCCGACATTGGCGAGCAGACGGCCCACCGCACCCGACACCTGGGCACCGGCCGCGCCGCCGAGGGCGCCGGTCACGGCTCCCACGCCGACCGCGGTCGCGAAACCGGCCAGGGACTTGGGACCGTCGCTCAAGGCGTAGCCGACCGCGTTGGCGGCGGCACCCGCGAGGATGCCGCAACCGACCGCTCCGACACCCCACGTCGCCGCCGTGCAACCCGCGAAGACCGCCAGACCGGTGGCCACCGCCGCGATCGTCGACGCGTGTTGCTTCACGAAGTTGGCTGTCGCCTTCGCCGCCTTCTTGACGGCCTTGCCGACCTTCTTGGCAGCCTTCACCACCTTCTTCGCCACATGCACGGCGGCCTTGGCCACCTTGTGGACCGTCTTCTTGACCTGCTTGACGACCTTGTGGACGTATTTCTTCACACGCTTGTACGTGCGTTTGACGTATCTCTTGACCTTTTTGACACTGTCCGCCACATAGTGCACGGCCTTGCGCACCACATGCGTCGCCTTCTTGACGACCTTCTTGACCGCCTTCTTCACCTTCTTCGCGGCGGCCTTGACCTTCTTCGCGACCTTCTTGACGGCCGTCTTGGTCTTCTTCCAGGCCGTCTTGACGACCTTCTTGACCTTCTTCTTGACCTTCTTGATGGCCTTGTCGACGAAGCTCGGCCAGTGACCCGTCGGGTCCGTCGCCGTCATCGGGTTCTGGTCCGCGTACGCGTAACGGTTCGCGGACACCGATGTCGGCAGCGGGTTCATGCCCACCGTGTCGCGGCTGTTGAACTGGCCGGTCTCCGGCGAGTACCAGCGCGCCGCCATATTGACCTTGGCGGTCTCCGGATCCGTCCACCCCGACTGGTAGCCGAGACGGCCCACCATGCCCTCGGACTGCTCGACCTTCCCGAACGGGGAGTACGTCGTCGACCCGGACAACGCCTCGCCGCCCGCGGTGAACTGACCCACCACGTCGTCGTGGATGTCGGTCAGCGCGAGCACCGAGCCGATCGCCGACTTGATGCCGAGCAGCGAACCGTCGACGTTGCGGCTGTAGGCCGTACCGCCGTCGGACGCCACGTCGTTCCCGGCCCCGCTGTACGCGAAGTCGTACACCGAACCGCCCTGGGCATCCGTCGCCTTGAGCGTCCGGTCCAGACCGTCGTACGAGTACGTCCGATCACCCTCGCTGATCACCCGGTTGAAGGCGTCCGCCTTCACCGACGTCTGCACCCCGGCCTCGTCGGTGACCGAACTCATCGTGCCGCGCGCGGTGTACCTGTACGTGCTCTGCCCGTCCGAGGTGAGGCGGTTACGGGCGTCGTAGGTGTAGGTGTCACCGCCCACACGGGTCCGGTTGCCGGACGCGTCATAGCCGTACTGCTCGGTCGCACTCCCGTTGTTCCAGGACGACAGGCGGTTCGCCCAGTCGTAGGTGTACGTGTTCGTGCCCGCCCCGGCGACACCGGCCGTCGCCTTCGACGTCTCGTTGCCGTTCAGGTCGTAGCCGTAGGAGAACGACGCCAGCGACTTGCCGGTCGGCGAAGTCAGCCTGTCGGTGGTCAGCTGCCCCAGGGAGTCGTAGGAGAAGGCCCGTTTCCCCTTCCCCTGGCCGTAGTCGATCGACGTCACGTTGGACTCGATGTCGTACCCGTACGTCATCGACGTGCCGGACGCCCCGTCCACGGCCGTCTTCAGCCGGCCCGCCGTGTCGTACCCGAAGGTCGATGTGCCCGACGCGTCCTTGCGCGAGGTCATCGCCCCGTTGCCGTCGTAGGCGAAGGACGAGGTCCCGGACGGGCCGTTGGCGGAGAGGAGCAGACCGCGGTCGTCGTAGGAGAAGGTGTCCTTCTCCTCGCCCGCACCCGTCACCGAGGTGACCTGGTCGTCCTGGTCATAGGTGTAGGTGTGGTCGGTGGTCTCCGCCTCCGCTCCCGTGCCGTGCTGGCGGACCAGCCGGCTCCGGTCGTCGTACTCGTTGCTGACGACGGTCCCGCCCGGGGAGCGCTGCTCGCTGGGACGGCCCGCGGCGTCGTAGACCATCGTGAACGTGCGGTCCACGAGGTCCGGATGGGCCGGGGTGGACGGTTCGATCTCCTTCTCCGCCATGCCCCACGCGTTGTACGTGGTGAGGAAGGCGTTGCCGCGCCCGTCGGTGAAGCGCGTGCGGTTGCCCGCCGCGTCGTAGCCGAAGGTCGTGGTGATCGACTCGGTCGCCGAGACCGGCTGGACCGCCTTGGTGATCAGGCCCGTCGCGTCACTGGTGAGCGTGACGGTGTGGCCCCGGTAGTCGGTCACCGACGTCGGGTTGCCCGCACGGTCGTAGGTGGAGCTGCTGGTGCGCAGCACCTTGCCCGTCGCGTCCAGGTCCTTCGTGGCGGTCAGCTGGCCGTAGCCGTCGTAGGTGTTGGCGGTACTGGTGCCGTCGGCGTCCACCGACGTGAGCGGGCGGCCGTCCATGTCGTACGTGAAGCGGCTGGTGGCGCCCGCGGAGTCGGTCACCTCGGTCGTCTCGCCGAGGACGTTGTACTTGTAGGACTCGCTCACCCCGGTCGGGCTGACCGTCCGGGAGAGTTCACCTCCCGGGGCCTTGTACTCGTTGATGGAGGTGTACGCCCGCTCGGTCGGCTGGCGCACGATGTCGGTGTCCGTGACCGGGCGTCCCAGGTAGTCCCAGGTGGTCTCCTGGCGGGCGCCGCCGGGCCGTACGGCCGACAGCTGGTCGCCGTTGGCGGTGTACGTGTAGCGCGTCGTCGCCCCACCGGGTTCCCGGACCGAGGCCAGGTCGCCGAGCTGGGTGTAGGTGTACTCGGTGCGCTTGCCCAGCGGGTCGACCTCTGCGGTGACCTGACCGAGCTTGTTGTACTCGTTCCAGGTCGCCGCCGTGATCGGGGCCGAGGCGCCCGGCGGGGTGTAGTTCGGCATCGTCGTCGAGGACTCCTGGCCCTCGGCGTCGTACGCCGTCGTCACCACGTTGCCGAGCGGGTCGGAGGACTCGGTGTCCTCGCCGAACGTGTTGTAGCCGGTCATCGAGACCGGCCGCACGCTCACCGGGGTGCCGCCCCCGGTCTCACTGCTGACGGCGGGCTCGGTGACGCTGGTCTGCTGACCGGCCTCGTCGTAGCCGTAGTCGGTCGTGACACCGTTCTCGTCGGTCATCGCCAGCGGCAGGCCGCGCTGGTCCAGCTTCCAGCTGCTGGTGCGGACGGAACTGCCCGCCGCCGGCAGGGTGCCGCCCTTGAGCGCGGTCACCTGGGACGCGGTCAGCGCCTCACCGTAGACCTGAATGTCGCTGAGCGCGCCGTTGGTGTTCTCCTTGTCGGCGACCCTGCGGCCGATCTGGAGCGGGCCCGTGGCATCCCAGGGGGTGGCGAACGCCGTCGAGGTGCCGGCCTGGACGCCGTTGACGTACAAGCGGATCTGAGCCGCTTCCTGGTCGTACACACCGGTCAGATGGGTCCAGGTACCCGTGGTCACCGCGGCGGTGCCGGAGCTGGCCCGTACGATGACCGGTCCCGACATGTCCGCGCTGTGCCGGTTGAACGTCCAGCCGTACGCCGTGGAGTAGTACAGCTGGAAACCGCTGGCGGATTTCCCGGCCTGGGCCAGGAAGGTGTTGTTGGCCGCGGTGGAGTTCAGCTTGACCCACGTGGAGACGGTGAAGGAGCCGCCCGTGTTGACCACCGCGCCCTGCGTCTGGCCGTAGGCGTTCGCCGTGCCGTCGAAGACGGCGGCGCCACCGTGCTCGGTGGAGTGGGTGACTCCGCTGCCGAAGGTGACGGTCCGGTTCCCGCCGGACGAGTCAGCGGCCGAAGCGCCACTGGTCTCGGCCAGTTTCCAGCGGGCCACCGGTGCGGTGGTGCCGTCGTGGAGGGTGGATCCGGTGACGTTGCCCAGTTTGTCGTAGAGGGTGTCCTCGGTGCTGGTACGGCCGTTGGCCGGGTCGAGGTCGCTCTCCGACACGACGTTGTCGTCCGGGTCGTAGCTCACCTTCGTGGTCCGGGCGAGCCCGCCCGGGTCCAGGACCGACGACGTGGTGCGGTCGGACGCGTCCACGGTGAACGTGGAGACGGTCTGGCCATCGTTGGTGACCTGCTTGATCAGGTTGCCGGCCGCGTCGTAGGTGTTGGCCTCCTCGGTGAAGGAGAGGCCGTTGGCCGGGTCCTTGCGCGTCACCGAGGCGGCGAGCCCGTCGTCGGTGTACGTGTACGCGGTAACGTGCCCCATCGCGTCGGCGATCGACGCGAGCCTGCCAGCCGGGTCGTAGGCCCGGGACTCCTGCACGAGGGTCGTGGCCGGCGAGGGGTTCGCCGGGTCGCCCGTGTAGTTCAGCAGGTTGGTGGTGAGGGGCCTGCCCTCGCCGTCGAAGGTGTACGTGTTGACGTTGCCGGCCGGGTCGGTCTCCTTGACCTTGTTGCCGTACACGTCGTACTCGAACGACGTGGTGTCGCCGCCCGGATCGGTCCTCGACGCCATGCGGTTGTACGCGTCGTACGTGATCGAGGTGGCGCGGGACGCGTCACCTCCGGTCAGGTCGGCGACCGTCTGCGAGGAGACGTTGCCGTCGGCGTCGTACACCGTGGTCGTCCGCCCGGTGTGGACTGCGCCGGTGACCCGGTTGGTGACCGGCGGGTCGGTCTCGGTGACGACCTGGTCGTCCTTGTCGTACGTCAGCGTCGTGGTGAGACCGCCCGGCTGGGCGTCGGACACCTCCGTCCTGGTCAGCTGACGGCCGAGGCTGTCGTAGGTGCTCGTCTCCTTGGCACCGTTGGCGTCGGTCACCTCGGCGAGATCACCGCTGGCGAAGTAGGAGTACGCGGTCCTCCTGCCGCCGGGAGTGACCACTTCGGCGACCAGCCCCGCGGGCGCTTTCGCGGTGCCGCCCCCGGCCGCCGGGGTGGCGGCGGTCGTGTACGTGGTGGTGGCGGTCCGACCGCCCGGATGGCCCGGCACCGGCGGCGTCGTCACCGCGGTGAGGTTGCCCGCCGCGTCGTAGACGTAGCTGGTCAGGTAGGTGTTGTCCGCCGGCCCCGAGGAACGGCCGTCGCGCTCGGTGAGCACCAGGTCGTTGCGCGGGTCCATCGGCGGGAACGCGCTGGTCGAGTCCGGGTAGTACGTGTAGTAGTCGGTGGCGCACTTGCCGGCCGCGGTGTCCTGGCACATGGTCTGGGAGACCGTGTTGCCGCGGATGTCATGGCCGGTGACCGACCGGTTGCCGTTGGCGTCGGTCACGGTGTGCAGGAAGCCCGCCGTGTCGTAGCCGTACGTGGTCCGCTTGCCGTTGGTGTCGATCGCGGTGAGCAGCCGGTTGCCCATCTCCGCGTCGTACACGTACGTCAGCGTCTTCTCCGTGGGATCGGTGAGCTTCACCGTCCGCACCGGGGCGACGCCCGCGGAGGCCTTGTACGCGGACCAGTGCTGCTCGACCTGCTCCTCGGTGAGCCCGCCCGCGTGCGCGGCGACCTCGGCGATGGAGCCGGTGAAGTAGCTGACGTCGGCGGGGGCGTTGTTCCAGCCCTTGGCGAAGCCCGCACCGATGAAGGTCCGGGTGTTCGTCTGGTCGTTGGGCGCCCCGGTGAAGTCGGCCTGCTTGACGCCGTCCACGTACAGGGTCTGCTTGGTGCCGGTCGCGGAGAGCACCGCGTGGTGCCAGGCGTTGTTGTCGACCTTGGCCTTGGACCCGAAGTCCGTGGCGGCCGAACCGGACACGCTGTACCAGTGCCCGCGGAGCTTTCCGTCGGCACCGACGTACAGGACGGGGTTGATGGGACCACTCGCACCGGCCGCGTCGTTCACGGCCTTTGCCTGGTCGGCGACCAGCACACCGGGCTTGGCGGTCTTGAACCACAGCTCGACGGAACGGTCGCCCTTCCCGTGCCAGGACGCGTACGGGACCTCCGCGTACGAGGTGGTGCCGTTGAACTGCGCCGCCGTGACGTCACCGGCGCCGAACGGCCCCGCCACGCCCTGGGTGACGCTGTTGTACGTACCGAAGCCGGAGTGCAGTTCGTTGGCGGCCTGCGCGGCGCCCTGGGTGTCGTCCAGGCGCCAGTATCCGGCCGGGGCCGAGCCCATCACCGCTGAGCGGTAGACCTGGGACGAACCGGTGACCGTGGCCGGGTTCAGCTTCCAGGTGCCGCCGTCGCCGTCCGTGGCCTGGAGGACCAGGTCGTCCGTGGTGCCGTAGGTGACGGCGGACTGCGTCTTGCCGTTCGGCGTGGTGATCTTGTTGAGCAGACCTGCGGACCGGTTGGCCGCCTGGTACTGCGCGGTGATGACCGACGGGTCGAGCGCTTCGGTGTAGACGGCGACCTCGGCGAGCTGCCCGGTGTAGTGCCCCAGTTTGTCGGAGGCGTTCATGGCGGGCCAGCCGTCGGTGTTCACCCCGGCGCCGAAGGAGATGTAGGGCTGCTCCCAGTCGTTGATGGTGCCGGCGAGACTGCCCTGCTTGGCACCGTCGAGGTAGAGCGTCTGGGTGGTGGCCGCGCCGGTGAGGGCGACGTTGTGCCACTTGCCGTCGGTGACGGTGGCCGTGGAGGCCGTCGTGGTCATGCACCCCGGTGACATGGCGAGGCAGCCGCGGAGCTTGCCGTCCGTGCCGACGTACACGGCAGGGGTGTTCTTCTTCGTGTTCGCGACCGGGTCGGCGTCGCTGAGCGGCTTGTCCCCGTAGTAGAAGAGGACACCGCCCGCCTTCGTGGTCTTGAACCAGAGCGAAACCGTCGTGTACGAGGGCGTCGCGCCGGGGGCGCTGGGTATCTCGACGTACGACGTGGTGCCGTTGAAGGTGGCGGCCTTCTGCGTGGAGCCAGTCAACGGGCCCGTACCGCCGAGGCTCACGTTGCGGTAGAGGCCGTTGAACTTGCCCTGGTTGAGGTCGATCGTGTCGGTGGCGACCGAACCGCTGGTCTCCCCGAGCCGCCAGTACGCGAACGGGTCAGCGTCCATGACGGTGGTGCGGTAGTGGTTGCCCGTCGCATAGCCGTAGACCGTGCACTTGGTGGCGTCGGCGGGCGGACAGACCTTGGTGAGCTGGTCACCGGTGTAGCCGTAACTCCAGACCTGGGCGGTGCTCGCATCGCCCGCCTTGGCGGCGTCGGTGGTCACCGTGGCCACGTGCGGCGCGGTGGCCCCGGCCGGTGTCTGCCAGGCGAAGGCCAGCGACCGGTTGGAGGTGGTGTTGGTGACCTTGCTGAGCTTGCCGCCGGTGTAGGTGAAGGTCTCCGCACGGTTCGCGTAGTCCTTGATCGAGGAAATCGCGAACGTGCCGGCCCGTCCCGTCACCGCCTGCTGGAAGCTGTAGGCGGTGAAGTCCTTGTCGGTCAGCGTGTAACCGCCGCCCGACGCGGCCGGTGCCAGCCGTGCGTACCGGCCCATCGGCGGCACGAACGTGCCGTCGCCGTTGCGGCCGAAGGCGACCTGCTCGCCGCCCGGGTAGGTGACCACGACGCTGGTGATCGTGCCGGAGCCGTCCTTCACCTCGGCGGCCGTCATGTCGGTGACCGTCGCCCAGCCGGCGCCGAAGGCCCCGTCCGTGCGCGGGTCACGGCTGTTGTACGAGCGCTCCACGGACAGCGAGGGGCCGACGACCTCGACCTCGGCGTCGGTGTCCTCGGTGGTGTAGTTGGCATCGCTCGGGTCGAACTCGTGGCCGTCGGTGTTCTGGGCGAGGCCCGAGGTGACCGGCGGCTGCGGTACGGCGGTGGCGAAGCGGCTCGCCGAGTACATCACCGAGTCGTATCCGTCGGTGACGCTGACGTACCAGGCGTAGTTCTTGCTCCACTTGAGCTTGCCGGCGGGTATCTTCCAGCTGCTCTTGGTGATGACGCCGGAGGTGGCGACGGGCGTGGCGCTGTCGGTGTCCGCGTCGTACACCTCGAAGGCGTACGTGAGCGCCGGCATCGGCCACTTGTCGGCGTCGCTCGCGTAGACGAGCAGTTCCGGCTGGAGGGTGTTCGACTGGTGGTTCTCCGGCGGGTACTGGGCGTTGATCTGCGGCGCCTTGTTGGGCGTGTACGTCAGATCCAGCGCGGGCCTGAAGGCCGCCTTGGTGCTGTTGTCGGAGTGGAACTTCTTCCAGTGCAGCCCGTCACCGGTCGGTGCGGTCAGGGCCAGGCCGTAGTTGGCACTGCCGGTGGCGACGCCGTCGAACCATCCGGTGGACAGCTTCACCGGCATCTTCACGCCGACGTTCAGATCGTTGGTACCGCCCGCGTTGTTGCTGCAGGAGGCTCCTGGGGCGACGGTGGCGGTGCCGATCGCGGCGCCGTACGCCGGGCCGGGGTACGAGGTGACACCGGACGGGGTCCAGGACTTGGTCACCGGGCTCACCGAGAACGGCTCGGCGGTGCAGGTCGCGGACCAGATCGCGTACACGTTCAGGGTGGCGGCTGAGACCCGCTGGCCCTTGAGCGTGGTGCCCAGCGAGGAGAACTGGAGGAACGAGTTCGCCTTGTTGGTGCCGGAGTCGTAGCTGCCGACCTTGATCTGATTCTCGGTGGAGTGGTCACCGCCGATGGTGTTCTGCGCGTACGTCGAGTTGCCGGCGGCGATGGTCGGGTCGACGGTGACCGGGTAGGCCCGGGCGGGGTCGTCCAGCCAGTCGCGGTCGGCGGTCAGCCTCAGGGCGGGCCTGCCGTCGGCGGTGGTCAGTTCGTAGGTCAGGGACCGGGACATCGCTGCGTCCCCGGAGCGGGGGTCGGTCCTGGAGTCCTCCATGAAGGCGTGGGGGATGGTGGCCGTCACCTCCCCGTCCCCGTCGGTGAAGCGGACGTCGCCGTTGTCGGCGACGCTCGGGGTGAGGCCCTTGAGGTCGAGGGGGAACAGCCAGGAGTTGGGCGCGTCGGCCGACCGCAGGACCAGCCGCTCCTTGAGGCCGTCGGCGAGCGGGGAGAGCAGCAGGTCGGTGTCCGGCAGGACATCGCTGTACGTCGCCGTGTTGTCGGCGTCGACCGTGGGGGTGGCCTTCCTCGCGCCGCGCAGTGCGTACGCGATGCTGCGACCCGACCCGAAGTCGACGGAGGCCAGTTGCTGGTCGGTGGCGTCGGGCGCGAACTCGACGTCGAGCGAGTTGGCGCTCTGCCGGAGCCTGCCGTCCGCCGCGTTGCGGGTCAGTTCGGTGTCGATCGGCTTCCAGGTGCCGTCGTCGGCCTTGAAGTTGGTCCGGCTCGCGTAGTGCCGGACCGTGGTCGACCCGTCCTTGTTGACGTAGAAGTCGGAGGTGGCGGTGGACTTCTTCGCGTTCCGCTCGCTGGTCTTCGCGTCGAAGCTCTTGGCGCCGCCGGCGGCGGTGCCGGTGACAGTCGTGCCGGGGCGGTCGTCAGCCCGGCGGTAGGCGCCGAGTTCACCCTTGCCCTTGCCCGCCCGGTGACCCACGCCGAGTCGGCTGCGCGTCTGGTCGGCGGTGGCGGTGTGACTCCTGCCGCGGGCGGTGCCGCCCTGCTGCTCGGGGGTGTGCAGGGGTGACTCGTCCAGCCACTTCCAGAGACCGGACAGGGACACCTGGGGCATCGAGAGCGCCGGAAGGGACTCGCCGGTGGCGGACGCCGTCTCGGTGGTGAGCATGCACGAGAACGACACGAGTACGGCAATTGCCGTACCGCGCGCCCTGCGACGCCCGACCGGGCCCGGGGGGAACAATGATGATGGTCTTCGCCATCCAGTACGCATCGGGGCAGCTTTCTCTACACAAGACCTACATATGGCCTCGCGAGATTGCCCCACTCACTTGCACAAGATCTACTTATTCCCGAATGATCTTGTGCGATCTTTATCTCACTGTGCTCATACAGGCGTATCGCCTACTGCTGTACGGACTTGACGGCCCGACGGACAGCTTCGGCGACCTCGTCCGCCAGCCCGTCGCCCGGCGCGACCACGGTGAGGTTGCCGGCCCCACCGTCCCGGCCCCCGGTCGCGGGTCCGACGACCACGAACCGCACCCGGGGATGGCCGCTCGCCGCCTTGCGCACGGTCTCCGTCTGGGCCGGGCCGGTGGCCAGCACGACTTCGCAGTCCCGCTGGATCAGTCCGTTCAGATGCGGCAGCGCGTTCACCGCCGACTGCTCGCCCATGACCGGGACATGAGTGACCCGGATCCGCTTGTCACCGGAGGCGCGCTGCATGCCCTGCCAGACGGCGGCGGGGGTCCCGGCCGCTATGCCGTCCTCCCCGGTGAGCAGGCAGGCGTCGAAGTCGCGGTACTGCCGCGCCCTGGCGTCCGGCGGACTCGCGGCCTCGTCGCCGCCGCCGAACAGCCACGCGGAGACGACGGCGCAGACCACGAGCACCGCCCCGGCCCCCGCCCAAGCGCCCCGTCGCCCACGCAGGAGTCCCGCCGACCCGTCGAGCAACCGCCGCATCCCGGACCGGCCTCCCGGCGGCTGCGGCCTGACGCGCCGCCAGGTGCGCCGGGTCTTCACTTGACGCCCGCGGCGACAGGGCCGGACGTGCGCCGCCCGGACCCGGCGAACAGGGCGTGCGCCGCCGCCCCGAGCGTGGTGAGCAGCACCAGCAGCAGATCCGCCGCGAACTCCGCACCCCGTGTCTCGGCCGGGGTCAGGGCGGCCCAGATCACCCAGGCCACGTTGGCAGCCGTGAACCCGGCGCACACCAGCCAGTCGGAGGCCCGTCGTCGCCGCGCGGCGACGACGAGGGACGGCACGAAGGACAGCATGCCGAGCGTGACCACGGGCACCGCGGCCAGCAGGACGCGGGGCGTCGCCGCCATCACCACCGCCACCACCGAACGGGGGCCCACCTCGGCGGCCACGGGCACAGCAGACTCCACGCTCTGTTCCTTACGTGAGGGACGCGGGCGCGCCCGCCCGCAACGGCCGGGGCCGTTCGCACAGACGCCCGACGGATTCGGACGCCGTACGGTACACCGTTCCTTCACAGGTCCGACACGGCGGGCGCCCCAACCGGCGGGCTCCGCCCACCCGCGCGGTCAGCCGCCGCACAGCTCCAGCATGATCTTCTTGTCCGGTGCGGTGACCGGGAGTTGGTACTTCAGCGAGACCTGGGCGAACCGGACCGCGTACGCGCACCGGACCGGCTTGTACGGCGGCAGCCAGGTCGCGGGGCCCGAGTCGCGCTTGGCGTTGTTGGCCGGGCCGTCCACCGGGAGCAGGTTGAGCGGGTCGTTGGCGATCTGCTGCCGCTTGGCCTCGTTCCAGCGGGCGGCGCCCATCTGCCAGTCGTAGGACAGCGGCATGACGTGGTCGATCTGGACCTTGGTGGCCTGCTGCTTGCGCCACTCGATGGTCGAGCCGGTGTACGGGTCCTTGAGCGTCATGGAGGCGACCACGCAGTCGGACCCCGACCGGAACTCGACCTTCTTGCCGTCCCTGGCCAGCAGGTCGTTGCGGGTGTCGCAGCCGTTGCGGGAGAGCGGTATGCCGTCGACGGAGTCCTTCCAGGCGTACCCGAACTTGTCCCGCTTGTATCCGGTCTTCGGGCCGCGCCCCTTGGTAGCCACCTTCGCGATGATCTCCCGGGCCGCCGCCCGGTCCGCGTCGGAGGTGAGGGGCGCGAGGCCCGGCTTGGTACCGTCGGCGTTGTCCAGCGGGCTGGCACCGAAGCCGGTCACCGACTCCTTGCCCCCGTTCGCGCCGGTGCCCGGCGATTCGGCACCGGACGTGATCTGCTCGGGGTCACAGCCTGCCAGGGCCAGCACGGCGGCCATGCCGAGGGCGGGCACCATCACTCGATAAGCGCGGGAAGATATCACTCGAAGCCGTCCTGACGGGGAGAAAGCCGAACCAACTCGGGAATCCTACGGACGTCTTCCCCGCCGCGACGTGTTCATGACCTCCGTTCACCCCGGATGCGGTCCGGATCACACCTTGCCGATGCCCAGCGTCGTCTCCGACGGCAGCATCCCGGAGCCGATCACCGCCACCCACAACGGCCCCAGCAACGCGACGAGCCGCTCCCGCTCCCCGCCCCCGAGCTCCCGCCACGGGGCGGCGGCCGCCTCGTCCGTACGCCGTTCGACCTCGGCACGCAGCGCCCTGCCCGCGTTCGTCGCCATGCCGTCGCCCTTCAACAGCCCCCGCCCGAGCAGTCGCTGACGAGCCTCCTGCCACTCCTCGTCGCTCCACCCGCGGCTCGCGAACACCTCCGGCGCCGCCGCGCCGATCGCCGCGAAGGACACCAGCGACTCCACCGGGTCGAGCTCCGCGCGGGCGAGCGCCGCGAGGTGGCCGTCGCCGCGGTGCTCGCGCAGGACGGTCGCCGCCCGCCAGAGCGCGAGGTGGGGTTCGTCCGGCCAGGGCAGTGCGGCGTTGGCCGCGGCGAGCGGGCGGTCCGCCGTGTCGGCGGCCTCCGTGACGCGGCGCAGGAGCGCGACGGCCTCGGCCGTGTCCGCAGCGGCGTACGCCTCCCCCAGCAGCGTCCGGTACGTGCGGTCGACGGCCCTCGTGCGGGCCGCGAGCACGTCGGCGGGCGGGGCGACGGACCAGACGGCGGGCACGTGCTCGTCCACCATGGCCGGGCTGAAGCTGTGGAAGGTTACGGCGACCCGGGCGGCGCTCGCGTCCCCGAGCGGTGCCGCGCGCCAGGCGAAGTAGCTCGGCCAGCGCTCGTCGGTCCGGTAGCCGAGCGCGGCGGCCTCCTCGAAGGCCTCCGGCGCGTAGTAGAGAACAGGAGGACGCCGCACTCGCGGGCACGGCCGCCTGGTCCCTGGCCCACGGCTTCGCGACGCTGCTGCTGAGCGGCAACCTGGGCGGGGCGGTGGGCGACCGGGACCCGGAGGAGGTGTTCAGGTCGGTCGCGGGTCTGCTGTTCGACGCGGAGGGGCCCCACTGACCCTCACGCAAGGAGAACAGCGCCCGCCCCTCAGCGGCGGGGCCGGCCCCGCTCACTCCGCCGTGAACTCGTACTGCAGCTCGTACAGATGGCCGGCCTTCACCATGACGGTCGCCTCGATGGGCCGTTCGGCCTCGCTGTAGACGACACGCAGCGTCCGCAGAACCGGCAGTCCACCGGGCAACAGCAGCGCCTGGTACTGCTCCTGGGACGCGGGTTGCACCTCGTACGCGAACTCGCCGATGACTTCGGGGTCGATGACCACATCGTCGGCAAGACCGTATGGCTGGTCTTCAAGACCTCGACCGCGCCCGAGCCCGCGCCCTCGTGACCGCCGAATCAGCCGGCCACCGGGCGGCTCTCGCCCTCCCCGTCACCGGCCGTGCTCGCAGCCGCGTCCGGGGCCAGGGAGCGGATTCCCGGTACCGGTGAAGGCAGCAGCTCATATCGCCGGACCGTGCGCAATGCGTCCTCCCTGCGAGCTCCGCCGCCTCCGCTACCTCTGCCTACGACCCCAGGATCGTCGTCAGGAACTCCCCCGTCCACGCCAGGAGTTCGCGGCCCACGACCGGCTTGCCGCCGATCCGGCCGGCCGTCGGGCGCGGGACCAGGATCTGGTGGAGGGCCGGCTTGATGACCGTCTTCGGGTAGAGGCGCTTCAGGCGGAGCTCCTGCGACTCGCGCAACTCCACCGGGGCGAAGCGGATGTTCTGGCCCTGGAGCACGATGTCGCCGACGCCGCAGGCGCGGGCCAGCATGCGCAGGCCCGCAACCAGGAGGAGGTTCTCGACCGGTTCCGGGAGCTTGCCGTAGCGGTCGGTGAGCTCCTCGCGGACGGCCCTGATGTCGTCCTCCGAGGAGGCCGAGGCGATCGAGCGGTAGGCCTGGAGGCGGAGGCGCTCGCCGGGGGCGTAGTCGTGCGGGATGTGCGCGTCGACCGGCAGCTCGATCTTGACCTCCAGCGGCGGTTCCTCCTCCTCCGCACCGCCTTCGAGGGCGGTCCGGTAGTCGGCGACCGCCTCGCCGACCATGCGGATGTACAGATCGAAGCCGACGCCCGCGATGTGGCCGGACTGTTCGCCGCCCAGGAGGTTGCCCGCACCGCGGATCTCCAGGTCCTTCATCGCCACGTACATGCCCGCGCCCATCTCGGTGTGCTGGGCGATCGTCGCCAGGCGTTCGTGGGCCGTCTCGGTGAGCGGCTTCTCCGGCGGGTACAGGAAGTAGGCGTAGCCGCGGTCGCGGCCACGGCCCACCCGGCCGCGCAGCTGGTGGAGCTGGGAGAGGCCGAAGTTGTCGCCGCGCTCCACGATCAGGGTGTTGGCGTTGGAGATGTCGATGCCGGACTCGACGATCGTCGTGGAGACCAGGACGTCGAACTTCTTCTCCCAGAAGTCCACCACCACCTGTTCCAGGGCCTGTTCGGACATCTGGCCGTGCGCGGTGGCGATCCTCGCCTCGGGGACGATCTCACGCAGCCGGGCGGCGGCCCGGTCGATGGACTCGACGCGGTTGTGGATGTAGAACGCCTGGCCCTCGCGGAGCAGTTCGCGGCGGATGGCCGCGCCGATCTGCTTCTCCTCGTACGGGCCGACGAAGGTGAGGACCGGGTGGCGCTCCTCGGGCGGTGTGGTGATCGTCGACATCTCGCGGATGCCGGTCACCGCCATTTCGAGCGTACGGGGGATGGGCGTCGCGGACATGGTGAGGACGTCCACGTTGGCGCGGAGCTTCTTCAGCTGCTCCTTGTGCTCGACGCCGAAGCGCTGCTCCTCGTCGACGATGACCAGGCCCAGGTCCTTGAACCTCGTCTCGGAGGAGAAGAGGCGGTGGGTGCCGATGACGAGGTCGACGGAGCCCTCGCGCAGCCCTTCGAGCGTCGCCTTGGACTGGGACTCGGACTGGAAGCGGCTCAACGCCCTTACGTTGACGGGGAACTGGGCGTACCGCTCGGTGAACGTGCCGTAGTGCTGCTGGACCAGGAGGGTCGTGGGGACGAGGACGGCGACCTGCTTGCCGTCCTGGACCGCCTTGAAGGCCGCGCGGACCGCGATCTCCGTCTTGCCGTAGCCGACGTCGCCGCAGATCAGCCGGTCCATGGGGACGGACTTCTCCATGTCCTCCTTGACCTCGGCGATGGTGGTGAGCTGGTCGGGCGTCTCCGCGTACGGGAAGGCGTCCTCCAGTTCGCGCTGCCAGGGGGTGTCCGGGCCGAAGACATGGCCGGGGGCGGCCATCCGGGCCGAGTAGAGCTTGATCAGGTCGGCGGCGATCTCCTTGACGGCCTTCTTGGCGCGCGCCTTCGTCTTGGTCCAGTCGGCGCCGCCGAGCCGGTGCAGGGTGGGCGCCTCGCCGCCGACGTACTTGGTGACCTGCTCCAGCTGGTCGGTCGGGATGTAGAGCCGGTCACCGGGCTGGCCGCGCTTGGCGGGGGCGTACTCCACGAGGAGGTACTCGCGGGTGGCGCCCTGCACCGTGCGCTGCACCATCTCGACGTAGCGGCCCACACCGTGCTGTTCGTGGACGATGTAGTCGCCCGCCTCCAGCGTCAGCGGGTCGATGGTCTTGCGGCGGCGGGCCGGCATCCGGCCCAGGTCCTTGGTGGCGGTGCGCTGACCGGTCAGGTCCGTCTCGGTCAGGACGGCGATCCTGAGCTCCGCGTCGACGAAGCCGTGGTCGATGGCGCCGCAGGAGACATGGACCACGGACGGTGAGATCTCCGCCAGGTCCGCGTCGAGGCGGGCCGGGATGCCCTCGCCGCTCAGCACCTCGACGGTCCGGGCGGCGAGGCCCTGGCCCTCGGTGACGTACACCGTGCGCCAGCCGTCGGCCAGTCGGCCCTTGGTGTCGGCGAGCGCGCGGGCGGTGTCGCCCCGGTACGCCTCCGGGGCACGCATCCGGAGCTTGAGGGTGTCGCCCGCCGCGGCAGCGGCAAATGTCCGCGTGAGCTCCTCGTCCGCGGCGAACGGGGAGATCGACCACCACATCATCTCCAGCTCACGGGCCCGGTCGCGGACGTCCGCGATGCCCCGCAGCGAGGCCGCGCCGACATCGATCGGGGCCTCGCCGCCGCCCGCGGTCGCCGCCCACGACGCCTGGAGGAACTCCTGGCTGGTGGCGACCAGGTCCGCGGCCCTGGTGCGGACCCGCTCCGGGTCGCAGACCACGGTCATCGAGCCCTTGGGCAGGACGTCGATCAGCAGTTCCATGTCGTCGACGAGGACCGGGGCGAGGGACTCCATGCCCTCCACCGCGATGCCCTCGGCGATCTTGTTGAGGAGTTCGCCCAGCTCGGGGTGTCGTTCCGCGAGCGCGGCGGCCCGCTCGCGGACCTCGTCGGTCAGCAGCAGCTCACGGCAGGGCGGCGCCCACAGCCCGTGCGCGGCGATCTCCAGCGACCGCTGGTCGGCGATCTTGAAGTAGCGGATCTCCTCGACGTCGTCGCCCCAGAACTCCACCCGCAGGGGGTGCTCCTCGGTCGGCGGGAACACGTCCAGGATGCCGCCGCGCACCGCGAACTCGCCGCGCTTCTCGACCAGTTCGACCCGGGAGTAGGCGGCGGCCGCGAGCGCCTCGACCGTCTCGCCGAGATCGGCGCTCTGCCCGATCCGCAGCGCCACGGGCTCCAGGTCGCCGAGCCCCTTGACCTGCGGCTGGAGCACGGAACGCACCGGCGCGACGACGACGGAGACCGGCCCGGTCTCCGGATCGTCCTGCCGCGGGTGCGCCAGGCGCCGCAGCACGGCCAGCCGGCGGCCCACGGTGTCGGACCGCGGCGAGAGCCGCTCGTGCGGCAGGGTCTCCCAGGACGGGAACTCCGCGACCGTGTCCGGCGGCAGCAGTGTGCGCAGCGCCGCCGCCAGGTCCTCGGCCTCGCGGCCGGTCGCGGTGACGGCGAGCACGGTGCGCCCCGCGTCCCTGGCCAGCGCGGCCACGGCGAAGGGTCTGGCGGCGGGCGGGCCCACCAGGTCGATGTGCATCCGGTGGCCGTCTCCGGCGGCCTCCACCGCTTCGGACAGCGCCGGGTCACGTACGACGACATCCAGCAGACCGTGCAGGCTCATGAAGGGCTTCCGTCCGGGTAACTAGGTCAAGGTCCGGCAGCCGGCTGCTGCCAGGGGGCAACGCGAAGGGCCCGACACGTGTTGGGGGCGGTCCCGGCCTGATCCGGAAAGCACCCCCCGGGCGGGCCGGGGTGTTGTCCAGCGTACGACTCCGGTCGGACAGCCGCCCCCACGATCGGGAACGGGCGGGGCCGTACGGCGGGAATACGCCACCCGCGGACGGGGCACGAGCACTGACGCGGCGCACGTGGCAGCGGGTACGCTACCGACCCCGTGAGCTGTTGCCCGGGCAGGGCGGACGGCCCTCGTGGACCTGCTCTCGATCAACGGAAATACCCGAAATTTCGGCTGCACATGGACCAGGCAGTGGGGGTACACGTGGGCAAGAACGAGATGTCCGTACTCGGGGTCTCGGAGGCCGAGGAGGACGTCTACCGGCACTTCCTCCGCAATCCCGGCGCCGGTACCGACGGTCTGCACCTACTGCTGCACATCGACGCCCAGGCGTTACACGCCTGCGTCGCCCGGCTCCGGGAGCTCGGGCTGCTCCACCCCGAGAACCATGGCCCGGGGATTTTTCCGACAGATCCGGACACCGCGCTGGCCCGGCTGGTCGACCTGCGGCTGAATATCCTCCACCAGGAGCTGCAGCAGGTCACCCGATCACGCCACCTCATTGATGGTCTACGCGCGGAGCAGGGCGGCCGAAGACCGCCACCGGTGGGCATCGAGCAGCTGGAGGGGGCGGACCGGATACGTGACCGGATCGACGACCTCGCGTTCTTCGCCCGGGACGAGATCCTCTCCGTGGAGCCGTACACCAGGCTCTCCCCCGAGAGCATCGCCCGCTCCCGCCCCATGGACCTGCGATGTCTGCGGCGCGGCGTACGCATCCGGTCCGTCGTCGCGCGCACCGCACTGGAGGATCCGGCGACGGCCGCCCATCTGCGGGAGCTGGCCGCGCACGGCGCCGCGATCCGGGTCACGTCCGACACCACCGAGCGGCTGCTCGTGTACGACCGACGGACCGCCCTCGTCCCGCTGGACCCGCGCGACCCCTCACGGGGCGTGCTGCTCGCCCAACGCAGCGGCCTGGTCTCCAACATCGTCGCGCTCTTCGAGAAGATCTGGGACCAGTGCGTGGACCTCGCACGCGCCGACGACGAGGGCGGCGGCCCGGCGGACGCGGCTCTGTCCGGGGCCGAGCGGCGGGTGCTCGTGTCGATGTGCACCGTGGGCAAGGACGAGGCGGGCGCCCGTGAGCTGGGGGTCTCGGTACGGACCTACCGGCGTCATGTCGCCGAGCTGATACAGATGCTCGGCGCCTCGAGCCGGGCCCAGGCGGCGCTGCTGGCTCGGGAGCGCGGCTGGGTGTGACGGGGGTGGGTGCGACAGGGGCGGGTGTGACGGGGGTGGGTGCGACAGGGGCGGGCATGACAGGGGCGGTTGCGGCACGGGTGGTTGCGGCACGGGAGGGCAGCCGGTGACTGGCGCCGGCCACGCGCGGGGCGGTCGTGGCGGTGCCGTGCGACGGCCCTCACCGCTCCCCCGCACCGTCTGCCCGGCCCGCCTCCGCCCAGCCCCCCTCCGTCCGGCTCCCCCACCGCCCAGCCCGCCAGGGCCCGGTCGGCCAGGACCCCGCGTACGGTGCGGCGGACCGTGCCCCGGTCCGCCGAGGGCCTTGGGGCGATCCGCAGCATGATCCGGTCCGACGTCACGGAACGCGGTGCGCAGTCCCAGTGGGTCGGCAGCAGGCTCAGCAGGCGCAGGACGGTGGTCCCGCCGGCCGGGGCGGTGCGGTCGACGCGCACGGCCACCAGGTCGACATGGGCTAAGACCCGGCCGGAGGCATCGCCGGGTGCGTAGCCGGGGCCTTCTCCGGGGGCGTGTCCGGGGACATGGCCGCGGAGACGGTCGGGGACATGGGCGGGGGCGTCTTCGGGGACATGGCCGTGGGCCGGGTCCGTGCCGTGATCCCGCCCGGCCCCGCTCATCACCGGCCGTTCCCCTCGCCGTCCAGGATCCGCCGGGCCGCCGACGCCATCGCCGTGATCCCGGTCGGCAGCGCGGTGCGCAGGTCGGGGGCGAACTCCGGTGCGTGGTTGGCCGGTACGGGCGGTCCACCGGCTCTGGCCGCGCGCCACGGCCCGACCCCGGTGACACCGAGCATCCAGTACACCGTCGCCACCCCCTGTCCACCGAACCACGCGAAGTCCTCGGTTGCCGTGAGGGGCCCGCAGTCCGTGACCCGGTCCGGCCCGAACAGGGCCTCGTGCGCCCCGCGCACGGCGGCGGTGGCGGCGGGGTCCGGCAGCAGCGCGGGCGACCGCGAGGTGACCGTGAGGTCGGGTTCCCGCACACAGCCGGACGCGGCGGACTCGGCCCGCACGACCCGCTCCGCGGCCGCCGCCATCCGGTCGACCACCGGATCGGACAACGCCCTGATGCACAGGGAGAGTTCAGCGGTGTCCGGGATCACGTTGCCGCGTTCACCGGCATGGATCGAACCGACGGTCAGCACCGCGTGCTCGGCCGGGGACGTCTCCCGGGAGACCACCGACTGGAGCCGCATCACGGTGGCGGCCGCCGCCAGTACCGGATCGACGGTGAGGTGCGGGGTGCCCGCATGACCGCCCCTGCCGTACAGCGTGACGTCCAGCGCCGTACTGGCCGCCAGCAGCGGGGTGCGGAAGTCCGCCGCGTGCGCCAGGGTGCCGGCCGGGGCGGGCGAGGTGTGCTGGGCGAGGACGGCGTCCGGGGTGCCGAACCGTTCGTACAGCCCGTCCGCCAGCATCGCCCGCGCACCGCACAGGGTCTCCTCGGCGGGCTGGCCCACCACCAGGACGGTGCCGCGCCACGCGGAGCGCGTACGGGCCAGCTCGGCCACCGCGCCGCCGGCCGCCGCGAGGTGGAGGTCGTGGCCGCAGGCGTGCATCACACCGGGCACGGTGCTCGCGTAGGCCAGGCCGGTCCGCTCGGTCACCGGGAGGGCGTCGAGCTCGGCACGGATCATCACGGTGGGACCCTCGCCGTTGCGCAGCACACCGACGACACCGTGGCCGCCACCGACCCCTCGGGTGACGGTGCAGCCGCTCGCCTCCAGCCGGGCCGCGAACCGGTCCGCGGTGCGCAGTTCGGCCCCGGAGAGCTCGGGGTGGGCGTGCACGTCGAGACAGAACTCCAGCGCGGGGCGCAGCACCTCACGGGAGACGGCCGGGGGCCGGGGCGGGGCGGGGGTCTCCTTCACACGGGCTGGCACAGGGGCTCGCCTCTTCCGCTCAGTGGGTCTCGGTACCGAGCCTGCGCCGCCTCCGCGGCGTGAGTCCGGTGTTCCGCTGTCACCGGGTGCCAGCGGGGTGACAGCGAAACCGCGGCCGATCTGACAGCGGCCGGGGCTGGAATGCCATCAGCGCAGGGGAACGGTGCCGGAACAGCCGGTCCGCCCCCATGAACCCGAGGAGACCATCATGGCCCCCAAGACCGAGCTCGCCACCCTCGCCGACGAGATCCTGGAGCTGGAGTCGGAGACCTTCGAGATCTCGGACTACTCGGACGCCGCGGAGGTCGTGCTCGCCGGCTCCACGTCCTGCTCCTCGACGTCGACCTGCTCCAGCACCACCAGCACCACCTCCTGCTGCGCCTGATCCACGCCCGGCCGGTACGCACGGCGGCAGCCCCCTCGCGAACTGTGCGCGAGGGGGCTGTCGCATGCCGGGCCGGCGCCGTCCCGCCTCCCCCCGATGTCACGGGAAGGGGTGCGGCACGCGCTTGACCGCGGCCTCCGGCAGTTCGTCCGCGCGTCGGCCGGCCGCTTGCAGCGCGGTCCGCAGCCGGGGCATCAGCAACGCCCGCTGCCGTGTCCAGCCGAAGTCGAGCGGCAGCAGGCCGGGCACGATCGTGGCGACGGTGTGCAGACCCATCCGGCGCTGCTCGGGGGTGGTCTGGTCGACGGCGATGACATCGTGCCCGGCGGCGACGAGCCCGTCCCGCAGCAGGTTCAGATCGTCCAGCAGGTCCCCGGTGCGCGGTCGCCGCGCCTGCCAGTCGGCGAAGGTCGCGTCCAGGGTCCGTACACCGACGGGCTCCAGGTACTCCCTGGCATGAGGGGACATCGCGGGCAGGCCGTACAGCTGGGCGTGGTCCTTCAGCTGACGCACCCGGGTGAAGTCGGCTGACATGGCGGTGAGTTCGTCGTAGCGCTCGGCCACCTGGTAGGGCAGGTGCGGGATGTACGTGAGCACTTCGGACAGGGCCGACTCGACGGCTCCCTCCGGGTCGAATCCGGCCGCCGCGGCGAACGACAGCGTTCCCGGGCCGCCGTCCCGGCGCACGGCGAGCGCGGTGACGACGGGGATGTCGAGGTCCATCCGGGTGTCGAAGGCGTGGACGTCGTAGCCCTGGAGCCCGGCCCGGTCGATCATGCTGCGAACTGCGGCGGAGCGGCAGGTGGTGAGGTCGATCGCGGTCAGCGGGGTGCGGCCGTACCAGGCGAGGAGGAAGGCGTCCCGCTCGATGAGTTCGAGGAGCCCGAACAGAATCGCCTCCTGCAGACTGCCGCCGGTGGCACAGCCGTTGGAGCACTCGAAGACGAAGTTGTCGGCCTCGACGCCGGCGCTGTAGTGGGCCAGTCTGGCGGGTACGAGGACGGGGCGGTCCGTGCGCAGGGAGTGGGCCCACACCCACGGGATGGGCCGGTCCGGGTCGAACGGGGAGACCATCGGGTCGTCCGCGTAGGTCCGCGGGGCGTAGAAGCCGCAGTCGGCGGGGTTCAGCGCCCGGTCCGCGAGGTTGGTCCAGCTGTCGACCACGGGTGAGGTGCCGCGTCGGCGCGTGGTGCCCGCGTACCGTTCCAGACCCTCCAGGTGGGCGAGGACGCGGCTGGTGGCGTAGCTGTTGGCCTGGCCGCTCCACGTCACGTCGTTGAGTCCGGCGTAGCCGCGCACGAAGTGCGTACCGGCGACCGGGGCGGTGGTGGTGGACGTCGGGTTGATCCAGGTGTCGGCTCCGAGGGCGCCGCACACCGGGTTGGCGAGCGCGGCCGTCGGCAGCGCGTAGGAGGAGAGGGAGCGCAGCCGGTAGCCGTCCGGGTCGGGTTTGGGCGCCGGGCCCAGCGTCATCCGGGCCGCCTCGGCGGTGTCCGGGACCTCGTGGACGCAGTGCGGGCACAGGGGTTCGGGCAGCAGGGGGAAGGTGGCGGTGGCCAGGGTCGCCAGGTCGATCCGGGTGACCCGGGGCAGCGCCCGGTCGGCGGGGGACGCCTCCGGGGTGTCGTGGCCGCCGCCCAGGACCGCGCGGTAGACGGCCCAGGCCGCGTCGACGGTGTACCCGGTGAGCACCGGCCAGTGGGTGGCGCCGCGCGGTGCGCGGCCGAGTTCCAGCGCCTCGCGCTCGGAGCGGCTGCGCAGCCGCTGCCAGCGCATGGCGAGGCACTGCCCGCAGGCGGTCGCGGTGCCGTCGCCGCCCCAGGGGCCGATGAGCACGGCCCGCGAGGTGAGCTGGACGTTGGCGGCCGGGCGGCTGTCCGCGTACGGGTCGGGGAGGCCGTGACCGAGGGTGTCGGCGGCGCCCAGCGGGACGACGAGAGGGGCGGGGAGCGTTCCGGTCGCGGTCAACCGCGCGTACCTGGCAGTCAGTTCGTGCTGAAGTCCGGTGCGGGCCGACTCCAGTGGGCTCTCCCCGGGCAGCGGGCGGGCGGCGGCCGGTGTGGTGGCGGTAGCGGTGGCTGTGTTCATGACTTGTCGCTCCAGCGGAAGGTCCTCGCCGCGATCACGCACAGGACGACGGCGAATCCGGCCAGCACCGCGCAGGACAGTGCGATGTCGCCGGTGGTGCCGTCGCCGGTGAGTGCTCCGGAGATCCCGTCGTTGAGGTAGCGCAGCGGCAGGACGTACGACAGGTTCTGCATCCAGGTCGGCATGGAGTCCAGCGGGAAGAACGAGCCCGACAGGAACGCCATCGGAACCATCAGGCAGTTGGCCACGGCGGCGACCGCCTCCGGTGTGCTCGCGCTGCTGCCGACGATGACCCCTATCGCGAGGAAGGCCGTGATGCCGATGACCAGGACCGGCAGGACGAGCGGCCAGCGGCCGGCCGGCTGGAGGCCGAACACCGGCAGCAGGGAGACCGAGACGAAGAGCACGGCCTGCACGGCCCCGATGCCGATCGCCAGGACGTAGCGGGAGGCGAGGATGGCGGAGAGCGGGGTCGGGGTCATCCGGATGAGGCGCAGGACGTCGTCGCGCCGCCACTGCATGAGGGTGAAGCCGACGCTGAAGACGGCCGCGTTCCCGATGCCCCAGGACAGCACGCCGGGGGCGATGTAGTTGATGTACGGCCTGCCGCTCTCCTCGACCGTCTGGCCGTGGAAGATCAGGCCGAAGACCACCAGGAAGACGAGCGGGAAGGCGAACGTGAAGAACAGGGTGGTCTTGTCGCGTGTACAGGCCCGGTATCCGGCCGTGGTCAGCGCCGCGTATGCGCTCATCGGGGTCTCCGTATCGCTGGGAGCGGGGGTGGTGGGGACGGGGGTGGCGGAAGTCGGACGGGACCCCGCGAGCCGGGTGTGGTCCGAACGAGGGGGAACTGCGGACGGGGTCTAAGGGCTGTCCCGTCATCCCTGATGGATCAGCGCACGGCGTCAGATGCGGTGCATCGCAAGGCGGAGGGGCGTCCGCATACTGGATGTATTCGGGCGTTCCGACAACGCGGCGAGGTGCCGTAGCTGTCGTCGTGCGCCCGCCAGGGATGACGGGACAGCCCTTAGGGCTGGGGCGGGCCGTTGTTCGCGCCCGTGAGCGTCAGATAGACGTCCTCAAGGCTCGCCGTGCGTGTCTGTACGCCCTGGAGACCGATCAGCTGGTCGATCGTGGAGAGCACCCGGCCCGATTCGAGGGTCTCCAGCACGAGTGCGTCGGGTTCCTCGGTGACCCGGTCGACGCCGTCGATCTCGCGGGCCCGGGCGGCGTCCAGCCGGCCCGGCGGGATCAGCAGCCGGGTGGTGGGGTTCGAGCCGGCGATGAGCCGGGCCGGGCTGTCCAGGGCGGCGATGGAACCGTCGACGATGATGGCGACGCGGTCGCAGAGCGCCTCGGCCTCGTCCAGGTGGTGGGTGGTGTAGATGATGGTGCGGCCCTCCCCCTTGAGTTCGCGCAGCACGTGCCACAGATCCCGTCGGGCCTGCGGGTCGAGGGCGGCGGTCGGCTCGTCGAGGAAGATCAGTTCCGGTTCGTGGACCAGTGCGGAGGCGATCGCGAGCCGCTGGCGCCGGCCGCCGGACAGGTCGCCGACCCGGGTGTCGCCGTGTTCGGTGAGGCCGACGGAGGCCAGGGCGCGTTCGGCCGCCGCGTCGTCCGTCCGGTACAGCGCCGCCACCGTGCGCAGGTGCTCGCGGGCGGTGAGCCTGACGAAGAACGCCGAGCTCTGGGTCTGTACGCCGAGCCGGGGCAGCAGCGCGGCGTTGCGCGGCCAGGGGCTGCCGCCGAGGACGTTCACGGTCCCGGAGTCGGCCTTGCGCTGGCCCTCCATGATCTCCACGAGTGTGGTCTTGCCCGCCCCGTTGGGGCCGACCAGGCCGAAGAACTCGCCGCACGGCACGGTGAGCGACACCCCGTCGACGGCATGGGTGTCGCCGTACCGCTTGTGCACACCGTCGAGGACGACGGCGGCCGGGTGGTCGCGGTCCGGGCCGGGCTGGGCTCCGGAGGCGGTGGACGGGGCGGTGCGGGTCATGGGCTTCTCCTTGTCCGCCGCTGATCGGCGGGTCGGGCGGCGGTCAGGCGGGGAGCAGGTGGACAACGGCCGCGACGACGGCGGCGAGGACCAGGACGAGGGCGAGTACCGCGCACGTCCCGTAGCCGAGATACGCGGTCCGGGCGCGCCGCGGATAACCGGCGGCGGCCGGGTCGCGGCGTGCGGCCAGGCGCAGATACGTGACGGTCGAGGCGGCCAGTTCGGTGGCCCCGCACAGCTGGCCGGCGATCCGGTAGCCGTCGAGCGGCGGAAGGGGCACCAGCATGGCGAGTGCCTGGGCGCTGCCGAGGAGCAGCAGCGCGCCGAACGCGTCGTGCGTGGGGTCGTCGAGGGGGGCGAACAGCCACAGGGCGCAGAACGGCAGCAGGAACAGCAGGTTCATCACCGCTCCGGCGAGCGCGGTGTTGATGCGCTGCCGGCGGGAGCCCAGGTACAGGTAGTTGTCCACAGTGCAGTACATGATGAGCACGGGGAAGCGCCAACGCAGGCCGATCTCGGCGACCTTGCCGCCGTTGTGCCGGGCGACCACGGCGTGGGCCAGTTCGTGCAGGGCGGTGCTGAACCAGAGCAGTGTGGCGAGTCCGGTCAGCAGCACCGGATTGGTGAAGACCTCGCGGGTGGCCTGGAGGAGTTCGCCCGCCCGCAGGGCGATGACCGCCTCCATCGCCACGAGGGCCGTGAGCAGCGGCACCATCCATCCCGGGGCGAGGAGGAAGCCCACGGCCCGGTGCAGCCGGGCCGCGGTGGCGTCCGCGTCGGCGACCAGCCGGATGCTGCCGCGCAGGACGCCTCGTCGGGGCGTCGCGGACGCGGACGGTCCGGGGCCGCCCGCGGCTTCGGCGGACGTCCGGGCGGGGGCCCCGGTCAGCAGGCCGCGGGTGCCGAGCATCCGGAGGATCTGCTGCCAGCGGGTGTGGTCGAGCCGGCGGCCGTAGGCCTGCGCGTACGCCTCGCCGATCTCCCCGAGGGTGTGCTCGCCGTCCATCCGGGCGATGAGGAAGTGCTCCTTGGGGCCGACCTTGAAGGAGCTGTCGCTGTCGGTGTCCTTGATCAGGTGCACCGTCGCGGCGCCGTGCAGCAGCGCATCGCTGAGCAGGACTCCGGGCCGCAGTGCGGGCCGGTACGCGGCGAGGGCGTCGGCGCCGGGCGCCGCGGCACTCATCCGGACTCCCGCAGGGCGCGGCCGAGCACGTGCGAGAGGTAGGCCTCGTCCCTGATCGTCACATGCAGCCGATTGTTGGTCATGTGCATGTACGGGGAGAGGAGCATCGGCAGCGCGGCCGACGGGGCGGTGACCCGCTCCTCGCCGTCGCCGTCGCCCTCTCCGTCGCGTGACGGGAACACCAGATCGCCGTCGCGGGCCAGCGCGACCACCCGCTCCCGGAGTTCGGCGCAGTGCTCGGCCCATCCCGCGAGGAAGCCGGGCAGCCGGGCGGCGCCGCCCTCGCCCGCCGTGGCGGCGCGGACGCGGTCGAAGCGGGAGGCGAGGCCGGCGGCCATCGAGGCGTAGTTGCTGTCGTACTCGTCACTGCCGATGAAGCCGGTCCCGGGGAACGCCCGGTGCCAGAACTCGTAGTAGCTGTCGAGGTAGTCGGCCAGCTTCTGCCGGTCGGGCAGGAAGGTCGCCGACATCACCATCATCAACTGGGCGGAGGTGCCCAGCAGTACGGTCCGCAGGTGCAGGTTCTTCGACCGGAAGGCGTCGATGACCAGGTCGCTGGAGTGCCGGAAGTGCCATTCGGCCAGCTCGATCCCGGCCGGGCCACCGTACTTGGCGTACTCCGGTTCGTACCTCTCGTCACTGCGCGAGTTGTTGGGGCGCAGGTTCATCCGGCCCCGGTCGTCCATGTACGCGCCGCGTTCGGCGCCGGGGAACTCGATGTCGAACAGGGCGTTGTAGAACTCGTTGAGGAACCCCGAGTCCACTTCGTACAGGGCGGGGCGTTCGGTCAGGAACGCGTCGAGGGCCTCCTCCGTGCGGCGCCGGACCTCTGCCTCGGCCTCCGGGCAGGAGGGCCTGATCCGCAGCCTCACGTGCGGACCCTCCAGCCAGTAGTTGATGAAGAAGTACCCCGCGAGCAGCCCGTCGGCCTCCAGTGCGGCGATCAGGGGGCGGATGCAGTGCGTGAGCATGGGGCGGGGGTTGGCGGCGTAGAAGATGTGGGTGGCCTGCCAGGCTCCCGCCCGGCGGGTGTCCGCGGGGGCGGGGCCGGTGAGGGCTGAGCTCATGGGTGGTTCCTCTCTCGGGCGGGGGCGAGGGTCTCCAGCGCGAGCTCGGCGACGTGGTGGCCGTGGGCGGAGACGGTGTGCAGGGAGTCCTCGTCGGGCAGCATTTCCCGGAACACGACCCGCGCCCCGGGGTTCTTGACCAGCGCCTCGAACGCCGCCAGCGAAAGCGGGCTGTCGAAGTCCAGGTAGCTCGGCTTGGCCCCGGTCGCCCCGCGCGCCCCGCCGTCCGAGACGGTGACGAACACCCGGTCCGGCAGGGCGTGGGCGCGGCGGAACGCGTGCCAGTCCAGGAACCACGCGTCGTCCGCCGTCCCGGGCCCGCGCAGCGGCAGGGCCGTGGCGGGCGCGGTCCAGCTGCGCCGGCTGAGCACCACGCTGCCGTGCCGGACACGCGGCCTGCTGGTCACCCCGTCGACGGGGGCGCCCTCGGGGACGCCGCCCCAGACGTGGAGCGGGGACATCGAGGTCGGTGAGAGCAGCAGCAGGGTGCGGGGCAGTTCGGGCAGCGCGAGCGGGACGAGGTAGCCGAGGTAGACCGGGATGACCTCCTTGTCCAGGCGGGTGGAGCGCAGCGTGAGCCGGTCGGTGTCCGGGTCGTGGACGAGGTACAGGTCGTCCAGGTGGATGCGGCGGTCCGGGGGCAGGGTGCCGCGCTCGCCGGGGCAGACGATCTCGTACCCGGTGAGCCGGCCGTGCAGGTTGAGGTTGCTGGTGACGGGTCCCCCGGTGACCTCGGCGAGGACGGCGCCCTCGGGCACGAGGGGTGTGGTGGCGTCGAGGAGTTGCTCGTCCAGGCCGTCGAAGAGATGGGTGAACCGGCTGAACGGGAAGGACACCCCGCCGTAGGAACGGTTCAGGACGACCAGCGGATCGACGGGCCGGTCCACGATCTGCACATGGTGCGTGAGCGGGGTGAAGTCGGTTGCCAGCGGTTCGAGTTCGGCGGCGACCTCGGCGAGGAAGCCCTCGTCGATCCGGATCTCGTCCGGGACCGGGCCCGGGGCCGACGTGGTGGCCGCCCACAGGGCGCGCATCCGCTCGACGAAGGCCAGCCGGGCCGTGTCGAGGGCCTTGAGCTGCGGCAGGGAGAGCCAGTTCTCCTCGGGTACGTAGTTCCCGTCCTCGTCGAACGTGGTGTGCTTCGAGGTGAACGAGATGTACTGGTCGAAGAAGTCCTCGTGGAAGTCGTGGACGAGTTTCAGCAGGTCGTCGCAGCGCCCGCCCTGCCCGTAGCGGGCGAGGAAGAACCCCCTGAACGTGACGCGCTGCGGCAGCGTGAGGTCGAAGGCGGGCAGGACGCGCTCCACGGCGCCGAGCGGACCGGCGGCCAGCCGCTCCCAGTCCGGGGCGGACAGCCGGGCCGTGTGCCCGGCCGCCGCGTCCTCGTAGAGCAGGGTCTGCGGGACCTTCGCCGCGGCGGCCCCGAGCTCCTCCTCCTGGAGGGTGCGCAGCGAGGTGCGCACCTCGTCGAGCAGTGCCCGCCGCCCGGCCGGGTCCGCGTCCGCGAACCGGTCGATGCAGGACATCGGGGTGTCCAGGCGTGCGGCCAGCCGGTCCGCCCAGGGGCGGCCGAGCCCTCGCAGGGAGGACTGGAAGGCGCCCAGCGGGTCGGTGTCGTGGACCTCGGTGCGCAGGCACGGGACCTGCACCATGCCGAGGTCCAGGAGTGCCTTGAGGTACTGGGCGCACTCCTCGTCACCGGCCCCCCGGTCCGCGGCCAGCCAGCTCACCAGCTCGCCGTAGCGCAGGGTGCCGTGCTCCTCGAACATGGCGAGGAGCCGTTCCAGGGTGCCGCTGCGGTGGAGGAAGAACAGCCGGTCCTTCACCGCGTCGAAGGTGACGGCGGTGTCCTCGTCGCCCTGGGTGACCCAGCGGCGCACATAGCGGACCCGGTCGTCGTCGCGGCCCCAGCCGGAGGCCGGGGCGACCGGCAGGTCGGCCCGGCGCACCGGATCGGCGATCACCGCTTCGGCGAGCCGGCCGACGGCCACCACGTTGAGCCGGATGCGCCCGCTCCAGACGTCGTCGACCCGGACACCGAGCCCGCCGCCGTCCGCGTCCGGTTCACCGAGGGTGCCAAGTGCCACCCCGGTGAACGTGGAGAAGGGGCTGGTCTTGCAGGCCGTGCGGTACACGTAGGAGAGCAGCGAGCGTTCGATCTTGCGCTGCTTGCGGTCGGGGTTCGGGACGCCGCCGTTTCTTGTGTACGCGTCGAGCTGGGCGTCCAGCGTGGGTGACGCCAGCAGCAGCCCGTTGCGCAGCCGCTCCTCGCCCGCGGTCCGGCGCAGCGCCTCGCGGGCCCGGCCGGTCTCCTCGGCGAGCAGCCCGGCGCCGGCGGCCCGGTGCTCGTCCAGCCGCCGCCGGGTGGTCAGCCAGTCGGCCAGTGCCGCGGCCGCTGCCGGGTCGAGGCCCCGCACCACGGCGAGGGCCCGCTCGGCGGCGTCGGGGCGGGGCAGCCGGTTGTTGAAGACGTCGCGGCGCAGCTTGAGCAGCGTCCGGCGCAGCGCCTCGTCCTCGGTGCCGCCGACCAGGCCGTGGATCAGGTCGCCGAGCGCCTCGCCCCCGGCCCGCAACCGCTCGGTGGAGACGAGGAGTTCATCGGCCCAGCGGCGGCTCTCCGGGCAGCGCAGCGCCTGCACGCTCTCCACCGGCAGTCCGGCGACCCGCAGCATGAAGCGGGGCCGGGTGACGGCGGTGGGTGGGTTGTCCGGGGTCATTTCGGGGCTTCCCCTTCCGGTTGCGGGCATCGTCGAAGGTGGTGGGGCTCGCGGCCTCCCCGTGGGGCGGCCGTCAGGCGATCTCGTACCGGAAGTCGGCCGGGGCGGGCCGCTCGTTGCCGATCATCATGATCAGCAGCGGTGCCTCACCCGTCGCCTCGAGTCCGAGCTCCTCGGCGTACGAGAGGTTGTCGAAGCCGAGCGCCACCCCGCAGCCGGTGTGCACGGCGGACGCGGCGGTGTACACGGTCTGGGCGATCGCGCCGACGATGGCGTTGACCAGGCGGTATCCCCGGTCGCCGACGGCGTCGAGCACGGCGTGGGTACGGACGGTGGGCACCAGGACGGCGCCCGCCTGTTCCAGGTTGTAGTTCGTCAGGAAGTAGTTGCGCTGGAGGAACTCGCCGGGCCGGCCCGCCTTCACCAGGCGCAGGCTGTGTGCCTCGGGGTCGTACTCGTACGCCCCGGGGGTGAGCGACTCGACATGGCTGACGAACGCGTAGAGCTTCGCCAGCCGCTGCCCGCCGTCGTCCCCGCCGATCCGCGAACCGGCCGCGGCGGCTGCCAGGCAGGACGCCAACTGGCCTGCGGTCAGCGGGTGCTGGGCATCGAAGCGGCCGAAGCTGCTGCGCCGGTCGCGCAGGGCGGTGCGCACGTCGGTGCCGAGCGGCCCGGCAGGCGGCAGCGCCACCTCGGGGCGGGTCCGGTCCACGGGGTTCGCCGCCGCGGGGGCGAGGTCCGCAGGGGCCGGCCGGTCCGCGGCGTGCCCGGCGGTGACCGCCTGCATCCGGCGCAGCGCGTCGAAGGTGAGCACGGTGCGCGACCGCTCCTGGTCCCGGTGGCGTACGGAGGCCTCGGCGGGCGGGGCGGGGACCGGCTCCCGGCGGGGGCCGGTGCCCGCCCACTTCAGCGGGACGACGGCGAAGAGGCCCTCCTCCTGCGTGTCCACGCCGAGCAGCCGCCCGAGCCGCTCCTCGTCGAACCAGAGCGCGGGCTCGACGGACAGCCCCCGGGCGCCCGCCCACATCCGCCAGGTCTGGAGGCACGCGCCGAGGTCCATGGACACGGCGTGGAAGGAGAAGTTGTTGTACTTGAAGGCGTTCTGCCAGTACTTGATGCCCAGGACCAGGTACTGGTCGGTGTCCGGCCCCGGCGCGCCGTCCCCGAGCGCGGCCCGCACCTCGTGCGACACCTCGCCGGTCAGCAGCCGCTGCATGGCGTGGTGGCGGGTGGAGTAGTAGTGCACGCCCGGCGGTACGGGCCCGCTCGCCCCGGACACCCAGTACACGCTGACCGGGTAGAGGCCGCCGCCGGAGGCGGAGCCCCGGGACCAGTTGGCGAGCGGGTAGTGCGGCAGGGCGCTCAGGTCGGTGTTGGCCTGGACGCCGAGCCTGCGGCCGGTCAGCCCGTACGAGTCACGGAGCATTCCGGAGAGCGCCGGAAGGTCGAACTCCCCGTCCCTGGCGGCGTCCTGGTCCAGGCCGCGGTCGAGCGAGGCGTCGGCCGGGTAGCCGGACGCGGGCAGCGGCATGCTGTCGACGCCCGGGTAGTGCTTGCCCTTGCGCGGGCCGTCCGCCCAGTTCGGCACGTAGTCCACCGGCTCCATCGGGACCCGGTTTCGCTGGAGGATCGCGTCGGCGTATTCATGGGCGTACCCCATGGCAGGCTCCTTGGTCACGGGTGACGGATCACGGGAAGGGGTGAGGGGCGAGGTTGAGTTCGGCGTCGGTGAGTTCGCCCGGACGCAGCCCGGCCGCACCCAGCGCGGTACGCAGCCTCGGCATGTCCAGCGCCCGCTGCCGCGTCCAGCCGAAGTCGATCGGCAGCAGCCCCGGCACGATGACGGAGACCGTGGTCAGGCCCAGTTCACGCTGTTCCGGCATGGTCTGGTCGACGACGATCACGTCGAAGCCGGCGGCGGTGACCGCGTCCACGCAACTCGCCAGGTCCTCCCGCAGGTCGTCGGAGACGGGGGGCACGGAGCCGTCCCCGTACAGCTCGGCGAAGGACCGGGCGGGCGGGCGCGGCGCTCCCGGTTCGCCGATCAGGAAGTGGGCGTGGCTGCCCATCTCGGGGATTCCGTAGGCCAGCGGGTGGTCGTGCAGCGCCTCGACCCGCCCGAAGTCGTCGGCCATGGCGCGCAGCCGGGGCAGCTCGCGCTCGGTGCGGCGCCGGAGGTTCACGGCGTCGGTGGCGATCTCGCAGAGCGCACCGGCCAGCGCCGCCTCCGGGTCGAGTCCGGCGCCCGCGCCGAAGCACATCCGGCCGAGGCCGCCGTCGGGCCGCACCGCGACACCGGTGACGACGGGGACGGGGAAGGAGATCCGGGTGTCGAAGAAGCGGGCCTCGTAGCCGTACATCTCCAGCCGGTCGACCATCTGCCGGGTGGCCGGTCGGCGGCTGGTGCGCGGATCGATCTCGGGCAGGGCGGCCCGCCCGTACCAGGTCAGCAGGAACGCGTCGCGTTCGATGACCTCCATCAGGCCGAAGTAGACGGCCTCCTCCAGGCAGCCGCCCGAGGCGCAGCCGTTGGAGCTCTCCTGCACGAAGCGGTTCTCCAGGCCGGGTGCGTGGTAGTACGTGAGGACTTCCGGGACCAGGACCGGGTGGTTGTCGCGCAGCGAGTAGCCGTGCACCCACGGGATCTCGCGGTCCGGGGTGAACGGCGGGACGTGCGGGTTGGCGCGGTGGAAGGCGTCGGAGTACAGCCCGCAGACGCGCGGGTCGAGGGCCCGCTCACCACGATCGCGCAGCGCGTCCAGCGAACCGCGGGTCTGTGCGCGCTTGGCCCGGGAACGCATGCCCGCGTACCGCTCCAGGCCTTCGAGCACCCCGATCCGCATGCTCTCGGCGAAGGTGTCGGCGTGACCGCCCCAGTACGTCTCGCGCAGGTACTCGCCCGAGCGCATGGAGAAGCAGCCGATGGTGGCCGAGGTCGACGTCGAGGAGACGTCCTGCACGACGGAGGGGCCGAGCGAGCCGCAGACGGGGTTGGCGTACGGCTCGACGGGCAGTTCGTACGTCTCGATGTCGCGGACCCGGAAAGTGCCGGGCCGGGCCTTGGGGGCGGGCCGCAGGGTGAGCACGGCGGCCTCGGCCGTGTCCGGTTCGACGTGTCCGCAGCGCGGGCACTCCGGGTCGGGCACGAGCGGGTAGTGCCGGACCGTCAGGGTCTCCAGGTCCACCAGGTGCACGGCGGGGAAGGCGCCGGTGTCCGGTCCGTCCCCGGCGGTTCTGGCGGCGACGAGGCCCGCGAGGGTGTGGGCGGCGAACGGTGTGATGTAGGGGGATTCCCCGGCCGCCCTGGTGCCGGAGCCGAGCTCCAGGGCCTCGCGCAGTGCGACGGACCGGACGGCCTGCCAGCGCCGTTCGAGGCAGTGGGCACAGGGCTGCGGGCCGCTCCCACGTGCGGTCGTGAACGGGCCGACGACGGCGTGCCTGCCGTAGAAGCGGACGGGCACGGCGGCGGTGGTGTCGGGGGCGGGGCCGGCCGGGGCGGCCCCGGGCGCGAACGCGTCGCGTACGCCGAGCGGCGCGACGTCCAGCGGCGGCGGTGTGCCGTGCCGGCTCAGCGCGTCGTGCAGGAGCTCCGTGAGCAGGCGCGCGGACTCCTGCGCCGGGCCGGCGGCACGCACGGGCGTCTCAACGGGCATCGGGGGCTCCCGCGCCGTCCACCGTGAGCAGCACCCTGGCCGTGGCGATGCCGGCCGCCGCGAGGTCCGCCGGGGTGGTGTCCACGTACAGCGCGTCGCGTCCGGCGCGCCGCAGCCGCTCCAGCACCGCGTCGAACGTGGTCTCCGGCCCGCCCGCCGTGACCGGGGCGCCGGTCACCGCGACGGCCGCGGCGGCGAGATCGCGGACCAGCGGGTCGCCCAGGTCCACGACGCCCGCCGGGTCCTCGGCGGCCAGCTGCGCCTGCCCCAGGAGATCCCGCAGCGCCGCGCAGACCGCCGCCCGGCGCGAGAGGCCCGCACCGATCGCCCAACGCCCGTGCCCCGAGGGTCCGTCGGCCTCACGGGCCAGCACCGCGTGGGCCGAGGTGCGCTCCGCCTCACCGAGGTCGAGCAGTTCCACCGCGAGGTCCAGGTTGGCCGCGGACTTCAGCAGGAACACCAGCTCCGGGTCCTCCCCGTCGGCGGCGACCGGGCTGACGGCCGTGCCGCCGCGGACCGCCCGCAGCAGCGCGTCGTGCGCCAGGGCCGACATCAGGCCGGTGCCCGCGGCCTCCCGCGCACCGGGGCCGGCGCCCGATCCGGCGGAGGTCGCGAGGTGCACCCGGTGGTGGTTGCGCGCCCCGAAGGTCCGCACCGCCTCGGCGGGCACCCGCACGGGCTCCTTGGTGAGCAGCGAGGTCGCGACGGTCCAGGCGGCCGGGGTCGCGCCGCTGCCGCCGAAGGTGGTGAACGCCTCGGGACCCAGCACCCGGTCCGCCCCGGCCCGCGTGTCCGTCGACCCGGCCGGCGGGACCACGTGCTCGACGTACGCGGCCGCGGCGGCGTACAGCGCCCGCATCCGCGCACCGGCCAGATGGTGCACGTCGAAGGCGGCGACCAGCCGCCGCACCCCCGCACCGAGCGCCACCTCGACCCGGCTGACCTTCAGCGGGGTCTGGGTCAGCGCCTCGTCGTCGTACCGGCTGAAGACCCCGGTGTACGGGCGGACCAGCGCCGTGCTGATCCGGTTCAGCTCCTCGACCATCGCCTCCGCGTCCCGGGCCGTCTCGACCGTCGCGGTGACCGGCAGCGCCAGTGCGTCCGGCAGTGCGGCGGGCGGCTGCCCGGTGTCGAGCGCGGCGCAGCGGACGCAGCGCGGGTGGGGCCGCACGGGTTCGGCCCGCACGTCCAGCGAGGCCAGGTCCTGGACCAGTACCTGGCCGTCGGTCTCGGCGGGCAGCGCGCCGGTGGCGATGCGGAAGATCTCGTAGCCGATGAGGTTGCCGACCATCGCGGCGACCGGACCGGACACCCGGTCGCCGGACTCCGGGGTGGCGCCCGCGGCCTCACCCCACAGCGCGGCGGCGTCGGCGGCGGACACGTTGCCGCCGAGCCGCAGCACCGCGCAGGACCAGCAGCCGGTGGAGCCGGTGGTGGCGAGCGGGCCGACGACCACGCGCTCGCCGAACATCCAGGCGGGTATCAGGGTGCGGCCCCCGGGTATCCCGGCGGCCAGCAGCCGGTGGGTGCGCGCTCCGGCCCCGGTGCCGGTCACCACGACGACGTCGTACCCGTCGAGCGCGTCCCAGCCCGCTCCGGCACCGGCGTCGAGGCGGTCGGCCCGCGCCCCGGCCCGCGCCGCCTCGGCCGTGATCTCGTCGGACTCCGTCATCGTGCCGATCCGCGCGCACCCGTTGCGCAGCAGGCTCAGCGCGCACCAGTGGGCGATCTCGTCGTCGCCGAGCACGGCGACCCGGGTGGCACGGAAGCGGGCGAAGCGTTCGGGTGCGCCGTCGGCGTAGTGGTCGACGTACGCGATCTGCGCCGCGAACCGTTCCGCGGCGGCCTCGTCCGGCACCGGGTCCGCCGCGCCCGGCGGCTCGGGCACGTCACGGGCGAAGCCGCGCTCGTACAGCGTCTTGACCAGTTCGGCGGCCATCGCGCGCTGGGCCGGTCCGAACCCGGCGCAGAGTTCGGCGAGCCGGTGGTGGCCGGTCAGGTGCGGGACGACGAGGGTGGCGAAGCGGTAGGCGGTGCGGCCGGTCAGGTGGAAGCCGCCGTCGGCGTTGTGGAAGAGCACCCCGCCGGGGGTCTCGGTGAACAGCACGTCCCGTCGGATGCGCGGCCGGGTCTCGGCGAGCGCGTCGAACGTACCGGTCCCGGCCGGGCCGGCAACGGCGTTCGAGGGTGCGGCAATCGGGGTGTTCGCGGCCATGGGGTCACACCTTCTCTGTGCGGCGGATGTGTTCCGGGGCGGTTCTGCGTACATAGCTGCGGAGCAGTTCATGGACCCGGTACGGGCCCGGCGGGCCGTCCTCCAGCAGTCCGGCGTCGGCCAGCTGTTCCAGGACCGTCTCGGTCACGGCCGGGCTGTCTTCGGGGGCGAAGGTGTCCCCCGGCGCCGCCGCGACCCGCTGGAACGCCTCGGACAGCCGGGGTCCCAGCCGGTTCAGCGCGCCGTCGAGCAGGGCCCGCACGGAGATGTCCGGCGAGTCCGTCAGGGTGAGCCGGGCCAGCGGGTCCTCGCCCAGCCAGCCGACGGCGTCGGCGAGCCGCAGCCCCGGCCGGGTCAGCAGCCGGGCCGTCAGGATCCGCAGGGCGAAGGGGAAGTGCCCGCACAGCCGGGCGAGGCGGTGCGCCGCGTCCGGTTCCTCCTCGACCCGCTCGGCACCGAGCACCGACAGCAGCAGGGCGTACGACTCCGCCTCGGTGAAGGCGGTGAGCCGGTGCACCCATCCGCCGTGGGTGGCGATGAGCCCGGCGAGCCCCATCCGGCTGGTCGTGATCACGGCCCCCTGCGCGCCGGCGATCGCGGGCAGCAGCGGGCGCACCTGATCGGCGTCGACCACGTCGTCCAGGACCAGCAGGACGCGTTCGCCGTCCGGCCCGGCCCGCAAGGCGTCGGACACCTCCGCGGCGATGTCGTCGGACCGGCGCGCCCCGCCGTCCGGACGGGTCATCGGCACCAGCCACCGGCCGCCGGGGAAGGCGTCCCGCACGAGGTGCGCCACATGGTGCGCGAGCGCCGACTTGCCGATGCCGGGCGGCCCCGACACCAGGACGGTGAGCGGGTGCGGGGCCTCTTCGCCGGGTTCGGCGGGGGCGGTGAGCCGGGCCACCATGGCGGCGGTCTCGGCCTCCCGGCCGGTGAAGTTGGGCACGGCGGGCACCGGACCGGCACCGCGGTCGGTGGCTGCCCCGGCCTCGGCGGTGCGCACCGGGGCGGCGGCCGGGCCGTGCCCCGTGCCGAGGTCCTCACCCCGCAGGATCGCCAGCTCCAGCTGCTGGAGGGCGGGCGACGGGTCGACTCCCAGCTCGTCCAGCAGGAACGCCTTGACCCTGCGGTACTCGGCAAGGGCCTGCGACTGGCGCCCCGTTCGGTAAAGGGCCTCGATCAACTGCTCGTGGAGCCGTTCGTTCTCCGGGTACGCCCGGGTGGCGGACCAGAGTTCGACCAGCGCCTCCCCGCAGCGTCCCAGCCGCAGCAGCAGATCGCAGACCCGCTCCACGCTGCGCAGCCGCTCCTCCGCCAGGCGGGGGACCTCGTCCCGGTGCAGCACGTCGGAGCGCACATTAGTCAGCAGCGAGCCCTGCCAGAGCGACAGCGCGTCCTTCAGGGTGCTGAGCTCCGCGTCCGGGTCGTCCGACAGGGTCACCGCCCGGCGCACCTGGTCCCGGAAGCCGAGCAGGTCCAGCGTGTGCGGCGCGGCGGTGATCCGGTAGCCGCCGGGCACGGCCTCGATCACCGTCCCGGTCACACCGTGCCGGGTGAAGAGCCGGCGCAGCCGCAGTACACAGGTCTGCAGGGCGGCCTTGGCGGTGACGGGCTGTTCCTCGCCCCACACGGCCCGCTGGAGGTATTCGGCGGAGACCACGGTGTTGGCGTGCAGCAGCAGCGCGGCCAGCAGGACGGTCGGCTTCGACGGCTGGAGCACCACGGCCTCGTGGCCGTCCGCGAGGGTCAGCGGCCCGAGCAGCTGGAACCGCATCACGGCCGCCTACTCCCAGCCGTTGGCCGGCTCGTGCTCCCGGCCGGGCACGACGGGAACGGGGGCTGCGGAAACGGGGGCCGCGGAAGTGCGGGCCGCGAGAAAGGCCGCGGGGTGTGCGGCACCGTCCGGCTGCCGCGAAAGCGAGGACCTGGACACGATTCCCTCCGGCGGTTGCGTACGGCCGGGGGTTCCCGGCAGCACGACGATGCCAGCGGGCAGCGGGAAGGGGTCCGTGCCGCCGTGTCAGCTTGCTGCACGGCCGCGGCAGCTTCGTGCAGCCCGCTCGAAGAGGCGCGGGGGTACGTCCCGTCCGCCCCCGGTACGTCCCTGATGCGTCCCCGATGCGTCCCTGGTACGCATCGCTGCGCACCTCGTACGCACCGGTGGGAGGGCGGCTGTGCGCGGGTGTCCGCGGACACGGATCCGGCCCCGGGGCGTTTGGAGGAACGTCCCGGGGCCGGAGGTGTTTCAGTCTACGGTGAGCGCCGCCTCACCCGTCCGTGGCGATGGCGTTCAGGACGTTCATCCGGCCGGCCCGGAACGCCGGGACCAGCGCGGCGAACAGTCCGACGAAGGCCGAGGCGACGAAGACCGTGATGATGGTCGGCCACGGGATCTCCAGGACGCCGAAGCCCTCCAGGGCCAGCAGCTTCTGGGCCGAGGTGCCCCAGCCCATTCCGAGGCCGAGGCCGAGCAGCGCGCCGAACAGGGCGATGACCACGGACTCCAGCCTGATCATCCGGCGCAGCTGGCGGCGGGAGAGGCCGATGGCGCGCATCAGGCCGATCTCGCGGGTCCGCTCGACGACCGAGAGGGCCAGGGTGTTCACGACTCCGAGGACCGCGACGATGATCGCCAGGGCGAGCAGGCCGTACACGATGTTCAGGAGCTGGCCGATCTGGTCCTTCAGGCTCTGCTTGAAGTCGGCCTGGTTCTGCACCTTGTACTGCGGGTACGGGGCGAGTGAGCTCTTGAGGGCGGCGTACGCCTCCTTCTCCTTGCCGTCCCGCGCCTTGGCGAACATGATCAGGTTCTTGGGCATCTTGTCGGCGGGGACGTACCGCTGGGCCGTCGTGGTGTTCATGTACATGGAGCCCTGGTCCACGCTCGTGTCGTCCGAGGTGATCGCGGCGACCTTCAGCTTCGCCGTGGCACCCGCCTTGAACGCGACGGTGATCGTGTCACCGACCTTGATCCCGTGCGCGGTGGCGTAGCCGTCGCCGACCGACATCGCGTCCTTGCCGTAGGCCGCGGGCAGGTCACCGGCGACGGTCTCGCGCCGCAGGTCCTGCGGGTACGTCGGGTCGGCGGCGGTGACGTGCTGGTCCGTCGTCGAACCGTCGGGGTTGGTGAGCTTCGCGCCGAGGACCTTGTAGTTCGTGACGTGTTCGATGCCGGGTGCGGTCGTCAGCGCCTCGGCGGCCTGCGGGACGATCAGCTGGCCGTTGGACGACTGCATGATGAAGTCCGCGCCCACCGACTTGTCCAGCTCGTCGGTGGCCGAGGCGACCATCGAGGAGCCCACCACCGAGAGGCAGGCCACCAGCGCGAGGCCGATCATCAGCGCCGCACCGGTCGCTCCGGTGCGCCGCGGGTTGCGCAGCGCGTTGCGCTCCGCCAGCCGGCCGACCGGGCCGAACAGCCGCAGTACGATGACGCTGAGGGCCCGCACCACGACACCGGCGAGCAGCGGGCCGATCACGATGAAGCCGATGAGGGTGAGGACCACGCCCAGGCCGAGGAAGAGCGAGCCGTCGCTCGCCTTGTCCGCCTGCGCGGTCGCCCACAGGGCCGCCGCGCCCGATCCGGTGAGGACCAGGCCGATTCCGGCCCTGAGCCAACCCGACTTGGCGTCCGCCGGGGTCCCGGAGTCGCGCAGGGCGGCCATCGGGGAGACCTTGCCGGCCCGGCGGGCCGGCAGGTACGCGGCGAGCACGGTCACGACGATGCCGAGCGCGAGCCCGATCACCGGGGTAGTCCAGGCGACGGTGAGGTCCTGGGTGGACAGCTCCATGCCGACGGCGCCCATGACCTTCATCAGCCCGACGGCGAGGCCGACCCCGGCGGCGACGCCGAGGAGGGATCCGACGATGCCCAGGAGCACCGCCTCCAGCAGCACGGACCGGTTGACCTGCTTGCGGCTGGAGCCGATGGCCCGCATCAGGCCGATCTCGCGGGTGCGCTGGGCGACCAGCATCGAGAAGGTGTTGACGATCAGGAAGATGCCGACGAGGAAGGCGATCCCGGCGAAGCCGAGCATCGCGTACTTCATGACGTCGAGGAACGAGCCCATGGAGTCCTTGTTGGCGTCCGCGGCCTCCTGCTGGGTCTGGAGCTTGTACGCGGCCGAGCCGTCCAGGGCGGTGGCGACGTTCCGCTTCAACGTGCCGTCGTCGACACCGGGTTCGGCGGTGACGGAGACATGGGTGAAGACGTCGGGGCGGCCGAGCAGCTTCTGCTGGGCGGTGGCCGTGTCGAGGTAGACGATCGCGGCGCCCGGGTTGGTGACCTTGAAGGCGGCGATGCCGCTGATCCTCGCCCTGATGTCGCCGGTGACGGCGATGGTGCGCAGCTCGTCGCCGATCTTCAGGTGGTGCTTCTCGGCGGTGTCGGCGTCGATCATCACCTCGGTCGGGCCGCGCGGGGCGTGGCCGGAGGTGATCTCCATCGAGCGCAGGTCGTTGTTCGTCCAGTTGCCGGCGATCGTCGGGGCTCCGGTCTCGGAGCCCATGTTCTTGTTGTGGCTGTCGACGACGGTGACGGCCATGCTGGAGACGGCGCCCTCGGCGTCCTTCACCCCGTCGGCCTTGGCGACCCGGGCGACGACGGAGGCGGGCAGCGATTCGGGCTTGCCGTTCTGCGGGGTTTCGTCGGTCCTGGCGGACTTCGGGATGACGGTGACATCGGCCGAGGTCGCGGCGAAGAGCTTGTCGAACGTGGTGTTCATCGTGTCGGTGAAGACGAGCGTGCCGCACACGAACGCCACCGACAGCAGGACGGCGACGGCGGAGAGCGCCATCCGGCCCTTGTGCGCGAAGAAGTTGCGCATCGAGGTCTTCCAGACGGTCATGAGGTCCGCCCGCGCGCGTCGAAGTCCTTCATCCGGTCGAGCACCTGGTCGGCGGTCGGGTTGAGCATCTCGTCGACGATGCGGCCGTCCGCGAGGTACAGCACCCGGTCCGCGTAGGAGGCGGCGACCGGGTCGTGGGTGACCATGACGATGGTCTGGCCCAGCTCGTCGACGGACTTGCGCAGGAAGTCGAGCACCTCGGCGCCGGCCCGTGAGTCCAGGTTCCCGGTCGGCTCGTCACCGAAGATGATCTCCGGCTGGCCGGCGAGCGCCCGCGCCACCGCGACGCGCTGCTGCTGGCCGCCGGAGAGCTCGGTCGGCCGGTGCTTGAGCCGGTCGGAGAGGCCCACGGTCTCCACGACCTGCCGCAGCCAGGCGGCGTCCGGCTTGCGGCCCGCGATGTCCATCGGCAGCGTGATGTTCTCCAGCGCGTTGAGCGTCGGCAGGAGGTTGAACGCCTGGAAGATGAACCCGATGCGGTCGCGCCGGAGTTGGGTGAGCTTCTTGTCCTTGAGGCCGGTGATCTCGGTCTCGGCGAGGTGGATCTGGCCGGACGTCACGGTGTCCAGGCCGGCCAGGCAGTGCATCAGTGTCGACTTGCCGGAGCCGGACGGGCCCATGATGGCCGTGAACTGGCCGCGGGCGATGTCCACGTCGACGTGGTCGAGCGCGACGACCCGGGTCTCCCCCGCCCCGTACGCCTTGACGACCTGCCGCGCTCGCGCAGCAACAGCCGTACGCCTTCCAGTGCCCCCGTGCCTGGGAATGGTTACAGCCGTTGTCACGGTTTATCTCCTATGTCCGTCAGCGCCTTGTTGTCGCTGCTCGCTCTGAGTCTGCTGGTTGGAGGGGGTCCGGCGCGCTGGTGCCCAGCGCAGTCTTCGGGTGGGGTTTTCCCCACCCCGCCTCCTGCGGTCAGCCGCAATCGCGGTGCGTTCGCGCCGCTCTCGCAGTGCGTTCGCGTCGCATGAACCACGCTACGGAGAGGGCGGGGCCGGAGCGTCCTCCGCCGGGAGGAACGGCCCCTGGACAGAAGTAAGGAGCCACCCCTAGGGGTCTGATACCTGGGGCGGAGGGGTCTCTCAGGGACTGCACCCAGGGGTCCACGTCGCCGGGTGGAGCGGCACGGCGCTGCGGACGCGGGCGGGGCATCGGCGCCGGGGGCGGCGTCCGGCCGGTCCTGCCCGTCCTCCCGCGCCCGTCGTGGCGCGCGGCAGGCGCCGGGGCGGCGGGCCCCGGTCACCCGGCTACGAGTGGTCCGGCAGCCGGGCCCAGAACCGGTTGACGATGTCGTCGATGTAGCTGCGTCCGTCCTCGCCGGAGGCGGTGGCGCCGCCGGCCCGGCTGAGGGTGGCGGCCATGAGGGCCTGGTACTCGTGCTGCATGGCGTTCAAGGGGTCCCGCAGCTCACGGCGGTCCATGGAGAGGAGCTTCGCGATGGCGCGGACGTGCGCCTGCCAGCGGGTGGAGACGGCTTCGGTGAGGAGTCGGGCGAGTTCGTCCTCGAGCCCGGTGATCGCGATGTAGTCGCGTGGGGGCAGGCCCAGGAGGCTGCCGAGTCTGAGGGACTGCCCTTGGTCACCGGTCCACTGACCGGTTTCCTCCATCGCGTGGTAGGCGGCGATGTTCAGGCCGGTGCCGCGTGCGACGTCCTCGGGGGAGATACCGCGGGCGATGCGGTGTTCGCGCAAGGTACCGGGCCTGCCCATGAGTTCACTGGGGTGACACCACAGGGCGCCGGCCAGGGCGATGAGTTCGTTCGCGCTCGGCAGATGGGTGCCGCGTTCCCATGCGGCGACGTGTTCGGGGGCGATGTAGGACATGTCGAAGGAGGCCCGCATGGCGTAGGCGACGTGACCGGGGGCCATCCCGAGCTTTTCGCGCAGGGCGCGGGCCGCGCGTGCGTTGAAGGGGAGTGGTGGATGCACGCGCAGAGAGTAGGGGGGCTGTCACCGGAAAATCCATGGTCACTGTCGCCTGTCTCACGGTTTGGCGCGATAGGTCGCCGGTGATTCCGTAGGAACCGACAGAGGACTATTGGAATCGTCAACTACCCCTCAAGGCAGTGCGGTTGCCAACCAGATCCCTCCGCGTATGATCCGCTCGCAAGGTGCCCTCCGCACGTTTGCGCGAATGCCTGTCACCCGCTTCAGGCGGCACCCGGTCACACCCTTCTATTTCACTGCAGGCCCAGGAGAAACAGTCATGCACCCCAGTGAGACCAGCGCGACCGACGTGCCGCCCACCGGATCCGGCAGCCCTCTCGACCGGTTCTTCCGCATCAGCGAACGCGGATCGACCTACGGACGGGAGATACGCGGCGGGTTCGCCACCTTCTTCACCATGGCGTACATCCTCGTGCTCAACCCGATCATCCTCGGCGGCGCCGAGGACAAGTTCGGCAAGCAGCTGGACAGCGTCCAACTGGTCACCGCCACAGCCCTGGTGGCCGCGGTGATGACGTTGATCATGGGTGTGGGCGGCAATCTTCCGCTCGCCCTGGCCGCAGGCCTGGGCATCAACGCCGTCGTCGCCTTCCAGGTCGCCCCCATGATGGGCTGGGACGACGCGATGGGCCTCATCGTGCTCGAAGGTCTGCTGATCTGCGTCCTGGTGATGACAGGCCTGCGCGAGGCGATCATGCACGCCATCCCGCAACCCCTCAAGCAGGCCATCAGCGTCGGCATCGGCCTGTTCATCGCCTTCATCGGCTTCGTGGACTCCGGGTTCGTCACCCGCATCCCGGACGCCGCGAACTCCACCGTGCCCGTTCAGCTCGGCACCGGCACGCTCACCGGCTGGCCCATGTTCGTCTTCTGCTTTGGCGTGCTCATGACAATAGTGCTCCTCGCCCGCAAGGTGAAGGGCGCCATTCTCATCAGCATCGTCCTGATGACCGTCCTCGCCGTCGTCATCAACGAGTTCGCCGACATCAAGTCCTGGGGCCTGACCTCGCCCGCGCTGCCCGACAAGCCCGTCGCCGCACCCGACTTCGGACTGCTGGGCAAGTTCGACCTGTTCGGCTCGTTCGGACAGGTCAGCGTCCTGACCGTCGTCCTGCTCGTCTTCACCCTCGTCCTGTCCGACTTCTTCGACACGATGGGCACCGTCGTCGGTGTCACCGCCGAAGCCGGACTCCTCGACGAGCAGGGCCAGGTGCCCGGTCTGGGCCGCGTCCTGCTCATCGACGGCGTGGCCGCCGTCGCCGGTGGCGCCTCCTCCTCGTCGTCGGCCACCACCTACATCGAATCCGCCGCCGGGGTCGGCGAGGGCGCCCGCACCGGTTTCGCCAACCTCATCACCGGCGGCCTGTTCGCGCTCGCGCTCTTCCTCACGCCCGTGCTGACCATCGTGCCCCTCCAGGCCGCGTCCCCCGCGCTCGTCGTGGTCGGGTTCCTGATGATGACCCAGGTCAAGCACATCGACTGGGACCGCTACGAAGTCGCCATCCCGGCCTTCCTCACCATCGTCGTGATGCCGTTCACCTACTCCATCACCAACGGCATCGGGGCCGGCTTCGTCGCCTACGTGATCATCAAGGCGTGCCTGGGCAAGGCCCGCGAAGTCCACTGGCTGCTCTGGGGCACCACGGCGCTCTTCTTCGTCTACTTCGTCATCGACCCTCTGGAGCAGGTCCTCGGCCTCAAGTAGCCACGGGGCAAACGCGACCGGGGTGGCCTCGTCCGCACTCGACGAGACCACCCCGGGGGCTGCGCGCACAGGGACGCGCGCCGGGATCAGCTCCTGGCCGCGGCCACCTCCGGCGAGGCGGCCTCGTCGGCCTTCTCACCGGTGGCGGCGGACCCGCGAACGGCCGGGATGAACGCCGCGATCACCACCGCGACGACGGCGACACCGCAACCGAACAACAGGCCGGTACGGAACCCGGCCTCGGAGGTGAGGGTGAAGCCACCCGCCTCCGTGGTCATCTGCGAGAGGACCGCGCCGATCACGGCGGCGCCGATCGAGGTGCCGAGCGCGCGCATCAGGGTGTTGAACCCGTTGGCGGCGGCCGTCTCGGACGCCGGGACCGCGCTCATGATCAGGGCGGGCATCGCCCCGTAGGCGAGGCCGACACCGCTGCTGCTGACCATGAGGAACAGCATCAGGCCCCAGGCGGAGCCCATCAGGACAACGCCCAGTCCGTAGGCCGCGGCGATGACCAGCACACCGCAGATCAGCGTGAACTTCGGGCCGCGGGCGTCGGTGAGCTTCCCGCCGAACGGGGAGACCAGCATCATCATGATGCCGCCGGGGGCCATCCACAGACCCGCCGCGAGCATGGACTGGCCCAGGCCGTAGCCGGTGGCCTCGGGGAACTGCAGCAGCTGCGGCGCGATCAGCATCCCGGCGTACATGCCGAAGCCGACGAAGAGCGACGCGATGTTGGTGATGAGCACCCGCGGGCGGGCCGTGGTGCGCAGGTCGACCAGCGGGTCCTTGGTCCGCAGTTCCCAGAACCCCCAGCCGATGAGCACCACGACGGCGGCGACGAACAGTCCGAGCGTCGTCGTGGAGGTCCAGCCCCACTCGGCGCCCTTGGAGACGGCGAGGAGCAGGCAGACCAGACCGACGGCCAGGCCGAGGGCGCCGGGCACGTCGAAACGCTGCCCCTTGGCGCCGGCCGGGACGTCCGGGATCAGGAACCAGATCAGCGCGGAGATGGCGAGGGCCAGCACGGCGGAGCCCCAGAACAGCACCCGCCAGCTCGCGTACTGGGCGACCGCCGAGGCGATCGGCAGGCCGAGGGCGCCGCCGATGCCGAGCGAGGCGCTGACCAGGGCGATGGAGGAGCTCAGCTTCTCCTTCGGCACCACGTCACGCAGCAGAGCGATGCCGAGCGGCACCATGCCCATGCCCATCCCCTGCAGACCGCGCCCGATGATCATGGGGACGACGGTGGACGCGAGGGCGCACACCACGGAACCGACGAACAGCGGCACCGCGCACACGAGCAGCATCCGGCGCTTGCCCAGCAGGTCACCCAGCCGTCCCGATACCGGCACGCACACCGCAGAGACCAGCAGGGTGACGGTGATCACCCAAGTGGCGTTGGAGGAAGTCGTGTTGAGGAGCTGCGGCAGCTCCGCGATGAGCGGGGTGACCAGGGTCTGCATGACCGCCGCCACGGTGCCGGCGAAGGCGAGCGTGGCGACCACACCGCCCGTTCTGGCTGACGGATGGGGGGCATCCATGAAGAGGAACTCCTTGGGGTCGTTGTCTCGTCCGCCGAATAGCGATGTGCATCGTACACGCCGAATGTGTCGTACACACCACATGGCTTGTGCACGCTGCATGAGAGCATGAGCCGGCGTTCAAGACCCCACGTGCAACCGATCCCGGCGCAGGAGCAGGAGGCCGCAGACATGGCCAGGCCCACGGACGAAGTGGAGTACGAGCAGATGCTGCTCGCGCGACACGATCTCGCGCACCACCGGGGCGGGCGGCACAAGTACGCCCTCATGGAGCGGAGCGCCTACATCCTGCTGAGTCGCATCCGGATCCAGGGGCCCATGTCCAACGGCGAACTGAGCGAGGCCTTCGGTCTCGACGCCTCCACCCTCAACCGCCAGACAGCCGCGGTGACACGAGCCGGACTGGCCGAACGCATCCCGGATCCCGGGGGCGGCATGGCCCGTAAATTCCGCATCACCGACAAGGGCGCCAAGCTCCTCGACCAAGAGCGCGAACGCGTCGTGCGCTCCCTCGACCAGATCATGAACGACTGGCCGGACGAGGACATCGCCGCCTTCGCCGGTTACCTCAAGCGCTTCAACAGCGGCATCGAGCACCTGTCCAAGCGCCCCTGGCCGCGCCCCTGACCCCGCGCGACCGACCGCGCCCCTGACCCCGCGCGACCGACCGCGCCCCTGCCCCCGGCCGGCCCACCACAAGCACGCATCCCGGGCCCCGGGCCCGCCCCCGCGCAACCGACCGCGACGCCCGCACTCCCGACCGCGACGCCCGCTCGGCCCCCCGGTCCCCATCAGCCTCCGGTTCCCCTCGCTCCCCCGGTCCCCCTCAGCCCCTGATCCTCCTCAGTCCTCCGCAGTCCCGGCCCGGCCGGTGAGCGCCGCCAGCGAATTACGGACATGCGCCATGTGCGCCTGTACCTCCTCGCGGCCCTCCTCGTGCTCGCGGAGAATCCGCTCCGTCTCCCGCGCCACCCGCTCCTCGCGCACCCGGGCGGCCGCGATCAGCTCCGCGCCCCGTGCCTCGGCGTCCTCCTGGCCGTGCCGCGCGGCCTCCGCCGTCTCGGCCAGTGCCCGGCGTGCCTCGGCCAGTACGGCCTCCGCCCGCCCGGTGAGCTCCGTGAGCTCCGCGGACTGCGCCGACTCCGCGTCCGCGAGCCCCCGCTCGGCGCTCTTCCACCGCTCGGCGTGCTCCTGCTTCTGGTGCGCCAGCACGCTCGCCGTACGACTGCGGGTCGCCTCCAGCGCGGCGTCCGCCTCCTCGCGGGTCGCCGACGCCTCCAACCGGGCCGCGGTCAGCGCCTCGCCGGCCGACCCCTCGGCCTCGGTCAGCAGTTGCTCGGCCCGGGCCGACGCGGCCGCCCGCATCGCCTCCGCGTCCGCACGGGCCGACTCGCGCAACGCCCGCGCCGCCTCGTCCACCGCGTCCCGCACGGACTGCGCATCCTCCAGCGCGGCACCCCGCACGGACTCCGCCTCCCCCTGGGCGAGCGCCAGGATCTCCTGCGCCCGCTCCCCCAGCGACGCGTAGTCCTGCGGCGCCAGCACGGCGACGGCCTCGTCCAGCCGCGCCGACTCCGCGATCAGCTCCTCCAACCGCGCCGTCAGCCGCGCCACCTGCTCCTGGGCCTCGTCCCGCTCGGCGGACAGCGCGGCCACCGCGCGGTCCACCTGCTCCGGACGGTAGCCACGTCCGCGCACCCCGACGAAGCCGTGCGCGGACACCGGTGCAGAACTCATCCTTGACGCCTCTTTCCGACTCTCCGACCCGATCCGACCATCGAGCAATACGTCAAGGATGCGGCAATTGGCTGAGAAGTCGGAATCCTTTCGATGCTTTCCGGACGGAAGCGACGGGCGTCACAGACGGCAAAGGCGTGGCGCCCCACCCCCCAGCAGGGGACGGGGCGCCACGCCCAATGAAGTGCTACGACGGGCCGAACGATCAGATCAGGCCGTCCCACATCTGCTCCAGCAGCACCGACCACCAGCTCTCCGGCGACGCGAGCGACGCCGGGTCCAGTGCGACGAGCTGGGCCTGGAAGTCGACCGTCCAGCGGCCGGCCTGCTCCGGGTTGAGCCCGTACCGAAGCCGCCACATCCGGCCCAGCAGGGCCATCGAACGGGTGAACTCCGGCAGCCCGGTGTTCACGAACTGCGGCGGCACCGGCTGCCCGCCGGGACCCGCCTCCACCGGCACGGCCACGATGTTCGCCGTCCCGTACTGGACACAGATCGCCCGGCCGAAGTCCGAACCCATCACGAGGTACGACCCCGCGTCGGGCGCGGGCTGCACCTGGCGCTGCACGGCCAGCTCGGCCAGCGTCGGCACCACCGGCTGCCCCGGCTGCGCCCAGAAGAACGGCCCGAAGTCGGCCGGCAGCCCCGCCCACACCAGGGTCCGCGCCACGACATCCGGCACCCCCTGCCGGGAGACCGCGCGCTGGTCGAAGCGCAGAATGCCCTGCGGACCGAAGGTCTGCAGCAGCTCCTCCGCCATGGCCTCCGGCGGCACCGGCATCGCGGGCGGTATCTGGGGCAGCGGCGCCCGCACCGGCGCCGGACGCGCCGGACCGTCCGCGACCTGGTGCAGCTCGCCCTGGTGGGTGAGCAGATGCTGCATGCCCTGCTGCCGGCTCGCGTGATCGGTGCCGTACGGGGCGACGCTGGTGATCCGCACCTGCGGCCAGGTCTCCCGGATCATCCGGGCACAGTAACCACCCGGCAGCTCGCAGGACTCCAGCTCCGTGTGCAGCTCGATGACCTGCTGCGGCGGCACGTTCATGGCCCGCAGCTCGTGCAGCATCTGCCACTCCGGGTGCGGGGTCCCGGGCGCCGAACGGCGGATCAGCCGCTGCTCGCTGCCATCGGGTCCGCGGTAGCGCAGCACGGCCTGGTAGCCGGGGCCGACGGTCGGCTGACCGGCGGGCGCCTGCGGATACCCGTACGCCGGCGGCGGTACGGCGCCGGGGGCGCCGCCCATCGGCGCACCGGGCGGACCCGGCGGCTGCGGCGCGGACGGGCCCATCCGGGCCGGACCGGCGAGCACCGTCGCGGCATGGTGCACACCGCCACCGGGGGGCGGCGTGGCACCGGGAGGGCCAGGCGGCTGCGGGGCCGGCGGCCCCATCTGGCCGGGACCCGCGAGCATCGTCGCCGCGTGATGCGCACCGCCACCGGGGGGCGGCGTGGAACCGGGAGGGCCGGGCGGGCCGGGAGGCTGCGGGGCACCCGGGAAACCGGGAGGGCCAGGAGGACCGGGCGGCTGCGGAGCCGGCGGGCCGACCTGTCCGGGGGGCGCGAACATCGTGGCCGCCTGGTGCACGTCGCCACCGGGCGAGGGCGGACCGGGCGGCATCGGCGCACCCGGCGGGCCGGGCGGCCGGGGTGCGCCGGGCGGGCCCGGGTGCGGGGCGAGCTGCGTCGGCATGTACCCGCCCGCCGGGGCGCCGGGCGCACCCGGTCCCGAGGGCGGCGGCACCGGCGCACCCGGAATGCCGGGGGCACCGGGCGGCGGCGGAGTCGTCGAGCCCCCTCCGCGCGCGCCCCGCGGCGAGACGGGGGCCTTGCTGGTGGCCTCCTGCGAGATGTCCCCGGAACCTGACCCGCCGGGGCGGCCGGGGGCACCGGGCGCACCGGGCGCACCCGGAACCGGAGCCCCCGGACCCTGCGGGTCGAAACCGGGCACGATCGCCGTCCGGGGCAACTGGCTGCCCCCGGACATCAGCGCGGTCGGTGCATCGGCCGACACCACCCTGGGCGGCGCGCCCTCGTCGTCCGCACCCGAGAGCGGCGGCGCGAACACCGTGGCCGGCATCCCCACCCCCTCGGCGTCGGAGTCGGCGTTGGTATCGGTCCCCGCCCACGGCGTGGCCCCGACCGGCGGCTGCGGCGCGGACGCCGGAACCCCCTCGTACGCGGTGGGCTCGTAGGCGCCCGGCCCGTCCGGCCGGGGAGCAGAAGAAACGGGAGAAGGGGGAGCAGGGGCGGCGGGCGTCCGCGGCGGCACCGGCTCCCCGGCGCGTTCCGCCCGCCGGTCCGGAATACCCAGCTTGTCCGCCGCCTCCTGGAGCCACTCCGGCGGGCTCAACAGGAACGACGTCTGATTCAGATCGATGCGCTGCGGCGGCTCCGGGGCAGCCTGCGCCACATCCGGAGCGCTGTACTCCTCCTCGTACCGCCGGATCACCTCACCGACCGGCAGCCCCGGCCACAACGTCGCCTCACCGCTGTCCCGGGCGATCACCAGCCGCTGTCGGCCACCGTCCGAGACCGGACCCTCGGCCCGGTCCTCGGCCCACACCACAAAACCCAGCTCGAACTCACGTACCCGCACCTCGCGGTGCTGATACGCCGCAACGTCACCGTTGACCCACTCGTCCGCGCGCTCCTGCGCCTGCGCAAAGGTCACCATCGCGCTCACCCCTCCACCGGGACCGCGCGCGCGAAGCCGCCGTCCACCATCAGGTTCGCCACCGTCTCCAGCTCCGGCGGATTACCCGCGAGACGCTGCAGAAAGGCATCGAAATCCGCACCGCACGGCAACAGCAGCCGGTCCACCCGCTCCTGGACACTCCAGCCGTCCCGGTCCCGCGCGTCGTCGTACGCGCAGAACCAGACCGAACCGATGGCCTGGCCCCGGACCTTCACCGCGAGGATGCCGCCCTGGACGAAACCGACCCCCAGGTAGTCCTTGGTCAGATGGTCCCGCAGGCACTTGTTGACGTACACCAGGTCGTTCACGGCGGCTTCCTCGCGCACCGTGAAGAACGGCTGGTCGACCAGGAGACCCAGCTCCGCGTCGAGCGCCGCACCGACCGGGGCCGAACCGCCGGCCGCCTTCAGGAACGAACGGTACGCACCGGGCAGCCGGTAACCGAGGTCCTCCTCGACGCCCTGGACCTGCTGCTCGCTCACCGCCACGGCCCCCTTCGGGAGCCGGAAGTGCGCGGGCCGCGTCTCCTGGAGCGGGCGCGTTCCCCGCTTGTCCTGGTCCACCGCGGTCGTCGCCAGCCCGCCGTGATGCCGCAACAGCGCCTTCACCTCGACCGGAACCAGCTCCATCCGCCGGCCGCCCGGCACGTGGTGCCAGGTCCAGCCGTGCGGGGTGGCCACCGCCGGAATCGTGTCCCACAGCTCATGGCCGGTGGCCGCCAGTGCCGCGTTCGCCGACACGTAGTCCGTGAGCCGCAGTTCATCGACGCCGAAGCCCTGCGGGGGCTCGGCGATCTCGGCGGCGGCGCGCGCGTACGGCGCGAACTCCGGACAGCCGTTCCCGTCCATGCGCACACCTCTGGGGTGGCGGGACGCCCGGACCGGATCCGGGAAGTGCACGAGCTGCCCGGCGTAGGCCCCGTTCGGTGGCGCGGCTTGCTGCCCGAGCCGGCCTGTCGTCATGGCGGTTGCCCCCTGCTGCGTCTGACTGACTGATGAGGACCGACCTGCCCATGGGGGGCGGTCCCGGCACAGCCTATGCGGTGCCGCAAGACCGGGCCCCGCCCATCCGGCCCCCCGGCCACTTCCGTCACGAACCGTCACAACGCTGGTCCGGATGAGCGACGGCGAGGCCGCTCCCGCGCGACACGCACACACATTTCCCTGACCCAGCTTTCACACGACCCGACACATTTGGCAGGCTGTCACCCGCATACACGGGGGCGTGCACATTCCACAGCGGCCGCTGCGGGCACGGGAGGGACACAGCACCATGCACACCGCACACTCTGCACACACCGTCACATCCGGGGACCCACGACTCAGCTGGAGCAGCACCGAAACCAGTCACGCACCCCGACTGACCCACCGCCGCGACGGCATCCTGCCCGCGGTGGCCGCAGCGCTGTCCGTACGCGGCGAGACGCTCACCTGCACCGCGGGCAAGGGCGACCAGCCACCCGTACTGCACCACCTCGTCCAGGACTTCCTCGACACCCTCACCAGCGGCCAGCGGGAACGCTTCACCGGCCGCTGCCCCGAAGCGATACTGCTCTCCAGGCACCTCACCGCCACCGAGACCGGCCGCTCCAAGCGGGCCCAGCGCAAGCCCCTCACCAACGGCGAGGCCCGCCGCGCGCTCAAGCACGCCCGGCTCACCGCACGCCGCATCCGCGAGGACGGCGACCCCCTGCACGGCAGCTACGCACCGCCCTGCCGCTCCTGCTCGGTGATGCTCGCCCACTTCGGCGTACGTCCCGTCGACCTCACCACGACCGGAGCGGCGACCACCACCGCCGAGAAGGGCTGAACGCGCCCCCATGGCCGACCGAAACGACCTCCCCGAACAGGCGGGCCCGGCGAACCACGACCGCCACGCCGCCACCCGCTTCCCCGCCGCCGTCGACGCCGCCCTGCGCACCGCCGGCTGGCAGCCCGGCCGCTGGGACATCCGCCAGGCCGAGGAGTGGGCCGACGCGCTGCGCCTGCACGCGTCGCCGGCCGGCCACCAGCACGCCGTCTTCCCGGCAGCCGTGGAGGCCTGGGCCGAATTCGGCGGCCTGCACATCACCGCGGCCGCGCCCGGCCGCCAGATCGCACCGGCGGCGGTACGGATCGACCCCCTGCGCGGACTGCACCTGGCCCGGACCCTGGCGGACCTCGGGCGCGCCCTGGAGACCGAGGTCGCGCCGCTGGGCGATGAAGGGGACGGGCACGCGGTGCTCGCGATCGACATCGAGGGGCGGGTCTACAGCGTCGACCACACGGGTGACTGGTACCTGGGTCCGGACATCGACAAGGCCCTGTCCACCCTGGTCACGGGAACCCAGCCGGACCGCCTGACCTCGGCCTGAGCCCGCCTCGGGCCCGTCCGTCCACGGGCCGAGCCCGCCTCGGGCTGAGCCAACCTCGGCCCCGTCCATCCTCGGGCCCGTCCGTCCACGATCGCCGGACGGGCCGGAGAGCGCCCGGACGCGCTCTCAGGCTCCGGCCCCGCCGGCGTCCGGCAGGACCGCCGACACCCGGAAGCCGCCCGCGTCCGTCGGGCCGGAGACGAAGACCCCGCCCAGACCCAGCACCCGCTCCCGCATGCCCACCAGACCGTTGCCCCCACTGGGCAACCCCGCATCCGCCGTGCCCGAGTCCGAGGGGCCGTTCTCCACCTGCATGGCGACCTCCGCCCCCCGGTGCGCCAGCCGCACCCACGTCTTCGCACCGGCCGCGTGCTTGTGCACGTTCGTCAGGGCCTCCTGCACGACCCGGTACGCCGTCTGCTCGACCTCGGGCGGGTACGGACGCGTCTCGCCCTCCACCGAGAGCTCCACCGTCATCCCCGCCGCCCGCGACTCCCCGACCAGCGTCTCCACCTCGTGCAGCCGGGGCCCGTCCTCCGGCGCGGCCGCGGCCACCCGGCCGACGGAGGCGAGCGGCACCTTGGTCACCCGGGCCGCCATCGGCTCGCCCGTGCGCAGCACCCCGAGCATCTCGCGCAACTCGGTCAGCGCCTGCCGCCCCATGTCACCGACCAGCGCCGCGTTGCGCACCGCCTTCGCCGGGTCCTTGGGCGCGACCGCCTGGAGCGCCGCGGCGTGGACCACCATCAGGCTCACCCGGTGGGCGACCACGTCGTGCATCTCCCGGGCGATCCGGGTCCGCTCCTCCGTGCGCGCCCACTCGGCCCGCTCCTCGGCCCGGTCCGCGAGCAGCGACAGCTCCCGCTCCAGCGAGTCAGCCCGCTCCCGCAGGCTCTCCATCAGCCGGCGCCGGGCCCCTATGTAGAGGCCGAACAGCACCGGCGGCGCGGCGAGCCCCACCGCCATGAAGAGGGACAGCATCGGGACGTACCAGTCGCCGGGCCCGAAGTCGGCACTGGCCGACACGCCTTGCCGCAGCCGTACGTACGTGACGATGAACGTGCCCACCAGGGACATGCTCATCAGCACCACGGTGATCCGCCGCGGCACGTCGGACGCGGCCAGCGTGTACAGGCCGACCAGGCCCATCAGGAAGCCCATCTCGGCCGGTGTCGTCGCGACGGACACCAGCACCACGGCGATCGGCCACCGCCGGCGCACCAGCAGCACGGCCCCGGCGAAGAACCCGAACACCACCCCCAGAGGCACCGGCAGCCCGGTGTCCCCGGCGAATTCCACCCCTTCCAACCCGCACTCCAGCGCCGAGAACAGCGCCAGTCCGACATCCAGTGCGACGCTCCGTCGCCGTTCCCACCACCAGTAGCCGCGGGTGGTCGGTCCCGCCGCTTCCCGGTCTTCCCCCGTTGCGGTCATGGCATCCAGCGTACGGGCGGGCGCACCTCATTTTCGGGTGACCTGAACAGCACGTCGCTCGTTCGAACGGAGACGAAACGATCGGCGATCGCCCAAAATGGCGAATCGACCGCCCATTCGACCCATGCGTCCGTATTTCGGATATCGCTTGCCCCATGACACACATCACCAGCGAGTACGCCGACCTCGAGGGCCTTCGGGAGCGGGTCATCGCACCGCGCCGCGAGGGGCTGAGCGTCCGGCAGATCCGGGACCGCCCGCCTTCACGAGACGGCCGATGTGACGGACGCCGAGGATTTCCGGGCGGATGCGACGGGAGCACCGCGCACCGGCTTCATGGGGACGACCCTCGAAAAGCGCACCCCGAGGACCAACCGCAAGAACACGGGCGACACCTGTCACGGCCGCCTCGTCATCCGCGCGGTCAAGAGTGCGGAGCTCCATCGTCGCGGGAAAGGGGCTTGGTACGGCATAGTGTTGAGTGCCGATCCGGCGAACCGGAACAATGTCCGGTTCAGTCGGAATCATTCCCCCATGGTGTAATCAGGCAGCACTGCAAGTTTTGGTCTTGTATGTCCAGGTTCAAATCCTGGTGGGGGAGCAAGACATACGGGCCCCGACCGAACCGGTCGGGGCCCGCACTCATGTCCGGCCCGGCGCCCCCCGGTATCCTGCGGATGTCCATCACCCGAAGCCGAAGGGCATATCCGTGAGCTCCGAACGCCCGGCAGCCGTCGTCGTCCTCGCAGCGGGTGAGGGCACCCGCATGAAGTCGAAGACCCCCAAGGTTCTGCACGAGATCTCCGGGCGCTCGCTCGTCGGACATGTCGTCGCGGCCTCCCGCGAGCTGGAGCCCCAGCACCTCGTCGTGGTCGTCGGCCATGCGAGCGAGCAGGTCACCGCCCACCTCACCGCCGCGGACGCCCAGGTGCGCACCGCCTACCAGGCCGAGCAGAAGGGCACCGGGAACGCGGTGCGCGTCGCGCTCGACGAGCTGGGCGGGACCGTCGCGGGCACCGTGATCGTGGTCTGCGGGGACACCCCGCTGCTGTCCGGCGAGACGCTCACCGCGCTCGCCGCCACCCACACCGCCGACGGCAACGCGGTCACCGTGCTGAGCGCCGAGGTCCCCGACTCGACCGGCTACGGCCGGATCGTCCGCGACCCGGCGACCGGTGCGGTCACCGAGATCGTCGAGCACAAGGACGCCACCGACGCGCAGCGCGCGATCCGGGAGATCAACTCCGGGGTGTTCGCGTTCGACGGGCAGCTGCTCGCCGATGCGCTGGGCAAGGTCCGTACGGACAACAGCCAGGGCGAGGAGTACCTCACCGACGTGCTGTCCATCCTGCGCGAGGCGGGGCACCGGGTCGGCGCCTCGGTCGCCGGGGACCACCGGGAGATCCTCGGGATCAACAACCGGGTGCAGCTCGCCGAGGCCCGCCGGCTGCTGAACCAGCGGCTGTTGGAGCGGGCGATGACGGCCGGTGTGACCGTGGTGGACCCGGCGTCGACGCTGATCGATGTCACCGTGACGTACGAGCGGGACGCGATCGTGCACCCGGGCACCCAACTGCTGGGTACGACACACCTCGCGGAGGACGCCGAGGTGGGGCCGAACTCCCGGCTGACGGACACGGTCGTGCACACGGGCGCCCGGGTGGACAACACCGTCTCGGACGGGGCGGAGGTGGGTCCGGGCGCGCTGGTCGGTCCGTACGCCTATCTGCGGCCGGGTACGCGGCTGGGCGCGAAGGCCAAGGCCGGTGCGTACGTGGAGATGAAGAACGCGACGATCGGCGAGGGCACGAAGGTCCCCCACCTGTCCTACGTCGGTGACGCGACGATCGGCGATCACACCAACATCGGTGCGGCGAGCGTCTTCGTGAACTACGACGGCGTGGCCAAGCACCACACGACGATCGGCTCGCACTGCCGTACCGGGTCGGACAATATGTTTGTGGCTCCCGTCACGGTCGGGGACGGTGTCTACACCGCGGCCGGGTCGGTCATCACCAAGGACGTGCCGTCCGGTTCGCTGGCCGTGGCCCGTGGCCAGCAAAGGAATATCGAGGGCTGGGTGGCCCGCAAGCGTCCGGGCAGCGCGGCCGCGCAGGCGGCTCAGGTCGCGGCGGAGGACGCCGGCGGCGAAAGCTGACCGGAATCAGGCGCGTCGTGCACGGCGTACCGTGATAGATGCTCACCCCATTTCGGCTGGCTCGTTGCACATCGGGACATCTGCGTGCAGCGCCAGGAACACGTCTGAGGAGACTGTGCTGTGACCGGGATCAAGACGACCGGCGAGAAGAAACTGATGTTCTTCTCCGGCCGCGCCCACCCCGAGCTGGCCGAGGAGGTTGCACACCAGCTGGGTGTCGGCCTCGTGCCGACGAAGGCCTTCGATTTCGCCAACGGTGAGATCTACGTCCGCTTCCAGGAGTCCGCCCGCGGCGCCGACTGCTTCCTGATCCAGAGCCACACGGCTCCGATCAACAAGTGGATCATGGAGCAGCTGATCATGCTGGACGCGCTGAAGCGCGCGTCGGCCCGTTCGATCACGGTGATCGTGCCGTTCTACGGCTACGCCCGCCAGGACAAGAAGCACCGCGGCCGCGAGCCGATCTCGGCCCGTCTGATCGCGGACCTGATGAAGACGGCGGGTGCGGACCGCATCCTCACCGTCGACCTGCACACCGACCAGATCCAGGGCTTCTTCGACGGCCCGGTCGACCACCTCTTCGCGCTGCCGATCCTGGCCGACTACGTCGGTGCGAAGGTCGACCGTTCGAAGCTGACGATCGTCTCGCCGGACGCGGGCCGGGTCCGGGTCGCCGACCGCTGGTGCGACCGGCTGGACGCCCCGCTGGCGATCGTGCACAAGCGCCGCGACAAGGACGTGCCGAACCAGGTCAGCGTGCACGAGGTCGTGGGCAACGTCGAGGGCCGGGTCTGTGTCCTGGTCGACGACATGATCGACACGGGCGGCACGATCTGCGCCGCCGCCGACGCCCTGTTCGCGCACGGTGCGGAGGACGTCATAGTGACGGCGACGCACGGTGTCCTCTCGGGTCCGGCCGCCGACCGGCTGAAGAACTCGAAGGTCAGCGAGTTCGTGTTCACGGACACCCTGCCGACCCCGGGCGAGCTGGAGCTCGACAAGATCACGGTGCTCTCGATCGCGCCGACGATCGCCCGCGCGGTGCGCGAGGTCTTCGAGGACGGTTCGGTCACGAGCCTCTTCGAGGAGCAGTAGGCGAAAAGTCGCCACAGAAGATCCACTTGGGGTGCGGCCTCCCCGCCGGGTAGACTCAGCGAGTTGCTCGGCGAGGGAGGCCGTACTCATAGGTACGGCGGTCCGTTATCGACGCGCTCTTCGTAGCAGGCCTGTCGTGGGCCGGGTGACCAATCGGAGTTTTGTCACCTTACGAGGAGTGCAGTCATGGCCGAGATCAAGCTCAACGCCGAGGTCCGTACCGAGTTCGGCAAGGGCGCTGCCCGCCGTTCCCGTCGCGCCAACCTCGTTCCCGCCGTCATCTACGGCCACGGCGCCGAGTCGGTTCACATCTCGCTGCCGGCCCACCAGCTTCAGCTCGCGCTCCGTACCGCCAACGTCCTGATCGGTCTGGAGATCGACGGCAAGGACGTGCTGGTCATCCCGAAGGCCGTGCAGCGCAACGCCCTCAAGGGCAACATCGAGCACGTCGACCTGCTGACCGTGAAGCGCGGCGAGAAGGTCAACGTCGAGGTCGCGGTGCACGTCGAGGGCGAGCTGGCCCCGGGCGGCAACCTGCTCGAGTACGTGATGAACACCCTGCTGGTCGAGGCCGAGGCCACCCACATCCCCAACTCCGTCACGGTCTCCATCGCGGGCCTGGACGCCGGTGCGTCCATCCTCGCCAAGGACATCCCGATGCCGTCCGGTTCCGTGCTGGCCGAGGCCGACCCGGACGCGGTCGTCCTCGCGGTCGTCGCCGCGCAGTCCGAGGAGCCGTCCGCCGAGGGCGACGCCGAGGGCTCCGAGGCCTGAGCCTCACCCCACCTGCTTGACTGACGGGGCGGCGGTCTCCCTCCGGGGGATCCGCCGCCCCGTTTTCCCTGTCCGTGACCCGCCCGTACCCGAGGAGACCCAGCGCGATGTCCGACGCCACCGACCCCTGGCTGATCGTGGGCCTGGGCAATCCCGGTCCCGAGTACGCGGCGAACCGGCACAACGTCGGCTTCATGGTCGCCGATCTGCTCGCGGAGCGGATCGGCGGGAAGTTCAAGCGGGCGTCGAAGGCCCAGGCGCAGGTGCTGGAGGGCCGGATCGGTCCGCCCGGGCCGCTGAGCCGTCGGGTGGTGCTGGCGAAGCCGATGTCGTACATGAACCTGTCCGGCGGTCCGGTGACGGCGTTGCGTGATTTCTACAAGGTGCCGCTCGATCACGTCGTGGCGGTCCATGACGAGTTGGACATCGACTACGGGACGCTGCGGCTGAAGCTGGGCGGCGGCGACAACGGTCACAACGGGCTGAAGTCGATGACGAAGTCGATAGGGCCGGGCTACCACCGGATCCGGTTCGGGATCGGGCGCCCGCCGGGCCGGATGCAGGTGGCCGACTTCGTGCTGAAGGACTTCTCGTCCACGGAGCGCAAGGAGCTCGGGTTCCTGGTGGACCGGGCGGCGGATTCGGTGGAGTGCCTGTTGGCGGAGGGTCTGGAGCGCGCGCAGAGCGCGTACAACTCCTGAGTCCCGGCGTGCCCGAATCCCGACATACCTGCCGGTAATCCTGCTGTTTTCGGCCACAGCTTGACCGGATGCGGGGCGCTGACAAAGGATCGGCCCCCATGAAGCGCAGTTCCTCCCAACGTGCCCTGCACTACGGCCGCGCCGCCGCGCTCGGCTGTGTCGTCCTGCTGTTGCTGGCGGCGGGCGTGATGACCTCGTGGGACTCGGCGCACCACATCGTGCTGGCCAAGGGCCGTGAGCACGGAACGATGACGGTCACCGGGTGCGGCAGCGAGGTGTGCACGGGACCGTACGCGCCGTCGGACGGCGGTGCCGGGCGGTCCCGGGTGTCGGTCGAGAGTTCCGTGGCGGCGAAGAAGGGTGACCGTTTCCCCGTCGTCGTGAAGCCGGGCACCTTCGAGGTCGTGCGGACCGGGACGCCGGGGTTCCTGCACGCGTGGGCGCCGCTCGGCGGGGCGCTGCTCCTGGCCGCGCTGGTGATCGGCGGCGGTCTGCGGCTGCCCCGGACCGCGTGGGGCACCGGGATCGCGGGTGCGGTCCTGCTGGCGGCGACGTTCTTCGCCCTGTGACGGGACCGCACCCGCTACGGCGTTGATCAGCCGGTGTTGCGCAGTCCGGCCGCGACACCGTTGACGGTGAGCAGCAGGGCGCGGGCGAGCAGCGGGTCGGCTTCCTCGCCGCGTTCGGCCGCCTGGCGCTGGCGGGCCAGCAGTGACACCTGGAGGTAGGAGATCGGGTCCAGGTAGGCGTCACGGATGGCGAAGGTCTGCTGGAGCACCGGGCTGGTGCCGAGCAGTTCGGCGTTGCCGGTGATCTTGAGGACTTCCTTCACCGTCAGCGCGTGCTCGGCCTCGATGGCGTCGAAGACGTGCTTGAGCTCGTCGGGGACGAGGGTGTCGACGTAGTGCCGGGCGATGCGCAGGTCGGTCTTGGCCAGGGTCATCTCGACGTTCGAGAGGAAGTTCTGGAAGAAGTGCCACTGCTCGTGCATCTCTTCCAGGACGGTGTCCAGACCGGCCTCGCGCAGTGCCTTGAGGCCGGAGCCGACGCCGTACCAGCCGGGCACGATCTGCCGGGACTGGGTCCAGCCGAAGACCCACGGGATGGCGCGCAGGCCGTCGAGTGAGACGCCCGAGCCGGGGCGGCGGGAGGGCCGCGAGCCCAGGTGCAGGTCGGCGAGCTGGTCCACCGGGGTGGAGGCGAGGAAGTACGTCGGCAGGTCGGGGTCCTCGACGAGCTTGCGGTACGCGGCGTGGGCGGCGTCGGAGACGGTGTCCATGGCCGCGTCCCAGCGGGCCAGGGCCTCGTCGGACTGGCGGGGTGCGGTGTGCAGCGCGGAGGCCTGGAGGGTGGCCGCGACGGTCAGTTCCAGGTTCTCGCGGGCGAGCGCGGGGATGAGGTACTTGTCGGAGATGACCTCGCCCTGCTCGGTCACCTTGATCTCGCCCTCGAGCGTGCCCCAGGGCTGCGCGAGGATCGCGTCGTGCGAGGGGCCGCCGCCGCGGCCGACGGTGCCGCCGCGGCCGTGGAAGAGGCGCAGTCGTACGCCGTAGCGGTGGGCGACGTCGCGGAGCCGGCGCTGGGCGCGGTGGATCTCCCACTGGGAGGTGGTGATGCCGCCGAACTTGGAGGAGTCGGAGTATCCGAGCATGACCTCCTGGACGTCGCCGCGGAGCGAGACGAGCCGGCGGTAGGAGGGGTCGGCGAGCATCTCGTCGAGGATGACGTCGGCTGCCTTGAGCTCGTCGGTGGTCTCCAGGAGCGGGACGATGCCGATCTTGGCCCAGCCGCCGTGCAGGTCGAGGAGGCCTGCCTCGCGGGCGAGGACGGCGGCGGCGAAGACGTCGTCGGCGCCCTGGCACATCGAGATGATGTAGGACTCGATGACCTCGGGGCCGAAGCGTTCGAAGGCTTCCTTGATGGTGTGGAAGACGCCGAGGGTCTTCTCGCCCGCGGCGTCCAGCGGGGCCGGGGTGGGGGCGAGCGGGCGGCGGGAGCGGAGCTCCTTGGCGAGGAGCTTCTGCCGGTAGTCGCGCGGCATGTCGGCGTAGCGCCAGGACTCCTCGCCGAGCCGGTCGAAGAGCTGGCCGAGCGTGTGGTGGTGGGCGTCGGCGTGTTCGCGGACGTCCATGGTGGCGAGCTGGAGGCCGAACGCGGCAAGGGTGCGGATGGTGCGGTCCATCCGGCCGTCGGCGACGATGCCGCCGCGGTGCTCGCGCAGTGAGGTCTGGATGAGGGTCAGGTCGGCGATGAGCTCGGCGGTGCCGAGGTAGTCGCAGCCGGGGCGGTGCGGGGTGCCGGAGGCGAGGCGCTCGCGGGTGTTGACGAGCTTCTGCCGGATGCAGGTGGCCTTGAGGCGGTAAGGCTCCTCGGCGTTCAGCCGCTTGTAGCGGGGGCTGATCTCGGGGAGGCGTTCCAGGTCGGCCTGGAGGGAGGTGAGGAGCTCGTCGGTGGCTCCGGTGTAGCGGATCGAGTTGGAGAGGAGTCCGCGCAGCTGGTCGACGAGTTCGAGGGCGTCGGTGATGCCGTGCTCGTGCTGGAGGATCAGCACGTCCCAGGTGACGGCGGGCGTCACGTTGGGGTTGCCGTCGCGGTCGCCGCCGATCCAGGTGCCGAAGGTGAGGGGGCGGGTGCCGGCGGGCAGCTCGACGCCGACGCGCTCCAGTTCGGCGGCCAGGTCCTCCAGGACGTCGCCCACCGCGTTGGCGTGGAGTTCGTCGAGGTAGTAGATGGCGTTGCGGGCCTCGTCGGCGGGTTCCGGGCGGACGACGCGGAGTTCGTCGGTCTGCCAGATGAGGTCGATGTTCTCGGCGAGCCGGATGTCCTGGCGGCGCCGGTCGGCCTCGATGACGGGGGTTTCCAGGAGCGCGGCGATGCGGCGGAGCTTGTTGAGCACGGAGCGCCGTGCGGCCTCGGTCGGGTGCGCGGTGAAGACGGGCCGTACGTTCAGGTTCTTGACGGTGGCCCGCAGGTGCTCCGGGTCCGCGTCCTTGAGCCGGTCGGCGGTGCGGGCGAGGAGCCCGCCCTCGGCGGCACGCCGGTCGCGCATCTCGTGGGCGCGGTGGACCTGCTCGGTGACGTTGGCGAGGTGGAAGTAGGTGGAGAAGGCGCGCACGAGCTGTGCGGCGGTCTCCAGGTCCGTGTCGCCGAGGAGTTCGGCGGCTGCCTCGCCGTCGGTGCGGGTCAGGGCGCGGACCCGTTCGACGAGGTCGAGGAGCTCCTGGCCCTCCTGACGTACGAGGGTCTCGCCCAGCAGGTCGCCGAGGCGGCGGATGTCGGCGCGCAGCTCGGGGCTGGCGGCAGGGGTCTGGTCGGCACTGCTCACAGTGTGCGGCTCCTTGCAGTGGTAGAGCACGGGATCCGGGGCCCACGGCTGACAGCGGGTGCCACGCCACCCCCGGGAAAGCAGAGTGCGGACCGCGCTGTCCGACCTCTCCAGGATAGGTGTCCGTGCTTTCGGTGCTGTTCGCGCCCCGAAAGGTGTCCGCTGTTCATGGTGGGTACGTCCGGGGTACGCGTTCTGTCCCCTACCCCGTATGACGCCACTCTGTGCCCGGTCGGCCGCTCCCTCTTGTGGCGGGGCTCCGCGCTGCCATACTTACGACGCCGTAGGTTACGGATGCGTAGCCCGGGCTTTCCGTAGCGTTCTCACCCCACAGGGGACTCCCCATGAAGACCAGTCCTGATGTGATCGAGGCCGCCCCGGCGGCCGACGGTCCTCCCTCCGCCACGCTCGGCGGGGACAACAAGCGGTCGATCGAGCAGTTCGCGCTTCTGCTGTTCATCGTCGTGCCGTTCCTGGCCCTGGTCGCGGCGGTGCCGCTGGCCTGGGGCCGTGGTGTCAGCTGGCTCGATCTGGGTCTGCTGGTGGCGATGTACTTCATCGGCTGCCACGGCATCACGATCGGCTTCCATCGCTACTTCACCCATGGCTCGTTCAAGGCGAAGCGTCCGCTCCGTATCGCCCTGGCCGTGGCCGGTTCGCTCGCCGTGGAGGGTCCGGTGGTGCGCTGGGTGGCCGATCACCGCAAGCACCACCGCTTCTCGGACGTCGAGGGCGACCCGCACTCGCCGTGGCGTTTCGGTGAGACGCTGCCGGCCCTGATGAAGGGGCTGTGGTGGGCGCACATCGCCTGGATGTTCGATGAGGAGCAGACGCCGCAGCAGAAGTACGCCCCCGATCTGATCAGGGATCCGGCGATCCGCGGGATCTCGCGCCACTTCCTCTCGTTCACGATCCTGTCGCTGTCCATCCCGCCGCTGGTCGGCGGTCTGGTCACGATGTCGTGGTGGGGTGCGGCGACGGCGTTCTTCTGGGGCTCCCTGGTCCGGGTGGCGCTGCTGCACCATGTGACCTGGTCGATCAACTCCATCTGCCATGCGGTCGGCAAGCGGCCGTTCAAGTCCCGCGACAGGTCCGGGAACGTGTGGTGGCTGGCGATCCTTTCGTGCGGTGAGTCGTGGCACAACCTGCATCACGCGGACCCGACGAGTGCGCGGCACGGTGTGATGAGGGGGCAGATCGATTCGAGTGCCCGGCTGATCCGCTGGTTCGAGAAGTTGGGGTGGGCGACCGATGTGCGCTGGCCCGACGCCGCGCGTATCGAGTCCCGGCGCCACTCGGCGGAGGCCGACGCGGCATGATTGGTGATGTGGCGACCGACGGAAGCACAGGCAGCGAGAACACCCGTCCACCCTCCACCCGGCGGGCCCGACGGGTGCGGATGACCGGCAAGGAACGCCGCGAGCAACTGCTGGACATCGGTCGCACCCTCTTCGCCGACAAGGGTTACGAGGGCACTTCGGTGGAGGAGATCGCGGCGCGCGCCGGGGTCTCCAAGCCGGTTGTCTACGAGCACTTCGGCGGCAAGGAGGGTTTGTACGCCGTGGTGGTGGACCGGGAGATGCGCCAGCTCCTGGACATGGTGACCAGTGCGCTGACCGCCGGTCACCCGCGTGAGCTGCTGGAGCAGGCGGCGTTCGCGCTGCTGGACTACATCGAGACGTACACGGACGGTTTCCGCATCCTGGTGCGTGATTCGCCGGTCGCGCAGTCGACCGGCACCTTCGCCTCGCTCATCAGCGACATCGCCACCCAGGTGGAGGACATCCTGGGCCTGGAGTTCAAGGCCCGGGGCTTCGATCCGAAGCTGGCTCCGCTGTACGCGCAGGCGCTGGTCGGCATGGTGGCGCTGACGGGGCAGTGGTGGATGAACGCCCGGAAGCCGAAGAAGGCCGAGGTCGCGGCGCATCTGGTGAACCTGGCGTGGCACGGCCTGGAGAACCTGGAGTCGAAGCCGCGGCTGATCGGCCACCGCAAGAACTGAGCGGGCGGCGCACGGGGGGCGGCACACGGGACCGGTTCGCAGGGGCAGTTGGCAGGAACGGTTGGGCAGGGGCGTGTCCAAGCCGAGACATTGATGTATTGCCAAACCACTTCAGTCCCGGCAGCCACAGTTGTAGAGTCTGTGACTATCCCGGGAACACTTCACGCTGCATGTGATGCACCTGTGAACACGATTCTCCCGGTTCCACTACTTACCCCTGGGGGGGCTTTGTCTTCTGTGGAAACCGGCCGTTCCGTTCCCGCGCGCTCGAAGCGCGCGCGCCGGATCGCGGCCTGCACCGCACTCGTTCTCTCCGCCGGCATGCTGCTGGCCGCGCCGGCCTCGGCCGATGGCTCGGCGCCCACGCCGCATCGCGCGACGGAGCCCCGCGTCCCCGCCGTCGACGCGCAGCCCACGCTGACGCTGCCGAAGCACACCGCGAAGAAGAAGTCGTCGGCGGCCGCCGCCGAGGGCGCGAAGGCCGCGGTCGTTCCCGCCGAACCGCGCTTCGACGCGGACGGCGACGGCTACAGCGACACGCTCTACCGCGGCATCGACGGGCACTACTACGTCATTCCGACGAACGGGTCGAGCACCTACGAGTTCAGCCTGAACACCGACGACCCGAACGAGAAGTTCAAGGACGTCATCACGCCGGGAGACCTGAACGGCGACGGCAGGCCCGAGCTGCTCACCCTGTCGGCGTCCGGCAGGCTCTCGCTCCACCAGGCCTGGAGCGCCGACAGCTCCGGCTACGCCGACTGGTCCGGCACCGGCTGGCAGAAGTACAACAAGGTCATCGCCGCCGGCGACCTGACCGGCGACGGCCGCGGCGACCTGCTGGCCCGTACCCCGTCCGGTGACATCTACCTGTACGCCGCCAGCGGCAACATCACCAGTGCGCCCTTCAAGGCCGGCGTCAAGGTGGGCTACGGCTGGGGCTCGTACGACCAGATCGTCGGTGCGAACGATGTCAACGGCGACGGGATCGGCGACCTCTACGCCCGTACGCCCGCCGGTGACCTGTACTACTACGCGGGTTCCGGCAACGCCTCGGCGCCGTACAAGGCACGCGTCAAGGTCGGTTACGGGTTCGACGTGTACAACCAGATCATCGCCACCGACGACGCCACCGGTGACGGTCTCGGCGATCTGATGGCCCGTACGCCGGGCGGCACGCTGTACGCGTACGAGTCCACCGGCTACGGCACCTTCCTCAAGCGGACCCAGATCGGCACCGGCTGGAACGTCGCGTCGCTCTTCGGCGGCCAGGGCGGGAACCCGGACTTCGGCAAGAACGAGCTGATGGCCCGCACCAAGGGCGGCACGCTCTACTGGTACTACGCGAAGAACAACGGCAAGCTCAGCGCCCGCGTGCAGGCCAGTGACAGCGGCGGCTGGGCCGGCGCCAACATCAACTTCCCGTCGTCGCTCAACAACGACGGCTTCGCCGACCTGCTGGAGACGTACAACGGCACGCTCTACAACGAGGGTTCCGCCGTCAGCAGCGGCTGGAGCTCCTACAACGCCCTCGTCGGTCCGGGCGACCTGAGCGGCGACGGCAAGGGCGATCTGCTCGGCCGCACCAAGACGGGCGACCTGTACCTCTACCGGGGCAACGGTCTGGGCACCGGCTTCTCCGCCAAGCTCAAGGTCGGCTACGGCTACAACACGTACAACAAGCTGGTCGGCGCCGGTGACCTCAGCGGCGACGGTCTGAACGACATGGTGGCCCGCGCGTCGGACGGCACGCTCTACCTGTACAAGGGCACGGGCGTCGCCACCGCACCCTTCAAGGCGCGCGTCAAGATCGGCACCGGCTACAACATCTACAAGCAGTTCGTCGCACCGGGTGACATCAACGGTGACGGCAAGGCCGATCTGATCGGCGTCGACGGCAAGGGAGACGTGTACCTCTACACGTCCACCGGCACCGGAAAGATCAACAAGCGTGTGAAGGTCGGCTACGGCTGGGACATCTACAACAACATGTACTGAGCGTCCCGCTCGGCCCGGCAGTCCTGAAGTGCCCCGTCCCCGGATCTCCGGGGACGGGGCACTTCCGCGTCACCCGACGGGTCGGTCATCACTTCTCCCGGTGGGTGACGGCGAAGATGCGGCGGAACGGGAAGACCGTGCCGTGCGGACCCGCGGGGTACGCGGCGCGTAGCAGGTCGCGGTATTCGGCGAGGAAGGCGCTCCGTGCCTCCTCGTCGTCGGCGAGGGCGGTGAGGACGGGGCGCAGGCCGGTGCCCTTCACCCAGTCGAGCACGGCGTCCCCGCCGGGCAGCAGGTGCAGATAGGTGGTCTCCCAGACGTCCGCCGTGCGGCCGGGGCCGGTGAGCCGGTCCAGGTAGCCGGCGGGGCTCAGCACCGCGTCGGCGTGGCGCAGCCGGCCGCCCAGCCGGGGGCGCCAGCGCGGGGACTCGGCGAGTTCACGCATCAGGGCGTGGCTGGGCTGCTCGAAGTTGCCGGGGACCTGGAGGGCGAAGGTGCCGCCGGGGGTGAGGGCGTCCAGCCAGTCGGGGAAGCGGTCGGCGTGCCGGGGCACCCACTGGAGCACGGCGTTGGAGACGATGAGGTCGTACGGTTCCCCGGGCGTCCAGGTCGCGGCGTCGGCCTCGGCGAAGTCCAGCAGGGCGGTGGCGTGGGCGCGGGCCCGCTCCAGCATCTGCGGGGAGTTGTCGTAGCCGGTGACCCGGGCCCCGGGCCAGCGCTCGGCGAGCAGCGCGGTGACGTTGCCCGCTCCGCAGCCGAGGTCGGCGATCCGGGGGGCCTCACCGCCCGGGAGCGCGGGGACGCGGGCCAGCAGATCGTGGAAGGGGCGGGTGCGGTGGTCCGCGTGGCGCAGGTACTGCTGCGGATCCCAGAGGGGTGCGGTCATGGCAGTCAGGATCGACCAGAAAGTATCTTGATGTCAAGACACTCGAATTCAAGAGACTTCATGTCGAGGGACCCTCTACACTGATCCATATGGAGGACGAGGTCGACCGACTGGTCGCTGCATGGCGCCGTGAGCGCCCCGACCTCGACGTGGAACCACTCGAGGTCCTCAGCCGGGTCTCCCGCCTGGCCCGCCATCTCGACCGGGCCCGCCGAATCGCCTTCGCCGAGCACCATCTGGAGCCGTGGGAGTTCGACGTCCTCACGTCGCTGCGCCGCGCCGGCGATCCGTACCAGCTCTCCCCCGGCCAGCTGCTCACCCAGACCCTGGTCACCTCGGGCACGATGACCAACCGCATCGACCGGCTGACCAAGAAGAACCTCGTCGAGCGGCTCCCCGACCCCAGCGACCGCCGCGGCGTACTGGTCCGGCTCACCGCCGAGGGCCGCGACAAGGCCGACCAGTCACTGGCCGGCCTGCTCGCCCAGGAGCGCGCCATCCTGGGCGAACTCTCCCGCCACCAGCGCGGCGAACTGGCAGGACTGCTACGCCAGTTGACTGCCCCGTTCGACAACGTCCCCGGCTAGACCGGGCTCCTGGGGCGCCACCGGATCGGCGGGTCCGACGCCCGCCCGTCTGGCCAGCGCGACCGCCGCCAGCGTCGAGTGGACACCCAGCTTGCCCAGCACGTTCTGCATGTGGGTACGCACCGTGTGCGGGGAGAGGAAGAGCCGCTCCGCCACCGCCTTGCGGCCGAGGCCCGCCACCATGCAGCGCAGCACCTCGCACTCGCGCGGGGTCAGTGACTCGACGAGCTCCTCGCTCTCGCTGCGGTGCTTGCGGTCAGCCAGCAGCTCCCGCAGCACCCCGGTGAGCAGGGCGGCGGGCAGATGCGTCTCGTCGCGCAGCACCCCCCGGATGACCGCGAGCAGCCGCTGGAGCGAGCAGTCCTTGGCGACCCAGCCGCAGGCCCCGGCCTGGAGCGCGAGCGCGGCCCGGCGTGGGTCGTCCTTCTCGGCGAGCACCACCGTGCGCACCGACGGCCGGTCCGCCCGGACCCCGGCGACCAGCGAGATGCCGTCGCCCGGCCCGCTGCCCCCGGCGCGCGGAGCGGGCACCGGCACCGGACCGGCGGCCCGGTGGCCCCCCGCCGGGGCCAGGATGCCCAGCTCGGCGTCGACCAGCATCACGTCGTAACCACGCCCCTCGGCGGCCGCGCGTTCCAGACAGCGCAGGGCGGCCGGGCCGCTGCCCGCCGCCGCCACGTCGACGTCCGGCTCGGCCGCGAGCGCCGCGGCGAGCGACTCGGCGAAAATGCGGTGGTCGTCGACCACGAGAACCCGGATACGGACCACAGACACCCCCATGCTGTGCGTGTTCTGGGGCGCCCCGTAGCGTGCGCCCCCCAGCAGCGACGGACCGGCACGGGCACGACACCCGGAACGAGGAGTCGGACCACAGTGCCCCGGCCGCCGCCGTGCACCACCCGCCACCCCGCCCGGGTGTCGCACCCGGCTGTCTCGTACCCCTGAATCAGCACCGGCCCCCACCGGTGCTGTGCATCAGCGTACGGGCGACGGCACGGCGCGGGAGGCTATTGGCAGAACTGATGGCGAGGGCGGTCCTAGGGTGTTGTTCATGTTCCGTCTTGAGACAGAAGTGGACAAAGACCGTCGTCAGCTACTGAGCAGGCGGCTTCGCGAGGACAACACCGCAGGTTCACCGGAGATCCGTGCGTTGCGCGAGAGCACCGCCGCGCACGAAGTCCCGCTGGAGGTATGGGCGCTGGACGTCCACGGGCAGGTCGCCGCCGGGCTGACCGGGCGCACCTGGGCGCACTGGCTCCATGTGGATCTGCTCTGGGTCGACGCCCGGCACCGCGGTTGCGGCCTCGGCTCGCGACTGCTCGCCGAGGCGGAACGGGTGGCCCGCACGGACCGGTCCTGCACCCGCTCCCGGCTGGAGACCTGGGACTTCCAGGCCCCGGACTTCTACCGGAAGCGGGGTTACGAGGTGATGGGGCGGGTCGACAACTACCCGCCGGGCGTCACCGAGTTCACCCTCACCAAGCAGCTCGGCTGAGCCGCCCCGCGCTTCAGCCGAGCTGTGGTCCAGACGCCCCTCAGTTCGGACGATCCGGAGGTTAAGGCGATCCGGTGGTTCAGACGATCCGGTGGGCGCCCGCGGACGGGACGGCGAGGAAGACACCCGGAGCCGCGTAACCCGCCGAAGTGAACGCCTCCAGCACGGACTTGGTGACCGTGTCCGTCTGCGCCTCCTCCACCAGCACGATCGCCGAGCCGCCGAAGCCGCCGCCGGTCATCCGTGCGCCGAGCGCCCCGGCCGCGTTCGCCGTCGCCACCACCAGGTCCAACTCCACGCAGGAGACCCGCAGATCGTCCCGGAGCGAGGCATGACCCGCCGTGAGGACCGGGCCCGCCGAGCGCACATCGCCCGCGTCGAGCAGCGCGATGACCTGCTCGACGCGCTGGTTGTCGCTGACGACATGGCGTACGCAGCGCACGACGGACTCGTCCGCGCCGGCCGCGGCCAGCGTGTCGAGCGCGGCGCCCAGGCCCTCGTACGGAAGCTCGCGCAGCTTACCGATGCCGAGGGCGCGGGCCCCCTCCTCGCAGGCCGCACGCCGCTCCGCGTACGCGCCGTCGCCGAGCGTGTGCTTGACGCGGGTGTCGACGACGATGAGCTGGAGGCCGTGGGCGGCCAGGTCGAAGGGGACCTGGCGCCGGGTGAGGTCGCGGGTGTCCAGGTGCAGGGCGTGGCCCTCGGTGCAGCAGGCCGACGCCATCTGGTCCATGACACCGCAGGGGACCCCGACGAACGCGTTCTCCGCGCGCTGGGCCAGCACCGCCAGCTCGGCGGCGCCGAGGCCGAGGCCGAACAGGTCGTTCAGCGCCAGCCCGGTGACCACTTCGAGGGCGGCGGACGAGGAGAGCCCGGCGCCGGTGGGGACGGTGGAGGTCAGCTGTATGTCGGCGCCGGTGACCGGGTGACCGGCCTCGCGCAGCGCCCAGACGACACCGGCCGGGTAGGCGGTCCAGCCGTGGCCCTCGTTCGGGGCCAGCTCGTCGACCCGGAGCTGGACGACACCGCCCGGCACATCGGTGGAGTGCAGCCGCAGCACGCCGTCGGTGCGGCGCGCGACGGCGGCCCGTGCGGTGTGCGGCAGCGCGAGCGGCATCACGAAGCCGTCGTTGAAGTCGGTGTACTCGCCGATCAGGTTGACCCGGCCGGGGGCGGCCCAGATCCCCTCGGGCGCGGTCCCGTAGAGCTCGGTGAAGGCGGCGGTCAGCTCAGCGTTGTCGGTCATGGTGCGGTGGGCTCCTCTCGGCGGGCGAACGTCCAGGCGTCGGAGACGATTCCGGCCAGGTCCGCGCGGGACGGCTGCCAGCCGAGGCGCTTCCTGGCGGTGGTGGCGGAGGCGACGAGGACGGCCGGGTCGCCGCCGCGGCGCGGGGCCGCGGTCTCGGGGACCGGGTGGCCGGTGACCTCGCGGACCGTCTCGATGACCTCGCGGACCGAGAAGCCGTTGCCGTTGCCGAGGTTGCAGATCAGGTGCTCACCCGCGGTGGCCGCGTCCAGGGCGAGGAGGTGGGCCTCGGCGAGGTCGGCCACGTGGATGTAGTCGCGGACGCAGGTGCCGTCGGGGGTGGGGTAGTCGTCGCCGTAGACGGAGATCGACTCGCGCTGCCCGAGGGCGACCTGGAGGACCAGCGGGATCAGATGGGACTCGGGGCTGTGCCGCTCGCCGCAACTGCCGTACGCCCCGGCCACGTTGAAGTAGCGCAAGGAGACGGCGGCCAGTCCGTGGGCGGCCGCCTCGCCGGTGATCATGTGGTCGACGGCGAGCTTGGTCGCTCCGTACGGGTTGGTCGGGGCGGTGGGGTCGGTCTCCGTGATGGGGCTGGAGACCGGCTCGCCGTAGGTGGCGGCGGTGGAGGAGAAGACCAGGGTGCGCACCCCGGCGTCGCGCATGGCGGCGAGCAGGGCGATGGAGCCGCCGACGTTGTTGACCCAGTACTTCTCCGGGTCGGTGACGGACTCGCCGACCTGGGAGCAGGCGGCGAAGTGCAGCACCGCGTCGTAGGTGGGGTCCAGCCACTTCGCCGCGTCCTGGATGCGGCCCTCGATGAACGCGGCCCCGACCGGGACGCCCTCGCGGAAGCCGGTGGAGAGGTCGTCGAGGACGGTGACGGTGTGCCCCGCCTCCAGCAGGTGCTGGGCGACCACACCGCCCACGTACCCCGCGCCGCCGGTCACCAGGTACTTCTTGGGGGACTTATTCACTCGCTCGCTACCTCTCGCAGTCGCGCGGCCGCGGCCTCCGGCGGCACATCGTTGATGAACACACTCATGCCGGATTCCGAACCCGCGAGGAACTTCAGCTTGCTGGGCGTCCGTCGGACGGTGAAGAGCTCCAGGTGGAGCGCGAACTCGTCCCGTCCCGGAATCCCGAACGGTGCCTGGTGCCAGGCCGAGATGTACGGCGTCGGCGGCTCGTCGGGACCGAATATCCGGTCGAACCGCTTCAAGAGTTCCAGATAGACCCGTGCGAACTCCGTGCGCGCGGCGTCATCGAGGTCCCGCAGGTCGCGGACGCGGCGGCGCGGGTACAGATGGACCTCGTACGGCCAGTGGGCCGCGTACGGCACGAACGCCACCCAGTGCTCGCCCAGGAGCACGATCCGCTCACCGTCGGCCAGCTCGCGGGCGACGATGTCGTCGAAGAGGTTGCCGCCGGTCTCCACCCGGTGCTCCTCCACCGAGCGGAGCATCAGCTCGGTGCGCGGGGTGACGAACGGGTAGCCGTAGATCTGCCCGTGCGGGTGGCCGAGCGTCACGCCGATCTCGGCGCCCCGGTTCTCGAAGCAGAACACCTGCTTGACCTGATCGAGCTCGGCGAACTCGGCGGTGCGGTCGGTCCAGGCCTCCAGCACGAGGCCGGCCTGCTCCTCGCTGAGGGCGGCGAACGACGCGTCGTGGTCGGAGGTGAAGCAGACGACCTCGCAGCGGCCGGAGTCACCGGCGAGCGAGGGGAAGCGGTTCTCGAAGACGACGACGTCGTAGTTGTCGTCGGGAATCTCGCTGAGCCGTCCCTCCTCGGAGGGGCAGAGCGGGCACTCGTCGGCCGGCGGGTGGTACGGACGGCCCTGGCGGTGCGAGGCGATGGCGACGCTGTCCCCGAGCAGGGGGTCCCGGCGGATCTCGGAGGAAGTCGCCACGGCGTCGAGCGGCCGCCGGTCGACGGCGTCCCGGACGACGCCGTCCCGGCTGTCGTAGTAGAGCAGCTCCCGGCCGTCGGCGAGCGTCGTAACCGTCTTCTTCACCAGACTCCTCCCAAACATAACCCAACACAATGAACCACAAATCAACAGGCGCGTCAATGAGTCGGCACTGTGTGGCGTGACGGGGAGTCCCGGGGGACGAAGGCCGGTTTCTTCGGCGGTACCGGACGTCGCAGAGGCGGCCGGGAGGAGTGACGGCGCCCGCCATCGCGGGTGCGCGCAGCGGCTCCGGACGCCGCCCCGGCAGGCCGGCTCAGGAGGCCGGAGTGCGGCGACGGTCAGTACGGACCGTGCGGACAGTGCGATGTGCGGCTATGGCCGGAACGGTGCGGTGCGGTGCGGTGATCAGTGCGGGTATCGGCAGGGACCGGGCGCCTTCAGCCGATGCGGTCCGGCCCCTGCCGTGTCCCGGCGGCCGCCCGGTCCAGCAGGCCGGTGCGGGCGGCGAGGGCCGCCGCCTCCAGCCGGGAGCCGACGCCCAGCTTCATCAGGACGCGCTGCACATGGGTACGGGCGGTGCTCGGCGCGATCCGCATGCCGGCCGCGATCAGCCGGGTGCCCTCGCCCTCCGCGACCCTGACCAGGACCTCGACCTCGCGCGGGGTGAGGAGCTGGAGCAGCCGCTGACCCTCGTCATCCGGCTGGGCCGCCGGGTTGAGCAGCTCGGCGAAGGCGCTCTGGAGCAGTTGCGGCGCGACCGCGGCCTCACCGGCCCGCGCCTTGACGATCGCCCGCTCGACGCCCTCGATGCGCTCGTCGTGACGGACGTAGCCGGCGGCTCCGGCCGCGAAGGCGGCCGCGATCCCCAGCGGACTCGACACCGGCCCGAGCACCACCACGGCGATCTGCGGCCGCCCGCGCCTGATCCTCACGATCGGGTCGAAGGCGCCCGGTTCGGCGGGTGCCGCCGTGCCGAACAGGCAGACCTCCGGGGCCCGGCTGACCACCAGGTCCGCCGCTCCGGCGGCGGGCGCGGCGGCGGCGAGCACCCGGTGGCCGCGCAGTTTCAGCGCCGAGGCGAGCGCCTCGGCGAGCAGTCGGTGGTCATCGACCACCATCAGCCGCACGCTCATCGAGCAACCCCCCGTAGCACTGACGCCAGGCCCCCCGGCCCTCTAGACCCGGCAAGTTACACGCTTGCCCGAGGCCGTGTGCGCTGTGTTGGCCAGAAGGGTCGAGATGGCTGACTTTGCGCTTTTTGAAACGAAGTTGACAGACCGTCACAGCCAACAGGCTCTGTTGTGGTCCGTTGGCTGACAACTACGGATCACTTCTTTCTTCTTTTTTGTGCGGGCCCTCGCCCCGAGGAGGGGAACGACAGTGAAGGGGGGTGGAGCCGGCCGGCTCCACCCCCCTTCACCTGTACCCGGAGGTCAGTTCGCGCGGAAGGAGACGACGAGGTAATCCTTGTCGTTCAGCGAACTCTCCCGCGGCTTGTTGATCAGGGTGTCCGAGATGTACAGCCCGCCGTTGCCGTAGCGGTACTCGGCGTACTCCGCGGAGAAACTGGTCTCCGCGGCCCGGACCGATTCGTCGCTCGGGTTCTCCATCAGCACGGTCTGCTTGAAGGTGCTGCCGTCGATGGAGACGACCTGGCCGCCCTTGTCGTACGGGGGCTCCTTGTACGCGATGATGTTGCCGCCGTCCATGCGCAGCGGGAACATCGTGTAGCGCTCGCCCGCATCGGCCCGGTCGCTGGTCGGCTTGCCGGTGGCGAGGTCGAACGAGACGATCTCGTTGGTGTCGCCGTAGTCCCCGGTGCCCTCGTGCTCCTCGGTGGGCAGGTAGAGGCGGTTGTTGCCGATGGCGAGGTGCTGGCAGCTTTCGACCTTGGTGGAACGGCAGCTCGCCGCGTACTTGTCCGCGTCGGCGGGGATCCTGACCAGGAGCTTGCCAGTGGCCGCGTCGATCGAGAAGAAGTCCGAGATCCCGCTTCCGTCACCGGCGGTGTCGCCGATGTCGGCGGCGACGACGAGCGGCTTGGTGGAGACGATGTTCGCGTAGCCGAGACCGGCCGGCATCTTGTACGAGGAGACAGGGCTTCCCGTGCGGGGGTTCAGGGCCTGAATGGTGAGCTGCGGGTCCTCGTACGTACCGCACCTGCGGACCACCGCGAGTGCCTCGCCGCCGGCGTATCCCCCGTCGTAGCAGCCGTCCGTGCTGACCTTCGGCCGCCAGAGTTCGGCTCCGGTGTTCAGGTCGAACGCCGCACCGCCGTCGCCCCCCGCGGCGATCGTGGTGCCGCTCAGGGTGATCTGGTCGAACAGGGCGGCGTCATCGCTGCTGGTGCTCACGGTGACCGACTTGCTCCACATGAGCTTGCCGGTGTCGAGATCGATGGCACCGACCTGGGTGCAGTTCCGGTACTTCGTCGTCGCCGTCCGCTTGCCGTTCTCGAAGACGACGGCCGTCTTGAAGTCCTTGCTCATGTGCGGGGAGGCGGCACACACCTGGCCGGCCAGCGGGAGCGACCAGAGCCTGGTGCCCTTGGCCAGGTCGTAGCCGACGATCTCGTTGACGCCCGTCTTCACGTACGCCTTGTCGGTCAGCCAGGAACCGGTGACCATGGTGACGTCCGAGACCTTGGGCTGAGGCAGCTGGAAGGCGACCGCGGACTTGGTGTTCGCCGGGACCTTCTCCTTGGCCTCGCCGCCGCCACCGCCGCCGCTGCCACCGCTGCCGCCGTCCTTGCCCTCACCGTTGGTGCCGGAGGACGTGGACGCCTCGTTCTTCTTCTTGTCGCCGTCGCCCCCGCCGGAGGAGTACCAGACACCGGCGCCGACGATCAGCACCACGGCGACCGCCGCGGCGACGATGATCCGCGCCTGGGTGGAGAACTTCTTCGGCCCGTTCCCGCCCTGCGGCGGCTGGTACGGCTGCTGCATCGGGGTGGTCGGGTACCCGTAGCCCTGCTGCGGCGGCTGACCCTGCTGCGGATATCCGTAACCCTGCTGCGGCGGCTGCCCCTGCGGGAACCCGTAGCCCTGCTGCGGCTGACCCTGCGGGAACCCGTAACCGGGCTGCTGCGGGTAGCCGTAGCCGGGCTGCTGCTGGGGCGGGCCGGCGGACGGCGGGGAGCCGTATCCGCCCGGGGGCGGGGTCGGCTGGGCCGGCGGGGTGGCCGGCTGCTTGCCGAACGGGTCGGCGGGCGGTGGTGTGGGGGCGCCGAAACCGCCGGGCGGCGGGTCCTGCGGTGCGCCGAAACCGCCCTGGGGCGGATCGTTGGGCGGCGGCTGGGGCGGCTGCGTCATTGCGTTGCGTACCTCTGGGGAAAGGGAGTCGGTCGGTCGTCCTGAACCGGCCGCGGGCGGGTCTGCCGCCGTCCGCGGCCGGTGGGGTTCCTGCGGGTGCCGTGCTGAGCCGTCACTTGCCGAAGGCCATCATGGTCTTCGTCTCCAGCTCCGCCTCGTCGTTGGAGGCGCTGACCCGCCCGCTCGCGATGAACGAACGGCCGTCCGCGTAGACGATCTTCTCGTCGTAGAAGGAGCTCTCGATCGCCGACGTCGAGGCCGGGTGCCGCAGCAGCATCTGCGGGGTGCCACCGGTCGGCGCCAGGGTGGCGATCCCGCCGCCCTTGTTGTAACCGGCGTCCACGTAGAGCAGCACGTTGCCGCCCTCCATCCGCAGCGGCTTCATCGTCTGCCCGGCCGGGGCGTTCGCCTTCCACTTCGTCCTACCAGTGGTCAGGCTGAACGCGATGACCTTGTTGGTCCGGGCCGAGCCGCTGGTGTCGTCCTGCGTCGCCATGTAGAGCGTGTTGGCGTCGGCCGCGACACCTTCGCAGCCGTCGACGGACCTGCTGAAGATGGCGAAGGCACTGCCACAGCTGGTGACGAACTTGTCGCCCTTGTCACTGACGATCTGGGACCGGAGCGAGCCGTTCTCCTTGAGCGCGAGCACGCTCCACCGCTTGTTGTCCCCGCTGCCCTTGGTCAGCGAGACGATGAGCGGGCTCACCGAGTAGAACCTGTCGATCTCCCAGCCACGCGCGGGCTTGTACGTCCACTTGGGCCGCCCGGTGACGGGGTCGATCTCCTCGATCTCGTGCTGCACGTTCTCGTCGTTGGTACGGCATTTGGTGGCGGCGATCAGCTTGGTGCCGCCCGCGAAGGAGAACGGCTGGCAGTCGCCGTCCCGCTTGCCGAACAGCGCCTTGCCGTCACTCACCCGGTAGGCGTTGGAGGCGCCGGTGCGGCCGACGGTCAACGTGTCGCCGCTGATGGCGAGGGAGATGTCCGACATGATGTCGAAGAGCCCGCTGCTCTTGATCTCCTTCTTCCAGCCCGCCTTGCCGGTGTTGAGGTCGATCAGCTGGAGGTCCGCGCAGTCCGCCTTGGACGTCGTGCCGTTCTTGACCCCGATGACGATCTTGCCGTCGCTGGTGGTCTGCGCCGGGGCGGAGCAGATGTCCGTGCCCAGCTTCAGCGTCCACTTCTGCTTGCCGTCGGCCACCGAGTAGCCGGAGACGGTGCGGTACATGCCCTTGACGACGGTGTCGCCGATGACCCACGGGCCGTACACGTCGGCGCCGTTGCGCGGCAGGTCGACGTCGTTCTTCTGGAGCCAGAGGACCTTCGCCTCGCCGGGCTTGCGCCCGCCGTTCAGGTCGTCGTCGGCCTTGCCGCCGTCGCCACTGCCGTCACCCTCGTCCACGGAGGGCGAGACGGACGGCTTCTGGACGTCGCCGCTCTTCTCCGCGACGGGCTTCTTGTCGTCGTCGCCGCCCACGGCCAGGTAGACGCCGGTGCCTATGACCAGGAGCGCGGCGACCGCGGCACCGATGATCACCGCGGGCTTCCCCTTGAAGGGGCCACGGCCGCCGGGACCCGTCGGACCGGCGGCCGGTGCGCCGGGGTACTGCTGCTGCGGATAGCCGTAACCGGGCTGCTGCGGCTGCCCGTACGGGCCGGGCTGCTGGGCATACGGGCCCGGCTGCTGCGGCTGCCCGTAGGGGCCCGGCTGCTGGGGCTGGCCGTACGGACCCGGCTGCGGCTGGCCGTACGGGCCGGGCTGCTGCGGATAGCCGTACGGGGGCTGCTGCGGCTGGCCCGGCTGCTGCGGATAGCCGTAGCCCGGCTGCGCGGGCGGTGCCTGGGGCGGCTGCGCGGGCGGCGGCGTCCCGGGCGGGCCCTGGGGCGGCTGAGGTACCCCGTGCGGCGGGTCCTGCGGAGCGCCGAAGCCTCCCTGCGGCGGTTGCTGGCTGGGCGGCTGGGTCATCAGCGCGTCCCCCTTCGTGCGGTCCGGTGCCCGTTCCGGACTCCCCCGCGATTCCGCCGGGGCTCCGGGAGTCGGACAAGACCCCCTGAATCCCCGGCGAAACGGAGCGAATCGGGCATGGATCCCGCAGTGTCACGACGGTCGAGCGGGCCTTCTTTGTACCACCCGCCCCACCATGCACCCCGGTTCGGTCCATCGCTGTTCCCAAGGGAGAACCGGCCCGTGATGCCGCCGTTACGCCCCGGCCGTCAGCTGCCGAAGGCCACCAGCGACCGCATCCTGATCTCGTCGTCGTTCATGCCGCTGATCCTCGTCTGCCCGAGGAAGGTGCGTCCGTCCACATAGACGACGCGCGGGTCGAAGAATTCGCGCTCGACATCGGCGCCCGCCGCCGGGTGCCGCACCACCATCTCCCACTTCCCGCCGGTGGGCGGGAGCGAGGCGATGCCGCCCCCCTTGTTCTTGTACGCCGCGAGATACATCAGCAGCTTGCCGCCCTCCGTCCGCATCGGGCGGAGGGGCTGTTCGACCGGGGAGTCGACGGTCCACTTGTGCTTGCCGGTGGCCAGATCGAAGGCGGCGACCCGGTTGCCGGTGCCGGCCTTGGCGTCAATGGTCCCGGTCGCCATGTAGAAGGTGCCGGCGTCCGCGGCCACCCCGCTGCAGTTGTCGAGGTTCATGCCCTCGGTGAGCACGTCCTTGTCGCAGGTGGGCATGTATCCACCCGGTCCGCCGGAGAGCTGGGACCGGTAGGTGCCGTTGGTGTTGAGCACCAGGATGGCCCACTTGTCCGGCTTCTTGAGCGAGACCACCGGGGGGTCGGCCGAGTAGATCTGCGCGACCTCCCAGCCCTTCTTGACCTTGTACGACCACAGCACCTTGCCGGTGACCGGGTCCATCTTCTGTACCAGCTGTTCCTTGTGGTCGTCCGCCGCCGTCTGGCAACTGGCCGCTGCGAGGGCGACGTCGCCACTGGCGAACCCGAACGGCTGGCAGTTGCCGGGGAGCTTCCCGAACAGCACCTTGCCGTCGCTGACCCGGAAGGCGTCGGTCCTGGAGGTGCGCCCCACGGTCACGGTGCCGCCGTTGATCGCCATCCTGAGATCGGAGAGCCCGTCCCACAGGCCCTTGCGGACGTACGACCTGTGCCAGCCGGCCTTGCCGGTCCTGAGGTCGACCATCTGCAGGGCGTTGCACTCCGAGTCGCGCGAGGTGGTGTGCTTGACGCCCAGGACTATCTTGCCGTCGGCGGTCGGCTGCGAGGGCGCCGCACACGCGTTGGTGGGCAGCCGCAGGCTCCACTTGAGCCTGCCGTCCGTGACGTCGTAGCCCGTGACGGTGTGGTACATCGCCTTGACGACGGTGTCGCCGAAGATCCACGGGCCATACACGTCGGCGCCGCCCTGCGGCAGGTCGACACCGCCCTCCTGGAGCCAGAGCATCTTCGCCTCGCCCGGCTTGAGCTCGGCGTTGACGGCGTCGACCTGTGCGCGGGGGCTGGGCTTGTCGTCGTCCGCGTTCTTCGACCTGCTCGGCGAGGGCGAGGGCGACACGTGCGGCTGTCCGGAGCTGAGCCCGGGGCCGGCCGTGGGCTTCCCGCCCTTGCCGTCCCCGTCGGAGAGGAACCAGATACCGGCGCCGGCCAGGAGCACCACCGCGAGCGCGGCGCCGACGATCATCCCGGTCCTGCCGCGGAAACGCCCCCCGCCCCGGGGCCCGCCCGACTGCGGTGGCTGCGGCGGCAGTTGCCCCGGATATCCGTAACCGGGCTGCTGCGGCTGCGCGTACGGGCCGGGCTGCGGCGGATACCCGTATCCGGGCGCGGGCTGCGGCGGCCGGCCGTAACCCGGCGCGGGCTGTGCGTACGGGCCGGGCTGTGCCGGCTGCGCGTACGGGCCGGGTTGTGCCGGCTGCGCGTACGGGCCGGGCTGCGCCGGCTGCGCGTACGGGCCGGGCTGCGCGGGCGCTCCGTACGGGCCGGACGGCTGCGCCGTGCCCTGGCCCGGGGGCGGGAACGTCTCGGGCGGTGGGCCGTACGAGGCTCCGAACTCACCCTGCGGCGGCTGCTGTCCGGGCGGCTCGCTCATCGACCCGTCCCCCTGTTCCTTTGTCACCTGCGGTGTGGCGCGGTGCGTCGGCTACCGCGCCGGGCAAGATCTCTTTCTACCATCCGCCCCACAGGCCCCACAGGTCCCATCGACCACACCAGCCGCACCCACCGCGCCAGTTGCACGGGGGTGCGGCTCAGCACTCAGGCGTCCTCGGCCAGTTCCAGCCAGCGCATCTCCAGCACATCGCGCTCCGCCACCAGTTCACGCAGCTCGGCGTCCAGCTTCGCCACCTTCTCGAAGTCCGTGGCGTTGTCGGCGATCTGGGCGTGCAGCGTCGTCTCGCGGGTCGACATCTTGTCGAGCTGCCGCTCGACCTTCTGCAGCTCCTTCTTCGCCGCACGCGCGGCCTGCTGCGAGACGGCCGGGGCCGCCGCGGGGGCCGGCGAGGAGGACGCGGGCGCGGCGGCGGGGGTGACCGTCCCGGCCATCTGCAGCCTGCGCTCCAGGTACTCGTCGATGCCGCGCGGCAGCATGCGCAGCGACTGGTCGCCGAGCAGTGCCATCACCCGGTCCGTGGTCCGCTCGATGAAGAACCGGTCGTGGGAGATCACGATCATCGACCCGGGCCAGCCGTCGAGCAGGTCCTCCAGCTGGGTCAGGGTCTCGATGTCGAGGTCGTTGGTGGGTTCGTCGAGGAAGAGGACGTTGGGCTCGTCCATCAGCAGGCGCAGGATCTGGAGCCGGCGCCGCTCACCGCCCGACAGATCGCCGACCGGCGTCCACTGCTTCTCCTTCGTGAAGCCGAACTGCTCGCAGAGCTGGCCCGCGGTCATCTCCCGGCCCTTGCCGAGATCGACCCGGTCGCGCACCTGCTGCACCGCTTCGAGCACCCGCAGGTTCGGGTTGAGCTCGGCGACCTCCTGGGAGAGGTAGGCCAGCTTGACGGTCTTGCCGACGATGACCTTCCCGGCCGCGGGCTGCTCCTCGCCCTGGGTACGGGCCGCCACGGCCAGCGCCCGCAGCAGCGAGGTCTTGCCCGCGCCGTTGACCCCGACCAGGCCGATCCGGTCGCCGGGGCCGAGCTGCCAGGTGAGGTGGGTGAGCAGTGTCTTGGGGCCGGCCTGGACGGTCACGTCCTCCAGGTCGAAGACGGTCTTGCCGAGCCGGGCGTTGGCGAACCTCATCAGCGCGCTGGTGTCACGGGGCGGCGGCACGTCGGCGATCAGCTCGTTGGCCGCCTCGATGCGGTAGCGCGGCTTGGACGTACGGGCGGGGGCGCCGCGCCGCAGCCAGGCCAGCTCCTTGCGCATCAGGTTCTGCCGCTTGCCCTCCTCGGTGGCGGCGATCCGTTCCCGTTCGGCACGGGCGAAGACGTAGTCGCTGTAGCCGCCCTCGTACTCGTGGACCGTGCCGCGCTGGACGTCCCACATGCGCGTGCAGACCTGGTCGAGGAACCACCGGTCGTGGGTGACGCAGACCAGCGCCGAGCGGCGGGCGCGCAGATGGCCGGCCAGCCAGGAGATGCCCTCGACGTCGAGGTGGTTGGTCGGCTCGTCGAGGACGATCAGGTCCTGTTCGGCGATGAGCAGCTTGGCGAGCGCGATCCGGCGGCGCTCACCGCCGGAGAGCGGGGCGATGACGGTGTCCAGGCCGTGCTCGAAGCCCGGCAGGTCGAGGCCGCCGAAGAGCCCGGTCAGCACGTCGCGGATCTTGGCGCTGCCCGCCCACTCGTGGTCGGCGAGATCACCGATGACCTCGTGGCGGACCGTCGCCCGCGGGTCGAGCGAGTCGTGCTGGGTCAGGACACCCAGACGCAGCCCGCCGTTGTGGGTGACGCGACCGGTGTCCGCCTCCTCCAGCTTGGCGAGCATCCGGATGAGGGTCGTCTTGCCGTCCCCGTTACGACCGACGACACCGATCCGGTCCCCCTCGGACACGCCGAGGGACACACCGTCGAGCAGCGCACGGGTGCCGTACACCTTGCTGACCTGCTCGACATTGACGAGGTTGACGGCCACTTACGCTCCAGCTCGAAGGAAAACACAGACCTCCAGCGTAGTCGCCACGGTGCGGAGCTCCGCACGAGCGCTCGCTCACCCGTGCGGGCGGGCAGGAACGGACCCTCGTGGGGCCTCGTGCGTGCGATACGTTGCCCGAAATGATCACGGCCCGGGGGCGGGTCCCGCATGGCGCTGGGGTGGGGAACTTCATGGTGGGTCGTACGGTTCGCGGGCTGGTGCCCGTACTGCTGGTCGCGGGGGCGCTGACCGGCTGCTCGTCGGGGTCCGGCGACGGCACGGGGGCGGACGGCAGGCCGGGCGGCGGGGCCGCGACGGGGAGCGCCGCCGGGAGGACCGCGGCCAAGGGCGGCGCGGTCGGCGGCGCCGGTTCCGGGTGCGAGCTGCGCGTCACCTTCGATGTGGCGAAGCACTGGAAGGCGAAGGCCGTGGCCGTCGACACCGACTCGGAGTTCGCCGCGCTCGCCAGGCAGGGCCCGGTCTCCATGGTCTGCGAGATCGACGCGAAGCCCGCGGGGCACATCGGGTTCCTGCGGGTGTGGCAGGGCGACGGCAAGGGCAGCACTCCGCGCCAGGCGCTGGAGGGCTTCGTGAAGGCCGACGAGAACGCCTCGAAGATCACGTACGCACGGACCACGGTCGGGAAGCTGTCCGTGGTCGAGGCCGGCTACACCGTCCACAGCAAGATCATGGACGAGTCGCGCCCGGCACGGGCGTTCGCCGTCGCCACTCCGGACGGACCGGTCGTGGTGCACCTGGGCGGGCTGGACTCGCAGGAGCACCGGGGGATGCTCCCCGCGTACGAGCTGGCGAAGCGGAGCGTGCGGCTCGGCTGACGCGGGTCAGCGCGCCCGCACGCACGGTCCGCGCACCCGATCCGCGCACCCGGCCCGCGCACCCGGCCGGCGTTTGCGCGATGCCCCGGGCCGTACGTCCGCGATGCCCAGGGACGTACATCCGTGATGCTCCGGGCCGTACGTCCGCGAGGCCCAGGGACGCATGTCCGCGACTGCCCCCGGTCAGCAGATCGTGGCGCCCGGTGCCGGGGAGGTGGCGATCCGGGCGTTGCGACACGTCCCCGAGGCCATCAGCGCATCGGCGACCTTGCGGGCGGATGCCTCGTCCTCGGCCAGGAACGCCGTGGTGGGTCCCGATCCGGAGACCAGCGCGGCCGCCGCACCCGCGGTGGTGCCCGCCGCCAGGGTGTCGGCCAGCGAGGGCCGCAGCGACAGCGCCGCGGGCTGGAGGCCGTTGCTCAGGGCGTCGGCGAGGGCGGCGGTGTCACCGGCCCGCAGCGCGTCCAGGAGCGCGCCGGACGCGGCGGGCTCGGGCACCCGGGTGCCCGCCGTGAGCCGGTCGAACTCGCGGTACACGGCCGGGGTGGAGAGGCCGCCGTCGGCGACCGCGAAGACCCAGTGGAACGTGCCGCCGACCTCGACCGGGGTCAGCTGCTCGCCGCGTCCCACCCCGAGGGCCGCGCCGCCGACCAGGCTGAACGGGACATCGCTGCCCAGCTCCGCGCAGATGGCCAGGAGCTCGTCGCGGGTGGCGCCGGTGGACCAGAGCGCGTCGCAGGCCAGCAGGGCACCGGCCCCGTCGGCGCTGCCGCCCGCCATCCCGCCCGCGACGGGGATGTCCTTGGCGATGTGGATGTGCACCCGGGGTTCGATGCCGTGGCGCCCGGCCAGGGCGATGGCTGCGCGGGCCGCGAGGTTGGTGGCGTCGAGCGGGACCTGGGCGGCGTCCGGCCCCGAGCAGGTGATGCGCAGCTCGTCGGCCGGGGTGACGGTGACCTCGTCGTAGAGGCCGACGGCGAGGAAGACGTTGGCCAGGTCGTGGAAGCCGTCGGGGCGCGCGGCGCCGACCGCGAGCTGGACGTTGACCTTGGCCGGTACCCGGACGGTGACGCTCACTCGGCGCTCCCGGCGGGCTGGTCACCGGCAGTGCTCGCGGGTTTGTTCTCGGCGATGGCGGCGAACTCCTCGACCGTCAGTGCCTCGCCGCGGGCCTGCGGCGAGATCCCGGCCGCGACCAGTGCGGCCTCGGCCGCGGGCGCGGAGCCCGCCCAGCCGGACAGGGCCGCGCGCAGCGTCTTGCGGCGCTGGGCGAAGGCCGCGTCGACGACCGCGAAGACCTCGGCCTTGCTCGCCGTGGTCGCGACGGGCTCGGCCCGGCGGACCAGGGACACGAGTCCGGAGTCGACGTTCGGGGCGGGCCAGAAGACCTTGCGGCCGATGGAGCCGGCGCGCTTGACGTCCGTGTACCAGTTGGCCTTCACCGACGGCACTCCGTAGACCTTGTTGCCCGGCCGCGCGGCCAGCCGGTCGGCGACCTCGGCCTGGACCATGACCAGGGTCCGCTCGATGCTCGGGAAGCGGTCGAGCATGGTGAGCAGTACGGGCACGGCGACGTTGTACGGGAGGTTGGCGACCAGTGCGGTCGGCGGCGGGCCCGGCAGTTCCCGTACCTGCATCGCGTCCGAGTGGACGAGGGTGAACCGGTCCGCGCGCTGCGGCATCCGGGCGGCGACCGTGGCCGGCAGGGCGCCCGCGAGCACGTCGTCGATCTCGACGGCGACGACCCGGTCGGCCGCCTCCAGCAGCGCCAGCGTCAGTGACCCCAGACCGGGGCCGACCTCGACCACCACGTCGTCCGGGCGCACCTCCGCGGTCCGCACGATCCGCCGGACCGTGTTGGCGTCGATGACGAAGTTCTGACCGCGCTGCTTGGTGGGGCGTACGCCCAGCGTCGCGGCCAGCTCACGGATGTCTGCGGGGCCCAGGAGGGCGTCGGGCTCTGTGGTGCTCACCCGTCAAGCCTACGGCCGCCGGGCGGCCCCGGATCTCGCCCTCGGTGCCCGGGGCGCCGAGGGAGCCCGCGCCCGCCCGCGCCCGCCGGCGTCCGCCGGACCCTCCGGCGCGGCACGGCCACCCAACGTCGTGAGGACGCGGTCAGTAGTCGAACGCGCGAGCCGTGTTGTCGGCGATCGCCGCGGCCAGGGTGTCCTCGTCGAGGCCCTTCACCGCCGCCATGGCGCGCAGCGTGACCGGGATCAGATAGGGCGCGTTCGGCCGGCCGCGGTACGGGGCGGGGGTCAGGAACGGTGCGTCCGTCTCGACCAGGACCAGCTCCGTGGGCGCGACGGCCAGGGCGTCGCGCAGCGGCTGGGCGTTCTTGAACGTCATGTTGCCCGCGAAGGACATGAAGTACCCGGCGTCCGCGCAGATCCGGGCCATGTCCGCGTCGCCGGAGTAGCAGTGGAACACCGTCCGCTCGGGGGCGCCCGCGTCGGCGAGGACGCGCAGTACATCGGCGTGCGCGTCGCGGTCGTGGATGACGAGCGCCTTGCCGTGCCGCTTGGCGATCTCGATGTGGGCCCGGAAGGACTCCTCCTGGGCCGCCATGCCCTCGGGGCCGGTCCGGAAGTAGTCGAGTCCGGTCTCCCCGACGCCGCGTACGTGGACCAGCGCGGCCAGTGCGTCGATCTCGGCGAGGGCCTCGTGCAGCGCGGCCGTCCCGCCCGCCTCGCGCGCACCCTGCCGCGACGAGCCGTCCGGGTCGCCGTGCACGATGCGGGGCGCCTCGTTGGGGTGCAGGGCCACCGCCGCGTACACGCTCGGGTGCGTGGCGGCGGTCTCGGCGGCCCAGCGGGAGCCCTTCACGTCGCATCCCACCTGGATCACGGTCGTCACGTTCACCGCGGCGGCCCTGGCCAGGCCCTCCTCCACGGTGCCGTCCTGCATGTCCAGGTGGGTGTGCGAATCGGCGACCGGTACCCGGAGGGGTTCGGGCAGCGGCGGGGCTTCGGTACGGCTCATGGCCACGATCGTACGAGGATCGTGGCCCGGGGCCTCACTTGCGGTGGAAGGGATGCAGCAGGTCCGCGAGCTGCCAGTGGTGCTCGCCCGCCGGAACGGCGGTGGCGGCCACCACCTCGGCGTCCCGGTCACGGGCGTCGTCGTCGGGCCGCCGGTTCTGGAGCAGGTGCTGAACCGTCGAGACCCGGCCGGCCCGCATGATCCGTACGACGTGCCCGCCGCAGTTCATGCAGGTGGGCGTGGAAAGGGGCGAGGGCACCCGTTCGCCGTCCGCCTTGTAGACCACGAAAGCATTGTTGGAAGTGTCGACGTGGTGCTCTATTTCGTAGGCCTGTTCCCAGCCGTGTCCGCACCTCATGCAGGCGAAGGCATACGCCTCGTGCACGGTTGTCGCTGCGATCTCACTCATGCCTGCTCCTCTTGTCCGCCGGACAAGCACTCCGGATAATGCGTCCTGTTATCCAGTGGACGCCTTTACCGGCACAAGCGCACCAGGCCCTGTCGAGTGTTGGATCGCTCTTGGCCATCCCGTGGCAAAACGGGCCGGCGCGCGGCTTTCGCTTTGCCTTTCACGATAGTCCTTTACTCTCCGGCGGGCCGGTCCGAGCCGCGTTCTTTGCTGCCACAACGGCGTCGAACACGTCGCGTTTGGGCAGCCCCGCGGCTGCGGCGACGGCGGCGATCGCCTCCTTGCGCCGCTCCCCCGCCTCCTCGCGCACCTGCACCCTGCGCACCAGCTCCTCGGCGTCCAGTGCCTCGGCTCCGGAGTCGGCCGCGCCCTCGACGACGACGGTGATCTCACCGCGTACGCCTTCGGCCGCCCAGGCGGCGAGCTCGGCCAGCGGACCGCGCTTCACTTCCTCGTACGTCTTGGTCAGCTCCCGGCACACGGCGGCGCGCCGGTCGGCGCCGAACACCTCGGCCATCGCGGCCAGGGTGTCGTCGAGCCGGTGCGGGGCCTCGAAGAAGACCATGGTGCGGCGCTCGTCGGCGACCTCGCGGAGCTTGCCGAGGCGTTCGCCGCCCTTGCGCGGCAGGAAGCCCTCGAAACAGAACCGGTCCACCGGCAGCCCGGACAGGGCGAGCGCGGTGAGCACGGCCGACGGACCGGGCACCGCGGTCACCTTGATGCCCTGCTCCACGGCGGCGGCGACGAGCCGGTAGCCGGGGTCGGACACGGACGGCATCCCGGCGTCGGTGACCAGCAGCACCCGGGCGCCGCCGGTCAGCGCCTCGACGAGCTCCGGCGTACGGGCGGACTCGTTGCCCTCGAAATAGGACACGACACGCCCCGTGGTGTGGATGCCCAGCGCCTGGGTCAGCCGGCGCAGCCGGCGGGTGTCCTCGGCGGCGACGACGTCCGCCGTCTCCAGTTCGGTGGCGAGGCGTGGCGGGGCGTCCGCCACATCGCCGATGGGGGTCCCCGCGAGTACCAGCGTTCCAGTTGTTCCAGTCACAACGCCCATCCTCCCAGCACGGGCGACAGCACTCGCACAGATGCGTTCCCTACGATGGCGCGGTGACGAGTACAGCGCCCGAAGCCCCGCAGGGCCAAGACGCCGGGGACCAGTACGGCCCGGAGCCGACTTCCTGGCAGCAGCGGCTGCGCCGCTTCGGTCATTCACCGCGGTCCGGGATCGGGCTGCGGGAACGACTGGTTCCGCCGTACACCCGCCCCGGGAGCCGGCTGTGGGCGGTGCTCGGAGTGCCCCCGGTGTTCGCGGACCGGCTGCTGCGCTGGTCGGCGTGGGGCGGTCCGCTGCTGGTGGCGCTGGTGGCCGGGGTGCTGCGGTTCTGGAACCTGGGCAGCCCGCACGCGGTGATATTCGATGAGACGTATTACGCCAAGGACTCCTGGGCGCTGGTCAACCAGGGCTACGAGGGGTCCTGGCCCAAGGACGTCGACAAGCTGATCCTCAGCGATCCGTCCCGGGTGAAGATCCCCGTCGATCCCGGCTATGTGGTGCACCCGCCGGTCGGCAAGTGGATCATCGGGATCGGTGAGCAGATCTTCGGCTTCACCCCGTTCGGCTGGCGGTTCATGGTCGCGGTGCTCGGCACGCTGTCGGTGCTGATGCTGTGCCGGATCGGCCGCAGGCTCTTCCGCTCGACGTTCCTGGGCTGTCTGGCGGGCGCGCTGCTCGCGGTGGACGGGCTGCACTTCGTGATGAGCCGGACCGCGCTGCTCGACCTGGTGCTGATGTTCTTCGTGCTGGCCGCGTTCGGCTGTCTGCTGATCGACCGCGACTGGGCGAGGCGCCGGCTCGCGGCGGCGCTGCCGGTCGACGCGGAGGGGGTGCTGCGGCCGGACGCCGGCGTCGCGGAGCGGCTGCGGCTCGGTTGGCGGCCGTGGCGGATCGCGGCCGGACTCATGCTCGGCCTGGCCTTCGCCACCAAGTGGAACGGGCTGTACATCATGGTCGCGTTCGGCCTGATGACGGTCCTGTGGGACGTGGGCGCGCGGCGTACGGCGGGCGCGATGCGGCCGTACACGGCGGTCCTGAAGCGGGACCTGGTCCCGGCGTTCGTCTCCACGGTGCCGGTGGCGATCCTGACCTACCTCGCCTCGTGGACCGGCTGGATCATCCACAACTCCCCGACCCGGCACGGCTACTACCGGGACTGGGCGGCGACCGACGGCAAGGGCGGCAGCTGGACCTGGCTGCCGGACTGGCTGCGCAGCCTGTGGCACTACGAGTACCAGGTCTACGAATTCCATGTGAACCTGACGTCCGGTCACACCTACCAGTCCAATCCGTGGAGCTGGATCGTGCTGGGCAGGCCGGTCTCGTACTTCTACGAGGAGCAGAACGGCTGCGCCGCGTCGGAGACCGGCAAGTGCGCACGCGAGGTGCTGGCGATCGGCACGCCGCTGCTGTGGTGGGCCTCGTGCTTCGCGCTGCTGTACGTGCTGTGGCGCTGGCTGTTCCGCCGCGACTGGCGGGCGGGCGCGATCGCCTGCGGGGTGGCCGCGGGCTGGGTGCCGTGGTTCCTGTACCAGGAACGCACCATCTTCCTCTTCTACGCGGTCGTGTTCGTGCCGTTCCTGTGCCTCGCGGTGACGATGATGATCGGCGCGATGCTGGGGCCGGCGGCGGGCACCGGGACAAGACACGAACTGGGCCTGCCGAACAGTGACCCGTCGGGTGAACGGCGCCGGACGGTGGGGGCGGTCGCGGCAGGCGTACTGGTCCTGCTGATTGTCTGGAACTTCATCTATTTCTGGCCCTTGTACACGGGAACCCCCATTCCGGAGAACTCCTGGCGTGATCGCATGTGGCTGGATACCTGGATTTGACCGGTCTGTTCACTCCAGGGCGGATCGCATTCCGATAACAACCTGCTCCACTGTCACACCCATCCCGTAGCGTGCCCGGGAAAGCCCCCTTGAACCTGTTCAAGGGGGCCTCCGGGGGAGGGGGACCGCACGGATGCGCAGTGGGGCGAAGGTGGCCGTGATCGGCGGGGTGTTCGCCGTCGTGGTCGGCGGGGTGGGCTACGGGGCGTACAACGTCCTGGACGGGCTCGGGAACAGCGGCGTCGGGGGCGGCACGGACACCAAGGCCACCTCGGCCGAGGTGAAGACAGGCCCGGTCACCGAGGAAGAGATCGCCGAGACGTCGAAGAAGTTCCTCGCGGCGTGGGCGAAGGGTGACGCGGCCGTCGCGTCCCAGCTCACCAACAACGCGGCGGACGCCGAATCGCTGCTGACGCAGTACAGCGAGTCGGCGCATGTCACCAAGGCCGTGATCACCGCCGGCGCGGCGAGCGGCTCGAAGGTCCCGTACACGGTGAAGGCGACCGTCTCGTACAAGGGGAGGACCAAGGCCTGGTCGTACGCCTCCGACCTGACCGTGGTGCGCGGCCTGACCACCGGCCACCCGCTCGTCGACTGGAAACCCGCCGTCGTCCACCCGCAACTGCGGGACGGCGAGACGCTGGAGACGGGCGAGGCGTCGACCGCGTCGATCGAGGCGGTCGACCGCAACGGACAGGTGCTCAGCAAGGAGAAGTACCCCTCGCTGGGCGGCATCCTGGACGAACTGCGCAAGAAGTACGGCGGGAAGGCCGGCGGCACCGTCGGCATCGAGACCTGGATCAACAGCGCGAACGCGGACGGCATCGACAAGACGCTGCTGACCCTGGTGAAGGGGAAGCCGGGCCGGGTGCAGACCACCCTGGACTCGAAGGTCCAGTCGGCGGCCGAGCGGGCGGTGAAGAAGTTCGACAAGACGTCCGTGGCGGCCGTCGAACCGTCGACCGGCGCGGTCCGGGCCATCGCCAACAACCCGGCGACCGGCTTCGAATCGGCCCGGTGGGCCAGGGTGGCGCCCGGCTCGACGATGAAGATCGTGACCGCCGCGATGATCATCCAGAACGGGCTCGGCAGCGCTAACGGGTCGGTCGAGTGCCCGTCCACGGTGCCCTGGGAGGGCGTGACCTTCCACAACCTGGACGAGTTCTCGATGCCGGCCGCCACCTTGAAGACCGCCTTCGCCCGGTCCTGCAACACCGCTTTCATCAAGCCGATACTGCCGCTGGGCGACAAGCGGGACACGGCGCTCGTCAACGAGGCCTCGCAGTACTTCGGGATCGGCCAGGAATGGCAGACCGGCATCGGCACGTTCGACGGCAACGTGCCCGCGTCACAAGGCGCGGAGACGGCCGCGTCGTTCATCGGCCAGGGCAAGATCCAGATGAACCCGCTGAACATGGCGTCGGTCACCGCCACCGCCGTGGGCGGCAGCTTCCGCCAGCCCTACATCGTCCCTAAGTCCCTGGACAACCGGACCTTCGCCCAGGCGAGTCCGCTGCCCGGCGGGGTCTCGGCTCAGCTGAAGGAGATGCTGCGCTACACCGCGACCAGCGGCGAGGGCACCGCCACCCGGGCCATGGCGAGCGTGGGCGGCGACAAGGGCGGCAAGACGGGCTCGGCGGAGATCGACGGCCACGCCACGTCGGACAGCTGGTTCACCGGCTTCAGCAACGACCTCGCGGCAGCGGCCCTCGTCCAGTCCGGCGGCCACGGCGGGGACGCGGCGGGCCCGGTCGTCGCGGAGGTCCTGCTCGCCGGGCCGTGACGGCGGGGCGCCCGATCGCACGCGGCCTCAGGGCCTTGTCACGCGTACGGCGATGGTCTTCGCCGTACGCGGTCCCGGCACCCGGCACCCGGAATCCGGCTCGCACCCCCCCGGACCACGGCCGATAGCGTGCGGGGCATGAGCTCTTCCGGCACCGGCACCGACACCGACGCCGACGCCCCGACAGGCAGCGACAGCGCCGCCGCCCACCCCCGCTTCGCCGACGCCTTGCGCGAGTCGGGTCTCGACGTCGAGACCCGCCGCTTCCCGGCGGCCACCCGGGCCGCCGCCGAGGCGGCGGCCGCCCTGGGCTGCGCGCTCAGCGAGATCGTCAAGTCGCTGATCTTCGAGGCCGACGGGGTGCCCGTGCTGGTCAGGCACCCGAGGACGCCGAGCCGCATGCGTACGACGTCGTGACCGAGTTCACCGGGACGGCGGCCGGCCTCAAGCTGGCCGGCCAACTCATGCGCCAGCTCGGCACGTTGTGCGTCGCCGGGTACCACCACAGCGGCCCGCGCGAGCTGGACGTCGAGCTCCGGTACCGGGGCGTCACCCTCGTCAACGGCTTCACCCCGCAACGCCACCGCCAACTGGCGGCCCTGCGCGAGGGCCTGCGGCTCATGTCGGAGCGCCCCCTCACCCTGGAGCCCCCGCTGACGCACGAGGTGGCGCTCGACGATCTCGACACGGGCGTCGGGCAGCTGCTGGAGCGGCCGGCCGGGTTCGTGAAGTGCGTCGTCCGCCCCTCGCGCTCCACCTGACGTACACGACTCCCGAACCACCCGGGGCACACAGCGCCCGGCGCATGACCCCACGCGCCGGCAGATCCGCAACTCACCGCAGGCCAGCACCTGTTACCACAAGTAACCCGCCCCGCCCGGACCACTCCGGGCGGGGCGGAGGTCGTTCACGAACTATTGACACGCTCTCGTCAGGAGCGGAACACTCCGGACTGGGAGAGCGCTCTCCCACCCTCATGCACCCCCACCCACGCAGCAGGAGGTCTCCATGCCACGGAGGTCGAGAACGCTCACCGGACTGCTCTTGTTCACCTCGCTGACCCTGACCACGGCGGGGATCGCCGGGATCGCGGCGACAGCGAACGCGTCCACCGGAACGCCGTCCGCGGCGGCGGGTTCGCACGCCGAGCACGCCGCGTACTCCATGCCGGGCATGCCCGGCATGCCCGCGTCCACCCAGGCGTCGGGCGACGACCCGGACGGGGACGGCTACATCATGGCCGACCCGCCGGTCACCGGCGTCACTCCGTCCATGAAGAACCCGCCGTCCCGGTACTTCCACGAGTTCCAGGCCAAGTGCGCCCCGACGCACACGGCGCCGGACGACCCGATCGTGTACCCGGGACAGCCCGGCAAGTCCCATGACCACACGTTCATGGGGAACACCACGACGAACGCCAACACCACCACCGCCTCGCTGGAGTCCGGCGGCACGACCTGCCTGGCGCGCGGCGACAAGTCGGGGTACTGGATGCCGAGCCTGTTCAACGGGCAGCAGAAGATCCTCCCCCGGGGCGTCCAGACCATCTACTACAAGTCGGGAGTCACCGACTACACCAGCGTCCGGCCCTTCCCCCGGGGACTGCGGTACGTCGTCGGCAGCCCGATGCAGAGCAAGGAGGAGTTCAAGAACCTCAAGGGCACCGTCGAAGGCTGGGAGTGCGGCGACCAGTTCAAGAACTACGACTTCCCGGCGACCTGCCCCAACCGTCAGGACGTCCAGCTCAACCTGCGTCTCCAGGCGCCGAGTTGCTGGGACGGCATCCACCTGGACACTCCGGACCACAAGAGCCACATGGCCTACCCGGTGGCCGGGGGTGCAAACTACAACTCCTGCCCGGCCGACCACCCCGTCGCCCTGCCGATGATCGAGTTCAAGATGGCCTGGCCGGTCAACGGTGACATGTCGCAGGTGAAGCTGGCCAGCGGCGCGGGCTTCTCCTTCCACTACGACTTCATGAACGGGTGGGACGCCGCCACGCTCAACGCGATGGTCACCCACTGCGTCAAGGGCGGCCTCCAGTGCGACGCCCGCGGCTACGACGAGACGCACCCGGAGGCGGGCGCGGCGCTCAACGGGAACTACGAACTCCCGTAACCCGCAAGACCGGCCGACCGCACGGCCGCAGCACAGCCGCACAACAGCACAGCCGCGCAATCAGCACCCCCGGGTAAGGGGCCTTTTTTCGGCCGGTCGTGGAGAGCGCTCTCCACGACTACCCGGGCCGCTCCTCCCCCGCTCGCCTCCCACCCGCAAGGAGAGTGACATGCACCAACCCCCCACCCGAACGGCCAAACGCCTCGTGGCCCCGTTCGCGGCAGCGGCTCTGCTGGCCGGCGCCCTGGTGGCCCTCCAGGCGCCCGCCGCCCAGGCGGCCGGCAGCGTCGTCAAGGTCACCGGTTCACAGGGGAACTGGCAGCTGACCGTGAACGGTTCGCCGTATACGGTCAAGGGCCTGACCTGGGGCCCCTCGGTCGCCGACGCCGGGAGGTACATGCCGGACGTGGCGTCCATGGGCGTCAACACCATCCGCACCTGGGGCACCGACGCCTCCAGCAAGCCGCTCTTCGACACGGCGGCGGCCAACGGCATCAAGGTGATCGCCGGATTCTGGCTCCAGCCGGGCGGCGGGCCGGGCAGCGGCGGCTGCGTCAACTACCTGACGGACACCCAGTACAAGAACGACATGCTCGCGGAGTTCCCCAAGTGGGTGAACACCTACAAGGACAACCCCGGCGTGCTGATGTGGAACGTCGGCAACGAGTCGACGCTCGGCCTGCAGAACTGCTACGGCGGTGCCGAGCTGGAGGCCCAGCGCAACGCGTACACCACCTTCGTGAACGACGTCGCGAGGAAGATCCACGCGGTCGACCCCAACCACCCGGTCACCTCGACCGACGCCTGGACCGGTGCCTGGCCGTACTACAAGCGGAACGCCCCGGACCTCGACCTGTACGCCGTCAACGCCTACAACGCGGTCTGCAACATCAAGTCCGACTGGCAGCGGGGGGGTTACGACAAGCCCTACATCGTCACCGAGACGGGCCCGGCCGGTGAGTGGGAGGTCGCCGACGACGCGAACGGCGTCCCGACCGAGCCGACCGACGTGGCCAAGGGCGGGGGCTACACCAAGGCGTGGGGCTGCGTCACCGGGCACACCGGGGTCGCGCTCGGCGCCACGATGTTCCACTACGGCGTCGAGGACGACTTCGGCGGCGTCTGGTTCAACCTGCTGCCGGGCGGCCAGAAGCGGCTCTCGTACTACGCCGTGAAGAAGGCGTACGGGGCGAGAACCTCGGGCGACAACACCCCGCCGGTGATCACGGACATGGCGGTGGACGACGCCACCTCCGGCGTCCCCACCGGGGGTGACGTGCGGATCAGGACCCGGACGTCCGACCCGGACGGCGACGCGATCAGCTACCAGGTGCTGTTCAGCAGCAACTACATCGACCAGAACAAGTCGCTCGTCCCCGCCGAGACCAAGGTCAACGCTGACGGCACGCTGACCGCGAAGGCGCCGAGCAGGACGGGTGTCTACAAGGTCTATGTGAAGGCCACCGACGGCCACGGCAACGCGGGCATCGAGACCAAGTCGCTGAAGGTGATCCCGCCGAAGGCGAACGGGACGAACGTGGCCCTGGGCAAGACCGCCACCGCGTCCTCGTTCCAGACCGACCCGACCGGCGGCTGCCCGTGCGGTGCGGCCAACGCGGTGGACGGGAAGTCCGACACCCGCTGGGCGAGCGACTGGAGCGACCCGCAGTGGCTCCAGGTCGACCTCGGCACCTCGAAGAGCTTCAGGCACGTGCAGATCGCCTGGGAGTCGGCGTACGCCAAAAAGTACGAGATCCAGACGTCCCAGGACGGGCGGAACTGGACGACGGTGAAGTCGGTGACCGACGGCAACGGCGATATCGACGACTTCGACGTCAACGGCACGGGCCGGTACGTGCGGATCAACGGCACGGCCCGCGGCACCGGCTACGGCTACTCGATCTACGAGTTCGGCATCTACAGCTGACGGGAGACCGGCCCTCATGATGATCACTCGCCCGGGGCGGGCACAGCCCTACGCGCTCGGCCTGTTCCGCATCGTCATCGGGTTGCTCTTCACCTGCCACGGGGTCGCCTCGCTGTTCGGCGTCCTCGGTGGCGCACCGGTTCCGGCGGGCACCTGGCCGGGCTGGTACGCCGCGGTCATCCAACTGGCCGGGGGCACCCTGGTGTTCCTCGGCCTCGGTACGAGGACGGCCGCTCTGGTGGGCTCCGGCTCCATGGCCTTCGCGTACTTCGACGTGCACCAGCAGCGGGGCCTGCTCCCGATGGAGAACGGCGGCGAGGCCGCGGTCCTCTTCTGCTGGACGCTGCTGCTGATCGCCTTCTCCGGACCGGGCGCACTCGCCGCCGACCGGCTGTTCAACTCCCGCGGGGCCACCCGGGAGGAGACAGAGGTGCGGCGCAGGCAGCGCCTGCGGGTACCCGCCTGAGGGGACGGATACCCCGCGCACCGGCCTCCCGGGACTGGCCCCGGGAGGCCGGTGCCGTGTGCGCACCCTGCTCCGGAGGGGAGGCCGGCCCCGGAGTGCCCTACTCCTTCGCGAGCGCCTGCCGGAAGCCCGTGTTCACCGCGGTCAGCCCGCCGTCCACGCACAGCGTCGTCCCGGTGACCCAGGCCGCGTCGCGGGAGGCGAGGAAGGCGACGGCGGCCGCGATGTCCTCCGGCTCGCCGACCCGGCCGAGCGGGTAGAGGCCGCTGATCCGGGAGAGCTCGGCGTCGCGGCCGGCCCAGGCATCGGTGCGGATCGTGCCGGGCGCGACCAGGTTGACCCGCACCCCGCGCGGTCCGGCGTGGCCCGCGAGCGTCCTGGTGAGGCTGCCCAGGCCCGCCTTGGCGGCGCTGTAGGAGTGGTTGCCGAAGTCCTGCACACCGTTGACCGAGCCGATGCTGACGATCGCGCCCCGGCCGGACGCCGCGAGGTGCGGCAGCGCGGCGCGCGCGCACCGGTAGGCGCCGCTGAGTGTGACGTCGAGGTCGCGCTCCCAGACCTCGTCCGGCTCGTCCTCGAAGAGCGCGGCGTCCGGGGAGCACGCGTAGGCGTTGTTCACCAGTACGTCGAGCGCGCCGAACGCCGAGACGGCGTGGGCCACCGCCGCCTCGACCGCCGCCCGGTCGGTCACGTCGCAGGCCAGCGAATCGGCCGTGCCGCCGTCCGCGACGATCCCGTCGGCCACCCGCCGGGCCCGGTCCGGGTCCAGGTCGGTGACCAGGACCCGGGCGCCCTCGGCCGCGAGGCGGCGGGCCGTGGCGGCGCCGATGCCCTGGCCCGCACCCGTGATGAGAACGCCGTATCCGTCGAATCGCGCGAGCGCAGCTGAAGTCATAGCGCCGACCGTACTGCGCGGACCAGTGCCTGGGCACGGGGGTCGGCGGTGACTCCCTTCTGCAGACCGTTCGTCACATAGCCGAGCGCGATGCCCGATTCGGGGTCGGCGAAGCCGAGCGAACCGCCCCGGCCGGGGTGGCCGAAGGAGCCCGGGGAGAGGAGCGGGGACGCCGGTCCGTGCAGCATGTAGCCGAGCCCGAACCGGGTGTTGACGACCAGTACCCGGTCGGGGCCCCCGGACTCCTCGGTGCGGGCCAGTGTCAGGGTGGCCGGGGCGAACAGCCGGTGGCCGTCGACCGGCCCGATCATCGCGGCGTAACAGCGGGCCAGGCCCCGGGCGGTGGCGATGCCGTTGGACGCGGCGAGTTCGGCGGCCCGGTAGCCGGGGTCGTTCTCGTCGGGGAACGGGTCGATGGCGCCGAACGCGCGGCGGGTCAGGGAGTCCGGGTCGCCGTAGGCGTCGACGACGGACCGCTTGGGGCGCATCCGCAGCGTGCCGGTGCCGTCGCCGGTGGGTGCCTCGACCGGGCCGATCCGGCCCACCCGGTGGGCCTCGTCCGCCGGGATGCCGAACCAGAAGTCCAGGCCGAGCGGGCGGGCGATCTCCTCGGCGATCCAGCGGCCGAGGGTGCGTCCGGTGACGCGTCGCACCAGTTCGCCGATGAGCCAGCTGTAGGTCTGCGCGTGGTAGCCGTGCTCGGTGCCGGGCTCCCACTGGGGACGCTGGGCGGCGACGGCCCGCGGCCCGCTCACCCCGTCGGCGGCCTCCTCCGGGGTCAGCGTCCGGTCCAGGACCGGGACCCCGGCCCGGTGGGCGAGGAGATGGCGCACGAGTACGCGCTCCTTGCCGTTGGCCTTGAACTCCGGCCAGTAGGTGCCGACCGGGGCGTGCAGATCGATCTGGCCGCGCTGGTGCAGCAGCAGCGGGACGGCGGCGGCGATGCCCTTGCCGGCCGAGCGGACGACCTGCACGGTGTCCACGGCCCACGGCTCCACGCCGTCGACGTCCCTGGTCCCGGCCCACAGGTCGACGACCTTGCGCCCGTGCCGGTAGACGGTGACCGCCGCCCCGCGGTCGCCGCGCTGCTCGAAGTTACGAATGAAGGCATCCCGGACCGGTTCGAATCCGGGCACCGCCGTGCCCCGTACGTCCACGCCTGTTCCCGCGCTCCCGCTCATCCCCCCATGGTGCATGGTTCCGCAGGTCGCGGGTGGGGCGGGTTACCTCATGTTCACCTTCACGGAGCGCGGATCGAGCCCGAAGGGGAGCTCCAGCCGGTGGGCGCGCATGAGTTCCTCGTCGCAGAGGAGGTCCTGGGTGCGGTCGTCGGCGACGATGACGCCGTCGCTGAGGATGACCGCGCGACCGCACAACTCCAGGGCGTACGGCAGGTCGTGGGTGACCATCAGCACGGTGATGTCCAAGGACCGCAGGATGTCGGCGAGTTCGCGGCGGGAGGCCGGGTCCAGGTTGGAGGAGGGCTCGTCCAGGACGAGGATCTCCGGCCGCATCGCGAGGACCGTGGCGACGGCGACGCGGCGGCGCTGGCCGAAGGAGAGGTGGTGCGGCGGCCGGTTGAGGTACTCCTGCATGCCGACCTGCCTGAGCGCGTCGGTGACCCGCTCCTCCAGTTCGGCGCCGCGCAGTCCGCTCGACGCGGGCCCGAAGGCGACGTCCTCGCGGACGGTGGGCATGAAGAGCTGGTCGTCGGGGTCCTGGAAGACGATGCCGACGCGGCGGCGGATCTCGGCGAGGTTGCGCTTCTCGACCGGGAGTCCGGCGACCCGGACGGTTCCGGCGCCCGCGTCGAGGATGCCGTTGAGGTGGAGGACGAGGGTGGTCTTGCCGGCCCCGTTCGGGCCGAGCAGGGCGACGCGCTCGCCGCGTGCGACGGTCAGGTCGACGCCGAAGAGCGCCTGGTGGCCGTCGGGGTAGGCGTACGCGAGGCCGCTGACCTCCAGGGAAGGGGGCGGGGTCGGCGCGGGGGCGGCAGAGGTCTGGCTCATACGGTCCATCCCAGCAGACAGACGACGAGCGCGAGCACGGGGAGTGCCGAGGCGTACGCCCACTGGGCGCGCGAGGCCGTCACCTCGTCGATGACCGGCATGGTGCCGGTGTAGCCGCGGCTGACCATCGCGAGATGGACGCGTTCGCCGCGCTCGTAGGACCTGATGAAGAGGGCGCCGGCCGATTTGGCCAGCACGCCCCACTGCCGTACTCCGCGTGCCTCGAAGCCGCGCGAGCGGCGGGCGATGGACATCCGGCGCATCTCGTCGGTGATCACATCGCCGTAGCGGATCATGAAGGAGGCGATCTGGACGAGCAGCGGCGGCAGCCTGAGGCGTTGCAGGCCGAGCAGCAGGGAGCGCAGTTCGGTGGTGGAGGCGAGGAGCACGGAGGCGGCGACGCCGAGCGTGCCCTTGGCCAGGACGTTCCAGGCGCCCCAGAGGCCGGGGACGCTGACGGAGAGGCCGAGCACCTGTGTCGGTTCGCCGGGCACCACGAACGGCATGAGCAGCGCGAACGCGACGAACGGCACCTCGATCAGCAGCCGCTTGAGGAGGAAGCCGGCCGGGACGCGGGCCAGTACGGCGACGCCCGCGATCAGCAGCGCGTACAGCCCGAAGGCCCAGACCGCCTCGCGCGGGGTGGTGACGACGACCACGACGAAGCAGAAGACGGCGGCGAGTTTGCAGTGCGGCGGCAGGTCGTGGACCGGCGAGTGCCCGTGCCGGTAGAGCTTGTGGGCGTGCCCCGCGCCCATCAGACCTTCTCGCCGGTACGGGAGCCGGCGGCCGCGGACTCGTCCTTCGTCCGGCGGCGGCGGGTGACGACGTAGAAGGCGCCGCTGCCGGCGACGAGGGTGGCGCCGACGCCGATCACTCCGGCCAGTCCGCCGGAGATCCGGGCGTCGGAGACGTCCTTGACGCCGTAGTCGGCGAGCGGGGAGTCCTTGGACGCGTGCTCCTCGGCCTTCTTGTCGATGCCCTGGTCGCTGGCGACCTTCTCCAGGCCGTCGGGGCTGGCGGAGGCGTAGAAGGAGACGAAGCCGGCGAGTACCAGCGCGGTGACCAGGCCGGTGACCCACAGGCCCCGGTCGGAGCGGGCGGCGGGGGACGCGGCGACGGGTTCCCGGGTGGGTGCGTCGACGAGTTCGCCGTCGACCCGGAGCTTGAGCGGGGCGGTGAGTCCGCGGGCGCCGTGGACCAGGTCGGGGCGTACGGCGATGACGGCGCCGACGGTCAGCGCGGTGATCGCGGCCTCGCCGATGCCGATCAGGACGTGGACCCCGGCCATCGCGGTGAAGACCTTGCCGATCGGGATGTCGGTGGTGCCGCCGATCCAGTACATCAGCGTGAAGGCGCAGGCCGCGGCCGGTACGGAGACGAGGGCGGCGACGAAGGAGGCGGCGGTCATGGAGCGGCGGGTGCGCGGCAGCACGCCGACCAGTGCGCGGAAGAGGGCGTACGCGACGACGGTGGTCACGATGCCCATGTCGAGGATGTTCACGCCGAGCGCGGTCAGCCCGCCGTCGGCGAACAGGATGCCCTGCATCAGCAGGACGACGGAGATGCAGAGGATTCCGGTGTACGGCCCCACCAGGATCGCGGCCAGCGCCCCGCCGAGCAGGTGGCCGCTGGTACCGGCGGCGACCGGGAAGTTCAGCATCTGTACGGCGAAGATGAAGGCGGCGACCAGCCCTGCCAGCGGCGCGGTCCGCTCGTCCAGTTCCCGGCGGGCCCCCTTCAGGCTGACGGCCACGGCACCGGCGGCCACGACTCCGGCCGCGGCGGAGACGGGTGCGTTGATGAATCCGTCGGGTACATGCATGGAGGAGGCTCCGCTTCCTGCGTTTCCGCACTGCTGCGCGGGGTCATGAACCTCTCAATAGTAGAGCCTTGTTGCAAACGGTTCGCAAGAGCGCCTCAGTCACAACTACTCAGGGTTTCCATAGTGCCCTTTACGGAAAATATGGGACATTGGAGGGCGAAGACGCATACACAGGAGGAGCCGGCCGATGTCCCCCGTGATCAAAGAACATGCCCGCGCCCGGCTCGTCAGCGACGCCCGCGACCTGCCCACGGTCCCGGTGGAGCTGCGATACGACTCCGCCGACGATCCGCACACGATCCGTGTCGCCTTTCCCGGCGGTCCGGAGTGGTCCCTCGAACGCGACCTGGTGGAGCGCGGACTGCGCGCCCCGGTCGAGCACGGCGGCTACCGGATCTGGCCGTGCGGCCGGGCCCAGCTCGTCGTCGAGTTCCATTCGGCGGCCGACGTCGAGGTGGTGCAGTTCGACAGCGCCCCCCTGGTCCGCTTCCTGCGGCGCACCCACACCGAGACCAGGACCGAGACCACCCGCGCCTGACCCACGTCAGAGGGTTCCGGCGATCCCGCGGGCCGGTACGAGGGGTGCGGTGACCGCCGGGCGGGTCACGGGAGCGGGCTCAGGCACTCACGAACTCCTTGGACCAGAAGCTGCGGTAGATCAGCTTCCGGGAGACGTCCATGAGGTAGGTGATGGCCCGCACCTCGACCTCGCTGAGATCGGGGTGCCAGAGGTCGAACAGGAGCACGGCCCGCCCGGAGTCGGTGTCGTTCCACACCTCGTGCTCGTAGGAGTCGTCGAAGACGAACGCCCTGCCCCGCTCCCACTCCCTCGACCCGGCGCCCACCCGGATGCGGGGGCCGTCCGGGGTGACAAGGCCGAGATGGCACCGCAGATGGGCGTTGGTGTAGCCCGTGTGGGCCGCGATGTGGGTGTGCGGATCCAGGACCGAGAAGTACGTCATCCCGCACCCGAGGGCCCCCGGGATCGGTTCGAGGGCCGCGATGGTCCTCGGGCACGCCTTGACGTTCTTGGGGTACGCCTTCGCCGTGTAGTACAGGTAGTGCGCCGACCAGCGGCCCTCGTCGGCGAGTTCGGTGGGGTTGCCGTTCACGGTCCGCTTGCCCCGCAGTCCGCCCAGGTTCTCGAACTCGGCGGTGATGTCCGCCGTCGCGGCCTCCAGGCCGGCGATCCACGGGAAGCGGTCGTTCTCCCACCACGGCAGCGCGGCGAGACCGGGGATGAAGAGGTTCGGCTGCTGTCCGCCGGTGGTGTGCTGGAGAACCTCGTCCCGGATCGCGATGTCCAGACCCTCGCGGACCCGTTCGACGGAAGACCGGTCGATCCCCTGCTCGTCGATCCACCGCTCCAGATAGGCGGGACTCTGCGAGATCCACGGCTGCATGTGCGCCTCCAAAAGGTGTGGGTGTGGTGTCGTCGGTACCGCTGTCAGCCGGTGAGGATCGCCGTGAGCTTCTCCCGGGCGCTCCCGGGGCTCGTCGTACGCTCGGGGCTCAGGGAGACGAAACCGGTGAGCGAGCGGCGCAGGGTGTCACCGGCGGTGGGATCCACCCGCCCGATGGTGTGAACGGTGTCCGACTTCACCAGGACGAGCCGGTTCGGTTTCGGCACGATGGCCACCGGGCTGGTCGTGCTCCTGTCGATCCGGTTCTCCATCCGGCGGACCAGGTCGCTCTCCGCGTCGTCGTCGGCGTTCGCCGGCTGCGGGTCCTCGTCGATCAGCTTGAGTTCACCGCCCCACGACGGCCGCCACCGGTCGTGAAGGAACAGGATGAACTCACCCTGGCGGCCACGGCCCGCGTCGTTGTGCCAGCCGAGGCGGCTGCCGGCCGGGTACTTCCAGAACGCGAAGGCGATCCTGTTCCAGTCGGTGCTCGCCTCACCGTAGAAGTCGCTGTGCGCGTGGACCGCCCGGGCCAGTTCCTCGTACACCTTCGGCCGGCCACCGGCGTCCACGGAGCCGAGCTCCTCCTTGAACCGCACGCCCTTCGAGCGGAAGGCCGGGCCGTCCTCCTCCGATATGACGCTCTCTCTCCGGGTGAACGTCGCGCGTTCCAACAGATCCTGGGCGCCGGAGAAAACCGGCTCGCTCAGGAAGTCATCGATGATGACGAAGCGCTTTCCGCGCTGGATCTCCCTCACTCTTCCCACCCTTTCCGTCCATGCGTCTTCTCGTTTTCGTGTGCGGTCCGGGCGGCGAACACCGCCTCGCCCCAGCCCGCCACACAGCGGCTCTCCGCCCGCACCAGCACCCGGTCGGGGATCTCCGTGCCGATGGCGTCCTCGATCCTGGAGGCGAGCGCTATCCAGTCGAGGGAGCTCAGCCCGAGCAGGGCGAGATCGAGGGAGCGCAGCTCGGTGTTCCCGACCAGCTCACCGGCGTCCGGGGCGGGTAGGCCCTGTTCGGCCAGTGCCTGGACGACCAGGTCGGCGACCAGCAGATCGCAGGCGTCGCGCCGGTGTGAACCATGGGGGCTCAAGCTGCCTCACGTCCCTTCCGTACCATGTCGGTCAGTGCGTTCCGGTCCGGTTTTCCCACCGTGGTACGGGGCATTTCCCGGCACACGAGGACACGCGGAACAGGTGGCCCGCCACCGTTCCCGGACAGTGCCGCGATCAGGTCCGCCTCGGCCGGCTCCCCCTCGACCACCGCGTGGAAGTCCTCGCACTCCGGGCTTTCGGCCCGGGGGAGAACGAGCAGAAACACATCCCGCACTCCGGCGACCGCGCGCAGGGACTTCTCCACGCTCTCCGTCCGGACGAATCTCCCGTTCAGCCGGAGCGGACCTCGGACCCGCTCCACGAAGTGCACGGAGCCGTCGGCGTCGTGCCGGACGATGTCCCCGCTGCGCCACTCCCGGCCCGGCGGCGCGTGGTCGCCGAGGTAGCCCTCGACCGGCGCGGGCAGCCGCAGGACCAGCTCCCCGCGGGCTCCCGGAGGGGGACGCAGGATGCCGACACCGAAGACCGGCCGGCCCATGCCGCGTTCCCCGAAGAACGTGCCGCCCGTCTCCGAGCAGCCGTACCCGCGCAGGAGCGGCACCCCGAATCGCTCCCGGAACGCGGTGTCGAGCTCGTCGCCGACCCGGCCGGCGCCGGCCATCGCGGCGCGCGGCCGGGACTCGCCCCCGCGCCGGGTGGCGGTCAGCAGCCGTGCCAGGGGCGGGGTGAGCGCGAGGACCGACACGGCCCCGGAATCGATCCGGCGGGCCAGGGTGCCCGCGCGGACGAAGGGCGTGACCTCGATGTCGACGCCGCTGAGCAGCGCGCCCATCGCGACACCCCAGCCGAACGAGTGCACCAGCGGGACGGGCACCGCGACACGGTCACCGGGAACCAGGGCGAGCCCGGTGCGGTAGCCCGTGGCCTCGTACAGCACGCTCGCCACACCGCGCCTGGTCACCTTCGGGCGGTCGGTGCTGCCCGAACTCAGGTGCAGGACCGCGGTGGTGGCGAGGGCGAGGTCGCCGCGCTCCCCGGTCCGGGGGACCACGGACAGATCGCCGGTGACACGACAGGCGTCACGGACGACCTGATCCGCCGTCACTCCGGCCCCCGGTACCGGCATCGGCACCGCGTCCAGCCGCCATGCCGCGACGGTCGCCGTCACCAGGGCCCGCCCCTCCAGGCCACTGAGCACCACCACGTCGCCGGGGCGCACCCCGGCCCGTCCCAGGCTGTCGACGAGGGGCTCGAAGGGGGAGCCCGCCGCGTCGAGGGTCTCGCCGTCGACCCGTACCCCCTGGGACAGGATGCGCCGGGCCAGTTCCGGACGGCCGCTGCTCATCGGACGCTCTCCACTGCCGCCGGCCGCTCCTCGCCCGCCGCGATGACCTTGTCGATCGTGACGATCGGCAGGACGGTGGCGATGCTTCCGGCCACACCGATCCACAGGGTGGGGACGACGCCGATCGCCGTGCCCAGCCAGCCCGCCGCGATCGCCGCGATCGGCATGCTGCCCCACACCACGAAGCGGATGGAGGCGTTCATCCGGCCGAGCAGGTTCTTGGGGCAGAGCTTCTGCCGCAGGCTGACCTGGGTCACGTTGTAGAGGAGCGCCCCGACGGTGAGCCCGAACTCCCCGACCAGCAGGATCGTTCCGGCCAGAACCCTGTCGGAGTCGCCGGCCAGGGCCGCCAGGGGGCTGGCGGCGGTGAAGAACGCGGCGGTGAGCAGGCCCACCGACATGATCGTGCCGACGCTGTACCGCTGCCGGGCCCGGGGGGCGAGCATCGCTCCCAGCACCCCGCCGACGGCGCCGCAGGTCATGATCAGCCCGAGCATGAACGCGTCGAAGCCGATCGTGCGCATGACCAGGACCGGGACCAGGGTGGCCACCATCGTGGCGAAGAAGTTGGACACGCCCATGGAGACCGCGAGCCGCCTGATGACCGGCTGGTCCCGGACGAAGCGCAGCCCTTCCGCGATGTCCGCCCCCAGCCGTCCCTTGGTCCGGGGAGCCAGATCGGACTTCTGCTCACCGTCCTCGGTCACCGCCAGACACAGGAAGCTGGCGAGGTACGCGAAGGCGTCCATGAGCAGGACGACGGGCGCGCTCACGACCCGCATGAGCAGACCGGCCAGCGCGGGTCCGGCCAGGGTGGACACCTGAGCCGTCGATTCCAGGCGCGCGTTGGCCGGGGCGATGTCCTCCTCGGGTACGAGGACGGGGACGTAGGACTGGTAGCCGACGTCGAAGAAGACCGTCACCACGCCGACGACCAGCGCGACCGCGTACAGCGCCCCCATCCCCAGGTCTCCCGTGAACCACAGGACGGGGAGGACGAGTACGGCCAGCGCGCGGGCGAGAGCGGCCCACATCATCGTCCGGCGCTTGAACATCCGGTCCACCCACGCGCCCGCGGGCAGGCCGATCAGGAGGTAGCAGACGGTGGACGCGGCGCCGAGCAGGCCCACCTCCTGGCTGTCGGCGTGCAGGAGGTCGACAGCCGTGACGGACAGTGCGAGCGTGCCGACGCGCGTCCCGAACTGGGAGAGCGTCTGCCCGAACCAGAACCGTCTGAAGTTCGTGGAGGCCACGGAGTACGTGCTCACGAGGCGTACCTCAGGGCGCCTCCCGGGGTCGGCGCGTCGAGGAACACCGAGCCCCGGGTACGCAGGCCGGCTTGTGCGACCAACTCCTGGACGTGCTGCTTGCGGACCACGTAACGGTCCTTCCCGTAGATCAGATAGCGATTGCGGTCGGTCTCTCCGGTGAAGTTCACCGTCATGACGTTGGCACCGGCGGCCAGGCCGCGGGACTGGCCGCCCTGCGACGTCTTCTCCAGAGCGCTCACCGAGGGGATGAGCAGCGAGGGGAGGTGGACCCGGAGTGCGGCGAGCGTGTTGAGGGCGAGCTCGTTGGATCCGATGGGGGCCAGCTGCAGGGGGGTGTTCGGGGCGGGTACGAACGGACTCACGCTGCACATGTGGACCCCGAGCGAGGCCGCCAGCTCGATGTCGTCGACGATGCTGTCGAGGCTCTGGCCGGGCAGGCTGGAGATGAGTCCGGTGCCCACCCGGTAGCCGAGGTCCAGCAGATCCCGCATGCAGCGCAGGCGCTCGTCGAGCGTTTCGTGCCGCATCGCCTCGTGCAGCCGCGGGTCGCTCGTCTCGTGCTTGAGGATGTAGCTCGTCGCGCCGAGTTCCCGCAGGTGCTCGTACTGTCCCCGGCGCATGTTCCCGAGGTTGAGCAGGATCTCCACGCGCCCGTCGAAGAGTTCCCGGATCCGGGGGACTGCCTCCTCGACCGCCGAGAGGTTGCGCGGGGTCTCGCCGCCCTGGACGAGGACGATGTCGATGCCCGCGTCCCGGATCTCCCGTGCCCGGTCGACCATGTCGTCGCTGCTCATGAAGTAGCGGTCGTTGTCACGGGTGTTGTCGCGCCGCATCGGGCAGTAGTCGCAGTTCACCCGGCACACATTGGTGATCTCGATGACGCCGCGCAGGACGACGGTCCGTCCGAAGTGCTCCTCCCTCAGCCGCCGGGCCTCGGCGAAGAGCTCTTCCTGGGCCGGGCCCCTGGCCGTCAGACACCCGCGTATCTCGGATCGCGTGAGCATGTGTGTCACACCTCTCTTCCTGTCGGTCTGCTGGTGGTTCAGCGCTCGGGGACAGCGCGGTGCACGATCTGTTCGGCCACGAGCACCGGGTCCGCCGTCTCGCGATAGGAGTCGACGACCGTGGGCAGATCCGGTGCGAACCGCACCGAGGAGGCGGCCCCGTTGACCGAGACCCCGACCGTGGCTCCCGGGGAGAGCCGGTCACCGCGCAGATGGAGCGCGATCCGACGGGCCCCCGAGACCTCCACCTCGAAGCGGTCCGCGGAGGTCCGCACCGCGTGGACCTCGGCGGCCTTCCCCGGCACGATGCCGTCGACGCCCACCCAGTGGGCGCGTCCGTGCCGGTCCTCGTCGGCCCGGTGGTGGATCTCGGCGGGCCGAGGTGTCCGGTACGTACGGCCCAGCCATCGCTCGAGCCGATGGAACAGCGGACCGTCCGCGTCGAGACCGAGTGTCTCCAGACCGTGTCCGCCGCCGGGTACCTCCTCGTACCGGAGGTCCTCATGGCCCAGTGCGCGCAGCGTGTCGACGGACTCGCGGTCGAAACGCGCCGGTATCTGTTCGTCCGCGCCGCCGTGGACGACGAAGAGGGGCAGCGGCAGGGTGTTGGGGAGCAGGGCCCTGGTCCTCGCGTCGGTGCCGAAGGACTCCCAGACCGAAAGGGCTCCGTTGAGCGGGACGGCGGCGCAGAAGGAGTGCCAGAACCGCATGCCCAGATTCCAGGTGGCCAGGCCGCCCATGGACACCCCGGCGAGGGCGCACCGGTCGGGATCGGCGCCGAGTTCGGTCCGGGCCCAGCGCAGCGCCGCCGGAACGAAGTCCCGGCCGGTCAGGTCCCAGCGCGGCATCCGGAACCGGCTGCCGAAGATTCCCGCGACATCGAGGTTGTTCGACCGCTGCGCCGGAAGCTGCGCCGTCGGGCAGAGGACGGCCAGGGAGAGCCTCTCCCCGAGTGCGGAGAAGTACGGGAGCACCTGCTCCCCGCTGCCCCCGGCACCGTGCAGGACGATCAGGGCGCCCAGGCGCCGGCCGGGGGTGTACGGGGGGACATGGACGGCCATGTCCGTACGGCGGCCGTGCTCGTCGTCCAGCTCCACCACCCCTGACCAGGTGTCCCACGGGCGCTCTTCGTACCGTTCCAGCAACTCGCGCAGCGCCGTCGCGCCGATCTTCCGGTGTCGCAGTTCGGCGAGGACGGCCGTCCGGTCGGGGAGCAGGCACAGCGCGCGTGCTTCCTGCGGCGTCATCTCCGGTCGGCCCCTTCCGTGGTGGTGACGGGTGCGGGTGTGGCGTCGGGTGCGAAGTGCAGACGTCCGATACGGACGGGGGTGCGGCTCAGCCGCCGCGCCCCGGCCGCGGCCAGGGACAGGGTCGCGGAGAGGTCTGCCGCCTGCATGGGGAACTCGATGAAGCGGGCGCCGTGCGCACGGGCCAGTGGTGTGGCGGCCGAGACCAGCTCCCCGAGGTCAGCGACCGAACGTCCGGGGAATCCGCTCAGTACCAGGCGGTGCCGGTCCAGGACCCAGTGGACCCGGGTGGCGCCGCCCGTGGGCCCGAACTCGTCGTGCTCGGCGAGGACGTCGGCGACGAGTGGGGCGGCCGGTGCCCGCCGCGGCAGGTCGAGGACACGGCTCCGGTCCACCGGTCCGGGTACGCGCGCCGGCCGGTCCACGTCCGGGACCGGGATGTCGAACCGGTGGAGCAGGGGCCCGGAGGTCCGCAGGCGCAGCATCCGCGCGAGACCGGCTTCCGGCTTGTGGGGCTCGACCCAGGCGGCGATGCCCGCGTATCCGCTGTCGCGGGCCAACTCCCTTGTCGTGAACCCCAGTTCGAGGGACGCTCCGCTGCCGCGCGCGGAGTCGTCGACGAACACGCCTTTGAGCAGGAGGTGACTGCCCCAGCGCATGCTGCGGTGTACGGCGCCCAGTCCCCCGCCGGGTGAGGTGAGCCCGACCCAGAGATAGTCGTCGCGGGCGGTCAGTTCCCGGGTCAGCGCGGTGGCGTCGAGTCCTTCGACATCGACGATCCGGAGGATCTCGTCGGCGTCGGCCGGCGTCAGCCGGCGCACTCGGCCGATGGTCATGAGGATTCACCTACAGACGGGGGGGTGATCACACGAGCGGCAGTTGCCGGCTCAGCGCGAGGTACGGGAACTCCGTGGGTGCCGCGTCCTGCCGCTCCGCGGGGAGGGGAACCTTGGTCATCCGCTTGCTGGCGTTGCGCGCGGCCATGAAGTTGATCAGCACACGGGCCGGCATGAAGCGGCTGTCGAGGTCCTTGATGATCCAGGAGAACAGGTCGGGGTGGAACGGGTAGAACGTGGGGTCCACCAGTTCCGGGTCCGCCATGCCGAGCTGCCGGGCCATCCCGGTCTCCGGCAGCACCCGGTATCCGACGTGCATCACCAGCTCGCCGTCCTCCAGACGGGAGTTGATGTACTCGGCACTGTTGCGGACGCTCTCGCGGTCCTCTCCTGGGCCGCCGAAGACGACGTTCACCCGCGCCGGGATGCCGTGCCGCCGGCACCGTTCGAGGCACCGGTCGACATGACGGGTGCCGAAGGTCTTGCCCAGGAGCTTCATGACGCGGTCGTCGAGGCTGTCGGGCGAGATGACGACGAACTCGACCTTGCTGATCGCGAGGAGTTCGGCGAACTCGTCGTCGAACGGCTTGGGCGTGAAGTAGGCGGACCAGGTCAGTCCCGGCAGGTCCAGTTCGCTGATCATCCGGACGACGTCCTTGGCGTACCGGAGTTCGCTGTTGAAGATGCCGTCGGTGAAGAACACCCGCCGGATTCCCGAGGCGTGGATGGCGCGGAGCTCCTCCGCGATGAGCTCCAGCGGCCGGAGATCGCCGGCGTTGTCGCCGCTGATGTACGCGTACGGGCAGTAGACGCAGCCCTGGTAGCAGGTCTTGCGGCGCGTCTCCACACCGATCATGGCCTCGCTGAACTGTGTGTAGGTCTCCATCAGCGATCGCGGGTGCCGAAGGGGCTCCGTCATGAACGCGTCGTACCGTCGGCCGGTGATGTTCTGGTGCGCGCCCCGGTACCGGTCCGGGTCGGCCACGATGTCGAGCATGGACTGCTCGCCGGGGCCGACGACACCGACGTCGAACCCGAGCCGCTCCATCAACTGGTCGGCGAAGAGGCTGTACCCCGGTCCGCCGCCGACCAGGAGCGGTTTCCGGTCGCCGAGGGCCTGGCGCACCCGGTCGAGGAAGGCCTGGTAGTGCTCGACGTGGCCGTCGCACGACATGTCGATGGGATCGATGTTGCGGATGGTGAATCCGATCATGTCCCAGGGCTCGGTGACCCAGGACAGATCCTCGACGGCGGCGGGGTTCTCGACGAAGTCGATCAGCCGGGCTTCGTGGTCCGCGCGGACGAGGGCATCCTGCACACACCGCAGGCCGATGGGGAAGATGGGTTCATTGCCCGGCATGGGGAGACTGGCCAGATTGACGAGGGCGACGCGAGCCATCTTCGGTCCTCCGGAATGATTCTGCGACGGACGAGCAGGTGAACAGCGGGGATAGGCCGCGTGAGGTGCGGCCTATCCCCGTCAAGGGCGGCTTTCACCCTGCGCGTCGGTGATCAAGGCGATACGACGCGGTGAATTTCTCTTCTTTTCGGTCAGGCGCTTTTCGGTCAGGCGCAGGAAGGCGCGACCATCTGGTGCAGGAAGTCGGAGTCGACGAGGTCGAAGAGTGCCTCGCAGAGCTTGTCGAAACGCTCCGGGTCGGTCGCCATGAGAACTTCGACCGCTTCCTTCTCCATCAGCATGCCCGAACCGTCGAGGGCCTCACGGGGGTTGTTCGCCAGGTGGCTGGCGAAGTTCTCGTCGTAGCTGAGACGCCCGATCAGGGCCTCCATCGTGTGGGCCGCCTTATTGGCGTCGACGATCTGCGCGGCGGAATACTCGGCAACCTGCTGAGACATTTCCTGTCTCCTCTTCTTCCCTGGGGTCAGGGATAGGCGGGATTGACGAGAAAGAAGCTGGCACGGGTGCCGATGTCCAGTCAACAGAGCTGAAGTGCACACCCGCTCAACCGGAATCGGTGGACGGTTGAATGCGCGCCCGCTCAACCGAAAGCCGTGGACGGTTGAACGCATGCGTTCAACCGTCCACGGCTTTCGTGCTCGTTCGTCAGTCGGAGTCGGACGGCAGGAAGCGCCGCTGAACGGCGTGGACGCCGGCCTGGAACCGGCTCTCCGCCTCGAGATGGGCGAGCAGGCTCGCCACGGTCCTGCGTATCGTCCGGGCCGAGACCCCCATGCGGTGGGCGATCGCCTCATCGGTGCACCCTCGGGCCATCAGGCGCAGTGCTTCGGCCTGTTGCTTGGTGAGCCCGGTTTCCGGCTCCGGTTCGGGACGCACGCCCAGGGGCTGCGCGGACTGCCATACGCTCTCGAAGAGCGCGCACAGGAGCGTGATCGTTCCCGGGTTGTCGACCACGACCGCGCCCGCTCCCGTGTTGCGGCTGTCAGCCGCTATGAGGGCCGTGCGACGGTCGATGACGATGAGTCGGTTGGGCAAGGTGGGAATGGTGCGGATCTCGGCACCCTGCTCCACCAGCCATTCGGCGTGGGACACCGTGGGCGCGTCGCGCCGAATGCTGTCGAGGTATATCGTCCGCATCCGTACCCCTCGGCTGAGGAGTCTCTTGTTGAGAGGACGTGAGGCAGCTGTGTTGGCCGGGGTCTGCGGGCCGCCCGGGGCAAAGGTGAGAAATTCTTCCTGAACCTGACTGTTGAGGATTTCGAGTTGTTCCCTGATGGCCTCGATTCCTGCTATGTACTGGAACCCGGAGCCCGCTCCGGGTGCATAGTCCGGCGCGTACTTGGCAATCGCGTCCGCGACGGCCGCGCGGCTGGATTCGACATGCTGCTGGTGCGCGGCCAGCTCGGCCTGCTGCCGCGCGAGCAGGGCCTCCAGGCCCAGAAGGGGATTCACCGCACGCATCTGTGTCTGATATGCCGTCGATTGCTGGATCAGTGCCAGACGGCTCAGTCGATCCAGCGCCTCGCGTGCCTCGCGCTCCGTCAGTTCGAGCTCGGCCGCCCAGTCGGCGACATCCCCTTCCGGGCGGGCAAGCATGGTCCTGTACACGGCCTCCGCGACCGAATCAATACCCAATCCAGAAAGCAAGTGAACCCCCCCGGGGAACGTCGCCGCTACGTACTCGCTCAAGATCTGGTGCATGCTACCCGGCCCACCTATTCGCGCGGGAGATGAGCGAAATAATCTATCTCGTCCACATTCATCTTGTGCCGCATCCGGCCGGCATGGAACTGCCCGGGTACACGGGCGCGGTCATCACCGCGGCCCTGCCCATTGACGCGGGGGTCCACCATGTCTCCGTGCACCCCTCGGACGGGCCCAACCCGGTCGTCGGCCTGTACCTGGAGTCCAGGACGCTGTCGCGCGCCGAGGCCTTGGCGCGCGATCTGTGGGAAACCGTCGCCGACTCGCATGCGTGGCTGCGCGGGTGGGCCTTTCTCAGGGCGGAGGTCCCCCTGATCCCCGTCAGGCACTGAGCGAGCCGCACCGGCTGCCGTGCCGACGGCCGTGCCTGGTCCCGAGCTTGAGAGCGCTTCCTGTCCCCTTGCGGACATGGCCGCTTTGCTCACCCCTGAACCGCTTCTCCTCGCCCTCGCGAAAGGCCAGACTCGATCGCAGTTCGAGCACCGAGCGAGCACTCACGACGCAGGGGGAGAAAAGAATGACTGCACGTCGAATTGCGCTTTTCACGGCGGCGATCGCGGCTGCGGTGACCTTGACGGGCGGCGTGGCGGCCGACCGGCCGGCGCACCCGGATTCGGTCCGGGCCGACTCGGGCTGGCAGACGCCGGTTCCCGCGACGCAGTCCGGTTCCGGCGAGGAGGCCCCGGCCACTCCTCCGGGAGACGACTCGGGCTGGCAGTAGTGGCTGGTGCGGAGGACCCCCGGGAACCCTCCGGGAGGGCTGCCACGGTGCCGTTGCCCGGGACGACCGGGCCCCGGGGAAACGACCCCGAACACCTGCTCAGGCTCAGGGACGATCTGCGCAGGACCCCGGTGGTCGACGTTCCGCTGCGGGAGCTGCGGGTCGCGGACTCCCCTCGCCGTCGCCTGGAGACTCCGGAACACACCCGTACGCTCGCGGAACTCGGCGAACGGCTGCCGCCCGTGCTGGTGCATCGCGCGTCGATGACGGTCATTGACGGCATCCACCGCCTGCGAGCAGCCCAGCTACGGGGCTGGACCAGCATCGCCGTCCGCTACTTCGACGGCAGCGCGGAGGACGGCCGGCTCCTGGCCGTGGCCCTGAACGTCGTCCACGGCCTGCCCCTGTCGGTCAACGAGCGCACCGCCGCCGTCAAGCGCATCCTGACGAGGCATCCGGAGTGGTCGGACCGGTCCGTGGCCTCGGTGGCGGGCCTGTCACCGACGAAGACGGCCGAGATACGGCGCCGTCTGCTCGGGGACGTCCCACCCGGCACGGCACGCATGGGGCGGGACGGTCGCGTCCGGCCCCTCGACTCCGCCCGCCGCCGCGAACGGGCCGCCGAGCTCCTCCGGGAGAACCCGGAGGCCTCCTTGCGACAGATCGGGAGAGAGGCAGGGCTCTCCCCCGCCACGGTCGCCGATGTCCGGGACCGGATCGCCCGGGGCGAGGGCGCGGTCGCACCACGGCGCACCTCCCGCACCACGGCGCCCGCGACCGGCGCCCCGCCGGTCGCTGCCGCGCAGGCGCCTCCGGATGCCATGGAGATCTTCGGCCTGCTGCGGCGTGATCCCTCCCTGCGCCTCAGCGAGGCCGGACGCTCCGTCCTGCGCCTGCTGGACGCGGGGGCCGCGGTCGCCAGGAACAGGGAAGGCATCGCGGCGAGCCTGCCCTCGCACTGCAAGGCGTCGGTGGCCCGGCTCGCCCAGGTCTACGCGGAGAGCTGGCAGCTCTTCGCCGCCGAACTGCAGCCCGGGGACACGCGGCCCGCGGACCGCCGCTTCCATCCCGGCGGCGAACCCGACCGGTCCGAACGGGCCTCCTGACCGACGGACCGGGCGAGGCTCCGGCCTCCCCGTGGACGCGGTGGGACCGTCCAGGGGGTGTCCGTCAGCCGGGGTCCCTGGGGGAGAACCTCCCCCAGGGACTCCGGCCGCACGCCCTTGCGTCGCGGGCCGACGTGGACCTCTCCGTACGAGGCGGAGTTCAGCAGCGGGGCGGACGCGGCCCCCGCGTACAGCCCCCCAGCTCGACCGGGCGGCCGTGGCGGGTCAGACGCGGCTCAGACGCGGGTCAGCTCGCGCTCACCGCCGTGGTCCGGACCGGCGCCGTCCTCGGCGGAGGTGCCGAGCTCCTTGCGCAGCCCCTCGCCCTCCACGTCCACGTTGGGCAGTATCCGGTCCAGCCGGCGCGGCAGCCACCAGGCCCGCTTGCCGAGCAGGGCGAGGACCGCGGGCACGATCGCCATCCGGACGACGAACGCGTCGAAGAAGACGGCGATGGCCAGCGAGAAGCCGATCATCTTGATCATCTGCTCACCGGAGCCGATGAAGCCGGAGAAGACCGCCATCATGATCACGGCCGCGGCCGTGACCACCCGGGCACCGTCCTTGAAGCCGGTGACGATCGCCTGGCCGGGCTGCTCCCCGTGGACGTACGCCTCACGCATCCGGGTCACGAGGAAGACCTCGTAGTCCATCGCGAGACCGAAGACCACACCGACCATGAAGATCGGCATCATCGACATGATCGGACCGGTCTGCTCGACCCCGAAGAGCGAGCCGAGCCAGCCCCACTGGAAGACCGCGACGACCGCGCCCAGGGCGGCGACGACCGAGAGCAGGAAGCCGAGCGCCGCCTTCAGCGGAACCAGTACCGACCGGAAGACCACCATCAGCAGCAGGAAGGCGAGGCCGACGACGAGCGCCAGGTAGGGCAGCAGCGCGTCGTTCATCTTCTGGGAGAAGTCGATGTTCATCGCGGTGGAGCCGGTGACCAGGACCTCGGCGCCGGTTTCGGACGTGATGTCGCCACCCGCGTCGCGGATCGCGTGGACGACGTTCTCGGTCTCGACCGAGCTCGGCCGGTCCTTCGGGACGACGGTGATCATCGCCGCGTCGCCGGCCTTGTTGAAGTTGGCCGGGGTGACGGCGACGACGCCCGGCATGTCGGAGATCTCGTCGCCGACCCGCTTGGCGGCGGCCTTGCCGTCGGAACTGTTCTCGGTGTCGACGACGACCATCAGCGGGCCGTTGAAGCCGGGGCCGAAGCCCTCGGAGAGCAGGTCGTAGGCGCGGCGCTGGGTGGTGCTGGTGGGCTGGGAGCCGTCGTCCGGCAGGCCCATCTCCAGGGACGCGGCCGGGATCGCGATCGCACCCAGGCCGAGGACGCCGACGAGCAGCACCCACACGGGCTTGCGCAGCACGAACCGTGCCCAGCGGGTGCCCATGTTCGGCTTGGCCTCGGGCCGGTTCTCGGCCTCGGCGGCCTTGCGCGCCTTGCGTCCCATGACCCGCTTGCCCGCGAAGCCCAGCATGGCCGGGACGAGGGTGAGCGCGATGAGGACGGCGATGGCGACCGTGCCGGCCGCGGCGAAGCCCATCTTCGACAGCATCGGGATGTTGACGACGGCCAGGCCGACCAGGGCGATGACCACGGTGAGCCCGGCGAAGACGACCGCGGAACCGGCCGTGCCGACCGCCCGTCCCGCCGCCTCCTCGTGCTCCCGGCCCTCGGCCAGTTCGGCACGGTAGCGGGAGACGATGAAGAGCGCGTAGTCGATGCCGACCGCGAGGCCGATCATCATCGCGAGGATCGAGGTGGTGGAACCGAGGTCCAGCACATTGGCCAGCGCCGTGATCGACGCGACGCCGATGCCGACGCCGATCAGCGCGGTGAGCAGGGGCAGCCCCGCCGCGATGAGCGATCCGAAGGTGATGACCAGCACCACCGCGGCCAGGGCGACGCCGATGATCTCGGTGGCCCCGGTCTCCGGCATCACCTGGAGCGCGTCACCGCCGATCTCCACGGTCATCCCGGTCTTCTGCGCCGTCTCGCCCGCGTCCTTCAGTGCGGTCCGGGTCTCGTCGGTCAGCTCCATCGAGTTGACCTTGTAGGTCACCGAGACATAAGCGGTCGAGCCGTTCTTGGAGACGGCCTTGCCCTCGTACGGGTCGACGACCGCGGCGACCTGCTGCGAGCCGGACTTCAGCTGACCGGCGATCTTCTTGACGTCGGCCTTGTTCGCCGGGTCCGTCATCTTCTGGCCCTCGGGGGCCTTGAAGACGATGCGCGCGGTCGCGCCGTCGGCACTGGCCGCGGGGAATCGCTGTTCCAGCAGGTCGAAGGCCTTCTGCGCCTCCGTACCGGGGATCGAGAAGGAACTGGAGGTGGCGGTGGACGCGGAGGCCGCGCCGACTCCGGCGAGCGCCAGCAGTGCCACCCAGATCAGGGCGACATAGCGGCGGCGCCGGAAGGCGAGCCGTCCGAGCTTGTAGAGGAATGTGGCCACGGAGGCGTACTCCCGGTCAGGTCGTTGAGTGGAAAAGGGCGTGAGGAACCAGCCCGACGACGAGAGCGGCGTGTCAGGTGGGAGGTGAGGAGAGGGCCGTACCGGGGACGGGCGTCAGATTCCGAGAGCGGGGAGGATCACGGAGTCGACGTAGTCGGTGAGGAACGCACGGTCCACCGCGCGGTCCTCGACCAGCTGCCGAGCGGCGAACGCGCCGATCAGCATGTGCGATACGTACTTCAGCGCCGGGTTGTCCGGGCGCAGCTCACCCCGGTCCAGGGCTCGGCGCAGCAGCGTTTCGAGACCGGTCAGTTCCGGCTCGATCAGCAGGTCACGCAGGGCCTGGAGGAGGTCTGGGTTGTTGTGGACGGCATGGCTCAGACCCCGCATCAGCGCGGCGTCCTTCTCCATCTGGCAGTCGTCGGTGCGGCTCAGGACGGCGTGGAAGTCACCGCGCAGCGAGCCGGTGTCGACCTCGCCGAGGGACACCGGCTTGTTGTGCCTCAGAGCCGTGACGACGAGCTCGGGCTTGCTCCCCCACTGGCGGTAGAGGGTGGCCTTGCTGGAACGGGTTCGCGCGGCTACGGCGTCCATGGTCAGGCCGTCGTAGCCGACCTCGCGGAGCAGGTCGAGCACGGCGGCGTACAGCTCGCTCTCACGCTCGGGCGTGAGCCGTGTGCGTGCCATGTGCCGACCTCCCGTTCCTGAGCTCGTACGATCCTGTGCGCTCTCGCGTGCTTCGCACATCAGTCAATCGAACGAAACTGTTTCGTACACATCGACGGTACCCCGGGCGCCGAGCGAAACGAACTCGTTTCGCTTGTGTTGCGCACCACAAGTTGCCGCCGCCCTCTCGCGCGGAAAACATTGGGGGGTGAGTGACGACGTCTCGTATCTCCGGTTCCCGCACCTCCACGAGGATCTGCTCTGCTTCGCCGCAGAGGACGATCTCTGGGTCGCCCCCCTCGCCCCCGAGGGCGACCGGCCCGGACGCGCCTGGCGGGTGACCGTCGACCGCACCAGAGTCGGCCATCCGCGCTTCTCCCCCGACGGGACCCGGATCGCGTACACGACCTGGCGCAGTCTCGACCCCGAGATCCACCTCGCGCCGGTCACCGGCGGCCCGGCCCGCCGGCTCACCTACTGGGGTTCGACGGACGCCCGGGTCTGCGGCTGGACCCCGGACGCCGGGGACGCCGCGCAGATCCTCGCCGTGTCCTCGCACCGGCAGCCGTTCTCGTACTTCTCCTGGGCCTACAGCGTGCCCACGGACGGCAGCCCCGGCGGCAAACTGCCCTGGGGCCCGGTCTCCGACATCGCCGTAGCGGACATCGACGGCGAGCGCCGCACCCTGCTGCTCTCCGGCACCCCGCCGCACGAACCAGCCGCCTGGAAGCGCTACCGGGGCGGGGCGACGGGGCGCCTGTGGCTGCACGGCGAGCGGCTGCTCCCGGACATCGGCGGACACCTCGCCTCGCCGATGTTCGTCGGCGGCCGGATCGCCTTCCTCTCCGACCACGAGGGCGTCGGCAACCTCTACTCCTGCCTGCCCGACGGCAGCGATCTGCGCCGCCACAGCGACCACGACGCGTTCTACGCCCGGCACGCCTCCAGCGACGGGCGGCGGGTCGTCTACCAGTGCGCGGGCGAGCTGTGGCTGGCCGACGACCTGGAGTCGCCGGGCGCGGTGCCCCGCAAGCTGGAGGTACGGCTCGGCGGTCCGCGCGCCGGACGGCGCCCCTACCAGGTGTCGGCCGCCAGCCATGTCGACTCGCTCTCCGTGGACGAGACCGGCCGGGCCAGCGCCGTATCGGTACGCGGCAGCCTGTACTGGCTCACCCACCGCGACGGGCCCGCCCGCACCATCGCCGACACCGCCGGTGTGCGGGTCAGGCTGCCGGAGATGCTCGGCAGCGGCGGCCAGGTGGCGTACGTGACGGACGCGGACGGCGAGGACGCGGTCGAGATCGCCTATCTGCCGCGTGCCAGCGGCGACCGCGCACCGCGTCGGCTCGCCTCCGGCCGGCTCGGCCGGGTCCAGGAGCTGATCGCCGACCCGGACGGAGAACGTCTCGCGATCGCCTCGCACGACGGCCGTCTCCTCCTCCTGGACACGGACGAGGAGACGGCCACCGGCGAACCCACCGAACTCGTCCGCTCCGCCAACGGCCCGGTCCGCGATCTGGCGTTCTCCCCGGACGGGGCCTGGCTGACCTGGTCGCACCCCGGCGTCGGGCGCTCGCTGCGCAAGATCAAACTGGCCCGCATCCTCGGCCCCGGCGCGCCCGTGATCGTCGACGTCACCAACGGCCGCTTCGAGGACGAGAACCCCGTCTTCACGGGCGACGGCCGCTACCTCGCGTTCCTCTCCTGGCGCGGCTTCGACCCGGTGTACGACGTGCACACCGGCGACCTCTCCTTCCCGCTCGGCTGCCGCCCGTACCTGGTCCCGCTGTCCTCGGCGACCCCCTCCCCCTTCGCGCTCTCCCCCGACGGCCGGCCGGCCGCGGGCGGCCTCGACCCGTTGGACTCCGCCGAGGCGGGTGCGGCCGAGGGGTCCACGGTCACCGTCGAGTTCGAGGGCCTGGAGAACCGGGTCACGCCCTTCCCGGTCGCGGCCTCCAAGTACTCGGCGCTCCACCCGGTCAGCGGCGGCGGACTGGTCTGGCTTCGCTGGCCGATCTCCGGCGCACTCGGCGAGACGTTCGCCAACCCGGCGGACATGTCGGGCCGGCCGACCCTGGAGCACTTCAGCATCGCCAAGGCGAAGAAGACCGAACTCGTCGGCCACCTCGACTGGTTCGCCGTCAGCGGCGACGCCTCCCGGCTGGTCGTGATGGACGACGGCGAACTGCGTGCCGTCCCCGCGACCGAGTTGGGCGACAACGACTCCACGGTCTACCTGGACCTGCGCCGCATCCTGCACGACGTCGACCCGGCGGCCGAGTGGCGGCAGGCGTACGGCGAGGCCGGCCGCATCATCCGCTCCTACTTCTGGGAGCCGGACATGTGCGGCATCGACTGGGACGCGATCCTGGCCCAGTACCGCCCGCTGGTCGAACGAGTCGCCACCCCCGACGAGTTCGCCGACCTCCTGCGCGAGGTGCTGGGCGAACTGGGCACCTCGCACGCGTACGTCTCCCCCGCCCGCCGCAACGAGGGCCCGCCGCACTACCAGCGGGCGATGGGCCTGCTCGGCGCGAACCTCTCGTGCCGGGACGGCAACTGGACCATCCGGCGCATCCTGCCCGGCGACTCCTCGGACTCCAAGGCCCGCTCCCCGCTGGCCGGTACGGGCATCAGGGAGGGCGCGGTCCTCACCCACGTGGACGGCCGACCGGTGGACCCGGTCGCCGGCCCCTACCCGCTGCTCTCGGCGGCGGGCGGCACCACGGTCGAGCTGACCTTCAGGCCCGCCGAGGCGGAGGGCCGCTCCCGCCGGGTCGCGATCGTCCCCCTGGTCGACGAACGCCCGCTGCGCTACCAGGACTGGGTGGCCAAACGCCGCGAGGTGGTACGGGAGTTGAGCGACGGCCGCTGCGGCTACCTCCACATCCCCGACATGGGCGGCTCCGGCTGGGCCCAGTTCAACCGGGACCTGCGCCTGGAGGTCTCCCGCGAGGCCCTGATCGTGGACGTACGCGGCAACGCGGGCGGCCACATCAGCGAACTCGTCGTCGAGAAGCTCACCCGCACGATCCTCGGCTGGGACCTCACCCGCAACGCCCAGCCCGTCAGTTACGCCTCCAACGCCCCCCGCGGCCCGGTGGTCGCCCTGGCCGACGAGGCGACGTCCTCCGACGGCGACATGATCACCGCCGTGTTCCGCCTGCTGAAGCTGGGCCCGGTGGTGGGCCAGCGCACCTGGGGCGGCGTGGTCGGCATGACCGGCCGGCACCGGCTGGGCGACGGCACGGTGATCACGGTCCCGATGAACGCGGCGTGGTTCGACGCGTACGGCTGGTCGGTGGAGAACCACGGCGTCTCCCCCGATGCGGAGGCCCTGCGTACGCCGCTGGACTGGGCGGAGGGCCGCCACGCGGTCCTGGACGACGCGGTCTGGATGGCCCTGGACCTCCTGGCAGCGCACCCGTCGGCGACGCCACCGACATACGAGGCGGCCCCGAACCTCAGGCGGCCGGCGTTGCCGCCGCGGTGACGGGGCACCCCTGACCGAGGTGGCAGGGCTGGACCGAGCCGCTACCGCCGGCCTCATCGCCGATCGCTTGGGGCGCGGCCGCCGCTCCGGCCCCCTGAGCGCCCCCTCCGTGCCGGCCGTGCGCTGTGCGGACACCGCCCCGGCACGTTCCAGCCACTCGACGGCGCGCGTAGGCATCCGGCCCGCGCCTGAACGCGACGCCCCCACCGTAGGGCTGGCCGAAAAATGCACGGGCTTCGGCCCGGGCGCCGCCCGGCGCTACCGGCGCGATGTACTCGGCTACCTCTTCCAGAACTACGCCCTGATCGAGAACGCGACTGTCGCCGCCAACCTCGAAGTGGCCATGAAACCGCGCAGGAAGCGGGGGGACTCCCCGACCGTCGCCGACGCCCTCGAACGCGTCGGGCTGGACGGCCGCGAGAAGGAACAGGTCCACCGACTCAGCGGCGGCGAACAGCAGCGCGTCGCGCTGGCCCGCCTCATCGTCAAACAACCGGCCCTCGTGCTGGCCGACGAACCCACCGGCGCGCTCGACCACGACAACACCACCCTGGTGGTGGACATCCTCCGCACGATGAGTGATGACGGCTGCGCCGTGGTCATCGCCACGCACAACGACGCTGTCCGAGACCGCTGCGACACCGTCCTGACGGTAGGAAGCACGACGGAACCGGAGCCCGTCAAGAAAAAGGAGCACGCATGAAGATCCGTCTCGCCTGGGCTGTCCCGCTCGGCATAGTCGTCCTTGCCGCCATCGCGGTCTTCGCCGTCTACGGCACACACGCATTCACCATCGCCGGGCGGATCGCAGAGACGGTCCTCTGACGGCACAGGGCCCGGCGCCGGGCGGCAGTCATGAGCCCGGCCCCCCGCTCCACGCGGAGAGGGGCACGCCCGGAACGAACCGGGCGCGCCCCTCACATGTACCGCGCTACCGCAACGTCAGCGGTCGAACTTCTCGCGATGGTCGTCCGCCATACCCCGGGCCCTGTCACGACCCTGCTCAGACGCGTCGGAGGGGCGGTCGGACCCGCCCTTCGACCGGTCCTTGCCCTCGCTCTTGCCGTCCTTCATCTTCTTCTGCGCCTGGTCGGCAAGATCCTGCGCCTTGTCCTTGAACTGGTCGGCAATGCCCATGCTGTTCACTCCTCGGTGGGATGCGTGGGGATGGCCCCGTAAGGGCCTCGACCAGACTTACACGGCCGGGCATTCACCGCATTTCGATCACTCACGCTGCGTGTGCGCCGCCCGTTCGTCCTGGTCAGCGGCACCGCCCGCACCGACGAGCCCCTTGTTGACGCCGTCCAGCCGCGGGCCGAACCTCTGCATCTCGCGCTGGCCGACGACGCCGATCAGCGTCGGCAGGAAGCCCCGCACGGACTGCATGCCCCGCAGCCACCACTGCGCGTACACATGCGCGGAGCGCCGCTCGATGCCGGCCACTATCCGCTCGACGGCCGGGCCGAGCGGGTACGTCAGGTTCGACGGCCAGGGCAGCCGCTGCCGCAGCTCCCGCATCACGTCGTCCTCGTCGGCGCCGCGCACCATGTCCGTATCGGTCCAGGAGAGGTAGCCGACGCCGACCTTCACGCCCCGGTAGCCGACCTCCGCGCGCAGGCTGTGCGCGAACGCCTCGACGCCCGACTTGGACGCGCAGTACGCGGTCATCATCGGCGCCGGGGTGATCGCGGCGAGCGAGGCGATCTGGAGGAAGTAGCCGCGGCTCTCCATCAGGATCGGCAGGAACGCGCGGCAGGTGACCGCGCCACCGATCAGGTTGACCTCGATGACGCGTCGCCAGGCCACCGGGTCGGAGTCGACGAACGGGCCGCCCGAGGCGACGCCCGCGTTGGCGACGACGACGTCGATCTTGCCGAAGCGCTCCTTGACCTCCTGCGCGACCCGGGCCATCGCCTCGTGGTCGGTGACGTCGGCGTGCCAGTGGTCGCTGTCGCCGTGCAACCGCTCCGAGACCTTCTTCAGCTCGTCCGGCTCCAGGCCGACCAGCGCGAGCTTCGCGCCGCGTGCCGAGAGCTTGCGGGCCAGCAGCTCGCCCACACCGCGTGCGGCGCCCGTGACGACGACGACCTGACCTTCGAGACTGTGCCTGCCGCTCATGCGACCTCCTCCTTGCCCTCTCCATCAGCCCTACCCCGCAACGGGAGATACCCGGTCACGAGTTCCCGGATCCTCGCCGTGACCGCCTCCGGCGCCTCCACCGGCGTCATGTGCCCGAGCCCAGTCAGCTCGGTGAGCCCCAGGCAGTCCGGGAGCGCCGCCGCGATCGCGCGGGCGTGGACGGGCGGCGTCAGCCGGTCCTCCGCACCCGCGATCACCGCGGTGGGCACCCGCAGCTCCCGTACGCCCTCGTCGAGGTCGAGGTCCGCGAGGACGTGGCCCCAGGCGACCCGGGCAGCGCGGGGGCAGGCGTGCACGATCCGGGCGCAGGTGTCGACCCGGTCCGGGGCCGAACCCGCCCCCATCGTCGCGTACTTGAGGATGCGGCGGGACAGCGGTGTGACCGGTCCGAGCGGCGCCCGCGCGCCGAGGATCGCCCGGGTCATCCGGGTCCGGACCGTCCCGGCCCGCATCGGCACGACCCGTGATTCGGCGATCAGCCGCGAACTGCCGGTGCTGCACAGCAGTACGGCGGCCGCGTGCTCGCGCAGCCCGGCCCGCCGGGAAGCGGCCATCATCGTCATGCCGCCCATGGAGTGCCCGACGAGTACGGCCTTCTCGCCCGGTTCCAGCGTGGCGGCGAGCACCGCTTCGAGGTCGTCGGCCAGCGCGTCGGTGGTGTATCCGGCCGGGCCGACGGCGGGTGAGGTGCCGTGGCCCCGCTGGTCGTAGGCGATGACCCGGTGGTCCGCGGCCAGGTCCCGGATCTGCGCGTCCCAGAAGCCGGTGTTGCAGGTCCAGCCGTGGGACAGGACCACCGCGGGGGCGCCGTCCCGTCCGTGCACCTCGACGTGGAGGCGGGAGCCGTCGGCGGAGACGGCCATGAGTTCGCGCACGGGGACCGGCCGGGCGCTCCCGGTGCGCAGGGGGCGGCTCATCCGGCGACCTCCTCGGCGACGGCCTTCTTCGCGTCCCGCTGCGCGGGCACCCGTACGACCTGGTACTCCGAGATGTCGACCGTCCGGGTCGCCCTGCGGAACTCGGCGGTGGTGCCCGGCCAGACCGTGGTGTTGCGGCCGTTGGCGTCCAGGTACCAGCTGGTGCAGCCGCCGGTGTTCCAGACCGTGCGCCTCATCCGGTCCTGGACGCGTCGGTTCCAGGCCCCGACGGCCGAGGGCCGCGCGTCGAGCGCCGCCCGTCCGCCGAGCACGTCCAACTGGCGCAGGTAGTCGGCCATGTAGTTCAGCTGGGCCTCGATCATCAGGATCATCGAGGAGTTCCCGAGGCCCGTGTTGGGGCCGATGATCGTCATCCAGTTGGGGAAGCCGGCCGCGCTCGCACCGCGCAGCGCCCGCATCCCGCCCTTCCACGACTCGGCGAGCGTGACGCCCTCCGCGCCCACCACCCGGTCGGCGATCGGCATGTCCGTCACATGGAAGCCGGTGCCGAGGACGATCGCGTCGACCTCGGCCTCCGTACCGTCGGAGGCGACGACCGTGGAGCCGCGCACCTCGCTCAGACCGGAGGCGACCACGTCCACATTGGGCTGGGCGAGCGCCGGGTAGTAGGCGCTGGAGAGCAGGATGCGCTTGCAGCCGATGCGGTACGAGGGGGTCAGCTTGGCCCGCAGCGCCGGGTCCTTGATGGAGCGCGCCATGTTGGACTTGGCTATCCGCTCGACCAGACCCAGCTGGTCCGGGTGCTTGGTGAAGGCGCTGACCTGCAACTCCCTTATGCCCCAGAGCAGTCCGCGGCGCGCGGTGCCGGTGAACGGAAGCGTGCGGTGCAGCCACCGCTCGGCGCCGCTGATGGCGCGGTCCATCCGCGGCATGACCCACGGCGGGGTGCGCTGGAACAGGGTGAGCCTCGCGGCCTTCGGCTGGAGCGCCGGCACGATCTGTATCGCGGAGGCGCCGGTGCCGATCATCGCGACGCGCTTGCCGGTCAGGTCGGCGTCGTGGTCCCAGCGGGCGGAGTGGAAGACCTTGCCGGGGAAGTCCGCGAGCCCGGGTATGTCGGGCATCTTCGGGTCGGAGAGCGGACCGGTCGCGGAGACGACGACATCGGCCACGACCGTCGTGCCGTTCGCGCTCTCGATGACCCAGTGCAGCTCGTCGCCGTCCCAGCGCATCATCGTCACCTCGTGGTTCAGCCTGAGGTGCGGACGCAGCCCGAAGGTGTCCGCGACATGCTCCAGGTAGGCGCGTATGTGCTCCTGCCCGGAGAAGGTGCGCGGCCAGTCGGGGTTGGGGGCGAACGAGAACGAGTAGAGGTGGGACGGTACGTCGCAGGCGCAGCCCGGGTAGCTGTTGTCGCGCCAGGTGCCGCCGACCGAACCGGCGCGTTCCAGGATCACGAAATCGGTGATGCCCTCGCGGCGGAGCCGGACCGCGGCCCCGAGCCCCCCGAATCCGGATCCGATCACCGCCACTCGTACGTGTTCGTGCTGGGCCATGCTGCCGCCTCCCCGCGGTACGTCACACGACTCTGCCAGCAATCACTGGCATTGTTGGGAGAGTAGAGCAGCCCCGTACCGATGGGTAGGGGGCCGCGAGAGAAAGTTACCGGCGGTACAACATGCGGCCTCCGCCGCCCGGAAGGCCGGTAGGGTGCGGGTGTGGCCGAAGGACGCGAGCACCGCGAGTACCGCATGGAGGAGCTGGCCAAGGAGGCCGGCATCCCCGTACGGACGCTGCGCTTCTACCGGGAGCGAGGCCTGATCTCACCGCCGCGCCGCGAGGGCCGCATCGCCTGGTACGACGATCACCACCTGGCCCGGCTGCGCACCATCGCGGGCCTGCTGGAGCGCGGCCACACCCTCACCGGCATCGCCGACCTGGCCCGCACCTTCGAGAGCGGCCGCGATGTCGCCGAGGTGCTGGGCCTGGGCGAACCGACCGAGGAGACCCCGGTCCGGCTCACGCCCGAACAGCTCGCGGACTACTTCGAGGGCGAGTCCACCCCGGAGAACCTGGCGACCGCCATGGAGCTGGGCTACCTCGGCACGGACGGCGACGAGATCGTGCACATCAGCCGCCGCCTCCTGGAGGTGTCGGCCGAGCTGGTGCGGGAGGGGGTCCCGCTCGCCACGGTCCTCGCCTCCGGCCGCCGGGTCCGCGAGCACGCGGACGCCCTCGCCGACCTCTTCGTCGCCACCCTGCGCACCCACAGCACGGAGGCCGAACCGCCTCAACTGCGCCCGCTGGCACGCGCGGTGGTGGACGCGGAACTCTCCATGGCCCTGGACCGGAGGCTGCGCCGCGACGCGGAGGCGCCGAAGCCGCCGGAGTGACCGGGCCCGCCCCTACCGCTCGTACACCACGGTCACCGGCGCGTGGTCGCTCCAGCGCTCGCCGTGCGTGGCGGCCCGCTCGACCCACGCCTTCGCGGCGCGCGCGGCCAGCCCCGGAGTGGCCACCTGGTAGTCGATGCGCCAGCCCGTGTCGTTGTCGAAGGCGCGCCCCCGGTAGGACCACCACGAGTACGGACCCTCGACGTCCGGGTGCAGGGCGCGTACGACGTCGACGTACGCGGCCTCGTCGAAGACCCGGGTCAGCCACTCCCGCTCCTCAGGGAGGAAGCCGGAGCTCTTCTTGTTGCCCTTCCAGTTCTTGAGGTCGGCCTCCTGGTGGGCGATGTTCCAGTCACCGCACACCACCACCTCACGGCCGTCGGCGGCGGCCCGCGCCTTCAGCCCGGCCAGGTAGGGCAGGAAGGCCGCCATGAAGCGCTCCTTCTCCTCCTGCTTCTCCGTGCCGACCTCACCCGAGGGCAGGTACAGGCTCGCGACCGTGACACCCGGCAGGTCGATCTCGACGTACCGGCCGCTGTCGTCGAACTCCTCGCTCCCGGCGCCACCGAAGCCGCCGAAGCCGATCTGCACCCGCTCGGGCGCCCGGCGGGAGTAGAGCGAGACCCCGGCCCGGCCCTTGGCCGCGGCCGGCGCGTGGACGGTGTGCCAGCCCTCGGGCTCACGCACCTGCGCCGGCAACTGCTGCGGCTCGGCCCGTACTTCCTGGAGGCAGATCACATCGGCGTCGGTCTGCGCCAGCCACTCGACGAAGCCCTTCTTCGCGGCGGCACGGAGACCGTTTACATTCACGGAGGTCACAGTCAGCATTCCGGCACGATACCGACATCACGCATCTGCATACATGTACTATCACCCGTATGAATATTCATACTCGTGCCTTCGATCACCCTGACGCCGTCAAACTCAACGATCGCGTCCAGCTCGAATACGCCGAGCGCTACGGGGACGAGGGCGATATCACACCGCTGGACGCCACGATGTTCGATCCGCCGCACGGCCTGTACCTGATCGCCTACGACGCGTCGGACAGCCCGGTCGCCACCGGCGGCTGGCGCTCGCAGGAGCGCAACGGCGAGGGGTACTCCGACGGGGACGCCGAGCTGAAGCGGATGTACGTGATACCCGAGGGCCGCGGCCATGGTCTGGCCCGCCGCATCCTGGCCGACCTGGAGGCCGACGCCCGTGCGGCCGGCCGCGTCCGCATGGTCCTGGAGACCGGCAACCGGCAGCCCGAGGCGATCGCCCTGTACACCTCCAGTGGCTACGAGCCCTGCGCGAAGTTCGGCCACTACCGGACGTACGAGAGCAGCCTCTGCTACGCCAAGCCGCTGCGGTAGGACGTCACGCCCGGCGGCCCCGGCCCCGGCGCTTACCGGACCCGCCCTACGCCCACGTAGAACCCGCTGCGCTCCACGACCGGCGCCGGCTCCTCCCGGTACCACTCGGTCGCGGGGACGAGCCCGGGTCCGACGAGTTCCAGCCCCTCGAAGAACGGCTCCACCTCGCCGCGTGTGCGCATCCGCAGCGCGATGGCGCCCTTCCGGTACGCCGTCTCGGTCTCCTGCTTCAGCTCCGGATGCTGGTCGGCGGTGCCGTGCGAGAGAACCAGGAAGCTGCCCGGGGCCAGCGCGTCGACCAGGGTGCGGGTGATGCCGTACGGGTCCTGGTCGTCCGGCACGAAGTGCATCAGCGCGATGAGCGACAGGGCGATGGGCCGGTCGAAGTCCAGCAGCCTCCGCGCCCGTTCGAGGATCGCCTCCGGCTCCCGCGCATCGGCGTGGAGGTAGTGCGTGGCCCCTTCGGGGCTGCTGACGAGCAGTGCCTCCGCGTGGCGCAGCACGATCGGGTCGTTGTCCGCGTACACGATCCGGGCCGTCGGCGTGATCGCCTGGACGATCTGGTGGAGGTTGGGCTCCGTGGGGATTCCGGTGCCGATGTCGAGGAACTGGTCGATCCCGCCCCGTGCCAGCCAGGCCGACGCCCGGTGCATGAACGCCCGGTTGCGCGCCGCGTTGCCCCGCGCCTCCTCCGGCAGTTTCTCCGCCACCCGCTGATCGACCGGATAGTTGTCCTTGCCGCCCAGCAGCCAGTCGTAGACGCGCGCGGGGTGAGGCTTGCTGGTATCGATCCGCGGGTGGGGTATGCCGGCCGTCACAGGAAGCTCCTCCGTACGGGAAACACGGTGCTTGCGAGTGCTCTCAGGGTAGGGGCTGTCCCGGATGCCCGGGCCGAATACCCGCGCCGCGCGTTCCGCGTCCGGCGGTGAACCCGTCGAATCAATTCCCTTGCCTCGTAGCGCACTTTAGACGGTACGGGCTTCGGAGAACTGCACGATCCGGCTGATCGTGCTCAAGGACGAAGGGTCGGCCGCGGCCGGGCAGAGCGTTCTGGAGACCTTCCACCAGCTCGGCACAACAGGCGAGGCCATCGAGAGGTTCCGGATGGTGGCACTGGATGTCCCGCCGGAGGCGGACCTGCCGCGGATCCGCAAGCTCTTGGAACACGGTGAGGCCGGGGAATGGTGGCACTGGGAGCAAGGGTGTGTCACTGCCGCCCGGAATTCGACCGCCCGGAAATGAAGCTCCGCAGCGGTTACTCGTGCCTCTGAAGTGGCGCCCCGTTCTCACCGGCGCTCGGCACCCGAACCATGCGTCGCCGTTCCGCACGACAGCTCAACGCTCCTGCCAGGTGACCCGGCAGGGGCTTTGACGTGCGTGGGGTGTTCACGAGTGGGCTCGACGTGCGGCGACGGGGCCCGCGTGAAGATCGTTTCCCCGTCGGCGTGGCTCGTCCGGCGGAGGTGGTGGGCGGCGGGGCCGTGAGTCTCGGGGAGGTAACGAAAGTTCACGCTGCGGTTACCCATTGACTATGGACATCGCTGTACATAGCCTCCAGTTGTTCATAGTTGTCCCCATACAAAGTGGTGGTGCATCGGTGAAGATCGCGGTTGTCGGAAGTTACGGTGCTGGCCTCACCATGCGTGTGCCCAAGTCACCTGCTGCAGGAGAGACCGTTTCGGGCGGGGTGTTCGACCCCGGGCCCGGAGGCAAGGGGAGCAATCAGGCGATCGGGGCCGCCAGGCTGGGTGCCGAGGTGTCGTTGCTGACCGCCGTGGGGGACGACGACTTCGGGCGGGAGGCCCGCGCCCTGTGGCAGCGGGAAGGTGTCGGCGCCGAGCATGTGGTGACCGCGCGGAACCCCACGATGGTGGGGTTCATCCTGGTCGAACCCTCCGGGGAGAACCGCATCGCCATCGCGCCCGGCGCGCTGGACGAGTTGGGAGCCGCCGCGGTCGAGCCGTTCCGTGCGGAGATCGCCTCGGCCGATGTCCTGGTGGTCTCGATGGAGATCCCCGAGGAGGCCGTGGTCGCCGCGCTCCGCGCGGGCCGTGAGGCCGGGACCACCACGCTGCTCAACCCGGCGCCCGCCCGGCCGCTGCCCGAGGACGTCTGGCCGCTCATCGACGTGATCACGCCGAACCAGACAGAGGCACCTGTTCTGCTCGGCCTCGGCGCCGGGCACGGTCTCGGGGACGAGGAACTCGTCCGGGCGCTCCAGGAGCGCACATCGGGCGCCGCCGTCCTCACCCGTGGTGGCGAGGGTGCGCTGATCGCACAGGCGGCCGGGGTGACCCGGGTACCGCCGCACCCGGCCGCGTCCGTCGTCGACACCACCGGTGCGGGTGACTCGTTCACCGCCGCACTCGCCGTCGCCCTCGCCGAAGGGCACGACCTGGACCGGGCGGTGGGGTACGCCGCCGTGGCGGGTGCCCACACCGTGTCCATCGCCGGGGTCATCCCCGCTCTGCCCAACAGAGACCAGCTGAATGCCCTGATTGGAACCGCACGATGACCTCGACCACCGCACCGGCGCGGGAGTTCGCCCTCCCGTTCCGCAGATTGCTCCACGCCCGTGAGTCCGGCGTCTTCGCCGCCCTCGTGCTGCTCTTCGTCCTGGGCGTCTTCCTCTCGCCCAGCTTCGCCCAGTCGGACAACCTGCTGTCGGTCGGGCAGCAGGTCGCCCAGATCGGCATCATGGCCGTCGGCGCGACGTTCGTGATCCTGAACGGCGAGATCGACCTGTCCGTGGGGTCCACCTACGCGCTGTCGGCGATCTCCACGGGAATGCTGATCTCGGACGGCTGGGGCTGGCCGCTCGCGATGCTGGCCGGCCTCGTCGTGGGCGCGGTGGCCGGACTGCTCAACGGGCTGGCGGTCGTCGTCCTCGGGGTGCCGTCGTTCATCGTCACCCTCGGTACGCTCAGCGTCTTCCGCGGCGTCGCGCTGCTCATCTCCGACGGCGCGCCGATCTCCCTCAGTTCCTCCCAGCCGGGCGTCGCGGACTTCAACCTGCTCGGTCAGGGGCTGCTGTTCGGCGTGCTCCCGATGCAGTTCGTGATCTTCGCCGTCGTCGCCGTCATCGGCGTGGTGCTCCTGTCCCGCTCCCGGTTCGGCTTCAACACCTACGCGGTCGGCGGCAATCAGGAGGCCGCGCGGCTCGTCGGCGTCAACGTCAAGCGGGTGAAGCTGACCGCCTTCGTGCTGTCCGGATTCACCGCCGGACTGGCCGGCGTGCTCGGCCTGTCCTTCCTGTCCTACGTCCAGGGCGTCACCGGGCAGGGCATGGAACTCACCGTGATCTCCGCCGTCATCATCGGCGGCGCGGCCCTGTTCGGCGGCTCCGGAACGATGTGGGGAACCGTCATCGGCGTCGCCTTCATCGGACTCCTCCAGAACATCCTCAACGTCAAGGGGATCTCCTCGTTCTGGCAGACCGTCATCACCGGCCTGGTCATCGTCGCCGCGGTGGCCGCCGACACCTGGCAACGCAGGCGCAAGTCCCGCGCCTGAGCACCGCCCGTCACCGGCCCCGCCCCCCGAGCCGCGGTCGTGCGGATCCGCGCCGAACCACCCGGTGCGGACCGTGCCCACCAGCCGGCATCCCTCACAAAGGACTTCCCCATGTCTGCGCGCACTCTCGTCAGAAGCCTCATCGCCACCACCGGTGCCCTGGCCGTCCTGAGCCTCACCGGGTGCGGCGCCATCTCCTCCTCCGACAGCGGAGCCTCCGACGACGGCTCCTTCAAGCTCGCCTCGTACATCCAGCAGCGGATCGACGGCGACAAGCCGATGCGGATCAAGCTCAGCTACCACGACCCCTCGCTGGCCTTCGCCACCCCGATCAGCGCGGGCATGAAGAAGGCGGGCACGGAGTTCAAGGCCGAGACCGCCCTCATCGGACCCACCGGTGGGGACGCCGCCAAGCAGGTGTCCGAGATACAGACGCTGATCCAGCAGAAGGCCGTGGACGGTCTCGCGGTCTCCTCCGCGTCCAGCGACGCGCTGAAGCCGGTCATCGCCCAGGCGTACAACGCGGGCATCCCCGTCATCTCCTTCAACACCGACAACCCCGACTCCAAGCAGATGGGCTTCGTCGGCCAGGACCTCAAGGCATCCGGGGAGTCGCAGGCCAAGCGGCTGCGGGAGGAGCTGAAGGGGACCAAGAGCGGCAAGGTCGTCGTGTTCTCCGTGGACACCGGAGCGGGCTGGTCGCACGACCGCTTCGGCGGCTTCAAGAAGGGCATGGAGGGCAGCGGGCTGGAGATCGTCGGCCCGGTGAACGTCGGCAACGAACCCAGCGCCGCGTACAACACCGTCGAGTCCACGATGTCCGGCCAGTCCGGCGTGGTGGCCGTCGCCGGGCTCGACTGCTGCTCCACGACCGCCGCGGCCAAGTGGGTGTCGGGGGCCAAGAACAAGGGCTCCCTCCCGATGGGCGGCTTCGACCTGCTTCCGCAGACGGCCGAGTACCTGGAGAGCGGCGTCATCAACTTCACGATCAGCCAGAACCCGACCGAGCAGGGCTACCAGGCCGTCAAGGTGCTGTTCGACTTCCTCGCCAAGGGCACCGAGATCACCGGCGTGAACACCGGAGCACAGTTCGTCACCCGGGAAAACCTCGGCGAAGCGACGGTCGAGAAGTGACGGCCGCCGCACGGAAGCTGGCGACAGCCGTCGCCGCGGCCCCCGCGTCCCGGACCGCCGTCAGCGTCCGTGGCCTGTCCCGCAGCTTCGGCCCGGTGCGCGCGCTGACCGATGTCTCCTTCGACGTCCCGGCGGGTGAGGTCACCGCGCTGCTTGGCGAGAACGGGGCCGGCAAGTCGACCCTGCTGAAGATCCTGGCCGGCCTTCAGCCGCCCAGCGAGGGCACGGTCAGCGTCTTCGGCGAGGAGGTCACCTCCTTCGACCCGAGTTCGGTGCTCGACCGCCACGGGGTGGCGATCGTCCCGCAGGAGCTGTCGCTGCTGCCCGACCGCAGCGTCGCGGAGAACGTCCTGAGCGGCGTGGAGCCGGGGCACCGCTGGTTCCCCTCCCGTCGCCGGATGCTGGAGCGGACCGGCGAACTCCTCGCCGGACTGGACCTCCGGCTGGACCCGGCCGCCCCCGTGCGGTCGCTGGACCTCGCCACCCAGCAGCTCGTGGTGGTGGCCCGGTCCGTCGCCCGGGGCTGCCGGGTGCTGATCCTGGACGAACCCACCGCCATGCTCACCCCGGCCGAGGCGGAACGGCTGTTCGCCCTCATGGACAGCCTCAAGGCCGCCGGTACGACGATGCTCTACGTCTCGCACCGCATGCCGGAGGTCTTCCGGCTGGCCGACCACATCCAGGTCCTGCGCGACGGGGCGCACGTCGCCTCCTGGCGGAACGCGGAGACCACGCCCGACCAGGCGGTCGCCGCCATGGTCGGCCGGGAACTCGGCCAGTTCGCCCGCCGTACCGGATACCGGACCGATCCCGAGGCCCGGCCGGCCCTGAAGGTGAGCGAACTGAGCGGCCGACGGCACCGCGAGGTGTCCTTCGAGGTGCGCCCCGGAGAGATCCTCGGGGTGGCCGGGCTGCCGGACTCCGGCCGGGTGGAGATGCTGCACAACATCTTCGGCGGTGAGAAGGGGACCGGCGGTGGCGTCGAGCTGCTGGGCGAGAGCTACGACGGGCGCAACCCGATCGCCAGCGTGGAGCGCCGTCTCGCCTTCGTCCCCGGCGAGCGCCGTGCCCAGGGACTGCTGACGACCATGAGCGTCGGTGAGAACGTCGGCGTACTGACCACCAAGGCGTTCAGCCGTCTCGGTCTGCTCCGGCGCCACGCCTTCGACCGGCAGGCCGCCGAGCAGGCCGGCCGGATGCGGGTCAAGACCGCCACCATGGGCCAGCCCATCACCAGCCTGTCCGGCGGCAACCAGCAGAAGGCCGTACTGGGCCGCTGGCTGGCGATCAACCCCGACGTGCTGATCCTCGACGAGCCGACGCGGGGCGTGGACGTCGGCGCGAAGGCGGAGATCTACGAGCAGCTGTTCACGCTGGCCGAGAAGGGCCTGGCGATCCTCTGCTCCTCCTCCGACCTCCCGGAACTCCTCACCCTCACCGATCGGATCGCGGTGATGAGCGAGGGCCGTGTGGTCGGCATCGTCGAGACCTCGGAGGCGACCGAGGAATCGATCATGACGCTGGCGACCGGGGCGGTACCGGCCGCCTGACGCCCCATCGGGTACGGGCCGTCTGACGCCCCGCCCCACTTACCCACCCACCCGAAAGGAAAGGACCCACCATGAAGCGAAGCGGCATTCTCCACGCCGAACTGAGCGGGGCCCTGGCCACACTCGGCCACACCGATCTGCTGATGGTCGTGGACGCGGGCTTCCCGATCCCCCGCACCGCCCACCGCATCGACCTGGCGGTCGCCGAGAACCTGCCCGACCTGCGGACCGTGCTCGGCCTGATCGCCGAGGAAGTGATCGTCGAGGGCGTGGTCCGGGCCGAGGACGTACCCACCCGGCACCCGCGGCTCGACGAATGGCTGCACGGCCGGTTCCCGGACGCCGAGTTCACCACCCGCCCGCACGCCGAGGTCCTCGGTGAGCTGGCCCACCGGGCGAAGGTCGTCGTCCGCACCGGGGCCTTCGAGCCCTGGGGCAACATCGGCCTCTTCTGCGGCGTCGACGCCCCCCGGTGGTTCGGCGGAGAGGGCGTCGTGGTCCCCGAGGAATACGCCTCCCGGATCTGACCCGTCCGGTGTCGGGCCACATCCACCGTTCCATCCCACTGGTTCATCACAGGAGACAGCTCCATGTCCGAAACCGTTACGACAGCCGCCGACCAACTGCAGCTCACTCCGGCCGAGTTGGCGCCCTACATCCAGCACACCCGCATCGACCCCGACGCGACCCGTGACGACATGGTCGCGCACGCCCAGGAAGCGATCACCTACGGCTTCAACGCCGCGATGGTCCCGGCCTCCTGGCTGCCCGTCGTCGTCTCCGAGCTGAGCGGCACCGGCATCGGTGTGGCCTCGGCGCTGGACTTCCCCACCGTCGGCGTCATGACCAGCGCGGGCAAGGCCGCCGAGGCCGCGGAGATAGCCCGGCTCGGCGCGACCCAGCTCGACATCGGCGTGCAGCTCGGCTGGCTCAAGAGCGGTAGGTTCGACGACTTCCGCGAGGACATCGCGGGCGTCGTCCGCGCCTCCGGTCTGCCCGTCAAGGTCATGCTGGAACTGCCGTTGCTCACCGATGCGGAGAAGGAGGCCGCCATCGAACTGGCGATGGAGGCCGGTGTGTCCTTCCTGAAGAACGCGAGCAGCGGGCAGATCGAGACGGCGAATCCGACGAGTGTTCGCTACCTTGTTGACCGTGCACGGGACGGTGTCCAGGTGAAGGCCTCCGGGTCGATCAAGACGTACCGGCAGTCCCTGGAACTCCTGCGCGCCGGTGCCGTACTGCTCGGCACCAGCGCCGGGACAGCGATCGTGACCGACACCAGCGACGATTCCACCGTCAGTTACTGATCGTCCGCCGCCGTGCCCCGGGCCACCACGGCCGGGGCACGGCGCATCCAATTCCGGAGAGGAGACGTGTCACCCGTGACGGCCGACGAAGGAGGGCTCCCGGACATCCGACGGGACGTCCCTACGGCGATCCACGTCCAGATCTCGGAGCACATCCGACTGCGCATCGCGGGCGGTGAGTGGCCGGCGCACTACCGGCTGAAAAGTGAGCCCGAACTGGCCCTGGAGTTCGGGGTCAGCCGCGGCACCCTGCGCCGGGCGCTGGCGACCCTGATCAAGGAGGGGCTGCTGCGGCAGGTACGGGGACGCGGCACGTACGTCACCTCGACCGTGATCGAACCGGCCATCGCCCAGAAGCTGAGCACGCTGTCAGAGGACTTCGCCAGCCAGGGCGTGGTCACCTCGACCGTGGTGCGGGAGTGTTCACTGATCTCCCCGCCCCGTCCCGTCGCCGCGCTGCTCGACCTGAACCCCGGCGAACGGCAGGTGCTGCGCCTGGTCCGGGTACGCAGCACCACCGAGGGGCCGGTCGCCCTGCTGTTCAACTTCGTGCGCACCGACCTCGCTCCGGGCATCGAGAAGACGGACTTCACCTCCGCCAGCCTCTTCGGGACGCTGGAGGGCAGTCACGGTCTGAAGATCGCGACGGCTCGCCGTACCTTCAGCGCGGAGGCCGCCTCGCCCGAGACTGCGGAAGCTCTCGCCCTGGAGCCGGGCAGCCCGGTGCAGTACCTCCAGCAGGTCACCTATCTCGCCGACGGGCGCCCGGTGGAGTACTCCGACGTGTGGATCCACAGTGGCCGGCTGCGGGTCACGTCGTTGCTGCTGCGCAGATGAACCCGGTGAGGGACCGGGCGGGCCGGCGGGTGTTCACGCGTGGGTGCGAGGTGCGGCGACGAAGCCCGTCGGAGCTCTTTTCCCGTCCCGCCGGAGCTCCTTTCCCGTCCCGCCGGAGCTCCTTTCCCGTCCCGCCGGAGATCGTTCCCCACCGCTGCGCGAACGCTCGAACCCGGGCGGTCGACGCACCGGACGGCCGCGGGACCGGCCGCGCCTCCGGCCCCTCCCTGGTGGCCGGAGGCGCGGTGCTCGACCACGATGGCGGCAAGAGCACGCGAGGCCTCCGACACGTGGGACGGTTCCGATGGATGTTCCGACGGACGCGGAGCGAGAACGCCCCGGGGGCGGCGGTGACGGCGCGGGCCTGGACCGCAGGCGGTTCCTCGGGGCGACCGCGGCGGCCGGCGTCTGGGCCGCGGGCACGATGCTGGCGGGCTGCGACACGCCGTCCGACGGCGACCCGGGTACGCCGCCCGGCCCGTCCGAGGCTTCCCGTCCGGGCGACTCCGGCTGGCGCATCCGTTCGGCGGGTCCGCCCGAGGCCGCGCTCGGCTACACCGACAAGGTGAGCGTCCTGCCGGGCGAGGACTTCGGGCTGTACGTGTCCACCACCGCGCCGGGGTTCCGTGTCTCGGCGTACCGGATGGGCTGGTACGAAGGCGCGCAGGCCCGCCTGGTCTGGCGCTCCGGCAGGGTGGCCGGGCGCATCCAGGAAGATCCGGCTCTGGCTCCCGGCACGCGCACGGTACGGGCGGACTGGAAGCGCACGGTCCTCGTGCACACCGACGGCTGGCCGGAGGGTGCCTACCTGCTCCGCCTCGACGCGGAGAACGGTCACCAGCGATACGTCCCCCTGATCGTTCGCTCGGCGACCGCCAGTGGGAAGACCCTGCTGATCCATGCGCCGGCGACCTGGCAGGCGTACAACCTGTGGGGCGGCTACAGCCTCTACGAGGGCGCCGGCGCGTCGTACGGGACGCGTGCCCTGGCCGTCTCCTTCGCCCGGCCCTACGACAGCAACGGGGCCGAGAAGTTCCTGGTGTACGAGCGGGCCGTGGTCGTCCTCGCGGAGCGGCTGGGCCTACCGCTGGCGTACACCACCGGCCTCGACATCCACCGCGACCCGGCGGTGCTGCGGGGCGCCGTGTCCGCGGTCACGCTCGGCCACGACGAGTACTGGACACCCCAACAGCGGGCGTCCATGACCCGGGCCCGCGACACCGGCACCAACCTGGCCTTCCTCGGCGCCAACACCTGCTTCCGCCGGATCAGGATCGAGGACGGGGACCGCACCGTGGTCTGCTACAAGACCGACTACCGCCACGATCCCCTGTATCCCCGCCACGGCGCCCTGGTGACCACCGACTTCCGCCAGGTACCCGATCCCGACCCGGAATCGTCCTTGACGGGAGTCCTCTACGAGGGCTATCCCACAGACGCCCCCTATGTCGTCCGCAACGCCGGTCACTGGCTCTTCGCGGGCACCGGAGTGAAGCAGGGCGACTCCTTCCCCCACCTCGTCGGCGTCGAATACGACCGTGTCACCCCGGGAGCACTTCCGGACGCGGCGATCGAGATCGTCGCCCACTCCGCCCTGGTCTGCAACGGCAGACGAAGCCACTCCGATTCGGCGTACTACACGGTGCCGAGCGGGGCCGGCGTCTTCGCGTCCGGGACGATGCGGTGGGTCGAGGGCCTCATGGCCGGGACGGAGGAGAACGGGCGTAACCACGGCATGGACGCACGCACCGGAGCCTTCGTGACCCGCACCACCGAGAACCTGCTCCTGGCCTTCGCGGAGGGCCCGGCCGCGAAGGCCAGGCCGGCACCCCGCGACAACGTGCGCGAGGTCTACGGCTCGGCGTGAGACGGACGCGCATGCGCCGGCCGCCCGGCCGGAGCCACGCCGCGACCGTGGTCCACGAGGAGGGTGTGCCACGGTGCGACACCTCGTGGCGGAGGAAGCGGGCCACCGCCGCACACTTCGCGGCAGAGTCCCGGGTGCGCGTGGGGCAGGACAGCCGCGGTGAGCTGTACAAGGCGGTGCGCCGGAACGATCTGCCTCGGTCCCGTGCGGGCTGTTGCCTTCGGCCTGGGCGATCCAGCGGTGACGACTCCGGTCGCGGCGTCGGCGAAGGCTTCGACAGTTCGATCTTGAAGTCGCCGGCGTGGACGTCCTCCTTGATGTCGAGGACGTCCCTCAGCACGATGTCGCGGCCCCTGGCCATCAGCCGCTCCCGCTCCCCGCACATCCGGCCCGGCCGCCCCAGCCGGGTGCTCGGCGGAGCCGACCGGTCACCCGTGTCCGTACCGCCGCACAACGCCTCCATCCTGCCAGCTCCGTACGGGAACGAGGACGGACTGCGGAGGTCAGGATCCTGCACGCCGCCGAGCGGCTGCCAGACGCTGTACGAGGATGTCCCGCGAGGTGTGGTTCAGCCCGCCCGCCGTCAGTTCGTACGCCCAGGGGCACGGCTCGGCCGCCCCAGTCACGACGGCGTCACGAAGACCCCCGAAGCGCGCGATCCGCTCCGCTACCGTCACGTTGCTCTGCCGTCGCCGTGGCCACCACGGCCCAGACCGTCTTCCCCGGTGCCCCCTCGCGGTCGGTCACGCCCCACTCCTGGCACAGCGCCGCGACCAGCACCAGCCCGCGCCCCGCCACCTCATCGCCCGCGGGCAGGACCGCCCGCACGGCCGGCCTGCGCTCCCCCCGGGTGTCGCTGACCTCCACCCGCAGCCGCTCACCGCTCATCCGGACCATCCGCAGCCGGGCGTCCCGGCCGGGGCCCAGCCCGTGCGTGACGGCGTTCGCGGCCAGTTCGCCGACGATCAGGCTCACCGTGTCGTTCACCTCGGAGCCGTACCGGTGGCCCCACTCGTGGACGCGGTGCGAGGCCAGTCGCCGCGCGAGGCGGGCGCCGCGCGCGGTGGAGGAGAAGCGCAGTTCGAAGGTGTCGCCGGTGCGCGGCGCGGGGAGGTCGGTCGTCGTCATGCCCAGGAGTTTCGCGACGAACAACCCGCTCCCACCAGGGGTAACACCCGTACAGGCAGATCCTGTCGGGGGGTGGGGTCATGGCTGTCGGGTCGCGCGGGCCGTACTGTGATTCTTCGGGCCGGCGCGGCGTACCGGCGGGCGCGACGTACGCAATAGCCGGCATCGGCCGGTCCGCGAGGCCCACCACGATCTCGCAGCTGTCCTGGTGGGCCTGCGAGGAGCCACTTCCGTACCGTCAGAAGCGGTTGATCTCGTAGATCTTCTGGCCCGAGGACGAGTAGACCTGTGCATGGTCGGCGGTGTCGAAGGCGACCTTGTAGGTGGCTTGATTCGGGCTCTGCGTCACGACGAGTGTGTAGCGGTCATCGGCGTCCGGCGTGCTGGAGATGGTGCACGTCATCGGGCCACCGATGTCCAGCGGGGCGCCGTTGTTGTAGTAGAAACCAGAACATCTGCCGTCCTCGCCGAAGACCTTCGGGCTGGAGGAGTCGGAGGTCTTCCAGTTGCCGACCATGGCCGCCGAACCGGCCTTTCCCTCGTCGCCACCGGACGAAGCGGTGAGCGCCCGGATACCGAAGACGAGTGCGGCAAGCACCAAGGCGACCGCGAGGACTGTAAGCAGCGGATTCCGCGCAGCGCGGTTGACTACCTTGTTGTTGGCTTTGATGTTGCCGAACACGGTACCCGTGATGGCCGCTCCACCAGCCTGCACGCTACTTGAGGGCACACCGGTCGCCGCAGTGGTGTCCCCGCCGCTCGCCTGCGACGAAACTATGGCCTCCAGAGCCGCCGCGAACCGGGGGTCATGGTCCGCCGCGTCCTGGAGGGCGGTCTCGGCACGCGTACGCGCCGAAGGGGTGGCGTCGCCGTTCTGCTGCGACTCGGACACCAGCCGCTGGATGGCCGGGTCCGTGCCCAACTTGGCTTCCACGAGATCCCACAGCCGCTGTGCGGTCAGCTCCAGCGCGCGGTCCGTGATCCCGTTGAGCTCCGTCCCCGCTCTTCGCGCCTTTCCCGCTGCCCACGCGATCAGCATTCCGACCACGACTTCCATGCCCATGTGTTGTCCTTCTGCCAGTGATCGAGATGACGCCGGTGACACGTAGAAACGCGGACCGCTACTCCGCTGCGGCGGTGTAGGCGCAGTCCTTGTCGTACAGAGTCCCGGCCGGCTTGAAGGCGGAGTCCTTGCTGACGACACCGCACTCGACGTTGTCCACCGTCACGCTGATGGACTTCCACGGCTCGGGGTCGCCGAATCCGTCGGGGCTGTTCGGAGTGATCTCTGTTTCGAACAGGCCCTGCGTGGTGATCGCCCCTTTCGCATCCCCGTACACGCGCGTGGTGACGGACTCCAGGTCTCCGTTGCAGAGGCTCATGCCGTCCGCCCCGACGGAAACGGCCTGCTGGGAGGCCTCCGGCCAGGTGAATCCCTTGACCGTTCGGGGGGTCAGCTCCGTGGTGATCGACACCTCGGCACGTTGCACGCTGTCACCCGGTACGAAGGCGGCGCACTGCTCCTCCATGCCCGGCGGTGTGACACCGGCCTCGTAGATGACGTGTGGCGCGATGGTGATCTTGAGCGTCGCCTGGTAGCCGTCGTGATCCGTGATGTTCAAGACCAACTCCCGCCCCGCGGCCGGGGCCGGTGCAGCGGACGACGTCGAGGGCGAAGGTGACACTGGTGGAGCGACAGGCGTTGCCTCGACCCCCGTGGAAGACGGCTCGTGCGTGCCGCTTGCGCTGTCGGTCGCCTCCCGCGCCGAACCGCAGGCCGCGACGGGCACCAGGCAGGCGAACAGAGCTCCGGCAGCCAGCCGGGTTCTGGGCATGTGGGACCCCCATGTCTGAGTCGTTGGAGGAGAAGCGAGAAACGGAGATGCGCAGGCGCTAACGTCAACAACATTGACAATGAACGGAGTTCGGTGATGTGTGGCGCCTGTGGTGCTGCTGAAAGCTAGCACCTGGACGCAACGGTTGATGTGGGTTCCGGGGTGTTTGCCAGGAACCCGATCGCCCGGCGTCTCAGCGCCGGTTCGCTGCCGCCGTCGGACGGATCCCCTCACTGAGTTCGTTTCATGCTGACGCTGCCGGTCAGGGGGTTGGTGTGGCGGGCGGAGGACAGCCACACCGAGGTCGCCTCGGGGTCCGCGCTCCAGCCACATGACCTGGCGGCGGACCCCGTCCCCAAATGTCTCGTGCCGGGCGACCCACCCCCAGGGACCGACGCCCCTGCGGTGAGCGCTTGTCAGAGGTTCAGAGGTGGGGGCAACGGCCGGCTGGTACGTCGAGCCGCCCCTGCTCCTGCGCCGGCGTACGGAGCAGCTGACCGGGGTTCGCCCTCCGGGCTCGACGCCCGCCCCACCGACCGCCTGACCCCTCCCCCGCCACGCGCCCCTCGCGCCTGCGCGTCGCGCATACCGGCGGCCTACCCCGTAACCCACATGACGGACGTTCACACGGAACTCGCCCTCCAGCCCCCCGGACGGCTCTAGCCTCGTGCCACTGCCTGCTGACCGAAGGAGCCCTGGACCATGGACGTTGCGGCGGCCGATGCCGTGGAGAGTGCGGCGGAGCCGGGCAGCGGGTTCCTGCGCTGCTTCGGCCGCCAGATGAAGCTGCTGCGCGAGGCCGCGGGGCTCACGCAGACGGAGTTGGGCTTACTCATCGGGTACAGCGAGGCGCAGATCGCCGCGGTGGAACAGGGGCGGCGTATCCCGAAGCCGGCGATGATCGACGCGGTGGATCTGGCCGTCGGCGGACGGGGCGTGCTGGTGGCGATGAAGGGGGAGGTGGAGCGGGCCCGGTATCCGTCGTTCTTCCGTCAGTACGTGCAGCTGGAGGCGGAGGCCACGCAGCTCCACGCGTACGAGAACCATGTGGTGAAGGGCCTGTTGCAGACGGAGGAGTACGCGCGAGCGGTCTTCGAGATGTGGCGTCCGCTGCTCGACTCCGACACCGTCGAGCAGCGCGTTTCTGCTCGGATGGACCGCCAGAAGCTCTTCTCCCGGCGCCCGGCACCGCTCCTGAGCTTCGTCATCGAGGAAACCGCCCTACGACGTCCTCTCGGCGGACGGGCCGTATTACGCGGCCAGTTGGAACAGCTACTGCTGTTCGGACACGAGCGGAACATCGAGATCCAGGTCATGCCGACCGACCGCGAAGAGCACGCCGGGCTGGCAGGGGCGTTCACGTTGCTCCACATCGGCGATCAGCGCAGGATGGCGTACGCAGAGGTGCAGGCCGAAAGTGCACTGCACGCGGAACCGAAGAAGGTCGGCGCGTACGAATCGACCTACGGCGTCCTCCGGGCCCAGGCATTGACGCCGAGGGAGTCGCTGGCCTTCATCGAGAGGCTGTTGGGAGAGCAATGAGCAAGGAAGCACCGGCGATGAGCACAGACAAGCGGGTCTGGTTCAAGAGCAGCTACAGCGCGGGGAACGGGGGCGACTGCGTGGAGATCGCAACTGTGCACGCATCTGTGTACATCCGCGACTCCAAGCAGGCTGACGGGCCGGTCCTCAGCGTGGGAAGCGCCGGGTGGGCGCAGTTCGTGCGGATGGCCGCGCGCGGCTGACGCGACTCTTGGCGTATGTGGGCGGGTCCGGTTTCCGGTCCCGCCCACATGTACGTGTACGGGCCTACTCCGCGGCCTTCTTCCGGCCGCCCCGCTTCTTCTCTGGCGCTACGCGCGCAGGTCGGACTCGGACAGGTGGCGTTCGGTGCGGCCCAGGTTGAGGGTGCTCTGGAACTCCTCGGCCGGGTTGCCGTCCCACTCGGCGTCGAACTCGTCGTACCACTGGTGCACCCAGGGCATGGCCTCCTGAAGACCGGCGAGGAGCGGCACGAAGCGGGGGTCTTCCTTCGGCCAGCCGTCCTTCTCCCCCCGGTCGTGGACGAGGTTGGCCAGGGCCTCGGCCTGCTCCCGATGGTTCCAGCCGGCCCAACCGAGGAGGAGGGAGTGGTCGTTGTCGGTGGATGCGTCCGGGTAGGAGATGAACCGCTCCTTGGGGACGTCGAGCTTGCCTCGGTTCGACCAGTAGGAGTGCTTGAGGAAGTCGGCGCCCGAGTACTTCGGCGGGACCGCGATATCGAGCCGCAGCCCGTTGCGGTCCTCCTCTCGCCGCTGCTCCCAGACCTGCTCCCACTGCGCGCGCTTGCGGAGGCCGGTCTCCTTGTAGCGCAGGACGCTGAGGTACGGGACGTGCTCGGGCTCGATGACGGTGGCGAGCACGGTCGCCAGGGAGGCGTCCCGCTTGCCGAGGTGATCGGCGGCGTAGAGGGCCGCGACGGATGGAGGGGCGTCCCCCCGCACCGTGCCGGGCCCGCAGCTCGGTCGCCAGCTCCTCGGCCGTCATGACCCTGCGCTGTTCGGCCAGGATCGTCACCAGCTCGTCGCGGACACGGCCGAGCCACGGCAGGAGCGCCCACTGCTCGATCGCGGCGAGCTGGTTCTTGGAAACGGTGGTCTGGCTGACACCGAGCGCCTTCGCGATGGCCGACTGGGCGGGCCACGGCTCCAGCAGCTCGGCATCCGGAAGCTGGAGAGTGGCACGCACGACGTCGGGGCGCGGCTTGGTGCGGTGGTTGCCCTGCGCCGGAGTGAGCCGGGACGCCAGCGTGTCCACCGACTCCAGCGCGACCTCGGGGGCGTCCGCGGCAACCGGGGCGGGCGCCTTGGGCGCGGGCTTCCTGCGCAGGTCGTGCGTCCACTGACGGTGGCGCAACCCTGACCGCGCAGCCTGGAGCCGAGACTGACCGGGTCCTGATCGGCGGGCGAGCGGAATCCACCGGCGTACTCGATCTCCAGGACGGTACGGCCGGTGGCTCCGTGCGCCGCACGAGCAGCGCACGTGCGGTGGCTCCGGTGCCGAGCACTCGGGTGACCGTCCAGGTGTCGTCCAGCGGCTGACCGGGCTGCACGGTCAACGGATCGGCGACCACACCCCCCGGCCGGTCGGCCGGTGCGGCGTCGGCCTCCGCGGCGTCCAGGAGACGCAGGAAGTCGTCGGGCGACGAGAGCCGCCCCTGCAGATCGGCGGCGGTCGCCCGGAAGACCACGTCGTCCAGGGCGGCCGACACGCTGTCCGCCGCCGCATACGGGTGCAGTCCGCCCTCGGCGGCCAGCCGGTCGACCAGGGCGCTGCGCCGGTCCGCGGGCGGGCGGCCGGTCAGCAGGAGATAGGCGAGGCTGCCCAGGCCGAAGACATCGAGGTCGACAGGGTCGGCGAACTCCTGATCCGTCTCGGGGCGAGATACACCTGGGCGATGTCCGCGATCAGGCCGCCGTCCAGCGGGGTGTCCCCGAGCGACCGGTGCAGTGACGTCTCGAAGTCGCGGGCAGCGGTCTGCCAGTCCGCAATACGCAGGACCGGATCGCTGCCGTCCTCCCGGGCACAGACGTACACCGAGCGGGCGGAGAGGGCACGGTGGTAGAGCGACGGGTTGTGGGCGTATCGCACGGCCTCGGCCAACTGCCGCACCAGATCCAGGCGGACCCGGCCGCCTTCCTGCACCAGACCGTCGTCGCGTACCGCGAGGCGGTCCTCCCAGCCGGGCCCCGCGTCCAGCGCACGCGGTTCCAGCCGCCAGCCGTCCCCGAAGCGGAGATGAGCCGTCGACTGGCTGACCCCGATGCGCTTCATCAGCTTTTCCAGCAGCCGGCTGTCCTGCGGGGTGACCCGCCGGCTCTCCCGCTCGGGCGGGAGCCCCAGCAGGCCGTCCCAGATGGCCCGGCAGACCACTCGTACCGTCGTTGCACCCGAACACCGCGGTGCGCTGGAACTCGTCCAACTCGCTGACCAGGTCCTCGTCATGCAGAAACACCGCGGGCTTGATGTACGGGATGCGCCTGGGATCCTCCTTCATGGCCCGGGCGGCACGCTCCAGCCGGCCCTTGAGTTCCTTCGCCTTGAGATCGGTGAGGTGCAACGGGTTCTTCAGCGTCCGCACCCGGTCGGCGTGGAACTGCCAGGTGTCCCCGTGATTCACCACCCGCCCCGGGTGTCCCTTCAGCTCCAGCAGATACAGGCCACCGGGCACCGCGATCAGCAGGTCGCACTCGTTGACCCGGCCGGAGTCCGCGGTGAACTGGAAGCGCCCACGCCCGGTACGGCTCGGCCCCCGGCATCAGCCGGCGCACTGGTCCAAGCCCTCCTGCTCCCACCGGAAGCCGGAACGGCGCGGCTGGTACCAGTGTTCGCGCGGCTCGGGAGGGCCCGGCTTCGGAGCGGGCGGACGCGGGGCTGACGTCACCGGGTAACCTCCTGAGGCTTGATGGGCGTGTGAATCCCCCCTGGAAGGGCCCTCGATCAGGCCGTACACGAGCGCGGCCAGGGCGGTCACGGACCCAGGAAACGCCAAGATCCCGCCCGATCAACCAGATCGGACGGGATCTTGTGAACTCCTCCTGAGCCAGCTCAGAAACAGTTGCTGCGGTGGGGTGTTCACGAGTGACTCTGACCAGGCGGGACAGAAGCGGTTGAAGATCGCTTCCCAGGTGACCGAAGATCGTTTCCCACTGATGAGGCGGCCACTCGATATCGAGTGGAGTCGGGGCGGCTACGCAAGGCAGAGTGGGACGGTGAGTGAACTGTGGGCACACACCCTGGCGTGGGCAGATGTGGATCCGGCTCGACATCCGTTCGAGATGGACGACGAGGCGGCGGAGGAGTTGGCGAGCCTTGTCGCGCCCTTGCTGCCCAGTGCTGAAGTCGCTCGCGAGGATCGCTGGCGTTCGCTGGATCCCGTCACCGAGTTCCTGGCGGGCCGGTACGGCCGATGGGCCTGCGGATGGAACTGGTCGGTCGGCGAGGGTGACGTCGACGGAGGCGTCGTAGAGGTCTGGTGCTGTTCATCCGACTCCGTGACAACCCCGGATGCGACTGCCCCGCTGGTCGTCGAGGCTCTTCAGGAGTGGCGTGGCTGGCTGGATGACCTGACGGAGCGGTTCGCGGCCCTGGCCCCGTCGGGGAACACCCCGGCGTCTACAGCGGACCTCTGGTACTGGGAGCGGGCGTGCACGCGCTTGGTCACCGTGGTAGCTGGCCGCACCCAGGCCGAGAGTGGCTGGTACGGGCACTGCATGCAGGTCCTCCGATGGTTCCTCGCCTACAACGGCATCAACGAGGGCCAGGCCGAAGAGATCGTCAAGACCGCGGTCGGCGGCCAGTTCGGCAGTTGGATTGCCCCTGACGTTCCGGTGGTCGACGCAGTGAGTTCGCGGTTCGCCAGAGGCGTGGGCGGCATCAGATGACTTCCGGGCCCGGCCAACCGAAGGACAGCCTCGCCGACTGGCTGCTCATCCGGCCGGAGATCTCCTGGCCATCCTGGCGCGGCGTACGCCCCATCACTGAAGCACCGGCCCGCGACGGCTTCCGGAACTTCTTCATGGCAACGCGAGGCGGCCGTGACAGCGAGGGAGCCGCGCGGGTCCTGACCGCTCTCGACTTGGCCTTCGCCGACACGGAGCAGGGCAGGCCGCTGACCTTTGCCCTCATGACGAAGTGGCAGCGGACCGTGCTGGGCCACGACATCGTCGGCTTCCGCACGATGCCGGCCTTCGCGAAGGGCTGCCAGGAGCGTTACGGCCTCGCATCCGATACGCGGGCGCGATTCGAGCGCTGCCTGTCCGAGAGCGCTCAACCTGATCTCCCCCTCCCGTCACGCGCAACCCGGACCTACCTAGACATCCTCTTCTTCCATCCGTTCGAGGACGGCAACGCCCGCGCGGCCATGCTGGCGTTGGCCTTCGTCCTGGCCCGCGAAGGCGTCCTCCTCGACCAGGTTCACCCACTGCAGACCACCCGCTGGGCCGATGACGCGGAAGGCGCGGCCGATCTGGCGGTGCTCCTCGGAATCCTGATCACCGCTGCGGAGCGACGTCCGTCCCACGGGAGGCAGTCATGAACGAACGCGACGTCCTGCTTAACGAGCTCGCGCAGGGGCTGCGCCCGATGCCCCAAGGCATCGAATGGTTCGACAGCCTCGGCCACGAAGAGCAGGCCGAGGTACTGCTCTTCCTGCGCCATCACTGCGTCCAGGCGCGTGCCGTTGCCGAGGACGCGCTGGAGAGCATCCGCCGTGCCGGGCTGCGCCCGACGCATACGCCCGCAGTGCTGATTTCACGAGGCCGGATCGACGAGCAACTGGGAAAGATCGCCAGCCTCACACCTCTCGACGAACGCGGCAAGGCGTTTAGGCTACTGATCGCGGTGCTCGCGATTGCCGACGCGCGGCGGCTTGAGCGCTTCTGCTCCGACGGCTGCAGTCACTGGTGGCACCATCTGTCTGCTGCTGACTGACTGCTCACAGTCTGCTTCCTTTCTCACGCCTCACCTCGACGAGCCCATGGCCATACTCTGCTGCTGTCGAACCATGAAGGAGACGTATGAGGCCCTCTCCCGGCGTGGGAGTTCACCCTGACCTTCCCGGCACTCTCGTTCACTTCACGGGACGCCCACGAAGCAGCGATGACCATCCCCCGGCTCATGCGCATGGGACTGCCGAGGATCGGCTGGTGGGCATCCTCCGTGAGGGGAAGATCCGCGGGAGTGTGCCGTACCGCCAGAGCCAGGCTGTGGTCTGCCTGGGCGAGCCCTCCGATGCCGCTCGTCGAGTCCTGCTTCGCGACGGAATTGGCCCGCGCGGGCCGTACGAGCCGTGGGCGCTTCTACTCGACCGCGAGGCCCTCATAGCCGCTGGTGCCCGGCCCGTTCTCTATCTCTCGGACGAGGAGTTGCTCGCGACTGATGGAATGCCAGCCCGATTCCGTGGCCGGCGAGTGCGCTACGAACCCGGCTCCGCAGATTGGCTGCACGAGCGCGAATGGCGGCTTACGTTCAACGACGACGAAACTCCCGACTTCGTACTCACAGCCGATGCCGTCGCGGGCGTCATCGTCGGCGAACAGGGTTGGATGCCTCCGAGCAACTTCGATGAGCAACCCCTTCCCCACGAGCTCTTCAACTATCCAGAGGCTCTCGATTCGAAGCCACGATGGTGGTGGGACGGCAAGGATCTCGTGGAAGACGGAACATTCGCACTTCGCGAGCGGTATGAGTACGAGAAGTGGTTCCTCCTCGATTTCATGGGCCTCATCTGAACGGTGATCGTCCCCTGTGGATGATGGTGTTTGTGACGAGCATCAGTGGCGACCATGTGAAGGTCCACTTCCGGATGGATGTGGACGAGGACGGCTGGCCGCCGGCGAGCGTCGAGAGCCTGTGGGCGGTGGACCTCGGTGACGGCACGGTGCGTTTGGACAACACTCCCTGGTTCGTACGTGGAGTCGCCAGCGACGACATCGTCCGGGTTTAGATCGACGATGAGGGCGTCCGCTGGGCTGGCGAGACGGTCCGATCCTCAGAGAACTGCACGATCCGGCTGATCGTGTTGAAGGACGGCGGCTCGGCTGGTGGCACTGGGAGGAAGGGTGCGTCACCGCTGCTTGGAGGTCAACGGCCACGGACTGAGCGGCTGCGCGTGCTGCTGGCGGTCCGCCGAGGTCTCTGTCAGTGGCGCCGTGCATGATCGGGCGCATGACACATGGTTCCCGGGATGCCCTTCGCTCTCTCGCCTTGCAGCATCTGTCGCCTGAGGTTGCCGAGAAGTGGCTCGGTCTGCTTCGCCCTGGTGCGCGCCTGGAGGTAGCGGCCGGCTCTGACGATGGCGTCGGTCGGCTCGGCGGCCTCCCGTCCTTGCCGGTCGATGTGGAGTGGCCGGTGTGGGACGGGCACGGCCCGCTCTCCCTCGTCGCCTCGATCGACTGCGGGCGCCTGCCGGCGACTGCGCTGGACATCGATCTGCCCTCAGCAGGGACGCTGCTGTTCTTCTACTTCGATGGGCAGCTGGACGACGGCGACGCTCTCGTTCTGGCCGAGGACCGGGAGAGCTGGGCGGGCGCCCGCGTGCTCTATGTGGCAGCTGACGAGGAGGTGACGGAGCGTGGGGCGCCTGCAGGGCTCAAGCCGTATCCAGTGGTGCCGCTGACCGCTCGGGTGGAGATGACGGCGACCGAGCCGTGGCATCCGTCCGTACGTGCTGCCTTCGCCCCGGGCGCCCCGCTGGGGAACCGGTATGACCACCCCGTCTGCTCGCAGGAGTTCCTCGACGCGCTGTGCGAGTTCGATGATGAGGTAGGGCACCAGATCGGCGGCCACGCTCACTCAGTGCAGAACCCGGTCGAGATCGAGATCGCGGAGGCGGTCCTGGACGACGAGGCATCCTGGGACGACCCGCGGCTGTCCGAGGAGGCGGGCAACTGGGTGCTGCTGGCCCAGTTCGACAGCGAGGACGCCGCGGACATGATGTGGGGCGATGCCGGAGCCCTGTACTGGCTGATCCGCCCGGAAGACCTGGCCGAGCGGCGCTTCGAGCGGGCGATGTTCACCTGGCAGTGCAGCTGATGAGCGCGGCACCTCCCGCCTGGGGAATCCAGTACACGCTGAGCCTGCCGAGTGAGGACGCTGCCCGCGCTGCCGCGGCCGAGCTTTCCGGTATGGGCCACCGTCTGACGGCAGTGCGCGTCCACGATCACTTCCGGTTCGTTCCGTCTAGCTTCTGGTACGGAAAGCCGTCGATGGACCCGGAGCTGGAGGGGTGGTGGCAGATCTTCTCGCTGGCCGTCTACAGCGGGTACGAGCGCATGGCTCTCGAGCCGTTCTTCCGGAGTGAACGGATTCGGGTGGCCGGCCTGGCCCGTGCCCACGGCGGTTTTCAGCAGGGGTGCAGCGAGGGCCATGCTGCGACTCTCGAAGGAGTCTTCCCACGGGACGGCTTGGTCCATGAGCAGGCCGGCGCCGACGTCGCCCTTCCGAGCCCTCTGCCCGAGGATCCCGCGCGGCCTCCGGCCGGGTCGCCGTGGAAGGGCATTGAGGTCGGTGAGCCCGCAGTGCTAGTCCAGGCCGTGGTGGCGGTCGCAGAGCGCATGTACGGCAGCGCGGAGGATGCTCCGGATGCCGTGAGGTGGCTGCTTGATGAGGAGTTCGCGTTCGGCGAGCCCTACGGGTCAACGGGCGAGTTCCTCGGCGATCTCGCGGATGCCGTGGCCCACCAAGGCACCTGCACCGACACCACCGTCGAGGCTGTCCCATTCCTCATGGAGCTGGCCTGCGACGACAGCGTCGCGCCCGGCAGCCGGCTGGTTCTGCTCGGCGACCTCTTGCGGCTTGCTGCTTCGGGGCCAGCTGCAGAGGTCTCCCTGGCCGATCGCATCACCGCACTCGGGGGTGGCTGGGAGGAGTCTGCAGCTGAGTACCTGACACGGCGGGCCATCGGCAGCGAGCTGCCGAGACTGCTGTCCCGCTGGGAGAACGAGAGCGATGCCGTGCGATTCGCTCTCGCCGCCCTCACAGCGCTCTGTGGCTCTCGTGACCAGCGCGCACTCTCAGGGCTGGCCGTTCTCCCGACTCCAGCAGGCAGCTCCCGCGCCGATGTCGTGTCGCTCGTGGCAGCCCTGCTCAGTGACGACCGAGAAGGCTTGGTACCTGCACTGGACGGGCTGGCCTCCTGGTCGCCCCGCGTTGCAGAGAAGGCAGCCAGCCCGAACGTGGATCTTCAGAGTCTGGGACTGGCTATCCTTCCGGGCCTCGTCCTCGAAGACGTGGCGTCAGGAACCGTGGCAGAGCCTGATCCGCCGTAACTGTTGACGATGTTAAGCATTACGACTGGCGTCGCAGACACGCAGGTCAGGGGCGCCAGACATCAAGCTCACGCTTCGTCGTGCCTCAACTGCCATACTTCGTTGGTCATTTGGCTGCCGGGCACGACTGGCATTCCCTACGATGACTGCCGTTGTCCTGTCGTACGGGAGGGCCGAGGAGGGGCGGATGGACTTCACAGGGGCGGGCGAGCCGGATGCGGCTCCCGGGTTGCGGACGGCTGTTGGGATCTACTCCGGCAAGACTGATCGGACATTGGCGCGAATCTCGGAGCTCGAAGCAGAGCTCGCGGACCTCCGAGTCGAGGCGGCAAAGTACGCAAGCACTCGCGATCAGCTGAGCGAAGCTCTCGCCGAGCTCCTCGCGGGTCGCTCGGCGCCGTCCGAGGACGATCAAAGCTCCCAGCAGGAAGCTGACGCGGAGGACGAGGACGGCGATGCGTCCGCCGCCGACGAGTCGGAACCGAGCAAGCCGCCAGAGGAGACGCGTGCCGGGCAGAGCGGGCCTTCACGGTCGCCGTCCGGGCAGTTGATGCAGGCGGTCGAGCAGATCCTCGTGGGCGCCGGACGGCCGATGAAGGTCAAGGACATCACAGAGGCCCTTGGGCGCCCGACCAAGGGCGACGAAGGGCGGGCGCCCATCGAGACGACCCGCCGGACCTGCAAGCGGCTGGTGAAGAACGACCGTGCCGTGGAGCACCCGATCGGCACCTTTGCCGCCCGCCGGGTCACGGAACCGCAGGGAGGGGACGCCTGACGCCGCCACCCCGAACATGAGACGTCCCCTCCTCCCATTACGGGGAGAAGGGGACGGGCTCCGTTGAGCTTGGACCCTCTTCGGAGCCAATGACGTGGACCCTCGTAGTGGCTCACGCATCCCCGAGGCTAGAGCAATCCGCCTCGCCTCGGGGGCGCGTGGCCTATTTCGTCGTTCCCTGGGACGGGTTTCCCTGGGAACGGGAAGGCCGATTTTGATGCGTACTGCGCATTCCGTCCCGCGGGTACAGCGGGACGGCGAGGAAATCTTCAAGGCGGGCAACGGTGACGATGTCCGGCCAGCACCGGCCGGCGAGCAGGTCGGAAATGGCCTGCCGGTTGACCCCGGATCCAGTAGAGACCTGCCGCAGACTTCGCTTCTCGCGCTCCAAGGCGAGCGCGAGCGCGCGGGCGATGGCCTGGACGACTCTGGCAGCGACGTCGTCGATGGCAGAGTCGGGCCAGGATTCCGGATCGCGGGCAAGGTCTCTCGGCGCGGTCTTGCGGGCCAAACCTCCGACCATGTCGATGCACTCCTTTCCGTGAAGATCGCCTTCGACGTCTTCACTGGCTGCTTGTCCAGCCGCTTCTGTTGGTCTGTGACACTGAGCTCGGAGGTCTCCAGCAAGATCCGCGACTACCGGCCCCGGCTGCCGCATCGGCAGTGGGCGCCGGTCGCCGAGCTGGTGAGAGCCACCGTGACGGCGACAGCTCCGGCCACCTGCTACACGGCGGAGCACCTGCTGCACGTGATCGGCCGGATCGCGGTCTGGGCGGACCGGAGCGGGCTGCCGCGCGACCCGGGAACCTGGCTGAGGACCGAGACGATCGACGCCTTCATCCTGTCGGGCTGCACTGCGACTAAGGATTCGACAGTGCTGACCTACCGGACCTGGCTGCGGCGGGCACGGGAAGCTCTGGTGTGGGTCCAGCGCGGAGAGGCCCCTGCGGCTCGGCTTTCCTCTCCCCGTACGCCTCAGTCGCCCTACCACGCCGGAGAGTTGGCTCGTCTGCGGGATTGGGCGAATCATCTGCCGCACCAGGCTCGACTCGACGGCCTCGCCCTCATGGCACTCGGAGCCGGGTGCGGCCTCATGCCGGGCGAGGTCCCGCCCATGCGAGGCAGCCACGTTCGCGTGACCTCCGGTGGGGTTGCGGTGCTGGAGGAGGAGCTGCTCGGCCGGCTCGTGGCGTGCCACTCCGATTGGGAAGGCACGCTGGCCGAGCTGGCAGAGACCTCCGGAACCGGATTTCTCTTCCGGCCGGGACGGAAGGTCACGGCAGCCAAGAACCTCGTCTCTTCCTGGCCTGCCCGCCATCGGCCCCACGCGGGCCTGCCGCCGCTCTCCGCTCGGCGATTGCGGTCGACGTGGATCGTCGGCCGGCTTTCCGAGGGCATCAGTCCGGAGGCGGTCGCTTCCGCCGCGGGCATGGCCTCCCCTGCCGGTTTGGCGGGCTACCACCACTGGGTGCCCCCACTACCCAGGGCGGAGGTGATCCGCTTGCTGCGTGGCCGCCGCTCGTGAGGGCGCGGCCTGAAGCCGACCAGCTGGCCGCCCGTCACGCGCGGCCACGGCTGCGGCCTGGACGGCTCACCGAGATCCCCGACTCCAAGGTCGGCCAGCTGCTGACCGTCCTTGATCGCTCCGGCCTGCCCCAGCAGCTGGAGGACATGCTGCGAGGCCGTCCCGGGCCACCAGGCGTGCGGCCGAGGACCGTACTGGCCGGCCTGATGCTCGCCGTGTACTACACGGGCCGAGCCACAGTCTCCGACGCCTGGCGGATCCTGCACTTCCGCCTCCAGCCCGCAGCCCGCGCCTGGCTCGACGTCCCCGAGATGCCGCCGTCCACAGCACGTGCGTGCATAGCTGCCAGTCGTCGCCTCTACCGAGGGCTGGACCGGATCACCACCATGCTCGATCCGGCACGCTGCGACCGGCGACGGCGCCTGGACCAAGCGGAGGCTGACATCCACTCCGCTGTCTGGGACGAGGCTGCCGGCCGCGCCGCCGCGAACCGGCTCCAACGGCTGGCGAACGATCTCGTACTGGTCCCGGTCCGGCTGGCACAGCAACGCGGATACCTGCGGAACTGGGCCGGTGACGTAGGAGTGGACGCCACCTCGATCCCGGTTCTGGCCGACCCTGACAGCGACCGCTCGGGCACGGCCTCCGTCGAGATCACCGCTGGCTGGCACTTCAGCGGCGGCTCCGACAAGGGCATCTTTGGCTACAGCGCGAACCTGCTCGTCGCCGCCCACTCCCGCACAGGCGAAGGGGCCGCAAAGGGCCGCCGCGCGCCCTCCTATCCGCAGCTCTGCCTCGGCCTCAGCCTGGACACCCCGACCGTTGGTACGGGCGAGAACGCGGTCACCATGCTGAAGCACCTCGCCGAGCTTCGACTGCCGACAGGCACCTGTGCCGCAGATCGCGCCTACACCGGCTGCTCGCCTGAGAACTTCCAGATCCCCGTACGCCGACTCGGCTACCGCCTCGCCCTGGACTACAAGGCGGCCGACCGTGGCATCCAGGGCAGCTGGCAAGGAGCCGTACTGATCGACGGCTCCCTCGCCTGCCCACACATCCCCAACGCCTTGGCCCAGGCCACTCACGGCATGGACGACAAGACCTTCCGCCGACGGCTCGAAGAACTGAAGCCGGTGGCCGCCGAGCGACTTCCCTACTTCCTCAAGCTCAAGCAGAACGCCGATACCCGAGGAACTGTGCGCCTGCAGTGCCCGGCGGCCGGCCCGTCCCCTTCGGTGAACTGCCCACGCCGAGAACGCCTCCGCCCTGCACGACCGACCTCCTCTGGCCCGCCTCAGACCGTGATCAAACTGGCGGACCGCCGCTCCCGCACCAGCCATGCCTCGGCTCGCCCCACCATCCAGCTTCCGGACAGGGAATGGATGGACCCTCCCGGCAAGGAAGCTCTGCCGGCCGTCTGCGGAGCATCCGCTATCAGCGTCCCCGCCGACGCAGCCGGAGACCTGAAGAACGCCAAGTTCCGGCAGGACAGCCACTACCTCAGCGTCGCCTGGGAGCGGATCTACAAGCCGATCCGTTCTCACAACGAGGGCCTCAACGGTCGCTTCAAGGGCGCCGACATGGACATCGGCAACCCGATGCACCGCCGAGCACCCGGCCAGGTGGCCCAGACGCTTCTCATCGCAATCATGGTGACCATCGGAAACCTGGACATCCTGGAAAACTGGCTCTACGAGCGCACAGGCAGTCGGCTCACCGACGCCGACTTCGAGTCCATTCCGGCTCCCGAAGTCCGTGACCGGTCCCATGTCGCCGCGCCACTCGACAAGGGGCGACATCCGCCGGCAAACCTCTGATCGGGCAGCGTCACAACCGCACAGCGCTATCAACAGCCCCGGGCGACCGGGGCCAATTCGCATGCCCCGGCAACGGCCAGGCTCCTGGCGAGCAGCCCGCCAGACCCGATACGCCGCCATCCACCACCCCGAACACGGATCGAACGACCCCCGAAACGACGAAGATCCCGCCCGATCTTGCGATCGGACGGGATCTCGTCACCATTCCTGAGCTAACTCAAGAACAGCCGTGCGGTGGACCTGTGGGGATTTGAACCCCAGACCCCCTCGATGCGAACGAGGTGCGCTACCAGACTGCGCCACAGGCCCTTGCAACGAGTGAAACTTTAGCACCCTCACCGGGGTGCTCGGAAATCCGTTCCGCGCCGGTCAGCCCGAGCCGGCGTCACGGCGCGGGGCGGGGCGGGGCGGCTGCCTCACTCGTTGGCCGCCCGGGGGCGGTCGCCCTCGTCGCACTGGTCGAAGAGGGGGGTCCGGCCCCGGTCGCGGGAGCGGCGGGACTGGTTGGTGCGCCGGCGCGGCGCCGGGTCCGTGGCGGGCGCCGCGGGGTTCGGGTCGGCCGGATGGGTGGGTTCGGCGGTGCTGGAGCGGGCCGCGCTCCAGGTCTCCGGGTTGCCGACCTCGACGCCGCCCGTGGCGCGCGGGGCGACCGGGGCGGTGACATAGGTCGGCAGCGGGACCGGGACCGGCTCCCAGCTGTCGCCCTGGACCCGGCCGCGTTCGCGCTGCTGGTCCACCCACTCCGCGTGGTCCGTCTGCTCGACCAGGGCGCGGCGGCCGGCCTCCTGCGGGGAGACCGTGGGGGTGGGCTCGGGGACGGGGTGGCGCGCCTCGGGGTCCTCGTCGGACTCCGCGGGAGCCGTCGCGGCCGGCTGGTGCCTGCGCGGGCGGTTCTCGCGGAGCCGCTGCGCCGCCACCTCGGCCCGTCGCCGGTCCATGGTGAAGGCGAACCTGCGCCGCTCCTGGGTACGCAGATGCACGATGTACGTGCTCAGCAGCACCGCGGGAACCGCGGGGGCCCAGAGGAAGCCGAGGCCGCCGACCGCCGCGACGACCGCGCCGAGCGTGAAGCCGAGGAAGAGGACGACGGTGGTACGCCGACGACGCGCGAGAACCTGTGTGCGCTGCGCACGCCGGGCTCGTTCGGCATCGATCCCGCCGGGGCGCGAGCGCCGGAAGGTTGCGGATTCGGGGACGGAGGGGGATACGGAACGTTCCCTGGCCGGGCGCTCCTTCGGACCGCGCTCCGGAGTACGAGCCGGGTCGTGCACCCGGACCTCGGTGTGCGCCGGAGGCGCGGAAAAGTTCCGGACGTCGACGGAATCCATTCGGTCCGTGCTCACGTCCGGGCCGGCGTCGGGCGCCGCCTCATCGTCGGTGCATTCCTGCAGCCCCTTGGCATAACGGCGCTCCATGGCCGCCCGTCCGGACAGCAGCCGGATGGCGGTGCTGAAGCGTTCCGTCGGACGGGCCTCGTTGAGCTCGTCCTGCCTGCGGAGCCACATCGGCACCAAGTAGGCGGCCCAGGCCCCGACGATGACTGCGTAGATGAGGCCGCTGCTGCTCACATCTCACACCGTAGAGGGGTTTGCATGGAGGCATCCGCCAATTGGCGCGGCGTGTCGCACGATCCGGCTGATATCACAGACTTTTTTTGTGACTGTTCGGATCCACAGTCGGATCAACAGTCGACGCTTGCGTGTCCCTTAGCAGTCAAACCGCGATCGATTTCGAACATATATTTCATTAAGTGCGATGCTCAGGGTGAGCGGGCCGGGCCCGCCGCCACCTACGGAGCAGTCCGTCGGGCACCTCCTCGGCGGTGAGCGCGTAGATCAGATGGTCCCGCCAGGCACCGTCGATGTGCAGATAGCGGGGCCGGATCCCTTCCTCGCGGAATCCGAGTTTCGCCACGACCCGCCGGCTGGGCGCGTTCTCCGGGCGAATACACACCTCGATCCGGTGCAGTCCGACCGTGCGGAAACAGTGGTCGACGGCGAGGGCGACAGCGGTCGGCATCACCCCGCGGCCCGCCACCTCCCGGTCGACCCAGTAGCCGACATGCCCCGAGCACATCGAGCCCCAGGTGATCCCGGCGACGGTCAGCTGGCCGACCAGCCGGCCCTGGTACTCGATGGCGAAGGGCAGCATCCGGCCGGCGTTGGCCTCGGCCCGCAGATGGCGGATCATCTGCCGGTACGTGGGGCGCCGGGCCACCGGACCGCCGGGGGCGGGCGGCGGCACGGTCGCCTCCCAGGGGCGCAGCCAGTCCCGGTTGCGCCGGTTGACCTCGCGCCACATGGTCTGGTCTCGCAGCTTTATCGGCCGGAGGGCGACATCGCCGTCCACCAGGGTCACCGGCCAGGTCGGGACGTTCAGCTCGGGCTCCCGGGTCGGGGGTGATCGCCGCCGCGGAGCTGGTCGACGGCGTGCACCAGAAGTCGGGTCAGGACCGCGAGCCCGTCACGCACTCCGCCGGTGGAACCGGGCAGATTGACGACGACGGTGCGGCCGGCCACGCCCGCCAGACCGCGCGAGAGCGCGGCCGTGGGGACCTTGTCCCGGCCCTCGGCACGGATCGCCTCGGGGATGCCGGGGATCTCCAGGTCCAGGACGCGGCGGGTCGCCTCGGGGGTGCGGTCGGTGGGCGAGATGCCCGTGCCGCCGGTGGTGACGATGACGTCGTACCCGGCGGCCACGCCGGCCCGCAGCGCCTGCTCGACCGGATCACCGTCGGGGACGACCCGCGGCCCGTCGACGGTGAAGCCGAGCGCTGTCAGCGCCTCGGCGATCAGCGGGCCGCCCTTGTCGGCGTAGACCCCGGCGGCGGCGCGGTTCGACGCGGTCACCACGAGGGCGCGGTAGGCGGACGGCGGTGTGTGCGGCGTGGTCATGCGTCCGCTCCGCCGGGTGCGGTGCGCAGGTAGTCGCCGGACTTTCCGCCCGACTTCGCCTCGACACGGATGTCGGTGATGACCGCGGCCTTGTCGACCGCCTTGATCATGTCGACGACGGTGAGCGCGGCGACCGACACCGCGGTCAGTGCCTCCATCTCCACGCCCGTGCGATCCGTCGTCTTCACGGTGGCGAGGATCTCCACCGCGTCGTCGGCCACGCTCAGGTCGACCTTGACGCCGGAGACGGCGAGCGGGTGGCAGAGGGGGATCAGGTCGGGGGTGCGCTTGGCCCCCATGATCCCGGCGATGCGCGCGGTGGCGAGGGCGTCGCCCTTGGGGACTCCTTCGCTCCGGAGCAGTTCGATGACACGCGGCGAGACGAGGACCCGGCCGCTGGCACGGGCGACGCGCGCGGTGACGTCCTTCTCGGAGACGTCGACCATGCGGGCGGCGCCCGCCTCGTCGATATGCGTCAGCCTGTTCTGCGTACTCAACTAACTCCGCCTAGCGGTAGGGCGCCGGTTGCCCCTGAGCCGCACCGGGGTGCGGGCCCGGGGTCCGGGGGGTGTCCCCCGGAAGGCACAGCGGCAGACACCGTACCGCCACCTGGTGCGGGTCAGCGGATCAGGATCACCTCGGTGTCCGTGCCGGGCTCGGCGGAGGTGACGTCCTCGGGCAGCACGATCAGCGCGTCCGCCTGGGCGAGGGCGGCGATCAGATGCGATCCGGAACCGCCCACGGGAGTGACGGTGCCCGCCTGGGCGTCGTACGTCCCGCGCAGGAACTGCCGTTTGCCGGCGGGCGAGGAGAGTGCCTTGTCGCTGACCAGGGTGGCCCTGGTGGTGGGGCGGTTCACGTCCGGCAAGCCCATCAGGGTGCGGATCGCGGGCCGTACGAACAGCTCGAAGGAGACGTAACTGGAGACCGGGTTGCCCGGCAGCGCCAGCAGCGGGGTGTGCTCCGGGCCGATGGAGCCGAAGCCCTGCGGCTTGCCGGGCTGCATGGCCAGCTTGCGGAAGTCGATGCCGCCCCCCGGCTCGTCCTCGTCGCCCACCGAGGACAGGGCCTCCTTGACCACGTCGTACGCGCCGACGCTGACGCCGCCGGTGGTGACGACGATGTCGGCGCGGATCAACTGGTCCTCGATCGTGGCGCGCAGCGTCTCGGCGTCGTCGGTGACGGCGCCGACCCGGTAGGTGATCGCTCCGGCGTCGCGCGCGGCGGCCGTCAGCGCGAAGCTGTTCGAGTCGTAGATCTGACCGCCGCTCAGTTCCTCGCCGGGCTGGACCAGTTCGCTGCCGGTGGAGATGACGACGACGCGCGGCCGGGGCCGCACCTTCACCGTCGAGCGGCCGATCGCCGCGAGCAGGCCGATCTGCGGCGGCCCGACCACCGAACCGGCGCGCAGCGCCAGATCGCCCGGCCGGACGTCGCTGCCGCGGTCCCTGACATGGGCGCGGGCCTCGACCGGGCGGTGGACGCGGACCTCGCCGCGCGCGCCCTCCGGGGCGTCGCGGTGGGCGCGCATCGCGGCGGCGGGGCCTTCGCCCGTGCCGCCGTCGGTCCACTCGACCGGGATCACGGCCTCCGCGCCGGCGGGCAGCGGGGCGCCGGTCATGATGCGGGCGGCCTCGCCCGGACCCACCCGCTGGCCGCCGAGAAGTCCGGCGTCGCCCGCCGCGATGTCGCCGATGACGGTGAGGACCGCGGGGAACTCCTCGGTGGCGCCCGCCACATCGGCGACGCGGACCGCGTAACCGTCCATCGAGCTGTTGTCGAACGGCGGCAGGGCGATCTCCACCACGACGTCCTCGACCAGGACGCAGCCCTGCGCCTCGGGCAGTTGCAGCTCGATGGGTTCGAGTGGCTGCACCGCGGTGAGGATGTCTTCCAGGTGCTCGTCGACCGACCAGATCGTGCTGCTCAAGGTCTACATCTCCTCGGTGACGTAACTGCGGAGCCAGGTCCGGAACTCCGGGCCCAGATCTTCACGTTCGCACGCGAGCCTGACAATGGCACGGAGGTAGTCGCTCCGGTCGCCGGTGTCATAGCGGCGCCCCTTGAAGACGACGCCGTGCACCGGGCCGCCGATCTTCTCGTCCTCGGCGAGCAGCTGGAGTGCGTCGGTCAGCTGGATCTCGTCACCGCGGCCCGGCTCGGTCCGGCGCAGTATCTCGAAGACCGCGGGGTCCAGGACGTAGCGGCCGATGATGGCGAGGTTGCTGGGCGCGTCGGCCGGTTCGGGCTTCTCGACCAGGCCGGTGATCCGCAGCACATCGCCGTCGGCGGTGGGCTCCACGGCCACGCAGCCGTACTGGTGGATCAGCTCGCGCGGGACCTCCATGAGGGCGACGACGCTGCCGCCCTCGCGCTCCTGGATCTCCACCATGCGGGCCAGCAGCGGGTCGCGGGGATCGATCAGGTCGTCGCCGAGGAGTACCGCGAACGGCTGGTCACCGACGTGCGGCGCCGCGCACAGCACCGCGTGACCGAGGCCGCGCGGGTCGCCCTGGCGGACGTAGTGCATGGTGGCGAGGTCGCTCGACTCCTGGACCTTGCGCAGCCGTTCGGCGTCGCCCTTGCGGGTGAGCGCGGACTCCAGTTCGTAATTACGGTCGAAGTGGTCCTCCAGGGGACGCTTGTTGCGACCGGTGATCATCAGTACGTCGGAGAGTCCGGCGGCCACCGCCTCCTCGACGACGTACTGGATGGCGGGCTTGTCGACGACAGGCAGCATCTCTTTGGGAGTGGCTTTGGTGGCCGGCAGGAAGCGGGTACCGAGGCCCGCCGCCGGGATGACAGCCTTGCTGATCCTGGGGTTCGACTGAGTCATGCGCAGAACCTTAACCGGCGCACATGGGCGGAAGATGATCCTCCGGTTAACTTTGTACTCATATACGACAGTACGAGAGATCTATGGGTGCCCGATTGAACACCGACATGTCCGCAAAGGCGCTGCTGCGGCGTGAACTGCTGGCCGCACGACGCCTCCTGACGGAGGAGGACATCGAGCGGGCCGCCGCGGTTCTGGCCCGTCGCGCACTCGAACTCCCCGAGCTCTCCGGGGCCCGTACCGTCGCCGCCTATGTCTCCGTGGGGCGCGAACCGGGCACCCGCGCCCTGCTGGACGCGCTGCGCACGCGGGGCGTACGGGTGCTGCTGCCGGTGCTCCTGCCGGACAACGACCTGGACTGGGCGCCGTACGAGGGCGCCGGGAGCCTTGCGAAGGCCGGTCGCGGGCTGCTGGAGCCGGACGGGGAGCGGCTCGGCCCCGACGCCGTCCTGGAGGCGGACGTGGTGCTGCTGCCGGGCCTCGCGGTGGACGGGCGCGGGATGCGGCTGGGCCGCGGCGGCGGCAGCTACGACCGGGTGCTGGCACGGCTCTCGGCGGCCGGTGCGCATCCGGCGCTGATCGTCCTGCTGTACGACGACGAGGTGGCCGCACGGGTCCCGGAGGAACCGCACGACCACCCCGTGGACGCGGTGGTGACACCGGCCGGGTCCCGGCGCTTCGGTGACGGCTGAAGCGCCGGGAGCCCGCCCTACGGCTTCAGTGTCAGCGTGTCCTTCGTCGCCCCGGCCACCGCGTTCGTCCCGAAGGACCAGTCGAGCAGCTCGCCGTTGACCCACTTGTCCGTCTGGTCGGTGTAGTGCGCGCTGAACGCGTGCCCGGAGGCGCCGGTGAGGTTGATCCACCGGGACTTGTCCCAGTCCCCCACGTTGACGACCATCCGCATCGACGGAACCCAGACGACCTCGTAGCCGCCGGCCGCGTTCCAGCCGGTGGCGTTCACCGCGGCCTCGCCGCCGCCGAGGTTCCACGGGCCCCGGTTGAGCACCCGCTGGAGCAGTCCGGGCCCCTCCGTACCGAGGGTCTGGTTCTTCAGGGTCAACTGGTGCAGCCGGCCCCAGCTCCAGGTGGTGACGTCCTTGCCGAGCTTGGCCGTCAGCTCCCAGCGGGCGTCCTCCATGGCGCGGGCGAAGAGCTCCTCACGGTTCTCGGTCGCCCTGTCCTTGCGGTTCGCCGGCGCCTTCCACCAGTCGCTGTCCGGCTTCTCCATGAGGTTCTCGACGACCTGGTACCAACGGTCGCCGCCGTCCGGCTGCGCCGAGTCGGGAGCACGCTGACCGCATTCGCGTACCAGCCTGTTCTGCTCGTCGACCGGGCCGGAGCTCTTGGCCGGGGGCACGTTCAGGCATTCGCCCTCGACGCGCATCTCCTTGGGCAGCTTGTCGCCGAAGGCCAGCTTGAGGATGTTGCGCCAGACCGCGTTGAAGTAGGCGGCCGCCGCGGAGTCGGACTCCTGGGTGTAGTCCCAGCCCTCCAGCAGCTTCTGCGCCTCGCGGACGTACTTGTCCGAGATGTTGATCTTCATCAGCTCGGGCACCAGCAGTGCGGCGATCTCGCTGGTGTTGTCCATCTGCATCTTCTGCATGTCGTCGGTCGAGATCTTCCCGCCGCCCTTGATCTTCGACTCGACGAGGTCGTTGATCCGCTGGCTGCGGGAGCCGTAGCCCCAGTCCTTGGTGAGCATGTGCGCGTACGTGTCCTCGTCGACGACCGCCTGGTTGGCGGTGACGATGTACCCGCGCTTGGGGTCGTACTCGTACGGCAGCTCGTCGAAGGGGATCGGGTCCTTCTTCCAGCCGTACTCCGAGGACCAGCCGGGGCTGGGCATCGTGCCGTCGCCGGACTTGCGGACCGGGATCCTGCCGGGGGCCTGGTAGCCGATGTGGCCCTTGGTGTCGGCGTAGATCAGGTTCTGCGAGGGAACCTCGAAGTGCTCGGCCGCCGCGCGGAAGGACGTGAAGTCCTTGGCCCGGTTCAGCTCGAAGACCGCGTCCATGGACTTGCCGGGCTCCAGCGCGGTCCACTTCAGCGCCACCCCGTAGCCGTCCGCACGGTCCGGGGCGGCGTTGGTGACGGGCGCCTTCTGGCCGACCTTCTCCAGCTCGCCGCTGCGGTCGGAGACCAGCGGCCCGTTGTTGGTCTCCCGGACGGTGATGCGCCGGTCCCTGCCGCCCGCGACCTTGATGGTCTCCTCGCGGGTGATGAAGGGCTTCACCTTGCCGTCGTACTGGTAGCCGTCCTCGGAGACCTTCTCCAGGAAGAGGTCGGTGACGTCGGCGCCCAGGTTGGTGAAGCCCCAGGCGATGTCCTGGTTGTGACCGATGATCACACCGGGCATGCCGGAGAAGGTGTAGCCGGCGACGTCGTACTTGCAGGTGGCCGAGACGGCGCGGCAGTGCAGCCCCATCTGGTACCAGAGCGAGGGAAGCTGCGGCGCCAGGTGCGGGTCGTTGGCGAGCAGTGGCTTGTTGGTCGTCGTGTACTTGCCCGAGACCACCCACGAGTTCGACCCGATGCCGGTGCCGTTCGGGCCGAGCAGCGAAGGGATCTCGTCGAGGGTGTCGGAGAGCGCGCCGAGCTGGGTGTTGAGACCCGCCGTCGCGCCCTGCACGGTCGACGAGCCGGGGCCCTCCGACCGCGGCGCCTGCGGGTCGTACTTCCCGGTGACCGGGGAGAGCGCGCCCTCGGCGACGATCGGCTTGTGCTTGTCGTACGGGTAGGGCGGGTACAGGTCTTCGATCTGCTTCGCGTCGAGCCTGCTGGTCATCAGCGAACGGTCGATCTCGTCCTGCATGTTGCCGCGGAGGTCCCAGGCCATGGCCTTCAGCCAGGCGACCGAGTCGACCGGGGTCCACTTCGTCGGCTTGTAGTCGTTGGTGAGGCCGAGCGCCGCGTACTCGACGGAGATGTCCTTGCCGTCGCGGCCCTGGAGGTAGGCGTTCACCCCGTCCGCGTACGACTGGAGGTTCTTCTTGGTCTCCGCGGACAGGACCTTGTCGTACTCCTCCTGGGCGATCTTGCGCCAGCCCAGCGTGCGCAGGAAGGAGTCCGTCTCGACCTGACCGGACCCGAACATCTCGGAGAGCCGTCCGGCCGTCATGTGACGGCGGACGTCCATCTCCCAGAAGCGGTCCTGTGCCTGGACGAATCCCTGGGCACGGAACAGGTCGGCGTCGGAGTCGGCGTAGATCTGCGGAACCCCGTAGCTGTCGCGCTTCACCGCGACATTGCTGTCGAGGCCGGCGAGCCGGACGGTCCCGTTGGTCTGCGGGTACGAGGCCCGCACGGTGGATACGGACCAGAACGTGCCATATCCGATACCCGCGACAAGCGCCAGCACCAGGACGATCACGATCAGGCGGGCGCGTCGCCCCTTCTTCTTGCGCGGCCCGCCACCGGCGGTACCGGTGGAGCCGGAAGAGGCGGTTGTGTTGGCGGGCATCGCTGTCCTTCGAGGGGCAGGGTGGTCCTGGGAGTGCAGGAGCAACCATAGGCGCAGCGCCGAACCCCCTCTGACGCGGTATCGGCATGGTTCGAATTGCGTAGCACTCGCACGAGCACTCGAACGCATCAAGAAAGCGTTAAAGATTAGGTAAGGTAACGAAGTACTGGCCGCCGGAAAACGATCCGGCAGGCGTTCGCAGGGAAGGACCGGCCACTGACTGTCCACGCGCTCAACGAGCTCCTGCTCGTCTGCTCACTTGTCCTGCTCGTCGCGGTGGCGGCGGTACGGATCTCGTCACGCAGCGGGCTCCCGAGCCTGCTCCTGTACCTCGGCATCGGCATCGCCATAGGGCAGGACGGGCTCTTCGACGTCAAGTTCGACAATGCGGAACTGACGCAGGTCATCGGGTACGCGGCCCTGGTCGTGATCCTCGCCGAGGGCGGCCTCGGCACCAAGTGGAAAGAGATCAGACCCGCCCTCCCCGCGGCGGCGATGCTCTCGACCGTCGGTGTCGCGGTGAGCGTGGGCGTGACCGCCGCCGGAGCGCACTACCTGGTCGGCCTGGAGTGGCGGCAGGCGCTGATCATCGGCGCGGTCGTCTCCTCCACGGACGCCGCGGCGGTCTTCTCCGTCCTGCGCAAGGTGCCGTTGCCCGCCCGGATCACCGGTGTCCTGGAGGCCGAGTCCGGCTTCAACGACGCCCCCGTGGTGATCCTGGTGGTGGCCTTCTCGACCGTCGGACCGGTGGACAGCTGGTACGCACTGGTCGGCGAGATAGCACTGGAGCTGGCGATCGGCGCGGCCGTCGGCATCGCGGTCGGCTGGCTCGGCTCGTTCGGGCTGCGGCATGTGGCGCTGCCCGCCTCCGGCCTCTACCCGATCGCCGTGATGGCGATCGCTGTGTCCGCGTACGCGGCGGGCGCCATGGTGCACGGCAGTGGCTTCCTCGCCGTCTACCTCGCGGCGATGATCCTCGGCAACGCCAAGCTGCCTCACTGGCCCGCCACCCGCGGCTTCGCCGACGGACTCGGCTGGCTGGCCCAGATCGGCATGTTCGTCCTGCTCGGACTGCTGGTCACCCCGCACGACCTGCTCGACGACTTCTGGCCCGCCGTCGTCGTGGGCCTGGTGCTCACCGTGGTGGCCCGGCCACTGGAGGTCTTCCTCTCCCTGGCACCGTTCCGGATGCCGTGGCAGGAGAAGACCCTGATGTCCTGGGCCGGGCTGCGCGGCGCCGTGCCCATCGTCCTGGCGACCATTCCGATGGTGTCCGGAATCGAGGGTTCCACCCGGGTCTTCAACATCGTCTTCGTGCTCGTCATCGTCTACACCCTCATCCAGGGCCCGACCCTGCCCTGGCTCGCGAAGGCCCTCAAGATCGCCGAGGACCCGTCCGAGGCAGCCGACCTGGGCGTCGAGTCGGCGCCCCTGGAACGGCTGCGCGGACATCTGCTCTCGGTGGCCATCCCCGCCAAGTCGAAGATGCACGGCGTCGAGGTCGGCGAACTGCGGCTGCCCGCGGGGGCCGCGGTCACCCTCGTCGTACGGGACGACAAGAGCTTCGTCCCGACGCCGCCGACCGTGCTGCGCCGCGGGGACGAGCTGCTGGTGGTGGCGACCGATCCGGTGCGCGACGCGGCCGAGGCACGGCTGCGGGCGGTCGGCCAGGGCGGCAAGCTGGCCGGCTGGCTGGGGACCGACGGGAACCCCGCCGGGGAGCACTTCGCCGGACCGCACGTCTCCCATGCGCTCAGGGCCGTGAAGAACCTGGGCCGGACGCCGGACGAGGCAAGGGCACACGAGAAGAAGGCCCGGGAGGCCAAGGCCCGCGAGGCAAGGACTCGTGAAGCGAAGGCCCGCGAGGCCGAGGACCGTGACGCGAAGGCTCGTGAAGCGAAGGCGCATCAGTGAGAACGCACCCGCGTTCACAGGTTACGGACGGTGACCGGCACGCAATCGCAGGTACATACGGGACCATGCCTGTACTATCGGGAAAACCTGCCCACGCTCCGTGCAGCTGTGCGCACTCCGGTGCCGCACCGCCGTACCGCACGTATCCGGCAGTGACTGAGCCACCGGATGCACATCCAACGTACTCAGTTTCACCGCATTCAGACCCACCGATTACTCAACGATCTTGATCGACCAACTCTGCCTGACGCAGAGCTGGCGCGACCGTATGGCGGTCGTGGCGTCCTCCGCCTCTGCTGCGAGCGCCCGGCATCTACCGCAGTTCCGCGCGAAGAGGACAGCTCTCGGCAGCCCCTGACCAGGTCCGCACACACGTGCCGGCCTGTCCCGCAGGAGCACGGCCACCAGGCGGCAGAAAGGCATGGACCGTGGCGTCCACGGTCTCCGACCGCCCCGGATACGGGCAGTTGCTGCGCACCCCCGGTGCGTGGACCTTCCTCCTGCCGGGCTTCGCCGCACGGCAGCCCTTCGCCATGCTGACCATCGGCATCGTCCTGCTGGTCCAGCACACCACCGGCTCCTACGGCAGCGCGGGCGCGGTCGCGGCCGTGAGCGGCGTCTCCATGGCCCTGTTCGCGCCGCAGACCGGCAAGCTCGCCGACCGGTTCGGGCAGCGGGCCGTACTGCTGCCCGGCGTCCTGGTGCACGCCATCTCCGTGACGGCCCTGACGGCGCTCGCGCTGGCGGACACGCCGATCTGGGCGCTGTTCCTGGCGGCCGTGCCGACGGGTGCCTCCATCCCGCAGATCGGCCCGATGGTGCGGGCCCGCTGGGCGGCCGTGCTCGGGGCGGCGCCCGGCCGTGCGGCCTCCCCGCTGATGTCCACCGCCGCCGCCTTCGAATCGGTGACGGACGAGTTCACCTTCGTCATCGGCCCCGTCATCGCCACCGCACTGTGCACCGGGGTGCATCCGGCGGCGGGACTCATCGCGGAAGGCGTACTGACGCTGGTCGGCGGGCTGTTCTTCGCCGCACAGCGCGCCACCCAGCCGACCGTGCGCGGCGCCGCGTCCCCCGGCTCCCCACGGCACGCCTCCGCGCTGTCCGTACCCGGCGTACGCGTGCTCGCGGTGGCCTTCCTCGGGATCGGCGCGGTCTTCGGCGGCATGCAGGTCTCGCTGACCGCCTTCGCCGAGGAGATCGGCAGCCCCGGCTCGAACGGGGTGCTGTACGGAATCTTCGCGGCCGGCAACATGCTGGCCGGGATCGCCTGCGGGGCCATCGCCTGGAAGACCGGGCCGCGGCGTCGGCTGATCGCCGGATACGCGGCGCTGACCCTGACCGCGTCGGGCCTGTGGGCGGTGCACTCCGTGCCCCTGCTCGCCGGGCTCGGGCTGCTGGTCGGGCTCTGCATCGCGCCCGCCCTGATCAGCGGCTACACGTTGGTCGAGGCGCTGGTGCCGGCGTCCGCCCGGACCGAGGCGTTCACCTGGCTGACGGGTGCGGTCGCGCTCGGGCAGGCGGCGGCCGTGACGGTCGCCGGGCAACTCGCGGACGCCCACGGCGCGAGCACCGGATTCCTGGTGCCGCTGGTGGGTACGGGGCTGGCGCTGATAACCCTGCTGGCGCTGCGTTCCAGGCTCGTCCCGAGCACTTCGGGGCGGACCGTGGCACGTGGTATCGGTCACCGCGGGCCGGTCACGGTGGACTGATCCGGCGGAATACGTCACTATGGAGCGTCGTTAGCACTCATTGAGTCAGAGTGCCAGGAGGAACAAGTGCCGACCTATCAGTACCAGTGCACCGAGTGTGGCGAGGGCCTCGAAGCGGTGCAGAAGTTCACCGATGACGCCCTGACGGTGTGCCCGAGCTGCGAAGGACGCCTGAAGAAGGTGTTCTCGGCGGTCGGCATCGTCTTCAAGGGCTCCGGCTTCTACCGGAACGACAGCCGCGGCTCCTCGTCGAGCAGCACGCCCGCACCGGCCGCCGCGAAGGCCTCCGATTCCGGATCGTCGTCCTCGACGGGGTCGGACTCCAAGTCCTCGGCCTCTTCTTCGTCGTCGACGTCCTCCACTTCGGGCTCTTCGTCGTCGTCTTCTACGGCTTCGTCCTCGTCTTCGTCTTCGTCGAGCGGTTCGTCGGCTGCCTGAACCGCCGCCCCATCCGCTTCGCCCGTGACCCCGTTGATCCACTCGGCGGGGTTCTCGGCGTTTCCGGCCCCGCTAGTGTGATCGCATGGTGAACGCAGAGATCGGTGTGATCGGCGGATCGGGGCTGTACTCCTTCCTGGAGGACGTCACCGAGGTTCGCGTGGAGACCCCCTACGGAGAGCCCAGCGACTCCGTCTTCATGGGCGAGATCGGCGGGCGCCGGGTCGCCTTCCTCCCCCGGCACGGACGCGGCCACCATGTGCCGCCGCACCGCATCAACTACCGCGCCAACCTGTGGGCGCTGCGCTCGGTCGGCGTACGCCAGGTGCTCGGCCCGTGCGCGGTCGGCGGGCTCCGGCCGGAGTACGGGCCGGGAACACTCCTCGTACCGGACCAGCTGGTGGACCGTACGAAGGCCCGCACCCAGACGTTCTACGACGGGGAGACCCGGGCGGACGGAGTGGTGCCGAACGTGGCGCATCTGAGCTTCGCCGACCCCTACTGCCCCAAGGGGCGCAAGGCCGCGCTGGCGGCGGCCCGGGGCCGGGACTGGGAGCCCGTGGACGGCGGCACCCTGGTGGTCATCGAGGGGCCGCGCTTCTCGACCCGGGCGGAATCGCGCTGGCACGCGGCGATGGGCTGGTCGGTGGTCGGCATGACCGGGCACCCGGAGGCCGTCCTCGCCCGCGAACTGGGGCTCTGCTACTCGACGATGACGCTGGTGACGGACCTGGACGCGGGCGCGGAGACCGGCCAGGGCGTCTCCCACGGCGAGGTGCTCGAGGTGTTCGCGGCCAACGTCGACCGGCTGCGCTCGGTCCTCTTCGACGTGGTGGCCGCACTGCCGGCGGAGGCGGACCGCGACTGCCCGTGCGCGCATGCGCTGGACGGAATCGACACGGGGATCGAGCTGCCCTAGGCGGGGTGGGGCGGGTTGTTGGGGCGGGGTTGGTGCTGGGGCGGGGCTGCCGGGGGCTGCGGCGGGGTGGGGCTGGGTCCGTTTTGCTCGGGTCGCCGGCTCGGGCCGTTCTGACTCGGGCCGTTCTGACTCGGGCCGTTCTGACTCGGGCCGCCGGCTCAGGCAGTTGGCTCACGCAGTTGGAGTAGGCAGTTGGAGTAGGGCGCGGATGGGTGAGGGAGTTCTCCACATGGGCTGAGCCGTCCACAGGGCTCAGCGGGAAGCTCTCGAATGCCGGATCGTGAGGCCTGTTCATCCGGGGCCGCTCGATGCCCCACCTTCTTTGTCCCAGGCGGTGTTTGACATGCGCTCATCCGGCTCACCCGTTTCATCGCAGTCCGCTCCACCCTCCGGTTCTCCGCTGATGTGCGCACCCGCGCCCGCACCCTGCGGGGTGCCCGCGTTCCCGCCGCTGCGAGTGCGCGGGGGCAGCGGGCACCGGCTGCGAAGGGCGGTATGGCGCCGACGGCACGCGATGGCTGCCGGGCTGGCCCTGACGGCTGTCGCGCTGGCCGCTTCGGGGCTCGGAGGGGGCGGCGACGGCACGGGGCACGAGGCGTCCGGTGTGGCGACCGGCGCGGCCGGGACGGCACGGGAGCGGGCAGCGCCGCCGGTCCGGCTGGTATCAGCACCGGTCCGGATCGCGGATGCGGCGACGGTCCGGCTCCTGCGGCCGGGAGACCGCGTCGATGTGATCGCGTCCGGTACCGGGACCGACACCGACGCCCGGGTGCTGGCGAAGGGTGCGCGGGTGGCCCAGGTACCAGAGACGTCCGCCGACGGTTCGATGGAGAACGGGACACTCAACGGGGCACTCGTGGTGCTGTCGGTGCCACGAGCCACGGCCGCGACGCTGGCAGGTGCGGGAGTCTCGGCCGGGCTTGCGGTGATTCTGTGCTGATCCGCACTGGCGGACCATCATCCCGCCTGACGAAGACGCGAAATTGGGTTGTATCACCTTGTACTGCCGTAGGTTGCGGAGAAATTTGCTCCCTTTACGGCATATACGAAGGATGGCTCACCCTTGAGCGCGAAGAAGAAGGTCAGTCTGCTGGACGGCTTCAAGGCCTTCCTGATGCGCGGCAATGTCATCGACCTGGCGGTCGCCGTCGTCATCGGCGCCGCGTTCACCAACATCGTGAACACGATCGTCAAGGGCGTCATCAATCCGCTCGTCGGTGCGTTTGGCACCAAGGATCTGGAGAACTACAGCTCCTGCCTCAAGGGCCCCTGCGTGACGGACCCGAAGTCGGGCGAGGCGACCGAGGGAATCCGGATCCTGTGGGGTTCGGTACTCAGCGCCACCCTCGGCTTCGTGATCACCGCTGCCGTCGTCTACTTCCTGATGGTCCTGCCGATGGCGAAGTACCTCGCCAGGCGCGCGGCCGTGCTGGCGGCGAAGGAGGGCGTGCAGGAGACGCTGGAGGTCAGCGAACTGGAGGTGCTCAAGGAGATCCGCGACGCACTGGTCTCGCAGCGCGTCGGCCCGGCCGGGGAGAACCGCGGCCGGCCATCGGGACAGGAGCACAAGGAGTAGGACGCCGCTCCGGGGCGTGGCTGCCCGGGGCTCGGGGTCAGACGTGGTGCGGCGGCTTCTCGTCAAGGAAACGGGCCAGGTCGGAGGCGCTGCCGCCGGAAGGGGCCCGCTCCCCCCATCCCCGGTCCGTGTCGTCCGCGGACTGCTGGTCCAGCGGATCGTCGAAGATCAGCGCCGGCTTGGGCTTCGGCCGGTCCGACGGGTCCTGCTTCGAATCGCGCGGTCCGGGGGCGGGGGCGGTACTCATACCCCCAGGGTACGGCTGTCCTCCAGGGCGCGGCTGCCCTCCGGGGTACGGCTGCGCTCAGCGGCGCGGCTGCCCTCCAGGACACGGCTGCGCTCAGCGGCGCGGCCGTGGTCAGCGGTCCTTCGGGTCGAGCGCCCAGAGGCCGAGCACGACGAGGAACGACAGGCAGAGGAAACCGGCCCCCCACCAGGCAGTGCCGGAGTTGCCCTTCATCCATTCGTCGATGATGACGGTCAGGCCCCAGAGCTGTCCGATGACCACGGTCATGGCCAGGGTCAGCCGGGCTGTGAGCTTCGAGGAGCGCTCCGGTTCCTGGTCGCTGCCGGCTCCCGGTCCCGGTCCGGTGTGGCGGACGCGGGGGTCGCCGTAACCGCTGGTGGCCCGGATCTGCGGGTAGCGCTCATGTACGGGCCGGTTGAGTTCGGGCCGGGCGCTGCCCGGGTGGTACTCCGGGTAGTGCCGACCGGGGTCGGACTGCTGGGAGGCGGGCTGCTGCGGGTCGGGCTGCTGCGGGTCGGGCTGCTGCGGGTCGGGTTGCTGCGGGTCGGGTTGCTGCGGGTCGGGTTGCTGGGAGGTGGTCATGTCGCCCTCCCGTGGATCTCGGCGTCACCGGCTTGGGTGGCCGAGGTGGCCTTCGTGACCAAGGGGAGGGAGGTACGCGAGGGGTGGGAGATGCCGGACGCCGCAGGGGCCTCGGCACCCCTCTTCGCTCCGGGGCAGCCGATCCGGGAGGCCAGGTCCGAGCGGTCCTCGCCCAGCCGGCGGCAGATTCCCTGTTCGATGCTCTCGCCGGAGTGGGTGGTGCCCACCGCCCAGATACTGCCGTCGGTCTGCTCGGCGAGCACCACCTTGGGCAGTCTCCGGGGTGGCGGTCCCGCGGTGACCTCGCCGGTACGGGCATCGAAGACGCCTTCGTGGCAGGGGCAGTACAGCTCGCCCTCGGGGCCCCGGTCCTTCCGCCAGAGCACGGCGCAGGCGAGATGCGTACAGATCGCCGAGTAGCCGACGAGGGTCCCGTCATTGAGCCGGACGGCGACCGCGCGATCCTCCTCGTCCGGATAGCGGAAGGCGACGGACTCCCCTGGCAGCAGTTGGGCGCTGATCCTCTTCGGCGCGAGTGCTTTGGCGTCGTCGGGGTCGCCGTGGCGCGGGAGGATGCCGGAGGCGACGCCGAGTCCGCCGACGGCGAGTCCGCCGGAGACGGTGGCGACAATCCGCAGGTAGTCGCGCCTGGTGGTGAGGGAGTCCGCGGCGATCCGGTCACGCAGGGCCTCACGCGGGTCCCCGGAGGACGGCTGGTCGGTGCCGTTCATCGGCGGACGTCCTTACCGTTGACCTCCACGACGGGCAGACCGCCGGGCACCGGCCACTGGACCTTGTCGGCGGGGACGACCATGGCGACGCCGGTGCGGACCTCGCTCTCGCCGAAGACGAAGGTGTCGGCGACCTGGACGCCGGGGCGTTCGGCCTGGAGTTCCTCGACGGTTCCGTAGAAGAGCGCTCCCGTCGGGCAGACGGTGGCACACATGGGGGCGAGGCCGTAGGCGGTGCGGTCGTAGCAGAGGTTGCACTTCATCTGGAGCTTGGCCTGGAGGTCGATCTTCGGGACACCGAAGGGGCAGGCGTTGACGCAGTTGGCGCAGCCGATGCAGCGGGTGGTGTCCGCCTGCTGCACCACCCCGTCCGCGGTCACCAGGATCGCGTCGGCGGGGCAGACCTCGGCGCACGGGGCAACGGGGTCCTCGCAGTGCATGCAGACCGTGGGAAGGGAGGCGACGGACCGGCCCTCGTCGGTGTAGTCGAGGTGGATCATCGACTTGCCGCGGTGCGAGTCGCATTCCCGGCAGGCGGAGACGCAGGCCTGGCAGCCGATGCAGCGCCCCGGGTCGATAAAGATCGTTCTGCCCATCATGCGGGCCTCAGCTCCTCTCCGAGGTTCCGCGGCCCTGCGGGGCCGTGGGCGGCAACGGGTCGGTACGGGACACCTGGGTCTCCGGGTAGGCGACATGGCCCGGTGCGGCAGGAGGTGCGGGGACCTCGTCGATCTTCTCGGCGTGCTCGATGCGGCAGGCGCACACCTTGTACTCGGGGATCTTGGAGCGGGGGTCCAGGGCGTCGATGGTCAGCGCGTTGGCGGAGGTGGGAACGGGCCAGTGGTAGGGGATGAAGACGGTGTCGGGGCGGATCGCCTCGGTGACCAGGGCGGGGAAGACCTCGCTGCCGCGCCGGGTGACGACGCGGACCGGTTCGCCGTTGCGGAAGCCGTGGGAGGGGTGGATCTCGGCCCAGGGGCGCGGGGTCTGTTCGACGAGGGCGCCCAGACGGCGGGTCTGGTTGCCGGAGAGGAAGTGCGCGACGGTGCGTCCGGTGGTGAGGGACATCGGGTGCTCGTCGTCGTACGGGTCCATCGGCGGGTGCCAGTCGACGACCTGCATATGGATCTTGCCGTCGGGGTGGTAGGTCCTGCCGTCCTCGAAGAGACGGGGTGTGCCGGGGTGGTCGATGGAGGGGCAGGGCCAGGCGATTCCGCCCGTCTCCTCCAGACGTTCGTAGGTGATGCCGTAGTAGTCGTTGACGGTGCCGGCGGAGGCGATCCGCAGTTCGTCGAAGACTTCGCGGGAGCCGGCGAAGGCGAATTTGTCGCCCGCGCCGAGGCGTCTGGCCAGTTCGCACATCACCCAGGTGTCGGTCCGCACACCGGGAGGCGGGTCCTGGGCCTTGTTGTGCTTGACCACGCGGGCCTCGGCGTTGGCCATCACCCCTTCGTCCTCTGCCCAGGTGGTGACGGGGAAGACGACATGGGCGTTGGCAGCGGTCTCGGAAAGGAAGAAATCGAATTGGGCGTGGAACTCTGTCGTGTCGTAACCCTCCTTGACCACTTTGTAGTTGGGGAGGGAGACGAACGGGTTGTTGCAGATACCGATCAGTCCGCGGATCTCGCGGCGTCGCATCTGCCAGACCATTTCCATCATCGACGTTCCGGCGGGCGGGAGTTCGGACTCCTCGATGCCCCAGATCTCACAGATCTGCCGGCGGTGTTCCTCGTTCGCGATCGAGCGGCCGCCCGGCAGGAGGTCGGACTTCTGGCCGTGCTCGCGGCCGCCCTGTCCGTTGCCCTGACCTGTGATGGTTCCGTATCCGGCACCGGGTTTGCCGATGTGCCCGGTGGCCGCGCAGAGGTTGATCACGGCGAGGCAGTTCTCGACGCCCTGCGAGTGGTGCTCGATGCCGCGGGCGTGCCAGGCCATGGCCTTGGGCGCACGGGCGAAGGTGCGGGCGACCTGGACGATCTGTTCGGCGGGGACACCGCAGATCTCCGCGGACCTGGACGGCGGGTACTCGGCGGCCTTGGCCTTCACCTCCTCCCAGCCGGTGGCATGAGCGGCGAGATAGGTCTCGTCGGTGAGCCCTTCCTCGATGACCACGTTCAGCACGGCGTTGAAGAACGCCGAGTCAGTGCCGGGTTTGAGGGCGACATGGATGTCGGCGGTCCGGGCGATGGCCGTCTCGCGCGGGTCGATGACGATCAGGCTGGCCCCACGGTCCCGGGCGCCCCACACGTACTGGGTCATCACGGGAAAGCACTCGCCGACGTTGGAGCCCGCGATCAGCAGGCAGTCGGTGAGCAGGATGTCGGAGAAGGGGTTGCCGGCCCGGTCGATGCCGAAGGCGAGCTTGTTGGCGCCGGCGGCGCTGACCATGCAGAGTCGGCCGTTGTAGTCGACGTGCCGGGACTTGAGGGCGACCCGGGCGAATTTGCCGACCAGATAGGTCTTCTCGGAGAACAGACTGGCTCCGCCGAGCAACCCGAAGGCGTCGTTCCCGTACGTCTGCTGGATGCGCTTGATCTCGGCGACGGTGAAGTCGAGGGCCTCGTCCCAGGAGACCTCCCGGAAGTCCTCCTCACGGGAGCGGCGCATCAGCGGGGCGGTGAGCCGGTCGGGGTGGTTGACCTGCTGGTACGCGTTGATGCCCTTGGGGCACAGGCGCATCCGGTTGATGTCGTGGTTGCGCGGTTCGACGCCGAAGACCTTGCCGGCGCGGTCGACGCGGAGATACATCCCGCACTGGACGCCGCAGAAGCAGCAGTGGGTGGGGACGAGCGTCTCGCCGTTCTGGTCGGCATGCCACTGGTCGGCGGGGATGCCGCCCGCGTCCCGGAAGGCGCGGGTACCCGGCGGCGCGAGGGAGGGGTCGAGGGGAACGGCCGCACGGGGGCCGGCAGCTCGCGGGCCGGCTGCTCGGGGGTCGGCTACTCGGGGATCCGCGGTCACTTGAAGCCCTTCTTCACCTGGGAGAGATAGGCGCTGCCGCGCAGCACCCGCTTGCAGCGCGGGCAGTACTCGGCCCACGCGTCGAAGTCGAGGCTGAGGTCGCGCATGGTGCCGCGGAGGTTGTCGACGTACGGGGCGGTGTCGATGGGCTCCTCGCAGCGGCGGCAGCTGAAGACCTGCTGGTCCTGCCGGCCGGTGTACTTGAACAGCTGCATGCCGACCGCGGCGGGCCGCTGGACGATGTGGAAGAACTTCCCGAACGGGATGTAGATCAGGGTGAAGACCACCGACACCATGTGGAGGATCGCCAGGAACTCGTATCCGCCGCCGTGCAGGAAGATCGAGGAGAAGGTGAGCAGCAGGCCCGTGACGGAGATGACGATGAGCGCGATCAGCGGTACCAGGTCGTAGCCGAACCGCTGGCCCGTGATGGCGCCGCGGTCCTTCATCCGGCGCCACAGGAAGTAGGAGGCGCCCGGGATGACGAGAACGGCGGCGATGTCCAGGCCGTGAAACATCAGCCGGCCGAGGATGTTCAGGGAGTCGAACCCGATGATCTTGAAGCCCCAGATACGCATCTCGTAGCCGGGCCCGGCGCCACTGCCGGAGGTGAAGGTGAACCAGCCCCAGGTCAGCGGGAAGGTGATCAAGGAGGCGAGGATGCAGCCCCAGAAGATCAGCTGGTGGGCGGCCCAGCGGGCGCGGGAGCGGGCGCCGAGGAACTTCTGGAAGCCGAGGTAGGTGGCGATCATCTTCGGCAGGGCCGTGGGGGCCTTACGGAAGTTGGCGACCGAGAAGAGGCTTCCCCAGCCCTTCTTGAGCAGCCGCCGGGCCCCGGGCGCGGAGACCCAGACCGTGTAGCGGTAGGCAACCCCGAAGGCGAGGAAGACCGTGGCCACGGCATAGGGCAGCAGGGCCGAGTCGAAGTTCTCCAGAAGCCTGCTGCCGAGCACGATCGCGAGGACGAGCAGGAGGGAGACGATGACGCCGGCCGCGGTGGCGCGGGCGGTGGCGGACCGGGGAACCGTGGCAGCGGGGCGGGTGGGCCCGTCTGCGGACGGCAGGGTGCCGACCGCCGCGGACGCCCCGGTGCCTGCACCGGGGGCGGGTTGCGCGGTGGCGGCAGAGGGCTCTGGTGGCTCGGTCACTCCGTCACGGTAGGACCGCGTGGGGAAGTTGGTCCTGTTTTATGGCCATACGGGGGTGCGAGTGTTGGAGCGAGGCGGCATCCAGGCGGCCAGGTAGGTGTACCGCCCATACGGCGTGCAGTCCGTCAGACGGCCAGGTAGGTGTCCCGCTCATACGGCATGCAGTCCGGCGGCCAGGTAGGTGTACCGCTCGCACGGCGTGCAGTCCGTCAGGCGGCCAGGTAGGTGCACCGCTCATACGGCATGCAGTCCGTGCGCGGCAACGACTCCCCGGGCGGGGGCGATCCACCCGGGGTGGGCGAGGGCCGACGGTTCCGTCCGAAGCCGGTGCGGCCTACGCCTGCATCGTCCGAGCCGGCCTTACTTCCGGGACCTTGACCCATCGTTCGCTTGTGGATGCGTTCGCGATATTTCGACCTCGCCCGGTCCTTCCGCTCCCGCAGGTACGTTCACCTTGCGCTGACCAGCAGTCAGCCGCCCGCACTCCCGATCACCACCACGATCGCGACCCCGATCGCGATCACCACCCCGATCGCGACCAGAACACGAGGAGTACCGGATGACCGGCCAGGACAGCGCGGACCCGCTGAACCCTTCACAGCCGTCACCACCGTCACAGTCGTCACCGCCCTCACCGCCGTCGGAACCGTCCGAGCCGTCACCACCGTCGGGTCCGCCGCAGCCCGCAGGGCGGCTTGACGCGCTGACCGATGTCGCCTGGGTGCGGGTCGGGCATGCGCGGGTCGTGGGTGAGGGGGCGCTCAGCGGCACCACCGTGATCCTCGCCCCCGAGGGCGGTGCGGTCGCCGCCGTCGATGTGCGCGGCGGCGGCCCCGGCACTCGGGAGACGGACGCGCTCGACCCGCGCAATCTGGTGCAGCGCATCGATGCCGTGGTCCTCACCGGCGGCAGCGCGTACGGCCTGGACGCGGCGTCCGGGGTGATGGCCTGGCTGGAGGAGCAGGGGCGCGGTGTGCGGGTCGGCGCCGATCCGGCACAGGTCGTTCCGGTGGTCCCGGCGGCGTGCGTCTTCGACCTGGGCCGGGGCGGTGACTGGCGGGCCCGCCCGGACGCGTCGACCGGCCGGGCCGCCGTGGAGGACGCCGCGTGCACGGAGCCGGGGGCGGCGGTCGCCGAGGGATGCGTCGGCGCGGGTACCGGTGCGGTCGCCGGGCGGCTGAAGGGCGGGGTGGGGACGGCGAGCGTCCTGCTGCCGTCCGGGATCACGGTGGGCGCGCTGGTCGTGGTGAACGCGGCGGGCTCGGTGCTCGATCCCCGTACCGGGGTGCTGTACGGGGAGTACGGCGCCGCCGAGCCGGCCGTCGCCCCCGCGCCGGAGATCCACCACACGGCGCAACAGCGCCTGGCGCAGGCGCGCGACGCGAACGCGCGCCCCCCGCTCAACACCACGCTCGCCGTCGTCGCCACGGACGCCGATCTCAGCCGGGCGCAGGCGCAGAAGCTCGCGGGCACCGCGCACGACGGACTGGCGCGCGCCATCCGGCCCGTGCATCTGCTGACCGACGGGGACACCGTATTCGCGCTGGCCACCGGCGGACGAACACTGGACCCGGCGAACCCGATCGCGCTCAATGACCTGCTGGCGGCGGGTGCGGAGGCCGTGACCCGTGCCATCGTGAAGGCCGTTCGGGCCGCCACGGGCGTCAACGGCAGCGAAGGCGGCGGCACATATCTCTCGTACAGCGATCTCTACGGTGTGCAGCAGCACTCGCGGCAGCCGGAGGGCGACAGCAGCCCTGAAACCGAATCGCCTTGCACGTAAGGAAGTTCGGAGGAATTGCCGGGAACCTTCTGCGTGTGTCGTAAGTTTTCCTGAAGCCCTGTCACGATGTCAGACCCAGGGACTACGTTGAGCACGCATCGGGTAACACGCGGCGACGGCCTGGAGACAGCACCTTGAGCGATCCGTACGAGACAACCGAGCAGCACCTCGAGCGACTCCTGCGACGGGCTCTCAACTCGTTCGACCTGTCGGACAGCACGGTGGAGCGGCTCGGCACAGCGCTCGCACACAGCAGTTCCCTGCACTCCTCGCACCACAGCTCGACGCTGCACCGCGAGACCTACCGGCATACGTACCTGCTGGCCGACGGCAGCCCGTTCGCCCTCTGGGAGCTGGTGCACTGCGGTCAGCGGGACACCGCGGACCCCCAGTACGGCTCGCAGCCCGGCATCCGGCAGCACGAGCTCTACGACGACGAGGCGGACGTGCACATCGCCGCGGCCCGGCTCGCCGGCTTCTGCGACGCCCTGGTCTTCGGGGACGACGGGCCGCAGGCCGACCTGGAGATCCTCGCCACCCTGATGGCCGCGCCCCCGGCCCCGCTCCCCCGGATGTACGCCCCGGACAACTCCGCGGACCACGCCCGCCGGGTACTGCGCCGCGCGGAGAACGGGAACGTCCCGGGCGAGGAAACCGCCCGCCTGCTGCGGGCCGCCTTCGCCCACCACATCACGCAGATCTTCGGCCGGCAGTGCCAGGTGGACGGGCGGGACGCGGGCTTCACGCTGTACGAGCACGCCTTCCTGCTCCTGGACGGCAGCGAGACGAGCCTGTGGGAGGTCGAGCACACGGCGACACCGGACGGGCGCCACATGTGCGAGGTGTACGGCGACGAGGAGACCGCGCGCATCGCGATGGAGAGCCGTACGCGCATCTGCTGATCGCACGGGGCACGACACGGGGCGGGGCGGGACCGCGGGCCGGTGTCGTGAACGGACATGACGGTGCCCGCAACCCCTCAGGGGTGCGGGCACCGTCACACGCTCAGACCGCTCTCAGTCCGGCCCCAGCCCGCTCAGTGTGCGAGCGCGGGCTCCTTGGCGGGTTCCGCGGTGGGGTCGGCCGCCGCCTCGCCGCCATCCTCCTCCACGTGCTGCTTCGGCCGGGCCGGCAGTGCGAACATCACCAGGAAGATCACCCCGAGCACTCCGGCCACCCACCACAGCGAGTGCTGGAATGCCTCGGCGAACGCCGGCCCCACCTCCGCGGGCTTGAGCTTGTCCCCGATCGACCCGAAGAAGATGACCGAGACCAGTCCGAGGCCGAGCGCATTGCCCATCTGCTGCACGGTGTTGAACAGCCCGGATGCGGATCCCGAGTGCTCCTTCGGTACCTCGGACAACACCGCGTCGGCCAGCGGGGCCACGATCAGCCCCATGCCGACGCCCATGACGACCAGCGGCAGCGCCATCTGCCAGGACGTGATTCCCATGCCGTAGCGGTCGGACTCCCAGATGTAGAGCATCAGCCCTGCGGCCATCACCAGCGCTCCCGCCTGGAGCACCTTGCGGCCGAAGCGCGGCACCAGCTTCTGTACGGAGATCCCGGCGGCGACCGAGACCGCGATCGAGAACGGGATACCGGTCGTGCCGGCCCGCAGCGCGCTCCAGCCGAGCCCCATCTGCATGTACAGCGTCCAGACCAGGAAGAAGATGCCGAGGCCGATACCGAAGGTCAGCTGCACGGCGATACCGGCGGCGAAGCTCTTGACCCGGAACAGCGACAGCTCGACCAGCGGCGAACCGTCCCGGCGCGTCTTCGACCGCTCGAAGAGCACGAGGACCAGGAAGACCACAAGGCTGCCTGCCATCGAGAAGTAACCCCAGAGCGGCCAGTCCAGCTCCTCGCCGCGGGTCAGCGGGTAGATCAGCATGAGCATCCCCGCTGTCACCAGCACCACACCGATCAGGTCGAGCCGGAGCGCCTTCGGCGCCTTGGACTCGGTGATGAACTTGCGCCCCAGGATCAGACCCGCGACGCCGACCGGCAGGTTGATCAGGAAGATCGGACGCCATTCGAGACCGGCGATGTTCCACTCGGTGAGCAGCGCGCCCAGCAGCGGCCCGGACACGGCACCGAGGCCGACGATCGCGCCGAAGAGACCGAAGACCTTGCCGCGCTCGTGTGCCGGGAAGGTGGCGTGCACGATCGACAGCACCTGCGGGACCATCAGCGCGGCCGTGCCGCCCTGGAGGATGCGGGAGGCGACCAGCATCTCCGGGTTGGCGGCGAAGCCGCACAGCGCGGAGGCCACGGTGAAGCCGCCGATCCCGATGAGGAACAGCCGCTTACGGCCGTAGATGTCGCCGAGCCGGCCCCCGGTGATCAGCCCCGCGGCGAAGGCCAGGGCGTATCCGGCGGTGATCCACTGGATCGAGCTGAACGTGGCACCGGTGTCCCGCTGGATGCTCGGGATGGCGATGTTGACGATCGTGACGTCGACCAGGTCCATGAAGGCCGCGGTCATCACGATGGCCAGCGCGAACCACCGGCGGCGGTCCGAGGAGTCCGAGGACACCGCGGGGGCGGCCGCCCCGGACGGCTGGGGTGCTGAAGAAGTCATACGAAGAAGTTAAATGCCCATTAGGTCAGGTCGTGACCCAATGGGCGGGCATCCTGGGTGACATGACCGACACCCCGGCACGACTGCTGAATCTGCTGTCACTGCTCCAGACGCCGCGCGAGTGGCCGGGCAGTGAACTCGCCGACCGACTCGATGTCAGCCCGCGCACCATCCGCCGGGACGTCGACCGCCTCCGTGACCTGGGATATCCGGTCGAGGCGACGCGCGGTTCGGTCGGCGGCTACCGGCTCGTGGCCGGCACGGCCATGCCACCGTTGCTGCTGGACGACGAGGAGGCGGTGGCGATCGCGGTGGGGCTGCGGGCCGGGGCCGGTCACGCCATCGAGGGCGTCGACGAGGCCTCCGTCAGGGCGCTGGCCAAGCTGGAGCAGGTGCTGCCGTCGCGGCTGCGCCACCGGGTCTCCACCCTCCAGAACGCCACGGTGCCGCTGACCCGCGGTGACGGTGCGACGATCGACCCGCAGACGCTGACCGTGATGGCGTCGGCGGTCACCGGGCGGGAGCGGCTGCGGTTCGCGTACCGCGCGGGGGACGGCGCCGAGACGCGGCGGCAGGTCGAGCCGTACCGCCTGGTCAGCACCGGGTGGCGCTGGTATCTGGTCGCGTACGACCTGGAGCGGGATGCCTGGCGCACCTTCCGGGTCGACCGGGTGAGCGATCCGTATCCGACCGGGGCCCGCTTCGTGCCCCGTGAGCTGCCCACCGGCGATGCGGCGGAGTTCCTGAGCAACTCCATGGCGCGTATCAAGCCGGAGCTGGCGGTCGACGTGAGCTTCGCGGCCCCGGCGGAATTCGTCGCCTCGCGGCTGCCCGCCTCGATCGGCCCGCTGGAGCCGACCGGCGAGCACAGCTGCCGGCTGCGCGCGGTGCTGTCGGACTCGCTGGAGTGGGTGGCGGTGCGGCTGGCGATGGTCGACTGCGAATTCACCGCGCACCGGCCGCCGCAGCTGGTGACGTATCTGAACGATCTGGGCGGCAGGCTCACCCGCGCCGCAGCGCCCCCGGCGGCCCGAAAAGGATGAGCCCCGGCGCCAGGGGGGGGTGGGCGCCGGGACTCAGCTCAGGGGGCCGAAGTGAAGCGGCCCAATTCGGAGGTTACTGGACTTGGGCTCACGCCGCAGCGTCAAAGCCCGTGTCGTGAGCCATTCTCTTCAGTTCGAGCAGCGCGTGCTTCTCGATCTGGCGGATTCGCTCCCGGGTCAGCCCGTGCTGCTTGCCCACCTCGGTCAGCGTCCGCTCCCGGCCGTCCTCGATGCCATAGCGCATTCGGATGATGGAGGCGGTCCGGTTGTCGAGCTTGCCGATCAGGTCCTCCAGCTCCTCACTGCGCAGCAGCGTCATCACCGACTGCTCGGGAGAAACCGCCGAGGTGTCCTCCAGCAGGTCGCCGAACTGCGTGTCGCCGTTGTCGTCCACCGACATGTTCAGGCTGACCGGGTCACGGGCCCAGTCCAGTACGTCACCGACCCGCGATGTCGTGGAGTCGAGCTCGGCGGCGATCTCCGCGTGCTCCGGGTCTCGCCCGTGCTCACGGTTGAACTCGCGCTGTACACGACGGATCCGACCGAGCTCCTCCACCAGGTGGACGGGAAGCCGGATCGTGCGCGACTGGTCGGCTATGGAGCGGGTGATGGCCTGCCGGATCCACCACGTCGCATACGTGGAGAACTTGAAACCCTTGGCGTAGTCGAACTTCTCGACCGCGCGGACCAAGCCCGCGTTGCCCTCCTGGATCAGGTCGAGCAGGGGCAGCCCGGCCCTCGGATACCGGCGGGCGACGGCAACCACGAGTCGGAGGTTGGACCGGATGAATACGTCCTTGGCGCGCTCGCCCTCGGCGACCAGCGCCTCGAGCTCCTCGCGCGAGGCCCCGCCGGCATCGCTCTCCACCACGCCGTCCAGGATCCGCTGCGCGAAGACGCCCGCTTCGACGATCTGCGACAGCTCGACCTCCTTGGCGGCATCGAGCAGCGGTGTACGCGCGATCTCGTCCAGGTACATGCCGACCAGGTCGCGATCGGCGATCTCCCCGCCCACCGCGCGAACACTGCTTGCCCGGCTGGTCCCGCCGGTGGCGGACGAACGACGGGCGACGGCACGGGTTGCCATGCGTGCTCCTTGCTGAGTAGGTCGCGACACCCTTTCGGGTGCCCTGCTTCCGATGGAAACAACGACTGGAATCCGGACAGAATTCCCACGCCTGGCATTCATTTTCGCGATCATGCAGTACCCTGTCGCGTCACCCGGGGAGGGTGCCTGACCCAGTTCGGTGCGCAAGTGCAGGTCAGGCCGGGTATCGAGTCCGGCCTGGAGCCCTCACGGACATCTCCAGCCATGACGCACGTGAGACCGCCCTCACATCCGACACGGTGCCCTCTCGCACTAGGCCAACGCCCCTGGTTGCGCTCTTACTCCGAAGACGGCCCGCACCGGCTCCTGGTTGCCCGGGGATGCCCGTAGTGCCGATGCGAGCCCTTGGTCCAGCCGCGACAACCGGAACCGCGGACCTGGTCCCGGCCGCGGTGCCCTAGGTCCGCAGCCGGTCACGTCCCTACGCCCACAGACCGTGGCATCCCTAGGTCCGCAGCCCGTTACGGAGCGCCGTTGCGGTGCCTAGCGTGATGGCGCATGGACGACACGACGCTCAAGGCACACGACACTTCCGGCACGCTCGACGAAGCACTGGAGCGGCTTCACTCCTTCGGCCCCGAGCGGGAGGGCTGGCTGAGCAATCACGCCCCGATGGCGGTCGAGGCGCTGGTGCACCACGGCCAGGCACCTGGTGTGCACCGGTGGCTGGACCGCTACCGCACGAAACTGGAGGACATGCCGGACCGGTTCACCGAGGTGACCCCGGCCAACTGGCGCGAGGCCCTGGGCGACCCGCGCCGCATCGCCGACTGGACGGCGTACTTCGAGCGCGAGACGGCCGACCGGCCCTGGCGCGAGGTCCTCGCCGAGTGGTGGCCCCGGCTGCTCCCCGGCATCGCGGCCGGCGCCACGCACCCGGTGATCCGGGTCGGGCACTGCGTACGCACCCTGCTGACCTCGGGGGAGAACGCGCCCCGCGTCGCGGAACTCGCCCACGGGCTCGGCTACTGGGCGGCCCGCCATCAGCCGCTGCCCCCGCTGACCGCGCTCCCGCCCGCGCCCGACGCAGCGGCCGCACTGGACGCGGTCGACCGGGTGCCGGACCAGAACGGCGGCATCCGGGAACGGCTCGGGCAGCTCACCGGATTCCCGCTGTGGCCGGGGCAGCCCGTGGCGGACCCCGACCTCGCCCGCGCCCGGCTCCAAGAACTGGTGCGCGCCGCGACCCACCGCTACGCGGCGTACGCGCACGGCTCGCCGGTCATGCTGGTGCACGCCGCCACCGCACCCAATGCCGTACTCCGTACGCTGCCGGCGCTCCCCCGGGAGCTGTGGGCTCCGAGCCTGGGCGCCGCGTGGGCGGCCGGTGCGGCGGTCACCGCCGCGTACTCCCCGGCACGGCCCGCCGACTACCCGGCCGCGCCCGACGGCCTGACCCCCGAGGAGGTCTTCGCGCAGGCTGCCGCGCACGGCGACGACCACACCATCAAGTTCACCGACACCGCACTGGACGTCGGCGGCCCGACCGCGCTGGCCGCCGCGCTCCGCTCGATCGAACTGAACCCGCCGGTCCTCTGATCCCTGCCATGAACCGGGGCCCGTCCGGCGAGCGCGCCCGCCGGACGGGCCCCACGGGGCGTTGCGTCGCACGCCCGCGCCGTACCGGGAGTGCGCGGCGCCGCTCCTAGCCGTACTGCAACGAACGCTTGGCCAGTCCCATCCAGAACCCGTCGATCATGCTGCGCCCCTGGTCGAGGTCGCGCTCCGCGGCGCCCAGCGTCACGAAGAGCGGGGCGAAGTGCTCGGTGCGCGGATGGGCGAGCCGGCCCGCCGGGGACTTGTTCTCGAAGTCCAGCAGCGCGTCGATGTCCTGCGCCTGGAGTGCGCGGCTCCCCCAGTCGTCGAACTCCGCCGACCACCCGGGGGTGCCGCCGCCCGAATGCCGCAGAGCGGCCAGGTTGTGGGTGAAGAAGCCACTGCCGACGATCAGGACGCCCTCGTCGCGCAGCGGCGCGAGCTTGCGCCCGATGTCCATCAGCTTCTGCGGGTCCAGCGTCGGCATGGAGATCTGCAGCACCGGGATGTCGGCCTCCGGGAACATCTCCACCAGCGGGACGTACGCCCCGTGGTCGAGCCCGCGGTCCGGGATGTCCTGGACCGGCGTACCGGCGCCGCGGAGCAGCTTGCGAACGCTCTCGGCCAGCTGCGGGGCGCCCGGGGCGGCGTACCGCACCCGGTAGTAGTGCTCGGGGAAGCCCCAGAAGTCGTAGACGAGCGGAATCGTCTCGGTCGCGCCGAGGGCGAGCGGGGCTTCCTCCCAGTGGGCCGAGACCATGAGGACGGCGGTGGGGCGTGGCAGCCCGGCGGACCAGGCGGCCAGCTCACCGGGCCAGACCGGGTCGTCGGCCAGCGGCGGGGCGCCGTGGGAGAGATAGAGGGCGGGCATGCGCTCCGCGGTGACTGTCATGGCACTCCTCATCTGCTGCTGCTCAAGGTAAGTCTTCTACTGGTGGCCTTCAGAAGGAACTTTTCTTTAACCTTCAAGTTCCCATATTTGGAGACCTTAGCTCTATCTAGTTCAACTTTCAAGAAAAGGTCGTACAGTGGAGTACATGACCACGGCATCAACCGGTGCGCCGCGCTGGCTCACCGATGAAGAACAGAGCGCCTGGCGCGCGTACCTCCACGCCACCACGCTCCTGGAGGACCACCTCGACCGCCAGTTGCAGCGCGATGCCGGCATGCCGCACATCTACTACGGGTTGCTCGTCCAGCTCTCCCAGGCGCCCCGCCGCCAGAAGCGGATGACCGAGCTGGCCAAGGACGCCAAGATCACCCGCTCCCGGCTCTCGCATGCCGTCGCCCGGCTGGAGAAAAGCGGCTGGGTGCGCCGCGAGGACTGCCCGTCCGACAAGCGCGGCCAGAACGCGGTCCTCACCGACGAGGGTCACGAGATGCTCCGCCGCTCGGCGCCGGGCCACGTCAGCGCCGTACGCCAGGCCGTGTTCGACCGGCTCACCCCCGAGCAGGTGCGCTCGCTCGGCGAGATCATGCAGGTCGTCGCCGCCGGACTGCAGCCGGAGGGCACCGACGCGGACCTCCCCTGGCTCCGCTGACCCGCCACCCACCGCACGCACCTCTGCCCCGGCTCCGTCGAACGGAACCGGGGCAGAGTTCGCTTCACGTCGCGCCGGGTCGGCTCAGTGGGCGACGACGGGGATCTTGAGCTCGTCCTCGGCACCGTCGGCGGAACCGGAACCGGAACCACCGGATGTCGTGATCGACGAGGGGCGGCCGGCGTTGATGAAGGTCACCGCGATCGCGGAGGCCACCACCAGGATGCCGACGGCCCACCAGATGGCGCCGGTGAAGCCGTGCACCATCGACTGGAGCTTCAGCAGCTCCGGGTCGGTGGCACCGAGCGCGGCGTGCGAGGTGGCGTACGCCGTGGCGGCCGAGGCGGCGATGGTGTTGAGCAGCGCCGTACCGATCGCACCGCCGACCTGCTGCGAGGTGTTGACCATCGCGGAGGCGACACCCGCGTCACGCGGCTCGATACCGTGCGTGGCCAGCGACATGGCGGGCATGAACGCCGTACCCATACCCAGACCCAGCAGGAGCTGACCCGGCAGGATGACCGCCGCGTAGGACGAGTCGATCTCCAACTGCGTGAGCAACAGCATGCCGACGGCGGCGGTCAGGAAGCCGGGACCCATCAGCATGCGGGCCGGGACCCGGGTCATCAGCCGGGCACCGATCTGCGTCGAACCGGTGATCATTCCCGCGATCATCGGGAGGAAGGCGAAGCCGGTCTTGATCGGCGAGAAGCCCTGGACGACCTGCAGGTAGTACGTGAGGAAGAGGAACAGACCGAACATCGCGATGATGGCCAGGCCCAGCGAGAGGTAGACGCCACCGCGGTTGCGGTCCATCACGACGCGCAGCGGGAGCAGCGGCGACTTGACCCTGGACTCGGTCAGGACGAAGGCCAGCAGCAGCACGGCGGAGGCGACGAACGTACCGATCGTCAGCGTGTCCGACCAGCCGCTGGACTCGACGCGGGTGAATCCGTACACCAGCGAGACCAGACCCAGCGCGGACAGGACGACGCCCGGTATGTCGAGCGAGGAACGGTTGCGGCCACCGGCCGGCTCACGGATCACGAAGTACGCGCCGACGGCGGCGACGATCGCGAACGGGATGTTGACGAAGAACGTCCAGCGCCAGTTCAGCGCCTGGGTGAGGAAGCCGCCGAGGATCAGGCCGACGGCGCCGCCACCACCGGCGATCGCACCGTAGATGCCGAACGCCTTGGCACGCTCCTTGGCGTCGGTGAACATCACCGCGAGCAGCGAGAGGGCCGCGGGGGCGAGCAGGGCGCCGAACACACCCTGGAGTGCGCGCGACCCGAAGAGCATGCCCTGGTTCTGCGCCGCTCCGCCGAGCGCCGAGGCCAGCGCGAAGCCGATCAGGCCGACGACGAAGGTGCGCTTGCGGCCCCAGAGGTCGGCGATCCGTCCTCCGAAGAGCAGCAGTCCGCCGAAGGCGAGGGCGTATGCCGTAATGACCCACTGCTTGTTGGCATCCGTGATGCCAAGGTCCGTCTGGGCGTGCGGCAGCGCGATGTTCACGATCGTGGCATCGAGCACGACCATCAACTGAGCGAGAGCGATGAACGCCAGCGCCTTCCAGCGACTCGGATCAGGGAGTCGGACATCAGCTGTTTTTGACATGGGAGTAGCCACCTAAGGGCGCGCTCGGGCGCGCGAAGTCGTGAACCGTGGATGCGGTGAAAGCTCGAAGAAGCTGGGTGCGGCTCGCTGGGTGCAGCTCAGCGAAAGCGGGAGTCGGACGAGAGTCAGGCGTACGTCGGGCGTGCGTCTGCTGTACGTCGGGCGTGCGTCGGGAAGAAAGGGGTGGTCGAGGCGTGGCGGACGCGTCGGCCGGGCACCCCTCTCAGGAGCCCGGCGCGGTGGTCATGTCCGGCGCCGCAGATCCTCCAAGGTCGCTGCGGTTCCGGGCAGTCGGGACCGGGCCGGGGCCTCCAGTCCGTCCAGGAACAGCTGGATGTGGCGGTGGGTGAACCGGTCGATGTCCATGCAGGCGATGCCGGGCAGCGGCCGGGTGAGCTGGGAGAGGGCGACCAGTACGTCACCGACGGCGATGTCGGCACGCAGGCGCCCCGCGGACATGGCGCGCCCGACGAGTCCTTCGACGGCCTCTTCGAGGCGCCGCCGCTCGGCGAGCAGTTCGGGGTGGTCCTTGTCGAAGCCGCCGGACAGCATCGGGCACAGCGCCCCGATCCGTTCGTCGGCCGCCGCGTGCACGAAGCGGCTGAGCGCGACGAACGGGTCTCCCCCGTCGTTCGCGGCTTCCTCGGCGCGGTCGGTGGTGCGGGAGGTGACCGCGAGGACGACCTCATGGGTCAGTGCCGCCCGGTCGGGGAAGTTCCGGTAGAGCGTGGCGTTGCCGACGCCTGCGCGGCGGGCGACCTCGTCGAGCGGCACATCCGGCCCGAACTCGACGAACATCTCGCGCGCGGCCGTCACGATCCGCTCCCGGTTGCGCATCGCATCGGCCCGCGGGCGGGGCGTACGCGGCTGCGCGTTTCCGGCGGCGGTGCGGGCGACGGTGTCCACGACGGCGCTCCTTCTCTTCCCGGCCTTCCGGCCCGTGCTGTTCGTACGTGTGTTACTCGGGCGACCCCTCCCCGTAACCGGGGACCGCCTCCCCGTTTCGCAGGGACACCGGTGCAAACGGGGAGAGGCTCCCCGGATATTTCCCGACCAAATGTGACCTGCGTCACGTCCTGCCGGGGCGGGAAAATCCCACCCCTTCGGCGCACCCAACGCGCGGCGCCGCGCCACCCGCCACAGGCTGATCGCCAGAGCGCAGCCAGGGTCGGCCGGCTGCCGCGGCCCCGAAGGCGCCTCTATGCATCAGCCTCGCCACCGGATACGCAGGCACCGCCACCCGGTCATCCTTGGCGCGGCAACAGCCCTGGTCATCGCGGCGCTGGCCTCGGCCAGCAACTCGCTCCCGCCGCCCAGCCGGGCCTCCGCGGGACCGGTGGCCAGTACCGGATCGGCCGGTCTCGGCCCGTGCCGGATATCGTCGACCATGGGCGTGCAGATGTCGGAGGGCATGCCGACACAGCCGGGCTACGCCCGCTCCACCGGTCAGATCCATGCGCTCAATCTGATGGTCGACTTCCCGGACGCGCCCGGAACGGAGCCGGCCATGGACCGGCTCGCCGAATTCTTCCCGCAGACCACCGACTGGTTCCGCACCAGCTCGTACGGGCGGCTCACCTATGTGCCGGAAGCCCCGGTGAAGACCTGGCTGCGGATGCCACTGCCGTTCTCGGGATACGGGATCGAGCGCGGATCACCGTACGAACCGGGCTACCGCCACCTCGTCCAGGACATCGTCGCCACCGCCGACCCGAAGGTGAACTTCAGCGCATACGACCTGGTCAACATTATCGTCAGCCCGAACGCCGGGCCCTCCGCCCTGGACACCGTGCTGTCCGTGACCTTCTCGGGCAACAACGACGCCCCGTACGCGGACGGCGTGCCGCTCGCCAACGCGTCCTTCGTCTACAGCCGCCAGGACGACGGCTCGGGGTCGTACGCCCAGACCGGATACCGCGTCCTGCCGCACGAGAACGGCCATGTGTTCGGCCTGCCCGACCTCTACACGATGGAGGGCGGCGGCTCGGTCGGGCACTGGGACATCATGTCCGAGGACTGGGGCGCCAATAACGACCTGCTGGGCTGGCACAAGTGGAAGCTCGGCTGGCTGGACAACAGCCAGATCAGCTGTGCCTCCCGGCCCGGCACCAGCGACCACGTCCTCGAACCGCTGGCCACCCGCGGCGGCATGAAGCTGGCGTTCGTGCCGCTGACCGCGGAGTCCGGCTACGCGGTGGAGGTACGAACCCAGGCGGGCAACGACCAGGCGGTCTGCCGGCCCGGCGTACTGATCTACAAGGTGAGCTCGGACGTCGACACCGGCCAGGGACCCATTTCCGTCGCGGACAGCACCAAGGACAGCAGCGGCTGCACCCGGCTGCCCAATGTGCACGCCGAGCTCTCCGACGCCCCGTTCCAGCCCGGCCAGACCTTCACCGACCGGGCCAGCGGGATACACATATCGGTGGTCGACAAGGACGCCAAGGGGAACTACCGGGTACGAATAACTCGCCCCTGACCGCCCGCGCCCCCTGCTCCACCGTCCCCGCGCAGCTCCCGCTCGACCGGACCGCGCAGCTCCTGTTCGACCAGGCCGCGCAGTTCCCGCTTGAGGAGCTTCCCGGTGGCGTTGCGCGGCAGTGGCTCACCGGACACCAGCACATGGGCCGGGACCTTGAACGCGGCCAGGCTCCGCCGCACATGCACCCGCAGCTCCTCGGTCGTGGCGACGGCACCGGGACGGAGCCGGACCACCGCGGCGACCTCCTCGCCCAGCACCGGGTGGGCCACCCCCAGGACCGCCGCGTCCTCGACATCCGGGTGGTCGTGCAGCACCGCCTCGACCTCGATGCAGTACACGTTCTCACCGCCGCGGAGCACCATGTCCTTGATCCGGTCGACGACACTGACCCGCCCTTCGTGGACCACGGCAAGGTCTCCGGTACGGAACCAGCCACCGGTGAACGCCTGCGCCGTCGCCGCCTCGTCCTGCCAGTAGCCCCGGACCAGTGCCTGGCCGCGCAGCCACAGCTCGCCGACCTCGCCCTCGGGCAGCGCCTCCCCCGCCGGATCGGCGATCCGCACCTCCGTGGTGGGGGTCGGGCGGCCGACGCTGCCCGGGTGCAGCCGGTAGTCGGCGCCGAAATTCGCCATGACGCCACCGCTGGTCTCGGTCAGTCCGTACCCGTTGCGCGGCTCGATCCGCTCGCCGTATCGGGCGGTCAGGCGAGCGACCAGATCCGGCGGGGCGGCCGCCCCGCCCGTGCTGAGCATCTGGAGGCTCTCCAGCACGTCACCCTCCTGGATGGCCTCGGCGAGCAGCTGAAGCGCGGTGGCCGGCACTCCGGCGTATTGCGTCACCCGGTGCTCGCGGATCAGCCGCAGCGCCTCCTCCGCGTCCCACTTGCGCATCAGGACGAGGGCGCCGCCCGCCGACATCGTGGCGTAGACGCTGGTGAACGCGGCGACGTGGAAGAACGGAAACGTCAGCAGCGTGACGGGCGCGGGCCCCTGTCCCGGGATGATCCCCCGGCTGAGTGCGGATGCCGCCGCGTGGAACCGCGGGTTGCGCGCGGCGCCCGCCTGAGCGAGTTGCGTGGCGACGGCCCCCTTGGGCCTGCCGGTGGTGCCGGAGGTGTAGATGATCGTCGCGTCGTCCTCCGGCCGGATATCGACCTCCGGCGGCGCGGCGAACGGATCGGGGGCGGGCAGGTCCTCGTACCACTCGACCCCGCCCGGCACCTCCACCTCGCGGGCCTCGCGGGCCCCGCGGGCCTCGTCGTGAAAGACGATCACGCGGGCCTCGGACCTACGGGCCCAGGCCGCGACCCGCGGCATCCGTTCCCCGTCGACCAGGAGGACCCGCGGTCCGGAGTCGTCGAGCGCGTAGGTGAGCTCGTCCTCGGTCCACCAGGCGTTCAGCGGGACGGCGACCAGGCCGGCCAGCTGGACCGCCCAGAACGCGATCTGCCACTCAGGGTGATTACGCATCGCCACCACGGCCCGGTCGCCCGCCCGGAGCCCGTACGTGTCACTCAGCCGGCACGCCAGCGCGGAGGCCGCGGCGAAGAACTCGGCGTACGAATAGCTGCGCTCCGCCGCGATCAGGAACGGCTGGTCCCCGAACGCCCAAGTGGTCTCCACGAACTCACGGAGAGTCCTGGGCCCGTCCGCGTACACGAGCGAGCCCGCCTCCGGCCCGTCCTCAGCACGCACGACGGCGAACGGGCCCCCCGGTCCGGTCAGTGCGGTCTCCACCCGGGCAGCGATCGCAGCTGTGGCGACCTCGGCCGCTGAGGCCGCTGAGGCCGGCAGAGCGGGCTCTCCCGCCCCTCCGGCGGGCTCTGGAGCGGGTGTGGCTGGGGTCGGGTCGGTGTGCGGCACGAACGACCTTTCTAAGCGCTTGCTCAGGGCCTTCGTGACGCTATGCCCACGCCTGCCCTCCGTCAAGGCATCGCCCGGCACCCGGCACCCGGCACCCGGCACCCGGCACCCGGCACCCGGCACCCGGCACCCGGCCAGCATCCCCCCTTGCGCCTCACCTGTGTCGCACGTCTACCTCCATCTCCCTGCCCCCGCCCCAACCCCGCCCCTCTCGCTCTCCTCGCCTCAGGCCTTGCCTGTCCCCGGCAGTGCCTTCATCTCGTCGACCACGGCTCGCTGGGTGATCGCGGTCCGCGCGGTGACCGTGCCCGCCGCTATTCCCTCGGCCTCCCGGATCTGGACGGTGCGCGCGCCAAGGTAGTCGTACGACTTTGCGTCGAAGATCCACTCCGTACGCTCGCCCGCCTCCTCGTCGACCCGCGCTATGGCGATTCCGCGCCGCCCCACCGCGTCCTTCGCCTCGTCCACCAGCACCACGCCCGGAATCTTCGCGGCAGCCCGGTACAGCGCTGCGGTCAGCTGGGCGGGCATCAACTGCTCCGCCACCAGATCACCGATGGCGGTGAATGCCTCCTGGTTCCTTCCATTGCCCAGTTCCCCGGTCTCGGCATAGATCTTCTTCAGCAGCGCGTCCGGGTCCGCGGGCAAGGCCTTGAGGTAGTTGTAGCTGGGCGCGGACAGATGGGGCTCGACGTCGCTGTCCAGATCCATGCCCTCCGTCGAGGTGGTGCCGTTGCCCGCCTCGATCAGCCAGCCCTTGCGTCCGTTCGGCGACATCCACACCTCGCGCGGGTGCAGCTTCTGCACCCATGTCTTCTTCTCGCCGGTGCTGACGTTGTGTTCCAGAGAGAGCCATGACACCTGACTCTTGACGTAGATGAACTGCCCCGGTTCCGGCTCCAGCAGCGCCTCCTTGCCGGCCGCCGCCGAGATCCGGTCCACAGCGCCGCCCAGCCCCTGCGTCGTCCCCGGCACCACCCGCACGACAGGGGCGGGCACCAGGGCCTGCGCCCCGTCCTCCTGCCCGAGCCCGAGCCGGCCGACGCCCACCACACCGGCTAGCACGACTACCGCCACCGCCGCACCGATCAACGCGACCTTGCGACGGGACCGACGCTCCACCACCGGAGGCGGCGGCGAGAACACCGGGAACTGCCGCAACTCCATTTGCGGCCTCGCCTGGTGCTGCTGGATCTCGTTCATCAAGTGCTCCTCAAGCATGGTCAGGCGGTCTTGAGGCAGCTCCGGATCGCCCGGCCCCGGCAACAGCCGAGCCAGCTCCGCATGGTCGAGCGGCTCTCGCCGCCGCCAGGGGGTGCGAATCATCGGCCACTCTCCTCGTTCGACCGGACCGCCGCGATGCGGTCACCCTGTACTTGTCCGCGCACCACGACCGGTTCCACCTTGATTCGCGAGCGCCGCAACTCCCCCTCCGTGAGCTTGCGCAGCCGGGTCCGCGCCCGCGACAGCCTCGATCTCACCGTCCCGACCGGCACCCCCAGCGCCTCGGCGGCCTCCGCGTATCCGAGACCTGACCAGACGCACAGCGCGAACACCTCACGCTCGGACCTCCGCAGCATCCCCAGCGCGACCTTCGCCGCAGCCAACTCCTCGGAATCCGCTATCCGCCCGACCAACTCGTCGGCGAAGTCCGGCAGTACGTCTCGCAGGGGCAGCCGGGCCAACGCCCTGTCATGGCGCCGGGCCGCACGCCCCGTATTGCGCAGCACATTGACCGCGATCCCCATCAGCCATGGCCGCGGGCTCTCGCCTTCGTCCCGCAACTTCTCCCGCAGCCGCCACGCCTCCAGGAAGGTGAGCGATACAACATCCTCAGACATGGCCCAATTCCCCGTACTGCGCACGGCGTGGCGGTAGACCAGCTGTGCGTAGTCACGGAAAAGCTCCCTGAAGGCATCAGGGTCCCCCGCGCGAATGCGGACATGCATCGAGTAGTTCACGTCTTGTCTTGTCCGCCTGACCCCGCCAGTTCCAGTGACCCACGTCACACTCAATCAACTGCGGGACAACACGGAACGTCACCCAACTCTCGTGGGAGCAGCTCGTGAGATCGGCTCAGGGGATCGGCTCGCGGAACCAGCTCGCGGAACCAGCTCGTGGGATCAGCTCGTGGGATCAGCTCGTGGGATCAGCTCGTGGGATCAGCTCGTGGGATCAGCTCGAGGGATCAGCTCGAGGGATCCCTCTCCCGCCGAGAGGCTGCGGCCCGTAACCTCCGCAAGCCGGCCGTAGTACTCCGCGGACCGACTCTCGAAGTCCACCCAGGCGGACAGCCCGGTCGGATCGCTGCCAGGCCCGCGCAGCAGGTCGACCGAGACCTGCGCGAACTGCTGGACTCTGCCTTCCCGTTCCGCCTTGTCCAACAGCGGGCGAAGTGCAGCCACGGCGGCCAAGGCGCGCCGACGCTGCGACCGTCCCGCACCCAGCAGGCTCCTGCGCCCTGCGGCAGGTGCGGCGTCGAACAGCAACGGCTCCAGCCGTGCGGCCAGTTCCCCTCCCTCCTCCGCCGCATTCCTCGCCCGTGGCCCGGCCTCCACCAGCACCCGCAGCGCGACGATCAGTGCCGTGGTCCGGGGCTCGGGCCGGTCCGCATCCAGCCGCACCGCCACGGCCTCGCCCACTTCGCCGGCGATCCGCCGCGCAACGGCGACCCTCTCCTCGACAGCACCCCGCCCCGCCCCGACGCGCCTCGGATCCGCGGGATCCGCGTCCAACAGCTCACGGTGCAGAGGGGCCCAGGCCATGCGTACCGCTTCCACGGCCCGCAGATGGTCCTGGGCCACCAGCCCGGCGGCCTCCGACAGCCGTCGCGCCCGGCGGACGACCTCCGGGTTCGCGCCACGCGTCCGGGACAGGGCGCGAATGTTCCCGCCGACGACGCCGACGATCGTCAGGAACACCCCGGCCACCAGCAGTCTGTCGGAGAGCCAGATCCGCGCATCGGCGTCGCTGTCCTCCTCCAGCGAGTACAGCTCGCCCTTGTCCGAACCTTCAGCGACCACGAATCCGGTGTCCCAGCCGAAGCCGCTGTCCGTGTCGAAGTACGGCGCTTTGAGGATCGCGTCCCGTTCGGCTTCGCACAGGTACGGCGCTTCGCGCTCGCGGTGCTCGAAGGGGTCCGTCCACCTGACCGTGCAGGCCCCGTCAGGCTTCTCGTCGAGCACGGTCAGGTCGATCTGCCGAAGTTCGGGAAGGTCCGGAGTCGCCAGGAACAGACCCAACGAGCATCCGATCAGCACCAGGCCGAGTGACAGCACCCACCGGAACACGGGCACATGCCGCATCTGCCCCTCCCTCAATCTCGTCGGCAGGAGATCCTGCGAGAACAGTTTGCGCCTCACCTGGCCGGGCGATCAAGAAAGGAAGTTCCGCCCGACTTCCGGTCGATTGCAGGTTTCCTGCCGCTACGTGTTGATGACACCGGCCGGGATGTGCCACGGGCGGGTAGGTGAATCCCTTGCGACCGGGCCCAGGCACGGGCAACGCCCCTCTCGACGACTGTGGTTGCCTGCGGTTGCGGTTGCGGTTGCAGGCAAGCCATACGTCCCCGACCCCGGTGCACCGGCTGCCTGTCGCGCAAACCGGGTGACGCGTGCGCAGAGGGCCGGATGCCGACCTCCCCTTACGCTGTTCCCGTGCACTCCACCGAGATGACGCCATCCATGGTCCGGTCTCGGGCGCGGATCGTGGGCTCCGGCGCTGCTTTTCTCATACTTTCGCCCTTTGTTGCGCGACTGCTCGCTTTGGCAGATCTGATTCCCGTCGGTGCGTCCGTGATCTGCGCCCTGACCGGAGGACTCGTCGGCTTCCTCCTGTTGCAGGTGCTGTGCGAGGAAACCGGGCTGGTCCGGTGTTCGATGTCACGTGTGACCGCCCGAACGCTGACCGGTGTGCGGTCCGTGGATCTCACGCGCATCAGAGGTGTCCGGCTGCACACCAGCGTCAGCCGCGGCGGCAGGGCTTCTCACACTGTCGTGGTGCGTGACAGCAACGGTGTGCGCATAGGCCTCACCTCGGTCAGAAGCCAGCGGGCTCTGGTGCGTGCCCTGCAGCGCACCAATGCTGACGTGCACGGTGGGCCACATGTCAGCCTGGCCGCTCGGGCTCATCTCGGCCTGGGGGACCGATGGCATCGCACACTCCACACCGCAATCACCCTCCTCCTGCAGGTGATCTCCATTTGCCTCTACTTGTCGCTCGTCCTCAAACTCGCGGGCTCCTGACCAGAGGAGGTCCGGCGACGCCGTCCAGAGGCACAAACCGCTCGCGTTGCGGCCGACGTGGCCGGTCGTCGTCAACCGGTCACAGCTCAGCGGTGGGCGACGGGCCGGTCCAGCCGGATCCGCTCCCCTCGGGCCGGATCAACAGATGCCAGGGGCCACGACGCCGCATCGCGCTCGGCCCGCTCCGCCGGCAGCGCTTGCCGCTCCATCGTCCACGCTGATCATCGTCCGGCCGATCACGGCGCTGCCGCCGATGCCACCGATGAGCCCGTGGCGACGCTCGCGATCCGATGCACTCACGGGTCACAGGCGAGCGGGTGCGGACGTGTGATGTCCCCGCCCAGTTCGGCGGTCGTCAAGGGCTCCATCAGCCTGACCAACGCAAGCGGGCATGACGCGATGATCGTCGGCGCTTCAATGGCGGAGAGAACATCCGGCAGCCCTGCCCCGCGGCTCGCCCCGTCACACGGCAGGTCACCAAACCGACACGCCGCCCGCATCCTGCGCCGTTTAAACCCGTGCGGAAGCCCTCCACCTCCCCGGATCCGCTACGCTGTCCTGGCCGGTCGTCGGTCGCCTTGGTGCGCCTACGCCGCGGCGCCTTCGTAGCTCAGGGGATAGAGCACCGCTCTCCTAAAGCGGGTGTCGCAGGTTCGAATCCTGCCGGGGGCACAACGCAATAAGCCGCTGACCTGGGGTTTCTCCCCCAGGAAGGCGCTCTACTCGGCCTCGGACTTCTCGTCCGGGGCCGTTTGCGTGAGCGGTGCGTGAGCGGTGCGTGAGCGGTGCGTGAGCGGTGCGTGAGCGGACGGGCCGCCAGGCTCCGCTATTTCTCCCGACGGATCAGCACCATCCGGCACGGACTCCGATCCGGTTTCGCAACCTTGTCTACCTCGGCTAGTGCCTCCGGGGCGGCGCCCTAGGAGGGCGCGTGCATGCGGCACAAGTCGGGCTGCGGCCGTGGCGATCGCCAGATCCGCCTCAGGGAGGAGACTCGCGTCCCCCTGCCCGACGTGATCGAGGAATGACCGACTCTCCTGGATGCCTTTCAAGTGGGCACCGGCCGCGTAGGCTTGAGCCGGCAACTACGGCAAATCATCGCGACCACCGACGTCCACTCCGCCTTCGACTCGGCCGCTCCGATGCTCACCCACCTCCACGCTGCGAGGCCCGACAGCCTGATCGTGGACTGCGGAGACTTCTTCGAGGGGAGCGGCTACTACCACCTCGGCGAGGGAGGCATCGAGCGCGAAGTCCTCACCACTCTGTACGACCTGCTCGCGCCCGGAAACCACGGGTGGCCGCACTACTTCGAGCCGCGGCTGCACCGGATGACGGTGTGCGCGAACACGACCGACGACTGCGGCACGCCGCTCTTCGACCGCGTGCGCATCCGGGACATCGGAGGACGACGGGTCGCTGTCACCGCGGTGATGGGGCCACAGGCGTTCAACGCCATCCCTGCCGACCAGCGCGCCGGCCACCGCATCAGCAACCCGGCCCAGGCTCTGCACGAAGTGATGCAGGAGAACCACCACAGGGCTGACTCGTGGATGGTGCTGTCCCACTCCGGCTTCGAGGAGGACCTGAAGCTGGCCGCAGCCTGCCCGCGCGCCGATGTCATCTTCGCCGGGCACTGCCACAGCAACAGCTTCGGCCCCGCGCATGTCGGCGACACCCTCGTGGTCAAGGGCCGCGAACTCGGTGCCGGATACGCCGCAGCCGAGCCTGTCGGCAGCGGCTGGGGCGCCCGCATCGAGTGCTTCCCCGACGCTCATTCCGTTCCTCGCGAACTCACCTCGCTGATGGAGAAGATCTCAGCCATCGGACTGCGACTGAGAAGCCCCATCGGCGCTGTGGACGAGCGCCTCCGAGATGCGCCCTTGGATCGCCGCAGACTGCTCGAAGAGATCGCCGGTCGACTGCACTCCGGCCTCGGCGCTGACGCGGTCATCCTCAACGAGACCGCCCTGCGTCCGGTGCAACTCGGCGCCACGCTGACCCTCGGCGACCTGCTGGCCATCGAGCCCTTCGGTAACCAGCTCGTGCACGCGTTCCTCCCCGAGCAGCACGTCCAGGACCACGGCAAGCTGCTCGACCACCTCACCGAACTCGTCGGCCCCCTGATCGTCGCCCCTGCGTCTCTTCCCCCGGCGATCCGAACCGTGCTGACCACCGACTACCTCGCCGACAGCCACCTCGGCGGGCGTACTCATCAAGCAGGCGTACGGCTTCGTCAAGCCGTGCGCCATGTCCTGACCACCTCGCTCGCCAGCTCCGCAGTCCCTCAAGAAGGAGGCCAGTAATGATCCTCACCGGACCTGAGATCAAGGCTGCCGTGGCCAACGGACGCTTACGGATCACCCCCTTCACCCCGGACCAGACGAACCCCAACAGCTACAACGTCCGCCTCGGTCCGACCTTGCTGACGTATGCCGCCAAGGTGATCGACGCCCACCAGACCAATCCCACGCGCTCGATCCTGATCGGCGAGGACGGATACGTCCTGCAGCCCGGCGAGCTGTACCTCGGCCACACCGTGGAGGAGGTCGGCTCGGACATCTTCGTCCCCCTGCTCTTCGGCCGCTCCTCGGTCGGACGCCTCGGCCTGTTCGTCGAGATCACCGCGCCGATCGGCGACATCGGCTTCCACGGTCAGTGGACCTTGATGCTCTCGCCCATCCGCCCGCTGCGGGTGTACGCGGGCATGAAGATCGGGCAGATCATGTTCTTCGTCTCCACCGGCGACGTCGACCTGTACCGCGGCAAGTACCAGGGAGCCGCCGGCCCCCAGCCCTCCCGCTACTGGCAGGACACCCCGCCCATCCAGGCGGTCGCCTCGTGATCGTCACGGGCTCAGCCATCGCCGCTGCCGTCAGCACGGGAGAGATCACCATCTCCCCCTATGAGCCCGAGCGGATCTCACCCAACTCCTACGACTGGCGGCTGGGCGACACGATCCGCATCTGTGACGGCGACCTCGACGCCGCCTCCCGCACCACCTTCACCGAACACCCCATCCCCACGACCGGTTTGGTCCTGAAACCCGGAGTGCTCTACCTCGGCATCACTCTGGAGACGACCGGCTCGGAAACGTACGCACAACTACTCAACGGGAACCGCACCATCGGCGCCCTCGGCATCTGGGTCCACGTCTCCGCCCCGCTTGGCCACCAGGGCCACGCGATCCGCTGGACCTTGGAGATCCGCGTCGCCAGGCCCGCCCCCGTCTACCCGGGAATGACCTTCGGCAAGCTCGTCTTCCTCACCACCGTCGGCAGCCCGTCCAGTTACCAGCAACAACGAGCCAAGTACGCGGCGACGAACGGCATCGACATCTCCCGCCTGTACGAAGAGATCCGTCAAGGAGCTTTGTGAAGTCCGTCGTTCGCTCGACCGCGGGCCCGCTGGCTGCTACCTGCCTCGACCTTCCTGTGGGTAGCCCCGGCGGCAGCGTCGAACTCTTCCTCGACCTCTATACCGGCGACGAGCCCCTCATCCCCGCGCGGGCCTTCATGCTGGCGCCCGCAGGCCCCAGGGAGCAATTGTCAATTCCTGTGGATCACCGTGCGGAGCCTTGAGTGGCCCGCAGCCAATGATCGAGGACTGCGAATGGCAACGGTTCGGCGGTGCGCTCTCCCGGGTGGCGCCCGTACCGGAACTCTTCGTGGGGCGGCCACGAGAGCCATTGTCAGAGGCGATTGGCAAGATTGCGGCCATGAATGTCACTCCTGTCACTCCGCCACGGCCGATCGACGTTGCCGCGGTCTTTCCCCAACTGGTCCCGCTGGCCCGCACGGCGACCCGCCTGCACCCCCGCCCTGGGGCGCCGACGTGGCACGACAGCTCGATCGGCGGGCCGCTGCTGTGGCCCGCCGAGGAGCCGTGGCCACACTGCGAGGAACCGCATGTGGTGGATGGCATCAACCCAGCTCAGTCCCCGGCGGATCTGCGGCTGGAGCGACGGATCTTCGCCGCCTCGCACGGCCGGGACCTGACTCCGGAGGAACGGGAGACTCTCGAGCGGATCCGACCCCCTCGGACGTATCCGGTGAGCCTGGCGGTCCGGACCTACGACGGCCCCATAGCGATGCTGCCCGTCGCGCAGCTGTACGTACGGGATGTACCCGATCTGAGCCCGCCGGAGGGCAAGGACCTGCTGCAGGTTCTGTGGTGCCCCTTCGACCATCCGATCATGCCCAGGACCCTGCTCTTCTGGCGTTCCGCAGCCGCCGTCACCGACATCCTCGACACGCCCCCCGAGCCGCCCGCAGTGCAGTTCGACGGCTATCTACCGGAACCGTGCGTGCTCGAACCGGAACAGATCACCGAGTACCCCGACCATCTGGAGCTGAGCGAAGAACTGCGGGAGCAGCTCAAGCAGTGGAGTGTGCCGCAGGCAGCAGAGGAAGACATGGACCCGGACACGTACTACGACTGTGTGCTGTCCAACGCACCTGGCTGGAAGGTCGGCGGCTGGCCCGCTTGGAACTCCACCGACCCCAGCCCGCAGCCCTGCTCCAAGTGCGGCACCGGCATGGAGGTCCTGATGACCGTCGCCACGTTCGAGGAAGGGGACGACGCCGGGAACAGCTGGTCTCCGTACCCCCACCCAGGCGCGGGACCGTACCCCGGCCACCGCGGCTACAACGCGACCGGGGTCCAGATAGGCAGCGGCTACCGGCAGCACCTGTTCGTCTGCCCGGCGGAGCCCGAGCACCCGCACATCGAGTTGATGACGTAGCCCGCCCCCAGTGTGCAGTCGGGGCGTCACGGTGCGGGCATGCCGTGACGCCGGGTGGCCGCGAGGCTCAGGGTGCCTAGCTGCGGCCCGACATCCGAGAAGGAAGCAGGCCCATCCCTGACACGACCGCGACGCATCGTCCCAGGTTGAGCGCGTCCCGGTGAGCTTGCCGGTCGGTAAAGTCGACGTCCAGGAACAGCAGGGGGCGTTCCTCGCGCTCACTCATGCCGCGGCCTCCTGCTCACGCTCGACCAGGACGCCGCGTTCGAAGCAGGCGCCGTTGCGGACGAGGGCAACGAGGTGGGGTGCGGTGATCGCGCGCCAGCGGGCCTGAGCGGACTCGGCGAGCTTGAACACCATCGCCAGGGCCGCGGCCGGGCTGCCGGCGCCGCGGGTGACCTTGGTCCGCAGCTTCACCGTGCTGAAGGTCGACTCGATCGGATTCGTCGTGCGCAGATGGACCCAGTGCTGGGCCGGGAAGTCGTAGAACGCCAGGAGTTCGTCGACGTCGTCGGTAATCTTCTTGACGGCCTTGGGCCACTTCGCGCCGTAGGCGCGCCCGAAGTCCTTCACCGCCTTCTCGGCGTGAGCGCGGTCCTCGGCGTTGTAGATCTCCTGCAGTGCCTTCTTCGCGCCGGGCTGTGCCGACTTCGGCAGGGCGTTGACCACGTTCCGGGTTTTGTGAACCCAGCACCTTTGATGCTTGGCCTGCGGAAACACCTCGGTCAGAGCCCGCCACAGGCCCATGGCTCCGTCGCCGACGACGAGCTCGGGATCGCGCATGCCGCGCCGGCGGCAGTCCCGCAGGAGGTCGGCCCAGGACTCGGTCGACTCGCGCAGGCCCTCGGCGAGCGCGATCAGCTCCTTGCTGCCGTCGGTGCGCACGCCCATGAGGACCAGGACGCAGGAGCGGGCCTGGCCGAGGCGGACCTTGGGGTGGACGCCGTCGGCCCACACGTACACGTAGTCGGATCCGGACAGGTCCCGGTCCTGGAAGGCGGCGTGATCGTCGCGCCACTGCTTGGTCAGCCGGGTCACCGTGGCCGGCGAGAGCCCAGCGGCCGAGCCGAGGAACTGCTCCATCGCGGGCACGAAGTCGCCGGAGGACAGACCGTGCAGGTAGAGCAGGGGCAGGACCTCGCTGATCTTCGGGGACTTCCGGCACCAGGGGGCGAGGATCTTCGACGAGAACCGCTTGCGCTCGCCCGTCTCGCCATCGACCCGCTTGTCGTTCACCCGCGGCGCCTTCACCGCGATCGGCCCGGCGGCGGTGGTCACCGTCCGCTCGCGGTGGTGGCCGTTACGGACCACCAGACGGCGGCCGACCTCGTCCCGCTCGCCCGCCAACTCGGCTATGTACTGATTGACTTCGGCTTCCAGGGCCGCGGCGAGCATCCGACGGGCGCCCACACGGACGATGTCGTCCATCAGGGAGCCGCTCTGGGTGGTGCCGTCCTCGTTGACTACGCTCAGCACGGGCGTGCCTTCCCGACCCGCGCTGCAACGCGGGCCTACTCGATGACCAGAAATCGATCACTCGGGAAGGTACGCCCTCCGCGTTCCGCGAGGCACCCCTCCCGAGTCCGATCCACAGGTCTTGAGCATTGCTCGCCCCAGGCCCCGTCTCCCATCGGGCCTCAACCTGCTCGCCGTGTCCGGGAAGTGCCTGGAAGGTGCTGGCTTCAGTCGCTACGTCGCAGCGCTGCGCCGGGCCCTGGTGACCGCGATCGATCCAGCGCAGATCGGCGTTCTGCACCTGCACCATCTCGCGTTCGGCGCCACCCCCGCGCTTCTCCGGGCACTTCCGGCACACCCGAGGATCGCGATGGTCCACGGCACCGACCTGCTGTTTGCCGAAGCCCACCGCGACCAGCTCCAGGTGCTGCGCGAGACAGCGAGGGCCGCCGACGCAATCGTGGTCTCCACCGGTGCCATGGCCGATCACCTGCTCAAACTTGCCCTACAAACAGACCGCCGCAAGGTCGTCCACATCCCGTGGGGCATCCCCGACCATCTGCTCACTGATCCACCGGCCCGGCCCGCCCGCACGTCAACCAGCCATCTGCGAGTCCTGTACGCAGGACGGCTGACATCCGAGAAGGGGGTCGCGCGCCTCATCACCGGCCTGGCGCCCATTCCGGGTGTCGAGCTGAGCGTCGCTGCCCCCAGAGCCCAGTTCCGCGCCTTGACCCCGCTGCTCCAGCGGGCCGGCGTGCGGGCCCGGTATCTCGGCTGGCTCCGCCGTCCACAGCTGTGGAAAGCCTTCACCGAACACGACGTGCTGGTCCTGCCGTCCACCACCCTGGAGGCCATGGGCCTGGTCGCGCTGGAAGCCCAAGCCTGCGGCCTGCCTGTCCTGTACCAACCCGTGCCCGGCCTCACCGAGGTCCTCGCAGGGTCCGCAGTGGCCACCGACTTCACGCAGTCCACCGCACTCGCCCGCTACCTGAACCGGCTGCGGACCGCACCGGGACTGCTGCCCGCTCTCCGACAGGCGGGCTACGCGAACGCCGCCCGCTACCCGCTCTCGACGACCGCTCAAGCCCTGACGGACCTGGGCCGCCAGCTCACATGAACGTCGCACAGCAGACAATGCCGCCACGCCGATCGCCCACCGGACCCGCCCACGTCACTACGCTGACCCGGCGGGATGCACACGGCGAACAGGGAGACCATGACGTACCGCACCGACAGCATCGAACAGCTCCTGAGTGAAGGCGTCCGCGACAAGGTCTACCCAGGCGCCGTATGGGCCGTCGGTGACGCTGCCGGCATCCAAGCCTCCGGCTCCACCGGAGTGCTCGACCCCGACGACCCCGGTACGCCGATGCGGTCTGACACCATTTTCGATGCCGCCAGCCTGACGAAGATCCTCGCGGTGTGGGCATCGATCGGCGCCCTCTGGGAGGAAGGCAAACTCGCTCTCGACATCCCACTCGGCACCTTCTGGTCCGAAGTCGACGGGCACCCGCTCGGGGGCGCAACCGCCCGCCAACTGCTGACCCATACGGCCGGCGTTCCGCTGCGAGCCCAGCTCAAGAACCTCTACGGCACGGACCCACAAGACGTTCGTGACGGAGTCCTCCACGAAGCCCTGCACCGTCCCCCCGGCGAGGCCGTCGAGTACACCGATCGAGCCGCTCTCATCCTCGGATACCTCGCCGAGCATCTCGCCGGCCAACGCCTCGACGAGCTCGCGACTCAGCGGACGTGGCAGCCGCTGGGCATGCATACGACCCGCTTCGGGCCGCTGCCCGCCGAGACCGCCTCACGATGCGCCCCGACCGAACTCGACCCGGAGACCGACGCCCACCTCAAGGGCATCGCCCACGACTTCTCCGCACGGCTCCTGGGCGGAGTGTGCGGGATTGCCGGCGCCTTCACCGTCATGGACGACCTCTGCGCCTTCCTGCGCTACATGCTCGACCCCATCAACGCGCCCAGCCGGGCAGGGTTCGGCTCCGCCTGGACCGCGGAATCCCTGACCATCCAGACCGGCGACCTGCAGCCGGTACGCGGCCTGTTCTGGCACCCCGCGCCCGGAACTACCCCAACCGACGATATCTGGGTCCACTACGGCTTCACCGGCACGGGCATGTGGATCTCGCCCCGTCAGCAACGTTGGGCAGTGCTCCTGACCAACAAGCTCTACTACACCCGCGACCGCCAGCCCCTGACGGACATCCGCAACGCCTTTCGTGGGCTCGCCTTCGACTGAGACCGCAGGCTGTCCTTCGCGGTCGCATCAGCCACGCGAAGGACGATGCCCGCGGCCGACGCCCCCAGGTACGCGCTTCACAGCACGCTGGGCGACACCTCGCTGAGGTCCAGTCTCGCCGCGTCAGGTGCGCCTGCCAGGTCGCCGGCCGTGAGTGCGGACAGGTAGCGCTCGGCGTCCAGAGCCGCCGAAGCGCCACTGCCGGCTGCGGTGATGGCCTGCCTGTACGTGTGGTCCACGACGTCGCCTGCGCCGAAGACACCGGGGATGTTCGTCCGGGTGGTGGGTGCGGCGACCTTGAGGTATCCCTCCTCGTCCAGATCGAGCTGACCGCGGAAGAGGTCGGTACGCGGGTCGTGCCCGATCGCGATGAACAGCCCGGTGGCCGCGACATCGCGTGTGGCGCCGGTGAAGACGTCCCGGAGGAGAATGCCGCCGAGCATGGGACCGTCCTGTCTGAGTTCGGCGACCTCGGTGTCGAAGGCGAAGGAGATCTTGTCGTCGGCGAAAGCCCGGTTCTGCATGACCTTCGAGGCGCGCAGGGCGGAGCGGCGGTGGACGACGGTCACAGACTTCGCGAAGCGGGTCAGGAAGGTGGCCTCCTCCATGGCGGTGTCACCGCCGCCAACCACGACGATGTCGCGGTCCCGGAAGAAGAATCCATCGCAGGTGGCGCACCAGGACACACCGCGGCCGGAAAGTTCTTCTTCTCCGGGTATGCCGAGCTTGCGGTAGCCGGAGCCGGTCGCGACGATCACCGTCCTGGCTCGGTGGACGGTGCCGGCGGAGTCGGTGAGGAGTTTCACGGGGCCGGTGAGGTCGACGTCGGTGATGTCGTCGTCGATCATCTCGGCGCCGAACTTCTCGGCCTGGGCCCGCATCTTGTCCATGAGGTCGGGGCCGTCGACACCGTCGGGGAAGCCGGGGAAGTTCTCGACCTCGGTGGTGGTGGTCAGGGAGCCGCCGACGAAGACGCTGCTGCCGAAGAGGACGGGCCGCAGCTGGGCGCGGGCAGTGTAGAGGGCGGCGGTGTAGCCGGCGGGGCCGGACCCGATGACGACGACGTCACGTATCTCGCTCACGCCGTGACCTCCGGGGCGATCTCCTTGATCAGGCCCTCAATCAGGGTCTTGATCTCGTCGCGGATGGGGCGGACGGCTTCCACGCCCTGACCGGCCGGGTCGTCCAGCTTCCAGTCGAGGTAGCGCTTGCCGGGGAAGACGGGGCACGTATCGCCGCAGCCCATCGTGATGCACACGTCGGACTCGCGGACCGCGTCGATCGTGAGGATCTTCGGGGTCTCGGCGGAGATGTCGATGCCGACCTCGGCCATCGCCTCGACGGCGGCGGGGTTGACGGCGGCGCCCGGATTCGAGCCGGCGGAACGGACCTCGACCCGGTCCCCGGCCAGATGGGTCAGCCAGGCGGCCGCCATCTGGGAGCGGCCCGCATTGTGGACACAGACGAACAGGACGGACGGCTTGCCGGAAGAGTCGGCCATGATGATCGTTCTCTCTCGTCGCACGGCGGAACTCACCCGCCAATGACTTCAGCCCCCGCTGGTATCAGCGGGTGATGATGTGAGAGTATCAGTGCATGCTGACTTCAGTCGATCCTGATCTGATCCGGGTGCTGGGCGATCCGCTCCGCCTCCAGATCGTGACCCTGCTGGCGCGCGAGACGCTCTGTACGACGCACCTGGTCGAGGAGACCGGCGCGAAGCAGACCAACCTCTCCAACCACATGAAGGTCCTGCGCGAGGCCGGAGTGGTGGAGACCGAGCCCTGCGGTCGCTTCACCTACTACAAGCTCAAGCCCGAGGTCCTGGCCGGGCTCTCCGAGCAGTTCGCGGCACTGGCCGACTCCGCGCGTACCGCTTCCGAGAACAAGAGGGCCTGCCCGTGACGTCCACCGAGCCCACCACTTCACCCGCTCCGGTCGGCGGTGGGGACGATTCGATCGTCAAGAAGCTCTCCACCCTCGACCGCTACCTCGCAGTGTGGATCCTGCTCGCCATGGCCATCGGCCTCGGCCTGGGCCGCCTGATCCCGGGGATGAACGACGCGCTCGCGGAGATCGAGATCGGCGGGATCTCCCTGCCGATCGCGCTCGGCCTGCTCGTGATGATGTACCCGGTCCTGGCCAAGGTCCGCTACGACAAGCTCGACCGCGTCACCGGCGACCGCAAACTGATGGTCTCCTCGCTGGTCATCAACTGGATCGTCGGGCCCGCCGTCATGTTCGCGCTGGCGTGGATCTTCCTGCCGGACCTGCCCGAATACCGCACCGGCCTGATCATCGTCGGCCTGGCCCGCTGCATCGCCATGGTCATCATCTGGAACGACCTCGCCTGCGGCGACCGCGAAGCCGCCGCCGTCCTCGTCGCACTCAACTCAGTGTTCCAGGTACTCGCGTTCGGCCTGCTGGGCTGGTTCTACCTCGACCTGCTGCCGCGCTGGATGAACCTCGGCGACGGCCAGGGCCTGGACGTGTCGGTGTGGCACATCGCGCTGAACGTCATCATCTTCCTCGGCATCCCGCTGCTGGCCGGCTTCCTCACCCGCCGCATCGGCGAACAGAAGATGGGCCGCGAGAAGTACGAGCAGAAGTTCCTGCCGAAGATCGGCCCCTGGGCGCTGTACGGGCTGCTGTTTACGATCGTCATCCTGTTCGCCCTGCAGGGAAAGACGATCACCTCGCAGCCGCTGGACGTCGTACGCATCGCACTGCCGCTCCTCGTGTACTTCGCGATCATGTTCTTCGGCACGTTCCTCCTCGGCAAGGGCCTGGGGCTGGCCTACGACCGCACGGCGACGCTGGCGTTCACCGCGGCGGGCAACAACTTCGAGCTGGCCATCGCCGTCGCCATCGCCACCTTCGGCGTCACCTCCGGCCAGGCCCTGTCCGGCGTCGTCGGCCCGCTCATCGAAGTTCCGGTGCTGATCGGCCTGGTGTACGTCGCGCTGGCCTGGCGCAAGAAGTTCGCCCCCTCAGCGCTCGCCACCCCGCAAAAGGACGCCTGAGGCGATGCGTCCTGACGCCGTGACCAGGCAGACGGACGTGGTGGTGATCGGCGGCGGGCAAGCTGGGCTCGCCGCCGGATACCACCTGCGCCGCAAGAAGCTGGACTTCGTGATCCTGGACGCGCAGGGCACACCCGGCGGGGCCTGGCAGCACACCTGGGACTCCCTGCACATGTTCTCGCCGGCAGCCTTCTCCTCGCTGCCCGGCCGGATCATGCCGGCCCAGCCGGGCCACGAGTACCCGGACGCCGGGCACGTCGTGGAGTACCTGAGCGACTACGAGCAGCGCTACGAACTGCCCGTGCACCGCCCGGTCCGGGTCCAGCAGGTACGCCGGGACGGCGATCGGCTGTGGGTGGAGACGGACAAGGACATCTGGTCCGCCCGGGCCGTGGTCTCGGCGACCGGCACCTGGTGGCGCCCCTTCCTGCCCGCCACCCCCGGCCGGAACGATTTCGCCGGCCGGCAGCTGCACACCACCGGCTACCGGAGACCGTCCGACTTCTCCGGGCAGCGAGTCGTCGTGGTCGGCGGCGGGAACTCCGGAGCGCAGATCGCCGCGGATCTCGCCACCCACGACGGGGTCGATCCGACCTGGGTCACCCAGCGCCCGCCACGCTTCCTCGCTGACGACATCGACGGCCGGGCCCTGTTCGACGCCGCGACCGCCCGGCGCCGCGCCCTGGACGAAGGACGCACCGATACCGGCGGCGTCGCCTCACTGGGCGACATCGTCGCTGTCCCGCCCGTTCGCGAGGCGCGGGATGCCGGACTGCTCAAGGCGTCCCCGATGTTCACCCGGCTCACCGCCGACGGCATCGAGTGGGCGGACGGCACACGGGCCACAGCCGACGCCGTTATCTGGTGCACCGGCTTCCGCCCCGCCCTGTCCCACCTCGCCCCGCTGGGGCTTCGGGGACCACGCGGCCACATCCCCACGCACGGCACGCGGGCGGCCGGGGAACCGCGCCTGCACCTGCTCGGCTACGGCGACTGGACCGGCCCCGCCTCCGCCACCCTCATCGGCGTCGGCCGCCCGGCCCGCGACACCACCGCAGAGATCGCCGAACTCCTCAGCCGCTGAAGGCATCCGAGCCGGCGCCTCCGGTAACGGACTCGATTGCGGCGCGACTGGGGCGGCTCAATTGACGTGATGGCTGCGGCGTTCGATCAGTTGCACATCCCGCCATATGCCATGGAGTCGGCCGACGCGTTCCCGAGTCCCGATGACGCGGAACCCAGCCTGCTGGTGCAAGGCGAGACTGGCCGCGTTCTCGGGAAAGATCCCCGACTGGATGGTCCAGATCCCGGACGCCTCCGTGGACGCGATCAATGCGTGCAGCAGAGCGCGAGCAATACCCTGCCCGCGGGCGTCCGGGTGCACGTAGACGGAATGCTCGACCACGCCGGCGTATGCGGCGCGGGCAGAGACAGCCGAGACGGCGATCCAGCCGACCACGGCAGCATCGGGGGTGAGTGCGACCAGGCGGTGATTGGGCAGCCTCGATTTGTCGAACGCCTCCCAAGAGGGGGCGGCTGTCTCGAAGGTGGCGTTGCCTTCATCGATCCCGGACTGGTAGATCGCCAGGACCTGCTGGGCGTGTTCGGCAAGCATGGGAGTGAGGGTGAACTGCGCGGGCACTGCGATTCCTTCCTGCCGCACGATGCTGGCGCCGATTGTGCCGCGTTGCGGCGACGGGTCGAACAGGCCCCGTCCCATCTCAGTGCTCCGGCTTACGGACGGATGCGACGCGGGTGCGGCCGTATGCCGCCGGCCCGGTCTATGGCCTGGTCGGTCACGCAGGACACTTGCAATCGGTACCTAGGTACAGGTTTACCGTCGGAGGTGTCCCCCTTTTTTGGGGACGTGACGACGGGAGTGAGCGCGATGAGTGATCTGGCGTGGGTGCCGCAGTCCTGCACGCTGCCCACCGAGGAACGCCCCCTGCGGGTCGCAGAGTGGGATGAGCTGTTCACCGAGCACCTGACCTCGATGTCGCGGCCGGGACCGCTGCGGCTGCACCTGGACCTGGCCGGCGGACCCGGCATCGAGGAGCAGGTGCGGGATCTGGCGGAGCGGGAGGGCGGCTGCTGCTCGTTCTTCGCCTTCACCGTCACCCCGGGCGAGAACCTGATCGGCCTGGACATTGCGGTGGACCAGCAGCACGCCGTGGTCCTGGAGGCCCTGGCCGTACGGACCGCCGCCGGAGGCCGGCGGTGAGCGCGGGGCTGCGCAGCGGGCAGGTCGCAGAGGCGGCCGGGGTGAACGTCCAGACCCTGCGCTATTACGAGCGGCGCGGTCTGCTGGCCGAGCCGGACCGCAGTAACGGCGGTCACCGCCTGTACGGCGAGGAAGCGGTGACCGCGCTGCGGGTGATCAAGGCCGCGCAGCGACTCGGGTTCACGCTGGAGGAGGTTGCCGAGCTGCTGGAGGCGGGCCGCCATCGGCACGGCCGCCCCGTCGCGGGGCTCCAGGACCACGCCACGGCCAAGCTCGCCGAAGTCGACGCGAAGATCACCGATCTCACCACCATCCGCACCGCCCTGGCCGCGGCAGTCGAAGCCGGGTGCGACGACCTGGCCGTCTGCGCCGGAAGCCCCTGCTGCCCCATCCCCTTCACCGACCTTGCCGAGGAGAAGCGTCATGCCGGACCCTGTTGCTGATCCGCGCGCTCACCGGGCGCCGAAGGCCCTGAGCGGCCTGGCCGCTCTGGCCTGCGTGGCGTGCTGCGCGCTTCCGGTCCTGATCACGGCCGGGGTCGTCGGCGCAGGCGCCGGGGCGGTGGTGGGCTGGCTGCCTCCTGTCGCCCTCGTCCTTTCGGTACTCGCGGCCGGGACCTGGTGGCTCGGCCGGCGTCGTGGCTCCTGTTCCTGCTCCTCCTCGACGAAGACCATGGGCGGGGACGGGTGTGGCTGCAAGGCGTCGGGGGACCCGTTGAAGATCACGGGCGGGGGCCGCCGGGCTTGACCTTCGAGTCGAGGTGAAGGTTTACGGTCGCCCGATGAGCACGATGCGGATCTCCCAGCTCGCCGAACGCAGCGGTGTCCCGGCGACCACCCTGCGTTTCTACGAGACGGCCGGTCTGCTGCCCGCCGAGCGGACCCCGGCCGGCTACCGCCTGTACGGGCAGGACGCGGTCGACCGCCTCGCGTTCATCGGGGGGCGGCCAAGCACTTGGGCCTGCCGCTGGAGGAGATCGCCGAACTGCTCGGGGTGTGGCAGGCGAGGGCCTGCCAGGAGGTGAAGGCCGACCTGCGCGAGCGGGTCGTGGCCCGGATCGCGGAGGCCGAGCGACGGGCAGTCGAGCTGGCCGCGTTCACCGCCTCCCTCCACCAGGCAGTGGAGCATCTGGACGAGCTGCCCGACCGTGAGGACCGCTGCGACCCGCACTACGCCTTCCTCGCCCTGGTCCCCGCCCACACCCCGGCGTGACCCTCGACCGCCCACACCTCGGTTCCGTGCCTCTGCGGCCAGGAGCTCTTCCCCCCACCTCGCCATGTCCCTGAGCAAGGAGCACGTACGTTGTCGCTGCCATCCGGCCTGGTCGAAGCCATGGAGCGCCGACGGGCGGGCCATCGTGTTCACCGGCGCGACCCGCAATTCCCTCGTTGTCCTCCCCCTCGCCCTGGCGCTGCCTGACACCCTGGCCGTCGCCGCAGTTGTCGTGGTCACCCAGACCCTCGTCGAGGTGATCGGCATGGTCGTGTACGTCCGCACGGTCCCACGCCTGCTCCCAGCCCCCAGCGCCCGCCCCCGCGCGGGCCAGGGGTAGGTCAATCCCGCTTACTCCCGCACGACCCCGTCGTCGCCTCATTTCCGATTGCGTCAGAGCACCCGGCTGCCCTCGAAACAGGTGACCGGCTAGCGAGCTGCAGTCGGGCCGCCCCCGGTCGTCGTTACGGCAGCAACCGAGTGGGGAACGAGGAGCAGCATTGGCCGTTTTCACGGCTCTGGCCGGAGTTTCGTGAAGGGCCAGGTCGTCGGAGTGGAGGTGGCTGGGATTCAGCGGCACCCTTCGTAGGTCGCTACCCAGCAGCCACAACCATGCCGGCCGTGACCTGAGGACGGTTGGGGAGCAGCGACGCCAGGTTGTCCCTTACGAAGTCCGCCGCCCGCTCGATCGACTCTTCGGCCCCGGCCTGGTCTTCAAAGACGCTGGTAGAGACCATCACTCCGTCCCCGGCGTCCACCCAGTAGTAGGCCACGAATCCGGGGGCTCGGCGGAGGAGAGGCACGAATCCCTCATCCACTCGGCGTCCCGCCTCGGCACAGTCAGTCACTCCTTCGTAACGCCGAATTACTGCGTACACAGCTGATCTCCTCACAGATCCCAAGTTCACCTTGCGCGAAGCGACCTACCCCCACCGAGCATCTTTCGCTCGGGGGACTCCCGGAAGCGACCCGTATAGGCGCACCGGTGATCCAAACCGGGGATCTGCTGTGGCCGAGGCTGAGCGAACCGGGACATCACGGAAGTCCGGTCAGAGCCGTGTTCACAGATCCTCATCAAGGTCGCGCCTTCGTCTGACCTGTGCGAATCCGGGCCCGGCCTCGTTCGGAGTCGGTGTGACCGCTGGCGTCACAGAGTTGAGCCAGAGCCCGTTCTCATGAACAGAGCCACTCAGTGCTTCCGCAGCCGTGACAGCACGTCCCCCGCGTCCCGGCCGACGCCGCGCAGGGTCTTGGAGGAGAAGCTGCGCTGGAACTCCATGCCTACAAAACCGAAGCCCGGCACGGTCGTGGCAACGCCGCCCCTGTGCAGTGGTGCGCCGTCGGAGCCGAGGGCGCCACTGTCGCGGAGGTAGGGGAAGGTGAGCCGGTAGCCGGTGGCGAGCAGGACTGTGTCGACGGATTGCTTCGTTCCGTCAGCCCACACCACGCCCTCGTTGGTGAACCGGGTGAACATGGCGCGGCGTTCAACACCGTGCCGGTCCAGTGCGGCCAGGTAGCGGCCGTCATCGATGACGGAGACGGGCACCTTCGCCAGCCGCCGTCGGATCGGGGCGATGTCGAGGCGGGTGTGCCCCAGCCACCAGTGCAGGTCCCGGCCGAGCGGGCGCTGGGGCATCCAGCCGATCGGGCGCCGGCTGGCCAGGGTGGTGTCAGCGACCGCGCCGAGGTCCGCGGCGATCTGAATCGCGGAGTTGCCTCCACCGACCACGACGACGCGCTGCCCGGCGAACGCGTCGGGGCTGCGGTAGTCGGCGGCGTGCAGTACTTGCCCTCCGAAGTCCTGGCGTCCAGGAAGGTCCGGAGTGAAGGGGGTGCCGTAGTCGCCGGTCGCGGCGATGACCGCCCCGGCGGTGAACTTCCGCCCGTCGCTGGCGAGTACGGACCAGGCGCCATCCTGGTGCGTAACGGAGGTGACGGAGGTCGAGGTGCGGATGTCGGCGGGCAGGCGGTTGGCGTAGGCGCGCAGGTAGTTCATGACTTCGTCCCGGCGCGGGTATCCGTCCGGGTCGCCGGGGAAGCGCATACCGGGAAGGGAGGAGTACCGGCCCGGGGAGAACAGCGTGAGGCTGTCGTAGTAGCGCGGCCAGGAGCCGCCCGGCTCCTCCGCGGCTTCCAGGATCAGAATGCGGGTGAAGCCGTGTCGCGGCGCGAGGGCCGCTGTGGCCAGGCCGGACTGCCCGGCGCCGATGACGATGAGATCGGCATGTTCCATGAGAACGTAACCCTTCACGTGAGTCGTTATTTCGGGAAGTGACGAAATGTTGAGCAGGAAGCTGTGACAGAGAACGACATCGAGACGTCCGCGGTGGATCCGGCGACGGCCGACTTTCTCAAGGCCCTCGCCAGCGAAACCCGTCAGAAGGTGCTGCAGCAGTTCACCGGCGGGATCGAGCTGACGGTCGGCGAGATCGCCGACCGCTGCACACTGAAGCCGTCGACCGCCTCGGAGCACCTGAGCCTGCTGCGCCGCGGCGGCCTGGTGATCTCACGCAAGGAAGGGAAACAGGTCTACTACCGGGCCGACGGTGCCACGATGACCGAGCGCGTCTCCGCGCTCCAGGCATACCTGGCACGCTGCTGTCCGCCCGGCTGCGCCGACTGACCCGCAGGCGCGAACCGGAGGTCAGGTGCGCAGGTCGAGCATGGCGGACATGGCTGCCACGACGGGCGGGGCGACCTTGTAGTACACCCAGGTCCCGCGCCGTTCCGAGGTCAGCAGGCCCGCCTCGCGCAGCTTCTTCAAGTGATGCGACACGGTCGGCTGGGAGACCCCGACGTCGGAGATGTCGCACACGCACGCCTCGCCACCTACATGCGAGGCGACCTTGGAGAACAGCCGCAGCCGCACCGGGTCGGATAGCGCCTTGAACATCGCGGCCATCTTCTCCGCGTCGTTCTGCGACAGCTCCCCGGCGGTGATCGGCGGGCAGCACGGCACGACCGTTCCGGCGTCCAGCACCGGCAACTCCACCATCCGTGAATTCGACATACGTCTATGTTGACACTCATCGATACCGCTGGCAACCTTTCGATATAGACAGCAATCGAAACAGCGGCCGGGAACGGTCGCCCATCCCGGAGGACATCACCGCCATGACCACCACTGCAGACCTTCCGGTTGTCGTCATCGGCGCCGGCCCCGCCGGGCTGGCAGCCGCCGCCCACCTGGTCGAACGCGGCATCGAGCCGCTGGTCCTGGAGACCGGCCCCACCGCCGCCACCGCGGTGCGCGGCTGGTCGCACGTGCGGCTGTTCTCGACCTGGAGCGAGCTGACCGACCCGGCCGCCGAGAAGCTCCTGGCACCCACCGGATGGGCTCGGCCCGAGGCAGACACATATCCCACCGGCGGGGACTGGGCCGAGCACTACCTCCAGCCCCTCGCCGACGTCCTCGGCGACAAGGTCCGCTACGACGCCACCGTCACCGGCGTCTCCCGCCTCGGCCGCGACCGGATCGTCGACGCCGACCGCGAGCAGCAGCCCTTCACCCTCCGCATCACGCGCGCCGACGGCACCGAGGAACGGATCCTGAGCCGCGCCGTGATCGACGCGTCCGGCACCTGGTCCACCCCCGCCCCGATCAGCGCCGACGGACTGCCCGCCCTGGGCGAGCACGCCGCCTCCGCCCGCATCTCCTACCGCATCCCCGACCTCAAGGACCCGGCCGTCCTTGCCCGGTACGCCGGAAAGCGCACCGCCGTCATCGGATCCGGGGCCTCCGCCTTCACCGCTCTCGCCACGCTCGCCGGCGTAGCGAAGGATGAGCCCGGCACGCACTCCGTGTGGATCCTGCGCCGCGGTATCAGCGGCTCCACCTTCGGTGGTGGAAGCGCCGACCAGCTCCCCGCACGTGGCGCCCTGGGCCTGGCCGCGAAGGCGGCCGTCGACGACGGGTACGCCGACGCCGTCACCGGCTTCCGCACCGAGGCCGTCGAACCCGCCGCCGACGGCCGGCTGGTCCTCGTCGGCGAGGACGGCCGGCGCCTCGACCCGGTGGACGAGGTCATCGTCCTGACGGGCCTGCGCCCCGACCTGTCCTTCCTGTCGGAGCTCCGCCTCGCCCTGGACGAGCGCCTGCAGGCACCGGTGGAGCTCGCCCCGCTCATCGACCCGAACCAGCACTCCTGCGGCACCGTCTACCCCCACGGCCACCGCGAACTGTCCCACCCCGAGCAGGGCGTCTACCTGGTCGGCATGAAGTCCTACGGACGCGCCCCCACCTTCCTCGCCATGACCGGCTACGAGCAGGTCCGCTCCGTCGCCGCCGCCCTCGCGGGCGACATCGAAGCCGCCGACCGCGTCGAACTCACCCTCCCCGAGACCGGGGTCTGCGGCGGCGCCGGCCTCTTCGACGACCCCGCCGCCGGACAGGACGACGAGGGCGGCTGCTGCGCTCCGGCCGCACCCGCCCTCGTACAGATCGGCACCGGCCTCTCCCTGCCGCTGGCGGCCACTGAGGACGCCTCGTCCGGCGGTTGCTGCGGGTCCTGAACCACCGCGCCCGGCCACCTTCGGCCGGGCGCGTCCGCATGAGTCAGGAGGAACGTCATGTCACGAGTGCAGCTCGCCCTACGCGTCCCCGACCTCCAAGCCTCAATCGCCTTCTACAGTACCGCGTTTGGGATGGCATCCGAACTGGGAAAACCCTGGTGCGAGGTCGCGCGGGGGCCCGTACCTGCGGGACGGTCAGGCGTCCGCCGTCGCGGGCCCCGTGGAGGCGACGCGCATGTCCGTGCGGTGCGGAAAGGCCGCGACGTTCCGGCCGACTATGCGGCCGGAGACCATCGCCCAGCCGATGTGCAGGCCGTGGTTGAGGAGTTGCAGGCCGCCCTGACCGGTGGACCCGGCGGCCCACAGGCCGGGCACGGGCGTACCGTCCTCACGTACCACGCGCAGCTGGTCGTCAACGCCGAGGCCGCCGTCGGCGAGCGTGACGTAGGCGTTCATGGGGCCCAGCGCGTAGAACGGACCCTGCGCGACGCCGTTCCCCAGGTGCTGGCGGCCGTGGTCCTCGTCCCTGCCGTCCTGCACGTTCTGGTTCCACCGGTCCACCGTGGCGCGCAGGGTGTTCGGGTCGACACCGATCTTGCCCGCCAGTTCCTCCAGGGTGTCGGCGCGGTGGTACACGTCCGGCCTGAAGCGCTTGTAGTCCTGCACGTACGCGTACGCGACGCCGGGGAACGTGGAGACCGGGTTCGGCCACGCCGAGAACTTCCGCGCGATCTGCTCGTCGAACACCATGAACCCCGTGTTGCTGCCCGTGGCGGCCACCGCCCGGGCCATCGCCGAGTCGGTGTCCTCGTTCGCCAGACGGCGCCCCGCACCGTCCACGAGGATCGCCCCCGCCCGGTACATGGTGACGTTCGGGCCGATCCAGCTGGTCAGCGCACCTCGGATCACGTACGCCAGCAGGTTCTTCGGCAGCCGCTCCACGACGAATCGCATCACCCGGTTCAGCGCGGGGACCGCCGGCAGCATCTTGATCAGGTCCGGCCGCTTCGACGGCGCGAACCGCAGGCCCTCGTAGAGGCGGTCCATCTGCAGGGTGTACCCGCCGGCCTCCTCGCCCAGGTAGAAACCGTCGCCGGTGTTCGCCGGGTTCACCGGCGGGATCTTCGCCGCGTCCTCGCCGACGTGCTTCGCCTTCAGCTCCGTGGAGGCGGAGTAGTCGCCGGTCGTCAGGACGACGCCCCGGCGCCCGAAGTACCGCGTGCCGTTCGCCGCCGCACCGATGATCTCTCCGTCGGCGTTGCGCAGCAGCTCGTCCACCGGCATCGACGTGTGGATCCTCACGCCCAGCCGGCGGCACTCCCGCAGCAGCGCGTCACGGTAGGCCCGCGAGTTCGGCAGCACGTTGTGCATGCGCGGCTTCTCGTACGGCGGCTCCGGCGTCGGGCCCAGGAACTGCACCCCCAGCGACGACAACCACTCCACCGTCGGCCCGGCGTTCTCCGCCAGGATCCGCCGCAACGACTGGTTCTCCCGCGCCTCGTACGGACCGTTCGCCGTCTTCATGTCCTCGACGAACAGGTCGATGCTGTCGTTCACCCCCGCTCGGAACTGGTAACTCGTGTTCGCCGCGGTGAACGACCCCACGGACAGCGCGGTGGAGCCACCCACCTCCGAACACTTCTCCAGCACGACGACCGACGCCCCGCTGCTCGCCGCCGAGATCGCGGCCGACATGCCGGAACCGCCGGCTCCCACGATCAGGACGTCTGCGGTGTAGACCATGATTCTTCTCCTCGTCAGGTTCCGTGGCTCAGACGCCGGCGGGCACGTCGGCCCGCGGGCGGGGCTCGGCGCTCGCAGCCCGGGCGGCGCTGCGTCCGGCTCGCCGTCCGGTGATGTAGGCAGGGGCGAGGCCGCCCGCGTACCCGTGGTTGGACAGCCCCCCGATGTCCGCCCCGGCGGCGTGCAGGCCGGGCACGGGGCGGCCGTCGGGGTCCAGGACCCGGGCCTGGTCGTCGACGCGCACGCCGCCGAAGGTGAAGGTGATGCTGGGCTGCACCTTCAGCGCGTAGAACGGGCCGGTCCGCGGGGCACGGGCGCGGGCGGACACCGGGTGCCCGCCCGCGAACCCGCCGCCGGCGGAGGCGGCCGAGACGTAGTCCTGGAGGGTCTGCCCCAGGACGGCCGGGTCGATCCCCCAGGCGGCTGTCCGCGCGACCAGGTCCTCCAGGGTGTCGGCCTGGGCGTGCAGGGCTCCGTTGTCGACAGCGACCTGGTAGCGGTCCACGACACCCAACCCGGGGAAGGGCTCGTCGGTGCCGACGGTGGAGCGCACGTGGTCGTCGAAGACCAGCACGCCGCCGGCCTGCGGCTGCTGCAGGAGCACCTGGTTGAGGATCTCGTCGCCCAGGGTCTCGTCGACGAACCGGCGGCCCTCCAGGTTCACCAGGACGGCGTGGTCGGAGTAGTACTGCGAGTTCGGCAGGAAGTCCTTGGGCTCGAAGCTGTTCACCGGGGCCCCGATGAGATGTCCGTAGAACGTGCTCATCGCGGTGCTGCCGCCGGCCCCGGCCTGCCGGGCCAGGCGCAGGCCGTCGCCGACGCTGCCCGGGTTGGAGCGCAGCAGCAGCCGGTCGGCGTTCGGCCCCATCGCACGGGTCAGCTCGTCGCGCGCGCCCTGGAAGCCGCCGCCCGCCAGCACCACCGCCGGGGCCTCGTACCGCACCCGGCCCTGTGCGGCGCGGGCCAGCAGGCCCGTGACCGCGCCGTCGTCGTCCTGCAGGACCTGCAGCGCCGCCGTGTCGGTGCGGCACACGCCACCGCCCGCCTCCACCTGGGCCCGGCACCAGGCCAGGATCGCGAGGATGTCCGTGGAGTACCCGATGCCGAACGTCATGATGTCCGTCTTCGGAGTGTCGGACACCCGCTCGCCGGTGGCGCGCAGCTCCCGCAGGCACTCGGCGTAGTCCTCCACGACGGCGCGGCCCAGGGCCTCGTCCCCGAGGGGGACGCGGCGCCGGTAGGCGTCCAGGTCGGGGGCCGTCCAGAACATGCCCGCCGACAGGGCCGTGGACCCACCGAACGTGTCCCGCTTCTCCAGGAGCGCCACCCGGGCGCCCTCCCGCGTGGCCGCAACCGCGGCCGAGGAACCGGCGACACCGGACCCCACCACGACGACGTCGAAGCTCTCCGTGTGCACGGTGCTCATGCCGCGACCTCCTCCTGCTCGCTGCTGTCCTGGCGCTGCTCGCCGCTGTTCTCGCGCTGCGGATCGGTCCCGGCGAGGGCGGCGCCGAGCATGTGCCCGAACACCGCGCCCTTGCCCAGGGACGTGCCGGTGATGTACGTGGCCCCGTGAAAGCCGCCCACGACCTCCCCGACGGCGTACAGGCCGCCGATCGGCTCGCCGTCGACGGTGGTGACCTGAGCGTCCGGGGTGACGGTCACCCCGCAGTAGGTCGTCGTCATCAGCGCCTTGGCGGGGTAGGCGTAGTACGGCGGGGCGTCGATCGGCGTCAGCTCGCCCACGCCGTTGCACAGGCCGGTGCGTCCCTGCTCGTCCGCGGCTTTCCCGGCGACGGCGGCGTTGTAGCGCTCAATCGTGGCGACCAGTCCCTCGGGGGCGACGCCGGCCAGGCCGGCGAGCTCCTCGAGGGTGTCGGCCTCGTGCAGGTGCCCCAGTCCCTGCAGGGTGTCCATGTCCTTCAGGGGGATGCCGCGGTGGGACTGCGCGCGCACCCGTGAGTCGAAGACCTGCACGCCGAGTCCGCCAGGCTGGTCCAGGACGGCCCGGCCGAGCGCTTTGTAGTCGATCGACTCGTCCACAAACCGCCTTCCGGCCGTGTTCACGACGATCGCGCCCATGTAGTAGGCGGTCAGCAGCTCGTGGAACTCCTCGCCCGTCTCGGGATGGGAGCCGTAGGTCGCCGCCACGAACGACATGTCCGCCATCCCGGCGCCCAGGCGCCAGGCCATGCGCAGGCCGTCGCCGGTGTTGCCGCGCCCGCCGTACGGGATGGCGGCCAGCTGCTCCGGCGCGAAGACCTTCAGCATCTCGGTGCCGCGGCTGAACCCGCCCGTGGCCAGCACGACGCCCCGGCGGCCGTACAGCTCCACCGGCCCGTCCGGGCCCTCCGCCAGAACGCCCACGACCCGTCCGTCGTCGGTCAGCAGACGCTGTGCGGCCGTGCCCGTCAGCGTGGTGCCGCCCGCTGCGGCGAACGCCGCGTGCAGGGTCGCCAGGACCTCCTTGATCTCGCTGTTGTGCCCGCGTGCGGCGGACATCCCGGAGCTGATCGCCACCTCCCGGAACCGCACCCCGTGGTCCTTCAGGAACCGGTGGGCGGCGTGCTGGTGGGCCAGGTAGGTGTCCACCAGGTCCGGGTCGTTCAGGTGCCCGCCGCCCTCCAGCAGGTCGTGCCGGAACAGGTCCTCGGAGTCCTCGATGCCCTCCTCGGTCTGCTCCGGGGTGCCGGAGAAGGCGAACCAGCCGCCGCTCATCGCCGAGGAGCCGCCCAGAGCGGGCTGCTTCTCGACCAGTAGGACGTCCAGCCCTGCCTCGGTGGCCGTGGTCGCGGTGGTCTGCCCGGCGATGCCGGAGCCCAGGACCACCAGGTCGTGCTCACTGCGGTGCTTCATGGTGCGTCGCTCTCCTCGTCGAGGTCGGTGCACGAGGTCGGTGCACGGGGTCGTGACGTGGCCGCTGGGGCGGCCCGTAGCGGGATCAGGCGCGCGGTGCCCAGCCACCGTCGACGTCGATGCTGGTGCCGGTGATGTAGGACGCCTGCGGGGACAACAGGAACTCCACGGCCGCCGCGACCTCCTCCGGGCGCGCGTACCGGTGGGCCGGGACCTGGTCCACGATCGGGCCGGTCGGCGGGACCTGGCCCATCATCGGCGTCCGCACGAAACCCGGGGCGACCCCGTTGACCCGGATGCGTCGCCCGGCCAGCTCGTGCGCCAGACTGATCGTCAGGTTCGCCAGCGCGGCCTTCGAGGCCCCGTAGACCATCGCCGACGGCAGGAACGGCGGGTAGAGGGCGCCCGCCGGGCCGCCGGTCCCCGTGCGCCCCGCGATCGACAGCAGGTTCACGATGCTCGCGCTGCCGTCGTCGGGCATCAGCGGGGCGGCCTCCCGCACCAGGAAGAACGGCGCGGCCACGTTGACCGCCATCACCTGGTGGAACAGGTCGTCGTCGATCTCGGCCAGCTCGATCTTGCGACCCTCCCGCTTCGGGGAGATGCCGACGGCGTTCACGACGGCCCCGATCGGGGCCAGGCTCGTGGCCGCCGCCGCGAGGTCCGCGTTCACGGCCGACGACGTCAGGTCGCCGCCGAAGCCGAGGTGGCCCTCGCCGGGCAGGCCCTTCGCGGTGGCCTCGGCACGGGCGCCGTCGACGTCCGCGACGACCACGCGGTAGCCGGACTGCGCCAGCCGGGCCGAGATCACGGAGCCGATGCCGCCGGCCCCGCCGGTCACGATCGCCGAACGCTCGGGGTTCGAGCTCCTTGAGGCTTCCGCGGTCTGCGCGGGCAGGGAAGGGGTGGTGGTCATGTCAGGCACCTCCGACGGTGTCGTCCTCCTGCCGCGGGGCCGCGGACAGGGCGTTGCTGGTGGGGGTGGCCTACTCGGCCGGGACGTCGGCGCGATCCGCCGCGCGGCCGCCGTCGAAGTGGTGGCGCTCGCCCTCGAGCGTGCGGTAGTCGCCCATGCGGGCCATCACGAGCAGCGCGACGACGATCGTCGTGGCCCAGAAGGCCGTGATGCCGAGCGTGGAACCGCCCGAGACCTCCAGCAGCCACGAGGCCAGGAACGGCGCCGGGGCCGCGAACAGGAGGTTGGTGCCCGTCAGGGCCAGGGCCGAGCCGGTGTAGCGCATGCGGGTCGGGAAGGCCTCGGCGAACAGGGCGCCCTGCCCGGCGTTGCCGAACTGCGCGCACACCAGGGCGAAGGAGACCATCAGCAAGGCAGCCGGGAAGCTGCCGGTGTCGACCACGGGGAAGAACACGACGGCGGCCACGAGGGTGCCGGTCGAGCCCGCCATCAGGACCCGACGCCGCCCGAAGCGGTCCGCCGCGCGACCGCCGCACCAGATCGCCACGACCGAGCACAGGTTCGCGATCGTCACGATGGTGAACGTCTGGCTGCGGGAGAAGCCGATGTTCGTCAGGTAGCTCAGGCCGTACACACTGACCACGTAGAACGTGATGACGATCGGGGAGAACGCCAGGATCAGGCGCACGATCGTGGCGCCGTGGCCGCGCAGCACCTCGGCAGGCGTGCTGGTCGCGGCTGCGGCTTCTGCCACGTCCTCCCGGAAGACCGGGGTCTCCTCCACCTTGAGACGGATGTAGACGCCCACGGCGACCAGCAGGATGCTCGCCAGGAACGGGACGCGCCAGCCCCAGGCCATGAACGCCTGCTCGCTCAGCGTGGCCGACAGAAGCGTCAGGGCCAGATTCGCGGCGACCTGGCTGATCGGCGAGCCCATCGCCATCAGCGCCCCGTAGAAGGCGCGCCGGTCCCTTGGCGCGTGCTCCATGGTCATCAGCTGGGCCCCGGTGGCCTCCCCGCCGAGGGCGAACCCCTGGACGAAGCGCATCGCCACCAGAAGGATCGGCGCGGCCGCCCCGATCTGCGAGACCGGCGGCAAGAGGCCGATCGCCAGGGAAGCGGCCCCCATCGAGACGAAGGTGATCAGCAGGATCTTGCGGCGCCCGACCTTGTCCCCCAGGTGGCCGAAGACGATGCCGCCCAGAGGGCGGGCGAAGAACCCGACGCCGAACGTGGCGAACGAGGCCAGCAGGCCGGCCGCCTCACCCATCCCGTTGAAGAACAGGGCCGGGAAGACGGTGGCGGCCATGGCGCCGTAGACGGCGAAGTCGAACCACTCCAGCGCGGACCCGAAGGTCCCGCTGGTCACGGCCCTGCGCGCCTGTGGCGGGGCGGGCCTGCGCTTGCGGCGGATGCCGGGAGACTGCTGCTGGATGGCGCTCATCCCGAAACCCCTTCGTCTCAACACGGAGCGAGCCGCGGGGCCGTCCGAACAGCCACGTCCGTGTGGCCCTCCCGCTCCCGGGCTTGCGTGACCGTAGTCACTTACTTGCGAACAGTGCAATGAAAGGTAGGTTTGTTGCATGGAGCGCAATGAAGGATTTCGCGTGGAGGCGGCCCACCGCGTGCTCGTCCTCGTTAAACTGCTGGGCTCGGCGGGCTCGTTGAGCGTCACGGAGGCCGCCGCCGCCCTCGACGTCAACCCGTCCACCGCCCAGCGGCTGCTGGCCACGATGGTCGGAGACGGGTTCGCCCGGCAGGGCGAGCGCCGCCGCTACCTTCCCGGTCCCGAGATGGCCCGCCCCGCCGCGGCCGCCGCCCCCACCCTGCGCGACCAGGTGCGCCCCTATCTGGAGCAGCTCTTCGAGGAGGTCAACGAGACCGTCCACCTCGCCACCCTGGTCGGCACCGAGATCCACCACGTCGACGGCATCGAGGCCACCGAGCACGTCATCCGGTTCGGTCTGCGCACCGGCGTGCGCCTCTCCGCCCACGTCACCTCGTCCGGCAAGGCCATGCTCGCCGGCCTCTCCGACGACGACGTCCAGGCCCGCTACCAGGTGGCCTCCAGCGGTCGCCGTCGACGCCCCCTCGGGGCCGACATGGACCGTCTGCGGGAAGCCCTGGACAAGGTGCGCAAGCAGCGCATCGCCTCCAACTTCGAGGAGAGCGAGGTCGGCGTGGCCGCGTTCGCCATCAGCCTCGGCAGCCAGGAGGGGCAGCACGCCGCCCTCAGCGTCGCCCTGCCCGTCATGCGGTGCGGCCGCGCCGACGTCACCCGCTTCGGCGAGGCCCTCGTCGCCGTCGCCGACCGCTACCTCGCCGACCAGGGCCGGGCACGCTGAGGCGGGGTGGGCACCCTCGTCGTGAGGGCACCCACCCCGCCTCGGGTACGTGAAGGACGCGTCAGTCGATCTGGCGGCCCAGCTGCGCCAGGGGGACCTTGTGGGTCTCGCGGGCCGTGGCCACGGCGATCGCGGAGATCACGCAGGCCAGGGAGGTGAACGCGGCCGCCGGCCACCAGGAGTCGCCGGTGGCGGTGGAGACGGCCTGGATGATCGTCGGGGAGAACCCGGTCAGGATCATGCCCAGTTGCAGACCCACAGCCATGCCGCTGACGCGGAAGCGGACGTTGAACATCTCGCTGAAGAAGGCCGGGTACACGGCGTTCGTCGCGGCGAACCCGAGCGTGATGGTCAGGAAGAAGCCCAGGTAGATCATCGGCACGTCCGCGTTCCCGACGGCCCAGAAGAACTGCCACACCGCCGCGGCGCCGAACAGGTTGCCGCCGATCAGCACCGGGCGGCGGCCCACCTTGTCGCTCAGCGCGGCGAACAGCGGCTGCGTCACCAGGGCAGTGGCGTACCCGAACACGACCGCCCACAGCATCGTCGAGGAGGGTACGCCCACCACGTGCGTCGCGTACGTCAGGCCCCACACCGGCACCACCGAGCTGATGACGATCAGGAAGGCCGCGAAGACTACGCGCACCACGTCCGCCGACTGGTGCTTGAAGACCAGGCCGATGGGCGCCTTGGCGACCTTGCCCTGCTCCTTCTGCTCCCGGAACGCCTTCGGGTCCTCCAGAGCGCGGCGGATGACCACGCCCACGATCACGATGACCGCGGAGGCCCAGAACGGCACCCGCCAGCCCCAGGCCATCATCTGCTTCTCGGGAAGCGCCGCCACCCCGATGAACGCCAAGGTGGCCAGGATGTAGCCCACCCAGATGCCGTTGATCATCCACGAGCAGTACAGGCCTCGGCGTCCCTCCGGGGCGTGTTCCAGCGTCAGGGACGCCGAGCCGGAGGCCTCGCCGCCCACCGACAGACCCTGGAACAGGCGCAGCGTGATCAGCACGGCCGGCGCCCACATGCCGATCGACGCGTACGAGGGAAGGCAGCCGATAAGGAACGTCGCCACGCCCATCGCCATCAGCGTGATGATCATGATGTTGCGGCGCCCGAACCGGTCACCGATGTGACCGGCCAGGAATCCGCCCAGCGGGCGGGCCACGTACGCCACGCCGTAGGAGCCCAGGCTCAGCAGCAGACCCATCGCCCCGGCGTCCGGGAAGAACACCTGGCTGAACACCAGGGCCGAGGCCGAGGCGTAGATGTACATGTCGTAGTACTCCAGCGCAGAGCCCACGAAACCGGCAGCGGAGGCCTTCTTGCCCTGGCTGAGGCCGCCCTTGCCGGAGGCGGTGGAGGCAGGGACCGCGCCGGGCTTCAGCGGCACCCCGGTCGCGCCTGAGGGAGAGACGGATGACCTGCTCGTCATTGACATGGTGCGTCGTCCTGTTCGTCGGGAGTCGCGCGTCGTCGCACGCCTCGGTGTCAGTAATCCGCCCGGCCGCCCGAGGCGTCGTACACGAACCCGGTCGTGAACGAGGCCTGGGGCGAGACGATGTAGGAGACCAGGTGCGCGATCTCCTGCACGGTGCCGAAGCGGTGCATCGGGATCAGGGACTTCTGCACCTCCTGGCGCTCCGGCGCCATGCCTTGGATCAGGGGCGTCTCCACCGACGCCGGCGCGACGGCGTTCACCGTCACGCCGGAGGCGGCATACTCCTTGCCGACGGCCTTGACCATCCCGATCACCCCTGCCTTCGAGGCCGAGTAGGCCGCCATCTGCGGGTTGCCCTCCTTGCCCGCCACGGAGGCGATGTGCACGACCCGTCCGTAGCCGCGCGGCAGCATCAGCTCCAGCGCCGCGCGCGTCACCGTGAACGCACCCCCCAGGTTGAGGTCCACGATCCGCTCGAACGTCTCCTGCGACGTCTCCACCGTCGGGGCGACCGGGCCGAGGATCCCCGCGCAGTTCACGACGATCTCGAGCGCCCCGAACGCCTCCTCGGCACCCTTCAGCGCCGACTCCACCGACGCCACGTCCGTGACGTCCACCGGGCCCGTCATGCCCGCCACCTCGTCGCCCCACGAGGCCGACGGCAGGTCCAGGGCCAGCGTCTTGATCCCCTGCGCGCGCAGTGTCTCCACGATCGCGGCCCCCATGCCGCTGGAGGCGCCGACCACGACCGCGTGCTGCTCCTGCGGAGCCCCGTCGCCCGGGCCCCGGCCACCCGATTCGCACTGCTGATGATCTGCTGTCATGTTGCTCTCCCTGTGAACGTCGTCCGCTGTTCACCGAGGCGCCGCCCCCTGCCCCGGAATGGTGTGACGGTAAGCTCACTTGCGGTGGTAGCAAAGCGTTCACGAAAAAGTTGCGTTGAGCGCAATGAGCGCATAGCGGTGCCGAGGAGGCCTTCCGTATCGCTGGGTGGCCGCACGGTGGCCGGGGGAACAGCGGCGGCGGGTTCGTCGGGAGAAGTGCAACGCACCCTGGGCTCGGTCCCAGGGGCGCTCGAGCGGATCAAGCACCCACCGCTGAACGAGCGCCCCGGTGAGCTCAGTGGAACGGGGACGCAGCGATGCGGCTGATCAGCTCGGTGCGACGGACGCGCAGCTCGGCCAGGGCACACGTGACGGCAATCCGGTGGGCTTCGACCAAGGGGCCGAGCTCTGGGGGGGGCTCGACCACGCCAGAGAAGAGCGGGGCCGCCCACGCGGCTGTCGGCGCCTGCGCTCCGCCCGGCAAGACGGCCGGGGCGGGCGGGAGGTGGCCGGCCCGTCCGTGAAACGTGTACGGCCGTGTCGCCGTCGGGGAGTTGATGACCCCGCAGCCGCAGGGGTAACAGCAGCCGCTCACCCAGCCGGTCGCCCTCGACGCCCGGCTCGGGCAGCTCGGCGAGGAACTCGGCCACCAGCTCGCCGAGGCCCGTTTCGTCCCCAGCCCGCTCCACCCACAGCCTCATGCAGTTCCAGCCGCACTGGCGGTGTGTACGGCCGGTGCTGAGCAGGGTCCGTCGGCTCAGGAGCAGCAGGTGCTCACGAGGCCCCGGCTCTTTCAGGAAGGCGGTGACCGCTCGCTCGCCACGGAATCTACTGAGCCCCTGGAGACACTTCGCCGCATCGTCGCGCAGCCAGTGGCGTGACGGGGCCGACCACTTGGCCAGCCGCTCCAGGACCTGGGCTCGTGATCCGGCCGCGTAGATCTCCCGTACCGCGGCCCACACGCTCTTCGTCCCCGCGCCGGCGAACCGCTCCAGACTGCTCAGCGCCTCCGCGGGGAACTTCGCACCGATCCGAGTGCCGTACGCGGCTTGGGCGCGCGCCTGGAAGTCACGGGGCTGGGATCAGCGCGACAGCAGGCGCTGAACCCGGGGGCGAGCAGCGGATCGGTCACCGCCCGTTCCAGTGCCCAGGCCGCCGCGAATCCTTCTCCGCACCGACTTTGATCTGTTTCTGATCCATGCGAATCAGCTGTTCCAGAGAAGCAGTTGTCAGAGGACCAGGGCAGAATGCTCGGAGGGCCCACTTGATGCGCTGGGCGCGCGCCAGGGGCGCACACCGGATCGATGAGCGCCCATGCAGCAGCCTCGGCTACTACGCGGATGCCGGCCGACGGGGAGGGGCGTGAGCGAGATCAGCGCCGTAGGCCGCGCTCAGATCACCTTCGCGGACCGATTCGCGTGTGGTCCGCAGGACGGTTTCCAGGCGGCTGTCCGACAGGGCCGCGTCGGTGTACCGCGGGCCGCGTCCGGTGGTCGTGCCCGAGCCCCAGATCATGACGGCAACGAACAGGTCGCGCAGCGCGTCGGGATCGTCGCCGGCTCGTTCTCGTATCGCCGCCAGGTCGTCCCGGCTGATCCGGCGCTCTTGCCCCTGGCCGCTCGCGTGTTCCCTCACGGCATCAAGAACGTGTCCCGCCCCGTGTGGCTCGAGCCATGGGCGCCAGGTCTCGGGGCGGAATCGCACCGGTCCCTGGCTGCGTCCCGCATGGGTGTCGACGAGTTTCCGTAGCTGTTCCAACGCTGCCCCCTCCCCGGTACGGCGGTAAGCCGCGTGCCGCAGCCTAGGGGTGCCGAGGGCCGGGCGCCCGGTCCTTGCTCATCTCGGTACCGGGGAACGTTTCGTGCGGGGTCGGGCGTGGTGGAGGTCAGTGGAGGTCAGTGGAGTCATCTGCGGCAAGAGCATGGGCGCACGGCCGGTTGCCGACTAGAGTCGGCCCGTCACTGGTGGTTATGTGGCCAGGGCCTGGTGCACGCCGCCGGGTCGCTGGTGGGGAGGGCCTGTAGAGCATGAGTCGTCGCTCCAATGGGTTGGTCGGTGTGTGGGCTGAAGCGCAGCGCCAACAGCAACGTCAACGTGAGGCGCAAGCCAGGTATCAGCGGGATCAGGAGCGGCAGCAACGCGCCTACCAGCGAGAGCTCGCACGCAGTCATCGGGAGCAGAAGGCGGCCTACCGGGAGCAGCGCGAGGCGGAGGCGCGGCGGCGTACGGAGGAGCTCGATGCGCGGGTCGAGTCGTTGCAGGGGTTGCTCGCGGCCGGGTGCCGGGCTCCGGCGTTCAGGGCCGAGGCGCTGACTCGGGCGGAGCGGGTCGAGCCGTTCACCCCGGGGCAGCTCGGGCATCCCGTCCGGATGCCGGACCCCAACCAGTATCAGCCGCAGAGTGGTTGGACCGCTTCACGGCGGGCTCAGGCGCAGGAGGAGGCCCGGTCCAGGTTCGAGCGCGACCTGCGGGCGGCTCAGGCCGCGGAAGCTCAGCGTCAGCACCAGTTGGCCGCCTACCGGTCGCAGTACCAGCAGTGGGCCGACAACCAGTTGGGCGAGGTCCGTCGTCACAACGCCGGCATCGCGGAGATGACGGCCGGGCTTCGCAACGCGGATCCCGAGGCCGCGGTCGAGTACTTCTCCGCCGCTCTCTACGCATCGACCGGGTGGCCGGACGACCTGCCGCGTCAGGTGTCCGCTGCGTACGACTCCGGTGCGCGCCAGTTGGTACTGAACTGGGAACTGCCCAGGTACGACGTCGTCCCCGAGGCGAAGTCGGTGCGGTACATGGTCAACGCCGATCAGGAGAAGGAGTCTCCCCGGCCGGTCGCGCAGCGCCGGTCCTTGTACCGGGACGTACTCGCGCAGTGTCTTCTGCTGGTGCTGCGTGATCTCTTCGCCGCCGATGAGTTCGGTGCGCTGGAGTCGGTCGCGTTGAACGGGTTCGTGGACGATCACGACCCGACGACCGGTCGACGGGCGCCCATGGTCCTCGGCACGGTCATGGCTTCCCGTTCGACCTTCGCCGCGCTGCATCTGGAGCAGGTGAACGCCGTCAACTGCCTGGTGGACGGGCTCCGGGGGCAGTTGTCGTCGCGCCCCGACCAGTACGCGGCCGTGCGGCCGGGCCGGGTTCCCGAGTCCGTCGGGAACGGTGTCGTCACCCATGGGGGCGACGAGGAGCCGGATCTGTACGAGATGGACCCCATCGCCTTCGAGGTGCTGGTCGCCGAACTGTTCCGGGCCATGGGGATGCAGGCCGTGACCACGCAACGCTCGAACGACGGTGGTGTGGACGTCGATGCGCTGGACCCGGCCCCGATTCGCGGCGGCAAGATCGTCGTCCAGGTCAAGCGCTACCGCAACACCGTGCCCCCGACCGCCGTCCGCGACCTGTACGGCACCGTCCAGGATGCCGGCGCCAACAAGGGGGTGCTGGTCACGACTTCCGGGTTCGGCCCCGGCTCGCACACCTTCGCCAACGGCAAGCCCCTGGAACTGGTGGCCGGCTCCGAACTGGTCGACCTGCTGCACCGCCACGGGCTGCGCGGGCGGCTGGGCAGTGGCGAGCGCCCGGTCCCGGCGCAGCGGACGGCGCCGGAGAGCGGGACCGGCGCGGACGACCACAACGTGCTGGGCATGTACTGGTCGGGCGGCGTCGCCCTGGACGTGTGCGCGCTCGTCTGCCACGGCAACCAGGTGCTGGACGACGACCACTTCGTCTTCTACAACAACCCCCGGACACCGGACGGCACGGTCCGCGCGCTCATCCCCGTCGCGCCGGACAAGGCCGCCATCCAGGTCTCCTTCGATGCCCTTCCGGCCCGCGCCGACCGCCTCGTCGTCATCGCCGCGGTCGATCCGGTCGCCAACCCCTCCGCCGACCTGTCCGAGTTCTCCGACGCCGGTATTCGGCTGCTCGACTCCGAGCGGACCCCCCTCGGCCGGTTGGACGTCTCCGACGGCCGCAGCGGCGAAACCGCCCTCGTGCTGGGGTCCTTCCGACGCCGCGCGAACGGCGACTGGGAGTTCGTCACCGGCGGCAGGGGGTACCGAGGCGGCTTGGAGGAACTGGTCCGGGAGTACGGGATCGAGGTGGACTAGCGGGCCGTCGCTGACGTCATCTCTTGCGCACGACCGTGGCGATGGCCACCGACATGGCCGTGAACAGCACCGACACCACGAGCGAGGCGAAGAACAGGGCCTCCAGCCAACCCGCGTTCGCGCCGGTGAGCGTTCCGCTCGCGGAAGCGCACGCCACCTCCGGCGGGAAGCTCTGTCTCCGTACGTCGTAACAGGCGTTGGGCAGGTCGTCGTTGATCACGTACGCGTTCAGCCAGAGCAGGGCCCAGGTGATCAGGAAGACGCCCACCGAGGCGAAGGAGACGCCCCACAGCAGCGTCGGGCGATCCGGAACGGCCTTTTCGGGCGGGGTGGTTGCTGCATTGGTGGCTGCGTTGGCCGGTGTCTGGGGCGGCGTCATGGGCCGACAGCGTACCGGCGGGTTCCGATGGCCTGTTCCCGCCGGTCGCCGGTCACCGGTCTCACCGACGACGAACTGCGCACCATCCGCACGCCGCTCTACCTGGTGCTGGGGAAGCGGAGCCTGCTGGTGCACCCGCGGCGACAGGTCGAGCGAGTCCCGCGCCTGGTGCCGGGCGCGGCAGCCGAGATCATCGGCCACACCGGACACGGGCCCCAGATCGACCACGCCGCCGACGTCAACGCCCGCGTGCTGACGTTCCTGACCGAGACCGAGACCGCAACTGAGGCCGACACCGACACCGCCCTCGGCGTACGCACCGAGGCGATCAGCCTGCTCGCCATGACGGCCGGGCTCGGGATCAGCGTCCTGACCGGGCAGCGCGGCGTGGAGTCCGCCATCGCCGTCCTGGCCACCAGCTCGACCGGATCTTCCGGGGCGACGGGCAGCGCGGCTGGCCGAGCGGGCGGGCCACCGGCCGGCCGTCAGGCGGTTCGCGCGCCCACGCCCCGGGCCGTGGCCACGATGTGCCGGAGCGCCGCGATGGGCCCGCCCGCTCCGGCGTCAGCTCTCCGTCGGCGGCATCAGCGCAGTTCGTCCGGGCACGGTGTCCCCGGCGACAGCTGGTACGGCGCGCCCAGCCGGTACTCGCCGGGGCTCGGCGCCAGCAGTTCCGTCCACTCGTCGCCGTACTCGTCCTCGTCCAGCTTGATCAGGCAGCCGTTCGTGTTGGCGAACTCCCTCGGGGTGTCCTTGTCCTCGCGCTGTTTGGACCTTTCGGTCTCCTGCGGCCGCTCCACGCTCCGGCCCTCCTCGTCGAGCACGGCCAGCCAGCGCGAGTACGGGATACGGATCAGCACCCGGCCCGCCTTCTTGACCTGGATGGTCAGCTCCCCCGCACCGGCCCGGTCCACCGTCGCCGGCGGGTCGGCCAGCGGCACCGGACTGTCCACCGAGTAGAGCCGCCAGTTGGAGTTGGACCAGATCGGCTTCAGGTACGACAGCCCCTTGCTGACCAGCTCCGTCTCCTGCACCGCGCCACTGGAGTCGGGAGAGCCCTGCGGCAGCACCACATAGTGCACGGCCCAGCGGTCGAGCCACTGCCGATAGTTGACGGCGTCCAGCGTGTCGTCGTAGAAGAGCGGGTTGCGCTCCATGTCGGCCTGCCGGTTCCAGCCGCGGGCCAGGTTCACCACCGGAGCCAGCGCGGACGCCTCCCGGTGGCTGCTCGGGGGGATCACCTCGACGCGGCCGCGTTCGGCACCGACCCTCTGGAGCTGGTTGACCAGCGGGGCCAGCTCGCGGGTCCAGGACGCCGTGGGCGCGGTCCGGACGATGTCGTCGACGCCCTTGTACCCGATCCAGAAGTTCAGCCCGGCGAACGCGACGACCAGCGCGTACCACCGCCGGGAGCGCGGCTCCACGTACGGCAGCGCGGCCAGCAGCACCACGCCGGCGAACAGCATCGCCATCCGCGACACGTTCGAGCCGATCTGCGAGTCCACCACATACGTGAGCAGCGTCCCGATGCCGTACACCGCGGCCGCCGTCCGCACCGTCTTCCAGTCGCGCGGCACGAGGACGAAGACCAGGGCCGCGAAGATGAACGGCAGCGACAGCGTCGCGATCGACATCGGCTGGGTACCGGAGAACGGGAACAGCCACGCGGACAGCGCCACCACCACGACCGGGGCCAGCCCCAGCGCGTACGCCCCGGGGCGGCGCTTGTTCAGGAACAGGGCGGCGGCGACCACACCGAGGAAGAGCCCGGCCACCGGGCTGCCGGCGGTCGCGAGCCCGGCGAGGGGCGCGGCGACGGCCGCCTTCGCCCACCGCTTGTGCCGCCAGCGGTACGGCCAGCAGAACACCGCCGCCACCGCACCGATCGCGAACATCATGCCGAGCCCGAACGTCACCCGGCCCGAAAGCGCGTTGCACAGGTACGCGAAGACGCCGGCCATCGAGCAGGCGATCGGATTGCGGACGGCCCGCACCCTGACCAGGATCAGCGCGGTCAGCCCCGCCGAGACCGTACCGGCGACCATCATCGTCGTACGGACACCGAGCACCGACATCAGATACGGCGAGACGACGCTGTACGAGACGGGGTGCATGCCCCCGTACCAGGCGAGGTTGTACGCGGTTCCGGGGTGCCGGCCCACGAACTCGGCCCAGGCGTCCTGGGCCGCGATGTCGCCGCCGCTGTTCGCGAAGAAGAAGAACCAGAGGACGTGCGTGACGGCCGCGGCCGCCGTCGCGATGGTCACCGGATGCCGCAGCAGCCGCACGGTGCGGGTGGCGGCGGGCGGGGTGATACCCGGCTCCGGAGCGCACGGGGCCGGCACTTGGGTCCGCATACTGCCGTTACTGCCCCTCTTGCCTCTGGTGTCGGCCGCCTCGCGGCCCGATTTCGGCTCCGCGGTGGTCACTGCGGCTCTCCCCGTCTTCCGAGTTCCCGTCCCGTACCCCGAGCGTCCTGCGCCGTGCGACGTGCACCGATCATCCATGAGGACGTGTCCCCGCGCCCTTGAGTTGTTCCGGGACGCTAACACGTACGCGAACGGGGAAGGGGTGCCAGGATCGGCGCCCCTTCCCCGTCGCGTAATCGTACGATTCCGGCCGTCGACGGCCTGTGCTCAGGCCGTCGTCAGGCTGGCTGAACCGGTCAGCCGACCCGGGTCAGTTTCTCACCGGCCGTCGGTTCCGTCAGGTCGTTCTGCAGCGCGACCGCCACCTTCACCTGGCTGGCACCCTCACCGACGGTGAGCGTGCCGACATGCGTACCGGCTGCCGCCGAGTGCGGGATCGCCCTGCCGTCGTCGTTCAGTTCGAGCTTGACCGTGAGGCCGGACCAGCCGACCGCCTTCACGTCCTTGGTCGCGACGACGGGAGTGGTGCCGCCCAGGCCGTCGTCGACCGTGCCGACGACATCGCCCTTCTTGACGATCTTGGCGCCCTCCAGCAGGTCCAGCGTGGCCAGCATGACCTTCTTGCTGGCCGCGTTCACCGCGTCGATGATCGAGTTCTTGTCGTACTGCCCGAGCACCGCCCCGACGATGAGCTGGTCCGTGCCGTCGACCATCTTGTGCGCGGCGAAGAGCAGGTTGCCGCCCGCCTTGGTGGTGGAGCCGGTCTTGATGCCGAGAGCGTTGTTGTAGGGCACGAGCGTGTTGTAGTTCCGCCAGGTCTTGCCCGACGGGTCCTTCCACTCCGGCAGCTTGGTGATGTCCATCAGCGCCGGGAACTCGACGAGCTTCTCCCCCAGCTTCACCAGGTCCTCCGCGGTGCTGACCGTCGATGCGGTGAGCCCGGAGGGATCGGTGTAGGTGGTGTTCTTCATGCCCAGCTCGTCGGCGGTCGCGTTCATCTTCTCGACGAACGCCTTCTCCGAGCCAGCGTCCCAGCGCGCCAGCAGCCGGGCGATGTTGTTCGCCGACGGGATCATCAGAGCGGCGAGCGCGTCGCGCTCGGAGAGGACGTCGCCCTCCTTCACCGTGTCGAGGGTGGACTCACCCTCGGTGAACAGCTGGCCGTCCGACTCCGCCTTGGCGTCGATCTTGATGCCAGGCCCCTTCTGGCCGCGCTTGAGCGGGTGGTCCTTGAGCACGAGGTACGCGGTCATCGCCTTGGCGACACTCGCGATCGGCACCGGCTTCTGCTCGCCGAACGAGCCGACCTTGCCGAGCCCGGTCGCCGCCATGTAGCCCTGGCCCTGGTCCGGCCACGGCAGCGACGGCTTGGCGCCCTCGAAGGTGTACGTCGGCTTCGCCGACAGCGTGAGCGTGGGGTCGGGCAGCGGGCGCACCAACTGCACGATTGCAAACGCGATCAGCAGCAGAAGGACCAGCGGCGTCCAGATCTTGACCCTCCGCACGGCGGTGCGGACCGGGGTCTCCGGCGGCGGCGGGGTGTTCGTCAGCTCGGCCAGCAGGTCGAGCGGCGGCCTGGGCGGCATCGGCTGCTGCCGGGTCCGCTCGGCGCCACTGAGCGACGCGTCGGGCGACAGCTGGGCGGCCCACACAGGACCGGACGCCGGCGCGGACCGGTCCGGGCCGGACGCCGGTGCGGGGGCCCCGGGGCTGCGCGGCGCAGGGTCCGGCCGTACGTCGTCGGCGCGCAGCGGTACGAACTTGCTGGTCCGCTCGGCGGGGGACTCGGGCTCGGACTTCCGGCCGGACTCCGGCTCGGAGCCGGGCTTCGGCTTCGTACCCGCGGGGGGCGGCGGCGGGGTGATCTTCAGCGCGGTCGTCGGCTGGTCGACGCGGGGCAGCCGGGGCGTCTTGAAGACGGCCGTCGGCTGATCGATCCCGCGCTTGTCGCCATCGGCCTGCGCATCTTCGGCGACGGGGGCCTTCTCGTCGGACTCCCCGTCGGCCTTCGCGTCGGCCTTCGCGTCGGCCTTCGCGTCGGCCTTCGCGTCAGCCTGTTTGCCGACCTTCGCGTCAGCCTTTTCGTCGGGCTTCGGCTCGGACTTCTGCTCGGCCTTCGGCTCGAGCTTCGGCTCGGCCTTCCGCTCGGAGTCCCCGCTGGGCTCCGGGTGGGAGTCCGTGCCCGGTTCCTCACGGGTACGGGGCACGCGGGCCTCGCTCGCCGCGGTCGCATCCGAGCGCCCAGCCGGTCCCTTGACCGGTTCGACCGGTTCCTTGACCGGTTCCGCGACCTGCTTGGCGGCTTCCGCCGCAGGCTCGGGCTCCGAGTCGTCGCGCGAGTCGTCGGCCGTGCCGTCGCCGGCCCGGCCGCCACCGGCCTCGCCGTCCTGCTCGTCACCGTCCGTCGACACCCAGGCGGCAACCGCCGCACGCAGCCGCGCATCGCCCTCCTCGGGCTCAGCGGGCTCGGCGGCGTCGTCCCCGGGCCCGTCAGCCGCGCTCTCCGGCTCCCCCGGCTCCTCCGCCGCACCGGCCGCCCCAGCGGGCTCGACGCCCTCCGCAGGCTCCGCGGGCTCCCCGACCGCCTCCGCGGCGCCCGACTCGGCCCCAGGGGCCTCCACCGAGCCCTGAGGGCCTTCAGGGGTCTCCTCCGCGGCCTCGGGGCCGGAGGTCACGTCGTCATCGGCACCAACGCCGGTGCCGGCGCCCGCAACCGAGTCCGCCTCCGCGTCCGCGTCCGTGTCGGACTCGGACAGAGGCTCACCATCGACCCCCGGCTCTGACCGCTGCGTGCTGAAAACGGCCGTCGCCGTCTCCGCCCTGCCGCCGGACTCCGCCGGGGAGGCGGGTTCGTGGAACACCGCGAGCCGCGGATCATGCTCGCTCCGAGCCGTTCCCGACGACTTCTGCTGCTCCGACTTGTCGGGGGACTCGCCCGCCACCGATGCCTCCTCCATGCGGCACGGGGACATCCCCGCGCTGTCCGAACCATCTACCAGTGTCCCGTGTGAACCCTCGGCCGGGCTGTGAGACGAGAACGACATACCTACTGGTTCCAGTACAAAGCACCCACGCGCCCTCGACAGACGGATGTGAGAGGGGTCACCCTGTCACTCATCCACGCGGGGAGGCATGGATGGGCAGGAGCCGCAGAACAATTCCGGAGGAGCTTCTGCTGCTCGCTCTGGACCCGACCACGGGTACCACAGCGCAGCCGCAGTCGCTCGACCTCGGCCTGGCCGGAGCCCAGCTAGTAGAGCTGGCCCTGGCAGGACGGATAGCCCCTGACGGGGATCGTATCGCCGTGGTGATGCCACGGCCGACAGGAGATCCGACTCTGGACTCCGCACTGGAACTGCTGCGCAGACGCGGCAGCCCGGTTCGGGCCGTCCACTGGATTGGCGGACCCCGACTGGGGCTTCGCCAGATCTACCTCGCTCATCTGGAGCGGTGCGGCATGGTGCATGCCGTGGCGGGCCAGATGTGCGGAGTGCTGCCGACAACTCGCTACCAGGCGACGGACACGGCAATCAGCCGGGACATCAAGGCCCGGCTGGACAGCGCGATCCGCACCGGCGTACCGCCGGACCCGCGGACCGCGGCGCTCGCCGCACTGGCCCACGCGGTCGGACTCGGCAAGCACCTGTACCCCGGGAACGAGGGGCGCTCCTCGCGCTCCCGGCTCCGGGACCTGATCAGACACGACCCGATGGGCGGTCTCGTGGCGCATGCCGTGATGGACGTCCAGAACGGGGCGGTCGCACAACCGCGCCGCAACCAGACGGCCGGTGTGCCGTTGCAACCGCAAGTGCAGTCGCAGTCACGCCGCGACAGCATGGCGCACACCGCGGCCCACTAGGGCAGCCCGGGCGTCGACGCAGCACCCTCACCACCCGCTTCATCGGAAGTGCACCATTCACACCGCGCCACCGCAGCACACAGCACCACCGCAACAACCGAATACCGCCGCACCGACGTCCCCAAAGACCCGGTTCGGGAGCCGCACCAAGCGCGGGGCAGCCGGTACCACCGGCTGCCCCGCGCCGCTGCGTGTGGCCATTTCCCAGCGCGGCCGGGGGCGAGGGTGGCAATCTGCTGAGCAGTAGATACGCACAGCTACACAGCCGGAGGTGCCGTTTCCGTGCCGTCCAACGTCAATCCCACCGTCAGACGACGCCGGTTGGGTCAGGAATTGCGCCGCCTGCGCGAGATCAAGGGCATGACGGCCGAGGAGGTGGCGGAGCGACTGCTGGTCTCGCAGTCGAAGATCAGCCGCCTGGAGAACGGCCGCCGTTCCATCAGCCAACGCGATGTCCGCGATCTCTGCGGGGTGTACGACGTCGAGGACCTCCGGGTCGTCGACTCACTCATGCAGATGGCCAAGGACTCCCGCCAGCAGGGCTGGTGGCATGCCTTCGGCGACATCCCGTACAGCGTCTACATCGGCCTGGAGACCGACGCCGAGTCGCTGCGGGTGTACGAACCCCAGGTGGTCCCGGGTCTGCTGCAGACCCGGCAGTACGCCGAGGCCCTGATCAACGGCGCGTTGCCGGAGGCTCCGCAGACCGACATCGACAAGCGCGTCAGCGTCCGTTCGCGCCGTCAGGACCGGGTCAACGCCCCGGAGCAACCGCTGCGGTTGTGGGCCGTGATCGACGAGTCCGCGCTGCGCCGGCTCGTCGGCGGCAAGCAGGTGATGATCGAGCAGTTGGAGCGCCTGGTGGAGCTTTCACACCTGCCGCACGTGACCGTCCAGGTGCTGCCGTTCGAAATGGGCGCCCATCCAGGCATCAACGGGCAGTACGCGATCCTGGAATTCCCGGATGCCGCGGATTCCAGCGTCGTCTACATCGAGGGAGTCACCAGCGACCTCTATCTGGAGAAGGCGAATGACGTGCAGCGGTACAGCGTCATGTACGAGCACCTGCGGGCACAGGCCCTGAACGTGGAGCAGACAAGGCATTTCATCGAGAAGATCGCGAAGGACTACACGCAACTGAACTCGGCGTGAATCCCGGCCGGACGGGCACTTAGACCAGTCAGCCCGTAAAGTCCGGAATGAGAGAAAAGCAGCGATGTTACGAGTGGGGCGACGGCAAGGTACACCGTCGCCGCCTCGTAGCGGAAGACCTGCAGGGTATATGCCATCCGGTCGAGTGAACGGCCCCTTCACTCGGGGAGCTTGGCGAGTAGCGTCGATCACGCCAGCAGGTCCCCACAGATCCTCGTTGGCGACACTCACACAACTCTCTGAACCGGAGTGAACATGGCCATTCTTCAGGGCGCTACGAATAACTGGACGAAGTCGTCGTACTCCGGGGGCAACGGCGCCTGCGTCGAAGTCAGGTCCCCTCTCGTGCAGGCGATTGCCGTACGCGACTCGAAGACCCCCGCGGGCCCTTCGATCAATTTCGTCCCCGGCGCCTGGAACGCGTTCGTGCGTGATGTCGCCAAGGGTGCCGTCGACGCCTGACCGATGGTTTCCCGACGCTGTATCGCCGCACCGATCCAGGTGCTGCCGGTAGCCCTCTCGACCGGTTCGCCGTCCTGGCCGAGGGGGCTCCCCGCGAAACTCCGGGGAGCCGAGGAGCCGGGGGAAACGGAACCGCGCCCCGACAGCGCCCGCCCAGCCACTCGGGCAGCCCCACCACTCGGCAGCCCGCTCCCCGGTTCAGCGCAACTGATCCACGTACCGGTCCGTGCCCGGCACGGTCGGGATGAACGGCGCCACCAACTCCACCCGCCCCAGGCCTGATTCCGATACCGCCACGTCGAGCCCGGTGAAGTGCCCGTCCCAGCACTCCCTCGGATCCTCCTGGAGGAACCAGAGCAGGGTCAGCCGGGTGTCGACGCCCTCGACCTGCTTCACGTACGTCATCCGGTCGCCCGGCAACGGGGTGGGACGGAACACCGTCACCATCGCCGCGGGCGACCCGCCCAGCCGCTTCGGCAGATGCCGTGAGCGCAGCCACTCCAGCAACTCGGCGCGCTGCCCCGGCCCTTCGGCGTCGATCACCTCGAGGACCAGTCCGCGGTACGGATGGTCGAGTGCGTGGAAGTCCCGGGGCCCCGCGGCACCGTCCCGGTAGACCGTCGCCTCGTGGTCCTGGAACGCCGTGAAGACATGGGTGCGGTCCTGGTAGACCCGGCCGTCCCGGTTCAGCCGCTCGTTGATCCCGACGGTCCACTTCATGTGGTCGTCGTAGCGACCCTCCGTCACCCAGTACGTGGACAGGTAGCACCCGGCGCCGACGGGCGTGGCGATCGCGGACTTCTCCGGATACCGCAGCCCCTGGAGCTCCCGGGTGGCCACCCAGCGCCGCCCCGCCGCCATCCAGGGCATCGCCATCGCGCCGGCGTAGTAGTGGTCGTCCTCGTACCAGCGGTTGTACGCGTACTCATGGCCCGGGTGCGGTTCCACCATGGTGATCAGCGCGTGGCCGGGACGTACTCCGTACGGTCCCAGCGCGGCCAGTTCGGCGTACGTTTCGCTGCGCGTCCCGCCGCCCTGATCCGCCTCTTCCCGCGTTCCCTCGCTCATGCCGTTCCCCTTCCGTACTGTGCCGGAGGGATCTACTCTGACGCCCCGTCAGGAGAACTGCCAGAGCCGGGAGGCCACCGATGTTGCTCGCGGGGAAGACCGTCATCGTGTCCGGGGTGGGTGCCGGGCTCGGGCATCGGATCGCGGCCACGGTCGTGCGGGACGGGGGCAACGCGGTCCTCGGGGCGCGCACCGCGGCCAATCTCGTGAAGTCGGCCGCCGAGATCGATCCCGAGGGGCTGCACACCGCGCACGTGCCCACGGACATCACCGACGAGGCGCAGTGCGAGGCGCTCGCGGCGCTGGCCGTGGAGCGGTTCGGGCGGATCGACGCGGTGGTCCATGTCGCCGCCTGGGACAGCTACTTCGGGGGCATCGAGGACGCCGACCTCGACACCTGGAAGTCGGTCATCGACGTCAATCTGCTCGGCACCCTGCGGATGACGCGCGCCTGCCTGCCCGCCCTGAAGGAGCGGGGCGGATCGGTCGTCGTCATCGGTACGCAGTCCGCGGTGGCCGCGCCTTCCCAGGTGCGGCAGGCGGCGTACGCGGCCTCCAAGGGCGCGCTCACCTCCGCGATGTACTCCATGGCCTGGGAGTTCGGCCCGGATCGGATCCGGGTGAACACGGTACTGCCGGGCTGGATGTGGGGGCCGCCGGTGCAGGCCTACGTCCAGTTCACGGCCCACACCGAGGGGGTGCCCGAGGCGGAGGTGCTGGAGCGGCTCTCCGGGCGCATGGCGCTTCCGGAGCTGGCCACGGACGGCGATGTGGCGGAGGCCGCGGTGTTCCTGGCCTCCGACCGGGCGCGGGCGATCACCGGGCAGTCCCTGCTGGTCAACGCCGGCGAGCTGATGCGCTGAAGCGTCCAGCACACCCAGCAGGACCAGCAAGCCCACCACGTCCAGCAGGCCCGCCACATCCAGCACGTCCAGCACGTCCACCGGGGTATCGGCTGATTCAGTCGCCCTCCTTCTCGGCCGCACGGGACCCGCATCCCGTGCGGTCTTTCTGTGCTCCTCGGCGCTCCTGGACGTTCCGTCGCTCTCTGCACAGCCTGACGAAGTGCCTGCTCATGGTGTGGCCGTCGTCACGTTCACGACAACGCCCACGCGGGTCAAGAACGAGTAAAAACGTTCGACTTACTGATCGTCGTTCACATCCCTGACCGTTGGGACCTTGACCGAGGGACCGGACAGGCGGTTCAATCCCCGATGTCCCCGCTCCCGCACGGGGCCCCGCTGAACGGCCGTACTGACGAAGTGCTTCCCCGTTCACAAGGCGGACCCCAGGAGGGGGCACATGAACAGTCTCGACTGGGTCGTGCTCATCGGCTACTTCGGCGTGATGATCGCGATCGGGCTCTGGTCCCACAAGCGCGTCGACAACGTCAGCGACTTCTTCACGGCCGGCGGCAGGATGCCGTGGTGGCTGTCGGGCATCTCGCACCACATGTCCGGCTACAGCGCCGTGATGTTCACCGGCTACGCCGGTATCGCGTACCAGTACGGCGTCACGTCGTTCGTGACGTGGTCGCTGCCGATCGCCATCGGCATCGGGATCGGCGCCAAGCTCTTCGCCCCCCGGCTCAACCGGCTGCGCTCACGGCTGCACGTCGCGTCTCCGCTCGAATACCTGAAGAACCGCTACAACATCCAGACCCAGCAGGCGCTCGCCTGGTCCGGTCTGCTGCTGAAGATCGTGGACGTCGGTGCCAAGTGGGCCGCCATCGCCACCCTGCTCTCCGTCTTCACCGGCATCAGCCTGACCCAGGGCATCTTCATCACCGGCCTCATCACGGCCGTCTACTGCACGGTCGGCGGTCTGTGGGCCGACGCGCTCACCGAGCTGGGGCAGTTCGTCATCCAGCTGTTCGCCGGTATCGCGATGCTGGTCACCGCGATGAGCAAGCTGGACGGCTTCAGCACCCTGTGGACGGTCTGGGACAAGCTGCCCGAGGGTCACACGGACCCGACGGCCGGTCCGTACACCGTGACCTTCCTGCTGGCGTACCTGTTCATCAAGACCTTCGAGTACAACGGCGGCATGTGGAACCAGGCCCAGCGCTACATGGCCACGGACTCCGCCGCCTCCGCGACCCGCTCGGCCCGGCTCTCCGCCGTCCTGTGGCTGGTCTGGCCGACGGTCCTGTTCTTCCCGATGTGGTGCGCCCCGCTGCTGGTCCACGCGCAGAAGCCGGACGCCTCCGACAGCTACGCGCTGATGACCGAGCAGCTGCTGCCGCACGGTCTGCTGGGTCTCGTCGTCGTCGGCTTCTTCTCGCACACGATGGCCATGTGCTCATCGGACGCCAACGCCATTGCGGCCGTCTTCACCCGCGACATCGCCCCGGTCTTCTCCAAGGCCGCCCGCAACTGGAGCGCCCGCGCCGGACTGCTGGCAGCGCGTCTCTCCACGCTCGGCTTCCTGGGCCTGTCGATGGCGCTGGCGACCCAGATCAACTCGCCGACGTTCAAGGACATCATCTCCGTCGTCATCAAGTGGGTCGCCGGTCTGATGGGGCCGATCGCCATCCCGTTCATGCTCGGTCTGCTGCGCCGCTTCCGTAAGTCGGGACCGACGGCGGCGCTCACCAGCTGGGCGGCCGGTCTGCTGGCGTTCTTCTTCACCAACTACAACTTCGACGGTTCGGTCAAGACAAACGTGGCGCTGCAGTACCAGGTCGCGCTGCCGCTGGCGATCTCGCTGGTGCTCTACGTCGTCATCGGCTTCATCAAGCCGGAGGACACCCCGGAGCGCGACGCGATCATCGAGCAGATCAACACGGACGACGACGGCCCGGCCACCGGCGCGACCGTGCCGGCCCAGAGCGGCCCCGAGGACGTGACGCTCGCCAAGGGCGCGAACAGTGCGAACGGCGTGCAGGGCGGTCAGGGCGTGACGGACTGACGCTCGCGGCCGCACGGAACGTCGGTGAGGGGTGACGGGTCACGGGACGCGGCGGCGTTCCGTGACCCGCCGCCGCTCCTTCAGCCGCACTCCGGCTGCCTCCCCGGCGTCGGTGAGGTGCGGGCGCCGTCCGGCGTCGGTCCACCGGGGCATCAACGACGAGGGGGCTCCCCCGCGTTCAGCCGCGCGGGTAGCGCGCCAGCCAGCCCGCCGCGACGGCGGCCGGGCTGTGCAGGGCGGGGCCCTGGGTCATCTCCATGGCGAAGTCGTCGGCGAGTTCGAGCAGCGTCGCCCGGCCCTCCAGTTCGGCGAGCCAGGCCGGCGGCAGCGCCGTCTCGCCGTGCAGCGCACCGAGCAGTGCCCCGCACAGGGCCCCGGTGGCCGAGGACGGCCCGCCGTGGTTCACGGCCAGCCGCAAGCCGTGCCGGACGTCCTCGCCCACCAGGGCGCAGTACACGGCGACGGCGAGCACCTCCTCGGCGGAGTCCGTGGCGCCCAGCGACTCTATGAGGGCGGGCCCGGGTATCCCCTGCCGCACGGTGCCGAGGGCCTGTTGGAGTGCCTCGGTGACGGGTTCGTGGCCCGGACGCCCGGCGAGCAGGGCGAGGGCGTGCTGCACGGAACCGTCCAGCGTCTCGCCGCGCGCCAGCCCGTGCACCATCACGGCGAGGGCGCCCGCCGAGAGCAGGGCGGTGGGGTGTCCGTGGGTCTGGGCGGCGCACTCGAGGGCCAACTGGAGGACGAGTTGCGGCTCCCAGCCGACCAGCAGCCCGAAGGGGGCGGAGCGGGTGAGTGCGGCCGAATCGTGTGCGGCGGGGTTCTTGGGCCGGTCGAGGTTGCCCATGGTGGTGTCGCCGAAGCCGTTCAGGCATTCCCGGGTGGGGGCGCGGCGGGCGTAGAGCCACTCCTGCCCGGCGAGCCAGCCGTTGTCCTTGCGGCGTTCGTCGGGCCCCCAGTCGTGCTGGGTGGCGGCCCACCGCAGATGCGCCTGGTGCACGTCGGTGGGCGGGTGCCAGGCGCCGGTGTCGCGGCGGACCTGGGCGCGGATCAGCCCGTCGACGGTGAACAGGTTGAGCTGGGTGACGGCGGTGACACAGCCGCGCCCGCCGTGCGCGGGGACGAAGTCGGTGACGGCGTCGGCGCCATGGGCCTCGCGGATCTCCTCCAGCGACAGCTCGCTGACGCCCGCGCCGAGCGCGTCGCCGATGGCGCCGCCCAGCAGCGCGCCACGTACCCGGCTGCGGAAGTCCTGCTGCTCGGCGCGGCCCCAGACGGCTGTGGTCCCTGTGCTCACCGTGCCCCTCCCCGTCGGTCCGCGCGTGTGCTGCCGCGCGGTAGCTGCGCAGCACTGTAATCGAACGACCACACGGTCAAGGGGGCGGAACAGTATGTACGAAGTGGCGGTTCGGTTCAGCTTTGCGCGGCATTCTCCGGGGATTCCCCCCGCAACCGCCGCCCCCTGCTGTCCGCGACAGCGACGGAGGCGGCACGAACTGCGTCGAGGTGTCCGACAGCTTCCCCGCCCTCGTCCCGGTCCGCGACAGCAAGACCCCCGACGGCCCGGCGCTCGTCTTCGGGCCGTCGGCCTGGTCCGCGTTCGTGGGGTTCGCGGCCGGCCGCTGAACGCCCGCGTCGCGGCGTGCTCCGCACGGGCCGGGGCGGCCGGTCCAGGTGGTGGGGTCCCGGCCGCGAGGCCGATATCTCGTTGCGCGGCTCGGTGACCGGCGCGATGATCGCCGGATGGCATCCCCCCATCCCGACGGCCGCGCCGGAATCGACGCCGCGCTCGTGAAGCGCCTGATCGACGCCCAGTTCCCGCGATGGAGCGGTCTGCCGGTGACACCGGTGGAGGTGGACGGCTGGGACAACCGGACGTACCGCCTCGGCGACGCGATGACGGTGCGCCTGCCCACGGCCGCCGGTTATGTCCCCGCCGTGGCGAAGGAGCACCACTGGCTGCCGCGCCTCGCCCCGTCGCTACCGGTCGCCGTGCCCCCGGTGCTGGCTCTGGGCGCGCCGGGCGAGGGCTATCCGTTCCCGTGGTCGGTCCGCCGCTGGCTGCGCGGTGAGACGGCAGCCCCCGACCGCATCGACGACCTTCCCCGGTTCGCGGTCTCCGTGGCGGACTTCCTCATCGCCCTCCGGCGCTGCGACGCGTCCGACGGCCCGCCCGCCGGGGAGCACAGCTGCTACCGGGGCGCCCCGCCCGCCCACTACGACGAGGAGACCCGGCGCTGTCTGACCGCGCTGGGGGACCACGTGGACACGGACCGGGCGCGCAGCGTCTGGGAGGCGGCGCTCACCACACGATGGTCCGGTCCGCCCGTGTGGTTCCACGGCGACATCGCCCCCGGCAACCTGCTCGTCGCCGACGGCGAGCTGACGGCCGTCATCGACTTCGGTACGTCGGGGACCGGCGACCCCGCCTGCGATCTGGTGATCGCCTGGGGGATGTTCTCCGGCGACAGCCGGGAGGCGTTCCGGCACGCGGTCGGCCAGGACGCCGGAACCTGGGCACGGGCCCGCGGCTGGGCCCTGTGGAAGGCGCTGCTGAAGCTGACGGAACACATCGGCACGGACCCCGCGCAGGCCGCGCGCGAACTGCGCGTCGTCGAAGCGGTGTTGGCCGATCACGAGCGGTTCGGCTGAGGCGGCACACCTCACCCCTTCCAGGGCCGTCCGGGCGGGTCCTCATTGATTGGGGAGGCGTGCGGAGTAGATGGACGGGGTGTCGAGTCTCCGGGAGACGAGCACGGCGCCGGTGACGGCGAGAAGGAGCGGGACCATCAGGACGTCGATGGTGTGGGTGAGTTCCAGCATGAGGACGACGGCGGCGACGGGCGCCTGCATGGCGGCCGCGAGAACGGCCGCGGCGCCGATGACCGCGTGACCTGGCCGGCACCGGCAGCAGCGGCACGCTCCCGCTGATCGCGGGCACCGCGGTGGTGCTCGCCGCGGGCGCCGGCCTGGTGATGGCGTCCCGCCGCCGCTCCAAGCGCGCCTGATCCGCGAAGCTCCCGGTCCGGGCTCATGACCGAGCCCGGACCGGCGGGCTGACCGGGAACCGCCCCGGCCGTCCCGGGGACAGCCCCGCACCGTCCTACCGGGGCAGCACCGGCAGCAGCTCCGGCAGGTGGCCGTCCGAGGCGGCGGCCGCCGCGACCCGCTCCTCGGGGACCTCCCCGTACAGCGTCGTACGCGGCTTCGCCGGACGCCCCGCGAGGTCGGCGATGGCGACCAGGTCCTGGACCGAGCGGTACGAGCCGTAACCGGATCCGGCCATCCGGGAGATGGTCTCCTCCATCAGCGTGCCGCCCAGGTCGTTCGCGCCCGAGCGGAGCATTTCGGCCGCGCCCTCCGTGCCGAGCTTCACCCAGCTGGTCTGGATGTTGGTGATGTGCGGGTGGAGGAGGAGCCGGGCCATCGCGGTGACGGCCCGGTTGTCGCGGTCGGTCGGGCCGGGACGGGCGATGCCGGCCAGGTACACGGGCGCGTTGGTGTGGATGAAGGGCAGCGTCACGAACTCGGTGAGGCCGCCGGTCTCCTGCTGAAGGGCGGCCAGGGTCCGCAGGTGGCCCAGCCAGTGGCGGGGCTGGTCGACATGGCCGTACATCATCGTGGACGAGGAGCGCAGGCCCACCTCGTGGGCGGTCCTGATGACTTCCAGCCAGGTCGCCGTGGGCAGCTTGCCCTTGGTGAGGACCCAGCGGACCTCGTCGTCCAGGATCTCGGCGGCGGTGCCGGGGATCGAGTCGAGCCCGGCCTCCTTCGCGGCGGTCAGCCAGTCACGGACGGACAGGCCGGTGCGGGTCGCGCCGTTGACGACCTCCATCGGCGAGAACGCGTGGACGTGCATGCCCGGAACGCGTTCCTTCACCGCCCGCGCGATGTCGAAGTACGCGGTGCCGGGCAGGTCCGGGTGGATACCGCCCTGCATGCAGACCTCGACGGCGCCGACGTCCCACGCCTGCGCGGCCCGGTCGGCGACCTGGTCGAGGGAGAGGGTGTACGCGTCGGCGTCGGTGCGCCGCTGGGCGAAGGCGCAGAACCGGCAGCCGGTGTAGCAGACGTTGGTGAAGTTGATGTTGCGCGTGACGATGTACGTGACGTCGTCGCCGACCACGTCCCGGCGCAGCGTGTCGGCGATCCGGCACAGCTCGTCCAGCGCCGGACCGTCCGCGTGCAGCAGGGTGAGCGCCTGGTCGTCGGTGAGCTTCGTCGGGTCGTCGGCGGCCTGGCTCAGGGCGGCCTTCACATCGCCGTCGATGCGGGACGGGACCATGCCGGGGGCGGCGGCCTCGCGGAGCGCCTCCCAGTCCCCGTACACCTCGTCGAAGTCGTCGCGGCGGTCGGCGGTGCGGCCCTCGGTGTCGATGGTGTGGTGCAGATCGGTGCGGCCGGAGGCGTTGAAACCCTCGTCGGGCTCCTGCCAGGGCAGTCCGACGGGGATCGCCCCCTCCTTCGCGAGCCCGGTCTCCGGGTCGGCGAGGGCGCGGACGTGCGGGAGGAGGCGCGGGTCGAGCCAGGGTTCGCCGCGCTGGATGAACTCCGGGTAGATGGTGAGCCGTTCGCGCAGCGCGAAGCCGGACTCCGCGGTCCTCGCCGCCAGGTCGTCGATGTGCGGCCAGGGGCGCTCGGGGTTCACATGGTCGGGCGTGAGCGGCGAGACGCCGCCCCAGTCGTCGATGCCTGCGCCGATGAGCAGCGCGAACTCGGCGTCGACGAGGTTCGGCGGGGCCTGGATGCGGGCGGACGGGCCGAGGATGTGGCGGGCGACGGCGATGGCCGCGGCCAGCTCCTCCAGCTCCGCGTCCGGCATCGCGCGCATCGCGGTGTCGGGCTTGGCGCGGAAGTTCTGGACGATGACTTCCTGGATGCCGTGGTAGGCGCGGGCCGTTTTGCGCAGCTCGAAGAGGGAGTCGGCGCGCTCCTCGTACGACTCGCCGATGCCGATCAGGATGCCCGTGGTGAACGGGACGTTGGAGCGGCCGGCGTCCTGGAGCACGCGCAGCCGTACGGCCGGTTCCTTGTCCGGTGAGCCGTGGTGCGGGCCGCCCGGCTCGGACCACAGCCGCGTCGCGGTCGTCTCCAGCATCATGCCCATGGAGGGGGCGACGGGCTTGAGCCGCTGGAGGTCGGTCCAGGTGAGCACGCCGGGGTTGAGGTGCGGGAGGAGGCCGGTCTCCTCCAGTACCCGGATCGCCATGGCGCGCACGTACGCCAGGGTGTCGTCGTACCCCTCGGCCTCCAGCCACTCGCGCGCCTCGGGCCAGCGGTCCTCGGGCCGGTCGCCCAGGGTGAACAGCGCTTCCTTGCAGCCCATCGCCGCGCCCTCGCGGGCGATGGCGAGCACCTCGTCCGGGGACAGGAACATGCCGTGGCCGTCGCGCCGGAGCTTGCCGGGCACGGTGACGAAGGTGCAGTAGTGGCACTTGTCGCGGCAGAGCCGGGTCAGGGGGATGAAGACCTTGCGGGAGTACGTGATGACACCCGGCCGGCCGGCCGCCGCCAGGCCCGCGTCCCGCACCCGGGCGGCGGAGGCGGCGAGATCCGTCAGATCGTCGCCACGCGCCTGGAGCAGGACGGCGGCCTCGGTCACATCGAGGGCGACACCGTCGCGGGCCCGTTTGAGGGCACGTCGCATGGAATTGGTGGTGGGGCGTCCGCGCTGAGGATCGGTCATGAACCGAGCATACGAGCGAGTAGCAGGCCGTTGACCGGCCGGATCTCCCACGAGCCCCACCCGCCCCCGGCATCCCATGTCCCACAGCTCGCGCCCGCCCCGGCGCCGGGATCTCCCCTCGGCCCCGCCCGCCCCTGGCGCCTCGGCCGCGCAGCGGTCCGCGCCCCGTAGGGTCGGCACGGTGATGGAAACGATCGTCTTCGACATCGGCGAGACACTCGTCCGCGACGACCGCTACTGGGCCTCCTGGGCCAACTGGCTGGGCGTCCCGCCGCACACCCTGAGTGCGCTGGTCGGGGCCGCGGTCGCCCAGGGGCGGGACAGCGCCGACGCGCTGAGCATCCTGCGCCCCGACATGGACATCGCGGAGGCCTCGCTCGCCCGGACCGCGGCCGGGCGAGGTGAGCACCTGGCCGAGTCGGACCTGTACCCGGACGTACGCCCGGCGCTGGCGGAGCTGCGCGCGCTGGGTGTGCGGGTGGTGGTCGCGGGCAACGGGACGGTGCGGGCGGGCGAGCTCCTGCGGGCGCTGGACCTGCCCGTGGATCTCGTCGTCACCTCGGACGAGTGGGGTGTCGCCAAGCCGGACACGGAGTTCTTCGCGCGGGTGCTGGAGGTGTCCGGGGCTGCCCCGGGATCGACGCTGTACGTGGGCGACCACCCGGCCAACGACCTGTTCCCGGCCAAGTCGTGCGGGCTGCAGGCCGCGCACATCCGGCGCGGGGCGTGCGGGTACTGGTGGGCGGATCACCCCGATGTCGTCGCCACCGCGGACTTCCGCCTCAACGCGCTGACGGACCTCCCGGCCCTCCTGAACCAGGTGCCGGACGCGCCCCGCCCGAGGGCGCTGCGGGCTCTGTAGCTCCCGCCACCGGGTGCGCCGACGCCGTCCCCGGGCCTGTCGGGACAGGCTCCGTCCCGGGTCCCGTCGGAACATGCCGGAGAGTCACACACGGTGATTATGTGAAGATTGATGATATTTAGAAAGTTTCGTCCGAAATACGACCTGCCCGAGTTGTTGGCATTTGCGGTGAGTCGTAGTGTCGATAGTGCCGTGGCAGAAGCAAGGAGCGGCACATCAACCTCCTGAAGGAGGCCAAGATGAACGCACGCAACATCTTCCGTAACAGGGACAGGGACCGCGACTGGGGTGACGGCGACCGAGGCTACGGCCGAGACCGTGGCGGCTGGTACGGAGACCGAGGATACGGACGCGGAGACCGTTTCGGCGGTCGCGGCGGCCGGTGGTGCGGCTACTGACCGTAGGTCCCCCCAAACCCCCATTCGAGGCGGACTCGCGCCGAGCGCGCGAGTCCGTCTTGCGGTGGGCCCGCCGTCCATGGCATCGGATCCATGGCCCGAGCAGCTCTGTGACGTGACGCCATGAGCCTTCGCAGCTCAGCCCGGCGCCCAGCGCCCCCCGAGGAGCCGACTCAGCACTCGGCGACGGACATCCCGATCCGTACCGACCCCATCAGCATCGCGCTGGCGTTCCGGCGCTTCTGGCCACTGACCAGGGGCGACCGGCGCTGGATCGTGTTGATCTGCGTGTTCGCCATCATCGCGGCGATCGCCGAGACCATCACGATCCTGCTCTTCGCCGAACTCACCGACACCGCTCTGCGGAACGGCTCCGTCAGCGCCTTCTGGAAGCCCGCCGGCCAGTGGCTCGCCGTGGCGGTCATCGGTGCGGTGGTGGGGTACCTGGGCAGCTCGCTCGCGGCGTGGACCGCCGAGCGCTTCGTGCTCCGGCTACGGGCGCGGGTCTTCTCGCACCTCCAGACGCTGCCGCCGCACTTCTTCCAGCGCAACCGCCGCGGTGACCTGGTGGAGCGGCTGACCGGTGACGTGGACGCCATCGAACAGCTGGTGGTGACCGGCATCGTGGCAGTGGTGTCGGCCGTGTTCAGCGCCCTCTTCTACGCCGCCGCGGCTCTGTGGCTGCGGTGGGAACTGGCCCTCGCCACCTTCCTCCTGATTCCGCTCTTCTACGCCGCGACCCGCAGCTTCACCGGACGCCTGCGCGAGGTGTCCCGCCGCGGACGTGCGGCGGACGGCGCCATCACGGCGGTGGTCGAGGAGACCCTGGTCAACGTCGTCCTGACCCAGGCGTACAACCGGCAGCGCGACGAGGAGGAACGGCTCCTCGACAAGGCGCGCAAGCGGCTGAAGGCGGCGGTCACGGCCGTGCGGCTCACCGCGCTCTACGCACAAGTCGTCGAGGTCCTCGAAACGTTCTGCATCCTGACGATCATCGGCCTCGGGGCATGGGAGATCTCCGCGGGGCGGATGAGCCTCGGCCAGCTCCTCGCCTTCGCCGCCTTCATCGGTTACCTCTACCCGCCGGTCCGCTCGCTCGGCCAGTTCGGCCTCACGGCGACCGCGGCCACCGCCGGAGCCGAGCGCCTGCTGGAGATCCTCGACTCCTCGCCCGCCGTCACCGACCAGGCCGGTTCCGCGGCCACCCCGGCCCGGGGCCGCGCGTTCGGCGCGGTGGAGGCACGCCAGGTCCGCTTCCACTACCCCAACAACACCGAGCCGGTTCTCCACGAGCTGTCGTTCACGGCGAACCCCGGGGAACTGCTGGTCATCACCGGCCCCAGCGGCGCGGGCAAGTCGACCCTGGCCGCCCTGCTGCTGAGGTTCTACGACCCCGACGCCGGCAGCATCCGGCTGGACGGGGTGTCCGTGGATCAGCTGCCGCTGGCCTATCTCCGCCAGAACATCACGCTGCTGCCCCAGGACACCCTCGTCCTGCACGACACCATCGAGGTGAACATCGGCTGCGGGCGGGACGGTGCCACCCACCAGGACGTCGTGGAGGCCGCGCGGGCCGCCGACGCCGATGCCTTCATCCGGGCCCTCCCGGACGGTTACGACACCATCGTCTCCCCCGGCACCTCCCGGCTCTCCGGAGGACAGCTGCAACGTGTCGCGATCGCCCGCGCCATGTTGCGCGACGCGCCCGTCCTGCTGCTCGACGAGCCCACCACCGGACTCGACACCCTGGCCGCGGAGCGCATCCTCACCCCGCTGCGACGCCTCGCCGAAGGACGTACCACCATCGTGATCACGCACGATCTGTCGCTGGCCGCCGACGCCGACCGCATCCTGGTCCTGGACGGGGGACGGCTGGTGCAGTCGGGTACGCACACCCAACTCCTCGGCCGCAGCGGCCTGTACGCCACCCTGTTCGACGCCCACCCCCGGCCGCACAACGGCACCGCGTACACCGCCGCCCGACCACCCGGGATGCACTGGCAGTAACGGCGGCGGAGACCCGGCCATCCGCCAGGGCCTCACCGCACCCACGTAGCCGCCGTCCGCGGTGGGCCCCGACTCGAACGTGCCGCGAAGGCTGTCGGCTCGTTCGCACAGGCCCACCAGTCCGTGATGCGCGCCGGGCGGCGAAAGCGCCGGCCGGGGCGCGGAGGTAACGGAAGTTCGCCCGTCAGGTCGTCATCAGATGCGCACGCCGGCCAGGAAGGAACCGATGGTGCTCATCGACTCGTAGCGGACGTTGGCACCCGTGTACGGGGCGTGGAGCACGGTGTTGTTGCCCGCGTAGAGCCCCACGTGCGTGTTGTTGTTGAAGAAGACCAGGTCGCCCGGCTTCAGCTGGCTCTGCCCGACGCGGGTGCCCTGGTTGATCTGGGTGTACGTGGTGCGGGTGATCTGGACACCGGCCTGGGCGTAGGCCCACTGGGTCAGACCCGAGCAGTCGAACGAGTTGGGGCCGGTGGCCTGCCACTGGTACGGCTTGCCGATGCGCGTTTCGGCGGCCCGCAGGGCGGCGGCGCCGAGGGCGGACGCCGGAACCTCGTTGCCGAGCTCGACCCGGTCACCGGTGGTGCGGCTGGCGCGCACCTTCTCACCGGCGGCGCGACTGGCGGCCGCGGCGTCGTCACGCATCTGCTGGCGCTCGGCGGCGGTGAGGGTGTTGAGCACCCGCTGCGCCTCGGCGAGCCTGGCCTGCTGCTGCTTCTTCTTCTCACCGAGCGTCTTGCGGATGTCCGCGAGGTCACTCAGCTTGTCCTGGGCCTCCTTGCGCTCCTGCGCGAGGGTCCGCTGCTTCGCCTGGATCTTGGCCAGCGAATCGGACTGCCTGGCCGTCAACTGGTCCAGCGCGGAAGCCTGGTCGAGGAAGGTGTCCGGGTCCGAGGCGAGGAACAGCTGCACCGAGGGGTCGATGCCGCCGGAGCGGTACTGCGCGGCAGCGATCGAACCGAGGCCGGCGCGGAGCGCGTTGAGCTCCTGCTGACCACGCGCCGCCTTGTCCTGCAGCGCCCCTACCTGCTTCTCGAGCTTGTCCTGCTTCTCCTTGGCCCCGTTGTAGTACTCGGTGGCCACCTCGGCCTCGTGGTTGAGCTTGTCGACCTTCGCCTTGACCTCGCTCTTGGTCGGCTTGGGGTCGGCGTTGGCGGCCTGAGAGGACAGGACCACGGCGGCAGCGGCGGTCACGGTGAGCACAGTCACTCGGGCGCGGCTCGGGTTCTTGGGACGACGGTGGGACGCCACGAAGGCGAGCTCCTTCTTCCTCGAGCCGCCTACCGGGCTAAGGGGGAACGTATCCCCGGCTCCGTACACGTCACGGACTCGGCGGTTCCTTCGCTGCCACCCCGGATGGGTGATCAACCGTGCGAAGGTTCGAAGGCCAACCTTAGTGACCATCTTGTAATCATTTCAATCTCAGCAGGGTTAATCCCTCCACACCAAGCACTTCTTTACCTCACATCGCACGTCGCGTGACGGCGACTTGACGGCCAGTGGCATAACGTCCGGCAAGTCGCGACAAATCTCACCAGGCGCACGAAAGCCGCTTCGGAAACAAGAGGGGCACAACGGGCGCCACCTCTGCCACCGTCCCCCAATTTCCCTTTGGCCTAAGGTCATTGCCCATGACCGGACTTCCCTCGTACCTCAAGGCGACATCGGACGCCTACGACGCCATGGCCGTCGTCTACGCGGACTTCGTCCGTGACAGCCTCGATGCCCTCCCGCTGGACCGCGCGGTGCTGGCCGCCTTCGCCGAGCTCGCGCGGGCGAACGATGCCGGGCCGGTCGCCGAGCTGGGATGCGGCCCCGGATACCTCACGGCGCACCTGCGGAGCCTGGGACTGGACGCCTTCGGCATCGACCTGTCACCGGTGATGATCGCTCTCGCCCGAGAGGCGTACCCGGAGCTGCGGTTCGAGGTCGGCTCGATGGACGCGCTGGACCTGGCCGACGGCGAACTGGGCGGCATTGTGTCCTGGTACTCGGCCATCCACACCCCGCCGCAGGAACTGCCGCCCTACTTCACCGAGTTCCGTCGGCTCCTGCCCCCGGGCGGCGTCCTCCTGTTCGCTTTCTTCGAGGCCGGGGGCGGGCCGGTGACGGCCTTCGACCACAAGGTCACGACGGCCTACCGGTGGCCGATCGACGACCTCGCCGGACTGGCCCGGGACGCCGGGTTCGAGGAAGTCGGCCGGATGCTGCGCGAGCCCCTCGACGGGGAGCGGTTCCGCCGCGGGCACCTGCTGATGCGGGCACGGTAAGGGACGCCCGAAGGCCCCTGGAGCAACGGCTCCGCGAACAGCTCCCGCCGGTTTCCGCCTCGGCGGTGGTCCTAGAGGTACTCCGCGTAAGCGTCCAGTGTCCGTAGTACCTCCGCCTCGCCCGCCGGAGGCAGTTGGAGCACGACCTCCTCGATTCCCAGGTCCGCGTAGTGCGCCAGCTTGCCCGTGCCCGGCAGGACCGCGTACGGGACCACCTGGAGGTCCTTCGGGTCGCGGCCCGCCGACTCCCAGGCGGTACGGAGCTTCGGCACGGACTCCGCCAGGCCGCGGCCGCCGATCGGGAGCCAGCCGTCCGCGTACTCCACGACGTGCGCGAACAGCTTCGGGCCCGCCGCTCCGCCGATCAGGGTGCGCGGGCCGACCACCGGGCCGCGGGGCTGCTGGAACGGCTTCGGGTAGGCGTGACTGGCCTGGACCGAGCCGAACTCGCCTTCGTAAGCGGTCGGTTCGTCGGACCAGAGGGCGCGCATCAGCGCCATGCGGTCACGGACGAGGTCGCGGCGGGTGCGCCAGTCCACGCCGTGGTCGGCGGCCTCCTCGACGTTCCAGCCGAAGCCGAGACCCAGCGTGAAGCGGCCGGCGGAGAGGTGGTCGAGGGTGGCGATCTGCTTGGCCAGGTCGATCGGGTCGTGCTGGGCGATCAGGGTGATGCCGGTGCCGAGCGCCAGGCGTTCGGTGACCGCGGCGGCCTGCGCGAGGGCCACGAAGGGATCCAGGGTGCGGCCGTACTCGGGCGGCAGCTCGCCGCCCGCCGGGTACGGGGTCTGCCTGCTCACCGGGATATGGGTGTGCTCCGGGAGGTAGAGCCCGGCGAATCCCCGCTGCTCCAGCTGGCGCGCGAGGCGCACCGGTGTGATCGTCTCGTCGGTGAGGAAGATCGTTGTGGCGATCCGCATACGAGGACACCTCCGTCGTTGTCTGGTGACCGCCCCAACGTATGCCGTCCGGTGCGCAATTCCGAGCCTCCGACGCCTGTCCCGCTCCGGGTGCGATTGCTCGTGGGCGCGGCGCCCCTCGCGCCCCGTCCCGGCCCGCCGGGACGGGGCGCGTGCGGGGCGAGAGGCCCTACGGCAGCCGTGCGGCGTGCAGCGTGGGCTTCGCCAGGCTCATGACCGCCCCCGGTGACGCGACCTGCATGGTGTTCGCGGTGCCCTGGTAGAACCAGCGCCAACTGCCGGAAGCGGACGCGTCGACGGTGACGCCGACCTTGCCCGCGCTGTTCGTCCTCACGGTCTTCACCGTCGCGTACGAGGCGGCTCCGGCCTTCTTGAACTGGAGCTTGAGACTCTGACCGCCGTAGCCGCGGTACTTCAGCGCCTCCCAGTCGGCCCGTGCCAGCGCGCCGGTCACCTTGACCTGTCTGCTGTCACTGAAGGGGTTGGGGCGGGTGGCGGTCGCCGTCAGCGTCGCGGCGCGCTTGAACTTGAACGGGGCGGCCCGGTCGAAGATCCAGTAATCCCCGTCGTTCGCCTGGACGTTGCCCCACGCGGCCCACTCACCGGCGGTGAGGTTGGCGTCGGTGTCGCTGTACCAGGGGAACGCGTGCGGGTCGAAGCGCATCGTCGCCGTGCACTCCGAGGTGGTGTGGCTCAGCTTCCTGCAACTGGTCCCGATCAAGTCGACCGGGCCGCTCGCGTTGGAACCGGTACCGCTCACGTCGATGTGCCGCAGCTTCTTGACGCCCGAGTTGTCCTTGATCGTCAGCTTGACCGGGAAGGTCACCGTCTTGCTGATGCCGACGATGACGCTCTTGCCGTTGTTGGTCACGCCCTTGGTGATACGGATGTCGCCCCGGCCCTCGGCCTGCGCCGACGACGACCCCAGCACGGTCATGACCACCGCGGTGGCCACCGTGCCCCACAGCACATGTCTTCGCATGTCCCCTCCTTCTCGCCATCCGCACCAGGTGCGGTCGCGGATGCGTCGGCACAGCGTAGAGGCCGTGTCCGGCACGTCGGCACGGATTCCTGCCGGCCGTGTGCGGGAGCGGTGAGCGCAGGCCGTCTGGTCCCGCCACGTCGGCGCTGCCATCATGCGAGATGTGACTCAACTCGACGGGGCCGTGGCCGCGTTGGTGAGTGCGGCGGGTGTGTACGGGGTGCTGGCCGTCCTGTGGGTGGCGCGGAGCCGGTCCGACCGGGCGGCTGCCGCCTCGCTCGGCCGCGTGGACATCGATCCGTACCATGCCGTCGCCACGGCGGGTCAACCGTACGACGCCGACGAGCACGCGGCGGCGGTGCTGCTGCTCGCCGGGCGCCTGCGGATAGGCGCCGACGGGCAGTTGAGCGTGGCGGACGACGGCGGCACCGGGGCCGGTGCCGGTGCCGTTGTCGACCACCCCGTCGCCGCGGCCCTCCAGGACGGCCTGCCAGGACCTGATCCGCTCGAGGGGCCCCGGGTGAGGTGCTTCGTTCGGATCAGGCCGTGCTCTCGCGCACCCTGCTCCACGCCGCCTTCGGTGTGTATGGGGAGGCCGCCGTCCTGGGCTTTGCCTTCACCGAGGCGGACCGCAGGTCCGTGCTGTCCCAACTGGCCTCGGCGGTGTACCGGAGCGGTCCGCCCGCCGGGGTGAGGCCGAGGGCGGCCAGCTCCGACTGCGGATCGGTGGTGCGGCTGAACAGGCCGCCCGCCGAGACCGCCCCGTTGCGCTGGAACCCCATGGCCGTCGGGAGCTGAGCCGTGGCGTAGAAGTAGGCCTCGCCGCTGATGCTGAACGATCCCCTCGTGGTGTCGTGGACCTGGCCGGCGTTCCTGATCAGCGAGGTCATGCCGAAGGTGTCGTGCCCCCCGTCGTGGATGGAGCCGTCCGCGTCGACCTGCCACAACTCCCAGTACTGGAGCTCGCTCCCGTTGACCGTGCCGCCGGTCTGCACGTAGGCGTCCAGCCCCGGCCCGTCGATCGGGGACCAGCCCTGGCCGGTGTGCCGCTCCACGGCGAATCTCCTGGTCACCTTCTGGATGAGCACCCCCTGCTGCGGGTTGGTGATCTCCCATTCCCGCACCCGGGAGAAGTTGCCACAGACGCCTTCCTCGTTCTCGCCGCTCTGGACGGCGGCGCCGATGGCCGGTGCGGGCCCGGTGGCAGACGGAGCCCGCTGGACGGCGGCGTGGTCGTGTGCCGTGCCCCCGCTGCTGCGCTGCGCCTCGGCCCGGGTGGTGTCGCGCGGCCGCGGGGCGGCCATGACCCGGTGCGCGTTGGCCTCCGCGGCCCGCTCGAAACGGTCGGCGGGGTCCGACACCTTCAGCCCGGTCCCGTCGTCCGTTCCCGCGACCGGCCCCGAACGCTGCTGGACCACATGGGTCAGTTCGTGGGCGAGGGTGTGCTCGTCGGTCTTCGCAGCACCCAGAACGACGTGATTGCCGGACGTGTACGCGCGGGCGCCGATCTCTGCGGCGGAGCGCTGGGCGGTGGCGTCCGTGTGCAGCCGGACGTCGGAGAAGTCCGTGCCGAACCTGGCCTCCATGTCCTCGCGCACCGGCTGTTCGAGCGGGCGGCCCGTCGTGCCCAGCACATCGCGCACCGCCGACCTCTGCACGGGACGGTTCGCGAGCATCCGTGCGACGGCCGCGTTCCCCACGGTTCGCTGCAGTGCCGCTGTCCGCGCCTCGGATCCCGGTTCCGCGACCGAACCGGGAGGCCGGTCCGACTCCTGGTCCCGCGGGCGTGGACGGTGGGCTCGGGTGGTGCGCCGTTCCTGCTCGTGCTCGGGCATGGGGCCTCCAGCCATCAGTCCGTCCGGTCCCCTTGATACCGCGTCGCGCCCGGTCGGCCCATGGGCGCCGGGGACGGTCCTGGGGCACCCTCGCTGCACTCCCGGGCCGCACTCCCGGGGCGCTCGCCACTCCGGCCGGCCGGACCTGTTCGGCCGGCCGGAGTGGCGCGGGCGGACGGCCGCCCGGAAGGACCGGCCGCCTCAGCCCGGCCAGACGATCGCCTGGAGTTCGCTGTACGCGTGCAGGGCGTACGAGCCGACGTCGCGTCCGACACCGCTCCGCTTGAACCCGCCGAACGGGGCCTCCATGTTCCGGCCGATGGTGTTCACGCCGACCCCGCCCGCCCGCAGTCTGCGGGCGACGCGGAAGGCGCGGGCCACATCGCCGGACCAGACGTAGTCGATCAGTCCGTAGTCGCTGTCGTTGGCCAGCGCGATGCCCTCCTCCTCGTCGTCGAAGGGGACGACCACCACGACCGGGCCGAAGATCTCCTCCCGCACCACCCGCATGTCCGGCGTGCAGTCGGCCAGCAGGGTGGGGGCGACGTAGAAGCCGCGGCCGGTCGGGGCGGGGCGTTCGCCACCCGTGACGACCCGGGCCCCCTCCTTGCGGCCCAGTTCGACGTACGACTCGACGCGGTCGCGGTGGGCGGCGGAGATGACCGGGCCGACCACCGTGCCCTTCGCCGTCGGATCGCCGACCGTCAGCTGCCCGGCGTACACCGTGAGCTTCTCGATCAGGGCGTCGTGGACGGCCCGTTGGACCAGGACGCGGGTCGGAGCCGTACAGATCTGACCGCTGTAGAACGAGAACGTGGTGCCGATGCCCGCCACCGCCGAGTCGAGGTCGGCGTCGTCGAGCACGACGGCGGCGCCCTTCCCGCCCAGCTCCATCAACTGCCGCTTCATGGACCGGCCGCAGACCTCGGCGATGCGCCGGCCGACGGACGTGGAGCCGGTGAAGCTGACCATGTCGACATCGGGCGAGTCCACGGCGGCCTCACCCGCTTCGGCCCCCGAACCGCTGACGACGTTGACGACACCCGCCGGCACGCCCGCCTCCGCGAGCGCCTCGGCCATCCGGAAGACGGAGAGCGGGTCCTGCGGTGCGGGTTTCACGACGACCGTGTTGCCCATCGCGAGCGCGGGGGCGATCTTGCCGGCCGGGTTGGCCCAGGGGTTGTTGTACGAGGTGACGCAGGTGACGACGCCCACGGGCTGGCGGACGGCGAGCGCCCCGAAGATCCCGGCCCGGCCCATCGGCCCGGCCTCGTTGATCTGCGGCGGGACCGCCTCCTCCACCGGTTCCAGCGCGCCCTTCGCGTACCGCCGGAACCGGGCGGCGCCGACGGCCACCTGCATCCCGCGCGCGGTCGCGGTGGTGGCGCCGCTCTCCGCCTGGGCGAGGGCGGCGTTGGCCGTGAAGTCCCGTTGCATCAGGTCGGCGGCGCGGTCGAGGATCGCGGCGCGCTCCTCGGGGCGGGTGCGGGACCAGGTGGCGAAGGCCTCGCGGGCCGCGGCGGCCGCCTCGTACACCTGCGCGCGGCTCGCCTCGGGGGCGAGACCGACGACCTCCTCGGTCGCCGGGTCGATCACCTCGTAGTGACCGCTCGCGGGCTCGGTCCACTCGCCGCCGATGAAGAGGCGCTGGGGTGTCGTGGTCATACCGTGCTCACCGTCCGGGTGTCTCGTCCGGAGCGGAGGACCGTCCCGGGAACCGCGCCGGTCACCTTGTCGTCGCGCAGCGTCTCCACCCCGTTGACCCGGACCGACACGATGCCCAGGGCCTTGGAGTCGAGCCGGGGGCTGTCGCCGGGCAGGTCGTGGACGAGGGTGGCGGGGCCCGCGTCGATGCGTTCGGGGTCGAAGAGTACGAGGTCGGCGTGGAAGCCCTCCGCGATGCGGCCGCGGTCGCGCAGGCCGAAGAGGCGCGCGGGGTCGTCGGTGAGCATCTTGACGGCCGCTTCGAGCGGGACGAGCTTGCGGCCGCGCAGGCAGTCGCCGATGAAGCGGGTGGTGTACGGGGCGCCGCACATCCGGTCCAGGTGGGCGCCCGCGTCGGAGCCGCCGAGCATGACGTCCTCGTGCTCCCAGGTCCGCCGGCGCAGCGCCCAGGAGTCGGGGTCGTTGTCGGTGGGCATCGGCCACAGGACCGTACGCAGTTCGTCGGCGGCGCAGATCTCGACGAGGCAGTGGAAGGGGTCCTGCCCGCGTTCGGCGGCGATGTCGTTGACGACCCGCCCGCCGAGGCCCTCGTTGGCCGCGCTGTAGGTATCGCCGATGACGTACCGGCCGAAGTTCGCGAGGCGCCGGAAGACGCCGGCCTCCTTGCTGTTGGCCCGGCGGAGCATCTCGGTGCGGGTGTCCGCGTCGCGGAGGCGTTCGATGCGCTCGGGGACGGGCAGGGACAGGATGTCGCCCCAGCCGGGGATCAGGTTGAGGGCGCAGAACGTGCCGAGCGACATGTTCATCGGGGTCAGGATCGGCATCGTGAGCGCGACGATCCGGCCGCCCGCGCGGCGGGCGCGTTCGCTGGGGACCAGCTGGCGCGGCACGCGCTCGGGCACGGAGGCGTCGATCGTCAGGACGTTCCAGTTCAGCGGGCGTCCGGCGGCGGCCGTCATGTCGACGAACAGGTCGATCTCCTCGTCGGAGAAATGGTCGAGGCAGCCCGCGACGATCGCCTCGATCTGGGTGCCCTCGTGTTCGCCGACGGCGCGCGAGAGCGCGAGGAGTTCCTCGGGGAGCGCGTGCCGGGAGGCGACCGGCTGTCCGTCGCCGTCGGCATGGGTGGAGGACTGGGTGGTGGACAGGCCCCACGCCCCGGCGTCCATCGCGTCGTGGAACAGGGCCAGCATGGCGTCCAGTTGGGCGGGGGTGGGCTGTCCGCCGACGGCGTCGGGGCCCATCACGTGCCGGCGCAGGGCGCAGTGCCCGACCATGAACCCGGCGTTGACGGCTATCCGCCCGTCGAGCGCGTCGAGGTACTCGCGGAAGGTGGACCAGCTCCAGTCGACGCCCTCCTCCAGGGCCTTGAGCGCCATGCCCTCGACCCGCGACATCATCCGCCGGGTGTAGTCGGCGTCCTCGGGCCGGTCCGGGTGGAGCGGGGCGAGGGTGAATCCGCAGTTGCCCCCGGCGACGGTGGTGACGCCGTGGTTCATCGACGGGGTGGCGTACGGGTCCCAGAAGAGCTGGGCGTCGTAGTGGGTGTGCGGGTCGACGAAGCCGGGTGCGAGGACGAGTCCGGTGGCGTCCTCGGTGGTCGCGGCGGGCTCGGCGGCCGTACCGGGTTCCGCGATGACGGCGATACGGCCGTCGCGGATCCCGATGTCCGCGAGGTAGGGGGGCCCGCCGGTGCCGTCCACGACGGTCACTCCGCGGATGAGGTGGTCGAGCATGACGGGGTCCCCTTCTCGGTGGCGGTCGGCGCGCCTTCTCGGTGGCGGCTGCTGCGCCTTCTCGGTGGCGGCTGGTGTGCCGTCTCGGCGGTAGCTGCTGCGCCTTCTCGGCGGTAGCTGCTGCGCCGTCTCGGCGGTAGCTGCTGCGCCTTCTCGGTGGCGGTTGGTGCGCCGGGGTGCGTACGGCCGTGAGTACGCACCCCGGCTCGCGGAGCGGCGGTCCGGGAAGACGCCGCTCGTGTGGGGGTGTGGGTCGAGCCCCTCCGGAGTTCGAGGAGCGGGGTACGGGGGCGGGGCCCCCGCGACTACGCGGCGTCGTCACGGGGGCTGGACCCCCCGCGACTACGCCGCGTCGCGGAACCGCGTGGTCCGGTGGACCGGGTCCGTGTCGATCTTCGGGATCACGTGCTCACCGATCAGCTTGATCGAGTTCATCGTGTCCTCGGGACTGATCCCGATCGGCAGCCCGAAGCTCAGCTGGTCCGCCCCCGCCCGCTCCCACCGCCGGCACTGGGCCAGCACCTCGTCCGGATCGCCGCAGATCATCAGCTCCTCGGCGATGAGGAGTTCGATGATCTCCTCGGAGTACTCCGGCAGCAGCTCCGGCCACTCCGGAACGCCGTCCGGCCGCGGGAACGTGTCGTGGTAGCGGAACAGCAGCGACTGGAGGTAGTTCAGCCCGCCGCCCACCGCGATCTCGACGGCCTTCGCGTGGGTCTCGGCGCAGATCGCCGTCGAGGTGACCATCACGTTGTCGTTGACGAAGTCGCCGACCGGCTCCGCGTCCTTGACGGCCGTCTTGTAGGACTCGACGACCCACTCCATGTCGGACACCTTCTGCACGCTGAAGCCCAGCACGCCGAGCCCCTTCTTGCCCGCCATGGCGTACGAGGGCGGCGAGCCGGCCGCGTACCACATCGCCGGGTGCGACTTCCCGTACGGCTTGGGCAGGATCTTGCGCGGCGGCAGTGACCAGTGCTTGCCCTGGAAGCCGACGTACTCGTCCTGGAGCCACATCTTGGGGAACTCGGCGATGGTCTCTTCCCAGAGCTCCTTGGTGTGGTTCATGTCGGTGATGCCCGGCATGAACCCGAGGATCTCGTGGCTGCCCGCACCGCGGCCGGAGCCGAATTCGAAGCGCCCCTCCGACAGGTGGTCGAGCATGGCGACCTTCTCGGCCACCTTCACCGGGTGGTTGACCGGGGCGAGCGGGTTGAAGATGCCGGACCCGAGGTGGATGCGGTCCGTGGCGTGCGCGAGGTAGCCCAGGTACACGTCGTTGGCCGAGAGATGCGAGTACTCCTCCAGGAAGTGGTGCTCGGAGGCCCAGGCGTACTTGAAGCCGGACTTGTCCGCCTGGATGACGTACTCGGTCTCCTCGATCAGCGCCTTGTGCTCTGCCCCGGGGTCCGCCTTGGCCCGCGCAGCGGGCACATACCCCTGTACAAAGAGCCCGAATTCCAAGGGGGTTCACCGTCCTCAATCGTTTCTGACACTCCGTCAGATTTTGATGGGTCCGACTGTTCCACCGACGCCCGGACCCGTCAATAGCTGACGCCCCGTCAGGTGTGCTGGGTGGTGCGGTCAGAAGAGGCTGACGCCCGCCAGCCACCCGCCGTCTATGACGAACGGCTGCCCGGTGATGTACGAGGAGTCGTCCGAGGTCAGGAACAGTGCGAGCGCCGCGACCTCCTCGGGCCGGCCGATCCGCCCGAGCGGGACGAGCTTGCGGTAGAGCTGGTCCACCGCGGCCTTCGACTCCTCGGGGTCCGCGTCGGGGTCCAGCGCCGCGGGATTGGTCATCGCGGTGTCCACCGCGCCGGGGCAGACGGCGTTGACCCGGATGCCCTTCGCCGCCAGCTCCACCGCCGCCACCTTGGTCAGGCCCAGCACCGCGTGCTTGGTCGCGGCGTACGCACCCACGAACGCCATGCCGGTGAGCCCGGTGTACGAGGCCGTGTTGACGATGGTCCCGCCCCCCGCGGCCTCGATCTCCGGCGCGACGGTCTTGATCCCCAGGAAGGCCCCCACCTGGTTGACCTGCACCACCTGCTGGAACTCCTCCAGCGGCGTGGTCACCAGCTCGTTGAAGCGCAGGATTCCCGCGTTGTTGACCAGCCCGTCGATCTGCCCGAAGGCGCCCTTCGCGGCGGCGACCGCGGCCTGCCAGTCCGCCTCCCGGCTCACGTCCAGGTGCACGAACAGCGCGGTCTCCTCGCCCAGTTCCTTCGCGAGCGCCTCGCCCTGCTCGTCGAGCACATCGGCGATCACCACCCGCGCGCCCTCGGCCGCGAAGAGCCGCGCCTCCTGCTCGCCCTGCCCGCGTGCCGCGCCGCTGATCAGCACGGTCCGCCCGTCCAGCTTGCCCATGGCCTGACTCCTACCTGTCGAGGTGAGGTGCGACATCGGCGGCGAACGCCGCCATCTGATCAGTCAGTTCGGTCCTGCCTCGGCTGCGGAACCGCACCTGGATCTGGTGCACGCCCATCGCCGCGTACTCCCGCAGCGACTCGGCGAGCGCCTCCGGCTTCCCGCTGAGGGTGCGCCGCCCCACGGCCCAGTCCGGCTCGCCCACGTACAGCGGCTCGGTGATGGCCCCGACGACGATCGGCTCCTCCACTCCCGCCGCCTCCCGCAGGGCGTGCAGCCGGGCGATCTGCGCGGGCAGCCTGCCCCGCGGATCACCCTGCGGCAGCCAGCCGTCCCCCCGCACGGCCGCCCTGCGCACCGCGGCGGGCGAGGAGCCGCCCACCCAGACCGGCACCCGTTCCTGGGCGGGCCGGGGCAGCTGGCCGAGCCCGCCGAAGGAGAACCGCTCCCCGGCGAACTCCGGGTACTCCTCCGGCCCGAGTGCGGCCTTCAGGGCGTCGACGGTCTCGTCGAGCACGGCGCCCCGCCCGTCGAAGTCCGCCCCGAGCGCGTCGAACTCCTCCCGCACATGCCCGGCCCCGACCCCGAGGATCAGCCGGCCGCCACTGAGGTGGTCGAGGGTCGCGTACTGCTTGGCGGTGGCCAGCGGATGCCGCAGCCCGACGACGGCGACATGGCTCATCAGCAGCACCCGCTCGGTGACCCCCGCGAGGAAGGCGAGCGTGGCCACCGGGTCGTACCAGACGGTACTCATCGCCTCCGCGAGCCGCCGGGGGATGGCGACATGGTCACAGCTCGCCAGATAGCTGAACCCGGCGCGGTCTGCGGTGCGGGCGATCTCGGCGAGGTCCGCAGGGGTGGCCCCGGCCTCCCATGACTCCGCGTACATGGCACTCTGCGACTGGATCGGGAGCTGCATCCCGTACGACAGCGGTCCGGCGGGCAGTATCGGCACCGAACGGCCTCCTTCCCCAAATCTGACGCTACGTCATATGACGCGTGCGCGGCCATCGTCATACCTGATGCCCCATCAGGCAAGGGGTGGGGCGAACCCGGCTCGGGTGACCGTCAGCTCGGGTTCAGCGCACGCCTGGCCGAGTTGATGACCTTGTGGGCGTCGGCCCCGTACACCGCGGACTCCCGGAGGGTCTTCCAGACCCTCGAGTACAAGGCGATGTTGTTGGCGTCGTCCAACCACATTTCGGCGTGCCATTCCTCCGCGACGACCAGGCGGCCGTCAAGGACCCAGAGTCCGTTGGCGGGAACGATCTTCACGGGCGCCGTGAACGGGATGACGCCCAGTTCGACCGCGTCCATGCCGATCAGGCCCGTGAGGCGGTCGAGCTGGCGACCAGCACGGAGGGAGGGCAGATCAGCGACCGCAGCGCCGCTTCCCACATCAGCACGTGCAGCTTGTGGCCGGACCGGTACAGCCACTCTTGCCGCCGCACCCGCGAGCGCACCGCGTCCTCGATGTCGTCGGCTCCGCCCAGCAGCTGGGCGGCCCTCATTGCTCCCAAGTACCCTCGTGTCACGTCGACTTGTATTAAACGGCACACCCCCAGTGTGCGCTGATCTGCAAGTAGTTCAGGAAGCCGGAACTGCTGCCTCCGGTGGACGACGAGGAGCCGTCTGCCGTCACATAAACCATTCCGGCCCCCGGTGGCACCACGGAGTGCACGGCCCCCTGCCCCGGCTTCCAGAGGTCCGGCAGGCCCCCGCGAGGCCCCTGGACATACTTCCGGGGGGGCCTCGCGCTGTTCAGCGGGTACTGCCGCCGGGCTCGGTCTCGCCCGGTCGGCGGTCCTCTACTTCCGGTACAGCTCCTCGATCTCCGCCTCGAAGTCCCGCGCGATCGCGTCCCGCTTCAGCTTCAGTGACGGCGTCAGATGGCCGCCCTCCTCGGTGAAGTCCACCGGCAGGACGGTGAACTTGCGGATCGACTCGGCGCGCGAGACGAGCCGGTTGGCCTCGTCGACCGCGCGTTGCAGCGCGGTGCGCAGCTCCTCGTCGTGGATCAGTTCGCGCAGCGGGACGTCCTCCTTCTTCTTCATCCGGCGCCAGTGGGACAGCCCGTCCGGCTCCAGGGTGATCAGGGCGGTGACGAACGAGCGGTTGTCGCCGACCACCATGCACTGGCTGACCAGCGGGTGGGCGCGCAGCCAGTCCTCCAGCGGGGCCGGGGTGACGTTCTTGCCGCCCGAGGTGATGATGATGTCCTTCTTGCGGCCGGTGATCGTGAGGTAGCCGTCCTCGTCGAGCGCGCCCAGGTCCCCGGTGGCGAACCAGCCGCCGTCCAGCGTGGGGACGGCCTCGCCGCGTTCGGCGTCCCAGTAGCCCTGGAACACCTGGCCGCCGCTGAGCAGCACCTCGCCGTCCTGCGCGATGCGGACGGCGGTGCCCGGCAGCGGCCAGCCGACCGTGCCCAGACGTGGCCTGAGGGGCGGGGTCACGGTGGCCGCCGCGGTGGTCTCCGTCAGTCCGTAGCCCTCGAAGATCTCGATGCCCACGCCCGCGTAGAAGGCGGCGAGCCGGCTGCCCAGCGGGGAGCCGCCGCAGATCGCGTACCGGACCTCGCCGCCGAGCGCGGCCCGGATGCGGCGGTAGACCAGCGGGTCGTACACGGCGCGTGCCGCCCGCAGTCCCAGGCCGGGGCCGGGTCCGGTGCCGTGCTCGGCGGCCTCGACGGCCTGGCCGTAGCGCTGGGCGATCCGCGCGGCCCGGTCGAAGGACGAGGCTCGTCCCATCTTCTCGGCGGTGGCCCGGCCGGTGTTGTAGACCTTCTCCAGTACGTACGGGATGGCCAGCAGGAACGACGGTTTGAACCCGGCCAGGTCGGTGAGCAGGTCCTCGGTCCGGATCGACGGGGCGTGGCCCAGGCGGACCCGCGCGCGCAGACAGCCGATCGCGACCATCCTGCCGAAGACGTGCGACAGCGGCAGGAACAGCAGGGTGGACGCAGGGGACTTGCTGACCGATTTGAAGACCGGGTGCAGCAGCTCGACGGCGTTGTCGACCTCGGCGAAGAAGTTGCCGTGGGTCAGCACGCAGCCCTTGGGACGGCCGGTGGTGCCCGAGGTGTAGATGAGGGTGGCGGGGGTCCCCGGTTCCAGCGTGGCGCGCCGGGCCGCGACGGCGTCGTCGGGGACGTCCCTGCCGAGCTTCCTCAGCCGGCCCAGCACGCCCGTGTCGAACTGCCAGAGGTGGGTGAGGTCGCCGAGCTGCTTGCGCTCCTGGCTGATGACGCGGCTCTGTTCGGCCGTCTCGACGGCGCAGGCGACCGCGCCCGAGTCCTGGAGTATCCAGCGGGCCTGGAAGGCGGAGGAGGTCGGGTAGATGGGGACGGTGACCAGACCGGCGGCCCAGGCCGCGAAGTCGAGCAGCGTCCACTCGTACGTCGTACGGGCCATGATCGCGATGCGGTCGCCGCCCCGCAGCCCTTCCGCGATCAGGCCCTTGGCGACGGCGAGCACCTCGCCCGCGAAGTCCGCCGCCGTCACGTCCTGCCAGCTGCCGTCCGGCTGCTTGCGGCTGAGGACGGCGTCGGCCGGGGCCTCGCGGGCGTTGTCGAACGGGATCTCGGCGAGCGAGCCGCGGCGGACGGGCGGGGCGAGCGCCGGTACGGAGACCTGCTGGACGCTGCCGTCGGCCGCCCTGACCTTGGTCGGCTCGACCAGAACGGGCGCGGTGGATGTGTCGCGTGGCGTGGACATGTGCGGCTCCTCGGCATCGGGGTCGGGATCAAGCCACTTACGGATCAACCGGATCGCGGATCGGTCGGCCCGCCGATCGGTCGGCCCGCCGATCGGTCGGCCCGCCGATCGGTCAGCTCGCAGAACGGTCAGCTCGCAGAACGGTCAGCTCGCGGATCGGTCGGCTCGCGGAACACCGGACTACGGAACACCGGCTTACGAATCAGCCGGCTCGCGGAACAACCGGCGCATCACTCAACCGACCTACTGCTCAGGCACGTTCGAGGATGGCCGTGACGCCCTGGCCGCCCGCCGCGCAGATCGAGATCAGCCCGCGGCCCGGCGCGTCCCGTTCCGCGAGGAGCTTGGCGAGGGTGGCGACGATCCGCGCGCCCGTCGCGGCGAACGGGTGCCCGGTGGCGAGTGAGGAACCCGCCACGTTGAGCTTCTCCCGGTCGACCGGGGCGAGCCCCGCCTTCTCCCAGGCGGCCAGCGTGGCGAGCACCTGGGAGGCGAACGCCTCGTGGACCTCGAAGAGGTCGAAGTCCTCGACGGTCAGCCCGGCCCGCTCCAGCAGCCGCGGCACCGCGTGCGCGGGCGCCATCAGCAGACCCTCCTCACCGCCCACGTGGTCGACCGCCGCGGTCTCGTAGAGCGCGAGGTGGGCCAGGGGTTCCAGCCCGTGCCGCTGCGCCCACTCGTCGCTCGCCAGCAGCACCGTCGCGGCGCCGTCCGTGAGCGGGGTGGAGTTGCCCGCGGTCATCGTCGCGTCCGGGTGGTCCGCGCCGAACACCGGCTTCAACGTGGCGAGTTTCTCCACCGTGGAGCCGGGGCGAAGGTTCTGGTCGCGGTCCAGGCCGAGGTACGGGACGACGAGGTCGTCCAGGAACCCCCGGTCGTACGCGGCGGCCAGGCGCCGGTGGCTGGTGGCGGCGAGGAGGTCCTGGTCCTCACGGGCGATGTCCCACCGGCGGGCGGTGACCGCCGCGTGGTCGCCCATCGAGAGGCCGGTGCGCGGTTCGGCGTTGCGCGGGATGTCCGGGACGAGATGCCGGGGACGTACGCCCGTCAACGCCTTGACCCGGCCCCCCGCCGACTTCGCCCGCCGGGCCGACAGCAGCAGCCTGCGCAGCTCGTCGTTGACGCCGAGGGGCGCGTCGCTCGTGGTGTCCGCGCCGCCCGCGACCGCGGAGTCGATCGCCCCGAGCATGATCTTGTTCGCGGCGGCGATGACGGCCTGGAGGCCGGTGCCGCACGCCTGCTGGATGTCGTACGCGGGCGTGTGCGGGTCGAGCCGCGAGCCGAGCACGGTCTCCCGGGCCAGGTTGAAGTCCCGGCTGTGCTTGAGGACCGCGCCCGCCACGAACTCGCCGACCCGCTGCCCCTGGAGCCCGAACCGCTCGACCAGACCGTCCAGCGCGGCCGTCAGCATCTGCTGGTTGGAGGCCTGCGCGTACGGCCCGTCCGAGCGTGCGAAGGGGATACGGCTGCCACCGATGACCGCGACCCTGCGGGGTTGCGGGAGAGCGAGGGGGATCAACTCGACCAACTCATCTCGACCAACTCCTGACCCTTGAGTAACCTTACTCTGGAGTAAATCTATGACCGAGCAGGGAGTCTGGACAATGGCCGACCGCTATCTGCACTTCACCAGCACAGCAACCGGCCGATTCCTGACCCGGAGAACCGGCCTGCCGCAGCCCGCACCGCTGCGCCGCTGGACGCTGGAGTCCCAGTCGCTGACCGGCCCGGTGCTCCACCTCACCGCCGGGGACTCCACCGTGACGGACCGGCTCGGCGCGATCCTCGCCGCGACCGGCCTGGAGGTGCGGGCGAGCGCCGACCGGCCGGCCGCGGTCGTCCTGGACGCCACGGCCGTGGACACCGCCGCCGGGCTCGGGCACGTGCACGCCGCACTGCACCCCGTCATCCGCTCGCTCGCACCGGGCGGCCGCGTCGTCGTCCTCGGGGTGCGCCCGTCCCCGGACGACCACCACCAGGCCGCCGCCCAGCAGGCCCTCGAAGGCTTTGTGCGCTCACTCGGCAAGGAGGTCGGCAAGGGCGCCACCGTGCAGTTGCTGCGCCTCGCACCCGGCGCGGTCGCCGGTGCCGAATCCACCCTGCGCTTCCTGCTGTCGCCCCGGTCCGCGTACATCAGCGGCCAGGTCATCGAGGTGACCTCGGCCGCCCCCGACCGGGTCGCCGACTGGGCCGCCCCGCTCGCCGGACGCATCGCGCTGGTCACCGGCGCGGCCCGCGGCATCGGCGCCGCGGTCGCCCAGGTGCTGGCCCGGGACGGCGCCCACGTCATCTGCCTGGACATCCCGCAGGCCCGGGAGGACCTGGTGCGCACCGCCGACCGGCTCGGCGCCGCCGCCCTGGCGCTGGACATCACCGCGGACGACGCGGCGGCCCGGATCTCCGCCGCCGCCCCGGACGGCCTCGACATCCTCGTCCACAACGCCGGTATCACCCGTGACCGGCGGCTCGCCAACATGGCCGCCGACCGCTGGGCCTCGGTCATCGACGTCAACCTCGGCAGCGTCCTGCGCACCACGGACGCGCTGCTGAAGACCGGCACCGTCAACCGCGGCGGCCGGATCGTCGCCACCGCCTCCATCGCGGGCATCGCCGGCAACAACGGCCAGACCAACTACGCGGCCAGCAAGGCGGGTGTCATCGGCCTGGTCCGCTCGCTCGCCCCGCGCGCCGCCGCCGAGCACGGTGTCACCGTCAACGCGGTCGCCCCCGGCTTCATCGAGACGAAGATGACCGCGGCCGTCCCGCTGTTCATCCGCGAGGCGGGCCGCCGGATGAACTCCCTCTCGCAGGGCGGCCTCCCGGTCGATGTCGCCGAGACGACCGCCTGGTTCGCCCAGCCCGCGTCGAGCGCCGTCAACGGCCAGGTCGTCCGGGTCTGCGGCCAGAGCCTGCTGGGAGCGTGACCCGGTGGCGAGCCTGATCCTGTCCCTGGTCCGCGGCGCCGCCACCTCCCCGTTCAAACGGCCCGGCCGGCCGGGCGCCGTGCTCCCGGCCGGCCGGGAGACCCGCCCGGCCGGGGCCGTCGCCCCCGGACCGCTGGCCGCGTACAGCAGGATCTGCGGCTTCGCCGAGTCGGGCACCCTGCCGGTCACCTACCCCCATGTCCTGGCCTTCCCGCTCGCCATGCGGCTGATGACCCGGCGGCGCTTCCCACTGCCGGTCACCGGGCTCGTCCACACCTGGATCGAGATCACCGCACACCGGGTGCTGCACCCGACGGATCGGCTCGAACTCACGGTGTACGCACAGCGGTTGACACCGCACCGGCGCGGCACCGAGGTCACGGTGGTCACCGAGGCGCGGCTGTCGGGCGAGCTGGTGTGGGAGTCCCGCAGCGGCTACCTGTCCCGTCACGCGACGCGCACGAGCACAGGCACGAGCACAGGCGCAGGCACGAGCACGGGCACAGGCACCAGCGCGGGCACAACGACGGAAACCACCGCACCAACCACAGAAACCACCCCGGCACATGCACAGGCGCTGCCCGTCGTCGCCGAGTGGCGGCTGCCCGCCGACCTCGGCCGGCGCTACGGAGCCGCGTCGGGCGACCGCAACCCCATCCACCTGTACCCGCTGACGGCGAAGCTGTTCGGCTTCCCGCGGGCCATCGCGCACGGCATGTGGACCGTGGCCCGCTGTCTCGCCGAGGCCCCGCAGCCACACCTGATCCACACCGTGCGGGCCGACTTCAAGGCACCCGTCCTGCTGCCCGGCACCGTCACCTACACGTCCGACGGCACCGGATTCCAGCTCCGCGAACGCGAGGGGACCGGCGACGGCGAGGGCGGTCGCGTCCACCTCATCGGGACGGCGGCTGCCAGGGACGGCCGTTCATGAGGTTCTCCAGACCGGCCCAGGAGAAGTTCATCAAGGTGGCCGCGGCCTCCTTCGCCGAGACGCCCGGAGTCTCGTTCGCCCAGCCGGCGAGCGCCTCCGCGGCACCCACCAACGCCTCGGCGAGCCCCGCCACATCACGGTCCGGGAGCGCCGGATCGCGGTGCGCCTCGCGCGCCGCGGCCCCGATCAGACCCGTCACGAACGCAACGATCTCATCGCGCATCACGCTCATCTCGGTGGCGAACGGCTCCCCGTGCGTACGCGCCTGCCGGTACAGCACCGACCAGCCGTCCGGGTTCTCCGCCGTGTGCGTGAAGAACGCCCGCAGCCCGGCCCACAGTTGACGATCGGCCGGCAGCCCCGGCTCCGCCCCCGACCACACCGCCGCGAGCAGCGCCTGCGCCTCGCGCCGGATGCACGCGGTGAACAGCTCATCCTTGGAATTCAGGTACAAATACACCAAAGGCTTGGACACCCCGGCCAGCTCGGCGATCTCGTCCATCGAGGCGGCCCGGTAGCCGCGCCGCCCGAAGGTCCGCACCGCGGCGTCCATCATCTGCTGCTCGCGCACGGCGCGCGGTATCCGTTTGCCCTTCACGGCACCCACGTCGACTTCCTCCCGCCCCCGCTGCACTGCTCCCCGGCAAGAGTACGGCGCGGGGCCCGGCCCCGTCGTACGGCCGGGGTGCCACGAAACCCGGGTGGCCGGTGAACGACGCATTCGCAAAACGGCTGTGCCCCGTACCCAGGTGTGAGGGTACGGGGCACAGCCGCAGGGTTCAGCGGGATCAGGCGGGGACGGGCACCGCGGCCTTCTCGCTGTCGCGCACCTCGACGTCGTCGATCGGCGAGGCCGAGGCCGAGTTGTACGCGTCGTGGTCGAGGATCTTCTCGCGGGCCGAGACGAGCACCGGGACCAGCGCCTGGCCGGCGACGTTCGTGGCCGTCCGCATCATGTCCAGGATCGGGTCAATGGCCATCAGCAGGCCGACGCCCTCCAGCGGGAGGCCCAGCGTCGACAGCGTCAGGGTCAGCATGACCGTGGCGCCGGTGAGACCGGCGGTGGCCGCCGAGCCGATCACCGAGACGAACGCGATCAGGATGTAGTCACCGACACCCAGCTGGACGTCGAAGATCTGCGCGATGAAGATCGCGGCGAGCGCCGGGTAGATCGCGGCGCAGCCGTCCATCTTGGTCGTCGCACCGAACGGGACCGCGAAGGAGGCGTACTCCTTCGGGACGCCGAGGCGCTCGGTGACCCGCTGGGTGACCGGCATGGTGCCGACCGAGGAGCGCGAGACGAAGGCCAGCTGGATCGCGGGCCAGGCGCCCTTGAAGAACTGGAGCGGGCTGATCTTGGCGACGGTGGCGAGGAGCAGCGGATAGACGCCGAACATCACCAGGGCGCAGCCGATGTAGACGTCGGCGGTGAACGTCGCGTACTTGCCGATCAGGTCCCAGCCGTAGTCGGCGATCGCGTAGCCGATGAGGCCGATGGTGCCGATGGGGGCGAGGCGGATGACCCACCACAGGGCCTTCTGGAGGAGCTCCAGGATCGACTCGCTGAGGGTGAGGATCGGCTTGGCCTTGTCGCCGAGCTGGATCGCGGCGATGCCCGCGACGGCGGCCATGAAGACGATCTGAAGGACGTTCAGATCGGTGAACGGCGTGATCACGTTGGACGGGATGATGCCGGTCAGGAAGTCGAGCCAGGAGCCCTTGGTCTCGGAGAGCTTGCCGTCCCTCGGCGTGAGGCCGGTGCCGGAGCCCGGGTTGGTGATCAGGCCGATCGCGAGGCCGATGGCGACCGCGATCAGCGAGGTGATCATGAACCAGAGGATGGTGCGGCCGGCCAGCCTGGCGGCGTTGTTGACCTTGCGCAGGTTGGTGATCGACACCAGGATCGCGAAGAAGACGAGGGGCGCGACGGCCAGCTTCAGCAGCTGGATGAAGATGTGGCCGACCTTGTCGAGCGTGGTGTAGAGCCAGCCGATGTCCTGGCTGCGGGCGAGCCAGCCGAGCAGGACGCCGAGGACGAGACCGGCGACGATCTGCGCCCAGAACGGGACCTTGGGTATGCGGAAACCGGAGCCGGAGGGCTCATCGGTGGTGGTGGACGCGGGGTTCGCGGACACGAAACACTCCAGATGTGACGCATCGGGACGCACGGGGACAGCGTGCGGGGGACGGGGTTGCGGCGCCCGCGTCAGAGGCGGCGCCGCTGCATGATGCCGTTCAGACGTTGCGGCAACAGACCGCGGACATACAGCGGCAGAGATCGACATGCAGGCGCGCCACGAGCGGGATGCTCGCGGCAGGTCGGAGGCGCACAGCTGTCTTCATGCCGAACACGTTAACACTTGAACTTTGAGAACCTCAAAGGTCTTCTTTGGGTCATGATCGTCGACGAGCGGGCGCGATTATGGACGAACTACCCCACAACGGGCCCCGAGATACGCGAAAACCCCAGTACAGGAGCGGTCGCTCCGGCGCTGGGGTTTCGAAAAGAAAGGGGACGGGTGAGGGAGCTTACATTTCCCTTACCCGGCACTCACTGGGTGACACTGTCCTCGCGGGTCCGGTTGGCCTCAAGGCGTGCCTTGGTCCGGTCGACCGTGGAGACGATCTGCTCGGACATCTCGTCGCGCTGCTTGCGCAGCAGGACGTAGCTGAGCGGCGCGGAGAGCACGAGGGCGAGCAGGACGACCCAGATGACGTTCGAGCCCCCCGCCCCGGAGGGCAGCAGCCCGAAGTTGACGGCTACGGCGGCGAGCGCGAAGCAGCCGACGAAGATACTGAGACGCATCGCGGTGTACCGGATCATTGCGCTCGGCCTTGCAGCGGACACAGCTCGCCTTCTCTCTACGTGACAGTCCTGCCCGTCCAGTGAAGCATGCCCCACGATCGGTCGGTTCGGAGGGCTCCGCGAAGCGCCCCGGACCGCCCACCGCGGGGGCCCGGCCGCCCTCAGCCGAGCGGCAGCAGCATGATGATGTCGTCGCGGTCGTCCCCCTCGGCCACCCGGATCGCACCCGGCACCCGGCCGACCTCCTTGTAGCCGCAGGAGGCGTAGAAGCGGTCGACGCCCGTACCGCCCCGGCAGGTGAGCCTGATGGCCTCGACGCCACCGATGGTGCGCGCGGCGTCGGCGGCCGCGGCCATCAGATCGCGCCCGTATCCGCGGCCCTGGTGACGGGGGTGGACCATCACCGTGTAGAGCCAGACCCAGTGCGCCATCAGCCGGTGCGTGTTGCGGGTGAGGAAGGCCGTGGCGGCGACGGTCCCCTCCTCGTCGCGGCCGACGAGCAGCCGGGCGCGGCCCTCAGCCATGGCGGTGAGGTGACCGACCAGATCGGGCCGGACGTCCTCGACCGTGACGGGCGGCACGAAGCCCACCGCGCCGCCCGCGTTGGACACATCGGCCCAGAGCGTGACGATGCCGTCCCGCAGGGATCTGTCGAAGGCGGGGTCCAATTCGAAAGTAAGTGCCATAAGCACAGATTAACCATTACGGACTCCGTGCTCAAACCCCGTCCGAAACGCGAGAAAGCTCCGGCCGGGGACGGCGGCCGGAGCTTTCGTGCAGCTGCGCGCGCCGGGGCGCGCGCCGGGTCAGACCCGCATGGGCTGCGGCGACTCGCGCCGCTCCGCGTCCGGGCCCGGGTACTCACGGATGATCTCGTACCGGGTGTTGCGCTCGACGGGCCGGAAGCCCGCGTCACGGATCAGTTCCAGCAGATCGTCACGGCCGAGCTTGTTCGGCGTGCCGTAGTTGTCCGCGTCGTGCGTGATCTTGTACTCGACGACCGAGCCGTCCATGTCGTCCGCGCCGTGCTGGAGCGCGAGCTGGGCGGTCTGCACACCGTGCATCACCCAGAACACCTTGACGTGCGGGACGTTGTCGAAGAGCAGCCTGGAGACCGCGAAGGTCTTCAGCGCCTCCGCGCCGGTCGCCATCGTCGTCCGCGCCTGGAGCTTGTTGCGGATCTTGCCGTCCTTCATGTCCACGAAGTCGTGCTGGTAGCGCAGCGGGATGAAGACCTGGAAGCCGCCGGTCTCGTCCTGGAGCTCACGCAGCCGCAGCACGTGGTCGACGCGGTGACGGGGCTCCTCGATGTGCCCGTACAGCATCGTCGCCGGGGTCTTGAGACCCTTCTCGTGCGCGAGCCGGTGGATCCGCGACCAGTCCTCCCAGTGGGTGGCGTGGTCGACGATGTGCTGACGGACCTCCCAGTCGAAGATCTCCGCACCGCCACCGGTCAGCGACTCCAGACCGGCCTCGATGAGCTCGTCGAGGATCTCGGAGGCGGACAGCCCCGAGATGGTCTCGAAGTGGTGGATCTCAGTGGCGGTGAACGCCTTGAGGGAGACCTCCGGCAGCGCTTCCTTCAGCGCGCTCAGCGAACGCGGGTAGTAGCGCCACGGCAGGGTGGGGTGCAGCCCGTTGACGATGTGCAGCTCGGTGAGGCTCTCGCCCTCCATCGCCTTCGCGAGACGGACGGCCTCCTCGATGCGCATCGTGTACGCGTCCTTCTCGCCCGGCTTGCGCTGGAACGAGCAGTACGCACACGACGCGGTGCACACGTTCGTCATGTTGAGGTGGCGGTTGACGTTGAAGTGGACGACGTCGCCGTTCTTGCGCGTACGCACCTCATGGGCCAGACCGCCGAGCCACGCCAGGTCGTCGGACTCGTAGAGCGCGATCCCGTCCTCACGGGTCAGCCGCTCGCCGGCCCGGACCTTCTGCTCCAGCTCGCGCTTGAGTCCCGCGTCCACTAGGGCGCCTCCCATTTCTCTACGTAACAGACTCCACTCACCGTACGCCTAGCCCTCTTCGGGGAGGTCCCCGACCCGGTTCTCCCACTTGGTGGACAGCACGACCGTGGTGCGGGTGCGCGAGACGCCCCTGGTGCCGCTGAGCCGCCGGATGGTCTTCTCCAGGCCGTCCACGTCACCGACCCGCACCTTGAGCATGTAGGAGTCGTCGCCTGCGATGAACCAGGCGTCCTCGATCTCGGCGAGGTCCTTCAGCCGGTGCGCGACGTCCTCGTGGTCCGCGGCGTCGGAGAGCGAGATGCCGATCAGTGCCGTGACCCCGAGGCCGAGCGAGGCGGCGTCGACGGTGGCGCGATAGCCGGTGATGACCCCGGCGGTCTCCAGCCGGTTGATCCGGTCGGTGACGCTGGGCCCGGAGAGTCCCACGAGCCGGCCCAGCTCCGCGTACGAGGCCCTGCCGTTCTCCCTGAGTGCCTGGATGAGCTGCCTGTCCACCGCGTCCATGTGGCTGGAACCTTCCATTATTCAGCAGTATCGCGAGTCTACGTGTAGAATCTAAGGCATGCAGGCCTCATCGCCTGCAAATCTTCCCGAACATCCAAAAAATGCTTTCGAATCTTCAGGAGTGAAAACACCGTGTACACGATCGAGATGGCCTACGCCCGGATGCGCGAGCTGCAGGACCTGGCCAACCGCTCGCGTGCCCATCAGCCCGCCGCGGCCCACCGGGTCGACAAGACCCGCACCCCCCGCGCCGCCAAGAAGCGCTGACCCCACCCGGATCAGCCACGGGAGCCACCACCGAGCTCTCCCTCCCAACGGCGGTACAGCAGATGCGGCACCCCTGCCGCGTCCAGCACCCGCCCCGCGACGAAATCCACCAGATCCTGGATATGCGTCGCACCCGCGTAGAACGCCGGAGAGGCGGGCAGCACGACCGCGCCCGCCTCGTCCAGGGCCACCATGTGCTTGAGCGTCTGACCGCTCAGCGGCGTTTCGCGCACGGCGACGACCAGCTTCCGCCGCTCCTTGAGCGTCACGCTCGCGGCCCGCTGCAACAGATCCTTCGAGAGCCCGAGCGCCACCCCGGCCACGCACGCCGTCGACGCCGGGACGATCAGCATCCCCTTCGCCGGGTACGACCCCGAGGACGGCCCCGCGGCCAGATCGCCGGCCGCCCAGTGACGCACACCGGTCACGTCCGCCTCGAAGGTGTTCGGCTTCCCGTCCGCGCCCCGCGCCAGCCAGCTGCGCAGGTCTTCCTGCCAGTGCGCGTCACGGAACGCGATCCCGGTCTCGTCCAGCAGGGTCAGCCGTGACGCCCGGCTCACCACCAGATCGACGCTCTCCCCCGCGGCCAGCAGACCGCGCAGCACCGCAGCGGCGAATGGTGTGCCCGAAGCGCCCGAAACCCCGACAATCCAAGGCTGCCGCTGCTGCTGACTCACTGAAATCCCGGAATCCACGGAACCGAGCCTATCCGGCACGCACCACCCGGAACCGAGCCAGGGGCTCCGCCGCACGACAGGTGCGACAACTTTCGGCCGCCGACGCCGCCCGGCCGCTCAGGCCGTCAGGCCCCGCACCAGCAAATCGAGCAACGCGCACGCGAACAGGGCGATCCCGATGAACCCGTTGACCGAGAAGAACGCCCGGTTCAGCCGCGACAGATCGTGCGGCCGCACCACCCGGTGCTCGTACACGAAGGCCACGGCGACGATCACCATGCCGATCCAGTAGAAGAGCCCCGCCTCGGTGGCCAGTCCGAACCAGACCAGCAGGCCCGTCGTCACCACGTGGCACACCCGCGCCCCCCACAGCGCGGCCGGGATACCGAACCGTGCCGGGACCGAGAGCACCCCGTGGGCCCGGTCGGCCTGCACGTCCTGGCAGGCGAAGATCAGGTCGAAGCCGCCGATCCAGACGCCGACGGCCAGCCCCAGGATCACCGCTTCCCACGACCAGCTCCCGGTCACCGCCAGCCAGGCACCGACCGGCCCCATGGCCTGGGCGATCCCCAGGATCGCGTGCGGGTAGTTCGTGAACCGCTTCCCGTACGGATAGACCACCATCGGGATCACCGCGAGCGGTGCCAGCACCAGACAGAGCGGGTTCAGCAGCGCCGCCGCACCGAGGAAGACGACGACGGCGACGAGCGCACCCGTCCACGCGGAGCGCACCGACACCGCACCCGTCACCAGCTCACGGCCGGCGGTACGCGGGTTACGGGCGTCGATCTCCCGGTCGATGATCCGGTTCGCGGCCATCGCGAAGGTACGCAGCCCGACCATGGCGACGGTGACGAGCAGCAGCGTGACCCAGTGGACCGACTCGTCGTCCCGGAACATCGCGGCCAGGGCGGCGATGAACGCGAAGGGCAGCGCGAAGACCGAGTGCTCGATCATCACGAGCCGCAGGAACGCCTTGACCTTGCTGTTCGGTTGCGCGGACCCCGAGCCCAGGGTCGCTTCGGCTGCGGTCACAGTCCGTATTCCTTCCATCGTCGCGTCACCCGATCGGAGGTCTCGGGGTCGGACTCGACCATGTCCGGCCAGCCACCGTCCCGGGTGTAGCCCTCCTCGGGCCACTTCTTCGTCGCGTCGACACCGGCCTTGCCGCCCCAGAACTGCTGGTAGGAGGCATGGTCGAGATGGTCGACGGGCCCCTCGGCAACGGTCAGGTCCCGCGCGTAGTCGGTGTTGCCCAGCGCCCGCCAGGACACCTCGTGCAGATCGTGGACATCGCAGTCGGAGTCCACCACGACGATCAGCTTGGTCAGCGACATCATGTGCGCGCCCCAGATGGCACTCATCACCTTCTGGGCGTGCTTCGGGTACTTCTTGTCGATCGAGACGATCGCACAGTTGTGGAAACCGCCGGACTCGGGCAGGTGGTAGTCCACGATGTCCGGCACGATGATCTTGAGCAGCGGCAGGAAGAACCGCTCGGTGGCCCGCCCCAGCGGCCCGTCCTCGGTCGGCGGCCGGCCCACCACGATCGACTGGAGCAGCGGACGCTTCCGCATCGTCACGCAGTCGATGGTCAGCGCGGGGAACGGCTCCTGCGGCGTGTAGAAGCCGGTGTGGTCGCCGAACGGCCCCTCGGGCAGCATCTCTCCGGGCTCCAGCCATCCCTCGATGACGACCTCGGCCTGCGCGGGGACCTGGAGCGGGACGGTCTTGCAGTCGACCATCTCGATGCGCTTGCCCTGGATGAACCCGGCGAACAGGTACTCGTCGATGTCCCCGGGCAGTGGTGCGGTGGAGGCGTACGTCACCGCGGGCGGCGCCCCGAAGGCGATGGCGACCGGCAGCCGCTCACCGCGCTTGGCGGCGACCTGGTAGTGGTTGCGGCTGTCCTTGTGGATCTGCCAGTGCATCCCGATGGTGCGGCGGTCGTGGCGCTGGAGCCGGTAGAGCCCCAGATTCCGTACGCCGGTCTCGGGGTGCTTGGTGTGCGTGAGCCCCAGGTTGAAGAACGAGCCGCCGTCCTTGGGCCAGGTGAACAGCGCGGGCAGCCGGTCGAGGTCCACGTCGTCGCCGGTGAGGACGACCTCCTGCACGGGGGCGTTCTCGGACTTCACCTTCTTCGGCGGCACGTGAACCATCGTCCCGAGCTTGCCGAAGGCCTCCCGGACCCCGACGAAGCCGTGCGGCAGCTCCGGCTTGAGCAGCCCGCCGATCTTGTCGCTGATCTCCGCGTACGACTTCAACCCGAGCGCCTTGAGCAGCCGCTTGTCGGTGCCGAACACGTTCATGGCCAGGGGCATCGATGAGCCCTTGACGTTCTCGAAGAGCAGCGCGGGCCCGCCGGCCTTGTTCACCCGGTCGACGATCTCACCGACCTCCAGGTAGGGGTCGACCTCGGCCTTGATGCGCTTGAGCTCGCCCTCGCGCTCCAGCGCCCGGAGGAGGGATCGCAGATCGTCGTAAGCCATGCCGTCCAGTCTGACATCCCCCCTGACGTCGGCCGCCGGGGCTCCCCCGCCACGCCCCCGTGTGCGGGTGCCGTCGCCGGGCCGCCCGCCCCGCGGCCACCATCTGGCGCGCCAAATGTGGCCGTCGGGGAAGGCGGTGTCGCCGCCGTCGTGGACCCACGGCCCGGAGCGGCATCACCGCATCCGGGACGACGTCACGTCAACGCCGTTGGTGATCAGGGGTGTTGGCGTCGGCCAGCAATTGGTCATACAGCCCGGCCGCGGATCCGGTCACCTCTGTGTGCGCCACATTCGTGCGAGGCACGGGTCGCGATTCGTCTCCGAGCACCAGGTCGGGGTCGAACATGACGATGGTCACCGCGACGATGAGCATGATCACCGGTCCGGCGATCATGGCGAGGAGGGTCCGGCCGGCCGTGCGGCGTCCGTCCGACGCGTCACCCGTTCCTCCGGTTCGGACATCTCGTACGACAGCCCGCTGACGCTGCTGAGCCTCGCTGTCGCCACCGCCGTCACCGCCGTGGGCGTCTTCCTCGTCGGCCACCTGGGATCGCGGGTGAAGGTCCTGGCCGTGGCCGGAGTGCTCATGGGGCTGGGGGTCGCGGCCATGCACTACATCGGAATGGCCGCCATGCGGGTGCACGGCCGCATGCACTACGACACGGCGACCGTGGCCCTGTCCGTGCTCATCGCACCCGTACGCGTACCTGCTCGCCGTGGGGCGTAACCGCCACCGGCTACCCTTGGGGCCCGTCACCGGGGCGGGGCTCTGCCCCGCCAACTCTCCTCGGGGGGACTCTTCCACCATGCTCCGGGCCCTGATCTATCTCCTGCCGTTCGCGCTGACGATCTACGCGTTCATCGACTGCCTGAACACCCCGGAGGACGAGGCCAAGCACCTGCCGAAGGTGGCCTGGGTCTTCATCATCCTGCTGTTCTGGGTCGTCGGCCCGATCGTGTGGCTGGCCGCGGGCAAGATGCGCGAGGTGCCCGCCGACGGCCGTACGCCCTCCGAATGGCACCGCAGCCGGCGCAACCGGTGGGTGGCGCCGGACGACAACCCCGACTTCCTCAAGTCCCTGAAGGACGAGAACAAGAAGGACGAGTCGCTCCTGAAGGACTGGGAGGCGGACCTGCGCCGCCGGGAGGACGAGCTCAAGCGGCGCGACAGCGGGGCGGGTCCGGAGGGGTCGGCGCCGCCCGCCTCGTGACGCGGGAAGCGTCCTGTGCACGGACGGCTGCCCATACCCGCGGGACGGGGTGTGGGCAGCCGTTTGAACGAACCGGGCTGTCCGCGGGGTGCGTACCGCACCCGTGACGTGAGGTCTCAGACGCCGGCGTAGGAGTGCTTGCCGGTGACGAAGATGTTCACGCCGTAGTAGTTGAAGATCCAGCAGCCGAAGGCGATCAGCGCCAGGTAGGCGGCCTTGCGGCCCTTCCAGCCGGCGGTGGCGCGGGCGTGCAGGTAGCAGGCGTAGGCGACCCAGGTGATGAAGGACCAGACCTCCTTGGGGTCCCAGCCCCAGTAGCGGCCCCAGGCGTCTCCCGCCCAGATCGCGCCCGCGATGATCGTGAACGTCCACAGCGGGAAGACAGCCGCGTTGATCCGGTACGAGAACTTGTCGAGGCTCGACGCGGCGGGCAGCCGGGAGAGCACGGACTCGGCGAACGCGCCCGGCCGGCCCCCGTTGGCGAGCTTGCTCTCGTAGCTGTCGCGGAAGAGGTACATCAGGGTGGCGACCCCGCCGAGGAAGAACACGGCACCGCAGATGATCGCGGTGGAGACGTGGATCCACAGCCAGTACGAGTGCAGTGCGGGCACCAGTTGGTCGCTGGAGGTGTACAGCACGGTGGTCGCGATACCGAGGTCCAGCAGGACGACGGTGACCAGGATCAGCCCCATCCAGCGGACGTTCTTCCTCAGCGCCAGCAGGGTCAGGTACGTGCCGACCGCCACCGCCGAGAAGGTGATGGAGAACTCGTACATGTTGCCCCAGGGGGCACGCTCCACGGACAGGGCTCGGGTGATGACGCCGCCGGCCTGGACGAGGAAGGCGAGCACGGTCATGGAGACCGCGATCCGCCCGTAGAGGTCGCCCTTGAACGTGCCGCCGGCCGCGCCGGGCCCGTCCGGGACGTCGCGGGACCCGGCCGCGGAACGGGTGATGATCTTCGGCCGGTCCAGTACGGCGGTGGTCCCGGCCCTCTGCGCGACCTCCACCTTCACCGTCGCGGCGACGGCTTCCCGCGTGGTCAGCGCTGCGGCGGTGCGGCCGACCTTGCTGCGGCTGCCGAACACCCACTCCGCGATGTGCGCGAAGAAGGCCAGCGTGTAGACGGCCATCGACGAATAGATCAGCACATTGCTGGTGTGTGCCAGGTTCTCATTGGTTGCGGCGGCGAGATTCACTTCTCAGCCCCTTCGGAAGGTGCTACGGAGGACGCGTCGACGACGTCGGGGTCCGGATCGGGTTCGGGGTCGGTGTCAGGGCCGGGCGCGGTGGGCGCCACGGCGTTGAGCGTGACCGCGAGATCGGCCAGCTCCTCGGGAAGCTTCGCGGACTCGCTGCGGCCGAGCCCGGCCATCTCGACGACGGTGACGCCGTCGCTGCCGCGTACGGCCCGGACCCAGACCCGGCGCCGCTGGATGAACAGGGAACCGGCGAGACCGGCGATCGCACCGATGGCCCCGGTGAGCGCCCAGCCGCTGGCGGGCTGCTCCGAGATCTGGAAGCTGGCCCACTCGTCGAGGCCCTCGAAGGTGATCGAGCCGGCCCCGTCGGGCAGCTTCATCGTCTCGCCGATGAGCAGTCGCTGCTTGAGCTGCCCGCCCTTGGAGTCCTTGAACTCCTTCATCTTGCGCTTGTCCAGCTGGTACACGTTCTGCGCCAGCCCGGAGTCGGGTCCGAGGTAGCCGTGGAAGCCGTTGAGGGCCAGCACGGGCATGTCGGCGGCCGGGAACTGCGAGAACATCGTGCCCTTGCCGTTGCCCGCGAAGGTCGGCACGAAGAACGCCTGGAAACCGAGCTGGTCCCGCTTGCCGTTCTTGTCCCTGTAGCCGTCCAGGACCTTGATCGCACCGCTGGAGGTGACGTTGTTGTCGATCGGCAGCAACGGCACGGCGGCCTTGTAGACCTCCTTGCCCCTGCCGTCCTTGACGGAGACGACGGGCGCGTAGCCGTGGGCGTTGAGATAGACCTTGGTGCCGTCGACGACGAGGGGCTCGTTGACCTTGATGACGGACTTCTTCGGCTTGCCGTACGCGCCCTCGGAGTACGTGACATGCGCCTCGTAGGTGCGCGGCGTACCGATCTGCGGGCCGCTGCGCTCGTACGTGCCGATGAACTTGTCGAGGGTGAAGCTGAAGGGGACCAGCGAGTCGTTGTCGAAGAGCGATCCGGACTTGAAGTCGTCGTACTGGGTGATCGTGTTGGAGAAGCCGTCGCCCTCGACGATCAGCTTGCCGCCCTCGGACTTGAAGAGCTGACCCAGGGCGAAGGCCACCAGCATCACGATGAGCGCGATGTGGAACATCAGGTTCCCGGCCTCGCGCAGATAGCCCTTCTCGGCGGCGACCGCGTCCCCGTCGACATGGGCGCGGTAGCGGCGCTTGCGCATCATGCCGAGCGCGGCCTCGCGGACCTGCTCGGGATCGGCCTCGGTGCGCCAGGTGGTGTACGCGGGCAGCCTGGTCAGCCGCTTGGGGGCGCCCGGCGGGCGGCTGCGCAGCTGGCCGACGAAGGTGCCGGTGCGCGGCACGATGCAGCCGATGAGCGAGACGAACAGCAGGATGTAGATCGCGGAGAACCACACCGAGCTGTAGACGTCGAAGAACTGGAGCTTCTCGTAGATCGGCGAGACGGTGGTGTGCAGCCCCTTGAAGGTCTGCACCTTGAGCTCGTCGACGCTGTTCTGCGGGATCAGTGAGCCGGGGATGGCGCCGAGCGACAGCAGGAACAAGAGGATCAGCGCGACCCGCATGGAGGTGAGCTGCCGCCAGAACCAGCGGACCCAGCCGATGATCCCCATGGCCGGCAGAGCGGCCAGGGACTCCTCGCGCGGGGCGGTGGAGAGCTGGGAACCGGCGGCGCCGAGCTCACGGGCGGTGTCCCGGTCCTGCTCGGCGCGCACCTCCCGCTCGTCGGGGCGCTCGCGCTCCTGGGGCGGGTTGGACTTGGTGTTGCTCATTGGAACTCAGATCCCCACACTGAAGCCGTCGGACCAGCCCTGCAATTCCTGCATCATGCTGCCCCACGCGCCGGTCAGCAGGAGCAGCCCGGTCACGATCATCATGCCGCCGCCGATGCGCATGACCCAGGCGTAGTGGCTCTTGACCCAGCTGAACGCGCCGAGCGCCTTGCGGAAGGCGACGGCGGCGAGCACGAAGGGCAGACCGAGCCCGAGACAGTAGGCGACGGTCAGTATCGCTCCGCGTCCGGCGGTTCCCTGGTCCATCGCGAGGATGCTCACCGAGCTGAGCGTCGGCCCCAGGCAGGGCGTCCAGCCGATCCCGAAGAGCGCGCCCAGCAGCGGGGCTCCCACCAGGCCGGTCACCGGCTTCTTGTGGATACGGAACTCACGCTGCGTCATCCACGGCATCAGGCCCATGAAGAAGATCCCCATGAGGATCATCAGCACACCGAGCACCTTGGTGAGCGGTCCGCTGTTCGCCTGGAGCGTGTCGCCGAAGTATCCGAAGAGCGCGCCGCCGGAGACGAACACGGCGGTGAAGCCGAACACGAAGAGCGAGGCACCGGCGACCATGCGCCCGCGTCGGGCGTCCGCCAGATCCGCGCCGCTGACCCCGGTGACGTAACTGAGGTAACCGGGGACGAGCGGCAGGACACACGGCGAGAAGAAGGAGACGAGCCCCCCGAGCACGGCGATGGGCAGGGCGACCAGCAGGGCCCCGCTCATGACGGTGTGGTTGGTTTCGGCGAGGATGATCACCTGATCACTTCTCCGCGATCAACGGGTCGATCATCTTGTGCAGCTCGGTGTCGTCGATCCCGGTCAGGGTGCGCGCCGCGATCTTCCCGTCCCGGTCGATGACGACGGTCGACGGGATGGACTGCGGCTTGAGCGTGCCCTTGGGAAAGCGGAGCAGGAGCTTCCCGGTCGGGTCGTAGAAGCTCGGGTAGGCGACCCCGAAGTCCTTCTCGAAGCTGATCGCCGGGCCGCGCTGCGAATCGCGGGTGTTGATCCCGAGGAACTGGACGTCCTCGGCGGTGGCCTTGGCCACCTTGGTGAAGTACTTCGCCTCCAGGCGGCAGGGGCCGCACCATGAGCCCCACACGTTCAGGACGACGACCTTGCCCTTGTAGTCGGCGAGGCTGAGCTGCTTACCGTCCAGGCTCTCGCCCTCGAGCTTCGGAGCGGCGACACGGTCACCCCTGGCCACCGTGGAGATTCCGCCGCTGCCCGTGACGAAGTGCGTATCGCCACCGCCGCCGGTCTTGTTGCCCGTGCCGCACGCGCTCAGCGTCAGCGCGAGCGCGACGGCCGCCGCGGGGGCGGCGAGCAGGGTGAAGCGGCGTCGGGATGCGCGGCCATGGCTCATGTGAAAAGTTTCGCATGACCGTTTCGAGGATCTTGGGCACCCCCCTCGGTGCCCGTAAAGCCCGTTGTCAGGCTTGTTTAAAGAAGGCGTTCCAGCCGCCCGCGGGCGCCTCTCCGACCTCCAGAGTGCGGAGCTTCGCGAGTACCGCCGGGTCCTGGACGTCGAGCCAGTCGACGAACTGCCGGAAGGAGACGAGGCGCACATCCGGCTTCCCCGCGATGTACTTGAGCGCGTCCTCGACCGCATCCATGTAGATGCCGCCGTTCCACTCCTCGAAATGGTTTCCGATGTAGAACGGGGCGCGGTTCGTCTCGTACGTGCGCTTGAAACCGCCGATGTACGACTGGGTGGCCTGTTCGCGCCAGCCCGGATACCGGGACGGCATTCCCTTGGTCGAGTTATTCGACTGGTTGGCCAGGATGTTGTAGTCCATCGAGAGGACCTCGAAGCCGTGCCCGGGGAAGGGGATGCCCTGGAGCGGCAGGTCCCAGATGCCCATGCGCTTCGAGGGCCACACCTGTGTGCCGCCGGGCGAGCTGGCGTCGTAGCGCCAGCCGAGCTTCTTCGCCGTGGGCAGCAGATTCTCCTGTCCGAGCAGACAGGGGGTGCGGCCGCCGATGAGTTCCTTGCGGTAGTCGAAGGGCAGCGGATCGAGGTCGGTCCAGCCGCTGTTGGTGCGCCACTCGGTGACGAAGGAGACCGACTGATCGATTTCGCTCTGCCACTGGGAGGCGGACCAGTTCTCGACAGATCCGGAACCGCCGCAGAAATGCCCGTTGAAGTGGGTGCCGATCTCATGGCCGTCGAACCAGGCCTGGCGTACGTTCTTCAGCGTCGCCTTGATGTGATCGTCGGTGAGGTATCCGATGTCGGAGGCGCCGATGGGGTTGTTGGGCGGACGGTAGAGGGATTTCTTCGATTCGGGCAGCAGATAGAGACCGGAGAGGAAGAAGGTCATCGCCGCGTTGTGTTCCTTGGCGAGTTTCAGGAAACGCGGGAACAGCCCATTGCCGACCTCGCCGGCACCGTCCCAGGAAAAGATCACGAACTGCGGCGGCGTCTGCCCCGGTTCGAGCGCGACCGGCGCGGCCGGCTGATGCGGCTGCTTTCCGGTGTCCGCGGTGGAACCGTCCCCGATGGCCCTGACGTCCTTCTTCGCGGGTCCGGTCCCCTTGACGGCACCGTCGGCACCCTTCGCGGTCTTGTCCGGCCCCGCCCGGCCGGTGTCGGCGGAGTCGGACGAACTGCAGCCCGCCACCCCGATGGCGGCCGCGGCCCCAAGCCCGGCTCCGAGCAAACCCCTTCGGCTGATGTCACGCATGCGGTTCCCATCTGCGGTCGTTTTGCCTCAAGTCCATACAAACTGCCAGAGGCTTAGATGGGCGAAACAACACGAGGGTTCCCCGAATAGCACACGATTCTTTGCGTAACCAGCCCCCAGCCATGACCGAACGCAAGACCGAATGCCCACGGCCCACGACCCGAAACTCACGGCCCGTGAAACGGCAGGGCGAAACCCCCGACGGCCGGGTTCCGGCCGTCCGGTCCGGACAGATCAAGCCGGTCCGGTGTCCGAGGACAGAACACCGGCCGGGGGCGCCCCGCAGCCGACACGGGGCCCCCGACCCGGGAGCGACTATGCGCCGAACCCCTTGGACGCACCCTTCACCGGCTTCGCCCCCGCCAGCAGATGCGCAGGCACCAGATCCCGCGCCGGCTCCGAGTACCCGACGGACACGATCTTGTCCCCCTGGTACGTGAAGCTGGTCAGCGAGGCGAGCGTGCACTGCCGCTTGCGCGGGTCGTGCCACAGCCGCCGCCGCTCCACGAAGCTCCGCACGATCCAGATCGGCAGCTGATGGCTGACGCACACCGCCTCGTGCCCACGGGCCGCGTCACGCGCCGCGTCCAGGGCGCCCATCATCCGGACGACCTGCTCGATGTACGGCTCGCCCCAGGACGGCCGGAACGGGTTCGTCAGGTGCTTCCAGTTGTCCGGCTTGCGCAGCGCCCCGTCGCCGACGCCGAACGTCTTGCCCTCGAAGACGTTGGCGGCCTCGATGAGCCGCCCGTCGGTGGCGAGGTCCAGGCCGTGCGCCTTGGCGATGGGAGTCGCCGTCTCCTGGGCGCGCTCCAGCGGGGAGGCGACGACGTGCGTGATGTCGCGCTTCTCCAGGTGCTCGGCGACCCGGTCGGCCATCTGCCGGCCGAGCTCGGAGAGGTGGAAGCCGGGGCGGCGCCCGTACAGCACGCCGTCCGGGTTGTGCACCTCTCCGTGACGCATCAGGTGGACGACGGTGATGTCCTGGCGATCCGTACTGCTGCTGGTCTCGCTCATGCGGTGGCCTCCGATGCGGCGCGGGCTGCGGCGGGCAGCGCGGCGGCGATCCGCTCCACCGCCCGGGTGTCGTGGGCGGTGGAGACGAACCACGACTCGAACGCCGACGGCGGCAGATAGACGCCCTGCGCCAGCATCGAGTGGAAGAACGGGGTGAAGCGGAAGGCTTCCTGCTGCTTGGCGTCCTCGTAGTCACGGACCGGCCGGTCCGTGAAGAACACGGAGAACATGTTGCTCGCCGCCTGCACGGTGTGCGCGACCCCCTCCTTGGTCAGGGCCTCGCTCACCAGCCCCCGGAGCTCCGCGGAGACCGCGTCCAGCTTGGTGTACGCGGCGTCGTCCAGCAGGCGCAACTGGGCGAGACCGGCGGCGGTCGCGACCGGGTTCCCGGAGAGGGTGCCCGCCTGGTAGACCGGGCCGGCCGGGGCCAGGTGCGCCATCACGTCTGCGCGCCCGCCGAAGGCCGCGGCCGGGAAGCCGCCGCCCATCACCTTGCCGAAGGTCATCAGGTCGGGCCGCACCCCGTCGACGCCGAACCAGCCGGCCTTCGACGTACGGAACCCGGTCATGACCTCGTCGGAGATGTACAGCGCGCCGTTGGCGGCGCAGATCTCCTTGAGCCCGGCGTTGAAACCGTCCAGCGGCGGTACGACGCCCATGTTGCCCGGCGACGCCTCGGTGATCACGCAGGCGATCTCGCCGGGCTGCGCGGCGAACGCGGCCCGCACGGCGTCCAGGTCGTTGTACGGCACCACGATCGTGTCGCCGGCCTGGGCGCCGGTGACCCCCGGCGTGTCCGGCAGCCCGAAGGTCGCCACCCCGGACCCGGCGGCGGCGAGCAGCGCGTCGACGTGACCGTGGTAACAACCGGCGAACTTCACGATCTTCGCCCGGCCGGTGAAACCGCGGGCCAGGCGGATGGCGGACATGGTCGCCTCGGTGCCGGACGACACGAGCCGTACCTGCTCCACCGGCTCGACCCGGGCGACGATCTCCTCGGCGAGGGCGACCTCGCCCTCGCCGGGCGTACCGAACGAGGTGCCGCGGGCGACAGCCTCCTGAACTGCGGCGATGACCTCGGGGTGGGAATGGCCGAGAATCATCGGCCCCCACGAACACACGAGGTCGACGTACTCACGGCCGTCGGCATCGGTGAGGTACGGACCGGTACCGGACACCATGAAGCGGGGCGTACCGCCCACGGCCCGGAAGGCACGTACGGGAGAGTTCACGCCGCCGGGCGTCACGAGGGACGCGCGGTCGAAAAGCGTCTGCGAAACTGGGGCGTCATAGGGAAAGCTCACACATGCCATGGTGTCAGAGCCACGGACAGTCTTGCGGACAGGTGTTTCACCGCACGCCCGTGGGGGAGGTCACTGACACGATGATCGGGTTGCGCGGCGGGGGCCGTGTCTCCTAGTTAGTAGTCGGGTGGATGAGATATGCATCGCGGTGGCGGAGTGGGCGAAGGGACCGACGACCTGGGGCCCGAGCCTGCCCGGCGAGGGCGGCACCGGCGCGAGGCTGAGCGCAGGCAGGGCATACAGGCCGGCGGTGCGCAGGTCGGTGGCGGAGCCGAAAGCAGGAGTGGTGGCCGGGTGGGGGTGACCTACAAGTACTTCGGGGCTCCCGACGGGGCCACTGCCGCACGTGTGCCCATTTCCATGCGCCCGGAGGAGCTCGGCGGCGACGAACTGGGCATGGGCGGCATGTTCAGCAAGATCAAGCCGGAGACGGTGGCCGCGATGGTCCTCACCGGCATACAGGGCATACCCCTGCACAAGGTCCCGCCGCTGGAGCTGGTCGTCCTGCACCCCGACTACGCGGTGGTCAGGCTCCCCATGACGGTCGTGGACCCGCTGCGCGGCGTCGGCGAGGAGTCGGTGGGCGCCGCGGCCTTCATCTGGTCCACCGTCCCGGACCGCGGCGGCCCCCGCGATGCGTACAACGTCTACCAACTGCTCCACGAGTGGCAGGACTTCTCGCACCGGCTGCATGATGCGGGGCATCAGGCGTACTGCCTGGTGTGGCCCTGAGCCGGGGTTCCTGGGGAGATGGGTGGGGTTATTTCGGACCCCACCCATGACAGTGCCTGAGATAGCCTTCAGGCCGGTCGAGCCGGCCTGGAGCGCGGTACCGGTGCTACCACCGGCCCGTCTCCCCGGGCCGCGCGCCGAACCCGGCATGCCCGTTACCGAGTACCGGGCTCTCCGCCGTTGTTGCCGTGGGTTGTCTCCCTCGGGCGCTCGCCCATGGAGTGGGGAGCGGCCCGGTACAGGCGATTCGGGCCTGTACCGGGCTACCGGCCTACGTGCAGCCCCCAGCCGGGTCAGGTGCGACATTGGTTGGGGTCGTCCCCCTCAAAAGCGCTCGTGTTCGCTTGAGGACGGTCGTGTGGGATATCCCGAGATCGGCCGCAATGCTCCGGGCCGACTCACCGGCCGATCGCCGTGCCGCCATGGCTGCGTCCGAGAGTTCGAGGCCCCGGTGTCCGACGGTCCGCCGGACACCCTTCTCGTCCAGCCGCTTCGCCACGGTGTGCCGACTCACACCGAGATCTTCGGCGATGACCTGGATCTGCTCACGCCCCTCCGTGTAGCGCAGGGCGATTTCGTCGTTCGACAGCGGTAGCACCAGACGATTGCCACGACGCGGTACGTCATGTCGGCTCAGAACGCGGAGAATCGTCCGCGTACTCACCCCGTACGCCGCGCCCAACGCGCTTGCGGACTCATGATCCTCGTAGCGCTCGATGATGTCCTGCACCGGCAGCTCGGACGGCTGAGTCGAGGGCGGGTCCCCCCACGCATTCATCGTTGGTCTCTGCCGGCAGGCTTCTTCACAGCTCGCCACGCCGGAATTGCTCCTCCAGTACCGCCAGGTCGGCGGTGTTGACCCGTCTGTTCCGCACGCCTTCTCCCCAGTCGCCGACGAGTTCGGCAAAGACCTCGACGTTCGCCATGTCCAGCTGTCCATCAACCGCGAAGAGGGCCAGCGGGTTCTCTGCCGCCGGCACGCCCCTCTCGCACCGCGGGCACAGAAGCGCCTGCCGCCGGCTGCGGACCTCCTGGCCGCGCGGCCGGCGGCTCGTCCACTTGGACGTCGATCTCATCTGGGCCAGTCACACAACGCCGACCCAGACGTCCGCGCCAAGCGTGCCCTTGATGTCGGATGCCACCTGCGTGGGATCCACCTCGAAGCCGAGAGCGTAGACGACCGTCTTGCCGGGGGCCAGCACCTGGAGCCGAACCGGGCTGTCTCCCTTGTGCGCCGAGAGGATGCGCTTCAGCTCCTGGACTGTGGGTTCGTTGATCCGGTGGGAACGCAACTGGAGTCGAACGGGAGGCTTCCCACCGCTCTCGGCAGACGACACATCCAGCACTTCCAGCTCTTGGCCCGCGATACTGACCACGCCATCACGGTCATTGAGCCGGCCTGCGACGGAAACCACGCTGTCTGGAATCAAGGCGTGCTGCACCAGCGCGTACGAGGCCGGGAAGTAGAGGACTTCCATCTCTCCGTCACGGTCCGCCAGGTTGACGATCGCCCAGGCGTTTCCCTGCTTGGTCATGCGGCGGTCGACGCTCGTGATGAGCCCGGCGAGCTTCACCATGCCCTCGGTCCGGCCTGATCCAAGGAGTTCACTGATCGTGGTGTCTCGGTGGCGGGACAGGATGTGTTCGGTGCCGTCCAATGGGTGGGCCGAGACATACATTCCGAGCATCTCCCGCTCGGTGGCAAGCAGTTGCTTGCGTGGCCACTCAGAGTCGTCGATCTTGAAGTCCAGGCCGAATGCAGGGGCGTCATCGCTTCCACCCAGGTCGCCGAAAAGATCGTCCTGGCCGATTGCCGCTTGCTTCTTCACCGGGATGATGGAGTCGATGGCGTCCTCGTGGATCGCGGACAGTCCCTTGCGGGAGTGGCCGAGCGAGTCGAAGGATCCCCCCTTGATCAGAGATTCCACGGCTCGCTTGTTGAGAGCGCCGATGTCGGCCTTGTCGAGGAAGTCCGCGAAGGAGGAGAATTTCCCCTGCGACTTTCGGGTGGCGACCAGGGACTCGATCACGTTCTCACCGACATTGCGGATGGAACGCAGACCGAAGCGGACGCTGTCGCCGATGGCTGTGAAGTTGCCGATGGACTCGTTCACATCCGGGGGCAGAACCTGCACACCCATCTTGCGTGCATCGGCCAGGTAGATGCCGGCCTTGTCCTTGTCGTCACCGACAGAGGTGAGGAGGGCAGCCATGTACTCGGCCGGGAAATTCGCCTTGAGGTAGGCGGTCCAGAACGACACCAGCCCGTAGCCGGCGGTGTGACTCTTGTTGAACGCGTAGCCCGAGAAGGGGAGCATGACGTCCCACAGAGCCTTGATCGACTCTTCGGAGTACCCGTTGTCCTTCATGCCGCCGTGGAACTTCTCCCACTCCGCAGCAAGTACCTCGGGCTTCTTCTTACCCATGGCTCGGCGCAACAGGTCTGCGCCGCCGAGGGTGTACCCGGCAAGCTGCCGGGCGATGGCCATGATCTGCTCCTGGTAGACGAGCAGGTGGAACGTGTTGCCGAGAATGGGTTCCAGCGCGTCCTGCAGCTCAGGATGGATCGGCGCGATCTCTTGGCGGCCGGTCTTGCGATGCGCATAGTTGGTGTGCGCGTTGGCCGCCATCGGGCCAGGCCGGTAGAGGGCAAGGGCGGCCGCGATGTCTTCGAACCGAGTCGGTTCCATCAGCTTCAGAAGAGTGCGCATGCCACCGCCGTCAAGCTGGAAAACGCCGAAGGTGTCACCTCGGGCCAAGAGCTTGTACGTGGTGGCGTCGTCCAGCGGAATCGGCTGATCACCATTCTGCGGGACAGTGTCCGTGGTGATGCTGAGTCCGCGGTTCTCGCGAATATTCTGGATCGCATGGTCAATCACACCGAGGTTTCGCAGGCCAAGAAAGTCCATCTTGACCAGCCCCATGTCCTCACAGCTGGGGTAGTCGAAACCAGTGATCTTCACGCCATCCTTGGCGCGCATGTGCAAGGGGATTCGGTCGGTGAGCCGTGTCTTGGAAAGAATGACCGCAGCCGCGTGAACGCCCGTGTTGCGAATCAGTCCCTCGACGCCCTTCGCGCCGTCCACGACCTTCTTGACATCCAGCTCGTTCTCGTACAGAGCTCGAATTTCCCCGGCTTCCCCATAGCGGGGGTGGGAGGAATCGAAAATTCCGTTGATGGGAATTGATTTTCCCATCACATCCGGCGGCAGTGCTTTCGTGATGCGCTCGCCATGGCTGAATGGATAGCCCAAGAGGCGCGACGTGTCCTTGATCGCGTTCTTGGCCTTCAATTTTCCGAAGGTGTTCACCATTGCCGTGAACTCGTCGCCGTATTTATCGACGACGTAGCGCACCATGCGGTCGCGGTGGCGGTCGTCGAAGTCAAGGTCGACGTCCGGCGGGTTGATGCGCTCGGGGTTCAGGAACCGCTCGAAAAGCAGGCCGTGTTCCAGGGGGCACAACTCAGTGATACGAGTGGCGTAGGCGACGATCGACCCGGTTGCCGAACCACGTCCGGGACCCACAGGGATCTTGTTGTCCCGGGCGTACTGGCAAATGTCGGCGACAACGAGGAAGTAGCTGCTGAAGCCCATCGGACCGATGACCTTCATCTCGGTCTCGAACCGCTCCATGACGTGATCGGGAACGGGAGAGCCGTAGCGCATTTCCAGACCCTTGATGCACTCACGGCGCAGGTAGGTCTCCTGAGTTTCTCCCTCCGGGACCTCCGGATACTGCGGCATCTCGTCTTCTGGCGCAAAGACTTCCTCATACGACTCGATGCGCTCCGCGATGAGCAGCGTGTTGTCGCATGCCTCGGGGATTTCCGAGAAGAGCTCCCGCATCTGGGCGGCCGTCTTGAGGTAATAGCCGCTTCCGTTGAATCGGAACCGCCCTGGATCGTCCTTGTTCTTGCCTACACCGATGCACAGGAGATTGTCGTGGGCATCGGCATGCTCCTCCAGGACGTAGTGCGCATCGTTCGTGGCCAGCAGCGGAATGTCCAGGTCCTTGGCCAGCCGGAGAAGATCCGCCCGGACGTTGCGCTCCAGGTCCAGGCCGTGGTCCATCAGCTCCAGGAAGTAGTTTTCCTTGCCCAGGATGTCCTGGTAAGAGGCCGCCACTTCCCGTGCTTCGTCGTACTGGTTCAGCCGCAGGCGGGTTTGGATGGCTCCGGACGGGCAGCCAGTCGTACCGATGATTCCCTCGGCATGCTCGGAGATCAGCTCCATGTCCATCCGGGGCTTGCCCGCGGGGAACTGTCCCGTGTAGCTGGCCTCGGTCGACAGGAAGAAGAGGTTCCGCAGCCCCTGGACGTTCCGTGCCCACATGGTCATGTGGGTGAAGCGGCCACCACCCGAAACGTCCTTCGAGCCCTCGCCATCGTCCGACATGGCCCGGACGCCGCCGGGGCCCCAGAACTCCTGCTTGCGGTTACGCCGCGAGGAGGGAGCGACGTACGCCTCGATGCCGATGATTGGCTTCACGCCATCGAAGCCCTTGGCCACCTGCTGGAACTCATACGCACCGAACATGTTTCCGTGATCGGACATCGCGATCGCCGGCATCTCCTGCCGGGCGACCTCCTCGAACATCGGCTTGAGCCGCTGGGCCCCGTCGAGCATCGAGTATTCGGTGTGATTGTGCAGGTGAACGAAGGAATCAGGCACCGGGTGCGCACCTCCAAGAGGGGACTGGGAAGAGCCCAGTTTATCTCCGGAGCGACGCTCGCCAGGTGCTTGACCGCCTGCTCCGAAATGGATCAGAGCGAGCAGAAACGATGACCTCGTCGTATGACTGAAAGTCGCTGCCTCAATCCCGTGTGTAGCGCGCGTCTGTCGGGAGCCGGCCCACGTTTGTCGCATCCTTGCGAGCCCGACCACTCCCCACGGATAGCCAAAGACGCCGTCTCGCGCGCTCTTCAACAGGCCGGGAGTACCCCGCCGGCGTACCGCTCGATGATTGGTGGCCCGTGACCGTGTGGCCTTGGTCGGCGGCTCTCTCTGGGCAGATCCGCTCCTCCATCCGCTCCACGAGTGGCAGGACTTCTCCCACCGGCCGCACGACTCTCGCCGGGCCCGCTGGTGCGTCCCCGGCCGTGTCCCCCGTTGTCCGTGATCCGGGTCAGAGGATGGCGGCCTTCTGGCCGTGCCGGGGGTGGCGGTTGATGTGGATGTCGTTGGCTGCGAGACAGGCGAACTGTCCGGTGAGGTAGCCGGAGCGGGCGTTCGTGATCAAAGTGGTGTGACGGCCGGTGTGACGGGCCAGTGCGAGAACGTCGGACCAGTGGCTGTAGCGCATCACGAGCGCGAGCGGACCGGGCGGAACGGTCGCCGGCAGTTCCGGGTCCAGGGCAGCGGTGGCGACGACGGCTTCGTGCAGGTACGGGGAGATGTCCGGTCGGGGGGTTCCGGTGAGGACCGGCCGGAAGGGACCGTCGGCGGTGACGCACCGGACGAAGTGGGCGAAGCTCTCGCTGGGGCGGCTCCCCGGAAGGCAGGACATCGCACCCGCCGGTAGTCGAGCGGCCGTAGCGGTGAGACGGCTCAGGAGTGCGTCGTGATGCCTGTCGTGGACCACGACGAGCGGGGCGGCTGTGCAACCCCGCCCGGCTCGGCCGAAGCAGGCGTGGCGGGCTTGGGTGACGGCCGTTCGCAGGTTGGCGTCGTGACGGACGACGAGCAGGCCGGGCCGGCGCGTTCCCGGGGTGGTCTCCGGGCAGCATCGGGGGACAACGGTGTCCACGTGTTCGTCGAGCACCGCGGCGGTGAGGGATCCGGGCGCCGCGACGACCATCTGCCAGGTCCCGGGGGGAAGACCGGATGCCGTTGCGGCCGCGCACAGCCGGGCGGCGAGCACGGCCGTGCGGGGGGAGACGTGGCTGATGACGGCGCTGCCGTTCAGGAGCGCGGGCACCGCGGCTTCGAGCAGGGAGACGAGGGGCCTGCAGTCGTCGGCGTGGGTGGCGACGGTCCCGGGCGGTTGCGGAGGCTGCCGACGGATGAAGGCGAGGGGGTCGGGGCGGGTGCGGCTGTGTCGCACGGTGCGCCGGGCGTCGCGGGACTCGGCTGTCGCGTCGGCGCCGCACAGGCCCGAGCCGTGGGCCAGGAGCGCACAGAGGTACGTCCGGTGCCGGGTGATCCAGGTGTGCAGGCCTGCGAGGACGTTCCTGCGGCAGCCGGCCGAGGACTGCGACCACATCTGCCGGGCGAGGGCGGCCGTGGCGATCGCCGTGAGAACGTCTGCGGGCGTGGAGTGGGGGATGGTGGCGGCCGGCCGGCCGGTCATCAGGCTGCGTACGTCGCTGACGGGTCCGGTGCCGCTGACGGCCATGGCGTGCTGGGCGGCGGCTGGCAGCGGACCGCCGAGGAGTGTGGTGGCGGTGAAGAGGGGTGGGGGCTGCCGGTTCATCGCTGTCCCTCCCCCGGTCGGCCGCCGGGGAGGAGTTCGGACGGTACGGGTGCGGGAGGCGCCGCCGGTCGGGGCACCCGCGAGACGGCGGGCAGGGTGGTGGGGCGCATGCGCCGGAAGCCTTTCGGCACCCACCAGTTGCCGGATCCGGCCAGTGCCATCACCGCGGGGACCAGCAGGGGCCGGATGAGCAGGGTGTCGATGAGCAGTGAGAGTGCGACGGTCACGCCGATGAGCTTGATCACGGTGATGTCGGCGGAGGCGAGAGCGAGCAGTACGGCGATGACGACGGCGGCGGAGGCCGTGAACAGCGGCGCGGCGGACTGCAGTCCGACCGCTGTCGCCCGGACCGTGTCGCGGGTGCGTGCGTGGGCTTCCCCGATACGGGAGAGCAGGAGGACTTCGTAGTCCATGGAGAGCCCGAATGCCAGGCAGATCGCCACCATCGGGGTCAGCAGGTCGGTGGTTCCGGTGACGGTGAAATCGCCCACCCATGAACGCAGATGGCCCTCCTGGAAGATCCAGACCATGCCCCCGGCGGTCGCCGTGAGGCTGAGGAGGTTCATCAGGAGTGCCTTGACGGGCAGGAAGAGGCTGCGGGTGAACAGCCCGAGGAGGGCCAGGGTGCAGAGGATGACCAGTGCGGCGGCGTAGGGGAGCCGTTGGGCGATGGCTGTTTTGATGTCGGACAGTTCCGCCGCCGGCCCGGCGAGCCGGACGGCGACCGGGGCGTCGGTGGCGCGTACGGAGCTCGCCAGCGCCGCACCGGCCGGGCCGTAAGCCGCCGGTGGGCCGCTCACGGCGACCCAGGTCCCGGCTGCCGCGCGGTGCCGGTCCGCGAGGTCGGCGCAAGTGGCGCGTCGGACGAGCGGATCCGTGGGGGCCGCCGGGCAACTCATGACGGAACGGCCGAGAACGTAGACGCCGGTGACGGTCCGCACGCCGGCAGCCCCCGGGAGGGCGGACAAGTGGAGTGCGTAGGAGTCCAGTTCGCGCAGGCTCCGTGGGGAGTCGGCCTGCCAGTGCGGCAGCACCACGTCGATGGGGGACCCCGCGACTGCGGGAAGGCCGGCGCGCAGGTCGCGTGCCGCGCTTGCCACGGGAGCGGTCGGGGGCAGGACGCGCTCGTCGCTGAGACCGAAGACGGCGCCGCGAAACGGCAGGGCAAGCGCGATCAGCACCAGCAGACCGCCGACGCTCACCGCAACGGGCCGCCGCATGACCGAGGTTGCCAGCCGGTACCACCGCCCGCGCTCCACCGGCCCCCGCAGGCGCCGACGCGCGAACCAGTCCGTGCCGGCCCGTCGTCCGCCGAGGCAGGACAGGGCCGCCGGGACGACCAGGAGCGCGGCGACGGCAGCCAGCGCCACGACCGCCAGCCCCGCCCAGGCGAGGGAGCGCAGGAAGTACAGCGGAAGGAGCAGCAGCCCGGTCAGGGCGGATCCGACGACCGCCGCGGACACCACGACGGTGCGGCCGCCGGTGATCATCATCCGCTGGATCGCGGCGTCGTGCGGTACGTCGGCGGCGCGTTCCTCACGGTAGCGGGCGACCAGGAACAGGCTGTAGTCGACGGCCATGGCCATGCCCACGGCGGTGGTGAGGTTCAGCGCGAACACCGACACCTCCGTCCATGCGGTCAGTGCGCGCAGCACCGCCATGGCGCCTGCCACGGCCACCGCGCCGACGAGCAGGGGCAGCAACGCCGCCCACAGACTCCCGAAGGCCCAGAGCAGGAGCAGCAACACAGCCGGGGTGGCGATGAGTTCGGCGGCGCGCAGATCCCGTCCGCTCTGGTCCTCGAGATCCTTCAGGGCTGCGGCCTGCCCCGTCGCCCTGACCTCCAGTGGTCCCTGGCGTCCCATGACTTCGGGGAGCAGCCGGTCCATCGCGGCGCGCACATCGCCGGCGCTGCCGTGCAGGCGCACCAGAGCAACGGCGGTGTGCCCGTCCGGCGTACGCAGCCGCTGCGTCAGCGCGTTCGCCGCGCCTGCTGCCGCGGGCGTTGCCGGTGTGCCGTGGCGAACGGCGCCGGTCCAGTAGGAGTCCACATCGGTGACGCGGTGGTCGGCGAGCAGGCGGGAGACCAGCCGCAGGCCGTTGCGCCGGGCTTCCGGCGCGTCGACCGTGCCCCGGGTGTGAGCCAGCAGGACTAAGTCGGGGGCGCCGCCGCCGAAACCCTCCATGGTCTTGTGGGTCACGGCGGAGGGCGCGGATCCTGGAACGAAGCCGCCGTTGACCAGCCGCCCGCTGACGTCGTATCCGGCCAGGGCGAAGAGCAGAGTCAGCGCCGCGGCCAGCAGCAGCACGCCGCGCCGCCATCGCACGGCGACGCGCCCTGTCGCGGCCAGCAGCCGGCCGGCGCCCTGGGGCGCTGCCCCACGTTGATGCGGTGCCTTTGTGTCTCGCGCGCCCATGCATCTCTCAATCCGGTTCGAGCCTCCCTCGGCTTCACCGTTCGGTTCGGTGTCGGCCACTCGGCCACTCGACCACTCGGCCGCTTGACCGCTTGACCGCTTGACCGCTTGACCGCTTCGGGTAGGCAATTTCACGGAAGGAACGAGGCGCAGCCGGTCCAGGGCACGGCCGGTTTCGCCCTCTCAGCGGTGAAAGGGCGCCGGTACCGGTGGCGTAATGAGCGTCTACAGCACTCTGATTGAAGAGGACATGCAAAGCGCACAGAAAGGGTCCCTCTTTGGAGTGGAACCGGGGCCCGGATAAGCCGTCTTTGACTAATTCGGGTGCTGCTGCGACTTCCGGCCGGTATAGGTTCGGGAGCTCGTGAGACAGAGCTCCGAGTGTGCAATCCACTCCACAGAGAATGCGAAGACGGGTCATGCCGGAAACGGTTCAATCGACCGAACGGGCCGCCGGTCTCCCGTACGAGAGGTCCGCCGGTTCCACGATCGCCTTGACCGGCGCCACCGGTTTCCTCGCCTCCCACCTGCTGTTGCGCCTGCTGCCACATGACGTCCGGGTGGTGGCCCTGGTGCGCAAGCCCCCGCAACGGGCCCTGTCCTCCCTTGCCTGCGCCCTGCGATCAGCGGGAGCACCGGAAGAGACCGTGCAACGGATCCCTCATCAGGTACGCGCCGTCCAGGTCGGTCTGGACCGCCCGCAACTAGGCCTGTCCGAAGCAGAATTCCGCACCATCTCAGACAGTGTCGATGCCGTATGGCACTGCGCCGCGCTCACCAAACTGCATGGCGCCGCCGAGGAACTGCACCGGACCAATGTGGAAGGCACCCGGCACATTCTCGCCCTGGCGACAGCCGGTGGCCGTAAACCGCCGCTGTTCCATGTCAGTACGGCATTCGTGGCCGGAGCACAGCTGGAAGGCGTCGTCCCGGAGCGGCAGTTGGATTCCGCTCACGGATTCCTCACTCCTTACGAGGAGTCCAAGCATCGCGCCGAGAATCTGGTCCACCGCTGGGCACGTGACAACGGCCGTTCCGCCACGATCTTTCGGCCCAGCGTGCTGCTGAGCGAACGCAGTGCACTGCCCCGGGCCCCTCAGCACACCTACGCCGTCCTGGCTGCCAAGCTCGCCCTCTTCCTTCGGCATTCGCTCCGCGACCTGCCGAGCCCGGCCCCTCCCCCGTCATCCGATCGCACGAGTCAACCAGCCTCCTTCGCGGATCAGTTGGTGGTCCGCCTGGTGGGCGCACCCGACTCCGGCATCAACCTGCTGCAGGTCGAGGACGCGGCACTGGCGATGCTGCGGCTGGCAGAGAACGCGCCCCGAGGCCCCGGGGCCCGTGTCCACCACATCGTGCACCCCGTCGAGACGCCCGTGGAACAGATCAATAACGCGCTGCAGCGGTCCACTCCCCGGCTTCGTCTGGAGCTGGTCACCAACCGCCCGGACCCCACGGGTCTGGAGCGCGCCATCGACCGGTTCGGGGCCGAGGCCACCGCCTACCTCGGGCTGCGCCGCCGCTACGAACGCAGCAGCCTGCGGGATCTGGAGTGCCGCCACCTGCTCAACCCGCCCGCACCCATCGACAGTTCCTATCTCGACGCCGCCCTCAGCCCGCCGCCCTCGGCCCACTGAGCCGGTCCGCCAGCACAGGAGTAAGACATGAGCGTTCCGATGCAAGACCAGATCACTGACATCATCTGCGAGCACTTCGGCATCGACCGGGCCGAGATCACACCGTCCACCACGTTCGAGGACCTGGACATGGACTCGCTGGCTCTGGCGGAGACCGTCGTCGTCCTCGAAGACCGGTACGGGCTCCAGTTCCCCGAAATCGAGGGGTCGTTCAGTCCCGACGTCACCCTGGCGCAGGCAGCCGACGCCCTTTCGCTGCTGCTGACGGCCGTTCCCGCCGCGTCATGACCACCCGCTCCGTCTCCGTCACCGGTCTGGGCATGACCACGCCAGCCGGGGTGGGGGCCGCGGCAACCTGGGCCGGCTTGCTCACAGGCATCCCCACTGCCACACCGGATCCTCGACTGGAGGGCATGCCGGTCGCGTTCTCCTGCCAGATCCCCGGGTTCGACGCCGTCAAGGCCATCGGCCGCCGCATCGTCTGGCGCACCGACCGGTTCGTGCACCTCGCACTCCTCACCGCACGGGAAGCCCTCGCGGACTCCGGCCTCGACCCCGCCGCCTGGGACGGCAACCGGGTCGGGGTCGTGATCGGCGTCGGCGCGAGCAGCCAGGACACCGCCTCACGCGAGTACGGGCATCTGGCCCGTGGCGCCTACCGGGCGCTGTCGCCGACCGACGTGCCCCGCAGCATGCCCAATATGGCGCCCGCCGAGATCGCCATCGACTGCCAGGCCACCGGGCCCAACTTCGCCGTCAGTACCGCCTGTGCGTCGGGGGCGACGGCCATCGGGCTCGCCCGCGACCTGATCGTCTCCGGAACGTGCGACATCGTCATCGCCGGAGGCAGCGAATCCGCCGGCTCCTCACGCCTGGCGGCCGGAGCGTTCTGGCGGATGGGTGCCCTCTCCTCCCGGTGCCACGACCCCGCCGGAGCCTCCCGCCCCTTTGACGCGGACCGTGACGGCTTCGTCCTCGGCGAAGGCGCCGGCATCCTCATCCTGGAGGAAACCCGCCACGCCAGAGCACGGCGCGCCCCGATCCGCGCCCACCTGGCCGGATACGGCACCACCTGCGACGCCCACCACTGGACCACCCCCCACCCCGAGGGCCGCGGCACCGTACAGGCCCTGCGCACCGCTCTCGGCAACGCCGCTCTCGCACCCTCGGACATCGGCCACGTCAACGCCCACGCAACGTCAACCCCCGCCAACGACATCAGCGAAGCCGAAGCCCTGCGCGCCGTCTTCCACACGCCCCCGCCCGTCACCGCCACCAAGAGCGTCATCGGCCACGCCATCGCGGGCGCCGGTGCGATCGAGGCGGCGGTCAGCGTCCTGAGCCTCACCACTCAGACCATTCATCCCACCGCCAACCTCGAGCGGCACGATCCCGCCATCGACCTCGACATCGTCACCAAACAGCCCCGGCAGCAGCGGATGACCGCCGTGGCGAGTACCTCCCTCGGTTTCGGCGGACAGAACACCGCCCTGATCTTCACCAGCGCATGACCCGCGCCCCGCTCCCCGCAGGCCCGCCGCCCCTCTTGGCCTGCCCCACCCTCAACGAGGGCGGGTTCGGTGCGGCGCTGGGCCGCCTCACCGAACCGACGGGTCCCACCCTGCGCCCGGTCACTCTCGCGGGTGGCCTGCGCGCCTGGGCCACGACGGATGCCGTCGTGGCCCGGGCCGTACTCACCGATCCGCGTCTGACCAATGACGTCAGAGAGGTGGGCCGGCCCGTGCAGGGCTTCCCCCTCCGCCGTTATCCGGAGGATTTCTTCGCCCACGCACCGCAGTTGCTCTCCGCCTCCGGAGACCGCCACCGCAGGATGCGCCGGATCGTGGCCCCCTTCTTCACCGCCGCCGCAGCGGCGGGGACGGCCGCCAGGCTGCGGTGCGAGGTCGCACAGATCATCCGGTCGCTGGCCGGCCGCGACCGCGTCGACATCGTCGCCGATCTCGCCCTGCCGCTGGCAGGCGCCACCGTCGGCGAGGTCCTCGGCGTTCCGCGCGAGCGACGCCGGAGCACCGTGACGGCCGCCCTTGCCGCCAGCGCGGCAGCCCCGGGGACGGAGACGGCCCGGTCGGCGCAGCGCGCCTTCTCCCGCGCCGTCCTGCAGATCATCGGCACGGCCCGCCACTCCTCCGCCCCCACCGCCGCCACCGCCCTGCTGCACGCCAACCGGACGGGAGAACTCACCAACGCCGAAATGGCCGGGATGCTGGGCATGCTGCTCATCGGCACCATCGACTCGCTCGCCACCGTCATCCCGGCGGGCACGCTCCTGGCCATGCGGCGCCCCGATGTCAGGCGCGGCCTCAGCCACGGCCTCAGTCCTGGTCGCGGCCACGATCTCAGCCACGGTCACGGTCGCGATCTCAATCACGGCCTCAGTCACGGCACGGAGTACACGAGGGCGCTCACCGAGGAGATCCTGCGCCTGAACCCGTCGTTCCAGCACACCGGTTGGCGATTCACCCGCGAGTCCTGCGCCATCGCGGGCACCTCGCTGCCCCAAGGCACCGTGGTCGTCGCCTCCTTGCTCTCCGCCAACCTCGACCCCACGGCGTGGCCCGACCCGCTGCGCGCCGACCCGCACCGCCGGGCGCCCAGCAGCCATCTGTCCTTCGGACACGGACCGCACTACTGCCTCGGCGCGGCGCTCGGACGCCGACTCGTCCACGACGCCCTCACCGGTCTCTTCAGCCGGCTCCCCCGCCTGAACCCTGCCGCCCCCGCGCACGAGCTCATTTGGCACGGGGTCTGCTTGCGCAGGCTGAACCAGCTTCCGGTGGACACCCACACCTCGGCCCGCACTGGCCGGCCAAGACCGACCGGCACCTGAGGCCTTTCTGAATCCGGCCATTCATTGGCCGAAGAATGATCTTCAGTTGGCCTGTCGAACCTGCCGATGCAGGAGGCACAGACACTGAAGGAGGCCTGCCATGGGCGACACTCTGCTGGCCCTGTCGATCCCCGTGCTGGTCTTCTCCGGCGGCATCTACGCCGCGTGTGAGAGCTGGTGGCGGCGCCGGCACCCGGCGCCGCCGTCCCCGTACACCCATCAGGCGGCCCGCCTCGCCGAGCGCGCGATGCTGGTGGACGCGGAGAGGATCGTGGACGGCGCGTACGAATCCCTCGGCGCGCTCTACGACGGGCCGAGTGTGCCGGGGGCGCGCGTTCCGGCCACCGATGCCACGCCCGGGGCCGCCACGGGACCGGACCGCGACCGGCAGCCGCGGGTGACGCGGTGAGGGTCCCGCCGGAATCGGCCGCGTCATGGGGTCGACCGCCATGGCCGCCCTCAAGGACTGATGCTCACCGCCAGCACGGTCCGCTGTCAGTGCCCCGTCCTACAGTTTTGGCATGGAGCACCCCACAGCATCATCCGTACGGATCGAGCCCTGGTCGGACAACGACCTGGAGCTGCTCCGTCGTGCCAACGCACCGGAGCTGATGGACCACCTGGGCGGCCCCGAGTCGGAGGAGCAGCTCATAAATCGCCACGGCCGCTACCTGGCACTGAGCGCGGACCGGACGGGCCGGGGCAGGATGTTCCGCATCGCGCTGACCGGCGAGGACGAGGCCGTGGGCGCCATCGGATTCTGGGAGCGCACCTGGCAGGGCCAGGAGGTCTACGAGACGGGGTGGGCCGTTCTCGCGGGGTTCCAGGGTCGGGGCATCGCGTCGGCCGCGACCGTGGCCGTCGCCGAGCAGGCGCGCGCCGAGCGCAAGCGCCGCTATCTGCACGCCTACCCGTCCGTGGCCAACGGCGCGTCGAACGGGGTGTGCCGCAAGGCGGGGTTCACCCTGCTCGGCGCGTGCGAGGTCGAGTACCCGCCCGGCCATCCGCTGCTGACGAACGACTGGCGGCTGGACCTCCACCCGGATCGTTGAGCGGTTCCCCACTACCCACTCGCCACTCCCCCACTGGCCACCCGCACCCCGCCCTCACCCCACGCCCCGCCCACGCCCGAAATCCCTGGCCCGCACACTCGGCCCAATGGCATCCTGACCAGGTGAACGGACCGGAGATCCACCTCGAAGTCGCCCCTGAACTGAGGCTCTTCGTCGCGCACGAACGCCGCAGGGGGCGGACGGCCGTGACCACCGACGGCGCGTCCACCCTCGGCCACGTCGTCGAATCGCTCGGAGTCCCGCTCACCGAGGCCGGACAGCTCCTCGTCGACGGCCGCCCCGTACCGTTCTCCCACATTCCCGCCGCGGGCGAAGCGGTCGACGTACAAGCCGTGCAGCGCCCCCAGCACGTACCGGGCGCGCCCCTGCGCTTCCTCCTCGACGTCCACCTCGGCACCCTCGCGCGGCGGCTGCGGCTGCTCGGCGTGGATGCCGCCTACGAGTACGAGGACATCGGCGACCCCGCACTGGCCACGCGCTCGGCGAAGGAGCGGCGCGTCCTGCTCTCCCGGGACCGGGGGCTGCTCCACCGGCGGGAGATCTGGGCGGGGGCGTACGTCTACAGCGACCGGCCCGAGGCGCAGCTGCGCGACGTGCTGGGGCGGTTCGCGCCCGAGCTCGCCCCGTGGAGCCGGTGCACCGCCTGCAACGGACGGCTGGCGGCGGCCGACAAGGACACCGTGGGTGCGCGGCTGGAGGACGGCACTCAGCGCTCGTACGACGTCTTCGCGCAGTGCACGGAGTGCGACCGGGTGTACTGGCGCGGCGCCCACCACGCCCGGCTGGAGGCGATCGTCACCGAAGCGGTCCGCGACTTCGGAGGCTCGCCCGCCGGGCCGCCGGACCCGTCCGGCGACTGAGCGGAACGCGGCACTCCCCCCGCCCGACCCCGGGCATGGCATGTCCCGACGTCACCCCGGCCACGGCGCGTCCCGACGTCACCCCGGGCATGGCATGTCCCGACGTCACCCCGGCCACGGCGCGTCCCGACGTCACCCCGACCCGCCGTCGCCGTCGCCCTCACCGGTGGCCTCAGAAGACGTACTCGTCCCCGGTGGCCGGAGCCAGTACCTCATGTTCGCTGTTCTTCGAATCCCGGTCCGTCGCCCCGCCGTTCCACACGGTGTCGATCCGGACGACCACCTCCGCCGGCCGCCCCAGAAGCTGCAGTTCAAGCGCGAGCTTCCCCTGTCGGGAGCCGTCCGCGCCCAGTGGGCCCGTGCGGCACAGCACGGTCTGCTGGTCGGCCTGGAGGCATTCCCCGGGCAGCTCCTGCCGACCGGAGAGCGGCACGGACACCCGTAGCCGGACGGTGACCCCGGCAAGGTTCGAGGGGCCGCTGTTCTGGCTGACCAGCCAGATGCCGAGCCCGGTGCCCCACAGCGAGACATGCCCGTGGTGCGACACATCCGCCTCCGGGGCGATGCTCGGCACCACCGGAGCAGCCACCGGAGCAGCCACCGAAGAAGCCACGGAAGAAGTAACGGGGGAAGTCGCCGGAGAAGGGCCCGGAGGAGCCACCGGACGCACCACCGGCGAGCCCGCCCGAGAAGCCACCGCCGTGCCCCCCGGCGCACCGACGGCCGCGGCCGTCCCGCCCGCGCCCAGCGCCAGAGCCGACGCCATCGCCGCCGCAGCGGACACCTTCAGACGAGCCTTTCGCGTCACTGACATGCCCTGAAGATACAGATTTGCACGAATTATCCATATCTTCCTACCAGTTCGGCGCGTCTCCAGCCGTCCGCTCCGGCTGCTCGCGCTGGCCGTCCGCTCCGGCCGTCCGCTCCGGCCGTCCACGCTCCTCACGCCCACCACGCATGACACGCTGCTCACATGTCCGTGTTCCGCTCCATCGCCCTGTTCGTCGTCGCCGCGCTCTTCGAGATCGGTGGCGCCTGGCTCGTCTGGCAAGGCGTCCGGGAGCACCGCGGCTGGGCATGGATCGGTGCGGGCGTCATCGCGCTGGCCACGTACGGGTTCGTCGCCACGCTCCAGCCGGACGGCGAGTTCGGGCGTGTGCTCGCCGCGTACGGCGGGGTCTTCGTGGCGGGGTCGATCGTCTGGGGCATGGTCGCCGACGGCTACCGGCCCGACCGCTGGGACGTGACCGGCGCGCTGGTCTGCCTGGCCGGCATGGCCGTGATCATGTACGCCCCCCGCAACCACTGACCGCGCCCCTGCCTATCCTGGCCCCGTACCGATCAGCTGTCCGAGGAGCCCGCCATGGCCGCATCCCCCATCGCCGTCATCACCGGAGCGAGCAGCGGCATCGGTGCCGCGACCGCCCGGCAGCTGGCGGCCGCCGGCTATCGTGTCGTGATCACCGCACGCCGCAAGGACCGCATCGAGGCGCTCGCCGCCGAGATCACCGCGGCGGGCCACGAGGCCACGGCCTACGCGCTGGACGTCACCGACCGCACCGCGGTCGACGAGTTCGCCACCGCGTTCCGCGGCCTCGCCGTCCTGGTCAACAACGCGGGCGGCGCGCTCGGGGCGGACCCCGTCGCCACCGGCGACCCGGCCGACTGGCGCCAGATGTACGAGACCAACGTCATCGGCACCCTCAACGTCACCCAGGCCCTGCTCCCCGCCCTCACCGCGAGCGGCGACGGCACCATCGTCATCCTCTCCTCGACCGCGGGTCTCTCCGCCTACGAGGGCGGCGGCGGCTACGTGGCCGCCAAGCACGGCGAGCACGTCCTGGCCGAGACCCTGCGCCTGGAGATCGTCGGCACCCCGGTCCGCGTCATCGAGGTCGCCCCCGGCATGGTCAAGACGGAGGAGTTCGCCACCACCCGCTTCCGCGGCGACACCGAGAAGGCCGCCAAGGTCTACGCGGGCGTCGACGCCCCCCTCAGCGCCGACGACGTGGCCGACACGATCACCTGGGCCGTCACCCGCCCCAGCCACGTGAACATCGACCTCCTGGTGGTCCGCCCCCGCGCCCAGGCCTCCAACTCCAAGGTCCACCGCACCGCCTGAACGAACCACGCCCGGCGAGACGGCCGGGGCGAGTCCACCCCCGTGGGTCTCGCCCCGGCCCCGCCCGCACCGGGCCCGGCGCGCTCAGCCCTTCACGCAGATGACCTGCTTCAGCTTCGCGACGACCTCCACCAGGTCGCGCTGCTGATCGATGACCTTCTCGATCGGCTTGTACGCGCCCGGGATCTCGTCCAGGACACCGGAGTCCTTGCGGCACTCCACGCCCCGCGTCTGCTCCTCCAGGTCCTTCGTCGAGAAGCGCCGCTTGGCGGCGTTCCGGCTCATCTTGCGGCCCGCGCCGTGCGAGGCCGAGTTGAAGGACTTCTCGTTGCCGAGGCCCTTCACGATGTACGAGCCGGTGCCCATCGAGCCCGGAATGATCCCGAAGTCACCGGAGCCGGCCCGGATGGCGCCCTTACGGGTGACCAGCAGGTCCATGCCGTCGTACCGTTCCTCCGCCACGTAGTTGTGGTGACAGGAGATGACTGGTTCGAAGGTCACCTTGGCCTTCTTGAACTCCTTGCGGACCACGTCCTGGAAGAGCGCCATCATGATCGCGCGGTTGTGCTTCGCGTACTCCTGCGCCCAGAACAGGTCGTTGCGGTAGGCCTGCATAGGCGGGGTGTCCGCGATGAAGACCGCCAGGTCGCGGTCGACCAGGTCCTGGTTGTGCGGCAGCTTCTGCGCCTCGCCGATGTGGAAGGCGGCCAGTTCGTTGCCGACGTTCCGGGAGCCGGAGTGCAGCATCAACCAGACCGAACCCGACTCGTCGAGGCAGAACTCGACGAAGTGGTTCCCCGCTCCGAGCGTTCCCATCTGCTTGGTGGCACGTTCCCGACGGAATTTGACCGCATCGGCCACCCCGTCGAACCGCTGCCAGAAGTCGTCCCAGTCGGTGGACGCGAGCCCGTGCAGCCGGCCCGGGTCCACCGGCTCGTCGTGCATCCCGCGGCCCACCGGAATGGCCTGCTCGATCTTCGACCGGAGCCGGGACAGGTCGCCGGGCAGGTCGTTGGCGGTCAGCGAGGTCTTCACCGCGGACATTCCGCAGCCGATGTCCACACCCACCGCCGCCGGGCAGACCGCACCGTGCATGGCGATGACCGAGCCGACCGTGGCGCCCTTGCCGAAGTGGACGTCGGGCATGACGGCCAGGCCCTTGATCCAGGGCAGCGTGGCGACGTTGCGCAGCTGCTGCATCGCGACGTCCTCGACCGAGGCCGGGTCGGTCCACATACGGATGGGGACCTGCGCGCCCGGCACCTCTACATACGACATAGTTCCTCTATTCCCCCGAAAAGTCTGAAAGCGCAAAACCGGTGCCAAGATCGACAAAAGTATCGGCCGACCGGCATTCACAGCGGCGCGTGCGATACACATTGTGTCCACCGGCCGCCGACGAGCGGCAACCGTTTTTCGCACGAAGGGAGCCCAGGACCGTGCGACGAATGGCTTACGCACCCGGCGCCGTGCTCATTGCAGCGCTCGCGGTCGGCTGCAGCAGCGGCACCGGAACCGGTGGCGCCGCCGCCGACAGCAAGCCCGGCACCCTGGCCACTTCCGCCGCCCCTCCGGGCAAGTACCGCACCCTTCCCGAGGCCTGCCGCTCCATCGCGCCGGCCACGTTGAAGGATCTGCTGCCCGGCGCCTCCGAACTGCCCGAGGCCCAGCAGGAGAAGGTGTTCGACGGTTCGCCCACCGTCACGTACGACACCGACCGCCGGGTCGGCTGCCGCTGGAAGAGCGAGGCGCCCGACGGCGCCCACAGCCTCTTCGTCGACTTCGAGCGCGTCGTCTCGTACGACCCGTCCGTGAGCGACGACGACCGCGCCCGCGAGGTGTACGCGAAGAAGGAGGCCGCCGCCGACCTGCCGTCGGCCTCCACCCTGCCCGACGGAACGGAGAACGGCACCCCGGGCTCCCCGTCCGGGACCGCGAGCGCAAAGCCGGGCGAGGACGCGGACAAGCCCACGGCCGCGGCCGGGAAGACCGGCGGGGACGCGGGGAGCGCCGGGAGCACCACGGACGGCAGCACCGCCGAGAACCTCCAGCCCCGCGTCCTCGACACTCTCGGTGACAGTGCGTTTCTGGATGATCAGCTCACCCGCGCTGGTTCCACCGCACAGCACCGCACGGTGAGCGTGGTGTTCCGCACATCGAACGTCATCGTGACCGTCCAGTACACCGCGCAGCCGGCCCTCTCCACCGAGGTCCCCGACAGCAAGGAACTGCAGGAGAAGGCCCAGGCACTGGGCCGAGAACTGGTCGACAGCTTCAGCAAGTAACCCCGTCCCCGGCCGGTCCGGCCCGGCTGCCGGCCATCCCTCGGGCCGTCCGGCCGAGGCGGCATCCGGCTGCCGTCCGTCGTACCGTGGCCCTCCGGAACCACCGTCCGCCGGCCGTCCGCACCACGCCGGCGTCCCACGTCCACCGACCGTCCGGCCGCCCGACGCCGCGCCACCCGAGTGAAGGAACCATGCACCGATCAGCTCCGCGACTCACCCGCATACTCGCCTGCGCCGCCGTTCCGGTGATGCTCGTCGTCGCCGGCTGCTCGTCGGACTCCGACGGCGAGAAGGACAAGGCCTCGTCCTCGTCCCCCGCGCCGGAAGCGACGAAGTCGGAAGCGATGGTCGCGGCGGCGAGGTTCGCCGAGCTGCCCGACCCGTGCAAGTCGATCACCGCGAGTACCGCCAAGTCCCTGGTCCCCGCGGCCAAGGACAAGAACGGCACACCGGGCAGGTCCAGCGACACCGCCGCCCGCGGCAGCTGCTCCTGGAACGGCCTGGACGACAACGGCATCAAGGGCTCCCAGTACCGCTGGCTCGACGTCGGCTTCACCCGCTTCGGCTCGGACCAGTCCCTGGGCAGCGGTGCCGACCGGGCCGGGGACGACCTCACGAAGCAGATCGCCAAGGCCAAGGCGGCCGAGGGTGCGAAGAAGCTCGACGCGGCTCCCGTCAGCGGCATCGGCGAGACGGCGACCAGGATCACGTACGACCTCGACAAGACCGGTGAGGACTTCAAGTACGCGACGATCGTGGCCCGTACGGGCAATGTCGTCGTCACCCTCACCTACAACGGCGCGGGCTACGCGGGCGCGAAGACCCCGTCCGCCGACGACATCCAGAAGGGCGCCGAGAAGGCCGCCAAGGAGGCCGTCGCCGCGGTGGCCACCGCGAACGAGAGCAAGAAGGTGGGCGCGTCCCCCGAGCCCTCGGGCAAGGCGAGCGACAACGCGACCAAGAAGGCAACCGACAAGGCCGCGGGCAAGGCGGCGGGCAAGACGATCGAGAAGGCCTCCCTCACGTCCTCCGCGAAGCCGTCCGCCAAGTCCTCCGCCAAGGACGCGAAGTAGCCCTCCGGCACCCCGCGGCCCCAACACCGCGGCCCAGAAGCGGATTCACGAAGCCCGGTCCTCGTCCGAGAACCGGGCTTCGCCCCTCCCCGCGCGACGCGTCACGCCCGCATGTGCCAGGCTGTGCCCGCCAGAACTCGAAATCGTCCTTCCAGACCGGACGTCGGAGACGAAGAAGCGGAGAGGGGATCGCGAGTGGCCGCGATGCAGCTGACACGCACGCACCGAATACTCATCGGGCTCGTGGTCGCCGGTGCGGTGCTCATCGCAGCGATCGGCTTCGCGGGCTCGTACGCCGCCGTGCGCGAACTCGCCCTGCAAAAGGGCTTCGGGCACTTCTCGCTGGTCTTCCCGATCGGCATCGACGCCGGCATCTGCGTCCTGCTGGCGCTGGACCTGCTGCTGACGTGGATGCGCATCCCGTTCCCGCTGCTGCGCCAGACGGCGTGGATGCTGACCGTCGCGACGATCGCGTTCAACGGTGCGGCCGCGTGGCCGGACCCGCTGGGCGTCGGCATGCACGCCGTGATCCCGGTGCTGTTCGTGGTCTCCGTCGAGGCCGCCCGGCACGCCGTGGGCCGGATCGCCGACATCACGGCCGACAAGCACATGGAGGGGGTCCGCCTCACCCGCTGGCTGCTCTCCCCCGTCCCGACGTTCAGGCTGTGGCGGCGGATGAAGCTGTGGGAGCTGCGGTCCTACGAGCAGGTCATCAAGCTCGAACAGGACCGGCTGATCTACCAGGCCCGCCTCCAGGCCCGCTTCGGCCGCAACTGGCGCCGCAAGGCCCCCGTCGAGTCCCTGATGCCGCTCCGCCTCGCGAAGTACGGCGTCCCGCTGGCCGAGACCGGCCCGGCCGGACTCGCCGCCGCGGGCATCGAACCGGTCCTGCTGCCTCCGTCCCCCGCCGCCGCGCCTGTCGCGGCCGTCGAGACGGCCCAGCCCCAGCAGCCCGAACTCGTCGCCGCCCGGCAGCAGGAGCAGCACGCCGAGCCGCAGCAGCAGCAACAACCCCAGCCGCAACGGCCGCAGAGCGCCTTCCAGCCGCACTCCCAAGCCCAGGCCCAAACGCAGGCCCAGGCCCCCGCCCCTGCCTCCCACGAGAGCCCGTGGTTCAAGGCACAGGCGCCGGACGGTGCGTACGAGGGTTCGTACAACCCGACGTACGTCGATGCCATGGAGCCCGGCCCGGTCATGATCCCGACGGGCCCCGGCCGCACCCGCCCGCTGGGCAACGTGGGCACGATCGGCGCCATGCCCAACCCGCGCAACGAGCAGCCACTGCCGACGCACGAGGCACCCCAAGCGCCCCAGACCTCTCAGATGCCTCAGACTCAGACACCCCAGACCTCTCAGCCCGCCGAGGCCGACGAGGTCCCGCAGGAGCCGAAGCCCGTCGCCGAGGCGGCCGAGGAATGGGCCGAGGAGTGGGCGCAGGAGGACGCGGAGTTCAGCAAGGTCGCCTACGAGGCCTTCGCCGCGTTCGTGACGCAGCACAGCACGTACCCCAGCATCGAGGTCCTCGACATACACCTGTCGGACCGTCACAACGTGCGGCACCCGCGCAGCGCGGCCCTGCTCCGCCAGCTGATCCAGGGCTTCAAGAACCGCTACCACGCCGAACTGGAAGCGGACCACATCGCATAAGCGGCAACACCGAGGACAACAGCAACAACAGAATCAACAGCAACAACAACGAAGGGCCGTCACCCGCAGAACGGGGTGACGGCCCTTCGTCGATACCTACGCGCCGAGCAGCCTGCGCACCCGGTCCGCCCCGACCGCGAGCAGCAGCGTGGGCAGCCGCGGCCCCGTGTCCCGGCTGACGAGCAGCCGGTACAGCAGCGCGAAGAACGACCGCTGCGCGGCCTTCAGCTCGGGCGTCGGCTTGGCATCCGCTTCCAGCCCGGCCAGCGTCTTCGGTACGCCGTAGACGAGCGTGGTCAGCCCGTCCAGCGACCAGTGCGAGTCGAGCCCCGCCACCAGCAGCCGCAGCGATTCGCGGCCCTGGTCGTCGAGCGAGCCGAGGAGTTCCTTGTCGGGCTCGTCGCGGACGATGGTGCGGGCCTCGGCCGGGACCTGGGTGGTGATCCAGTTCTCGGCCCGGTCCAGCCGCGGCCTGGCCTCGTCCAGCGAGGTCAGCGGGTTGTCCGGGTCCAGCTCGCTGAGGATGCGCAGCGTCTGGTCCTCGGCCCCGGCGGTGATGTCGGCGACCGAGGCGAGGGTGCGGTACGGCAGCGGGCGCGGCGTACGCGGCAGCTCACCGGCGGCCGTCCCGATCGCGCGGGCGTACGCGGCGGCGTCGGCCGGCAGCACGGAGCCGTCGGCGACCTTGCGCTCCAGCGAGTCCCACTCGTCGTAGAGCCGCTGGATCTCCTGGTCGAAGGCGATCTTGAAGGACTGGTTGGGCCTGCGGCGCGCGTACAGCCAGCGAAGCAGCGGCGCCTCCATGATCTTCAGCGCGTCGGCCGGGGTCGGCACACCGCCCTTGGAGGAGGACATCTTCGCCATGCCGGAGATGCCGACGAAGGCGTACATCGGTCCGATCGGCTGCACGCCGTCGAAGATCTCGCGGACGATCTGGCCGCCGACGACGAACGAGGAACCGGGCGAGGAGTGGTCCACCCCGCTCGGCTCGAAGATCACGCCCTCGAACGCCCAGCGCATCGGCCAGTCGACCTTCCAGACCAGCTTGCCGCGGTTGAACTCCTTCAGGCGGACCGTCTCGGCGAAGCCGCAGGCCGTGCAGGTGTAGTTCAGCTCGGTGCTCTCGTCGTCGTACGACGTGACCGTGGTGAGGTCCTTCTCGCAGTTGCCGCAGTAGGGCTTGTACGGGAAGTAGCCGGCCGAACCGCCGCTGCCGTCGTCCTCGCTCGCCGCGCCGGAACCGGCCTCGGCCTCCAGCTCGGCCTCGTCGGCCTTCTTCTGCTGCGGCTTCCTGCCCTTGCCCGGGGCGCCGCCCGCCGCCGGGTCCTTCTTGGTCCGGTAGCGGTCCAGGACTGCGTCGATGTCGGCGCGGTGCCGCATCGCGTGCAGGATCTGCTCGCGGTACGTGCCCGCGAGGTACTGCTCCGTCTGGCTGATTCCGTCGTACTCGACGCCCAGCTCGTCCAAGGCCGCCGTCATGGTGGCCTTGAAGTGCTCGGCCCAGTTCGGGTACGCGGAGCCGGCCGGGGCGGGCACCGAGGTCAGCGGCTTGCCGATGTGCTCGGCCCAGGACTCGTCGACACCCGGGACGCCGTTGGGCACCTTGCGGTAGCGGTCGTAGTCGTCCCAGGAGATCAGGTGCCGGACGGTGTGACCGCGGCGGCGGATCTCGTCGGCGACCAGGTGCGGGGTCATGACCTCGCGGAGGTTGCCCAGGTGGATCGGGCCGGACGGGGAGAGACCGGAGGCGACGACGACCGGTTTGCCAGGCGCACGACGCTCCGATTCGGCGATGACATCGTCCGCGAAGCGGGAGACCCAGTCGGTCTCGGTGCTGCTCTGACTCTGAGCCACGGTCGGCACGTCCTTCTCTCTTGTAGGACTCATAGGGGCGCTCGCCATTCTCCCAGGTACCACCCGCAGCGCGAAAACGGCTTTACTCACCGTGGGATACTCGGTGCCATCCCTTGTACTCCTACGGAAACGGCAGCCAGCTGATGGCCTCGGTCAATTCCCTCGCTTCCACGCTCCAGCAGCAGCTGGCGGACGCCCTGACGGCAGCCCTGCCCGATGCCGGTACCGCGGACCCGCTGCTGCGCCGAAGTGACCGGGCCGACTTCCAGGCCAACGGGATCCTGGCCCTCGCCAAGAAGCTCAAGGGCAACCCGCGCGAGCTGGCCGCCCAGGTCACGGCCGCCCTCCCGGCGAGCGACCTGATCAAGGACATCGAGGTCTCCGGCCCCGGCTTCCTGAACATCACGCTCTCCGACAAGTCGATCGTCGAGACGCTCGCCGCCCGTGCCGCGGACGGCGAGGGCCGGCTCGGCGTCCCGTACAACAGCGCCGCGGGCACCACGGTCATCGACTACGCCCAGCCGAACGTGGCCAAGGAGATGCACGTCGGTCACCTGCGGTCCGCCGTGATCGGTGACGCGATGGTGCAGATCCTGGAGTTCACCGGCGAGTCCGTGGTCCGCCGCCACCACATCGGCGACTGGGGCACCCAGTTCGGCATGCTCATCCAGTACCTGATCGAGCACCCCGACGAGCTGAACCACGAGGCCGACAAGGGCGACAAGGGCGACGGCGAAGCCGCCATGTCGTCCCTGAACCGGCTCTACAAGGCATCCCGGGTGCTCTTCGACTCCGACGAGGAGTTCAAGGCCCGCTCGCGGGACCGGGTGGTGGCCCTCCAGGCCGGTGAGGCGGAGACGCTCGCCATGTGGCAGCGGTTCGTCGACGAGTCGAAGATCTACTTCTACTCGGTCTTCGACAAGCTCGACATGAAGATCAGCGACCCCGACATCGTCGGCGAGTCCGGCTACAACGACATGCTCGAGGAGACCTGCCGGATCCTGGAGGAGACGGGCGTCGCCGTCCGCTCCGAGGGTGCGCTCTGCGTCTTCTTCGACGACGTGCTGGGCCCGGACGGGAACAAGGTCCCGCTCATCGTCAAGAAGACGAACGGCGGCTACGGCTACGCGGCGACCGACCTCTCCGCGATCCGCGACCGGGTGCGGAACCTCAAGGCGGACACCCTGCTGTACGTGGTGGACGTGCGGCAGTCCCTGCACTTCAAGATGGTCTTCGAGACGGCCCGCCGGGCCGGCTGGCTGAGCGGCGACGTCAAGGCGCACCAGCTGGCGTTCGGCACCATCCTCGGCAAGGACGGCAAGCCGTTCAAGACCCGTGAGGGTGTCACGGTCAAGCTGGAGGACCTGCTGGACGAGGCGGTCGAGCGGGCGACGGCCGTGGTCCGGGAGAAGGCCGGGAAGATCGGCCTGACCGAGGACGAGATCGTCGAGAACGGCCGGTACGTCGGCATCGGCGCCGTGAAGTACGCGGACCTGTCGACCTCCGCCGTGCGGGACTACAAGTTCGACCTGGACCAGATGGTGTCGCTGCACGGCGACACGTCCGTCTACCTCCAGTACGCGTACGCGCGCATCCGGTCGATCCTGCGCAAGGCCGGCGACGCGAAGCCGGTCGCGCACCCGGAGCTGGAGCTGGCCCCGGCCGAGCGGGCGCTGGGTCTGCACCTGGACCAGTTCGGCGAGGTGCTGTCCGAGGTGGCGGCGGGCTACGAGCCGCACAAGCTGGCGGCGTACCTCTACCAGCTGGCCTCGCACTACACGACGTTCTACGACCAGTGCCACGTCCTGAGCGACGACAACTCGCCCGAGGTCGTCGAGAACCGGCTGTTCCTCTGCGACGTCACCGCCCGCACGCTCCACCAGGGCATGGCGCTGCTCGGCATCCGGACGCCCGAGCGGCTCTGACCACCACGCGTTCCCGACACGCCGCGCGTTCCCGACACGCGGGGCCGCTGACACGAGGGCCGCTGACACTCTCCGGGCCTACCCACCCGGAGTGCTGTCAGCGGCCCTTCACGCGTCCGGCCCCGGGCACGACTCCGCGCGGTGGATGCCTCAGGAGGCTGTGACGCCCACGGTTGTGACGTCCGCGCCGATGTCGCACCAGGTGGTGGAAGTGCCACCGGACACCACGCGGTTACCGAAGTGCCGGTAGGTGCCGTATCCGGGCTTGAAGCAGTCGATGAACTCGGTGAACGCTCCGCCCGTACAGCTGATGGAGGCACCGTGATGGCCTGCGCTCCCGACCAGAGGTTTGGGGTTTCCGCAGGAAAGCCTGCCGCGGCCGGCGAGGCCAGTCCCAAGCGGCCGCCCGAGCCGGAGCGCGTCCGGAACGGGCGAGCGCCGAAGCGCGCGGCTCACATAGCGGGCGGCGGACAATCAGCCGAAGATCGACCACGGACAGTTATCAGTCGAACCCGCAACGCAGTCATCGCCGGCTGCTTCGCCCCGGACCGCGAACTACTCGGGCCGGCCCAGCGCCCACCCGGACACGTCGGCCAGCCGCCCGCGCCACAGCGGCAGCCGCAGCGGAGCCGCACCGCCGAGGACGAGCGTGGCGTCGCGCAGATGGATCCACCGGGGGAGCTGCTTCGCGTCCTCGTCGGCGCGGAGTTCCTTGATGCCCTGGTCCACGGTCTCGGGGAACTCGGCGATGAGGTTGGCGCCCTCGCCCTCGACCTGGCGCAGACTCCTGGCCCAGTCCGCCTTCCAGGCCTCGTGGCCGATCACGTCACCGTGCAGCACACCGGCCGGGACGGTCAGCGTGAGCGGCAGGCCGGAGCGCATTTCCCGGTCGAGGAGTTGGAGCAGCAGCTGGAGCTGGAGATCGGGCACCGGTTCGGTGATCATCGCGGGCGAGTCCGGTGCGAGGTCTGCGGACTCGTTCATGGGCTGTTCCCTTCGCCTCGGCGGCCACCCCGAACCGCTGGAGCCAGGGGCGAAACCGCACTGTCTGGTCCCGCACACCTGCCCCTTGGGAGGCGTCGCACGCCTCCGTACGGAGGGCCACCCGTACGGAGCAATTTCGGATACACGGCCATGGCTCGGGTACACGCAGCCAGGACCGGCCAACGAGCCATTCCCTCTGGGGTGAATCCACATGACCAAACAGTGCGCCGCACCCGACTTCTCCGCCGAGGAGGTGTTTTCGCAGGCCGCACCCCCACCGCTCCGGGCTTCGGATGCCCGCGAGGCCGCCGCCGACTTCGTCGCGGGACTGAATCCGGCGCCGTCCGCCCGCGCGGTCCAGAACCTGGTGCTGCTCTCCTCCGAGCTGGTGACGAACGCGATCCGCTACGCCGGAGGCGTCACCGCCCTGTCGTTCGGGGCCGATCAGCGTGCGCTGCACGTACGGGTCGTCGACCCCAGCCCCACCCAGCCACAGTGCCGCGCCCCGGACCTGACCGGCCGGACGGGCGGCTTCGGCTGGCCGATGGTCCTACGGCTGGCCAGCAACGTCACCGTCCACCGTCACGGCAGCCGGGGCAAAACCATTCTGGCCACCCTGACGCGCTGACCGGTCACCGGCCGACCGGTTCACCGGCAGCCGCCCCGGAAGGCGGCGGAACCGCCGACCGGCCACCTACGGCTCAGACAGCGCCCAGGAGTCCGAGCACCTTCCTGACCGCCTCGACCACCGGCTCCCCGACCGTCGACACCGTGGCCGCGACACCGGCGACCGCGAGCAACGCGCGATGCCGCTCCTCCGGCGCCTGCGACGCGTCGGCCCCACCGGAGAGGGCGGGCAGGTTGTCGTCGAGTACCCGGGCACTGGCGGGCGGGAGCTGCGCCCGCAGCTCATCGACCAACCGCAGCAGTTCCCGTACCGCATCCCGCAACTCCGGGAAGTCGGGGGCGGACGGCGCGAAGTGGTTGTTCTGGATGCCCGTGTTCCCCGAGCCGCCATACATGTTCACGTTGTCGCCGCTCATGAGTTCGCGATCCAAGAAGCCCGAAGGCCCCGCGCTCACCCTCGCCCCCACCACCTGGGCCGCGTTCACCGGGCACGTAGGACGCTGACCGGCTCGACTGTCAGTGGGGCCGTTTAGGGTCACCGACATGGCGACGCTCCCGAATCCACTCCGTTCCCCGGCCGACGCAGGTCTGGAACTCCCGCCCGGCACGCTCGTGGACGACACGGTCGACGGCTCATGGCACGAACCGCTGCTCTGGTACGCGGACGAGTCCGCGTCCCCCGGCTCGTGGGCCGCGCTGCACACGTTGGGGCGCCCCTTCGGGCTGCTGCCGGTAATGGTCGACGGCGGGATGCGCACCCAGTGGCCCGAGCACTGGGACCTCATCCCGGCCCAGACGACGTATCCCGGAGACCATGACGCCGAGGACATACTGAGCGAGGCGTGGGAGGCGTACGCCGACGACGAGCTGGCCCTCGACGACTCCGCGAAGGACTGGCCGGGTCTGGCCCCGGCGCCGGCCGAGGCGGGGCCGGACGCCCCAGACGCCCTGGCGGCAGAGATCGCGGACCAGCTGACCGAGATGAACTTCTCACCGGCCGGAATGCGGGCGGCGCTGGTGCCCGCGCGGCGCAGCGCGGACATACCGGCGGCGATCGGCTGGTCCGGGCCGCTCAACCACGAGAACGACGTCGCCCGGCTCTGCGCGGTGCTGCGCTCCTGGGAGGACCGGTTCGGGGCCCGTGTCGTGGTGCTCGGCTTCGACACGATGGTCGTCTCCGTGAGCCGCCCGCCGACCACGACCGCCGAGGCCGAGGCACTGGCCGCCGAGCACTTCGCGTTCTGCCCTGACAACATCCAGCAGTCGACGCTCAACTCCCTCCAGGTATACGCGGAGAAGGCGCTGCTGAACCAGGAGACCTGGGCGTTCTGGTGGGACTGAGCCGCGCGGGCTGCTAGGGGGTGGTGGAGTGCGCGGCTGTCGCGGGCAGTTCCACCGTGACGCGGATTCCGCCGGCGGAGCGCGGGGTGAGGGTGAGTGTTCCGTCGTGTGCCTGGGTGATGGTCTTGACGATTGCCAGGCCGAGGCCGACGCCGGCGTGGTCGGTGTGTACGCGCTCGGTGCCGCGCCGGAACGGTTCGGTGAGCGTCGAGGCCAGCTCCGGGGTGACCGTCTCGCCGGTGTTCTCGACGGTGAGCACCACGGTCTCGGGGCGGACGCCGGTGGTGACCCACACGGTGCCCCCTTCGGGAAGGTTGTGGACGATCGCGTTGTGCACGAGGTTCGTGACCAGTTGCAGCAGCAGCGCCGGCGATCCGTTCGTGGGAGTGATGTCGCCGCGCGTCTCGATGGTGACGCCACGCCTTTCGGCGATGGGCAGGAGCGTCTCGGCGGCTTCTTCCGCCATGAGGGACAGGTCCACGCGCTCGCGGGTGAAGGCCCGCTGCTCGGTGCGGCTGACCAGGAGCAGTGCCTCGGTGAGATCGATCGCCCGGGTGTTGACGGCGTGGAGGCGGTCGATGAGTTCGCCGGTGTCGCGGTCCGGATCGGCGCGGGCCACGTCGAGAAGCGTCTTCGAGACCGCCAGCGGGGTGCGCAGTTCGTGAGAGGCGTTGGCCGCGAACCGCTGCTGCTCGGCAACATGTGCTTCGAGCCGGGCGAGCATCACGTCGAAGGCGTCGGCCAGTTCGCTGAACTCGTCCTTGCGGCCCCCGAGCCGGACCCGGTGGGAGAGCGTTCCGGTCGTGGCCAGGCGGGTGGCATCCGTGATGCGGTTGAGGGGGGCGAGCACCCTGCCCGCGAGGACCCACCCGCCCGCGAGCCCGAAGACCAGCAGGAACGCCATGACGGCGGCGACCGCCGGCACGAAACCGCGCAGGAGGGCGGAACGGTCCAGCGTTCCCCCGATGATGGTCGTCACGTTGGGCAGGGAATTCACCAGGTACAGCCACATCGCCACGAGCAGCAGGACGCCGGCCAGCATGAGGAATCCGGCGTAGCTGAGGGTGAGTTTGGCGCGGACGCTCAGCCCGGGCGCCCTATCCACGGTCGCGGCCTTCCCGTCCTGTGCCGGGCGAAGGGTCGATGCGGTAGCCGACACCCGGCACGGTGGCGATGATCGCGGGTTCTCCGAGGCGTTTGCGCAGGGCCGAGACGGTGATGCGCACGGCATTGGTGAAGGGGTCGGCGTTCTCGTCCCACGCCCGCTCCAGCAGCTCCTCCGCGCTGACGAGACCACCTTCGGCAGCGACGAGGACCTCGAGCACGGCGAACTGCTTCCTGGTCAGAGCGACGAAGCGGCCGTCCCGGTAGACCTCTCGGCGGAACGGGTCCAGCCGCAGATCGGCGATCTCCCGCACGGGAGGCCGGCTGTGGGCACGTCGGCGGTCGAGTGCCCTGAGCCTGAGCACGAGTTCCCGGAGATCGAAGGGCTTCGTGAGGTAGTCGTCGGCGCCGAGTTCGAACCCGGAGGCCTTGTCGTCGAGGCGGTCGGCCGCGGTGAGCATGAGGATCGGCATACCGCTGCCGGAGGCGACGATGCTTCGGGCGATCTCGTCACCGGAGGGTCCGGGGATGTCGCGGTCCAGGACGGCGATGTCGTAGGTGTTGATGCCCAGCAGCTCCAGAGCGGTGTCGCCGTCACCTGCGATGTCGGCCGCGATGGCCTCCAGGCGCAGGCCATCGCGGATGGCCTCTGCCAGGTAGGGCTCGTCCTCGACGATCAGCACACGCATGCCGTCAATGTTACGAGTCGGCACATATCGTCGATATATCGAGAACCGCATACGCACCGGTAACACCGCGCGGCCTTGACTGGCGAGATGACCCGCCCCCCACGACAGGCCCCGAAGCTCTCGCCCTCCTCGGCCGCGACCGCAGCAACGTCCCCGCCTGTGCAGGCCTGGAGACGCGGCCCAGTGCTCGCGGCGACGGCGCTGCTGCTCGGCCTGATCATGCTGCTGCACGCGAAGATCACGGACCGATGGGGCCTCGGCAGCCTGGTGGAGACCTTCTTGCCATGGTTCGGCCTGTGCGTGCCGGTCCTGCTTGCCGGGGCGGTGCGGCGCCGCTCCCCCGCAGCGGGGATCGCGCTGCTGCTGCCGGTAGCGGTGTGGCTGAACCTCTTCGGCGGGCTGCTCAGCGACAAGTCCCACCCGGTCAGCGATCTCACCGTGGCCAGCCACAATGTCGGCGCCGACAACCCCGACCCTGCCCGTACCGCGCGGGCCCTGGCCGCATCCGGGGCGGACGTGCTGGCCCTGGAGGAGATCACCCTTCAGGACAGGGGCACGTACGAGAAGGAGCTGGCCAGGGCCTACCCTCACCACACGGTCCAGGGCACGGTCGGGCTGTGGAGCAAGTTGCCGCTGTCCGGCACAGGGCCGGTGGACATCAAGATGGACTACGGGCCGCTGGGGGACACCAAGCCGGTCGACGTCAAGATGGGCTACAACCGGGCGCTGCGCACCACGGTGGCCACGGACCAGGGTCCGCTGGCGGTGTACGTGGCCCATCTGGGGTCCGTACGCGTGTTTCCCCGGAACGGCTTCTGGACGGGCAGCCGGGACCGGGGTGCGGAGGCGCTCAACGAGGCCGTCGCCGCCGAGCCGAACGAGCGGGTGGTGGTGCTCGGTGACCTGAACGGCACAACGGACGACCGCTCCTTCGACGGTCTCACCTCGCAGCTGGAATCGGCCCAGGAGAAGGCCGGGGACGGCTTCGGCTTCAGCTATCCGGCAGCCTTCCCGGTGGTGCGGATCGACCAGATCCTGGTCCGGGGCGTGGAGACGGACAGCTCCTGGGTGCTACCGGCCACCGGCAGCGACCACCTGCCGGTGGCGGCAGGAATCAGCTGGTGAACGGGCATCCGGTGCCGTTCAGGTTCAGGGGGTTTTGAGGAGGTCGCGGAGTCCGGCGACGAGTTTGGTGATGTCGCGTTCGGCGGGCGGGTCCGTCGGGGCGCCGGTGCTGGTGCCGGTGGCGGTGGTGGTCTTCGGCTGTCGGCAGGGGTGGCAGAGGCCGTCGGGAAGTGCTTCGGGGCGGCCGGGGGTGCCGCATTCGGTGCACTCCATCATCACGCGTCGGGCGGGGGTCGCGGCGGGCGGCGGTGTTTCAGGGAGGTTGGCGAGGTTTTACCAACCACCCTTCTTTCCCTACCGGTTAAAGAAGGCGCTCGAATCTCGGAGCTCGTGGCTCGACGCTCGGATCTCGAAGCTCGGATCCCGAGCCCCGAGCCCCGGACCGCCCCGCCCCTCATACGCTCGAACGAGTGAACACCCCTCTCGAAGCCCGAGCCCCGAGACCCGAGCTTCGAGCCTCAAGCCCCGAGCCCCGAGCTTCGAGTGGGCGTCAGACGATCTCCCACTTGGAACTGTCCCTGTCGTACCGGTACTCCGGCCGTCCCGCGATGCTGCTCGTACGGAACGGCTGACCGCCGTCGTCGATGCGCAGGGTGCCCGTCCGGCCGCCGCTGCTCCACTCCAACTCCAGGTACCAGCTGACGTCGTGGCCCTCCACGTGCGCGTCCAGGTCGAAGACCTCCACGTCGTTGGAGGAGACGCGGAACGGGAAGCCCTTCGCCGGGATCTTCTTGTCACCCTGCTTCCCCGCCACGGGGGTGAGCGTGGGACGGCTGTTGTCCAGGCCGATGTCGAAGGACTGGGGCTCGATCCCGCTCCCGCAGCCCTCGCCCATCGAGAACGCGGACCGCTTCAGGGGCGCGCGGCGGTTCAGCACCCGCACGTTCAGGTCCTTCAGGACGACCGCCTGCTCCGAAGTGCCCTGCACGGTGAGTTCGAGGAGCATCTGGCCGCCGTCCACCCCGCCCAGCGCGCGGGCCCAGCCACGGGTGTCCTGCGGTACGGGCGGCGGGGGCACGACGTCGGCGTTCTGGTCCAGCAGGTAGTACTGCCCGCAGGGCTCTTCCCAGTTGTACGAGCTGATGGTGACGGTCGGCGGCCGGCCGGTGTCGGTCTTCGGCGCGCTCCCCGCCTCGGGCGAGGCGGGCTTCGACGGGGCCGTGGACGGTGTGGCGGAACCAGTGGTCGCCGATGCGCTCGGCGTCCGCGACGGGCTGGGCGACACGGAGGCGCTCTGCGAGGCGCCGGACACGGCGTCCGTCTCCTTGTCGTCCACCAGGTCCGACGCGCCCGGGGTGCCCACGGCGACGTCCTCGCTCGCTCGCCCGGTGAGCTGGTTCGCGACGACGGCGGTGGGCACGGTGAGCGCGACGACGGCCGCCGCCGCGAGCAGTACGCGAGTGCGGGCGGACGCGCGCCGCCAGCGGTTGCCCGAGGCGGCGGGCACGACCAGGTGCTCACGCTCCAGGTCGGCCGGGGGTGCGGGCTCGGGCTCGGGTTCCGGCTCGCGCCCGCGCTCGGGCACAGAAGCCGGATCCGGAGCAGGAGCAGGCGCAGGAACAGCAGCAGCCTGAGCGGGAACAGCAGGAACAACAGGGGCGGAAACAGGAGCCGCCCCGCTCTCCGCCTTCCCGCGCCGCCGCGCCGCCTCTGCGACGATCCACCGCCGATGCAGCTCCACGAGTTCATCGGACGTGGCCCCACACAGCCGGGCCAACCGTTCCACTGACCCGTACTCGTTGGGGACGGCGTCCCCGTTGCAGTACCGATGGAGCGTCGACGTGCTGACGTGCAGTTTCGCGGCGAGCACCCCGTAACTGCGTCCCGAACGGTCCTTCAGTTCCTTGAGCAGGGCCGCGAAATCCTCGGCCTCCGGTGTCGCCACTGCGGCGTTCCCCCTCCTGGTTCGTCCCGGAACACCGTTCCAGGGACGTGGAATCTGCCCAGGTCACAGTACGCGCAGGCATTCCAGCATCCCCAATGGATCTGCAGGTGTTGCGGCCGGAATCCGCCGCCCCGCAATCTGTGACCACACCGCAGAGACCACGGGGGACGAGCAATGAGAACGCTCTTCCGCATCGAGCTCATCGATGTCCTGGCCATCGGCGTGGTGATCGTGACAGGCACGGTCGTCATGATCCTCATCCAACGGCACTGATCCACTTCCGCTGATCCACCACACTTCACGGGGAGTACCACCATGCGCAGCAACCGCATCCGCACCACCGCCCTCGCCGCCACCGCCCTCCTTGCCGCCCTCTCGCTCACCGCATGCAGTGGTGACGACGTCAGCACGAGCGACAACGGCAAGGCGGCGGCGTCCGCTCCGGCGGCGAACAGCTCCGCCAAGCAGTCCCAGTCGCCGACCACCGCGCCGGAGAAGGACGGCACCGACGCCGACACCAACGCCGACGACACCAGCGCCGACACCGACAACGGCAAGACGGGCGGCACGTCGGAGAGCACCGCCCAGGTCGGCACGAACGGCAAGAAGGGCGGCACCGCCTCCGCGGACAAGGCAGGCAACACCAACAGCAGCACCAAGACGGTCACCTGCACCGGCGACAACACCAAGGTCACCGTCACCAAGGTGAGCCGCCCCGTCAACCACCTGCTGCTCACCCTGACGAACGCGGGCCCCCACCTCTGCAACGCCTACTACGCGCCCAAGCTCCGCTTCGACGACGCGCAGGCCGTCTTCCCGATCCTGGAGGACAGCCGGCCGCAGGCCGTCGTGACGCTCGACCGGGGCCAGTCCGCCTACGCCTCCATCGGCCTGACCGGCGAGCCCGGCAACGGCCCGGCCCCCCGCAAGGCCACCCACCTCCAGGTCAACTTCTCCGGCAAGAGCCCCGAGGGCTCCACGGGCACCTCGGCCGAGCTGTCGCTCCCGGCCAACACCTACTGGGACGACAACGGCTTCGTCACCTACTGGCAGACCGAGATGGCCGACGCCCTCCAGTACTGAGCCCGTACGCGGGGGCGGCCCCGGAGCCGAACCGGATCCGCCGCCCCGCCGCTCGCTCCCCCTACGATGGCTGCCATGGCCATGCTCGTACACCTGACCCCAGCTGCGAACGCGGCCCGTATCCGGAAGTCCGGGATACGGGCCGTCAGCCATGGCCGCGTCGAGGACGGCAGCAACACGAGCGCGAAGGGCCTGTTCTGCTTCCCGGTCCTGCCTTCCTACACGCTGACCCACCAGTGGCTGCGCGAGCTCGCCCGCCGGGGCGGCCCGCGCGGCCTCGTCGCGGTCCAGCTCCGGCTGCCGGACGACGAACCCGTCACGGTCGGCCACTACTGCAACCGGCCGGGCCGGGCCCACCTCTCCACCACGGCGAGCGGGGCCGTGCGAAGGGTGGCCGCGCTGGAGGACCCGCGGGGCTGGGAGGTCTTCGTCCCCCGGGCCGTCACCCGAGCCGAGATCCACCGGGTGCGCGCCGTGCGCCAGTTGACCGGCTGGCGGTACTTCCCCGACTCCAACGGCAAGCGGCCCTGTACCTGTTACGGCTGCCGGGTGCGCGGCGAGTACGGCTCGCAGCGGCTGCGCCGGCGCAGGCCGCACCCGCTCGACGGACCGGCGCCCGCAACTCCCGTCCTCCTCAGGCGGATCGCCGACGGCGGCGACCCGGGCGACGCGGCACAACTGTGCGCGGCCCTGCACTGGCTGGGCATGCGCCGACGGGGCCCGGTCGGACAGCTGGCCCACCTCGCCGACCACCCCGACGCCACCGTCCGCACGGCCCTGGTCGAGGCCGTGGCCGGCTGGTCGACACCCGGCGTCGACACACTGCTCCGGCGCCTGTCCGAGGACCCGGACGAGGACGTACGCGAAGCCGTCGGCTGCACCGAACGGCTGCCCCCGGCCTGAGCCGAAGGACACGCACGGGGAATGCGCCGCCGCCCACGGGGAAGTCACACACAATGGACCGGACAGAGAGCCTCATCGACCAGTTCCGCGCACAGCCCCCCGAGAGCGACAAGAGGCGCGAACTCGTCGCGGGAGTGAGCGGCATACTCGCGGACCGGCCCGACCACCCGGCGGCCCTGCCGTTCCTCGCCTCGGTGACCGAGGACACCGAGGAGTACGAGCTCGCCAGGATCGAGGCGGCGACGGCCCTGCGGATGTGGCCGCCCACGGACGACGCGCACCGGCAACGGGCCGCCCGCGCACTGCTCGCCGTGATGCGCGGCCCCGACGAGGACCTGGTGCGGCAGTACGTGGCCATGGCGCTCGGCCCCTACGCGGACGATCCGGAGATCCACGACGCGATGGCGGCCGCCGTCCTCTTCGACGAGGACCAGCTCGTCCGGGACAACGCCCTGGCCGCGCTCAGCCACGCGGGCCCGAGCGACGGCCGGGCCGAGGTGCTGCACCGGCTCGCCGACGACCGGACACTGGGCCGGGAGGCGGCCCGCATCCTCACGGCCTGGGGCCTCGGACCGGCGGTCTGAGGGACCGGCCCCCGCCCTCAGCCCTCGCCCCCGGACAGCCTCACCGGCCGACATGTGGGGCATCGTGGGTCATCGTCCACCGTTGCAGCGGCTACGACGACGCGGGGCGCCTGATCACGAGCGGCCCGCGCATGACGGCGCCGCCAGGCGGGTCGGGTGCCCGCCCCGTCCCGGTGCAGGTCTCGGTGTCGATGCCCCTGCGCTACGCGCTGACCAGGTCGGCCAACCTCACCTTCACACGGCTCGGCAAGCACATCGGGCTGAAGAAGGTGAAGAAGATGGCGGTCGCGGCCGGGCTGCGCGAGGAGAGCCTGGCCCGCCTGGACAAGTCCTTCCCCCTCGGCACGTCCACACCGAGCGCGGTCAGGATGGCGGACGCGTACACCGCCTTCAGCAACAACGGCATGGGGGCCGAGCCCTACTCGGTGACCGGGGTGACGCGGGACGGCGAGACGGTCAAGGGCTTCGGGAAGGCGGAACCGCAGCGCGCGATGAACGCCTCCGTGGCGCACGACGTGAAGGACAGCCTGGGGATCGTGGCCTGGACGTCACTGGCCCGGGACAGGAAGTTCGACGCGCTCGCCGATTCCAGGACCCTCGACGACCTCTCGGCGGGCGCGACCCATGAGGACGACCGGATGAGGTCGGCCTGGTTCATCGGCCACGCCGAGGGGCTGACCACGGCGGTGACGATGTTCCGCAACAAGCCGGGAACCCCTCAACTACTGGGAATGCAGGGTGTCGGCGGAGACGATTCGGAGCGCGGGAACGTCTTCCCGCTCCGGATCTGGACCACCTACGCCACCGGAAAGTAGGCCCGCCGGCCGACCGGGGCCGCGACGCGAAAGTCCCGCCTCCGGACCCGTGGTACGTCACAGGTCCGGGGGCGGGACTTTCGCGTACCCGCTTCAGGAACCGCCGCGCCCCAGCCGCTGCGCGACCTCCGTCGCCCAGTACGTCAGGATCATCTGCGCGCCCGCCCGCCGGATACCGGTCAGGCTCTCCATGATCGCCGCGTCCCGGTCGATCCAGCCCCGCTCCGCGGCGGCCTCGATCATCGAGTACTCGCCACTGATCTGGTACGCCGCCACCGGCACGTCCACCGACTCCGCGACCTTCGCCAGGACGTCCAGATACGGTCCGGCCGGCTTGACCATGACCATGTCCGCACCCTCGCCGAGGTCGAGCGCGAGCTCGCGCAGGGACTCGCGGAAGTTGGCCGGGTCCTGCTGGTACGTCTTGCGGTCACCCTTGAGCGAGGAGCCGACGGCCTCGCGGAACGGGCCGTAGAAGGCGGAGGAGTACTTCGCCGTGTACGCGAGGATCGACACGTCCTCGTGCCCCGTCTGGTCCAGCGCGTCACGGACCACCCCGACCTGGCCGTCCATCATGCCGCTGGGGCCGACCACATGGGCGCCCGCGTCGGCCTGGACCTGCGCCATCTCCGCGTACCGCTCCAGCGTCGCGTCGTTGTCGACCCGGCCGTCCTCGGTCAGCACACCGCAGTGGCCGTGGTCGGTGTACTCGTCCAGACAGAGGTCGGACATGATGACGAGATCGTCACCGACCTCCTCGCGGACCGCGCGCAGACCGACCTGGAGGATGCCGTCCGGGTCGGTGCCCGCCGTGCCGCGGGCGTCCTTCTTCTCGTCCAGCGGCACACCGAACAGCATGATCCCGCTGACCCCGGCCGACACCGCGTCGACCGCGGCCTTCCGCAGGGTGTCCAGGGTGTGCTGCCGCACGCCCGGCATGGCCGCGATGGCGACCGGGGCGTCGATGCCCTCGCGCACGAACGCGGGCAGGATCAGGTTCGCCGGATCGAGCCGCGTCTCGGCGACCATGCGCCGCATCACGGGGGTCGTCCGCAGCCGCCGGGGGCGAGAGCCGGGGAAGTTTCCGTACACAGTCATCCTTCGAGACTAGACCCGCACACATCAGCGTCTTACCGACACCTGCGCCGGGAAAAGAGGGCCCGTTCAGCAGAGCGGGCCCGGCCGCTTCACGAAGAAGCGGCGGGGCCCCGCACTCAGCACGCCGGATCAGGTCGTCGTACGACGCCGCCGCGCACCGGGACGCCGCTCGCTCGGCCGCGTCACCGGGTCACCGGCCTCCTTCGCCGCTTCCCGGCGCTGCGCACCGAACGCCGCGAGGGCCTCGGCCAGCTTGTGCACCGAGGGCTCCGGGGACAGGACGTCCACGCGCAGACCGTGCTCCTCGGCGGTCTTCGCCGTGGCCGGGCCGATGCACGCGATGACGGTCACGTTGTGCGGCTTGCCGGCGATGCCGACGAGGTTGCGCACCGTCGAGGACGAGGTGAAGAGCACCGCGTCGAAACCGCCGCCCTTGATGGCCTCACGCGTGTCGGCGGGCGGCGGCGAGGCGCGGACCGTGCGGTACGCGGTGACGTCGTCGACCTCCCAGCCGAGCTCGATGAGACCGGCCACCAGCGTCTCGGTGGCGATGTCGGCACGCGGCAGGAAGACACGATCGATCGGGTCGAAGACCGGGTCGTACGGCGGCCAGTCCTCCAGCAGACCGGCGGCGGACTGCTCACCGGACGGCACCAGATCCGGCTTCACACCGAAGTCGACGAGCGCGGCGGCGGTCTGCTCGCCGACGGCCGCGACCTTGATCCCGGCGAAGGCACGGGCATCGAGCCCGTACTCCTCGAACTTCTCCCGGACGGCCTTCACCGCGTTGACACTGGTGAACGCGATCCACTCGTAGCGGCCCGTGACCAGGCCCTTGACCGCGCGCTCCATCTGCTGGGGCGTACGCGGCGGCTCGACGGCGATCGTCGGAACCTCGTGCGGCACCGCACCGTACGAACGCAACTGGTCGGAGAGCGACGCCGACTGCTCCTTCGTACGCGGCACGAGCACCTTCCAGCCGAACATCGGCTTGGACTCGAACCACGCGAGCTGGTCGCGCTGGGCAGCGGAGCTGCGCTCCCCGACCACGGCTATGACGGGCCGGTGCCCCTCCGGCGACGGAAGGACCTTGGCCTGCTTGAAGAGCTGGGCGATGGTGCCCAGCGTCGCCGTCCAGGTGCGCTGCCGGGTCGTCGTGCCCGCGACCGTCACGATCAGCGGGGTGTCGGGCTTGCGGCCCGCCGAGACCAGCTCACCGGCGGCCGCGGCCACCGCGTCGAGCGACGTCGAGATGACGCACGTGGCATCGCTCGCGCCGACCTCGCTCCAGCAGCGGTCCGAGGCGGTACGGGCGTCGACGAACCGGACGTCGGCGCCCCGCGCGTCCCGCAGCGGCACCCCGGCGTACGCGGGCACCCCCACGACGTTGGCGACACCGGGTACGACCTCGAAGGGAATACCGGCGGCGGCGCAGGCCAGCATCTCGCTGCCCGCGTTCCCGTCCAGTCCCGGGTCACCGGAGACGGCACGGACGACCCGCCTGCCGCCCTTCGCGGCCTCCATGACAAGATTGACCGCATCCCTGAGAACGGGAACACCGACAGTTGTTGACTGCCCGTCAACAACCGTCAGCTCAGGCGTGCTTACGCCTGCCCGCGCATGGCAGCGAACGACGCCGAGAACGTCCGGCTCGGCGACAAGAACGTCCGCGCTCGCAAGCGCCTCGACGGCGCGCAGAGTCAGCAGTCCCGGGTCGCCGGGACCGGCGCCGAGGAAGGTGACGTGCCCTGCGGACAGGACAGGGAAATCGGATGCGGCGGGGCCGGTGGGGCTCAAAGTGCTCGCTCCCCCATAAGACCGGCCGCACCCTTGGCAAGCATCTCGGCCGCGAGTTCGCGACCGAGCGCCGCCGCGTCGTCGTGCGACGTGGGAACGGGACCGGTGGTGGACAGCTGCACCAGCGAGGAACCGTCGGTGGACCCGACGACACCGCGCAGACGCAGTTCGTTGACAGCCTGGCCGTCGGCCAGGAGGTCGGCAAGCGCACCCACAGGTGCGGAGCAGCCGGCCTCCAGGGCGGCGAGCAGGGCACGCTCGGCGGTCACGGCGGCCCGGGTGAACGGGTCGTCGAGCTCCGCGAGCGCGGCGGCGAGGTCAGCGCTGCTGGCAGCGCATTCGATCGCCAGTGCTCCCTGACCGGGAGCGGGCAGAACGGTGTCGACCGACAGGAAATCGGTCACCTCACCGGTCCGGCCGAGACGGCTGAGTCCGGCCGCGGCGAGTACCACCGCGTCCAGTTCACCGCTTCGAACAAAACCAATACGCGTATCGACGTTCCCGCGGATCGGCACGGTCTCGATGTCGAGACCGTGACTGCGGGCGTACGCGTTGAGCTGCGCCATACGACGCGGCGAGCCGGTGCCGATCCGGGAGCCGGACGGCAGCTGCCCGAGGGTCAGCCCGTCCCGCGCCACCAGCACGTCACGCGGGTCCTCGCGCACCGGCACGGCGGCCAGCACGAGGTCCTCGGGCTGCGTGGTCGGCAGGTCCTTCAGCGAGTGGACGGCGAAGTCCACATCGCCGCGGAGCAGGGCTTCGCGCAGCGCGGCGACGAATACGCCGGTCCCGCCGATCTGCGCGAGGTGCTCCCGGGAGATGTCCCCGTACGTGGTGATCTCGACGAGCTCGACGGCCCGCCCGGTCACCTCGCTGACGGCCTCGGCCACCAGGCCGGACTGCGCCATGGCGAGCTTGCTGCGCCGGGTCCCCAGCCGCAGCGGCTCGGTGGCCCCCGCGCCCAGGGGTGAGTTGTCGGTCATGACCGCCCTCGATTCGGGTCGTTCAGGTCTGCCCGGGAGACGGCGGCGACCGTCTGCGGGTCGAGGTCGAAGAGTTCCCGCAGCGCATCGGCGTACCCGGCGCCGCCGGGCTCGCTGGCGAGCTGCTTGACCCGCACGGTGGGCGCGTGCAGGAGCTTGTCGACGACGCGGCGCACGGTCTGCGAGATCTCGGCGCGCTGCTTTTCGTCCAGGTCGGGAAGGCGTCCGTCCAGCCGTGCGATCTCGCCCGCGACCACTCCGGCGGCCATCGTGCGCAGGGCGACGACGGTGGGAGTGATGTGGGCGGCGCGCTGGGCGGCACCGAAGGCGGCGACCTCGTCGGCCACGATGGTGCGCACCTGGTCCACATCGGCGGCCATCGGGGCATCGGCGGACGCCTCGGCGAGCGACTCGATGTCGACGAGGCGCACACCGTCGAGGCGGCCGGCGCCGCCGTCGATGTCGCGCGGCATCGCCAGGTCCAGCAGGGCCAAGCGGACCGGGCCGGTGGACTGGGCGGGCAGGGTGACCCGGCGGACGGCCTGGGCCTGCGCGGTCGCGGTGGCGGAACCGTTCTCCACCCACGCCGCGTGCTGGTCGAGGTCGGCGGGCGGCGCGGCGGAGGGTGCGTCGGGCGCCTCCTCGGCGGAGTCGAAGTCCAGCCCGAGCGCACCGGCGACGGCCTCGGCACTCAGTACCAGACCGGTCGCACCGGTGCAGGAGACGACGACATCGGCACGTGTCAGTTCGTCGGCGACCGCGGCCATCTCCACGGCACGGGCAACCACTCCGGTGCCGCCGGCCTCGCCGAGGATCTCGACCAGCCGGTCGGCGCGGGCCCGGGTGCGGTTGGCGACGACGATCTCGGCGACACCGGTACGGGCCAGGGTCGCGGCGGCCAGCGAGGACATCGAGCCCGCGCCGATCACCAGGGCGCGCTTGCCCTTCGCCCAGACACCGGGGTCGCGCCCCTCGGCCAGCTGCTCCAGACCGAAGGTGACGAGCGACTGCCCGGCCCGGTCGATCCCGGTCTCGCTGTGGGCGCGCTTGCCGACCCGCAGGGCCTGCTGGAAGAGGTCGTTCAGCAGCCGGCCGGCGGTGTGGAGCTCCTGCCCCAGCGCCAGCGCGTCCTTGATCTGGCCGAGGATCTGGCCCTCGCCCACGACCATCGAGTCCAGTCCGCAGGCCACCGAGAAGAGGTGGTGGACGGCCCGGTCCTCGTAGTGCACATAGAGATACGGAGTGAGCTCGTCCAGACCGACGCCGCTGTGCCGGGCGAGCTGCATGGACAGCTCGGCGACGCCCGCGTGGAACTTGTCCACGTCGGCGTACAGCTCGATGCGGTTGCAGGTGGCGAGGACGGCGGCCTCGACCGCGGGTTCCGCGGCGAGGGTGTCCCGCAACAGCTCGGCCTGGGTACCGGCAGCCAGCGAGGCCCGCTCCAGCACGGAGACGGGGGCGCTGCGATGGCTCAGCCCTACGACAAGGAGACTCATGCCGGCATCACGGCGGGCATGTCCCCGTCGGGTCCCTTCCGGCTGGTGGTCGCGGCACGCACGGGCGGTGCGGCCGGGTCGAAGGCACTGTCCGCGGCGGCGTCCTCGCCGGCCTTGCGCTGCTCGTGGAAGGCGAGGATCTGAAGCTCGATGGAGAGGTCGACCTTGCGCACGTCAACACCGTCGGGCACCGAGAGCACGGTCGGGGCGAAGTTCAGGATGGAGGTGACACCGGCGGCCACGAGCCGGTCGCAGACCTGCTGCGCCGCACCGGGCGGGGTGGTGATCACACCGATCGACACGCCGTTCTCGCTGATGATCCGGTCCAGGTCGTCGGCGTGCTGGACGGGGATACCCGCGACGGGCGTCCCGGCCATGGCGGGGTCGGCGTCGATCAGCGCGGCGACCCGGAAGCCACGGGAGGCGAATCCGCCGTAGTTGGCGAGCGCGGCCCCGAGGTTGCCGATGCCGATGATGGCGACCGGCCAGTCCTGGGTGAGGCCGAGTTCACGGGAGATCTGGTAGACGAGATACTCGACGTCGTAGCCGACTCCGCGCGTCCCGTACGAACCGAGGTAGCTGAAGTCCTTGCGGAGCTTGGCGGAGTTGACCCCCGCCGCCGCAGCGAGCTCCTCGGAGGAGACCGTGGGCACCGAGCGCTCGGAGAGCGCGGTCAGCGCACGGAGATACAACGGAAGTCGGGCGACGGTGGCCTCGGGAATTCCTCGGCTACGGGTCGCCGGTCGGTGATTTCGGCCAGTTGCCACGGTGCTCCTGCTGGATGAGCGGGGCTGCAGGCGGCCGCATGTCCCATGGCCGCCCCGTCGAATGCAGGCTATGTCTTTGTGAACGCGTGCACAAAGATAGTGTCCGATTTGTCCGGTCAAAGTGACCGGGGTCACGCACATTCGTCGCGCGATCCAGGAACCACCGATCGCATCAGCCCGATGCGGGCCCGAAGGGGGCAAAGCGGAACACACTCCTCACGACTACGCCCCCGGGACCACTCAAAACGCCCACGATGGTAACCGGGTTTCGGTCAGGAAATCAGCGCGCTGCGCAGTCTTGCCGGGTCCACCCGCCAGAACGTGTGCTGTTCGTTATCAATGAGGACCACGGGGATCTGCTCCCAGTACTCCCGGTACAGCTCCTCGTCCCCGGTGATGTCCTTCTCCTCCCAGGATGCGCCGGTCTCCTCGCAGACCGCGCGCACCACCAGCCTGGCATCGTCACAGAGGTGACACCCGGGCTTCCCGACAAGGGTCACCACCCGGTCCGCGGGCTTCTTCTTCGTACGACGCAACAGGGCACTCATGCCCTTCATTCTGCGCCGGGAACGGAGCTGCTCCGACCTTCATCCGCTACGCCCGGAATCACCCGTTTAACAATTCGGTCCCCGAGAGTTCACGCCGACGCATCCCGGCAGGTCCGGAAGGGCCGAACCAACTGGCTATGCTCACGACATGGCCGCTCTTGGATGGCTCACACCCCGTAGGCGTTCCGCGACAGCACGGAGCGTGCTGGCAGGCGAGGCAGCAGCAGAAGCAGCGCGGAAATCTTCGCTCGACGCCGAGCGGTCCGCCGACACCGACGCCGCTACCGAAGCCGAGGCCCGCGCCGCGTCCGGCACCGAGGCCCCGGAACCCGAGTTCCCCGTCGTCGGTGACGACCGGGCCGCCGCCTTCTTCGACCTCGACAACACCGTCATGCAGGGCGCGGCGATCTTCCACTTCGGTCGCGGCCTGTACAAACGGAAGTTCTTCGAACGCCGCGAGCTGACCCGGTTCGCCTGGCAGCAGGCCTGGTTCAGGCTGGCCGGCGTGGAGGACCCCGAACACATGCAGGACGCGCGCGACAGCGCCCTGTCCATCGTCAAGGGCCACCGCGTCTCCGAGCTGATGTCCATCGGCGAGGAGATCTACGACGAGTACATGGCCGACCGCATCTGGCCCGGCACCCGTGCCCTCGCCCAGGCCCACCTCGACGCCGGCCAGAAGGTCTGGCTGGTCACCGCCGCCCCGGTGGAGACCGCCACGATCATCGCCCGCCGCCTCGGCCTGACCGGCGCGCTCGGCACGGTCGCCGAATCCGTCGACGGGGTCTACACCGGACGCCTGGTCGGCGAGCCGCTGCACGGCCCCGCGAAGGCCGAGGCGGTACGCGCCCTGGCCGCGGCGGAGGGCCTGGACCTGGCGCGCTGCGCCGCGTACAGCGACTCACACAACGACATCCCGATGCTGTCCCTGGTCGGACACCCGTACGCGATCAACCCGGACGCCAAGCTCCGTAAGTACGCCCGCGCCCGCGACTGGCGGCTGCGCGACTACCGGACGGGACGCAAGGCCGCCAAGGTCGGCATCCCGGCCGCGGCGGGCGTGGGCGCCCTCGCGGGCGGCACCGCCGCCGCCGTCGCCCTGCACCGCCGCCGCCGCTGACCCCGGCCGCCCCGCCGGTCGGGTTGCCGCACCCGACCACAACCCGTCGCGGCTAGCGACAGATCCCGAAGCGATTCGATCAACAAACGATCACAACGGGCTACTTAATGTGTCGAATAGTCGCTACAGAAGCGACGTAATCGGTGATTTTAGCAACTGGGTGTAGCACAGCCTGTACGAAGCGTTATTCTCCTCAGACGCATTCCGGAACCCACCACTCACTACGACGAGTGACGGTTTCGCACTGCACGTGATGGAAGCTCTGCCTCTGGGAGTCCCGTGTACCCACACGTCGGGGTTGACGCCTCGGGCCTGGCTACGCTGCGCGCAACGGTCGCCGACCGCTTGCGCGGCTTCGTCCCCACCGCGTACGCCGTACCCGCCTTTGCCACCCCTGCACCTGCCGGCCCTTGCTACGCGCTGGCCGAACGCGGTGCGGCGGTCGGAAGACGCAGCAACCGCGGCGCAACAACCACGTCCACCGTTCGTCGGCCGACGGCCGACAGCGACAGCGCGCGCATGATGGATCTCGTCGAGCGCGCACAGGCCGGTGAGGCTGACGCCTTCGGCCGCCTCTATGACCAGTACAGCGACACCGTGTACCGCTACATCTACTACCGCGTGGGCGGCAAGGCGACGGCGGAGGACCTCACGAGTGAGACCTTCCTGCGCGCCCTGCGGCGCATCTCCACGTTCACCTGGCAGGGCCGCGACTTCGGCGCCTGGCTGGTCACCATCGCTCGCAACCTGGTCGCCGACCACTTCAAGTCCAGTCGTTTCCGACTGGAAGTGACCACCGGCGAAATGCTCGACGCCAACGAGGTCGAGCGCAGCCCCGAGGACTCCGTCCTGGAGTCCCTCTCCAATGCCGCACTGCTGCAAGCCGTGCGCCGACTCAACCCCCAGCAGCAGGAGTGCGTGACCCTGCGCTTCCTGCAGGGCCTCTCGGTCGCCGAGACCGCCCGGGTGATGGGCAAGAACGAGGGCGCGATCAAGACCCTGCAGTACCGCGCCGTCCGCACACTTGCCCGACTCCTTCCGGACGATGCCCGCTGACCTCACCCCGGACCGAATCACTCTCGGCGATACGTTCATCCCTCACTGGTCCGATCATCCTTCGTGCGTAACCCAACTGCCGCGCCACTCGTTGTGCCGGTTGCAGGCCCCCTGTCGTCACTCCATGTCCGCAGCCACTCACTCAATCGTGTGGATGCGCTCAAGGTGTGCAACCTTCCGGACCCTCAGGGGAGTCGACCGTCATGACGAGAGGAGGTGCCGCCAGTGATCGCAAACGTTTCGGCACACCGGCGGGCGAACGCCTTCGCCCAGGCCGTGGAGGAGCAGTCGCTCCGCGGTGCGGCGGCCGTACAGCCCGAGGAACCGGCCGAACCGGCCGACCGCGGACCGCTGTTGGCCCTGGCGAACGGCCTCGGCGAGCTACCGAAGCCGATGTTGGATCCCGAGGTCAAAGTGGTGCAGCGAGCCCAGCTCGTCGCCGCCATGGAGGCCATGTTCGCCGCGGGCGGCGCGTCCGCGGACCCTACAGTGCCCGAACAACGGAGCAAGGGGGCCCACCGGGCCTCCCCGCTCCGCAAACTGCGCCCCAGGTCGCGCTGGACGAAGGGCCTCGCGGCCGGCGGACTCACCGTCGGTGTGGCCGCGGGAGCCTTCGGCGGAGTGGCCGCCGCCAGCTCCGACGCCCTCCCGGGTGATTCGCTCTACGGGCTGAAGCGCGGCATGGAGGACATCCACCTCAACCTGGCCGGCAGCGACACCGACCGCGGCGAGGTCTACCTGGACCAGGCATCGACCCGGCTCAGCGAAGCCCGCAGGCTGATGGAGCGCGGCCGCGCGGGCGACCTCGACCACGAACAGCTCGGCGAGGTCAGACGCACGCTCAACGGCATGACCCACGACGCCATCGAGGGCCACCGCCTGCTCCACGCGGCCTACCAGCGGGACGGCGCCATCGGCCCGATCCAGGCCCTGGACTCCTTCTCCCGCTCGCACCGCGACAGCTGGACCAGTCTCCGCGACCGGCTGCCCGTCCAGCTGGCCGAGGTCGGTGACCAGGTGAGCTCGGTCTTCGCGGCCATAGACGAGGAAGTCGCGCCGCTGCAGTCGCTGTTCCCCCGCGCCCCGGAGAAGCGCGGCGGATCCCAGCAGTCCGGCTCGACGGACACCGGCACCGGCACCGGCACCGCCTCCTCGCAGAAGCCCTCCCCCTCGTCCTCGTCGCCCGCCGAAGCACACGACGGCAGCAAGGGCACCAGCTCCTCACCCCACCCGTCGGACTCGGGCAGCACCCCGGAGGACGGCCTGATCGGAGGCGGCGCGGACGACCTCTTCGACCCGCCGTCGCCGGACACCACCACACCGACGAACGGCAGCCCGAGTACGGCGCCCACGCCGGACATCACCCTGCCCCCGCTGATCCCCGGCCTGATCGGAGGCCTCGGGATCGACGGCAAGAACGAATCCTGACCAACCGCCGGACGGGCAGCATCAAGCCCGTCCGGCGGTTGAGGCCGTCCGGCGCTTCAAGCCCTCCGGCGGCTGAAGGACGACGCGCCCGCCCGGACGCGCCCGGCCCTCAGAAGAACACCGACCGCCGCTGCACCAGCAGCTTGTACAGCGTGTGCTGGATCTGCTCCCGCACCTGATCCGTCAGATTGAACATCAGCATCGGATCCTCCGCCGCCTCCACCGGATACCCGTCCGTGGGAATCGGCTCACCGAACTGGATCGTCCACTTCGTCGGCAACGGCACCGCCCCGAGCGGCCCCAGCCACGGAAACGTCGGCGTGATCGGGAAGTACGGCGTACCCAGCAGCCGCGCCAGGGTCTTGGAGTTACCGATCATCGGGTAGATCTCCTCCGCCCCCACGATCGAGCACGGCACGATCGGCACCCCGGCCCGCAGCGCCGTCGACACGAAGCCGCCCCGCCCGAAGCGCTGGAGCTTGTACCGCTCGCCGAACGGCTTGCCGATGCCCTTGAAGCCCTCCGGCATCACCCCGACGACCTCACCCTGCCTCAGCAGCCGCTCCGCGTCCTCCGCACAGGCCAGCGTGTGCCCGGCCTTGCGGGCCAACTCGTTGACGACCGGCAGCATGAAGACCAGGTCCGCGGCGAGCAGCCGCAGATGCCGCCCCGCCGGATGGTTGTCGTGCACCGCGACCTGGAGCATCAGCCCGTCCAGCGGCAGCGTCCCGGAGTGGTTGGCCACGACGAGCGCCCCGCCGTCCGACGGAATGTTCTCGATGCCCTTCACCTCGACCCGGAAGTACTTCTCGTACATGGGCCGCAGCACCGACATCAGCACCTGGTCGGTGAGTTCCTTGTCGTAGCCGAACTCGTCGACGTCGTACTCACCCGTGACCCGCCGCCGCAAGAACGCGAGCCCGCCCGCGATCCGCCGGTCCCAGCCACCCCGTCCCGTGTCCTCGGGAGCCACTGCAGCCTCCTCGGGCCTCTCCGGACCCGCCGTCGGCCCCTCCGACGGCAGCCCGGCGTCCAGCTGCCCCGGCAGGGCGCTCACGGACCCGTTGCCGCGTCCCGGGGACCGCCGCCGCGCAGCACGCGACGAGCCCCCCGACCGCGAACGGTCGTCATCGAACGGAATGACCTTGGCATCCGCCATCGTCGGTGCGCTCCTCTACCTGACGCTCGGAGTCGGGTGTGTGTCGCCGCCGGCCCCGGTGGTCCCCGGAGCCCCGCCGGTCCCCCCGGCGAACGGCATCGCTGCCAGTCTGTCGACGGCCCGGCCCACCGCCTCGGGCGGCAGCAACCCCGGTCTCCGGCTGCGCGCGAAGTCCGCGAACGTCTCCACGGTGGTGAACCGCGGCCGAAAGCCCAGGGTTTCGCGCATCTGGACCGTGGAAACCACCCTGCCATGGGTGAGCAGCCGGATCTGCTCCGGCGAGAAGTCCGTCATCCCCACCGTACGGAGCGCCTGCCCCACCCAGGTGACCGCGGGCAGCAGCAGCGGCATGGTCGGCCTCCCCAGCCGCCGCGAGCACTGCGAGAGCAGCAGCACCCCGTCCCCGGCGATATTGAAGGTGCCACTGTTCAGCGTCCCGCGCAGGGGTTCGCTCGCGGCGATGCCGAGTACGTCGATGACGTCGTCCTCGTGCACGAACTGGAGCCTCGGGTCGTACCCGAACACCGTCGGCAGCACCGGCAGCGACAGATAGTCAGCCAGCGGCGAATCCGCGCCCGGCCCCAGGATGTTCGCGAACCTGAGCACGCACACGGCCACGTCGGGCCTGCGGCGCGCGAAGCCCCGTACGTACCCCTCGACCTCCACCGCGTCCTTCGCGAAGCCCCCGCTCGGCAGGGACTTGGGCGGGGTCGTCTCGTGGAAGACCGCCGGATCGCGGGGGGCGGAGCCGTACACGCCCGTACTGGACTTGACCACCAGCCGCTGAACGGACGGGGCCTTCTGACACGCACCGAGCAACTGCATGGTGCCGATGACGTTGGTCTCCTTGACCGCGCTGCGGCCCTGGGTCCCGAGACCCATTCCGCTGACGTCCAGGTGGACGACCGTGTCGACCGCGTGTTCGGCAAGAACTCTGGCGATGGCGGGCTGTCGGATGTCCGCCGTCACGAAGACGGCGTCCCCCAGCTGATGGCCGGGCGCGATCGCGTCGACCGCGATAACCCGGTCCACGCCCGGATCACGCTGGATGCGCCGCACGAACCGGCCGCCCAGTTGCCGGGCCGCTCCCGTGACGAGCACGACCTTCCCCAAGATCAGCGCCTTCCGTCGGTCTCCCGTGAAGTGAGTCGGAGGGTCCCTCGAAGAGGTTCTCCCCCGGTCGTCACCGTAGCGGGTGGATGTTGCCCTGTGACGACCGCGCGGCAGGCTTGTGCCGCGTGATGGCCCGAATGCGTGCACCCGCCGTACACATGGTCCGCGACAGCACCGCAGCCCTCCCGCCGAAAAGGCGGAAGGGCTGCGGATTTCACGAACTGCGTTCGCCTACTTCTTGTTGCGACGCTGAACGCGAGTGCGCTTGAGCAGCTTGCGGTGCTTCTTCTTGGCCATCCGCTTGCGCCGCTTCTTAATGACAGAGCCCACGACTACCCTCGCTCACTTCTTCTTCACTGGTGCGGGGCGTCTGGGCCCACACGACCTACGTCGGCCTAGCCTACCCGCCACCGGGTGAGGGACGTAATCCGAGGGGAATGTCAGGCCGACCCCACCCCCACGAAGGACTCCCGGAGATACTCGTGAACCGCTTGCTCCGGCACCCGGAAGGACCTTCCCACCCGGATCGCCGGCAGATGACCACTGTGCACCAAGCGGTACACGGTCATCTTCGACACTCGCATGACCGACGCGACTTCCGCCACGGTCAGAAACTTGACCTCGTTGAGAGGCCTCTCGCTGTCAGCAGCCATGATCCACCTGTACCTTCCGCACGCGACGCGCACCGGCTTCCCCTCCGGTGACTCTTCGTCGATGTGCGCTCACTGCCCAGATTAGGGGCGTGTGATGCGAGTGGGGAAGAGGAGAGACGATCGGCCAACTACTGTGACAGACACGCCCGATTGAGTACATAGCGAGTGAGCGGCAGATAGTAGGCGGACCGCACGGCGTCGTCGAGCGGAACGGCGACCGACACCCGCCCCTCGGCCTCACCGACGAACAGCGCCGGATCGTCCGTATCGGCCAGCCCGATCGCCTCGATACCCAGCTGACCTGCCCCGCAGACCCATCCGTGGTCCCCGACGACCAGTTCCGGCAGCGGCCCCCGGCCCTCCGCGGCAGCGTCCAGGACGACCCTGACCGGCAGCGGTGAGTGGGAGTGTGCGCCGGTACCACCACCGGGCACCCGCGCGCCGGGTTCGCGCACCAGCGCGACTCCCCGTACGTAGTCAAGGTTGTACGTGCGTACGCCGAACCGGGTCGTTATGTCGATACATCGGCCCTGCGCGGGGGTGAGTACGGCGCACCCCACCGCCGACAAAGCGTCTGCCAGTGCTGCGTAGAAGCCGAGCAGCCGGTGCGGATGCCCCGTCCCGAACAGCACCGGCGCCTGCCGGAGAGCCGCGTCCGACAGCCGCGCGGCAAACGCGTCCAGCCCCGCCAGCGTCCGCTCCGGATCGATCACATCGGGACCCGAGACATGCTCGGGATCGTCCGAGACCCCACACTTCTCGGCCATGAGACGGAGAAGCTCCCGCTCCCCCCAGTCCTGTCCGGGATCGAGGCCGAGGGTCACCCGGGGGTCCCTGGCCGCGAAGAGCCGATAACTCCGCAGACTCACCTCCCGCGAGGTGGCCACGGGCCCGGCCAGCCGGGCCGCCAGCAGATGCGCGCGCAGCGCGCCGGTGCTCAACACCCTGCCGATGCTCCTCCACCCGCACCGCCCGGGGGCCAAAACCCGGGTCACCCCCCACAGTTGGCGTAACCCGTGCACCCCGGCCGACCGTGCGTCAGGTCAGCAGGCCCCGCAGCGGAAACGCCGCACGCCGGGTGGCCAGCACCGCCTGGTCCAGCCGGTCCGCCGGGTCGTAACCCTCTTCCCACGACTTCCACGACGGGGTGCGCCCGTCCGTCATCCGGGCCGGCCCGAGCTGCCGGGTCCGGGCGTACACCTCGTCCCGCCAGGACGACGGAATCACCGACTCCGGGTCGATGGGCGCATGCGCGGCGATCCCCACCAGATGAGTCCAGGACCGCGGAACCACGTCCACCACCGCATAGCCGCCCCCGCCGAGCGCCACCCAGCGCCCGCCGTCCGCGTACTCATGGGCGAGGTCGTGGCAGGCCGCCATCACGGCACGCTGAGCGTCCAGCGACACCGCGAGATGGGCCAGCGGATCCTCGAAGTGCGTGTCGGCCCCGTGCTGCGTCACCAGGACCTGCGGCCGGAAGTCCGCCAGCAGCTCCGGCACCACCGCGTGGAACGCCCGCAGCCACCCCGCGTCCCCCGTCCCGGCCGGCAGCGCCACGTTCACCGCACCGCCCGCGCCCGCACCCGCGCCGGTCTCCTCCGGCCAGCCGGTCTGCGGGAACAGCGTCCGCGGGTGCTCGTGCAGCGAGACCGTCAGTACCCTCGGGTCCTCCCAGAAGGCCGTCTGTACGCCGTCACCGTGGTGCACGTCCACATCGATGTACGCGACCCGTTCCGCACCCAGCTCCAGCAGCCGCGCGATGGCGAGTGCCGGGTCGTTGTAGATGCAGAAGCCCGCAGCACTGCCGGGCATGGCGTGGTGGAGCCCGCCGGTGAAGTTCACCGCGTGTCCGGTGTCACCCCGCCACACCGCCTCCGCCGCCGCCACCGACTGCCCCGCGATCAGCGCCGACACCTCGTGCATCCCGGCGAATGCCGGGTCGTCCGTCGTCCCGAGCCCGTAGTTCTGGTCGGCGTGGTCCGGATCCACCGAGGCCGCCCGCACGGCGGCCACGTAGTCGGAGCGGTGCACGAGCCGCAGCGTGGACTCCCCGGCGGGCTTGGCCGCCACCACATCCACCGCACGGTCGAGACCGAACGCCCGCACCAGACCCATCGTCAGCACGAGTCTGACCGGGTCCATGGGATGACTGTCCCCGAAGTCGTATCCCGTTACTGCGTCATCCCACATCAACTGTGCGCGGCCGCTCATGCCCGCCACCGTATCGGGCGGGCTCCGCGTCGAACGACTTGGCGTACACCAGAATCGCGAGCACCAGCACCATCGGGACGAGCATCGCGCCCCGGTAGCTCCAGGCGTCCCCGAGCCCTCCCACCAGGGGCGAGCCGACCAGGAAGCCCACGTAGTTGAAGATGTTCAGCCGGGCGATGGCGGTGTCACTCGCACCGGGGAACATCCGTCCCGCGGCCGCGAACGTCTGCGGCACGACCACACACAGCCCGAACCCCAGCAGCGTGAACCCGAGCATCCCGACCCAGGCCCCGCCCGCGACGGCCACCACACCGAACCCGGCCGCGGCGAGCACACTCCCGAACCGCACCACGGCCACCGCGCCGAACCGCCGCACCCCGAAGTCCCCGACGGCCCGGCCCAGCAACGTCGTCACCATGTAGACGTTGTACGGAACGGTCGAGAGCTGCTCCGAGCTCCCCAGCACGTCCTGCAGATACTTGGCGCTCCAGTTGGAGACGGTCGAGTCCCCGATGTACGCGAAGCTCATCACCAGACAGAGCGGCATCAGCAGCTTGAACGAGACCGAGACGGCCTTGTCCTTCGCCGCGCGCTGTCCCTCGTCCTCCTGATTCCCCTCGACGTACCACCGGCTCCCGACGAGCGCCACGGGCAACAGCAGCACCACGACCGGTAGGTACGAGGCCAGCAGCGACAGATCCCAGTGCGCCCCGGCCCACGCCAGCGATGCCCCGGCGATCCCGCCAAGGCTGTACGCGGCGTGGAAGCCGAGCATGATGGAGCGTCCGTACGCCCGCTGAAGGCTGACACCGATCATGTTCGTGGAGGCGTCCAGCGCACCGACGGCCAGCCCGAACACACCGAGCGCCAGGGCTGCCTCCCACAACTCGCTCCCGGCACCGACACCGAGCAGCGCGAGCAGCACGAGGGGCTGCGTCCACCGCAGGACCACGCGCGGCCGTACCCGCGCGACCACCTTCTCGGTGACCACGCTGCCCACGCCGGCCAGGATCGGCACGGCGGCGAGGAACACGGGCAGCAGGCCGTCGGATATCCCGTACCGGTCCTGAATGGCGGGGATCCGCGTCACGAGGGAAGCGAACGTGACGCCCTGCACGAAGAAGCTCAACGTGAGGGAGGCTCTGCCGTGCCGCAAACGTGCATCTGTCATGGGCGCGAGCGTAGAGCCAGTTCCTACCCATCGGTAGATGTGTCAGGCGAGCAATTCCCTCAGTTGTCCCATGTCGGAGAAATGCCCGGTCACCCCGGCCAGCCGGTCCGCCGGCATCATCGAGGTGAAGCCGTACACATCCATCCCCGCGGCCCTGGCCGCCTCCACTCCGAGCGGGCTGTCCTCGATGACGACGCACTTCTCCGGCCGCACGCCCATCCGGTCGGCGGCGTGCAGGAACAGGTCGGGCGCCGGTTTTCCCCGCCCCACGTCCTCGGCGCTGAAGATCCACTCCTCCTCGAACCACTGGTCGAGCCCGGTCTTGAGGTGCCCGACCCGGATCCGCTCGTGGCTGCCGGAAGAAGCGACACAGTACGGAACCCCCTCGGCGACGAGATCCCCCAGCACCTCCTCGACGCCGGGTACGGGTTGAAGCTCCTGCCGGAACGCGGCGAACACCCGCGAATGGAAGGTGTCGTCGAAGTCCGCGGGCAGCTTCTCCCCACCCCGCTCCTCGACGAGGTCGTGCACCCGGTGCACGGCGGCCCCCATGTAGTCGCGGAGCGAGTCCTCGTACGAGGTGGGGTGCCCGAGCTCCGTGAGGTAGTCGGCCAGGATGGTGTTGGAGATCGGCTCGCTGTCCACGAGCACACCGTCGTTGTCGAAGATGACCAGTTCGTAGCGCATGCCACGACCTTAAACTGTCCGGAACGCAGAAAAGCCCCGTGCCACAAGGGCACGGGGCTTAACTATCAAAAGGAGTTCGGCGGCGTCCTACTCTCCCACAGGGTCCCCCCTGCAGTACCATCGGCGCTGAAAGGCTTAGCTTCCGGGTTCGGAATGTAACCGGGCGTTTCCCTAACGCAATGACCACCGAAACACTATGAAATTAACCAACACCGGAACAAAACACGGCCGTTCGTTATTTCAGAACTAACACAGTGGACGCGAGCAACTGAGGACAAGCCCTCGGCCTATTAGTACCAGTCAGCTCCACCCGTTACCGGGCTTCCACATCTGGCCTATCAACCCAGTCGTCTACTGGGAGCCTTAACCCTTCAAGAGGGTGGGAATACTCATCTCGAAGCAGGCTTCCCGCTTAGATGCTTTCAGCGGTTATCCTTTCCGAACGTAGCCAACCAGCCATGCCCTTGGCAGGACAACTGGCACACCAGAGGTTCGTCCGTCCCGGTCCTCTCGTACTAGGGACAGCCCTTCTCAATATTCCTACGCGCACAGCGGATAGGGACCGAACTGTCTCACGACGTTCTAAACCCAGCTCGCGTACCGCTTTAATGGGCGAACAGCCCAACCCTTGGGACCGACTCCAGCCCCAGGATGCGACGAGCCGACATCGAGGTGCCAAACCATCCCGTCGATATGGACTCTTGGGGAAGATCAGCCTGTTATCCCCGGGGTACCTTTTATCCGTTGAGCGACAGCGCTTCCACAAGCCACTGCCGGATCACTAGTCCCGACTTTCGTCCCTGCTCGACCCGTCGGTCTCACAGTCAAGCTCCCTTGTGCACTTACACTCAACACCTGATTGCCAACCAGGCTGAGGGAACCTTTGGGCGCCTCCGTTACTCTTTAGGAGGCAACCGCCCCAGTTAAACTACCCATCAGACACTGTCCCTGATCCGGATCACGGACCCAGGTTAGACATCCAGCACGACCAGAGTGGTATTTCAACGACGACTCCACAACCACTGGCGTGGCCGCTTCAAAGTCTCCCACCTATCCTACACAAGCCGAACCGAACACCAATATCAAACTATAGTAAAGGTCCCGGGGTCTTTCCGTCCTGCTGCGCGAAACGAGCATCTTTACTCGTAGTGCAATTTCACCGGGCCTATGGTTGAGACAGTCGAGAAGTCGTTACGCCATTCGTGCAGGTCGGAACTTACCCGACAAGGAATTTCGCTACCTTAGGATGGTTATAGTTACCACCGCCGTTTACTGGCGCTTAAGTTCTCAGCTTCGCCGACCCGAAAGTCAGCTAACCGGTCCCCTTAACGTTCCAGCACCGGGCAGGCGTCAGTCCGTATACATCGCCTTACGGCTTCGCACGGACCTGTGTTTTTAGTAAACAGTCGCTTCTCGCTGGTCTCTGCGGCCACCCCCAGCTCACCGAGTAAATCGGATCACCAGTGATGGCCCCCCTTCTCCCGAAGTTACGGGGGCATTTTGCCGAGTTCCTTAACCATAGTTCACCCGAACGCCTCGGTATTCTCTACCTGACCACCTGAGTCGGTTTAGGGTACGGGCCGCCATGAAACTCGCTAGAGGCTTTTCTCGACAGCATAGGATCATCCACTTCACCACAATCGGCTCGGCATCAGGTCTCAGCCTTAATGTGTGACGGATTTACCTACCACACGGCCTACACCCTTACCCCGGGACTACCACCGCCCGGGCTGGACTACCTTCCTGCGTCACCCCATCGCTTACCTAATACAAGTCTGGTTCGTCGGCTCCACCACTACCCTCAACTCCGAAGAGATCGGGCCGGCTTCACGGACTTAGCATCGCCTGATTCAGTATTGGGCGTTTCAAAGCGGGTACCGGAATATCAACCGGTTGTCCATCGACTACGCCTGTCGGCCTCGCCTTAGGTCCCGACTTACCCTGGGCAGATCAGCTTGACCCAGGAACCCTTAGTCAATCGGCGCACACGTTTCTCACGTGTGTATCGCTACTCATGCCTGCATTCTCACTCGTGAACCGTCCACAACTCGCTTCCGCGGCTGCTTCACCCGGCACACGACGCTCCCCTACCCATCCACACAGGCGTTGGCCCTATATGTGTGAATGACACGACTTCGGCGGTACGCTTGAGCCCCGCTACATTGTCGGCGCGGAATCACTTGACCAGTGAGCTATTACGCACTCTTTCAAGGGTGGCTGCTTCTAAGCCAACCTCCTGGTTGTCTCTGCGACTCCACATCCTTTCCCACTTAGCGTACGCTTAGGGGCCTTAGTCGATGCTCTGGGCTGTTTCCCTCTCGACCATGGAGCTTATCCCCCACAGTCTCACTGCCGTGCTCTCACTTACCGGCATTCGGAGTTTGGCTAAGGTCAGTAACCCGGTAGGGCCCATCGCCTATCCAGTGCTCTACCTCCGGCAAGAAACACACGACGCTGCACCTAAATGCATTTCGGGGAGAACCAGCTATCACGGAGTTTGATTGGCCTTTCACCCCTAACCACAGGTCATCCCCCAGGTTTTCAACCCTGGTGGGTTCGGTCCTCCACGAAGTCTTACCTCCGCTTCAACCTGCCCATGGCTAGATCACTCCGCTTCGGGTCTTGAGCGCGCTACTAAATCGCCCTATTCGGACTCGCTTTCGCTACGGCTTCCCCACACGGGTTAACCTCGCAACACACCGCAAACTCGCAGGCTCATTCTTCAAAAGGCACGCAGTCACGACGCACCGAGCAAGCTCGATGCGCGACGCTCCCACGGCTTGTAGGCACACGGTTTCAGGTACTATTTCACTCCGCTCCCGCGGTACTTTTCACCATTCCCTCACGGTACTATCCGCTATCGGTCACCAGGGAATATTTAGGCTTAACGGGTGGTCCCGCCAGATTCACACGGGATTTCTCGGGCCCCGTGCTACTTGGGTGTCTCTTAAACGAGCCGTTGATGTTTCAGCTACGGGGGTCTTACCCTCTACGCCGGACCTTTCGCATGTCCTTCGCCTACATCAACGGTTTCTGACTCGTCTCACAGCCGGCAGACCGTGAAAAAGAGATCCCACAACCCCGCATGCGCAACCCCTGCCGGGTATCACACGCATACGGTTTGGCCTGATCCAGTTTCGCTCGCCACTACTCCCGGAATCACGGTTGTTTTCTCTTCCTGAGGGTACTGAGATGTTTCACTTCCCCTCGTTCCCTCCACACTGCCTATGTGTTCAGCAGTGGGTGACAGCCCATGACGACTGCCGGGTTTCCCCATTCGGACACCCCCGGATCAAAGCTTGGTTGACAGCTCCCCGGGGCCTATCGTGGCCTCCCACGTCCTTCATCGGTTCCTGGTGCCAAGGCATCCACCGTGCGCCCTTAAAAACTTGGCCACAGATGCTCGCGTCCACTGTGCAGTTCTCAAACAACGACCAGCCACCCGTCACACACCGCATACACGATGCTTTACCGGGGCCGGCAACCGAAGGACGACCAATGACGGCCGTACCTTCAGATACCCAACAGCGTGCCCGACCCGACCGATCACTTCCCACATTCCACGCCGAAGCAGTACTAGTGAAAAACAACCTGTCGTGCCGAATAGTCAACGTTCCACCCATGAGCTGACCACCGTCGATCATTTGCCGACGTAGTGGCTCTGGATTCCTTGCGGAATCTAGATGCTCCTTAGAAAGGAGGTGATCCAGCCGCACCTTCCGGTACGGCTACCTTGTTACGACTTCGTCCCAATCGCCAGTCCCACCTTCGACAGCTCCCTCCCACAAGGGGTTGGGCCACCGGCTTCGGGTGTTACCGACTTTCGTGACGTGACGGGCGGTGTGTACAAGGCCCGGGAACGTATTCACCGCAGCAATGCTGATCTGCGATTACTAGCAACTCCGACTTCATGGGGTCGAGTTGCAGACCCCAATCCGAACTGAGACCGGCTTTTTGAGATTCGCTCCGCCTCGCGGCATCGCAGCTCATTGTACCGGCCATTGTAGCACGTGTGCAGCCCAAGACATAAGGGGCATGATGACTTGACGTCGTCCCCACCTTCCTCCGAGTTGACCCCGGCAGTCTCCTGTGAGTCCCCATCACCCCGAAGGGCATGCTGGCAACACAGAACAAGGGTTGCGCTCGTTGCGGGACTTAACCCAACATCTCACGACACGAGCTGACGACAGCCATGCACCACCTGTATACCGACCACAAGGGGGGCACCATCTCTGATGCTTTCCGGTATATGTCAAGCCTTGGTAAGGTTCTTCGCGTTGCGTCGAATTAAGCCACATGCTCCGCTGCTTGTGCGGGCCCCCGTCAATTCCTTTGAGTTTTAGCCTTGCGGCCGTACTCCCCAGGCGGGGAACTTAATGCGTTAGCTGCGGCACCGACGACGTGGAATGTCGCCAACACCTAGTTCCCAACGTTTACGGCGTGGACTACCAGGGTATCTAATCCTGTTCGCTCCCCACGCTTTCGCTCCTCAGCGTCAGTAATGGCCCAGAGATCCGCCTTCGCCACCGGTGTTCCTCCTGATATCTGCGCATTTCACCGCTACACCAGGAATTCCGATCTCCCCTACCACACTCTAGCCTGCCCGTATCGACTGCAGACCCGGGGTTAAGCCCCGGGCTTTCACAACCGACGCAACAAGCCGCCTACGAGCTCTTTACGCCCAATAATTCCGGACAACGCTTGCGCCCTACGTATTACCGCGGCTGCTGGCACGTAGTTAGCCGGCGCTTCTTCTGCAGGTACCGTCACTTTCGCTTCTTCCCTGCTGAAAGAGGTTTACAACCCGAAGGCCGTCATCCCTCACGCGGCGTCGCTGCATCAGGCTTTCGCCCATTGTGCAATATTCCCCACTGCTGCCTCCCGTAGGAGTCTGGGCCGTGTCTCAGTCCCAGTGTGGCCGGTCGCCCTCTCAGGCCGGCTACCCGTCGTCGCCTTGGTAGGCCATTACCCCACCAACTAGCTGATAGGCCGCGGGCTCATCCTTCACCGCCGGAGCTTTTAACCTTCCCCCATGAGAGGGAAAGTATTATCCGGTATTAGACCCCGTTTCCAGGGCTTGTCCCAGAGTGAAGGGCAGATTGCCCACGTGTTACTCACCCGTTCGCCACTAATCCACCCCGAAGGGCTTCATCGTTCGACTTGCATGTGTTAAGCACGCCGCCAGCGTTCGTCCTGAGCCAGGATCAAACTCTCCGTGAATGTTTTCCCGTAATCGGGATGACACCACGAGAGCGGAACAATCAAGTCGGAATATGACCGATCGTCCACTGTGTCCTCGCTATGTGCATTGCCTGCCAGACCCGTAAGGAATCTGCCAGGACTTTCAAAGGAACCTCGAACCTGCCGAAGCAGGTCGGGGTATCAACATATCTGGCGTTGACTTTTGGCACGCTGTTGAGTTCTCAAGGAACGGACGCTTCCTTTGTACTCACCGCAGAACATTTTCTGCGGCTTTCCTCCGGGCGCTTCCCTTCGGTCTTGCGTTTCCGACTCTATCAGACTCTTTCGTGTCCGATTCCCGGTCGAAGCGGGTTTCGCATTTTCGCTTTCCAGTTCTTCGCTTTCGCGTTTCCCTTTCCGGCGAGTCCGACTCTATCAGATCCTTTCGGGCCCGATTCCCAGTCAGTGGGGCTTGTCTTTCCGGCTGTTGGGCCGTTCCGACGAGTGAGACATTAGCGGATTCCAGGGCCCCGACGCTAATCGGGGTCACGTTCCTTCGAACGCGGATTCCTCATTCCACAAATGCGCACGCAAAGACAGGCGACAGCTGTCGCTCACTCGTTGTGGTTACTGCGGAATGGCTGTCCGGGGACCGACCGGGGTCGGCGCTCACGTCGGACAACTCGGAGCACACTACGGTTGCGGGCCGGGCGTGTCAACCCCGGGTCCTGCCGGGGTGTGGTGGAAGGCCAGACGGTAGTCACGGGGGCTGGTGGACAGGTGGGTCGCGAAGTGCTGGCGCATGGTGATCTCGCTGCCGAAGCCGGTGCGGCGGGCGACCTCGGGGAGGGGTAGGTCGGTGCGCTCCAGAAGCTTCTGAGCTGCGGCGATGCGTTGGGTGATCAGCCAGCGCAGTGGAGCGGTGCCGGTGGTCGCCCGGAAGTGGCGGGCGAAGGAGCGCGGGGACATGCCCGCACGGGCGGCGAGGCCGGCCACTGTGTGCGGTTGGGCCAGATGTGTCAGGGCGAAGGCTCGTACCTCGGCGAGGGTGTCGGCATCGCGGTCGGCGTGCGGGGTGGGGTGCTCGATGAACTGGGCCTGGGTTCCGGTACGGAACGGGGCCGTGACCATCGAACGCGCGATCGTCGCCGCGGCCTCCGCGCCATGGGCCGTACGGACGAGGTGGAGGCAGAGATCGATGCCGGCCGCCGTGCCCGCGGATGTCCAGAGGTTGTCGTCGTGGACGAAGAGTGCGTCACGGACGACCTTCACGCCGGGGTGGTGGGTGCGCAGGAGGTCGGTGAGGTTCCAGTGGGTGACTGCCCGGCGGCCGTCCAGGAGCCCCGCCTGGGCGAGCGTGAAGGCGCCCCCGCAGAGGGCGGCGATCGGGGTGGCTCGGGCATGGGCGCGTCGCAGGGCTTCGAGGACCGGGCCGGGGGCCGGTGTCAGGTGGTCGTCGAGACCGGGGACCACGATCAGGTCGGCGCGGGACAGCCAGGCGAGCGTGCGGTCGGGGGTCAGCGAGAGGCCGCCGCGCAGCAGGATGGGAGCGGGGGCGGCCGCGGTGCGGCGCAGGTCGAATGCCGGGACGCCCCGGTCGGTGCGGTCCACACCCCAGACCTCCGTGATGACCGAGACATCGAACGCGCGGATGCCCGGAAAGGAGACGAGGGCGATTCGGTACGGGGTGGGGGTGGGGGCGGGGGTGGCGGGCATGGTGGCAGTAAAGCATCGGTCGATGACTTTTCGACCTCTGGGCCGCCGTGCTCCCGGGCGGCAGCATCGTTGCCATGGATATCGCGGAGAACGCAGCGCTGGTCGTGGTGGATGTACAGCAGGGATTCGAGGAGGAGGAGTACTGGGGGCCGCGGAACAATCCCTCGGCGGACCGGAACATCGCCGGGCTGATCGCTGCCTGGCAGTCCAGCGGGCGGCCGGTCGTGTTCGTACGGCATGACTCGCGTGCGCCGGATTCGCCGCTGCGGGTGGGGCATCCGGGGAACGGCTTCAAGCCGTACGTGGAGGAACGGCGGGGAAAGGGCGGTGGGCCCGAACTGTTTCTGACGAAGAGCGTGAACTCGGCGTTCTACGGGACGCCCGATCTGGGGGCGTGGCTGCGCGCGGGCGGGGTGCGGCAGATCGTGGTGGCCGGGATCCAGACCAATATGTGCGCGGAGACGACGGCGCGGATGGCGGGGAACCTGGGTTACGAGGTGTTCTTCGCGCTCGATGCGACCTACACCTTCGACGGGGTCGGCCCGTGGGGGTGGACGCTCGGGGCGGACGAGCTGGCGCGGGCCACCGCCGTGTCGCTGCACGGCGGTGGGTTCGCGGAGGTGGTGCGCAGTGCGGAGCTGATCGCTGCCGCCGCGCAGTAGCTCAGCCGTTGCCGGAGGCGAGTTCGCGGCTGCGGTCGCGGGCGGCTTCGAGGGCGGCGATGAGGGCGGCGCGTACGCCGTGGTTCTCCAGTTCGCGGATGGCGCTGATGGTGGTGCCGGCCGGGCTGGTGACGGCCTCGCGGAGTTTGACCGGGTGCTCGCCGCTGTCCCGGAGCATCACGGCGGCGCCGATGGCGGCCTGGACGATCAGGTCGTGGGCCTGGGCGCGGGGCAGGCCCAGCAGGATGCCGGCGTCCGTCATCGCCTCGACGAGGAAGTAGAAGTACGCGGGGCCCGAGCCGGAGAGCGCGGTGGCCGCGTCCTGCTGGGACTCGGGGACGCGCAGGGTCTTGCCGACCCCGCCGAAGATCGTCTCGGTGGTGGCGAGGTGCCCCGGGGTGGCGTGGCTGCCGGCTGAGATGACGGACATGCCCTCGTCGACCAGGACGGGGGTGTTCGGCATGACGCGGACGACCGGGGTGCCCTCGGCGAGGCGGTCCTCGATGAACGCGGTCGTGATGCCGGCCGCGGCGCTGATGACCAGGTGGTCGGCGGTGACATGGGCGGAGAGCTCGTCGAGGAGCCGGCCCATGTCCTGGGGCTTGGCCGCGAGGATGAGGATGTCGGCGCGCTCGGCGGCCTCGGCGTTGCTGACGGAGTCGACTCCGTAGCGGTTGCGGAGCTCCTCGGCACGCTCGGAGCGGCGGGTGGTGACCAGCAGGTTCGCCGGGCGCCACCCGGCCCGGATCATGCCGCTGAGCAGGGCCTCGCCGATCTTGCCGGTACCGAGGACTGCGACTGTCTGGGTCATGCGGTTCACCCTCCGGGCGGTGCCGGCTGTTCTAGGTGCCGGCTGTTTCAAGGTGCTGGCGGTTCGCGGTGCTGGCGGTTCGCGGTGCCGGCCGTACTTGGGGCCGGCTGTTCCTGGTGCGCGTGACCGCCATCCTCGCACCGGGCCGTCAGGTGGTCCGGCGGCGGAGGGTGGCTGCGCCGAGGGCGAGGACCAGGAGTGCGCAGCCCGCCACGATCAGGACGTCTCGGACGAAGTTGCCGGTGGTGTCCGGGTGCTGGAGGACCTCGTTCATGCCGTCGACCGCGTATGACATGGGCAGGACGTTCGAGATCGCTTCGAGGAAGGGTGCCATTCGGTCCCGGGCGATGAAAAGTCCGCAGAGCAGGAGCTGCGGGAAGATCACGGCTGGCATGAACTGGACGGCCTGGAACTCGGATGCCGCGAAGGCCGAGACGAACAGGCCGAGAGCCGTGCCGAGCAGGGCGTCGAGCACCGCGACCAGGAGGAGCAGCCACGCGGATCCGGTGACGTCCAGGCCGAGCGCCCACAACGACAGGCCGGTGGCCAGGAACGACTGGACGACGGCGACGGCGCCGAACGCGAGGGCGTAGCCGGCGATCAGGTCGCCCTTGCCGAGCGGCATGGCGAGGAGGCGTTCGAGGGTGCCCGAGGTGCGCTCGCGCAGGGTGGCGATCGAGGTCACCAGGAACATCGTGATCAGCGGGAAGATGCCGAGCAGCGAGGCGCCGATGGAGTTGAAGGTCCCGGCGCTGCCGTCGAAGACGTACCGCAGCAGCGTGATCATCACGACCGGGATCAGCAGGAGCAGCCCGATGGTGCGCGGGTCGTGGGTCAGCTGGCGCAGGACGCGGGCGGCGGTGGCGAGGGTGCGGGCGGCGCTCAGGACGGATGAGCCGGTCGCCGGGGGCGGTGTCGGGGTGCGCGTCGTGCTCGTGCTCGTGCTCATCGGGCGTTCTCCTGACGGGTGGCGGCCGCGTCGACCAGGTGGAGGAAGGCTTCTTCGACGGTGTCGGTGCGGGAGGCGGCGCGCAGTGCCTCGGGGGTGTCGTCGGCGAGGATCTCGCCCTCGCGCATCAGGAGCAGCCGGTGGCAGCGTTCGGCCTCGTCCATGACGTGCGAGGAGACGAGGATGGTGGTGCCGCGGTCGGCGGCGAGGCTGTGGAAGAGGTTCCACAGATCGCGTCGCAGCACCGGGTCCAGACCGACGGTGGGTTCGTCGAGGACGAGGAGTTCCGGGGTGCCGAGCAGTGCGACGGCGAGGGAGACACGGGTGCGCTGGCCGCCGGAGAGGGTGCCGGCGAGGGCGCCGGAGTGGGTGGTCAGGTCGACCTCGGTGATGGCGCGGGTGACGGCTTCGCGGCGGGCGACCCGGTGTCGGCGGCCCGGCTGCAGGATCGCCGCGAAGTAGTCGAGGTTCTGCCGGACGGTGAGGTCCGTGTAGACGGACGGCGCCTGGGTGACGTACCCGATCCGCGGCCGGAGGGTGGGGTGGCCCGCGGGGCTGCCCAGGACGTCGAGGGTGCCGGTGACCTTGGCCTGGGTGCCGACCACGGCCCGCATCAGGGTGGACTTGCCGCAGCCGGAGGGGCCGAGGAGCCCGGTGATCCTGCCTGGCTCGACGGTGAAGTCAAGGCCTTTCAGGACGGTGCGGTTGCCTCGTACGACGGTGAGGCCGCGGGCCTTGATGGCGACGCCCGAAGAATTCATCATGTGATGAATTTTGTCGTGGCGGCACGCCCCCGTCAAGGGAGCGGGCGCCGCACTCCGGTTCGGGCGCCGCGCATCCGGTTCAGCGGATGGCCACGTTCAGATCGACGACGTAGGTCTCCTCCACCGTGCCGTCCGGGAAGTGAGGTGCGAGGTGCTCGCGCTCCTCGGAGAGGAAGCGCCGGACGGGCTCGTCGCCGAGGATCAGGAAGGCGGAGTGGCTGCCCAGGTTGGCGAGGTGGGTGGCCAGGGGGACGCGCCGGGTCCAGGGCACGCGACGGTGTACGAACGTGAGTTCGGGCGGCAGGTCGTGGCCGTGGGCGGGCGAGCCGTGGGCGCCGGTGACCTCGGTTCTTTTCGGGGTCGCGGGCGCGGGCGCGGCTTCGGTATGTGCTTCGGGGCCGGCTTTCGTGCGGGCCTCGGCGCCGAAGAAGCGGCGCAGGCGGGCGTCCTGCTCGGCGATCCACGGGACGGTGTCGTCGGCGACGTTCCACCACAGGGCGAGCGCACCGCCCGGCCGCAGGACGCGCATGGCCTCGGGGGCGGAGCGGGTGGGGTCGGTCCAGTGCCAGGACTGGGCGTACGTGATCAGGTCGGCCGAGGCCGCGGCGAAGGGGAGGCGGTTGCCGTCGCCCCGTACCAACGGGACGTCCGGCAGGGTCCGCCGTAGTTCCGCCGCCATGCCGGGGCCCGGTTCGACGGCGACGACCCGGGCACCCCGGTCATGGAGGCGGCGGGTCGAGATGCCGGTTCCCGCGCCGATGTCGAGGGTGCGGGAGCCCCGCAGCGGGCGGTCGGCGAGTTCCTCGACGGCGTCGAGGAGGGCGTCCGGGTATCCGGGGCGGGCCGTGCCGTACTGGGCGGCGGCGCGGTCGAACGACAGGGCGCGCGGGGGCGCGGGCGAGGGGCGCGCGGACGGGCTCGAGTCCGGGATATTCGGGGTGTCTGTAGCGGCCATGCGGCCATGGTGGCCTCGGCGGCGCTGCCGGGGCGAGGCGTTGCGGCGGTTGTGGGGCCTGGGTCGCCCGGCCGGGCGACAGGCGACACGGGCCGGATCGCCTCCGGCCGTGCGTGCCGCGTCGCTTCGCGCTACTTGCGGCGGGCCTTCTTCGCCTTGGCCGTCTTACGGGCTGCCGGATTTCCGGTCCGGGCCGACCGTCGCTTCGCGTACCGGACCTGGGCCGCCTCGTACTCCGCGCGCCGGAGCTTCTCGCCCGGCGCCTCGGTGAACGTACGGAAGAAGTACGCGAGCAGCGAGCCGATGAAGCCGATCGTCTTGAGGCCGCGCAGATTGTCCTCGCGGCCGGGGTCGGCCGGGCGGCTGCCGAAGCCCTCCCAGGTCTTGCGGAAGGCGATCGCGCTGCAGATGGCGAACATCAGGACCACCAGGATGCCGACGAAACTGCCGACGTCGGCGATCTCCAGACCCTGGTAGGCGAACCGCAGCAGGAAGCAGGAGGCGGCGGTCGCGGCGAGCGAGCCGACGGCGACTCCTGCGCGGCGCAGACCGTAGTTGCCGTCGTGGGCGACCCAGCTCGTGCCGAAGAAGCGGATGGGCTCGGGCTGCGGGCCGGGGGCGGTCGCGGTGGCGCCTGCGGGTGCCGTCGCGGACTCGGTGGTGCCGGGCGCCGTGCCGTCGGGGATCTCGCTGTTCTCGCTCACGAGGTCGATTATCCCAGGCCCGGGCCTGCGACGGGCCGGCCCGGGACGGCGGGCGGTGGCGCCGGGCCCGCTCCGGGCGGGCACGGCGCCGTCGCGCGTCAGCCGCAGTGTCCCCACGAGCTCGTGTAGGTGTACGTCCCTACGCCTGCCTCGATCATGCCGCCCCACTTCACACAGCGGTTGCCGGCGGAGAGCCGGACCGGGCCCGCGTACGAGGAGTACGTCCCCTGGTCCTTGGCCTGCCCCTTGCCGTCCCCGTCCACGTCGAGCCAGGCGCCGGTCGTCAGCGCGTAACCGCTGGTGGCGGAGGCGTGGAAGGTGACCACGCAGTTGTACTTGGTGCTCGCGTTGTAGAGCAGGTAGACGCGGGCCAGTTCGGCCGACGAGTTCCGGAACGCGTGCGAGTCGAGCTGGGTGTATCCGGATCCGCAGACACCGGCCGGGGTGGCGGCGGCCGAAGCCGCCCCGGCCGGGGCGACGCCGAGGACCGCGAGGGCGGCAACGGCTGACGCGATGACCGCTGATCGCCGTACGGAAGTGCGCATGGTGCCCCAATCATGATCATGCATGACAAGGGTGCGAGCTTACTGCGATCACTCGGATGCAAGGAGTAGTTTTCGCGCCACGACGGGCTGTGTCGGCGGGCCCGGCCCCTCGTGGGAGGGGCCGGACACCGACGGGTTCTCAGCCGAGCTTGGAGACGTCGCGGACGGCGCCGCGGTCCGCGCTGGTCGCCATGGCCGCGTAGGCGCGCAGTGCCGCCGAGACCTTGCGCTCGCGGTTCTTCGGCGCGTACACACCGTTCAGCGCCTCACGGCGGGTGGTCAGCTCGGCGTCGGGGACCAGGAGCTCGATCGAGCGGTTCGGGATGTCGATCCGGATCCGGTCGCCGTCCTCGACGAGCGCGATCGTCCCGCCCGATGCCGCCTCCGGCGAGGCATGTCCGATGGACAGGCCCGACGTACCGCCGGAGAAGCGTCCGTCGGTGACCAGTGCGCAGCTCTTGCCGAGGCCGCGGCCCTTGAGGAACGACGTCGGGTAGAGCATCTCCTGCATACCGGGGCCGCCGCGCGGGCCCTCGTAACGGATGACGACGACGTCGCCCTCCTTGATCTCCTTGCGGAGGATCTTGTCGACGGCTTCGTCCTGCGACTCGCAGACGACCGCCGGGCCCTCGAAGGTCCAGATCGACTCGTCGACGCCGGCCGTCTTCACGACGCAGCCGTCCACGGCGAGGTTCCCCTTGAGGACCGCGAGGCCGCCGTCCTTGGAGTACGCGTGCGCCATGTCGCGGATGCAGCCGCCGGCCGCGTCCACGTCGAGGGTCTCCCAGCGCTCGGACTGCGAGAAGGCGGTGGCGGAACGGACGCAGCCGGGGGCCGCGTGCCACATCTCGACGGCCTCCGGGGACGGTGAGCCGCCGCGGATGTCCCAGTTCTTGAGCCACTCGGCGAGCGTGTCGGAGTGCACCGAGTGCACGCCCTCGTTGAGCAGACCGCCGCGGTGGAGCTCACCGAGGATGGCGGGGATGCCGCCCGCCCGGTGGATGTCCTCCATGTAGTACGTGCCGCCGGGCGCCACGTTGGGGGCGACCTTGGAGAGGCAGGGGACCCGGCGCGAGACCTCGTTGATGTCGTCGAGGCCGTACGCCAGCTGGGCCTCCTCGGCGGCGGCCAGCAGGTGCAGGATCGTGTTGGTCGACCCTCCCATGGCGATGTCCAGCGCCATCGCGTTGTCGAACGCGGCGCGGGTGCCGATGGCGCGCGGCAGGACCGTCTCGTCGTCCTGCTCGTAGTAGCGCTTGGTGATCTCGACGACCGTGCGGCCGGCCTCCTCGTACAGCGCCTTGCGGGCGGTGTGCGTGGCGAGGACGGAGCCGTTGCCGGGGAGGGAGAGGCCGAGGGCCTCGGTCAGGCAGTTCATCGAGTTGGCGGTGAACATGCCGGAACAGCTGCCGCAGGTGGGGCAGGCGTTCTCCTCGATGCGGAGCATGTCCTCGTCGGAGACGTTCTCGTTGACCGCGTCGCTGATGGCGTTGATCAGGTCCAGCTTGCGGACCGTGCCGTCGACGAGGGTGGCCTTGCCGGCCTCCATCGGGCCACCGGAGACGAAGACCGTGGGGATGTTGAGGCGCATCGCGGCCATCAGCATGCCCGGGGTGATCTTGTCGCAGTTCGAGATGCAGATCAGCGCGTCGGCGCAGTGCGCCTCGACCATGTACTCGACGGAGTCGGCGATCAGGTCGCGGGACGGGAGGCTGTAGAGCATCCCGGCGTGGCCCATCGCGATGCCGTCGTCGACCGCGATGGTGTTGAACTCGCGGGGCACCGCGCCCGCGGCCTTGATCGCGTCGGAGACGATCCGGCCGACGGGGGCGAGGTGGGTGTGGCCGGGGACGAACTCCGTGAAGGAGTTGGCGACCGCGATGATCGGCTTGCCGATGTCCTCGCTGGCTACGCCCGAGGCCCGCATAAGGGCGCGGGCGCCCGCCATGTTGCGGCCGTGGGTGACAGTGCGGGACCTCAGCTGGGGCATCGTCTCTCGCTCCTTCGACAGAAAAGACTGATTCCGAGCGTACGCCTCCGGTGCCGGAATGTGGACAAGGTGTCCGGGATCCGGGATCGAGGGAGGCGGCGGAGGCTATTCCTCTGTCAGGTAGCGCTGCAGTGTGGGGGCCACCATCGCGACAATCTTTTCCGGGGGCGCCGATGCCAGTGGTTCTGCCTGGATCACGTACCGCAGCACCGCGATGCCCACCATGTGCGACGCGGCCAGTTCCGCGCGGAAGGCGGCGTCGGGGACGTCCAGCTGGTCCGCGATCCGGCCCAGCAGGCGTCGCAGCACGAAGACGCGCAGGCCCTTCGCCGCCGCCTCGTGGGTCATGGCCGAGCGCATGACCGCCAGCAACGGGGCCCTGGACACCGGGTTCTCCCACACCTCGATGAAGTAGCCGGCCAGCCGCTCCCCCAGGCCCTCCGTGCTGCTGCCGAGGATGTCCGGGATCGCCAGCGCGGGCTCGAAGGAGAGCTCGACCGCGGCGGCGAAGACCTCGTCCTTCGTACCGAAGTAGTGGTGGACCAGTGCCGCGTCCACGTCGGCCGCCTTCGCGATGCCGCGGATCGACGTCTTGTCGTAGCCGCGCTGCGCGAATTCGTTGCGGGCGGCCTCCAGAATGCGGGTGCGGGCATCGGGGCCGGTCGTCGACTCGGCGCGGGATGGACGGCCGCGGCGTCTGGGGCCGGTGCTCGGGGTCCCGTCGCCCGTGGTCATGAGCGCGGCGCCCGTACGGAGGACGACGCGAGGTGCAGCCGGGTGAACGCCAGGGCCTCGGCGAGGTCGGCCTCGCGTTCCGCCGACGACATCGCCCGGCGGGTGTTGACCTCGACGACGACATGGCCGTCGAATCCCGTACCGGCCAGCCGCTCCAGCAGCTCCGCGCAGGGCTGGTCGCCCCGGCCCGGCACCAGGTGCTCGTCCTTGCCTGAGCCCTTGCCGTCGGCGAGGTGGACGTGGGCCAGCCGGTCGCCCATGCGGTCGACCATGGCCAGGCCGTCCGTGCGGGCGGTCGAGGTGTGCGAGAGGTCGACGGTGAAGTGCCGGTAGTCGTCGTTGGTGACGTCCCAGTCCGGGGCGTACGCCAGCATCTCCCGGTCCCGGTAGCGCCACGGGTACATGTTCTCGACGGCGAACCGCACATCGGTCTCGTCCGCCATCCGCCAGATCCCGGTGACGAAGTCACGCGCGTACTGCCGCTGCCAGCGAAAGGGCGGGTGGACCACGACGGTCGACGCCCCGAGCTTCTCCGCGGCCGCCCGCGCCCGCTGGAGCTTGACCCAGGGATCGGTGGACCAGACGCGTTGCGTGATCAGCAGACAAGGGGCGTGAACAGCCAGAATCGGCATCCGGTGGTAGTCCGCGAGCCTGCGCAGGGCCTCGATGTCCTGGCTGACGGGATCGGTCCAGACCATGACCTCGACACCGTCGTAGCCCAGACGCGCGGCGATCTCGAAGGCCGTCGCCGTCGACTCCGGATAGACGGAGGCCGTCGACAGGGCGACCTTCGCATCCGGGATGCGCACCACTGGTTCTGCCACGCAGACAGCGTACGGGCCGCGGTGCGTCGCGCCGAGAGAAGCCCGGCTGAAAGTGAGAAGGCCCATGGGGTTCTCCGCGCCCGTCCGCGGTGGCCGTCAGTTCAGGGCCGGCGCGTCCCGTGTCGGCAGATGGTCCAGGCGGCGCAGGATGACGCCCTCGCGCAGCGCCCAGGGGCAGATCTCCAGCTCCTCGACGCCCAGGAGGTCCATGGCGCCCTCCGCGACCAGCGCCCCCGCCAGCAGCTGGGCGGACCGACCGTCGGAGACGCCGGGCAGGCGCCCGCGCTCCTCGACCGTCATCGCCGCCAGCTTCGGCACCCACTCCTCCAGTGCCTTGCGGCTGAGGGTGCGCTGCACGTACAGCCCCTCGGTGGAGCGGGCGGCGCCCGCGATCCTGGCGAGCTGCTTGAAGGTCTTGGACGTGGCCACGACATGGTCGGGGCGGCCGAAGCGGGTGAACTCGCCGACGCTGCGGGCGATCCTCGCCCGTACGTGCCGGCGCAGCGCCTTCACCTCCGCCGGGTCCGGCGGATCGCCGCGCAGCCAGCCGGCCGTGAGGCGTCCGGCGCCGAGCGGCAGCGACACGGCCGCGTCCGGCTCCTCGTCGATGCCGTACGCGATCTCCAGCGAGCCGCCGCCGATGTCCAGGACCAGCAGCTTGCCCGCCGACCAGCCGAACCAGCGGCGGGCGGCGAGGAAGGTGAGCCGGGCCTCCTCCGCGCCGCTGAGGACCGCGAGGTCGATGCCCGTCTCGTCCCGCACCCGGGCCAGCACCGTGTCGGCGTTGCTCGCCTCCCGCACCGCCGAGGTGGCGAACGCCAGTACGTCCTCGCAGCCCTTGTCCTCGGCGGCCTGCGCCGCGTCGGCGACGGTCGCCACCAGCCGGTCCACGCCGAGCGGGCCGATCGCGCCGTCCTCGTCGAGGAGTTCGGCCAGGCGCAGCTCCGCCTTGTGCGAGTGCGCGGGCAGCGGGCGGGCGCCGGGGTGCGCGTCCACGACCAGCAGATGAACCGTGTTCGACCCCACGTCGAGGACTCCGAGTCTCATATGCAGAACGCTACTGCGGCGGTCCGTCTTACTCTTGGCCCGTGCCAAAGACGAAAAAGGCGAAGCCGGACAAAATCACGACGAAGCAGAAAACGAAGCAGGAGATGCAGCAGCCGAAGACAAAGGGACCCAACGAGTCCGACGAGACGGGGATCGACTTCGCGCGGGCCTGGGTGGAGTTCCCGGACCCCGCCGACGACGAGCAGGTCTTCCGCTGCGACCTGACCTGGCTGACGTCCAGGTGGAGCTGCATCTTCGGCAGTGGCTGCCAGGGCATCCAGGCCGGGCGCGCGGACGACGGGTGCTGCACGCTCGGCGCCCACTTCTCCGACGAGGACGACGAGAAGCGGGTGGCCGGTCACGTCGCCCGGCTGACCCCCGATCTGTGGCAGTTCCACGACGTGGGTACGCAGTCGGGCTGGGTGCAGACCGACGACGACGGCGAGCGCCAGACCCGGCGCTGGGAGGGTTCGTGCATCTTCCAGAACCGGCCCGGTTTCGCGGCGGGGGCCGGCTGCTCACTGCACATCCTCGCGCTGCGGGAGGGCAAGGAGCCGCTGGAGACCAAGCCGGACGTGTGCTGGCAGCTGCCGGTCCGGCGTACCTACGACTGGATCGACCGGCCCGACGACACCCGGGTGCTCCAGGTGACGATCGGTGAGTACGACCGCAGGGGATGGGGCCCCGGCGGTCATGACCTGCACTGGTGGTGCACGTCGGCGACGTCGGCGCACGGGGCCGGGGAGCCGGTGTACGTGTCGTACCGCCCGGAGCTGACCGAGCTGATGGGCAAGGAGGCGTACGACCGGCTGGTCGGGCTGTGCGAGGAGCGGCTCGCCTCGCTGCTACCGATGGCGCCCCACCCGGCCGATCCGACGGCGTAGGCCCCTGGGGCGCGGGTCCCGGAGCAGGGGGCACGGGTCCCGGGCGGGTCCCGGGGCGCGGGTCCCGGGGCGCGGGTCGCTTGCCGCCGCGGGGCCGTCTCGCCGGCGGCAGGGTCGCTTGCCGCCGCGGGGCCGTCCCGCCGGTCAGTTCGCCGGTGGTGGGACGCTCGGGCTCTTCTCCGGGCCGGTCCGGGTCGACGGGTCGGGGGACGGGCTCGGCCCGCCCGGGTCCGTCGGTGTGGTGGTGGGATCCGTCGGGTCGGCAGTCGGGTCCGGCGGGTCCGGTGTCGGCTCCGTGGGATCCGGTGAGGACGACGGCGGGTCCGACGGGTCGTGCGGGTGGGGGCGGGGGCGCGGGTGGAGCGTGCCGCTCGGCCGTGAAGGCCACGAGGACCATGAAGGCTGCGAAGGCTGTGCCGGGTGCGGTCTGTCGCGCGACGGCCGTCTCCCGCCGTACCCGTGAATCGCGACGACCGATCCCGACGGGGTGACGGCGACCCGTGCGGTCCAGTGCGAGGCCGGTTCGCGCCCGTGGTCGACGAGGACGCGGATCGTGACGCTGCCGCCTGCTGCGAGCTTCCCGGACGAGTTGCCGAGGCGCAGCCAGGACGCGGAGGTCCGGGCCGACCAGGCGACCGGGCCGGACCTCGACGCGGTGAGGGTGATCATCGTCGTGCCGCCGGGCGAACGTGCCTCGACGGTGAGGGCGCCCGCCCGCCCCGCGTCCGGCCCCGCGCCCGTGTCCACGCTGATGACCTCGGCGGAGACGTCCGGGAGGCCGCCGTCGTCCGTGAAGCGGGGGCCGGACTCGAGGCTGGCGTTGCCCGCGTTCGCGTAATGGCCGTACGGGTCGCCGCCGTGGCTGCCGTCCGCCTCGGTCGCGGTGACCGAGGACCCTTCGTGCCCCTCGCCGGTGAGCGGCGCCCCCCGGTACGCGGACCACAGGGCGATCACCGGGGCGGCGACGACCGTGGCGACCACTGTCGTCGTCATGACCCTCGACCGCAGCCGGTCCCGGCGCGCGGCATGGTCCTTGGGGTCCATCGGGAAGCCCGCCCGGTCGAACCGCGGAGTGGCGGACCGATTCTTCTGGTGCTTCTGGGCGTGGATCATGGCCACATAGGCGGACGGGCGCGGCGCCTCGACGACCGCCAGCGCGGCGACCGGGGGGACGGCCGCACCCGGCCAGGGGCCCTCGGCGCCGGCCCGCTCGGCGGCGTTGCGGCAGCGGGGGCAGTCGTCCACATGCCGAACGAGCTCGCGGCGCAGGGTCGCGGAGAGCAGCACGCGCTGATCGCCGGTGAGCCTGCCGACCGTGGGGCAGTTGCCCGACTCGGCGACGGCGAGCGCGGCCCTGGTCCGCTCCACCTCGCAGGCGGCCGCTGCCAGGAGTTCTCTGGCCGCCGCGGCCTCCAGACCGAGGACGGCGGCGACCGCGACCGGGGTGAGCCGGTGCCGTACCGCGAGCTCCAGTGCCTCCCGCTGTTCGGGGGTGGTGCCCGCGGCCTCGGGCCAGGCCAGCTGGGCCAGCTCGCGGCGGTGCGCCTCGGCCGCCGCGGGGGTCTCCGGGGCGGCGGCGGACTGCGGCTTCGCGGACCGGGGCGCGGAGGGCGGTGCGGAGGGCGGTGCGGTCGGGGCCTTCGGTGCGTGGGCGGCGACCGGGGGTGGGGGCGTGCGCCGTCCTGCGCGCGCCCCTTGCGCGGCCGGGGCGTGGCGGCTCTCCTTCGCCGACTGCCCGCGCGCCCGCGCCTTGTCGTGCCGGCGGTGCGCCTGGCGGCCCTGTTCCCGCTCGGCGAGCCTGCGCAGACACGTCCACCTGGCCAGCGCGTACAGCCAGGTTTTACGTTCCTCCTCGCCCGTGGGACACCGTCCGCCCTGCCGTTCCGCCAGCGCGAGCACACCGCCGAGCGCGTCGGTGGCGGCATCGTGGTCGCAGAGCACGGAGAGGCAGTAGGTGAACAGGCCGTCGAGATGCGGCTCGTAACGGGCAGGCGGCTGCTTCGGCGAGGAGTGCGGCGCGCGATGCCGCACCCGATGTGCGCCGGGGGTGTTCGTGTGGATCTCCAGCCAGCTGCTCGTCACCTTGCGACCGTAGGCAGGACGGGGCATGCCCCTCGCGCCCCTTGAGTAGATTTAACCCTTACGGGTGAACGTATCGCTTGAAAGCGGACAGGAACCCCTGATTCCGACGCGGGAGGGCGGCGTGCGCTCCCCCCGTCGCACCGCGCCGGACGGCACTGTCCGAGGTCACCTATACGGTGGCGCCATGGCTGCCCGTACGAAATCCGCGAAGGACCGGCCGTCCTACCGCTGCACGGAATGCGGCTGGACGACCGCCAAGTGGCTCGGCCGCTGCCCCGAGTGCCAGGCGTGGGGGACGGTCGAGGAGTTCGGCGGCGCCCCCGCGGTACGGACCACGGCGGCCGGCCGCGTCTCCACCGCCGCGCTCCCGATCGGCCAGGTCGACAGCCGGCAGGCCACCGCCCGCTCGACCGGCGTCAGTGAGCTGGACCGGGTGCTGGGCGGCGGGCTGGTGCCCGGTGCCGTCGTGCTGTTCGCGGGTGAGCCGGGCGTCGGGAAGTCCACCCTGCTGCTGGATGTGGCGGCCAAGGCGGCAAGCGAGGAACGCCGCACGCTCTATGTGACCGCCGAGGAGTCCGCCAGCCAGGTCAGGCTGCGCGCCGACCGGATCGGGGCGATCAACGACCATCTGTACCTGGCCGCCGAGACCGATCTGTCCGCGGTCCTCGGCCATCTGGACGCGGTCAAGCCGTCGCTGCTCGTCCTGGACTCCGTACAGACCGTGGCCTCACCCGAGATCGATGGGGCGCCCGGCGGCATGGCGCAGGTCCGCGAGGTCGCCGGGGCGCTCATCCGCGCCTCCAAGGAGCGCGGCATGTCGACCATGCTGGTCGGCCACGTCACCAAGGACGGGGCGATCGCCGGGCCCCGTCTGCTGGAGCACCTCGTCGATGTGGTGCTGTCCTTCGAGGGCGACCGCCATGCCCGGCTCCGGCTCGTGCGCGGCGTGAAGAACCGGTACGGGGCGACCGACGAGGTCGGCTGCTTCGAGCTCCACGACGAGGGCATCACCGGTCTCGCCGATCCGTCCGGGCTCTTCCTCACCCGCCGCGACGAACCCGTGCCCGGCACCTGTCTGACCGTCACCCTCGAGGGCAAGCGGCCGCTGGTCGCCGAGGTGCAGGCGCTCACGGTCGATTCCCAGATCCCTTCACCCCGGCGCACGACCTCGGGGCTCGAAACGTCCCGGGTGTCGATGATGCTGGCCGTGCTGGAGCAGCGCGGCCGGATCAGCTCGCTGGGCAAACGGGACATCTACAGCGCGACGGTCGGCGGCGTGAAGCTCACCGAGCCCGCCGCGGACCTCGCGATCGCGCTGGCCCTGGCCAGTGCGGCGAGTGACACACCGCTGCCCAAGAACCTTGTGGCGATCGGCGAGGTGGGGCTCGCGGGCGAGGTCAGAAGGGTCACGGGGGTCCAGCGCAGACTGGCGGAGGCGCACCGGCTGGGCTTCACGCACGCGCTGGTTCCGACCGATCCGGGAAAGGTCCCGGCCGGTATGAAGGTCACGGAAGTCGCCAACATGGGCGACGCGCTGAGAGTGCTCCCGCGCCGGTCCCGTACACAGGCCCCACAGGAGGACGGCGCACGCCGGTAGACTTTGCCCTGGTCTCGCCCGTCCGTACGAACGGTATGAGGGACGTAGGGTCTTCGTTTGGCTCACCCCGCGAGCCCGGCATGATCCAGACGGGAAGCCCCAAGGGCACCGCGAACCTGTGACCGGAGGAGTGCAGTGGCAGCCAGCGACCGGGCAGCATCGCCCGGAAAATCCGGCCAAGGCACCGGTAACGAGGCGCTGATGCGCGCCTCGTTGACCGCCGTCGCGCCCGGAATGGCCCTGCGGGACGGCCTGGAGCGCATTCTCCGAGGCAACACCGGCGGGCTGATCGTGCTCGGCATGGACAAGACCGTCGAGTCGATGTGCACCGGCGGCTTCGTGCTGGACGTGGAATTCACCGCGACCCGGCTGCGTGAGCTGGCCAAGCTCGACGGGGCGTTGATCCTCGACAAGGACATGACCAAGATCCTGCGGGCCGGCGTGCAGCTGGTCCCGGACGCCTCCATCCCCACCGAGGAGACCGGCACCCGCCACCGCACGGCGGACCGGGTCTCCAGGCAGTGCAACTTCCCGGTGGTCTCGGTCTCGCAGTCGATGCACCTCATCGCGCTGTACGTGCACGGGCAGCGCCGGGTCCTGGAGGAGTCCGCCGCGATCCTCTCCCGCGCCAATCAGGCGCTCGCCACGCTGGAGCGGTACAAGCTCCGGCTCGACGAGGTCGCGGGCACGCTCTCCGCTCTGGAGATCGAGGACCTGGTGACCGTCCGGGACGTGACCGCCGTCGCGCAGCGTCTTGAGATGGTGCGCCGGATCGCGACCGAGATCGCCGAGTACGTGGTGGAGCTGGGGACCGACGGCCGGCTCCTCTCGCTCCAGCTCGACGAGCTGATCGCGGGCGTTGAGCCGGAGCGCGAGCTGGTCGTGCGCGACTACGTGCCGGAGCCGACCGCGAAGCGGTCGCGCACGGTGGCGGAGGCGCTCACCGAACTGGACGCGCTGTCCCACACCGAGCTGCTCGAACTCGCCGTCGTGGCAAGGGCGCTGGGTTACAGCGGCTCCCCCGAGACGCTGGATTCGGCGGTCTCGCCGCGCGGTTTCCGGCTGCTGGCCAAGGTGCCGCGGCTGCCCGGGGCGATCATCGACCGGCTCGTGGAGCACTTCGGCGGTCTGCAGAAGCTGCTCGCGGCGAGTGTGGACGATCTCCAGACGGTGGACGGGGTCGGCGAGGCGCGGGCGCGGAGCGTGCGCGAGGGCCTGTCCCGGCTGGCCGAGTCGTCGATTCTCGAACGGTACGTGTAGCCCCCCGCTGCCGCGCGCCCGTCCGGGGCGGCGCGGTGGCGGTGACAATGGCAGCGGCAGTGGCTTTAGCGGGTGCGTTGACGGCTCGTCGATGGCTCGTCGACGGCGCCTGAGTACGGCGCGTGAAGTGTTCGGCGGGACCCGGTGGATCGCACCGGGCCCCGACCGCGTTCAGGTCCCGGTGGCCGAGGTCAGTGCCCGGTCAGTCCTTCGCGAGGACGAACGAGGCGCGCTTCACGGGCTCGCCCGGCGCCTTGGCCTCGACCAGATACGTGCCGGGGCCGGCCTTCCCCGCGGGCGGCGTCGCGCACTTCGGGGCGCTCTTCGCGCGGTTCCACTCCACGGTGTGCACGACGGTCGCGCCCGCCGGGACCTTCAGCAGCACGGCGGCCGCGTTGCGCGGGCAGTCCTTGGAGGACCACACCTCGTTGTCGTCGCCACCGGCTTCGGTGATGGTGAGGACCGCGCTCTTCGGGCCGAAGTCGGCCTTGCAGGCGGTGGACGAGGTGTTCTTGGCGATCAGCCGGAACTTCGGCTTCTCGTCGGGTCCGTAACTGATGGCCGTCTTCAGGGTCAACTGGAGTGCGCCGGGCGTGCAGTCGGGGATCGTGGAACCGGCCGGGAGCTGCTGCCCTGCGGTTCCGCCACCGCCGGAGGCGCCGCCCGGACCGGAGCCCGAGCCGCCGTCCGTACCGCTGCCCGAACCGGAACCGGCCTTGCCGGAGCCGCCGTTGGCTCCGCCCGAGCCGCCCGAGCCCCCGTTGGCTCCGCCCGAGCCGGTGTCCGAACCTCCGCCGCCGCTGTCGTCACTCCCGCCCGAGTCACCCGACTCGTCGCGCCCGCCCGGCTGTTCACTGATGGCCGGGCCGGAGACGGAGGGTCCTGGCGTGATCGCGTCAGCGGGGCCGGAGCCGGGAGCCTTGGAGTCGTCGTGATTCCCCTTGCCGTCACGGGAGGTGACGGCCCATACGATCAGCAACGCGAGCAGCGCGATCAGCGTCGCCGCTACCGCCCTCCGTCGCCAGTAGATGGTGGAGGGAAGCGGCCCGATCGGATTACGCAGAGAACCCACGGCTCAAACTGTACGAGAGATCGGCCTCAACTCCCGCCCCACCCGCCGCCCTGATCCGCAATTTTGCCGATCATCATCCCGGGACGGCCCGTTCCCCGCTCCCGGCGTCCACGAAGCGCCCACAACGGTGATCGCCCAACGTGACCAAGGGGGCCGGATGCCTACCCTCCGTCACGCGGACGGTTCACATCCGAACGGAACCCGGAACGCTGCGGACGGAACCCGGAACGGTGGATTTCGACGCCCCCGGTGGAGCGGAGGCCGGACCGACGGGCCCGATGCGGCCACTTGCCGCAACCGGATCCGGGGGTGTGCGGCCACTTGCCGGATCGGAGGTCCGGTGGCGTGGGGACAGACGGGTGGCACTATCACTCCAAGGGCTCTTATGAGGGGTGACACCCCCGTGCCCCGGACCGTCGTCCGCCCTTCCGTGTCAGGATCGGGAGTGCGATGACTGCCACGACAGCGACACAGACGACCCCCGCCTCCCTCCATACCCCCGTCATCGGGTGGTTCGACCAGCACGCCCGCGATCTGCCCTGGCGCCGCCCCGAAGCGGGCGCCTGGGGTGTGATGGTGAGTGAGTTCATGCTGCAACAGACCCCCGTCAACCGGGTGCTCCCGGTGTACGAGCAGTGGCTGGCCCGCTGGCCGCGCCCCGCCGACCTCGCGGCGGACCCTCCCGGCGAGGCGGTCCGCTCCTGGGGCCGGCTCGGCTACCCCCGGCGAGCGCTGCGGCTGCACGGGGCCGCCCAGGCAATAACGGAACGACACGGCGGCGACGTACCGAGCGAGCACGCCCAGCTGCTCGCACTGCCCGGCATCGGTGAGTACACGGCGGCGGCCGTGGCCTCGTTCGCGTACCGGCAGCGGCACGCCGTCCTCGACACGAACGTCCGCAGGGTGTTCGCGCGGGCCGCGACCGGCATCCAGTACCCGCCGAACGCGACCACCGCCGCCGAGCGCAAGCTCGCCCGCGCGCTGCTCCCCGACGAGAGCGAGCAGGCGGCGCAGTGGGCCGCCGCGACGATGGAGCTCGGGGCCCTCGTCTGCACCGCGAAGAACGAGGACTGCACGCGCTGCCCGATCGCCACGCAGTGTGCCTGGCGGCTGGCCGGAAAGCCCGCACACCAAGGGCCCCCGCGCCGCGGCCAGACCTACGCCGGTACGGACCGGCAGGTGCGCGGCAGGCTGCTCGCCGTGCTGCGCGAGACGGTGACACCGGTGCCGCAGTCGGCGCTGGACGCCGTGTGGGAGGAACCGGTGCAGCGGGCCCGTGCGCTGGACGGCCTGGTCGCCGACGGCCTCGTCGAACCACTGGCCGGCGGCCAGTACCGGCTGCCGCTGACCTGACGGCCGGGCGGGACCTCCCGCCCGGCCCCGGGGGCAGGCCCGTAACGCACCCCTGTAACGGCCTCGCCCGCACCCCCGTAACGGCCTCACCCACGGCCATAAGGGCCCTTTGTCCCACTCCTCCTGTGCTGTTACACAACCGATGGGCAGCCGTGCGTCGGCGTATGGCTGCTCCGCACAGGCCCGTGACAACCGCTCCGTAGCGTCACCGACGTCAGCCCGACGACCAAGCGGCTGGCAGCGGTACCACGGGGATCCACGGGGACGGAGGCGGTTGTTATGGCGCAGGGCGAGGTGCTCGGATTCGAGGAGTACGTGCGTACCCGGCAGGAGGCGCTGCTGCGCAGCGCACGCCGGCTGGTCCCCGACCCCGTGGACGCGCAGGACCTGCTGCAGACCGCCCTGGCCCGCACCTTCGGCCGCTGGGACGGCATCGCCGACAAGTCCCTCGCCGACGCCTATCTGCGTCGCGTCATGATCAACACCCGGACCGAGTGGTGGCGGGCCCGCAAGCTGGACGAGGTCCCCACCGAGCAGCTCCCCGACGCCAGCGTCGAGGACGGCACCGAGCAGCGTGCCGACCGCGCCCTGCTGATGGACGTTCTGGGCGTACTGGCTCCCAAGCAGCGCAGCGTCGTCGTGCTGCGACACTGGGAGCAGATGAGCACGGAGGAGACCGCCGCGGCGCTCGGAATGTCGGCCGGTACGGTGAAGAGCACCCTGCACCGCGCCTTGGCGCGGCTGCGCCAGGAACTGGAGAGCAGGGAAGAGGCCGGCCGGGTGGCCCGGATCCGCGAGGACCGGGAGCACAGGCCGGCCGTCCGTGCGGCAGCTCCGGTGCGGCCTCGGGCACAGACCGGGACGCCGGGGATCGGGCGTCATGACGAGCGGGGGCGGGAGCGGTGCGCGGCCTGACAGGCGGCGGTGACGGCGACGGGATCGACGGCGCGGTCACCGACGGGCGAAGCGGGAACAGGACCGGTGACGGGGACGGACGGCTCCCCACCGGATGGGCGGCGAGCGGTACGGCTCTGGCCGGGCTCGCCGTCATCGGCCTGTTCGCCGTCAGCTGCTCCACCGGTGGCACCGGCACCCGCGACGAGGGCCCGGCGGGCACCCAGCCGGTCGCGCAGATCACGCCGACCCCCACGACACCGTCCAGGGCCAAGCCGACCCCCCGGGTCGACGCCGTGGCCCTGCTCAAGGCGGACACGAGGGTGAGCGAACGGGTCCGGACGGACCTGAAGCCCTGCACCGGCAAGGAGTACCCGGTGGACACCTCGTACGGCAAGCTGACCGGCGGCCCCTCCGCCGACGTCGTGGTGAACGTCATGACCTGCGGCGATTCGGTGGGCGTCGGCACCTATGTGTACCGGCCCCGCGGCAACGGCACGTACGAGAACGTGTTCACCACCGAGCAGCCCGCCGTCTACGGAACCATCGACCGCGGTGATCTGGTGGTGACGACGCAGGTCTACGGGAAGAAGGACTCGGTCTCCTATCCCTCGGGCGAGGAAGTGATCACGTACCACTGGGCGAACACCCGGTTCAGCGAGCAGGACCGGGTGCACAACGACTTCAACCGAGCCGTCGGTACCGGGGAAGGGGAACTCCCGGAGCCCACGGACCCGACGAAGAACTGAGAGCGTTCCGATGGCCGAGACCCATGTCCTGTTCGTCGAGGACGACGACGTCATCCGCGAGGCCACCCAGCTGGCGCTGGAACGGGACGGCTTCGTGGTCACCGCGATGCCCGACGGTCTCCGGGGACTCGACGCGTTCCGGGCCGACCGGCCCGATATCGCCCTGCTCGACGTGATGGTGCCCGGACTGGACGGGGTGAGCCTGTGCCGTCGCATCCGGGACGAGTCGACGGTTCCCGTGATCATGCTGTCGGCCCGTGCCGATTCGATCGATGTGGTGCTCGGCCTGGAGGCCGGGGCCGACGACTACGTCACCAAGCCCTTCGACGGCGCGGTGCTGGTCGCCAGGATCCGCGCCGTGCTGCGCCGCTTCGGCCACGCGTCGGGCGGCCGGCCGGGCGGCGCCGCCGAGACCGAGGCCGGGCCCGGTGGCGGTGTGCTGGTCTTCGGCGACCTGGAGATCGACACCGAAGGCATGGAAGTGCGCAGGGGCGGCGAGCAGGTGAGCCTGACCCCGACCGAGATGCGGCTGCTGCTGGAGTTCTCGGCCGCGCCCGGCACGGTGCTCTCCCGCGACAAGCTGCTGGAACGGGTCTGGGACTACGGCTGGGGTGGCGACACCCGGGTCGTGGACGTCCATGTGCAGCGGCTGCGCACGAAGATCGGCCAGGACCGGATCGAGACGGTCCGCGGCTTCGGCTACAAGCTCAGGGCATGAGGCGGCCGGTCCTGCGGACGAGTGTCCGCTGGAAGATCAGCATCGCGATCGCCGCGGTCGGCGCCCTGATCGCGGTCGCGCTGAGCCTGGTCGTGCACAACGCGGCCAGGGTCTCGATGCTGGAGAACGCCCGCGAGGTCCAGCTGGAGCGGCTGACCTACGCCCAACTGCTCTACGAGGCGACGAAGACGAAGAAGGCCGACCCCCGCTTCGGGGCGAAGCTCAACGATCCGACGATGCCGAAGAGCCTGCGCCAGGAGACCCGGAAGAACCGGCGTGCCACGCATGTGGAGGACGGCGGCGGGGTGCCTGACGTCTGGGCAGCCGTACCGCTGGCCAATGGCGACGTCCTCTCGCTGCACACCCGTTTCGCCGACCGTTCCACCATGATCATGGGCGATCTCGACCGGGCCCTGATCATCGGATCGGTCTCGGTCGTCTTCGGCGGCTCAGCGCTGGGTGTGCTGATCGGCGGCCAGCTGTCGCGCCGGCTGCGCAAGGCGGCCGCTGCGGCCGGGACGGTCGCACAGGGCCATACGGAGGTCCGGGTCCGGGACGCCGTCGGCGGCGTCGTCCGGGACGAGACCGATGAGCTGGCCGGGGCGGTGGATGCCCTCACGGACGCGCTGAACGAGCGGATCGAGGCCGAGCGCCGGGTCACCGCGGACATCGCGCACGAACTGCGCACCCCGGTGACGGGGCTGCTGACGGCGGCCGAGCTACTGCCGCCCGGCCGCCCGACGGAGCTCGTACGGGACCGGGCGCAGGCGCTGCGCACGCTGGTCGAGGACGTGCTGGAGGTGGCCCGGCTGGACAGTGCGTCCGAGCGGGCCGAGCTGCAGGAGGTCGCGCTGGGCGACTTCGTCAGCCGCCGGATCGCGCTGCTGAACCCGGAGGTGCGGGTCCAGGTGGTCCACGAGTCGTGGGTCAGTACCGATCCGCGCCGGCTGGAGCGCATTCTGGGCAATCTGCTGGTCAACGCCGCCAAGCACGGCTCCACCCCGGTGGAGGTGACGGTCGAGGGCCGGGTGGTGCGCATCCGCGACCACGGCACGGGCTTCCCGGCGGCCCTGCTGCGGGAGGGCCCGAGCCGGTTCCGTACCGGAAGCAGCGACCGGGCCGGGCACGGCCACGGGCTGGGGCTGACGATCGCGGCCGGTCAGGCCCGGGTCCTCGGCGCCCGGCTGACCTTCCGCAACGCCGCCCCCGAGGGCGCGGTCAAGGGCAACGGCGGGGCGATCGCCGTGCTGTGGCTGCCCGAGCACGCGCCGACCGACACCGGCAGCTATCCGTTGCTCCAGCTGGCCGAACAGCGCGGCCCCCAATCGAACGGCAGGACGGCCACCGGTAGCGGCAAGGGCCCCGATCGCAGGTCGCCCGACGGCCTCTGAGCGGTCCGGACGGACGAACGGACGGACACGGCGACGGGGAGGCCCCGGGGTGCGCGCACCCCGGGGCCTCCCCGTGTCGGACAGCAGCCGGCCGGATCAGCCCGCCGCGTCCGCGACGGGCTCCGGACCCGCTCCCCGCAGCGGCACCTCCTTGACGAACAGCGACGCCACCACGGCGATCAGGCCGACCGAGGCGCCCACCAGGAAGGCGAGGTGCGTACCGGACGACACCGCGAACTCGTACGCCTCACGCACCGGGACCGGCAGCTTCGCCAGACTCGCCGCGTCCAGCTGGGCGGACGCCGTGGTGGCCGCCCCGCCGCCACGGGCCACCATCTCGTCCTGCACCCGCCCGGTGAACAGCGCACCCATGATGGCGACGCCGAAGGAGCTGCCGAGCGTACGGAACAGGGTGGTGGCGGACGAGGCGACGCCCATGTCCTTCAGCTCGACGCTGTTCTGCGCGACGAGCATCGTGATCTGCATCAGGAAGCCCATGCCCGCTCCGAGCACGGCCATGTAGATGCCGGAGGTGAAACGGGTGGTGCCGGTGTCCATCTGCGAGAGCAGGAAGAGACCGGCCACCATCAGGATCGAGCCGACGATCGGGAAGATCTTGTACCGGCCGCTGCTGGTGGTGATCCGGCCGGCGATCAGCGAGACGATCATCATCGACAGCAGCATCGGCAGGAGCAGCAGTCCCGAGTTGGTCGCGGAGGCGCCCTGGACGGACTGCTGGAAGAGCGGCAGGAAGAGCACCGCGCCGAACATCACGAAGCCCGACATGAAGCCGACCACGGACATCAGGGTGAAGTTCCGGTTGCGGAAGACGTGCAGCGGGATGATCGGCTCCGCGGCCTTCGTCTCGACGAAGAGGAAGCCGGCCAGCGACGCGACACCGATCGCGATGAGCTCCATGATGACGGCGGAGTTCCAGTCGTACTGCGAGCCGCCCCAGGTGGTGACCAGCACGATCGAGGTGATGCCGACCGTCAGCAGCCCGGCGCCGAGATAGTCGACCTTCGACTTGGTGCGTTCCTGTTTGGGCAGGTGCAGTACAGCGGTGACCATGCCCAGGGCGACGGCGCCCAGCGGCAGGTTGATGTAGAAGCTCCAGCGCCAGCCGAGGTGGTCGGTGATGGTGCCGCCGACCAGCGGTCCGCCGATCATGGCGATCGCCATCACGCCGGCCATCAGGCCCTGGTACTTGCCGCGCTCGCGAGGCGGCACCAGGTCACCGATGATCGCCATGACGCCGACCATCAGACCACCGGCACCGAGGCCCTGGATCGCGCGGAAGCCGATCAGCTGGCCCATGTCCTGGGACATTCCGCTGAGGACCGAGCCGATCAGGAAGAGCACGATGGACGTGAGGAATATGCCCTTGCGGCCGTACATGTCGCCGAGCTTGCCCCAGATGGGGGTGGAGGCGGCGGTGGCCAGGGTATAGGCGGTGACGACCCAGGACAGGTGCTCCAGCCCGCCGAGGTCACCGACGATGGTCGGCATCGCGGTGCCGACGATGAGGTTGTCGAGCATGGCCAGCAGCATGGCGATCATCAGGGCGAGCATCACCACCCGGACGCTGCGCTGCTGCGGCTCGCGTTTCGGCTTGCGGTCGGCTGCCTTCCCGCCCGTCCCCGTCGCCGTCTTCAGGTCCGACATGTTCCCCAACTCCCCTGATCCCCTGCACACCGCGCACTTACTTGACGCCCGGCTAGTTGACTACAGTGGGGGAAAGTACTCCCGTAACTAGCCGGGCGTCAAGTAAGTATGGGAGAGCGCCATGAGCAGCACGTCGCAGCCACGCCGGGGCAACACCCGCCAGCGCATCCAGGACGTCGCTCTGGAACTCTTCGCCGAGCAGGGCTACGAGAAGACCTCACTGCGTGAGATCTCCGAGAAGCTGGACGTCACCAAGGCCGCGCTCTACTACCACTTCAAGACGAAGGAAGACATCCTCGTCAGCATCTTCGAGGACCTCAACCGGCCCGTCACGGATGTGATCGCCTGGGGCCGGGAGCAGCCGCGCACCCTGGAGACGAAGAAGGAGATCCTCGCCCGCTACAGCGAAGCGCTGACCAAGGCCGCCCCGCTCTTCCGCTTCATGCAGGAGAACCAGGCGACCGTGCGCGACCTGAGCATCGGCGCGACGATCAAGGACCGGGTGCTGGGCCTGGTCGACCTGATCAAGGATCCCGACGCCCCGCTCACCGATCAGGTGCGGTGCCTCAGCGCGATCTTCACCCTGCACGCCGGCATGTTCGGGCTCAAAGACATCGACGGCGACGCCGAGGACAAGCGCAAGGCCGTCCTCGAGGTCGCCGTCGATCTGGTGACCCGGGCGCATGACCCGGGTGCCGACCGGTAACGGTCGCCGTGTCCCGGTCCGATCGGATCGGACCGGACCGGGACACGGTTGTGCTGTCGCGGCCCGATCAGGTCGGGACGCGGTTGCGGTGTCGCGGCCCGATCAGACCGAGACGCCCTGCTTGTGCAGGTAGGAGACCGGGTTGACCGCGGAGCCGTAGTTCGCGGTGGTCCGGATCTCGAAGTGCAGGTGCGGGCCGCTGGAGTTGCCGGTGTTGCCGGAGAGGGCGATCTTCTGGCCCTTCTCCACGGACTGGCCGATGTGCACGTCGACCTGCGAGAGGTGCGCGTACTGCGAGTAGGTGCCGTTGCCGTGCTTGATCACAATGGCGTTGCCGTACGCGGGACCGTCGCCGCCACCGTTCGGGCCGGCCTTCACGACGGTGCCGTTGTGCGCGGCCGCGACCTTGGTGCCGATCGGCACGGCGAAGTCCTGGCCGGAGTGCTTGTGTGCCCAGCGGCTGCCGTCGTTGCCGTAGCTCGCGCTCAGCTCGTACTGGGAGACCGGGGTCACCCAGCTCAGCTTCGCGGCGGCGGCCTTCTCGGCCTCGGCCTTCTTGACAGCCACCTGCTCGGCTACCTTGGCCGCCTTGCCCTGCGCGGCCGCCTGCTGGGCGACCGACTCGGCCGCGCCGGCGTTCACCAGGCTCGCGGCGCCGATGGTCCCCGTCGTGCCGACCGCGAACGCAGCGCCCGCACCGAGAACCATCGACGTCCCCAGACCGGCCGCCACCACAGCGCCACGCACACGGGAGGCGGACGGACGGTGGGAGTGCTTGAACGTAACGCGCTTCGACATAGGCGGAAAACCTCCGAAGATGACTGGACCCGGCATTCGAACCGGGCTGGCCATTCCTTGGTAACCCGCACCCCCGCCAGTACTCAACCCCCCCATCTACGATGAAAAGCCGTAGTCGGAGCCTCGGGAATTCGCCGCGGCAGGTCCCGGATCACCCCTCGCACCCACCACCGAAAGTCTTCGCCGGGACAGGTTTAACCCCAGCTTGAAACCGAACTAATCGGACACAACGCTGCCATTCGGGCACTTCGTCCCGCGTCCCCGAAAGACCCTCCGAATGCGGGGCCAAAGGCCCCTTTCGCGATCAAGCCCTTTTCTCCTAAGGCGCCTAGTAGGCCCCGAAAGGGCTGTGCGCCTTGTCACCGGCCGTGGGACCAAGGGCTGTCCGTTTCGGGACCTTCGGCCCGGGGCCGATCACGGCCCCGGGACCTCGCGCTACACGGCGGACAGGCCGGTCACCTTCTTGGCGTGCAGGGCCACCACCTGCTTGCCCGCTGCCGCCAGGTACCACTGCTGGACGTCGCCGCTGCCGTCGTCGTAGGTCCAGCGCAGCTTCCCGGTGCCTGCGTCGAAGGCATGGATGCCGCCGTGCTCGTCCAGTTCCGTCGCCCCGTAGAGGACGTCGCCCACCTTGGCGAACTGCCAGGGGACGGCGATCTCCAGGAGGCCCACGTGGTGCCAGATCTTCTTCCCGGTCGCGGAGTCGGCCGCCCAGAGGCCGTGAACGCTGTCGGAGGCGTAGAGAACGCCGTCCAGGACCGCCGGATCGTTGAACCGGCCGAACTCCTCGGTCCCGAAGGACCAGTGCTCCTTGCCGTCGGCCAGGTCGTAGGCGCGCATCCGGTCCCCGTTGGCGAGGATGACCAGTCCGTCGTGGACCGCGAAGGAGCGGTTGTTGGACCGGCCGATCTTCTTCGTCCAGGTCTGGCGCCCGGTCGCGGCGTCGCGCACCGTGAGGTTCTCCCGGAAGTCGGTGTAGACGAGACGGCCGCCGGCCACCACCGCGGTGATGCCGTTCTCCTCCGTCCCGTGGTCCCGCTGCTCGCGCCAGACGACCTTGCCCGATGTGGTGTCGATCGCGGCGATCACGTTGTCCGGCGTCCGGAATTCCTTGTCCAGGATCCCCGCGACGACGTAGACGTGGTTGGCGTCCACGGCGATGACCCGGGGCTGGGAGTACTTGTCCCCCAGCCGGCTCCGCCAGGTCTCCCGGCCCGTCGCGGGGTTCAGGCCGACGACGTTCCCGTCGTACTTCGCGCTCGCGAGGTAGAGCGTCCCGTCGCCGATGAGCATGTTGGCGCCGGGGGTGGTGACGTCCTTGCGGGACCACACCTCCTTGCCGGTGGACAGGTCGCGCCCCACCAGCGGGTCGCCCGCCACGACCACCACGTTGCCGGCCACGGCGAGTGCGGTGATCGCGACCAGTCCGTCGTTCGTCGAGGGGACCTGCCACCGGGCCCGGGGTGTGCCGCCCGGCGCGGGCGTGCCGGCCCCTTCCCCGGGCTTGCCCGTCCCCGTCCCCGTCCCTGGGCTCTGTGTGCCGCCGCCACCGCCGGGCGCGTCGTCCTCGGGCCCGTCACTCGCGCACCTCACGCACCTCACGCACCTCGCGCACCTCGCGCACGGAGAAGGGGCTGCCCCGGACCGGTCGAAACCGGTCCGGGGCAGCCCCTTCGATGCGCTCGGGCGCTACGCGCCTGTCACGCTTCCTTCGTCATGTTCGGGCCGGAGCCGCCTGCCGCCTGCTCGATCGGGGGGACGTCGGGCAGAGCCGACTTCTCCTCGCCGCGGAAGGTGAACTTCTTCTCGTCACCCTCGCCCTCGACGCCGACGACCACGATGTGACCGGCACGCAGCTCACCGAAGAGGATCTTCTCGGAGAGGATGTCCTCGATCTCGCGCTGGATCGTCCGGCGCAGCGGCCGGGCGCCCATCACGGGGTCGTAGCCCTTCTTCGCCAGGAGCGACTTCGCTTCCGCGCTGAGCTCGATGCCCATGTCGCGGTCCTTCAGCCGCTCGTCCACCTTGGCGAGCATGAGGTCGACGATCTGGATGATGTCTTCCTCGGTGAGCTGGTGGAAGACGACGGTGTCATCGACACGGTTGAGGAACTCGGGCCGGAAGTGCTGCTTGAGCTCTTCGTTGACCTTGTTCTTCATCCGGTCGTAGTTCGTCTTCACGTCACCCTGGGCGGCGAAGCCCAGGTTGAAGCCCTTGGAGATGTCCCTGGTCCCGAGGTTGGTCGTCATGATGATGACCGTGTTCTTGAAGTCCACGACCCGGCCCTGGGAGTCGGTCAGGCGACCGTCCTCCAGAATCTGGAGCAGGGAATTGAAGATATCGGGGTGGGCCTTCTCGACCTCGTCGAAGAGGACGACGGAGAACGGCTTGCGGCGCACCTTCTCGGTGAGCTGACCGCCCTCTTCGTACCCCACGTACCCGGGGGGCGAGCCGAAGAGACGGGAAACCGTGTGCTTCTCGCTGAACTCCGACATGTCGAGGGCGATCAGCGCGTCCTCGTCACCGAAGAGGAATTCGGCGAGCGTCTTGGAGAGCTCGGTCTTACCGACACCGGACGGACCGGCGAAGATGAACGAGCCGCCGGGACGCTTCGGGTCCTTCAGACCCGCTCGCGTACGACGGATCGCCTGCGAGAGCGCCTTGATGGCGTCCTTCTGACCGATGACGCGCTTGTGGAGCTCGTCCTCCATGCGCAGCAGGCGGGAGGACTCCTCCTCCGTCAGCTTGAAGACCGGAATGCCGGTGGCGGTGGCGAGGACCTCGGCGATGAGCTCGCCGTCGACCTCGGCCACGACGTCCATGTCGCCGGCCTTCCACTCCTTCTCGCGCTTGGTCTTCGCCGCCAGCAGCTGCTTCTCCTTGTCGCGGAGGGAAGCTGCCTTCTCGAAGTCCTGGGAGTCGATGGCCGACTCCTTGTCGCGGCGGACGCCCGCGATCTTCTCGTCGAACTCGCGGAGGTCCGGCGGCGCGGTCATTCGGCGGATGCGCATCCGGGAACCGGCCTCGTCGATCAGGTCGATCGCCTTGTCCGGCAGGAAGCGGTCCGAGATGTAGCGGTCGGCCAGCGTCGCGGCCTGGACCAGCGCCTCGTCCGTGATGGACACGCGGTGGTGAGCCTCGTAGCGGTCGCGCAGACCCTTGAGGATCTCGATGGTGTGCGGGAGCGACGGCTCCGCGACCTGGATGGGCTGGAAGCGGCGCTCGAGAGCGGCGTCCTTCTCCAGGTGCTTGCGGTACTCGTCGAGCGTGGTGGCACCGATGGTCTGGAGCTCGCCTCGCGCCAGCATGGGCTTGAGGATGCTCGCCGCGTCGATCGCGCCCTCGGCGGCACCCGCACCCACCAGGGTGTGGAGCTCGTCGATGAACAGGATGATGTCCCCGCGGGTGCGGATCTCCTTGAGCACCTTCTTCAGGCGCTCCTCGAAGTCACCGCGGTAGCGGGAACCGGCGACCAGCGCACCGAGGTCGAGGGTGTAGAGGTGCTTGTCCTTGAGGGTCTCGGGCACCTCGCCCTTGACGATGGCCTGCGCCAGACCCTCGACGACCGCCGTCTTGCCGACGCCGGGCTCGCCGATGAGGACCGGGTTGTTCTTCGTACGGCGGGACAGCACCTGCATGACCCGCTCGATCTCCTTCTCGCGCCCGATGACCGGGTCGAGCTTGGATTCACGAGCGGCCTGGGTGAGATTCCGGCCGAACTGGTCCAGCACCAGGGACGTGGAGGGCGTGCCCTCCGCGGGGCCGCCCGCGGTGGCCGCCTCCTTGCTGCCCGAGTAGCCGGAGAGCAGCTGGATGACCTGCTGGCGCACCCGGTTCAGGTCGGCGCCCAGCTTCACGAGGACCTGGGCTGCGACGCCCTCGCCCTCGCGGATCAGGCCGAGCAGGATGTGCTCGGTACCGATGTAGTTGTGGCCGAGCTGAAGGGCCTCGCGGAGCGACAGCTCCAGGACCTTCTTGGCTCGGGGAGTGAAGGGGATGTGGCCGGACGGGGCCTGCTGGCCCTGACCGATGATCTCCTCCACCTGCTGGCGGACCGCCTCGAGCGAAATCCCGAGGCTCTCCAGGGCCTTAGCGGCGACACCCTCACCCTCGTGGATCAGGCCCAGGAGGATGTGCTCGGTGCCGATGTAGTTGTGGTTGAGCATCCGGGCTTCTTCCTGAGCCAGGACGACAACCCGCCGCGCGCGGTCGGTGAACCTCTCGAACATCGTTAATCGCTCCTCAGAGCGGTCAGGCAGTAAGGGGTCGATCCCCTCCCTGTCCTTCCGCAGCTTAGTCCCGCAAGCGGGGACCGCTCATTTCAACTGCCGACACCCGTCGATGGCCTCCTGCCCCGAACGCCGACACCTGCTCCAACCCGATGGTGCGAGACGATGTTCCCGCAGGCCAGGCAGATACCCCGATCACCAGTACGCCGATGGCGAACGTGAGACGTCCGGTAGCCGCGTGTCGCCCCTCCCCACTAGGGATGTCTTACCCGCAATTACAGACAGTCCATGCGGGGTACGTGGGTTCCCTCCGCTACGGGCGAACATCTTCGTACTCCTGAATGCGCCCGCACGCCCCCAACCCGAACACACTACGCGCTCCGTCGCGGACTCTGCGTAACCCCGGGGCCGGATCGGGAGTTCTTCCGGCATGGCCCTCACCGTCCCGCCTCCCCGCACGTCACTTCCCGCCGAGCGGGACCGCTGTGCCGAAGGTGAACGGCGAGGCGGCTGCGCCCAGTGGTACGAGCAGGAGCTCGGCTGGGCCACCGCCGGTGTCGCTCCGGTGCGGCTGCTGACCGGGCTGCGGTTCGACGCGCTCGTCGTCCCCGCCGCCGCGGGTCACGCGGCGCTGCGGCGCGTGGGCCGCACGGGGCCCGTGGCGCTCATGGGCCGGCGGATGAGCCTGCTGGTGGCAGCGGGGAGCGCGGATGAGCTTCCCGGGCTGCTCGACTGGCTGGAGTGGGGCCCAGTCACCCTCGCGCTGACCGTTCTCGGCACGGGCGGACGGATCACCGCACCGCCACCGCCGGGCCGGCCGGGCCCGCCGGGGGCCGCCGTATGGCTGCGGCCCCCCTGGCCACTGCGCGAGCAGGAGGGGGAACCGGTGCTCCCGGCCCTCTCCGGCTTCGGGAGCAGGGGTGGGGATGCTCCCGATCTCGTCAGGCTCGTGGACGCCGTAGCGACGGAATGCCACCGGGCCCGACTGATGCGTGCCCGGACGAGGCTGTCCTCCGATGACCCGGCTGCTCAGCCGTTGGCCTTCTCGTAGGCCTCACGGATGTCCGCGGGAACACGGCCGCGGTCATTCACGTTGTGGCCGTTCTCGCGCGCCCACTTACGGATCTCGGCGGTGTCCTTGTTGCCGCCGGGAACCGCACGGCCCTTGCCACGCCCGGAGGCGGCACGGCCACCGGTACGGCGACCGCCCTTGGCGTAAGGCTCGAGCAGCGTACGGAGCTTGTCCGCGTTGCTCGTGGTGAGGTCGATCTCGTACGTCTTGCCATCCAGAGCGAACGTGACGGTCTCGTCCGCCTCGCCGCCGTCGAGGTCGTCAACAAGAAGGACCTGAACCTTCTGTGCCACCGGATTTCCTTTCATCGAAAATGGAGTACGCGGAAAGGAAACCGCTTTTCCCCGGAAAACACAAACCCCCGGGAGAGGTTCAGGAGCGCAACAGGACGGGAAACGTGCGCGATTCGGACATAGGGCTCGGGGTTCTTCCGACGGTCACAGGTGCAGAAGCATCCGGCTGTTGCCCAAGGTGTTCGGCTTCACCCGTTCGAGACCGAGGAACTCCGCGACTCCCTCGTCATAGGAACGCAGCAGCTCGCTGTAGACATCTCCGTCCACCGGCGTCTCTCCGATCTCCACGAAGCCGTGCTTCGCGAAGAAGTCGACTTCGAAGGTGAGACAGAAAACCCGGCGCACGCCCAGCCAGCGGGCGGTCTGCAACAACTTGTCGAGCACTTGGTGACCGACTCCGGCGCCCTTGACGCTGTGATCGACCGCGAGAGTACGCACTTCGGCGAGGTCTTCCCACATCACATGCAGTGCGCCGCAGCCGATGACCCGGGCGTCCGCGTCACGTTCGGCGATCCAGAACTCCTGGATGTCCTCGTAAAGCGTGACCGTCGCTTTGTCCAGCAGGATGCCTTCGCGCACGTAGCCGTCGAGGAGACGCCGGACGGCTGCGACATCGCTCGTCCTCGCACGTCGGACGGTGATGGCTGCGTTTATAACCGACGGTTCGGTCTGGAAATCGGTTTGCGGAAGCTCTGAGGACATACGCCGACGCTATCGCCCGGCCTCCGGCTCCGCCCCATCGGCCGCTTCGACGCCTTCATCGGCACGTTCATCGACGACTTCTTCGACTGGCTCATCGACTGGTTCATCGACCGCTTCACCGGTCGGCGGTACGGCGTCCTTGGGAAGGGGCACAACCATGCGCATGGCGTCCCGGAGAGCCTCACGCTGCTCGGCCGACATCATGCCGAAGAACGCGACCAGCGCGGCAGCCGGGTTGTCACTCGTGGACCAGGCTTCGTTCATCAGTGCGGCCGAGTACGCGGCACGGGTGGAGACCGCCGTATATCGATATGCACGGCCGTCCACTTCCCGGCGCACCCAGCCCTTCTGATGGAGATTGTCCATTACCGTCATGACGGTGGTGTAGGCGATGGACCGTTCCCGCTGAAGATCTTCAAGAACTTCCCGCACGGTGACCGGACGGTTCCATTGCCAGACCCGGGTCATCACGGCGTCTTCCAGCTCTCCCAATTGACGGGGCACAGCGCCACCCTAGTGCTAAATGTCTGGAATGGCCGTTTATTCGCACAACAAAAGGGCGCACGGCTCGCTCGGAGCCGTACGCCCTTCGTACGATGCCGCGCGCAATGCGCGCGGATTTACGGAGTCAGACCGCTTCGGTCCGCGGGGCCTGGTGGGCCGACTCGGCGCGGCTGATCGCCGCATCCACGGCCGCGTCTTCCTTGGCCTTGTTGGGACCGCCCTGGCTCTTGACGATCGTCACGACCAGGCCGATGAAGAAGGCTGCCATCACCACGGGGGGCACGAGCGCGGATACGTAGTCCATGCCGTCCAGAGTAGCGAGGCCGGTACGGACTTCCGCGCACCCCCTCCGCGTCGCGGCGCGCTACCCCGCGGCCCGCTGCTGCGGCGGGGGCGCGGGGCGGCGGCGGGGCGGGAAGACCTCCGAGGGCTTCGGCGCCGGACGTTCGGACGGCGCCGCCGGACGGGCCGGGGCGGCCGGGGCCGCCGGAACCTTCGGCTTCTCGGACTCCGCGGCACGGCCGCCGGGCAGCGCGAGCAGCCTGCTGCGGGGCGCCGGGGTCGTCGCGGAGACGGAGCGCCCGGCCAGCCGGGCGCGCACCGAACTCTCCGCGAGCGCCTGACAGCGCTCCAGGAGCGCCGCGGCGGTCGGCCCACCGCGCAGGGCGCGCAGCGCGGCCAGATCCTCGGGGCGGGGGTCGTACCCGGCGGCCAGGGCGTCCTGGAGGAGCTCCAGATAGCCGCTGAGGGAACCGGGGAGGGCGTCTCGGTAGCGGACGAGGTCGGCGAGGAGGAAGGCGCGCAGCCGTCCGGCCTCGCCGGCCGTCTCGTCCACGGAGCCCGCTAGTCGCAGGCAGTCCTGGACGTCCTCGTCGGGCAGGGGCGCGGGGTGGAGGGCGATGGCGAGGGCACGTCGGAGCACTCGCAGCTCGTCCGCGCTGAACGCCATACCGCCGCGTGATCCGTAGGGCGTGGGCATGACGCGACAATACGTGCTAAATGGACAAAATCCGCTTAACTGGCCGTCGGGCGGCGCGGCGGCTCCGATGAGCCACCGCGCCGTGAGCCGCCGGTCAGGGCCTCGCGGCCGGGCACCGGCTACATGCGCGACACGTTGCGCTCGTACACCAGGCGCAGGCCGATGAGCGTGAGCCAGGGCTCGTGCTCGTCGATGACCGAGGACTCCCCCAGCACCATGGGAGCGAGGCCGCCCGTCGCGATGACGGTGACGTCGTCGGGGTCGGCCGCCAGTTCCTTCTTCATCCGCCCGACGACACCGTCGACCTGGCCGGCGAAGCCGTAGATGATGCCCGCCTGCATGGCCTCCACGGTGTTCTTGCCGATCACGCTGCGCGGCCGGGCCAGCTCGATCTTGCGCAGCTGCGCGCCCTTGACGCCGAGCGCCTCGACCGAGATCTCGATGCCGGGAGAGATGACACCGCCGGTGTACTCGCCCCGGGCGGAGACCGCGTCGAAGGTGGTGGCCGTGCCGAAGTCGACGACGATCGCCGGACCGCCGTACAGGTCGACGGCGGCGACCGCGTTGATGATGCGGTCCGCGCCGACCTCCTTCGGGTTGTCCATGAGGATCGGCACGCCCGTCTTGATGCCGGGCTCGACGAGAACGGCGGGGACGTCGCCGTAGTAGCGGCGGGTCACCTCGCGCAGCTCGTGCAGGACCGCCGGGACGGTCGAGCAGATGGCGATGCCCTCGATGCCGTCGCCCAGCTCCATGCCCAGCAGCGGGTGCATGCCCATCAGCCCCTGGAGCAGCACCGCGAGCTCGTCCGCGGTGCGGCGGGCATCGGTGGAGATCCGCCAGTGCTCGACGATCTCCTCACCGTCGAACAGACCGAGCACGGTGTGGGTGTTTCCGACGTCGATGGTGAGCAGCATCAGGCGTCGGCCCCGTCGGTGTCGCGGAAGTCCAGGCCGATGTCGAGGATCGGCGAGGAGTGGGTGAGCGCGCCGACGGCCAGGTAGTCCACACCGGCCTCGGCGTAGGCGCGGGCGGAGTCGAGCGACAGCCGCCCCGAGGACTCCAGGGCCGCGCGGCCGCCCACGAGCGCAACAGCCTCGGCCGTCTGCGACGGGGTGAAGTTGTCCAGCAGGATCAGATCGGCGCCCGCGTCCAGCACCTCGGTGACCTGGTCCATCGTGTCGACCTCGACCTCGATCGGAACGTCCGGGAACTCGGCCCTGACCCGCTTGAAGGCCTCGGCCACCCCGCCCGCCGCGATGACGTGGTTGTCCTTGACGAGCGCGGCGTCGGACAGCGACATGCGGTGGTTGACCCCGCCGCCGCAGCGCACCGCGTACTTCTCCAGGGCGCGCAGGCCGGGAGTGGTCTTGCGGGTGTCACGGACCTTGGCCTTCGTGCCTTCGAGCACGTCGGCCCAGGCGCGGGTGGCGGTGGCGATGCCGGAGAGCCTGCAGAGCAGGTTGAGCGCGCCGCGCTCGCCGGTGAGCAGGTCACGGGTGCGGGTGGTGACGGTCAGCAGCTTCTGGCCGGCGACGACGCGGTCGCCGTCCTCGACGTGCCGCTCGACCTCGAACTCGGACGTGCAGACGATGGACAGGACGGCCTCCGCGACGTGCAGACCGGCCACCACACCCGCCTCACGGGCGGTGAAGTCGCCGGTGGCCACGGCGTCCGCGGAGACGGTGGCCACGGTCGTGACGTCCACCCCGCCGTCGAGGTCCTCCGCGATGGCGACGTGCGCGACGTCCTCGACCTGTACCGGGTCCAGGCCCGCGTCGGCGAGGATCTGGGCGAGCGTGGGGTCCAGGCCGCACTCCAGCCCGTCCGGGTCGTAGCCGTCGTCCCCGCCGCAGCCGCAGCCGTCGCCGCAGCCGCCCGCGGCAGGTGCGGGCGCGCCGATCTGGATCAGCGGTACGTCCACGGGTGTGGGGCGCGGATTCTCTTCGGGCGTGCTCACGGTTACGGCTCCTCGGGAGTGGGGTGGGTGGTGCTTGCTGCTGCGCAGTCTGCTGCCCCGGACGGGCGTACGGGGCCGAACGCCTCGGTAGCCGTCCGACGGAGGACCAGCGCCTCGGGGGTGAGCCGTACGACGAGGTGGCGGCGCCAGTTCTCGTCGTCGCGCTCGGGCCGGTCCTCGCGCCAGTGGCAGCCGCGGGTCTCCTCGCGGCTGCCGGCGGCCGCGACCAGGACCCGGGAGACCAGGAGCAGGTTGGCGACCTCCCATGCCTCGACGCCGGGCACCACGGCCTTCGGCCCGGCCGTGCCGGACTCCAGGGCCGCACTGCGGTGCAGGTCCTCCAGCTCCTCCGCGGCCGTGGCGAGGCTGTCCGCCGAGCGCAGGACACCGGCGCCGCGGGTCATGATGCGCTGGATCGTGCCCCGGGCCTCGGGGGACGGCAGCGGCGAGGTCACCGGGTGGGCGACGACGGCCTCGGCGCCCGCGTGGGGGCGGTCCGCGACGATGTCGGCCGCGATGCGCTCGGCGAACACCAGTCCTTCGAGGAGCGAGTTGGAGGCCAGCCGGTTGGCGCCGTGCACACCGGTGCACGCGACCTCGCCGCAGGCGTACAGACCGGGCACGGTCGTCCGTCCCCGCAGGTCGGTGCGGATGCCGCCGGAGGCGTAGTGCGCGGCCGGGGCGACCGGGATCGGCTCGTTGACCGGGTCGATGCCGTGGGCCCGGCAGGCCGCCAGGATGGTGGGGAAGCGCCGCTCCCACATCTCGGCGCCGAAGTGGCGGGCGTCGAGGTACATGTGCTCGGTGCCGTTCAGCTGCGCCTGGCGGGTGATGGCCTTGGCGACGATGTCGCGCGGGGCGAGCTCCGCCATCTCGTGCTGCCCGAGCATGAAGCGCGTACCGGACGCGTCGACGAGGTGGGCGCCCTCGCCCCGTACCGCCTCCGACACCAGGGGCTGCTGGCCCTGCGACCCGGCGCCGAGGAAGAGGACCGTGGGGTGGAACTGGACGAACTCGAGGTCGGAGACCTCCGCGCCGGCCCGCAGTGCGAGCGCCACACCGTCGCCGGTGGAGACCGACGGGTTGGTGGTGGCCGAGAAGACCTGGCCCATGCCGCCGGTGGCGAGGACCACCGCGGGGGCGTGGACCGCGCCGACGCCGTCGTGCTGGCCCTCGCCCATGACGTGCAGGGTGACACCGGCCGTACGGCCCTCGGCGTCGGTGAGGAGGTCGAGCACGAGGGCGTTCTCGACGGTGTGCAGGGCTGCCGAGCGGACCGCCTCGACCAGGGCGCGGGAGATCTCCGCACCGGTCGCGTCACCGCCCGCGTGGGCGATGCGGCGGCGGTGGTGGCCGCCCTCGCGGGTCAGCGCGATGGTGCCGTCGTCCGTGGTGTCGAAGTGGGCGCCGGTCCCGATCAGCCGCCGTACGGCGTCGGGGCCCTCGGTGACCAGGGTCCGTACCGCCGCCTCGTCGCACAGGCCCGCGCCCGCGACCAGGGTGTCGTCCAGGTGCTGCTCGGGGGTGTCCCCCTCGCCGAGGGCAGCCGCGATACCGCCCTGTGCCCAGCGGGTCGAGCCGTCGTCCAGGCGGGCCTTGGTGACCACGACGGTGGTGAGGCCCGCGGCGGCGCAGCGCAGCGCGGTGGTGAGGCCGGCCACGCCGGAGCCGACCACCACGACATCGGCGTCGATGGACCAGCCGGGGGCGGGGGCGGTCAGCCGTATTCCGGTCACGTGGTGGCTCCGAAGGTCAGCGGGATGTTGTCGATGAGCCGGGTGGCGCCCACTCGCGCGGCGACGGCGAGCACGGCGTCACCCGCGGTGCGGTCGTCGGGGATCTCGGTGAAGTCCGCCGGGTCCACGAGCGCCACGTAGTCGAGGGCCAGCGGGGGCTGTTCGGCCGCCGCGTCGTCCAGGACCGCGCGGGCGGCGGCGCGCACGGCGGCCGGTCCGCCGTCCGGCCTGGCCCGGGCGACGGCCTGCGCGTCGGCGGCCAGCCGGGCCTCGCCGAGCCGGGTGAGCCCGGCGGCCCGGTCCTCGCTCCCCCCGCCGGCCAGCGCGCGGGCGTGCAGCGCCTGCTGGGCGGCGAGCCGGTCGCGGGCGGCGAACAGGGCCCGGGACAGGGCGAGGGCGGTGTGGCGCTCGTGCGCGTCGAGGAAGCGGTTGCGGCTGGAGAGCGCGAGGCCGTCGGGCTCCCGGGCCGTCTCCACCCCCACGATCTCCACGGGGAAGTTCAGATCGCGCACCATGCGGCGGATCAGCGCGAGCTGCTGGGCGTCCTTCTGCCCGAAGAACGCCAGGTCCGGGCCGGTGAGGTGGAGCAGCTTGGCGACGACGGTGAGCATGCCGTCGAAGTGCCCGGGGCGCGCGGCCCCTTCGAGGCGCTCGCCCATCGGACCGGCCGAGATCCGGACCTGCGGTTCCCCACCGGGGTAGACCTCGTCCACGGACGGGGCGAAGACCGCGTCGGCACCGGCCGCGCCCGCGAGGGCGAGATCGGCGTCGAGCGTGCGGGGGTAGCGGTCGAGGTCCGCGGCCTCCCCGAACTGGAGCGGGTTGACGAAGACGGTGACGACGACCTGGCCGGCCCGGCCGACAACCGCGCGTGCGGTACGGATCAGGGAGGCGTGGCCCTCGTGCAGGGCGCCCATGGTCATCACGACGGCGCGCTCGGGCCGGGGCGCGCCCGGCGCTGCGGGGGCGTACGCCTCCAGTTCGGCGGCGGTGCGGAGCAGGGTGGCGGCGACGGGGTCGGTCATCGGGACTCCTCCGGTCCGGTGCTGCCTGTGCTGCCGGTGCTCCCGGTACGGCCGCCGTCGGCCAGGACGCCGAGCAGGTCCTCGGCGAGTTCCGGCTTGAGCATGCCGTGGGCGAGGGCGCGGTCGGCGGTGGCACGGGCCATCGCGACGTACCCGGCCACCGTCTGCGGGGCGTGGGTGCGCAGCTCGCCGATGTGCGCGGCGACCGTGCCGGCGTCGCCGCGGGCGACCGGGCCGGTCAGGGCGGCGTCACCGGAGCGCAGGGCGTTGTCGAGCGCGGCGCCGAGCAGCGGGCCGAGCATCCGGTCGGGGGCGGCGACCCCCGCCGTGCGCAGCAGCTCCATCGACTGGGCGACCAGGGTGACCAGGTGGTTCGCGCCGAGGGCGAGAGCCGCGTGGTAGAGCGGGCGGGACTCCTCGGCGATCCACTCGGGCTCGCCGCCCATCTCGATGACCAGCGCCTCGGCGGCGAGCCTCAGCTGCTCGGGGGCGGTGACACCGAAGGAGCAGCCGGCCAGCCGCTGGACGTCCACCGAGGTGCCGGTGAACGTCATCGCGGGGTGCAGTGCGAGCGGCAGGGCGCCGGCCCGCAGCGCGGGGTCCAGCACCTTCGTCCCGTACCGCCCCGAGGTGTGCACGATCAGCTGTCCCGGCCGGACCGCGCCGGTCTCGGCAAGGCCTTCGACGAGGCCCGGCAGGGCGTCGTCGGGGACGGTCAGCAGGACCAGCTCGGCACGTGCCAGGACCTCGGCGGGCGTCACCAGGGGGACGTCGGGGAGCAGGGCGGCGGCGCGGCGCACCGAGGCGTCGGAGACGCCCGAGACGGCGACGGGGCGGTGTCCCGCGAGCCGCAGGGCCGCGGCCAGCGCGGGGCCGACACGGCCTGCGCCGACGACGCCGACGGTGAGGCGGGCGGGGCGGTCCCTCGCGTCGAGGGGCTCCTTGGGGGCTGTTTCATTCACGCGGCAGTGGCCTTCCGTTCCAGTCCGCGGGGGGTACCGGACGATTTCTCTGCATGCTACGCCAGCGTTTCGCCCGGCTCCCGTCTGTCCACAGGCTGTGGAAAACTCCGGGCCCCGACGCCCGCGGCACGGGCCGGGCCGGTCCTGGCCGCTCCGACGGGGGCCGGACGGTCGGACGGGCCGGTCGGACGAACCGGCTGAACGAACCGGTCGGACGAACCGGTCGGACCGGGCCTCGGATATCCCGTGGGCGGGAGTCCCGTTCTGCGTGATGATCGTCCCATGGCAGACAAGAACGAACAGGTGCGCGACGAAGCGGCGGGCGAGGCACAGGGAGCGGACGGACACGGAGGCGCGAACGGACACGGGGGCACGGAGGACGACGCCGCGCGGCTCCGCCGGGTCGCCGCGTGGCGGCAGGCCGAGCGGACCCTGTACCGGGCGCCGATGGAGCGCTCGCTCGGCGAACACCTGGCCTCGCTGGCCGCCGACGCCGGCACGCTCACCGATCTCGGACAGCCCGCGGACATCTACGGTGACGGCGTCGTCGCGGAGCTGGAGCAGCGGATCGCCGAGGTGCTGGGCATGGAGGCCGTCGCGTTCTTCCCGACCGGGACGATGGCGCAGCAGGTCGCGCTGCGGTGCTGGGCGGGGCGCACCGGCAGTCCGGTGGTGGCGCTGCATCCGCTCGCCCACCCCGAGGTGCACGAGCGCGGTGCGCTGGGGGCGGTGAGCGGGCTGCGTACCGTGCACCCGACGTCCGGGCCCCGGCTGCCCACGGCGGACGAGGTCCGCGACTTCGACGAGCCGTTCGGCACCCTGATGCTGGAGCTGCCGCTGCGTGACGCGGGCTTCGTCCTGCCCACCTGGGAGGAGCTGGAGGCGGTGGTGGCGGCCGCGCGCGAACGCGACGCGGTGGTCCACTTCGACGGGGCTCGGCTGTGGGAGTGCGCGACGCACTTCGGGCGGGAGCTGCCGGAGATCGCGGCGCTCGCGGACAGTGTGTACGTGTCGTTCTACAAGACCCTCGGCGGGATCTCCGGGGCCGCGCTCGCCGGTCCGGCGTCGCTGATCGAGGAGGCCCGCACCTGGCGGCACCGGTACGGCGGCCAGGTCTTCCAGCAGTTCCCCGCGGCGCTCTTCGCGCTGAGCGGCCTGGAGCGGGAGCTGCCGAAGCTGCCGTCGTACGTGGCGCAGGCGCGGCTGGTGGCCGCGGCGCTGGCCGAGGGGTTCGCGGAGGCCGGTGCCGGGTGGTTCCGGGTACATCCCGAGCCGCCGCACACCCACCAGTTCCAGGTGTGGCTGCCCTACTCGCCCGACGTTCTGTCGGAGGCCTCGGTGCGGCTGGCGGAGGAGACGGGCGTGGTGCTCTTCCGTAAGTGGCACCCGGCGTCCGCCGGACCTCCCGGGCTCTCCTTCACGGAGGTCACGGTGACGGAAGCGGGGCTGGAGTGGACGGCGGCGGACGTGAAGGCGGCGTTGGGCGCGTTCCTGAAGCGGGTGGCTCAGCAGGAGTGAGGCGTGCCCGGCGCCCCGATTGACGCCAACCGTCAATCGGGGACCGGCCCGCCCCGCTCACCCCGCACCATGGAGGGGTGAGCGTGACCATCGACATCGCGGGGCTGGACCCCGGACGCATCGTCTTCGAGACCTCCCCCCTCGCGGAGCTGGGGCTCGCCCTGCACGCGCTCTCCGAGCCGGGGCACCACCCGGGTCTGCACGGCTGGGCGACGGCCACCACGACGGCGCTGGAGCCGGACCTCGCCGACCGGCTGCACGAGGCGGAGTTCCTGTGGCGGAACACCTTCTCGGACATCTTCATGGCGTTCGCGGGGGTCCGCGGCGGCAACGGCAGGACGGGCGCCGACCTCGCGGAGGACCTGGACATCCTCGACCGGCTGGACGACGAGCGCTTCGTCGCCGCGGCCCTGGAGTTCACCTGCACCGGTCTGTACGGGGCGGGCGCGCCCTCGCCCCTCGTCGACGCCGGAATGCGCGCCCGCGCCCTGGACATGGCGGCGGCGCGCGGCCCTCAGCAGGCGGAGTTCGCCAAGCAGCTGCTGACCGACCCCGCCTCCGTACGCCGCTGGATCCGGCGCCTCTTCGAGGACTGCGACCAGGCGTTCTTCGCGGACACCTGGCAGCGGGTGCGGGTCCAGCTGGCGGCCGACGCCCGGCACAAGACGGATCTGCTGCGGCGCAAGGGGATCGGCGAGGCGATGGGCGCGGTGTCCACCGCGGTGTCGCTCGACGCGGCCGGGGACCGGATCCGCATCGACAAACTGACCGAGGGCTCGACCGACGCCGCCGCCCCGGCCGTCGGCGCCGGGCTCACGCTCATCCCGACCAGCTTCGGCTGGCCGCATCTGACGGTGCTGCACGCGCCGGGCTGGCGTCCGGTGATCCACTACCCCGTGCACCGGGCCGAGCTGCCCTCCCCCGCCTCCGTCGAGCTGCTTCAGCTGCGGATGGAGGCGCTGGCCCACCCGATGCGGATGCGGCTGTGCCGCAACATCGCCCGTTCCCCGTACACGACCGGGGAACTCGCCGACACGCACGGCATCACGTCCCCCGAGGTCTCCCGCCATCTCACGGTGCTGAAGAGGGCCGGCCTGATCACGACCCGGCGCCGCGGCCGGTACGTGCTGCACCAGCTGGACGTGACCGTCGTGGCGCGGCTCGGCAGCGACTTCCTGGAGGGCATCCTGCGCTGACCGCCGCACCCACGCCCGCCCCGCCCCGTGCGGCGGTTCGGTCGAACCGGATGTGCCCGAGGCCCGTCCAGCCCGCCGCATCCGGTGCCGCAGCGCGCTGTCCGTGTCCGGCAGCAGGGTGAGCCCCGCCGATCCGGCGGTCCGGTCGGCCACCTGCGGGACCGTCAGCCGGTCGGTACGGATGTGCTCGGCGAACTCCGGGGCCGCGAGCCGCTCCGGGCCATGGTCCGGTTCCTCCACCGCGAAGCTCTCGTGCTTCGGTCCGCGCCCCGGTCCGCGTTCGCTCAGCCGCCGCAGCACCGTCCCGCGCCCGGCGAGCGGGGCGAAGTGGTGCACCGGGTGCCCGTCCTCGCGCAGCCGCCCGACGATCTCCGCGTAAGAGCCGGAGTCGACCGGCGTCATCGGGGCGATCACCGTGCCGGGGTGCTCGCGCAGCGCGATGTCCAGCACTGCGCGCACCCCCTGCCGCCAGGCCGTCAGATCCTGGACGTCACCGTGGAGTCCGGGCGGCAGCGTCCGGTGCGGCCCGGAGCCGATGTGCTCCGGATCGCGGACCGCGCTGCCGCCGCTTCAGCCCGTACGCCGTCTGCGTCGTGCCGCCCCCGAAGGGACCGTTGATCCAGAGCAGCGCGCCCGTGATCAGCCGGCCCCGCCGCCGGCGCGCACCAGCCCGGTCTCGTAGGCGAGGACGACGACCTGCACCCGGTCGCGCAGCCCCAGCTTGGTCAGGATGCGGCCGACATGCGTCTTCACGGTCGCCTCGGAGAGCACCAGCCGCGCGGCGATCTCGCCGTTGGACAGGCCCTGGGCGACCAGCAGCATCACCTCGCGTTCGCGTTCGGTGAGCTTCGCGATGTCCTTGTGGCGGGGCTCCTCCTTACTGCTCGGCAGCATCGGCGAGAAGCGGTCGAGCAGCCGGCGGGTGGTGGACGGGGCGACGACCGCGTCGCCGCTGTGCACGGAACGGATCGCGGCGAGCAGTTCGCCCGGCGGCACGTCCTTGAGCATGAAGCCGCTGGCCCCGGCCTTCAGCCCGGAGAACGCGTACTCGTCGAGGTCGAACGTCGTCAGGATGAGCACCTTGGGCGCATCGGGCTCCGCGCAGATGCGACGGGTGGCCTCGACGCCGTCCAGCCTCGGCATCCGCACGTCCATCAGCACCACGTCGACCGCGGTGGACCGGAGGTTCTCGATCGCCTCCAGGCCGTCGCCGGCCTCGGCGACGACCTCCATGTCCGGCTGCGCGGCCAGCACCATCCGGAAGCCGGTACGCAACAGCACCTGGTCGTCGACGAGCATCACGCGGATCGCCATGGGGTCCCTGTCTCCTGTTTCGTTCTGCGGTCGGTCGTCGATGGGCAAGGACCTAGTCGGCCGGTTTGAGCGGCAGCAGCGCGCTGATCCGGAACCCGCCGCCGGGGCGCGGTCCCGCGTCCAGCGTGCCGCCGACCATGCCGACCCGCTCGCGCATGCCGATCATCCCGTGGCCCGCGCCGTCGGCGCCGCCGTCCTCGTACAGTTCGTGCGCGGCACCCCGGCCGTCGTCCTCCACCAGCAGGCCGAGCCCGTCGTCGAAGTACACCAGCCGCACACTGGCCCCGGCGTTCGGGCCGCCGTGCTTGCGCGTGTTGGTCAGCGCCTCCTGCACGATCCGGTACGCGGTCAGCTCGACGCCGCTGGGCAGCGGGCGCGGAGTGCCCTCGATCTTGAAGTCGACGGCCAGCCCGGACTGTCTGACCTGGCCGACCAGGTCCTCGATCTGTTCGACGTCGGGCTGCGGGACGTACTCCCCGCTCTCCCGCACATCACCGGTCCTCAGCACACCGAGCAGCCGCCGCATCTCCGCGAGCGCCTGCCTGCCGGTGCTGGAGATGGTCTCCAGCGCCTGCCGTGCCTGGTCGGGCGCCGCATCCATGACATAGGCGGCGCCGTCGGCCTGGACCACCATCACCGAGACGTTGTGCGCGACGACATCGTGGAGTTCGCGGGCGATACGGGCCCGCTCGGCGGCCACCGCGACCTTCGACTGCGCCTCGCGCTCCCGCTCCAGCCGGGCGGCGCGCTCCTCCAGCTGGTCGAAGTAGGCCCGCCGGGTCCGCATCGAGTCGCCGAGCACCCAGGCCAGCACGAACGGCACCGTCATCACGACGACGACGAACACCGTCTGCACCCAGCCGCCCGGCTCCTCGAACGGCCAGCGGATCTGGGAGAGCCCGGCCGCGCACAGGCTGCACGTCAGGGCGAGCCGGGACGCCCAGCGCTCACCGACGGTGGCCACGGTGAAGGTGATCACGAGCATCGCGAAGTTCGCGGTGTTCGGCCTGACCCCGAACACCAGCTGGGCGACCCCCATCGCGATGGCGAGCAGCAGCATCTTCTCGGGTGCGCGGCGGCGCAGTGCGACGACGACGCTGAGACCGATCACGACCGGCAGCACGGCGAAGTACTCACCACTGCCATGCCCGGCACCGCTCACAACGGTCACGCCGGAGATCCCGAGGAGGAAGACAGCCCAGAAACTGTCGACGCCCGTCGGGTGTCTGCGGATGAAATCGTAGAGGCGCTGCACGTAACCCAGCGTAGGGACAGGCGACAGGTGCGTGGGTCAGCCAAAGGACCGATCCAGGTCCGGAGACCGTACTCCCCAAGGTGGAGACTTGAACACGTGACGGATGACTGGCAGGGGTGGCAGGAGGCGGCCGAGACCGCTTTGTACGGGGACGGGGGGTTCTACCGGAGCCCCGAAGGGCCCGCGGGTCATTTCCGCACCTCCGTGCACGCCTCCCCGCTGTTCGCCGCGGCCGTCGCCCGGCTGCTGGTCAGGACGGCCGGGGAGCTCGGGACCGGTTCGGTGGACCTGGTGGATCTGGGAGCGGGGCGCGGCGAGCTGTTGACGGGGGTGCTCGCGGCGCTGCCGGCGGAGGGCGGCGACGGTCTCGCGGTACGGGCGTACGCCGTGGAGCTCGCCGCGCGCCCCTCAGGTCTGGACCCACGGGTGGAGTGGTGCGCGAAGCCCCCCCAGGGCGTGCGCGGACTGCTGTTCGCCAACGAGTGGCTGGACAACGTGCCGACGCCGGTCGCCGAGACGGACCCGGACGGCGTCGAACGTTACGTCCTGGTCCGGCCGTCGGACGGTACGGAGCGGCTGGGCGAGCCGGTGAGCGGGGCCGACGCACGGTGGCTGAGCCGCTGGTGGCCGTCGGCGGGTCCGGGCAGCCGGGCGGAGATCGGCCGCTCGCGCGACGAGGCGTGGGCGCGTGCGGTGTCCACGCTGTCCGGCGGGCTCGCGGTGGCGGTGGACTACATGCACGTACGGGAGGCGCGGCCGCCCTTCGGAACGCTGACCGGCTTCCGGGCGGGGCGCGAGGTGCGACCCGTGCCGGACGGCAGCTGCGACCTCACGTCGCACGTGGCGCTGGACGCGTGCGCGGCGGCGGGCGGCCCGGGCGCGGAGATCCGTACCCAGCGCGAGGCGCTGCACGGGCTGGGCATCAGCGGCGGGCGCCCGCCGCTGTCCCTGGCGTCGAGCGACCCGGCCGGCTACGTACGGGCGCTGGCCGGGGCGGCTGAGGCGGCGGAGCTGACGGCACGCGGCGGCCTCGGCGACTTCGGCTGGCTGACGCAACGGGTCCCCGGCCCCGCCGGCGTCTGAGGCGCGGGGCCCGGGGCGCAGCCCGGGGACTCCCGGCCGCAGGGAATACTGTCCCGCATGACGGAGACGACAGTCGGCATCGGCGGCGCGGCGGAGAGCACCGACATGGTGCTCAACATCGGCCCGCAGCACCCCTCCACGCACGGCGTGCTCCGGCTGAGGATCGTCCTGGACGGCGAACGCGTCCAGCACGCCGAACCGGTCATCGGCTATATGCACCGCGGCGCGGAGAAGCTCTTCGAGGCCCGCGACTACCGGCAGATCGTGATGCTGGCCAACCGCCACGACTGGCTGTCGGCGTTCTCCAACGAGCTGGGCGTCGTGATGGCCGTCGAGCGCATGCTCGGCATGGAGGTCCCGGAGCGCGCGGTCTGGACCCGCACCCTGCTGGCGGAGCTGAACCGGGTCCTCAACCACCTGATGTTCCTCGGCTCCTACCCGCTGGAACTGGGCGGGATCACCCCGGTGTTCTACGCGTTCCGGGAGCGCGAGGAGCTCCAGACCGTCATGGAGGAGGTCTCCGGCGGCCGGATGCACTACATGTTCAACCGGGTCGGCGGCCTCAAGGAGGACCTCCCGGCGGGCTGGCTCGGCCGCGCCCGGGACGCCGTCGCCTCGGTCCGGTCCCGGATGGACGTGTACGACAAGCTGGTCCTCGGCAACGAGATCTTCCGCGGCCGCACCCGCGGGGTGGGGGTGCTGTCGGCCGGGGCCGTGCACGCGTACGGGGTGTCCGGGCCGATCGCCCGCGCCTCGGGCGTCGACTTCGACCTGCGGCGCGACGAGCCGTATCTCGCGTACGGGGAGCTCCAGGACACCCTGAAGGTCGTCACCCGCACCGAGGGCGACTGCCTGGCCCGGTTCGAGTGCCTGCTGGACCAGACGCACAACGCCCTGGACCTGGCGGACGCCTGCCTGGACCGGATGGCGGACCTGGCGCCCGGTCCGATCAACCAGCGGCTGCCCAAGGTCCTGAAAGCCCCCGAGGGCCACACCTACGCCTGGACGGAGAACCCGCTCGGCGTCAACGGCTACTACCTGGTGTCCAAGGGTGAGAAGACCCCGTACCGGCTGAAGCTACGCTCGGCCTCGTTCAACAACATCCAGGCGCTCACCGAGCTGCTGCCCGGCACCCTGGTCGCCGACATGGTGGCGATCCTGGGCTCGCTGTTCTTCGTCGTCGGCGACATCGACAAGTAGCGGCCGGCTCTCTTCCCGGGCTGCCACCACCCCGGGACGAAAGCCGGCCGCTCCGCTACGAGATCGCGCTGCGCAGCACCGCGACGTCCAGTTGCTCGGTCTCGTCGTGCGCGGTCAGGTCGATGACCTTGCCGACGGCCCGGTTCTCGGCCGCGCCCGTGCGGTGCGCGGCCAGCGCCTCCTCGCCCACCACGTCGGCGAGGTCCTCGTTCTGCACGGACTCGATCGCGGCGTGCGCCTTCTGCGTACCGAAGAAGTCGAAGCTGCCCTGCGGCACCAGGTGGCGGCGGGCCGCGGCGTACGGAACGACCGCGCTGGCGGCCGGTACGGCGCGCTGGGCGGGCAGTGCCTGGGGCGGCCGGGACGCGGGCAGGGCGGCCGCCGGGCGGCGGTGCTGCTCGCCGTCCGTCGTGACGGCGGCGTGCGCGGCGGCAGCGTGCCTCCCCCTCGGCTCCTGCGCCTCCTGGGCCCGCTCCGCGAGATCGCGCTTCCTGGCCCGCTCGGCGGTGCGCCGCGCCTCCTGGAGCGCCCCGTTGCGCGTGAGGTCCTCCAGTGCCTGGGCGGCGCGCAGATATCCGGCGGGCGTCGGGGTGCTGCGCGCGGCGGGCAGTTCGCGGGGCGGCGCGGTCACCTCCAGGGCGAGCTGCCGGCGGCTCTCCAGCACACTGGCCCGCTCGGTCTCGGCGTTCGCGTACCGCCGCAGCAGCGCGGCGTGCTCACCACGGAGCGCGGCGAGCTCGACGCGCTTGCGGCGCAGCTTCGTCTCCAGACGGGCGCGCAGTTCGCGCGACTCCTCCAGATCGGTCTCGATCTCCGCTATGCGTTCCTCGGCACGCCACTCGTCGCTGGTGCGGGCGCGCGTCAGTTCCGCGACGCGACGGCCTGCCTCCTGGTCCCAGCTGCGCATCAGATAGGCGCCGGTCAGGGCAGCGGCCGCCGCGGCGGCGACCAGCGCGCGCAGGACCAGGGGTTCGGCGAGCAGCCAGGCTCCCGCAGCGCAGAGAACCGCGGCGCCGGCAACGGCCGAAGGCGGAAGGATTCTGTGCAGAGGTGGCGAATGGCGATGGCGTCCACGTGACATGGCCTGAAATTTACCGTGCGTACGGGCTGCTTGGGGGGCCGCCCGGCAATCTGTTCCCCGCCGGTTACCTGACGGCCCCCGAAACACGCACTTCCGCTCCCCCGGACGGGACTTCCGGTACGCCTTCCGGTACTCCGCGTCGCCCGGCCGAAGCCCCTTCCCCGGGCCTTCGTTACTTCTTGATCAAACCCTTTGACTGGAGGTATTCCTTGGCCGCGTCCTCCGGCTTGGCGCGCTCGGCGTCGACCTTGCGGTTCAGTTCCGCCAGGTCCTGGGTGGTGAGTGCGCCGGTGAGCCTGCCGAGCGCGTCGGCGATGTCCTGGGCGCCCGCGTCCTTGGCATTGACGACCGGCAGAACGTTGTCCGCGTTCTGCAGCTTCTTGTCGTCGTCCAGGAAAACCAGGTCGTAAGTGTCCAGCACCGCGTCCGTGGTGGTGGTGAGGACCAGTTGGTCCTTGCCGTCCTTGACCGCCTGCTTGGACTGCGGGGTGCCGACTCCCTTGGGGTCGATGCCGGTGACGTCGATGCCGTACGTCTTCTTCAGTCCGGGTGCGCAGAACGCCCGTACCTCGCACTCGTCACCCGCCGCGATCTTCACCTTGATCTTGGAGGCGCCGAGGTCCGAAAGCGTCTCCAGCTTGTTCTTCGCGGCGAATTCCTTGGTGACCGCGAAGGCGTTCTGGTCGATCGCCTTGCCGGCCGGCAGCACCTTCAGCCCGATCGGAGTGGCGAGCTTCTCCAGAGCGGCGACGGTGGCCGCGGTGTCGCCCGACGCGACCGGCTTCTCCTCGGCCGCCTTCGCCCCGTTCACCTTGGCGTTGAGGAATTCGGCGATCGTCGCGGCATATTCCGGTACGACGTCGATCTCGCCCTTCTCCAGCGAGGGTTCGTACAGTTCACGGTTCTTCACCGTGGTGATCGAGGTGCTGTATCCGGCGTCGGCCAGGATCTGCGAGTAGAGCTCCGCGAGCACCTTGGACTCGGTGAAGGCGGCGGCGCCGATGACGAGCGAGCCCTTCTTCGCGGAGTCGCCGCCGGCCGGGGTGCCCTTGTCCTTCTCCAGGCTGTCGCCGCCGCAGGCGGCGAGCGAGCCCGCCAGCGCGACGATGCCGATGACCGCGCCGGCTATGCGCGAGGTCTTGCTCATGATGTTCTCCGTCCACGGCAACAGGGCCATATGCGATATGCGATGTCGGTTACGAGAGCCGGCCGCGGGGCTCATGCCGTCCGGCGGCGGCGAAGCGGTGACAGCATCCGGTCGAGGGCGACCAGCACCGTCTCCACCAGCAGTGCGAGCACGGCGACCAGCAGTGCCCCCGCGACGACCTGCGGGGTGTTGTACGTGTTGAAACCGGCGGTGATGATCCGGCCGAGACCGCCCTGGCCGACCATCGCGGCGATCGTCGCGGTGGCCACCACCTGGACGGCGGCCGAGCGCAGCCCGGTCATGATCATCGGGTAGGCCAGCGGGAGTTCGACGCGTACGAAGAGCTGGCCGCCCGACATACCCATCCCGCGCGCGGCCTCCGTCACCGAACGGTCCACCTCGGTCATCCCGACGTGGGCGTTGGTCAGCAGCGGCGGCACGGCGAACAGCACCAGGGCGATGATCGTCGGCACGTATCCGCTGTTGCGCAGCGGCGAGACCATGAAGAGCGCCAGCACCGCGAAGACCGGGACCGCCCGCCCCACATTGGAGATGTTGACCGCCAGCGCGCCCCCCTTCCCGATGTGCCCGAGGAAGAGCGCGATGGGCAGCGCGATGACGCAGGACAGGGCGAGCGCCACCCCGCTGACGTACAGGTGCTCACCGAGCCGGTGGGCCACCCCGCTCTCCCCCGACCAGTTGGCACCGGTGGTGAGCCAGGTCCAGGCCTCGCCGAGAACTCCCATGGGTCAGACCGCCTTCGCCGCGCCGGCCGTGTCCACGGCGTCGCGGGTCCTTGATATCCGGGTCCACGGAGTCAGCAGCCGCTGCACGCCGAGCAGCAGCAGGTCCGCGACCACCGCGAGCAGTACGCAGAGCACCGAGGCGGCCAGCACCTGGGCCTTGAAGAAGCTCGGCAGGGCGTCGTCGATGAGGTTGCCCAGTCCGCCGCGGCCGACGATCGAGCCGATCGTCGTCAGCGCGACCGTGGACACCGTGGCGATCCGTATCCCGGCCATCAGGGCGGGCAGCGCGAGCGGCAGCTCCACCTCCCACAGCAGCCGGGCCGGGCCGTAACCCATGCCCCGTGCCGCCTCCTTCGCCTCCAGGGGAACCGCCTCCAGACCCGCCAGGATGTTCCGCACGAGAATGGTCAGCGAATACAGCACCAGACCGGTGACGACCAGCGCCGCGGAGAGCCCGAAAAGCGGCAGCAGCAGCGAGAACATCGCGAGTGACGGCACGGTGTAGAGCACCGTGGTCAGCCCGAGAACCGGTCCGGCGAAGCGCCGGCTGCGACGCGCGAGCAGTGCCAGCGGGAATGCCACGGCAACCCCGATCGCCACCGAGACCGCGGTGATCCAGATGTGCTGGACCGTCGCATCGGTCAACTCCTGGCTGCGGGAACGGAGATACTCCCCGCAGATCCAGTCGTTCGTCACCAGGCAGTTCTGTCCGGCCATCCGTCCCCCACCTCCCGATCACCCTCTCGTACTGATGTCCGGCGAGCCTATCCTCGACCACTGACAATCGCCGAGGCCGTTGTATTCCAGAAACATGTCCTTCACAGAACACGCGCCACAATGGGGAACCATGATCCGTTTCGAGCACGTCACCAAGCGGTATGCGGACGGCACCACCGCCGTCGACGATCTTTCCTTCGAGGTCGCCGAGGGTGAACTCGTCACGCTCGTCGGGCCATCGGGGTGCGGCAAGACGACCACCATGAAGATGGTGAACCGGCTGATCGAACCGACCGAGGGCCGGATATTCCTCGACGGGGACGACATATCAGCCATCGACCCCGTCCAACTGCGCCGCCGTATCGGCTACGTGATCCAGCAGGTCGGGCTGTTCCCGCACAAAACGGTCCTGGAGAACACCGCGACCGTGCCCCATCTCCTCGGCTGGAAACGGGGAAAGGGCCGCGAACGCGCAGCGGAACTCCTCGACCTGGTCGGACTCGATCCTTCCGTTTATGGCGACCGATATCCGGAACAGCTCTCGGGCGGTCAGCGCCAACGGGTGGGCGTGGCAAGGGCACTGGCCGCCGACCCGCCCGTTCTGCTGATGGACGAGCCTTTCGGCGCAGTCGACCCGGTCGTCCGGGAACGGCTGCAGAACGAATTCCTGAAGCTTCAGGCGCAGGTCCGCAAAACCGTGCTGTTCGTCACGCACGACATCGAGGAGGCCGTCCGCCTCGGCGACCGCATCGCCGTCTACGGACAGGGCTCGATCGAGCAGTTCGACTCACCGGCCACCGTGCTCGGCGCCCCCGCCACCGGCTATGTCGCGGACTTCGTCGGCGCGGACCGAGGGCTCAAGCGGCTCTCGGTCACCCCCATCGAGGAGAGCGACCTCGACCAGCCGCCGGTCGTCCACCTCGACGACTCGCTGGCCACGGCGACCGAACGGCTGCGTGCCGAGGGCGCGCGCTGGGCCGTCGTACTGGACGGCGATGACCATCTGCACGGCTGGATCCCTGCCGGTGACGCGCTCGGTGACGCGCTCGGCGGCGCCAAGGGCACCGTGCGCGAGCACGCCCGTCGGATGGAGGCCTGGCTGCCCGTCGGTGCCCCGCTCAAGCAGGCGTTCGCCACCATGCTCCAGCACGACGCCGGCTGGATCGCGGTCATCGACAAGGAGAGCGCGGGCCGGTTCCTGGGCGTGCTCACCCCGGCCCGCCTCCACGAGGCGCTGCGCCGGTCGATCGACGCGGACGACCGGTCCGTGCCGCGTGCCGAGGTGGCCGTCGAGAGCGTGGCGAGCGTGACCAAGACCGCGGGCGCGTGAGCAGGCCGCACCCCAGCCGCGCCCGAGCCGCGCCACAGCCGCGCCCGAGCCGCAGCCCAGCCGCACGCGAGCCTCACCAGAGCCTCACCACAGCCGCACCCCGGCCGCACGCGAGCCGCAGCCCAGCCGCACGCGAGCCTCACCACAGCCGCACGCGAGCCGCAGCACGGCCGCACCCCGGCCGCACGCAGGCCGGCTCAACGAGAACCGACCCACCCCGGACCGGGTCAGTTCTCGCTGAGCCGGCTGCTCATCCACTCCAGGGCGGCGGGAATCTCCCGGCGCCAGGTGTTGAAGTTGTGCCCGCCGCTGCCGAGCACGATCGACGAGGCCTCGGCGGGTGACTTCACCTTGGCCAGGAACTGCCGCGTGGCGGCGTAGTTCCCCTCGCCGTGGCGGGAGGTCGTCACCAGGAAGGACGAGTCGGGCATCGGCCGGTGGTCCAGGATCCACAGCAGGTCGGCGTGGTCGCGTGCCCGCTGGTCGCCATGGAAGAGGTCACCGGTCGTCGGGTCCTCGGCCGCCTTGTAGTACGCGGAGAGCCCCGCGCTCGCCGTGAACCGGCCCGGGTGGTGCAGCCCGATCTTCAGGGCGCAGTAGCCGCCGGTCGAATTGCCGATGATGCCCCAGTTGCGGGCCTGCTTGCCCACCCGGTAGCCGGCCGAGATCGCCCGCGGCAGATCCACCGCGAAGAACGTCTCGGTCTGCGGACCGTCCTTTATGTTCACGCACTCGGTGTCCCGCGGCGGCGCCAGCGTCGGCCGCAGCATCACCAGGATCATCGGCTGCGCCCGCCCCGCTTTCACTCCATCGAGTGCCGTGCGGGGGTACCGCAGTCCCTTGATGAGGTTCTCCGAAGTGCCCGGGTAGCCCGTGAGCACCACGACCGCGGGAAATCTCCGGTGGGCGTACGCCTCCTGGAAGTACTCCGGCGGCAGATACACGTACGCCGAGCTCTCGATCTTGGAGTGCCGGCCCGCGATCACGACCTTGTCGATCCGGCCGCCCCGGGTGGGCAGCGATCCGCCCGGCACGTCGGGCCGCTGCGTCCCCACCCGGACGATATTCTTCGCGGCCAGGGTCCCGGCGGCGTGGTCCGTGACCACACCCAGCTCCTGCTTCTGACCGAGCAGGTCCGCCCAGGAGCCGTAGAAGAGGAACGAGTTGTTGGCCAGCAGGCCGACCGACACGAAAACCGCCAGCTGGGTCGCCAGCAGCAGACCGACCCTGCCGAGCACCATGGGGGCACCGCGCCGGGCGAACCGCGGCCAGAGCCAGATCGTGACGGCGAACAGCACGACGGCCAGCGCGATCGCCAGGATCAGTACTGCTTTGCCGGTAAGGCCCATGACGGTTGAACTTTCTTGTCAGGAATTTTCCTGGATACGGGTGAACCCGCGGCCCGGAAGCCTCGTCCTAGAGGTCGCACGTTGTCCGCAGGGCTCCGGCCGGCGGACTCCAATGAATCTCTCGCGGAACCATGGGAAGCGATGTCTGTCACGCTAGATGGGGATAAGTCGGGATCGGTTCCGAATAGTGCACGCAAGTTCGTGCACGGACCGCGACCCGAAACCGTACCGGTGCTCGTCGGCACCGCCTGCACCGTAGTCGGCCTGATCGACGTCGCCGCCGGGGTCTTCCCGCGCTTCCGCCACAGCCGGATGCACACCCTCGCCGAGGTCCTCCCCGGCGCCCTCGGCCCCTTCGCCGCCGCGCTCTCGCTGAGCGTCGGCGTCCTGCTGCTGCTCCTGGCCCACGGCCTCAAGCGGCACAAGCGACGGGCCTGGCGGGCGGCCGTCGTGCTGCTCCCGGCCGGTGCGCTGTCCCAGTTCGTCTACCGGCACTCGGTGCTGGGCGCGGTCGTCTCGCTGACGCTGTGCTACCTGCTGGTACGCCACCGGAGTGAATTCGCCGCGCTTCCCGACCCGCGCAGCCGTTGGAGGGCGCTGGCCAACTTCGTCCTCCTCGGCGCGGGTTCGCTCGGCCTCGGTCTGGTCATCGTCAGCGTCCACCCTGGCCGGCTGGTCGGGAACCCCAGCATCGTCGACCGGCTCCAGCACGTGCTGTACGGCCTGTTCGGTTTCGAGGGCCCGGTCGAGTACGCCGGTGTCACCTCCTGGACCGTGGGCTACTCGCTCGGCGCGCTCGGCCTGCTGACCGCCGTCACCACGATCTACCTCGCGTTCCGCCCCGAACATCCTGCCGCTCGCCTCACCGAGGACGACGAGACCCGGCTGCGCGCGCTGCTGGACCGGCACGGCCGCCGTGACTCGCTCGGCCACTTCGCGCTCCGCCGCGACAAGGGCGTGGTGTTCTCCCCCAGCGGCAAGGCCGCCGTCTGCTACCGGGTGGTGTCCGGGGTGATGCTGGCCAGCGGCGACCCGATCGGCGACGTGGAGGCCTGGCCGGGCGCCATCGAACGGTTCATGGACGAGGCCCGGGCCCACGCCTGGACACCTGCCGTGATGGGCTGCAGCGAGACCGGCGGCGAGGTCTGGACCCGCGAGACCGGACTGGACGCCCTGGAGCTCGGCGACGAGGCGGTGGTGGACGCCGCGGATTTCTCCCTCGCCGGACGCGCGATGCGCAATGTGCGCCAGATGGTGAAGCGGATTGAGCGCGGCGGATACGAGACCCGGGTCCGGCGCGTGGCCGACATCGGCGAGGCCGAACTCGCCCGCATCCGGCGGGCCGCGGCCGAGTGGCGCGGCACCGACAACGAGCGCGGCTTCTCCATGGCGCTCGGCCGGATCGGCGACGGCGCCGACGCGGACTGCTTCATCGCCACCGCCCACAAGGCCGACGAACAGAGCGCCGATTCCCCGTACGGTGACCTGAAGGCCGTGCTCCACTTCGTCCCCTGGGGTACCGACGGCATGTCCCTGGACCTCATGCGCCGCGACCGTGCCGCCGACCCCGGGATGAACGAGCTGCTGATCGTCGCCTCCCTCCAGGCCGCGCCCCGGCTCGGCATCACGCGCGTCTCGCTGAACTTCGCGATGTTCCGCTCCGCGCTGGCCCGCGGCGAGAAACTGGGCGCCGGACCGGTGCTGCGGATCTGGCGCGGCCTGCTGATCTTCCTGTCGCGCTGGTTCCAGATCGAGTCGCTGTACAAGTTCAACGCCAAGTTCCGGCCACGCTGGGAGCCCCGTTTCGTGGTCTACCGCACCGCCCGCGATCTGCCCCGGATCTCGCTGGCGGCCATGCAGGCCGAGGGTTTCGTCAGCTTCGCGCTCCCCCGTGCGCTGGCCCGCAGACTGCCGGGGAACGGGCGGCGTCCGTGCACACACGCACCGGCCGGCACCAGGGAGCACGGCGCCCACGCGGCGTGACCGGCCTCCGGGCGGGCCTACGCTGGTCGTATGAGTACGTTGCGTGGACGAGGCACGGTCCAGGGCCTGCCGGAGTGGGACCGCTGTGCGGTCATGGGTGTCGTCAATGTGACCCCCGACTCCTTCTCCGACGGAGGCCGCTGGTTCGACACCACGGCGGCCGTCAAGCACGGTCTCGACCTGGTCGGCGAGGGCGCCGACCTGGTCGATGTCGGCGGTGAGTCGACCCGCCCCGGCGCCAGCCGGGTGGACGAGTCCGAGGAGCTGCGGCGGGTGGTCCCGGTGGTCCGCGGTCTGGCCTCGGAGGGGGTCACGGTCTCCGTGGACACCATGCGGGCCCGGGTCGCCGAGCAGGCCGTCGCCGCGGGAGCGGTCCTCGTCAACGACGTGAGCGGCGGACTCGCCGACCCGGACATGGTCCCGGTCGTCGCCGCCGCCGGGGTGCCCTTCGTCGTCATGCACTGGCGCGGCTTCAGCGAGTCCATGAACAGCCGGGCGGTGTACGGGGACGTCGTCGCGGAGGTCGTCGAGGAGCTGCGGGCCCGGATGGACGCCGTGGTCACGGGCGGTGTCGCGGCCGAACGGATCGTGATCGACCCCGGTCTCGGCTTCGCCAAGGACGCCGGCCACGACCTCTCGCTCATCGCCCGCCTGGACGCGCTGCACGACCTGGGCCGCCCGCTGCTGGTAGCCGCCTCCCGGAAGCGGTTCCTGGGCCACGTACTGGCCGGAGCGGGCGCCGCCCCGCCGCCCGCCCGCGAACGCGACGCGGCCACCGCCGCGATCTCCGCCCTCTCCGCCCGTGCCGGTGCCTGGGCCGTCCGGGTCCACGAGGTACGGGCCACCGCCGACGCCGTACGCGTCGCCCGCGCCGTCGAGGGAGCCGCGTGAACGAGCCGCAGGACGAGCCCGCGGACGCGGCCGCCGACATCGAGGCGGTCGAGCGGGCCAACACCGCCTTCTACGAGGCGATGGAGCGCGGGGACCTCGACGAACTCACCGGGCTCTGGCTGCCCGGCGAGGACCTCACCGTCTCCTGCGTCCACCCGGGCTGGCCGGTGCTCACCGGCCGCGGGGAGGTGCTGCGCAGTTACGCCCTGATCATGGCGAACACCGAGTACATCCAGTTCTTCCTGACCGACGTCGGGGTCTCCATGACCGGCGACACCGCCCTGGTCACCTGCACCGAGAACATCCTCAGCGGCGGACCGGCCGAGGAAGGCAGCTCGCTGGGGCCGCTCGTCGGCCAACTCGTGGTCGCCACCAATGTGTTCCGGCGCACTCCGGACGGCTGGAAGCTCTGGTCCCACCACGGCTCGCCCGTACTGGCCGAAACCGGCGAGGAAGAGGACGAAGAGTCCCCCTCCTGAATGGGTACAAGCCCGGTGGAGGCTCGAAAAGTGGCTCCCCGGGATTGGAATCGGGCACATCGGGGTATCAGCGGCTACCAGCCCCGTGCGGTCCGCCGTGGCCCCCACGGGCGAGTGCTGTCGGTGCTCGCAGGTAGATTCCAACGAGGACAGGACGCCGCCCGCACGCGGCGCCGTGCCCCTACGACCAACAACAGCAGGAGTGATTCGCGTGGATCGTGTCGCGCTGCGCGGCCTCAAGGCCCGTGGACACCATGGCGTCTTTCCCCGGGAACGGGAAGAGGGACAGACGTTCATCGTGGACCTGGTGCTCGGCCTCGACACCCGTCCCGCGGCAGCCGCCGACGACCTGACGAAGACCGTGCACTACGGCGTGGTCGCCGAGGAGGTCGTCGACGTAGTCAAGGGCGAACCGGTCGATCTGATCGAGACGCTCGCGGAGCGCATCGCCCAGCAGTGCCTCAAGCACGAAGGCGTCGAGGAGGTGGAGGTCGTGGTGCACAAGCCGGATGCCCCCATCACCGTCCCCTTCGACGATGTCACCATCACCATCACCCGGAGCCGAGCATGACTGCATTTTCTACCGAGGGGCAGAGCGACCCGACCGTCCAGCCGGTTCCCGCCTTCGTGGTCGAGCAGGTGGACGCCGCGGACATCACCCTCTCCAACCCCAAACGCGCCGTGATCTCCCTGGGCTCCAATCTCGGCAACCGCCTGGAGACCCTCCAGGGCGCCATCGACGCCCTGGAGGACACCCCGGGCCTCCGGGTCAAGGCGGTCTCCCCGGTGTACGAGACGGAGCCGTGGGGCGTCGACCCCGGCACCCAGCCGTCGTACTTCAACGCGGTGGTCGTCGTGAAGACGACGCTGCCCCCCTCCTCCCTCCTGGAGCGCGGCCAGGCCATCGAAGAGGCCTTCGACCGGGTCCGCGAGGAGCGCTGGGGTCCGCGCACCATCGACGTCGACATCGTGGCGTACGCCGATGTGGTCTCCGACGACCCCGTGCTCACCCTCCCGCACCCGCGGGCCCGCGAGCGCGCCTTCGTCCTCGCCCCGTGGCACGACGTGGATCCCGCCGCCCAACTGCCCGGCGTCGGCCCGGTCGCCGATCTGCTCGCCGGTGTCGGCCGCGGCAGCGTCATGCCCCGGGCCGACCTGGAACTCCGGCTGCCCGAGTAGTCGTTAGGCTCACAGGGACAGCGGGACAGATCACAGGCGGCGAAGGGCGGCTCACCCGGTGAAGCAACTACGGCTCGGAGTACTGGCCGGCATCTTCGCCGCCGCCGGGGTGCTGTCCTGGGGCGGCGCCCGCCTCTGGGACTCCCTCGGCACCCTGCCGGGCGTGCCGCTGGCCGCGCCCATCGTGCTCGCGGTGATCGCCGTCGTCCTGCTGGCGACGGCCCTCTCCATCCGCTCCCGGCTGCGCGCCCAGCGGGAGCGCCGCCCGGGCGCGAAGGGCGTCGAACCGCTGATGGCGGCCCGTGCCGTGGTCTTCGGCCAGGCCAGCGCCCTCGTCGTCGCCCTGGTGTCCGGAATGTACGGCGGCACGGGCGTCTTCCTGCTCGGCTCCCTCGACATGCCGGCCCGCCGCGACCAGGCGATCTACGCCGGCTTCGCGGTCCTGGCCGGCATCGCGGTGATCGCGGCGGCCCTGTTCCTGGAGCGCGTCTGCAAGCTCCCGGACGACGAGGACGACAACAAGAACGCGGCGGGGGCATAGCCCACCGCCCCGCACCGGTCCGCCCCTGACCGGTCCGCCGCAAAGCGTTGAGACGACTTGAGGGCCGGCAGATCCCAGGATCCGCCGGCCCTCGTGCGTGGATCGGGACGGGCGCGGACGGGCCGGCACCGGCCGCGTCAGCGCGCCATGATCAGGCTCATGGCCTCGGCGCGCGTCGCGGGGTCACGGAGCTGTCCGCGTACCGCCGAGGTCAGCGTCTTCGCACCGGGCTTGCGGATCCCGCGCATCGACATGCACATGTGCTCGCACTCCACGACGACGACGACGCCGCGCGGCTCCAGGATCGTCATCAGCGAATCGGCGATCTGGGTGGTGAGCCGCTCCTGGACCTGCGGACGCCGGGCGAAGACGTCCACCAGCCGGGCCAGCTTCGACAGGCCGGTGATCTTGCCGCTGACGGCCGGAATGTACCCGACGTGCGCCACCCCGTGGAACGGCACCAGATGATGTTCACAGGTGCTGAACACTTCGATGTCCTTGACCAGCACCATCTCGTCATGGCCGAGGTCGAACGTGGTCGTCAGGACGTCCTCGGGCGCCTGGTACAGACCCGCGAACACCTCCTTGTACGCCCGCGCCACCCGTCCCGGCGTCTCCCGCAGCCCCTCCCGGTCGGGGTCCTCCCCCACGGCGAAGAGGAGCTCGCGTACGGCCGCCGCGGCCCGCTTCTCGTCGAATTCGCCGATCGAACCCTGGCCGTCCAGCGTCACCGGGTCGGTCATCTGTGCCTCGTTCCTCTGAGCTGTCAGCTGCGTGGACATTCGCGCAGATATACGAAAGCCGCGCCCCCACAGGCTAAACCTGGAGGGCGCGGCATCCATTCCGGGCCCGGTCGAACCCCCTGTGACGGGGGTCGCACGGGTCGGTTTCTAGCTCTCGGGACGCTCCTCGGGGATCGACTCCGTGGCCGGGACAACGTCCGCGGCGGAGGAACCGTTCGCCGTGGTGGCGCCGTTGGTGAGGGCGAGCTCCTTCGGGGAGAGCACCGGAGGCCGGGTGGACGGCGTGCGCCGGGCGGAGCCGGTCCATGCCGGACGGGCCGGGCGCCTGACGATCGGAGCGAAGATCTCGGCGATCTCCGCCTTGCCGAGGGTCTCCTTCTCAAGGAGCTGGAGAACCAGTGCGTCCAGAACGTCTCGGTTCTCGACCAGGATCTCCCACGCGTCGTTGTGCGCGGTCTCGATGAGCTTCTTGACCTCTTCGTCGACCAGCGCGGCGACCTCTTCCGAGTAGTCGCGCTGATGACCCATCTCGCGGCCCACGAACGGTTCGGTGTTGTCGCCACCGAACTTGATCGCGCCGAGCCGCTCCGTCATGCCGTACTGCGTGACCATCGCGCGGGCCGTTGCGGTGGCCTTCTCGATGTCGTTCGCAGCGCCGGTGGTCGGGTCGTGGAAGACCAGCTCCTCGGCCGCGCGCCCGCCCAGCATGTAAGCCAGCTGGTCGAGCATCTCGTTGCGCGTCGTGGAGTACTTGTCCTCCTCCGGGAGCACCATCGTGTAACCGAGGGCGCGGCCGCGGGAGAGGATCGTGATCTTGTGGACCGGGTCCGACTGGGGTGAGGCCGCCGCGACCAGGGCGTGTCCGCCCTCGTGGTACGCGGTGATCTTCTTTTCCTTCTCGGACATGATCCGGGTCCGCTTCTGCGGGCCCGCCACGACGCGGTCGATGGCCTCGTCGAGCATGTTGTTGTCGATCAGCTTCAGATTGCCGCGCGCCGTGAGGAGCGCCGCTTCGTTCAGCACGTTCGACAGGTCGGCACCGGTGAAACCGGGCGTACGACGGGCAACGGCGCCGAGATCGACGTCCGGTGCGACCGGCTTGCCCTTCTGGTGGACCTTGAGGATCTCCAGCCGGCCGATCATGTCCGGCCGGTCGACGGCGATCTGCCGGTCGAAGCGGCCCGGACGCAGCAGCGCCGGGTCGAGGATGTCCGGCCGGTTCGTGGCGGCGATCAGGATCACGCCGCCCTTCACGTCGAAGCCGTCCATCTCGACGAGCAGCTGGTTCAGCGTCTGCTCGCGCTCGTCGTGACCGCCGCCCATACCGGCACCGCGGTGCCGGCCGACGGCGTCGATCTCGTCGACGAAGACGATCGCCGGAGCGTTCGCCTTGGCCTGCTCGAAGAGGTCACGCACTCGGGAGGCACCGACACCGACGAACATCTCGACGAAGTCGGAACCGGAGATCGAGTAGAACGGGACGCCCGCTTCGCCGGCGACGGCGCGTGCGAGCAGCGTCTTGCCCGTGCCGGGAGGCCCGTACAGCAGGACACCCTTGGGGATCTTGGCGCCGACGGCCTGGAACTTCGCCGGCTCCTGGAGGAACTCCTTGATCTCGTAGAGCTCCTCGACCGCCTCGTCCGAGCCCGCCACATCGGCGAACGTCGTCTTCGGGGTGTCCTTGGTGATCAGCTTGGCCTTGGACTTGCCGAACTGCATGACCTTGGAGCCGCCACCCTGCATCTGGTTCATCAGAAACAGGAAGACAACCACGATGAGCACGAAGGGCAGCAGCGAGAAGAGGATCGAGACGAACGGGGACTGCTTCGACGGCGAGACGGTGTAACCCTTCTCGATGTCACCGCTCTCGAACTTCTTCTGCAGCGTGTCGGCCAGCTCGACGCCCTGGTTGCCGATGTAGCTCGCCTGGAACTTGCTGCCGGACTCGCCGGAGAGTTTCTGGCCGGGCTTCAGCTCAATCTTGAGGATTTGATCGTCACCGGTGGTGAGCTTGGCCTGCTCCACCTGGTTCTTACTGATCGCCTGGATCACCTTGCCGGTGTCCACCGTCTTGTAGCCGCCGGACGAGCCGACGACCTGCATCAACACGACCACGGCGAGGACGGCCAGCACGATCCACATGACCGGCCCACGGAAGTATCGCTTCACGTCCATCCATACGGAGCGAAGTCGCCCCGTCCCTCCTGCCCGTAGGTAAATGCTGCGTGTGAGTAAAGACTGTTCTTCGGACGGTACCCCAGCATTGTCACCGAGGACCGCCGAGGACGTCTGTCAAACCCGCCTTCGAAGGCTCAACGGCGGGAAATCGGTGAGGGTTCCCCGCAGACGGCGCGGGTTGCGCCGCACCGCGGTCAGCCGCCGTAGACGTGCGGGGCGAGGGTGCCGACGAAGGGGAGGTTGCGGTACTTCTCCGCGTAGTCCAGCCCATAGCCGACGACGAACTCGCTGGGGATGTCGAAGCCGACCCACTTGCAGTCGAGCGCGACCTTCGCCGCGTCCGGCTTGCGCAGCAGGGTGCAGATCTCCAGCGAGGCGGGCTCGCGCGAGCCCAGGTTCGACATCAGCCAGGACAGGGTCAGACCCGAGTCGATGATGTCCTCGACGATCAGGACGTGCTTGCCCTTGATGTCGGTGTCGAGGTCCTTGAGGATCCGGACGACACCGGAGGACTGGGTGCCCGCGCCGTACGAGGAGACCGCCATCCAGTCCATGGTGACGGGGGTGGACAGGGCGCGTGCCAGGTCCGCCATGACCATCACCGCGCCCTTGAGGACACCCACGAGGAGCAGGTCCTTGCCCGCGTACTCCGCGTCGATCTTCGCGGCCAGCTCGACGAGCTTCGCGTCGATCTCTTCCTTGGTGAGGAGCACCGACTGAAGGTCGGTACCCATGTCCTTCTCGTTCACCCGCGTCTCTTTCTTTGCCTGCCGGGTCCGGGTGGTGACCCGGACCTGCGCGGCCGCTCGCCTGCATGTCAGCCGCTTGTGCGTCAGCTCTGCCGAATCACCAGTCTGCCACCCTGGCGCAGGGCTTCGACGCGGCCGGGCAGGTTGATGGCCTGCTGGCCGCGCCAGCCGGTGATGAGACGGTCGACCTGCTCGATGTGCCGGGCGAAGAGCGAACCGGCCGGTGAGCCCGCTTCTATGGCCGCCCGGCGCAGTACCCGGCGGCGGACGGCGGACGGCAGCGCGTAGAGCTTGGCGCACTCCAGCCGGCCCGCGTCGTCGCGTACGTCACGGTCGGCCTCGGCGGCCCAGGTGTCCAGGGCGTCGGCGTCGTCGCGGGAGAGCTGGGCCGTACGGGCCAGGGCCTCGACGACTCCCTTGCCCAGCGCCTTCTCCAGGGCGGGCAGGCCCTCGTGGCGCAGCCGGGAGCGGGTGTAGGCGGGGTCGATGTTGTGCGGGTCGTCCCAGACGGGCAGGGACTGGACCAGACAGGCCTTGCGGGCGGTCTGCCGGTCGAGTTGGAGGAAGGGGCGGCGGTAGCGGCCGGCCGGGCCGGACGCGGCGGCCATGCCGGAGAGGGAGCGGATGCCGGAGCCGCGGGCGAGGCCCAGCAGCACCGTCTCCGCCTGGTCGTCGCGGGTGTGGCCGAGCAGGACGGCGGCGGCGCCGTGGCGTTCGGCCGCCGCGTCCAGTGCGGCGTAGCGGGCGTCGCGGGCGGCGGCCTCGGGCCCGCCGTCGTGGCCGACCCGCACCGCGACGGCCTCGACCGGGTCGAGGTCCATGGCGGTGAGGCGGTCGGCGACCTCGGCGGCGCGTGCCCCGGAGCCGTCCTGGAGGCCGTGGTCGACGGTGATGCCGCCGGCCCGGACGGCGAGTTTGCGGGCCTCGAAGGCGAGGGCCGAGGCGAGCGCCATGGAATCGGCCCCGCCGGAGCATGCCACCAGCACCAGGGGGGTATTGGGGCGTTCGGGGAGGGTGGCGCGCCGCCCGCCGGTTCCGGCGAGCTCGGGGTGCGGGGCGCGTCCGGCGTGCGTGGTGCGTTCGGCGTGCGTGGTGCGTTCGGTCTGATCGGCGAAGTCGGCGATGACGTCGTGGAGTACGCGGCGGACCGCCAGGCGTATCGCCGCGACCGCAGGATGGGGACCCATGTCCGGTGCCCTTCGTGAAGTTTCGGAGAGGTGCGTCGGAGTGCCGGGACAGGAAAGAGTGCCGTCACTCAGAGTGCGTCGATGGTGACAGAGCAATGCCGTTCATTGAGCATTGCACGCCTTCCCATGCCCCTACGGTCCCTCGGATGGGTGATTACCGGCGCGTTCGTCCGTGGCTGCGAGCCCCTGTTCGCGCCGTGATCATGACTCGGCCCTACGGTGCACCCTCGCGATCCAGTCCTCCGGCTTGGCGATCTCCGCCTTCGTCGGGAGGGTGTTGGGCGAGGTCCAGACCCGGTTGAAGCCGTCCATGCCGACCTCGTCGACCACGACGCGCACGAACCGTTCGCCGTCCCGGTACTGGCGCAGCTTGGCGTCGAGCCCCAGGAGTTTGCGCAGTGCCTGGTCGAGCCGGCTCGCGCCGCGCGCCCTGCGCTGCTGGAACTTCTCCCGGATCTCGCCGACGGAGGACACCACCTCGGGGCCGACGCCGTCCATCACGTAGTCCGCGTGCCCCTCCAGCAGGGACATCACCGCGGTGAGCCTGGCGAGGATCTCGCGCTGGGCGGGGGTCTGCACGACCTCGACGAGGCTGCGCCCGCCGTCCTCGCCCTCCTCGCCCTCGGGCCGGCCGCCGGCCAGTGACTGGGCGGCCTCGCGGAGCCGTTCCAGCACCGTCACCGGGTCGACGTCGGTCTCGTCGAGGAATGACTGGATCTCGCCCTGCAGATGGTCGCGGAGCCAGGGCACCGCGGTGAACTGGGTGCGGTGGGTCTCCTCGTGGAGGGCGACCCAGAGGCGGAAGTCGTGCGGGTCGACCTCCAGTTCCCGCTCGACGTGGACGATGTTCGGCGCGACCAGCAGGAGCCTGCCGCCGCCGTCGGCCGAGGCGGGGAGCTCACGGGTGGCGGGGGCGAACGTCTCGTACTGGCCGAGGACCCTGGAGGCCAGGAACGACAGCAGCATCCCCACCTCCACGCCGGTCACCTTGGAACCGACGGCGCCGAGCACGGCGCCGCCCGCGCTGCCGCCGCGCCGTTCCTCCATCTTCTCCAGGAGGGGGCGCAGCAGCTCGCGGAAGCCCGCCACGTTCGCCTTGATCCAGCCGGCCCGGTCGACGACCAGGACCGGGGTGTCCTCCGGCTCGGTCCCCTCCGGGATCATCCGGGTGAAGCCGCGGACGTGCTCCTCCGCGGCCTTGGCATGCCTGCGCAGCTCCGCGACGACCTCGCGGGCCTCCTCGCGGCTGATCTCCGGCCCCGGCCGTACAAGTCGGGTCGCGGTCGCAACCGCGAGATTCCAGTCGACCATCCCCGCACCACCGATGCTCGTCATGCGTCAACCGTACGTGCTCGGCCCTTGATGCGGTGAGGTGTTGACCGGGCTATCGCTTGCCGGCCGCCAGTGCGGTGGCGAGCGAGTCGAGGGCGGACTGGGCCGCGGACGGGTCGGTGGTGCCCGACGCCAGGAAGGCGAACGCGAGGAGTCTGCCGTGTGCGTCGACGACCGTGCCGGAGAGGGTGTTGACGCCGGTGAGGGTGCCCGTCTTGGCGCGGATCAGGCCGGTGCCGCCGGACTTCGTCGTGTAGCGGCCGCTCAGCGTGCCGCTGAAGCCGGCCACCGGGAGTCCGCTGAGGACGGGGCGCAGTTCGGGGTGGTCCGGATCGGCCGTGCGGGCGAGGAGACCGGCGAGCAGGGCGGCGGTGACCTTGTCCTGGCGGTTCAGTCCGCTGCCGTCGGCGAAGTTCGCGCCCTTCAGCGGCAGTTTCAGCTTGCTGAGCTGTGCGGTGACGGCCTGTCGGCCGCCGTTGAAGTCCGCCGGGCGGCCCGCGACCAGTGCGGTCTGCCGGGCCAGCGCCTCGGCGATGTCGTTGTCGCTGTTGGTCAGCGCCCGCTCGACGAGACCGGACAGCGGGGCGGAGAGGTGCTTGGCGACGGCCCTGGACTTCGCGGCCGCCCGGCCGGACGCGGGTCCGGACCCGGTGGTGATCCCGGCCTTGCCGAGCAGTTCGCCGAAGGCGTCGGCGGCCGCCCTGGCCGGGTCGCCGCTGCGTGGGGCGGGTCCGCTGGTGGTGTCGTCGAGGCGCCCCTCGTTGACCATCAGGGCGCTCACCGGGGCGATGTTCTCGTTGGGGCCGATCGGGTGGAGCGCGGGCCCGGAGTAGCCGGAGGCGTCGTACCGGAGGTGGATCCGGTGGACTCCGCTGTCCTTCAGGGCGCGTGCGGTGTCGGCGGCCAGGGAGCGCAGGGCCGCCCGGTCGAGGGTGGGGTCGCCGCCGCCGACCAGGGTCACGGTGCGGGAGTCCGCGGAGGCCCGGACGGTCGTGGGGATGCGGTGGTCGGGGCCGAGCGCGGTCAGGGCCGCGACCGTGGTGGCGATCTTGACCGTGGAGGCCGGTGTCATGGGGGTGTCGGCCCCCTTGCCGTACAGCCGCTTGCCGGTGGCGGTGTCGATGACGACGGCGCTGGGCCGGGTGCCGAGCGCGGGGTCCTTCAGCAGCGGGCCCAGTACGGCGCGGAGTTCGGCCGCCGCGCCGTCCGGGGCATCCGGCGCGGACCGGTCGGCGGCGGTGCCCAGCGCCGCGAGAACGGCCGGGGCGCTGGGTGCGGGGGCCGGTCCGTCGGGCGCGGCGGGGTCGTGATGTGCGCCACCCGTACGGGCCCGGGCGGCTGCCCAGTCCAGCTCGGCCTTACGCTGACCCGAGTCCCAGGGACCGGCGGCGAGGACGGCGCCGGCTGCGAGCGCCAGGCCGAGGGCGGCGGAGACGGCCGTGAACTGCCAGTTGCTCAACCCGTTCCGCAGGTCCAGGTGGTCCGTGAGGGTCGCCCTGATCAGCTTGCCGAACGGTTTGATCGACGGTCTTTTCACCGGCTCGGCCACCGTTGACCAGCCCCTTTCGCGAGCACGCATCTCCGTGAGGGACACTTAACCATCAGTCGTATGTGTTGATCATGGAGGAGCCACCCGTGGAGTTCGACGTCGTTATCGAGATTCCGAAGGGTTCGCGGAACAAGTACGAGGTGGACCACGAGACCGGTCGGATCCGTCTGGACCGTCGGCTCTTCACCTCGACCAGCTACCCGGCGGACTACGGTTTCGTCGAGAACACCCTCGGCGAGGACGGCGACCCGCTGGACGCGCTGGTCATCCTGGAGGAGCCGACCTTCCCCGGCTGCCTCATCAAGTGCCGCGCCATCGGCATGTTCCGGATGACGGACGAGGCCGGGGGCGACGACAAGCTGCTGTGCGTGCCGGCCTCCGACCCCCGGGTGGAGCACCTGCGCGACATCCACCACGTGTCGGAGTTCGACCGCCTGGAGATCCAGCACTTCTTCGAGGTCTACAAGGACCTGGAGCCCGGCAAGTCCGTCGAGGGCGCCGACTGGGTCGGCCGTGTCGAGGCCGAGGCCGAGATCGAGAACTCGTACAAGCGCCTCGAGGCGCAGGGCGGCGCGCACTGACGTTCCGTTCGCGGTTCCGTCTTCGGTTCCGTTTACGACTCCGAGCAGGCGACGGGCGGTACACCTTCACCGGTGTGCCGCCCGTTTCGCGTGGGTACCCATCTCCGCGGCGATACTGGGCAGGAGCGCTACCGAAGACGCGCAGCCGAGATTGAGTGAGGTCAGTGGTGGCGGAGCAGGGCGGTCCAGAGGACCAGAAGCCCCAGTCCGACGAGGCGCGCAGCGCCTTCTCCCAGCCCTCCGGCGTGGGTAGGCCGACGCCGCCGCCCGAGGATGAGCACCCGACGTCGGAATTCGCTCTTCCGTCCGGTCTGACGCCTGAGCCGCAGGGTTCGGGATCCGGCTCGGGGGCGGGTTCCGCTTCCGGTTCCGCAACGGCCTCGGGATCGGGGTCGGACACCATCGGTTCGGCCTTCGCCCCGCCGCGCACCTACAGCGCCCAGAACTCCCCGCCCGCCTTCACGCCCGCGCACGGCATCCCGATGATCCGGCTGACCAAGGAAGCCCCCTGGCAGGACCGGATGCGCACGATGCTGCGGATGCCGGTCGCCGAGCGCCCGGCGCCGGAGCCGGTCCAGAAGCCCGACGACGCGGGTCCCGCGGTGCCGCGCGTGCTCGACCTGACGCTGCGTATCGGGGAGCTGCTGCTGGCCGGTGGTGAGGGCGCGGAGGACGTCGAGGCGGCGATGTTCGCCGTGACCCGCAGCTACGGTCTCGACCGCTGCGAGCCGACGGTCACCTTCACGCTGCTGTCGATCTCGCACCAGCCCTCGCTGGTCGACGACCCGGTGACGGCGAGCCGTACCGTACGCCGTCGCGGCACCGACTACACCCGGCTGGCCGCGGTCTTCCGGCTCGTCGACGACATCACCACCGAGGAGGGCGAGGTCTCCCTGGAGGAGTCCTACCGGCGCCTCGCGGAGATCCGGCGGAACAGGCATCCGTACCCCGGTTGGGTGCTCACACTGTCCGCCGGCGCCCTGGCCGGTGCGGCATCGGTGCTGGTGGGCGGTGGCGCCCTGGTGTTCGTGGTGGCGGCGATCGGCGCGATGCTCGGGGACCGGCTGGCCTGGCTGTGCGCCGGGCGGGGGCTTCCGGAGTTCTACCAGTTCGTCGCGGCGGCGATGCCGCCCGCCGCGATGGGCGTGGCGCTCACCCTCACCCACTGGTCCGACGTCCGGCCGTCGGCGGTCATCACCGGTGGGCTGTTCGCCCTGCTGCCGGGGAGGGCCCTGGTGGCGGGGGTGCAGGACGGCCTGACCGGCTACTACATCACCGCGGCCGCGCGGCTCCTCGAAGTCTTGTACTTCTTCATCGGCATCGTCACCGGTGTGCTGCTGGTGCTGTACGGGGGCCTCCAGCTGGGGGCCCAGCTGAACCCGGAGGCCCGGCTCATCTCGCACGACCGGCCGGTGATCCAGATCCTGGCGTCGATGGTGCTGAGCCTGGCCTTCGCGATCCTGCTCCAGCAGGAGCGGTCCACGGTGCTGGCGGTGACCCTCAACGGCGGTGTGGCCTGGGTGATCTTCGGGGCGATGACCCGGCCCGGTGGCATCTCGCCGGTGGCGGCCACGGCGGTGGCGGCCGGCCTGGTGGGACTGTTCGGGCAGTTGTTCTCGCGCTACCGGTACACCTCGTCGCTGCCGTTCATCACGGCCGCGATCGGCCCGCTGCTGCCGGGTTCCGCCACGTACTTCGGTCTGCTGGGTATCGCGCAGGACCAGCTGGACCGGGGGCTCGCCTCGCTGTCGACCGCGGTGGCGACGGCCGGGGCCATCGCCATCGGGGTGAATCTGGGAAGCGAGATCTCCCGGCTGTTCATGCGGGTGCCGGGTGCGGTCGCCGGTGCGAACCGCCGCGCGGCCAAACGGACGCGCGGCTTCTGACGTCTTGAGCAGGATCCCGGCAACACGGGCCGGGGAAGGACGGGCCCGGGAAGGGCGTCAGCGCTTGGCGTGACGGCCTCGGCGGCCTCCGGCGGCCGGGTCCTGGCCCTCGTCGCCCCCTGCCGCCGCTTCCTTCTTCGACTTGCTGCGGGCGCGCAGGAACTCGATGCCGATCGGCACGACCGAGATCAGCACGATCAGGATGAGCATCGCCTCGATGTTCTGGTGCACGAACTCGATCTTGCCCAGGACCGCGCCCAGGAGCGTCACACCGACGCCCCAGAGGACCCCGCCGATGATGTTGAACGTGATGAACGAGCGGTAGTTCATCCGGCTCACACCGGCGATGATCGGCGTGAACGTCCGCACGACGGGCACGAAGCGGGCCAGGATCAGCGACTTCGGGCCGTACTTCTCGAAGAAATCGTGGGCCTTCTCGACGTTCTCCTGCTTGAAGAGGCGGGAGTCCGGGCGGTTGAAGAGCGACGGGCCGACCTTGCGGCCGAAGAGATAGCCCACCTGGTCGCCGATGACCGCGGCCAGCGCGACAAGGACGCAGACCAGCCACAACGGGGTGTGCAGCTTGCCCGTCGTCACCAGCAGGCCGGTGGTGAACAGCAGGGAGTCACCGGGCAGGAAGAACCCGATCAGCAGCCCGGACTCGGCAAAGACGATGACCAGTACACCGATCAGCCCGAACTGGCCGATGAGATGGTCCGGGTCCAGCCAGCTCGGTCCGAGCGCAAGCGTATTCAAGGGTCCGGGCTCCAGGATGTGGTAGATGGCGGCTGCGTGGCCGCCCAAAGCTATCAACGCAGCGGAGCGCCTCCGGGTTCCACTGGCCCCCGTGGAGATGCACGAGGGGCAAAGCGGGGCAAAACTCGATCCCAGGAGGTGCCACACCATGGGCATTGAGGATTACGGCGGCGGCCAGAAGGCACAGGCCGATGTACTGGTCGTCACCACCAATGACGTACCCGGCCACCAGGTGACCCAGGTCATCGGTGAGGTGTTCGGCCTGACGGTGCGCTCCCGGCATCTGGGCAGCCAGATCGGCGCCGGCCTGAAGTCCATGATCGGCGGCGAGCTGAAGGGGCTGACCAAGACGCTCGTCGAGACCCGCAACCAGGCGATGGAGCGGCTGGTCGAGCAGGCGAAGGCACGGGGCGCCAACGCGGTGCTGATGATGCGCTTCGACGTGACCGAGGCGGCCGACGTGGGCACGGAGGTCTGTGCGTACGGAACGGCCGCGGTGATCAGCAAACTCTGAACGCGGCCACGGGGACGGGGCGCACGCCCCCGAACCCGGAGGTGGGGCGTACCCCCCGTTACGGGGATCGGCGCACGCCCCACCCCGTAAGCGCGCGCCCCGGCTACTCCTGGCGCTCCGCGTTGGCGTTGATCGCGTCGCGCAGGTGCTCGGCCAGACCCGCTCGCACCGACTCGTAGAACGCCTTGAACCGCGGGTCGGCGACGCGCCCGCTGGGCGAGAGCAGCCCGATGCCGTCGTAGTGGTGCAGGGTGCGCACCGTGACCCCGGCGAATCCGGCGACCTGTCCCACGGAGTGCTCCATGACTCCGCGTCCCCTTCCGTGTGGGTACGCGTCCGAGCATGGGCCCTGACGCGACGTGAGGTGCAACCCCGAAAATCCGCCGAACATCACCCTTTTGAAGGGTTATAAGGCTTTTGCCTGACTATGGTGAGCCGATGGCCACCGACTCCGCTGTCTCCGCCGAACCGTCCCCCGCGCGCCGGCTGCTGCCGCTCCTCGTACCCGCTCTGGCCGTCGGAGTGGTCTCGGCCCTCGTCCTGCTCGGCATCAGCCTGCTCGCCGAAGGGCTGCAGGACGTGCTCTGGAAGAGACTGCCCGACGCGCTGTCGATCGGCGGGTTCTCCTCGCTGTGGATGATCGTGATGCTCACCGCGATCGGGCTGGCGGCCGGTCTGGTCATCCGGGTGGTGCCCGGACGGGCCGGCCCCGATCCGGCGACCACGGGCCTGGTCGATCCGCCACTGCCGCCCGGCGTGGTGCCGGGGCTGCTGGCGGTGACGGTCCTGGCGCTGGCGGGCGGGGTCAGCCTGGGCCCGGAGAACCCGATCACCGCGGCCAACATCGCGCTGGCCTACTGGGCGGGCCGCCGGTTCGCACCGGGCGCCCCGGCCGAACTGTGGGTCTCGCTCGCCGCCGCGGGCACCATCGGCGCACTGTTCGGCACACCGGTCGCCGCCGCACTGATCCTCTCCGAGACGCTGGCCTCACGCCCCGGACCGGGTGCGCTCTGGGACCGGCTCTTCGGCCCGCTGGCGGCGGGGGCCGCGGGGTCGCTCACCATGGCGCTGCTCGCCCACCCCAGCTTCGACCTGTCGCTGCCCGACTACACCCGCGCGCACTGGGGCGACCTGCTCTCCGCGACCGTGATCGCCTCCGCCGGGGCGGTGCTGGGGCTGGCGGCGGTGTACGCCTTCCCCTACGTGCACCGTGCCTTCCGCGCCCTGCGGCATCCGGTCCTGGCGCTGACCCTGGGCGGACTGCTGCTCGGCCTGCTCGGCGCCCTGGGCGGGCATCTCACCCTGTTCAAGGGGCTGGACGAGGTGAAGGAGCTGGCCGCCGATCCGGACGGCTGGTCGGCCGGTCAGTTCGCGGTCATGGCCGTGGTGAAGACCGCGGCCCTGCTGATCGCGGCGACCTGCGGCTTCCGGGGCGGGCGGATCTTCCCGGCCGTGTTCGCCGGCGCCGCCCTCGGCCTGTGCGCCCACGCCCTGGTCGGCGGGGTGCCGGTGGCGCTCGCGGTGACGTGCGGGGTGCTCGGGGTGCTGCTGGCCATCACCCGGCAGGGCTGGCTCAGCCTGTTCACGGCCGCGGTGCTGGCATCCGACACGGCGCTGCTCCCGCTGCTCTGCGTCGCCTCACTGCCGGCCTGGCTGCTGGTGACGGGGCGGCCGCAGATGCAACTGCACGAGGACGGTACGCCGCTGCGGTGAACCCGGGCGGGTGGCGCCGCTACCGGGTTCGTCCGACGCGCCGGTCGCACACGGTGTCCGTATCGTCTGGTTCATCCGTCTTCGTACGGCCTCGCGGCCAGAAACCGAGAAGGGCAGGTCGGCGATGCCACTCCACAAGGGCTCATCCCGCAGCGAACCGTCCGCAAAGCAGCGCAGGCTGGCCCTCAACCCGTTCTTCGGAGAGGCCGATCCGACAGCGGGGATGGAGTCCGCGCCACCCCGGCACCAGCTGCCGGACCGGGCGCTGCCGCCCGCCACCGCGTACCGCCTGGTCCACGACGAGCTGATGCTCGACGGCAACTCACGGCTCAACCTCGCCACCTTCGTCACCACCTGGATGGAGCCTCAGGCCGGGGTGCTGATGGCCGAGTGTGCCGACAAGAACATGATCGACAAGGACGAGTACCCGCGCACCGCCGAGCTGGAACGGCGCTGCGTGGCGATGCTCGCCGACCTCTGGAACGCGCCCGACCCCTCGAAGGCCGTGGGCTGTTCGACGACCGGCTCCAGCGAGGCCTGCATGCTGGCCGGACTCGCGCTCAAACGCCGCTGGGCCGGCCGGAACGCCGACCGCTACCCGGCGACCGCCCGGCCCAATCTGGTCATGGGCGTGAACGTGCAGGTCTGCTGGGACAAGTTCTGCAACTTCTGGGAGGTCGAGCCCCGCCTGGTCCCGATGGAGGGCGACCGCTTCCATATCGACCCACAGGCCGCGGCCGACCTCTGCGACGAGAACACCATCGGCGTGATCGGCATCCTCGGCTCGACCTTCGACGGTTCGTACGAGCCCATCGCGGATCTCTGCGCCGCCCTCGACGCCCTCCAGGAGCGCACCGGCCTCGACGTCCCCGTCCATGTGGACGGGGCGTCCGGGGCGATGGTGGCGCCGTTCCTGGACGAGGACCTGGTCTGGGACTTCCGGCTCCCCCGGGTCGCCTCGATCAACACCTCGGGGCACAAGTACGGGCTGGTCTACCCGGGTGTCGGCTGGGCACTGTGGCGCTCGCCCGCCGAGCTGCCCGAGGAGCTGGTCTTCCGGGTCAACTACCTGGGCGGCGACATGCCGACCTTCGCGCTGAACTTCTCCCGGCCCGGCGCGCAGGTGGTGGCGCAGTACTACACCTTCCTGCGGCTGGGCCGGGAGGGCTACCGGGCCGTGCAGCAGGCGTCCCGGGACGTGGCCGGCGGACTGGCCGAACAGATCGAGGACCTGGGCGACTTCCGGCTCCTCACCCGGGGGAACCAGCTCCCCGTGTTCGCGCTGACGACCGCGCCGGAGGTGACGGCGTACGACGTCTTCGACGTGTCGCGGCGGCTGCGCGAGCGCGGCTGGCTGGTGCCGGCGTACACCTTCCCCGCGAACCGGCAGGATCTGTCGGTGCTGCGGGTCGTGTGCCGCAACGGCTTCTCCTCGGACCTCGCGGAGCTGCTGCTGGAGGACCTGCGGCTGATGCTGCCCGAACTGCGCGCCCAGGAGCACCCGTCGAGCCGGGACCACGGCGCGGCCACGGCGTTCCACCACTGAGACCGACCGGCAGTCGGGCGGCCCCTCAGTGGCTCAGCCGCGCGAACCGCCGTACCGCCGACGGGAGGAACACCGCGAGCAGCTCCAACCGCCCCAGCACCGCAAGGAGTTCGACATGGGCGGCGGCCCAGGAGTCCCCGCCGCCGCCCGGGTTGCCGAAGAGTCCGTGCACCGCCGTGGCCGTCGCCGACATCGGGTTCCACTCGACGGCCGCGTCCAGCAGACCGCATTCGTCAAACTTGATTAGTGGGCATCCCCGGGATCGGCGACACCGGTCGCGTACGGGTTCTCCTCGCCCTCGGCGAGCACGCCGACGAACGGATCGCCCTCACCCGCGAAGGTGTACGCCCCGCCCTCGATACGGGCGATCAGCCCACGCGTCCATTCGGCACCGGCGTCCGCCGAGTGCACCCACATGTTCATGATCTCGCCGATGTGGCCGATCGACTCGGGGCCCGCCTCGGGCGTGTAGTACTCGGTGACCGACGCCCGCCATCTGCCCAGACCCGCCACCCGCTCCTTGAGCAGGGACACCGCCTCGGACCGCTCCAGGTCGACGATGCCGCCCAGGCCCGCCGACAGCACGTCCAGCTTCTGGTCGTACGAGGTCAGCGCCGCGCGCAACAGCGTGAAGTACTCCGCGTCACCCCGTTCGGTGATCTCGTACTCGGTACGCGGCGGGCCGCCGGCCGTGCTCGGGGCGACCTCATGGGCGAGCAGTACGCCCTGCTTCGCCATCTGCTTCAGTGCGTGGTAGATCGACCCCGGCTTGGCGCTGGACCACTCGTGGGCACCCCAGTACTCCAGGTCGTTGCGGATCTGATAGCCGTGCGCCCGGCCGTGCTGCCGCACGGCGCAGAGGACCAGCAGCCGGATCGCGGACATGCCCACCCACCCTTTCTACTCAACTTTGATGAGAGTAGCGGTGCGTGACTCAGAGCGGGAAAACGCTCCGGCCGTGCTGGATCGATATCCACCTCTGGGTGGTGAAGGCCTCCACCGTCGCCTCGCCGTTCAGCCGGCCCGAGCCGGACTTCTTCTCGCCGCCGAAGGCGACCAGCGGGTCGTCCTGGACGGTGGCGTCGTTGACGTGGAACATCCCGCTGCGAATCCGCCGGGCGAACCGCACCCCGCGCTCGGAGTCCGCGGTGAACACGGCGCCGCTGAGCCCGTACGGGCTGTCGTTGGTCATCCGTACGGCCTCCTCCTCTCCGTCGAACGTGGCCAGCAGCGCCACCGGGCCGAAGATCTCCTGGGAGAGCAGCGGGGAGTCGTCCGGGAGTCCGGTGAGCACGGTGGGCTCGACGAGATTGCCCCGGGTGCGGCCCCGGACCGGCGCCGTGGCCCCCTCGGCGATCGCCTGGTCGACCAGGGCGGTCAGCGCGTCCGCCTGGAAGGTGTTGATGACGGGACCGATCTGGGTCTCCGGGTCACGCGGGTCGCCGGTCCGGAGCGCCGCCACCCGTGCGGTGAACTTCTCGGCGAACTCCGGCGCGACGGCCCGGTCCACCAGAATCCGGTTGGCGGCCATGCAGACCTGCCCCTGGTAGACGAAGCGGCTGAAGACCGCCGCGTCGACCGCGTAGTCGATGTCCGCGTCGTCGAGCACCACCAGGGCGCTGTTACCGCTGAGTTCGAGAATGGTGCGCTTGAAGAGCGCGCCCGCCGTCGCGCCGACATGGCGGCCGACCCGGTCCGATCCGGCGAAGGAGATCACCCTGGGGACGGGGTGCGCTATGAACGCGTCACCTATCTCGGCTATGTCGGTGACCAGGATGTTGAGCAGTCCGGCCGGCAGTCCCGCGTCCTGGAAGATCTTGGCGACCAGCCCGCCGCCGACCACCGGGGCGTGCTGGTTCGGCTTGACGACGACCGCGTTGCCGAGCGCCAGGGCCGGCGCGACCGACTTCATCGTCACCAGGAAGGGGAAGTTGAAGGCGCTGATGACGCCGACGACCCCGACGGGCAGCCGGTAGAGGCGGTTCTCCTTGCCGTCCGCCGGGGACGCCAGGATCCGGCCCCCGGAGTGCAACGCCTGATGGGCGGCCTCGCGCAGGAACTCCTGGGCGGCGCGCAGCTCGTACCGTGCCTTGGACCGGGTGCCGCCCAGTTCGTCGATGGCGGCTTCGACGATCTCGTCGGCCAGGTCCTCGGTGATGCGCAGCGCCCGTTCCATGACCCGGCCGCGCTCGTACGGACTCGTGGCGGCCCAGGCCCGCTGCGCGCGCTCGGCCGCACGGTAGGCGCGGTCGACCTCGTCTGCGGTGGCGACGGTGATCGCGGCGAGCTTTTCCCCGTTGTAGGGATTGATATCAATGATGTCCCACGAGCCGGTGCCGGTGCGCCATTCACCGTCGATGTACTGGTCGGCCAGCTCGTGGAAGAAGGACATGCGATCCCTTACTGCAGGTGCAGACTCCTGTTGAGGTGTCATCGTACTGAAATATCAGGAGAGTTGGAGAAGTCCGCGAAGCAGATCGCGACTCTCCTCGGGCCCAGGACTGTCCTTGTGGAGCCGCACCATCGCCTTTTCGTACTGGGCGACTTCTTCGGCCTTGTCCAGATAGAGCGCACTTGTCAGCTGCTCCAAATAGACAATGTCCGACAGGTCGGATTCCGGGAATCGCAGCATCGTAAAGGAGCCGCTCTCCCCCGCGTGCCCGCCAAAACTGAAGGGCATCACCTGGAGAGTGACGTTCGGCTGTTCCGACATTTCGATCAGATGCCGCAATTGTTCGCGCATCACCTCGCGCCCGCCGTACGGCCGGCGCAACGCCGCCTCGTCCAGCACCGCGTGGAAGCTGGGGGCCCGCTCGGCGACGAGGGCCTTCTGCCGCTCCAGCCGCAGCGCGACCCGGCGGTCGATCTCGGCCGCGGGGGCGCCGCGCATTCCCCGGGAGACGACCGCATGGGCGTAGCCCTCGGTCTGCAACAGGCCGTGAACGAACTGGACTTCGTAGATCCGGATGAGCGAGGCAGCCCCCTCCAGACCGATGTATGTCTGGAACCAGCCCGGCAGCACATCGCCGAAACTGTGCCACCAGCCCGCCACGTTGGCCTCGCGGGCCAGGCCGAGCAGGGAGTCGCGCTCCACCTCGTCCGTGACGCCGTAGAGCGTGAGCAGGTCCTCGACGTCCCTGGCCTTGAAGCTCACCCGTCCCAACTCCATGCGGCTGATCTTCGATTCGGAAGCCCGGATGGAGTAGCCGGCCGCCTCACGGGTGATACCACGCGAGTCACGCAGCCGTCTGAGCTGTGAGCCCAGCAGGATGCGCCGCACCACGGATCCACTCGATTCGCCTGCCGCCACTGGTCCAGCCCTCCCCATCGCTTCCCGGACACCGGGGCTCCCCCTGAACCCCAAGAGCCGGATTCTGCCATCAAAACGCTTCAGCCCGTACTCATTCGATTACGGAAACGGGAAGACTTGCCCAAGCCTCCGAAAATCCACACAGGAAGAAATGAGCAAGAACCGTCACGGGGTTGGGCAGTTCAGGCGCGTGCACGTGCATCTGCCCTTGCATCTGCCCGGCGCATTCGGAACCATGGGCGTCGCGCACCTGCGTGCTCGTTCGTGTTGTGCCGCTGTACCCGAGTACCCGTAGTACCGAGACAGCCGCGAATCCCGGGAGTGCCTCGCATGGGGACGAATGGATCGACGATGCTCGAGCCGTTAAGGCAGGGGCTTCCCCCCATCGATCCCTCTGGCGTCTCCGGGTCGGCCACCTGCACACTGCCCGCTCGTTACGAAGCGGTGGGCGGGGCGCGGCAGTTCACCCGTTCGACGCTCACCAGCTGGGATCTGAACGAGCGGTTCGACGATGTCGCACTGGTCGTCTCCGAACTGGTCACCAACGCCCTGCGGCATGCCCTGCCCGCCGATGTCCCGCGCGAACCCCAGGACCCGCCCGTGCGGCTGCACCTGATGCGCTGGACCTCGCGGCTGGTGTGCGCGGTGCGCGACCCGAGCCAGGCGAGCCCGGTGGCCTCCGAGGCCGCCGACTGCGCGGAGTCGGGCCGCGGACTCTTCCTGGTGGAGTCGTTCAGTGACTGCTGGGGCTGGCACCACTCCCCCACACTGAGTGCGGAGAGCACCTCCGGCGCGGGGCTGCGCGGGAAGGTCGTCTGGGCGCTCTTCCGGCTGTCCGACCCGGCTTGACGGACCGCCTGCGGCGCGAACCGCCTGCGGCGCGGACCGTCGGCGGGGCGGACGACCCCGCGCGCGACACTGAGCACGGTGCCGTACGGCCGGACGGCGGTCAGCCCTCCGCTATGAGGTGGTCGAACTCCCCGTCCTTGACGCCGAGCAGCAGCGCCTCTATCTCGGCCGGCGTATAGACCAGCGCCGGCCCGTCGGGGTGGCGCGAATTCCGCATCGCCACATCCCCGTCGGGCAGTTTCGCGAACTCCACGCAGGATCCCTGGGAGTTGCTGTACCTGCTCTTCTGCCAGGCGACTCCGCGAAGCTCTGTGGCCGCCATGCCGTTGTACACGTGGTGCACAGGACGCTCCCCGAGTTGCAAGGTGCAAGTGTCAACTGCCTCGGATCATAGCTGTGTTCAATTTCCCATGCATGAGCGGATGCATGAGCAGATGCACGTGCACGCGCGGTGTTCCTTTGATTACAGCTTCTCGTGGAAGAGACGGGCGACGGACCTGTTCGGCTCCGGATTCCCCGGGCCGACTTCCCCAACCCCGTTGCGACTCACTGGTAACTTGGAGGGTCTTTCGTCATCCAGGGGGAATTCCACATGCGCGAGTTCGTACGTACCGGTGCAGTTGTCGCCACCGGCCTGCTGACCGCGTTCGCGCTCACCGGGTGCGGCAGCGACAGCGACAAGGGGGACACGGGCCAGGGTTCCGGCTCCACCGCGACCCCGGCACCCGGCGGCAGCGACGACTCCGGCTCCGCGACGGGCGGCGAGGACGGCGGCTCCACCGACGGGCTCAAGGCGCTGGAGGGTGCCTGGGCCGGGAAGACCGACGGCAGGGCCGTGGTGCTGTCCGTCGCATCCGGGAAGGCCGTCGTGGTGGCCGACTCCCATGTCTGCACGGGCAGCGCCGAGGGCGCGGACAAGGTGACGCTGGTGCTCAAGTGCGCCGACGGCGACACCGGCCGGACCGCGGGAGCCGTCGAGTCCAACGACGGCAAGACCGTCGTCGTCTCATGGACCGACGGGACGAAGGACACCCTCGGCAAGACCGACGCCGCCTCGCTCGAAGACCTGCCGGGCCTGCCCACCTCGTAACAGCTCTGAAGGGCAGGGCCGTTGACCGACGGCCGGAGGCAGCGGCCGCCGGCCTCAGTCGTCGTCGGACGCACCGAGCCGCGAGCCGCTGTCCAGGCCCCGGGAGAACTCCTCCAGGGCTTCGAGCAGCAGGCCGGCCCCGTTCCGTACGACCGGATCCGGCCCTCCTCCGCGCTGCCGCTCCGCCTCGTCCCACCCCTTCAACGCCTCCCGCACCGGGCCCCAGTCCGGCACCCGCCGCTCCCGTACCGCCTTCGCACCCCGCTCGGTGGCCCGGCGCAGCGCCTCGGCCAGCGGGCCGGCCTCCGGTACGGGGGCGGCGCCGCCCTCCGGGAGGTGCGCCTCCAACAGCATCGCGACCCGGCCCAACTGGGAGAGGGCGTGCTGGGTGTCGTCCGCGGCGGCGCGCGAGAGACCGCGGTGGCGTACCGGTTCGTGCTGGGCGTTGGCCACCGCCTCCTGCCAGGCGACGCGGGTCGCACGGGTGCCGAGCAGCGCGCTGCGGACGTCGTCGTGACCGCGGTCGGCCGGATCGGCGTACTGGTCGATGACCGAGGCGGCGTAACGGCCGCCCGCCTTCAGCCAGTCGCCGAGCCGGTTGCGCAGCCGCGGGGTCTCCCACGCCGGGTAGACGGCGTACGAGATCATCGCGAGGAGCCCGCCGGCGAGGGTGAGGACGACCCGTTCCAGCACGGTCTGCGACCAGTCGTCGCCCGCCATGCCGAGCAGGAAGACGACGTACGCGGCGACGCAGGCCTGCCCGACCCAGTAGCCGGTGCGCATCAGCAGGTACATCAGCAGGGCGCAGACCACGGCGAACGCGGCGGACAGCTCCACGCCCGGGTGGGCGGTCTGGACGAGGGCGGTGGCGAGGAAGACCCCGACGATGGTGCCGCCGAAGCGGGCCACGGCGCGTGAGTACGTCTGGGAGAACTCGGGCCGCATCACCATGACGGCCGTCATCGGTGCCCAGTAGCCGTGGCCGTACGGCAGCAGGCTGCCGAGGAGGTAGCCGACGGCGGCGACGACGGAGATCCGGATGGCGTGCCGCAGGATCGGGGAGCCCTGGTGCAGTTCGCCGCGCATCGACTTGAGCACGACCGGGACCAGCCGCAGCAGGGTGGGACGCCGGTGGCGCCCGGTCGACGGCCGGCCCCGGCCCGCCGTGATGGCGTCGGCGGTCTCCTCGGCGTCGGCCCGTTCCTCCTTGGTGCCGTCGCCCTCGGCCGCCTCGATGACGTCGGAGAGCAGGGCGGCCAGCCGGTCGGCGGCGCGGAGCGGCGGACCGGTGAGCAGCGCCCCGGTGTCGGGGGTCTTCAGCGCGGCGACGGCGCGCTCGGGGAGCCGCACCGGGTCGCCGTGCCGGATCGCCCTCGCCGCCGCGTCGAGCAGCGATCCGGCGGCGGCGAGCAGTTCGCGGACCCGGTCGCGCTCCGGGCCCTCGGCCGGTACGCCCATGGCCGGGTCCGCGAGTGAGGCGAGCACCGGTCTGATCCGCTCGGCGACCCCGCGTGAGCCGCGCAGTTCGGCCGGGCGGCGGCGGGCCTGGCGCGGGGTGACGGCGGCCGCGTCGCGGGCCTCCATCAGCGGCACCGGGTCGAAGTGGGCGACCGGGTCGTGGCGCAGCCTGCGGGCGTAGTCCGCCTCGGCGGCCAGCGCGTCGGCCAGGGCGTCGCGCTGCGCACCCCATCTGCGGACCGGGAACAGCACGATCAGCGCCGCCTGGACCACCCCGCCGAAGGCGATCATCATCGCGTGCAGGGCCGCCTGGGCGACGGAGGTGGGCAGGGTGATCGTCACCAGCATGATCGCGACGTTGGACGCGGCGATGATGCCGCCCGTCGGGCCCGCCGCCCAGGCCAGCCCGGCGATGAAGGTCCAGAGCACCAGCAGGAGCATGAAGAGCGGCAGCCGGGAGCCGGTGACATAGCCGAGGAACGTGGACACGGCGAGGCTCGCACCGGAGACCAGGGCGAGCACCGGCCGCGGCCGCCAGCTGCGCTGGAAGGTGGCGATGGCCGCCTGGAACGCGCCGAACGCGGAGCTGGCCGCGACCACGGGCCCGAAGAGGGCCAGGCTCACGCCGATCACCAGGGCCAGACCGGCCGCGCCTCGGATGGCGATCAGCGGTTCGAGGCGCCGCCGCTCGATCACCAGCCCCGAGCGGGCGGTCTCCTTCAGCGCCCGGAGCCAGCTCATGCCCAGAGCCTAACCGGATCACTTGCCGCTATGCCCGACTTGTCGGGTTCGACGCCATGGCGTCCCCGTCACCGGACCGGCCCGCCCACCGGCCTCAGCCGGAGATCTCCGGTGCGTCCGCGCCCATCCTGGCCCGGTCGGCGGCGGCCGTCCCATGGGTCCAGCCGTCCGGGTCGGTGGCGCCCCGCACCCGGGTGGTCGTGGTCCGCGGGAACATCCGCTCGGCGGCGTCCGTGACCGCCATGTCGCGGGCGGCCAGCACCGGCAGCAGCCCGGGGTCCGCCGCGCCGGACGGGCCGGCCGCGGCGCCCTCGGCGTCGGCCTCCGCGGTGGCGCGGGCGGTGCCGTCGGCCAGTCGGCGGCCCAGCCGCTGGGCGTACGCCATCAGGAAGGACTGCCGGAAGGTCTTGGTCCGTTTGCGCCCGCCGGCCCGCTGGCCCGCCTCGGCCCGGGTCATCGCCACCGTGCCCTGCACCAGCAGCGAGGTGTGGAGCAGCTCCACGGCCTCCAGGTCCGATGCGAAGCCGACGACCGTGGAGAAGCCGAGATCGCTGTTCCACACGGCCCGGCAGCGGTTCGCGGAGGCGACGGCGTCGAGCAGGATCGCCTTGGCCGTCTCGTACGGGGCGTCCACCCCGATCCGACGGGCGCCCGGGGCGCGGCTGCTGTGCGTACGGGCGGCGAGCAGCGCCTCGTCGATGCTGTGCCGGGCCATCAGCTCCTGCGCCTTGGTGGTGAGCGCCTCCGCCTCCTCGGGGAACCCGGTCGCCTCCGCCTTGGCCAGCAGGGCCCGGATGCGGGTCAGCATGCGGGGTTCGTCGTGCGCGGGCGGAAGCCGCAGCCCGTCGCGCGGCGCGCCGGGCGGGGGCCCGACGGGTTCGATGGCGGGCAGCCGCAGGAGCAGCCGGTAGAGCCCAAGGACCGCGGAGGCGTACGAGAACCGGTCGGGCCGGTTGGCCGGCGGCGCCGGGGGCAGCTCGTCCAGCTGGGACTGCCAGCGGGGCGGCAGCCGCTCGTAGCGTCGCACCTCCGAGGCGATCAGTCCGGCGGCCAGACCGGCGGCGTGCTCGTCGAGTTCGCGACGGACGACCCGTACGAGGTCGGCGGGCAGCCAGCCGCGTTCCCAGGCGCGCCGGACGAACTCCTCGCCGCGCCGCAGCAGCTCGGCGTCGCTCGCCGGGTCGGCGGCGGCGAGGGAGGCGCCGGTGTCGAGACCGGCGTCGCCGTCCGAGTAGAGGGCGGCCGCGAATGCCTGGTCGATCACCGGTTCCATGAGGTCAGGGTAGGCGTGGCAGGGTCGGTGAGTTTCATCCACAGCCTGTGGATATCGAACCTTCGGGCGACCCCGACGCCACACGGTGACGCGTCGTACGCCACGCGTTACGGAAGGAGGACGAGCTTCCCCCGTACGTGCCCCGCCTCACTCCGCCGCTGCGCGTCGGCCGCGTCGACGAGCGGCAGGGCCTGCTCGACCTGCACCCGCAGCTCGCCGTCGGCCGCCAGCCGGGCGTGCTCGGCCAGCTGCTCCCCGGACCGGGAGCCGCCCCCGGAGAAGGCGACACCGTACGTGGCCGCGTCCGGGTCGGCGATGGTGACGATCCGGTCGGTGGTGCCGCCACGCAGCTCGATGGAGTCCGGCAGCGCACCGCGCCCCGCCGCGTCGAAGACCGCGTCCACACCCTGGGGAGCGGCATCGCGCACCCGGCCGACCAGCCCGTCCCCGTACTCCACCGGGGTCGCGCCGATCACCCGCAGATAGTCGTGGTTGGCCGCGGACGCCGTACCGATCACGGTCGCGCCCCGGGCCACCGCCAGCTGAACCGCGGCCGAGCCGACGGCTCCGGCCGCCCCGTGCAGCAGCAGCGTCTCGCCCTCGGCCACGGCGAGCTCGTCCAGGACGCGCTGGGCGGTGTTCGCCGCGATGGTCAGCGCCGCCGCGTCCTGCCAGCTCAGCTCCGCCGGCTTGGGCGCGACGAGCGTGGCGTCGGCCAGGGCGTACTCGGCGTAGGACCCGGTGGCGCTCCAGCCCAGCACCTCGTCGCCCACCGCGACACCGGTGACCCCTTCCCCGGTCCGGTCGACCACCCCGGCGAACTCGACGCCCGGGATCGCCGGGAGCGAGGTGGGGAAGGCCTCCTCCATCCAGCCGTGACGGATCTTGTAGTCGATCGGGTTCACGCCGGCGGCCATGACCTTCACCCGTACCTGCCCCGGACCGGGGTGCGGGTCCTCGACCCGGGCGGGGTGCAGGACCTCGGGCCCGCCGAACTCCTCGAAAACGATCGCTTCCATCGTGACTGTCCCCTTCGGTGGCCGCTCCGGGCCCCGGAGCAGGCCCGTTGCCGATCTTCCCGCCTGCGACCCGCCCGCGCACGCCGCCTCGCTGTCAGTCCCGGGTGCCAGACTCGGCCATATGACCGAACGCTGGGCCCTGTCCCCCACGGAGAACGGTGGCGCCCGCCTCGTCCCGCTGGACGGCACCGGCCTGCCCGCCGCCCCGGTCGTGACCGAACCCGATCTGGTCGAGGCCGTCCGCTCCCGCCCCGGTGTCACCCGCTGGGTGTGGCGCTCGACCGCCGAGATCTACCCCCGGCTGCTCGCCGCCGGGGTGCGTGTGGAGCGCTGCTACGACATCGAGGCCGCCGAGTCCCTCCTGCTGGGACACGAGGGCCGGCTCGGCGAACCGCGCTCGGCGGCCGCCGCCCACGCCCGCCTGCGGGGCGCCCCGGTGCCGGCCGATCCGCCGCCGCGCCCGGCGGTGCCCGGCTCCCAGTCCTCCCTGTTCGAACCCCGGTCCGGTGCGGACCTGACCTTCGACGCCCTGCTCCAGGTCTACGCCGACCAGCTGACCCGGCACGACGCCACGGACCACCCGGGGCGGATGCTCCTGCTGACGGCCGTCGAGTCGGCCGGGATGCTGGTCGCCGCCGAGATGAACCGTTCGGGGCTGCCCTGGCGGGCCGACGTCCACCGGGACGTCCTTCAGGAGCTGCTGGGCGAGCGGTACGCGGGCGGTGGCGAGCCGCGCAAGCTGGCCGAGCTGGCGGACGAGGTGTCCGCCGCCTTCGGCCGCAGGGTCCGCCCGGACCTCCCCGCCGACGTGGTGCGGGCGTTCGCACAGGCCGGCATCAAGGTGAAGTCGACCCGCCGCTGGGAGCTGGAGGGGCTGGACCATCCGGCGGTGCGGCCGCTCGTCCAGTACAAGAAGCTGTACCGGATCTGGACGGCGCACGGCTGGAGCTGGCTCCAGGACTGGGTCCGCGACGGTCGCTTCCGCCCCGAGTACCAGCCGGGCGGCGCGGTCAGCGGCCGCTGGACGACCAACGGTGGCGGGGCACTGCAGATCCCCAAGGTGATCCGGCAGGCGGTCGTCGCCGACGAGGGCTGGCGCCTGGTCGTCGCGGACGCCGACCAGATGGAGCCGAGGGTGCTGGCCGCGATCTCCCGCGACCGGGGCCTCATGGAGGTGGCCGGCCACGACGGCGACCTCTACACCGCGCTGTCCGACCGCGCCTTCCACGGCGACCGCGACCACGCCAAGATCGCCCTGCTCGGTGCCGTCTACGGCCAGACCTCGGGGAACGGCCTGAAGAATCTGGCCGCGCTGCGCCGGAGGTTCCCGCACGCCGTCGCCTATGTGGACGATGCCGCGAAGGCCGGAGAGGAAGGCCGTCTCGTACGGACCTGGCTCGGCCGGACCAGTCCGCCCGCAGTGGGCAGCGGGGACGACGGGGAGGCCGGCATGCCGCAGGAGGGCGACGATCTTCCGGCGGACGGCTCCGAGCACCCGGCGGACGGCCGGTTCATGCCCGGTTACGCCTCGTCCAACGCCCGTGCGCGCGGCCGCTTCACCCGTAACTTCGTGGTGCAGGGCAGCGCCGCCGACTGGGCGCTGCTGCTGCTGGCCGCCCTGCGCCAGTCGCTCACCGCCGCCGGACTCCGGGCCGAACTGGTCTTCTTCCAGCACGACGAGGTGATCGTGCACTGTCCGCAGGAGGAGGCCGGGGCGGTGGTGGAGGCGATCCGGGCGGCCGGTGAACTGGCCGGGCGGACCGCCTTCGGTGAGACACCGGTGCGCTTCCCGTTCACCACGGCGGTAGTGCGGCGCTACTCGGACGCGAAGTGACGCGCGACCGTGCGCGGTGACGCGTGGCGACGTGCGGTGACGTGGTGGTCAGCGGCTGTCCGGCGGGGGCGGCGCGTCCTGGCCCCTGCCCCCGGCGGGCGGGGTCCGGAACACGGCGAGTCCATGGTCCAGGGGCCCTGCGGCCAGGTGCCGGTGGCGATGCCGTCCGTTGAGCAGATGGATGGCGAGCGCCACCACGGCGATCATGCCCACTACTACCACCACGGTGATCAGGATCTCCATGCGACATGGCCTCCTCGGGCCGTACCTCGCGTCATTCCAGGCTACTGCGGAGATGCCCGGGACGGCGGCCGGGAAGCGGGCCGGGCCGGGTACGGCGTGTGCCCCGGGGGGGGAGGAGCCCCGGGGCACACGCGCGGCGGTGGTGCCCGCCGGTCCGCTCGTCTACCCGCGTTCCCACAACGCGGGGACGTTCGGCGGCTCCCAGCCGGCCAGGGCGGTGTGCGCCTGCAGACAGCGGTACGCGACCCCGCCGTAGGTGACGCGGTTTCCCGCGTTGTAGAGCGTGCCGGCCGCCCAGCTGCCGCCCGGTTGGGTCGGCGGATCGGTCGGCGGGTCGGTCGGGTTCTGTGCGCCGTCGAGGACGAAGTCGAAGGTCCCCTCCTTGCCGGAGCCGACGGTCCGGACGTTCATCAGGAGCGCCGGGTCGTAGAGGGTGTCGGTGTTGTTGCGCGGCTCGTTCGGGAAGTACAGCTGTGTGGTGAGGACCCGCGAGCCGGGCGCCTGGGCCTTCACGTGGATGTGCCGGGTACGGCCGGGGTACAGCCCCGCCACGACCGTGGAGGGTGAAGGCGCCGGACGCGTCGGTGAACTGGTGGCCGCGGCCCGGCTGCCGGAGACGAACGAGCCGCCGGAGTCTCCGGGTTCGGCGCACACATTGGTGCGCGTCACCCCGGAGACGGTGCCCTCCTGGTAGGTGACGCTGCTGTTGCGCTGCTGGACCGTGCCGCAGTGCCAGCCGGTCGTCGAGCCCGAGCGGCAGACCGACGAGCCCTCCACGCCTCGGTGGAACCGGTGACCGTCACATCACCGTTGCCGTAGCCGTTCACCAGGGGACGCGGGGTCCAGCCGGTGTTCGCGGCGACCCAGGAGTAGTCACGGCCGGGGAAGGTGGAGCCCTGGAAGGAGCCCTGGGCCTGCTGGTTGTAGCCGCTGGTGCTGACGCCCGGGGTTCCGCAGTGCCCGGCGCTGACGAAGCCGCCCTGGGTGCCGCGCTTGACGGAAAAGCCGATGAAGCAGCGGCCCGAGCCGTTCATGTAGTACGCGTCACCGCCGCGCAGATCCGTGAACGTGCGCGGCTGTGCATTCGTTTGACTGATCGTCACCCGTGCGGCCGGTACCCCGGCCTCGGCAAGGAAGGCCTCGCCCGCTCCGCTCCGGCCGGCTTCGACGACGACGCGGTTGCTGCGCACGTCGACGTACCAGACGGGTATGTTCTTCGGCGCCCGGTGCAGCGTCACCCGGTCGAGGGCTGCCTTGGCCGAGGTGAGTTCGGCCAGGCTGTGGCCGACGACGACGGCCCGCGCACCGGCCTCGGTGATCCTGGCGGTGTCCGACGCGTCGGTGGTGGCGACGGTCAGCTCCGCCGCGTCACCGCTCACCCGCGCCCCGGCGAAACCGGCACCGAGGGAGTGCCGCAGCCCGGCGGCCACGGCTGCCGCGCGGGTCTCCTCGCCGATCCTGGTCCGTGCCTGGGCGGCAGTGAGTCCGAGAGCGCGCCGCATCGCCTTGAGCAGACCGGGAGAGAGCCCCTCCGCCCCGGCGACGGGTGTGGAGGGAGCGGCGGCGGGGTCGGCGGACGCGGTGCCGGTCAGCCCGGCCAGGGCGAGCGCGCCGACGGCGACGGTGGCGGCGCACGCGGCCATGGCACGTCTTCGGAGCATGGATCTCTCCACGGAAATCTCCACGGAACTCTCCTTGGTTGCGGGGGAATTGCCGACAACGTAGCCGCGCGCACCCGGCCGAATGAGATCCCGTCCGCCCCATCGCACCACGTTATGGGGTAGCCGTGACCGGCGGCGATACGGCGCAACACCCGCTCCCGGCCTCCCCACGCGCCGCCCGCACGAGTAGGTTCCCCTCATGCGAATAGGCCAACTGCTGGGCACCGGACGCTCCGCCGACGTGTACGAGCTGGACGAGCAGTGGGTCCTGCGGCGTTATCGCCTCGGGCTGGACGCCGGGCGCGAGATGCCCGTCATGTCCTACCTCTCGGCGTCCGGCTACCCGGTCCCCCGGCTCGGTCCGCTGCCCGCGTCGGCCGGTCCCGGCGACCTGGTCCTGCAACGTCTCACCGGTCCGACGATGCTGGAGTCCCTGGTCTCCGGCGAGCTCGGCGGGGGCGAGGGCTCCGCCATGCTGGCGGGCCTGCTCGCCGATCTGCACACCGTCCCGGCCCGGCTCTCGACGGATCCCGAGGACCGGATCCTCCACCTCGACCTGCATCCGGGCAACGTGATGCTGACGGCCGACGGCCCCGTGGTGATCGACTGGAGCAACACCGAGGAGGGACCGCCCGCCCTGGACCGGGCCATGACCGCGCTGATCCTGGCCCAGGTCGCGGTCGATCCCCACATCCCGGCGGCGGCGGGCGCCCGCGCGCTGCTGGACACCCTGATGCCCCTCCTGGCCGCCGACGACGGCATCCCGGCCCGCCACCTCGCCGCCGCGGCGGCCCGTCGCGCCGCCAATCCGACGATGAGCCCGGCCGAACTGGCCCTGATCGGGGAGGCGTCGGCCCTGGTCGCGGTGCTGTCGGGGTGAGATCCGGCCGCCGCTAGGTGCAGGCCGGGCGACGGTCCCCCTCGCGACCTGCCGTCAGAGTTGCTCCAGGCTGTCCGTTCCGTCCTGGCCATAGGACTTCTGGTGCGGAGGCTTGTGATGCGGGGGCTTGTGGTGCGGGGGCCGCGGGTTGCTGAGGGTGATGGTGACCGTCGCCGGCTTGCTCACGATCTGGTTGCCCTGCGGGCCGGTTCCCGCCGCGACCGCGCTGAAGGTCCGCGCCGCGGTGCTGCGCCGCCGACGCTGAGCCCCTCGGTTCCAAATGCTGTTGCGGGCGGCGCGCCCGTGAAGAAGGATCACCACCTGTGACGACAGCCGAACAACAGCCGCAGCCCGTACGGCAATCCCCCGACAGCGCTTCGCCCCGCCCCCTCGCACTGATAACCGGCGTCGGCCGTACGGTCGGCATCGGCGCGGGCATCGCCACGGGGCCGTCGTTCACGGCCGAGCAGCTTCCGCTCCTTGAGGAGCACGGAGTGATGGCCGACGCGACGTCCATGGAGCAGTTCGACGAGTTCTGCACCGGTCGGCCCGGGAAGGCCGTCGGGCTCAGGCTGCGGGTTCCCCTCCCCAAGTCGCTGCACAACATCGCCACATTCGGCAGCGGCAGCCGGTTCGGCGCGTTCGCGACCGATGCGCGCCTCAAGGAGATCCTGGACCGCACGGGGTGCCGGCTGACCCGGCTGCACACCCACACGGGCCAGATGTCCCCGCAGCACCTCACCTACAAGGCGCGGTACCTGCTAGCCGTGGCAGAGGCGTACCCGAGCATCGAGGAGATCGACCTCGGCGGAGGCTTCTTCGCGCTGTACGCGGATCGTGAGCAGGCCAAGCTGGCCTGGGCTTCGGTCGCCGCCGACCTGGACGACTTCGAGCGGAGGACGGGCCGGAGGATCCGGATCCTGGTCGAACCCGGTGCGGCCATCCTCTCGTTCCACGGCTACCTCCTGGCGACGGTCCGCTCCGCCGAGCACGGGCATCCGTCCTTCCAGGCGGACGTGCTCACCGTGGACGCCTCGGCGTGGAACTTCTCTCCGTGGCACAAGCCGCAGTTCATCCCTCTGGCCCCCCGCCACGAGAACGAGGTCCTGCGTCCCACGCTGATCGCCGGTGAAACTCTGTACGAGCACGACTTCTTCGGAGCGGATTCGCTCGGCCCCCGGCACCCCGTTCCGCTGCCCGGGATGAACCGGGGCGACCGCATCGTCATCACCACATCGGGCGCGTACACCATGACCAATTCGCGCAACTTCAACCGGCTCCCCCTGCCTCAGGAGTACGTGTACGCATCGGGGCAGATCGAGAGAATCTGATGAGCACTGTCTCGGGAACCGTCTCCGAAGCGCTCGCCCTGGAGCGTGATCTCCTTTCCGAAATGGCCGGCCTGGCAGCCGACCAAGGGGGCGACGACCGCACGCAATGGACCTCGCACGCCGAGTCGGTCGGCCGGATCGACCTCGGCGACCATGACGATCTCTCGGTCGAACGCCATCTGGTCGAGGCGGCCGCTCGCACGCGGACGCTGCTCCTACGACGCGGGCACCTCATGGACGAAGGGTTCTATCGGTCTCCGGACCTCACGAAGCCTCGCACGCTGCCCGACGGTCAGCGGCTCCACCTCGCCTACGAGCGCAGTCTTCCCGTCGACGCGCTCGAACAGAAGCTGGCGAGTCGGGGCCGTGAACCGTCCGGTGGCTGGCGTCGCCGGACGGTCGCGTTCAGCAGCGGCATGGCCGCGATAACGAACATCCTCCAGAGCCTCACCTACATGCTGAAGCCCTCGGAAGAGAAGCCGATGCGCGTCGATTTCTGGGGAGACTACTTCGAGACCGGCGCGCTTCTGGAATATCTCTCGGGCGCGACGGTGCGCACGCGCAAGGTGGCCCCCCACGACCTCGACGCGGTGTGGTCCGGTCCAGAAGCCTCCGACGTCGTTCTGATCGAGCCGATCCGGTACAACTGGTCGCTCGACGCACTCGACGTGAGCCGGCTGGTGAACGGGTGGCGCCGCGGTCCCGCGCATACTCCCATCGTCGTCGTCGACACCACCCTGGCCTCGCCGACCTGGCCGACCGGCGCGTTCGTGGACGCGCTGGTGTCCCCGTCCGGTGCCCCGCTGGTGGTGGAGGTCCGCTCGGGTCTGAAACTCGACCAGCAGGGCCTGGAGATATCCAACCTCGGTGTCGTGGACGTCTTCCAGCACGATCGGGCCATGAACCCGGCGCTGACCGCGGAGCACGTAGAAGAGACGATCAAGGCGGCAAGGGGCATCACCGGGGCGTGCCCGTCGGCGGCGTCCGTCGCCGCGCTCGACGCGCCTTTCCTGCTGGACGACCAGTAGACCCGTGTCCACAGCGGCTTGCTGTTCCGAAACAACGCCTGGCTGGCGGAGAGGCTGTCCGACGCCACGGACGGCGTGTTCCAGTCGTTCGCGCATCCGTCCCTGTCCGAGGGATCCGGCCGGGCCAACGCCCCCTTCATTGTCTGCGAGCTGCGCGAGAACACCCTGGACAACCACGCCGTGCTCCAGGCGGTGGTGCAGGAAGAGATCGAACGGCGTCGGCTCAACGTCGTCTACGGCAACAGCTTCGGCTTCAGGACCACACGATTCGATCTCATAGTCCCGCGCAAGTCCGAAGGGAACGCGCTGTTCAAGGTCGCGGCAGGTGCGCTCGGAGGGCCGTCCCTGAACCAGTTCTGTGACGTTCTGAGGGACATCGCCTCCTATCCATCCATGGCCAAGTTGCAGGAGAGGTACAAAATGAACGCGGTGAAATGGAAATGACCAGAGAACCCTCTCGGAACCAACTTGGCGATCTCGTCCGCGAATTCAGTCGCAACGAGCGCAGAGCCCTGGTCCTCTTCGCGGTCCTGGCACTCGCCGGCGCAGCCGCGGAAGCGACCGTGCCGCTGCTCGTGGGAGCGTCGCTGAGCGCCGCACTGGATTCGGGATCGGGACGGCTGATCGCGACCCTGCTGGGGCTGGGGGCGGTCCTCGCCTTCGGAATCTTCGCCAACGTCACCCGGAACGCCATCGCCGCCCGGATGAAGGTGCGCAACGCGGTGCAGCTGCGTACCTCGATCAGCGAGAAGGCGGCGCGGGCACCGCGCGAGATGGCGTCGTCCTCGCACCAGGCGCAGGTCGCCACGGTGGTCTCCTACGACGTCGACCGGGTGACCAATTTCCCCATCGCCCGGCTCAAGCTCGTCGCCTCGATCATCGGCATGGTCATCGTCGCCACCTACCTGCTGTGGATCTCGCCGTGGGTGACCCTGCTCATCCTCGCGGGCGTGCCGACCTTTATGTGGCTCACGAAGAAGGTCGCGGAGCCCCTTGAGGAACGCCAGGAGAAGCACCGCGATCTGCTGGGGAAGGTCGTCGAGTTGAGCTCGGACATCGCCCTGGGGCTGCGCATCCTGCGCGGCATCGGCGCCCAGAAGGTCATGCGGAAGCGGTTCGAGAAGGCGTCCCTGGAGACCGAGCAGGCGGGGGTGAGCGTCGCCCAGACCGAGGCGCTCCTCTTCGTCTCGGGCAACCTGCTGCCGGGCATCCTCCTCACCGGTGTTGTGGCACTCGGTGGTCACCTCGCGGCGTCCGGCGCCATCGCGGCCACCGACCTGGTCACGTTCTACGCCGCTTCGGCCTATCTGGTCCTGCCCGTCTCCACCGCGGCCGGCTACAACGGCCTGCACAGCAGCGCACGGGTCGCGGCGAAGAACATCACGGAGATCATCGACATACCGGAAGGCGACTGGCCCGGCCGGCTCGACTCCGTTCCGGCCGACGCGGACATCGTCGACCGGACGACGGGACTGTGCGTGCCGAACGGCGGGCTCAGCGTGCTGATACCCGGATCCGCCACCGACACGACCGAGGAACTGGGCCGTCGGCTCACCGGAATGACGTCGGACTCCGCGGCACTGGTCCTCCTCGGCGGACACCCCCTGCAGGAGTACGACCTCTCCACCCTGCGGGCCGCTCTGCGCTACCACGGCCCGCGCACCACGATGTTCTCCGGCAGCGCCCGCGAGGTCCTGGACCCCGCGTCCCGCCACAGCGAGGAGGACCTCCGGGCGGCCCTGTGGGCGGCTGGCGCCACCGATGTCATCGACCGCCTGCCGGACGGCCTGGAGACGCACATCGACGCCGACGGGCGCAGCCTGTCGGGCGGCCAGCGGCAGCGGCTGATCCTGGCGCGGTCGCTGCTCGGCGAGCCCCCCATGCTGGTACTCGTCGAGCCGACGACGGCTCTCGACGCGGTGACCGAGGTCGAGGTCGCCCGACGCATCGCCCGGTACCGCCAAGGACGCACCACCCTGGTAGTAACGCGCAGCGGCGCCTTCCGTGCCGTGGCCGACCAGGTGCTCCGCACTCAGGAGGAAACCTGTGTCTGACCTCACCCACACCCTGCCGGTGGCGGACGCCCGCACCGTGAAGCGCAGAGTCCAGGAGCTCCTTCTCCGGTTCAAGGGGTGGCTGACCGCGATCGTCCTCGTCCACGCGGGGGCGACGGTCTGCGCGCTGATCCCGCCCCTGGTGCTGGGGGAGATCATCGACAAGGTCTCCGCCCACCAGGAACTCTCCCTCCTGCAGTGGGCCACGGTGATCGCTGTGGCGCTGCTCGTCGGAGCCGTACTCGAGTTCACCGCCGCGAAGTGGTCGTTCGTCCTGGGCGAGCGGGTCTTCTCCCTCCTCCGCATGCAGTTCCTGACCGGTCTGCTCGCCATGCCGCTGCGCCGGGTGGAGAGGGCCGACGCGGGCGAGATCCTGTCGCGCTCCACTTCCGACATGGACGCCCTGCAGGAAGTGACGCGCACCGGTCTCCCGGAGACCATCGTGGGTTCGGTGACGACGGCCATGACCCTCGGCTGCGCCTTCGTCATCAACCCCCTGCTCGCGCTGGGATGCCTCGTCGGGTTCCCGCCGATGATCCTCGCGACCCGGTGGTACGTCCGCCGCTCGGAGAAGGTGTACGGCGACGAACTGGAGGCGCGCGCAGCCGTGTCGAGCCAGGTCACGGAGTCCGTACGAGGCCATGAGGTCATCGAGACGCTGAAGCTGGAGAAGGTCCGGAAGAGCTCCGCCTCGCGAGTCGTCGCGCGCGCGGCCGAGACGGCGCGCGGGCCGATCCGCCTCGAACAGCGTGCCTTCCCCGTCATCCAGGTCGGATACCACCTCCCGCTGCTCGTCGTGGTGGGCTGGGGCGCGTGGCTGGTCCGCGGCGGCAGCGCCGAGGTGGGGCAGGTCGCGGCGATCGCGCTGTACATGCGGGCCATCCTTTCCCCGCTGGACGACCTCATCTACTGGTTCGGCGAGGCCCAGCCGGCCAGGGCGGCGCTCGGCCGCATCCTCGGTGTCGTGGGAGACTCCGCCGCTCCGGAACACGTCGTCCCGAAGGGGCGCACGCCGCTGGAACAGCACGAGGCGCTGAGCGTCCGGCAGCTCTCCTTCGGCTACGTCGACGGCACGAACGTGCTGAACGACATCGACCTGACCGTGCGCACGGGTGAGCGCGTCTGCGTGGTGGGCGCGTCCGGGGCAGGGAAGACCACGCTGGCCCTTCTCCTGGCCGGAATCCTCACTCCCACGTCCGGCAGCATCGGCGTGGCGGGCGCCGGCGGCTCCGACGACACCCGCCTCGACGTCGTCCTAATGACGCAGGAGGACCACGTCTTCGGTGGCACGATCGCCGACAACCTGACGCTGGCCCGGTCCGACGCCTCCGAAGCCGCCGTCAGGCACGCGCTGGAGGCGGTCGGTGCCGACGGCTGGGTCACGTCCATGGACGACGGGCTGCAGACCCGGCTGGGCGCGGACGCGCACACCCTCACCCCTGCTCAGGCGCGCCAGCTCTCCCTCGCCCGGCTGGTCCTGATGCAGCCGAGGGCGCTCATCCTGGACGAGGCCACCGCCGGTCTGTCGGAGGAGGAGTCCAAGCAGTTCGCGATGCTCCTTCCGACCGTCCTGCAGGACACCACCGTCATCCAGATCGCCCACGACCTGTGGGCGGCCCAGAACAGCGACCAGGTCGTCGTCATGGACGACGGCAGCATCGTCGAGCGCGGAAGCCACACGGAACTCCTCGCTTCGGACGGCGTCTACACGCAGCTGTGGAATTCGTGGCACTCGGCGACGCTCACCCCGGGGCAGCCCCGATGACCACGACAGGCGGACAGCTCGCCGACGCGGTTCTCATGATCGCGCCAGGTGCGGCCCGACAGGACACTCCGGACGGGAGGTCTCGGGCACTCGGAGGCGTCTCACCTTCCGTCAGGTGCTTCAAAACGCTCACCAGGTAGTCCATGCCGTTGGACACCGGGGTGTAGAAGACGTCCGGTCGCGGGGACGGACGCTTCGCCTTTTTCGCACCCTGGGCGGGCACGGTAGCCGGCGCCGGGATCTGGCCCGCGATGCCCTTGGCCTCATCGGGGTCCTGCGGTTCAGTCGGATCGGTCATTGGGTCCCCCAGCAGGGACAAGCATTCCAGGGAGAACACCCAGTAACACTGCTGTACTGGTGTTCCCCCAGGCCGTGAGACACGGTAACGCCTTGTAGGAACGGAACAACGGCCAGACCGCCATACGCCCACCCCCATCGTCGCTCTTGACCACCGCCGCTGCACGCCATTTGCACGTTTGGCCACCAGTCGGCCACCGGACAGCCTGCGAGGGGCGATCTGGGTTCTCGATCTGGGTTCAGCAGGGCAAAGGGCATGAAAAAACCCCAGGTCACGGCGAGTGAGTCCTGGGGTAATTCCGAGCCGCCTTCGGGATTCGAACCCGAGACCTACGCATTACGAGTGCGTTGCTCTGGCCAACTGAGCTAAGGCGGCACGCCCTGTCGCACCATGGTGCGATCAGCAGCGGGCCCAAGTCTACACAGTTTCCGGGAGTGCTCCGTACCGCCCTGTCGCCGGGGTGTAGTCGCAGGTCAGCGGCCTGGTGGGTGGGGTCAGGTGCACTTCTTGCCGTCGCTCGGCGGGGTGCCCTCCAGGAGGTACGTGTTGATCGCCGTGTCGATGCAGTGGCTGCCGCGGCCGTACGCCGTGTGCCCGTCGCCCTGGTAGGTGAGGAGGGTCCCGGAGGAGAGCTGCCCGGCCAGGGACTTGGCCCACTTGTACGGGGTGGCCGGGTCCCGGGTGGTGCCGACCACCACGATGGGGGCCGCGCCCTCGGCCTTGATGCGGTGCGGGGTGCCGGTGGCGCGGACCGGCCAGTAGGTGCAGTTCAGGGAGGCCCAGGCGAGCCCCTTGCCGAAGACCGGGGAGGCCTTCGCGAAGGTGGGGAGCGCCTCGGTGACCGCCTCGGCGGAGGCGAAGGCGGGCGGGAGGTCGAGGCAGTTCACGGCCGCGTTGGCGTACATCAGGTTCGCGTACGTGCCGTTGGGCTCGCGCTCGTAGTAGCTGTCCGCCAGGGCGAGCAGGCCGGAACCGTCACCCGCCCGGGCGGTGGTGAGCGCCTCCCGGAGCTGGGGCCATGCCGCCTCGTCGTACATGGCGGCGATGACCCCCGTGGTGGCGAGGGACTCGCCGAGCATGCGGGACTCACCCGTGGGGATCGGTTTGGCGTCGAGGCCGGCGAAGAACTGCTTCAGCCTGTTCGCGGCATCGGAGGCGGACGTGGTGCCGAGCGGGCAGTCGGCCTTCTTCACGCAGTCCCCGGCGAAGGACTGGAACGCCGTATCGAACCCCGCGGTCTGGTCGCGGTTCATCTCGACCGACGGGAGCGACGGGTCCATCGCACCGTCGAGGACGAGCCGGCCGACCCGAGCGGGGAAGAGCTCGGCGTACGTCGCGCCCAGGAAGGTGCCGTACGAGGCCCCGACGTAGTTCAGCCGGTCGTCGCCGAGCAGCGCGCGCAGCATGTCCATGTCGCGTGCCGTATCGACCGTGGAGACATGCGGCAGGATCTCCCCGGAACGCTGCTCGCAGCCCGTGGCGAACTTCTCGAACGCACCGCTCAGCGCGGTGACCTCGGCGGCGTCGTCCGGCGTCTGGTCGACCTGGGTGAAGGCGTCCATCTGCGGACCGGTGAGACATTCGACGGGTTCGCTGCGCGCCACCCCGCGCGGATCGATCGCCACCATGTCGTACCGGGCCCGCACCTGGGCGGGGTAGCCGACCGCGGCGTAGCTCTGGAGATAGCCGACGGCCGATCCGCCGGGGCCGCCCGGGTTCACCAGCAGGGAGCCGATCCGCTTGCCGGGCCCGGTGGCCGTCTTCCGGGAGACGGCCAGCTTGATCTCGCCGCTGTCCGGCTTCGCGTAGTCGAGCGGCGCCTTCATCGTGGCGCACTGGAATCCGGTGACACCGCAGTCCCGCCAGCTGAGGTGCTGCGCGTAGAACGTCTGCAGCGCCGCGGGGACGGGGGACGCGGTGGCCGCCGGTCCGGACGACGAGCCGCTCGTCGTGGAACTTCCACTGCTGCAGCCGGAGATGAGCAGGCCGGCAGTGCCGAGCGCGATGGCGAGAGTGCGGAGCGGGCGCCTGGTGTCCATGTCCGGAGCGTAGCCGCCGGGTGACGACTGGCCCGATTCCCTGCTCATTCGGGTGATTCGGTGGCGGTCGCTGGACCGCAGTGGTCACTGGACCGTGATGGTCACTGCGCCGCGGTGGCTGCTGGGCCGCGGTGCCCGCTGGGCCGCAATGGCCGCTGGGCCGCGGTGGTCACTGCGCCGCATTGGCCGCAATAGCCGCTGGGCTGTTGTCGTCAGCCCGCGCGCAGCGCCATCGTCATGGCCTCCACCGCGAGCAGCGGGGCCACGTTACGATCCAGCGCCCGGCGGCAGGCGATCACTGCCTCGATCCGGCGCAGAGTCCCCTCGGGTGTGGACGAGCGGACAACGCGGTCGAGGGAGTCCTGCGCGTCGACATTGGCGATGGCGATCCGCGAGCCCAGCTGAAGGGCGAGCACATCACGGTAGAAGCCGGTCAGTTCGGTGAGCGCCAGATCAAGGCTGTCGCGCTGCGTACGGGTCTTGCGGCGCTTCTGCTTGTCCTCCAGCTCCTTCATCACCCCGGCCGTGCCCCGCGGCATCCGGCCACCGGCGGACGCGCCGAGCGCCGCCTTCATGTCTTCCGTCTCCTTGACGTCCACGTCCTCGGAGACCTGCTTCGCGTCGTCGGTGGCGGTGTCGATCAGCTCCTGCGCGGCCTTGAGACAGCCGCCGATGTCCTCCACGCGCAGCGGCAGTTTGAGGACCGCCGCTCGACGGGAACGGGCCCGCTCGTCCGTGGCGAGGCGCCGGGCCCTGCCGATGTGTCCCTGGGTGGCGCGGGCCGCGGACGCGGCCCGCTCCGGGTCGATGCCGTCGCGCCGGATCAGGACGTCGGCGACCGCGTCGACCGACGGGGTGCGCAGCGTGAGGTGACGGCAGCGGGAACGGATCGTGGGCAGCACGTCTTCGAGTGAGGGCGCGCAGAGCAGCCACACGGTACGGGGCGCGGGCTCCTCGATCGCTTTCAGCAGGACGTTGCCCGCGCCTTCGGTGAGGCGGTCGGCGTCCTCCATGACGATGACCTGCCAGCGTCCGACGGCCGGCGAGAGCTGGGCGCGGCGGACCAGCTCGCGGGTCTCCTTCACACCGATGGAGAGCAGGTCGGTGCGGATCACGTCGACATCGGCGTGTGTGCCGATGAGGCTGGTGTGGCAGCCGTCGCAGAAACCGCAGCCCGGCGCCCCGCCCAGGGCGCGGTCCGGGCTGGTGCACTGCAGGGCGGCGGCGAAGGCCCGGGCGGCGGTGGACCGTCCGGAGCCCGGCGGGCCGGTGAACAGCCAGGCATGGGTCATCTTCGAGCCGGACGGCACCGGCTCTCGCGCCGCGATGGCGGAGACCAGCACGTCGGCGTCCCGGGCGGCGGCGCCGAGCTGCTCCTGCACCCGGTCCTGGCCGACCAGGTCGTCCCATACGGACATGGGTCACCGCCCTTCCGGTGGTGTGCGGCCGCGCTGCCCTCCCGTGGAACGGCTGCGCGGCCCTGCGTGGCTCTCGTCATGGCTCTCGTCAGGGCTCTCGCCATGACGCTCGCCGTGACTGTCGTCAATCCGGGGTCGATCCATGATCAATCCATGGTCGATCCAGGGATCCGGCATCGATCCTGCTTCTCGTCGATCCGGCGTCGATCCGGCTTCCCATTGTGGGGGACGGGTCTGACAATCCCGGCAGACCGCCGGACCGGCAGGCGCCAGAGGGAGTCCCGGGGCGCCCCAGGACTCCCTCTGCGTACCGGATCAGCGGCGCGGGCGACGTCCCCGGCCCGTGGGTGCGGGGCCCTCGTCGTCGTGGTCGCCGAGCAGTTCGTCCGCCAGCGTCGGCAGATCGTCCAGCGGGGTCTCCTCCGCCCAGTCGGGGCGGGGCCGCCGGGACGACCGGCCGGAGCGCTCCTGCTGGTCCGAGGCCGGCGGCTGGGGCGCATGCGGGTCGGTGACCTGCGGGAGCTCGCGGGTGCGCTCGTTCTCGCGCTCCGGTACGGAGCCGCCCGGGCGCTCGTCCCGGAAGATGCCCCGCGGTACCCGGCCTGCCGGATCGGCGTCCCGCACGGATTCGCGTCCCGCGTCCGGTACCGACGGAAGCACCGTCGTCTCGTCCATGTCACCTGTCGCGTCCCGCCCACCCGAGCGCTCGGACGGGTCGGTGACCTTCGGGATCATCGACGTCTCGGCCTCGTCGGAGGGCCAGGGCGCGGGCGAGGAACGGAACCGGGAACCGGTGGCACCGGACGGCGGCTCCACCGGGGAAGGCACCGGCTGAGTGATCTCGTTCGGGTTGACGATCGGGGTCGGCACCGTCAGCTCGTTGTCCGGCACGGACGCCCCGGACGGCGAGGACGACCCGGACGACGAGGACGACCCGGACGACTGGGACGGCGAGGACGACGAGGACGACCCGGATGCCCGGGAAGCCCTCGCAGCGGCCTCGGCCTCCGCCGCTTCCGCCTCGGCCGCTTCCGCCTCGGCCGCAGCAGCCTCCGCACGCGCGGTCTCCGCCGCGGCAGCCGCCTCCGCCTCGGCCTGACGGCGTGCCGCCTCGGCCCTCAGCAGCGCCTCCTCAGCCTTGCGCTGCTTCTCAAGCCGCCGCTCCTCGGCCTCCTGGCGCAGCCGCGCCTCCTCCGCGGCCTGGCGGCGCAACCGTGCCTGCTCGACCTCGCGGGCCGCTTCCTCGGCCTCCAGCCGGGCCCGCTCCTCCTCCGCGATGCGGCGGGCCTCCTCGGCGCGCTGCCGGGCCTCCTCCGCCTCGCGTTCGGCCTCACGCCGGCGTGCTTCCTCCAGCTCGCGGCGCTTGCGCTCCTCCTCCTCGGCGCGGAGCTTGGCGAGCTGTTCCTGCCGCTCGCGCTCCAGGCGCTCCTCCTCGGCCTTGCGCGCCGCCTCCTCCTCGGCGAGGCGCCTGGCCTCCGCCTCGGCGGCCCTGCGTGCCTCTTCCAGGGCCTTGACCTCGGCCTCGGAGAGCGGAAGGAGCTGGTCGAGCCGGTGCCGTACGACCGTGGTGATCGACTCCGGGTCCTGGCCGGCGTCCACCACCAGATAGCGCGTCGGGTCGGCCGCGGCCAGTGTCAGGAAGCCGGACCGCACCCGGGCGTGGAACTCGGGTGGCTCGGACTCCAGCCGGTCGGGCGCCTCCGTGAACCGTTCCCGCGCGGTCTCCGGATCGACGTCCAGAAGCACCGTCAGATGCGGTACGAGGCCGCTCGTCGCCCACCGCGAGATCCTGGCGATCTCGGTCGGCGCGAGATCACGGCCCGCACCCTGGTACGCGACGGACGAGTCGATGTACCGGTCGGAGATGACGATCGCGCCGCGCTCAAGCGCCGGACGCACGACCGAGTCGACGTGCTCGGCACGGTCCGCGGCGTACAGCAGCGCCTCCGCGCGGTTGGAGAGCCCGGCCGACGACACGTCGAGCAGGATCGACCGCAGTCGTTTGCCGACGGGCGTGGCCCCCGGCTCCCGGGTGACGACGACCTCGTGGCCCTTGGCCCGGATCCACTCGGCGAGCGCCTCGACCTGGGTGGACTTGCCGGCTCCGTCGCCGCCCTCCAGGGCGAGGAAGAAGCCGGTCGCGGCCGGTGCCACGGCCGGCTCGCCGCCGCGCAGCGCCTCGCGCAGATCACGGCGCAGCGGCACTCCGGCACGGTCGTCCGTCTTCGCGAGCACGACCGCGGCGACCGGCAGCAGCAGAGCACCGGTCAGCATCAAGGCGAAAGCGGCACCGCCGTGCGCGAAGACGAAGTCCCCGGCAGTCAGTCGCTGCGTACCGATGGCGGCGGCCAGCAGCGGTCCTCCGACCGCGCCGAGCGCGATCAGGACCCGGACGACGGCCTGGAGGTGTTCGGTGGTCCGGGCCCGACGGAATTCCTCGGACTCCTGGTCGACGAGGACATGGCCGGTGTTCGCGGCGACGCCCGCCGCGTATCCGGCGAGCACGGTGATCAGCAGGACGGTCGCCGTGTCCGGCACCAGGCCCATCAGCAGGAGCGCGACTCCGGTGACGGCGGTGGCCAGGGACAGCAGCCGCCGCCGCGACAGGGTCGGCAGCACCTTGCCGGCGGTGCGGATACCGATACCCGTGCCGCCGGTCAGCGCGAGGATCAGCAGCGCGAGGGTCGCGGGACCGCCGCCCAGGTCGATGGCGTGCAGCACGGCGACGGCGCCCGCGGCGGCGATCGCTCCGGCGACAGCGGCGCAGGTGCCGACGATCAGCGGGGCCGCACCGGTGCGGCCCTTGTCCGGCCCGCTGCCGGTTGACGGCCGGCGCAGCCCCTCCAGGGGCGAGCGCGGCCGGGGCGTGGCCGAACCGGGCAGTTCCAGGAAGTACAGGGTGGAGATGGAGGCGGAGAACAGCCCGGCCGCGACGTACGAGCCGAGGGCCGCCTGGTGGAAGGAGAACCACTGCAGGCCCGAGCCCAGCAGGTTCCCGATCAGCGTGGCGACCAGCAGTACGGCGGCGGCGACCGGGAGGACGGCGAAGTCGGTGCGCAGGGAGAGCCGGCGCAGTGCGTCGAGGTGGTCCGGCAGCGGGCGGACCGCGGCGCCCTCGATGGGCGGGGCGGGCAGCAGCGCGGGGGCGGCGCCCTCCTTGGCGACCCGCCACAGGCGTTCGCCCGCGCCGGTGACGAAGACGGTGATCAGGATCATCATGAGTGCCCTGCCGGGCATCCAGTCGATCCACAGGGGTGCGACGACCAGCAGCGCGAGCCGCAGCCCGTCCGCCCCGATCATCAGCCACCGCCGGTCGATCGGCCCGCCCGGCGCCGTCAGGGTCGTCAACGGCCCCAGGAGTACGGCTCCGAAGAGGAAGGTGGAAATAATCCGGGCACCGAACACGGCGGCGACGGCGAAGGCCGCCCCGCGGTATCCGGATCCGAATGAGCCCTCAAGGACCGCCGCTTGCAGCGACAGCAGCACCAGCACGAGAAGGGCGAGTGCATCGCCGATACCACCGACGAGCTGCGCGCTCCACAACCGCCTCAGCGGGGGAATACGCAACAGGGCTCGTACGGCGCGCTCGCGTGAGTCTGCGGCAAGTGTGTCGGAGGTGGGGCTCACGACCGTTGGCTGCTCGGCTCGCGTCATCCGCCCAGCCTATCGGGAGCAGACCGGTACCCGGGGGCCGCGTCCGAACATACGACCGTCAGGACCCCACCCCGCGTACGTCCCGGACCTTCCGGCTCCCGCCCGGCACCCACCCGCCGAGCTCCGGCGACATCGGCAGGTCCCGCTCCGGCCCGTTGGCCCATTCCGGCTATTCCGGCCTGTCTCGGCCATTGCAGCAGCCACCCCACCTGCCCAGCCGAACCACAGAACCCACAGAACCCACCAGACCCACAGAACTCACCAAACCCACCAAACCCACCAAACCCACTGAACCCACCGAACCGCACAAACGCCGGACGGGCCGGGGAGACACCTCCCCGGCCCGTCCAAAGCCCGTCCGACGTTCAGAAACCCCGTGAGGTCACTCCTCCGTCGACACCGCGGAAGCGGCCTTCTTGTCCGTGGTCTTCTTGGCCGCCGCCGTCGTCTTCTTGGCCGTCGTCTTCTTCGCCACCGTCTTCTTCGCCGCGGCCGCCTTCTTCGCCGGCGCCTTCTTCGCGGTCGCCTTCTTGGCCGGGGCCTTCTTCGCCGTCTTCTTCTTGGCGGGACCCTTGGCACGCTTCTCGGCGAGCAGCTCGTAGCCGCGCTCCGGCGTGATCTCCTCGACGCTGTCGTCGGACCTCAGCGTCGCGTTCGTCTCGCCGTCGGTGACGTACGCGCCGAAGCGGCCGTCCTTCACGACCACCGGCGCCCCGCTCACCGGGTCCGTGCCCAGTTCCTTCAGCGGCGGCTTGGCTGCGGCCCGGCCGCGCTGCTTCGGCTGGGCATAGATCGCCAGCGCCTCTTCGAGCGTGATGTCGAAGAGCTGGTCCTCGGAGGTGAGCGACCGCGAGTCGGTGCCCTTCTTCAGGTACGGGCCGTAGCGGCCGTTCTGCGCGGTGATCTCGACACCCTCGGCGTCCTCGCCGACGACGCGCGGCAGCGACATCAGCTTCAGCGCGTCGGCCAGCGTCACCGTGTCCAGCGACATCGACTTGAAGAGCGAGGCGGTCCGCGGCTTCACCGCGTTCTTGCCGGTCTTCGGGGTGCCCTCGGGCAGCACCTCGGTGACGTACGGACCGTAGCGCCCGTCCTTGGCGATGATCTGGTTCCCGCTGACCGGGTCCGCACCGAGTTCGAAGTCGCCGCTCGGCTTGGCCAGCAGCTCCTCCGCGTACTCGACGGACAGCTCGTCGGGCGCCAGGTCCTCGGGGACGTCCGCGCGCTGGTGGCCCTCGGAGTCCTTCTCGCCGCGCTCGATGTACGGGCCGTACCGGCCGACCCGGAGCTTGATGTCGTTGCCGACGGGGAACGAGGAGATCTCCCGGGCGTCGATGGCGCCGAGATCGGTGACGAGCTCCTTGAGCCCGCCGAGGTGGTCGCCGTCGCCGTTGCCCGCGTCGGAGGCCTTTCCGGCACCGGCCGTGTCGTCACCGGCGGCCGCACCGAAGTAGAAGCGCTTCAGCCACGGCACGGACTTGGCCTCACCGCGTGCGATGCGGTCGAGGTCGTCCTCCATGCGTGCCGTGAAGTCGTAGTCCACGAGCCGGCCGAAGTGCTTCTCCAGCAGGTTGACCACGGCGAACGAGAGGAACGACGGAACGAGCGCCGTGCCCTTCTTGAAGACGTAGCCGCGGTCCAGGATCGTCCCGATGATCGAGGCGTACGTCGACGGGCGGCCGATCTCGCGCTCTTCGAGCTCCTTGACCAGCGAGGCCTCGGTATAACGGGCCGGCGGCTTGGTCGCGTGGCCGTCGACCGAGAGCTCGTCGGCGGACAGCGCGTCGCCCTCCGCGACCTGCGGCAGCCTGCGCTCACGGTCGTCGAGCTCGGCGTTCGGGTCATCAGCACCCTCGACGTACGCCTTCATGAAGCCGTGGAAGGTGATCGTCTTGCCGGACGCGGAGAACTCGGCGTCCCGGCCGTCACTCGCCCGGCCGCCGATCTTGACGGTGACGGAGTTCCCGACCGCGTCCTTCATCTGGGAGGCGACGGTCCGCTTCCAGATCAGCTCGTAGAGCCGGAACTGGTCGCCGGTGAGGCCGGTCTCGGCCGGAGTGCGGAAGCGGTCCCCGGACGGGCGGATCGCCTCGTGCGCCTCCTGCGCGTTCTTGACCTTGCCCGCGTACGTGCGCGGCTTGTCCGGCAGGTAGTTCGCACCGTACAACTGCGTGACCTGGGCACGGGCCGCGGAGATCGCGGTGTCCGAGAGGGTCGTGGAGTCGGTACGCATATAGGTGATGAAGCCGTTCTCGTACAGCTTCTGCGCGACCTGCATGGTGGCCTTGGCCCCGAAGCCCAGTTTCCGGCTCGCCTCCTGCTGGAGGGTCGTCGTACGGAAGGGCGCGTACGGGGAACGGCGGTACGGCTTCGACTCGACGGACCGCACGGCGAACGAGGAGTCGGCGAGCGCGGCGGCCAGGGCGCGGGCGTTCGTCTCGTCCAGGTGCAGCGTCTGACCGGAGGCGGACTTGAGCTGCCCGTCCGGACCGAAGTCGCGGCCCTGGGCGATGCGGCGCCCGTCGACCGCGCTGAGGCGGGCGGTGAGCGTCGAGGGATCGGAGGCGTCACCGGCGCGGCCGGTGGCGAACGCGCCGGTCAGGTCCCAGTACTCGGCGGAACGGAACGCGATGCGCTCGCGCTCCCGCTCGACGACGAGGCGGGTGGCGACGGACTGGACACGGCCCGCGGAGAGCCGCGGCATGACCTTCTTCCACAGAACCGGCGAGACCTCGTAGCCGTAGAGGCGGTCGAGGATTCGGCGGGTCTCCTGGGCGTCGACCATGCGCTGGTTGAGCTCGCGCGGGTTGGCGACGGCGGCCCGGATCGCATCCTTGGTGATCTCGTGGAAGACCATCCGGTGGACCGGGACCTTGGGCTTGAGCACTTCCTGCAGGTGCCACGCGATGGCTTCGCCCTCGCGGTCCTCATCGGTGGCGAGGAAGAGTTCGTCGGACTCGGCCAGCAGCTGCTTGAGCTTCCTGACCTGGGCCTTCTTGTCGGCGTTGACGACATAGATGGGCTGGAAGTCGTTATCGACGTCGACGCCGAGGCGGCGCACCTCGCCGGTGTACTCGTCCGGCACCTCCGCGGCACCGTTCGGGAGGTCGCGGATGTGCCCGACGCTCGCCTCGACGACGTATCCGGGGCCGAGATAGCCCTTGATCGTCTTCGCCTTGGCAGGCGACTCGACGATGACGAGTCGGCGGCCGCCCTGTGCGGTCTCGCTGGTCGGGGACAACTTCGCTCTTCTCTCCGGTCGACGCTCGGTGGGCATCCGGGCAGCGCGATCGCGCTGCCGACAGTGCTGTCGCTGCGGAGTGTGACGGTACAACCCGCCCCCGTGTCAAACGGCAAAAGCCCGCAACGGCCACTCGAACGGTAACCCGACTTCCGCCTTTCCTGCCGCCCGGCCCGCTCGGTCCGCCGCGCACGAGGCGGCTACCTGCTGGTTTCGGAGGTGCCGTGGCTGCGCTGCGGGTGGCGGGGGCGAGGTCCGGGCGGTCCGGGCGTGTTCCGGGGCCCGCCCCGGGCGGCGGGTGGATCTCGGCGGGTTCGGACACGTGTCCGGCCGGAGACTCAGACGTGTGTGAGGCACCACACCCCGAGGACGAGGAAAGCTACGCCGAACACAGTGGCGAGCGCGGTGGAAGCGCCGGAGCTCACCCGGTGCGCCACCGGCGCGCGATGCAGCGTGCGCGCCCCGGTCCACAACAGTAGTGCGGCACCGAACAGCGCGAACACCGCTCCGGCAAAGACCGCAGGTCCGCTCTCCATGCCCGTACGCCTCCCTGTCCCTCCGGCGCGGACCGGGGCGGGTGCCCGCGGGTCATGCAGCGCCGTACGGCTTCGTGTCGCACCGTTCCGGGAGGCTCGCACCGCGGAACGTCGGCGAAACGAACCCTGGGTAAACACCAGGACCGCGCTGTGAACACATCACCCGGGCGCGCGCCCGACGATGGCCTGATTCACATCACGCCCCGCAGCACTTCCTCACAGCGCTTGCTCACAGCACTTCCTCGCGTCACGCCTTCGCATCCCGCCGCGCCGCGCTGCGAGCAGTACGGCGGTCGGCCCGGACAGTGCGCCAACCGGAATCCGCAGACCGAGCAGAACGCATGGACCGGAGAGCGTGAAGACACTGATGACAAGGCCGTTCAGCACATACGGCAGTGCACGTCCGAATCAGAGTGGAGCCCGGTTCCGGGGGCTCACAGCAGCGAATCGCCCTCCCTCAGCCCCTCCCGGACGCGCACCGCCCGTTCCTCGTAGGGCGGGCGGGACAGCGCACAGTGGGGTATCGCGGGGTACAGGCCGCGGAAGGTGTCCCGCAGCAGGCTGATCCCGATCCGCGTCGCACCGAGCGATGGCGCATCCCACTCGATCCGGTCCATCTGGATCACCCGGATGTCCGGCCGGCCGGGGGCAACGGCTCCAGGAAGCCCTCCTCCACCAGCAGCCGGATGGCTTGCGGGGTGCGGTCGCGCAGCAGCACCGGGTCCTCGTTCATCAACTGGGCGATGGCGTCGAGGATTCGTCCCGCGGGCAGCGATCCGTCGCACACGCCCGCGAATCCGGCGCCGACCGCGTCCACCTTCGTCGCACGTCGCATGCCGCGGTTCTGACGGAGCACCACATGTTCCGGATCCTCCGCGCCCGGAAGCCCGACCTGCTCCTGCACGACCTCGGCGGCGAGGATGAAATGACCGGCCAGGAGCGCCGCGTCGTCCTGATCGCGCAGATAGTCCTGCCGGGCGAAGTGCGTCTCGATGGCCGGTCCGAGCGGCTGCTCCACTGCGTGCGGCCACTCCTCGATCACGATCGAGGGCTTCCCGGCGGCTGCCGCGGCGGACTTCCGCAGCGTGATCCAGCCGAAGCCGACGCCCTTGGTCCCACTGGCCTCGAACTCGTCCAGCCAGGCGTCGTACCGCGCGGCGTACTCCGCGGGCTCCGTGCGGTGGTCGCCGCTGTCACGCAGCCACAGCTCCGCGTACTGCGTGACGTCCTGAACCTCGCGCTGCACGATCCAGGCGTCACAGCCGTGCGGCACCCAGGAACGCAACCGGTCCTGCCATTCCTCGTCCTCGGTGTGCTGCCAGTTGGCCAGGAAGTGGGCGTATCCGCCCTCGTTCAGCCGGTCGCCGGTCTGCTGCACCAGGGTCCGGCACAGATCGTCCCCCGCCATGCCGCCGTCGCGGTAGGTGAGCCGGGCGCCGGGCGAGATGACGAAGGGCGGGTTGGAGACGATCAGGTCGTACGTCTCACCGGCGACGGGTTCGTAGAGGGACCCCTCGCGCAGATCGGCCGGGGCGGCGCCGGACAGGGCAAGGGTGAGCCGGGTGAAGTCGAGAGCGCGCGGGTTGAGGTCGGTGGCGGTGACCCTGGTGGCGTGCTGCGAGGCGTGCAACGCCTGAATGCCGGAGCCCGTACCGACATCGAGGGCGGAGGCGACAGGCCTGCGGACGGTGATCCCGGCGAGGGTGGTGGACGCGCCGCCGATACCGAGGACGACACCCTCCTCGTGCGAGCCGATGCCGCCCGCGCCGCCGACAGCACAGCCCAGGTCGGAGACGATGAACCAGTCCTGGCCGTCCGGCCCGCTGTACGGCCGCACGTCGACGGACGCGCGCACCTCGCCGCCGGACTCGGTCAGCCAGCCGTCCGCGACGCATTCCGGCAGCGGCAGCACGGCAGCCACCCGCCCGGCCGGAACCGGGCGCTGGAGGAGGAAGAGCCGCACCAGCGTGTCGAGCGGCGCGTCCCCCCTGGTGGCACGCAACGCCGGAACGGTCTCGCTGCGGGCGAGCGCCGCGTAGGCGGGCGCGCCGAGCAGGTCGAGGAGCCCGTCGGCGGTGAAGGCGGCGGCGAGCAGGGCTTCGCGGAGCCGGGTCGCATGGTCGGGTGCGGGAAGGCTGGTCTTACTCACACGCCCCATTGTGGCGGCTCCCACTGACAACGGCAGCGGCCCGCCGGCCCCTGAGGGGCCGCCGGGCCGGTCGTACGCCCGCCCGTCCGCGGTCGTACAGCTGCTCGTTCGGGGTGCGCGGCCGCAGCCGGGAGCCGTCCGGTTACGACTTCTCGCTGGGCGAGGCGGAAGCCGACGCCTCCTTCGAGGCCTTCGGATCCTTCGAAGCCTTCGGGTCCTTCGGGTCCTCGGAGTTCTTCGGGTCCTTCGGGGGAGCGGCTGCCGGTGATGCCGAGGCCGTCGGCTTCTGACAGCCCTCCTGCTTGGCCATCGCGGTGCCGACCTTGCCGGACTGAAGCTTCTTCAGCGCCTGGTCACCATTGGTGCTGATCTTGTTCAGCTCGTCCGCGATGCCCTTGAGGCCGTCGGCGAACTTCGCCTGGTCCTTCGTGTCGAGGTCATCGACCTGCTTCTGCAGATCCGCGTACGCCGCGGAGGAGGCGTTGAGCTCCTTCACGGCCTCCTTCTGCGTGGTCTCGCCGTCGTCGACCGGCGGCGGGCCCGCCGAGTCGACCGCCGAGCCCAGCGCCTTGTAGGCCTGGGAGATCTGCTGGAAGGCGGCCGAGTCGGTCTTCTGGACGTCGGCGGGCTTGCTGTTGTCGGCGGTCTGCTGCTGGATGGAGGCGTTGGCGTCCGCGATCTTCTGCAACTGGGGCTGGACCTGGTCGCAGACCTTCTTCGCCCAGTCGTTCACCTTGTTGTCGCTGTCGTCGCTGCAGCCCGACAGCGTAAGTACCAGTACCGCACCGCCGGACAGCGCGGCCGCAAGCTTCTTGTTCACCGGATTGGTCCCTTCCAAGGCTCTCGGCCCCGGAACTTACACGCCGAACGCCCTCCATCCAGGCGCCGGACATCCGATGAGTGACCTTTTAGAGCCATTTGCACCAAGCGAAACGAGGGAGATACAACTCACCCACACAGCCCTCGCATACGAGAACACCCGAACGAACGAGCACTCGTTCGTATGGATGGACCAGCGGGCGGACGCCGCATCAGAACGACCGGTCAACGCGTCAGAGCGGACGGACGAGGCATCAGCGTGCCTCGTCCGCCAACCCCTTGGCCTCGCGTTGTCTAGGGCCTCCCGTTCGGAAAGCCGTGTTGACACAGGGGATTGTCGACGCGGCCCCCCTCCGACGGCCGGCTCACTGAACGGCTGCCGGATCGGCGGGCCTGGCGGGGCTGCCCCCGTCCTCGCCTCCGGAGTCGCCCTCGTCCCCCACGGCGATCCCGCGCCGCTTGGAGACGTAGACCGCACCGACGATGACCGCGATGGCGAGGACCGCGACCACCGCGCGCACCCCGACGCTCGCGTCTTCGCCGTAGCTGAACTGCACCACCGCGGGCGCGATGAGCAGAGCCACCAGGTTCATCACCTTGAGCAAGGGGTTGATCGCCGGCCCGGCCGTGTCCTTGAACGGGTCGCCGACCGTGTCACCGATGACGGTCGCCGCATGGGAGTCGCTCCCCTTGCCGCCGTAATGACCGTCCTCGACGAGCTTCTTGGCGTTGTCCCACGCACCGCCGGAGTTGGCGAGGAAGACCGCCATCAGCGTCCCGGTGCCGATCGCGCCGGCGAGGTACGAGCCGAGCGCCCCGACCCCGAAGCTGAAACCGACCGCGATCGGCGCCAGCACCGCCAGCAGACCGGGCGTGGCCAGCTCGCGCAACGCGTCCTTGGTACAGATGTCGACGACGCGCCCGTACTCCGGCTTCTCGGAGTAGTCCATGATCCCGGGGTGCTCGCGGAACTGCCGCCGCACCTCATAAACCACGGCCCCGGCGGACCGGGACACCGCGTTGATGGCCAGCCCGGAGAAGAGGAAGACGACCGCGGCACCGAGGATCAGACCCACCAGGTTGTTGGGCTGCGAGATGTCCAGGCTCAGCCCCGTCTCCCCGGCCGAGGCACCGACGTCGTCGACCGCGGTGGCGATCGCGTCGCGGTAGGAGCCGAAGAGCGCCGCCGCCGCCAGAACGGCGGTGGCGATGGCGATGCCCTTGGTGATGGCCTTGGTCGTGTTGCCGACGGCGTCCAGGTCGGTGAGGACCTGGGCACCGGCGCCGGTGACATCGCCGGACATCTCGGCGATGCCCTGGGCGTTGTCGGAGACCGGGCCGAAGGTGTCCATGGCGACGATGACCCCGACGGTGGTGAGCAGCCCGGTCCCTGCCAGTGCCACCGCGAAGAGCGCCAGCATGATCGACGTACCGCCGAGCAGGAACGCCCCGTAGACGCCGAGCCCGATCAGCAGCGCGGTGTAGACGGCGGACTCCAGACCGATGGCGATACCGGCGAGTACGACGGTGGCCGGTCCGGTCAGCGAGGACTTGCCGATGTCCCTGACCGGACGCCGGTTCGTCTCGGTGAAGTAGCCCGTCAACTGCTGGATCAGGGCTGCGAGCACGATGCCGATGGCAACGGCGACCAGGGCGAAGAGCCGCGGATCCCCGCCGTGCGAGGTGATCGACGCATCGGTGACACCCTCCAGCTCCGCGTACGAGGACGGCAGGTAGACGAAGACCGCCACGGCCACCAGAACGAGCGAGATGACCGCCGAGATGAAGAATCCACGGTTGATGGCGGTCATCCCGCTGCGGTCGCTGCGCCGCGGCGCGACCGCGAAGACCCCGATCATCGCGGTGATCACGCCGATCGCGGGCACGATCAGGGGAAAGGCCAGTCCCGAGTCGCCGAAGGCGGCCTTGCCGAGAATGAGCGCGGCGACCAGTGTCACGGCGTACGACTCGAACAGGTCCGCCGCCATGCCCGCACAGTCCCCGACGTTGTCACCCACGTTGTCGGCGATGGTGGCGGCGTTGCGCGGATCGTCCTCCGGGATGCCCTGTTCCACCTTGCCGACGAGGTCCGCACCGACATCGGCGGCCTTGGTGAAGATGCCGCCGCCGACCCTCATGAACATCGCGATCAGCGCCGCACCGAGTCCGAAGCCCTCCAGCACCTTCGGCGCGTCGGCGGCATAGCCGAGCACCACGCAGGAAGCCCCCAGGAGCCCGAGGCCCACGGTGATCATGCCGACCACACCCCCGGTACGGAATGCGATCTTCATTGCTTTGTGCGAAACAGCGGTGAGATCCTTTTCCGGTTCTCCTTCCGCGGGAGTCGCCTCACGCGCGGCGGCAGCCACCCGCACATTGCTCCGTACGGCGAGACGCATCCCGATGTATCCGGTGGCCGCCGAAAACAGCGCACCCACCAGGAAGAACGCCGAACGTCCCGCGCGCTGAGACCAGTTGTCGGCCGGAAGCAGCAGAAGAAGGAAGAAGACCACAACGGCAAAGATGCCGACCGTGCGCAACTGCCTGGCCAGATAGGCATTTGCGCCTTCCTGGACGGCTGCCGCGATCTCCTTCATGCGATCGGTGCCCTCACCGGCCGCCAGCATCTGACGTGCCAGCAGCTGGGCGACCAGCAGTGCCGCGACCGCGACAACCGCGACGACGATCACGATGACACGGTTGTCATCGGTCAGTACCGCTGCTGCGAGAGTGGTGGGTGGGTCGGAAAGTGCGGAAAACTGCGTCAGTTCTGCCAGTGGTGTGGTGCCGAACCCCGCCATACGTCCTCCTTGACGCTCAGCGCTCAAGACGTGGACGGATTGTAGATAGCAGAACACGATCAAAACAGTGCGCGGTAAATACAATTGACCTTCATCCGCCGAACGGCAATTGATCACCTTCGCCGATAGGGCCGAATGCAGTAATGGGGCAGGCGCATTATCTGGAGATCACTGATCAAGCAGAAATGAAAGAGGCCCTGCTCAGCAGGGCCTCGAAAAGTATCAGGGATGACCGGCTGCACCACCGTTTCGGCCGAACCGGGCCGGCCGGACCGCCCCGGGACGCGCGCGTCCCTCAGGGCAGTACGGTGGCCGGCGTCTTCGGCCAGCTCATCCGGATGACTCCGCCGTCCGCGCCGGATCTGACTTCCACGTCGTCGACCAGTCCGCTGATGACCGCGAGGCCCATCTCGTCCTCGCCGTCGCCCTCCGGGTCGGGTTCCGGCTCATCCGGTCCCGCGCCGGGCGTGGCGCCGGTACGTCCGGACGTACCGGGTACGGCTCCGTCACTGCCGGGGCCCGGCACCTCGTCGCCGACCTCGATGGAGAAGGACTTCTCCTCCTCGATCAGGACGACCGTGACGGGCGCGGTGATGCCGTGGCTGCGGTGCAGCCCGACCGCACGGCTGCAGGCCTCTCCCACGGCGAGTCTGACCTCGTCGAGCACGGCCTCGTCGACCCCGGCCCGGCGCGCCACGGCAGCCGCCACGAGGCGGGCCGTTCTGACGTGTTCGGGCTGGGCGCTGAAGCGGAGTTCAACGGTGGCCATGCGATCCCCCTCGAACGTACGTGTGTGCATCCCAGGAGCCGGGCGTGTCGCCCGGCGCTCCTGGCTCTGTCTTTCCGGACACCGCCAACCGACGCACCTGCCCGGCATCCACCGGACACAGGCCCGACGGATGATGTTCGGACAACATTCGGCCACTGTCCGAGGCCGGCCGCTGACGGACGACCAGAAATGGCCGACGACTGACCGCCAATTGCTGACGGCCGACGACACTGACGACAGAATCCGATCATATGAGCGACCGAATCCGATCGCGCAAGCGACCGGTCGGCAAACAGATCGGACGCCGACCGCCGATCGGGTGAAGGACCGATGGCCGGACGTCGGTCACCGAACTCACCGACCACCGGAATCACCGGCCGCCGACGAATCCGCCGCCATCACCCCGGCCGACTTGCCCCGGAGCTGCCGCCGCACCGACTGCGGTCGCACCCGCTACCGCCGGACCGGCCCTGAAGCCGGTCCGACCGCGGGCAGGCCGTCAGTCGGTTGCCGCAACGGCCTCCTCGACCGTGGTGTGAATGGGGAACACCTTGGTCAGACCGGTGATCCGGAAAATCTTGAGAATGCGCTCCTGGTTGCAGACCAGGCGCAGCGAGCCCTCATGGGCCCGGACACGCTTCAAGCCACCCACCAGTACGCCGAGGCCGGTGGAGTCGAGGAAGTCGACGCCTTCCATGTCGACAACCAAGTGGTAGCTGCCGTCATTCACCAACTCGACCAACTGCTCGCGCAGCTTGGGCGCGGTATACACATCAATCTCGCCACCGACCTCGACGACCGTACGGTCGCCACCAGGGCCGGACACATTGCGAGTCGACAAGGACAGGTCCACGGATCCTCCAGCACCTTGCTATCGAGCGGTCGCCCCTCGGTCTCCCCGGCGGAGCCAGGGGACGGATCGCCAGCCGCGATGGCATTCAATCACTTACCGGCTGTCATGCACGACGCCTTGGGAGCATTGTCCGCCTCGCCAGTGACACACTCGGTGCCGATGGCCAAGAATCACCGCCCCAGTCGACCGCCCGAGAGCGGGGGCTCCCGCCCCTCTCCGGACATGGTCCTCGACCGGCTCGCCGCAGGGGCGGGCCGGTCCGCGCGCATCACTCATACGGAGCACTTGCCCCCGCGTACGGGAACCCATGCCATCTGGCCCGATCGCATCCGTCCAGAAGTGATCGCCGCCATCCAGAGCGCCGGCATCGACCATCCCTGGGCCCATCAGGCAGCGGCGGCGGAGCACGCGTTGGACGGCGAGTCGGTCGTCATCGCCACCGGTACCGCCTCCGGCAAGTCGCTGGCGTACCTGGCTCCGGTCCTCAGCGCCCTCCTGGACGGCTCCGAGGCTCCCAACGGCCGTGGCGCGACCGCCCTCTACCTGGCCCCCACCAAGGCCCTGGCCGCCGACCAGAGGCGCTCGGTGAAGGAACTGGCGGCTCCGCTGGGCAACGGGATCCGTCCCGCGGTCTACGACGGCGACACCCCCGTCGAGGAACGCGAATGGGTACGCCAGTACGCCAACTACGTCCTCACCAACCCCGACATGCTGCACCGCGGGATACTCCCGTCCCACCCCCGCTGGTCCTCCTTCCTGCGTGCCCTGCGCTACGTCGTCATCGACGAGTGCCACACCTACCGGGGCGTCTTCGGCTCCCATGTCGCCCAGGTGGTGCGCCGGCTCCGCCGCCTGTGCGCCCGCTACGGTGCCGATCCCGTCTTCCTCCTGGCCTCCGCCACCGCGGCCGAGCCCTCCGCCGCGGCGGGCCGTCTCACCGGCCTCCCGGTCGTCGAGGTGGCCGACGACGCCTCCCCGCGTGGCGAGCTGGTCTTCGCCCTGTGGGAGCCGCCCCTGACGGAGCTGCACGGCGAGAAGGGCGCCCCCGTGCGCCGCACCGCCACGGCGGAGACCGCGGACCTGCTCACGGATCTGACCGTGCAGGGCGTACGCTCGGTCGCCTTCGTACGTTCCCGGCGTGGCGCCGAGCTCATCTCCGTCATCGCCAAGGAACGCCTCGCGGAGATCGACCGCTCCCTGCCCGCCCGCGTCGCCGCCTATCGCGGGGGCTATCTCCCCGAGGAACGCCGCGCCCTGGAGCGCGCCCTGCACTCCGGTCAGCTGCTCGGCCTGGCCGCCACGACCGCCCTCGAACTCGGCATCGACGTCTCCGGCCTGGACGCCGTCGTCATTGCGGGCTACCCCGGCACGAGGGCTTCGCTGTGGCAGCAGGCCGGACGTGCGGGACGAGCGGGCCAGGGAGCCCTCGCCGTCCTGGTGGCCCGTGACGACCCGCTGGACACCTTCCTCGTCCACCACCCCGAGGCGCTGTTCCAGCAGCCCGTGGAGTCGACCGTCCTCGATCCGGACAACCCGTACGTCCTGGCCCCCCATCTGTGTGCCGCCGCAGCGGAGCTTCCGCTCACCGAACCCGACCTGGAACTCTTCGGCCCCACAACGGCCGGACTGCTGCCGCAGCTGGAAACCGCGAAGCTGCTCCGCAAGCGGCCCTCGGGATGGCACTGGACCCGGCGTGAACGGGCCGCCGACCTCACCGACATCCGGGGCGGGGGCGGCCGCCCTGTCCAGATCGTCGAGGAGGGCACCGGAAGGCTGTTGGGCACCGTCGACGAGTCCGCCGCGCACACCGCCGTCCACGAGGGCGCCGTCCACCTCCACCAGGGCCGCACCTACCTGGTCCGGAAACTGGACCTCGAGGACTCGGCGGCACTGGTCGAGGAGGCGAATCCGCCGTACTCGACGACCGCACGCGACACCACCGCCATCGCCGTCCTGGAGACCGACACCGAGATCCCGTGGGGTGACGGGCGTCTCTGCTACGGCTCCGTGGAAGTCACCAACCAGGTCGTCTCCTTCCTTCGTCGCAAGTTGATCACCGGCGAGGTGCTCGGCGAGACCAAACTGGACCTCCCGCCACGCACCCTGCGCACCCGCGCCGTGTGGTGGACGGTCACCCAGGACCAGCTCGACACCGCCCGGATCAATCCGGAGATCCTGGGCGGCGCGCTGCATGCCGCCGAGCACGCGTCGATCGGGATGCTGCCGCTCTTCGCCACCTGCGACCGCTGGGACATCGGCGGCGTTTCCGTACCGCTGCATCCGGACACCCTGTTGCCGACCGTTTTCGTGTACGACGGCCATCCCGGGGGTGCCGGGTTCGCGGAACGCGCCTTCCACACCGCGCGTGGCTGGCTGACCGCCACGCGTCAGGCCATCGCATCCTGCGAGTGCGATGCGGGCTGCCCGTCGTGCATTCAGTCCCCGAAGTGCGGCAACGGCAACGAGCCACTGCACAAGCGGGGGGCCGTACGCCTGCTCACCGAGCTCCTCCGATCCGCACCTCCTGACCAGGCCGGGCCGATGACGAGTGCCACCGAGCCCTCGGCGGCACCGGGTCCATCGGCAACCCCAGGGCCGCTGTCTGCACCGGACCCAACAGCGGCACCGGACTCATCAGCGACGCATGACCCATCAGCGACGCCGCCCCCTCCGGGCTCCCCAGGCCCTCCCGGCTTTCCGGGCTCTCCGTCTGCTCTGTAGCCGCAGGAGCCGTCGTCGCCGGCCCTGCCCGGGACCTGACCTCCGGTGCGTACGGCCCGAGGCGCACCCTGGCGGCCACATCGGCGATCTCCCCCCGCACGGTGCACCGCACCACTTCCGCCCCTTGTGCCCTGGCAACCTGCTGGGCGGCCCGGCAGGCCTCGGCTGGTCCCTCCAAGGCCCGATCAGCCGCTGCCAGGGCCGCCAGGTCGGCCGCGCCTCCGGCCCGGTGCCGAGCCACCACCACCTGTCCGAGCGCCAGCACCACTGCAAACACCGTGCACAGCGTCACCACGGTCACCGCAGCCCACACAGTCGCCAGCCCCCGGTCCCGCCCCGCATCGCGCCCACAGAGCCCCTTTATCCACTCGCCCGGCACTCGCGGACCTGACCGGGTCATGGCGTCGCACCCACCATGTCCTCGGCCGACGCCACAGCCTCCGCTCTCAGCGTGACGGCCAGCGGCCCGGGGCCAGGGGTCGGCGCGGTCACTCTGACCCGCCACAGCGCCCCGGTCCGTTCCACCTCGACCCCGGCCCGGTCCGGCGCGGCCGAAAGGGCGGCCTCCCGTACGTGTGACTCCGGTTCGGAGCGGGCCGCCGCGCGTGCACCGGCCCGTGCCGCGTCCACACACCGGATCTGGGCCGATGCGGCCGCCAGGGCCCACAACAGGGCGAGGGTGAACACCACCAGCACCGGAATCGCCATGGCGGCCTCCGCCGTCACCGCGCCCCGTTCACCCCACCGCCCCACCTGCCCGGTTCGCCCGCCCACCTGCCCGGTTCGCCCGCCCACCTGCCCGGTTCGCTCCCCGGCTCCCTTCCCGGGACCCGGCGCCACCGCTGTGCCGCTCTCAGAACTTCGCATCGAGGGCGTCCTTCAACAGCGATTGCAACTGCGCCATGACCGGCGCGCTGGTCACCACCTTGTAGAGCACCGCAGCGAACGCACAGGCGGCGATCGTCCCCACCGCGTATTCAGACGTCGTCATACCGCTGTCCGCCCGAGCCCTGCGTACCAGGCTCCATGCCCAATCCATGACTTTCTGCTTCATTTCAAACCCCCGAGAGATTATTTTCTGCCGAAATTAACTCTTTGACCCATGAGCCCTTCGGGCCATCAGGGATTCAGCAATCCCGTTGCCAGACCGATCACCACAGGCGCCACCCCCACCGTGAGAAAGGCGGGAAGGAAGCAGAGCCCGACGGGCGCGGTGATGAGTACGCCGGCCCTCTGCGCGCGCGCCACCGCCGCGCTCGACCGCTCGGCCCGCATCGCTTCGGCCAGCCTGGAAACCGACTCCGCCGCCGGAGCACCGGTCGCACCGGCCCGGTCCAGACAGCGCGCCAGAGCGGCAGCGCCCGGTATCTCCCCGAACCGCCCCCAGGCGACGGTGGGGTCCCCACCGAGCCGGATCTCCGCCGCCGTTCGCGCCAGTTGCTCGCCGACCGGCCCGCCCAGCGACTCCCCCACTGCCTCCGCTGCCTCTCGCGGGCCGGCCCCGACGGAGATGCAGGCCGCCAGCAGGTCCGCGGCCAGCGGAAGCTGACGTACGACCTCCGCAGCCGTTGCCGCCTCCTGGTCCGCCGCATGCGGCGCCTTTCCCAGCCGGGCCCGCTGCCAGCGCCAGGCGCCGTATCCCGCCAGCAGTCCAACCGCCCACCCCAGCAGGCCGCCCACCAGAATCCAGCCCGCCGGCACGACACCCAGCGCCGCCGCCCACTGCCTGGCCGGGGCAGTGGACACCAGCCCGCCGAACCACCCCTGAACCCGGCCGACCGCGCCGACCCGACGCAGCGGACCCACCGCGTCCACCGCCAGAATCGCCGCGCCCCTGCGCCGCACCCGCCGCCCGGTCTGCCGACGGGCCAGGGCAAGCGCCAACTGGGTGCACACGCCCGCCGCCACTCCGACCACCCCCACCCTGTGGACAACTTCACCGAACCCGGCGCTCATACCGCCTCCCCCGCCCGGACGATCCGGCCGGCCCAGAGCAGACCGGCCGCCTCCAGCAAGCCGCCCATCACCAGGCAGACCAGCCCGGCCGTACTGTGCAGCAGCACCCTCAGCGGATGCGCCCCGAGCGCGGCACCGAGGCCCATTCCCAGCACAGGCAACAGAGCCAGCACCGCGACCGTCGACCACGCTCCGGCCAGTTGCGCCCGCAGTTCCTCCCGCCGACGCCGCTCGGCCCGTAACGCGCCCTCCAGCCGGTCCAGACCGGCCGCGAGTCCGGCCCCACCGTCCACAGCCACCCGCCAGCAGGCAGCCACTCCGGCGAGCCCGTCCAAGCCCGGTTCGCGCGCCGCCTGTCCCAACGCTCTCGGGACATCACCCCCGAACCGCGCCGCGGCCGACACCCCCGCCTCGGCCGCACCCATCACCCCCGTTCCGCCGACCCCGACAAGCAGCGCCTGCCCCGGTTCGCGGCCGGCCCTCAGCTCACCCACCACCGCACCGCACAGGTCCATCACCCCGTCGGCCCGGCGCTCCCGGTCCTTGCGCAGTTCCCTTCTCCGCAGCCATCGCCGCACCAGCGGCACCGCGGCCGCCCCCGCGACCATCGGCAGCACGGACTCGCCAAGGACCCCCAGGAGCAGCGCCACCGGCAGGCACAGCCACTCCCGCCGCCCCCTCAGCAACGCCTCGAGCCGCCTCCGGCCGCTCTCCCATCGCTCCTCCCACCAGGGCGACTCATCAGACCCGTTGCCGAACAGCACTCGAGCTCTCCGCCGCCCTTGACTCCGCCCGGCCACCACCATCCAGGCAGCTGCTCCCGCGCACAGCGCCGCCGCATGCACCGCCTCCGGCATCCCCACCTCCGCACCGCTGGTCACAGCTCGCCCCCGATCAGCGACCGCAGCCGCTCCCAGCCCCGTTCCCGCTCGAAGCCGGCCGCGCCCCACCGCAGCGCCGGAACGGTCACCACCAGCCCTGCCGCATTCCGCTCCAGCACCTGGACCTCGGCGATCCGCCGCCGCCCGGCCCGGTCCCGCACGAGATGGACCACCACCGACAGCGCCGCCGCCAACTGACTGTGGAGTGCCGCCCGGTCCAGCCCCGCCGCGGTCCCCAACGCCTCCAGCCGGGCCGGGACATGCTCGGCCGCATTGGCGTGAACCGTCCCGCAACCACCTTCATGACCGGTATTCAGCGCGGCCAGCAACTCGGTGACTTCCGCACCCCGCACCTCCCCGACCACCAGCCTGTCGGGCCGCATGCGCAGGGCCTGACGCACCAGGTCCCGGAGCGTCACCCGCCCGGCACCTTCCTGGTTGGCGGGACGCGATTCCAGGCGTACGACGTGCGGGTGGTCCGGACGCAATTCGGCCGAGTCCTCGGCGAGCACAATCCGCTCCCGCTCCCCCACGGCACCCAGCAGGCTCGCGAGGAGCGTTGTCTTCCCGGCTCCTGTTCCCCCACTGATGAGGTAGGAGACCCGGGCCTCCACCAGTGCCCGAAGCACCTGGTCACCACCTGGGGGTACGGTCCCCGCCGCCACCAGTTCGGCCAGCGAGAAGGCCCTGGGACGGACTACCCGCAACGACAGACAGGTTGACCCGACCGACACCGGTGGCAGCACGGCGTGCATCCGGGTCCCGTCCGGAAGCCGCGCGTCCACCCAGGGCCTGGCATCGTCCAGCCGCCGCCCCGCCACAGCGGCGAGCCGCTGCGCGAGCCTGCGCACCGCCGCCGCGTCGGCGAAGGTCACCCCGGTGAGTTCGAGCCCGCCGCCGCGGTCCACCCACACCCGGTCGGGAGCAGACACCAGAACATCGGTGACAGCGGGATCCGCGAGGAGCGGCTCCAGTACGCCGGTCCCGATCAACTCCCCGCGCAACTCATCTGCAACGCCCAGCACTTCGGCGTCCCCGAGTAACCTCCCCTGGGCCCGCAGCGCGGCCGCGACCCCGGCCGGGGTCGGCGCCGCTCCGCTCTGCGCCAACCGCTGCCGAACAGCGTCGAGAAGCGCCTCTGTCATGAGACACCTCCCACGGCCGGCCCTCCGGCGGCCTCGCCGGCGAGCGCCCGGTCCCAGAAGGCCGAGCAGAACCTGGCCAGCGGTCCGCGAGCACTGCCGCCGGGCGGCTCACCCATCTCCTGCTCAGCCAGCAGCCCTTTTTCCAAGGGGAGTTCACCAGCCAGCGGAAGCCCCATGGCGTGCGCCACCCACTGCTCGTCGAGACCCGACGCGTACGGCCCGCGGGCCACCACCCGGAGGTCGTCGAGCACCATCCCCGCCATCGATGCCACACGTTTTGCCGCCGCGACCGCCCGCAGTTCCCCGGGAACCACCACCAGCCCGAGGTCCATTTGCGCAAGGGCCTCGGCCACCGCCTCATCGACCCGTCGCGGCAGATCCACGACCACCACCCCGCCGAGCCTGCGCGCGGCGGCCAGCACCGCTTGCATGGCCTGCGGCGGGATGACCACCCAGTCGTCGCGACCCCAACTGAGCACCCTCAGCCCGTGCAATGCGGGCAGCGACTCCTCCAGGGCACCGCCGCCGACCCGCCCCTTGGAATGGGCGAAATCAGGCCACCTCATGCCCTCCGCCCGTTCGCCGCCGAGCAACACATCGATGCCGCCACCCAGCGGGTCGCCGTCGATCAGCATGGTCCGCCGCCCGATCCTCGCCGCGGTCACCGCAAGCGCGCAGGCCAGCGTGGACGCACCGGCGCCACCACGGCCGCCGATCACCCCGACGGTGAGCGCCGGCTTGCCGACGCCTTCCGCCGCATTGGCGATCTGGTCGACCAGCCAGTTCTCGGAATCGGGAAGCCGCAGCACGTACTCGGCCCCGATCTCCACGGCCCGGCGCCAGACATCGGGCGCGTCCTGGTCGCGCCCGACGAGCATCACACCCCGCCTACGAGCCGCCCCACGGCACCGGAGTGCCGCGTCGTCCCCGACAAGAACCATGGGAGCCCGATCCCAGCCGCCTCGCCGGTCCGGCAGTGTGTGATGGACCTCGGGCTCCGCTCCGGCGGCTGCGCACAGCCTCAGCAGATCGTCGAGCAGATCCACATCCTCGGTCACGATCAACGGACCGCCCCGTCCCGCCCCGACGGCCGGCAAACGATCCCGTGCGCTGGATTCAGCCACGCTCTCAGCCCCCTTCTTCACTCACCTTCACCGCGGTTCGCGGCGATCCCGGAGCGTTCCGAGGACGGTGATTCCGGAACCCGTGGACTTCACGGGTGGAATCACGGTGCAGCGCTTCAGGAAATCGTGTGGATCTTGCTCAAATACTGTGGACAACTCTGCCGTTGTGAATATCCCCGTCGCTCAAACCGGCGACTTCCGGAGAGCATCCCTTCCATCACGCACCGTGACGATGCATGCTGATGCGAGTCCAGCGCAAACGTGGGCCATTGCGGCCAAGAAGGAGGAGAAATGCTTGATTCCGAACGACAGACACGTGTCCGGACATGCGACGACCCCCGCCGGGGGGGAGAGCGGGGGTCGTCCCCACGGCCGACTCGGGGGGGGAGGAGCCGGACCGGGTTAGCACGGTCGCGAACGATCCGTGACTTCCATGGTGTACCCGAGGGCCTTCTCGGGCAAACCCACACGCCGGGGTTTACGCCGAATGGTGGCCCCCTATGCTCTGCCTTGTGGAAAACTGCTTCTTGCCGCGCACAGCAGCCTTCTTTGACCTGGACAAGACGGTCATTGCGAAGTCTTCGACGCTGACCTTCAGCAAGTCCTTCTACCAAGGCGGGCTGATCAACCGGCGCGCCGTACTGCGCACTGCGTACGCACAGTTCGTGTTCCTCGCCGGGGGCGCAGATCACGACCAGATGGAGCGGATGCGCGAGTATCTCTCCGCGCTCTGCAAAGGCTGGAACGTCCAGCAGGTGAAGGAAATCGTCGCTGAGACCCTGCACGATCTGATCGACCCGATCATCTACGACGAAGCGGCGACGCTCATCGAGGAACATCACACCGCCGGACGCGATGTGGTCATCGTCTCGACCTCCGGCGCCGAAGTCGTCGAACCGATCGGCGAGTTGCTCGGCGCCGACCGCGTCGTCGCGACGCGCATGGTCGTCGGCGACGACGGCTGCTTCACCGGCGAGATGGAGTACTACGCGTACGGGCCGACGAAGGCAGAGGCCATCAGGGCCCTTGCCGTGTCCGAGGGGTACGACCTCGCACGCTGCTACGCCTACAGCGATTCCGCGACCGATGTACCGATGCTGGAGTCCGTCGGCCATCCGCACGCGGTCAATCCGGACCGCGCCCTACGCCGCGAGGCGACCCTCCGGGAATGGCCGATTCTCGTTTTCGATCGCCCGGTCCGCCTCAAGCAGCGGTTGCCCGCCTTCTCGATGCCACCGCGCCCGGCTCTCATGGCCGCGGCAGCGGTGGGGGCGGCCGCCCTCACCGCCGGGCTCGTCTGGTACACCGCCCGTCGGCGCACCGCTGCGACATCCGTCTGACACAGCCCGCCGCCGGCCCGGCGACAGACACCCTGTCTTCCCGGGCGCCGTACGCCCCACCCCGGCAAACCGAGCCGCCGACCACCCCGAATGCTCCAGAACCCAGTCACTGACTACCGTCACCGCTCCCGACTTTCCCTCACTCCCGATTGAACCGACTCGTCCGTAATTGAACCGAAAAGTAAAGAAGTGCGGCCAGCACTACCGCTCACCCGGCACCTGGAGTACAAAGGACTCAACGGCCCGCGAGACCAAGGACATCCGCGAGGATGACCTGTAACGCAGAGAAGGCCCAACGGACCGCGCATGAAAACCGGGTACCCACGCGACGTCGACCCGTCGATTACGGGCCAGCCGCACCAGGAACGGGCGAAGTACCCGACCTGATGGGCATATATCGAGGACGCTTGGTAACTGGGTGGACATGCCAGCGGCGGTACCGACGACGGTACCGCCGCAACCCTTTTCACCAGCTATTTCGCGGCGGCTGAGCCGCCGAGAATCTCCCGACGCCGCTCGTTATGCCGCGCCTCGCTGAAGCGCCTCGCACACTGCCGTCGATTCCCTGACGCCAAGTTCCGCCGCACGCCCGCAGTGCGCGATCCAGGCCGCCATTCCTTCCGGCGTTCCGGACAGATACCCCTCGAAGGCCGCCACGTACGCCGCCCGCCCCTGCTCGGCATGGCCGACCTCTGCCGGGCAGATCGACTTGGGGTCGAGCCCGCTCCCGATCAGCACGATCCGTTCGGCGGTCCGCGCGACCAGACCGTTGTACGAACCGAAGGGACGCAGAGCCAGGAGCTCGCCGTGCACGACGGCGGCCCTCACCAGAGCGGGCGCCTCACTCCCCGAAAGAATGAGCCCGCTGAGCCCTTCCAGCCGTCCCGCCACCTCATCGGCATCGGGCAGCGGCGCTTCGATCAGCGGCTCGTCCACCGACTCGCCCGCCAGCCGGGGCCGCCCGACGGCGTCCTCGGGCGCCGCGCCACCGGCTGCCACCAGATGCAGCCGCGCCAGCACACGCAGCGGCGACTGCCGCCAGATGGAGAGCAGCTGGCCCGCCTCGGCGGTCAACCGCAGAGCGGCCCCGACCACACGCGCCTCGCTGTCCCCGGTGAAGTCGGTACGTCGGCGCACCTCCTCCAGGTTCCAGTCGGCACCGGAGAGCGCAGCCGACCCGCGGGCGCCCCGCAGAGCCGCCTCCGAGGTGACCTCGTTGCTGCGGCGCCGCATGACGCGATGCCCGTAGACACGGTCGACGGCCTTGCGTACGGAGTCCACCGCCTCCGTCACACCCGGCAGGGTGCCCAGGGTGGCGAGCGGGTCCGAGGAAGTCGTACTCATAAGTAGCGAGGCTACGCGCCCCCCGCGCGCCTGCCGCCCCGGAGTGGGCTTCTTCACGAATTTAGACAACAGATAGCGATCGTGCCACTACCCTAGGTGAACATGAAGATCGCTTTCGTAGGGAAGGGCGGCAGCGGCAAGACCACGTTGTCCTCGCTCTTCATCCGCCACCTCGCCGCCAATGAGGCCCATGTCGTCGCGGTGGACGCCGACATCAACCAGCATCTCGGGGCCGCACTCGGCCTCGACGAGGAGGAGGCCGCGGCGCTGCCCGCCATGGGCGCGCAGTTGCCTCTGATCAAGGAGTACCTGCGCGGCAGCAATCCCCGCATCGCTTCGGCCGAGACAATGATCAAGACAACGCCGCCCGGCGAGGGCTCACGACTGCTCCGTGTGTGTGAGGACAACCCGATCTACGACGCATGCGCCCGCACGGTCGGCCTCGACGACGGGGACATCCGGCTGATGGCCACCGGGCCGTTCACCGAGTCGGACCTGGGAGTGGCCTGCTACCACTCCAAGGTCGGCGCGGTCGAGCTCTGCCTCAACCATCTCGTCGACGGCCCCGAGGAATACGTCGTGGTCGACATGACCGCCGGCTCGGACTCCTTCGCCTCGGGGATGTTCACCCGCTTCGACATGACATTCCTGGTAGCGGAGCCAACCCGCAAGGGAGTCTCGGTCTACCGCCAGTACAAGGAGTACGCGCGGGACTTCGGAGTCACGCTGAAGGTCGTCGGCAACAAGGTGCAGGGCGAGGACGACCTGGAGTTCCTGCGCGCGGAGGTCGGCGACGACCTCTTGGTCACCGTCGGCCATTCCGACTGGGTGCGGGCCATGGAGAAGGGCCGCCCCGCCCGCTTCGAGCTCCTGGAAGCGGAGAACCGGATGGCCCTGCAGGCTCTGCAGAACGCCGCGGAGGACTCGCACGGGCAACGCGACTGGGAGCGCTACACACAGCAGATGGTGCACTTCCATCTGAAGAACGCGGAGAGCTGGGGCAACGATAAGACCGGGGTCGATCTGGCGGCCCAGGTGGACCCCTCCTTCGTGCTGGACGAGCACCGCGCACAGACCGGGGCGGCCCAGCCGGTCTGAGCGGCCGATACCTCGACCGAGTTCGGTACGGGTACCCCGGCAACGGGGCTGACCAGTGCCGGACGGGCCTGCTCCGGCCCGTCCGGCACTGGCAGGGCCCGGTTCCGGTCCGTCCGCCGCTCCTCCGGCCCGATCGCCGGCCCGTCCGGATACTGGTCGCGAGCCCGGTTAACGGCCCGTCCGGCGCCGGTTCCCGGCTGGGGCCGCACCGTACACACGCGGCACGGCAGCCCCAGCCGGGCGCATCGTCACTTGTGGTCGGCGGGCTGCCCGGCCGAACCGGCGGGCACCTTCACGGCAGCCTTGCCGCGGCCCTGGTCCTGCCCTTGGCCCTTGGCCTTTCCGGGGCTCGCGGACCCGCCGAGGAAGGCGGTCCAGTTCGTCTTGGGGGCTTCGCCGACCTTCAGTGTGCCGAGCTTCGCGAGCGTCGCCGGATCCTGCGCGTCCAGCCAGTCCGCCAGCTGCTTGAACGACACGCAGCGCACGCCCTTCTTGGTACAGACGGTCTCGATCGTCTGCTCGACGGCACGCATGTACGTGCCACCGTTCCAGGACTCGAAGTGGTTGCCGATGATCAGCGGCGCGCGGTTTCCGTCGTACGAGCGGCCGAAGGCCTGAAGCAGGCCGTCCCGCATCTGATTGCCCCAGTACTCGTGCTGGTCCGGGTCGCCCTGCGTCGTACCGGACTGGTTGAACATGAAGTTGTAGTCCATCGAGAGGGTCTCGAATTCGCGACCCGGCACCGGGACGAGCTGCAACGAGAGGTCCCAGATGCCGCCCTTCTTCTTCGGCCAGACCTGGTTGTTGACACCGCTCGAGTCGTAGCGGAAGCCCATCGAACGTGCGGCGGCCACCATGTTCTTCTGCCCCTCCAGGCAGGGAGTGCGGCCGCCAATGAGTTCCTTGTCGTAGTCGAAGGGCAGCGGTTTCATGCCCTTGAGCTCCGGATCGTTCGACTTCCAGCCCTTCACGAAGGACTTGGCCTGGGTGATCTCGCTCTTCCACTCGGCGACGGACCAGGTGCCGACGCCCCCGTCCTTGCCGCAGAAGTGGCCGTTGAAGTGGGTGCCGATCTCGTTGCCGTCCAGCCAGGCACCCCGCACCTGGGTGAGGGTGTCCCGGATCCCCTTGGTGTCGTTGAAGCCGATGTCGGAACTGCCGGCGTTGTGCTTGGGCGGGTCGTAGAGCTTCCGCTTGGCCTCGGGCAACAGGTAGAGGCCGCTGAGGAAGTACGACATGTTCGCGTCGTACTTCTTGCCCACCTCGCGGAAGTGGGAGAAGAGCTGCTGGCTGTCCTCCCCTGCGCCGTCCCACGAGAACACCACGAACTGCGGCGGCTTCTGGCCGGGGGCCAGCCGCTGCACGGCCGGCTGCTTCGGCTGAGCGCCGGTGAAGGCCGTGGAGCCGTCGCCAATGAGCCGGAACGCACTCTCGGCAGCCTCGCCGACCGCCTTCTTCTTCGCCCCGCCCGCACCGTTCGCCGCGCCGGGTCCCGATGCGCCCGAACCGGGGGTGGGCTCGGAGCAACCGGCCACTCCGGCGACCAGCGCAATGGTAATGACACCCAAGGCGATCCGCTTCGTGGCGGCCATCATCCGCCCACCCTCTTCCTTGCAGATTTGGCTGCGCTGACGTGCCGACATGGCGCGGTCAAAGTCGCACGCACTGCACACAAATCCGAGCGACAGGCCGAATGAAAAGCTGCCTATTCACTGGATTGGGTGATTAGATGGACCATTTGCTCTCAATCATGGACACAAATCTTTACTCTCCATTACGATCTGTTTACCGAGAGTTGAGATATCCCGCCGCTGCACGCCGTGACCCACGGCCGCGTCCCCCATTCCGCGACCGCGCTGCCCCGGAGGAGACGGGAACCATGTCTGCCTGCGTCCCCACACGTCATGACCACTCATCCCGCAGTTCGCGCCCTCCCCGGTCATCGGGAGTAAAGCGACCTCACAGCCCGCCACCGCCGCATCGCGGCGGACGATTCCGCATCGCGGGCGCCGACCTGTCCGCATCGATCACGGTCTTCCTTCTCGCCATCCCCATGTCGCTCGGCCTGGCCGTCGCCATGGATGCCCCGCTGGAAGCCGGCCTCATCTCCGCCGCAGTCGGCGGCATCGTCGCCGGTCTGCTCGGCGGCGCCCCGCTCCAGGTCTCCGGCCCGTCCGCCGGGCTGACCGTGGTGACCGCCGAGTTGATCCAGATCTACGGCTGGCGCACCACCTGTGCGATCACGATCGGCGCAGGCCTGCTGCAGATTCTGCTGGGTTCGCTGCGGGCCGCCCGCAGCGCGCTCGCCGTCAGCCCCGCCATCGTGCACGGCACGCTCGCCGGCATCGGCGTGGCCATCGCACTCGCTCAGCTGCATATCGTGCTCGGCGGTTCACCAGAGAGCTCGGCTGTCGCCAACGCCCTCACACTGCCCGCGCGGTTGGCGCAAGTTGGTCCGGCCGCACCGCTGATCGGTGGTCTCACCATCGCAATTCTGGTGCTGTGGCCCCGGATTCCGGGGCGCCCCGGCCGCATCATGCGGCGGATTCCGGCGGCCCTGGTCTCCGTGGCCGTCGCCACTGCCGTGGCAGCATTCGCCGCACCATCGATCGCACGGGTCGATCTGCCGTCCTGGAACTCTCACGCCCTGCCGGAAATGCCGCAGGGACCCGTACTCGGCCTGGCCACAGCAGTTTTCACGATGATGCTGGTGGCAAGCCTGGAATCCATGCTCGCCGCTGTCGCCGTGGACAAGCTGGCCGCCGACCGGAACAACGAGCGCTCGTCCGAACCGGCCGCAGAATCCGCCACCGAACCGGATGTCGGACCGGCCACCGGACCACATGTCGAACCGGCCACCGAACCCCCCGCCAGACCGGATGTCGGACCGGATGTCGCACCGGCCGTCGAGCGGGACGGCGATCAGACAGTCGAGCACCCGGCCGACCTGTCCAAACCCGGCTCCGGCCAGGCCACGCCCCCCGCCAAACGCTCCGACCTCGACCGGGAACTACGCGCACAAGGCGTCGCCAACGCGGTGTCGGGCCTGCTGGGCGGTCTGGCGGTATCCGGTGGCGCGGTGCGCAGTTCGGCCAACGTGCGCGCCGGGGCCACCAGTCGCGCCTCCACCGTGCTGCATGGCGTCTGGGTGCTGCTCGCCACCGGTCTGCTCGTCACCGCGCTGGAGTGGATCCCGCTGGCCGCCCTCGGCGCGCTCGTGATGGTGGTCGGCATCCAGATGGTGAACTTCGCGCATATCCGTAACGTCCACAGGCACCGGGAGTTCCTGGTGTACGGAGCGACGATCACCGGGGTACTGCTCTTCGGCGTCCTCCAGGGCGTGGCGATCGGGATCGCGGTGGCGGTGGCCGTCGCCCTGCACCGACTGGCGCGGACCAGGGTCAGTGTGACCGAACGGAGCGGTCAGCATCTGGTCGTCGTACGGGGGCAGTTGACGTTTTTGGCTGTGCCGCGGCTCAACCGGACGCTGGGCCAGCTGCCCCAGGACGCGGACGTGGTCGTCGAGCTGGACGGCTTCTTCATCGATCACGCGGCGTACGAGATGATCCAGGACTGGCGCAATGCCCATACCGCCCACGGCGGCCAGGTCGTCTTCACCGGCAGGTCCGGTGGCCGGATCGCCGAGCCCGCCTCGGCAGCGCACTCCTGCTGCCGCCCCTGGACCCCCTGGCGCAACCACCACTGCCACGACCGGCCCGAGCATGTACCCGTCACCGGTTTCGGTCACGAACCCCCCGCCCCAGGCACCACCGGCAGCCCCACCAGCCTCGGAGCCACCCAGGCCGCCACGCCTCCCGAGGTCGCCGCTTCCCCCGGGGCCACCAAGTCAGCCGAAGCCACCACCAGGACCAGCACCAGGACCAGGACCACCCTCACCACCACCACGACCACCACCGCCAAGAGCCCGACGAGCAGCCCAGTCCCGCTCCACCCAGCGCCCACACCCGCGCCCGCTCCCGCTCCAACCCCGGCCGACGCCACCGGCGCCACCGACACCACCCCCGAGGACCTCACCCCCACAGGCACCGAGCGGCCCCCCGGCCGGTCAACCGACTGCCCACCCGATTCCTCACCCACCCCCTCACCCGGCTACGCACCCGACCATGCCGCTGCCCCACCGCGAAGGACCGGCGGGCATCAGCTGGTCAGCGGCCTCAGCTCGTTCCAGCGCAATACAGCTCCCCTGGTGCGTGCAGAGCTCGCAAGACTGGCCAGGGAGGGCCAGCGGCCCTCGCAGCTGTTCATCACCTGCGCGGACTCCCGCCTGGTGACGAGCATGATCACGGCAAGCGGTCCGGGCGACCTGTTCACCGTACGGAACATCGGAAATCTGGTGCCGCCGCCGGATTCCGGGACCGGTGACGATTCGGTGGGCGCGGCGATCGAGTACGCGGTGGACGTACTGGGGGTGGAGTCCATCACCATCTGCGGCCACTCCGGCTGCGGCGCGATGAACGCGCTTCTCGGGGCCAAACCCGACACCCCGGAGACGCCTCTGTGGCGCTGGCTGAGACACGGGATGCCCAGCCTGAAGCGGATGGCCTCCAAGCGTCATGCATGGGCCCGGATCTCGGGCCGGCTGCCCGCCGATGAGGTCGAACAGCTCTGTCTCACCAATGTGGTCCAGCAGCTGGACCACCTGCGGGCCCACGGATCGGTGGCGCGACGCCTCGCGGCGGGCTCGCTCCAACTGCACGGCATGTACTTCCACGTGGCCGAGGCTCAGTCGTATCTGCTGACCGAAGGCGTCGGCGCAGGCCATGGGCTCGACGAGGTCTTCGACCGAATCGGCCCCTCCGCCCCATACGATCCATACGACCCGGCCGAGTTGGCGCGTACCGGCGCCTGAACCGGGTACACCTCGGGTCCGTGAGACCTTGTGGTCACCGCCTCCGCGGCGCCGTGCACCCGGCACCACCGCACGGCACCTCGATGCTCTGCTCCACCCCGCCGCGGGGGCGGGATCGTGCCTCCATACACGAAACACAGGTCTAAACCAATTCCCGGAAGACACTTGTCACCCGGCCTTTGGCCTGATGAGCTATGCCCCGGGACACAACGGACACCCTGGGAATGGGAGATGTCGTGAGCAATGAAAGCCTGGCCAACCTGCTCAAAGAGGAGCGGCGGTTCGCACCGCCTGCCGATCTGGCCGCGAACGCCAACGTCACAGCCGAGGCGTACGAACAGGCCGATGCGGACCGGCTGGGCTTCTGGGCCGAGCAGGCCCGCCGCCTGACTTGGGCCACGGAGCCGACCGAGACGCTCGACTGGAGCAATCCGCCCTTCGCGAAGTGGTTCGCGGACGGCAAGCTCAACGTCGCGTACAACTGCGTGGACCGCCACGTCGAGGCGGGTAATGGTGACCGGGTCGCCATCCACTTCGAGGGCGAGCCCGGCGACAGCCGTGCCATCACCTACGCGGAGCTGAAGGACGAGGTCTCCCGCGCCGCCAACGCCCTCACCGAGCTCGGTGTCGGCAAGGGCGACCGCGTCGCCGTCTATCTGCCGATGATCCCCGAGGCCGCCATCGCGATGCTGGCCTGCGCCCGTATCGGTGCGGCCCACTCGGTGGTCTTCGGCGGCTTCTCCGCGGATGCCATCGCCACCCGCATCCAGGATGCGGACGCGAAGGTCGTCATCACCTCCGACGGCGGATACCGCCGCGGCAAGCCCTCCGCGCTCAAGCCCGCAGTCGACGACGCCGTCTCTCGTATCGAGAGCGTCGAGCACGTCCTGGTCGTCCGGCGTACGGGACAGGACACCGCGTGGACCGAGGGTCGTGACGTCTGGTGGCACGAGATCACCGGCCGTCAGTCCGCCGAGCACACCCCTGAGGCGTTCGAGGCGGAGCAGCCGCTCTTCATCCTCTACACCTCGGGCACCACGGGGAAGCCGAAGGGCATCCTGCACACCTCCGGCGGCTACCTCACGCAGGCGGCGTACACGCACCACGCGGTCTTCGACCTCAAGCCGGAGACCGATGTCTACTGGTGCACCGCCGACATCGGCTGGGTGACGGGACACTCGTACATCGTCTACGGCCCGCTGGCCAACGGCGCGACGCAGGTCATGTACGAGGGCACGCCCGACACCCCGCACCAGGGGCGCTTCTGGGAGATCGTCCAGAAGTACGGCGTATCGATCCTTTACACCGCGCCGACCGCGATCCGTACGTTCATGAAGTGGGGAGACGACATCCCCGCCAAGTTCGACCTGTCGTCGCTGCGCGTGCTCGGGTCGGTCGGTGAGCCGATCAACCCCGAGGCCTGGATGTGGTACCGCAAGCACATCGGCGCCGACAAGTGCCCCATCGTGGACACCTGGTGGCAGACCGAGACCGGCGCGATGATGATCTCGCCGCTTCCCGGTGTCACGGCGACCAAGCCGGGCAGCGCCCAGCGCGCGCTGCCGGGCATCTCCGCCACGGTCGTCGACGACGAGGCCCGTGAGGTTCCGGACGGCGGGGGCGGCTATCTCGTCCTCACCGAGCCGTGGCCGTCGATGCTCCGCACGATCTGGGGCGACGACCAGCGGTTCCTCGACACCTACTGGTCACGCTTCGAGGGCAAGTACTTCGCGGGCGACGGTGCCAAGAAGGACGAGGACGGCGACATCTGGCTGCTCGGCCGGGTCGACGACGTGATGCTGGTGTCCGGGCACAACATCTCGACCACCGAGGTCGAGTCGGCGCTCGTGTCGCACCCGTCGGTCGCCGAGGCCGCCGTGGTCGGTGCGGCCGACGAGACGACCGGTCAGGCCATTGTCGCGTTCGTGATCCTGCGCGGTACGGCGACCGCCTCCGACGAGCTGGTGGCGGAGCTGCGCAACCACGTCGGCACCACGCTCGGCCCCATCGCCAAGCCGAAGCGGGTTCTGCCGGTGGCCGAGCTGCCGAAGACCCGTTCCGGCAAGATCATGCGGCGTCTGCTGCGGGACGTCGCGGAGAACAGGGAGCTGGGGGACGTCACGACGCTCACCGACTCCTCGGTCATGGATCTCATCCAGACCCAGCTTCCGTCGTCCTCCTCCGAGGACTGAGCGCGGGCTGAGCAGGGGCTGAGCTCGGACCGAGCGAGAACTGAGCAGGGACTGAGCAAGGTCTGGGAACGACAGCAGGGACGCCAGCAGGGCGAGCTCCCGGAAGGGCATCCGGCAACATGCCGGATGCCCTTCCGGCATTTAGGGTGAAGATCACTTCCCATGGCCCCGCACACCCCGGGTACAGTGGCAGCTGGTTAATAAAACGATAAGAAATCTCCAAAGGGTGCGCCGGGAAGTCTGGTCGGCAAGTGCAACAGCCATGCCGTCGCTGCCGTACCCACCCGGAGGTCCTCTCTCGTGGCCGCGCCCACCCCCGCACCCCCCTCCCCCCGCCGCACCTTCCTGGGACGCCTCTCGCTCCCGGAGCGGAACTACCTCGCCGACGCGCTGCGTACCGAAACCGTCGGCGGAGTCATCCTGCTGGTCGCCGCGGTGGCCGCGCTGATCTGGGCGAACACCTTCGGATCGAGCTACACAGGCGTCAGCCACCTCCACTTCGGACCCGAGGCGCTCGGTCTGCACCTCTCCGTGGCGCACTGGGCGGCCGACGGACTGCTCGCGATCTTCTTCTTCGTCGCGGGGGTCGAGCTCAAGCGCGAACTCGTCGCAGGTGAACTGCGCGACCCGAAGGCCGCCGCCCTCCCCGTCGTCGCCGCGCTCTGCGGCATGGCCGTGCCGGCGGTCGTCTACACCCTGGTGACGGTGCTCGGCAACGGCTCCACCAGCGGCTGGGCCGTCCCCACGGCCACCGACATCGCCTTCGCGCTCGCCGTACTCGCGGTGATCGGCACCTCGCTGCCGTCCGCGCTCCGTGCGTTCCTGCTGACCCTCGCCGTCGTCGACGACCTCTTCGCGATCCTGATCATCGCGGTCTTCTTCACCGAGAGCATCGACTTCGTCGCGCTCATCGGCGCCTTCGTCGGCCTGGCCGTCTTCTACCTGCTGCTGCGCCTCGACGTCCGCGGCTGGTACGTCTACGTACCGCTCGCCCTGGTCATCTGGGGGCTGATGTACAACAGCGGCGTCCACGCCACCATCGCCGGTGTCGCGATGGGCCTGATGCTGCGCTGCACCAAGCGCGACGGCGAGGAGCACTCCCCCGGCGAACGCGTCGAGCACCTCGTCCGCCCGCTGTCGGCCGGTATCGCCGTACCGCTGTTCGCGCTCTTCTCCGCCGGGGTCTCGCTCTCCGGCGACGCGCTGGCCGGCGTGTTCACCCGGCCCGAGACGCTCGGTGTCGTGCTGGGGCTCGTCGTCGGCAAGACGATAGGGATCTTCGGCGGTACGTGGCTGGCCACCCGGTTCACCAAGGCCGAGCTGAACAAGGATCTGGCCTGGGCCGATGTCTTCGCGGTCGCCTCGCTCGCGGGGATCGGCTTCACCGTCTCACTGCTGATCGGCGAGCTCGCCTTCACCGGCAACGACGACATGATCAACGAGGTCAAGGCGTCGGTTCTGCTGGGCTCCCTGATCGCCGCCGTACTCTCCGGTGTACTGCTCAAACTCCGGGTACGCAGATACCGTGCGCTCTCGGACGCGGAGGAGCTCGACGAGGACGAGTCCGGGGTACCGGACATCTATGAGCAGGACGATCCGGAATACCACCTCCGGATGGCCGCGATCCACGAGCGGAAGGCGGCCGAGCACCGCCGCCTTGCCGAACTGGCGGGGGCAGCGAGCAACAAGCCGGACAGTCCGGCATGATCTGACATCGGATGTGTTGAACAGGAGAGGGAGTCAGGCATGAGCGACCCCGGCAATTACGCGGGCAGCGCCGACCGCAGTCTCGGCCAGCTGGTCGCCTCGGCGACGGCCGAACTGTCGGCGCTGGTACACGACGAGATTGCCCTGGCCAAGGCCGAGGTGCGGCAGGACGTCAGGCGTGGCGTCATCGGCAGCGCGGCGTTCATCGTCACGGGTGTGCTGTTCCTGTTCGCGATCCCGGTGCTGAGCTTCGCGGCCGCGTACGGAATCAACAACCTGGGACTGGGTCTCGCCTGGTCGTTCCTGATCGTGGGCATCGCGTTCATCCTGCTGGGGGCCCTGCTCGCGCTCTTCGGGTACGCCAAGTTCAAGAAGGTCAAGCCGCCGGAGAAGTCCATCGCGTCGGCCAAGCAGTCCGCCGCCGTTCTCCAGGGCGTCAAGCCGCACCCGCGTCCGGGCATCGCCGCGGACGCGATCCTTCCGGCGGGCGGCAGCACACTTGCGGACAAGGCCATCGAGAACCGTCCGGTCCAGGACAAGGCGTCGGTTGTGGCACGCTCATCCACATGACGGTCCCCGATTCCAGCGCATTCGGCCCAGTGGGCCCGGACGACCGGGCGGGCCACGAAGGGCCGGCCGGTCCGGCAGACCCTTCCGCCGCACCGCCACCCCCGGCCTCAGCGTCCTTCACCGGCCCGCTGGGCCCCGCGGCGGGGACCGGTGGCCCCGTCCGTCTGGACGGCCCCTGGACGCACCGGGACGTCGCGGCCAACGGCGCCCGCTTCCACATCGCTGAAATGGGTGAAGGGCCACTGGTCCTGCTCCTGCACGGCTTCCCGCAGTTCTGGTGGACCTGGCGCCACCAGCTGCCCGCGCTCGCCGACGCCGGGTTCCGGGCGGTGGCGATGGACCTGCGCGGGGTGGGCGGCAGCGACCGTACGCCCCGGGGTTACGACCCGGCCAACCTGGCGCTGGACATCACCGGCGTGATCCGGTCACTCGGCGAGCCGGATGCCGCCCTGGTCGGCCACGACATGGGCGGGTACCTCGCCTGGACGGCCGCCGTGATGCGCCCGAAGCTGGTGCGCCGGCTGGTGGTCTGCTCGATGCCTCATCCGCGGCGCTGGCGCTCCTCGATGCTCTCCGACTTCGCGCAGTCCCGCGCGGGCTCGTACATCTGGGGCTTCCAGCGGCCGTGGGTGCCGGAGCGTCAGCTGGTGGCGGACGACGCCGCTTTGGTGGGGCGGCTGATCCATGACTGGGCGGGGCCGCGGACCGCGGACTTCCCCGCCGACTCGACCGTGGACGTCTACCGGCGCGCCATGTCCATCCCGTCGACGGCCCACTGCTCGATCGAGCCGTACCGCTGGATGGTGCGTTCGCTGGCCCGTCCGGACGGTATCCAGTTCAACCGGCGCATGAAGCGGCCGGTGCGGGTGCCCACGCTGCACCTGCACGGTTCACTCGATCCGGCGGTACGCACCCGGAGTTCGGCGGGGTCCGGCGAGTACGTCGAGGCACCGTACCGTTGGCGACTTTTCGACGGTCTGGGGCACTTCCCCCATGAGGAGGATCCGGCCGGATTCTCGGCCGAACTCATCAGCTGGCTCAAGGATTCCGAGCCAGACCGCTAATTGACAGGCACACGAGTCCCGCGAACAGCCACTTGCCTGGCGCATAGGCCAATTGGCTGACGGATGGGCGGTTACCGACCATGAGGCACGGGCAGACGTCGGGGTATGGGCTGGACGCACGACTTCGGTGACGCAGCAGGCAATCGTCGCTCGACCGCCACGGCGGGTCCGGGCACTCATGAGGGGGGCGGCCTCCAAGGCCGGGTGCACGCTATGCATGTTCTGCATGATCCCCGGCTGGGCATTCCGCGCATCCTCCGCCGCCGGGCCCGCTGGGTCTCGGCGCGGCTGCGCCATCCGCGCGGATGACCTTTCGAGTTCCGCGGATGACCAACCGTCCTCCGCGGACGGCTTCGCGGTCCCCCACCACCGCACGCTGAGCCGCCGGCTCGTCGGTCCGCCGGTCCATGGCTCGTCGGACCGGCGGTCCGTGACTCGACGGCCCCCGGCTCGCAGGGGCCCCTGGCTCGTAGGTCGCTTCGGCCTAGATGATCGATTCCAAGGGGTCGGCGATCGTAGGCGGTCTGCGTTCAGCGGGGGTGTCGTTTCCCGTCAGCCTTCTGCGTGGGCACGCACCAACGTGACGTCCGTTTCCTGCCAGCAAACACACGTGCGTCGAGCCAGCATGGGCACATGACCAGGTACACCGTGCTCCCCATTGACACAGCCGTCCTCAAGAAACTGCGGGTTGCCGACGACGCGGGTCGTCCCTGCGCCCCGTACATCGCGACCCGCGACGACCTGGGCTCCCCGCTGCGCTGCTGTCTGCGCCCCATCACGCTCGGCGAGCGGATTGCCCTAATTTCGTACGCCCCGTTGCGTCGCTGGGCCGCCGCGAGGGGTACAGATCCGGGCGCGTACGACGAACAGGGTCCCGTCTTCATCCACGCCGATGACTGCGGCGGGTTCACGCCCCGCGAGAACTATCCCTTCGATCGGCCGGGCGCCCTGCGTACCGTGCGCCGCTATGACGCCCAGGGCCATATCGCAGGTGGCCGCCTGCTAGAGATTCCGGCCGACGCCACGGCTGGCTTCGATGCAGCCTTCGACGATGCGTTTAACGACCCGGACGTGGTGCTCGTGCACGTCAGAGCACTGGAATACGGATGCTTCCACTTCGAGGTGCGACGGCCCTCCGCCGAGGAGCAATAGCCGCCACGCCACCTGAATGATCGATTTCAAGGGATCGCTGCCCGCATGGGACGAGGGAGCCCAAAGTACGGTTGAGACGCCAGACTTGGACTCCCTCGCCACCGCACCGTACGTGAAGACCGACGACCTGCTGAAGGGACTCACCGCATCTCGCGCCGTGGCGGCCACCCGTGGGGATCGCTCCACGACTCACCGATGCCGAGCTGGTCACGCTCGCGATGATGCAGGCCATGCTCGGCTTCACCTCCGAGGCGAAGTGGCTTCGCCACAGCCGCGCTCACTTGCGGCATCTCTTTCCCTACCTGCCGCAGCAGCCCGGCTACAACAAACGGCTGCGCAAGGCCACCGGGCTCCTGCGGCAAGTCACCCGCTTCCTCGCCTCCTCCACCTCCGCATGGAGCGACGACGTCTGGGTCGTCGGCTCCACACCGGTGGAGTGCGGCCGCTCACGCGAGACCGTCAAACCCTCCGACCTGGCCGGATGGGCCGAATACGGGTACTGCGCCAGCCACAGCCGGTTCTTCTGGGGCCTGCGCCTGCACCTGGTCTGCACCCTCCAGGGCCTGCCCATCGCCTTCGCCCTGACCGGAGCCAAAGCCGACGAACGCGAGACACTCCTCGCCCTCCTGGCCGCCAACTCCGACCTCCTGGCCCGCCGTCCCGGCCAGACCCTGATCGGCGACAAGAACTACTTCGGCCGCACCTTCGAACACAACTCGCCGAGCAATCAGTCCAGTTGCTACGGCCGGCCCGCAAAGCCGAACGCGAGCGGCCGGGTGCCCACCTGTTCAAACCCCTACGCCAGGTCATCGAGTCGATCAACGAGACATTCAAGGGACAGCTCGACCTCGAACGGCACCGAGACCGCACACCCGGCGGCGTCATCGTCCGTGTCATGCAGCGCATACTCGCGCTGACCGCCGCGATCTGACACAACGACGCCACCGAGCAGCAAGTCCTACGATCCCTCACCGCCTACGATCACTGACCCCTTGGAATTGATCATCTAGAGGGCACACGCCTGGCTGTCGACCTGCTGGTTGGCGGTGCGGCCCTGGGTGATGTCCTGACGGATCTCGTCGGCAGTCAGCGCGTAGCCGGTGTTCGGGTCGTCGAGCGACTTGGCGAAGACGACTCCGTACACCTTGCCGTCGGGGGTCAGCAGCGGTCCGCCCGAGTTGCCCTGACGGACCGTCGTGAAGAGCGAGTACACATCGCGGCGGACGGTGCCCCGGTGGTAGATGTCCGGGCCGCTGGCGTCGATACGGGCGCGGACCCGCGCGGCGCGTACGTCGTACGCGCCGTTCTCCGGGAAGCCCGCGACGATCGCGCTCTTCCCGGTCTCGGCGTCGTGGTCGGTGTCGGCGAACCGGAGCGGTGTCGCGTCGAGATCCGGGACGTCGAGTACGGCGATGTCGCGCCGCCAGTCGTAGAGGACGACCTTCGCGTCGTACAGCCGTCCCTGGCCGCCGATCTGGACGGTCGGCTCGTCGACGCCACCGACGACGTGGGCGTTGGTCATCACCCGGCGGTCGGAGAAGACGAAGCCGGTGCCCTCGAGGACCTTGCCGCAGCTCGGAGCCGTACCGACGACCTTGACGATGGACTGCTTGGCGCGGGCGGCGACCGGGCTGCCCGCCAGGGCCGGGTCGGGAGCCCTGACTTCGGTGATCGGCTCATTGGCGAACGGGCTGAAGACCTGCGGGAAGCCGTTCTGCGCGAGGACCGAGGAGAAGTCCGCGAACCAGGTGGACGCCTGGGGCGGCATCACCCGGGAGATGCCGAGCAGGACCGAGGAGCTGCGCACCTCCTTGCCCAGCGTCGGCAACGAGGTGCCGGCCAGCGCGGAGCCGATCAGCCAGGACACCAGCAGCATCGCCACGACGTTGACGAGTGCGCCGCCGGTCGCGTCGACGGCACGCGCGGGAGACCACGTGATGTACCGGCGGAGCTTGTTCCCCAGGTGGGTGGTGAAGGCCTGGCCCACCGAGGCGCAGACGATCACGATGACGACCGCGACGATGGCGGCCGTCGAGGAGACCTCGGAGCCGTCCGTCACCTGGTCCCACAGGATCGGCAGCAGATAGACGGCGATGAGACCGCCGCCCAGGAACCCGATCACCGACAGAATGCCGACGACGAACCCCTGGCGGTATCCGATGACCGCGAACCACACGGCGCCGAGCAGCAGCAGGATGTCCAGCACGTTCACCGTCGATAGCCTCACAGATTCGTCACCGGGCCCGTACGTCTCTCTGGGTCCGGGCGAGCCCGGAACAGCGGAGCACGGGAGTCAGCCTGTCATGCGCGCCAGTCGAGTGGCACCTGCTTGGCCCTGTCCCAGGGGCGCTCCCAGCCCGCGAAGTGCAGAATCCGGTCGATCACTCCGGCCGTGAACCCCCATACGAGCGCGGATTCGACCATAAATGCCGGGCCGCGGTGACCGCTGGGGTGGACGGCCGTCGCCCGGTTGGCCGGGTCCGTGAGATCCGCCACGGGAACCGTGAAGACCCGCGCGGTCTCACCCGGGTCGACGACTCCGACCGGGCTGGGTGAACGCCACCAGCCGAGGACCGGAGTCACCACGAAGCTGCTCACGGGGATGTAGAGCCGGGGCAGCACGCCGAAGAGCTGCACACCGTGCGGATCGAGGCCGGTCTCCTCCTCCGCCTCCCGCAGCGCGGCCCTGAGCGGACCCGTCGTCGCCCGGTCGCCGTCCTCGGGGTCCAGGGAGCCGCCGGGAAAGGAGGGTTGCCCGGGGTGCGAGCGCAGGCTCCCGGCACGCTCCATCAGGAGCAACTCGGGCCCCCGCGCGCCCTCGCCGAACAGGACGAGCACGGCCGACTGCCGTCCCGCTCCGCTCTCGGGCGGCAGGAAACGGCTGAGCTGCTGCGGCTCGACGGTGCGCGCGGCGTGCGCGACGGGGTCCAGCCAGCCGGGCAGACCCTCGGTGGTGACGGTGATCGAGGCGTCACGGCCGCCACCCGCCCCGGGCTCGGACGACCCGGCGGCGGCCACCGCGTCCGTACCGTGTTCATGCGTCTTCATGGGCACCCCTCGTCTCACAACGCCTGTCATCACGCATTTCGTTCCGGAGCGGCGCCCCGGGTCAGCCGGCGCCCAAGGCGGGGGCGGGTTCGCCCGGGTACTCCGGCGGCGGGCTCAGCCGCTGGCCCGGCCGGCCCCCCATTTCGTACTTCAGAAGCTTCCGGGCCTTCTCGGGGTCCGTCTCGCCCTCTCCGTACGAGGGACAGAGCGGGGCGATCGGACAGGCACCGCAGGCGGGTTTGCGGGCGTGACAGATGCGACGCCCGTGGAAGACGACACGGTGCGAGAGCATCGTCCACTCGCTCTTGGGGAAGATCGCCGCGATCTCCTCCTCGACTTTCTCCGGATCCTCCTGCTCGGTCCACTTCCAGCGGCGCACCAGCCGTCCGAAATGGGTGTCGACCGTGATGCCCGGCACTCCGAAGGCGTTGCCGAGCACGACGTTGGCGGTCTTGCGGCCGACTCCCGGCAACGTCACGAGGTCCTCGAGGCGTCCGGGCACCTCGCCGCCGAAGTTGTCCCGAAGGGCGGCGGAGAGGCCCAGCAGCGACTTGGTCTTGGCGCGGAAGAAGCCGGTCGGCCGAATGATCTCTTCCATTTCCTCCGGGACGGCCGCGGCCATGTCCTCGGGGGTGGGGTAGGCGGCGAAGAGCGCGGGGGTCGTCTGGTTGACCCTCAGATCGGTGGTCTGGGCGGAGAGGACCGTGGCGACGAGGAGTTCGAAGGGGTTCCTGAAGTCCAGCTCCGGGTGGGCATAGGGGTAGAGCTCGGCGAGCTCACGGTTGATCCGGCGGGCCCTGCGGACCATGGCCAGGTGTGATTCCGGCTTGGCCTTGGATTTCGGCTTCGCCGTCGGCTTGGTCGTTGGTGTCGGCTTGGCCTTCGGCGTCAGCCTGGCCTTCGACTTCGAGCCGGTACGGGATCCGGTGCCGGTGCCGGAGCCGGTGCCGGGGCCTGCGCCATCCGACGGTTCCACCGACCCCACCCGTTCCGCCGACCCCACCCGTTTCATGCGCCCCGCCGAGCTTTTTGTCGCATTTTTCGGCTCACTCGCACCCTGTTCGCCCACAGCGGAATTACGGCCTTCCGACACCCCATCAGCCCCCTTGGCCTGCACTCTCACCGGCGTTCCGGACACCCGGCCAGCCTAGAGCCAGCCGCTGACATCCGCCCCGGTCACCGACGATCCATCCCCAATCGGCCCCCTGCCGTACGTTCGGGCACGTGCGTGCGTCAAACTGGTTTGTGATTGATCGCACTGTTTTACCGTCCGGCATGATGGGGACCACGGTTCCCTGAACAGGCCGACAAGGAGAGAACTCGTGGACGACGTTCTGCGGCGCGCCCCGCTTTTCGCGGCGCTCGATGACGAGCAGGCCGCGGAGCTCCGCGCCTCGATGAGTGAGGTGACCCTCGCGCGCGGCGACGCGCTGTTCCACGAGGGTGACCCGGGCGACCGCCTCTATGTGGTCACCGAGGGCAAGGTGAAGCTCCACCGCACCTCCCCCGACGGACGCGAGAACATGCTGGCGGTCCTCGGCCCCGGCGAACTGATCGGTGAGCTGTCGCTCTTCGACCCGGGCCCGCGCACCGCCACCGCGACGGCGCTGACCGAGGTGAAGCTCCTCGGCCTCGGCCACGGCGACCTCCAGCCCTGGCTGAACGCCCGCCCCGAGGTGGCCACGGCCCTGCTGCGCGCCGTCGCCCGGCGCCTGCGCAAGACCAACGACCAGATGTCCGACCTGGTCTTCTCCGACGTGCCGGGCCGTGTCGCCCGTGCGCTCCTCGACCTGTCGCGCCGCTTCGGCGTGCAGTCCGAGGAAGGCATCCACGTCGTGCACGACCTGACCCAGGAGGAGCTGGCCCAGTTGGTCGGTGCCTCCCGCGAGACGGTCAACAAGGCCCTCGCCGACTTCGCGGGCCGCGGCTGGCTGCGGCTGGAGGCGCGTGCGGTGATCCTGCTCGACGTGGAGCGGCTGGCCAAGCGGTCCCGCTGACCCGGCGTACACAGCATCCGAGGGGCCCCGCCGACACGGCGGGGCCCCTCGCGCGTGGGGGCCGTGGCACGGGTCCCCGGCACCTTCCGGCCGGCCTCGGACCGCGCCGACCTCGGATCAGGCGGACCTCGGATCAGGCCGGCCCCGGATCAAGCCATGCCTCAGATCACACTGTGCCTCAGATCAGGCCGCGCATCAGATCAAGCCGCGCATCAGATCAAGCCGTGCTCCTCCAGATACTCCAGCTGCGCCAGGACCGAGAGTTCCGCCGCCGGCCACAGGGACCGGTCCACGTCCGCGTACACGTGCGCCACCACCTCCGACGACGTCCGGTACCCGGCCTCCACGGCCGTCTCCACCTGGGCCAGCCGGTTCGCGCGGTGGGCCAGGTAGAACTCGACCGCGCCCTGCGCGTCGTCCAGCACCGGGCCGTGCCCCGGCAGCACCGTGTGCACCCCGTCGTCGACCGTCAGCGAACGCAGCCGCCGCAGCGAGTCGAGGTAGTCCCCCAGCCGCCCGTCCGGGTGCGCGATCAGCGTCGTGCCGCGGCCGAGGATCGTGTCCCCCGTCAGCACCGCGCTGTCGGCCGGCAGATGGAACGAGAGCGAATCCTCGGTGTGGCCCGGGGTCGGCACCACGTACATCTCGAGCCCGCCGGTCGTGATCACGTCGCCCGTGCCCAGGCCTTCGTCGCCGAGGCGCAGCCGGGGGTCGAGGGCGCGCACCTTCGTACGGGTCAGCTCGGCGAACCGGGCCGCGCCCTCGGCGTGGTCGGGGTGGCCGTGGGTGAGGAGTGTGAGCGCGATCCGGCGGCCCGCCCGCTCGGCTGTGTCGATGACGGCCCGCAGATGGACGTCGTCCAGTGGGCCCGGGTCGATGACCACCGCGAGATCGGAGTCCGGCTCGGCGACGATCCAGGTGTTGGTGCCGTCCAGCGTCATGGGCGACGCGTTGGGCGCGAGGACGTTGACCGTACGGGTGGTGGCCGGGCCGGACAGCACCCCGCCGCGCGGCTGTCCGGGCAGCGCTGCCGCGTCGCTCATGCCGCCCCGCCCGCGCCGCCGGCCGGGATGTGTTTGGTGAACTCCTCGTGCCCCGGCCAGCTCAGCACCAGCTCGTCGCCCTCCAGCCGCGCCTGTGCGAGTACGGGGGTGAGGTCCTGGGACGACGCCGCCTTCAGCGCCTGCGCGGCGGTGGCGTACGCCCTGAGCCCGCGCAGCGTCGAGACGGTCGGCGGCATCATCAGCAGCTCGCCGCGGTCGTAGCCGTCGGCCGCCTCTCCGGGTTCCGTCCATACGGTGCGGTCGGCCTCCGTGGAGGCGTTGCGGGTGCGCTGACCCGTGGGGAGTGCGGCCACGAAGAACCAGGTGTCGTAGCGGCGGGGTTCGAACTCCGGAGTGATCCAGCGCGCCCACGCGCCGAGCAGGTCCGAGCGCAGGACCAGCCCGCGCCGCCGCAGGAACTCGGCGAACGACAGTTCCCGCGCGACCAGCGCCTCGCGATCGGCCTCCCAGTCCGCACCGGTGGTGTCCGTGACGACGGTGTCCGCGGTCGGGCCCGCGAGCAGGACGCCCGCCTCCTCGTACGTCTCACGCACCGCCGCGCAGACGATCGCCTGCGCCTCGGCCGGCGTGGCGACACCGAGCCGTTCCGCCCAGCTCTCCAGCGCCGGTCCGGCCCAGCCGACGAGCCGCTCGTCGTCGCGCGGGTCGACCCCGCCACCCGGATAGGCGTACGCCCCTCCGGCAAAGGCCATCGAGGTGCGCCGGCGCAGCATGTGGACGGCGGGTCCGCCCCCGGTACCCGCGGCGGCGTCCCGGAGCAGCATCACGGTGGCGGCCCGTCGGGGGGTCGCGGCCGTCAGTTCGCCGGTGGCGAGGGCCCGGATCCGGTCGGGCCATTCGGGTGGGTACCACTGACCATTGGACATGGCCGGAGGCTATCCGGAACCGCGACGATGTTCGAGGGGTCGGTGATCCGTACATGCCCGGTGCACAGATGCCCTGGTCCGGCACCGAGAAGATGCCGGTACGGCGGACAGAAGATCCCGCCCAGTCGTCGTGACCGGACGGGATCGACGGGATCAGAGGGAATCAAGAGGACTCAGGAGGAGTCGGCCGCGAAACGCCGGCTCAGGCTCCGGTCAGCTCGACCTGGACCTCGACCTCGACCGGTGCGTCCAGTGGCAGCACCGCGACGCCCACGGCGCTGCGGGCGTGCACACCCTTGTCGCCGAGCACCGCACCGAGCAGCTCGCTCGCGCCGTTGATCACGGCGGGCTGGCCGGTGAAGTCGGTGGCCGAGGCGACGAAGCCGACGACCTTCACGACGCGCGCGATCCGGTCCAGGTCGCCCGCGACGGACTTCACCGCGGCGAGCGCGTTGAGCGCGCAGATCCTCGCCAGCTCCTTGGCCTCGTCGGGCGTGACCTCCGCGCCGACCTTGCCGGTGACGGCGAGCTTGCCGTCCACCATCGGCAGCTGGCCCGAGGTGTACACGTACACCCCGGACTGCACGGCCGGCTGGTACGAGGCCAGCGGCGGCACGACGTCGGGCAGGACCAGCCCGAGCTCGACGAGCCTCGCCTCGACGACGCCCGCCACTACTGCTTCTCCCGCTTCAGGTAGGCCACGAGCTGCTCGGGGTTGTTCGGGCCGGGAACGACCTGGACCAGCTCCCAGCCGTCCTCGCCCCAGGTGTCCAGAATCTGCTTGGTCGCGTGCACGAGAAGGGGAACAGTCACGTATTCCCATTTACGCTGGCAAGATGCCGTCATGATCACTCCGCAGGTGGTAACAGGTATGGATCTCCACGTAGCAGCCTACGGCCGACCGTCATACGGCCGGCTCAGCGGCAGCGGGGCCGGCCCGGCATCCCAGCGCGGGGCCAACCATGCGCGGTACGAACTGTTCGCTGCGGAGACCGCCCGCGACGGCCGCGAGGCCAAGTGGTGCGGCCACTACGAGGACGTGGGCACGAGCGCGTTCGGCGGGGAGGAGCGCCCCGGCTTCGAACGCCTGCTGAGCGACTGCCGCACGGGCCGCATCAATGTGATCATCGTCTACGACCTCAGCTGCCTGTCAGGGCTCGAACCGTCCGAATCCCTCGGCATCGTGAACGAACTCCTCGGACTCGGGGCAACGATCATCAGCACGACCGAGGGCGTGTTCCGGCAGGGCGACATCATGGATCTGATCCGCCTGATCTTCCGGCTGGACGGGTCCTGCCGGAAGAGCGAGAACAAGAGCGCTGCCGTGCGCGATGCCGTGAAGCAGGCGCGGGCCCTGGGTGGCTATGTGGGCGGGAAGGCACCGTACGGCCGCAAACTGCGTCCGGTGACCCGCCACAACGCCGACGGCGAGCCCATCGCCATTCAGGTTCTGGATACCGAGCCCGACCAGGCCGAGATCATTCAGCGGGTGTGGTGGATCATCCGCGAGAACAAGTCCCGGGCCGTCGCCGCCGGGCCCACGGGGAGGACCGTTCCCGGTTCGCTGGGAAGCATCGTCACGCAGCTCAACGCCGACGGCGTGCCGACGCAGGGCAGCATGCGGGGCAAGAAGACCAAGGGGGGTGCCTGGCACATCAAGACGCTTTCCGGAATGCTGCGGCACCCGCAGTTGGCAGGCTTCGCGAGCGAGCCGATCCATGAGCCGCAGAAGACCGACCGGGCCAAGCTGCGGGTGGTCGGTCACCGCATCCTGCGCGCCGAGGACGGCACCCCGATCCAGGCATGGGAACCGATCATCGAGCCGGGCGACTGGTTCGAGTTGCAGGAGTGGCTGGACAGCCGCCCCAAGCGCAAGTTCGAGAACCGGACCACGGCGCTGCTGACGTCCATGAAGGTCCTGTACTGCGCGTCCGGTTGCACCCGTCCGCTGTCGGCCAACAACGCCGCCCGGCCGGTGGGCGGTTCGTACTTCTGCTCTCGCCCGAAAGGCGTCAAACCGAAGCCCGGGGAGCACGAGGGCGGCTCGTACATCACCCGCGTCGGTGTGGACGATCTCGTCGCACGCCGGATCTTCGCTCTGATCGCAGCGGGCGGGGAGGACCCCGAGACGGGCGACGTGCTGACCGCGGCAGCACAGCGGTACGGAGAGGCCAACGAGAGCCCGGAGACGGCCCAGGAACGACGCACGGTGGCTCGGGAGCGGGCCGATGCCACGCGGTCCCTGGAACAGCTCTACGACGACGCCGTTTTGTACCGGGGCGACGAGATCGGCCGGTCCCGTTGGCAGCGTGACGTGAGACAGCAGCAGAAGCGGCTGGCCGGATGCGACGCCCGCATGGCCGAACTCGGAGAGACGGAAATTCCGCCGTTGCCTGTCGCGTCGTGGCTGGACCAGGACAGCGGCTGGACCGGCGACCCGATCGGCCCCGGCACCTGGTGGGCGAAAGCCTCGCTGAGCGACCGGCGCGACCTGGTCAAGCTGTTCGTCGAGCGGGTGGAGATCCGCAAGGCGCGTGACGACGAGAAGAGCCGGGGGAACAAGGCCGAGCCGGTTGTGGAGCCCCGCGTGACCATCACGTGGGCCAAGCCCGCAGAGCGAAAGCGGGAAGCCGTCGCATAGGCGACGCAGCGACTGCGGCCCTCGTGGGTGCGGCCGCAAGCGCCCCTGCGCGGTCCGTCCCGGCGGAGACGCGGAGCCGGGTTCCCGCTCCTTCCGCCGGGTTCCCGCCCGTTCCGTGGTCCCGTCGGTGCGAGGCGGTGGGAGCGGGCGGGGCGGCCCCGTCCGCTGCCACCCCGCTCATGCCACGCCATATGAGGTAACTAACATATATTCCCACTTGGTCATGACCCGACGGCGATGCCCGTGCGATCCACGGGACGCGCAGCCTCGTGCGTAGCCTGCGGTGTGACTGGTTAGGCTCGAATACGTGAGCAGGTTCCAGGTCGTCAGCGGCAAGGGCGGTACCGGTAAGACCACGGTTGCCGCCGCCCTCGCGCTCGCCCTCGCGACCGAGGGCAGGCGCACCCTCCTCGTCGAGGTCGAGGGCAGACAGGGCATCGCCCAGCTATTCGAGGCGGACTCCCTCCCCTACGAAGAGCGCAAGATCGCCGTCTCGCCGGGCGGCGGGGAGGTGTACGCCCTCGCGATCGACGCCGAGCGCGCCCTCCTCGACTACCTCCAGATGTTCTACAAACTCGGCAGCGCGGGCCGGGCGCTCAAGAAGCTCGGCGCGATCGACTTCGCCACCACGATCGCGCCCGGTGTCCGGGACGTACTGCTCACCGGCAAGGCGTGCGAAGCGGTGCGCCGAAAGGACAAGCAGAACCGGTTCGTCTACGACTACGTGATCATGGATGCGCCGCCGACCGGCCGCATCACCCGCTTCCTCAACGTGAACGACGAGGTGGCGGGGCTGGCCCGGATAGGCCCGATACACAACCAGGCCCAGGCCGTGATGCGCGTGCTGAAGTCCCCGGAGACCGCGGTCCATCTGGTGACCCTGCTGGAGGAGATGCCGGTCCAGGAGACCGCCGACGGCATCGCGGAGCTCCGGGCGGCCGAACTGCCGGTGGGCCGGGTGATCGTGAACATGGTGCGCCCGCATCTGCTGGACGAGGGAGCGCTGCGCACCGCCGCGGGCGGCCGCCGCAAGGAGATCGCCAAGACGCTGACCCGGGCCGGCGTGACCGGCGCCGCGGGGCTCGTGCGTCCGCTGGTCGAGCAGGCCGCCGAGCACGCCCAGCGGGTCGAGCTGGAGCGTGAGCAGCGCACCGTACTGGCGGGCCTCGGACTGCCGGGTTACGAACTCCCGCTGATCGGCGAGGGCATGGACCCGGCCGGGCTGTACGAGCTGGCGATGGAGCTCCGCGGACAGGGCGTGAGCGAAGGGGCGGCTGGACAAGGGGTGGGGTCATGACATCGGACAGAGACCGGGACAGGGCCGGAGCCGCGGGCGCCGAAGCGGATACCGGTGCGCAACGCGCGGACGCGGGCACCGACCCGGGAGGGCCCCCGGGCGCGGACGCCCCGCCGACCGCGACCGCCCCCGTCCTGGATACCGACGCCCTCCTCGACGACCCGGACATCCGGATCGTCGTGTGCTGCGGCTCGGGCGGAGTCGGCAAGACCACGACCGCCGCGGCGCTCGGCGTACGCGCGGCCGAGCGCGGCCGCAAGGTCGTCGTCCTCACCATCGACCCGGCCCGCAGGCTCGCCCAGTCCATGGGCATCGACTCGCTGGACAACATCCCCCGCCGGGTCAAGGGCATCGAGCCGCAGGGCACCGGTGAGCTGCACGCCATGATGCTCGACATGAAGCGGACCTTCGACGAGATCGTCGAGGCGCACGCGGACGGCGAGCGGGCCCGCGCGATTCTGGAGAACCCCTTCTACCAGTCGCTGTCGGCCGGCTTCGCGGGCACGCAGGAGTACATGGCGATGGAGAAGCTCGGTCAGCTGCGGGCGCGCGAGGAGTGGGACCTGATCGTCGTCGACACCCCGCCGTCACGTTCCGCGCTCGATTTCCTGGACGCGCCGAAGCGGCTCGGCTCGTTCCTGGACGGGAAGTTCATCAAGCTGCTGATGGCCCCGGCGAAAATGGGCGGCCGGGCCGGAATGAAGTTCCTCAACGTGGGCATGTCGATGATGACCGGGACGCTCGGCAAGCTGCTCGGCGGCCAGTTCCTGCGGGATGTGCAGACGTTCGTCGCCGCGATGGACACCATGTTCGGCGGATTCCGCACCCGCGCCGATGCCACGTACAAGCTTCTTCAGGCACCCGGCACGGCGTTCCTCGTCGTCGCGACGCCGGAGCGGGACGCGCTCCGTGAGGCTGCGTACTTCGTGGAGCGACTGGCCTCGGAGGACATGCCGCTGGCGGGTCTGGTCCTCAACCGGGTCCACGGCAGTGCGGCCGCCCGGCTCTCGGCCGAGCGCGCGCTGGCCGCCGCAGAAAATCTTGATGCGGCCGGCATTGTGGATCAGAGGGCCGGGAAGGCTGGACTTCGTGAGCCCGACGACTCCCCCGAGGCCGGGACCCCACAGACCACGGACACCGCTGGAGCCGCCACCCCCGACCCGTCCGAGCATGCCTCGGAGCACGAGCCCACCGACACACTCGATGTGACATTCGAGGCCACGCACGAGGCCACACCCGAAGCCGGAGCCCCGGCCGAAACCACGGACTCCGCACGGCCGTCCAACGGCGCCGGATCCGCCGAGCAGCAGCCCACCGGATCCGCCGAACAGCAACCCGCCGTCTCCGTAGAGCAGTTGACCGCAGGCCTGTTGCATCTGCACGCCGAAAGGATGCAGGTGGTCGCGCGCGAACAGCACACACGCGACCGCTTCACCGCGCTGCATCCCGAGGTGGCCGTGACCATGGTGGCCGCGCTGCCCGGAGACGTCCATGACCTCGCGGGGCTGCGAGCCATCGGGGACCGGCTCGCGACCGGTTCGGCCCCGGCCGGAGACGCGTAGTCACCCCGTATTCCGTCACCGCCTGCCGCGCGGAGCGCGTCACGTAACTGACTTCACGAGCCCGCGTCACGTAACCGACTTCACGAACCCACTTCGCGTAGCCCGCTTCACGAGCCGACTTCGCTTGGCCCGCTTCGCGTAGCCCACAACAGGACGCCCGTACCGCGCAGTCCGCCCCCCGGACCGGTCGGCCCGCCGCCCGGGGCTACCCCACGGCGGCGAACGTCTCGTGCAGTTCGTCGTCCTCCAGCCCGATCGCCACGGGCAGGATGCCCGTGGACCGCTCGTACTCGCTGCGTGCGGTCTCCAGCAGCCGGCGCCAGGACGTGACGGTCGGGCGCCTGCGCAGCAGTGCGCGGCGCTCCCGCTCCGTCATTCCGCCCCACACGCCGAACTCGACGCGATTGTCCAGCGCATCGGCCAGGCACTCGGTCCGCACCGGACATCCGGTGCACACCGCCTTGGCTCTGTTCTGCGCTGCCCCTTGTACGAACAGTTCATCCGGATCGGTAGTGCGGCAGGCTGCCTGCGCACTCCAGTCGGTTACCCAGCCCATCCCGGCGCCGTCCTCTCCCGAATCGAGGCTCCCCCACGGCGACAGCGGCATATTCACCGCTGCCAGTTGAGGACGTTACGGAAAGTGGCGACAGCACAACACCCCCTTCGGGCCCAATCTTGAATGGCCCGAACGGACTATGCGTATGCGGCAGATCACCCAGGGGAGTGAGGTGAGGACATGCACGACCATCCCGTCGGAATCGGGACAGATCACCTGGGTCACAACGGACGTTCGATGACACACGAGGCGATTTCGGGAGCGCCTGAACTCGTGGCCGGGTCATGCCCAGGGTCATGCAGGGGGGTTGATACGAAACCGGACTGCTGTGACAGTTGAGAGCAGCTTAGGCCAAGGCATATACGTGTGTCCGGCGAATGAGAACGTAGGCTGCCCCCATGCCAAAGAAGCGCTCGGGCGGGGGTCTCACGACGACCCAGCAGGCCGCCAAGTTCCTCGGTGTCGCCGCACTCTCCGGAGTGGTCCTGGCGGGCATCGCGCTGCCGGCCGCCGGAGCTCTGGGTCTCGCCGCCAAGGGAACGGTCGACGGATTCGACGAGATCCCGGCCAATCTGAAGACTCCGCCGCTGAGTCAGCGAACCACGATCCTGGACAACAAGGGCGGCCAGATCGCCACGGTCTACTCGCGTGACCGCACCGTGGTGCCGCTCAAGAGCATCTCCCCTTACATGCAGAAGGCGATCATCGCGATCGAGGACGCCCGCTTCTACGAGCACGGCGCGGTCGACCTCAAGGGCATCCTGCGCGCGATGAACCGCAATGTTCAGTCGGGCGGGACCGCGCAGGGCGCGTCGACCCTCACCCAGCAGTACGTGAAGAACGTCTTCGTCGAGGAGGCGGGCGACGACCCGGCCAAGGTCGCCGAGGCCACCCAGCAGACGCTCGGCCGCAAGGTGCAGGAGCTGAAGTACGCGATCCAGGTCGAGGAGGAGCTCGGCAAGAACAAGATCCTTGAGAACTACCTCAACATCACCTTCTTCGGGCAGCAGGCGTACGGCGTCGAAGCGGCCTCCCAGCGTTACTTCTCCACGTCGGCGAAGGACCTGAAGGTGGAGGAGGCGGCGCTGCTGGCCGGCATCGTGCAGTCGCCCAGCCGCTACGACCCCGTCAACGACATGCAGGAGGCGACCAAGCGTCGCAACACCGTGCTCCAGCGGATGGCCGATGTCGGTGACATCTCGCAGGACGAGGCGGCGAAGGCCAAAGCCACCCCGATCAAGCTGAAGGTCAAGCGGCCGCAGAACGGCTGCATCACCGCCGTCAGCGGCTCCGGCTTCTTCTGCGACTACGTACGGCAGATCGTCACGGGCGACCCCGCCTTCGGCAAGTCCGCGAAGGACCGAGCCAAGCTCTGGTCGGTCGGCGGGCTCACCATCAAGACGACTCTGGACCCCCGGTCGCAGGCCGCCTCCAACCAGGCCGCCACCTCACGGGTCAACAAGGACGACAAGATCGCCGACGCGGTCGTGCAGGTGAAGCCCGGCACCGGCCAGATCATGGCGATGGCCCAGTCCCGCCCCTACGGACTGGACCAGTCCAAGCACCAGACCGTGCTGAACCTCAGCGTCGACCACAAGATGGGCGGCAGCTACGCCGGCTTCCAGGTCGGGTCGACCTTCAAGCCGATCACCGCGGCGGCGGCACTGGAGAAGGGGATCAGTCCGGCGCAGAGCTTCACCTCGGACCACAAGATCTCGCTGCCCGGTGAAAGCTTCCGTACCTGTGACAACCAGCCGGCGGACAACCGTCCCTGGGAGGTGTCGAACGAGCTGGAGTCGGAGAAGGGCACCTTCGACATGACCAGCGCGCTGGGCAAGTCGATCAACACCTACTTCGCGAAGCTGGAGCAGAAAACCGGTCTCTGCGAGACCCTCTCGATGGCGAAGAAGATCGGCTACATACGCGGCAACAACAAGCCGCTGCAGCCGGTCGCCTCCACCACCCTCGGCGGCCAGGAGTCGACACCGCTGGCGATGGCCTCGGCGTACGCCACCTTCGCCAACCGCGGCAAGTACTGCTCCCCGATCGCGATCCTCTCGGTGACCAAGCCGGACGGCAAGCAGCTCGCCGTACCGAAGTCGCAGTGCACGCAGGCCATGAGCGAGCACACGGCGGACACCATCAACCAGATGCTCAAGGGCGTCGTGGAGGACGGCACCGGACAGCAGGCCGGTCTCAGCGACCGTGACAACGCGGGCAAGACCGGTACGACCGACGAGCGCAAGAACGCCTGGTTCGTCGGCTACACGCCGAACCTGTCCACGGCGGTGTGGGTCGGCAGTGACGGCGCCAAGCAGCACCCGATGAGCAACATCACCATCGGCGGCCAGTACTACGAGGACGTCTGCGGTGGCTGCCTGCCCGGTCCGATCTGGAAGACGGCGATGACCGGCTCCCTGAACGCCTCCGAAACCCCGGCCTTCAATCCGGTCGACGTACCGCGGGCGAAGCCGAAGGAGGACAAGCGCCGGGACAAGGGCCGGGACAGGCGCAAGCCGGGCGACGACGACAAGCCCGGCGACGGCAGCCCCTTCCCCGGCATCAGCATTCCGCCGGACCTGATCGGCGGCAACAACGGCAACGCACGTGGTCAGGACAACGGCGAGACGCAGGGTCCCTGACCTGCCGCAGGTCCACAGACATGAAGGTGGGGCGCACCCGGTCCGGGTGCGCCCCACCTTCATGTCTCTGGACCTGCGGTCGTTCGTCTGCGCAGCCCTGCGGGCCTACCGGACCAACCCGGACCACCGACTTGCCGGACGACATGCCGGACGATCCCCCGGACGACATGCCGGACGATCTCCCGGACGACCTGCCAGGCTGCCCGATCAGACCGCCCGCCGAACGGCCTACCTGCCTGCCTGACCTACCTGCCTGCCTGCCGAACGGCCTGTCGGATGACGTCCGAGGCCCCGGCCCCGGCCTCAGCCCGCGAGAAGCTTCTTGACCTGGGCGGCCACCCGGCCGCCCTCCGCGCGCCCCGCGACCTTCGGGTTCACGATCTTCATCACGGCGCCCATCGCACGAGGCCCCTCGGCACCGCCGGCCTTCGCCTCCTCGACGGCGGACGCCACGATCGCGGCGAGCTCGTCGTCTCCCAGCTGCTGCGGGAGGTAGGCGTCGAGCAGCTCGCCCTCCTTCTTCTCCCGCTCGGCCTGCTCGGTCCGGCCGCCCTGGGAAAAGGCCTCGGCCGCCTCACGGCGCTTCTTCGCCTCCTTGGCGATCACCTTCTGCACCTCGTCGTCGGAGAGTTCGCGGGCCGACTTGCCGCTGACCTCCTCCTTGGTGATCGCGGTGAGGGTCAGCCGGAGCGTGGACGAGGTCAGCTCGTCGCGCGCCTTCATGGCCGTGGTGAGGTCTTCCTTGAGCTTTGACTTGAGCGTGGTCATGTGGTGATTGTGGCAGGTGCGGGGCGCTCGCCGCCCGCCGGTTTTCCTGTCGGCACGTCCTGTCTGCGACGATGGACGCATGCGCGCACGCTACGGAGTACCCCTGAAAATCACGGCGGTCACCGCCGCGGCCGGCGCCGTCGGCCTCGCCTACGCGGCCGGGTTCGAGGCCCGATCGTTCCGCCTTCGCAGGGTCACGATCCCCGTACTCCCGCACGGAGCACGGCCGTTGCGCGTCCTCCAGGTATCCGACATCCACATGGTGAGCGGTCAGCGCAAGAAGCGCACCTGGTTGCAGTCCCTGGCCGGACTGCGCCCGGACTTCGTCGTGAACACCGGCGACAACCTCTCCGACCCGGAGGCGGTACCGGAGCTGCTCGACGCACTCGGCCCGCTGATGGAGCTCCCGGGTGTGTACGTGTTCGGCTCCAACGACTACTACGGCCCGAAGCTCCGCAACCCCGCCCGCTACCTCTTCGAGAAGACCGCGGGCAAGCACGGACTCAACGGGAACGCCCCGGCGGTCGGCGTCGTCCACAACCCGTGGGAGCCGATGCGGGACGCCTTCGACGAGGCGGGCTGGCTGAACCTCTCCAACACGCGCGGCCGCCTCAAGCTCGACGGCCTGGAGCTCGCCTTCACCGGCCTCGACGACCCGCACATCAAGCGCGACCGCTACGCGAAGGTCTCGGGCGGCCCCGAGTCGGGCGCCGACCTCTCCATCGGCGTCGTCCACGCCCCCTACCTGCGCTCCCTGGACGCCTTCACCTCGGACGGCTACCCGCTGATCCTGGCCGGCCACACCCACGGCGGCCAGCTCTGCATCCCCTTCTACGGAGCCCTGGTCACCAACTGCGACCTGGACACGGACCGCGTGAAGGGCCTCTCCTCCCACTCCGTCAACGGCAACCGCGCCTACCTCCACGTCTCCGCGGGCTGCGGCACCAACCGCTACACCCCGGTCCGCTTCGCCTGCCCCCCTGAGGCAACACTGCTGACCCTGACGCCCCGGGACGCGTAACCCTCGTACATCCCCTTCGCCCGCACCCTTCTCGTATACCCCACTCCGGTACGCCGCACCCGCACCCCGATCGGCACAAAAACCGGATTTCGTCTCCGGCCGCCGGTGGGCTAAAGTAATCGATGTCGCCGGGCAACCGACGACGATCGGGGTGTAGCGCAGCTTGGCAGCGCGCTTCGTTCGGGACGAAGAGGTCGTGGGTTCAAATCCCGCCACCCCGACAGCCGTAAGACCAGGTCAGGGGCCTGATCCACTTAGTGGATCGGGCCCCTGAGTGGTTTCCGGGGGCGTCTTGGGAGCCGTTTGGGAGCCGACTTCGGAATGCGACTCCCAGGGAGTCGCCGGTGAGTCGGCCGAGCAGACCTCGTCAATGCCCTACAGGCGATTGCCCAACAGAGCCTCCCCGCAGTCAAGCAGCCGACTCCATCCGTGCGATTTTCCGATACAGGTTGTGCTGAAGCGAGCACACACGGTACTACCGCGCCATGCACCGTTGGTCGCCACTCAATGATCGCCAGCTGGTCCTGCTCACCCGCATCGGGGAGGGGACGGAACCTGTCACCTCGGACAGCCCGGAACTTGCCGCCACCGCGCACGCCCTCAAGGGGCGGGGCTTGATCATCATGCCGAAGCAGGGCGGAAGGTGGCAGGCGGACATCGCCAACGACGGACGTTTCTACTTGGAGCACGGGCACCACCCGGACCAGCCGGAGCGGACTCCACGCAGGCAGCGTTCGGCGGCCCCCAAGCTGACACCACAAGCTGGCCCTCCTAGCCGACAGGCAGCACCCTCGTCTACGGCTTCGAAGCCCTCGCGCCCCTCACCGGCCACAATTGGCTCGGCCCTGATCACCCAAGTGCAGGAGGCCGGCCGCTTCCTCCGCATCCCGAACCCGAGCGACGGGGAGCGGGCCCGCTACCGGCGAGCATTCGATGCTGCGCGGCAATGCGCCCCCGAGGGGTACCACCTCAAGCACACCGGGCGGGAGAGGGGTGATTTCGTTCTCGGCCTGCTCAGGATGACCGGCGAGGACGACACCGAGTGGAATCGGATTCGCCTGGCGCGCAGCCGTGTGATCACCGACGTTGAGGAGGTGGTCGCCGCGGTCACCGCAGACCACAGTGAACCGCCCCGTGTCAGGTGGAGACTCAATTTCATGAAAGGATCGAGTCATGGCACGACCTTCCCGATATCCGCTTGAGCTCCGCCGCCGTGCGGTGCGCATGGTCGCCGAGGTGCGCGACGACTACCCGAACGAGACGGCCGCTCTGCAGGCGGTGACCGAGAAGCTCGGCATCGGCTCCCGCGAGACGCTACGGAACTGGCTGAAGCAGCACGAGATCGACGCGGGCACGCGCCCGGGCACGACATCGGAGGAGTCCGCCCAGCTCAAGGCGTTGAAGAAGGAGAACGCCGAGCTCAAGCGGGCCAACGACATCCTGAAAGCCGCGGCGTCTTTCTTCGCGGCCGAGCTCGACCGGCCACACACACGCTCGTAGCGTTCATCGACGAGCACCGGGCCCGCTTCGGCGGCGTCGAGCCGATCTGCAGGACGCTCACCGAGCACGACTGCAAGATCGCCCCCTCCACCTATTACGCCCACCGCAAGCGACTCCGGGCCCCGTCCGCCCGCACTGTCCGCGACGCCGAGCTGAAGCCGCTCATCCAGCAGATCTTCGAGGCCAACTACCGTGTCTACGGGGCCAGGAAGGTCTGGCGCGAGCTGCACCGCCAAGGCCACATCGTGGCCCGGTGCACCGTCGAACGCCTCATGCGCGAACTCGGCGTCACCGGTGCCGTCCGCGGAAAGAAGATCATCACCACAATCCCGGACAGCTCCGTCGAGCGGGCACCGGATCTGCTGGACCGCAACTTCGTCGCGCCGGCCCCCAACCGCTGCTGGGTCGCGGACTTCACCCAGAACGCCGCGATGGCGACAGCGCCGCCGCACTGGTCCGTTACGCCGCCTGGCGACCGCCCTGGACCCTGCTGATCGCGCTCCGCTTCATCTGCTTACGCCGCGCCCTCTGCTACGCCTCAACTCTGCCACCCGCAGAAAATCCGCACCCCGCTTCTCGCCAGGTGCCGACCGCAGCGCCCCTGCGACACCCGACCGCCCACCACCCAAGCGGAGCCACCGAAGACCTGGGCCGTCTCACAGCGCGAATCGCAGCCCGCATCGACGCCTCCGACCATGCGGATGCCTGGAAGAACCTCGATATACGCGGCTTGCTGCGCGAAGCTCGGGCGCGCGCTGGGCGCCGCAGATGGCTGCTCCTCATCCCGTGCCTGCTCGCCCTCCCCTCCCTGGTCTTCCTCGGCATTGGCTCCTTCCACTCCCAAGCCGACCTCCAGCACTACATCTCCACCGGTCCGCGCCCGCGCATCCTGCTCTACTGCGCGATGGCGGCCCTGGCCTGGATCGCCTGCCTACTCGCCGCCCTGCTACGCACCTGGCGAGCTACGGCCGCCCAGCCCATCGGTGAGCACCTGGCCCTCCACCGCTTCCGCATCACCACCGCCCTCGGCTCCGCCACCACCGGCACGTACCTCCTCCGCCACGGCTTCGACAACGCCGACCCCACCGGCACTCTGACCCCTACCGCACACCTCCTGGAAGCCCTCAACCAAGCAGCATTCTGGATTGGCCTCCTGCTCCTCCTCATATCCCTTGCCGCCCTCTTCCCGCCAGGCGCCGGCCTAGCCATGGCGGGAGGCGGCGCCATGGCCGGAGGCATTGCCACGGCCGGGATCACCGCCGAAGCCGCCATGAACGCCGCCCTTCTGGGCAGTGCCGGGATCGTCCTCATGGCGGCGGGGAGTCAGGGAAGCGGCTGGGGCGAGACCACCTCATCTGGATCCAGCGGAAAGGGTTCTGGGTCAACTGGAAGAAGGGGGAAGTGGCGGGCGCGAGAAGATATCGAAGGCCCTGCTGCGGGGAAAGAGCTACGCTTTCCGCATTCTCGGCATACCGTCTCGGGTTCAGGCACCGGCACACCCAAAGCCAAGAACAGCGTCATCATGCGCGGCCATGAAGGAGAGGTCGCACAGGACATCGAGGGGATCGCTGCCGGGCGAGCAGCGTGGAACAAGAGCCTGTCGCGCTACGAGATAAATGGCCGTACGTACGGGATAGAAGAGAACGGCACGATATTTCCTACAGGCGGACCAAACATAGTCAATCTGAACCGAGTTGAGTACGGAGCCTTGAAGCAGATTGTCCGGGCTCGCGGCGACATTTCAGCAGCCCCACAGCTCGCAAGAGATCCAAATTTTGTGCGAAACCCGGAAGCCATCGAAAAGGCTTTGAAGATCTACAACGGGATCATTCCATGATGTATAATCTGCTGGTTGCCGGCGCGATGGAATCACGCATACTGGTATCCGTTCTGGCATCGTCCTTTGACGTGAGTGTCGCGGATGTGGATGTATCCGACTCCTTCGGTGATACCGACCTGAGGAACTGGGAAGCCGCCGTCTCATGCCAGTACAGCGCCCTTCGCGGGGACCTCTCTTGGGGGTTGGACATCTATGCGCAGGAGTTTGTTGCCGACCCTCCCTCGGAATCGGTGTTGGCTCAGCATGTAGCCGCAGCAACCGAACTGGTGGTCCTTTTCCCTGCCGAGTCGATGCCGCCAAGCGCCTACTGGGCAGCCACCCCCGAAGGAAACATCACGCGGGTACGCCTCTACGAATCCGACGAAGAAGCCCCCGTATATGTGGTTGATGCCGTGGAAATCCCGGTTCGGCAGCTGCCGAACGCAAAGGTGACGAGGATCCCGGAGGTTGTGCGGGAGTTGAGGATTCCCACTCCCATCACGGACAACTTCCGCGAGCAAATGCCCGCACATTTCCTGGCCCAGCGAGGCCCTGAATGGAAGTTCTCGGACGGTCTGGCAGCGTGGGAAATGCTCGTCGCCCACATGGCATCGGGGTGGGCCGGTTCGGGCTGGTGCCCCCCGGACATCTACCGGGAGCGGCTGGCCGCGCGAGACGGGCTGACTACCGTCCCTGACACCCTTCCCCCTCCCGCTGCGGCCGTACTCCGACAGGGGCTTCAGCAACTGGACAGCACCTACGCCCACCTCACCACGGAGGACCCGCAGGGCTCACTGATCGGACTGCTCCTGGGCACGGAGGCGCGTGGCAGGCAACTGGGCTGGTGGTGGCACCGGCGGCCCGAATCACTGCCCTGGTAATCGGCCACCGTACAACTGCCCTTGTTTAAGGGCAGTTCGACCAAAGGGGTACACGGTGGCCTTGTCCCAGCATGAGCTACTTCGCCCGCAGCAGTCGCTGCGTTCGACAGATGGTCTTGAACTTGTCAGTAAAGTCGCCGAGCGGCTGTTGCAGGAGCCGGCGATACCGAAACTGCGGACCGACAACTTCGTCACGTGGGCCACCGGATCGTCTCCCGGGCCGTAGTGATCGCCACCAGTGGAGCCGCGGGCGGGAGCCGCGAGGTCCTGGGCATCATGGTCGGCGACAGCGAGACCGAGGCGTTCCGGGCCACATTCCTGCGCTCGTCGCGCGACCGCGGCCCGACTGGTGTCCGCCTGGTCATCTCCGACAGCCACAGCGGCCTGGTCGAAGCCGTCCGCCAGGTCCTGCTCGGCGGCGCTGCCGGGTCCTCTTCGTCCGCAACGTCTTCTCCGCGATTCCCCAGGGCGCTGCGGAGATGGTCGCCGCGACAATCCGCACGCTCTTCGCTCAGCCCACTGAGGAGCAGGCGCACCGAAGATGCCTGGGTGGACGTGGACTGCGGGGCGTCAACGGCCAGCCAGGGCATCTGCTCGACCGCCGGCGAATCGATCGAGGCTGTCCAGCATCCAGGCGCGCTTGATGTCGCTGCCCCGGTGGCCCGAGTGGTCGTCGATCAAGAGTTCGGCCCCGGGCCAGGCGTTGGCGAGCTCCCATGCGGTGTCCACCGGGCAGCTCAGGTCGAGCCGACCGTGGATGAGCACACCGGGGATGCCGGCCAGGCGTCCTGCGTCCCGGATCACGGCGTTCTCCTCCAGCCAACCGGCGTGCGCGTAGTAGTGCGCCGTGAGTCGAGCGAACGCCAGCACATCGTCCCCCGGCTGACCGTTGTGGACGGCCGGCGCGGTCTTCTGCTGCTCAAGGGAGAGCACCACGTCCTCCCACGTGCACCAGGCCTTCGCCGCCGGGTACCGCACCCGCGGATCGGGATCCCCCAGTAGCCGCGCATACGCCCCGACGACATCGCCGTCGCGATCGGTTCCGGCGCCCTGCCTGAACTGTTCCCACTCATCGGGGAAGAAGCGCCGCACGCCTCGGTAAAGCCAGTCGATCTCCGAGCGCCGGGTCGTGCTGATGGCGCTCAGCATGATCTCCGACACGCGGTGGGGGTTGCGCTCGGCGTAGACGAGGGCGAGCGTGGTGCCCCACGAGCCGCCGGTCAGCAACCATCGGTCAATGTCGAGGTGTTCGCGCAGCAACTCCATGTCTGCGACCAGGCGGTCCGTGGTGTTGTGCCGCAGGTCTGTGTCGGGATCGCTGGCGTGCGGGGTGCTGCGCCCGCATCCGCGCTGGTCGAACAGGACGGCCCGGTAGCGTTCCGGATCGAACATCCGGCGCATGTTCGGCACGCATCCCTGGCCCGGACCCCCGTGCACCATCACGGCCGGCTTGCCGTCCGGGTTTCCGCAGGTTTCCCAGTACACGAGGTTGCCCTCGCCTACATCGAGCATTCCCTGGTCGTACGGCTCGATCGGAGGATAGAGCTCCGTCATGTCCTGCCCCTTCGTCCCGTCAAGACCACGGAGGTCGCTCGACGCCGGGCAGCCTCTCGATCCCGAGCCCGGCCTGGCCAAAACGCTCCGGGCGGTCACACCGTCCGTGCCGCGTGCAGCGCATTGAATGCCCCACAAAGTTCCGACGCGGCGATCGGATGGATCTCCATCCGCACGGGACACACGTCGTCGTCGCCGTTGGGAGTCAGGCGCGCGAAGAAGGCGAAGCCGCTCGCGAAGCCCTGCGCGACCAGTATCACCGCCGGCGACCGATTCACACAGAACTAGGGATCAGAAGGCTTCTGAGGCAAGCTGCGCTGCCTGCCCTCGTCAGTAGTTCAGCTGTCAGCGCGTCGATATTCCACGGGCCTCTCGTTCACCTTCACGATGGCCCCGGCATCAGCGAGATCCCGGAGCACCTGGCGCGCCCGCTTCTTCCCGGTCGCCACGTCAGCGGGTCGGTACCCCGCTCCGAACAGGGCCGTCAGGGCCCGTTCGGCGTCCCAGGATCCACAGAGGGCCTGGATGGCTTCGTCGAGGAATTCGGCGTGTGTCCGTGTGTTGCTCACATGTCCTCCGAGGCTGCCGGTCAACTCGCCTTACGGTAAGGGCCGGATGGGCAAGGAGGTCGGGCCGATCTCGCACTTGTCCGCCACCGCGTGAGCGAGTGTGGGCGCTGTGCCGTCGCTGTACGTTTCCGCGTACGGATCGGGCTTGGCTCGGAGAGGGCGGGATGCCTGGATACGGCCGCTCGGACAGCGAGCGGGACGTGCTGGTAGAGGCCGGGCGGGAATTCCTCGTAGAGCGCGCGGAACCTGGCAGGCTCTTTGGAGACCTGGGCGCTTCCGCGCCCGCACCGCCGACCCCAGGCCGCCGTCGGTACGGGCGCGGAAGGCGCTGTCAGGTGTCGGCTCCGCCGAAGCGTTCGCGGTAGGACTCCAGATCCTCTTCCGTGATCTTCGCGAAGAGCACCGGCGGCACGGTGAACGCCGTACCGGCCGGAACAGCGTCCAGGGACTTGGCCTGTTCGGCGGTCACCCAGGTCGCGGTGTCGGCTTCCAGGGTAAAGGCACCCCGCATGGCGGCGGCCGAGGCCGGGATGAACGGTTCGGAGACGACCGCGTAGAGGTGGATGAGGTTCATCGCCGTACGCAGGGTCAGGGCCGCGCCCTCCGGGTCGGTCTTGATCTCCAGCCAGGGGGCCTTCTCCTCCAGGTAGGAGTTGCCCGCCGACCACAGGGCGCGCAGCGCCGCCCCGGCCTTGCGGTACTGGAGGGCCTCCATGTGCTCCTCGTACTCGGCCAGGAGCCGCGCGATGTCCTCGCCCAGCCGTGTCTCCACCGCGCCGGGTGCCGCGCCCGCGGGGACGTCGTCGCCGAAGCGTTTGCGGGAGAAGGACAGCACGCGGTTGACGAAGTTGCCGAGCGTGTCGGCCAGGTCCTTGTTGACCGTGGCGGCGAAGTGCTCCCAGGTGAAGGAGGAGTCGTCGGACTCGGGGGCGTTGGCGATCAGGAAGTAGCGCCAGTAGTCGGCCGGCAGGGTTTCCAGGGCGGCGTCGGTGAAGATGCCGCGCTTCTGAGAGGTGGAGAACTTGCCGCCGTAGTACGTGAGCCAGTTGAAGCCCTTGACGACGTCGACCTTCTTCCACGGCTCCCGGACGCCGAGTTCCGTGGCCGGGAACATCACCGTGTGGAACGGAACGTTGTCCTTGGCCATGAACTGGGTGTAGCGGACGGTGTCGTCGGCCTCGTACCACCACGACTTCCAGTCGCGGGTCTCGTCGCCCTGTGCGGCGTCCGACCACTCCTTCGTCGCGCCGATGTACTCGATCGGGGCGTCGAACCAGACGTAGAAGACCTTGCCGTCGGCCGCGAGTTCCGGCCAGGTGTCGGCCGGGACGGGGACGCCCCAGTCGAGGTCACGGGTGATGGCGCGGTCGTGCAGGCCCTCGGTCAGCCACTTGCGGGCGATGGACGAGGACAGCTGCGGCCACTGCTCCTCGTGCCGGGCCACCCAGGCTTCCACCTCGTGCTGAAGCCTGGACTGCAGCAGGAACAGGTGCTTGGTCTCGCGGACCTCCAGCTCCGTGGAGCCGCTGATCGCTGAACGCGGGTTCAGCAGGTCGGTCGGGTCCAGGACGCGGGTGCAGTTCTCGCACTGGTCCCCGCGGGCCTTGTCGTAGCCGCAGTGCGGGCAGGTGCCCTCGACGTACCGGTCCGGCAGGAAGCGGCCGTCGACCGGCGAGTACACCTGGCGGATCGCCCGCTCCTCGATGAACCCGTTCTCGTGCAGCCTGCGCGCGAAGTGCTGGGTGATCTCGACGTTCTGGTGCGAGGAGCTGCGTCCGAAGTAGTCGAAGGCCAGCTGGAAGCCGTCGTACACGGCCTTCTGCGCGTCGTGGGCCTGCGCGCAGAACTCGGCCACTGACAGCCCGGCCGCCTTGGCCGCCAGTTCGGCCGGTGTCCCGTGCTCGTCGGTGGCGCAGATGTAGAGGACGTCGTGACCGCGCTGGCGGAGGTACCGGGAGTACACGTCCGCCGGAAGCATCGACCCGACCATGTTGCCCAGGTGCTTGATCCCGTTGATGTAGGGAAGCGCGCTGGTTACCAGGTGTCGAGTCATCCCTGGATGCTCCATTTCGTACGGCGCCGGTGGCAGTGCCACGGCGGGCCCCGGTCGGGAGGGTGCGGCGGGCGCGACCGTTCAGATCGGTCATCCGTGTCACGCGTGGTGACGGTCGGATCTGCGAGCCGCCGCAATCGTATGGCACCCGGGTGTCACCTCGGCGAGCCGTATCGCCCCTCGGCCGAGCCCGCACGGAGCGCGCCCGGCCGTCCTGGCAGCCGTTGGGCGAGGCTGTCTCGGCGCCGGAATCAACTGTTCGGCAGACCTGTACGCACGCGCCGCCAGACACCCGCCGCCTCCGGCGAGGGCGGCGGTGCCGGAGGTCGCGATGCCCGGGTCGTGGTGAGCCGTGACGGCGGTGACGACGGTGGCGAGCCGGGCGAGCCGCAGTGGGTGGGCGATGCCTGTGCGCCACGGGGTGCCGGGGCTGCCCGGCCTGGCTGCGGAGCTGGACGTCGCCGCCTCGGCCGCCACCTCCGCCGTCCGCGCGGATGCACGGATGCACGGATCCGCAGATCCGTAGATCCGCAGATCCACGGCCGCTGTGACCCATCGTGGTTGGTCAGCCACTCGATCGGGTGGAGATTTCAGGCTATATATGTGGTTTCGGGGAAAAATACTCCCCCCGGGCGCGATCATTCGGCCGTGATCACAACATTCCGGACGGAACACCATCCCAAGTCCCGCCTGCTGGCCGGGCTCGGCGCACTCACCGCATTGGCTCTGCTCCCGGCAGCCCCGGTCGCCGCCGCACCCGTGACCGACGCGTCGCCGCAGAGTGCCCGGCAGGTCGCGCCCCGTGTGGTGACCGCCGCAGAACGCAGGACCGCCGCGTACCTCGATTCGTTGCGGAACAGGCCCGCACGGCTGAAGGCCTTCTTCAAGGACCTGCCCAAGGGGGGTGACCTGCACAACCACCTGTCGGGCGCGGCCACCACCGAGTACCTGATCAAGCTCGCGGCCGAGAAGGGCCTCTGCATCGACGCCACGATGACGGCTGTGGCGCCGCCGTGCGGGCCGGGCACGCGGCCCGCCGCCGATGCGAGGACGGACGTCGCCTTCCGGGAGCAGATCGTCAGGGCCTGGTCCATGCAGGACTTCCCGGCCAATCAGTCCGGGCACGACCACTTCTTCGACACGTTCGGCAAGTTCGGCCTGGCGACCTGGGACCGCGGCAAGCTCCTCGCCAATGTGGCCAACACCGTGGTGAAGCAGAACCAGTTCTATCTGGAGACCATGGTCACCCCGGCGTCGGACAGCGCGAAGCAGCTCGCGGACAAGGTGGGTTACGACGCCGACTTTGCCGCGTTCCACCGCAAGCTCCTGGCCGGCGGGCAGCTCGACCATGTCGTGGACGAGGCGGTCAAAGAGGCCGACGACGGCGACGCCGACTTCCGGGCGACCGCGCACTGCGGCACCGCGCGCCCCGAACCGGGCTGCCGGCTGCCCGTCAGGTGGATCTCCCAGGTCTCCCGGGGCGGCACCCCGGCACGCGTGTTCACGCAGATCGCGGTCGGGATGCGGCTGGCGGAGCGCGACCCGAGGTTCGTCGCGGTCAACCTCGTGCAGCCCGAGGACTGGGACACCTCGCTGGCCAACTACAGCCTCCAGATGCGGATGCTGAAGTACCTGCGCAGCCAGTACCCGGGTGCCCACGTCACCCTGCACGCCGGTGAGCTGGCCCCCGGCCTGGTCAAGCCCGAGGACCTGACCTTCCACATCCGCGAGGCCGTACTCGTCGCCGGTGCCGAGCGCATCGGGCACGGCGTGGACCTGGTCCACGAGGACAACTGGCGGCAGCTCGCCCGGACGATGGCGAAGCGCAAGATCGCCGTCGAGGTGCCGTTCACCAGCAACAAGCAGATCCTCGGCATCTCGGGCGCCGCCCACCCGTTCAACGCCTACCGCCGCTACGGCGTCCCGGTGGTCCTGGCCACCGACGACCCGGGGGTCTCGCGGATCAACATCAGCCACGAGTACCAGTACGCCGCCAAGACGTACGGCCTCAGCTACACCGAGTTGAAGGACCTGGCCCGCGCCTCGCTGGAGTACGCCTTCCGCGACGGCCGCAGCCTGTGGGCCGACGGCTCCACCCCCTCCGGGTACCACCTGGTCCCCGCCTGCCGCAGCGACCGGCCCGGCACCGGGCACCTGAGTTCGCGCTGCTCCCGCTACCTCGCCGACAGTCCGAAGGCGGCGACACAGTGGCGTCAGGAGACGGCCTTCGCCGCCTTCGAGCGTGACAACGGCGGCCGACGCTGACGTAACACCGACATACCCGGCACATAATCGTCCGGGTGCGGGGATCGGCCCCCGCACCCGGACGTTCTGCTGACCGCGTGCGGGGACCGCCCCGGCGGCGCAATCACCGGGGCCGCCCGCTTCGGCGGGGCCATGCCGCCGCCCTGCTCGGACGTGAACCCCTCACCATGAGCACGGTGCCGCGTGAGCGGCTCACGAGCGATGACGGACGCCGAGCGATGACGGATGCCGACCCGCCTACCCGAGGACGGGACGGGACGGGGAAGGGTGGAACGGGGTGGGGTCGTACTGAGCGGACCGTCGAGGGCTGCCCATTGGAGCAGCATGATGGTTTTGGCGTCGGCGATGTCCCCCGTGCGGACCATCGCGAGCGCCTCGTCGAAGGGCAGTTCCACGGTCGCGATGTCCTCGCTCTCCTCGGCCACCCCGTACCCGTCCCCTTCGGCCACGGTGGTCGCGGGATCGTAGGGAGCGGCGTAGAAGTGCAGGCGTTCGGTCACCGACCCCGGGCTCATGTAGACGGTGAAGACCGGCTCGGGGACGCCGATGACGTGTCCGGTCTCCTCGGCCGCCTCCCTGCGGATGGCCTCCTCCGGGGCGTCGCCGTCCAGGAGCCCGGCGGCGGCCTCGATCAGCATCCCGTCAGGATGCCCGTTCACGTACGCGGGCAGGCGGAACTGGCGGGTCAGCAGTACGGTGCGGCGTTCGGTGTTGTGGAGCAGGATCGTCGCGCCGTCGCCCCGGTCGTACGTCTCGCGCTGCTCCCGGCTCGCGGCGCAGCTCGTCGGCCACCTCCTCGTAGAGATTGCGGTCCTCGCACGGACCGGCCCTCCACGCGGCAGTGAGGTGGTGCGCTCGATGTCTGGAACCGTTCCCGCGTCAGTTCACGAGGTGGGCAACCGTGCCGCAGAGGTCCGCGACGGTGGGCAGGGCTGCGGTCCGGAGGGTGGCTGCGGGCAGCGTGCCGCCGTCGGGGCGGGCGCAGGACTTCGGGTTCGTGCCGACAGACGCTCCGGAGATACTGACGGTGCGTCGTCCCGCGCAAGCAACGAACGACGAAGCCACGAAGCGACGAAGCGGCAAGAGAGAGCGAACGCACTGTGCACCAGTACGAGAAGGACGGACCGGCGATCTACCGCCAGTCCTTCGCCACGATCCGCGCGGAGACGGATCTGTCGGGACTGCCCGCCGATGTGAGCCAGGTCGCGGTCCGGATGATCCACGCGTGCGGCATGGTCGACCTCGTACGCGATCTCGCCTTCACCCCGGACGTGGTGAGCCGCGCCCGTGCGGCGCTGCGGGCCGGAGCGCCGGTCCTCTGTGACGTCTCCATGGTCGCCAGCGGCATCACGCGCAGGCGGCTGCCCGCGGACAACGAGGTGGTGTGCACCCTGTCCGACCCGGCGGTGCCCGGTCTCGCGGCGGAGCTCGGAACCACGCGCAGCGCGGCCGCCCTTGAGCTGTGGCGCGACCGGCTGGACGGTGCGGTCGTCGCCGTCGGCAACGCGCCCACCGCCCTGTTCCGGCTGCTCGAGATGATCGAGGAGGGCGCACCGCGGCCCGCCGCCGTCATCGGGGTCCCGGTCGGGTTCGTCGGCGCCGTCGAGTCCAAGGACGCCCTGGCCGCGCACCCGTCCGGGCTTGAGCATCTGATCGTGCGCGGCCGTCGCGGCGGCAGCGCCATCGCTGCCGCCGCGGTCAACGCGATCGCCTGCGAGGAGGAATGAGCGGGGCGGCGGCCCTCAGGCCCCGTGGCCCAGGCGTTCGCGCAGCAGGCTGACGGCGAGTTCCGGCGTCGCGGCCACCGTCACGCCCGCAGGGACCGGCGGGCGACGCACCACGACCACCGGGATCCGTGCCTCGCGGGCCGCGGCGAGCTTGGGGGCGGTGGCCGCGCCGCCGCTGTCCTTCGTGACGACGACGTCGATGTGGTGCCGGCGGATCAGCTCGCGCTCCCCGTCGAGGGTGAACGGACCGCGGTCCAGCAGGACCTCCAGCCGGGCCGGGTACGGCGGCTCCGGGGCCTCCACCGACCGCGCCAGGAACCACAGCGCGTCCAGCCCCGCGAAGGCGGCGAGTCCCGTCCGGCCCGTCGTGAGGAAGACCCGCGCGCCCAGCGGGGGAAGCGCCTCGGCCGCCTCGGCCAGGGAGGCGACCGGGTGCCAGTCGTCGCCGTCACCGGGCACCCAGTTCGGGCGGCGCAACGCGAGCAGAGGAACATGGGCGGCGGCGGCACCGGCGGCCGCGTGGAAACTGATCGTCCCGGCGAAAGGATGGGTGGCGTCGATGAGCGCGTCCACCTGGTGCGTCCGCAGCCATGCGGCCAGGCCCTCGACGCCGCCGAAGCCCCCGATGCGCACCTCGCCGGGCGGCAGCCTCGGGCCCGTCACACGGCCGGCCTGCGAACTGGTCACCCGGGCCCCGGCGGGCAGCGCCGCCACCAGGAGCCCGGCCAGCCGACGGGCCTCCGTCGTCCCGCCGAGTACGAGTACGTGCATCGGGTCCCTCCATGGGTGAGCCGTCGGGCGGGCGCGCCGCCCAACTCAAACACACCGGTTTGCGGCCCGGCTGGACCACCGGTGCCTGTGCGACCGCGGCCACCACCGCCGCGTACACGGCCCTGCTGACCGGCGACTTCCCCGACCCGGTGACGATCACCCTGCCCGGGGGGCAGACCCCCGCCTTCGCCCTCGCGGTGGAGAAGCTGGCCGCGGACCGGGCGACGGTCGGGGTGGTCAAGGACGCGGGCGACGACCCCGACGTGACGCACGGCGCTCTCGTACGGGCCACCGTGCGGATACTGCCGCCGGGCTCGGGTGTGGTGTTCCGGGCCGGGCCCGGTGTGGGTACGGTCACGCTGCCCGGCCTGCCGCTCGACGTCGGTGAGCCCGCGGTCAATCCGGTCCCCCGCCGCCTGATGCGCGAGCACATCGGGCGGGTCGCCGAGGCGCACGGGGGCCGGGGGGACGTGGAGATCACGCTTTCGGTGGACGACGGCGAGGAGATCGCCCGCTCCACCTGGAATCCGCGGCTCGGCATCCTGGGCGGTCTGTCGATCCTGGGGACGACCGGAGTGGTGGTGCCCTACTCCTGCTCGGCCTGGATCGACTCGATCCGCCGCGGCGTGGACGTGGCCCTGGCCGCCGGGCAGACACATGTGGCGGGTTGTACCGGATCGACCTCGGAGAAAACCGTGGTGTCCGAGTACGGGCTGCCGGAGATCGCCCTGCTGGACATGGGTGACTTCGCGGGCGCGGTGCTCAAGTACGTCCGCCGTCATCCGGTGGAACGGCTCACGGTCTGCGGGGGTTTCGCCAAACTGTCGAAGCTCGCCGCCGGCCATCTCGACCTGCACTCGGGCCGGTCGCAGGTCGATCCGTCCTTCCTCGCCGGGCTGGCCGGGCGAGGCGGTGCGGACGAGGCGCTGGTGGCCGAGGTGGCTGCCGCCAACACCGGTCTCGCGGCTCTGCGTTCCTGCCTCGCACGCGGAGTTCCGCTCGGCGACCTGGTGGCCGTGGCGGCGCGGGACGAGGCCTTGTCGGTGCTGCGAGGCGCACCGGTCGCCGTCGACGTCATCTGCATCGACCGGGCGGGCACGGTCGTCGGGCGCAGCGACGTGCGCTGAGGTCGCGGCCGGGATCTCGGTCCTCCCCTTCCCACTGATGAGCATGCGCCGAGCCCTCGCCCGGCTACCTGCGAAGTGACGACCGGATCACCGTAAACCCCTTGTTCTGGGTGGAGTTCAAGGATTATCTACGCGCGGAGCTACGGCCCCCGAACGATCATTCGGGCAATTCCGACAGGTTCTCTCCTGGCTATTACCGACTGGTACCCGCAGCTGCTAAAACAGGTGACGCTTCATCAACCCCCCACCCACCCCCCACACTTCGGAGGGCTGACAGCCATGTCAGTACGGAGATTCTGGGCGTCCGCATCCACTCTGCTCCTCGCCGCCGCGGCCGCTCTGGGCATGGCCCAGCCGGCCTCGGCCGCAGCCGGCGGGTACGTCGCCCTCGGCGACTCGTACTCGTCCGGCGTCGGCGCGGGGAGTTATCTCTCCGACAGCGGTGCCTGCCGGCGCAGCACCAATGCCTACCCCTACCTCTGGGCAGCGGCGAACTCGCCGTCCTCGTTCAACTTCGTCGCCTGTTCGGGCGCCACGACAAGCTCGGTGGCGAGCAGCCAGCTCGGCGCGCTGAGCTCGTCCACCTCGCTGGTCAGCGTGACCGCGGGCGGCAATGACGTCGGGTTCGCCGACGTCATGCAGGACTGCGTGCTGTCCGGCGAGGCCACTTGCCTCGCCGGCGTGAAATCGGCCGTCTCGCAGGTGAACAGCGCTCTGCCGTCCCGCCTGAGTTCGCTCTACGGGTCCATTCACGCGAAGGCCCCGCAGGCACATGTCGTGGTGCTCGGCTACCCGCGCTTCTACAAGATCAGCGGCAGCTGCTTCGCCGGGCTCACGGAGGCGGAGCGCTCGGCCATCAACAACGCGTCCGACGTGATGAACGGTGTGATCGCCAAGCAGGCGGCCAACGCCGGATTCACCTTCTCCGGCGTCGCGGACAAGTTCACCGGGCACGAGCTGTGCTCCGGCGACCCGTGGCTCCACAGCGTCTCGATCCCCGTCGAGAACTCGTACCACCCCAAGGCTGCCGGACAGTCGGGCGGCTACCTGCCCGCCTTCCGCTCAGCCGCGTAGGCGCCGCGGGACGGCAGAGGCGCGGCAACGGCACCGGAGCCCCGGCTCCTAGGCCCTGCCGCGCCTCTGCCGTGTCTCTGCCGTGTCTCTGCCCTGTCTCTGCCCTGGGCGAAGTCGTTCCGGGGACGCCGTCCCGGGGACGCGGTCAGGGAAGTCGTTGCGGCCGGCTCGCCCTGATCGAGTACATCAGCGGGATGCGCGGCCGCTCCGCCGGGAAGCGGTAGCAGCCGTCCGGCCGGCGCTCCAGTACGGGAAAGCGCGGGAAGAGCGAGACGTCGTGCTCGTGCAGGAACTCGATCCGCAGCCCGGCCGCGGCCAGTGCCGAGACCACGCTGCCCACCGGGTGCTGCCATTCGACGCTGCGGTTGTGGACGGTCGGCGCGTCGAAGTCCGCGTACGTACCCGGCGTCTCGTCCACCCAGGCGTCGCGGCTGAAGTAGTCGTGCACGATCCGCGAGCCGGTCGCGTCGTCGAGGCAGTCGGTGAACGGATGGAACTCCGCCAGGTAGAGGAAACCCCCGGGCGCGACGAGCGAGGCCGCGGTCTCGGCCCAGCGGTCGATGTCGGGCAGCCAGTTCAGCGCGCCGACGCCGGTGTAGACGATGTCGTACGAGGAGTCCGGGACGGCCTCCGCCGCATCGTGGACGTCGGCGACGACGAACGCCGCCCGGTCCGGGGCCAGACCGATGTCCCGGGCCATCGAGCGGGCGGTCTCGACGGCCGGTTCGGAGAAGTCGAGGCCGACGACCTGGGCGGCGCCGTGCCGGGCCCAGGACAGGGTGTCGAGTCCGATGTGGCACTGGAGGTGCAGCAGCGACCGGCCCGTCACGTCCCCGACCTCCGCCAGCTCGAAGGCCCGCAGGGAGTCCTTGCCCGCGCGGAAGGAGTCCAGGTCGTAGAAGTCACTGCCGGTATGGATGGGCACACGTTCATCCCACATCGCGCGGTTGGCTTCGCGCCAGTCGGCGGGTATCGGTGCATGCATGCCCGCGAGGTTATCCACAGGCTGCGGACGGGGCGAACGGATTGTCGGCTGCCCGGCGCAGAATGGGGGGCATGACTGAGAGCACTGGTTCGACACCTGATCCGACGACCGATTCCGTTCCGGAGTGGGAGCAGCGTTTCCGGGCTCCGCGGGTGTCCCTGCCCGACTGGGCGGAGGAAGCGCCGGACCGCTCCCTGTTCGTGTCCAACGCGACGGGGACGTACGAGCTGTACGCCTGGGACCGGGCGACCGGTGAGCAGCGCCAGGTGACCGACCGGCCCAACGGGACGACGGACGGCGTGCTGACCCCGGACGGCGAGGCCATCTGGTGGTTCAGCGACACCGACGGCGACGAGTTCGGGGTGTGGATGCGCCAGCCGTTCCGTGCCGGTGAGGACGAGGGTGCGAAGGACGAGCCGGCGGCGCCCGGTCTGGAGCCCTCCTATCCGGCCGGGCTGGCGATCGGCCGGGACGGTACGGCGGTGATAGGCCGTTCGACGGACGAGGACGGGACGACGGTCCATGTCGTACGGCCCGGCGCGGCGCCCGTCGAGATCTACCGCCACCGCGAGTCGGCCGGGGTCGGCGACCTGTCGCACGACGGGACGCTGATCGCGCTGGAGCACACCGAGCACGGTGACGCGATGCACTCCACGCTGCGTGTGGTGCGGCCGGACGGCACCACGGTCGCCGAGCTGGACGACACCGAAGGGGGCACGAAGGAGCTGGGGCTCACCGTTCTCGGCTTCGCCCCGGTGGCGGGGGACACCCGGCTGCTGGTCGGGCATCAGCGGCGTGGCCGCTGGGAGCCGATGATCTGGGACCCGGTGGCGGGCACGGAGACGGACCTCGCCATCGAGCTGCCCGGCGATGTGGGCGCCGAGTGGTATCCGGACGGCTCCGCGCTGCTGATCGAGCACGGCTTCGAGGCCCGCAGTGAGCTGTGGCGGTACGAGCCCGCGTCCGGCGACGGAACCCCGGTGCGGGTGGAGACGCCCACCGGTTCGGTCTCGGGGGCCACCGCCCGCCCGGACGGCACGGTGGAGTACCTCTGGTCGTCGGCCGCCGAGCCGCCCGTCGTGCGGTCCACGACCGGTGCGGTGGTGCTCGATCCGCCGGGTGCGAAGGCTCCGCGGTCCGTGCCGGTCGAGGACGTGTGGGTGGAGGGCCCCGGAGGCCGCGTCCACGCGCTCGTCCAGCGTCCCGCCGCCCCGGCCGAGGGACCGTTCCCGACCGTCTTCGAGATCCACGGCGGCCCGACCTGGCACGACAGCGACGCGTTCGCGGGCGGGCCCGCCGCCTGGGTGGACCACGGCTATGCGGTCGTCCGGGTCAACTACCGCGGCTCGACCGGCTACGGGCGGGCCTGGACGGACGCGCTCAAGCACCGGGTCGGCCTGATCGAGCTGGAGGACATCGCGGCGGTGCGGGAGTGGGCGGTGAAGTCCGGCCTCGCGGACCCGGAGAAGCTGGTCCTGGCCGGCGGTTCGTGGGGCGGCTACCTGACGCTGCTCGGCCTCGGTACGCAGCCCGACGACTGGGCCCTGGGCCTGGCCGCGGTCCCGGTCGCGGACTACGTCACGGCGTATCACGACGAGATGGAGGCCCTGAAGGCGATGGACCGCACCCTGCTGGGCGGGACGCCGGAGGAGGTGCCCGAGCGCTTCGAGGCCTCGTCGCCCCTGACGTACGTGGACGCCGTGCGCGCCCCGGTCTACATCTCGGCGGGCGTCAACGATCCGCGCTGCCCGATCCGCCAGGTGGAGAACTACGTGGACCGGCTGAAGGACCGCGACGCGGTGCACGAGGTCTACCGGTACGACGCGGGTCACGGCTCGCTCGTCGTGGAGGAGCGGATCAAGCAGGTGCGCCTGGAGCTCGACTTCGCCGCACGCCACTTGGGAGCGCCGGACGGCCCCGCCGAGTAGGAGCGCGTCCGGGCCACGTGTCGGGCTGTAGCGGGCTGTACCGGGCCGCGTAGGGGGCGGATAAAGGGCGGCTCCACGGGTGCCCCCGCTCCGGGCGGCCGGAGCGGGGACCGTACCGTGGAGGGGTGTACCGGTTCCTGCTGACCCCGCGATGGTGGGGGATCAACCTCTTCGTCGTGCTGGCCATCCCGTTCTGCGTGTTCATGGGCACCTGGCAGCTCGGCCGCTTCGAGGACCGCGTGCAGACGCACGAGGCCGCCGACAAGCAGCCCGCTCCGGGCACGAGGGCCGCCGAGCCGCTCGATGATCTGCTGCCCGTCGACACGGTGACCTCCGGCCGCCCCGCCACCGCGACCGGCCGGTACGCCGACCAGTTCCTGGTGCCCGGCCGGAAGCTGGACGACCGGGACGGCTTCTACGTCGTCGGCATGCTGCGCACCGACAGCGGCAAGGCGCTGCCCGTGGTGCGGGGCTGGCTGCCCGGGAAGGCCGGACACACCTCGGTGCCGGCCGCACCGACCGGCACCGTCACCGTGACCGGCGACCTCCAGGCCTCGGAGAACCCGGGCACCGCGGGGGTCGACGCGAAGGGCGGGCTCCCCGACGGCCAGGTCGGCATGATCAGCGCCGCGTCACTCGTCAACCTCGTGCCGTACGACGTGTACGACGCGTGGGTCACGCTCCAGCAGACCGACGCCCGCTCGGGCGGCACGTCCTCCGCGGAGGCAACGGACTCGGCGGAGGCAACGGACTCGGCGGACAGAACTGATGCGGCCGCTGGTGCGGCGAAGGGCGCCGCTGCCCTGCGCCCCGTACCGGCCGCCGCGGCACAGGGCACCGGGCTCGACCTGAAGGCCTTCCAGAATCTCGGCTATCTGTGCGAGTGGTTCGTCTTCGCGGCGTTCGTGCTCTTCATGTGGTTCCGGCTGGTCCGGCGTGAGGCCGAGGCAGTCCGGGACGTGCGGCTGGGCCTCGTCACCGCCACCGACGCACCCCCGTCCACGGGAACGACCCCGGGGACGGCCCCGGCCTCGACCTCCGCCCCGGAAACGGACAAGGCCCCGGACACACCCACGGGCCCCTGAACGCCAAGCCGAACCACGCCAAGCCGAGCCGAACCACGCCAAGCCGAACCAAGCCGAGCCACACGCGCCACAACACGTCTCAGCACGCCAAGTCCGGGGCGGACCCGTAGGGCCCGCCCCGCTCCTGCGACGCGGGCCCTACGACGTGGGCTCCAGCGCGCCTGTCCGGTAGATCGTGCCCGCGCAGGCGTTGGCGATCTCCGTCTCGGCGACCGGCGCTCCCGGTTCCGGGGTGTGCATCACGGAGATACTGCCCGGCGCCGTGCCGGGGCCGTCCTCGCTGCCGAACTGCGTCTCCGTATTCGCTTCGGTGTCCCCGGTTCCGCTGCCCGTGTCGGTCCCGGCCGGGCCGCCGACGCCGGTCGCCGCACCGTCCGTCGGCGACGGTGAAGGTGAACCGCCGGATGCCGGACAGGTGTCCTTCGGCACCCAGGCGAACTGCACCTCGTAGGTCATGGCCGGCTTCAGCAGCACCGTCGCCTCCTCGCTGGCGGGATCGGGCAGTCCGGACGCCGCGTCCCCCTGGGTGTGCCGGACGACCACGATCTTGGTCGGGTCCGCCGCGCCCATCGCCTCGAAGCCCACCGTGCCGCCGCTGCTCACCGTGCAGTTCGTGCTGGAGACGTTGGCGATCCGGAACGTTCCGTACACCGTGCCGTCGGCACCGGCCGCGCCGGTCGTGGCCGAGGCGACACCGAGCTGGTCGGGGTTGCAGACCGGCATACCGGCCGCAGCGCTGGCGGCCGGGCCGGCCGAACCGCCGGTCGCCGCGCCCTCCAGGCCCTGGCCCCTGCTGGCGCTCGGGCTGGCCGAGCTGTCGGGAACACCGTCGCCGAAGTCCTCCCGCCCGTCGCTCCCACCCGCGCCGCTCACGCCGCCGGAGCCCGGACCGGGCTCCTCGCCGTTGCCGCCCTGCGCCCGCTCGCCGTGACCGGCGATCGCGGGGCTGGCGACGTTCGAACCCTCGGAGTGGGCGACGTGGACGAAGGCGGGGATCGCGGTGCCGATGAGCAGCGCCGCCGCAGCCGCGCCCACGAGCGCCTGCCGCCGCCGGGCCCGCCGGGCGGGCACCGCACGGCACAGATGGTCGAGGCTGCCGTCGCGGGGTTCAAGGCCCTGCACGGCGCCGCGCATCATCCGGCGCAGCATCTCCTCGTCGACGCCCGCACCATCGCCGGAGTCGGAGCCGGAGCCGCTACCACTGCCACTGCCACTGCCGAAGCCGAAGCCGGAGCCGCTGCCACTACCGGAGCCGAAGCCGCTGCCGGGGCCGAAGAGGTCGGCCGGCCGCTCGGCTGCCAGGGTGTCGGCGGTCCCGCCGCCACCACCCCCCAGGGGCGTCGGCCCCCCGACCGCGCCCAGCCGCACACGCGGTCCCGCGTCGCGGTCCGCGTCGCGGTCCGTGTCGCGGTCCGTACCCTGTTCCGTTTCGCGGTCCGCGCCCTGTTCCGTTTCGCGGTCCGTGCGCGGTTCCGTTTCGCGGTCCGTGCGCGGTTCCATGTCGCGGTCCGCGCCCTGTTCCGTTTCGCGGTCCGTGCGCGGTTCCATGTCGCGTTCCGTGCGCGGTTCCGCTTCGCGGTCCGTGCCCGGGGTGCTGTCCGGCCCGTGGTTCACAATTCCGTTTCCAGTCCGGTCAATTCCGTTTTCAGTCCGGTCAATCCGATGCCCGATCGAGGGCCCGCGCCGGTGTCCGTCCCCGCCCTCTTGCCCGTGCTCGTGGCCGTCGCGCCGCCTCATGCCTGCGCCTCCATCACCACGCGCAGCGCCGCGATACCGCGGGAGCCGTACGCCTTCACCGAGCCCAGGGATATCCCCAGGGTCGTGGCGACCTGTGCCTCGGTCATGTCCGCGAAGTAGCGCAGCACCAGTACCTCCCGCTGACGCCGTTGCAGCCCCCGCATCGCCTTGATCAGCGCGTCCCGCTCCAGCTGGTCGTACGCCCCCTCCTCCGCGCTCGCCATGTCCGGCATGGGCTTGGAGAGCAGCTTCAGCCCGAGGATGCGGCGACGCAGGGCGGAGCGGGAGAGGTTGACGACGGTCTGGCGCAGATACGCGAGTGTCTTCTCCGGCTCCCGTACCCGGTTGCGCGCCGAGTGCACGCGGATGAACGCCTCCTGCACGACGTCCTCACAGGACGCCGTGTCGTCCAGGAGCAGGGCCGCGAGGCCGAGCAGTGAACGGTAGTGGGCGCGATAGGTCTCGGTGAGATGGTCGACGGTAGTTCCGGCTGCCACGCTGTCGTCAGCGCCCTCGCGCTGTGACGGCAGCCCTGTCGGGCGCGCAGCGGGCATGGGCGCGATCACCGGCATACCGCCGGGCGCGCGGGGCCGTCTGAGCGGTCGCATCGAAGCGCCGCGCAAGGGGCCCACCACTGTGATATCGAGTACCTCTGCCACGCCAGTTGGACACGTTTCCCCCCGTCAGGGTTGTACGCATACGGCACCGCGTTTGACACCATGCGATATGCCTTCATACGTAACCGCTCTTCCCCAAATGCCCTGAATATGCGCCCCGTCGCGCAAGAAGTGACGGCTTAGACGCGTGCGGCCCGACTTGCGGTTGCAACGGACCGAAAGGTCATCGTCGGACACCGCGACACCCCAGCTCAAGAGGTTCAGACCAGCAACTTGATCACAGGGTATTCACAGAGCGCACAAATCAGGTTCGATCAGGACCGGGGAAATTCGGCAGCCACCGATTCGGCGATCTGCGCCACGTTCAGCGCGGCGCCCTTGCGGAGGTTGTCGCCGCAGACGAAGAGTTCCAGTGCCCTCGGGTCGTCCATCGAACGGCGGACCCGGCCGACCCAGGTCGGATCGGTGCCCACTACATCGGCCGGGGTCGGGAAGTCGCCGGCCCCGGGGCTGTCGTACAGCACCACACCGGGCGCGGTCGCCAGGATCTCGTGCGCCCGGTCGACCGTGACCTCGTTCTCGAACCGGACGTGCACGGACATCGAGTGGGTGGCGATCACGGGTACGTACACACAGGTCGCCGACACCCGCAGGCTCGGCAGATCGAGGATCTTGCGGCACTCGTCGCGGATCGCCAGTTCCTCGGACGACCAGCCGTCACCGGCGTCCGTCCCAGCCCACGGCACGACGTTGAGGGCGACGGGTGCGGCGAACGGGCCGCCGTGCATGTCCCCCACGACCCGGCGTACGTCGCCCGGCTTCGTACCCAGTTCGGTACCGGCCACCATCGACAGCTGCTCGCGCAGCGCGGTGACGCCGTCGCGCCCGGCTCCGCTCACGGCCTGGTACGAGGACACGACGAGTTCCCGCAGCCCGAACTCGGCGTGCAGTGCTCCGACCGCGACGATCAGCGCCAGCGTCGTGCAGTTCGGGCTCGCGATGATGCCGCGCGGTCTGATCCGGGAGGCATGGGGGTTGATCTCGGGGACGACGAGCGGGACGTCGCCGTCCGTCCGGAACGCCGCGGAGTCGTCGATGACGACCGCGCCCCTGGACGCGGCGAGCGGCGCCCAGCGCCGGGACACCTCGTCGGACGCCAGGAACAGCGCCACGTCCACGTCGTCGAAGACGTCCTCGGAGATTTCGAGGACCTCGGTCTCCTCACCGCGTACGACCAGCTTGCCGCCGGCCGAACGCGGCGAGGAGATCAGCTTCACCTCGCCCCAGACATCCGCGTGTTCCGAAAGGATCTGGAGCATTACGCCGCCGATCGCCCCGGTCGCGCCGACGACCGCGAGCGAAGGGCGGCGTGCGGTCATCGGCCGGTGCCCCCGTACACGACTGCCTCGTCGGCGTCGCTGTCGAGTCCGAAGGCGGTGTGCACGGCACGCACGGCCTCGACGACGTCATCCGCACGGGTGACCACTGAGATGCGGATCTCGGAGGTCGAGATCAGCTCGATGTTCACGCCCGCGTCGGACAGCGCCTCGAAGAAGCCCGCGGTGACGCCCGGGTTGGTCTTCATACCGGCGCCGACCAGGGAGATCTTGGCGATCTGGTCGTCGTAGCGCAGCGATTCGAAGCCGATGGAGCCGCGGTTGCGCTCCAGGGCGTCGATGGCCTTGCGGCCCTCGGACTTCGGGAGCGTGAACGAGATGTCGGTCAGACCGGTCGACGCGGCGGAGACGTTCTGCACCACCATGTCGATGTTGACCTCGGCGTTCGCGATCGTACGGAAGATCGCGGCGGCCTCGCCCGGCTTGTCGGGCACGCCGACGACGGTGATCTTGGCCTCGGAGACGTCATGGGCGACTCCGGAGATGATCGCGTGCTCCACCTGCTGGTCCCCTTGCGGCTCGTTGCTGACCCAGGTTCCGCGCAGTCCCGAGAAGGACGAGCGGACGTGGATCGGAATGTTGTAACGGCGTGCGTATTCCACGCACCGGTGCAGCAGCACCTTGGAACCGGACGCGGCCAGCTCCAGCATGTCCTCGAAGGAGATCCAGTCGATCTTCTGGGCCTTCTTGACGACCCGCGGGTCGGCGGTGAAGACACCGTCCACATCGGTGTAGATCTCACAGACCTCGGCATCCAGCGCGGCCGCGAGGGCGACAGCGGTGGTGTCGGACCCGCCGCGACCCAGGGTGGTGATGTTCTTGCCCTCCTGGCTCACCCCCTGGAACCCGGCGACGATGGCGATGTTGCCCTCGTCGATCGAGGTCCGGATGCGGCCCGGCGTGACATCGATGATCCGCGCTTTGTTGTGGACCGAGTCGGTGATGACTCCGGCCTGGCTGCCCGTGAACGACTGGGCCTCGTGGCCCAGGTTCTTGATCGCCATGGCCAGCAGCGCCATGGAGATCCGCTCTCCCGCGGTCAGCAGCATGTCGAACTCGCGCCCGGCAGGCATCGGGGACACCTGCTCCGCGAGATCGATCAACTCGTCCGTCGTGTCGCCCATCGCTGACACCACGACAACCACCTGGTTGCCGTTCTTCTTGGCATCGACGATTCGCTTGGCGACACGCTTGATGCCCTCGGCATCGGATACGGAGGACCCTCCGTACTTCTGCACGACCAGGCCCACGTGCGCTCCTCGCTCAATCCATTGCTGTCGGCTCAGTTTAACGAGCAGTCCGGAAACGCCTCGCTGATATCACATGCTGAGATGTCCCGCTCACCAAATGATCATCGTCGTGCCGTTCCGAACTGCTCGTACGAGGCTGCTTCCCGTCGATCGCCCCAGCACTCCCTTATGTGTCCCAGGCCACACGCATGCCAGGCCGCGGCGCCGAGGGCGACGCTCCAGTCCTACCGTCGGCCCTCGGTGCGCGCGAAGGTGCGGCATGACGGCGCCGACAACGGTGCGCTCAGCGCGCCCTCGGCCCCGGTACGGCCCGGCGTCCCGCCGCCGCCCGCAGCCCGGCCACCCTGGCCGCGACGTCCGTACGCTGCCGGGGGCGGGCCAGGAACGTGTCCGGGACGTCGCCCGTCGCCCCGTTCGCCTCGTCGCGGTCGATGTCCGCCCGGCACTCCACGCAGACCCCGTCCACGAGCGTGCCGGTGCTCTCGTCCTCGTCGCAGAAGGCGCACATCTCCAGCGCCCCCACGATCTCTTCCCGGATCTCGTTCTTCTTCGGCTGCGGTGCGGGCGGCATCTTGTTCTCCAGTCGGGTACGAAGGAAGGCCCCGGCGGAATGCACGGAGGCCGGCAGTCCTGACACCAGCGCCTGGCTGACCTGTTCACGGCCCACCCCGCGCACCAGCCACTCCTGCACCAGCTGTTCCAGCGCGACGCATTCGCCCTCGGAGAGCTGGAGCCTCGGCTCCCTGCCCCCGAGCCCGGCAAGCACCGCGTACGCCTCCGAGCGCGCGGCCGGTACGCCCGGCTCGGGCTGGGAGGACGGCACCTCGTCGGGCGCCGCGGGCTGTCCCGGCGCGTCCACGCCCCGGATGAACCGGATGTACCGCGCCCACCAGTCCGCGCTGCGGGCGGCGCGGGAGAAGAACGTCCGCGTCACCCAGCGCAGCCCGCTGCCCTCCACGGTGATCTGCACCTTGATCCGGCGCAGGTGCCCGGCCCGGGTCAGCCGGTCCAGCGCACTGCGGCACGCCTGCTGCCCGTAGTCCGGCAGCTCCTCGGCCAGCACCTTGTAGCCGATCGCGGCCCCTTCGGGCAGCCGGTCGATGTACGCGGCGATCGCCGCTTCCCGCACGGGCAGATGGACGAAGTCGGCCGCACCGCGCGGGGCTTCGTCGGGGACGTGCCGCTTGCCGAAACCGGCTTTGGCCATGCGGTGGGCGGGCGCGCGCAGGGCAGCACTAATGTGGGCAGAAGTCATGTGGATCGAGTCTCTTTCGATCTATCAGGACGAGATCCCGGTTGGTGTTGGCGCACCGCCGGGATCGTCCTTTTTGAGGACTGTTACGCCGAACCTAGAGCGTGCACACGCTGTGACGCAACCCGATCACCGAAAGTCATCCGCGCAGGTGTGCGCGGGACTTGGGAGGGTGGGTGGGTTCAGCCTCACCACCCATTCCTACAAAATGAGGCTCGGACTTCGAGGCTCGCGGCTCGGGGCTTGAGCCTCGGGCGGACCTGCGGAGATTCAGCCCCTAGCCACCGCGAAGGCGACGAACGCCGCCCAGGGCGCGGCGGGAACCGTCAGCTCGGGGCCGTCGGTCAGCTTGGAGTCGCGGATGTGTATCGCGGTGGGGCAGGGGGCGACCTGGACGCAGTTGCCGCCCTCGGAGTCGCTGTACGTGGACGTGCGCCAGCTCAGGGCGGCCTCAAGGCAGTTGCCGCCTTCGCCATCGCTGTAGCTGGACTTGAACCACTGCCGCCTGCTGCTCATTGGTCAACCACCATCTGCTTAATAAAATCGGACGACTCGGCCGGGCTGAGAGCCCCTGCGCGAATCATGCCAAGCCGTTCCGTACACAGGGCCACGGCCTTAGGATCGCCAGTCAGCTGGCTGATCGTCTGCGTCTCCTCGAAAGCGAGACGTTCGTGGTCGGCGGTCTCCAGAAGGACCATGGGGCCGCTGAGCGCTGCGGTAAAACCCCTCTCGAAGGGGAGCACTTGCACAGAGACATTGCGCAACAACGCCGCAGACAGCAAATGGTTCAGTTGCTCCTTGTCGACATACCGTCCACGCAGCGCCGCCTCGTACAGCACAAAGCTGAGCGATACGAGAGGCTTGCGCGTGAGCAGGCTGGCCCGCTCCAGCCTGGCCGCGACTCGCTCATTAACCGTCTCCTCAACCAGCGGCGGCGAGAATCCGCTGATCACGGCCCGCGCATACGCATCCGTCTGCAACAGGCCCGGTATGAAGGCCGCTTCGTACGACCACAGGCTGATCGCCTCCCGCTCGCGCGCCATGAAGTCCTGCGCCCGCGCAGGAAACCGCTCTCGCTGCACATAGTGCTTGGCCGCACTCAGCAGCCCATCCGCCCGAAGTAACACATCCGCCGCATCCAGCAGTTGCGGCGTCGGCATCCGCACGCCCTGCTCCATGGACTTGATCGTGTCCGGGGCGTACTTCGCCGCCGCACCAAGCTCCTCCCGGCTGACGCCCGCCCGCGTGCGCCAGCGTTTCAGCTGGTCACCGCAGTAGCGCCAAGCCGCGGGGGGCGGGTCCTGAGCTGACACAGCAGCCACCTCCAATGGATACACAGCACCGCGTATCGCAGCAGTCACTACCGAGCGTAGCCACTTCGCCGTCACCGTGTAACCATGACGCGAGCAATTCACCACCCAGACTGGGTCCCCACCTACGGGCACCAACTCCGCATGAGCGGAATCCACTTCGACACCCTGCGCATCCAGGGCCTCCGCGGCGAAGAGGTCGCGACCCGGCTGGGGCGGCTCACGGGGGACGACGCCGGGCCGATCGTGTGGCAGGGGACCGGGCTGCGCTGGATGTACTTCCTGCTGCCGCCGCGCACCGCGGGCGACCGCGCCTGGCCGCTGGACGTCGAGCGGTTCGGGACCCGGCACCAGGTCAGCTACGTCGGCGTACCCGCGCTGAACGGGCACACCTGGCCGCTGATGTGGCAGTCCTGGCCCACAGCGACGGCGCCCTTCGTGGACGCGGACCGGCTGTACGCCGCGCTCGGGGCCGACCGGTCCGCTACGTGACCGGGCGCAGCCCCAGCGGGCCCGCGATCTCCTCGACCATCACGCGGCCGGCCTCCTCGGCCAGGTCGTCGTCTCCGGCGTGCTGGTCGGTGTCCAGGCCGTCGAGTGCCTGGAGGGGCTGGTTCAGACGGATGTGGGCGATCAGCGACTGGAGGGCGCGCAGGGCGGCGGAGGCGGTGGAGCCCCAGTTGGAGAAGTAGGAGAACTGCCACCACCACAGGGCCTCGGTGGTACGGCCCTCCTCGTAGTGGGCCAGGCCGTGGCGCAGGTCCGTGACCAGGTCGGCCAGATCGTCGGAGATACGGGCCGGGACCGGGGCCTTGCGGGGCTCGTACGGGTCGAAGACCTCGGAGTAGACGTCGATCGGCTCCAGCAGGACCGCGAAGCGCTCGCGCAGGCCGTCCGCGTCCGGTTCGGCGCCGAGGTCCGGCTCGTAGCGCTCGTCCGGGAGGATGTCCTCGTAGGCGCCCAGCCGGCCGCCGGCGAGGAGGAGCTGGGAGACCTGGAGCAGCAGCACCGGAACGGCTTCTTCCGGCTCCTCGACCCTGGACACCTCGGTGACCGCGACGATGAACGTCTTGATCTGGTCGGCGATCTGGACCGCGAAGTCGTCGGGGTCCTGGGTGACAGTGTTCAGCGTGGCGTCAGACATCGAGAGGACCTCCCGTGGGCACGGTCGCGAACGGCGAGTAGAAGATAGCTGCGCTGAACGTAAAGCCGCCGTGAGGCCTCGGAAAAGAGGCCGGAGGCGGGGCCGGGAGGGAGACCGGCAGCGGGTCAGACATCGAGCAGGCGCCTCCCCTCGAAGGCGCGGCCGAGCGTGACCTCGTCCGCGTACTCCAGGTCGCCGCCCACCGGCAGACCGCTGGCCAGCCGGGTGACCCGCAGGCCCATCGGCTTGACCATCCGCGCCAGGTACGTCGCGGTGGCCTCGCCCTCCAGGTTGGGGTCGGTCGCCAGGATCAGCTCCGTGATGGAGCCGTCGGCCAGCCGGGCCAGCAGTTCGCGGATGCGCAGATCGTCCGGACCGACGCCCTCGATGGGGCTGATCGCCCCGCCCAGTACGTGGTAACGGCCCCGGAACTCGCGGGTCCGCTCGATCGCGACGACGTCCTTCGGCTCCTCGACGACACAGATGACCGTCAGATCGCGGCGCGGGTCGCGGCAGATCCCGCACTGCTCCTGCTGGGCCACGTTGCCGCAGATCGCGCAGAAGCGGACCTTGTCCTTGACCTCCAGGAGGGCATGCGCCAGGCGGCGCACATCCGTGGGTTCGGCCTGGAGGATGTGGAAGGCGATCCGCTGCGCGCTCTTGGGACCGACGCCGGGCAGCCTGCCCAACTCGTCGATGAGGTCCTGAACCACGCCTTCGTACAACGGAAAGCCTTTCCTGCCGCCTGGTCGGCCGCGTCGTGGTACGTACCGTAGGGGGTCCGTACCGTCTTGGGTATGCCCTTGCCGTGACCTTGGTCAGAAGGGGAGGCCGGGCATGCCGCCCAGGCCCTGGGCCAGCGGGCCCAGCTTCTGCTGCTGGAGCGTCTGGGCGTTCTCGTTCGCCGCCTGGACGGCCGCGACGACGAGGTCCGCGAGCGTCTCGGTGTCCTCGGGGTCCACCGCCTTCGGGTCGATCACCAGGGCGCGCAGCTCACCGGAGCCGGTGACGGTCGCCTTGACCAGACCACCGCCCGCCTGTCCGTCCACCTCGGTCCTCGCCAGCTCCTCCTGGGCCTCCGCGAGGTCCTGCTGCATCTTCTGGGCCTGCTGCAGCAACTGCTGCATATTGGGCTGACCACCACCGGGAATCACGGTCACTCCAGGCATTTCGACGACAAATGTTTCGGTAAGCCGAGCCTACGTGGTCCCCGGGCAGCGCGCCCCACCCACTGGCGAGCAACTCTTTCGAGTGAGATCGAGTAAGCGATGGCGGGACTCCTATACCTGATCACAGGCCCTGCGCACCCGGGAATACCGCGATTTCGACCCCGCGGCCCACCATTCGGCGGTAGGAAGGGCATGCGTCCCGGTACGCGCACGTGCACCAACCGTCACGCAAGGTTACGCACGCGGTACTGCCGGTCGCCACGAGTGCCAGGGAACAGAGGGCAGAGATCCCGCCCATCGTCGAGGACGCGGACCACGCGCGTCGCAATGCACCATGCAGAGGAGTACCCCGGTGAGTCAGCCGGAGATGCAGCCCGAAGGGCTGCCCCGCAACGATTCCGGTGTGCCCGGTCCGGCCGGTTCCGCCGCTCATTCCGGTACGGGCTCCGGCGCGCAGGGCCGGGATCTGACCGGAACGCCCTTCCCGCTCGGCGACTGGGGCGACCCCGCCCAGCGGCTCGACGAGCTGTACCGCTGGGTCGAGGCCGACGCGCTGCGCACCGCCGACTGGTATCTGGGCGACCGGGTGGGGAAGCGGCGTGGGGCCAGGGTGCTGCGGATGGGGACCGCGGCCGGCGCCGTCGCGGGCGCCGCGCTGCCGCTGTTCGACCTGACGGGAGCGCTCCACGGCACGGCGGGCTGGGGCTATCTGTCGCTGCTGATGGGTGCCGCGTGCATGGCGTGCGACCGGTACTTCGGCCTGACGTCGGGCTGGATAAGGAATCTCGCGACGGCCCAGGCCGTACAGCGGCGGCTCCAGGTGCTCCAGTTCGACTGGGCCTCGGAGTGCGTACGCGAGGTGCTCGGACCGACCGAGGGGACGGCGAGCGAGGCGACCGAGCGGTGCCTCGGCGTGCTGCGGCGGTTCTCGGAGGACGTCACGGAGCTCGTACGGTCGGAGACCGCGGACTGGATGGTGGAGTTCCGGGCGGGCCCCGCGCCGATGGGGATGCAGGCGCTGGTGTCCGGCGGCACGGGCGGTGGGCGTACGGACCAGGGCGCGCAGCCGGGACGGTTCCCGTTGCAGTCGATGGGCCGGCCGAACATGCCGCGGCAGCGACCGCCGGAGTCCCCGCGATGACCGGTGACGGTCAGTAGCGATCGGTGACCGGTGGCCGGTGATCACCGCGGGGTTCCGGCGGGCGCCTTGTCCGTCGGCTCGCCCGTCGGCTCGTCGTCGGTCTGCCCTCGGCTCGTCCTCGGCTTGCCCGTCAGCTCGCCCGTCGGCTTGACCGTCAGCTGAAAATGATCATTGAGCCCTGGGCGAGGCTGCGGGTGGCCGCCGCGTGCAGGCCGAGCCAGACGTGGCGTTCCCGGGCGAACGGGTTGTCGTCGTACAGGAACGGGACCGCCGGTTCCTCCAGCGTGGTGGGCGCGGCGGGCGGGAGCGGGGCGGCCGGCGGGTTGGCCGGGTTGATGCCGATGGACGCGGCGACGAACTCCAGCTCCCTCAGCAGCCCGTGCGAGGAGCCGAGCGGGCCGCCGCCCTGGAGCAGGTCGTCGGTGGAGAGCGGTGCCGCGAAGTCCAGCGGGACGTACGCCCCCGCGTGGTCGTAGTGCCACACCAGGTGCGACTGCTGGGCCGTCGACTCGAACATCTCCAGCAACTGCTCGTAGTCCCCGCCCAGTTCGTCCACGGGTGTGACGGCGAGGCCGCTGAGCTGGAGCAGGTAGGCGCGGCGCAGGAAGTGCAGGGCGTCGTAGTCGAAGCCCGCGACCGGGGCCACGTCGCCGGTCAGGCCGGGCATGTAGGCGTAGACGGGTACGGGCGGCAGCCCTGCCTCGCCCAGCGCCTTGTCGAAGACGGCTATCTCTTCGGCGAAGGGGTTGTCGGGGCTGTGGCACAGCACATCGACGAGGGGGACCAGCCACAGGTCACAGGCCACGAAGTCTCGCTCTCCAACAGGTGCGTGCGATGGTCGGGACAGCGTAATGCGGCCGGCACGTCGCGGACAGTGGTCCCCCATGACCGGCTTCGGGGACCCGCGCCGGTCAGGCTTCCGGCCGCGTACCGGCCGGGCTTCCGGACGGGCGGCGGTCAGGCCGCTCCCGGATGCGTCGGCCCCGCGAGTTCGTCCGCCGCGGGCGGCTGCGGCTCGGGGCCGGGGCGGGCCGGGCCTCTGGCCACGAGCCGGTCCGCCCAGCTCCTCGCGTGGGAGTAGTACTCGTCGATCACCACACGCAGCGCTTCGCGGTCCCGGTCCGCTACAGCGGCGACGAGGTCGGCGTGCCCCTTCCAGAGCCAGTCCCGTGCGTCCACGTCGCCACGCAGGTACGGCACGGCGAACATCCAGGCCTGGACGCGCAGCCGGTGCAGGAAGTCGCTGATGTACGCGTTCCCGGTGAGCGCGCCCAACTCGCGCCAGAAGCGCAGGTCGTAGCCGATGAGGATGTCCAGGTCACCGCCGCGCGCCGCGCGGGTGGCCTCCTCGGCCCGGCGGTGTACGGAGACGAGCGCCTCCCGGTACTTCGACTGCCGTTCCGGGGACGGGGACTGATCGCGGAAAACGTCCCGGATCACCCCGTCGATGACCAGGGTGCGGGCCTCGACCATCGCCCGGTAGTCCGCGACGGTGAACTGGTGCACCCGGAATCCGCGGTGCTGATCGGATTCGAGCAGGCCCTGCGCGGAGAGATCGAACAGCGCTTCCCGGACGGGCGTCGCGGAGACGCCGTACTGCTCGGCGATCTGCTTGACGGTGAACTCGCACCCCGGCTGAAGACGCCCCGCGAGCACCTCGTCACGCAGCGCGTCCGCGATCTGCTGGCGCAGCGTACTGCGGGTGACAGCTCCGCGCGCGGGCATGGCGCCCCTCCCCTGTTTCGGTTTCGGCCACCTTAGACCGATCGGGCCGTTCCGGCCTGTGAGGGGAGGGGCGCTGTGCGCGGAGGGTGCTTAAACGGTGTGCTCGTCGGCCACCGACAGTGCGATGTCCAGCGCCGCCAGGCCTTCCTTGGCCTCGGCCTCGGTGACGTTGCAGGCCGGAACGGCATGGGTGCGGTTCATGTTGATGAAGGGCCACAGGCCGTTCTTCTTCGCCGCCGCCCCGAAGGCCGCCATCGGGGCGTTGGCCTCGGCCGTCGCGTTGTACGGGACCAGCGGCTCGCGGGTCTCCTTGTTGCGGACCAGCTCCAGCGCCCAGAACGCGCCGAGGCCGCGGACCTCGCCGACCGACGGGTGGTTCTCGGCGAGCTCGCGCAGACCGGGGCCGAGGACCGTCTCGCCGATGCGGGTGGCGTTCTCGATGACCTTCTCGTCCTCCATCACGTGGATGGTGGCGACGGCGGCCGCGCAGGCCAGCGGGTGGCCGGAGTACGTGAGTCCGCCCGGGTAGGGGCGGGTGTCGAAGGTGGCGGCGATCTCGGCGGAGATGGCGACGCCGCCGAGCGGTACGTAACCGGAGTTGACGCCCTTGGCGAAGGTCATCAGGTCCGGCACCACGTCGAAGTGGTCGGCGGCGAACCACTTGCCGGTGCGCCCGAATCCGGCCATCACCTCGTCGAGGACGAAGACGATGCCGTAGCGGTCGCAGATCTCGCGGACACCGGCGAGATAGCCGGGCGGCGGCGTCATGATGCCGGCCGTGCCCGGGATGGTCTCCAGGATGATCGCGGCGACGGTCGCGGGGCCCTCGAAGGCGAGGGTGTCCTCCAGGTGCTGGAGCGCGCGGGCGCACTCCTCCGCCTCGGTCTCGGCGTGGAACGGCGAGCGGTAGAGGAACGGGGCCCAGAACCGGACGACGCCTGCCGAGCCGTTGTCGGACGGCCAGCGGCGCGGGTCACCGGTCAGGTTGATCGCGGTGGAGGTGGCGCCGTGGTAGGAGCGGTAGGCGGAGAGCACCTTCGTGCGGCCGGTGTGCAGCCGGGCCATCCGGACGGCGTTCTCGACGGCCTCGGCGCCGCCGTTGGTGAAGAAGATCTTGTCCAGGTCGCCGGGGGTGCGCTCGGCGATGAGGCGTGCGGCCTCGGAGCGCGACTCGATCGCGAAGGCGGGCGCGAAGGTCGTCATCTTCCCCGCCTGCTCCTGGATCGCGGCGACGACGGTGGGGTGCTGATAACCGATGTTGGTGTAGACGAGACCGCTGGTGAAGTCCAGGTAGCGGTTGCCGTCGTAGTCCCAGAAGTACGCCCCCTCGGCGCCGGCGACGGCGAGCGGGTCGATCAGGCCCTGGGCGGACCAGGAGTGGAACACGTGCGCGCGGTCGGCGGCCTTCACGGCTGCCCCGGCGGCGGCGTCGGGGTGAGGGGTCATAGGGCGAGCGTAGGACGCGGCGGGCGCGGACCGGTATGGCCACCTTGTATGGAGTGGGGCGCGTGGTTCGGCAGGGTGTCGGGTCGGCGCCTCGTGGGCGGACCTCTACGCCGCGGCGATGACGACCGGAGGGCCCTGCGGACCGTCGGGCCACAGCCACAGCGCGCCGGGCGGCGCCGTGCCGGTCAGGCACGCGATGAGCGGTTCCCGACGCAGGCGCGACGGGTGTGCGGCCAGGCGGGACAGGGCCTCGTCGATCGGAACCCAGGCGGCTTCCAGCACCAGCTCGTCCGGATCGAGCGAGCCCAGTGTCCCCGTCGGCTGCCCGGCACGGAAGGTCATGACGGTCCAGGTGCCGTCCCAGCCCGGGTCGTCGATGACCACGTGCTGCGAGACGCAGGCCAGGCTCGTCGGCCCGGACACACTCAGCCCGGTCTCCTCGTGGACCTCGCGCACGAGGGCGTCGTGCGCGAGTTCGCCCGGCTCGACCACGCCACCGGGAAGAACCCACTGCTCCGGCTCTCCCGGGAGGCGCTCGCGAACCATCAGCAGGCATCCATCGTGCTCGACCATGGCGGACACGATCGTTCTTGACTCGCCGGACATCCGGCCGGTCTCCCCTCGACCTGTCTCGACGGCGCGGGCATGCGACCGTCGAGATCGCCGAATTCGGTTCTGTCGTACGCGCATTGGCGATCACGCAGCCGTACAGGGACGGTACACCCGCGGCACGATCGGGCCCGTCCGGCGTTTGAGGACAAGCCCCGGGCACCGACCCGCCACCGCACAGCGTCACCGCACAACCGCGCCGCTATTCTCGACCCGTCCGGCGTGTCGTCGTACGGGGGAGGACTGCACACCATGGAGAAGCTCGGCTCGGTGGAACCGCAACGCATCGGCGGATACCGCCTGTTGGGCCGACTCGGTGCGGGTGGGATGGGTCAGGTGTACCTGGCCCGCTCCGACCGCGGACGCACGGTCGCGATCAAGCTGGTACGCGCGGAACTCGCCGAACAGCAGATGTTCCGCGACCGGTTCAGGCAGGAGGTCATGGCCGCGCGCCGCCTCGGCTCCACCTGGACCGCCCCCGTGCTGGACGCCGACACCGACGCCGATGTGCCCTGGGTCGCCACCGGTTACGTTGCCGGACCCTCCCTCCAGGCCACCGTCTCGGGGCGCGCGAGCACCTCGTCCGGCCCTGCCCCCGGCGCGTACGGGCCGCTGCCCGAACGCTCGGTCCACATCCTGGGCAGCGGTCTCGCGCACGCGCTGCGGGCCATCCACGCCGCCGGGCTCATCCACCGCGACCTCAAGCCGTCCAACATCCTGCTGACGATCGACGGCCCGCGCGTCATCGACTTCGGTATAGCCCGGGCCCTGGACACCGTCACCGACGGCGGCCTCACCCGCACCGGCGCCCTGGTCGGCTCGCCCGGCTTCATGTCGCCCGAGCAGGTGCGGGGCGAGCGCGTGACCACGGCGTGCGACGTGTTCTGTCTGGGCTCGGTGCTGGCGTACGCGTCGACCGGTCGGCTCCCGTTCGGGGCGGCGGCCAGTGGGGTGCACGCGCTGCTGTTCCGGATCGCGCAGGAGGACCCGGACCTGACGGGGGTGCCGGTGGATCTCGTGGAGCTGATCCAGGACTGCCTGCGCAAGGACCCGGGGGCCCGGCCGACGACCGACGAGATCCTGGACCGGCTGGCCGAGGACAACACGTCGGAACCCTGGCTTCCGGGGGCGCTCATCGCCCAACTCGGCCGCCACGCGGTGGAACTGCTCGACTCGGAGGACCCGCAGGACCCACGGGACCCGCAGGCCGCACAGGCCGCACAGGGCCCGCAGTCCGCACAGGCCACGCAGGCCACGCAGGCCACGCAGGCCACGCAGGACCTTCAGGACCCTCAGCGTCCGCAGGACCCGAGGTCCGCGCAGGACCCTGCGTCCGCCGAGGTCCCGGAGGCCCCCGGCACCCCCGAAGCCCCCGAGACCCCCGAGACCCCTGCGGACGCGGTCCCTCAGGGCACCCCGCCCCCGCTCCCCGCCGAACCGCCCACGCCACCGGGGCACCCCGCACCGGACGGCGCCCACGCCGTCCCCACCGTGGTCGGCACCCAGCGACCCGCCGCCCAGCAACCCGGCACCCAGCCACCCGCCGCCCCGGCGGCCGGCCCGCCGCCGCCCGGAACTACCGCTCCCGGGTACGGACACCCGCAGCAGCCCGCCCAGCCGTACCCGGGCCCGTACCCGACCGCTGGCCCGGCCCCGGCCCCGGGCTACGGCTACCCGCAACAGCAGAACCCCGGCCCGCACCAGAACCCCAACCAGGGCTACGCGTACGGCTATCCGCAGCAGCCCGGGTTCGGCACCACACCCCCGTACGGCCCGCCGTATCCGACCGGCACCCAGTTCCCCGAGCCCGCCCGCCGGAGAACAGGCTCGACCGTCGCCCTCGTCGCGATCGCAGTCCTCGTCGCCATAGGGGCGGGCGGCTCCGTCTACGCGCTGATGAGCGACGGCGGCACCCCCGACCCGTCCCCCAGCCGCTCGGCCACCGCATCCCCGTCGGACGGCTCCTCCGACTCGGCCTCCCCCACGGGCCCGCAGGACCCGTCGCCCACCGACGACGGGAAGAACATCGACGACGGGAAGAACGGCGACCAGGACGGCGTCCCCGAGGCCTATCTGGGCACCTGGTCCAGCGGTATCGACAACGCCTCCGGCCACTCCACCCGCGAACTCGTCATCCAGCAGGGCGGGCCCGGCGACACCGTCCTCAGCCTCACCGCGGAGGGCCCGACCGACACCGGCGGCACCTACCGCTGCGTCTTCCAGGCGGATCTGACGGACAAGGCCACCGGCGACGAGCCGCTCCGCGTCAGCCCCTCCACGGTGACGCTCGGCCAACCCATGTCGTCCTGCACACCGGGCGGCCCGACCACTCTCACCCTGCTCCCGGACGGCACCCTGAGCCGCGAGAACACGGACACCGGCGAGAAGCTCACGTACACGAAATCCGACTGAACCGACTCGGTCCCGTCCCCAGGCCCAAGCCCCGCCCGAGGTCCAGGCCCCACCCAAGGCCCAAGCCCCGCCCCGGGCCCGCCGTCTCCCGTGCGGCCACCTCGCTGACCCTGAACCGCAACAAGGCGCTGTACGACGGGCATCGACAGCCCGGCCGCCGCCCCCTCCCCGGTTCGGCGCCGCGAGGCCCTAGACCAGGGGTTTGACCGACATCAGCAGGTGCTGGTGCGGCGGCGTCGGCCCGGACCCTTCCGCCGTGCCCAGCGCGTCCCTGTGGGTGTCGTGTCCGGTGACCATGGCGCGCTGCCCCGGGCCCATCAGCCGGAAACGGACGACCGGCTCGTCGAACGACGCCAGCGCGTCCATCAGGTAGGAGGGGTTGAAGGCGACCGCCATCTCCTCGGCGCCCACCAGACCGGCGGGCAGCCGCTGGGACGCCACGTCGTCCTCGTAACCGGCCTGGAGCAGCACCGAGCCGCTGCGGAAGGCGAGTTGGAGCGGGCTGTCGTTGTCCGCCACCACCGAGACCCGTTTCACCGCCTCGACCAGGGGCTCGCGGTCGGTGACCGCCGTGACCGGGTCCGCCATCGCGAACAGCTTGTCGTGGCGTGGCAGTCGGCCGTCCAGGAGCCGGACCGTGGTGCGCATCCCGGCCAGCTCGAAGCCCGCCGACCCGCTGTCCAGCGCGAGGCTGACCAGGCCCGCGCGGCCGAAGGAGCGGGCGATCTCGGAGAGCCGGCGGGCCGAGACGACGACATCGGCCGACACGTCCGCCGCTGCGGGCTTCCAGCCGAGCGTACGGACGGCGAAGCGGTACCGGTCCGTGGCCGCCAGCGTCATCCGGTCGCCGTCCAGCCCCAGCCTGATCCCGGTGAGCGTCGGCAGGGTGTCGTCCCGGCCCGCCGCCACCGTCACCTCCGCGACGGCCGCCGCGAACTCCCGGCAGTCCACGGCCCCGAGGACCTCCGGCAGCGGCGGCAGCGAGGGGTAGTCGTCAAGGGGCAGCACCGAGAGGCCGAATCCGGCGCCGCTGCCCGTCACCGTGAACCGGGAACCCTCCACCGCGCACTCCACCGCCCCCTCGGGCAGCACCTTGCAGACGTCCAGCAGCCGGCGGCCCATGACCAGCACCTTGCCGGGCCGTACGGTCTCGGCGTCCACCTCGATACGGGCGGACGCCTCGTAGTCGAGGCCGGAGATGCACAACTGCCCGTCCGCAGCCTCCAGCAGCAGCCCGCCCAGTACGGGAACGGGTGACCGGGTGGGCAGCACCCGGGCCGCCCAGGCGACGGCGTCGGCCAGGGCGCCGCGCTCGATCCGGAACTCCATGGTGGTGACCTCTCCTCGCACGCCGAAGACCATCTCTGGTCCCGACGCTAAGGGTCACCACTGACAACGCGACGAAAAGGCGGTTGCGGCCGACGCCGGCGGACACCCCCGTGAGCCGCTGCCGTCGTCCCCCGTGCGTCTCCCCAGAGAGGCCCGCAACCGCGTTCGGACTCTAGGTCGCGGGGTAGGAGCCGGTAAAGATTCAGATCGCACTGTGTGGCCGCTCAGAGGTATCAGTCCGCACAACCAGACCGGTACGCTTCGCTCCGGTTTCTGCGAGGAGCGGGGGAGACGTGCACGCGCGCGGACGGGCCGACGACGTCATCCGGATGCACGGACTCGCCCGCTCCGGCGGCTCGCAGGAGCTGCTGCGCTGGGTGTCCGGCCGTGCCGACGGCTGGGCGGGACTGCTCGGCGGTGACGGCACCGTCCTGCGCGGCGTCGCCCGGGTCCCCGGACGGCGTACAGCCGGACGGGGAGCGCCTCCGGCAGTGAAGCCGGACGCGCCCCCCGTCCGCGGGAGCCCCGTCCAGGGGGCTCAGCCGGTCAGCAGCCCAGGTTCGATCCGGGCGTGGTGCCGAGGATCGACACGAAGGCCTGGTACCTGTCGATCCGGCTCTGGACCTGGGCGGGGTTGCCGCCGTTGCACTCGATGGAGCCGTTGATCGAGCGGATCGTCTGACCGAACCCGGCACCGTTCACCATGGCGTTGTGGGCCGTCATGCTGCCGGGGCCGTTCTGGGTGTTCCAGTACCAGAGGCCGGTCTTCCAGGCCACGGCGGCGTTCTGCTCGACCAGGTAGGGGTTGCCCAGCAGGTCGATGCCGAGCGCGTCACCGGCGGCCTTGTAGTTGAAGTTCCAGCTGAGCTGGATCGGGCCGCGGCCGTAGTACGAGGCCTGGCCCGCGGGGCAGCCGTAGGGCTGGCTGCTGTCGCAGTAGTGGGGGTAGTTGGCCGTGTTCTGCTCGACCACGTACACCAGGCCGCCCGTCTCATGGCTGACGTTGGCGAGGAACGCGGCCGCCTCCTGCTTCTTCACGGTGTCGCTGCCGGTGTTGGCGAAGCCCGGGTAGGCGCTCAGCGCGGCGGTGAGACCGCTGTAGGTGTAGAAGGAACTCCGGCTCGGGAACATCTGGTTGAACTGTGCCTCGCTGACGACGAAGCCGTCGGACGAACCGGGACCGCCCGGGTCCGTACCGCCGCCGCCGCAACTGCCCTGGTCGGCCCAGACGTCGGAGCGGCCCGGCGTCTCGTTCTGGGTCCACCACTTGGCGGTCCAGTTGTGCCCGTTGTACGAGGCGGCGCCGCCACCCGTGTAGACGGACGAGGAGTTCCAGGCAGCCGCGCAGTCGGCCGCGGAGGCGGTGGTGGCGGGGAGGATGACCAGCGTCGCGACGACCGCACTGATCGCGGCGAGTACGCCCATGATGCGTTTGATCATGTGAAGACTCCTTCGGCGCGGCGCACCGAGCTCATCGGTGCGCCGCCATGGGGGGTGCCGACACTCAAGCGCTACTGGTCTGAACCTGTCAAGGTCTAGACCAACGCGAGGAGCCCTCCCAACGCGCCGCCGACACAGGGACACAACACCGCCCCGCCCCTCCGCAGGCGCCTCAACAGGGCCGATCCCGGCCTCGGCCACTTTACGACCGCGCCCGGAACGGCACCGGACCCGAAGGTAAAACCTTCGGGCCCGTCCGGCATGCGGGACGCCATACTGTCCGGCCGGTCAGCCGCGCATCCCGTAGCACCGTGCCTGTCGAACCGTCAGCAGGTGAGCCCGGAACCCGGATTCGTATCGATGATGCCGGTGATCCGCTCGTACTTGGCGACCCGCGCCCGCACCGAAGCGGGGTTGCCGCCGTCGCACTCCAGCGCCCCGTTGAGCGAGCGGATCGTCTCGCCGAACCCGGCGCCGCCGACCATGGCCTCGTGCGAGGTCATGGTGCCGGGGCCGTTCTGGGTGTTCCAGTACCAGAGCGCGGTCTGCCAGGCGACCGACGGGTCCTGCTCGACCAGCCACGGGTTGTTCAGCAGGTCGAGGCCGAGCGCGTCACCGGCGGCCTTGTAGTTGAAGTTCCAGCTGAACATGATCGGGCCGCGGCCGTAGTACGCGGACTGACCGGCCGGGCAGCCGAAGGGCCGGCTGTAGTCGCACTTGATCCAGTAGTTGGCCTCGTTGATCTCCTTCACGTACTGGAGGCCGACCGACTCGAAGTCGGCGTGCGTCAGGAACGCCGCCGCCTCCCGGCTCCGCATCGCCTCGGTCCCGGTGTTCGCGAAGCGCGGGTAGGTGTGCAGGGCGTCGATCAGCCCCTGGTACGTGTAGCAGGAGTCGCGGTCCGGGAAGATCCGGTCGAACTCCGCCTCGCTGATGACGAAGTCGGACACCCCGCCCGCACAGGCCCCGCCGCCGGCCGACCCGTTCCCCTCATCCGGCTCGGGACTCAGATCGTGAGGGGTTCCCAGACCGGCAGCCAGACGTCGTTGGCCACCCCACGCGGGGTGCAGACGTACTGGATCAGATCGTTCCCGACACCGACACCGCCGGCGACGTTGAGGCACTTGCCGCTGGACTTGGCGACGATCTGGTAGCCGATGCCCTTGGGCACAAACTTCCACAGCTCGTTGTCGGCGCTTCCACAGGTGTACTGGATGATCTGGGTACCGTTGGCGCTCCCGCCTCCGTTGACGTTGAGGCACTTGCCGCTGCCTACGCCCTTGAACCGGTAGTAGCCGCCCAGAGCCGCGTCCGCGTCCCAGCGCTCGTTGGTCGTGCCGGACCAGGGGTACTGGATGACCGGGGCACCGTTGTCCGTGGCCGCTCCCCGGACGTTGGCGACCTGACCCGGGTCACTGGCGAGCCTGAGAGTGAACTGCTGGGCGACGATGGACCGGAGAGCGGGGCTCTCGTCATCGGCAGCCGCCGTAACGGCCGTGCTGGACACGAGTGCGGCGGTGCATGCGAGAGCACCCGCGGCGGCAGCCCACTTCTGGTAAAGCTTCATACTTTGCTCCGGTTCTACTGATGCACCAGAAACGGAATCGTCTCTTTATGCAGTCACCTGACTACCGACAGTAGCTAGACGAGGGGCTGGGGCACAGAGGGCACACGAAGCACCCGGAGTGCCTGAAATGACCCCGCACGCCCGCGTTTGCGACCGGTGTCTCCGCCGTCAGATGTTTGACTCGACCCTCACGGGCGCACGCCGAGCCCGCAGTGACCTTCCGTCAGGGCGTTCGGCGCGTGGCGAGCGCGCCCTTGCTTGCTCGCCCACACCCTCACGCGGTCGCCGCTGACACCGGAACGAGCGGACTCGGTGTTGCTGACCGTGGTGCGGTCGGTCCGATGGAGCGTGGCGGCCTCGTCGATCGTCATCCCGACGTGCTCGCGCACCCTGCGCAGCTCGGCCCCGAGACGTCGCTGCCGCTCGGTGGACGGTTTCCGGACCGGCATGAGCCGTCTCTCCCTCACCATCCGGTTGATCAGACATGGGCCTGACGTATGGCCACATTGGTCAAACCATCCGGCCGAGTCGCCGGGGACGACGCACCTCGACGCACATCGACGCACATCGACGCACATCGACGCAGCCTCGCGTCCTGAGCTCCTGCTCGTCACGCAGAGAGCGGGTACGCGAAGGCGGCCGACGCGTCCTCTCCGTCGGCCGCCGTCACGGTGTCTACAGGAACGAGTTGATCTCGATCGTCTCGGTCCGGCCGGGGCCGACGCCGATCGCGGAGATCGGGGCGCCGGACATCTCCTCCAGCGCCTTCACGTAACCCTGCGCGTTCTTCGGCAGGTCGGCGAAGGTCTTCGCCTTGGTGATGTCCTCGGACCAGCCCGGCAGCATCTCGTAGATCGGCTTCGCGTGGTGGAAGTCGGTCTGGTTGTACGGGAGCTCCTCGACGCGCTTGCCGTCGATCTCGTACGCCACGCACACCGGGATCTGCTCCCAGCCGGTGAGGACGTCGAGCTTGGTGAGGAAGAAGTCGGTCAGGCCGTTGACCCGGGTCGCGTAGCGCGCGATCGGGGCGTCGAACCAGCCGCAGCGGCGGTCACGGCCGGTGGTGACACCGCGCTCGCCACCGATGCGGCGCAGCGCCTCGCCGTCCTCGTCGAGCAGCTCCGTCGGGAACGGACCGGCGCCGACGCGCGTCGTATAGGCCTTGAGGATGCCGATGACCCGGCTGATCTTCGTCGGGCCCACGCCGGAACCGGTGCAGGCGCCGCCCGCGGTCGGGTTCGACGAGGTGACGAAGGGATACGTACCGTGGTCGACGTCGAGCAGCGTGCCCTGACCGCCCTCGAAGAGGACGACCTTGCCCGCGTCGATGGCGTTGTTCAGGATCAGCGTCGTGTCGGCGACGAAGGGCTTGATCTGCTCCGCGTACTGGAGCATGTCCTCGACGACCTTGCCGGCCTCGATCGCGCGCCGGTTGAAGACCTTGGCCAGGAGCTGGTTCTTCTGCTCCAGGGCCGCCTCGACCTTCTGCTCCAGGATCGACTCGTCGTAGAGGTCCTGGATGCGGATGCCTACGCGGTTGATCTTGTCGGCGTACGTCGGGCCGATACCGCGCCCGGTCGTGCCGATCTTGCGCTTGCCGAGGAACCGTTCCGTCACCTTGTCGACCGTGACGTTGTACGGGGTGATCAAATGAGCGTTACCGCTGATCAGCAGCTTGGACGTGTCCACGCCGCGGTCGTTCAGTCCACTCAGCTCGGAGAGCAGGACGGCCGGGTCGACCACGACACCGTTCCCGATGACCGGGGTACACCCCGGTGACAGGATTCCGGAGGGGAGGAGATGCAGTGCGTACTTCTGGTCGCCGACGACGACCGTGTGGCCGGCATTGTTGCCGCCTTGGTAACGCACCACATAGTCCACGGATCCACCGAGGAGGTCGGTGGCCTTCCCCTTGCCCTCGTCACCCCACTGAGCACCGAGCAGCACAAGTGCGGGCACAGGCGTACACCCCTTCCGGGCGGGGCATGTCCAAGGTCAGGGGGCGTAAGTAAACGCCGTACATGCCGTACGTCGTTGTACGACAAAGCCTGAACCGTCGAACCGGGTGCCCCGGAATAGACCAAGCCCCTGGCGCAATAGCGCAAGGGGCTCTTGCACCAAGATGCTACCCGAGGAAGGACCGAGGTGTCGGCTGCCCAGCCCCCCGGTAACGGTGCGCCCCATCTGCTGGTGGTGATCGATCCGGTTGCCCGCCGCACGGACGGCGAGTCCGTCCGGATCGCGAAGGACGTGTTGAGCGCCGGTGCGCACGCCAAGATCTGCCTCCCCGACGGGCCCGAGGAATTCGCCCGGGCCCTCTCCCGCAGGGGTGGCCGACGGCCGGTGGTGGTCGGGGACGACCGGGCGCTGAGGCGCGCGGTGACCCTGCTGCACCGGGAGCGGGAACCGGCCGGAAGCGCCCTCTCGCTGATCCCGGTCGGCGCCGCGGCGGCGCTGGAACTCTCCCATTCACTCGGTGTGCCGACGGGTGCGGTGGCGGCGGCCCGCACCGCGCTCGACGGCGCGGTGCGACGGCTGGACCTGCTGGTCGACGACAGCGACGGCGTGGTCCTGGGCGCGCTGCGCATCCCGGCCCTGAGCGGCGCCGCACCGGGCACGGAGGCCTCCCACTCGGGCGTCACGGCGGTCTGGGACACCTGCCGCTCCCTGGTCCGGACCCTGGTGCACCCCGCGCCCTCGGTGCTGCCCGCCCCGCTGCGCACGCACCGGCTGCGGATCGAGGCGGACGGCGTCCTGCTGAACGATCTGGACCGCCCGGTCGAATCGGTGACGGTGACGTCGGGGCGCGGCGGAGGCGGCCTCGCGGAGGTGACGATCCACCCGCTGGACGGCGCCCCGGTCACCACGGAGGTCAAGGCCGTCACGGTCTCCGGGGCGGACTTCCGCTACCGCGCGGACATACAGGTCGGCGGGCCGGTCCGGACACGGACCTGGACGGTGCGGGCGGGCGCGTGGGGGCTGATGCTGCCGGTGCCGACGGGGTAGCTCCCCGCGCCGGGCCCGTGGTGCCAGGCCACGCGGCGCCGGGCCGCTGCGGTGCCGGGCCGCTGCAGCGCCCGTGGGCCCGTCGGCCGCAGGGTCGTCAGGCGCTCGCGGGCCCGTCGGCCGCCGACAGGTCGAGGGTCTTCCGGTGTTCGCGCCAGCGGTCCATCATGGCGGCCAGCTCGCCCTGCATGAACTCGAAGAACGCCGCCGTCTCGGCCAGCCGGGCGCCCGCCGGAGTGTGTTCGCCCAGGGCGCCGACACCGTCCTTGAGGGTCTGCTCCCACCGGGTTAGCACCCGGTCGCGGCTGGTGAAGGTGGTGTACCAGATCTCGTTGTGCAGGCGGTAGCGGTCGCGGCGGGAGCCCGGTTCGCGTTCGCGGCCGACCATGCTGACCTGAGTGAGGTAATTCACCGCGCCGGACACGGCGGCCGGGCTGATCTGCAGCGCCAGGGCGAGCTCGGCCGAGGTCATCGAGGCGTCGTCGTCGGCGAGCAGGGCGGCGAAGACCCGGGACGCCATCCGCTGCATCCCCGCCTCGGTCAGCTCGGACGCGAACCGCTCGACGAAGCGCGAGACCGCCTCCGCGTCCCGCTTCCCGGGCGTCCCGTCCGTATCCCGCTTCCCGGTCGCCCTGTCCGTCTCCCGCTTCGCAGAGGCATCGCCCGTGACCTGCCGACCCCCCTGCCGATCCCGTGCGTTCTCTCCGGATTCGCTGCTCATCGGCCCATCGTCTCCCCTGCGTCCCCGGCCCCCGTCACTCATCTGAGTTTATACACTTCCTTAACTTCACAAGTTTGTGAAAGTAGCGTACCTTCAAAATCATGACGAAGGCAATCACCGTGGCTGGACTGCACAAGTCGTTCGGCCGGACGCACGCACTGGACGGGCTCGACCTGACCGTCGAGTCAGGTGAGGTCCACGGCTTCCTCGGGCCCAACGGGTCCGGGAAGTCCACCACCATCCGGGTCCTGCTGGGCCTGCTGCGGGCCGACGCCGGCGCCGCCCAGCTGCTCGGCCGCGACCCGTGGCGCGACGCGGTGGAACTGCACCGGCGGGTGGCCTACGTCCCCGGTGACGTCACGCTGTGGCGCAACCTCTCCGGTGGCGAGGTGATCGATCTGTACGGGCGGCTGCGCGGCGGCCTGGACGCCGCGCGCCGCGCCGACCTCGTGGAGCGGTTCGAGCTCGACCCGACCAAGAAGGGGCGTACGTACTCCAAGGGCAACCGGCAGAAGGTCGCCCTCGTCGCCGCGTTCGCCTCCGATGTGGACCTGCTGATCCTGGACGAACCGACCAGCGGGCTGGACCCGTTGATGGAGGAGGTCTTCCAGAGCTGTGTCGCCGAGGAGCGCGACCGCGGGCGGACGATCCTGCTCTCCAGCCACATCCTCAGCGAGGTCGAGTCGCTCTGCGACCGGGTCAGCATCATCCGCCAGGGGCGGACGGTGGAGACCGGCTCGCTGGCCGGCATGCGCCATCTGACCCGTACGAACATCAGCGCCGAGCTGGCCGCCGAGCCCAACGGGCTCGCGGGGCTGCCCGGGGTGCACGACCTCGACATCCAGGGACACCAGGTCACGCTCCAGGTCGACACGGACAAGCTGGACGCCGTCCTCAAATCGCTCTCGGCGTCCGGGGTCCGCTCGCTGACCAGCACACCGCCCACGCTGGAGGAGCTCTTCCTGCGGCACTACACGGCGGACGCCGCCCCGGTGGCGGAGGTGGCGGCGCGATGACTGCCGTGACCATGACCGCACCGGCCGGAACCGGACGCCGGGCCGGGACCGGGACCGGGCAGCTCACGGGGACCTGGGCCCTGCTGAGGCTCGCCCTGCGGCGCGACCGGATCATCATGCCGCTCTGGGTGCTCGTGCTCGGCGGCTCGTTCTCCTCCGTCGGGAAGTCCATCTCCTCGCTCTACGGGACGGCCGCCCAGCGCGCCGATCTCGCTGCCTCGATGAACGGCAACAGCTCCCTGCGGGCGATGTACGGGCCAGTGTTCAACGACTCCGTGGGCGGGCTCGTCAGCTGGCGCATGATCGCCTTCGGTGCCGCGCTGGCCGCGGTGATGAGCCTGGTCGTCGTCGTGCGGCACACCCGGGAGGAAGAGGAGACCGGCCGTCAGGAGATGCTCTCCTCGGCCATGGTGGGGCGCAGAGCCCCCCTGACCGCCGCGTTGCTCGCCGCCGCGATCGCCAACGCCGCGCTGGCCCTGGTGATCATCGCCGGGATGGCCGGGTCGGGGGCGGGCGGCGCCGGCGCGGTGGCGATCGCGCTGGCCGTCGCCGGGGTCGGTGTGCTGTTCGCCTGCACCGCGGCGATCGCCGCGCAGTTCACCGAGAGCGCCCGGCTCGCGAAGGGGCTGTCGGCCGCGGTGGTCGGCGCCGCGTTCGTCCTGAAGGCGGCGGGCGACTCCGCGACGGACGACGGCTCGTCCGTGTTCACCTGGCTCTCCCCCATCGGCTGGGCGGAGAACGTCCGGCCGTACGCGTCCGAGCGGTGGTGGGTGCTCCTGGTGATCGTCGGGGCCGTGGTGGTGCAGTGCGCCGTCGCGTACGCGCTGACCGCGCGGCGCGATGTCGGCATGAGCTTCCTGGCGACGCGGCCGGGGCCCGCCCGGGGCCGGATCTCCACCGCGTTCGGGCTCGCCGTGCGGCTCCAGCGCGGTGCGCTGCTGGGGTGGACGGTGTCCTTCGCCGCGGTCGGTGTCGTCTTCGGCGGGCTGACCGGCGGAGCGGCCGACCTCGTGGGGGACAACGAGAAGACCAAGGAGATCTTCGAGCGAATGGGCGGACAGGCTGGTCTGACCGATGCGTTCCTCGCCTCGATGGTCTCCGTGCTCGGCACGGTGGCGGCGCTGTACATCGTCTCCTCGGTCCTGCGGCTGCACGGCGAGGAAACCGCCGGGCGGGCCGAACCGGTGCTGGCGGGCGGGGTAGGCCGGATCGGCTGGGCGGCCGGCCATCTGCTCATCGCCTTCGGCGGCGCGGCCCTGATCATGGTGGCCGGCGGTCTCGGCCTCGCCGCGGGGTACGGGCACGAGCTGCCTGCCGTGCTCGGCGCCTCCCTGATACAACTGCCCGCCATCTGGCTGCTCGGCGGGGTGACGGTCCTGCTGTACGGGGCGCTGCCGAAGGCCGCCGCGGCGGCCTGGGGCCTCGTGGGGCTCTGTCTGGCACTGGGCTGGATCGGTCCCGCCCTGAATCTGCCGCAGCCGGTGATGAACCTGTCGCCGTTCACGCACCTGCCGAAGCTGCCGGGGGCGGGGATGGAGTGGGGACCGGTGGCGCTGCTCACCGTGCTCGCGGTGGCGCTGGTGGCCGGCGGTCTCTCGTCGCTGCGGAGGCGTGACGTGCTGAACTGAGCGGGACGGCCTGCAACCCGTGGGCGGCCGGTGGGCGTCACCCCGGGTATGAACGATCGACGCGAAGCCCTGACCGGAATTGCCGGATACGCCGTGGCCGCGGCCGGGGCGGCCGCCGGAATGCTCGTCTGGGCGCCCTACGCCCGGCGCGGCCTCTTCAGCAGCCTGGAGGGCCACTCCGAGTGGGACGTGGTCTGGCACGGCCTGCCGGTCATGACCTTCGGCGGCATCGCGGCCGCGCTGGGCGCCATGTGCCTCGTACGTGGGATGTGGCGACGGGCCCTCGGCTTCGGGGCGATCCTCGCGGCCCTGGCCGTCGTCGGGGTGACGTTCCAGGTGCTCGACGGACCTCCGCCGCCCTGTGGGTCGGTCTGCTGAGAGCAGTCACCGGCCCGCAGCAGCCGTCACCGGGGCCCCGGCCCGTCACAGCTCGACGCGCAGCTCCTTCACTCCCCGGATCACGTACCCGGGGTTCCACTCCGGCTCCGCGACCAGCCGCATGCCGGGCGCCCGCCGCAGCAACTCCCCGAAGGAGGAGATCAGTTCCACCCGGGCCAGCGGGGCACCCAGACAGAAGTGAATGCCCGCGCCGAAGGTGATGTGCGGGTTCTCCTGCCGGGAGAGGTCCAGCGTGTCCGGGTCGGGGAAGCGGGCCGGGTCGCGGTTGGCCGAGCCGAAGAGCAGGGCCACCTCGGAACCGCGCGGAATGACCGTGCCGCCGATCTCGATGTCGTCCAGGACCCAGCGCTCGAACATCTGGAGCGGGGTGTCGTACCGCATCAGCTCCTCCACGGCGGACGGCAGCAGCCCGTGGTCGGCCCGCAGCGCGGCCAGCTGCTCGGGGTGGCGCAGCAGCGTCCACCAGCCGTTCACCGTGGTGTTGACGGTCGCCTCGTGTCCCGCGTTCAGGAGCAGCACACAGGTGGAGACCATCTCCTGTTCGGTCAGCCGCTCGCCCTCGTCGTGGGCGGCGATGAGCGCGGAGATCAGATCCGTGCCCGGGTTCCCCCGCCGCTCGGCGATCAGCCCGCGCAGATACGCGGAGAAGTCGAGCGAGGCGCGGACCGCCGCGCGGGCGGTCTCCTCCGACGGGTTCAGCTCGAACATCCCGCAGATCGCCGCCGACCAGGGCCGCAGCGGCGCACGGTCGGACTCCGGGATGCCGAGCATCTCGGCGATCACGGCGACGGGCAGCGGCTCGGCGACCGCCGTGAGCAGATCGCCGCCGCCCTGCGCGACGAAGTCGTCGACGAGCCCAGCCGCCAGCCGCCGCACGGTCGGCGCGAGCTGCTCGACGGTACGCGGGGTGAACGCCTTGGACACCAGCCGCCGGATCCGCGTGTGGTCCGGCGCCTCCAGGTCCAGCATCCCCTGCCCGTTCAGCGTCTCGAACGGCTCGTGCTCGGCGGGCGGAGCGGTGCGCCCGAACTCCTCGTGCGTGAAGCGGTGCAGATACGTCCGCCCCAGCCGCCGGTCACGCAGCAGCGCGGACACATCGGCGTGGTGCGGGATGAGCCACTGGTCGGTTGGCTCGAAGTAGTGCGCCCGGCCGGTGGCACGCAGCTCGGCATAGGCGGGGTACGGATCGGCGACGAACGCCGCTGACCACGGGTCGAAGGGGGCGGAGGATCCGGAGGCGGCACGCGAGGGCTGTTCCATGAACCGACGCTAACCGGCCACCCGCCACCGGGCCAACCCCCTCCAGCCCCGCGCCCGACCACAGGACAGGAAGACGTGACCGGACCGACCGCACCTTCCCGCCCTGCCCTGCCCCGCCGCGTCCCTCCCCGCCCCGCACCTCCCCGCCCTGCCCTGCCCCGCCGTGTCCCTCCCCGCCCCGCACCTCCCCGCCCTGCCCTGCCCCGCCGCATCCCTCTCCTCCCCGCACCTCGCCTCCCCTGCCTGCCCCGCCCCTCAGGACGGTGAGACCAGCCGGGCCTCGTACGCGAAGACGGCCGCCTGGGTGCGGTCGCGCAGGCCCAGCTTGACCAGGATGCGGCTCACATGGGTCTTGACGGTGGACTCGGCGACGATGAGGTGCGAGGCGATCTCCGCGTTCGACAGGCCCTGCGCGATGAGGACCAGCACCTCAGTCTCGCGCTCGGTGAGGTCGCCGATCCGGGCCAGTGCGGGCGGGCGCGGGGCGGCCGCGAGCTTGGAGAACTCGTTGATCAGCCGCTTGGTGACGCTGGGCGCGAGCAGTGCCTCGCCGGAGGCCACCACCCTTACCCCGTCCGCGAGTTGCCGGGCCGAGGCGTCCTTGAGGAGGAAGCCGGAGGCGCCGGCGCGCAGCGCCTGGTAGACGTACTCGTCGAGGTCGAAGGTGGTCAGCACCAGCACCTTGGCGGTGGCGTCGGCGGCGACGATCTCGCGGGTCGCCTCGATGCCGTTGAGCTCCGGCATCCGGATGTCCATCAGCACCACGTCGGGGCGGAGCGCAGCGACCTGTGAGACGGCCTCGCGGCCGTTGACCGCCTCGCCGACGACCTCGATGCCCGGCATCGCGTTGAGCAGCACCGAGAAGCCCTCGCGGACCATCATCTGGTCGTCGACGATCAGTACCCGGATCGGAGCACCCACGTCGGTCGTCATGACTGCTCCACGGGTACGTCGGAGGTGGCCTGCTGGACGGGGATGAAGGCCGTGACCTCGTAGCCGCCGTCCGTGGTCGTCTCGGCGGTCATCTCACCGTTCAGCATCGTGACCCGTTCCCGCATGCCGGTGATCCCGTGTCCGGCGCCCGGCGAGGGTTTCACCGGGCCGGTCGGCGGGCCGTTGACGACGCGCAGTCCGAGCCCGCCCAGCACATAGCCGATCTCGACCTTCGCGGTGGCACCCGGTGCGTGCCGCAGGGTGTTGCTGAGGGCCTCCTGGATGATCCGGTACGCCGACAGTTCGACGCCCTGCGGCAGTTCGCGCACCGCGCCGGTCACCGTCTTCTCCGTCGGCAGGCCCGCCTCGCCGACATTGGTGAGGAGGCCGTCGAGCTCGGCCAGGGTGGGCTGCGGGGCGTCCGGTGCCTCGTAGCCCTCGGCCCGTACGACGCCGAGCACCCGGCGCAGTTCGGTGAGGGCCGCCACGGCGTTCTCCCGGATCGTGATGAAGGCCTGCTCCAGTTCGGGCGGCGGATTCTCCACCCGGTACGGGGCGGCCTCGGCCTGGATCGCGACGACCGACATGTGGTGGGCGACCACGTCGTGGAGTTCGCGGGCGATGGTGGTGCGCTCCTCCAGCAGCGTGCGCCGGTCGCGTTCGACGGCGGTGACGGTGCGCTGCACGGTGACCTCGCGCTCCGCCTCCCGGCGGATCTGCACCAGGCTCACGATGAGCAGGGCGAACGCGGAGGTCACGGCCATGGCCGTGGTGTTCGACGAGGTGTGCCAGCCCGCGACGTTCTCCAGGATCGTGCCGAACAGCAGGGTCAGGCCCCACATCCAGGCGGCGGTGCGCGGCCGGGTCCGTGCCGCGACGACGATCAGCACGACCAGGTTGGCGAAGAAGGCGCTCGGCGCCCATGGCCCGTCGACACCGACGAAGACCGCGAACACCGGGGTCAGCGTCATCGACATCCAGAACGCCCCGACCGGCCTGATCAGCGTCATCGCGACGCAGACGGCGGGCAGCAGCCCGGACAGCAGGACGCCGGCGTTGCCGGTGTCGGCGAACCCCGCCATGAACGTGATCAGCGCGGCCCCCAACACCACCGCGTGCGGAGTCCACCCGGCACGCGCCCGGAGCCGCCGCGGCAGCCGCCGGGTCAGCGGCCCGTCGGTCCGCATCGGTGGCAGCGGGCGGTAGGCGAACGCGTCATCGATGAGGTCCTGCCGCAGGCCGCTTATGGCCCCTGCGGCCGCCCGGTGCTCCGGGCTTCTGGTCTTGGTCTCGGTCACGCTTCCAAGGTAGGCGGCACGGCGGGCGGGGTCGTCAGCACAGATACGGATCCTGGAGCGTCCGTCGCAAGTACTACCCGGGCCGGCCCCGTTCACGTACCGCGGGTTTCACGAGCCCGGCCTGACAGTCTCCTCGGCCACCGACCACGGGTTTCACGAGCCCGGCCTGACAGTCTCCTCAGCCACCGACCACGGGTTTCACGAGCCCGGCCTGACAGTCTCCTCAGCCACCGACCACGGGTTTCACGAGCCCGGCCTGACGATCACTCAGCCACCACCAACGGCTCTCACCAGCCCGGCCGGACGATCCCCTCAGCCACCACCAACGGCTCTCACCAGGCCAGCTGGGCGATCTCCTCGGCCACCACCGCGCACGCGTCGGCCGCCGGGTCGATCAGCGGGAAGTGCCCGACGTCCGGCAGCAGGGTCAGACCCACGGTCTCCCCCTCCTTCGCCGCCGCGTCGACGAACGCCTCCACGACGGCCTGCGGCACCGTCAGGTCCGTGGTGCCCTGCACCACGGCGGTCGCGATGCCGGTGGGCAGCAGCAGTGCCGGGTCGGCGTGCGCGCTGCGTACGCCGAAGTCCTCGTCGGTCCCCAGGAACTCGCCGATCGCGCCGGAGCACACACCTAGCTCGACCGCGGAGCCGAAGTCCGCGATCGGTGCGAGGGCCACCACACCGCGCAGCGCGGGCGGGCGCGGCAGCCGCCACGGTGACCCCTCCGGCAGTACGTGCCGGGCGGCGGCCCACAGCGCCAACTGCCCGCCCGCGGAGTGCCCGGTGACGACGATCCGCCGGGCGTCCGCCTCGGGCAGTTCCCGCGCCAGCAGCTCCGGCAGCGCGTCCATCGCCGCCGCGACGTCGTCGAAGGTCTCCGGCCAGCGGCCGGCGACCGGACCCGAGCCGCGCTGCTGCGGGATCTCGCTGCCCCGCCGGTACTCGACGCTGGCGACGGCGAACCCGCGCCGGGCCAGGAAGCCCGCGAACGGTGACATGTGGAGCCGGTCGTACGGCGCCCGCCACGCCCCGCCGTGCAGGACGACCACCACAGGAGCCCCGGTACGCCCGTCGTGCGGGGCGTAGAAGTCGATCACCTGGTCCGGGTGGCTGCCGTAGGCGGCGGAGGCATCGGGGGCGAGAACCGGATGCGAGAACGCTGACTCGGTCTCGGCTGCGTCCCGATCACGCGCGGCAGAATCCGACATGCTGCTCCAACCGTCCCTGACAATGCCCAACTGGGCTGACCTGCGGGGACGGTATCAGTATGGAGGCGTTCCCTGCCCCGGTGGTGGGCAGGGCGGCCTCACGTCCGGCGGGGCCGGTAGTAGTACGTGCCGTACAGCCCGTCCCGGAGGTCACTGAAGAAATAGTTCCAGGGGCTTCCCTCGGAGAAGGCCACCGGGTCGACGCGGCCGAACTCCTCCTCCATCGTCGGCGAAACGGCGGACCCCGCTGTACGACAGGGGCTGGTCGTGGCCCGTCCCCTCACGTTCCACCTGCCGCTCTTTCCGGTGCAGCAGTACCAGCATGCGCCGGAGCGGGGAGAGGTCCGTGTGCATCGGACGGATGTCCCCGGCGAAGAGCGCCCGCTCGTCGGGAAAGGCGTACACCGTGCCATTGCCCAGGTGGAGGAAGAGGTACCAGCCCTGGACAGCGCCGAAGAGCAGCAGTGTGCCGAACTCCTCCTCGACGGTCACCACCTCGTCGTCGAGGTCCACCATGCTGGACTGCTGGACGAAGCAGTCGTCCGCGGCGATGGGCGGGGCCATCTGGAAGGGGCCCTGCGGCAGGCCCGCCTCGCACAGCACCCGGAGATCGTCCGGGCGGCTCACCACATCGGCGAGGACCGTGCGCGAGGCCCGCACAAAGCCGGTCCGGCCGCTCCCGCCGCCGAAGCCGGACTCGCTGTCGGTGTCGTCCATGTCGAAGATCACGCGGTGCACCCCCGCACCGTCGGCTGTCGCCGCACCCGTTCCGCTCGCCCCCGGGCGGCCCCGAACCCGTCCGGCGACCGGGGCGAGCCGGTCGCCGGACTGACCTGGCAGCCTACGCCGCCTGACGGGCCAACACGTCGGAGAGCGCCCGCGCCGCGCGTTCCGCGTCGGCGAACCCCACGTACAGCGGTGTGAATCCGAACCGCAGTACGTCCGGACGGCGCAGGTCCCCGACGACACCGCGCGCGATGAGCGCGCTCATCACCGGTTCGGCGTCCTCGCACCGCAGCGCGACCTGGCTGCCGCGTTCCGTGTGGGCGGCCGGGGTGACCGAGGTGACCCGGCCCTCGGGGACGTACGCCGCGACGCACTCCAGGAAGAAGTCCGTCAGCGCCAGGGACTTGGCCCGCACCGCCTCCACACCGACCCCGTCCCAGACGTCGAGGGACGCCTCCAGGGCCAGCATGGACAGGATGTCGGGGGTCCCGACCCGGCCCCGTACGGCGCCGTCGGCGGGCGCGTACCCGGGGGTCATCGCGAACGGGTCGGCGTGCGAGGTCCACCCCGGCAGGGGCGAGTCGAAGTCCGCCTGGTGCCGCTCGGCGACGTACAGGTAGGCGGGCGAACCGGGGCCGCCGTTGAGGTACTTGTACGTGCAGCCGACCGCCAGGTCCACCCCGTGCCGGTCCAGGCCGACGGGCAGCGCGCCCGCGCTGTGGCACAGGTCCCAGACCGCGATCCCGCCCGCCGCGTGCACGGCGGCGGTGAGTCCGGGCAGGTCGTGGAGCCTGCCGCTGCGGTAGTCGACGTGGTTGAGCAGGGCGACCGCGGTACGCGGGCCGAGGGCGTCCGGCACGTCGGCGGGGGCCACGGGGACGATCCGGTGACCGGTCATCCGGGCGGCCGACTCGGCGATGTACCCGTCGGTGGGGAAGGTGTCCGCGTCCACCAGGATCTCGTCGCGGCCCTCCGGCGCCAGCCGGGTCGCGGCGACGACGGCCTTGAAGACGTTGACGCTGGTGGAGTCCCCGACGACGATCTGCCCGGCGGCGGCCCCGACGATCGGGGCGATCCGGTCGCCGACACGCTCCGGCGCGGTCCACCAGCCGCTCTCGTCCCAGGACCGGATGCGCAGCTCGCCCCACTCGCGGGTGAGGACCTCCTGCAACCGGGCGGGTACGTGGCGGGGCAGCGCGCCCAGCGAGTTGCCGTCCAGGTAGACGGTGTCGTCGAGCGTGAACAGGGCGCGCAGCGGCGCCAGTTCGTCTGCGGTGTCGAGCGCCTTTGCGCGCTCCTGAAGATCAGACATGGCTGCGGGCCGTCCAGAGTTCGGGGAACACGTTCTTGGTGGCGCGCTTCTCCAGCCAGGCGACCCCGGCCGAACCGCCGGTCCCGGTCTTGGAGCCCATGGCCCGCCGGGTGGCGACGAGGTGGTCGTTGCGCCAGCGCCACACCAGTTCGCCGACATCGGTGAGCGCCTCGCCGAGCCGGACCAGCTCGTCGTGCTGGTCGGGGTTGGCGTATATCTCCGCCCAGACGGCCTCGACCTCGGGCGACGGCTCGTACTTCTGGGTGAGGTCGCGGCCGAGCACGGCCTTGGGCACGGCGTGGCCGCGCCGGGCGAGCAGGGCGAGCGTCTCGTCGTACAGACCCGGTTCGCCGAGCGCCTTCTCCAGCTCCGCGTGGACCCGCGGGGCGCCCCGGTGCGGCACGAGCATGGACGCGGACTTGTCGCCGAGCAGGAACTCCATCCGCCGGTACATCGCCGACTGGAAGCCGGATCCCTCGCCGAGCGCGGCCCGGTAGGAGTTGAACTGGGCGGGGGTGAGCTGGGCGAGCGGCGTCCACGAGGCGTTCAGTGCCTCCAGTTCCCGCACCGACCGCTTCAGCGCGTCGCGCGCGACCGGCAGCCGGTCCTCGCGCAGGGCGTGCGCGGCGGTCTCCCACTCATGGACGATGACGGTGAACCACAGCTCCATGACCTGGGTGGTGACCAGGAAGACCATCTCGCCCGGGTCGTCGGAGCGCAGGTGCTGGAGGTGGGTCAGGACATCCGCCTGGACATAGTCCTCGTACGGAGTCGTTCCCGCGAAGTCGAGGTGCGGGGTCTGCGCACCGGTGGCTTCGGGGTCGGGGTGAATCGTCGACATTACTGTCTCCTCGACACGAGCTTCCGGGTAGCGGTCCGCCCCTTCCGTGAGGTGATGGAGCTCCGGTCCCCTGCCCGCATACTAAACGCCGCTCCCGTGGACGCGCAGACCCCGCAGGCAGTGGTACGTCTGCGGGGTCTACGGGGTCTGCGGGATACGGGACGCCCGTGGGGCCCCGGGAGTGCTAGCCGAGCGTCTCGGCGGCGGTCGGCGAGGAGTCGCGGAGGAACTCCGAGCAGCGCTCGTACTCCGCCTCCTCGCCGATCGACTGGGCGGCGCGCGCGAGGGCGTGCAGGGCGCGCAGGAAACCGCGGTTCGGCTCGTGCTCGAACGGTACGGGGCCGTGGCCCTTCCAGCCGGCCCGGCGCAGCGCGTCCAGGCCGCGGTGGTAGCCGGTGCGGGCGTACGCGTACGACTCGATGACCCGGCCGCCGTCGAACGCCTCGTCGGCGAGCTGCGCCCAGGCCAGGGAGGAGGTCGGGTACTTCGCGGCGACATCGGTGGGCACGACGTCCGCCGCGAGCAGTTCGCGCGGTCCCGGGTCGTCGGGCAGGTAGGTCGGGGCAGGGCCCCCGAGCAGGTTCTCGTGGATCGACATGGGTCCAAGTGTGCCTGGCAACCGGCGCCGCCGGGGCACCAAGGGCGCACAATGACCCGCACCCGGGCGCACCCGGGTACTCATGGGCGCTCAGAGCGTACCCCCGCGCCTCACGGGTCGTCTGCCTGAGGCGCCGCTTCCGGGTCGTCCGCCCGGCGTACCGCTCACGGGTCGTCCGCCTGGCGTGCCGCTTCCGGGGCCGGTTCCAGTGGCGGGGCGGCGACGCCGCAGTGCACCGTGCACTCGGGCCGTGCGGTGTCCCGTACGGCCACCGAGGGTGTGCGTACGGCCGCCCAGGCGATCAGGGCGCCCAGCACCAGCAGCCCGGCGCACATCGGCATGGCGCGCCGGAAGGTCGCGGCGAACTCCCCGGGGTCCCGGTAGGCCTCCGGCCCCATCCCGGCGAGCAGTGGCAGCGCGGCCACCGCGATCAGCCCGGCGGCGCGGGCCGCGGCGTTGTTGATCCCGCTGGCGAGGCCGGCCCGGCCGGTGTCCACGGAGGCCAGGACGGTCGCGGTGAGCGGGGCCACCAGGGTGACGAGCCCGACGCCGAGGACGGCGACGGCCGGCAGCACGTCGGTCAGGTAGCCGTGGACGGTGCTCGACCCCGGCCCCACACGCAGCATCAGCAGCATGCCGGTGGCGGCGATCAGCGGGCCCACGGTGAGCGGGATGCGGGGGCCGATGCGCTGGCCGAGCTCGCCCGATCTGGCCGAGAACAGCAGCATCAGGACGGTCGTCGGCAGCAGCGCGGTGCCCGCGCCGAGCGCCGAGTACCCGGCCACGACCTGGAGCTGGATCGCGGAGAGGAAGAAGTAGCCGCCCAGCGCCGCGTACACGCACAGGGTGACGATGTTGACGACGGTGAACTGCCGGGACTCGAACACCGACGGCGGCAACATGGGGTGGGCGCGTCGCCGCTCGACCTGGACGAACGCGACACCGAGCAGCACTCCGCCCACCGCCGCCCCGATCACGGCCGGGGACGCGCCCATCCCCGGCGCCTCGATCAGCGCATACGTGACCAGCGCCAGAGCGAGCGCGCCGAGCACCGCACCGAGTACGTCGAAGCGGCCGTGCGCGTAGGGATCCCGGGACTCCGGTACGTGGCGCAGGGCGACGGGCACGCAGACGGCGGCGAGCGGCAGGTTCAGCAGGAACACCCACCGCCAGCCGGGCCCGTCGACGAGCCAGCCGCCCACGAACGGCCCGACGGCGGCCCCGATCCCGCCGAACCCGGACCACAGCCCGACCGCGCGGGCCCGGTCGTCCGGATGGAAGCTCGCCTGGATCAGGGCCAGAGACCCGGGGGTGAGGAGCGCCCCGCCGACGCCCTGGAGGGCGCGGGCGGCGATGAGCACGAAGGAGTTGGGGGCGATGCCGCAGAGCAGTGAGGCGAGGGCGAACCACACGACTCCGACGACGAAGACCTTCCGCCGCCCGTACCGGTCACCGAGCGCTCCGCCGAGCAGGATCAGCCCGGCGAGCGTCAGCATGTAGGCGTTGACGGTCCACTGCAGTGCGGCCAGGTCGGTGCCGAGGTCCTTGCCGATGCGGGGCAGGGCGACGTTGATGACGGTGGAGTCGAGCATGGCCATGCTCGACCCGAGCACGGTCGTGAGGACGACCCAGCGCCCGACCGGGGAGCCGACGCGGATACCGGTGGGGTCAGCTGCTCTCTCCGCCATGCCCTCAGCATCGACGCCGGTCTGCCACGGGGCCACCGGAAGTCCTCAAGTCCCTCCGGCGATCGAGGAGCGGGGGGTCACGTTCCGGGGGCAGCACCCCGGAACGTCAACAGCACCCCAGAACAGGAGCAGCGCCCCGAAACCGAAGCAGCGCCACCGAAGCAGCGCCCCCGGAACCGGACCCGCCGCAGGCATCCGCCTACGCGCGAGCCGCCCGCACCGCCCGGATCCCCCGGATCAGCGCCTCCACGCCCGCCTCCGCCTTGCTCCGCGGGCACCCCACGTTCAGCCGCACGAAGCCCTCAGCGCCGTACACGCTCCCCGGCATCACCGCGACCCGCTCCTGCTCTATCAGCACCCGCTGGAGCGCCTCGTCGTCCTCGACGCCCGCCTTCCGTACGTCGATCCATGCCAGGTAGCCGGCCTGCGGCGGCTCCCACCCCAGCCCGGGGAACTCCGCGTTCAGGCGTTCCGCGACCAGTGCCAGGTTCCCGGTGACGTACGCGCGCAGCGCGTCCAGCCACGCCCCGCCCTCCCGGTACGCGGCGATGTGCGCGGTCAGCGAGAACACCGCCGGTGAGGCGAGCCCCTCCGCGGTCTGCATCCGGCGCAGGAACTCCGTCCGGTCCGCCGGCCGGCCGATGATCCCGTACGAACCCGTCAGGGCCGGGAAGTTGAACGACTTCGACGCCGAGGTGATGACCGCCCAGCGCCCGTCACCCGCGACGCGCGGCCACGGCACGTGCCGGTGCCCGTCGTGCACGAAGTCCGCGTGGATCTCGTCGCTGATCACCGCGACCCCGTACCGGGTGGCGAACAGGGCCATCTCCGCGAGCTCCGCCTCCGTCCACACCCGCCCCGTCGGGTTGTGCGGGGAGCAGATCAGGAGGACCTTGCTGTCCTGCCGTGCGAGCTCCCGCTCCAGCGCGGCCGTGTCCCCCAGCGGCACCCCCCGCAGCTCCCGCCCGAGCCCGGTGACCGCCTTGCGGAAGCCGTCGTAGGTGGGGGTGTGGACGACGACGCCGTCCCCGTCCGACGTCCACATCTGGAGCAGCTGTGACAACTGGCTCAGTACGGACGGCGCGTACACCAGCCGGCCGGTGTCGATCGTGGTGCCGTACCGGGTCGTGTACCAGTGGGCGATCGCCGAGGTGAAGTCGTCCTGCTGCCAGTCGGTGTAGCCGAACACGCCGTGGTCGAGGCGGGTCCGCAGGGCGGCCAGTACCTCGGGTGCCGTCTCGAAGTCCATGTCCGAGATGGTGAACGGCAGCAGCCCGTCCACCCCGAACCGGTCCGCGACCCCGTCCCACTGGACGCACCAGGTGCCGCGGCGGTCGGTGACGGTGTCGAAGTCGTAGGACGTGCTCACAGCTGTTCCCTCATATCGTTCCTGCCGGGTACGGACATGGCGTGGGCCCGGCACCCCAAGGGATACCGGGCCCACGCAGACATCCGTGCGGGACTACTTCAGCTTGGTGCCGGTCGACCGCAGGTCGGCGCAGGCCGCCGTGACGCGCTTGGCCATGCCCGCCTCGGCGGACTTGCCCCAGGTGCGCGGGTCGTAGACCTTCTTGTTGCCGACCTCGCCGTCGACCTTCAGCACACCGTCGTAGTTGCGGAACATGTGGTCCGCGACCGGGCGGGTGAAGGCGTACTGGGTGTCGGTGTCGAGGTTCATCTTCACGACGCCGTTCTCCAGCGCGGTGGCGATCTCCTCGGCGGTGGAGCCGGAGCCGCCGTGGAAGACGAAGTCGAACGGCTGGCTGCCGGCCGGCTTGCTGTACTTGTCGGCGACACCCACCTGGAGGTCCTTCAGGAGCTCGGGGCGGAGCACGACGTTGCCCGGCTTGTAGACGCCGTGCACGTTGCCGAAGGACGCGGCCAGCAGGTAGCGGCCCTTCTCGCCCAGACCGAGCGCCTCGGCGGTGCGCAGCGCGTCGTCGACGGTCGTGTACAGCTCGTCGTTGATCTCGTGCGTGACGCCGTCCTCCTCACCGCCGGTCGGGGTGATCTCGACCTCAAGAATGATCTTGGCGGCGGCGGCCTTGGCCAGCAGCTCCTGGCCGATGGCGAGGTTGTCGGCCAGCGTCTCGGCCGAACCGTCCCACATGTGCGACTGGAACAGCGGGTTCAGACCCTTGGCGACGCGCTCCGCGGAGACCTCGATCAGCGGACGCACATACGTGTCCAGCTTGTCCTTGGGGCAGTGGTCGGTGTGCAGCGCGACCGTGACGTCGTACTTGGCGGCGACGATGTGCGCGAACTCGGCCAGGGCGACAGCGCCCGTGACCATGTCCTTGTTGTACTGGCCGCCCAGGAACTCCGCCCCACCGGTGGACATCTGGATGATGCCGTCGCTCTCGGCCTCCGCGAAACCGCGCAGCGCAGCGTGCAGGGTCTGGGTCGAGGTCACGTTGATGGCCGGGTAGGCGAACTTGCCTGCCTTCGCCCGGTCGAGCATCTCGGCGTAGACCTCGGGGGTTGCGATGGGCATCTGTCCGCTCCTTGGGATGTGCGGGTGTGCGGTGCTGGTTCCCTGACCTGGGGCGACGTCATCGTCGCCCCCATCTTCCCAGACTCTGGCTTCGGCTCCACCCGGCACACTCCCCCAAAGGTCGAAGCCTGCGGTTTCGGGGATGCGACAAGGGCGGTCGGTTTCACGTGAAACCGACCGCCCTCGAAGAAAACCGCAGGTCAGGACAGGTCGAGGTCCGCGACCGAGTACACGTGGACATACGGGAGACCCGCCTCGGCGATGGCCGGAGCCGCGCCCCGCTCCACGATCACGGCGACGGCGACGACCTCGCCGCCCGCCTCACGCACCGCCTCGACGGCGGTCAGCGGCGAGCCACCCGTCGTCGAGGTGTCCTCGACGACCAGGCAGCGCCGGCCCTTGACGTCGGTGCCCTCGATCCGGCGCTGCATCCCGTGGGCCTTCTGCGCCTTGCGGACGACGAACGCGTCCAGCCGCTGACCACGGGCGGCGGAGGCGTGCAGCATCGAGGTGGCGACCGGGTCGGCACCCAGCGTCAGCCCGCCCACGCAGTCGTAGTCCAGCTCCGTGGTCGCGTCGAGCATGACCTGGCCGACCATCGGAGCAGCTTTGCCGTCCAGCGTGATGCGACGCAGGTCGATGTACCAGTCGGCCTCCAGGCCGGAGGAGAGCGTCACCTTGCCGTGTACAACGGCCTTGTCCTTGATCTGCTGCAGCAGCTCAGCGCGTACGTCTGTCATGGCTACGAGGATAAGGCGCCTGGCCGCGGCCCATACGCGCGCCTTCACCAGCTCAGAGGCCATGCCGGCTCACCGCCCTCGCCGGCTCACCACCTTCACCGGCTCGGAGACCGTGCCGGCTCAGCACCCTCGCCGGCTCGGAGACCGTGCCGGCTCAGAGGCTGCGCCAGCTCCAGGTCGTCGCGATCTCCAGGGGCTCGATCGGGGTGACGTACTGGGGCGCGGTGTTCAGCCCGTTCGGCGGACCCGACTGCGGCTCCACACAGACCGCCTCGGCCTGCTCGTCGTAGACCACGACCCACTCGGTCCGGCTCTTCACCGTCAGCTCCAGCTGCTCCGGCCAGGTGAGGGTCACGTGGACGCCGTCGGGCATCCCGAAGGCGTCGTCCCACGGGCCGGCCAGAGGCGGGATGCGGCGGCCGGTCGGCAGGTGGTCCTCGCCCCGCTCCTCCTGCCAGGCCGGATCGAAGTCGATCCGGACGTCCTCGCCGCCGAGGTTGCGCCGGAACCACGGGTGCCAGCCGGCCTGCGCCGGGAAGGAGTCCCCGTACGTCTCGATGCCGAACGCCAACGTGAGTGAGTCATCGGCCAGTTCGAAGGTCTGCGTCACCCGGCCCGGGTACGGCCAGGGATCGGCCAGGTCGTAGTAGAACGAGGCCTCCGTCCCGGTCTCCCGGGCGGTCTTCCAGGCCGTGTCACGGCCCGTGCCGTGGATGGCGTGCGGCGGGGCGGTCAGCGGCATCCGGTGCAGGACACCGCCGTTGCGGAACTGCCCGTTCTCCGTGCGCCCGCACCACGGCACCATCGGGAAGCAGCCGTACCGCTCCCCCTGCCGCAGCAGTTCGGTACCACCGATCCGCAGGCTACTGATACGGCAGCCGTTGGCGGGGTTCACGGTCAACTCTGCGTCGCCGACGGACAGCCGGACGTCCTTCTCGCTGCTGCTCACACGACGACCCTACTGGCGCCGCTACCTCCGGCGCCGCAGCGCCCGGCCCACCACCACGGCGGAGGCGATGGCGAGGGCGGCCGCCGGGGCCACCCAGCGAAGCGTGGCGCCCGCTCCGGTCGAGTCGGGCGACGGCACGGGTGCGTACCGTCCGCGCGGCGGGGCGTGGTCGACCTCTTCGGCGCTGCGCCCGATCATGGTGCGCCGGGCATGCGCGGCCTCGGCCGGCGGCCCGTCCGGAACGGCGAACTCGATCCCGGCCACCGGGTCCAGCGACGGCGGCGGCACCGGGGCGTCGAAGACCGAGTCCTTGTCCGGCGACTGCTCCCCGGCCGGCTCCTCGTCGGCGGCGGCGTCATGCGTGGGCGGGGTCTCCTCGGCGTCGCTCTCGTCCGCCGCCTCGGCAGCCTCCTCGATGGCCCTCTCCACCGCGTCGCCGACGGACCGCTCCTCGGAACCGGCCACGGGCACATCCGCCCCGCCGTCCACGGAGTCGTCCCCCGAGTCGCGCGAGTCCTCCGAGTCTCCCGAGCCCCCCGCCGCGTCGCGCGCCCCGCCGTACGCGGAGTCATGCGCGGAGTCATGCGCGGCGAGCGCCTCCGTCACCAGTTGCTGCGCGAACCGGCCCAGCAGCCGGTGGGCCGCCGCGAGCGTGACCGCCGCGTCCAGCTCCAGCAGGCGGCCGTCGCCGCCCGCCGTGCCGTCGAACGTGATCGCCGTACCGCCGTCCCGTTCCGCCAGGCGGACGGTCAGGGCCAGCTTCACCGAGCCGGTGCCGCGCGCCTCCACCCCCTCGCCCGCCACGACGAGGCCGTACGCGGAGTCCCCCGCCGGGCCGTCCGTCAGCGGGGTGAGCCGCAGCGCGCCCCGGTAGGTGATGGTGTGGCCGCCGACCCGTACCTTCAGCCGGCCGGCCAGCGGGCCCGCGGACGCGTCGGCGTCCTGCTGGAGCCCCGGCACACAGCGCGCGACCCGGGCAGGATCGCCCAGCGTCCGCCGAAGGACAGGGACCGGAACCGGAACGAACACCTCATGCTCCATGGAAACCGAGCCTACTCAGCCCCGGCCGTCACGTCATCGCTTCCGCTCCTGCGGAGCCACCCGCCACGTACGGCCCACGGCTCCCCGCCCCCGCTCACGGCTCGTCCCAGTACCTCGGATGCACCAGGGTCGAGGGCGCCTGCCCCGGCAGCCTCCCGGACTCCGCCCGCCGCCCCGCCTCCCGGAGCGCCGGTTCCGTCAGGGACTTCAGCTCCGGGGCCCCCGGGTCCAGACCGAGTGCCGGGGCCCGGCCGAGTGCGGCCAGCACGAACCCCCAGCCGTGCACGACCGTGGCCCGGCTCTTCGTACGGTCCGGGCCCGCGGTGAAACCGGCGTACCGGCCACTGACCCGGTAGGGGCGGGTACGCAGCCCCGCCGCCCGCATCGACGCCTCGACCGTCCAGAACGTGTGCGCCCGGCCGACCGGCGGGCCGCCGTGCACCACCAGCCGGCCGCCCGGTGCGAGGGCCTCGGCGACCAGACCGTAGAACTCCGCCGAGTAGAGCTTCGTACTGGCCGAGATCCCCGGATCCGGCAGGTCCGAGATCACCGCGTCGTAGTGGCCGTGCGCCGCCCGCAGCCAGGTGAACGCGTCCCCGGTCACGGCCGTCAGCCGCGGGTCCCGGTACACGTGCGCGTTCAGCGCGGAGAGCGCCTGGTCCGTACGGGCCAACCGGGTGACCGCGGGGTCCAGCTCCACCAGCGTGACGCTCCGCACGCCGGGGTAGCGCAGCACCTCGCGGGCCGCCAGACCGTCGCCGCCGCCCAGGATCAGCACCCGCGCGTGCGGCCCGTTCATCACCGGGTGCACCAGCGCCTCGTGGTACCGGGACTCGTCGCGCGAGCTGACCCGCAGCCGCCCGTCCAGATAGAGGTCCAGGGAGCTGCGGCCCGCACCGGTCAGCACCACCTCCTGGACGCCGGTCTGCATCACGACCCGCACCCGGTCCCCGTACACCGCGCGCCTCGCCGCCCGCTCGAAGTCGTCGGCCAGCACCGCGGCCGTGGCCAGTACGGCGATCACCGTCACGTTGGCGGCGATCAGCAGCCACCGGGAACGTCCGGTGAGGTCCCGCCGGAACACCCACAGCACCAGCGCCCCGCCCGCTGCGGCGTTGACCGCGCCGGTGAGCAGCGCCCCGGTGAGCTGTCCGAGCATCGGCAGCAGAAGGAACGGGAACGCCAGCCCGCCGACCAGCGCTCCCACGTAGTCGGCGGCGAAGAGGTCGGCGACGGCCCCGCCCGCGTCCTGCCGGTCGACGCGCTGGATCAGCGTCATCAGCAGCGGGATCTCCGCACCGATCAGGACCCCGATCGCCAGCGAGAAGCCGACCAGCGCGTACCGCGACTCCCCGATCCAGGCGAACGCCGCGTAGAGCACCAGCGCGGAGGAGCCGCCGATCAGCGCGAGCGCGGCCTCGATCAGTCCGAAGCCGACCGCGGCCCGGCTGCATAAACGTTTCGCGAGCAACGAGCCGATGCCCATCGCGAACACCATCACGGAGAGCACGACGGATGCCTGGGTGACGGAGTCACCGATCAGATAGGAGGCGAGCGCGACCAGTTCCAGTTCGTACACCAGACCGCAGGCGGCGCAGACGAAGACCGCGGCCAGTACGAGATACCGGCCGGTCCTCGGCCGTACGGGAAGCCGCGCCGCGCCCCCTCGCAGCGATACCTGCTGGTCGATCATGCCGCGAACGCTACGTCACTGACCCGTCGCCGCTTGTCACCCACAAGGGTGTAAGTGGCTCAGCCGTGACGGGGTTGGCCCCCGTCACCGCACAGCCGCCGGCATCCGCACACCCACTCGGGTACGCGTCACCACCAGCTGCCCCTCCTGCGGATACGCGTGCCAGGTGCGCCACAGCACCTGCCCCTCGGTCCGCTGGGCGAGCATGGCGGTGAAGGCGTGCGGGCTGCCCGGGAACGTCCCGGCCAGTCCGTGGGGATGGTCGGCGACGAGCGCCAGGAGCTCCTGTGCGCGACCCGCGAACGAACCCGCGCCGAGCGATTCGACGCGCGCCGCGAACTCGTACTCCCAGTCGCCGACCCGCTTGGAGACACCGAGGGGCAGCGGTGTGCTGCTGCCGGGCATGCAGGCGACGGTTTCGGAGCAGTTGCCGCGGTCCTCCTCCAGGAGGACCTGATGGGAGGCGCCGAGCAGGCGCAACTGGAGTTGGGCACCGGCGAGATCGAGATCGAGCACGGCGAGCGCCGGGAGCGGTTCACGCCCCAGCGCCCACGCCAGATCGGCGGCACGGGTGTCGGAATAGGCCGTATGGAGGGTCGTGAGCATGGGTCGGCTCCGCAAAACACACATGGACGCATGGACAGGGGGACGCACCCGACGTGATGCACGTGGGAGGTGGGAAGCGCCCGATCAGGTCCAACTGGGGTCCGAGGGCTGAAAGTTCTCTCCACCGAGGGAATCACGAACTAAGCCGCACTCGCAGTGTTTTTACCCAACTTGGCGTGGTTTCCATCCGCTCGGGGGCCTTCCGGTTCACTTGTTCACCGATGACTCGCCGCAAGGCCCAACAAAAGGGTGCCCGGCGGGACTTGCGACCTCCCCCAGGCACTTTCGGGAAGCCCCCGCCGGACACCTTCGTGGGCACCGGGCCGTCGTGCGCCTGCCCGGTCGCGGACCAGCTGCCCCGTGTCAGCTGCCTCCGCCGCATCCGCCCCCGCCGCCGCACGACGAGCCACCGCCACACGAATGGCCACCGCCGCACGAGTGGCCACCGCCGCACGAGTGACCGCCGGAGTGACCTCCCGAGTGACCACTGCCGCCACTACTGCTGCCGGCGCACGAGGAGCCCCCGCCGCCGCCCGCCCACCAGCTGCCGGCCGCCGCCCCGCCACCGACCGCGCCGCGGCGCCGGCCCTTGCCCCCGCCCCCGCCCCTGCCCCGTCCGGCCGACGCCCTCGCGGTCACGAACACCGCGACGGCCGCGATCACGACCAGCGACACGAGTACACCCATCACGGACCTCACGTCCTTCCGTCCCCCGAAGCGAGTCCCCCGCTTCTCACCGGTTCCTGCGTGCAGGAGGGATGCCCTCGCGCCCGTTCGGCCAAAGCAGACTTGAGCAACTCCAGAGCTTCCGCGCAGGATGGCGGGCATGACACAGGGACGACCGCTGCTCAACCGCCGCCTCGCCGGGTTCGGCACGACGATCTTCGCGGAGATGTCCGCGCTCGCCGTCCGCACCGGCGCCATCAACCTCGGCCAGGGGTTCCCGGACACCGACGGCCCCGAAGAGGTCCGCGAGGCCGCGGTCCGGGCCCTGCGCGCCGGCCACGGCAACCAGTACCCGCCGGGTCCCGGTGTCCCCGAGCTGCGCGCCGCGATCGCCGAACACCAACAGCGCTTCTACGATCTCGCCTTCGACCCCGGCACCGAGGTCCTGGTCACCGCCGGCGCCACCGAGGCCATCGCGGCCTCGATGCTGGCACTCCTGGAGCCGGGTGACGAGGTCATCGCGCTGGAGCCGTACTACGACTCGTACGCCGCCTGCATCGCCATGGCGGGCGCCACCCGCGTCCCGGTCACCCTGCACCCCGAGCCCTCGACCGGCACCTACCGGCTGGACCTGGCCGAACTGCGCGCCGCCGTCACCCCTCGCACCCGGCTGCTGCTGCTCAACACCCCGCACAACCCCACCGGCACCGTCCTGACCCGCGAGGAACTCACCGCGATCGCCGAGCTGGCGTGCGAGCGCGATCTCCTCGTCGTCACCGACGAGGTCTACGAGCACCTCGTCTTCGAGGGCGAGCACCTGCCGATCGCCGCCTTCCCCGGCATGCGCGAACGCACGGTCACGATCGGTTCGGCCGGCAAGACGTTCTCGTTCACCGGATGGAAGGTCGGCTGGGTCACGGCGAACGGCCCGCTCGTCTCCGCCGTCCGGACGGCCAAGCAGTACCTCACCTACGTCAGCGCCGGCCCCTTCCAGTACGCGGTCGCCGAGGCTCTCCGACTGCCGGACTCGTACTTCGACGGCTTCCGTGCCGACCTGCAACGCAAGCGCGACCTGCTCGCCGACGGACTGCGGGCGGCGGGGTTCGAGGTCTACCGGCCTCAGGGCACGTACTTCATCACCACCGACATCACCCCCTTCGGCGAGAAGGACGCCTACGCCTTCTGTCGCGCCCTCCCCGAACGCTGCGGCGTCGTCGCCATCCCCAACTCCGTCTTCTACGACGACCCCGACATCAGCCGCAGCCAGGTCCGCTTCACCTTCTGCAAGAAGGACGACGTCCTCCACGAGGCCACCGGCCGCCTGAGCCGCCTGACGTCCTGAACTCACACGTCCTTCATCCCGAAGGCGTTCGCCGCCGGCCCGGCGTGACGGCCCACGCCCGTCCCGCCGGGCCGGTGCCCGGCATCGGTGCCCTGAGCGGCCCTCCCGCATCCGGGGAGGAGGACGCCGGCGTCGGACGCCTTCCCCGGCCCCGGCCGGACGGGCGGATCAGCGCAGTCCGGCGAAGAGATCGTTCTCGGGTACGGCCGCGCCGGTGGCGTCCTTGACACGTACGAAGGTCTCTATGCCCATCCACTCGCCGAACCTCTCCTTGCCCATCTTGAGGAAGAAGATGTTCTCGCCCTGACTGGCGTGCGCGGCCAGCGCGTCGAACTTCTGCCCGCTGAACGCGGTGGTGTCCACCCAGGTGGTGATCTCGTCGTCGGGGAGGCCGATCTCGGCCATCGCGGCGGCCTCGGCAGGATCCGGCTCCGGCATGTCCTCCTGGAACTCGCGCACGGTCTCCCCGAACCGCTGCATCATCGAGCGCGGCATCGTCGTCCAGTACACCTTCGGTGTCAGCGCGGTCATCTCCAGCGCCGCCATCGTGATGCGGTGGGCCTGGATGTGGTCGGGGTGGCCGTAGAAGCCGTTCTCGTCGTAGGTCACGACCACATCGGGCCGGTAGTGCCGCATGAGTTCCGCGAGTCGGGCGGCGCCTTCCTCGACGGGGGTCTGCCAGAAGGATCCGGGGGCGTCGTTGCTCGGCCAGCCGGTCATCCCGGAGTCGGCGTAGTCCAGCATCTCCAGGTCACTGACCTTCAGGACGTCACAGCTCGCCTCGAGTTCTTGACGGCGCATCAAGGCGACGGCCGCCGGATCGTGTCCGGGATCGCCCGGTTTGACACCCCCCGGTCCGTCACCGCAACCGCCGTCGGTACACGTCACGAGAACCGTGCGGATGCCTTCCGCCGCGTACCGCGCGAGGACCCCTCCGGTTCCGGTGGCCTCGTCGTCGGGGTGGGCGTGCACGGCCATGAGCGTCAAGGGCCGGTCAGTCATGAAGCAGTCCTCCTGCGGAAGATTCGTCTTGGTCCGAGTGCACGGCGGGCGTACCGCGATCCTGGGCCCGGATCCTGGTGGGGCCGACGACCTCGTGGCCTTCGTGTTCCCCGCCCGTGCGGCGCCGGTCCCCCGGTCGATGTAACCGTGCCGACCGGACCGGCTGTTCCCGGCGCGGCCGCTCTGTCTTCCGGACGTCGGCGTTTCCCCCTGCCGGAGGCTCCCTGTTCCCCGGTTCGCCGGGGAACGGACAGGAACGAGTCGCCGGCGGGTGCGAAGGGATGTCAACGTGGACGACCTTCCGGCTGGTATCCGACCGGTCGTCCCGGGACCAGCGGCGAAGGTGAGCCGGCATCGGCCGCATCGGTGCGGACAGCGTCCGCGTTCATTGAGCGTTCATTGAGAAAGCCCGGCGTGGTGAGCAGGTCCTGTCGGACCGCTCACCGCGCCGGGCTTTCTCCGCGCGTTGTGGCTCAGGCCTCCGGAGCGGCCTGCTCCGTGCCGTCCGCCGGCTCCTCGCCGTCCGCCTTGCCCTCGGCCGGCGCCAGGCCGAGGCGCTCCAGCAGCCACTTGTCGAACTCGATGGAGGCCCGCACCCAGCTGACCGTCGAGGAGACGAAGTGCTCCAGGTTGACGCCGGTGCCGATGAGCATCTGCGCCTCACCGATCAGCCGGACCGAGGTGCCGTTGTCCTCGGCGCCCTCCTCGGGCTCGTGCGTGTGCGTGTAGACCTTGGGCCACAGGGTGCGGCGGTTCCAGTCGTCGATCGCGTCGAGCAGGACCGGGCGCTGGTCCGCGTCGTGCGGGCGGTCGTAGAACGTGCGGACCGAGAAGACCTGCTGCTCGTCCTCGCCACGGAACATGAAGTACGTGCGGAAGTCCTCCCACGGGGCGGCGATGTCGCCCTCGTCGTCGACGACGTACTTCAGTTCCATCTGTTCCAGGAGCTGCTTGACGAGGTCCTGGTCAGGGACGACGGGGCCCTCCGCTCCTGCAGCCTGCGGTTCGGGCTGGCCCCCGAAGTTAGGAATCGAGGACGGATCGATGCTCACCGTAATTTCCCTTCGTGCGGTTGGCTGCCATCCTCTCCCATGCCGGGCGGGGCATGGCAAGCCGGAACCGCCCCGATCCGCCACAAGCTGATATCCAGCCGGTGGGGACCGGGGCCGCCGATGCGCTCCGGTTGCGCCGTGTGCGCCCCGGTCAGGGGGCGCTCACTCCCCCTTTTCGAGGGGTACGCCCTCACTCCCGTCACGAGCCGCGTCGTCCGCCGCGTCGTCTGCCGAGCCTTCGGCCGGGCCGTTGCCGACCCGGTAGACGACCAGACCGTCGCCGACCTGGTCCACCCGCACCGTGTCGCCGTCCGTGATCTCGCCCGCGAGGATCTCCTTCGCGAGCCGGTCGCCGATCGCCGTCTGGATGAGCCGGCGCAGCGGCCGGGCGCCGTACGCCGGGTCGTTGCCCTCCTCGGCCAGCCAGGCCAGGGCGGCCGGGGTGACGTCGAGGGTGAGGCGGCGGTCGGCCAGCCGTCCGGCGAGCCGGTCGATCTGGAGCGCCGCGATATGGGCGAGCTCGTCACCGGACAGCGCGGAGAAGACCACCACGTCGTCCAGCCGGTTGAGGAACTCCGGCTTGAACGAGGCCCGTACGACCTCCATGACCTGCTTCTTCTTCTCCTCGGGACTGGCCATCGAGTCGACCAGGTACTGGCTGCCGAGGTTGGAGGTCAGGACCAGGATGGTGTTGCGGAAGTCCACCGTCCGGCCCTGTCCGTCGGTGAGCCGGCCGTCGTCGAGGACCTGGAGCAGGATGTCGAAGACCTCGGGATGGGCCTTCTCGACCTCGTCCAGCAGGATGACGCTGTACGGGCGGCGGCGGACGGCCTCGGTGAGCTGGCCGCCCTCCTCGTACCCGACGTAACCGGGCGGGGCGCCGACCAGCCGGGCCACGCTGTGCTTCTCGCTGTACTCGCTCATGTCGATGCGGACCATGGCCCGCTCGTCGTCGAAGAGGAAGTCCGCGAGCGCCTTGGCCAGTTCGGTCTTGCCGACGCCGGTCGGGCCGAGGAAGAGGAACGATCCGGTGGGCCGGTCGGGGTCGGCGATTCCGGCCCGGGTACGGCGCACCGCGTCCGAGACGGCCTGCACGGCCTCCGTCTGCCCGATGAGGCGCCTGCCCAGCTCCTCCTCCATGCGCAGCAGTTTCTGGGTCTCGCCCTCCAGCAGCCGTCCGGCCGGAATACCGGTCCAGGCGCCGACGACATCGGCGATGTCGTCCGGGCCGACCTCCTCCTTGACCAGGGTCTCCTTGGGCTCCTTCGCGGCTTCCTCCTCGGCCTCGGCGGCCTCGGCGAGTTCCCGCTCCAGGCCCGGGATCTCCCCGTACAGCAGCTTGGAGGCGCTGTCGAAGTCGCCGTCGCGCTGGGCCCGTTCGGCCTGTCCGCGCAGATCGTCGAGGCGCTCCTTCAGCTCACCGACCCGGTTGAGACCCTGCTTCTCCTTCTCCCAGCGGGCGTTGAGGCCGCGCAGCTCCTCCTCCTTGTCGGCGAGGTCGCGGCGGAGCTTCTCCAGCCGCTGCTTGGAGGCGGCGTCGGACTCGTTCTTGAGGGCCAGCTCCTCCATGTGCAACCGGTCGACGGCGCGCTGGAGTTCGTCGATCTCGACAGGCGAGGAGTCGATCTCCATGCGCAGCCGGGAGGCCGCCTCGTCGACGAGGTCGATGGCCTTGTCGGGAAGGAAGCGCGAGGTGATGTAGCGGTCCGAGAGGGTCGCGGCGGCGACCAGCGAGGAGTCCGCGATCTGCACCTTGTGGTGGGCCTCGTAGCGGCCCTTGAGCCCGCGCAGGATCGCGATGGTGTCCTCGACGGACGGCTCCGCCACCAGCACCTGCTGGAAGCGGCGCTCCAGCGCCGGGTCCTTCTCGATGCGCTCGCGGTACTCGTCGAGCGTGGTGGCACCGACCATCCGCAGTTCGCCGCGGGCCAGCATGGGCTTGAGCATGTTGCCCGCGTCCATGGCGGAGTCACCACCGGCTCCGGCACCGACGACGGTGTGGAGTTCGTCGATGAACGTGATGATCTGGCCGCCGCTCTCCTTGATCTCGGAGAGGACGGTCTTCAGCCGCTCCTCGAACTCGCCGCGGTACTTGGCGCCCGCGACCATCGCGCCGAGGTCCAGCGAGACGAGCCGCTTGTTCTTCAGGGACTCGGGGACGTCGCCCTTGACGATGCGCTGGGCGAGTCCTTCGACGACGGCCGTCTTGCCGACCCCGGGCTCACCGATGAGCACGGGGTTGTTCTTGGTGCGTCGCGAGAGCACCTGGACGACGCGGCGGATCTCCTGGTCACGGCCGATGACCGGGTCGAGCTTCCCCTCGCGTGCGGCCGCGGTGAAGTCCGTACCGAATTTCTCCAGGGCCTTGTACTGGCCCTCCGGGTCCGGTGTCGTCACCCGGCGCCCTCCCCTGCTCTTCTCGAATGCGTCCAGCAGCTTCTTCGCGCTGGCCCCCTGCGCGTCGAGGATCTCACCGGCGCGGCCCCCCTTCGCCGCCACGCCGATCAGCAGGTGCTCGGTGGAGATGTAGTCGTCGCCGAGCTCCTTCGCCCGCTGCGCCGCGTCGGAGATGACGGCGAGCAGCTCACGGTTGGGCTGGGGCGGTGCGACGGTCGACCCGGTCACGCTGGGCTGCGCGGCCAGCAGCCGCTCGGTCGCGGTGCGTACGGCGATCTGGTCCGCCTCGACGGCGGCGAGCAGATCGACGATGTTCTCGTTGTCCTCCCCCGCCAGCAGCGCGAGCAGCAGATGCCCGGGGGTCAGATCGGGGTGCCCGTCCTTCACGGCCCTGTTGGTGGCCGCGTTGATGGCGTCCCGGCTCCTGTTCGTCAGCTCGGCGTCCACGTGCGCTCTCTCCTCCTTGCGGTGACTGGCCCGCACTCACTTCTGACACGATGAACGTGCACAAAGTTGAGTCTATTCCACTCAAGGCGGAAGGGGTGCTCTCCCGCACCGATTCCGCACCCCGTGTTCCGAGTGAACCGGCCGGTCCGCCCGCCCGCCACCGCAGAGCGGTGCGGGGCTGCCTACCCTGGCCCCATGGCAGTCGACGTACGCGATCCCGGACCCGAGTACCTCGCGTTCTGGCGGGAGCCCCATCTGTGCACCCTCACCACACCCCGCCCCGACGGCACCCCGCACGTGGTCCCGGTGTGCGTGACGTACGACCCCGAGGCCGGCCTCGCCCGCATCATCACCAACGGGAGCAGCCGCAAGGCCGCCAACGTCCTGGCCGCGGGCCCGGACGGCGCACGGGTCGCGGTCTGCCAGGTGGACGGGCGCCGCTGGGCGACCCTGGAGGGCGTCGCCAGGGTGCGTACGGAGCAGGACAGGGTCGAGCACGCGGTACGCCTCAAGACGGAACGCTACGGGCGCGCGCCGGGGCCCAACCCGGACCGGGTCGTCATCGAGATCACCCTGGACCGGGCGCTCGGCCGCGGCTGACCCGGGCTCTCCGGGCGGGCACATCACAACGGCGCCACCGTGTTCAGGTCACGGTGACGCCGTTGTGTGGGGGAGTGTCTGAGCGACGTGGAACGACGGGGGATCGCTCAGGCACTGCGGGGGGTGGCGGCGATGGCTGCTGGTTCGAACAGCTGGTGGTCACGCTGTGCGAGGTTCACAAAGATCATGTCGTACCGAACAGCGCAGCGCACGGGCTGCGGGGCGCCACGTGGCTTGCGGAGACAACGGTAGGCGCGGACTTCCCCGTCGTCCTCACGGGCGACGACGACCGGGTCACCGAACAGAGTGACCATCAACGAATCACCACGGTGGGGGAGTGCCGTGACGAGGTCGATGAAATGCCACCCTGAGCGGTAGGCGGTTGCCATCTCGCGCCGGAAGGTCCGGTCATCGGGCGGGGTGGTCATGTCACAGTTCCACGACAGTCGCTGTCGGGGAACCCCAGGTGATGTCGCCCTGGACGTTCTTCGACGCGGCTGTCCAGGTGATGTCGCGCTTGGCATCCTTCGGCGCGACTTCCCAGGTGATGTCGCCCTGGAGGTTCTTCGACGCAACCCCCCAGGTGATGTCGCGCTTGGCGTTCTTCGGCGCGACTTCCCAGGTGATGTCGCCCTGGAGGTTCCCCGGCGCGACTTCCCACGTGATGTCGCCGGCAGAGGCAGCGCTCGCGACGTCACTCGATACCGTGTCCGGCGCAACCTGCCAGGTAATGTCAGTCGCACCCAGCACGCCGTAGGCCAAGGCCCCCGCAAACGCAGTGGCAAGCACCGAGCGAAGCATTCGCTTATACATTTCGGCTTCGTCCTCACTTGATGGGTCATCTCCCCCGCACATAAGACGATGTCTCACCCAGGGACGCGAACACCACTGGGTCGATGCATCATGTTCCTGCTGGTTCAAGAACATGGGGGGTGGAGATATGGCCACAAATAGAACAAATCCGGGACATCCTCATGGGATCACCGAACTGTGCGACGCGGGACGACGCCTTTACGCCAGTGCACTGCGAACGGGACGGATACCTCGCTCAGAGGTATCACCCGCTCCGTGCCTGATGGAATTCGCTCTCCTGCACCCGGACCCCGACGATCCCAAGTGGCTCCGCCCAGTTCCTCCGTCGGCCGCACTCGCGCAGCGACTTCACCCCATCGAACGGGAGATCCAGGACCGACGACGGCGCTCCCTCGAACTGACCGATTCCTTCGAGCCCTTCATGGACATCAGCGCCCAGGACGCTCCGACCACGCACGCCATCACCGTGCTGGAGGGCAAGGCCCGAATCAATGCCGCGATCGATGTCGCGACGGCCGACTGCACCACCGAAGTGCTCACCATCCAGCCCGGCGGCGGGCGCAGCGAGCTCACTCTCAGCAAGGGTGTCGAACGGGGCCAGGCGGTGATCGACCGCGGCGTCAGCATCCGCACGCTGTACCAGCACACGGTCCGGCACCATCACGGGACCTACGCCTACGCCGAGCGCCTGGCGGACGGCAAGGTCGAGATCCGCACCCTCGAAGAACTCGTCGAGCGCATGCTCGTCTTCGACCGCACCGTGGCCTTCATCCCCGCCCAGGAAGACGCGGAGGTCGCACTGGAGCTGCGTCATCCCGGTCTGGTCACCTATCTCATCCGGGTGTTCGAGCAGCTCTGGCAGCGCGGCACTCCCCTGCTCGAGGACGTGCGGTACAACCCCACACCGGACGGCATCAGCGGTGTTCAACGTTCCATCGCCCAACTCCTGGTGGAAGGACACGTCGACGACTCGATAGCCCGTCGCCTCGGCATGAACGTACGCACCTGCCGGACCCACATCGCCAAACTGAACGCCACTCTCGGCAGCAGGAGCCGGACCCAACTCGGCTACCTGATAGCCCAGTCAGGAATCCTGGATGAGGATTCCTGACTGGCCGGCACCAAATGACCCCCGCCCCCGGGCCGGGAGCACGGCCACACAACTGGGGAGAAGCATGGCCACGCCCTTGATCCGCCGGGAGAGTTCCCGGCTCCCCCGACAACACCCACAGTGGCCCGAAAACCGCGCTGCCACCACCGTCATCTTCCTGCAACGCCACAAGTGGGGGGGCACGAATGGGCAGGGATGAGGACACATCCGTGCACACACACGAGGACCGCGCGCTGTGCGACGCGGGGGTCAGGATCTACACCGAAGCACTGAGCGCGGGACGCATCCCCCGCACCGCCCTCGAACCGGCTCCCTGCCTCACCGAGCTGGCCCTGGTCCACCCCGACCCGCAGGACGACTCCCTGATACGGCCCGTGCCGCCGTCCGCCGCCCTGGCCCATCTGCTGCAACCCGTCATCCGGGAGATCCACGAACGCATCAGCCTCACCGCGTCCCTCGCCGACTCCCTGGCGCCGCTGGCCTCCGTCGCCAGTGCGGATCCCAATCTCGCCATCACCGTGCTCGAAGGCATACCGCTGATCGACGCGACCATCCACGACGCCCTGAACGGCGCGCGGAACGAGGTCCTCACGTTGCAGCCGGGAAGCAGCCGCCCGGCGGAGCAGCTCAAGAAGGCGCTGGCGCGCGCCCTGTCCGCCGTCGGACACGGCGCGACGCTCCGTCACATCTACCAGCATCCGACCCGCTACAGCCCGACCATCAAGGCGTATCTGGACGACATACCGGCGGCCCACATCCAGGTCCGCACCACCGAGCAGACGGTCGAACGGCTGTTCATCTTCGACCGCACGGTGGCCTTCATCCCGGCCAACGCCAAGCGCGACGTGGCCCTCGAAATCCGTCACCCCGCGCTGGTCCGCTATCTGACCCAGGTGTACGAGGTCCTGTGGGCGCAGGCCACCCCGCTCACCGAGCCCCTGCCGGCCGCCCCGGCGGACATCTCCGTGACCGCGGTCCAGCTCAGCATCGCCCGACTGCTCGTCGAGGGGCATGTCGACCAGGTCGTGGCCCGCAAACTCGGCATCAGCGTCCGCACCTGCCGCGCCCACATCTCCAAGCTCATGCAGTCCCTCGACGCCACCAGCCGCACCCAGCTCGGCGCCCTGCTCATCCAGTCCGGCATCGTGGAACGCGCCGAGTGATGACCGTGCCGCCCGCGCACCCCCGCACCGGCCGGGACAGCGCGAAGGCCCGCCGCCCCGCGAAAGCGGGACGACGGGCCTCGGTGAGCACTGAACGTCCCGTGCCGAACGCCGCGTGCCGAGGTACTACTCCTTCGGCCGCTTGGGCCGCCAGACCACCAGTGCGCTGGTGTGCTGCACATCCTGGTACGGCACCAGGTCGCGCCGGTACGAGGCATGGACCTGCGCCTCGCGCTGCTGCAACGTGGCCGCCGCCCCGTCCACGGTCGCCGACAGTTCGGCGACACGCTGCTGGAGGGCCGCGACCTGGTTCTCCAGCTCGATGATGCGCTTGATACCGGCGAGGTTGATGCCCTCGTCCTGCGACAGCTGCTGCACGGTGCGCAGCAGCTCGATGTCGCGGGCCGAGTAGCGCCTGCCGCGCCCGGCCGAGCGGTCGGGCGAGACCAGGCCGAGGCGGTCGTACTGGCGCAGCGTCTGGGGATGGAGGCCCGAGAGCTGGGCCGCGATCGAGATCACGTAGACCGGGGATTCTTCGGTCAGTTCGTACGGATTACGTCGGCGGCCGTCCACCTCAAGCTCCCTTCGCTGCCTGGAACAGCTCCGCCCGCGGGTCCTGGTCCGCGGTCGCCTTGCGATAGGCCTCCAGGGCGTCCCGGGCGTCCGTGCCCAGGTCCTTGGGGACCACCACCTCCACGGTGACCAGCAGGTCGCCGCGGCTGCCGTCCTTGCGTACCGCGCCCTTGCCGCGGGCGCGCATGGTGCGCCCGTTGGGCGTGCCGGCCGGAAGCTTCAGGGTGACCGGCGGTCCGCCGAGCGTGGGCACCTTCACCTCGCCGCCGAGCGCCGCCTCCGTGAAGGTGACGGGCACGGTGACCGTGAGGTTGTCGCTCTTGCGGCCGAAGACCGGGTGGGAGCCGACGTGGACGACGACGTAGAGGTCGCCGGCCGGTCCGCCGCGCTCTCCCGGGCTGCCCTTGCCGCGCAGCCGGATCCGCTGGCCGTCGGAGACGCCCGCCGGGATCCTGACCTGCATGGTGCGGGACGACTTCGCCCGGCCGCTGCCCTTGCAGACGTCGCAGGGGTCCTGGGCGATGAGGCCCCGGCCCTTGCAGTCCACGCAGGGATCGGTGAGCGAGAAGCCGCCGCCGGTGCCGCGCGAGACCTGGCCGGTGCCGACGCAGGTCGGGCAGACCCTGGGGGTGCCGTTCTTGTCACCGGTGCCGGAGCACGCCTTGCAGGGTGCCTGGCTGGACATCCGCAGCGGCACCGTGGCGCCGTCGACCGCCTCGGTGAAGCTGAGCGTCACCTCGGACTCGATGTCCTGGCCGCGGCGCGGCTGCACCCGGGTGCCGGTACCGCCGCCCCGGTTGAAGAGGCCGCCGAAGACGTCGCCCAGGCCGCCACCGCCGCCGAAGCCGCCGGCTCCGCCGCCCTGGCCCCCGCCCGGGGTGCCTCCGAAGAGGTCCCCCAGGTCGAAGTTGAAGTTGCCGCCACCGCTGCCGGGTCCGGGGCGGAAGCCGCCGTTGCCGAAGAGGGCGCGGGCCTCGTCGTACTCCTTGCGCTTCTTGGTGTCACCAAGGATGTCGTTGGCCTCGGAGATCTCCTTGAAGCGCTCCTCCGCCTTGTCGTCACCCTTGTTGGCGTCCGGGTGGAACTCGCGGGCGAGCTTCCGGTACGCCTTCTTGATCTCGGCGTCCGTGGCGTCCTTGGGGACGCCGAGAACCTTGTAGTAGTCCTTCTCGACGAAGTCCTTCGTACTCATCGACGTCCCTCCTTCCGGACGACCGGCCCAGGGCCTTTCGCCTGGATCCTGCCGGGCTCGTGGAGCCCCGCCTGATCCGGACCAAAGGCCCTGACGGCCGGGCGGTGTTCCGCCAAGTGGTCGGACAGAATGTCAGACCTCCTCGCCGCCACCGCTCTCCTCGTCGGCTGCCTGCTCCTCTTTCGCGTCGTTCGCGGCCGCGGGCGTCGCCCCCGGCTGGGGTTCGGCCACCGCCACCCGTGCGGGACGGATGGTGCGCTCGCCGATCCGGTACCCGGGCTGCAGGATCGCCACGCAGGTCGTCTCGGTGACGTCCGGCGCGTACGAGTGCATCAGGGCCTCGTGGATCGTCGGGTCGAAGGGCTCGCCCTCCTTGCCGAACTGCTGCAGACCGAGCTTGGCGACGACCGTCTCCAGCGATTCGGCCACCGACTTGAACCCGCCCACGAGCTCGCCGTGGTCGCGGGCCCGGCCGACGTCGTCGAGCACGGGCAGGAGCTCGGACAGGAGACCCGCGACTGCGATCTCCTTGACCGCGACCCGGTCCCGCTCCACGCGGCGGCGGTAGTTCTGGTATTCGGCCTGGAGCCGCTGGAGGTCGGCCGTGCGCTCGGAGAGCGCGGTGCGGACCTGGTCCAGCTGTGCCGTCAGACCAGCTGTCTGGTTCGCGTCCCCGGTGGGGGCCGCCGCCTCCTCCGAAGCGGGGGTGGCGGCCTCCGTCCCGGCGTCTTCAGAGGTGGCGCCGGAAGGGACGTCGGGCTTCTCCTCGAAGCCCGGAGTCTCCTCGGTCACGCCGCACCGCCCTTGGTGTCCTTCTCGTCGTCGACGATCTCGGCGTCGACCACATCGTCCTGACCGTCGGCCTGCCCGGTGCCCGCCTGGGGGTCACCCTGCGGGCCGCCCTCGGCCTGGGCGTTGGCGTACATCGCCTGGCCCAGCTTCTGGGAGACGGCCGCGACCTTCTCGGTGGCGGTACGGATCTCGGCGGTGTCCTCGCCCTTGAGCTTCTCCTTCAGCTCCGCGAGTGAGGCCTCCACCTCCGTCTTCACGTCGCCGGGGACCTTGTCCTCGTTGTCCTTGAGGAACTTCTCCGTCTGGTAGACGAGCTGCTCGCCCTGGTTGCGGGACTCGGCGGCCTCGCGACGGCGGTGGTCCTCGTCCGCGTACTGCTCGGCCTCTTCACGCATCCGGTTGACCTCGTCCTTCGGCAGCGAGGAGCCACCGGTGACGGTCATCTTCTGCTCCTTGCCGGTGCCGAGGTCCTTGGCGGCGACGTGCATGATGCCGTTGGCGTCGATGTCGAACGCGACCTCGATCTGCGGCACGCCGCGCGGGGCCGGCGGCAGACCGGTCAGCTCGAACATCCCGAGCTTCTTGTTGTACGCCGCGATCTCGCGCTCGCCCTGGTAGACCTGGATCTGCACGGACGGCTGGTTGTCCTCGGCCGTCGTGAAGATCTCGGAGCGCTTGGTCGGGATCGTGGTGTTGCGCTCGATGAGCTTCGTCATGATGCCGCCCTTGGTCTCGATACCAAGAGACAGCGGGGTGACGTCGAGCAGCAGGACGTCCTTGACCTCGCCCTTGAGGACACCGGCCTGGAGCGAGGCGCCGATGGCGACGACCTCGTCCGGGTTCACACCCTTGTTGGCGTCCTGGCCGCCCGTGAGCTCCTTGACGAGCTCGGCGACGGCCGGCATACGGGTCGAGCCACCGACGAGAACGACGTGGTCGATCTCGGACAGCTGGATGCCCGCGTCCTTGATGACGTTGTTGAACGGGCCCTTGCAGCGGTCCAGGAGGTCCGCGGTGAGCTGCTGGAACTGCGAGCGCGTGAGCTTCTCGTCCAGGTGCAGCGGGCCCTCGGCCGATGCCGTGATGTACGGCAGGTTGATCGTGGTCTCCGTCGAGGACGACAGCTCGATCTTCGCCTTCTCCGCGGCCTCGCGGAGACGCTGGAGAGCCATCTTGTCCTTGGACAGGTCCACGCCGTGCCCGTTGGCGAACTGCTTCACCAGGTAGTCGACGACGCGCTGGTCCCAGTCGTCACCACCGAGGTGGTTGTCACCGTTGGTGGCCTTCACCTCGACGACGCCGTCACCGATCTCCAGGAGGGACACGTCGAAGGTGCCGCCACCGAGGTCGAAGACGAGGATCGTCTGGTCGTCCTTGTCGAGCCCGTACGCCAGCGCGGCGGCCGTCGGCTCGTTGACGATGCGCAGGACGTTCAGGCCCGCGATCTCGCCGGCCTCCTTCGTCGCCTGACGCTCGGAGTCGTTGAAGTACGCCGGGACGGTGATCACCGCGTCGGTGACCTTCTCGCCCAGGTAGGACTCGGCGTCACGCTTCAGCTTCTGCAGGATGAAGGCGCTCATCTGCTGCGGGTTGAAGCTCTTGCCGTCCAGGTCGATCTTCCAGTCAGTGCCCATGTGGCGCTTGACGGAGCGGATGGTCCTGTCGACGTTCGTCACTGCCTGGCGCTTGGCGACCTCGCCGACCAGAACCTCGCCGTTCTTCGCGAAGGCGACGACGGACGGCGTGGTCCTGGCGCCTTCGGCGTTGGTGATGACGGTGGGCTCGCCGCCTTCGAGAACGCTGACGACGGAGTTAGTCGTGCCCAGGTCGATGCCGACCGCACGTGCCATTTCGATTCCTCCAACTGAATACTTGAGTGGATCTGGCTCAAGGATGCATGACATCGCTCTCGGAGTCAACGGACTTGAGCGGAGTCGACTCAACTATCGTGCACACACCCCACGCCACCAGCTGTTTTCCCGGCTCCGTGACGGCGGACACGCACGTCACACCGGTCACGCCGGGGTGGATCCGAGCCAACCACGGGCGACACCTGCCCGCCCCGCGAGCCACACGACCCTCTTCATCATCGCGCCATGGGATCGTTCTGTCTCAAAATGCCGTGAGACGCGCAAAACCGGCACCCGATCCGCCGACTCCCGGCGGCCGGTCCGGCAGCCGGTCCCAGCAGCCCATCCCAGGCAGGTGCGAACGATGCAGATGCAGAGGCAGAGGCCAGGACAGAGGTCGGGTCAGAGGTCAGGACAGTGGCAGAGGTCAGGTCAGTGGCGGCGGCCGGAACGCAGACCCGCGAAGCATCCGCGACAGCCGTCGGGGCCGCCCCGCACGGCGAGCTCCCTCGCAGCCCTGCGCGCGCTGACCTCGGCGCCCCTGCCGCGCCCCACCGCCAAACGCACCCTGGACCTGCTCCTCGGCTCGGCCCTCCTGCTCCTGGCCGCCCCCGTCCTCGCGGCGGCCGCGCTCGCCCTCGCCGCCCAGCGGCACCCCGGCGGCGTACTGACGCGCTCCCCGAGCACGGGGCTGGCCGGCAGGCCCTTCACGCTGCGGTCGCTGCGCACCCGGCGGCTGCGGCTGGACGTGCTCTCCCGGCTGCCCCACGTCGTACGGGGCGAGCTCTCCCTGGTCGGCCCCGAACCGCTCACGCCGGGCGGCGAACCGGACCGGGCCGCCGGTGCGCGACACTGGCGGCAGGAAGTGAAGCCCGGACTGACCGGCCTCGCGCAGGTACGCCGCCGCTCCACGATGCCGTGGGACGACGCGGACCTCCTCGACCAGCACTACGCCGAGCACCACCGGCTCGCGCTGGACCTGGCCGTCCTGACGGAGGCCGTGCACGGACCGCTGCGCGCCGGGCTCCGCGGCCTCGCCCGGCGCGGCCGGGCGGACCCGAGCGACACAGATCACCGCCCGGCCAACTACAGCGTGGCGGAATAAGTGGATAGTGTCAGCACAGACTGATTAAGTTACTGCTTAGTAATTCCGATACCGGCCCGTACCTCACCAGTACTCGCCAGTAGACCCTGGATCCCACCCTCGCAGGCCCGAGGAGCCCCCAAATGCAACTCGCCGCGATCATCGTGTCGCTGGTGCTGACCGTGGTCGGCGTTGCGCTCATCGCCCGAGCCGTCGCGCAGATCTACCGGTTCGTCACGCTCGGACAGCCGGTCCCGGCCGGCAGTCGCACCGACAACCCGAAACAGCGCTCGATCACCCTGGTCAAGGAGTTCCTCGGCCACACCCGGATGAACCGGTGGGGGATCGTCGGCTTCGCGCACTGGTTCGTCGCCATCGGCTTCCTGACGCTGCCTCCGACGCTGCTCCAGGCGTACGGGCAGCTCTTCAAGGCCGACTGGGTCCTGCCGGTCATCGGTGACTGGCTGCCGTTCGAGATGTACATCGAGTTCATCGGTCTGATGACGACGGTCGGCATTCTCGTGCTGATCGCCATCCGACTGCTGAACCTGCCCTCCCGGGCCGGCCGCAAGTCACGGTTCGCGGGCTCGAAGGCCTGGCAGGCGTACTTCGTCGAGTACGTCATCCTCGTCATCGGCCTGGCGATCCTGACCCTGCGCGGTCTCGAGGGCGCGATCCACCACGTCGACGGCTACGAGGCCGCGTACTTCGTCTCGTACCCGCTGGTCCTCGCCTTCAAGGGACTCGCGCTCGGCACGTTGCAGAACCTCATCTACTTCACCGCGATGATCAAGATCGGCGTCTCGCTGATCTGGATGATCACGGTCGCGCTCAACACCAACATGGGTGTCGCCTGGCACCGCTTCCTCGCCTTCCCGAACATCTGGTTCAAGCGGAACGCCGACGGAGCGGTCGCGCTCGGCGAGCTGCAGCCGATGACGTCGGGCGGCAAGGAGATCGACTGGGAGGACCCGGGCGAGGACGACGTCTTCGGTGTCTCCCAGGTCGAGCAGTTCTCCTGGAAGGGCATCCTCGACTTCTCCACGTGCACGGAGTGCGGTCGCTGCCAGTCGCAGTGCCCCGCCTGGAACACCGGCAAGCCGCTCTCCCCGAAGCTCCTGATCATGTCCCTGCGCGACCACGCGCACGCCAAGGCCCCGTACCTGCTGGCCGGCGGCGGCAAGGACATGGAGGGCAACGAGAAGGCGACCGAGGAGCAGCTCAAGGACGTCCCCGCGGCCGCCCTCGCGGAGGCCGAGCGCCCCCTCATCGGGACCGCCGAGGAGAACGGCGTCATCGACCCTGACGTGCTCTGGTCCTGCACCACCTGCGGTGCGTGCGTGGAGCAGTGCCCGGTCGACATCGAGCACATCGACCACATCGTCGACATGCGCCGCTACCAGGTGATGATCGAGTCCGCGTTCCCGTCCGAGGCGGGCACGATGCTCAAGAACCTGGAGAAGAAGGGCAACCCCTGGGGGCTCGCCAAGAAGCAGCGCGTCGAGTGGACCAAGGAGGTCGACTTCGAGGTCCCGATCGTCGGCAAGGACGTCGAGGACCTCTCGGAGATCGACTACCTGTACTGGGTCGGCTGCGCGGGCGCCCTGGAGGACCGAGCCAAGAAGACGACGAAGGCCTTCGCGGAGCTCCTCCACATCGCGGGCGTCAAGTTCGCGATCATGGGCGGCGACGAGAAGTGCACGGGTGACTCGGCCCGCCGCCTGGGCAACGAGCCGCTGTTCCAGCAGCTCGGCCAGGAGAACGTCGCGATGCTGAACATGGCGTTCGGCGAGGACGACGAGGACGACTCGACCAAGAAGTCGAAGGCCTCGAAGAAGATCGTCGCGACCTGCCCGCACTGCTTCAACACCATCGCGAACGAGTACCCGCAGCTCGGCGGCGAGTACGAGGTCATCCACCACACGCAGCTGCTCCAGCACCTGGTGGACGAGGGCAAGCTGATCCCGGTGACACCGGTCGAGGGTCTGATCACGTACCACGACCCCTGCTACCTGGGCCGTCACAACAAGATCTACACGCCCCCGCGCGAGATCATCGCGAAGGTCCCGGGTCTGCGGAACGAGGAGATGCACCGCCACAAGGAGCGCGGCTTCTGCTGCGGCGCCGGCGGTGCCCGGATGTGGATGGAGGAGCGGATCGGCAAGCGCATCAACAACGAGCGCGTCGACGAGGCCCTCTCCCTCAACCCCGACATCGTCTCCACTGCCTGCCCGTTCTGCCTCGTCATGCTGACCGACTCGGTCAACGGCAAGAAGAACGACGGCAAGGCGAAGGAGTCGATCCAGGTGGTCGACGTCTCGCAGCTGCTGCTCGACTCCGTGAAGGTCCCCACCGATCCGGCGGGCGAGCCGGAACCGGCGGACGCGCCGGAGCCGGAACCGGCGAAGTAACGGCGGAACAGCCGGAGAATCAACCGGAGAAACAACGGGAGAAACAACCCGTACCGCGTCACCGCGGTGCACAAGCGGCCGGACCTGCCTCGGGGGCAGGACCGGCCGCTTCTGCTTTCCCGCCCCGTGACGCATCATGTGGGGCGGCCACCGGGACGGGTGCGCACCGAAGGGCGACCGAGACGTACGAGCCACACGAGCCGCACGAGCCGTACGGGAAGCCCCGGACGGACGCGACCGAACCCGGCCGGACGCGACGTACGAGACGGACAAGGCGTGCGAGACGGACAGGCGTACGGGATGCACGAGACGGACGAGGTACTCCAGTGCGGATACGTATCGCAAGGGCGACGGCCACCGCTGCGGCCGGCTGCGCCTGCGCGCTCCTCCTGACGGCCTGCGCGGGCTCCCCGCCCCCCGGGCCCGACAAGAACGGCGACACCCCGCCCACCGCCCTCTCCGGCCTGGCGGGCACGGAGCGCCACCCCGTACCGCGCGGCAGCGGCAGCCACACCCCCGACGACTTCAACGGCGACGGCCACCGCGACCTCGTCCTCAACAACCTGGTGAAGCCGGCGACCGAGAGCCACGGCGACGACGCCGGCATCGGCATCGTGTACGGCTCCGCGTCCCGGGGCCTCGACCCGTCGGTACGCCGACTGCTCAGCGCGCACGCGAACGCCGCCAAGGTCGGTGGCATCCTCCCCTCGGCGTTCGACGCGGAGGCCTCGTGCGACCTGGACCAGGACGGCTTCACCGATCTGATCGTGGCCACCGACCCCCCGTACGACGGCATCGGCCGCCCGCCCGTGCCGCTGCAGATCCTCTTCGGCTCCCCCGAGGGCCTCACCGGCAGGGCGGTCGCGCTCCGCATACCGGACCGGGCCCGCTTCGGCAACGAGTGGCCCGACCACCCCGTCTGCGGCGACTTCGACGGTGACGGGAAGCCCGATCTGGCCGTGACGGCGAGCTCGGGCCGGTTCAGCTTCCTGCGCGGCCCCTTCACCCGCGACGGCCGCCCGCACGCCGTCGGCGGCACCGTCCCGGGCGCCGGCCCCGCGCTGTCCGCCCCCGAGCCCCGGGCGGACACGAACGGCGACGGCTACGACGACCTGGTGTACTCCGCCCGCCCCCACGAGCCCGGTACCGCCGCCAAGGGCACGCTGCTGCTCGGCAGCCCCGACGGACCGGGCCGGCCGGGCGGCCCGTACCGCTTCAAGGCCCCGGCCCACGGCCTCCCGGCGGCGCCACTGCCCGGCAAGGTGTCCTCCACCGCCCCCACGGAAACGACCCTCCTCATCCGCTACGCGGACTTCGACGGCGACAAGAAGCCGGACACGGTCGTGCGCACCCACCGCGGCGAGACGGCGGACCTGATCGCGCTGTACCCGGCGGCCACCCCGGACCGCCCGCTGATCACGTTCACCAGCGCGCTGTTCGGCGCGGGCTGACCACACGCCCCGCACGCCCCTCGGGCACGTCCCGGGGGCCCGGCGCACAACCCCGAGGGTTCCCTCAGGGTTCCCCCCAGGGGATGTCACAGCTAGGCCGCAAAGGCGGGCCAGTTCCCCCGGCGCTCCCACCCGACCCGGACGGACCAGGTACGTTCGATTACGTGGCTGGATTCAGGATCGGACGCGGCCGGGACAACCGCACCCCGCAGCAAGCGCAGCAGCAACCGCGGCAGCAGCCGTACGGCAATCAGGCACCACCGCCGTACGGGCAGCAGCCATGGCCGCCGACGGGAGGAAACAACGCCCCGCACCACGGCGGCGCCCCGCACAACGGCGGCTACCACCCGGGCGGCGGTTACCACGGCGCCGGAGCCGACGAGCCGGAGTACTTCGCCGACCCGTACCCCCAGCCCAACCAACCTCACTATCCCCAGCACCCCCAGCAGCCGCACCAGGGCGACCCGTACGCCAACAACCCGGGCCACACCCAGGCCTTCAGCATCAACGAGGACCCCTACGGCGACGGCAACACCTACCGCGCCGGCCAGGCCCCCGCCCAGCCCGCAGGCCCGCGCCTGCACTGGAAGCAGCTGCTGAGCGGCATCGTGACGCGCCCCGGCCCGACGTTCTGGCAGATGCGCGACTACCCCGTCTGGGGCCCGGCGCTCATCGTCACGTTCCTCTACGGCCTGCTGGCACTGTTCGGCTTCGACCAGGCCCGCGACGACGCGATCCACGCCCCGGTCGGCAACGCCATCCCCTACGTCATCATCACGGGCCTCGGTTTCGTGATCGGCGGCCTGGTGCTCGGCGCGGTCACCCACACACTGGCCCGCCAGCTGGGCGGCGACGGCGCCTGGCAGCCGACGGTGGGCCTCTCCATGCTGATCATGTCGATCACGGACGCCCCCCGCCTGATCTTCGCGCTGTTCCTCGGCGGCGAGAACTCCCTGGTCCAGATCCTCGGCTGGGTCACCTGGCTGGCCGCGGCGGCCCTCTTCACCTCCATGGTGAGCAAGTCCCACGACCTGCCGTGGCCGAAGGCGCTGGGTGCGAGTGCGATCCAGCTGATCGCGCTGGTATCGCTCCTCAAACTGGGCACGATCTGACCGCGACCGTCCCGACCTGAGAAGACCCCCGGAGCCATGAGGCCCCGGGGGTCTTCCACGTCCGACGCGGGATCCGGCTCAGGCGTCCAGAACCTGCCCGTTGCGCCGCACGACGGGCTTGTCCACGCTCCAGGGGAAGTTGATCCAGCGATCGGTCTTCTTCCACACGTACTCGCACTTCACGAGCGACTGCGACTTCTCGTAGATGACCGCGGAGCGCACTTCGGCGACATGATCGATACAGAAGTCCCGCACCAGCTTGAGCGTCTTCCCGGTATCGGCGACATCGTCGGCGATCAGGACCTTCTTGCGCGAGAAGTCGACGACGTTGGGCACGGGCGCCAGCATGACCGGCATCTCCAACGTGGTGCCCACCCCGGTGTAGAACTCCACGTTCACCAGGTGGATGTTCTTGCAGTCCAGCGCGTACGCCAGCCCGCCCGCGACAAAGACCCCGCCACGCGCGATGCTCAGCACCACATCCGGCTCGTACCCGTCATCGGCCACGGCCTGCGCCAGCTCCCGCACGGCATGCCCGAACCCGTCGTACGTCAGGTTCTCCCGCGCGTCATCGCTCATCGGGCATCACACCTGCGTCCGATGGAAATTCATGTACGAACGCGACGCGGTCGGACCGCGCTGCCCCTGGTATCGCGACCCGTACCGCTCGGAGCCGTAAGGGAACTCCGACGGAGAACTCAGCCGGAACATGCACAGCTGGCCGATCTTCATCCCCGGCCAGAGCTTGATCGGCAGCGTCGCCAGATTCGACAGTTCGAGGGTCACGTGCCCGGAGAACCCGGGATCGATGAACCCGGCCGTCGAATGCGTCACCAGCCCGAGCCGGCCGAGTGAACTCTTGCCCTCCAGCCGCGACGCAAGATCGTCGGGCAGCGAGATGACCTCGTACGTCGAGGCGAGCACGAACTCACCGGGGTGCAGGATGAACGCCTCGTCCCCGTCCGGCTCGACGGTGCGGGTCAGATCGGCCTGCTCAACAGCCGGATCGATGTGCGGATAACGGTGATTCTCGAACACCCGGAAGTAGCGGTCGAGCCGCACATCGATGCTCGACGGCTGCACCATCGACGTATCGAACGGATCAATACGTACGCGTCCGGCGTCGATCTCGGCCCGGATGTCCTTGTCTGAGAGAAGCACCCACCGAGGATACGCAGAACGCGCGGACCCACCCACATCGGGCCGCCCCGCGCGCCTGTCGCCGTCTTCCCGGAAGCTCTACCGCTCCTCGAACACCACAGGCACGGCATGCCGCAACCTGGCGCAACGAGGACAGCGGAGAAGCCGCCCGGGACCGATCCGCCCGGACCCGAGCTGCTGCATCGGGAACGAGGCGGCAGCGAAAACATGCCCTTCGGCACAGCGGACGACGGTGCGCTCCATGGAGTCCATCAAGTCCCTTCCCCATCAAGCAGTGGACGAGAAAGCCACATTAGGGGATGAACAGGACGCGACTCCACACGGCACTCCGACCACCCACGCTACGCCCCCAACTCCCGCCCCACCCACCCGCATCGCCCTCTCCCCACGACACACATCCATCCCGTCCCACACCTGGGCTCACGCCTCGCGGGGTCTTCGATGGGGTACAGTGTGTGACGATGCGCCGCTGGTCAACCAGTGCGTTACGCGGGTGTAGTTTAATGGTAGAACATGAGCTTCCCAAGCTCAGAGCGCGAGTTCGATTCTCGTCACCCGCTCTTTGATTAAGGCCCTGGTCAGCGACCGGGGCCTTTCTTGTTGTCTAGACCTCTTAGTGGATGACGTGCCCTCCGCGTGCCCCAAGTCGCAGGAACCCGCATCCAGAGGGCATGAGGCAGCCCTCATCCAGCAGCCGAAAGCCGGAGGCGCCCTTCTGGCTCCCACCGTGGCGCGCATCACACCTGCCGCGTTTTGGTGGGCGCCACCTGCGCGCGAAGTGGCAGCACCGACGGGCTCCTACGTTCCTGCCTCATCCTCTTTCCCGGCGCCCTCTTGGGCATCGAACGCGTAGGGATGGACGTACCTGCCTTCGTTGAAGGGGGTGAACCAACTCTTGATGCCCATCGGCGCGATCCCCAGGGATGCAAGCGCCGGTTCCTCATCAATCCCGTCCGCCGCATCGTCGTACAGCCACTCGTGGTCCATGTCCTCATAGACCTGGTCGGCAAATGAGTCGAGCGCTGACGAAGTACCCGAGTCAAGCAACCCGTATAGGTCCAGGGTGCTCTTCGCCTGTTCCAGCAGCAGTCTCAGTACCAGTTCCTCCGCGACACAGCTGAGCTGCTGGAAAGAGCCATGAGTGAAGCGGGTGGTCAGCGTGATCGCTGTGACAAGGAATCGGCGTGTGAAGGAGGCGCTGTACTGCAGCGCGTAGCGGCCCGGAAGCCCTTCGAGGAGCCAGAACGGTCGCTCGCTCTCGGCAACGGTTGTCCGATGCTGAGTGAGGGTCTGCAGGTCCTGGAAGAGTTCATCCACGAGCAGATGAGTGCCGTGTACCAGCGCTCCGGCTGCGAGCCCGGCGTCCTCCGCAGAGACGCCGAAGGCAAAGTCATCCTCCCCGTTGTTCTCTCCGTCTTCGTCGCCGATGACCCCGAACATGTCGGGGCCGAAGGCTCTCAGTTCGCCGGCCATGGAGCTAAGCGTGACGCACATGGCCGCACTCTCGGCAGCCTGATCCGTCTCGGCCCTAGGCTCGGAACCCGGGCCTTGCGCTGGCTGAGTATGACGAGCTCTACGGGTGGCCGGGTCGTCAGGTGGCACATTAGGACCACCCGCCGCGTCGAGGTTCTCCTTCATCGATTCGGGGTGCAATTCAACCTCGTACCGGTCGACGGTCCACTCCGACAACAGCTCCGAACGATCAAGGAGCTCTCCCACAACGGATCCGACAGCGTCCTCGGCAAGCTCCAGCGATGGAGCATCAACGAAGACCTTCAACAAGGCCCCGCCGGGGTACACCGCCACGATCGAGTCGAGGAGATCGACTTCCAGACCGTCGGGTCCTTCGATGGCATCGACCGACGCAAAGCCCTGCTCAAGCAGGGAAACTGCACCCGCACGTTGCAGAGGGTCCATTTCCGGAGCGCCCTCGGGGATCCGGGTATCCACAGTCACGACGTAAGTCACGCATCCAAGAATGGCAGGACAGGGCCACCGCGGTTCCGCGATTGAACAATGTTGAGCACTCTCTGCCAGAACAAGGTCGGTGCTGCGCCGTGAAGGATCAGATCGAGTTCACCACCAGACCTTGGCCCACCTCGATCTCGGCAGATTGACCGCACGGGCCGCTTCCGGCGTGCCACGATGGGTGGGCTCAAGCAAGACGAGCATGAGGTCGGCGGCAGGGGCGGGAATCCCTGTCGAAGGTCTTCGTTCCCCTGGGTCGACGTGCCAGGAGAACGGAAACACTCGAAACCCTCAGCACCGCGGAGATCCGCTCACAACATCTTGGAGGCAGTCGGTAGTTGCGGGTCGGCTCCGCGCGGATCTGAAACGTCGGCAGGTCCTCAGCTATTGGCCACTGTTAACAGGTGGTCGAGCTGAGGCTGACCTGCCCCGGAATCGACCACCGCGAGCTGGATTGGTAGACCCGCATGCCACCGAGCTTCAAGACCCGACTGATGCTTGTCATCATCGCCGTGCTGTTGTCCCTCGTGGTCGCCCTTGCGACAGCGTTTGTCTTCTACGCCGCCAAGGAAAGCCTCCTCGTCGCGTTGACTGCTGGAGGCGGCGCGTTTGTCGCCACGATGACCCTGTGCCTTGGAGTGTTCTCGCTGTTCTCTCAATAGGGCGCGCACCACCAAGCCGCCGAACTGAGATGGGGCGAGCCACCGCAGAGGCCCGCCCCATCTACACCTGGCGCGACGCGAGATCATGGCAGATGCGGTCAGTCGGCTGCCGCACCGCAGGCAATTGGGCCCGTCGTAATGCTCTGTCGCTCGTCATTCCTTGTGCTGAGAGGCTTGCATGCGCTGGGAGCGCACCCGCTCATCCAGCCCCGACGCCACCTCCCGTTGCCGCGCGGCGTCAGAGTGCTGGTAGATCAGCGCAGCCTTCTCCGAAGACTGGCCGGCGCGGACCATCGTGTCCTTGAGCGTGGCGCCCGACTGGGTGGACAGGGTGTGGCCGGTGTGCCGGAGGTCGTAGAAGCGGAAGCCCTCCGGCAGGCCGACCTTGGTCCGAGCCCTGCGCCACTTGCGGCCGAAGGTGGACCGGCGGAAGGGTGCGCCCCTCTCCCCGACGAACAGGAGCCCGTCGGGTTCCTTCTCGGCGTACCAATCGAGGTGACGCTTCACCTCGATGTACAGGAAGGCGGGCAGGAAGACGGTTCGCCTTCCCGCGGCCGACTTGGTGTCGCCTTCGACGCGACGCCCGGTGGTCAGCTCGGGTGCGGCGTCGCGGATCTTGACCGCGAGGGATTCGAGGGTGACGTCGGGCCGCCGAAGGGCGGCCTGCTCCTCCGGGCGCATGGGCCCGTAGGCACCGAAGTAGACCATCAGCCGCCACCTCGGCCCCATGGCGTCGGCGAGCGCGTCGACCTGTTCGACGGTGGCCGTCGGGCGTTCTTTGGCCTTCTCGCTGCCGGCGCCCCTGATCCGGCAGGGGTTGCGGCGGATCAGCTCGTCGTCGGCCGCCGTCTCCATGATGGCCTTGAGAAGGCGGTAGGACTTGGCGACAGTCGTCGCACCGGTAGCCCCCAGCCGCTCGACCCGCCAGGTGCGCACGCCCGGCGGCGTGATGCCATCCAGATTCACCGAGGCGAATGCGGGCAGCAGGTGCAGGCGCAGGAGCCTTCGGTACAGCTCCTCCGTGGTGGCGGAGAGCCCGCGTTCCTCGACCCACTTCATGGCGTACGTCTCGAAGTTGATCGAGCCGGCGTCGGGATCAACCCAGTGCTTGCGCTCGATGTCGGCCTGGATGAGCGTGAGCCAGGTCTGGGCCTCGGTACGCGTCTCGAAGGTCTCCGGGGCGGTGCGACGGCTGCCGTCCGGAGCCCAGTAGCGCGTCTGCCACCGCCCTGACGGGAGCTGACGAACGGTGCCGAACTCGCGCCGCCGCTGCGGCTTACGGACGGCCATCAGGCTGCCTTCCCGAAGCGGGAACGCGCGTCGCCGAGAGTCGGAACGGTGCGCTCCTCGATGTACGCGGCGATGGCGCTCTCAGGGATCCGTACGGGCTTGCCGAGCTTGACGTAGCGGATGCGGCGCTCCTGGATGAGTCGCCGGATGAAGCGCACGCCGGTGCCCAGGCGCTCGGCTGCCTGCTCCACGGTGAGGAGGGTGTCGGTAGTGGTCACCTCCCCCTGCGGTCGCGGGGGCTGAACGGGGGCGTGCGGTATCGCCGAAGGGCGCAAGTGAGTGCTCCGGTTCCGGCCGGCGGATGGGGCGGCAACCCCGCGCCTGGCCTCGTGTCGTTCAGGGATGGGATGGGCAGGACGGCCACAGCAAGGGTTTGCGTTCCCGCTGCGCCAGGTGGAGTGGGCCGCTATGCGTCGGAGGCAGGCCCGTACTCTTCGTTGCTCTTCATCAGTTCGGTGGCGATGGCGTTGGAGACCATCACGTCAGCCTCCTTACGGATGTCCGGGTGGTCGGCAAGATAGGCGTCGAGCTGGTCGCGAGCTTTCCGCGCCTCATGGTTGGCACGGTTGGAGGCTCTGTAGGCGGCAACGACGTTGTCGATCAGCTCCATGGCCCGGCCCATGGTCGCCAGGCTGGGCGGCCCGACGAAGTTGCTGAGCGGGACGCCGAAGATCTCGGCGAAGCCGATGGCCTCATCGAGGTTGATCCGGCGCTTGCGGTTCTCGATGCGCCAGACCGCAGACGGGTTCATGTCGAAGCCGACGTCGTTCATGCGGTCGGACAGCGTGGTGGTGCTCCAGCCGCGTTTCTCGCGCTCCAGTTTGACCCGCACAGCGGCGTTTTCCTCACCGCTGAGGAGCACGCCCTCAGGGTTTCCCTCGTCATCCGGCATCGCCCCCTCCTCCCGTTCGCTGCGTGTACCGCCGGTTGTGCGGCATAGAACAAGATTAGCATCCGTTCTGCGGATCGCATAGCTCTATGCGATCCGCATAGTCCGTGGTACTGTAAAGCACCCCAGCAGACCGCACCGATCCGCTGAGGCATGCCTTCAACCAGCCCCGACATACAAAAAGCCCCCCGGTGACCCAACACCGAGGGGCTCAGAGCGCAAACCTCATGCCGCCCATCCCTGAACGACTGACCTGCGAGGCCGGGATTGCCGTCCCATTGGCCCGCAAGCGGAGGAGCTACATGTCCAGTATGGACGATCCCGCCCAGAGCACGCCATCCCTTCCGGACACCGCCGCCGTATGGCCGCCGGTGGCCATACCCGGCCGCCCCGCCGAACCCGTACCGCCGCCCGCAGAGGAGCCCGAACCTGCTCCGGCGTCCGAGGGCGAGGCGGTGCTCGCGGAGCTGCGGGAGCAGATTCGCCGCTACGTCGTACTGCCGAGCGGGGAGGCTTTCACAGCTGTGACCCTGTGGGTTGCGGCTACGCACTTGCAGACGGCGTGGCAGCACGCTCCGCGACTGGCCGTCGTGGGGCCGGCGAAGCGGTGCGGCAAGTCGCGGCTGCTGGACGTGATCACCGAGAGCGTTCACGATCCGTTGATCACGGTCAACGCGTCGGCCGCCGCGGTGTTCCGGTCGATCACCGCCACACCGCCCACCCTGCTGGTCGACGAGGCCGACACTCTCTTCGGCTCCGCGAAGGTCGCGGAGAAGAACGAGGAGATGCGCGGCCTGCTCAACGCGGGGCACCAGCGCAACCGCCCCACCCTGCGGGTTTCCGGACCCAACCACGAGGTCTCGAGGTTCCCCACGTTCGCCATGGCGGCCCTCGCTGGCATCGGCGACCTGCCGGACACGATCATGGACCGGTCGATCGTGATCCGGATGCGGCGCCGCAGGCCGGGCGAGAAGGTGGCGGAGTTCCGTACTTTCCGTGACACCCCGCCGCTCCACGCGCTACGTGACCGGCTCGTCGCCTGGCTGACTCCCCTGCACGCCGAGGCGATGGAGCTGACACCGGCCATGCCGGTCGAAGACCGGGCGGCCGACACCTGGCAGCCGCTGGTGAGCGTCGCCGATCTCGCCGGCGGAGCATGGCCGGACCTCGCCCGCACCGCCTGCCAGATCATGGCCAAGCACGAAGCCGAGCACGACCAGGACCGCAGCAGCCTGGGCATCCGCCTCCTGGCCGACATCCGCCGCGCCTTCACCACTGAAGGCAACCCGCCGGCACTCCGCACCAGCCGGCTCCTCGACATCCTCAACCAGGACGACGAAATGCCCTGGGCGGAGTACACCACCCACGGACTGACCCCTCGGGGCCTGCAACTCCTGCTCAAGGAGTACGACATCAGCTCGGTCACCCGCCGCTTCCACGGCAACGTTCAGGCCCGAGGCTTCACCCGCCTGCAGTTCGCCGACTCCTGGGCCCGCTACTGCCCCGAGCCCACACCCGAAACGACGACCGGGGCCTGACCCGGCACGACCCGTCACGACCCGTCTCCGCGCAGGTCAGCGCGGTGACGAGTCGCGGTCCGGTGACGAGTCGACTCGTCACTACCGCCGCACTCGTACCAGCCCTGACCAGGCACGCGACGAGTCGTGACGGGTCCCCCGCCCTCAGGGCCACCTCAGCCGCACCCCGCACTCTGGAGCATTTCCCCTTGTCCTCCCCCGCCATCACCGCGGCACCGTCTGCCCCGCTGCCACTGGCCACCGCGATCCGCACGGGCGTGTCGCTGCTGGCCGTGGCCGCCTTCGCACTGTCCTACGACGCGCTGCGTCAGATGGCCGCCGCCAGCCACATCCACCGGGCGCTCACCTATGCCTTCCCGCTCGTCATTGACGGGTTCATCGCCATCGGGATCGGCGCCCTGCTCATCCTGCGGACCGCCCCCCTGTCCGCCCGCCTCTACGTCTCCGCCCTGGTCGGCGTCGCCACCGCCACAAGCATCTGGGCCAACGTCCTGCACGCCGTCCGCCTCAACCAGCAGACCCGCCACACCAACCTCGCCCTCGACGACATCACCGTCGGAGTCATCTCCGCCATCGCCCCGCTCGCCCTGGCCGGAGCCGTCCACTTCTACCTCCTCGTCGCCCGACGCCCCACAGCCACCGACCGCCACAACAGCGGCGACCGCCACGAACCCCGCGCGGAACACACCATCGGTAAGCTCGCGCCACCACACGCCACGGACACGGACACCGATGTGCCGCAGCAGCCCGGTAAGCCGGGAGGCAAGCAGTCGAGCGTTTCCCTGGAGCAGGCCGTGGCCATCGGCCGCACGGCTCCCCTCGGACGAGGCAACAGCGTTTCCCGCCGCAACGTCGAGAAGGCAATCCGGGGCAACGGATTCGGCATGTCACGCGCCCGCCTGGACAAGGTCAAGGACCTGCTGCAGGCCGAACTCGACGTCACCACAAGCGCCGACTGAACCTCGCACCCCACAGCACCCCAGCCCGTTCCTCCCATGAATCAGCACCGGAGGAACGGGCCCTCTCCCTCCACCACCGCTTGCAGGAGCCCTCATGTACAGGCCCGTCCGCGAGCCCTCGTCGGCGCAGCAGCAGACCACCTCCACTCCGGCATCAGGCGGAGCAAGGTATGGCGTTGGACCGTCCACGGGCCGGTCCAACGCAGATGCCTCCGCCCCGGGGGTGGCGGAGGAGCTCGGGCGCCAGGGGGCGCCCGACCGGAACAAGCCTGTCGACACCACCACCCGCACCGTGCTGCCGCAGCGCGCCGCCCAAGCCGCCGCACTGCACCGAGTCGCCCGCCGCCGTCAGCGCAAAGAGACCCAGCGCAAGGAACGCGTGGACGTCCGCTACAGCACCGACGAGAAAACAGCGATCCTCACCGTGGCCCGCTCGCTGAACATCGCCGCCGCCCACTACGTCGGCGCCGTCGTCATGGCCCACATCCACGGAGACCTCACGCTGCCTGGTCAGCGCACCCAGCTCGACGACTACATCGACGAACTCACCGCCCTCCGAGGTGAGGTCTCCAAGATCGGCCACAACATCAACCAGATCGCCAAGAAGCTCAACTCCGGCGACCGTCCACACCCTGGGGACACCGCACTCCTCGACCATGCGGAACGCGTCCTCGACACGGCCGGCACCGCCGTCCGCCACATCGCAGCAGCCACCAATCAGGCCGCCGCCACAAAGGGGCCACGGTGATCGCGAAGATCAGCAGCGGCAAGAGCACAGCCGGCCTCATCCGCTACCTCTACGGCCCCGGTCGGGCCAACGAACACACCGACCCGCACCTCGTCGCCTCCTGGGACGGCTTCGCACCCGACCCCGGCCGCACCGACGACACCGCCGCCACGAAGAAGCTCCTCGTGGCCGACCTCGACCTACGCGTCCAGCAGGCCAGGCGACTCGGCCGGGCCCCGAAGCAGCACGTGTGGCACTGCTCCGTCCGCGCAGCACCCGGCGACCGCATACTCGACGACGCCGAATGGGCGGACATCGCCCGCCGTGTCGTCACAGCAACCGGCATCGCCCCGACAGACGATCCGGACGGCTGCCGTTGGGTCGCCGTCCGGCATGCCAACGACCACATCCACATCGCCGCCACCAAGATCCGAGGCGACCTGCGCACCGCACGACACTGGAACGACTACCTCACCGCCGACCGCGAACTCGCAGCCGTCGAGAAGGAATACGGCCTCTTCCAAGTCGTACGCGGAGACCGCACCGCCGCGAAACGGCCCACCCGCGCCGAGCAGGAGAAGGCCCGCCGCACCGGCCACGACAAGCCCGCCCGCATCCGCCTGCGCACCCTCGTCCGCACAGCAGCGGCTGCCGCCACCACCACCGAGGAGTTCCTCGGCCTACTCACCCGCACCAACGGCGTCCTCGTCGAGGTCCTGCACTTTCCCTCCGGAGAACCACGCGGCTACAAAGTCGCCCTGGAAGACGACACGAACACCGAAGGAGAACCGGTGTGGTTCTCCGGCTCCGAGCTGTCACCAGACCTCTCCCTCCCCAAGGTCCAGAGCCGTCTCGCCGCAGCAGCCATCCCTGCCAGCAATCCCAACGGGCATCTACGGACGCACCCATGGCACCAAGCCACCGCAGCCACAGAACGCATCCCCCACCACCTCGGCCAGCCCGACGCCGAAGCCGCCCAGGCCCACCTGGCCGCCCTCGGCGAAGCACTCGACGCCGTGGCCCTCGCCGCACCGCTGGACATCCGTAGCGAACTCCGAGCGGCAGCCTCTGCCTTCGAACGGGCAACCCGTTCACGTATCCATGCCGAACACCACCACGCCCGCGCGCTGCGCGGGGCTGTGAAGGCCATGCTCCGCGAGCCATCACCCAAGGACGGAGCTCTTTTGGCGATGTTCCTCGATGCCGCGCTCCTGGCCGTCATCGCCGCCTCCCGCTGGCACGACCAGCGACAGCACAACCAGCAGACCGCAGCCGCCCACCAGACTCTGCTCCACCTCCAGGCCGCCTACGACCGAACCTCATCCGGGCACCTGCTCGCCGCCGGCCAGCGTCGACCGCCTCAGAAGGTCGCAGTCCGGTACGCCCAGCTCATCCGCCAGGCCGCCCCCGCACACGCCGACCAAGTCCTCGCCGACCCCGCCGCCGATGCGCTGACCACCGCATTGGCCGCCGCGGAGACCGCAGGCCACGATCCTGGACGCCTGTTGCAGCAGGCAGCGGACGAACGCGCCCTCGACGACGCCCGCTCCCCGGCACGCACACTGGCCTGGCGCGTACAACGGCTCTCGCAGAGGCCCGCTCCAAGCCGGCAAGCTCAGGCGGCACAGGCACGCAGCACCGTCCTACGCCCCGTAGCTCTCCCGCAGCCTGCGGCACCGGCCACACCCACCGCTACCTCTCGGCCTCGCCGGAGGTGATCAGCCCTGGGCAGGCACTCTCAGCGGGAGCAGGGTCAAGCGGTTCTTCCCGAGCGGAGTTGAGAGAGGACCTGCGCGACCGGCAAGTCGTACTGGTCCTTGTCCTGCTCCCAGAACGAAAGGGCCCGAGCCGTAGCCTCAGCCATGTCCGCGGGCAGGTCGGCCGCCCGGAGAGTATCGGCGACCTCTTCCATCTCGGGAGCCCAGCGCCAGGCCCTGGCAGCCACGCTCGGCAGGTACCCCGGATCGGAGAGGATCGCCGAGACCATGATCTCGGCTTCAGCGGTGAGCTGGTCGCCGACTCCATGGGCGTGTGCGAGCGCGTGGGAGACCCCTGCGAGAGTACGAGCGGCCTTCTGGTAACTGGCGAAGGCCATCTTCAGGGCGGAAGCGGAACCGATGGCCTCGCCTGCCCGGCGCACATCCAGTGAGGAGTTCGCGAACAGCGGCTCCACCAGGTCGACGACGGGGCCGGCCCCTGCGAGATAGAGCCGTGCCCTACGCCCTTCACCTGGCGGCGGACCGAAGACGGCGCCGTCGACGACCTCGGAGCCGGGACGGATCTCCTCGGCGATGCGCTGCACGCGTTGCGGGCTGATGGCATTGACATCGACGTACGCCCCAGCGAAGGCGTGCGCAGCCACTGCCGCTGCCACGTCCTCCGCCGCCTGCGGAGGGCAGACCGAGAGAACGACGGTGCTACGGGACAGCGCTTCCGCAAGGGAGTCGCAGGCCATGGCTCCGGCCTCCCTCGCGCGTCGCCACGTGTTCTCGCTGCGGCCCTTGGAAACCCACACCACGTCGTGGCCGCCGGTGACAAGCTCGGCGGTGACCGCCGCGCCCATGGATCCCGGGTGCAAGACGGTCACGACGGTCACTGGCTGCCTCCGGCGAAATGCGACGTGGTGTGTTCCTCATCAACATGATCCACTGCCGTAGAGCAGCGCACCTGGCTCGGACAGGCCGGTCGCCGGTAATGCAAAAGTTCGCCTGCCTCGTGTTGGCCCCTAACGGCAAACCAAGGGACACGGCGTGGCAGCCCTGTCCCGGCAGCTCGTCTCACGCGCAAGCCGCGTCATGGGTACCGTGCTGAAGACGAACTCTGTACGGACAGACCGGCGGTCGCGCCGGATCGTCCGGCGGCCGGGAGGTGTCCTGATGCTGGAGGAAGCCGAGGAGATCGGCAAGCGCGTCCGCAGGGCGAGGCTGCGGTTGGGTATGCCGCAGGCCGACCTGGCGACGGCCCTGGGGAAGTCGCAGGGCTGGGTGTCGAAGATGGAACGTGGCCTGATCGAGCTGGACCGGGTCGGGCTGCTCAACCAGGTGGCCGCGGAGCTGCACGTCCATCCGAACGACCTGATCGGGCGGCCGTACAGCAGCTCCCCAGACGACAACCAGTGGCAGGTTGCCGCCTCGTCGATCCTGCGCGAGCTGCGCCGCTACGACCTCGTCCCCGTCTTCGACGGGGCTCCGCGGCCCGCATCACAGCTGTGGCGTGAGGTAACCCGGCTGCACCGCCTGCGGGACACCGCCTCCAACGTGGCGATTCTCCGGGTTCTCCCGGACCTGTTCCGTGAGGCGCGTGCCCTGGCGGAGGAGTCGGAGGGGCACGAGCGGGAGGAGGCGTATGCCATCTACGCCGTGTGCTGCAAGTTCGCACACACCGCCGCCCACTCCCTCGGGCACCCCGAACTGGTCGCCATGGCGTGCGAGCGGGCCGCATGGTCAGCCAGGTTGTCGGGAGATCCGGTGCTGCCCGCCGTCGCCGACTGGATGAGGGTCTGGGACATGTGGGCGACGGCTGACTGGGCCGACGCTCTGACGCTCTCGGACAAGGCGATTACCTCGGTGGAGCAGGAGTACGACCGTGGCGAGCCGCTGGCCGTGCGGGCCTGGGGCACGCTGCAACTGCGGGCTGCGGTCTCTGCCGCCCGGGCCGGCCGCGCCTCGGAGGCCGAGGACCGGATCGGACACGCGAAGGCTGCTGCCGAGCGCATGGACGCGTATGTCGGGGCACCGGTGTACGACCGGCATTCGCTGACGTTCTCCGCCGGGAACGTGCAGATCCACGCGATCAGCGTGGCCCTGGAAATGGGCAAGCAGGGGAAGGCACTGGAGATAAACCGCCGTACCAGCCCGGGACTGGTGGGTTCGCTGCCCAACTCCCGTCAGGGACACCACCACATGGATGTCGCGCGCGCCTGGCTGTGGGACGGGAACCGGGGAAAGGCCCTGGCCGAGTTGGAGACGGCTGAGCGGATCGCGCCCCAACTCGTACGGAACCACCCCATCGCCCGTTCGACGCTTCGCAGCATCGTCTACGCGGAACGAGCAGCCACGCGGGAGAAGCTGCGGCGCATGTCCGACCGCTTCCACCTGGACGGATAGAGGTCGTATTCCTCCGGCTCATATTCGAGGGTTGTCCTGTCCCTAACTTCAGGGCATGACGCCACGACGTTCTCCCCACCTTCCCTCCCAGGGAGCCGGGTTAGGTACGGCAGCTCCCTTCGTTCCCCGGCTCGGCGACCTCGCCACCGACAGCGCCCGCGAGGACCGCGTCGGGGTCGTGGTCGCCATCCCTGGTGAGGGCTCCGCCACGACCTACCACCTGCGCCCGCCCGGGGGCGGGACCCAGTGGACCGCGCTCGCCGACGGGACGACGCTCAGACGCGTGCCGGTGCAGGCCACCCACGCCACGCTGCTGGCCGGCCGGGACGCGGTCTACGACCCGAGGGCTCTGCAAGGGTCGGTTCCCGTCAAGTTCCACTTCGATGACGGCTCGACCCTCGACGGCGCGCTCATCCTCACCGCTGCCGAGCTGGAGCGGTTGTACGCGCAGACCAGCCGCCTCCTCGACGCCCACGAACGCACCCTCGGCGGCACCTCGTGACCGTGGCTCGGCGCCGCCATGCTCGAAACGCCGCGTCCAGAACCGCACGGTCCGGCCAAGGAGGCCAAATCGCGCTCACGTTCCTGGCCGTAGCCGGCCTGGTCGGCCCGGCCTGGGCACTGCGTGAGCACGCCGGCCCGCTCCTCGGAAGCGGTGGCCACTGGCCCTCCGCCGCCGCACCGGACGCGAGCCTGCTCTCCGACCGCTGAAGCCGTTCCCGGCGTCTGGACCGCCTGCCCGTGCTCGGCCGCCGGAGCCTCCCACGCTGCTCTCTCGTCGAGCGGCGCTGAAGAACCGTCGCTCTCAGCGCGGCTTCGGCCGCCCGGAGCGGGACTGCCTGCACCCCGTCAGCCATCTGGAACATCCACGCGTGATTCTCCAGGGAGGGATCATGGACATCCCGTACGTCGTCATCGACCAGCTCGTCCCCGACCAACAGCAGGTCTGGAACACGTACTTCGGCAACGCCGATCGCCCCCGGTACATCGAGGAAGGTATCTGGCGCCGCACCCAGGAGAAGGCCACCGCCGGCCAGTCCGGCTGGGCGGCCTCCGACGATGCCCGGCGACGGATCATCCACTACCGCTACCGGTACGGCTTGGTGCCCACGACGGCTGCGCCGGCCATCGGCTTGACCGACCTGTACCTCTATCACTCCGCATCCGCCCCGGCCGACGAGATCGACGCACACCACGATGCCCTGTGGGATTCGCTCGCCACCGGTGGCTGGAAGGAGGCTCCCGGTGGATTCCTATGGACACGGCGGGATCTGAAGTGCCGGATCACCGAGCACGACGTCCACCCCCAGGACGCCGCTGCGGGCCGCGCCCTCCCAGCCGGCTACCGGAGCCTGGACGTGCAGATCGCCTCTGTGTCCTACGCGCCGCCGCCCGCTGTCCGGCAACTGCCGTGGAACGTGCTCTCCACCGGAATCCGGTTCAAAGACCGCCCCGGCACGCCGACCCGCGTGCCGGACCTGTCCGTCCTCGCGAACCTGCGACCGTTCCAGGTGGAGATCGGATGCGGTACGTCGGTCGAAGCGGGAATCCCGCCCCTGCACCGGCTCCACGAGATCTACCGGGTCACCGACCGCCAGGGCCACGAGCCGCGGGAGCACCGCTTCACCCTCTCCCCGACAGCGGACCCGCTCCTCCATGAGGTGCTGACGGAGCCGGAGGAGAAGACGGCGGAATTCGTGGAGATGTTTCGTGCCTGCTTCCTGGCCGAGCCGACCCCAGCCATGTGGGCACTGAAGGAACTGAAGGACGCCGGGCACCTCGTCGGTCCGGTCATCACCAACAACTTCGATGTACTCGCCGCGCGCGCCGGGCTCGACGAGTGCTTCATGCGCCGCTACGACCAGGCCGTACCCGATGTCGAATGGCTCGACGGCGCCAAGGCCCTCCTCGTCGTCGGCCTGCACGCCGACCGCCGCAAGGTCCAGGCTCGCGCCCGTGCTCGCGGCATGCAGATCGTCTACCTGGATCCAGAGGGCTTCTGGCACGACGGCCAGTTCATGCCATACCCGCTGGAAGGGCCCCAGGACGGCGATCTGGTGTGCCGGGCGACCGCCGCTGAGGCTCTGCCTGCACTCGTCAATCTCCTGAAACAGCACGCTGGTTGATTGACCTGCGCGAAGAGGGCCGCGCCGGGTGGTGACGCTAGCGTGACGCACCCGGCCGGCCCGGACTCCCCGGGCGGGCGAGAGGCAAGGAAAGGAGCGTCGACCCCATGCGCGTATCCGTCATCGGCTGCGGTCACCTGGGCATCCCCCACGCCGCTGCCATGGCCGAGATCGGCCACGAGGTCATCGGCGTGGACCTGGACCAGGCGAAGATCGACTGCCTCAACGCCGGCGAGTGCCCCATCTACGAGGAGGGCCTCCCGGAACTCCTAGCCACCCACACCGCATCCGGGCGACTGCGGTTCACCACCAGCCTGGTCGAAGCCGCCGAGTTCGCCGACATCCACTTCCTCGCCGTGGGCACGCCGATCGACGCGGACGGACGGAGTTACGACACCGGCCAAGTCTTCGGCGCCGCCCGCGCCCTCGCCCCGCACCTGTCCCGCCCGACCGTGATCGTCGGGAAGTCCACGGTCACCGTCGGCACCTCCCGCGACCTCGGCGCACTCCTCGCGCGTCTCTCCCCGGCCGGTGAGGACGTGGAGGTCGTCTGGAACCCGGAGTTCCTCCGCGAGGGCCACGCCATCGACGACACCCTGCGACCGGACCGGATCGTCGTCGGCGTCCCCTCGGTCCGCGCGGAGGACGCTGTGCGCCAGGTCTACGCGCCTCTCCTGGCGAACGGGATCCCGCTGTTCGTCACCGACCCCGCCACCGCCGAACTCATCAAGGGCGCCGCCAACGCCTACCTCGGCATGAAGATCTCCTTCATCAACGGCGTCGCCGACATGTGTACCGCCGCCGGAGCCGACGTCCAGCAGCTCACCGAGGCCATCGGCCTGGACCCGCGTATCGGCCGCGGCGGCCTGAACGCCGACCCCGGCTACGGCGGCGGCTGCCTCCCGAAGGACGTCCGCGCATTCACCGCCTCCGCCCGCACCCTCGGCGCTACCGAAGCAGCAACCCTTCTACGAGCCGCCGAGGAGGTCAACGAATCGCGCCCCACCGCCGCGCTGAAGCTCATCGAGCAGACTCTCGGCCGATCCGTCGACGGCGTACACATCACCGTCTGGGGCGCCTCCTTCAAGGCCGGAACCGACGACGTCCGAGAATCCCCCGCCCTGGCGATCGCCGCCCTCATGCACCAGCGCGGCGCGACCGTCACCGTCCACGACCCGCACGCCGTGCCCACGGCACTGCGCCGCCACCCCGAACTCGACTACGCCGAAGCCCTCGACGACTCCGTCCAGGGCGCCCAACTGATCGTCCTGGCCACCGAGTGGCCCCACTTCCGCGAGGCCGACCCCAAGGCCCTCGCCCCACTGGTCGCGGACCAGGTCCTCGTCGACCTCCGCAACCTCATCGACGCCGACGCCTGGCGCATGGCCGGATGGACCGTACGCCAGCTCGGACGCCCCGCACAGGAATAGCCGAAGCCATCGAACCGGAGGTCCGCCATGGACACCCTGTGGGACAACATCGAGAAGCTCTCCGCCGTCTGCCGAGCGGCTGGCGCCCATCTGCCCGACGAGGAGCTCAAGGCTCTCCAGGTCGGCAAGGTCGCCGAAGAGGCCGGCGAGGCCATGCACGCCCTCCACGGGCTGAAGGGCCTCACCACCTGCGGCGACGACCACTCCTGGTCCGAGGTCCAGAACGACCTGGTCGGCGCCGTCATCGCGGCCCTCCTGGCAATGCACTACATCGACCCCACAGGCGCCCGCGCCACCTTCGACGAGATCCTCCACCGCCGCACTCGCAGAGGCCGGGAGGCCGCTGCTGCGGCCTGACGCCGCGCCAACACGCCGTCGTCCGCGCCCACCAGGCGGGGGCGACGGCCATGCTCAAGCACGAGCCATGGCAGGCACTTGGCCCCGGCACGGTAGGACCCTCCCATACTGAATCAAGACCCGCGCACGACGCGGGCGCGCGCCGCCTCAGCGACGCGGCCTGCCTCTGCCTCCGCCCTGGCTGGCCCCGCACAGCGGCGCGCTCATCCTGCGGGTGGAAGCGAGGAAGTCATCCGTGGCTTCGAGGACATGCCTCCGGCGGGTGCGCTCAGACCCCGTGATGGATAGGGCGCCGTTCGCGGGGGCCGACTGGAGCGTGGTGGGCTCCCATCCTGGCCAAGGCTTGACCAAACACAGATCCATTTCGCTGTGCTGCCCGTCTTGCCGGAAGAGGCGTGCCGGGTAGAGAGTACCGATAGGGGGATGTTGTCAGGGGTGCCTGGTAGCTTAAGACGTCTCCCCCTAGGAGGGGCGAGTGGGGGCGGAGTCGATCATGGATGCTAGCGATGAAGATTACTTTGCGTTTTTCTCACTAACCGGTGATCGCTTCGATGCTCCGGGGATGCCGGCTGACACCGCTCGTGAAGTCGGCAACTTCCGAGAAGCCGTTCTGAAAATCGCACGCGACCTTTGGCTTGAGGGAAACCCAGACCGCCGAAGGCTGCCTAACGGATTTAACGAGGCATTCGACCTACGACTTATCGCCGTTGCAAGCGGAAGCGCCAGACCCAGAATGGTTCTCCATCGCCCTTCCGGAAAAGTCAGCGATGCCGAGTGGGGCGAGTGGTCCGATATTTACGCGCGCGCTCGCGACACGATGACCGACTCGCTGCAGAATATCGCACGCACTCGACAGCCCCCCGTTCACTTCTCGCCCGAATCCATGAAGGCGCTCAGGAGAGTCGGATCCAGCCTCCAGGACTCTGAAGCAATTATCTTGGGAGATCCGCGGCAAGGCTCCCGACGCGCGATTATCGATCTTGCAGTACGCGAGATCCTTATCGAAATCGAGGAGCTAGTACCAACGCCGCATCCGGTGCAACTCGAAGGCGTCATCGTCGAGTACGACGGCTCGTCATTGAGTTTCAGGCTTAAGACTGACTCGGGCCATTCCACGTGCAGACTAGAACATGATCAACATGACCTAGCCGAATCAGCGAAAGAGTTTCTGGCGACAGACGGGATCACCGCACCTGATGTACGCGTCGAAGGCGAAACCCCAGACGCTTCACTAAAGAACGTCTCCCTGCATCGCGTGACGGGAATTAGCGCGATTCGATCGATCGAAGAAAAATCTCTTTTGGCTCAACTCGAAAGAATTCGCGAGCTAGATAATGGGTGGCTGGGACCCGACAGCCTATCTCCTGAACCCGTCGTTGCGGATCGCATCGAGAAGGTAATTCCGAGACTGGCGACACTGGGCACGGGCGTTTCTATCGTCCCGAATGCCGAGGGAGCCATTCTTTTGGAGTGGCGGCGAGGAAACATTGAAATGACCGCTGCCGTCGAGCCCGAAAATGAGCTGTTTTTGTGTGCTGACAACACGGAAACTGATGAACTGCAGGAGAGGCAGTCAGAGTTCAGCGAACGACTGCTTACGCAATTTCTCGAGAATGGGAAGTTGAAGTGAACAAGTCTTCCGAAACTTCCATTCTCCAAGATGAGAACGAAACTCTGCTGCGCCAGGTGCACCCAACCCTGTATCCGAATGGGTGCCCATCCAAAACCGCCTTTGTCCCGTCCGAGAGAGACAAAAGTTTGCTGTCTACTCTGAGGGAGGCTGTTGGCCCGGAGGCAGCCTATCGCCGCTGGACGGAGGAGGGTCGCATCTCAGTTGGCACCTTTGGGATATCCGTGGCCGAGCTTCAGAGCGAAAACCTCACTGCCATAGATGACGCTGAGGCGACCGCTCAACCGGATCACGCGTCCGTGGACTTCACATCAGTACCGACCAAGGGCCAGCGGAGCCAGATCGGCCGCCGCCTGCGGGACGCGGCAGTCGCCAGGGGCTGCTTGTTCCAGCCCTGATTCCAGCAGGTGACCTGGAGCACGGCGACCGGCGGTCAGTTCCCGGCTGCCATGCGGACACCGGATGGCCATCCGGTCCAGACCGCCGGCCCTCCGGCGCAGCTCGGCCTGGTCCTTCGCCTCATGGTCCCTCGGGCTCCTATGCTGCTGATGATTTTCTTCGGCACGTACAAGCCTCTCCGGCGCACCAAGCCGCCCGGAGTATGGACCTTGGCAGGATCAGTTCCCCTGCCACCACCGTGCCCCATCCGTGCCCTTCAGAGCGGTCGTCCAAGTGCCGTTGATTCCCAAGCTCAGAGCGCGAGTTCGATTCTCATCACCCGCTCTTCCACTAACCCCCAGGTCAGCGACCTAGGGGTTCGTCGTTGTCTAGACCTCTCAGGACTCGCGTGCCATACAGGACCATGTGGCGTCAGGGCGAAGGCGATCCGGAGCGCGCGGCGTTGGGAATGGCACGCTCGTGGGATCGATCTGGCTCCGCTTCGCGAAATCCGGGTCGCACCTACAGACCGGAAGCACTCCGCGTGCGCGCGAATGGGTGATGATGACGCCGTGATCGTGGACCTGAGCAACTACGAGCTGGTGTGGCCGACAGATCTCTTCACGTCGGAAGGGGAACGCATCCTGAGGACGCTGACCTCGCCGTGGGAGGACCGCGCCGAGTGGCTCCTGACTGAGGCACTGGTCGGGTCAACAGCCGTGACGGACTTCCGGGAGGTTGAGGCTCCCCGTGACCCCTGGGGGGCCACACGGGAAAGCCGATCCAGGCGAGGAACCCGAGAGGACTGGTTCTCGGAGCTCATCAGCCGCGCTTCGGAGATCCGGCCCGCGGTCGCGCCCCGGCCGTACTGGCCGCAGCGACGGGGACGCGGCTTGTCGGCGGACGGGATCACCCCACGAGATGCCCGCCGTGAGTTCGCACGAATCGTCGCAGACTTCGCGGAGAAGGGCTACCTGGCTGAGCAGTTCGGCGAGGAGTGCGTCGACGGACGGGACGACCTGCCCGATGCCTCTGCTGTAATCGCCCGGCGCCTGGGCATCCCAGGGTTGTGGCCGCTCACCCCGACAGTCTGGGACGAGGACATCTTCTACGGCCTCATTGAGGTGTTCCATGACCTCGTCAGCCGTCCCCGGCTACGACGCTTCCATTCCTATGGCGGGTGTGGCTGGCACCACTCGGAGTTCCACAACGGCCCTGCCCGAGTCCTCTATCGCGCGAAGATCAACGAGCTGCTGCTCGAAGTCGACGCAGGGTACGAACTCGCCGCTGAGGGGGAGGATCTGGGCCGGCTCGTGGCAGTCACCGACGACGCACGCAGCCTGCTAGTGCACCGCGTCCTCAACGACAGCCCTCCAGCCGTCGCCGCCCGCGTCCGTCACGCCATCGCACTCTTCCGCGCTCGCGACGCATCCCTGGAGAGCAAACGGTCGGCGATCGTTGCGGCCGTCGGCATCCTGGAGGAACGCCGCGGCCTGATCCGTGATGAACTCGGGAAACCCAACGACGGGGATCTTTTCAAGATTGCCAACGGATTCGACCTGCGCCACCGACGCGCGGGCCAGCTCACCAACTACAACGACGCCTTCCTGGACTGGATCTTCTGGTGGTACCTCGCCACCATCGAACTCACCAACAAGCTGATCGAAGCAGCAGAACCCCCGAGGACCGGCACGGCATCTGCGCCTCCCTTCTAACCTCGAAGTCTCGTGACAGTCCACCGCGCGGTGCGATATACACCCCCCGCGATCCTCCGCCCCATGCATAATGCGTCGCTGTGGTCGCCCAGTAAGGCCAGTGCCATCGAGCCGGGCAGCAGCACTCGGAGACCCGTCCATCTCACCTGGGCTATCAGGGACCCGGCTTGAAAAGCTCAAAGACGGGCAGGTAGCGCGCCCAGTTGCTGCCGAAGAAGGCCATGAGGATCAACACAGCCCAAGCGGTTCCGGCGGCAACTGTCGCCATGTCTGGAAGGCCAAGGAAGGCCAGCCCAACGAAGCCTCCGGCGATCAGCACAACTGCGACGGCTACCCGGAGCACCTCTCGGTCGCCAACCGGCTTCTTGCCCTCCAGTAAAGGCTTGGGGAGAAGTGCTCCGATGTGACCATCCACGTGCTGCTCAGCGATCGTCGCAGCCAAGCCGGCGATCTCGCTGAGCGCCTCCGCGACTGTGATCGAGGGCAGCCTCCGCCTCGCGCAACTTGGCCACCACCTGGCCTGCGTGCACCTTCACCTCCCGCCGACGGGGAGAAAGGAAGGCGACGGCTCCCGAGCGGCGATGCGCCCGCATCACGGCCCCTTCAAGACGACGCAGCGCGACCCCAACCGCGAACAGCTTCTCCGCACGCCGAGCGTGGCTGGCTCCATACGCTTCCGCACAGGCTCGAATCGTTGCCTTGCACTCCAAGGTGAGCTGGTTACGGACGAATGGAACCCTCGCGCCTCTCGTCTTCAGACACAGCTTCATGAGCAACGCGACCGAGATTGCCCAGGCCACTAACCAGCGTCAATGCGGGTCCTGATCGCGGTAGAAGACCAGCACGATCACGAAGTACCCGACCACAACGTAAGCGAGCGTGCTCACAGCAAGCATGAATATGAACCACGGGGCTTCCGCTGCGGACGCATGCCGTAGAGCAATCCTGATTCGCGGTGGAATGGGCCACCATCCATAGCCCAGCCGATCGAGGTCAGAACGAAGTTCAGCTACCGCCTCGTCGCCCCAGCGCAGCGCACGCCGACGCCACCTCGCCGAAAGCGAAATGTTCAGACTCATGGCCGCGAGCATGCCACCCGTCACCGACAACGGTGCATGACACTGATGCCGGGGCCGTACGGCTCCCCAGCCGGGCAGGCCCTGTCCTGCGTCAAGGTGGAATCGGTCACCGAACAAGCGGCGAAAGCGGCAGCGGAGCTCCTCAAAGGCGCGGGGGTGCACGGGCACAAGTGCGCCACCGTCGCCGAAGTCGCACCGCACCAACCGAAACCCGTCGCCCTCCTGACCTCCGCCAACGACGAAATAGCCAAGCTCTGCGGCAACCAAGCACGCATCCCTCTCTGCCCCCGGACCACCCGGAGCACGCGTCTCGCGAGACTCGCCGCACTGCCAACCCTCGTGCCCCATCCGTGCCCAGCAGAGCGGACAACAGCGGTCAGATAGGGCTTTCAGAGACCGGGGGCCATCCACTTGCCCACCGCGAAACCCCAGTTCAGAGGGCCTCTACCAACCCAAGAACCGTTGATTCCCAAGCTCAGAGCGCGAGTTCGATTCTCGTCACCCGCTCCATGATGAAGGCCCTGGTCGGAGACCAGGGCCTTGTTTGTTGTCTAGACCATTTTCAGAGCCCCTGCCATTCGCGTGCCATAACAGCCCTCCCGACCCGCATCAATGGTGGATGCGTCACCCCTCAGGGCGGGCGGGGCACCAGCGGGTGAACCGTCGCACCTGCAGGCCGGAGTGCGTGAACAGCGACTCGACCAGGTCGAAACCGGCACAGGCCCACGAGAGAGAACCGGGCCGTGCGCCCGCCAACTCTCACCCGACAGCTCGACGCACGCGCAAGCCGCGTCATGGGTACCGTGCTGGAGACGAACTCTGTACGGACAGAACGGCGATCGCGCCGGATCGTCCGGCGGCCGGGAGGTGTCCTGATGCTGGAGGAAGCCGAGGAGATCGGCAAGCGCGTCCGCAGGGCGAGGCTGCGGTTGGGCATACCGCAGGCCGACCTGGCGACGGCCCTGGGGAAGTCACAGGGCTGGGTGTCGAAGATGGAACGTGGCCTGATCGAGCTGGACCGGGTCGGGCTGCTCAACCAGGTGGCAGCGGAACTGCACATCCATCCGAACGACCTGATCGGACGCCCGTACAGCAGCTCCCCCGACGACAACCAGTGGCAGGTTGCCGCCTCGTCGATCCTGCGCGAGCTGCGCCGCTACGACCTCGTCCCCGTCTTCGACGGGGCTCCGCGGCCCGCATCACAGCTGTGGCGTGAGGTGACCCGGCTACACCGCTTGCGGGACACCGCTTCCAACGTGGCGATTCTTCGCGTTCTCCCGGACTTGTTCCGCGAGGCGCGCGCCCTGGCTGAGGAGTCGGAGGGGCACGAGCGGGAGGAGGCGTATGCCATCTACGCCGTGTGCTGCAAGTTCGCACACACCGCCGCCCACTCCCTCGGGCACCCCGAACTGGTCGCCATGGCCTGCGAGCGGGCCGCCTGGTCAGCCAGGTTGTCGGGAGATCCGGTGCTGCCCGCCGTCGCCGGCTGGATGAGGGTCTGGGACATGTGGGCAACGGCTGACTGGGCCGACGCTCTGACGCTCTCGGACAAGGCCATCACCTCGGTGGAGCAGGAGTACGACCGTGGCGAGCCGCTGGCCGTGCGGGCCTGGGGCACACTGCAGCTACGGGCTGCGGTCTCCGCCGCCCGAGCCGGCCGCGCCTCGGAGGCCGAGGACCGTATCGGGCACGCGAAGGCTGCTGCCGAGCGCATGGACGCGTACGTCGGGGCACCGGTGTACGACCGGCATTCGCTGACGTTCTCCGCCGGGAACGTGCAGATCCACGCGATCAGCGTGGCCCTGGAGATGGGCAAGCAGGGCAAGGCGCTGGAGATAAACCGCCGTACCAGCCCGGGACTGGTGGGTTCGCTGCCCAACTCCCGTCAGGGACACCACCACATGGATGTCGCGCGCGCCTGGCTGTGGGACGGGAACCGAGGCAAGGCCCTGGCCGAGTTGGAGACAGCCGAGCGGATCGCACCCCAGCTCGTACGGAACCACCCCATCGCCCGTTCGACGCTTCGCAGCATCGTCTACGCGGAACGATCAGCCACGCGGGAGAAGCTGCGGCGCATGTCCGACCGCTTTCACCTGGACGGATAGAGGTCGTATTCCTCCGGCTCATATTCGAGGGTTGGCCGGTCCCTAACTTCAGGGCATGACGCCACGACGTTCTCCCCACCTCCCATCCCAGGTAGCCGGATTAGGTACCGCAGCTCCCTTCGTTCCCCGGCTCGGCGACCTCGCCACCGACAGCGCCCGCGAGGATCGTGTGGGGGTCGTGGTCGCCCTCCCTGGTGAGGGCTCCGCCACGACCTACCACCTGCGCCCTCCCGGGGGCGGGACCCAGTGGTCCGCGCCCGCCGACGGGACGACGCTCAGGCCCGTGCCGGTGAAGGCCACCCACGCCACGCTGCTGGCCGGCCGGGACGCGGTCTACGACCCGAGGGCCCGGCAAGGGTCGGTTCCCGTCGAGTTCCACTTCGATGACGGCTCGACCCTCAATGGCGCCCTCATCCTCACCACGGCGGAGCTGGAGCGGTTGTACGCGCAGACCAGCCGTCTCTTGGATGCACACGAACGCGCCCTCGGCGGCACCTCGTGACCGGGGCACGGCGCCGCCATGCCCGAATCGCCGCGTCCACAACCGCACGGGCCGACCACGGAGGTCGAATCGCGCTCACGTTCCTGGCCGTCGCCGGCCTGGTCGGACCGGCCTGGGCACTGCATGAGCACGCCGGCCCGCTCCTTGAAGGAGCTGGCCACCGGCCCTCCGCCGCCGCACCGGACGCGAGCCTGCCCTCCGACCGCTGAGGCCGCTCCCGGCACCGCCGCCGTCTGCCCGCGCTCAGCCGCCGGAGCCGCCCGCGCTGCTCTCTCTTCGAGCGGCGCTGAAGAACCGTCCCGCTCAGCGCGGCTTCGGCTGCCCGGAGCGGGACGGCCTGCACCTCGTCAGCCATCTGGAACATCCACGCGTGATTCCCCAGGGAGGGATCATGGACATCCCGTACATCGTCATCGACCAGCTCGTCCCCGACCAGCAGCAGGTCTGGAAGACGTACTTCGGCGACGCCGACCGCCCCCGCTACATCGAGGAAGGCATCTGGCGCCGCACCCAGGAGAAGGCCACCGCCGACCAGTCCGGCTGGGCGGCCTCCGACGACGCACGGCGGCGGATCATCCACTACCGCTACCGGTACGGACTGGTGCCCACCACGGCTGCGCCGGCCATCGGCTTGACCGACCTGTACCTCTATCACTCCGCGTCCGCCCCGGCCGACGAGGTCGCCGCGCACCACGACGCCCTGTGGGATTCGCTCGCCGCTGGCGGCTGGAAGGAGGCTCCTGGTGGATTCTTATGGACCCGCCGGGATCTGAAGTGCCGGATCACCGAGCACGAGGTCCACCCCCAGGACTCCTCTGCGGGCCGCACCCTCCCAGCCGGCTACCGGAGCCTGGACGTGCAGATCGCCTCTGTGTCCTACGCACCGCCGCCCGCTGTCCGGCAACTGCCGTGGAACGTGCTCTCCACCGGAATCCGGTTCAAAGACCGCCCCGGCACGCCGACCCGCGTGCCGGACCTATCCGTCTTCGCGAACCTGCGACCGTTCCAGGTGGAGATCGGATGCGGTACGTCGGTCGAGGCGGGCATCCCGCCCCTGCACCGGCTCCACGAGATCTACCGGGTCACCGACCGCCAGGGTCACGAGCCGCGGGAGCACCGCTTCACCCTCTCCCCGACAGCGGACACACTCCTCCATGAGGTGCTGACGGAGCCGGAGGAGAAGACGGCGGAATTCGTGGAGATGTTCCGTGCCTGCTTCCTGGCCGAGCCGACCCCAGCCATGTGGGCGCTGAGGGAACTGAAGGACGCCGGGCACCTCGTCGGTCCGGTCATCACCAACAACTTCGACGTGCTCGCCGCGCGGGCCGGGCTCGACGAGTGCTTCATGCGCCGCTACGACCAAGCCGTACCCGACGTCGAGTGGGTCGACGGCGCCAAGGCACTCCTCGTCGTCGGCTTGCACGCCGACCGACGCAAGGTCCAGGCTCGCGCCCGTGCTCGCGGCATGCAGATCGTCTACCTGGACCCGGAGGGCTTCTGGCACGACGGCCAGTTCATGCCGTACCCGCTGGAGGGGCCCCAGGACGGTGACTTGGTGTGCCGGGCTACCGCCGCTGAGGCGTTGCCCGCACTGGTCAATCTCCTGAAGCAGCCCGCTGGTTGATTTACCTGCACGAAGAGGGCCGCGCCGGGTGGTGACGCTAGCGTGACGCACCCGGCCGGCCCGGACTCACCGGGCGGGCGAGAGGCAAGGAAAGGAGCGTCGACCCCATGCGCGTATCCGTCATCGGCTGCGGTCACCTGGGCATCCCCCACGCCGCTGCCATGGCCGAGATCGGCCATGAGGTCCTCGGCGTGGACCTGGACCAGGCGAAGATCGACCGCCTCAACGCCGGCGAGTGCCCCATCTACGAGGAAGGTCTCCCGGAACTCCTCGCAGCCCACACCGCCTCCGGGCAACTGCGGTTCACCACCAGCCTCGCCGAAGCCGCCGAGTTCGCCGACATCCACTTCCTCGCCGTGGGCACGCCCATCGACGCTGACGGACGGAGCTACGACACCGGCCAGGTCTTCGGCGCCGCCCGCGCCCTCGCACCGCACCTGACCCGCCCGACCGTCATCGTCGGCAAGTCCACAGTCACCGTCGGCACCTCCCGCGACCTCGGCGTACTTCTCGCGCGCCTCTCCCCGGCCGGTGAGGACGTAGAGGTCGTCTGGAACCCCGAGTTCCTTCGTGAGGGCCACGCCATCGACGACACCCTGCGCCCCGACCGAATCGTCGTAGGCGTCCCCTCGGCCCGCGCAGAGGACGCCGTACGCCAGGTCTACGCACCTCTCCTGGCGAGCGGGATCCCGCTGTTCGTCACCGACCCCGCCACCGCCGAACTCATCAAGGGCGCCGCCAACGCCTACCTCGGCATGAAGATCTCGTTCATCAACGGTGTCGCCGACATGTGTACCGCTGCCGGAGCCGACGTCCAGCAGCTCACCGAGGCCATCGGCCTCGACCCCCGTATCGGCCGCGGCGGCCTCAACGCCGGACCCGGCTACGGAGGCGGCTGCCTCCCGAAGGACGTCCGCGCCTTCACCGCCTCCGCCCGCACCCTCGGCGCCGCCGAGGCAGCGACCATGCTGCGCGCGGCGGAGGAGGTCAACGAATCCCGACCCACCGCCGCGCTGAGGCTCATCGAGCAGACGCTCGGCCGCCCCGTCGACGGCGTGCGCATCACCGTCTGGGGCGCTTCCTTCAAGGCCGGGACCGACGACGTCCGCGAATCCCCGGCCCTGGCGATCGCCGCCCTCATGCACCAGCGCGGCGCCACCGTCACCGTCCACGACCCATACGCCGTGCCCACGGCACTGCGCCGGCACCCGGAGCTCGACTACGCCGAAGCCCTCGACGACTCCGTCCAGGGCGCCCAACTGATCGTCCTGGCCACCGAGTGGCCCCACTTCGGAGAGGCCGACCCCAAGGCCCTCTCCCCACTGGTCGCGGCCCCGGTCCTCGTCGACCTCCGCAACCTCATCGACGCCGACGCCTGGCGCATGGCCGGATGGACCGTACGCCAGCTCGGACGACCCGCACAGGAATAGCCGAACCCATCGACCCGGAGGTCCGCGTGGACACCCTGTGGGACAACATCGAGAAGCTCTCCGCAGTCTGCCGAGCGGCAGGCGCCCATCTCCCCGACGAGGAGCTCAAGGCCCTCCAGGTCGGCAAGGTCGCCGAGGAGGCCGGCGAGGCCATGCACGCCCTCCACGGCCTGAAGGGCCTCACGACCTGCGGTGACAACCATGCTTGGTCCGAGGTCCAGAACGATCTCGTCGGCGCCGTCATCGCCGCCCTCCTGGCCATGCACTACATCGACCCCACCGGCGCCCGCACCACCTTCGACTTGATCCTCCACCGCAGGACGCGTAGCGGGCGCGAGGCTGCTGGCGCAGTCTGACGCCCGCTGAACGCACCGCCGGCCGCGCCCCATGAGGTGCGGTCGGCGGCCGTACTTAGGGCCCCCATCGCGTGGATAGGTGTGTCAAGCCCCGCTCCGAGCACGATCTATTTACTGCGTCAAGGCACCCGCCGCGCGGCGGTACAGCCCGTGCGGCGAAACGCCCCCGGCCTGCGCTCCTGTCTCCGCCCCGCTGCAGGCCCATCCGCCGGCTGCACGCCTGATCGGGTTAATGGCTGGCTACTCCCTCCATGGCCGGACGGCCAACCCCGCGAAGGCTAAGTGGCCGCCGCGCGCCATAGTTCGCACCTCGATCCCACGTCTTGTGGCAAAGAGCCAGTCGCACATCGCCCACCGTGACAAACTGCCCCATCGGTAACGCAAGTTATCTGCTTACAGCCTTTCTCTGCGCCCACGGCTTCACCACGTGCGAACACGTGCGACCGCGGACGGAAGCATGTGCACGTCAGGAGCGATCGGTGAGCGTAGGGCAGCCAGCACAGCCTCAGCAGCACGAGCGGCCACCAGCCGTAACCAGGGTGGAAGTCAAAAATTTTCGCCTACTACGGGAGGTGAGCGTGACTTTCGATGAGGACGTTACTGTATGCGTGGGCAGAAACAATACAGGGAAGACTTCCCTCGCCGAGGTGCTCAGCAGGTTTTTGCGCCCCGGTGAAATTAGCCTACGCCTAGAGGACTTCTCCGCAGAATCATACGTAGAGTTCGCTGAAGCGTATCGAAGGTTCTCTAAAGGCGACGAGGCCGAGGCCAGGACGCTGCTACCCGAAATTTCTACAAAAGTCTTCCTGGCATACGACAACAGTGCGGGCGAATACGGAGACCTGGGTCCTCTCATCGTCGACCTTGACCCAGATTGCACTCAAGCCATTATCGCTATCCGCTACGCACTCAAGCCTGGAGCGATGAAGGACTTCTTCCGTGATGCACCAAAGACACTGACAGGAGAATGGGGCGAATCCCTACTACTATCCCTCGTCGGCCCACGGATTCCACACCTCTACGAGCGCACAGCGATTGCCATCGACCCGACCGACATGACCAATTTTCGCGACATTTCGATGACAAACGTCGCCCGTGCCATCAAGGTCGATTTCGTAAAGGCACAGCGAGGTCTCGATGACGAAAAGGAACGCCCAAAGGACCAGATCGGCAAGATCCTTGAATCGCTATTTATGGTAGCCGCCAAGGCCGACGATGGATCCATCCTGAAGGATTTCGCAGATAGTACCGAAAACGCCTTGGAAGAGATCGTCGAAAAGCTGAACACTCACTTGCAGGAGATGTACAGCAGGATGGCACCGACTGTCTCTGAATTCGGCTATCCAGGCTTGGGAAATAAAAACTTTTCAACGCGGACCACTCTCGACCCCAAGCGTCTTCTGTCAAACTTCACCAGCATCAAGTATCCCGGTTCGGCCGGCGTGGAGCTCCCCGAGTCTTACAGCGGGCTCGGGTCGCGCAACCTTTTGATGATCCTCCTAACACTCTTCAGTTACTATCGGGAGTACTCGGCTCGGGGTAGCAAATCGTCCGTACATTTGGTGTTTATCGAGGAACCTGAGGCGCACCTCCATCCGCAGATGCAAGAAATCTTCATTCATCAATTGGGCGTCTTCAAGAATAAGTTTCCGACTGCGGATGGGGAAGATCAGAGCTGGAACGCCCAGTTCCTAGTAACGACGCACTCTGCGCACATTGCCAATAGAGCCGGATTCCCTGCCATTAGGTATTTTCGCTTGAGTGAGAGTGAAGATGTGCACGAGGCAAGCAGCTCAACAATCCTCAATCTAGCAGAGGCTCCGGGAGTTGATAAGGACTTCCTGCACAAGTACCTGACGCTCACTCGCGCTGACCTTTTCTTCGCTGACAAGGCAATCCTCATCGAAGGAACGACCGAACGCATTTTTATTCCTGCTGCGATTGCCGACTTCGACGACGCCAGACAGAAGAATGGAAGCATTAGTCTTTCGAGTCAATACGTGAGCATTATGGAGGTAGGCGGCGCACACGCGCACATCTTCTATCCGTTCCTTGATTTCCTCGGTTTGCAGACGCTCGTCATCACTGACATGGATCCGGCGAAGGTAGGATCCAGCTCACAGCGCCTGGAGGCTTGCTGCGTCCATGAGGGAACAGCGACAACTAATCAAGCCATTAAAAAATGGTTCGAAGATTCCGCACTATCCCCTGCCGATCTGCTCAAGAACGCCGAGCACAGTATTCCAGTCATCGGCATGCGCGGCCTTGCCTATCAGATCCCCGAAACCACCATCGACGGTCCGTGTGGGCGCACGTTCGAAGACGCCTTCATTTTGGCTAACCCGACAAAATTTAACCTGTCGAGCGCCGATGGTAAACCCACTCCCCAGATCGAACTGGACGCTCGAGAAGAGGCGAGGAAGTACAAAAAAAGCGACTTCGCTCTAACCTTCGCCATTGAACAGAAAGATTGGAAGGTACCACGCTACATCCAGCGTGGTCTCGAATGGCTACTCGATCAAGCGCCCGCACCGGAAAACGATGAGGAGACGGCATTCCTCGGCGAGGTTCCTTCGGTCGGTCAGGTGGCGGTCCGATGAGTCAGATGGGTGTCAGCGTCACGACGGCCGAGGAGGAGAGCAAGGAAACGCTGCAGAGCATCCTTGCGGCATTGAGTGACAGGCGCAACTTCAAGTTGGAGGCCGGAGCCGGGGCGGGGAAAACCCACTCCCTAGTCGAAACCCTCCGACACATTTTGACAAATCGACGCCGGTTTCTTCCGCGCCAGGGACAGCGCGTGGCCTGCATTACATACACAAACGTTGCCCGGAACGAGATAATTCGTCGCACCGATGGTAGCCCTCACATCTTCGCCGAAACCATCCACGGATTCCTCTGGGAAATCATCTCTCCTTTCAGAAAGTCACTGCTGCGCGAAATCCCACATTTGTCCGGCTGGGATAGAATCTTAGAGGGACAGACCAGCCTGGAGGTGTGTGACATCTCCTACGACCTTGGATTCCGAGGAATACACGAGAATACTGTTCGACTGCATCACGATGATATTCCTGCCCTCGCTATACGCCTTTTCGATAACCAAAAGTTTCGGGACCTGGTATCCGACAGGTTTCCCATCATTCTTGTGGATGAATATCAGGACACTCCCTCGGGATTGGCCGAGGTCATGATTGGAGAGCATGCGCTCTCCTCGTTCGGATCCTCCTACGGATTCTTCGGCGATCATTGGCAGCAGATTTACGATAAGACCTGTGGATCGATTGATCATCTACCTGTAACGTTAATTCAGAAGCGTGCGAACTGGCGATCGAGTCAATCCGTCGTCGACGTCCTCAACCACATGCGCCCGGAGTTGCCCCAGGCGGCGGTGAGCGATGCCGAGCCTGGATCCGTAACCGTATATCACACAAATAGCTGGACTGGGTCACGAGGCACCCACTCAAAGAAGGGGCAAATCCCGGACGACGTCCTTAAGGAAACACTTCGCTGGGTTACAGAGGATCGGCTGAGTCGGCAGAAGAGTTGGGACGCCGATGGGCACCCCAAGGTGCTGATGCTGACTCACTCCTCGATTGCCTCCGAGCTAGGTTTCATCAATATCGATCGGTCCTTTAGTCGCAACGAGGATTTCGTACGGAAGAACGATGACGTCGTGGCATTTCTGCTGGATGTCGTCGAACCCTGTTGCGACTATTTCAATAGCAAGCAATACGGCCCCATGTTCGATCTCTTGAAACGCTCCAGACCTCGCATGGTACAACGTAGCGATAAGACCGGCTGGACGGATCTCTTCAAAACGATCAATGCTGCTAGAGCGAAGGGAACCGTCGGAGATGTCTTGGATATTCTCCTTCAACAGAAATATTTCTCTCTCCCGCAATCAGTTACCAACAGGCACCGCAAGTGGGAACTTGCCCTACGAGACCTCGAGGATGGACAAGAAATTACTGAACCTCGTCGCCTAGCGAGCTACGGAAAGTTCAGAGGCGTCAACTATCGCGAGGTTCTCGCGCTGCGCGATTATGTCGAAGAGAACACGCCTTTTTCCACCCAGCACGGTGTCAAGGGAGCCGAGTATCCGCGCGTCCTAGCCGTTTTTGGTGGCGGCTGGACCCAGTACAACTTTCCGGACATGTTGGCTAATTTCTCTCAGCGGGATTCATTGAGTGCGCAGGGCAGGAGGCGCTTCGAAAGATCGCGCAACCTGTTCTATGTAGCATGCTCGCGCGCTCAAAAAGATCTCGTCCTCCTGTTTACAACTCAGCTTTCCTGCAGCGCTTTGGAGACTCTCAAAGAATGGGTAGGTGACGTCAATATTGTAGATGTTCAGTACTCGCCAGAGGGAATTAAGTCCCCCTCCGCCTGAATTCCGTGACAGCAGGGAAGTTGAGAGTCATGGCGGAGCGCACGAACCGTGCGCAGCGGCCTGAAGCGCCGGCGGCACTTCGACTCCGAGCATCCCGGCCTGAGCGTTGCTTGCACCTTGCCGGTGAGAAGTGGCGTGCCGCACTATTCGCCGTATGAATGAATATGATCGCCAACCTAACCCAGGCACCGGCCTGCGGGGGCCAAGGTACGCCCGCCGCAACCAGATCGACCCCACCGCTGATGCAGGCGAATACGGGCGGTGGGTGGCTGCGGACGAATCGGGCTGGGATGGTGATCAGCTGCACGGAGCGCCGCGCAGCCGTTACCTCTCGGTCGGATCGGTAGCCATCAGCGACGCCGATGCCGAGTCCATCGTGGAAGAGATCCGCAAGGCCACTCGCTTGCAGGCTCCGGAGCTGAAGTTCTCCGGAGCGTTCGCCGGCTCGAAAAATGGCCCGCGCCGTCCGATTCTCTCCGGCCTGCTGGCGCCGGGCGGTGCTCTGCATGGCCGGGCCTCGGTCTATCTCATCGACAAGCACTACTTCGTCGTTGCCAAACTGATCGACCTGTTCGTCGAGGAGAAGCTCTACAAGCAGGGCCGTGACATCCGTGGCTCAGGCCAGGCTCGGAAGATGGCCCGCAGCCTGTTCACCGAGGGGCCGCGCGCTTTGGGGGCGCCACTCTTCGACCGCCTGCTGGCATCGACCGTGGCCTTCACCTCCCAGAAGAACCGGGACCAGCGGGTGACGCCCGACGACTTCTTCGACGTCATCGAGCAAGCGTGGACCCGCTCTCACCGACGCAACGTCACCGATACGCTGGCCCTGCTACGCACCACCAGACAGGAAGCAACGGAGTACGTCCGAGACGCCTTCGAGCCCAATGGCACGCTCCCGCAAGCACTCGAGCCGCTCATCCCGACCGTCCGTGCGGTCACCGAAATCTGGTCGCGGAAGCTAGGCAGGGTGAACATGTTGGTCGATGACCAGAGGGCTCTGACCGATGTGAACCTCGATGACATCGAGACGGATATACGCGACCGCGGGCATCCGGAGTTCCGCTACCTGTCCCGCGGCTTGCATCTGGGCCATCTCCGGCGAGGGAAGTCTGTGGAGCATCCGTCACTGCAGCTCGCGGACTTGTTGTCCGGGGCCGGGTACGCGGTAGCGGAGCGTCATGCCGGAGTGCCGAACCCCGCAGGAGACGACCTCTACTCTGCCGTTGTGCCGCTAATCGACCAAATGAGCATGCTCCCGCACGACGAGCCCGCGAAGGTGGCTCGGCCTGGAGCACCATCCGTCACGAGTCGCACCGGGTGAATTTAGGAGGCTCCGGCGACGATACGGAGTTCGCCGCCTGCGGACTCGACGAGGAGGCGATCGCCGGGCTGCGTCAGGGGGCACAGACTTGGGCCGACGACATCGGGGAACGACTTCACGAGCTCGGATCCCCGCACGAGGACTGATGGCCTGACCGCATGCCCACTACGCGACAGGCCGCGGTTCGCGAGAGGGACTGATCGCCTCTCGGCCGTCGTGCCCCATCCGTGCCCTTCGTAGCGGACAACAGCGGTCAAGCACGGCGCCCATAGACCACGCCGACCTCATCTGGACCGGGTAAACATGCAGGTCAGGGCGACTGCGCCAATCTAAGCACCGTTGATTCCCAAGCTCAGAGCGCGAGTTCGATTCTCGTCACCCGCTCTTTGAATCAAGGCCCTGGTCGACGACCGGGGCCTTTCTGTTTCTCCCGGAGGTCCAAGGCCGGCAGGCTGGATCTCCGGGCCATCCCGCGCATACTTCGATATGCTTGCTGCGTGCCCTCCACGACTCGCATCACCGTCACGCTCCCCAGCGACCAGGTGGCGGAGCTCCGCAAGCTCACGGACAACGTCTCCGGCTACGTGGCGGAAGCCGTGGCCCGCCAGATCCGGCACCAGCTTCTGGGCGACGACCTCCGCCGCCATGAGGCGGAGCACGGGCCCTTCAGCGACGAGGAGCTCTCCGAGGCCCGCGCGAAGATCTTCGGCAGCGGCGGTGCCTCCAAGGACGCGGACGCCGCGTGAGCGAGCGCATTGAGACCGTCGCTCTGGACTCGGAAGGGCTCTCCGCCTGGATCGCGCAGGACCGCAAGTTCCTCGCGATGCTGCAGGTCTTCCACGACATGGGCGCCGACCTGGTGATCGGGGCGAACACCATCGTTGAAGTCACCCACTCCCGCGCCGACATGCCCCGCCTGAACTGGACGCTGTCCCGCATCAAGGTGGAGCCGGTCACCGAACAAGCTGCGAAAGCAGCAGCGGAGCTCCTCAAAGGCGCCGGACTGCACGGGCACAAGTACGCCATCGACGCCACGGTCGCCGAGGTCGCCCTGCGCCAGCCGAAACCGGTCGCCCTCCTGACGTCCGACAGCGACGACATGACCAAGCTCTGCGGCAAACAAGTACGCATCATCCCTCTCTGACTGGCCCACCCCGAGCACCTATCCAGGCAGGGTTCGTTGCGCTGTCGGCCCTCGTGCCCCATCCGGGCCCAGCGGAGCGGACAACAGCGGTCAGGTGCGGCTTCCATAGACCGTGGCTATCCCCGCCGGCCGACGCAAAAGTGCAGTTCAGAGCCTCTTCTGCGACCCAAGAACCGTTGATTCCCAAGCTCAGAGCGCGAGTTCGATTCTCGTCACCCGCTCCATGATGACGGCCCTGGCCGGAGACCAGGGCCTTGCTCGCCGTCTGGACCTCTCGGCGGCTGCGGTGGCCACCTCGTGCCCCACCTCGCACGAAGGCCCCGTCCAGAAGGAGCCGCGGGGCGATGCCCGCCCCGAGCCCGACGAGCACGACCCCGGGGGTGTCTCAGGCCGCACCCGTGACATCAGGCCACGGTGGCCACGGAGCGCATCCCCCACCTCCTCGGCCGGCCGGACGACCGAGCCGACCAAGTCCTCCCCGGCCCCGCTGCCGATGCGCTCACCACTGCCATGACCGACGCGGAAGCGGCCGGCCACGACCCCGGCACCTGTTGCAACTCGCCGTGGACGAACACGCCCTGGACGACGCCCGTTCCCCAGCACGCACCCTGGCCTGGCGCGTAAAGCGGCTCTCGCAGCGGCCCGCACCGAGCCGGCGGGCTCTCACGGCACAGGCACGCAGCACCGTTCCACGCCCTGCGGCTCCCCCACTGCCTGCGGCATCGGCCACGCCCACCGCCACGCCTCGGCCTCGGCCTCGGCCTCGGCGGAGATGATCACGCCTGGGCTGCCACCCTGAGGGTGAGCAGATCGAGCGCTTCCTCCCAGTGGAAGCGTTCCGCGCCACCGTCGGCCTTGGGGTGGTGGGGTTCGTAGGAGCCGATCAGGATGCCCATCGCGTGCAGCTTCCGCAGGCTCTCGGCGTACGCGGGGTGGGCGGCCTGGGCGGAGTTCACGTACGGCAGGGCGGCGGTGGGAGTGCCGAGGCCGTACGACTCGCAGAGGATGCCCAGGGCCAGGGTGTCCGAGATACCGGCCGCCCACTTGTTGATCGTGTTGAACGTGGCCGGGGCGACGGCGATCGCGTCCGGAGCCGGAAGCGGACGAGGGTCGCCAGGAGAACGCCAGGCCGAACGGATCGGGTACCCGGTCTGGGCTTCGACGGCTTCCGCGTCGATGAACCGCAGGCCCTGAGGCGTGGCGACGACGCCCACGTTCCATCCGGTGTCCTGCGCCACCGCGACCAGCCGGCCGACATCTCCGGCGATGCCCGACCCACACACGACGACGTACAGAAACGGCTTCTTGGTCTGCTGGTCGGACTGCTCACTCACGCGGGAACTCCCAGTTGACGTCTGAACAGGTGCAGTTGAGGCAGCGTACGACGACGATCGCGAGCGGCCATGTCCGCGATCAGCCCCTGGATGGCCGGGCGCCGGATGTCCGGTGCCGCGCAGCTCTCGGCGACGCGGAGGTCCCGGTATCCGTCGACGGGCCGGCTCTGCCGGCTGTCCGCACGGGCCGTCTCGACCCAGAGGGCCGCGCGCCGCTCGGGAGCGGGGGTTGTGCCGTCGCACGAGGGGCCGCGCGGCGCGGCCTCCCAGGCGATCCCGCCGTCCCCCAAGAACACTGCCGCGCCGGCCCCCGTGCAGGCCGACGTTCGTGGGGCTGCAGTTAGAGCGCCCACCCGAGTTGTTTCGGGACGAAGAGTTCGTGCCAGAGCCGCACCGGATCGTGCAGGGGCCTCACGGGGAACAGCGGGGGACCGACCATGTGTGCGGCCCCGGCCGTCGACGCCGCTCAGTCGCAGGTCAGTACAACAAAAACCGGGGCCAAAGTAGTCAACCTTCCCAGGCCGAGGCACCAAGTAGGCCGACGCGGATGAAGCCCGTAGGGTGCCGCCCATGGTGACTGCGACGGTCCGTGAGTGGAACGACGAGGAAGGGTGGGGCGTGCTCGACTGCCCCGAGACTCCCGGCGGCTGTTTCGGCCACTACTCCGACATCCAAGCGAGGGGCTTCCACACGCTGTCGCCGGGACAACCAGTGGACCTCACGTGGGAAGCCCCCGGCTACAAACAGGACGGGTACGACTACCGCGCGGTGAACATCGTGCCTCGGTCCGTCTGACATCCACGCCTGACGTCAACGCCTGACGTCAACGCCTGACGTCAACGCCTGACGTCAACGCCTGACGTCAACGGCGGCAGAGGACCACGGGGCGGGTTCCACCGTCCTCAGTGACCGGGATCGCACCGAGGGCCCTCCTGCCCCGGTCATCCGACCGGGGCAGGAGGCCTGCCCGTCAGGACTTCCACCTGTCCGGTGTCGAGCGAGTAGTAGGCGCCGACCACGGCAAGGGCACCCTTCTTCACGAGAGGGGCGAGGTCCTGGTTGGAGCGGAGGTCGGCCGCGGTCAGCTTGACCTGGGCGCGGGCCATGGTCTCGACCGGGTCGGCACCGCCTTCCCTGACTGCCTGCTCGTACGCGGGCCGCAGGGCCTTGGCGATCGCCTCCAGGTTGCCGGGCAGCGGTTCGCCGTCACGGATGGACTCGTACGCCGCTTTGACGGCACCGCAACGCTGATGCCCAAGCACCACGATCAGCGGGGTGCCGCTCGTCATGGGCCCGTACTCCACGGAGCCAACGACCACCGGGCCGACAACCTGCCCGCCCGTGCGCATGACGTAGAGGTCACCCAGCCCGGTATCGAAGAGGAGTTCGGGCGGCACACGGGAGTCGATGCACGAGAGGACCACCCCGAAAGGCTCCTGCTTCTGGGCTACGAGCTGGCGCCGGTTCGGATCCCGGTCGGGATGCCGGAGGTCTCCGCTCACCCAACGCTTGTTGCCGTCCACCAGCCTCCGGAAGGCCGCCCCCGGCGTCGTCGGCGGCACTTCCGTCGTCGTCGGGGCTGCCGTGGTGGGGGCGGCCGTCGGCCCCAGGGAGGCGCTCGCCGACGAGCACGCCGTCAGCGCGCCTGCGGCAACCACGAGACCGCCGGCAAGCAATGTCCTCCGATGCGGCTGTCCTGCACTGTCCATAGGTCGTTCCTCTCGGTGCCGCTGAGCCGCGCCCGTACGCCTTGACCCTGATGACTATTCAGCGTGGTGCGGGTGATCCAGCGGCAGGCACAAGCGGCTGCGGGCTCCCGTACCCACGGACGGCCCACAGAAGTGGCTGCCGTACGCACCCCCGTCGACCCCTGCCCCGGCCGTGCCCTTCGGAGCGGTGAACAGCGGTGACCAGCGGTCAACACCGGTGCGCCAGGGGCCGCGCAGCAGGCTCCCGACCAAGCCATAGCAGCAGGTCAGGAACTGCACGCCCAGGAAGCGGGCGCGGTGTCAGCAAGCGGGGATGCGACTGTGCGTCGCTGATGGTGGTGCCGGGCCCGCACCGAGGTGCCCTCCGGGAGGATCTGAGACCGCGGGATCAAGCCGTTCGGGCATGACTCCGCGCCTTGGGGACGAAGCCGGCTCGTTCGCACCGAGCATCGACTCGAAACCTGACAGGGTGAGGATCATGCAGTACTGCGAACGCCATGAAATGCACCATTGCGCGGACTGCTCTCCGCGCGCACCTCGCGGCAGTGCGTCCACCGGCGAATGGGACGAGTGGCCGGCGACTGCGATCATCATCCACGCCAGCGGCAAGGCTCACCTTCCCGGCTGTACGCACATCGTCCCGGCCGACATCCGGCCGCCCCTTTACGGCTGGGTGCTCACCCCATCGTCGGGAGCATGGCGCCGGCTCACCCCCTCCTACCCGCTCTGTGCCACGCAGGGCAACACCGAGCGGGCGGCCGCGAGCCGCTGCAAGGACTGCGACGCCACGCAGTAGGGGCAACCGAGAGAACTGCTACGTATGACCAGCCGAGGCCGGCCCACCGGCGCGGGTGGGACGAGGGCTACAAGTCGGAACGCGAAAGCAGCGCAAGCTTCTCGGACTCCCGCATCGAATAGCCGCAGCAGCATGTCAGGGCGTTCGAAGGGAAGTTGGACCGTACATGGCGCGTGTACGACATCAACGGCAGAGCGCGAGTTCGATTCTCGTCACCCGCTCCATGAAGAAGCCCCGGGCCAACGGCCGGGGCTTCTTTGCCGCCTGGAGTCCTGCGGTCAGCCACGACCACCTGGACGCTGTCGCTGCGGAATCCAACTCCCGCCCACGCAGAACGCTCGGCTGGAGGCAACCAGCCGAGCGTCTGACCGAACTGCTGACAACAGCCGCTTGACCAACGGGCTGCTACGCCTTTCCCCATCCGTCACCGGGAGCGGGAGCGGGCTTGTGCCTCCGGTGTGGCCTCCAGGCTGCCCTCAGGTCAGATCGTCGGCGTGTCGTCGACGATCTCCTTGTGCAGTTCGGCAACGAACTTCCAGCCCTCGCTGGGCTCCAGGAACCGCACCCGGGTCGGGTAGATGTCCAGGGCGCGGCGGTCGCGGTTCTGCCCGTTCGTGTTCTTCCGCGCCCGGGCCGGCTCCTCGTAGAGGTCGACCTTGACGTCCGGTACCGCGACGACTTCCTCGCTCCAGCGCTGAACGACCCCCGCGCCGAACGCGTCCCGCGCGGCGGCGTAGAGCGAATCCAGGGATTCCTTGTTCCCGCTGGGCACGAAGAGAGCGAGGTTCAGGAGGACACCGGCACTCTGGAGAACCTCGATTTCCTCTCCCGCCTTGTCAGCGATCCAGATCCCACCCTCTTCGGCATTGTCCGGGAGGACGTGAATCTCCTCACCGAAAACTGTCCTCGCAGCGAAGGATCCTCCCTCGAAATTCTTGCCCGGTTCCGTAAGGAAAGCCGGGGCGTAGCAGTCGAGAGGAAGGACGCCCATCCCTGCCGAGACGAAGATAGCGTCCTGGAGGCCCAAGCCTGAAACCTCTTCGGCCGTAAGACGTCGAGCCGTAACCTTCTCGGTATTCACGCCATTCCCCTTTTAATCGCGGCGTCCTGTGAATTCATTAAGACTCTACCACGAAAATGATCAACCACTTCCCATTACGCAACCTCTCGCACCCACGGCGACACCGGCCAACCCTGCGAGTAATTCACCTTGGATGGGCAGCGGCCAACTCCCCCCGTATCACTCAAGAAGCACCGCACCCGTAGAGAAATGTGGCGACGCCCAGGAGGTGCCGTCACATTTCTGAACCGTTTTCAGTGACGACGTCAGTCACCGAGATACAGTCGGTCGAATTTCCCACGCAAGGACCGCGCGAGCCAGGGACAAGGCAAGCAACTTCCGCATTCAAGTGCCCTGCGTTCACACAAAGGACAAAACACCGAACTGGGCCCACAGAGTGATAACTTCTAGCGAAGTGGAAATCGGGTGGCTTTCCGATCTAAGCGACATATCGGCGGCCTCGATTTGCCATGCGGAGTTCTGCGATCACGGAGGCCGACAGCAGTCTCTGCCAGTTTCGAGAGAGAAGCCGGTGGGAGAGATCCCATGCCGCTCACAGTGCTCTGCTCAAGGAGCACTGATGACCGGCCGCATCACCGGCTGTTTCCTGATGAGTTCGATTCTCGTCACCCGCCCCATGAGAATGACCCGACCCAGCGGCAGGGCAGCTCAACGCGGGCAGAACGTGAATCGCCGGGCGGCTTCCGCAGGTGTGCCCCTTGCCCCCGCCCCGGGACGTCGCACACGAGGGCAGCGCCTTCCACGCGCAGCCGGGCACGGTTCGCTCCCGCCTCATGATGGCGGCGTAAGCACTGACGTCCGCAGCGGAGACGTCGTTCCTCTCCCGTTCCTCGTTCTGTCGGAGAAGGTCCGCCTCGTCCTGGGGGAAGCGCAGCACGGTGACCGGTGCACCGAATCGTTCAGCGATGGCCACCAGGCGTGTGCGTGCCTGGGGCGTGACGTTCGTCGATTCGGCGACCGCGATGCGGCCCGCAGCGAGTCTGGCGGTGATCCGACGGTCACGCTCGTCGAAAACTCGCGCATCAACCGTGTCGGAGGCGGCGTCCACCGCCTCGCCCTCGTGGAACTCCGCACGGATTTCGTCACTGGAGACAACGGCTTCCGGGTCGAGACTCCCCTGGGCGACCAGTTCACGGAGGAAGGCGGTCTTGCCCGAGGCCGGCGGTCCGACGAGTACGACGAGCCCTGTGGGGATCACCGTCGGCTCGGAGCTCGTGGCGTCTGACCTGACGGGGCGGACAGGCTTGCGCGGGCTGCGCTCATGAAGGCGGCCTTGTGCTCCTCCAAGTGTTCGTTGACCTCGGTGTCGCCGATCTCGCGCCACACCGCTTGGTTGAGCGCGCGACCATACGCGTGGACAGAGGCGTGCAGGTTCGGACGACAGAGCAGCACGAGGTGCCGTTCAGCGACCCAGAGTGTGGTCATGGCGGCGCCGGCCGATGCCCTCCAGTCGTCGTCATCGCCCCATGAATCAGGGCGGCCGTAAGCCGCTCGTTCGGCCTCCTGGGCGCATGCGATGAATTCCTTGATCGCCTGCAACTGTTCGGCCCGGCGCGCCTCGCCGGTGGCCGCCCTCAGGCGACGTTCCTCGGCCCGCTCCGCGGACCGCTGCGTGACACGCTGGGAGAGGGCCGTCAGCCCGCCACCGAGCGCGACACCCGTAAGCGAGAGGACCGAACTCCACACCTCCAAGGCCACGTTGTCCCCCTAAGACAAGTCCTTGCGCATCAGCGCGCACATGGTCTCGTACCTGCGCGGCGAACCCTCCGGCGCCTCCACGTACCGCGTCGGGCCGGCTGCCGTAGGCCACGTACCCCAGGCGTCGTACAGGACCCGTCGGTCAGCCGTAGTCCCCCCTCGGCCCACGGCCTCGTGCTGTCCCTCGAGGATGTCGTCAGCACCGAGGTCCGCGACGCCCTGGCCCACCGCGGACTCGCCGGAGGCCTGATCGACTTGCGGGACCTGTCCTCCGGAGCGGACAGCAACGGTCACGTACGGTCCCAGAGTTCTCGCCAACCCCGCCCGTTCCAGGCAGACATGCGGGCCAAGACCATGGCGACAGGTAAAGCACCCCCGATTCCCCATCCCGGAGGGCGAGTTCGGTTCTCGTCGCCCGCTCCGCAGCGAAGGCCCCTGTAGGCGACCAGGGCCCTCCTCGCTATCCAGACCTCTCCCCGACCGCGAACCGCTGCTGCTGAGGTACTAACCCTTGGGCACCGGGGCGCCTGGTGCGGCGACCGAGCCCGTGAATCCGCTCTGTGTCGTGAGGTAGAGGACGCCGCCCAGGCAGAGCGGCTCGGCAAGCGTACTGAGGTCCAGCCGACGCACAGCGGTTCCCGGTGGACATGGGTGACCACGGCGACTGTTCCCTGGTCATGGGAATCGTGCGTCATGGGACACCGGGTACCGGATGATGGGGGCCGGCGGTGGGACAGTGAATGCAGCGAGTGTGGTGAGGGGCGGCGCAGTGACAGACAGCGAATCCATCCGGTCGGAGTCGGACCTCCGGTCCCCCGGCAGGGAGTCGGAGAGCGTCGAGGCCGTCGCCCGGCCCGAGGGCGCGAGCACGAGCCCTCGCCGGTCCCTGCGTCGGCGCCTGGGCGGGGCCGTAGTCCTCCTCGTGCTCGTGATGCTGTTCTTCCTGCCCTGGTGGACGCTGTTCGCCTCCGGCGTCGACTGGCCGTTCCCGGCCTTCCTGGCCGGCACGGTCGTCTTCGCCTGCTGGCTGGTCTCGTTCCCCTTCCTGATGGCCGCGGGCCACGGGCACCGGCGGGCCGACCGGGCGGCCCGTGTCGCGGACAGCACCCTCGGGGTGATCTGGGTGCTGTTCACCTGGTCGGCGCTGGGCGGCCTGGTGCACCTCGTCCTGATCGGGCTCGACGTCGGCGGCGCCGACCGGGCCAGGATCATCGCTGTGGCCGTCGCCGTGGTCTCGGCCGGCCTGCTGGCCTGGGGGCACCACGAGGCCATGCGCGTGCCGGGGGTGAAGCGGCTGGACGTCCACGTCCCGCGGCTCGGCGGCGGTCTGGACGGGACCCGTGTCGTCGTGCTGGCCGACACCCACTTCGGGCCGATCGACCGGGCCGACTGGTCGGCCCGGGTCACCGAGGCGGTCAACGCGCTCGACGCGGACATCGTGATCCACGCCGGCGACATCGCCGACGGCACACCCGCCCAGCGCCGGGAGCAGTCCGCGCCGCTCGGGACGATCCGTTCACGGCTGGCGAAGGTCTACGTCACGGGGAACCACGAGTACTTCGGGGAAGCCCAGGGCTGGCTGGACCGCATGGCGGAACTGGGCTGGGAGCCGCTGCACAACCGCAATGTCGTGGTGGAGCGCGGTGGGGACCTCCTCGTCCTCGCGGGCGTGGACGACGTGACCGCGGAGTCCTCCGGACTGGCCGGGCACCGCGCGAACCTGCTCGGCGCGCTGGCGGGAGCGGATCCGGACCGACCGGTCCTGCTCGTCGCCCACCAGCCCAAGTACGTCCGAGAGGCCGCTGCGGCAGGCATCGACCTGCAGGTTTCCGGGCACACCCACGGCGGCCAGATATGGCCCTTCAACTTCCTCGTCCGGCTCGACCAGCCGGTGGTGCACGGCCTGAGCCGACACGGCGAGCGGACGCAGCTCTACACCAGCCGGGGCGCCGGCTTCTGGGGGCCGCCCTTCCGGGTCTTCGCGCCGAGCGAGATCACGCTGCTCACCCTGCGCTCGGTCGGCGGGCCCTCCGCCGCGGACCGCTCCGGAGACACGACCGCGGACGGCACGGACTTCACGGCGAGCACGGGCGACGACGACAGCTGACCGGGCCGGTGCTCCTCGCGGCGAGCCAGGACGGCGAAGGACATCTGCCCGCGGGCACCCACGCGATCGGCGGCTACTGGACCCGCACCAACAACCCGGAGATCGACATCATCGGCGCCGACCGCGCGCCGATCGCCAAGAAGATCACCCTCGTGGGTTCGGTCAAGTGGCTGGAGAAGAAGCCGTTCGACAACCGCGACCTCGCCCGCCTCATCACCCACCGCTCCCAGCTTCCAGGCGCCGACGACACCACCCCCTTGCTCGCCGTCACCCGCAGCGGCTGCACCGCCGACGGCGTCCCCACCCTCACGCCCGAGGACCTCCATGGCGCCTGGTCCTGAAATCCTGAATCCGTGACCGGCTGCGCCCTTACGTGCCGACCGACGCGGTGGACAGCGGTCAGCAGCGGCCCCGCAAGGACCCCGGCCCGCCCGGCCCCCGCTGTCAGTGCCCTCTGCTGTGATGACGGAGGGAAACAACGACGCACAACGCGGAGGCGGAACAGTGGGCACGTGGGGCGCGGGCAACTTCGACAGCGACACGGCGGCGGATCATCTCGCGGCAATGACCGACCGGCTGGTGACCGAAGTGACGGAGGCGATGGCCGGCGATCCGGTGGAGCTCGAACCGGACGAGTACTGGGGTGTGACCGTCCCCTGCAACCTGGAGCTGCTGCTCATGCTGGACCGGCAGGGATGGGTGGGCGTGACCCTGCCGTCGCCCGAGGTGATCCGGACCTGGCATCGGACGTTCCTGGCGGTGTGGGAGCGGACGATCGACGGCCTGGGGCCGAAACCCGCGTACAAGGAAGAACGCCGGGCGGTACTCAACGAGACGTTCGAGCGCCTGGCCGAGGCGTCGGCGGCAGCGCAGTAGGGGCTGCCGTTCCCGGCGGACGGACCTTTATCGCGGAGTACGCGACCGATCGCGGAGTGTGCGACTGGCATCGCGGAGTGTGCGACCGGCAAGGGGCGACAACTCCCCTCGGCGGACCTACGGCCTTCCAGGGCATCCCGGAACAGAATTCCGAGGGCGTGCGCGCGAAGGACGACCGAGCGTGCGGAAACCGCCCGCGAAAACGCGAAAGCCTCAAGCCCTGAACCCGGGAACAGCCCGCACTCAGCCGACCACGTGAATGAACGTCCCCTTTGTGGCGAAATCCCACAAGGCTTTTCCGTCCGCGACACTCTCACGAATGGCGCCGGTCATCACCGTGCTGTCCGGTGCGGGAGAGGCCCCGTCGACCGCGTGGGAGAAGGCCGATTTCGCCCCGAAATAGACCGCGTGCTCAATCCGTACGCCGTCACTTCCCGTGCCCTCCGCGCGGCGGAAGGCCACCGGGTACTTCCCCACCGCCGGGGGCACGTTGCCCGGCCACACCGTGAACGTACGGGCGGTGGACTCACTCTCGGAGATCAGCCAGACCCTTTTCAGGGAGAGCGAGTACACGACCCGCCGACCGGTCCCGGAGTCATCGGGAACCTTGTACACCTTGGGCTTGGTGGTGGAAGGGCGAGGCTTCGGACTCGGCTTGGAATCGGCACTCGCGGCAATCTTCGCGGGCTTGTTCCGGGAAGCCTGTACCGACAGAAAGGAAATCGCGGCGAGGGCGGCAACCAGCAGAACGACAAGCCAGACACCGGAGGATATCCTGCGGGTCGACACCAGACTGCTCCCTCTATGTCACGCTCTGCCCTTTACGGGTCAGCGTTCTCGGTGATCAGCCTATCGGAGCCCCAGGGCTTCGGCGTAGTCGCGTGCCGCCCGGTTCGTGGTGGCCTGCCAGGTCAGCCATGGGGCCCGGAAGGGGTGACAGGCGCGGCTCCCGGGGTCATGGAGTTCTCTGCGCCCCGTCACGAGGATCGCGGCCGATGTCGCCTGCCTGTCGGCAGGGGTTTCAGCCGGGCCTGCATCAGTGCTGATCGCCAAGCCGAGAGCTCGGCCTTCGTCACACGTCGGCCGTCGGCGTCGGCCGTCGACAAACCGTGGACAGCCATCGAGGATCTGCGGGTGACTGATGACGAGCTCATAGCGGCTGCCCGCACCCACGCGAGGGACGAGGAACTTCCCCGCCCGGCCGTGCCGGAGGATGTGGCCGCAGTCGAGCGGACCGTGGGGCACCCGATGCCCCGGCTGCTGAAGAGGGTCTACCTCGAAGCCTCCAACGGCGGCTTCGGTCCGTGGGGGGCCGTGTCCCTGACGGACACGGGTGACTGGTTCAGTGACTGCGAGGACCTCGCGATGGCCTACCGCGATTTCACCGATCCCGAGCGCGGTCTCCCGCCGGGGCTCGTGCCGTTGATGGACCGCGGCTGTGCCATGTGGGCGCTGATCGACTTCAAGACGGCGGACGGGCAGATGTGGGACTGGGATCCCCACCTCTGCTGCACGGAGCACGCCCTGGCGCCCCTTGGGCAGTCACTGCCCGAGTGGCTGGCCGGTTGGTTGAACGGCACCATGCCCGACGGGTCCTATCCGCATCGTGAGCGGGCCTCCCGGGACTGCCCCGCTGGATGAACACCTTCTCTCGTCCGTGCTGTCCCTTGCTGCACAGCGGGGACAGGGACAAGCACATGAGGAGGGGACCGAAGAATCCTCCGGTCCCCTCCTCATGCCTCACGTCTCACGCATCACGTCTCACGCATCACGTCTCATGCATCACGTCTCATGCATCACGTCGGTCAGAGCCAGGAGTCCCAGATGCCGTACGCCGTCGATCGGGTCACGGCCTCGGCGCCCGAGGCGTCCAGGCGTACGACGCGGTAGTAGTGCAGGCCGAGCAGGTCCTCGTACACCGTGGTGTCCATGAAGAACCCGGGGCCACCCGTCGCGCCCTCGGCCAGGGTGACGTACGCGGCCGTGGCCGGGTCCCAACGCTCCACGCGGTAGCTCGCGAACCGGGAGCAGTCCCCGAGGCCGGAGCTCTCGGAGCAGCCGACGTACAGCTCCGGGTACTGGCCCTCGTGGACCTCGGTCCCCGTCCAGCCCGGCGGCCGGGTGTCGGGCAGGGCGACCGAGACCTCGGCGGGGTGGAGGACGTCGAGCGGATCTTCGTCGTGCAGGAGCCGGTCGTCCGTGGCGGCCACCCTGTAGACGTGGGTGGCGCCGTCGGGGACCGTCGGGCAGAGCATCTCGGTCCTGGTCAGGGAACTGCCGAACCAGCAGTTCTCCTTCCACACCGTCTCGCCGCTGTCCGGGTCGGTGACGCCCTGCCACACGTGGTAGCCCCTGACGTCGGCATCGGCGGGCGGCGTCCAGGCCAGCCGGACTCCGAGCGGGACGCGTTCCGCGGTCAGGTTCTGCACCGGGGCGGGCCGTTCGGTGTCCGGGGTGGTGGCCGTGGCGGCCGGGCCGGGCTGCGAGACGTGCCCGTACCGGTCGGTCGTCACGACCCGGTACTCGTACGTCGTCTCCGACTTGCCCTGGACGTCCCAGCAGGTGCCGTTGACCTGTGTGCGAGCGGACAAGGGGGCATTGCTGTCCGCCCAGGTCCAGTACGTGGACGGGTCCGCCAGCGGCTCGTGCCACGGGGTGAACGGCTTGCACTTGTCCACGACGGCGGTCTCACCGGTCACCGTGTCGGTGCGGACGATCTTGTATGTGGGAAGGGGGCTTTCGTCGACGGTCCACGGGTCGACGCTGCTCCAGCTGACCATCACACCCTCGTCGAACCTGCCGGCGGTGGTCTTGAACGCGGAGATCGCTTCCGGCCGTTCGGCCATCTTCAGCGTGAGCTCCAGCGGCGCGGCGGCGTTGCCCTTGGCATCCACCGAGCGGACCGCGTACCGGTAGCTGTCGGCGACGGCGGCCAGTTGGCGCGGCACCACGTCGGTCTGCGTGGTGGTGCTCTTCGCGGGCAGGGCGTTGTCGTAGCGGCCGGTCGCCGGGTCGTACTGGAGGACCTGGTACGAGGCGGCCCCGGTGACGGGCGACCACAGCAGATGCGGAACGCCCGACCGGTACTCGACGCGGAGCCGCGCGACGGGGGCCGGCGGGGTCAGGTCGGGGGTGGTGAACGTGCGGGCGGCCGAGTACGCCGACCAGTTCCCGGCGGCGTCCCGGGCCCGGCCCCGGTAGGTGACCTTGCTGCCGTCGGCGGGATAGCCGGTGTCGCAGACAGCGCCCTTGACGCCGGAGTAGATGGTGCTCCAGCGGTTCGTGCCGGCGTCGAGCCGCTGCATCTCGTACCGGACGATGTCGGCGGCGTTCTTCACCGTGGTGACCAGCTCCGGGGCCGCGTAGGGCTGGCCGGACGGGCACGCGTCCCACTCGAGGAACGGCGCGGCGGGCGGCGTCTTGTCGACGGTGGTGACGAGCCGGTCGGTGCTGCCGCCGGAGACGTTGCCCGCCTTGTCGACGGCCCGCGCCTCGTAGTAGTAGGCCGCGCCGGTCTTCGGCAGGGTGCTGTCGGTGTACGACGTGGCGGTGGTCGTCGCGAGCGGCTTGCTGCCGTACGACGAGCCCTTCAGCCGCCGGTAGACCCGGTAGTTCGCGAGGTCCATCTCTTTGTTCCTGGACCAGGTGAGCTTGGCCGCGCCGGTGGCGGTGCTGTAGGTGAGGGCCGCGCCGGTCGGGGGGAGCGGCTTGACCTTGTCGACGCCGACGGAGGTGCGCGGCGCATAGGTGAACTTGACGTTCGCGGTTCCCGTCCAGTTGACGAAGTCGATGCGGAGCGCGTGCTTGCCGCTGGGGATCGTCAGGTTGACCGTCTTCTTGGCGGTGGTGGAGACGTTCTTCCACAGGTCGATCTTGCGGACGCCGTCGAGGTGGACCCGTATGCCGTCCTGGGCGGACGCCGTGAACGTGAAGGGGCCGCCGGAGCCGAAGTCCCGCGTCACCGACCAGCGCACGCCGAAGTTGTCGGACCGTACGCCGGCGACGGGTGCGCCCTTGCCCCAGTTCTGGTTGATCGCGGAGTCGCAGTCCGTCTTCTTCGGTGTACCGGAGAACGTCGTGTTCGCGAAGAACTGCCGTTTGAAGACGGGGGAGGCGCAACTCACCGCCGCGGAGGCGGGTGCGGCGGTGGCGCAGAGCAGTCCGCCTGCCGTGGCCAGGACCAAGGCGGTGGCGGTGGTGCGTCCGGCTGGTTTCATCAAGTTCTTCAGTCCTGTTCGGCGACGGATGTCGATCAGACGTCGCTGAAGAGGACCGACAAGATCGCCGAAGGGTTGTACGAGCCCCGGTCGCTACCTGCGGCGGCTGACGGTCCGGCCGTCCGGGGCCGTCCGGGGCCCGCAGGGCAGTGTCTCCGCTCCGGCCGCCATCTCGCCGGTCACCCAGTAGCCCGAGGCGGTTTGGTCGCGTCGTTCCGGAAGCCCTCGTCGCCGGGGCACGCGTGATTCAGCCGGTGGGTCCGCTCACCGCGTCACCCGAACGGCCCACACGGGTGGTCCACGCCCGGCCTTGCTCGAAGCATGGCAGTGGCCACCCGCATCCGGACGGCCTGTACGAGGAGCCGCACGAGCCACCGTCAGGGAGATCGTCATGACAGAGACCACCGAACCCAAGCGGGCCGAACCGGGCATCGTCGTCGGCAACGCCGAGGTGCGCAAACGTTTCCCCTTCGACGACATCCAGGACTTCGACGACGCCGGGCGGGGTTTCATCGGCACGGCCGAGGACACGGTGGTGCGCGACAGCGACGGCGCAGTCGTGTGGGAGCTCGACGCGTACGGATTCCTCGACGAGGAGTGCCCCGGGACCGCCAACCCCAGTCTGTGGCGGCAGAGCCGGCTGGCCGCCCAGCACGGTCTGTACGAGGTGGTCGAGGGCGTCTACCAGGTGCGCGGCTTCGACCTGTCGAACATGACCCTGGTGGAGGGCGACCACGGGGTGCTGGTGATCGACACCCTGCTGTCCGCCGAAACCGCCGCGGCCGCGATGGCCCTGTACCGGCGCCATCGCGGCGACCGTCCCGTGACCGGCGTCGTCTACACCCACAGCCACGTCGACCACTTCGGCGGTGTCCGGGGGATCGTGACCGACGAGGACGTCGCGAACGGTGTGCCCGTCTTCGCCCCCGAGGGCCTGCTGGAACACGCGGTGAGCGAGAACGTGTACGCCGGGACGGCGATGAACCGTCGTGCCGCCTACATGTACGGGGCGGCGCTGCCCAAGGGGGAGCACGGGCAGATCGGCGCCGGCCTCGGCCAGACCCTCTCGACCGGGGCCGTCGGGCTGATCGCGCCCACGGTGGACATCACCACCACCGGGCAGACGGAGACCGTCGACGGCATCAGGCTGGTCTTCCAGCTCACCCCGGGCACCGAGGCGCCGTCCGAGCTCAATGTCCACCTACCGGACCACAACGCGCTGTGCGTGGCGGAGAACGCCACCCACAACCTCCACAACCTGCTCACCCTGCGCGGCGCCCAGGTCCGCAACCCGCATGTGTGGGCCCGCTACCTGACCGAGACCATCGCGCTCTTCGGGGACTCGGCCGACGTGGCGTTCGCCTCGCACCACTGGCCGGTCTGGGGCCGCGAACGCGTCCTGACGTTCCTGTCGGAGCAGCGGGACCTCTACGCCTACCTGCACGACCAGACGCTGCGGATGCTCAACCAGGGCATGACCCCGCTGGAGATCGCCGAGGAGATGACGGTGCCGCCGGCGCTGGAGCGCGCCTGGAACACCCACGGCTACTACGGCTCGGTCAGCCACAACGTCAAGGCCGTCTACCAGCACTATCTGGGCTGGTTCGACGGCAACCCCGCCCATCTGTGGGAGCACCCGCCGACCGAGGCCGCGAAGCGGTACGTCGACTTCATGGGCGGTGCCGACGCCGTCCTGCGACGCGCCCGCGAGTCCTTCGCCGGCGGCGACTTCCGCTGGGTCGCCCAGGTCGTCAACCACGTCCTGTTCGCCGACCCCGGCAACCCGGACGCCCGCACCCTGCAGGCCGACGCCCTCGAACAGCTCGGCTACGGCAGCGAGAACGGCACCTGGCGCAACTTCTACCTCACCGGTGCCCTCGAACTACGCGTGGGATCCGTCGGCACCCCCACCTCCACCTTGGCCCCGGATCTGCTGGCGGCCCTGACCCTGGACCAGCTCTTCGACTCCCTCGCGATCCGGGTCGACGGCCCCCGCTGCTGGGACGCCGACCTCACCATCCGTTTCAACCGCCGCGACGCGGACCCGGTCACCGTGCGCCTGCGCAACGGCGTCCTCGTGCACACCACCGGAACAACACCCGCGGCAGCCGCCCCCGGCCTGGACATCAGCCTCGAAGAGGCCGACCTGAGGGCCCTCCTCCTCGGCACCGAACAACTCGGTGCACTCGTCGACCGGGGTCGCGCGGAGATCACCGGCGACATGGCCGAACTGACCGAACTCCTCGGCTATCTCGGTACCCCGGACCCCAACTTCGCCATCGTCACCCCCTGACCCGCACAGCCCCGCCGCGGAGGGAGTGACCGATGCGCGACGACAACGCCTCCTCCGCCGCGAAGCCCCCACCGGGCGGACCGACCCCACCCGGTGAAGACCGGGGGGTGGCAGCAGGACGACGGGCCCGTCCTTCGCACGACACCGGCCAACGAACGCACCCTGCCGGCGGGTCACGAACCGGACTGGCCCCGCCGACCGCCTCGTTCGCCGTCGTCGGGCTCACCGACATCACCGACGGGCCGGGACCGGACCTCACCGATGCGGCATTCGGCCGGAGGCCCAGCCCGGAAACCCAACCCGGAAACCCAACCCGGAAACCCAACCCGGAGATCCAACCCGGAGATCCAACCCGGAGAGGCCGTTCTCGGTCCGATCACGTCTCGTACGGGCGCCGCCCGCTCTGTGCCGCCGTACCGTTCCCCGCTGCCGCCCGGCCGGCTGTCATGCCGTCTCCACGCCGAGTTCGGCGAGCAGGCCGCGGATGCGCCGCTCGATCTCGTCCCGGATCGGGCGGACCGCGTCGATGCCCTGTCCGGCGGGGTCGTCGAGCTTCCAGTCGAGGTAGGTCTTGCCGGGGAAGACGGGGCAGGTGTCGCCGCAGCCCATGGTGATCACCGCGTCCGACGCCTGCACGGCCTCGACGGTCAGAACCTTCGGCGTCTCGGCCGACATGTCGATGCCGGCCTCCGCCATCGCGGCGACCGCGGCCGGGTTCACGGCGGCGGCCGGAACGGACCCGGCGGAGCGGGCCTCGACCCGGCCCCGCGACAGGTGGGTGAGGAAGGCGGCCGCCATCTGGGAGCGGCCGGCGTTGTGGACGCAGACGAACAGCACGGACGGATAGCGGACCTTCGCCAGGACCGGGTACATCATCACGAGCAGGCCCAGCGCGATCGGCAGCGACACCCCGGTGACGGTCACCTTCGCGAGCGCGTCGCCCAGCCCCGGGACCAGGCGTCCCAGACCGAGGCCGGCAGCCATCGCGACGAGGATCCACACGGCGAGGAAGCGGTCCAGGAACGACAGCCGCCCGGCAACCGGCCCCGTGGGCGACGGCGTGCCGGTGCTCACGGGGCCGGCCCCGGCAAATTCGGCCGGGGGCGCCGCGGCGGGACGGGTGAGGACGGCGGCCAGGCGGTCGGTCATCTCGGGCAGCAGCCGGTAGTACACCCACGTCCCGCGCCGCTCGGAGTCGATGAGCCCGGCCTGCTTCAGCAACTTGAGGTGGTGGGAGATCGTCGGCTGGGACAGCTCGAAGGCGGGAGTGAGGTCACAGACACAGACCTCCCCGCCGGCGCGGGAGGCGATCATCGACAACAGCCGCAGCCGGACCGGGTCCCCCAGGGCCTTGAACACCTTCGCCAGGTCGGTGGCCTGATCCTCGTCCAGCGGGGCGGTCAGCAGACCCGGGGAGCATCCACCCCCGAGCTCTCGGCTCCGCTCAGGCGGGGAAGCCCCCGCTGCGCCGTCCTGGCCGAGCACCAGCTCTTGTTTCGACATGCTTCTATGTTGACGTTCTTCGATTCAAGGCGCAAGCTCGCATCGAAGAACGTCAATGCAACTCGATCCGGGAGACCGCCATGTCCCGCGCCCAGCTCGCACTCAACGTCGCCGACCTCGAGGCGTCGGTGGCCTTCTACTCCAAGCTCTTCGGCGTCGAACCTGCCAAGCGGCGGCCCGGCTACGCCAACTTCGCGATCACCGCCCCGCCGCTCAAGCTCGTCCTCATCGAGGGCGAGCCCGGCCAGGAGACCCGTCTGGACCACCTCGGCGTCGAGGTCGACACCACGGACGAGGTCACCGCCGCCACCACCCGCCTCAAGGACGCCGGGCTCGCCACCTTCGAGGAGAACGACACCTCCTGCTGCTACGCCCTCCAGGACAAGGTGTGGGTCCATGGCCCCGGCAAGGAGCCGTGGGAGGTCTACGTCGTCAAGGCCGACGCCGACCGGCTGGGCAAGAGCCCCGTCCTGGACGGCGGAGCCTGCTGCTCCGGGCAGAGCGGGAGCGCCGGGCCCGAGGCATCCGCGCCGGCCACTGACGCCTGCGCCTGCGGCAGCTGAGCGGCGCCGCGACCTCTCGTTCGACTCGCGCTCCTGCGCGGCGCCCGGATGGCGCAGGAGCCGCGGCCACCACAGCCACTGCCGCTCGCCGCATGGTGCGGCTACCGGCCGCTGTCCTCGGCGAGGGTGTGGGCGACCAGGGCGTTCGCGTGACCGTGGCCCAGCCCGTGCTCGGTCTTGAGCCAGGTGACCAGTTCCATGTGCTTGGTCAGCGGGGAGGAGCGGATGAGCTCCTTCCACTCGGAGACCGGGCGGCCGTACTTCCTCTCGATCGAAGGGAAGTAGGCGGCAGGGCCCTTGGCTGCGTCGGTCATGGGATGTCCCGTCTGTTGTGTGAACCGGTGTTGTTGTCTGCGGGTGTTGTCGCTGGATCACCGCCTGGCTAGTGGCGCGGACCCCCGGTGAGCAGTCGGGCCGCGACGGCCGCCAGCCAGCACAGGCCGAGGCCGGCTCCGAGGGTGAACACCAGGACCGAAGCGGCGGAGGCCATGAATCCGGTGAGGACGACGACCGGGGCGACACGGGAGGTCAGGGCCCAGCCGCGGTGGCCCCGGGCCGCGAGCGGACGGGCCAGCACGAGGAACGCGGCGCACAGCGCGAGGTAGCCGATCCCCCCGCCGAACATGTGGCCGGCGCCGTGCGCGCTCATCGTGACCGACGTGGGCGAACCGACGGGGAAGCCGGCCCCGGCATCGGCCTCGAAGGCCGCGGCGACCAGGAACGAGGCGCCGAACACGCCGATCAGGATGGGCCCCCAGCTCCCGCCCGGCTCGTGTCTCAGCACTCGGCGAAGCCCGACCGCCCCGGCGAGCAGCAGGGCGCCGGTGAGGACGAAGTTCACGGTCTGGATCCAGCCCATGTCGCCGAGGGCGAGCTGGCTGATCGCGTTGCGGGTGAAGCCGAAGCCCTCCCGTGCGAGTCCCTGGACGACGCCTGCCCCGAGGAACAGCGGGCCGGCGACAACCGCCGCGGCCAGCAGCGACTTTGACGAGGAGGCGGACGTCGACGCGGACGCGGACATGGCGCCGGTAGTGGAGCGGCGGGCGTTGAGTGTCTGGGTCATGGCGGGCCTTCCTCGTCCGAGTGTTGTCGCAGATATGACCGGCGGCGAACGGTGAAGTCATCGGATCAGCCCGTGTGACCCAGGCCACACGGTCCGAGGAAGGTGGCACCTGCACACGGCGGCAGAGGCGGCGAGTGGGCAGACCATGACCAGGATCGGGATCGGGATACGGACGGACGCCCGGCTCAGGTCGGAGGAGGAGGCCTTCGACGAGGTTCGTGGCCGGTACCACTGCGCGCTGAGGGACGGCAACGGCAAAGCCGTCGTCGTCGTGGACGCCTATCTGGACGGGACTACGTGCTGGAGACCGTGTACTGGGACACCGGCACCGCCCGGCTCCTGCCCCGCCTGCTGAAGGGCCGCACCCGTGGGCCGGCGTTCGTCACCCACCGCCGCCCGGGGCCCGGCAAGGCGCTCAGTGCGCGTGGCGTCTGCCCGGACACCGGGTTCGCCCGGCTGTCGTACGGGCAGGCCCGGGCGCTGCTGGATGAGCACACCGCCGTGCGCGGGCTGGGCACTGGCCGGGACCAGCCCTCGTGAGCGGACCGGCCGGTCGGCGGACCCGGTGCAAACCTCAGGCGAAGCCAGGCCGCACCCGCGGGGCGGCAGTCCGGTCGGGAAGGTCCGGCCGGCGTACGCGGCGCAACGTACCGACGGACGTGTCGGTAACATTTGATAAGTTACCGACACTCGCGTCGTCAAGTTTAAGCAAAGAGGCGGCGTGTGCAGCCTGTCGTGCCCTCATCCCCTTCATCGCTCGGAGAGCTCCGTGTTCCTTGCCCTACGCGATCTGCGCTTCGCCCGCGGTCGCTTCGCCCTGATGGGCGCGGTGGTCGCGCTCATCGCCGTGCTTGGCGTCCTTCTGTCCGGGCTTGCCTCCGGTCTGGCGGATGCCGGTATATCCGGCCTGCGCGCGCTGCCCGTGACTCACATGGCCTTCGACGAGAAGGCGACCAGCGAGCAGTTCTCCCGCTCGACCGTGGAAGAGGAGGACTGGCAGGCGTGGTCCAAGGCCCCGGGCGTGGAGCGCGCGGAGCCGTTCGGGAACACCCTGGTCAACGCCCAGGTGACCCAGGGCACCAAGAAGGACGAGCAGGTCAATCTCGCCGTCTTCGGCATGACATCGGACTCCTCTCTGACCCCGAAGCCCAGTGAGGGCGAGAGCCTCGAAGAGGGCAGCGCGGGCATCGTGATCACCCGAGAGATCGCCGACCTGGGCGTGCAGGTCGGCGACGTCCTGACCGCGGACCGGAGCGGGGTGCGGCTGAAGGTCGTGGGACTGGTCGACGAGACCGTCTCCTACGGCCACATCGGCGTCGTCTACGCAGACCTCGACACGTGGCGACATCTGCACTACGGCCTGCCCGGCGACCTGCCCGAGGCCGCGAGCCAGCAGGCCACCGCCGTCGCCCTGACCCTGAAGCCGGGCGCCGACGTCGCCGCGGTGGAAAAGGCAACCGGGACCCTCGCAGAGACCAAGGAGGCCACGTTCGACGCGTCCCCCGGCTACGAGGCAGAGTCGAGCACCATGGCCCTGATCAAGGGATTCCTGTACGTCATCTCCGCCCTGGTCGTCGGCGCGTTCTTCACCGTCTGGACCGTGCAGCGCAAGCCCGAGATCGCCCTGATGAAGGCACTGGGCGCCCCCACCGGGTATATCCTGCGCGACGCGCTCGCCCAGGTCGTCGCCGTGCTCGTCGGAGCCACGGCCCTCGGCACCGCCGCCGGCCTGGCCCTGGGCAGCGCGATGATCGGTAAGGCCCCCTTCTCCCTCTCCGCCCCGGCCATCGCCACCTCCTCCGGCCTCCTCATCGGCCTCGGGACCGTGGGCGCCGTCGTTGCCGTCCGCCGCATCGCCGCCGTCGACCCCCTGACCGCTCTGGGAGCCACCCGATGACCACACCCGCCACCGACCACCAGGCCACCACGGACACCACGGGCTCCGGCGGGCTGCGTCTGGACGACGTCACCCTCACCCTTGGTGACGGCGATACCGCCGTCACCGCCCTCGACCACGTCGGCCTGACCGTCGCCCCCGGTGAGTTCGTCGCCGTCGTCGGCCCCTCCGGATCCGGCAAGTCCAGCCTCCTCGCCGTCGCCGGCGGCCTCCAGCGGCCCACCTCGGGCACCGTGCACATCGCCGGCACCGAGCTGACCGCTCTGTCGGACAAGGAACGCACCGCCGCCCGTCTTCGCCACATAGGCTTCGTCTTCCAGCAGTCGAACCTGCTGGCCTCCCTCACCGTGAAGGAACAGCTCCTGCTGCCCCTGCACATCGACGGCCGCCTCGACATCTCTGCCCGGGCCCGCGCAGACGAACTCATCGAAGCCGTCGGACTGACCCACCGCGCCGGCTCCCGTCCGCACCAGCTGTCGGGCGGCGAGCGCCAGCGCGCGGGCCTGGCCCGCGCCCTGATGACCTCCCCCGCCGTCCTGCTCGTGGACGAACCCACCTCGGCACTGGACCGGGTACGGTCCGCCGAGGCGGTACAGCTGATCGCCGAACAGACCCACGAGCGCGGAACGGCCACGGTCATGGTCACCCACGACACGGCGATAATGGACGCTGCCGACCGGGTCCACGAGATGGTCGACGGCCGCCTGTCCTGACGGGGGCCGCCAACCGCCCGGCCCTGTTCACCCCTCCAGGAGCCCGCCCCTCATGCCGAAGATCAACGCCTCCACCGTCGCCGAGCACCGTGCCCAGCAACGCGAGGCGCTGATCGGGGCGGCGATCGACATCCTGGTCAACGAGGGCGCCGCCGCCGTCACACCGGCGGCGGTCGGCGCCCGCGCGGGCCTGGCCCGCTCCAGCGTCTACCAGTACTTCGACTCCTCGGCAGCCCTCCTGGCCACCATCACGGAGGAAGCCTTCCGGCGCTCCAACGAGGCACTCACCCGCGCCATAGCCGCCGCGAACGGCCCACTGGAACGCGTCGAGGCGTTCTTCGGGGAAAGCCTCCGCCTGGGCGCCGAAGGCGCACACCGGCCCGCCGTCGCCCTCATGAACGCCGGCCTTCCTCCGGCCTGCCAGCAGCGGCTGATGGAACTCCACCTGGATCAGGTCGAACCGTTCCGCGCCGCCGTCCGGGAGCTCGGCGCTCCCGAGCCCGCGCTCACGGCCGACCTGATCGCCGGAATGCTGCACACCGCCTTGGCCGCCGTCGAGAACGGCACCCCCCTCGATACGGTCACCCAGCGCACCCTCGCACTCGTGCGCCGCTGCCTCACCCCGGCCGGCAGCACCGCCCGCGCACCGGAGGAAGAGGCCTGAAGCCCTCGTACCGCCGAAGCACCTCGTCCGACCGCGGCCCGGCACGCCTTTGCCGGTGCCTACTCGCTGTCGGCCGCGTTCTTGTCGCGTAGGGGCCGCAGGCCACCGTCGCCACACCCGTCGCGGGAGACCTTGACCACATCGGGCCCGGAACGGGGATGCCGCGGCCGTGCCCCGATGTTGGCGACGGGTGGACGCCCCGGACCCAGGAACAGGACACGACGTGACAGACGTGACAGCCAGGCCGAACGCGACCGCCGACCGTACGGCGGACACCCTCTCGCGCCCCTTCACGGTGCGCGGGCTCACCTCGCGCAACCGGATCGCCATGGCACCGATGACCCGGGAGTTCTCCCCGGGCGGCGTCCCCGGCCAGGACGTGGCGGACTACTACGCGCGTCGGACCGCGGGCGGTGTGGGACTGATCATCACCGAGGGCACCTACATCGACCACGACTCCGCGGGCACCAGCGGCCGGGTCCCCCGGTTCCACGGCGAGGACGCGCTCGCGGGCTGGGCGGATGTCGCGGACTCCGTGCACCGGGCGGGCGGCGCGATCATTCCGCAGCTGTGGCACGTGGGCGTCACCCGCGCCGAGGGTGCCCCGCCGGTGGTGGACGCGGAGCCGGTCGGGCCCTCGGGCCTCTCCCTGACGGGTGAGCCCAAGGGACGCGCCATGACGCAGCAGGACCTCGACGACGTCATCGCCGCGTTCGCCGACGCGGCGGCCGCGGCCGAGCGCCTCGGCTTCGACGGGGTCGAACTGCACGGCGCGCACGGCTACTTGATCGACCAGTTCCTGTGGTCCGGCAGTAACCGCCGTACCGATGCCTACGGTGGCGACATCGTCGCGCGGACCCGCTTCGCGGCGGAGATCGTGGCGGCCTGCCGCGCGGCCGTGTCCGACGCCTTCCCCCTCTTCTTCCGCATGTCCCAGTGGAAGTCGAACGCCTACGAGGCGAAGCTCGCGCGGACGCCGGAGGAACTGGGCACCCTGCTCACACCGCTGGCCGAGGCCGGTGTCGACGTCTTCCACGCGTCCACCCGCCGTTACTGGCTGCCCGAGTTCGAGGGCTCCGACCTGAACCTCGCCGGATGGGTGCGGAAGATCAGCGGCAGGCCGACCATGACCGTCGGCTCGGTCGGCCTGGACGGTGACTTCTTCGGCGCCTTCCAGGGCAACAACTCCGACGTCACCGGCATCGATCAGCTGCTGGACCGGATGGAGCGCGACGAGTTCGACATGGTCGCCGTCGGCCGTGCGCTGATCGCCGACCCCGAGTGGGCCGCGAAGACTCTCGCCGGACGCACCGGGGACATCACCCCGTTCGGGGCGGAGATGCTGAAGACCCTGCGCTGACCGGACCGCCCCCGGCCCGTGTCCTAGGGTTGCCGGGTGCGTGTCAGCGGGGAATTGCGAACGGGTGCCGGCGGCGGGGCGGCTCAACGGCAGGGCGGCCGGGACGGGGGTTCGGCCCGGCCGCCCCGGTGGCGGCGCCACCGCGTGCCGCTCGTCGCCGTCGGCGTCGTGGTTCCGCTGTACGCCGTGTGGGCGGCCGTCCTGGCCACCGGCGGCGGTGACCTGGCCGCGCAGCTCGCCTGGTCCGGGTTCACCGCGCGCCACCCGGGTTCGGCGTACAACCTCTCCTGGTACGGCGGGATCCACACCGCCGGTTACAGCGTCATCTCCTCCTACCTGATGGCCTTGTTCGGGGTCCGCACGGTCACCGTGGCTGCCGGGATCGCCGGCTCGTGGCTGATGGCCCTGCTGTTCGTGCGTACCGGGATGCGTCACCCGCTCGTCCCCGCGGTGCTCGCCTCGCTCGCGCTGTGGTGCAACGTCGCGTCGGGGCGTACGACGTTCGCCCTCGGCGTCGCGATCGGGCTCGTCGCCTGCCTGTACGTCCACCGCACCGTGGTCCCGCTCGTGGCCGGGGCGCTGGCGTCGATGGCCAGCCCCGTCGCGGGGCTGTTCCTCGTGGTGGCGGGAGCGGCGTACCTCCTCGACCGGCAGTGGCGGAAGGGCGTCGTACTGATCGTGCCGTTCGTCGTCGTCGTGGCAACGGTCACGTTGCTCTTCCCCGGCAGCGGCGAGCAGCCCATGCACGCCAACAGGCTGTGGATGCCGCTCCTCGTCTGCGCCGCGCTGGCCGTGGCGGCGCCACCGGGGCGCGAATGGCGCGTACCGCGTTACGGCGCGGTGGTGTACGCCGTCGGCGTGCTCCTCACCTTTCTCATCGCCTCACCGATCGGTACGAACGTCGAGCGGCTCCTCGGTCTCGTCGCCGTGCCGGTGCTGTTCGCGGCGCTCCTGGCGCTCGTCCGGGAGAGGGCGTGGGTGCGTACCGTCGTGATCGCCGTGGCGCTCGGGCTGTCCGCCCACTGGCTGGCCGACAAGACCCTGGACGATCTCTCGGTCTCCGACGGCGTGCCGTCCTGGGCCGCCCGCACGGACGGCGTCGTCGGCGAACTGCGCCGCCTGGACGCCGATCTCACCCGGGTGGAGGTCGTTCCGGCCCGCAACCACCGGGAGGCGACCGTCCTGGCCCGCCATGTGAACATGGCGCGTGGCTGGAACCGCCAACTCGACGTGGAGCGGGGGCGGCTGTTCTACGACGGGACGCTGTCCACGGCCACCTACCGTGCCTGGCTGGACCGTTGGGCGGTGGGGTATGTCGTGCTGCACCACGGGAAGCCCGACGGTCCCGCCGAGGCCGAGGCGGCCCTGGTGCGGAGCGGGCTGCCATGGCTGCGGCAGGTATGGCAGGACGACGGCTGGACCATCTACCGGGTGCGGGACGCGGTTCCGCTGGTGGCGGCGCCGGCCGCGGTCGTGAGCGGCGGCGAGGCCGAACTGGTGGTCCGGGTTCCCGAAGCGGGCTCGGTGACCGTACGGCTCGCGTACTCGCCATGGCTGCGGGCGCGCGAGGTCGGCGGTCACGGCACCGGTGGATGCCTGCGGCAGGACGGCGACTGGACGGAGCTCACCGTGCCGAAGGGCGGCACCTACCGGCTGGACTCGGCCTACTCGCTGTCGCGCGACGACAGCGGCTGCTGAGCCGGGGCTCCCGGCTCACTGCCCGGAGTCGCCCGCCGGGGAACCGGGTGCGGCGGGGCCGTGGGTGATCAGGTCCCCGGGCCGGCACCCGAGGATGTCGCAGATCCTCGGCAGGGTCGAGAAGCGGATGGCCTTGCACGCCCTGCCGTGCCGCCGCGAGCAGGGCCGTCAGCTTCTCCGCGGTGGAGCGCCCATCCGTTCACCGCCGGCCCCTCAGTTCACCGAGGGCCCCTCCGTTCACCGCCCCTTGCGCAGAGCCGCCGTCGCCGCCCGGATCGCGGGCAGCTCGGCGTACAGCGCCTCGCCCGGACAGGTGGTCTGATACGTGTCGCGGTGCCCCGATATGACGCGCAGCACGGCGGCCGTGCCCTTCGGGAACCTGCTCGCGTCGTTCGTCGACACCAGCCGCACCCTGCCGCGCGGATCGGAGCCCGGCATCAGCTTCCACGCGGCCAGCTCCGCGAGAGCCCGCACGAGGACCGGCGGCACCGTGGCCCCGCGTCCGTAGTCGCCCACCACCGCGATGCCCACGCTGTCGGCGTTGAAGCCCGTGGTGTGCGCGCCGCGGACCGAACGCCGGACGCCGCCCGCCCGGCCCTCGTAGACCGTCCCGCACCGGTCGACGAGGAAGTTGTAGCCGATGTCGTCCCAGCCCTTGTCCTTGATGTGGGACTCCTCCACCGCCCGCAGCATCCGCGGCACGTCCGCGCAGTCGTAGTCGTCGGCCTCCCCGGTGTGATGGATGAAGACCGCCCGCACCGGGCCCGTGTAGACCGCCGGCTCCCTGACCATGCGCTCGTCCGCACGCCAGGCGGCCCGGCTGACGATCGCCGGCTGCGGCACCCCGTGCGGCACCGGGCGCGGCCGCTCGTGGGCGGCGGCGGTCGGCACGGGCGGCGCGAAGTCCACCGGGGCGTCCCGCGGCACCAGCAGGGTCAGCGGGAGGACCGCGGCGCCCAGCACGACTCGACGGGGCCACATGGGACCACCCTGCGGCCTCACCGCCACGCCCGCAGATGCGGTGGCCGATCGGGTGAACGGCCGGGTGTCAGCCCCGGTTCCGGCCGATGAGCAGCTTCCACGGAGCGAGCGCCGACTCGATCTGCACCCGCAGACCGAGCTTCGACTCACCGCTGACCCGCTCCTCGAACCGGATCGGGACCTCGACGATCCGCAGCCCGCGCCGGACTGCGCGGTAGTTCATCTCCACCTGGAACGAGTACCCGTTGCTGCGCACCGAGGGGACGTCGATCGCGTTCAGCGCCGAGGCCCGCCACACCTTGAAACCGGCGGTGGCGTCCTTCACCCGCAGCCGCAGAATCGCGTTCACGTAGAAGTTCGCCCACGCGGACAGCGCCTTGCGGTGCCAGGGCCACTCCGTCGCGAGCGAACCGCCCGCGACATAGCGTGATCCGATCACCACCGCGGCGTCCTCGGCGAACAGCGCGTCGACCATGACCGGGACCCTGGACACCGGATGGGAGAGGTCCGCGTCCATCTGGACCACCACGTCCGCGCCCTCCGCGAGCGCACGCGAGATGCCCGCCACATAGGCCCGGCCCAGTCCGTCCTTCTCCGTCCGGTGCAGCACCCCCACGACGCCCCCGCTCCGGGCCGCGAGCCCGTCCGCCACCTCGCCCGTGCCGTCGGGCGAATTGTCATCGACCACGAGAACACGCAGGCCGGGCAGGCCCAGATCCATCAGCATGCCGACGAGGACCGGCAGGTTCGTCCGCTCGTCATAGGTGGGTACGACCACCACGATCCTCGGAGGCGTCTTCTCCACGGCCATTCCCTCGTGTCGGTCCCTCGTGAAACCGCGGTCGGCGCGGACGGCCGCGCGAGCCTAGCACCGGAGATCGGCCGCTCCCCGAAGCCACGTATCGCCCGCGTACCGGCCGCCCCGATGAGGGCCGCACCGGTCCGGACGGCCCCTGTACGGCCCAGGCGATAATCTGAAGGAAGCGGGGCCGGAAACGGCCGTCGCGCGGCGGTGGGGCCCGCCGTACCCGAACCGCGGCCGGAACACGCCGCCAACGGTCCCTACTTGCGCATGAGCGCGCCCGCGTCCGGCGGGCGCCCCGGCAGGTAGGAGACGTGTGCGCACGAAGCCCCCGAACCCACAGACCGCGGTCGTCGCGGTGATCGCGCTCGGCGGTGCGGCCGGCGCGTCCGCCCGCTACGGGGCATCGCTGCTGTGGCCCACGGCGACGGACGGGTTCCCGTGGACGACCCTCCTGGTCAACGTCATCGGCTGCGCGGTGATCGGTGTGTTCATGGTGGTGATCAGCGAGGTGTGGGCGGCCCACCGGCTGGTGCGGCCGTTCTTCGGTACGGGGGTGCTGGGCGGGTTCACCACCTTCTCCACCTACGCCGTGGACATCGAGCGCCTCATCGACGGGGGCCGGGCCCGCAGCGGTCTGGCGTATCTGGGACTGACACTGCTCGCGGCCCTCGCGGCGGTGTGGAGCGCGGTGTGGCTGACCCGCCGCGTACTGGCGTGGAGGCAGTCATGACGACATCGTGGACCGAGCGTGCCCTGCGGCTGACCGTCCTGGTCGGCGAGTCCGACAGCTGGCACCACAGGCCGGTCTACACCGAGATCGTGCACCGGGCGCACGCGGCGGGACTGGCGGGCGCCAGCGTGTTCCGCGGGATCGAGGGCTTCGGTGCCTCGTCGATGATCCACACCCAGCGGCTGCTCTCGCTGAGCGAGGACCTGCCGGTGGCGGTGGTGATCGTGGACACCGAGGAGAAGGTGCGCGCGTTCCTGCCGCTGATCATGGAGCTGACCGGCGACAGCCCCGTCGTCCTGGACGCGTGCGAGCTCGTCCGGCTGGGCGGGGCGGAGGAGCCCCGGTGAACTGGCTGCTGGTGATCGCGGGCGCGGCGGTCGGCGCCCCACTGCGGTATCTGACCGACCGCGCGGTGCAGTCCCGGCACGACACCGTCTTCCCCTGGGGAACGTTCGCGGTGAACGTCACGGGCTGCCTGGCGCTGGGGCTGCTGACCGGCGCGGTGACGGCCGGCGCCGCGACCTCGCACGTCCAGCTGCTGCTCGGTACCGGGCTCTGCGGGGCGCTCACCACGTACTCGACGTTCAGCTACGAGACGCTGCGGCTGGCCGAGGACGGCGCACGGCTCTACGCGGCGGCCAACGTGGTCGCGAGCGTGGTGGCGGGGCTGGGCGCGGTGTTCGCCGGTGTCACGCTCGCCGGGGCGCTCTGGAGCTGACCGCCGCGGGACGCCCGAAAACGCCGAGACCCGGCCCCCCTCGAAGGGGAGCCGGGTCTCGGTGTGTGGTGCGGTGGTTCAGGCGTCCTGTCCGGGCGTCCCCAGAGCGGCCGACGCGGCCTCCATGGGGCTGAGCACCACCGGAGCGGAGGGCGCCGGTACGGACCGGCAGGTGAAGCCGAGGCGCCCCAGCGCCCTGGTCACCTCACCGGCCGTGAAGTCGCGGCGGTCCTGCCGGGTGATCACTTCACCCACCTGCTTGACCGGGTAGACACGACGGCTGATGATCACCGAATCCCCGGTGACGGGTTCGGGCTTGATGCCCTTCATCGATTCCTCGACCTCGTGCTTGAACAGGTCGAACGGGAAGCGGGCGATGACGCAGCGCATAGTGCCTCAACGGGGTCGGGGAGAGCGGAACCGGACGGGAACGCGGGTAGTGGTCAAGCGGCACGGTTGCCGGAGGACCGGCGCTGCGCACCGCCGCCCCGCGGCTGGGAGGACGAGGAGGACGACGACGCGGACGACGCGGACGACGACAAGGTGCGTCGTGCCTGGGCCGGGCGGCTGCGCCGGCCGCGGGACGAGGATCCGCTCTTGGGGCGCTCCGACACCGGGGAGGTGATGGTGACGGGCACGCCCGAGGGGGCCTGCGCACCGGTGATCCGGCTCAGCTCGGCCTCGCCGGAGCGGACCTGGGCGATCTGCGGGGTGATCCCGGCGTCGGCCATCAGGCGCGTCATCTCGCGGCGCTGGTTGGGCAGCACCAGCGTGACGACGCTGCCGGACTCCCCGGCGCGGGCGGTGCGGCCGCCGCGGTGCAGGTAGTCCTTGTGGTCGCTCGGCGGGTCGACGTTGACGACCAGGTCGAGGTTGTCGACGTGGATGCCGCGGGCCGCGACGTTGGTGGCGACCAGCACCGTGACGTGCCCGGTCTTGAACCGGGTCAGGGTGCGGGTGCGCTGCGGCTGGGACTTCCCGCCGTGCAGTGCCGCTGCCCGGACACCGCTGTTGAGCAGGTGGTCGGTGAGCTTGTCCACGGCGTGCTTGGTGTCCAGGAACATGATCACGCGGCCGTCGCGGGCGGCGATCTCCGTCGTGGTGGCGTACTTGTCGGCGCCGTGGACGTAGAGCACGTGGTGCTCCATCGTCGTCACCGCACCGGCGGCCGGGTCGACCGAGTGGACGACCGGGTCGTGCAGGTAGCGCCGCACCAGCAGGTCGACGTTGCGGTCCAGGGTGGCCGAGAACAGCATCCGCTGGCCCTCCGGCTGCACCTGGTCGAGCAGCTCGGTGACCTGCGGCATGAAGCCCATGTCAGCCATCTGGTCGGCCTCGTCCAGGACGGTGATGGCGACCCGGTCCAGGGAGCAGTCGCCGCGCTCGATCAGGTCCTTCAGCCGGCCCGGAGTGGCGACGACGACCTCGGAGCCGCCGCGCAGCGCGGCCGACTGGCGGCCGATCGACATGCCGCCGACGACCGTGGCCATCCGCAGCTTGAGCGAGCGGGCGTACGGGGTGAGCGCGTCGGTGACCTGCTGGGCCAGTTCCCGGGTGGGGACGAGCACCAGGGCGAGCGGGCGTCGGGCGTCGGCGCGACGGCCTTCGATACGGGCCAGCAGGGCCAGACCGAAGGCGAGCGTCTTGCCCGATCCGGTACGGCCGCGGCCCAGTACGTCACGGCCGGCCAGCGAGTTCGGCAGCGTGGCCGCCTGGATCGGGAACGGCACGGTGACGCCCTCGTTGGCGAGCGCTGACAGCAGCGGGGACGGCATGTCCAGATCGGCGAAGGCCTCCACGGCGGGCAGCGCCGGGGTGATGGTCTTCGGGAGTGCGAACTCGCCCTGCTTGGCGGCGGGCCGGCGGCCGTAGCCACCGCTGCCACCGGAGCGCTGGGCCGGGGCGCCGAAGCGGCCCTGGCCGCCCTGGCGGCCCGGGGCCTGCGAGCGGAAGCCGCCGCCCGAACGGGAACCACCGGAAGCGGCGGAACCGCCACTGCGGGAGGTGCGGGAATAACGGTCATTCGAGCGAGCTGTACGGTCGCGGTTCATACGGAACCCTTCCTCGATATGGCGCGTATCGAGGAATTCATTGCGCGACGAGCGCCACAAGAATCGCAAGAACGGGCCGTTGGCATACGTGAACGAAGCCCGGCAGCCGGTCTTGAGCCGATACGGGCCCGGAGAACCGGGTCCGGCGCTTCGCAATGACGGAACGAGCAGGCCTGAGGAGCGGGCCCGCAGGTCACGTCACGGGGCCCCGGCGGACCGGTGTTCCGGTCCGGGAGCCATGGCGGATCGTCCGCCGCATGGTGAAGATCGTGGTTCTGGGCGCCTGCCCGGCAGCTCGTGAGCGGTGGTACACCGGCACGGCATCGCTCGGGGGTGGGCCCGGAAAAGCAACGAGCTGGGGCCCGCACCCCAAGGTGCGGGCCCCAGCTGCGCGAAAGCATCTCAGCGCATGAGCGCCGGAGCCATCAGATTCACGCGGGGGTGATGTTCTCCGCCTGCGGGCCCTTCTGGCCCTGCGTGACGTCGAAGTTCACCTTCTGGCCCTCCTGCAGCTCACGGAAGCCGCTGGCGGCGATGTTCGAGTAGTGGGCGAAGACGTCAGCGCCGCCACCATCCTGCTCGATGAAGCCGAAGCCCTTTTCCGCGTTGAACCACTTGACGGTGCCAGTAGCCATGTTTTTCTCCTTCTGGGGCAGAGCCCGGGGGCTGGCACTGTGCCAACCCCACGTCGCCGCGATGATTACCCCATCCGGACAATGAACCGGAAATACAAAAGTGCACCCATCAGCCCATTTAGCTGAGGAGAGCACTTGGAGTCTTTGGGAACCACAACTGCAACTGAGATCTACAGTAGCACAATGAATGCGGACGGGCGCGGCACGTAATTACACTCCGCCCGGCGTGTCATAAACCCTCATCGCGCATTGCGTAAAATTCTGTGCTTGTCGCTGTAGATATTCGCGCCCCACGGGGCAGTGCTTCGGCTTCCTGTCCGCAATCTCCCCCCTGAACAGGGACCAGGGGGAGATTGCGGACAGGCCCGACGGCGTCGCGACGACCGTCACGACGACCGCCGCCCCGGCCGCGCGCGAACGTCAGACGGAGCGGGGTGTGGTCACCGGACCTGGTCCGGGGTCAGGACCTCGGTGATGCCGCGGGCGTCGAGGTGCCGCTGGTCGTCCGCCCTGCTCGCGAGGACGGTCGTGGGGCGGACCCCGTCCGCGGTGAGCCGGGCGAAGGCCTCGAAGACCTCACCCCCGGGGGCGCAGGTGGAGCGGCGGGGTGCGGTCGCCTCGTCACCGGCGTCGACGACGAGGGCCGTGGTCCGGGTCGCGGGCCGGCGGGTCCGGCCGCGCTGCTCCTCGACGATTCCGGCGATGGCCCGCCCGGCCGGCTTGACCTGCCGGTCGTTGGTCAGCAGCCCGAGCCCGTACTCCAGTTCGGGGAAGTCGGCCAGTGAGCGGGACACATCGTGGGAGCACCACCAGGTGACGCCCCAGACGTCCTCGCAGTCCAGCGCGTTCTCGACGGTCGCCGCGGTGAACGCGGCGGCGTGCTCGGCGGGGATCAGCGGGGCGGGGGCGCCGACCTCCTGGAGCCACACCGGCCGGTGCGGATCGAGCGCCCAGGCCTTGGAGAGTTCGATCAGGTAGGCGGCGTGGTGCTCGGTGGCGGTACCGGTACGGCCGTGGCGCTGGGCGGTGCCGTTGAAGACCCAGGAGTGCACGGCGGTGACGGCCCCGATCCGGGCCGCGTGCGCCGGGGTGAAGGCGTGGTCGTCCTGGTACCAGGCGGCGTCGTACTCGGCGTGCAGGTGGAGCTTGCCGGGCGCCCCCTCCTCGCAGGCCGCCAGCATCCGGGTCAGCCAGCTGCCCGCCTGCTGGGGGGTGATGCGGTCCGGGTCGGGGTGCGGGTCCCCGGAGAACTGGTTGATCTCGTTGCCGAGGGTCATCCCGATGAAGTGCGGCCGGTCCGCGAGGGCGGCGGCCAGGGTGCGCAGGTACTCGGCCTGGCCGGAGAGCACGTCCGGGTCGGTGAAGATGTTGCGCCGGTGCCACGTCCCGGTCCAGGCGGGCAGGAAGTCGAAGCTCGACAGATGGCCCTGGAGCCCGTCCACGCTGACGTCGAGCCCGCGTTCCGCGGCGGCGTCGGCCAGCTGGACGAGCTGCTCGACGGCACGCGGACGGATCAGGGTGCGGTTGGGCTGGAAGAGCGGCCAGAGCGGGAAGACCCGGATGTGGTCGAGGCCGAGACCGGCGATCGAGTCCAGGTCGGCCCGTACGGCGTCGAGGTCGAAGTCCAGCCAGTGGTGGAACCAGCCCTGGCTGGGCGTGTAGTTGGCGCCGAAACGCAGCGGGGAGGAGTTCATACGGAACGGGGATCCTGGTTCTGTGATGCGGGTGGCGGCGGCGACCCGTGCGCGGGTCTCGCCCGTGCCGTCTGCGCGGGTCCCGCCCGTGCCGTCCTCCTCGATGCCCTAACCGTCGCCGTCGCGGGCCGGGGTGGGCCCGCGCAGCTCCTCGTTGAGCCGGAGCGCCTCTTCGAGCTGGTCCTCCAGGATCACGATGCGGCAGGCGGCCTCGATCGGTGTGCCCCCGTCGACGAGCTCCCGGGCGCGGGCGGCGATGCGGAGCTGGTAGCGGGAGTAGCGGCGGTGGCCGCCTTCGGACCGCAGGGGGGTGATCAGCCTGGCCTCGCCGATCGTACGGAGGAAGCCGGGCGTGGCGCCGATCATCTCCGCGGCGCGGCCCATCGTGTAGGCGGGGTAGTCGTCGTCATCGAGACGGTCGGTGGCATGCGGAGGGGTTTCGGGGGGCATGTGCACCTGCCGCGTGTCGCCGACTTCGTTGACCGTTGGAGAAACTCTCGTTGTGCGAGCCATCGTCTCTATCATAGCCGCGACAGATTTCCCTGGCCGGACGGGGGAAGTTATCTGACCGGGCCGCCCCCGGGGGCCCTGGATCCGGGCGCATACGCCCTCCCGCGACCGTACCGCCGGGGCCCCATGCCGCGCGCACCAAGAACACGGACCCGCAGGTCAGTTGATGACGGCCTGACCTCGGGCCATAATGCGGGTGTAGCCCTTCACGCATCCCCCGTCGTGAAGGGCTACGCCCATGTGCGCGGCCTGCCGCGTCACGGGCGGCCCGGTTCGCGTACACGTCGCGTCCGGGACTCACGGGCAGCCGTACGGAAATCACGGGCAAGGGACTCCCCTCGTGGTCCCCTGCCCATGTTTTTTCGAGTTAACAGTGACGTAGAGTATTTGCGCAACCCTGTTCCGGTGCACGGGACCAGGATGTTCCACTACGTCCCCCTTCGGTGTCCGCCTGCCGCTCCAGCACCGGGGGCGACGGGCCGGGGTTGGTTACAGTACGAGCCCGTTGACCGAATCGGACCACCGCGCGGAGCCGGACGGACACCGGGCGGAGGACGGATACGTGGGGGGCCGGATGGACAGCGGCGAAGAACGCGCGCCGGAGCTGAGGACGTTGCGGCAGAAGGTCGAGTACATGGTCGAGAAGACCTTCCCCGGCCGGAAGATCTCGGGGCGGGTCTTCGCGGACCTGGTCAAGGAGCGCGGCGGCTCGCTCTCGCACAGTTACTTCTCCAACATCCTGGCCGGCAAGGTCACCCAGCCCTCCGAGGACATCCTCAAGGCACTCGGCCTCGGTTTCGGCGTGGACTGGCGCTTCTTCAAGGAGGAGTCCGAGGTCGTCGACGACGTCGTCGACGGTCTCCAGTTCCTGGCCAAGCGGCGCAGCGGGGACATCAGCGGGCTGGCCGGACGGGGACTGGACGAGGACGGACTGCCGCCGGAGCTGCTGCGGTTCGCGCTCGCCCTGCTGGAGGACGCGAAGGACCGGCAGCGCCCGGCCGACGGCGGACCACGGGGTTAGGGCCTTCATGTCCCTGCGCGAACTGCGGAAAGAGTGCGAGGACAAGCTCGCCGGGCTCCCCCTGCCCGCCCCCTTCTCGGTCGCGGGGCTGGTGGCGAACATGGAGGCGGCCGGCGGCCGCACCATCGTGCTGCACGAGATGCCCGACCGGCTGGCGCGCGTCAACGGTGCCTGCGGGCTGCGGCTGAAGGCCGGCGGGACCAGCTTCGTGCTCTACCGCCGTCGCCCCACCGCCTACCAGACCCAGCACGTCATCCTGCACGAGCTGTGCCACGAGTGGTTCGACCACGGCACCTCGCTCGACGCCGAGCAACTCCAGCGGCTGCTGCCCGTCTTCGACACCTCACTCATCGCCCGCGTCGTCGGCACCGACGCGCTCCGGGCCCCGGACGCCGTACAGGCGCGTGCGCAGTACGACACCCACGACGAACGCATGGCCGAATTCGGTGCCTCGCTCATCCCTCGAATGGCCAGGGACGTGACGAGCGATGACATGGTGGGGCGGCTGGCCAACTCGCTCTCGCGCCCGGTCGCCCACCGCCGCCGCGGTCTGTTCCGCCGCACCTAGCGCCGGACCGTCGTCCGCGCAGCCGAACCCGTCCCCCCACCCCGAGGACTTCTGCCGTGACCCCCCTGGACCTCGCCGGCTACCTGATAGCCGGCCTGATGACAGCCGTCGCCCTGTGGCGCATGCCGGCCGCCCTCCGGGGCGACGAGGAGGACCGACGCCGCCGGGCCCTGTGGGGCTGTTACGCGGGGTTCGCCGCCGCGCTGTGGACCAAGACCCGGTTCGTGCGCGTCGGGCTCAACGACAGCTCCGTCACCGACCTCTCGGTGCTGATCAAGCACTACACGGCGACCGTCGCGATCCTGGCCATACTCAGCTACATCGTCGCCATCTACGGCCAGTACGCCGATGCCGGGGCGGTCCCGCGGCACGTGCGGTTCGCCCGGCTGATCCAGCATGTGGCCGCCAAGGCGTCGGTCGCCACGCTGGTGCTGCTGACCGTGCTGTTCTTCACGGTCGTCGACCGTTCCGTCCCCTCGGACCGCTTCGTCGCCGACCACGCCGGGCAGTGGGGCGCGACGCTCTACATGAGCGTGTTCTACCTCTACCTCGGCACCGCCTCCGCCGTCTGCGCCTACCAGTGGGCACTCGCCACCGCGAGCGCCCGGCTCCGCCGGCTGCGGGTCGGCCTCGGCATGATGACGTTCGCGATGTTCATCGGCGTCGGATACACCGTCAGCCGGACGCTGTTCCTCTGGGTCAGCGTGATCGACCGGCCGAGCGAGGCCTTCGCGCTGGACTTCGACGAGATCACCGAGGCCGCGCAGGTGGTGCTGTTCGCCTTCTTCGCGGTGGGCGCCTCCGTCCCCGCCCTGAGCAACGTCCGCCGCCGGGCGAAGCTCTGGCGGGCCCAGGTGCGACTGCACGCGCTCTGGTACGAGTTGATGGCGGCCTTCCCTGACCAGCCCTTCGACCCCCCGGCGTCGCTGGTCCGCGAACTGACCCGGTTCGGCACACCGGCGGACCTGCGGATCGACCGCTGGGCGGCGGACATCGCCGACGCGGTGGAGAAGCTGCGCCACTACGCCCCCGAGACCCTTCTCGCGGCCGCCGGGGCCGCCGCCCGGGCCGGCACCACCGACCGGGAGCGGACCGGACCGCTCACAGACGCGTACTGGATCAAGGCGGCCCTCGCGGCCCACGGCGACGGTGTGGCCCCGGGGAACGCGGCGGCCGTCGGCACCCAGCACGCGGCCGACCAGGACGACGAGGTCGCCTGGCTGGTCCGGGTCGCCGCCGCGTACCGGACGGTCACGGCGGAACAGGCCCGGCAGGTCCTGGAGTCCTCCGCAGCACTCAAGGAGCAGACAGCATGAGCACCGCCGACACCGCGGACGCCGCCGACACCGCGGGCCACTCCCGCACCTCCACCGCCCGTACCGTGACCGATGTCTTCCAGCCACGTAATCTCCTGCTCGCCGGCATGCTCGCGACCGGATACGCGGCGGCCGGCCAGTGGACGGGGCTGCTCTGGGGGCTGCTCGGCGCCCTGTGCGCGGGGATCGTCCCGGCCGGCTACATCGAGTGGGAGCGCGGACGCGGCACCTGGGGCGACCGCCATGTCGTGGACCGCACCAAACGGGCCCCGATCTTCCTCGTCATCCTCGGCTCCATCGGTACCGGTTCGGCGGTCATGGTGCTGGGCGGCGCCCCCTCCGGCATCCTGACCGCGATGCTCGCGCTCTGGGCGATGACGGTCGTCCTGCTGGCCGTCAACACGGTCTGGAAGATCTCGGTGGACGCCTCGGTCGCCTCGGCCGTCGTCGCCCTGCTCGCCGTGGTCCATTCGCCGTGGTGGCTGTTCGGGTACCTGATGACGGCCGCCGTGTGCTGGTCGCGGGTCGCGCTCGGCTACCACACGGTCGGCCAGGTGATGGCCGGGACCGCACTGGGCGCGGCCACGGCGGGCGCGTTCCTCCTCGGCTGAGCCGTCCCGCCGAACGGGTCCGGTTCTTACGGATACGTGACGTGCCGACCGCACAACCGGGCGCACCGGTCGCGGCGCCCTAGCGTGGCCGTCATGCGCGTACTGGTCACCGGCGGAGCCGGGTTCATCGGGTCGGAGATCGTCCGGACCCTCACATCGGCCGGGCACGAGGCGGTGGTGCTCGACGCCCTGCTCCCCTCGGCACACGGCGAGGGGACGGACCGGCCGGCCGACAGCCGGCTGATCGTGGCGGACATGCGCGACCGTGAGGCCGTGGACCGTGCGCTGCACGGCATCGACGCCGTGTGCCACCAGGCGGCGATGGTCGGCCTGGGCAAGGACTTCGCGGACGCTCCGCAGTACGTCGGGTGCAACGACCTCGGAACAGCCGTGCTGCTCGCCGCCGCGGCCGCCGCCGGGGTGCGGAGCCTGGTGCTCGCCGGGTCGATGGTGGTCTACGGGGAGGGCCGCTACGACTGCCGGCTCCACGGACCGGTCCGGCCGGGCCCGAGGGCGCAGACCGATCTGGCCGCGGGCCGGTTCGAGCCGCTCTGCCCGTCCTGCGGTACGGAGTTGGTCCCGGGGCTCGTCGGGGAGGACGCGCCCGTGGACCCGCGCAATGTGTACGCGACGACCAAGCTCGCCCAGGAACACCTCGCCTCCTCCTGGGCGCGCGCCACGGGCGGCCGGGCGCTGTCGCTGCGCTACCACAACGTGTACGGGCCGGGGATGCCGCGCGACACCCCGTACGCCGGGGTGGCCTCCTTCTTCCGCTCGTCCCTCGCCCGGGGCGAGTCGCCGCAGGTCTTCGAGGACGGCGCCCAGCGGCGGGACTTCGTCCATGTGCGGGACGTGGCCGCCGCGAACGCGGTCGCGCTGGAGGCCGTTGCCGGGCTCCGGCCGGGCAGCTTCGCCGCGTACAACACCGGGAGCGGGGAGCCGCACACCATCGGCGAGATGGCCGCGGCCCTGGCGTCGGCCCACGGCGGCCCGGCTCCGGTGGTCACCGGCGAGTACCGGCTCGGGGACGTACGCCATGTCACGGCGGACTCCCGGCGGCTCCGCGACGAACTGGGCTGGAAGCCCGCGGTGGGCTTCGCCGAGGGGATGGCGGAGTTCGCGGCGGCTCCGCTGCGGGGCATGGCCGCAACGACCTCACCCACGGCCGTGAGCCCGGCGCTCTGACGCTCACGCCACCGGCAGGGTGACCTCGAAGCAGCAGCCGCCGGTGACGTTGCGGACCTCGGCCCGGCCGGCGTGCGCCTCGACGATGCCGCGCACGATGGCGAGCCCGAGTCCCGCGCCGGCCGGGGGCGTACGGGCGTGGCTGCCGCGCCATCCGGTGTCGAAGACCCTGGCCAGGTCCTGCTCCGGGATGCCCCCGCAGCCGTCGGTCACCGACACGACCACACCGCCGCCCGTGCGTTGCGCGGCCACCGCGACGGTGCCGTCGGCGGGGGTGCGGCGGATCGCGTTGATCAGGAGGTTTCCCAGGACCCGGCTCATCTCCTTGCCGTCGACCTCCACCGGCACCGCCTCGATCCGGTCGCCGACCAGCCGTACGCCGTGCTCGCGGGCCAGCGGGTCGGCACCGGCGAGCGCGTCGCCCACCAGGTCGTACACGGAGATCCGGGTGGGGGTGAGGGTGAGCGAACCGGCGTGGATGCGGGAGAGCTCGAAGAGGTCGCCGACCATGTCGTTCATGCGCTCCACCTCGGTGCGGATCTGCCGCAGATAGCGCCCCGGGTCGACGGCCACGCCGTCCTCCAGCGCCTCCGACATGGCCCGCAGCCCGGCGAGCGGGGTGCGCAGATCGTGCGAGATCCAGGCGACGAGCTCACGCCGCGAGGTCTCCAGGGCGCGTTCGCGCTCACGTGAACTGTCGAGCTTGGCACTGGTGGCGGCCAGTTCGCGGGTGAGGGCGGCGAGTTCGGCGGTGGCCGGGGCCGTGGGGGCCGCGAAGGTCCCGCCGTCGCCGAACGAACGGGCGGCGAGGGTCAGCTCGCGGCTCCTCGCCGCCACCCAGCGGCCGAGCAGCATCGCGGTGGCGAGCGAGACGACGGCGGCCATCGCGACGACGGTCGTGACCACGGACAGGTCGTGCGGCGACAGGAACATCGCCCAGGCGACGGCCAGCGTCCCGGCGAGCATCGCGGTCACGGCGACCGCGGCGACCACGGTCAGCGAGACGACGAGCGAGCGGTGCCGGAAGAACCGCAGGACGAGCGCGCCGAGCAGTCCGGCCGCGGCGGCGCCCAGGAACGCGAACAGCGCGATGAGGAGTATGTCGGTCATGACGGTGCTCCGGGGGCGGCGGGGACGTCCGCCGGCGGACCGGAGGCGGTGAGGACATCCGCCGGGCCGGGAGCGGCAGGTGCGTCTGCCGGCGGACCGGAGGTGGTGGGTGCGTCCGCCGGGCCGGAGGCGGCAGAGGCGTCCGTCGCAGGGCCGGAGGCAGCAGAGACGTCCGTCGCAGGGCCGGAGGCGACAGGGGCGTCCGTCGCCCGGCCGGAGGCAGCAAGGGCGTCCGTCGCCCGGCCGGAGGCAGCAAGGGCGTCCGTCGCCGGGCCGGACGGCAGGTCGAGGCGGTAGCCCACGCCCCAGACCGTGCGGATCAGCTCCGGGCGGGCCGGGTCCGCCTCGGCCTTGCCGCGCAGCCGGCGCACATGGACCGTCACCGTCGACAGGTCGCCGAAGTCCCAGCCCCAGACCTCGCGCATCAGCTCCTCCCGGGTGAAGACCTGGCCGGGGTGGCGCAGCAGGAAGGCCAGCAGGTCGAACTCGCGCAGGGTGAGGGCCAGCACCCGGCCGTCCCGGGTCGCGCGCCTGGCCGCCGGGTCGAGGACGAGGCCCCCGCCCTCGATCAGCGCCGAGCGGCCCGCGGGAGCGGCGGCCGCACCCGCGCGGCGCAGCACGGAGCCGACGCGCAGGACCAGCTCGCGGGGGCTGAACGGCTTGGTGACGTAGTCGTCCGCCCCCGTCTCCAGGCCGAGGATGCGGTCGTCCTCGTCCCCGCGCGCGGTCAGCATGATGACGGGCACCCGGCCGTGTGCCCGCATCCGGCGGCAGACCTCGAAGCCGTCCATGCCGGGCAGCATCAGGTCCAGGACGACCAGGTCGGGGCGGCGGCGGGCGAAGCACTCCAGCGCGGCCGGGCCGTCGGCCGCGCGGTCCACGCTGTAGCCGGCGGCGGTCAGGTACCCGGCGACGACCTCGGAGACGGTCGGGTCGTCGTCCACGACGAGAACGTGGCCGGGGACGCGGGCGGGGACGGGAGCGGGGACGGGAGCGGGGACGGTGTCCTCACCCCCGGGTCCAGGGCCCTCGGGCCCCCGGCCCCCGGCTCCGTGACCCTCGGGTCCGCGGCCCCCGGGCCTCCGGCTCTCGGGCCCCCGGCTCTCGGGCTCCGGGCGGGCTGGAATGGCGGGCTGCATGGCCCCACCCTGGCACCCGCTCCCCGCGCACAGGGCGACCGGACACCGCCACACGGTCGATGTCCACGTTTCGTAAGAAACCATGGCCCGAATTGTCGGTTTCTGCTCCGTAGGGTGAGCCGCGTGACCAATCCCTCGGACAACTCCGGCCCCCGCGCCGACATCGTGCTGCCCTGTCTGGACGAAGCCGCCGCCCTGCCCGGGGTGCTCGGCGCGATCCCGCGCGGCTGGCGCGCCATCGTCGTCGACAACGGCTCCACCGACGGCTCGGCCGAACTGGCCCGTTCGCTCGGCGCGACGGTGGTGCACGAGCCGCGGCGCGGCTTCGGCTCCGCCTGCCACGCCGGGCTGCTCGCCGCCGAGGCGGAGTTCGTCTGCTTCTGCGACTGCGACGGGTCCCTGGACCCCGGGCTGCTCCCCGGCTTCGTCCGCCGGATCGCGGACGGCGAGAGCGATCTGCTGCTCGGCCGCCGGCGCCCCGACCGGCTCGGCGCCTGGCCCCTGCACGCCCGTGCGGGCAATCTGGCGCTGTCCCGGCTGCTCCGCAGACGTACCGGGCTGCGGCTGCACGACCTGGGGCCGATGCGCGCCGCGCGCCGGGCGGACCTGCTGGCGCTCGACCTCACCGACCGGCGCAGCGGCTACCCGCTGCAGATGGTGGTGCGGGCGGCGGATGCGGGCCTGCGGGTCGCCGAGACGGACGTCCCGTACCTCTCGCGCACCGGGAAGTCGAAGGTCACCGGCACCTGGCGGGGCACCTGGCACGCGGTGCGTGACATGCGCGCCGTGCTGAGCGAGGCACCGGTGCCGGTGTCGGAGCCGGTGTCGGAGCCGGTGGCTGTCGAGGTGTCCCGGTGAAGCCGGCCCCGGGTACCGGATCCTCCCCGGCCATGACCCTGCTGGTCATCGCCAAGGAGCCCCTGCCCGGCCGGGTCAAGACCCGGCTGACGCCGCCCTTCACCCCGCAGGAGGCCGCGCGGCTCGCCGAGGCCTCGCTCGCCGACACCCTGCGCACCGTCCTCGCGCTGCCCGCCGCACGGCGGGCGGTCGTCCTCGACGGGGCGCCCGGACCCTGGCTGCCGCCGGGCATCGAGGTGGTGCCGCAGGGCGCGGGCGGTCTCGACGAACGGCTCGCCGCCGCGTTCGGCGCCTGCACAGGGCCGACGCTCCTCATCGGCATGGACACCCCGCAGATCACCGCCGCCGACCTGGCGCCCGCGCTCTCCCCCGATGCGTGGGACGGCTGCGACGCCTGGTTCGGCCCGGCCGAGGACGGCGGCTTCTGGGCGCTGGGGCTGGCCGAGCCGGACCCCGGGCTGCTGCGCGGGGTGCCGATGTCCGTGCCGGAGACCGGCGCGGTGCAGCGCCGGAGGCTGGTCGACGCCGGGCTGACGGTGCGTGATCTGCCCCGGCTGCGGGACGTGGACACGGCGGCCGACGCCGTGGACGTCGCCGCCCTGGCGCCGGACGGCCGGTTCGCCGCCGTGCTCGCCGGGCTGACCCGGGCGGCGGTCCGATGAGCCGGACGGTTCCCCGCAGCGAGACGGTCCGCCCGTCGCACCAGGACACCACCTCGTGGAGCGCCGACCCGTACGCCGACGCCCTGCGCAACGGCCACGGCCCGCTCTTCCTGCGCCGCACGGACGGCTGGCTGCTGCCGCTGGACGTGGAGCGCTGGTGCGCGGGCGCGGACGCCGCGGACCTGTCGGCGCTGCACCGCTGCGAGGGGCCCGTCCTGGACATCGGGTGCGGTCCCGGACGGCTGGTCGCGGCGCTGGCGGCCCGCGGCCACCGCGCCCTCGGCATCGACGTCAGCGAGGCGGCGGTGGCCCGCACCCAGCGGCTCGGCGGCTCCGCACTGCACCGCTCGGTCTTCGAACCCCTGCCGGGCGAGGGCCGCTGGGGCACCGTCCTGCTCGTCGACGGCAACATCGGCATCGGCGGCGACCCGCGCCGGCTCCTGCACCGCACGGCGTCCGTACTGGCCCCCGGCGGGCTGCTCATCGCCGAGACCGCACCGCAGGACATCGACGAACGGGTCAGGGTCCAGCTGGACGACGGACGCGCCGCCGGCGCCCGGCCCGCGCCCGCCGCCCCCTTCCCCTGGGCCCGGCTCGGCACCCCGGCACTGCTGCGCCACGCCCGGCCGCTCGGCTGGCTGACGGCCGATCAGTGGGAGTCGGACGGCCGCCCGTTCGTCGCCCTGCGGCGCGGCCGGAGCGTCCTGACGGCCGGCCAGGGCGCCGACGGCACGAACGGCGCGCCCGTGATCAGCAGCCAGTTCCCCAGGAACACATCGGGGGACAGCTCGCTCACCGGCTCGTAGCGCGTCGCCTGCCGACGGGCGGCCAACGGCCGGCACATCAACAGGCACAGGCCGGACAGACAGGGGAGCGCACGACTCCTGGCGAGGCGCCGACGCCACCCGACCGCTGCCCACCGTGGCCCCGGTCGGGTAAGGAATCGGGCAAGGAATCTGACGGTTCGGTGACGCGCCCCGTCAGCACCCGCCGTCACCGCCCCGGCGTGCATAACGTGCCCGGGTGAAGACCAAGGACCGCACGGAGCAGCGCACCGAACCGGACAGGGCCCCCCGCACCGGCCACCGCACCGGCCACCGCCTCGACCTGGCCGCGGCCGGCGCGGGTGGGCTGCTGGTCGTCGTCGCCGCGCTCGTCGGATGGGCCGTCGAGAGCGCCGACCACACCCTGTACGTCCACTGGCCACCGCTGCTGGCGTCCTGGTACCCGCACGTCGGCCCCGGTACCGCGGCCGCGCCCGCCGTCGCCGTGCTCGTCGTCGCGTACGGTCCCGCCCTCGCCGAACGGCTGCGGTGGCGGACCCTGCTGCTGAGCTGCTGGGGCACCTCGCTCGCCTGGGTCTTCTCACTGGCGATGATCGACGGCTGGGGCCGCGGCATCGCCGAACGGCTCACCACCAAGCACGAGTACCTGCGTGTCATCGGCCGCTTCGACGACATCGGCGCCGCCCTGCGCGGCTTCAACGACCACATCCTGATCGGCCCGCCGGGCAACTGGCCCGCCCATGTCGCCGGACACCCGCCGGGCGCCACCCTCACCTTCGTCCTGCTGGACCACATCGGGCTGGGCGGCGGCGCCTGGGCCGGGGTCTGGTGCATCGTCACCGGCAGCACCGCCGCGGTGGCCGCACTGATCACCGTCCGCGTCCTGGCCGACGAACGCACCGCCCGCCGTGCCGCACCGTTCCTCGTCCTCGCACCGGTCGCGGTCTGGGCCGGCACCTCGGCGGACGGCTATTTCACCGCCGTCGCCGCCTGGTCCGTCGCCCTGCTGACCCTGTCCGCGACCGGAAAGGTCCGCAGCCCCGCGGCCGCCGCACTCGGCTCGGGGCTGCTGTACGGCCTGACCTGCTACCTCAGTTACGGCCTGACACTCATCGCGCTGCCGCTCCTGACCGTCCTCGTGCTCACCCGCACCGCCCGGCCGCTCCCGCTCTTCGTCCTGGGCGCCCTGGTCGTGCCGGCCGCCTTCACCCTGGCGGACTTCAACTGGTGGGAGGCGTACCACCTGCTGGTCGAGCGCTACTACCAGGCGGCGGGCGGAATCCGCCCGTACTGGTACTGGGTCTGGGCCAACCTCGCCTGCACCGCGATCGCCGTCGGACCGGCGACGATCGCGGGCCTGCGCCGGACCGCGGGGGCCGCGCCCGGGGCCGTGAGCGCGCTGCGGACGGGAACCACGGCCGCGCCGCAGCGGCTGGTCCTGGTCCTACTCGCGGCGTTCCTCGCGCTGCTGGCCGCCGACCTGTCCGGGATGAGCAAGGCGGAGACCGAACGGATCTGGCAGCCCTTCATGCTCTGGCTGCTGCCCGCCGCCGCGCTGCTGCCCGCACCCGGCCGCCGCGGCTGGCTGGCCGCCCAGGCCGTCGTCGCCCTCCTCGTCAACCACCTGCTCTGGACGGGGTGGTGAACGGGGCGGGTCGTCGCTGAACCGCCCGGCAGGCGGGTATGGGTTGTTCCGTGCCGACATTCGAGATCACCACAGCAAGCGCGGACGACATCAGGATGATGGCGGACTGGGCCCACGCCGAGGGCTGGAACCCGGGCCTGACCGACGGTCAGGCCTTCTTCGCCGCAGACCCCTGCGGCTTCCTGATCGGCAGGCTCGACGGTGCGCCCGTCTCCTGCGTCTCCGTGATCCGCTACGGCTCCGGCTTCGGCTTCCTGGGCTTCTACCTCACCCGCCCGGAACGGCGCGGCCAGGGCTACGGGAGCCGGCTCTGGGCCACCGGGACGGCCCGGCTGTCCGGGCGCAACACCGGCCTCGACGGGATGGTGGAGCAACAGGCCAACTACCGCAGATCCGGCTTCCGCCCGGCCTGGACGAACATGCGGTACGAGGGACTGGTGCCGGTGGACATCGCACCGCCGCCCGGGGTCACCCTGGTCGACGCCCGCACCCTGCCCTTCGGCCAGGTCACCGCGTACGACCGCCGGTTCTTCCCGGCGGAGCGCGACGGCTTCCTCGCGGCCTGGACCACCGCCCCCGGCCGCACCGCGCTGATCGCCCTGCGCGAGGGGGAGGTGCAGGGGCTCGCCGTGCTGCGCGCCTGCCGTACCTCCTCGCGCATCGGCCCGCTGTACGCGGCCACCCCGGAGACGGCCGCCGCCCTGGTGAGCGCGCTCGCGGCAACCGATCCGTCCGCCCCGGTCGCCGTGGACGTGCCCGACGTCAACCCGGCGGCGGTACGCCTCGCCGAACAGCTCGGGCTCACCCCGTCGTTCGAGACGGCCCGCATGTACACCGGCCCGACGCCGGACGTCGACCACACCGGGCTGTTCGGCATCACCAGCCTCGAACTGGGCTGATCCGCTACCCGTGGCCGTGCAGCAGCTCCAGGACCCGGCCCCGGAGCAGCTCGTACTCCTCGCGCAGCCGGACGATCTCCGGGGGCCGGGGTATCACCGTGCCGCCGGTGACGATCTCCTCGGGGGCGAACTGCTCGCGGGTCAGGTCGATCTCCGTCCCCGGGCCCAGCCGGTTCCACCAGTGGTAGTCCGTGCGCACCCCGTCGACCCGGACCTCACCGCGTACGAGGTCACCGCCCAGCAGGTCGTGCAGGACCAGGGCGGTGACCCCGCACTGGTCCCGGGCGGGGTTGCCGGGCGTCCAGCGCGGCCGGTACTCGGGCGTCGTGGTGTCGGCGCCCCAGCTGCTGCGGACCGCGGCCTCGATGTCGGCGAGAAGGAAGGGCTTCATGACACCGATCCTCGCAGCCGCCACTGACAGTGCCGCCGGAGCAGCACCCCACCCCCCTCGGACGGCGCCCGTCACGCAGCGGGATGACATCGAACCAGTCGCCGCCCACCAGCGCCTGCCGGTCGGCCGGCAGATAACGGGTGGCGACCTCGATGTGCGGATGCGGCGGACGCGGTTCGGAGAGCAGCGAGCGCTGCAGCTCCAGGGCGATGGTGTGCTCGTGGGTGAAGCGGCGCGCGTGGTCGAGATCGACGGCGGCCCGCGCGGCGAGCTCCCGGGCGACCACCACGTCCTCGGCCGTGAACGGCGGCGAGCCCCCGGCCCTGACCAGGCCGAGGACGCCGATCGGCCCGCTGCGAACGGAGACCGGCAGGATGACCGCCGAGTGCATCCCGAGAGCCCGGTAGACGGCGACCCGTTCGGGGCAGGGCGCGACACGGCCCAGCTGCTCGTCGTCCGTGAGGTTCTCGACGACGAGCTGGTTGGTGGCCAGACAACGCGGTACGGCCGAACCCGGCTGGTGGTCGATGTAGTCGCCCGCCACCCCGAACCGCGCGAACCGCTCAAGCAGCCCCGGCACCGCCGTCAGCGCCGCCCGCCGCATCCGGAACACCCCGGGCGGTGCGGGGCGCAGGATGCCGACCCCGGCCGTGGTGCCGCCGATCAGGGCCGCGAGGGCCGAGGGGTCGATCGGCGGCGGGATGTCGGCGTACGCATCGGCCTGCAAGACAACCTCCTGGGGCAGGGCGCCGGCCCCCGACTGCCCCGCTCCCATCGTCGGCCGCCCGCACGGGCCCCGCATCCGCAGACCGCCGCACCGGCCCCGTACCCCCGGGCGGCCCCCGCCGACCAGCGCGGGCCACCCTTCCGCCGATCAGCGGAAGGGGGACGCCTATGAGTGGGAGGGGGAGACGGATCAGCGGGAGCCGCCCGTGCCCGCCCTGTCCACCGCGCCCGCCGCACCCGCCGCACCGCCGGTGTGCAGCCGGTCCAGGTCCACCGTCCCGTCCTCGGCCGAGGCCTCCGGCGGCAGCCGCAGCGCCTCGGCGACGGGGCCGGGGAGCGGGGCCCGGCCCAGCAGCCCGCTGACCAGGCCGGCGGTCAGCCCGTGCCAGGTGGGGGCCCGGCGGAGCATCGCGTGATCGCCACCGTGCACGGTGACCAGGCACGTACGGGCCCCGGCCCGGCGGGCCCGCGCGGTGAGCGTGCGGGAGGCCACCGGGCTCGTGACACGGTCGCGGGTGCCGTGCACGAGGACGACGTCCCGCCCGGCTAGCTGCTCGACCGGATCACCGTCCGGGCACCACGGGGCGAGCCCGACCACACCCCGTACCAGCGGATGCCCGGCGGCGTAGAGCGCGGCACGGCCACCCATCGAGTGCCCCACCAGCACCACCGGAATCTCCCCCACCATCCGCCGCAACTCGTCCAGGGCGCGCACGGCATCGTGCAGCGGATCCGCCCGGGACCCGTTCCAGCCCCGGTGCCCGTACCGGACCGCACGCACCAGGACGTCACCCGGCAGCGCACGCCCCACAGCGCGCGCGAACGGACGCATCCGCACGGCGGGCAGATTGAACAGTCCGGGCAGCGGCGCCCCGATCCCGGTCTCCCGCCCGCCGTGCAGCAGGAGTACCGCCGCCTCCGGCGGTCGTCGTTGCGTCATGCGTACCTCCGGTGCGGATGGACGAAGCCGTAACGAGCATGCTGTACGAAGCAGGGGCCACACCATCACCGCAGCGCCGTACACCGAAGGACACGACATGGCATCGTCACCACAACTCGGCCGGACCGTCCCGGACTTCACCCTCGCGGGGGGCGCACTCGACGGTGACACATTCGAACGCCGCGACTACACGCTCTCCGCCGCCCGCGGCCGGGCCGTGGTCCTCGCCTTCTACCCCGGCGACAACACGGCCGTGTGCACCAAGCAGCTCTGCTCGTACTCCTCCGGCATGGAGACCTTCGAAGGGCTCGACGCGGAGGTCTGGGGAATCAGCCCCCAGGACGTGGACAGCCATGAGTCCTTCGCCCGCGCCCACAGCCTGCGGATGCCGCTTCTGGCGGACACCGGCCGTGAGATCGCACGGACGTACGGTGTCGCGGCGCCCGGCATCGGGGTGCGGCGGGCGGTGTTCCTCATCGACGCCGAGGGAGTGCTGCGCTGGAAGCACGTGGCGCTCCTCGGGGCCACGTTCCAGTCCCTGGACACCCTGGCCGGCCACCTCTCCGGCATCCAGAGCGCGTAGAAGACTGCCGGGACCCGGCAGTGTCGCCGCGCCGGTATGTATGGGACCATCCAGCCAGTTCGACGGAAATGGTCGGGGATTCTGCAGACCGGGAGGGGTGATCACGTGACCTTGTTTCTCGGTCTCGGAATTGCGGGAGTCGTACTGCTCGCACTGTCCCTGATCTTCGACGGAGTCCTCGAAGGCCTCTTCGGGGGTGTCCTGGACGGCCTCTTCGACGGGCTGCTCTCCCTTCCGGTGATCGCCGGCTTCGTCTCGATGCTCGGTTTCGGCGGCGCCATCGTGCTGGGCACGACCGGCGTCGGTACGTTCGCCGCCGTCGGGGCCGGTGTCCTGGCCGGTCTGGTCGCGGCCTGGCTGACCTGGAAGTTCAGCCAGGCCCTGATGCGGGACCAGACCAATGCCACACCGCGCGAGGAGGATCTCGTGGGCTCCTCCGGGTCCGTGGTCACGGCCATACCGGCCGACGGCTACGGCGAGGTACTGCTGCGGCTGGGCGGTCATGTCGTGAAGCTGTCGGCGAAGAGCCCTGCACCGGTCGAACGCGGCACCGAGATCTGGGTCGAGGCCACACTCTCGACCACCTCGGTCTCGGTCCGCCCCGTCGAACGCTGAGCCGGCACGCCGGCCGGTCCATCACCACTCGCAACAGAACTGCCGTCCCCGTCGGGAGGCAGAGGGGGACACCCTTATGAGTCCAGTACTGCTCGCCATAGTCGGAGTCGTCGTACTCCTCGTCCTGCTGGCCCTCGTGGTCATCACCCGCTACAAGGTCGCCGGGCCCAGCGAGGCGTTCATCATCACCGGCCGCCGCGGCAAGAAATCCGTCGACCCGGTGACCGGGCGGGCCAGCATCGACAACAGTGGCCAGAAGGTCGTCGTCGGCGGCGGCGTCTTCGTCGTCCCGTTCGTCCAGCAGAAGTTCACCCTGGACCTGTCCAGCCGGCACATCCCGATCGCCGTGCGCGGGGCCGTCACGCTGCGCGGAGTCAAGTCCAACCTCGAAGGCGTCGCGATCGTCAAGGTCGGCGGCAGCGAGGACGCCATCCGGGCCGCGGCCCAGCGCTTCCTCCAGCAGCAGAACGGCATCGTCGGCTTCACCCAGGAAGTGCTCTCCGGCGCACTGCGCGCCATCGTCGGCCGGATGTCGGTCGAGGACATCATCCGCGACCGGGCCGCGTTCGCCGGCCAGGTGGCGGAGGAGGCCGAGGCCAGCCTGTCCGGGCAGGGCCTGATCCTGGACGCCTTCCAGATCCAGGACATCACCACCGAGGGCTCCTACCTGGAGGACCTCGGCCGCCCCGAGGCCGCCCGCGCCAAGCAGGAGGCCGACATCGCCGAGGCGATCGCCCGCCGCGCCTCGGAGCAGGCCCGGCTGAAGGCCGCCGAGGAAATCGCCATCGCCGAGCGGACGTTCTACCTCAAGCAGGCCGAGATCAAGGCCGAGACGGAAGCCGCCACCGCGCGGGCGAACGCCGCCGGCCCGCTCGCCGAGGCCGCCCGCCAGCAGGAAGTCCTCCAGGAGCAGGAGAAGGTAGCCGAGCGCCAGGCGGCACTGACCGACCGCGAGCTCGACACCAAGGTCCGCAAGCCCGCCGACGCCGCCCGCTACCAGGCGGAGCAGGAGGCGGAGGCCCGCCGCATCGCCCAGGTCAAGGAGGCCGAGGCGGACGCCGAACGCTCCCGCCTGACCGGTGAGGGCGAGAAGCTGCACCGCTCCGCACTCGCCGACGCCGTACGCATCGAGGGCGAGGCCGAGGGCGCCGCCATCGCCGCACGGGGTTCGGCCGAGGCCGAGGCCATGCAGAAGAAGGCGGACGCCTTCGCGCAGTACGGCGACGCGGCCGTACTCCAGATGCTCGTCGAAGCACTCCCGCACATCGTCGCCAAGGCGTCCGAGCCGCTGAGCGCCATCGACAAGCTGACCGTGATCTCGACGGACGGCGCGAGCCAGCTGTCCCGCACCGTCACGGACAACGTCGCCCAGGGCATGGAACTCCTCAGCTCCACCACGGGCGTCGACCTCGCCGCCCTCCTGAAGAACCTCAAGGGCGCGACCCCGAAGCCGGAGGCCCCGGCCCAGCCGGACGCGACCGCCGCCACCGCCCAGAACGGCAAGATCGAGGTCACGGACTGATCCGCCCCCTCAGCAACCCCCGCGCGTGCCCGGCCGGTGACACACAACCGCCCGGGCACGCGCACGTCCACGCCCAGCCCGCTGGATCGCACGGTGCGGTCATCGGCTCTGCCGGCCGTCGAACGCGGTAGGGCGTGGGCATATCCCCGCATGCGCGGGGAGCAGTTCACGGCGGTGTTCACCGCGCCGCCGGAGGTGGGTTCATCCCCGACGACGCCGACCTCCTCCCCCAGTACGCCACCACCCTGGCAGCCCGGGGCCGCGCCCTCCCCTGGCCTCCGCAGCGGTCGGCCACCTGCTGGTGCGGCTCGGGCCGCACGTACGGGGAGTGCCACGGCGCGTGGGCGACGGCGGTCGGGGCGACGGCCCCGCCCCGACCGGCAAAGAACCCGGCGACCGTCGTGAGGGATCGGACCCGGGGCTGTCCCGTCATCCGCGGTGGACCGGCGCGCGGCGCGCGGCGCCGGATGCGGTGCATCGCCAGGCGCAGGAGCGTCCGCGTACGTCCGCGTACGTCCGCGTACGTCCGCGTACCGGGTGTACGCGGACGCTCCGACCGCGCGGCGATGTGCCGTGGCCGGCGTCGCGCGCCCGCCGGGGGTGACGGGGCAGCCCTCAGTGCTGGAGCTTCGAGGTGAGTTTCGCCTGCATCTTCTGTGTCGCCTGGCGCAGGGCTTGGGTGAGTGCCGTCTCCGACGGGGTGGAAGGGTCGTCGCGTGTGAAGCACAGTCGCGCTTGCGGCCCTGAGATGGTGATGGCGATGGGCGGGTACCCCTGCGGGGTGGGGAGCGTCTGCGCGAGTGCCGCGATGCCGGGTTGGGTCTCCTCGATGTTGCGCGCGTAGCCGCGCTGCCGGACGTGCTCCAGCTCCGTTTCGAGGGCCGTGCGGGTCGGGGTGATCGTCTTCGCCCCGTGCGGGAGTGGTTCGTTCGGGTAGATCCGGCGGAGCTGGTCGGTCGTGAGGGTGGCGAGGAGCGCTCGCCCGCAGGCCGCGATGTGCGCGGGAAGGATCGTTCCCGCTCTGGCTTCGATGCGCATGTGGTGCTGCGAGGCGATGCCGTAGATGTAGCGGACCGCCTGCCCTTCGAGAACCGCGAATTCCACTGTCTCGCCGGTTGCCGCCTGCAGTTCGAGCAGGTCGTCCTGGACGAGGTGGGTGAAGTCCGTGTCGGCGTGGGCGGGGCGGGCGCTGGTCATGGCCGGGCCGAGGCGGTAGCCGGGGCCGTCGAGGGAGCGGCGCATGAAGCCGTGGGCCTCGAGGGTGGCCAGGAGCCGATGGGCGACGGAGGTCCCCACACCCAGTTCACCGGCGGCACGGGCGAGGGTGACGACCGGCTCCCGCTGGGCCAGTGCCAGCAGCCGAAGTGCTCTGTCCACGGTCTGGAGAGTATTCACGAGCGAACCATCCCACATACAGGGAATGATTGACTAGCTAATCCCTCATAGTGAATGCTCTCGCCATTCGCAGATGAACGCACACCGAACGGGTGTCGTGCGTGGTGCGGACTACTGGGCGCGAGAACACCCCTCTACGCGCCCGTGGCGTAAGTGGCCGTAGAGGCGTGAACCGCCCGTGAGTTCGAGTGACGTGCCGCGCAGTGAACACACCAAGGAAGGTGGAGCGATGAGAGCCAGTGAACTCGACGAGCAGGTCGAAACAGGTCAGCCGGTTGCGGCATCGGGGGGTGCGGAGGACGGGAGCGGGACGCCCGCCGCCCGGCGGGCGGTCGTCAGCGGCGCGCTGGGTTCCGCGCTGGAGTGGTTCGACTTCTCCGTGTACGGCGCGTTGTCGGCCACGGTGTTCCCACAGCTGTTCTTCCCCGAGCTTGCGCCGGGTACCGCGCTGCTGGCCTCGTTCGCGACCTTCGGCGTCGGACTGGTGGCACGGCCCCTGGGCGGCCTCCTGTTCGGCAGGCTGGGCGACAGACTCGGTCGCCGGAACGTCCTCATGGTCACACTGCTGCTCATGGGCGTCGCATCGGTGCTGATCGGCCTGCTTCCGACCTACGCCAGTGTGGGCATCCTGGCTCCGGCCGCGCTGGTGACCCTGCGCTTCCTGCAGGGCTTCGCCCTGGGGGGCGAACTGACCGGGTCACAGCTCATGGTGATGGAGCACTCGCCGAACCGACGTCGCGGTATCGCGGGTGCCCTGATGTCGGTGGGATCACCGATCAGTCAGGTGCTCGCCACCCTCTCGCTGACCGGCCTCGCGGCGTGGCTCACCGAGGAGCAGTTCAACGGCTGGGGCTGGCGGGTGCCCTTCCTGATGAGTGTGGCGCTCATCGCCGTCGGCTACTACATCCGGCACCGCGTCGAGGAGACACCGGCCTTCCTCGCCAGCGAGGGCAAGAGCGAGCAGCCGGCCCGCGGACTGCTGAAGCAGCACCGGAAGACGGTCACGCTGCTGGTGCTCGCCTGGGCCGCGCCGGGGGCGCTCTACTACATCATGGTCACCTTCGCCACCAGCTACCTCACGGGCGAGCTCGGATTCGACAAGAGCTCCACGTTCGGGCTGATGGTCGTCGCGAACACGATCTCCATCGGGGCGAGCCTGCTCGGCGGCTGGAGCAGCGACCGGATCGGCCGCAAGCGCGTCCTGTTCACCGGCCTCGCCATCCTGCTGGCCTTCCTCATCCCCTTCTTCCTGATCCTGAACACGGGCAACTGGTGGATGGCCGCGCTCGCCATCACGGGCGCGCTGTGCGGCGTGCAGTTCATGACGGGCTGCCAGGGCGCCTTCTACGCCGAGGCACTGCCGACCCCGATCCGGTACACCGGCTCGGCCCTCGGCCTCACCTGCGGAAACATGATCTTCGCCGCGCCGGCCCCGTTCCTCGCGACCTGGCTGATGCAGAGCTCGGACAACGGAACGGCACTGGTCACCGGCTACGGGCTCCTCACGATCCTGGTGTCCGCCGTCGCCATCCGCCTGCTCCCGGACCGTACCGGCCGTCAGCTCGAGGCGTGACGGGGTCCGCACCCCGCCGCCGTACCCGCTCCGGCGTTCCCCTACGTGCCTGCCCCCCACCCGAGAGAGAGAAGCAATGACTGACGATGTGGCTCGCGCCGACAGCGTGGTGACCGAGGAGGACCTTCGCCTCCTGAGGGAACTGAAGGTCAAGGACCGGCTGCACGACCTCGAGGTCGCCTACTGCCGCGGGATCGACCGGCGTGACGCCCCGCTGCTGAAATCGATCTACTTCGAGGACGCCTTCGTCCGCCTGGGCGACATGAAGGAAGGCGGGGTGGACGAATGGGTGAACTGGATCATCGATGAGTTCAAGCCCCGGTTCGAGAACACCACCCACTACCTGCTGAACGAGTGGTACAAGGTGGACGGCAAGACCGCCGAGGGGGAGACCCACCGCCTCTCGTACCACCGGTTCGGTGACCCGTCACGCGAACTGATCGCCGCCAGCCGCACGTTCAACCGGTACGAGGAACGGGACGGCGTCTGGAAGATCACCTTCCGCGAGGTGATCCGGGACTGGATCCACGAACGCCCCGTGGACCGGGACCTGTTCACCGGTGGGTTCGCCATGGAGATGAGCGAGCCCGGCCCCGCGGACAAGAGCTACGAGGTGCTCTCGATGTTCGGCCGCGGCCCGCTGCGGTCCGAGTGACCCCCTGTCCCGTGCCCGGCCACGGACCCGCCGCCGGCCACGGGACGAGCTCCGCGCCCGCGGGGCGACCCGCAACGCCGTGAGCACCGATGACCTCGCCCATGCGGGCGAGGTCATCGGCTTTCCGGCCACCGGAACAGGAGACACGGCGCTGGTGCGGTTCGGCCCCAGCGCCTTTCCGACCCTCCCAGCAACGCTGGTCTACTCGGTGACCATCAATCGATCACTCGGGTAGGTACGCCCTCCGCGTTCCGCAAGGCACCCCTCCCGAGGCCGAACCACAGGTCCTGAGCATTGCTCGAGGACGGCGCGCTGTGCTCCATTCGGTAAGCAGCCAGGGGCTATTCGGTGTTGCAGTGCAGGCGTCGCCCGCCGCTTGGGGTTCATCCCCGCGTGTGCGGGGAGCAGGTTTCGACGCCGCGGCGGGCCTTCTTGACCCGGGGTTCATCCCCGCATGCACGGGGAGCAGACTGCCTGACCTCGGGTCCTTTCGAGGCATCCTGCCATTTTGAAGCAGCTTCGCGAAGTCCGGCATATACCGGCAAATCCCACACCATCGGCTTCAGCCCCTCGCCTGCCCCGGCCAGACCCAGCACACCTTCACCCCACCACCTCACCCCTCACCGAAGGGCGAAAGTTCCACACATACAAGACGGCGGGGGCCTCCGGATAGGGTAATGAGGAGCTAAAGAGATCATCAAGTGCATCACCGCACACCACCACTCCTCCGGAGGAAGCCATGGGAACCCACCGCACCACGCTGCCCGGAGTCGGAGTGCAGTACGACTACACGACCGAGTCGGGCCAGCACATCTCCGTCGTCGTGCACTACGACGGGCGCCGGTTCATCGGGTTCTACGACCAGGACGATCCTGATTCGTGCACGCTCTCCGTACCCCTGACTCCACAGGAAGCGACCGGGCTCGCCCACCTCATCGACGCCGCGCCGATCGACGCCGTACGGACCGAGGGCATTGATCTGGTCACCGAGCACATACCGCTCGGGACGCGTTCCCCGTACGGCGGCCGGCTGCTCGCGGACACCCGGGCTCGGACCCGGACCGGGGCGTCGATCGTGGCGGTTCTGCGTACGCACAGTGCGCATCCGTCACCTGGGCCGGACTTCCGGCTGGCCATCGGGGACACACTCGTCGCCGTCGGTACCCGCGAGGGCGTGGACGCGCTCTCCGAAATCATTGCGGAGGGCTGACCGTGCACGACACGACCGCACTGCTGGTGGAGCTCGGCTCCGTCATTCTGGGGCTGGGCATCATCGGGCGGTTCGCCGGGCGAATAGGGCTCTCGCCGATCCCCCTCTATCTGCTGGCCGGGCTCGCGTTCGGGGACGGCGGGCTGCTGCCGCTCGGGGCCAGCGAGGAGTTCACCGCCGTCGGCGCCGAGATCGGTGTCATCCTGCTGCTGCTCCTGCTGGGGCTGGAGTACAGCGCCAGTGAGCTTGTCACCAGTCTGAAGACGCAATACCCGTCCGGGGCCGTGGACTTCGTGCTCAACGCGACGCCGGGGGCCGTCGCCGCACTGCTGCTCGGGTGGGGCCCCGTGGGGGCCGTGGCGCTGGCCGGGGTCACCTGGATCTCGTCGTCCGGGGTGATCGCCAAGGTCATGGCCGACCTGGGGCGGCTCGGTAACCGGGAGACGCCCGTCATCCTCGGGGTCCTGGTCATCGAGGACCTTTCGATGGCCGTCTATCTGCCGCTGCTCACCGCGATGCTCGCGGGCGTGGGCTTCGCCGGAGGCAGCATCGCACTGCTCGTCGCGCTCGGCACCGTCGGGTTCGTGCTCTATCTCGCGCTGCGGCACGGGCGGCTGATCAGCCGGGCCGTGTCCTCCGACAATCCGGAGATGCTGCTGCTCGTCGTGCTCGGGCTGACCGTCCTGGTCGCCGGGGTGGCCCAGCAGTTGCAGGTCTCCGCGGCCGTCGGAGCGTTCCTCGTCGGCATCGCGCTCTCCGGAGAGGTCGCGGAGGGGGCGCGCAAGCTGCTGACGCCGTTGCGGGATCTCTTCGCCGCCGTCTTCTTCGTGTTCTTCGGGCTCTCCACCGATCCCACGCAGATCCCGCCGGTGCTGCTCCCGGCCGCGCTGCTGGCCGTCGTCACCGTCTTCACCAAGATCGCCACCGGCTGGTACGCGGCCCGGCGGGCCGGTATCGGATCGCGCGGGCGCTGGCGGGCCGGCGGCACGCTCGTCGCGCGCGGCGAGTTCTCCATCGTCATCGCCGGTCTGGCCGTGGCGACCGAGCCCCGCATCGGCCCCATCGCCACCGCGTACGTCCTGATCCTCGTCATCGTCGGCCCGCTCACCGCGCGCTGGACCCAGCCCGCCGTCGCGAAGATCCAGGAGTGGCGCGGCAAGGACGACCGGGCGGCCACCCGGACCGGTAACGGCAGCGGCAGCGACGGTGGCAGTGGCGCTGTTCCTGCCGCCCGGGTGCCCTCGTCGCAGGAGGAGTTGGCTCCGACCGCCGACTGAACCGTCAGCCGTCCTGGGGGGCGGCGGGGTCGGGTGCCCAGCCCAAGGGGTACGCGTCCGCGCCGCCCCCGGACACGTCCGGCTCACCGCCCGCCGCGGCGAACGCCGTCAGCGCCTCGATCAGGGCGGACCGTTGCTCCGGCGCGAGGCGTTCGACGATCGAGGCGACCTCCCGGCGGCGGCCGGCCGTGACGTCCTCGACCAGTTGGAGCCCCTCGGGGGTCACCCGCAGCGCCGTCTCCCGGCGGTTGGCCGGGTTGATCTGCCGTTCGGCCAGACCGGCGACGATCAGCCGGTCGAGCATGCGCATCGCGGTCGACGGATTGACGCCCAGCCGTTCGGCGAGCGAGACCAGCTTGGCGTCCCCGTGCGTGGCGAGGACCACGAGCAGCCGGAACTGCGGCAGCGTCACCCGGTCCTCGAACGCCGCCAATGACCGCGCGGAGACGGCCACCAGCAGCCTCGACGCCGTCAGCACCGCCCGTGTCACCGCATCGACGTCGTCCCTGCCCTGGGCAGACGGTCGTTCCTCAGATGCCTGTTCGTGCGCGGCCATGCCTCTTTGTACCGTGCCGGGGGGTGGTGCCCTCACCCGGGCCGGGCCGGGTCAGTCCGGGCCGGGCCGGGTCAGTCCGGGCCGGGCCGGGTCGGGCCGGAACACGAAGCGCCGAACCCGGCACCGGCCCCGCGGCGTGCGAACCTGCGGGTGTGCAGACCTGCGCACGCCCGCAGACCCGCGGGGGTGCAGGCCTGCGGCGTGCGACGGTGGCGTACATCTTTGGTTTGTGCAACGTTTGCACTGTGACGCATCCATCCGCAGCTTCGTCCGACCCCAGGCCCCCGGCCGCACCGGTCACCCAGGTCACCCCCGTCACCTCCGTCACCCCGACCGCGCCAGCAGCGGCGACCGCCCCGACCGCGCCAGCAGCGCCGTCCGGCTGGCGGCGTACCGTCGTCCGGCTGCCCGTCCATATGTTCCGGGCGGGGCTCGGGCCGCTGTTCCGGGGGCGCCTGCTGCTCCTCGTCCACACCGGGCGCGCCTCGGGGCAGCCGCGCCGGACCGTCGTCGAGGTCGTCGAGGCCGCGATGGTGGACGGCCGGCGGAGCTGGACGGTGGCGTCCGGGTTCGGGCCCGCCGCCGACTGGTACCGCAATCTGCAACGTACGCCGCAGGCCACCGTTCAGGTCGGCCGCCGGTTCCACGCGGTGACGGCGGCCGAGCTGCCGGCCGAGGAGGGCGGCGAGCTGATGGTGCGGTACGCACCCCGCCACCCCCGGGTCGCGCGGCGGCTCTGCGCGTACCTGGGGTTCGCGGTCGACGGCAGCGCGGAGGGCTACTGGACCGTGGGCGAGTCCCTTGCGTTCGTACGCCTGACGGAGGGCGCCCGGACCGCCGGGAACGATCGCTGAGCGCGGCGGTCAGGCCCGTACGGTGGCGGGTTCCTCCGCCGTCAGGCGGGGCTGTGGCACGCCCCTGCGGTAGAGGGTCCCCGTGACCAGCAGTCCGACGACGAAGAAGCCCGCGGACCACCAGTACGCGGTGGAGTAGCTCTCCAACTGGGCCTGGGCGACGGCGGCCGGGGTAGGCCGGCGGCCGGCCAGGTAGTCGGCGGCCGCGCTCGTGGCGAGGGTGTTCAGCAGCGCCGTACCGATGGAACCGCCCACCTGCTGGCTGGTGCTGACCATCGCCGAGGCCACTCCGGCGTCCCGGGCGGCGACCCCGGCGGTCGCCAGGTTCATCGCGGTGGCGAAGACCATGCCCAGCCCCAGCCCCAGGCAGATCAGCGGGGGCAGCACATGGGCGAAATAGGTGCTGTTCAGGTCCAGGGTGGTCAGCCACGCCATGGCGGCCGCCGCGAGGCCCATGCCGAACGGCACGATCGGTTTGGCGCCGATCCTCGGCACCAGCAGGTTGGTCGTCGTCATGGACGTCACGATCATGACGACGACCATCGGCAGGAACGCCAGACCGGTGCTGACCGGCGAGTAGAACAGGCTCTTCTGCAGGAAGTACGTGAGGAACAGGAACACCCCGAACATGCCGCCGCCGGAGATGAACATCCCGATGAACGACGCGGCGCGGTTCCGGTCGAGCACCACCCGCATCGGCAGCAGCGGATGCGCGGCCCTGGTCTGCCACCGGGCGAACGCCGACACGAGCACCGCACCGGCCACCAGGAATCCCCAGGTGTCGGGTGAGCTCCATGGATGTGTCTCGGCCCTGGAGAAGCCGAACACGATGCAGAACAGTCCGGCCGAGACGAGGACAGCCCCCGGGACGTCGAGCTTCGGGCGGTCGGCGGGCGCACCGGCAATGAGCAGGCGCCGGCCGCCGGTGAAGGCGACGAACGCGAACAGCAGGTTCACGTACAGGCACCAGCGCCAGTCCAGGTACTCGGTGAGCACCCCGCCGAGCAGCAGGCCCACCGCGCCGCCCGTGCCGGCGATGGCCCCGTAGATCCCGAAGGCCTTCGCCCGCTCCTTCGGGACGGTGAACGTCGTGGTGAGCAGGGAGAGCGCGGCCGGGGCCAGCAGTGCGGCGAACATGCCCTGGAGGGCGCGGGCCATGACCAGGATCTCGAAACCCGGGGCGGCGCCGCCGATTGCCGAGGCCACCGCGAAGCCGACCAGTCCGGTCAGGAACACCACCCGGCGGCCGACCAGGTCGGCGATCCGGCCGCCGAACAGCAGCAGCGAGCCGAAGGCCAGGGCGTACGCCGTCACGATCCACTGGCGGTTCCCGTCGCTGAAGCCGAGGTCCTGCTGGGCGGAGGGCAGCGCGATGTTCACGATGGTCGCGTCGAGTACCACCATCAGCTGGGCGAGCCCGATCACCCCCAGCACCCACCACCGGCGGGACGGGCCGCGTTCGTCCGCGGTCCTGGCCGTTTTCCGTGGCTGCCGCGCGTGTCGGGCCATGGTGCGGATCTCCCTCATTGCGCACGCCGCCGGAGTCCCCCGACTGGTCACGCTAGGCGGCCGTCGGCCTCCCCGCATGCGGGGCGTGGCACCGGGGCCGGCACAAGGAGGGCGCGATCCGCGCGGCTCACAGCTCCTTCGCGGGCCAGTCCATCAGCCGGGCCCCGATCACCGCCGTCTGCAGGGTGTAGCGGTGCATCGGGTCGGACGGGTCGGAGCCGGTCAGCTGGTGTATCCGCTCCAGCCGGTAGGTCAGGGCGCGCACGCTCAGCGCCAGCCGGCGGGCCGTCTCGGCCGCGACGCAGCCGGACTCGAAGTACACGGACAGCGTCTTGAGCAGCGGTTCCGCGCCGCCGCGCGCCTGCTGGAGCGGGCCGAGTTCGCTGCGCACCAGATCGGACATCGCCTGCCGGTCCCGGGTCAGCACCGGGTAGACCAGCAGATCGGCGGAGTACAGCACCGGATCGTCCAGGTCCATCCGGTCGGCCAGATCGATCGCGTCGAGCGCCTCGTCGTAGGACTGGACGACACCGCCGGGGCCCCGGTGGGCGCGGCCGACGGCGACCCGGCCGCCGTCCGTCGCCGCGTGTGCCTGCTTGGCGAAGTACCTCAGGACGTCGGGCTGGTGGCCCGGTGCGATGCAGATCAGCCGTCCGTCCTTCGTCGTGATGAGGATCTTGCGGCCGCTGAACCGGGCCATCAGCGCCGCCTCCACCTGCCGCGGCACGGCGTCCGTCTCGGTGTAGGCCTCGGGGCCCGCGGCCACCGCCACCGCGTGGGCGCGGGAGAGCCGCAGCCCGAAACGGGTGGCGCGCTCGGCGAGCCGGCCCAGGTCGCTGCGCCCGTACAGCAGATCGTCGATGAACTCCCGGCGGGCCGCCTCCTCCCGCCGCACGGTGAGCCGCTGCGCCCGCTCGAAGCCCTCGGCGAACGCGTCGACCGCCTGTTCCGCGGCGGACAGCACGCTCTCGGTCACGGCGGCCACGGCGGCCGGCGTGGCGCCGGGGGCGGCGGTCGGCCAGGCGGTGCGGGTCAGGGCCAGGTGCATGCGGACCAGGGCGCGCAGTTGGTGTCCGGCCTCGGCGGCCTGCCTGCCCAGGGCACGCCGGACCTCCAGCTCCTCCCGGGTAAGCCGGCGTCCGGTGACGGCGACCTCGCCCAGGATGCGGGCGTAGCCCTCCAGAAAGCTTTCGGAAATCTCCGGCTCAGGCACGTGCCCGCCTCCCGTTTCTGATTCGTTGCTGACTTTTACACAACGCATATGTCCCGGTGCCGGTGCCCGGCATCGAGGGCGGGGAAAGATTGCCGGATTCCGGCAGTGCGACAGCCCGGTCCGGAGTGACACGATCCTGTCAGCACCAACCGGGGGGCCACGGGGGAATCACGGGGGTGCACGGGGGGCGGGGGAAGACCCGGCTGCTGCGGTGCCGCTCACGGCGGTACGGCGGCAGCCAGGTCATCGCCGGTCCGCGCGCAGGCGCCGGCAGTGCTGTCGGCCGGACGGCAGGGGGTGGAACCGATGCAGGAGTTCCTGACGGCGACGTTGTCCTTCCCAGCCGTTCTGTTCGCCGCGGCGCTGGTCGTCGTGATCGCCTTCTGGCTGCTCGTCCTGGTCGGCGCGGCCGACCACCACTCCTTCGACACGGACCTCGACACCGACCTGGCCGGGGTCGGCGGTGTGCCGGTCTCCGTGTCTGTGTCCGTCATGGTGGCCATCGCCTGGTTCACCTCGCTGACCGGTTCGGTCCTGCTGCACCGCAGTACCACCACCGGCACCACCCGGGCCGCGCTCGCCTTCGGCATCCTCGCCGGCGCGCTGCTGATCGCCTGGGCCGTGGTGCGGGTACTGGTGCACCACTACCGCCGCTTCTTCCCGGACCAGCCGCCGCCATCCCGCCAGGACTTCCTGGGCCGGGTCTGCACGGTCCGTACCGGCACGGTCGGTTCGGACTTCGGCCAGGCCGAGGTCGCCGCGGCCGACGGGTCCACCGCGATCGTCCAGGTGCGGCAGTTGCGGCCGGACGACACGGAGCTCACCGCGGGGAGTTCGGGACTGCTGTACGCGTACGACGACGAGGGCGAGTTCTTCTGGGTGTCGCCGTACGACAGGGCGCTCGACCCGGGACCGCCGAAGCCGCCGCCCACGCAACGGCGTGCGGCTCCCGGCCACACCGCCTGAGCCCCGCGGCCCAGCCGCACCACAACCGCACCGCCGCGCGCGGCACCGGTCCGCACCGCCCCGCCCCGCCCGGCTACGGCGTGGCGCCCGGACGGGGCGCCGTGCCCCCTGAACCTCTCATTTTCCGTACCACCAGCCGCCAAGGACTGTCATGGAAGCCATCTCCTTGGGCCTCGGCCTGCTCATCGCCGTGGTCCTGCTCATCGCGATCGCCCTGCTTGTGATCGTCACCCGGCTCTTCCGCAAGGTGGAGCAGGGCAAGGCCCTGATCATCTCCAAGACCAAGAAGGTCGATGTGACCTTCACCGGTGCCGTCGTCCTGCCGGTGCTGCACAAGGCCGAGTCCATGGACATCTCGGTGAAGACCATCGAGATCCGGCGCACCGGGCGCGAGGGCCTGATCTGCCAGGACAACATCCGCGCCGACATCCACATCACGTTCTTCGTACGGGTCAACAAGACCGTCGAGGACGTCATCAAGGTCGCCCAGGCCATCGGGACGGAACGGGCCAGCGACAAGGTCGCGATCCAGGAGTTCTTCGCCGCGAAGTTCTCCGAGGCGCTGAAGACCGTCGGCAAGCAGCTGGACTTCGTCGATCTGTACACCAAGCGCGAGGAGTTCCGGGACCGGATCATCCGCGTCATCGGCACCGATCTGAACGGCTACCACCTCGACGACGCCGCGATCGACTTCCTCGAGCAGACGCCGATGGTGCAGCTGGACGGCGCCAACATCCTTGACGCACAGGGCATTCGGAAGATCACCGAGCTGACCGCGATCGAGCACGTGCGGACCAACGAGTTCCAGCGCACCGAGCAGAAGGAGATCACCCGGCAGGACGTCGACGCGCGGGAGACCATCCTGGAGCTGGAACGCCGCCAGGCCGAGGCCGAGATCAAGCAGCGCCGCGAGGTCGAGACGCTGCGGGCCCGTGAGGAGGCGGTGACCGCCCGGGTCCAGGAGGAGGAACGCCTCGGTGCGCAGAGCGCGTTCATCCGGACCGAGGAGCAGCTCGGCATCCAGCGGGAGAACCAGGCGCGGGAGATCGCCGTCGCGCAGAAGAACCGTGAGCGTGTCATCGCGGTGGAGAACGAGCGCATCGAGAAGGACCGGATGATCGAGGTCATCGGGCGCGAGCGGCAGACCGAGCTCAACCGGATCGCCGCGACGAAGGAGGTCGAGGCCGAGCGCCGCGAGGTCGCCGATGTGATCCGGGAGCGGATCGCGGTGGACCGTACGGTCGCCGAGCAGGAGGAGTCCATCAAGACGCTGCGGTCGGTCGAGGAGTCCGAGCGCACCCGCAAGTCGGTGATCATCGCCGCCGAGGCGGAGGCCCAGGAACTGTTGGTCAAGGACATCAAGGCCGCGGAGGCCGCCGAGGCCTCGGCAGTCCACCGGGCGGCCGAGCAGCTGACGCTCGCCGAGGCCCGGCTGAAGACCGCGGACCTGGACGCCCGCGCGAAGCTGCGGCTCGCCGAGGGCGTCCAGGCGGAGTCGGCCGCGGCCGGCCTCGCGGAGATACAGGTGCGGGACGCGGCGGCCGAGGTCATCGAGAAGACCGGCCTGGCCGAGGCCGAGGCCACGTCCGCCCGGCTCAGGGCCGAGGCGGAGGGCTCCAGGCTCAAGGCGCTGGCGGCGGCGGAGGGTACGCAGGCCCAGGCGACGGCCGACGCGGCGGTGATCGGCGAGATGCTGAAGGCCGAGGCGGCGGGGCTCACGGAGAAGGCGGCCGCGATGGCGGCGCTGGACGACGCCTCGCGCGGCCACGAGGAGTACCGGCTGCGGCTGGCGGCGGAGAAGGAGATCCGGCTCGCCGGGCTGGATGTGCAGCGGCAGGTCGCCGAGGCGCAGGCGACGATCGTGTCCGCGGGGCTGGAGAACGCCGACATCGACATCGTCGGCGGGGAGTCGGTCTTCTTCGACCGGCTGGTCTCGTCCATCTCCATGGGCAAGAGCCTCGACGGCTTCGTCGAGAGCTCGGACACGGCGAAGGCGCTCGCGGGGCCGTGGCTGAACGGCACGTCGTCGTTCACGGACGATCTGACGCGGGTGCTGGGGTCGCTGTCGTCGGGTGATGTGCAGAACCTGACGGTGTCGGCGCTGCTGACGCGGATGATGGGCACGCCGGGGATGGGCGGAGCGGGAGCGGACCAGGTCCGCAAGCTCCTGGACCACGCGCGTGCGCTGGGCCTCGCGGACCTGCGCCTGAACGAGGTCCCGGTCGCGTCGCCGGTCCCGGCCCGCAACGGTACGCCGGTGGCGTAGCCGGGTGCGTCGCCCGGGGCCCCTCCGGAGCGACGCCGTGTCCTCGAACGCCGGACGGGCCGGGGTGGTCGGCCAGGTCAAGCCCGTCCGGCGCTTGAGGACGGACGCCGGCCACCGCGCCCCACCCCACCCCCACAGATCCGCCCTCCCGTAAGGAGCCGCACCGCATGGACACCGGAACCCCGCCGCCCCCGGGCGGCCCCGTGGAGGCCGGGGCCTACGACGTGCTGCGCCGCCGGCTCGGTACCCAGGCCGCGGAGCTCACCCGCCGGGCCGAGGCGCTCAACTCCCGCCGCACCGAGGAGTTCGGCTCCACCGGCCTGCGGCTGCTCGGCAGCGAGCAGATCCGTACCGGGCAGCCCTCCGTCCCCCGCGACCTCGTCGCGATCGGCGGCCATCTGCTGTTCGGCTTCGAGCGGGGTCCGGGGCGGCGCGACGAGCCCGCCGTGGACGACGTACTCGCGCTGTACGGCGCCGATCTGGCCCCCGGCACCGACCCCCTCCTCACCGACGAGGCGTTCGTACGCGAGTTCGACGGGCTGCACCGCTACTACCGGGACGCCCGGCTGCTGCGGCTGCGCCGTACCGACGGGCGGCTCCTGGCCGTGTTCCGGACCGGTGAGAGCGCCGAGGACATCCGCGTCCTGCGCTGGGCCCTCGATGCCGACGGATCGCCCGGCGCGTTCCTCGACGCCCGCGGCGAACGCGATCACGTGTTCCCGCCGTCGCACGACTTCACCTGGACCGTCGCCGGACGCGAGGCCCACGTCCCCGGCCGGCACCCGCACATCGCCATCGGCGGGACAGGCGACGGAAGTGACGCGCGGCTGTTCGTCGACACCCTCGACGGCAGCCTCACCGTCAAGACCGTCAACGACACGGACACCCCGGACGGCATCTACCGGGAGCCGGTCACCGAACCCCTCCAGTCACTCGCCGACGCCGAGGTGGAGTACGCGGAGCTCGGCCCGCTGGTCCTGCTGCGCATCCGCCCGTACAAGGAGGAGTCGGCCCGCCACCTCGTCTTCAACTCGCTGCTGGGCACCGTGCTGCGGCTGGACGGCATCGGGCCCGCCTGCCACCGGCTCCCCGAGGACCAGGGGATCATCTTTCCCGGCGGCTTCTATCTGACCACCGGGACCGCCAAGACCTTCGACATCGCGCAGCCGCTCACCGACCCCGCCTTCGAGGGCGCCGTCCGCTCCCCCAACGGCGAGGACGTGCTCTACGCGTTCCGTTCCCGGGACGACGGCCGCAGCCTGCTGCTCCCCTACAACGTGATCCGCCAGGAGGTCGCCACCCCGCTCCAGGGCCGTGGCCACGCCCTGCTCGACGACGGCACGCTCGTACTCCTGCGGGACCCGGTGGAGGGCCCGGACGCCGGACCGGCCCGGGTGCACCCGTTGCAGCGCTGGCAGACGCCGTACGTCTGCGACACCTACGCCGCGTCCCACCCCGCCGGTACCGGACCGCTGGCCCGGATCGGCAACGCCGACCTGGTGCGCGGCATCTCCGACTGCCTCGCGCTCGCGCACAGCGCCGCCGAAACCACCCCGACCGGCGCCGTGTACGCGCGGCTGGTGGCGGACTGCGCCCGCGCCACCGACCGCTACCACTGGCTGGACGAAAGCGAACTCGGTTCTCTCGCCGAGCCGTTGACCGCTCTTCGGAACACCGCGCAACAGGTCCTCTCGGAGTTCGAGGGCGTCCAGGAACTGACCCGGCAGGCCGCCGACGCGCTCACCGAGAGCGCGGACCGGATCACCGCCCTGGTGCGCCGGGTCCGCGGCGAAGCCCCGCAGTCCGCCACCGACTGGGTCACTCGGCTCACCGAGCTCCGCAACGCGCACGGCCGTCTGGCCACGCTCGGCGAGATGCGGTACGCGGACACCGAGCGGATCGCCGAGCTCACCGCCGCCACCACCGAAGACCTCACCGCCGCAGGCCGGCGCGCGGTCGCGTTCCTGGCCAGGGACGACGCGTTCGCCGGCTACCACCGGGACATCGCCCGCCTGACCGAGGAGGCGTCCGCGCTCGCCACCGTCACCGACGCCGCCGCGCTCGGCGACCGGCTGGCGGGGATGACGGACGGGCTGAGCACGGTCACGGACGTCGTGACCGGGCTCGACATCGGCGACGGCGTGGTCCGTACGTCGATCCTGGAGCGGATCGCCGAGGTGCTCGGCGGGGTGAACCGGGCCCGTGCCGGCCTCGATGCCCGCCGCCGCGAACTCCTCGACCACGAGGGCCGGGCCGAGTTCGCCGCCGAGTTCGCCCTGCTGGGGCAGGCGGTGACGGGCGCGCTGGCCGCCGCCACCACCCCCGACGTCTGCGACGAGCAGCTGGCCCGGCTGCTGCTCCAACTGGAGAACCTGGAGGCGCGGTTCGCCGAGTTCGACGACTTCCTGACCGTGCTGGGCGAGCGGCGAACGGAGGTGTACGAGGCGTTCTCCGCCCGCAGGCAGACCCTTCAGGACGCCCTCGCCCGCCGGACCGAACGCCTCGCCCAGTCCGCCGCCCGGGTGCTGGACACGGTCTCCCGCCGCAGCGCCGCACTGCCCGACACGGACGCCGTCCACACCTACTTCGCCTCCGACCCGATGGTCGCCAAGATCCGCCGCACCGCGGACGAGCTGCGCGAACTCGGCGACACGGTACGGGCCGAGGAGCTGGACGGGCAGCTGCTCGCGGCCCGTCAGGAGGCCGGCCGGGCGCTGCGCGACCGCAGCGAGCTGTACGCGGACGGCGGGGCCACCATCCGGCTGGGCCGCCACCGGTTCGCGGTGAACACCCAGCCGTTCGATCTGACCCTGGTCCCGCAGGGGGACGGGCTCGCGTTCGCCGTCACCGGGACCGACTACCGGATGCCGGTCACCGACCCGGCGTTCGGTGAGACCCGCCCGTACTGGAACCAGCAACTGCCCTCCGAGTCCCTTGCCGTCTACCGCGGCGAGCACCTGGCCGCCCGGCTCCTCGCCGAGCGGGGAGCGGACCGGCTGGCCACCCTGGATCCTGCCGAACTCGCCTCCCTCGTACGGGAGTCCGCCGCCTCGGCGTACGACGAGGGGTATCAGCGCGGTGTCCACGACGAGGACGCCACCGCGATCCTGACCGTGCTGCTGCGGCTGCACGCCGGGGCCGGGCTGCTGCGCTGCCCGCCCGCCGTCCGGGCTGCCGCCCAGCTCTTCTGGGCGCACCGGACGGACGAGGCCCGCCGGACCTCCTGGACGCGCCGGGCCCGCTCGCTGGCCCGCGCCCGCGACACCTTCGGGCTCGCCCCGGCCGTCGCCGCCCTCCAGGAGGAGTGGGCCGAAGCCATCGCGGACGAGGACTCGGGCGAGAGCTCCCGGGCCGTCGCCTCGTACCTCTTCGAGGAGCTGACGAGCGGCCCCGAGGGGTTCGTCACCAGTGCGTCGGTCCGCACCTTCCTGGACAAGTTCCGCCGCACCACCGGCACTTCGGCGTACGACGAGGATCTCGCCGCCCTCCTCGACGACCTGCCGGCCCGCCGCCAGCTCGTCGAGGGGTGGCTCACCTCGTACTCCCGCGCGAGCGGATCGGACCTCGACGCGGGCGATCTCGCGGAGGCCGTCGCCGTGGAGCTCTGCCCGGAACCGGCCGTCTCCCGGTACGAGGGCGAGGCGCCGCTCACCGCGACCGTGGACGGTCTCCTCGGCGTCCACCCGCGCATCGACCGGGGCCGGCTGGTCCTGCGGATCGACGAACTCCTCTCCCGCACCGAGGAGTTCCGTGCCGTGACCGTGCCCGGTTTCCGCGCCTACCAGCGCCTGCGCACCGCGCTGGCCGCCGCCGAGCGCACCAGGCTGCGGCTGGACGACCACCGGCCGCGCGTGATGTCGGCGTTCGTCCGCAACCGGCTGCTCGACGAGGTGTACCTGCCGCTGATCGGCGACAGCCTCGCCAAGCAGCTCGGCACCGCCGACGCCGACCGGCGCACCGACTCGCAGGGCCTGCTGCTGCTCGTGTCGCCGCCCGGCTACGGCAAGACGACGCTCATGGAGTACGTCGCCGACCGGCTCGGCCTGGTTCTCGTCAAGATCAGCGGACCCAACCTCGGCCACGACGTGACCTCGCTGGACCCCGCGCAGGCCCGCAGCGCGACCGCGCGCCAGGAGGTCGAGAAGATCAACTTCGCGCTGGAGGCGGGCAACAACACCCTCCTCTACCTCGACGACATCCAGCACACCTCACCGGAACTGCTCCAGAAGTTCATCCCCCTCTGCGACGCCACCCGCCGCATCGAGGGGGTGCGGGACGGCGAGCCGCGCAGCTACGACCTGCGGGGCAAGCGGTTCGCGGTGTGCATGGCGGGCAACCCCTACACCGAGTCCGGGGAGCAGTTCCGGATTCCCGACATGCTCGCCAACCGGGCCGACGTCTGGAACCTCGGCGAGGTGCTGAGCGGCCGGGAGGACGTGTTCGCGCTGAGCTTCGTGGAGAACGCGCTGACCGCCAACCCGGTGCTGGCCCCGCTCGCCGGACGCTCCCGCGACGACCTCACGCTGCTGCTGCGGCTGGCCGCAGGCACCGAACCCGCGTCCGGTGCGAACCGGCTGGAGCACCCGTACACGCCCGCCGAGGTGGAACGCATCGTCGCGGTGCTGCGTCATCTGCTCACCGCCCGCGACACCGTTCTCGCGGTCAACGCCGCGTACATCGCCTCGGCGGCGCAGACGGACGCGACGCGCACCGAACCGCCGTTCCGACTGCAGGGCTCGTACCGCAACATGAACCGAATCGCCGAGCGGATCGTGCCTGTGATGAACGACGCCGAACTGTCCGACGTCATCGACGACCACTACGCGGGCGAGGCCCAGACGCTCACCACGGGCGCGGAGGCCGCCCTGCTGAAGCTCGCCGCGCTGCGCGGAACGCTCGACCCGGAGCGGGCCGCGCGCTGGTCAGCCGTCACCGCCGCCTACGTCCGCACCCAGGCACTCGGCGGACCGGACGGCGACCCCATGACCCGTGCGGTGGCCGCGCTCGGCCTCCTCGCGGACCGGATCGCGGCGGTCGAATCGGCGATCGGCCGGGCGGCGGACCCCCGCCGGCTCCTCGCCCGGCCCCCGTCCGGGACCCCGGGGGCACCGGAGGACCACTGACCGCGACGACCACCGGAACGGAGCAGGGCATGCTGGGTCATGTGTCCCCACTTCCACAGCAGCCCCAACGCTCCCCGTTCTCCGGCCACATGGTCGTCTGCGGCGACGACGCGCTCGCCCAGCGGCTCGCCGTCGAACTGCGCTACGTGTACGGGGAGCGGGTCACCCTCGTCCTGCCGCCGGGGCCCGACGCGGGACGGCCGGAACTGCCGCTGACCGGGCGCGGGCGGGCCGCCGCCCTGTTCGGCCGGATGTCGTCGGCGATGAGCCGCTACGGCGGCAGCGGGATCGGGCCCGGGGGCGGCGACACCAACGCCGGGGTGGAGGCGGTACGCATCCTCCAGGCGCCGGAACCCTCCGACGAGGCGCTGGAGGAGGCCGGTGTCGACACGGCCGCCGCGCTCGCCCTCGTCTACGACGACGACGAACGCAACATCCGCGCCGCGCTGACCGCCCGCCGGCTCAACCCCCGTGTCCGGCTGGTGATCCGGCTCTACAACCGCAAGCTCGGCCAGCATCTGGAGACCCTCCTCGACCAGGCGGCCGCCGTCGCCTCTCCCGGGCTCGACCAGACCGTGCTGGACGCCTCCACCACGGTCCTGTCCGACGCCGACACCGCGGCCCCCGCCCTCGCGGCGACCGCGCTCGCCGGATCCAGCAAGGTGATCCAGGCGGAGGGCCTGCTCCTGCGGGCCGCCGAACGCACCCCGCCCCGGGACGGCCGGCTCGCCGACCCCGGCCTGTGCACACTGGCCCTGCTCTCCTCCACCACCCATGACCCGGCGGGCACCGAGGGCTCCGACAGCAGCGGCGACGAGGGCCCCCGGCTGCTGCCCGACCAGGCCGAGGTGGCCGCGGCGACCGGGCGCGGAACGATCGTCCTGGAGGCCGTCAGCCAGAGCGGTCCGGCCTCCCCGACGCCCCGGATGGGCGGCCGGGGCGCACCGCTGAGCCAGATCTTCTCCCGCCGGCTGCGCTGGTCCGCGCTGGGCGTCGGCACCGCCGTCGTCGGGCTCGCGGTGGCGTCCACGTTCACCACCGGGGACAACGCGCCGCACGCCGCCTATCTGACCCTGCTCGACCTGTTCGCGATGGGCGACCCGGCCATCGGCGACCACACCGCCCGCCAGGTCATCCAACTCCTGTCCGGTGTGGCCGGGTTGCTGCTCCTGCCGCTGCTCGTCGCCGGGGTGCTGGAGGCCTTCGGCTCGCTGCGTACCGTCTCCTCGCTGCGCCGGCCGCCGCGCGGACTGTCCGGACACGTGGTGCTGCTGGGCCTCGGCAAGATCGGCACCCGCGTCCTGGTCCAGCTGCGCGAACTCGGCATCCCCGTGGTGTGCGTGGAGGACGACCCGGACGCGCGCGGCATCTCGGTGGCCCGGCGGCTGCGGGTGCCGGTGGTCATCGGGGACGTCACCCAGGAGGGCGTACTGGAGGCCGCGAAGATCCAGCGCTCCCGCGCCCTGCTCGCCCTGACCAGCATCGACACCACGAACCTGGAGGCCGCACTGTACGCCCGCTCGGTCAAACCGGATCTGCGGGTGACGCTGCGCCTGTTCGACGACGAGTTCGCCACCGCCGTCTACCGCACCCTGCGCACCGCACACCCGCAGGCCCTGACCCGCTCCCGCTCGGTCTCCCACCTGGCCGCGCCCTCGTTCGCGGTCGCCATGATGGGCCGGCAGATCCTGGGCGCGGTGCCGGTCGAGCGGAAGGTGATGCTGTTCGCCGTGATCGAGGTGGCCGGGCGTCCGCAGCTGGAGGGCCGGACGGTGGAGCAGGCGTTCCGGTCCGGTGCCTGGCGGGTCCTCGCCCTGGACGTCGCCCCGCCCGCGGGCCCCCGCCCGGACCCGGGCGCGCCGGGAGCGGGCCCCGCCGCCGAGAACCACCCCGGCGGCCTCGTGTGGAACCTGCACCCCGGCTACGTGCTCCAGCCCACCGACCGGGTGGTCATCGCCGCCACCCGGCGCGGCCTGGCCGAACTCCTGCGCAGACGGGACTCGTTGACGCGTCGCTGACCTTCAGGACGCGAGGCCCTGCCCCAGACCCCCCATCGCCTCACGCACGTCCCTCAGCGTCGCGTCGGCGATGGCGTTGGCGCGCTCGTTCCCGGCCCGCAGCACGGACCGTACGTACCCCATGTCCCGGGCGTACTCGGCCCGTCGGGCCCGCATCGGTGCCATCCGGGTGTTGACCGCGTCGGTCACGGTCCGCTTCAGGGCCGCCGCGCCCCCGCCGCCGATCTCCTCGGCCACGTCGTGCGGATCGCGGCCGAGACAGAGCGCGGCCAGCAGCAGGAGACCGGACACCCCGGGCCGCCCCTCGGGGTCGTACGTGATGTGCCGTTCCCCGTCCGTGCGCGCGCCCTTGACCAGGCGCGCCGTCTCGTCCGCGTCGGCGCCCAGCGCGATGGAGTTGGCGCGGCTCTTGCTCATCTTGGTCCCGTCGGTGCCGAGCAGCTGCGGCGCGACGGAGAGCAGCGCCTCGGGTTCCGGGAAGACCTGTCCGTAGCGCTCGTTGAAGCGCCGGGCGACGGTCCGGGTCACTTCGAGGTGGGGCAGCTGGTCCTGGCCGACCGGCACCAGATTGCCCTTGCAGAACAGGATGTCGGCGGCCTGATGGACCGGGTAGGTGAACATCAGGCCGCTGACGGAGGCCTGCCGGGAGTGCGCGATCTCGTCCTTGACCGTGGGGTTGCGGCCCAGCTCGGCGACGGAGACCAGGCTCAGGAACGGCAGCAGCAGCTGGTTGAGCGCGGGCACGGCGCTGTGGTTGAAGATCACCGAGCGTTCCGGGTCGATGCCGACGGCCAGGTAGTCCAGCAGCAGCCCCTCCATCGTCGCGTCGAGCCGCTCGGCGACGTCCCGGTCGGTCAGCACCTGGTAGTCGGCGATGATCACGAACACCTCCGCCCCGAGGTCCTGGAGCCGCACCCGGTTGTGGAGCGTGCCGAAGTAGTGCCCGAGGTGGAGTGCGCCGGTGGGCCGGTCACCGGACAGGACCCGGAAGCGGGCGGGGTCCCGGTGGATCCGCTCGTCGAGCGTGGCGGCGGTGCCGGTGTCGGTGCGGGTCATGGTCATGAGGGGTCTCTCCTCGCGTCGGTGAGTGCGTGGAGGACGGCCCGCCGGGATCGGAACCCGTACCGCGGAAGGGCAGAGAAAAAGGGCCGTCCATGTCGAACGGCCCTGGTCCCGCGCAGAAGAGGTGGCCGCTCCTAGGAGGAGCGCCACCAGTTCCGGCACGGTACGGAGGTCATGGCGCGAGCTTAGCCGAGGAGCGGGAGACGGGCGCGTTCTGACGCCGCTACGCGGTGGCTCGGACGCTCGCCTCCTGGCGCTCGCTTCCTGGCGCTCACCTCTTGCGCCTCTTGGCGGCTCACTTCTTGGCGTGCTCGCCCACGTAGAAGAGGATCCAGACGAAGCCCGCGAACAGGTGCGTGGCGAAGATGTAGATGAAGACGCGCAGGGCCACGCCGCGTTCCTTCCACGCCTCGCTGCCGCCGCCGACGTACTCGCGGTCGGACCCGCTCCCGGGGCGAGGCGCGTCCGTGTTCCCCGGTCCGGTCCCGCTCATGTCCGCCTCCGTCAGCCCGGGGCCCGGGCGGCCTCCGCACCCGTTCAGCGTACGCAGCACCGAAATCTCGGCCGGGGACACCGCTTGCGCTGTCCGGGTCCAGCGCATCCCGGAGCGACCCGGTGACCACGTCGAGGAAGGCCGTGAGGCCCTTCCGCCCGCGCGCGTCGACCCACGGGTCGAGGGCATCCTGAAGGCCGACCGTCGCAACCCGTGCCACCGGTTTCGGCCTTCCGGTTTCACGCCGCGCCGGTCCAGCACCTCGCCAGGGTCATCGCTTGTGGAGGCCGGTCGCGGACGGGCCGGATCTCGCCGGAGAGGAATTCGCATGACACAGCACGCACGCACCGGTGAGGTGTGGATCCTGGGAGCGACGGGCCGCATCGGCCGTGCCGTCGCCCAGCGCCTCGTGGCGCGGGGGCTCACACCCGTGCTGGTCGGGCGCGACGGCGAGCGCCTGCGCCGGGCCGGGGCGCGCCTGGGCCGGGGCGACGAGGTGAAGGTCGTGATCGCCGGCACGGCGGAGAGCATCGCCGGACACGTCACGCGGCAGCGCCCGGCCGTGGTCGTCAACACGATCGGCGCGTACGCGGAGACGGCCGTGCCCATCGCTCGCGCCTGCATGCCCGGAGGACACTACGTGGACCTGGCCGCCGACCTGACCGCCGTCTCCCGGCTGCTCGACCTCCACCAGGACGCGATCGCGGCCGGCAGCACCCTCGTGACCGGCGCCGGATTCGGCGTCCTGGCGACGGAGGCCGTGGTGGCGAAGCTGTGCGAGGACCGCCCACCCCCCAGCCGGGTGCGTGTCGACGCCCTGGCCTCGGTGGCGACCGAGGGCGGAGTCATGGGCCACGCGGTCGCCGCCACCGTCGTCGACGTGATCACCACCGGTGTCCGCCGCTACGCCAACGGCCACCCGGCCAGGACACGGATGGGCTCGGACCCGCTGAGTCTCGCCCTCCCCGACGGGCAGACGGTGAAATCCGCAGGCGTTCCGTCGGGCGAACTGCTCGCCGCGCAGCGGGCGAGCAGGGCCCCGTCCGTGACCGTCACCTCCGCCCTGGTCCCGACCGCTCCGGCCGCACGAGCGGCACTGCCCCTCCTGGGAGTGCTGCTGTCCGTCCCGGCCCTCCGGCGCATCGCCGTCCGCCGGATGGCCCGCACCCCGCTCAGGACCGCCCCCCGGCCCCGGCTGCACTCCTGGGGACACGCGGTCGTCACCTGGCCCGACGGCACCACCCACGAGGGCTGGCTGCGCGCGGACGACGGCATGGACTACACCGCCGACGTCGCCGCCGAAGCCACCGCCCGGCTCGCCCGCGGCGAAGGCAGACCCGGCGCCTACACACCGGCGGCCGCCTTCGGCCCCGACCTCGCCACCGCGGCCGGAGGCACCTTCATCCTCGGCTGAGAACGGAGCCCGCACGGACGGACACCCGCGCGGACGGACCCCAGCCGGACGGACGCCCGCGCGAACGGACACCCGCCGGACGGACCCCGCGGAATAGGGAGAAGGGGCGCCCCGTTGTAGGATGTGACCAGATAGTTCAACGTTCAACCACATTGGAGGCGGGTGCCATGCAGTTCGGGATCTTCACCGTCGGGGACGTCACCACCGACCCGACGACCGGCCGGACACCGAGCGAGCACGAGCGGATCAAGGCCACCGTCGCCATCGCGCGGAAGGCCGAGGAGGTCGGCCTCGACGTCTTCGCGACCGGCGAGCACCACAACCCGCCGTTCGTCCCGTCCTCCCCGACCACCACGCTCGGCTACATCGCCGCCCGCACCGAACGCATCATCCTGTCCACCTCGACCACCCTGATCACCACCAACGACCCGGTAAAGATCGCCGAGGACTACGCCACGCTCCAGCACCTCGCCGACGGCCGCGTCGACCTGATGATGGGCCGCGGCAACACCGGACCGGTCTACCCCTGGTTCGGCAAGGACATCCGCCAGGGCATGCCGCTCGCCGTCGAGAACTACGCCCTGCTGCACAAGCTGTGGCGCGAGGACGTCGTCGACTGGGAGGGGACGTTCCGCAGCCCGCTCCAGTCCTTCACCGCGACCCCGCGCCCGCTGGACGGCGTCCCGCCGTTCGTCTGGCACGGCTCCATCCGCTCCCCGGAGATCGCCGAGCAGGCCGCGTACTACGGCGACGGCTTCTTCCACAACAACATCTTCTGGCCCATCGAGCACACGAAGAAGATGGTGCGCCTCTACCGGCAGCGGTACGCGCACTACGGACACGGCACCGCCGAGCAGGCCATCGTCGGCCTGGGCGGCCAGGTGTTCATGGCCAAGAACTCGCAGGACGCGGTACGGGAGTTCCGCCCGTACTTCGACAACGCACCGGTCTACGGGCACGGCCCCTCGATGGAGGAGTTCACCCGGCAGACCCCGCTGACCGTGGGCTCCCCGCAGGAGGTCATCGAGCGGACGCTGTCCTTCCGGGACGCCGTCGGCGACTACCAGCGCCAGCTGTTCCTGATGGACCACGCGGGGCTGCCGCTGAAGACGGTCCTGGAGCAGCTCGACATCCTCGGCGAGGAGGTCGTACCGGTGCTGCGCAAGGAGTTCGCCGCCCTGCGCCCGGCCGGGGTGCCCGACTCCGCGCCCCTGCACCCGGCCGTCGCCACGGCCAACGCCACCGCAGCCGCACCCGCCACCGCCCCCGTCACGAAGGAGAGCTGACACCGTGTTCGTCACCGAACCGCTGAGGATCGTCGCCGTCTCGGCGGGGCTGAGCCGCCCCTCGTCGACCAGGATGCTGGCCGACCGGCTGGCCGGGGCCACCCGGGACCGGCTGGACGCCGAGCAGGACCGCCCGGTCGAGATCCGGGTGATCGAGCTGCGCGACCTGGCCGTCGACATCGCCCATCACCTGGTGACCGGATTCCCGTCGGCCGCGCTGGAGGAAGCGCTCGGCGCGGTGACGGAGGCGGACGGGCTGATCGCCGTCAGCCCGGTCTTCACCGCCTCGTACAGCGGTCTGTTCAAGTCGTTCTTCGACCTCGTCGAGAACACCGCGCTGACCGGGAAGCCCGTCGTCCTCGCGGCGACCGGCGGCACCGCCCGGCACTCGCTGGTGCTGGAGCACGCGATGCGTCCGCTCTTCGCCTATCTGCGGGCCGTCACGCTGCCGACGTCGGTGTTCGCGGCGTCGGAGGACTGGGGTTCGTCGGGCGACGAGTACGCCGACGGGCTGCCGGCCCGGATCCGGCGCGCGGGCGGCGAGCTGGCGAACGCGATCACGGGCGGCCGGGCCGTCTCCGGGGCGTCCAGGGCCCTCGGCCCGGACGACGAGGTGGTCCCGTTCGAACAGCAGTTGGCCGGGCTCCGACAGGCCTGACCGACGCAAGCACTGTGGTTTCATCCGATTTGATTAGAGTTGGCCAGGAAGGGCGTCGCCGGGAATCCGGAGGGCGCACCAGCGCACGCGCGCAACCGAGCCAAACCGAGCCAAACCGAGCTGGAGGCAGAGATGGGCAGGATCGTGGTGGGCGTTGACGGCTCCGAGTCGTCGATCAAGGCACTGCACTGGGCCGTACGCCAGGCGGAGCTGACCGGTGACACGGTCGAGGCCGTCAACAGCTGGGAGTACCCCGCGACCAGCTGGGCGTCCATGATGCCGGGCTTGCCGGAGGACTTCGACCCGCAGGCACTGGCCACCGTCTCGCTCACCGAGGCGCTGGAGGAGGCCCTCGGCGCCGCGGGAGCCGCCACGGTCAGTAAGGTCGTGGTGATCGGCAACCCGGCGCAGTCCCTGCTGGACCGGGCCGCGGGTGCGAATCTGCTGGTCGTGGGCGCGCGCGGATACAGCGGCCTCAAGGCCACCCTGCTCGGCTCGGTCAGCCTCCACGTCACCCAGCACGCGCCGTGCCCGGTGACGGTGGTGCGGGCCTGACGCGGACGAGTACGGGGGCGGGCCCGCGCATTCTTCGCGCGGGCCCGCCCCCGTCCCGTCACAGCGCCACGCCCTCACCGTCCCGTCAAAGCGTCACAACGTCACTACGTCACTACGTCACTACGTCACAGCGTCACGACATCCGCCGCCGCACAGGCCGGCCGGGACAGCCGGGGTGCTCAGTTCTCGTGGGTGTAGAAGACGTAGAACGCGGCCAGCAACATGCCCACCCCGGTCAGCAGGCCCAGCACCGAAGCCGCGAGCACGCTCTTGCCGGACAGGCTGTACAGGAAGCCGATCGAGCCGCCGAACAGCGCACCGTAGGCCGCTGCCCGCAGCTCGCGCGGCAGCCGCTTCTGCATCCGGCCCAGGCCGAAGCAGAGCACCGCGAGGACGGCGCCCGAGATCAGTCCGAGGGCGAGCTGCCCGCCGGTGAGCACACCGCCGTCCCGGACGATGGATGTCGCGTACCAGCCGAGGATCACACCGAGCGTGACGGGCAGCGCCCAGCTGAGGGTGGAGTGGTGCCGGGCACGCGCGCGCGTTCCGCGTGCCGTCACCGAAGCATGTGCGGCCATGGCGGGAAGCTCCTTCCGTCGCCCCCTCTTCCCTCCAGAGCACACCTGGTCGCGCCGCCCGGCAACTCGAATGGCTCACGGCCCGGAGCGCTCCCGGCCCATCCGGTATTCCCTGGTGAGGTGCGGACCTACATCTCGACGGCGCTCTCGGCGGTACTGCTGGTGCTGCTCGTCGTCCTGGTGCCGCTGAGCGCGCTCTCCGCCTGGGTCGATCTGGAGATCGACAACACGGACCGTTACGTCGCCGCCGTGGCGCCGCTCGCCTCCGACCCCGCTGTGCAGAACACCGTGGCCGACCTGATCACCGACGAGGCGATGAAGCAGATCGACGTCGGCCCGCTCGGGGAAACCGTCCGCGCCTTCCTGCACCAGGCCGTGCAGTCCTTCACCACCACCGATGCCTTCCAGGCCGCCTGGAACGCCGCCAACCGCACCGCCCACGAGGCCGTCACCGCCGCACTGGACGGCCGGAGCGGCGAGAGCGTCACCATCGACCTGGCTCCCGTGACGGAACAGGTGAAGCGGAACCTGCAGGACAACGGGGTGCCGTTCGCCGACAGCATCCCCATCGAGCACACCGACATCCAGATCGTCTCCGCCGACCGGGCCGACCAGCTGCGGCAGAGCTTCCGGTGGCTGCGGGCCGCGAGTATCTGGCCGGCCGTCGGCACGCTGGTGTTCGCCGTGCTGGCCGTGGGCGTGGCCTGGGTGCGCGGCGGGCCCGGCCGCCGGGGCTCCGCGCTCGCCGCGCTGTCCGCCACCGCCGTCGCCGGAACCGGCTTCGCGCTCGGCGCACTGCTGCTGCGCGGGGCGCTCGCCTTCGCCCGCAACCGGGTGCTGGCCGAGGTGCCGGGCAGCGAGACCGACGGGGCGGCCGCGGTCTACGACGCGCTGACGTCGTCCCTGCGCACGACGGTGTGGATCGTCTTCGGTACGGGGCTGGCCCTGGCGGTGTGCGCGGTGGCGGCCCGGATCTGGGCCCAGCGGGTGCTGCCCGCACCGTCCGCCGAATGACGGCCGCGACCGGGCACCGCTGAGCACCCGGCCCAGGGGCACCGGCCTGCGGGCACCGGCGTGCAGGCCCCGACATGCGGGCGCCGACGGGCCGGGGAAGAGTGGATTGAGTGCACTGCCGGGCGCGACTGGGAGGTCTTCCGTATGCGAGCCATCACCGTCGGCGCATTCCGGGCCGACCCCGCACTGGTCGAGATGCCCAAGCCGGAACCGGCGGCCGGCGAGGTACGGGTGAGGGTCGAGTACGCCTCCCTCAACCCGTACGACTGGCAGACGGCCGACGGCTCCCTGGAAGGGCTGGTCCCGCATGTGTTCCCGATGGTCATCGGCGTGGACTTCGCGGGCCGGGTGGACATGATCGGCAGCGGCAGCAACCGTTTCCGGGTCGGCGACAAGGTCTTCGGCCGGGCCGGGCCGCCGGTCGGCGCCGGTACGTACTGCGACTACGTCTGTGTATCGCAGGACGCCGCCATCACCGTCGTCCCGCCCGGCCTCGACGCCCGGACAGCCGCCGCGCTGCCGTCCGCCGGGATGACGGCCGCGCAGCTCCTGGAGACGGCGGCGCTCCGCGGCCACGAGAGCCTGCTGATCATCGGCGCGGCGGGCGGCGTCGGCAGCTGTCTGACCCAGCTCGCCAGGGCCCGGGACGTGCGCGTGGTCGCGGCGGTGCGCGGCGACGAGCGGGCCAGGATGGGGTCGTTGGGCGCCGCCGTCACGATCGACACCACCCGGGGCGTGACGGCCGGCTCGGTACGGGCGGTCTGCCCGGACGGCATCGACGCGCTGGCCGACCTGGTCTCCGACACCCCGGAGGCGTTCGCCGCCCACGCCGCGACGGTCCGGCCCGGCGGCATCGCGCTCAGCACCCGCGGCGTCGCGGCCGGGGCGGTGCTCCCCGAGGGCGTACGCGGCATCGACTTCCGGCTCGACCCGAGCCCCGTCCTGCTGGACGTCCTGGCCGCGGGCGCCGCGGAAGGGGTGCTGCGCGTACCCATCGACATCGAACTCCCGCTGGAGAAGGCCCCGCAGGCCCTGGACCGCAACCGGACCGGAGGGGCCCGCGGCAAGACCGTCATCGTGCTGCGGAACCAGCGACACCGCTGAACCCACCGCCCCCGCCCGCCCGTCCGCCGGTGTGCCCGCCCGTCCGCCCGCCCGTACCCGCGTGCAACCCGACGGGCACCTCGTGAGCAGGCGGCCCCGGAACCGGAAGCGGCAGAGGTGGCCGAGGTTCAGCAGCAACTCCGCGAACTGGCGGCGGGCATGAGGTCCAGCGAGGTCCTGACAGGGGTCAGTGCCGAACTCCCGGGCGACGAGGAGGGCGTACTGGCCCCCCTGCGCCAGGAGGTGGCGGCGGCCAGGGCCATCGCCTCCCCGCAGCCGTAACTCCTGCGAGCCCGCCCGCCGATCGAGGGCGTAACGGTCAACGGACGGCCCCGGTCACTCCGCGGGCGGCCCGTCCCCCCGCAACCGCTCCATCTCGCGCCGGTCGCGCTTCGTCGGCCGCCCCGTCCCCCGGTCCCGCACCGGCACCTGGATCGCGGCCTCGCGCGGCGGCGGAGGCGGACTGTTGTCGACGAAGCACTCCGCCGCCACCGGAGGTCCGACCCGCTTCTTCACGATCTTCGACACGACCACGACCCGGTCCCGGCCCGCGTGCCGGAGCCGTACCTCGTCGCCGACGTGCAACGCCTGGGCCGGCTTGGCGCGCTCACCGGCCACCTTCACATGACCCGCGCGACAGGCCGCGGCAGCCTGCGCACGCGTTTTCGTCAGCCGGACCGACCAGATCCAGACGTCGACCCGAACGCTGCCCGCCGCCTGCGGTGCCTCACCGGAAACCATGCCTCCGACTGTAGTGCGCCCCGATGCGCGAGGAACCGGGCCGCTCGCGTCAGCCTGGCAACTCAGCACTACAGGAATACATGTGAATGACGTACATCAGACCACCACGTCACGGTGACAGGACTCGGTCCGGAATCGATTTCGGCTCAGTTGTCCCTCAGGCGGGCCGCGCCACCGAACGGCCGGATCCGGCCGCTAACCTTACGTATCCGCCCTGGCCAGGGATCAATTCCCGCAGTACGGACATACATCGCACCCAACTCACGTGAAAGGCCTCGCCCATGGGCATTCGGAGCTTGCTGCGCAAGGTGTTCGGCCGTGACGTCACGGAGCAGGACGGCCCGACGACGGCCACGGTCCCGCCCCAGGGCGAGCGCACCCGGCCCACGGAGTCGGAGTCGGTGGCGGTGGACGAACCGGTTGCGCAGGCTGTGTCGGAGTCCGAACCCGCCCCGGCCACCAAGGCATCGGTGCCGGCCCCGGCCTCCTCCACGTCCCGGTCCGCCATCTCCGAGTCCGGCGCCTCCGGGTCCGCCAAGAACGACGGTGAACTGGCGGCGGACCTGGTGGCAGCCGCCTTCGACAAGGCCGCCGCCCCCACGCCCAAGGCGACCCCCCTGGTTCCGTCGCAGGGCTCCGGGTCCAGGACGAAGGCCGCGGAGGCGAAGCCGGAAACGAAGCCGGAGCCGAAGCCGAAGCCGGAACCGGAACCGGAGACGGAGACGAAGACGGAACCCACTCAGCTTGAGGAAGCAGCGGAGTCCGTGGCCCCGGAGCCCGTTGAGACTCCGGCCGCGGCCCCCGCCGAGCCGGTCGCCGAGTCGGTCGCCGCAGCCGAGACCGCGCCCGACCCGGTTGCCTCCGCCGAGACCGCGCCCGACCCGGTTGCCTCCGCCGAGACCGCGCCCGGGCCGATCACCATCGACATGAACCCGGACCCCGAACCGGAGCCGGTAGTCGAAGCAGAGCCGGTACTCGAAGCGGAACCGGTAGTCGAACGGGAACCGGCACCGGAGCCCGTACCCGTCACAGCGGAGTCCGCGCCCGAAGCACAACCGGAACCGGAACCGGCCGTCCCCGCGGCCGCCGCGCCCACCACGGAGACCTCCACGGCCCCAGAGGCCCCACAGTCCCCGGAGACCCCCGTGGCCTCCGAAACCCCCCAGGCCCCCGCCGACGGCAAGCCCGCGCTCTCCCTCGCCCGGGTCAAGTCCCGCGCGCCCGAGCTCGTCGCCCCGTACAAGGCCGCCCAGGCCGGGCTGACGGCGCACGGGCTGACCGGGCTGCGGGCCACCGTCTACCTGGTCCTGGACCGCTCCGGCTCCATGCGGCCGTTCTACAAGGACGGCAGCGCCCAGCACCTGGGCGACCGCACCCTCGCCCTCGCCGCGCACCTGGACGAGAGCGCCGCTGTCCAGGTCGTCTTCTTCTCGACGGACATCGACGGCACCGGCACGGTCGAGCTGGACGGCCACGAGGGCCGCATCGACGAACTGAACGCGGGCCTCGGCCGGCTCGGCCGGACGAACTACCACCGCGCCGTCGAGGAGGTCGTCGCGCACTACGAGAAGTCCGAGGCCACCGGCCCCGCGCTGGTGATCTTCCAGACGGACGGCCCGCCGGACGCCAAGCAGGCCGCCCGCCAGGCCCTGACGGACGCGGCACGACTGCCGCTGTTCTTCCAGTTCGTCGCGTTCGGCGACGAGGACGCGAAGGGCTTCGACTTCCTGCGGAAGCTGGACGCCCCGAACGCCGGCTTCTTCCACGCGGGCCCCGCCCCGCGCGAGGTCGCGGACGCCGCGTTCTACCGCGAGGTGCTCGCCGCGCTGCCCGCCTGGGTCGCCGCCGGCGCCTGATCGACCGGCAGGCGTACGGTCACGGCGAGCCCGCCCTCCGGGCCCGGCACCGCCGTGACCGTACCGCCATGCGCCACCGCTATAGAACGTACGATCGAAAGACCGAGCCCTGAGCCGGGCCCCATCCGGTCCTTGCCCTCACCCCGCCGGAACGGCTCGAACAGCCCGGGAATGTCCACCCCGTCCACCACCGGACCGGAGTTGGACACCCGGAGCACCCCGCTCCTCCCGCGCACGCCTCTGCCGCCGGTGACCAGGGACACCTCCACCGTCCCGCCGGCCACGTTGTACGTCACCGCGTTGGCCAGCAGATTGGCCACCAGCTGGGCCAGCAGCATCCGGTTCCCCAGCACCGAGCAGGGCACCGTCTCGACGCTCACCCCCGGATGCCGGCCCGCCTCCTCCGCCACCACCTGGGCCAGGTCCACGGCCTCCCGCTCGCCCTTCACGAGCCCGCGCTCACTGCGCGCCAGCACCAGCAGCCCCTCGATGAGCCGCTCGCTGCGCCGGTTGCTGTCCAGCAGCGTCTGCCGGGTCCGTACGAGGTCGTCCGGCGTCGGGTCGTCCAGGCCGACCTGGATCGCCGCCCGCTGGGTGGCCAGCGGGGTCCGCAGCTCGTGCGAGGCGTTGGCGATGAACCGCCGCTGGCTGTCGAAGGCCCTCTCCAGCCGGGCGAGCAGCGCGTCGAGCGTGTCGCCGAGCTCCTTGAGCTCGTCGTCGGGGCCGCTGGAGGCGATCCGCTCGTGCAGCGTGTGCTCGGAGAGCCGGCGCGCCTTGGCGGTCATGGCGTGCACGGGCCGCAGGACCCGCCCCGCGGTCCACCACCCGACGCCCACCGCGCAGGCCGTCATCACGAGCAGCGAGGCGGCGGACCAGATGAGCAGCTGATGACCGGCCGCGTCGCTGACGTGGTCGGTGAGGTCGTAGACGGTCGGCGGTCCGAGGCGCCGGCGGGTGACGAGGGGGCCGTTCACCGCGTAGCCGGGCTGGACGACCGCGGCCGTGCGGGCGATGGAGCGGGCCTGCGAGTCCGTACCGGCGCGGGAGGCCAGGTTGACGGTGACCAGCAGGGCCGTACCGAGGACCAGGAACACCCCGCCGTACACGAGCGCGATCCGGGTCCTGATCGTGGAGTGCGGCACCCGGGCCGGATGCCTCACAGTGCGTACCCGACACCCTGCACGGTACGGATCACGGCCGGTTCACCGAGCTTGCCGCGCAACTTGCTCATGCAGACGCGGACGGCCCCGGTGAAGGGGTCCGCGTTGGCGTCCCAGGCCCGCTCGAGCAGTTCCTCCGCGCTGACCGTCCCGCCGTCGGCCTCCAGCAGGAGTTGCAGCACGGTGAACTCCTTCGGCGAGAGGTCCAGTTCGTGCCCGTCCCGGGACGCGGTACGCCGTACGGTGTCGAGCCGGATGCCGTACCGCTCCAGCTGCGGCGGTACGGGCCGGGCGCTGCGCCGCCGCAGCGCGCGTACCCGCGACACCAGCTCGGGGAACTCGAACGGCTTGCCCAGGTAGTCGTCGGCGCCCAGGTCGAGCCCGGCCACCCGGTCCTCCATGGACCCGGCGGCGGTCAGCATCAGAATCCTGGTCCGGGAACCGGAGGCCACGAGCCCGCGGGCCACGTCGTCGCCGTGCACCCGGGGCAGATCGCGGTCCAGGACGACGACGTCGTAGTCGTGCAGCCCCAGATAGGCCTGGGCGGCATCACCGCTGTACACCGTGTCGACGGCGAACCCCGCCCGCCGCAGCCCGGTGGCGACGAGCTCCGCCAGGATCTCCTCGTCCTCGGCGACCAGTACCCGCATCGTGATGTCCCCTGCCTCGTGCACGCGTGTCCACTCCCTCCCAGGATGCGTCTTTGCTACGGGAAGCGATGTTTCGCAAAGCTCTCCGCGAAGCTCCCGGCGAAGCTCCCTCCGGGCCCCCTCGTGAAACTCTCCGGGAAAGTCTCCGCGAATCCCTCCATGAAAGTCTCCGTGCCCGGTGCCGGGTTTATCGGTGCGAGTGGATCTCCCACGGACCGTTAGGATTTCGCCCATGGCGGCCACTGGATCAGAGAAGCAGGGGGGCGAGGACGTGAAGAGTTTCTACGTCTCGACCCCCATTTACTACGTCAACGACGCTCCTCACCTGGGCCACGCCTACACGACCGTCGCAGGCGACGTGCTCACCCGCTGGCACCGCCAGCGCGGCGAGAAGGTGTGGTACCTCACCGGCACGGACGAGCACGGTCAGAAGATCATGCGCACGGCCGAGGCGAACGACGTCACTCCCCAGGAGTGGTGCGACAAGCTCGTCGAGGAGGCCTGGAAGCCCCTCTGGGAGCACCTCGGCATCGAGAACGACGACTTCATCCGTACGACGGAGAAGCGGCACACCGACCGTGTGCAGGAGTTCGTGCAGGACCTGTACGACAAGGACGAGATCTACAAGGGCGGGTACGAAGGCCCTTACTGCGTGGGCTGCGAGGAGTACAAGCTCCCCGGCGACCTCGTCGAGGACGAGAACGGCGTCAAGCTGTGCCCCGTCCACAAGAAGCCGGTGGAGATCCTCAAGGAGGAGAACTACTTCTTCAAGCTGAGCGAGTACGGCCCGAAGCTGCTGGAGTTCTACGCGGCCAACCCCGGCTTCATCCAGCCGGAGTCCGCGCGCAACGAGATCGTGAACTTCGTCAAGCAGGGGCTCCAGGACCTGTCGATCTCCCGCTCGACGTTCGACTGGGGCGTCCCGGTCCCGTGGGACGACAAGCACGTCATCTACGTGTGGGTAGACGCGCTGCTCAACTACGCGACGGCGGTCGGCTACGGCGCCAATCAGGAGAAGTTCGACGCTACGTTCCCGGCGAACGTGCACCTGATCGGCAAGGACATCCTGCGCTTCCACTCGGTGATCTGGCCCGCGATGCTGATGGCACAGGGCCTGCCGCTGCCCGGCAAGGTCGTCGCCAACGGCTGGCTGATGGTCGGCGGCGAGAAGATGTCCAAGTCGAACCTGACGGGCATCAAGCCGCAGGACCTGACCTCGCACTTCGGCGTGGACGCGTACCGCTGGTACTTCCTGCGGGCCATCGCGTACGGCAGCGACGGCTCGTTCTCCTGGGAGGACTTCACCGCCCGCTACACCTCCGAGCTCGCCAACGACTACGGCAACCTGGCCTCGCGCCTCGCGGCCATGGTCGGCAAGTACTACGGCGGCGTCCTCCCCGAGGCCACGGCCGCGGGCGAGGCCGAGCAGGCGGTGCGGGACGGGCTGGCGAAGGCCGTCACCACGGCCGACCTGAAGATCGGTGAGGAGCTTGACTTCCAGTCCGGCATCCTGGCGATCTTCGACTTCGTCAAGCAGGTCAACGGCTACATCACGGAGCAGGAGCCGTGGAAGGTCGCCAAGGACGAGTCGCCGGAGGGCCGGGCCCGCCTCGCGACGATCCTGTACACGGCCGCCGAGGCGCTGCGCGGTGTCGCGGTGCTGCTGAACCCGATCATGCCGGACACCTCGCAGAAGCTGTGGGAGTCCCTGGGCGCCGAGGAGTCCCTGGGCGCGCTGTCCGACCAGCGCGTGCAGGACGCCGCCACCTGGGGCCGGCTGGCGGCCGGTTCGACGGTGACGAAGGGCGCGGTGCTGTTCCCGCGCCTGGAGGAGAAGCCCGCGTAACGGCATGTACGTACGCGAGGAGGGCGGGACCGTGCTGACGGTCCCGCCCTTCTCGTGTGTCCGGTGCGCTTGCGTTCAGCGGGCCCCGTTCTTGGGCGGTTCGGTGTCCGGTTCGATGCCCACCGGGTCGGGCGGTCTCGAGGCCACGGTCCGCGGACCTGGCACGCAGCGACTTCAGCCGCTGTTCAGCCGCTCAGGTACGCGACGTCCCCCATCACGACGACGGGGTCCTTGGCCGGGTCGAGCAGGCCCAGCAGCTCTCTCATCCGGTCGTAGGTGATCGAGACACAGCCCTGGGTGGGGCCGCCGTGGTCGACGTGGATCCAGATGCCGCCGCCGCGTTCCGTGCCGAGGGGGCGGGTGTGGTCCAGCGGGGAGGTGCCGGGGAGGCGGTTGTAGTCGATGGCGATGACGTAGTCGAAGGAACCCTCCAACGGCTCCCCCTGGAAGCCCTCGCCCTCCACCTTGAAGTCCGGGTTCAGGTCGTACGGGAACACCGTGGCCGGGGGATCGAGCCGGCCGCCCGCCGATGTCAGCGTGAAGACGCCGACGGGGGTGCGGAGATCGCCCTCCCAGTGCTCGGCCGTCCAGCCGTTCAGGGCGTTGTGGGCGGGCCAGGGTGCCGCGGCCGCCCGCCAGTCCGCGGCGGGGCCGTCCCGGGTGTAGAGCACGGCGGTGGCCAGGCTGGAGTCCGGGGAATCGCCGGTGACGACGAACGCCTGGCGGGTGCCGACCGGGATCTCGGCCCTGGTCCGCGGGCCCAGCCCCGGAATCTCCCGCGGCGGGGTGGGCGACGGTCCGGGCGGTACGGCGGCGGGCCCGGCGGGCGACGACTCCGACGAGGGCTGCGCGGGGGACGGCGCACCGGACCCCGGTGGGCCGGGAACCTCGGGGGCGCCCGCGGCCTTCGTGCGCGCACCGCTCCCGCCCGTACCGAAGCCGCCCGTTCCGCATCCGGCCAGCAGCAGGACGAGGACGGCGCAGACGACATACGGGAGCCGCAGAGGAACGCTCGAACGGGGCACGGACACGGGGGGCTCCTCAGCAGTCGTCGGCGGAAGCCGTGGGGCTTTGCGGGCCCGCCCTGGGGTCCGCTGTGCCGATGTCGGCCCAGGCAGTCTTTGCCGCAGCCGGGTCCGGCCAATCCGGCGCCGGGGCCATCCGGCTGTACCCGTCCAGGTGATTCATGCACTTGTATGCGCGCGGCCCGCGCGTTCCCGGGTGACTCGCGTGCATCCAGACCGGGCGGGACGCACGCACGACGGGAACGCGGAACAGCCCCCGGCCGGTGGCCAGGGGCTGTTTCACGTGAAACCCGGTGCGGGTTGGTCGGGCTGCTTCTCCGGTCGGACTGCTTCTCCGGCCGGGCTACTTCTCCGCGGCGTCCTTCGCGGACGCGACCGGCTTGCGGAGCTGGATGTTCAGCTCGCGCAGCCGGGTCTCGTCCAGCACCGTCGGCGCGCCCATCATCAGGTCCTGGGCGTTGCCGTTCAGCGGGAAGGCGATCGTCTCGCGGATGTTGGGCTCGTCGGCCAGCAGCATCACGATGCGGTCGACACCCGGGGCGATGCCACCGTGCGGCGGGGCACCGAGGCGGAAGGCGCGGAGCATGCCCGCGAATTCCTGCTCGACGGTCTCGCGGTCGTAACCGGCGATCTCGAAGGCCTTGAGCATGAGCTCGGGCTCGTGGTTACGGATGGCGCCGGAGGACAGCTCGATGCCGTTGCAGACGATGTCGTACTGCCAGGCGAGGATGTCCAGCGGGTCCTTCTCCTCAAGGTCCTTCAGGCCGCCCTGGGGCATCGAGAAGGGGTTGTGCGAGAAGTCGATCTTCCCGGTGTCCTCGTCCTTCTCGTACATCGGGAAGTCGACGATCCAGCAGAACCGGAAGACGCCCTCCTCGAAGTGGCCGGCGCGCTTGGCGGCCTCGACGCGGACGACCGACATGATCTTGGAGACCTCGTCGAACTCGCCGGCGCCGAAGAACACGGCGTGGCCGGGGACGAGCGAGAGCCGCTCGGTGAGGGTCTTGACGTCCGTCTCGGTGAGGAACTTGGCGATGGGGCCCGCCAGCTTGCCGTCCTCGCCGACGCGGACCCAGGCGAGGCCCTTGGCGCCGTGCTCGACGGCGTAGTCACCGAGGCCGTCGAAGAACTTCCGGGACTGGCCCGCGGTGTCCGGCACCGGGAGGGCGCGGACGTGCTTGCCGGCGAAGGCCTTGAACTCCGAGTCCGCGAAGACGTCGGAGATGTCCACGAGCTCCAGCTTGGCGCGCAGGTCCGGCTTGTCGTTGCCGTACTTCAGCATCGACTCGCGGAACGGGATGCGCGGGAAGGGCGAGGTGACGTGGCGGCCGTTGCCGAACTCCTCGAAGAGCTCGGTCATGAGCTTCTCGATCGGGCGGAAGACGTCCTCCTGCTCGACGAAGGACATCTCGACGTCGAGCTGGTAGAACTCGCCGGGCGACCGGTCGGCGCGGGCGTCCTCGTCACGGAAGCACGGCGCGATCTGGAAGTAGCGGTCGAAGCCGGAGATCATCAGCAGCTGCTTGAACTGCTGAGGGGCCTGCGGCAGCGCGTAGAACTTGCCCGGGTTCAGCCGGGACGGGACGACGAAGTCACGGGCGCCCTCGGGAGAGGTCGCGGTGAGGATCGGCGTCGCCATCTCGTTGAAGCCGAGGGCGACCATCTTGGAGCGGATCGAGGCGATGACGGAGGAGCGCAGCATGATGTTGCGGTGCATGCGCTCGCGGCGCAGGTCGAGGAAGCGGTACTCCAGGCGCCGCTCCTCGTTGACCCCGTCCTCGGCGTTGATCGTGAAGGGCAGCGGGGCGGACTCGCCCAGCACCTCGACCTCGGTGACCTCGATCTCGATCTCGCCGGTCGGGAGCTCCGGGTTGACGTTGTCGGCGCCGCGGGCGGAGACCTTGCCGTCGATCCGTACGACGGTCTCCTTGGTGAGCTTCGCCAGGGCGTCGTTGCCGGGGGTGCCGGGGCGGGCGACGAGCTGCACCAGACCGTAGTGGTCGCGCAGATCGATGAAGAGGATGCCACCCAGGTCTCGGCGATTGTGCAGCCAGCCGCTCAGCCGGACGTCGGTGCCGACGTCAGAGGCGCGGAGCTCGCCGCAGGTGTGGGACCTGTACCGATGCATCGTCGTTCATCCAGTCTTCGCGGTTGGGGGCGGATACAGCCACCCCAGGCTACCGCCCGCGACCGGACCCTTTCATTGCCATTGTCTCCAGCGGGATCGCCGGTGGGCCCGAGCCGGGTCCGAGCCTGCCCGAGCCGGGTCCGCGGCGGGCCGCCTCGGGGGCGATCGGGCCGTGCGCGGTACGAGCGGGTTCCGCCCTCAGGCGCCTGACGGGCTGGGTGGTGCGCCGGGGGACGCGTCCGGGGTGGGGGGCACCGGGTCGGGGGTCGCCGGGTCCGGGGGGTCCGGTGGGGGCAGGTGGCCCTTGCGGAGTTCGCCGAGGATGCCGAAGGCCGCCGCGCACACCGGGACCGCGAGCAGCATCCCCAGCAGGCCCGCCACGCTCGCGCCCGCCGTCAGCGCGATCAGGATCGTGGCCGGGTGCATCTGGACCGTACGGCTCTGGATCAACGGCTGAAGGATGTGGCCCTCCAGCACCTGTACGGCGAGCACCACCCCGAGCGCCCAGAGCGCGATCACCAGCCCCCGGTCCGCGAGCGCCACCAGCACCGCGACGGTGCCCGAGATGAAGGCCCCCAGGTACGGGATGTAGGCGCCGACCAGGACCAGCGCGCCCAGCCCCACCGCACCGGGCACCTTCAGGATCAGCAGGCCGACCGTGATGCAGGCCGCGTCGATGAGCGCGATGAACGTCGTGCCGCGCATGAAGCCCTCGACGGCCTCGAACGCCCGCCGGCCCATCGCCTCGACCAGGTCGCCGGTGCCGCGCGGGGCGATGGAGTGCGCGAGTTTCACGCCCCGGTCGGAGTCGCGCAGGAAGAAGAAGGTCAGCAGGAGCGCGAGCACGCTCGTGGCGATGAGCGAACCGACCAGGCTGAGGCCGCTCAGGAGCCCGCCCGCGGCGCTCGCGCCGAACTTCCCGACGAGCTGCTTCGCATTGGCGGCCAGGTCGTCCACATTGGTGTTGCCCGCCACCCCGAAGTGGTCGACGACCCAATGACCGGCGTCCTTCAGCGACCGGACGATCTGGTCGCCGGTGTCGATGAGCGCGGAGACGACGATGTATCCGGCGCCGCCGACCACCGCGACGAGGAGGGCGCAGGTCAGCCCGGCCGCCAGCGAACGGTTCACCCCGTGCGCGGTCATCCACCGGTGGACCGGACCGAGCAGCGCCGTACCGAGCAGCGCGAGCATGACGGGGGTGACGGCGGTCTTGAGGGCGACGCACAGCCAGACGACCAGGGCGGCGACACCGGCGACCAGCAGGACAACACCGCACCAGGCGGCCAGGCGCCGTGCGCCAAGGGGCAGGAGGGGCTTCTGGGTCTGCACCCCCTCACCCGATCACGCGGCGGGTGCGCTGTCCCCGCCCGGGCCGCCGTACGAGTGACGAACCGTCATACGGCGGCGGCGAGGCTCACATTCCGTGGACGGCGGGCACGGTGCCGAGGCGGCCGGCCTGGAAGTCCTCGAAGGCCTGCTTCAGTTCGGCCTGGCTGTTCATCACGAACGGCCCGTAGTGAGCCATCGGCTCCCGGATGGGACGCCCGCCGAGGAGGACGACCTCCAGCTCCGGGGTGTTGCCGTCCTGCCGCTCGTCCGCGCGGACGGTCAGCGAGGAGCCGGCGCCGAAGACGGCGGTCTGGCCCATGTGGACGGGCCGGCGCTCCTCACCCACGGTGCCGCGGCCCGCGAGCACGTACGCGAGGCCGTTGAAGTCCTCGCGCCACGGCAGGGTCACCTCGGCGCCGGGGCGCACGGTGGCGTGGATCATCGTGATGGGGGTGTGGGTGACACCCGGGCCCTCGTGGCCGTCGAGCTCGCCCGCGATCACGCGGAGCAGCGCGCCGCCGTCCGGGGAGGCGAGGAGCTGGACCTGGCCGCCGCGGATGTCCTGGTAGCGCGGGGCCATCATCTTGTCGGCCTTGGGCAGGTTCACCCAGAGCTGGAGGCCGTGGAAGAGGCCGCCCGACATGACGAGCGACTCCGGCGGCGCCTCGATGTGGAGCAGCCCGGAACCGGCCGTCATCCACTGGGTGTCGCCGTTCTGGATGGTGCCGCCGCCACCGTTGGAGTCCTGGTGAACGAAGGTGCCGTCGATCAGGTAGGTGACGGTCTCGAAGCCGCGGTGCGGGTGCCAGGGGGTGCCCTTGGGCTCGCCGGCCGCGTACTCCACCTCGCCCATCTGGTCCATCATGATGAACGGGTCGAGGTGCTTGTAGTTGATCCCCGCGAATGCGCGGCGCACGGGGAATCCCTCGCCCTCGAACCCGCTGGGCGCCGTGGTCACGGCGAGCACGGGACGGGCCACGGCATCGCCCGAGGCGGCGACCTTGGGCAGGGTCAGCGGGTTTTCGACGGTTACTGCGGGCATGGAAGCCACCTCCGGGGATTGTCCTGAAACCAATTTAGTTGAATGGTGAACATCTAGCAAGGCGTCTTCCATTCCCGCACCGTCCACGACAGCGCGAAGGGGCCCGTACCGCCCGGCGTCGCTCGGCGGTACGGGCCCCTTCCCGAGGGGCGGGGGTCGACGGTCAGCCGTACATACGGCGCATCGCGAAGTCGACCATCTGCTCCACGGCCTTGGCGTCGAAGACCATGCGGTGCTCGCCCTCCATGTCCAGGACGAAGCCGTAGCCGGTGGGCAGCAGGTCGATCACCTCGGCCCCGGTGATCACGAAGTACTTGGACTCCTTGCCCGCGTAGAGCCGCAGCTCCTTGAGCGTGGTGAACATCGGGATCACCGGCTGCTGGGTGTTGTGCAGCGCGAGGAAGCCCGGATTGTCGCCGCGCGGGCAGTAGACCTTCGACGTCGCGAAGATCTGCTGGAAGTCCTCGGCGGCCAGCGAGCCGGTCGTGAAGGCCCGTACCGCGTCGCCCAGCGAGGGCGGCGAGGGTTCGGGGTACAGCGGCTGCTCGCCGTAGCCGCCACCCATCGGCTGCTGTGCGCCCTGATTCTGGTCGTAGCCGTACATGAGGCAAAGAGTAATCGGCCACATCTCCCCCTTGAGGGGTTGCGCCTTATTACTGACGGGTAGCATCATCGGAGAGGTCAGCTGATACGTCCGGGCCCCGCCAGATCCCCGGCCGCGCGGCAGACCGGTATCCGCGAGCCCGTCGCCCGATCCTCACCTCTCCACGGGGCGCTGCGCGCCACTGCTATTGATTACGGAGCCTTCCCATGGGGCACTACAAGTCGAATCTCCGCGACATCGAGTTCAACCTCTTCGAGGTCCTCGGGCGCGACAAGCTGTACGGCACCGGACCGTTCGCGGAGATGGACGTCGAGACCGCGAAGAGCATCCTCGACGAGGTCGCCCGCCTCGCGGAGAACGAGCTCGCCGACTCCTACGCCGACGCCGACCGCAACCCCCCGGTCTTCGACCCGGAGACCAACACCGCACCGGTACCGGACAGCTTCAAGAAGTCCTACCAGGCCTTCATGGACTCCGAGTACTGGCGCCTGGGCCTCCCCGAGGAGATCGGCGGCACGACCTCCCCACGCTCCCTGATCTGGGGTTACGCGGAGCTGCTGCTCGGCGCGAACCCGGCCGTGTGGATGTACTCCTCCGGCCCGGCCTTCGCCGGCATCCTCTTCGACGAGGGCAACGAGGCGCAGAAGAAGATCGCCGAGATCGCCGTCGAGAAGCAGTGGGGCTCGACGATGGTGCTGACCGAGCCGGACGCCGGTTCCGACGTCGGCGCGGGCCGCACGAAGGCCGTCGAGCAGGCGGACGGCTCCTGGCACATCGAGGGCGTGAAGCGCTTCATCACCTCGGGTGAGCACGACATGTCCGAGAACATCATTCACTACGTGCTGGCCCGCCCCGAGGGCGCGGGACCGGGCACCAAGGGCCTCTCGCTCTTCATGGTCCCGAAGTTCCACTTCGACTGGACCACCGGCGAACTGTCCGAGCGCAACGGCGTGTACGCGACGAACGTCGAGCACAAGATGGGCCTCAAGGCTTCCAACACCTGCGAGATGACGTTCGGCGACCAGCACCCCGCCAAGGGCTGGCTGATCGGCGACAAGCACGACGGCATCCGCCAGATGTTCCGCATCATCGAGTTCGCCCGCATGATGGTCGGCACGAAGGCCATCGCGGCGCTCTCGACGGGTTACCTGAACGCGCTGGAGTACGCCAAGGAGCGCGTCCAGGGAACCGACCTGTCGCAGTTCATGGACAAGACCGCCCCCAAGGTCACCATCACGCACCACCCCGACGTGCGCCGCTCGCTCATGACGCAGAAGGCGTACGCCGAGGGCATGCGCTCCCTCGTGCTGTACACCGCCTCCGTGCAGGACGCGATCCAGGAGAGCGAGGCCGCGGGCGAGGACGCGAAGGCGCTGCACGGCCTCAACGACCTGCTGCTCCCGATCGTGAAGGGCTACGGCTCGGAGAAGTCGTACGAGCAGCTGGCACAGTCGCTCCAGACGTTCGGCGGCTCCGGGTACCTCCAGGAGTACCCGATCGAGCAGTACATCCGTGACGCCAAGATCGACACGCTGTACGAGGGCACGACGGCCATCCAGGGCCAGGACTTCTTCTTCCGGAAGATCGTCCGCGACCAGGGCGCCTCGCTCAACACGCTCTCCGAGGAGATCAAGAAGTTCCTCGCGGGCGCCCAGGGCAACGAGGAGCTGTCCGGCGCGCTGGACTCGCTCGCCAAGGCCGCCGTGGACCTGGAGGCGATCGTCGGCACGATGATCACCGACCTCACCGCGACCGGCGAGGACGTGAAGAACATCTACAAGGTGGGCCTGAACACCACCCGCCTGCTGCTGGCCTCCGGCGATGTCGTCGTCGGCTACCTGCTGCTCAAGGGCGCGGCCGTGGCCGTCGAGAAGCTGCCGACCGCTGCCGCGAAGGACGTCGCCTTCTACCGGGGCAAGATCGCCGCCGCGAAGTTCTTCGCCGCGAACGTCCTGCCGGGCGTCGGGGCCGAGCGCGCGCTCGCCGAGTCCGTCGACAACTCCCTGATGGAGCTGGACGAGGCCGCGTTCTAGGCTTCCGCGACCGAGATCGTCGACGGCACCGTCACCCGGACACGTTTCCGGGTGACGGTGCCGGCGTATCCGGCCGGGTACGCCGGCGGCAGGACCCGGAACCCCGTCCACGGGAGAAACCCTCGCGCTCCGGGGCACTGCCCGGCTCGCTGCGTCGACGGGCTGTGGCAGCGGTGTGACACGGCTATCGTCCGGGCGTCGCCGCGGACGGCATGCCGCCGCCCCGGGCGCCGGTGCGGCCCCGGGTTCCGTTCATGGGCAGGGCGCGGGCGACGGGGGACGACGGTGAATTCTCCGGGACGCGCCTGGTTAAAGTGAAGAACATGAGCTCTTCCCCCCGCTTCGACCGCGGGCACACCGACGATCTGATGGCCTTCCTGATGGCCTGCCCCTCCCCGTACCACGCCGTGGCGACCGCCGCGTCGAGGCTGGAGAAGGCCGGTTTCCGGCAGGTCGAGGAGACGGCGGCCTGGGACGGGTCCAGCGGCGGGAAGTACGTCCTGCGCGGCGGCGCGATCGTGGCCTGGTACGTGCCCGAGGGCGCCGGGGCCAGCACCCCGTTCCGGATCGTCGGGGCGCACACCGACTCGCCGAACCTGCGCGTGAAGCCGATGCCCGACACGGGCGCGCACGGCTGGCGGCAGATCGCCGTGGAGGTCTACGGCGGCACGCTCCTCAACACCTGGCTGGACCGCGACCTCGGCCTCGCCGGGCGGATCTCGCTGCGCGACGGGACGCACCGGCTGGTCAACATCGACCGGGCGCTGCTGCGCGTCCCCCAGCTGGCCGTGCACCTGGACCGGTCGGCCAACCCGGACGGCCTCAAGCTCGACCGCCAGAAGCACATGCAGCCGATCTGGGGCCTCGGGGACGTGGCGGAGGGCGACCTCATCCGCTTCGTCGCCGATGAGGCGGGCGTCGACGCCGAGGACATCACCGGCTGGGACCTGATGCCGCACCCCGTCGAGGCACCCTCCTACCTGGGCCGCGACCGCGAGCTGGTGGCCGGGCCCCGGATGGACAACCTGCTCTCGGTGCACGCGGCCGTCGCGGCGCTCGCCGCCGTCGCCGGACAGCCCGACGCGGAGATCCCGTACATCCCGGTGCTGGCCGCCTTCGACCACGAGGAGAACGGCTCGCAGTCCGACACCGGCGCGGACGGGCCGCTGCTCGGCACGGTCCTGGAGCGTTCGGTGTTCGCCCGCGGCGGTACGTACGAGGACCGCGCCCGTGCCTTCGCCGGCACCGTCTGCCTCTCCTCCGACACCGGCCACGCGATCCACCCCAACTACGCCGAGCGGCACGACCCGACGCACCACCCGGTCATCAACGGCGGACCGATCCTCAAGGTCAACGTCAACATGCGGTACGCGACCGACGGCAGCGGCCGGGCCGTGTTCGCGTCGGCGTGCGAGAAGGCGGGCGTGCCGTGGCAGCTGTTCGTCTCCAACAACTCGATGCCGTGCGGCACCACGATCGGCCCGATCACCGCCGCCCGGCACGGCATCCAGACCATCGACATCGGTGTGGCCATCCTGTCGATGCACAGCGCCCGTGAACTGTGCGGCTCCGACGATCCGCACCTGCTGGCGACCGCACTGGCCTCGTTCCTCGCGGGCTGACCCCGACGCCAACCGCCACCGCACGCATGGTCGTTGCCGGGCCGGGTACCCGCCCCGTACACGGCCCGGAGCTTCCGGGCCGTCGAGGAGGCGGAACTCATGGGACTCGGAGGATGCTTCATTCTCATCGGCGTGGGGGCGATACTCGCGTTCGCGACCGACTGGAAGATGGACAGCGTCAACGTCGACATGGTCGGCTGGATCATGATGATCGTCGGCGTCATCGGCGTCTTCGTCTACGCGAGCGTCATGCGGCGCCGCCGCATGGTTGTGCCCCCCACCACAGTGGTTTCCCCGGACGAACGCCAGCTGTGATCCGGCCGGGCGCGCCCGCCGGACCGGGCGCGCCCCCTCCCCGCCCGCCGGGGAGGCCGGATGTTCTGGGCCCTTGCCCGTGACCCGGCACCGGGCGCGTCACGCCCGGAAGGGGAGCCGCTCGTGGAGTTCTGGCTGCTCGGCACCGTCTGCGTCGACACGCTGACCGGGCCGCTTCTCCCCGGCCCCGCCAAACGCCGCAGCCTGCTCGCCGCCCTGCTGCTGCGCGCGAGCAGGCGGTGCAACGGCTCACCGACGACGGGTGAGTCCCGGCGGGGCGCACGATGCGGCCGTCGTCGTCGGCGCCGACGACGGCCGAGCCGCCTGCTCTTCCTCCCGCGAGGCCGCTGTCAGCCCTGTTCGTCCATCCCGGCGAGCACGAGCGGCAGCCGGGGCGTGCCCTGTGCACTGACGTGGACGGGGACGCCCCAGTCCTGTTGGTGGACATGGCAGGCCGGGTACTCGTTCGCGGGATCGTCGTCACAGGACGCGGCCATCGCCGAGACGTGCAGGACGCCCTCGGTCACCCCGTCCGCGAGGACCAGGTCGCGGAACAGGTCGGTGCCCGCTCCGTCGCCCCCGGCCAGCAGCTCCGGCGGGGTCGAGGAGACCAGCAGCCGGGTCGAGGGCCCGTACCGGGTGTCCAGCTTCTGCCCGGCGGGCGCCTGGAAGACGACGTCGAGCCGGAGCGTGCCGGGGGCGATCTCGGTGGCGACGCGCTGGGTGCGGTGCGACTGTTCCGCGACGCGTACCGCCTCCTCGGGCAGCCGCAGCCGGGTCAGCCGGTGCCCGGCGGACTCGACGACCACGAGATCGCCGTCGACCAGCACCGCGTCGCTGGGTTCGCGCAGATCCGTGGCGAGCGTGGTGACCTCACCGCTCGCCGGGTCGTAGCGGCGCAGGGCGTGGTTGTACGTGTCGCAGACGGCGACGGATCCGTCGGGCAGTGCGGTGACGCCCAGCGGGTGCTGGAGCAGTGCCTGAGCGGCGGCACCGTCGCGGTGGCCGAAGTCGAAGAGTCCGGTGCCGACGACGGTGTGGACGGCGCCCTCCCGGTCGACGTAGCGCAGCGCGGACGTCTCCGAGTCGGCGACCCAGAGCCGGTCCTCGGTCGCGGCGAGCCCGGACGGCTGGGCGAACCAGGCCTCCTCGCCCGGACCGTCGACCAGCCCCTCGTTCGTCGTGCCTGCCGCGACCCGCACGGTGCCGTTCGCGGGGTCGTACGTCCACAGCTGGTGCACGCCCGCCATGGCGATCCAGAGCCTGCCGTCGAACCAGGCGACGTCCCACGGCGAGGAGAGGTTCACCTCGCGGCCCGCGCCGCTGGTCGGCGCCCCCTGCCACCACTGGCTGCCGCTGCCGGCGAGGGTGGTCGTCGCACCGGTCGTGAGGTCGAGCGCGCGAAGGGCGTGGTTCACCGTGTCGGCGACGGCGATCCGCCCGTCGGGCAGCACCGCCAGCCCCTGCGGCTCGCTGAACCGGACCTCTTCGGGCCCGCCGTCCGCGAACCCGCGGTCGCCGGTGCCGAAGTGGCGGCGGACGGTCTCGCCGTCCGCTTCCAGCTCGACCAGCCGGTGGCGGGTGGTGTCGGAGACCAGGAAGCCGCCGTCGGCCAGCAGCAGCGCCTTCCCGGGGAACCGCAGGTGCGTCGCCACGGGCTCGGGCGCCACGTACGGCCCGTCGCCGCGTCGCAGGGTGCCCTTGGCCGTGTGCTCGGCCTCCAGCTCCTCGACGAGCTTCTCGATGGCGTGGGCGTGGCCCTCGCCGGCGTGCTGGGCGACGACATAGCCCTCGGGGTCGACGACGACGAGCGTCGGCCAGGCGCGTACGGCGTACTGCTTCCAGGTCGCGAGCTCGGGGTCGTCCAGCACCGGGTGGTGCACCTCGTACCGCTCGACGGCGTCGACGACGGCCTGGTGCTCCGCCTCATGGACGAACTTCGGCGAGTGCACGCCGATGATCACCACGGTGTCGCGGTGCTTCTCCTCCAGCTCGCGCAGCTCATCGAGGACATGCAGACAGTTCACGCAGCAGAACGTCCAAAAATCCAAGATCACGATACGTCCCCGCAGGTCAGCGAGGGTGTACTGCTGGTCGCCTGTATTGAGCCAGCCGCCCTTGCCGATCAGTTCGGGGGCCCTGACGCGCGCACGTGTTGCCATGTGAACAGTCAACATCACCGTGGCGTCCACGCATTCCACAGGTGCCTCGGGGAACCTGTGAGCCATGAGACTTCTTGTGCGTGAGCGGCTGTTCGGCATCGGCGACGACTACTGGATCGAGGATGCGGACGGGCGCAAGGTCTTCCTCGTCGACGGCAAGGCCATGCGGGTGCGTGAAACCTTCGAGCTGAAGGACGCGCAGGGCCGGATCCTCGTAGAGATCCGGCAGAAACTGATCAGCCTGCGCGACACGATGCTCATCGAGCGGGACGGCGAGCAGCTGGCCAAGATCAAGCGGAAGCGCCTTTCACTGCTGCGCAACCACTACCGGGTGACGCTGGTGGACGGCACCGAGCTCGACGTCAGCGGCAAGATCCTGGACCGCGAGTTCGCGGTGGAGTACGACGGGGAGCTGCTGGCCCAGATCTCGCGCCGCTGGCTGACCGTCCGGGACACGTACGGGATCGATGTCGTGCGGGAGGACGCCGACACGGCGCTGCTGATCGCGGTGGCGGTGTGCGTCATCGTGCTCGCGGAGAAGGAGCACGAGCACTGAGCGGCGGCGGTGCCTGTTTCACGTGAAACAGGCACCGCGCGGACGATGGTGCGCGGCTATCCGAGGACGGCCGGCGGCACGAGTCCCAGCCGGCGGTCCTTGAGGGCCGGGAACTGTTCCCGGGTGGTGGCGACCCGGCCCGGGTCGAACTCCACGCTCAGCACCTCCTCGTCCGCGCCCGCCTCGGCGAGCACCTCGCCCCAGGGGTCGACGACGATGCTGTGCCCGGCCTGCTGGATTCCGGCGTGGGTGCCCGCGGAGCCGACGGCCAGGACGTAGGCCTGGTTCTCGACGGCCCGCGCCTGCGCGAGCAGTGTCCAGTGGGCGCGGCGGCGCTCGGGCCAGCCCGCGGCGACGACCAGGGTCTCGGCGCCCGCGTCGACCAGCCCGCGGAACATCTCCGGGAAGCGCAGGTCGTAGCAGGTGGCGAGGCCGAGCGTGGTCTGCGGCAGGGCGAGCGTGACCAGTTCGTCGCCGGCGCCCATCATGACCGCCTCGCCCTTGTCGAAGCCGAAGCGGTGGATCTTGCGGTACACGGCGGCCCGCTCGCCCTCGGGGTTGAAGACGAGCGTGGTGTTGTAGAGCGCGCCGTCCTCGGCCCGTTCGACGAAGGAGCCGGCGTGCAGCCAGACCCCGGCGTCGGCGGCGGCCTTGGCCATCACCTCGTGCGTGGGGCCGCACAGCGGTTCGGCCTCGTCCTCGAACGCCGTGTAGGCGAAGGCTCCGACCGGCCAGAGCTCGGGCAGGACCACCAGATCCGCACCTCGCTGGGCCGCGACCAGCGAGGCCGCTCGCCCCCTGCGGGAATTGACGGATTCGTCCGGGTCTACTGCGATCTGGATGAGAGAGGCGCGCACACTACCACCGTCCTGGCATCTGAGCCGTCAACACGGGCCTACGATCGTCACACGAAAGCACTGCCGGGGTGCCTGCTCGCAGCGTAACTTGGACCGACCGAACCTCATTGCAGCTCGCAGCCCGCCATCCGCGCCCAGTTCTCCAGCCCATGCACCGCAGAACCGCACGAGGGGTCACGTGACCGTCCATCCCAGCCTCCAGACCTACACCGACGCCTGGACCCACTCCATCGAGTCGATAGCCGAGCTGGTGAACCCGCTCACCGAGGGCGAGTGGAACGGCCGTACTCCATGCCCCAACTGGTCGGTGCGCGACATCGTGTCGCACATCATCGGCATGGAGTGCGAACAGCTCGGCGACCCGCGCCCGATCCACACACTGCCGCGCGATCTCTACCACGTGCAGAACGACTTCGCCCGCTACATGGAGATGCAGGTCGACGTACGGCGTCACCACACCGCACCGGAGATGACCTCCGAGCTGGAGTACACGATCATCCGCAGGTCCCGTCAGCTGCGCAACGAGACGCGGGACCCGGAGACCATGACGCGCGCGCCGCTCGGCGCCGAGCAGACCCTGGAACTGGCGCTGCGGATGCGCGCCTTCGACGTCTGGGTGCACGAGCAGGATCTGCGTACGACGCTGGGCAAGCCCGGCAACCTGGACTCCCCTGGTGCCGCGATCGTCCGGGACACACTGCTGGCCGCGCTGCCGAAGGTGGTCGCGAAGGACGCGGGCGCACCGCCCAACTCGGCGGTCGTGCTGGATGTGCACGGGCCGGTGGAGTTCCTGCGCACCGTCCGGGTCGACGCGGAGGGCCGCGGTTCGGTGGACGGTTCGCCGTCCCTGGGTCCCGCGGTGACGCTGGCGATGGACTGGGAGACGTACGTCCGGCTGGCCTGCGGCCGGGTGCGGGCGAGCGCGGTCATGGACCGGATCAAGGCCGAGGGCGACCAGGACCTGGCGGCCGCCATCCTGCAGAACTTCGCCGTCACCCCGTAGTCACGGCAATCGGCGTGCCCGCCCCGCAGGGGGGACGGGCGCGCCGCCGTGTCCGGGCACAGGGACGGGGACAGCGGCAGGGACGGGAACGGGCACAGCGGCAGGGGCTACGCCGGTACGTGCACGGCCTCCACGCGGCTGATCACATGGTGCTCGCGCTCCCGGTGCGCGGCCCTGGCCCGCAGCCGCAGGATCTGTACGACCCCGAGCGTCTCCAGGACGAAGACCGAGGCGAACGCGACGCGGTAGTTGTCGCCGGTCGCGTCCAGCAGCACCCCGACGGCGAACAGCGTGCTCATCGACGCGACGAAGCCGCCCATGTTGACGATGCCCGACGCGGTGCCCTGGCGCTCCGGCGGGTTGGCCGGGCGGGCGAAGTCGAAGCCGATCATCGACGCGGGCCCGCAGGCGCCGAGCACCACGCACAGGGTGACCAGCAGCCACATCGGCGCATGGTCCCCGGGGTGCAGGATGGCCGACGCCCACAGCAGCGCCGTCATCGCGACCGTGCCCAGCACGAGCGGGATACGGGCCGCGTGGTGGCGGGCGATGATCTGCCCGTAGACGAGGCCGACGGCCATGTTGGACAGCACCACCAGGGTGAGCAGTTCTCCCGCGGTCCCCCGGCTCAGCCCCTGCGCCTCCACCAGGAACGGCATCCCCCACAGCAGCAGGAACACCATGGCCGGGAACTGCGTGGTGAAGTGCACCCACATGCCGAGCCGGGTGCCGGGTTCCCGCCAGGCGGTGGCGATCTGCTTGCGCACGTACGCCCCGCCGGCGTGCTCGACGGGCGGCGGCTCGTACCCCTCGGGGTGGTCCTTCAGGAAGAGCAGCAGCAGGACCAGCACCACGACCCCGGCCAGCGAGCTGCCGACGAAGGTGGTGGTCCAGCCGAGGCCGTGCAGGGACCGGGCGATCACCAGCGTCGAGACGAGGTTGCCCGCCATCCCGAAGAGCGCGGCGACCTGCCCGATCAGCGGGCCGCGCCGGGCCGGGAACCAGCGCGCCCCCAGCCGCAGCACGCTGATGAACGTCATCGCGTCGCCGCAGCCCAGCAGGGCGCGGGAGGCCAGTGCGGCACCGTAGGAGGGGGAGAGCGCGAAGCCGAGCTGTCCGAGGGTGAACAGGATGGCGCCGATGGTGAGGACCTTCTTGGTGCCCAGCCGGTCCACCATCAGGCCGACGGGTATCTGCATGCCCGCGTAGACGAGCAGCTGAAGGATGGAGAAGGTGGAGAGCGCCGAGGCGTTGACGTCGAACCGGTCGGCGGCGTCGAGTCCGGCGACGCCCAGGCTGGTGCGGAAGATGATGGCGACGAAGTAGACGGCGACACCGACGCCCCAGACCCGGGCGGCACGCCGGCCGCCGGGCGGATCGCCGGGCAGGGAAAGGGTGGGGGCGGCGGCCGAACTCACCGGTCCTCACCCCTGACCAGCACCTTGACCCGGCTCACATGACGGCGCACGACGTGTGCGGCGCCCTCCGCGTCACCGGCCCTGATCGCCTCCAGCAGCTCGCCGTGCTCGGTGATGTTGGCGGAGATCCTGCCGGGGTGGGCCTCCATGACGGCGACGCCCATCCGCAGCTGCCGGTCGCGCAGCTGGTCGTAGAGGCGGGACAGGATCTCGTTGCCGGCGTGCCGGACGATCTCGGCGTGGAAGCAGCGGTCCTTCACGGAAACGGCGGCCAGATCACCGGCCTCCGACATCTGCCGCTGCTCCTCCAGCAGCTCCTCCAGCCGGGCGATCAGCTTCGCCGAAGCGGGCACGGCCCGGCGCACGGCGAACTCCTCGACGAGCAGCCGGGTCTCCACGACGTCCGCGATCTCCTGCGCGGAGACGGCGAGCACCAGGGCGCCCTTCTTCGGGTAGAGCTTGATCAGCCCCTCCACCTCCAGCCGCAGCAGCGCCTCGCGCACGGGCGTGCGGGAGACCCCCACGGCGTCCGCGAGATCGCCCTCGGTGAGGAGCGTCCCGCCCTCGTACCGGCGGTCCAGGACCGCTTCCTTGATGTGGGTGTAGACGCGCTCGGCGGCGGGGGGCCGCTTCACGGGCGGACGGACGGGGGACGGGGCTGGAGCAGGCATGTGCACAGCTTAGATACAACATGCACGCATGACGGACCCGTTCCACGATGCGGACGCACACCTCCGGCGCACGCTCCCGCGCGCGCCCCTCGCGCGCACCGCACCCCACATCCGGAATCCGCGCCCCCGAATGTCGTGGAAAATCACCCCTCACGGGCCACAACCATTCACCGGCCTGATAAGTCTCATCAGCGCGCGGCACCCTCATGTGGCCGCATTCCAGGGGCATTTGGAGCGTTCAACTTGAATATCGGCATTAAGGGCATAAGGCGTGTATCGGCCACTGCCACGGTCGCTCTCACCGCAGGTGCCGTCATCGCGGGTGGCGCGTTCGCCTCCCAGGCCCAGGCCGCCGCGCCGAAGCCGCCCACGATCGTCGCCAAGGGCGGCTTCGTGATGAACGACGGTACCGGGAAGACCCTCTTCACCAAGGCCGCGGACACCCGCCGGTCCACCGGTTCCACCACCAAGATCATGACCGCCCGGGTGGTGCTGGCCGAGAAGGGCCTCAACCTGGATTCGAAGGTCACGATCCAGAAGGCGTACAGCGACTACATCGTCTCCAAGGGCGCGTCCTCGGCCCGCCTCATCGTGGGCGACAAGGTCACGGTCCGCCAGCTGATGTACGGCCTGATGCTGCCGTCCGGCTGCGACGCCGCGTACGCCCTGGCCGACAAGTTCGGCTCCGGCTCGACGCGCGCGGCCCGGGTGAAGTCGTTCATCGGCAAGATGAACAGCACCGCGAAGACCCTCGGCCTGAAGAACACCCACTTCGACTCGTTCGACGGCATAGGGAACGGGACCAACTACTCGACCCCGCGCGATCTGACGAAGCTCGCGAGCAGCGCGATGAAGTACTCCACCTTCCGCACCGTCGTGAAGACCCAGTCGACGAAGCAGAAGGTCACGACGAAGAGCGGTGGCTACCGCTACATGTCGTGGACCAACACCAACAAGCTGCTGGGCACCTACAGCGGCGCGATCGGTGTGAAGACCGGCTCCGGCCCGGCGGCCAAGTACTGCCTGGTCTTCGCCGCGACCCGCAACGGCAAGACGGTCATCGGTACCGTCCTGACGGCCACGTCCGAGACCACCCGGACCGCGGACGCGAAGAAGCTCATGGACTACGGCTTCAAGAGCTAGCCCGCACGGGCGACTCGAAGAAGCGGCACCGCTCACCGCGGTCAACGACGGGCCCGGCACACGTCACCACGTGCGCCGGGCCCGTCGACGTCCGGGCCGCCGGTCGCGGAGGCCGTTTCCGACCGGACGGCTGTCAGAGGCACGCACTACGGTTCCCCCCATGGCAGCCAGAATCGACCTGACGCTCGATTGCGCGGACGCACAGACCCTCGCCGTCTTCTGGAAGACGGCCCTCGGCTATGTCGACGAGCCGCCGCCGGCTCCCTTCACCACCCGCGAGGAGTGGTTCGCGTCCTTCGACCTGCCGGAGGACGACCACATCGACGACAGCGCGTGGCTCTGCGATCCCGACGGCGCCGGCCCCCGTCTGTCCATCCTCAAGGTCCCCGAGCCCAAGACGGCGAAGAACCGGCTCCACATGGACGTCCGAGTGCCGGGCCACGGCACTCCCGAGGAACGATGGGCGCGGATCAGGGCGGAGTCCGAACGCCTGGTGCGCGCGGGCGGCACCGCCCTGGAGGTGTTCGACGGGCACCACGTTCTGATGGCGGACCCGGAGGGCAACGAGTTCTGCGTCGCCGCCGGCCGTGCCTGACGGCCCCGCCGGGGCCTGACTCAGCCTGACTCCGCACATCCGCCCGGAGTAACCGACCACGGCCGGTCACCCGCTCACTCACGCACGCGCTCCACCGGAATCCACACCTCCGCCTCCGCGTGCGTGCCGTCCTCGGACACGCGTGTACGCGAGAGCGACGGACCGGGCCGGCCGCGGTACGGGTTCGACGGGAACCACTGCGTGTACACGTCCCGCCAGAGGTACTGGACCGCCGACGGGAACTCGCCCGAGGACTCGAACACCGCCCACGTACCCGGCTCGGCATCGAGGCTGTCCGAGGCCCCGGGCACCTCCGCGTCGCTCACCACCCCGTGGAAGTAGCCGATTTCGGTGCCCTCCGCGTCATCCGCGGAGTGGTCGCTGACGGCGGCGAGGACACCTTCGGGCTCTCCGTTCGCATACGCCTCCCAACTGTCCAGCGTCTCCCTGCCGATGCTTCTGACGAACTCCACGATGGCCGGGTTCATCCCCTCGTGGACCAGCGGGACCCGCGTCCCCCTGCCCACGAGCCTGAACCCGTCCTTCTCCACCACTCGGTAGCGCATGCCGCTCTTCCCTTCGACGATCAGCCGGAAGGACATCCGGGGCTGGGAGTGCAGCGCCGCACCCGTCCGCCGCGCCTCGCCGGGGCCGACCCCGTGCATGGCGCGGAAGGCACGCGCGAAGGCCTCGCCCGAGCCGTACCCGTACCGCACCGCGACATCGAGCAGCGTCCGCTCCCCGGCGAGCACCTCGGCCCCGGCGAGCGTCAGCCGTCGGCGGCGGACGTACTCGGAGAGCGGGATGCCCGCCAACGCGGAGAACATCCGCCGGAAGTGGTACTCCGACGTCATGGCGATACGGGCCGGCTCGGCCACGTCGATGGGCTCACCGAGGTGGTCCTCGATGTGGTCCATCGCCTGATTCAGCCGCTCCAGCACTCCTGGCCGTCCTTCCCTCAGTGGTCTCCACGCTAGGGAAGTCCCACCGCGCCGGACCCGACATCCTGTGCCCGCCGCGGTCGGGTCGGCCCGCCGCCCATGGGTACCTACGTCGTCCGGTCCGCAGACCGGCAGCCACGGCCGGCTCCTCTCGGGGCCGACATCGCCGGGGGCATTCGCCGCCTCGGCCGTTCCTCGTCGTGGCCGCGCTCCCGGCCCAGGGGTTTCCCCCGTACAGAGAGGGGGGCTGGCCACAGCATCGACCGGCCTGTTGCCCGGATGGTCCGCGGGGCGGCGAACAACGAGGCTGAATGCAGACAAATCCACCGAACAAAAAGGGCCTTCTGTGTTCAGCTTCAAGCCGCCGCGCCGCCACGCCGCCCGCACCGCTGCCGTCGGCGCTCTCGCCGCCGCGGCCTGCGCGACCTTCATGGCCGGCAACGCCGGGGCCATCGTCAACGGGTCGGACTCCACCGAGAGCTACCCGTTCATGGCGACCATTCCGGAGTCGGCCCCGACGCTGGGTCTGAAGGACGGGACCTGTGGGGCGTCGCTGATCGATGAGCAGTGGGTGCTGACGGCGGCCCACTGTGTGAAGGGCGAAGGCCTTGAGCTGGACGGCATCGTGCGCGTCGGCAGCGACCACCGCAAGTCCGGCGGCACCGTTCGGAAGATCGACCGGACCTTCGTCCACCCCGACTATGTGAACGGCGACGGCAAGGCCGCCAACAAGAACGACATGGCGCTGATACGCCTGGACCGCCCGGTCGCCGGGAAACCCATCAAGATCGCCGAGCAGGCCGGGCAGCCCGGCACGCCGACCCGGCTTCTGGGCTTCGGCACCACCGCCGACACCGAGCTCAAGTTCCCGGACCGGCTGCAGGAGCTGAACACCCGCAGGGGCGCCGAATCCGAGTGCGCGCCCGGCTACGCGGACCGGACCCGACTGTGCACGATCACCACGGTGCCCAAGGCCATGGCGTGCTTCGGGGACTCCGGCGGGCCGCAGGTCCACAAGGGCCGGGACGGCCGCTGGGAGCTGATCGGCGTCACCTCGGGGCCCGGCGCCCCCAAGGTGCCGTGCTCGCAGGGTCCTGGCCTCTACACCAGCGCGCCCGCCTACGCGGGCTGGATCGACAGGACCATGAAGGCCAACAGCGCCCCGCCGGCCGCGGCCAAGGGCTCCGGTCTCGCCGAGACCGGCACGAACGACAACACCGCGGCGATCGCCGGTGTGGCCGCCGCCCTGCTCGTCGCCGGTGGCGGCACCGCCGTCGCGGTGCGCCGCCGCAAGGCCCGCCGCACCGCCTGAGTCACAGGTCCTCCCTTTCCCCGTACGCGATCTGCGTCAGGGGTCCGTCGATCGCCGGCCTGCCCGCGGGGCGAAATCCGGCGGGCAGGTGCATCAGGAGGGGCATCCCCCTCCTGATCGCGGACGGCGTCATGCCCCCGACCGGGCGAGGTCCGCGCTCGGGCCTTCCGCCTCGAAGCCCCGAGCCACCGCCAGGCTGTCCTCGTAGACGTGGTGCCGGGTGACCAGTCCGTGTTCGACCGTGAGGTGCAGGGCGAACCGTGCGCGGTAGGCACGTCCGGTGGACCGGGCGGTCTGCCGGATCTCGCCGAGCACGACCGCGTCGTCGCCGTCCACGAGGACGCGCTCGATCTCGGTGGCCGCGGCCCCGGGCACGTGGTGCTCGGCGAGCTCGCGGTAGTGGGCGGCGGCCTCGGCGCGGGTGGAGCGGTGGCGGATCCACGGCGTGGCGGTGCGGCCGTGTTCGGCCTCCGGCCAGTCCAGCTTCCAGTCGACCCGCTCGGCGTACAGCTCGGCGATGCGCTCGGGGTCTCCTTCGCCGATCCGGCGCAGCAACTCCTGCACGGCGGCGCGGGTTGTCACGGGCGTGGGCGCGGTAACTTCCATGTCCAGTCCTCCAGTTCAGAACCCGCCCCTGCCGGTGCGGCGATCACCATTCTTGCCGCGGTCCGCAGCCCACGGCTATTACCTCCCGGGTAGGCGCGGCCCCACGGTGAGGCCCTGAAAACCACTGGAACCGGGCCCCCGCGCACGGTTACCGTGCTGCCGATCCATGTCAGCACCGCATCCGTGCTGCCGATCCACGTCGTCTACGCAAGGGCGTTCCGTTGTACACCGTTTGAGACCTCCCGAGTGCTGATCTGTCGCGCGTCGCACCTGTGTGCCGCGCTGCTTTTTGCTGCGGACTTCTCACTGAAACCGGTGTACCTCTGTGCTCAACAACTGGGTCGTCATGCCCACTTGCCTGCCACTCGTCCTCCGCCGTTGCCACACGTGCGCGTCCGAGAGCTTCCGGGCGAACGGCAAGTTCCGCGTCAACGCGAACCACAAGCTGCTCGACGCCTGGCTCCTCGCCCTCTGCACCGCTTGCGGGGAAACCACGAAGCTCACGGTCCTGGAGCGGACCCATGTGCGCTCCGTACGGCCTGAGTTGCTGGACCGGATGCACGACAACGACCCCGGCCTGGCGGCCGAGCTGCTCCAGGATCCGGTGCTGCGACGCCGTAATCGCATCGCTCTCGACTGGGACAACGCCTGGCGCCTCGACACCGGCGGACCGGATCACCCGGACCGCGAGGTGGTCGACGTCATCGACGTCTCGGTCCGCTTCGCGGCGCGGATTCCTGTCCGGCCGGCGCGACTGATCGCTGAGGGTTGCGGTCTTTCGCGGGCGGAGGTCGGGAGACTGATCGCGGAGGGGAAGCTCGTTTCGGCGAGCCGGCTGACCGGCAGGCTCTCCGGCGACTTCACCTTCCTGCTCAAACGCTGAGCCCTTCCCGGGACCAGGCGCCTGTCCGGCGGGATCCCGCCGGACAGGCGGCACCAGCGGACGCGGGCGGAGCGCTGCCCGGGCCTGTGGACGCGCGCCAGGGTTCCTGGATACGCGGCCTCGGCCCGGGCCGCGGTGGCGGCGCCCGATGGGCGGACCGGACGCCGCTACCGCTCACCTTCAGGCCGGCAAGGTGACCGCCCGGCCGAAGTGCCGGGCGAAGAAGTGGACCGCGCTGTCCGCCTCGAACCTGGGCAGCTCACCCTGCTTGCCCGCGTTGGCGTGCAACGTCTTCTCCTTCGAGGCGAAGGCGTCGAACAGTGCGAGACCGGCCTCGCGCGGGATGTGCTCGTCGTCCCACTGCATGGCGAACTCGATGGGGATGGTGATCTGCTTCGCCTTCTCGGCCAGGTCGTCGGGCCAGTGCAGTCCGAAGACCGCGGCAGTGATCCTGGGCTCGACCGCCACGAGCGGCACTCCGATCGCGGTGCCCATGCGGACGCCGAAGAAGCCGACCTGCCCGTCGGTGCCGATCTCCGGAAGTTCCTGGAGCGCGTCCAGAGTCGCCTGCCACTCGGGCACGACGAGTTCCGCCACATGTGCGTTGTGGCGCAGGACGATCGGGCCCACCGGTTCGCCCGCGGCCCTCGCCCCGGCCAGTGCGAGCTTCTCCCGCTCGTCACGCGCGGTGCGCGGCCGGTCGCCGTGACCGGGCGCGTCGATGACGGCGACATGGAAGCCGCAGCCGGTCACGAGACGGTGGGCGCGGCCCGTCATCGCCGGGTGCTTCTTGTGCTTGCCGCCGTCGTGGGCCAACAGGATCAGGGGCGCGCGGTCGGCGCCGGGGGCCGGCGACCAGAGAACGCCGGGGACCTCGCCCACGGCGAAGTCCCGCTGGACCATGCCGTTCGACGACGACTCAGCGGTGAAATGGAGAGAGTTCATGGCTGTTGCCTTTCGGGAGTGCCTTGTTGTCGAGGCGCTCCCGGCGACACCTACGTCAGTCGCCCGACCGTGACGGCAAGGGGGAGCACCCACATCGCTACTGCGTTCATGGGTCTCACCTCCTCGGGCGGTGTCGCGGTCAACTGGAAGCTACCAGCCCGACGCGATCCCGCCCACTTCTTTTCCTACCGTGTGATCACGGACTCAGTCGGCCCGCTACGCCTCGTGCTGCGCCGCCGTTGCTGGTGCTGGGAAGAGCTCAGCGCCCGCAACCGCGGCGAGTCCACGGCCCTGTGGGACGCGCTGATGCCCACGCCCAACAGCGCGGCCGAGTAACGACGATCAGCCCCGCACGGATGGCGCGGGGCGGCGGCCGCGAGCCGAGCGGGACCGGCCGCGCCCGGTACGACAGCAGGGCCCGGACCGCGCGCGTCGCGGTCCGGGCCCCGCCCCGTGCGGTGCCGCCCTGCGGCGGCGGTGGGTCAGCTGGTGGGTCAGCTCTGTGCGGTGTCGTCGTCCGTCTGCCCGGCGTCCTCGGCCGCGCCCGTCTTCTCGCGCATCTTGCGCACCAGCTCCGCCTTCTGGTCGGCGGCACCCTTGCGGTCGAGGTTGCGGTGCGGACCGTTGTTCTGCCGTTCGGCGCGGGACAGCCTCTTGCGCTGGCCGCCGCCCATGCCCACGGGGTTGTTGATGTTCTTGCTGACGGTCATGGGTTCTCCCGGAATGATGTGAAGTGATCTACGGATTCATCGGTGGGGGACGGGCGCGGCGACGTCCAGGGACATCAGCAGGGGCCCGTCACGCGCTCACTCGTAAATCGGCGTCTGGAAGAACATGCCCACGACGTTACCCGGTTCCGTCCGCCCCGCACACCAAGATTTTCGCCGCCTCGGCTTCGGCCGGGGCTTCGGAGAGCGCCCGGGGTCAGCCGTCACCGAGTCCGAGGAGTGCGCGCCGCCTGCGGCGCGGTGGGCGCGGGTGAGAGCCGCCCCCGAGGTGGCCGACTGCCGGCGGGTCCTACGGCTGCCGCCCCAGGGTCTCCTGGAAGGCGTCCCACGCGGTGGGGGCGAGAAGGAGGACTGGGCCGTCGGGCTGCTTGGAGTCGCGGACTGCGACGGTACGGGGGACGTTGAGGGCGACCTCGACACACTCACCGTTCGGCTCACTGTAACTGGACGTCCTGAAGCGAAACTCGGTCACTCGTTCATCCCTTTGGCAATGCTCTCTATGAGCCGCAACGAGTCGTACGGCGACAGACTCGTGGCACAGGTGCGTGCAAACAAATCAGTGTAGGCGGCGCTCTCCTCGGCCCCTTCGACCCAGTTGGTGGAGCGCAGCCCATCCATGTGGACGACGTCCAGCGCTCCTGATTCGGCGAACGACAGGATGTTGAAGGGCCCGCCACCGCACGAATGCACCCCCGCCCGAAACGGAAGCACCTGCACGTCAATATTCGGCTGATCCGCGAGTGCGCACAGATGCTCAAGCTGCTGTCGCATGACCCGTGGTCCACCGATCATCTGCCGCAGTGCCGCTTCCCAGATCACCGCGTGCACACGCAGTGGGTTGTCGCCACGCAGGCGTCGTTGGCGACGCAATCGCACATCGACCAGGCGCTCGGGGGTTAGCCCTTGATCGTGGACACCCTGATCATTGGATCGTGAGGATCCGAAGAACAGGAGTTCCCGTTGGGGACGTCGAAGTACTCGCCTGAGTTCCGGGCTGATGCCGTCGCGCTGTACCACGCCAGCCCGGGTGGGACGTACGCGTCGGTGGCCAAGGACCTGGGCGTCAACCACGAGACGCTCCGCACCTGGGTGCGGGATGCCGAGCAGGCCGCCCGGCCCGGCGCCGGCCAGGCCAGCGCGATGGAGAAGGAGAACCGGCAGCTGCGGGCGCGAGTGAAGGAACTCGAGCTCGAGCGGGAGATCCTGCGGAGGGCCGCGAAGTATTTTGCGGCGGAGACCAGCTGGTGAGCAGCCGCTTCCAGTTCGTTGACGATCATCGTGGCGCCTTCGGCGTCAAGCGGCTGTGCCGGATCCTGGCCGTCTCGCGGTCCGGGTTCTACCGTTGGATCGCCGGCGCGGACGCGCGGGCCGGGCGGGTCAGGGCGGATGCCGACCTCGCCGAGCGGATCACCGCCATCCACGCCGAGTCCGACGGGACTTACGGCGCCCCGCGGGTCACCGCCGAGCTTCGCGACGCCGGAGTACGCGTCAATCACAAACGCGTCGCACGGGTCATGCGTGCGCGAGGCATCGTCGGCTTCCACCTGCGCAAGAAGGTCCGCACCACCATCCCCGAGCCGTCGGCGACACCGGTTCCCGACCTGCTACGGCGCGACTTCACCGCGAAGACGCCGAACACGAAGTACGTGGGTGACGTAACGTATCTCCCCGTCGGGAACGGCCAATTCCTTTATCTGGCAACGGTGTTGGACCTGTGCTCGAAGCGCCTGGCGGGCTGGTCGATCGCCGACCACATGCGCACCGGGCTGGTCACCGACGCGCTCAAGGCTGCGGCGGCGGTCCGGGGCGCCGACGGCCTGCGCGGAGCGATCTTCCACAGCGACAACGGGGCGCAATACGCCTCGAAGGAGTTCGCCCAGGTCTGCACCGACCTCGGCGTAGTTAGATCGCGCGGCGCGGTGGGCACGAGCGCGGACAACGCCGCCGCCGAGTCGTTCAACGCGACCATGAAACGCGAGACGCTTCAGGGAAAGAAACGCTGGTCAGATGCCCGATCGGCCCGCCTCGCGGTCTTCCGATGGGCCACCCGCTACAACACCAGAAGGAGGCACTCCAGCATCGGCCAGATCAGCCCGAACGCCTTCGAACAACGATCAGTTACGCTGACCACCGCCGCATGACAACCGGTGTCCACGATCCCGGGTCAAGCCCCCTCGACCTCGTCGATCCGATCGGGCGACACGGCGGCAACCGCGAGGGCTCTCATGTACTCGGGTGTCTGAAACAGGCCCGGGATCAGGGCAAGTTGCCATGTTTGCAGCCTGAGCGCAACGTCCTCCATGGCGATGTACTCGCGCAGGCTTCCCTGCGTCAGCGAGGTAACCCACCAGCCCTTTGCCCGCCGACGCTCCCGATCCAACTTGGCCAGCTTGAGCAGACCATCCACCGTGTCCGGGCTGTCGACCCCGTAGGCCTGGCAGAGCGCGATGACGTCTGGGTCCCGAAACGGCACCCAGCCATGTTCCATCTTGGCGACCTTGGCAGCCTGAGCACTGAGGGTTGCCGCGGCCTGCGCCTGGTTCAGCCCGGCAGCCTCCCTGAAGCCCAGCAATTGACCGCCCAGCTGACGCGCAAGAACCGTAGATACCCGGTTGCCCGTATCCGCCCGCGACTTCGGCACAGCCCACCACCTCCTGTTGTCGGAGACAGTCTCCAACTGCGGGTCGTCCCGCCACAATCACTCAGTTGGGGATATTTATCTCCGAGAGATTGTGCAGCGTACGTCAACTCGCTACGTTCAGTCCTGAGCCGCTCACACAGCGGCACCGCCCGGCGGTAGTGCACCGCCCTGCCCTGCTCAGGGTCGGCATCGCCACCGCCCCCTCACCGAGAGGCACGCGCCCATGACCGCAGCCCAGGAGAAGGTCCCCGTACCCGAGCCCGTCCTCCAGGAGGACCGCGTCGACTACACCCCCACCGCACGCAGCGTCACCCTCTGCCGGCGTCGAGCCGTGCGGCTGGTCTCCGAGTGGGGCCATCCCAACCACGCCGCAGAAGTTGCCTTGCTGGTCAGCGAGTTGGCGACCAATGCCCTACTGCACGGCTGCATGAGGGGACGGCTCTTCCGCGTCCACCTCATCCTCACCGCCACCACCCTCCGCATCGAGGCCAGCGACCCGCGCGGCGAGCGGCTGCCCGCACCGCGCGAGGCGGAGGACGACGACTGCTACGGGCGCGGGCTGCTGATCGTCGCTCGGCTCGCCGATCGCTGGGGCGTCGAGCCACGCACCGTCGGCAAGACCGTCTTCGCCGAACTCGCCCTGCGCAGGCGGGCGGACCTGGCAGCGGGCCCGCGGGCTCTCCGCACGGGCCCACCTCACACACGTACCGCAGAAGCGACCACTACCGGGTGATCAGCCGATTCGGCTGAGTGGACTTCCGCGAAACATGTCGCCCGGCATGGTGCACGGCCATGGGCGAACTGATCCTGATCAGGCACGGTCAGACCGAATGGAGCCTGTCCGGCCGGCACGCCGGCCGCACCGACATTCCACTGACCGACGCGGAAGAAGCAACAGCCAAGGCGTTGGCCCAGAGGCCGGCCCGACGCCACCTGGCCGCCGTTCCGAGAGGGCGGTCTGTGAGTCTTTGAGTCGTTCCGCCGTCACCTGATGGTGCGGGTGGAGGGGGAATCTGCTGGTCCGTGGCCGTTGGTCTGCTGGCGCGGCGGGGTGAGTGAACACAAGCCGTACCCGAGCGACTTGTCGGACGAGCAGTGCTCGTTGATCGAGCCGGTGATCATGGCCTGGAAGGACCGGCACCGTTCGGTCAGCGGTCACCAGGACGCCTACGCGATGCGCGAGATCGTGAACGCGATCCTCTACCAGGGCCGGACCGGTTGCCGGTGGGCCTACCTCCCGCACGACCTGCCGCCGAAGAGCGCGACGTACTACTGCTTCGCCGCGTGGCGGGACGACGGGACTGACCAGGTCATCCACAGGTCATCCATGAACTCCTGCGCTGTTCATGCCGACGTATCGCCCGACCGTGATCCACCACACGGGATTATCTCAAAATGCAACCGAGGATCGGGTCTCCGCACGTCGGCCGCGGAGGAGCCAGAGCCCTCCGGCCGTGGCCAGGCAGATCAGGCCGGAGCCGACGCTCATCAGGGCCTGGAACGAGCCGCTCCAGAGAAAATAGGAGATGAGGTTGAAGAGGAAGGCGGCCAGTAGTAGCAGCCAGAGCAGGACCTTCACAGTGGGGCTCCCTTGGGGCGGAGGGGGTGAGTGATCGTCACGACCACCGTATGTGAGTGGCTCATCGCGCCGTACGCCAGCCCGGCCATCGCGGCATTGCCGCATTACCTCGAACGTAATCGACCGGCACCGGCCGCCCCGGCAGGGTTGAGGTCACTGGGCCTCGGGCGGCGCACCTCGGCGGTTCAGCAGCCGGAAGAAGACTCCCATGTCCCGCTCCGCGCAGGCCGCGAGGAACCGCTCGTCGCTGAGCAGCCCAGCGGTGACATGACGCAGGTCCTGCGGCTGACGACCGACACCGCCGTGATCAGCGAGCCTGGCCCGGAGCCAACCCGGAAACGGACATCAGCTCATGTGTGGCGAGTTCCTCGGGTGTGCCGTTGAACGCTGGGCCACGGTTGGACGGCAGTCGCTCAACGACCATTGCGACCGCCTCCCGCGCTGTACCAGCTCTACCGATCTTCTGAGTCCGCGAAGGCCCCTCGACGTAGTACGGCCCGGCATGGTCCGGACCGGCCGCCGCTGGGCCGATGTAGGGCACGTCCCACGTCCAGCGCTGCTCAGTACAGCGACTGAAATGCAGCTCCCACATACCGATCCAGGGGAATAGCTGCCGTAGCCGTGGCTCGGCGTATGCCGCCACGACCAACTCAGCGCTCACCCGGTCGGAGTCGAGCAGCTCCTGCCATGCCGCTTCCACCGTGTCTGTACCTGAGCCGTTCGTCGTCATGTCCGGATTCTCCACTGCGGCCCGGTCGAGCGGGTGTGGTGAGACACCCCCCTCGCGGTCTCCGATCGGCGGAACGAAGACGGGCACGTTCCGCAGTAGAAGCTGAGCTCGAAGGCAGGCCCGTCGTCGACCATGAGCAAGCGGCGCCGCGTCCCGCCGTCGGCCTCCTGCCATTCCGGGTCGAAGCGCAACCGCGCCTCGGGGGCAGGGAGGCTCGAGACCACGCCCTCGCCCTTGAGACAGCAGTCGCGGAGGATCTTCCGGGTCCCCATCCGGGCGCAGGCACGCTCGACGCGGGTGCGGACATGACAGCGGGCCCGCGCGCACTTCGCACGGGCCCACCTCACACACCTGCCGCAGGGGCGACTACGCCCAGGTGATCAGGCGCTTCGGCTGTTCCAGGATCGCGGCGACGTCCGCGAGGACCTTGGAGCCGAGCTCGCCGTCGACCAGCCGGTGGTCGAAGGAGAGCGCCAGAGTGGTGACCTGGCGGGGCTTCACCTTGCCCTTGTGGACCCACGGCTGGAGCTTGATCGCACCGACCGCGAGGATCGCGGACTCGCCCGGGTTGAGGATCGGCGTACCCGTGTCGACACCGAAGACGCCGACGTTGGTGATGGTCACCGTGCCGCCCGCCATCGCCGCCGGGGACGTCTTGCCCTCGCGAGCCGTCGAGACCAACTCACCGAGTGATGCGGCCAGTTGGGGGAGCGTTTGCTCGTGCGCGTCCTTGATGTTCGGCACGATCAGTCCGCGCGGGGTGGCCGCGGCGATGCCCAGGTTCACGTAGTGCTTCTGCACGATCTCCTGGTTCGCCTCGTCCCAGGCGGCGTTGACCTCGGGGTGCCGCTTGATCGCGACCAGGAGCGCCTTGGCGATGATCAGGAGCGGGTTGACCCGCACCCCGGCCATCTCCTTGTCCTCCTTGAGCTCCGCGACCAGCTTCATCGTGCGCGTCACGTCGACCGTCACGAACTCGGTGACGTGCGGCGCCGTGAACGCGCTGCCGACCATCGCCTGCGCGATGGCCTTCCGTACGCCCTTGACGGGGATACGGGTCTCCCGCGCACCCGCCGAAGCGACCACGGCCGGGGCCTGCGCCGGGGCCGGTGTCGGAGCCGGAACCTCGTCCCGCACCGGCGCGGGGGCCGGAACCGGGGCCGGTGTCGCCGCCGCGTGGACGTCCTCGCGGGTGATGACGCCGCCCGCGCCGGTCGGGCTGACCGTCGCCAGGTCGATGCCCAGGTCCTTCGCCAGCTTCCGTACCGGAGGCTTCGCGAGCGGCCGGGTCCCGGAGACGGCAGAGACGGCGGTGACCGCAGGGGCTGCGGGGACGGCGGAGGTGCCGTGCCCGTTCATCTCGCCCTGGATCGCGACGGACGCGGCGGCGGGCGCCGCCTCGGTGCCCTTGCGGGCGCGCCGCTTCGTGGAGGACTCGGCCACGCCGTAGCCGACCAGGACCGGCGTACGGCCCTTCGGCGCCTCGGCCTCCGGCTCGGCGGCGGGCGCGGGGGCCGAGGCCGGGGCAGAAGCCGCAGCCGCAGCCGCGTCGCCGCCGCCCGGCGCCACGTCCACCGCGATGATCACCTGGCCGACGTCGACGGTCGTGCCCTCGCCGAAGCGCAGCTCGTGCACCACCCCGTCGAACGGGATCGGCAGCTCGACGGCCGCCTTCGCCGTCTCGACCTCGCAGACGACCTGGCCGTCGGTGACGGTGTCGCCCGGCTGGACGAACCACTTGAGGATCTCGGCCTCGGTCAGTCCCTCGCCCACGTCGGGCATCTTGAACTCACGGAAGCGAGCAGCGTTGGAAGTGTCGGTCATCGTAGTCACGCCCCAGTCCTCAGTACGCCAGCGAGCGGTCGACGGCGTCGAGCACACGGTCGAGACCCGGCAGGTACTCGTCCTCGAGCCGGGCCGGCGGGTACGGGACGTGGTAGCCGCCGACCCTCAGCACGGGTGCTTCGAGGTGGTAGAAGCACCGCTCCGTGATGCGAGCGGCGATCTCCGCGCCGGAGCCGTAGAACACCGGCGCCTCGTGGACCACGACCAGCCGACGGGTCTTCTCGACCGACGTCTGGATGGCGTCGAAGTCGATCGGGGACATCGAACGCAGGTCCAGGACCTCGATCGACTTGCCCTCCTCCTGGGCGGCCGCGGCGGCCTCCAGGCAGACCTTCACCATCGGGCCGTACGCGACCAGCGTGAGATCCGCGCCGGCACGGGCGACGGAAGCGCGGTGCAGCTGGCCCGGGATGGACTCGGTGTCCACCTCGCCCTTGTCCCAGTAACGGCGCTTCGGCTCGAAGAAGATGATCGGGTCGTCGCTCTGCACGGCCTGCTGCATCATCCAGTAGGCGTCCGACGCGTTCGAGGGCGAGACCACCTTCAGGCCCGCGACGTGCGCGAACAGCGCCTCGGGCGACTCGCTGTGGTGCTCCACGGCGCCGATGCCGCCGCCGTACGGAATCCGCACGACGACCGGCAGCTTGATCTTGCCGAGCGAGCGGGCGTGCATCTTCGCGAGCTGCGTGACGATCTGGTCGTACGCGGGGAAGACGAAGCCGTCGAACTGGATCTCCACGACCGGCCGGTAGCCGCGCAGCGCCATGCCGATCGCCGTACCGACGATGCCGGACTCGGCGAGCGGGGTGTCGATCACCCGGCCCTCGCCGAAGTCCTTCTGGAGACCGTCGGTGATCCGGAAGACCCCGCCCAGCTTTCCGACGTCCTCACCCATGATGAGGACCTTGGGGTCGGTGTCGAGGGCCTTGCGCAGCGACTCGTTGAGCGCCTTCGCAAGGGACATCTTTTCCATGGCCATGACTACTTGCCTTCCTCGGCGAACGATGCCTGGTAGGCGGCGAACTGGGCGCGCTCCTCGTCGACGAGCGCGCTCCCGTCGGCGTAGGCGTGGTCGAAGATCGCCAGCCGGTCCGGGTCGGGCATGGCCCGTACCGCTTCGCGCACCCGCTTGCCGAGGACTTCGCTCTCCTCGTCGAGGCCGGTGAAGAACGCCTCGTCGGCCGCGCCCTGCTTCTCCAGGTACGTACGCAGGCGCAGGATCGGGTCCTTGGCCTCCCAGGAGACGCGCTCCTCGTCGGCCCGGTACTTCGTCGGGTCGTCGGAGGTGGTGTGCGCGCCCATCCGGTAGGTGAACGCCTCCACGAGGGTGGGGCCCTCGCCGCGACGGGCCCGCTCCAGGGCGGACCGGGTGACGGCCAGGCAGGCCAGCACGTCGTTGCCGTCGACCCGGACGCCGGGGAAGCCGAAGCCCTGGGCGCGCTGGTAGAGCGGCACCCGGGTCTGCTTCTCGGTCGGCTCGGAGATCGCCCACTGGTTGTTCTGGCAGAAGAACACGACCGGGGCGTTGTAGACCGCGGAGAACGTGAACGCCTCGGCAACATCGCCCTGGCTGGAGGCGCCGTCACCGAAGTACGCGATCACGGCCGAGTCCGCGCCGTCCTTGGCGACACCCATGGCGTAGCCGGTGGCGTGCAGGGTCTGCGAGCCGATGACGATCGTGTACAGGTGGAAGTTGTTGGTGTTCGGGTCCCAGCCGCCGTGGTTCACACCGCGGAACATCCCGAGGAGATTGGTCGGATCGACCCCCCGGCACCAGGCGACGCCGTGCTCCCGGTACGTCGGGAAGACGTAGTCGTCGTCGCGCAGTGCCCGGCCGGAGCCGATCTGGGCGGCCTCCTGGCCCAGCAGCGAAGCCCACAGCCCGAGCTCGCCCTGGCGCTGGAGGGCGGTGGCCTCGGCGTCGAAGCGGCGGGTCAGGACCATGTCCCGGTACAGGCCGCGCAACTCCTCCGCGGTCAGGTCGATCGAGTAGTCCGGGTGCTCGACGCGCTCGCCCTCGGGCGTCAGCAGCTGTACGAGCTCGGGTCCGGAAGTCTGTGGCGACTTCGCGGGCGCCTTCGCGGCGCTGGTCCGCTTGCTGCTGCGTCGCGGTTTGCGCGCGGCAGCAGTGCTCTCCACGGTCACGTGCGTGCTCCTCCGTCGGTCCGGCCCCCGGGGTCTGCCGGGAGACCAGTGCGGCTCGCCTGTGTCCGTACCCGTGCACGGGGTGGGTGCCGCTCGGTCCGGGAACAGGCGTGACAGGTGCCCCGGCGAGCACCCTGTACAAGGCACGTTACCCAGTGCCTCACGTAACTGCGACACCCTATCTGACCTGCGATTTTGCTTGGATATCCAAGTAAATCGCAGAATTCGGGAACTCTCGCTGGTCACAGCACTGGAAACAGCCTCGCAGGCCGCCGGAACAACGGCACGTTATCCCGCCCGACACCGGCAGGGAAGAGGGGAGTGTGTGAGACTGCGTTTGTGCGCAAAGAAGGAAAAATCACTGTTTTTCTGCTGGACGACCATGAAGTCGTCCGCCGCGGAGTCCATGAGCTCCTCTCGGTGGAGGACGACATCGAGGTGGTCGGCGAGGCCGGTACGGCACAGGACGCACTGGTCCGCATCCCCGCGACCCGGCCCGATGTCGCCATCCTCGACGTACGGCTGCCCGACGGCAGCGGGGTGGAGGTCTGCCGGGAGATCCGGTCGCAGGACGAGTCCATCAACTGCCTGATGCTGACCTCGTACGCCGACGACGAGGCGCTCTTCGACGCGATCATGGCGGGAGCCTCCGGATACGTGCTCAAGGCGATCCGGGGCAACGAGCTGCTGAACGCCGTACGGGATGTGGCGGCTGGAAAGTCGCTGCTCGACCCCGTGGCCACCGCACGGGTGCTGGAGCGCCTGCGCGACGGCAAGAAGGGCCGCGGCGACGACAAACTCGCCGGCCTCACGGATCAGGAACGCAAGATCCTGGACCTCATCGGTGAGGGGCTGACGAACCGGGTGATCGGGGAGCGGCTGCATCTCGCCGAGAAGACGATCAAGAACTACGTCTCCAGCCTGCTCTCCAAGCTCGGCATGGAACGCCGCTCGCAGGCCGCCGCCTATGTGGCGCGGCTCCAGGCCGAGAAGCGCTGAACGGCACCGGAGCCGGAAACCGGACGGAACGGGAAGTGCGACCCGTGCGCGTCCGCAGGAAAACCGTGCGGAAGAGGCCGCGGCCCGTGGCGGACTAGGGACTTTGGTCCCCCGGCGCCCGGGGCCGCAGCCTCTTATTCTCTCCGCCGCGGTGACGGACAGTTGGGTCATGTCCACCGAGGAAGAACTCCAAGCGATCGACCTGCTCGGCCGGGTCCCCTACGGCCGGCTGGCGACGAGCATGCGGGCCCTTCCGTTCCTGACGGTGGCCCGCCACATCGTGATCGACGGCCGGGTCGTCCTCCGGATGCACAGCGGCCTCGGCTACCACGACGCCTGCAACGGCACGGTCGTGGCGTACGGGGCGGACAACTTCAACGCGGCCACCTCGGCGGGCAGCCGGGACCTGTGGTCCGTGCAGTTCACCGGGCCCGCGGAGACCGTGGAGCCGACCCCCGCCCAGCGCGAGCTCTTCGGTCCCGTCCCCGTCGAGGTGAACGGGGAGCCCTTCACCCCGGCCTTTCTCCGGCTCGACCCGCATTTCGTCAGCGTGCACACTCTGGACTTCAACGCAACTCGACACAGCCCGCAACACAGCGTGATCTAACATCTGGCGAGTGCCGCGCTCATCTGTAACATTCCCGCCTGTTCCCCCGGTCTGCGAGGTGCTTCGCCGCTACCCCAACACAGGTGAGCCGCTCACCTGCAAACCCCTGGACCAGGGCCTGCTCAACCACGGATACCGGGTCTCCACCACCCGCGGTTCCTACTTCCTCAAGCACCACCTGGACGACTCCACCGGCGACCGCGCCACGATCGTCCGCCAGCACCGCGCCACCAAGCGGCTGCAATCACTCGGAGTACCCGTCGCCCCGCCCCTCGAGGACACCGAGGGCGGCACCGTCACCGAGATCGGCGGCCGCCGCTACGCCCTGCACCCCTGGGTCGACGGGCTGCACCGGGCCGGTGCCCAGCTCACCATCGCCCAGTCGGTACGGCTCGGGGCGCTCCTCGGAGCCGTACACACCGGTCTTGAACAGGTGATGGAGACGGGCGCGGGGGCCGCGGGCCGACCGCCCGGACATGCGAGCCCGGACCCCGCCGACACCTTCGCGCTGATCGACGAGCTGCTGACCGCGGCGCGCGGCCGGCGGCCCCGGGACTCCTTCGACGAACTGGCCGAGCACCGGCTCCTGGAGCGGCGCACCCTGCTGGACCAGCACGCGGGCCGCCGGCCGCCGCCGCCCGGGGTTCCGGCGACCGGCTGGGTGCACGGCGACTTCCACCCGCTGAACGTGCTCTACCGGGGCGCCGACCCGGTGGCGATCCTCGACTGGGACCGGCTCGGCGTGCAGCCCCGGGCGGAGGAGGCGGTGCGGGCGGCGGCGATCTTCTTCGTCCAGCCGACCGGTGAGCTGGAGCTGGCGAAGGTGCGGGCGTACGCGCGCGCCTACCGGCGGGCGGCCGGGGCCGGGGCGGCCGAGCTGGCCGCCGCGGTGCACCGGGTGTGGTGGGAGCGGCTCAACGACTTCTGGATACTGCGCTGGCGGTACTGCCTGAACGACCGAAGGGCCGACCCGCAGTTCCCTGCGGTGTCGGCCCTGGCGGTCTGGTGGACCCGTGAGTACGACGCGGTGTGCGAGGCGTTCACGGGGTGAGGCTGCGGGTGCGGGTGCTTACGGGGTGAGGCCGCGGGTGCTTACTGGGTGCCCGCGGTGACCGCGGAGCCCGCTGAGCCCGCGGTGGTGCCGGTGCTGGCACCCTCCGCGGTGCCGCCCGGCTCTCCGCCCGCTCCGCCGCCCGTCGCCGTGCCGCCCGACTCGCCGCTGGTGCCGCCGTCGGTCGTCGCGCCCGTCGTGTCGGTGCCCGTACCGCCGTCCGTCGACGTTCCGCCATCGTCGGTGCCCGTACCGCCGTCCGTCGTGGTGCCCGGGGCCGTTTCCGACTCGGTGGGCGTGGGGGGCTCGGCGGTTTCGCTCGGTGTGAACGACCTGGTGTGCGAGGGCCTCGGCGGCGGCTCCTGCTGGTTGCCGGTGGAGGTCCCGGGCTGCTCGGTGTCCTGGGTCTGCTCCTCGGTCGGCGAGGCCGAACTCTTCTTCGGAGACGGGGAGCTGGACGTCGACGCCGGCTTCTTCTCGTGCTTGTCGCCGCTGCCGTTCGCCGCGCTGAGCGCGATGGCGATGCCCGCACCGATCGCGATCAGCGCCAGCACGACGAACAGCCACAGCTTGCCGCGACCGCCACCGCCCGGCCGGCCACCGCCGTCGTATCCGCCGTCGTCAGGGTTCATCGGCGGCAGGATCGGCCCCTGCGAGGTGTCCCCGTGCTGCGGGTACCCCATCGCACGGGTGGCGCCGGTCATACCCCGGGGCGGGGTGGCACCGCCCTCGTGCGTCACGACCGGGCCCGTGTTCCACGTACCGGTGTGGCCGCCCTGCACCTGAAGCATCTGCAGGCTGTACTGGACGAGCCCGCGCATCTCCTCGGCGCTCTGGAACCGGTCGTCCGGGTCCTTCGCGAGCGAGCGCATCACCAGCCCGTCGAGCTCCGCGGGCACCGCGTCGGAGACCTCCGACGGCGGGACCGGAATGTCCTGGACGTGCTGGTACACGACGGAGAGCGGCGTCTCACCCGTGAACGGGGGCCGCAGCGCCAGGAGTTCGTAGAGCAGACAGCCGGTGGCGTACAGGTCGGAGCGGTGGTCGACGGCCTTGCCCAGCGCCTGCTCCGGGGAGAGGTACTGCGGCGTCCCCATGACCATGCCGGTCTGCGTCATCGTCGACTGCGCGCCGTGCAGCGCGCGGGCGATGCCGAAGTCCATCACCTTGACCGCGCCGGAGTGCGTGATGATCACGTTGGCGGGCTTGATGTCCCGGTGCACGATGCCGTGCTGGTGCGAGTAGGCGAGCGCCTCAAGTACCCCGGAGACAATGATCAGCGCCTGCTCCGGAGGCGGGGCCTCGGCGTTGAGCAACAGGTCACGGATGGTGCGGCCCTCGACGAGCTCCATCACGATGTACGGGACGGTCTGGCCGCCCACGGTGTCCTCGCCGGAGTCGTACACCGCCACGACAGCATGGTGGTTGAGCCCCGCGACCGACTGGGCCTCACGCGTGAACCGGGCCTTGGAGACCGGGTCCTCGGCGAGATCGGAGCGCAGCAGCTTCACCGCGACCGTACGTCCGAGCCGGACGTCCTCGGCCGCGAAGACCTCGGCCATACCGCCGGAACCGAGCCGGTGGGTCAGCCGGTACCGTCCGTCGCCGACAACACCTCCGAGGCCCGAGGCGTCGGTGTCATCCGGAACTCCGCCGCCGTTTGCTTCGGGTTCGGGTGCCATCAGTCCTCGCCGTCGTATATGTCCGCGCGTCCGCGGGTTCTCACGGTGCCTTGCTGCATTGCCACGTCACGCTACAGCCTTCGTCGGACACACCGTTTTCGAGAGGGACCGGCCATCAAACCGGCTGGTGCGCCGCCCGCGCAAATTCATGCGCTTCCTGTAACGCTTCCGAGACGCTTCTTGTGCGTAGGGTCACGGAACGGGCACCTGGCTTGACGTGTCGTACCCCTCGGGCAGACTGGCCCGTAATACGGATCTTCGCGTGAGTCGCGCGCCCGAGGGGGAAGCAAGTCATGAGCCACGACGGCGCACAAGGGGCCCAGGGGCGCTATGCGGGCGGTTCGGTCGCCGGTGGCCGCTACCAGCTGCGTGACCTGCTCGGCGAGGGCGGGATGGCGTCCGTATACCTGGCGTACGACTCGGCGCTCGACCGGCAGGTCGCGATCAAGACCCTCCACACCGAACTCGGACGCGAGCAGTCCTTCCGCGAGCGGTTCCGGCGCGAGGCCCAGGCCGTCGCCAAGCTCCAGCACACCAACATCGTCTCCGTCTTCGACACCGGCGAGGACGAACTCGGCGGCGCGCTGATGCCGTACATAGTCATGGAGTACGTGGAGGGGCAGCCGCTCGGCTCCGTGCTCCAGTCGGACATCCGCAGTCACGGTGCCATGCCCGCCGACAAGGCGCTCAAGGTGACGGCCGATGTGCTGGCCGCCCTGGACACCAGCCACGAAATGGGCCTGGTCCACCGCGACATCAAGCCCGGCAACGTGATGGTGACCAAGCGCGGTGTCGTGAAGGTCATGGACTTCGGCATCGCCCGCGCCATGCAGTCGGGCGTCACGTCGATGACGCAGACCGGCATGGTCGTCGGCACCCCCCAGTACCTCTCCCCCGAACAGGCCCTGGGCCGTGGGGTGGACGCGCGCTCCGACCTGTACTCGGTCGGCATCATGCTGTTCCAGCTGCTGACCGGCCGCATCCCGTTCGACGCGGACTCACCCCTGGCCATCGCGTACGCGCATGTGCAGGAGGAGCCGGTCGCGCCCTCCACCATCAACCGGTCGATCACCCCGGCGATGGACGCGCTGGTCGCCCGCGCGCTGAAGAAGAACCCGAACGAGCGCTTCCCGAGCGCCGCCGCAATGCAGGACGAGATCGCCCGCGTGCTGAGCGCGAGCGGCCGGACGGGCGCCCCGGTGATCATCGCCGGGGCCGGCGCCCCGGCGAACAGCGGCTCGGGTGTCGGTTCGGCGGTCTTCCCGCCGGTCGACCAGTCCACCGCCGCTCCGCAGAACGTCCAGACGCCGTACCAGCCCGGCCCGTACCAGTCGCAGCAGCAGCCCGGCCCCTACGGTCCGCCGACGCCCGCCCCGTCGTACGGCTATCCCCAGTCGGCCCCGGCGTACCAGGGCCAGGCGCCGATGTCGCCGATGTCCCCGATGCAGCAGCAGACCCCGCAGCCGTACTCGCTCTCGCAGCCGACGTCCGCCGCTTCGGGCGGTGGCGGCTCCAAGCGGAACCTGCCGGTGATCATGGGCTCGATCGTCGTCGCCCTGATCGCGATCGGCGGCCTGATCACGGTGCTCTCGATGAAGAACGAGGACAAGGGCGGCGGCACCGACGCCTCGTCGAGCGTGTCCCCGGCCGGTGAGCACCGCGGTCCGGAACGGAACCGGACGATGGACACCGAGAAGTGCACGGACGCGATGGAGGACTCCGACGACCCGAGCAAGGTCGATGCCCCGAGGTTCATCTTCAAGGACATCCTTTCGGCGAGGGCGTGCGCGGACGCGGCGGGCTGGACCGTCAAGATCATCAAGGAGCCCGGGAACGCGTACGCCGAGGACCAGGTCGTCGACCAGTTCCCGACGTCCGGAACCGCGGTCTCGAAGGTCGGAGCACACTTCGAGCTGAAGGTCTCGACCGGCGATCCGGCCTAGTTTCAGCGGGTACCCGGCAAGCACTTCATCGGCAGTACCCAAGCGTCATCGCGGAGGAACCGGACTCCGGACGCGCACCCGGCCGACGGCGCCCACGGCATCGGCGGACAGCCGCGACGAGTCATGGGGTACGCCGAACGGGCAGCCGGCGCCAGGGAGCAGACGTCAGCCGGCGCAACGGCTCCCGTGATCCGACAGGGCGAACGCGCATCGTCCGAGATGCCGGACATACCGTCACATGTGACGCTGGCCTCATGGCTTCAGGACATCCCTCCTCACGACCCTCGCTGTGCACGGCCTGCCTGGTACTGACCGCGGTCGCGGCACTGGGGGCCATGACCGGTGGCGAGGCGCACGCGGACGAGCGCGCGGCCGCCGGGGCCCCGGCGGCGGTCCACGCTTTCGTGGCACCGGTCCACACCTCCGTGGCGCCGGCCCACGCTCTCGTGGCGCCGCGCACGGCGGCGGTCGCCGAGCCCTCCGTCACCGTGCCCGGTCCGTCCGGCTCCCCGTCCGACGTGCCACCGTCCGCCACCCCCTCCGCGCCGCCTCCCGGCGCCCCGTCCGCCCCGCACCGACCCGGCACATCCGCGGGCCCGGCGGCCGCGCCCGCGCCTCCCGCACCCCTGCCGTCCGCACCCTCGGGCGCCCCGTCCGACGACGCCGGGCCGCCCTCGCCGAGCGCCGGGTCGCCGCGGTCCCAGGACAAGCAGTCGCCGTTGGCGGGGCGGCCCGCCGGGGAGGGCCGGGAGCGCCCCGGGCGACAGCTGACGCCCCAGGAGATCGCACAGGCGGACGACGCCGCCGAATCAAACAAGAACGATCCCACCGCGACGATCCCCACCCCGACGGACCCCGCCGCGGTGCCGGTCACCGTTCCTGACGCGAGCACGTCGCCCGAGGCCGGCCGGTACTCGCGGCAGGCCGTCGGCGAAGGGGCCGTAGGACAGGTCCAGGAGCTGTCCCTCGGCGTGGGAATCTCCCTGGTCGGACTGGGTATCGGCTTCCTCGCCATGCGCATCCGCCGCCTCGGCTGACCGCCGCACCCAGGCCGGCCCGCCCACTCCGTACCAGTCAACGGAACTTGCGTGCGGCGACATACTCGGTATACATACTCAGTATGTCGATCCGTCACGGGCTACTTGCCCTACTGGAACGGGGGCCGCGCTACGGCTCTCAGCTCCGGACCGAATTCGAGTCCCGCACCGGCTCCACCTGGCCGCTCAACGTCGGGCAGGTGTACACGACACTGAGCCGGCTGGAGCGTGACGGCCTGGTCGCCCAGGACGCCGAGGACGACCAGGGGCACTCGCTGTACTCGATCAGCGACGAGGGGCGTGCCGAGCTGCGCAACTGGTTCGAGACCCCCGTCGACCGCAGCAGTCCGCCGCGGGACGAGCTGGCCATCAAGCTCGCCATGGCCGTCGGCGCCCCCGGTGTGGACATCCGGGCCGTCATCCAGTCCCAGCGCCACCACACCGTGAAGGCGATGCAGGACTACACGCGCCTCAAGGCGCTCACCGACGCACCCACCAACCGCGACGAGGTCGCCTGGCTGCTCGTACTGGAACAGCTGATCTTCCAGGCCGAGGCGGAGGCCCGCTGGCTGGACCACTGCGAGTCCCGGCTGGTCCGTCTCGCCCAGGCCGCCGCCACGGAGCCGGAGGCCAAGACGTCCGCGCCCGGCCCCGCACGTACCGCCAAGGCCCGCGCACGCCGCTGAAACAGCACCCGCACACAGCTGAGCCACGGCCCCGGCGGCCCCACACCGCCGAGCCACGGCCCCGGCGACTCGTCCGCTCGCCGGACACCGACCGCAGAACCGTTCCGAGGGGGAACAACCGTCATGTCACTGCACGCCCCGTCCTCAGCAGCCCCGCCCCTGCCGGTGGATGCGCCGGTGCTCGAACTCCGCGCGCTCACCCGCACCCACGGCACCGGCATCGCCGAGGTGCACGCCCTGCGCGGCATCAACCTGTCGGTGCACGCCGGTGAGCTCGTCGCCGTGATGGGCCCGTCCGGCTCGGGCAAGTCCACCCTGCTGACGATCGCCGGCGGTCTCGACGCCGCGACCGCGGGCCAGGTCATCATCGAGGGCCAGGACATCTCCACGCTCGGCCGCAAGGGCGTGGCCGCGCTGCGCCGCCGCAGCGTCGGCTACGTCTTCCAGGACTACAACCTGATCCCCGCCCTGACCGCCGCCGAGAACGTCTCCCTGCCCCGTGAGCTCGACGGCTTCTCGGTGCGCAAGGCACGCAAGGAGGCCCGGGCCGCGCTGGAGGAGATGAACCTCCTGGAGATCGCCGACCGCTTCCCGGACGAGATGTCCGGCGGCCAGCAGCAGCGCGTCGCGATCGCCCGCGCGCTGGTGGGGGACCGCCGACTGGTGCTCGCCGACGAACCGACCGGGGCACTCGACTCCGAGACCGGCGAGACCGTCCTCGCGCTGCTGCGCAACCGCTGCGACCAGGGCGCGGCCGGTGTGATGGTGACGCACGAACCCCGTTACGCCGCCTGGGCGGACCGGGTCGTCTTCCTGCGGGACGGCTCGATCGTCGACCAGACGCTGTCCACCGACGCCAACTCGCTGCTCGCCGCCGAGGGCGCCCGGTGAAGATCTTCACGGGCTGGCGCGCCGCCCTACGAATAGCCCGGCGCGACGCCATGCGCGCCAAGGGCCGCAGCGCACTGGTGGTCGCGATGATCGCCATACCCGTGCTCGGCGTCACCGCGCTCGACGTGACGTACCGCAGTGTTGAGCTCACCCCGGCCGAACAGCTGATGACTCAGATGGGCTCGGCCGACGCACTGTTCAGCGACCCCGGGACGGGTCCGACGGAACAGTCGGCCAACGGAGACAACTACAGCCCCGTCAGCGACATCCCGCTGCCCGAGGACGCGCCCCCGCTCGACCTGCGGACCGCGTTCCCCCAGGGTGCGCGAGGAATCAGCATCCAGACCGTGCCCGCGAGCGTCACCACCAGGTACGGCGTCGCGGACGCGGAGATCTTCGAGTTCCGGACCTCGGACCGGATGGCCCGCGGAAAGCTCGACCTCGTCGACGGCGCGTTCCCCAAAGGCGCCGGCGAGATGGTCGCCACCGAGCCGTTCCTGAAGTTGTCCGGCCTGCACATCGGTTCACCCATCACCCTGCGCGGGCCCGAGCAGAAGTACACCATCACCGGCACCGTCGAGCAGCCGGAGAATCTGAAGGCCAGGGCCCTGTACGCCGATCCGGGCGCGGTCATCGCCCCGTGGAAGGCCACCGCCGCCCAGGACAAGAAGGTGCTGCCGCCGAACGCCGGCCCGTTGACCTGGCTGGTGAAGGGCAAGGACGGACAGGGCGTCAGCTGGCCCGACGTGATGGCGGCCAACAAGAAGGGCGCCGTCGTCGTCTCCCGGCAGGTCGTCCTCGACCCGCCGCCGGACTCCGAGGTCCCGTTCGCCAGAAAGCTGGGCGACAACACCACGCGCAGCTCCTCCACCGAGCTGAGCGCAGCCCTCGTCACGGTCGTCTCCATGGCGGTCCTGGAGATCGTGCTGCTCGCCGGACCAGCCTTCGCCGTCGGTGCGCGCCGCTCACGCCGTCAGCTCGGACTCGTCGGCACCTGCGGCGGGGACCGGCGCCATGTACGGGCCGTGGTCCTCTCCGGCGGGCTGGTGCTCGGCGGCGCCGGAGCCGTGGTGGGGGTGGTGGCCGGACTGGTGCTGACCATGGTGTTCCGGCCGCTGATCGAGAACCAGGCCGGACAGCGCTTCGGCTCGCTCGCCCTGTATCCGAAGGAACTGCTGGCCATCGCCGCGATCGGGCTGGTCACCGGTCTGCTGGCGGCGTTCGTCCCGGCGGTCGTGGCGAGCCGTCAGTCCGTACTGGAGTCGCTCACCGGACGCCGCGGCGTCCGTCGCAGCTCCCGGGTCCTGCCGATCGTGGGCGTCTGCGTCCTGGCCCTCGGCGTCGTGATCGCCGTCCTCGGCGGCACCTCGGGCAGCTCCGGCCAGGTCGCCGCCGGCTCGGTGATCGCCGAACTGGGGCTCCTCGGCTGCATCCCGGTAATCGTCGGGCTGCTCGGCCGGCTCGGCCGCAGGTTCCCGCTCTCGCCCCGGATGGCGCTGCGCGACGCGGCCCGCAACCGCGGCAGGACCGCTCCGGCGGTCGCGGCGGTCATGGCCGCGGTCGCGGGATCGGTGGCCATCGCCACGTACGTGTCCAGTAGTGCGGCCGGGTCGGACTTCGACCGCACGCCGATGCTCAGCGAGAACTCGGTCGTGGTGTCCAGCCTGGATGCCAAGGGCACCGAGCAGCTACCGCTGGCAGGGGCGGCGGTGGAGCGGAACATGACGCCCACGGGCCGGCCCGCCGGGATCACCCGGGTCTGGGCGGGCAGCGACTGCAACGTCTACTACGAAGAGGAGAACGGCTGCGGCACGCTCGAACTGGTCAAGCCCACCGGCAAGGGGCACAGCTGCCCGCTCAACACCAAGGGCGCCAAGGAGCTCGCCGAACGGATGAGCGGCGAGGAGCACCGCAGCATGATGCACTCCCCGGAGTGCGTGGACGAGCGCTTCACCCTGGACACGTTCAGCTCCGGCGGGAGCAACATCGTCGTGGGCGACGCGTCGCTGCTGAAGACGTACGTGAAGCTCGACGACCCGGCCGCCGCCAAGGCACTGGACGCGGGCACCCCCGTGCTGCTCAACCGGGCGTACGCGAAGGACGGCCAGGTCACGATCAAGGCGACCCACCGGTACAGCGACAAGGACAAGAAGAACCGCGCCCTGCACCCGGGACCGGCCAGGACGACGACGGACCGGCTGAAGGTGTACGTCGCTGACGCCGAGTACGCCGGGACACCCGGACTCCGCATGATCATGCCGGCGAAGAGCGCACAGCGGATCGGCCTGCACACCTCGGTGTACGGCAGCGTGTACAACGTCTCCCGCCCGCCGACGGACGCCGAGACCCAGCGGACCGATGCCGCGATCCAGCAGGCCGGTGGAGACGTCTACATACAGGTCGGAAGCGGATCCGATGAGCAGCGCCAGAGCACCATGCTGCTGGTGCTGACGCTGTTCGCCGGGGTGGTGACCCTGGGTGCGGCCGCGATCACGACCGGGCTGTCCAAGGCCGACGCGGAGGCCGACCTCACCACACTCAGCGCGGTGGGCGCGCCCCCGCGGGTGCGGCGGACCCTTTCCGGGTTCCAGTGCCTGGTGGTGGCGCTCACCGGGGTGCTTCTCGGCACGGCCGCGGGGCTGGTGCCCGCGGTGGCGCTGCGCCTGATCGACCTGCACAAAGCGGTGGAGGAGATGCGGCTTCGTCCCATGGAGTCCGCGTACACCCCGATCGTCTTGCCCTGGGCGACCCTGGGGTTGCTGGCTGTCGTGGTCCCGCTGCTGGCCGGGCTTCTGGCAGCGGTGTTCACCCGCTCCCGGCTGACGCTGTCCCGGCGCGTCGGATGACCGGGCGGGAGGCAGCGGCAGCGGGCTGACCGGCTGCTCAGGAGTTCTTCCGGTGCCGGATCGGTGCCGGTCCGGTGCCCTCGGAAACGGTGGATCACACGTTTCCGGGGGCACCACCGTGTTGTACGGCAGGTGTGCGAGACAATGGGCGGCATGGAGATGCCGAGGAATGAACGGTCGCAGGAGCACCCCCAAGTCCTCGTAGTGGGACAGGACGGAATGGCGATCGGCGGCGGTGGCGGTGGCACTACCGACGAGTCGCGCGAGATCCCGGTGACGGAGATGGTCGAACAGCCCGCGAAGGTCATGCGCATCGGCAGCATGATCAAGCAGCTCCTGGAGGAGGTCAGGGCGGCTCCTCTCGACGAGGCGAGCCGTGTACGCCTCAAGGAGATCCACGCCAGCTCGGTGAAGGAGCTGGAGGACGGCCTCGCGCCGGAGCTGGTGGAGGAGCTGGAGCGGCTCTCGCTGCCGTTCACCGAGGAGTCCGTTCCCTCCGAGGCGGAACTCAGGATCGCGCAGGCCCAGTTGGTGGGCTGGCTGGAGGGCCTCTTCCATGGCATCCAGACGGCGCTGTTCGCCCAGCAGATGGCGGCCCGCGCGCAGCTGGAGCAGATGCGCCGCGCCCTGCCGCCGGGCAGTGGTCACGAGGAGGAGGAAGGCGGAGCGGACCCGCACGGGGCAATCCGCTCCGGCCCCTACCTGTAGCCCGGACCCTGAACCGGACCCACAGCCCCGCACCCGCACCCGCACCCGCACCGATCAGCCAGGACGTCCGAAGGGCCCGCCACACGATCTTCGTGTGCCGGGCCCTTCGGGTTCGGGTCCTTCGGGTTCGGGTCCTTCGGGTTCGGGTCCTTCGGGTTCGGGTCGAAGTGGCTGTTGAGACGGCTCCGGCCGGATTCAGGCAGTCGGCCGCGTCCGGCTCAGGCCGCTGCGGGCGACCGGAGGAGCACCTTGCCGATGTGCGCGCTGGATTCCATCACCCGGTGCGCTTCGGCCGCGTCCTGCATCGGCAGCGTGCGGTCCACCACCGGCCGCACGACGCCGTCGGCGATGAGCGGCCAGACGTGTTCACGTACGGCCGCGACGATCGCGGACTTCTCGGCGAGCGGACGGCTGCGCAGCGCGGTCGCCGTGACGGCGGCCCGCTTGGCCAGCAGGGCCGCCAGGTCGAGTTCGCCCTTGGCACCGCCCTGGAGGCCGATGATCGCCAGCCGGCCGTTGACGGCGAGCGCCTGCACGTTCCGGTCCAGGTACTTCGCGCCGATGATGTCGAGGATGACGTCGGCGCCCGCCCCGTCCGTCGCCCTGCCGAGCTCCTCCACGAAGTCCTGTTCCCGGTAGTCGATCAGGATGTCGGCACCGAGTTCCGCGCAGCGCGCCAGCTTCTCGGGTCCGCCCGCGGTCACCGCGACACGGGCGCCGACCGCCTTGGCGAGCTGGATCGCCATGGTGCCGATGCCGCTGGACCCGCCGTGCACCAGCAGCGTCTCGGCGGGGCGCAGATGGGCCACCATGAACACGTTGGACCAGACGGTCGCGGTCACCTCGGGCAGCGCGGCGGCGAGGACGAGGTCCAGTCCGGCCGGTACGGGGAGCAGTTGCCCGGCGGGGACGGCGACCTTCTCCGCGTAACCGCCGCCTGCCAGCAGCGCGCACACCTCCTCGCCGACCGACCGGCCGGTGACGCCGGGGCCGATGGCCGAGATCCGGCCCGAGCACTCCAGGCCCGGGTAGGGGGAGGCGCCGGGCGGCGGGTTGTAGAAGCCCTGCCGCTGGAGCACATCCGCACGGTTGACCGCGCTGGAGACGACATCGACGAGAACCTCCCCCTCACCGGGTACGGGGTCGGGTACCTCGGCCCACACGAGCGCCTCGGGGCCACCGGGTTCGGGGATCGTGATCGCATGCATGGCCGCGAGGCTACTCCGTGCCATGCCGTGCAGACGGCCGCCACGAAGCGCTGCCCGCCGGGTTTGCCGACGGGCGGCGCGGCTCGGCTCAGGGGCGGGGGGAGGCTGGTGGCTCGCCTCAGGGGTGGGGGCTGTCGGCGGGTAGCGGGGTTCGGGTCGGGTCAGGGGCGCTTCAGGGGCGGGGGGCGGTCGGCGGGGTGTGGTTCGTGGGCTGTTCGTTCGTGGCCCGCACGATGCTGATCAGCCGGTCCGTCAGCTGGAGGGGACTGGCCAGCGGATCGTCGTAACCGAGCAGCCGGTGCCCGCGCAGAACGCTGACCACGAGATCGTCGGTCTCCCGGACGTTCTTGCCCACCTCGGCCTTTATCACCGGTCGTTCGACCAGATCGAGCCCACTGCCCTGCTGGATCAGGTCCTCCATCACCGTGCCCGCGCTCGGGCTGAGCACGGAGAGGCCGAGCAGCCGGCCGGCCGCGCTGGCACTGGTGATCACGGCATCGGCACCGGACTGCCGCAGCAGCGGGGCGTTCTCCTCCTCGCGCACCGCGGCGACGATCTTCGCGCCGCGGTTGAGCTGGCGCGCGGTCAGCGCGACCAGTACCGCCGTGTCGTCGCGCTGGGTGGCGATGATGATCTGACGCGCCTTCTGCAGCTCGGCCCGCAGCAGCACATCGCTGCGCGTCGCGTCACCGAGCACTCCGGTGTACCCCTCGGCGTTGGCGATCTCTATCACCTTGGACGCCGGGTCGACGATGACGATCTGTTCCTTCTTCAGGCCGGTGGCGCAGAGGGTCTGAATGGCCGAGCGGCCCTTTGTGCCGAAGCCGACGACAACGGTGTGGTCACGCAAGTTGGTTCTCCAACGCTTCAGCCGGAAGTCCTCCCGGGTCCGCTCCGTGAGGACCTCAAGGGTGGTGCCGACCAGGATGATGAGGAAGAGCACGCGCAGCGGTGTCACGAGCACCACATTGCTGAGCCGGGCCCCGTCGCTGTACGGGGTGATGTCGCCGTACCCGGTGGTCGAGAGAGTGACCGTCGCGTAGTAGACCGCGTCCAGGAGGTCGACCTTGGTGTCGGCCGCGTCGTGGTAGCCGCCGCGGTCGATCCAGACGATCAGCACCGTGGCCGCAAGCACTATCAGAGCCATCATCAGCCGCTTGGCGACCTGGCGCGCAGGTCCGTCGACGACTCGGCGCGGGAGCATCACCCGGGTGGGTACGACATGCTCATCGGCGCGCCTGGCCATCGCGTCATGGCCGGGAAGTTTCACGTGAAACACCCTTCAGTCCACGGCGTCGCCGGGGACCACGGTAGATCGAGGATCTCCACCTCGGTGCCGGACCGTACCCCGCCCGGCTCCACCACGGCCAGCCCGTCCGCGGCGGCGATCCCGCGCAGCATGGCCGGACCGTTGTAATGCAGAGGTACGACGTGATCGGCCCCGCCGCCGGTTGCGGCGCTGGCGCGGCAAGCGAAATCGCGGGTACCGGCGGTGCGATGGACCACGGGGACCAGCCGGGTGTCGTGCGGATGGCCATGCACTTCATCGCGGACCGCGACGCGGTAGAGGTCCTGCGAAGCCCGGCCCGCCAGTCCGCTGAGCAGTGGCTCGGCAAGCGTGAGCAGCCCGGACACGGCGGCCAGGGGGTTGCCGGGCAGCCCCACGAGATACGGCCCCGCGGCACCGAGCCGGGCCAGCAGCATGGGGTGGCCGGGACGCACGGCGACACCGTCGACGAGCAACTCGGCCCCGATTCCGGCAAGGACGGGGTGCACATGATCGACCGGCCCCGCGGCGGTGCCGCCGGTGGTGATGACCAGATCGGCAGCGGAGTCGACGAGCGCCTTCCGGAGGGCTTCCGCGTCGTCGCCGAGGCGGCGGGGCGCGGAGACCTCGGCGCCCAGCGCGCGCAGCCAAGGGCCGATCATCGGGCCGAGTGCGTCACGGATCAGACCGTCGTGGGGCAGCCCGGCCGTCAGCAGTTCGTCGCCCAGGACGAGGACGTCGACGCGCGGCCGGGGACGGGTGAGCAGCTCGTCGTACCCGGCGGCAGCGGCCAGGCCGAGAACGGCGGGCGTCACCAGCGTTCCGGTGGGAAGGAGCTGTTCGCCGGACCGGCACTCCTGTCCGCGCGGCCTGATGTCCTGCCCGGGGTTCACTTGTCGCTGCGCGTACAGCAGGCCCGTGGCCTCGTCGGCGTGGGCGTGTTCGCTGCGGATGACGGCGGTGGCGTCGGCCGGGACACGGGCGCCGGTGGCGATGCGTACGGCGTCGCCGTCGGGCAACGGCGTGGGAGCCGCATGACCGGCGAGGACGCCCTCGTTCTCCCGGAAGTTCCACGGACCCGGTCCTGCGACGGCCCAGCCGTCCATGGCGGAGGTGTCGAAGGACGGGAGATCGGTGAGCGCGGCGAGCGGCTCGGCCAGCACGTGTCCGAGCGCGCGGTCGAGGGGGAGGCGGCCGGTGCGGGCCGGAACCCTGCGACCGGCGCGGGCTGCGACGGCACGGGCCTCGCGCCAGGGGGTCGCGTGGGTGCGCCGCCGCTCATGCGCGGCGGTGTGCCGTTCGTCCGGGGAGGGGCGGTCGGCGGCCGGGTCGGTGGCCCGGTCAGTGGCCCGGTCGGTGCTGCGCGAGGAGCTGGCGGGAGTGGGGGCCGTGGCGGTGGCGGTGGCCGTCGCGGTGGCACTTGGGCCGGGCTCCTTGACAGGTTCGAACCCAGGACCCGGGTCGCGGTACGGCTGTCGGCCGACCAGTGCGAGGGCCTGCGCAATGGCCCGCTCCTCGTCGGCTGCGGCCTTGGCTGCGGACCTGGCTTTGGCCTCCGCTGCGGACCTGGCTTTGGCCTCCGCTGCGGCCTTGGCTTTGGCATCGGCTGCGCGGCGTGCTTTGACGTCAGCGGGATCGAGAGGCTCAGAGGGCTCAGAGGACTCGGGGGACTCGGGGGACTCGGGGGCGGACTTCCCGTCGTCCGGGCCCTGCCCCATGGCCGGGTTCTTCGCGGCAGCCGCGGGCCGCCCGGTACTGCCGCTGCGGCCCGTCATGGTGTCCCGGTCTCATCCGCCCACCGGAGAGCGAGCGCGACGGCCTTCCGGGCCGCCTCGGCCACCGCCTCGGGTCCGCCCCCGTCGCTGCTCGCCTTCCCCGCCGCGTACCCGACCAGGAAGGTCGTCAGAGGTGCGGCGGGCCTGGCGACACCGTGGGCGGCATCACGGGCGAGGTCGAGCAGGACGGCGGTGTCGACGTCGAGCTCGATGCCCAGTTCGTTCTTGACTGCGGTGATCCATTCGTCCAGCACGATCCCATGTTCTCTGATCCGGGCCCGGGCCGAAGCGATGTCCTCCCAGGTGTCGCAGTCGAAGGAGGCGAGCGGGTCCGCCGCCACCCGGGCAAGCCGCAGCTCGTGCGTCAGCAACCGCAGGGGCAGTCCGGCGAGTCCACCGTGCTCCGCGGCGAGCAGTGCCAGTTCGCGGCGCAACGGCTCCGCCCGGTAGACGGCCACCAAGGGCTGGTCCCGGCCGTCCTGATCAGTGCAGACAGCGCCCTCCAGATCGCCCCGGCCGGCCGCTGCCAGCAGGGGCCCGACCGTGTCCGCCCCAAGGAACGGCAGATCGGCGGAGAGCACGAGAAGGCGCTCCGCCGCCGTGTGTCGTACCCCGGCACCGAGCGCGGCCAACGGACCGCCGCCCTGAGGTTCTTCGCGCGCCCAGGTCACGGCGCGCACGGTGGGACGCCTGCCCCCCACCACCACCGTGGTCCCGGCGTCGGAGCAGGCCGCGAGCACCCGGTCGAGCAGCGCGCGGCCACCGATCCGGAGCCCCGGCTTGTCGGCCCCGCCGAGCCTCTTGGCGGCACCTCCGGCGAGAACGATGGCGTCATACGCGGTCATGCCCCGAGTATGCGTGCCGTCCGGACCGGCGGGCCCTCCCCGTCCGCGATCCCGTGGATCAACACGGAACGGAACAGGGAGAACCACAGGAACCAAGGCACCCGGCACCGGCACCCGAAGCGCACTGAAGCGCACCGAAGTACGCCGAAGTACGCCGAAGTACGCCGAAGTACGCCTAAAGCATCCGCAGGAGCAGCGCCGGCTGTTCCACGCAGTCGGCCACGTAACGCAGGAACCCTCCCGCGGTGCCGCCGTCGCAGACCCGGTGGTCGAAGGTCAGCGAGAGCTGGACCACCCGCCGCACGGCCAGTTCGCCCTCATGCACCCACGGTTTGGGGACGATGCGACCGACGCCGAGCATCGCCGCCTCGGGGTGGTTGATGATCGGGGTGGACCCGTCCACCCCGAACACCCCGTAGTTGTTGAGCGTGAACGTGCCCCCGGTCAGTTCCGCCGGCTTCAGCGTTCCCGTCCTGGCGGCCTCGGTGAGCCGGGTGATCTCGGCCCCGATCGACTCCGTGTTGCGCGCCTGCGCGTCCCGTACGACCGGAACGACGAGCCCCCGCTCGGTCTGGGCCGCGAACCCGAGATGGACACCGGACAGCCGCACGATCTCCCGCGCTTCCTGGTCCACCGTGGAGTTGAGTTCGGGATACCGGGCCAGGGCGGCCGTGCAGATGCGGGCGAGCAGTGCGAGCACCGACACCTTGGGCCCGGCACCGGGACCACCGTCGCCGTTCATCGCCGCTCTGGCCGCCATCAGCTCGGTGGCGTCCGCGTCCACCCAGCAGGTGGCGTCGGGGATCTCGCGCCGGCTGCGTGCCAGCTTGTCGGCGACCGCGCCCCGTACACCGCGCAACGGAACCCGTTCACCGGAGGTACGTGACGGTTCCTCAGCCTTCTGCGGGGCCGTGGCCCCGGACCGGATGGCGGACTCCACGTCGGCCCGAAGGATCAGCCCGGCGGGCCCGGAGCCCGCGAGCTGCCGCAGATCGAGGTCGTGCTGCCGCGCGAGCTTGCGCACCAGCGGGGAAACGACGGCGACCGGCCCCCGCGCCTCCTCCGGAACAGTGGCCGCCGCAACCGGCGCAGCCGCAACGGGAGTAACGGGAACAGCGGGAACGAAAGCCGGAGGAGCAGCGGGAGCGGTGGCGGGAGTGGCAGCGGTGGCGGGTGCCACAAGCCCCTCCGGCCGGACCCGCCTCCGGCGCACCGGCGGTGCGCCGGTCCCGTACCCCACCAGCACATTGCCGGACCCGGACGACTCCGCCTCGGCGGCCCCCGTACCGGACCCGGATTCCGCCGTTCTCCCGGACGGATCCTCGGACCCGACGGCGACCGTCAGCAACGGTGCCCCGACCGGAAGTTCCGTACCCTCTTCGCCGAACCGGGCGGTCACCACGCCCCCGTACGGGCACGGCACCTCCACCATGGCCTTGGCCGTCTCGACCTCGACGACGGGCTGATCGATGGCGACGACCTCGCCGACCTCCACCAGCCAGCGCACGATCTCGGCCTCGGTCAGTCCCTCGCCGAGATCCGGAAGCCTGAACTCGAATACCTGCGGCATCAGTGATCCGCCTCCCACTGCAGTCGTGCGACGGCGTCGAGCACCCGGTCCACACCCGGCAGGTGGTGTCGCTCCTGCATCGGCGGCGGATACGGGATGTCGAAACCGGCGACGCGCAGCACCGGCGCCTCCAGGTGGTGGAAGCAGCGCTCGGTGATCCTGGCCGCGATCTCGCCGCCGGGACCGCCGAAGCCGCTGGACTCATGGACGACCACCGCGCGGCCGGTGCGCCGCACGGAAGCGGCCACCGTCTCGTCGTCGAAAGGCACCAGTGAGCGCAGATCGACGACTTCGAGGTCCCAGCCCTCCTCGACCGCGGCCTGCGCGGCCTCCATGCAGACGGGCAGCGACGGCCCGTACGTGATCAGCGTCGCGCTGCGGCCGGACCGGCGCACGACGGCGCGCCCTATGGGCTCCACGGCCGCGGGCGCCTGCGGCGACCAGTCCGCCTTCGACCAGTAGAGCCGCTTGGGCTCCAGGAAGACCACCGGGTCGTCGGAGGCGATCGAGGCCCTCAGCAGCCCGTACGCGTCATCGACGGTGGCGGGCGTGACGACATGGAGACCCGGGGTCGCCATGTAGTACGCCTCCGAGGAGTCGCTGTGGTGCTCGACGCCGCCGATTCCGCCGCCGTACGGCACCCGGACCGTGATCGGCAGCGGCATCGCGCCCCCGGTCCGGTTCCGCATCTTGGCGACATGGCTGATGAGCTGCTCGAACGCCGGATAGGCGAAGGCGTCGAACTGCATCTCCACGACGGGCCGAAGCCCGTACATCGCCATGCCGACGGCCGCCCCGAGGATGCCGGCCTCGGCCAGCGGGGTGTCCGTGCAACGGTCCTCGCCGAACTCCTTCGCCAGGCCGTCGGTGATCCGGAAGACGCCGCCGAGTGTCCCGACGTCCTCCCCGAGGACGTGCACGGAGGGGTCCTCGGCCATCGAGTCGCGCAGCGCGCGCCCGAGGGCCTGCGCCATGGTGGCGGGCCTGGCCTTCGCCGTCCGCTCTCCGGCCGTGGCCGCTGCGGTGGTCATCGCCCTGCTCCTCCGTCGTCCGTGCCGTGCTGCTCGTTCTCCGCGTCCAGCTCGACGCGCAGACGGGCCGCCTGCTCGCGCAACTGGGTCGTCTGCTCCGCGTACACATGGGCGAAGAGGTCCATCGGGTCGAGGACCGGATCCGCGTTCATCCGCTCACGCAGCCCTGCCGCCATCCGCTCGGCGGCCTCCCGCGCCTCCTCGATGGCGTCGTCGCCGAGCAGTCCGCGCCCGGTCAGCTCCCGCTCCATGAGCTGGACCGGATCGTGCGCCCGCCACGCCTCGACCTCGCTGTCGCCGCGGTAGCGGGTCGCGTCATCGGCGTTCGTATGCGCGTCCATCCGGTACGTGATGGCTTCCACGAGCGTCGGGCCGCCGCCGCTCCTGGCCCGCTCGACCGCCTCGGAGAGCACCTGGTGCACGGCCGCCGCGTCGTTGCCGTCGACCAGCCGGCCCGGCATCCCGTAGCCCACGGCCTTGTGCGCCAGGGATGGTGCCGCGGTCTGCTTGGCCAGCGGTACCGAGATGGCGAAGCCGTTGTTCTGTACGAGGAAGACGACCGGGGCCTTCCAGACGGCCGCGAAGTTCAGCGCCTCGTGGAAATCGCCCTCGCTGGTGCCGCCGTCGCCGACCATGGCGAGCGCGACCACGTCGTCGCCCTTGAGCCGCGCCGCGTGCGCAAGGCCCACGGCATGCGGCAGCTGGGTGGCCAGGGGGGTGCAGAGCGGGGCGATGCGGTGCTCGCGCGGGTCGTAGCCGGTGTGCCGGTCACCGCGCAGCAGGGTCAGCGCCTCGACCGGGTCCAGCCCTCGTGCCACGGCCGCGAGCGTGTCGCGGTAGCTGGGGAAGAGCCAGTCCCGCTCTTCGAGCACCAGGGCGGCCGCGATCTCGCAGGCCTCCTGCCCTGTGCTCGACGGATAGACGGCGAGCCTGCCCTGCTTGGTGAGGGCGGTCGCCTGGGTGTTGTAGCGCCGGCCGCGCACCAGCTCGGCGTAGAGCCGAAGGAGCAGCTCGGGGTCTGCGGCGGCCGCGGCGTCCGTACCGAGCACGCGGTACGGCTCGGGGTCCGGGAGCAGCGGCGCCGGGTCGGTGAGCGGCTTCCACGCCGGGGGTGGCGTGGGCCGGTAGGCGGCCGCGCCGGGCAGCTCTTGGACCGTCATGACAAGCACCTCCTGGCATCGAGGGGTATCGAGCGGCATCTGTCGGCATCGGGGGGTGCCCCGATATCGAGGGGTGTCGAAATATGTCGAAATATCAATGACTACGTGAGGCGCGACTGTGGTGCGCCTCACCTACCGATTGTTCGGTCGCGAGCGCATTTTGGCTACAGGCACCGTCAGCCTGTGGACAAACGGTTCTGCACAGCCTGGGATGGAGACAGCTCGTCCAGGACAGGGAGGCGCGGGAACATGGCAGCTGAACAAATGGCCGACGGGGGCGAGGACCCCGGCCGGATTCCTCCGGCACGCCCGCTCGACTCCATCGACCGCGCCATCCTCCGGTTGCTCCAGACGGACGGCCGAGCCTCGATACGTTCGGTGGCCGATCGCGTTCACGTGTCGCGCGCCAACGCCTACGCCCGGATCAACCGGCTCATCGACGACGGGGTGATCCGCGGCTTCAGCGCGCGGGTGAACCACGAACGGGCGGGGCAGGGGGCCTCCGCCTACATCACGCTCAAGATCGTCCAGAATTCCTGGCGCACCGTTCGCAAGCAGCTCCAGGCGCTGCCGGGAGCCACCCACATCGCGCTGGTCAGCGGCGATTTCGATGTCCTGCTGCTGGTGCACACGCAGGACAACCAGTCACTGCGCGATCTGGTGCTGACCAGGATCCAGTCCATCCCGGAGGTGCTCTCCACCCGCACCCTGCTGGTGTTCGAGGAAACGGACCTGGCCCCGGGCCCGGACCGCCCCACGGAGCTCACCTGAGGCGCGGCAAAAGCAACCGGCCCAGACGCTCAGCGGCCGGTCCTCATCCCGACTTCATCCCGCCTTCATCCCGTCGAAGGCGAGGCGCACAACCGTGTCCGCGAGCTGGTCCCGCTCCGCACCGCCGTCCGGCAACGGCCGGTACCACTCCACCAGGGAGTTGACCATGCCGAAAAGCAGCCGGGTCGCAAGCCGTATGTCCACGTCGGAGCGGAGATCACCGTCCGCGACCGCGGCCTTCAGCAGATCACCCACCCGCTGGTCGAACTCACGCCGCCGCTCCAGCGCCCAGCGCTCGGTCTTCGTGTTGCCCCGCACCCGCAGCAGCAGCGTGACGTAGGGCAGTTCGGCTATCAGCACCTCGACGGTACGACGGGTGACGTACTCGACCCGCCCGATCGCGCGACCTCGCGTCGCACCCGATTCGCCGAGGATTCCGAAGAGCCCGTCCAGCGCCCGGCTGACCGCGCGCCGCAGCAGCTCTTCCTTGCCGGCCACATGGTGGTAGATGGACGACTTGGAGATTCCCGCCGCCTTCGACAGGTGCTCCATGGACGTGCCGTCGTAGCCGCGCTCGTTGAAGACACGGACAGCGACGGTGAGCAGAGTCTCCGGGGTGTACGTGTCCCGCTTGGCCGTGGTCATGCCAGCGATCCTCCCCTACGAGTTGTCCACAGGTTTCGTGGGGCCCCTTGTCCCGACCGATCGTTCGGTTACTCTAACTCTGTCCGCCCGTCCCTGCCCAGCTCGATGAGGAGTTGGTCCGTCATGGCCGCCGAGCTCTCCCCGCACCTGCTGACCGAGAAGCACCGCCCCACGCTCGACCGGGCCCTCGACGCGATCCGCTCGCGTGCGTACTGGTCCCCGCACCCCGAGCACCCGAAGGCATACGGCGAGGGCGGCTCCCCGGGCAGCCTGGGCGCCGCCGACGGCAAGGCCGCCTTCGACGCCGTGCTGAACACCCGTATCGACCTCGGCCAGCCGGGCACCGACGGATGGACGGGCGGGGAGGTCTCCCCGTACGGGCCGGAGCTCGGCGTCGAGTATCCGCACGCCGATCCGGACGTCCTGATTCCGGCGATGCGCGCGGGGATGCCGGCCTGGCGCGACGCGGGACCCGAGACCAGGGCCCTGGTCTGTCTGGAGATGCTGGCTCGGATCAGTGCCCGCACCCATGAGTTCGGCCACGCGGTGATGCACACCAGCGGACAGGCCTTCCTGATGGCGTTCCAGGCCGGTGGCCCGCACGCCCAGGACCGCGGTCTGGAGGCGGTGGCGTATGCGTACGAGGAGCAGATCCGCGCGCCGAGGACCGCGGACTGGTCCAAGCCGCAGGGCAAGCGCGACCCGATCGAGCTGCACAAGACGTTCACCGCGGCGGGCCGTGGCATCTCACTGCTGATCGGCTGCAACACCTTCCCCACGTGGAACGGCTATCCGGGCCTCTTCGCCTCGCTCGCCACCGGCAATCCCGTCCTGGTCAAGCCGCATCCCCGTGCGGTGCTTCCGCTGGCCCTCACCGTTCAGCTGGCGCGCGAGGTGCTCACCGAGGCGGGCTTCGACCCCAACCTGGTCGCCCTGGCCGCCGAACGGCCGGGCGAGGGCATCGCCAAGTCCCTGGCGATCCGCCCTGAGATCAAGATCATCGACTACACCGGGTCCACGGCGTTCGGTGACTGGCTGGAGGCCAACGCCCTCCAGGCACAGGTCTATACGGAGAAGGCCGGGGTCAACACGATCGTCGTCGACTCCACCGACGACTACCGCGGCATGCTCTCCAACCTGGCGTTCTCGCTCTCCCTCTACAGCGGCCAGATGTGCACCACCCCGCAGAACCTGCTGATTCCCCGGACCGGAATCACGACGGACATCGGCGAGAAGACGTACGAGGACGTGGTCGGCGACATCGCCGCAGCGGTCACCGGACTCCTGGGTGACGACGCGCGGGCCAACGCGCTGCTCGGCGCCCTGGTCAACCCAGAGGTGCGGGCCCGCCTGGAGAAGGCCGCGCAGCTCGGCGAAGTCGCCCTGACCTCAAGGGAAGTGGCCAACCCCGACTTCCCGGAGGCGGTGGTCCGTACGCCGCTGATCGTCAAACTGGACGGCACCAAGCCGGACGACGAATCGCCCTACCTTTCGGAGTGCTTCGGCCCGGTCTCGTTCGCGGTCTCGGTCGACTCGACGGCGGACGCCGTGGAGCTGCTGCGCCGCACGATCCGCGACAAGGGCGCGATGACGGTGGGCGCGTACACCACGTCTCCGGAGGTGGAGGGCGCGCTGGTGGACGTCTGCCTGGACGAGTCGGCCCAGCTCTCGCTGAATCTGACGAGCGGGGTGTACGTGAACCAGACAGCGGCGTTCTCCGACTTCCATGGCTCGGGCGGCAACCCGGCGGCCAACGCGGCCCTGTGCGACGGGGCCTTCGTGTCCAACCGCTTCCGCACCCTGGAAGTCCGCCGCCAGCGCTGACGGGCGCGCCCGTCACCCGCACTCTCGGCTCGTCCGACGTTGGGGGGCCGGGGGCCCGGGGCGGAGCCTCCGGATACGTGTGGGCGGCGCCCCGTGGCGCCGCCTACACCCCCGCCTCAGGGATATCCGCGTACCGCTGCACCCACGCGTGCATCGCGATCGCCGCCGCCGCCCCCGCGTTGATCGACCGTGTGGACCCGAACTGCGCGATCGAACACACCATCGACGCGTGCTTGCGGGCCTCCTCGGTCAGTCCGGGCCCCTCCTGCCCGAACAGCAGCACACATCGCCGCGGCAGCTCGGTCCGCTCCAGCGGCACGGCGCCGGGCAGATTGTCGATGCCGATGATCGGCAGCCCCTCGGCCTCCGCCCAGGCGGTCAGATCCGTGGTGTCGGGGTGGTGGCGGACATGCTGGTAGCGGTCGGTGACCATCGCCCCGCGACGGTTCCAGCGCCGCCGCCCCACAATGTGGATCTCCTTGGCGAGGAAGGCGTTCGCGGTGCGCACCACCGAACCGATATTGAAGTCGTGGCCCCAGTTCTCCACCGCCACATGGAAGTCGTGCCGCCGCAGATCCAGATCGGCGACGATCGCCTCCCGGGTCCAGTACCGGTACGCGTCGCCCACATTGCGCCGGTCGCCGTGGGCGAGCAGCTCGGGGTCGTACCGCTCGTCCTCGGGCCAGGGCAGTGGGTGCGGCCCGACGCCGATCTCCGCTCCGAAGCCGTCGTCGTACTGAGCCGGCTCGGCCGCACCGGACATCTCGCCCACGGCGGACGCCTCGCCCACCACGGACCGCCCGCCCACCGCACGCGTCTCGCCCACCACGTCCGGCTCGTGCGCTCCGGGCGGCGCGGCCGTCGCGGACTCATCGGTCGACGGATTCCTGCTGGTACTGCCGGTGCTGCCGGTCTCACTGCTCACCCGACGAGCGTATGGCCCCCGCCGCCGTTGTGCTGCGGTGCCTCCCCGCCCCCGGCCGCATCCCCGTCCCCGGCGGCGTCTCGGTCCCCCGCGGCGTCCTGGCTGTCGGCGGCGTCCCGGGGCCCCGGTACCTTGCCGCGCCCCCGGAACAGCAGCTCCCGGCCGAGCGCCGCCCGGCCCCCCAGCCACACCAGGAAGACGGTCGGCAGGAAGACGGCGTCCGCGGCGATCATGGCCATCGAGAAGAAGGGCAGCCCCAGCAGCAGGGCGATGCCGGCGTGCTCGCAGATCATCACGACGAGCAGGACGTTCTTGACCCGCCGGTTGAACAGGGTGAACGGGAACGCGACCTGCACGATGACCGTGGCGTACGTCAGCACCATCACCATCACGCCGCTCGACGCGAGGATGTCCGAGAGGCCGGGCCATGGCGTGAAGTAGTGCAGCTTGAGCGGGTAGTACAGCGCCGTGCCGTCCTGCCACCTCGAACCCTGGATCTTGTACCAGCCCGCGGTGGAGTAGATCAGGCAGACCTCGGCCATGATCACTACGAGGGTGGCGTTGTGGGCGAGATTGGCGACGACATCGAGCAGGGTGCGCGGCTCGCTGTGCGGTGCGTACCGGTTCACGGCCCACCAGGCGCCGTGGCCGGTCCACAGAATCCAGAACAGCGTCGGCAGCCAGACGGTTCCGCCCAGGTTGTCCGTCACGGTGGCCCAGAGAAGAACGGCGCCGAACGCCACCCACAGCAGCGGACCGGCCACGTCCCCCCGCACCGGACGCCCGCCGCCGGCCTTCCCGACCGGCTCCCCGCCGCCGTCCGTACCCCGGGCCGCCCGGGCTCCACGCGCCGCACGGCGGGCGTCCAGCGACCAGACCTGACCGCACCGGGTCAGCACCAGATAGATCGCCATCAGATGGATGACGTTGTCGCCGCCGTCGCCCATGAAGATGCTGCGGTTCTGGAGCGAGAGCACTCCGACCATGAACAGGACGGACATGGCGCGGGTGTGCCAGCCCACCAGCAGCAGCGCGGCCGAGAGCAGGGCCAGCCCGTACACGATCTCGAACCAGACGGTGCTGTCCGACCACATGAGTGTGGTGAAGGCCTGGTTGTTCGATATCAGCCGCTCCGCCATGTCCCAGCGCCACGGGGCGTGGGGGCCGTACATCTCGTGCCGGTGCGGCAGCTCCCGCAGCAGGAACAGCAGGTACGTGGCGGAGAAGCCGATCCGGATGACGGCGCTCTGGTACGGGCCGAGGGACGAAGCGGTGATGCGCTGGATTCCGCGGGCGAGCCTGCGGTCGGGGCCGGGGCCGGGGCGGGGGCGGGGCGTGCTCACTGGTCCGTCTCCTTCTGGTCCGTCTCCTTCTGGTCCGCCGAGCCCTCGGGGAGGTCGGCCGCGGCGACGGTCCACCAGGGCAGCACCCGGTAGGACGGTTTCGTGCTGATCTTCTCGGTGCTCCACGGAGGCGCCGCGACGGACCGCACCTCGGAGCGGACCTGGATCCGTTCGACGGTGCCGCCGTAGTCGTGCTCACCGAGGCGCAGCATCACTATGCGGCGGATGTACTGCTCGGAGAGCGTGCCGCGCAGCCCGTTGGCCCGGTTCTGGCTGTCGTGCGAGCCGAGGTAGAAGTCCCAGCCCCGCCGGAGTTCGTTCTGCTGGACGTGGCTGGGCAGCGGATTGCCGCGTATCGCCTTGCCGTCCTCGCCCGAGAGGTTCATCCAGGGGGTGGTGCGACGGCCGTCGGCACCGGCGATCTCAGCACGTACGTACACGGCGATGTTCTGCTGGAGCGGATTGGGGGCGAAGAGCTTCCAGTTCTGCTCGAACTCGGGATAGACCCATTCGTCGATCCCCTTGCCGTGCTGCTTGGTCAGCGTGTTGGAGGGGGCGACATGTAGAAACACCATCGCCAGCTGAACGCATGTGACCAGCCCGATCACCGACAGCGCCACAGCGGCGACGACCTGGTACGGGAACGACAGCCCTGCCATTCCGGCACGCGGCTCGGCCCTTCCGACACCGCGCTCGGGCTGATGCTGGGACTCGGGGTCGGGGTCGGGGTCGGTACGAGGCTCCGGATCGGTACGCACGTCAGGCTCAGCATGCGGCTCGGGCTCGGGGTCGATCCCGGTACGAGGCTCCGGATCAAGCCGGGTACGAGGCTCCGGATCGGGCTCGGTACGCGGTTCAGGAACCGCCCCCGAATCGGGACCGGCAACTCGTCCGTGCCCGCCGCCGACGCCCCTGTCGTCGTACGAATCCATCCCGCCCCGATCCCCGTCGATCCCGGTCAGTTATCCACAGGGTTGACACCCTACGGGCCGCAGACTCACCATTGAAGACAATGAACCGAACGATCGGTCGGTAGGGAGTCCGGGATGGCGGCAGTGACTGCGAGCCACACAACGCAGGCGACAGCGGGCAGCACCGATGGGGCGGACGGGGCCCTGGCGGCGGCTTTCGACGCCGCGGTGGCGGCCGAGGAGCGCATCGAGCCGCGTGACTGGATGCCCGATGCCTACCGAGCCTCACTGGTCAGGCAAATGGCCCAGCACGCCCACTCCGAAATCATCGGCATGCAGCCCGAAGCAAACTGGATCACCCGCGCGCCCTCGCTGCGCCGCAAGGCCATCCTGATCGCCAAGGTGCAGGACGAGGCGGGACACGGCCTGTATCTGTACAGCGCGGCCGAGACCCTGGGCACCGGCCGCGAGGAGCTGCTCGACAAACTCCACGCGGGCCGTCAGAGGTATTCGTCGATCTTCAATTACCCCACCCTGACCTGGGCGGACGTGGGCGCGATCGGCTGGCTCGTGGACGGCGCCGCGATCACCAACCAAGTACCTCTGTGCCGCTGCTCCTACGGCCCCTATGCCCGCGCGATGGTCCGTATCTGCAAGGAGGAGTCCTTCCACCAGCGCCAGGGCTACGAGCTGCTGCTGGCCCTCAGTAACGGCACGGCCGCACAGCACGAGATGGCCCAGGACGCGGTGAACCGCTGGTGGTGGCCGTCCCTGATGATGTTCGGACCACCGGACGACGCCTCTTCGCACTCCGCCCAGTCGATGACCTGGAAGATCAAGCGGCATTCCAACGACGAGCTGCGGCAGCGCTTCGTCGACATCTGCGTCCCGCAGGCAGAGGTCCTGGGCCTCACCCTCCCCGACCCGGATCTCCGGTGGAACGAGGAGCGCGGTCAGCACGATTTCGGAGCGATCGACTGGACGGAGTTCCAGGAGGTCCTGAAGGGCAACGGCCCGTGCAACGAGCAGCGCCTCACCCAGCGCCGCCGGGCACACGAGGAAGGCGCCTGGGTCCGCGACGCCGCCGCCGCCTACGCACAGAAGCAGACAGTTGTACCGAACGGGGAGGCGACAGCATGAGCAGCTCGACCGACTGGCCATTGTGGGAGGTGTTCGTGCGCTCGCGGCGCGGTCTGTCCCACACCCACGCCGGCAGCCTGCACGCCCCGGACGCCGAGATGGCCCTGCGCAACGCACGCGATCTGTACACCCGCCGGTCCGAGGGGGTCTCCATCTGGGTGGTGCCGTCCAACCAGATCACGGCATCCTCGCCGGACGAGAAGGACACGTTCTTCGAGCCGGCCGGCGACAAGCCCTACCGGCATCCGACGTTCTACCAGATCCCGGACGGGGTGAAGCACCTGTGACCGCGACCCTCGCCCTCGGCGACGACGCGCTGGTGCTGTCGCACCGGCTGGCGGAGTGGGCGGGCCACGCCCCCGTGCTGGAGGAGGAAGTGGCCCTCGCCAACATCGCCCTGGACCTGCTGGGCCAGGCCCGCCTGCTGCTCTCCCTGGCCGGGGACGAGGACGAGCTGGCGTATCTGCGCGAGGAGCGCGCCTTCCGTAACGTCCAGCTGGTCGAGCAGCCGAACGGCGACTTCGCCCACACCATCGCCCGCCAGCTCTACTTCTCCGTCTACCAGCACGGCCTGTACGAGCAGCTGTCGGCCGGCGACGGCGAGTTCGCCGGGCTCGCGGCCAAGGCGGTCAAGGAGGTCGCCTACCACCGCGACCACGCCGAGCAGTGGACGCTGCGCCTCGGTGACGGCACGCCGGAGAGCCACGACCGGATGCAGCACGCGGTGGACGCACTGTGGCGTTTCACCGGCGAGCTGTTCCAGCCCGTCGAAGGCGTGGAGGTGGAGTGGAAGACCCTGCGGAACGACTGGCTGGCCTCCGTCACCGCCGTACTGGAACGGGCCACACTGACCGTACCGGCCGGACCACAGTCCGGTGGCTGGACGGCCGGGGCGGGCCGTCAGGGCATCCACACGGAACCTTTCGGCCGGATGATCGCCGAGATGCAGCACCTGCACCGCAGCCACCCGGGGGCGTCATGGTGACCAGGACGGCACTGGAGGAGGAGCTGCGCAACCTCGCGGGCTCCGTCCCCGACCCGGAGCTGCCCGTACTGACCCTGGAGGAGCTGGGCGTGCTCCGGGGGGTGGAGGTGCTCGCACCCGGCCGCGTCACGGTCCAGCTCACCCCCACCTACACCGGCTGCCCCGCGATAGAGACCATGTCCGCGGACATCGAGCGCGTGCTGCTCGACCACGGCATGACCGAGGTCTCCGTGGTCACCGTCCTCGCACCGGCCTGGTCCACGGACGACATCAGCGCGGAAGGACGGCGCAAGCTCACAGAGTTCGGCATAGCGCCGCCTCGGCCGCACGACGCGGCCTCCCCCTCCGCCGGGCCCGTGCCGCTCACCCTGTCGGTGCGCTGCCCGCACTGCGGCTCCACCGACACGGAGCTGCTGAGCCGGTTCTCGTCCACTGCCTGCAAGGCCCTGCGCCGGTGTGTGGCATGCCGCGAACCATTCGATCACTTCAAGGAGTTGTAGATGTTCCATCCGCTCCGGGTCAGCGCGATCGAACGGCTCACGGACGATTCGGTGGCCGTCGACTTCGCCGTGCCGCCGGAACTGCGCGAGACCTTCCGCCATCAGCCCGGCCAGCACCTCAACGTCCGCTACACCGTCGACGGTGAGGAGGTCCGCCGCTCGTACTCGATCTGCGCACCGGCCACCGAGCAGCCTGCCGACCCGGGGCTGCGGGTGGGCATCCGGCTCGTCGACGGCGGCGCGTTCTCCACGTACGCGCTCAAGGAGTTGGCCGTCGGCGATCAGGTCGAGGCGATGCCTCCGATGGGCCGCTTCGTGCTCACGCCGCGCGCCGGGCGGTTCGCGGCGGTCGTCGGCGGCAGCGGCATCACCCCGGTGCTGTCCATCGCGGCGACGCTGCTGGCCCGGGAGCCCGACGCATCGTTCTGCCTGATCCGCAGCGACCGCACCGCTGCGTCGACGATGTTCCTGGACGAGGTCGCCGACCTCAAGGACCGCTATCCGGACCGGTTCCAGCTGGTCACCGCACTCTCCCGGGAGGAGCAGCAGGCCGGTCTCCCTTCGGGCCGGCTGGACCGCGAGCGGCTCACCGATCTGCTGCCCGCACTGCTCCCGGTGGCCGAGGTGGACGGCTGGTATCTGTGCGGCCCGCTCGGCCTGGTCCGGGCCGCCGAGGACGCGCTGCACGGTCTGGGCGTCGCGCGGACCCGTGTCCACCAGGAGATCTTCCACGTCGACGACGGGCCCGGCACGTCCGTACGGCCCCGGATCGAGAGCCCGTCCGGCAGCACGCTCACGGCGACCCTGGACGGCCGCTCGGGCAAGTGGCCGGTACAGGACGGCGAATCGCTGCTGGAGACGGTGCTCCGCAGCCGCTCGGACGCACCGTATGCCTGCAAGGGCGGCGTGTGCGGGACCTGCCGGGCCTTCCTGGTTTCGGGCGAGGTGCGGATGGACCGCAACTTCGCACTGGAGCCGGAGGAGACGGGGGCGGGCTATGTGCTGGCCTGCCAGTCCCATCCGGTGACCGGGGAGGTGGAGCTCGACTTCGACCGGTGACCGGGTGCGCGTCGCCGCGCCCGTGCATCGAACCGCCCCGCCCCGCACCTGTTCCGTTCTTGTAGAACCTGTTCTATCTTGACGACCCGTCAGGTCTGGGTACGGGCAAAGCGGTTCGCGGGAGGCCAGGACAGTGGACTTCAACTTCACCGAGGAACAGCAGGCAGCCGTAGAGGCGGCACGAGCGGTCTTCTCGGGCGTTGTGCCCGACGCGGTTCCCAGCCCCGCACTCGTACCGGGTGCGGTGGCCGAGGACATCGACAGGCCGCTGTGGGCAGCTCTCGCCGCCGGGGATCTGCTGAGCCTGCCGCTGTCGCCCGAGCACGGCGGGGCCGGCCTCGACCTGATCGCGCTCTGCCTGGTGCTGCGCGAGTCCGCGAAGGTCCTGGCGCGGGTCCCTGTACTGGAGACGTGCACGGTCGCGATGGCGATCCAGCGGTACGGCGACGAGGCACTGGCAGCCGAGCTGCTGCCCGCCGTCGGCCGGGGTGAGCTGGTCCTCACCGTCGGGGCCAATGGGCGCTCCGGCCACGATCCGGCCGAACTCGCCGTCACGGCCCGCCTGGACGACGACGCGAGCAGGGCCGCAGGGAGCAGGGCCGACGGCGACGCGAGCAGGGCCGCAGGGAGCAGGGCCGACGGCGACGCGAGCAGGGCCGCAGGGGGCACGAGCGGGACCACAGGGGACACGAGCAGGGCCGACGGCGACGGCGGCAACAGCTGCGAGGCTGTCTGGGTACTCGACGGTGTGCAGTCGGCCGTGCCGTGGGCGCAGACCGCGAACTGGATCGCGGTGCCCGCCCACACCGGGGAGGGCCGGGCCGTCCTGGCCCTGGTCAGCCGCGGCCAAGACGGTGTCACCATTGCCGAGCAGGTATCCACCAACGGCGAGCTGTTCGGCGAGGTACGGCTGGACGCGGTACGGATCAGGCGCCGCGAGCTGATCGACGCCGCCGGTGCCTGGGAATGGCTGCACGCGCTGCTCACCACCGGAACCTGCGCACTCGCGCTGGGACTGGGTAAGGCCGTACTGGCCATGACGAGCCAGTACACCGGAAAGCGCGAGCAGTTCGGCTTCCCCGTGGCGACCTTCCAATCCGTCGCCGTGCAGACCGCCGACCGCTACATCGATCTGCGGGCCATGGAGGTCACCCTCTGGCAGGCGGCCTGGCGGATCGCAAGCGGCGGGAGCGGCACGCTGCCGCCTGCGGGCGATGTCGCGGTGGCGAAGATCTGGGCATCCGACGGGGTTCGCCGGGTCGTGCAGACGGCACAGCACCTGCACGGTGGCTTCGGCGCGGACACCGACTACCCGCTGCACCGCTTCCACGCCTGGGCGAAGCAGATCGAGCTCTCCCTCGGCCCGGCCGCGGCCCACGAGGAGGCACTGGGCGACCTACTGGCCGCACACTCCCTCGACTGAACGCACCGAGGAGCCGGACGGGGCCCGGGCCGAAAGACTCCCGGGAACGGGGTCCAAGAGGCCCCGGTGGCAGGGTCGCAACCCAAGAGGCCCCGGTGGACGGGGCCCCGTTGGAAGAGACCCGGGCCGAAGAGACCGGGGCCGAAGAGACCGGGGCCGAAGAGACCGGGGCCGAAGATGTTCCGGTCAGGCGACGAAGGCCGGGTTGCCGCTGTCGGCGACCATCGGGCGCCCGGCACCGTCCCAGGCGAGCATTCCGCCGTCGATGTTCACGGCGTCGATGCCCTGCTGCACCAGGTACTGGGTGACCTGGGCGGACCGGCCGCCGACCCGGCACATCACATACACGCGGCGGCCGTCCTCGGCTGCCGCGGTCAGCTCACCGAAGCGGGCCACGAAGCCACTCATCGGAATGTGCAGGGCGCCGTCGACGTGCCCGGCCGCCCATTCGTCGTCCTCCCGGACGTCCAGCACGAAGCCGTCCACCGGCACCGCCGCGACATCGACCGTGGGAAGCGGGCCGTAATTCATGGGTCATGCCTTCTCTCGTGAATACGCTCCGAAGTCAACGGAAACGCTACTGCACCAGACCTGCCAGTTCCGCCTCACGCTGCGACACCTCGCCCAGCAGCTGATCGGCGATCTCTTCGAGCAGGTGATCCGGATCGTCCGGGGCCATCCGCAGCATGGCGCCGATCGCGCTCTGCTCCAGCTCCTGGGCGAGCACCGTCAGCAGTTCCTTGCGCTGGGTCAGCCAGTTCAGCCGGGCGTAGAGCTCGTCGGCCTCGCCCAGCTCCGCTTCCGGAGCGGCCGGACCGGCCGCCCACTCCTGGGCCAGCTCCTTGAGCAGTGCCTCGTCCCCGCGCCCGTACGCGGCGTTGACGCGGGTGATGAACTCGTCCCGGCGAGCCCGCTCCTTCTCGTCCTGTGCCAGATCCGGATGGGCCTTGCGGGCCAGCTCGCGGTACAGCTTGCGGGCCTCCTCGGTCGGCCGGACCCGCTTCGGCGGCCGGACGGGCTGCTCGGTCAGCATCGCGCTCGCCTCGGGGGACAGCCCCTCGGAGTCCATCCAGTCGTGGAACAGCTCGTCGACACCCGGCATGGGCATCACGATCGCCCGCGCCTCCTGCGCCTTGCGCAGATCCTCGGGATCGCCGGTCCTCGCGGCCCGTGCCTCCGCGATCTGCGCATCGAGCTCGTCGAGACGCGCGTACATCGGGCCCAGCCGCTGGTGGTGCAGCCGGGAGAAGTTCTCCACCTCGACCCGGAAGGTCTCCACCGCGATCTCGAACTCGATCAGAGCCTGCTCGGCCACCCGCACAGCGTGCGCGAGCCGCGCCTCGGGCCGCGCCTCGGGCCGCGCCTCGGGCCGCGCCTGCTCAGCGATTCCGCCGCCGCCGCCGTCAGCGTTTCCGCCACCAGCTCCTCCGGCCTCTGCGGCGTCGGCTGCCGGGGCACCGTCTGCCGGGGCACCGTCTGCTGCGGCACCGGTGGCCGGGGCCTCGGTGGGAGCGGCCTCCGCACGTGCGTCGGCAGGGCGGCCGGACTGCTCGTGCTGACGGTCGTGGTCCTGCCGGTCATCGTCGTTCCGGGTGGTCGGCACCCCGGCGGCTTCGTGGGTCACCCGTCCAGCGTATGGCCACCGCCCACGCCCCGGGGACGCGCGGTCGGCGGAACGGGCGTCACACCCCCGGCTCGACGGCTATGCGCCCCGCGCCTATCGCCCGCACGAGCTCGGCGTGGTCCGCCTCCGTACGGTCCGCGTAGGTCACGGCGAACGCCGCCACCGCCTCGTCCAGCACGTCGTTCTTGCCGCAGTAGCCCGCGATCAGCCTCGGATCGGCGCTGTGTGCGTGAGCGCGGGCCAGCAGCGCGCCGGTCATCCGGCCGTAGTCGTCGACCTGTTCGGCCATCAGGGCCGCCGGGTCGACGCTGCCCTTGCGGTTCCTGAACTGCCTCACTTGGAAGGGCCGCCCGTCCACGGTCGTCCAGCCCAGCAGGATGTCGCTGACGACCTGCATCCGCTGCTGCCCGAGCACCACCCGACGCCCCTCGTGTCCCACCTCCGGCACCTCGAAACCCGCGGCGGGCAGATGGGGCGCCAGCACCGAGGCCCTGGCCTCCTTCACCTGCAGCACCAGCGGCTCGCCCCGGTGGTCCAGCAGCAGCACCACATACGACCGGGTGCCCACACTCCCTGTGCCGACCACCCGGAACGCCACATCGTGGATCGCATACCGGGCGAGCAGCGGAACCCGGTCCTGCGAGACGGTGCCCAGATACTCGCCGAGCCCCGCCGCCACGGACGCGGCCTCCGCGTCCGGCACCCGGCGCAGCACCGGCGGTGCGTCGACGAACCGGCGTCCGCCGTCCCCGAAGTCCTCCGTGGACTTGGCCGCGAAGCGGGCGCTGGTGTTGTTACGGGCCTTCTCCGCGACCCGCTCCAGCGTGCCGAGCAGATCCCGCGCGTCCGTGTACGAGACGAGCTCCTCGTCGGCGACGGCATTCCAGGCGTCGAGCGCGGGCAGCTTGGCCAGCAGCCTCATCGTCCGCCGGTAGGCGCCCACCGCGTCGTACGCACCCCTGCGGCACGTTTCCTCGTCCGCGCCCGCCTCGCGGCCCGCGAGCACCAACGAGGTGGCAAGGCGCTTGAGGTCCCACTCCCACGGCCCGGCCACGGTCTCGTCGAAGTCGTTCAGGTCGATGATCAGGTTGCCCCGCGCGTCGCCGTACAGCCCGAAGTTGGCCGCATGCGCATCACCGCAGAGCTGGGCTTCCACTCCGGTGACGGGAGTGCCCACCAGGTCGTGGGCCATCAGCCCGGCCGAACCCCGGAGGAAGGCGAACGGGGTGGCAGCCATGCGCCCCACCCGGATCGGCGTGAGCGCGGGCACCCGGCCCCGGTTCGACTCCTCGACCGCCCGCACCGCGTCGGGCCGGCCCGCGGGCAGGGCCAGCGACTCGTGCGAGGAGCGGGGCACACGCTCACGCAGCGCCTTGCCCGCCTCTCTGGGCGGTTGCGGGTCACCCCGGTCCTTCGGGTGAGCGCGGCGGGCGAACCCGGGCACGACCGGAAGCCGCGGATCATCCTTCACAGCCCGCTGTACCGACTCTTCCGCTTCGGTCTCACCCATGGCGCACAGCTCTCCTGCCCCCGCCCAAAGCCACCGGGCACCGCACGCCCTCCGGCGGCCGGCGTCCGACATCCCGGTCCAACATCAACTACGGACGACGGTACCGCCGTTCAACGGCGGCCGTCTGCTCCTGTGGATGACGAACCGGGCCCGCCTGTGGACAACTAACAGCCGCCACCATCCTTCAGATGCGTCTCCGCCCAGCGTCCCAGCTCCTTGAGCGCGGGCTCCATCGCGGCACCGGCTTGCGTCAGGCGGTACGAAACCCGCAGCGGGGGCCCCTCGTCCACCTCACGGACCACCAGACCCGCCGCCCCCAGTTCGGAAAGCCGGTCCGAGAGCATGCGCTCGCTGATGCCCGGAATCGCTCGCCGCAGATCAGCGAAGTGCACGGGCCGCTGAAGCAGCACGGAGACGATCGGCCCCGTCCAACGCTTGCCGAACAGCTCGAAGACGCGACTGATGCTCCCGTCGACCTGTCGGCACGCCTGCTCGCTGTGATCCGCCATGAGCCCAGGGTACTGCGTGAGCGTGGGGAGCTTACGATTAGTAAGCCACTATGTTATTACTAGGTGCGCACAAAAAAGTACCTTGCCTCGCCGATCCGCCGCCACCTCCCCCCTCCCCTACCAAAACCCGTGGAGACCCCCATGGCCACACTGCTGCACCTCGACTCCGCCGTATTCCCCCAGGGCTCCGCGTCCCGCGAGGTCACCGCCGCATTCGTGCGGACCTGGCGCGAACAGCACCCCGACGGACAGGTCGTCTACCGCGATCTCGCCGCCGAGCCGCTGCCGCACCTGAACGCCGCGGCCGTCGCCGCCGGCGTCGAGCACCCGCTGCGTGGCGAACTCGCCGCCGAGCTGGCCGCCGCGGACGCGGTCCTGATCGGTGCGCCGATGTACAACTTCACGATTCCGTCGACCTTGAAGGCATGGCTCGACCACGTGATCATCGCCGGCCACAACGTCGGCCCCGACAGCCCGGTGGCCGACACCCCGATCACGGTCGTCGCCAGTCGTGGCGGTTCCTACGCTCCCGGTACCCCGCGCGAGGACGCCGAGTTCGTCCAGAACTATCTGGCGAAGCTGCTGACGTCGATGTTCGCCGCCGAGGTCGACTTCATCGTCCCGGAGCTGACCCTGGCCCGCACCAAGCCGGAGATGGCCGAGCTCATCCCGCTCGCCGACACCTCCCGCGCCAAGGCGTTCAGCGAAGCCGCGGAGAAGGCCAAGACCCTCGCGTCCCGGCTCGCCGCCTGAGGCGCGCCGAAACCATCGCCCGAGCCCAACGCAACCGGCAGCACCAGCACCAGCTCCAGCTCCAGCTCCAGCTCCAGCTCCAGCTCCAGCTCCAGCTCCAGCGAGAACCAATCGGGCGTTTCACGTGAAACCAAGCCCGGCACCAATCCCCTGGCAACCGGCCCCAATCTCCACATAGACCAGCGCCAACCCCCACCCGCCCCGAGCCGGAGAGCAAACCGAAGAAGCCCCGCAGACCGTGGTCTGCGGGGCTTCTCTCTTGTGCGCGAGGGGGGATTTGAACCCCCACGTCCCTAAGGACACTGGCACCTGAAGCCAGCGCGTCTGCCGTTCCGCCACTCGCGCATGAGTGGTGTTTCCAGAATCTCTCACTTTTCGGTGCGAGCCCCTGGCGACATCCGGAAGATTAGCACGCTGGGCAGGGTGGATTCACATCCGTTTGTTTCGCCGAACGCATGACGGGAAACGGGAACCCGGAGCGGCCGCCCCCCACTCCTCCTGAGTGCACCCAAGGTGCGGGACACTGTCAGGAGGCCGCCTCTACGATCCGTGTGAGGGGGGACACTCATCTGCAGTGCAGACAAGGGGAACCAGCCGATTTCCCGACGCGTGGATACGATCAGTAAGCAGTACAGGGACGACGACACCGGAGGAGGTGCCCCGTGGGAGTCATGAAGCGTTTCGAGCAACGTCTCGAAGGTCTCGTCAATGGCACTTTCGCCAAGGTCTTCAAGTCCGAGGTGCAGCCTGTCGAGATCGCGGGAGCCCTCCAGCGGGAGTGCGACAACAACGCCACCATCTGGAACCGCGAGCGGACCGTCGTCCCGAACGACTTCATCGTCGAGCTCAGCGCCCCCGACTACGAGCGGCTCAGCCCGTACTCCGGCCAGCTGGGCGACGAGCTCTCGGGCCTGGTGCGCGACTACGCGAAGCAGCAGCGGTACACCTTCATGGGCCCCATCAAGGTCCATCTGGAGAAGGCCGACGACCTCGACACCGGTCTCTACCGGGTACGCAGCCGCACTCTGGCGTCGAGTTCCTCGCAGCAGGGCCAGCCCGACCAGCACGGGTTCCAGAACCAGCCCGGACAGCCCGCCCAGCCCACGCGTCCCGGCCAGGGGCGCCCCGCCGCCCCGCAGGCCCCCGGTGGCTACGGCTATCCGCCCACCTCCGCCCCGCCCATGCCCGCGACCCCACCGCCGGGCGCCGGGCGGCCCGCGGCACCCGCATCCGACCGGCGCCCGCCGGCCACCCCCAGCCCCCTGCCGAACACGCAGGTGCGACGCTGGATCGAGATCAACGGCACCCGCCATCAGATCTCCCGCCCGACGTTGGTGATGGGCCGCAGCACCGACGCCGACGTGCGGATCGACGACCCCGGCGTTTCCCGCCGGCACTGTGAGATCCGGACCGGAACGCCCTCGACGATCCAGGATCTCGGGTCTACCAACGGCATCGTGGTAGACGGGCAGCACACAACCCGCGCTACGCTCCGCGACGGCTCGCGGATCGTCGTGGGCAACACCACCATCGTTTACCGGCAAGCCGAAGGGTGAAGCGGGGGCAATGTCAGAGCTGACCCTTACGGTCATGCGGCTAGGATTCCTGGCTGTTCTGTGGCTGTTCGTGATCGTGGCCGTCCAGGTCATCCGCAGCGACCTGTTCGGAACGCGCGTGACGCAGCGCGGCTCACGCCGCACTGCCACCGACGCGCGCCCGCCACAGGCACGCCAAACCGCCGCGGCACCACCGCAGCAGCGCCAGCAACCCGGCCGCCAGCGCCGTGGGGCACCGACCAAGCTGGTCGTGTCCGAGGGCACCCTGACCGGCACTACGGTGGCGCTCCAGGGGCAGACCATCTCGCTGGGCCGGGCCCATGATTCAACGATCGTGCTGGACGACGACTACGCGTCCAGCAGGCATGCCAGGATCTACCCCGACCGTGACGGTCAGTGGATCGTCGAGGATCTCGGGTCCACCAACGGCACGTATCTGGACCGGACCCGTCTCACCACCCCGACGCCTGTTCCGCTGGGCGCGCCGATCCGGATCGGCAAGACCGTCATCGAGCTGCGGAAGTAGTACGACAATGAGCGAGCGGAGCGAGCGAGCCGCGGCGGCCCGGGCATCGGACCCGTGCGGGCTCCCGACCGGAGGGTGGGCAGTGTGGCTCGAGACCGGCTGTACCCCGAACCGACGGGCGAGGTGCGCATGAGTCTTTCCCTGCGCTTCGCCGCCGGATCGCACAAGGGCATGATCCGGGAAGGCAACGAGGACTCCGGCTATGCCGGACCACGTCTTCTCGCCATCGCCGACGGCATGGGCGGCCAGGCAGCCGGTGAGGTCGCCAGCTCCGAGGTGATCTCCACGCTCGTCCAGCTGGACGACGACGTACCGGGCTCCGACATCCTCACTTCGCTCGGTACGGCGGTCCAGCGGGCCAATGACCAGCTGCGCATGATGGTCGAGGAGGACCCGCAGCTGGAGGGCATGGGCACCACGCTCACCGCCCTTCTCTGGACGGGCCAGCGTCTCGGCCTCGTGCACGTCGGCGACTCACGCGCGTACCTGCTGCGTGACGGTGTACTGACCCAGATCACGCAGGACCACACCTGGGTCCAGCGCCTGGTCGACGAGGGCCGGATCACCGAGGAGGAGGCCACCACCCACCCGCAGCGCTCCCTGCTGATGCGCGCACTGGGCAGTGGCGACCACGTCGAACCCGACCTCTCCATCCGTGAGGTCCGGGCCGGCGACCGTTACCTGATCTGCTCCGACGGCCTTTCCGGCGTCGTCTCCCACCAGACGATGGAGGAGACGCTCGCCAGCTACCAGGGCCCTCAGGAGACCATCCAGGACCTGATCCAGCTCGCCCTGCGCGGCGGCGGCCCGGACAACATCACCTGCATCGTCGCGGACGTCCTCGACGTCGACAGCAACGACACCCTGGCCGCGCAGCTCAACGACACCCCGGTCATCGTCGGCGCGGTCGCGGAGAACCAGGCCGCCCAGCTGAACGACGGCGGCGCGATGGAGACCCCCGCCGGACGCGCGGCCGGCCTCGGCCGCCCCGTCCCGCCGCCCTCGGGCGGCTTCGGCCCTCCCGGCAGCGGTGACGACGGCGGCTACGACGGAATGCCGGACGGGTCCTTCGGGTCCTACTCCGACGACGACTTCGTCAAGCCAGGCGGCCGCAGGTGGCTCAAGGGCTCGCTGTACGTCGTGCTCGCCCTGGCCGTCATCGGCGGCGGTCTGTACGGCGGATACCGCTGGACCCAGACCCAGTTCTACGTCGGCGCGAAGAACGACAACGTCGCGCTGTACCGGGGCATCAGCCAGGACCTCGCCTGGGTCTCGCTCTCGAAGGTGGAGAACGACCACCCCGAGATCGAACTCAAGTACCTCCCGCCCTACCAGCGCAAGCAGGTCGAGGCGACCATCGCCGAGGGCAGCCTCGCCGACGCCCGCGAGAAGATCACCGAACTCGCCACCCAGGCGACCGCCTGCAAGAAGGACGCACAGCGCCGCGCAGCCGAGAAGAACGCCCCCAGCGACGAGGGCCAGGCCGGCAGTACGGACACGGACGCCACCAAGACGTCCTCGTCGTCCGGCGCCACCAAGACCAAGCAGACTTCAGCGACTCCCACTCCTGGTCCCAGCCTCTCGGAGGAAGAGAAGAAGCTGGTCCCGCAGTGCGGTAAGCAGTAAAGCCGTAGGGGGCCTTCAGCACCATGAGCGTTGTCACCAACACGACCACCATCGGCGCGATCGACGCACCGAGCCGGCGCAACACCGAACTGATGATGATGGTCTTCGCCATCGCCATCTCGGTGTTCGCCTACGCCAACGTGGGCCTCGCCATCGACGGGAGCCTCCCGTCCGGCATGTTCGGTTACGGAGCAGGACTCATCCTGCTCGGCGGCGTTGCTCACCTCGTGGTGCGCAAGTTCGCCCCGTACGCGGACCCGCTGCTGCTGCCACTGGCCACACTGCTCAACGGGCTGGGGCTGGTGGTCATCTGGCGGCTTGACCAGTCCAAGCTGCTGCAGACCATCCACCAAGCCGGCTCGACGGCGTCCCGCCAGCTGATTTACACGGGGTTGGGGATCGCGCTGCTCGCGGCCGTGCTGATCTTCCTCAAGGACCACCGGGCCCTGCAGCGCTACACGTACATCTCCATGGTCGGCGCGCTGATCCTGCTGCTACTGCCGCTGGTACCGGGCCTCGGCGCCGAGCTCACCTACGGCGCCAAGATCTGGATCTCGGTCGCCGGATTCTCCATCCAGCCCGGTGAGTTCGCGAAGATCGTGCTCGCGATCTTCTTCGCCGGCTATCTGATGGTGAAGCGGGATGCGCTCGCCCTGGCCAGCCGCCGCTTCATGGGCCTGTACCTGCCGCGCGGCCGCGACCTCGGGCCGATCCTGGTCGTGTGGGCGATCTCGATCCTCATCCTGGTCTTCGAGACCGACCTCGGTACGTCGCTGCTGTTCTTCGGAATGTTCATCATCATGCTGTACGTCGCCACCGAGCGGACCAGCTGGATCGTCTTCGGTCTCATGATGTCCGCGGCGGGAGCGGTTGGCGTGGCCAGCTTCGAACCGCACGTGCAGGGGCGTGTCCAGGCCTGGCTCAACCCGATGGGCGAGTACAAGCTCAGCCGGATGGTGACCCACGACGGCTTCTTGCACTCCGACCAGCTCCAGCAGGCGCTGTGGGCCTTCGGATCCGGCGGCACCCTCGGCTCCGGCCTCGGCCAGGGCCACTCCGATCTCATCAAGTTCGCTGCCAACTCCGACTTCGTCCTCGCCACCTTCGGCGAGGAGCTGGGTCTGGCCGGCCTCATGGCGATCCTGCTGGTCTACGCCCTGATCGTGGAACGCGGCATACGCACCGCCCTCGCCGCCCGCGACCCGTTCGGCAAACTGCTGGCCATCGGCCTGTCCGGTGCCCTCGCGCTCCAGGTCTTCGTGGTCGCCGGCGGCGTCATGGGGCTCATCCCGCTGACCGGTATGACGATGCCCTTCCTGGCCTACGGCGGATCCTCCGTCATCGCCAACTGGGCACTGATCGGCATCCTGCTGCGCATCAGCGACACGGCCCGCAGACCGGCTCCGTCACCCGCCCCCAGCCCCGACGCCGAGATGACGCAGGTGGTCCGTCCCAGCAACTCCGGCCCCACTGCAGTGTGATCATTGCCACATCCCTCAAGATCCTTTGTGATGGTGTCACTCGTTTTCCGGGTGTCCGGCGGCGCCTCCGTGCCGAAGTGCTGAGCAGCGCCTCGGCAACCTCCTAACAAAGCGGCTTCCGGCCCGGCGTGCGCTGAGCTGGAAGCCGTTTGCATATCCCGGAACCCTCTGAGCATCTGGTGCGTCTACCGGTGAGCGACTGTCACGGGTCTGCCTGCGCCCATAGCCACTACCTCTAGACTGATAAGCAGCCAAGGATGAGCGCCTCAGACCAGCGCCCCGAGAAACTGAAGCAACAGGCGCGCCTGTTGGCTTGTGGAAAGGCCGGACGTGAACAAGCCCCTGCGCCGGATCGCTATCTTCTGTGGCTTCTTGATTCTCGCGCTGCTTGTCCGCGCCAACTGGCTCCAGTACGTCCAGGCCGACAGCCTCAAGAGCAACGAGAACAACCGCCGCGTCAACATCGCCCGCTACGCCGCCCCGCGCGGCGACATCACCGTCGGCGGCACCCCGGTCACCGGGTCGACGGAGACCAAGAGCAACGGGCTCAACGATCTGAAGTACAAGCGGACATACAAGGATGGCCCGATGTGGGCGCCCGTCACCGGCTATGCCTCGCAGGCGTTCGGCGGAAACTTCCTCGAGGGAGTTGAGGACGGCATCCTCACCGGCAACGACGACCGGCTCTTCTTCCGCAACACCCTGGATATGCTCACCGGCAAGCCGAAGCAGGGCGGCAACGTCGTCACCACGCTGAACTTGGCGGCACAGAAGGCGGCGTACGACGGCCTCAAGAACCGCGGCAAGGGTGCCGTCGTCGCCCTGGAGCCGTCCACCGGCAAGATCCTCGCGCTGGCCTCCTACCCGTCGTACGACCCATCGTCGATCGCCGGCTCCTCCAACGCCGACGGCGAGGCCTGGAAGAAGCTGCGGAAGGAGAACAACCCCAGCGACCCGATGCTGAACCGGGCGCTGCGCGAGACCTACCCGCCGGGCTCCACCTTCAAGGTGGTCACCGCGGCTGCCGCGCTGGAGAACGGCAAGTACACCTCGGCCGATCAGCACACCGACTCCCCACTGCCGTGGACCATGCCGGGCACCAACACCCAACTGACGAACGAGAACAACATCCCCTGCAAGAACGTCAGCATGCGTGAGGCGCTGCGGATGTCCTGCAACACCGTCTTCGGCAAGATCGGCGCCGACCTCGGCAACGACAAGATGCTCGAGGAGGCGGAGAAGTTCGGCTTCAACGAGGAGCAGTTCACCCCCGTTCGCTCCAACGCCTCGGTGTTCTCCAAGGACATGAACAAATCGCAGACCGCGCTGTCCTCGATCGGTCAGTTCAACACCGCCGCGACCCCGCTGCAGATGGCCATGGTCGTCGCGGCGATCGCCAACGACGGCAAGCTGATGAAGCCGTACATGGTCGACAAGGTCCAGTCGCCCAGCCTTGACACCCTGGAGCAGACCGCCCCGGAGGAGCTGAGCCGCCCGCTCACCTCGGAGAATGCCCAGATCCTGCAGTCGATGATGCAGACGGTCGTCCAGGACGGCACCGGCAAGAACGCCCAGATCCCCGGCGTCACCGTCGGCGGCAAGACGGGTACGGCGCAACACGGCCTCAACAACAGCGAGAAGCCGTACGCCTGGTTCATCTCGTACGCCAAGACCGACAAGGGCTTTCCCGTCGCCGTGGCCGTGGTGGTCGAGGACAGCGATGCGAACCGGGGCGACATCTCCGGTGGCGGTCTGGCCGCCCCGATCGCCAGGGCCGTCATGAAGGCCGTCACCGACAAGTGATGACCGCCACACCAGGCGTCATACCTGTGTCTTCGGATACCGGTCGGATATCAGGTCCGGACTCCGGACCGATCAGGTAGTGCGCGGCCGGTAGCGTATGCGCGAACAGCACACCGCCGGACCGCACACCGGTGCGGTCAGGACTGACGGAGAGGGCTGGAACAGTTATGGAAGAGCCGCGTCGCCTCGGCGGCCGGTACGAGCTGGGCTCGGTGCTCGGCCGTGGTGGCATGGCCGAGGTCTACCTCGCTCACGACACCCGGCTCGGACGCACCGTCGCTGTGAAGACGCTGCGGGCGGATCTCGCCCGTGACCCGTCCTTCCAGGCCCGGTTCCGCCGTGAGGCCCAGTCCGCCGCCTCGCTCAACCATCCGGCGATCGTCGCGGTCTACGACACCGGTGAGGACTACGTCGACGGGGTCTCGATCCCGTACATCGTCATGGAGTACGTCGACGGCTCGACGCTCAGAGAGCTGCTTCACTCGGGCCGCAGACTGCTGCCGGAGCGCACCCTCGAAATGACGGTCGGCATCCTCCAGGCGCTGGAGTACTCGCACCGCGCGGGCATCGTCCACCGTGACATCAAGCCGGCCAATGTCATGCTGACGCGCACCGGCCAGGTCAAGGTCATGGACTTCGGCATCGCCCGTGCCATGGGCGACTCCGGTATGACGATGACCCAGACCTCGGCCGTCATCGGCACCGCCCAGTACCTCTCCCCGGAGCAGGCCAAGGGCGAGCAGGTCGATGCGCGATCGGACCTGTATTCGACGGGTTGCCTGCTCTACGAGCTGCTGACGGTCCGGCCGCCGTTCATCGGCGACTCACCCGTCGCGGTCGCCTACCAGCACGTACGGGAAGAGCCGCAGACCCCCAGCAACTTCGACCCCGAGATCACGCCCGAGATGGACGCGATCGTGTTGAAGGCCCTGGTCAAGGACCCGGACTACCGCTACCAGTCGGCCGACGAGATGCGCGCCGACATCGAGGCGTGCCTCGACGGCCAGCCGGTCGCCGCCACCGCGGCCATGGGCGCGGCCGGTTATGGCGGCTACGACGGTTACGGCAACGACCAGCCCACCGCCGCCCTGCGCCCCGCGGACCAGAACGGCGCCCCGACGTCGATGCTGCCCCCGGTCAATCCGGACGACGGCGGCTACGGCTACGACGACCGGCCCGACCGCCGCCGGCAGAAAAAGAACAACACCTCGACGATCCTGCTGGTCGTCGCGGGCATCCTGGTGCTGATCGGGGCAGTCCTGATCAGCAAGGCGGTCTTCGGCGGTGACGGCGAGGACAACAGCGCGTTCAAGGCGCCCAATATGGTCGGCTCCAACTTCAAGGAAGCGCAGAAGCTCGCCGAGAACAGCACCATCGTGCTCAAGGCCGGTCCGAAGGAAGCGTGCAAGGACCAGCCCAAGGGGAAGATCTGCCGTCAGACCCCGACGACGGACGAGATGATGAAGGAGGGCGACACCCTCACGGTCTTCGTCTCCACCGGTGCGCCGAAGGTCACCGTCCCGGACGTCACGGGCAAGTCCAAGGACGACGCGCGCAAGACCCTTGAGGACCAGGGCTTCACGGTCACCATCGATTCGGTCGAGTCCGCCGACGAGACGCCGGACACGGTCCTGGAACAGTCCCCGAAGGGCGACGCCAAGGCCGAGAAGAACTCCGAGGTCAAGCTGTCGGTCGCGACGGAGAAACTGATCGTCGTGCCTGATGTGAGCAATAGCGACCGGTCGTACGATGAAGCGGTCACCCAGCTCAACGGCAACGGGCTCACGAACATCGCCAAGCGCGAGGTCGACTCCGACAAGCCGGCGAACCAGGTGGTCAACCAGAACCCGGCGCCCGGCAAGCGGGTCGCCAAGTACACCGCCATCATCCTGGAAGTGTCCAAGGGTCCGCCGGAGCCGGAGCAGGTCACCATCCCCGGTGACATCACCAACAAGTCCTACCAGGAAGTGAAGGCCCAGCTGGAGGGCATGGAGCTGGCGGTCACGCTCGCTCCCAACTCGGTCGACAAGCCGGATGCCAAGGTGGTCACGAGCATTCCGGGCCCCAACACCCCGGTCGACAAGGGCAGCACGGTCCAGCTGGTCACCATCGAGGGCGGCGGCAACATCTTCGGCGGCCCCGCCGGCTTCCGGCACTGAACCACGTCCCACCCGCCCGTGCTCACACCACGGACAACAGCACAGGGCCCCGGCACCGCAACGGTGACCGGGGCCCTGTGCTGTTGACCGGACGGGTCAAGGAGGACGCGCGTCAGCGCAGCTCCGCCGGCTTCGTACGGTCGCGGTCGACCTTCTCCGTACGGACCAGCTCGCCCCACACGACGTAGCGGTACTTCGACGTGAAGACAGGCGTGCACGTCGTCAGCGTGATGTAGCGGCCGGGCTTCTTCTTGCCCGAGCCCTCCGGGACCTCCTGGAGCACGTCGACGTTGTACTTCGACGTCTCGGGCAGTTCCTTGAAGACCTTGTAGACGTACCAGGTGTCCTTGGTCTCGAAGACGACCGCGTCCCCGGTCCGTACCTTGTCGATGTTGTGGAACTTCGCCCCGTGGCCGTCCCGGTGGGCGGCCAGCGTGAAGTTGCCCTGCTTGGCCGAGGGGAGCGCCGACTTCACCGGGTCGGTGTAGTAGCCGGCGACGCCGTCGTTGAGGTTCTCGGTGTCGGTGCCCTTCTTGACGAGCACCTCACCGTTCTTCATCGACGGAACGTGCAGGAAGCCGATGCCGTCCTTGGTGTCCAGCGCCCCCGGGCCGTCGGCCCAGCGGTCGCGGACGGTGTGGCCCTGTTTGGTGGCCTCGCGGTCGGCGAGCACGTTCGTCCACCACAGGGAGTAGACGACGAAGAGCCCGAGCACCAGGCCTGCGGTGATCAGGAGCTCACCGAAGCCACTCACCGCGGTCGCGACGGGATGGCGGCGCCTGCGCCGCACCGGGGGCGCGGACTCGCCGGTCTGCTCTAGGTCCTCGGTCCTCGCTGCCACCGCACCGTCCCCGTCCTGATGATGTTCGGCCCGTTCAGCCCACGAGCGCGTCGGGCTTTCCCTTGCTGCGCGGCCGTTCGTCGACCATCTTGCCCCAGACGATCAATCGGTACGTACTCGTGAATTCGGGTGTACAGGTCGTCAAGGTGATGTACCGCCCAGGCTTGGTGAATCCCGACTGCGGCGGCACCGGGCCGATCACCGACACGTTGGAGGGCGAGGTCTGGGGCAGCACGCTCGTCATCTCGTACGTGTAGTAGGCGTCCTGCGTCTCGACCACGATCGGGTCGCCGGGGCGCAGCCGGTTGATGTAGCGGAACGGCTCGCCGTGGGTGTTGCGGTGGCCGGCCAGTGCGAAGTTGCCCTGCTTGGCCGACGGCATCGCCGTGCGCAGCGGCGTCTCGCCGTAGTGGCCGACCATGCCGCGGTCGAGGACCTTGTCCTTGCTGATGCCCTCGGCGATCGGGGTGACCACGTCCAGTTTCGGGATGTGGATGATGGCGAATCCCTGCCCGGCCTCGAAGGCACCGGGGGCGCGTTTGCCGCTGGCCCAGTCGTCCTGGATCTTGTGCGTCTCGTTGCCGGCGATCTGGTCGGCGCGCACGTTGGTCCACCACAGCTGGTACGTGACGAACAGCAGCATCAGGACGCCCAGCGAGATGAACAGCTCGCCGACCACCCGGCTGACCACGACGGCCGGGCTGTCCTTGGCCGCCCGCGCCGCCCGTCGCGCCTCGACGCGCGACATCGGCTTCGCGGGGGCGGCCGGCTCGGACGCCGTGGCCGACGCCGGCCCGGAGGCCGGTCCCGGCTGCGGGTCGGCACGCCTGCGGCCGTGGCCCTTGGCGGCCGCACGGCGTCGCTCGGCCCGGCCTCCGGTACTCGGCGCGGCGTCGGCCGCGCCCGTCCCCGGACCCGCGCCGCTTCCGCCACCGGCACCGGTCTCATCGGTGCTCCTCGGCCCCTCTTCCGCGGATTCCACAGGTTCCGCGGCTGATCCGGACGGTACGGCTGCCATCACTTGCATGACTTCCGTGGCGTCTTCGGCCGCCGAACCGCGTTCCGGTTCCGTGCGGTGTGCCGTCCGCGCCCGGGGGACCGTTCGCCGGATGTCCGGCGCCCGCAGTGCGACGGTCTCGTCGTTGGGGGGAAGCACTTCGGCCGGGGCCACCCGCACAGGCTCCTGGTGGCCGTACCAGTCCCGTTCGAACCCCTCGGGGTCGTACCACTCGCGCGGAGGGTCCTGAGCCGCCTGCGGCCCGTGTGGCGCCTGCGCCGACGGCGTACCGATGCCGGCCGCGCCGCCGCCCGCGTCCGCCGTCCCCGCGGAGACGTCCTCCGCCCGGAACCAGGGTGCGGCGTGCTCCCCCGGCAGCGGATCGTTCAACGGGTCCGCCAACTGGCCGACCGCCGCCTCGAACGCGCCCGCCGCCCCGTACGTCCCCTCTTCGTGCGGGCCGTCCTGACCGGCGTCGCGACCGTGGCGGGGTGGGGTCACGCGACGGCCTTGCCCACCACCGGCGCGAGCCCCGCCGACCTCTCGACGGCTCCGGCGTCACCGCACTGCGCCAGCCAGTTCGCCAGCATCAGATGGCCGTGCTCGGTGAGCACCGACTCCGGATGGAACTGCACTCCCTCGACCGCAAACTCCCGGTGCCGCAGACCCATGATGATGCCGTCGGCCGTGCGCGCGGTGACCTCCAGCTCCTCGGGAATCGTGTCCGGTTCGGCGGCCAGCGAGTGGTAGCGGGTCGCGATGAAGGGGGAGGGCAGACCGGCGAAGACGCCCTTGCCCTCGTGGGTCACCGGGGACGTCTTGCCGTGCAGCAGCTCGGGGGCACGGTCCACCACACCGCCGTACGCCACCGCCATCGACTGCATCCCGAGGCAGACCCCGAAGACCGGGACGCCGGTCGCCGCGCAGTGCCGCACCATCTCGACGCAGACGCCCGCGTGCTCGGGAGTGCCGGGGCCCGGTGAGAGCAGGACGCCGTCGAAGCCGTCCTGGGCGTGCGCGGTGGTCACCTCGTCGTTGCGCAGCACCTCGCACTCCGCGCCCAGTTGGTAGAGGTACTGGACGAGGTTGAAGACGAAGCTGTCGTAGTTGTCGACGACCAGGATGCGAGCACTCATCGGACGACCCCCGTCGGGCCCGCGCTGTCGACCGTCACATCGCCGAACGGAAGCAGCGGCTCCGCCCACGGGAAGACGTACTGGAACAGCACGTAGACAACCGCCAGGGCGAGCACGAGTGAGACGAAACCTCGCACCCACGTGTTGCCCGGCAGATGACGCCAGATCCAGCCGTACATGCTGACCCCTCCATTCGGTACGGGACCAGACTAAAGGGCCGGGGCAGGGCCGTGGGTCAGCTGTGGAAAGCTGCCGGCCTTCCATCGGTCACGGGCTGGGTCGCGTCCAGGTGCGCCCAGGCGATCAGGCGGTGGCTGCTGCCCCACTCGGGGTCGCAGGTGGTCAGCGTCAGATAGCGGCCGGGCCCGTCGAAGCCGGACTTGCGCGGGACGGGGTCGATGACGCCGATATCGCTCGGCACCGTGCGGTAGGGCCTCTTGTCGATGCGGTACGTGAACCACGTCGTCCCGTCCGTCAGCAGCACCGGGTCCCCGGGGCGCAGCTTGGGGAAGTCCTTGAAGGGATCGCCGTAGGTGCGGCGGTGGCCGGCCACCGCGAAGTTGCCGGTCGCTCCGGGACGGGCGGTGCCGCGGTAGTGCCCGAGGCCCTTCTGCAAGGTCTTGACCTCGGTGTTCTCCAGGACGGGCCACTCCCAGCCCTTGCCGAAGCGGGGTATGTAGAGCATCGCGAACGGCTTCCCGTCGCGGTACGCCTTGGGAGCCGGGCTCTTCGGACCCGGCGATGACGGCGCACTCGGTGATGATGGTGATGCTGACGGTGATGTCCGCGATGCCGACGGGGCGGGTGCGGACACCGTCCCCCGCGCCCACTGGCGCTGCAGATCATCGATCTGCCCCTCGGTCGCACCGGCGGCCTTCACTCCGGTCCAGAACAGCACATACACCACAAACAGTACGATCAGGGCACCGATCGTGATGCACAGTTCGCTGAACGTCCTGACGATCAGTCGCACCGACACCGGTCGGCCTCCCCGCGTCTGCTCACTACTTCACCGGCTCCGCATAATGGAGATCCACTGTGCCCGAGTAGCCGGGAAGAGTCACCGCCTGGCGCTCGTCGACTTTCCAGCCGAGCCCGTACGCCTTCACGTACAGCAGGTAGTTCTGGATCGCCGAGGAGGCGTTGAGTGCCCGCTTGAGCTTTCCGGGGTCACCGACGGCGGTGATCTTGTACGGCGGCGAGTAGACCCGGCCCTGGAGGATCAGGGTGTTGCCGACGCAGCGCACCGCACTGGTGGAGATCAGCCGCTGGTCCATCACCTCGATACCGGCGGCTCCGCCCTCCCACAGGGCGTTGACGACCGCCTGCAGGTCCTGCTGGTGAATGACCAGGTCATTGGGTTGCGGATCGGGGTAACCGGGGTTCGCGGTGGCGTTCGGCGGGGCGTCGTCGAGGGTGACGGACACGGCATGGCCGGAGAGCTTCGTGCTGCCGGCGGCCCGCTCCAGCGCCTTGAGCCGGGCGTCCTGCGCGTTGGTGCCGCCGTCGTCACGCCGGGCAAGGGTGTCGATGTCCTCGCGCACGGATGCGGCGGATTCCTCCAGGCCCGCGTTCTTCTCGCTGCGCTGCTGAATCAGGTCGGAAAGCTTCAGCAGCGAGGAGTCGGTGCGGATGTTGGTGCCCTTGGCGGTGTTCGCGCTGGTGACGAAGATGAGGCCGGCCAGGGCGAAAACGGCAGCGGTGAGCACTCTGACCGGGTACCGGAGGGTGCGCCGGACCGGCCCGGGGGGAGAGTCGGCAGAATTGCTCAACGTACCCTTATCTCCTTCGGCGCCATGGAAGCACTACGCTAACGGACGCCCGGGGGAGGCAGGATTTCCCCCTCGCGCCACGCCCCGGCGTCAGCCAACAGTTCCCTGCGCGGTAACGCAGCGCATCGACAGGAGAGTTCCTCGTGCCGAAGTCACGTATCCGCAAGAAGGCCGACTTCACGCCCCCTCCGGCGAAGCAGGCAACCAACATAAAGCTGACCAACCGCAGTTGGGTGGCGCCGGTCATGCTGGCGCTCTTCCTGATCGGTCTGGCCTGGATCGTCGTTTTCTATGTGACCGACGGCGACCTGCCGATCAAGGCACTGGGGAACTGGAACATCGTCGTCGGCTTCGGCTTCATCGCAGGCGGCTTCGGCGTCTCCACGCAGTGGAAGTAGCTCCGCGGAGCGCGTAGTACGACAGCGGGCACCGGCCCCGCAACCCTTGCCCTGAGTTACCCACAGCGTTATCCACAGGCAGGGGAAAAGGTCAGACGATCTGTGGATAACTCCTCGAACGTTGACGCCGGTGTGACTGCATCCACCCCTGTTCGGGGCGGCACGCCCCTTGTCCCTGCTGGAAAAAGCCAGCTCAGCGACAAGGGGCGCAGTTATACCCACTGAATGCACAAGATCAGGTGCACGCTGTGGACAACTTCGATCACAAACGGTCCACATCGAGCTGACGGCGTGCTTCCTACGTCAGTGAGGCTGTTCTGAGGACCACGATCAGGACCACCACGACCAGGGCCACGGCGCAGGTGCCGTACTGCACCGCGTTCCGCCGCTCGCGCGGGGCGTGCACCATACCGATCGCGATCAGCGTGCCCGCGATCAGCCCGCCGACATGTGCCTGCCAGGCGATTCCGCCCCAGGGGTTGAAGGTGATGACCAGGTTGATCGCGAGGAGCGCGAAGACCGGGCGCATGTCGTAGTTCAGTCGGCGCATGAGCACCGCGGTGGCACCCAGCAGGCCGAAGATGGCGCCCGAGGCGCCCAGCGAGGGCTGGTTCGGCTCGGCGAGCCAATAGGTCAGGGCGCTGCCCGCCAGGCCCGAGAGCATGTAGAGCGTGATGTAGCGGGCGCGGCCGAGGGCCGCTTCCAGCGGGCCGCCGAGCCACCACAGCCCCAGCATGTTGAAGGCGATGTGCCACACCTCCTGGTGCAGGAACATCGACGTCACCAGCCGGTACCACTGGCCTTCCGCGACGCCCTCGAGCGGACCGTAGTCGGAGAAACGGGCCCGGCCCAGCAACACCAGATCGTCGAGAAGCGCACCCTTGGCCAGCACCGCGACGAACACCGCGACATTGATCCCCAGCAGGATCTTGGTGATCAGCCGGGGGTCCGCCGCGACCGTGCCGCCGGCGATCGTGCGCGGCCGGCTCGCGGCCGGGCTGTGTCCCGTACCGGATCCCTGGCGGACGCAGTCCGGGCACTGGAAGCCGACCGAGGCGCTGACCATGCAGTCGGGGCAGATCGGGCGGTCGCAGCGGGTGCAGCTGATCGATGTCTCACGGCCCGGATGCCGGTAACAGGTGACCGGGCCTTCCACGGGGACGGGCGGGGGCTGCTCGCCCGGCGGCTGCTGGTCCATCGGTCCAATCACTTCCCGGTCCCCTCGATCCTCGTCATCGCGGCAGAGCACACGAAGCCGCCCTGCACGTCCGTTCTGTCATCAAGTACGGATGGGCAGGGCAGTTTGTTCCCGGACGCTCCGATCAGAGCGTGACCGGAAGACGACGTTCGGCGATCAGCGGGTCTCGACGACGACCGACTCGATGACCACGTCCTGCACCGGACGGTCGGTGCGCGCGTTGGTCTGCGCGGCCGCGATGGTGTCCACGACCTTCTGGCTCGCCGGGTCCACCACCTCGCCGAAGATGGTGTGCTTACCGGTCAGCCAGGCGGTCGGCGACACGGTCACGAAGAACTGCGAGCCGTTGGTTCCCGGACCGGCGTTGGCCATGGCCAGCAGATACGGCTTGGTGAAGGCGAGGTCGGGGTGGAACTCGTCACCGAACTCGTACCCGGGGCCGCCCGTGCCGTTGCCCAGCGGATCGCCGCCCTGGATCATGAAGCCGCTGATGACGCGGTGGAAGACGGTGCCGTCGTACAGCCGGTCCTTGGACTTGTTGCCGGTCGCGGGGTGAGTCCACTCGCGCTCACCGGTGGCGAGCTCGACGAAGTTCTTGACCGTCTTGGGCGCGTGGTTCGGCAGGAGCCGGATCTCGATGTCGCCCTGGTTGGTCTTCAAGGTGGCGTAAAGCTGCTCGGCCACGATCTGCCTTCCGTAAGTCTTCGATGACGTTCACCGATCCTCGCACGGACCACACCCCTCGGCGTCCGGCCCGCCCGGGCCGCACGGGCCGTTTGCCCTCCGCCACCCGCCTCCCGGACCCCCGCCTTCGGCAACCGCTGCCGTGTCCGGCGGGAACGAATGCGGCCAAGTGCGTGACGAAGCGGCGCGTGCCGGGCCGAACCGTGGCATTGTCGTCAGCAGGCTCCCCTTGCACCTCATTGCCCAAGGGTGTCCCTCATGACCTGAATGACCCGGATGCCCGCCCCGCGTGCCGCACAAGCCCCTTGTAGGCATGATCTCGAACTGGGTGGAAAGGCGGAGTACCAACCCGCCACCAAGGAGGAGGATCCCGTGACCCGCATCGACAGCGTGCGCGCCGCAACCGACTCGGCGAGGGACAGCGTGCAGCACGCCGCGGAAGTGGTGGCCCCCTACGCCGACACGGCCAGGGAACAAGCCGTTCACTACGCACAAGAGGCCCGTACGCTGCTCGCACCGACGATGTCGAAGGCAGCTCAGCAAGCGCGCGACCAGTACGACGCGCACCTAGCACCACGTATCGAACTCGCCCTCACGCACGTGCCCCCCAAGGTCGACGAAGCCGCGCAGCGTGCCGCGCTCCGCACCCGGCAGGCCGCCCGGAGCGCCGCGGACTACACCGTCCCGCGCTTCGAGCAGGCGATGGCCGTCGCCCAGCCGGTCGCCGAGGAGGCCGGCTCCCGCAGCGCCGCCGCACTGGCCGCCCTGCGCGGGCAGGTCACGGCGAAGGAGATCAGGAAACTGGCCCGGAAGCACGAGCGGCGGGCCAAGGCCGGCCAGGCTCTCAAGGTGCTGGTCGTGACCGGCATCCTGGCGGGCGGTGCCTGTGTCGCCTGGCGCTGGTGGGACAAGCAGGCCAACCCCGACTGGCTGGTCGAGCCGCCCGCCCCCACCGAGGTCGACGACCGTGCCCCGCTGACCTCGGTCGACGGAAGCGGCTCGACGGTCCTCGACCCGGACGCCCGGGACGAGCAGTCCGACGCGGAGACCGACGGGCCGGACGCCGTGGACGGCACCGACCTGGACGACCGCCCCTGACCTCGGCCGACGGCCGAGCAGCACGGGCGCAACGGACGGACAGCGAACGGACAGCGAACGGGCGCCGGTGGGCCATGAGGCCTTCCGGCGCCGGTCCGTTGTACCCGTGGGAGTGTGCCCGTGCCCGTGTGCGTGTACCCGTGGACGTGTGCCCGTGCCCGTGTGCATGTACCCGTGCCCGTGGACGTGTACCCGTGCTGCTCAGAAGTCCCACGGTGAAGAGAGCGGCTTGGGTCCGGAGCCCTGCCCCGGGCGGATGCCGCCCGGATTGCCGCCCGGATTGCCGTCGGGGTGCTGGTTGATCCAGCCCAGGCCGCCGATGTCCAGCTGGTGACGGGCCCGGGTGACCGCCACGTAGGCCAGACGGGCCTCGGCGTCGTCGATGTCCCCGGGCAGCGGGTTGCCCTCCGCGTCCGTCTCCTCCTGGTCCGCCGGTTCGGTGAAGTCCTCCCCGATGCGGACAGAGGCCCACTCGCGCCCCTTGGCCTTGTGCGCGGTGGACACCACGAGGTCCGCGCCCTGTTCGTCGGACAGCTTGTCGACCGCCTCAAGGATGACGTCGACGCCGTGTTCGTCGACCAGGTCGACAAGAGGCAGCAGATCACGGCCGGAGGGGTCGTACTCGGCGTACTCCTGGAGCTCGCCCCACGACTCGAAGAGGATCAGCTCGGGGTGGCTGCTGCGCTTCCCGGCCTTGAGGTCCCTGGCGGCTCGTGCGAGGGCCCGCAGCGCCTCGCCCCCGCCGACCAGGGCGACCCGACGGCCGCCCTCCAGCAGCCGCATCACTTCGAGCATCGAGCCGACGTTGGAGCGGCACAGGATCGCGTCCGGCTCCTCGACCCGTTCCAGCCGCGTACTGATCGCGGGAGTTCCCGTGAGCCGGATCGGGGAGTCGACGATGTGCAGCCACCGGTTCGCCTCCTCGGCGAGCGCCGAGCCGAAACGGAAGGACTGGGAGAGCGCCAGCTGAGTGCCGTCGAAATCACTCATCACGTCCCGCGCCCCGCGCCAGCCGTAGATGGCCTGAGCCGAATCGCCGACCATCACCAGCTGTGTGTGGTGACGCTGGTCGTTGAAGATCCCCTCCACGACGGGATTGGTGTCCTGCGCCTCGTCGAGCAGCAGGAAGTCCGCCTTGACCACGGGATCGGTCAGGGCCCAGATCTTCAGGTAGTGGTCGTGGTCGAAGCGCACCACGCCTTCAAGAGGGTTCTGCAGGTCCTTCCACGCCTTGGCCGCGTACGGCAGGACGATTTCGACGAGCTGGGCGTGCAGATCTCCGGCTTCGATACCGCGTAGGTGCGGGACGTGGTGGCCCTGGAGGGTGCGGTCCGCGGACTGGCAGAACCGGGTGACGGTCCGCAGCACGGTGTAGGAGAGCGCCTTGTTGGTCACGTTCCGCTCGCCGATACGGACACGCATGTGGCCGGCGATGCCCAGCTGGAGACCGGTCTTCCAGCCGGGGACCCGGGGAGCGTCCATCCGCGAGGCGTAGCTACGGCCCACGGCGCCGAAAGCGAGCGAGTGCGCCGTTTTGCACAGCACGTTGCCGGGGAACTTGCGGGCCGCGTCGCCGGCGATGGCCTTGTTGAAAGCGATGTAGCGGCCGCGCCCTTGGGTCGCCGCGGCGAGCATGGCCAGCGTCGTGGTCTTCCCGGTCCCGGCTCCCGCCTGCAGGACGACGTGCTCTCCGCGCCGGAAGGCCTCGACGGCCGTGTACTGCTCGTCGGTGGGGGTGGGCATCGCACTCCTCAAGGGGTGACCGCGGCTTCATTGCGCGACACCACGGTGGCACAGCGGCATTGTGCGTGTCCGGCGATCACCGACGCCGCCACGCCTACGGCGGGACGGCCCCGCGCAGCATCTGCCCAGGTCGCACTCCGTGGCCCGGCACCGCTCCGGAGCAGCGGGAGCTACGCCTGTACGGGCGCGAGGATGGTGCAGATACCGTCCGCGTCGCAGGCCGCGGGGTCGGTGGTGGCGGCGCGGCCCTTTCGGCACCACTTTCAGCACCACTTTCAGCACCCCGATTTTGACATCACATCAGAAATGCCGGGATATGCGCCGAGGGAAACGATTGCACCCGATCAGCATCCTGATGTCACACTTTCAGTTGTCCCGATATGACAGCAAAAGAGCTGATAACTACGTTCGTCGTAGGTCGGCTGTCGAGCTGACATCTCTGAGACAGAGAGAAGTGACATGCCCTCGCGAATCTTCGCCGTGTCCGCCGCCGCGGTAGGCGCAGCGGTCTTTGCCACCACCGGCATCACCTATGCCGCACACACCGAATCCCCCCAGGCCGCTCCGCCGGCCAAAAGGGCCGCCCCTGCGGCCAAAAAGGCCGCCCCGCCGGTCAAGCAGGCCGCCCCTGCGGCAGCTCCCCTTGGTACCGGCAGCGCCGGGGGCAGCGAGGATGAGGACCGCGGCCATGAGGACCGTGGCCATGAGAACCGCGGCCACGGCGGCGGGGAGGAGGGACGAATCCACTTCAACGACCGGACCTATTCCGCCCCTACGGAGGGCTGCATCGCCGCGGCCAGTGGGCTGGGCTCAACCAGCTTCAGCATCTACAACGAAAGCGAGGAGACCGTGGAGGTCTACCGCGGGTTCAACTGCGACAGCGGTTCTCCGGTGGCCACGGTCGGCCCCTACGGCGCCACCCACGGTGTCGCCCCCCGGACCGGCCAAGGAAGCGTCTTCGTCGACGACGGGGTCGTGGCCAGTTTCCGGGTGATCGGCCACCACGACGCGTGGTGACACCACCGCCTCGAGCACGTGGGATCTCCGGCCCGTCGGAATCGGTCCGGTGTCTCCGGCTTCGCCAAGGCCCCCGGTGGACCCGGCCGTCAGCACGGCAGGCGGGCGTCTGCCTTCAGCAGTGCCGTCGGACTGGCTCCGGACTGTCCAAGCCCTCTGCACGCGGATGGCGGGGCGGCCGTTGCGCCGAGGGAGGTCACGGGGCTGAAGCGCGGTCGCCTCGCCCCACCGAAAGCCTGTCTCCGGGATGGTCTCGCCAAGATCCTGGGCATCGCCGCGAGACATTCGTAGATTCAGGGTCCTCGAAGATCTCCGACTCCTGCTTGCTGGTGCGGGCACCACCGGCTCTCCACATGACGATGCGGCTCGCCGTTCCGTCGCTCTTGCCCCATGTCTTGATGTGCGCCATGGAAGCCACCGCCAATCAGACCGCTGCCGACACGGTGCCGACGTCATGAACGCGAGAACCCCCTTGATCTGCGTTTCCGCAGGTCAAGGGGGTTCTGATGATGTGGAGCCTAGGAGATTCGAACTCCTGACATCTGCCTTGCAAAGGCAGCGCTCTACCAACTGAGCTAAGGCCCCGAAAAGTAGGCAGCACCCGACGCATCGGCATCGTGGTCACCGCCGCAGACCAGAGTACCGGTTGATTCGCCGAATCCTCCAAAAGACGGGGGCTCCCGGTCGACGACCACGCTCCGTAAGATGCTCGTCGTGGTTCGCAGCAGCGAAGCCGCAGCGAAGGGGAGACGCAATGGATGCAGCGCAGCAAGAGGCAACGGCCAGAGCCAGGGATCTTCAGCGCAGTTGGTACGGAGAGCCGCTGGGGGCGCTCTTCCGTCGGCTGATCGATGATCTCGGCCTGAACCAGGCCCGGCTCGCCGCAGTACTCGGACTCTCCGCTCCCATGCTCTCCCAGCTCATGAGCGGTCAGCGGGCGAAGATCGGCAATCCGGCCGTCGTCCAGCGCGTCCAGGCACTCCAGGAGCTGGCCAGTCAGGTGGCGGACGGCAGCGTCAGCGCGGGAGAGGCCGCCGACCGCATGGAAGAGATCAAGAAGTCCCAGGGCGGCTCCGTGCTCACCAATACCGGTCAGACGTCAACGACCGGCGGGGCACCCACCGTGCGCCGTGTGGTCCGCGAGATCCAGTCGCTGCTCCGGTCCGTCGCGGCCGCCGGTGACATCATCGATGCCGCGGACTCCCTCGCCCCGACGCACCCGGAGCTGGCAGAGTTCCTCAGGGTGTACGGGGCAGGACGCACCGCGGACGCGGTGGCGCACTACGAGGGGCACCAGAGTTAGGGCCTGATCCGAACGGCAGGCCCTTGACCGGGTACGGACCCGGCAGCCGCAGTATCCGGGCCCGGGCACGTGCTCGGGCCAAGTGCAGGAACGGGGAGCGAGCGCAGCGCAATGGGTGAGGTCTTCGCTGGTCGGTACGAGCTGATCGATCCGATCGGACGTGGTGGGGTCGGCGCTGTCTGGCGTGCCTGGGACCACCGGCGTCGCCGCTATGTGGCGGCCAAGGTGCTGCAGCAGAGCGACGCACACACGCTGCTGCGCTTCGTCCGCGAACAGGCACTGCGGATCGAGCATCCGCATGTGCTCGCTCCGGCCAGCTGGGCCGCCGACGACGACAAGGTCCTGTTCACCATGGACCTCGTCAGCGGCGGTTCGCTGGCCCATGTCATCGGTGACTACGGCCCGTTGCCCCCTCGGTTCGTCTGCACACTGCTCGACCAGTTGTTGTCCGGGCTGTCGACGGTGCACGCCGAGGGGGTGGTGCACCGGGACATCAAGCCCGCCAACATCCTCATGGAGGCGACCGGCACCGGCCGGCCGCATCTGCGGCTGTCCGACTTCGGTATCTCCATGCGCAAGGGCGAGCCGCGCCTCACCGAGACGAACTACGTGGTGGGAACGCCGGGTTACTTCGCGCCCGAGCAGATGATGGGCTCGGAGCCGGACTTCCCCGCGGACCTCTTCGCGGTCGGCCTGGTCGCCCTGTATCTGCTCCAGGGGAAGAAGCCCGACTCGCAGGCACTCGTCGAGCACTTCGCCTCGCACGGCACGCCCAGCGCTCCGCAGGGCATTCCCGAGCCGCTCTGGCAGGTGCTCGCAGGGCTGCTGCAACCGGACCCGCAGGCCCGCTTCCGTACGGCCACGGGCGCGCGCAAGGCGCTGACGGCCGCGGTCGAGATGCTGCCCGATCCCGGCTTCGACGACGAGCCGGTGGAGGTCTTCGACCAGATCGGCCCGCTGCCCGAGGGCTTCGGTCCCGCAGGGCCCATACCGGCCACCCAGCTACCCGGCCGCCCGGATCTCCAGCAGGCACAGGCGACGCAGGGACTCACGCAACAGGCCGTACAGCAGACCGGCCAACAGACCGGCCAACAAGCCGTACAGCAGTCGTACGCGCAGCCTCCGGTCTCGATGTCGGAGACGGGCAGCTTCCACCTCCCGCCGCCCCCGCAGTACCCCGCCCCCACGCCTCAGGCTGCGCAGCCCGGCACTCCCACCCCGCCCGGCACTCAGCATCCGGCGCACCCGGCGTCCCCCTTCCCCGCTTCCGCCGCACCGGACCTTTCACAGGCCCCCACGTCCGCGCTGCAGCACGAGCAAGCTCTCACTCGTGCCTACACCGCTCAGCATCTGCAGGTTCCCGCTGCCGGACCGGGAGTCTCCGGGGCCGGGGCTCCGCCGTACTTCGGCCAGCCGCCGTCGTCGTCGTCCCAGGTAACGCCGCCTTCGCGCACCGCGGCGCACGCTCCGGACAAGCGGCCGGGACCGTCCACGAAGGTGGCGGTCCCGGTGCTGCTGGTGGCGCTGATCTGCTTCGCCGTGGGGATCTGGGCGCTGACCCAGGCCTGAGCGACAGAAACTCCCGTCCAGCAGTCCGCCCGCCCGGACGGGCGCCCGGACGCCCGGCCATCGGACCATCCGGCTACCAGGCCTGCGGCGGCCCCCCGTACGGCTGTTGCTGTCCGACGTCGCCCGTCCCGGCCGGTGTCGCGGCCGCTGCCTGCCTGCGCCGTGCGAGCAGCGTCCACCCGCCGAGCCCGAGCACCAGCACGGCACCCGCCCCGATGCCGGCCGCGCCGAGCAGCTTCATCCTGCTGCTCCTGCTCTCGGCGGCCTGCGCGCCGCTCTGCCCGCTCCTGGCCATGTCCTGGTCGTCCTGTGTGACGCCGAAGATGCCCGCATCGCCCTCGTACGGCGTGGGCCCTGCCGTCCCCTTGACCGTGACCGTGAGGGTCAGCGGGAACGGCTCGGAGCCGTAGAACTTGCCGACCTCCGGGTTCAGCGTGACGGACAGGTAGTACCAGCCGGCGAAGCGCATCGCGCTGACGCCCGTGGCGGAGGCGAACCTGTTCCGGTACGCCACCGGAGGCACCGGATCCAGCGACACGGAGGCCGGTTTGCCCGAGTAGGACATGGGGGACGCGGCGTCCACATGGCCTTGCGCCGGGTTGTCCAGAGACATCGCGAGCGCGCTGCTGATGTACTCGTTCTCGTCCGGGAGGGTGCTGTTGCCGAGACCCGCGGTGGCGAAGATCTGCTGCCCCCAGTCCACCGGAACCCGGTAGAAGAGGGTCTGTCCGGGCTCGACCTCGTCCTTCCACTCACCGGTTGTCAGGCTCGTCGCGTCGTAGTAACCGCTGCCGCCGTGCCGTCGGTTGTCGCTGGCCGCGGTGGGCGGGGTCGGCGATGCGGACGGCCACTCGTCCGGCGCCTCGGTCCCCGTCGACGCACCCTTCGCGAGCTGCGGCTCAGACACGTACCGGATTTCCAGCTCCCAGTCCCCGCGCCCCGAGGTGTCCTTGCTCTCCCGCTCGATCAGGACGTTGTACGCACCGGGATCCTTGCAGATGCTGCTGTCCTTCTTCACGTTCCGGTAGGCGTACGCGGCGATGGGACGCGGGTACTCGGCGGACTGGAACCGGGCGTTCTGCGAGCCGCATTCCAGGTTCGACTGGTCCCTGATGCTGATCGTGATGCCGTCCCCGTAGGCGACCTTGTCGCCCCTCTTGGGCACGACGACGGCCGAGACGTACGCGTTCGTCGTCTCGTCCAGGTTCAGCCGGTAGTAGAGCTTCTCACCGAACTTGATCGAACTCCGGTAGACCGAACCGGTCTTGAGCTCCGCCGCTTCGGTATTGACCGCAGCACCGTTCACCGCCTTCGCCTGCGGAGCGAAGATGTACGTGGTGGACTCACCGGCTCCGTACGCCTGTCCCGGCAGCGCCGCCACCGCGCACATCGCCGCGACCACGGCCAGCGTCGCCCGGCCCCTGCTGCGCTGCCTCATCACGCGCTTCCCCTCGTCATCCGTGCGGCTGCCCCGCGGCGGTTGCGTACACATACGAACACGGCGACCAGCACAGCCATGACGGCAGCCCCGGCGGCAGCCGCGATGCCGGTCCATCCTGCCTCTCCGGCACCACCGCTGTCTCCGGACGCCGTCGGATCGCCCTTCTTGTGCAGAAACCGCCCCCGGCATGCACCGGCCGCACATTGTTCCGGCCCTCGTGGCGGTTGGTCCAGGAGACCGGAACTCCGCCCATCCGTAGGGCCGAAGGGCGGCCGTTGTACATCGTGGCCGAGGTGAACTCACCGCTGCCGGTGAGCGGGTAGCGGGCCGGTGTGCAGAGCCGGGTCGCCCCGTAGGAGTACGTGGTGGAGGTGCGGTCCACCGTGGGCTCGTTCGCGAACTCCACGTCGTAGCGCACCCGCCGGAACCTTGTACCAGCGTTCGGGACGGCAGGATCCGGTCGCGCCACACGCCCTGCCCGATCTCCCTGGCATCGTTGAAGCCGGTGCCGCGCCGGGCGTCGCGGGGATCGCCCACCGGCAGCGTGGCCTCCTTGCCACCGGCCGTACTCCGCCTGGGACCGGGCGGTGGCCACGCCCCTCGCCAGCGGCGTCCGACCCGTACAGGAGCTCCAGCGGCCGGCGCGCGGCAGCGGAGCCCTTCTTGCTCTCCCGCTCCACCACCAACCGGTACCGGCCCGCACGATCGCAGTCGCGGGTGCCGCCCTCGGAGCGGATACGGGCGACCGCCGATGCCAGCGGGGCCACGCCCGCCTTCTGGCGGAAGCGCTGGGTGTCCGCCCCGCAGGAGCCGTGCTCCTCGTACTCGATCCTGGCGCTCAGCGCGTCGAACGTGTCGACGGCCGCCCCCGGCCGCCGCACCACCGCCGCGAGGTCCACGGTGGACAGGGCGTCCAGATCAACCGCGTAGTACCGCTTCTCGTGCCCACGAAGCGGCGGGAGCCTCCCCGGGCACCGCCACAGCCAGCTGCGCGCTTGCCACCAGGGGTACAGCGCCCCGCCGACGCTGATCGATGTCGCCGCCCGTGCCCCTCGGTGATGACGGTGTGCCCTCATCCGTGGCCCTCGACCGAAACTCCCAGCCGCTTTGCTCAAGCAAGCTCTTGATGTGCACAAGCGAACTCAAGGGCACAGGTGCCACGGTCCCGCAACAGCACGAGGCCCCGGCCGCTCAAGCGACCGGGGCCCGCAACAGACTGTTCTGCCTCACACACCCGAACCTGCGGGCACGGAGTCAGTCGCCTCCGTCCACAGATCCTGCTCGGCGCGATCCGCCTGGATCTGGCGGTACACGAGGAGCCCGCCGATGGCGGCCAGTGCGACCAGGAGAAGCTTCTTCACCGCGCGACCTCGTCTTTCCTTGGCGTAGGGGACTTCTGCCGCCCGACTATACACACCGGCCGATATCGACCGGTGACCTCCCCGCAACCCAACTGGGGCCTATGGAAAAGCGATCGTCGGAGGATCGGGCCGCCCCCACCACCGACCCGTCACCACCCCGCGACGACTCCCGCCACCGCCCCCGGAGCGAACACCGGAGAGGGCCCGGAGAGGCCCCTGAGAGGCACCGCGCGCGGCCGATCCGGACCGGTTGCACCATACGAGTGGTGTTCATCCGAACATCGGCACATCGGCAGCGTCGGTCCGTGAATTCGCGAGCCGGATCCACATCATCAGAAAGGTAAGCAAACCGGACCACCGAAAGTGAGGGGCCATGAGCACCTACAAGGCCAAGAACATCTGGACCGCCTTCATCACCGCGTTCTTCGCACTTCTCGCCGCACTGGGCCTCGCAGGCTCCACCGCCTCGGCCACGGAAGCCACGGTCACGGAGCCGGCGGCCACGAACCACGAGCACACGGGTGCGACCGCGGCAACCGCGACCACTCCGTCGGTGCGATGGACCCTTCCGCGCGACCGGGCGCTGCCACCCACGATGAAGCAGCGCATCCGCGCCGAGGCGCACGGCTCCTCACCCGCCACCCGCCATCTGTCCGCAGACACGACGGACACCGCGAACACCACCAGCACCGCCCGCGCCTCACACGGTGCCCCGGCGGGCGACGCATCCCTGCTGCCACCCTGAGAGCGGCGCACCTGACCTCCAGAGCCCCTGGGCCGGTTCACACCGGACGGGGGCTTCTCCGTGCGCCCACCACGGCGCACCCGCCACAGCACCACATCGGCCCGAACCCGCCACCGGAGCGGCCGGAGTGACCGGGCGCCTGACGAAGTGACCGAAGCGACCGAAGCGACCGAAGCGGCTGAAGCGACCGAAGTGACCGGGTGACCGGACGCCGGGAGCCAGAGCGGCACACACCAGACGCCAGACACCAGGCAGCGGCGCCAGGCACTGAACATGGGCGCCAGGCACCAGGCACCAGGCACTGAACGCTGGACGCCGGGCACGGACGCCAGGCGCCGGAACCGAAGTTCACGGACGGGAGCTCCCCGAACCCCCACCCAATCCCCCACCCCGTCCCACTCCGCAAACGCAGAAGGCCCGGTCTCTCCGAAGAGAGACCGGGCCTTCTGTTGTCACTGTGGGGCTAACAGGATTTGAACCTGTGGCCTCATCCTTATCAGGTCGATCGAGGTGGTCTGTCGACCGCGATGAACGTCCGCTGGACCCTGGTCCGGCTGCCGCTGAGGTTCGGCGTTGGTCGGCGCCGTACGCGCTTGTTGGTGTCAGGCGTTGGTGTCAGACGATCCAGGCGCCCTTGACATGAAGACAGTTTGGGTCAGCTCCGGGACACCAGCTCGATGGTCAGCGGGGCCGCTGAGTCAAGGTCGATCGTGTCTCCTTCGTCCTCGGAGAGAGCCTCGTCGGGGTAGTCGGCAGGCACTACGACCAGCATCGTGTGTGGGCGGGGAAGCCAGCCCACATCCTGTGGAGGGTCGTAGCGGCCGATATCAATGATCCGCACCAGCGTCTCAGGTATGCCCACGAGGCAGCTGTCACCAACGTGCAGGTTCCACGGCTCAGGGTTGGTCTTGAACAGGCTCATGGTCCATTCCGAGGAGTCGGCCGACACCGCGAAGGCTCTCCGGCCATTCCACCTGACCTGAGATTCCGGATCGATCTCGGCCCATGGCCACTCGACCGAGGCATAGAAACGAGACACTTCGGCCACTCGACCCTGCGTCTGCGGGCAGCTCACACGCAGGACGTCGCCGACCCGGAAGTCTTGATGCGGTGCGTTCTCGCCCATGTTGTCCCTGTCGTCGTCCGCTCCGAGAGCTGCACGGTACCGATAGCCTCACTCACCACTCACCCCAGCTCCCATCCCGTCCGCCTTCGACCCACACACCGTGGAGCGGTCGTGGTTCAGGGCGTCAAGGTGGAGCGCGCCACTGTACGAACGACCTTGACGCCCTGGGCCGCGACTGCTCGGCTCTGCCTGGGTCGAAGGTGGTCGGCATGGGAGCCCACAACGCTCACCACGAATCCGCCGGCACCCGCGAACGGCGCCCCTCCCATCAAAGACCTCAAGACCGAGTCCTCCCACGCGGTGCTGCCGCTGCCTGAGTTCTGCGCCCGCGCCCTGGAGGAGCGCCGGACGCTGCAAGACCTGGAACGGAAGATCGTGGGGGACCAGTGGCACCAGAAGCCGGGGGAAGAGCTGATCTTCTCTTCCGAGCGCGGCGGCCTGATCGACCCTGTGGGCTTCTCCCGCAGCTTCAACGCCCTGGTGAAGCGCGCCGGCGTCCGCCGGATCACCGTGCGCCTGGCTCGCCACACCTGCGGCACCCTGCTGGCCTTCCTCAAGGTGCACCCCAAGGTCGCCCAAGCGATCCTCCGGCACAGCCAGATCAGCATGACCATGGACGTCCACACCCACGTAGTGGGCGACGGAGAGCGGGAAGCCGTGACGCTGCTCGCCGAACTGCTGGAAGATCCATTGATCGGCTGATGTCAGCCGTAGATGTCAAAGGCCCCCCACCGTTGCCGGTGGGGGGCCTTTGGACTGGTGGGGCTAACAGGATTTGAACCTGTGGCCTCATCCTTATCAGGGATGCGCTCTAACCAACTGAGCTATAGCCCCGCCGCGCTGTGCGCTGACTTCTGAAGATTAGCGCACGTCGTGGCCAGTCCCAAAATCGATGCCCTCGCGGCTACTCGTCCTCGGCCAGCGTGAGCTCGACACCGCCCACGAAGCCGGCCGACAAGTTGTAGATGAAGGCACCCAGCGTGGCCAGTGCGGTCGCCAGCACCACATCGATCACCGCGATGACCGAGGTGAAGACGAGGACCCGCGGCAGCGACAGGAACGCCTGCAGATCGAAGCCGTTGCCCTCGTTCGAGCCGGTTGCCTCGCTGATCGTGCCGCCCACGGTGTCGAAGACGCCCATGGCGTCCATCACCATCCACAGGACCGCCGACGCCACCACCGTGCAGATGCCGAGCGCGATGGACAGCAGGAAGCTGACCTTCATCACCGACCACGGATCGGCCTTGGCCACCCGCAGACGCGCCTTACGGGTACGCGGAGTGGTCCGCGCCCCCGTCCGCGGTTTACGGGACGCCTGTGCAGTGCCCACGCCCGGCGCGGAGCCCTGCTGGGCCCCGTGGGGCCGGCCACCCTGTGTCCCGCCCGGAGGCGAGGGGTAGGCCTGCGGCGGGTGGTACGGCCCCGCCTGGCCCGGTGCGGGTTCCCGCTCGCCGGGCAACGGCCCGGCTGCGTAACCCTCGTACTGGGGTTGAGGACCCCGGGTATCCGTCACAGTGCCCCCTTGGGAGTCCGTGGCAGGGCCACGGGCACCGTTCGCGCCGGCTCCGGAAGCGGCCGAACCGGCGCCCGTGGCTCCACTCACGCTTTACTCCTCGTGCTCCCCGGTCGAGGACGTCGTGCCCTCGACAGTGCTCTCACCAGCCGCCTCGGCCGTGGTGGCCTCAGCTGTCACTGCCTCGGCAGTCTCGCCGTCGGCGTCGTCGGGACCGTCGACCTCTTCGGCCTCGCGACCCGCCTCGGCGTTACGGGCGATGCCAACAACGGCATCGCGCTTGCCCAGATTGATCAGTTGGACGCCCATGGTGTCACGGCCCGTCTCCCTGACTTCATTGACTCGCGTACGAATCACACCACCGCCGAGCGTGATGGCAAGGATCTCATCCGTAGCCTCGACCACCAGCGCACCGACCAGTGAGCCCCGGTCCTCCACGATCTTGGCGGCCTTGATACCCAGGCCGCCACGACCCTGAACGCGGTACTCGTCGACGGGAGTCCGCTTCGCGTACCCGCCGTCAGTGGCAGTGAACACGAAAGTACCGGGCCTGACGACATTCATCGAGAGAAGTTCGTCTCCCTCACGGAAACTCATGCCCTTCACACCCGAAGTGGCACGGCCCATCGGGCGCAGCGCCTCGTCCGTCGCAGTGAACCTGATCGACTGGGCCTTCTTGCTGATGAGCAGCAGATCGTCCTTGGACGACACCAGCTCCGCACCGATCAGCTCGTCGTCCGAGCCGTCCGCCGTCTCGCGCAGGTTGATGGCGATGACGCCACCGGAGCGGGGCGAGTCATAGTCCTTCAGCGCGGTCTTCTTCACGAGACCGCCCTTCGTGGCCAGAATCAGGTACGGCGCGGCATCGTAGTCACGGATCGCCAGGATCTGCGCGATCTGCTCGTCCGGCTGGAAGGCCAGCAGGTTGGCCACGTGCTGACCGCGCGCGTCCCGGCCGGCGTCCGGGAGCTCGTAGGCCTTCGCCCGGTAGACGCGGCCCTTGTTGGTGAAGAACAGCAGCCAGTGGTGCGTCGTCGACACGAAGAAGTGGTCGACGATGTCGTCTTCCTTGAGCTTCGTGCCGCGCACGCCCTTGCCGCCGCGCTTCTGCGAGCGGTAGTCGTCCGTCTTCGTGCGCTTCACGTAGCCGCCGCGGGAGATCGTGACGACGATGTCCTCCTCGGCGATCAGGTCCTCGATGGACATGTCACCGTCGAAGGGCACCAGCTTGGAGCGCCGGTCGTCGCCGAACTTGTCGACGATCGCCGCCAGTTCCTCGCTGACGATCTGCCGCTGCCGCTCGGGCGACACCAGGATGGCGTTGTACTCGTTGATCTTCGCCTGGAGCTCGTCGTGCTCGGCGGTGATCTTCTGGTGCTCCAGGGCGGCCAGCCGGCGCAGCTGCATCTCCAGGATCGCGTTCGCCTGGATGTCGTCGATCTCCAGCAGGCCCATCAGGCCCTCACGCGCGATCTCCACGGTGTTGCTGCGCCGGATGAGGGCGATGACCTCATCGATGGCGTCCAGGGCCTTGAGCAGGCCGCGCAGGATGTGCGCCCGCTCCTCCGCCTTGCGCAGCCGGAACTTCGTGCGCCGGACGATGACCTCGATCTGGTGCGTCACCCAGTGGCGGATGAACGCGTCGATCGACAGGGTGCGCGGTACCCCGTCCACCAGCGCCAGCATGTTGGCGCCGAAGTTGTTCTGCAGATCGGTGTGCTTGTACAGGTTGTTCAGGACGACCTTGGCGACCGCGTCCCGCTTGAGGACGACGACCAGGCGCTGACCCGTACGCGACGAGGTCTCGTCACGGACGTCCGCGATCCCGCCGATCTTGCCGTCCTTCACCAGGTCGGCGATCTTCTGCGCGAGGTTGTCGGGGTTGGTCTGGTACGGGAGTTCCGTGACGACCAGGCACTGGCGGTTCTGGATCTCCTCGACCGCGACGACCGCGCGCATCGTGATCGAACCACGGCCCGTGCGGTACGCGTCCTCGATGCCCTTGCGGCCCACGACGAGCGCGCCGGTCGGGAAGTCCGGGCCCTTGATCCGCTCGAGCAGGGCGTCCAGGAGCTCCTCCTGCGAGGCCTCCGGGTGCTCCAGGTACCACTGGGCACCGGACGCGACCTCGCGCAGGTTGTGCGGCGGGATGTTGGTCGCCATACCGACCGCGATCCCCGCCGAACCGTTGACCAACAGGTTCGGGAAGCGCGCCGGCAGAACCGTCGGCTCCTGGTTGCGGCCGTCGTAGTTGTCCTGGAAGTCGACGGTCTCCTCGTCGATGTCCCGGACCATCTCCATGGACAGCGGCATCATCTTGCACTCGGTGTACCGCATGGCCGCGGCCGGGTCGTTGCCCGGGGAACCGAAGTTGCCGTTGGAGTCGACCAGCGGCATGCGCATCGACCAGTGCTGCGCCAGGCGCACCAGTGCGTCGTAGATCGAGGAGTCGCCGTGCGGGTGGTACGTACCCATGACGTCACCGACGACGCGGGCGCACTTGTAGAAGCCCTTCTCGGGCCGGTAGCCGCCGTCGTACATCGCGTACAGGACCCGGCGGTGGACGGGCTTCAGGCCGTCCCGCACGTCGGGCAGCGCACGCGACACGATGACGGACATCGCGTAGTCGAGGTAGGAGCGCTGCATCTCCGTCTCGAGCCCGACGGGCTCGACACGCATGCCCACGCCCTCGACGGGCGGGACCTCTTCGGGCGTCACGGGGACAGGGGTGTTCTCGTCGGCCATTGCTGGTCATAGTCCTTTCGCGCTGCGGCTTGCTTGTACGGCCGACTCAGATGTCGAGGAAGCGGACGTCCTTGGCGTTGCGCTGGATGAACGAGCGCCGCGCCTCGACGTCCTCACCCATCAGCACCGAGAACAGGTCGTCGGCCTGCGCCGCGTCGTCCAGCGTGACCTGGCCGAGCACGCGGTGGTCGACGTCCATCGTGGTGATGCGCAGCTCCTCGGCGTTCATTTCGCCGAGGCCCTTGAAGCGCTGGATCGAGTCGTCCTTGATCCGCTTGCCGTTCTGCTTGCCGAGGGCGACCAGGGCGTCGCGCTCACGGTCCGAGTACGCGTACTCGAAGTCGTCCCGGCCCCACTTGATCTTGAACAGCGGCGGGCGCGAAAGATAGATGTGCCCCTGCTCGACCAGCGGGCGCATGAAGCGGAACAGGAACGTCAGCAGCAGGGTGTTGATGTGCTGGCCGTCAACGTCGGCGTCAGCCATCAGAATGATCTTGTGATAGCGGAGCTTCTCGAGGTCGAAGTCCTCGTGCACCCCGGTACCGAACGCCGAGATCAGCGCCTGGACCTCGGTGTTCTGGAGGATCTTGTCGATCCGGGCCTTCTCGACGTTCAGGATCTTGCCGCGGATCGGCAGGATCGCCTGGTACATCGGGTTACGGCCGGACTTCGCCGAACCACCGGCGGAGTCACCCTCGACGATGAAGATCTCGCACTTCGTCGGGTCGTTGGACTGGCAGTCGCTCAGCTTGCCCGGCAGCGAGGCGCTCTCCAGGAGCCCCTTGCGACGGGTCAGGTCACGCGCCTTGCGCGCCGCCACCCGGGCGGTCGACGCGGCGATGCCCTTGCGGATGATGTCGGCGGCCTCGTTCGGGTTCCGGTCGAACCAGTCCGTCAGCTGCTCGTGGACGACCTTCTGCACGAAGGTCTTGGCCTCCGTGTTGCCCAGCTTGGTCTTCGTCTGACCCTCGAACTGCGGCTCGCCCAGCTTCACCGAGATGATCGCCGTCAGGCCCTCGCGGACGTCCTCACCGGTGAGGTTGTCGTCCTTCTCGCGCAGCAGCTTCTTGTCGCGCGCGTACCGGTTGACCAGCGAGGTCAACGCCGCACGGAAGCCCTCCTCGTGCGTACCGCCCTCGTGCGTGTGGATCGCGTTGGCGAAGGAGTAGACCCCCTCGCTGTACTGCGTGTTCCACTGCATGGCGATCTCGGCCGAGAGGAGACGGTCCTTGTCCTCGGCCTCGATGTCGATCACCGACTGGTGGATGACATCGCCCTTGCGGGAGTTCAGGTACTTCACGAAGTCGACGATGCCGTTTTCGTAGTGGTACGTGACCGTCCGGGTCGACTCCTCCTCGGGGACGTCGACCGCCTCGGCGCTGTCCGCGCCGATCGTCGCCTTCGCCGACTCCCGCTCGTCGGTGAGATTGAGGGTGAGGCCCTTGTTGAGGAAGGCCATCTCCTGGAAGCGGCGCGAGAGCGTCTCGAAGGAGTACTCGGTCGTCTCGAAGATGTCGCCGTCGGCCCAGAAGGTGACGGTCGTGCCCGACTCGTCGGTGGCCTCGTTGCGCTTCAGCGGGGCGGTCGGGACACCGAACTTGTAGTCCTGGGTCCAGCGGTAGCCGTCCGCCTTGACCTCCACGGCCACCCGTGTGGACAGGGCGTTGACCACGGAGACACCGACGCCGTGCAGACCGCCGGAGACCGCGTAGCCGCCGCCTCCGAACTTGCCGCCCGCGTGCAGCACGGTGAGTACGACCTCGACGGCCGGCTTGCCTTCGGACGGCACGATGCCGACCGGGATGCCACGACCGTTGTCGATCACGCGCACCCCGCCGTCGGCGAGGATCGTGACGTCGATCGTGTCCGCGTGCCCGGCCATCGCCTCGTCGACCGAGTTGTCGACGACCTCTTGGACGAGGTGGTGGAGACCACGTTCACCGGTCGAGCCGATGTACATGCCAGGTCGCTTGCGGACCGCGTCCAGGCCCTCCAGCACGGTGATCGCGCTGGCGTCGTACGAGGCTGTCACCTCGCCCGGGGCGGGAGCGGCGCCGCTCTCGCCCGGGGTGGACGGAATGTTCTCGTTGGGGTTGCCGGAATCGGCCACGAAGCGCCCTTTCTGGCACAGCACAGGCCGTCTCCGGGCAGGCGGGAGCGGCTGCGTCCTTCGGCTTGTATCGACGAATCCCGCAAGGACGCGGGATTGTCCATCAGTCTACCGGTAGCGCCGACCCGAATGGGGGTTTGCCGGTACCTGAGTCCGCATGTGCCGCCCTGAATGAGCGGCTGACGACTCCCCATATTCGGGAAGGGGCCTCAAGAGGCTCACACGGGCGTTGAGCGCTTCGGCCTGTCAACCTCCCGCTACCGTGAGGGACGCCCGCTCGGCGCCGTACGGTTTCGACCACCGCACGCCCGCACACCATGGAGTCCGCAGGCATCGGGGACAGCCGGGGCACACCCCCTCGCGACCCCCTCCGACAGAGCCGGCACACCTCCCTCAGGAAGGGGTATAAGGCCAGGTCAGCCGTATGTGTCGCCCGGTCCCTTACTCCCCGGCGCACGCAGCGGACCGAACCTGCGCTGCGGGCCGCCCGGCCCCAGCACCTTGATCATCCGTACGGTGCCGTGCCCCAGATCCGCGTTCAGCCGGGCCACCAGCTGCGGCGCCAGCAGCCGCAGCTGAGTCGCCCACGCCGTCGAATCGCACTGCACCGTGAGCACCCGCTCCGCGGGATCCTCGTCGTAACGCAACGGCACACAATGATTGGCCAGATCATCACCTACGATCTGCGGCCAGCGGCCCATCACACCGCCCACCGCCGCCGGCGCCTCCCAGCCGCGTTCGGTGATCAGCCGGTTGATCGCCGCACCCAGCGGCAGCGGATCGCGGCCGTCCGCCCGCGCCCCGGACCGCAGCCCGCCACCCCGCCGGGCCTGCTTCTTCTGCTGCGCCGCCGCACCGCGCGCCCGCGCCTGCTCCTTCGCCGCGCGCAGCGCCACCCGCGCCAGGTCCACCCCGGACGGCTCCGGCGGCTTCGCCCCCTCGGAGGACGGCTCGGCCCGGCCGGCCGGGCCCTCCGGGAACGGCTCCGGGCTGCCCTTGCCGCTGTTCACAGCCGCTCCACCTGGCCCGCGGACACCGCGTACCGCGTCCCTGCGAGCACCCCCGGGACGTCGTCGTCCACCGCGGCCGTCACCAGCACCTGTTCCCCCGGAGCCACCAGCTCGGCCAGCCGCTCGCGGCGACGTGCGTCCAGCTCGGCGAAGACATCGTCCAGCACCAGCACGGGCTCGTTGCCCTCCGAGCGCAGCAGGTCGTACGAGGCCAGCCGCAGGGCCAGCGCGTACGACCAGGACTCCCCGTGGCTCGCGTACCCCTTGGCCGGCATTCCGCGCAGCCCCAGCACCAGATCGTCCCGGTGCGGGCCGACCAGCGTCACACCCCGGTCGATCTCCTGCTTGCGCACCTCGGCGAGGGCCGCGATCAGCTGCGCGTACAGCTCCTCACGGGTACGGGCGGGGTCCGCCCCCGCGCCGGCCCCCGTCCCCGCCCCGACACCGACCTCGGTACCGACCGAACTCCGGTACTCCAGCGTCACCGGCCCGCCGCCGGGCGCCACGTCCCCGTACGCCTTGTCGGTCAGCGGCTGCATCGACGCGATCAGATCCAGCCGCTGCGCCAGCAGCTCGGCACCCACCCGGCCCAGATGCTGGTCCCATACGTCGAGCGTCGACAGGTCCATCGAACGCCCACCGTGCCTGCGCGCCATCGCCGCCGACTTCAGCAGTGTGTTCCGCTGCTTCAGCACCCGCTCGTAGTCCGAACGCACCGCGGCCATCCGCGGCGAACGCGCCGTGACCAGCTCGTCCAGGAACCGGCGCCGCTCACCCGGATCGCCCTTGACCAGCGCCAGATCCTCCGGCGCGAACAGCACGGTCCGTACGATCCCGAGCACGTCACGGGGCCTGACCTGCGACGATCTATTGATGCGGGCGCGATTGGCCTTACCCGGATTCAGTTCGAGCTCGATCAGCTGCGAGCGCTCGCCCTGGGTGACGGCAGCCCTGATGACAGCTCGTTCCGCGCCCATGCGCACCAGCGGCGCATCGGAGGCGACCCGGTGGCTGCCGAGCGTCGCGAGATAGCCGACGGCCTCGACCAGATTCGTCTTGCCCTGGCCGTTGGCCCCCACGAACGCGGTGACGCCCGGATCGAGAGGCACCTCGACCCGGGCGTACGAGCGGAAGTCGGCCAGCGACAGATGCGTGACATGCATGGTGTACGCCGACCTTTCCGGCTTCCTGCTCCGTGCTGCGTGTGGCGGGACGGACACTCCGGTCCGGCCCGCTCCTCGTTGCTGCTACTTCTTGTTCTCGACCGCGTGGCCACCGAACTGGTTGCGCAGCGCGGCGATCATCTTCATCTGCGGGGAGTCGTCCTGGCGCGAGGCGAACCGCGCGAAGAGCGACGCGGTGATCGCGGGCAGCGGCACCGAGTTGTCGATCGCGGCCTCCACCGTCCACCGGCCCTCGCCGGAGTCGGCGGCGAAGCCGCGGAGCTTGTCCAGGTGCTCGTCGTCGTCCAGCGCGTTGACCGCCAGGTCGAGCAGCCAGGAACGGATGACCGTGCCCTCCTGCCAGGAGCGGAATACCTCGCGCACGTCGGTGACGGAGTCGACCTTCTCCAGGAGCTCCCAGCCCTCGGCGTAGGCCTGCATCATGGCGTACTCGATGCCGTTGTGAACCATCTTGGCGAAGTGGCCGGCGCCGACCTTGCCCGCGTGTACGGAACCGAAGTCGCCCTCGGGCTTCAGTGCGTCGAAGATCGGCTGGACCTTCGCGACGTTCTCGGCGTCGCCGCCGTACATCAGCGCGTAGCCGTTCTCGAGGCCCCAGACGCCGCCGGAGACGCCGCAGTCGACGAAGCCGATGCCCTTGATGCCGAGCTCGACCGCGTGCTTCTCGTCGTCCGTCCAGCGGGAGTTCCCACCGTCCACGACGATGTCACCGGTCGAGAGCAACTCGGAGAGCTCGTCGATCGTGGACTGGGTCGCGGCACCGGCCGGGACCATCACCCACACGACCCGGGGGCCCTTCAGCTTGCCCACAAGCTCTTCGAGGCTGTGGACATCGGCGACGTCCGGGTTGCGGTCGTAACCGATGACGGTGTGGCCTGCGCGGCGGATGCGCTCGCGCATGTTGCCGCCCATCTTGCCGAGGCCGACGAGACCGATCTCCATCAGAGATTCCTTAAGCGTTGTGCCGATTCGTACCCAGGACCGAGCCTACGCCCGGCCGGGGACAGGACGACGGGCATGCTCGGCGCTGAGCGTGCCCGTCGTGGCCTGCCGTGAACAGGACCGGTGACCGGATCAGCCGGAGAGGCGGACCGGCATGATCAGGTACTTGTACGCGTCATCCGCCTCGGCATCCACGGCCGCACGGCCGCTGAGCAGCGCGGGCTTCGTGGACGTCGTGAAGGAGAGCTGGGCGACCGGGGAGTCGATCGCGCTCAGACCGTCCAGCAGGAAGGTCGGGTTGAAGGCGATCGAGATGTCGTCGCCCTCCAGGACTGCGTCCACGCGCTCCACAGCCTGTGCGTCGTCGCTGGAACCCGCTTCCAGGATCAGCACACCCTGCTCGAAGCTGAGCCGGACCGGGGTGTTCCGCTCGGCCACCAGCGCGACGCGCTTGACGGCCTCGACGAACGGGGCGGTCTCGATGACCGCGACCGTGTTGAACTCGGTCGGGAAGAGCGTGCGGTACTTCGGCAGGTCGCCCTCGAGCAGCCGGGTGGTCGTCCGCCGGCCCGCGCCCTCGAAGCCGATGAGCCCCTCACCGGCACCGGAACCCGACAGCGCCAGCGTCACCGTGTCGCCGCTCGTGAGCGCCTTGGCGGTGTCCAGCAGCGTCTTGGCGGGCACCAGGGCGACGGCGGAGGCGTCGGCGTTCTCCGGCTTCCAGAGGAACTCGCGGACCGCGAAGCGGTAGCGGTCGGTGGAGGCCAGGGTGACGGTGTCGCCCTCGATCTCGATACGCACACCGGTGAGGACGGGCAGCGTGTCGTCACGGCCCGCGGCGATGGCGACCTGGGCCGCGGCCGAGGCGAAGACCTCGCCGGGGACCGTGCCGGTCGCGGTCGGCATCTGCGGCAGCGCGGGGTACTCCTCCACAGGAAGGGTGTGGAGTGTGAATCGCGAGGAGCCGCAGGACACGGTCGCCCGTACACCGTCTGTGGAAATCTCCACCGGCCTGTTGGGCAGGGCACGGCAGATATCGGCGAGCAGCCGGCCGGAGACCAGCACCGTGCCGTCCTCCTCGATCTCGGCATCCACCGAGACCCGGGCCGAGACCTCGTAGTCGAAGCTCGAGAAGCTGAGGGCGCCGTCCTCAGCCTTCAGCAGAAGGCCCGCAAGAACGGGCGCCGGCGGACGGGCCGGGAGGCTACGGGCCACCCAGGCCACAGCCTCCGCGAGTACATCGCGCTCCACCCGGATCTTCACCGGAACCGCCTCCTGCTGTTGCTCGCTCGCCCTGCTGGCCTTCGTCGTCTGGTCGGGTCGCTCCACCGATGAGAGGGGGAGGACGCCGGGGACCAGTCTGACGTACGGCACCGACACTCGGTGCTGCTCGGGGTCAAGTCGCGACAAGAGGTTCGGGGAGCTCCGGCGCCGAGTTGTGCACAGGCCCCACTTCGAAGCAGATTCCGGGCTAACTAGAGGTAGTAGTAGTAGTAGGGCCTGTGGAAACCGTGGATAACGTCGTTTTCGCAGGTCAGGCCCTGTTTTTTGTCCACCGACCCTGTGGGTGGAGACGGTGGAAAACCCGGGGTTTCTGTGGACACCCGAAAGTTCTGCACAACCGGTACACAGGGCAGGGGGGTTTCTCCCCAGGTCTGTCCCCAGCTTTACCCAGCTTCCCCACAGCCCAACCGACCCTCTTGGTGTGACGCCTTTCACTCGGCGCGGTGAAAGCGGGTGTTGCGTTGCCGAACAGTGGACAGAGGTGTGGAGAAGCCTGCGGAAGCTGGGGACAAGCTGGTCCGGCCTGTGGGTCACCGGTGGACAACGACGACGGCCCCCTGTGGACGAAAATCTTGTCCACAGGCTGTGGATGAATGTTGACCACAAATCCCCAGGCCTCTGAGCTGGCCTGATGGAGTATCGGCTGCCGCGCCTGTGGAAGCAGTATGGACAACTTTTCAATCCCCAGGCTGTGGAAGGGGGATTGTGCCCAGATCTGTGGAGAACAGCCCCTCCACAGCAGGTATTCGAACAGCCGGGACGGGCGGGAGTCCCCGAGAATCTCGTGCGCGGCGGTCCGGGACCGCTGCTGGACCGCCTCTTGGCCGCTTTCGACCCCGCAAGCCAGGTGGCTCCGGTCGCGTTCCACAGAACCGAAGAAGGGCGCTCCGGGACCTGATGGGTCCCGGAGCGCCCTTCGGAGCTCGGACATGCGGCTGTGGACGCGGTGGTGGGCCGTCAGCCGTTCTTGATGCGGTTGGTGAGCTCGGTGACCTGGTTGTAGATGGAGCGCCGCTCCGCCATCAGCGCGCGGATCTTCCGGTCGGCGTGCATCACGGTCGTATGGTCGCGGCCGCCGAACTGCGCGCCGATCTTGGGCAGCGACAGATCCGTCAGCTCACGGCACAGGTACATCGCGATCTGGCGCGCGGTCACGAGCACGCGGCTGCGCGATGATCCGCAGAGATCCTCCACCGTCAGACCGAAGTAGTCCGCGGTCGCCGCCATGATGGCCGACGCCGTGATCTCCGGGGCCGAGTCCTCGCCGCCCGGGATCAGGTCCTTCAGCACGATCTCGGTCAGCCCGAGGTCCACCGGCTGACGGTTGAGACTGGCGAAGGCCGTTACCCGGATGAGCGCGCCCTCCAGTTCCCGGATGTTGCGCGAGATGCGGGAGGCGATGAACTCCAGCACCTCCGGAGGAGCGTTGAGCTGCTCCTGCACCGCCTTCTTACGGAGGATCGCGATGCGCGTCTCCAGCTCCGGAGGCTGTACATCGGTGGTCAGGCCCCACTCGAAACGATTCCGCAGCCGGTCCTCCAGGGTCACCAGCTGCTTGGGCGGCCGGTCCGAGGACAGCACGATCTGCTTGTTGGCGTTGTGGAGCGTATTGAAGGTGTGGAAGAACTCCTCCTGCGTCGACTCCTTGCTCGCCAGGAACTGGATGTCGTCGACCAGCAGGATGTCCACATCGCGGTACCGCTTGCGGAAGGTGTCGCCCTTGCCGTCGCGGATCGAGTTGATGAACTCGTTGGTGAACTCCTCCGAGCTCACGTACCGCACCCGGGTGCCCGGGTAGAGGCTGCGGGCGTAGTGCCCGATGGCGTGCAGCAGGTGGGTCTTGCCGAGCCCCGACTCCCCATAGATGAAGAGCGGGTTGTACGCCTTGGCGGGCGCTTCGGCGACGGCGACGGCGGCGGCGTGCGCGAAGCGGTTCGACGCCCCGATGACGAAGGTGTCGAAGAGGTACTTCGGATTCAGCCGGGCGTGCGGCTCACCGGGGCCGGGCGCGGGTGAGGGCTGCGCGCCCATCGGCCCGGGGACCCCGCCGGGCCGGCCGGTACCGCCGCCCTGCCGGTGCTGGGGCTCCTGCATGTCGTGGCGTTCGGGCCGCTGGGACTCGTAACCCTGGTGCTCGGGAGGCTGCTGACGGTAGTCGTGCTGCGGCTGGGAGCGGCCGCCCCCGTACGGCTCACGCCAGTGCTCGCCGGAGGTGTCGCGGTCCTGGAATCCGCCGAGCCGGGGCTGCTGCCAGGAGAGGTCCTCCTGGGTACGGGGCCAGGCGCCGGGCTCGGGGCGCTGCTGCTGGTAGTCGGGGTAGGCGGGCCTGGCGGTCGGCATGCCGTCGTCCGAGGGCCGGTGGCCGTAGCCGTCGTAGGAGTCGTTGTGCTGCCGCTCGTCGTGCTGCGGTCCCTGGTAGCGGTGCTGCTGCGGCTGCTGGGACTGGTGCATCGGCGGCGCCGGCGGGTTCGGCGGCTCGCCGGCGGAGTCGTCGACCGTGATCGCGATCCGGATCGGGCGGCCGCACTCGCGGGTCAGCGTCTCGCTGATGAGCGGAGCGAGCCGGCCCTCCAGGACGCGCTTGCCCCATTCATTGGGGACGGCGAGCAGCGCGGTGTCGGCAACCAGGGCGAGCGGCTGGCAGCGCTCGATCCACTGTTTGTCCTTCGGCTCGATGCCCTGCTGGCCCTCCCCGAGGAGTTGCTCCAGCACTCGTGGCCACACTGCGGCAAGATCGGCAGGTACGTCAGCCACAAGGCACGCTCTCTCGCTGGTCCCACGAATGTGTGTTTCTCGGGACGGGATGGGTCGGGATGGGTGAGGACCGGCAGTCGGGAAGAAATAGAACCGGGGTCCAACCACGGTAGTCAGGCCGACCCGCGTGGTTCAAGTCGTTGTCCACAGGCTGTGCACAATGGAGGCCGCCACAAGGCCGGTTTGACCGGATGGCGCAGCCGCGCGTACCGTGACCAGGTCGAGTTGTCGATGGCTGCTGCCGCCTGCCTCCGATGGGCAAAGATCACGATCTGTGATTGTGAAGCGGTGCACTAGGGCGTTTACGCGAGTCTCTCGTGGGCGCACGGTGACAGCCAGGCGATGTCCCGCCAACACACGAGTCATTTCTGGAGCCCCCGAGTGAGCAAGCGCACCTTCCAGCCGAACAACCGTCGCCGCGCGAAGACCCACGGCTTTCGGCTGCGTATGCGCACCCGTGCCGGCCGCGCGATTCTCGCGTCCCGCCGTGGCAAGGGTCGCGCCAACCTGTCCGCCTGATCGCGTACAGGTCGTTATGACGTGCTGCCTACCGAGAATCGGCTGAGGCGGCGCGAGGACTTCGCGACCGCAGTACGTCGAGGACGCCGGGCCGGACGCCCGCTACTCGTCGTCCATCTACGCAGCGGTGAAACGGACCCGCACGTGACTGGGGAGACTGCTCCCCCGCCGCGTGCGGGTTTCGTTGTCAGCAAAGCTGTGGGTGGTGCGGTCGTCCGCACAGCGGTGAAGCGAAGGCTTCGCCATCTGGTCCGAGAGCGACTGGCCCTGCTGCCCCCCGGTAGCCTGGTCGTCGTACGCGCGTTGCCCGGTGCGGGTGACGCCGACCATGAACAGCTGGCCCGAGACCTGGACGCCGCGCTGCAGCGGCTACTGGGAGGGGGCGCGCGATGAAGTACCCGCTGCTGGCTCTCATCAAGCTGTACCAGTGGACGATCAGCCCACTTCTCGGGCCTGTCTGCCGTTACTACCCGTCGTGTTCCCACTACGGATATACGGCGATCGACCGGCACGGAGCAATCAAGGGAACGGCGCTGACAGCCTGGCGCATCCTGCGATGCAATCCGTGGTCACCCGGCGGCGTGGATCACGTTCCGCCACGCAAACGTCCGCGTTGGCACGAACTGCTGCGAAATCTCTTCCGCGGCGGTAAGGGCGGGGACTCCGCCGCTGATGTGCCTCCCGGGGGATCGGCCACCGATTTCCCGAGCTCGGCCGCAGAGACTTCGCCCAATGCTCAAGGAGCCTGATTAGTGGACACGATTGCCAGTCTGTTCAGCTTCATCACATGGCCTGTTTCCTGGGTCATCGTCCAGTTCCACAAGTTGTACGGGGCGATCTTCGGCCCCGACACGGGATGGGCCTGGGGTCTGTCCATCGTGTCCCTCGTGGTGCTGATCCGTATCTGTCTGGTTCCGCTGTTCGTCAAGCAGATCAAGTCGACGCGGAACATGCAGGTGCTCCAGCCGAAGATGAAGGCGATCCAGGAGCGCTACAAGAGCGACAAGCAGCGTCAGTCCGAAGAGATGATGAAGCTGTACAAGGAGACGGGTACCAACCCGTTGTCCTCGTGCCTTCCCATCCTGGCGCAGTCGCCGTTCTTCTTCGCCCTGTACCACGTGCTCTCGGCCATTGCCTCGAACAAGAAGATCGGTGTCATCGACCAGTCGCTGCTGGACAGCGCTCGTCAGGCACACATCTTCGGTGCTCCGCTGGCCGCCAAGTTCATGGACAGCGCGGACAAGGTCGAGGCGCTCGGCGCCTCGCTGCTGGACGTCCGGATCGTCACCGCGGTCATGATCGTGATGATGTCGGCCTCGCAGTTCTTCACCCAGCGCCAGCTGATGACGAAGAACGTGGACCTGACGGTCAAGACGCCGTACATGCAGCAGCAGAAGATGCTGATGTACATCTTCCCGCTGATCTTCGCCGTCATGGGTATCAACTTCCCCGTCGGTGTCCTCGTCTACTGGCTGACCACCAACGTCTGGACCATGGGTCAGCAGATGTACGTGATCAACCAGAACCCGACGCCGGGCAGCAAGGCCCAGGACCAGTACCTCGGACGTCTGCTGAAGAGCATCACGACCCACGGTGAGGTACGCGGCAGGACCAAGCGCAATACGGTCAAGCGGATCGTCTCCAAGGGCCCGGACCGCAACGACATCGAGCGGAAGTTCGTCACCGGACTGGCCAAGCTCGGTCTCGCGCCCCAGGAAGACGGCTCGGTGGCCAAGAGCGACACCGCTGTGGCCGACGCGGAAGGCGGAGCCGCGCAGCGGCGTCAGCAGCCCAAGCGCCAGACCAAGGCGAAGCGTCATACCAGTGCGGGTCAGCAGACCGGGGCCAAGGACACCGAATCCAGCGAGTCGGAGCCCACGACCTCCCTGCAGAAGAAGGCACCGCAGGACGACAAGCCCAAGCCGGCGGGCAAGCCCGCGTCCGGCTCCTCACGCCAAGCCAAGTCCGGACAGCGCAAGGGCCCGCAGCGGCCCAAGCACCCGTCCAAGAAGTAAGAAGGAGTCCATCCGTGACGGAAGGCACCATCTCCACGGCCGCTGAGGGCAGCGACACCCTGACCCGCCTTGAGCAGGAAGGGGAGATCGCAGCGGACTACCTTGAGGGCCTGCTCGACATCGCCGATCTCGACGGCGACATCGACATGGACGTCGAGGCGGATCGGGCCGCGGTCTCGATCATCAGCGAATCGGCACGTGAACTGCAGAAGCTCGTGGGCCGCGACGGTGAGGTGCTGGAGGCGCTCCAGGAGCTGACACGACTGGCCGTGCACCGGGAAACCGGCGACCGGAGTCGTCTGATGCTCGACATCGCGGGTTTCCGGGCGCAGAAGCGCACAGAGCTTGCCGAGCTGGGTGCCAAGGCCGCGGACGAGGTCAAGAACTCCGGTGAGCCGGTGAAGCTGGATCCGATGACGCCGTTCGAGCGCAAGGTTGTGCACGATGCGGTTGCGGCCGCAGGTCTGCGCAGCGAATCGGAGGGCGAGGAGCCGCAGCGCTTCGTCGTCGTCCTTCCGGCCTGACCGGCCCTTCTCCTGTCGGCCCCGTCTGTTCGCAGGCGGGGCCGATCTTTGTCAGCCTGATAGTCAGCCACCCATGGTGCGGTAATGCGGTATGGAAGGACGGTTCCCGTGACGGAGGAAGTAGAGCTTCCCCAGGCGCCCGAAGAGGCCCGGGAGGTATTCGGTGAGTGCTTCCCTGAGGCCGTCCGATACGCGGAACTGCTGGCCGATGCGGGGGTGAAGCGAGGGCTGATCGGTCCGCGCGAGGTGCCTCGGCTGTGGGAGAGGCACCTGCTGAACTGCGCGGTGCTCTCCGAGGTCGTCCCCGAGGGGGTCACGGTCTGCGATGTGGGCTCGGGCGCCGGACTTCCGGGGATTCCGCTTGCGCTCGTGCGGCCGGATCTGAAGATCACCCTGCTTGAGCCGCTGCTGCGGCGGACGAACTTCCTCCAGGAGGTCGTTGAGTTGCTGGGGCTGGATCATGTGACAGTCGTCCGTGGCCGGGCCGAGGAGGTCCTGGGAACGCTTCAGCCGGTCCACGTGGTGACGGCTCGGGCGGTGGCTCCGCTGGACCGCCTGGCGGGCTGGGGAGTGCCACTGCTTCGCCCGTACGGCGAGATGCTGGCGCTCAAGGGCGATACGGCCGAGGAAGAGATCAATGGTGCGCGGGCGGCCCTGAGCAAGTTGGGTGTGCTGGAGACCGAGGTGCTGCACGTGGGCGAGGGCATCGTCGATCCGATGTCCACCGTGGTGCGTGTGGTGGTGGGTGAGAGCCCGGGTGGTGTGAGGTTCGCCGCAAAGAGAGCCAAGGCCGCGAGGGTCAGCCGGACCCGCCGCCGCCGCTGATCCGACGGTCACGCTGCGCGTACGACCGTTGCGCACCGTTTGGTGCGTGAATCGGTGACGCTTCAGACGGGGAGGTGCATGGTCCCCGCGCGGAGTGTCGTGCCCCTGTAGCTACGCTGCAGGGGCATCGTGTTTCACGTGAAACGTCGCTCTCTGCTGCATGGAATTATCAGCCGCGGTCGTGCGGCTGCCGCGCCTCGCCATCGCAGGCCCGTTAGGGCTACGGAGTTCTCCACAGAAGTGGATTCATCCACAGAAGAGCGGGCCTCGCTGGTTCGCGACCCCGAAAGCATGGCAGGCTCTGCTCATTGCGAGCCTGAAGTCGAGGAGAGTGAATCCTTGCGGTCCGACGCCAACATCGCGGGACCGATGACCGACCCGGTCCCCGGTCCCCGATCCGAATCGGCGGTGGACGGTGTTTCACGTGAAACACCGCCGCCGATGGACGACACACCCATCGGTCGCGCAGCCCAGCTGGCGGTCGAGGCCCTCGGCCGCGCCGGCGAGGGGCTGCCGCGACCTGACCAGACGCGCGTCATGGTGGTGGCCAACCAGAAAGGCGGGGTGGGTAAGACCACCTCGACGGTCAACCTTGCCGCGTCACTTGCCCTTCACGGTGCTCGTGTTCTGGTGGTCGACCTGGACCCGCAGGGGAACGCCTCTACGGCGCTGGGGATCGACCACCACGCCGAGGTCCCCTCGATCTATGACGTTCTGGTGGAGAGCAAGCCGCTCTCTGACGTGGTTCAGCCCGTCCCGGACGTCGAAGGTCTCTTCTGCGCCCCAGCGACCATCGATCTCGCCGGTGCGGAGATCGAGCTCGTGTCGCTGGTGGCGCGGGAGAGTCGACTCCAGCGGGCGATCCAGGCTTATGAGCAGCCGCTGGATTACATCCTCATCGACTGCCCGCCCTCGCTCGGCCTTCTGACCGTCAACGCCATGGTGGCCGGTGCCGAGGTGCTGATCCCGATTCAGTGCGAGTACTACGCGCTGGAAGGACTGGGGCAGCTGCTGCGCAACGTCGACCTGGTGCGGGGGCACCTCAACCCCGACCTTCATGTGTCGACGATCCTGCTCACCATGTACGACGGCCGGACCAGGCTCGCGTCACAGGTCGCGGAGGAGGTGCGCACCCACTTCGGCAAGGAGGTGCTGCGCACCAGCATCCCCCGCTCGGTGAGGATCTCCGAGGCGCCGAGTTACGGCCAGACCGTGCTCACCTACGACCCGGGCTCCAGTGGCTCCCTGTCGTACCTTGAGGCGGCACGTGAGATCGCTCTGCGGGGGGTGGGCCTGCAGTACGAGGCTCGGCAGGCCCATACGGGCAGTCGGAACAGTCAGCAGAATACTTCGGAGGGGATCCAGTGAGTGAGCGTCGTAGAGGGTTGGGGCGAGGGCTCGGTGCCCTGATCCCTGCCGCTCCGCAGGAGAAGCAGCTGCCGGCCACCGGCACTGGTGCATCCTCGTCCGGGACGGCTCCGGTCATGACGGCAGAGCGTGGAGTGGCTGTCGCCAAGGTGACCACGCTCGGTGTGGTGCCGGAGCCGAGCGCGCCCGTTTCGGAGTCGGGCGGAGCCGGCGGGCCGGGCGAGGTGGTGGGTGCGTACTTTGCCGAGATCCTTCTCGACTCCATCACGCCGAACCCTCGTCAGCCTCGAGAGGTATTCGACGAGGATGCGCTTGCCGAGTTGGTCACCTCCATCAAGGAGGTGGGTCTTCTCCAGCCCGTCGTCGTACGGCAGACCGGCTCGGATCGCTTCGAGCTCATCATGGGCGAGCGGCGTTGGAGGGCCTGCCGTGAGGCCGGTCTGGAGCGGATCCCGTCCATCGTCCGGGCCACGGACGACGAGAAGCTGCTCCTGGACGCGCTCCTGGAGAACCTTCACCGGGCTCAGCTCAACCCGTTGGAGGAGGCGGCAGCGTACGACCAGCTGCTGAAGGAATTCAAATGCACGCATGACCAGCTGGCCGACCGTATCGGTCGTTCCCGACCGCAGGTGTCCAACACCTTGCGTCTGTTGAGGCTGTCGCCTCCGGTGCAGCGAAGGGTCGCGGCCGGGGTGCTCTCGGCGGGACATGCGCGTGCGCTGCTGTCGGTCGACGACTCCGATGAGCAGGACAAGCTGGCACATCGCATCGTGGCCGAGGGGCTCTCGGTGCGTGCGGTCGAGGAGATCGTGACGCTCATGGGCTCCAGGCCCACGAGCGCCTCCAAGGCCAAGGGGCCCCGAGCGGGTGCTCGGCTGTCGCCGGCACTGTCCGATCTGGCATCCAGGCTCTCGGACCGTTTCGAGACCCGGGTGAAGGTCGATCTCGGGCAGAAGAAGGGGAAGATCGTCGTCGAGTTCGCCTCGATGGAGGATCTGGACCGCATCCTCGGCAGTCTCGCTCCCGGCGAAGGCCGCGTGCTGGACCGCAGCCCGTCGGAGGAACCGGCAGAGGACGACGAGAGCTGACGTTCTGAGCAGTGCTGGGCGGGCTGTGTTCCGGATTGACGGAACACAGCCCGCCCTTTGCTTTTTCTCGGTGTCGGCTTGATCCCGTGGTGGATACGATGCGTTCTGGTAGGCCACATCCAGTTGATCCACCTCCGCGAACGGAGTGCACCGCCCGTCGCACGTGATGCGGCGGCTAGGGAAGTGAGGAACAGCCTTCATGGGGCGTCGGCTCGCACCGCTCACGCTGGACAACCTTCCTGATCTTCCTGAGCGCTGCCGCTCGTGTGTGTTCTGGGAACTCGATCCGGTGCGTGGGGCAGCTGCGGTCAAGGCCGGTCGGCCGGGTGCGGAGAAGGAAGCCTGGATCTCCGGTGTTCTGCTGGAATGGGGATCCTGTGGCCGCGTTCTCTATGTCGATGATGCCCCGGTCGGCTTCGTTCTCTATGCACCGCCGGCCTACGTTCCGCGGGCGGCGTCCTTTCCGACGAGCCCTGTCTCCCCCGATGCCGTCCAGTTGATGACTGCCTTGATCCTGCCGGGGTACCAGGGGCAGGGCCTCGGCCGGGTCATGGTGCAGACCGTCGCCAAGGATCTGATCAGTCGCGGGTTCAAGGCGATCGAAGCGTTCGGGGACGCACGCTGGAAAGAGCCCGCCTGTCTGCTCCCCGCGGATCATCTTCTGGCAGTGGGCTTCAAGACAGTACGAACGCATCCCTCGCACCCGCGGCTGAGGCTGGAGCTGCGTACGACGCTTTCGTGGAAGGAAGATGTCGAGCTGGCCCTGGACCGACTGCTGGGCGCGGTCCAGAAGGAGCCAGTGCTCCGGCCGCTGTGATCCGCGCGTCCGAGAACGTGAAACGGGCCCATCCCTCAGGGATGGGCCCGTTTCACGTGAAACATCTGAAGGCTGTTCGGCCTTACTCGGTGATGAAGGCTTCGAGGTCGCGGAGGATCGCGGCCTTCGGCTTGGCACCGACGATGGTCTTGGCGACCTCGCCGCCCTGGTAGACGTTCAGCGTCGGGATGGACATGACCCCGTACTTGGCAGCGGTGGCCGGATTCTCGTCGATGTTGAGCTTGACGATCTCGATCTGGTCGCCGTGCTCTGCCGCGATGGCCTCCAGGGAGGGGGCGATCTGGCGGCACGGACCGCACCAGGCGGCCCAGAAGTCCACCAGTACGGGCTTGTCGCTCTTCAGGACGACCTCATCGAACGAGGCGTCGGTCACGTTCTTCAGGGCGCCGGCCACGGCGGCCTCCTTAACTTCGCGGGGGTGTGGGGGTGAGGCGTGGATCAGACGGTTGCTGCGGCAGCCTTCTCGTCGTCGGCGAGCGCGGCAAGGAAGCGCTCGGCGTCGAGGGCGGCGGAGCAGCCGGTGCCGGCAGCGGTGATCGCCTGCCGGTATGTGTGGTCGACGACGTCGCCGGCGCCGAAGACACCAGCGACGCTGGTGCGCGTCGAAGGAGCTTCGACCTTGAGGTAGCCCTCGTCGTCGAGGTCGAGCTGACCCTTGAAGAGTTCGGTGCGCGGGTCATGGCCGACTGCGATGAACAGGCCGGTCACGGGGAGCTCGGAGGTCTCACCGGTCTTGGTGTTGCGCAGGGTCAGACCGGAGAGCTTCTGCTCGCCGTGGACTCCGGCGACCTCGCTGTCCCAGGCGAACTTGATCTTCGGGTCCGCGAAGGCGCGGTCCTGCATCGTCTTCGACGCACGCAGCGAGTCGCGCCGGTGGACGATGGTGACCGACTTGGCGAAGCGGGAGAGGAACGTTGCCTCCTCCATCGCGGTGTCGCCGCCGCCGACCACGGCAATGTCCTGGTCCTTGAAGAAGAACCCGTCGCAGGTCGCGCACCAGGAGACGCCGCGTCCGGAGAGGGCGTCCTCGTTGGGCAGACCGAGCTTGCGGTGCTGCGAGCCGGTGGTGACGATGACAGCCCTGGCGCGGTGCACCGTGCCCGCGGTGTCGGTGACGGTCTTGATGTCACCGCTGAGGTCGACGGAGACCACGTCGTCAGGGACCAGCTCGGCACCGAACCGCTCGGACTGCGCGCGCATGTTGTCCATGAGCTCCGGGCCCATGATCCCGTCCTGGAAACCGGGGAAGTTCTCCACGTCGGTCGTGTTCATCAGCGCGCCACCGGCGGTGACGGCACCCTCGAAGACCAGCGGCTTCAGCGAGGCGCGCGCGGTGTAGAGGGCGGCTGTGTAGCCCGCGGGGCCGGAGCCGATGATGATCACATTACGCACGTCGCTCACGGGTTTCTTCCTCGTCTCTGCAGACTGCCTACTGTCCACGCCTACTGGGGTCGTTTCAACGACTCTCACCCCACCCAACGGATCCTACGGGGGATGCATTCCCGACGTGCCGGATGCGTCTGCCGCCGTGATACTCAGGGGCGAGGGTAGGCGTGGGTCAGCAAGAGCTTTCCCTTGGCCACAGGGTCCGTGCCGACGCATGCCGCATCGACGACGTAGGCCTCGACACGGGTCGTATCGGTGGGGTGAGGAAGGACGACGAGGAACGCATCCGCGCCTTCGTAGGTGCCCTTCTCGACGGCAAGGGCGGCGGTGTTCCGCCCTATGCCCTGCTCAACGCAGGAAGGGATGGCCACGACGGGAGCGCGAAGCGGCGTCTGCGGTGATGCGGAGTCGGGGAGCGCCGTCTTCGGTGAGGACTTCGTATCGACCGACGGGGCCTGTTCCCCGCCGGCTGCTTCCTTTGGAATGGTCGGGTCGGTGCGGGAGCTCAGGAGGCTGTGGACACGATCTTCGAGCGTGGACTGCGAGAACGTTTGTGAGCCGGTCTTCGAAGCGGCTCCGCGGTCTGCTGCTTTGACGCTGTAGGAGCTCTGGGACGCGGGGATGTTCTGCAGCAGGAAGACACTCACACCGACGACGGCGGCGCCCAGTGCGGTGCCCAGTACCGCCGTGCGGCGCCGCCGCCGCACCGACCGGCGGCCGGGTCCGGTGGCGGCACGTGAATGTCCGGCGGGGCGATCCGCCAGTTCCTGCACCGTGGTGGCGGCGTGCTCCGTTTCACGTGAAACATCTGCCTCCAGGTTGGATGCGGCGAGAACGGAACGGGCTTCGTCAGCCAGTGCGGCATCGATGCGGCTCGCTATATCGGCGGGCATGCGCTGCGGGGCAGGCATGGAGCCGAGCAGGCCGCGAATCTCCTCCAGGGAGGCCTGCACGTCGAAGCAGAGCTCACAGCCGTCCATGTGGCGGCGGATATCCGCTGTGCGGGAAGGCGCGAGCAGGCCTTCGGTCAGGTCGGAGATCTCCGAGACGTCCGGATGCTGGGTCGTGTCGCTCGCCGATGTCATGTGCGCCCACCTCCGCCCTTCACTCCAGCTGGATCGCTTGTTCCCGCGCCTCGAGTCCCCGCGTCTCGTGGTCCCGCTGCCGGTGGGACGGATGCTCTCGGCGTCCGGTTCCTCTCCTTGCATCGCTCACCGCTTTCGCCACCCCCGGTTCGGAGATGGATGAGCAGTGGGGCCAGCCGGGCACGGCCCCGGGCACAGCGGCTCTTCACGGTGCCGACGGGGACGTCGAGGATGCGAGCCGCCTCTGCCACCGGGTATCCCTGCATATCGACGAGGACGAGCGCTGCGCGTTGTTCGGCGGGGAGAGTGGCGAGGGCTGCGAGTAGTTCGCGGTGCAGGTCCTGCCGTTCGGCCGGCGCCTCGGCGGACTCGTGCGGTTCCAGGAGCTGGTCCAGCCGGTCCGGGTCATCCACGGGCGAGGTCTTTCGCGAGGATGCTTTGCGGACCCGGTCGAGGCAGGCATTGACGGTGATGCGGTGCAGCCAGGTGGTGACGGCGGACTGGCCGCGGAAGGTGTGGGCGGCGCGGAAGGCGGAGACCAGGGCGTCCTGTACCGCGTCGGCCGCTTCCTCGCGGTCGCCCAGCGTTCGTAGGGCCACGGCCCACAGCCGGTCGCGATGACGTCTGACGAGCTCGCCGAAGGCGTCGGGTTCGCCGGCTGCATGGCGAGCGAGGAGGTCTGAGTCGCTGAGTTGTTCGGACGGCTCGGCGGCCACCTCCCCCTCCCTCCCTCTCTGAGTCAAGGTGCGTCTGTCTATCACGGTTCCCGTGGGGAGGGGGAGAGGGAGGGGCAGAGGCGGTCAGCCGAGAACTGAGATCTCCGAGATGCCCCCGCGGTAGCCGCTGCCGGTGTCGTCCGACGGAAGCTCAGTGATGTGGATGAGGACGTAGCGGGTCCGCACCGGCTTGCTGAGGGTTTCCTTGAGGCTGCTTCCCGCCGTTTTGAGCTGAGTGAGGCGCTGAGGGAAGTCCGCGAGGGACGAGGGTGCGGAGGCACTCTTGTCGGCCGCCAGCACCTCGGCCTTCTGCCCGCTGCGGTACATGGTGATGTCGATGCCCGAGACGTCCTTCACACTCCCCAGGTCAACGACGATGCCGCTGCCGTCCTTACGGGAGGGGAGGTTGCCGAAATTTGCGTAGCCCTGGTAGCGCGGAGTGATCCACGCGGTGCCCGGCTTGCCGTCGATCGTGTTCGGGACCGCCTCCTGCTTGATCCCGGACCCGCTGGGCATGAACTCCGCCGCATCGGTGATCCGCAGGGGCACGGCAGGTGGCGGCGCGACTTCGTTCTTCGGGTTGGTCTGTGTGGTGCCGGGGTCACCCGAGCTGTTGTCCCGGTCCAGGAGCGTCTCGGCGAGCTGCCAGCTGCCGAGGCCCAGTGCGGCGATGAGCAGCGCGGAGACGGCCCACTTGAGTGTCTTGCCCGTGCGGCTCTGGAGCGGGGCCGGCGGTATGGCGTGCACGGACTGGGTGGGCGGGGTGCCGGGTCCGGTAGGGCGGCCGTAGGTGCCCTGCTGGTAGGTGGTCCGCTGGTACTCGGGCGGTGCGGTGAACGTGGGCTCGGGCGGACGGATGCGCGGCATGGCCGCGACGGCCTTGGCCAGTTCGTCGGGGGTGGTGCACGGCTGTTCCTGGCGGGATGCCGTGGCTCCGTCGTTGGCGAGTGCCCGCATGGCGATCTCGGAGAGACCGCGGTGGACTCCGGCCCGCACCTGGTCGGGTGCGATCAGGCCCACGCCCTTGGGGAGCCCGCTGAGGCCGTAGGCGTCGCTCTCGTACGGCCAGCGCTGGGTCAGCGCGGCGTAGAGCAGCGCGCCGATCGCTTCGGTGTCGGCGCGCTGAGGCCCCTCCGAGGTGATGCCCCGCAGCGCGGCGTTCACCGCGAGGCCGCGGATCCGGTACTGACCCGACGAGCTGCGCAGCACCGCTCCGGGAGTGAGCCTCAGATGAGCCAGGCCCTCACGGTGCGCGGCCGCCATGGCCTGGGAGATCTGGCTTACGAGCTGGTACGCGTCATGAGCGTCCATCGGGCCCGTGCCCAGTAGCGCGGTGAGCTCGGTGGCGTCCGGAAGCCATTCGTGGACGACATAGACGAGGTCGTTCTCCTCCACGGCGTCGAGGACCTGCACGAAGCGGGGGTCGCCGAGCAAGGCGGAGGAGCGGGCCGCGGCCAGTACGGAACGCGCTCGCGGGTGATCGGCGGGAAGGAGATGGACACCCACCGCGCGACGCAGTTTCTCGTCGACAGCGCGCCAGCTGCTGAATCCGTCCAGACGGGTGACGCACTCCTCGAGCCGGTAGCGCCCCGCAAGTTTGTGACCGCTGTGCAGATCAGGGGTTGATGCGTTGACTTCGGAGCCTGTCGGCTCGTCCACCACTTCCCGGGGGCCTGCGCCCGTTGAATCCTGAGCTTCTGCCGTGCCGTCGGTCGTGGCCTCGTCCGCCTTGGCGGACAGCGGCTCGTCACCGCTGTTGTCGGCCACGTCGACGGCAGCCGTGCTACGTTCCGCCACCGTCGTTCCTGCCTCCCCATCCGTTGCGCGATGCCAGCCAGCTCTGCACAGTCTCGCCAATTGTGCCCATACTCCGGCACCATGCACGACACGCGGGGACGGGCGATGGTTGTGCGGGCCGGTGATCTTCAGCGGCCGAGTCGTCCCCGGATCATGCCGACCATGCCGTTGATCTCTTCGATCCGCATCCGCTTCGCCGCGACGACGAAGACTCCCAGCAGCACGATTCCACCGCAGACCAGCGCGAGGAGCGAGCCCGATGCGCCGTCGCCGAGCGCGCGGAGAAGGGCGAATCCCACACCGCCGCCGATCAGTGCCGCGGGGATCGCGGCGAGGCACAGCCGGGCGTAGGTGCGCAGGACATGGGCGCCGTCCAGATCGCCGCCCAGACGGTTACGCAGCCGACGCCACGCGATACCGACGCCGACAGCGTAGGCGAGGCCGTACGAGGCGGCCATACCGACCACGGCCCACTGGGCGGGCAGGACGACGTAGCAGATGGCCGAGGCTGCCGCGTTGACCAGAGCGACGATGACGGTGTTGTAGAAGGGCGTGCGGGTGTCCTCGTAGGCGTAGAACCCTCGCAGCACCACGTACTGCACCGAGTAGGGGATGAGTCCGAGGCCGAAGGCCATCAGGATGAATCCCATGGAACGGGCGGCCTCGGGGCCGCTGGAGGAGTAGAGCAGGGTGCACATCGGAACGCCCAGGGCGAGGAACGCGAAGGCGACCGGCACGATGGCAACGGCGGAGTTGCGCAGTCCCTGCGAGATGTCGTCGCGGACCGCGCCCGGGTCGTTGTCGTGGGCGGCACGGGAGATGCGGGGCAGCAGGGCGGCCATGACCGAGACGGTGATGATCGCCTGCGGCATGCCCCAGATCAGCTGGGCGTTGGAGTAGGCGAGGAAACCGGCGCCGTTCCTGCCGGACGCCTTGCCGGCGGAGGTCGCGAGCTGGGTGACGACGAGGACGCCGGCCTGGTTGGCCAGGACGAACAGGACCGTCCACTTGGCCAGCTTGACCGTCTTGCCGAGCCCGTGGCCCCGCCAGTCGAAACGCGGGCGGAAACGGAATCCGGCCTCGCGCAGGTACGGGATCATGGCGAGGGACTGGACGATCAGGCCGAGCAGGGTGCCGATGCCGAGCAGCCGGACGCCCTCCGGCGGGATCGTCTGGACGCCCATGTGGGACTGGTGCGAGGTGCCGTAGACCCAGATGAACATGCCGAAGGTGAAGATCATCACGATGTTGTTGAGGACCGGGGTCCACATCATCGCGCCGAACTTCCCGCGGGCGTTGAGGATCTGGCCCATCACGACGTGCACGCCCATGAAGAAGATGGTGGGCAGGCAGTACCGGGCGAAGGTCGTGGCCACGTTGTTGGCGGCGGCGTCGTCCGCGATGGTCTGCGACATCAGACGGATGAGCCACGGGGCGGCGAAGACCGCGAGGGCGACGATCGCGCCGAGCGCGACCATCACGAGGGTCAGCAGCCGGTTCGCGTAGGCCTCGCCGCCGTCCTCGTCGTCCTTCATGGAGCGGACGAGCTGGGGGACGAACACCGAGTTGAGGCCGCCGCCCACGGTGAGGATGTAGATCATCGTCGGCAGCGTGTAGGCGATGGTGAAGCTATCACCGAGCAGGGCCGCGCCGAGCGCCGCGGTGATCACCAGACTGCGTACGAAGCCGGTGAGCCGCGAGACGAGGGTGCCGGCTGCCATGACCGCACTGGACTTCAGCAGGCCGGATGCCCGGCCGCCGCCGGACTTCGGCGCTACGGGTGCGGGTGCGGGGGCCGGCTCGGGACGGGCCGGACCGGGTGATCCCGCCGGGCCTTCCTGGTCCCGGAAGAGGTGGGCGAACGCATCGGGTTCGTCTCGGCCCGCGGAGGCCTGGGTGACGAGATCGTCCACGCCGACGAACTGAGTGGTCGCGGCGTCGTCGCCGTACGGCAGATGCCGGGACGGACCCCCGGGCTCGGGCGGCGGGGTCTGCGCCCAGATCCGGGGGTCGGGGGCGTACGGGGCCGCGGGCGGCTGCTGGTAGAGCGGATGGGGCTGCTGATAGGTGCCAGGAGGCGGCGGCGGATGCGCCGCGCGGTCGTACAAGGCCTCGCCCACCGGATCCTGGGCGGAGAGGTCCTGGGCCCGGTAGGGGTCGTAGTCGTACGCAGCCTGCAGGTACGGATCGGGGCCCGGGGGCACCTGCTCCGGCCCAGGAGGCCCGCCGGAAGACCCAGCTCCGCCCGTACCCTGACCGCGGTCACCGTCGTACGGCGCGTTCATCGAAACCCCACCTCATCGTCCCCGGCCGACCGGCCACGACAGACATCGCTCAACGGTCCACTTTCTCACCCGTGCCCGATGGCTCCGCGCTTTCGGGACCGGTGTCCGGCGTCGGGTCACTCGGCTGCTCGGGTTCACTGCCGTCATCGCCCGCCGCGCCGCCCGCGTTGGCGCGCTTGCGGTGTGCATACATCCTGATGCCGGCGAGGACCAGCAGCAGCAGCCCGCCCGCGATCACGAGAAGCACGGTCGGCGTGAGCTCCGACACCTTCACGGTGAAGTTCATCGCCGCGCCGTACGGCGTCCCGTCCTCGGTGTACAGCTGGGCGGTCATCTGGACCTGGCCGTTGATGTTGGCCGCGGCGTCGAACTTCACGGACTGACTGTGCCCGCCGGCGATCTGGATCGGCTGCTCAGCGACGGCACCGTCGTCGTTCAGCTTGAGGCGCGTCGCGTTCTCCGACCTCAGCCGCAGCACCAGATGGTCGACGCCCTGCAGCAGCCTGTTCTGCACCGTCACCGGGATCGTGGCGCTGCGGCCGGACAGGGTGACGTCCGACTTCGAGATGAGCTGGACCTCATTGACGAGGCTCTGCAGATAGGTGCGCACCGAGTCCCGGTACTGCTGGGCCTCCAGGGGCTTGCCCCGCCACGACGTCGACATGGAACGGTTGACCGCGTTACCGAAGGGCGTCACCACCCGCTCGGGCTGGGTGAGGATGACCTGGAAGTTGTTGAGGGAGGCCTGGGTGGACTTGATGTCCTGGAAGGCCTGGGTGGGCAGCTCCTGGCTGCGCAGCTTCTTCGGGTACCGGGACGCCGGAGGGACCTCCGTGGTCGCCTTCGCGTCGGGATTCGCCTCCGCCGCCTGGACCAGCCCCTGGGACTGCGTCCAGCGGCCGTCGTCGAGGGTGTGCAGGGCGCTTGCCATCGACTGGGCCTGCGCGATCGTCGGCATCCGCTGGGGTACGACGACGACGCTTCGGTCCTCGTCGGTGTCCTGTTCGGCCAGAGAGAGCGTGAGAGCGAGGAACCTCTGCACGGCGAGCGTGGAGTCGCCGGCCTTCGTCATGTCGCCCTGGAAGGCCGTGGAGAGCCGGGCGTCGGAGACCACGGCGGTCGTACCGCCGCCGATCGGCCGGGCAGCGGTGGGCGTGTACGCCAGGCCGCCGTTTTCCTGAAGACTGTCGCTGCGGGCGATCACGTTGTGGGCACCGGCCGAGGTGGCGACGTCCACGATGGACGGATCGATGGCACCGTCGACCGGCCATGCGAAGTCCGTCGACGGCTTCACATGCAGGATCGTCTGCACCGTCGTCACGGCCACCTCGCTGGCGTTCTGGAGGTGGCTGAGGGTGCCCGACACGTTCTTGCCGCGGTGCGCGATCGATGCCAGATCGGGGTCCCCGAACGGCAGCGCGATGACCTTGCCCTCGGCCACCGCCGCCTCCAGCGAGGTGAGCCACTGCTTCGCCACGTTCTGATTCGTACCGGCGATCGTGGTGTCACCGGACTTGACCCGGTAATCCCGCGTCATCGCGTCGACACTAGCCAGCAGATCCGGGTCGATGACCCAGGTCACGGGCAGTTGCCTGCCCAGCGACACCATCTGTTCCAGACGACCGCCCGGCGCGATCTCGGCGGCCAGGTCATCGTCGGCGAACACCGGCGTCTGCCGGGCGTCGGAGCCGGTCTCCGCGGTGAGATGCGCCGCTGCGATCAGCGGCCAGGCGTAACTGATCCGGGGCTTGGAGTCGCGGTCCTCGCTCTGCCAGGGGAGGAACGTCCGCTTGATCCCGAGCACCTGGTCGTACTGGGCATGGGGCGTCCGGCCCGACAAGGTGACACCGAGCTGGTAGACGCCGTCGTCGCCGAGTCCCAGCTTGCTGACGGGCACGGACAGCGTGAAGTCCTGGCTGATCCCGGAAGGAAGCTTGGCGATCTCGACCGTGTACTTGCCGCCGACCGGATACGGGTCGGCACCGGGCAGATATCCCGTGCGCCGGTTGGCCGCGTCGATCGAGGTCCTGCCGAAGAGCCGGGGTCCCACGCGGAGATCGACCTGGGCCGCGGTGACGGTCTCCTTGCTCTTGTTGATCAGAGTTCCGGAGACGGTGAGTGTGTCCCCCTTCACAGGGGCGCTCGGAGTCACCGTGTCCAGGGACACCGCGACCGTGCCGGAACCCGTCGGGGCCTTGTCCGTCGCGGCGGCCTGCGCCACCGGGGCGGCCGCCCCGGCCAGCAGGGCGGCGACGAGCGGAGCCCCGGCAAGCACGGCGGCTGTGCGCCGCAGCCACCGGCGGGCAGGAGAGGGATTCATCCCCTGGAAGTCTGCCGCCTCGGCCACGCGCCTACCCGTCCCTCGTCGTGAGCTGCTGTCGATCGTTGTCCGTTGCTGCGTCCACGCATGGTAACGATGTGCGCGGGGGCTAAGTGCTGGGGAGTGCGGTACATGATCGGCAGAGTCTCGCAGGGCTGAAGGAAACCATGACGCCCGGGCCGGTCCGGGCACGTACCCTTTTCTGTTGTGCCGAACGCCAATGAAGACAACTCCAGCGCCCTGACCCAGGTGCAGCACCGCGCAGTCAGTGAACTGCTCCGGGTGTCCCCGGTCGCCGACGATCTCGCCCGCCGATTCCAGGATGCCGGATTCAGTCTTGCCCTGGTCGGCGGCTCGGTCCGGGACGCACTTCTCGGCAGGCTCGGGAACGACCTGGACTTCACGACCGATGCCCGTCCCGAGGATGTCCTGAAGATCGTCCGGCCATGGGCGGACTCGGTGTGGGAGGTCGGGATCGCCTTTGGCACGGTGGGCGCGCAGAAGGACGGCTACCAGATCGAAGTCACCACATACCGGTCCGAGGCGTACGACCGAACCTCGCGCAAGCCGGAGGTTTCCTATGGTGACTCCATCGAGGATGACCTTGTCCGCCGTGATTTCACGGTCAACGCGATGGCCGTCGCGCTGCCGCAGAAGGACTTCATCGACCCACACGGTGGCATCGAGGACCTGGCGGAGCGCGTCCTGCGCACCCCCGGTACGCCCGAGGAATCCTTCTCCGACGATCCGCTGCGCATGCTGCGTGCCGCGCGTTTCGCCGCGCAGCTGGACTTCGAAGTGGCTCCCGATGTTGTCGTGGCGATGACGGAAATGGCGGGCCGGATCGAAATCGTCTCCGCCGAGCGGGTCCGGGAGGAGCTCAACAAGCTTCTGCTGTCCTCGCACCCCCGGAAGGGGCTGGCGCTCCTTGTCGACACGGGACTGGCCCAACAGATCCTTCCCGAGCTCCCCGCGCTTCGGCTCGAAAGTGACGAGCATCACCGTCACAAGGATGTGTACGAGCACTCTCTGACCGTTCTGGAGCAGGCGATCGACCTGGAGGAGGACGGCCCGGACCTCGTTCTGCGTCTCGCCGCCCTGCTTCATGACATCGGCAAGCCGAGGACCCGGCGCTTCGAGAAGGACGGCCGGGTCTCGTTCCATCACCACGAGGTGGTGGGCGCCAAGATGGTCAAGAAGCGGATGACCGACCTCAAGTACTCCAACGACATGGTCAAGGACGTCTCGAAGCTGGTGGAGCTGCATCTGCGCTTCCACGGGTACGGCGACGGAGAGTGGACCGACTCGGCGGTCCGTCGTTATGTGCGTGACGCGGGCCCCCTGCTGGAACGCCTGCACAAGCTCACCCGCTCGGACTGCACCACGCGGAACAAACGCAAGGCCGCTGCTCTCTCCCGGACCTACGACGCGCTGGAGGAACGCATTGCGCAGTTGAAGGACAAGGAGGAGCTCGATGCGATCCGGCCGGACCTGGACGGCAACGAGATCATGCAGATCTTGAGCGTCGGACCCGGACCGGTCATCGGTCAGGCGTATGCGTTCCTGTTGGAACTGCGCCTGGAGAACGGGCCGATGGAGCATGACGTGGCAGTGGCGGAGCTCAAGAAGTGGTGGGAATCGCAGGGCTGAGCCCGCGAGGGCTGTCCAGGCCGGAGAGCTGCCAGTCGTGTTTCACGTGAAACACGACCGGCAGTGCATGCACCGAGGGCGCTGTTTCACGTGAAACAGCGCCTTCAGCCGTCCTGTCTCCGGTTCCGGGAGATCAGCCCGCCGGCTCGACCGGTGCGAGGCGGAGTACCGCACTGGTGAATCGTGCACCGCTCTTCTCTCGATGCGAACGAGCTACAGGGCCTCGGCGGTCCGACTCCAGCGGAACATGGCCATGGCGACCAGGGCGTAGAGCACGGCGACCCCACTCACCACTGCGGCCGACTTCCCGTCAGGAGGCAGCACCAGGGCGGAGACCGCGGCGGCCCCCACGAAGGCCACGTTGAACAGCACGTCGTAGAGCGAGAAGACCCGGCCGCGGAAGGCGTCGTCCACCGATGTCTGCACCACCGTGTCCGTCGCGATCTTCGCCCCTTGGGTGACGAGGCCGAGGACGAACGCGGCGACGAGCATCGGTGCGGGAGTGAACCACAGCCCCAGCGCCGGTTCGAGGACAGCGGCCGCCGCGGCGCACACCATCATCCAGCGGAACCGGCCGAGCCGCGCCACAGCCCAGGGGGACACCACCGCCGCGGCGAAGAACCCCGCACCGGATACGCCCACAGCCAGCCCGAGCAGCGCCAGACCGTGGGACTCGCTGGTGGCCCAGGCGTACCGGCACAGCATCAGGAGCGTCACCGTCAGCGCCCCGTAACAGAAGCGGATCACCGTCATGGCGGCCAGCGCCCGGGCGGCGTGCTTGCGTTCCGCCAGATGGCGCAGCCCGTCGCCGAGCCCGCGTGCGGTGGTGACCAGAGCCGTGCTCAGGCGGAGGCGGCTGCTGCTCCGCTCCGGTCCGAGAAGTCCGGTGGCAAGGCTCAGGGACGCCACGGCCGAGGCGAGGTAGAGCGCCGCTCCCAGCAGTACCACCGCCGCATCGGAGTCCGCCAGCAGCAGCCGTACGGCGAAGGCGAGGCCACCGCCTGCCGTTGCGGCGAGTGTGCCCGCGGTCGGGGAGAGGGAGTTGGCCAGCACCAGCCGGTCCCGGTCGACGACACGCGGCAGAGCGGCGGAGAGGCCGGCCAGTACGAATCGGTTGACCGCGGTGACACACAGCGCCGAGCCGTAGAAGAGCCAGTCGGGGGCGGAACCGAGGATCAGGAGCGCGGTGCAGCACGCGAGCGCGGCGCGCAGCAGGTTGCCGTAGAGGAAGACCTGGCGGCGGGGCCAGCGGTCCAGGAGCACTCCGGCGAACGGGCCGATGAGCGAGTAGGGCAGCAGGAGTACGGCCATCGCGGAGGCGATGGCGCCCGCCGATGCCTGTTTCTCCGGCGAGAAGACCACGTGTGCCGCGAGAGCCACCTGATAGACCCCGTCCGCCGACTGGGACAGCACCCGCACGGCCAGCAGGCGGCGGAAGTTCCGAAAGCGCAGGAGAACGCGCAGGTCATGCACGACGGGCATGGGAGCAAGGGTCACATACGTTGAGGGTCCCCGGGCAGATTGCCCGGGGACCCTCAACGGTGCGGGAGTCAAGGAGCGTTGCCGCTCCCCGCTGCGCCGCGCCGACGCACCTTGTCAGGTGGCGTCAGTTGGAGACCTCGCCCTTGATGAACTTCTCGACGTTGTCGCGGGCCTCGTCGTCGAAGTACTGGACCGGCGGGGACTTCATGAAGTACGAGGACGCGGAGAGGATCGGGCCGCCGATGCCGCGGTCCTTGGCGATCTTCGCAGCGCGGACGGCGTCGATGATGACACCGGCCGAGTTCGGGGAGTCCCAGACCTCGAGCTTGTACTCCAGGTTCAGCGGAACGTCACCGAAGGCGCGGCCCTCGAGGCGCACGTACGCCCACTTGCGGTCGTCCAGCCAGGCCACGTAGTCCGACGGGCCGATGTGGACGTTGTCCGCACCGAGCTCGCGGTCACGGATCTGCGAAGTGACGGCCTGGGTCTTGGAGATCTTCTTGGACTCGAGGCGCTCACGCTCGAGCATGTTCTTGAAGTCCATGTTGCCGCCGACGTTCAGCTGCATCGTGCGGTCCAGGACAACGCCCCGGTCCTCGAACAGCTTCGCCATCACGCGGTGCGTGATGGTGGCGCCGACCTGCGACTTGATGTCGTCGCCGACGATCGGGACACCGGCCTCGGTGAACTTGTCCGCCCACTCCTTGGTGCCGGCGATGAAGACCGGGAGGGCGTTGACGAACGCGACCTTGGCGTCGATGGCGCACTGCGCGTAGAACTTCGCAGCGACCTCGGAGCCGACGGGCAGGTAGCAGACCAGGACGTCGACCTGGCGGTCCTTGAGGACCTGGACGACGTCGACCGGGGCCTCGGTCGACTCCTCGATGGTCTCGCGGTAGTACTTGCCGAGCCCGTCGTGGGTGTGGCCGCGCTGGACGGTCAGTCCGGTGCTCGGCACGTCGCAGAGCTTGATGGTGTTGTTCTCGCTGGCGCCGATGGCGTCCGAGAGGTCGAGGCCGACCTTCTTCGCGTCGACGTCGAAGGCGGCGACGAACTCGACGTCCCCTACGTGGTAATCGCCGAACTGGACGTGCATCAGACCGGGCACCTTGCCGGCCGGATCGGCGTCCTTGTAGTACTCGACGCCCTGGACCAGCGAGGCGGCGCAGTTGCCCACGCCGACGATGGCTACGCGAACCGAACCCATTCCGGTTGCTCCCTGTGTGTAATGGATGTTCCTGATGAGGCCCCGCGGATCTGCGGGGACCTCACTTGGCGGTGTCGCCGGACGGATCCGGCGGGTTGTCGTCCCGCCGGGGCAGGCCGTCCGGCTCTCCTGCGGTGTTCTGCTGAGCTGAGCCCTCGGGCGAGGATCGTCGCTGATCCCGCCCCGATCGCTCGCTCTCGATGAGCTCGTTCAGCCAGCGCACTTCGCGCTCCACGGACTCCATGCCGTGTCGCTGAAGCTCAAGTGTGTAGTCGTCGAGACGCTCACGGGTGCGGGCCAGAGAGGCGCTCATCTTCTCGAGGCGTTCCTCCAGCCGGCTGCGACGGCCTTCGAGCACCCGCATCCGCACCCCGTGCTCCGTCTGTCCGAAGAAGGCGAAACGAGCAGCGAAGTGCTCGTCCTCCCAGGAGTCGGGGCCGGTGTGCGAGAGCAGCTCTTCGAAGTGCTCCTTACCTTCCGCCGTCAATCGATAAACGATCTTGGCGCGGCGCCCTGCCAGAGAAGAGGCGGGGGCGACCGCACGGCCGGAGCCGGGCGGAAGGTCTGCTGGAGCGTTTCCCGGTTCCTCGATCAACCAGCCGTTGGCGACCAGCGTCTTGAGGCAGGGATAGAGAGTTCCGTAACTGAAGGCACGGAAGATCCCCAGCGATGTGTTGAGACGTTTACGCAGCTCATAGCCGTGCATAGGGGACTCACGGAGCAGTCCGAGGACAGCGAACTCGAGGATGCCGGAGCGTCTGCTCAACCTCGCCTCCTCCTTCTCCGAGTGTTTCCGCTTGTTCCTGTGCCGAGCTGTATGCCGAGCCGATGTACCGAGCTGATGTATCGACTCGATACATCAGCACGATAGATCGGACTCTCCGCCGGAACAAGTGGGGCCTTAGTGAGCGGCGTCACATCGCTAATTCTTAGGAACCGACTTGCGTAATTTGAGGTGAAGTTCGGTCCTGGGAGGGTTTTGACCGTGCGTAGTCTGTGCGGCATGCCGACCACCGGGAACCGCGTGACGCCCGACCGCGTCAGTCTCCGCGGACTGACCGGTTGCACTGCGGACGAGCCTGTCGCAGGGCTGGTCCGTAATTCGGGGGACCGGATCTCAACTGCCGCTTCCAGGCGTTCTCGCCTGCCCGAGGAGTAGTCGTTCGATGAGCGAGCACCGTCGCAAAATGCCGCAACCGCAAGGGGGCGGGCGCGCCGCGGCCAGACGAGCCGCCCCGCAGTCCCCAGGACGCCGCGCGGCACCGTCACGCGGAGTGACTTCTGAATCACCTTCCGGTTCGCACGGCGGGGACACCCCTTACGGCGGGCGTGCCGCCGCGAGACGGGCCGCCCAGCGCGGCGGTGGTGGCCGCGGTGGTTCCGACGGCGGAGGACGGCGTCGTGGCGGTGGCGGCGACGGGCCGGAGGGCCCCGGCCGGGGCCGCGGGCGAGGAAACCAGCGCCCGGTCAAGAAGCGCTTCATCGACTACCCGCGGGCCGGCAAGGATGGCGCGTGGCGCTGGGTGCCGTCGTGGAAGCTGGTCTCCAGCCTGTGCATCGGCTTCCTCGGCCTTCTGATGGGTGTCGCCGGTCTCGCGTACGCGATGGTCGCCAAGCCCGACGTGAAGGCGGCCGCGAAGGCGGAGAACAACGTCTACTACTGGGCCGACAACAAGCAGATGGTCGCCGCCGGCGGTGAGGTCAACCGCCAGGTGATCGGCTACGAGCAGATTCCCGAAGCGATGCGCAACGCCGTCATCTCGGCGGAGAACAAGTCCTTCGACCACGACAAGGGCATCGACCCGATGGGTATCGCCCGCGCCCTGTTCAACATGGCCAAGGGCGGCCAGACACAGGGTGGCTCGACCATCACCCAGCAGTACGTCAAGAACTCGCGGCTCTCCCAGGAACAGACCCTGAGCCGGAAGTTCGAGGAGCTCTTCATCACGCTGAAGGTCGGCAAGGAGGAGAGTAAGAAGAAGGTCATGGCCGGGTACCTCAACGTCTCGTACTACGGACGGGGCGCGTCAGGTCTCCAGGCGGCCGCCCGTACGTACTACGGCAAGGACGCCAAGGACCTGGACCCGAGCGAGTGCGCCTTCCTGGCGACCCTGCTCAAGGGCGCCGGCTACTACGACCCGGCCGGTGTACCGGAGGTCGACGCGAAGGAAGCCACCGCGGCGAAGAATCTGGACCGGGCGACGACGCGCTGGCGCTGGATCCTCGACGAAGAGGTGAAGGACGGCCGGATGAAGCAGTCCGACCGCGACAAGTACCAGGATTTCCCGATGCCCGATCCGCCGAAGAAGGCAGCCCAGCTGGGCGGCCAGACCGGCTACCTGGTCGATCTGGCGAAGGCCTACTTCCTCAACAACAACACCAGGGGCGTCACCGCCGAAATGCTCGACCAGGGCGGGTACGAGATCCACACGACCTTCGACAGGAAGAAGGTCAATCAGCTCAACGCGGCCGTCAAGAGGGTCTACGACGAGAAGATCGACCCCAAGAAGCGCCCCGGCAAGGACACTCACGTCCAGTTCGGTGGCGGGTCGATCGATCCGGAGACCGGTGCCATCAAGGCGATCTACGGTGGCAAGGACGCGACCCAGCACTACACCAACAACGCCGACCCGACGGGCGCGGCGGTCGGTTCGACCTTCAAGCCCTTTGTGCTGGCAGCCGCGATGGAGTATGGAAAGCGAGACCCCGCGGGCACCCAGGACCAGGGGGAGTCACAGCGCACAAAGGTCTCGCCGAAGAGCATCTACAACGCCGACAACAAACTCAAGATCAAGAAGTACAACGGCGACATCTGGACCGACGAGAACGGCAAGGAGTGGCTGCAGACCAACGACGGGAACGAGTCGCACGGCGACATCACCCTTCGTGAGGCCATGCAGTGGTCCGCCAACTCCCCGTACGTTCAGCTGGGCATGGACGTGGGCACCGACAAGGTGAAGAAGGCGGCCATGGCGGCCGGTCTGAAGGACGACAGGAACATGGCGGACTCGAACGTTCCGTCGTTCTCCATCGGTACGTCCTCGCCGAGCGTGATCCGGATGGCCGGCGCGTACGCCACGTTCGCGGCCAGTGGCCAGCAGCGTGAGCCGTTCTCGGTCACTGAGGTGAAGAAGGGCGGCAACACGATCTACCGGCACAAGACGGTCACCAAGCGCGCCTTCGACCCTGTCGTCGCCGACAACGTGACCGACGTCCTCAAGAACGTCGTCGAGAAGGGAACGGGTACGCCCGCCAAGCTCCCGGGCCGCGATGTGGCGGGCAAGACGGGTACGACGGACGACAACCTCTCCGCCTGGTTCGTCGGCTACACCCCGCAGCTGTCGACCGCGATCAGCATGTACCGGCTGGACGACAACGAGAAGCACAAGAACCGCAAGTTCGAGAAGATGTACGGGACCGGCGGTGAGGATAAGATCCACGGCGCCTCGTTCCCGGCCCAGATCTGGCACGACTACATGGCCGAAGCCATGAAGAACCAGAAGGTCGTGGCGTTCCCGAAGGCGGAGCCGATCGGCGAGACGCTCTACGGGGGCGGCGCGAACAGCCCCGAGCCGACGCCCAGCTACACGCCCCCCGAGTCCGAGTCCCCGTCCCCGTCGCCGTCCGACACGTCCTCGCCGAGTGCTCCGGTTCCGCCGTCGCCCGACCCGTCCGAGACCTGCAGCGTATGGGACCGGAACTGCCAGAACGACAGTGGCGGTACGTCTGAGGGCTGGGACAGCGGTGGCACCGGTCCCGGCACGACCGGCGGGGAATCGGGCGGCACACCCGGCACCTCGACCGGTGGGGCGGCTGACGGCGGTGGCGGCTCCAGCCCGCCCCCCGGCGACGGTGGCAATGGAAACGGAAACGGAAACGGCAACGGAAGCACCGGTTTCTTCGGCGGCCCGGCCGGGTAGCGCCCGGCCGGCAGTGCACCCCGCCCGGCCCGCAGGCCGGCGCGAGGTGGTCCGAGAACCATGACGAGGGCCGCCGCACCCCGAGGTGCGGCGGCCCTCGACGTTTGCACGGCCCGGTACGGCAGGATGTGCGGCATGCCAAGTGCAGAGGACACGAGCGTGCATCAGGAACAGTCCGTCGTACGGCCCACGCGCGAGGACGAGATCGCCGCGGCCGGCAGCGAGCTGATCGGCGGGAGGTCGGGCCGCTGGACGCGGCTCGGCAGCACCGCGCTCACCCCCGTGGGCGCCGTCGCGCTGGTGGCGATCGGGATGTTCGCGCTCGGCATGGTGCAGAAGCTGCCCTGTTACAACTGGGCATGGTTCCAGGGCGCCGGCTCCCAGTACACCCACGCCTGCTACTCGGACATTCCGCATCTGTACGCCGGACGCGGCTTCTCCGACGGCCTGGTGCCGTACTTCGACCGGCTGCCCGGCGACATGCAGTACCTGGAATACCCCGTTCTGACGGGGGTGTTCATGCAGATCGCGTCCTGGCTGACCCCGGGCGGTTCGATCCAGCACCAGGAGCAGGTGTACTGGCTGGTCAACGCCGGCATGCTGATGATCTGCACCGCGATCATCGCCGTCTGTGTCGCGCGCACGCACCGCCGCCGCCCCTGGGACGGCCTCCTGGTGGCGCTCGCGCCGGCCTTCGCCCTCACCGCCACGATCAACTGGGACCTGCTGGCCGTCGCCCTCACGGCCGCGGCGATGCTGATGTGGTCCAGGAGCCGCCCGGTGGCGTTCGGCATCCTGATCGGGCTGGCCACGGCCGCCAAGCTGTATCCCGTGCTGCTGCTGGGCCCGGTCTTCGTGCTGTGCTGGCGGGCGGGGAAATGGCGGGAGTTCTGGGTGGCGACGCTCGGCGCGGCGGCATCCTGGCTGGTGGTCAACCTGCCGGTGATGGTGCTCGCGCCCGAGGGGTGGAAGAAGTTCTACACCTTCAGCGAGGAACGCTCGATCGACTTCGGCTCCTTCTGGCTGATCATCACACAGCGCACCGGTGAGCCCATCGAGGTCAGCACGGTCAACACCGTCTCGACCCTGGCGACGGTCGCGCTGTGCGCCGCCATCGGCGCGCTGACGCTGGCAGCGCCGCGCAGGCCGCGGTTCGCGCAGCTCGCGTTCCTCGTCGTGGCGGTGTTCATCCTCGTCAACAAGGTCTATTCACCGCAGTACGTGCTGTGGCTGATCCCCCTCGCCGCGCTGGCCCGGCCGCGCTGGCGGGACTTCCTGATCTGGCAGGCGTGCGAGGTCATGTACTTCCTGGGGATCTGGATGTACCTCGCCTACACGACGAGCGGCGACAAGCACCAGGGGCTGCCGACGGAGGGCTACCAGCTGGCGATCGCCCTGCACCTGCTGGGCACGCTGTACCTCTGCGCCGTGGTCGTACGGGACATTCTGATGCCGGAGCGCGACGGAGTACGGCGTGACGGATCGGACGATCCGTCGGGCGGGGTGCTCGACGGGGCGAAGGACGTCTTCGTGCTGGGGCGCTCGGCCGCGCGTCCGCCGAGCCATGCCGCGTTCGCGGCCGAGGGACCGCGCGTGGAGTGGGGCGCCGGAGGTACGACGACTGCCGACTGAGCACCGGCACGGGGCAGACGTTTCAGGGCCGCCGGAGATCCGGCGGCCCTGGGCGTCTCAGCGGTCGACGGTGTCTCAGTGGTCGACGAGGCGGTCGAACTGCGTGGTGGTGTGGCGCAGGTGGGCCACCAGCTCGTCACCGACCTTCGGCTCCTCGGCGTCCGAGGGCACGAACAGGATCGACACCTGCATGTGCGGCGGCTCGGCGAACCAGCGCTGCTTGCCGGCCCAGACGAAAGGCGACAGGTTGCGGTTGACGGTGGCCAGGCCCGCACGGGCGACGCCCTTGGCCCGCGGCATCACGCCGTGCAGGGCCTTCGGGGCCTCCAGGCCCACCCCGTGCGACGTACCGCCCGCGACGACCACCAGCCAGCCGTCGGAGGCGGCCTTCTGCTGCCGGTAGCCGAACCGGTCGCCCTTGACGACCCGCGTGACGTCGAGCACGGCACCCCGGTACTCCGTCGCCTCGTGATCGCCGAGCCAGAGACGGGTCCCGATGCGGGCACGGAAACGGGTCTGCGGGAACTGCTGCTGGAGCCGGCCCAGTTCCTCGGCCCGGAGATGGCTGACGAACATCGTGTGCAGTGGCAGCCGGGCGGCCCGGAGACGGTCCATCCAGGCGATGACCTCTTCGACGGCGTCCGAGCCGTCCGTACGGTCCAGCGGCAGATGCAGGGCGAAGCCTTCGAGACGTACGTCGTCGATGGCGGCGTGCAGTTGCCCGAGCTCCTCCTCCTTGACGCCGTGCCGCCTCATCGAGCTCATGCACTCGATGACGACCCGGGCGCCCACCAGGGCGTGCACTCCGTCCACGGACGACACGGAACGGATGACCCGGTCGGGCAGCGGCACCGGCTCCTCGCCCCTTCGGAACGGGGTGAGTACCAGCAGATCGCCGCTGAACCAGTCCTTGATCCGGGCTGCTTCGTAGGTGGTGCCGACCGCGAGCGTGTCGGAGCCGAAGCGGATCGCCTCGTCTGCCAGCCGTTCGTGGCCGAAGCCGTAACCGTTGCCCTTGCAGACCGGTACGAGGCCGGGGAACTGGTCGAGCACGGATTTCTGGTGCGCCCGCCAGCGCGCGGTGTCGACGTACAGGGAGAGCGCCATGGCCGGTCCGGAACCTTTCTGGTGGCAGCGGTGTATCAGAGGTATGAGGAGCTCGAGGAGCTTCTTGAAGAGCCCATTGAAACGAATGAAGCCGGTTTCGTCAGCCTTGTCTCACGGATCAGCGGCGGGACATGTAGATGTCGAGCGCCTTGTGCAGCAGCTTGTTGAGCGGGAAGTCCCACTCACCGAGGTATTCCGCCGCCTGACCGCCGGTGCCCACCTTGAACTGGATCAGGCCGAACAGGTGGTCGGTCTCGTCCAGTGAGTCGGAGATGCCGCGCAGGTCGTAGACGGTGGCGCCCATGGCGTACGAGTCACGGAGCATCCGCCACTGCATCGCGTTCGAGGGCCGGACCTCGCGCTTGTGGTTGGCCGAGGCGCCGTAGGAGTACCAGACGTGTCCGCCGACGATCAGCATGGTCGCGGCCGCGACGTTCTCGCCCTCGTGGCGGGCGAAGTAGAGCCGCATCCGGTTGGGGTCCTCGTTGTTGAGGGCCGTCCACATGCGCTGGAAGTAGCCGAGCGGGCGCGGCCGGAAGTGGTCTCGCTCGGCCGTGATCTCGTACAGCCGCTGCCACTCGGCGAGCTCCGCGTAGCTGCCCTGGACGACCTCGACACCGGCCTTCTCGGCCTTCTTGATGTTGCGTCGCCAGAGCTGGTTGAAGCCCTTGTGGACGTCTTCGAGCGAGCGGTTCGCCAGCGGCACCTGGAAGATGTAGCGGGGCTGTACGTCACCGAAACCGGCACCGCCGTCCTCTCCCTGCTGCCACCCCATCTTCCGCAGCCGGTCCGCGACTTCGAAGGCGCGGGGCTCGATATGGGTGGCCTCGACGTCGCGCAGGCGCTTCACGTCGGGGTCCTGGATACCGGCCTTGATCGCGTGGGCGTCCCAGCGGCGGATGACGACCGGCGGGCCCATCTTCACCGAGAAGGCGCCCTGCTGCTTGAGATGCGCCAGCATCGGCTGCAGCCAGTCGGCCAGGTTCGGGGCGTACCAGTTGATGACCGGGCCCTCGGGCAGATACGCGAGGTACCGCTTGATCTTCGGCAGCTGCCGGTAGAGCACCAGGCCGGCGCCGACGAGCTCGCCGCCCTTGTCGAACCAGCCCAGGCTCTCCGAGCGCCATTCGGCCTTCACATCCGCCCATGCCGGGACCTGCATGTGACTGGCCGCGGGCAGACTCTGGATGTACGCCAGATGCTGCTCTCGGCTGATGGTCCTCAGGGTCAGGCTCATGCGGGGCGCTCCTCGGCAGGTGTGTCCCCATCGGTCAGGGGCTCCGGCTCTCGCGCCGAAGCCTACTGTGACCGGGAAGCGCGCGGTCTGGCCCTGTCGTACCCGGACGGTTCCGGCAGCCGGTGCCGGGGGCGGCGTCCGGCCGGTACGCCGCCCCGAGCCCGTGCCGGGACCGCTGATTCCACCGCGCTCAGCCCACCAGACCGCCGAAGAGGCCGCCGTGGGCCATGCCCAGGAAGAACCCGATGGCCGAGGCTCCCATACCGAGGATCAGTACGAACCTCTCCCGCGTCGTCACGGAGATGTACTGCCCGAAGGCACCTGTGAGAATTCCGACGAGCCCGGCCCACGAGCTGATCAGATGCAGGCTGGAGAACATCGCCGTCACGAACGCGAGGACACCGAGAACCAGCGTCACCGCCATCAGGGTTTCCTGAAGAGGATGGGGCCTGCCGTCCGTGGCGAGCAGGGAGACAGAGGGGCGGGGTCGTCGCGCTACGTGTGCCATGGAGTACCTCCTGGCCGAAAGGCGGCGCATCGTGGCGCCGCTCACACCCGATGTGTACAGATTGCGTCCTCTGACCACCGGATTTCAACCGGAAGCCTGTCTACAGGTACTCTGTACGGTCTGCACCGGTGTCTGCCCAGGCCACCACAGGTCAGCCCCTTCTCGAAGGAGGGCGTTGTCAGTGGCGGCTGTTCTACTCGGAGACACTGTTGCTCACGCATCACGACCCTCCTGCCACGGAACGACCGTGGCCGCTGAGTCCAAAGGAGGTGGGTTCCACATGCGTCACTACGAGGTGATGGTCATCCTCGACCCCGATCTCGAGGAGCGAGCAGTCTCCCCGCTGATCGAGAACTTCCTCTCCGTCGTCCGTGAGGGCGAAGGAAAGGTTGAGAAGGTCGACACCTGGGGCCGTCGTCGTCTCGCTTACGAGATCAAGAAGAAGCCCGAGGGCATCTACTCGGTCATCGACCTGCAGGCCGAGCCTGCGGTCGTCAAGGAGCTCGACCGCCAGATGAACCTGAACGAGTCGGTCCTCCGGACCAAGGTCCTCCGTCCCGAGATCCACTGAGCATCTAGCTCAGCGGTTATCGGGTTCGAGTAGCAGCAAGCAGCCAGAAGCAATCCCCGCCGAGAGGTTCACCCATGGCAGGCGAGACCGTCATCACGGTCGTCGGCAATCTCGTCGACGACCCCGAGCTGCGCTTCACCCCGTCCGGTGCGGCGGTCGCGAAGTTCCGCGTCGCGTCCACTCCCCGCATCTTCGACCGGCAGACCAATGAGTGGAAGGACGGCGAAGGCCTGTTCCTCACCTGCTCGGTCTGGCGGCAGGCGGCGGAGAACGTCGCCGAGTCGCTCACGCGAGGCATGCGCGTTGTCGTGCAGGGCCGGCTGAAGCAGCGGTCGTACGAAGACCGCGAGGGCGTCAAGCGCACGGTCTACGAGCTGGACGTCGAGGAAGTCGGCCCCAGTCTCAAGAGCGCCACTGCCAAGGTCACCAAGACCACCGGTCGCGGTGGCCAGGGCGGCCAGGGCCAGGGTGGATACGGCGGCGGTCAGCAGGGCGGCGGCAACTGGGGCGGCGGTCCCGGTGCTGGTGGCCAGCAGGGTGGTGGCGGTGCTCCCGCCGACGACCCGTGGGCCACGAGCGCGCCGTCCGGCGGCCAGCAGGGCGGGGGCCAGCAGGGCGGCGGAGGCGGCTGGGGCGGAAGCTCCGGCGGTTCCGGTGGCTCTGGTGCATCTGGCGGCGGCTACTCGGACGAGCCGCCCTTCTAAGGGCAGCTCGTACCCCCACTTCTTGATCACACAGGAGAAACACCATGGCGAAGCCGCCTGTGCGTAAGCCTAAGAAAAAGGTCTGCGCGTTCTGCAAGGACAAGACCCAGTACGTGGACTACAAGGACACGAACATGCTGCGGAAGTTCATTTCCGACCGTGGCAAGATCCGTGCCCGCCGCGTCACCGGCAACTGCACGCAGCACCAGCGTGACGTCGCCACGGCTGTCAAGAACAGCCGTGAGATGGCGCTGCTGCCCTACACGTCCACCGCGCGATAAGGGAAGGGTGACCGAATCATGAAGATCATCCTCACCCACGAGGTCTCCGGCCTCGGTGCTGCCGGCGACGTCGTTGACGTCAAGGACGGGTACGCCCGTAACTACCTGGTTCCGCGTGGCTTCGCCATTCGCTGGACCAAGGGTGGCGAGAAGGACGTGGCGCAGATCCGCCGCGCCCGCAAGATCCACGAGATCGCCACGATCGAGCAGGCCAACGAGATCAAGTCCAAGCTCGAGGCCGTGAAGGTCCGTCTGGCTGTTCGCTCCGGCGACGCCGGCCGTCTCTTCGGCTCCGTCACCCCGGCCGACATCGCCTCGGCGATCAAGGCTGCCGGTGGTCCGGACGTCGACAAGCGTCGCGTCGAGCTCGGCTCGCCGATCAAGACGCTCGGCGGACACCAGGTGTCCGTGCGTCTGCACCCCGAGGTCGCTGCGAAGCTCGGCATCGAGGTTGTTGCTGCCTGATCAGGCCGCATCCCAGCAGAACAGTGAAGGGCCGCACCTCTTGGGGTGCGGCCCTTCACCGTTTCCGGCTTCTGTTTCCAGTTTCGGCCGCGGCTGCGGTTTTGGCTTCAGTTTCGGCTTCGGCTTCGATTTCGGGAGACTGCTGGATCTCTGCCTGTTTCACGTGAAACAGGCAGAGATCCAGTGGCTCAGCGAGCGGCGCCGGTGACCAGCCACTTGCCCGATCGGGTGCGGAGCCAGAGCGTCGCCATGCGAACGACCATCATCAGAGTCATCGCGCACCACAGCGCCGTCAGCCCGCCGCCGAGGGTGGGAGTCAGCAGAGCCACCGGGGCGAAGACTGCAAGGGTGACGAGCATGGCCCAGGCCAGATACGGACCGTCCCCGGCGCCCATCAGTACGCCGTCCAGAACGAAGACGACTCCCGCGATCGGCTGGGTGAGGGCCACCACCAGCAAGGCGGGGAAGAGAGTGTCCTGGACGGACTGGTCACTGGTGAACAACGGCACGAACAGCGGGCGGGCGAGAACGATCAGTACGCCGAAGACCACGCCGGAGGCGACCCCCCACTGCACCATGCGGTGGCAGGCCTCACGCGCGCCCTTTGTGTCAGCGGCGCCAAGATACCGTCCGATGATGGCCTGCCCGGCGATGGCGATGGCGTCCAGCGCGAAGGCCATCAGGCTCCAGAGCGAGAGAATGATCTGATGCGCGGCTATGTCGGTGTCGCCCAGCCGGGCGGCGACGGCGGTGGCGATGAGCAGGACGGCGCGGAGCGACAGCGTACGGACCAGGAGGGGCACGCCTGCCTGGGCGCTGGCCCTGATGCCCGCGGCGTCGGGTCGCAGAGAGGCGCCGTGCCGTCGGGCCCCGCGGACCACCACGATGAGATAGGCGACCGCCATCGAGATCTGTGCGATCACCGTGCCCCAGGCCGATCCGGCAATGCCGAGTCCGGCGCCGTAGACGAGGCCCGCGTTGAGGGCTCCGTTGGCGGCGAAGCCGCCGATGGCGACATAGAGCGGGGTGCGGGTGTTCTGCAGCCCCCGGAGCACACCGGTCGCGGCCATCACCACGAGCATGGCGGGGATGCCGAGGCTGGAGATCCTCAGATAGGTGGTGGCGTAGGGGGCCGCGGTGTCGGAGGCGCCGAAGACCTCCACGAGCCAGGGGGCCAGGGGGAGCGTCAGGGCGATGACAGCGAGGCCGAGCAGGATCGCCAGCCAGATGCCGTCCATGCCCTGGCGGATCGCGGAGGTCAGGTCCCCGGCGCCGACCCGTCGGGCGACGGCTGCCGTGGTGGCGTAGGCGAGGAAGACGAAGATGCTCACGGCGGTCGTCAGCAGGGCCGCGGCGACGGCCAGGCCGGCCAGTTGCGGGGTCCCGAGATGGCCGACGATGGCGCTGTCGACCATGACGAAAAGGGGCTCGGCCACGAGCGCGCCGAAGGCGGGAACCGCGAGCGCGATGATCTCGCGGTCGTGCCGACGGCGACTGGGTGGCGGGCTCGCCGGTGCCTGGGTCATGAGGGTCAATCTAATCTTCCACAGGTAACAGATGCAACCATCTATTGATCCTTACATTTGTTGGAGTTCGGTGTTCTGCTGCGCAGGGGTTGCCGTGATCTTGCGCCGACTCGGAAAGTTTTTCTCCCCCACAGCCAGTGGATGGGGAACGTGCAGGTCAGACCGGTGTTGGTGAGGGCGCTATGAGTTTGTCCACAGTGCTGTCCCCCGGTCCGTGCACAGGTTCTGCGTGGTTCTCCACAGCATCTGGTCCGTCGTCCACATGCCCTGTGGATAACCAGATTGGCGGACGGTGCCGGGAGGCCTACCGTGGTGCGGCGCCCACACCCCGTTTCGGCCCTGGAAACCCGCAGAAGCCAACACCCCGGAACCGGAGTCGAGCGTCTTGTTTGTCGGTGCCGTGCCGTAAGAAAGAGTGGCACGGCTAGGTCCGCGGAGCGGACGGGAGGAGGTGGCCGGATGAGTATCCCCGAGCCTTTGGACGACCCCTGGGCCGACACCGGTCCCAGTGACCGGCTTCCCGTTTCCCGCCAACGCCGGGGCGAGGGCCGGGACCGTGGTGAGCAGCACGACCGCGGCCAGGAGAGCAACGGCTGGGAAGGCGGTTCCCCGGGATTCGAGCGGGTGCCGCCCCAGGATCTCGACGCGGAACAGTCCGTCCTCGGCGGCATGCTCCTGTCCAAGGACGCCATCGCCGACGTCGTGGAGATCATCAAGGGCCATGACTTCTACCGCCCCGCCCATGAGACCGTCTTTCAGGCGATCCTCGACCTCTACGCCAAGGGCGAGCCGGCCGACCCGATCACAGTGGCGGCCGAACTCGTCAAGCGTGGCGAGATCACCAAGGTGGGCGGAGCCCCGTATCTGCACACCCTGGTCCAGTCGGTGCCGACCGCGGCCAACGCCTCGTACTACGCGGAGATCGTCCATGAACGTGCGGTACTCCGGCGTCTCGTCGAGGCCGGCACGAAGATCACGCAGATGGGATACGCGGCCGACGGCGATGTCGACGACATCGTCAACTCCGCACAGGCCGAGATCTACGCCGTCACCGAGCAGCGGACCAGCGAGGACTATCTGCCGCTCGGCGACATCATGGAGGCCGCACTCGACGAGATCGAGGCGATCGGTTCACGCAGCGGCGAGATGACCGGTGTTCCGACCGGCTTCACCGACCTCGACGCCCTGACCAACGGCCTCCACCCGGGCCAGATGATCGTCATCGCGGCCCGGCCCGCCATGGGTAAGTCCACGCTCGCCCTGGACTTCGCCCGGGCCTGTTCGATCAAGAGCAACCTGCCCAGCGTGATCTTCTCCCTGGAAATGGGGCGGAACGAGATCGCGATGCGGCTGCTGTCTGCCGAGGCGCGGGTGGCACTGCACCACATGCGCTCCGGAACCATGACCGACGAGGACTGGACGCGGCTGGCACGGCGGATGCCGGATGTCTCCGCCGCCCCGCTCTACATCGACGACTCCCCGAACCTTTCCATGATGGAGATCCGGGCGAAGTGCCGTCGCCTCAAGCAGCGCAACGATCTCAAGCTGGTGGTCATCGACTATCTGCAGCTGATGCAGTCCGGTGGCTCGAAGCGCGCCGAGAGCCGTCAGCAGGAGGTCTCGGACATGTCGCGAAACCTCAAGCTGCTGGCCAAGGAACTGCAACTGCCGGTCATCGCGCTCTCCCAGCTGAACCGTGGCCCCGAGCAGCGAACGGACAAGAAGCCGATGGTCTCCGACCTTCGTGAGTCCGGTTCCATCGAGCAGGACGCCGACATGGTGATCCTGCTGCACCGTGAGGACGCCTACGAGAAGGAGTCACCACGGGCGGGCGAGGCGGACCTGATCGTGGCCAAGCACCGTAACGGTCCGACGGCGACGATCACCGTCGCCTTCCAGGGGCATTACTCGCGCTTCGTGGACATGGCGCAGACCTGAACCGCCCCGGGTCAGGTAGAGACTCGATTCCGTGAAAGGATTGAGTCATGGCACGACCTTCCCGTTACCCGCTTGAGCTGCGCCGTCGCGCGGTGCGCATGTTTGCCGAGGTCCGCGGCGACTACCCGACCGAGACGGCAGCACTGCAGTCCGTTGCCGAAAAGTTGGACATCGGTTCCCGAGAGACGCTGCGGAACTGGGTGAAGCAGCACGAGATCGACGCCGGACAGCGGCCGGGGACGACGACGGAGGAGTCCGCCCAGCTCAAGGCGTTGAAGAAGGAGAACGCCGAGCTGAAGCGGGCGAACGACATCTTGAAGGCGGCGGCGTCTTTCTTCGCGGCCGAGCTCGACCGGCCACACACACGCTCGTAGCGTTCATCGACGAGCACCGGGACCGCTTCGGCGGGGTCGAGCCGATCTGCAGAACGCTCACCGAGCATGACTGCAAGATCGCCCCTTCCACGTACTACGCCTGCAAGAAACGCCTCGAAACTCCCTCGGCCCGTTCCGTGCGCGACGAGGGTCTCAAGGAGTGGATCCAGGACGTCTACACGTCCAACTACCGCGTCTACGGCGCGAGGAAGATCTGGCGCGAGCTGAACCGGCAGGGACATGCCGTGGCCCGCTGCACCGTCGAGCGCCTGATGCGCGAGCTCGGCATCCAGGGTGCGGTGCGCGGCAAGCGCGTCATCACCACCCTCCCCGGCGGACAGACCGAGCGGGCTCCCGATCTGGTCGACCGCGACTTCGTCGCCGCCGCCCCGAACCGGTGCTGGGTCGCGGACTTCACCCACGTGAAGACCTGGGCCGGTGTCGTCTACGTCGCGTTCGTCGTGGACACCTTCTCCCGCCGGATCGTCGGCCGGTCCGCCGCGACCGTGAAGGAGACGGTCTTCGTGCTGGACGCCCTGGAGATGGCGATCTGGCAACGCGACCGCGACGAACAGCCCGTCCGGCCGGGTGAGTTGATCCATCATTCCGACGCCGGGTCGCAATACACGAGTTTCCGGCTCGCCGAGCATCTGGACGCCGCCGGCATCGCCGCCTCGATCGGATCGGTCGGCGATGCCTACGACTGTCAGTCTGTTCGTACCGGATCCCGCAAGGATCGGGTAGTCCCGGCCGTGACGGTCTGACTCTTGCTTACGACCGACCCCACGGGTGTCCTGGCGTTGATCTGTCGACCGTCCGGCCGGGCACGCAACAAGCGCTGCCGCCGGACGGACGTGACCTCATAGGAGCCTGGAGCCAACTCGTCAAAGCGTCCCCGTGACAGTCCTGTCCCTCCGGCCGGCGACAGCGTGCACCCCACGCTACCGACCGAAGGGAACGCGGTGGACAACAACGAGCAGCACAGGTCCGGGCACGTCGTGATCGGCGTCGACACACACAAGCATGTGCACGTCGCTGCAGTGATGGACACGATCGGCGGGATCCGGGCGACCTTGACGATCCCCACCGACACCGGCGGATTCCAGCAACTCCTGGACTGGGCAGGCTCATACGGCAGGATTCTGGCCTTCGGAATCGAGGGCACCGGCTCCTACGGCGCCACCCTGGCCTCGTTCCTTCGACGGGCCGGGCACAAGGTGGTCGAGGCCGGCCGCCCGGACCGGCGGCTGCGACGGATGAACGGCAAGTCCGACACCCTGGACGCCGAGAACGCCGCCCGAGCCGTCCTGGCCGGGTTCGCGACGGCCACGCCCAAGAGCGCCGACGGTGAAGCCGAGATGATCCGGCAGCTCAAGATCGCCCATGACCAGGCCGTCGAGCAGCGCTCAGCGGCGATGGTCACCATGAAAGCGATGCTTGTCCACGCTCCTGACCCCTTGCGCAACGAGACCGCGGGCAAAACTCAAATCGCTCTGGCCCGGCACCTGGCGGGCCTGCGTCCTCGGCAGCTGGAGGGCCCAGAGGACGCACTGCGTCACGCCCTTCGAACACTGGCCAAACGGTGGCAGTACCTCGACGCCGAGGCCAAGGAACTGACGAAAATGATCGCTGAGCTGGTCCACCGTGCCGCCCCACAACTCCTCGAACCATTCGGCATCGGTGTGGACACCGCCGCGGAGATCCTCGTCGTGGCCGGCGACAACCCTGAACGCATCAAGTCCGAAGCCGCCCTCGCCAAGCTTGCGGGCATCGCTCCTGTGCCCACAGGCTCCGGCATGACCAGCGGCAGGCACCGCATCAACCACGGCGGCCACCGCCAGCTCAACGCCGCGAACTACCGGACCGTCATAGTCCGCATGCGATTCCACCAACCGACGATCGACTACGTCACCCGCCGCACCGCCGAGGGCAAGACGAAACGCGAGATCATCCGATGCCTCAAACGCTACGTCATCCGCGAGGTCTACCACCTGATCCGACCCGCACCACGGACCGTCCCCACAGTGAGTTGACAACTATAGGAGCGTCAATGCCCTGATGGAAAGCACGATCGGCCTGTTCAAGACCGAGCTGATCAAGCCCCGACGGCCATGGAAGACGCTGCCCGATGTCGAGCTCGCCACCGCCGAGTGGGTCGACTGGTACAACCACCGACGACTCCACGGTGAGATAGGCCACGTCCCACCCGTCGAATACGAAGCCAACTACTACACCGAACTCACGAAACCCCAGGTCATCACCACAATCTGAGATCTCTACCGAACCCGGGGCGGTTCACCGTCTTGGTGGCACGAGCTGGGCATCCGGCTTGGTTTCGAGGGGTCTCAAGAATCGAGTACGGCGGCGACAGCCTCGATCTCGACGAGTTGGTCCTTGTAGCCGAGCACGGTGACGCCCATCAAGGTGCTGGGGACGTCATGGTCAGCGAACGAGTCCCGGACCACCTGCCAGGCGGCCACCAGGTCCTCCTGCCGGGCCGATGCGACGAGGACCCGGGTACTGATGACGTCCTGGAGCGACGCACCTGAGGCAGAAAGAGCGGTGTGCATGTTCTCGATCGCTTTCGCGGCCTGGCCTGCGTAGTCTCCGATCGCCGCAGTGGAGCCGTCATCGTTCAGCGGACACGCCCCAGCGAGGAAAATCAGGCGTGACTCGGCGGGCGCCGTGGCCGCGTAGGCGTACTCGGCGACGTCGGACAGGGAAGCGGAGCGGATCAAAGTGATGGCACGAGCCATGGTCGTGGGGTCCCTTCCTCTCGGGCGTGGAGCGTGAACATCCTGTCAGCGCGCCGTCGGCGTCCGCCTTCCCATTTATCGCCGCCCTGCGGCAACGTCGGCATTCCCGCACGACATTCACCAGCCTCCATACCCTCGCCGCGGGCTTCGACGCGACCGTGGCGCCGTCTCGCCGCTCTCAGCCGAGGCGGGATGTGAAGGCGCGCAGAGCCCCGGTCAGCGAAGAGAGACGAACGCCCCGTGACTGTTGTGTCAAGACGACGGCAGGGCCGACGCAGTGGCCGACTCCGTTACGGGCAGGCACTCGGCGAGCAGGCCGACGATGTCGCGCCAGGCTCGCTGCGCGTGCCGCGGGTGGTAGCCGACGCCGGGGAGTACGACCTGGTCGACCGGCGGGTGGTGGAAGGCGTGGAGGGCTCCGCCGTAGACCACGAGGCGCCAGTCGACGCCCGCGGCCTGCATCTCGGCGGCGAACGCGTCCCGTTGCGCGGGCGGCATGATGGGGTCTTCCGACCCGACCCCGGCCCACACCGGGCAGCGAATGCGTGCCGCCTCGCCCGGCCGGCCGGTGGTGGTTGCGTTGACTGTCCCGATCGCGCGCAGGTTGACGCCGTCGCGACCGAGTTCCAGCGCGATTGCGCCTCCGGTGCCGTAGCCGACGGCGGCGATCCGGTCGGGATCGGTCCGCGGTTCGGCCCGCAACACGTCGAGCGCCGCGTGACCGATGTCCCGCATCCGGTCGGGGTCGGCGAGTAGCGGGGTCACGTGCGCCAGCATCTTCTCGGGGTCGGTGAACCAGCGCCCGCCGTTGATGTCGAAGGCCAGCGCCACGTACCCCAGCTCAGCCAGGGCGTCGGCCCGGCGGCGCTGGAAGTCGTTCAGCCCGGTCCCCTCGGGCCCGACCAGGACCGCGGGCCGAAGGCCGGCGCCGGCCGGGAGCGCGAGGTGCCCGGTCATCGTCAGGCCGTCTGCCGGGTACTCGACCGTGCGCGTTTCAACCGTCGTCATGAGACAGGACAGTAGCGATGACCGAGTTCGTTCGAGCCGGTCTTCACCGTCGGCAGAACAACGCGGGTGTGGCGCCAGGGCCGCGCACTGTGGAGGGCTCTGACACCGGTGAAGTACATCGATACCGTTGCGAGCCAGGCCGCGGAGCCGGCAAACATCGCACCTGCCGCACCTGCACCGCTCCGAGCCAGGCCGCGGAGCCGGCGAACGCCGCACCTGCTGCGCCTGCACGGTTCAGGGCGGCGGGTAGCCACCTGCAGAATGCGAAGCGAGTTCCCACGCCGGTCACAAAGATGCCTGCCACAGCTGGAGTTCCCCGACCATGCCCGACGTCAATCTTGTGTGGGCCGCAAAATGAGGTCGCCCCTGGCGATTCGGGGCGGTAGTTGTTGAGGATGACTTCTTCTGTTGAACAGTTGCTTCCGGGTACGCAGCGGGCTCTGCTGCACCGCATCGCCACCGCCCAGGCCGACGGTCGTTCCCCCGCTCTGGTCGCCGCGGTGCAGCGGCAGGGGCAGACCGTCTGGAACGGTTCCCGCACCTGTGTCGACGGCCATGGCCCCGATGCCGACACCCAGTTCAGAATTGGCTCCCTCACCAAGACGTTCACTGCTGTGCTGGTCCTGAGGCTGCGTGACGAGGGCCTGCTGGATCTGGCCGATCCGCTGGAGAAGCACCTGCCCGGAACCGGGGTGGGTGAGGTCACCATTCATCAGCTGCTCTGCCACAGTGCGGGGTTCGGCGCGGAATCGCCCGCTCCGTGGTGGGAACGGACACCGGGCAGCCTGCGGCCCGAGCTCGCCGACGTGCTCGGCGAGCAGACCCGGATGCACCTTCCCGGCCGTCGGCACCACTACTCCAACCCGGGGTACACGGTGCTCGGAGCGCTGATCGAGGCCGTGCGCGGAGCGTCCTGGGCGCAGGTTCTGCGGAGCGAGCTGCTGGAGCCACTGGGGATGCACCGTACGGGTCCGCAGCCGGAAGCGCCGCATGCGGGGGGCTGGGCCGTCCATCCGTGGGCGGATGCCATGCTGCCCGAACCGGCAGAAGACCTCGGACTGATGGCGCCGGCCGGACAACTCTGGTCCACCACCGCCGATCTCCTCCGTTTCGCCGCCTTCCTTGCCGAGGGAGACGACCGGGTGCTTTGCGCCGCTTCCGTGGACGAGATGAAGGAGCCGTCCGCGCCGCCCGAGGTGGGGGACTGGGAGGGAAGTTACGGTCTGGGTCTGCAGCTGGTCCGGAGGAACGGCCGCACGCTCATCGGGCACACGGGGTCGCTCCCTGGATTCCTGGCAACTCTGTGGTTCTGCGCCGAGGAAGATGTGGCCGCGGTCGTGTTCGCCAATGTCACCTCGGGACCACTGATCGGTGAGGTGGCCGCCGAGCTCGTGGATATCGTCGCCGAGGCCGAGCCCCGTATTCCGGAGCCGTGGCGCCCGCTGCCCGAGGTGGACGTGGAGCTTCTTGCCCTGACCGGCCCCTGGTACTGGGGCACGCGTACCAACATCCTGCGCCTGAACCCTGATCGGGGACTGGAGCTCCGCACCATTCGCGACGGTGGCCGCGGTGCTCGCTTCACCGCCCGGCCGGACGGGACCTGGATCGGGCTGGACGGCTATTACGCCGGGGAGACGTTGCGGATCGTCCGGAACGAGGACGGGAGCGTGAACCATCTGGACCTGGGCTCGTTCGTCTTCACGCGTGAGCCGTACGATCCCGCGGCGGCCATTCCGGGCGGGGTGGACGAGAACGGGTGGCGCGGCCTGGGAGGTTGAGCGTCCTGTTTCACGTGAAACAGGGCAGTGGGCCGGTCAGGTCGTCAACTCCCGTTCCAGCGGGGTGCGGAAGCGTGGCGTGATCCGCGCTTCCCCCACCCAGCCCGCCAGCCTGGATGCCTCCTCCTCGATGGCCGCGGTGGCATCCAGGCCGGTGTCGGTCAGCAGTCGCCACACCGGCTCGCCGTTGGCATGCTGTGCCCAGCCGCCGACGATGCGGCCGTTCCACCACACGGTGGGGCCGATGTTGCCGGAGCGGTCGAAGAGGGCCGCCCGGTGTTCGGCAGCGAGGTGGAAGCCGCGGTCGGCCCAGCCCATCGCACTCGGGTCGAGCGCGGGCAACAGAGCCGCCCAGGGCTCGGGCGCCGGTTCGAACGCGGTGTCGCCCGGTGCGACCCAGGCGGTCGAGCCGTCGTCGAGCCGTACCTCCTCGGCCTCGACGGCTGCCAGTGCCTTGCGGACCTGCCCGAGCCCCCAGCCCGTCCACCACTTGAGGTCGGCCTCGGACGCGGGGCCGTACGAGCGGAGCCAGCGCAGGGCCAGTTCCGCTTGCGCCTCGGCGGTTGCCAGTACGGGCCGGGGTTCGGCAGCCGTCCAGCGGAACTGGCTGGACGTCCAGGAGCCCCGTGGCCGGTCCCGGCGGATCCGGCCTTCCGCCGCCAGCACGCGGATGACCCGGGAGGCCACCCCCTGCTCCGCCTCGTACTTCTTGCCGGGAAAGACCGTGATCTTCGTACGCAGGGCGGGTACGGCTGCGGAGAGCTCGCTGCCGGTGGCCGTGCCGCGGGCGGTCAGGGCCGCGAGGGCGGCCTCCTCCGTGTCGTTCAGCCAGCGCTCGTCCAGCCCCTTGCCGTCCTCGGCCAGGTGCTTCAGGAAGGTCCGGCGTTCCTTGGCCGCCACCGCGCGCGCGTTCGAGGCCTCGACCTGTGGGGCCAGCGCTTCCGACACGGTGAAGAGGGTGTTGCGCATGGAGAGGAGCCGGACCAGCGAGACGTCCTCGTACAGCGGTTTCTCCACTGCGGCGACGTTCGGTGTGCGGAGCCGGGCGCAGACGGAGAGGAAGACGGTGGCCGCGTCGGTGGCATGCAGCGCGACGACGGCGTCGGCCACGGCCACCGGGGAGTCGGTCCGCAGGGCGGGTGTCAGGAGATGACGCCTGGCGAGCCTGATGCGCCGCTGTTCGTCGCTGATGTGATGCACCGTTGACCCCCTCGGATGCCGGTCTGCGGGTCAGAGAGCGAGTTTGAAGCCCACATGACTGGCGACGAAGCCGAGCCGTTCGTAGAAGTGATGTGCGTCGGCCCGGGTCGCGTCCGACGTCAGCTGGACCAACTGGCAGTCCTGGCGACGGGATTCGTCCACTGCCCACTGGATCATCCGGGTGCCGAGTCCGCTGCCGCGTTCGTCCGCGTGGATACGGACGCCCTCGACCACGGAGCGCGTCGAGCCGCGTCGGGAGAGGCCTGGGATCACCGTCAGCTGGAGTGTGCCGACGATCCGGCCCGTGCGCACGGCGACCATCAGGTGCTGGTTCGGATCCTCGGCCAGCCGCTGGAAGGCCGCCCGGTACGGTGCGAGGTCGTCCGGAGACTCGCGCCCGGCGCCCAGCGGATCGTCGGCGAGCATGGCCACGATCTCGGACAGGTCATCGACGCCCGCGGCACGTATCTTCAGATCGCTCATGATCAGCAGCTTACGCAGCGGCCTCGGGCGATGAGGCGGCAAGCGGGCTATACGGGGACTTTGAGCTCTTCGACCGCCCGCACGAGCGGTACCAGCTCAGGGTTCTTGGCGGCGTCGTCGAGCGCTGTGCGCAGGGCGGTGTCATTGGTCGGCCTGGCCTCGGCGAGCAGGGCGAGACCGGCTTCGGTGACATCGGTGTAGATGCCCCTGCGGTCGGTGTCGCAGAGATACCTGGTCAGCAGACCGCGGTCCTCGAGGCGGGTGACCAGGCGGGTGGTGGCGCTCTGGCTGAGCACGACGGCGTCGGCCACCTGCTTCATCTGCAGATGTCCGCCCGGTCCGCTGTGCTGTCGGCTCAGGACGTCCAGCAGTGAGTACTCCCTCACGCTGAGGCCGTGCCCGCGCTGCAGGGCGCGCTCGATATGGGCCTCGATCTTCCCGTGGAGCAGGGAGAGCGCGCACCAGCCCTGAGAAAGGGCGGTCAGTGCCGGGTCCGTCGCTGTCATGGATCTCTCTCCTTCGTGCCGGAGCTGTTTACCTACAGGATAGGCGACGTGCGCAATAGTCCGCGCTTGCGATCAGTAGGCGTCTGCAATTATTGTGCTCGCTTGTAAGACGCAGGCGCAATCTCCAGGGAAGGTGTAATCCATGCCGCTCGCGCTCCTCGCCCTCGCCATCGGGGCATTCGGTATCGGGACCACCGAGTTCGTGATCATGGGGCTCCTGCCCGAGGTTGCTGCGGACTTCCAGGTCTCGATCCCGACCGCCGGCTTCCTCGTCACGGGCTATGCACTCGGTGTCGTCCTCGGCGCCCCGCTGATGACCGTTCTCGGCACCAGAGTCGCCCGCAAACGCATGCTGATGATCCTGATGGGACTGTTCGTCATCGGCAACGTGGTGTCCGCGACCGCACCTGTCTTCGACGTGATGCTCGCGGGCCGGGTCATCGCCTCGCTCGCCCACGGTGCCTTCTTCGGTATCGGATCGGTCGTGGCGGCCGATCTGGTCGCCCCGCACAAGAAGGCCGGTGCGATCGCGATGATGTTCACCGGCCTCACCGTCGCGAACGTCGTCGGTGTCCCGCTCGGCACCTACATCGGGCAGAGCGTGGGCTGGCGGGCCACGTTCTTCGCCGTCGCCGCCCTCGGGGTCATCGGCCTTCTCGGGGTTGCCGGGCTTGTCCCCGATCAGCCCCGTGCCGAAGGTGTCCGCCTCCGCCACGAGCTGGCCGCGTTCCGCAATGTGCAGGTCCTGCTCGCCATGGCGATGACGGTGCTGGGCTTCGGCGGAGTCTTCGCGGCGATCACCTACATCACGCCGATGATGACCGAGATCGCCGGCTACTCGGCTTCCTCGGTCACCTGGCTGCTGGTCCTCTTCGGGCTCGGCATGGTCGGCGGCAACCTCCTCGGCGGCAAATTCGCCGACCGCCATCTGATGCCCCTGCTGTACGTGTCCCTGGGCGCGCTCGCCGTGGTGCTGTCGCTGTTCACCCTGACCGCCCACAACAAGATCGCGGCAGCCGTCACCATCGTGCTGATCGGCGGCCTGGGCTTCGCGACCGTGCCCCCGTTGCAGAAGAGGGTGCTCGACCAGGCGGCAGGCGCCCCGACCCTCGCCTCCGCCGTGAACATCGGCGCCTTCAACCTCGGCAACGCCCTGTCGGCATGGCTCGGCGGCGTCGTCATCGCCGCTGGTCTCGGCTACACCGCACCCAACTGGGTCGGCGCGGTCCTCGCTGCCTCCGCCCTGGTTCTCGCCGTCGTCTCCAGCACCCTGGAGCGCCGCACGGCAACCCGGAGCCGCCTCATCGCCACCCACATCCCTGAGCCGGCCGCTGTACCCGCGGCCCAGCACTGATCCCCCACACACATCACCCCGCACGTCCCCCGCGTACCCACCGCACCGCATTGCGCTGCACCGCACCGAACCAAGGAGCCATCCCCATGAGCACCCTCACTGCCGCCGTAGCCCCGCTGACCACGCAGGACGCGGAGACGCTCGTCGAAGCGGCCCGTACGGCCGCCGAGGCCGCAGGCGTCGCCGCGGCGGTCACGGTCCTCGACGCGGGCGGCCATCTGCTGGTCTTCCGCCGCGACGACCGGGCCGTTCTCATCGCCGGCGAGACCAGTACCCGCAAGGCCTACACCGCACTTCAGCTCAACGCCCCCACGGCCGACCTGGTTGACGCGGTTCAGCCGGGCGGACACTTCCACACCCTGCCGACCGCGTTGGACCGGCCGCTGCTGTTCATCGCCGGCGGTGTCCCGGTCCACCGTGAGGGCCGGCTGATCGGCGCCATCGGCGTCGGTGGCGGGGCGCCCGAGCAGGACCACGGGTTCGCGACAGTCGCGGCGGAGAGCCTCGTCTGAGCTCCCATCTTCCTTGCGGAAAAGGTAATTCATTGGTGTCAGCTCCCAAGCGGCCGGAGAATCTCCGCACATGGGAGCTGATATCCATGGATTCATCGAGTGCCGAGCTCGTTGGACGGGTCCGGAGGGCGAGTGGGCGGCGGCCGTCGATCTCGACCTGCTGTACGTGGGCCGGAGCTACGACGCATTCGGTTGCCTGTTCGGCGTGCGCAACCACGCAGGTTTCGTTCCGCTCGCAGCGGAGCGCGGACTGCCCGAGCTGATGTCCGAAGCCGCACGCACGGAGTTCGATGACTGGGGCGGCACGGCGCACAGCCCCAGCTGGATCGGCTGGAACGAACTGAAGTGTGTCGACTGGGACGAGCAGGCAGAGATCACGGACCGGCGGATCCACGAGTACGAAGCGGTGAACGGTACCTGGGTCCTCGTCTCCAAGGCGGCCTGGAGCGCGCGGTTCGCCGCACTGGCCGGGCTCCCGGTCGATCCCACGACCGGTGTGATCGATGGCTACGGCCGGAGGGACTGGCCGGAGGGCACGGAGTGGCGGGACGGTGACCGCCTCTACCGGGTGGAACGGATGATCCGGCGTGATGCCGTGCCGCAGGAGGGCGAGTGGAAGCCGGTGTGGTCCGTGATGGAAGCCCTCGCAGCCGTTCACGGTGACGGGAATGTCCGGCTCACCGTGTGGTTCGACAACTGACCAGAGGGCGTCGGTCCCGGCGGTTCGGTCCTCCACCTGCCTGTCTGCCGTCCTGCCGCCCGCCCGCCACCCGACCGGAACTGCCGGAACTGCCGGAACTGCCCGAACCGAGCGAGGCCTCGGGTCAGCCCGTAGCCACGCTCAGCGGCGCGAAGCGTTGGGTCCAGTCCCCCGGCTGCCGCTCCCCGAGGCTCATCACCGTGGTCCCCGAGCCGGGCTGAAGGCCGCGCTCCCCGAGCCAGCCGAGCAGTTCCTTGTGACGGGCGTCGATGTCGGCGCGCAGCGGCCGGTCGGTCGCGTCGGCCAGCGAGGACACGAGCAGTTTCGCCGTGGCGGTGTCCCGCGCGATCAGTGGGCCGACCGCGTGGCTGCCCGAGCTCGGCCAGAGCGCCGCGTAGCCGACCAGTTCGCCGCCCTCCTCGGCCACCCGCAAATGGTCGGCGAAGGCCGGGAGGCGTGCCAGTAGGTGTGTGCGGTCGAGGCCGAACGCGTCCGCGTCCAGCCGGAGCATGGCCTGAAGGTCCCCGGCCGAGGCAGGGCGAACGGTCAGGCCGGGGCGAACCTCAAGGTCTGGGCCGGCAACCGCGTCCGGACCGCCGGGTTCTGCGGTCGGCCGGAAATGGCCGCTCATCCGCTCGGTCCGGCCCACCTCGGCGAATCCGAACTTCTCGTAGAGCGGTTGGCCCGATGCCGTCGCGTAGAGGCTGAGGGGAGCGCCCCCGGTCGATTCGATCACCTGGTGCATCAAGTGCCGGGCGACCCCCTGTCGGGCATAACGGCCGGCGACCAGCAGCATGCCGATGGCAGTCAAGCGCGGCCCGTAGGAGGTCGTCACACAGGTCGCCATCAGGCCCTTGCCGTCGGGGCTGTCGATGCCGAAGCCCACTCCCGCCGCAAGGAGCAGCCCCCATCGGTGCTCATCACGCGGCCAGTCGCGGTCCTCGCAGAGGTCGGCGCAAGGGACCAGATCGTCCCGGGTGAGACGCCGGACGGGCAGACCGGCGAGCGGGCGGGGCAGTGAGCTGGGCATGAGGGTCAGGCTGTCCGACGCAATGATCGCTCGTCCACCGTTTTAACGGATCTGGCCGAGACCCGCAGACGTCGACGACGCCGGGGCGGCCTCATGGCTTCAGTACCGAGACGGCTGTGATGCGGAGACAGGGCACCGTGAACACCGACGGAGCGACGACCGTCGGTCGCGAAAGCGGCGGTGTCGAGCGTCAGCAGACCAGCAGACCAAACGGTGCCGAGCGTCAGTAGATTTAACGGTGAGGCGGAGCCGGCTGACGGATACCACGACATGCGCGACTGGCGGGTGCGGCGGTTGAGTGGTTTCACGTGAAACACGGATCAGCCCAGGTCGGTTGCGTGCATCGCTCGGACGCCCTCGATGTTGCCGTCCAGGTAGTGCCGCAGTGACAGCGGTACGAGATGCACGGCAGCGATCCCGACCCTGCTGAACGGCACCCGTACGACGTCGTACTCCCCGCGGGGGGCGTCGATCTCGGGTCCATGGCGCAGGGACAGGTCCATCGAGTCGAGCCGGCAGACGAAGAAGTGCTGGACCTTGACACCCTTCACGCCGCTGCCCTCGATGTGTTCCACGGTGTCGACGAAACAGGGGACCACATCAGTGATCTTGGCGCCGAGCTCCTCGTCCACCTCGCGGTGCAGGGCGTCGACGACGGTCGCGTCCTCGGGCTCGACCCCGCCGCCCGGCGTGAGCCAGTAGGGATCCACCCCCGGCTTGGTGCGTTTGATGAGGATGAGGTCGTTGCCGTCGAGCAGGATGGCGCGTGCGGTGCGCTTGACCACGGGACGTTCGGTCATGGCAAGAGAGTGGCCCGCTGGACCCGTTCTGAAACACCCGAGGGCCGCCGGACCGCTCTGAGGTCACCAGTCGGCTGCGGCGCGCAGCAGCCACTCGTGCGCACGAGCGAGATGCGGCAGCGCGAGCGTGCCGGTCCGTGCGGCGAGGAAGTAGGTGCGCAGTGGTGGCACGGGAGGGTCGAGGAGTGCCACCACCTCGCCCCGCTCCAGTGCGCCCTCGCAGAGATAGCGGGGCAGTACGGCCAGCCCGGCGCCCGCTGCCGTGCATTCCAGGACGGCCCGAAGATCCGGTGCGATGACCGCCCCGGCGGCGGCGGGGCGGCTGTCGAAGACCGCGGCCCAGTAGCGGGAAACGAGCGGCAGGCTCTCGTGCACCTCCACCACCGGCAACTGCTCCAGGACCACCGGACCGTTGCGCCGCAAGGTCCCCGGACCGAGACGCCCGGCCCAGCGGGGTGCGGCGACCAGCACGTGCTCCTCGTCGCAGAGCGGGGTCGCGGTGAGCAGCCCGCCGCGCGGGCGGGCCGTCACGATGGCCAGGTCGTGGTGTCCGGCGGCCAGGCCGTCCAGCGTCGCGTCGGTGTCCGCGGAGAACGTGCTGCGCAGGGCGAGGCCCTGGGTGATGAACGGCGTGAGCGCGGGCAGGGCCCGCAGCGAGATGAACTCCGGTGGACCCGCCAGATGCAGTGTCCGTACGCCAGACCCCTCGTCGAGTTCAGTCTCGGCGATCTCCACCAGCGCGTCCAGGTGGGGAGCGGCCCGGTGCGCGAGTTCGTCCCCGATGGTGGTCGGGGTCACGCCGCGGGCCCTGCGCAGGAAGAGCGGGCGGCCCAGTTGCCGCTCCAGGGTGCGTATCTGCGAGGTCACGGCGGGCTGGGAGAGGCCGAGAAGTGCGGCGGCCCGCGTGAACGAACCGGCCCGGTGCACGGTGACGAACGTGCGCAGCAGGGACAGGTCCATGTCCCGTCCCCTCCCGCCCTTGTGCCTTGTCGGACCCGGACAACCATAAATATGTCGATAGGTCGCTGCCACTACTGTGATTGGACACTGACTCAGAGTCAACTAGCCTTGACGAGGCGGTTCTTCGTGCGGAGAACACGGAGGGCCGGGACGGTCCGAGCCACGAGGGGGGAGGCTCGGACCGTCCGTTGTACGTACCCCGACCAGCTGCGGTTTCTGGTCGGGGTACGTCTTCCAGGTCAGGCCGGGGGAGCGCCTGGGGAGTATGAGCGTCCGGGGAAGCTTGGCGGTCGCGGGTGGGCTGAGCAGGCCGTTCACCGCGCCCGCGCCCTTGGTCCCCGACTGCGGGATGAAGTGGGCGTAGTAGTCGAAGGTGATCGTCGGTGTCTCGTGGCCGAGCCAGTGCGACACGGTGACGATGTCCTCGCCGGCCTTCCGTTGCTCTCGTGCCTGTACCTCGTCGCTCACGAGCGACGCGTCCGAGAGCTCCAGCGGGAGCGCCGCGACTGCAAGATCGTTGGCGGAGTTGCTTTGGCCAGCTGTTCCGTTGCCTGTGGCTGCGTGGTGAGCGCGCCGAGATTCCGGACTCGGCGGCGCGGAGATCGTCACACAGCGTAACCGACACCATTTTCAGTGGTTGACAGCCTTGTCAGATCGGTGTTCCCCTTAGCGCCCGTTGACGTAGCGCGAGGTGGCTGAGTGGGGATTGAACAGCTGACGGAACAGGCGCGGCAACTGGATGACTCGCAGATTCAGCTCCTGTGTGAGATGGCCGAGTCATTGAGAGGCCCTTGTGATGTGTGGGTAAATCATGATTCCGATTTGGTTTCGGAACGGTTCAGTGATGCAATGTTGAATCGCCTGAAACTCCACCATGCGACGTCGGAAGAGAAGTTCAAGAAGGCTTCATTCGAGTACGCATTTGTGTCTGCCGCAAGGTATGCGGGAGCCTCTTCCTATAAAACGCGTTCGCAGACCTTTCAAGGTGCAGACGTAGTTGTGGACGGTGTCAGATGGTCCTTGAAGACTGAAGCGTCCGCGAAGATGAGTGAGTCGAATATCGCGGTCTCTAAGTTCTCCGAGGCTCGCTGGATACGCGATTGTTTTACTCCCGAAGATTTTGCCAACGAATGCGTTCCGCGCTTTCTCAAGCACTTGGGTGAGTATGATCGAGTGGTTACCCTCAGGGCTTTTGATGCGCCGGCTGATCGCGTTCGTTATCACTTGGTGGAAATCCCGAAGGGGCTCCTCGCGCTGGTCGGGCAGCTTAAACCGGACGACTTTTCAGCCAGGACGAGAAATGGGGGAAGTTCTGCACTAGTCTATGATTCTTCAGGAATTGCCTTCCGTGTAGTTCTTGATGGCAGTGTCGAGAAAGTGACGCTCGCGCGTATTTCAGTCGACCGCTGTGTGCAGCACGCCATTTGGACGGTGCCCACTATTCCTGATTCTTCGCAGTAGTTATGGATGAAGCGGAGGGGGTGTGCGATTCCATCGCACACCCCCTCCGCTTAAGCAGCGGCGAGCCCCAGTTGAATCGGATTTTCGGATGTCATGATATCTTCCGCTCGCAAGCTGGTTCCTGGCAGGATTACTGACTTGAGTTCAGGCCGTTCGCCGGTGAGGACCCACTCCGCCACCTTCGCCAGTTGATGAGAAATCATGGGAGGTACAGCGTCTCCGATGTGGCGGTACATGTTGGACACCGCCCCAGCCTTGAACTGGTAGTGCTCTGGGAAGCCTGAGAGTAGGGCCAATTCGCGCACAGTGCAGAGTCGATCCTGTTCGGGATGGGAGTACCGGCCATTTCCGAAATGCGAACACTCGCGCTTGATGGTCGGGGACGGTCGATCCCACCAGAGGCGTCCATAAATGTCTGGGTACGATCCGAACTTTCCTGCGGCGATTGTTCTCTTCATTGCAGGGGTGAGCACGACATCTGCATCAGGGTGATCGAGCATGTCGATCCACGACCCGCCATCGTGGGGTGTCGCCTGGAGCCGACGCCGGGTGACTTCGGTGCCGATTGATGGGGAAACATGCATCGGGTCCAGGGGGTGGACCTGGCCGGCGGCAACTTTGGGGAGGTGCTCGATCGCGTGGCGGACAGTCAAAGCGTCGGGCTGGACACGGTCTCCGTTCCACAGCTCCTCGAGTGTATGCAACTCGCGGTCTCGGCGAACGGCAATGACCAAAGCGCGTTCACGCTGTTGTGGAAGCCCAAAGCTTGAGAGCATGTGAATTCCGGAATGTACCTTGTAGCCCATGTCGCGAAGGTCGCTCTGCAAAGCGTTGAAGTGATGCTGGAAGTTGCCTTGGAGCATCTCCCGGGCATTCTCCATCACCACTACAGAAGGTGTCAGCTCGGCTACGAACTCGGCTGTCTTGGCGATCAGCGAGTTTCTGGAGTCGTCTTCCATGTGATTCTTGGGATTTGCCCTGGAGAGGCCCGTGCACGGGGGACACGCGCTCAGTACATCCAGGTTGCGGCCGTTGAGCTTCCCCTCCAGCAACCTGCGCAATTCGGGACCGGAGAGCGCGGCGATGTCCCGCTCAAATGGATCAATTCCCATGTTGGCGGCGTACGTCTTGTTGCATTCGAGAGTTCCGCGGCCGCTGCTGGGCTTCCCAACCTGTGCGTCCACGGCGCCCACGATTTCGAAGCTGCCATGTGCGTGGAAGCCGTAGCTCATGCCACCAGCCCCGCTGAACAGGTCGGCGAAAGTCCATTGCTGCATCTCTGTGCCTTCTCTCTGCCTAGCTGGCACGCCTGGAGGATCGTAGCGCGTGAGTCCGACATGCATCTACTGCCAGCTCTTAGGCCGGCCTGGCAGTGAGGATACGCACGAGGTTGGCGATGTTTTCCCTGGTCAGAGGATCGATCGAGGAAATATTGGAAGGGGCGTGTGGGTGAGGCAGCTGCACTGCCGCAGAACAGTTGCGGGAACGCGTGACCGCGCCTACGACATCAGGGGCGATTGCGTATTGAGGCTTCGTCCGGTTTCGGGACACGAACCCAACATGCGTTTGAGGGCCTGTTGATCGTCGTCGAGGGCATCGGGGTGATCGGCGAGGTGGTTCGTGGCCTGGCGGACGCGGCTGCGTACACAGACGTGGCGCACTGCCAACCGTCGCTGCTGCCGCAGTTGGTAGCGCCCCGGCTGGCAGCGGCGCTCGGCCGGAACGCCTTCTGCGCGCGCACCTTGTGCTCGTAGACGGTGGTGGAGGTGGTATCGAAGAAGTACAACGCTAGTACGTGCACCAAGCCCGAGCAGTCCGAGCATGCTGTCACCCAGCGTGAACGGAACGCCCTCCTTGTGTTGCGGCCAACTGTTCCGAACGACCGCTCCCTATGCCTGGCCAGCCAGTGACGGCAGCCAGAAGTGGCCGCAAGAGAAGGCGCTGGCTTTTGGGTTCTGGGCGTGGGGCGGCAAGCAGAGTCATCCTTCATTTGGCTCGGACATGCTTCTGCTTCGGAAGGGCCGGACGGCGGCCGTTTCACCGCGTTTCCCAGGGAGTCCCTGGGGAGTCCGGGGAGCCGTAGGGGAGCGCGGGCCCCATCGAACGCGCAACACGGGCAACGCCATGAAACGCATGTCTGTGCAGGTCAGCGCCGTTTATGGCCCCTCCTCCCCGGCCTCCCAAGCCTGGCCCGAGCCACGAGGGGGGAGGCTCGGACCGTCCGTACCGCACCGGCCGCTGCCGGTACGGCCGCTCAGCTTCCGACGGCGGTTCAGCGCGCGTCGAGCGACTCGGCCAGCGCCCGTTCCACGTCGGCCACCAGGTCCGCCGGGTTCTCGGCGCCGACCGAGAAGCGGATGAAGCCCTCCGGCACTGAGTCGCCGCCCCAGCGGCCCCGCCGCTCGGCGGTGGAGCGCACACCGCCGAAGCTGGTCGCGTCCTCGGCCAGCCGGAGTGCCAGGAGGAAGCGCTCGGCGGTCTCCCGGTCGGCCAGCACGAACGACACCACGGAGCCGAAGCGCCGCATCTGCCGTGCGGCGGTCGGGTGCGACGGGTCGGTGGGCAGCCCGGGATATCGCAGCCCGGTCACCTCCCGGTGCCCGGCGAGCACTTCGGCGAGGGCGAGGGCGTTCGCGCACTGCCGCTCGATCCGCAGTTCCAGGGTGGCCAGCGAGCGGTGTGCGAGCCAGGCCTCCATCGGTCCCGGGATCGCGCCGACGACCTTGCGCCAGCGCCGTACTTCCGCAGCCAGCTCGGGATCGAGGCAGGCCACGTGGCCGAGCAGGATATCTCCGTGCCCGGTCATGCCCTTGGTGTCGCTGGCCACCGAGAAGTCGGCGCCCAGCTCCAACGGGCGCTGGCCGAGCGGGGTGGCGAGGGTGTTGTCCACGGCCACGAGCGTCCCGCCCGCGTGCGCGGCCTCGACGAGCCGCCGCACGTCACAGACGTCGAGCCCGGGATTGGACGGGGTCTCGATCCACAGGAGCTTGGCACCCTCCAGGGCGGCCAGTTGGGCATCGCCCCCGGTCGGGGCGGTCCGCACCTCGACCCCGTAGGCCTCCAGCTGCGCCCGTACCAGCGGAAGCGCCTGGTACCCGTCGTCGGGCAGCACGATCACGTCACCGCTGCGTGCCTGGGAGAGCAGCACAGCCGAGACCGCCGCCATGCCGGAGGCGAAGACGGTGGTCTCGACACTCTTCCCGGGGGCTTCGAGCTCGCCGATGGCCCGTTCCAGATGGGTCCAGGTCGGGTTGGTCTCACGGCCGTAGGTGTACGGGCCGGTCGGCTCGCCGGAGAGGTGGAAGTGTGCGGCGAAGACCGGACCGGGGAGAGTGGGTTCGTACTGCTCCGGTTCCGGAAGGCCGGCACGTACCGCGCGGGTTCCGTCGCCCATGGTGCTCATTCTGCTTCCTCGCTTCTCTCCCCGGCCTGTCACCGGTCCTGCCTGCACTTTTCCAGGGGCACGCGGTCAGTCCTCGTCGGGCAGGACGACGTTCAGCGCCCAGGACACGATCGAGATGATCAGTCCGCCGAGGACGGCGGTCCAGAAGCCGTCGACGTGGAAGCTCAGATCGAACTTGTCGGCCAGCCAGGAGGTCAGCATCAGCATCAGTGCGTTCACCACCAGGGTGAACAGTCCCAGGGTGAGGATGAAGAGCGGCAGCGTGAGCAGCTTCAGGATCGGCTTCACGAAGAAATTGACCAGGCCGAAGATCAGCGCGACCAATATCAGGGTCAGTACTTTGCGTCCCGTGCTGCCGCCGGTCAGCGTGATGTCCTGGAGCAGGGCGATGGCTACGGCCAGTGCACCCGCGTTGGCGATCGTCTTGACTACGAAATTCTTCATGTGTCTGATCGTGGCAGACATGATCGGTGGCGGACACCGGCTGGGCAGAGGCAAGGGGCGGACGGGCCATGAAGGCATTCAGACTGGACGAGTTGGAGGCGGAACGGGCCGCCAACGACGGGGCGTATCTGCAGTTCGTGCGAGAACGGAACATGTCTGTCGGTCTCTACGCGCTGGACGCCGGTGAACTCGACCCGCAGCAGCCGCACGAACAGGACGAGGTCTACTTCGTCGTCAGCGGGCGCGCGTCGATCACCGTGGGCATGGAAACCACGCTGGTGGGCAGAGGAAGTGTCGTGTACGTACCGGCCGGCACCGCCCACAAGTTCCACCACATCACCGAGGACCTGCGGGTGATGGTGGTCTTCTCGCCGCCCGAGGGCTGAGCGGTCCGGGAGGCGGAGCCGCCTCTCGGGGATCCCTAAGGGTTCGATCAGGGGAGTTCAGGGGCTGCGATGTCCCCACCGACCACCCCCGCGCCTCTAGCATCGAAGCAGGAGAACTCACAGAGACGAGGTATGGACGATGGCCGTGCGGGAGATATTCGCGGGAATGCCCTGGTGGGTGAAGTGGATCGCGGTGCCCGTCATCGCGATCGTCGTGTTCGGCGGTCTGATCGCCAGCGTGGTCGGCTTCGTGGTCTGGCTGCTCTTCAAGGTCCTGATCTTCGTGATCCTGGTCGGCGGGGTTGTCTTCCTCGTGAGGAAGTTCATGTCGTCCTCCTCCTCGCGCAGCGACTGGTAGCCGCACGACCGGTCACGGTTGGCCCAGCTGAGCCAAGCGGAGGGCGAAACGGCACCCTCCGGTTAGCCCAGCTGAGCTAACCGAAGGATGAGTCGACACCCTCTCCGGTTAGCCCAGCAGAGCTAACCGGAGGACGAGTTGGCACCCCCCTCGGGCGCTCCGGATACAGTGGAGGTCCCCTGCCGTCGACTGGGAAGACACCGTCAGTCACCACCTGACCAGTGGTTTGTACGGCATCCGGCCTCCGGACCCAGGCCTGCGGCAGACATGTGGAGGCGGCCTCCACGGGCGGGCTCACCACCCGTCAACATGCCTGGGGGTGACCGTTGACCACGGCATCGAGTACCGCCGTACCGACGTTGATCGGATCGGTACAGCGGGCGCTGAGGCTACTGGAGGCCGTGGGCGCCCATCGCGACGGGGCGCCGGCCAAACAGCTCGCACGGGAGGCGGGGCTTCCGCTGCCCACCGCCTACCACCTGCTGCGCACCCTGACCCATGAGGGATACCTGCGCCGGGAGAACGGCGTCTTCCTCTTCGGCGCCGCCGCCGAGCGGCTGGTCGACGACGGTGCTCTGCACAACCGTCGCAGCCGGATGGCCCAGTCACTGGGCCGCTGGCGGGACATCATCGGGACCCCGGTGTACTGCGCCGTCTATCGCGACGGTGAGATCGAACTCGTCGCGGTCGCCGACACCCCGGCCGCGCCCGCGGTGGACGAGTGGGCCGCCTTCCAGGAGACCGGGCACGCCCACGCCATCGGCCAGTGCCTGCTGAGCCAGCTCGACGAGAAGGCCCGCGAGGACCACCTGGACCGGCATCCGGTGCGCCCGCTGACCCGGTACTCCGTACGCGACCGCCCGGCGCTCCTTGAACGGCTGCGGTCGCTGGAGCGAATGGAACCTGTCATCGAGCGACAGGAGTACGCCCTCGGGACGGTCTGCGCGGCCATCCCGATCACGGCCGGTTTCACGGCTGCGGCGATGGCCATTTCTGTACCCCTCGACCAGGAAGATCGGTTGCTCCCCGCGATCGAACGACTACGTGGCGAAGTGGCCAGCCTCTTGCGTTCGTTCGTTTTCTCTATCAGTATCTGAAAAATCACTCCTTGTGATCTGCTATCGAGTGCACCACGATGGCGTCAATAGGGCCATGGGGGATCATTCCTGGCCAGATTCATCTACTGCGGGGTTGAACGATGCGCGAGTCGGTTCAAGCTGAGGTCATGATGAGCTTCCTCGTCTCCGAGGAGCTCTCTTTCCGTATCCCGGTGGAGCTCCGGTACGAAGTGCGCGATCCGTACGCGATCCGGATGACCTTCCATCTGCCCGGCGACGCCCCCGTCACCTGGGCTTTCGGCCGCGAGCTGCTGCTCGACGGTCTCAACAGCCCCAGTGGTGACGGTGACGTGCACATCGGGCCGACCGAGCCCGAAGGGCTGTCCGACGTCCACATCCGGCTTCAGGTGGGGGAGGACCGCGCTCTCTTCAGGGCAGGTACGGCACCGCTTGTTGCGTTTCTCGACCGAACGGACAAGCTGGTCCCCCTCGGGCAGGAGTGCACGCTGGGTGACTTCGAGGGCAATCTGGAAGAGGCATTGGGGCGAATTCTGGCCGAGGAGCAGAACGCCGGCTGAAGGGATCCGTGTCCCGCGCCCCGGGTGCCGGTCGAACACCACACCTGCCGAACGGGTGAATCACGCTCCGTGTGCGGTCGTTCAGGACCTTGTCCGTCGGCGGCGTCCTCTGCCAGTCCGTACGGGTGCCGAAGCCAAGGCTTCCGCGCCGAGCCCCGTACGGTCCGCGGAGACGACCAGCGCCGCGAGCGCGGTGGTCACCGGCACCGAGGCAACGAGCCCGATCGAGCCGACCAGCGTACGCACGATCTCCTCCGCCACCAGTTCGCTGTTGGTCACCGTTCCCACGCTGCTCTGAGCGATCGAGAACAGCAGCAGCAACGGAAGCGCGGCGCCCGCATAGGCGAGCACCAGGGTGTTGACCACTGAGGCGATGTGGTCCCGCCCGATTCTGATACCTGCCCGGTAGAGCTGCTTCGCATGCATCGTGGGGTCCGCCTGGTGCAGTTCCCAGACCGCCGACGTCTGGGTGACCGTCACATCGTCGAGTACCCCCAGGGAACCGATGATGACGCCGGCCAGGAGCAGACCGCTCATGTCGATGTGCGGATACAGGCCGTGGATCAGGCCGGTGCTGTCGTCGGTGTTCCCGGTCAGGCTCGCCCAGCCGATGAAGAGCGAGCCGAGCAGCCCGATCAGCAGCAGTGAGATCAGGGTGCCGATGACGGCGACCGAGGTGCGGGCGGTCAGCCCGTGGCAGATGTAGAGGGCGATCAGCATGATCGCGCCGGCCCCGACGACCGCCACGAGCAGCGGATTCGAGCCCTGCAGGATGGCCGGGAGGATGAACAGGGTCAGCACGGCGAACGACAGGGCGAGCGCCACCAGCGCCATGACCCCGCGCAGTCTGCCCACGACGACCACCACCACGGCGAAGATCCCGGCCAGCAGCGCCATCGGGAACTTCCGGTTGATGTCCGTGACCGAGTACTGGAGGTCATGGGGCGCGGCGGGGGCGTAGGAGACCACCACCCCCTGCCCCTCCCGCAGCTGTCGCGGTGCGTCGGGCTGGACCACCTCGATGAATGTGCGCCCTCTGTCCTTGCCGCTCGTGACCTCGATCGTGGCCTTCCCGCAGAGGCGGGCCCCGCTGTCACCGGTGACCGGGTCCCCCGCCGGAGACGTGGTCTCGCCGCCGGCGGGCAGCTGGGCCGCGTTCACGTCCTTGCAGTCGACCTGGTCGACATTCACCACCTTGCCCTGCTGGGTCTGCCGGTCGAAACCGACACCGGTGCGTTCGTGCGCCGGCGCACCACCGGGCCAGAGCAGGGCGAGACCGACGACGACCGCGGCCGCGAACGGGATCAGCACGGCGGCGATCACCTTGCGCAGGTGCTTGGACACGGGTGCGGCGGGGCCGTGCGCGTGGGCGTGGGAGTGGGTGTGCTGATGACCCGACTGCTCGGGAACCATATGGGGGGACGTCACCGGCCGATCATCGCAAGAGGAGCGGGGCCCTCTGTTCAGCACACCCGCGAGGGCGTTAGCGTGGTGGCACCTTTGCACACGCGGGAGCTCGGAGCACCGGGCTGAGAGGGCGCTGATCTCCGTACATCCGTACGGGACAAGCTGCGCCGACCGCCGAACCTGTTACCGGGTAATGCCGGCGTAGGGAGTAGGTCTCATGACCACAGCGGACGCACGCACGCCTGCCTCCAATCAGAACGACGAGGCCGGGAAGTCCATCGGCTGGCACAAGGGATACGTCCAGGGTTCGCGCCCGGACCTCCGGGTGCCGGTCCGTCAGGTGCACCTCACCAACGGCAAGGACGTGACGCTGTACGACACGTCGGGGCCGTACACCGATCCCGCCATCGACACCGATGTCCGCCGCGGACTCGCACCTCTGCGGGAGAGCTGGATCACCGGCCGGGGCGATACCGAGGAGTACACCGGCCGCGCCGCGCGGCCCGAGGACGACGGGCTCAAGCACACCTCGCCGCGCAGGTCTCCCCTGCCCGAGCGAAGCGGAGAGGGTGGGGAAGGACTGCGCAATCTTGACGCGGTCTTCCCCGGCCGTCCGCGCCGGCCGCGGCGCAGCCGGGACGGGCGCCCGGTGACCCAGCTCGCGTACGCACGCCGGGGCGAGATCACCCCCGAGATGGAGTACGTGGCGATCCGGGAGAACGTCGCGCCCGAGGTGGTGCGCGAGGAGATCGCCGCGGGCCGGGCCGTGCTGCCGGCCAACGTCAACCACCCGGAGATCGAGCCGATGATCATCGGCAATCGGTTCCTGGTGAAGGTGAACGCGAACATCGGCAACTCCGCGGTCACGTCCTCCATCGAGGAGGAGGTGGACAAGATGACCTGGGCGACCAAGTGGGGCGCCGACACGGTCATGGACCTTTCCACCGGACGCAACATTCACACCACCCGTGAGTGGGTTCTGCGGAACTCCCCGGTGCCGATCGGCACCGTTCCCCTCTACCAGGCCCTCGAAAAGGTCGACGGCAGGGCGGAGGAACTGTCCTGGGAGATCTACCAGGACACCGTGATCGAGCAGGCCGAGCAGGGTGTCGACTACATGACGGTGCACGCCGGCGTGCGCCTGCCTTATGTGCCGCTGACAGCCCGTCGCAAGACCGGCATCGTCTCCCGGGGCGGCTCGATCATGGCCGCCTGGTGCCTGGCACACCACAAGGAGTCGTTCCTCTACGAGCACTTCGAGGAGCTCTGCGAGATCCTCGCCGCGTACGACGTGACGTACTCACTGGGCGACGGGCTGCGCCCCGGCTCGATCGCGGACGCCAACGACGAGGCGCAGTTCGCTGAACTGCGTACGCTCGGCGAACTGAACTCGGTCGCCAAGCGGTTCGGGGTCCAGACGATGATCGAGGGCCCGGGGCACGTGCCGATGCACAAGATCAAGGAGAACATCGACCTCCAGCAGGCGATCTGCGAGGAGGCGCCGTTCTACACGCTCGGCCCGCTGACCACCGACATCGCGCCGGCGTACGACCACATCACCTCGGGCATCGGCGCCGCGATGATCGCCTGGTGGGGGACGGCGATGCTCTGTTACGTGACGCCCAAGGAGCACCTCGGCCTGCCCAACCGGGACGATGTGAAGACCGGGGTCATCACGTACAAGATCGCCGCCCATGCGGCGGACCTCGCCAAGGGGCACCCGGGGGCGCAGGAGTGGGACGACGCGCTGTCGGACGCCCGGTTCGAGTTCCGGTGGGAGGACCAGTTCAATCTGGCGCTCGATCCGGACACGGCACGGGAGTTCCACGACGAGACGCTGCCGGCGGAGCCGGCGAAGACGGCGCACTTCTGCTCGATGTGCGGCCCGAAGTTCTGCTCGATGAAGATCTCCCAGAAGATCCGCGATGAGCACGGCGCCGGGTCCACGGCCGTCGACACCGAGTTCGACGCGGAGGCGTTGGCCGGCATGGCGGAGAAGTCCGAGGAGTTCGCCGCCCGGGGCAACCGGGTGTACCTCCCGCTGGTGGACTGACACCCGCACGCACAAGCGCTGTTCCGGGTGGGCGGAAAGAGCCATCCGGAACAGCGCTTCGACGTGCCGGGCCGACTTCCTGCCGGAGCCGCTCGACTCCGCCTGGCTAGTTGCCTCCGGGTTCCAGGCTGTGGTTGTCCAAGTACCCGGGCGCCCAGGTCTGTTCGGTGGGCTCGGAACGGCGCCGAAGCACGCCGTCCTGTGGTACTCGGCCCCCTCCGGGCCGTCCTCGGGACCGAGGTCCGGTTCAGGTGCGGCGCCTCAATGACGCGCTCCGTGACCGTTTCCTTGAAGGAGCGGCCTGCGGTCCGCTCGATGAGCTTGTCGGCGATGCGGAAGCCGAGCGAGTCGCGCTCCTGCTTGGTGCCGTGGGCGTCGGCCGCCCATTGCCGGGAACAGACCGTGCCGGTATCTCCGCGCAGGGAGCGGAAACGACTTCGGATCCGAGGGTCCGATCGTCATGAGGGGCGAGCAGACGGTACGTCAGGATGTATATATGGCAAAGGAATCGATCACCCCGCGCGGCATTGCCGACAGCCACCTCGACCAGGTGGCCGCACACGACCCGATGACCTCCGCATGGCTGGGCCTGAACCGGGGCGATGACCGGCAACCGGACCTCTCGCCGGATGGCTTCGAGGCTCACGCCGAGTTGGCCCGCCGCAGTCTCGCCGCACTCGAAGCCGCCCCCGCATCGGACGACCGCGCTGAACAGGCCTGCGCCCGGCTGCTGCGGGAACGCCTCACCGCTGAGCTCGCGATGCACGACACCGGCGAGAACTTCCGACAGCTGCGTACCGTGGGCGCGCACGTCGACCAGGTGCGGACGATCTTCACCCTCATGCCCACCACCACCGACGAGGACTGGGCCGCGGTGGCCGGACGGCTGCGCAACCTCCCCGGCGCGCTGGACGGTTACCGGGCCACTCTTACCGAGGGGATCTCCCGCGGCCACCTCGCTGCTCCCCGGCAGGCCGCCGGGGTGATCGGCCAGCTCACCGACTGGACCGGGGAGGCCGCCGGACAGCACGCCGGCAGCGCTGCGGGCTGGTTCGCCGACTTCGTTGCGGACGGCACCGACCGGCTGCGCCCCGAGCTGGACGCCGCCGCCCGCCAGGCCACTACCGCCGTCTCCGAGTTCCGCGACTGGCTGCGCGACACCTACGTCCCCGCCACGGCGGACACCCCGGACGCCGTCGGCCGAGAGCGCTACCTGCACGCCGCCCGCTACAACACCGGTGCCGAGCTCGATCTGGACGAGGCCTACGCCTGGGCCTGGGACGAGTTCCACCGGACGCTTGCCGAGATGCGCGTCGAAGCCGAGCGCGTCCTGCCCGGCTCCACCCTCCTTGAGGCCATGCACCACCTGGACGAGCACGGTCACGCGGTCAAGGGCGAGGAAGCCGTCCGCGACTGGTTGCAGCAGCTGATGGACGAGGCGATCAGCGCCCTCGACGGCAGCCACTTCGACCTCTCCGGCCCGATCCGCAAGGTCGAGTCCCGGATTGCGCCCGCGGGCAGCGCCTCCGGGCCCTACTACCAGGGCCCGAGCCTCGACTTCAGCCGCCCCGGACGCACCTACCTGCCCACTCTCGGGCAAAACACCTTTCCGACCTGGCAGCTCGTCAGCATCTGGTACCACGAGGGCGTCCCCGGCCATCATCTCCAGCTCGCCCAATGGGTCGCGGTCGCCGACCGGCTCAGCCGCTACCAGGTCACTGAGGGCATGGTCAGCGCCAACATCGAGGGCTGGGCCCTGTATGCCGAGCGTTTCATGGACGACCTGGGCTTCTTCTCCGAACCCGCGCGCCGCATCGGCTTCCTGGACGGGCAGATGCTGCGCACCATCCGGGTGATCGTCGACATCGGTATGCACCTCGAACTCGCCATCCCAGCCGACTCGGGCTTCCACCCCGGCGAGCGCTGGACCCCGGAGCTCGCCACGGAGTTCATGGCCGCCTACAACGGCAGCCCGGCTGCCCGCCGCAACGGAGAAATCGACCGCTACCTCGGCTGGCCCGGCCAGGCCATCGGCTACAAGCTCGGCGAACGCGCCTGGCTCCAGGGCCGCGCGGCCGCGAAGCGCCGCCATGGTGCCGCCTTCGACCTCAAGGCGTGGCACATGAAGGCACTCTCCCAAGGTTCGCTCGGGCTCGACGACCTGGTCGGCAACCTCGCGGCGCTGTAGAGCCGGAGACGTCCCGCCGTGCTGGTTCTGTTGAAGTACTGCTCGATGAAGATCTCGCACGACATCCGGCGTGAGCACGGCGGTTCGCAGTCGTGGATCGAGGCAGGCATGGCGGCGAAGTCCAAGGAGCGCGCGGCCGCGGGCAACCGTGTCTATCTGCCGATTGCGGACTGACGCACGGCGCGTCGTACCGGCCGCTGGGCTCACACCGGCCGGTACGACGCACTTCCGCGCTCCCGGAGATCCGGGTGACGGGTGCTCCGGCCCGGTCAGTCCAGTTCGTGTTCCGGCCCGCCGAAATCGGGGCTGGTGAAGTCCGGGCTGGTGAAGGTCGGCCGGGGCGCGGCCGCCGGGCCGTCGTCCGGGCTGGAGAAGTCCGGTCTGCTGTAGCCGATCTTCGGGATGCGGTTGGCCGAGCGGTACGGGGTGCGGGCGGCGGGCGCGGTGTCGGGGTCGGCGAGCGCGTCCCGCAGGAACGGCAGGATGCCCCGTTCCAGCAGTGCGTGTCGCCAGGCCTCCCTGGCACGCGCCACGTCCTCCGGCAGTTCCTCGCCGGGGTCCTCGGCGGACATGGACGTGGAGCCGTTGCGCAGGGCGGCGATGAGAAGACCGATGGCGGCGATCAGGATGGCGGCCGCGGTGACCGCGGCGAAGAACCAGCCCACGCCGACCATGGTCCCCGCGAAGGGCGGCGGCGGGCTGAGCATCTTCAGGATGTAGCCGACCAGCAGGAAGATCACCGCGGCAGTGCCCGCCAGCATGGGGGCCAGGACGGTGACGACGGCTCCTATGCCGGCGCCCGGCCGGCCGGGATCGTCGGCGGCGGTTCCCCAGGCCGTCTCCCGGTCGGTGTCCTGGTCCTGGGTGGCGGCCGTGGCGCGCAGTTCCTCGCGGGCCTTCACATAGTGCTCGTACTCGGTGGCGGCCGTGGCGGTGATCAGGGCGGTGGCAGCCATGGCCATGGTGCGCAGCTGCACTGGGTTGAGCCGTTCGCCGACTGTGGCCAGATCCGGTCGTTCATGGGCGTGACGCAGCGCGTCATCGAGGATCCGCTCGTATTCGGGGCGGTCCTCGGTCAGCAGGTGCGGAGCGCTGTTCATGTGCATCCCCCGATGCTCCGTAAGGCCGGTATGCCCGATCGGACCGGGCAGTTGGGCGGAAACGGAGGAGAGCCTGCTACTGATACGCCGATGGTAGAGCGCCCACGGCACAGGGTGACAGGGGGTTTCCGAAAATAGGCCCAGTGGTCGGCACGGTCACGTCGTGGATGCGTCTTCCCCGAAGACCGTCAGTCATGCAGCGGCAGCTGGACGACCAGTAGCTTTCCGGCCATGGTCACTCCGCCGTCCATGGCGATGGCGAGCCCGTCCGCGTACACATGGGGGCCGTCCACCAGCGGGCCGGCGTTGTCCTCGCCGTCCTCGGAGCCGACCTCGCCGAGCAGGTACGGAATGGGGCTGTGACCATGGACGACGCGTCGGCCGCCGTAGGCCGCCATCAGCTCCTGGACAGCCTGCGGGCCTGCCTCGTCACGGAAGGCGAACCGCTTGGTGAGCTTGCGGAAGAGGTCCCAGCACTCATCGGCGTCGTTCCGCGTCAGGATGGCGTGCACCGTTTCGTTGACGTCCTCGATGGTGGTGCCGTAGTCGAGGTACGCCGTCGTGTCCGAGTGCATCAGCAGATGCCCGTCCTCCTCGACGACCGCGTCGAGCCGGGACATCCACTGGAGGTGGACGTCCTGGAGCCGTTCCATATCCGTCTTCTGGCCGCCGTTGAGCAGCCAGGCGGCCTGGAAGGTGGCGGTGCCGGCGCCCGAGTTCACCGGGGTGTCGCTGAACCGCTTGGCGCCGATGAGCAGCAGTTCGTGGTTGCCCATCAGGGCCTTGCAGTAGCCACCCGCGGCCGCGGCCTCGGCGGACAGCCGCATCACGAGGTCGATGACGCCGATCCCGTCGGGGCCCCGGTCGGTGAAGTCGCCGAGGAACCAGAGCCGCGCGTTGCCCGCGGACCAGTTGCCCTCGCCGTCGATCAGGCCCTGTTCCGCGAGTGCGGCGTGGAGCTCGTCCAGATAGCCGTGGACGTCGCCGACCACGTACAGCGGTCCGAGTCCCGGGTCCTGGGCGGGCCGCGGTTCCGGCACGGCCCGCACCTGGGCGGTGTCGTCGAGGCTGATCACCGGAAGGTCGCGCTCGGTGGGTGTGTACCCCTCCGGCGGCTCACCCTCCGGGAACGCGTTTCCCGGGTGCGGGGCCGCAGGCGGCGCCGGGGACTGCGCATAGGGCGGTACGCGGAAGTCGCGCAACGTCGCCGTCCGCACCGCTGGTTCCTGACCGGCCCCCTGTGTCATCGACCCCTCCACCACCGTCGCGCCGCCGTACACCGTACGGGCCCTGCTGGTCGGGGTGGTCCGCGGTGTCGTTCGCCCATCATAGGAATGCGAATCGTGCTCTGTGATGCACCAGGGGTGGTGAATCCGAACGCGCGCCGGGTTCACCGGCCGATTAATCCCAATTGGTCTGATCAATCCCCCGCCGGAGAGCGCGGCGCGCTGACCGTGGTGCGGGGCGGACGGCGTTGCGAGGAGGTCCGGACGATGAGTTCCGTCGGTATCACCTGCTCCACCGGGCCGTCCTGGTCGACTCCTTCGATGGCGTCGATGAGCAGTTGTACGACCGCTGTGCCGATCCGGCGCGGTTTGAGCGAGAGCGTGGTGATGGGCGGCTCGGTCGTCGCGTAGACGGTGGATTCGCTGCAGCAGACCAGAAGCAGGTCCTCCGGGACGCGCAGACCGTACCGGCGGGCCGCTGCGAGCAGATCGGTGCCGTTGGGGTCGAAGAGTCCGTAGACGGCGTCGGGGCGGTCCGGGCGGGCCAGTAGTCGGTCGGCCGCCACCGCGCCCGCGCACGGGTCGTGGGCGGGGTAGGACTCGTACACCGGGTCCTGGCCCACCCGCTCGCACCAGTGGAGGTACGCGGTGGTGGACAGCCGGGTGTACGTGTCGGTGGTGGTGCCGGTGAGCAGCCCGATACGGCGGGCTCCGGCGGCGGCGAGGTGGTCGAGGAGGTCGAGCACGGCGGCCCGGTGGTCGTTGTCGACCCAGGCGGTGACCGGGAGGGTCCCGGCCGGCCTGCCGTCGGAGACGACGGGCAGCCCCTGGCGGACGAGTTCGGTGACGACCGGGTCCTGGTCGGAGGGGTCGATGACGACGGTGCCGTCGAGGGCGACGTTCGACCAGACGTCGTGGCGTGAGGTGGCGGGCAGGATGACGAGGGCGTAGCCGCGGGCCAGCGCGGCGGAGGTGGCCGCTCTGGCCATCTCGGCGAAGTACGCGAACTCGGTGAAGGTGAAGGGTTCGTCCCCGTAGGTCGTCACGGTCAGGCCGATCAGGCCCGACTTGCCGGTGCGGAGGGTTCGGGCCGCGGCGGAAGGGCGGTAGCCCAGGCGCTCAGCGACCTCGCGGACATGGCGACGGGTGGCGTCCGGGAGCCTGCCCTTGCCGTTGAGCGCGTCGGAGACGGTCGTGATGGAGACTCCGGCGGCGGCGGCCACATCCCGGATTCCTGCTCGTCCTCGCCTGCCGCCGCGCCGGGGGGTCTCCGTCCGGCTCACCTGGTGCTTTCCTGCTGCTGTCATGGCGAGCCGATAGTAGGGCTCGCGCGGCCAGTTGGTCCGATCGCATATTCACGCGTTGACAGGCACGTTTCTGCATGATCATCAGGGGGCAATCACCTTGTGAATCAAGGGCTTTGCCTGGCTCAACCATCATGAGTCGGGTGTCGTACCGGATAGGCCTGCCAGAGGGGTGATGTCTCGAAGAGGTCTCAACTCACCTCTTCGAGGGACGCGCGCCACGGAGTGAGCCACCGGCGCGCGTCGGCGAGAGGAGCGCTCCCCCTCATTCCGGGGCCCACCGGACGAATCCCCGGTCCTGCCGTTCGCAGCGGTGCTCAATCCTCATATGGTGAGCAGTATTGATGTGTACAGACGGTCGAGGAGGACCTGCGGTGAGCCAGACGAGCCCCAAGTTGCGCGCCGAGCTGGACGGCGTTCCCGCCTATGTGCCGGGCAAGCCGGCCGCGGCGCACGGACCGGTCGCGTTCAAGCTGTCCTCCAACGAGAATCCGTATCCGCCGCTGCCGGGGGTGATGGAGTCCGCGATGGCCGCGGTCGCGAACTTCAACCGCTACCCGGACATGGCCTGCACCGGTCTGATGAACGAGCTGTCCGAGCGTTTCGGTGTGCCGGTCTCGCACCTCGCCACCGGCACCGGCTCGGTCGGGGTGGCGCAGCAGCTGCTGCAGGCCACCTCGGGCCCGGGCGACGAGGTCATCTACGCCTGGCGCTCCTTCGAGGCGTACCCGATCATCACGCAGGTCAGCGGTGCGACGTCGGTGAAGGTGCCGCTGACCGACGGTGAGGTGCACGACCTGGACGCGATGGCGGACGCGATCACCGACCGGACCCGGATGATCTTCGTCTGCAATCCGAACAACCCGACCGGCACCGTGGTGCGCAGGGCCGAGCTGGAGCGGTGCCTGGACCGGGTGCCGGGCGATGTCCTGGTGGTGCTGGACGAGGCGTACAAGGAGTTCATCCGCGACGCCGACGTGCCGGACGGCATCGAGATCTACCGGGACCGGCCCAATGTGGCGGTGCTGCGGACGTTCTCCAAGGCCTACGGTCTGGCCGGGCTGCGGGTCGGCTTCGCCGTGGCGCACGAGCCGGTGGCGGCAGCGCTGCGCAAGACCGCGGTGCCCTTCGGTGTCAGCCAGCTCGCCCAGGACGCGGCGGTGGCGTCGCTGCGCGCCGAGGACGAACTCCTGGGCCGTGTGGGCTCCTTGGTGTGCGAGCGTCAGCGGGTGTACGAGACGCTGGTACGGCAGGGGTGGACGGTGCCGGAGTCCCAGGCGAACTTCGTCTGGCTGCGGCTGGGGGACCGTACCGCCGACTTCGCCGCGGTCTGCGAGAAGGCCGGTGTGGTGGTCCGGCCGTTCGCGGGCGAGGGTGTGCGGGTCACGATCGGCGAGGACGAGGCTAACGACCTGTTCCTGAAGGTGACGGAGTCGTACCACAAGGAGCTGTAGCGGACCGCCGCCGGACGCGCCGGGCGGCCGTGGCCGCACGCATCCGTACGAAGGCAGGCCCTGTACCTCGTTCGTCAGGTACAGGGCCTTCTGCGTGCCTCGTCCCGGTGGCGGAGCGGTGTCTGCTTCGGGGGGAATGGTCAGTACGTCCCCAGGGGGTACCCCGGCCGATAGTTCGATTTCTCTGTGCGTCATAATTGCTTGTGAATGTGAACGCGTTCACAAGCGTGCCTGCTTTCTCCCATGATCAGTCGGATTCAAGGGACAAACTGCCGGTGCGACGACGGCGACGTAAGGAGAAGACGACGTGGAGCTAGCTCTGGCGCCGGAGACCCTGGCGCGATGGCAGTTCGGAACGACCACCGTCTACCACTTCCTTTTCGTTCCCCTGACGATCTCGCTCGCCGCGCTCACCGCCGGCCTGCAGACCGCCTGGGTGCGGACGAACAATGAGAAGTACCTCAGGGCCACCAAGTTCTGGGGAAAGCTTTTTCTGATCAACATCGCCATGGGCGTCGTCACCGGCATCGTCCAGGAGTTCCAGTTCGGCATGAACTGGTCGGACTACTCGCGGTTCGTCGGAGACATCTTCGGTGCCCCGCTCGCGTTCGAAGCGTTGATCGCGTTCTTCTTCGAGTCCACCTTCATCGGCCTCTGGATCTTCGGCTGGGACAAGCTGCCGAAGAAGATCCACCTCGCCTGCATCTGGATGGTCTCGCTCGGCACCATCCTCTCCGCGTACTTCATCCTGGCGGCCAACTCCTGGATGCAGCACCCCGTCGGCTACCGCATCAACAAGGAACGCGGACGCGCTGAGCTCACCGACTTCTGGCATGTGCTCACCCAGAACACCGCGCTCGCCCAGTTCTTCCACACCATCACGGCGGCTTTCCTGGTCGGCGGCGCGTTCATGGTCGGCATCGCGGCCTTCCACCTGGCCCGCAAGAAGCACATCCCGGTGATGCGGACCTCGCTGCGGCTGGGACTCGTCACCGTGGTGGCCGCCGGTCTGCTGACCGCCATCAGCGGTGACCAGCTCGGCAAGGTGATGTTCAAGCAGCAGCCGATGAAGATGGCCGCGGCCGAAGCGCTGTGGGACGGGCAGAACTCCGCACCCTTCTCGATCTTCGCGTACGGGGATGTCAGCAAGGGACGCAACTCCGTGGAGATCTCGGTCCCCGGAGTGCTGTCCTTCCTCGCCGACGGCAACTTCAACTCGTACGTCCCCGGCATCAACGACATCAACAAGGCCGAGCAGGAGAAGTACGGGCCCGGCGACTACCGGCCGAACATCCCCGTCGCCTTCTGGAGCTTCCGGTGGATGATCGGCTTCGGAATGGCGTCCTTCGCCCTCGGGATCCTCGGACTGTGGCTGACCCGGAAGAAGTTCCTGCTGCCACCGGGGATGCGGACCAGTGAGGACGAGGTGCCGCACCTGGTTCTGTTCAGGAACAAGGCGCTGAGCCCGAAGCTCGCCAGGTGCTACTGGATCGTCGCCCTGTGGACCCTGCTCTTCCCGCTGATCGCCAACTCCTGGGGCTGGATCTTCACCGAGATGGGCCGCCAGCCCTGGGTCGTCTACGGCGTACTCCAGACCCGCGACGCGGTCTCCCCCGGCGTCTCGCAGGGCGAGGTGCTCACCTCGATGATCCTCTTCACACTGCTCTACGCGGTGCTCGCCGTGATCGAGGTCAAGCTGCTCGTGAAGTACATCAAGGCCGGGCCCCCGGAGCTCACGGACGACGACCTCAACCCGCCCACCAGGATCGGCGGCGACCATGACGACGCCGACCGGCCCATGGCCTTCTCCTACTGAGACCACAGGAGCCGAGAGATGGAACTCCACGACGTCTGGTTCGTGCTCATCGCCGTCCTCTGGACCGGCTACTTCTTCCTGGAGGGATTCGACTTCGGGATCGGTGTCCTCACCAAGCTGCTGGCCCGCGACCGCAAGGAACGACGGGTCCTGATCAATACGATCGGGCCCGTCTGGGACGGCAATGAGGTCTGGCTGCTCAGCGCCGGCGGAGCGACCTTCGCTGCCTTCCCCGAGTGGTACGCCACGTTGTTCTCCGGCTTCTACCTGCCGCTGCTGATCATCCTGCTCTGCCTGATCGTGCGCGGTGTCGCCTTCGAGTACCGGGCCAAGCGGCCCGAGGACAAGTGGCAGACCAACTGGGAACACGCGATCTTCTGGACCTCGCTGATCCCGGCCCTGCTCTGGGGTGTGGCCTTCGGGAACATCGTGCGCGGCGTGAAGATCAACGCGGACATGGAGTACGTGGGCAACTTCTGGGACCTCCTCAACCCGTACTCGATCCTCGGCGGACTGGTCACGCTCTCCCTCTTCACCTTCCACGGGACGGTGTTCGCGGGGCTCAAGACGGTCGGGGACATCCGGGTCAGGGCGCGCAGGCTGGCCCTGAAGCTGGGCGTGGTCACCGCGGCGCTGGCGCTGGGGTTCCTGATCTGGACCCAGGCCGACAACGGCGACGTCTGGAGCCTGATCGCGATGATCATCGCCGTGGTGTCCCTGGTCGGGGCGATCGGCGCTGTCGCGGCAGGGCGCGAGGGCTGGTCCTTCGCTCTCTCCGGCGTGACCATCACCGCCGCGGTCGCGATGTTGTTCCTGACGCTCTTCCCGAACGTCATGCCGTCCTCGCTGAACGATGCCTGGAACCTCACGGTCACCAATGCCTCGTCCACCCCGTACACGCTGAAGATCATGACCTGGTGTGCTGGGATCGCCACCCCCGTGGTGCTGCTGTACCAGGGCTGGACCTACTGGGTGTTCCGCAAGCGGATCGGTACGCACCACATCGCCGACGCGCACTGAACACAGTGACTGCCTTGACCGAGCCGAGCCCCCTGGGGTGTTTCACGTGAAACCGATCGACCCGCGCCTGCTCCGCCACGCCCGTGCCACCCGCTTCTTCCTGGTCGCTGTGGTGGTACTCGGACTGGCCGGGGCGGCGCTGGTCATCGCCCAGGCCATGCTCGTCGCCGAAGTGGTGGTGGGCGGTTTCGAGGACGGGCTCACCGGGTCGGGACTGCGCACCCCGCTCATCCTTCTCGCGGCGGTCGCACTCGGCCGGGCCCTGGTCGCCTGGCTCACCGAGCTGGCCGCCTACCGGGCCGGTGCGGCCGTCAAGTCGGAACTGCGCGGACGGCTCCTCGACCGGGCGGCTGCGCTGGGACCGGACTGGCTGAGCGGGCAGCGCACCGGCTCGCTGGTGACGCTCGCCACCCGGGGGATCGACGCGCTCGACGACTACTTCGCGCGCTACCTGCCGCAGCTCGGGCTCGCGGTGGTGGTTCCGGTGGCGGTTCTCGCCAGGGTGGTCACGGAGGACTGGGTCTCGGCGGCGATCATCGTCGTCACCCTGCCGCTCATCCCGCTCTTCATGATTCTGATCGGCTGGGCGACGCAGTCGCGGATGGACCGTCAGTGGCGGCTGCTCTCGCGGCTCTCCGGGCACTTCCTCGACGTGGTCGCCGGACTGCCGACGCTGAAGGTCTTCGGCCGGGCCAAGGCCCAGGCCGAGTCCATCCGCACCATCACCTCGCAGTACCGGCTGGCGACCATGCGCACTCTGCGGATCGCCTTTCTGTCGTCCTTCGCCCTGGAGCTGCTGGCGACGCTCTCGGTGGCACTCGTCGCCGTCACCATCGGCATGCGGCTCGTCCACGGTGAACTCGACCTCTACACCGGCCTGGTGGTGCTGATCCTCGCGCCGGAGGCGTATCTGCCGATCCGGCAGGTCGGGGCGCAGTACCACGCCGCCGCCGAGGGCCTCGCCGCCGCGGAGGAGATCTTCGCGGTCCTGGAGACCGAACCGCGTGCGGGCGGTACGCAGGAGGTCCCGCAGTCGCTGCGGCTGGAGCTGGAAGGCGTGACCGTCCGGCACGCCGGGCGCACCGAGCTCTCGCTCGCCGCGGCCTCGCTGGTGGTGGACGAGGGTGAGACCGTCGCCCTGGTCGGCCCGAGCGGTGTGGGCAAGTCCACCCTGCTGAACGTGGTGCTGGGATTCGCGGCACCCGACGAGGGCCGGGTGCGGGTCGGCGGCACCGATCTGGCGGCCCTTGCCCCCGAGCGCTGGCGCGAGCGGATCGCCTGGGTTCCGCAGCGCCCGCATCTCTTCGCCGGCACGATCGCGGAGAACGTTCGGCTGGCCCGGCCGGAGGCGGACGACAGTGCGGTGACGGCCGCGCTGCGCGACGCCGGGGCGTACGACTTCGTGACGGACCTGCCGGACGGCGTCGGCACTCGCCTCGGGGAGGACGGTGCGGGCCTCTCCGCCGGGCAGCGGCAGCGCCTCGCGCTCGCCCGCGCGTTTCTCGCCGACCGGCCGGTGCTGCTGCTCGACGAGCCGACCGCGAGCCTGGACGGCGAGACGGAAGCGGGCATCGTCGAGGCGGTACGCAGGCTGGCGGCGGGCCGGACCGTGCTGCTGGTGGTGCACCGGCCGGCGCTCCTGTCCGTCGCCGACCGGGTGGTCAGGCTGGAGCCGGGCGTGACGACCGAACCGGCCGATGCGGCGGAGCCCGCGGTGTCCGCCGTGGTGCCGAGCCCGGCGAGCGCACCCGATGACCTCACCGGCATCGAGGCGGAGCTGGAGCCCGAGGTGCTGCGGGACACCGCGGCCCGGACCGGGCACGTGCTGGCCCGGGTCAGGGAGGCCGCCGGGGCACAGCGCGGCCGGCTCGCGCTCGCACTGCTGCTGGGCAGCCTGGCGCTGGGCTCGGCGGTCGGTCTCATGGCCGTCTCCGGCTGGCTGATCTCCCGCGCCTCCGAACAGCCCCCCGTGCTCTACCTGATGGTCGCGGTGACGGCGACCCGCGCCTTCGGCATCGGGCGGGCGGTCTTCCGCTACGCCGAACGCCTCGTCTCGCACGACGCGGTGCTCAGGATGCTCGCCGAGCTGCGCGTCGCCGTCTACCGGGGCCTGGAACGCATCGCGCCCGCGGGCCTGCGCCGGACCCGGCGGGGGGACCTGCTCTCGCGGCTCGTCGCCGATGTGGACGCCCTGCAGGACTACTGGCTGCGGTGGCTGCTGCCCGCCGGGACCGCGGTCCTGGTCGGAGCGGCTGCCGCCGGATTCGCGGGCTGGATGCTGCCGGAAGCGGGCGCCGTGCTCGCCGCCGGACTGCTGCTGGCCGGGATCGGGGTACCGCTCGTCAGCGGCGCCTGTGCCCGGCACATCGAGCGGCGGCTGGCGCCCGCCCGCGCCGATCTGGCGACCCGGATCACCGACCTGCTCGGCGGCACCGCCGAACTGACCGTCGCGGGCGCCCTCCCGGGCCGCTCTGCGAGGACCCGGGAGGCCGACGGCGTCCTGACCCGGATCGCCTCCCGGGCAGCGACCGCCACCGCGCTCGGCGGCGGACTCAGCGCCCTGATCGGCGGCCTCACCGTCGTCGCCACCGCACTCGTGGCCCTTCCCGCGCTGGCAGACGGGCGGCTGGCCGGCGTGGAACTCGCCGTCGTCGTCCTCACCCCGCTGGCCGCCTTCGAGGCCGTGACCGGTCTGCCGCTCGCCGTGCAGTACCGGCAGCGGGTCAAGCGGAGCGCGGAGCGGGTGTACGAGGTGCTGGACGCCCCGGTGCCGGTGCGCGAACCCGCCACTCCGGCCGAGGCGCCCGCGTCGCCCTTCCCGCTGGAGGTACGGGGACTCTCGGCCCGGTACGAGGGAGCACGGCACGACGCCCTGGACTCCGTGGACCTCACGCTGGAGGCCGGCCGGCGCATCGCGGTCGTGGGACCGTCGGGTTCCGGGAAGACCACGCTCGCCCAGGTCCTGCTCCGCTTCCTGGACGCCCGGGCGGGGACGTACCGGATCGGCGGCGTGGAGGCGTCCGCACTGGACGGGGACACGGTCCGGCGGTTCGTCGGGCTGTGCGCCCAGGACGCCCACATCTTCGACAGTTCCATCCGGGAGAACCTGCGGCTGGCCCGTACCGGGGCGACCGACGCGGAACTGCGCGACGCCCTCGCACAGGCCCGGCTGCTCGACTGGGCCGAGGCACTGCCGGAGGGTCTGGACACCCTCGTCGGCGAACACGGCGCCCGCCTCTCCGGCGGCCAGCGTCAGCGGCTCGCGCTGGCCCGTGCGCTGCTCGCGGACTTCCCGGTGCTCGTGCTGGACGAGCCCGCCGAGCACCTCGATCTGGCGACTGCCGACGCCCTCACGGCGGACCTGCTGGCGGCAACCCGGGGGCGTACGACGGTGCTGATCACTCACCGGCTCGAAGGGCTGGACGCGGTCGACGAGGTGGTGGTCCTGGAGGCGGGTGCGGTGGTGCAGCGTGGCCGCTACGCGGCTCTCGTGGCGGTGGACGGTCCGCTGCGCCGGATGCTGGAGCGCGAGCGGGAGACCGTACGGGGGCCGGGCGAGGTCGTGAACGCACGGGCCTGAGGCGTTCGGGCCGGGTCCCGGCCCTTTTAACGGACCGGGCCCCGGCCCCTCCAAGGGACCGGGCCCCGGCCCCTCCAAGGGACCGGGCCCCGGCCGTCCTCACGGATCAGCTCTCGACTTTCCGCAACAAAAGGGACTAACTACTCTCTGGGTATGTCAGAGCAGGGCCCGAAGCACCCGAAGCACCCGAAGCACCCGAAGTACCCAAAGCCCCCAAGGCCCCCAAAGGACTCAAGGCACCCGGAGGACTCGCTCGAAGCCGCGACGGAGGCGACCCGCAGCCTGCAGGGCCCGTCCACCGAACTCACCGCCCGTGTACCGCAGCTGCTGGATGCCATGCGTTCCGTCGGCACCGGGCTCGAACTGCACACCACCCTTGACCGGATCTGTGAGACAGCGGCCGAACTGTCCCACGCCCGCTACGCGGCCATCGGTGTCGTGGACGAGGAGGGAGAAGGGCTCTCGGACTTCGTCACCCATGGAGTCCCGGAGCAGGTGGCGAACGAGATCGGCCACCGGCCGGACGGGCACCGGGGTCTGCTCGGTGCCCTGATCCACGACCCCCGCCCCGTGCGGCTCCCCGATCTGACGGCCGATCCGAGGTTCGCCGGATTCCCGCCGGGCCATCCCCCGATGCGGACCTTCCTCGGCGTACCGATCCGGGTCCAGGGCGAGGTCTTCGGCAATCTCTATCTGGCCGAGAAGGACGGCGGCGGCGAGTTCACCGACTACGACCTGCACATGGTGCGGGTGCTGGCCACCGAGGCCGGTATCGCCATCGGCAACGCCCGGCTGTACGAGGCCGCCCGGCAGCGAGAGCGGTGGATCGACGGCTCGGTGGCCGTGACCACCGCCCTGCTCTCCGGCGGGGACGCCGACGACGCGCTCGCGGTCGTCGCCGAGCAGGCCCGCCACCTCGCCGCCTCCGCCGCCGGGATCGTGCTGCTGCCCGCCGAGGACGGCGGACTGGAGATCGTTGCCGTGTCCGCGGAGGAGCCGACTTCGGCGCTCGGGGTGATCATCCCGGCGCAGAGCCCGGTGGTGGGGATGCTGCTGGGTGGCGAGGCCGTCTTCGTGGACGACTCGGCCACCGACCCCCGCATGGTCACCAGACTGGCGGACCGGTTCGGGCCGAGCATGCTGCTTCCGCTGCGCAGCGGGGGCCGAGTGCTCGGCGCGCTCGTCACCCCGCGCGCCCGGGGCGGCCGGCCGTTCACGGAGACGGAGCGGACCCTCGCCGCCCAGTTCGCCTCGCAGGCCGCGCTGGCGCTGATGATGGCCGAGGCGCAGCGGGACCGGGAACGGCTCGCGGTCTACGAGGACCGCGACCGGATCGCCAGGGAGCTGCATGACCTGGTCATCCAGCGGCTGTTCGCCACCGGGATGATGCTGGAGAGCGCTCAGCGCCGCTCGGACGTGCCGGAGGTGCAGTCCGGCGTCGGCCGGGCGGTCGACGAACTCGACGTGACCATCCAGGAGATCCGTACCGCCATCTTCGCGTTGCAGCAGGAGCCGGCCGAGGCGCCGTCCGGGCTGCGCACCCGGGTGCTGCGCGAGATCAACATGGCGGCCGTCCCGCTGGGCTTCAAACCGGCACACCACTTCCTCGGCCCGGTCGACTCCCTGGTCGGCGAGCTGACCGGCAAGAACCTGATCGCGGCGCTGCGGGAGGCGCTGTCCAACGCCTTCCGGCACGCCGACGCGTCCCGGATCGACGTGGTCGTGGACGCGACCGCCACGCTTCCCGACGGGCGGGACGCGGTACGGCTCACGGTCGCCGACGACGGTGTGGGCATCCCGCGGGGCGGCAGGCGCAGCGGGCTCCGGAACCTGGCCCGCCGGGCGGAGTCGCTCGGCGGGGCCAGCTGGTTCGGGCCCGGCCTCGGGGAGGCCGGCGGCGGTACGACAGTGGTGTGGCAGGCGCCCCTCTGACGCCGCGTGAGGCACGCCGCGTGAGGCACGCCGCATGAGTCATGCCGGGCGAGTCATGCCGGGCGAGGCACCTTGCGCGAGGCACGCCGTGCGAGGCACGGTTCGCGCTTCGGCAGATGCGTCGGTCGCGTGGGGCGCGTGGGTTCAGGGCGCCGTGCGGGACAGTGCCCGCTCGGCGATGATCCGCTCGATGACGAGCGCGACGCCGTCCTCGTTGTTGGTGATGGTACGGCCGGTGGCCGCCGCCAGGGCTGCCGGGTGGGCGTTGCCCATCGCGTACGAGGTGCCGGCCCAGCTCAGCATCTCCACATCGTTGGGCATGTCGCCGAACGCGACGACCTCGGCGGGGGAGATGCCGCGCTCGGCGCAACAGAGCTCCAGCGTGCTGGCCTTGGAGACGCCCGGTCCGCTGACCTCCAGGAGGGCGGTCGGGCTGGACCGGGTGAAGGAGGCGCGGTCGCCCGCGGTCGTACGGGCCAGGGCGAGGAAGTCGTCCGGGGCCAGCTCGTCGTGGTGGGCGAGGAGCTTCAGCACGGGGGCGCCGGTGCCCGGCGCCTCCTCGTGGAGCAGCTTCTCGGCGACGGCCACGGTGGCGCCGGGATCGAGGTGGAAGGGCGGGTAGGCCGGTTCGTAGTGGATACCGGTGGCCAGCTCGACGGCGAACGAGGTGCCGGGGGCTGCCGCGCGCAGCGTGTGCACGACGTCGAGGGCGGTATCGCGCTCCAGTGCGCGGACCTTCAGCAGCCTGCCGCCATCGTGCAGGTCGGCGACGGCGGCGCCGTTCGCGCAGATCGCCAGCCCGTGGCCGTGGACGTGGTCGCTGACGACATCCATCCAGCGGGCGGGGCGGCCGGTGACGAAGAAGACCTCGATCCCGGCCTCCTCGGCGGCGGCGAGCGCCGCGACCGTACGGTCCGAGACGGTCTTGTCGTCGCGCAGGAGCGTGCCGTCCAGATCGGTGGCGATCAGCCGGGGAACGGCAGGAAGAGGGGAATCGGTAGCTGAGGTCACCGCCCCATTCTCGCGTACCAGGGTGCACGGGCGTGCGCAGGGGCGCACATCTGAGTGGGTACGCGCCTGAGCAGGGGAAGATTCCACTGGCATATGCCGGGGGATTCGCCTGCGCCGCGACCAAGGGATTGGCTGCCGGAGTCCGGCACAGCCGCTTCCCGGACCGGCCCGCCGCCCGGCCGATGTGCTGATTGCATCGGTGGGTGGCGGCGCGCGTGCCGCGCCTCGGTGGGACATCCTGTCGAGGTGATCCGAGTACCTGATGGGGAGGGCGACCGTTGATGGGGAGAGTGACCGTGCGACTGTCCGAGAGCGAGTTGCGGTCCAGGGGCGCCGCGTTCCGGGAACTGCACGACGGACCCGAACCCTTCGTGATCCCCAACCCGTGGAACGCGGGCACCGCCCGGATTCTGGCCGGGCTCGGCTTCCCGGCGCTCGCGACGACCAGCGCCGGTCTAGCCGTTTCCCTCGGGCTGCCGGACGGCGCCAATCTGCTGGACCGTGAAACGGTGCTCGCGAACGCCCACGAGATCGTTACCGCGACGCCGCTGCCGGTCTCCGCCGATCTGGAGAGCGGATTCGCCGAGACCCCGGAGGGCGTCGCCGGGACCGTTCGCGCGGCGGCGGACGCGGGGCTGGTGGGCGGCTCGATCGAGGACGCGACGGGACTGCCCGGCGACCCGGTCCGTCCACTCGCGGAGGCGGTGGACCGGGTGACGGCGGCGGTGGAGGCCGCGCGCGGACTGCCCTTCCCGTTCACCGTCACCGCACGCGCGGAGAACTTCCTCTACGGGCGTCCCGACCTCGACGACACGATCCGTCGGCTACAGGCCTACGAGGAAGCGGGTGCCGACGTGCTCTACGCGCCCGGACTGCCGTCGGCCGACGCCGTGCGCGCCGTCTGCACCTCGGTCGGGCGGCCGGTCAACGCCCTTGCGGGCAGCCAGCAGCCGGCACTGGACGTGGCCGCGCTCGCGGCCTGCGGCGTGCGCCGGATCAGCCTCGGTTCGACCCTGTCCCGGGCGGCGCTGGGCGGATTTGTCCGGGCGGCCCGGGAGGTGCTCGACCACGGGACCTTCGGGTTCGTCGCGCAAGCCCCGCCCTACGGAGACGTGAACCAGTGGATGACGCATGGATGACTCATTTACCTCTCCGGTCTCCCAACTCCCAGGAGGGGTCCCACGCTTCCAGGCTGTGTGCTGCCCCGGAGGGAACCGACTTGTCCCTGGTGGCCATCAGCCAGTACTTCACGAGCCCTCCTGATTTCCGCTTCCGGCTCCATGCTGCCGATAGGTACTGACAGGCCGCCTGTGGCGCAGTGCTCGATGGGCGCGTGGGACGCCCCCCCCGCGATTCTTTTGAGGGCCTCTGGCCTGCTAATCGGCCGTATTCGGCTCAACCAAGCTGCATGGAGGCTTCCGTGGCGATCTTCTCGAAGGCGTCTTGGCTCGTGGCGAAGTCGGAGTTGGGGATCGGCCAGTGGAGCACGATCTCGGTGAAGCCGAGTTCGCGGTGACGGCCGGCGAAGTCGACGAAGGCGTCCACGGACTGCAGGGGACCGTTCCGGTCCGGGGTGAAGCCGGTCAGCAGGATCTTGTCGAGATCGGCCACGTCGCGGTCGATCTCCGCACACGCCTTGCCGAGCTTCTCGATCTGGCCGCGCAGGGCCTCCACCGACTGCTCCGGGGTCCCTTCTTCGAAAAGCTGCGGGTCGCCGGTCGTCACCCACGCCTGCCCGTATCGTGCGGCCAGCTTCAGTCCGCGTGGCCCGGTCGCCGCCACTGCGAAGGGCAGCCGGGGCCGCTGCGCGCAGCCGGGGATGTTGCGAGCCTCCTCGGCGGAGTAGTGGGCGCCTTGGTCCGTCACCGCGTCCTCGGTGAGCAACCGGTCGAGCAGCGGAACGAACTCGGCGAACCGGTCCGCCCGCTCCCTCGGCGTCCATTGCTCCTGCCCGAGCGCCGTCGCGTCGAAGCCGTTGCCACCTGCTCCGATACCGAGGGTGATGCGCCCACCGGAGATGTCGTCGAGCGAGATCAGCTCCTTGGCGAGCGTCACCGGGTGCCTGAAATTGGGCGAGGTGACGAGGGTACCCAGTCGCATACTGTGCGTAACGGTCGCCGCCGCGGTCAGGGTGGGAACCGCCCCGAACCACGGCTCGTCCCGGAAGCTGCGCCAGGACAGGTGGTCATAGGTGTAGGCGGCGTGGAACCCAAGGTCTTCCGCACGCCGCCAGATCTGTTGTCCCTTGCTCCAGCGGTGGATGGGAAGGATTACGGTGCTAAGTCGCATGACTGCGACCCTATGTTCTTGTGACCGCGAGCGACCAGGGAGAGCAGATGTCACCGGCTGCGGCCGCGTCGGTACGCGTCGCGTCCGTGCACTCCGGAGCGGTGCCACGGCCCTTCAGCTCTCGCGGTAGCGCGCGAAGACGCGGGCGCGCTCCTCTTCCCAGGTCCAGTCCGCCGCCCTCCGGTGAAACGGGGCTCCGCTCGCCAACTCGAAGAACTGGCCCGCCGGCCTGGAGGTCGCCTTCAGGATCACGATGGAAGAGAGCATCGGCTCGATCCCTTCGCTGTCACGCCGACAGGCGTCACTGAGCAGGTGGCTGATGATCGGGCCGCGGTAGTGGACGTGGTGGCCCTTCGCCTTCAGTCCTTCGCTCAGGGACTTGTACCAGCCATCGGTACGACCTTCCCGCGCCCAGCACCGAAGGATTTCCATCGTCTCGTCCAGCGCTGCCTCGTATTCGGCGTCGCCCTGTCGCATTCGGACCTCCCCATCCGCGGTGGTTGCCCACCGTATGCCGGTATCCGGTATCGGCCAATGCCGTGCTCACCACCGCCGATGTCACGTCCCGGTCTGCCTCCAGACCGAGGTGAGCGCGGCGACCGGGTCGGCATCCGGCGACGCTGCGGGCCACCATTGGCCGTCATCGTCCCGGAGACAGGGGTACCAGCGGGCGTCGGGGCCCAGGCGGAGCTGAATGCCGTGGTCGGTGAGGGTGAGGCGGTTGCGCCAGGCACGGAGAGGGGCGGGGCCGGCGGCCATCTCGACGAGGGCCGCGGTCAGGGCGGTGCGGGCGGCCGTCATCACCACCGGATCAGGGGTGTGCGGCTGTTCGGCGACGATCAGTCCGGTGGGGCCGCCGTGGCGCCAGGCGCGGGTGAGGCGGGCGAACGCGATCGGTCTGGTGCCGGTGTTCTGGACCAGGCGGTGGAACCATTCGGGTCCGGGGCCGCTGGCGGCGATCCGCACCGCGTCCTGGTGCTGGGTCAGGTGCAGGCCGGCGGTGTCGCCCGCGAGAAGCCGCGCTGCGCGTGCGGCGGTGTCGGTCATGAGGCGTTCCAGATCCGTGGTGGACAGCCCGGTGCCGGAAGGCGGAGTGACGGGGAGCGCGGCGGCGTGGGCGGCCGGGGCGAGGGGTTCGGGAAGCCGTGGGGTGTGTTCGGCCCAGCGGGTGTAAGCGGCGCTGGCCGGGATGCCCGTCGGGGCCGATGGGGCGGCAGTCTCCTGCTTTGCCGTACGGCGTGCGCGCAGCTCGGCGAGGACCTCTTCCCGCCTGCGGCCGCGCAGCGTGAAGAGCACGAACGGGTCGGCGTCGATGGTGGCGGCGATGGCGTAGCAGAGCGCGGCGGCGTGCTTGCAGGGGTACCCCCAGTCGGGGCAGGAACACTCGGGGTCGAGTTCGGTGGGCTGCGGGAGGAGGGGGACGCCCGCTTGGCGGGCGTCGTCGACGAGTTCGGCGGGCATCTCGTCGTCGAGGAGCGCGGCGAGATGGCCGGCGCGGGCCGCGATGGTGTCGAGCAGGGTGTCCCACTGGGTGTCGGTGAGGACGGGCAGGTGGACGGAGGAGCGGTACGGGCGCGGCTGGCTGCCCCGGACGGCGGCCTTGACCTGGCCCGGGGCGACGGTGGTCGGGCCGACCATGCCCTTGCGGGTGTAGGTGCGGCCGCGTGACAGGCGCCCGGTGTCCAGGCTGGAGTCCTCCAGGGCGGTGACCCATGCCTGGCCCCACCAGGTGGCGGCGAAAGCGCGCTTGCCGCGGGCGGGCGCACGGCGCGGGCCGGGGACCGAGGGGCTCATGACTGCCTCCCCAGGGCGACGAGTTCGGCAAGGTCGGCGTCGGACAGTTCCGTCAGGGCGGCCTCGCCGGAGCCGACGACGGCGTCGGCGAGCGCGCGCTTGGAATCGAGCAGTTTCGCCACCTTGTCCTCCACGGTTCCCTCCGCGATGAGCTTGTGGACCTGGACGGGCTGGTCCTGGCCGATGCGGTAGGCGCGGTCGGTGGCCTGGTCCTCTACAGCCGGGTTCCACCAGCGGTCGTAGTGCACGACATGGGTGGCGCGGGTGAGGTTGAGTCCGGTGCCCGCCGCCTTCAGCGACAGGAGGAACACCGGAACCTCACCGCGCTGGAAGCGTTCCACCATCTCCTCGCGCCGGGTGACGGGGGTGCCGCCGTGCAGGAAGAGGGTGGGGGTGCCGCGCTCGGCGAGATGGCTCTCCAGGAGGGCAGCCATCTGCTTGTACTGGGTGAAGACCAGCACCGATTCGCCCTCGGCGATGATGGTGTCGACCAGTTCGTCGAGGAGATCGAGCTTGCCGGAGCGGCCGGCGAGCGACGTGGACCGGCTCAGGTTGTGCTCCTTCAAGTACTGGGCAGGGTGGTTGCAGATCTGCTTCAGCGCGGTGAGCAGTTTCAGCACCAGGCCGCGTCGGGCGATGCCCTCGGACTCCTCGATCTTCGCCATGGTCTCGCGGACCACCGCCTCGTACAGGCTGGTCTGCTCGGCCGTCAGCGAGACGACGCGGTCGGTCTCGGTCTTGGGCGGCAGTTCGGGTGCGATGCCAGGGTCGGACTTCTTGCGGCGCAGCAGGAACGGGCGGACGAGACGTGACAGGCGCTCGGCGGCCGCCGAGCCCTCGCCGTCCCCAGCCCCCGTCTCGATGGCGCGGGCGTGCCGGTCGCGGAAGGCGGACAGCGATCCGAGGAGCCCTGGGGTGGTCCAGTCGAGGAGCGCCCACAGTTCGGAAAGGTTGTTCTCCACTGGCGTACCGGTCAACGCGACGCGGGCACGGGCCGGCAGGGTACGCAGTTCGCGGGCGGTGACGGCGTAGGGGTTCTTGACGTGCTGGGCCTCGTCGGCGGCGATCAGTGACCAGGCGGTCTCGGCGAGGACGTCACGGTCGCGCCGCAGCACCCCGTAGGTGACCAGGACGATCTCGTCGCCGGCCAGGTCCTCGAGGTGGCGGTCGCCGCCATGGTAACGGCGCACGGGGACGGTCGGCGCGAACCTGGCGGCCTCGCGCTGCCAGTTGCCGAGCAGGGAGGTGGGGCAGACGACGAGGGTGGGGCCAGCGGTGGCCGGGGCGGTCTGGCGGTGGAGATGCAGGGCGAGCAGGGTGATGGTCTTGCCCAGGCCCATATCGTCGGCGAGGCAGCCGCCGAGGCCGAGTTCGCACATCTCGGCCAGCCAGGCGAGTCCCCGCTTCTGGTAGTCGCGCAACGTGGCCTCGAGAGCGGCGGGCTGGGCTGCGGGAGTGCGGGACTCGGGATCACGGATCCGGGTGACAAGATCGCCGAGCGCGCCGACGGCCTCGCTGACGAACGTCTCCCCGTCCCTCTCCACCTCACCGGTCAGAGCGGCGCTCAGCGCCTCCATAGGGGTGAGCGGTTCCATCCGGCGGCGCTTCGCGCGGGCCACCAGCTTCGGGTCGGCGACAACCCATTGGTCGCGTAGCCGGATCAGAGGGCGGCGCGCCTCGGCGAGGTCGTTCATCTCGGCCTCGGTGAGAGGCTCGCCGCCGAGCGAGACCTGCCAGCGGAAGTCGAGCAGGGCGTCGGCGTCGAGCAGGCCGCCCGCGCTGGAGCCGGGAGCGGCGCGCTGCCCGATCTCCGCGGTCGCGGTGAGCGCCTTGACCAGTGCGCGCGGCCAGTGCACATCGATACCGGCCGCACGCAGCGCGTCGGTTGCTTCGCCCAGCAGGTCGAAGGCTTCGTCGTCGGTCAGCCGGAGCTCTTCGGGAGCGGCGTCCGCCAGCAGTCGCTGGAGCGGGGGCCAGACGCGGGCACCGCGGCGCAGCGCGAGCAGTGTCTCGGTTTCGGCGCGTGGGCCGAGCAGCCTCTCCACCTCACCGGGCTCGCTCCATAGCCGTGCGGCCTCCACGACGAGCGCCGGATCCGCCGCGGTGCGCAGTTGAAGGACGGCCCGGAACTGCCGTCGTCGACCCTCGGGCACGTCGACACGCAGCGAGACGCCGACCTCGGCGGTCAACGCGGCAGTTGTCTCCTCGGCCCAATCGCGCAGCGCGGGCACGGCCCGGGTATCGCGCCAGACGTACGGCACCGCTCCCACGGCGAGAGGCGCGGCCGGAGTACGGACCAGGTCGTCGGCGACCGCGTCGCAGAACTGGCGGACCAGCGCCGCCGGTTCGGCGATGCGTACCGGAGGCGGGCCGGGCTCGGGAAGGCAGTGGGCATGGGGTGGGAAGGCTGCGGCGAGGGCGTCCAGTGCCTGCCGCTGGGCAGCGGTGAAGGGGCCCGCCCGCCAGGTGTCGTAACCGGCCGGAGTGAGGGCCGGGTGGAGGCGGCCGTCGGCGAGCAGCCGCAGGGCGAAACAGGCGGCGCCCTGCCAGGCTGCCGCGGACGGGTGTGGTGGCTGAGCCCCGGTCAGAGCGGACACGGCGACCGCGACCGGCAGCGCGTAGCCGTCCACCCTGCGTCGTCTGACCGAGCGGCCATGCGGCAGCACCAGTTCCACCGAGTCGGTTTCCACACCCGCCGGCACGTCACCGCCCCCGGCGACCGCCCCGGCGGGCTGCCACAGCAGGAGCCGCCCGAGGCGGGCCGGCTCTCCGGGCAGGAACACCGCCGCCCAGCCCCTGTCGAGAAGCTCCCGCGCCCACGCGGCCGCCTCGGGTGCGGCAAGCGGTGATGCGCTCATCACGCCCGAGCCCGTGCTCACTTCTCGTACGACGACCCGTGCCACTCGTTTCCGTCCTAGCGCCATCCGGGGGCTCCCGAAGGTGGCCCCGCCCACCACCGGACTCCACCACGTGCTGTCACCCACCGGCAAGCCCTGGCCATGCCTTCACGGGTGGGAACGGGACTCCTACCGCAGGCACCGTATGTGTCAGGCGGAGGATCACCGCGGCCCGGTCCACGTCCGCCCTGGGCGCCGATTTCGTCATCAGAGCGAACAGCGTCAGGGAGGTCAGCCATGCACGGGTGAACGTGCCTCGACTGCCACGTACGCGACCGTCCGAGATGGCACTGCGCCGACCGGGCACGGTTGCCATGCCGACCTCGGCGTCGACGACATGGCCCACCCGTGCGGCGGCCGTGTACGGCTCTTCGATATCCGACCGGGCAACTGTGCTCGCCGACCGAAGGGAATCCTCGTAGCTCAGGCCGTGATAGGCGAAAAAGGCTTGACTGACGTGACGAGGGTGCCCAAGCGCAGGCGGTCCGTGGCCGTCGCGGCGGCGGCGAGGGTGGGCAGAGCACGGGTGCCCTCGGCATCGTCTCCGGCGCATCCGGATTTCGTTCAGGATTCACAGCGGCAATTTTTGTCCACAGGTTTGATCCACAGCCAACTCGGGTTATCCACAGGTAATTTGACGATTCTGTGGACAAGCGCCTTGGGATTTAGTCCATTTGGTCAATTTGACCTGTATTTTTATGAGATGAGGCAAGGGCGTCCAATGCTCTTGCTTGTAGCTCTCGTTCAGCGGCAGCGGTGATGAAGGCAGCAACGTGCTCTCGGCCAACCAGCCCCTCCACAGCTGTGATTGTTACGGCCGGCAGAGTGATCGGAACCGGTGGAAGCGAGGAGTCGCCCGAGGTGAAGGGCTTCTCCGCGGTGAGGTGGTGCTCCAGGTGCCGGGTGGCGAACGTCCGCATCGCACGCGCGAGTTCGGCGTCCACCGTCTGCTGGGCGAGTGGGCGGAGTCGGCGGACCATCGAGGCGGCCTCGGCCGCGCCCGCGTCCGCCGGCGGCCGATGGCCGAGATAGCGGGCGAAAACATGCTCCGTGGTGAACTCCAGGAAACGGGACGCTATCTGCTCGACCTGACCCCGAAGCTCCCTCAGATGGCCGGAGATCGCATTGAGCGGAACGCCCGCGGCATACAACTCCACCGCGACCGCCAGCTCTTGAGGACTCGGCACCAGGAACTCGTCGTCGCGGCCGGGGATTCGTTCGAGCACCCCGAGGTCCACCGCCTCGGCGACGGCCTGCTCGTCGGAAGTCCCGCCGAACTTCACGTCCAGTTCGGCCCGGGTGATCCGGTCCGCCCGCTCGTCGGTCCAGGGCCCGTGCACCTCGGCGACGAGTCCGAGCACCCCACCGAGGCCGCGGCCCGCGTCCCATGCCTCCAGCAACTCCTTGATGCTGGCCAGGGTGTAGCCGCGGTCGAGCAGGTCGGCGATCTGGCCGAGCCGGGACAGATGGGTGTCCCGGTACACATTCGCCCGGCCCCGCCGCTCCGGCGTCGGGAGCAGTCCGCGGTCCTGGTAGGCGCGGATCGTGCGGACCGTGGCGCCGCTGGCGTGCGCCAGGTCCTCGATCCGGTACTCCGCGCCCGCCCGCCCGGCCGACGGCCCGGGGCCGCTCACAGCGGCGGCTTCAGCCGGGCGATACCGCGCAGCACGCCGGGGCTGAGCCGGGACAGGAACCGGGCGGTATGGGACTCCGGCGTCACCGGGACGACGGCCTGGTTACGGACGACGGCCCGCAGGATCGCCTCGGCGACCTTCTCCGGCGGGTAGTTGCGCACTCCGTACAGCTTGCTCGTCCGATTCCGCAGCCGCTTCTCCTCCGCCGCGTCGGTCCCGGCGAAATGGGTGGTCGCGGTGATGTTCGTATGGACGATGCCGGGACAGATCGCGCTGACCCCGATCGACTTCTCGGCGAGCTCGGCGCGCAGGCATTCGCTGAGCATCAGCACGGCGGCCTTCGACGTGCTGTACGCGGGGAGCGCGCGCGACGGCTGATACGCGGCAGCGGAGGCCGTGTTGACGATATGGCCGCCCTGCCCGCGCTCGGCCATCTGCCCGCCGAAGAGCCGGCAACCGTGAATGACACCCCAGAGATTGACGTCGAGGACGTTCTTCCAGTCCTCGCTGGTCGTCTCCAGGAACGAGCCGGACAGCCCGATCCCGGCATTGTTGACCAGCACGTCGACGGTCCCGTATTCGGTGGCGACCTTCTCGGCCAGCTTCTCCATGGCCGCCTCGTCGCTGACGTCGACCGTCTCCCCCCAGGCGGCCGGGGCGCCGATCAGCCGGGCCAGCTCCGCCGTTCTGGCCGCACCCTCCGCATCCCGGTCCACGGCGATCACCCGGGCGCCCGCCTCGGCGAAGGCGAAGGCCGTGGCCCGGCCGATGCCGCCGGCCGCGCCCGTCACCAGGACGAGCTGTCCGCCGAACCGGTCCGCGTACGCACCCTTCGGCGCGGTGTCCCGCACCGGGATGCCCCCTTGCAGGGCCGCCTCGTTGGCGGCGGCGAACTCGTTGATCCAGGAAGCCAGCTGGTCCGGCCTGGTGCGCGGTACCCAGTGCTTGGCGGGCAGCGAGCGGCGGGTCAACTGCGGCACCCATGTGTCGAGTTCGTCGTAGAGGTGCTCCGACAGGAAGATGTCACCGGTCGGCGTGATCAGCTGGACCGGCACATGCGCGTAGGCGTCGGGGCGGGGTCTGCGCAGCCGGGCCCGGACATTGTCGCGGTACAGCCAGGCTCCGTGCGCCGCGTCGTCCGGCAGGGACGCCGTCGGGTAGTCGCCCGGCGGCACCTTCTCCAGCCGCTCCAGGATGCCGGGCCACCGCTTGCCGAGCGGGCCGCGCCAGGCGAGCTCCGGCAGCACCGGCGTATGCAGCATGTACACGTACCAGGACTTGGCGCCCTGGCCCAGCAGCTGGCCGACCCGGCGCGGAGTCGGCCGGGCCATCCGCCGCTTGATCCAGTGCCCGAAGTGGTCCAGGGAGGGGCCCGACATCGCGGTGAAGGAGGCGATCCGGCCCTCGGTGCGGCTGACCGTCGCGAACTCCCAGGCCTGGACCGAGCCCCAGTCGTGCCCGACCACATGCACCGGCCGGTCCGGGCTCACCGCGTCGATGACGGCCAGGAAGTCGTCGGTCAGCTTCTCCAGGGTGAAGCCGCCGCGCAGCGGAACGGGTGCCGTCGAACTGCCGTGACCGCGCACGTCGTACAGCACGACATGCCACCGCTCGGCCAGCTGCCGGGCGACCTGCGTCCAGACCTCCTTGCTGTCCGGGTAGCCGTGCACGAGCACGATCGTCGGACGCGTCGCCTCGCCCAGCTCGACGACGCACAGCTCGATACCGCCCGTGGCCACCCGGCGCTCGCGCGCCCCCGGCAGATCCCGCAGACTCATGCCGCCACCCTTTCCTCGGCCCAGCGCCGCACATGCGGCAGATCGTCGTCCAGCCAGAAGGCGCTCTGCTCGGGGTCCCGTGAGTCGGTCACGACCAGGATCTCCTCGAACTTCGCGCCGGTACCCCGGAATCCGAGGTGCGGTTCGACCGCCCACAGGCCCGGCCGCGGGGGATGACCGGAGAAGCGGTGCGGACTCCAGAGCGGCGACCAGCCGTCCCGGTGCCCGTGGACCGCATCACTCAGCAGGCCCTTGAGCGACTGGGTGCCGAACCCGAACACCTGCGGCGACCAACGGCGTTCGGCGACGCGGCCGACCTTGTGGGCGATGACCCCGAAGGGATACGCCCGATGCCGGTTGGCGTAGCCCTGCCTGATCATCAGGCGCTCCACGTCCTCGTATATCTCACGCAGTGGGCGCCGTTCGCGTATCTCGCGCAGGATCAGCTCGCGGTGCACCTCCAGGTCGGCGAGCAGCTTGTCGTGCAGGGGGTTCAGCCCCAGCCAGCCGGAGTAGCCGATGCCAGCGGTGAATCCCTTGTACACCGGAGCCACGTCGAGGATGAACGGCATCCCCGGCTCCAGTTGCCGGTTGGTCGGGAAGAACTGCAGCGGCACCTTGAAACCGGTGAACGCCGTACGGTCCCCGAACCAGGCGAAGGGGAGATGGAACCAGTCCCGCACCCCGCGCTCCCGCAGCCACTCGCGCTGCATCCCGGCCGCTTCCCGCTCGGTCACCCCCGGCCTCAGACGGGCGGCGACCGCTTCCGCGCAGGCGTACGCGAGACGCTGCACGTCTCTGAACCCCGGTAACTCCGGGGCCCGTTCGTCGATCACCCGCGAGGCCATGCCACCGTCCGTTCCCTGCCGATTGCGGTACGTGCCCGTAACGTGACACTGATGAATGTGACAATGTCCGGCGGCTACGTCAAGGGGTGCGCCGGACCTGTGGACAACTCCGCGGACCACCCGGCGCGGCGGCCCGAAACGGACTGCCGGGCTCCTCCTTCAAGGGGTCCCCCCCTACGGGTCCGTACATCTGGAGTCTGACGAGAAACCAGCCGCCAGGTCTGACGACCGGTGTGGCCCGCGCCACTACCGTCGATGAGGTGACTGTCATTGCGACCGAAAGCCTGAGCAAGCGGTTCCCCCGGGTGACCGCGCTTGACCGGCTCTCCTTGGACATCGGCCCCGGTGTGACCGGGCTGGTGGGCGCCAACGGAGCCGGCAAGTCCACGTTGATCAAGATCCTGCTGGGTCTGTCTCCCGCCACCGAGGGCCGGGCCGCAGTGCTCGGGCTCGATGTCTCGACCAGCGGCGCCGCCATCCGGGAACGGGTCGGCTACATGCCCGAGCACGACTGCCTGCCGCCCGACGTCTCGGCCACCGAGTTCGTCGTCCACATGGCCAGGATGTCCGGACTGCCGCCCACCGCGGCACGCGAACGCACCGCGGACACACTGCGCCACGTCGGCCTGTACGAGGAGCGCTACCGCCCCATCGGGGGCTACTCCACCGGTATGAAACAGCGGGTGAAGCTGGCCCAGGCCCTGGTCCACGACCCGAAGCTGGTCCTCCTTGACGAGCCGACCAACGGCCTGGACCCGGTCGGCCGCGACGAGATGCTCGGTCTGATCCGGCGGGTTCACACCGACTTCGGCATCTCGGTCCTGGTCACCTCGCACCTCCTGGGCGAACTGGAACGCACCTGCGACCACGTCGTCATCATCGACGGCGGAGCCCTGCTGCGCTCCAGCTCCACCAGCGATTTCACCCAGAGCACCACGACCCTCGCGGTCGAGGTCACCGACAGCGACACCCACCCCGACGGCACCGACGCCCTGCGCCGTGCCCTCACCGCCACGGGGATCAAGCTGGTGGGCCTCGACGGTCTGGACACCGAGGGACTGCCGGGAGCGGGCCGCATCCTGCTGATCGAGGCGACCGGCGAGGAGACGTACGACATCGTCCGCGACAGCGTCGCCGGCCTCGGGCTCGGCCTCGTCCGGATGGAACAGCGCCGCCACCACATCGCCGAGGTCTTCCGTACCGAAGAGGCACCGGCAGCGCAGGCCGTGACGCAGAACGCGTCCGTGGCCGCCGGGGCCGTACAGCAGAAGGGGAGCGGCAGCGATGAGCACTGAGACCGGCATCGCGACCGGGAGCGAGACCTCCCGGATCCACAACATCGGCTACCGCGCCTACGACGGACCGCGCCTCGGCCGGGCCTACGCGCGCCGCTCGCTCTACTCGCAGTCCCTGCGCGGTTCCTTCGGGCTCGGCCGTTCGGTCAAGTCCAAGGTGCTGCCTATGCTGCTGTTCGGCGTGATGTGCCTGGTGGCGGCGATCATCGTGGCGGTGGCCATCGCCGCCCCCGACACGACGAAGCTGCCGGTCAAGTACACCTCGTACGCGGTCTACCTCCAGGCGGTCATCGGCCTGTTCCTCGCCTCGCAGGCACCGCAGTCGGTCTCCAGGGACCTTCGTTTCAAGAGCGTGCCGCTGTACTTCTCCCGGCCGATCGAGCGGGGCGACTACGTCATCGCCAAGTTCGCCGCCATGGCCTCCGCACTCTTCGTCCTCACCGGTGCGCCGCTCGTCATCCTCTACGCGGGCGCGCTGCTCGCGAAGTTCGACTTCGGCGACCAGACCAAGTGGTTCGCCCAGGGAATGGTGTCGGTGGCGCTGCTCTCCGTACTCTTCGCAGGCCTCGGCCTGGTGATGGCCGCCCTCACCCCGCGCCGGGGCTTCGGCGTCGCCGCGGTGATCGCGGTGCTCACCATCTCCTACGGTGCGGTCTCCACCGTCCAGGGCATCGCCTGGTCGACGGGGTCCGCCGGATCCGTCCCGTGGCTGGGGCTCTTCTCCCCGATCACCCTGATCGACGGTGTGCAGACCGCGTTCCTCGGAGCGACCTCCGCCTTCCCCGGCGGACACGGCCCGGGAGCCGGTGCCGGAGTGGTCTATCTGATCGTTGTCCTCGCGCTCATCGCCGGTTCGTACGCCGTACTGATGCGCCGCTACCGGAGGGTCGGGCTGTGACCACCATCGAGATCGACCACACCTCCCGCTGGTTCGGCAATGTGGTCGCCGTCAACGACGTGAGCATGACCGTGGGACCGGGCGTCACCGGTCTGCTGGGCCCCAACGGTGCCGGCAAGTCCACGCTGATCAACATGATGGCCGGATTCCTCGCTCCGTCGACGGGCACGGTCACGCTCGACGGCAAGGCGATCTGGCGCAACGAGGCCGTGTACCGGGAGATCGGCATCGTGCCCGAGCGGGAGGGCATGTACGACTTCCTGACCGGCCGCGAGTTCGTGGTGGCCAACGCGGAACTGCACGGTCTCGGCGACGCCGAGGCGGCCGCAGCGCTGGCCACGGTCCAGATGGAGTACGCGCAGGACCGCAAGATCTCGACGTACAGCAAGGGCATGCGCCAGCGCGTGAAGATGGCGTCCGCCCTGGTCCACAACCCGTCCGTGCTGCTGCTCGACGAGCCGTTCAACGGAATGGACCCGCGTCAGCGGATGCAGCTGATGGATCTGCTGCGACGGATGGGAGGGGAGGGCCGCACGGTTCTCTTCTCCTCCCACATCCTCGAAGAGGTCGAGCAACTCGCCTCGCACATCGAGGTGATCGTGGCCGGACGGCACGCCGCGTCCGGTGACTTCCGGAAGATCCGCCGGCTGATGACGGACCGCCCCCACCGCTATCTCGTACGGTCCAGCGACGACCGCGCGCTCGCTGCCGCGCTCATCGCTGACCCGTCGACGGCCGGGATCGAAGTGGACCTGACCGAACAGGCCCTGCGCATCCAGGCGGTCGACTTCGGGCGTTTCACCACGCTCCTGCCGAAGGTGGCACGCGAGCAGGGCATCCGGCTGCTGACCGTTTCGCCGTCCGACGAATCCCTCGAATCGGTCTTTTCCTATCTCGTAGCGGCCTGAGTAGTGGCCGATAAGGAGCTGTGAAGCGTCATGTACGACCCCACAGTCGCCCGGCTCACCTACCGGGCCCTGCTCGGCCGGCGCCGGGCCGCCATCCTCTTCATCCTGCCCGCACTGCTGGTGATCATCGCAGTGGCGGTACGGATGTTCGCCGGGGCCGATGACCAGGTCGCCTCCGACGTGCTGGGCGGCTTCGCCATCGCCACCATGGTGCCGCTGATCGGCGTGATCGCCGGTACCGGAGCGATCGGGCCGGAGATCGACGACGGATCGATCGTCTACCTGCTGGCCAAGCCGGTGACCCGGCCGGCGATCATCTTCACCAAGCTGATCGTGGCGATCGCCGTGACGATGGTGTTCTCGGCGGTGCCGACCCTGGTCGCCGGCCTGATCCTCAACGGCAACGGCCAGCAGATCGCGGTGGCTTACACGATCGCCGCCCTGGTCGCCTCGATCGCCTACAGCGCGCTGTTCCTGCTCCTGGGCACGGTCAGCCGGCACGCGGTGGTCCTCGGACTCGTCTACGCGCTGGTCTGGGAGGCCCTCTTCGGCAGCCTGGTCCCCGGTGCGCGCACGCTCAGTGTCCAGCAGTGGTCCCTCGCGCTGGCCGAGAAGGTCGGCGGGGGCGGCGCCATCACCTCCGACGTCGGACTGCCGCTCGCGACGGTGCTGCTGATCCTGGTCACCGTGGCGGCGACCTGGTACGCGGGCCAGAAGCTGCGCACCCTGAAGCTCGCCGGCGAGGAGTGAGCGCAGGCATCCTGCGATACGACAACCCTCGTCCGACGGACGGGGGTTGTCGTATGTCGGACAGTCATACGCGTAACGGTACGGATATTGGTTCGTTGCTCAGGTCGCGTGGAGGCAACTGGCATCTGTGGCGTCGAGCTTTCGTGAATTCGGGGAATGCCGATGCCGATGGGACACGTCTACGGGCGAGACCCATCGGGTCGGCCATTGAGCAAGTGGCAACCGTGAGCGTCCTCCGCCCCTGAAGCCCGGGGAGAGGGCCGTCCCCCGCCGCTTTCACGATCGGAAGGCATGTCCATGCCCACGGAAGTCGCCCTGCTCGAATCGCGCGCGCTGCGCGTCGAGCAGATGGGGCGCGTCGACGCCCTCGACAAGGTCAAGAGCCTTGTCATGCTCCCGGATGGAGTTCACGTTCGCACAGAGGACGTGGCTCGTTACTTCGAAGTATCCACAGAGGTCGTCAAGAAGGTGATCCAGCGCCACCGCGCGGAGATGGAGGAGAACGGCCTCAGGCTGCTGCGGGGTGCTGACCTGCGCATTTTCAATAGGGACATGATGTCCCTATTGGGCGGCGGGCAGGGTGAAAGTTATCCACAGGCGCACGCGCAGCTCACGCTCTACACCCGCAGGACCGTCCTCAACGTAGCGATGCTTCTTCGCGACAGCGACATCGCGCGCTGCGTCCGTACGTACCTCCTCGACGCCGAGCAGGACCTGCGGGCGGGATACGCCTCGCTCGAACACCGCGTCACCCGGGTCGAAAGCTGCCTGGCCGGTGTCGGTACCGCTCTGCAGGAGCTGGGGCCGGTGCTCAACCGGATGTCGTTGCGGCTCGACAGTCTCGACCGGAGGCTGGAGGTCACGCAGCAGGTGGTCGGTGGCATGAGCGTGTGGCTGGGCGGGGTGTCCGAGGACATCGTCCGGCTCGACGGGCGGATGGACGAGCTCGCACGCGACCTGAAGGATCTGAGCCGCCGCAACAGGAGTCGCTGAGCAGGCCCTGATGTCCGGTGCCGCCCGCCACCCGTAAATGAGTGGCACCGGGCGTCGAGGGAACGGCACAGTGGGCGGTACGGCACACGCCGGGATCGGCACCACAGACCGGGAGAGGAGCGCGGCGATGACCGAGAGTCCGAGTCCGCCGAGCTCCCACCAGGGCGTGGCCGAGCGGGCACCGGAGTAGTCAGCGACTGCTCCGCCGAGCCGCTTCGAGCAGTACGCCCGGGCGGCCGTCCACGCGCATCGCGCACGGCCGCCCTCCCGGAGGATTGGCCGAGTGGTAAGGCAGCGGCTTGCTAAGCCGTCGTCGGGGCCGTAAACCCCGCGCGCGTTCGATCCGCGCATCCTCCGCCTCAGGCAGCCGGCCCCCGCAGGCTTCCGGATGATCTCTCGGTTTGGAACCGGCCGGACCCCACGAGCCCGGCACGACCCGAACGAGCGACCCTAGAGCAACTGCTCCAGCGCCACCGCGATCCCGTCGTCCTCGTTCGACGCGGTGATCTCGTGGGCCACGGCCTTCAGGTCCTCGTGCGCGTTGGCCATCGCCACGCCGTGCTGCGACCAGGCGAACATCGGGATGTCGTTCGGCATGTCACCAAAGGCGATCGTGTCCGCCGCCTTCACTCCCAGCCGACGCGCGGCCAGCGAGAGGCCGGTGGCCTTGCTGAGCCCCAGCGGCAGGATCTCCACGACCCCCGGGCCGGCCATGACCACGTCGACCAGATTGCCGACCGCCGCTCGCGCGGCCTTCGCCAGTGCGTCGTCGTCCAGATCCGGGTGCTGGATGTAGACCTTGTTCAGGGGGGCAGCCCACATCTCGGCCGTGTCCTGCACGAAGACGGCAGGCAGCGGACCCTCCTGCACGCGGTAGTCCGGGCCGACCAGCACCTCGCCTTCGAGCCCGTCCCGGCTGGCCGCCAGCGCCAGCGGGCCGACCTCTGCCTCGATCTTGGAGAGCGCGAGACCGGCGAGCTGCCGGTCCAGCGTCAGCGAGGTCAGCAGTTTGCGCTCGCCCGCGTGGTAGACCTGCGCACCCTGGCCACAGACCGCCAGGCCCTCGTAGCCCAGGTCGTCCAGGATGTGCCGGGTCCACGGGACGGCGCGGCCGGTGACGATGATGTGCGCCGCACCGGCCGCGGTGACCGCGGCCAGTGCCTCGCGGGTGCGCCCGGAGACCGTGTCGTCGTCACGCAGCAGCGTGCCGTCGAGATCGGTCGCGACGAGCTTGTAGGGAAAGGTCACTTGGCGACCGGTTCCAGAACCTCACGCCCGCCCAGGTACGGACGGAGCACCTCGGGCACCCGTACCGAACCGTCGGCCAGCTGGTGGTTCTCCAGGATCGCCACGATGGTGCGCGGGACGGCGCAGAGCGTGCCGTTCAGCGTGGACAGCGGCTGGAGCACCTTCTTGCCGTCGCGGGTGTCACGCATCCGGACGGACAGCCGGCGTGCCTGGAAACCGTCGCAGTTGGACGCGGAGGTCAGCTCGCGGTACTTGCCCTGGGTCGGGATCCACGCCTCGCAGTCGAACTTCCTGGAGGCCGAGGCCCCCAGGTCGCCGGTGGCGACATCGATCACCTGGAAGGGCAGCCCGAGAGCGGTGAGCCACTGCTTCTCCCAGTCCAGCAGACGCTGGTGCTCGGCCTGGGCGTCCGCCGGGTCGACGTACGAGAACATCTCGACCTTGTCGAACTGGTGGACCCGGAAGATGCCGCGGGTGTCCTTGCCGTACGTACCGGCCTCGCGGCGGAAGCACGGCGAGAAGCCGGCGTAGCGCAGCGGCAGCTTGGCCGCGTCGATGATCTCGTCCATGTGGTACGCCGCGAGCGGTACCTCGGAGGTGCCGACCAGGTAGAAGTCGTCCTTCTCCAGGTGGTACACGTTCTCCGCGGCCTGGCCGAGGAAGCCGGTGCCCTCCATGGCGCGCGGGCGGACCAGCGCCGGGGTGAGCATCGGGATGAAGCCGGCCTCGGTGGCCTGGGCGATCGCCGCGTTGACGAGGGCGAGCTCCAGCAGCGCGCCGACGCCCGTCAGGTAGTAGAAGCGCGAGCCGGACACCTTGGCGCCGCGCTCCATGTCGATCGCGCCGAGCGCCTCGCCGAGCTCCAGGTGGTCCTTGGGCTCGAAGCCCTCGGCACCGAAGTCGCGGATGGTGCCGTGCGTCTCCAGGACGACGAAGTCCTCCTCGCCACCGACCGGCACGTCCTCGTGGACGATGTTGCCGAGCCGCAGCAGCAGGCTCTTGGTCTCCTCGTCGGCCTCGTCCTGTGCGGCGTCGGCCGCCTTGACGTCGACCTTGAGCTGCTCGGCCTTCTTCAGGAGCTCGGCGCGCTCCTCCGGAGAGGCCTTGGGGATGAGCTTGCCGAGCGATTTCTGCTCGGAACGGAGTTCGTCGAACCGAACCCCGGACGACCTGCGCCGCTCGTCGGCGGAGAGAAGGGCGTCGACGAGTTCGACGTCCTCTCCACGGGCGCGCTGGGAGGCGCGAACACGGTCGGGGTCCTCACGAAGCAGGCGAAGGTCAATCACCCCTCCAGGCTACCGGTGTCGGCTTCCCCAGCTCGAACCGATATCGGCAAGCGTGTCACTTTGCCCGAATTGCCGGTATTAGTAACGCTGGAGGGGAATCCCTGGCGAGCCCGACGGATGTCGCCGTCAGTAAAGAGGCCCTATTCCCCTAAATGGGGCAGAAGGGTTCATGTGCCTTGACGTACCCGCCTTGCCCGCAAGGGGAGTTGGCCGACGCTTGTCCACAGGGGGTGGTGGTTCCCAAAAGTTATCCACAGGCTGTGAGGAAGATCTGTGGACATGGGGAGATCATTCCGAAAGCGGCGTGAAGGTTCATGGGGTCCCACCTCAAACCCGCCTTGCGTGCTCGTTCGGGTGGGAATTCCTCGCCTAAAGAGTTGATCAATGGAATTGGGGTGACACGGGGCGCCCTGCCGGCCTGTGGATGGATCTGGGCGGGCTGGGGGAGATTTGTCGACCATGTCGCATTGCGGTGTCGACTTGTCCCCAGGTCGAGACTCGCTCCTGTGGATAACTTTGCCGACGATGACAATCTGCTGATCGCACCAGAGAGAGGGGTGCGCGGAGGGGCAGGGTCGCGAGGGCGAATGGACGTGAGAGTGCGAGAGCGTGAAGGGGTGTGCGAGGGCGTGAGGGTGTGAAGGGGTGAGGGTCCGACGGGCGGCCGGGGGCCGTCAGGGCCGCCCGTCCTGGTTCCGGGCCAGCCAGTCGGAGGCCACCGTGAACTCCGAGTCCGACGTACCCGCACGCAAGGGGCCAACGTCCGCAGGCGTCACGCCGGCCCGCGGATAGGAGCCGAGGAAGCGGACGTTCGGGCAGATCCGCTTCAGCCCCATCAGCGCCTCACCCACCCGCCGGTCGGAGATGTGGCCTTCGGCGTCCACCGCGAAGCAGTAGTTCCCGATGCCCGCGCCCGTCGGCCGGGACTGGATCAGCATCAGGTTCACCCCGCGCACCGCGAACTCCTGGAGCAGTTCGAGCAGCGCACCGGGATGGTCGTCGCCCAGCCAGATGACCACCGACGTCTTGTCCGCACCGGTCGGCGCCGACGGCCGGGCCGGGCGTCCCACCAGCACGAAACGGGTCTGGGCGTTCTCCGCATCGTGGATCTCGGTCACCAGTGGTTCGAGCCCGTAGGTCGCCGCGGCGAACTCACCGGCGAAGGCGGCGTCGTACCGCCCCTCCTGCACGAGCCGCGCACCGTCCGCGTTGGACGCCGCCGACTCCCATACGGCCTGGGGGAGATGGGCTGCCATCCAGTTGCGCACCTGCGGCTGTGCGGCCGGGTGCGCGGTGACCGTCTTGACGTCGGACAGCTTGGTGCCGGGGCGCACGAGCAGCGCGAAGGTGATGGAGAGCAGCACCTCGCGGTAGATCATCAACGGTTCACCGCTGGTCAGCTGGTCGAGCGTGGTGGTGATGCCGCCCTCGACGGAGTTCTCGATCGGTACGAGTGCCGCGGCGGCCGTGCCGTTGCGCACCGCGTCCAGGGCCGCGGGTACGGACACCATCGGGACGAGCTCGCGGGTCGCGGCTTCCGGGAGCGTACGGAGGGCGACCTCGGTGAAGGTGCCCTCGGGGCCGAGATAGGCGTAGCGCGTGGCGGACATACCGTCACCCTAATGCGCCGGGGTGGCTCAGGACTCCAACAACCGCTGGCCCACGTACTCCCCGCTCGCCGCACCGCCGGGCACCGCGAAGAGGCCGCTCGCCTCGTGGCGGAGGAAGGGCGACAGGGCGTCTCCCCGGTCGAGTTTGCGCTGCACCGGTACGAAGCCCCGCAGCGGATCCGCCTGCCAGCAGATGAACAGCAGCCCGGCGTCCGGGGTGCCGTCCGCGGCGATGCCGTCGTGGTACGAGAACGGGCGGCGGAGCATGGCCGCTCCGCTGTTGCGCTCGGGGGACGAGATCCGGGCGTGGGCGTTGTCGGGGATCAGGAGTCTGCCGTCGGGGCCCGCCTTGTCGAGGTCCATTTCGGTGGTCTCGGTGCCGCCGCTCAGGGGTGCGCCGTCCGCCTTGCGCCGGCCGATGACCCGTTCCTGACGTTCCACCGGGAGCTTCTCCCAGTCGTCGAGCAGCATCCTGATCCGCCGGACGACCGCGTACGAGCCGCCGGCCAGCCATTCGTACTTCGCGTCGTCGGCGCCGGACGGGACGAAGACGCGCCGGTCGAAGTCGTTGTCGGCCGGTTTCGGATTGCCGGTGCCGTCGATCTGGCCCATCAGATTGCGGGCGGTCATCGGCTTGGCGGTGGCGCCGGGCGTGCGGTTGAAGCCGTTCATCTGCCAGCGCACGGTGGCCGTCGAAGCGGCCTCCTTCTGTACGGCTCGCAGCGCGTGGAAGGCGACGAGTGCGTCGTCGGCGCCGATCTGCACCCAGAGGTCGCCGTTGGAGCGGGCGGTGTCGAGGTGGTCGGCGGAGAACGGCGGCAGCGGGTCGAGTCCCGGTGGCCGGCGCCCGGCCAGGCCCGTGCGTTCGAAGAATGTGGCGCCGAAGCCGAAGGTGACGGTCAGCGAGGACGGTCCGGCGTCCAGTGCGATGCCGGTGTCGTGCCCTGTGCCGTCCGCCGCGCCACCCGCGGTGGGTTCGCCGGCCATCAGCCGCTGCGCGGCGGCGGACCAGCGGCGCATCAGGGCGGCCGCCTCCTTCCGCCCGGCGCCGGGGGCCAGGTCGAAGGCGATGAGATGGCCGCTCGCCTGAAGCGGGGTGGTGATCCCCGGTTGATGTTTCCCGTGAAACATCACCTCGGATGAGCCGATGGAGGCCAGCGCGGTCGGCGCGTCGTCCCGCGTCGCGGCGTAGCCGGTCGCACCGCCGGCCGCCCCGATCATCAGGCCGGTGGCCCCGGCCGCGCCCGCGGTGCCGAGCAGCCGCCGCCGGGAGAGGGCGCCGGTGGTCCCGGGCCCGGTCCCGGCCTCGTCGCCGGTCTTCTTGGTCTCGGTGTGTGTGCTGTTTCCGCTCACGATCCCGCTCAGCCGATCTTCACGTTCTTGTCGACCGTCGTCTGGTCGATGTCCGATGTCCGCACGGTCGCCGAGACGTTCCAGTTGCCCGCCATCGGGATCTGGACACCGCCGGCTATCCAGTGCCCCTCGGTCAGCCGGACCGGGACCACCGGAAGGGGGCCGATGTCCTTGGACTTCAGGGTGAGGGCGAGCTTCACCTCGGGGACGTCCATGGCCTTCCCGCTGATGTCAGCGATCCAGATGTGGAGCTCATTGGCCCCGGTACGGCCCGGGGCGATGTCCATTCGGACCGTGCCCCTGCCGTTCTTGCCGCCGGTGCCGAAGGGCAGCGTGAGGTTGACGGGACCGCTCGACGCAGGGGCGGCGGCCGCGTTCGACGCGCGGGCCGCCTCCTCCTCGGTACGGCCGGGCTCGGTCGAGGTCAGGATGGTGGTCACCGCCAGCAGGGCCACCGCGACGCCGACTTCGGCCAGCACCGAGCGGCGGAGGCCGGAGCGGTCGGGGTCGGCATCACGCACCCGCTTCTTCTCAGCGGTTGCCACGGCGGCCTTCTGGCGGGCGAGCTGGACGGCTCGCGCGGGGTCCTGCGACACCGGGTCCTGCGACACCGGGTGCTGCGACACGGGGTCCTGTGACACCGAGTCCTGCGACACCGAGTCCGAATCGGCCTTGGTCTCGGTAGCGGCTTCGGTAGCGGCCCCGGCCCTGGCCTCGGCCATGACTTCGGCCTCGACTTCGGCCTCGACTGCGGTCTCGGCTTCGGCCTCGACTGCGGCCACCGGCGCCGCAGCCGCGCCACCGCCGGCCGCCAGCCGTGCCGTCCACCGGCGTGAGATCGACGCGACCCCGACGAGGACCGCGACGAGCCCCACCTTCACGAGCAGCAGCTGCCCGTACCCGGTGTCGGTCAGCGCGGACCAGGAGCCCAGCTGACGCCAGGACTGGTAGATCCCGGTGGCGGCGACCACGAGGACACTGCCGAACGCGATCCGGGAGAAGCGCCGTACCGCGTCGGCGGTGACGTCGGGCGTGCGGTACAGCGCGACCAGCAGGGCCGCGAGCCCGCCCAGCCAGGTGGCTACGGCCAGGAGATGGAGCACGTCGACCGGCATGGCGACCCCCGGCTGGATGCCGGTCGACGCGTGCTCGGCGAGCGCCCAGGTCCCGGCGATCCCGGCGGCGATGACCGCCCCGCCGATGGCGAGGCCGAAGGTGAGGTCCTTCTTCTCGCGTTCGTCCTCGCGCTTCGCGTACGTCCCGAACAGCACGGCGATGAACAGCGCACTGGCTCCGAGCAACAGCAGCCGCGAGACGAGTGCGGCGCCGGGCTTGGTGTCGAGGACCGCCGTCAGCCCGTCGAGGTCGAAGGCGTCCGCGAGCTTCCCGGAGCCGGTGTAGGGGTTGCGCAGCAGCAGCATGGCGAGAGTGGCCGCGGTGAGGGTCGTCCAGCCGCGCACCACGAGGCGTTGCAGCGGGCGCGCGCCCGCCCCGCGCTGCCAGCAGGCGAGCACGAAGGCCGCGCCGCCCACGAGCACGATGAAGCCGGCGTACGCGGCGTAGCGCGCGATGCCGTAGAGCGTGCCGACGAGGCCGCCCCCGGCCTCGTTGTCCGGGAGGGCGACGGTGGTCTTCGAGGGGGCGCCGATGGAGAAGGTGAAGGCTCCGGAGACCGGATGGCTGTCGGCGGAGACGGCCTGCCAGGCGACGGTGTACGTGCCGTCGGGCAGGCCGGCGTGCAGGGCGACGCCGTATTGCACGGTGGAGCCGCTGTGCAGGTCGAGCGGGGCGGCCTCGGTGTCGGCGCGCTTGCCGTCGGGGTCCAGGACCCGGATGGATCCCTCGCCCATGGCCACCTGCTCGGAGAAGGTCAGCGTGACCTGTTTGGGTGCGGTGTCGACCACCGCCCCGTCCTGCGGGTCGCTCCCGGTGAGTGCGGCGTGAGCCGACGCGGGACCCGCTACGGCCAGCAGCAGGCCGAACACCATGCCGATCAGAGCGGCGAGGAGTCCGGCCGCGGCGAGCGGCCGGCGTATGGCGGGTACGGACGGGGGCGGCCCGAAGTGCGGGGCGGTGGCTGTCATGGTCTGTCAGTCCCTCACTGCTTCTTCGGGTTGTGGGTGGTCTCCTTCACGGGAAGGTCGACCTTGATCGGGCCGGCCTTCTCGAAGTGCAGCTCCATGGACACCTTCTCGCCCTGCTTGGGCTGCTGCTTGAGCTTCATGAACATGATGTGGTTTCCGCCGCGTTCCAGGTCCAGCTCACCGCCCGCGGGTACGGCGAAGGACGTCACCATGCGCATCGCCTGGTTCTTCGTCTCGTGGATCGTGACGTCGTCCGAGAGCGGGCTGGTGACAGAGGTGAGCCGGTCGGAGCTGCCGCCGCTGTTCTGCACGACGAGGAAGGCGGCCGCCATGTCGTTGACGGGCTGCGGCATGAACGCGCCGATGACCTTCAGCTCCGGCTCGCTGCCCGAGGAGGAGCACCCCGCCAGCGTCAGACCCGTGGAGAGGGCCAGGACGCCGGCGAGGGTGGTGCGGCGGTTCAAGGCTTCTCCCCCTTGATGAGCTTGGGGAGGTCCTTGGTGTAGTCGTCGGGCGTGGTGTCCTCGCTGTACAGCACGTATCCCTGGTCGGTCTTCGGGGAGAACGCGATGACCTGCGAGCCGTGCATCGAGACGATCGTGCCGTCCTTCTCCTTCTTCGGTGCGTCGATACCGATGCCGATCTGCCGGGCGCCCGCCTGGATGGTCGGGAAGTCGCCGGTGAGACCGGTGAAGGACGGGTCCTGGGACTTGAGCCAGCTGCCCAGTGAGGACGGAGTGTCCCGCTCCGGGTCGGTGGTGACGAAGACGACCTGGAGCTTGTCCCGGTCGGCCTCGGGGAGGGACTTCTTGGCGATCGCGATGTTGCTCATGATGAGCGGGCAGACGTCGGGGCAGTTGGTGTAGCCGAAGTAGATGAGCGTCGGCCTGCCCTTGGTCTTCTCACGCAGGTCGTACTTCTTGCCATGGGTGTCGGTGAGGACGAGATTCGGCTTGGTGAACGGCTGGTCGAGCACCGTCGCGGCCTTGGTCTTCGCCTCCATCGACACGTCGGCGATGGGCTTCTTGCTGTCGTTGTCACTGCCGCCGCAGGCGGACAGGGTGAGCGCGGCCGCGGCGACGAGCGCCGCGGCCAGCACAGACTTCTTAACCATGGAGCACTGATTCCTGATGGGTCGGTGTGGCGGGTGGGGCTTTGGACGGTCAGGCGGTACGCCGACGGCCGGCCAGGACGCCGAAGGCGACACCCGCGACGCCGATGACGATGCCGACGATGCCGAGGACGCGGGCCGTGGTGTCGCTGGAGGAGCCGGACGAGGACGCCGAAGCCGTCGTCTTCTCGTCCTTCGCGTGGTCTGCGGAATCGCTCGTGTCGCCGGAGGCGGCCGCCGCGCCGTGCGCGCCGTCGGTGGCGGCCGTCAGCTTGAGGACCGGAGCGGGACTCTCGGGCTCCTCGGCCCCGTCCTTCTGCTCCTCGATCCAGCGGACGACTTCCTTGTTGTCGTACGTCTGGATGGCCTTGAACACGAGCTGGTCGGCGTCCTCGGGGAGCTGGCCGACGGAGAGCGGGAACTGCTGGAAGCGGCCGGGCTCGATCTTGCCGCCGTCCGCGGTCCAGGTGACCTTGGAGACGGCCTTGTCGATCTTCTTGCCGTGCATGTCGAGCGGCTTGGCCAGCTTGCTCGTGGTGACGTCGATCTTCCAGCCGGGGATTGCCTCGGGCTGGACGGAGGCCAGCGGGTGGTCGGTCGGGAAGTTGACCTCGAGCTTGGTCGTCGCGGCGTCGTCACGCTCGTTGGGGACCTTGAAGTTGATGACGGCGTAACCGCCCTTGGCGGCCTCGCCCTGCGGCTGGACGCTGACGTGGGCGGAAGCCGTACCGGCCAGGATCAGCACGGTGGACGCGGCGACGCCGCCGACGAGGGCGATGCGAGAGACGTTCATGTCAGGAATCACTCCACGAAGCACGAAGGAAGGGTGCTCCGCCGCACGGGTGCGCGACGGAATCGCGACACCTCTTCCCTCACGAGCGGAATGTGTGCGCCGACCCGTACCGGCACCGGAGAGGTACCTGCGAGGGGCGCGTGCATCGAGTGGAGGGTGTCGCGTCAGGCTGCGAGGGCGAGTACGGGTGGCGGCCCGCGCCTGATCACCATGTGCTGCAAGGGATCCCCGGTGGCCGGGGATGGTGCGTCCACAGCCGTACGGAGGATGCGCGGCCCGGTCGTCGGTCCGCCCGGAAGACCCGCGCGCAGGGCGGACACGAGGACGAGTGCCGCGCGCAGCGCCCGCAGCCGGGCCCCGGCCGCCACCTGCTGGGCGCCGTGCGCCGACAGCCGGGCGAGCCGGAAGAGGGCGATCTCGCCGCGCCGCAGCAGCCAGCCGGTGGCCAGCGCGGCCAGCAGGTGGCCGAGCAGCATGGGCAGGCTGGGGAACATTCCGGCGAGGCCGGCCGCTCCGGTGCCGAGCATGCTCCCGGAGGGGGCGGCGGCCATGTGCTGATGGGCCTGCTCGGTCACCGACGCCGGGTCGATGCCCGCGGTGGTGACGATGCGATGGGCGTCGGTGGCGTTCAACTGCGCCGGGCCCGCCCCGCAGACGAGGCTCGCCGCGAACCGGATCAGTGAGTCCTCGCCGGCCGGCGGCTGGGGCGTCGCGGTGTGCGTACCCACACCGAAGAGCGTGTGCAGTGCGATCTGTCCGCCGGCCAGGCCCGCGGCGATCGACGGCAGCGAGCGTTCGCGTCCGGCCAGCGGTACCGCCACCGCGAGGATCCCGAGGAACCCGGCGAGCAGTGTCCATCCGGGCACCGCCGTGCAGGAGGCCAGTGCGTGTCCGGCCGCGGACAACGCGACGCAGACCGCGGCGAACACCGCGGCCCTCAGAAGCCGCAGACCGGCTCCGGCGCGTCCCACAGACGTAGACATGGCCGGGTCATCATCGCATTGCGCACCCAGCCGCCGTACGGCAGGTCCGGAAGGTCGCCTTCCGCCCGATTGGCTGCGAGCCGGGCTGTTGAAGGTGGTTGCGGATGGGGTAGGAACCGCCTTGTGGGCCGGGCAAGCACAGGTGTCGCGAGCCCGGGTATCCGCCGAATGAGCGGTCTCACATCCCGTCTGTGCTTACGAACGGCACCGGGCGGCAATACGTATCGGTATGTCGAGCCGCAGCCAGGAGGCTGGAGCATGAGCATGTGGTGGTCACTCCATCTGCGGCGCGAAGCTGCGAGCGTTCCGCTCGCCCGTCGGTTCCTGCTCGGCACGATGGAATCCGCGGGCGTGGACCCGGACATCTCCTACGACCTGTCGGTCGCGCTCAGCGAGGCGTGTGCGAACGCCGTCGAGCACGGCGGGGCGCATCGTGTTCCGGATGATGTCGGGGAGATCTGGGACGCGTGGGGAGAGCCGTCGGGTACGGCCTGCGGGCAGTACCAGGTCACCGCATATCTCAATGGCGAGAGATGCCGTATCGAAGTCGCCGACTCGGGCCCCGGCTTTCCCGCCAGACGCACGCTTCGCGATGCCGCACACCAACAACACCAAGCGCAGCAGTACGACCCGCACCAGCAGGATCCATATCGTCATGAACCGTGGCAGTTCCAGCCACAGCCGGCCGGGCAGCAGACCGGACATCCGCCGCTCGCCGCCGAGAGCGGGCGGGGCCTGTGCCTGATCGAGCAGCTCGCCGACCACGTCCACTTCGGCAACCGGCCGGGGCGCGGTGGCGCGGTGGTGAGCTTCGACAAGGTCCTGAAATGGCGGGAGGGCGCCCTGCTCATGGTGTCCTGAGCAGAGCGCCCTCCGGCGCGCGTCGACGGCCGGGAACCGGCCGTCGGCAGGTCAGCCCTTGAGCCGGGCCATCCACGCCTCGACCTCGTCGGCCTGCCGGGGCAACTGGTCCGAGAGGTTCCGGTTGCCGTCCTCGGTGACGAGGATGTCGTCCTCGATCCGGACGCCGATGCCGCGGTACTCCTCGGGGACGGTCAGGTCGTCGGCCTGGAAGTAGAGACCGGGCTCGACGGTGAGACACACCCCCGGCTCCAGCGTTCCGTTGACGTACGACTCCGTCCGCGCGGCGGCGCAGTCGTGGACGTCCATGCCGAGCATGTGTCCGGTGCCGTGCAGGGTCCAGCGGCGCTGCAGACCCAGCTCCAGGACCTCTTCCACGGACCGGTCGCCGAGCAGACCCCACTCGACGAGCTTCTCGGTGAGGACGAGCTGTGCGGCGACGTGGAAGTCACGGAAGCCGGCGCCGGGCTTCACCGCCGCGATACCGGCCTCCTGCGCCTCGTACACCGCGTCGTAGATCTTCCGCTGCAGCGGCGTGAACGTGCCGCTGATGGGAAGGGTGCGGGTCACATCGGCCGTGTAGAGGTCGTTGGTCTCCACGCCGGCGTCGAGCAGCAGCAGCTCGCCGGAGCGCACCGCGCCGTCGTTGCGCACCCAGTGCAGGGTGGTGGCGTGCGGTCCCGCGGCGCAGATCGAGCCGTAGCCGATGTCGTTGCCCTCGATGCGGGCCCGCAGGAAGAACGTTCCCTCGATGTAGCGCTCGCTCGTCGCCTCGGCCTTGTCGAGGACCTTCACGACGTCCTCGAAACCGCGGGCGGTGATGTCGCAGGCCTTCGCCAGCTCGGCGATCTCGAAGGCGTCCTTGACCACGCGTGCCTCGGAGAGGAAGACCCGCAGCTCCTCGTCGCGCTCCGCGGTGACCTTGTCGGTCAGCGCGGCCTCGATGCCGGCGTCGTGACCGCGGACGTTACGGACCGGGCCGGTGGCCTCGGCCAGCGCGGCGGGCAGCTCCCGTACGTCCTTCGCCGGGATGCCGAGCAGCTGCTCGGCCTCGGCGAGGGAGTGGCGGCGGCCGACCCACAGCTCGCCCTGGCCGTCGAGCCAGAATTCGCCGTTCTCACGGTTCGAGCGCGGCAGCAGGTAGACGGTCGCCTGGTGGCCGTCGTCCTTCGGCTCCAGGACGAGGACGCCGTCCTGGGTCTGGTCGCCGGTCAGGTACGCGTACTCGGTGGAGGCGCGGAAGGCGTACTCGGTGTCATTGGAACGGGTCTTCAGCCGGCCCGCGGGAATGACCAGCCGCTCGCCGGGGAAGCGGGCGGAGAGCGCGGCGCGACGGTCGGCGGTGTGTCCGGCCTGAGCGATCGGCTCCAGCCCGTGCAGCTCGGTGTCGGCCCAGCCGGACTTCATGCTCGCGGCGAGTTCGTCGGAGACGCCCGGGTACAGGCCGTTCTTCCGCTGCTTGACCTGCTCTGCCTCTTCGGTCTCCGGGTTCTCCGGGGTGAGCTCCTCAGACACGACTTGTCTCTCCTTGATACGACGCTGGACCCCCTCCATCGTACGGGCGTACGGAAGGGGTCCCAGGGCCGGAAGACCTCTTACAACCGGCGGCACCACGGAGGCGGGGCGCCGGGCGGCGGCTCAGTCGAACCGGGCCGCCAGCAGAACCACGTCTTCTGTGCCGTCACCCTGCTCGGGCCCGTCGGGCAGGACGGTGCGCAGCACATGGTCGGCGACCGATCCGGCGTCGTGGCGCAGCGCCTTGGGGACGCTCGCCGCCGCCGAGTGGAGCCGTGCGAACGCCCGGTCCATCGAGTCGCCTGCCCGGCGCAGGAGGCCGTCGGTGTACAGCAGCACGGTCTCGCCGGGCGCCGGGGCGACCTCCACGCTGGGCGCCTCCCAGCAGGCGAGCATGCCCAGCGGCGCGGACAGGGTGGTCTCGACGTACTCGGTACGCCGGTCGCCGACGATCAGCGGCGGGGTGTGACCGGCCCCGGCCAGCACGATCCTGCGGCGGGTGGGCTCGCAGTAGGCGAAGAGCGCGGTCGCGGAACGGGTCGGCTCGGTCAGCCGCAGCAGGAGCTCAAGATCGGAGAGTACGGCGACCGGGTCCTCGCCCTCCATCACCGCGTACGCCCGCAGACTGGCGCGCAGCCGCCCCATCGTGGCCAGGGCGGTCGGCCCGGAGTCGCTCACCGAGCCGACGGCGAGGCCGAGCGCGCCCTCCGGGAGTGCCAGCGCGTCGTACCAGTCGTTGCCGCCCTGCGGTGCGGTGTGATGGCGTACGGCCAACTCCACGCCGGGGACCCGGGGCAGCCGGCTGGGCAGGAGCTCCTCGGTGACGGTGGCGACATCGGTCCTGGCCCGTTCCAGTTCCAGCAGCCGGGCCAGGTGCTCGGCGGCGTACCCGGCGTACATGCCGACCAGGTGGCGCTGGCGCTCCAGCGGCTCGGCGGGTTCGTCGTAGAACCAGACGGCGGCGGCGAGCCGGCCGGTCCGGGCGGTGGTGATCGGCAGTGCGTAGCTGGCGGCGTAGCCGAGTCGGGCGGCCACCTCGCGCCTGCGGGGGTCCAGGCCGGTGTCGCCGAGCAGGTCGGGGGTGGCCAGCGGGCCTTCGGCGCCGGGCAGACCTTCCAGGATGCGCCCGTAGGACGTGGCGCTGCGGGGCACCGTCTCGATCTGGCCGAGTTCCGCGCGGGCCAGTCCGAGGCCGATGGTGCTGACGGGGCCGCGGCGGTCGGACGGTTGGAACGCGATCAGCCCGCGGCGGGCTCCCACCAGAGCGGCACCGGCTTCGAGCAGTTCGTGAAGTGCGTCGTCCAGAGTGCTGGTACCGGCCAGCCGCTCGGTGAGCTCGTGCAGCGTGGTGAGCTCGGAGACCCAGCCCGCCAGACGGTCCTGGATGAAGGCGCCGGGCGCGGCGGGCACCTCTGTGAGAGGCCCGTCAGTGTGCGTCGAAACCGGAACTGTGGGATCGATTCCAGCCACTTTCGGCAGGTGTGGGGCGCTCATGGTCGCCTGCTTTCCGACTGGTGTTTTTCGTCGAATAGCATCGCAAACTCCCATGCCATTCTGCGCCACTATCAATGCATCCACATGTACACGCACAAGCGAGGCGATGTCCAGCATTGTCCACACAGGATTTGTGGTGTCCAGGCGGCAGCCAACTTGGCCAAAAATTGCACCCTGTGGCAGCGATTGGCGGTCGACTGGGTCCGCTCGGCAGGGATGTCCTCGGGGTGAAGCCCCGAGGGGAGCGTCATTCCGGGCATGCTGGGTACGTAATCGGCAGATGACCAGGGGTGGTTCCCGACCGCTCCCGGAACCTGGCAGCGGGCCCGGACGTCCTCATCTGTGACGGCCACGCCCCACCCCCGAGTGGCGAGGTCGTACGCAAGGGCGGCAGGCGCGATACGCGCCCTGCGCCTCGCCATGATTTCGACTGGAACCGGCTCGATTCGGCTCAGCACAGCTCACGCTCGGTACCGACGATCAACCCGTACCGCAGGCTCGACGAGCATGCACACACAGTGAAATTCCGCACACGCGATGTGACGCACGCGTGGTGTGATGTGGACCCTCGGCGTTCAACGGAAAGGAACGAGCGCTCATGCGCGAGATCCTCGGAAGGCGACGCAGGCTCCGGCTCCGGGACAGGCCCGCCCAGCTCGACGCGGCTCTGACCTGTGCCACCGAGTGGCAGTGGCCCGTACTCCCGGGAGTGGGGCTGCAGCCGGCCGACGGTCGTGGTGAGCGTGGCTGCGCCTGCCCCGACCCCGAATGCGCCGTGCCCGGCGCGCACCCCTGCGACCCCGGACTGCTCGCGGCGACCACCGACCCGCGGATGGTGCGCTGGTGGTGGACGAACCGGCCCACCGCACCGGTCGTGCTGGCCACCGGCGGGCAGGCGCCGTGCGCCCTGAGCCTGCCGGCCGTGGCCGGTGCGGGGGCGCTGGCCGAACTCGACCGGATGGGGATGCGGCTGGGTCCCGTGGTGGCGACGCCGACCCGGTGGTCGCTGCTGGTCGCCCCGTACACCCTCGAACGGCTCGGTGAACTGCTGCACGCGCAGGACTGGGTGCCCAGTTCACTGCGGTTCCACGGCGAGGGGGGCTATCTCGTCCTTCCGCCGTCCGAGACCGGCGCGGGGCAAGTGCGCTGGGAGCGGGCGCCGGACAGGGTCTCGCGGCTGCGGCTGACCGGTGGAGCGCCCGTCGCGGTGGCCGCCTCGCCGTGGCTGCCGGATGTGGGGGCGGTTCTGGACGCGCTGGTCGAAGCGAGCAACAGCGCCCCGGACGGGGGAAGCCGGCTCGCCTACTGACGGGCGGGCGGGCGGTGGCATCGCGCCGGAGTTCGCGCCGCCGGAGTTCTCGGCGCATCGTCACGAATCGCTTCACGCCGGGCGGCCGGGGCCACCGGGGAACACTCGGAACGCGTGTTCCGCCGTATCTTCCGGGCCCGTCGGCCGCCGTCATGGCCTCGTGCCGACTGTGAAAAGGCTGCCGGTGCAAAGGTGTTCGACGGCGGTTTTCTGATGCATTTTCCGAAACGTGTTCGAGGAATGTTCGAGTATCCCTTTCGGGCTCTCCTCGGCCCCTCTTCGGAGTCACCGGACTGTCTCCGGACGGCCATCGGGCTTCCCACGGGCTGCCTACGGACTGGCTGCGGGATCTTCCCGGGAGCTCTTCCGGCGTTGCCCGAACGCAATCAGTTTTCTCCCGAGCCGGGTTGGCGCAGTGCCTCGGCCTGCTGCCGCCCGAGCTGTCGGGAGAGCCGTGACCTGATGGAAGGTCGGGTGGCCGACGGCGGGGGCTTGTGTCACTGAGGGGCTCGTCCGGGGACCTGTGCCAGGTCTGTGCGCTGGTTCGTGCGCCGTGCGGTACGCCGTGGGCGCCGTACCCGGAAATGAGGATGCCCGATCGCTGGCGACGGGGGATGCACCAGCGACCGGGCTTCTAGAACGGTAACAAGAGATCTGCCGTTCGCAAATTCGATCTCGTGTATTCGGACAGCGATTTACCTGTCAGTACGGCGAGTTGTGACGCGAGTCACCGTACGGTCCTGGTGATGGTCACTGTCAGCTGAGTGTCACCTGGCGGTTGGTGAGCCCGCCGCGCGCCCGTCGCTCCTCGGGGGTGAGGGGCGCGTCCGAGGCGAGCGCCGTGGCCAGTTGCTCCGCGAACACGGCGGCGGGCTTCTCGCACTCCTCGGCCCCCATCGCGCTCGGCAGATCCCAGACGGGAACCATCAGGCCGTGCGCGCGGAAGGAGCCGACCAGCCGGGTCCCCTCGCCGAGGGACGAGGCTCCGGCGGCGTGCAGCCGGGCGAGAGCGTCGAGGAGCTGCTCCTCGGGGTGCGGCATGACCCACCGGAGGTGGTTCTTCTCCGGCGTCTCGCACCAGTAGGCGGCGTCCACCCCGGTGAGCAGGACGGTCGGGATCGCGGCGTCGTTCGCGCGCTCCAGGGAGGCGGACACCTCGGCCGTGGCGTTCTCCGCGTCCGGTACCCAGAACTCGAAGCCGGAGTGCACGACGGGCGCGAAGGGCGCGTCCGGGTCCAGGACATCCTGCAGCCGAGGCCCGTCGGCCGGAACGCGCCGGGCGGCAACGGGCGAGCCGGGCTCGGTCTCCAGCGCCCGCTGCAAGGTGTCGGCGAGGTCCCGGCTGAGGTCACCGGAAGAGGTGTCGTTCTGCAGCGCGAGCAGAACCGAGCCGTCGTCGCGACGCAGCGCGGGCCAGGCCATCGGGAGCACGGTCGCGAGCGTCACGGACGGCACGCCCTCGGGCAGCCCGCCCTTCAGCGTCAGCTCGACCGTGGCGGCGGGGACCAGTTCGCGCAGCGCGACCCAGTCGCATTCGCCGGTCAGCCCCTCGAAGGGGCGCTGGACCAGCTCGGTCACGGCCTGGGCGGCGGCGCGGCCGTGACAGGCCTTGTAACGGCGGCCCGAACCGCACGGGCAGGGCTCGCGAGCCCCGACCACCGGGATCTCGCCGTCCTTGAGTTGCTGCTTCCCGGCCTTGGTCTGAGGGCGCTTCTTGGCCATGGTGGGCTTTCTCCCGGTTGCGACGGTTCCGACAGTGCGGTCTCGGCCGCGAGCCTAGCCGCCCGTACGGTGTCCGGGGCGCAGCCGCCCTCGCAGTCCGCGGGTACGGGCGTCCTCCGACGATGCCCCGGGGAGCCTTCCGGGTCCGGCAGCGCCTCGCCCGCGCTTCGCCCGCGTGCCGGCCTGCGCGTCAGCCCAAGTGTCAGTCCGCGCGTCAGCCCAAGTGCCGGCCTGCGCGTCAGCCCGCGTCGTCGAGGGCGTCGGCGAGATCCAGCCCGTCGAGTCCCGGTACGGCGGACGCTCCGGTCGGGCCCGGCCGTGTGGTCTTGCCCGTTGCCCGCCCGTTGCCCTGTCTGCCCGGTACCCCGCCGGGGCGGGGCGACTCCTCGTTGACCTGCACCCAGACCGTGACCTCGCCGGATGCGTCGTCGCGTACGCCCCACTTCTCGGCGAGCGCGCTGATGATGTTGAGCCCCCGGCCGCCGCGAGCGGATACCGATGGAGTGGCCGGAACCGGCCGGGTCGGGCCGCCTCCGTCCGTCACCTCGACGGTCAGCCCGCCCGTTCTGTCGACGCGCCAGGCGGCGCGCACGTCGCCGTCTCCCACGTCGCTGTGTCGGCCCAGTGGCCTGCCGTGCCGGCAGGCGTTGCTGAGCAGTTCGGAAAGGATCAATACAGCATCGTCGACGACCGAATCCGACACTCCGTGGCTGCGCAACTGCTCACGCATCCGGTGTCGTGCCTGACCCACGCCCGCAGGGCCATGGGGTACGGCCATGCTCGACGACGTGGGCACTTCTTGTGCCACCACCAACGCCACCCCCGAGACCTCCTTTGCCCCACGCCACGGAGTGGATGCCCCCCTGGGCTGGGCCGGAAACCGGCCAGTGGTCTGCCAGTGACGCACTCGTAACGATCGAGTACCGCTCGAATGCGCCGGTGCACTCCCTGTCACTGATACGAAGAACGTCTCAGTTGTTCCAGTACCTGCCTCGGACGATTCGTGATGATTGCCTCAACTCCGAGCCGGACGCAGAGGTCGACGTCCTCCGGTTCGTTGACCGTCCAGACGTGGGCCCGGTGCCCCGCGCGGTGCAGGCGTTCGATGTAGCCGGGGTGGCTGCGCACGATCCGCATCCCCGGTCCGGCGATCCGGGCACCGGCCGGCAGCCGCCCGTCGCGCAGTCGCGGGGAGACGAACTGCATCAGATATACGGTGGGCAGATCCGGTGAGGCGTCCTGAATGCGGTGCAGGGAACGGGCCGAGAAGCTCATGATGCGGACCGGTGAGGGGCCGTCGGCCGGCGGCACGTCGAGCTCGAAGCGCTTCAGCAGGTGCAGCAGCCGCTCCTCGACCTGGCCCGCCCAGCGGGTCGGGTGCTTGGTCTCGATGGCCAGCTGGAGAGGGCGTCCCGCGGCTCTTGTCTCGACGAGCAGTTCGAGCAGCCGTTCCAGGGTGAGTACGGAGGCGAGCTCGCCCGGTACCGGGTCCCAGTCCGGGGACTCCGATTCCTCGCGGTCCTTCCACGAGCCGAAGTCGAGGGCGGCGAGCGCGGAGAGCTCCAGGGCGGAGACCGCGCCGCGGCCGTTGGACGTGCGGTTCACCCGGCGGTCGTGTACGCATACGAGATGGCCGTCGGCGGTGAGCCGTACATCGCACTCCAGGGCGTCGGCGCCGTCCTCGATCGCCTTCCGGTACGCGGCCAGGGTGTGCTCGGGGGCGTCGTCGGACGCGCCGCGGTGCGCGATGACCTGGATGGGATGCTGCATGGTGTGCTGCTGCCGTGCTTGGGTCACCGCGTCATGGTGTCACCGGCGGGCCCGCAGGTGCGAAAACCGTGCGACGCGGGACCGTTTTGCCCGATGTAAAGGCCGGTGCGCGGATGCACAGGTCCTGCTTACAGTGGTCTGACGTGCTGTGGGAAAAGCTGACCACAGACACGTACACGTACGCAGCGGATCTCTTGCCGAATCATGATGTGGAACCGAGGAGTATAGAGCTGTGAGCACAGAGAACGAGGGCAACGAGGGCACTGCGGCCGAGGCCGCCTCGTCCGTTCCGTCCGCACCTCCAGTGCCGGCCGATGCTCCCCAGGGGCCCCCTGGAAGCACGCCCCCGGCCCCGCCGCAGCCGGACGCGACGGCCGTGCAGCCCCAGGTCTCCCCGGCGTACGACCCGGCGACCACGCCCATGGCCCAGGTTCCGGCGGCGCCGCAGCCCCAGTCGCCTCCTCCCGCACCGCAGTCGGCGGCGGATGCCGGCTGGCCCCCGCCCCCGCCGGCCGTTCCGGCCTACGCCCACGGCGCGCAGGGCGGCGGCCCCGTGTGGGGCCCGCCCGGTCAACTGCAGGCACCCGGCGCCCCCCGTAAGAGGGGCGCGGGCGGTCTGGTGGCCGCGGTGGTCGTGGCGGCGCTCGTGGCGGGCGGAATCGGTGGGGCCCTCGGCTACTGGGCCGCGGACAGCAACGACAGCTCCAACTCCTCCGGTTCGACCACGATCACGGCGTCGGCCAACCCGCAGGACCTCAAGCGCGACCCGGGCACGGTCGCGGGCGTGGCGGCCAAGGCGCTGCCCAGTGTGGTCACCATCGACGCGCAGGGCGGCGACGGCGAGGGCGGCACCGGCACCGGCTTCGTATACGACAAGGAGGGCCACATCCTCACGAACAACCACGTGGTGGCCTCCGCGGCGGAGAACGGTCAGCTCACGGTGACGTTCTCGAACGGCAAGAAGTACGGCGCCGAGGTGATCGGCCGGGCCGAGGGCTACGACGTCGCGGTCCTGAAGCTGAAGAACCCGCCGCAAGGACTCACCCCGCTCGAGCTGGGTAACTCGGACCAGGTGGCGGTCGGCGACTCGACGATCGCCATCGGAGCCCCGTTCGGCCTGTCCAACACGGTCACCACGGGCATCATCAGCGCGAAGAACCGCCCGGTCGCCTCCGGTGACGGCTCCGGCGGCAGCAACTCGTACATGAGCGCCCTGCAGACCGACGCCTCGATCAACCCGGGCAACTCCGGCGGCCCGCTGCTGAGCGCCGGCGGCGCGGTCATCGGGATCAACTCGGCGATCCAGTCGACCGGCAGCACCGGTCAGAGCCAGGCGGGCTCCATCGGCCTCGGCTTCGCGATCCCGATCAACCAGGCGAAGAACGTCGCCCAGCAGCTGATCAAGACGGGCCGGCCGGTCTACCCCGTCATCGGCGCCACGGTGACGATGGACGAGAAGACCGGCGGCGCGGTCATCTCGGACCAGGGCACGGGCGGCACGGACGCCGTCCCGAAGGACAGCCCGGCGGGCAGGGCCGGTCTCAAGCCGGGGGACATCATCACGAAGTTCAACGACACCGTGGTCGACAGCGGCCCGACCCTGATCGGCGAGATCTGGACCCACAAGCCGGGCGACAAGGTCACGCTGACCTACAAGCGCGGCGGCAAGACGTCGACCGCCGAAGTCACCCTGGGGGAGCGCAAGGGCGACAGCTGACCGGCTAGGCTGTCCTCGCGTCGAAAGCGGTCGTTGACCGCCGATGCGGGGTGGGTTGCCCGAGCGGCCTAAGGGAACGGTCTTGAAAACCGTCGTGGCAGCGATGTCACCGTGGGTTCAAATCCCACACCCACCGCAGGTGAACGGCCCCTGACCAGGTAAATCGGTCAGGGGCCGTTCTGCTATCCGGTGCCTGTCGGTGACCGCTGTTCCCCGTGGTTTCCCGCCATGTCGGGCATGGTTGGGGCACGGCGCCGTGGGCTCCTGCTTCGGGGTGATCGATGGTGCCGCAACTGGTCCAGACAACAAAGAAGCCCCCGGCCGCTGGCCTGGGGCTCTTTCGTGGAGCGGGTGACGAGACTCGAACTCGCGCTCTGAGCTTGGGGATCACTGATCGCTTGAGCGCCAAGGCGTGCGTTGAAGCCACGCTCGACCACTTGGCGGGCCGGCAGATTTCACCCTTCAACCGGAGCTTTCGGCGCTCCGTTGCTGCAAAGCGTCCCGTATCAGCCAACCATTGCAATGGAAACCATAGTAAAACGGTCGCTTTGCTTTAAGTTATAACCGCATCCGTCCACCTATGCCATGATGCCGGTCATGAGCGTGCAGGATGACAGGCGTGAAAGTCAGATGGTCGACCGCTTCAACCTTGAGGTCCCCGAAGACCGTAAAAGGTCGGATATTGATGCTTCGCTGACCATTGACGGCCAAATCGTAAACTTTGAGCTCAAGTCTGCGACCAGTAAGGGCGTCTCAACCGTTCGCGATTTGGGCCCTGGGCACTTCGCTAAATGGAAGACGATCCACTGGCTTTTCGGTGTCTATGATAGGCGAGGCGAACGCCTGCTTTATAGCCACTATGCCTCTCCTGAGGATATGGTCGAATGGATCTCGGGGAAAGAGGCGTACATTCGACCTGACATCTCTCTGGCTCACCATGCTGCGATGGGAGTATCGGTGGATTCGGTTATCGACATCCTCGGAGAGAAGGAGTTCTATACGCGAGAGGAGGCGAAGTGGATTATGAAAAACCAATGGTCAAGGGCTCAGTACGATGACGAAGCAGACTTGATTTCGGGAAACGAACTTGGCTACTCCTTGTATCGCATGGTGGAGATTATGCAAGAGCGCTGCCGGTACGTTATGGCCAGAGGGGCTACGCTCAATAACCCTCATATTCCGATGGGATACATCGACAAGCTTCCCAAGATTACATCGGAGCCAGCTATGAATCTGCGTCTGCTAGTGCGCGACTACCTGGACAGGACGTCCATGACGGAGGACGCAACAGCGTAGGCGAGCGGCGGCGGAACCGCGTTTCCAATCTGACCAAGAGTCATATAGGTGGCGCCCACGAATGGCCAGTCCTCCGGGAAGCCTTGAATCAAGGCAACGTCCGGGACGGACAGACGAAAATGCCCGTTCTTTGCGACAAACGCTCGGGCGGAAGCGCGGTCTGCCGCTACCCCGTTCGGCCAAATCTCCAAGCTTTCAAACCTGCGCTGCGCTGCCACACTATTGAGGATTGAAGTTGTGTGTCGTGGCCCGGTCAGGCTACTTCTGATAGTGGGAGAGAGGTCGTCGAAGCCGATATCTGGCAGGCCGAGCGCCTCGCGGAGCCCCATGCACCGGGCTCCACCGGTAATCGCCGCGTCACCCCACTGGTGAGTGGGTTCTGGTGCTTGCCATTGGTTAGCCATTTTCTTGGTTCGGAACCCGACAAAGAAAACGCGGCGCCGAACTTGAGGAACGCCGAAATCGCTGGCTTGGAGGATTACTTTTTGGATGTGGTAACTGCCTGCGAGCGGACTCATGATGTGTTCAGTGACGTATTCAGAGAATTTTGGGCTTGCAAGGGCCGGAACATTCTCACCTACAAATGCGGCTGGCCTGGTCTCTTTTACGGCCCGCACGAATTGGGGCCACATGTCACGTTCGTCCAGGTGTCCTTGCTGGCGCCCAGCATTTGAAAATGGTTGGCAAGGCGGGCCCCCGTGCAACAGGTCAACCCTTCCGCGCCATTGTTTAAAATCAACTCCTCGGACATCTCCATCTTGCCCGCTGAAAACGGCCCATTGATCGCGCGCCTTGCGCAGTGTGTCACCAGCCTCGGGCATCAGTTCGAATGAGGCGGTGTGGGAAAAGCCAGCCCGTTCAACCCCGAGGTCCAACCCTCCTCCGCCACTGAAAAGTGAAAGGGCGGTCCTGCCGCCACCGTCACGCTGAGGCATCAGATCCAGTGGGTGAAATTTCGGCGAGTTAATCTCGTGTAGCGGATCCGGACCTTCGCCAGCCAGAGCGGATCGTCGAGCTTCCCGCGAATCGCGCGACATCTTCCTGAATTTCTCACGCTGCGCTTCTGTAAGGTCGCGCGGCTGGTGAAAGGGAGAGGTCGTTTTGATTCTGCTCGGCACAGCTAGCTCCGCCGCCCCTCCTGGTGAGTCGGTGGGGCGGAATAGCTCTTGCGGCTGAACTGGATCTACGGGCATGCGTGAATCCTACGAGAAGTGAGGGCTTTTGTCAGCTGCCTGGTGATCCATGATGCCTGACCTGGGCTTATGTGGTGTGGCGGGCGGTGGCGGCTCGGTCGTCGACCACCACAATCCACCACTCACCCCAGCTCCCATCCCGTCCGCCTTCGACCCACACTCCGTGGAGCGGTCGTGGTTCAGGGCGTCAAGGTGGAGCGCGCTACTGTACGAACGACCTTGACGCCCTGGGCCGCGACTGCTCGGCTCTGCCTGGGTCGAAGGTGGTCGGGATGGGAGCCCACAACGCTCACCACGAATCCGCCGGCACCCGCGAACGGCGCCCCTCCCATCCCGGAGTCTGAGCGCCCCCGCCGGAGGCATGATTTGAAGCCGCGGGTTTGGTTCTCGTCTCATGCCCTCGGGCCTACACAGCGGGCGCGCGTCGGCGGCGGCAGCGCCGAGCGGGCCGCAAGCAGGAGCGCGGGCGCAGCCAGAGCCGGGAAGCGCGCCCGGCGGAGCGGAGCGCAGCCGGGTGCCTCGATGAGGTAGAGAAAACCGTCGTGGCAGCGATGTCACCGTGGGTTCAAATCCCACACCCACCGCAGGTGAACGGCCCCCGACCGAGGGAATCGGTCGGGGGCCGTTCGCGTGTTCGTGCACCGGAGCCCCCGGCGTCACCTCGGGGGTTCGCAGTGGGGTGAGGTGAGGCGGGCCGCGGAGGCGATGGTTGCGCGGGCCTCGTGTTCGGGGAGGCCGGTGCGGATGGCGGCTTCGGTGAGGGCGTTCGCGAGGTTGTCGCCGAAGCCGTGTTCGTAGGCGCGGCAGGCGGCCCAGAAGAGCCGGGTGTTGCGCTGCCCCTCGGTCGCTGCGAGGACGAACCGGATCAGGCCCCGGCCCCGGTCGTCGGGGTGGCTGTGGTGGCGACGCGTCGGTGCCCGGGGTCTCAGCAACTGGAGGAGGGCGCGGGGGCAAGGGGCCGGCGGGAGGGTGCCGGTGCCGGGTACGAGCCGGTAGGTGCCGTGGGTGGTGGCCGAGCCGGGGCCGACCAGGTAGCCGCCGGTGCCGCGGATGTCGATGCCGGGGGCGAGGCGGCCTGCGGAGTTCGGTACGGCCACTCCGGGTGGGCCGGACAGCCAGATGTGGCGGCCGCCGCTGGGGGTGAGCACCGTGACGGTCGGCGGGATGGTGAACAGATGGTGCAGCGCCAGCTGTTGGAGGGCTGCAACCGAGTCGTACCGGCCGGTGGCGTCGATGTCCAGGTCGATACCGATGAGGTGGTGCGGGGCCCGGCCGCAGGCGATGCCGTATCCGGTGGCCCATGGGGCGGCGGCGAAGAGGGTGCGTACGGCGGCGGGGTCGGTGGTGGCGTCGTGAACGCCGTGTCCGGGCAGCCCGCAGGCACCGCGGCAACTGCTTGGCCGGTCCTCGTCGCGGTGCGGGGAGCGCAGGGCGGGGAGCTTGGTGGCGGACAACGGGAGCACGGGGAGCCCGTGTTCGGCTGCGGACAACGCGTGGGCCAGGGCCAGGGTGGAGGCTCGCCGATCGGGGATGGCCATGCATCTATGTTCGTACGAATGTTCGAATATGGGAAGGGGGCGAGGGTTGCGGGCGAAGGTTCGAGATGTTGCGGCGGAACGCTTCTTCTCCTGCGGGGCAAGGGCTGCGCGTGGGCGTCTGGCTGACCTGGGAGTTTGTGATGCATAGGGGTTTATCTTCTTTTCCTCATGCTTGCGAGGGAATCGAAGAGCATGGGTGGTTCGCCCGGATGGCGGTGGGCAACCTTGATCTCGCGACGTCGTGACCGTCACCCGGGCGGTCGGCCAACCGGCCCGGACCAGTCCTGCTTTCGGTTCCTGGAGGAATAGACATGGCAAGCATCCGTACCGCTCGTGCCCTCGCCGTTGTTGCCGCTCTGCCCCTCGCCGCCGCCCTCTTCGGCGGCGTGGCCCAGGCCGACAACGGTTCGTTCGCGAACGACGGATCGAACGCGGGTGTTGCCGCGATCAGCGGTAGTGGCGTCGGCCGGGACAACTTCGGAAATTCGTCCACCTCGCTGCAGCAGGCCGTGGGGGACGGGGCGTCGAATCACAGCAACTCCGCCCAGGTGAACGGCTCCGCATTCACCGCCATTGACCAGTCCAGCCGCAACCTCGAGGTGAACTTCACCAATCTCTGGTGATCCGGTGCCTGCCGCGGGCCGGGCGGGGGGCCGGGCCGCGGTTGGGGGAACGACGGCCTGCGTGACGTCACTTCGGTGGCGGCGCGCAGGCCGTTCGGCGTTCTCGGGGGACGAAAAGGGGCAAAGGGGTCTGGGGATGGAGGGGGCGGGAAGGGGTGAAAGGGGAAGGGTGGGCAGGGGCGGCTGTCGCGTGCCTTGACAGTTGCGTGGAATCTGACGGACAGTCAGAAATCCGGATCCGAAGGCCCTTTCCCGGGAGACAGCCGTGCACCTGGCCCCTACGGAGCGCCAACTACAGCTGCGCGCCGAACTCCGCGCCTACTTCCGCGCTGTGATGCCGGAGCCCGGCGAACGATCCGTCCCGGAGGCCGAGAGGCCGGCCGAACAGCGGCGGCTGCTGCGCCGCATCGGCGCGGACGGGATGCTGGGACTCGGCTGGCCCGTGGAGTACGGCGGGCAGGGCCGCGGTGCGGACGAACAGTTCGTGTTCTTCGACGAGGCCTACCGGGCGGGCGCCCCGGTCTCGATGGTCACCCTCAACACCGTGGGCCCCACCCTGATGAAGTACGGGACCGAGGCGCAGAAGGAGTACTTCCTGCCGCGGATCCTGGCCGGCGAGATCGTCTTCGCCATCGGCTACAGCGAGCCGGAGGCCGGTACCGACCTTGCCGCGCTGCGCACCAGGGCCGTACGGCAGGGCGACTCGTGGGTCATCGACGGGCAGAAGATCTTCACCAGCAACGCGCAGAACGCGGACTGGATCTGGCTCGCCTGCCGTACCGATCCGGACGCGCCCAAGCACCGGGGCATCTCGATCATCCTGGTACCGACGGACGCGCCGGGATTCTCCTGGACGCCCATCGAGACCGTGGGCGGGCTGACCACGACCGCCACGTATTACGACGACGTACGGGTGCCCGCCACCGGGCTGGTCGGCGCGGAGAACGGCGGCTGGGGACTGATCACCAACCAGCTGAACCACGAACGGGTGGCACTGGCCGCGATCGGGATGCAGGCCGAGGACTTCTACGACGCGGCGCTTACCTTCGCCCGCACACCCGATCCGGTCACCGGGCGGCGCCCGGTTGACGAGCCGTGGATCCGGTCCAGGCTGGCCGAGGCCTATGCCCGCCTGGCGGCGACGCGCCTGCTCAACTGGCGTTTGGTGGGCGACGTAGGGGCCGGTGCGCTGGCCCCCGGGGATGCGAGCGGCGTGAAATTCGTGGGAACCGAAAGCGCCGTAGAGGTGTATCGGATGTGCCAGGAAATCACGGGCGACGCCGGACTGATCCGGGGCGGTTCGCCCGGCTCCTTCGGGGACGGGGAGTTGGAGCGGATGAACAGGGCGGCGCAGATCAACACCTTCGGGGGCGGGGTGAGCGAGGTGCAGCGGGAGATCGTCGCGACGATGCGGCTCGGGATGAAGAGGGGGAAACGGTGATGGGCGGGCAGGGCGTGCGGGACGAACTGTACGAGCGGCTCAGGGCGTACGAGGGGCGGTCGGCCGCCGTCGCCGGTATCGGCAAGGACCTGGTCAACGAGCCCATGATCCGCCACTGGTGCGAGGCCATGGGGGATGCGAACCCGGCGTACGCCGGTCCCGGTGCCGTTGCCCCTCCGACCATGTTGCAGGCGTGGACGATGGGCGGTCTGTCGGGGCACACGGACCGGGGCGAGGCCTACGACGAGCTGTTCGGCCTGCTCGACGGGGCCGGGTACGCCTCGGTGGTCGCGACCGACTGCGAGCAGGAGTACCTGCGGCCACTGCGGCCCGGCGACCGGATCACCTTCGACGCGGTGATCGAGGCGGTGTCGGAGCGGAAGACGACGAAGCTGGGGACGGGCTACTTCATCACCACACGCATGGACGTCCGCGCGCAGGACGAGCCGGCGGGGACGCACCGCTTCCGGATCCTCAAGTTCCGTCCGGCGGCGGCGAGTCCGGCAGGCGCGGGAGCGGGAGCGAGCGCTGGCGCGCTCGCGAGGACGGGCACGGGGAACGTGGTGAGGGTGGGGGCGAGGGCAGACGGGCGGGAGACACGGGGCAAGGAGGCGCTGGGCAGGGAGGCACAGCGCATCGGTTCCGAGCTGCCCGGGGAGCAGCGGGGTCGCCGGATCCTGCGGCCCAGGCCGGTGATCAACCGGGACAACGCCGGATTCTGGAAGGGCATCGCCGCCCACCAGTTACTGATCCAGCGCTGTGGGGCATGCGGCACCCTGCGCTTCCCCTGGCTGCCCGGCTGCAATGCCTGCGGGTCGCCCGAGTGGGAGACGGCCGAGGCCTCGGGCGAGGGCACCGTGTTCTCGTACGTTGTGATGCATCACCCGCCCTTTCCCGCGTTCAGCGAGTCCGACGAGGCCGGGCCGTACGCGGTGGCGCTGATAGAGCTCGCCGAGGGCGTCCGGATGGTCAGCAACGTGATCGGGGTGCCGTACGACAAGGTGCGGGTGGGAATGCCGGTGCGGCTGGAATTCCTGCGTACGGACTCCGAGTTGGAACTGCCGGTCTTCCGGGGGAGTGAGGGCTGACATGGATTTCACACCCACTGAGGAGCAGGCCGCCGCGCAGGGGCTCGCTGGCCGGATCTTCGGGGATCTGTCGACGCACGTCCGTCTGGTCGCGGCCGGTACCGGCACGGACGCCGAGCTCTGGAAGGAACTCTGCGCGGCCGGACTGCCCGGAGCGGTCGAGGAGATCGGACTCCTGGGGCTGGTGCTCCTCCTGGAGGAACAGGGCAGGACGACCGCGCAGGTGCCCTTCGCGTCGAGCTGTGCGTACGGGCTCCTCGCCGTCGCCGAACACGGTACGGACGAACAGCGCGAGCGGCTGCTGCCACAGTTCCGGGACGGTACGGCGGTGGCGACGGGCGCCTTCCCGGCGGGCGGCACCGTACAGGCGGATGCGGAGGCGGGATTGAGCGGCACGGTGCCGATGGTGCCGTGGCTGAGGGAGGCAACCCATGTCCTTGTCGCCGCTGCGGACCGGTCGTTGTGGATCGTGCGGACCGGGGGCGCCGGGGTACTGACCCAGCCGGTGGAAACCACGGCCCCGTGGTCGGCGGGACGGCTCGTGCTCTCCGGAGCACCTGCCGAACGGCTCGGTGAGGCACCTGGTGAGCAGCTTGGCGGGGCACCTGGTGAGCCGCTGGGTGGGGCGCAGGCGTACGAGAAGGTGCTGGCAATGGCCCGGACGGCGTTCGCGGGCCTGCAGGCGGGGGTGTGCGCCGGTTCGTTGGCCCGCGCTGTGGAACACACCAACACACGTGAGCAGTTCGGGCGCCCGCTCTCGACCAACCAGGGGGTGCTGCTGCGCGCCGCCGACGCCCATATGGACACCGAGGCGATACGCGTCACGGCGTACGAGGCCGCGTGGCTTCACGACCGGGCGCTGCCCTGCGCGGCGCAGGCGCTGACCGCCGCGTGGTGGGCGTCCGAGGCGGGGAAGCGGGTCGTGCACGCGGCGCAGCACCTGCACGGAGGTACGGGCGCCGACCTCGACCACCCCGTGCACCGGCACTTCCTCTGGGGACGTCAGCTCGACGCCTATCTCGGCTGCGGCAGTGAAGTGCTTCAGGAACTCGGTGGTCTGCTGGTGAAGGAGGGGTCGCGGTGAAGGTCGGCGAGGAACTGGCACCGCTGGAGATCGCGGTGACCCGCACCCTGATCGTGGCGGGCGCCGTCGCCTCCCGCGATTACCAGGACGTGCACCATGACGCGGAGCTGGCACGGGAGAAGGGCTCCCCGGACATCTTCATGAACATCCTGACGACCAATGGGCTGGTCGGACGCTACGTCACCGACCACTTCGGGTCATCGGCGGTGCTCAGAAAGGTCTCCATCAGGTTGGGTGTTCCGAACTACCCCGGAGACACGATGGTGTTGAGCGGCAAGGTGACCGCACTCGGCAACGACGGTTCGGTCGAGGTTTCGGTCGTCGGCGCCAACCGGCTGGGCAGACATGTCACCGGCACGGTGACCATCAGCGTTCCGGAGGGATCCGCATGAGCGTGCGCAGGGCCGATTCGCTCGGCGGACGGGCGGCCGTGGCCGGGATCGGGGCGACCGAGTTCTCCAAGAGCTCCGGACGCAGCGAACTCAAGCTGGCCGTCGAGGCCGTGCACGCGGCGCTCGACGACGCGGGGCTGAGCCCCGCCGATGTCGACGGACTGGTCACGTTCACCATGGACACCAGCCCCGAGATCACCGTCGCCCAGGCGGCCGGCATCGGTGAGCTGTCGTTCTTCTCCCGCATCCACTACGGCGGCGGGGCGGCCTGCGCCACCGTCCAGCAGGCGGCCCTCGCCGTCGCCTGCGGGGTGGCCGACGTGGTCGTCTGCTACCGCGCGTTCAACGAGAGGTCGGGGCGGCGTTTCGGCTCCGGGGTGCAGCAGCGGGAGCCCACGGCCGAGGGCGCGGCGCTCGGCTGGAACCTGCCCTTCGGGCTGCTCACCCCCGCCTCCTGGGTGGCCATGGCGGCCCAGCGGTATCTGCACACCTATGGGCTGACGCCGGAGGCCTTCGGCCATGTCGCGGTCACCGACCGGCGACACGCCGCGCGCAACCCGGCGGCGTACTTCTACGAGAAGCCGATCACCCTTGCCGAACATGCCGCGTCCCGCTGGATCGTCGAGCCGCTGCGGCTGCTCGACTGCTGTCAGGAGACCGACGGCGGACAGGCGATCGTCGTCACCAGTGCGGAACGGGCCAGGGACCTGCGGCAGCCGCCCGCGGTGATCGTCGCCGCGGCTCAGGGGGCCGGGCGGGCGCAGGAGCAGATGACCAGCTTCTACCGTGACGGGCTGACCGGCCTGCCGGAGATGGATGTCGTCGCCCGCCAGCTCTGGCGGAGCTCCGGCCTCTCCCCCGCCGATATCGACGTGGCGATCCTGTACGACCACTTCACCCCGTTCGTGCTGATGCAGCTGGAGGAGTTCGGTTTCTGCGGACCGGGTGAGGCCGCCGACTTCGTGGCAGCCGACACCTTGCCGTTGAACACCCATGGTGGCCAGCTGGGGGAGGCATACCTGCACGGGATGAACGGCATCGCGGAGGCGGTCCGGCAGATCCGGGGCACTTCGGTGAACCAGATACCCGGGGCGGCCCGGTCCCTGGTCACGGCCGGTACGGGGGTGCCCACCTCGGGCCTTGTCCTGGGCCGGGCGGAGTGAGCGGGGCGGCCGGTCCACGGGGCGCGGGCGCCGGGGCGACCCTGAGCCCGGTGGTACGGCCCCTCCACCTACAGGAGGTGGATGGGGGGCCGGTCCTACACCCTGAGGCGGACCCGGTTTCGGGACCTGGGGGCGATCCCCGGGGCGGCGCCCGCTCCTAGCGTGGAGGCATGACCACGCCAGTCTGCACGGACACCTCCAGGGGAGCCGCTGTCACCGCCGGACGCGCGCCGCACACTCCGCATGCGCCGCTCGCCGGGCACCAGCCGCAGGTAACGACGAGCCCGCGCGCACCGCTCGCGTCGGTCGGGCAGGTCGGGCCGTACGCGGTGCCGCGCACACCGTCCACCGTGCGCACACCGGTCGCCGCGCGTACACCGTACGGCGCACGCGCTCCGTACGTCCCGTACCCGTCGTTCACGTCGTTCGTGAAGGCCCGTGGGCCGGTGCTGTTGCGTGCGGCCCGCTCGCTCACCGCGAATCCCAGCGATGCCGAGGACCTGCTGCAGACCGCCCTCACCAAGACCTATGTCGCCTGGGAGCGGATCGAGGACCACCGGGCTCTCGACGGCTACGTCCGCCGGGCTCTGCTGAACACCCGGACCTCGCAGTGGCGCAAGCGCAAGGTCGACGAGTTCGCCTGCGACGAGCTGCCCGAGCAGGAGACGGTTCCCGGGCCGGACCCCGCGGAGCAGCAGTCGCTGCACGACGCCATGTGGCGGGCCGTGCTGAAACTCCCCGACCGCCAGCGGGCGATGGTCGTCCTGCGCTACTACGAGGACCTCAGCGAGGCACAGACGGCCGAGGTGCTCGGGGTGTCCATCGGTACGGTCAAGAGCGCCGTGTCCCGGGCGCTCGGCAAGCTGCGCCAGGACCCGGAGCTGACACCGGTCAGATGAGGCACCAGACCGGTCATGGACGTGTACGTGGACATGAGCATGGTCCGGTCATGGGCATGGTCATGCCCATGGGGGAGGGCGGAGTTCGGCCATGGCGCACGGGTGGTGTGATTTTGCTGGTCGGCACTGATTCGTACGTCCTGGAGTAGTGACATACCGCTCGGTATGTGCGCAGAATCAGCGGAACCTTACTGCCGCGTAGCGCCCACCGGGAGGACGCCGTGCTCAGCACCATGCAGGACGTACCGCTGACTGTCACCCGCATCCTGCGCCATGGGATGACCATCCACGGGAAGTCGCAGGTCACGACCTGGACCGGAGAGCCCGAGCCGCAGCGGCGCAGTTTCGCCGAGATCGGCCGGCGGGCCACCCAGCTCGCCCACGCCCTGCGGGACGAGCTCGGTATCGACGGGGACCAGCGGGTGGCCACGCTGATGTGGAACAACGCCGAGCACGTGGAGGCCTACCTCGCCATCCCGTCCATGGGCGCCGTGCTCCACACGCTCAACCTCCGGCTCCCCGCCGAGCAGCTGGTCTGGATCGTCAAGCACGCCGACGACAGGGTTCTCATCGTCAATGGCTCCGTGCTCCCGCTCCTCGCACCGCTCCTCCCCCAGCTGACGTCGCTGGAGCACGTGGTCGTCTCGGGACCCGGCGACCGTTCCGTCCTCGACGGCGCGGTGCCTCGGGTGCACGACTACGAGGAGCTGATCGCCGGCCGGGCCACCAGCTACGACTGGCCCGAGCTGGACGAACGTCAGGCCGCCGCCATGTGCTACACCTCCGGCACCACCGGGGAGCCCAAGGGCGTCGTCTACTCCCACCGTTCGATCTACCTGCACTCCATGCAGGTCAACATGTCCGAGTCGATGGGCCTGACCGACAAGGACACCACCCTGGTGGTCGTCCCCCAGTTTCATGTCAACGCCTGGGGTCTGCCGCACGCGACGTTCATGTCCGGCGTCAACATGCTGATGCCGGACCGCTTCCTGCAGCCCGCCCCGCTCGCCGACATGATCGAGCGGGAGAGGCCGAGCCACGCCGCCGCCGTCCCCACCATCTGGCAGGGGCTGCTGGCCGAGGTCACCGCCAATCCGCGCGACCTCACCTCCATGGCGCACGTCACCATCGGCGGCGCCGCCTGCCCGCCGTCCCTCATGGAGGCGTACGACAAGCTCGGCGTCCGCCTCTGTCACGCCTGGGGCATGACGGAGACCTCGCCGCTCGGCACCATGGCCAACCCGCCCGCCGGACTGACCGAGGAGCAGGAGTGGCCCTACCGCATCACCCAGGGCCGTTTCCCGGCCGGCGTCGAGGCACGGCTGGTCGGACCCAGTGGCGAGCACCTTCCGTGGGACGGGAAGTCGGCCGGTGAGCTGGAGGTGCGCGGCTCCTGGATCGCCGGTGCGTACTACGGCGGTGCGGACGGCCAGGTGCTGCGTCCCGAGGACAAGTTCAGCGAGGACGGCTGGCTGAAGACCGGCGACGTCGGGGTGATCAGCGACGACGGCTTCCTCACGCTCACCGACCGTGCCAAGGACGTCATCAAGTCCGGCGGGGAGTGGATTTCGAGTGTTGAACTCGAGAACGTGTTGATGGGGCACCCGGATGTGGCCGAGGCGGCGGTCGTGGCCGTCCCGGACGACAGGTGGGGCGAGCGTCCGCTGGCGACAGTGGTTCTCAAGGACGGCTTGAGCCCCGACTACCAGGCGCTGAAGGCATTTCTCGCGGAGCAGGGCATCGCCAAGTGGCAGCTGCCGGAGCGCTGGTCGGTCATCGCGTCCGTACCGAAGACCAGCGTCGGGAAGTTCGACAAGAAGGTGATCCGCAAGCAGTACGCGGAGGGCGAGCTGGACATCACCCAGCTCTGAGGCGCCAGCCGCCAGCCGACAGCCGGCGGCGGCCGGGGACAGGACAGGACGAGGGCGGTACGGGATCTCTCCCGTACCGCCCTCGTCGTGATCGTCCAGTCCAGTCCGGTTCAGTCCGGTTCGGTGCCGTTCGGTCTGGTTCGTTCAGTTCGTGCCGATCTTCGCGAGCAGGTCGACGATGCGTGACTGCACCTCGTCGCTCGTCGAACGTTCCGCGAGGAAGAGCACGGTCTCGCCCGAACTCAGCTTCGGCAGGTCCGCCTGGGTCATGTCGGCCGAGGTGTAGACGACCAGCGGGGTGCGGTTCAGCTGGCCGTTGGCGCGCAGCCAGTCGACGATTCCGGCCCGGCGGCGGCGTACCTGCATCAGGTCCATCACCACCAGGTTCGGCCGCATCCGGGTCGCGAGCGAGACCGCCTCGCTGTCGGTCGTGGCGCAGGCGACCTGCATGCCGCGACGCTCCAGCGTCTGCGTCAGCGCATACGCGATGTCCTCGTGCTCCTCGATCAGGAGGACCCGGGGCGGGTGCTGTTCGCTGTCGCGCGGGGCGAGTGCCTTCAGGAGTACGGCAGGGTCGGCGCCGTACGCCGCGTCGCGCGACGCCTGCCCCAGACCGGCCGTCACCAGTACCGGTACCTCGGCCGCCACCGCCGCCTGGCGCAGCGACTGAAGCGCCTTACGGGTGATGGGACCGGTCAGCGGGTCCACGAAGAGCGCGGCGGGGAACGCCGCGATCTGCGCGTCGACCTCCTCGCGCGAGTGCACGATCACCGGCCGGTAGCCGCGGTCGCTCAGCGCCTGCTGGGTGGAGACGTCGGGCGCCGGCCAGACGAGCAGCCGACGCGGGTTGTCCAGCGGCTCCGGCGGCAGCTCGTCGTCCACGGGCTGCGGGGAGGGGCGGTTGGCGACCTCGACCGCGCCACCGGGGCCGTCCAGCGGCTCCGGTCCCTCGGCGGCACCTTCGTCGGGTGCCCCGATGGCGTACGCGCGTCCTTCGGCCGCCGGAGCGGACAGCAGCTGCCCCGAGCCCGAGCCCTGCACCGGGCCGCCTGTACCGCCGGGGCCGTTGCCGGGGCCGTGGGCGCCGGTGCCGGACCCGGGCTGCGGGCTCGTCGGCACAGGCGCTGCGGCGGCGGGCGTCGGCAGAGCGGTCGGGTCGGTCTGGTCGGTCGGCTCACTCTCGGGCGGTGCGGCGAGCTTGCGGCGCCGGCCGGCGCCGCCGCCGAGTGTCTGGTTCTGCTGGTGCGCGATGTGCTGGGCGAACGGCACACCCTGCCCGAGCGTCCGCACGCTGAACGCGCGCCCCTGCGTCGAGTCCGAAGACCCCTCGGGCGTGGGCACCTCGGCGGGGAGTGGCTGCTTCCTCGCGCCCGGTCCGGGCACGAGGGTCCGCGGACGGGTCTCGTCGGGACCGGGAACGGGACCAGGACCAGGGAGGCCTACGGGGCCGTCGGGTCCCACAGAGCCAGGGGTGGCAGGGGTGCCAGGGGTGCTGCTGGGGTCATCGGCACGGCTGGAGCCGCGGGCGTTGCTGGTCAGGGCGGTGCCGGTGGTGTGCGTGGTGTGGCCTGCGCCGGGCCACTCCGCGTCGGCCTCGGGCGGCTCCCCGGCAGAACCGGTCGCCGTGGTCGGAGCCGCGGTCGGAGCCGCAGTCGGACTCTGGCCCTGCCTCTGGCCCGGACCCTGAGCCGGGGCGCCGTCCGGTGCCCAGCCGTTGTCCTGCTCCCAGCCACCGTTCGGCTCCCAGGGACCGGGCTGCGCGGGCGGTGTCGGCAGCCCGGACGGGGCAGCCTGCGCGGGCAGGGCGGAGGGAGCCGCGTCCGCGTGCCGGGCCCGGCGCCGCCCGGTCGGGAGCGGGTGGGCCTGCGGCGGGGTGTGGTCGTCGTCCGGCGCACCGGACACGGCGTCATGACGCCCCGGCAGCGAGGCGTCGGCCTCAGCGGCGGGCGGCATCTGAGCAGCGTCGGGCGGCAGCCGGTCGGCGGCGGCGGGCGGCAGGGCGAAGGGGACCCGGGGGCCCGTCGGTTCAGCCTGAGCGGCCCGGTCCTGTGCCGCGGAGAGCGTGCGCCGGGCCCGTCGCCCGGTCGGCTGCTGCCGCGCAGATGAGGGCGCGGATTCCGGAGCGGGCGCCGCCGAACCGGTCTCCTGAGCCGACTCCTGCGTCCGAGCGGCGTCGTCGAGCTCGGCGAAGGCCGCGGGATCCATGGTGTTCATGGGCTCCATGGCGCTCGCGGGCGGCACGGCGCTCGCGAGCGGTGCGACGTTTGCGGACGGCATGGCGTTCGCGGGCGACGCGGCGGCGGGAAGGGCAAGCCGGCTCTGCCCGCCCTGATGTGCCCGGTGTCCGGCGGCCGGGACCGGTGTCGGCGCATCGGCCGGAACGCCCGCGGGCGGCACGGTCTGCCCGCGCTGCGGACGGCCTCCGCCCCCCTGAGCACCCTCGGCCGCCGTCACCACGGACCCCTCGGACGGGGCGGCGGCAGCGGGCAGCGCCAAGGCGTGCCCCGGTCCGTGCCGGCCGTCGGCGGCCTGAGCGCCGGTCTCCGCCGGGCTGGGCCGACCGCGCCTGCGCCCTGAGCCCTGCCGGGCCGGAATCGGTTCGTGCGGGTTCGGCCCGTCGTGCTCAACGGCAGCCGCGGCCGCGGACGGGTCCACTGACTCGGCAACGGTTTCGGCCGCAGGCTGCCTCCGGGCCCGCCGCCGCCCGGTCGGTTCGGCCGCCCCGGTGTCCCCGGTGGCCGCCCCGGGTGCGCCCGCACCCTCGGAACCGCCCACCGGGCTCTCCAGGAAGGCATCCGTGGAGGACCTGCGCGCCCGGCGCCGCCCCCCGCCGCCCTCATGACCGCCCGCGACCCCGGGAGCCACCTCAGCCTGAGGCACCTGAGAGTCCTGAGGAACCTGAAAATCCTGAGGCACGTCAAGAGACATCGAAGCCCCAGGAGCAGGAGGAACCTCCGTAGCCATCGGAGTCCCCAGAACGTCCGGAACCCCGGGAACCTCAGGATTCTCAAGCCCCCCCGGCACCCCTGGCACGCCGGACAGCCCCGGAACCTCCGGCGGCATCGGAGGCATCACAAGCCCCGAGCCCGCGCCCAGCGGTACTTCGAGCACATACGCGCTGCCGCTCATGCCGGGCATCTCGTGTGTCTGGAGCACGCCGCCGTGCGCCCGCACGATCCCGCGCACGATCGGCTCGTGCACCGGGTCTCCCCCGGCGAACGGTCCGCGCACCTCGATCCGTACGACCTCGCCGCGCTGTGCCGCGGCGACGACGACCGTCGAGTCGACGTAGCCACCGCCCGGCATCAGCCGGGCCTTGCCGGTCGAGTCGACCCCGGCGACGTCCGCGACCAGGTGCGCGAGCGCGGTCACCAGTCGCCCCGCGTCGACCTCGGCCTCGATCGGCGGCGCGTGCACCGCGAACTGGGCGCGGCCGGGACCGATCAGCTCGACCGCCGCGTCGATACCGGCCGTCACCACCCCGTCGAGCAGCACGTTCGTCTTGACGAGCGCCTCGGAGCCGCCGTCCAGACGCTGGTAGCTCAGTACGTTGTCGACGAGCGTCGTCATCCGTGCGTAGCCCGCGGCCAGGTGGTGCAGGATCTGGTTGGCCTCGGGCCACAGCTGGCCCGCGGGGTCGGCGGCGAGCGTGGAGAGTTCGCCGCGCAGCTCCTCGAGCGGTCCGCGCAGCGACTCGCCGAGCACGGCGGTCAGCTGGCTGTGCCGGGCGGACAGGTCCGCCAGCCGCCCGGCCTGTTCCGCCATCCGTTCGGCCTGCTCCTCCAGCGCGGAGGCGTGCCGCTCGGTCCGGTCGGCCAGCTCGGCGGCGTGGAGTTCCGTCAGCCTGGTGATCTCGGCGGTGTGCTCTGCGGTCAGTTCGGTCACCGCGGCGGTGTGGCTCGCGGTCAGCTCGGTGACCTCGGCCGAGTGCTGTTCGCCGAGTTCCTCGTACGGCCTGCGGTCGGTGAACGTCATCACCGCGCCGACCAGTTGGTCGCCGTCCCGGACGGGCGCCGTGGTCAGGTCGACCGGCACCTGCGCGCCGCTCTTGGACCACAGGACCTGCCCGCGCACCCGGTGCTTGCGCCCCGACTTGAGGGTGTCGGCCAGCGGCGATCCCTCGTACGGGAACGGCTCGCCCTCGGCCCGCGAGTGCAGGATCAGCGGGTGCAGCTCCTTGCCGCCCAGATCGGTGGCGCGGAAGCCGAGGATCTGCGCGGCGGCGGGGTTGACCAGGACGACCCGGCCGTCCGTGTCCGTACCGACGACACCCTCGGACGCGGCCCGCAGGATCATTTCGGTCTGGCGCTGGGAGCGGGCCAGCTCGGCCTCGGTGTCGACGGTGCCCGACAGATCGCGCACGACGAGCATCAGCAGCTCGTCACCCGTATAAGTGCCGTTGTAGCCGGCCTGGACGTCGTTGTACGCGGCCTGCCCGTCCTCCAGGCTGGCGCTCGTCACCTCGACGGGGTACTCGTTGCCGTCGGTCCGCCGCGCGGTCATCCGCGTGGGCTTGGTCCGGCCTCGCTCGTCCGCAGCTTCCGGCCTTCGCATCGACCCCGGGATCAGCTTGGAGTCGAACTCCGGCAGCAGATCGAGCAGTCCGCGACCGACGAGCGCGGTGCCCGGCGTCTCGAACATTTCGAGGGCGATGGTGTTGGCGTTGACGACGGTGCCGTTGCAGTTGACGAGCAGAAGCCCGTCCGGCAGGGCGTCGAGTATGGCTGCGAGGCGAGCAGCGCCTCGGGATGGCCTGCTGCTCACGACGACGCTTCCTCCCTGATTACTGCATCTTGCCGACAGCGGCCCCATCTTGCCCCTCGGGCCTCAGGCTGTCACTGGAGGAGTCTAAAGGCAGGGGAGGGGCAAGAGGCGGCGGATGAGGGGGAGCTCTCACCAAGGTTCTGTGCATACGGTGTACGACTCTGGCCCATTACGCGCCCCGCGCGCCTCCCCCTGACGTGTGCAGCCGCTGCTCAGCGGACGTTCGGGAGCACCGGACGCAGGCTGTTCCAGCGCCCGATCTCGCACCCGTTGGTCCGGTCGAACGTGGCATCGATGCTTCGCCCCCGCCAGCTACCGGTGACCCGGGCGGTGGCCGGCCCGCCGAACTGCTGCGTGCACATCGCGTCCCGGGGCACCGGGGTGAACGGGTCCGCACCCTCGCCGGGCAGCTGCGCCAGCCGGTCGCAGGCCTGCCGCGCCACCGGATGGCTGCCGCCCGCCGGCTCGCACTCCAGCTCGTAGCTGCCGTCCGCCGCCGGGTTCCCCGACCCCGAGACGACCACGGTCAGATGCGTCCGGCCGTCGTCGCCCTGGAGTACGGGGAGCGGCAGCAACTGCAGCGGCAGCGGCAGTGGGCCGGCCGAGGCCGTTGCGGCGGGGGCGGCGGCGGACAGCGCGGCGAGGGACACGACGGCGGTGAGGGCGAGGCGACGCAGCATGCGAGCTCCTGTGGTCGTGCACGTCGGCGGCAGGGCCGACGACGGAGGGGAACGGCAGGGGCGGCGCCCCCGCATGACTAACGCTCCGCACGCCACGGCGTTGCGCAACCGCAGCGCTTTGCTCTCGCGGCCAACGGCCTAGTAACGTAGGCAGCGATTGGTGACGCAGCACGCAGCTGTGTCATCATCTGCACGCACCACTCGCGCTCGCGCGGGGTGTGCTGGAGGCGTCGCCTAGTCCGGTCTATGGCGCCGCACTGCTAATGCGGTTTGGGTCTTAAAGCCCATCGAGGGTTCAAATCCCTCCGCCTCCGCTTGATCACCGAAGCCCCGTGCCACTGGCCGGGGCTTCGGTCGTTCCCCAACCGGAAACGGGGCGGAACGGGTCGGAACCGGCCTGGGGTCGGACGCGGCCAAACCGGCGTTTCCACAGCTCAGCGGCGGTACGGCTAATGGATTTCGCGTGACGGCGCAGGTCATGTAATGTTGTTCTCGCAACGCAGACGGGGCAGAAAAGCCCGGGACGCCAAGCACTCGTAGCTTAACGGATAGAGCATCTGACTACGGATCAGAAGGTTGCAGGTTCGAATCCTGCCGAGTGCACAGCAGGCCAGAGGCCCTCAGGAGAGATCCTGGGGGCCTCTCGCGTTGGCTGTACAGCAGCGAAGTACGGCAACCGCACCAATCCAGCAGATACTTGCGGCGGCTCAGCTGGCCATCCGCAAATCGGGATATCTGTACTTCGTCGGAGACTAGTACTCCAGCCGGACTTCTAAATTGTTGCCGGTCAACGGCTTGGAAGTGGGAGAGTTTCGCGAGACGCCCCTCTCAGGGCGTGCCACTGCCCTGCCGATTACCGCCCGTGCGATAGCTCAGCATCATCACGATGAGGCCGGTCAGCAGCAGCGCGCTGCCGCTCAGTGACCCCCACTGGCGGGTGCCGGGGGCGTTGGGCACCCAGAAGAAGACCTGTTGCGAGCACAGGGCGCAGGCAGCCAGCAACTGGCCCCAGCCGTAGAGGCGAGGATGGTGGACCGTTCGCCGGTTCGTGGGGAGTACCCAGCCACGCGTGATCGCCGCTATGCCGGAGGCGGCGATGAGAAACGCCAGCAGAACAACAGGTATGGCGACGTAGAGCTTCATGGCCCCTCCCTGCGCACCGGGCTCGCGCCGGACGCCATCGTGATCATGACACCCGGCGCGCTGCGCGTCCACGCGCTTCCCCGCAACCCTCATGATCGGCCGGACAGATCCTCTACCGGGCGAAGTCACGGCACCTGCCCGAGTCGGCTGGTAAGAGGCCGTTCACGTGCGGTGGGTGTGGGATTTGAACCCACGGTGACATCGCTGCCACGACGGTTTGCTACTTCGTGTCCACGCAGGGGCACTGCCCCCGTTGGCCCCGCGTGTCCCTGGGCAACCTCAATCCGCACTTCTGACAGTGGGATGTGCCCTTCCGTATGTCACGCGACGGAGGCGTATGGGCTTTACCTTTCGGACGCTCGACGGGATGGTCCGGCCCGGCCCAGCTCGAACGGGTCGGCCCCCTCCACAGCGGGCCGGAACTGAGGGCCTCTCGGGTTGTCCGTACCGCAGCGAAGTACGCGAAGTGCGGCGTCCATGCCCGCCGGTGCGGCCCACTCGATGCCGCCCGCGAGGTTCGCCCGGGTGTTCGGGGATCTCGGCGGTGCGGCATCGCGTGTGCCTGGTCCGGGGTGTGGGTCAGGCCTGTGCCTGGATGGCCGAGCTCTCCCGGGCCGGCTGGCGCACGATGCGGCGGCGCCGGGTCGGGATGCCGAGGGTCGGGTTGGCGACGCCCCAGACCGCGCCCTTGCAGACCAGCTCCTTGTAGACGGCGGCGAGCCGTCCGGTCAGGGCCGCGCGGACGGCGCGGTCGTCGGCGGTGACGTACTGGATCACGCCTTCCTTGCGGCCCAGTGAGATGCACTGGTTGAAGTAGCGGATCGGGGCGTTCGGGAGCTTGCCGCCGGTCAGGCGGGCCGCGATGGAGTCGGCGGCGTGCCACGCGCTGGGGGTGCCCGAGGCGCACGACATCCGCAGGGGCTTGTCGCCGGGGCCCATCGCCATGGCCGCGTCGCCGATGGCGTACACGTCGGGGTGCGAGACCGAGCGCATGGTTCCGTCGACGACGATCCGGCCCGTGCCGGTGACCTCCAGGGTGGTGGCCTTCGCGATCGGGTGGACCGCGAAGCCGGTGGTCCACACGGTGACCGCGACCGGGAGGGAGCGGCCGTCGGAGGTGGCGACACGGTCGGGCTCGACGGCGGTGACGGCGGTGTGTTCGTGCACGGTGATGCCGAGCTTGTCGAAGACCTGCCGCAGGTGGCGTTGGCCCTTGGGTGAGAGCCAGTCGCCGAGCCCGCCGCGGGCGGCGAGGGTGATGTCGAGGTCCGGGCGGGCCTCGGCGAGCTCCGTCGCGGCCTCCAGCCCGGTGAGGCCGCCGCCGACGACGACCACGGGCTGTCCCGCGTCCAGGCGGGCCAGGCGCTCGCGCAGCCGGAGTGCTCCGGGGCGGCCGGCGATCTCGTGGGCGTGCTCGGTGGTGCCGGGCACGCCCTGGTTGTTCCAGCTGCTCCCCAGGGCGTACACGAGGCTGTCGTACTCCAGTTCCAGCTCCTCGGCGCTGTTCGTGTCCATGACGGCGACCGTCTTGCGGTCGACGTCGACGCCGGTGACCTCCGCGAGCCTCAGTTCGACGCCGGTGCCCGCGAACATCTCGCTGAACGGCCGCGGCCTGAGGTCCTGGCCGGCTGCCAGCTGGTGCAGCCGGACCCGCTCGACGAAGTCGGGCTCGGCGTTGACGAGGGTGATGGCGACGTCTTCGCGGTGCAGTCGCTTGGCGAGGCGCCCGGCGGCGATGGCTCCGGTGTATCCGGCTCCGAGAACGATGATTCGGTGCTGCATGTCCCTGCTCCTGTCTCGTGTCTCGCGGGTTCGCCCCTTGAACCGGGCAGCCCGCCGTTTCCTGACAGGAGTGGGATGTGATGCACCTCACGTGGGGGGCGGTGGTGCTCAGAAGGCGGTGAACAGGGGGTCTCCGTGGTCGCCGGCGGCCGCCCAGTGCTGGGTCGCGCGTTCGAGCTTGTCGGGGTTGGCCTGATTGCGGATCGCGGCGATGCCCTCGGCGGTGATCTCCATGCACATGACGCCGATGACCCGGCCCTCGAAGACCGCCACGACGGCGGGGGCGCCGTTGGCGGTCGTGATGTGGATCTCGGGTGAGCCGCCGACCAGGGCGCGTTTGGCCTTGCCGGGTTTGAACAGGCCCCGCATGAACGTCGCGACCGCGAGAGCACCCTCGAACGCCTTGGCACGGGCCGGGACCTTCCCGCCGCCGTCGCCGATGGAGATGACGTCTTCGGTGAGCAGCCGCACGAGCGGCTCGGTCCGGCCGCTGGTGGCGGCCGCGAGGAACTCCTCGACGATCCGCCGGGCGGTGGCCTCGTCGACCTCGGTGCGGGTCCTGCCCTCCGCGACGTGCTTCCCGGCGCGGTGGTGGATCTGCTGGCAGGCGGCCTCGGTGATGTCGAGGATCTCGGCGATCTCGCGGTGCCGGTAGCCGAAGGCCTCCCGCAGCACGTACACCGCCCGCTCGTTGGGGGAGAGGCGCTCCATGAGGGCGAGGACCGCGTACGAGACCGATTCGCGCTGCTCGGCGGTGTCGGCGGGGCCGAGCATCGAGTCCCCGGCGAGCAGCGGCTCGGGAAGCCATTGGCCCACATAGGTTTCGCGCCGGGCGCGGGCCGAGGTGAGCTGGTTGAGGCACAGGTTGGTGAGGACCTTCGTCAGCCAGGCCTCGGGGACCTCGATACGGTCGACGTCGGCGGCCTGCCAGCGCAGGAACGTGTCCTGCACGGCGTCCTCGGCCTCGCTCGCGGAGCCGAGGAGGCGGTAGGCGATGGCCTCCATGCGGGGCCTGGAGGCCTCGAACCGCTCCACGTCGTTCACGGTCAGGGGCATGGCCCGGATCCTAGCTCCACGGCGCGAGGCCGCCGGGCGAAATCCTGGCGGCCCCGCGCACGTTGTCCGTACAGCAGGCGCATCCGTACGCAGTCACAGCAGCCGGGGAGTTCGTCCATGGAATGGCAGTGCACCGGGCTTCGGTGGCCCGAGGAGCGGGGCGGTCCCGTGCTCGGGTGGCGGAAGGGGCGCGAGGTTCGGGGGAGTGCGCTGGCTTACGGGACGGAGTTCGGGTTCCGGGCCGAGGGGGTGCGGGGCTGTTCCGGGGCTCGGGGGAATGTGTGTCCGGTGGGGGCCGTGGTGGCGGCGCGGAGCACGGGCGGGCGGTGTCCGGAGTGCGGGCGGCTGGACCGGGCGCACTCGGTGGCAGCCGACACGATTCCCGATGATCCGCGCACGTACCGCGTGTACCTGGCCTGGTTCGGGCCCGGGCTGGTGAAGGTGGGGATCACCGGCGAGGAGCGGGGTGCGGCCCGGCTGCGGGAGCAGGGGGCGGTGGTCTTCAGCTGGCTGGGGCGGGGGCCGTTGATGGCGGCGCGCCGGGCCGAGGAACTTCTGCGGGCCGCGCTCGGCGTGCCGGACCGGATTCCGTACGCGCGAAAGCGGGCGGTGCGGGCGGAGCTTCCGGGGGCGGCCGAGCGGGCCGGTGAGGTGGCGGAGCTGTACGGGCGGGCGGTGGCGCTCGACGGGGGCGGCTGGCCCGAGGCGCTGGAGCGGTTGCCGTTCGAGGCCGCCGACCATGCGGGGATCTTCGGGATCGGTGGGGGTGGTGAGCGCGCTGGGGGCGGTGGGCCGGTCGGGGTGGTGCGGGCGGTGACCGGGCTGGTGGGCGGGGGCGCGGTCGCGGGGCGGCTGGTCGCGGCGGCCGGGCCGGATCTGCATCTGGAGACCGGTGCGGACGGCGTCGTCGTGGTGGACACCCGGCTCATGACCGGATGGGCGCTCGCCGCGGCCGGCCCGGACGCCGGGGTGAGTGTGCCGACCGTCGCGGTCGGGGGTGGCGCGTCGCAGGACGGGCTGTTCTGAGATCGTCGGGCGAAGGGTGAAAAGACGAATAGGCGAATAGGCGAAAAGACGACTGCGGGATCGTGTGAAAAGGCGACCGCGGCGTGTGACGAACAGGAGAGGGTGCCGGATGAGTGATGACCTCGGTGGCCGCGACGACGTGGTGCGGTTCTGGGAGCGGCTCGGGCTGCCGGGACTCATCGACGTCCATACGCACTTCATGCCGGAACAGGTGCTGCGCAAGGTCTGGGCCTACTTCGACTCCGCCGGTCCGCTGACCGGCATGGAGTGGCCGATCGCCTACCGGCACGAGGAGGACGAACGGCTGGCGCTGCTGCGCTCGTTCGGCGTGCTCCGGTTCACCTCGATGCTCTACCCGCACAAGGCGGGCATGGCGGCCTGGCTGAACGGCTGGGCGGCCGGGTTCGCCGACCGGGTGCCCGACTGCCTGCACACCGCGACCTTCTTCCCGGAGGAGGGCGTGGAACGGTACGTGGCGGAGGCGGTCGGGGCCGGGGCGCGGGTCTTCAAGTCACACCTCCAGGTCGGGGCGTACGACCCGAACGATCCGTTGCTGGAACCCGTGTGGGGGCTGCTCGCCGAGGCGGGGGTCCCGGTCGTCATGCACTGCGGGTCCGGGCCCGCGCCAGGGAAGCACACCGGGCCGGAACCGGTCGGCAGGCTGCTCGCCCGGCATCCCCGGCTGCGGCTGATCGTGGCGCACATGGGGATGCCGGAGTACGCGGAGTTCCTGGCGCTCGCGGAGGCGTACCCGCAGGTGCGGCTCGACACGACGATGGCGTTCACGGACTTCATGGAGGACTTCACCCCGTTCCCGGTGGCGGATCGGGGGCGGCTCGCGGCGCTCGGGGACCGGATCCTGCTGGGGACGGACTTCCCCAACATCCCGTATCCGTACGCCCACCAACTGCGCGCCCTGGAGCGGATGGAGCTCGGGGACGACTGGCTGCGGGCGGTCTGCCACGACAACGCGAAGGCGTTGTTCGACTGCTGAGGCGCTGAGGCGCTGAGGCGCTGAGGCGCCGAGACGGCCCAGGGCGGCCCGGGGCGGTCCGGGGCGGTGAGGTCCCGGGCTCCCGTGTCTTTCTCAGGGAATACACAGAATCGGAAAAGAACTCTCTCAGGGGCGTCTCACAGGGTTGGGGCATGACGACGACGACCGCGCCCCAGGGGCGTACCGAACTGCTCAGGCCGGACCGCAGCCCCGTCCGGGTTCTGGTCGTGGACGACGAGGCCCCGCTGGCCGAGCTGCTCTCCATGGCGCTGCGTTACGAGGGCTGGGAGGTGCGCAGCGCCGGGGACGGTGCCGGTGCCGTCCGTACCGCCCGTGACTTCCGGCCCGACGCGGTGGTCCTCGATGTGATGCTGCCCGACATGGACGGGCTCGCCGTCCTGGGCAGACTGCGCCGGGAGCTCTCCGACGTACCCGTGCTGTTCCTGACCGCGCGGGACTCCGTCGAGGACCGGATCGCCGGGCTCACGGCGGGCGGCGACGACTACGTCACGAAGCCGTTCAGCCTGGAGGAGGTCGTGGCCCGGCTGCGCGGGCTGATCCGGCGGTCCGGTACGGCGGCGGTACGCAGCGAGTCGACGCTCGTCGTCGGCGACCTGATGCTGGACGAGGACAGCCACGAGGTGAGCCGGGGCGGTGCCCACATCCATCTCACCGCGACCGAGTTCGAACTGCTGCGCTTCCTGATGCGCAATCCGCGCCGGGTGCTGAGCAAGGCGCAGATCCTGGACCGCGTCTGGCACTACGACTTCGGCGGCCAGGCCAACGTCGTCGAGCTCTACATCTCGTATCTGCGCAAGAAGATCGACGTCGGCCGGACCCCGATGATCCACACCCGGCGCGGGGCGGGATATCTCATCAAGCCCGGTGAGTAGCGGTATGAAGCTGCTCGGGAAGGGGCCGTGGACGCTGCGGACCCGGCTCGTCGTCTCCGCGGTGACGCTGATCGCGGTCGTCGCGGCCGTGATCGGTTCGGTCACCGCCATCGCCTTCCGCAGCTACATGTACAGGAAGCTGGACGACCAGCTGCGCGACATCGCCGTCCGGGCCGAGCACCTGTCGGGTGCGCCCGTTCCCGGTGGGTTCAAGAACAAGGAGCCGCTCGGATTCATAGGCGGGGGAGGCCGGCCCATCAATACGTTCGGCGTCGTCCTCACGGACGGCGCCGTCACCGATTCGGTGGTCGTGAGAGACGGCGGGCCCGGCGCGCAGCCCAGCAACGTGCCGCTGACCGGCACGCAGCAGGACGCCCTGGAGGCGGCCGGGGTCCGCGCGGACCGGCACGCGTACGACGTCGAGCTGCCCGGACTCGGCGGCTACCGGGTGGAGGCCGTCCCCGTGAGCGACGGCGCGACCGTCCTCGTCGGGATTCCCACCGCCGAGGTGAGCAAGGCCCTCAGCACCCTGATCCTCGTCGAGGTCTGCGTGACCGGGGCCGGGCTCGTCGCCGCCGGGACCGCGGCCTCCCCCACGACAGGCAGCCGATCCCACATCAGGTCGCCCATCCCTCAGCAGGCTGCTGACGCCGCAGCGGGCACCTAACGCCGCAGCAACAGGTCCGCGACAACAGGGCGGTGGTCCGAGGCAAGCGTCTCGGCCACCGCCGCGTCGCGTGCCCGCACGGTGTCCGTCGACACCGCCACGTAGTCGATCCGCTGCACCGGGTTCAGCGCCGGGAAGGTGGGGCCGCCCGGTTCGATGTCCGTCAGGTTCTCCCACAGCGGGGCCAGCTCGGGAGCGGTCGGCGCCGCGTTGAAGTCGCCGAGCAGGATCTGCCGCACCGGCCGCCGCTCCGACTTCTGGTCCTCGGCCATGATCCGGCGGGTGTCGGCCACCTGGGCGATCCGTACGGAGGGGTCGCCGCGGTAGTCGAGGTGTGTCGCGTACACGTGCACGGGCAGCCCCTTCACCCGGAGCACCACCTCGCCGAAGCCGGGCGCGGGCGCCGGTGTCGGGTTCGGGTCCTGGGTGGAGAGCCGGGTGATGTCGTGGTTCTCGGCGCTCACGATCTTGTACCGGGACAGCACCGCGACCCCGAACTCGCGCCGCGGCGCACCCGGCGTCGTCGGATCGAGGCTGTAGATCGGGGCGAACGACACCCGCATGCCGAGCCGGCCGGCCAACTCACCCGCCAGGTCCCGCCACTGGCTGCGGGTGTCCCAGTGGACGTCGACCTCCTGGAGCCCGATCACGTCCGCGTCCAGCGAGCGAAGCTCGGCCACCTGCCGGTCGAGATCGAAGACGTTGTCCATGCCGGCGCCCGCGTGGATGTTGTACGTGGCGACACGCAGGGGCACCAGTCGTTCCTGACCGTGCCCCGCGGCCGTCGCGGGAGGCACGAGCGTCGTCCCCAACAGGCCTGCGGCAAGCAGAACTTCCACCGTACGGCGACGCAGTGACATACCACTCCAGCCCTTGTCGGATCAGCGATCGGCACCGTATCGCGGGTAAGTCGGTTGTACGCCGGTCCGGAGCGCCTTTACGGTGTACAGCAACTTCCCTGTACACCGTATAGGGCCATGAGCGAACGTCCGGGAGTCCGTATGACGGCGACAGCCGCCGAGCAGAACCACCTCTCGCCGACGAGCCATCCCCAGCGCTGGCTGATCCTCGGTGTCATCTGCCTCGCACAGCTCACCGTGCTGCTCGACAACACCGTCCTCAACGTCGCGATCCCCTCCCTCACCCGGGAGTTGGACGCCTCCACCGCCGATGTGCAGTGGATGATCAACGCCTACTCGCTCGTCCAGTCGGGTCTGCTGCTGACCGCCGGCAGCTCGGCCGACCGCTACGGCCGCAAGAAGATGCTGATCACGGGGCTCGCGCTGTTCGGCATCGGCTCGCTGGTGGCCGGGCTCGCCCAGTCGTCCGCGCAGCTGATCGCCGCGCGGGCCGGCATGGGCATCGGCGGTGCGCTGCTGATGACCACGACGCTGGCTGTCGTCGTCCAGATCTTCGACGACACCGAGCGGGTGAAGGCGATCGGCGTCTGGTCGACCGTCAGCTCCCTCGGCTTCGCCGTCGGCCCGCTGATCGGCGGGGTCATGCTCGACCACTTCTGGTGGGGCGCGATCTTCCTGATCAACATCCCGGTCGCCGTGATCGGACTGGTGGCCGTGGCACGGCTGGTACCGGAGTCCAGGAGTTCGACCGGGGAGCGCCCCGACCTGCTCGGCGCGCTGCTGTCCACCATCGGCATGGCCGCGGTCGTGTACGCGATCATCTCCGGTCCGGGGCACGGCTGGGCGTCCGGGCAGGTGATGCTGACCGCCTTCATCGGGGTCGCCGTCCTGACCGGCTTCGTGCGGTGGGAGCTGCACATCCCGTATCCGATGCTGGACATGCACTTCTTCCGCAACCAGCGGTTCATCGGTGCGGTGGCGGGCGCGATCCTGGTCGCGTTCGGGATGGGCGGCTCGCTCTTCCTGCTCACCCAGCAGCTCCAGTTCGTGCTCGGTCACGGTCCGCTGGAGGCGGGTCTGCGGACGGCCCCGCTCGCCGTGAGCGTCATCGTCCTCAACCTCACCGGGCTGGGGGCACGGCTGGTGCCCAAGCTCGGCACGCCCGTCACCATCGCCGCCGGGATGGGGCTGCTGGCCGCCGGTCTGGCCGCGATCGCGCTGCTCGGCCGGGACGGCTACGGCGGCATGCTGCTCGGCCTCGTCGTGATGGGCGCGGGCATCGCGCTCGCCATGCCCGCCATGGCCAACGCGATCATGAGCGCGATCCCGCCCGAGAAGGCGGGCGTCGGCGCCGGGGTCAACGGGACCCTCGCCGAATGCGGCAACGGCCTCGGGGTCGCGGTGCTCGGCGCCGTGCTGAACTCCCGGTTCGCCGCTCTCGTTCCGACGGCCGTCGGAGCCGCCTCGCTGCCCGCCGCACTGGCCGCCGCGAGCGGCGAGGGGGAGCGCCGGCGCATCACGGACGCCTTCGCCTCGGGGCTGGAGACGAGCCAGTTGGCCGGGGCGGCGGCGGTGCTGGCGGGCGGGCTGCTGGCCGCGGTGCTGCTGCGCCGTGCGGAGCGAGGAGAATCGGCTCGGGCTGATCCGGCCGCGGCAGCGGCATAGCATCGGGTGGGACGTACCGGACCGTACGACTCCGTTTTTTGGCATGGAGCACATACCCGGTACGTCCCGCCGGCGAGACAAGGGAGTGCGCCATGGTGTCCGCGGCCGATCGCGTGAACAACCCTGCCAGGACCAGTGTGTGGCTCGACGGCAGGTCACCGACGCGCAGCCGGAAACCGGACCAGCCGGCCGGGCTGGACCGGGAGAGGATCACCGCAGCGTCGGTCCGGCTGCTGGACGCCGAGGGCCTCGCCAAGTACTCCATGCGCCGCCTCGCCGCCGAGCTGAACGTCACGGCGATGTCCCTCTACTGGTACGTCGACACCAAGGACGACCTGCTGGAGCTGGCCCTGGACTCGGTGTTCGCCGAGATCGCGCCCCCGCGCACGGACGCCGACTGGCGCGAACGGCTGCGCGAACTGGCCACCAGCTACCGGAACATGCTGGTCCGGCACACCTGGGCGTCGGCGCTGGCCGGGAACTTCCTGAACATCGGCCCGCACTCGATGCTCTTCTCGTACGCCATGCAGGACGTCGTCCGGGCCACCGGACTGCCGCTGCGGCACCAGACGGGCGCGATGTCGGCGGTCTTCCAGTTCGTGTACGGATTCGGCACCATCGAGGGCCATGTCGTGCAGCGTTCCGCGGAGGCGGGGCTCAGCCAGGACGAGTTCTACCAGCAGGCGCTGGGCACGATCAGTGCCCAGCCGCAGCTGACGGAACTGATGGCGGCCTCGCAGGGCCTGATGGAGGCGCGTGGCGGGGACACCGTCGAGGAGATGCGCGAACGGGACTTCACCTTCGCCCTCGACCTGCTGATCGCGGGCATCGAGGCGATGCGCGGCCGCGGGTAGCCCCGGCCGGGCTGCCCGCGCCCGCCGTCACCGCCCGGCCGACCGGGGGTGCCCGGCCGACAGGGGCTGCCCGGTCGGCCGGCGAGCCCCCGCCCGTCACCGGGTCAGCCGTCGGACGCCAAGCGGGCCGGGAAGCCGCCCGTCGCGACCGGGCTCCACCGCTCGGGAGTGATCCTGATGATCGACTTCCCCTGCTTCACCATCGCCGCCCGGTACTCGTCCCAGTCCGGGTGCTCACCCGAGATGTTGCGGAAGTACTCGACGAGCGGCTCGACCGATTCCGGTGAGTCGATCACCTCGGCCGAGCCGTCGATCTGCACCCACGGCCCGTTCCACTCGTCGGACAGGACGATCACGCTCACCCGTTCGTCCCGCTTGGCGTTGCGGGTCTTGGCCCGTTCGGGGTACGTCGAGACGACGATCCGTCCCGCGTCGTCGACGCCGCAGGTGAGCGGGGAGCCCTGGGGGCGGCCGTCGGACCGGGTGGTCAGCAGGATCGCCCGGTGCCTGGGCCGTACGAAGGCCAGCAATTCGTCGAGTTCCACGTTGGTGTTGGTCGCGATGTCGGATGCCATGGAACAGACCCTACGGCCGCGGACGGCTACGCGGCCGGAAGGAAACAGACCTTCCGGCCGTGGACGGCTACGCGGCCGGAAGGGACTCGCCCTGCACGGCCTGGATGTCGAGCTCCACCCGCAGCGTCGTGCCGATCGCCGAGATGCCCGCCTGGACCACCTGGTTGTAGTTCATGGCGAAGTCGTCGCGGCGCAGCTCGGCCGTCGCCCGGAACGCCGTGCGCACCCCGCCCCACGGGTCGGGGCCGGTGCCGAGGTAGCTCAGGTCCAGGTCGATGGGGCGCTCCACCCCATGCATCAGCAGCTGGCCGTGCACGGTCCACCGGTCGGGGCCGGCCGGGGTCAGTCCGCTGGAGCGGTACGTGATCTCCGGGAACCGGTCCGCGTCGAGGAAGTCCGGGGAGCGCAGGTGCTTGTCCCGCATGCCGTTGCCGGTGTCGATGCTGGCCGCGCTGATGACCGCGTCCACCCGGGACCGCTGCACGTCCTCGGTGATCTCGATCCGGCCGCCGAACTCGGTGAACCGGCCGCGCACGCTGGAGATCCCCAGGTGCTGGGCGACCGCGCCCACCGAGCAGTGCGCCGGGTCCAGCGACCAGGCGCCGGGCGGCGGCAGCTCCACTCCGCCCTGGCGGGCCAGCACCACCGTGCCGGCCTCGATCCGGCCGCTCGCCGTGACGAGGGCGGTCGAGGCGACGGGGGCGTATCCGACCGCCGTCACGATCACGGTGTACGCGCCCGCGGACAGCGGGGTGTCGGACCACACGGCCCCGTCCTCGTCGGTGGCGGTCCGCAGCACCTGCGTACCGGTCATGTCGGTGACCGTCACGACCGCGTGCTGGACGGCCCAGCCGTCCCGCGTCCGTACCTGTGCGCGAAGTCCCATCCCGTTTTCTCTCCTTGCTCAATGACCCGTCCGCTCACGGAACAGGTCACTCAATGAGTCGGGCCCCGGGGCGGGGACGGCAGGCCGTCCCCTGCCTGCCGTCCCCGCCGCCGGGGCCCATTTCCACCGGCGGGGACAGCCTCTCCGCTAGAAGTGCTGTCCCGCCAGGGGTCTTGACTACTCGCCGGGGTGAACGAGTTCGATGTCGTGGCCGTCGACCCCGCGACCGGCGACGGTCAGGGTGCCTGCCACCGGCGGGTAACCGGTCGCGACGACCGAGTACTCGCCCGCGTCCAGGTCGGTGAAGGCGTACGCCCCGTCCTCCCCGGTCGTCGAGCTGGCGATCACGTTGCCCGCCGCGTCGATCAGCGTGACACGGGCGTCCGGCAGCGGCCGCAGGCCGGTACCGGCCCGTACGACGCCCTGCACCAGCGCACCGGCCCGCAGCGCGGCGTCGACCCGGGTGACACCCTGGCCGCCGACCTCCACGGGCAGCGCCATCGGGCGGAACCCGACCGCGTTCACCGCGACGGTCACCGCACCGGGGACCAGCTCACCGAAGGTGAAGTCGCCCGTCTCGCCGGACTTGCCGGTGGCGAGCACGTCGCCGCGCACATCGGTCACGATGACCATGGCGTCCGCGACCGGCGTGCCGTCCTCGTCGGCCAGCACGGTTCCGGCCAGCCCGCTCGTACCGGAGAGCAGGATGTCGTACGTGAGCGCCTCCTCGGCGACGACCACGGTGGACGCCTGCGGCTGGAAACCGTCGGCGGACGCGATCAGCACGTACGAACCGGCGCCAGGGGCGCCCAGGCCGTAGCTGCCGTCCGCCTGCGAGACCGAGATGCCCAGCTGCCGGCCGTCCAGCGAGATCAGGGTGACGGCGGCCTGCTCGACGGGTGCGCCCTCGGCGCCGCGCACCACACCGTGTACCGCGGTGCCCTGCACGGTCGCCACCGGAGCGGCCTGAAGGGTCGGGACGGCGGTGACGCCGGCCGTTCCCTCGGCGACCAGTGCGGCGGTACCGGACGGGACCTCGGCGAGCACCGCCGCGTCCACCGGTGCGTCGACCGGTGCCGCAGCCTCGGACGCGGCCGGGGAGTCGCTCGCGGCAGTCGTCCGCAGCGCGACCTCCTTGATGAAGATCGTGATCAGGAAGGCGAGCAGTGCGGCCGGAGCCGCGTACAGGAAGACGTCGCCGACGCCGTGCCCGTAGGCGCTCTCCACGACCGTACGGATCGGGGCGGGCAGCTTGTCCAGATCGGGGATGCCCCCGCCGCCGGCGCCCATGGACCCGCCCTGGGGACCGAGGTCCGCCAGGCCGTCCTTGACGTAGTGGGTGACGCGGTTCGCCATGACGGCGCCCAGTGCCGAGACACCGATGGCCCCACCGAGCGAACGGAAGAAGGTCACGACGGAACTGGCCGAACCGAGGTCCGAGGGGTCGACCTGGTTCTGGGTGGCGAGCACCAGGTTCTGCATCATCATGCCGACGCCGAGACCCATCACGAACATGTAGACACCGATGTGCCAGTACGTCGTGTCGTAGCGGATCGTGCCGAGCATGCCGAGACCGGCCGTGACCAGGAAACCACCGCTGACCAGCCAGGCCTTCCAACGGCCCGTCTTGGTGATGATCTGGCCCGAGACGGTCGAGGAGATGAACAGACCCGTGATCATCGGGATCGTCATCACACCGGACATCGTCGGCGACTTGCCGCGCGCCAGCTGGAAGTACTGGCTGAAGAAGACGGTACCGGCGAACATCGCGATACCGACGAACAGCGAGGCGAGCGAGGCGAGCGTGATGGTGCGGTTACGGAACAGCCGCAGCGGGATGATCGGCTCGCTGGCACGGGACTCGGTGATGACGAAGAGCACGGCGAGGAGCACGGAGCCGGCCAGCATCACGCCGGTCTGCCAGGACATCCAGTCGTACTTGTCGCCCGCGAAGGTCACCCAGAGGAGCAGCAGCGAGACCGCGGCGCTGATGAAGAAGGCGCCGGTCCAGTCGACCTTGACCTTGCGCTTGACCACCGGGAGCTTCAGGGTCTTCTGCAGCACGATGAGGGCGATGACCGCGAACGGCACACCCACGTAGAAGCACCAGCGCCAGCCCATCCAGCTGGTGTCGGTGATGACACCGCCGAGCAGCGGACCGCCGACGGTGGCGACGGCGAAGACCGCGCCGATGTAGCCGCTGTAGCGACCGCGCTCGCGCGGGGCGATCATCGCGGCCATCACGATCTGGGCGAGGGCGGAGAGACCGCCGACGCCGATGCCCTGCACCACACGGCAGGCGATCAGCATGCCGCTGCTGGTCGCCATACCGGCGACGACCGAGCCCGCGACGTAGATGACGAGTGCTATCTGGACCAGCAGCTTCTTGCTGAACAGGTCGGAGAGCTTGCCCCACAGGGGGGTGGTCGCCGTCATCGCCAGCAGCGAGGACGTGACGACCCAGGTGTAGGCGCTCTGACCGCCGCCGAGGTCGGAGATGATCTCCGGCAGGGCGTTGGAGACGACAGTGGACGACAGGATCGCGACGAACATGCCGAGCATCAGCCCAGCGAGTGCTTCCATGATCTGCCGGTGTGTCATCGGCGTGCCGTCGGAGGAATCGCTCCCTCCGTGCTTGGCGTGGCCGCCCCGCACACCGGTCGGTGTGGTCGTAGCCATTTAATTCCTTGTCTTTGCTCCCGTTACACGGGTGTGCCGGTGTACGAGCTGTCTTGACTGTCGGCCGGCCGGGAGCGGCAGTCGCCGCTGTGCCCTCCGGGGGCGCGCCCGACGGATCCGCGACAGGAGAAGCTGTCGCGCAACCGGGCCAACAGTGTGTTGAGCTGCCCGACTTCTTCGTCGGACCAATCCTGGAGATGGTGGGCGAACATTTCGGTGCTCCGGCAGTTCAGGTCGTCGAGCACGCCCTCGCCCGCGGGGGTCAGCCGCAGGATCCGGGAACGCTTGTCCGCCGGGTCCGGGGACCGTTCGATCCAGCCGCGCTCCGCCACGTGGGCGACATGTCGGCTGGTCACAGACATGTTGACGTCGAGCAGTTCGGCCAGTCTGCTGATCCGTATCTCGCCGTGCCGACTCAGCAGGGCGAGTACGGCCGCGGAGCCCGCGGGGCATTCGGCCGGCAGGATGCGGGCGAGTCCTCGCTTCACGGCGCCTATGGCGCTGAGCTGCCGGGCCAGTTCTTCGTACTGACTCCGTGCAGCCACGGGACCCCCAGACATCTCACACTCGTCATCTTGTTGCTTAGGGCAACCATAGAAGTCGTTGATTACCGCAGGCAAACGAAAAAGGGCTTGCATAAGTAAAGGAACGCCAAAGGCTGCGTAGGCCTTGAGTCAAAGCCCCAGCGTGTGCGGTGCGAAAGTGGCGGATGTGTCTCGCGCCACACGGGAGGCGTGGGTGGAGCGGTCCGGGGCCCGGTTTCCGGGTGAGTCGGTTCGCTCGGGGGCCGATACCGGGCCGCCCGCGAGCGCCGCGCCATCGCCCCTCGCGCTTATATACGGGAGCGCTGCGCGGTGGGAGCCCACATGACCCCCAACTCGCCTGGGAGGTGCGGGCGTTGCGCGGGGCGTGCGATGTGCTGCCGGGTACGGGGTTCGCCGGGCAGGGAGGATTCCCCGCGCCTCGCTCGCCCCTTCAGCGCCGTTCCCCGCTCCTCTCCCGACTCCTCGCCCCGCTCCTGCCTCCACTCCTCTCCCACCGGTTCCCCGGCTGCGGCCTCGCGCCTTCACCGCCCCGGGGGTTGGGCACTCCCGCCGAGTTCGCTAGGGTCCTGCGACATGGCACACAACCCCCACGCCCCGCAGGGTCCCGAGGGCACAAGCGACCCGGCAGGCAACACGCAGATGTTCCGCGCCTTCGTCGACGAGGGCGAGCCGCAGCGCCGGCAGCAGCCCGCGGCCGTGTCGTCCGGACCGAGGACCGGACTGATCGCCGTGGTCGTCGCGGTGGTCGTCGTCCTCGGCGCGGTCGCCTGGCTCGCGCTCAGCTGACCGGACCGCCGGTCACCCCGTCCTCATCCGTCACTTCCAGACGGCGGTGACGTCCCGGGTATCGACATGCATGCCCAGGGGCACCCGCCAGGCGTCCACACAGACGGTGTACGTCTTCTTCCGCGCCGCTCCCGCGTCGATCGGCGCGGGCAGCGGCGCTGTCGATTCCCGGGTCGCCCAGTCGATCCCCAGCCCGCCGATGATGTGCGTGGCGAAGGTGACGGTGCCCGAACGCACCGGTGATCCACCGGTGTTGCGGAACGCCACGGTCACCTTCTCGCACCAGCGCTCGTCCGCCGCCGCGCGCTCGGGTGCGCCCACCTTCAGCAGGGCCGCCCCTGCGGGGGCGGAGGAACCCGGCGCGGACGGGGTCACGGGGCCGGTGGAGCCGCCGGAACCGGAGCCGGAGCCGCCGGAACCGGAGCCGGAGCCGCCGGAACCGGAGCCGCCTGTGGGGCTCGCGTTGCCGGTGGGGCTGGTGTTGCCCGTGGCGCCGGACCCGTCCGACGTACGACCCGGCGCACCGGGCCGCCCGGCATCGGTGCCGCCCGCACCGCCGTCCTCGGCGCCGCTCGTCCCGTGGACCGCGGCCGAGGAGCCCGGCGAGGGCGAGCCGCCCCCGCGTCTTCCGACGCCGTCGAGGCCCCCGCGCTCGTCGCCGTTCCCGGCCCTGCCCCCGTTCCTGTCGAGCGGGATCAGCGTGACCTTCCCCGAGGGCGCCACCGCCCCTGAGGGCGCCTTTCCGGCGGCCGCCTGCGCCGCGCCGACGGCCGTGTAGCCGTTGCCGCCCGTCCCGTCGCCGCAGCGTGCCAGTGTGCCGCCCAGGCACAGCACGGCCGCCGAGGCGGCGATCACGGTGCCCCGGCGGCCGTGCGGGCCGAATGTCTGACGTCGCATCGCGCCAGTGTGGCTGACGGTCCGTCAATTCGGAACCCTTGCGCGGCTGCGCGCAGGTCAGTCGGCGATGAGCCCCTCCCTGAGCTGGGCGAGCGTGCGGGTCAGCAGGCGCGAGACGTGCATCTGCGAGATGCCGACCTCCTCGCCGATCTGCGACTGGGTCATGTTGGCGAAGAACCGCAGCATGATGATCTGCCGTTCCCGGGGCGGGAGTTTGGCCAGCAGCGGCTTGAGGGACTCGCGGTACTCGACGCCCTCCAGCGCCGCGTCCTCGTATCCCAGCCGGTCGGCCAGCGAGCCCTCGCCGCCGTCGTCCTCGGGTGAGGGCGAGTCCAGCGAGGAGGCGGTGTAGGCGTTGCCGACGGCCAGGCCGTCGACAACGTCCTCCTCGGAGACCCCGAGCGCCTTGGCCAGTTCCGGCACGGTCGGCGAACGGTCGAGCTTCTGGGCGAGCTCGTCGCTGGTCTTGGTGAGGGCGAGCCGCAGCTCCTGAAGCCGGCGAGGCACCCGCACCGACCAGGAGGTGTCGCGGAAGAAGCGCTTGATCTCGCCGACGACGGTGGGCATCGCGAACGTCGGGAACTCCACGCCGCGCTCGCAGTCGAACCGGTCGATCGCCTTGATCAGGCCGATCGTGCCGACCTGGACGATGTCCTCCATCGGTTCGTTACGGCTCCGGAACCGCGCCGCGGCGTAACGCACCAACGGCAGGTTGAGCTCGATGAGTGTGTCCCGTACATAGACGCGCTCCGGGCTGTCCGTTCCATCGGGACCCGGTGCGGGACCCAGTGCGGCGAGCCGCACGAACAGCGAGCGGGACAGCGTACGGGTGTCGATGGCTTCCGACGAGCTGGTGAGCACAACGGGTGCGGGTGCGCTCTTGGTGAGCGTGAGCACCTTCGAGCTGCCCTGTTCTGCGGACATGCCACCCCCTTGAGGTCGCGGACGGTCGCGGTGGCCGCGACCATCGGAGGAACGCAGCCTCCACCTGAATACCGGAGGGGAGGCGGCGGCAAACGCGGTTCCCGCAGAATGTCACATGTCGGCAACGCGCTGTAGTGACTTGTCGACAACTCTCGGGGGAGTCTGTGCGCTTAACAAGTGGTGTGTCGCATTTGATCCGACGGGTTCGAACTGGGAGCGGATTACCCGTTTCGGTTACGCCTCGATCCTGTTTGCGGATCGAAGTCGGGCAAAGCTTCTGGCGAGGAGCCTTGACACATGCATCTGGGAGACCCCGAGTTCGGCGCTGATCTGGGACTGCGTCAGATTGCTGTAGTAGCGCAGAAGCAGGATCCGCTGCTCGCGCTCGGGCAGCTGGACGAGCAGGTGCCGGACCAGATCGCGGTGTTCGACCCCGGCCAGGGCCGGGTCCTCGTAGCCGAGCCGGTCCAGCAGGCCGGGCAGGCCGTCACCCTCCTGGGCGGCCTCCAGTGAGGTCGCGTGGTACGAGCGCCCCGCCTCGATGCAGGCCAGCACCTCGTCCTCGGAGATCTTCAACCGCTCGGCGATCTCCCCGGTGGTGGGGGAGCGGCCGTGAGCGGTCGTCAGGTCCTCGGTGGCGCCGGTGACCTGGACCCAGAGCTCGTGCAGCCGGCGCGGGACGTGGACGGTCCGCACGTTGTCCCGGAAGTACCGCTTGATCTCGCCGACCACGGTGGGCATCGCGAAGGTCGGGAACTGGACGCCCCGTTCGGGGTCGAACCGGTCGATCGCGTTGATCAGGCCGATCGTGCCGACCTGGACGACGTCCTCCATCGGCTCGTTGCGGCTCCGGAACCGCGCCGCGGCGTACCGCACGAGGGGAAGATTCGCCTCGATCAGCGCCGTCCGGACCCGGCCGTGCTCCGCGGTACCCGGCTCCAGCCCCTTGAGCTGCCCGAACAGCACCTGGGTGAGCGCCCTGGTGTCCGCGCCCCGGGTCCTGGCGGGCGTGACGGTGTCGTCGGGCGTCTCCGTCTCGATCGTCTGCGCCTGCTGGGCCGACTGGGCCGACTGGGCCGACTGGACGGGCTGGACGGGCTGGACGGTCTGGACGGGCTGAGCCGACTGGACAGGCTGGGCCGACGGAATCACCTGCGCCGCCTGCGCCGGCTGCGCCGACTGGATCGTCTGCTCCGTACGGGCGGTCGGTGCCGTCTGGGCGGCCGGTGCCGTCTGGGCGGCCGGTGCCGTCTGGACGGTCTGGGGAGGCACTTGAGGCGCTGCACTGGCCGGCACGATGACGCCACCCCTTCGCGGTCAATTTCGGTCAACTCATCCATCAAAAGCGGTCATAGCATCACAAGACATGTCCACTATGCGCAAGCACCCCATCGCGCCGTGTTGGCGTCGAATCGGTTTAAACACAAAGAAAAGCCCCTCACCGCTGTGGTGAGGGGCTCGCAGGGCCGAAGGGGTCAGAATGGGTAGTCGGCGATCACCCAGGTGGCGAATTCGCGCCACTGACCGGCTGCCGCCTGGTGGGCCGGATGCTCGATGTAGTTCTTCAGCGCGGCCTCGTCGGCGACGGCGGAGTTGATGGCGAAGTCGTACGCGATCGGCCGGTCGGTGATGTTCCAGGCGCACTCCCAGAACTCCAGCTCCGGGACCTTGTCCGCCAGTTCCTGGAAGGCCAGGGCCCCCGCGACGACCCGCGGGTCGTCCCGCTCGACGCCGTCGTTCAGCTTGAACAGGACCAGATGGCGGATCACGGGGTACTCCTACTTCACGAGCTCGGACATGAAGTCACCGACGCCCCGCGCGGCACTCGAAACGCCTTCGAACCCTACCAGGACGAGATCTGCTGCCCGTTCCGGTGACGTGATGATCGTGTAGAGCACGAAGACGACTATCAGGTAGAGAGCGGTCTTCTTCGCTTGCACCATCGGCCCCTGACTCCCCTTCGTTCCCCTGTGCAGTCGGGCGAGTCTATCCGCACGAATGGCCGTATCCGCCTGCTGTTTCCGATCACTCATCCGAACTTTAGGGACCAAGGGCCTGACGGTCTGAGTCCTTTGTCCTGCCGTGCGGCTTCTGCGGGGAGGCAGGATGGATGGCGAGCCCGGCGGATGTGGAATTCCGCAGGGCGAGGAACAGGGCCGCTCTGTGGGGTCCTCGCCGCGGCAATCCCCCGATCGCGGCGAGGGCTGGTCGGACCTGTTCTCATCGGGGGGAGCGGTTTGTCCCCCCGATGCCGCTTCCCCCGACCTGAACGCACGTACAACAGGCAGGCCCCGGCTCGTTCCCGAGCCGGGGCCCGCGTCGTATCGCCGGGGCGCCGCCCGGCTGCGTCCCGACACGCAGAGAAGGGACCGACCCAAACGGGTCGGTCCCTTCATTTACCTGCGGTAGCGGAGGGATTTGAACCCTCGGTGAGTTTCCCCACACTCGCTTTCGAGGCGAGCTCCTTCGGCCGCTCGGACACGCTACCGAGAGAGAGCTTAGACCATCCCGGCCGTCCTTCGAAATCCGATTCCCGAAGGCACCCCCCGGACGCGGGGATGCCAGGTCAGCGGTCGCGGAAGAAGGCGGTGAGGCGGGCCGCGCAGTCGGCCTCCAGGACTCCGGGGATCACCTCGGGGCGGTGGTTGAGCCGACGGTCGCGTACGACGTCCCAGAGCGAGCCGGCCGCCCCGGCCTTCTCGTCCCGGGCCCCGTAGACGACCCGGGCCACCCGGGACTGCACCAGCGCGCCCGCGCACATCGTGCAGGGCTCCAGTGTGACCACCAGGGTGCATCCGGACAGCCGCCATTCGCCGAGTGCCGCGGCGGCCCGGCGGAGGGCGAGGATCTCGGCGTGGGCGGTCGGGTCGCCGGTCGCCTCGCGTTCGTTGTGTCCCGTGGCGAGCAGTGCGCCGCCCGGGGCGAGGACGACGGCGCCGACCGGCACATCGCCGGCCGCCGCCGCCCGGTCGGCCTCGTCCAGGGCATGGCGCATGGGCGCCCGCCACGGGTCGCGTACGGGATCGTGCGGTGGATCGTGCGGTTGGGGCGGGTCTTGCGGGTGCGGTGCTTCGGTCACCCGCGGACCTTAACGGACGGTCTCCAGGACCTCGGCCGCTCCCAGCGCGTCCGCGATCTCCACCAGTGCGTCCGTCCGCAGCATCAGCAGCTCCGCCTCGGGGAGACCGAGGTCGGACAGGACCCCGGTGTCACCGAGGGGGCCTGCCGGTACGGCGTCGAGCCCGTCGTCGTCGTTGTCTTCGATGGTGTTGTCGTTGTCGGGGGTGGCGTCCGGCTCGCCGTCCTCAGTACCGTCGAGGCCGACGAGCTCTTCGAGGGCGGCAATCGAGTCCTCGGCCCCGGGTTCGCGGCCGAGCAGTTCATCGGTGAGCAGGATCTCCCCGTACGAGGAGCGGGCGGCGGCGGAGGCGTTCGAGACGTAGATACGCGGGTCCTCCTCACCGTCCACCCGGATGACGCCGAACCAGGCGTCCTCCTGCTCGATGAAAACGAGCACCGTGTCCTCGTCCACCGAGGCTTCACGGGCCAGATCCGTCAGATCGGACAGGGTCTCCACATCGTCGAGATCCGTGTCGCTCGCTTCCCACCCGTCTTCGGTGCGCGCGAGCAGTGCGGCGAAGTACACCGTGACTCTCCCACTGGTCATAGGGGTGTCGGTCCGGCGGGAGGGCAGTCGGTGGTCCGGCTGCCCTGCGTCCCGCCCACCGGAATCGTGGCAGAAAGGAGGGCTTCGCGAGAGCAGTTCGGCCGTTGCGTCGGCCACCAGTTCTCCCGGACACGGCCACTGGAGGGTTCTTCCGCAGGCCGGACGGCTACCAGCGAAACGTCCGCATCCGCATGGCCTGGCGCATTCGGGCGGCCTTGACCCGCCGCGGCTGGACCCGGTCGCGCAGCGCCTTGGCCTCGTGAAGCTCGCGGAGGAAATGGGCGCGGCGTCTCCGGCGCTGCGCGTCGGTCTCCTGCGCGTCGGCTTCTTGCGCACCGGATTCCTGTGCGTCGGTGTCCCGCGCGTCCTGCGGCTCGGGCGGGGCCACCCCGTCCCGTTTCCGTCGTGCCCCGTCCGGCATCGGCTCATCACCCCAAGGCTGGATCCGTATGCCCCCACCTTCCCTCCGAACGCGTGGTTGATGCCAGCGCACGGGTACGGGAGGCGCGGCTACTGTGGGGGCCATGCGGATCCACGTCGTCGACCACCCGCTGGTCGCGCACAAACTCACCACTCTGCGCGACAAGCGCACCGACTCCCCGACCTTCCGGCGCCTCGCCGACGAGCTGGTCACCCTGCTCGCGTACGAGGCCACCCGCGATGTGCGCACCGAGCAGGTCGACATCGAGACCCCGGTGACACCCACCACCGGCGTGAAGCTGTCGTACCCGCGGCCCCTGGTCGTGCCGATCCTGCGGGCCGGCCTCGGCATGCTCGACGGCATGGTGCGGCTGCTGCCGACCGCCGAGGTGGGCTTCCTGGGCATGATCCGCGACGAGGAGACGCTCCAGGCGTCCACCTACGCGACGCGGATGCCGGAGGACCTTTCGGGCCGCCAGGTGTACGTCCTGGACCCGATGCTGGCCACCGGCGGCACCCTGGTCGCGGCCATCCAGGAGCTGATCAAGCGCGGTGCGGACGATGTCACCGCCGTCGTGCTGCTTGCCGCGCCCGAGGGCGTCGAGGTGATGGAGCGCGAGCTGGCGGGGACGCCGGTCACCGTGGTCACCGCCTCGGTCGACGAGCGGCTCAACGAGAACGGCTACATCGTGCCGGGCCTCGGCGACGCGGGCGACCGGATGTACGGCACCGCAGGCTAGGGCCCGCCCCGAACGAGAGCCCCTGGCGAGAGAACCCGGGGCCTGCGCCGAGAGCGGCCCCGCCCGCGTCGTCCCCTCCTCAGCAGGTGGACGGCGCGGGTGACGGCTTTGTCAGGGCGGACAGGGCGGCGGAGGCCGCCTGCGGCGTGCTGAACGCCTTGAACTTCGTACCGATGATCAGATCGACGTCCGTGGACTTGCGGGCGTCGGTCTTCGTCGTGGCCCCCGGCAACTGTGTGCCGAGCACCGGGAACGTGCCGTTGACCGCGGTCGGAGCGCCCAGCAGCATGCCGGTCCCGGCCACCTTCTTGTCGTACGCGGCGGTGGCGTTGCCGACCTTGCCGATGGTGAAACCGCGCTTTTTCAGCTCGTCGGCCGCCGCCTTCGCGAGGCCGCCGCGCGGTGTCGCGTTGTAGACGTTGACCTTGATCTTCTCGGGCTTCGGCAGCGCCACGGCGGGCGCGGACGGCTTGGCGGACGGGCAGTTCGCCTTGCGGTCGGCGGCGCTGGCCGTCTTGTCGCCGCCCGTGAAGACATCGATGAGCTGCAACGTCCCCCATCCGGCCAGCCCTAGAGCGACCACGGAGGAGATGGTCACGAGGACCAGTTTGCTGCGGCGGCGGCGGGGACGCCGCATGCGCGGGTACTTGTCACCCGTGATGCGGTACTTTCCGCCCATGCCGGGGGGAGTGAGCATGGTCATGGGCGCAGCGTAATGCGGCCCGGTGATGATGCCTACTAAATGATCAATGGATCGCACCCGTCCGAGTGGGAAAACACCCGAACGAACCCCGCAGGATCCGGTGTGGAGCGGTGGGGTGTCTCAGCCGAGTTCGAGCACGCGGGCGTGCAGTACCTGGCGCTGCTGGAGCGCGGCACGGACCGCGCGGTGCAGTCCGTCCTCCAGGTAGAGGTCGCCCTGCCACTTCACGACGTGCGCGAACAGGTCGCCGTAGAACGTGGAGTCCTCGGCGAGGAGGGTTTCGAGGTCCAGCTGGCCCTTCGTGGTCACGAGCTGGTCGAGGCGGACCGGGCGCGGCGCGACATCCGCCCACTGTCGGGTGCTTTCCCGGCCGTGGTCGGGATAGGGCTGCCCATTTCCGATGCGCTTGAAGATCACACGGAAAGCCTACCGGTCAAGAGACTCCGGGCGCAGCCATGGGAGGGACTGCGCTGCCGGCCGCGACCGCATATAAGCGTCCATTCCGGAATTGACGCCGTGACGAGTGAGAGCGCCGGCGCGGGCGGGGCGCGCTCGGGGGCGTGAGGGTGGTGCGAGCGGTGCCACGGACGGCTGGACGGAGGACGGCAGGCGGCGGGCGGTAGCGGGATGGCGGACGCGGGGCCGTTCCGGGTGAGTGGGGGGCTTCGGAGCGGGTGGGCCACTCACCTGACCTTGGCGCCGGCCTTGGCATCGGCTTTGGCATCAGCCTTGGCGTCGGCCTTCGCGGCCTTGGTGGCCTCTTTGGCCGCCTGCTTGTACATGCGGACCTCGGCGAGCGATTCGGGTCCGGTGATGTCGGCGACCGAGCGGTGCGAGCCGGCCTCCCCGTACGGCCCCGCCGCCTCCCGCCAGCCCGGCGGCTGGACGCCGAACTGCTTGCCCAGCAGCGCGAGGAAGATCTGCGCCTTCTGGGTGCCGAACCCGGGCAGCGCGTTCAGCCTCTTCCGCAGCTCGGCCCCGGTGGCGGCGTCGCTCCACACCGCGCTCGCCACACCGTCGTACTGCGCCACCAGGAACTGGCACAGCTGCTGCACCCGCTTGGCCATGGAGCCCGGATAGCGGTGCAACGCGGGTTTGGCGGTGAAGAGCTCGGTGAACGCCTCGGGGTCGTACGCGGCGATCTCATGGGCGTCCAGATCATCCCCTCCCATCCGCTGCGCAAGGGTGTACGGGCCGGAGAAGGCCCACTCCATCGGCACCTGCTGGTCCAGCAGCATGCCCACCAGGGCGGCGAGCGGACTGCGCCCGAGAAGCTTGTCCGCCTCCGGCTCCTGGGCGATGTGGAGAGTGATGTCCTGGCCGTTGTCGCTCTTGGTCATGCCCCGATCATCGCGAGCGCGGGGTGCGACGGCCAGCACCATCACCGTCGGCGGAGTTGTTCGCGGACAATTGCAGCCATTTGCCGCTGTTTGTTGCTGCCCGTGGCCGATTCCGCTCCTCGACAGGCCCCTGGGTGAGCCCCTTCGGTGAGCCTCCTGGGTGAGCCCCCCGGACGTCCGCCGCCCCCCGTCCGGGTTGCCGGCCCGTTCCGGCAGGTGGGCGGTCAGGCGGTCGTGGCGGGGCGTGGGCTGCCGTGGAAGACCTCGCTCGTGTGCCAGGAACGGTGGGCGGCGGCGATGGGGCGGACGCCCGGCTGGGGGCCGATGACCGGACGGCCGGCGAGCGCGACGACGTGCTCGCGGGCGGCGGTGCTGCGGCCGACGAAGCTCTGCGAGACCAGGATGCGGTGGCCGTCCCCATGACCGTCCCCATGACCGTCGCCGAGGCCGAGTACGCCTTTGTCGAACAGCTTGTGGTGCAGCGAGCACAGGCACAACCCGTTCTCGACGTCGTCCGGTCCGTCGAACGCCCACCAGCGCACATGGGCGGCCTCAAGTCCGACCGGCACCGAGCCGATCCTGCCGTCGTACCCGCAGAAGGCGCACTGGTACGCGTACGCGGTCAGGACCACCTCCCGCATCCGCCGGTCCCGCTGCCTGCGCGCGGCCGGGAGCAGCCCGGTCCCGGCCTCCTCCAGCTCCAGGCCGACGGCTTCGCACAGCTCGGCGTGGAGGGAGGGCGGGAAGTTCAGATCGAGCAGTACCCGTGCCATCCGGCCGAGCAGGGACGGCGCCCGCCGCAGTGCTGCCCGTAGCTCCGGCGTCAGCCGCCCGGCGGCGCCGGTTGCGCGCAGCTCCCTGACCCCGGTTCCGGGGCTGCCCGGCCCGCGCTCGGTGCGCACCTCCCACACGCCGTCGCTCACCAGGTGGTGGAAGGGGTAGGCGGGCGTCGTCCGGTTGCCGGGACCGTATTCGGTGAGCAGCCGCCGCAGGTCCTCCTCCACCGCGCTGTACCGCAGCTCGTCGTCGGCGGCCTGCTGGAACCGGCTGAGCGCGTACAGGAACAGCAACGGCTTGTGCGGAGCCCGCACCCCACTTCTCGTCCACTGCCTCAACTGCGCGGTGCGTGCGACCCAGTCCATGGTCGGCGATCGTAGTGGCGGCTCTTCGCCGCGCTCGATCGCGGGGCATCGCCGTCTCGGCGGCCGTCCGAACACGGAGCACGGGATCGGAGGTCAGGCCCTCCACGATCTTCGCGAAGACGCTCCAGTCCGAGGTGGAGTCCGGCGCCTTCTGCTGACTCACCCACAGGTTGTCGTCGGTGCCACACACGGGTTTCCCTTGGGTTCCAACGGCGGTCCCCACGGTCCTCGCAACACCCGCGATCTGTGGGAGTCGCGAGGACCGTGGGCGCTGAGCGTGGTGATCTCGCGGAGTTGAGGAAACGTTTCCTTCCGCACCTGGCGGCCGGTCACCGCACAGCCGCTCGGCAAGTTCCTCGTCCTGCACCCGTTCCGCCTCGCCACCGCCCCGGGTGCGGCCACCACCGGCACACCGCTGCTCTGCCGCAGCGCCCACGTCGGCCCCGGCGGCGACGCCATCCAGACCATTCGCCTCTGATGTCCGGTCAGTTGGCCGATTCCTCACCGGAAGGCTTCTCGGGGGCGACGGGTTCAACGCGTATGGAAGAGAAGGCGTCACGGAGGAAACGGTCGAGTTCGGCCGAGTCGGCAGGGCCGACGATGCCGGCCAGAGGAATGTCGGTGTCCGCGTAGCTGAGCGTCGTCTTGATCGGCTCGTCCTCGGACCGCTGGCTCCACCGGTGAGCGAGTGGGCTCTCGCGGAATTCCGCTTCACCGCTGATCCGGCAGAAATCGGCGCCGAGTTGATGGCTCGGCCAGACGAACCAGCCGTAGCGGGCCCCGTCGCCCTCGGGCCGGGGCTGCGCCTCGACGTCTGCGCCGTCGGTGATCAACTGCAAGAACCGGGAGGGCAGGTGCAGTCCGGTGGCGAGCTCGAAGGTGTCCACCACGTCCGCGCCGCCGAAGCGGGCTCCGACCTCAAGGAATACCGGTCCGTCCGCGGTCTCGATGCCTTCGAGGTGAAAGAGGCTGGTGGTGATGCCGACGGCGGCGAGGCAGTCGGTGGTCCAGCGGCTCAACTCCGGCGTCAGCTCGATCTGTACCGAGCCGAGCGGAGTTCCCTCCGCGTATCCCAGGCAGGTGCCGACATAGCGGCTGGCCTCGATCGCCACGGGCTTGCCGTCTATCAGCATGCCGTCCACGTGGATGATCGGGCCGGTGATGAACTCCTCGACCTCGAAGCCCTCCAGCTCAGTACCGCCGGGCACCCCGACCTCGCGCACCGCGGCCAGGGCCTCGGCCGGCGTCGGGTAGACGTGAACGTTCAGGCTCGCCGCGCCATCCAGCGGCTTGAGCACTGTCTCGCCTGCCCAGGGCAGTTCACCGGGCTCGGCGTCGAGCGCTTCGGGCAGGGACAGGAACCTGGGGACCCGCAGACCCGCCGCGGCGGCCGCGGACTTCATGACCACCTTGTCGCGCCAGGGCAGGATGTCCGCCTCCCGGTCACCGGCCACGCCGAGGGCGGCCCGCACCCGGGCGCCGGCTATCAGGTCGAACTCGGAGAGCGCGATCACCATGTCGAAGGAGGGAAGCCCGGCGACAGCGGCCAGCACCTCCGCCGTGAGGTCACCGGTATCGGGGCGCTCGATGAGCGTGCAGCGGAGGCCGGGCGGAAGGGTGGCCAACCGGTCCGCAGGGCCGACGTAGGTGACGTCGTGTGCCGCGTGGTCAATTCCGGTCGCGTAGCGGATCATCTTGTCCGTGACTCGGTGCAGGACCAGGATGCGCATGGAAATTCCTTAGATGGGCGAGAAGCGGAACGAGTAGGACGACGGCGCAGGCGGAGCCGATGACGGAACCCAGAATAATATTCTGGGGGCTGAAGGAAGTGGTGAGGAGCGTGACCAGGAATCCGGCTATCGGCAAGGACAGCTGATTGAGGAGAATGATGATGGCGATCGTTTTGGCGAAGTGCTCGCGCGGAATTCTTCTGACCCGCTCGGTGCGTATGATGACATTAAAGAATCCGACGGTCCCGAGCAGGACCGCGTAGCTCACCGCGTACTCCGCGAACGTGTTCGCCAGACCTACTCCGATGCCGCCCAGGCAGATCAGGGAGTATGACGTCATCAGGGCGGCGAATGGATTCATCCGCTTGGCCAGTTTCGGGACGACGAAGAACGTCAGGATGCCGACGATCCCGGCCCCGGTGCTCAGGATTCCGTAGTACTTATCCGGCTGGCGGAACACGCCTACGGTGGTGGCGGCGCTGGTGGCCATGCCGATACCGACCATGAGATTGACGGTCATGGTCAGTCCGACCAGGCCCAGGATCGCGGGCAGCTTCCGCAGGGTTGACACACCCTCGCCGATGCCGGTGATCACCGAACGGAACGTGGTGGGTTCGGCGGCCGCACCGGCGAGCGATTCGGTCCGCAGCCAGCGGCGCAGGGACAGGGTGTTGAGCGTGGTCAGCCCGTACACCACGCCGATGACCGCGAGCAGACTGGTGGTCGGCAGTGCCGAGGCGAGCAGCGCTGCCAGCACGGGGCCCGCCACCTCGCTGGTCTGCTCCGTCCCTTGGATGATGGACTGGGCCCGGATCATCTGGTCCATCGGGATGAACCGGGGGAGCGTGGCCTCCAGCGCGACGTACGACTGCGCGCCACCCAGTGACATGCCGGCGGCCAGCACGCACAGCGTAAGAAACTTACCGTCGGGTATCACATACATCAGGGTGAACGCGGTCAGCGCCAGCCCGGAGCGGACGATGTCCGAGCCGATGTACAGGATGTAGCTGTGGATACGATCCGCGAACACCCCGGCCACGGGCAGGAAAATTACTCGGGGAAGCCATTCGACCAGGAAGATCAGCCCGGTTTGCGAGGCGCTTCCGGTCAGCTTGTAGGCGAGTAGCGGAATGGCGAACAGCAGGAACTGGTCGCCGAGTGCGGCCAATCCGCGACCGCCCACGAAACGCGCCACCTGAGGGCCCGGCATATAGGCGTGTCCAGGCTTCCCCGTATCGCCAGCGCCGGGCTTCCTGTTCCCCCCGGTCGTGCTCTCCCTTGCTTCGCGGCTCATACTCCCCCGTATTCCACGTCACCAAGTTCGTTGAACAGATTTTCAATGATCAAGGTCGGCCGGAGGGGCGAACCCATGACCATGTCCGCATTCCGAGATGGTGGCGAACGCGCTCACTCGCAGGGCGGGGCCAGAGTATAAGCAATCGGAAGGGTTGTGTGTATCGCACCCTGAATAAAGTTGGTTTTAATGTGCTTTGGGTTGGTTTGCAGTTCTTTGAATTCGGTACCCGGTCGGCCGGTGAAACCCGTACGTTCAGATGCTGAAAATCCTGCTGGAGTGCTTGCGTGCCGGCTGGTTCCGGGCAGGTCGTGGGAGCCGGCCGTGCCGTGCGTGAAACCGCAGATGTCCGTCTCCGGCTGCCGGTGCCGCGCGGAGAGCGCCGGCCGGTGCTTGCCCCCCACCACCCGTCCCTGCCCGTGCTGTTGCCCGCACACTGTCCGCAGCCGTGGCATCCACCCGCGCGACGTCCCCCGTGCCCTTTTCGGCGGCAACCCCTGGATGTCGCTCCGGCGGACATAGCCCGATGAACCGTCACGTGTGACGTGTCAGTATTCGAAACACCCCTTGCTGTACAGGAGTTCGGGAGCTAGCTTCCCTGATCGAGACACTTCGGGTGAGCTGCGAGCGACGCATTTTTGCCCTGTGGGTCTCATCTGGAGCCACTTACAGGGGGTGTTGTGGAGCCACGTGCTGTTGCCGAACTTCTGGAGTTCGAGCGAAGCGTCATCCCTGCGGTGAACCGTCTCCGGGAGTTACGGAGCGGGCCTCGCGGGGGCGACGGAGGGGTGCGCGGCAGCTCTCCGGTCGGATCCGACGAGGAGATACGTCTCGCCGTCGACGCCATCCGTGGGGCTGTCGAGGGTCTGCACGGCCTGATGTCGGAGCGGCAGATCTCGGCCACCTGCGAAGACCTGCGAGCCTGGCAGGAAACCGGCTGTGAGGGCGTGCCGCATTTCGACCGCACCCGGGACGTGGTGCCCGCGCCCGAGGACGGCGAGGCTGCCGCATACGTGGGACCCGTGACACTTCCCAACAGCGACCGACACGACGTCCAGATCGAGGCGTTCTCCGTGATCCGCCAGGACCCGGACAGCACGCCCCTGCTGCAGGCCGCCTACCCGCACCCCAAGGCCGTCTTCCAGTCGACCCGACTGCTGTCCGCCTCCCGCGGCCTGCGGGAGGGCAACTGTGTGGTGTTCTTCCCGGAGAACATCCCGGCCGCCACGCCCTGCACGGACCAGAGCTTCGCGTGGTTCTTCTTCAACCGGCACACCGAGATCTACGCCCACACCCTGTCGATCACCGAGCGTCTGTGCGGGCCCGGTTCGCCCTTCATGGGCGAGGACGAGCTCGTCTCCGTGGGAGTGGACCCGGAGGACACGTACCAAGCGCGGTGTGTCTGGGGGTACTTGCACGACTACTTCCATCACATCGGCCCGCGCCCCCTCGACCAGCATCTGGCGATCAAGACGACCTGGCGGCCCGGGCTCCTGGAGGAGCTCAAGGTCGACATGAAGTCGGCGATCGCCTGCTTCGAGGAAGAGGTCCCGTACGGCCCGATCGTCTTCGAGTACATCCTCCTGGAACGGCTGTTCCGCTACCCGGCGCAGCCCGAGCCGCTTCGCAACTTCGATGCCGGCACCGGCTTCGCACTGGGCACCTGGCTCGCTTCCCAGGGGCTGTTCACCCAGGACGATCAGGGGCGCCGCATCCTCGGGACGAAGGCCCGGATCGTCCAGTCGGTACGTGAACTCGTGCGTCTGATCGAGGAGATCGAGCGCATAGAGGATGACGCCGCCTATCGGGCCGGTGCCGTGGACTTCCTCTTCGGCACGTTGCTTCGTCGCCCCGCGACCAAACCCGACCGGTACGGCGGCCCGATCGCGCCGCTCGACCTGTGGGGCTCCGAAGTCCATGTCTGAGCCGCACCGCACCGCGGAGCTCGAAGCGATCCTCAAGGACCCGGGCTTCTGCCGTCACTCCACCGGACACACCGCCGTCGTCGACTGGGACGCCGACACCGGCTGGTCGGACCCGCGCGTCGAGCCCTGGCGCGATCTGGCGATGGACCCGGCCACCCTCGGGCTCCACTACGGGCAGGCGGTGTTCGAGGGCCTGAAGGCATTTCGTGCCATGGACGGATCGGTGCACCTGTTCCGGCCCGAGGATCATGGGCGACGACTGGCTCGGTCCGCCGCACGGCTCGCGATGGCTGAGATGCCCGCCGAGTTGTTCGCGCGGGCGTGCGCCGCCCTGGTCGCGGGCGACGAGCGGTGGGTGCCGGACGGCTACGGGCAGAGCCTCTATCTGAGACCGCTGCTCATCGCTACCGAGCCCGACCTGGGACTCCGGCCCTCGAAGCGCTACCGGTGCGTGATCCTCGCCTACCCCGCGGACCCCTGTTTCGGGGCCGGTTTCCGTCCGCTGTCGGTGACCACCTCGACCGAGACGGTGCGGGCCGTACGGGGCGGCACCGGCGAGGCCAAGTGCGCCGGGAACTACGCCGTCAGCCTCCTCACCCGCTCCGAGGCGCAGGCTTCCGGGTACGACGAGGTGCTGTGGCTCGACGGGCTCGGTCGGAGAAGGATCGAGGAACTCAGCACCATGAACGTCTTCCTCGTCTGGCGCGACGGGACGGAGCCCCGGGTGACGACCCCGCCGTGCGACGGGACCATCGTCCGCGGCCTGACCCGCGACTCGCTGCTCACCCTGGCCACGGATCGGGGGATCGCGGTCGCGGAGGAGCACACCACGATCGACGCCGTCCGCGCCGGCCTCCGCTCCGGTCGGCTGGCCGAGGTGTTCGCATGCGGCACAGCCGGTGTGGTCGTCCCGGTGGGCCGGCTCGGTATCGGTGGCGAGGACATGACCGTCGACGACGGGGGAGAGGGACCGATGACCGCGCTGCTACGGAACAGCCTGCTCGACGTCCAGCACGGACGTACGCCCGACGCACATGGCTGGCTACAGACCATCCTGCGGGCCGATGAGAACGGGGGACGTCGCGTATGAACGACAACAGCACCGACCTGAAGCACGACGCAGAGCGCGCACTGTCGAGGGTCACCGTGATCCACACCCTGGGCCCTTCGGGCACCAACCTGGAGAAGGCCGCCCATCACTGGCTCGCAGAGCGGGGGACCGCCGGGAAAGTGGTGCTCCACGCCGAGGTGGAGGACGGTCTCGACGCGATGGCTTTCGACGGCACCGAGGCCATCCTCGCCTGCGCTGTCTACCCCCGGCTGCATGACCTCGTCTTCATGAATCTGCGCCGCCTGGAAATGGTCGACAGCTTCATCCTCGACACCCACGACATGGTCCTGGCCGGGCGCCCGGACCACGCCGCCATGACCACGATCGTCAGCCACCCGGCGCCCAGCAGCCTGGTCGCAGAGCTCGGCGACGTCACGCTCACCAGCAGCAACTCCCTCGCCGCGGCGCTGTGTGCGGCCGGGCAGTACGACGCCTGCGTGACAACGGGAGCTGCCGCGGCATCCGAGGGACTGCGGCTGATCGAGAACTTCGGCCCCGTGCCCATGGTCTTCACTCTGCACGTCGGCCGGGCCTTCGCAGGCGACCCCAGCAGCGGCGCAGGGATCGGACAAGCATGAGGGAGACCACCCCTGCGCGGGACGGCCGGCCGGTCGCCCTCGCGTTCGGCACCGTCCACGGCCGGACCCCGTCCATGCGGGTCTTCGGCCGCGGCGACGCCGAGCGGTTCCTCATCGGTGCGTTCTCGGAGGTCCTGCCGTGCTGATCGTCGTCCAGCCCCTGTCGGCGGGGATCCGGCTCACCGCCCGGATGGTGGCCGCCGGGGTTCCCTGCCTCGTCCCGACCCAGTTCCCCGAGCTGCTGCCGCCCGAGGTGCGGTCCGGTGCGACCGTCGTCGACTGGCACCCCGACGCGGGCGTGGCCGGGCTGATCGGCCTGGTCGAGAAGGCCGTCGCGGACGCCGGTACCGCGCCCACCGGGGTGATCGCCGGCTTCGAGTACGCCGTGCCGGAGGCCGCCGAACTGGCCCGGACCCTCGGGCTGCCCGCGCTCGGCGCCGGGGCGGCCGAGGCCGTGCGGCAGAAGGACGTCATGCGGCGGCGGTGCGAGGAGCGAGGAGTCGCCGTCCCGCGCTCGGTCGTGGTCGGCCCCGGTACGGCGGGCCCCTGCCCGTTGCCGTTCCCGGTCGTGGTCAAGCCGGTCGACTGCGGCGGCAGCCTGATGGTGAGCCTCTGCCACGACCAGGAGGAGTACGCGCGGGCCTGCGCGGTCGTGCACGACCCCGGGGAGGACGTGCTGTTCCACCCGAATCCGCGCCGGACCGCCCTGGTCGAGGAGTACGTGGAGGGCCCCGAGTTCTCCCTCGACGGCTGGGTCGACGCCAACGGCCCGCACCTCGCGAGCGTCACCACCAAGTTCCTCTCCGCCCCGCCGGACTTCTTCGAGATGGGCCACATCGCCACGGCGCCGGAGCGCTCGCCGCACGGCGATGTCCTGGAGCGGTTCGCCCGCGAGGTCGTGGCCGCCTTCGACCTCACGGTGGGCCCGTTCCACATCGAGACCCGGATCGACCGCGACCGCGGCCCCGTCCTGATCGAGGTCGGGGCCCGGCTCGCCGGCGACAACATCCCCGAACTGGTGCTCGCCGGACCCGGCGTGGACCTGTGCGCCGCCACGGCGGACGCCGCGCGCGGGGTGCGGCACGACCCCGGCGCGCTGTCGCCGGTGAGCGCGGGTCTCGCGTTCGTCACCACCGACCGGCCCGGCACCTTCGCCGGAACGCTCACCGGTATCGGGCCCTTCACCCGGGCGGCCGAGTTCCGCGGCCTCCTCCCGGAGGCGGAGCCGGGGACGGTGCTCGACCCCGGCGACATCTTCAGCAACCGGGTCGCCCGTATCCACTTCGAGGGCGATCTCGACCGGGTCGAGCACCTCGTCGCCTCGGTCCTCGCAGACGTAAGGGTCGACGTCGACAGCGTCGGCCACCAGGACAAGGAAGGTGTCCGCGCATGAGCAACGAACTGACCGTCACCCCCACGACCACCCCACGCCCGAGGCCTGACGCGGACACGGCGGCCGGGACCGTCCTCACCGACCACGCGTTCTTCATGCGGTCCGGCAAGCGGCGCGGCTGGCAGGGGATGACCGTGGCGGACCGGGACAGCATCCCGGCGCTGCGGCCCACGGCTGCCGCCGTGCTCTCCGGCCAGACGGTCGTCGGCGAGTTCGCCGCGTACCGGCTCGCGGACGGCACGGTCGCCGTGTTCCGTCCCGACAGCCACATCAAGCGGCTGAACAACGGGGCCCGCCGGCTCGCGATGCCGCAGGTCGACTTCGACCGGGTGTGGAGCTCGGTCCGGGCGATGATCGAGCTGGACGAGGGATGGCTGCCGCAGGAGGCGGGTGCTTGCCTGCGGCTGCGGGCGGTGCTCGCGGCCGACGGCACGGGGCTGGCCGCCGCACCCGCGGACGACTGCCTCTTCTACGTGCTCGGGTCGCTGCCGGCCGCCACGGAGGCGAAGCCGCTGAAGGCCATGACCCTGGACGGGTACGTACGGGCCTGGCCCGGCGGCACCGGTGACCTCAACACGGCGGGCGGTCGCGCGGCGGGCGTGGTGCCCGGCGAGATCGCCGCCAACTACGGCAACGACCACGTGCTGTGGCTCGACGGCCCGCAGGGACGTTTCGTCCAGCAGATCGGCGAGCTGAACGCGTTCTTCGTGATCGACGGCGTGCTGACCACCCCCGCACTCGACCGCACCGTCCTGCCCGGCGTCACCCGGGACTCCGTCGTGAAGCTGGCCCGGGACGCGGGGATCACCCCTGTCGAGCGGCCGGTGGAGCTCGCCGAGGTCCTCAAGGGCATCGCCGACGGCTCCGTCACCGAGTGCTTCGCCACCGGCACGGCCGCTGGGGTGGCCCCGGTGGTCTCCCTCGGCCACCAGGGCGAGGAGTACCGGCTCGGGTCGGAGGAGGCCGGTCCGGTGACCGCCCGCTTCCGGGACCTGCTGACCGGCATCCACCGGGGCGAGTCCGTCGACCGGTTCGGCTGGATGCGGCGGATCACCGAAGTGGCACCCGTCCACGCCTGAGGGAGGAGAGAACCATGGCGTATGTCGTCACCGACGAATGCGTGGGCTGCAAGTACACGGACTGTGTGGACGTCTGCCCCGTGAGCTGTTTTCACGAGGGTCCCGACATGCTCTACATCAACCCCGAGGAATGCATCGACTGCAACGCGTGCGTCTCCGAATGCCCGCCCGAGGCGATCTGGGTGGACATCGACCTGCCGGAGGACAAACTCCAGTGGATCGAGATCAACGGCGAGATGAGCAACAAGTACCCGGTCATCTTCGAGAGCCGGGGCACCAGGGGCGAGCCCACCGAGGCCCCCACCGAGCCTTCCAGCCAGCCTTCCTGACCGAAAGAGCGGGAGCCGAGGTCATGACGACCCACGTCGAGAACCCCTTCATGCTTGGCCTCGACTCGAACTTCTATCTGAAGGACGAGTTCGAGAGCCCCGAGAAGCGCACCAACGTCACCTGGTTCTACCCGAAGATCTGCGCCTTCCAGGACGCCCTCGACTCCGCGGGGAAGAAGGCGGAGTACTTCTCCTTCCTGGACCGCCAGTCCCACCCGGAGCAGACCGACATCCTGCTCTACTTCCACATCCCGTTCTGCGAGGCCTTCTGCAACTTCTGCGCCTGCTTCAAGGAATCGGCGGCGAAGTACCAGGGTGAGCGGCAGAAGCGCTTCGTCCAGGCGATGGTCAAGGAGATCCAGCGCAACGCCCGCTCGAAGTACTTCGAGGGAACGAAGGTCAAGTACGTCCAGTTCGGCGGCGGCACCCCGTCCGCCCTGGAGCAGGAGTCGATGGCCACCATCCTGGAGGCCGTCCACCGCGAGTTCGATCTGAGCGAGGTCGACGGCATCTCCCTGGAAGGCAGCCCGCTCGGGCTTTCCAAGGACGGCTACATCGAGATGCTGAAGTCGCTCGGCATCACCCGCATCTCCTACGGCGTGCAGACCCTCGACGAGGACATCCGCCGCAAGCTCACCATCAAGGCCAGCGTCGAGCAGGTTCACCAGACCGCCGAGAACATCCGCAAGGCCGGCATCCGGACCTTCGCCCTGGACCTCATGTACAACCTGCCGGCGCAGGACGACGAGATCCTCGCCCGGGACCTGGAGGGCATCTGCAACGAGCTGCGCCCCAGCTTCGTGCAGACGTACCGCTTCAACCAGTGGGAGGGCACCCGCCTCGACCAGCAGATCCGGGCCGGCAAGGTCGCCGACGTGAAGCCGTCGGGCGCCATCGAGCGGGAGCAGTACCGGCAGATCAAGGACGGTCTGGCCGCGTACGGCTACGACAAGCAGCTCCTGATCAACTTCTTCACCCACCTCGACGACGCGGGCGAGATCGGCCTCAACCACGCCTGCGGCGGCAACGGTTACCGCGCCAGCTACACCCTCGGCATCGGCCCGGCCGCCGAGAACTACATGGGCGAGCGCAGCTACCGCAACCACACCGACGTCGAGCGGTGGATGCGGGAGGTCGAAGAGGGCGTCATCCCGATCGAGCAGGGCCGCATCTGCTCCGAGGACGAGGTCGAGAACCGGGTCATGGTCTTCTTCCCGGTCTTCGGCAGCGTCCGCAAGGCCGACGTCGCCAACTTCGAGAAGTACCGCCGCGAGGTGGACTGGCTGGTCGAGGGCGGCTACGCGATCGAGACCGACGAGGAGCTGACCCTCACCCAGGTCGGCCGGGAGAACGCCGGCAACATCGCGTTCCTCTTCTACTCGGACGAGGAGAAGGCCCGCGCCCGGCGCACGATGTACCTGTCGCTGAAGAACAAGCGGAACCCCTTCCACCAGGACGCGCAGAACATCCCGCGGACCCCGCTCTTCCTCCAGACCCGCCCGAAGACGGCGCAGGAGACCACCCAGGAGAGCACCTCCGCCAAGCCCGAGGGGAGCTGAACCACCGGTGGACGCCCGCAAGACCCAGACGGAGATCGAGGACGATCTCCGCACGGTGATCGCCCAGATCTTTCCGCAGAAGCAGGTCGAACTCGACTCCGACACCCCGCTGTTCAACGGCGGTCTGTCGCTCAACTCGACCCAGATGATCGAACTGACCCTGGGCTTCGAGACGTTCTACGACATCGAGCTCGAACCCGAGCTGCTGACGACGGAGAACTTCGCGACCCTGAGTTCCCTCTCCGGTCTCCTGGAGGAACTCCTCAGCGACGAGGTGTCCCCTGTCTGAGATCCGTTCGGACGTGCGCGTGGTACTGATCCACGGGAACGCCGGAGCGAGCGTCGAGGGCATCTGGTTCCCGTACGTGAAGCGGGAACTGGACGCCCTCGGCGTCGAGGTGGTGGCCGAGACCTTCCCCGACCCCATCAAGGGCCGGATGCGGTACTGGCTGCCGTACCTCACCGACGTCATCCGCCCGGACGAGCGGACGGTCATCGTCGGCCACTCGTCCGGCGCGCTGACCGCCTTCCGGTACGCGGAGACCGCACCGCTCCTCGGCACCTTCGCCGTCGCCGGCCACCACCACGACTGCGGTTTCGAACTGGAGCGGCGCAGCGGCTTCTTCGACACCCCGTGGGACTGGGACGCGATCCGCGCCAACCAGCAGTTCATCGAGCAGTTCCACTCGAAGGACGACCCCTGGGTGCCCTTCGAGGTCGCCGAGGAACTGCACGAGCTGACCGGGAGTACGTTCACCGCCATGCACGGCATGGGCCACTTCGGCTCGTACGACCAGCAGATGGACACCTTCCCGGAACTGCTGGAGGCGATCCGCCGCCGCCTCGAAGAGGCCCCGCGGGAGGAACGATGAACGTCATGTTCGCCGACGAACTGCTTGAGCGGCGGCGGGACAGCGCGGCCACGGCCGTCGTCGACCTGGAGACCGGCGAGCAGGTCTCGTACCGGACCCTCGCCCGGCGCGTCCAAGCCCTGACCGACCTCCTCACCGGGCTCGGCGTGGGCCGGGGCGGGTCCGTCGCGATGGTGATGGACAAGTCCGCCGCCTCGGTGGCGGTCATGTGGGCCACACTGCGCCTCGGCGCCCGCTACGTACCGCTGGACGAGTCGCTGCCGGCGGCCCGGATCGCCCTGATGCTCGGCACGTGCGCGCCCACGGCCACCCTGGTCCAGCCCTGCTACCGGGAGCTGATCGACGGGGTGCCGGCCGGGGCGGTGGTCACGGTGGGCGCGGGCCGCGTGGACACCGGCACCGGCTGGGACCCCGTGGCCGAGACCGAGCCGAGGCCGGCCGGCAGGTCCGGCCGGAGCCCCGACGACCACGCGTACGTCGTCTTCACCTCCGGCTCGACCGGCTCCCCCAAGGGCGTCGTGATCAGCCACCGGTCGATGTGCTCCCTGCTGACCGGGGTGCAGGAGACCGTCGGCTTCGAGGACGGCATGCGCTTCCTCAACGTGGCACCGCTCTTCTTCGACGCCTCCGTCGTCGACCTGTGGTCGACCTTCCTGGTGGGCGGCAGCGTCCATCTGATGCCCCGGCTGCGCATGCCCACCCAGATCACCCGGGCCATCGAGGAGTGGCGGATCACCGATGCGCTGCTCGTGCCGTCCGTGATCCGGATGCTGGTGGGCCGGTTCAGCGACGCCGGGCGGCGCGACCTCGGCTCGCTGCGGCGGCTCTGGTTCGGCGGCGAGTCGTGCCCGGTGTCGGTCCTGGAGGCGTTCGCCGCCCTCGTACCGGGACTGCGCTACGTGCACGGGTACGGGCCCACCGAGACCACGCACAGCGCCACGCTCTTCCTCACCGACACACCCGGCAAGCACGGCGAGGAGTTCTTGCCCATCGGCCATCCACTGCCGGCCGTCGACGTGCTCGTCGTCGACGACGAACTGCGGCCGGTGGACGACGGGGAGACGGGCGAACTCCTCATCGGCGGACCGCAGGTGATGGTGGGCTACTGCGGCGAGCCGGAGCGTACGGCCCGGTCCGTCGTCGAACTCCCGGCCGGCGCAGGGGGCCGCTACTACCGCTCCGGCGACTACGTGTGCCGGCGGCGGGAGGACGGCGCCCTGGTCTTCCTGGGCCGACGCGACGACGCCCTGAAGATCAACGGCAATCTCGTCCACCTCTCCGAGGTGGAGGCGGCGACCCTGGCCGTCGGCTGGGTGACGGACTGCTGCGCGGTCCCGGTCGCCCACCCGCTGACCGGCCGCGCGATCACGCTCTTCGTGCTGGGCCGGCAGGACGGCGGCACGGGCCCGCGTGAGGAGGAGCTGCGCCGTGAACTCGCGCTGCGGCTGCCCGAATACATGCTGCCGGCCCGGATCGAGTTCCTGGCCGACGGGGACGTGAGCCTGACGCCGTCCGGCAAGCTCGACCGCGCCCGGCTGCGGACGGTCGCGGACGCGAGCGGGAAAGGGACGGAGTCCAGTTGACGGACGCGGAGCTGGCCCGCTTCGAGCGGTGCGGCGTGGTGACGGTCGTGCCCCGCTCGGCCACCGGGCTCGCGCTCGGCGACGATCCCGCGCTGCTCCTGCGGCACCGGGTGGCGGAGTTCCTCCCGGCGCCCGGCACCGTGGACCGGCTGGCCGGCGCGTACGCCCGCGAAGGGCTCACGGTCGAGGCACGGACCGAGGTCGGCCTCACCGTCTCAGGTGACCCCACCCTGCTCGCGGAGGTCTTCGGCCACCCGGTGCGCCCGGTGCGGAACAAGTACATCCGGGGCACGGTCCGCTACGAGTTCGCCGCGGCGGGCCCCCTCCGCTCCCGGCTCCACACCGATCTGGTCGAGGAGGTACGGGTCCCCCGAGCGGGCTTCGAGCTGAGCGCCCGGGCCCCGGCCCCGGGCGGTGTCGCCGCGACCCCGGCCGCGCCTGTCGGCGCCACCCCGCCCCTTGCCCACGACGCGCGGTACCTGTGGCTGCCCGAGGACGCGGTCCGCGTCGCGGGGGCCGGCCGACCGCACGCGGCCGGGATCCGGGGCGGCGGGGTCCGGGTCGTGATGGTCGACACCGGCCTGTACGACCATCCGCACCACCGCGCCCACGGCTACCGCACGACGGTCGTCCCGGCGCTGTCCGCCCTCGATCCCGCCGTGGACGAACGCGGCCACGGCACCGCCATGTCGGCGCTGCTGCTCGCGGTCGCACCGGAGGCCGCGCTCACCATGGTCAAGATGGCCTGCGAGAGCTTCTCCTTCCCGGTGGCGGCCTTCCAGCGGGCGGTGGAGCTGGCGCCGGACGTCATCTCGTGCAGCTGGGGCACCCTGCGCGCGGAGCCGCACCTCCACCTGGAGGTCGCGAACGCGGTGCGGCGCGGGATCACGGTCCTGTTCGCCGCCGGGAACGGCTCCACGGACCGGCGTACCGCCATGTTTCAGTCGGTGGCGACGCCGGGCGCGATCACGGTGGGCGGGGTCCACGTCGGGCCGGACGGACGGAGGCGGGCCGCCGACCTGGCGTCCAGCTACCGCTCGGACGTCTTCCCCGGCCGACGGGTCCCCGACCTGTCCGGGCCGTGCGGCATGCTGCCGAACGGCGACTACGTCGTGTTCCCGACCCAGCCGGGGTGCATGTTCGACCGCCGCAACAGCGCGTACGACGGGACCGCCCCCGACGACGGCTGGCTGGTGTCCAGCGGGACGTCGGGGGCGACGGCGTACGCGGCCGGGGTGGTGGCGCTCGCGGTGCAGCAGGGCATCGGCAAGGGTCGTGCACTGACCACGGCGGACCTGGCGGACGCCTGTCTGCCGGTGACGGAGGGGCTGACGACGACCGGCGACGACTGCGGCGGGGTCTGCCCGAACGAGGCGGTGGGCCACGGCCTGCTCACGGCCTCGCCCACCGCCTGAGTGCCCGCTGCCCGGAACGCACGGGGTCAGACGAGGCGTCGCATCCAGCCGTAGTGATCCTCGGCGCGCCCGAACTGGATGTCGGTGAGGCTGCGGCGCAGCCCCATGGTGACCGAGTCCTCGGCGCCGGTGTCCGGGGCGGTCACCTCGCCGTCTTCCCAGACGAGGCGGCCGACGGGAGTGACGACCGCGCCGGTGCCGCAGGCGAACACCTCACGGATGTCGCCGGTGCGGGCGCCCTCCTGCCACTCGCGGATGTCGATGGGCCGCTCCTCGACGTCGAGGCCGAGATCCTTGGCGAGGGTGAGGACGGATGCGCGGGTGACGCCCTCCAGGATGGTGCCGAGCTCGGGAGTGATGAGACGACCGTCGCGGGTCACGAAGTACAGATTCATGCCGCCGAGTTCCTCGACGTACCGTCCCTCGGCGGCGTCCAGGAAACAGACCTGGTCGCAACCGTGCTCATCGGCCTCCAGCATGGGCGCGAGGCTGGCGGCGTAGTTGCCACCGCACTTCGCGGCGCCGGTGCCGCCGCGCCCGGCCCGGGCGTACTGGCGGGAGAGCCAGATGGACACGGGCTTGACGCCACCGGAGAAATACGGGCCGACCGGCGAGGCGATGACCATGTACGTGACCTCGGCGGCGGGCCGCACACCGAGGAACGCCTCGGAGGCGAACATGAACGGCCGCAGGTAGAGGCTCTGTTCGTCCTTGTCGGGTACCCAGTCGCGGTCGGCGCGCACAAGCTCGGTGACGGAGTCGAGGAAGACGTCGACAGGCAGCTCGGGCAGGGCCAGGCGGCGGGCCGAGCGGTTGAAGCGTTCGCCGTTGGCCTCGGGCCGGAAGGTCCACACCGAGCCGTCCGCATGGCGGTAGGCCTTCATTCCCTCGAAGATCTCCTGCGCGTAGTGCAGGACGGCGGCGGCCGGGTGCATGGGAATGGGGGCGAACGGCACGACGGCGGCGTCTCGCCAGCCACCGTCCTTCGTCCACACGGCACGGGCCATGTGATCGGTGAAGTACTGCCCAAATTTGGGATCTTCCAGGATCTCGGCGCGACGGGCGCGACTCACAGGGCTGGGGTTGGCCTCGAACGCGAACCGCACACTCATCGCGGGGACCCTCTCGGTTCCGTGGTGCATTGTTGGGCAGCGGCAGGCACCCTAGCCTGCGACCGGTCGTGCAGCAAGGAGATTGGATCTCGGAGTGGCGCCTCACCTGACATGGACAGAAGGCCTGGTCGGCAGGCGGGTTCTGTGCGTGGGCACGGACTTGATGGACGTGGCGGAGATGCGGGGCGTCCTCTCCCGCCAACCGTCCTTCATGGCAAAGGTGTTCACCGATGCGGAGCGCGCCTACTGCGACATGCTGGACGACCCGGCGGAGCGGTACGCGGTCCGGTTCGCGGCGAAGGAGGCGGTGTTGAAGGCACTGGGTACGGGCCTCGCCGGTTCGGCCCTCACGGACATCGAGGTCCGGCGGGCCCCGACGGGCAAGCCCTCCCTCCACCTCACGGGCCGCGCGGCGGCGCTCGCGGAAACGGCGGGCATCCGCTCCTGGCTGATCAGTCTCACCCATACGGCGACATTGGCGCACGCCTTGGTGGCGGGGGTGGGGGATGTGGGGGATGAGGCCGGCAGGGAAGTGTCCCCGTGACCATGGATGCGTTCTCGCTGCGCCGCGGGAGACCGTTCCTGCTGGTGGCGCAGGTGTGCAGGCGTGCGGGCGTGCCTCGTGGGGCGCGAGGGAGCCCAGCGGATGTGCTTACGCGGGCTGCGACGGCCGGTGCGCCGGGTGTGGCCGAGGACGCCGTGCTCGCGGGCGACGTCGGTCATCGTCCGTCCCGAAGAGCACACAAGTTCGATCGCGTCCCGCTTGTGCCGGTCTTGTACTCGTCCGAGTGCTGCTGGTCTCCAAGCCCCACATGGAACGGCGGTCGTTCGCGACCGCCCGCAAGCTGTGGCCCGACGTCGAGATCCTCTGCGCGTCGGAGCCGCTGGAGTTCGACGACTACGTGATGTCCATGGGCGGCGAGAAGCACGTCCTGGACATGCCGACGAAGTTGTTCGCGGCGGACTTCTGGAGGGAGTGCGAAGCGACGGACGGCAAGCGAGGCATGCTCGCGGATCCGGCCTCAGCAGCGGCCAGGGCGCGCGTACACCGTGATCTCCGAACCGCCGACCGATTGCTCGCTGCACGCCTCGAAGCGGTCGGCGAGTGTCTCCCGCTTCACACGGGGCATGGGGTCGTCCTCCACAACGACGCCGGGTGGTGAGGCGACGGCGCTGATCCGGTGGCGCGCGAGCATTCGAGCGCGGAGCTCGCGGGGCCCACTTCGGTGCCGTACAGGCTGTGCGAGGCGAGCGGGTTGTGCGCCCGTGCGAGATCCCACCCCGCGATGGGCGCCGTATCGGCGAGTTCCCAGGCCCTGCGCTTCACGGACAGGTAGACCACGCCGTCGTCGGGCTGGGTGGTCTCGCGCAGGACGGCGGCGAGTGCATTCATGTTGTCCGAGCGGCTCGCGGAAGTTCGCAGCTCAAGGGCAGTCGGCGTCAGTGCCGCGCAGGCGAGGACGCCCACGACGATCGCGCCCGCACGGATCCCGCGCCCGCACCCGCGCCGTGCAGGCCGCGACCCGCGCACCGCGACTTCGAGGACTCCACCGAACCCGACGATTCATGTTGTTGGCGACAACTTCAACCTCACTTATCCATAGGGGGATCCATGAGCATCAGCCACACCATCTTCATTAGCCCCGGCCAGCCAGTAGAAAGACTTATTTCCGACATCGGGTCCGCGTGCGGGGCCCTGCTGCATGTCAAGACGCCCGGATATATTGACGTCGCCGAGTTCGCCCGCGGCGGTCTGCCCGCAGCGGCGGACACCCACGACGGCAACACCTGGACCGATGGGCACTGCTGGCTCTACTGCGGTCAGGGCTGGACCCGCGTTCTGTGGATCGGCCCCGTGAGTGTGGCCAGCGGCCAGGAGGCCATGTACGCCTGCGGACCGTGCATCCGCGCCCTACAGGAACAGGTCTGGCAGTCCATACTCCTGCACGATGAACCAACTCGTCTGGCACCTCTGAGCACTTCCGTGGCGGCCGAGCAGTCTGCCGGATGCCGCGTGGGGAGGCATCGAGCGCGGGGCGGTCTGTTGCGTCGCGGGTGGGGCCGGCGGGGGAATCCTGTCCGTGCAAGTCCGCAGTGTCTGTTCTGTGCAACTGAGACCAACACTGAGACCACATACGTCGAAGGCCCCCGCAGCGAGCTGCGGGGGCCTTCGACGTATTGCCCGGTGAGAGCAATGGCGGAGGATACGAGATTCGAACTCGTGAGGGGTTGCCCCCAACACGCTTTCCAAGTTTGTTGGTCCGGTCCGGGACTCTGTCCGGCCTCGTTCACCTGCGTTCGGCTGCGTTCGGCTGCGGTCGATTGACGGGCGGCCTCTCGCTTCCGACCTCTCCCGAACGGGCCTGACCGTCGCTGAATGAGACGGAAACTGAGACGGTGCTCCCCATGAGCGAGACACCAGACCCCGGCAACCCGAACGGCCTCCAGGGATCGTCAGCAAGCTGACGATCCCTCATGCAAGATCGAGGCTAACGACACCCCTTCGACTGCGTCGGGCCCTTCTGCGTGAAAGGCCGAGCCTGACCGGGGCGGGGCTCCGACGGCGCACTGTCGATCAGCGTGACGCGGGCGGGATGCTCTGCTCGTACTGGAAGACGTTGTAGGGGTCGTACTTCGCCTTGATCTCGCGCAGCCGCTCGAAGTGGCGTCTCCCCCAGTAGGCGGTCTCCCACTCCTGCATGCCGACGTTCGGCACGTTGACGTAGGCACCGTCCACGAAGCTGCGCATCGCCTGGCTGAATTCGGCGGTCCAGGCCTGGCACGTCGAGGTGAGCGGGTCGCAGACGCCTGGTGTCGTTGAAGGAGTCCCCCAGGCTGCGCCGATCTCGCCGTAGAAGATCGCGTCGCGGTGCACGAACGCGGTGCCGCCGCGGGGCTCCTTCTTGATCGCCCCGCCGAAGGCATCGACGAAGTAGTTGCTGTCCTCCGTGGGAGCGTTTCGCATGTAGTAGCCGATGACGTCGATCGCCTTCTTCGGGAACAGCTTCTTGGCGAACTGTGAGAAGAACTTCACGTTGGCGGGCTCCTGCGAGCGCGGGACCTGGGCTCCGGCAAAGATGGGGCCCCAGTTACCGACCTGCACCTTCACATCGGGCGTGCCGATCGACAGGATCGGGCCCAGCATCTTCCTGGCCTCTGCCGCCGTGCCCTCCGCGAGCCACGCGAACAGCAGGATCTGGGACTTGTGGATCTCGACTTCGGATCCGAGGCGGTTGTCGGCGAACGGTACCGTACGCTGCCATGCATCGAAGATCCCATGCAGGTCCGTAAGGCCGTCCCAGGTCGCCTGCACATAGGCGATGCGCTTGAGCGGGCGCACCTTGTAGGTGAGTTGCGTGACGATTCCGAAGTTGCCGTTTCCCGCCCCACGGAGCGCCCAGAGCAGGTCTGAGTGGTCCTTCAGGTCGGCATGGATCACCTTGGCGCAGTCGCGACCCGACGGGACGACGACCTCGGTCCCGATCAGGCTGTCGCAGGCCATGCCGAGCCAGCGGTTGAGGGGGCCAAGGCCGCCGCCGACCGTCGCACCGACCAAGCCGACGCTGCCCTCGCTTCCGGTCGTGACCGCGAGGTCCTGCTTGGCGAGCGTCGTCACCGCTTCCAACTGGGTCAGGCCGGCGCCGACCTTCGCGATACGAGCGTCGGTGTCGATGTGGACCGACTTGAGCTGGCTGACGTCGATCACGATGCCGTTGTCGATGTTCGACCAGCCCTCCAGGGCGTGGCGGCCGCTGCGTACCCGCAGTGCGACGTTGTGCTGCCGCGCCCAGGTGAGGGCGTTCACCACGTCCTGGGTCTTCTGGGCGAAGACGATGACCAGCGGGTAGTGAGAGAACAGCTGGTCGTAGTCGATGCGATCATCCGTGTACGAGGCGTCACCGGGGCGGACGATGTGACCGGTCAGCTTCGCCGGCGACGACCCTTTAGTCGGGTCGCTCGCGGCCAGAAGGCCCGAGGTGCTCGCGGCCGCAATGTCCGGCGCGCCTGCGGCCATAAGGCCCGGGACGACGATCGCCCCAGCGCCGGCGGCCGCTGACGCCCTGAGCAGGTGGCGGCGGGAAAAATCGCTCAAGGTCCAGATCCTCTCGATCGGGCTACGCCGGTACGCGGCTGAGGAAGCCTTACCCGCCGGCCGCCGGGCAGCCCTTTGTGGTTGACCCCCGCACGGTAACGGGGCGACCATGCGGTGTTTCCCGACACGCCAATTGAGGACGATGACGCCAGTCTGAAGGAGTAACTCAGCGGGATCCCGTCATAATCGGTTTGGGATGCACCGACTCGGCCACTCTCGCCATCACACAGTCGTCTTGGTCCGGATCATCGAACCCGCAAGCAAGCTGCGCCGCGACTGAGTCGTTCGCCGGTGTGTGCTGCAAGTTCGAGTTGCAGCACACACCCATACCTCCGCCACCTCATCCCGGCTTCCATCCCGTCTGCCGTCGGCCCACACACCGTGGAGCGGGCGTGGTTCCTGGCGTCCAGGTGGAGCGCGCCACTGTACGAACGACCTGGACGCCAGGGGCCGCGTCTGCTCGGCTCTGCCTGGGTCGATGGCAGACGGGATGGAAGCACCCCCCACGCACGCCCCCGCGGGCCGGCACTCGCGCCGCGCCCCGGCCGTCCCAGTGGGCGAGCGCGGCGCGCTCGGTCTCCGGGCGGGCCCGCTGCGGCGCCAGCGCTCGGGCTGCACTGGGAAGACGTCGACCTTGGCGCGGGTTACATCCGTGTCCGTAAGAACCGGCTGCGCCCGAAGTACGCGCATGGCTGTGGCGCGGACCCGTGTGGTCGGAAGGCGGGGTACTGCCCCAAGCGTGAGCAGACGCGGCGCGAGCACAAGTCGACCAGTCGCGTGCCGGGCGCCGCACGATCGGGCTGCCTGCCCCGCTGATCAAGATTCTTTGCCAGCACCAAGAGGCACAGGTACGAGAGCGGATTGCGGCCGGTGTCGACTGGGAGGGCAAGGGCTACGTCTTCGCCTCGCCGGTCGGCGGGCCGCTGAGCCCGAACACCGACTTCCACGTCTGGAAGCGGCTTCTCCGAGACGCGGACGTACGAGATGGGCGCTTGCATGACGCTCGGCACACCGCGGCGACCGTGCTCCTGATCCTCGGCGTCCCTGACGTGGTGATCGACTCGATCATGGGTTGGGAGCCTGGGGGAGCGGCGAGGATGCGCGCCCGGTACATGCATGTGACGGGAGCCATACTCCGCAAGGTCGCTCAGCAAGTCGGGGACGCGCTCTGGATGCCATCCGGCACCGAGGAAGAAGCCGACTGAGACGGAAACTGAGACGGACAACGTCGAAGGGCCCCACCGCGAACGGTGGGGCCCTTCGAGTCGTGCCCGGTGAGAGCAATGGCGGAGGATACGAGATTCGAACTCGTGAGGGGTTGCCCCCAACACGCTTTCCAAATGTTCGTCTGGCTGTCCGGTGCGAGCCGCGCCCGTCCTGACCTGCGGCGCAGTACACGAGGCAGCCCCTTCTGGGCAGTCTCGGACGAAGGTGAACGAGACCACGAATGAGACCAGCTTTGGGCGCCTGCCAGTGATCACTACGGGACGATCAGCCGAGTAGGAGATACCAACCTCCGTGGCCAGAAGATCTGGTGAGAGGCGTCGGAGCAGGAAGACGACGAGATCACTGCCGTCGAGCAGGGATCGATCCCGGACACGCTCGGGCATCCTGCTCAAGGACCCGAGTGAGGCACGCGGGCAACGGGCCAAGCCGCTAACGCCGTTCAGGACCTGCCCCGCCGGTCTGAGGCAGGAGACTGATTGGGAATGAGGCGCATCCAGCCGACCGAGACCCATTGGATCTGCCTCTTGCCCTCCGCCAAGCACTTTCATAGCATTTTGTTCGCTACTGCGAACTGGATCTGTCTGTGGGGGTTGTGTCGTGGCGTTGTTAATGGTGGCGGCTGCCGTGTGGGGTGTGGTGCAGCTGTTTGCGTTGGCGTGGCCCACGCGGTCGGTGCGGTTGTCTACGGTGTTGCTGGCCCTGATGGTGGGTGTGTACGGGTGCGGCGTGGTGGTGGCGCTTGTGGAGGTGGCCTACACGCGCCTGTATGCGGATGGTTCAGGGCTTCCGGTGGCAGAGGTGGTAGGCACCGCCAGTTACACGGTGGCGCCATGGGTGGAGGAGTTGATCAAACTCTGTCCGTTGTTGCTGGCCGGGCTGTATGCCAAGGTGCGTCGGCAGTGGGGGCTGGCGGACTTCGTGGTGCTCGGCTCAGCTCTGGGGGCCGGGTTCGGGCTACTGGAGGCTTTGCTGCGATTTGCAGCTGAAGCCAAGCGGGCCATCCCCCGAGCCCATGGCGGCTGGGTGATCCCCGACGGGCTGTCCCCACCGTATGTGCCCGGCCCACACCAGGTGTTCACCAGCTGGCTTCCGGCCCCGTTCGCAACCTTGGAGATGGGCCAGGAGGCCGCCTCTGCGACGTTCTCGCATCTGGTATGGACGGCCCTGGCGGGCTTTGGCGTTGGGGTGTTGCTGCGAGGCCGCGGCTGGATACGGCTGTTGGCGGTGGTACCGGTAGCGGCCGCGATCGGGTATCACACGCTGAACAACTACGTGGCCCAGCACTATGACGCCACCGGCGCGGCGGATTGGCTGGAGAAGCTGGACGCAAAGTCGTGGCTGATGCCACTGATCTGCCTGTCCCTGGCCATGATCGTTGACCTGCGCCAACTGCACCACGGTAAGAGCCGAATACCGGGCGTGCTGCTGGCCGGCGAACGCGAGGCCGGCGACAGCCCCGCTGCCCTCATCCGCTACGCCGCCTGGCGCCTGCCTTGGACCGTGCTGATCGCTGTTCGTTTCGTACGGCTGCGCCGCGCGTTGTGCTACATGACTGCCCTCGCCTCATCTACGGAGACCGAGGAACTGCGTCGCCTGACCGCGAGCATCGCCGCCCGCATCGACACCTCTGACCGTGAAGATGCCTGGCAAGGCTTGGACATCCGCAGCCTGCTGAAGAAGACCCGTGCCGACAGCGGACGTTGGAGATGGCAACTGGTCGTTCCCTGTCTCCTGGCTCTGCCCTCTCTGATCTTCCTAGGTATCGGATCGTTCCACTCCGCCTCTGGTCTGCAGACGTATATCGCCACTGGACCGCGTCCTGAGATCCTTCTCTACTGCGCTCTAGCGGCCCTGGCCTGGATCGCCTGGCAGCTGACCGCCCTGCTCCGTACCTGGCGGGCTACGGCGGCCCAACCCATCGGTGAGCAAGTTGCCCTGCACCGCTTCCGCATCGCCACTGCCTTGGGTTCCGGCGCCGCCGGAGCATTCATGCTCTACCGCGGTCTGGGTGGCGCCGACGTCACCACCGACACGCTTCTCTCCCCGGCCCATCTACTGGAAGCCCTCGACCAGACCCTCTTCTGGGTCGGACTCCTGCTTCTTCTGCTCTCCCTGGCCGCACTCATCGGACCTGGTGCCGGTCTGGCCCTCGCAGGCGGGGGTGCCTTGGCCGGCCTGACTGTCGAAGCCGCAGCCAACGCAGCTCTCCTGGGCTCAGCGGGCATCGTGCTCATGGGGGCCAGTGCCAACGGAGGCTTCGGCGACAGCGGGACAGACGGGCAGGGTTCGCAATCATCGGGTGGGGGGGAAGTCAACTGGAAGCCGGCCAGCACCAAGACGTTCGGGCACACCTTCAAGACGCACGGCCGGAAGCGCACTCTCCAGCAGATGGCGGATCGAGCGCGAGGGAAGGGAACGCCCCAAGGTCAATGGCTTGACGACAACGCGGCCGCCGACCTGTTGCGCCGAGAACATCGCCCCGGCCTGACAGGAACGGAGGATTCATACATCGTTCAAATCCCCAAGGGGATGGGCAGGGTTGTATTCGAAGACGAAACCTGGAAAGAGGCAACTCACGCTATCCTCGTTCCGGGGCGAAATGGCCTGTTCAGGTCCGCCTATCCAATAATTCCATGAGGAGAAAAGTGTTTCACTTTCAATTTGAGGGGCCTTCGGGGGTCGTTTCGGGGCAGAGGCCGGAAGGGGGGCTGGAGGACAATGATGACTATCAGTACCTGGTCATCGAAGGGTGCTCCTCTCTGTCGGAGACTGATTGTCGGTTCGTGATTGGTGGATTCGGGCAGGACGACTGGAGGTTCGACATCGAATACGACATGTCTTCCTTCCTTGAATGCCTCCCCGAGCTACTCGCGGCACTTGAATCGGGTCGAGCCGTGGCGATAGACCTCTATCCGCAAGGGGTCGAACGTGTTCTCACGTTCACTCCCCAGGGTGATGCAGTCAGCGTTGAGTGCACATCGCGAACGTCGTGGACCCCAGATCCTCGGATGGAATACCATGACTTGGCCGAGCTTCTCAGAATGGCCAGGAAGCTGGCAACAGACTTCTCTGAAGCGGTGAGTGTTGCCGCGCCGGAGATCGGGAGGCTAGAGCCATTCACGTCATGGAGGGCTGGGCAGTTCAACTAGAGGTATCTCGGCGTGACGCAATGCGAGGGGGGTGGGGCTGTGTGGGGAAATCCACTCCGCTCGCGGCCGAGGACGCGGCGGGCCGGAATTCGGTAAGCATTTCGCGGACCGAAAATGGAGAGACCATGGCTCGCTGATCTGCTCGGTAAGCGCACTGAGTTTCTTCCATGAGTGCAGGGTTTCGGCGGTCCGTGATGTTTCGTCTGATTGCACGTTTCAGATGGGCGGCCCTCTACCCGGAAGGATTCACCTATGGACGAAGCAGCAGCAAGGCGAGCGTTCCAGGTGGCGGCAGCAGAGTTGTGTGAGCCGCTTCCGCGTCGATGGGCTCACTCCCAAGGAGTCGCTAAGCGCGCGGTCGAGTTGGCTGCGGTTCTGGGATCAAACGCCGAGCTGATGCTGTCTGCGGCCGTATTGCATGATGTCGGCTACGCTCCGCGGCTGGCCCTTACTGGCTTTCATCCGCTGGATGGCGCCCGGTTTCTTCGTGACGTCCATGGCGCGGATCGACGGCTGGTCCGGTTGGTAGCGAACCACTCGCTGGCCTTGCTGAAGGCTGAGGAGCGCGGCCTGCGGGACATCCTGGGGGCTGGGCTTTGCCCCGCTACGTCAACATGAGAGGGCGCCAACACAACTGGTGGGCGCCCTCTGTCATGGGCGGATCGCACTGGATCAGCGCTTGTTCTTCCAGTTTCGGATGGCCTGGTCGAGCTGCGAGCGCAGCCGCCTAGCGGCATCAGTGCCCGGCAGTAGTTCGGGGTACGACTCACTCGGGCGCCCAGCGATCAGGGCCCCCAGATTGGTGGAACTCTGCGACGGAAAAACGAGCGATCACTTCTTCGCACCCATTTCCTGGGCCAGCCCGAGGAACCCCCTGCCGACGCCAAGAGGAGGTGAGGAGCTGTAGCGCTTCGCTTCGATCGCCGCGACGAGCTTGCCGGTCCGTGGGTGCACCCTGGCCTGCCGGCTCCGCTCGGCTTCCTTGTAGTCGATGATGGCGACGTCGCATTCGTGTGCAACCTTAGAGTTGGCGGTGACGACGTACACGCCGAGGTGGACCTCCAGTTGCTTCCGGATGCCGGGGAAGCTGACCAGGATGTAGGTGAAGGTGCCCGACCAGAGGTTTCCCGGGGACCTGCGAAAGCGCAGCGCAGTGGCTGGAGTCGTGCCGTCCTGCGTGAGCATCGTGGTCCCGCCGGCCGCCCTCGCGGCATCGAGGCACAGCGTCAGCCCCGGGTCACCGAACTCGATGGTCAGCTCCATCCCGTGAGCCTCAGCTACGTCTAGCGCGGCCTTGCGCGATGCGTACATGGTCTCGGCGAGCGTCAGGAGGGCCCCACGGATGAGTTCGATGTTCTCGTCGTCCGTGTACGGAATCACCGCGACGTCGGACTCCTCAAGGCGTAGCAGTTTCCTCTCCGCCAGCCGACTGGCACGTGCCGCGTACTGGCTCGCCTGCTCCTGCTTGAGCTTCTCCTCCGAGACTGCCCGACCCTGCCGGACTTCTTGATCCAGCTGACTCGCCAGATCCCCCAGCTCGGCCTCTTTGAGCTGCTCCATGATGTGTGTACTGATCGCTTCCGAAAGACACGCGGTCCCTCCCCAAGTCTCCTTCCAGGACTGTACTCAGGGGCACCGACAGGCGAGGGCGGGTTGATCGACATCAGCCGATCGGGGCCGGACGCCTCCGGCGGAAGCGCGAGCGAGCCGCCGCCTTTCACCACGCACTCTGTTGGAGACTCACCGCCGTTCCTATGGTGGAGAAATGGCAAATGTGGTGTGGCACACCGGATATGGCCTAGAGATCAATCTGTCACTGTCTGACCTCGGTCACCCGGGGCGTCCCGATCTGTTGCGGGAGATCACCGCGAGCGTCGCCGAACGCGACCCGCAGCTGCTCGAATGCCTCGCGCACCATGACGGCCGCGACTGTCTGTCGGAGTCGGGCGGCAAGTCGCCGTGGATGTTCATCCGCCGAGGCCGCGTCGGGGGCCGTCGGCCGCTCGTCGCCTCGCACCTGCCGGTCACGCACAAGGCCACACCGGCGGAGAGCGAGCAGCACAAGGCCACGAAGGAGCGGGTCGTCGAGACCGCCTCGCGCTACGGCCTGGACGCCGATGCCGAGGTGCCTACGGCAAACCGCCGGAGCATCTCCGACGCCCTCGTCACCGGCCCCGGAGGTATACGCATCGGGTGGGAGATCCAGTACCACCACCTGAGCCCGAGCAGCGTGCACCGTCGCTCGGCCAACGCCGTGCAGCAGGACATCACTCCGTTGTGGGTCGCGAAGGACCGGACGGCTTCCCTTATAGACCGGGCGCCCTGGGCACGCGTGGACGACATGCCCTGGAGGGATATCGCCGGCGGGAAGGAGATGGTGATCCGCGGTGGCTACCGCCACCTCCAGGTCTGGAAATGCGTGGCCAGCAGCGAGCGCCACTGTCTGTTGACCGATGGCGCCGGTCACTGTGGCGAGGTTCACTCGGACTGGTTCCTGCCCGCCCTGTGCCTGCCGGAGAAGAAGGCGGTGCACCTCGAAGACCTTGTGCTGTCGAGCGCGACGGGGGAGAGCGTTCCGGTCTACGTGCCCAATCGGGGGAGCGGCCGGTCAGGGCGGCACATGTGGGTCTCGGCGGCCGACTGCGAGCGCTGGCTGGAGATGGTCGGCGAGAAGACTCCTCTTCCCGAGGCGCCGGGGCAAGAAGATGACGACAAGATCACCTTCGACGAGCAGGAGATCGACCTAAACTGCCGAGCGGGTGAGGAGGGTTGGTTCGTCAGCGACGCACGGCCCATTCGAGACCTGGGGCAGCCGACCGGCGGATTCACCCTGCCTCGGATGCCGGCACGGCGGTCGCGGAACCCCATGCTGATCTTGCCCGTCGAGCGGGCTGCTGCCTCTGCGGCACTGGGCTGTCCGCCGTGGGAGCTGGGGCCGTGCACGCGATGTGACCAGCTGATGCGCCGGTACGGGCGGGACGCGGCCATGTTCTGCGGCGTGTGCCGTGAGCTCCTGAACGCTCGGTAGGCCGCGGCGGCCTGCTGGCGACAACTGCAACCAAAACTGCAACCACCAACGTCGAAGGCCCCCGCAGCGAGCTGCGGGGGCCTTCGACGTATTGCCCGGTGAGAGCAATGGCGGAGGATACGAGATTCGAACTCGTGAGGGGTTGCCCCCAACACGCTTTCCAAATGTTCGTCTGGCTGTCCGGTGGGGGCCGTGCCAGTCCTGGCCTGCGGAGGAGTACACGAGCCGGCCCCGTCCGAACAGGCTCGGACGAAGGTGAATGAGACCACGAATGAGACCAGCTCTGGCCGGCTGCCAGTGATCACTGCGAGCGGAATGCGGTGACGAGCAGGCGGCGGATCCAGGCACTGCCCCTCCCAGTCCGGCTCGTGTTCCCGGACTGCTGATCTGGTTGGTCGGAGTCGCGGTCGCAGCGGGTCGCAGCGGCGGCAACGAGCATCTGCCCGCTGACCGCCAGCAACAGGGGAGACGGCGCCAAGGGGCTATCACGTCGGGGAAGTTCGTGGTGGGGCATGGCGTCTACGCTCGCCCGCGGCGCCCGCTGCGGTCCAACACCTGTCCCGTCCGCATTCACGCACTTGCGTTGTCAGTGCCGTCCGCGACGGTAGATTGCCCGGGTGTCCCGCGACTTCGACCCCCGTCTCCTGCGCGCCTTCGTCACCACCGCCGAGGAACTCCATTTCACGCGCGCCGCCACCCGGCTGTACGTGGCTCAGCAGGCACTTAGCCGGGACATCCGCCGTCTCGAACACGAGCTGGGCGGCGCGCTGTTCGTACGCACCACTCGCCACGTCCGCCTCACCGCCGAGGGAGCGCGGCTGCTGCCGTACGCCAGGCGCGTGCTCGCCGCACACGAGGCGTTCTCCATCGCCGCCTCGGCGCGCGAGCAACGGCCGCTCCTCGTCGACGTCGGAGCCCGGGCGGCCACCGGGCACGAGGTGCTGGAGGAGACCCGGCGCGCCCACCCCGAACTGGAACTCGTCGCCCGCTTCCACAGCGGCCTCACCGGCGCCGCCCAGGAAATCCTCGACGGCCGTCTCGACGCCTCCTTCGGGCGGTTCGCCGGAATTGCCCCCGTCGTGGCCGCACGGCTCGACCACCTCCCGGTCCGTTACGAGCGGATGGCCGTGCTCCTGCCCGACGACCATGCCCTGTGCGCGAGCGACCGCATCCCGCTGAAGGCTCTCGCCGGCCGGACCCTCTACGCGGCGGCGGGCAACCAGTCCGCCGCCGAGTGGACCGACCTCGCCACCCGGCTGTTCGCCGGGCACGGCATTCATCTGGCGGATCCCTTCCCGGAGATCGAGGGCCCGGAGGAGTTCATGCGCGTCGTACGGAAACGGGGCTGGTGGGTGCTGGCGAGCACGGAGTTCATCGACGTCCCCGGCATGGCCCTGCGCCTACTGAGCGACCCCGTGCCCCTCTCGCCCCTCTCTCTGGTCTGGCGCGCCGGCCTCGACCACCTGGCCCTCGACGCCCTCGCCGACACCGCACGGCGGCTCGCGCGAGAGCACCACTGGCTTGACCTGCCTTCGAACGCATGGCTGCCACCGGAGGACAGGACGGCCATGCAGGACGGTGTCGTGCTCTAGAGCGAGAGGCGCCGGGGCCGGAGGACGACGCCGAGATCACCTTCGCCGAGCGCGAGATCGACCTGGGACACGCTGAGGCATCCTGCTCGAGGACCTGGTGGAGCCAAGCCGCCAACGTCCTTCCAGCACCTACCCGCCGGTCTGAGGCAGGAGACTGATTGGGAATGAAGCGCATCCAGCCGACCGAGACGCATGGGATCTGGCTCTTGCCCTCGACCAAGCACTCCCATAGCATTTCGTTCGCTACTGCGAATTCAATCTAGCTGTGGGGGGTGCGTCGTGGCGTTGTTAATGGTGGCGGCTGCCGTGTGGGGTGTGGTGCAGCTGTTTGCGTTGGCGTGGCCCACGCGGTCGGTGCGGTTGTCTACGGTGTTGCTGGCCCTGATGGTGGGTGTGTACGGGTGCGGCGTGGTGGTGGCGCTTGTGGAGGTGGCCTACACCCGCCTGTATGCGGATGGTTCAGGGCTTCCGGTGGCAGAGGTGGTGGACACCACCAGTTACACGGTGGCGCCATGGGTGGAGGAGTTGATCAAACTCTGCCCGTTGTTGCTGGCCGGGCTGTATGCCAAGGTGCGTCGACAGTGGGGGCTGTCGGACTTCGTGGTGCTCGGCTCAGCACTGGGGGCCGGGTTCGGACTGTTGGAGGCTTTGCTGCGATTTGCAGCTGAAGCCAAGCGGGCCATCCCCCGCGCCCATGGCGGCTGGGTGATCCCCGATGGACTGTCCCCGCCGTATGTGCCCGGCCCACACCAGGTGTTCACCAGTTGGCTTCCGGCCCCGTTCGCTACCTTGGAGATGGGCCAGGAGGCTGCCTCTGCGACGTTCTCACATCTGGTGTGGACGGCCTTGGCGGGCCTCGGCGTTGGGGGTGTTGCTGCGCGGCCGCGGCTGGATACGGGTGTTGGCGGTGGTGCCGGTAGCGGCCGCGATCGGGTACCACACGCTGAACAACTATGCGGCCCAGCACTATGACGCCACCGGCGCGGCGGATTGGCTGGAGAAGCTGGACGCCAAGTCGTGGCTGATGCCACTGGTCTGCCTGACCACGGCCATGATCGTTGACTTGCGCCAACTGCACCACGGTAAAAATCGAATACCTGGCGTGCTGCTGGCCGGCGAACGCGAGGCCGGCGACAGCCCCGCTGCCCTCATCCGCTACGCCGCATGGCGCCTGCCTTGGACCGTGCTGATCGCTGTTCGTTTCGTACGGCTGCGCCGCGCGCTGTGCTACATGACCGCCCTCGCCCCGGCTACGGAGACCGAGGAGCTGCGCCGCCTGACCGCGAACATCGCCGCCCGCATCGACACCTCCGACCGTGAAGATGCCTGGCAAGGTCTGGACATCCAGGGGCAGTTGAAAAAGACCCGCGCCGGCAGCGGACGCTGGAGATGGCAACTGGTCATTCCCTGTCTCCTGGCTCTGCCCTCTCTGATCTTCCTAGGTATCGGATCGTTCCACTCCACCTCTGGTTTGCAGACGTATATCGCCACTGGACCGCGCCCTAAGATCCTTCTCTATTGCGCTATGGCGGCCTTGGCCTGGATCGCCTGGCAACTGACCGCCCTGCTCCGCACCTGGCGGGCTACTGCGGCCCAACCCATCGGTGAGCAAGTGGCCCTACACCGCTTCCGCATCACCACTGCCCTGGGTTCCGCCGCCGCCGGAGCATTCATGCTCTACCGCGGCCTGGGTGGCACCGACGTCACCACCGACACGCTCCTCTCCCCGGCCCATCTACTGGAAGCCCTCGACCGGACTCTCTTCTGGGTCGGACTCCTTCTCTTTCTGGTCGCCCTGGCCGCACTCATCGGCCCTGGTACCGGTCTTGCCGGTCTGGCCCTCGCCGGCGGGGGCGCCTTGGGCGCCCTGACCGTCCAGGCCGCAGTCAACGCAGCTCTCCTGGGCTCCGCGGGCATCGTCCTCATGGGGGCAAGCGCCAACGGAGGCTTCGAAGGCACGGAAGGCGAGCGGGCGGGGAGGGGTAGTGAAGGGAAGGGCAGCAGAGAGGGCAGCATCGATGAGACGGAAAAGAAATTCGATCCAATGGAACGAGAGGTAGCTGAACTACTGAAATCCGAAGGGAGGCATGTCCGGGCGCAAGTGGAAGCTACTGAGGATGGAGTGCGACGAGCTGATGCATTCGTGGACGGGGTTGAGACTGAATTCAAGAGTCTCGATCCTGGAGCAAGCTCAGGTACGGTGAAGAATCAACTTAACAAGGCCAAGGGGCAGGCGCGTCATGCAATTATTGACGCACGAGGAAGTGGTCTTAGCGAGGAAGCCGCCAGGGAGGGGGTCGGCAAGTTTTTCCGTAACAACCCGCCGGGTCGAATGGATGGCATTCGTGTCGTCGGTGACAACTTCAACCTCACTTATCCATAGGAGGATCCATGAGTATCACCCACACCATCTTTATTAGCCCCGGCCAGCCAGTAGAAAGGCTGATTTCCGACATCGGATCCGCTTGCGGGTCCCTGTTGCATGTCAAGACGCCCGGATATATTGACTACAGTGTCTCTCTTGGTCATGCAGCTGTTGAAGTGGAGCTGTCACATGATTACGAAGAGGACCACGGTATCCGATTCGAGGACTATGACGCGCTGATCACTGTCCGGGACTTCGACAGCGACGTTCAGCGACAAGAGCAGATCGCAGCAGATATCTTTCGAAATCTGACACGCCTCGACACGTATCGCATGGTCCTCGTTCGGGACTTCCAGCGACTTCTAGATTCGGCGACGCCTTCTCGGCTCCGTTGATTCCGAAATCGTTGAATGGGGCTGTTGACGGCGTGCGGCTGGGGAACCTATACAGTGCTTCTGGTTACCGTTCGCGGCGCATCCGGCTGCTGCGTCGAATGTGTGTCCACAGCATTGAGGCCACTTGGGGCAGCAGCCGGATGCGTCGAATTCTCACGAGTGATGCTGTGGAACTGTGCTCCACCCTCCAGTAGTCCTGAGAATTCTGCGCTCGCCGAGTCAGTGAAGGCGAAAATGGAGGCGACAGCTTAGGTCAGATGCCTTGAACGAGTACAGGGAGGAATGCCGGTGGTTACGACCAACGATAGCGCGCAGCCGATCATGAGGTGTTGGCCCGGCTTGAAAGCACACTGCCTTGGCCAGCGCGGTTGCAAGTTCCCGGGTCGTGCGGAGAGCAATGCTCAAGGGATTCCGCTGGGGCACGTAATGAGCATGAACGGATCGATGGCGAAGTGGGCATGTTCGGTGGCCGAGGCGGAGCTGCGTGAGTCCCTTCCTCGTCGATGGATGCACTCGCAAGGGGTTGCGCGGCGCGCGGCCGAGCTGACTGAACTCCTGGGTGGTGACGCGGACCTGCTGGCTTCTGCCGCCGTGCTTCACGACGTGGGCTACGCACCGCGGCTGGCAGCGACAGGCTTTCATCCGCTGGATGGTGCCCGGTTTCTTCGTGACGACCATGCTGCGGATGAGCGGCTGGTGCGGTTGGTGGCGAACCACTCGTTGGCGTTGCTGGAGGCGGAGGAGCGCGGGCTACGGGGCGATCTGGAAGCCGAATTTCCGCTGCTCGACGACCACCGGCTCGTGGATGCCTTGGTGTATTGCGACATGACGACGACGCCTGACGGGAACGGCACGTCTGCCGAGGGCCGGCTGGAGGAGATCATGGATCGTTACGGTGCGGACAGCCTGGTGGGGCGGTTCATCCGTCGAGCGTCGTCGGACATCCTCGCGGCCGTGGGGCGCGTGGAGGCGGCGTTGGCGGCTCAGCCCAGGTAGGGGTAGGTGCCGGCGAGGTAGTCGCCGATCTGCTGGCGCATGCTCGGGTGGATGTCGTACTGGTCCAGGTCGCTCGGCTGGACGTAGCGGACGCCGTCGGCTTCGTCGTTGATCGTGGGTTCGCCGCCTACGGGGCGGCCGATGTAGGTGTTCTCGTACTGCTGGCGGATCTCGCCGTCGGTGTAGGCCACGATGTGGTTCGGGTTCGTGTAGACCCCCAAGAATCCGGTGATCTCGGCGATGATCCCGGTCTCTTCCAGGCATTCACGCACGGCGCACTGGGCGGCGGTCTCGCCGATGTCCTGGGCTCCTCCGGGCAGGGCCCATTGGCCGGTGTCCCGGCGGCGCTGGAGGAGTATGGCGCCGTTGTCGTCGACCACGAGCAGGTTGTTGGCGGGGATGAGCGTGTTCGCCTTGGGGGCCTTGGGGTCGTTGTAGTACTCAGTCCTGCCCATGTGGCGAGGGCCCCTCCTGGTCGGGTGTCCAGGGCCGTGCGGTGGCCCAGACAGCTTCGAAACTCTGAGCGTAGTTGTCGAACCAGCCCGCCGTGTCTGCTCTGCGGAGATGGAGGAGGGGGTTGGCGCTGGCCGGCTGGCCCCAGACGTGCGGGTTGATCAGAAGGTCATCGTCGTACCGGAACATGGAGGTGTAGAGCGTGGTGTCGTGCAGGCGCACCTCGCAGCCGGCCTCGGACAACAGGGGCCGGTAGTAGGTGAGGGAAGCGCGGATTTTGGCGGCGAGTGTGTCGCCGATTCCTTCTTCGTGGCCGCGGATTGCTGCGGCCTGGCCCTTCGAGTCGCCGAGGCAAAGCCGCACTCGCACCCCGCTCGATGCGCGCTCGGCGAGCATCTTGGCGACGTGAGGGTTGGACTGGGCGAAGAAGGTGCCGGAGAAGACGAGGACGCTGATCTGCTCCTGGGCGCCATTGAGTAGCGACAGCCACGTGTCTCGCGGGACGCTCGCCCGATTCTGGTAGGTCCCGACCAGCTCCTGCCCTGACTCTGCGAGCTGCTGCGCAGTGCTCGGCACCGGTGCGGGCCAGAGGAACAGTTCCTCGACCCGTAAGTGCTTGGCGAGACGGAAGCGGTGGCGAGGATGGGGAACGCGCCCGCCGAGCCACCGGCCAACGGTCTTGGGGTCCACCTCGCAGACTTCGGCGAGTGACTCAGGTGGGATTCCGCGCTGGGCGAGCACGGAGTGCAATCGCTCGTTCACAGGGGCCATACAAGCCGAGACGGCCAGGAGCGGCAAGGACGTTTCGGGACGTTCCACAGAAGGAAGGGGGTCATGACCGCTGTATTTACGCTGGATGCATGGAGCTCATCGTCCTGTGGGACATCGACCACACCCTCATCGAGAACGCCGGGGTCAGCAAGGAGATCTACGCCGCCGCATTCACAGCCCTGACGGGAAGGGCGCCCGCGGGGCCGGCGCGGACAGAAGGGCGTACGGACCGGCTGATCATGCGCGACATGTTCCAACGGAACGGCCTGGCCGAGCCGGACTGGACAGCTATCGAGGTGGCACTGTCCGGCGCAGGGGCGGCACGTCTCCAGGACCTCAGCCGCCGGGGGACAGCCCTGCCCGGCGTGCGGGAAGTCCTGAAGGAGGTGTCCGTGCGCAGCAGTTGGGTGTCGTCGGTGCTCACCGGCAATATCGAGGACAACGCCCGCGTGAAGGTCGCGGCCTTCGGCCTTGAGCCCCTTCTCGACCTGCCGGTTGGCGCTTACGGGGCCGATGCCCTTCAACGCCCCGACCTGGTCGCTGTCGCCCGGGAGCGTGCCCAGCGGCTGCGGGGCGCCCCGGATGGCGTGCCGGTCGTGCTTGTCGGAGATACCCCGAGGGACGTGGAGGCCGCCCTCGCTACGGGCTCCGAGATCATCGCGGTTGCCTCCGGCGTACACAGCACCGAAGAACTGGCAGACGCCGGTGCCCGCACGGTTCTGCCCGATCTGATGGACACCGGCCGTGTACTCGGGATTCTGGACGCGCTCTCCGCACGCTGAAAACGTCCCAGGACGTCCTCGGAGCGTCCCGATACGCGGTGACGAGGTCCGTATCCACCCCGCCAATATCAGGTCTCCCACCAGGCAAGCGCCCGAAGGAGACCCTCGTGATCAGCGAAGTCACCGGGATCCGCAGGATCCGGATGCTGTACTTGCAGCTGCTCTACCGCTGCAACTTTGAATGCCTGCACTGCTTCCACGGCAAGCGGCTCCAGCACGCCGACGCCTTCACCACGGACGAGGCGGTCAACCTCCTCACACTGATGCGTGACGAGTACGGCACTGAGGCGGTCACCCTGCTGGGCGGCGAGCCGTTCGTGTACCGCGACCTCGCCCAGGTAGTCCGGTACGCCAAGCGGGACCTGGGTATGCGAGTCGAGATCTGCACCAACGGCTACCGGATCGAGCGCCGGCTCACCGAGATCGCTCCCGACCTGGACTTGCTCCGGGTATCGCTGGAGGGCATCGGCACGACCAACGACAAGATCCGCAAGTTCGGAAGCTACCGGAGTGCCCTGAGGGCCTCGAAATCGCCCAGCAACTCGGCGTCCGGGCCGGCGCGACCATGACGGTCACCTCACGCAACATCGACGAGGTCCTGCCGCTCGCCCGCACGTTGCAGCACCACGGGGTGGAGCAGCTGAAACTCCATTGCCTTCGGCCTGTTGGCAACGCAGCGGATCACCCCGAGCTCCTCGTGAACGACGCCACGGCCTACACCCGTCTGCGGGAGGGCCTGGCCTCGGCCGAGCTGGACATCGAGGTGATCCTCGACGAGGACCTGTCCGAGCTGGGTGCGCCGGACGCCTGCCTCCCTGCCGGGGGCCCTGTGGAGATCGAGCGGATCGAAGCCGACCCGCGCGGCGCGCTCACCATGTCCTGCAAGGCCGTTGGCAAGGACTCGCACGCCTTCTGGTACGACAAGCTCACCGATCACATCGACCACCGGCCGTCCGCCACCGACGAACTCACACTCGCAGTGCCGGACGTGGTGTACGGACGTGTCTGACCCGGCGTCGTTCGAGAGCGTTGAAGGGCTCCGCGGCACCGGCAAGTCGACGCTCGCCCCCCTGCTCGCGGCCGCTCGTGGCGCGGTACTGGTCCCGACCGTGCCGCCCGCCTACCAGGCACTGCGGCGGGAGGTCGATCGGCTGGGCAACGTAGAGGCCCGCATGTGCTTCTACCTCTCGGCCGTGCTCACCGCAGCCGATCAGATCCAGCGGTACCTGTCCGCCGGCATCCCGGTCGTCGTCGAAAGCTACTTCGCACGGTGCCTGGCCAACCACCGCGCTTTCGGAGCCAACCTCTCCGTGTCCCTGCCGCCGGGCATCCCTCGTCCCATCACCTATCACCTTGTCTGCGCAGAGGACGAGCGTCAGCGCCGACTCGCCAGGCGCGACAAGCCTGTCTCGCGTTGGGACGCCCTCGCCGAGATCACCGCAGACAAGATCACCGACGCCTACGCCTCGTTCCCGATGCACCGAGTGAACACCACCGGTCTCACCCCTGACGAGGTACTCCGAGCCGTCCTGAGCACCCACCCGCAAGGAGAGCAAGCCCGTGCAGACACCCAGCATGTGGCGGCACACCCTTACCTTCTTCCAACGTCGAAGGCCCCCGCAGCAAGCTGCGGGGGCCTTCGACGTATTGCCCGGTGAGAGCAATGGCGGAGGATACGAGATTCGAACTCGTGAGGGGTTGCCCCCAACACGCTTTCCAAGCGTGCGCCCTAGGCCACTAGGCGAATCCTCCGCGGCAAACAATACAAGACGTTGAGGAGTGCTCGCGAACCCGTTCCCCTTCGGTGGTCCCGGTGGGTTCCTGACGGGTGGGGAGGTGGACTTGCGGGGGCGGGGATCGGCTAAGGTGGGCTTCAGCCCCTCACGTGGCGCTATCTGACTGAACTCCCCCAGGGCCGGAAGGCAGCAAGGGTAGGTTGGCTCTGGCGGGTGCGTGGGGGGTCCTTACGTTTCCGGGGTCGTCCGGCAGATGTCCGGGGCGCCGGTTTACGGGTGGGTGTGCTCTCGGGGCCGGTGGTGTGCCCGGCCCGGGGCCGGTTGTCGGTCCGCCCCTATAGCCTCGTATGTGTGTCGTCCCTTGCGCTGTACCGCCGCTACCGCCCCGAGTCGTTCGCCGAGGTCATCGGGCAGGAGCATGTCACTGACCCGTTGCAGCAGGCCCTGCGGAACAACCGGGTCAATCACGCGTACCTGTTCAGCGGCCCGCGCGGCTGCGGCAAGACGACCAGTGCGCGCATTCTCGCCCGCTGCCTGAACTGTGAGCAGGGGCCGACGCCCACGCCCTGCGGGGAGTGCCAGTCCTGCCGGGACCTCGCGCGCAACGGGCCGGGGTCGATCGACGTGATCGAGATCGACGCCGCTTCGCACGGTGGTGTGGACGATGCCCGTGATCTACGGGAGAAGGCGTTCTTCGGGCCCGCGTCGAGTCGTTACAAGATCTACATCATCGACGAGGCGCACATGGTCACGTCGGCGGGGTTCAACGCCCTGCTGAAGGTGGTCGAGGAGCCGCCGGAGCACCTCAAGTTCATCTTCGCGACCACGGAGCCCGAGAAGGTCATCGGCACCATCCGGTCGCGCACCCATCACTATCCGTTCCGGCTCGTGCCGCCGGGGACACTGCGCGACTATCTCGCCGAGGTGTGCGCCAAGGAGGACAGCTTCGTCGAGGACGGGGTGCTTCCGCTGGTGGTGCGGGCCGGCGCAGGTTCCGTGCGTGACTCGATGTCGGTCATGGACCAGTTGCTGGCCGGTGCGGCCGATGACGGTGTGACGTATGCCATGGCGACGTCACTGCTCGGCTATACGGACGGCTCGCTGCTCGACTCCGTCGTGGACGCCTTCGCGTCGGGCGACGGGGCCGCGGCGTTCGAGGTCGTGGACCGGGTGGTCGAGGGCGGCAACGACCCGCGGCGCTTCGTCGCCGACCTGCTGGAGCGGCTGCGCGACCTGGTGATCCTGGCCGCGGTGCCGGATGCCGGGGAGAAGGGGCTCATCGACGCCCCCGCCGATGTCGTCGAGCGGATGCAGGCCCAGGCGTCCGTCTTCGGAGCCGCCGAGCTGAGCCGCGCCGCCGACCTGGTCAACGAGGGGCTCACGGAGATGCGCGGGGCGACCTCGCCGCGGCTCCAGGTCGAGCTGATCTGCGCCCGGGTACTGCTGCCCGCGGCCTTCGACGACGAGCGCTCACTGCAGGCACGGCTGGACCGGCTGGAGCGTGGTGCGTCCTTCGCCACCACCGGCCCGGGGCCCGCCATGGGGTACGTCCCCGGGCCCGAGGCCCTGGCCCACGCCCCCGTCGCGTCGCAGGCACCGCAAACGCCTCAGCCCTATCAGGCCCCGCAGGCACCACAAGCGCCTCAGGCCTATCAGGCGCAGCCGTCCCCCGGCTCGGGGCCCGCCGCCGCGCGTGCCGCCGCACGCGGGGACGTGCCGCCCACCGCCCCGGCACAGGCGGCCCGGCCCGCCGACCCCGTACAGCCGCCGCCCGCGGAGGCTGCCGCAGCCGGTCAGCGGCCCGGCGCCTGGCCCGCAGCGGCCGCGCCCGAGCAGGGGCGCCGGCCCGGAGGCTGGCCGACCGCGTCCACCCCCGGCCAGGCGCCGGCCCCGCAGGCCGCCCCGGCACCGGCTGCCCCCGTACCGGCCGCGCCCGCTGCACCCGCTCCGGGGCCCGCCGTTCCGGAACCGGCCCCGGGCATGACGCAGGGCGCCGGGCAGGTGCGCAACATGTGGCCCGACATCCTGGAGGCGGTCAAGAACCGCCGCCGGTTCACCTGGATCCTGCTCAGCCAGAACGCCCAGGTCACCGGCTTCGACGGCACCACCCTCCAGATCGGCTTCCTCAACGCGGGTGCCCGCGACAACTTCACGAGCAGCGGCAGCGAGGACGTGCTGAAGCAGGCACTGGCCGAGCGGTTCAACGCCCAGTGGAAGGTCGAGGCGATCGTCGACCCGTCCGGCGGCGCCGGACAGCCCCCGCAGCCCGGCGGCGGCCGCCCCTTCACCCCGCCCGCACCGCAGCGCCCGGCGGCGCCCTCGCCGCAGCAGTACGAGCCCCGGCCGGCCCCGGAGCGGCAGCAGCAGCCGGGGGGCGGCGAACCCGCCGCAGGGCCCGCAGCGCCCCCGTACACCGCCCCCGAGCCGCCCCGCTCGGTCGCCCCGGAGGACGACACCCCCGAGGCCGACGACCCGGACCTGGTCGACTCCGCCCTCTCCGGCCACGACCTGATCGTCCGCGAACTGGGCGCCACGGTCGTCGAGGAGTTCACCAACGAGTAGGGCGCGTCGCGGGGCAGCGTCCCGGTGCCGTCGCGGGGCAGCGGCCCGGTGTCCACGGAGCGGCGCCCGTCAAGGCCGCTCCGCCCCGGCGGCTAGGCTGCACCCCGTGAAGGTCCTCGTCATCGGCGGCGGCGCCCGCGAACACGCCCTGTGCCGCTCTCTCTCCCTCGACTCCGATGTCACCGCTCTGTACTGCGCCCCCGGCAATGCCGGCATCGCAGAGGTGGCCGAACTGCACCCGGTCGACGCACTCGACGGCGCTGCCGTCGCGCGCCTCGCCACCGAACTGGGCGCCGAGCTGGTGGTCGTCGGCCCGGAGGCACCGCTTGTCGCCGGGGTCGCCGACGCCGTGCGCGCCGCCGGCATCCCCTGCTTCGGCCCCTCCGGCGAGGCGGCCCGGCTGGAGGGCTCCAAGGCGTTCGCCAAGGACGTGATGGCCGGGGCAGGCGTCCCGACCGCCCGTAGCTACGTCTGCACCACCGCCGCCGAGATCGACACGGCCCTCGACGCGTTCGGTGCCCCGTACGTCGTCAAGGACGACGGACTCGCCGCAGGCAAGGGCGTCGTCGTCACCGATGACGTCCAGGCGGCTCGTGCCCACGCGCTGGCCTGCGACCGCGTGGTCATCGAGGAATTCCTCGACGGCCCCGAGGTGAGCCTCTTCGCGATCACCGACGGCACCACCGTGCTGCCTCTCCAGCCCGCCCAGGACTTCAAGCGCGCCCTCGACGACGACGAGGGCCCGAACACCGGCGGCATGGGCGCGTACTCGCCGCTGCCGTGGGCCGACCCCAAGCTGGTCGACGAGGTCATGCAGTCGGTGCTCCAGCCGACCGTCGACGAGCTGCGCCGCCGCGGCACGCCCTTCTCCGGGCTGCTGTACGCGGGTCTCGCGATCACCTCGCGCGGTGTACGGGTCATCGAGTTCAACGCGCGCTTCGGTGACCCGGAGACCCAGGTGGTCCTGGCCCGTCTGAAGACCCCGCTGGCCGGTGTCCTGCTGGGCTCCGCCAACGGCACCCTGGACGAGCTGCCTCCGCTGAAGTGGCGCGACGACGCCGCCGTCACCGTGGTCATCGCCTCCCACAACTACCCGGACACCCCGCGGACGGGTGACCCGATCGAGGGTCTCGACGAGGTCGCGGCACAGGATGCGCCGCATGCGTACGTCCTGCACGCCGGAACCCGGCGGGACGGCGACGCGGTCGTCAGCGCGGGCGGCCGGGTGCTCTCCGTGACCGCGACCGCCAAGGACCTCGCGGGCGCCCGCGAGCGCGCCTACGCGGCGGCGGCCCGGATCCGGCTCGACGGCTCCCAGCTCCGCACGGACATCGCGAAGAAGGCCGCGGAGGCCTGAGCCCCGCGGTCCCGATCGAAGTCTCCTCCGCGGTCCCGAACGCGGTCCCGAACGCGGTCCCGAACGCCGTCCCGATCGAGATCCCGAACCCGAACCTGAATCGCGATCGAGATCGAGATCCCGATCGCGGTCCTGATTCGTCCCGCGGTCCTGATTCGTCCCGTCAGTGCCGTCCCACCTCCGTCGACGCGCCGCTGACCCATGGACAGCGGCGCGTCAGCAGCTTTACCCAAAGCCATTCCATCGAGTGACGGCTGAGCCATCCGGATGACGCCCGCCGAAGCCCCAACTAAGGTGCGGCGCAAGCATTCCGGCACTTGGCCCACCGGCATTGCGATGTCAGTGACGGGTGCCACAGTGGGGGAGTGAGCAACACCGCCGCGAGGGCAGAGGGGGTGACATCCAGCCGTGTCCGGTACCAGCGCAGGTGAGGAGTTGGGTGCGCAGGCCGCGCGCGCCCGGGCTCTTGCCCTGCTGCGCATCCGCAGCAGGGCAACGGCAGTGGCACTGCTGCCCGCGGCCGTCGCCGTCGTGCTGTTCGCCGCGGGCGTGCAGGGTTTCGCCGACGGCAGCGGCTGGGATGCGGCGCGCTGGGCCGTGACGGCCTGCGCCGTCGTCGTCCTGCTGGTCGCGGCAGCCGTCGCGATCGCGGTCGTACGGGCGAGGCCGGCGATCAGCCCGACCGTCCCGCTCAGCGAGAAGGCGGCCCCGGACCTCTACCGGCTGGTCCGTGATCTTGCCGAGCGCCTCGATGTGCCCGCGCCCTCGGCCATAGCGCTGACGCCCGACTGCGACAGCTGGCTGGAGGACCGCACCCATCCCGCCGCCGACCGCGCGGCCAGGGAAGCTGCTCGCCGGGACGCCGACGGGCCGGGGACCGGTCCAGGAGCCCGCCGCCGGGTGCAGGCCGCGCCCGTGCTGGTGATCGGTTCGCCGTTCCTCTGGTGGATGCGGGTCGCGGAGCTGCGGGCCGTGCTCGCCCCGGTCGTCGCGGGCACGGGCCCCTCCGCCCATCCCGACATAGCCGCGGCCCGGCGCTTCGTACGGGGACTGGACGGAGTCGTCGCCGACGCGGCCGTGCCCGTCCAGGGGCCGGTGCGCAAGGTTCTGCGGCTGCCGCGCGCCCTCGTCGGCCGGATCGCCCGGCTGCTGCTGCGCAGCTGTCACAGCCACGCCGCGGAGATGGAGCGCGGCGTCGCCGCTGCCGCGTCCACCCGTGCCCAGGCGGTGGACTACGGGCTGCGGATCGTCGCCCAGGAGCAGGTCGGGCTCGCCTACGCGGGCTGGGACCGGCTGCTCACCCGGGTCGCGCTGCCCGCCTGGCGGATGGGGCGCTGGCCGTCCCGGCTCGACGCCGGTGTCGTCTCCGCCCTCACCGAGCTCTCCCGGCGCGACCGGCTGGCCGACGGGTTCACCTCCCGGCTCGGCGAACGCCCCGCCTGCGACCTCCTGGAGGAACCGGGAGCGGCCGACGAGGCGGCGTCCCTGCTGGCCGCCAGGCTCTTCCACGGCGGTCCCGCGGAGACGGGGCCCGGCTGGTCCCCGGTGGACTGGCAGCAGTACCCGGAAGAGGTCGTCGACCGGAAATGGCGCACCGAGGCGGCCCGTCTGCACCGCGTCCTGGACGACATGAGTGTGCCGCCCGCCTCCGCCGCCGGTATGTCCGGCATGGCCGGTGCCGCGGTGCCCACGCTGGCCCGCGTCGTCGAGCATCTCGCCTCGGGCAACGGCAGCGGTCTGGAGCTCGCGGCAGGGATCAGTGCCGCGGTGGCCCGTGACGAGGCCCAGGCACAGGTCCAGAGCCCACAGCAGGTACCAGGCAGTGCAGGCGGTGCAGGCGGTTCAGGCAGTACAGGTGGTGCAGGTGGTGTCAGCAGTTCCGGCGGGCCCGGTGGTTCCGGTGGTTCCGGTGGGTCCAGCGGTTCCGGAGGTTCCGGTGGGGACGTGCTGGACTTCTGGGGGCCCGACCCCCTCCCGCTGTTCCCGCTCCAGCCACCACGTACGGGGACCGAGCTGCTGGCCGACCATGTCGCGGCGATGGTCTGCTGCGCCGCCGTCGACACGGCGGGCGCGGCCCCCGGACTCGACTGGCTCGACGGGCCCGCGCTGCTGGTCGACGGCGAACGCAGGTCCGATCTCGGCACCCCGGTTCTCAGCCTCGTCGAGGACGGCGACGCCGGCCCCCTGCACTCCTGGCTCGCCTCGGTCGGTGTGCGTACCGACAAACCCGTCCGTCTCGTCTGAACAGCTACGGGACCGGGCGCGTCCGCCATATCCGGTGCGTAGTCGAGGCGCTCCGACGCTCTCCCACGCACTCCGAGGTGCAACTGGGGCGCAATTGCGGCATATCACCCGCCTGAGCGCCCAACGCCCGGAAACTCAGGTTCCGTTAACGTCGATTCGCGACGAACGGTGACGGGGTGGATGCGTTATGTGATGTGCTGGGGATCGGCGCTGACAGCCGGCGCACCACTGTTGTTCCGGGGGCCTGAGAGAGGGAAGCGCGTTATGGGGGCGGAGCAGATTCGTCGTTGGGAATCAGGTGCCCTCGCGCACGCAGTCACCGACCCCTTCGGACAGGGGCCCCTCCCGTGGCTGCGCGGCAGCGAGAACTACCTCGACGACACCGGCCATGTGGTGCCCTGGTACGCCGACCCCACACTGCCCCGCGGCTCCACCGGCGGCGGCACCCGTACCGCCGACGACGTGCACCGACAGATCAAGGGCTTCAGCTCCACCGGTGCCGCGGCCCCCGGTGAGGCGATCGACTTCCACATCACCGTGGACCCGCCCCGGCAGTTCTCCGTGGACATCTACCGCATCGGCCACTACGGCGGCGACGGCGCGGCCAAGATCACCACGAGCCCGCGGCTCTCCGGCATCGTCCAGCCCGCCCCCCTCGCGGCCGACCGCACGGTCTCCTGCCACCACTGGTGGCAGTCCTGGCGCCTCCAGATCCCCGCCTACTGGTCGATCGGCGCATACGTCGCCGTGCTCACGACGATCGACGGATACCGCTCGCACATCCCGTTCACGGTCCGCGATGACCAACCGGCCGATCTGCTGCTGATCCTCCCGGACATCACCTGGCAGGCGTACAACCTCTACCCGGAGGACGGCCGCACCGGTGCCAGCCTCTACCACGCCTGGGACGAACAGGGCCGGCTGCTCGGCGAGGAGGACGCGGCGGTCACCGTCTCCTTCGACCGCCCCTACGCGGGCGCGGGCCTCCCGTTGCACGTCGGTCATGCCTACGACTTCATCCGCTGGGCCGAGCGCTACGGGTACGACATCGCCTACGCGGACACCCGCGACCTGCACGCGGGCCGGATCGACCCGACGCGTTACCGGGGCCTGGTCTTCCCGGGCCACGACGAGTACTGGTCGGTCCCCATGCGCCGCACCACCGAACGTGCCCGCGACAACGGCACCTCCCTGGTCTTCCTGTCCGCCAACACCATGTACTGGCAGGTCAGCCTCGCCCCGTCGGCGTCCGGTGTCCCCGACCGGCTGCTCACCTGCCGCAAGCGGCGCGGCCCGGGAAAGCCCGCTCTCTGGCGCGAGGTGGACCGCGCCGAGCAGCAGCTTCTCGGCATCCAGTACGCGGGCCGGGTCCCCGACCCCCACCCCCTGGTCGTGCGGAACGCGGAGCACTGGCTCTGGGACGCGACGGGTGCGGGTGAGGGCGACGAGATCGACGGCCTGGTCGCGGGCGAGGCCGACCGCTACTTCCCGCGCACCACGCTTCCCGAGCACGAAGACCGCATCCTGCTGGCCCACTCCCCGTACCAGGACAGCGAAGGTGTGACGCGCCACCAGGAGACGTCCCTGTACCGGGCCCCGTCCGGCGCGCTCGTCTTCGCCTCCGGCACCTTCGCCTGGTCCCCGGCCCTGGACCGCCCCGGCCATGTGGACCCGCGCATCCAGCGGGCCACCGCCAATCTCCTCGACCGCATCTGCAAGCGCGCCTGAGGACCACCGGAACCCCGCCCCGTTCCCCGCCCCACCCCCTGTCCATCCCCTCGGACACCCCCGTATCCGCCGCCACCCCCTCCGCGACCCCTCCGCAGCCGTCCGCACCCGGATACGGGACAATCGGAACGACTCCTGGATCAACCTACGCGGAGGCAGCGTGTCCGGATTTGTAGAAAAGCCCGAGCCCGTGCAGGTACCGGGTCTCACCCACCTGCACACGGGCAAGGTGCGCGACCTGTACCGGAACGAGGCCGGTGACCTCGTGATGGTCGCCAGTGACCGGATGTCCGCGTACGACTGGGTCCTGCCCACCGAGATCCCGGACAAGGGCCGCGTCCTGACCCGGCTCTCGCTGTGGTGGTTCGATCAGCTCGCCGATCTCGTACCGAACCACGTCCTGTCCACCGAGTTGCCCGCCGGTGCCCCCGACGACTGGGCCGGCCGCACGACGGTCTGCAGGTCGCTGCGGATGGTCCCCGTCGAGTGCGTCGCCCGCGGCTATCTGACCGGCTCCGGTCTGGTCGAGTACAACGCCTCGCGCACCGTCTGCGGTCTCGGCCTGCCCGAGGGCCTCACCGACGGCTCCGAGCTCCCGGCGCCGATCTTCACCCCGGCCACGAAGGCGGCCGTCGGCGACCACGACGAGAACGTGAGCTACGAGGAAGTGGCCCACCAGGTCGGTGCCGAGACCGCCGCACAGCTGCGCCGGATGACGCTGGACGTGTACGGCCGGGCCCGCGACATCGCGCGCGAGCGCGGGATCATCCTCGCGGACACGAAGTTCGAGTTCGGCTTCGCGCCCACCGCCGACGGCGGCGAGGAACTGATCATCGCGGACGAGGTGCTGACGCCGGACTCCTCGCGTTTCTGGCCGGCCGCCACCTGGGAGCCGGGCCACGCCCAGCCGTCGTACGACAAGCAGTTCGTGCGCGACTGGCTGACCTCGCCGGCCTCCGGCTGGGACCGGAAGAGCGAGCAGCCGCCGCCGGCGCTCCCGCAGGAGATCGTGGACGCGACCCGCGCCAAGTACGTGGAGGCGTACGAACTCCTCACCGGTACGCCCTGGCAGTAGCCGCCCCGCGGCACACGAAGAAGCCCCCGGCCGAAAGGCCGGGGGCTTCTTGCTGAAACGAGCGGACGACCAGGTTCGAACTGGCGACCTCAACCTTGGCAAGGTTGCGCTCTACCAACTGAGCTACGTCCGCGAGCGCCGAAGCGCGAGGACCACTATACCCAACCCCGCTCCCGCGCGAGACGCACTGCGGTGTGACGGTTCTCGGCGCCGAGCTTCGAGGCCGCCGCCGAGAGGTAGTTCCGTACCGTTCCCTGTGACAGCGAGGCCCGTTCCGCGATCTCCGCCACGGGCGCCCCGTCCGCCGCCAGTTCCAGCACCTCGGCCTCGCGCGCGGTCAGCGGCGAGCCCCCGGCCGCGATCGCGTCGGCCGCCAACTCCGGGTCCACGTAGCGGTTTCCGGCGTGCAACGTACGGATGATCCCGGCCAGCCGGCGGGCGCTGACGGTCTTCGGCACGAACGCCCGCACGCCCGCCGCGAGGGCCCGTTTCAGATGTCCGGGCCGGCCGTGGCTGGTCACGATCATGGTGCGGCAGCCCGGGAGTTCGGACCGCAGCGATGTGGCGACGCTCACACCGTCCGCCCCGGGCATCTCCAGGTCCAGGACCGCCACATCGGGACGGTGCGCACGGGTCATGGCGAGCGCCTCGGGCCCGGTCGCCGCCTCCGCGACCACGATCAGGTCGTTCTCCAGCGCGAGCAGCGCGGCGAGCGCGCCCCGGATCAGGTGCTCGTCGTCGGCGAGCAGCACCCGCACCGCAGTCATCGTCGCTCCTCCAGAAGGGCCGTACGGATGCCCGTACGCGATACGTCACCGGCGTCCTTCGCACCGGCCCGGTCCAGGTCCTTCGCGCCGGCCCGGTCCAGGTCCTTCGCACCGGCCCGGTCAAGGTCCTCCACACCGGCCCCGTCAAGGTCCTCCACACCGGCCCCGTCCAGGTCCTCCGCGCCGACCCCGTCCCGGACCTTCGCACCGGCCCCGTCCCGCGCTCCCGGGACGGGGCCCGTGCCCGGCACGTCACCGGACTTCCCGCGCGGGTCCGGGCGGGGCAGCGGGATTCTCGCGGTCAGCCGGAAGAGCCCGTTGCCCGCTGTTCCCGAGTCCAGCGAGCCGTCGAGTGCGCCGAGCCGTTCACGCAGTCCGGTCAGCCCGGAACCGCTCCCGCCGAAACCGTGCTCCCCGGAACAGCTGCCCCCGGTCGCGGGTGTCGTCGACGCGCCGTCGTTCTCCACGTTCAGCACCCCCTCGTCCGCCGAGGCGGTGAGCCGGATCGTGCAGCGTCGCGGGTCGCCGTGCCGCAGTACATTGGTGGCCGCCTCCCGCACCACCCAGCCGAGGGCGGCCTGGACGGGCGCGGCCAGTTCGGTGCCGCTGTCGCCCAGCACCGCGCACTCGATGCCGGCCGCCCGCAGCACGCCCTTCGCCTCGGCCAGTTCCGTACTCAGATCGGCTTCCCGGTAGCCCCGTACGACGTCGCGCACCTCCTGCTGGGAGGCGCGGGCGATCCGTTGCACCTCGACCATCTGGTCCACCGCCTGGGGCCTGCCGCGCTGGGCCAGTTCGACCGCCAGCCCGCTCTTGAGGGCGATCACGGCGAGATTGCCGCCCAGCACGTCGTGCATGTCCCGCCCGAACCGCAGCCGTTCCTCGGCGACCGCGAGCCGGGCCTGCATGTCCCGTGCCTCCTCGGCCTGCCACGTCACGCTCAGGCTCCACACACTGGGACGTACGGAGATCAGGACCAGCAGACAGCCGAAGAGCGTGGCCGGCACCACGCCGACCAGGGTCCCGCCCGCCGAGATCCATCTGCTCGAACGTCGACCTCATGGCGGTGACCATGGCGGCGGGCATCAGCAGTGCGACGAAGACGGCCGTCCGGTTGCGGGCGAGCAGCGTCAGCTCGGCCCGTCCGAGAGCGGTCAGCCGGCCCCGGACCGTCGTGGCCGGGCCTTCGGCCGGCGCGGTGTTCGCGCGCGTTGTTGCGGTGCTCATGCCACAGTCACCTTTGCCTTCACGTTCTCGTCCCCGATCGTGTTCTCGTCCGCGTCCCCGGTCTTCGCCGCAGACCTCGCGATGTCGAGGAAGGCCTCTTCGAGCGAGGCCGACCGGGCATCGAGTCCGATCAGCTGGACGTCCGACTCCGTTGCCCAGCGCAGCAGTTCGGCCAGTGACTCCTGGAGGTGGTGGGTACGGATCTCGACCCGCGGGCCGTCGGCCGCGGCGCGCAGAACCAGCGGCAGCCGTCCCGCCGCGGTCCCGTGGGGCAGTTCGAACCGAATCCGGGACGGGCGCTCGGCCGTCACCTCCGCGGTGGTGCCCGAGGTCACGGCCCGTCCCCGGTGCATGATCGCCAGCCGGTCGGCGAGCGCCTCGGCCTCCTCCAGGTAGTGCGTGGTGAGCAGCACGGTGATGCCGCCCTCCTGGAGCCGGCGCACCAGCGCCCAGGTGTCGCGCCGCCTCTCGGCGTCGAGACCGGTGGTCGGTTCGTCGAGGAAGAGCACCTCGGGCCGGCCGAGAAGGGCCAGCGCCAGGTCCAGCCGCCGTCGCTCACCGCCGGAGAGCTGCTTCACCCGGACGCGCGCCCGGTGGCCGAGCCCGACCAGTTCCAGGGCCTCGCCGATGGGCCGGGCCCCGCTGGTGCACCCCGCCCACATCCGTACCGTCTCGGTGGTCGTCAGATCGGACGGGAAGCCGCCATCCTGGAGCATCACCCCGATCCGCGGGCGGACGGCGGCGCGTTCGGCGTATGGATCACGGCCGAGCACCCGTGCGGTGCCGCCGTCGGGGCGGGCCAGCCCCTCCAGCAGCTCGACGGTGGAGGTCTTCCCGGCGCCGTTCGTGCCGAGCAGTGCGAACAGCTCGCCGCGTGCCACGGAGAAGGAGACGCCGGTCACGGCCTCGAAGCTGCCCGCATAACTGCGTCGGACACCGTCCGCCTCGATCACGCACTCATGGGGAGTTTCGTCGAAGGTCATGACTCAAGGCTTCCTCCCGCACGGGGCCGGGAGCGGTGCGTGCTGTCATCGCAGTGCATGACAAACGTCATGGGGGATGCGGATATGACCGGGATCCGAATACGAAGAAGCCCCCGGCCGGAAGGCCGGGGGCTTCTTGCTGAAACGAGCGGACGACCAGGTTCGAACTGGCGACCTCAACCTTGGCAAGGTTGCGCTCTACCAACTGAGCTACGTCCGCATTGCCACCACTCGGCTTTCACCGGTGGAGCGAGCACTATTCTACCTGATCCACCGGAGTGGTCGAGGAAGAATGATGCAGAGCGGGTGACAGGAATTGCACACTGCGCCTTCCCCCTGGAAGGGGGATGTTCTACTACTGAACTACACCCGCACGCTGCTTCGGGTCCGGCTTTTCGGCCTTGCCCTTCGGCGTGCTCCAGACTCTAGCCGACCTGCAGGGGTGTAGCGCAAGTCGGCTCCCACGGGGTGTCGCCGAGGAGGCCGGCGACGGGCGGTCTGTTGCCCTCCGCCCGGGCCCGGCCGCCCGGCACTTCCGCTCAACTGGCTTCTCGGAACGCCTCGTAGACCTTCTTGGGAATCCGGCCGCGGGCCGGCACCTCCATCCGGTGCGACCGGGCCCAGGCGCGCACGGCCGCGGGGTCGGGCGCGAGCGAGGTGTGGCGGTATGAGACGGGAACCTTGCCATGCTTACTGGCATTTGTCTGCTTTCGGCCGGCCGCCATGTACGGGGCCAGGACCTTGCGCAGTTTCTTTGCATTGGACGGGTTGAGGTCGATCTCGTACGACTTCCCGTCCAGGGCGAAGGTGACCGTTTCCGCCGCTGCTCCCCCGTCGATGTCGTCGGAGAGTGTGACCACTACACGCTGAGCCACGGATATCGGTCCTTTCCTGCGGCACCTGCGCGTCTGACATGCGCGGATGCCGGCCTTCCGGCTGAGAGCGCGGATGAGGGCCGACTGGTGTCGGCCGTTCCGGGGCAATGTCGCTTTCCCCGGTAATCATTTGTACAGCGATGGGCACCGCATTGTGAAGCCCACCCAATTACCTGCGCGTGTCAGCGGGCTATGTGTGCTGCGGTTGAAGATGTTTTGCCGCAGGATTTAGCGCATCCGCTCTCTCATCCACTCTCGCAGCCGGTCTTGCATCCGCCCTCTCGTCCGGTCTCTCATCCGGTGCCGTATCCGTTGTTGAGTCCGTTGTCGCATCCTCCGTCGCGTTCAATATCCCGGCGTGATCCGGCCTACTCGATATCTACCCGCGTAGAATTTCTGGACGGGTAGGCTGAGGGGACCCGCGGGGGTCTGGGGAACCCCCCGGAGAAACAGCCGCACCACACCACCACACCGGGAGTGCCAGTGGCACGCGTCGTAGTCGACGTCATGCTCAAGCCCGAGATCCTCGACCCGCAGGGACAGGCTGTGCAGCGTGCGCTGCCCCGTCTCGGCTTCGAGGGAATCGCGGACGTACGTCAGGGAAAGCGCTTCGAGCTGGAGATCGAGGGACCGGTCGACGAGGCCGCCCTCGGCCGTATTCACGAGATGGCCGAGACGTTCCTCGCCAACACCGTCATCGAGGACTTCACCGTGAAGGTGGAGAAGGCCGAGGAGTCGAAGTGACTGCTCGTATCGGAGTCGTCACCTTTCCGGGCACCCTCGACGACCAGGACAGCCTGCGGGCCGTACGGGTGGCGGGCGCCGAGCCCGTTTCGCTCTGGCACCGCGACAAGGATCTGCACCAGGTCGACGCGGTCATCCTGGCGGGCGGTTTCTCCTACGGCGACTATCTGCGGGCCGGAGCCATCTCCCGCTTCTCGCCGGTCATGGAGACCGTGATCGAGCAGGCGAAGGCCGGCATGCCGGTTCTCGGTATCTGCAACGGCTTCCAGATCCTGACCGAGGCACATCTGCTGCCCGGCGCGATGCTGCGCAACAACCACCTGCACTTCATCTGCCGCGACCAGAAGCTGCGCGTCGAGAACACGGAGACCGCCTGGACCTCGGACTACTCCGAGGGCCAGGAGATCTCCGTACCGCTCAAGAACATGGACGGCCGCTACACCGCCGACGATCACACGCTCGACGAGCTGGAGGCCGAGGGCCGTGTCGCGTTCCGTTACGTGGACGTGAACCCCAACGGCTCGCTGCGCGACATCGCCGGCATCTCCAACGCCGCGGGCAACGTCGTCGGTCTGATGCCGCACCCGGAGCACGCGGTCGAGCCGCTGATCGGCACCGGCCGTACCGACGGTCTCGGTTTCTTCACCTCGATCATCAAGAAGCTGGTCAACGCATGAGCCTGGACACGGTCAAGCACGCGGCCGAAACCCCGGACACCGAGCAGCCCTGGAAGGAGCTCGGCCTCAAGGAGGACGAGTACGCCAAGGTCCGCGAGATCCTGGGCCGCCGTCCCACCGGCGCCGAGCTCGCCATGTACTCCGTGATGTGGTCCGAGCACTGCTCCTACAAGAGCAGCAAGGTCCACCTCAAGCAGTTCGGCGAGAAGGTGCCCGACAACGACGCGATGCTCGTCGGCATCGGCGAGAACGCCGGTGTGGTCGACGTCGGGCAGGGTTACGCGGTCACCTTCAAGGTCGAGTCGCACAACCACCCCTCGTACATCGAGCCCTACCAGGGCGCGGCCACCGGAGTCGGCGGCATCGTCCGCGACATCCTCGCGATGGGCGCCCGCCCGGTCGCGGTCGTCGACCCGCTGCGCTTCGGCGCGGCCGACCACCCCGACACCAGGCGCGTCCTGCCGGGCGTCGTCGCGGGCATCGGCGGCTACGGCAACTGCCTGGGCCTGCCGAACATCGGCGGCGAGGTCGTCTTCGACGCCTGCTACCAGGGCAACCCGCTCGTCAACGCCGGCTGCATCGGCGTGATGAGGCACGAGGACATCCACCTGGCCCAGGCCTCCGGCCCCGGCAACAAGGTCATCCTCTACGGCGCCCGCACCGGCGGCGACGGCATCGGCGGCGTCTCGGTGCTGGCCTCGGAGACGTTCGAGTCGACCGGCCCGGCCAAGCGCCCGGCCGTCCAGGTCGGCGACCCGTTCCAGGAGAAGCTCCTCATCGAGTGCACCCTGGAGATCTTCAAGGAGAAGCTCGTCGCGGGCATCCAGGACCTCGGCGGTGCCGGGCTCTCCTGCGCCACGAGCGAGCTGGCCTCCGCGGGCTCCGGCGGCATGCGCGTCGAGCTGGACACCGTGCCGCTGCGCGACTCCTCCCTCTCGCCCGAGGAAATCCTCATGAGCGAGTCGCAGGAGCGCATGTGTGCGATCGTCGAGCCGCAGCACGTGGACCGCTTCCTGGAGATCTGCGAGAAGTGGGACGTCATCGCCACCGTCATCGGGGAGGTGACCGAGGGCTCGCAGCTGGAGATCTTCTGGCACGGCGAGCAGATCGTGGACGTGCCGCCGCGGTCCGTCGCCCACGAGGGCCCGACGTACCACCGCCCGTACGCCCGCCCGTCCTGGCAGGACGCGCTGCAGGCCGACGACGCCGGCAAGCTGGCCCGTCCGGTCAACGGCGCCGAGCTGCGCGAGCAGGTCCTGCGGCTGGTCTCGTCCCCGAACCAGGCCTCCAAGTCCTGGATCACGGACCAGTACGACCGCTTCGTGCAGGGCAACACCGTGCTCGCGATGCCCGAGGACGCCGGCATGGTCCGGATCGACGAGGAGTCCAACCTCGGCGTGGCCATGGCGACCGACGGCAACGGCCGGTACACGAAGCTCGACCCGTACACCGGTGCGCAGCTCGCGCTGGCGGAGTCGTACCGCAACGTCGCCGCCTCCGGCGCCAAGCCGCTCGCCATCTCGGACTGCCTGAACTTCGGTTCGCCCGAGGACCCGGACGTCATGTGGCAGTTCGCCGAGGCCACCCGTGGTCTGGCCGACGGCTGCCTGGAGCTCGGTACCCCGGTCACCGGCGGCAACGTGTCGCTGTACAACCAGACCGGCGACACGGCGATCCACCCGACGCCGGTCGTGGCCGTGCTCGGCGTGATCGACGACGTCACCCGGCGTACGCCGGTCGCCTTCGCGGAAGAGGGCCAGCTCCTCTACCTGCTCGGCGACACGCACGAGGAGTTCGGCGGCTCGGCCTGGTCCGAGGTCGTCCACGACCACCTCGGCGGCATGCCGCCCAAGGTGGACCTCGGCCGCGAGAAGCTGCTCGGCGAGATCCTGATCTCAGCCTCCCGCGACGGCATGATCGACGCGGCGCACGACCTGTCCGACGGCGGTCTGATCCAGGCGGTCACCGAGTCCTGCCTGCGCGGCGGCAACGGTGCCCGGCTGGTCGTGCCGGACGGACTGGACGCGTTCACCTTCCTGTTCTCCGAGTCGGCGGGACGCGCGATCGTCTCGATCCCGCGCAGCGAGGAGCTCCGCTTCAACGACATGTGCGGGGCGCGCGGTCTGCCCGTGGCCCGGATCGGTGTCGTGGACGGCGAGGAGATCGAGATCCAGGGCGAGTTCAGCATCCCGCTGAGCGAGCTGCGTACGGCGCACGAGGGGACGATCCCCGCGCTGCTCGCGTAGTTCTTCCCGAGCGGTGCCGCTCGCGTGACACTGTTCGGCGGGCACGTTGGCCGGCTGTCACAGAAGTCCCGCCCGAACGGGCGGGACTTCTGTGCGTTGCCGACCGGCACGACGGGGCAGGGACGGTACGAGGCCCGGTGTCCGGGTGGTGCCGCCGGGGGTGTTCCTCACGCGCTCAGGTTCTGAGGAACGCGTACGAGGAAAACTCATGCGGGAAAGCACGCGCGAGGAAAACGGGTACGAGGAAAGTACGGAGAAGTAAGCGTGCGATCCGAGAAACACGTACGACGAAAAGACGATCCATGGGGAAATCGTGCCCGTCCGCAAAGCGGCCATGGTGCTGTACCGGGTCTGCTGGATCGCCTCCTTTGTGAGGGTTGCCATCAGCGTCCTCGCCGGGCCGCCGGGAAGGGCCTTTTTCGGGCCTGCCGGGGCTCCCTCCACCGCGGCACGGTGCCGCTGCGGAAAACCGCTCCAAAAGAAAATGAACCCGGTCAAATGTTCATCCAGGAATAAGTTTCATCCTGGTACAGTGATGCCATGACCGAGGGGCCGGGGCTGCGAGAGCGCAAGAAGATCCAGACGCGACGGCGTCTGCTGTTCGAGGCCGCAAAGCTCTTCACCGAGCGAGGCTTCGAACAGGTCTCGGTGGCGGAGATCGCCGAGGCGGCCGATGTGTCGAAGATGACGGTATTCAACTACTTCGACAGCAAAGAGGACCTGGTCTTCGCGCCGATGGAGGAACACATCGGCGACGTCGCCGATGTGGTGCGGAACCGGGCGCCCGGTGAGTCCGCCGTGGCCGGTGTGCGCCGCCATTTCCTGGCCGCCATCGAGAACCGGGACCCCTCGGTGGGTGTGAGCGATTCGCCGGTGGCGCTCGGACTCCTTCAGCTGATCCAGCAGACGCCCACGCTGCACATCAGGGCCCACGCCTTCTTCGGCCTCTCCCTCAACCAACTGACCGAGGTTCTCGTCGAGGAGGGGGAGGAGCCGACCATCGCGCGTATCGCGGCCTCCCAGCTCATCGGTACCCGCAACGCCCTGATCACGGAGAACCACCGGCGGCTGCTGGCCGGGGAGCCGATCGAGGAGATCGCCGCGGACGCCGTGGTGATCGCCGGGCGCGGGTTCGACCTGCTGGAAAAGGGCCTGGGCGACTTCGCGACCCGGGTCTAGCCAGGGCGAGAGCCGAAAGCCCCGCCTGCCCCCTGCTCCGGCCCCTGGCCCGTATCCCGCCAGGACCTGCCCCGCACCCCCGAGCCCTCGTCTCGTCCCCCGCAGGCGCCGGGGGCGACACCGTAGGCTCCTCGTCATGCCGCCGTCCCAGAAGCGCGCCCGCCGCTACGACCCGGTCAGGACCCGCACCGCGGTCCTGGCGCAGTTCGCCCATGTCCGGGAAGCCGTCGGCGCCCTGACGCCCCAGCAGCTCGAAGGGCCGAGCGGTCTCGGCGACTGGGCGGTGCGTGAGCTCGCCGTCCATCTGGCCATGGCGCTCTCGCACGTCAGCCGGAACCTGGAGCTTCCCGAGCCGGCCCTCGCCAAGCCCGAGGTCACGCTCCTGGAGTGGCCGTTCTCGACCGCCGGGCGGGCCGAACGGATCGCGGCCGACACCGCGGACCTCGCCACCGGCCACCCGGATGTGGACGCGCTGTACGCGGAGGTCGCCGACCGGTTCGAGTCGCTCGTCACCGATGCCTCCGCGGACCGGCTGCTGCCCACCCGGGTCGGTGTGATGCGGCTCGGGGACTTCCTGGTCACCCGGACCGTGGAGCTTGTGGTCCACACGTACGACCTCAACGAGGCGGCCGGGCTCGACATCCCGTACGACCGCCAGGCGCTCGCCGCCTGCACCCGGTTGCTCACCGACGCACTTGCGGAGAAGGCGCCGGGCGGTTCGGTCGAGGTGCGGGTCCCGCCGTTCGCCGTCGTCCAGTGCGTCCAGGGCCCGAAGCACACCCGGGGCACCCCGCCCAATGTCGTCGAGACCGATCCGGTCACCTGGTTCCGGCTGGCCACCGGGCGTACGCGGTGGGCGCAGGCTCTCGACGCGGCGAAGGTCAGCGCCGGCGGCGAGCGGGCGGACCTCGCCGCGCTGCTGCCGCTGATGGGCTGACGGGAACCGGACCGGTCGGTCGTACGGGACCGAGCACCACACCCTGTCCCGTGAGACCGGCCGATACCGGTCGGTCGCACGGGACCGGGCACCGCACCCCGTCCCTCGCCGCCCCCGGCGGTAAACGCACTCGCCGGCCCGGCCCCCGAGGTGCCCCCTACCGGTCCCGCCGATGTGAGGCTCACCACGAAACGAGCGTTCGGCCACCCCGCCGCGTGCCCCCTGGGGCGGGTTCACTGAGCGCCACGAACCGGTCCGCCGAGTCCCCGGCCCACCGGCCGGAACCAGTCGTTATCCGGCCGTTGATCCGGGCGACGACTGCCCTGCGGCCCCTGCCGCCGCCGCCCGCCCTCGCGCCCTGATCACTCCGTGTGACCGTTCCGGACGCGTCCGGGGGAGGCTGCGGGGGCGCTTCCCCCGTGCTCCGGCAGGGTGTCCCCATTCGGACCAGTGGTTGATCTCGCCTACACTCGGTGGTGTGCCTCGTGGTGATGGACGACTCAACCACGACCTGCTCCCCGGAGAGAAAGGCCCCCAGGACGCATGTGGCGTCTTCGGTGTCTGGGCTCCGGGCGAAGAGGTCGCCAAGCTCACCTATTTCGGACTGTATGCCCTGCAGCACCGTGGACAGGAGTCCGCGGGCATCGCAGTGAGCAACGGGTCCCAGATCCTGGTCTTCAAGGACATGGGACTGGTCTCGCAGGTCTTCGACGAAACTTCTCTGGGATCGCTCCAGGGTCATATCGCGGTCGGTCATGCCCGCTACTCCACCACCGGTGCCTCGGTGTGGGAGAACGCGCAGCCGACGTTCCGTGCGACCGCGCACGGCTCGATCGCCCTGGGTCACAACGGCAACCTGGTCAATACGGCCCAGCTCGCCGAGATGGTCGCCGACCTTCCGCGCAAGGACGGTCGCGCCACCCAGGTAGCCGCGACCAACGACACCGATCTGGTGACCGCGCTGCTCGCCGGCCAGACCGACGACGAGGGCAAGCCGCTCACCATCGAGGAAGCCGCCACCAAGGTGCTCCCCGAGGTGAAGGGGGCCTTCTCCCTCGTCTTCATGGATGAGCACACCCTCTACGCTGCCCGTGACCCGCAGGGCATCCGCCCGCTGGTTCTCGGCCGGCTGGAGCGCGGCTGGGTGGTGGCCTCCGAGTCCGCCGCCCTGGACATCTGCGGCGCCAGTTTCGTCCGCGAGATCGAGCCCGGCGAGCTCATCGCCATCGACGAGAACGGGCTGCGCACCTCCCGGTTCGCGGAAGCGAAGCCGAAGGGCTGCGTCTTCGAGTACGTCTATCTGGCCCGCCCCGACACCGACATCGCCGGGCGGAACGTCTACCTCTCCCGGGTGGAGATGGGCCGCCGACTGGCCGCCGAGGCCCCGGTCGAGGCCGATCTGGTCATAGCGACGCCGGAATCCGGTACGCCCGCCGCCATCGGTTACGCGGAGGCCAGCGGAATCCCGTTCGGCGCCGGACTGGTCAAGAACGCCTACGTCGGCCGGACCTTCATCCAGCCGTCCCAGACCATCCGCCAGCTGGGCATCCGCCTCAAGCTGAACCCGCTCAAGGAAGTCATCAAGGGCAAGCGCCTGGTGGTCGTCGACGACTCGATCGTCCGCGGCAACACCCAGCGCGCACTGGTCCGGATGCTCCGCGAGGCCGGCGCTGCCGAGATCCACATCCGGATCTCGTCCCCGCCGGTGAAGTGGCCCTGCTTCTTCGGCATCGACTTCGCGACCCGCGCCGAGCTGATCGCCAACGGCATGACCGTCGACGAGATCGCCACGTCGATGGGGGCCGATTCGCTCTCGTACATCTCGCTCGACGCGATGATCGAGGCGACGACCATCGACAAGCCGAATCTGTGCCGCGCCTGCTTCGACGGCGAGTACCCGATGGAGCTTCCGGACCCGGAGCTGCTCGGCAAGCAGCTGCTGGAGACCGAGCTGGCGGCAGGCCCTGCGGCGACCGCCGCGGCCGACGCGCTGCGCCGTCCGTGACCCGGACCGTCCGGCAGCCTTCCCCCAGCCCCGTATCTCCACACGAAAGATCCCAGGCAATGTCTGAGACAACAGGTGCTTCCTACGCGGCAGCGGGCGTCGACATCGAGGCCGGCGACCGTGCCGTCGGGCTGATGAAGGAGTGGGTGAAGAAGACCCAGCGCCCCGAGGTCGCGGGCCTCGGCGGCCTCGGCGGCTTCGCCGGACTCTTCGACGCCTCCGCCCTCAAGCGTTACGAGCGTCCGCTGCTCGCCTCCGCCACCGACGGCGTCGGCACCAAGGTCGACCTCGCCCGCCAGATGGGCGTGTACGACACGATCGGCCACGACCTCGTCGGCATGGTCGTGGACGACCTGGTCGTCTGCGGCGCCGAACCGCTCTTCATGACCGACTACATCTGCGTCGGCAAGGTGCACCCCGAGCGTGTCGCGGCCATCGTGAAGGGCATCGCCGAAGGCTGTGTGCTCGCGGGCTGCGCCCTGGTCGGCGGCGAGACCGCCGAGCACCCCGGACTGCTCGGCCCGGACGACTTCGATGTCGCCGGCGCCGGTACGGGCGTGGTGGAGGCCGACCGCATGCTGGGCCCCGACCGCATCCGCAAGGGTGACGCGGTCATCGCGATGGCGTCGTCCGGTCTTCACTCCAACGGGTACTCACTCGTCCGCCACGTCGTCTTCGACCGGGCCGGCTGGACGCTGGACCGCAAGGTCGAGGAGTTCGGCCGGACGCTCGGCGAGGAGCTCCTGGAGCCCACCAGGATCTACTCGCTGGACTGCCTGGCGCTGACCCGTACGACCGAGGTGCACGCCTTCAGCCACGTCACCGGCGGCGGCCTGGCCAGCAACCTGGCCCGGGTCATCCCGGACGGACTGCACGCGACGGTGGACCGCTCCACCTGGACGCCCGGCGCGGTCTTCGACCTGGTGGGCAAGGCCGGTCAGGTCGAGCAGCTGGAGCTGGAGAAGACGCTCAACATGGGCGTCGGCATGATCGCGATCGTCCCGGCGGAGTCGGCCGACGCGGCCCTGACGACGCTGGCCGACCGCGGCATCGACTCCTGGATCGCCGGCGAGATCACGGACCGCGGCGCGCACCTGACGGGCGCGGAGCTCGTGGGCGGGTACGCGCGCTGAGCGCGGGCACGGAAAACGCCACCGGACGCCGGGCGGGTCGAAAGGATCCGCCCGGTGAACGGGGACGGCACGCTCTCCGGATCGGGACAGCACAGAACCCGGTCCGGGACAGGCCCGGACCGGGTTCTGAATCAGCGCGAGGTCAAGCGCCGCGGCGCTGTGACGACGGACCGGACTGGCCGTCCTCGTCCTCGTCATCGTCGTCGTTGTACAGATCCGCGTACTGTGCGTACGGGTCATCTTCCTCGTCGTCGTCCTCGAACGGCTCTGCGTTCGGTGGTTGACTCGAAGGTGATGCGCCCAGCTCATTGGCCAGACGCGACAGGTCAGTCCCGCCGCTGCTGTACTTCAGCTGGCGGGCGACCTTTGTCTGCTTGGCCTTTGCCCGGCCGCGCCCCATGGCTCGACCCCCTCGGTGACGGGGCTCGACGGCCCCAGAGTCTTGACACGCGTTCATGTTTCAGGACGGACTCTCGGCAGAGAGACCGTGCCTGTAGAGCTTTAACGGTACCTGCTTCCGCGGCCATACGGTACGCCGCCCGCATCACACGCCCCGGAAGAGGACCCGCGAGAAGCCCCGTCCTCGCTGGTCAACCGCGATTTTAACCTCTTCTGGGCATGCGACCCGCCGACCGGGGTGAGGCATGTCTCCCCGGCCGGTGGGTACAGCTGGCCCTGTGCAGGGAATGACGCCCCGTAGGGCCTCCTGCGCGGTCAGCGACGGAGGGCGTCGGCCATCCGCTGCTCGGCGATCCGGTCGGCCGCGGCAGCCGGCGGAATTCCATCGCTCTTCGCACGTGCGAATATGGCCAGCGTCGTGTCGAAGATCTTCGTCGCCTTGGCCCGGCACCGGTCGAAGTCGAAGCCGTGGAGCTCGTCGGCGACCTGGATGACACCGCCGGCGTTCACCACGTAGTCGGGCGCGTAGAGGATCGAGCGGTCCGCCAGGTCCTTCTCGACGCCCGGGTGCGCGAGCTGGTTGTTGGCCGCGCCGCACACCACCGAGGCGGTGAGCACCGCGACGGTGTCGTCGTTCAGCGCGCCGCCGAGCGCGCACGGGGCGTAGATGTCCAGACCCTCGGTGCGGATCAGCGCATCGGTGTCCGCAGCCACGGCGACCTCGGGGTGCTTCTCGGTGATCCGGCGCACGGACTCGTCCCGTACATCGGTGATCACGACCTGGGCGCCGTCCGACAGCAGGTGCTCGACCAGGTGGTGGCCGACCTTGCCGACTCCGGCGACCCCCACTTTTCGGCCACGCAGCGTCGGGTCCCCCCAGAGGTGCTGGGCCGAGGCCCGCATGCCCTGGAAGACGCCGAACGCGGTGAGCACCGAGGAGTCGCCGGCGCCGCCGTTCTCGGGGGAGCGGCCGGTGGTCCAGCGGCACTCGCGGGCCACGACGTCCATGTCGGCGACGTGCGTGCCGACGTCGCAGGCCGTCACGTAGCGGCCGCCGAGCGAGGCCACGGCCCGGCCGTAGGCCAGCAGCAGCTCGGTCCTGCGGGCGCCCTCGAACGCCTCCGGGTCACCGATGATGACGGCCTTGCCGCCACCGTGGTCGAGACCGGCCAGGGCGTTCTTGTACGACATGCCGCGCGCGAGGTTCAGCGCGTCCGCGACGGCCGCCTGCTCGGAGGCGTACGGATAGAAACGGGTACCGCCCAGGGCCGGACCCAGGGCGGTGGAATGGATGGCGATGACGGCCTTGAGGCCGCTGGCACGGTCCTGACAGAGCACGACTTGTTCGTGGCCACCCTGGTCCGAGTGGAACAAGGTGTGCAGTGCGTCGACAGGCTCGCCGGTCACATCGGTCACTGTGGTGACTCCCAATTACGAAGCGGCGGAAAGACTCTCCTGAAGGTGGGGAGAGCCTCGGACCGACCGGTACGGACGGTCCGTGGGCATGAGCTTAAGGCCGACCGTGCCGCAGGACCGGAGATCCGATCCGGTGCCGTGGATGGCCCACGACCGGAGTACGGGCGTGACACGATCGCTGCATGTCGGTGGTGTCTTCGGTGCTCGTCCCATACGCGTCCTACCTCCGGGTCTACGAGCCACTGGCGGCCTTCCCGGAGGCCGAGCGCGCCCACTGGGCCCGTTATGCGGGCCGTGCCGCCGTCCCCACGGCCCAGGACGAACTGCGCCGCTCGCTGGCCGCTCTGGCGGCGACCCCGCCGGTCGGCGTCCCGGTGCACGAGAGCGCCGACGCGTTCGTCGCCGAGGTGGACGGCGTGGTGTGCGTCTGCCCGTGGCGGACCCGGCTGCGCGGCTGGCTGGCGCTGGACGGGCTGGCGGACATGTTCCCCGGGCCGGTGCTCGACGCGGTGCTGCCGCCGGTGGTGCGCGGGCAGGCCCTCGCGGACCACGAGCGCTGGTCGGAACGCAATCCGGACGCCCGGCCCTGGATCAGGACGGCGGTGTGGCAGGTCCCGGTGCGCTGGTTCGTCCTCGTCTCGGACGAGGAGCGCGAGCACCGGGAGGCGGGCGAGGGCGGTGAGCCGGCCGTGCTGCGGTACCGGACGCCGATGGTCCAGGCCCGCCGCCGACTGGCGCGGGCGCTGAAGACGCTGCGCGAGACGGTGGACGAGGGGCCGCTCACCGAGGGCCTGGTGGACGTCGGCCGCTGGCTGGAGGAGTTCCATCCGCGCGCGCTGGTCGAGCTGGACTACGGCGGGCTGGTGCACGCCCTGCCGGCGAGCCATCTCGCGGGGGACCGGAGCGCCGCCGATGTGGCCGAGGGCATCTCCGCGCTGCGGGCCGGTGACACCGAGGGGGCGAGTGAGGCGTACGCCCGTCTCTCGGAGCGCTGGAGGTCCGTAAGAGATCGTCAGTTCGCGAACTGACAAGCGATGAACCTGCGTCCTGTGTGACACGTGAGGGTGAAGAGGCGGAGCGTACACCTGTTGCGGCAGGACCTACGTCCCGAACCGGGCCTTTGCCTCAACCGTGATGGATAGCACTTACGGGGCTCTTGCGTCCTTACCTACTCCTCGTGCCAAAATAGGACAAGGAGTTCGGGGAGGGATCTATTCGTCCAAGTATGGGCGGAGTGCTCGGCATTGCGTCCTATGGGGGGTCTGACGACTCCTGATCAGTCTGTGACTGATCGTCACGGTGGTGTGACTGTCCGCTATGGCATGGTCCATCGGCTTCCGTCGCTGATGAACACCTGGGAGGGCAATTCCATCGGTTTGGCCGACGTGGCTGGACGGATGGTGTAGTTGTAGTGCCGAGGACAAGCCGTTCGTCCTATAACCGACTCGGCCCGCGTCCGCCATTTCGGGCAACGCGGGTCAAGGTGCAGAATTTAGAGGAAAGAACCGAGAATGTTCGGTTCTCCCGAGGAGGCCGCTCATGACCGCTCGCACCCCTGATGCCGAGCCGCTGCTGACCCCGGCTGAGGTTGCCACGATGTTCCGCGTGGACCCGAAGACGGTTACCCGTTGGGCCAAGGCCGGCAAGCTCACGTCCATCCGCACGCTCGGTGGACATCGCCGGTACCGCGAGGCAGAGGTCCGCGCACTGCTTGCGGGTATTCCGCAGCAGCGCAGCGAGGCCTGACAAACCCCTGTCGGCGCAGCACAACTGGGCTTTTGGGTTCCCCAACCCGCTTGGCCCACCTATAGCTCCATATGACGGGCGCCCGCCCCAACGGGCGCCGTACCTGTGTCATACAGGTCACGTCGTCAGATCGCGCTGGACTCCGCCGGGTCCAGCGCGATCTTTTTTGTGCGCGCGCGGCCGGCCGTGCTCCGGCCCGTGGCCCGCGGCCTGTTCGGGTCGCTGGAAACCGGACGCCCGGTTGGCTCCCGATGGCTCTCGTGCGGGCTTGATCGGGTCTGTGCGGGACTGTGCACCCTCGTCCCGGGAAGGTCGGGCCGGGGCGGTTCGGGGGCTCCTGGGCGGCTCCCGTCCGAGTGGTGCAATTGCACATATTAAATTCGCCAGTTGTAGGAAGGGAGTAAAGTCACCCCTTCTCAAAACTGGTTCGGTGACTCCCGTCACATGGCAGGGCTCTTGCCAAGTACGAGCCTGCCACTGCATAGGGGTGCGATGCCGCGCCATTGGTCACGTGGCGGAGGGACTTTCGTCCTCTGCCCGTCTGCCGTCCCGGACGGCCCCTGGAGCTCCCCGTGGCGGTGTACCGCCGAGCGACGGCGCCTGGGCCCGCACAGGGGCTTCCCAGGGCCCTGTGGGCCCCGTGGGCGGATCGGGCGGACCGGGCGGCTCCTCGGTCGCTCCGGCGGCCGTAGAAGCCGCCACAGGCTCCATGGCGAGCCGCAGCAGCCGGGCACAGACCGCGCAGTGCCGGGTGAGGTGGCGGTAGCCGGTGGCGGCCGCCAGATGGGCACGCAGCAGGGCGCGGATCTCGTGCCGGGGTGTTCTTCGCCCGGCCCGGGGCCGGACAGGTTCCCGAGTGCCGCCCTCGTCGGCCCGGAAAAGTTCGCCGGTCCGGAAACCCTCATCCGTGGATGCCGCCATCCGCGCCACCTCCCGGTGGATGCGCGCTGCCCCGCTCCGAGAAAACAGGGGCAGCCCCTGTTTTCTGAGTACTCGTCGGCGGATGCCGGAGTCAATACGCGCGAAGGCCCGGATCCAGAGGATCCGGGCCTTCGTTACTGCGGTCCTGACGGGATTTGAACCCGCGGCCTCCACCTTGACAGGGTGGCGAGCACTCCAAACTGCTCCACAGGACCAGGTTTTCGCTGCTGCCTTGCGGCTGGCTGCGAAGACAGACTGTACAGGAGGTCAGAGGGTGCGGTCGACCTCGCTGCCGGTGGCCGACCGGTCACCCGGCCACCGGCGGGCCGTTACGGCGCGGCGGCGTCGATCGCCTTCACGATCCGCTTGTCGGAGACGGGGAACGCCGTGCCCAGCGCGTGCGCGAAATAACTGACCCGAAGCTCCTCGATCATCCAGCGGATGTCCAGGACCTCCTGCGGAACGGGCCGGCCCTGCGGCAGCTGTTCGAGCAGCCAGGCGTACTCGTCCTGCATCTCGTGGACCTTCTCCATGCGCGAGGTGTCGCGCTGGACGTTCGTCGGCATCTGCTGGAGCCGGCGGTCCTCTGCGACCAGGTAGCGCATCAGGTCGGGCAGCCTGCGCAGCCCGGTCGCGGTGACGAACCCGGGCGGGACGAGGCGGGCGAGGTGCTCCCGTACATCGGTGACGTTGTTGATCAGGACCAGGCTGTTGGTGGCCTTCAGCCGGCGCTCGCACGCCTGCCAGGCCGCCAGGATCTGCTGTACCTGGCCGATCGTGCGGACGGTGAGGTCCACGAGATCGGCGCGCACCTTGTCGTACAGCTTCCGGAACGACGCCTCGTCCCAGGCCGGGCCGCCGTGTGCGGCGATCAGGCGGTCGGCGGCGGCGGTCGCGCAGTCGTCGAAGAGCGCCTGGATGGAGCCGTGCGGGTTGCGGGACAGGGCCAGCTTCTGCTGGTTCGTCAGCTTGTCCGAGGCGAACTTCGCCGGGTTCACCGGAATGTTCAGCAGGATCAGCTTCCGGGTGCCGCGCCACATCGCCTGCTGCTGCTCGGCCTCGGTGTCGAAGAGCCGTACGGCCACCGTCTCGCCCTGGTCGACGAGGGCCGGATAGGCCTTCACCGGCTGACCGGCCCTCCGCGCCTCGAAGATCCGGTCCAGGGCGCCGATCGTCCAGTCCGTGAGGCCCGAACGCTCGATGGACCCGCCCGTGGGACCCGCGGTCTCCGCGGCGGCCTTGGAGAGGGCCTGCCGGGCCTTGGGGCGCAGCTGGATCTTCAGCGCCTCCAGGTCCTTGTCCTCGGCGACCTTGCGGCGCCGCTCGTCGACGATCCGGAAGGTGATCTTCAGGTGGTCCGGGACGCGGCTCAGGTCGAAGTCGTCCGCCGTGACCGGGACGCCGACCATCCGCTGGAGCTCGCGGGCGAGGGTGACGGGCAGCGGCTCCTGCAGGGGTACGGCCCGGTCCAGGAACTTGTCCGCGTAGTTCGGGGCGGGGACGTAGTGCCGGCGGATCGGCTTGGGGAGCGAGCGGATCAGTTCGGTGACCACTTCCTCGCGCAGGCCCGGGATCTGCCAGTCGAAGCCCTCCGACGTGACCTGGTTGAGCACCTGGAGCGGAATGTGGACGGTCACGCCGTCGGCGTCCGCGCCGGGCTCGAACTGGTACGTCACGCGGAACTTGAGCTTCCCCTGCCGCCAGGAGTCCGGGTAGTCGTCCTTGGTGACGCTCCCGGCCTTCTCGTTGATGAGCATCGAGCGCTCGAAGTCCAGCGCGTCCGGCTCGTCCCGGCGCTTCTGCTTCCACCAGGAGTCGAAGTGCGCGCCCGAGACGACGTGCTCCGGGATCCGCTGGTCGTAGAAGTCGAAGAGCGTCTCGTCGTCCACGAGGATGTCGCGGCGCCGGGCACGGTGCTCCAGCTCCTCGACCTCGCCCAGGAGTTTGCGGTTGTCATGGAAGAACTGGTGGTGCGTGCGCCAGTCGCCCTCGACCAGGGCGTTGCGGATGAAGAGGTCCCGCGAGGTCTCCTGGTCGATTCGGCCGAAATTAATCTTGCGCTGGGCCACGATCGGTACGCCGTACAGCGTGACCCGCTCGTAGGCCATCACCGCCGCCTGGTCCTTCTCCCAGTGCGGCTCGCTGTACGTGCGCTTCAGCAGATGCTGGGCCAGCGGCTCGATCCACTCCGGCTCGACCCGGGCGTTGACCCGTGCCCACAGCCGGGACGTCTCCACCAGCTCGGCCGACATCACGAACCGCGGCTGCTTCTTGAAGAGAGCCGACCCCGGGAAGATCGCGAACTTGGCGCTGCGGGCACCCAGGTACTCGTTCTTCTCGGTGTCCTTCAGCCCGATGTGCGACAGCAGGCCGGCCAGCAGCGAGGTGTGCACCGACTGCTCCGGCGCGTCGTCCTCGTTGAGCTCGATGCCCATCTGCTTGGCGACCGTACGCAGCTGTGCGTAGATGTCCTGCCATTCGCGGATGCGCAGATAGTTCAGGTACTCCTGCTTGCACATCCGGCGGAAGCTGGAGGAGCCGCGCTCCTTCTGCTGCTCGCGGATGTAGCGCCACAGATTCAGGAACGCCAGGAAGTCGGAGGTCTCGTCCTTGAACCGGGCGTGCTGCTGATCGGCCTGTGTCTGCTTCTCGGACGGGCGCTCGCGCGGGTCCTGGATGGAGAGCGCGGAGGCGATGACCATGACTTCGCGGACACAGCCGTTGCGGTCGGCCTCGATGACCATCCGGGCCAGTCGCGGGTCCACCGGCAGCTGGGAGAGCCGGCGGCCGAGCGGGGTGAGCCGCTGCCCCTTCTTCCCCTCCCGGGGGGACTTCTCCTCCGGCTCCAGCGCGCCCAGCTCCTGGAGGAGCTGCACACCGTCGCGGATGTTGCGGTGGTCCGGCGGATCGATGAAGGGGAACCTCTCGATGTCGCCCAGACCTGCCGCGGTCATCTGGAGGATGACGGAGGCCAGGTTCGTCCGCAGGATCTCCGGGTCGGTGAACTCCGGACGGGTCAGGAAGTCGTCCTCGGAGTACAGCCGGATGCAGATGCCGTCCGACGTACGGCCGCAGCGGCCCTTGCGCTGGTTGGCACTGGCCTGCGAGATGCGCTCGATCGGCAGCCGCTGGACCTTGGTGCGGTGGCTGTAGCGGGAGATCCGGGCGTTGCCCGGGTCGATCACGTACTTGATGCCGGGGACGGTCAGCGAGGTCTCGGCGACGTTGGTCGCCAGAACGATCCTGCGTCCCGTGTGGCGCTGGAACACCCGGTGCTGCTCGGCGTGCGACAGACGTGCGTAGAGGGGGAGCACCTCGGTGTGTCTGAGGTTGCGTTTGCCCAGCGCGTCCGCGGTGTCGCGGATCTCCCGCTCGCCGGAGAGGAAGACCAGGACATCGCCGGGCCCCTCCGACTGGAGTTCGTCGACGGCGTCGCAGATCGCGGTGACCTGGTCGCGGTCGGAGTCGTCGCTGTCCTCTTCGAGCAGCGGGCGGTACCGCACCTCCACGGGATACGTACGCCCGCTGACCTCGACGACCGGGGCTTCGCCGAAGTGGCGCGCGAAACGCTGCGGGTCGATGGTCGCCGAGGTGATGACGACCTTCAGATCCGGGCGCTTGGGCAGCAGCCGGGCCAGGTAGCCGAGCAGGAAGTCGATGTTCAGCGACCGCTCGTGGGCCTCGTCGATGATGATCGTGTCGTACGCGAGCAGCTCACGGTCCGTCTGGATCTCGGCGAGCAGGATGCCGTCCGTCATGAGCTTGACGAAGGTCGCGTCCTGGTTCACCTGGTCGGTGAAGCGGACCTTCCAGCCCACCGCCTCGCCCAGCGGCGTCTTCAGCTCCTCGGCGATCCGCTCGGCCACCGTGCGGGCCGCGATCCGGCGCGGCTGGGTGTGCCCGATCATGCCGCGGACGCCACGCCCCAGCTCCATGCAGATCTTGGGGATCTGGGTGGTCTTGCCGGAGCCGGTCTCACCGGCGACGATCACGACCTGGTGGTCGCGTATCGCCTCCAGGATCTCGTCCTTCTTCTGGCTGACCGGAAGCTGTTCGGGGTACGAGAGGGCAGGCAGCCGCCCGGCCCGCAGAGCGAGCCGCCCGGCTGCCTTCGTGGCCTGGGCGGCGATCTCGTCCAGCACGCCTTGCTGGGCCTCGGGCTGACGAATGCGGCGCGCGCCTTCGAGGCGGCGGCCGAGCCGGTGGGCGTCGCGCAGCGAGAGCTGCCCGAGCTGGGACTGGAGATCGGCGAAGGAAGTAGACATACGGGTTCCAGGATCTCACCCGGGCCAGAGGAACCGCGAACGTATTTAGCGCGGGCTCGGTCACGGAGTCGGCACGGTGGGGGAACGGAGCCGGCACGGTGGGGTCGGCGCGATCACAGCACGTACCATTCCGGACAGTTGAACCCCATGAACGCTCATGAACTCCGTCCGTGGAACAGCCCAGGAAGGCCTCTCCCCGTGTCCCGTTCGCAGTGGTGCTGCCTGGTGGCGGCGCTCGCGGTCGTCCTGGGGCTGTTCTGCGGACAGTCGGCGGCGGTCCGGACGGCGGTCACGGCGGCGGTTCCGGTGACGGACGCGGTGTCGGTCCCGGTGGCAGCTCCGGTGTCGGACGCGGCGACGGTCGTGGCCGCCGCCGCGGGCAGCGGGGACGGGGTTCCGGGCTGCGGCAGGGGCGGGAAGCGGGACGGCAGCGAGCCCGCCGTTCCCGGCCGGGCCCGTGCGGCCCAGGACCAGGCGCCGGGCCTCGCCGAATGGGGCCTGCCCGTCGCCACCGGGCCGGGACCGGTCCGGCCGCCCGCACCGACCGCGTTGCACGGGCCCGACGCGTCCGCGCCCACCCCGGTGGAACTCTCCGTACTGAGGGTGTAGACGGCCCCCACCTCCACGGCCGTCCCCTCATCTCTCCCGTATCGCCAGCACGGAGTTCCGCATGCCCACGTCCAAGCCCAAGCCCAAGCCCACGTCCACGTCCACGTCAAAGCCCATGTCCAAGCCGTCCCCGAAGTCCAGCAGGTCCGGCAAGCCGAACAAGCCCGGCAAGTCCAGGAAGCCGTTCGTCTACGGCGCCGGGGTCGTCCTGGCCGCCGCCCTGCTCGGTTACGTCTCCTACCGGGCCACCGCCCCCGAATCCCCGGGCTCCGCCTCCTCCGCGGTCGCCGACGTCACCGCGGACCCCGATGGCGGCGTCTACCCGGAGCTGGCGAAGCTGGCCCGGCGCGATGCCGACGACAAGCTGGCACAAGGCCGGGTGGACGCGCCCGTCGTCCTCATCGAGTACGCCGACTTCAAGTGCGGCTACTGCGCGAAGTTCGCCCGCGACACCGAACCCGCCCTGGTGAAGAAGTACGTCGACAACGGCACCCTGCGCATCGAGTGGCGCAACTTCCCGATCTTCGGCGCCGACTCCGAGGCCGCGGCGCGCGCCGCCTGGGCCGCCGGGCAGCAGGGCCGCTTCTGGCAGTTCCACCGCGCCGCGTACGCCGAAGGGGTCAAGGAGAAGGGGTTCGGCAACGACCGGCTGAAGGTGCTCGCCCAGCAGGCCGGGGTGGCCGACCTCGACCGCTTCGAGGCCGACACGGCCGGCCCGGCGGCCGCGGCCGCGGTGAGCAAGGACCAGGAGCAGGGGTACGGAATCGGCGCGACCTCCACCCCGTCGTTCCTGATCAACGGCCGTCCGATCGCCGGGGCGCAGTCGGAGCAGACCTTCACCCGGGCCATCGAGCAGGCGGCGGAGCAGGCGAAGAAGTCCGGCAACGCGGGCGAGGAAGCCGAGGGCACCAAGGGCACAAAGGGATCCGAGGGCGCCAAGGGCACCAAGGGCGCCAAACCTTCCGAGGGCTCCGACGGCTCCGAGGGCTCCACGGGTTCCGCGAAGTGACGGCGGGCATCGGTTACTTCGCCGCGTTTCTCGGCGGGCTGCTGGCCCTGCTCAGCCCGTGCAGCGCCCTGCTTCTCCCCGCCTTCTTCGCGTACTCCATCAACTCCACCTCACGGCTGCTCGCCCGGACCGGGATCTTCTACGCGGGCCTGGCCACCACCCTCGTCCCGCTGGGCGCGGCGGGTTCGTACGCCGGACGGCTCTTCTACAGCCACCGCGACGCCCTCGTCCTCGGCGCGGGCTGGCTGATCATCGGGCTAGGCGTCGCCCAGATCATCGGTCTCGGCTTCGCCTCGCGGCGGATCGCCGCCCTCAGCGGCCGGATCCGCCCCACGACCGCCGTATCGGTCTACGCGCTCGGAGCCGTCTACGGACTGGCCGGCTTCTGCGCGGGACCGATCCTCGGGAGCGTGCTCACCGTGGCGGCCGTCAGCGGCAGCCCGGCGTACGGCGGACTGCTGCTCGCCGTCTACGCCCTGGGCATGGCGGTGCCGCTCTTCCTGCTCGCGCTGCTCTGGGAACGGTTCGACCTGGGCCGCCGGGCGTGGCTGCGCGGGCGCGTCGTGCGGCTCGGCCGCTTCGAACTGCACACCACGTCGCTGCTGTCGGGGCTCTTCTTCATCGGGCTCGGCGCCATGTTCCTGGCGTACGACGGGACGACCGCGCTGCCCGGACTGCTGGACGTGGACCAGTCGTTCGCCGTGGAGCAGTGGGCCCAGGGCGTCGGCGAGCATGTGCCGGATGGGGCGATGCTGGGCGCGGTGGTGGTCGTGGTGCTGCTGATGCTCGCGGTACGGGCCGGGCGCCGCCGCCGCGCGGACGCCATCGACGCGGCAGGCACAGCAGGCACGACAGACACAGCACGCACGACGGACAGCGCAGACACCACAGGCACCACAGACATCACACCCACCGAGGACGAGCTGAACACCGTTCACCGGGGGGACGCCTGACACGGCGAAGGCCCCGTCCATCGGACGGGGCCTTCGGGTGGTGGCTGGGGCCGGGATCGAACCGGCGACCTATCGCTTTTCAGGCGATCGCTCGTACCAACTGAGCTACCCAGCCACGCAGCTCATACGGGCTGCAGCGGTCCTGACGGGATTTGAACCCGCGGCCTCCACCTTGACAGGGTGGCGAGCACTCCAAGCTGCTCCACAGGACCAAGCAATGTGCGAGACGAGTCAAGAGTCTCGCACACGTTTAAAGCGTGCCCCCAACGGGATTCGAACCCGTGCTACCGCCTTGAAAGGGCGGCGTCCTGGGCCACTAGACGATGAGGGCTAAGGGCCCACCTGCGCGCTTTCCAGCGCGTCGGGGACGTGAGAAGCATATGGGATGGCGGCGGCTATCGCCAAAACGGTTTACCGGGAGGTCGTGGGGGACGTCGGGAGCGGGGTCGGGAGGGCCGGCTTCTCCTCCGGAAGATGACGGCTGACCTCAGCCGTCGTCAGGCCGAGCCCGCCCAGCGTGATCTCGTCCCAGGCCTGCAGCCGACGGGTGGAGCGGTCCAGATAGAGGACCGAGGCGAGCACCTGTTCCGGCTTCTTGTTCTGTACGGCGCGCAGTCCGCCGCCGCCTGTGGAGCCCTCGACCTTCAGCCGGGTGCCGAGCTTCAACACCTCGTTCTGCCGGTGGTGCACATGGCCGGCCAGGACGAGCGGGACCGCGCCGTCCGTCTCCCGGGCCGCCGCCGGCTCATGGGTGACGGCTATGTCGACCGGTGTGCCGGCCCGCTGCTGGTCGCCCAGGGCGGCCGCCAGCCGCAGGCCCGCGGTCCGTTCGACGTCCGCGGCCTGCTCGGGCCCGGTGCGGTCCGGGGTGAACTCCGGGTCCCCGATGCCCGCCACGCGCAGCCCGCCGACGTTCACCGCCCGGCCCTCGTCCAGCACGTGCACGTTCTTGAACCGCTTGGCGTGCGCCAGGTACTTCTGGGTGATCGCGGAGTCGTGGTTCCCGCGGACCCAGACGTAGGGCGCGCCCAGATCGCTGATCGGGTCGAGGAAGTTGTTCTCGACGGCGGTGCCGTGGTCCATCGTGTCGCCCGAGTCGATGATGACGTCGATGTCGTACTGCTCGACGAGCGAACCGATGATGTGCCAGGCCGCGGGGTTCAGGTGGATGTCGGAGACGTGCAGGACGCGGAGCGTGGCGGGGTCCGGGCTGTAGACGGGGAGCGTGGAGGTGGCGTCGTACAGCTTGGTGACGTTGGTGACCAGCCGGGCCAGCTCCCGCTGGTAGACGTCGAAGTCGGTGACGATCGAGCGGGCGTCGCCGACGACGGACGGGGCGCTGGAGAGCAGTCCGGAGAACCGGGGCTCCAGGACCGACTTCGGGTTCCAGGTGGCGTACGCGCTGATCCCCGAGGCGGCCAGCAGCGAGAGCGCGAGCCCGCCGGCCGCGAGTGCGCGGCGGGGCCTGCGGTAGACCGCGAGGCCCAGTGCGGTGGCCCCGGAGACGACCGCGACGCAGGACCGCACGGCGAGCTCGCGGGTGCCGGAGGCGACGTCGCCGGTGACCTCGTCCTCCAGTCCGGACAGCCGTTCGGGGTGCTGGACCAGGGCCTGGGAGCGGACCGGGTCGAGGCGGTCGACATCGACGTCGAGCCGGACCGGGGCGTGGTGCGAGTCCAGTTCCAGGGCGCCGAGCGGGGACACGTTGATCTTGGTGCCGCCGTTGAGGGAGGGGCGCAGGGTCATCGTCGTGTCCATCGGGCCGACGGGCGTACGGACACTGCCGACGGCCAGCAGCCCGAGCCAGGCGCCGAACAGCACGACGCCGACCAGACCCAGCGCGCGGACGAACGGGCGCGGCGGGGCGACGAGCGTCCCGCCGCCGAAGCGGCGGGCGCGGCGGCCGGGGTGGGGCCTGGGGCGGAGGCGGTGCCGGACGCGGGCTGCTGCGGCACGGAACGGGTCGCGGGCCATGGGGCGCCTATGCCCCGGCCGGGACGGAGGTATGCGCTGCGGGCACTTCGGGGCGCGTCCGGCGGCGGTACGTGACAATGACGGGGTGCTGGAGATGACGCGGGAAGAGTTCGAGGAACTGGTCGGCGAGGCCCTGGACCGGATCCCGCCGGAGCTGACCCGCCTGATGGACAACGTCGCGGTGTTCGTCGAGGACGAACCGGAGGCCGGTGATCCGGATCTGCTGGGGCTCTACGAGGGCACGCCGTTGACCGAGCGCGGTGAGTGGTACGCGGGTGTGCTGCCGGACCGGATCACCATCTACCGCGGGCCGACGCTGCGGATGTGCGAGTCGCGCGAGGACGTCGTCGCCGAGACGGAGATCACGGTCGTCCATGAGATCGCCCACCACTTCGGCATCGACGACGAGAGGCTGCACGCGCTGGGTTACGGGTGAGGCCGCGGCTACGTAAGAGGCTGGGTTACGGATGAGGCGCTGGGGCTTCGAGGTGTGAATGAGGTGTGCGGGCCGGGTCCGGGGGCGTGTCCCCGGCGGGTCGGTGGGAGTTGGGCACAGAGCTTCCCGGCTCGTTGCTCCCCGGCTCGTTTCCGTACCGTCCCGTCCTTCTTCGCGCCCTCCGGAGGTGCCCCCGTGCGCCAGTTGTCCGTCCCAGTCCGTTGGGCGGCCGTCACCGCCGTGACGATCGCCGCGTCCACAGGCTGCATGAGTGTCGGCGCCGACGACGAGAAACCGGCGCCCTCGCGGTCCGCCGTACCGAAGGGGCCGGTGACCGCGCCGGACGGCTCCACGGTGGCCGGTACCGGCCGGGGCCGTACCGGTGGCGCCGAGGCGCACTCCGAGCGGGAGGCCGCCGAGTCCGGCGGCCCGAAGGCCTCCGCCGATCCCTCGGTTGGTCCCGGCACGGGGGCCGCCGGGCAGCGGCGGCTCCGGGGCGGTCGGCTGCTGACCCCGACGACGACGTCCTTGCCGTCGGGGCCCGGGGACCCGGAGCCGCCGGTAACCCCGGCTCCGTCCGATCCGCCGGCCCCTGAGCCGTCGGTTCCGCCGGAGCCCGAGCCGGAGCCCTCCGAGCCACCGCCGGTGCCTTCGGCGTCGCCCGCCGCGCAGTTCCGCAACGATGCGATGGGCGCGTTGGACGATGTGGACGAGATGCGGACCCCGGAGGCATCACCGCAGGTGGGACCGGCTTGACGGGACGGTCGGCAGGGGCCGGTTTGCGCAATGTGGGGGACAGTGCGTATGGTAGTAGATCGTTTGATCCATTGCCCGGCGCCGACACAGAAGAGCGCCGTGTGGCGCGTACTCTCCCTTGCCGTGGCTGGACCGCATTGAGGCGGTCGAAATTGCGAATCACGGAGTTACGGGCGCGTGCCGAGACTCCGGAAGGTTTCGCATTTCGCATGTCAATTTCCAGTTCTAACAACACCGTGCTGCCCGAGAACATCGAGAACGACGAGCTCGTCGAGGCCTCTGTCGCCGAGTCCGCCGTCTCCATCGCGGCCTACATCGACGCCCCCCAGGCCGAGCAGGACGACGCTCCCGAGGCCGTCGCCGACGCACCTCAGGCCGAGCAGGCCGACACCGACTCCGCCGCCGACGAGGCCGACGCCGAGCCGACCGTCACCTTCGCCGACCTGGGCCTGCCCGACGGCATCGTCCGCAAGCTCGCGCAGAACGGTGTGACCTCGCCCTTCCCGATCCAGGCAGCGACCATCCCGGACGCCCTGGCCGGAAAGGACATCCTGGGCCGTGGCCGTACCGGCTCCGGCAAGACCCTCTCCTTCGGTCTGCCGACGCTGGCCTCGCTGGCCGGTGGGCACACCGAGAAGAAGAAGCCCCGCGCGATCATCCTCACCCCGACCCGTGAGCTCGCGATGCAGGTCGCGGACGCGCTGCAGCCGTACGGTGACGTGCTCGGCCTGAAGATGAAGGTCGTCTGCGGCGGTACGTCGATGGGCAACCAGATCTACGCGCTGGAGCGCGGTGTCGACGTCCTCGTCGCCACCCCGGGCCGGCTGCGCGACATCATCAACCGGGGCGCCTGCTCCCTGGAGAACGTCCAGGTCGCCGTCCTCGACGAGGCCGACCAGATGTCCGACCTGGGCTTCCTGCCCGAGGTCACCGAGCTGCTCGACCAGATCCCCGGCGGCGGCCAGCGCATGCTCTTCTCCGCCACCATGGAGAACGAGATCGGCACGCTGGTCAAGCGCTACCTGAGCAACCCGGTCACCCACGAGGTCGACTCCGCCCAGGGCAACGTCTCGACCATGTCGCACCACGTCCTCGTCGTGAAGCCGAAGGACAAGGCGCCGGTCACCTCGGCCATCGCCGCCCGCAAGGGCCGCACGATCATCTTCGTCCGCACCCAGCTGGGCGCCGACCGCATCGCCGAGCAGCTCGTCGAGGCGGGCGTCAAGGCCGACGCACTGCACGGCGGCATGACCCAGGGCGCTCGTACCCGCGTTCTTGAGGACTTCAAGAAGGGTTACGTCAACGCGCTGGTCGCGACCGACGTCGCGGCCCGCGGTATCCACGTCGACGGCATCGACCTGGTCCTGAACGTGGACCCGGCCGGTGACCACAAGGACTACCTGCACCGCTCGGGCCGTACCGCCCGTGCCGGCAAGTCCGGTGTCGTGGTCTCGCTGGCGCTGCCGCACCAGCGTCGTCAGATCTTCCGCCTGATGGAGGACGCGGGCGTCGACGCCTCGCGCCACATCGTCCAGGGCGCGGGCGTCTTCGAGCCGGAGGTCGCCGAGATCACCGGCGCCCGTTCGCTCACCGAGGTCCAGGCCGACTCCGCGAACAACGCCGCCAAGCAGGCCGAGCGCGAGGCCGCCGACCTGACCAAGCAGCTCGAGCGCATCCAGCGCCGTGCCGTGGAGCTGCGCGAGGAGGCCGACCGCCTGGTCGCCCGTGCCGCACGCGAGCGGGGCGACGACCCCGAGGCAGCGGTGGCCGAGGTCGCCGCCGAGGCGGAGGCCGCACTCGTGGCCGCCGCTTCCGTGCCGGAGCAGCCGGCCGCGCGCGACGAGCGTCGCGACGACCGCGGCAACTACGAGCGCCGGGACAGCCGCGGCGGCGACCGCGGTGGATACCGCGGCGGCAACGACCGGGTCGGCGAGCGCAGCGGCCGTCCCACCGGTGGGAACGGCTACCGCGGCAGCAGCGACCGTCCGTCGTTCCGTGGCAGCAACGACCGCGGCAACGACCGCGGCGGCCGCTCCTTCGAGCGTCGTGACAACGACCGCCCGGCGTTCAACCGCGACAACGACCGCCCGGCGTTCAACCGTGACCGTCGTGACGAGCGTCCCTCCGGTGGCTTCCGCTCCGGTGGCGGCGACCGTCGTGACGACCGCGGCGGCGACCGTGGCGGCCGTTCTTTCGAGCGTCGTGACAACGACCGTCCGTCGTTCAACCGCGACAACGACCGCCCGGCGTTCAATCGTGACCGTCGTGACGAGCGTCCCTCCGGTGGCTTCCGCGCCGGTGGCGGCGACCGTCCGTTCAACCGTGACCGTCGTGACGACCGCCCGGCGGGCGGCTTCCGCGCCGGCGGCGGCAGCGACCGCCCCACCGGTCGCCGTGACGACCACCGTTCCACGGGAACCGGCACGAGCACCGGCTCCTTCGGCCGCCGCGACGACAAGCCGCGCTGGAAGCGCAACGGCTGATCGTCAGATCGCCTGACTGCCGATCAGGGCCCGTACATCACTTCGGTGGTGTGCGGGCCCTGTTTCGTTTGAACCAGTTCGAATTTCCCTGTCGTCGCCTGTGGGACTGCTGTTAAAGTCGGCCGCACTCGCATGAGGGGTTGGGGCCGGGGGGCTTTCACACTTCGCACAGACCGCGGCACGCTGCCGCGTCCTCCTCATGCTCTTCTGGAAGTTCCCGGGAGGGACTCGGTTTGAGACGCCACACGTTTGTACGCAGTGCTGTCGCGGTGATCGCGGCACTTGGTATCGGGGCGGGGTTCGTGCCCCCCGCGGCCGGAGCCGCAGGCCCGCTGCCCGCCGAACTCGTCATCCCCGTCGAGCAGAACGAGAACCCCGACGCCGGCCGTCTGGTCGGCGCCGGGGCGTCCGGCTATCTGTGGGGGCAGGCCGGTGAGGGCTACAACTGGACCTCGTACGCCGACGGTTCCACCCGGGCGGTGGCGGTCCCGGCCGGCCTGCGGGTGGCCCAGGTGTCCGGTACCGACGTGGTGACCTTCACCGGTGTGTCGAATCCTGTCCAGCGGGACATGAGCACGGGTCAGGAGTGGTCCGTCGTGGTCCCCACGGGCCAGCGGTACAGGGCGATCTACGGCGCCACCGTCGTCACGATCGAGCAGACCGCCGACAGGGTCGCCACCCTTCACCTCCTGACCCGGGAGAACGGCCGGATGGTGGACCGCTCGGTGAGCGGCCTGCCGGCAGGGGCCGTGGCGCTGAGCGTCCAGGGGTACGGCGACCCGGACGGCGTGTTCGTCGAGGCCATGGTGAACAGCCGGCCGGTCGTGTACCGGCTGGACGCATCCGGACTCCGTCCCACGGCGCTCATCGACAACCAGGTGAAGGGGAGCGGCCGGCAGGTGGTCGAGCGGTTCCACAACACGGACACCTACCGGATATGGAACCTGTCCGACCTCTCGAAGCCCGCCCATGAGGTCACCCTCCCCGGTGTGGGTCCGGCACAGATGCTCGGAGTGGTGGGCAACGACGTGCTGTTCACCCGTCCTTCCGCCACGGGCGGTTCCCCGGACCCGTCCGTGGCCGGCCACACCGTCCTGGCGGTCCCGGTGACCGGCGGCCCCGAGCGCGTGGTCCTGGACCGTGCGGCGTCGATCGCGGTGTTCGAACCCGACGGGACCATGCTTCTGGGCAGGGCACCCGAGAAGCAGGGCGCGGCGTACTCCGTGTACGCGCTGCGGGCGGGGGCGGACGGGGCGTTGTCGACGGGCCGGGTCGCCGATGCGCTGTCCATCCCGACCGTGGTCGAGGGCATGAGCATGGCCCAGGGCCGGATGCACACCATCGACAGAATCCCGTTCGGCCGGGCGCGGCTGCGCCGCACCGACATCTCGGTGAGCGGCAGCCCGACGGCTGCGGCGCGCGAGGACCGGGGGTTGTTCAACGACTACGCCGGATGCGACTGGGACTGGTGCGAGGAGCTCCAGTCGACCGGTGACGGCCGGCTCGCGTACCAGGGGATCAACGGCGAGGGGCTGAGCGTTCTCGACGAGACGGCGGCCCTGCCGGCCCGGAAGGTCAACGACCAGTCCACGTACCAGCAGCCGCACGACACCATGCAGGCGTCCGGACGCTACACCGTGGCGAGGATCCCCGGCCCGGCATCCGAGGACTACCGGCCGCGCATCCAGGTCGTCGACCTGGACACCCGGAAGGCGGTCTACACCGGCCCGGCCCAGCAGCAGTACCTGCCGGCCTTCACGATCGACGGAGGCACGCTCTGGGTCGAGGGCTCCACTGCCGGGGCCGTGCAGGCACTCGACGTGCGGACGGGCAAGGCCGTCCGCAACGTCGACGTCGGTGACTGCGACATCACGGATCTGCGGGCGAACGGCACCGACCTCTACTGGGAGTGCGGGGCGAAGACGTCGGGGGTGTACGACACCGTCACGAAGAAGTCGGTCCGGCTCCCGGCCCACCGGTCCGCGATGCTCGGCGACGGATACGTCGGCTGGGAGAAGGACGGCGTCCTGAGCGTGACCGATGTGCGGGGTACCGCCGGAACGCGCACCGTCGGCAGCCCGGCCAATGTCGAGCCGGGCGAGGGCTGGACCGTCGACCGGTTCGGCGGCCCGCTCGCGTACGCCGACAAGGGAGGGAACGTCCATGTCGTTCCCTCCGGGGTGAAGACCTCCGCGCTCTCCGTCCGGGATACGGCCGCCGCCGCGTCGGTCAATGCCGCGAGCGCGTCCTGGTCACCCCGCTGGTGGCTGTCGAAGCCGGCCGCGTCCTGGCAGTTGACGCTGAAGAACAAGGCGACGGGTACGGCCGCCCGCACGCTCACGGGCGGCGAGGCGCGCGGGCTGGTGAAGGCGGGGTGGAACGGAAAGGACGCGGCGGGGCGACCGGTCGCCAACGGCGCGTACACCTGGACCCTCACCGCGAAGCCCGCCGACGGCCAGGGTGCCGCCCTGACGACCTCGGGCACGGTGAAGCTCTCCGGCGGCGCCGCCGTGGCGCGGGACTTCGTCGGCAACGACGGCTTCGGCGACCTGCTGGCGTTCACGTCGGCCGGAGTGGCCGACTGGCGTGCCGGTACGGGTACGGGGACCGGCCGGGTCGAGACGAAGCTCTCCGGCTCCGGCTGGACGGGCGCGAACACCGTGACGGCCGCCGTGCCGTTCGAGGACGTCAGCGGCGACCGCTGCAACGACGTGCTGGTGCGGATGAAGACCGGTGAACTGCGCACGTACAAGCCCGCGTGCGGTGCCGCGCTGAAGCCCACCACCCCGTACACGAAGATCGGTACGGGCTGGAACATCTTCAACGCGCTCACCTCGCCCGGCGATCTGACCGGGGACGGCAGGGCGGACCTGCTCGCCCGCGAGACCTCGACCGGGTCCCTGTACCTGTACAAGAGCAAGGGCAACGGCTTCTTCGAGCCGCGGGTGAGGATCGGCACGGGCTGGCAGAAGTACCTGCTGGCCGGGATGGGCGATCTGAACGGCGACGGCAAGGGCGATCTGCTGGCCCGGGACGGTTCCGGCGTGGTGTGGCGCTACCCGGCCACCGGCAAGGGGACGCTCGGGACGCGGGTCAAGGTCGGCTGGGGCTGGACCATGTACGACGCGATGGTCGGGGCCGGTGACCTGAACGGCGACGGCAAGGCGGATCTGCTGGCGCGGGACACGTCCGGGGCGCTGTGGAGCTACCGGGGCGACGGCAAGGGCGGTCTGGCCGCGCGGGTGAAGGTCGGGGGCGGCTGGCAGATGTACGCCCGGCTCTCCTGATGCGGGCGCGTTCCCAGCATCCCAAGCGTTCCAAGTGCCCCAAGCGTTCCAAGTACCCCAAGCGTTCCAAGTACCCCAAGCGTTCCAAGTACCCCAAGCGTTCCAAGTACCCCAAGCGTTCCGAACCTTTTGTCACCCGGGAGGGGACTTCTTTGACTGCGTTCATTCGTGGCCGTGCCGCACTGGTGGGGGCCGTGGTGGGGGCGACCGTCGTCGCGACGGCCGTCGTTCCGGCCACGGCCGCCCCTGCCGGGGCTCCGGCCACCGTGACGACCAACGGCGTCCGCGGCCTCGACTTCGCCGGTGGGCGGCTGGTCACCGCGGAGCGGAGCGCCGGCGGTGACGCGATGGTCTACGAGCGCCGGGTGTCCGCCGACGGCGTGACCGTGGGGGCGCGGGAGAGCCGGTCGCACGCCGGGCCCTTCGCCAACGGCGCGCACTTCAGGACGGTGCCCTGCGACATGGGCTCCTGCGTGGAGCTGGTCGCCTCGGGCCACGGGGACTACGGCGTCGTGTTCGTCGACGGCGACGACGCCGGCACCGAGAGCGTCCAGTTCTGGGGGCCCGGGAGCTCGTACCACGGGGGCGATGTCCACTACCCCGCGGGCACCGCGAAGATCGTGGACCTGACCGCCCGTGCCACGGTCGTCAACGGCGGCTCCCCGGTCAAGCAGCGGGTCGACATGTACCCGAGCTACTACGCGAACGCCGCCCCCATCGTCCGCACTCCCACCGCCGCCTCCGTCTGGGGCACCTCGCTCTGGGCGGCGACCTCCGCCACCGGCGCGCTCACCGCGACCGACATCGACAAGAACAAGGTCGTGGAGACGGTCGCCACCGGCGCCCCCTGCGTGATCAAGGAGGTCCGTGCGGTCGGACGCTGGGTCTACTGGAACTGCGGGACGACCGGTGCGGCCGGTGTGTACGACCGTACGGCGAAGAAGTCGATCACCGTGCCGTCCGGGCCCGCCCTCGTCGGCGACGGGTACCTCGTCCGGCACGACCGGACCGCCGGGAAGCTGCTGCTGACCGACTTCCACACGGGCAAGGCCGCGACTCCCCGCGTGATGGCCGACCTGCCCGCCGGGAAGACCGCCGACCAGCGGCGGCTGACCTGGGCGGTGGACAAGTTCGGCGGGGACATCGCGTACGTCGATGCCGCGAACTCCGTCCACATCGTGCCCAGCGGGGTGCCCGCGCAGCCCCTCGCGAAGATCGCCTCCGACGTCGGCGACACCTCCATCGACATCAAGGGCGTCAATGGCCTGGACGCGTGGCTCAGCACCTGGCAGTTCAACAAGCCCGTCACCTGGACGTACACCGTCAAGGACTGGACCGGCCGCACGGTACGCACCCTCAAGGGCGCCGGCTCCGGCACCGAGGCGGACGTCGCCTGGGACGGCCGGACGGACGCGGGCGGGTACACGGGCAATGGCCTGCACGCCTGGACCCTGAAGGCGACGGCCGAGGACGGGTCCGGGACGTACACCACCAGCGGAACCATCGGGGTGGGCGGTGGCCGGGCGGGCTTCCACGACCAGGGCCGATACAGCATCGGCGACCTGGTCACCCTCAACTCCTCCGGCGGGCTGACCGTCCAGTTCGGGCAGACCCCGGGCAGCTTCGACGGCAAGAAGTCCGGCTCCGGCTGGCCGGCCGGAACCCTCGCCGTGCCGTTCGCGGACACCGGCAGCGACCGCTGCTCCGAACTGCTCGTGCGAATGCCGGGCGGCGAACTGCGCCAGTACGCCGGTCGCTGCGGCAACTCCGGTTACACGCCAGGCAGCAGCCACACCGTGATCGGCGCGGGCTGGCAGCAGTACGACGTGCTGACCTCGCCCGGCGATCTGAACGGGGACGGCCGGGCCGACCTCGTGGCCCGTCAGACGTCCACCGGTGACATGTACTTCTACGCGGGCTTGGCCGGCGGGAAGTTCGCGCCGAAGGCCAGGATCTTCACCAACTGGAAGACGTACGCCCAGATCACCGGCGTCGGCGACATCACCGGCGACGGCCGCCCCGACCTGCTCGGCCATGACCGCGACGGCGGCCTGTGGCGCTACGACGGCCTGGGCAACGGCAGCTTCGCGCCGCGGGTGAAGGTGTTCTCGGACTGGGGGCGTTCGTACAACTCGATGGTGGGCGTCGGTGACCTGAACGGCGACGGCAGGAACGACATCGTCGTACGCGACTCGGCCGGGAAGCTGTTCCGCAACAACGGCAACGGCAAGGGCTCGTTCGGGGCCCGTACGCAGATCGCCACGGGGTGGCAGACGTACAAGGGGATCTTCTGAGGGGCTGACGGGTCCTCGCCCCACACCGGTCGAGGACCGGTGTATGTCGTGCCCCCGGCGAGGGAATCGCTGGGGGCATGACAATGAATCCGTGCGGTACCCCGCCCGACCCGACGGAGGCCGCTTCCGCTGCCACTGCCGCTTCGGCCCCCGTCCCCATCTCCGTCCCAGCCCCCGCCTCCGCCTCCGCCCCCGTCCCCGTCACCGTCTCCGACGAGGAGCGGCTGGCCGAGCTCGGCTACACCCAGGTGCTCGCCCGCCGGATGTCCGCCTTCTCCAACTACGCGGTCTCGTTCACGATCATCTCGGTGCTCTCCGGCTGCCTGACGCTCTACCTGTTCGGCATGAACACCGGCGGCCCGGTCCTGATCACCTGGGGCTGGGTCGGCGTCGGCCTGATGACGCTGTTCGTCGGCCTCGCGATGGCCGAGATCTGTTCGGCGTACCCGACGTCCGCCGGCCTCTACTTCTGGGCCCACCGGCTGGCCCCGCCGCGCTCGGCGGCGGCGTGGGCGTGGTTCACGGGCTGGTTCAACGTACTCGGGCAGGTCGCCGTGACCGCCGGGATCGACTTCGGGGCGGCATCGTTCCTGGGCGCGTACCTGAACCTCCAGTTCGACTTCACGATCACGCCCGGCCGCACGATCCTCCTCTTCGCCGCGATCCTGTTCCTGCACGGCCTGCTGAACACCTTTGGGGTGCGGATCGTCGCGATCCTCAACAGCGTCAGCGTGTGGTGGCACGTGTTCGGCGTCGCCGTCATCGTCGGCGCGCTGACGTTCGTGCCGGACTCCCACCAGTCGGCGTCGTTCGTCTTCACGGAGTTCGTGAACAACACCGGCTGGGGCAGCGGGTTCTACGTGGTGATGATCGGGCTGCTGATGGCCCAGTACACCTTCACCGGATACGACGCCTCCGCCCATATGACGGAGGAGACACACGACGCGGCCACGGCGGGACCGCGCGGCATCGTCCAGTCCATCTGGACCTCCTGGATCGCCGGCTTCGTCCTCCTGCTCGGCTTCACCTTCGCCATCCAGTCGTACGACGGAGCCCTGGCCTCCCCGACCGGCGCCCCGCCCGCCCAGATCCTCCTGGACGCCCTTGGCGCCACCACGGGCAAGCTGCTGCTCCTGGTGGTGATCGGCGCCCAACTCTTCTGCGGCATGGCGTCCGTGACCGCCAACAGCCGCATGATCTACGCGTTCTCCCGGGACGGCGCCCTCCCGTTCTCCCACGTCTGGCACACGGTCAGCCCCCGCACCCGCACCCCCGTGGCGGCGGTCTGGCTGGCAGCCATCGGCGCGCTGGTACTGGGCCTCCCGTACCTGATCAACGTCACCGCGTACGCGGCCGTCACCTCCATCGCGGTGATCGGCCTCTACATCGCCTACGTCATCCCCACCCTGCTCCGTCTCCTGCGCGGCGACGACTTCCGGCGCGGCCCCTGGCACCTGGGCCGCTGGTCCCGCCCCATCGGCATCGTCGCGGTGGTCTGGGTGGCGGTCATCACGGTGCTCTTCATGCTGCCCCAGGTCTCACCCGTCACCTGGGAAACCTTCAACTACGCCCCGATCGCCGTCCTGGTGGTCCTCGGCTTCGCCGCCACCTGGTGGCTGGCCTCGGCCCGTCACTGGTTCCTCAATCCGGATCACAAGCGCACGATCACCCGCAATACGCCGCGCTGAGCGAGACCGCCACCGGAATGACGGGGCCCGGCAACCGATACCCGATCGGCGGCCGGGTCTCGGCGGGCTATGCTCGGGGGTGATTCGCCGAGGGCCGTTAGCTCAATTGGCAGAGCAGCGGACTTTTAATCCGTTGGTTGTGGGTTCGAGTCCCACACGGCCTACCGATTACAGGCGGGGTACACCCCCTCCGACCTGGCACTAAGCGCCCTTCCTGGTTTCGGCCAGAGGGGCGCTTAGTCGTTTGACCACGTCACCTACTGGCGCACTCTGCGCGGCATGAGCCTTCAGGCATCAAATCTGCGCCACGGGCAGACGGCCTTGAAGCTCGCGGACTCAGCTGCCGAAGCTGCACCCAAGGCCGGCCCGCGGCTGGTGGCGTTCCTGCGAGGACAGCAGGCACACTCGGCAGCCATGGTCGGCGACCGCAAGCAGACATTCACTCGCCTGTGCGAAGCCGAAGCAGCACTCCCAGCAGGACGGCTGACGTGCTCAGCGCGCCACACCGAACCCCCACCATCACCCTGCGCATGCGCCACATAGCAGAATGTCTCCTATGGGCGCCTGTCCAAGCTGCAGCTTCGCGGCAGCCTGTATCCCCCTCACCGAAGGAGCGTCGAAGCCTCGACGGCTGCCTTGCCGCTCACCGCGTTCGCGGCCCGTCGCCGTTACTTGTGGAGTTCCGAAGGAACAACCCATCCGGCCGTTAGCGCTCAGGCTCCGCGATGGGTACCGGTGAATCATGACTGGCACCTTCACCACCCGCACGATCAACATCACAACCGGCTCCACCGAGACCCTGCACGACCTCACGAACGCATGCTCCGCATTCCTCCGAGAGGTGGCTCACGGGCGAAACGGACTGCTGAACATCTTCACCCCCCACGAGACGTCCGGCCTGGCCATCATCGAGACCGGCGCGGGCAGCGACGATGACCTGTTGGCGGTCCTCCGTGACGTTCTTCCCGCGGACGACCACTGGCAACACCGCCACGGCAGTCCTGGCCACAGCAGCGCCCACATGCTCCCGGCTCTGGTCCCACCACACGCCACGTTGCCCGTAGTCGACGGTGAGCTGGAGCTGGGGACCTCGCAGTCCGTCGTACTCGTGAACACCGACCGGGACAACCCAGAACGCCAAGTCCGGCTGTCTTTCCTCAGCTGACCACACGACCCTGCACCTGGTCTTGGCCCCCTTGACGAGGCAATTCTCCAGCCGTCCACCCCAAGGTCTCCTGTGCCCAGATCGAACGTCGAACGTCCGCGTCCTCGATCTGGAGAGCGGCAGGCGCATCAATGTCACGCATGCCGAGGACGCCGCCTTCTGGGAGGGGGTGACCGTTGAGGTCCTGCGGCACTCAGGCGTGCGCATAGAGGAGGCCCTGGAGCTCACCCATCTCAGCATCCGACAGTATCAACGGCCCAACGGCGAGGTCATCGCTTTGCTGGTGGTCGCTCCCTCGAAGAGCGACCGGGAACGCGTCATCCCCATGTCCGCCGAGTTGTTCGCCGTCGTCGCGGCCATCGGGTAGTCCTTGGCCCGTTGCGCCTGGCCGAAGGGGAGCCGTCGCCGACGACCGGCACTCCGATCCCTCAGGCACTGCGGCGGCTGGGCGCCGCAAAGGGCAATCACGTCGGCGAGTTCGCCGCAGTCGGCCTCGGCCGCCACCGCGGCACAGACGACTGGCTCTCACCCAGAAACCGGTCAAGGCCTGTCGAGCCGACCACTTGACTTGATGCAGAGAAGCCGTCAAGCGCCCTAGGTGAGCACCCACTTGGGCGGATGTCGGGGGTCGGCCGGGCAGGTGAAAACGTGCAGGTCCCGGTCCCGGCCGAAGCGGAGCCAGGTGGGTTGGGCAACGGATTGGCCACCCCGGATCGATGCCTTCCCCCTCAGGGTCGGGTCACGGTCCTCCAGCGGCATCCAGCTGTGCGAGCCGGCGTCCATCTCGTAGCCCTCGGCCGTCAGCAGCAGCCGCATGGGGGTTGCGCAGGACGCGCAGTCGATGGCCATCGGGCCCGTCGACGCCCAGCTGGGGAAGCCGCCGACGCGCCAGCCGGGAGGGATCGACAGGTCGTACTGGTAGCTGGGGGCGTTTGGGCCGTGTTCCGCTACCTGGGCGTCGTCCCACGCGTCGATGCGCGCGATCAGCGAGGCGGGCAGCGTATCGTCCTCCGCCCAGGGATAGGTGTTCACCTCTTCCGGGTGCAGGACACATGGCTCGGGGAGTTCGTGCTCCCATCGAAGCAGGGGCACATGGGGCGGATCAGCGAGGAAGCGTTCCGCGTGCTCGGCCTGCCCGGCCAGTCGCCACCGCAGGCGGTAACGGCGCTCCAGGTACGGGCCGTGAGTGAAGGGGCAGCGGAAGAGCTGCACCAGGTCCGCGCCGTCGGGCCCGCAGGCAAGACCCGGGATGTCACGGCGGAAGAACTGGGCCAATCCCACGAAGGGCACCGGCCCGTCCAGTCCGGGAGTTTCTACGGCTGGCCATGGCCGGCTCGGCGGCCAGACCCCGGCGGCCCGGGCGCTGCGGATCTCCTCCGGTGCGTACCCCTTGCTCTCGCGCTGGTGCGGCTCGTGGCAGAGCGGCCACGGTTCGCCGTCCGGCCACAGCATCGGCCCGCCAACGTGACTGTCGTGCATGCCGGGCCGCCCCGGTCTGGGGTGCAACCGGGTTGTCCGGGCTCGGTAGGGGGCCAGCTCCGGGAACACGGCCTCCACAGACACCGGTCTGACCGGCGTGGTCCTCGTCATGCACGGACCGTACGCGGCCGGATAAACGCCACACGAACAGATTGCCGCACCACACGTAGTTCAGAGAAGCCCGCATCCGCTGCCCAATGCTCCACATCGACCCGAAGATGCTCTACCGGCTCGCCGAGATCGAGACCAACCTCCTCAACCGCCGCGAGCGCGCCGAAGCCGAAGGCTGACTCGGTGAGATCGAGGGCATCGACCTCACCATCACCTTTTCAACGGTAAGCGCGAGGAAGCCCTCCGTCTTCGCTGCCAAGAGTCGGGTCGACCTCGGCATGCCTGCCCGCAGAGGGAAGCCGAGATGAGCCTCATGGACATGCGCCAGTGTCCCGCACAGGGCTCACACCAGCAGCCGAATCGACGGAACCTCCGCATCCACCGCGATCTCCGTCTTGCAGCCTCCGCAGTACACACTCGTGGGACGGCGCACGTTCGTCTGGACCGAACCTTCGCTGGACGTCTCCTGGTGAGGGCAGTAGTTGCCGTAGTGCAGGCGAACCCAATTGCTCAACGGCGTTGCGTCGACGCCCCGCTTGGCGTCCTTGAACGGCGCCCACCAGAAGTCCACCACAGTCCGCAGCGCCAGCCGGTCGTCCTGGCTTGTCACGTCGAACGCAGCGATCCGAGCCGCGGCGAAGTGCTGCTCGTTCCTGCCGCTCCAGCAGATGGCCCGCTCGGCCCCCCGTTCCAGCGCGTTGGTTCGTCCGACCCGCTCGCAGACGAAGCAATCCAGGTTGAGCTGGATCGTGGGTTTCCAGAACAACCGATCACGATGAACCTTCTCAAGCCCAGACAGAACCGCCGTGATCTCAAGGCTGCGCAACATCGTGCGATCGTCGCACAGCTGCTACAGCGACACCGCGAGCACCCCGACTTGCAAAGTGCAGAGAAGCCACCGACACCAGCGCAGCAGGTCGTAGGCGTAGCTGCGCACGCTGCCGGTCCGGTTGTCTCGGGCGATGAAGTCGATCAGGAACCTGCGGACCGGTTGCACGATTCTCCCTCCTCATCGAGAACCAGCCAGGGCACGACACCTGGGTCCGTGGCCACCCGCCCCCAGCGCGGGAGATGGATGGCGCGGACGTCACGGGATTGCTCGCTCAACTCCGTTGGGCTCCTTCGTCGTCGGGATACGCAACCTCTATCGAGAGCATGTCTCTGGTCTGGGGCCGCTTCGTGTGGGATGGCAAGTCGGGCGCATGCCCCACCGAAGCGCGAACGATCACGGCATGGAAGAGCCCCGGCCCGCGAGGTCGGGGGTCATCGGCGTGACCCCTTCCCGGCCACCGCCGGCCTCGGGCACGGGGCGGGGAGCTCAGCGCGCCCAGTCCTCCGGCGGTGTCGGACGCTCGGCAGCCTCGGAGGACTCCCGGCACGTGGTGCACTCCGCCTCGTACACGGGGCCCGGGGCGCCGGGCTCGCGGTCGGGGCCGACCGTCCGGTCCGCGTGGCGGATCACGGAGCGGACCGTCATCGGCCCGCCGCCCGGACCCGGCCCGCGCAGGCTATGGAGTCCACGCACTGCCGGGGGAACCACAAGTACGCGGCGCCGGCCGTGGGAGTCACGCGCTGCTGCCCGAGGTCGGTACCGAGCCCGACACCGAGCGGTGCCCGGCACCAGACGCAACACCAACCGCGCTGCTGCTGTTCCGTCAGGTCTCTGACTGGTGGCAAATCCCTCACGGTCATGGCGTGTCCCCGGCTCGTCGGCGGTCAGTGCGCCGACCGTAGGGACCGGCCGTGCACGCACACCAGCTCTGTGCAGAAGTGTGCGCAAGCTGCCCTCTGCCCTGGTCAGTGGCTGCTTCGCGCCCTTGACGGCATTAAGCGTTCGCTGGACGGTGGCGCACAGAACTGCACACCACGTGGACGGAGACCGGCATGTCGTTAGTGTTCATCGGGATCGACCCCAACACCGGGGACAAGCAAAGTCCCACCGTGTGGGTCGACCGGGACAGCAAGGAGCTCGTCTTGCAGGGATGGAAGGCGAGCCCCGAACTCGAAGCAGAAGCAGCCGCGTTCACCGTACCGGGCCACGCCGTGGGCATCCCCGAGAACGAAGCCGTGATCCGTATCCCCGCCAGGATGGTGGAGATGATCAGGGAGGCGTGCGATGCCGTCGAGCGTGCCGACCTTCGATGACCTGATCGCCCGCTGCACAACCGCCGTACACCTGGAGATGCGCGACTTCTACGCCGTCGACTACGAGAGCGGTCCGTTCGCCGACTGGCGCACCGGATTCCGTCACGATCCGGCCGACCGGGCGTCCTGGTGGCGGCCGTGGCTCGACGTGATCCAGGACGCCGTCAGCCGCGGAGCCGTTGTCCGGCGCGCCCGCATCGTGTCCGAACCCGTCAGTGAGTACACCCAGTTCCTCTACGACGGAACGTTCACCAACATCGCGGCAGGCGAGCAGGTGAGGTGGCTGCCGCGCCGGCAGGCATCCGACATCGCTCTGCCCGGCAACGACTTCTGGCTGTTCGACGACCAGTGGGTGCACTGGAACCACTTCGCCGGCGACGGCTCGTCCCTCGGCGAGGAAATCACCGACGCCCCCACCTCGGCCAAGTTGTGCTCCGAAGCCTTCCGCACCGTGTGGAGCCGCGCCTCCCCGCACGACCAGTACTCGATCCACTAGCAGGAGCACCGGCCACCCATGCCCCTCTCTCCGTCATCATCTGCCCAAGCCGCCCGCGACTCCGTGGCGCGCAGACTGCGGGACCTCCGCAAGGGGGCAGGACTGACGGTTGTTGAGCTGGCCGTCCGATGTGGCTGGCACCACGCCAAGACATCCCGTGTCGAGAACGGGCGCACTGCTCCGTCCGCGCTCGACGTGAGGCGCTGGTGTGCTGCCTGCGGTGTGCCGGAGCAGGCCGCCGACATCGTGGCCCAGTCACTCACCGCGGAGTCGATGTACCAGGAGTGGCGACACCAGGTGCGGTCCGGGCTGAAGCAACTCCAGGACAGTTGGGTGGACTTCTACCGCTCCACCCAACTGTTCCGGGTGTACTCGCCGACGCTGGTGCCGGGGTTGCTCCAGTCCGAGGGGTACGCGGCGGCGCTGCTCTCCACCATCGGAGCGTTCCGCGACATCCCGGTCAACGACGGTGCCGAAGCCGGGGCGGCCCGGGTGGAACGCTCCCGCGTTGTTCATGAGCCTGGGCACCGCTTCGTGTTCCTCATAGAGGAGGCCGTGCTGTACTACCGCATCGGTGACGCGGACGCGATGGCCGCACAGCTTGGGTACCTGCTGACTGCCGGTGCTCTGCCGGCCGTGTCGCTGGGCATCGTTCCGGCGGCGACACGGGAGCGTGGCATGTGGCCGCAGGAGGTGTTCCACGTCTACGACGACAACTTCGTGTCCGTTGAACTGCTTTCCGCTCAGGTCAACATCACTCAGCCGTCGGACGTGGAGCTGTACGTGCGGGCGTTCGAGCGGCTGCGCGGCATGGCCGTGTACGGGGCCGACGCGCGGGCCCTGGTCGTGAAGGCGATCGACGCGCTCGACTGACCGCGCACGCACAAAGGCGCCCCCTGCCCCTTCGCACGCACAAAGACGCTCCCTGCCGCCGGCCGTAGCCGGGACAGGGGCGTGATGTGGTGAGCCCGGATGGGTGAGCGACGCGTGAGAGATGCGTGAGCGGACGGGCTGCTGCACGGCCGGACGAAGGCGGATCTCGGGACACGGAGGCGGGCCCCGTGGCTACAAGCGCGAGGCTGCGTCCGCCCAGACCTGCATGTCGAAGCCTTCGCCGGCGGCTTCTTCTTCGTACCAACCGGTGCCGGACAGCCAGACTTCCAGCCACTCGACGAGGCTGCGCGCGTCCACGAACCAGGCGCCGGACAGGTCTTGATCGCGGATCGCGTTCGGACAACCGCTGGACCGGGCTCGCCGACGCGGCCGGGCCGGTGGTCACCGGGCTGGTGGGGACCGGGGACGCGGTCACGTACACCAATCCCACCATGGGGCAGGGAGTGGCACTGGCCGACCATCCGGACTTCACGCCCGGATTCGACGGCCCCGCACGGGAGGACCGGGAGTCGGCCGTGCGGCGTACGGCGCAGGCGGTCTGAAGCGGGCGAGGGGCCGTGGGCGGGCCGACGGGGAGGGGGCGAGCGGGCAGGGGGCGGGCGTCAGACGAGGAGCTTCGTCTTTGCTCGCTGGTACTCCTCGTCCGTGATCGCACCCTTGTCCCTGAGGTCGGCGAGCCTCGTCAGGTCCTCGACGTGGCTGCTCTTCGTCGAGCCGCCCGCGGCGTCCGTGCCCGCCGCGTCTCGCACGTACGCCTTGAAGGCCGCATCCCGTTCCTTCGCGTCCTTCAGATCGCGCGTCCCCATGGACTTGCCGCGGACGATCACGTAGATGAGCACGCCCAGGTACGGCAGCACCAAGGACAGGATCAGCCAGCCGGCCTTGGCCCATCCGCCCAGGTCATCGCTGCGGAAGATGTCCATGATGACGCGGAACAGAAGGAACATCCACATGACCCAGAGGAAGAACCAGAGCATGGTCCAGAAGAGGTTGAGCAGCGGGTAGTCGTCCATCGTCCACTCCAGATCATCGCGTCGAATGAGTGAATGCGAAATAATTCATACCACCGCATTTCGCCCCTCGCCCGGCGAGTTCCGTCAGCGTTGCCGGTGGGGGCGCGAGGAGTAACGTGGACGTGTCGAGGGAGGCGTGGGCCTCCGGGAGGCGGTTCGCCTCGTGACTGTGATGACGTGTCCGAACACGGACCTGCGGCGGTGCGCACGTGCGCGCGGCAGATGAGTCCGGCCGGAGTCCGGTCGGGGCCGTCGGCCGTGTCACGGTGCCGATCCCGCCGGATGGGCCGGGCGAGGTACTGGTGGCCGTACGGGGCGGCTCCGAGGCCTACACCGCATGGTCGGCGACGGCCATCGGCAGGGACGTACGCATCGTGGTCGTCGACTCCGTATCGGCACGCACCGTGGTGGTGGAGCGCTTGCCGTCCTGACCCGAGAAGTGACATCTGATCTCCTGACAGGAGTCCGCTCATGCTGTTCTGGCACGTTCCCGCCCCCAACGAGGCGATGCTCATATCGGGTTCGAAGCGGCAGACGCAGGACACGCAGTTCCGGATCGTCACCGGACACGGGAGCTTCGTCCTTCCGATCAAGCAGAAGGCGCGGATGCTGTCCCTGGCGCTTCGGGAGGCGGAGATCACCGAGGACTGCGTCACCCAGCAGGGCATCCGCCTCACGGTCCGGGCCGTTTCCGTCTTCAAGGTCGGGGACGACGCCGTGTCCATCGCCAACGCGGCACGGCGCTTCCTGTCCGAGCAGAATCAGATGGAGGAGCTCGTCGGCCGGATCTTCGCCGGACACCTGCGGTCCATCGTCGGCGGACTGACCGTGGAACAGATCATCCGGGAACGCAGCCGGGTCTCCCAGGAGGTCATCGCCGGCAGTCACGGTGAGATGGAGAAGCTCGGCATCGTCGTGGACGCCCTCCAGATCCAGGAGATCGACGATGCCACCGGGTACATCGACAACCTGGCCGCCCCGCACGCCGCCGCGGTCGCCGGTCAGGCCCGGATCGCCCGGGCCAAGGCCGATCAGGAAGCCGCAGAACGCGAGCAGCAGGCCGCCGCGCTCAAGGCCGAGTACGAGCGGGACACCGCGATCAAGAGGGCCGGGTTCCTCGCCGAGACGGAGCAGTACAACGCCCGCGCCGCCCAGGCCGGGCCACTCGCGCAGGCCAGGGCCTCGCACGAGGTCATCGAGGAGCAGACCGCGCTGGCCCAGCGCCAGGCGTCACTCGCCGCCCAGCGGCTGGAGGCGGAGGTCGGGCGACCGGCGGACGCCGAGGCCTACCGGCAGCGCACGCTGGCCGAGGCCGCCCGTGACCAGGTGAAGTTCCAGGCGGACGGAAGCGCGTACGCCGAACGGACCCTCGCCCAGGCCCAGGCGGACGCCAACACGGCCCGCGCCGTCTCGCTGCGGGACGGCAACCAGGAACTCATCGCGGCCAACCGCATCGTGGAGAACCTGCCCGCCCTGGCCGACGCCGCCGCCCGCGGGATGTCGGGAGCCAGCCTCACCGTGCTCAACGGCACCGACGGGGTCAACGAGATGGCGGCGGGAGTCGTCGGCCAGGGGCTGGCGATCCTCCAGTCGCTCCAACGCGGTACGGACCCGGCGACAGCCCAGGACGGCGACGACCGGAACCAGGACCCGACGCCCCGTATCGCCGACTCGGAATGACCCGAGCGGAAACGAACGGGACCGGCCCTACTTCTCCGGTACGGAGACGGGGGCCGGGGCCGGGACCGGTACGGAGGCCGGGACCGGGTCGCGGGTCTCGGCGGAACTCTCGGCAGCGGGCTCGGCGGGGCTCACTTCGGCCTCCGATGCCTCGGGCATCTCTGTCCCCTCGGTCGTCTCTGCCACCTCTGCCGTCTCAGTGGGTGCGGCAGCCTCATCAAGTGCGGGAGCAGCTGAAGGCGACAGCGCGGCAGCCTCCGCGCGCGCGGCCGAGGAGACCTTCCGGTGGTGCGCCAGGATCCCCACGAAGCCTGCGAGGAACCCACTGACCAGGCCGGATATCGCATGGTTGACCGCGTTGACCGACTCGCTGTCCGGAATTCCGATGATCGCGTAATTGACTCCCGCGCTCATCACCGCCCCGATCACTCCGCCGATCACACCGCTGATGACGGCACCCCGCAGCGGTGAGGCCGCAGTGGTTGCGGGGGCGGACGCGGGGGCAGGGGCGGGAGTGAGCGGTGCGGTCATCGGCGGAGGCCCTCCAGACAGGCTGCGATGAGAGACCGGGAGCGGCTTGCGGGGCGCGGTGAAATGCGTGCTCCCGGGTCTGCTCGCACGGGCAGCCCACCAGTCCGGGGGATGCAGCAGATACCTTGCGGCAGAACGCGTGTTCCTTGCAACACCTTCTCGTTTTCGACACTTTGACGTTCTTGGTCCGGTCGGCCGAACCCGGTGCGGGACTGCCTCCGCCTGTTCGGTGAGCGATCCAGTCGAATGTCAACTGGTCGACAGAGGTTGGTTGTTGCGCGGGTGGGGGTACTGGTCTCCCTTTTCTCGCAGGTGGTTGGGCCTTTCCCTCGGATGGTCGGGGTCGATCGGGGGAGTCTGTGCGGGGGCGTCATCGGGTGGGCCGGGCGGCGGGGGAGCCGCGCGAGGGGGCGGGCGCGCGGGGTGGTCATGAGTGCGTCGAACATGCCGTAGAGTTGTGTTTACCGACGCGGGGTGGAGCAGCTCGGTAGCTCGCTGGGCTCATAACCCAGAGGTCGCAGGTTCAAATCCTGTCCCCGCTACTGAAGAATCAGGCCAGGCATGCATACTGCATGCCTGGCCTGATTCGTTTGTGCGTTCGCCGGGCCACCGGCCGGTGCGACCCGCACCACGCACGTACTCCCATTGGCCGTCGATGAATCGCCCCGCCACCGTGCTCCGGGAAGTCTGGGGGTGGTGCGCGGTACCGTCCGCGGCCGTGGGCGCACCGGGTAGGAGAGCACAGGTGGGGAAGCGGGAACAGCGGCGGGGGAGGCGCGCGGGCGAGATCCGGAACCGCCGGCTCGTCCGGGCGCTGCCTGGCCTGATCATCGCCGTGGGGTTGGTGTTGGATTTGATCACCCCGCCCGCCTTCACGCCCGTTCCGCTGTTCGCCGCGGCCCCGCTGATCGCCGCGCCGTTCTTCTCGCAGATCGGCACCATCCGGGTCGGAGCCGCAGCGCTGCTGTCCTTGGCCGGGCTGCGGTTCTACGGTGAAACGCTGTTCAATGCCGTGCCGTCGATCGAGCTCCTCACCGTCCTCACCGTCTCGGTCCTCGCGGTCTACATCAACGGGGTCGTACGGCGCAGCAACGAGCAGTTGGCCTCCGCGCGAGTCATCGCGGAGACCGCCATGCGCGCGGTGCTGCCGAAGCCGCCCGACCGGATCGGCGGGCTGCAAGTGGCCGCGCGGTACGAGGCGGCCCAGGCGGACGAGTTCGTCGGCGGCGACCTCTTCTCGGTCACGGACACCCCGTACGGGGTGCGGCTGGTGGTCGGGGACGTGCGCGGCAAGGGGCTGGACGCGGTGGAGGCGGTGGCGGTGATCGTCGGCGCGTTCCGGGAGGCGGCCGAGCAGGAGCGGTCACTGGAGGGGGTGGCTCAGCGGCTGGAGCGTGCGCTGGCGCGGGAATCGGGCCGGCGCGGGGGCCTCGACGAGGCCGAGGGGTTCATCACCGCCGCGCTCGCCGAGATCCCGCCGGGCGCGACCCTGGTGCGGATCGTCAACCGCGGCCACCCCGAGCCGCTGCTGATGTACTCGGACGGGGCGCTGGACGTACTGCAGCCCGAGCTGCCCGCGCTGCCCCTGGGGATGGACCTGGGCGTGTGGCCGGACCGCGCCGACGAGTGGGCGTTGCCCGCCGGGTCGACGCTCCTCCTCTACACGGACGGCCTCTCCGAGGCCCGTAACGCCGACGGGGTCTTCTACGACCCCGCCGAGCGGCTGCGCGGACGGATCTTCCCGGGCCCCGAGGAGCTGCTGTCCGCGCTGACCGACGACGTACGGCTGCACACCGGTGGGGTGACGACCGACGACATGGCGCTGCTCGCCATTGTGCGCCCCGCCGAGGGGCAGCCGGACCGGCGCACAACCGTGAAGATCGTGGGTTTGGGAGGCGGCGCAGGGTGAAGACGAAGGGGCAGACGGGGGAGAGCGTGAGGGAACACGAGGGAATGCGACGGAGCGGACGCGGAAGATGCCACTGTCCGTAACCGTAAGGAACCCCTTCGCATAACATTTGACGCAACGTCAGAAAATAGATAACGATTGAGTGGCGATCAACTCGCCCGGTTCCACCCGGTTGTGTCCCGTAAAGTCCAGGCCGAAGATGTGAATGATCAGCTGGAACGGCTTGGAATCGGACCCGTGTGTCTATTAACGTTCGATAACGCAGCGCGGTCCCAGCCGCCGTCAGAGGCGGCACCGTGCGCGAGCGCCGAATTCCGCAAGGGAACCGGGGAACCACCTACATGGGGTGAATCGGGCATCTCTGTCTCGTTGAGAGGCGGAGGAACCCGTAGGAGACCTTCCTGCTCCGAACCCGTCAGCTAACCCGGTAGGCGAGAAGGAAGGAAAGGAGTGCGCCCCAGTGGCGTCCAACAAGCCTGCCCCCGAAGCCCCCTCATGGTTCGTGCCCGAGCACGGAAATGACTTCGGACCCGGGCCCGGTGCCAGCTACGGCACCAACCACGGAACCGAGTACGGAACCGCTTACGGATCCAGCCACGGGACCGCTTACGGAACCGCCTACGGAACCGATCGGGGCAGCGAGTTCGGCAACGGCTTCCGCGCCGACGAGGCCGAGCCGGACAAGGCGCGGGAGGAATGGAATCCCACCGAGGAGTCCATCCGCCCCGTACGCGGCAAGCACCGCGTCGCCAAGCAGCGCAACGGTCTCGCCCGTAGCTCCACCGTCCTCGGCGTCGGTGTCATCGCAGCCGTCGGCGCGGGCGGCATGGCCTCCGCGCAGAGCAGGCCGCCGGTCTCCATCTCCCTTCCCGACGCCATCTCCGACAACCTCCCCGAGGCCAGGTCCCTCCCCGGCGTCGGCGCACTGTTCTCGGGTGAGTCCGAGGCGGAGAAGGCGAAGGCCGAGACGGTTTCCGCCCCGCTGACGACGGCCGGCATCACCACCGCCGAGGCCGAGCAGGGCGCCACGGACGCCGGCGAGGCGCTCCGCGCCCGCATCCTCCAGCAGGCCGAGCAGCAGCAGGACTCCGCCGACGCCGAGGCCAGGGCGGCCGAGGAGAAGGCCGCCGCGGAGAATGCGTCCGCCGAGGCGAAGAAGCAGCAGGACGCTGCCGAGGCCGAGGTCGCCGCCGCGAAGAAGAAGGCGGCGGAGGAGGCGAAGGAGAAGGCCGAGGCACTGCGGCTCGCCAAGCTCGCCGCCAGCTACGCCATCCCCACCTCCTCGTACACGATCACCTCGACCTTCGGCGAGGCCGGTTCGCTGTGGTCCTCCGGCTACCACACGGGCCTCGACTTCGCGGCGCCGACCGGTACCCCGATCAAGGCCATCCACAGCGGCACCATCAAGTCGGCCGGCTGGTCCGGTTCGTACGGCTACCGCACGGTCCTGGAGCTCGAGGACGGCACGGAGCTCTGGTTCTGCCACCAGTCCTCGATCGGTGTCGGCGTCGGCCAGAAGGTCACCACCGGGGACACCATCGGACGCGTCGGTGCGACCGGCAACGTGACCGGCCCGCACCTTCACCTCGAGGTCCACACCTCGGACGGCGCCGGGATCGACCCGATGTCCTGGCTGCGTGCCCGGGGCCTGACGGTCTGAGCCCGCTGCACGGTCCGGAGGCGGGGTCTCCCGGCCCGCGGCCGTGGGCCGGGTCGGCGTTCCCACGGCCGCGCCGTGCGCTGCGTTGCGCTGTGGTGAGCCCTGTGCCCTCTCCGGCCACTGAACCCCGGCAGTCCTGACGCTCACCCCCCGACGTCAGGGCTGCCGGCCCGTCTGTCCGGCCTCGCGGGACTGCCATCATGGCCATGACGGCAGCCGCAGATGCGCATGGCACGGAATGCCGTAGTTGCACATGGCACGGAATAGCGGAGACGGCGGGTCGGGTTGATCCATATATGACTTCTCTTCGCAGGCTCGGCTCATCCAGCCTTCAGGTCTTCCCGCTCGCCCTCGGTGGCAACGTCTTCGGCTGGACCGCCGACGAGGCACAGTCCTTCGCCGTTCTCGACGCGTACGCGGCGGCCGGCGGCAACTTCATCGACACCGCCGACGCGTACTCCGCCTGGATCCCCGGCAACGAGGGCGGTGAGTCGGAGTCCCTGATCGGCAAGTGGCTCGCAGCGCGGGGCAACCGTTCCGACATCGTCGTGGCCACCAAGGTCGGTGCCCACCCCTCGTACAAGGGGCTCTCCCCCGCCACCATCAAGGCCGCGGCCGAGGAATCGCTGCACCGGCTCGGCACCGACCACATCGATCTCTACTACACGCACTTCGACGACGAGACGGTCCCGGTCGAGGAGATCATCACCGCGCTCGACCAGCTGGTGAAGGACGGCAAGGTCCGCGAGATCGCCGCCTCCAACATCAGCCCGGAGCGGCTCCGCGCCTCGCTGGACTTCTCCGAGCGCGAGGGACTGGCCCGTTACGTGGCCCTGCAGCCGCACTACAACCTCGTCTCCCGGGACACCTACGAGGGCGAGCTCCAGGACACCGCTGCCCGCGCCGGGCTCGCCGCCGTCCCGTACTTCGCACTCGCCTCCGGCTTCCTCACCGGCAAGTACCGCCCGGGTGCGACCGTGGACAGCGCGCGCGCCGGAAAGGCGAGCCAGCACCTGGAGTCGGAGCGTGGGCAGAAGGTCCTCGCCGCGCTCGACAAGGTGGCGCAGGAGCGGAACGCCGAGATCGCGACCGTGGCGCTGGCCTGGCTGGCATCCCGGCCGACCGTCGCCGCACCGATCGCCTCCGCCCGTACGGTCGAGCAGCTTCCCGCACTGGTGGCCGTCGCCGATCTGAGCCTGACGGACCAGGAACTGACCGAGCTCACCGAGGCCTCCGCCTAGACCCGCGAAGTCCGGGCCTAGAGAACTGCTTGTCCCTGGTGACCGGCCAGGCGATGGCGCGTTCGACCGGGAGCCGCCATCCGCGGTATGTCGGTCTGCCGGGCCGGGGCGGTTGTGGCCTGGCAGCGGTCGGCGGCGAGCAGCTCGACGCGGTGGAACCGACCGGGACAAGCCTGGTCAGGCCGCACTTGCGGGTTGCTATCGTTCCCTCGCGTGTCCGGAGAGGACACCATGTAGAGCGGGGGAGGGTCTCATGGGGCTGTTCGACAGCATCCGCGGGGAATTCATTGACATCGTCGAGTGGACCGACGACAGCCGGGACACCATCGTGTGGCGGTTCCCGCGCCATGACAACGAGATCAAGATGGGTGCCCGGCTCGTCGTACGCGAGTCACAGACCGCGGTCTTCGTCAACGAGGGCCGGATAGCCGATGTCTTCCAGCCCGGTACGTACACCCTGGAGACGCAGAACCTGCCGCTGCTGTCCACGCTGAAGGGCTGGAAGTACGGCTTCAACTCGCCTTTCAAGGCCGAGGTGTACTTCGTCACCACCCGCCAGTTCACCGACCTGAAGTGGGGTACGCAGAACCCCGTCATCGTCCGTGACCCCGAGTTCGGCATGGTGCGGCTGCGGGCCTTCGGCGCCTTCGCCGCCCGGGTGGTCGACCCGGCCGCTCTGCTGCGCGAACTGGCGGGTACCGACCCGCAGTTCCGCACCGAGGAAGTACAGGAATACCTGCGGCAGCTGATCGTCAGCAAGCTCGGCACCGCGCTTGCCACCTCGGGTGTGCCGATGCTGGATCTGGCGACCCGGCAGGACGCGCTGGGGGTGAAGCTGGCGGGCGTCCTCACCGAAGAGCTGACGCCGGTCGGCATCGCCGTCCCCAAGTTCATCATCGAGAACATCTCGCTGCCGCCGGAGGTCGAGGAGGCCATCGACACCCGGTCCCGGATGGGGATCGCGGGCAACCTCGACCAGTACACCCAGTTCCAGGCCGCCGACGCGCTCGGCGCGGGGGCGCGAACCCCCGGCAGCGGGGTCGGCGAAGGCATGGGGCTGGGGCTCGGCATGGCCGCCGGTCAGCGGATGGCCGCCGGTCTCGCCCCGCAGTCCCCCGGTCCGGCGCCCGCCGCCGCTCCCGCCCCGGCAGCCGGCCCGCCGCCGCTGCCCGCGCAGGAACAGTGGTTCGTCGGCGTCAACGGCGCCCAGCAGGGTCCGTACGACAGCGCCGGGCTCTCGGCCCTGGTGAGTGAGGGCACCTTGACCCGGGCGACACTCATCTGGCGGGAGGGGATGGCCGGCTGGCTGCCCGCCGACCAGGTACCGGACGCCGGCCGGCTCTTCGGGGCCGTACCGCCGCCGCTGCCTCCGCAGGCATGAGAGCGGGACGACCATGAGCCCCGACGAGCAGAACACCACCGCCACCGGCGCCACCTCCCGTTCCTACCCGTGCAGGGCGTGCGGTGCCACGGTCGAGTTCGCGCCCGGCGCCGACGCGTTGCGCTGCCCCTACTGCGGTCAAGAGCAGCGGGTCACCGCGGTGCCGCGGCAGATACGTGAGCACAGCTTGGACGAACTGGCCACGCTGCCCGCCAAACCACGCGGCTCCACACCGGAGGGGGTCCGGACCTATCTCTGCCCCGGCTGCGGGGCACACACCGAGAGCGACGACCTCTCGGCGCGCTGCCAGTTCTGCGCCACCGCGCTGGTCGCGGAGCCCGAGGCCGACGAGCGGGTGACGCCCGAGGCCGTGATCCCGTTCGGGCTGGACCGCAAGGACGCCCGGGAGGCACTGAGCGCTTGGACGTCGTCCCGCTGGTTCGCTCCGTCGCGCCTGAAGAAGGTCAGCGAGGCGGAGACGTTCAAGGGCAGCTATCTGCCGCACTGGACGTACGACGCGCAGACCGCCTCCCACTACAGCGGTCAGCGGGGCGTGTACTACTACGTCACCGAGACGTACACCACCACGGAGAACGGCCAGAGCGTCACCAAGACCCGCGAGGTGCGTCACACCCGCTGGTACCCGGCCTCCGGCAACGTCAGCCGCGCCTTCGACGATGTCCTCGTCGCGGGCACCGACCACGTCAGCACCGACCAGCTGGACAAGCTCACGCCCTGGCCCCTGGAAGAGGCCAAGCCGTTCCAGCCGGAGTACCTGGCCGGCTTCCAGACCGTCAGGTACAACGTGGAGCCGGAGGACGGGCTGGTCACGGCCAAGGAACGGATGGCCGAGGTCATCACGGCGGACTGCCGCTCCGACATCGGCGGTGACGAGCAGCGGGTGCATTCGGTGGACACCCAGTACTCCGCTCTCACGTTCAAGCTGATGCTGCTGCCCGTGTGGTTCCTGACCTATCTGTACGCGGGCCGGAGCTGGCAGGTCATGGTGAACGCCCGCACCGCCGAGGTGATCGGCGAACGCCCGTACAGCAAGGGCAAGATCGTTGCCGCGGCTGTGTCGGTGCTGGCACTCATCGCGCTCATCGTTTTCCTGGTGATGAGGAAATAGCGGAGCGCCGTCCCCGGGCCGGTGAGGCCCGCGCGCGGCGGCACTGGATGAACAAGCGTGTCCTTCAGGGCTGTTGGCCGTAGGGCGGCCTGTCGTACGGGAACTGTCCGTACGGGAGCTGCCCGTAGGGGGGTTGGCCGTGCGGATACGTGGAGTGCGGGTGCGGGGCGTGGCTGCCGTAGGGCTGGTACGTCCCGTAGCCCCGGTACGCCTCGTGACGCTGGTAGGGCGGGGGCACCGGACGTATGAACCGGGGGCGCAGGCGGCCCGTCGCCTGCGCCGCGTACGCCAGGGCGGGTCCGGCGACCTCCCGGCGCTGCCACAGGTGGTGCAGCAGCTCCAGCTCGCGTTCGGCCAGGTCCGGGCCCGCCGTGCCGCGGCGGGCCCGGCGGCGCAGAAAGGCCAGTGACGTCGCGAACGACTCGTACTCGCCGACCGTACGGGCCGCCGCCTTGCCCCGGGCCTTGGCCAGCGTTTTGGCCTGCGGGCTCATCGGGGCCGGTGCGTAGGCCGGGCGGCCGTACGGGCCGCCTCGCACTGCCGCCGCGTGCCACCGGCGGGCCGTGTCCCTGGCCAGGCCGCGGGCCCGCATCGAGGACAGGGCGAGGGGTTCCGCGGGGGTGAGCCAGCCGGCCGCGGCGTAGGCGGGCAGCTCGACGGCCAGGGTGCGCAGCTCGCGCCGGCGGGCCCAGATCGCCAGCCAGGTCACCAGGCCGAACGCGGGCACCATGAAAGCCCCGTACACCGCGTAGAAACCGTACGGGCCGAACGTCGACGAGCCGTTCCACAGGGCGTGCATGCCCATCGCGAGGACCAGGCCGAGCAGCGGCAGCGCGATGCGGCGGAACCGCTGGTGGCGTGCGCTGCTCGCGGCCATCCCGAAGCCGATGCCGGTCATGACGGTGAAGAGCGGATGCGCGAACGGCGACATCACCGCCCGTACGAAGAACGTCGCGACGGTCACCGCTACGAACCCCGAGCCCATCTGCTGGTCCTCGCCGAAGGCGTTGCCCAGATAGAGGATGTTCTCGGTGAAGGCGAAGCCCGTCGCGGCGAAGCCGGCGACGACCACGCCGTCGACGATCCCGTTGAAGTCCCTTCTTCGGAACAGGAAGAGCAGCAGCACAGCCGCGGCCTTGGCGCTCTCCTCGACGACGGGGGCTATGACCGTGGCGCCCAGGGTGTCCGCGCCGCCCGGGTCGGCGGTGGCCGTGGCGATCCACCGGGTCGCGAAGGAATTCGCGATGATCGCGACGAGGGCGGCCGCGCAGGCGCCCCAGGCGAAGGCGAACAGCATGTTGCGCCAGGGGCCCGGTTCGACCCGGTCCAGCCAGCGGAACGCCGTCAACAGCAGCGGGACCGGAAGGACCGCGAGACCCAGACCGACGAGGAACCCCTGGGTCCCCGTCTGGTCGCGGACCAGAGCGAGGATCACCAGACCGCAGAGGGCCAGCACGGTGAAGACGGCGACGACGCGGAGCGTCCTGCTCCGCCACAGCATGCCGACGCGGCGCGGCCGGTAACGCCACTGGCCCCGCTCCGGCACGGCAGCCAGGATCTCGCCGACCCGCTGCTCCTCGAGCACCGGAACGGCCGGCTGCGACTGCCGCTGCTGGTACGGCTGGACAGAACCGTCGGACACCCCACGACCCTAACGAGGAGGACTGACAACGGCCATGGCGCGTGGCCGGGCCTGCCCCGGTCCCCGTTCCGAGGCGGCGGCGTCGTGGGGGGAACGGATCAGCGGCGGGCGAAGAGCACGTCGTGCACGACATGGCCCTTGTCCAGGCCCTGTCCCTCGAACCGGGTCAGCGGCCGGAACGCGGGCCGTGGTGCGTAGCCGCCGTCCGCCACCGTGTTCTCGAAGCGGGGGTGCGCGGTCAGCACCTCCAGCATCTGCTCGGCGTACGGCTCCCAGTCGGTCGCGCAGTGCAGGACCGCTCCGGGCCTCAGCCGCTGCGCCACCAGGTCGAGGAACTCCGGCTGGATCAGTCGGCGCTTGTGGTGGCGGGCCTTGGGCCACGGGTCGGGGAAGTACACCCGCAGCCCGTCCAGCGAGTCCGGCTTCAGCATCTCCCGCAGCAGGATGATCGCGTCACCGTTGGCGACCCGGATGTTGGACATGCCGTTCCGGTCCGCGAGACGGAGCAGATTGCCCTGGCCCGGGGTGTGCACGTCGACGGCGAGGATGCCGGTGCCCGGGTCGTCGGCGGCCATCTGAGCGGTGGCCTCGCCCATCCCGAAGCCGATCTCCAGCACCACCGGCAGCCCGTCGAACAGCTCGGGCAGATCGAGGACCCGCAGCCCGTCGATGTCCAGGCCCCACTTCGGCCAGAGCCGCTCCAAGGCGTCCTGCTGGCCGGGCGAGACCCGGCTGCGGCGCGGCTGGAAGCTGCGGATCCGGCGCTCGTGGTGCGAGCCGGCGGGATCGGCCGCGGGGCCACCGGGGAAGCGGGGCTCCTGGCGGAGCCTGCGCTGGCGGTCCAGGGCAGCGGCGCGCAGATCGTCCGGGATTCCGGCGGTGGCGGACGCATCGGACGCATCGGACGCGTCGGACGCGACGGGCGCATCGGCTGCGTTGGACGCGCCGGACGCGACGGGCGAGTCCGGCACGGGGTCGGCTCCGGGTGCGGCTGCCGTCGGTTCGGCTCCGGGCACGATGTCGCCGGGCGTCGCGGGGGAGGGGTTCATGGGCTCAGACACAATGCCCTGATTCTACGGCGGGCGGTTTCCACCCTGTCCCCTCTGCCCGAACGAGCGCCCTGCGTGCCACCTCCCGCCCGATGGGCAGCGAGGCCGTGGCGGCGGGCGACGGGGCGTTCAGCACGTGCACCGTGTGCGGGGCCTCGCGGATCAGGAAGTCGTCCACCAGGGTGCCGTCCCGGAGCACCGCCTGGGCCCTGACCCCGGACGGGGCGGGCCGCAGATCGGCCTCCGTCACGTCGGGCAGCAGCCGCCGCACGGCCGCCGTGAAGGCGTGCTTCGACAGTGAGCGGTGCACCTCGCCCACCCCGTACCGCCAGTGTCTGCGCGCGATCCGCCAGGAGCCCGGCCAGGTCAGCGTGTCCACCAGCTCGCGGGGGCGCACGACCGGCCAGCCGTAGCCCTCGCGGGCCAGCGCCGGCACCGCGTTCGGCCCGACGTGGACACTGCCGTCGTGGCCGCGGGTCAGATGCACGCCGAGGAACGGGAACGCCGGATCCGGCACCGGATAGACCAGCCCGCGCACCAGATCGGGCCGGGCCAGCTCGTAGTACTCCCCGCGGAAGGGCACGATCCGCATCCCGGGGTCGTCGCCCGCCAGCCGCGCCACCCGGTCGCAGTGCAGCCCCGCGCAGTTGACCAGCACCCTGGCCCGCACCACCAGGCCGTCCGCCGTCCGCACCGCGACGCCCCACGGCCGCCGGTCGATCGCGGTCACCTCGGCGCCGAACCGGATCAGCCCGCCGCCGTCCCGTACCTCGGCGGCGAACCGCTGGGCAACCGCACCGAAGTCGCACACCCCGGTCGTGTCCACCCGGATCGCGGCGAGACCGCGCACCCGCGGTTCGTGCTCCGCGATCTGCGCCGGTCCCAGCTCGCGCACCGGCAGCCCGTGCTCGCGGCCGCGCTGCACCAGCGCGTGCAGCCGGGGCAGCTCGGAGCGCCCGGTCGCGACGATCAGCTTGCCGGTCACCGCGTGCGCGATGCCGTACTCCTTGCAGAAGTCGACCATTTCCGCGGCGCCGCGCACCGCGTACCGCGCCTTGAGCGAACCCGGGCGGTAGTAGATTCCGCTGTGGATCACCCCGCTGTTGCGCCCCGTCTGGTGGCGGGCCGGGCCCCACTCCTTCTCCAGCACGGTCACCCTCGTGCCCGGGGACGACCGCGTGATCGCATACGCGGTCGACAGACCGACGATCCCGCCACCGATCACCAGCACATCGCAGTCGTACGCCGCGTGCGTCATCATCACGCCACCTCCCACCCCGATAGTGCACTGACCCACTGACAACCCGCTCAAACCCCGCGAGGCCCGCGTGGCGCCCAAAATTTTTGGCGGTACGGGTCCTGCGTGGGTTCGGTACGGGTCCGGTACGGGGACCAGGCACGGCGGCCGGACACGGGGGGCCGTGCCGGGGCCCGGCACGGCGGCCCTGCCCCGGGCCCGAAACCGTGCCGGTACGGGGGCCGGGGCCGTCCACAGGGCCGGTCAGGCAGGGGCCACCAGCAGCGGGCGGGCGCGTTCCCGCAGCTCGGCGACGCGCGGCTCGTCCCCGTAGGGCTCCAGCCGGTGCAGCAGGTCGCGCACGTACTCGGTGGTCCGCGCCGACGAGATGCGGCCCGCCACCTCCACCGCGCGGGTCCCCGCCGCGCAGGCCGCGTCCAGATTCCCCGACTCCAGCTCGGCGACGGCCGACACCACGAGCCGCAGCCCGTGTGAGCGGACGAATTCCTCGGTCGGCCTGGACAGGGCCTGCTCGGTGAAGCGCCGCACCTGCCGCGGCGCCTTCAGGTCGAGGTGGCACTCCGCGGCGTCGGCAGCGAATCGGTCGTACGAGTAGAAGCCCAGCCACGCCGGGTCCGCGTCGCCGTCCCGGGAACGCTCCAGCCACCCCTCGGCGGCCTTCAGCGCGGCCCCCGCGGCCGGTGCGTCGCTCGCCTTGGCGTGGGCCCGGGCCTCCACCAGACGGAAGAAACTCATGGTGCGCGCCGTCGCGAGCCCGCGGTTGCGCTCCACGGCCGCCTGCGCGAGGTCGACGCCCTCGTCGGCGAAGCCGCGGTAGGTCGCCTGGAGCGACATGGAGGCGAGGACGTAGCCGCCGAGCGGTACGTCGGCCGCGGCGCGCGCCAGGCGCAGCGCCTGGATGTAGTAGCGCTGTGCGGCCTCCTGCTGGCCGGTGTCGAAGGCCATCCATCCGGCGAGCCTGGTCAGTTCGGCCGCGGCGCCGAAGAGCGCCCGGCCCACCTCGTCGCTGTACGAACCCAGCAGCAGCGGTGCGGCGTCGACCCGTAAGCACTCCGGGACCATGGACGAACGCCAGTCCCCGCCGCCGTACTTGGAGTCCCAGCGGCGCGCGTCCTGGGCGGCCTCGCGCAGTTTGGACACATCGCTGTGGCCGACCCGCAGCGGCGAGACGGCGTGCACGGAATCGGGTCCCGGCTGGGCCGGGATCGACACGCTGTGCCCCGGCGCCGGTGGCGCGCCGTGCCCGTGAACCGGCGGCGCCCCCGTCTGACCCGGTACGAGCGGTGTTCCGGTCAGGATCTGCCGCCCCGGCGCGCCAGGCAGCGCCGCGGCGCCGGATGCACCCGGCGAGCCCTGCGCCCCCATTGCGCCCCGTGCGCCCTGCGTGCCGAGCACCGCCGCCTCGGCGGCCGCCGAGGCACGGGCGACCGACGGGTCGGCGGGGGATATCAGCCAGCGGGACGCGGGAGTGGCGTACGCACTCACCGAGAACGAGCCGGCCAGCGACTGCCAGATACCGCCACTGCCGGCCCGCCGCCCGGCCAGATCCAGCCGGTACAGCTCGGTCGCCGAGCGGACCGCCTCACCCACATCGCGCGGAAACGTCAGACCGACCTCCGGCGCGGGGTCGGCGTCGGCCAGCCCGATCTCGTGCAGCGGGACCGGCCGGCCGAGCTTGGCGCCGATCGCCGCAGCGATGAGATGGGGCGCGGCGCCCTGCGGCACCATGCCCTTGGAGACCCACCTGGCCACCGAGGTCTTGTCGTACCGAAGTGTCAGTCCGCGCTGCGCCCCGAGGTCGTTGACCCGCCGGGCGAGCCCGGCGTTGCTGATTCCCGCGAGGGCGAGAACGGTTCCGAGCTTCTCGTTCGGCCCGCGTTGCTCCCTGGACATGCGCCACCCCTCGACACACAGACGGCAGCCGCGTCACCGTTGAGGCGCGCGGCATTCGTACCGTGTTCTCCCCAGGGACGAACCCCGGCACTCCGGCCGCACACGCATTTGGCCGAGCCCCGAGGAATATGCCGCTCTGCTGAGAACATCAGTCAACCCAGCGTAGTTCGCCGCATCCCTACCGTTAAGGGGCAGGCGTCCGTATGGCGGGATTGTTGTCGGCTCGGAGTCTTCGGGCGGGGAGCGGCGGCGATCGGTGGGGAGCCCGAAGGCGCGAGGGGCTGCCGGGGCGGTTGTGGTGGGCGGGAGACGGAGGAAAGGTGAAGGTCGGGGGGAGGGAAAGCGGGGGAAGGGGGAGGGGAGGCGCGATCCGCCGGACGCCCGCGAAGGGGTGCGGAGGAGGGGTCGGGGAGGGGGCGGGAAGGGGTTCCGGAAGAGGTTCGGGGGAGGGCTTCGGGGAGGGGCGGCGGGAAGGGCGCCGGGGGTGGCGCCGGGATAGTGCGGGGCGGGAGGGAGGCCGCGTGATTGGTTGGTCCCGGCGTGCTGACCAGGCCGGACTCGTGCTCGGGGGGCTGTGACCGCCCCCGGTTCGCGAGGTGCGGCCGGCCCTTGCGGGGGCTCCGCCGGAGGTGTCCCGGCGTGCTCCTCGCGTGTGGCTGTGCGCCTGGCCGTGCGCTCTGGCCCCTTCCGTGCGGAAGCGTTTGCATGGGTGCTGCGTGGGTCGGCCCGTCGCACTGGACGCTGCGGGCTGGGGGAAGCCGCCGCCTCATTCCCCGCAGGCGGTGGACCGGTCCGGGAGGTGAACTGCGCCTCCCGGACTGTGCGTCGGGCCGGAAGCGAGGGCTCGCGGCCGGTGTAGGGACCGGCGAAAGCCGCCTTCGCGAGGGGTCCGTGAGGGGGTCGCGTGGGAGCTCGGGTAGGGGGTACGTGCGGAACTTCGGGTGGTGGTTCGTAAGGGAGTTCGTGTCGCTCCGTCGAATCGTTCCGGTGCTCCGCGGCAGTCTGTGGCAGCTCGCGGTCCTGTCCGATGCAGGCCGGAACAAAATATGACGAAAATGCATGAAGGAGGCCAGGTTCTTCCGGTCGCCAGGTTCCAACACGCACTGAGATTGGCCGAATATCGACGGTCGAGCGAGGTTGGGCCGACGGATTCGAGGACATCTCGTCAGCCGTCCGTGCGGGGTGTGCGCGGTGGCCCGATCCGGGCCGTCGAAGTGGTGCACGCAAGGGAACTCAACACGTCGAATCCGTAACTCCGTTGCCGTCGGTGCCGACGCGCGCGGGCGATGCGCCGGCCGATGCGGCCGACGGCCCGGCTCCGGCCTTTGCCAGGGGCGCATGCGCTGACGACGTGCGCCGTACGTAGCCACTCCTGCACGCCGTTGTCGTGGCAGCATGTGCGCAACGGCGCCGCGCGTTAGCGGAGTTCTCCCGATACCGCCCTGCCGCGCCGTTTTGTCCACAGCCTGTGGAGGCGGCGATGCGTTGGTTGGTGGGTTGGAGCAGTATCGCCGCGAGCTTCGGCACGGTCGGAGCGGTCGGCGCAAGCGACGAGGGGCGCACGATGCACCCCGTGGGTTCCCAACTCCTCTGGGGGGACCCGGATCCGCTCTGGGCGGTCGGTGACTGGCGGCCGGACGAGATCCGCACCATCAGGGTGGACACGGCCGAGGGGGCGCCCACGGTCCGGCTCGCCGTACTCGGCTGCTGCGGCGCCACCGACGAACAACTGCGCGTCGGACTGCTCGCCGCACGCGGCGGAGCCCTGCGCCACCTCACCGCATGGACCGGCAGCTACACGGCCGTCGTCCAGATAGGCCGACGGATCACCGTGGTCGGTGACCTCGCCGGAGCCCGCCCCGTCTTCTACACGCCCTGGGCCGGCGGCACGGCGTACGCCACCGCCGCGCTGCCGCTCGCCGACCTCATCGAGGCGCAGCTCGACATCGGTCACCTCGCCGCGCTGCTCGCCTGCCCCGAAACCCCGGAGGCGCTGCGCGACGGCACTCCGTACGCCGGGGTGAAGCGCATCCCGCCGGGGCACGCGCTGATCCTCCGCGAGGGTTCACGGGAGATCACCGGGTACGAGGCGGTGGCCTCCCTCGCCGTGGCCGCGCCCGAGCTCGATCCGGTGAGCGCCGTCGACGGGGTGCGCGACGCCCTGGTCGAGGCCGTGCGCGCCAGGCTGCTGGCGCCGCGCCACGCCCCGGAGACCCTGCCGCCCGACCCCGGCCCGGTCCCCGGCATGGGCCCCGCCGAACGCCGCGCCGCCCGGGGCGCACCCGTCCCCGGAATCGGCTCCGACCTCTCCGGCGGCAGCGCGTCGGCCACCCTCGCCCTGCTCGCCGCCGGGCTCCCCGGACTGCCCGGCACGCTCCTCGGCCACCGCACGGGAGCGGGTGAACGGCTGCTCGCCGTCACGTTCAACGACCTGACCACCCGCGCCCACGAGGACGAGCTCGAACGCGCCCGCGTCATCGCCGCCAACCCGCGGCTGCACCATGTGGTCGTCGCCGCGGGCGAAGAGGCCCTGCCGTACGCCGAGCTGGAGAACGGCCCCCTGACCGACGAACCGGCCCCGTCCCTCGTCGTCGCCGAACGCCATCGCCGCCGGCTCTCCGCGGGCAGCGCCGACCACTTCGTGGGCGACGGCGCCCGGCAGGTGCTCGACGCCCACCCGGCCCGCCTCGCCGACCTGCTGATCGACCGCCGCCGACGCCATCTGCTGCGCCCGGTCGCCGCACTCGCCAAGGCCGAAGGCCCCTCCGCGCACTCCCTGTTCGTCCCGCTGACCGTCTACCGGGCGGCCCGGCGCCTCGCCCGTACGTCGTACCGCACCGGCCTCGAAGCGGCGGCCGGCCGCCTTCCCGACGCCAACCGCCTCACCCCCGACCTCGACACTCCCGCCGACGCCTCGCTCGCCGCGCTGACCTGGTCGCGTCCGGGGCCCGCCGCCCGCTGGCTGACCGGGGAGGCGCTCGCTGAAGTATCGGTTCGCCTTCAGGAGGCGGCGATCCGCCCCACGTCCGTCCAGCGCCCCGGCGAGGCCCGTGCCAGGGCCGCGCTCGCCCGGAACGCCGCCGACCACCGGATCCTGGAGCAGGCCGCCGAGGTCCGCAGCCAACGGCTGCACGCCCCCTTCCTCGACAACCAGGTCGTACGCGCCGCCCGCGCGCTCCCCGAGTCCCTCCGGGTCCAGCCGGGCGCCCGCGCGGCGGTCCTGCGCCGGGTCCTGGCGGGCGCGGGCATCCACGAGCTGCCGCCCGGCTGGGGCGCCCACGCACCCTCCCAGGCCACCTCGACCGCGGTCACCCGTACCGGTCTGCGCACCGCGCTGCCCGAGCTGATCGCCCTCTTCGACGCCCCGCTGCTCGCCGACGCGGGCCTGGTCGAGGCCCGCGTCGTACGGAAGGCGCTGCGCGCGGCCGCGGAGGGCGAACCCCTCCCGCTGGACGGCCTCGCCGACCTCGCCTCCACCGAGCTGTGGCTGCGCCGTCTCATCTCGCGCCGAGGCACCTGCTGGACGGGCACGGCGGCACCGCGCCAGCGCGCGGTCGCCGGCGGGGTGGTCCCGGCCCGACGGACGCTCCAGCCGTAGACGGGGCGACGGGCGGGGGCCGCGTTCTCATCCGTGGACGCGGCGTGCGCCGAATCGTCGGGGTACCGAAAGGCCCCGACCCAGCGCACCCCAGCCCAGCCCGGTCCCCCCAGCCCGGTCCGCCCCGCCCCGGTCAGCGGCAGCTGATGCTGGACGCGGCCCAGTCCGCGAGGGCCACGCCGCCGAACTGGTTCGCCGGCTCCACGACGAGCCGGATCCGGTCCTGGCCCTCGATGCCGACGCCGACCGGCACGGCGGGATCGTTGCCGTTCATCACCGGGGACCGCCACAGCCGCGCCCCGTCGCCGTTGAACACGGAGAAGCGCACGGACCCGAGCCCCGTGGTCAGGTCGTCGACGCCGACCATCGCCTCGTAACGGGTGCACTGGCGGTTCAGCTCGATGACGACCGACGAGCGGCCGTGGACGGTCACTCCGTGGGCGTACCGCGTGCCACCGATCGACATCCCGGAACGCTGCCAGACCCAACTGCTCTCACCGAGCACCACCTCGGGGCCGGTGTGGTCGCCGAAGAGGCTGTAGCGCAACTCATTGAGCCGGAAGACCTCCGGCGCCGGTGTGGGTGACGGCGGGGAAGACGGCGTAGGCGTCGGCTTCGGGGCGGGCGGCCGCGGGACGGGAACCGACGGTGTGGGCTTCGGCTTCGGGGTGGGCGTCGGTGTGGGCTTCGGTGTCGGGGTCAGGGTCGGCGTGGGCGTGGGCGTGGGCGTGGGTGTCGGGGTCGGCGTGGGCCTCAGCGTGGGTGTGGCTGTCGACTTCTGCTTCGGGGTCGGCGTCGGGGCCGGCTTCGGCGGTACGGGAACGGGCGGCGCGACAACAGGCGGTGCGACAACAGGCGGTGCGACAACGGGCGGTGTGGGCTTGGCGGGCGCGGGCTTGGGGGGCGGGGTGGGCGCCGGCTTCGGCGGTGCGGGCGACGGCACCGCAGGCGCCACGGCCGACGGTCTGGTCGCCGGCTTCGCCTCGATCCGCGGCTGGTCGTCGCCGACCAGCGCCCACGTCAGCCCGGCCGCTGCCGCGACGGCTACCGCCGCCACGATGCCGACCTTCGCCGGAGCGCCGAGTGCCTCGGAGGCCGCGGCGCCACCGGCCGACCCGGCGGACGAACTCCCGCCGGTCGCCGCGGCCGCGGCCCCCGCACCCGCGGCACCGGCTGCGCCGCCCGCCACGATCCCGGCGGCCTTGAGCACGTATCCGGCGGCGAACCAGCCGATGACCGCGATCGGGAGCAGTGCGGGAATCCCGGCATTCACGTGGGCCAGTTCGCCCGCCGCCATCCGGCACTTCACGCATTCGTCCAGGTGCCCCCGCAGCCCGCGCTCGGCCCGCATCCGCAGCCCGCCACGGGCATAGGCGCCGAGCCGGTCGGCGTAGCGCGCGCAGTCGCCGCCGGAGGTGAGCGCCTGGCTCACATGGGCCTGCAGATACGCCTGCTTGAGCCCTTCGCGGGCACGGCTGGCCAGCACCGACGTGGCATTGGCGGTGAGCCCGAACAGCGGGGCGACATCGCTGGGCGACTCCTCCTCGACGGTGGTGTGCCACAGGACCGCCTGCCAGCGCTCCGGGAGACTGCGGAAGGCCTGCATCGCCATCGACTGCTCGGCCTCGTGCATCGCCATCACATCGGCGCCGATATCGAGGGTGTCCGTGTCCGACATCTCCGAGGAGCGCGACGCCTGAGCGGCGAACGCCGCGAAGTCTTCGACCAGTTGCTCCCGCTTCGCAGTTTTCGTCCATGCGGCGCCAACGTGCCGGACCGCCGTCATCAGGTAGGCGCGCACCGCCTCTTCGGGCCCCTTGCCGCCCCGTACCGCCTGCAGTGTCCGGGCGAAGACCTCGGCCGTCAGGTCGTCGGCGGTGTGCGTGTCCCGGCAGCAGGTGCGCGCGTACCGGCGCACCGCGTCCGAGTGCCGGCGGAACAGCTCCTCGTACGCGAGGTCGTCGCCGTCCCGCATCCACTGGATCAACTGGGCGTCGGAGGGGGCGAGACCTGAGGCATCCGTGGCGGACGAGCTGCCGCCCATCCGCTGCATGGGGACCGCGGCCGCTGCCGCGTCATCGTTCGCGTCCGCCGGTGCGGGACTCCCGGCCGGCGCGGGGGGCCACTGGCCGGGCAGGACCGTGCCGCCGCCCTCTTCGCCGGTGCTCTGACGCCGGCGATCCGCCTGGCTCGGCACCTGCTCCGAGGGCGGGCCGCCCGTGCCGGTGCCGCCGCCCGTGGCGGAGACACCGTCGAACGACTCCTGCTGCTGCCCGTCACCGCTCATCGCGGACGCCCCCGTATGCGCTCTCGGCCCCGAACACCGGGTAAGCGTGCCACAGAGGGCAGGAGCGGCGGCCCCTCAGCCCCGCCAACCACTCATCCGGGGCTTTCCCCCCGAATGTGAGCGCTAGCGGACACTCATTCGGGGAAGCAACAACAGGATTTTTTGATAAGGCAGTTGAGCGCGGTCGCGCCGAAGATGACAACAGAGGCCGCAGTCCGGCCCGCCGGCACACCCCGCGACTACGGGGCCACACCGACCCGCCGACCGGTACGCAGCGACCTCCACCCGCCGACCGGTACGCAGCGACCTCCACCCGCCTACCCGTACGCACCGACCCGCGCGAGCGAGAAACCCGCCGAGCCAGGCCATCCAGCCGCCAGGCCGACCGAGCCCGACCAGCCGAGCCGGACGAACTACCGGTCCGCCCGGCTCACGCAGCCAACCCGCCCGCACAGCCCTTCACGTAGCCAACCCACCCGTGCAGCCCGTTGCCCGCGCAGCCCTTCACGTAGCCAACCCGCTCACGCAGGCCGCGAGCGCAGCCCCTCCAGCAGGATGTCCAGCAGCCGGGCGGAAGCCGCCGCCTGCTGAGCCGCGTCCGGCAGCGAGGGTGCCGCCGTCGCGATGACCAGCAGTACATCGGCCACCGTCACATCGCGGCGCAACTCACCGGACGTCCGCGCCCGGTCGACCAGCCGGCCCACGACCTCCAGCAGTTCAGCCGCTCCGCTGCCTATGTCGTCGATCTCCGACTCCGGCACAGACCGCGGCTCGGACGCCCGTGGACCGCTCTGAACGGCCTCCTGCCGCTGCTGGGGCACGCGGGGTTCGCCCCGGCCGTCACCGGCCGAACCCTGCCCCGCCGCTCCCGCCGGCTCCGTTGCCCTTACGGCGCCCGGATCGCCGACCACCGTCGAGTCGTCGGTGTTGACGCCGACCCGCAGTATCTGCGGAGGCAGCAGCCGCCCGGCTCCCGAGGCGACCGAGGTCCGCAGGAAGCGCGACAGCGCCGACCACGGCTCCTCCTCCTGGCCCAGCGCGGACCGGGCCTGGTCGGTCAGCCGGGAGGTCTCCTCCTCGGCTATCCGCCGCACCAGCACGTCCTTGCTGGGGAAGCGCCGGTACACCGTGCCGACACCGACCCGGGCGCGACGCGCCACGTCCTCCATCGGAGCGCCGTACCCGAGCTCGCCGAACACTTCGCGTGCTGCCCGCAGCACATGCTCCAGATTGCGCTGCGCGTCCACGCGCAGCGGCGCCGAGCGGCCATGCGCTGCGCCTCCGACGGCACCGACACCTCCGGCGGCTCCGACCGCCCCGACAGCGGCGGAGCCGAGTGCGGCACCCAGCGTGCTCACTGTTCCGGAAGACGCGGTGGCCCCGGACGACCCGGCACCGTTAGCCGTGCCGACTGCACCACCCGCACCGCCCGCGCCGAGTGTGCTGATTCGCCCGTTTGCTTCGGATGTGACGGCAGCAGCCGGCCAATGCGTTTCCTGAATATGCATAACTTTTCCCCCGGTTATGACGTCTCCCCCCGGAGACTCCCGCCGTGTCTGTCGGGTTGAGCGATGGTCCTCACCCGACGCCCCGACGACACACGAACATAGTTGAGCGAGGGTCAATTCAGAAGGGGGCAGTTCCGCATGGAGCGCCCCCTGATCGGAACAAGGACCGGTTGGTCACCGATTCGCCCGCCGCCCGTGCCCCCCACCGCAACCCCTGACCTGCGGGGCTTCCGAAATGCCGGAACGATCACCAGGACCGGCCCGCACGAAAGCTCCGGTCACACAATTTGCCGGGGCTGTGGACAAACTCCGGAGCGCGATGCGTCATGGGGTGGTGATGGCTTCAGATTCCGGGGGAACACCCCCCGGCCCCCCGCCGAGTGTGCGCATTCTCGTCGTCGGCGGCGGCTACGTCGGGATGTACACCGCGCTGCGCCTCCAGCGGAAGCTGAAGCAGCGACTGAGAAGCGGTGAGGCCGAGATCGTCGTCGTCACCCCTGATCCTTATATGACGTATCAACCGTTCCTTCCCGAAGCCGCCGCCGGTTCGATCTCACCGCGCCATGTGGTCGTGCCGCTGCGCCGGGTCCTGCCGCACTGCACGATCGTCCTCGGTGAGGCGCAGCGCATCGATCACACCAAGCGCACCGCGACCGTCACCACCCTGGCCACGGGCGAGGACGGCACCGGAGCCATCGAGATCCCGTACGACGAGATCGTCATCGCGCCGGGCTCCGTCTCGCGCACCCTGCCGGTCCCGGGCCTCGCCGCCCACGGCTTCGGCTTCAAGACCATCGAGGAGGCCATCGGGCTGCGCAACCACGTGATCGAGCAGATGGACATCGCCTCCGCCACCCGCGACCTCGCCATCCGCGACGCCGCCCTCACCTTCGTCTTCGTCGGCGGCGGCTACGCGGGAGTGGAGGCGCTGGCCGAGCTGGAGGACATGGCCCGCTACACCGCGCGGTACTACCACAACATCAAGGCCGAGGACCTGAAGTGGATCCTTGTCGAGGCCACCGGCCGCATCCTGCCCGAGGTCGGTGAAGCGATGGGCAAGTACGCCGTACGGGAGCTGCGCGGCCGCAATATCGACGTACGTCTCGACACCCGGCTGGAGTCCTGCGAGGACCGGGTGGCCGTGCTCAGCGACGGCGCCCGCTTCCCGACCCGCACACTCGTGTGGACAGCGGGTGTGAAGCCCGCGCCGCTGCTCGCCGCCACCGGCCTCCCGCTCAACGAACGCGGCAGGCTCATCTGCACGGCGAGCCTCACCGTCGAAGGGACCGAGCACGCCTGGGCCGCCGGGGACGCCGCCGCCGTCCCCGACCTGACCTCCGACGAGCCAGGCAGGGAGACCGCGCCCAACGCCCAGCACGCGGTCCGCCAGGCCAAGGTCCTCGCGGAGAACATCGTCGCGGCGATGAACGGCGAACCGCTCAAGGAGTACCGGCACAGCTATGCGGGCTCCGTCGCCTCGCTCGGTCTCCACAAGGGCGTCGCGCACGTCTACGGACGCAGGCTCAAGGGCTATCCGGCCTGGCTGATCCACCGCATGTATCACCTGAGCCGGGTCCCGACGTTCAACCGCAAGGCCCGCGTGCTGGCCGAATGGACCCTCGCCGGCCTCTTCAAGCGCGAGATCGTCTCCCTCGGCTCACTGGAACACCCCCGGGCCGAGTTCGAACTCGCCGCAGGTAGGCATCCGGGTCCCGATGACGACGGTCGTTAAGGACCGGGCACAACGACTGTCGTCAAGGACCGACGACGGCGACTGTCGGTAGGGTCCGTCGGCGACGATTGTCAGTAGGGTCCGACACACTGGACGTGTGACCATAGGTGGGCTCACATCTGCACAGAGTGACCCGGCAGGCAGCGACCGAGAGCGACCAGCAGAGACCGGCTCCGGCCGCGCCTTCCCGGCGTTCCGGGCCCCGAACCGGCGAGAGAGAACCGGAAGGAAGAACCGGAAGCGCACCCGGCAGAGGACCCGGCAGAGGAAGCAGCCCGCCCGAGCGGACCAGACCGACACACGAGGCCAGAAATTCCGTGAACTTCACGCGTTGGAGCGCCCGCCTACCCGGTACGCAGCGTCGCGCGGCCCGGGACGACCACAGCGCCGTACCGGCGGCCCGCGCCGAGTGCGCACAGGACGAGACCGGATCCGGCCCGCCGGGCGGTGAACCGGACGGCGCCGCACCCCGCCCCCCGGCGCTCGCCCTGGAGGACCTCTCCGCCCGCGACATCCTCGGCCGGCTGCCCGCCCTCGTCGCCCTGGTGCACGGACCCGACCACCGCATCGCGTACGTCAACGACGCCTACGTCGCGGCCTTCGGCCCCCGCCCGTCCGGTGTCCCCGCCGCCGAGGCGATGCCCGAGCTCACCGAGCTCAGCCTGCTCCCCCTGATGGACCAGGTCCTGCGCAGCGGCACGCCCCGCACGGTCAAGTCCCGCAAGGCCGGCAGCGGCAACTCGTACACCGTGACCTGCACCCCCATCCGGCATGACAAGGAAAACGGCAAGGACAACGGCAAGGACAACGACAAGGACACCGGGCACGAGGGCGGAGTGCTCGTGTACGCCGCCGACGTCACCGACCACGCCGAAGCGGCCGAGCGCCTGCGCACCAGCGAACGGCGCCACCGCGAAACGGCCGTCACCCTCCAGCGCTCACTGCTCCCGCAGGAGCTGGAGCAGCCCGACGACCTGCGGATCGCCGCCACGTACCAGCCGGGCGGCACGGACGCCGCGGTCGGCGGTGACTGGTACGACGTCATCACGCTCGGCGCCGGCCGCACCGCCCTGGTCATCGGGGACGTGATGGGCCGCGGGGTGCGCGCCGCCGCCGTGATGGGCCAGCTGCGCACCGCGGTCCGGGCCTACGCCCGCCTGGACCTCCCGCCGCACGAGGTGCTCCAGCTGCTCGACGGACTGGCGGCCGAGATCGACGCCAGCCAGATCGCCACCTGCGCCTACGCGGTCCACGATCCCAACGAGGGCCGGCTGGTCTACTCCTCCGCCGGTCACCTCCCGATCCTGGTGCGCGACGAGGACGGCACGGTGCACCGCGCCGAGGGCCCGACCGGGCCTCCGCTCGGCACCGGCGGCTGGACCCACACCTCCGGCACGATCGCGCTGCCGCCCGGTTCCACCGCCGTCCTCTATACGGACGGCCTGGTCGAGCGCCGCAGCGAGGACATCGACGAGGGCGTGGCCGCGCTGGAGCGCGCGCTGTCCGGTGCGAAGGGAGCGCCGCAGGTGGTCTGCGACCGTCTGATGCGCTCCCTGAACATCACCGCGGAACACGACGACGACGTGGCGGTACTGGTGGTTCAGCACCCCGCCCGCACGGGGCCGACCGCGGAGCTGTTCCACAACGCCTCGCTCGATCTGCTCGGCGGCATCGAAGCGGCTCCGCGTGCCCGCGCCTTCGCGAGCGGCGTCCTGACGTCGTGGCGCTTCCCGGTGGAGCTGTGCGATCTGGGCGTCCTGGCCGCAGGCGAGCTGGTCGCCAATTCCCTCCAGCACGGGACACCGCCGATGCGGCTGGGGCTGCGGCGCACCGACCGCCGGCTGATCATCGAGGTGACCGACGGCGACGACCACTTGCCGCGCCGCCGCCGAGCCGACCCGGCGGACGAAGCGGGCCGGGGCATCTCCATCGTCGCGACGATCGCCACGTCCTGGGGCAGCCGCCGCACACCGGGCGGCGGTAAAGCGGTCTGGTGCGAATTCGCCCTGCCGCGATAGCGGTCCGGCGCCGCGGTGGGAGGCCGCGGCGCCGGGACCCTCAGTGAACGGCGGCGACCCGCGCCGGCACGTCGGCCGACGTGCTCTCCGGCAACGACACGGCCACCACCCGCGACGGCACCGCCGCGAGCGAAGGCTGGTCCTGTACGGGCGTGAGCCGTCGGCCGAGCCGCAGCGCGAGCACCGTGATGCCCAGCGAGAACAGCACGAACGTCACGATGTACGGCCCGTGCAGCGACGCCCCCATGGGACCGCCCACGGCGGGCCCGACCGCCAGCGCCAACTGCTTGCACAGGGCGAAGGCCGAGTTGTACTGCCCGATCATCGACTCCGGCGCCAGATCGGCGACCAGCGGCGCGACGGTCGGCGAGAGCATCGACTCACCGAGCCCGAACAGCGCGTACGTGGAGATCATCGCGGCCGTCGCCATGGTCTGGCTGCCTTCCCCGAGCCCCGCGTAGCCCGCCACGATCCAGGCGAACGCCCAGATCAGGCCGACGGCGGCGATCACCCGGCTGCGCCTGCGGCGCTCCACCAGACGAAGCACCACGAACTGCGCCACGACGATGACCGCGGTGTTGGCGGCCAGCGCGATCCCGAGTGTCGACGGCTTGATCCCGGCGGCCTCGGTGCCGTACGCGGCAAGCCCGGACTCGAACTGTCCGTAGCAGGCGAAGAACAACACGAACCCCAGCACGCACAGCTGCACCATGGCCCGGTGGGAGAGCAGTACCCGCATCCCGCCCCGCGCGGCCGCCCCGGCAGCCTCCGCGGCGACGGCGGGGACACGGGGCATCCGCACGGTCGCCGAGATGGCGCCGAGCACGAGGAACATCACCGCTTCGATCAGGAACAGCAGGGTGAAGGACGCCGGCCGCTCCGTGTCGACGATCTGCCCGCCGACCAGTCCACCGATGCCGAGCCCCAGGTTCTGCAGGAAGAACTGTGTGGCGAAGGCGCGCGTACGGGTACCGGTGTCGGAACACCGGACGAGCATGGTGGCGAGGGCCGGCTGCATGACGGCGGTCCCCGCACCGAGGACGGCGGCCGACAGGACGGCGGCGGTCACCTGTGAGGAGAAGCCCAGAGCGACGGCGCCCAGGCAGGCGACGACCGAGGCGACGACGAGTACGGGAAGCGGCCCGCGACGGTCGATGACCCGGCCGGTGAACGGCAGGACGGCGAGCGCTGCCATGGCAAAGACCGCCAGCACGACTCCCGCCGTACCGGCACCCAGATCCCGTACCTGCGCCACATAGACGTACAGATACGGAACGGTGAACCCCAGCCCGAACGCGCTCAGCGCGCTCCCCAGCTGGATCCGCCGCAGTGCTGCACCCATTTCCCTGGTCACACTCACCTACCTCAAGCTCTCGAAGCCATGTGATCGAACGAACCGTACGACTCGAACCCGAAGACTTTAGCACTAAAGTTAGAAGCTCAACAATACATATTGAAGGACTTCGACGACCGTGGGTGGCGTGCCATACTGCGCGCCATGTCTGACACCACCGGGCCCGGCCTCCAGGAGCCGAGCCTCGACGAGCAGATCGCCGCCTACCAGCGCGAGTTCCGCGACCTGGACCCGCAGGTCGAGCAGGTCGTCTCGGCCCTCGGCCGGCTGAACCGCCGCATGAACGTCGCGTACGGGCGCCAGGTCGCCGCCCTCGGCATCAGCAACGCCGAGTGGGAGGTCCTCAAGACCCTCGTGCTGGCGGGCGCCCCGTACCGGTTGGGTCCCGGGGAGCTGGCCAAGCGGCTCGGACTCACCCCGGCTGCGATGACGCACCGCATCGACCGCATGGCGGGCGAGGGCCTGGTCACGCGCGCCCGCGACGAGAACAACCGGGTGCGCGTCATCGTCGAGCTGACGGACGAGGGCCGTACGAAGTGGCTGGAGGCGATGCGGATGGCCACGGACTTCGAGGAGGAGCTGCTCCAGGACCTCTCGGGCGGCGAGCGAGGAGCCCTCGGCGAGATGCTGATCCGGCTCCTGCGCCGGGTGGAGCACGCCCAGCCGGACGCCGGCGGCCGCCTCACCGACCTGGACTGACTCGGCCCCGCCGGGGGCGGCCGGGGAGGGGTTGACACGTCCCGCCGCGATCCGTAAGGTTCTTCGAGTTGTCACGGAGCCGGAACGGTTCCGCGGCAGCCGATCCGCCGCGAATGCGGCAACCAAAACTCAGTACGATCTCCCACTCGGGAGAATTTCGGCGTGCCGAAATTGATTTCGAAGGCTCGATTATGAGTCGCCGGGAAGATCCGCTAGAGTTTTGAACGTCGGAACGGCCCAACAGCCGGGAAGACAAGCCCCACTGACTGGGAATCGGGCCCGAAAGGATCTGATAGAGTCGGACTCGCCGGAAAGGGAAACGCGAAAGCGAAGAACTGGAAAGCGAAAATGCGAAACCCGCTTCGACCGGGAATCGGACACGAAAGAGTCTGATAGAGTCGGAAACGCAAGACCGAAGGGAAGCGCCCGGAGGAAAGCCGCAGAAAATGTTCTGCGGTGAGTACAAAGGAAGCGTCCGTTCCTTGAGAACTCAACAGCGTGCCAAAAGTCAACGCCAGATATGTTGATACCCCGACCTGCTTCGGCAGGTTCGAGGTTCCTTTGAAAGTCCTGGCAGATTCCTTACGGGTCTGGCAGGCAATGCACATAGCGAGGACATAGTGGACGATCGGTCTTATTCCGACTTGATTGTTCCGCTCTCGTGGTGTCATCCCGATTACGGGAAAACATTCACGGAGAGTTTGATCCTGGCTCAGGACGAACGCTGGCGGCGTGCTTAACACATGCAAGTCGAACGATGAAGCCCTTCGGGGTGGATTAGTGGCGAACGGGTGAGTAACACGTGGGCAATCTGCCCTTCACTCTGGGACAAGCCCTGGAAACGGGGTCTAATACCGGATAATACTTTCCCTCTCATGGGGGAAGGTTAAAAGCTCCGGCGGTGAAGGATGAGCCCGCGGCCTATCAGCTAGTTGGTGGGGTAATGGCCTACCAAGGCGACGACGGGTAGCCGGCCTGAGAGGGCGACCGGCCACACTGGGACTGAGACACGGCCCAGACTCCTACGGGAGGCAGCAGTGGGGAATATTGCACAATGGGCGAAAGCCTGATGCAGCGACGCCGCGTGAGGGATGACGGCCTTCGGGTTGTAAACCTCTTTCAGCAGGGAAGAAGCGAAAGTGACGGTACCTGCAGAAGAAGCGCCGGCTAACTACGTGCCAGCAGCCGCGGTAATACGTAGGGCGCAAGCGTTGTCCGGAATTATTGGGCGTAAAGAGCTCGTAGGCGGCTTGTTGCGTCGGTTGTGAAAGCCCGGGGCTTAACCCCGGGTCTGCAGTCGATACGGGCAGGCTAGAGTGTGGTAGGGGAGATCGGAATTCCTGGTGTAGCGGTGAAATGCGCAGATATCAGGAGGAACACCGGTGGCGAAGGCGGATCTCTGGGCCATTACTGACGCTGAGGAGCGAAAGCGTGGGGAGCGAACAGGATTAGATACCCTGGTAGTCCACGCCGTAAACGTTGGGAACTAGGTGTTGGCGACATTCCACGTCGTCGGTGCCGCAGCTAACGCATTAAGTTCCCCGCCTGGGGAGTACGGCCGCAAGGCTAAAACTCAAAGGAATTGACGGGGGCCCGCACAAGCAGCGGAGCATGTGGCTTAATTCGACGCAACGCGAAGAACCTTACCAAGGCTTGACATATACCGGAAAGCATCAGAGATGGTGCCCCCCTTGTGGTCGGTATACAGGTGGTGCATGGCTGTCGTCAGCTCGTGTCGTGAGATGTTGGGTTAAGTCCCGCAACGAGCGCAACCCTTGTTCTGTGTTGCCAGCATGCCCTTCGGGGTGATGGGGACTCACAGGAGACTGCCGGGGTCAACTCGGAGGAAGGTGGGGACGACGTCAAGTCATCATGCCCCTTATGTCTTGGGCTGCACACGTGCTACAATGGCCGGTACAATGAGCTGCGATGCCGCGAGGCGGAGCGAATCTCAAAAAGCCGGTCTCAGTTCGGATTGGGGTCTGCAACTCGACCCCATGAAGTCGGAGTTGCTAGTAATCGCAGATCAGCATTGCTGCGGTGAATACGTTCCCGGGCCTTGTACACACCGCCCGTCACGTCACGAAAGTCGGTAACACCCGAAGCCGGTGGCCCAACCCCTTGTGGGAGGGAGCTGTCGAAGGTGGGACTGGCGATTGGGACGAAGTCGTAACAAGGTAGCCGTACCGGAAGGTGCGGCTGGATCACCTCCTTTCTAAGGAGCATCTAGATTCCGCAAGGAATCCAGAGCCACTACGTCGGCAAATGATCGACGGTGGTCAGCTCATGGGTGGAACGTTGACTATTCGGCACGACAGGTTGTTTTTCACTAGTACTGCTTCGGCGTGGAATGTGGGAAGTGATCGGTCGGGTCGGGCACGCTGTTGGGTATCTGAAGGTACGGCCGTCATTGGTCGTCCTTCGGTTGCCGGCCCCGGTAAAGCATCGTGTATGCGGTGTGTGACGGGTGGCTGGTCGTTGTTTGAGAACTGCACAGTGGACGCGAGCATCTGTGGCCAAGTTTTTAAGGGCGCACGGTGGATGCCTTGGCACCAGGAACCGATGAAGGACGTGGGAGGCCACGATAGGCCCCGGGGAGCTGTCAACCAAGCTTTGATCCGGGGGTGTCCGAATGGGGAAACCCGGCAGTCGTCATGGGCTGTCACCCACTGCTGAACACATAGGCAGTGTGGAGGGAACGAGGGGAAGTGAAACATCTCAGTACCCTCAGGAAGAGAAAACAACCGTGATTCCGGGAGTAGTGGCGAGCGAAACTGGATCAGGCCAAACCGTATGCGTGTGATACCCGGCAGGGGTTGCGCATGCGGGGTTGTGGGATCTCTTTTTCACGGTCTGCCGGCTGTGAGACGAGTCAGAAACCGCTGATGTAGGCGAAGGACATGCGAAAGGTCCGGCGTAGAGGGTAAGACCCCCGTAGCTGAAACATCAACGGCTCGTTTAAGAGACACCCAAGTAGCACGGGGCCCGAGAAATCCCGTGTGAATCTGGCGGGACCACCCGTTAAGCCTAAATATTCCCTGGTGACCGATAGCGGATAGTACCGTGAGGGAATGGTGAAAAGTACCGCGGGAGCGGAGTGAAATAGTACCTGAAACCGTGTGCCTACAAGCCGTGGGAGCGTCGCGCATCGAGCTTGCTCGGTGCGTCGTGACTGCGTGCCTTTTGAAGAATGAGCCTGCGAGTTTGCGGTGTGTTGCGAGGTTAACCCGTGTGGGGAAGCCGTAGCGAAAGCGAGTCCGAATAGGGCGATTTAGTAGCGCGCTCAAGACCCGAAGCGGAGTGATCTAGCCATGGGCAGGTTGAAGCGGAGGTAAGACTTCGTGGAGGACCGAACCCACCAGGGTTGAAAACCTGGGGGATGACCTGTGGTTAGGGGTGAAAGGCCAATCAAACTCCGTGATAGCTGGTTCTCCCCGAAATGCATTTAGGTGCAGCGTCGTGTGTTTCTTGCCGGAGGTAGAGCACTGGATAGGCGATGGGCCCTACCGGGTTACTGACCTTAGCCAAACTCCGAATGCCGGTAAGTGAGAGCACGGCAGTGAGACTGTGGGGGATAAGCTCCATGGTCGAGAGGGAAACAGCCCAGAGCATCGACTAAGGCCCCTAAGCGTACGCTAAGTGGGAAAGGATGTGGAGTCGCAGAGACAACCAGGAGGTTGGCTTAGAAGCAGCCACCCTTGAAAGAGTGCGTAATAGCTCACTGGTCAAGTGATTCCGCGCCGACAATGTAGCGGGGCTCAAGCGTACCGCCGAAGTCGTGTCATTCACATATATAGGGCCAACGCCTGTGTGGATGGGTAGGGGAGCGTCGTGTGCCGGGTGAAGCAGCCGCGGAAGCGAGTTGTGGACGGTTCACGAGTGAGAATGCAGGCATGAGTAGCGATACACACGTGAGAAACGTGTGCGCCGATTGACTAAGGGTTCCTGGGTCAAGCTGATCTGCCCAGGGTAAGTCGGGACCTAAGGCGAGGCCGACAGGCGTAGTCGATGGACAACCGGTTGATATTCCGGTACCCGCTTTGAAACGCCCAATACTGAATCAGGCGATGCTAAGTCCGTGAAGCCGGCCCGATCTCTTCGGAGTTGAGGGTAGTGGTGGAGCCGACGAACCAGACTTGTATTAGGTAAGCGATGGGGTGACGCAGGAAGGTAGTCCAGCCCGGGCGGTGGTAGTCCCGGGGTAAGGGTGTAGGCCGTGTGGTAGGTAAATCCGTCACACATTAAGGCTGAGACCTGATGCCGAGCCGATTGTGGTGAAGTGGATGATCCTATGCTGTCGAGAAAAGCCTCTAGCGAGTTTCATGGCGGCCCGTACCCTAAACCGACTCAGGTGGTCAGGTAGAGAATACCGAGGCGTTCGGGTGAACTATGGTTAAGGAACTCGGCAAAATGCCCCCGTAACTTCGGGAGAAGGGGGGCCATCACTGGTGATCCGATTTACTCGGTGAGCTGGGGGTGGCCGCAGAGACCAGCGAGAAGCGACTGTTTACTAAAAACACAGGTCCGTGCGAAGCCGTAAGGCGATGTATACGGACTGACGCCTGCCCGGTGCTGGAACGTTAAGGGGACCGGTTAGCTGACTTTCGGGTCGGCGAAGCTGAGAACTTAAGCGCCAGTAAACGGCGGTGGTAACTATAACCATCCTAAGGTAGCGAAATTCCTTGTCGGGTAAGTTCCGACCTGCACGAATGGCGTAACGACTTCTCGACTGTCTCAACCATAGGCCCGGTGAAATTGCACTACGAGTAAAGATGCTCGTTTCGCGCAGCAGGACGGAAAGACCCCGGGACCTTTACTATAGTTTGATATTGGTGTTCGGTTCGGCTTGTGTAGGATAGGTGGGAGACTTTGAAGCGGCCACGCCAGTGGTTGTGGAGTCGTCGTTGAAATACCACTCTGGTCGTGCTGGATGTCTAACCTGGGTCCGTGATCCGGATCAGGGACAGTGTCTGATGGGTAGTTTAACTGGGGCGGTTGCCTCCTAAAGAGTAACGGAGGCGCCCAAAGGTTCCCTCAGCCTGGTTGGCAATCAGGTGTTGAGTGTAAGTGCACAAGGGAGCTTGACTGTGAGACCGACGGGTCGAGCAGGGACGAAAGTCGGGACTAGTGATCCGGCAGTGGCTTGTGGAAGCGCTGTCGCTCAACGGATAAAAGGTACCCCGGGGATAACAGGCTGATCTTCCCCAAGAGTCCATATCGACGGGATGGTTTGGCACCTCGATGTCGGCTCGTCGCATCCTGGGGCTGGAGTCGGTCCCAAGGGTTGGGCTGTTCGCCCATTAAAGCGGTACGCGAGCTGGGTTTAGAACGTCGTGAGACAGTTCGGTCCCTATCCGCTGTGCGCGTAGGAATATTGAGAAGGGCTGTCCCTAGTACGAGAGGACCGGGACGGACGAACCTCTGGTGTGCCAGTTGTCCTGCCAAGGGCATGGCTGGTTGGCTACGTTCGGAAAGGATAACCGCTGAAAGCATCTAAGCGGGAAGCCTGCTTCGAGATGAGTATTCCCACCCTCTTGAAGGGTTAAGGCTCCCAGTAGACGACTGGGTTGATAGGCCAGATGTGGAAGCCCGGTAACGGGTGGAGCTGACTGGTACTAATAGGCCGAGGGCTTGTCCTCAGTTGCTCGCGTCCACTGTGTTAGTTCTGAAATAACGAACGGCCGTGTTTTGTTCCGGTGTTGGTTAATTTCATAGTGTTTCGGTGGTCATTGCGTTAGGGAAACGCCCGGTTACATTCCGAACCCGGAAGCTAAGCCTTTCAGCGCCGATGGTACTGCAGGGGGGACCCTGTGGGAGAGTAGGACGCCGCCGAACTCCTTTTGATAGTTAAGCCCCGTGCCCTTGTGGCACGGGGCTTTTCTGCGTTCCGGACCAGAACCTGCCGGACCAGAATCTGTTTGCACGGGTGCGGGGCGACGGGTCAAGATCGGCGCATGGACTACGTGATACGCCCGGTGCGTGCCGAGGAGTGGCAGCCCGTGAAGGAACTCCGCCTGGCCGCGTTGCAGGATCCAGCGGCCCCAGTGGCATTCCTGGAGACATACGAGCAGGGCCTGGAGCGCTCCGACGATTTCTGGCGGCAGCGGGCTGCCGACGGGTCCGAGGAGGGGGACGGCGGGGTGCGGCAGTTCGTCGCCGAGGCGCCGGACGGAAGCTGGGCGGGTTCGGTGACCGTGCTGATCGAACGGCCGGACGGGGAAGTGGGCTTCGGCACGGCGGCCGACGTCCACCAGGCCCATGTGGTCGGGGTGTTCGTGCGCCCCGAGGCACGGGGCGCGGGAGTGGCCGAGGCACTGTTCCGGGCCGGCATGGACTGGGCCTGGTCCTTGGACGAGCCGCGGATCGAACGCGTACGGTTGTACGTGCACGAGAACAACCCGCGGGCCTCGGCGCTCTACCGTCGGATCGGATTCGTGCCCACCGGGGAGACGGTGCCGATGCAGGGAGACCCGACGGCCCGTGAACTGGAGTACGCGGTGGTGCGGCCGTAGCGGTCCGGGTGTGTCAGGGCGCGCTCGGCGTTTGGAGCGGCTGGGTCCAGCGGGCGCGGCCCTGCTCGGGCGAGCGGAGCAGGGCGATGGTGGGCAGACCGTGGGCCTGACCGGTCGCCAGCAGCTCGGGCAGCCGCGGCAAGGGGGCCACGGCTGCGACATCGTCGAGGACGAGCGTCATGGGTGGGTCGAGCCGGCCGGCGGGTGACCGTGCGGCCATGCGGCGGCCGTGCTCGACCACGTCTGAGGTGAGCGCCGTGAGCAGGGGCATGGCTCCCGGGCCCGATCGGGGGCTCTCGATGGGTTCACCCACCACATAAAGGGTGCCCCCCTCGTCCACAAAGGATTCCAGCGCGAGCGCATCGGCTCGGTTGGGGGTGCAGGCGTCGCGGATGTGGACCGAGGAGAGCGCGCCGAAGGCCCGTACGGTGAGTTCCTGTGCCATCTCGCGGCGTTCGGGGTGGGCGGTGAGCGCGGACTCCAGCAGTCCGGCGAGTCCGGATGCGGCCTTGGGGTGGGTACGCAGCAGCCGCACCGGTTCGTGGGCGCTGCCGCCCAGTGCCCAGCGGTGGACCTGGCGGAAGGGGCGGCCGTCCACGGCGGCGGCGTGCAGCCAGCACTGCAGGAGCGTTTCGGCGGTGTCGGCCGTCGCCGCGTCGATGTCGGCCTGCGGCCGGACCGGGGCGAGGAGGGCGGCGGCGCGGGCAGCCGCCCGGTCGGGCAGCTCACAGCCGACGGTGGGGGCCCAGTGGAGCCGGGCCGGGGTGTCGCAGAGGTGGCCCGGGTCGTAGACGAGGACGGGGCCCAGCTTGGCGCGGACGTCCTTGGTCTCGGCCCAGACGCTGGGGTCGGAGGTGACGACGAGCGCGGGCCCGTCCGCCTCGCGGATGGCCTGGACGACGGTGGGCCGGCGGGTGGCTGCCGGCCCGTAGACGACGAGGCGGGCGCGGGGAGAGGGCACGGTGGGCGGCGGAACGGTCGCGAGGGCGTCGGCGGTGTCGGCGGCGGCGTGGACCGGGTTCGCGGGATGCGGATACGGATGCTGCGGCTCGGTGAGGTGTTCCGTGGCGACGAGGGTGGGCTCCTGCGGGGCGGTGCGGGATGCCGGGGCCGGTTTCGTCGCGGGGTCGGGAACCGGGGCCTCGTACGCGTACTCCTGTCGCGTTCCTTGATCGGGCTGCCGCTGGAGTTCCTCCTGTTGACGTTGCTCCAGTTGCTCCAGCCGTTGGGCGCGTTGCCAGGACCGTACGCCGCGCCAGCGCGCGACCACTCCCATCACGAACACGGTCAGCACCACCAGCACCATCAGTTCGCCTATGAACAGGCCCCAGAACAGGCCGTACCCGGAGAGCTCCCCCGCGGGTGTGGCCGGCCAGGCGGCCGGCAGGTCGTGCGGGGCTTCCACCAGTCGGCGTATGGCCAGCGGGGTCTCGGCGAGGGTGACGCCCTGCGGCCAGGCGCCGTGCGTGAGGAGTCCGGCCAGACCGGTGGCCGTCCAGGCCAGCAGTGTCAGCCCGAGCAGGAAGACCAGCAGACCGATCAGCAGCCCGTCGGGGATGCCGCCGGTGCCGTCCCGGTTTCTGCCGGGCTGTGCCCCGCCGTGCCCTGTCATGTCATGCCACCGTTGACTCGGACGACTCGTTGAGCCGCTGTTGGTTCTCGATCCGGGCCGCGCGTTGTTCCGCCTCCAGTTCGGCGGCGCGTACGTCCTCCGGGAGCAGGTCGGTGGCGGAGGACTCCGTCATGGCGCGGTCGGTGAAGACGAGGGGCCGTTCGGCCTCGGTGATCAGGTGTTTGACGACCTGTACGTTTCCGTTGACGTCCCAGACGGCGATGCCCGGGGTGAGCGTGGGGATGATCTCGACCGCCCATCGGGGCAGCCCGAGCACCCGGCCGGTCGCCCGCGCCTCGTCGGCCTTCTGAGCGTAGATCGTGCGGGTCGACGCCATCTTGAGGATGGCTGCCGCCTCCCGCGCCGCGGCCCCGTCGACCACGTCGCTGAGGTGGTGGACGACGGCGACGAAGGACAGCCCGAGCCGTCGGCCGAACTTCAGCAGACGCTGAAAGAGCTGGGCCACGAACGGGGAGTTGATGATGTGCCAGGCCTCTTCGACCAGGAAGATGCGCTTCTTCCGGTCGGGCCTGATCCAGGTGTGTTCCAGCCAGACGCCGACGATCGCCATCAGGATCGGCATGGCGATGGAGTTGCGGTCGATGTGCGAGAGGTCGAAGACGATCAGTGGGGCGTCCAGGTCGATGTCGGCGGACGTCGGTCCGTCGAACATGCCGCGCAGGTCGCCGTCGACGAGCCGGTCCAGGACGAGGGCGACGTCCAGGCCCCAGGCCCGTACGTCGTCTATGTCGACGTTCATCGCCGCGGCGGAATCGGGCTCCGGGTGGCGCAGTTGGTCGACGATGTCCATGAGGACGGGCTGGCGGTCGGTCTTCGTCTCGTTCACGAAGGCGTGCGCGACCTTGAGCGCGAAGCCTGACCGTTCGTCGAGGCCGTGCCCCATGGCGACTTCGATGATCGTGCGGAGCAGGGCGAGCTGCCCGGTCGTGGTGATCGCGGGGTCGAGCGGGTTGAGACGGATGCCACCGTTGAGCGCGGAGGTGGGGTCGAGGCGGATGGGGGTCAGGCCCAGTTCCTGAGCGATGAGGTTCCATTCGCCGACACCGTCCTCGCCCTGCGCGTCCAGGACGACGACCTGGCGGTCGCGGAAGCGGAGCTGGCGGAGCACGTACGTCTTCTCCAGCGCGGACTTGCCGTTCCCGGACTCGCCGAGCACCAGCCAGTGCGGGGCGGGGAGCTGCTGGCCGTACAGCTGGAAGGGGTCGTAGATGTAGCCCTTGCCGGAGTACACCTCGCGGCCGATGATCACGCCGGAGTCGCCGAGGCCGGGGGCGGCGGTGGGCAGATAGACCGCCTGGGCCTGTCCGGTCGAGGTGCGGACGGGCAGCCGGGTCGTCTCCACCTTCCCGAAGAGGAAGGCGGTAAAGGCGTCCGACATCGCGGACAGCGGATCTCGCATGGCGTGACCGACCTCCCTTTCGTCTCTCGGTCGTGTGGGGCTAGCGGCGGATGCCGGTGGCGAACGGCAGGGTGTTCACGAACGCGCGGTGGTGCTCGCGGTCGCACCACTCCAGCTTCAGGTACGACTTGCCGGCGGAGGCCCGGATCGTCCGCTTGTCGCGGGCGAGGGACTCGGGCGAACGCGACGACACGGTGATGTACCCCACCAGGTTCACCCCGGCCGCTCCGCTCGCGAGATCTTCACCCCGCTGGTCGAGCCTGCCGTGGGCGGCGATGTCGCGGGGGTCGACGGTGCGGTTCATCTTGGCCTGGCGGCTGGCCTCGGCCTCGTCGTTGGTCTTCTCGGTGAGCATCCGCTCGATGGCCACCTCGGTGGGTTCGAGGTCCATGCAGACCGCGACCGTACGGATCACATCGGGGGTGTGGACGAGGAGCGGGGCCAGGAAGTTGACGCCGACGGGCGTCATCGGCCACTCCTTCACCCAGGCCGTGGAGTGGCACCAGGGCGCACGGGTGGACGACTCACGGGTCTTGGCCTGGAGGAACGTCGGCTCGATCGCGTCCAGTTCGGCCGGCCAGGCGTTGCGCTTCGTCATGGCCTGGATGTGGTCGATGGGGTGGTCGGGGTCGTACATCGAGTGCACGAGAGAGGCCAGGCGGCTCTGGCCGAGCGGCTGGCGTACCCGGATGTCGGCCTCGGCGAGGCGGGCGCAGATGTCGGTGAGCTCGCGGGCCATGACGACGGCGAGACCCGCGTCCCGGTCGAGCTTGCGGCCGCCGTGGGGGCGGGCGGCGCGGGCCATGGCGTTGGCCTCGGCGGCGAGCTCGCGGTCGAACTCCATGCAGGCGACGAGGTAGGCGCGGTGCTGCTCGCTGGAGGTGGAGACCATCGACTGGAGCTGGTCGTAGGACTCCTGGAGCCAGCCCGGGGAGGCCTTGTCGCCGCGCTGGGCGACGTCCTTGGCGTGTGCGTCCGGGTCGGCGGGCAGGGTGCGGGCCAGCATCTGGATGCGGGTCACGAAGCCGTCGCCGTTGGCGACGTGCTTGAGCAGCGTGCCGAACCGGTCGACGAGTGCTTCCTGGTCCTCGCTGTCGCGCAGCCCGACGCCGGGCCCCTCGATCTCGATCGCCGCGGTGACGGTACGGCGGTCGGCGTGCAGCAGTACGGCGATCTCGTCCGGCCCGAAGGGCGCGGCCAGCCAGTTGATCCGGCCGATGCCGGGGGGCGGCCCGATCTCGACCTCACGCCCGTCGGCGCTGACGCCGGCCTCCATGGCGCCGGACTTGTACGTGGTGCCGCGGCGCAGGGAGCGCTTGTAGCTGCGGTTGATCTCGAACCACTTGTAGAAGGTCCGGTGCTTGTACGGGACGTAGACGATCGCCAGGGCGAGCATCGGGAAGCCGGTGAGCAGCACGATCCGCATGGACAGGACCGGTACGAGCAGCCCGCTCATCATGCCGAGGAACGCCCCGGCGATGATCAGGGCGATCTCGCCGGTCTCGCGGTTCTTGCCGACCATCGCGTTGGGCCTGGCCCGGCCGATGAGATACGTACGGCGGGGCGCGATCGGATGGGACTGCGTGCTCAACGCCCGCCACCTCCTGTGCTGTTGTTACCTGAGCTGCCTGATCCGCGGCGCGGGCCGCGGCTGCTGTGCGGGGTTCCGGAGGTGGGGCCCGACCCGCTGCGGGGCGGAGGTGCGGCGGAGGGGACAGATCCGCCGCCGACCCCGCTCCCGGAGTTGCGGGAGCTGTGGGCGGCGACACCGCCGCTGACCGGGTTGGCGGGGCGTCCGCCGCCGCTGTTGCCTCCGCCGCCGTCCTGGCCGCCACGGCTGCTGTGGGTCTTGATGCCCTGGGAGACGAGAGCCGCGGGCGAGCTGATCATCGCGGCGGCCTGGGAGCCGTCGGTGGCCTGCTTGCGGTTGGTGCGGGCGCCCTGGATCTCGTCGCCGAAGCCGGGGACGAAGCGGTAGATCATGCCGGAGGCGAAGATCGCCAGCAGGATGATGGACAGCCCGGACACGACGGCGGAGAACGCGTCGGGCCCGTCGTCCGAGGACAGTGCGCCGGCCAGGCCGAGCACGACGACGATGACCGGTTTCACCATGATCACCGCGATCATGATGCCTGCCCAGCGGCGTACGTGCCCCCACATGTTCTTGTCGACGAGCCCCGCGTACACGGCGGTTCCGAGCAGGGCGCCCACGTACAGCAGGGCGGCCCGGATCACGAGCTCCAGCCAGAGGATGCCCGCGGCGAGGATCGACACCAGTGAGACGACGATCAGCATGATCGGCCCGCCGCCGATGTCGGAGTCCTTCTTGAGCGCCTCGGCGAACGACCCGAAGAAGACGTCTGTCTGCCCGCCGGAGGACGAGGCGATGACATCGGTGACGCCGTCGGTCGCGGAGACGATCGTGTAAAGGATCAGGGGCGTGAACGCGGACGCGAGGACCGTCAGCCACAGGAAGCCGATGGCCTCGGAGATCGCGGTGGTGAGCGGCACACCGCGGATGGCGCGCTTGGCGACGGCGAGCAGCCACAGGACGAGGGTCAGCACGGTGGAGGCGGCGAAGACGATCGCGTACTGCTGGAGGAACCGGGTGTTCGTGAAGTCGACGTTCGCGGTGCTTTTGACGGCGTCGCTGAGCTTGCCCACGATCCACGCGGCGGCGTCGGCACAGCCGCGGCCCAGGGAGGTGAGGGGGTCGAGGGCGGGGTCGGTGCTTTTGGGGAGAGTGGATTTGGGGGAGGCGTCGCCGTCCTCGCAGTACTGCTTGGCGGGGCCGATGAGTAGATCGCAGGCTTTGTTGCTCGGACTTGGTGAGGGTGAAGGGGTGGGAGCAGCAATCGCACGCGCAGAGAAGACGACAACGGCTGTCTGCACTGCTGCCAGCGCGGTGAAGATGGAGCGGACGTGGAGCCGAGGGCTATCGGGCATAAGTGAAACCTCCGTACTCCTCGACGGCCTTGCTGATTTCGTCCGAGCTGGAAGCTGCAACATCTCCAGGGACCGGAGCCGGTCCGTCCCTCTGGGAGTCCGTTACGGCCTTCCAGTCCTTGTCCGCCCAGGTGAGTTCGACGGTCCAGGTCTTCCAGGCGGTGCGGACCGGGTCGGTGGACCCAGGACCGGACATACCAATCAGACCCATGTACCAGACCGAGACCTTGGCTGTGCTGGCGTCGAAGGACTCCAACTTGGTACCTACCGGCACTGTTCGAGATACGAATGTGCTGCCTTGCGGCGCATTCCCGTTGGCATCGAGCCCGAGCTTGTCGAGGAACGCGGGAGAGTAGGCAGTATCCTGCGGGTCTCTGAGCTTCCCCGCTGCTTCAGGCGTGTAGATGCTGTCCACGATTGTGTGCCGGCTGTCCTTCTTGAACATCTCGACGGACCCGAGCGCCACCGCGAAGTTGGACGCCGCGCTCTGCGCCCCCTGCTCGTCATGCGCGAACCCGGAGGCGATCTCGCCGTTCTTCCCCGTCACCGGCTTCGTCCCCGTAGCCGCCGTCGGTGCCGAGCCGGTCTTCTTGCCGTTGCTTCCCGAGGTGCCGTCGCCGCCGTTGCCGCCGTCGCCCCCGCCCATGTTCGCGAAGGCGATAGCGGCCAGGAGCAGGACCACCACGCCGATGACCGTGAAGAGCGAGCGGGATTTGCGGGCCGGGCGGCGGGGGCCGTAGCCGTCGCCGCCCTGGCTGTCGGGGAGGCGGGTACGGGTCTGGCGCGTACCGCCGAGGGTGCTGTAGCCGTCGCTCGAACGGCCGGAGTCGTTGCCGTAGCCGTCCTCGTCGCCGAGACTCATGCCGCGTACGCCCCCTCAACCGTTGCCTGAACCGCGTCGTAGTACGACGGTAGCCGTGCTGGTTCCCGCGTGGACGCGGTGTGGTGACTCGACATCAGGGAGACGCAACCTCTGCCGGTGGGCACGACGGGCGGATGGTGGGGAAGGGGCGGGATTGCCCCCGGGCGCGGGCTGACGGCCGGTTAGACGGCCATCCCGTAGACGATGGTGAACAAGGTGCCCAGCGATCCGATGATGAACACACCGGTCAGACCGGCGACGATCAGCCCCTTGCCCTGCTCCGCGCTGAATGTGTCGCGCAGAGCAGTCGCGCCGATCCGCTGCTTCGCCGCGCCCCAGATCGCGATGCCGAGGCAGAGCAGGATGGCGATCGCCATCACTACCTCGATCATTACGCGGGCCTCGTTGCCCAAGGTCCCGAACGGGCCCCAGTTCGGGGCGATTCCGCCGATGATGGTGGTGATGTCGCCCTTCTCAGCTGCCAGGATCATGTAAGTCACCGCCCCTGTTGGGTAGTTCAGTGCCCGTGCCGCACGGCACGAGTCGCCCTCTATCTTCGCTGATGAAACTGCCTTCGTACGACGACTTGACGGCTCTCTTTACCCGAATCTCGCACATTTGACCGGCTTGGCCGCCCTGACCTGCGGATCGAATCGGTGTCTGAGCGAATTACGTATCGTTACTCTGTGTATCACGGAGCGTGACGCCGGGCAATGATTGTCATCGCGCCACCCTGGCCGAGACCCGCATCAGGGCCCGAACCGCACCCATCAGGGCATGTGTGGCGTGGTGGGCGTACGCGTAGTTCAGAGGATCGAGCGGCGGGGATGGGGCGGGCGGGGCGGTGTCGTCCAGGCCGGCGGCGGCCGGAAATCACACCAGGAGCCGTCGAAGGGAAACGTTCCGGCCTCGGCGAGCCGGGCCACCGTGTCGCCCTCGGTCCGGATGGCGGCGGCTTCTTCGGCCGTCCAGTACGCGGGGTGGCCGGTCTTCTCGGCGAAGGACTGCTCGTCCTTCCACTGCCAGGTGCGGTCCGGCGCCACGTTGAGGTCGAGTTCGTGGTCGGCGATGTCGATGTCGTCACCGTGGTGGACCCGGCGTTCCAGATTGACGTACCAGCCACGGAATTTCTGTCTGCGCCCGAAGAGCCATAGGACGGAGTGGGCTGCGCCGGTCGGCTGGTAGAAGAGGGCGTTGCCCATCGGCCACCGGTCGGCGACCACCGGGTAGCCCTCGGCGGGGCGCTCGTGCGGTGCGATGTCCCGCAGGTGTGTGCCGTGCGGGAGGGCCGAGCGCCACATGGGCGTGCCGGTCTTCATCCACACCAGCTGACCCGTGGTCGTACGTTCGACGAGGCGCACGGGTACGGAGGCGCTCAGATGGCCGCCAATGAAGAAGTTCCAGTGCAGGATCTGCCCCGGCTTGTCGCTCGCGCCTTCACCCATGGCCTCGTTCATGCCGATGATCATGCCCACGGCGGGGCGTCGGGACACGTGGCCGGGACATCTGTCGGTAGCCTGCCACGGTCGGCCCCGTCGGCCGGCGACGGCGCCACGGGCCGCCAGGGCCTCGGCCGACCCGGTGACTGGCGGTCTCACCCGTACCGGACGGGGCTTCGGGCATTGCCAGGGCGGGGCGTCCCGGTGGTGGTCATCCGAACCGCACGGTTCTGATCTGCCGTCGGGTCGGTGTGGCGGCAGCCGTAGCTGCAGCGGGACCGGGCCATCGCGTACTTTCGGCCACCTTCGGCGGTACCCCGCCGCTCTTTGATGTGGTCAGGCCTCTGATGCCGGGGCCGCCTCGGCCGCGACGCGCGCCGATCCCGCGCGGAGTCTTGCGTGTTGAGTGATTTCGTCTGATGGTGATGGTTCTTGTTGCCTTCCGTACGGAGTCGCTTCATGAGCGCATACCGTCCGAGCCGTCGTTCCGTCCTTTCGACCGGCGCAGCCCTCGCGGGCTGGGCCGTCTTCTCAGCACAGAGACAGGCTTTCGCCGCGGACGGCCCCGAGTGGGACGCGGAGCCGAGAGTCTTCCAGGTCGGCAGAGAGGCGGCGCGGGCCCGGCTCTTGCCGTACGCGAACGGCTCCGACGCACTGCGCGGACGCATGGAGAAGTCGCCCTACTTCCGCTCCCTGAACGGCACGTGGCGCTTCAAGTGGTCCAGGAACCCCGACGCCCGCCCGGCCGGTTTCGAGGCACCCGGTTACGACGACGGCGACTGGGACCGCATCCCCGTACCGTCGAACTGGGAGATCGAGGGCTACCCGGAGCCGATCTACCTCAATATCCGCTATCCGTGGGTCGGCTACGAGACTCCCGAACCACCTGCGGTTCCGCACGACTTCAACCCGGTCGGCTCCTACCGCCGCACCTTCACCGTGCCGCGCGACTGGTCGGGCCGGCGCACCCTGATCTCCTTCCAGGGCGTGAAGTCGGCGTTCTTCCTCTGGGTCAACGGCAAGCGCGTCGGTTACAGCGAGGACAGCTACACCCCCGCCGAGTTCGACATCACCGGCCATGTGCGGCCGGGCGACAACACCCTGGCCGTCGAGGTCTACCGCTGGTCCGACGGCAGTTGGCTGGAGGACCAGGACATGATCGACCTGTCCGGGATCTTCCGTGACGTCTATCTGTACGCGATCGCGCCGGTCCATGTGCAGGACCTGTTCGTGCGGACCGCGCTGGATGCCGCGTACCGTGACGCGGTCCTCACGGTCACCGCGACCGTACGCAACCGGGGCGCCGCCGGGGCCGCCGGCGGTCACCGGATCGAGGCGGTGCTGTACGACGACCGGGGGCGCCGCGTCGGCCGCCCCCTCACCGGCGACGTCTTACCGCAGGGCGCGGGGGACACGGAGGTGACGCTGAAGGCGGACGTCGCCGCGCCCGCGCTGTGGTCGGCCGAGGACCCGAACCTGTACACCCTGGTCGTCACGCTCACCGACGGTTCGGGGCGTGCGGTCGACATCCAGCGGACCCGCACCGGCTTCCGCGAGGTCGAGTACGGGCCAGGCAGGCTCACCGTGAACGGCAAGCCCGTCATGTTCCGCGGCACCAACCGCCACGAGTCCGACCCCGACCACGGTCAGGCGATCCGCGAGCCGCGGATGCTCCAGGACATCCGGCTGATGAAGCAGCACAACATCAACGCCGTGCGCACCTCGCACTACCCCAACAGCCCGCGCTGGCTGGAGCTGTGCGACGAGTACGGCCTGTACGTCATCGACGAGACGAACCTGGAGACCCACGGCGTGCGCGACACCGTGCCGTCCTCCCTGCCGGAGTGGACCGACGCCTGTGTCGACCGGCTCCGCTCCATGGTCGAGCGCGACAAGAACCACCCGTGCGTCGTGGTCTGGTCGCTGGGCAACGAGGCCGGTGGGGGGTCCAACTTCCAGGCCATGGCCGACTGGGTGCACGCCCGGGACGCCTCCCGGCCCGTGCACTACGAGGGCATGAACGCCGTCGCCGACCTGCACAGCGAGATGTACACCAGGCCGGCGGGCGTGGAGGCGTACGGCAAGTCGGGCAATCCGACGCCCTTCATGCTCTGCGAGTACGCGCACGCCATGGGCAACAGCAGCGGAAACCTCAAGGAGTACTGGGACATCTTCGAGCGCTACCCGAATCTGCACGGTGCGTTCGTGTGGGACTGGGTCGACCAGGCGATCCGGCTCCCGGTGCCGGGTGACTCGAAGCGCAGCTACCTGTCGTACGGCGGGGACTGGCACGACGGGTACCCCACCGACGCGAACTTCTGCTGCAACGGCCTGGTCGCGGCGGACCGTACGCCGCACCCCGGTCTGCTGGAGCTCAAGAAGGTCTACCAGCCGGTCGCCGTCCTCGCGGCGGATCTCGCGGCCGGGACGGTCACGGTGCGGAACAAGCACCTGTTCAGCGGCCTGGACGCGTACGAGCTGCGCTGGGACGTGACCTGCGACGGCCGGAGCGTGCAGCACGGCGGGCTCGCGGCGCCGGATGTGGCGCCCGGCGGCGAGGGCACCGTGCGCATCCCCTGCCGCAAGCCGCGCACGCCCGTGCCGGGTGCCGAGTACTGGCTGAACGTGTCGTTCGTACTGAAATCGGCGACCGATTGGGCCGATGCGGGGCACACCGTGGCCGCCGAACAGCTCGCTCTCGACTGGCACACCCCGGCCCCCGCCGACCCGGCCCCGGACACGCTGCCCGCTCTCACCCTCGACGAGACGGACGCGCGTGTCCACATCAGTGGGCGGGACGTGGAAGTGGTCCTGGACAAGAACACCGGAACGCTGGCGTCGTACCGGGTGAAGGGGCGGCTGCTGCTGGCCGGCGGCCCGGTGCCGAACTTCTGGCGCGGGCCCACCGACAACGACATCGGCCGCGGCGCCCAGAACTCCCTGCGGACCTGGCGGGCCGCCGGCACCGACCGCGAGGTCACCTCCGTCAGGACCGGCCGACCGTCGCCCGGAGTGGTCACCGTAGAGGTGCACTGCACCCTGCCCACCGCCCCCGCGGCGTCCACCTGGACCACGGTGTTCACCGTGCGCGGAGACGGCGAGATCCGGGTCCGGCACACCCTGGAGGCCCCCGCCGGGCTGCCCGATCTGCCCATGGTGGGAGCCCTGCTGACGATTCCGGAGGGCTTCGAGCAGATCGACTGGTACGGGCGCGGCCCGCAGGAGAACTACTGGGACCGGCACACCGGCGCGTTCGTGGGCCGCTACCGCTCCACGGTCGACCAGCAGGTCGCGCCGTACATCCGGCCCGAGCAGACCGGCAACATGACGGACGTGCGCCATCTGTCGGTGACGGACCGGTCGGGCACCGGACTTCTGGTGCGGGCCGATCCGGACGAGGGCGAGCCCATGCTGGAGACGAGCGTCCTGCACTACTCGCCGTCCGACCTGGACGGACCGAGGCACCCCTACGAACTGAAGCGCCGCGACGAGACGATCCTGGGCGTCAACCACCGTCAGATGGGAGTCGGCGGCAACGACTCCTGGGGAGCCCCGCCGCTCGCGGAGTACCTGCTGCACGCGGGTCGCACCTACACGTACGCGTACCGGCTGCGGTCCGCGTAGACCCGCGTCCACGGTCCGTCAGCTGATGCGGGCCCGTCCTCTGGTTGACGGCCCGATGCTGCCGTCCGGGTCGGCGAAGTGGTCGAACTCGCCGGCCCGGACGCCCTTGGTGAAGGCCTCCCATTTGGTGCGGGTGGTGGTGACGATGTTGTCGGGGTCGCTGGTCTCGCGCAGGTGGACGGTGTCGCCGGGCCCGAAGGCGATCTCGATCCAGGGGCCGGGTCCCGGGGCGTCCTCGGGGGCGGCGCGGATCCAGGTGAGGTCAGTCATGGGGGTGGGCCTCCTTGAGGGTACGAAGGAGGGCAGCCCAGGCGGTGGGGGCGGCCTGGATTATTGCGCCGGTGGGGTCGCCGCTTTCGGTGAGGTTCACCGTTCCCGGAGTGAGGGCGGCGACGTGGATGCAGGAGTTGCCCTGGGCACAGTAGGAGGACTTCTGCCAGGTGGGGGCTGTCATCTTGGTTTCCTCACAGACTGTGGGCGATGTCGTGGATGAAGGCACGGGACTCAGTCTCGCCGAGTGCTGTGGACTCCATGCGGCCGAGGAGGACTCGGTATTTCTCCAGTTGTGCAGCGGAGTCGAGAAAGACGGGTCCGTGCGACTGGTCCAGGTTGACCGTATCGAGCCGGGACACAGCGCCGGCGAAGTAGTAGATCGACTGGCCCGATCCCGCGAAGGTTCCGGCGGCGAACGGAATCACCCTGATGCCGATGTGTTCACGTTCGCTCGTGTCGAGTAGATGGCGAAGCTGCCGACGGGTTACGTCGGCTCCGCCGAACTGCATCCGGAGGGCCGCCTCGTGCACCACTGCCTGGTGTGGCGTCGGAGTGCTCCTGAACAGGACCGCCTGACGCTTGATCCGGAACGAAATGCGGTGCTCGATGTCGGGCGGAGACAGCTCGGGCACATCCTGGCGGAACACCTCGCGTGCGTACTCCGGAGTCTGGAGAAGGCCGGGAATGTGCACGGTGACGGCCGTACGGAGCCTGCGGGCGTGCTGCTCGACCTCGGCGAGGTCGAGCAGCGGTCCGGGAAGCACCTCCCGGTACTCCTCCCGGCGCCGATGGTGGCGGTGCGCTTGCGGTTGCGGTTGCGGATCGTACGCATGAGATTCCCCGTGACGGTCGTGTGGCGGTGAAGTGTGACGGTGCAGCCACGGCCCGGAACTTGCGGCGGCGAACCGCTCCCCCTCCTGACCTGCTGACACCTGAACCTTCTCGCCCGCCGCTCATGTTCTGCTAACGCCTCCCTGTCGTCCCGCTAACGTCCCCGGAAGCCGCGCTTCCGGGAGGTTCGACGTCGTCAGCGGACGACGTCGAAGATGTTCATCTGCAGGCCGTTGGCGTATGCCTTGTGCTCGACGAGCTTCAGCTTCTGGGTGTCCTTGTCCGTGTCGCTGAACAGGCGCTTGCCCGCGCCGAGGAGCAGCGGGAAGACGAGGAGGTGGTAGCGGTCGATCAGGCCGGCGTCCGAAAGGCTCCGGTTCAGGGCGGCGCTGCCGTGGACGATGATCGGGCCGCCCTCGGTCTCCTTCAGCGCGGCAACCTCGTCGAGGGAGCGCAGGATCGTGGTCGTGCCCCAGTCCGTGACGAGGTCGTCCTCGGTGAGCGTGGTGGAGACGACGTACTTCGGCATCACCTTGTAGTCGGCGAATTCCTCCATGCCGGGCCACACCGGGCTGAACGCCTCGTAGCTGACCCGGCCCATCAGCATCGCGGCGGCTTCCGTCTGCTCCCGGCCCTTGATCTCGAATGCCTCGGGGAGGAACTCCATGTCCTTGAAGGTCCAGCCCGAGTTGCGGTAGCCGGGCTCGCCGCCGGGGGCCTCCACGACGCCGTCGAGCGAGACGAAGGCGGTGCTGATCAGGGTACGCATCGAGATCTCCGAGATTGTTGTTGGGCCGGTGTTCTGCCAGTGCTCTGCGGGTTCGGGCGGTGCACGTTCTGACCGCTCCGCGGACGTAGCGCACGGTCGTAGTGCACAGACGTAGTGCACCAAGTTATGACTGTCAGACTCTGGATCGCGGAGAGACTCATCGGTCGGCGGCCACCTGTTCGAAGTGGGTGCGACCATACGGATCACAGGAGCGCGGTGGTCCTGACGAGCTCGGGCGTGCCGGTGCGGCAGACGTGCACACGGAACCAGTGGTGCGGCACGGCGGCACGGCCTGGCGGAAGTCGACGAGCGGTCCGGCGTACCCGCCGTGGGCGTTGAGTCGTCCCTGACGCGGTTGTGCCCTGTGCGCGTTCTGCTCCGTGGGCCGTGCGGATGGCTGCTGGAAGGCACGCGTCACCGTCGAGCCGAGCAGTGTACCCACGACCGCGATGATGCTCGTGACAATGGCATCCATAAGGCACCATGCAACCAGACGCCCGCTACCGTGCGAGGTCCGTCGACGAGCGCCGTTCCCAGCCGCTCGGCCGTGCGTCACGATGGTCGTGACCCCGGCGGGCGGGTCTACGTTAGGTGTGATGTGCCCAAGTCTGCCGACGCAGTTGAGACTGCCGCCCCGCCGTCCTCGAAGCCGGTACCGCCGCCCTTCCTGCTGACGCCACGCCAGGGGGAGGCGGCGCGTGCGCTCCTCTCGTACGTGGTCGAGTTGCCCCTCGTCTCCGTCGACGCACAGCTGCTCGCCGTCGTCGTGGCCATCCGGGCCGCGCGGGGCGGGATCGGCAACCTCACGGGCACCGACCTGCGGTCGTTGCGGCTGGAGAACCCGGAGCGGGCCGTCGCCGAACTGGCCACCGCCGGGTGGCAGGTGCCCGAATCGCTGATCGGCGGGGACCCGGACGAGCCGGCGGGGATCGTGGTGCCGGAGCTGGCGCCGGGGCCGGGCCACCCGATGCCGTTGGGCAAGGGCACACGGTCGCGGGTGTCGGGATGGGCCATGCGCACGCGGGTCGCCAAGCCGGTCAGGAAGACCACACCGGCTGCCCGGCTCGCCGCCCTGTTCCTGGCCGCCCACAGCGCCGCCGATCTCTCCGGACACATCCCCGCCGGGCTGCCCGGGGACTGCTGCGACGCGCTGCCCGAACTCCTCGCCAAGGGGTTCCTCGCCGACGTGTCCGGTGACGCCTACCGGCTGGGGCCGGTGGTGGGTCACCTGGCGGGCATGTTCCGCACCCCCGAGGAGCTCGCGGAACTCGCCGAGCAGGAGGCGGCGCAGCGGGCGGCGCGCGAGGCGGCGGCCGCCGCCGAACCTCCGGAGATCACCCCGGCCCGGTGGGCCGAGTGGAAGTCCGGGATCAGTCCGGCTCTGCTGCGTCACGTGGAGGCGGTGGAGCAGTGCCCCTTGTGCCGGTTCTCCTTCGGACGGGTCGCGAACGCGTTCGCGACCTCGCCCCCCGAGGTCCCCGTTCCCCGGTCGGTGTTCAGCGCCTACGAGACGTGGAGGGACGCGCACCCCGACTGCGGCAGGGAGGCCGCCGCGTTCACCGTGGCCTTCCGCGCGGAGCACGGCCACGGTCCGTCGTACGGTCAGCTGTGCAAGGGCCTGGGCTGGAAGAAGCTGCCGCGGTCGCTGCGTGGCTTCGTCGTGCACCGGATCGTCGCCGAGGACTGGTTGACCGACACGTCCCCGGTGCCGTGGACCCTGCGACCGGGGAAGGTCGCCCAGACCCACGGCATCGCGCTGCCGGCGCAGGCGGTCCGCGTCAGTCGCAGCAGCCGCTGAAGCCCACGGTGTGGGTCGGCCCGGCCTTGTGGGCTCGGGCTCTGCCGGGGGCCTTGGTTCAGTGATCGAGCGGGGTGAGGGCTGCCAGACCGGTTTCGGTCATGATGCGGTCCGTCGTGCCGGCCAGGCTGTCGGCGGCGCCGATCAGCGATTCCGCGCGGCCGGGGAGCAGGTCGCGAGGCCGGTACCAGTCGCGTAGCTCCACCTCCCCGTACTCATCCGCCTGGGGCTTCGTGGCGTGCCGCCGCACCGTTTCGGCGAAGTCGATGTCCAGGTAGTGAGCGTTTTCAGCACTGCCTCTTCAGGGTGAGGACGGCTTTGGCGATTGACGTCATGCGGTTGGGGCTGATCCGTGATCTTCGGAAGATCCGCCAGGACTTGAGTCGTGAGATGCCGCGTTCGACGGGTGCTCGGGGCGTGGCCAGTGCCCGGTTGATCGTCTGCTGTGTTGGGGTCAGCTGCCCGCCAGGTGGGCGTCTGCGCCCGGTGGTGACCCAGGGGCCGGCGCGGTCAGCCAGGATGGGAACGCCCTGACGTTCGCAGATCCGGATGATCCGGTGGGTGCGAGCGGCGCTCAGGTCGTGGCACCGGCCCGGCTGGACCGGCGAGATCCACAGCACCTGACCGATCGGCTCAGTCACGACCTGCACGTTCACGCCGTGGCGGCGGTGCTTGTGCGAGTAGTCGGCCCGGCCGTTGCCGACCCGGTCGCACTCGGCGAGCGTCCCGTCGAGCAGGACGTACTCCGGTTCGTGCTCGCGCAGGACCTTGAGCAGGCCGGGTGCGCGGGCGGCCAGGAGGTCGATCACCGCGGTGGTGTAGGCGTGGGCGGTGCCGACCGAGGTACCGAAGCCAGCGGCTATCTGGGACAAAGTGTCGTGCTTACGCAGGTACACCAGGCCCACAAGCGCACGTTGGTGCGGCGGAAGCTTGCGGCGGCGGTCACCCTCGCGGGTGACGACGAGCATGGTGACCCACTCGACCAGCGCATGAGGAAGGTCAAGTGCGGCAGGGTAGCCAACCAACAAGGCACCTGCGCTGACGAGTTGAGACTTCGAACATCTCCCTCAACGGCTCAGGTGCCTCGTGCGTTGCGCCCACGTCGGCGTCACCCCATCGGTGGCCACTCTGAAAACGCTCAATCAAGTTACCGCTTCCAGAGCTGAAGAATGGGGCCGCCTGACATCCAGCTCTTCCTCGCGCCGGTCGACCACGAACCAATGCAACGGAATTGATGGGGCATCGGGTAGCTCCGGCCCCCTAATGCAAATTGCTATAACCACTTTTATGTATGCGCCACTGGGGTGCTGCAATACACGGCTGGGCGCTCGACCGAATGGGTGACATCTCGTCGGAACCCTTGTGACCGCGACACTCGAATGGGTTAATCAAGGTATCCATTCAGATGGATTGACTCTCCGAGCGATGCGAGCAAGTCGCTGATCCAGCGCCGACCAGCGCTGGATGCGCGGTGTACTTCGATGGCCCTGCATATCAGGCAGGCGGCCGATACCGCCAAGTGCACGCCATTGCAGGGCCACCGAGATACCACCTGGCCAGTGGGCACGAGACACAGTTCGCACCGATTGAGGTGTCCGCGAATCCGAACGCCCCATCACTGCTTGGCAATGTACCGCATTGCCTAGCGAGGAGGAATCTCTCATGCCAATCAGCCCGAACCAAGGGTCAAGTGGCGGCGGAACACTCGTCACCATCACCGGTACCGGCCTCAGCGGCACCACCGCGGTGCGCTTCGGCACCCGGTCCGCCACCGCCGTCACCAACGTCTCGCCCACCCAGGTCACCGCCGTCTCACCGTCGGGCAACGGATCGGTCGGCGTCACCGTGACCACGCCGGGAGGAACGAGCAACCCCATCCCGTTCTTCTACGTCGGGGCGCCGTTCAAGCAGTCCCTGAGCCCGACTTCCGGGTCGACGGCGGGCGGTGGGACCGTCACCATCAACGGCACAGGCCTGTCCACTGCCAGCAGTGTCGCCTTCGGTGCCAACACGGCGGTACCGACGGTCGTGTCGGACGGCCAGATCACGGTCTCCGCGCCGGCCGGCGCGGCGGGATCGGTGGGGGTCAGTGTCACCACGGCGGGCGGCACCAACAACGGGCTGTCGTACACCTACGTCGCCGTCCCGACGGTGACGACGTTGACCCCTGCTTCAGGACCGACGACGGGCGGCACGACCGTGACCGTGGCCGGTACCGGCCTCACCAGCACGAACGAGGTCACCTTCGACGGCAACCCCGCTCCCTTCACCGTGCTCTCCGACACTTCGGTGTCGGCCGTCACGCCCCCCGGAGCGGCCGGCGCCGTCGACGTCGTCGTGACCAATGACGCAGGCAGCGCGACCGCAGTGGGCGCGTACACCTACCTCGCAGGTCCCGGCATCTGACCAACCCTCAGGAGGGTTTCGGTCGCCGCCGGTGGCGGCGGCCGAAACCCCACCGAAGTGGAAACGCCCCGACCACAAAGGGTGCGTGCCCGCCCCCAGAAAAGCCCCGGTCCGGGAAGTTCCTCCCGGACCGGGCGCACGACTCGTCTGACCAATCGCCACGCTCCCACTCGGCCAGGAACGTTCCTTTCGCCCGGCTGGAGTCTGCGTGACGGGTGGTGGCGGGTGGACCCGGCCCATCATCTGCCGCCCTCCTCCGGGCGGAGCCACACCCTACGGAGACACCGTGGAAAACAGTGAGTGTGCGGCGCGAGCGGTACGGCCCAGCGTGGTCGCTGCCGCCCCTCTCCTCAGCTCAGTCGTACCCAACACCGGCCCTGCGGCGGGCAGCAGCACGGTCACGTTGAACGGCAACAGCTTCACCGGAGCGACCGCGGTCATCTTCGGCACCGCCCCAGCTCTCACCTACTCGGTCGACAACTCCACGAAGATCACCGCAGTGACACCGCCCGGGACCGGCGCCGTCCCGGTCACCGTGAAAACCCCCGGGGGGACGAGTAATTCGGTCACCTACACCTACGCGGCCGCACCGGCCCTCACCGCTGTCTCTCCCAACCAGGGTCCGGCCTCGGGTGGCACCACCGTTACGCTCACCGGCGCCGGCCTGACCGGAGCCACCGCGGTCACCTTCGGCAGCAACCCCGCGACCACCTACACGGTCAACTCCGCCACCCAGATCACCGCCGTCACACCCGCGGGAACAGGAGCGGTACCCGTCACCGTCACCACCCTCGGCGGCACCACCGGGCCCGTCTACTTCTTCTACCTGACCGCACCGGCCCTCACCGCTGTCTCTCCCAACCAGGGTCCGGCCTCGGGTGGCGCCACCGTCACGCTCACCGGCGCCGGCCTGACCGGAGCCACCGCGGTCACCTTCGGCAGCAACCCCGCGACCACCTACACGGTCAACTCCGCCACCCAGATCACCGCCGTCACACCCGCGGGAACAGGAGCGGTACCCGTCACCGTCACCACCCTCGGCGGCACCAGCAACACCGTGGTCTACACCTACGTGCCCGCACCGGTCCTCACCGCGCTGACCCCCACCCAGGGACCCACGGACTCAGGAGCCGGCATCACCCTCACCGGTACCGCTCTGACCACCACCAGCACAGTCTCCTTCGGCGCCACACCAGCCGCCTTCACCGTGCTGTCCGACGTCACCGTCGTCGCGCAGGCACCGGCCGGACCGGTGGGGACCGTCTCTGTCAACGTCACCACTGCCGGTGGCGTCAGCAACTCCCGCACCTACACGCGCCTATCACCCCCAGGAATCTAGGCGAACCCATACATATCGGGAGGCGGGACCGGCGCATCGGGGGGAATCTTCTTGGCGCATTCAACCGATAGACCGGATGTGTCACGTAACAGCCCTATTCGCAATCTAATGTGACGCTCTCGGGGCAGCGTGTACGCCTCGGCAAGTGACCGATCAAGGAGTCGAATCAATGACACGTTGGCAAGATCGGGCAGCGGCTTGGAAGCTGGCGCCCATCGCTGCTTTGGCCACCGTATTGGCCTTTGCCGCACCGGCAGCAGCGGCAGATCAGTCAACAACTGTGGCCCAGGCGTCACCTTCAGCCGTGACAATCGGTCAACCGGTGAATTTGACGGCAACCGTGAGCTGCCCGGGCGATCCCAGCGGCGGCCTCGGTATGACGTTCTTCGACGGCGGAGACCTTCTGGACACCGTGCCCGTATCCGCCGACGGGACCGCCGCCTACACGGCCCATCCGACCACCGTCGGCACCCACACGATCACCGCCGCTTACAACGGCAACGACAACTGCGGTGCTTCGCATGACGAAACAACGGTTGTGGTGTCAGCAGCGCCAGTACCCCCGACGACGCCGTCGACCGGGCCCTGCCTCCTCGCTTGTGGCGGCCTGATCAGCTACAACATCGGCGACATCCACAACGAGGTCAATATCTACCGCGGGAGCTAGCCTCCGCGGTTCACTGGGGCGCCGGCGATGGTTTCGGCCTGACGTTCGGAAAATGCGGCGCTTCCCGATTCGTCGGGCAGGACAGCAAGACGGGCAACGGCGTTCGCCGTTCATGGCACCAGAGCCATGGGGCGGCGATTCGCAGATGGGGCGACGACCGCCGCAGGCGATGAGATTCGAGGTCGGCAGCGGTCGTCAGCTCCAGCGTGCGGTATCAAAGGCGGATTCGCGGGAGAAAAGGGTCCGAAACCAGTGGTCCTGCCGCAGCGGATGCGGTCACTAGTGCTCTGACCGCAAAGGTTCACCGGTTTGGGTATCTCCGGCCCTGCACCCGCTCAGGAGGCGGTCGTTGTTGCCCAGGTTCGGAACAGGGTGAGGGCCTCGGTGAGGTTTCCGGGACCGCACGCGGCGTGGAAGGTCTTCTCAGCTATCCAGGTGCGGACCCAGTCCTGCGTGCCGCGGTTGACCTCCTGGAGGTTGTAGTCGCGTCCTTCCAGGTCCGTCTCCGTCAAATCGATCTCGATGGTCCAGCCGGGATTGTCGAGCGTGGCAATCTTCACGCCCCACTCGTGCTCCCAGTCGCCGTCGCACTGCTGCGTGTACCAGTTCTGCAGCCAGTCGAGAAGGGACTCCGAATCGCTCATGGCAGGAGATGCTAGGCGAGTCGCGCGCCGGGTTCGGGCGGGACTGGTCCGTCCTGCAGGGGAGAAGCGATGGCGGAACCGGTGCGAGTACGCAGACTGACCGACCAGGAGGGGCAACGACTGCAGCAGATCGTGCGCCGGGGCAGCACCAGCTCGGTGCGCTACCGCCGCGCGATGATGCTGCTGGCGTCGGCCGGCGGGAACCGGGTGCCGGTCATCGCCCAGCTCGTGGCCGCTGACGAGGACACCGTGCGTGATCTCATCCACCGCTTCAACGAGATCGGCCTGGCCTGCCTGGACCCTCAGTGGGCGGGAGGCCGTCCCCGCCTACTCAACGCTGACGACGAGGACTTCGTCATCGCGATGGCCACCACCCGCCCGGTCAAACTAGGCCAGCCCTTCACCCGCTGGTCGATCCGCAAACTTGCCGCCTACTTGCGCAGAGTCCCCGACCGCGTGATCCGCATCGGCCGCGAGGCCCTGCGCATACTCCTGTCGCGACGCGGCGTTACTTTCCAACGCACCAAGACCTGGAAGGAGTCCACCGACCCGCAACGAGACGTCAAACTGGACCGCATCGAGCACGTTCTGGAGCACTTACCAGACCGTGTTTTCGCGTTCGACGAGTTCGGGCCGCTCGGCATCCGCCCCACCGCAGGATCCTGCTGGGCGCCACGAAACCGACCCCAGCAGATCCCGGCCACCTACCACCGCACCCACGGCGTCACCTACTTCCACGGCTGCTACTCCATCGGTGACGACGTCCTGTGGGGCGTCAATCGCCGCCACAAGGGCGCCGCGCAGTCCCTGGCCGCGCTGAAGTCGATCCGCGCTGCCCGGCCCGATGGCGCCCCCATCTACGTAATCATGGACAACCTGTCCGCCCACAAAGGCGCCAAGATCCGGGCCTGGGCGAAGAAAAACCGTGTTGAGCTGTGTTTCACCCCGACCAACGCCTCCTGGGCGAATCCGATCGAGGCCCACTTCGGGCCCCTACGACAGTTCACCCTGGCCAACTCCCACCACCCGAACCACACGGTTCAGACGCGCGCACTGCAGGCATATCTACGCTGGCGCAACACCAACACCCGCCACCCCGACGTCCTCACAGCCCAGCGACGAGAACGCGCCCGAATACGCAGCGAGAAGGGCATGCGCTGGGGAGGACGCCCCCTCGCCGTCGCAGCATGACCTGCAAACCCGGTGAACCTATGCGGTCACAGCACTAGCCTCGATCGTTCATGAGTCCTTGTAGGTGTGCTGACGGGGACTCTGTGTTTGCGGGGTGCGGTCTTTTTGGGGCTGGGGCAGGTCAAGGGCCCGGCCGTCGCGTCGGGTGGGCGCCGGGTTCCACTTTCCCGGTCTGGTGGTGCGGTTTGTCGGGGCGGTCGGTGTGGCTGGTCAGCCGGGGTTCGGCAAGGCGTTGAGCTGGTCGATTGCCCGGGTGATCTCGTGGGTCCAGGGCCATCGGGCCGTGAAGCGGAGCCATTGGCGGCGGCCGGTGGTGGCGAGCTGTGCGGCGGTGGAGAACAGTCGCAGGCGGAGCTTCTTGGGTTCCCAGCGGCGGGTTTGGCCGGTCAGGGCGAGCATGGGCATCCAGGCGAGGAGGTCGAGAGCGAGGGAGACGATCTCCAGCCAGATCCGGTTCTGGGCGGTGTCGTGCAGGGGCAGGTTGCGCAGGCCGGTGTCGCGGGCGTTTCGGATGCGGTCCTCGCAGCGGGCCCGGCGGCGGTGACGCAGTTCGGGGTCGGCGAGCTGGCCGCCCTTGGTGTTGGTCGCGAAGCAGGTCAGCCGCAGTCCGTCGAGGTCGGTGAAGCGCAACTGGGCGCCGGGGTGCGAGCGTTCCTTGCGCACGATCAGCCGCATCCCCTTCGGCCAGGTGCTGAGGTCGGGCATGTCGGTGATCTCCGCGACCCAGGCGCCCACCCGCTCGGTGCCGTCGGCGTCGTAGGCCGGTGTCCATGCCTTCTTCGGGATCTTCAGGACGGCCTGGTGGATGGTGTCGGTGATGGTCATTCCGACGGAATACGACAGCCACCGGCCTGGTCGGGTGAGCCAGTCGAGGAAGGCGTGGGTGCCGCCGGTGGAGTCGGTGCGGATCAGTGTCTGTCGTCCTCGCCGCAGGTGTGTGGGGAGTTGGGCCAGAGCGAGCCGGGTGGTGGTGATGTGATCGTCGGTGGTGTTGGAGCCCGTGTTGCCGGGCCGCAGCAGCGCGGCCACCGGTCCCCCGGATCCGGCCTGGCCGTGGTCGACGAACGCGACGACTGTCGTGACGGTTGGTGGTACCTCGTCAACACGCCCCGCCGCGGATCACGGCACACAAGCCTTGCATGTGCCAACGCGCCGGTGGACCTGACGGTGCTGGCCGACTGCCGCCACGGAGACGGCGCGCTCCCTGCTCACCAGGGGCGGGTGATGATGTTGGTGTCCAGGGTTACCGAGCCGCCGACGACTCCGGTACCTCCGGGCGTGGTCACGGAAACGGGCACGGGGCCTTGGCCGGAGGGCGTGATGGTGGCGGTGGTGCTGTCGCTGAGCACCATGAAGCTGGTGGCCTGGCGGGAGCCATAGCAGACACCGTTGGTACCGGTGAAGTGGCTGCCGGTGAGGGTGACCGCGTCATCGCCGCCGGTGGATCCCTGGTTCGGTGAGACCGGCATGGGGACCCCTGAATCCATCGGGTCGACTGACGGAGCGTTTCGGTTCAGCCGGTCTCGTCGACCACCGCAACTGTTCGTTACGGGAAGTAGCCCACCGACGAGAAACTGTGGCAAGGGCCAGGACGCTGTTTCACCCGGAGGGGTGAGCACCACGGCCTGACGGCCGCCCGCACTCACCGGATCATGCGGATCTGCGAACGCCAAGACGTCCCCCTTCTTTGCCGACCGCGCCTACCAAGGCGTCGGCCCCTGGGGTCCACCGCGGCGGCCGTACCGCACGGCTTGCCGCGGTGGACCCGAGGGCGCACGGCACGTAGGGCGCGGTGCCCCGGTCCTTCGTTCGGGTGATCCGGGAGTGATGGGGCTTCGTTGGGAGGCCAGGGGGAGCGGGGGACTGCCCGCTCCCCGCCGCCGGGCTCTCGGCGTGTCGCGGTTGCCGGGTTTGGCACAGTGCCGCTCCACGATCAAGGAGCGGGGTGAGCGGTGTGGCCGTTGTAGGGCAGCCCGGGGGGCTGCAGAGGCTGAGCGACCTGGCTGGCGGGGCCGGCAGTTCTCGCGGGACGGGCGGGGCTGGTGGGGCTGGTGGGGCTGGTGGGGATCAGCTTCGGCACAGCGACGGGGTGTGGGTGCGGGCTGCCGGGGGCGCGGAGGAGATGGGCGTGCACCTCGGCCCCGTGAAGACGGAGCTGGTGACGGCGCACGAGGGCCTCCTGGCCGGTACGGCCGGACTGAGCGCGCTCGCGGAGCTGGGGACCGTACGGGAGTCGTGGGAGCGGCGCTTCGAGTCCGCGCGCCGGGAGTGCGGGTCACTGGCCGGGGGTCTGCGCTCCGTCGCGCGGGCCCAGGGCGAGACGAACGAGACCGTGAGCTCGTCGTTCGCGCCCGTGGCGCGGCGCACGAATGGGGTCGAGCGATGACACCGGCGGCCTCTCCGCTGACCTGGGGCCAGTTACGTGACCTGAGGTGCGCCGAGCTGGAGGGCGCGGCCGACGGCTGGGGAAAGGCGAGCAACCGCGCCGACGCCGGACGGGACCGGATCGAGAAGCAACTCCTGAACGGCTTGCGCGAGACCCAGCAGGGCGCGGCGGCGGACGCGGCGGTCGGCAGGCTGCGACAGCTGGGCCGGAACCTGCAGTACGTGTACACGGAATGCGGCCTGGTCCGTACGGCACTGAACAGCCTCGCGTACGAGATGCGGGCCCAGCAACGTGTGTTGCGGGACGCCTTGGACGATGCGGAGGCGATGAGGTTCACCGTGCACGCGGACGGCTCGGTGACGTACCCCGCCGCCGGGGAGGGCCTGATCGACGGGAAGCCGTTGGCGGGCGGCACGGCGTCGGTGGGGGCGGCGGCGCCGGGACTCCTCCCGCCGTCGGGGCTGGTCGCCCCGAACCCGAACGCCGCGAAGGCGCAGGACATCGCGGACCGGGTGGCGAAGGCGGTACGGACGGCCGCTGAGATCGACTGGCGGTTCGCCGGAATCCTGCGAAAGCTCAAGGCCGAGGAGGGCCTGAAGGTCCCGGACCGGACATGGACGGACGCGGCGGGCGACGCGGCATCGGTACGGGACGCGGCGCGTGGCTACCTGAAGGCGGGCATCCCCCTCGACGCGAGTCCGGCGGGGCGCCGTGCGTGGTGGGCGGGCCTGACGGACGAACTGCGCGAGGAGTACCTCGCGGTCTACCCGGACCAAATCGGCAACCTGGACGGCATCCCGGCCCTGGTCCGCGACGCGGCGAACCGCGACAACCTCCAGCTGCTGATCGGCAAGCTGGAGGGGCGGGACGACGCGGGGTCGGAGACCCAGTTGGCGGGGATGCGGGAGATCGACCGGCAACTACAGGCGGGCCGTCGGCCGGGAGAGCCGCCCATGTACTTGCTCGGCATTGGAGATGAGGGGAACGGTCGGGCGATTGTTTCGTTTGGTAATCCAGATTCGGTTAGGAATGTTGCTGCGTACGTGCCAGGATTGAACACTTCCCTTGATAAGGAGTTCGCTGATAGCGACCTGAAGCGGGCTCGTGATACGGCGATTGGTGCTCGATATTACGATCAGTCGAGTGCAGCAATCGTGTGGCTTGGTTACGACGCGCCGCAGTCGCCAGATGGGATTGACAGTCTCGATGTGATGGGTGATGAGCGGGCCGAAAGAGGCGGAAGTTCCTTCAATCACTTCATGGCTGGCCTTTCTGCCACAAATGAGAACGAGGACCCGCATATGACGGCAATCGGTCACTCGTACGGTTCGCGAACTGTTGGAGCGGCGACACAGCAAGGAGGTGGTATTCCGGGAGTAGACGACATTGTTCTGGTCGGAAGCCCGGGAGTTGGTGTGGACCGCGCGGAGGACCTTGGAGTAGGCAAGGAGCATGTATTTGTCGGTGCGGCAGAGAACGACATCGTGACCAAACTTCCATCGAAGCAGCAGGCCGCGGTTGGTGCCGTCGGCTGGGCTGTCGCGGGTCCTGTTGGCGCGCACCTTCTTGGGGAGGTGGCGGATCAGGACGATGATGATCTCTGGTTCGGTAGAGACCCTGCAAGCAGAGCGTTCGGCGCTCGACGTTTCCAGGTGGACGAAGGGCCCAAGCTAGTAAGTGCCGAAGGCGTTTCGATTGACGCGCACTCTCGCTATTTTGATCCAAATAGAGATGCAGTGTCTGCGAATAATATTGCTCTTGTGGCAGCGGGGCGACCGGAAAAGTTGAAGGCCGAGGAGTACCGATGACAGGCGGCATTGCTAGAGTGTTTATGGTACTGGCTTCGTGTGCTTTAATCTCTTCTTGTGTCGGTGATGTTGGGCAATTGAATGGACGTGGTGGGAGCGGCATGGATATGCAGGGAGCTGCCGAGCGTGCTGATGCACTGCTTGATGACGTCCTTGAAGAGATCCGCCCAGAAGTGCAGTGGACGCACGGTCCGACCACTACTGGGAGCTGCGATGTGACCCGCAGAAGGGCGGTCATGACCATCATCTCCGCAGAGCGTCGTGGAAGCTTCTTGGGTCTGGTTGATCGATTCTGGAGAAAGAGTGACTACAGGATCAAAGCCGTCAATGATGATGTTGATGTGCCAGCAATCTTTGCGCAGACGAGAGATGGCTTCGGGGTGAGCCTGATCGTTGGAGGCAAGGGGCAGGCTTTCTTCGAGGTCGATAGCCCATGTGTCCGAGAGTCAGGGGTTGCCGAGCCTCTGGCCAAGCCGAACGGGCCGAGCTACGCGGATGCTGCAGTCATTCCCCGCCCCAACATCCACTCCGACTTCTGGTCCGCCGGAGCTTCCTGATGACGCGTCAGTGCACCCAATGACTCGCACACACCGTCGAAACCACCCATGAACCCGTCCCCGATGGGGGATGGTTGAGGGGTGCGGAAATTTTGGATGGCAGGTGGGATCGGCGTCGGGGCCGCCATGTGCTTCGTTGCGCTGCTCGTCGTCGGTACGTACTCCGCCGCCGCCGGCCTCGGGGGCGGTGGCGGTGGGGCCGTTGGGCTGGCCAAGGGAGCCGTGCCGGCCAAGTATCAGCCGCTTGTGGAGAAGTGGGGCAACCTCTGCCCCGCCATCAACCCGGCCCTCCTGGCCGCCCAGCTGTACCAGGAGAGCGGCTGGAACCCGCGCGCCGTGAGTCCGGCTGCCGCGCAGGGCATCGCGCAGTTCATCCCCGGGACCTGGGCCGGGCACGGGATCGACGGGGACAACGACGGTGACCGGGACATCTGGGATCCCGCCGACGCGATTCCGTCCGCCGCCTCGTACGACTGCGAACTGGCCGGGTACGTAAAGAATGTGCCGGGGGATCAGACGGACAACATGCTGGCCGCCTACAACGCCGGCGCGTACCGGGTGATCCAGTCGGGCGGGGTTCCGCGCATCGCGGAGACGCAGAACTACGTCAAGATCATCCGTTCCCTGGAGAAGAGCTTCGCCAAACCCGTTGGCCGGGTCCAGCCCTCGCAGCAGGCCGCGGGTGCCATCTACTTCGCGCAGAAGAAGCTCGGCACGAAGTACCTCTGGGGCGGCAACGGTACGCCGGAGCAGGGTGGGCGGTTCGACTGTTCGGGGCTGACGCAGGCCGCGTACCGGACGGTGGACATCGAGCTGCCGCGCGTGGCGAACGACCAGTACAACGCCGGGCCGCACCCCTCGCGTGACGAGCTGCTCCCCGGTGACCTGGTGTTCTTCTCCGACGATCTGGCCAACTCGCGGGCCATTCACCACGTCGGCCTGTACGTCGGCGGCGGATACATGATCAACGCTCCGTACACTGGTGCCGTCATCCGGTTCGACAAGATCGACACGCCCGACTACTTCGGTGCGACACGCGTTACCAAGGACGGTGCCGCGGCCCTTCCGACCACGCAGCCGGCGGCCTGACCGATGGGTGGCGGTGGCCGGAACTCTCTGTGAAGCCTGTGCCCTGAGCTGCGACGATGAGTCTCTCTTCGATAACGTCATGGTGATCATTCGGTGGAGAGTGGAACGTACGCGCGGGACGCGTCGTTCTCTGGTTGGACCGGGGTCGCGGCCACTGACCGAGTGTCGTGCCACGTATGTGATCGAAGCGAACACGGGGGTTCGTCAGCGCGGTGCACACGGGCGTGTGCCGCAGTAGCAACAGCAGACAAGGCAAGGGGCCGCGGCAGATGGCTGGACTCGCACTGGATGGGTCGAACCCCGACGTCAGCCTGCTCTACGACATCAACGGGCTCGCCAAGTCCGCTCCCGACTGGTTCGACCGGGTCATGGAGTTCATCGGTGAGTACGGGATCATGCTCGGCATGGTCCTGGTGGTCCTGTGGTGCTGGTGGAGTGCACGCCGGCGCGGCACGCCCGAGGATTCGGTGACGGCTGTCTCCGGAATCGTCTGGGCGCCGCTCGCCGCGGGGATCGCGCTGCTGATCAACATCCCGATCCGCGGATTCGTCGAACGGCCACGGCCGTTCAAGGATCACCAGGGGCTGGACGTCCTGGTGGACGGGAAGAACGACTTCTCCTTCGTGAGCGACCACGCCACGATGGCGATGGCCCTCGGCGTCGGACTCTTCGTGGCGAACCGCAAGTTCGGCATCGCGGCCGTCGTGCTCGCGCTGCTGGAGGGTTTCTGCCGGATCTACATGGGTGTTCACTACCCGACCGACGTCATCGGCGGTTTCGCCCTCGGTACGGCTGCAGCGCTGCTGCTCGCGCCGCTCGCGATGATGCTGCTGACGCCCCTGATGGGTGCCGTCTCACGGTCTCCCCGGGTGGGCCGGCTCGTGCGGTCGCAGCGGCCGGTGTCGGCGGCCGGGGACCGTGGCGAGGCGCTCGGGATTCCCGAGCCGCGGCCCGGGTCGGGCGGCGGCGGGGACGGCGAGAAGGGCCTCGCGGCTTAGCCTTCGCGGCGTAGCGCGCCGCAGGCGTCCGAAGGAGTCCTGGGGGAGTCTCGAGGGAGCCTGAGGTAGTCCTGAGGGAGCCTGGGTGCAGGTGGTGTTTCTTCGGCCGCCGCTCCCGCCCGCCGGGCACCGCGAGAGCGGTCCGGTGGGGGGAGCGGCGGCCGTTCGTTCTCGTAGCTCAGAGTGACTGCTGGAACGTGAAGAAGCCGTCCGGGTCGTACTGCTTCTTCACCTCGCCGAGGCGGGCGGCCGCAGTCCCGTAGTAGGCGTCCCGCCAGCCGGTCAGCGTCGGGTCCGCGTAGTTCTGGTACGCCGCCCCGGATGCGTGACGGCGCAATGCGGAATGGGTGTTTTTCAGCCAGTTCTGTTGTGCGCTGCCCGATGTGCCGGCGCGCCACGCGCCGATGTACTGGGCGAGCATCCTTGAGCGCCGGTGGACGAATGCCGTCGCCTGCGGGTCGACCCGGTTGATGGCCCCGCCCAGCGCGGTGAGCGCGATCGAACCTCCACCGCCCTGGCTCGCGTCGAGCCGGGTGAACGCCTCGGTCCGGTCGAGGAGGGCCTGTACGCCGGCCGGGGGCAGCGACCGGTCGTAGAAGTCGGATGCGGCCGCGTACGTCTCGCGCTGGAGCGTGCCCTGCGAGGTGCGGCCCGGCGTGGTGCCCGGGAGGTGGCACTGCGCGTCGGTGATGCCCGAGCAGCCCGCGTACACGAGCATCGCCTCCTGGTAGCTGCGGCGGCGCAGCGAGACCGAGGAGGCCGAGGCGCCGATCCGGTCGGCGAGGCGGTCCACGGCGTTCTGCAGATCGCCGTACGTGCCGAGGCTGAAGGCCGCGACGGACACGGTCGGGTTTCCGCCGCCGGGGCCCGACGCGAGGTGCACGGAGGACCAGATCTCGTCCGGCTGGTCCGGGCCCCACTCCTGCCAGGCCGTGAGGACGGACCGGGCGCGCGACCACGGCCAGGACATGTACGCGGTGACGGTCTGCGGGGCGGGGCGGGTGCGGAAGCGGAGTTCGGTAACGACGCCGAAGTTGCCGTTGCCCGCGCCGCGCAGCGCCCAGAAGAGGTCCGAGTGGTGTGTGGCGTCGGCGGTGAGGGTCTTGCCGTCGGCCGTGACGATCGTCGCGGCGGTGAGGCTGTCGCAGGTCAGGCCGTACGCACGGGCTGCGACGCCGTGGCCGCCGCCGAGGGTCAGGCCGGAGATGCCGACCGTGGGGCAGGAGCCGCCGGGGATCGTCACGCCGTGGGCGGCGAGGCCTTGGTAGACGTCGAGGAGCCGGGCTCCCGCGCCTATCGCGCCGTTCTGGCCGACGCGGGAGAGTGACGAGACGTCAACGACGAGCCTGCCGTCGCCACTCGACCAGCCGCCGTAGGAGTGGCCGCCGCTGCGGATCGCGACGGGTGTGGAGCTGCGCCGTGCGAAGGCCAGGCACTCGCGGATGTCGGCCTCGTGCCTGACGTAGGCGACCGCGGCCGGCTTCTGGCCGTCGTAGCGGGTGTTGTAGAGCTGACGGGCAGTCGGGTAGGCGGCGTCGTCGGGGCGTACGAGGGATCCGTCGAGGCTCTCGCCCAGCGCGGACCAGTCCGCCGGGCCGGAGGGCGCGGTCGTCGACGGGGCCGCGGACGTGCCGGTGGCCGTGGGCGTGACCGTCGGTGTGGCCGGGGTGGAACCGCCGGTGGGGGTGCTGGTTCCGGTGTCGTCGCAGGCGGTGGCGGTGACGCCGGTGAGTACGGCTGCGACGCCCGCGGTCAGGACGGTGCGCCGGTTCGGCAGGGTCATCGGACCTCCGGGGTGGGGGACGAGTCCTCGTGGGGCGTGGCGGGCGGCCGGTCAGGGGGCTGTGCGGTGCGCTTCGGCGTCGGTGCGGGCCCGGTCGCGGGATCTGCGGGCCGGGCCGGACCAGCCGCAGCCGCATCGGGCGGTGCAGAACGAGCCGCGTTCGGTGGTGGTGGGTTCGTGGGAGGACCGGCCCGGAGGGACGGCTGGCGGGACCTCGGCGGTGTGTTGGTCGTACACGCGTCCACGGTACTGGGCGGGGCCGTCCGGCGGTGAGGGGTGGGTGAGCGGCGTTACGGGGGGCAGCGGCCGTCGTTATCCGGAACGGGTGGGGGGCTCGGGCAAGCGGTACGGCGTTGGGGGTTGGCAGGCGATGGTGGTGCAGCAGAACAGATCCGGAGGCGGGGCGCGCGCCGTGTGCGCCCTCGTCGCGATGGGCGTGATGGCGGCGGCCGCCGGTTGCTCGGGTGGTGGCGGGGACCGGGCCGCGGCCGATGACCGGTCCGGCGCCGGGGCCGTCGAAACGGTGCGGCGCGCGGCGGCGGTGCTCACCGGCACGGGCACCGGCAGCGCGTCCCCCTCGGGCGCGGGAAGCCCGGGCGCGGGAAGCCCGGGCGCGGGAAGCCCGGACAAGGCAGACCCGGACAAGGCAGACCCGGACAAGGGAAGCCGGTCCGTGGCCGGAACCGCCCAGGTGAGTACGTCGATGGAGACGGCGGCGGGCGGCACCCGGGTGACGATCAGGGGCAAGGGGACGTACGACTTCCGTACCCAGTCCGGCCGGCTCAGGGTCGTGCTGCCGCAGGACGCCGCCGGTCAGGAGGAGCACCTCCCCATGACGGAACTGCTGGCCCCCGGCGCGCTCTACATGATGAACCGCGGCGCCGGGGTGCCCAGGAACAAGTGGGTCAGGATCGACACGACGGCCCTGGCGGACGGCAACCTGGTGACCGGTGGGGCGACCGATCCGATGGCCGCGGCCGAGCTGCTGCTCGGGGTGCGTGCGGTGACGTACGTGGGCGAGAGCGATCTGGCCGGGGTGACGGTGCGGCACTACCGGGGGACCACGGACATCGCGCGGGCCGCGCGGCAGGCGTCGGCCCTGTCGCGGGGTGCGCTGAGGGCGGCGGCGAAAGGCTTCAGCACGGACACGGTGTCGTTCGACGCCTATCTGGACGAACAGGGGCGGCTGCGCAAGGTGCGGCACCGGTTCAGCTTCGCCAACAAGGGGCCCGCCGTCGAGGTGGTGTCGACGACGCTGCTGTACGGGTTCGGGGTGCCGGTCTCCGTACCGATGCCGGCCGAGCGTGACATCTACACCGGTGAGATCGAGCAGGGGCGGCAGACATGACCGCCGTGGGCGGCCCGGAGCCGCTGGGCGGGCGTTCTCCTAGGCATCTCGACGAGGCGAAATGGTCCGTCCGTGCCATGCGCGGCGTGTGTTGCGCTCCCTACCCTAGGAAGTCGGCGACGGCAGTGAGAGGTGAGTGACGTGGTGACGCTCAGCGCACGGACCGTATCGGACCATGTGGCACTCGCCGAGATCGAGCTGTGCGGGGAGCTGATGATCGCGGCGTCGGCGGCGATCGGGGAACGGCTCAGCGCGGATCGCATCGACGAGGTGCTCGACGTCCAGGTGGAAAGCGAACGCGCCACCGTCCCCCGGCAGGGAGACCGCCGGGGGTGACGGGGGGCGTAGTCGTTCCTCAGGTACGCAGGAGCCGGGCGATGGCCTTGGTGGCCTCCTCGACCTTCGCGTCGATCTCCTCGCCGCCCTTGACCGCCGCGTCGGCGACGCAGTGGCGCAGGTGCTCCTCCAGCAGCTGGAGTGCGAAGGACTGGAGTGCCTTGGTGGATGCCGAGACCTGGGTGAGTATGTCGATGCAGTAGACGTCCTCGTCGACCATGCGCTGCAGGCCGCGGATCTGGCCCTCGATACGGCGCAGGCGCTTGAGGTGTTCCGCCTTCTGGTGGTGGTAGCCGTGTACGCCCCGGTCGTGATCGGTGACGATCGTGTCCGCGGGAGCTGTGGCGTCCGCCGGGGTCGTGGCGTCCGCGGTGTCCGGCGACCGGTCCGCCCCGGTGGCCTCGGTGGTGGTCATTGCTGCCTCCCGTTTTCCCTTTACCCTGCCGTTTATATACCCCTGGTGGGTATATCTTAACGAATTCAGCTGAAACGTGACCGGGGCCCCGTGTTGATCACTGTGCCCGATGCGCGACACTGAAGAATGCCGGTTAGCCGTGGCCGGATGATGCGCCTAGCATCAGCCTGACCGAATCCAAAGCATCCCGAGGACCCCACGTGCGCTTTCGTCTGACCCCCAGGGAGACGAGCTTCTACGACATGTTCTCCGCGTCTGCGGACAACATCGTCACGGGCTCGAAACTCCTGATGGAACTGCTCGGGGCGGATTCTGCCTCCCGAGTCGAGATCGCGGAGCGTATGCGGGCAGCGGAGCACGCGGGGGACGATGCCACCCACGCGATCTTCCACCAGCTGAACTCCTCCTTCATTACGCCGTTCGACCGCGAGGACATTTACAATCTCGCGTCGTCGCTCGACGACATCATGGACTTCATGGAGGAGGCAGTCGACCTCGTCGTGCTGTACCAGGTCGATGAGCTTCCCAAGGGTGTGGAGCAGCAGGTCGAGGTTCTGGCACGGGCGGCGGAACTCACCGCCGCGGCCATGCCGAATCTGCGGACCATGGACAACCTCACCGAGTACTGGATCGAGGTCAACCGCCTGGAGAACCAGGCCGACCAGATCCACCGCAAGCTGCTCGCCCAGCTCTTCAACGGCAAGTATGACGCCATGGAGGTGCTGAAACTGAAGCAGATCGTGGACGTACTGGAAGAGGCCGCCGACGCATTCGAGCACGTCGCCAACACGGTGGAGACCATCGCGGTCAAGGAGTCCTGAACCACGTGGACACCTTTGTACTGGTCGTGACCATCGGCGTCGCGCTCGGCTTCACGTATACGAACGGCTTCCACGACTCGGCGAACGCCATCGCCACCTCGGTCTCCACCCGCGCACTCACCCCGCGTGCGGCACTGGCCATGGCGGCGGTGATGAACCTCGCCGGCGCCTTCCTCGGCAGCGGGGTCGCCAAGACCGTCAGTGAGGGTCTGATCGCGACGCCCGAGGGTGACAAGGGGATGGGAATCCTCTTCGCCGCGCTGGTCGGCGCGATCATCTGGAATCTGGTCACCTGGTACTTCGGTCTGCCGTCCTCGTCCTCCCATGCCCTGTTCGGCGGCATGGTCGGCGCGGCGCTCGCGGGCGGCACGCTGGTGCACTGGAGCGGGGTGCTCGACAAGGTCGTCATCCCGATGTTCGTCTCGCCGGTGGTCGGCCTGGTGGTCGGCTATCTGGTGATGGTCGCCATCATGTGGATGTTCCGGAAGTCCAACCCGCACAAGGCCAAGCGCGGTTTCCGGATCGCGCAGACGGTCTCGGCCGCGGGCATGGCGCTCGGTCACGGTCTGCAGGACGCGCAGAAGACGATGGGCATCGTGGTGATGGCCCTGGTCATCTCCGGCCACGAGACGTACAGCGAGCCGATCCCGGTCTGGGTGAAGCTCGTCTGCGCGCTGATGCTCTCGCTGGGTACCTACGCCGGTGGCTGGCGCATCATGCGGACGCTCGGCCGCAAGATCATCGAGCTGGACCCGCCGCAGGGCTTCGCCGCGGAGACGACGGGGGCGTCGATCATGTTCGGTTCGGCGTTCCTGTTCCACGCGCCGATCTCGACGACGCATGTCATCACCTCGGCGATCATGGGTGTGGGCGCCACGAAGCGGGTGAACGCGGTGCGGTGGGGTGTCGCGAAGAACATCATCCTGGGGTGGTTCATCACGATGCCGGCCGCGGCGCTGGTCGCCGCGGCGAGCTACGGAGTGGTCGTGTTGTTGTTCGGCTGACGTTGACCGGGAACCGGGTGCGCCCGGTGGGCGTTCTGCCCTCGATCTCCGGACGGGCCTGATGCGGCCGGTCCCACAGGCTGTGCAAACGGGTCCGCCCCGCTCTCTTCTCGGAGAGCGGGGCGGACCTCTGCCTTGCGGTGGCACCGCCATGCAGCACCTCAAGGCCGTCTGGGGATCAGCCGAAGCGGCCGGAGATGTAGTCCTCCGTGGCCTGGACCGACGGGTTGGAGAAGATGCGTTCCGTCTCGTCGATCTCCACGAGCTTGCCGGGCATGCCGACCGCCGCGAGGTTGAAGAACGCCGTCCGGTCCGAGACGCGGGCCGCCTGCTGCATGTTGTGCGTCACGATGACGATCGTGAAGCGCTCCTTCAGCTCGCCGATCAGGTCCTCGATGGCGAGGGTGGAGATCGGGTCGAGGGCGGAGCACGGCTCGTCCATCAGCAGGACTTCCGGCTCGACCGCGATGGCGCGGGCGATGCACAGACGCTGCTGCTGACCGCCGGAGAGACCGGAGCCGGGCTTGTTCAGCCGGTCCTTGACCTCGTTCCAGAGGTTCGCGCCGCGCAGCGACTTCTCCACGATGTCGTTCAGGGCGCTCTTGCGGTACTTGCCGTTCAGCCGCAGGCCCGCCGCGACGTTGTCGAAGATCGACATGGTCGGGAACGGGTTGGGGCGCTGGAAGACCATGCCGACCGTGCGGCGCACGGTGACCGGGTCGACGCCGGAGTCGTACAGGTCCTCGTTGTCCAGCAGCACCTTGCCCTCGACGCGGCCACCGGGGGTGACCTCGTGCATCCGGTTCAGGGTGCGCAGGAAGGTGGACTTTCCGCAGCCGGACGGGCCGATGAAGGCGGTCACGGAGCGGGGCTCCACCGTCATCGAGATGTCGTCGATCGCCTTGTGGGCGCCGTAGTAGGCCGACAGGCCGCTGACGTCGATGCGCTTGGCCATCTGAATCACTGCTTCCGTGGCCTCAGCGGCCGGTCTTCGGGGCCTTCCAGCGGGCGATGCCGCGGGCCACCAGATTGAGGATCATGACGAAGGCGATCAGGACCAGGGCGGCTGCCCAGGCGCGGTCGTAGGACGCGCTCTCGCCGATCTTGTACTGCTCGTAGATGTAGAACGGCAGTGAGGACTGGGCGCCTTCGAAGGGGTTCGGGTTGATCAGCTGACTGCCGAAGACCAGCAGGATGATCGGTGCGGTCTCTCCGGCGATACGGGCGATGGCGAGCATGACGCCGGTGGCGATGCCGCCGATCGCGGTCGGCAGGACCACCTTCAGGATGGTCCGCCACTTCGGGATGCCGAGGGCCAGGGAGGCCTCGCGGAGCTCGTTCGGTACGAGCTTCAGCATCTCCTCGGTGGAGCGCACCACGACCGGGATCATCAGGATCGTCAGGGCCAGCGCGCCCATCAGTCCGGAGGGTTCGAGTCCCGCGATCAGCATGATCGAGAGGATGAACAGACCGGCCACGATGGACGGGATGCCGGTCATCACGTCGACGAAGAAGGTGACGGCCCTGGCGAGCGGGCCCTTGCCGTACTCCACCAGGTAGACCGCGGTGAGCAGACCGAGCGGTGCGGAGATCACCGTGGCGATGCCGACCTGCTCCAGCGTGCCGATCAGCGCGTGGTAGACACCGCCGCTGGCCTCGGACCCGAGGACACCGGCCATCGAGTGGGTCAGGAAGTAGATGTCCAGGCGGCCCGAACCGCGGCTGACGGTCGTCCACAGCAGTGACGCCAGCGGGACGACGGCGATCAGGAAGCACACCCACACGAGGCTGGTGGCGAGGCGGTCCTTGGCCTGCCGCCGGTTCTCCACGACGCTCGTCGCGACGTACGAGATCACCAGGAAGAGCAGCGCGGCGATCAGGCCCCACTGGACGCGGCTGTGCCAGCCGGCGGCCGCACCGATGCCGACGCCCAGGGCGATCGACACGGCGGCGAAGCCGAGCGGTGCCAGCCGGGGCAGCGTGCCGCTGCTCAGGCTGTTGCCGGGTGCGGGCGGCGGTGTGGGCGCCGGGTGCTCCTGGACGCCGGTGGATGCGTGGCTCATGCGTTGGCCCCCGAGTACTCCTTGCGGCGGGCGATGATGAGCCGCGCGGCGCCGTTGACCAGCAGGGTGAGGACGAAGAGGACCAGGCCGGAGGCGATCAGGGCGTCGCGCCCGAACGCGTCGGCCTCGCCGAACTTCGCGGCGATGTTCTGGGCGAACGTCCCGCCGCCCGGGTTGAGCACGTGCAGCGAGATGAGGAAGCTCGGCGACAGGACCGTGGCGACGGCCATCGTCTCGCCGAGCGCGCGGCCCAGGCCCAGCATCGACGCGGAGATCACGCCGGAGCGGCCGAACGGCAGCACCGAGAGGCGGATGACCTCCCAGCGGGTGGCGCCGAGCGCGAGTGCGGCTTCCTCGTTCATCTTCGGGACCTGGAGGAAGACCTCGCGGCTGACGCTGGTCACGATCGGCAGGATCATGATCGCGAGCAGGATGCCGACGGTGAAGAGCGAGCGGGCGACGCCGACCTCGGTCTTCTCGAAGATGTACGTCCAGCCGAAGAACTGGTCGAGCCAGAGGTTGAGGCCTTCGAGGTACGGCACGAGGACGAGCGCGCCCCAGATGCCGTAGACGATGCTGGGCACCGCGGCGAGCAGATCGACGACGTACGCGATCGGGGCGGCCAGCCGGCGCGGTGCGTAGTGCGAGATGAAGAGGGCGATGCCGACAGCGATCGGAACCGCGATGACCATCGCGATGATCGAGCTGACGACGGTCCCGAAGAGCAGGACCGCGATGCCGAAGACGGGGGGGCTGCCTGCCGGGTTCCAGTCGAAGGTGGTGAAGAAGTTGCCTTCGTCCTTGGAGATGGCGATGGCGGCGCGGTAGCTGAGGAACACGGCGATCGACGCCATGAGCACGAGCAGCAGGATGCCCGAGCCCTGTGACAGGCCCAGGAAGATCTTGTCGCCGAGGCGACCGGTCGGCCTGGGGCGGGAGCGCCCGCCCGGCCGGGCCGGTGGTATCTCTGTCTGTGTGGTGGAAACCATGGTCTTTCCGGTCTGTGTGGGGGAGCGGAGGGCTCCCCTGGCGGCGGTGCACCGGATGGGGGTGAGGGTGGCCGGCCGGTCCGGAGGGGTGTACCGGACCGGCCGCCTGTTGCGTGTGTTCGCGCGGTTGCGCCTGTGTCGTGCGGGGTTCGGTTACGAGAGGGAGGCGACCGTCTCGCGGACCTTGGCGTTGATCGCCTCGGGGATCGGGGCGTAGCCGGCCTCGGTGAGGAGCTGCTGGCCCTCGTCGGAGGCGGTGTAGGTCAGGAAGGACTTGACGGTGCCGAGGGTGTCGGCCTTGTTGCCGGTGTCGCAGACGACCTCGTACGTCACCAGGACCAGCGGGTAGGCGCCCTCGGCCTTGGTGGTGTAGTCGAGGTCGAGCGCCAGGTCCTTGCCGGTGCCCTTGATCTTGGCGGCGGCGATGGCCTTGGAGGCGTTCTCCGAGGAGGCCTTGACCGGGGCGGCGCCGCCGGTGTTGATGTCGACGGTGGTGATCTTCTGCGAGGCGGCGAAGGAGAGCTCGAAGTAGCCGATCGACCCGTCGACCGCCTTCACCTGGGAGGCGACACCGGAGGAGCCGGACGCGGCCTGGCCACCGGGGGCCGGCCACTTCTTCTCGGCCTCGTACTTCCAGTCGCTCGGGGCGGTGGCGGCGAGGTACTTGCCCAGGTTCTGGGTGGTGCCGGAGTCCTCGGAGCGGTGGAAGGGCTGGATCGCCTTGTCCGGGAGCTTGGCGCCCGGGTTGAGCTTGGCGATCGCCTGGTCGTTCCACTTCTTGATCTTGGTGTCGAAGATCTTGGCGAGCGTGGGGGCGTCCAGCGTCAGGCTGTCCACACCGTCGAGGTGGAAGCCGACCGCGATCGGGCCGCCGACCATCGGGAGGTTGATGCCCTGGCCGGTCTTGCAGATCTTCTTCGAGTCGGCGATCTCCTCGGGCTTCAGCGCCGAGTCGGAGCCGGCGAAGCCGACGGTGCCCTGGTTGAAGGCGACGATGCCCTCGCCGGACGAGGAGGAGTTGTAGTTGATCTCCACGCCGGAGCAGGCGGCCATGTAGTCCTTGACCCACAGGTCCATGGCGTTCTTCTGGGCGCTGGATCCGGAGGCGCGCAGCTGACCCTTGGCGCCGTCGCACTTGACGTTCGAGGCGGCCTTCGTCTGGCCGCCGTTCCCGCCGGTGTCGCCGCCGCTGTTGTTGTCCGAACCGCACGCCGTGAGGACCAGGGCGCCGGAGACGGCGAGGGCACCGAGCGCGGTGGCACGAAGCCGGTTCTTGCGCTGAAGCTTCACTTTCGGGTGTTCCTTCCAGGAGCCGCCGAGGTTGTTTTCGTTCTACGACGGCGTGCGAAGTGGTGGGTGGTGCGGAAGTCGTGGTCGGTGCGGTCTGTGCCTCGCACCGTGCACTGCCGAAATTAGGCAGTACAGGTGAAGCGGTTTGCGGGGGTGGGTGAACGGGAGGTGAACCGTGTCGGGCGGCCTGGTTCCGGGCCGCGAGTGGGTTCGGGGGGGCGGGTCCGTCCTCGAACGCCGGACGGGCCGGAACGGCCGGCCCGGTTACGCGTTCGGGAGAGTCGGGAGGGTGGGGAGGGCCCTGTCCAGCAGGGCACGGTCGCGGGGGTGGGTCAGACGGGCGCGGGCGGCCTCCGACGGGAGCCACAGCACGTCGTCCACCTCGCGGTTCGGGACGAAGGCACCCGCCGTGGCCTCGGCGGACCAGTACGTGACCTCCTTCGGGCGTCCGTTCGCCAGGTACCGGACCATGGGGAGCACGGCGCCCGGCACACAGTGGTGGCCCGTCTCCTCCAGGACCTCGCGCAGAGCCGCGTCCCGCGGGGACTCGCCGCGTTTCAGCTTGCCCTTGGGGAACGACCAGTCGTCGTAACGCGGCCGGTGCACGAGGCAGAACTGCACAAGGTCCGGGCCGGTCGCGCCACCCGCGCCGGCCGCGCTGCGTGGCGGGCGGCGCCAGAGCACGCACCCCGCCGCCCGCACCGTGCCGCTCATCGCGCGGTCACGGCGGTCGCGTACGGCCAGGTGTCCCGGAACACCGCGCGCGCCGCCCCCACCTCATGGCGCTGGTCGGCGTGGAGCACCCCCAGGGCGTACGCGGTGGCCGGTGCGATCCGCGGGGTGCGGGCCGCCGAGGCCGCCGCGGCGGCCGCCTCCGCCGCGTCCCGGTGCAGATCGAGGGCGTGCCCCGGGCCGGCCAGGACCGGGTCGGGGGCGCCGCGCACCACCTCGTGGGCGTACCGGTGCAGCCGCAGCAGCAGCCGGGTCTGGTGCCAGGGCCCGTCCTGCGCCTCGTTGTACGGCTCGGCGCTCCCGTCCGGCGAGAGGGCCGCCACCGCGCCGAGCAGGCGTTGCTCCGCCCGGTCCGCGGGCTCGCGCAGCAGTTCGCCGGCCGGTGCCGCGGCCAAGGGGGAGAGGGGGACCTCGGAGGCGAGCAGCGCGACGGCGTCGGCCACCGCGTGGAAGCGGGACGAGCCGAGCGCCTGGAGCGCCGCGGAGTGGGCGCGGGTCCGGGCGAGGGTCAGCCGGCGTTCCAGCAGTGCCCCGGCGCGGGCCGCTCCGACGCCGAGGCCGGCGCGGTCCTTGTCGGGGGTCGCGCCGCCGAGGCCGTCACCGGACTCCGTGCGGGCCGCGGGCAGCGGTGTTCCCGACAGCCCGTGCAGGGCGTCGAGGAGCCGGTTCAGCCGGTCCGCGTAGGCGTGCTCGCGGGCGAGGGTGCCGGACAGCCAGGCGAGTTCGGTGCGCAGCTGCTCGGCCCAGAGCGGGTCGAGCGCGGTCCGGAAGGTGTGCAGGGTGCCGCTGATCCGGCGGGACGAGCGGCGGAGCGCGCCGGTGGCCTGTTCGGCGGCCTGCGGTCCGGCGTCCGTGGGGGCACTGTTCTCGCGGTGCAGGCGCAGGCTCCGAAGGAAGTCCGCGGCCTGCGCCCGGAGGTACGGTGCGAGCACCGCCCCCGCGGTCACGTCCGTCTGGGTCTGATGGTCAGGGCGTCGCACGCCGGCGCCTCCGGGCGTCAATGAGCATTTCCTGTACGTGCCGCAGCGGCCGGCCCTCCGCGTCCGTGGCGTGCCGGGTCCAGTTCCCGTCGGGGCCCAGGTGCCAGGATGAGGTGGTGTCGGCCATGCCCGTTTCCAGGAGGCGGCTGAGCGCGGCCCGGTGGGCGGGGTCGCTGACCCGGACCAGGGCCTCGATCCGGCGGTCGAGGTTCCGGTGCATCATGTCGGCGCTGCCGAACCAGACTTCGGGGTCGCCGCCGTTGCCGAACGAGAACACCCGGGAGTGTTCGAGGAAGCGGCCCAGTATCGAGCGGACCCGGACGTTCTCGGAGAGTCCGGTGACGCCGGGGCGGATCGCGCAGATGCCGCGCACCCAGATGTCGACGGGGACACCCGCCTGCGCGGCCCGGTAGCAGGCGTCGATGATCGCTTCGTCGACCATCGAGTTGACCTTGATGCGTACGTAGGCGGGGCGGCCGGCCCGCTGGTTCGCGATCTCCTTGTTGATCCGGGAGATCAGTCCGTCGCGCAGTGACTTCGGGGCGACCAGCAGGCGGCGGTAGGTCTCTCGGCGCGAGTAGCCGGAGAGGCGGTTGAAGAGGTCGGAGAGGTCCGCGCCGACCTGCGGGTCCGCGGTGAGCAGGCCGAGGTCCTCGTACAGCCGGGCCGTCTTGGGGTGGTAGTTGCCCGTGCCGACGTGCGAGTAGCGGCGCAGGATGTCGCTCTCCTGGCGGACGACGAGCGAGAGCTTGCAGTGCGTCTTCAGGCCGACGAGCCCGTAGACGACGTGGCAGCCCGCCTCCTCCAGCTTGCGCGCCCACTTGATGTTGGCCTGCTCGTCGAACCGGGCCTTGATCTCGACGAGTACGAGGACCTGTTTGCCGGACTCGGCGGCGTCGATGAGCGCGTCGACTATCGGGGAGTCGCCCGAGGTCCGGTACAGGGTCTGCTTGATGGCGAGGACGTCCGGATCGCCCGCCGCCTGTTCCAGGAAGGCCTGGACGGAGGTGGAGAAGGAGTCGTACGGGTGGTGCAGCAGCACATCGCGTTCGCGCAGGGCGGCGAAGATGTCGGGCGCGGAGGCGGACTCGACCTCGGCGAGGTCGCGGTGGGTGCCGGCGATGAACTTGGGGAACTTCAGCTCGGGCCGGTCCAGCGACGCTATGCCGAACAGTCCGGTGAGGTCGAGCGGTCCGGGCAGCGGGTAGACCTCGGCGTCGGACACCTTCAGTTCGCGGACCAGCAGGTCCAGCACGTACGGGTCGATGGCCTCCTCGACCTCCAGGCGGACCGGCGGGCCGAAGCGGCGCCGCATGAGCTCCTTCTCCAGGGCCTGGAGCAGGTTCTCGGCGTCGTCCTCCTCGACCTCCAGGTCCTCGTTCCTGGTGACCCGGAACATGTGGTGGGCGAGGACCTCCATGCCCGGGAAGAGCTCTTCCAGGTGGGCGGCGATGACGTCCTCGATGGGGACGTAGCGCTGCGGGGAGGCCTCCAGGAAGCGGGTCAGCAGCGGCGGGACCTTGACCCGGGCGAAGTGGCGGTGGCCGCTGACCGGGTTGCGTACGACGACGGCGAGGTTCAGCGAGAGGCCGGAGATGTACGGGAAGGGGTGCGCCGGGTCGACGGCCAGGGGGGTCAGTACGGGGAAGACGCGCTGGCGGAAGAACGTGAAGAGGCGGGCCTGCTCCTTCTCGGTCAGCTCGGGCCAGCGGATCAACTGGATGCCCTCGTCGGACAGGGCGGGGGCGACGTCCTGCTGGTAGCAGGCGGCGTGCCGGGCCATGAGTTCGCGTGAGCGGGTCCAGATCAGGTCGAGGACCTCGCGGGGCTGGAGTCCGGAGGCGGAACGGGTGGCGACACCGGTCGCGATCCGGCGTTTCAGGCCAGCCACCCGGACCATGAAGAACTCGTCCAGGTTCGAGGCGAAGATGGCGAGGAAATTAGCCCGTTCGAGGAGGGGGGTCGAGGGGTCCTCGGCCAGTTCCAGAACACGTTCGTTGAACGCGAGCCAACTGCGTTCCCGGTCCAGGAACCGGCCCTGCGGCAGCTCGTCACCGTCGGTATCGGGCTCGTACGTGTCCGCGTCGGCGTCGATGTCGGGGTCCAGGTCGGCCGCAGTGGACAGGGCGGCGCCGTTGGAGGAGGCGACGGCATGCGGCCGGTGTGCGGCGAGGGAGCCGACGGACGGCTGAGCGGCGGGCGGGACCGGGACCTCGGAGCTTGGCTGCTGGCTCATGGACCCATTCTTCCGCGCGGAGTGCTCCGGGGGCGCGTCGGAGGGGTGCGAGATCGCGGGGATCGCGGAGATCGCACGGTCTGCGCGTTCTCTGCCGGGAATTCTCCCGTTGCGGGGGGACGGCACAGCTGGCTGCATCCTGAGAGGGTCGCAAGGGCGTCTGAATGCCCGGTAACGGCGACATGACATGCAGGAAGCGGTGTGGCCGTGTCCGGGGGCGGGTCAGGCCCCCCGGACACGGCTGCGGGGCGGGTCGGGGCCTGTCGGGTGAGCTCTGATCGGGCAGCCACGCCCTGGCGCGCACGCTTCCCGCGTTGTCGAAACGCCCTGGTAGCTCCGCTACGCGGGCCTTCCGACGCCTTGGAATCGCACGCACCGGACCGCGTCCGCCTTCCGATCGAAGGTCACCCGACAGGCTCTCAGTCGTGGCGGCGGCGCAGCACCCGGAAGGCGACGGCGACCAGAGCCGCTGCGACGACGAGCAGGATGCCGGTCTCGACGAGCTGGAGCGGCCAGAAGTGCGCGGCGGGGTGGTAGTCGAGATACTTCGAGGTGGCACCGTGGCGGGCCATGCACGCGTTGACGTCGGTGGCCTCGATGCAGGTGGCGTCGCCCAGCCGGGAGCCGCCATCGGTCATCCAGCCGACGGCGACGTCGGAGGCCGCCGACGGGTACCGGAACTCCGTCCCGAGGGCCGTGGTGTCCGTCCGCATCGGCCACAGTCCGCTGCGGACGGAGTTCATGACCACGGCCGCTGCGACGTAGGCGGCCGCGGTGACGGCCATCGCGGGCAGCGTGCGCCGGATCAGCACCCCGGCGAGTGCGCCGACGGCGAGGCAGAGCAGGGCGTAGCCCACGGGGGCGGGGCCCATCGCCCCGTACGCCTCCGGCTCGAACCACTGGGTCGCGTAGTTCGTGCCGCGCCCCCGGGACCAGGCCCAGGCGTACACGGCCGACAGGACGGAGACCCCGGCCACGGTGAGGACGGCGGGCACGGCGAGCTTCGCGGCCAGCCAGCGGGTGGGAGTGACGGACTGGCTCCAGGAGAGCCGGTAGGTGCCGTCCTCCAACTCCCGGCCGATCAACGGGCCGGCGACGAACAGGCCGATGACCGCGGGCAGGACCAGCATGGCGATGCCCGCGTACACGAGCAGCCGAGAGAAGTGCAGCTCGACGCTGAGGACATGGCGAACGGCGGTGCCGCAGCCCTGGACGGTGTGCCGGACCGAGCAGCCGGTGTCGGCGAAGGTGTCGGCGGCGTCGGACAGCACCCACCGGGCCACGGCCATCAGGGCGATCCCGGTGAGCGCGAGCGCCCCGGTGATCCACAGGGCGCGGCGGTGCTGGCGTACGACGATGCGGGCCGGGCCGCGCAGGGCGAGTGCGCTCATGCCGCGCTCACCGCCTCACGGGTCCGCGCGTCCGCGCTCGGCGTGAGCAGTGCGGGTGCCTCGGGGGAGCGGAGATGCGCCAGCAGCAGGTCCTCCAGCGATGGTTCGACGGTCTCCCAGTCGGCGGGGTCCACCGGGCCCTCCTTGCGGACGAGTGCGGTCAGCTGCCGTCCCGTGGTGCGGGATTCGACCACGGTGTGCGGGGCGAGGTCCCGCACGGGGCCGGTGAGCAGGGTGTGCGCGGCGAGCAGTTCGTCCGTCTCGCCAGCGAGGCGGATGCGGCCGCCGTCGACGAGCAGGAGATGGTCGCAGACGCCCTCCAGCTCGTTGAGGATGTGCGAGGACATCACGATGGTGGTGGCGTGCTCGGCGGCCTCGGCCATCAGGGCGCCCATCAGCTGGTGACGGGCGAGCGGGTCGAGGTCGGCCATCGGTTCGTCCAGCAGCAGGATTTCGGGCCGCTTGCCCAGTGCGAGGGCCAGGGCGAGCCGGGTGCGCTGCCCGCCGGACAGGGTGCGGACCTTCGCGGTCGCCGGGAGCGGTTCGGCGATGCGCCGGGCGGTGTCCCGGTCCCAGATCCCGGGGTTCAGTTCGGCGCCCGCCCACAGCATCTCGGCGACCGTCAACTGCGGGTACAGCGGCTTCTCCTGGGCCACATAGGCCATCCGGGTCCGGGCCCCGGCAGGTGTCGAGCCCAGCACCCGTATCGCCCCCTCGGTCGGCCGCAGGAAGCCGGCGGCGAGGGCGAGCAGGGTGGACTTCCCGGCTCCGTTGGGGCCGGCGAGCGCGCAGACGGCGCCCGCGGGCAGCCGGAACGAGCAGTCGCGCAGCGCCCACCCGCCGCCCCTGCTCCGGTACTTCATGCCGAGGCCGTCGGCCTCCAGCGCGGTCCCTGTCATCGTTCCTGGTTCCCCTCGAATGTGCTGTCCAGTACTGCGGTGAAGAGCGCGCTCACGTCGTCCTTGTCCAGTCCGGCCGCGCGGGCGCGGCGGGCCCAGTCGGCGAGTTCGGCGCGCAGCGGGGCGTCATCGGCCGCCGCAGCGCTGCCGAGGGTCCGGGTGACGAAGGTGCCCAGGCCGCGCCGGCCCTCCACGAGGCCTTCGCGTTCCAGCTCCCGGTAGGCCTTGAGCACGGTGTTCGGGTTGATGGCGGTGGCCTCGACGACCTCGCGTGCGGTGGGCAGCCGGTCACCGGGCTCCAGCAGACCCAGGCGCAGGGCCTGTTTGGTCTGCTGGACGATCTGGAGGTACGTGGCCACGCCGCTGCGTCGGTCGATGCGGAACTCGACCGCTGCGGACTCTGCCATCTTTCACCCTTTCACTAGTTGAGTAGTGAAAGGGTGACGTAAGGAAGGGGCGGCGTCAAGTGACGCCGCCCCGAGTGGGTGGCATCAACCGATGCCGACCCCGGACGAGTCGTGACCGCTCAGGACTCCGTGCGGTACATCAGGTCCACCTCGTGCGTGATGAAGCCCATCCGCTCGTAGACCGTCACCGCCGCGGTGTTGTCCGCGTCGACGTAGAGCATCGCGGTCGGCAGCCCCTCCGCGGCGAGATGGCGCAGCCCGATCGCGGTGAGCGCCTTGCCCAGGCCGCCGCCCTGCGCATCGGGCCGGATGCCGACCACGTAGACCTCGCCGAGCTGCTCGTCGGCGTGCACCTTCGTCCAGTGGAAGCCGATCAGCTCGGTGATGCCGTCCTTCTCGCGCTCGGCGAGGAAGAAGCCCTTCGGGTCGAACCAGGGCTCGGCCTTGCGGTCGTCGAGGTCGCGCTGGGTCAGCGAGCCCTGCTCGGGGTGGTGGGCGAACGCGGCGCGGTTCACGGCCAGCCAGGCGGCGTCGTCCTGACCGGGGACGAACGTACGGATGGAGACATCCGGCGGCAGTACCGGCTCGGCGATGTTCAGCGGACTCAACGGGCGTCGCAGCTGCCGCAGTTCGCGGAAGAGCGAGAGGCCGAGAACCTGCGCGAGATGGCGCGCCGCGGACCTGCCGCCGTGCGCCCAGGCCCGCAGCCGCTTACCGGTGGCGGCCAGCAGCGCCGCCCCGAGCGCCCGCCCGTGCCCGTGCCCGCGGTGCGAGGGATGCACGACCAGCTCGGCGGCCGGCGCCTCCACGGGGTCGGTGTCCTCCAGCTGCGCGTACCCGACCAGCACGCCCCCGGCGGTCAGCAGGAAGTGCCGCACACCTTCCCGGTGCCCGCCCCGCAACTGCAGCCGCCCCTGCTCGGACACGGCCTGCCTGCCGTCGGACCTGGCGGCCTCGGCGAGGAGCGCGAGGACGGCTTCCGCCTGCTCGGGGGAGAGGGTGTCGAGCGTCTGGATCTCGCGTCCGGGGGCGGGGAGGGGTACGTCAGTCGTCATGGGTACGAGCGTACGGGGGCGGGGACGGGCGGGGGGTGGTGCGGGGCGGTCCCGGGGACTTTCGGCGCTCGGCCGGTGGTGCGGTGCTCGACGCGTGGTGCGGCGCTCATCCGGTGGGGTGCGAGGGGGTCGGTACGCCGTCCGCGATGCGGGCGAGATCATCGGCGGCGGGCAGCGGCTCGCGCACCTTCTCCGGCAGGCCCGCGTAGGTGCTGACGGCCAGGGGCTGGTTGTGGCCGCGCAACGCGTACTCGACCATCGACCGGTCGCGGCTCTCGGAGATGAGGATTCCGATGGTGGGACCGTCGTGCTCCTTGTCCCGGACCAGGTTGTCGACCACCGGGACGTAGAAGCCCAGCTGTCCGAAGTGCTCGGGGTGGGCCTTGCGGGTGCATCCTCGAGATCCCGCTCGGAGGGCCGCCCGTCCAGCTCTGGCGAACGATATTTGTTCCGCATATGTGCGCGGTGACGTCCTTGCTCACATATATGAACGATATGCCTGAATGGCCCTTTTCTGATCAGGTGGCAACCAGTTCGTAACCCCGAACACCTGTCGCGCTACGCGCGTTGACTCTAGGCTGCGGCTCGCAGTCTCCGGACTTTTCATCTCTCAAACCTCCCGCTGAACCCACAAGGGGACCGATGTCAGCGACACCGCAGAAGAACCGCGCGTCCCGGCGGGTGCTCGCCGCCGCAGCCGGTCTTGCCACCGTCGGAGCGCTCGTCGCGGCCATGCCGGCCGGGGCGCAGGAGCGCGGGCACGGCAAGGACCACGGCCATCACGCGCCGGACCGGACCGTCGATGTGCAACTGCTGTCCTTCAACGACCTGCACGGCAACCTGGAGCCGCCGGCCGGCTCGGCCGGCATGGTCAACGAGACGCAGGCCGACGGCACGACGAAGGCCATTCCGGCCGGAGGCGTGGAATACCTCGCCTCCTCGCTGCGCACCGCGCGCAAGGGCCACCCGTACTCGATCACCGCGGCCGGCGGCGACATGGTGGGCGCGAGCCCCCTGCTGTCGGGGCTCTTCCACGACGAGCCGACCATCGAGGCGCTCAACAAGATCAACCTCGATGTGACGACCGTCGGCAACCACGAGTTCGACGAGGGCGCCACGGAGCTGGCCCGCCTCCAGAACGGCGGCTGCCACCCGGTCGAGGGGTGCTACGAGAAGGGCAAGAAGTTCAAGGGTGCCGACTTCCCGTACCTCGCGGCCAACGTGACGAGCGAGAAGACCGGCAAGCCGATCCTCAAGCCGTACACGGTGTGGAAGAAGAACGGCGTCAAGATCGGCTTCATCGGGGTGACCCTGGAGGGCACGCCGAACATCGTGACGGCCAACGGCGTCAAGGGCCTGAAGTTCCACGACGAGATCGAGACGGTCAACAAGTACGCCAAGGAGCTGGACCGCCAGGGCGTCAAGTCCATCGTCGCGCTGATCCACGAGGGTGGCCTGCCCGCCTCGACGTCGTACGACTACGACTGCGACAGCCCGGCCGCCGGTGACGGCATCTCCGGACCGATCACCGACATCGCCAAGGGCATCTCGCCGAAGGTCGACGCCCTGGTGACGGGCCACACCCACCAGGCGTACGTGTGCACCATCCCGGACCCGGCGGGCAACCCGCGCCTGGTCACCTCGGCCTCGTCGTTCGGCAAGCTGTACACGGACACGACGCTCACCTACGACCGTCGCACCAACGACATCGTGCGCACGGCGGTGAAGGGCTCCGGTACGTCGAAGTCCTCGAAGCACCAGCAGCACCCCGCGCCCGCGAACCCGGTCTCGACGAACCACATCGTCAACAGGGACCAGGCCCCGGCCACGGACATGACGGCCCTCATCGCGCGCTGGAACACCCTCGCGGCGCCGATCGCGAACCGGCCGCAGGGCTTCATCTCGGCCGACATCAACGGCCGCGGCTCCACGGCCCCGGAGAAGCCGCTCGGCAATCTGATCGCGGACGCGCAGCTGGAGGGCCTGGCCCCGGCGGACAAGGGCGGGGCGGTCGTCGCCTTCATGAACCCGGGCGGCATCCGTGCCGACCTGGTGTACAAGGCGTCGGGCAGTGAGGGCGACGGCGTGGTGACGTACGGCGAGTCGTTCACCGTGCAGCCGTTCACCAACATGATGAACGTCCTCGACCTGACCGGTGCGCAGCTCGTCAGCGCGCTCCAGCAGCAGGTCAGCGGCTCGAACGAGGCCAGCCCGAAGATCCTTCAGGTGTCGAAGGGCCTCACGTACACCCTGGACATGACGAAGTCGGGCGCTGCCCGGGTGGTCACCGACACGATTCTGCTGAACGGCGAGGCGATCGACCCCGCCAAGACGTACCGCGTCGCGATGAACGAGTTCCTGGCGGGCGGCGGCGACGGCTTCGCGGCTCTTGGCCAGGGCACCAACAAGCTGGTCGGCGCCTCCGACCTGGACCTGTTCAACGCCTACCTGGCCGCGCACTCCACGGCCGCCGCGCCGATGACGCCGCCGGCGACCGACCGGATCACGATCATCAAGTAGCTCCAGCCACGAGGGATCGTCCCTGCGCCCGAGCGCTCGGCCGCTCGGACCGAGTTCGAAAACCGACGGCCCGCCACGGGTCTTGAGTTCTAGTGGCGGGCCGTCGGCCCATCAGGCCGGTCCGGGCTGGTGAAATCGCCGCCATTGCCATCTGTTCCCCGTGACGTGCACCGGTCATAATCTGACGGCTGACCCCACACGGCACCCGGAGGCGTCCCCGCATGAGCCCGTACACAGCCAACCGCCGGAACTTCCTGGCCGGCGCACTGGCCGTCTCCGCCACCGCCCTCCTGGGCGCGGCCCCCGCCCATGCCTCGGCCCGCCAGGCCCTCACCACCCAGGACTGGATGAGCGGCATCACGGACGGCACCGCGTTGCAGCGGCTCACCATCCCCGGCTCGCACGACTCGGGCGCCCGCTACGGCGGACCCTGGACCGAGTGCCAGAACACCACGATCGCGGAGCAGCTGAACAGCGGGCTGCGCTTCCTCGACGTACGGTGCCGGATCACCGGCGGCTCCTTCGCGATCCACCACGGGGCCTCGTACCAGAACCTGATGTTCGGCGATGTCCTGGGCGCCTGCTGGGACTTCCTGGCCGCGCACCCCACCGAGACCGTGCTGATGCGGGTCAAGCAGGAGTACTCGCAGGAGAGCGACGCGGCGTTCCGGGCGGTCTTCGACGACTACCTCGACGGCAGGGGCTGGCGGCCGCTGTTCCACATCGACTCCGCCCTGCCCGCACTGGGCGGGGCGCGCGGCCAGGTGGTGCTGCTCGCCGACAACGGCGGTCTGCCCGGGATTCGTTACGCCGATCCCGGCCTCTTCGACATCCAGGACGACTACATGGCGGAGCCGTTCGCCAAGTACCCCAAGATCGCAGCCCAGTTCCGCAAGGCGGCCGGGCAGCCGGGCAAGCTCTTCATGAACTACGTCTCGACCGCCGCCCTGCTGCCGCCCCGGGGGAACGCGGACCGGCTCAACCCGCAGGTCCAGTCGTTCCTCGACGGCTCGGAGGCGTCCGGCTGGACCGGTCTCGGCATCGTCCCGCTGGATTTCCCGGCGACCCGGTCCGGGCTGGTGGAGTCGCTGATCCGGCACAACCCGGGGGTCTGAGCGGGGCGTTCCGGGTCACGACCAGGAGCCGACGGCGCGTGCGGCCCGTTTGACGGCGTAGGCGCACAGCCGGGTTCCGTAGAGGTCCAGGGCGTCGTCGGGATCGTCGTCGTAGTGGGTGGCCACTTCGTGCCACCGGTCCCACGCGTAGAGCCGGGCGTGGCGGCGGTCGTCGTCCGTGCGGTCCGGTTCGTCGGTCCGGCGGCTGTTCAGCCACTGCTGCCACTCCTCGTGGGCGGCGGGGTCGGCCGAGAGCTCGCCTTCCGGTGCGGCGGGCCGGTCCCTGGCGAGTGCGGCGGTGATGTACGCGGCCGGGCGTGCGGGGCGCCATCCGACGGCCATCCCGATGAGTTCGGCGGTGATGTCGTGGGCCTCCAGGCCCCGGTCGATCAGCGGACGCAGTGCGAAGGCCAGACGGCGCAGCCCCTCCGGCTGGGTCCAGCCGACGAGCGGCCGGACCTGCCGGGCGATGCGGACGTCCCGGGCGACCTGCCACGGGCTCCGGCGCGGCGGACTGCCGCTGTTGCCTCCCCTGTTGCGCGCTCTGGCCCTCGCGCGCGGCGCGCACGTGCGCGAGGTGTAGTTGAACCACCCGTCCGGATCAGCAGTCGGTACGTTGTGGTGCCGCCCAGGAGAATGGGGTGCAGGCTGCGGGCAACCATGCGTTCGGGAAGGCCTGTTGTCCGCAGAGTGTCGCTTCGTCCGGACGGCGGACTTCGCCGCGAGCGCCCGTCCCTCGTCCGTCACTCCGGCCACCCGGGCCCGGTACCCGGAGCCGTCGAGCCGGTGCCCCATCGCCTCGTCGTACGAGGCAGGGATCGTTGCTGCGTAGATCGTCGCCGTAGCGGTGTACGGGCGGCCGGGGAGCCGGAGGTTCTTCTTCGTGCCGTGCCGGTGCCACGCCAGTGCGCCCAGTTCCCGCAGCACCCGGACGTGACGTTTCACGGTGGCCGTTGACACCCCGCATCGAGCGGCTGTGCCTTCGAGGTCGTACAGGACGAAGCCCAGCCGGTAGTCCATCCTGGCTGCCAAGTCCTGGGCCACGGTCAGCGTCGTCTCTGTCGCGCGTGGGTGCAGACGGGCGCCGACCAGCCACGTCACGGCAGGCAGCCACGCCCGGGGCTGACTGTGCCGAGCGGACGTCGAGTCGACCTCTTGCATGGCGCGGGGAACGGGGGTCCATGCCGGATCCGGGCATGACGGAGGAGCGCAGCGCGAAGCCGCGCCGGTGGTGGTACGGCGCATGACGGTCCGTCGAGGTAGGCGCAGGCCGGGGGCGGCGGGTCGGATGGTCCGCCGCCCCCGCGTGTGTGGTGTGCCGGGACGGTTACGCCCGGCCGTCGTCGAGGACGGGCCGCCCAAGCGTGAACCAGACGACCTTGCGGCCGGGGTGATGCTCGCCTGCCGTGTTCGCTCCCCACGCGAGGGCGAGGCTCTCCACGATCATGAGCCCCCGCCCGCGCTCCTGTTCGGGTCCCACGCACAGTGCGTGCAGGAGCGGCGGAGCGGCGGGCCCGTCATCCGCGACGGCGACGGTGACCCGCTTGCGGTTGACGGCCACGTGGACGCGGATCAGAGGCGTAGAGGTGTGGCGGTGGGCGTTGGTGACCACTTCGGTGACGCAGATCTGCGCGTCCTCGACCAGGTCGTGGTGTCTGCTGACGCCCAGCAGTGAGGTGACGAAGTCACGCGCGAGTTTGGCCGCGCTGGCGGTGTTCGGCAGGGTGAGCCGGTAGGTCTCGCCGCCGAGCGGATTGCTGGGCCGGGGAGTTGTAGTGGCGTGGCTCATGTCGTTCTCCCAACGCGCTGCGGTCTGAACGGGTGTGTCGCTCGTTGAACGGTGGCAGTCGCCGTACGGGGCAACCCAGTTTTGTACGAATGCACTTCCGTTTTCCTGCGTGCCGATCCGGTGTAGGTACTACCGTAGAGATGTGTATCAAGTGTTGTGGAATTACTCATAACTAGAGCGCGAAATAGACCCCTTCGAGGGATGCAGCCACACTGGATTTCGACAAGAGGAGAGGCTGATGCCACCGAGGAAGCCCCCTACCGCGCGGCAGTGCCGACTGGGTGCGGAGCTGCGCAAGATGCGCGAGCGGGCCGGTTTGCTGCCCACCGAAGCCGCTGCCCTGTTGGGTACGGACCGCACCACGATCAGCAACACCGAGTCGGGGAGGTTCGGAGTGAGCGGCACGCGCGTGCGTACGTGGGCCGCTGCCTACGCCTGCCCCGACGCGGCTTACATCGACGCGCTTGTCGATATGGCTGAGGAGCGGATAAAGGGGTGGTGGGAGGACTACCGCGGTGAACTCTCAGTGAGTGCACTCGACCTGGCGGAACTGGAGCACCATGCGGCCGGTTTCCGGTCCGTGCAGATCATGCATATGCCCGGGTTGCTCCAGACCGAGAGCTACGCACGTGCTGTCTACGCGGAAGCGCTTCCTGCGCCGACCCCAGCCGGTCTGCGGCGGAGGCTGTCGCACCGACTCAGGCGGCGGGACGTTCTGGACCGTCCGGATCCTCCCACGTGCGTCTTCCTGATCCATGAGGCGGCTTTGCGGATGCAGTACGGAGGGCGCAAGGTCGCGGTCGGCCAGCTCGACCACCTGTTGAAGGAGTCGGAGCGGGACAATGTCACGGTGCGAGTGATCCCGTTCTCGGCGGGTGGCTTCCCGAACTCTGGGAGTTCCACCCACTATGTCTACGGTCCGGTCGCGCAGCTCGACACGGTGCAGACGGACACGCCGAGTGGCTCCGGCTTCGTGGATGCCGAGGCGCGTCTTCTGACCTTCCGTGCGGTGCTTGACCGGACGGAAGGCCGATCACTCGATCCGCAGAGTTCAAGAGACTTCATCAAGGAAGTCGCAGAGCAAGTATGAAGGCGTGAGAACCATGGATATTCAGTGGCGAAAGTCGTCCAAGTCCGCCGATGCCGACGGCGACAACTGCCTGGAGCTCGCTGAGAGTGAAGGGGAGATCCTCATACGGGAAAGCGACAACCCGGATGTGGTCGTCCGTACGACCCGCGTGAAGCTGCGGGCGTTCCTGGGCGGCGCGAAGGCCGGCGAGTTCGATGACCTGGCGTAGCTGACCGCGTCTCGTCCGTTTCGGGTGGCTCCCACCGGCGCAGGGTGGGGCCACCCGTTCTGCTGCCTGTCGTGTGTGGAAGGTCTGTCGTCTCACTCGTTAGACGTCAAACGCTTGATACGCATCAGCATCACGCACTAGCTTGGTCGCGTGGCCACGGGATGACTCCTTGGCCGCCAACACCTCTGGGCCCTGTGCGGGTTGGGGGTTCTGAGGGGCCCTCTCTGCTCGTCGCTCGTCACGCCGGTTGCGAGCAGGGAGGTCTGTTGTGTGAGCGTCAGGAGGCGACGTGTTGAGCGTTCCCGAACCCGCGGCCCCCGCCGCGCAAGCGTTCTGGTGTGAGCGGGTCACGTTCCGGACGATAGAGGCGGACGAGATCGCGGAGGTCCGCCGCTCGTCCACCCCGAGGCCGGCGGACGCGATCCGGCAGATCCGGGTGGACGTTCGCTCACTGGCCCCCGAGCTGCCGCCCCTGGAGCGGCACCGGGCTCTGAGCTGGGTCGACGGCGGAGGCTGCATCGGTGCTCTCGGGGCCCTGCATCGGGGGGAGCCCTGCGGATTCTCGCTCAGTCATCGCGGTACGTGGATCGAGTGGACCGTTCGCCCCTACGCGGCCATCCATGTCGGCGGCAGGACCCGACTCCCCGTTCTCGGGGGCGGGGTCGGCACCGCTCCCGTTGTGGCGTGCACCCGTGATCATGCGTGAGCCGGCCCCGCGCGGCGCGGGGCCGAGGGGAACCGCGCGGCGGGTGTTGGCAGGCGGTGGCCGACGCTGATCGCGCATGACTGCTGTCAGTGGAGAGCTGGGCAAGGCGGTTACGGTCGCCCGGTGAACGCGACGCTGACCACGCAGGAAGCCGCGGATCTGCTGGACATCAGCCGACCGGCGTTCGTCAAGATCCTTGATGAGGGCGAGGTGCCCTATTCAGCTGGCCGTTGGGCGGGCGTCTGCGTCCGGTGGTGACCCGGGGGCCGACGCCCGTGTAGGCGCGGTCGGCCAGGATGGGGACGCCCTGGCGTTCGCAGATCCGGATGATCCGGTGGGTGCGGGCCGCGGTCAAGTCGTGACACCGGCCGGGCAGGGCCGGTGAGATCCACAGGATCTGGCCGGCCGGGTCGGTCACGACCTGCACGTTCACGCCGTGGCGGCGGTGCTTGTGCGAGTAGTCGGCCTGGCCGTCGCCCACGCGGTCGCACTCGGCGAGCGTCCCGTCGAGCAGCACGTACTCCGGGTCGGTCTCACGCAAGACCTTCAGCAGGCCCGGGGACCGGTCGGTCAGGAGGTCGATGACCGCGGTGGTGTAGGCGTGGGCGGTGCCGACCGATATGCCGAAGGCCGCGGCGATCTGGGCCAGAGTGTCGTGCTTGCGCAGGTACACCAGAGCGACGAGCGCGCGTTGGTGCGGCGGGAGTTTGCAGCGGCGTTCACCCTCGCGGGTGACGATGAGCATCGTGACCCACTCGACCAGCGCATGAGGCAGGTCGAGTGCGGCAGGACAGGGAACCAACGAGGCACCAGCACTGATGAGTTGAGACTTCGAACATCTCCCTCAACGGCAACGGCACGGTGTGAGTACCAGTACTCAAGTCTGGTACTCACCACGCAGGTCAGGACAACCGCCTCGCGAATTGCGGGACGTGCTCCGAATCCGGGACCAGGGCCGTCAGCCGGATCGATTCAGGAAACGTGGCTCACCATGTAGGCGGTGCCTACCCCGTCTTCCTCGGGTGAGTCCGCCTGGATCGCGAGACTCGGCCCGGCTGTAGTGAAGTCGAACCCTTTCGTCATCGGCTGCGTGCAGTCGACGCGTTCAGCTGTCCTGGCGGCGCCTGAGGAGACCGTGAAGGTGACCGAGCCCTCCCCTGCACACGCCACCTCTACCCGCAGGGCCGTGCCGGACTCGATGGTCTCGTCCAGGTTCTGCCCGGGCACTGCGAGGGTTCCCGCCGAGACCAACCCCTTCTCGTCCGACTCCAGGCGCTCCGCCATGCTGAGCAAGTTGCGGGCCTCCTCGTTCAGCTGCTCCCTGCCGGACCGGGAGGGCGGCTGCACTATGGGAGCCACGGTGGAACTCGCCGCCCTCTCGGGCTGCGAAGCCTTGGACGCCGGAGGCGAGTCAGAACAGGCGGATGCCATGCCGGTAATCAGCGCGACGGCAGTCAGAGCACTGCCCGTGCGGCGGGTGAAGCGGTACAAGAGGTCCCCCGAAGTGCACTCAGAAGCCAAACAGGTGTACAGAACAAGGTGATCATCCCGTGTGGACACTCGCGTCACCCCTGCGGTCTGGGCATCCGCACCAGATTGGTACACAGGTGCGGCGTGCTTCTCCCGCAAGAGGCTGTCCCATACTGGCCGCAGCCATCCCGGGCGCGACGGCGATGTGGGGTGAGAGTGTCGTGACGGTGCAGGTACTCGAGTGCGACGACAGCCCGTTGGTGCGGTGAGAGCTTGCAGCGGCGGTCACCCTCGTGGGTGACGACTGCTCCCTCAACGGTACGGGAGAATACGATCATTGGCACCGCTCTCGCCGCTGTCGTCCTCACTGCCGTCTCTCTGGGCATGTGGCGGGCCGTGGCACTCGGAGCCGACGGCATCGCCGCAGCGGCTCTGATCCTGTCCGCGACAACTTTGCTGTCTTCGGCGATCATCGCTTATCTGGCAGCGGCTTGGCAGAAGCAGAGCGACCTTCTCCTTCCCGCCTGGCGACCGACAGTCGTCGCACTCGCGATAGCTCTCTGCGCCACTCTCGTCTTAGGAACGATCGGCCAGAGCTACTATGCGAACCAGCCGGTCGACGTCACCGAGAAGATCAAGTGGCCTACCGATCCCGACAAGTGGAGGCCGACTGAGAAGGCGACGCTCACTGTCCCCAAGACCCTGGACCGCTTGGCCGTGCGCGTCCTGTTGATCGATCTCAACCCGGGTATTGGTGACTGCAGTGAGTCCAGGTTCGATGTCCGGCGCCTTGGTGCCGCCCGCCCCACGAATCCCGTCAAGTCGGATGGAACGGTTGAAGTGGAGGTGCCGAAGGGAATCCGGCGTCTCGAAGTTGTGCTGACCATATATCCCCAGCGCAACTGTGAGCTGTCCCCACACATTGAGACAGCTGTTTTCCATCAGAGTTGAACAGGGAGAGCGAAGCCATGATCGTACGCTTGCGCCACAGGCGCACCCTGGCGGCCTCTGCAGTCCTTGCATTGTTGGTCGTGGAACTTTCGGGATGCCACGGTGGCACCTCTGAAGAACCTCTCCCGAAAGATCATTCACAAATCCTTGTGGGAGTCAAGAACAACCAGCCAGGCCTGAGTCAAACCCTGCAAGGGGAAACTTTGGCCGAAGGATTCGAGCCGTCCCTGGCGGAGAAACTAATTCCTCCGTACAAGTCCACGCAAACGATGCTGAACGCCGACACCTGGCGGGAATCCCTGCGAGGTAAGAGAAGCGACATAGCGTTTTCGTCGATTTCGGTGAACGATTCCCGAAGAAAAGAGAGGTTCATCTTTGCCGGGCCATACCTCAAGTCACCCCTGGGTGCCCTCGCCTTGAGGGGGAAAAAGGTAGAACCGAACACGCTTCGCAAGCTTAATGTGTGCTACGTGAAGAATACTACGGCCGCAAAACTAGTAGAAGATGAACGGAAGAACGATGTCTCCATCGGGGGTATTCAGAAAGATACCACCCAAGGTTGCCTGGATGCACTCTTAAACGCGGCAGACATCTTTCTGTCGGATGAGGTCATCCTGGTCGGCCTGATCGAGCACCCGGACAAGGGGAAATCATCTCCATATAAATTAATTGATGAATCGAGTTTGCGCAACGCATCCGATCAATCATACGGCATCGCGTTACGGTCACAGGAAAAGCCGCTTTGCAGGAAGTTGAGCCAGAAGCTGAACAAGGTTCTGCAGAATCCCACAAACGAGTGGGCAGAAATCTTCAGAAGTACAGTCGCCAACGGGAATTATACCGTCGACGAGGCTATCAAGTTCAAGCCCGACGGGGTCAACCCGGAATGGTGCGAATAAAAGTGGTCCGAGTGATCGGACCAAGGCGTTCGTGATCCTGAGCGGCACCCTCCTGCCGATCGACCGGATCGCCGCCGACACTCCGTACTACTCCGGGAAACGCAAGCGCCACGGCATGAACGTCCGGGTCCTCACCGATCCGTTCCGCAGCAGAACCCAGGGGATCAGTTGTCCGAGTAACACGACGTCGTCCGGCCAGGGATCGACCCCGCGGGCTCGTCCACGGCGGGCCCCATGTTCGCCGCGTTTCATGGCGAGCTGGTCCCGCACCCGTGGCGCGACCCTGAGTCCGAGCATGACGCTTACCAGCTGTTCCACCAGCGGTCGGTGGCCATGGGCCGGCTCGACGAGCAATCGAGCGCCGCAGGAGACGAACGCGCGTCCAGGGTGTCCGCGGGATGTTGCCACCATCCTGGACCAGCGGCAGATCGTACGACACGGAGGAGCTCCGTCGGCTCCGCACGACGACTTCAGCCCATCCAGGCACGCCGACAGGCCACAAGGCGCATGCCCGTCCGGCTTGACCTGCGCACCCAGACCACCCGGGATGCCGGCCGTGACTCCCGCCCATGCCCGACGGGATGGCATTCGGCTTCCGGTGTGGGGTCGTAATTCACCCGACAGGCTCTGAGGCCGCCCTCACCCCCGCGGCGCGTCCGGCGGCGGCTGCGGGGCACCCGGGAGGCGGATCGCGGCTTCCGTGCCGCCGCCCGGTGCCGGGAGCAGGACGATCTCGCCGCCCGCCTGCTGGACCGTACGTGCGACGATCGACAGGCCCAGGCCGGAGCCGGGGAGCTGGCGGGCGGACGGGGAGCGCCAGAAGCGCTCGAAGACGTGCGGGAGTTCGTCGGCGGGGATACCGGGGCCCCGGTCGCGGACCGTCAGTTCGCCGCTGTGCAGGCCGACGTCGATCGTGCCGCCCGCCGGGCTGAACTTGACCGCGTTGTCCAGCACGTTGACCACCGCCCGCTCCAGCGCGGCCGGTTCGGCGCGTACGTACCAGGGGTCCAGGTCCGCCGTGATGGTCAGCTCGGGGCCGCGCAGACGGGCGCGTTCCAGGGCGGTGCGTGCGATGTCGTGGAGTGCGACCACCTGGAGCGGGCCCGGGCCGGCGGCTTCCGGGCGGGCCAGTTCCTGGAGGTCGCCGATGAGCGAGGCCAGTTCGGTCATCTGGGCCTTGACGGAGGACATCAGTGCCTTGCGGTCGTCCGGCGGGATGGCGCGGCCGGTCTCGTCGCTGCGGGCGAGGAGCTCGACGTTCGTGCGGAGCGAGGTCAGCGGGGTGCGGAGCTCGTGGCCCGCGTCCGCGATGAGCTGCGACTGGCGGTCGCGGGACGAGGCCAGCGCGGCGGTCATCGAGTTGAACGAACGGGAGAGGCGGGCGATCTCGTCCTCGCCCGCCACCGGGATGCGGACCGTCAGGTCCTCGGTGCGGGCGACGTGCTCGACGGCCTCGGTGAGTTCGTCGACCGGGCGCAGCCCGGAGCGGGCCACCCACAGACCGGCGGCGCCCGCGCCGATGACGCCGATGCCGGAGACGATGAGGAGGACCAGGGCCAGTTCGTTGAGGGGGCCGTTGACCTGGTCCATCGGCATGGCAACGGACACGGCGAGGCCGGGCGGGCTGTTCGGCGGGCCCGGGCGCGTGTAGACGCGCATCTCGGTGCCGTTCTTGGCATCGGTGGTGTGGACGGCGCTGTCGCGCAGTCCGGCGGCGACCGCACGGTCGGCGGTCTGGATGGGGATCGCGGACTTGTCCGGCTGGGTGCAGGGGTCCGTGCCGGTCGCCGAGACCAGCTGGAGTGTGTACGGGGTGAGCAGGCGGACGTCGGTGGGCAGCCGGCCGGTACAGCCCAACTGGAGCCACCGGATGTCCTCGATGGTCGGTTTGACCTGGCTCAGGGTCGTGTCGAGCTGTTCGGTGAGCCGGTCACGGGTGGTCACCCAGCAGGCCGCCGCGACGGCCGCCACCGCCACCGCCACCGCCGTCGCGACCAGCAGCGCGAGCCGCGAGCGGAGCGGCAGGGCGTGGAGGCGGTGCAGGGGCCCCGTCATCCGTCCCCACCACCCGACCGCAGCGCGTACCCCACACCCCGCACCGTGTGGACGAGGCGCGGTTCGCCGCCCGCCTCCGTCTTGCGGCGCAGGTACATCACGTACACGTCCAGGGAGTTGGAGCTCGGCTCGAAGTCGAAGCCCCACACCGCCTTCAGGATCTGCTCGCGGGTCAGCACCTGGCGCGGGTGCGCGAGGAACATCTCCAGCAGGGTGAACTCGGTGCGGGTCAGCTCGACGCGGCGGGTGCCGCGGCTGACCTCGCGGGTGGAGAGGTCCATCCGGAGGTCGGCGAAGGCCAGCACGTTGTCGTCGGGCAGGTCGCCGCCCGCCGCGGCCGCGTACGAACTGCGGCGCAGCAGGGCCCGGATACGGGCGAACAGCTCGTCCAGCTCGAAGGGTTTGACCAGGTAGTCGTCGGCGCCCGCGTCGAGTCCGGTGACGCGGTCGCCGACGGTGTCGCGGGCGGTGAGCATCAGGATGGGCGTGGTGGTGCCCGTGGCGCGGATGCGGCGGGCGGCGGTCAGCCCGTCCATCCGCGGCATCTGGATGTCGAGGACGATGAGATCGGGATCGTACGACTCCGCCTTGGTGAGGGCGTCGAGACCGTCGACGGCGACCTCGGTGCCGTATCCCTCGAACGCGAGACTGCGTTGCAGGGCCTCGCGCACGGCGGGCTCGTCGTCGACGATCAGGATGCGCTGCGGATCGTCTTCGGCGGGGCTCATCGCTGCTTCGTCCTCTTCTTCGCGTCTGGGGCGGGGTGCGGATGCCGGGTGCTGGTGGTTCTCAGCCTCGCACGCTCGTGGCGCGTCGGCGTCGCGGCTCCCGGACCCGGCCCCGCGCGCCGCCCTCAGGAGCTGTTGCCGGCCCGCAGGGTGCCGAGGTCGGCCTTGAGGGTGTTCACCGGGATGGCGAAGCCGAGGCCGACGCTGCCCGCGCCGGAGCTGTTCGAGCTTCCGGAGGAACTCGCCGAGTACATCGCGGAGTTGATGCCGATGATCTCGCCGTTCATGTTGATCAGCGCGCCGCCGGAGTTGCCCGGGTTGAGCGAGGCGTCGGTCTGGAGGGCCTTGTACGTGGTGGTGGAGTTGCCGGTGTCGCCGTTGAACTGCTGACCGCCGAACTCGAACGGCCACTGCTGTCCGCCGCCCTGACCGCCCTGCCCCTGGCCGCTGTCGCCTTCCTTGGCGACCGTGACGTCCCGGTCGAGCGCGGACACGATGCCGCTGGTGACGGTGCCGGTGAGGCCCTCGGGCGAGCCGATCGCGACGACCTGGTCGCCGACGGCGACCTTGGAGGAGTCGCCGAGCGTGGCCGTCTTCAGCCCGCTCGCACCCTGGAGCTTGATCAGCGCGAGGTCCTTGTCGGGGTCGGTGCCGACGACTTCGGCGGTGTACGTCTTGCCGGTGCTGAGCGTCACCTTGACCGGGGAGGAGCCCGCGACGACGTGGTTGTTGGTGACGATCTCGCCGTCGGAGGTGATGATCACGCCGGAGCCGGTGGACTTGCCCGCGGTCGACGTCGCGTTGATCTCGACGATCGTCGGCGACAGGGCCGCCGCCACGCCGGAGACGGTGCCCTTGCTGCTCTGCGAGACGGTGGTGCCGGGGATGATGCCGCTGCCGGTGCTGTTGGTGCCCTGGTCGGTGAGCTGCCCGATCACGGTGGCGGTGCCGCCACCGACGACCGCCGCCGCGATGGCCACCGCCGCGAGGAGCGCGACCGGGCGGCGGGCCCGGCGCCGGGACGCGGGCGGCTCGGGCGCGGGCTGCGGCAGCCCGGGACTGTGGAGCCCGTCACCGCCGCCGTGCCCCGAACCGCCGGTGTGCCCGTCGGCCGCTCCGGGGGCGGGCCACATGGTGGTTCCGGGGCCCGTGCCGACCGGCTGCGCGGGCTGGTATGACGGCGGCGGCGGGTAGGCCGCGTCGCCGTTGCCGTACGAGGGGTACGTCGGGTACTCGCCGCTCGGGCGCTGGCTCTCTGTCATGTCTACGAGAGTGTCCAGCGAAGATGAGAGGAGCGTGAGTACGCCCTGAGAAGCCCGGCAGAACCTCGTATGCCCGATATAAGGACCGGTCGCACGGGCTGATCACGGACCGGACGCACGGGACTGATCACGGACCCGGCGCACGGCCCGATCGAGAACCGGGCCCACGGCCCAAGCGACCGGCCCACAACCCAAGCGACCGGCCCACAACCACGCGACCGGTACAAGCCCTACGGCGACCGGTACAAGCCCTACGCGAGCGGCGCCCGCGCCGCCGTGGGTTCACCGCAGCCGCACGAGCGCCGCACCACCAGCGCCGAGGGGAACTGCTTCAGCCGCTCCCGCCGCGAGCCCGACACCCGCAGCGAGTCGTCGAGCACCAGGTCCACGGCCGCCCGCGCCATCGCCGGGCGGTCCGAGAAGACCGTCGTGAGCGGCGGATCGGTCAGCCCGGCTTCCTTCACGTCGTCGAATCCCGCCACCGCGAGCTCGCCCGGCACATCGATCCGCAGTTCGCGCGCGGCCCGCAGCACCCCGATGGCCTGGTCGTCCGTCGCACAGAAGATCGCCGGGGGACGGTCCGGACCCGCGAGGAGACCCAGCGCCACCCGGTAGGCGTCGTAACGGTTGTACGGGGCCTGGAAGAGCCGGCCCTCTGTCGATCGCCCCGACTCGTGCATCGCCCGGCGCCAGCCCTCGACGTGGTCGGCGACCGGGTCGCCGACCACCGGGGTCGACTCCACACCGCCGAGGCACGCCACGTACTCGTTGCCGTGTTCCAGCAGGTGACGGGTGGCGAGTTGGGCGCCGCCGACGTCGTCCGTGACGACCGCGACGTCGTCGATCGCCTCGGGCCGCTCGTGCAGCAGCACGACCCGGGCGTCCCACGCCTCTATCTCGGCCGCGGCCCGCTCGCTCGGGCCCTGGCTGACCAGGATCAGTCCGGACACCCGCATGCCGAGGAAGGCCCGCAGATAGTGGACCTCGCGCTCGTCGCGGTAGTCGGAGTTGCCGACGAGCACCATTTTTCCGCGCTCGGCGGCGGCCTGTTCGACCGCGTGCGCCATCTCCGCGAAGAACGGCTGCCGCGCGTCCGGCACGATCATCCCTATGAGATCGGTCCGCCGTGAGGCCATCGCCTGGGCGACCCGGTCGGGCCGGTAGCCCAGCTCCTTGATCGCGGCGAGTACCCGCTCGCGCGTGGCCGGGGCAACCGGCCTGGGTCCGTTGTTGATGACGTAGCTGACCACCGCGGTCGACGTCCCCGCCAGTCTTGCCACATCGTCCCGCGTCACCTTGGCCACGCGCGGCAGTCTACGCGGATGGACCTACCTCTTGGCAGGCCGGACCGGGGCTTCTCCCGAGACGTCGGTTACCGCCGGCTGCTCCGAACGGGTGAGGGGTTCGGCGGCAGCCTTCGCAGCTGCCGCTTTGGCCTCCTCGGCGGCCGCCCGCTCCACCTTTTCCGGTGCGACGAAGCGGTATCCCACGTTGCGTACCGTGCCGATGAGCGACTCGTACTCGGGGCCGAGCTTGGCGCGCAGCCGCCGGACGTGTACGTCGACCGTCCGCGTGCCGCCGAAGTAGTCGTAGCCCCAGACCTCTTGGAGCAGTTGGGCACGGGTGAAGACCCGTCCCGGGTGCTGCGCCAGATACTTGATCAGTTCGAATTCCTTGAAGGTCAGGTCCAGGACCCGGCCCTTGAGCTTGGCGCTGTACGTTGCCTCGTCGATCGACAGATCGCCGTTGCGGATCTCCATCGGGGAGTCGTCGGAGGTGATCTGCTGCCGGCCGGTGGCCAGTCGCAGCCGCGCCTCGACCTCGGCCGGCCCCGCCGTGTCCAGCAGCACGTCGTCGATCCCCCAGTCCGCGGTGACGGCCGCGAGGCCGCCCTCCGTGACGACGAGGATCAACGGACAGCCGGGTCCGGTGGACCGCAGCAGCTGACAGAGCGAGCGGACCTGAGGCAGGTCGCGCCGTCCGTCGACGAGGATGACGTCGGCACCGGGGGTGTCGACGAGAGCGGGGCCTTCGGCGGGCGCCACCCGCACGCTGTGGAGCAGGAGGCCGAGCGCGGGAAGCACCTCCGTCGACGGTTGGAGGGCATTCGTCAGGAGCAGCAGTGAAGTCATCGCCGCCCACCTGCCTGGGTCGTCGGTCGATGATCGTGCACGGTTGGCTCGCCCATTACGTCGGTCCTCCTCGTTCCCTGCGAGAGGGGCACTCCCGGGCGGGGCCCGGGGGAGTATGTGGCACTGCTTCGTACGCTTATTCGTGTTGTGCCGTATGACGTTTCGTCATACGGGTTTTACGGTTGCGGCCCCGCGCCCAGGACCGCTGAGCTTGTTGAAACGTCGCCGTAACAACGCGCGGAAAGCACAAAAGGACCCGGGGGCTGCATTGCCCGGATCCTCTTCCACAGGAGAATAGCCCACATGAGTTCTGTGTCCGAGGGGCGATTTCGGAGTTCCTCTGTTCCCTTGATCACGCGCGGGCCGTCGCGGACCACGTTGCGGGCCGATGACGGGGTCCGGATCGAGGCGGTGTACGACCCGTGTACGGCGGATGACGGCGTGGGCACGGAGACCGGCGACGCCGGTACGGCGATCGTCGTCGCGCACGGTTTCACCGGTTCGGCGGACCGCCCCGCGGTTCGGCGTGCCGTGGAGGTGTTCTCCCAGCGTGCGGCGGTGATCACGTTCTCCTTCCGGGGGCACGGTGGCTCCGGCGGACGGTCCACGGTGGGCGACCGCGAGGTGCTGGACCTGGCGGCGGCGGTGGCCTGGGCACGGTCGCTCGGGCACCGGCGTGTCGTTACGGTCGGGTTCTCCATGGGCGGTTCCGTGGTGCTCCGGCACGGGGCGCTGTATATGGATCCCGTGGCGGACGGCGAGGGCGCCAGGGCCGTTCCGGTGCGCGGGGGGCGCACGGAAGCGTATGTGGAGGCGCACGCGGATGCGGTGGTGTCCGTGAGTGCCCCGGCCCGGTGGTACTACCGGGGTACGGCCCCGATGCGTCGCCTGCACTGGGTGGTCACCCGTCCCGCCGGCCGGCTGGTCGGCCGGTACGGCTTCGGGACCCGGATCGACCGCAACGACTGGGACCCGGTCCCGCTCTCCCCGGTCGCGGCGATCCCGCGGATCGCACCGGCGCCGCTGCTGATCGTGCACGGCGACAAGGACCCGTACTTCCCGCTCGACCACCCGAGGATGCTGGCCGACGCCGCGGACGGGGCCGCTGAGCTCTGGCTGGAGCGCGGCATGGGGCACGCGGAGAACGCGGCGGACGAGCCCCTGCTCATCCGCATCGCCGACTGGGCGACGAGCCGATGACGCGGTGAACGATGATGGACAGCCGACGCGAGACGAGACGAGAGGAGCCGCCGCCATGCCTGCGGGAACGATCCGGTTCTGGGCAGCCGCCAAGGCCGCTGCCGGAACGGCGGAGGAGTCGTACGCCGCTGCGACGCTCGAGGAGGCGCTCGACGCGGTGCGCGAGCAGCACCCCGGCGAGCTGACCCGAGTGCTGCAAAGGTGTTCGTTCCTCATCGACGGTGACCCCGTCGGGACCCGGAGCCATGAGACCGTACGCCTTGCCGAGGGCGGCACGGTCGAGGTGCTCCCGCCGTTCGCAGGAGGGTGAACCGCAGAACATGAGCAGCAGCGATCAGCAACATCCGTACACGCATCAGCCGCATCAGCCGCAGGAGCCGTACGGCCAGGAGCCGCAGCCCCCGCAGCCCCCGCAGCCCTCGTACGGGCAGCAGCAGCCGTACGTGGATCCGGCCGATCCGTCGTACGGCGGGCAGGCATACGGTGACCAGACGTACGGAGGCGCGGGCTACCCGGATCCCGCGTACGGGCAGCAGCAGCCCCACGGCGGTCAGCCGTACGGCGAACCCTCCCACGGGCAGCAGGCTCCCCACGCGGGCGACGCGGCCCCGTACGCACCGCAGGCGCCGCAGGGCACGTACGAGCCGCAGCAGGCCGCACAGCAGCCGTACCGGGCCGCGCACCAGACCCACCAGGCCGTACAGCAGCCGTACGAGCCCCAGCAGGCGCAGCAGCCCCACCAGGCTCCGCAGCACCATCAGCCGCACTCAGCCCCACAGCCCCACCAGGCTCCGCAGCCGCACCAGGCTCCGCAGCCGCACCAGGCTCCGCAGCCGCACCAGGCTCCGCAGCCGCACCAGGCCCCGCAGCCCCACCAGGCTCCGCAGCCGCAGCCCGGGGACGACTGGCCGGCCCGGGAGCAGGGTGTCGCGCAGACCTGGGAGGGCCAGACCTGGGACACCCAGTACCAGCCGACCATCCAGCCGAGGCGGCAGCCCGCGCAGCCGGTGCAGCCGGTGCGGGGCGCCGAGCCCGACGGCCGGCCCGTCCAGCCCGCCGTAGACGCCGCCGGTCTGCCGCCGCGGGGCGCGTCCGGCGCGTACCCGCTGCCCCCGGAGGTCCGGGCGGCTCCCGCCGCTCACGCTCCGGCGGCCGCCTCCGCCGACGCCGCGCAGGCCGACAACGGGTACAGCGCGCCCACCACACTGGGCAACAGCCGCATCACGGACGCCCAGCGCGCCCGCGCCGAGGGCCGTTCACCGATCATCGCGCCCGGGATGCAGCCCGCCGCGATCACCGCGGGGCTCGGGCTGCTGCTCGCGCTCGGTGCGGCCGTGGGCTCATACGCCCTGGTCGTTCCGCTGGTGCTGCTCCAGGCGGTGACCGCGGCCGGATGGTTCCGGCTCAACGGCATGTGGCCGGCCCGACAGGGCATCGCGCTCGCCTTCGCCGGTGGCTTCGTCGCCGACGTGGTGCTGCTGGCCGCGGGCCGGGAGAACGGCCCGGCCGCGATCCTCGGCACGCTCGGTGTCTGGGTGCTGCTCACCGTCGTACTCCAGCTGCGCAGCCATGCGGGCGCCGACGAGCGGATGCAGGGGCTGATGGCCACCGTCGCCTCGGCCGCGCTCGCGGTCCTGGCCGCCGGGCACCTCGCGGCCGTCCCGGACGCCGTGACGGTCGGCGGGGTCGCCGTCGCCCTCGCGGTGCTCGCACGGGCGCTGCCGCTGCCCGGACCGGCTTCCGTCGGGGCGGCGCTGATCGTCGCCGCGGGCGCCGGTGCCGCTGCGGGCGCCGTCACCGATCTGGGGGCGAAGGGTGCGCTGCTCGGCCTCGCCGCCGGTGTCTGCGCGCTGATCGGGCTGCGGGTGGCCAGCTATGACTACCCGTCACGCTTCGTGCACATGACCGCCGGAGTGGCCCTGCCGCTCACCGCGGCCGCGCCGGCCGTGTACCTGATCGGCCGCGCGATCTCGTAACCCGCAACCCGTAACCGTCACGTCTCACGCGTCTCGCGCGTCACATGCGTCACAGTCGGGCCGAAGCCCCCCGTCGGGGAACCGGTGGGGGGCTTCCGCTCGTCGATCACACGGGGTGTGGCGTGTGGCCGCAGTAGGCTCACGGGCGCCACGGGTCCGAACGGACGCGGGTGGGGGAGAGAACGGGCATGCGTGCGCTGCGAATACTGCTGGTCTTCGTCGTGATTCTGGGCGGCGTGTTCATCGCCGTCGACCGTGCGGCGGTGTATTTCGCCGAGTCGCTGGTGGCGGACCGGGTGAAGGTCTCCGGGGCGGAGATCGGCTCGACGGACGTCTCCATCAAGGGCTTTCCGTTCCTGACCCAGGTCGCCGGATCGGAGCTCGACGAGGTCGACGTGAAGATCAGCGGCATCGAGACCAGTGCGAACGGCCGCAGTCTCCGGATCAACAGGATGAACGCCGAACTGCACCAGGTGCGGCTGACCAACGGCTTCTCCGGCGTCACCGCCGCACGGGCGACCGGCACGGCCGTCGTCTCGTACGAGGACCTCACCAAGGCGGCCGGCGAGGACGTCGCCATCGAGTACGGCGCCAACGGCAAGGTGAAGGTGACCGGCGCGGTCACCGTGCTCGGCCGCACGATCTCGCGCAGCGTCCTGTCCACCGTCAGCTTGACCGACGGCCACACCGTCCGGTTGCACGCCGACAAGGTGCCGGGCGAGGGAATCCCCGGCCTCGAGCGCGTGGTGCGCGAGAGGACCGACTTCGAGCGCGAGATCGGCGGACTGCCGAGCGGCCTCAAGCTGGAGACGATCCGGCCGACCGCCGCGGGCCTCGAGATCTCGGTGACGGGCACCGACGTCGCACTCGCCGGATAGTTTCTCGCCGGACAGCTCCCGCTGGACAGCTCCCCGCCGGACAGCATTCGCCGGACAGCTCCCGCCGCGCGACAGGGCGGCGGCCCGGTGCTCGGGGCCCGCACGCGGTCTCCGGCGCGCTTCCGTAGCCCCGCGTCACATCACGTCACATCAGGTCACAGCCCCGGGCCGCATACTGAGACGGTCGTGTCCGTTCCGTAGATGCCCGACGGGCGGCCCGCTCCGGGAACCCGCCCCGGAGCGCGCCGGATCCGTCTCGTATCTCGCATGGTGGATGATCGTGTCTCATTATGTGACACAACGGTGACATGTCCGCCCGTACGTCCCTACGATCGGTCCCATGCAGTGCTCTATTAGCGGTCTCCCACAGCGGGGACGGGCGGATCTCACGAAGCGGCGGGCAGTGGACCTGTGCCGTGTCGCCGCCATGCTCTGTCGCACTGTCTGAGCGGGATACGTCGATTTCCCGCATTCCCGGCCCTTCGACCATGCGTCGGGGCCATCCCGATGCCCCTGTGCACGCGCCGAACCCGCGCCCCGTACATCCGCATCCCGCACCAACTCGCCGCAGACTGCCCCGGAGGAGAACACAATGAGCCGCAGTGACGTCCTGGTCGACGCCGACTGGGTCGAGGCCCACATCGACGACCCGAAGGTCGCCATCGTCGAGGTCGACGAGGACACCTCCGCGTACGAGACGAACCACATCAAGAACGCGATCCGGATCGACTGGACCAAGGACCTCCAGGACCCGGTCCGCCGCGACTTCATCGACCAGGCGGGCTTCGAGGAGCTGCTGTCCGGCAAGGGCATCGGCAACGACACCACGGTCGTCCTGTACGGCGGCAACAACAACTGGTTCGCGTCCTACGCGTTCTGGTACTTCAAGCTCTACGGCCACCAGGACGTCCGCCTGCTCGACGGCGGCCGCAAGAAGTGGGAGCTCGACGCCCGCGAGCTGGTCGACGGCGACCAGATCCCGTCCCGTCCGGCCGCCGACTACAAGGCCCAGCCGCAGGACGAGTCGATCCGCGCCTACCGCGACGACATCCTGAAGGCGATCGGCAACCAGAACCTGGTCGACGTGCGGTCGCCCGACGAGTTCAGCGGCAAGCTGCTCGCCCCGGCCCACCTTCCGCAGGAGCAGTCGCAGCGCCCCGGCCACGTGCCGAGCGCCCGCAACATCCCGTGGTCGAAGAACGCCAACGACGACGGCACCTTCAAGTCGGACGAAGAGCTGAAGGCCCTCTACGAGGCCGAGCAGGTCGACCTGGCGAAGGACACCATCGCCTACTGCCGTATCGGCGAGCGCTCCGCGCTCACCTGGTTCGTGCTGCACCAGCTGCTCGGCCAGGAGAACGTCAAGAACTACGACGGCTCGTGGACCGAGTACGGCTCCCTCGTGGGCGTGCCGATCGAGCTCGGCGCCAGCAAGTAGCTCTTCGCGCGACGCCGTAGGTGCGTACCTCCGGAGGTACGCACCTACGGAGGCGGGCGACTCCGGAGGTGTGCGACCCCGTGGGTACGCGGACTTCCCGACCGGCACGACCCCCGACCAGAAGGACAGAACACCATGTGTGGAGCAAAGGCCGGCGGCCCCGACGCTTCGACCATCAAGCCCGGTGAGACCACCATCCAGGGCAGCGTGACCCGCGACGGCGAGCCCGTCACCGGCTACGTCCGCCTGCTGGACTCGACCGGTGAGTTCACCGCCGAGGTCCCGACCTCGGCGACCGGACAGTTCCGCTTCTACGCGGCCGAGGGCACCTGGACGCTGCGCGCCCTCGTCCCGGGCGGCAGTGCCGACCGCACGGTCGTGGCACAGACGGGCGGCCTCTCCGAGGTGGCCATCGCCGTCTAGGACCTGGCGCCGCTCAGCGGATGACGGACCGGCCGAAGGGCCGTACCCCAGGGGGTTGGACGCCCTACTGAACCGGGGTACGGCCCTTCGTGCCGTCCGGGCGGAGCCCCGTCCGGTCCAGGAGCGGCTGGCTCGGCGGATCGGGCCTACGCTGGATTTATGTACGCTCGACGCCGTCGCGCATATTTCCTGATGATGGGCGGATGTCTCGTCCTCTTCGTCTCGGCCTGGGCCTTCGTGAGGCTCTGGTCGGTTCCGGCCGCCATCATCATGTGTGTGATCGCCATGGTCATCCCGCCCGTCGCGGCCATTGTGGCCAACCGGAAGGGGCCGGAGGACCGCTGGTGGGACGAGCCGGACCCGGACATCCGGGAGCGGCTGAAGAAGGAGAACCCCACCGGCGACCAGGAGTCCGACGAGTGGTGGGACGAGCTCGACGGCAAGAAGCGCCGCCGTTGAGGGACCGGCTCGATCAGTAGACGAGGGCCTGGACGCCGTCGGCCATGATCTCGCTGACGAAGACCTGGGCCCCGGCGATCCGCACGCCTTCCAGGACGTCCTCCTCGGTGATGTCGCGACGGGCCGCGCACTGGGTGCAGAGAGTGATGAGACCTCCAGCCTGGATCGACTCGATCAGATCCGGCAGCGGTGCGGAGTGCGGGAGTTCGAACTCGGCGGCCCTCCCCGGCAGGGCGAACCAGGCGGATTCCCCGGTCAGCCAGAGCGAGACCTCCACGCCACTGGCGACGGCGACCGCCGCCACCGTGAACGCCTGCGAGCAGCGCTCGGCGGAGTCGGCACCTGCGGTCACCTTGATCACGAGCTTCTTCTGCATGCGCCGAACTGTAATCCTTGGCCGCACAACCCCGCTGGTGCTCGGCGGCCTCGGCGCGGGTACGGCGCACACGATCATTTTGACGGAGCGCACCGACGTACCAGGGCTGGCCACCGAGGGCGACGGGCGCTGGGACTTCCCCCGGCTGAGCCTGCCCGCGCTCCCGCCCGGCGCGCCCCGCCCGTTCAGTGACGGCAACACCGCCGAGGTCCACCACGCCGACCTGCGCAGGCTGCTGCTCCCGGCCCGGCCGGAGCAACGCCGGACAAGAAGCTGACAGGCGGCTGGGTCAGCACGGAGCAGCTCGTCTCCGAGAAGGGAAGAGCGCCCGCCCCGCTGTCGGCGACCAGCTGATGGAGTCCGCCCTCCGGCACATCGCGGCACGCGGCTGGACCATGCCGGACGGCACGTCGAGCAGGATCTATCTGCTCCAGTTCAACTCGACGGCCTACGCCGACGCGTTCCGCGACGGCCGCCACATCGGCGCCTCGGCAGGGGATCCGCTGACCGGCGCCGCCCGGATGGACCTGGACGAGACATGGTCGGGCGGCGGGAAGGTGGAGAACACCACGTCCTACGTGGCCGACGAGCCGAAGCCGTTCGGCGCCGCCCAGGTCCGGCAGGCGTACCTGGTCGCCGGGGACACCGTCGCCCTGCTCGTCCAGTCCCGCCGGGGCGCCGAGGGGACGGAGCGCATCCCCTTCCACCAGACGGTGATCCTGCAGAACCAGCTGCTGGGCTGACCCGCCTCGCGGCAAGCCCCGAACCGACGGGCCGGGCCCCCACCCATTACGCTGGGACCCGGCCCGTACTGCTGCCATACCGCTCGTTCGAGGAGCTCCCGTGCTTGAGGCATTCTTCACCACCCTGCTGGTCCTGGTCTGTATCGGCACCCTCGCCTTCGCCGGCCTGACCGTGAAGAAGCTGTACCAGGGTCAGCGCTGACACCTCTCCTGCGTGCCTCCGCGCGGTGCCGGTTCCCCGGTGTCCGCGCTTCCCCGTCCCCCCGCCTCACAGATCGTCTGAGCCGCTCATGATCGAGATTCCGTCCGACCTCCACCCGGACCTCGTCCCGCTGGCCTTCCTCCTGGGCAACTGGGCGGGCGCGGGTGTGTCCGACTTCCCCGGCGCCGAGAAGTGCAACTTCGGCCAGGAGGTCTCCTTCAGCCACGACGGCCGGGACTTCCTGGAGTACGTCTCGCACACCTGGGTGCTCGACGCCGACGGCGAGAAGGTCCGGCCGCTGGAGTCCGAGTCCGGTTACTGGCGGATCGACAAGGACCGCAAGGTCGAGGTCGTGATGGTCCGCGACCAGGGCGTCATCGAGATCTGGTACGGCGAGCTGGCCCACCAGAAGCCGCAGATCGACCTGGTCACCGACGCGGTGGCCCGGACCGCGGCCTCCGGCCCGTACAACGGTGGCAAGCGGCTCTACGGCTATGTGAAGAGCGACCTGATGTGGGTCGGCGAGAAGTCCACGCCCGAGGTGGAGCTGCGGCCGTACATGTCGGCGCACCTGAAGAAGGTCGTCACCCCCGAAGAGGTCGCGGCGATGGCGAAGAGCCTCGGTGACCTGCCGGACGACGGGATCGCGTTCTTCAAGTAGGGCGCGAGCGGTCGCCCCGAACCCCACTCGGGGCTCCGGTTCCGCTTTCTGCTTTCCGCGTTCCGCTTTCCGTATTCCGCTGGGGGCGGGCCGCCACCCGGACCTACACTGGGGGCTGTGGTGAGCACCGACTGGAAGACCGATCTTCGGCAGCGCGGCTACCGGCTGACGCCGCAGCGGCAGCTTGTCCTGGAAGCCGTCGACACGCTGGAACACGCGACGCCCGACGACATCCTGTCCGAGGTGCGCCGGACCGCGTCCGGGGTGAACATCTCGACCGTCTACCGGACCCTGGAGCTCCTGGAGGAGCTCGATCTGGTCAGCCACGCCCATCTGGGCCACGGAGCCCCGACGTACCACCTGGCCGACCGCCATCACCACATCCATCTGGTCTGCCGGGACTGCACGAACGTCATCGAGGCCGATGTCGACATCGTCTCCGAGTTCACCGAGAAGCTGCGCGGCACGTTCGGGTTCGAGACGGACATGAAGCACTTCGCGATCTTCGGCCGCTGCGCCGACTGCGCCGCGAAGGCGGCCGGCCGGTCCCCGGAGCCGGCCCCGGGGCCCGACGCCCGGATGGCTCCGGAACGGACTCCCGGACCCGGGCAGTAGCCGGAGTCGTACGCTGGTCGCATGAAGAGCCCCCTGCTGTCCCTGCCCGGCGCCGTCCCCGCCGAGGGCCGCGACGAAGGCGTCGCCGCGCACTACGGCGACCTGTTCCGCGAGCAACGTGCCCTTGCCGACGGCTCCGGCCTCGTCGACCTGTCGCACCGCGGCGTCGTCACCGTTACCGGGAGCGACCGGCTGGCGTGGCTGCACCTCCTGATCACCCAGCACGTCACCGACCTCGCACCGGGGCAGGCGACCGAGTCCCTGATCCTCACCGCGAACGGGCACATCGAACACGCCCTGTACCTCGTCGACGACGGCGAGACCGTGTGGATGCACGTCGAGCCGGACACACAGGGCGAGTTGATCGCCTACCTGGAGTCGATGAAGTTCTTCTACCGGGTCGAAGTCGCCGACCGCACCGAGGACTTCGCGGTCGTGTACCTGCCGGCCGGTTCCATCGCCACGGTGCCGGACGGAGTCACCGTACGGGAGACGTCGTACGGCCGTGACCTGTTCCTGCCGCGCGCCGGTCTGGAGGAGTACGCGGCGGAGAACGGCCCGGTCGCCGGGGTCCTGGCCTACGAGGCGCTGCGCATCGAGGGGCACCGTCCGCGCGTCGGTTTCGAGACCGACCACCGCACCATCCCGCACGAGCTGGGCTTGATCGGCACCGCCGTCCACCTCCAGAAGGGCTGCTACCGGGGCCAGGAGACCGTGGCCCGGGTGCAGAACCTGGGCAAGCCCCCGCGCCGCCTGGTCTTCCTGCACCTGGACGGCAGCGAGGTGCTGCTCCCCGGGCACGGCACCCCGATCCGGCTCGCCGCGGACGGGGCCGAGGGCCGTCAGCTGGGCTTCATCACCAGCTCCGCTCGCCACCACGAGCTGGGGCCGATCGCCCTGGCCCTGGTGAAGCGGAACGTGGCGGTGGACGCGGAGCTGCTGGCGGGGGAGAACACGGCCGCGGCCCAGGAGACGGTCGTCGAGCCGTAGCGGGGCGCGCGGCAGTGCGCTGCCGGCCCGTGCACTGCCCGCCCGTACACCGACCGCCCGTACACCGGCCGCCCGTGCACCGGCCGCCGGAGCGGAGTCCTGCCCGCCGGATCAGACCTCGACGATGACGGTGAACGGGCCGTGGTTCGTGAGCGAGACCCGCATGTCCGCCCCGAACCGGCCCGTCTCCACCTGCGCCCCCAGCGCCCGCAGCCGCGCGACCACCTCGTCGACCAGCGGCTCGGCGATCTCGCCGGGGGCGGCCGCGTTCCAGGTGGGCCGGCGGCCCTTCCGAGCGTCCCCGTAGAGAGTGAACTGCGAAATCACCAAGAGCGGCGCATTCACGTCGGAGCAGGACTTCTCGCCCTCCAGGATGCGGACCGACCAGAGCTTGCGGGCGAGTTGCGCCGCCTTCTCCGAGGTGTCCCCGTGGGTGACTCCCACCAGCACACACAGGCCCTCGCCGACGATCTCACCGACCACCGCGGGGCCGCTGCCCTCGCCGTCCGCGTCGGACACCGTGACGCTCGCGCCGTCCACTCTCTGTACCACTGCACGCATACAGACCAACCTATCTTGGGCTGAACGGGTACAGAACACCTCCACCGGCACCCTCGGAGTGGCACGATGCTCGGAGGCGGTGCGCCGACGCACCGGTCGAGGGGATGGACAAGCATGAGCACCCATGGAACCGGGCAGTCCCCGGGTACCGTGCCGGTCACGCGTGCCGGTGTCAACAGCAGTGCGGGTACCGGTCCGAGCACCTTGCGGCCACCCGTGCAGCGGACCGGACACGACTCCGACGACGGCCCTGCCGCGCCCCCACCCGATCTGCGCGCCCTGCGGCTGCCGGAGCTGCGCACACTGCGCCGCGACGCGCAGCGCGACGAGGCCGACCTCAGCTATGTGCGGCGGCTGGTCCAGGGGCGCATCGACATCCTGCGGGCCGAGCAGGCCCGGCGGCGGGACCCCGAGTCGCCGGTGGTGGACCGGCTCTCGGAGATCCTCGCCGACGCCCCGTCGCTGCACCGCTCCTCCGCCCGGCACGTCACGCTGAGCACACCGCGCAGCGACGAGTACCGGCAGCTGGCGGCCGAGACGCTCGCCGAGGTCGAACTCTCCGACCTCGACGCCCGTACGGACGAAGAGCTGCACACCGCGATGGGGCGCCTGGTCCGCTACGAACAGCAGGTCTCCCGGCGCCGTCACCGGCTTCAGCGCACCGCGGACGACTGTGGTGGGGAGATCGCCCGCAGGTACCGTGACGGGGAAGCACAAGTAGACGACCTGCTCGCCTGAGGCAATCCCTCCGGGGGCGGGTCCCGCCCGTCCCCGGAAGGCCACCATGACCTCCAGCGCAGCCCCGTCCGCCATATCCGACCCGGTCCCCGCCCCACCCGTGCTGGCCGAGGTCGTACGGTCCGGTTTCGTCGAGGGCCACCATCGCGGCTCGCTGGTCGTCCTGGCCGCCGACGGCAGCGTCGAGCTGACCCTGGGTGATCCGGCGGCGCCGGTCTTCCCCCGGTCGTCGAACAAGCCGATGCAGGCCGCGGCCGTGCTGCGGGCCGGGCTCGACCTGTCCGGGGAGCGGCTGGCCCTGGCCGCCGCGAGCCACTCGGGTGAGGGTTTCCACCTCGATCTCGTACGCAAGATGCTCGCCGAGCACGGACTGTCGACCGACGACCTCCAGACCCCGCCCGATCTGCCGCTGGACCCGGCCGAGGCGGAGACGTATCTCGCCGCGGGCCACGTCCGGGAGCGGATCACCATGAACTGCTCGGGCAAGCACGCGGCGATGCTCGCGGTGTGCGTGCGCAACGGCTGGGACCCCGCCACCTACCTCGACCCGGCGCACCCGCTCCAGCGGCTCGTCCATCAGGTGGTCGAGGAGGCGGCGGGCGAACCGGTCGCCGCGGTCGGCACGGACGGCTGCGGGGCGCCGCTGATGGCGCTCTCCCTGGTGGGTCTCGCGCGGGCGTTCCGCACGTTCGTCACGGCGGCGCCGGGCACGGCGGAGCGCCGGGTGGCGGACGCGATGCGCGCCCACCCCGAGTACGTGGCGGGCACCCGCCGCCCCGACACCTGGCTGATGCGCGAGGTGCCCGGCACGCTGTCCAAGATGGGTGCGGAGGCGGTCCAGGCGGTGGCGCTCGCGGACGGCAGGGCGCTGGCCTTCAAGATCGACGACGGCTCGACCCGGGCGCTCGGCCCGGTGCTGGCGCGGGTGCTGGGCCTGCTCGGTGTGGACTCCCCGGTGGTGTCGCGGATCGGCCGGGCGCCGCTGCTGGGCGGCAGCGTGGAGGTCGGGGAGATCCGGGCGGCGTTCTGACCCGGCGCACCGGCCGGGTGGGGACCGCGTCCGGTCCCTGACCGCGTCCCGCGTCCCTGACCGCGTCCCGCGTCCCTGACCGCGTCCCGCGTCCCTGACCGCGTCCCGCGTCCGGGACCGCGTCCCGCACCCGGTCCCCGGCCGCGCTCCCGCACCCGGTCCGGGACCGCGTCCCGGACACCGGGAAAAGCGGGCGACATCCCGAACCGCCGTGTCTAGCGTGGGGCGCATGAACAGCCTTGAGGCCCGTCCCGTCACCGAGTCCGAGTTCGCCGACTGGCGGCGCGCCGTGAACACCGGTTTCCTGCGTGCGCCGACCCCGTCGGACGAGGAGGTGGCGGGGCGGCTGCCTCATATGGATCTGGCCCGCGTCCAGGGGGTGTTCGACGCCGGGCGGTGCGTGGCGACGTTCCGTTCGTTCGCGCAGGAGCTGACGGTCGTCGGCGGGGCGACGGTGCCGGCCGACGCGATCACCAACGTCACCGTGTCGCCCACCCACCGCCGCCGCGGGCTGCTCACCCGGCTGATGGCCGCGGACCTGGCGGCGGCCAAGGAGCGCGGCGATGTGGCCGCGACCCTGATCGCCGCCGAGTACCCGATCTACGGGCGCTACGGCTTCGGCCCCGCGGCCTGGACCACCGAGTGGGAGATCGACATACCCCGGGCGGGCCTCGACCCCCGGCTGTCCGGCGCGTCCGCGCGGGACGGCGGCCGGATCGACCTGGTGGACACGCCGGAGGTGCGCAAGCTGGGGCCGGCCCTCCACGACCGGCTGCGGGCCCGGCAGCACGGGGTGGTGAGCCGCGGCGACCGCTGGTGGGACCTGACGACCGGCAACGCGCTCTTCCCGAACGACAACTGGACCGAGCCCTTCCATGCCGTCCACCGTGACGCCGAGGGCACCGTGGACGGTCTCCTCGTCTACCGCGCCGACGACCACTGGGGCGATGCCAAGCAGCCGCTGAACCGGGCGACGGTACGCAGCATGATCGCGACGACCCCGGCGGCGGAGCGGGCGCTGTGGCACTTCCTCTGCTCGGTCGACTGGGTCACCACGATCCGCACCGGCAACCGCGCCCCCGACGATCTCCTCCCGCTGCTCCTCCCGGACCCGCGCGCGGCCCGCGTGGTGACGCACGCGGACTTCCTGTGGGTGCGCGTCCTGGACGTCGTACGCGCACTGGAGGCCCGCACCTACGCGGTCCCCGGCTCCCTGGTCCTGGACATCCACGACGCCACCGGCCTCACCGCCGGCCGCTTCCACCTGGACGCCTCCCCGGCCGGCGCCACCTGCACCCCGACGACGCGCAACGCGGATATCGCGCTGGACGTAAGGGAGTTGGGGACGCTCTACCTGGGCGACGAGTCGGCCCTGCGGCTGGCGGCCCTGGACCGCATCGAGGAACTGACCCCGGGCGCGGCGGCGCTGGCGGACGGGGTGTTCCGGGCGGGGCGGCGGGCTTGGTGCCCGGACGTGTTCTGAGCCGGATGCTGCCGAGCGACGTGCCCGGCTCCGCCGTTACCCCGCCCGGCTCCGCCGTCACCGCGTCCGCACCCTGAACAGCGCGCCCGACAGCGCCATCGCCACCAGCAGCAGTCGGTGGGCAACTCGCCCTGGATCGCGCTGACCTGGGAGCAGGAGGCCGCGCAGGGACTCGATGGCCGGGGTGATCGGCTGGTGGCCGGCGAAGCCGTGAGGCCAGGCGGGCATGACGAGGTCCAGGCGGTGTCCCCCGACGCGTGACTTCAGCGCGTCCGCGGTGCCCTCGGCGACCTTCCGGCCCCGGTCGAGGACGGCGATGCGGTCGGCCGGCCGGTCGGCCTCCTCCAGGTACTGGGTGGTGAGCAGTACCGTGGCGCCCTTGGCGGCGAGGTCGCGGAGCACCTGCCAGAGCTCCTGCCGGCTGCGCGGGTCGAGACCGGTCGTCGGCTCGTCCAGGAAGAAGACCTCCGGCTGCGGGCTGCCGACCAGTCCGGCCGCCGGGTCGAGTCTGCGCCGCATCCCGCCGGAGTACGTGCGGACGGTGCGGCGGGCCGCTTCGGTGAGGCCGAAGCGTTCGAGGAGTTCGGCGGCCCGTCGGCGCGCGTCAGCCCGGGAGCGGCCGGTCAGCGGGGCCATCATGCGCAGGTTCTCCTCGCCGGTCTGCGTCTCGTCGACGGCGGCGTACTGCCCGGTGAGGCTGATCGCGCGGCGCACCCGGCTCCGGTCGGCCACGACGTCGTACCCGGCGATGCGGGCCGTACCGCTGTCGGCGGTGGTGAGCGTGGCCAGGATGCGTACGGCGGTGGAAGGCAGCGGTCTGGGGCCGGGCGACGCGGTCTCCGTCATCCTTCTGGTCGGTGGTTTCGTGCGGAACGCGGCGCTGCTGATGGGTGATCTGGACGCCGCCGTCGAGGCGCGCGGCGTACCGGCGCAGGAGGTGATGGAGGGTTATGCCCGCACGCTGAGCCGGCTGGTCGACCCCGAGCGCCACCCCGCGCTCTCCCGGCTGATGGCGTCCGGCGCGCTGTGGGGCCCGGAGGAGCCCGACCACGAGTTCCGCTTCGGCCTCGAACGGGTGCTGGACGGGATCGACGCGCTGGTCCGGGAGCGGGGGTAGGGGAGACGCCCCGGCGGCGCACCGGAAGGCGCCCCGGTGTGCGGCGGACGGGCAGCGTTCAGGTGACGGCCGGGCGGTGGGCGGGCGGGCGGACGGGCGGCGGGCGTCAAGTCCGGTTGACGTCAAAGGCGTACGCTTCATGGTCATGAGCGGAGAGAAGCCCGGGCCCGGCGCGGCGGCGGACGAGGACGCGTCCCGTGGGCCGAACGCTCCGACGAGCCTGCGTGAGCGGAAGAAGCGGCTGACGTACCAGGCCGTCTCCGACGCCGCGATCACGATGTTCCTGGAGCGCGGCTTCGACAAGGTCTCGGTGGCCGAGGTCGCGGCCGCCGCGGACATCTCCAAGCCGACGCTGTTCCGGTACTTCCCGTCCAAGGAGGACCTGGTCCTGCACCGGTTCGCCGATCACGAGGACGAGTCCGCCCGGGTGGTCGCGGCCCGCGCGGACGGCGAGTCCCCGCTGGACGCGCTGCGCCGCCACTTCCTGGACGGCCTGGAGCGGCACGATCCGATCACCGGCCTCTGCGATGCGCCCGAGGTGCTGGCGTTCCACCGGCTGCTGTACGGGACGCCGTCCCTGGTGGCCAGGCTCTACGCGTACCAGGGCCGCTCCGAGGCCGCTCTCGCCCGCGCCCTGGGCGACGGGTTGCCCGACCGGCTGGCCGCGGGCCAGATCGTCGCGGTCCTGCGCATCCTGGCCATGGACAACTGGCGGCGGATCAGCGAGGGGCAGAGCGCGGACCGGATCCACGGGGACGCCGTCGAGGCGGCGGAGCGGGGCTTCGCGCAACTGGGGTCGGGACTGCGGCCGGGGCGGGAGTAGGGGCAGGAGCGGCGGGCTGCGGGCGCGGCCGAGAGGTTCCTAGCGGCCGTCCTCGGCGTGCTGCACCGCTTCGGCTATCTCCCGCACCCGGTCGAGCGTGATCCCGTTCCGCTGCTCCACGGCCAGCGGATGGTCGGTGGGCTCCAGTTCGATGAGCGGGCGCCGGCCGATCGGGCGGGTGTGCGCGTTGGTCTTGAGGTTGGTCGTACGGGGGGAGTAGAGCCCCAACTCGGTGGTCAGCCAGCCGAAGTACGGCTTCTCGGACTCCCGGCCCGGGGTCTCCCACACATCGAGGGCGCGGCCGAAGTTCTCCCGGCTCAACGACACCCAGACGCCCCAGGAGAACGGTTCCTTGCTGCCCGCCACGGGTATCTCGATCAGGCCCTTGATGAAGTAGTGCTCGTGTCTGACGATGCACTGGTCCGTCGAGAGCATGCTGTCGGGGTCGCTCTCCAGGCTCGCGTCCCAGACATCGGGTGCCATGGTCGAGTACCCCATCGGGAGTTCCGTGTGGTGTCCGCCGCAGCGGGAGCAGGTGTAGCCGGGGTCGGGTGCCATGGGCGGGATCCTAGAGCCTCCCCGCCGCGCGCAGGTGCGGCATGGGTCGTCAGGGGTGGCCGCGAAGGCCGTCGGCGATGACATCAAGGGCCGTCGGCGGTGACCCGCGGGCCGGTGGTGGCGGCTCACGGGCCGCGTGTTCACTCCGCGGCGGGGTCCTCGAAGCCGGGGGTCAGGGGGAGCGGTTCGCGGCTCACCGCGTCACCGGGTTCGGCGGCCGGATGCGATACCTCGGCCCGGCCCTCGCCGCCCGCGCCCGCAGCGGCTGAAACCCGCCCGAGGGCTCAGGAGCCGTCCCTGAGCCGGTCGCGCTGGATCCGGTGGGCGAGGGTGCGGCGTGCGGAGGGCGAGCCGAGCGGGGCGGCGGCGGCCGGGGCGCTGGCCGGATCGGCCGCCTGACCGGCCGACTGCCTGGACGGTACGTCGAGACCGCGGCTGATCTCGTCGTACGCGTCCCGATGGGCACGGGACAACGCCTTCGCGTCCGGGTGGGCATCGGACACTTCCCTGTCGTACCGCCGCAGGTCGTCCTCCACGAGCCGCCGCAGTTCGTCGACGTTCTCCGGGGTGAAGTGCTTCCTGCCCCGGGCGAGGGCGCTGACGCAGCGGGTGCAGCGGGCCGTGTCGGCGTACGTCTCGGAGATGTCCTCGGCCAGCCCCCACAGGCGCCCCTCGAGCCACGGAACGTCGTGCTGGTCGAGGGAGAGGTCCATCGGGGGTGCCGGATCGGCGGAGCGGTGCTTGTTCACCTGTTTGGACACGGCGGGCTGGCTCATGTCGGTGAGCCGGGCGATACGGTCCTGGGTCCAGCCGAAGCCGATGAACATCTGGATCATCTCGGCGCGGAGCCCGCGCATCTCCTCGCCCGCGCGGATGACGTCGTTCATCCCGGCGAGCATCCGCTCGGCCTGTTCCTCGGTCAGCGCCCCGGGGCTGTGCCGCGTGTCCTTCTCTCCACCTGCCACAACCAAGTTATATACCCTGACCACCTCTCCATAACCAGGTTGTACAACCTGGTTATGGCTGTCAGGATCGCTCGTATGACCACCTTCTGCGCGTCCGACGGAACCCGGCTCGCCTACCGCGTGTACGGGGACGGCGATCCGCTCGTCTGCATCCCGGGAGGCCCTGCGGACTCCCGCTACCTGGGCGAACTCGGCGGCCTGTCCGGTCACCGCCGCCTGATCGTCCCGGACCTGCGCGGCACCGGAGGGTCCGCGGTCCCCGAGGATGCCTCGTCCTACCGTTGCGACCGCCTCGTCGACGACGTCGAGGCCCTGCGCGAACACCTCGGCCTTCCCCGGACGGATCTGCTCGCCCACTCGGCCGGTACGAACATCGCGACGCTGTACGCGGCCCGGTTCCCGCAGCGCGTCGGCAGACTCGCCCTGATCACCCCCAGCACCCGGGCCGTCGGCATCGAGATCACCGGGGAGGAGCGCCGCGAGCTCGCTGCGCTCCGCAAGGGCGAGCCGTGGTACCCGGCCGCGTCCACCGCGCTGGAGGCGATCACCCGGGGAACGGACGGCGACTGGGCGGCCGTGGCCCCGTTCTTCTACGGCCGGTGGGACGACACGGCACGGGAGCACTGCACGGCGAGCCGGCCGGAGAACCCGGAGGCCGCCGCCGGCTTCGGGGCGGAGGGCGCCTTCGGCCCGGACACCACCCGTGCGGCGATCGCCGGCTTCGGGGCCCCTGTCCTGCTGCTCGCCGGGGAGTTCGACCTGAACAGCCCGCCTCGGGCGGTGGCCGGATTCGCCGCGCTGTTCCCCGAAGCCGCGCTCGTCGTGCAGTCGGGGGCGGGGCACTACCCGTGGCTCGACGACGCCGACCGCTTCACCGCGGCTGTCGCGGCGTTCCTGGGGTGATCCGGCCGGGTGAGTTTGATGGCCACGGCGTCGAGGACCCAGTCCAGGCCGGTTGCGAAGGATGTCTCAAACGCCTCGTGAGCCCGGACCCCGCCGAAGCCCTCGCACTCTTCGACCAAGTCCAGCCATCCTGACTGCCGAGCGCGAGAGCACCAGCACCAACAGCTCGCCACGGCTTCACGGGACAGGTCGACGGTCAGTGTCCCGCTCAACTGTAGGCAGCGTGATGGTTCACCCGCGGAGCCAAGCCAGCAGGCGCCGTGGAGTCGGTCGCCATGTGCTGGCCCGAATGGATCGGGGAGCCGATTCGGCTCTCCTGACTTGCTGAGCGAGTCGGTGTTCGTCCGCCTCGCGAATGAGTTCATGAGAGCGGATCTGGTGCAACTCGAAGTGCATGCCGCTCGCTCCTACTGCTGGAGCTCCGTGACGTCGGCGACCACGCAGCTGACGTTGTCGGGGCCGCCGGAGCCGTTGGCGAGGGCGATGAGTTCGCTGACGGCCTGCTCCGGATCGCTGATCTCGGAGAGCACCCGGCGGATTTCTTCGGTCGGCACGACGGTGGACAGACCGTCGGAGCAGAGCAGGTAACGGTCTCCCTGCTGGGCGTCGTGAAGACGCATGTCGGGGGTGGCGTCGGCTCCTTGGCCCAGGGCTCGTATCAGCAGTGACCGCTGGGGGTGGGAGGCGGCTTCTTCCGGGCTGAGGCGTCCTTCGTCGACCATCGACTGCACCATGGTGTGGTCGTGCGTGATCTGGAACAGTTCTCCGTCGCGCAGGAGGTGGACGCGGGAGTCGCCGATGTGAACGAGGGCCAGTTGCGAGCCGGTCCAGAGCATCGCGGTGAGCGTGGTCCCGGCCTCTTCGGAGCAAGAGCCGGCCCCGGAGACGCCGTGCACCGCCTGTTTGGCCTGTTCGATGGCGTCGTCGAGGACATCGAGGAGATTGCCTGCCGGGATGCTGTTGGTTTCGAGGTGCTTGAGCGCGTCGACGGCGGCTGCGCTGGCGGGGGCTCCTTGACTGCCGAAGCCGTCGGCGACGGCGAGCAGACGGGACCCTGCGTAGACGGTGTCCTGGTTGCTCTCGCGGACGAGGCCGGTGTCGGAAAGAGCGGCGTAACGGATGCCCAGGGGCTTGGCGATCGGGGACATGGCTGGGTCCTTCCAGGAGAGGTGGTCGATGAGGAAGGTGGCCAGGTCCCGCCGTGCGGCGGTATCGGCTTCGACCTGGGCCCAGAACGCGCGGATCTCCTGGGCCGCCGAATCCGCCTCCAGCGTGCAGATGTGCTGGATACGGGCCAGGGGCATCCCCAGGCGTCGGAGCCAGGCGACCAGTCGGGCCTGGTCCAGTTGCTCCGGTGCGTAGAGGCGGTAGCCGGTCACCGGGTCGACGCGAGCGGGGGTCAGCAGGCCGAGTTCGTCGTAAAGACGCAGAGCCTTCGGCGACAGCCGGGACGCTTTCGCGAACGTTCCGATGGTCAGCAATTCCATGCTCGCTCCTCCTCATGCCGAGCACATCGCCCGGCCCCACCGATGCTGTGGGCTCCCCCAAGGTGAAGGTCAACCAAGGCTTCTGCTTGGCCCTGTCCCACCGGGACTCGCTACGTCTACCGGGAACGGACATCCGGCATGACGAGTGTCCGGTTTCAGCGGCCTTCGGCCTCCGGCGGTTCCCAGAACCGAGCAGTCGTGGGCGAAGAGCACACGTCGTGGGTCGAAGTCGGCGAGTCGATCCAGCCAGTGCCGATACGGAGGAAGCGGCTGCTCCACGCCGTGAAGTGCCGCGCGGCGGGCCAGTTGCTCGGACGCGAAGTGGGAAGCGAAGGCGTGTGCCTGACCGGCAAGGACTACTGTGCCGTCGCGTTGCCGGAGGACCAGCGACTGATGCCCTTGGGTGTGCCCGGGCGTCGGGATGATCCAGATTCCGGGCCAGATGTCCGTTCCCAAAAGATCTGGATCGAGGAGGTGTATCTGACCTGGGCCTTGTCAGTTCTGCTGGGACGGGTTGGAAGCCGGGCGGCCCAGTGGATCTGGACGTTGCTGCGCCTGCTTTAGCGCGAGCTGAGACGGTCCCATTTGTTCTGTCGGACGGTACGGCCGTGGCCTGGTGTCTTTCAGTTCTGGTGGGACTCATCCCGTAGGGCGTCGTAGTCGTCCGGCGTCGTCACCAGCATCAGTGATCGTCCCAGGGAGTCGGTCCAGCGAAAGAGGGGGGCGTTGGAGAAGGCGTGGGGACGGAGCTTCTCGCGGAGAGTGGGGACGTTCAGCCGGTGCTCGGCCTCTGTGTAGACGGAGTCGATGGTGCGCCGGTGCTGGCTGAGGCTCGTCCATCGGCCAGGTTCCCGTAGTGCCCGCCAAGCAGGATCGGCCAGCATGCCCAGCAGCGTGACGAACTCTGGATAGGTGGCGATGTACTCCCGCTCGTCGACGCGTCGCCTGATGATGTTCCCGTAGATGGCTTCCTTTGGAGGAAGCTGGGCGAGGCGGTCGTTCCAGCGTGAGAGCAGATGAGGTTTGCTTCTTGTTCAGGAGCCATGAGCGGACCAAGTGCTGCGCTTCCTTCGTCGCTGCTTCCAGGGTGTCGGGGAAGCGCCGGGCGATCCGTCGGTGTCGGTGCTCAGCGGTACCGAGCTCCGGTAGGTGACCGACACGGTAGTGGCGGTTGCCGTCTACCCAGATGCCGTGCCGTCGGCAGAGCTGGAGATCTGCGGGGCGATGGGCGAGGACTGGCCTGGTGATCCCGCGCCTCGACCGCCTTGGTGCCCGCTGGCCGCAGCACCGCCGCGCAGATTGTCCGGGTCGCCACGTCAACGGCGATAGTCAGTTCCGGACGACCGCTCACCCCGTCCTCCAGGATCACGAGCACATCCAGTGGAGTCGTGTCGATCTGCACCAGCTCGCCCGGTCGGCAGGCCGCGGACGGCGTGAACATTCCCTCGGGCCGACGAGCTTGGGAGCGGCGGGAAGCAGCCGAACCGAAGGCGTGCGTGCCCGCGCTCACTGCCTCGACAAGCCGGTAGAACGTCGTCTTCGACGGCATCGGCACCACCCCGGCCCCGTGCTGCTCGGCAAGCAGGGCCTCGACCCGGCCCTTGTCGTTCTGCCAGAACAGCCACAGCGGCTGCGACAGCAGACCAGTCACCTCGGGTGTGAAGTCCAGCAGCATCGCGTGATCCCGCTCCAGCCACGACTCGAACCCCACATGCCCGCCTGTTGTGGCCGACCAGTACAGGCCCGGGAAGTTCCGCTGGCCGCGGTATGAAGGGAAGCCACGTACTGGCAGTCCCGTCTCGAACTCGACCTCCTCCGCCTCACTCAGCGGTCGGCGGTGTTCACCTTTGGCATCCCGCCAACCGACTTCGAATCCGCCCACGTCCAGCGGTGCCGTATCACTCGTCCCACCCAACCCCATGGACTTCACTGTCCAGAATCAATGGGAATCCACCAGAAGTTTTGGGCTGAAACCCCTCATGTGAGTGATGCTGCGAGCCAGCTCAGTCAGAGTCTTCGTGATCACTGGCGAGATCGTCTGAGGCGGGTCGAAGCCTGCGACGCGCCGCGTCCAGGCGTTCGCCATAGTCCGCTGCGAAGATCCCAGGCAGGGACTTGTCGAGCGTTCCGGCCAGCCTATGAATGGGCGCCCAGACTGCCTCGTCGTCGACGAGACGGCTGAGGTCCGTCATCTGCACTCGCTCCAGCCAGTCCGACAGGACCAGCGCTTCATCAGAGGTGAGCTTGATGATGATCTCCGTGTTCTCCACTGCTCGAACATAGTTCGCCGACCCTGCGGTGTCAGAGGTGCCTGGCACAGTGCCGCCGTGGACATCGATTCCTTCTGGAAGCTCATCGAAGAGTGCCGACGGCAGACGCGGGGCCGGGACGAACGGCTGGCGTGGTTGCGTGACGAATTGTCGCGGAGGCCGCTGACAGAGATCGTGCAGTTCCAGGTTCGCCTGGACGAAGTGACGCGTGAAGCCTTCACCTGGGATCTCTGGGCTGCTGCGGAGCGGATCTTCGGCGGCTGGTGTTCGGACGACGGATTCTGCTACTTCGGCCTGTGGATGGTGGGGATCGGTCGGGAAGCCTTCGTGCGGGCAGTGATCGATCCCGACTCTCTGGCCGACACTCCAGAGGTTCAGTGCCTGGTGGGTCGCCCTCGGGAGCTCTGGAACGACGACTGGCCGGAGTGGGAGTCTCTCGACTACGTCGCCATGGAGGCGTATGGACTACAGACCCGCGCGGATGACGACTGCGGCGACGCATTCTATGAAGCCGTCGAAGCCGAGCAGGGCGCTGTAGGCGGCAATCCAGGGCCGCGCGGCGAGCAGTGGGACGTGCGATGCGAAGACGAGGCGATGCGCAAACTGCCGAGGCTGAGCGCGATGTTTCCCCTCCGGCCACTGGCCCGGTAGCCGCGAAAGCGCGAGGGATCAGGCCGAGGCTTCGGGGGTGTCGACAGACAGGCGATGCCACGCGTGGCCGCAACCGTCGGAGCAGAAGCGCTCTCGTCGGCGTTCGTCGGCGACGGCCAGCACCGCGATCAGTAGCCGGAATGACTTGAGTCGCTCGTCGTGCGGGGTGAGACTGGCGATCTTCCCGAGTTGCTGGTCGATCCGCCCTCGTGTGATCAGAACTGCCGGTGTGTGCGTGGCGCGGAGCCCGGCGCGTCGGATACTTTCCGGGCCGTCCTCGGCGGTAGCGCGGGCCCGAATGCAGAAATGTGACAGGAGGCGCAGGGTGTTGGACTGCTCCTCAGTCGAGAGGCCCTCGAACCACTCGATTCCCTGTGGCATCGGTCGAAGCTCTTGGGCGAGTTCGTTGAGAATGATGTACGGATCAGCCATCCTCACGCCCCCGTTGCGCTCGATTCACAGACTTTCCCGGTCATCCAAGCAGACCTCGGATGCCTAGAAAGGCAGTTCGTCGGCTTCCAACGGCTCTGAGTACCCACGTACCCAGTGGCCGGGGAGGGCGGCGCAGAGCGACTCCAGGTCGGCGAAGGTACTTCCCCGAACGTGCAGCCAGCTGTGGTCACTCAGTCCGTCGAGCCGCAAGAGCTTCCCCGGCGCGGAAAACCAGCACACGGGTGACTCTTCCTTCCCCGTCCACATCGGGTACTCGGGAAACTCGGGGGTTAGCCCTTGATCGTGGACACCCTGATCATTGGATCGTGAGGATCCGAAGAACAGGAGTTCCCGTTGGGGACGTCGAAGTAGTCGCCTGAGTTCCGGGCTGATGCCGTCGCGCTGTACCACGCCAGCCCGGGTGGGACGTACGCGTCGGTGGCCAAGGACCTGGGCGTCAACCACGAGACGCTCCGCACCTGGGTGCGGGATGCCGAGCAGGCCGCCCGGCCCGGCGCCGGCGAGGCCAGCGCGATGGAGAAGGAGAACCGGCAGTTGCGGGCGCGAGTGAAGGAACTCGAGCTCGAGCGGGAGATCCTGCGGAGGGCCGCGAAGTATTTTGCGGCGGAGACCAGCTGGTGAGCAGTCGCTTCCAGTTCGTTGACGATCATCGTGGCGCCTTCGGCGTCAAGCGGCTGTGCCGGATCCTGGCCGTCTCGCGGTCCGGGTTCTACCGTTGGATCGCCGGCGCGGACGCGCGGGCCGGGCGGGTCAGGGCGGATGCCGACCTCGCCGAGCGGATCACCGCCATCCACGCCGAGTCCGACGGGACTTACGGCGCCCCGCGGGTCACCGCCGAGCTTCGCGACGCCGGAGTACGCGTCAATCACAAACGCGTCGCACGGGTCATGCGTGCGCGAGGCATCGTCGGCTTCCACCTGCGCAAGAAGGTCCGCACCACCATCCCCGAGCCGTCGGCGACACCGGTTCCCGACCTGCTACGGCGCGACTTCACCGCGAAGACGCCGAACACGAAGTACGTGGGTGACGTAACGTATCTCCCCGTCGGGAGCGGCCAATTCCTTTACCTGGCAACGGTGTTGGACCTGTGCTCGAAGCGCCTGGCGGGCTGGTCGATCGCCGACCACATGCGCACCGGGCTGGTCACCGACGCGCTCAAGGCTGCGGCGGCGGTCCGGGGCGCCGACGGCCTGCGCGGAGCGATCTTCCACAGCGACAACGGGGCGCAATACGCCTCGAAGGAGTTCGCCCAGGTCTGCACCGACCTCGGCGTAGTTAGATCGCGCGGTGCGGTGGGCACGAGCGCGGACAACGCCGCCGCCGAGTCGTTCAACGCGACCATGAAACGCGAGACGCTTCAGGGAAAGAATCGCTGGTCAGATGCCCGATCGGCCCGCCTCGCGGTCTTCCGATGGGCCACCCGCTACAACACCAGAAGGAGGCACTCCAGCATCGGCCAGATCAGCCCGAACGCCTTCGAACAACGATCAGTTACGCTGACCACCGCCGCATGACAACCGGTGTCCACGATCCCGGGTCAAGCCCCGATGCCGATCTCGACACCGTGGAAGGTGCGGGTGAGATCCGCCAGCGGCGTGAAGACCGCCGCCTGCACGTCCTCAAGGGCCGCGTCGGTGGGCATCGCGACCTTGCCGCATCCGCCACCCGAGTCGTCGGCGATGAACGTGTAGGGCCATACGTCCTGCCCCGACAGCAGGATGATCTCCCGCGGTATACCGAAGGGAGGCCACTTCTTCTTCGTCTTGTGTCGTCTCGCCACGGCGCCATCCAACCCGACGGACCGCGAGGTCAGAAGTCAGATCCGCCAGCGCGAGCTCATGCCAGAGTGACATCCATGCCACCCTGGTCCAGGGCCTCAAGGACTGCGGAGAACAGGTCGTAAGGCTGGCCATCCGGTGTCAGGGCGTGGGACAGGTACTCGCGTGCGGTCGCGGCGTCTCGCCAAAGCAGAGTGGCGGGGGCGGTGTAGCCGAAGGTGCCGCGCAGGCAGTCGTCAAGGGCGGCGAGACAGCCGCCGAAGTAACCGCCGGGCCCGTTGATAGCCTCGCCGAGTGCCAGGTAGAGGGCTGGTTCGTCGGTGATGTGCTGGCCGTCTAGTTCGTAGGGGTGACCGGTTGGCCGGTCGCAGTGGGTGCGCCGACAGGCCCGCTCTCGGACGAGGTCATGCCAGGCCCCGCGGCGGCGGGTATCGAGGCCGGCCCAGGCGTTCACGGCGTCCGGCGGCCCGGAGAGCCACTGCTCCCAGATGGGCCGGGCGTATTCGGGAACGGGTGTGAAGCGGCCTCCGTCGAGCTCCAGGTCGATCAGGTCGGCTCCGCAGGCGGACGGGCGCCAGCCACTGACTGTGGCCCACAGCAGCCGATCAGTAAGTAGCTCACCTTCGCCGTCCCGTATCTCCAGAGCAGCCTCCTCCAGATCCAGCGCCCGCCGGGTGCCCTTCATCAGCGCCACTCTCAGCTGATCACTCTGGGCGAGCCCCCGTAGGACCAGCGGGGGCGGCACCTGCTCGGGCGACAGGACACGGGTGAATTCCCGGCAGGAGCCCAGCCAGCGGTGCCCGTCGTGCAGGCGAACGCGCCCTCTGTGCCCCCCCGGCGGACCTTCATAGTCGTCCATGCCGGTGAGCAGCAGACTGTCCGTCCCGGGGAGTTGCTCCAAGCCCTCTGCGTCCTCCAGTAGCCAGGCGTCGAGTGCCTCATCGTCCGGCACCAGCCACACCCGGCTGCCGACCCAAGTGGGTACGCCTGATTCCTCCGGAACCCAACCGAACAGCTCGTACGTCCCGCGCTGGGATTCCCTGAACATTCCCTCCGCCTCGGCGCAGACGCCCCAGACATGGCCGTTCTCAGTCTCGGTCAGCGTGTACCGCGCGCTCACGCGCTTGTTCTCGTCCTCATGCACAGCGGAATCATGCCCCGACCACATTCCGACGACGGAGTCGGCCGTCGCTGGCCAGCTGCGCACGTGCTCGGTGTCAGCCAGCACGACTCGATGTCATCTATCTCGAAAAGTCGCAAGCGCGCAGGAGTCCGCCAAGCCGATCGGTGACAGTTGTCCTGCTCAGGTGACAACTAGCTTGCTCAGGCACAACGGGCCCGTACGAGTGGTTCGGAACACTTTTGCAAGCGTCTGCTTGCAAAAGTTAGCATCGAGGGTCCACCATCGACGTATGGCATCACTCAACGTCGGCAATCTCGGCGAGTACCTGCGTGAGCAGCGGCGTACCGCGCAGCTGTCGCTGCGGCAGCTCGCCGATGCCGCCGGGGTGTCCAATCCCTACCTCAGCCAGATCGAGCGCGGGCTGCGCAAGCCCAGTGCCGAGGTGCTGCAGCAGGTCGCCAAGGCGCTGCGGATCTCCGCCGAGACCCTTTACGTACGGGCCGGGATCCTGGACGAGCGGGAGCGGGACGAGTTGGAGACGCGGGCGGTGATTCTGGCCGATCCGTCGATCAACGAGCGGCAGAAGAGCGTGCTGCTGCAGATCTACGAGTCCTTCCGCAAGGAGAACGGGTTCGAGGACGAGCCCGGGGGTGAGGAGGGGAGTGCGTCCGGTGCGGACGCGCCCTTCAATGCCGACGGCAGTGCTGCCGATACACCTTCAAAGCGTTCAAAACCCTCACACTGAGTCTGATGATCCGGGAGGACCACAGTCATGGCCATCACCGATGACCTGCGCAAGACCCTCACCGACCCGACCCCCCTCTACTTCGCCGCCGGTACGGCCGATCTCGCCGTGCAGCAGGCGCGCAAGGTTCCGGCACTGATCGAGCAGCTGCGGGCCGAGGCGCCGGAGCGCATCGAGGCCGTGCGCAACACCGACCCCAAGGTCGTCCAGGAGAAGGTGACCGGGCAGGCCAAGGAGGCGCAGGCCACCCTCCAGGCCAAGGTCACCGAGGTGATCGGGGCGTTCGACACCGATCTGAAGAAGCTGGGCGAGAGCGCCCAGGACCTGGCGCTGCGCGGCGTGGGCGTGGCCGCGGAGTACGCGGTCAGGGCCCGGGAGACGTACGAGAAGGTTGCCGAGCGCGGCGAGCAGACCGTGCGGACGTGGCGTGGCGAGACCGCCGAGGAGATCGTCGAGATCGCCGTCGTCGTCGAGCCGCGCAAGGAGTCCAAGCCGGCGTCGAAGCCGGAGGCCGCGGCGGGGACCAAGGCCGCGCCGAAGCCGGTCGCCAAGCCCGCGCCCGCCGCCAGGACCGTCAAGGCGGAGGCCAAGCCGTCGCCCGCGCCCGGCAAGAAGGCGCCCGCGCGCAAGCCCGCCGCCAAGAGGACCACGCCGCCCACCGCCAAGTAGCGCGATGGCCGACAGGTGTGCCGGGAGAACGGGTGGGCACCTTCTGGGGTGTCCCGGTCGTTGTCCCGGTACCTTGGCCGCGAGGCGCTCATCGACGTACTAGGCGGTGCACATCATGTTGCTCTCAGGCTTCAACTCATTCCTCGGGCTGATCTACACGGCAATGCTCGTCCTCGCCGTGGTCGCCCTGATCATGGCCGCGGTCGCTCGCGAGGACGCCTACCGGGCCGCCGACAAGCAGACCAAGACGTTCTGGCTGATCATCCTCGGCATCACGGTGGTGGTGAACCTCTGGGTGCCCATCATCTTCGTGCAGATCGCCGGCCTGGTCGCGACCATCGTGTTCTTCGTGGACGTACGGCCCGCGCTCAAGGCCATCACGGGCGGCAGCAATCGCCGCGGCGGCTCGAGCAGCGACGGGCCGTACGGGCCCTACAACGGCGGGCGTTGAGCGCCTGCGGGTGACACCTGTCCGGGGCAGGGGCGCGGAATGCTCCGGCCCCGGTCGCCGTTGTGCGCCGGGCGGCGCATGACCTCCTGGTCGCGGTCGAGCAGCAGGACCGCGACATCGTCGGTCAGCTCGCCGCCGTTCAGCTCGCGGACGTGGGTGACGGCCGCCTCCAGCAGCTCCTCGCCGGTCAGCCCCTCGGCCAGCTGACGGTTGATCATCGCGACCATTCCGTCCTGCCCGAGGCGCTGCGTACCGTCTCCGATCCGGCCCTCGATCAGTCCGTCCGTGTACATCATCAGGCTCCAGGAACCGCCCAGTTCCACCTGTCGGCGCGGCCACCGGGCGCGCGGCAGCAGGCCGAGCGCCGGGCCGCCGTCCTCGTACGGAAGCAGCTGCGCCACCTGTCCCCGGCGGGCGATCAGCGGTGCCGGGTGACCCGCCAGGCAGAGGCCCGCGCGGCGGCCGTCGGGGGCGATGTCGACCGTGCAGAGGGTCGCGAAGATCTCCTCGCTCTCCCGTTCGTGCTCCAGGACCTGCTGGAGCGTGGAGAGCAGTTCGTCGCCGCAGAGTCCGGCCAGTGTCAGCGCCCGCCACGCGATGCGCAGCTCCACGCCGAGCGCCGCCTCGTCCGGGCCGTGCCCGCAGACGTCGCCGATCATCGCGTGGACCGTTCCGTCGGGTGTACGGACCGTGTCGTAGAAGTCCCCGCCGAGCAGCGCACGGCTGCGGCCGGGGCGGTAGCGGGCGGCGAAGCGCAGGTCGGAGCCGTTGAGCAGCGGTGTGGGGAGCAGACCGCGTTCCAGACGGGCGTTCTCCTGGGCCCGCAGCCGGGACTCGGTGAGCTGGTGCTGCGCGACGTCGGCGCGCTTGCGTTCGACGGCGTAGCGGATGGCCCGGCTGAGCAGCTTGCCGTCGAGCTCGTCCCGGAAGAGGTAGTCCTGCGCACCGACCCGTACCGCCTCGGCGGCCGACTCGAGGTCGTCCTGCGCCATGAGGGCGAGTACGGCGTGCCGGGGCGCGATCCGCAGGACGTGCTTGAGGGTGGCCAGCCCGTCCGCCTCCTCGCCCCGGGGGGTGCGTGCCTCGCCGGCGGACGGCAGGGCCAGGTCGAGCAGGACGCAGTCCACGTCGTCGGTGAGGAGCCGGCCCGCCTCGGTCAGGTTGCGGGCGGTACGGATGCGGACCCGGGTGCCGGCCGCGGCCGGGAGTTCCGGGACGGTGAAGGTGCCCGCGGGGTCGTCCTCGATCACCAGGAGCGTGAGGTCGGCGCCATAGCTGGTCTCCGCAGCGGGAACGGAACGCTGCTGCGGTACGGGTACGGGCATCGAATCGGTTTCCTTCCCTCCCCCCGAGGGCGCGGCGGAGCGACGATCGACGACCCGCCAGACGGGGACGATAGCGGTACGGGACGCGGCAATGGAATGGTGCTCGACGAGGGGCCGGTGTTCCGGGTGGGGCCGTAAGCCGCGGAAGGACGCAGATCCGGCGGAATATGCCGGGGGCGCAGTCCTTTCCGGCACATGACAAAGGTCACGTGGGGCGGTGGCCGTCGGGTGTCGCGGGTCACGGCTGCGGGGCGCGGGCGGATCAGCGCCCGGCGGGGGTGGCGGGACATCGTGCGGATCGCGTGCGGAATCCGGCCCTCCGCCGGTCCCTGTCCGGCCTCCGTCCGATCCCGGCTCACTCCCCGCCCGCTCCAGGGCCGGTCTCAAGGGTCCGTTGAGGCTCCCTCGAGGCCGGCCGGCGCTTGCCCAGGTCGGGCCGCCGCTACCGCCGCTGCCGATACCGCTTCCGTCCCTAAGCGGGGGTGCCGCCGCTTCCCCGTCGCCGACGCCGTTACTCGCCCCGCGGCTTCCCCGTCACCGGCCCCGTCACTTGTCCGGGCGTACGACACCGAGGATCTCCATCGAGCCCGCCCCCGCGAGCGTGATGTTCCGGCCGGGGCGCGGGGCGTGCACGATCGCGCCGTCGCCGATGTACATCCCGACGTGCGTGGCGTCGCCGAAGTAGATGATCAGGTCGCCGGGGCGCATGTCCTTGATGGCGATGTGCGGCAGCTGCCGCCACTGCTCCTGCGAGGTGCGCGGGATCGGATGCCCGGCCGCCGCCCATGCCTGGGACGTCAGCCCCGAGCAGTCGTACGACTTGGGGCCTTCGTCGCCCCATCCGTACGGCTTGCCGATCTGCGCGGTCGCGTAGGCCACCGCCTCCTTGCCGCTCGCGCTCGCCTCGCGGTTGATCTCCTTCAGGGCGCCGGAACTCAGCCAGGCGGTCTGGGACTTGTACTCCGCCTGCTGTTCCAGCTCAAGGAGCCGGGCCCGCTCCTTCTTCTCCAGCCGGGACTCCAGCTTCTTCGCCGCCGCGATCTGTGCGTTGATCTTCTTCTTGGCCTTGGCCTGCTTGACGCGGTTGGCTTCGAGCTTGGTCCAGTTGGTGCTCGCGTCCTGCGTGTACGTCTTCAGGTCCTCCTGGGTCCTGTTCAGTTCAGCCAGGACCCCCTTGGCGGCCTGCTGGCCCTGGCGGGCCCGGGTGACCCCGTCCAGGAAGAGCTGCGGGTCGCCGCTGAGCATCAGCTGGGCGCCGGGCGGCAGTCCGGCGTTGCGGTACTGCTCACGGGCCTGGGCGCCCGCCCTGCTCTTGAGCTCGGCGATCTTCGCCTGGCCCTCGACTATGGCCTGCGCGAGCTTGACGATCTCGCCCGACTGCTTCTCGGCCCGCTCCTCGGCGAGGAGGTACGCGTCCGTGGCCGCCCCGGCCTCGCGGTACAGGTCGTCGATCTCCGCGCGCACCTCTTCGAGGCTTTTCTTCCCCGATGCCCCCGATGCCCCCGATGCCCCCGATGCCCCCGATACTCCCGGCATCCCCGGCTGTTCCGGCGCGGGCGGTGCCGGTGCGGCGAAGGCCTGGACCGGTGCGGCCAGTACGGCCAGCGCGCAGACCAGCGTGATCGCAGCGGCCGCACTGTGGCGTCGGTTCACGAGCTCCCCCTCCGGACAGACCCGAACAGATCTGATTTACCGTCAGTAACTTATGGCACCGACGAGATCGTGCCATGCCGTACCGAAAAGCAACAGAGGCTCACACACCTCCGGCAGTTTTCGGCCGGTCGCCGATGCCGCGGACACGCCCCCGTACCGCCCTTCACGTTCAGGGACGAACGGTGCCCGGCAGGCGTTCCCGGTGGAGGGGGAGTTCCTCCCCGTTCCGGCGTGTCGGGCTACTGCCGGGGCTTCAGTGCCGCCCAGTTCACCGTGACTTCGCCCTGCCGCCACCGCCGGACCCCGTCCGTCAGCGGCCAGTCGCCCGACAGGGCCCGTGCCGCGGTGATCCAGCGCTGCCGGGCGCCCAGCGAGGCGTACGGGGCCGCCGCCGCCCAGGCCCGGTCGAAGTCGCGCAGGAACGCGTGCACGGGCTCGCCGGGCACATTGCGGTGGATGAGCGCCTTGGGCAGCCGCTCCGCGAGGTCGGACGGCCGGTCGAGGGAGCCGAGCCGGGTCGCGAAGGTCACCGTGCGCGGCCCTTCCGGGCCCAGCGCCACCCAGACATGGCGGCGCCCGATCTCGTCGCAGGTGCCCTCCACCAGCAGCCCGCCCGGCGCGAGCCGTTCGCACAGCCGCTGCCAGACCGCGGCGACCTCGCCCTCGTCGTACTGGCGCAGCACGTTCGCCGCCCGGATCAGTACGGGCCGCCGGGGCAGCGGGATCTCGAAGCCGCCGTGCCGGAAGGTGAGGCCCTCGCGCTCGTACGGCTTCGCCGCGGCGACCCGCTCCGGGGAGATCTCGATGCCGACCACGGTGGTGCGCGGCTCGGCGCCGCGCAGCCGCTCCAGCAGTTCGACGGCGGTCCAGGGCGCGGCGCCGTACCCGAGGTCGACCGCCACGGGGTCGTCGGCGCGGCGCAGGGCGGGGCCGTGGGTGGCGGCGATCCAGCGGTCCATGCGGCGCAGCCGGTTCGGGTTGGTGGTCCCGCGGGTCGCGGTGCCGATCGGACGCATGACACAGAGCGTAACGAGGGTCGTGGTGAGTGGACGCCGCACGGGCGTCGCGGCGACGCGCCGGAAACGCCCTGTAATGATTTGGCAAAGTGGAAATGAAAGGAGGGCTCAGGCTGTTCCAGCCCTTCGAAGGGACCGTGTGCCCCCTGGCGGGATGCCCCGAACGAGTCGGTGCCCCAGTTGCCCTGAACGAGGAGGACCGGACGACGTGAGCCAGTACGTCTCTCGGCTCGGCAGCAGCCGTGTCGCACCGCGTCTCAGGTTCCCCGGCGGTTTCTCCGGCTCCTTCCCCGGCGGCCACCGCAAGCCCCGCCGGATCGCGATGCTCTCCGTGCACACCTCCCCGCTGCACCAGCCGGGGACGGGCGACGCGGGCGGCATGAACGTCTACATCGTGGAGCTGGCCAAGCGCCTCGCCGCGATCAACATCGAGGTCGAGATCTTCACCCGCTCCACCACCGGCGCGCTGCCGCCGTCGGTCGAGCTGTCGCCCGGCGTCCTGGTCCGCCATGTCGACGCGGGGCCGTACGAGGGTCTGGCCAAGGAGGAGCTGCCCGCCCAGCTCTGCGCCTTCACGCACGGCGTGATGCAGGCGTGGGCCGGCCAGCGCCCCGGCTACTACGACCTGGTGCACTCCCATTACTGGCTCTCCGGCCATGTCGGCTGGCTCGCCGCTCAGCGCTGGGGCGTCCCGCTCGTTCACGCCATGCACACCATGGCGAAGGTCAAGAACGCGTCGCTCGCCGAGGGCGACACCCCCGAACCCGCCGCCCGGGTCATCGGCGAGACCCAGATCGTCAGCGCGGCCGACCGGCTGATCGCGAACACCGCGGAGGAGGCGGACGAGCTCGTCCGCTTCTACGAGGCCGATCCCCGGGCCGTGGCCGTCGTCCACCCCGGCGTCAACCTGGAACGCTTCCGCCCGGCCGACGGGCGGGCCGCGGCGCGGGCCCGGCTGGGGCTTCCGCGGGACGCTCTGGTCCCGCTCTTCGCGGGCCGCATCCAGCCGCTGAAGGCCCCGGACGTGCTGCTGCGCGCCGTCGCCGTCCTGCTGGACCGTGAGCCCTCGCTGCGGTCGCGCATCGTCGTGCCGGTGGTCGGCGGCCCCAGCGGCAGCGGGCTCGCCAAGCCGGAGGGGCTGCACAAGCTGGCCGCCCGGCTCGGCATCGCGGACGTCGTGCGGTTCCACCCGCCGGTCGGGCAGGACCAGCTCGCCGACTGGTTCCGGGCCGCGTCCGTGCTGGTCATGCCCTCGTACAGCGAGTCCTTCGGCCTGGTCGCCATCGAGGCCCAGGCGGCCGGCACCCCGGTCGTCGCGGCGTCCGTGGGCGGGCTGCCGGTGGCGGTGCGGGACGGGGTCAGCGGCTTCCTGATCCCCGGCCACGACCCGGAGGCGTACGCGGAGGCGCTGGGGCGCTTCGCGGACGCGCCGGAGCTGGTCGCCCGGATGGGCGGCGCGGCCGCCGCACACGCCCAGCGGTTCGGCTGGGACACGGCTGCGGCGGCGACCGCGGACGTGTACACGGAGGCGATACAGGAACACCGCCGACGGGTGCGGTCGCGCCACGCGTGAGGCGGCGGGGGCAGGGACGCCCCGGGTGAGGGGCGTCCTGCGTGACAGGCGTCCTCCGCGAGGGGCGCCGTACGGCCTCGATCGCCGGACGGCCTCGGAGCGGCCACCCGCCTGTGTCCCCTCCGACCCGGCGTACGCCCGGCCCCTCCCTCCCGACGTACGCCCGTCCCCTCCGATCCGACGCACGCCCGGAACGTGGCGGCCACCCTCCGTCCCCTCCCGACGCATGCCCGGACCACGGCTGACGTACGCTCGGTCCATGGCTGACGTACCCGGTGAAGTGGCGACGACGCAGGTCATCGAGGCGACGCTCAACGACGCCGGGCTCGACTGGGAGAGCCCCGCGCCCGGGAGTTACGTCGTCCAGCTGCCCGGCACCCGCAAGCTCTCCACCACCTGCTCGCTGCTCGTCGGCAAGCACTCGCTCTCCCTCAACGCCTTCGTCATCCGGCACCCCGACGAGAACGACGCGGCGGTGCACCGCTGGCTGCTGGAGCACAACCTCCGCCTCTTCGGCGTGAGTTACGCCGTCGACTCGCTCGGGGACGTCTACCTCGTCGGCAAGCTGCCGCTCTCCGTGGTCACCCCCAAGGAGCTGGACCGGCTGCTCGGCACGGTCCTGGAGGCCGCCGACGGCGCCTTCAACCCCCTCCTGGAACTCGGTTTCGCGAGCGCGATCCGTAAGGAGTACGAGTGGCGGGTCTCGCGCGGCGAGTCCACGCGGAACCTGGACGCGTTCACGCATCTGACTCAGCGCCCCACCGGCTGACGCTCACCAACTGAGCCTCACCACCGGGCGGTTCCCCGCCCTAACGCGGTTTCCGGCCCGCACATTGCTCGAAGATTCCAAGGCGCACGACTCTTTCGCCGCGCTGGGGGCCCATGGCATGCTCACCGCCGACGCAGACATGAACGTCGTTCACATCCATGAAAGGCGGATCGGGCTCATGGCGACCATGGGGAACATCAGCAGGCGTGGACTGCTCGGCAGTGCTGTGGCCGTCGCCGCAGCCGCGGCCACCGGAGCGGCCGACGGCGGGACGGCGTTCGCGGCGGGCGGCGACACCGCGACCCGCGCCGCGGCCGGTGCGGGCGGCAGACCGCAGACCAGCCCGCTCTGGCGGGAATTCACCGCGGCACCCTTCACCCACCCGCAGATCCCGTTCATCGGCCGGGCCGGCTACCGAGGCGGCTCCGACCTCCCCCGCCACCGCACCAGCCACGGCTTCACCGCCAACGTCCTGCACTACGGCGCGAAGCCGGACAACTCCGCCGACGCCGCCCCCGCGATCAACCGTGCCATCGCCGCCGCCGGAGAGCGCGGCGGCGGCACGGTGCTCATCCCCGAGGGCACGTACCGCATCGACGACATCATCCGCATCGGGCACAGCGACGTCGTCGTGCGTGGCGCGGGCAGCGGCCGCACCACGCTGCACGCGACCAGGAACCTCACCGAACTGATCGGCGTCTACGGCAGCCGGTACGGCGGCGACAAGTCCAGCTGGTCCTGGGCCGGCGGGCTCATCTGGCTCTGCCCCAAGGACCGTTGGACCTCACTCACCGACGCCATCAAGGCGAAGGACTGGCCCTTCGAGGGATGGACCGGCAACAAGCGCGACGAGTGGCGCACCCTGACCACCGTCGCCCCCGCCCGCCTCGGCGACCGCACGATCACCGTCGACGACACCCGCGAGCTGAAGCGCGGCGCACTCGTCCTGCTCCGCCTCGCCGACGACTCCGCGCACACCCTCCTGGAGCACATGGCGGGCGGCGGCCCGGGCCCGCAGGCGTACTACTGGGACGACAAGACGAAGCTGACCTCGTACGTCCCCTACGAATGGCCGGTCCGCATCACCGCCGTGCACGGCCGCAGGGTCACCCTGGAGCGCCCCCTCCCGCTCGACGTCCGCCCCGAGTGGGACCCCCGGCTCACCACCCTCGCCGCGCCGCTCACCGGGTCGGGCGTCGAGGGGCTCACGCTCGAAGCGGTCGAGACCCCGCAGTCGCAGCACCTGCTCGACCAGGGGTACAACGGCGTCGCGTTCCAGTGCGCGTACGACTGCTGGGCGGACGACATCACCGTCCGCCACGTCGACAACGGCTTCGGCCTCATCGGCGCGTCCGCCTGCACCCTGCGGCGCACGAAGGTCGCGGGCCGCGGCTCGCACCACCCGTACTACTGCCGCGAGGGCTCGCACGACAACCTGATCGAGGACTTCACCATCGAGCAGCGCACCGTCCCGGCACCCGCCGGGACCCAACTGCACGGCATCAACGTCGAGGGCCTGTCCAGCTACAACGTCTGGTCACGCGGTGCGATGGAGATGGGCACGTTCGACTCGCACCGCGGGATGCCGTTCGCCAACGTCCGCACCGACATCACCGTCAACAACAACGGGCGGCACGGCGGCGACGCGAGCGCCGGACCGCTGTTCGGCGCCCGCTTCACGCACTGGAACATCCGGGTCACCAACGGCAGGGCCGGCCTGATGCGGATCGACGGCCTCGCCCCCTGCAGCGCGAGTGTCGGCGTCAGCGAGGTGACGGAGTTCGACCAGATCGACGTCCCCGACTTCACCGGCGACCTGCACACCCGCCTGGAGGCGTACGGCACTCCGGAAGCCGTCCGCCCGCAGAACCTGCACGACGCCCAACGGGCCCTGCCGCGCTGACGAACCGCACTCCCCGAGCCGTCGGTGCTGCGGTCACCCCCCGGCCCGCAGCGCCGACTCCACCTCGACGAGGGCCGCTTCGAGCCGCGGCGCCACCTCGTTCCACGTCCACTCCAGGTCCTCCCCGGTTGTCCCGCGGGGAACTGTCTCCACCAGCATGATCAGGTAGAGGTACGAGCGGTAGAGCGCGAGCCGCAGCCGCAGGGAGTCCCCGAACTCCACCGGCCCGCCCGTCGCCGACGCGTAACCGGCGAGGAAGTCCTTGTCCTCCTCGATGTCCCCGAAGAGGGCGAGCGAGACGAAGTCGGCGGCCGGGTCCCCCCAGAACATCCGCTCCCCGTCGATGATCCCGCCGATCCGCCGCGCCCCCGGCTCCCCGGCGACCAGGATGTTGCCCTGCCACAGGTCGAAGTGGACCAGGGCCGGGCGCGTGACGTCCGCCAGTACGTACGAGGCGGCGCCGAGCAGTCCGCGGATGTCCGGCACCGCGCGCGGCAGCCTCGCCGCGTAGGTCAGCGCGTCGTCCAGCACGGCGTCGGTCATCGTGGTGAACGCCCGGCGCCAGGTGGACGCCAACGGGCCCAGGGCCGCTGACGGGTAGCCGAATCCGCCGGGACCCGGGACGGTGTGCAGGCGGCCGACGGCCCGGCCGAGGTCCTCGCGCAGTCGCTGCTCCTCCCCGTCGGCCATCGAGTCGGTGAGCTCGTGCCAGGGCTGCCCGGGACACGCCGTCATGATCACGTACGCGCCCTCGGGGGCGGCCGCGTCGAGCCCGCTGTGCACGACGCGGGGGACCGCGGTCCGGTCGGCGAGGCCGGCCGCCGCGCTGCAGAAGGCGACCTCGTTGACCAACAGGTCGCGCTCGTAACCGAGTTGTGCCCCGGCGGCCACAGGTGGCGGTATCTTCACCACCCACTCCCGGCCATCGGTGAGCCATACCCGGGTCACGGCGTTGTACGTGCCGCCGGTGAGCGGGTCGTACGAGGAGATCAGCTTCGGTGGCACCCGCACGGAACCGAGCACGGCGGACAGGGCGGAATCGATCGGCATCAGCGGACCCCTTCGAGCGTTCACCCCGGGACGTGCTGCTGCCGGCCGGAGCGAATGCCCAGCTCAGGGCGTTCTCGGAGTGATCACGACGTCGTTACGATCTGGTCAGGTTCCCGGTTTGACGGATTGCCAAACCATGGCCAACTCATAGAGTTGGCATTACCCCCACGAACTTCTCGGCCGCGTCGACCTCGGCGTCGGCTGCTTTCGTGCGGGTGAAATCGTCTTGATACAGAAGGATTTGGGCATGCGACCCACCGCCATACGCCGTACCGCTGTTGCCGCCACCGTGATGTCCCTGGCCCTGCTCACCGCGTCCTGCGGTTCGGACACGGCGGACAAGGGCAGCGGTGACAAGGGCAAGGCGGACGCAACCGCTTCGGCCAAGCCCGCCGCCGCCAAGGCGCTGACCGCGGCCGAGCTGGAGAAGGCCTCGCTCGCCCAGGGCGACGTCAAGGGCCACAAGATCACAAAGGCCGGCCCCGCCGACGCCGTCGCCGCCGGTGACGTCACCGCGGACAAGGCGGCCTGCGATGTCTTCGCCGACGCCCTGATGGGCGTCAAGGCCGGCTCACCCGCCGCGTCCACCCAGCGCAAGGTGATGAGCGAGCCGAAGAAGGGCGGCGACAAGGACAGCGCCGACCCCGAGAAGGCGTTCAAGGCCGCGTTCGACATCACGACGACGCTCGCCACGCTCTCCTCCTACGAGGGCAAGGGTGCCGAGGAGACGCTGACCGCTCTGCGGACCGCCGGGACCGAGTGCGCGTCCGGCTTCACGCTGAAGGCGGCCGGAGCCAAGCAGAAGGTCGTCAAGATCACGGAGGAGCAGGTCAAGGGCGGCGAGGACGCCGCCGCCTGGACGGTGGCGATCGAGGCGGAGGGCGAGAAGAACACGATGAAGCTCGCGCAGGTCCGCCAGGGCGGCACGGTCGCCTCGTTCTCCTCGTTCAACCTGGCCGCGGCCTCCTCCGGCGGCGACTTCGAGCTGCCGACCGCTGTCATCGACGCGCAGGTCGCCAAGCTGGGCTGAGCCCCGGTCAGGGCAGCGGGACGAGCCGCACCACGGTGACGGTCAGGACCGATCCGGACACGTAATAGAGCACGATCGCCCCGGCGACGGTGGCCTCACGGCGATCGTGCTCCTCCTTGACGGGGGACGACCCGTGCCCGTACGGCTCACGCCCGAGCGTGCGCGCCATCTCGTCCCGGAACGTGTTGCCGTCCCGCATCTTGGCCAGGGTGTCGTCGGCGGGCGGAGCGTAGGAGATCCGGAAACTCAAGCGACGCTCCGCCTCTCGGCCTCGTCGCGCGCCAGCCGGTCCAGGATCCGCTCGGCCTCCGGATCGGGTACGGCCTCCAGCATCCAGTGCCGCATCACGGCCTGGATCTCATGTACCCCGGCCTCGTTGATGGCACGGTCGAAGTCCTCGCGTCTCACCTCGGGCAGGGCGGCGCGAATGGCCGGGATGCTGTTGGGCACCTCGACCTCCGCACCGCCGACAAAGGTCTTCAGGGGCTCACCCATGGTTGCTCTCCCCGCTCTCCTTGCTCTCCCGTCACGTTATCGGCTGCGGCGCGGTGCGCGGCCTGCCGGACGGGCAAAATCATGGCGGCCCGCTCCGCTCGATGCGCCCTCGCACGTGAACCGGACGGGTGGGAGCGTGCGCTGAGCCCCGACGGGACGGGACGGACACGGTGCAGCACGCCCCGCTTGACGGTTGTGACCCCGCCCGTTCGCGGCCCCCGGGTACGCACAAGGCCCCTACGCGCGGCAAGTTCGCGGGTGGGGGCCTCGGTCGTGCGAGCTGTTACTTCTTCTTGCCCTGGTTCTTCACGGCCTCGATCGCGGCCTTCGCCGCGTCCGGGTCGAGGTACGTGCCGCCCGGCTTCAACGGGCGGAAGTCCGCGTCCAGTTCGTATGCGAGCGGGATGCCGGTCGGGATGTTCAGGCCCGCGATGTCGGCGTCGGAGACGCCGTCGAGGTGCTTGACCAGGGCCCGGAGGCTGTTGCCGTGCGCGGCGACCAGGACCGTGCGGCCGGCCAGGAGGTCCGGGACGATGCCGTCGTACCAGTACGGCAGCATGCGGACGACGACGTCCTTGAGGCACTCGGTGCGCGGGCGCAGCTCCGGCGGGATCGTCGCGTAGCGCGCGTCGTCGCTCTGGGAGAACTCGGTGCCGTCCTCCAGGGCGGGCGGCGGGGTGTCGTACGAGCGGCGCCAGAGCATGAACTGCTCCTCGCCGAACTCGGCGAGCGTCTGCGCCTTGTCCTTGCCCTGCAGGGCGCCGTAGTGGCGCTCGTTCAGCCGCCAGGAGCGGTGGACGGGGATCCAGTGGCGGTCCGCGGACTCCAGCGCGAGCTGGGCGGTGCGGATGGCGCGCTTCTGGAGCGAGGTGTGCAGCACATCGGGGAGCAGGCCGGCGTCCTTGAGCAGCTCACCGCCGCGGACCGCCTCCTTCTCGCCCTTCTCGGTGAGGTTGACGTCCACCCATCCGGTGAACAGGTTCTTCGCGTTCCATTCGCTCTCGCCGTGGCGGAGGAGGATCAGCTTGTACGGTGCTTCGGCCATGAGCCCGAGCGTAATCGAACCCGTGCGGGCCGCGCGCGCCCGGCCACAGGGCGGACAGCCGGACCGGCCGGGGAGCCGGGGGACGGCTTCGATTGACGGCAGCCGTCAATCGAGTGGCAGGGCGGAAGCAGCGGTTCGTAATGTTCGGATCGGAGGCGGGCCTCTTACCGTCGCCGATCCGATTCCTTACGTCCCCGGGGGGAACCCGCATGTCTGTCGCCGGTCTCAGGCGGGCCACCCGTGACACCGTCTCCGGGTTCCCCAGGGAGTTCTGGTGGCTGTGGACCAGCACCCTGGTCAACCGGCTGGGGGCGTTCGTCGCCACGTTCATGGCCCTGTACCTGACGCTGGACCGGGGCTACTCCGCCTCGTACGCCGGACTGGTCGCCGCGCTGCACGGGCTCGGCGGGGTCGTGTCCTCGCTCGGGGCCGGGGTGATGACCGACCGGTTCGGGCGTCGGCCCACGATGCTGGTCGCGCAGGTCTCGACGGCCGTCTCGGTGGCGGTGCTCGGCTTCATGGTCCATCCGGTGGCCATCGCCGGCGTCGCCTTCGTGGTCGGCATGGCCAGCAACGCCTCGCGCCCCGCCGTGCAGGCGATGATCGCCGACATCGTCCGGCCCGAGGACCGGGTGCGGGCCTTCTCGCTCAACTACTGGGCTATCAACCTGGGGTTCGCGGTCTCGTCGGCCGGTGCCGGGTTCGTCGCCGAGTACAGCTATCTCGCGGGCTTCGTCGGTGAGGCGCTGATGACCCTGGTCTGCGCCGTCGTCGTCTTCATGAAGGTGCCGGAGTCCCGGCCGGAGAAGGCCCCGCGCACGGTTGCCGACGCCTCGGGCTCCTCTGGCTCCTCGCACTCCGATGACGTCCGGCTCGGCACGGTGCTGCGTGACGGGCGGTTCATGGGGGTCGTCGGGCTGTCGTTCGTGATCGCCCTGATCTTCCAACAGGGATACGTGGGGCTGCCGGTGGCCATGGGGACGGACGGGTTCAGCAGCTCCGACTTCGGCACCGCCGTCGCCGTCAACGGCGTGATGATCGTGGTCCTCCAGATCCCGGTCACCCGCCTCATCCAGCACCGCGACCCGCGCCGGCTGCTCATCGTGTCGTCGCTGCTGGCGGGGTACGGGTTCGGGCTGACCGCGTTCGCCGGCTCGGTCGCCGTGTACGCGCTGACGATCTGCGTGTGGACCGTCGCCGAGATCGTCAACGCACCCGTGCAGAACGGCCTGGTCGTCCAGCTCTCCCCGGCCCACGGCCGGGGCCGCTACCAGGGCATGTACACGCTCTCCTGGGCCGCCGCCGCGCTGATCGCCCCGCTGATGTCCGGTGTGGTGATCGACCGCTTCGGGGCCGAGTGGCTGTGGGGGACGTGCGCGGCCCTGGGGACCGTGGCGGCGTTCGGGTACTGGCTGCTGATGCGCAATCTGCCGGGGTCGGACGTGACGGCGGAGAGCGGCCCCGCCGCGGCCGGCACCGAAGCCGGTACCGGCCAGGAGCCCGCCGTGGAGCCGGCCGCAGAGCCCGCCGTGGAGCGGACGGCCTGACTCGTAACGCTGACTCGTACGGCCTGACTCGGACGGCCTGACTCGTACGGCCTTACCCGGATGGCCGTAGGCGGACCTACGCGGAGAGCACCCCGCGCGGAGCGTTCTCCGCGCGGGGCTCCTCCGGGCGCTCGGCGCCCGTCAGCCCGAGCAGCCGCCGCACTGGCACGGGGCTCCGGACTGGCATCCGCATCCGCAGCCCGAGCCGCAGCCGCAGGCGCCGAGGACGGCTCCGTGCGCCACTTCGGCGGGTGTCTCCTGGGGGTCGGTCGTGGGGGAATCGGCCATGGTTCCTCCTCAAGGCGTACGACAGGGCCGTACGCCCGCACGGGGCCCACGACCGGGGCGTACGGACAAGTCGTGCCGCCCCACCCCATTGCATGCCCACCCGGGCGGGCGCATCAACGGCGCACATACGCAGGAACGTATGTGCGACGAAATGCGCCGTCGTGCGCCCGTCGCTTCCCGGCCGAGCGACGGCCGAGTCGAGCCACGGGTGACCGACGGCCGAGCGACGGGCGGGCCGACGGCCGAGCGACGGCCCAGCGACAGCTGACCGACGGCTACGCGCCCTCCACGTGCGCCGACTGCTGGAGCTCGTCCGCGTGCTCGCCCGTCACCAGATAGACCACGCGCTTGGCGACCGACACGGCGTGGTCGGCGAACCGCTCGTAGTAGCGGCCGAGCAGTGTCACATCGACGGCCGTCTCGATGCCGTGCTTCCACCGGTCGTCCATCAGGTGCTGGAACAGCGTGCGGTGCAGCAGGTCCATCTCGTCGTCATCCTGCTCCAGCTGGAGCGCCAGGTCGACGTCCTTGGTGATGATCACCTCGGCGGCCTTGGCCATCAGGCGCTGCGCCAGCTGCCCCATCTCCAGGATGGTGGCGTGCAGGTCGTGCGGCACCGCGGTCTGCGGGAAGCGCAGCCGGGCCAGCTTGGCGACGTGCTGGGCGAGGTCGCCCGAGCGCTCCAGGTCGGCGCTCATCCGGAGCGAGGTGACCACGATCCGCAGATCGGTCGCCACCGGCTGCTGCCGCGCCAGCAGGGCGATGGCCCTGGCCTCCAGGTCGTGCTGCAGGTCGTCGACCTTCTGGTCGGCGGCGATCACGGTCTCCGCGAGTTTGAGATCGGCATCGAGCATGGACGTCGTCGCCCGGCCGATCGCCGACCCGACGAGCCGGGCCATCTCGACCAGCCCCTCGCCGATCGAGTCGAGTTCCTCGTGGTAGGCGTCACGCATGGGAAGTCCCTCTCCAGTCCTTTGAAACCGAGGCCGGGGCCAGCTCTGAACCCCACGCTCCCACGGTGACCCGGGTACGCGTCTGGATCCGACCGGCCAAGTGAACCAGTTCTTGCTCCTCGGTGAACTCTGGGCGACGAGTGTTCGAGTAGGCACTCGGATGGCTGGGAGAGTGTCCGTCTTGCCGCATAACCTGGACACATGGACGTGAACGCGGCGGTCGCCGCAGCTGCAGCGATCGCCGGGCTGTGTACCGGTGTGATCGCCATGCTGGCGTTCCGCTGGAGCGAGCGCGACCAGAAGAAGCCGACGCGTACGTCCCTGCGGCCCGACAGCAAGGGGCCGCTGCCCCCCGGGGTCGACACGGTCCTGTCCGTGCTCAGCTCCTCCGCCGTCGTGCTCGACGAGAGCGACAGCGTCGTCAAGGCCAGCTCCGCCGCGTATGCGCTGGGACTGGTCAGGGGCGGGCGGCTCTCCGTCGAGCCGATGCTGAACATGGCCAGGGACACCCGCCGTGACGGTGAGATACGCCAGGTCGAACTGGACCTCCCGCGGCGCGGTACCGGCCGGGGCGAGGCCCTCGCGGTCTCCGCCCGGGTCGCCCCGCTGGGCTCCCGGCTGGTGCTGCTGCTGGTCGAGGACCTCACCGAGGCCCGCCGCATCGAAGCGGTACGGCGCGACTTCGTCGCCAACGTCAGCCATGAGCTCAAGACCCCGACCGGAGCACTGTCCCTGCTCTCGGAGGCGGTCATGGACGCCTCCGACGACCCGGAGGCGGTGGAACGGTTCGCGGGGCGGATGCAGATCGAGGCGACCCGGCTCACCAACCTCGTGCAGGAGCTCATCGACCTCTCCCGGGTGCAGAACGACGACCCGCTGGAGGACGCCGAACCGGTACGGGTGGACGAACTGGTCGCCGAGGCCATCGACCGCTGCCGGCAGCAGGCCGGCTCCAAACAGATCACCATGGCAGCGGGCGGCACCGCCGAGCTCCGCGTCTGGGGCAACCGCGGCCAGCTCGCCGCCGCTCTCGGCAACCTCGTCGAGAACGCGGTCAACTACAGCCCCGCCCGCACCCGCGTCGGCATCGCCGCCCGCCGGGTGGCCGTGTCCGGCGGGAACGAGATCGAGATAGCCGTGACCGACCAGGGCATCGGCATCTCGGAGAAGGACCGCGAGCGGGTCTTCGAACGGTTCTACCGCGTCGACCCGGCCCGCTCACGGGCCACCGGTGGCACCGGCCTCGGCCTCGCCATCGTCAAGCACGTGGCCGCCTCGCACGGCGGGGAGGTCACCGTCTGGAGCTCGGAGGGACAGGGCTCCACCTTCACCCTGCGGCTGCCCGAAGCGGGCGCCGCAAGGGATCGGGACCGCACATCAGGCGGACCGCTCATCGTCAACGGCGACGAGGGGCCGTACCAGGCCGCCGCCCCTGACACTCTTGATCCATTCCCTGCCCCGGAGGTCCTTCCGTGACCCGAGTGCTTGTCGTCGAGGATGAGGAATCCTTCAGCGACGCCCTGTCCTACATGCTCCGCAAGGAAGGCTTCGAGGTCGCCATCGCGGCCACCGGGCCCGACGGGCTGGACGAGTTCGAGCGCAACGGCGCCGACCTCGTGCTCCTCGACCTGATGCTGCCCGGGCTGCCCGGCACCGAGGTCTGCCGGCAGCTGCGCAGCAAGTCCAATGTCCCCGTGATCATGGTCACGGCCAAGGACAGCGAGATCGACAAGGTCGTCGGCCTGGAAATAGGAGCCGACGACTATGTGACCAAGCCCTTCTCCTCGCGCGAGCTCGTCGCCCGCATCCGCGCGGTGCTGCGCCGCCGCGGGGAGCCGGAGGAGGTCAGCCCGGCCGCCCTGGAGGCGGGCCCGGTCCGGATGGACGTGGACCGACACGTCGTCACGGTCTCCGGCGGCAAGGTCGACCTGCCGCTCAAGGAGTTCGACCTGCTGGAAATGCTGCTGCGCAACGCCGGCCGGGTGCTGACCCGGATGCAGCTGATCGACCGGGTCTGGGGTGCGGACTACGTGGGCGACACCAAGACGCTCGACGTCCACGTGAAGCGGCTGCGAGCCAAGATCGAGCCCGATCCGGGTGCGCCGCGGTTCCTGGTGACGGTGCGGGGCCTCGGGTACAAGTTCGAGCCGTAAACCGGCCCGCCGCCGATGCCGCTGTTACCGAGGCTCCGAGGCGATGAGTACGGCTGAGGCGCCTCCCGGACCGGGAGGCGCCTCAGCCGTACGCGCGTGTGCGGGGGAGTGCCGTCAGTTGCTCGGCGGCATCGAGCCGGACGCCGCGTCGGTCGGGGTGGTCGTGTCGCTCGACGACGCCGGATCGGACGGGGCGTCCGACGAGTCGGCGGGGGCCCCGGAGGCGGCGCCGGAGCCGGACGGCGAGGCGCTGGACGAACTCGACGGGGTCGTCTTCGGCAGCTCCGGGAGCGAGCTGGGACCGAAGCCCTTGAAGTGGCTGCCGGACGGGACGACCGATGCGCCCAGCGTGATGTCGCCGGACTTGCTGAGCTTGAAGACCAGGTTCTGCACGTTGCCGTTCTGTATGTCCTCGCTGCCGTTCTCGATCACCGCGGCGGCGTTGCCCTGCCCGCCGAGCACCACCCTGCCGCCGGCCGGGACGACGACCGGTCCCGAGCCCTTGGCGGCGTGCAGCCGCACGGACGCGCTGGTGCCGGCCAGGGTGATGGCGTCGAGGGTCTCCGCCTTGGTGCCGTTGTTGAACAGAGTCGCGGCCACGACGGCCGGGCCCTTGGTCTCGCGGACCGGCTGGGTGATGACGTTGACGTTCTGGATCTTGATGAAGCCGACCGAGGTGGCGGCGTTGTCAGGCCTGACTTCGAGTGTCTGCGCGTTGTCGCCGGCAGCGCATGCGGAGAGCGCGGCGATCGAGAACGCGATGGCAGTGGCGGCGAAAGCGCCGTGTCGAAGGCTGCGGCTCACGGCGGCGGCAACTCCTTGAACGAGCGGACTTACGGACGGGGTCGGGCGAGTGGTGTCGAAGACCGACAAGTGTGTGTCAGCGGTCAGGTTACCGAGCCGTCGTCCCTGCCCCGCACCCGACCCGCCCCGGGGCGCTCCGGGGATCGTGGGGCTGCCGGGGGTGATGATTCGCGTGCCGTTCTCATAACACGCTTGATCAATTCCTCCGGACGTTCGGCCCGCGCTTCCCGCGGATGTTCCACCGGGCTTGGCGCGACCTCGGCGTATTCATTGCGCATAATCCTCACGACGGTCGAACGTTGATCAATTTGATTGGCCATCGGCGCTTACCGCCGTACGAGTGATCGATCCCTGAACGGAGTACGGAAAGTTCATCATCCTGAACCCGGCAAACCAGGACGTTAGGTCGCTTCCGAGTAGGTTCCGACAGGTGTGGCGGCCACGTTTCGCCCCGCCCGTACAGCCGCTCCGACCTGCGAATACCGTCTCCGGCGAGCCTTCCGCAGCACGTACGTGTTGCAGTTGTCAAGCCCCGAGATATGCCCTGACCTGCGAAAACGCCATTCAGGAGAAGCTGTTCTCGTGTTACTCTGGATAGCCACGGAAGGGGTACCTGTCACATGACGTTCAAGGTTGGCGACACCGTGGTCTATCCCCATCACGGGGCCGCGCTGATCGAGGCTATCGAAACTCGCCAGATCAAAGGCGTGGACAAGACCTACTTGGTGCTCAAGGTCGCTCAGGGCGACTTGACGGTGCGTGTGCCGGCGGACAATGCGGAGTTCGTGGGTGTGCGTGACGTGGTCGGGCAGGAAGGGCTGGACCGGGTCTTCGAGGTGCTGCGCGCGCCGTATGCCGAAGAGCCGACGAACTGGTCCCGTCGTTACAAGGCAAATCTCGAGAAGCTCGCCTCCGGCGATGTCATCAAGGTCGCGGAAGTAGTTCGTGACCTGTGGCGTCGTGAGCGTGAGCGTGGACTCTCCGCAGGTGAGAAGCGCATGCTCGCCAAGGCTCGCCAGATCCTGGTGAGCGAGCTCGCCCTCGCGGAGAACACCAACGAGGACAAGGCCGAGGCCCTGCTGGACGAGGTCCTCGCGTCCTGAACCGGATCACACCGGTCTAAGGCGTGAATATTGTGCCGCGGTGCCCGTTGACCAGCCGTATGAACGGCGTGTCGTCGGGCCCTGCGGCATGTCCGGATCAGGATTCCGGCGGCGCGAATGACGGGATTCCGGCGGTCCGACTGCGAATTTCGGACACGTGGATTCCAGACACATTCCGGATTCCGGGCATGGAGACGCCTGCGGGCGGTGAGGCCCGAGGATCCCTGATGTTGCTCGCGATGCGCCGACGCGTTGGCCTCGTCGGCGATCCCCCGGTACTTTGCTCGCGATCTTGTGAAAGTCGACGTGTCAGGCCGATCCCGAGCGGCCGGGGCGGTCCTCGTCTCGTCCGGGGGCACGGAAAGGGTCCCGGTCGAGTCATGGCGTAGCGCCCGGCTCGATTGAGGCCATACCCACGTCGGCCGTGGAGACAAACATGCCGACGCTTCGGAGTGCAACCGATGTCTGATCAATCGCGTCCTTACCGCACCGCCGCCGTGATCCCCGCGGCCGGCCGCGGCGTAAGGCTCGGTCCCGGCGCCCCCAAGGCGCTCCGCGCGCTGGGCGGGACGCCCATGCTCGTCCATGCGGTACGGGCCATGGCGGCCTCCCGTCACGTGTCCCTGGTCGTGGTCGTCGCGCCGCCGGACGGCGCGCCCGAGGTCAGGAACCTGCTCGACGAGCACGCGCTGCCCGAGCGCACCGAATTCCTCGTCGTGCCCGGCGGCGACACCCGTCAGGAGTCGGTGAAGCTGGGCCTGGACGCCCTGCCCGCCGATGTCTCCGCCGTCCTCGTCCACGACGCGGCCCGCCCCCTGGTGCCCGTCGACACGGTGGACGCCGTGGTCGAGGCGGTACGGGACGGGGCGCCCGCCGTCGTCCCGGCGCTGCCGCTCGCGGACACCGTCAAGGAGGTCGAGCCGGGTGCGCCCGGGGAGCCCGAGCCGGTGCTCTCCACCCCGGTGCGGTCCAGGCTGCGGGCGGTACAGACCCCGCAGGGCTTCGACCGCGACACGCTGGTGCGGGCCCATGAGCGGTTCGCCGTCGGCGGCGAGGGCGCGACCGACGACGCGGGCCTGGTCGAGCAGCTGGGGGCGCCCGTCGTGGTCGTACCCGGCCACGAGGAGGCGTTCAAGGTGACCCGGCCGCTGGACCTGGTCCTGGCCGAGGCGGTACTCGCACGCAGGAGGGCGAACGATGGCTTCTGAGGAACACCTGACCCCCGGGCAGGGCACGGATTCAGGGCAGGGCACGGCTTCCGAGCAGGGCGCGGCCTCCGGGCAGAGCACGGCCTCCTCCGGGCAGCGCGCCGCGCCGGTGATCCCGCTCGTAGGGATCGGAACCGACATCCACGCCTTCGAGGAGGGCCGCGAGCTGTGGTGCGCGGGTCTCCTGTGGGAGGGCGAGGGCCCCGGGCTCGCCGGGCACTCCGACGCGGACGTCGTCGCGCACGCCGCGTGCAACGCGCTGTTCTCGGCCGCCGGGCTCGGCGACCTCGGGCAGCACTTCGGCACCGGGCGCCCCGAGTGGTCCGGCGCCGCGGGGGTCACGCTGCTGACTGAGGCGGCCCGGATCGTGCGGTCCGAGGGCTTCGAGATCGGCAACGTCGCCGTCCAGGTCGTCGGCGTACGGCCGAAGATCGGCAAGCGGCGTCACGAGGCGCAGAAGGTCCTGTCCGCCGCCGTGGGCGCGCCCGTCTCGCTCTCGGCCGCCACCTCCGACGGGCTCGGCTTCACCGGCCGTGCGGAGGGCGTCGCCGGGATCGCGACCGCGCTGGTCTACCGCACGGTCTGACCTGCGCGGAAGTCGCACAGCGGGCCCGGCCGGTCACCGGGCCCGCAGTCTTGTTGCACATCGGTTGCACGTACTCTTGTACGGCAATGACGTGACGCGAGGGATGGAGAGGCTCCGGGATGAGTACGGCGACGATGGCCGCTGCACGGGCCGCTGCCGACGGATACGTCCTGCGCACCGCCACCCCCGGTGACATCGACGGGGCGCGGGCCGTGATGCTCGACACCGTCTACAACGACCTGAGGTCCGGCTACGTGCCCCGCTGGCACGCCGACATCATCGACCCCGAGGCCAGTTATCTGCGGCCCGAGCGCTGCACTCTGCTGGTGGTCGAGCGCGACGGCGAGATCGTCGCGACGGGCGCCGTGCGCGACCGGGGGCCGCAGGCGCCGCCCAATCCGCAGTGGGTCGCGGACCGCTTCCCGTCCGGCGCCACCGCCCAGCTGTGCCGGATCTACGTCCGGCCGGAGCACCGCAGGCACGGGCTGGCGCGGCGGCTGGTGCGCGAGCTCTGCGACTTCGTCGCCGGCGTCGGCGGGTACGGGGCGGTCTATCTGCACACCGACCCCGCGGTGCCGGGCGCCGAGCCGTTCTGGCGCTCCCTCGCGCAGGAGGTGTGCGACGAGCGCACCATGCCCGGCCGCGGCCAGAGCGTCGTCCACTTCGAGTTGCCGCTGCCCGACGCCGCTCGCTGAGCCGTCCGCTGCCCGTCGCCCACTGAGCGGCCCGCCAAGTCACTTTTAAATGACAATCGTTTTCATATAAGGTCGTTGCCATGCCCCCGTCCCGACTCCGTCGCGCCGCGCTGCCGCTGACCGCGGCCGCCCTCCTCGTCCCGCTCGCCGCCGCCTGTTCCGGCGGCGCGAACGACACCAACGGCGCGGCGGACGGCGGGCAACGCCTCCGGGTCGTCATGGCCTTCCCGCCCGCACAGGCGATGTCCCCCTACGGCGACGACGCCGTCAACCTCAGCCGCCTCGCGGTCATCGAGGGCCTCACCTCCCTCGACCGCGAAGGCGCGGCGAAGCCGGCACTCGCCGCCTCGTGGAAGCGCGAGAGCCCGAAGGCATGGACCTTCACCCTGCGCGAGGCGTCCTTCCAGGACGGCACGAAGGTCGACCCGGCCGCCGTCGCCCGGTCCCTGAACGCCGCTCAGAAGGCCTCGCCCAAGCCGCGCGTGCTGTCCGACACCGGCATCACCGCAACGGCCCAGGGCGCCGGCACCGTACGCATCGTCACCACCGAGGCGGACCCGCTGCTGCCCCAGCGCCTCGCCAACCCCTCCCTCACGATCCTGTCCGCCGCCGCATACCGGGACGGCAAGGTGAACCCGGCCGGGCACGCCACCGGTCCCTTCACCCTCGCCGCGGTCAAGGGCGCCGTCAGCGCCACGCTGGAGCGCAACGACCACTACTGGGGCGGCAAGGCCAAGGCCCCCGGTGCCGACGTGACCTTCGTGGCCGACGGCACCGCCCGCGCCAACGCCCTGCGCACCGAGGCCGTCGACGTCGCCGAGTACGTACCGATCTCGCAGGCCTCCCTCCTCGGCGACCGGCTCGTCCACGGATTCCCCTCCGCCCGCACCAACGGCCTCTCCCTCAACACGGAGCACGGCGTCTTCGCCGACCCCGCGATGCGTGCGGCGGCCCGCGAGGCCATCGACTCCGAGGCCCTCGTCAAGGCCGTCTACGAGGGCCGCGCCGACAGCGCACAGGGCCTCCTCGGACCCGGCGTGCCGTGGGCCGCCGCCGCCCGCGAGGCCCCGGTCGACCGGGCGAAGGCCGCGGACAAGGCGCGGATCGCGAAGACGAAGCAGATCGTCCTCGCCACCTACACCAACCGGCCCGAACTCCCCGAGGTCGCCACCGTCGTCCAGCAGCAGCTCCAGAAGCGCGGCTTCACGGTCAAGCAGGTCGTCCGCGACTACGCCCAGCTGGAGGCCGACGCCCTCGCCGGCAAGTACGACGCCTTCATCCAGGCCCGCAACACCCTCCTGGACACCGCGGACCCCGTCTCCTACCTCGCGTCCGACTTCACCTGCGACGGCAGCTTCAACATCTCGCAGCTCTGCGACAAGCGCGTCGACACCGACGTGAACAAGGCCGCGGAAGCCGCCGGAACCGACGCCCGCCACCGCGCCGCGATGACCGCCGAGGCCGACATCCTCGGCACCGACGCCCTCGTACCGCTCCTCCACGAACGCTTCGTCCAGGGCTACGACGACAGCCGCGTCCACGGCGTCGCGCTCGACCCGATGGAACGCACCCTCATCACCGCAGACACCCGCGTCGGGTGACCGGGTGAAGTACCTCGCCGGACGGCTCGCCGCGCTCCTCGCGGTCCTCGCCGTCATCGGCCTGCTGCCCCGGCTGACCCGCACCGACCCCGCCCTCACGATCCTGCGCGCCCGGTACGCCGAGCGGCCGCCCACCCCCGAGACCCTCGACGCCATCCGCGCCGAAACCGGCCTCGACGGCGGCCCGCTCCACATCCTCGGCAGCTGGTTCGGCGGACTCCTCCACGGCGACCTCGGCACCTCCTGGGTCTCCGGGCAGCCCGTCGCCCCCGACGCGATATCCGCCCTGGGCGTCTCGCTCACCCTCATGGGCGCCTCCCTCGCCGTCGCGCTGCTCCTCGCCGCGGCCCTCGCCGCCCGGACCCTGCGACGCGGGGCGGGGCGCCGCATCGTCACCGCCCGCGCGGGCGTCGGCGCGGCCGTTCTCGCCGCCTTCCCCGAGTTCCTGATCGCCGCCGTCCTCGCCGCCGTCGTCGCCGTCCGGCTCGACTGGCTCCCCGCGCTCGGCTGGGGCACCCCCGCGCAGACGGTGCTGCCCGCCCTCGCCATGGGCATCCCCGCAGGCGCCCTGCTCGGCCGGCTGCTGGACGACGCGCTGCCCGCCGCGTACGCCGAACCCTGGGCGCGGGCCGCCACCGCCGGCGGACTGCCTGGACCCCGCATCGCCCGCCACGCCCTGCGCCGCACCCTGCCCGGCCTGCTGCCCCAGCTCGGCCTGATCGTCGTCGGGCTCACCGGCGGCGCCGTCGCCGTCGAAACCCTCTACACGATCCCCGGCCTGGGCGGCAGCGCACTGGCCGCCGCACTCGCCCAGGACCTCCCGGTCCTCCAGGCCTGCGTCCTGATGCTGCTGCTCCTCGGCGTGACCGCGGGACTGGCCGCCCGCCTCGCCACCCGCACCCTGCTCGGCCCCGCCCTGCGCGACGGCGCACTGCCCGCACTCCTGCCGCCCGTCCTCCCGGCCCGCCGGCTGCTGACCGCGGCCGTCCTCGTCCTGGCCGCGCTCCTCGCCGCCGTCACCGTCGCCGGACTCCTGCGCGACCCCCTCCAGATCGACGCCGCGGCCCGCCTCGCCGGACCGTCCGCCGCCCACCCCTTCGGCACCGACTCCCTCGGCCGCGACGTCCTCGCCCGCCTCGGACACGGAGCCGCCCGCACCGTCCTCACCGCCGTCGCCGTGTCCGCCGCCACCCTGCTCCTCGGCCTCGCCCTCGGAGCCGTACGCGCCGGAGCGCTCACCGAGACCGCCAACGCGCTGCCCGCGATCCTCACCGGCCTCGTCGTCGCCGGTGTCGCCGGACCCGGCCCCTGGAGCGCCGCGGCCGCCGTCACCGCCGTCGCCTGGGCCCCCATCGCCGCCCACACCAGCGCCCTGTACGCCCAGGAACGCGCCGCCCCGCACATCGCCGCCGCCCGCGCCCTGGGCGCCGGGCGCGCACACCTGCTGCGCCGTCACGTGCTGCCCGGCGTGCTGCCCCCCGTCGTCCGCCACGCCGTCGTGCGCGTCCCCGCCATCGCGCTGGCCCTCGCCTCCCTCGGCTTCCTCGGCCTCGGCACCGCGCCCCCGTCACCCGAATGGGGCCGGATGCTCTCCGAGAACCTCCCCTACGCGGAACGCGCCCCCTGGTCCGTACTCGCCCCCGCCGCCGCCCTCGCCGCCCTCGGCGCGACGGCCGTCCTCACGGCCACCGCCGTACGGGGCGCACGAAGCCGGGGCGCGGGAAGCCGCAAGGGCGCCGCGTGAGCGCCGCCACGCCCCGCGACCGGCCACCCCGGGCGTGACCCCGCCCCTGTCATCGGTCTCCGGCCTCGCCGTACTCGCCGGCAGCGCCGCCACCGGCGTGCTGCTCGGCGCCCCCGCCCCCGTCCGGTGGGCGGTGCTCGCCCCGTCCCGCTCGCGGGCGCCGCCCTCGCGCTGACCCTCCCGGCGGGCGCGAACGGGAAGACGGCCGGACAACCGGTCCGGGGCCAGGCGTCACGGCCGGTCGAACCCGGGCCATGACCCCGGGCGATAACACTGTCATCGCAATCCCCAAGGAGTCGCGGGGCACTGGTGCGCGCCCACTACCCTTGAGGCGTGACTATTCGCCTGTACGACACCAGCGCCCGGCAGATCCGTGACTTCGTCCCGCTCGCAGCGGGCTGCGTCTCGATCTACCTCTGTGGCGCCACTGTCCAGGCCGCCCCGCACATCGGGCACATCAGGTCCGGACTGAACTTCGACATCATGCGCCGCTGGTTCGAGTACCGCGGCTACGACGTGACGTTCGTCCGGAACGTCACCGACATCGACGACAAGATCATCACGAAGTCGGCCCAACAGGGCCGCCCGTGGTGGGCCATCGGCTACGAGAACGAGCGGGCGTTCAACGCCGGCTACGACGCGCTGGGCTGCCTCCCGCCCACGTACGAGCCCCGCGCCACCGGCCACATCACCGAGATGATCGAGATGATGCGCGGCCTCATCGAGCGCGGTCACGCCTACGCCGCCGACGGCAACGTCTACTTCGACGTGCGCTCGTTCCCCGGCTACCTGTCCCTCTCCAACCAGTCCCTGGACGATCTGCGCCAGCCCTCCGGCGACGGCGAGACCGGCAAGCGCGACCAGCGCGACTTCGCCATGTGGAAGGCGTCCAAGCCCGGCGAGCCCAGCTGGGAGACCCCCTGGGGCCGCGGCCGCCCCGGCTGGCACCTCGAATGCTCCGCCATGGTCCACAAGTACCTCGGCACCGCCTTCGACATCCACGGCGGCGGCATCGACCTGATCTTCCCGCACCACGAGAACGAGATCGCCCAGGCCAAGGCCTACGGCGACGAGTTCGCGAAGTACTGGGTGCACAACGGCTGGGTCACCATGTCCGGCGAGAAGATGTCGAAGTCGCTCGGCAACTCCGTACTCGTCAGCGAGATGGTCAAGGACTGGCGCCCCATCGTGCTGCGCTACTACCTCGGCACCCCGCACTACCGGTCCATGATCGAGTACAGCGAGGAGGCCCTGCGCGAGGCCGAGTCCGCGTTCGCGCGGATCGAGGGCTTCGTCCAGCGCGTCACCGAGAAGGCCGGCGAGACGGTCGAGCCGGCCGCCGAGGTGCCGCCCGCGTTCGCCGAGGCGATGGACGACGACCTGGGCGTCCCGCAGGCCCTCGCGATCGTCCACACCACCGTCCGCCAGGGCAACTCCGCCCTCGCCGCCGACGACAAGGAAGCCGCGGTCGCACGCCTCGCCGAGGTCCGTGCCATGCTCGGGGTACTCGGCCTCGACCCGCTCGACGACCACTGGGCCGGCGAGAGCGACCGCGGCGACGACCTCCACGGCGTCGTCGACACCCTCGTACGACTCGTCCTCGACCAGCGCCAGAGCGCCCGCGACCGCAAGGACTGGACCGCGGCCGACGCCATCCGCGACCAGCTCAACCAGTCCGGGCTCGTCATCGAGGACAGCCCCGCCGGACCACGGTGGACACTCGGCCCGCGCCAGTAGTCCTCCCGAGTGCCGCCCGGCCCGCCGGGCGGCACACTTTCACTTACGTACACGTACGCACGTCTGAAGCAACGAAACAGGTAGGTCATGGCCGGGAACAGCCAGCGCAGGAACCGCCGCACGTCCAACAAGAAGGGCATGCAGGTCGGCAGCGGCGGTAACCGACGCCGTGCTCTCGAAGGCAGGGGACCGACGCCGCCCGCCGAGGACCGCAAGAAGCACAAGAAGAACCGCATCGCGACCGCCAAGGCCAAGCACGCCGTCAACCGCCGTCCCGCGCCCAGGCGCGGCGGCGCCAAGGGCACCTCCGAGATGGTCGTCGGCCGCAACCCGGTCTTCGAGGCGCTGCGCGACGGCGTCCCCGCCACCACCCTGTACGTCCAGCAGTACATCGACAACGACGAGCGGGTCCGCGAGGCCCTCCAGCTCGCCGGCCAGCGCGGCAACATCAACCTGATGGAGGCCCCGCGCCCCGAGCTCGACCGGATGACGAACGGCCTGAACCACCAGGGCCTCGTCCTCCAGGTCCCGCCGTACGAGTACGCGGAGCCGCAGGACCTCACCGCCGCCGCGTACGACAACGGCGAGGACCCGCTGATCGTCGCCCTCGACGGCGTCACCGACCCGCGCAACCTCGGCGCCATCGTCCGCTCCGTCTCCGCGTTCGGCGGCCACGGCGTGGTCGTGCCCGAGCGCCGCGCCGCCGGAATGACCGCCGGAGCCTGGAAGTCCTCCGCCGGAACGGCCGCCCGCACCCCGGTCTCCCGGGTGACGAACCTGACCCGCGCGCTGGAGGCGTACAAGAAGGAAGGCATCACCGTCGTCGGCCTGGCCGCCGACGGCGAGCACACCGTCGAGGACCTGGAGGCACTCGGCGGCCCCGTCGTCATCGTCATCGGCAGCGAGGGCAAGGGCCTCGGCCGCCTCGTCGGCGAGACCTGCGACTACCGGGTCCGCATCTCGATGCCCGGCGGCGCCGAGTCCCTGAACGCCGGTGTCGCGGCCGGCATCGTGATGTACGAGGTCGCCCGCCGCCGCGCCTGACCCGCCCGGCAGGACCACCCGCACGGGCGGCGGCCGACGGAGGAAACCCCGCCGTCCGCCGCCCCCGGGCGGCCCCGCCCGGGGGCGCGTACGGCCGCGCGTACGCCCCAACGCGCCCCGCCACCACCGGTTGACGGGCCTCGGACACTTCGACACCGTCAAGGCAGTGTCCTAAACACACATCACTCGGTTAGATGAGTGTGGACACCAGAACGCCTCGGTTCGACGAACAACCCGCCCTGAGCATGACCAAGGTGGACTGCGACCCTGCGCAGGTCATCGTCAACCACGCCAGCTTCCGGGTGCAGCTCGCACCCGGCCAGCGCGCACGGCTGCGCGGTGTGACCCCCGCCGGTGCGCCCAGGATCCCCGCCATGAGCGGCCCCGGAGCGGGGCGCGGTCGGCGCGCCCCCGTCGTGTGGAGCGGCAGGTCCGCCCCCGGCGATCCCGGCGCCACCGGACTGCTCCAGGCCGTACGGAACTCCACCGCGGGCCGACCGGGCGGCACGGGACGCCCCGACACCGCGTACGACCCCTACGAGCCGTACACCTCGTACGAACGCGAAGGCGGTCGCGGAGCCGGCACCCAGGTCATCCCGCGCCTCGACGAGACCCAGCCCAACCCCGTCATCGGCGGCCCCCGGAGCGGCGGGCCGCTGCTGCCCCCCATGCGGCAGGCCGTCGGCGCCTTCGACCCCGTCGAGACCGGCACCGGCCGGTACGCCGCGGACGGGTACGGCGCGGACGGGTACGGCGGCGACGGATACGAACGGGACCGGAGCCGGGACGACGACTTCGACGACTTCGACGTCACCGACAGCCGCGACCGGCGCCAGAGCGCCGACACGGTCCGGCACGCGTACTACCCCGGCCGCCGGATGAACCTCGGCGTCGTCCTCCTGCCCATGCGCGTCTTCCTCGGCTTCATCTCCATCTACGCCGGCATGGGCAAGCTCTGCGACCCCGTCTACTTCGACGGCGGCGACCGCGGCTCCATGGTCAAGTGGCTGACCTCACTGCACCCCTGGGCCCTCGCCGAACCCCTCCGCGACTTCGCGCTCTCCCACCCCGTGGGTGCCGGGCTCACCATCGCCTTCCTCCAGGTCGTCGTCGGAGTCCTCACCGTCCTCGGCCTCTGGCAGCGCGTCGCCGCCTCGGTCGGCGCCCTCCTGTCCGCCGCCCTCCTCGTCACCGTCAGCTGGCGCACCGTCCCCGTCTACGACGCGCCGGACATCATCTACCTCGCCGCCTGGAGCCCCCTGGTCATCGCGGGCGCCCCCGTCTACTCCGTCGACGGACGCCTCGCCGGGGAAGCGTGGCGCAAGCTCGGCCCCCGCACCGAGATCTGGGACCTCCGCCGCCGCGTACTGCGGCGCGGCGCCGTCGTCGCCACCGTCGTCGTCGGCCTCACCCTGCTCATCGGCTCCATGCTCGGCGGCGCCGTCCGCTCCTCCGGAGTCGTCACGGTTCCCGGGCCCAACGGAGTCCCGACCAACCAGCTCCCCGGCTCCCCGCTCCCCGGGGAATCCCGCAGCGGCAAGGCCTCCCGGACCCCGGCCGGCCGGCAGCCCGCCCCGTCCCGCAGCACCACTCCCCGTACCCCGTCCGCCAAGGCCTCCACGCCCGCCACCGACACCGTCCGGGAGTCGGGCCGGGCCACGGCCGGCACGGGCCGGCCGAGCCAGACCAGCGAGACCGGCCAGACCCAGGGGACCGGTCGGCAGCAGCCCCCGCAGCAGACCACCCCCCAGCAGCCCCCGACCACCAGCTCCGGCCCCAGCTCCTCCGGCCCCGCCGGAGACTCCACGGCAGGCGGCTCGGACCCCGGGACCGGCTCCACCGGCTCCACCGGCTCCACGGACGGCTCGGCCGGAGCAAGCGGCCGCAATCCCATCGGCGGCCTCCTCGGCTGACCGCGACCCACCGCACGCGCGAGGGGCGGGCACCGGATCCATCTCCGGCGCCCGCCCCTCTCGTATCTGTGGTGTGTGGTGCTGTGCGGTGCGGGGCGAAGGCAGGGCGAACGATGCCCCGGGCGGCCTACCGCCTGTCGTCCAGCTCCTTCGCCGCCTCCGTCAGGTCCTTGGCGGTGTCGATGGCCCGCCAGTACGCCCCGTGCGGCAACGGGTAACCGGCCAGCCTGCGTTCCCGCGCCAGCCGCGGGAACGTCGTCCGCTCGTGATCACCGAGGTTCGGCAGCAACGCCGTGAACGCGGGCGAGAACACGTACACCCCCGCGTTGATCAGATACGGCGACGGCGGCGATTCGATGAAGTCGGTGATGTGCCCGAACGCGTCCGTCTCCACCGCACCCCACGGAATCCGCGGACGGGCCAGGGCCAGCGTCGCGGTCGCATCACGCTCCGCGTGGAACGCGGCCATCTCACGCAACGAGAAACGCGTCCAGATGTCACCGTTGGTCGCGTACCAGGGCTGCTCCGGATCGGGCAGCCGGGCCGCCGCGTACTTCAGCCCGCCACCACGCCCCAGCGGCTCGGACTCCACCACCGTCGTGACCCGCAGCGGCAGCACCGCGGCGTCCAGCCACTCCTGGAGCACCTCGGCCAGATGTCCGCACGACACCACCGCATCGGTCACGCCCTCGGCGGCCAGCCAGGAAAGCTGATGGCCGATGATCGGAGTCCCGGTACCAGGGATCTCGACCATCGGCTTGGGGCGGTCATCGGTGTACGGGCGCAGCCGTGACCCCTGGCCACCCGCCAGGATCACGGCCTGCGTCGGAAACGTATGCATGTCAGGCACGATATGCCGTGCCCGTGAGGGACCGGTCAGCTGAACTGCGCGACACCGGAGGCGAACGACGTGTCGCAGACGGGACGCGAGAACCGGTGCGCCCGCGTCGGACCGTACTGCTCGACCGCTGCCTTGCCCAGCGCCTTCGCGATCGACATGCAGTGCCTCGCGAGCGACGGACGCCCCTCGACGGAACGCTGGAGATCCGTCAACGCGACGGCTGGGTCCTTCTCCTGGAGTTCCAGGAGCAGCCTGTCGCGCAGCATGTCCTGCGGGGTGCGCGGCTTGGCGGGCTTGGAGAGGGTCTGGGCCGACGCGGTGAGAACCTGCGAGTCGGAGTTGTGAGCTGCCCACGGCACGCGGGTGACCGCGAGGGTCCCGGACAGGACCATGACGACAGGCAGTACGAGAGCGAGAGTTCGGCCGATACGGCGCGCAGTGTGGGTCACGCAGCGAGCGTAGCGGCCGGTGATGAATCGGCGACATTGCGTCACTCTCGCGAGGGATGGTTCGAGAGTCCTTTTCGAATTCTGTGTTGACGAACCGGAGTGAAATGACCGTTGTGCCGGGGATTTTGGCGTCCGCGCTCAAACTCCCCGAAACGCGAGTCGGCCCCGCACGGAGAACGTGCGGGGCCGACGTCGTACAGCGGGCGGTGCGAAATCAGTCGGTGAGACGCTCACCCGTCGAGCTCGCGAAGACGTGCAGCTCGTCCGGGCGCGGCACGACGTGCAGCTTGGTGCCCTTCTCCGGGACCGCACGGCCGCCGACACGGACGACGAGGTCCTTGTGCTCGCCACCGACCTCGGCAGCGCCGTAGACGAAGCCGTCGGCGCCGAGCTCCTCGACGACGTTGACCGAGACGGCCAGGCCGGCCGGGGCGTCTGCGGAGTCCTTGGTGAGGGACTTCGCGGCGGCGCCGCCGTGCTCGACGATGTCGAAGTGCTCGGGGCGGATGCCGACCGTGACGGTCGTGTCGCCGCGGTCGGCGGCGGCGGTGAGCGCGGCACGGGAGACCGGGACGACGCTGTTGCCGAACTTCACGCCACCGTCGGTGATCGGGACCTCGATCAGGTTCATGGCCGGGGAGCCGATGAAGCCGGCCACGAAGAGGTTCGCAGGCTTGTCGTACATGTTGCGCGGCGAGTCGACCTGCTGCAGCAGACCGTCCTTGAGGACCGCGACACGGTCACCCATGGTCAGGGCCTCGACCTGGTCGTGCGTGACGTACACGGTCGTGATGCCCAGCCGGCGCTGGAGCGAGGCGATCTGCGTACGGGTGGAGACACGGAGCTTGGCGTCGAGGTTCGACAGCGGCTCGTCCATGAGGAAGACCTGCGGCTCACGCACGATGGCGCGGCCCATCGCGACACGCTGACGCTGACCACCGGAGAGCGCCTTCGGCTTGCGGTCCAGGTACTCGGTGAGGTCCAGCATCTTGGCGGCCTCTTCGACCTTCGCCCGGATCTCGGTCTTGTTGATACCGGCGATCTTCAGCGCGAAGCCCATGTTGTCCGCGACGGACATGTGCGGGTAGAGCGCGTAGTTCTGGAACACCATCGCGATGTCCCGGTCCTTCGGCGGCAGGTGCGTGACGTCGCGGTCACCGATGCGGATCGCGCCACCGTTGACGTCCTCAAGACCCGCGAGCATGCGCAGGGAGGTCGACTTGCCACAACCGGAAGGACCGACGAGGACGAGGAACTCGCCGTCCTCGATGTCGATCTCGAGCTGGTCAACCGCGGGCTTCGTGGAGCCGGGGTATACGCGGGACGCCTTGTCGAACGTGACACTGGCCATGCTGAATCTTCTCCTCCACCGGCAGGAACGTGCCGGACGATCCGAGTAAGGGAGTGGTCTGGTCCACTTGAGTGAACCTTCAGCGACGCTACCTGGCCATTTCGAATCTGTCAGTAGTTCTTGGCGGCGGAATGTTCCCTGGCGGGACCGGAAACCGCCGCCCGGTCCCGCGTCACCGACAACTTCACGGGTGTCACCCCCGCCGGCAGCGGCCGAGACCATCGCACGTCCAACGGCAGCGACTGCTTCGCCAGCGTCACCAGCCCCGTGCCGGGCCGCTCCGGGTCCTCCACCCACCGGAAGCCGGTCCGGACGTACGTCGCCGAATCCCGTGACCGATGCTTCCTCTTTTGCCGCGGATGCTTCGCCGACTGCTTGAAGAACCGGGTGAAGGCCCCGTCCAGATGCCGCAATGACTGCTGCAGCACCGTCGACGACACCTCACCCAGCCAGGACGTCTCCGGCGCCTGCCGCCACCCCGTCAACGCACGGCAGGTCTCGGCGAACCCCACCGACACCCGATGCCGTTCCCAGGCGCCTGCTCGCAGTGCCAGCCCCTCGTTGTAGACCCAGCGACAGGCCCCGAAGGTCTTCTTCAGCTGCTCGGCCTGCGATGGGGCCGGATAGAAGCGGTACCGGTAGACGCGCTGCCGGGTGCCGGGTTCCATGGCTCTGCTCTTCATGGCGGTCGCCGCCCGGCCGTGGTGCTTCTTGCGGTCGGCGATGCCCAGTGCCTCGCGCTTGATGCGCTTGGCACCGTCACCCGTCACGCGTGCCGGCCGGTCTGCGGTGTCCGTCATGATGCGCTCCCCCCGACCGTCCGATATCCGGATCAGTACGTCAGTGTTCTTAACGCACGGATGCTCGGGCGGTTACGGGGCTGCGGAACATCGTGGATCGGTGAGGGGGGTGCTGTGTAGAGTGAGGGCTCGCGCGCGTACTTGTTAATCGCACGCGATGCCGCCTTAGCTCAGCTGGCTAGAGCAATTGATTTGTAATCAATAGGTCGTCGGTTCGACTCCGACAGGCGGCTCAAACACCAGGTCAGCATCTTGCTGACCTGGTTTTTTTGTTCAGCCGGACCGTGGCCGTCCAGCAGTGGGACCGGGTTCGCGACAGGCGCCTGTCCATCGTGCCGGAGCGATGTGGCGGCGTTCGTTCCCCTGCCGTCCGGGCCTGGCTCACCCCCGCCCCGACACCCGGTCCGCGATCCTGGCGATCGGGTCGGTGTCCGCGCGGGGTGAGGTGAGTTCGCGGCGGTCGGCGGCGCGGTAGGCGGCGTACATGCCGTGGACGCCGAGCCAGCGCAGGGGTTCCGGTTCCCAGCGGCGGACCTTGTGGTTGACCCAGGGAAGCGTGGTCAGTTCGGTGGGGCCGGACTGACCGGAGTCCTGCTGGATCAGGTCGCGCAGGGTGCGGGCGGCGAGGTTGGTGGTGGCGACGCCGGAGCCGACGTAGCCGCCCGCCCAGCCGAGGCCGGTGGAGCGGTCCAGGGTGGCGGTGGCGCACCAGTCGCGGGGGACGCCGAGGACGCCGGACCAGGCGTGGGCGATGGGGGTGCCGGCGGTGGTGGGGAAGAGGCGGACGAGCAGGTCGCGGAGGGCCTCGATGGTGGCGGGCTGGGTGCGGCCGTCGTTGTCGGTGGCCGAGCCGTAGCGGTACGGGATGCCGCGGCCGCCCAGTGCGATGCGGCCGTCGGCGGTGCGCTGGGCGTACATGTAGGCGTGGGCCATGTCGCCGAGGGTTTCGCGGCCCTCCCAGCCGATGGTTTCCCAGAGGGAGTCGGGGAGCGGCTCGGTGACGATCATGGAGGAGTTCATCGGGAGCCAGGTGCGCTTCTGGCCCTTGATGCCCGCCGTGAAGCCTTCGGTGCAGCGCAGTACGTAGGGGGCGCGGACCGTGCCGTACGGGGTGATGGCGTGTTTGGGCTTGATCTCGGTGACGGGCGTCGACTCGTGGATCGTGACGCCGAGGGCCTCCACGACGTCGGCGAGGCCCTTGACGAGTTTGGCGGGGTGCAGGCGGGCGCCGTGCGGGGTCCAGGAGGAGCCGACGGCTCCGGTGACGTGGACGCGTGCGGCGGTCTCGCGGGCGCCGTGCAGGGTGCGGTCGGTCTCGCCGAAGGCGATCTCGACGGAGTGGAAGTGCTTGAGGCGGGCGAGCTGCGCCGGGGTGCAGGCGACTTCGAGGACACCGCCCCGGTGGATGTCGGCGTCGATCCCCTCTTCGTCGGCGACCCGGATGACCTCGGCGACGGTGTCGTTCATGGCCTGCTGGAGGCGGACGGCTGCTTCGTGGCCGTGGAGTCTGGCGTACCGGTCGCGGCCCGCGATGCCGTTGTAGAGCCAGCCGCCGTTGCGTCCGGAGGCGCCGTAGCCGCAGAACTTGGCTTCCAGGACGGTGATGTTGAGGAAGGGGACGGCCTTCTTGAGGTAGTACGCCGTCCAGAGTCCGGTGTATCCGCCGCCGACGATGCAGACGTCGGCGGTGGTGTCACCGGGCAGGGGTTCGCGGGGGGTGGGGGTGCCCTGGTCCGCGTACCAGAAGGATATGCCGCCGTTGACGGTGCTGACGGTGCTCATGTTGCCCCTGCTTGTCCGTGTGGCTGTCCGGCTGTGGAAGGTGGTGCCTTGTGCCGGGACGTTACTGGGCCGGGGCGGGTTTCGTCTTGTCCCGGCCACGGGTCAGTGGGTAGCAGGCGAGCCCGATGAGTACGGCGCTGAAGTGGCCGATGTCGGTGAAGGCGGCCCTGGTGAAGAGGGGGACGCCGTAGATGACGAGGACGGCGAAGAGGTAGAAGTACCGCCAGGGGCGCGGGACGTAGTAGGTGAGGACGGCCACGACGCCCGCGAGCGCGTAACTGACGCCCACGTCGAGGGTGCTGGCGGCGGTCTGAGGTGCGTGGCCGTGCCGGATGGCCCAGGCGAGGACGCCTTCGCTGACGAAGGTGGCGAGGATGTGGGCGGCGGCGGCGACGGCGAGCCAGCGCAGGGTGCCGAGGCGGCGTTCGGCGGGGGCGTGGAAGGCGGTGTAGAGGACGGCGTAGGGGATCCATCCGCCGCCGTCGATCCAGAGGGCGCTGCTGATCAGGACGCGTACGGGGTTCTGGGAGAGCTCGTGGATGTTGGTGGAGCGCTGGCGGAGGAAGTCCTCTTCGATGTCCGGTGACATCTGGTGGATGATGACGGTGGTGACGAAGAGGGCCGTCAGCCAGATGTAGGTGCCGGGGGCGCTGCGGATCCATGAGCCGGCGCCGCGGATCCACGTGACGGGTGCTGAGGGGGTCCTCGTGGGCGGGACGGGCTGGCTCGGGGTCATAGCCGATTGACGCACGCTCCTACGATCGGGGGCGTGATTGACATTCCGGATGCCCTGATCGCCACTCAGTCCAAGTACAACGGTGAGGCCGGGCGTGCGTTCCTCGCCGCGTTGCCGGGGATGGCCGCGGAGTTCCTGGAGCGGTGGGGGCTGCGCCGGGATGGCGAGGCGTTGTACGGGGTGTGCGCGCTGGTGCTACCGGTGGTGCGGGTGGCGGACGGGCGTCCTGCGGCGTTGAAGTTGCAGTCGGTGGACGCGGAGACGGTGGGCGAGCCGGTCGCGCTGCGGGTGTGGGGCGAGGCGTCGGCGGGTGCGGTCGGGTTGCTGGACCACGACGCGGCGACGGGGACGATGCTGCTGGAGCGGCTGGACGGGCATCGTTCCCTGTCGGGTACGGCCGATGCGCGGGAAGCGGTGCGGGTCGTCGCGGAGCTGCTGGCGGGGCTGACGGCGGTGCGGGCCCCGGCGGGGTGCGGGCTGCGGGGGCTGGGTGAGGTGTCGGCGCGGATGCTGGCGGCGGCTCCGGGGGCGGTGGGGCTGCTGGTGGACGAGGGGGAGCGGCGGCTGTTGACGGACTGCGCCGCGGCGGTACGGGAGGTGGTGGGGGAGCCGGGGGACCGGTTGCTGCACTGGGATCTGCATTTCGGCAATGTGCTGGCCGGTCAGGCCGGGCCGGGCGGTCAGGCCGGGCCGGGCGGGCGGTGGGTCGCCATCGATCCGAAGCCGTTGGCCGGTGATCCGGGGTTCGAGCTGCTTCCGGCGCTGGTCGACCGGTTCGACGCCGGGACGGTGGGGTGGCGGTTCGATCTGTTGACGGAGGTACTGGGGCTGGACCGGGGGCGGGCGCGGGCGTGGACGCTGGGGCGGGTGTTGCAGAACGCGTGCTGGGGTGCCGAGGACGGTGCGCGTCGGCTGGAGCCGGAGCAGGCCGAGCTCGCGCGGCGGTTGCTGGGCCGGGAGTAGGGGGAGCCGGGGTGCTGTCTACGCTGCCCTCATGATTCGTACCGCTACCGCTGCTGATGTCCCCGCCATTCACGCGATGGTCCGTGAGCTGGCCGATTACGAGAAGGTGCCGCACGAGGCCAAGGCCACCGAGGAGCAGTTGCACGAGGCGCTGTTCGGTGAGCGTCCCGCCGCGTTCGCGCACATCGCCGAGTCCGACGAGGACGGTGAGGTGGTGGGCTTCGCGCTGTGGTTCCTGAACTTCTCGACGTGGCGTGGGGTGCACGGCATCTATCTGGAGGACCTGTACGTGCGTCCGGAGCGGCGTGGTGGCGGCCACGGGAAGGCGTTGCTGAGGGAGCTGGCGCGGATCTGTGTGGAGCGTGGCTATGGGCGGCTGGAGTGGTCGGTGCTGAACTGGAACGCTCCGTCGATCGGGTTCTACGAGTCGCTGGGCGCGCGTCCGCAGGACGAGTGGACGGTGTACCGGCTGGCGGACGGGGCGCTGGCGGAGCTGGGCGGGCGGACGTCGGTGAGTTCGTAGCTGTCGGTGAGTTCGTGGCCGGTCTCGGTGGGGCCGGCGGGCGTACCGCGGGGTGGGCTTCCCGGGGTGCCGGACGCTGGTGGTCCGGTCGTCGGCGATCCCGGTCGTCGGCGATCCCGGACACCGGTGGTCCGGTCGCCGGTGGTTCCGTCCGTCGGCCTCAGGTGCGCTTGAGGTCGATCGGTGTGCTGGGTGCGGTGGGGTTCTCGGTGGCCTTGAGGGCGAGGAGGGCCGCTTCGATGCCGCTGTTGAAGGAGACCTCGCTGAGCAGTCCTGGGGCGGCGACCTGGTCGCCCGCGAGGTAGATGCCGTTGCCGCGGTCGATGGCGGGCCGGTCGCGCCAGGTGGTGCCGGGGCGGTCGACGGCGCCGGTGCGGCCGGCGGCGAGGGCATCGCGGCGCCATACGGTGCGCTCGCGCCAGCCGGGGAAGCCGAGGTCGAGGAGTTCTTCGGCGCGGGCGGTTCCGGTGGCCCGGGATTCGTCGGGGGCGATGGGGAACTGGCCCTGGAGGAGTTGTTCCCCGTGCGGGGCGAGGGTGCGGTCCTGGGCGGTGAACCGTTCGATCCAGCCGGGGGCGTCGAGGTCGGACACGGCGAACGCGTCGCCGCGGCGGGTGCGCAGGGCGAGGTCGATGAGGGCGGTGCGGCCGGAGGCCCAGGTGAGTGCGGGGTCGCCGAGGAGGGTGCGGGCGGCGTCGAGGGAGGTGGCGACGACGACCGGGCCGGTGCGGGCGAGGGTGTCGAGGGCGGCGGCGTCGACGCGGCTCGCGGTCTCGATGCGGACGCCGAGGTTCCAGGCGCGAGACGCCATCCGGTCGATGACCTGGGCCCAGCCGCCGATGGGGTAACGGGCTTCGGGCGGGAGTGCGCCCGCGCGGTGCAGCCGTTCCTGGACGAAGGCGGCGGAGAGGCTGCCGGGGTCGTGGTGGAAGAGGGCGACGGCGGTGTAGTGGGCGGCGGCGCGGGCGCCTTCCACGCCGATCCGTGCGGTGGCCCAGGTGCGGAAGTCGGTGTCGGCGGGGGCCCGTGCGGCGCTGCGGCGGCTGAGCCGGAGGAGGGCGAGGGGCGGGGTGCGGCGCAGTGCGGAGCGGTGGCGGAAGCGGAGCCGGGTGACTTCGAGGAAAGGGACGCTGGTGGTGGGGCCGAGGAGGTTGCGCCGGTCGAGCCAGGTCCAGTGGGGGCCGCGGCGGTAGAGGGCGTGGGGTCCTTCGTTGGTGCGGTACGGGCCTTCGGCGGTCCTGGCGCGTCCGCCGAGGGTGTGGTGGGCCTCGTGGACGGTCACCAGGGCGCCGGACTCGGCCGCGGTGATGGCTGCGGTGAATCCGGCGAGACCGCCGCCGATGATGTGGATGCGCTGCATGGTCCCCGTCTCCTTGGTTGGAGGTGCCTTTGGATACGTGACGTGCGGCGGGGGCCCGGGTGTGACATCGGCGGCGGAGCGTTGTCAGTGGTGTGCGTCACGATGGGGGGATGGTGCGCAGCAGCGGTAGTGGTCAGGGGAGCGGCAGGAGCCGGGGCGGTAAGGACGGTGTCGCGGCGGCGCGGCGTCCGGAGGTGCGGCTGCCGCCGCTGGAGCCGTACGGGGGCGTGGGGCTGGAGCCGGACGGGGATTACGACGGTGTGCGGTTCGCTGCGGTGGACCTGGCGGACGAGTCGGGTCCGGGGGCCCGGTTCATGGACTGTGCGCTGGATGGTTGCGCTCTTGACCGTACGGAGCTGGTCAGGGCCCGTTTCATCGATTCGGTGCTGACCGGGGTACGGGGAGTGGGCACGGATCTCGCCGGGGCGTCGCTGCGGGACGTGGAGATCGTGGACGCGCGCCTGGGCGGGGTGCAGATGCATGGTGCGGTGCTGGAGAGGGTGCTGGTGCGGGGCGGGAAGATCGACTACCTGAATCTGCGGAAGGCGCGGCTGCGGGACGTGGTGTTCGAGGGGTGTGTGCTGTCCGAGCCGGATTTCGGGGGTGCGCAGCTGGACCGGGTGGAGTTCCGGGACTGTGTGCTGAAGCGGGTCGACTTCAGTGCGGTGCGGATGGCGGCGGTGGATCTGCGGGCGGTCGCTGAGCTGGATATCGCGCGGGGCGTGGAGCGGCTGGCGGGTGCGGTGATCAGCCCGTCGCAGCTGATGGAGCTGGCTCCGGCGTTCGCGGCGCAGATCGGGGTGCGGGTGGAGGCGTGACAGGGGCGGGCGGTTTCTCCCCGCCTCCGGGCCTGCTCAGAGGCGGGGGAAGCGGGCCTGGAGGTCCCAGATGACGGGGTTGTCGGCGAGGCCTTCGTGCATGTCGGCGAGGTCGGCGATCAGGTCGTGCAGGAAGTCGCGGGCCTCGCGGCGCAGCACGGAGTGGCTGAAGGTGAGGGGCGCTTCCTCGGCGGGCATCCAGTCGGCCTCGACGTCGACCCAGCCGAAGCGGCGCTCGAAGAGCATCCGGTCGGTCGACTCGGTGAAGTCGAGTTCGGCGAACTGGCGGCGGTGCGAGCGGTTGCCGCGGGGGTCGCGGTCGATCTGTTCGACGATGTCGCACAGGGCCCAGGCGAAGTCCAGCACCGGCACCCATCCCCAGCCTGTGGATACTTCGCGGTCCTCCTTGGTGTCCGCGAGGTAGACGTCCCCGGAGAACAGATCGTGGCGCAGCGCGTGGACGTCCGCTCGGCGGTAGTCGGTCTGCGGGGGATCGGGGAAGCGTCGGGAGAGGGAGTAGCCGATGTCGAGCACGGTTCGATGGTGTCATGCCCGGCGTGTCGCTTCCGCACCAGCGGGACCAGGACGCGTGGGGAGCCGTCAGCCACGTACGGCACGGCTTGAGTGGACGCGCCATCCGGCGAACGTCACCAGCAGACCGACGGCGGGGTCGAGCACGGTGAGTACGTCATGGCCCCCGGCTTCCAGGTGGGCCATCGCTTGGTCCTGCAGCAACGGCGGTGCCTGCATCGAGGTCGCCGCCAACCTCGCCACCACGCGTGGCATCGTTCCCGTCCGTGACTCCGAGGATCTGCGCGGCCCCGCTCTGGGCATCCCCGTCAACGTGTTCGCATCTTTCGTGGCAGGCGTAAAGGCCGGAGAGTTCGGCACCGTCTGACCGCCCGGCCGGCGCACACCGATCCCGCGCACGGCGCAGCGACGAAAGCCCCGCCACACCCCCGAGTCGGGGAGTGTGGCGGGGCTTTGGTCGCGCTGCACGGAACCGGAGTCGGAGCCGGAGTCGGAGCCGGAGTCGGAGCCGAAGTCGGGGATGACGTACCCGTCCAGGGGCTTCGCCGGGGTAGCCCCGCCCCGCCCCACCTCGCCATTCGCCGTTCACCGCCCGGGGCTCAAGCGTCGAGATCCGAGCGCTCTTTCAGCGGAACGGGCGGAGGGATTGAATTCCCACCCACCCACCCTGTCTGGCGGGTTGACTTTTCGCGATCGACTTGCCACGGACGGTAGCCAAGCTCTAGCGTCAGCCAAGACAAACAGCCCCCGCCGGTGCAGAAACACCGAACAGGGGCCTGACCACTTCGATCGTTAGGTAGCCCTCGATCTCATGGCTGTCAACCAGCTTAGTGCTGCCCCCATTTCTGCGCGCGACTCCCTGCCCACGCTCGACCACCCGATGGCCAACCCCGGGTACGGCAAGCGTTCGGCACCGGACCAACGCCCGCGCACCGGAGCTGACTTCGTCCATCTCCTCCCTCGCGATGCCGCCATCGCCGCGTACGTCGACGGCCTGTGCGACGGGGCCGACATCTCCGTGAAGAGCCTCGCCAAGGTGCTCCCGTACGGGCAGTGCGCCCTGCGCACCACACTGAACCGGCTCCAGGAAGCAGGTCACCTGCGCCGGGGCAGCGAGTGCATCGCCACCGAGACGGCACTGATCTGGGTGACCCGGACATTCTTCTCCCGCACCTCACGCGACAACGCCTGGTGGGCAGCCTTCACCAGGGGCGACGCACCCCCACAGACACCCCAACACCCCACCCGATCCCGCTCGTTCATCCTCCTCGCCGCACTCGGCCGCAACGCGCCCGCCCTGATGCTGTCCCAGGCGGACTGCCTCGCACTGGAACCACAGGTGAGCGAATGGTTCGAGCGCGGCGCCACCGAAACAGAGATCCTGCACGCGCTGACCCAGGGCCTGCCCTCACCCATCCACCACGCCGCCGCACTCATCCGCCGACGCCTGCGCGACAAACTCCCACCCCTGCGCGCGACTCCCCCGACCCCCCGCGTCGTCCTGCGCACCCTGGAATGCAGCGAATGCCGCGCCCCCGGCAGCGCACAGGCCATGCCGGGCGGCGTACGCGGCAACCCCCACCCCACCCCCACCGGCCCCACCAACGCCGTACCCCAACAAGGCGTACGAGCACGCATGAACGCAGTACGCGCGGGACTGGTACCCCGAGCAGACCGGGGATTCCGGTAACCGACCTGCTGAACCCCGCCGAAACCCGCTCTTCCTCACTGGTCCCCGCCGATCTCCGCGAGCGAGCGTGGGGGCCAGCGAAGGGACGTGCAGATGGGTCATGACGTGATCTTGAAGTCCTGACCCAGTCAGTCGAGTAACTATCACCCCTCGGTATCTGTTCCTGCCCACTTGAGGTCCATGCTGCTGGGCGCGAGCCGGCCTCGTCTTGTGATCAGGACTCTGATGGTCCGGGCAAACGCAAAGGCTCGGCTCGCGGCTTGAAGATCAGCTCCCGTCGACCCTTGCTTCCCATGAGGCGTACTCCTCACGGGCCGTCCGAGCCGGCCTCGGACGCCGCGGGATCAAGGCCACCCATCCCCGAACGTGCCGACCAGGTCGGCAACCAACGGCGATGGGGCAGCCGGGGCGGACACCGTCCCGCCTTCGAGCCGGAGGCATACAAGCACCGCAACGTCGTCGAACGCTGCTTCGCGCGACTCAAGCAGTTCCGCGCAGTCGCAACCCGGTTCGACGAACTCGCCACCCGCTAAATGATCGATTCCAGGAGGTCAGTGATCGTAGGCGGTCAGTGAGCGGAGGACCGGTGTGTCGGTCTTGGCGTCGTGCCAGATCGCGGCGGTGAGCGCCAGGAGGCGCTGAAGTACTCGGACGGTCACTCCGGTGACGGTCCGGCCGCCGTGTCGTTCCAGGTCAAGCTGTCCTTTGAGGGTCTGGTTGATCGACTCGATGACTTGCCGAAGTGGTTTGAACAGCTCCGCTCCCGCGCGCTCCGCCTCGCCCCTGCGGGCGGGCCTCATGTGGTGCACGCCGGCAAGAGGTGCCGTAGCTGCGTACGGGCGTTTCGCGGCCAGCGGGCCTCGCCGGGAAAGCCGAGGAGGGCCTGCATCACGGACAGTGTGATCAGTTCGGCGTCGCTGAGCCGCGGCAGTATGCCGACCTTCGGCCGCCGTGGCGCGAGCTGCGGCGAAGCCTTCAACAGGTCATCGGTCTTGACGTAAGTGCGGTAGCGAGGGTGTCCAAGTTGGTTGTCACACATTGACCTTGGACGCCCTAGCCTTGTTCGCGCAGCTATTTCTTGGATTCGATCATCTAGCGGTCGAGCGCTTCCAGCACGGTCCCGAGCTGCCTCACCGGCTCGGGACCGACCATCCGCAACACGACCGTTCCTGCTCCGACCGCTGCCAGTTCGCGCACTCGTTCGGCGGCGTCCGCGGCGCTGCCGGAGACGGTGAACACCTGCTCCGGCGGGCGGCCGAGCCAAGCGCCGTGGCCCTCGACACTGGGCCGCAGCGTCCGCGCCACCTGCTCGGCGTCGCCGCCGACGCAGCAGAAGGCGAGCACCGTCAGACTGTGGTTGGCGGTGCCTCCGCCCTTGTGGATCAACGCCCGCGCGCGCTCCACATCCTGCGGCCCGTGGCCCTCGGCGATCAGCGTGCCGTCCGCGACTCGCCCGGACAGCTCGAGTGAGCGGGGCCGCACCACGCCCGCGATCACCGGCGGCGACTCGACAGGTGGATGCACCAAGCGGATGCCGTTGAGGTGCACCTCGCGCCCCTTCATCTCGACCAACTCCCCATGCAGCAAAGCGCGCACAGCGTTGATCGTTTCCTCCAACAAGGCGAGCGGCGACTGCGCCGCGACGCCGACCGAGGCCATCCACTCCGGCACCCCATGCCCGATCCCGGCCACCAGCCGCCCGGGGAACACACGCGCCAGAGTCGCCAGCTCCATCGCCAGCAACGCCGGGCTGCGCAACGGCGCCGGCGTGATCCCGATGCCCACCCGCAGCCGCTCGGTCGCTCCCAACGCCACGGCAGCTGCCGAAATCCCACCGTTCCACCCGAGGTCCTCGACCACCCACAGGTCGTCCACCCCGAGTGCCTCGACCTCCCGCGCGAAGCCGGGCAACCCTTCCGGGGCCCAGTCGCGGTCGTACATCACGCCGATTCGAACACTCGTCATGCGCCACAACCTATGCCTCGTTCAGGTGCGTGATCAACAGTCCGGGGCCCGCCCCGGGCGGTCATCCGACCGGGTCGTGCTGGGCCGGCCGGAGCGGCATCCTGCGACTTACCACCGCACTCACGGGGTGCGCTACTTCCACGGCTGCTACTCGGTTGGCGACGACACGATGTGGGGCGTCAACCGTAGGAAGAAGGGCGCCGCGAACACCCTGGCCGCGCTGAAGTCGATTCGCGCCACCCGCCCGGACGGCGCCCCGATCTACGTGATCCTGGACAACCTGTCCGCCCACAAGGGCGCCGACATCCGCCGCTGGGCGAAGAAGAACAAGGTCGAGTTGTGCTTCACCCCGACCTACGCCTCGTGAGCGAACCCCATCGAGGCCCCCTTCGGACCGCTGAGACAGTTCACCATCGCCAACTCCCACCACCCCGACCACACCGTGCAGACCCGGGCTCTGCACGCCTACCTGCGATGGCGCAACGCCAACGCCCGCCACCGCGATGTCCTGGCCGCCGAACGCAAGGAGCGTGCCCGCATCCGCAGCGAGAAGGGCCTGCGCTGGGGCGGCAGACCACTACCATCCGTGGCCTGACCACCCAGCCCGCCGCCGCTAGGAGTTGGCGACCTCTGCCAGGACGCGGGCGAGTTCGCGGGGGCGGGTGGTCATCGGCCAGTGGCCCGAGTCGAGGTCCACGTAGTCAAGGTGGGTAGCGCGGGCGAGGTCAGGGCTTTCGCCGGCGGCGATCCACTCCTTGGCCTGGGCGGGGGCGAACTCGGGGCAGACGACCACGACGGGGACGTCGAAGCGGCGCTCGTCGGTCAGACGCACGACTCCCCTGGCGACCGCCTCGGGGACAGGAACGGCAGCGGACGCGAAGCGGTCCCGGGCCTGCTGGTCCAGGTCGGCGGAGTCGGCTCCCTCGAAGGGGTCCCAGCCTGGGAAGGGCATGGCGCCGTCCTCGATCGCGAAGTGATCGGCGTAGGCCCGCCCATCGGCGGCGGGGAAGCCGCCGATCAGGGCGATCTTGGCCACCTTCTCCGGTCGCGCGTCGGCGGCCAGCCAGGCCAGGGTCGACGCTGCGGAGTGCCCCACCACCAGAGGCTTTCCGGGCGCCGCGTCAACCGCGGCTAGTACTGTTTCCAGCTGGTCGTCAAGCGTCGCGGAGGCGGTGCCGTCGCCCTGGCCCGGGAGGGTGAGCGGCACGGGACGGTGGCCGAGCGCAGTGAGGTTGGGTACAACGTCGTCCCAGGCGGATCCGTCGAGCCACAAGCCGGCGATGAGCAGGATGTCCACGGTGGTTCTCCCGAAGAGTCGTCAGATCTGTTTGCCGGCACGCTATCGGGAGGCTCTGACACCGGGCTCCGGTCAGACTGCGATCTATGAAAACTGCGGCTCGGCCCAACCCAACCCGGCGAACCTACGCGGTCACAGCACTAGATGGCGGGACTGCATCTGAGCTCGCTCATCCTCTGGCTCCGCGAAACCACACCATGATCAAGCGTTGTCGACTACCTGGGCCGGTCGGCGAAAGCCGTCCCGGTGACCCTCAGCGCACCGAGCCTCGACATGAGCCGAGTCTCTTGCTGTGAGGTGACGGAAATCCACAGGGCTGTTCCCGTGTCGTTGGCGCTGAAGAGCTGCTGTCCCTGACGCCATGCCTCGGCATGGATTGTGTAAGGAGCCAAAGCCAGCAGTACATCGAACTGTGCGTCGTCGTGGACATCGACATCGATCCCCATCCCGGGATCGTTCTTAGCTGAACGGAGGCCGTCGGCCAAAGCGCCGTCCGCCATCAACAAGGCGCGCTCGTAGGCGGGTACGACCTCCTCCGGCCAGGCTTCATCGCTGTAGGCATCAACATGAGCGGTCTCGATGCTGTCCCGCAGGACAAGAAGCGCCTCACGATGCGCGTGCACCACGTCTGCGGCACCCAGGCCACTCCGAATAAACAGCTCGCGACGTGAGCCATCGCCAACGAAGGCTTCTGGCACACGGCTCAGCGCACCTTCACGCGCGATCGTCCCGTCCTTCTCCAGTCCTCTTCCGCTCATGGGGTCACTTTGCCTCGTGCCTTCGTCTGCTGCCGAGCGGTTAGTTGCGGTTCGGGTTCCACCCTGCCGATGACGAGCGCAATCCCCGGGGCGGCAGCCCGGTCGTGTACTGGGGAGTGGACGACGTCGACCAGGTCCGGACGCGGCTGCTGGCGGCCGGCTGCGAGCACCACCGCGGACCGCTGACGATCGAGCCGGGCCGCCGGATCGCCCAGCTGCGCGACCCGTTCGGGACCATCGTCGGCATCGAGGGTCCGTAGACGGAACGTGCCGAACGCCCGGTGCCCCGCTGAACCTTGGTGGTCAGCGGGGCACCGGGCGTTCGGCGTTCACGGGTCGAGGCCGTGCGGGCTCTCCAGTCCGGTGGCTGCCGGGTACGCGCGCAGGGTCTCCTTCGGCGAGCCGGTCGTTCAGCGGGGGCCGGCGGCTCCCGGCCCAGCAGCGGCGGCTCCGCCCTCACGACCGCAAGGGCCCGGTCCCGGTCGGCGGGCTCCTCGGCGAGCGGGCCGGGCCGGGCAGGGCCGACTGAAGGAGGGACACAGGACCGATTCCGGCGCCCCCACATCCCCCCACTCCGACATTCCGTACATAGGATCATCGGCGTGGATCAACGCACCCCGGCACGCACCCCGGCACGCACCCCAGCGCGCGGCATGGCACCCACCCCAGCGCGCGACACGGCACTCACCCCGGCACGCACTCCCGCACGCACCCCCGCACGCACCCCCCGCTGGGCCGGGGCCGCCGTCCTGCTCCTGGCCCTGGCGGTCCTCGCGCCCGCCTGCACCGCGGGGGCCAGTGGAGTGAGGGGCACCCCGGGCGCCTCCGGGGTGCGCGATCCGTACTTCCCCAAGCTCGGCAACGGCGGCTACGACGTCACGCACTACGACCTCACGCTCGATGTCGGGCCGGGCGCGAAACGGCTGCGTGGCACCGCCGAGATCACCGCGCGGGCCACCCAGGACCTCAGCTCGTTCAACCTCGATCTGGCCGGGCTGACGGTGGAGTCGGCCACGGTGGAGGGGCGTCCCGCCGCCGTGAACCGGGCGGGCAACGAGCTGACGCTGCGTCCGGACATCCAGGTCCAGGACCGGCTCCGCCGGGGACTGACGTTCCGTACGGTCGTCCGCTACTCCGGTACCCCGCAGACCATCACCGACCCGGACGGCTCCAAGGAGGGCTGGCTGCCGACCGCCGACGGGGCGGTGGCGCTGGGCGAACCGACCGGCTCGATGGCCTGGTTCCCGGGCAACAACCATCCGAGCGACAAGGCCACGTACGACCTGTCGGTCACCGTTCCCAAGGGGCTGACGGCGGTCTCCAACGGCGTGTTGGCCGGTCCGCCCAAGACGTCCGGGGACCGCACCACGTACCGCTGGCACACCGCCGAACCGATGGCGAGCTACCTCGCGACGCTGGCCGTCGGCCGCTTCGAGACGAAGACGTCGACCATGGCGGGCGGCATCAAGGTGATCACCGCCGTGGACCCTGTGTCGGCGAAGGCGAGCGCGGCGACGGTGGCCCGGATTCCCGAGGTGGTGGAGTGGGAGGCCGCGCACTTCGGGCCGTACCCGTTCTCCGCCACGGGCGCGATCGTCGAGCGCAAGGGCGACGCCGGGTACGCGCTGGAGACGCAGAACCGGCCGTTCTTCCACGGGGCGCCGAGCGTCGCGCTGCTCGTCCACGAGATGGCGCACCAGTGGTTCGGTGACTCGGTCACGCCCGCGAGCTGGCAGGACATGTGGCTCAACGAGGGTCTGGCGACCTACGGGGAGTGGCTGTGGGAGGAGGAGAAGGCGGACACCCCGGCCCAGGAGTCGTTCGACGAGGCCTACGAGAACGACGACAACTGGGCCTTCCCGCCGGCCGACCCGCCGAGCGCCGCCAACATCTCGGACCCGCCGGTGTACGGGCGGGGCGCCATGGTGATCCACAAGATCCGCGAGGCGGTGGACGACGACCAGCGGTTCTTCGCGCTGCTCGCCGGCTGGACGAAGGCCTACCGGCACGGCAACGCCACGACGGCGGACTTCACCGCCTACGTCGAGAAGGCGACCGGTCAGGATCTGACGGAGCTGTGGAAGACCTGGCTGTACGGCAAGAGCCGGCCTGCCGCGGACGGCTGACGGCGCCCGCATGACGGGAGCGGGCCTGCCGCGGACGGCTGACGGCGCCCGCTCGGCAGGAGCCGGCCTGCCGCGGACGGCTGACGGCATCCGCACGGTAGGAGCCGGCCCGCCGCGGAAGGCTGACGGCATCCGCACGGCCCGCCGTCCCAACGCTGATGGCGCCCGCACGGCAGGAGCCGGCCCGCCGTGGACGGCTGACGGCATCCGCACGGCCCGCCGTGGACGGCTGATGGCGCCCGCACGGCAGGAGCCGGCCCGCCGTGGACGGCTGGCCGGCTCCCGGGAGCAACGCGGTTGCGGTTAGCTCACGTTGACACCGCTCCAGGCGGCGTCGACCGAGGCCAGTTCGGCGCTCTCCGCCCCGTACAGGTCGGTCGCCGCCTTCTCGGTCGCCGTGCGGGCGTCCGCGTAGTCGGTGGTCGAGGTCATGTACTCGGAGAGGGCCTTGTACCAGATCTGGATGGCCTTGTCCCGGCCGATGCCGGTGACCGTGGAGCCGTCGGAGGTCGGGGAGTCGTAGTCGACGCCGTTGATGGTCTTCGCGCCGCTGCCCTCGGCCAGCAGGTAGAAGAAGTGGTTGGCGACACCGGACGAGTAGTGCACGTCCAGGTCACCGACGCTGCTGTCCCAGTAGTCGGCCGAGCCGCCGTCCTTGCTCGGCTGGTCCATGTAGCGCAGCGGGGTGCCGTCGCCGTTGATGTCGATCTTCTCGCCGATGAGGTAGTCACCGACGTCCGTGCTGTTGTCGGCGAAGAACTCCACCGCGGTGCCGAGGATGTCGCTGGTCGCCTCGTTGAGGCCGCCGGACTCGCCGATGTAGTCGAGGTTGGCGGTCGACGCGGTCAGCCCGTGGCTCATCTCGTGGCCGGCGACGTCGAGGCCGGTGAGGGCGCTCTTGTTGTCGGCGCCGTCGCCGTACGTCATGCAGAAGCAGCTGTCGTCCCAGAACGCGTTGACGTACGAGTCGCCGTAGTGGACCCGGGAGTACGCGGCCTTGCCGTCGCCCGCGATGCCGTCGCGGCCGAGCGCCGACTTGTAGAAGTCCCAGGTCTCCGCGGCGCCGTAGTGGGCGTCGACCGCGGCGGTCTGGCGGTCGTTGCCGGTGCCGTCGCCCCAGGTGTTGTCGTCGTCGGTGACCAGGGCGCCGGTGCCGCTCTCGCCCTGGTTCAGGTCGTACGTCTTGTGGCCGCCGCGGTCGCCGTCGGTCAGCTCGAAGCCGGAACCGGAGGCGGTGGTGGAGAGGTCGACCGTGCCGCTGTACTGGCTGTTGCCGATGCCGGCCGTCTCGATCGCCTCGTAGCTGTGCAGGGTCTTGCCGGTGGTGGCGTCCGTGATGATGTGGCGCCGGCTCGGCGTGCCGTCCTTCTGCACCCCGGTCTTCACTGACTCGAACGCGAGGACGGGCTTGCCGCTGCCGGCCCAGATCACCTTGCGGGCGGCGGCCACCGTCTTGATCTTCGCCGTCGTGGACGGCACGGATATCTTGGCGGCGGTCGCCCGGGTGACGCTCTTGAGCTTGCCGTTGCTCGCGGTGTGGGTGACGAGGTCGCCGCCGATGACGGGCAGTCCGGCGTAGGTGCGCTCGTAGCGGGTGTGGACCGTGCCCTTGGCGTCCTTGATCACGTCACGGACGATCAGCTTCTCCTTGCCGCCGAGCTTGAGCGAGTCGGCGGTCGAAGAGGCGTCGGTCTGGGCCGACTTGATGGCCGCCGTGCGCGCCGAGGCGCTGCTGAAGGCGGGCGAGGAAGTGCGGGGAGAGGCGGAGGAACCGTCGCCGGGGGTGCCCGGGGTGGCGTTCGCCGCACCGGTCTGCACTCCGACGACGACCATCGCGGCCACGGCGGCCAGGGCTGCGGCGCGACGGGTGTTCATGTGGGGGGTCATGTGTTCTCCGTTGCTCGTTCCGTGGGGGGTTACGAGCGGAGAGCGTGCCACCAAATGACTCGTGTTGACGGTGTACGAACAATTGCCTCACAATTCTTTGACCAGTTCTTGTCCGACTGAGGTGCGTCCGTGTCCGATATCCGGCGGACTTCTGTTGGTTGTGCAACTCCGCGTGTCATTGGACCCGTTGGTGGGCGGTCAGTGATACGCGGGCACGCGGGAGCCCCCGGCCGCAGGATGATCGGCCGGGGGCTCCCGTGAAGCGGACGGACAGAGCGTCAGAGAGTGACGCCGAAGTCCTGGGCGATGCCGCGCAGGCCGGAGGCGTAACCCTGGCCGACGGCACGGAACTTCCACTCGGCGCCGTTGCGGTACAGCTCGCCGAAGACCATGGCGGTCTCGGTGGCGGCGTCCTCGCTCAGGTCGTAGCGGGCGATCTCGGCGCCACCGGCCTGGTTGAGGATGCGGATGTACGCGTTGCGCACCTGGCCGAAGTTCTGGCTGCGGGTCTCGGCGTCGTAGATCGACACCGGGAAGACGATCTTGTCGATGTCGGCCGGCAGGCCTGCCAGGTTGACGTTGATCTGCTCGTCGTCGCCCTCGCCCTCACCCGTGACGTTGTCACCGGTGTGCACGATCGTCTGGTCCGGCGTCGCCTTGTTGTTGAAGAAGACGAAGTGGCCGTCGGAGAAGACCTTCCCGGCGGCGTTGACCGCGATCGCGGACGCGTCGAGGTCGAAGTCCGTGCCGGTGGTGGTCCGGACGTCCCAGCCAAGGCCGACCGTGACGGCGGTGAGGCCGGGGGCCTCCTTGGTGAGGGAGACGTTGCCGCCCTTGGACAGGCTTACTGCCATGGGAAGTCCCTTTCGATCTGTCGTGTGCGGGCTTCGTGCCATCCCGAAGCTACCGTCACACTCCATAACGCAGGCAAGGGACCAGGAGGTTCCTTCCGCCTTTACTTTCTTTACCGAACTGATGGCGGGGTACGGCAAAAGAAGGTGACGAACAGCTGGTGGGACGGGGAACATGGGTGTCATGTCCGGGCCCTATGTCATCCGCGGTGCGGTCTCCCTGCCGGAGGCCGAACTCATGTGGCGTTTCTCGCGGTCCTCGGGACCAGGCGGGCAGCACGTCAACACCAGCGACTCCCAGGTGGAGCTCCGCTTCGACCTCGCGGCGACCGAGTCGCTGCCCGAGGTGTGGAAGGAGCGCGCCCTGGAACGGCTGGCGAACCGGCTGGTCAACGGCGTGGTGTCGGTACGGTCATCGGAGCACCGCTCGCAGTGGCGCAACCGCGAGACGGCCGCCGTACGGCTCACCGCCCTGCTGGCCGAGGCCACGGCGCCGCCCCCCAAGCCGCGCCGCAAGCGCAAGATCCCGCGCGGCATCAACGAGCGCAGGCTGCGCGAGAAGAAGCAGCGCGGCGACACCAAGCGCGGCCGCTCGGGCCGCGACTGGTGAACGGCGCCGCGACCCGCGAGCCGGGTTGCCGCGGCAGACCCTGCGCGACACCCGGCCCCGTGATGGCGCCCCGTCAGCCCAGCTGCCGGTAGCGTCCGCGGAAGTACGTCAGCGGGCTGCCGTCCCCGCTCGGCAGTTGCGCACCGAGCACCCGTCCGATCACCAGCGTGTGGTCACCCGCCACGATCCGCTGCTCCGTGCGGCACTCCAGGGTGGCGAGCGCGCCCTCGGCCAGCGGCGCCCCGGTGACCTTCCCGCGTACATGGGGGATGTCCTCGAACAGCAGCCGGTCACTGATCCGGCCCTTCATGGCGAACCGTCCGGCGATGTGCCGCTGGCTCTCCGACAGGACCGAGACGGCCCACAGCGGCTGCTCCGCCAGCAGGTCGTCCATCCGTGAGTCGTTGCGCAGGCTCACCATGACCAGGGGCGGGTCCAGCGACACCGACATGAAGGCGGTCGCGGTCATGCCGACGTCCTCGCCGCGCCCGTGCTCGTCGAGCGGCGGTTCCTGTGCGGTGACCAGCACCACACCGGCGGCCAGCTGGGCGAGGGCGCCACGGAACTCATCGTTGCTCACCCCCTCAGCATGGGGGATGGGCCGGGGGCGTGGGGTGGGGGGCTTCGTCTGCAACACACCGGGCACGCTAGCCGGGCGCGGCCCGCCACCGCATCGGGCCAGGGGACCAGCCAGGTCCTAGGACCTCGCCGGAGCCCGTGGCCCCCGACCCCGGAGTCCGGAGGCCGGCGGATGCGTTTCGCGTTCAGGAACCTACGCGTTGCCCGGGACGAGAAACGGAGGTGCCCCTTCCGGGGCGCGCCCGGAATCCTTTACCATCTGTTGTGACTTGAGTCACAGAGTGCGATATTTGTTGACCCTGTGTACCGGGTGCACAGCTCACTGTGATTCAGTGGCCGTGACACTGCAGTAGGTACGTCAAGTACGCCGATATGAAACCTGGAGTGCTGTCGAGGTCTCGGGGAGTGCGAGCGATGGAGGCCGAGTCGGAGCCGTACGTCCGCCTTGCGACGATGCGGCAGCTGCACCAGGCCGTGGCCGATCTCAACACGGCACGGAGCCTGGCCGACACACTGCAGACCGTGGCCGACGGAATCGTCGCCGGTCTCGGTTACGAGCTGGCCTGCGTCAACCTCGTCCGTCCCGACGGTGATCTCGTGGTCGCCGCCTTCGCCGGCAACAACGCCGCCGAGGCCCTGATCACCGGCCGCGTCGGCTCCCGCGACTCATGGGAGCGCCGGCTGGCCATGGGCGAGGCATGGGGCGAGCTCCGCTTCATACCGCACACCGACGGCTGGATCCTCCTCGACGACGACGTCCCGCAGTGGCACACCGAGGGGCCCGAGCCCCGCTTCGAGGACGAGTGGCACCCCCAGGACCGGCTCTACGCCCCGATGTACGCGTCCGGCGGCGGCCTCGACCTCCTCGGCGTCATATCCGTCGACCGCCCCCGCAACGGCCGCCGCCCCGGCGCCTGGGGTCTTGAGGCGCTCCAGATGTACGCGTCCCAGTCGGCCATCGCGATCAGCAACGCCAGGCTCCGGGCGAACATGCAGCGCGCCCTGGTCCGCCTGGAGCGTGAACAGCAGGCGCTGCGGGCCAGTGAGGAATCCTTCCGCCAGGCCTTCGAGTACGCCCCCAGCGGCATGGCCATCGCGGAGATGGGCGGCGACCAGCACGGCCGGCTGCTGCGCACCAACGACGCCCTGTGCCGTCTCCTCGGCCGCCCCGCCTCCGTACTGCGCCGCTACTCCTTCGCCGACCTGGTCCACCCCGAGGACATCGGCACCCTGCTCCGTACCTCCGCCGAGGGCGGCCGCGCCGAGCTGCGCCTCGGCCGCCGGGACGGCACCTACCTCTGGGTCTCGCTGCGCAACTCCGTCGTCGCGGACACCACGGACGGGCCGCGCTTCCTGCTCACCCATGTCGAGGACATAGAGGAGCGCAAGCGCCACGAGCTGAACCTCGCGCACCGCGCCTCGCACGACGCGCTCACCGGTCTGCCCAACAGCGCGGAACTGCGCTCCCGGCTCAGCGCCCGGCTCTGTGAACGCCCGCACTCGGTGGGGTCCACGGACGTGGAGGCGCTGGACGCGGCGTACGGCGATGTGGACGAGGCCCGGGTGCACGGCTTCCCCGTCGACGGCTTCGACGCGGGGGCGGGCGTCGGCCCGTACGACCACCATGTGCATTCCGTCGCGCCCGACACCGGGAAGGACGACGGGGCGAAGGGCCTCGCGGTCCTCTTCTGCGACCTGGACGGCTTCAAGTCGATCAACGACCGCTTCGGCCATCACACGGGCGACGTCGTGCTCATCGAGGTCGCCCGCCGGCTCACCACCTGTGTCCGGGACGGGGACACCGTCGCCCGGCTCGGGGGCGACGAGTTCGTCGTTCTCGCGGACGGGCTGGGGTCCGCGGACGCCGCGGACCTGGCCGTACGCCTGCGTAACGCCATCATCCCGCCCATTCGGGTCGACGGCCGGGCAGTGCGTGTGGGGGCGAGTTTCGGCATCGGCTGGGCCGCCTGCGGCATGACCGCCGAAGAGGTGCTGCGCTCCGCCGACCAGCGGATGTACGTGGAGAAGCGGTCCCGGTCGAAGGTTCACCGCAGGGCCGGCTGACGTTCGCCGACGTGATGTTCGCTTACCCCACCCCGGTCCCCGCCGCAGCTGCGGCAATTCTTGGCGTGGTCCGTTCGGGGTAGGCTCGGCCGGTCGGCGACGGCTGACGGCGACGGCTGGCGACATGGTGAGGAGTGACCCAGGGATGGCCGGGAACAACGGCGCGAGCACACCCGAGGACGACGATCCGTTCGGCTACCTCTACGAGGACGGGCAGGCGGCCGGCGCGCAGCCACCGGGTCAGGGCGGCTACGGCTATCCGGGTCCCGCCGCGCAGCCGGGTGTGCCGCGCACCTCGTACAACCAGGTGCGGACCGTCGGCGAGCGCCAGTACGGGCAGCAGGTGCCGCAGCAGACGTACGGGCAGCCCCAGCAGGGCTCCTACGGCTACCCCCCGGCGTCGAACGGGCAGTACGGGCAGCCGAACACGCAGTACGCGGCCCCGGAGACGTACCCCGGCGCCCCCACCACGCAGGTGCCGCACCAGGGTGGCCGCGGCAACGGCGGCCCCGGCAAGGGCGGCCCCAACACCAAGGGCCTGCTGATCGGCGCGGTCGCGGTGGTCGCGGTGGTGCTCATCGGCATCGGTGCCGCGCTGATGACGGGCGACGGCGACAAGAACAAGAAGAAGGAGGAGGCCACGTCCTCCTCCGGCGCGGCCGGTCAGGTCGAGGAGTCGCCGAAGCCGGAGCCGACCAAGAGCTCCGAGGCGCCCGTCGAGCTCCCGAAGCAGGACGCGGCATCGCTGAAGCTCGGCGGGACGGCGACCGTGGAAAAGAGCGTCAAGGGAGCGGAGGGCCCGGACGGCTCATACGTTTCCGGTTTCAACGCCGTCGGATCGTCCGTCACGTGGCGGGCCGCCATAGAGAACGCCGGTTCGTACCGTCTGACGGTGCGCTACGCGATCCCCGGCAAGGACGCCAACGCGACGTTGACGGTCAACGGGAAGTCGAACTCGCTGCCGATCGGGCTCAAGGACTTCATCAAGTCCTCGGATCCGGACTGGGAGAAGAACTGGCAGACCACCTGGGCACCCGTCGACCTGGTCAAGGGTGAGAACGAGATCAAGATCTCGTGCGAGGACGGAAATCAGTGCGACGTGATCCTCGACTGGGTCGAGGTCACATCGGCACAGGGCTGAGCTTTCCCGACGCGTCCTCGTCTCCGCAGGTGGGCGATGACTGCTGAAGTGCGACAGGCCCCGCCCCTCACGCCAAGCGCGTGGGGGGCGGGGCCTGTTCCAGTGGCCCGGGCGTCCTGGAGAGGCGCGCGGTACGACCGACCGCGGCGTCAGGACCAGCGAGACACGCCCACACACTTGGCGGCGACCCAGCCCACACGGTTGCTCGAGTCGAGGACACCGATCCAGCTGTTGCCCGACGGTCCGCCGCTCCAGCACGTGTAGGACCCGCCGCTGTACGCCTGGCAGAGGTTCTCCGCGCACTTCCGGCCGGAGGAGGTGACCGTGCCGACCTTGGCGGCTCCGGTGCTGCGCGAAGCCCGAACAGTGGCGGTGTGTCCGTTGTACGGCCACACGCCGGGCCAGCCGGCGGCGGTGGTTCCAGCGGGCTGAGAGGGCTGAGCGGCCTGTGCGGCCCCAGGGATCGAAAGCAGAGCAGCACCCGTGAGGGCGACTGCGGCCAGTGCCGATCGCATGCGGTTGTGCGACAACGTAGGCCTCCGTGACACCACCCGCGTGGCAGTGATCCTTGAACGGACGGGCGACCGAACCGGAACGCTCAGCTTGACGACAGCATAGAGTTCCAGCCGCTCACGATCAGTCGTCGTCCCGGGTCAGTGTGTTGCGCCGGACACCAGCCCCAGGAACCCCGCCACCGTCGCGGCCATGGCCTCACGGCCGGGGACGAGGTACTTGCGCGGGTCCACGCCCGTGGTGTTCTCGGCGAGGTGGGCCCGGACGGCCCCGGTGAACGCGGTGTTCAGCGCCGTGCCCACGTTGATCTTGACCATGCCGGAGGTGGCGACGGCCTGGCGGATCTCGTCGTCCGGGACGCCGCTGGAGCCGTGCAGCACCAGCGGGACGGGGACGGCGTCGCGCAGCCGGCCGATCAGGGCGTGGTCCAGGGCGGCGGTGCGCTCGGTCATCGCGTGCGAGGAGCCGACCGCGACGGCCAGCGCGTCCACGCCGGTCGCGGCGACGTACGCGGCGGCCTCGGCCGGGTCGGTGCGGACGCCGGGGGCGTGGGCGTCGAGCGGGGCCTCGCCCTCCTTGCCGCCGACCTTGCCGAGCTCCGCCTCGATCCAGATACCGCGCTCATGGCCCCAGGCGACGGCTTCGGCGGTGGCCCGCACGTTCTCCTCGTAACTGAGCTTGGAGGCGTCGAACATCACCGAGCCGAAGCCCTCGTCGTGCGCCTGGTGCAGCAGCTCCACGGACTCGACGTGGTCGAGGTGGAGGGCGAGCGGGGCGGAGGAGGTGCGGGCGACGGCGGCGGCCGCGGCCGCGATGGCGGAGAGCCGGCCGCCGTGGAACTTCACCGCGTTCTCGGAGATCTGGAGGATGGCGGGGGCTCCGGCGCGCTCCGCACCGGTGGCGATGGCCTCCGCGTGTTCCAGCGTGATGACGTTGAAGGCGGCGATCCCGCGTCCCTCGGCCTGGGCGGCGGAGACGAGTTCACCGGTGCTGACGAGCGGCATGCTGACCTCTGTTGTTTCCTCGGACCCGCCGGCGAGCGGCGCGCCCGGTGCGGTGCGGCGCTCAGGCCGCGGGTGCGTGTTCCTCGATGGCGACGCGCGGCAGCAGCTCCTCGTAGGCCGCGCGGTCGAAGTCACCGGCGGTGGGGGCCAGCACGGTCGCCGTCGACAGTGCCACCGCCCGTCGCAGCCGGTCCGGCCAGCTCAGGCCCTCGACGAGGCCGGACAGCAGTCCGGCCACCGCTGAGTCGCCGGCCCCGGTCGGGTTGCCCTTCACGGGGGCCGGCGGGGACGCCTGCCAGCTGCCGTCGGGGGTGACCGCCAGCATGCCGTCCGGGCCCAGTGAGGCGATCACCGCGTGCGCGCCGCGGCGGCGGGCGTCGCGGGTGGCGCGCAGGGGTTCGCGGGCGCCGGTGAGCTGGGCGAGCTCGTCGGCGTTCGGCTTGATGAGGTCGGGGCGGGCGGCGATGCCCCGGCGCAGCGGTTCGCCGCTGGTGTCCAGGAGCACGGGGACGCCCGCGGCGCGGGCGGGCCGGATCAGTTCGGCGTAGGCGCCGACGTGTATGCCCGGGGGCAGGCTGCCGCACAGGGCGACCGCGTCGGCGCCGGTGAGCAGCTTCTCGTACGAGCGGAGGAAGGCGATCCACTCGGCGGCGGTGATGTGGGGGCCGGGCTCGTTGAACTGGGTGGTGTCGCCGGTGGCCCGGTCGGCGACGGCCAGGGTGCGGCGGGTGTCGCCGGCCACGGGGACGAGCGCGTCGGTGAGGGTCGCGGTGTCCTGCGGGAGGGCCGCGAGCAGTTCCCGCAGCGCGGTGCCGGTGGTGCCTCCGGCGAAGCCGGTGACGACGCTGTCGTGGCCGAGGGCGGTGAGTACCCGGGCGACGTTGACGCCCTTGCCGCCGGGGCGCTCGGAGAGGTCGGTGACCCGGTGGCTGGAGTGCGGGACGAGGGCCGGAACGTCGTACGTCAGGTCGAGTGCCGTGTTCAGCGTGACCGTGAGGATCACCTCGGCCGCCCCTCCGATCCGTGCTGAGCGCGGATCCCTTGGCAGAACGCGCTTTCCCTGTCTGGTTCGCGGACGATCATGCCAAAGAGCCGGCGGCCGGCCCAGACCCGGGGAACAACCGCCGTCTCTTCGTTACGTCTTCGCCCACGGTTCTCAAGATGCGGTCCTCACACCGCCGCGGGCACCGGCTGGACGATCCACTCGCCCTTGCGCATGACGCCCTTGAGCGTGAAGTCGGCGTCCAGGATCACCAGGTCGGCGTCCTTGCCCGGCTCCAGCGAGCCGACCCGGTCGTACACACCGAGCAGCCGGGCCGGGTTGGCGGAGATGGACTGCACCACGTCGCCGACCGGGATGCGGTCGATGGTGACGGCCCGGTGGAAGGCGGTGTCCAGGGTGAGCGTGGAGCCGGCGATGGAGTTGCCCTCGACGAGCCGGGCGACGCCGTCCTTGACCTCGACGGCGAGCGGGCCCAGCTGGTACTGGCCGTCGCCGAACCCGGCCGCGTCCATGGCGTCGGTGATCAGGGCGACGCGGTGGGCGCCCGCGTGGTGGTAGGCCAGCTGGAGGGCGGCCGGGTGCAGATGGGTGCCGTCGTTGATCAGCTCGACGGTGATCCGCTCGTCCTCCAGGAGGGCGGCGATCGGGCCGGGCGCGCGGTGGCCCAGGGGCGGCATCGCGTTGAAGAGGTGCGTGGCGACGGTGGCGCCCGCGTCGATCGCCTCGACGGTCTGCTCGTACGTGGCGTCGGTGTGCCCGATCGCGGCGATGACGCCGTGCTCGGCGAGCAGCCGTACGGACTCGATGCCGCCGGGCAGTTCGGTGGCGAGCGTGAACATCTTCGCGGTGCCGCGCGCGGCGTCCATCAGCTTGCGGACCTCGGCCGGGTCCGGGTGGCGCAGCAGGCCCTCGCTGTGCGCGCCCTTGCGGCACGGCGAGATGAAGGGGCCCTCGAAGTGGATGCCGGCCAGGTCGCCCTGTTCGACCAGTTCGGAGAGGATGCCGGCCCGTTCGGCGAGGAAGTCCATCTCGCCGGTGACGGTGGAGGCGACCAGGGTGGTGGTGCCGTGCTCGCGGTGGGTGCGGACGCCGGTGAGGACGTCGTCCACGGTGCCGGAGGTGAAGGAGGCGCCGCCTCCGCCGTGGTTGTGCATGTCCACGAAGCCGGGGACGATCCAGTGGCCGGACAGGTCGACGGTCCGGGCGTCCTCCGCCGGACTGTCGGCGATGCGGGTGCCCTCGATGATCACCCGGCCGTTCTCGACGGTGCCGGTGGGGAGTACCACCCGGGCACCTGCGAGAACTGTGCTGTCTGCGCGTCCGGCCATCAGGCGGATACCTCCGTGGAGAGAAGATCCCAGGCGAGCAGCCCTGCGCCCAGGCATCCGGCGGTGTCCCCGAGGGCCGCCGGGACGATGTGGGGCAGCTTCTGGAACGTGACGCGTTCCTCGACGGCCGCACGCAGTGGTGTGAACAAGGTTTCCCCCGCCTCGGCGAGACCGCCACCGATGATGAGCACGCGGGGATCCAGCAGTGTCAGTGCGGTGACCAGTCCGGCGGCGAGGGCGTCGACGGCGTTGTCCCAGACCGCCACGGCCGCCGCGTCGCCCGACTCCACGGCCTTGGCGCAGTCCGCGGCGTCGGCCTCCGGGTCGCCCGATGCGGCGGCCCAGGCCCGGCTGACGGCGGACGCGGAGGCGAGCGTCTCCAGGCAGCCGCGCTGGCCGCAGGGGCACTCCGGGCCGTCCGGCCGGATCACGATGTGGCCGATCTCGCCCGCGTAGCCGTGGGCGCCCGCCTCGATGGTGCCGTCGATGCCGATGGCCCCGGCGATCCCGGTGCCCAGCGGCACGAACAGGAAGCGGTCCGCGCCCTTGCCCCCGCCGATCCGGCCCTCGGCGAGCCCGCCGGTCCGGACGTCGTGGCCGAGGGCGACGGGTACGCCGCCGAGTCGTTCGCCGAGCAGTTGGCGCATGGGCACGTCGCGCCAGCCCAGGTTCGAGGAGTAGACGGCGATCCCGTTCTCGGCGTCGACGATGCCGGGCACGGCTACGCCGGCCGCGACGGCGCTCTCGCCGAGGTGCTCCTTGCCGTACGCGCGCAGATCCGCCGCGAAGGCGAGGATCGACTCCACGACGGCGTCGGGGCCGCGCTTCCTGCCGGTCGCGCGACGTGCCTCGTACAGCAGGGTGCCATCGGCCCCGACCAGCGCGGCCTTCATTCCGGTGCCGCCCACATCGAGGGCGATGACATGTTTCACGGGAAACAGTTTCGCCCGAGGAACCCCAAAAGGTCTAGTCCACTATCGCTGTTTGTTGCGCATCCATACAAAATCGGGGGCGCAACCCGGCGGCAATCCGCCGACATCCGGGCGCAATCCGGCGACAACGGGGGCGGAACACCCCCCGGCGCGCGCCCCCGACCGCATGGGCCGGTACGCCTAGTTCGGAAGGATCACGCTGCGTGACAGGTTGCGCGGGCGGTCCGGGTCGTACCCCTTCGACTCCGCGAGCACCACCGCGAGCCGCTGGGCCCGGATCAGGTCGGCCATCGGGTCGGCGCCGGCGTGGGCCACGAGCGTTCCGCCGACCCCGGCGACCTCGCCCGCCAGACCCTCGGGCAGCGCGCCGAACACCCAGGCCACCCGGTTCGGCCCGGTGATCGCGATCGGGCCGTGGCGGTACTCCATCGCGGGGTACGACTCGGTCCAGGCCCCTGCCGCCTCGCGCATCTTCAGTCCGGCCTCCTGCGCCAGGCCGTAGGTCCAGCCGCGCCCCAGGAACGTCCACTGCTCGGCCGCGACCACCGCCTCGTCCAGCGGCTCGGTCACCGCCAGCTCCGCGTCGACGGCGGCCTCGGCGACCGTCTTCACGCCCGCCGGGAGCGGACCGGACGCCTCCAGTCCGGCCCGCAGGAAGGCGAGCGCGGTGGTGGCGAACCGGGTCTGCACGACCGACTCCTCGTCGGCCCAGTCCAGTACCGCCACCGTGTCCGCCGCGTCCATGACCGGCGTCTTCGGGTCGGCGGTCAGCGCGACCGTCGGGGTCTTGCCGCGCAGCTCGCCGAGCAGCGCCAGCACCTCGCTCGTCGTGCCGGAGCGGGTGATGGCCACCACACGGTCGTAGGACCGCCCGGCCGGGAACTCCGACGAGGCGTAGGCGTCCGTCTCGCCCTGCCCGGCCGCCTCGCGCAGCGCCGCGTAGGCGATGGCCATGAACCAGGAGGTGCCGCACCCGGTGACGGCGACCCGCTCGCCCGGACGCGGCAGCCCCTCGGCCACCGCGCCCGCCTGGGCGGCGCGCCGCCAGCAGTTGGGCTGGGTGGCGATTTCTGATGCGGTACGGGACATGCGGAACGGCTCCTTGCGGTAGGGGCGGTGGCGGGGGCGGCGCAGAGGCACCGCAAGTGTGCGGGTATATATGGTCCGGACCATCGGGGCCGATCCAAAGGCCTGGTGCCGGAACCCGGTTGACCGAGACCTACTTAGCAGTCACTCCGTGTCCCGTGCAATGCCGCTGTGTTGCTGAAGCGATACCGCAATGGTGTAGACCTCGTCGTAAGTCGTGGGGGAAGATCGCACCTCATCCAAAGTGCTCCACGAGGACGTGGTTGTCGTGGATGACGCGATCGACAGGATGGACTGGGCTGTGCAGCGGCGTTACTTGGGACTGACTGCGGCTGTCGCCGCTCTGGGGATGACGGCAGCACTGTCGGGTTGTGGCGGTGACGGCGAATCGGGCGATGTCACACTGAAGTTGGTCGCGGCCGACTATGGCACGGGCGAGGCGAACAAGTCCGACAAGTACTGGGACCGGGTCGCCAGGAGGTTCGAGGCATCCCACCCCGGCATCAAGGTCGACGTGACCGTCCTCCCGTGGACGGACATCGACCGCGACGTCGCCGAGATGGTGAAGAACGGCAAGGCCCCCGACATCGCGCAGATCGGCGCGTACGCCGACTACGCCAAGGCCGGGAAGCTGTACTCCGCCGACCAGATGCTCAGCATCCGCACCCAGGCGAACTTCCTGCCGGTCCTCGCGGACGCGGGCCGGGTCAGCCAGGTCCAGTACGGACTGCCGTTCGTGGCCAGCACCCGGCTGCTCTTCTACAACAAGAAGCTCTTCAGCCAGTCGGGCCTCGACGCCCCGCAGACCTGGAACGACATCGCCGACGACGCCACCGCGCTCAAGCAGCACGGCGTGAAGGTCCCGTTCGCGCTGCCGCTTGGCCAGGAGGAGTCCCAGGCCGAGACCCTGATGTGGCTGCTCAGCGGGGGTGGCGGCTACACCGACGACGTCGGCTCGTACGACATCGACTCGGACGAGAACATCAAGACGTTCAACTGGCTGAAGTCGAACCTCGTCGACAAGGGTCTCGTCGGCCCCGTCGCCCCCGCCGGACTCAACCGGGCGAAGGCCTTCGCGGCGTTCACCCGCGGCGAGGTCGGCATGCTCAACGGGCATCCGACGCTGATGCAGGAGGCCGAGAAGCAGGGCGTGGACGTCGGCATGGTGCCGCTGCCCGGCATCGCCGGGCCCACCAACAGCTCGATGGGCGTCGCCGACTGGATCATGGGCTTCAAGCAGAACGGCCACCGGATCGAACTCGGCAAGTTCTTCGACTTCATGTTCGACGACAAGAACGTCATCGACTTCGCCGATACGTACGACATGCTGCCGGTCACCGACACCGCCTCCGCCTCGATGGAGACCGACCCCAAGTACAAGCCGCTGTGGAAGTTCCTGGCCGCGCTGCCGAACGCGGAGTTCTACCCGTTCGGCAAGACGTCCTGGGCGCAGGCCAGCGAGTCGATCAAGAAGAACATCGGCAAGGCGGTCGAGCGGGGAGCGAACCCCGAGAGCGTGCTGGAGCGCATATCGCAGGAGTCCTCGGCGGCGGAGAACGCGGAGTAGCGGTCCGCCGGCCGCGCAATATATTGGCTGATATGAACGATCCTCCTCCGAACGCCCCCGACGAGCCCACCCCGTCTTCCGGACTCTCCGACCGGGACCGTGCGGTCCTGGCGGTCGAGCGGCAGTCGTGGGCGGGGCCCGGGGCGAAGGAGCGGGCGATCAGGGAGCAGCTCGGCATCTCCCCGACCCGCTACTACCAGTTGCTGAACGTGCTGCTGGACGACCGGCGGGCGCTGGAGGCCGACCCGGTCACGGTGAACCGGCTGCGCCGGGTGCGGGAGGCCAGGCGGGGGCGCCGGTGACCGGCGGGGTCGTCCGTCACGCCCCTCCAGGGGTGTCGGTGACCGGCAGGGTTCGGCCCCTTCCGGGGTTCCTGACGTCCGGGGTTCGGCCCCTCCCGGGGCTTCGCTGACGTTCAGGGGTCGGCCCGTTCCGGGGTTCCGCTGACGTCCGGGGTTCGGCCACTCCGGGGCTTCGCTGGCGCCCGGGGTTCGGCGACTCCCAGGACTCCGCTGACGCCCGGGTTCGGCCGACTCCCGGGGCTCCGGTGACCGGCAGGGTTCGGCCACTCCCCGGGCTCCGCCCCGGACCCCGTGCCTCGAACGCCGACGGGGCCGAGTTGTCTATAGGCTCGGCGCATGGGCAGCCATCCGCACACCCCATCCCTGCCGACCCCGACGACCCCCGCCGGTCAGGAGGGCCTCGCCGCTCTCCTCGCCCGCCCCGACCGTGCCGTCATCGCGCTCGATTTCGACGGCACCCTCGCCGACATCGTCCCGGACCCCGAACAGGCCCGCGCCCACCCCGGCACCGTCGAGGCGCTCGCCGCACTCGCCCCCCGGGTCGCGTCGATCGCCGTGATCACCGGCCGCCCGGCCGGCGTCGCGGTCCGCTACGGCGGCTTCGCCGGGGTCGCGGGACTGGACCACCTCGTCGTCCTCGGCCACTACGGCGCCGAACGCTGGGAGGCCGTCTCCGGCACCGTCCGCGCCCCCGCCCCGCACCCCGGAGTCGCCGCCGTACGGGCCGAACTCCCCGGCATGCTCGACAGGTTCGACTCCTGGCGCGGCACCTGGATAGAGGAGAAGGGGCAGGCGCTCGCCGTCCACACCCGCCGTGCCGAGAACCCGCAGGCAGCCTTCGAGGCCCTGCGCGGCCCCCTCGGCGAGCTCGCCGCCCGGCACGGCCTGATCGTCGAACCGGGCCGCCTGGTACTGGAGTTGCGCCCCTCGGGCATGGACAAGGGCGTCGCCCTCACCGAGTACGTACGCGAGACGGGCGCCGGGTCCGTGCTGTACGCGGGCGACGACCTGGGCGACCTGGCCGCCTACGCCGCCGTGGAGAAGCTCCGCACCGAGGGCCCCCACGGCACCCCCGGCCTGCTGATCTGCAGCGGCGAGGCGGAGGTGCCCGAACTGGCCGCGCGCGCCGACCTGTTGTTGCCGGGGCCGGAGGCGGTCGTCGGATTCCTGTCAGCCCTGGCGCAGCGCCTCTAGCTGGTCCAGGAACCACTGCTGCGGCGGCAGCGCGGTGGCCGCCGCGGCCAGCCGTTCCGTGCGCTCCGCACGCTCGTCGTCCCCCATCGTCAGCGCCTCGTGCAGCGCGTCGGCGGTGGCGGACACGTCGTACGGGTTCACCGTGATGGCGTCGTCGCCCAGCTCCTCGTAGGCCCCCGCCTCCCGCGACAGGACCAGCGCGCAGCCGTGGTCGGAGACGACCGGGACCTCCTTGGCGACCAGGTTCATCCCGTCCCGGATGGGGTTGACGAGCGCCACGTCGGCCAGCCGGTACGCCGCGAGCGAGCGGGCGAAGTCGTCCTTGACGTGGAGCACGACCGGGGTCCAGTCCGCCGTCCCGTGCACCGCGTTGATGTCGGCGGCGACGCGCCGCACCTCGGCCGTGTACTCCCGGTACACTGCGAGGTCCTGCCGCGAGGGGTAGGCGAACGCGACGTGGACGACCCGGCCGCGCCACTCGGGCCGCTCGTCGAGCAGGGCGCGGTAGGCGAGCATCCCGCGGACGATGTTCTTGGACAGTTCCGTACGGTCCACCCGCACGATCGTCCTGCGGTCGGGGCCCACCTGTTCGCGCAGCGCCGCCATCCGGTCGTCCACGTCCGCCTCGTGCGCGCGCCGGCGCAGGAAGTCCGCGTCGGCGCCGAGCCCGTGCACGCCGATGCGGGTGCGGCCGGTGCCGCCCAGGATCTCCGTGCAGCAGCCGATGAAGGCGTCCGCCCAGCGCCGGGTCAGGAAGGCCGCCCGGTCGGCGCCGAGGATGCCGCGCAGCACCTGCTCGGCGATGTCGTCGGGCAGCAGCCGGAAGTAGTCGACGGGCGCCCACGGGGTGTGCGAGAAGTGGCCGATCCGCAGGTCGGGGCGGAGTTCGCGGAGCATTCCGGGCACCAGCACCAGGTGGTAGTCCTGCACCAGGACCGCCGCGCCCTCGCCCGCCTCCTCGGCGAGCGCCTCGGCGAAGGCCCGGTTGTACGTCTCGAAGGCCGCCCACTGACGGCGGAACTCCGCGTCGAAGACGGGCTCCACAGGGGTCTGGTAGAGCAGGTGATGGACGAACCAGAGCACCGAGTTCGCGATGCCGTTGTACGCGTCGGCGTGCACGTCCGCGTCGATGTCGAGCATCCGTACGCCCGGCTCGCCGACCCCGCGGCGCACCGCCTCGCGGTCGCCGTCACCGAGGGCGGCGCACACCCACATCTTGTCGTCCACCGCGCTCAGCCCGGAGACGAGCCCGCCCCCGCCCCGTTTCGCTTCGAGCGAGCCGTCCTCGTTCAGCGCGTACGAGACCGGACCGCGGTTGGACGCGACGAGTACCTGGGCGGCGGGCTGAGGGGCGTGCTCGGAGACCATGTTGCGGAATCTAGCCCGATCCCGAACCGTCCAAACGTGCGTCCGGCCGTGCCCCGGTCACGCCGCGCGGCGCGAGACGTACTCCTCGATCTCGCACATCGGCGGCCGCTCCTCGGTGTCCACCGGGTAGGTGTGCGGAACGAAACCGTGCTCGCCGCGCTCGAACTGGGTCAGCGAGGGGCGGACCAGATGCCCCCGGGAGAGCCGCAGCTGAGCGGTCCGGTAGATGGCCGCCGCCATCCGGCCGAGCGCCTGGCCGTCCTGATGGCGGTGCTTCCGGACGCCGACGTCGACCTGTCCGAGCGCGTCCAGGCCGACCGTGTGCAGGGCGTCGACGAGCAGCCCCAGCTCCACTCCGTAGCCGACCGGGAACGGCAGCCGTTCGAGCAGCGAGCGGCGCACGGCGTACTCGCCGCCCAGCGGCTGGACGAATCCGGCCAGCCGCGGCCAGTGCAGATTGAGCAGCGGCCGCGCCACCAGTTCGGTGACCCGGCCGCCCTGGCCTGCGGTGTCCCCGAAGGGGCGGTCGTACATCGCCTTGACGAACTGCACCGACGGGTCGGTCAGCAGCGGGCCGACGATGCCGGAGACGAAGTCGGCCGAGAAGTCCTTGAGGTCAGCGTCGATGAAGCAGACGATGTCACCGCCGGTCACCAGGAGTGACCGCCAGAGCACCTCGCCCTTGCCGGGGACGGCCGGGAGGCGGGGCAGGATCGCGTCCCGGTGGATCACCCGGGCGCCCGCCCGGCGGGCGATCTCGGCGGTGGCGTCCGTGGAGCCGGAGTCGATCACCACGAGTTCGTCGACCAGCCGGACCTTCTCCATGAGCTCGCGCCGGATCGTTCCGACGATGTCACCGACCGTCGCCGCCTCGTTGAGCGCGGGCAGTACGACACTCACGCTCCCGCGGTGCGGGTCGCCGTCCCTGGCCGCCAGGAGCTGTTCCAGCGGGCGGTCGGCGGCTGACCAGGAACGCCTGGTCAGCCAGCCTTCGACCTCTTCCAGCACGGTCGATACTCCCTGTATGTGATCCATCTCGCGGTTCGGACGTCCATCTCAACAGTCCGATGCTTCGGTTACAGTCTTGAACAACGCAGATGGCCCTGGCATGCCGGGGTCCTTCCGCCCATAAACGCCTGGACCATTGGTCCAGTGCCATAGCGCTCATCCAGAGGGACAGAGGGAACGGCCCGTTGAAGTCCCGGCAACCCTCCCGCCGACCGCGAGGTCAGGTGGGGAAGGTGCCAATTCCGTCTTGTGGCGAAATGCGTCACGAGGAAGATGAGGAGAAAGGGCCTCGCCATCATGGCTGTTGAGACTGTTGCAGCAAACACCGAATCTTCTGTGGACCTTGGTCCCGCCGCGGCGCTTTCCTGCCGCGAATGCGGAGAGCGATTCGAGCTCGGTCCCCTTTTCGCCTGTGCGACCTGTTTCGGGCCGCTCGAAGTGGCGTACGACCTGCCGAGCGGCTCCCCGGACGAGCTGAAGAAGCGCATCGAGGCCGGCCCCGACAACATCTGGCGCTACGCGCCGCTGCTGCCGGTCCCCGCCGATGTCGCGGACAAGCCCAACATCAACCCCGGCTTCACCAAGCTGGTCAAGGCCGACAACCTCGCCCGTGAACTGGGTGTCACCGGCGGCCTGTACGTCAAGGACGACTCGGGCAACCCGACGCACTCCTTCAAGGACCGTGTCGTCGCGATCGCCGTCGAGGCCGCCCGCGCCTTCGGTTTCACCACGCTCTCCTGCTCCTCCACCGGCAACCTCGCCGGTGCGGTGGGCGCCGCCGCCGCCCGCGCCGGCCTGCGGTCCTGTGTGTTCATCCCGCACGACCTGGAGCAGGGCAAGGTCGTCATGGCCGCGGTGTACGGCGGTGAGCTGGTCGGCATCGAGGGCAACTACGACGACGTCAACCGCTTCTGCTCGGAGCTCATCGGCGACCCGCTCGGCGAGGGCTGGGGCTTCGTCAACGTCAACCTGCGCCCGTACTACGGCGAGGGCTCCAAGACGCTCGCGTACGAGATCTGCGAGCAGCTCGGCTGGCGGCTGCCCGACCAGATCGTCATCCCGGTCGCGTCCGGCTCGCAGCTCACGAAGGTCGACAAGGGCCTCCAGGAGCTGATCAAGCTCGGCCTGGTCGAGGACAAGCCGTACAAGATCTTCGGAGCCCAGGCGGAGGGCTGCTCCCCGGTCTCCGTCGCCTTCAAGGCCGGTCACGACGTGGTGCGCCCGCAGAAGCCGAACACGATCGCCAAGTCCCTGGCGATCGGCAACCCGGCCGACGGCCCGTACGTCCTGGACATCGCCCGCCGCACCGGCGGCGCCGTCGAGGACGTCAACGACGAGCAGGTCGTCGACGCGATCAAGCTCCTGGCGCGTACCGAGGGCATCTTCGCCGAGACCGCGGGCGGGGTGACGGTCGGTGTGACGCGGAAGCTGATCGAGGCCGGTCTGCTCGACCCGTCGCTCACCACCGTCGTCCTGAACACGGGTGACGGCCTCAAGACGCTGGACGCGGTGGCCGCCACCTCGCAGGCGACGGCGACGATCCGCCCGAGCCTGGACGCCTTCCGCGCCGCCGGCCTCGGCAACAGCTGACCCACCCGAGACTCCAGGAAGGGCACCCACCATGAGCGTCAAGGTCCGTATCCCCACCATCCTCCGCACCTACACGGGCGGCCAGGCCGAGGTCCCGGCCGAGGGCGCGACCCTCTCCCAGGTCATCGCGTCCCTGGAGGACAACCACCCGGGCATCGCCGCCCGCGTCCTGGACGACCAGGGCAAGCTGCGCCGCTTCGTGAACGTGTACGTCAACGACGACGACGTGCGCTTCGAGGGCGGCCTGGAAGCGGTCACCCCGGACGGCGCCGGCATCTCGATCATCCCGGCCGTCGCCGGCGGCTGCTGACCCCCAGGGACCCGGGCGGTCCCACATCACCGCGTCACCGGATTGCCCCCTCCGCGAAAGAAGCGGAGGGGGCAATTCCGAATGATTGAGCGCGGTACAGTGTGGGAAGTCCCCTCCGCTGCCCGTGCCGCCCGCATATGAGAATGCGCCTCGCCACGACAAGATGCAGCCAAAGTGCCCGATCTCCTTGCGCCATAAGTCGCCTTTGCCTGGCCCGACTTGCCCCGGAATCCTACGAGTTCCTCATGTTCGGGCGATCGGTGCTGCCCAGAATTCTCGTCCGATTGACCTGTTGCAGAGGGCAGTTGGGCAGATACATTCGGCCGCGGTCAACGCGTTCCGGCGCACACGCTCTCTCCTGTCGGAGGGTGAGTTCTGACCCGGGACCGCGAAGTGCGGTCCTGTGCAAGGGCCAGTAATAGGGGAGTTGGGCATGGCTCAGGGCACCGTCAAGTGGTTCAACGCGGAGAAGGGGTACGGCTTCATCGCGGTCGACGGTGGTGCGGATGTTTTCGTCCACTACAGCGCGATCCAGATGGACGGATACCGCACCCTCGAAGAGGGTCAGCGAGTTGAATTCGAGATCTCGCAGGGCCAGAAGGGGCCGCAGGCGGACATGGTCAAGCTCGCTGTCGGCTGAGCTCGGCACGGTTGGCCAACGACGCTACTCACGCACGGAGGGTCCGTACCCCTGGGGTACGGGCCCTCCGTGCGTCCGGACTCCTTCGCCCCCTGGACGGTTGTCCGGTTGTCCACACTCCGGAGGGGGACGCTTGCACTCTCGGGGGTCGAGTGCTAATCATTGGGCTTAGCACTCTCCGGGTGAGAGTGACAGAAACTTGGACCGGGCCGGTGAGGCCCGCAGGTCTGTCGGGGCAAGGAACCGGCAGGCGGCAGGCCGTCCGTCGCGGGCGCCACTCGGTCCGGAGAAATCCACCCCTGTCCGGGAGGACCACTTCATATGGCCAAGATCATCGCGTTCGACGAGGAGGCCCGGCGCGGTCTTGAGCGCGGCATGAACCAGCTCGCCGACGCCGTCAAGGTCACCCTCGGCCCCAAGGGCCGCAACGTCGTCCTTGAGAAGAAGTGGGGCGCCCCCACGATCACCAACGATGGTGTTTCCATCGCCAAGGAGATCGAGCTGGAGGACCCGTACGAGAAGATCGGTGCGGAGCTGGTCAAGGAGGTCGCCAAGAAGACGGACGACGTCGCCGGCGACGGTACGACCACCGCCACCGTTCTCGCTCAGGCGCTCGTCCGCGAGGGCCTGCGCAACGTGGCCGCGGGTGCGAACCCGATGGCTCTCAAGCGGGGCATCGAGAAGGCCGTCGAGGCCGTCTCCGCCGCCCTCCTGGAGCAGGCCAAGGACGTGGAGACCAAGGAGCAGATCGCTTCGACCGCCTCCATCTCCGCCGCTGACACCCAGATCGGCGAGCTCATCGCCGAGGCCATGGACAAGGTCGGCAAGGAAGGCGTCATCACCGTCGAGGAGTCCCAGACCTTCGGTCTGGAGCTCGAGCTCACCGAGGGTATGCGCTTCGACAAGGGCTACATCTCGGCGTACTTCGCCACGGACATGGAGCGCATGGAGTCGTCCCTGGACGACCCGTACATCCTGATCGTGAACTCGAAGATCAGCAACGTGAAGGACCTCCTTCCGCTGCTGGAGAAGGTCATGCAGTCCGGCAAGCCGCTGCTGATCATCGCCGAGGACGTCGAGGGCGAGGCCCTGTCGACCCTGGTCGTCAACAAGATCCGTGGCACCTTCAAGTCCGTCGCCGTCAAGGCTCCGGGCTTCGGTGACCGCCGCAAGGCCATGCTCGGCGACATCGCCATCCTCACCGGTGGCACCGTCATCTCCGAGGAGGTCGGCCTCAAGCTGGAGAACGCCGGTCTCGACCTGCTCGGCCGCGCCCGCAAGGTCGTCATCACCAAGGACGAGACGACGATCGTCGACGGCGCCGGTGACAGCGACCAGGTTCAGGGTCGCGTCAACCAGATCCGTGCCGAGATCGAGAACTCCGACTCGGACTACGACCGCGAGAAGCTCCAGGAGCGCCTCGCGAAGCTGGCCGGCGGCGTGGCCGTCATCAAGGCCGGTGCCGCGACCGAGGTCGAGCTCAAGGAGCGCAAGCACCGCATCGAGGACGCGGTGCGCAACGCCAAGGCCGCCGTCGAGGAGGGCATCGTCGCCGGTGGTGGCGTGGCTCTGCTCCAGGCCTCGGCCGTCTTCGAGAAGCTGGACCTCTCGGGTGACGAGGCGACCGGCGCCAACGCCGTCAAGCTGGCGCTGGAGGCCCCGCTCAAGCAGATCGCCGTCAACGGTGGTCTCGAGGGTGGAGTCGTCGTCGAGAAGGTGCGCAACCTGCCGATCGGTCACGGCCTCAACGCCGCGACCGGCGAGTACGTCGACATGATCGCCGAGGGCATTCTCGACCCGGCGAAGGTCACGCGCTCCGCCCTGCAGAACGCCGCGTCCATCGCCGCGCTCTTCCTCACCACCGAGGCCGTCATCGCCGACAAGCCGGAGAAGGCCGCTGCCGGCGGCGCTCCGGGCGGCATGCCGGGCGGTGACATGGACTTCTGATCCTGACGGATCGGTAGTTCCTGCACAGCCTTAGCTGTAGCTGTACGACGTCGGCCCCCGGGGAGTGATCCCCGGGGGCCGACGTCGTGCGTGCACCCCTCGTACGGGATCCACCTCTGCCGCCACCCCCGCGGTGACCCGGGCCGCCCTCGATCCGGCGCTCGTGGCCGGCCGGGGCGCGGATGTGGCCTTCGTCGAGCAGGAGGCCGAGAACGCCACGACCAACGGCACGGTCATCGGCCCCGGCCGCGCCGCGTACACGCTGCCCGCCGAGGCGTCCGGCCGTAAGGCGGTCAGCCTGGAGCCGGGCGAGCACGTCGAGTTCACGCTGCCGCGCGCGGCGAACGCGATCACCGTGCGGTACAGCATCCCGGACGCCCCGAACGGCGGCGGGATCACCGCACCGCTCGATGTCGCGGTGAACGGCAAGAAGCGCTCCACGATGACGCTGACCTCGCAGTACGCGTGGCTGTACAACCAGTACCCGTTCTCCAACGACCCGTCCGCGGGGCTGCTCCACCCCGACTGGTGGATCACCGAGTGCTCCTGCGTGCCCAGCGAGACGACCCCGGCCCCGGTCATCGCGAAGCCGTACCGGCCCAGCCACTTCTACGACGAGCAGCGCCTCCTGCTGGGCCGTACGTACCGTGCGGGCGACACCGTACGGCTCACCGTCCCGGCCGGCAGCCGGGCCGCGTGGACGGCCATCGACCTGCTGGACTCGGAGCTGGTCGGCCTCCCGCGCGTCGAGCTGCTCGCCGCCAACGTCCGCGCGTTCGGGGCCGATCCGACCGGTCGGCGCGACTCGGCGACCGCGATCGACAAGGCCATCGCGGTCGCCCGGCGCACCCACCTCAAGGTGTACATCCCGCCGGGCACGTACCAGGTCAACCGGCACATCGTCGTGGACGACGTCACGATCGTCGGTGCCGGCAACTGGTACACGAAGATCAAGGGCCGCGAGACGGCACTCGCCACCCCGGCCCCCGACGGCTCGGTCCACACCGGCGTCGGCTTCTACGGCAAGGACGCGGCGGGCGGCGGCAGCCGCAACGTCCATCTGTCCGGCTTCGCCATCGAGGGCGACGTACGCGAACGCATCGACACCGACCAGGTCAGCGGCATCGGCGGCGCACTGAGCGACTCGACCATCGAGGGCCTGCACATCAGCCACACCAAGGTCGGCATGTGGTTCGACGGCCCGATGTCGAACCTGCGGATCACCGGCAACATCATCGTCGACCAGATCGCCGACGCCATCAACTTCCATACCGGCGTGACCGGTTCACGGGTCGCCCACACCTTCGTACGCAACTCCGGCGACGACGGCCTCGCGATGTGGTCGGAGAAGACGGCGAACGCCCGCAACACCTTCGACCACAACACCGTCCAGACCCCGGTCCTCGCCAACGGCATCGCGATCTACGGCGGCACCGACAACACCGTCTCGAACAACCTGGTCGCCGACCCGATCCGCGAGGGCAGCGCGCTGCACATCGGCTCCCGCTTCGGCGCCGAGCCCTTCGCCGGGAAGCTGAACCTGACGGCCAACACGACGGTCCGCTCCGGTACGTACGAACTCAACTGGAACATCGGCCTCGGCGCCCTGTGGATCTTCGCCCTCGACAAGAGCATCGACGCGGACATCAGGGTCACCGGCAACAACTTCCTCGACAGCACCTACAACGCGATCATGCTGGTCTCCGACTGGGGTGTGAAGAACCAGTACGTCATCAAGGGCGTCCGCTTCAAGGACCTCAAGGTCGACGGCACGGGCACCTCGGTGGTGAGCGCCCGCGCGGCGGGCGGCGCGACGTTCGAGAACGTGGACGCGCGAAACGTGGGCGCGGTGGGCGTCAACAACTGCGGCTCGTTCAACTTCCCCGCGACGGGATCGGAGTTCGCACTCACGGACCTGGGCGGCAACGACGGCGGCTGGCTGGCTCCCTGGCTGCTCCCCAACACGATCACCTGCGACGACCGCCCGGAGGTCGTCCCGCCGCCCGCACCGGGAAGTTGGTGACGCGGACCGGCGGAAGAGCGAAGGGCAGCCGGGTGGGGGAGAGGAACACCTTGGCGGCGGCACGCATCGGCGGGCCGCGCTGACGACCGGCTGGGCCGCCCTGTGCGGCTCGGCCGGTTCGGTGTGTCAGCAGGCGCGGGCCGTCCCGGTTCGTCGGCGAAGAACAGGGCGGGGCGAGGCGACTGCGGTCCTCGACCGGGCAGATCCGCTACGGTCCGACCCGTCGCTTGTGCAGATCTTGGTGGAGGAACCACGCCGTGAGCGCGACGGTCGTCCCGCAGACCGGGCACGAGTAGCAACGGAAGGCCGTTCCACACGGTCAGCAGGCCCACGACGGCGCAGCTGACCCCCCCCGGGGGCACGGCGCGGCCGTCCTGTACTCCTGGAGCCGGGCGCGATCGGTGGGCAGCCAGCTGGTGAAGGCGGAATAGCAGGTCAGTGCGGCGGCCAGGGAAAGAACGATCAGCGCCCCACCCATCAGCAGGGTCCCGCCGATCCTCGACCGGGGCGGCGGGGTCATGCCCGCATCGGGTGTGTCCGCCCCCTGCGCGGTGCCGGTCCTCTTCATGCCCTTCGCTCGTCCCCCCCGCCGCTCCCCACCGAAATCCGGTGAAAACCAGTCTCCAGCGGTTGCGATCCAGCGGGCTAGGAGATCAACGGGCGGCCCGCACCCTACTGATGGGGCCGGTCTGCTCGGGGTACCAGTCCCGCGCGTACTGCGTTCATGCGTGCTCGTACGCCTTGTTGGGGTACGGCGTTGGTGGGGCCGGTGGGGGTGGGGTGGGGGTTGCCGCGGCAGGTGCCGCATACGCCGCCCGGCATGGCCTGTGCGCTGCCGGGGGCGCGGCATTCGCTGCATTCCAGGGTGCGCAGGACGACGCGGGGGGTCGGGGGAGTCGCGCGCAGGGGTGGGAGTTTGTCGCGCAGGCGTCGGCGGATGAGTGCGGCGGCGTGGTGGATGGGTGAGGGCAGGCCCTGGGTCAGCGCGTGCAGGATCTCTGTTTCGGTGGCGCCGCGCTCGAACCATTCGCTCACCTGTGGTTCCAGTGCGAGGCAGTCCGCCTGGGACAGCATCAGGGCGGGCGCGTTGCGGCCGAGTGCGGCGAGGAGGATGAACGAGCGTGATCGGGTGGGGTGTTGGGGTGTCTGTGGGGGTGCGTCGCCCCTGGTGAAGGCTGCCCACCAGGCGTTGTCGCGTGAGGTGCGGGAGAAGAATGTCCGGGTCACCCAGATCAGTGCCGTCTCGGTGGCGATGCACTCGCTGCCCCGGCGCAGGTGACCTGCTTCCTGGAGCCGGTTCAGTGTGGTGCGCAGGGCGCACTGCCCGTACGGGAGCACCTTGGCGAGGCTCTTCACGGAGATGTCGGCCCCGTCGCACAGGCCGTCGACGTACGCGGCGATGGCGGCATCGCGAGGGAGGAGATGGACGAAGTCATGTCCGGTGCGGGGGCGTTGGTCCGGGGCCGAACGCTTGCCGTACCCGGGGTTGGCCATCGGGTGGTCAAGCGCGGTCGGCGTTACGGGCGCGGGGGAAGGGGCAGCACTAAGCTGGCTGACAGCCATGAGATCGGGCCTTAACGATCGAAGTGGTCAGGCCCCTGTTCGGTGTTTCCGCACCGGCGGGGGCCGTCGTGTCTTGGCTGACGCTAGAGCGTCGCTACCTTCCGTCGCAAGTCGGTCACGAATGGTCAACCCGCCGGTCAGGGTGGGTGGGTGGGTATTCAATCCCTCCGCCCGTTCCGCTGAAAGAGCGCTCGGATCTCGACACTTGAGCTCCGAGCCGGACGGGCGGCACGAGCTGGAGGCGGGTCGCCTACGGGAGCAGGGCCCCGCCCCGCCATGCTCTCCGCCCGCCATGCTCTCCGCCCACTGGTCGTCGGCGGCAGTCTGTGTGGCAGATCGTCCGGCAGGAGTGGTCGTGCCGATGAGTTCACCGTCCTCGAACGGTCTACCTATGGACACGACCGTTCTCGACAGGAGTGCCATGTCCACCATTCAGCCAGTGATCGTGACCACCGACCTTGACGTTCTGATCGGCTTCTATACGAAATTGTTCGGCGCTGAGGAGATCTTCCGGGTACCGGCGAAGGGCCCGGTCTTCTACCTCGGCTTGCGCATCGGCGACACCGACCTCGGGCTGGTGGCCAAGAAGGACCCGGGGACCGGGGATGCGTCGCGGATCCTGCTCAGCATCGCTGTCGACGACGTCGACGAGACGCTCGGCCGGGTGGAGGCCCTGGGCGGGTCGGTCGGCGGCGACCCCAAGGACATGCCGTGGGGACAGCGCGTCGCCCACATCCAGGACCCCGACGGCAACGCGGTGAACCTCACTCAGCCGGTCCCGGCCGGGTGACGCTGTTCCGGGGGCAAGCGCTGATCGTGGGCTACCCGCGGTAGAGATCGATGGTCGGTAGCGGCCTCGATGTCGTCAGGACGAGCAGCGCGCGAGACAGGTGGGTGGCGCGGGCGGGGCCAGTACGGGGCCCTGGCCGCCGCACGCGTCCCCGTCGAACGCGGCGCTGCCCACCTGAAGAACCGGCGCGCGGCCGGGCCGGGCGGCCGAGGTCCACACCGGACGGTCCCGAGGCGCCCTGGTTCCTCTTACGGTTCCGGGCCAGGGGCGTTGCAGGTGGCCCGGACCGACGGGGGAGGGGCGGTCCCGGATCGCGGGCGCCCCCGGAGGCGCGTCCCGGACCGGGGTTGCCCCCAGGAGAGGCGGGGGCAACCCGGTCCCTCCCTACTGGCCCACGCGTCCGTCGACGCACTCGCGCAGCAGGTCGGCGTGGCCGCAGTGACGGGCGTACTCCTCGATCCGGTGCACCATCAACTCCCGTACCGCGATGCCGTCCTTGCCCAGGCGTGTACCCAGGTCCGGGTGGGCGGCCAGTGCCGCGTCCGTCGCGGCCTGCTCGCGGGCCAGGTCGGCGTACGCGGACTCGACCACGGTCCGGTCGGCGACGGCGCCGGCGAAGTCCGCGTCGCGCTTGCCGTACAGCTTCGGCAGCGGTTCGCCGTCGCTGATCCAGTTGCGCCAGTCCCGTTCCACCTCGGCGAGGTGCCGGACGAGGCCGAGCAGCGACATCGTCGACGGCGGAACCGGCCGACGGGCCAGCTGTTCCGCGTCCAGGCCCTCGCACTTCATCCGCAGGGTCAGGCGGTAGTCCTTCATGAAGTCCTGGAGCGTGGGGAGTTCGCCGTCCGGGCTGGTTCCCTCGCTGTTGCGGGGGTCGTCGTCGGGGTCGGCCCACATGTCGGGGTAGACGGTCGCCTGGCTCCAACGTGCGGGTTGGTCGCTCATGCGTGCCATGGTGGTCGGTGAGGGCCCGCGCTCGCCAGTGATTTGCGGCCGGGGCGCGCGGAATTGGAGGTTCGGCCGACGAGGACCGCGTGCTTCGGTCAGGGCACCAGCGGGGTGTATTCCACCTGTTTCAGGCGGTAGTAGCGGGCCACGCACGTCGTTGTCCAGCTTCTTCGCCCGTTGTTGAACGGTTCCGTCATCTTGGCGATGGGCAACGGCGCGTACGGCAGGACCCGCGCCCCCTGTGCCACCCGGGCGCGCAGCCAGGCGTCCTGGCGGTCCCAGTTGTGCGCCCGCGTCCGCATCTGGTCGCCCAGCTCGACGAGCGGGGGCGCGAGCCCGACGCACACGGCGGCGCACACCGTCGCGGCGGCCAGCCGCAGTGCGCCGGCGTGCGTCCGGTGCAGCCGGACTCCCTGGAGCGCCTGCCCCAGCAGCGTGCCGAGACCGGTGAGCAGGACGACGTACAGGAAGAGGAAGTCGTTCCAGAGCCGGGTGGAGGTCGCCACCCCGGCGTGGAAGACGGGATACGCGAGGAGCGCGGCGAGACAGCCGGCCACCAGGAACGTGACCGCTCCGGCGCACACCAGCAGCACCGGGCGGCGTGGCGGCCCCGGCCTGGCGCCGCCGGGGCCGCGCATCACCAGGCCGAGCAGGACACCGGCCGCGATCGCCCCCAGGTAATGCCATGAGGAGAACGTGTCGATCATGATGTGCCCGAAGCTCCGGGCGGCCCCGGCCAGCGATTCCGGAGCGATCAGCGAGGTGTCCTTCGCCGCACCCCGGCTCCTGCGGTGCCGAGACCCGGGTGACGTCACCAGGATCAGCGCCCCGGCCACCGTCGCGGCCATACCCACCGCGAACCCGACCCGCAGCCGGCGGCGCCGCTGTTCGCCCGCCGTCCAGAAGGTCATGACCAGTGCGGCGAACAGCACCACCAGCACGACGATCGTGGTCTGCTCCGACAGCGTCCCGACGCAGAGGCCGATGATCACGCCGATGCCCAGCGCTACCGCCGTCCCCCGGCGCGAACGCGCGAGCAGGAACGGAATCACCGCCGCGCAGGCGAGCACCGGGGGCAGTGTGTGCGAGACGGACGCGGCGGGCCAGTAGAACGTCTTGTACGTGTTGGGTGACCCCAGCAGGAACACCACCGCCACCATGGACGCCACACACAGCGGGATCCCGCGCGGCACCGTCATGACCGCCCTGCGCAGGGCCAGCGCGAGCACCGCCCACAGGACCCCCAGCACGAACACGGCGCTGAGCGGGGCGAACCACTGCTGCCCCGACACACCGGACCTGCCGTAGAGCCAGACCAGCACGCCGTTCATGACGCGCCCGTTGTCGTCGATGTAGAACTTCCTGACCATCCCGGAGAATCCGTGATCCCGGATGACCGGCAGGAAGCACCACTCGTCGCCGCTCGGGCGCACCCAGCGGGCGAAGTACGCGGCGACCGCGAGGAGCCCCAACGGGAACAGGCAGAGGACGTACGCCCATGGCACGGCCCGTGGCACAGCCCATGGCCTCCTGCGCTCGGGACCGTTCGCGTACGCCGACCGCTCTCCTTCTCCCACTGCGGAACCCGCCCTCGATCCTCGATCGGCCACCGGCGATCCGGATCGGCTCCGGGCCGATGCGTCACATCCTGGCGGCTGCCAATTTCCTTCTTGTCCGCAGTACCTCACCCGTTCGGCGGCCGGGTTTCCGCACACGCGAACTCCGCTTCGAAGCAACGCGAACGGTCTACTCCGATGCGTTCTTCGGGTGGGAGTCGGTGGCGGCCCGGCCCGGCTGTCCGGTGGGAAGGGCGGACCGCGCCGAGCATCGGACGAATCGGGGTACGACGGCGGCGAGCGAGGCGGTGAGACCGGGATGCGAGTGGTGCGTGCGGGTCGGAAGAAGGGTGCGGGCGAGGGCAGATGGAAGCTGTTGCTCTGGGGCACGACCTGTCTGACGGTGAGTGTTGTTCTTCTCTTCCTGGTTCTCGGCCGGCCCGCCGGAATGTCCGAGAACCGTGCCGTCGCGCTCCTCGACGGACCCGGCGCATCCGGCGGGAAGAGCGGCGCCCAAGTCTGTGGGCGCACGATGGTGGGCGTGGCACACGAGGACGACGACCTGTTGTTCGTCAATCCGGAGATGCAGCGGGCGATGGGTCCGCAATGTGCGTTCAGCACCGTCTACCTGACCGCCGGGGACGCCGGCCGGTCCTACGCCGGGGGCGACTACGTACAGGAGAGGGAGGAAGGCGTCCGAGCGGCCTACGCGGAGATGGCGGGCGTCCCGGACCGCTGGACACGGCATGACGTCCACGTGGGGAACCGCACCATCGCCTCGTACACCTTGAACGGCAAGACCGGTGTGCGGCTTTCCTTCCTCAGACTTCCTGATGGCAACCCCGTCGGCAGCGGATATCCGAGGCACGCCCACCAGAGCCTGCTGAAACTCTTCCGTGGCGAGATCAGGGACATTCGGCCGGTGGACGGGGCGCAGAGCTACACGGAGCGGCAGCTCATCGATTCCCTCACCGCGCTCGCCCGGCAGGACGGCATCAGGCGCGTGCTGACCCTGGACTACGACAACACGTCCTTCGGGCACACGTACACGCCGGGGGCCGATCACAGCGACCACGGAGTGGCCGCCAGGTACTTCCGGCGCGTCGCGTTCGGCCTCCCGGACAGCCCCCGGATCGGGGTGACGGGATATCTCGGATACGACATGTCCCGCCTCCCCGAAAACCTGGGCCCGATCCTGGCCCGTCAGAAGGACGCGATCTTCCAGTCCTATCGGCGCGGCGCGGGGTGCGAGTCCAAGGCGTGCCCGCCCGGCCACTACATGGGCGGGAAGTACCTGGAGTGGGCGCGCCGGGAGTACTCCCTGAAGCCGCCGACGTCCGGGCCGGGAGAGATCGTGTCGGCGATCGGCCGCGCGAACGGAGCGGGACGGCACGAGCTCTGCCTCGGTTCGGTGGGTGACGCGAAAGGCTCACCCGAGGCCATGGAAGTAGGCACATCCGACTGCATTGGCAGGGCCGACCAGTCGTGGCGCATCAACGCCGGAACCATCGAGTCGAAGGGCGCGCGACTGTGCCTCACCGCGGACTCCCGGCGGGTCACCCTGCTGACGTGTGACGGCCGTCCGCACCAGGAATGGCGCCAGGGCAAGGACGGCAGAATCCAGTCCGCAGTAATGCAGTCGGGCGGAGGCCGCCCGAGCGGAGGCCAGTCGGGCGGAGACGAACCAGGTGGAAGCTGTCTGTTCCAGGACGACTTGGCGGTCCGGCACCCGAGGCTGCTCCTGAGGCCGTGCTCTCCGCTCCGGCCGGAGCTGAGCTGGTACGGAGGAAGCGCGCTGCCTGCCGCGTAGCGCGGGACGCGGGTGCGGCCCTTGCCGCGTGGGCGGGCCGCCACGGTTGCACGGCGTACGCGAAAGCGGTGAATGCGCCGGTCTGCTGCGAGTGCGCCCCGGTTGACGGTGTGGCGTTGGCGGGGCCGGATCTCGGTTGGTTGCGATCTTGGAGGCGACGCGGGCCACGCGGCCCGTGCTCGCAATTCCCCCCTCACACCTCTACGAGGAGTCCCGTGCGTATCCGCTCGATCCTTTCGCCGGTCGCGTCCGCCGTCGCCGTTGTCGCGCTCGCCACCCCCTCCCAGGCCGTCGACAACGGTCTCTACCGCATCCACAGCGCCCAGGACGGCAAGTGTCTGAAGAACAGCGAGGGCTACATCGGTGGAGAGCTCGGTGACTGCGGACCCAACGCCGGATGGCGTCTCGTCAACCTGTCGAACGGCACGGTGCAGATCCGCGAGGCGAACGACGAGAACCGCTGCCTCGCACTCTCGCCGTTGAAGATCTTCCCTCCGAACGTGTTCGACGACCGGTGCGGCAACTCCCCGGACCAGTGGGTGATCGATGGTCCCTCCGACAGCCGCCTTGTTGTCCTGAGGCTGGGGGACGCCCCGTACATGGGCACGCTCACCCCGAACGGTGACCGGGCCGTGCTGGCCGGGCAGGGCCGTCCCGAGTGGTTCCTGGAGCGGCTCGGCTAGGGGCTGTCCGGTGCACGCGTCGGGCCCGGTGCTTGAGCCCCGGGCCCGACACAAGTCCTGATGAAATGATCCGACCACGGAACCCCCCGAGCGCATCGTGTCCCGATGCCTCGGGCCCGACACACTAGGGAGCACTCATGCGGATCCACCTGGCCAGCGTCTTCGTCGACGACCAGGAGAAGGCCCTGCGCTTCTATACGGACGTGCTGGGCTTCGTGAAGAAGAACGATGTCCCGGTCGGTGCGGACCGGTGGCTGACCGTGGTCTCGCCGGAGGACCCCGACGGGACCGAACTGCTGCTGGAACCCGACGGCCACCCCGCGGCGAAGCCGTACAAGACGGCGCTGGTCAAGGACAGCATCCCGGCCACCTCCTTCGCCGTGGACGACGTGCAGGCGGAGTTCGACCGGCTGCGCGGGCTCGGGGTGCGCTTCACGCAGGAGCCGATGGAGATGGGCCCGGTCACCACTGCGGTTCTGGACGACACCTGCGGCAACCTGATCCAGCTCACGCACATGCGCGCTTGAGATCGGTGACGAACGACTGCCAGGCGCCTGCACGGAACATCAGCGCCGGGCCGTCGCTCACCTTGGAGTCGCGGACGGGGACGACCTCGGGGACACCGTCGAGGACTTCCAGGCAGTCGCCGTCGCCGCCGCTGTGTGTGGACTTGCGCCAGCTGCCGACCTCCAGACAGTCACCGCCGCTCGCGCCGCTGTACGAGGACTTGCGCCAGGTCGCGACCTCCACGCAGTCACCGCCACTTCCTCCGCTGTATGAGGACTTGTGCCAGATCGCCGTGGTCAGGTCGTAGTCAGAATCGCTCAACTTCATGGTCGTATTCCTCCGCCGCCGACTCGATCAAGGCCAGGGACGCTGCCGGTGAGATTGCGCTGGCCACCAGTAGATCGTAGGTCAGCTCACACCGGCGGACCGTGGCCGGATCGTCCTGCAACTGTCCTGTACCCAGGCCCTGGACGTACGCGAGCGGCGGCGCGTCCGGGAACGCCATGAGCTTGAGGGACCCTTCCAGCGCCACATGCGCGCCTTCCGGGAACGGCAGCACCTGAGCGACGATCCGGTGCTGCCTGACCAGCTCCGCGACATGGCGAAGTGCCGCCGCCATTGCCCCGGGGCCGCCCACCCTCCGACGTAACACGGCCTCGTCCAGCACCACCCACAACATGGGGACCGTTGGATCGGTCAGCAGCTGGGTGCGCTCCAACCGTGTCGTCACCAGCTCGTCGATCACTGACTCGGCAGCCGTCGGCTGGTACGCCCAGAACACCGCCCGCGCATACGCCTCCGTCTGCAACAGGCCCGGGATGAGCTGCGGCGCGTACTCCCGGATGGTCTCCGCGCGGGCCTCCGCCTCGGCGGCCCGCGCGAAGTGTTCCGGGTACTTCGACGCCTTCAGCGCCGCGCAGTTGCGTACGAAGAAGCCGTCCGCGCCAAGGATCTCGTCGACTTCTCCGCCTGGTCCATCTGCATGCGCCGCACCCCGGACTCCAGCTGTCCGATGAACGAGCCGCTGAGGAAGAGCGGGGCGCCCAGGTCCGACTGCGAGAGGCCGGCTTCTTCTCTCCGGTGGCGGAGTTCGGCACCCAGAAGGGCGCGTGGCGAGGAGGAGGGATCGAGCTTTCTGGGACCCGGCATGACAACTCCCTGTGATGCACGTGCGGTTGTTGGAACTGCACCTCTTCCAGGCTAACGAGAGATTAGACACGCTGGGTATGCATTGACGTTACTCAGCGTGGAAGGAATGGATCATGACGACTACGGAGCGACGCAGGGTGGCGGCGGGCAGAGTGCGGGAGGCCGAGGAGGTGGTGGCGCGCTTGCGGGAAGGGTTCGCGGGGGTCGGGATCACGTTGCCGTCGCTGCGGGTCGACCCGGTCTCGTGCGCGGGAAGCGGGCCGGCCGTGCTGGTCGATCTGGGGCGCTGCAACCTCGACACGGTGCGGCGGCTGAGCAGTGTGCTCGACGGAAAGGCGACCGGTCATGGTGGTTGAAGGCGGTGAGCCGGAGGCGTGTACGCCGGAGCCGGGGACGTTCGCCGTGGATGTGCGGGACGGGCGCGTGGGCCGGGTGATGGGGCGCGTCGGGCCGTATGTGCAGCTGCGGCCGCCCGGCGGGGGCTCCGAGTGGGACTGCCCGCCCGAATCCGTCCGGCCGGCCCCGCCGGGGCTGGTGCTCCGGGCGCGGGTGACCGAGGTCAACCGGGAGGGACAACTGCCGCGGTGAGGGTGCGACGGGGTGCCGGGCCGCGGCGGGAACGGGCGCGGATAGCCTGCACACATGCTGAGCATGAACATGGAAACCGACGCACAACTGGCCGTCAGGGCGGTACAGGCGGGAGCGGCGGTGGTCCGGGACATGTACGGGACATCGCCGGAGCGGTTCGCCAAGCCCGGCGGTGACTTCGCGACGGCCGCCGACCTCGCCGCGGAGAAGGCCATTCTCGATGTCCTGCGCACCGCCCGGCCCGATGACGCGGTGACGGGTGAGGAGAGCGGCCGCACCGGCGCGGACGGCGCGGAACGCCGTTGGCTGGTCGACCCCTTGTGCGGCACGTTGAACTACGCCGTGAACACCATGCTGGTCGCGGTGAACGTCGCCCTGCGCGACGGGTCCGGGATCACGGCGGCCGCGTCGGCCGACCCGTTCAGCGGTGAGGTGTTCTGGACGGACGGCGAGCGCGCCCGTCTGCGCAGGGGCGGTACAGGCGGTGCGGACGAGGCGTTGGTGCCCTCGTCCGGGTCCCGGCTGGTGGACGTCAACCTCGACCCGCCGTTCCCCAACGCACCGGACTTCCGGGCGGTCGGCCTGCTGGCCGCACCGGAGTTCGCGGAGCACTTCCGGCCGCGCGTCGTCTCCAGCACCCTCGCCGTGGCCTGGGTCGCGGCCGGGCGCAGGGCCGCCTACGTCACGGACGGCCGGCTGCGCGACAGCGTGCACTTCGCCGCCGGTATCGCCCTGTGCGAGGCGGCGGGCTGCGTGGTGACCGGTATCCACGGTGGGCGGCCGCACACCGGTGCGGGCGGTCTGGTGGTGGCGGCCGACCGGGAGACGCACGACCTGCTGCTGGAGATGATCAGGAACCAGGTTCCGGCCGGGCGCTAGGCCCCGTCCTGCCCGTCCTGCCTGTCCTGCCCGTCCTGCCTGTCCTGCCCGTCCTGCCTGTCCTGCCCGTCCTGCCCGTCCTGCCCGTCCTGTCTTCCGGCATGTCCTGCCCTTCCGGCCCGTCCGCCCCCGTTCGACGAAAGGCCAGCGATGCCGGCTGTTCTCGTCCTGCTGCTCTCCGGCACCTGGCTGCTGTCCGGTGTTCTTCGGCGCACGGTCCGGCCCCCGCAAGGCGGCGGGCGCGGCCCTGGCCTGCGCGGCGGCGGTCGGCTACGCGGCACTGGGCGCGGACGCCGGGGACCTGGACGCGGTGGGGCTGCTGCTGGTGGCGGCGGCGACGGTGGCGTTCGCGGTGTACGGGTTCCTGTACCGGGGCCGGCTGTCAGGGCTGCCGCCGCTGGCCGTCCTGCCCGTGCTGCTCGCGGCGGCAACCTGTCTGCTGCTCCCCATGGCCCTGCCCGCGCTGATCGCCCACCCCCGACCCTCGCCGCGACGGGCGGGATCGTGGTGCTCGGCGCGGTCGTCTACGCCCCCGCCTACCTCGTACAGCACCGGCTGATCGTGCTCCGCGGCCCGGTGTTCACGGCCGCCGTCCAACTCGCCGTTCCCTTCACGGTCCGCCTCGGCGACTGGGCCCTGGACACCGCACCCGCCCCCTCGCTCGCCGAACTGCTGCTCCTGGCGGTGTGCTGCGCGGGGATCGCGCTGGTGACCGTCCAGGCGAGCCGGTCGGTCGAACCCGCCCCTTCCGACCGGTGAACAGGGGGAGCGTTCGGTGCGTCCGGTACACGATCGTGGGACGCTGATGGAAGCGGCCCCGCGCCGCGAAACCGTTGATCTGCGCTCCCCGAACAGGCTTCAGGAGAAGGGACCCGCGATGACCGCCGCGATGGTCGAGCACCAGCAGGACTCTGAAGGCCGCCCGTGGGACTACCTGCTTCATACCTGGCAGGAACTGGACGTGCCCGAGGGGTGGCGCGCCGAGATCGACGAAGGGCAGATCGTCTTGGTACCGCCGCCTCATCCGCATCACAGCGGCATCGCTGCCAAGGTGCAGCGCCGGCTCTACGCGAATCTGCCTGACGAACTGGAGATCTATCAGACCTTGGGTGTGCATGTGGCGCCCCTCGGCAAGCTGTATGTGCCCGATCTCGTGGTCATGCCTGCCGAGTTGATCGACACCGTTGATTCCGACACCAGTGATCCGATGGATGCCTCCGAGGCACTCCTCATCGTCGAGATCACGTCGAAGGGCAACGCCGGGGAGGACCGTACGAAGAAGTACCGCGCCTATGCGCGCGCGGGTGTGCCCATGTATCTGCTGATCGACCGGTTCGACATCCGTGGCGCGATGGCCACGCTGTTCACCGAGCCGAACGAGGACGGCACGTTCAAGCGCTCCGACGCGGTGCCGTTCGGGAAGCCGCTCACGCTGCCCGAGCCCTTCGGCACGACGCTGCCCACCGACGGGTTCCCGGTCTGAGCGGGAACGGATGAGGGCGCCACCCCGGCCTGGGTGGCGCCCCTTCTGTTGCTGTCCGTCCGGTTCTTTTGCTGTCCGTCCGGCCTGCGCGGTGCCTTACGGCGCGGGGACTTCCTTGATGAGGCGTGAGCTCCACGGGCAGTAGATGCGGCCGGGCAGGAACGGGCCGCCGACCTCGTCGAGGTTGTCCTCGGTGTACTGCAGCGTCGCGTCGCACACCTCGATGGCGTAGTCGAAGAAGCCGACGCTGTCGGGCTCGAAGTGGAAGTTGTAGTTCGGGCTGTAGTCGGCCTGGCGCTTGCTGAGGCGGCCGATCAGGTGCGGCCGCTCGTACGTCGCACCGCTGACCAGCTCGCGGGCGTGGTCGATCTGGGCCTCCTTCACCAGCTTCACGACGAGGTTCTTGCGGCTGTAGCCGTCAGTCATCTCGAAGTAGGCGGGCGTCACGGCCGCGGCCCGCTTCTCGCCGGTGGTGTGCTGCTCCGCCTGGGCGGGCTGCGCGACGGTGAAGCCGAGCATTGCCGCGGCCGCGAGGCTTCCCAGCTTGGTGAACGTGCTTCGCACGAGATCTCCATGAGTGCGTAAGAGCCATGTCGATCATGGCTTTCGTGACGCACTGTAGGTTACCGGGTACGGAAAGTGATTGATGGCGCTCTGGGGGACCGCGCGCGCGTGCACATGGCTGAGGGCGGCGCCCGGGTGTCGGGTGCCGCCCTCGGTCAGGCGCGGGTTCAGACCTCGGCGGGGGTCTTCGCCAGGGCGTCCGGGCCGGTGACCGGTGCGGGGGTGCCCGTCGCGGGCTCTGTCGCGGTCGCCGTCGAAACGGCCGGTTCCTGCGACACGTTGAACTCCGTCAGCAGGTCCTTGCTGAAGCCGAAGAAGTACGTGGCGACGAAGCCGGCCAGATAGCCGACCAGCAGGCCGCCCCCGTAGATCGCGATCGTCGCGCCCAGGCCGTGGTTGCCCTCCAGCAGCGGGAACAGAGCCCAGCCGGACGGGCCGATGGCGGTGGAGCCGACCGCGTCACCGAGCTGGTTGAAGAAGCCGACGAACGCGCCGCCGAACGCACCGCCCACGCACGCCGTGATGAACGGGCGGCCCAGCGGCAGCGAGACGCCGTAGATCAGCGGCTCGCCGACGCCCAGGAAGCCCGCGGGCAGGGCGGACTTGATGGTCCTGCGGATCGACTCGTTGCGGGGGAGGCGGAAGTAGACCGCGATGGCCGCACCCACCTGGCCGGCCCCGGCCATCGCGAGGATCGGCAGCAGAACCGTGTAGCCCTGCTGCTCGATCAGCGTGGTGTGGATCGGGATCAGCGCCTGGTGCAGACCCAGCATGACCAGCGGGAGGAAGAAGCCGCCGAGGACCAGGCCCGCGCCCGCGCCGCCGTTGGACAGCAGCCAGTCGGCGAACGTACCGATCGCGGTGGAGACCTCACCCGCCACGTACATCAGGCCGAAGATCGTCACCAGGCCGGAGACCAGGACCGTCAGGGTCGGGGTGACCAGGACGTCCAGCGCCTCCGGGACCCAGCGGCGGCACCACTTCTCCACGTACACCGCGAGCACCGCCGCGCCCAGGGCGCCCAGGACGCCGCCCTGGCCGGGGGAGAGCTTCTGGCCGAACGCCTCGATGTTCGCGACGCCCGGGAAGACGATGATGGCCGCGACCGCACCGCCGAGGATCGGCGTACCGCCGAACTCCTTCGCCGTGTTGTAGCCGACGAAGACCGCGATCAGCGCCATGAAACCGGACGCCATCGCCGCCAGGGCCGGGGTGACCGACGTCAGCCAACCGAGGTTGACCAGCAGGCCGTTGAGCCCGGCGATGATGCCGCAGCCGATCAGGGCCGGGATCAACGGTACGAAGATGTTGGCGATCCTGCGCAGGAAGAGCTTGAACGGCGTCGCGTTCTTCGCCTTCCGTGCCGCCTTCATCTCTGCGCCCTGCGCGGCCAGTTCCTCCGCGGTGAGCGGGGCGGACGAACCGGACGGGACCGGGGCGGGCGCCGAGGCCCGGCCCTCCTCGACGAGCTTCTCGAACTCCGGGGTGACGCGGGCGACCGTACCGGGACCGAGAACGATCTGGTACGTGTCGTCGTCGACCACGCCCATGACGGCGGGGACGGCCTTCAGCGCGTCGTCCTGGACGAGCGAACGGTCGTGCAGGCCCAGCCGGAGCCGGGTCATGCAGTGGGCGATGGAGCTGATGTTCGCGGCGCCACCGACGAGCGGAAGGATCGCGGCGGCAGTGGCGCGGTTCTTGTCTTCTGTAGCCATGGTGCGTGGTGCCTTGCTGTGCGGGGGAGCGGAGGTGGAGCCGGGTCAGCTGGTGGGGGGACCGGCGGCGGCGAGCGCGGCACGGAGGTGGCCGTCCGACGTGGACAGCAGCGAGGCGGCGGTGGGGCCGTCGACCTGGCCGAGGATGGTGAGGATGGCGTTCTTCACCTCACCGTCGGTGGCGGCGAGCGCGGCCTCGATCTCGGCGTCCGACGCACCGGTGGCCAGCGAGACGATCCGCCGGGAACGGGCGCGCAGCTTCTCGTTGGAGGCCCGGACGTCGACCATGAGGTTTCCGTACGTCTTGCCGAGCCGGATCATCGTGATCGTCGAGAGCATGTTGAGGACGAGCTTCTGGGCCGTGCCCGCCTTGAGCCGGGTGGAGCCGGTGAGCAGCTCCGGGCCGACGACGACCTCGAGGGGGTGCGCGGCCGCGTCGCCCAGCGCGGAGTCCGCGTTGCAGGACAGGCCGATGGTCAGCGCACCCTTGGCGCGGGCGTGCTCGACGGCACCGATCGCGAACGGCGTACGGCCGGAGGCGGAGATGCCGACCACCGTGTCGTCGGCGGTGACACCCAGCGCGTCGAGGTCGGCGGCGGCCAGTTCCTTGCTGTCCTCGGCGCCCTCGACGGCGGTGATCATCGCGGACGGACCGCCCGCGATGAGGCCGACGACAACCGCCGGGTCGGTGTTGAAGGTGGGCGGGCACTCGCTGGCGTCCAGCACGCCGAGGCGGCCCGCGGTGCCGGCGCCCGCGTAGATCAGCCGGCCGCCACGGGCCATGCGCGCCGAGGTGGCGTCGATCGCGGCGGATATCTCGGGCAGCAGGGCGGCGACGGCGGCGGGGACGGTCTGGTCCTCGCCGTTCATGATCCGGGCGATCTCCGAAGTGGCCAGCCGGTCGATCTCGGCGAGCTCGGGGCGGAACGCCTCGGTGGTGAGCGTCGCGAGCTGGGCGCGCAGCTCCCCGTATCCGTCGGGGGTGGTTGCGTCGGCGTCGGTGGTGGAGGTCATGGAGAGCGGCTCTGCTTTCTTGAACTCGTACGGTTTCGCGGGTGAGGGTTTTCGCGGGACGTCAGCGGGTGCGGGGGTTGTGGCGGTGGGCCAGCGCCTCGTAGGAGGCGGCGAGGGCCGGTGCCGCCGTCTCGTACGTGCGCTGCGCGACCCCGATGAACAGGCAGTCGACGACCAGCAACTGGCTCGTACGGCTCGACATGGCGGCGGGGCGCAGTTCGCTCTCGCGGGCCGTGGACGTGGTCAGTACGTGGTCGGCGTACTGCGTGACCGGGCCGTCGGGGCGGCCGGTGATCGCGATCGTCGTCGCGCCGCGGTCGAAGGCGACCCGCAGCGGTTCGATGACGTCGCCGGTCGAACCGGAGTGGGTGATCGCGATGGCCACGTCACCGGAGCGCAGCTGCACGGCGTTGGTCACCGCCAGGTGCGGGTCCATGTGGGAGTGCGCGATCAGGCCGATACGGGCCAGCTTCTGGGCGAGGTCCTGGCCGACGAGCGAGGACGCGCCGGCCCCGTAGATGTCGATCCGGCGGGCGGTGGCGGCGGCGGCCACGGCGGCGCCGAGCTGCACGGTGTCGAGCCCGGCGGCCGTGTCGGCGAGGGTCTGCTGCTCGTCGTAGGCGAGCTTGGCGACCACGTCGGCGATCGGGTCGTCGACCGCTATGTCGGCGGTGACGGCGGGGGCCCGGCCGGACTGCTGGTGGGCGGCGAGACCGGCGAGCGCGAGGCGCAGGTCACGGTAGCCGGGGTAGCCGAGGAGGCGGGCGGTGCGGACCACCGTCGCCTCGCTGGTGCCGGTGAGCTCGGCGAGACCGGTGACCGTCAGGGCCGCGCAGCCGGCCGGGTCGCCCGCGACCGCCTCGGCGACCCGCTGCATGGAGCGGGTCATGGACGGCGCGAGCGTGCGCACCTTGGCGGCGAGGGCTGCCGGGGCGGGCGGCGAATCAGCGCTGAAACTTTCCTTCAGGTCATTGGTCACATTTGAAAGATATTTTCAAGACGCATGTCCGTCAACCCCCCTTTGGTCCTGACCTCTGGCGGCGACGGCGGGGCGGGCCGGTGCGCAGGTGGACAATGGCTGTATGGAGCTGAATCCCCTGGAGCAGGCGCTGCACGCCGCCCGCGCACTCGTCATGGCCGACCTCGTCGCCGGAGATGTCGCGGAGGCCCAGATCGTCTCGATGGTCGAGGACGCGGTGACGCACCGGCGCTGGTGGGTCGAGCAGTGGCCGGAAGGCGTGGAGTTCGTCGTCGGCCTCGTCGCCCAGGACGTCCAGGACGCACTGCTGAAGGAGTACGGCCGCTGGCCGCTGTGCCCGGTCTGCGACGCGGGCGACCCGCACGCCCTGGACGTCGAGCCGGAACTCGGCCCCGACCCGCACTGGGTCTGCACGAAGGCGGCCGTGGCGGTCGCCCCGGTCGGCTTGCTCAGCAGGACGATGCGCCCGTGACCGTCTATATCGATCCGCCGGACTGGCCGGGCCACGGGCGGCTCTGGTCGCATCTGGTCAGCGACGAGTCGTTCGATGAGCTGCATGCCTTCGCTGCGTCCATCGGCGCTCCGGAGCGGGCCTTCGAGCGGGACCACTACGACATACCGGAGACGCGGTACGAGGACGCGGTACGGGCCGGCGCCCGGCAGATCGGCTCCAAGGAGCTGGTCCGCCGGATCACGGAGGCGGGCCTGCGCCGCCCGAAGGGCCGCCCGGCGCCGCACCAGGCGCTCTGACCGCGACCGGGGCCGCTGCCGTTGTCGGGGCCGCGACCGCGACGTGAGCCGGGGCCTCGACCGCGACCGGGGCCGCTGCCGGGTCGCTCAGGCGGTCGTCGAGGGCGCGGACTCCATCGCCGCGCTCTGCGTCCCGGTGGCCGACGCGCCCGTCACCAGCCGTGAGGCGGTGCTCCGGCCGCGCTGGAGCCGCAGCGAGAACACCACGGCCACCAGCGCCAGCACGGTCATCGCCGCCCCCGCCCACGCGGTCGACGCGAAACCGAAGTCCGCGTCGATCACCGTGCCGCCCAGCCACGGCCCACCGGTGTTGCCCAGGTTGAACGCGGCGGTGGTCGTCGCACCCGCCAGCGTCGGGGCGGCGCCCGCGACGTTGAACATCCGGGCGTTCAGCGCCGGAGCGGTGAAGAACGCCGACAGGCCCAGCAGGAACGCGAGCACGATCACGGCGGCCTGGCTCGACGCGAACAGTGCCAGCGCGGCCAGGAACACCGTCGACGCCGAGATACCGCTCAGCAGCACCCCGAAGAGGTGCGCGTCCGCGACCCGGCCGCCGACCGTCGTACCGATCAGCGCACCGATCCCGAACAGTGCGAGCACGGTCGGCACCCAGCCCGAGTCCAGCCCGGCGACATCCGTCAGCAGCGGCGCCAGATAGCTGAACGCGCAGAACACCCCGCCCGCCGCGAGCGCCGTGATCACGATGGACAGCCACACCTGCCGGTCCCGGTAGATGCCCATCTCGCGCTTGAGCTGCGGCTTCTCGTCCGGGACGGGGATGCGGGGGATCAGCGTCGCGACGCCGACGAGGGCGATCGCGGAGGCCGCACCGACCGCCCAGAACGCCGACCGCCAGCCCAGGTTCTCCCCGAGGAAGGCCCCCAGCGGCACACCCAGCACGTTCGCGATGGACAGCCCGCCGATCATCACGGCCATGGCGCGGGCCCGCTGGTCCACCCGGACCATGGCGATGGCGACGGCCGAACCGACGGCCCAGAACCCGGCGCACGCGAACGCGCTGATCACCCGGGAGGCGAAGAGGATCTCGTACGTCGGCGCGAGCGCGCCCGCGACCTGGCCGAGGCCGAAGACCGAGATCAGCGCGATGAGAGTGGTGCGGCGCGGCAGCCGGAGCGTCGCGACGGCGAGCAGCGGGGCGCCGACCACCATGCCGATCGCGAACGCGGATATGAGGAGTCCGGCACGCGGGATCGACACGTTCATGTCGTCGGCTATGGGCGGCAGCAGGCCGGAGAGCATGAACTCGCTGGTGCCGAGGGCGAAGACGGAGAGGCCGAGAATGTATACGGCCAGTGGCATACGCGAGCGGCGAGGGGCAGAGTCGGGCATGACAGGTGCCAACAGCACGCTTGCCCGTTACATTCCCGCGCGTCCGGCGCTCCCGGGCCCGCCCGGGACAGGCCGGGCAGGTGTGGTGCGGCGTGGTGCGGCAGGGGCCGTGCGCTCAGCGGGCGTCATGGGGTCGTGCGCTCAGCGGGCGGCAGGAGCCCAGTCCGTTCAGCGGGCGAGCAGCTCCAGCTCCGTCAGCAGGTTGTGCCGGGCCCTCGGCTCCCACACGTCCGCCCCGTGCGGCGTACGGAACAGCCGCGGCAGCCCCAGAAGCTGCCGCAGCACGGCCGCCCGGCCCTCCCGGAACGCCTCGTCGGGCACGAAGCCGTACTCCTCGCGCACCTGGGCCGCGTACTGCGCGTACTCCTTCGGCGACGCCGCCAGGATCGCCAGGTCCGCGTCGCACAGCACCTCGCCGTTGGTGTCGCCGTCGGCCGGATCGTGCGAGACCGTGAGCCGGACCAGCCGGGCGACCTCGGCGGCGGTCCCGGCGGGCACCCCGGCCTCCGGCAGTGCGCGTTCGGCGAGGACGGCGCTGCGCTCCTCGTTCTCGGAGCGGTCGGGGCGGTAGACCGCGTCGTGGAACCAGGCGGCGAGCCGTACGGCGTCCGGGTCCGCGGCATGGCCGGCCAGCGTGTCGATGTGGTCGAGGACCGCGGTCAGGTGCGCGGTGGTGTGGTAGCGCCGCTGGCGTTCCGCCCAGCGTTCCAGGAGGTTGTCCGCGTACGGCAACGGGTCCGGGCCTTCGGCGTCGCCCCGGGCCGCGACGAGACAGTCGCGCCAGCGGCGGCGGAGCACGTCATCGGGGCTGCTGCGGCGGGCCCGGGCGGTTTCGTCGTCCATGCCTGTGAGGTTACGACCTCACCCGTGATCGGCGGCGGGATCAAGGACCGCGGGTTCGCCGAAGGCCAAGTCCGACGGAGGTCGGGATGGTTGGCTGGGGGCATGGCTGACGAGCGCGATCCCGAACTGCCCGGTCTCCTCCTGCGCACCGAGCGAGACACCCTCCTGCCGCTGCTGCGGTCCGCCGCCGGGAGCGATTTCGGCCTGCGCACCGCGTGTCCCGGCTGGACGGTGCGCGATCTCCTCGCGCACTGCGGTTCCGTGCTGAACCGGGTGGTGGAGCGCCGGTTCGGGCCGGACGTGTTCAGCCCCGAGTGCAACGACCGCGACATCGCCGAGCGCGCCGACTGGACGGACACGCAGGTGGTGGACGAGCTGGAGTGGGGGATGGCCGAGGCCGGTACCTCCATCGCCAAGGCGGGCGGGGTGCTGGACGCGGTCGCACTGGGGGAGTGGATCCACGCGGGGGACGTGCGCGAGGCATGGGGCCTCGAAGGGGCCTACCAGGGCGCCGGACTGACACACGCGCTCACCCTCCTCGCCCCGTTCACCCGGCACCACAGGACGCCGCTGCTGGTCGCGCGGCTGGAGGACAGCGGCGAGGAGCTGACCATCGGGACCCCGCACGAGGGTCGGGCCCCCGGACGGTACCGGGGGGACGGCGCGACGTTGATCCGGCTCTGTGCGGGCCGGTCGCTGGTGGGGACGCGGTACGAGCTGGAGGGCGTGAAGGAGAGCGAACTGTTCGTCTTCTGACGCGCTGTCCTCTCTCTGCCGAGCGGGCGCGCGGAATTCTGCCGAGCGCGGGCGCGGACGTGTGGACGACCGCGCCCGCGAAGGCGCTAACGTGCGCTTCGTGACGAATCCGATGAATCCTGCGGACCGGGGGGACGAGCCGGCCGCGGCGGCTCCCATGGATCTCAACGCCGATCTCGGCGAGGGGTTCGGGCGCTGGTCGCTCACCGACGACGAGGCGCTCCTCGCGTGCGTGACCAGCGCCAACGTGGCGTGCGGCTTCCACGCGGGGGACCCCTCGGTGATGCGGCGGGTCTGCGACACCGCGGCCGCCCGGGGCGTACGGATCGGCGCGCAGGTCTCGTACCGCGATCTGGCGGGCTTCGGGCGCCGCTCCATGGATGTGCCGGCCGACGAGCTGGCCGCCGAAGTGGCTTACCAGATCGGTGCGTTGAGAGTGTTCGCCGAGGCGGCCGGTACCACCGTCTCGTACGTCAAACCGCATGGCGCCCTCTACAACCGCGCGGTCCGCGACGACAAGCAGGCGGCGGCGGTGATCGAGGGCGTCCGGCTGGCGGGCGGTGACCTGGCCGTTCTCGGACTGCCCGGCTCCCGGCTGCTCGTACGGGCCGCCGAGGCGGGGCTGGTCGCGGTCGAGGAGGCGTTCGCCGACCGCGCGTACACCCCGCAGGGCACGCTCGTGCCGCGCGTCGAGCCGGGCGCCGTCGTGCACGACGGGGACGAGGTCGTGCGCCGCAGTGTCGGAATCGCGGTCGACCGGCGCGTGATCGCCGCCGACGGCGAACGGATCGCGGTCGCGGCCCGGTCCCTGTGCGTCCACGGCGACACTCCCGGAGCGGCGGTGCTCGCCCACCGGGTGCGGGCCGCACTGGAAGAGGCGGGCGTCGTGGTGCGGGCGTTCGCGTGAGCACGCGGACTCCGGACGGGCAGGAGCGCGGCCGGCCGCCGGTCGTGCTGCCCGCCGGACCGGACGCGCTGCTGGTCGAGCTGGGCTCCGGGGAGGAGACGGAAGCCTTCCACGCGGAGGTGCTGCGGCGCCGCGCGGCGGGTGAACTGCCCGGCGTGCGCGAGGTCGTGCCCGCCGCGCGGACGGTCCTGCTGGACGGCATCGCGCGGGACACGGCCGGGCTCGCCCGTGAGCTGGCCTCGTGGCGGGTACCGCCGCTGCGCCGGGACACCGGCGAGCTCGTGGAGATCCCGGTCGTGTACGACGGCCCGGACCTGGCCGGTGTCGCCGAGGCGTGGGGGGTCGCCGTCGCCGAGGTGGCCCGCATCCACGCCGGGACCGGATTCCGGGTCGCCTTCTGCGGGTTCGCCCCCGGCTTCGGCTACCTGACGGGCCTGCCGGACCGCTTCCACCTGCCGCGCCGGGCGACTCCGCGGACCCGGGTCCCGGCCGGTGCGGTGGCCCTGGCCGGCCCCTACACCGGCGTGTACCCGCGCCCGTCCCCCGGCGGCTGGCAGCTCATCGGCCGGATGCCGGACCCGGCCGCCCTGTGGAACCCGGACCGCGAACCGCCCGCACTGCTGGCGCCCGGGGCGCGGGTCCGCTTCGTCGAGGCGGGGACGGGGGCGAGCACGAGCACGAGCACGAGCACGAGCACGAGCACGGGGACGGGTACGGGCATGGGCACGGGGACGGGCATGGGCACGGGGACAAGTACGGGGACGGGTACGAGTACGGGCACGGGGGCGGGGGCGTGAGCGCGGGGATCGAGGTCGTCCGTGCCGGGGCCCTGACCACCGTGCAGGACGAGGGGCGGTTCGGCCACGCGCACCTGGGGGTGGGGCGGGCGGGCGCCCTGGACGCACCGTCCGCCCGGCTCGCCAACCGGCTGGCCGGCAACCCCGTCACCGCGGCCCTCCTGGAGACGACCGCCACCGGCTGCGCGGTCCGCCCGGGCCGTGCGGTGCGCGTGGTCGTCGGCGGCGCCCCCTGCCGGGTGACGGTGGACGGGCGGCCGGTGGCGTGGGGCGCCGCGGTGCGCGTACCGGCGGGCGCGGTGCTGGACGCCGGGCCGGCGGCGTACGGGCTGCGCGGCTACCTGGCGTTCTCGGGCGGCCTGGAACCGGAGCCGGTGCTCGGGAGCCGGTCCGCCGATCTGCTCTCCGGGCTGGGGCCGGCGCCCCTGCGTGACGGCGACGTGCTGCCGCTGGGCCCGCCCGCGCCGGTTGGCGCCCCGTACGCCGGGGCGGTGCCGTGGCCGGGGGTGCCCGACGAGCTCGTGCTCCCGGTGCGCTTCGGCCCCCGCCACACCTGGTTCACGCCCGCGGCCCTGCGCACGCTCACCACCGCGGCGTACCGCGTCTCCCCGCACAGCAACCGCATCGGCCTGCGCACCGAGGGCCCGGCGCTGGAGCGCGCCCGGCAGGGCGAACTGCCCAGCGAGGGCATGGTGCTGGGTGCGATCCAGGTCCCCCCGGACGGCCGCCCGGTGGTGTTCCTGAACGACCACCCGACGACGGGCGGCTACCCGGTGGTGGGCGTCGTCCCGGAACCCGCGCTGGCGGCGGCGGCCCGGGTGGTGGCGGGGACGGTGGTGCGGTTCGTGCTCGGCGTGAGGTGATCGGCCAGGACGCTCCTCAGGTCACGGCGGGCAGCCCGAAACGGTCGGTGATGATCCGTATCGTCACAGCGCCGTCGGCGTTGAACGACGGGTCGGCGTCGTACGCCGGGGTCTCCCGGCCGACGATCCCGGCGTCCAGCAACTCCCGTACCAGCAGGTCGCCGCTGCGACGCGACTCGCGGCGCCGCCCGACGTTGAAGTACGTCTTGTTGAACCCGCCCCGGCTGTGGGAGAAGTTGAACGGGTGCTCGTCGCAATGCGGGATCGCGTAGTTCTGCCCGTGCGGGCACTCGCACGCGGGGGTGGAGGCCAGGAACACCGTCTCCACGCGATCGGGCCCGCCGAACCGTTCCGCGTAACGGAAACCGGTGATGTCGCGTGCCAGATCCATGACCGCCCGCCCGCTCAGGGCGGTCGCGTCATGCGTCACCCAGGACCAGCCGTTCGACTCGCCCGCGGTGCGGACGGGACACCTCGCCTCCGTGAAGACGTCGACGAGGGTCGGCAGGTCCAGGCCTCTGGCATAGGTGACGAACGTGTTCGGGGCGATCGCGTTCACTTGGCCGTCACCTCGAGGGAGAGCGGGGGCGACGGCAGGGCGAAGCAGTCCGCCAGCGCCTTCACCAGCCGGTCGTCCGCGTCGTCCTCGTGGTCGAGGCAGTCGTGGCCGTCTTCCGTCTTCCACTTGTCGCACTCCGCCCCGGGGCCGATGAGGTTCGCGGCGAGGAGCTCGGCCGATATGTGGTCGGGGTTGTCGCCCAGTCGCTGCCCGATGTCCTCGAAGCTGAAGTGCAGGGTGGTACGGCCGCTGCGGAGGTAAGTGAAGTTGGGCCCGTGCGCCTTGGCACTGCACGGCTCGGTCTCGAACACGATGACCTCGGTGCCCTCCGGGCAGATGCTCCGGTAGTCGACCGGGTCGTAGTCCTCGGTCCCCTCCTCGAACATGTCGTGTACCGCCCAGGCCCAGCCGCCCGCCTCACCGTGGGCGAGCGGCTCGCGGTGCAGTCCGCGAAGGCCCTCGACCAGTGTGTCGGCGGACAGCCCGCGGGCGAGGACGAGGTTCACCTCGTGGCCGGGAAACGAATCGTGCATCCAGCTGATCATGCCGGAACCCTAAACTCAGCCACTGACAACGGGCTTGCTCGGCAGCCCCGTTCGAGGAGAGAAGAGCGCGTTGCGTGTGGCCCCCGCTCGAAGGGGGAGAGCCATGGTGCGCGGATACGCCGACAGGCGGCCGGAGGCCCGGCTCCCCGGAGGGAGCCCGGCTCCGGCCGCCCGCGGGCGGGGACGCGCAGTCGGTCACACCCCGGCCTTGAACCCCCGCAGCCGCAGTGAGTTGCCGACCACGAAGACCGATGAGAACGCCATCGCCGCACCCGCGATCATCGGGTTCAGCAGCCCCGCCGCGGCCAGCGGGAGGGCGGCCACGTTGTAGGCGAAGGCCCAGAACAGGTTCGTCCGGATGGTGCCGAGGGTCTTCCGCGACAGCCGGATCGCGTCGGCAGCGGCCCGCAGGTCCCCCCGGACCAGGGTCAGGTCGCCGGCCTCGATCGCCGCGTCCGTACCGGTGCCCATCGCGAGGCCCAGGTCGGCCTGGGCGAGGGCGGCCGCGTCGTTCACGCCGTCGCCGACCATCGCGACCGAACGGCCCTCGGCCTGGAGGCGCTTGACGACGTCGACCTTGTCCTCCGGCATGACCTCCGCGTACACCTCGTCGATCCCGACCTCGGCCGCGACCGATTCCGCCACCGCCCGGTTGTCACCGGTCAGCAGGATCGGCGTCAGGCCGAGTGCGCGGAGCCGCTTGATCGCCTCGGCGCTGGTGTCCTTCACCGCGTCGGCCACCTCCAGGACCGCACGCGCCTCGCCGTCCCAGGCGACCGTGATCGCCGTGCGGCCCGCGGTCTCCGCTTCGGCCTTCCGGCGCGCCAGCTCCGCGGGGAGGTGGATCTCCCACTCGGCCAGCAACTGCTCACGGCCCACGAGGACCGCGTGGCCCTCGACGACGCCCTGGACGCCGAGGCCCGGGATGTTGGCGAAGTCCTCGGGGGTGGGGAGGGGGGCGGTGATGCGTTCGGTGGCTCCGGTGGCGACGGCCTGTGCGATGGGGTGTTCGGAGGCGTGTTCCAGGGCGCCGGCGAGGCGCAGTACGTCGGTTTCCGTGGTGCCGGGGGTGGTGTGGACGGTCCGGAGGGTCATCTTGCCGGTGGTGACGGTGCCGGTCTTGTCGAGGACGATCGTGTCGACGCGGCGGGTGGTCTCCAGGACTTCGGGGCCCTTGATGAGGATGCCGAGCTGGGCGCCGCGTCCGGTGCCGACCATGAGGGCGGTGGGCGTGGCGAGGCCGAGGGCGCACGGGCAGGCGATGATCAGTACGGCGACGGCAGCGGTGAACGCGGCCGTCAGCCCCGAGCCGTTGCCGAGCCAGAAGCCGAGCGTGCCGAGCGCGAGCGCGATCACGACGGGGACGAACACCGCCGAGATCCGGTCGGCGAGGCGCTGGGCCGCCGCCTTGCCGTTCTGCGCGTCCTCGACCAGCTTCGCCATCCGGGCCAGCTGGGTGTCGGCGCCGATCCGGGTCGCCTCGACGACGATCCGGCCGCCGGCGTTGAGCGTGGCGCCGGTCACCGGGTCGCCGACGCCGACCTCGACGGGGACCGACTCACCGGTGAGCATGGACGCGTCCACCGCCGAGCTGCCCTCGACGACGGTGCCGTCGGTGGCGATCTTCTCGCCGGGCCGGACCAGGAAACGGTCCCCGACCTGGAGGTCCGCCGTTTCCACGGTCACCTCGCGGCCGTTGCGCAGGACGGTCACCTCCTTGGCGCCCAGTTCGAGCAGGGCCTTCAGCGCCGCGCCCGCCTTCCGCTTGGAACGGGCCTCGAAGTAGCGCCCGGCCAGGATGAACGCGGTGACTCCGGCGGCGGCCTCGAGATAGATGTTCCCGGCGCCGTCGCTGCGGCCGATGGTCAGCTCGAAGGGGTGCGTCATGCCGGTCATTCCGGCGGTGCCGAAGAAGAGCGCCCACACCGACCACAGGAACGCGGCCGAGGTGCCGACCGAGATCAGGGTGTCCATGGTGGCCGCGCCGTGCCGGGCGTTGGTCCACGCGGCACGGTGGAAGGGCCAGCCGGCATACGTGACGACGGGCGCGGTGAGCGTCAGCGAGAGCCACTGCCAGTTGTCGAACTGGAGCACCGGGATCATCGCCATCGCGATCACCGGCACCGCGAGCAGGACCGCCGTGATCAGCCGCTGCCGCAGCGGGCGGAGCTCGTCCTCCTCGGTGGCCGCGGACTCGGCGGGTGTGTCGCCGCGACGTACCGGCGGAGCGGGCTCGTGCGCGCTGTAGCCGGTCTTCTCGACGGTGGCGATCAGGTCCTGCACGGAGACGTCCTCGCCCCGGTAGCTGACCCGCGCCTTCTCGGTGGCGTAGTTGACGGTGGCCTCGACCCCGTCCATTCGGTTGAGCTTCTTCTCGATACGGGCCGCGCACGATGCGCAGGTCATCCCGCTGATGGCGAGCTCGACCTCTGCGGCGCCGGTACCGGTGGTACCAGTGGTGGCTGCGGTCTGCGCGGACACTGGGCCTCCTCGGTCGTTGGATCGTTTATACCCCTAGGGGGTATGCAGTGCTGATTCAGGTATACCCCCTACCCCTATAAAAAAGCAAGAGTGATCCATCGTGGATGCGCGGATTCCGGGCGTTCGGTCGCCCGGCATGCGTCTGACCTCGCGTATCTTCACGTGCGCGTGAGGCTGTGCCCTTGGCCGCCCGACCCGTAGGCTGGCCATTGGACTAGACCTATAGCTGCTTCCTGGAGGATTGGGTTCCCATGAGCAACCGTGCAGTCCTGGAGGTGATCGCTCTCGACGCGGAGGACGCGGTCGCTGCCCAGGCGGGTGGTGCGGACCGGCTTGAGCTGGTCACCGACATGGCGGCGGACGGCCTCACCCCGTCCCGTGCGACCTTCGCGGCGATCCGCGCCGCGGTGGACATCCCCCTGCGGGTGATGCTCAGAGTGGCGGACGGCTTCGCGGCCGGTGACATCGATGTACTCGTGACCAGGGCGCGCGAGCTGCGGTCGGAGGGCGCGGACGAATTCGTGTTCGGCTTCCTGGACGCGGACGGCCGCCCCGATCTCGTCGCGGTCGAGCGGATCATCGCCGAGCTGGACGGCTGCCACTGGACGTTCCACCGCGCGATCGACCGCGCCGCCGACCGGGACGCCCTGCGCAAGTCCCTCGCGGACCTTCCGGGCCTGGACACGTATCTCACCGCGGGCTCGGCGGCCGGGGTGGACGACGGCATCCCCACGCTGCTGGTCGAGGCGGCCCGCAAGGGGGAGCCGGGGTACGAGCAGCAGATCCTCGTCGGTGGCGGGCTGCGGCTCAGCCACCTGCCGGAACTGCTGGAGGCGGGCATCGACGCCGTCCACATCGGCGGTGCGGCGCGGCCCGGCGGGTGGTCGGGACCGGTGGACGCGGCGGCGGTACGGGAGTGGCGGGACGTGCTCGACGCGTAGGCGGTCGAGAGCCTGCGTTGCAGGCGTTACGGGCGGGGCGGGATGCCAGGTGACGGCATCCCGCCCCGCCCGTTGTCGTGCCCGGCGGCGACTCCGCGAAACTATGGAGCGGCGGCCGCCCTCGGTGGTCGCGAGGGTTCCGGCGCTGCGGGCGCCTACAGCTGGGTCGTGGCAGTGGGGGTCCGGCCGCTCTGGGCCTGCCCGGCGCGCTCGGTGAGCATCGTCAGCAGGGCATTCAGCACCTGGGTGTCCGGTTGCTGGGAGCTGCCGCCGTAGGCGACACGGGCCACGATGGTGCCCACCCGGATCACGGCCCCTTCCGTCAGGACCGTGTGACCCGCCGAATCGTCCTGGGCGGTGAATCCGGTGCTTTGGTCGGCCACCGGGGTGATCGGCATCGTCGTCGTGCCGTCGAGATGCAGCGCTATGCCGGCGACGGCCCTGTAGCCGGCCTCGGCTGTGCCGACACTGTCGTAGGCGTACACGCGGAACTCGGCCTGCGCCTCGCCCGTGGAGTCACCGAACCTGGCGCGGCCGTGGTGGATCTGGCCCCGACAGCCTTCTTCTCCCTCGGCGCAAGGGGAGTTGTCGACTCCGAGGCCTTCGCTGCTGGAGTCGGATCCGGGAGCGAATGACCAGTCGTCCGGCAGGCTCGTCGGCTCAGGGAAGATCGCCTTGAAGTGTTCGACGTCCTTGATCGCTGCGGTCTTGTCCCCTCCGGTCGCGCCCTCATCGCCCTGCGACGGTTCGGCGCCGGAGCCCGTGCGCGAGCCGTTCGAACCGGACGACGGGGTGGCGGCCTTCGCGTCGTCGTCCGGGCCCAGCGTGTGAATCACGCCGTACATGCCGAAGACCAGCAGGGCCACCACGGCCAGGACGAGGGCGGCCAGCGCCACCTGGTTGCCGGGCGTCCTGTTCAGGGTGACCGGCCCGATCGTGATCGTGCTCTTCTTGACCGCGCCGCCGATGCTGATGGTGTTGATGTCCCCCGCCGACTGCACGGCGGTCAGGCGCAGGGCCTCCTGAACCTGCCGGGCGAAGCCGGGGTCGGCGGCGAGCGCGGCCGTGAGCTGGGCGAGGACCTGGTCATCGGCTCCGGCCGCGGCCGGATCCCCGTCGAGCTGGTCCAGAGCCGCCCTCCCCTCCTCGGCCGCGCCCAGGCGTTCGCGTACCAGGCGGCGCACTTCCGCGACTGCCGCACTGCTGAACTCACTGCCCACCGCGTTCGTCAGCCCGGTGATCATCGGCATGACCAACGCGCCGAGTTCCTCTGCTCCCACGCCCGCCCCCATGTGTCGACGCATCGATCAACTCGCGTCCCAAGTATGGGTGTTGACGAATTGAGCGGCGCCGGAAACGCGTGAGGAGGCGCGGGGCCCGCCCGGGGGCGGTTCCACAGGCTGGTGCTGTCATGACCCTGGTGCAACGAACGCCCCGGCCTCCACAATGAATCAGCGATGTGGGAACGCTCCCACTGCGTCTCCCTAGCTCTGTCCATCACGTATGGGAGCGTTCCCACCGTATTCTGCCGCGCGCCCGCCCCGCTCCTCCGCACCGTCGCTCCTCCGCACCGTCGCTCCTCCGCACCGTCGCTCCTCCGCACCGTCGCTCCACTGCCGCCGCCCCCTACCGAAAGGCCCCCGGTGAACGCCTCTCCGCCCCCGTCCCCCACCGGTCGCGCCCGCGCCCGGCACGGGCGCCGTGCGCTCGGGACACTGGCCCTCGCCGCACTGTTCGGCGCCGTCCTCACCGCGCCGGGCGCCACCGCCGATGACGCCGGCTCCGCCCCGGAGCAGATCACCAACGGCGACTTCGCCGCCGGGACCGCCCCCTGGTGGTGGACCGCCAACACCGCCGCCGCCGTCACGGACGGCCGGCTGTGCACCGGCGTACCGGGGGGAACGGCCAACCCGTGGGACGTGATCGTCGGCCAGAACGACATCCCGCTCGTCGCGGGGGAGACGTACACCCTCACCTACACGGCCACCTCCACCGCCCCGCTCTCCATCCACACCAACGTGCAGATGGCCACCGAGCCGTACAGCACCGATCTGTCCGCGACCGACACGATCGGCGCGGACGCGGTCCCCGTCACCCATGTCTTCACCGCGTCCACCGACCGCGACGCTGCCCAACTCGCGTTCCAGATCGGCGGCAACGACGAGGCGGCCGCCTTCTGTCTCGACGACGTGTCCCTGCGCGGCGGCGCCGAACCGCCCGTGTACGTGCCCGACACCGGCTCGCCCGTCCGCGTCAACCAGGTCGGCTACCTCCCGCAGGGACCCAAGAGCGGCACCCTGGTCACCGAGGCGACCGAGCCGCTGCCCTGGACCCTCAGAGCGGCCGACGGAACGGTCGCCGCCACCGGCACCACCGTCCCAGGCGGAGTCGACCCCACCTCACGGCAGAACGTCCACACCTTCGACTTCAGCGACGTCACCACCCCCGGCGACGGCTACACCGTCGAGGCGGACGGGCAGGTCAGCGAGACCTTCTCGATCCGGGGCGATCTCTACGACAGCCTGCGCAGCGACTCGCTGGCGTACTTTTACCAGAACCGCAGCGGCATCGCGATCGACGCGGCCCTCGTCGGCGAGCAGTACGCGCGCCCGGCCGGACACCTCGGCGCCGCCCCCAACAAGGGCGACACGGACGTGCCCTGCCAGCCAGGGGTCTGCGACTACCGGCTCGATGTGCGGGGCGGCTGGTACGACGCCGGTGACCAGGGCAAGTACGTGGTCAATGGCGGCATCGCGGTCGCCGAACTGATGGACACCTACGAGCGGACCCTGACGGCCGACGGAGCGGAGTCCGCCGAACTCGGCGACGGCGCGCTGCGGGTCCCCGAACACGGCAACGACATCCCGGACATCCTCGACGAGGCGCGCTGGGAGCTCGACTTCATGATGCGCATGCAGGTCCCGGCCGGGCAGCCGCTCGCCGGAATGGTCCACCACAAGGTGCACGACGCCCAGTGGACCGGGCTGCCGATGATGCCCCACCTGGACCCGCAGCAGCGCGAGCTGCACCCGCCGACCACCGCCGCGACGCTCAATCTCGCCGCTGCGGCAGCCCAGTGCGCCCGGCTCTTCGCTCCGTACGACGCCGAGTTCGCCGACCGGTGCCGCAGTGCCGCCGGGGCGGCGTGGAGCGCGGCGAAGGCCCACCCGGACATCCTCGCCGACCCGGACGACGGTACGGGCGGCGGGACCTACAGCGACGACGACGTCTCCGACGAGTTCTACTGGGCCGCCGCCGAGCTCTTCACCACCACCGGCGCCGACACCTACCGCCAGGCCCTCCTCGGCTCCCCGCTGCACGGTGACACCGACGCGGTCTTCCCGGCCGACGGCGGCATGTGGTGGGGCGGGACGGCCGGACTCGGCGTCCTCACCCTGGCCACCGTGCCCAACGACCTGACCGCCGGCCAACTGGCCCAGGTCCGTACCGTGCTGACCACGGCAGCCGACCGCTACGCGGCACAGACCGAGGACCAGCTGTACGGCGTCCCGTACGCACCAACCGGACAGAACTACGTCTGGGGCTCCAACAGCCAGGTGCTCAACAACATGATCGTGCTGGCCACCGCGGCCGATCTCACCGGGAAGGCCGAGTACCGCGACGCCGTACTGCGCGGCGCCGACTACCTCTTCGGACGCAACCCGCTCAATCAGTCGTACGTCACCGGGTACGGCGAGCGCAGCTCCGAGAACCAGCACCACCGGGTCTGGGCCCACCAGAGCGACCCGTCCCTGCCCCACCCGCCCCCCGGCTCCCTCGCGGGCGGCCCCAACCTCACCGCCCCCACCTCCGGGGACCCGGAGGCCGCGGCGAAGCTCAAGGGCTGTGCGGCGGCGATGTGTTACCTCGACGACAACGGCTCGTACGCCACCAACGAGGTCGCCATCAACTGGAACGCGCCGCTGGCCTTCGTCGCCTCCTACCTGGACGACGCCGGTGACGGCGCGGGCCCGGCACGCTCCTGCCGCGTCACGTACTCCTCGCACCCGTGGAACACCGGATCGACCACCACCGTCACGGTGAAGAACACCGGCACCGAGGCGCTCACCCCCTGGTCCCTGACCTGGCTGCTGCCGGGCGACCAGAGGCTCGGCCACACCTGGAGCGCCGAACTCACCCAGTACGGACGGACGGTCACCGCCGCACCGCTGTCCTGGAACCGCACCCTCGCACCGGGTGCGGAGGTCGACTTCGGGTTCAACAGCAGCGTCTCGGGTACGGCCGCCGACCCGGGCACGGTCAAGCTGAACGGGAGGGCTTGCACGGCCGGGTGAACAACGACGGTGTGCGGGGCGGACATCCGCCCCGCACACCGTCGTTCATCAGGCCAACTCCTCCGGCAGCGGCGCCGCGTGAAGAACGATCAGTCCGGACACGGCACGGGTCAGGGCCACGTACAGCCGGCGCAGCCCCGTCCGCTCGTCGGGCTCGCCGTCGACCACCGCCGCCGGTTCGTCCAGCACCACGTAGTCGTACTCCAGGCCCTTCGCCAGCGACGCCGGGACCAGGGTCAGCCGGGACTCGGCGGTCGTCTCCATGCCGGGGGAGAGATAGGCGTGGCCCGCCGCGGTCAGGGCGGCCGCCAGCGCCGGGATACGGGCGTCGGCGGCGATCAGGCCCGTCGAACCCTCCTGCTCCAGCGACTCCTCGCAGGCCGCGACCACCGCCGCGTCCAGCGCGTCCGCGCCCGCCACCTCCCGTACCGACAACGAGCCGGGCGACTCACGCACCGACTCGACCGCCGTCAGACCCGGTGAGATCACCGGCAGCAGCCGTGACGCGTACGCGATCACCTCGCGCGGCACGCGGAAGCCCGCCGTCAGCTCCTCCACCACCGCGTCCGACTTGCCCAGGTGATGCAGCGCCTGGGCCCAGCTCTGCGTCGACCACGGCGTCGTGCCCTGCGCCAGATCCCCGAGGACCGTGGCGGAACCGGTCGAGCAGCGCCGGCCGACCGCCCGGTACTGCATGGGGGAGAGGTCCTGCGCCTCGTCGATCACGACATGGCCCAGCGAGTGCGTACGCGCGACCAGGTCCATCGCCTCGTCGATCAGCACCGCGTCCGCCGCCGACCACTTCGCGGACTTCACGCTGCGGGCAGGCTTGGTCCACAGGATCGCCTTCTGCTCGTCCGCGGTCAGCAGCCCGTCCGCCTGTGCGGCCAGGAACTCCGGGTCGGACAGCAGTCGCAGCACCAGCTTCGACGGGTCGACCGCGGGCCAGACCGCCTTCACGGCCGCCTTCACCGCGGGGGTGCGCGCCACCGCGTTCTGCACCCGGTCGTCGGGCGCCTCGCCCGCCTCCTCCATCCGCACCAGCACGGCATGGGCGATGCGCTGCGGAAGGGCCTCGTGCGCCGCCCCGTAACGCATGTCGCGGGCCAGCAGCTCGTTGACCATCTCCTCGATCTCGTACGCCGGGACCCGCCAGCGCCGGGAACCGCGCACCACCATCACCGACTCCGTCGGCGGCGTCACATGCGAACGGATCGCCCGCCGCAGCACCTCCGCCATCCGGGCGTCGCCCTTCACCACGGCGGCCGGCGCCTCGTCCGTGCCGCGGACCTCGACGTGGGCCGTCACCAGGTCGTCGACGGTCGCCTGCTTCACCTCCAGCTCGCCGAGGGCCGGCAGCACCTGCTCGATGTAGTGCAGGAAGGACCGGTTCGGCCCGATGACCAGCGTCCCGGTGCGGGCGAGCCGCTCCCGGTGCGCGTACAGCAGATACGCGACCCGGTGCAGGCCCACGGCGGTCTTCCCGGTGCCGGGGCCGCCCTGCACACAGACCGAGCCGCCGAGCTCGCTGCGGACGATCTCGTCCTGTTCCGGCTGGATCGTCGCGACGATGTCGCGCATCGGCCCGACACGCGGCCGCTCGATCTCCGCCTGGAGCAGCTTGCTGGTCTGCGCCGCCTCGGAGGGGTCGGTGAGGTGCTCGTCCTCGTACGCGGTCAGCTCGCCGCCCGTGTAGCCGAAGCGGCGCCGCTGTCCGACGTCGAGCGGGTCGTTGCGGGACGCCCGGTAGAACGGCTGCGAGACCGGGGCCCGCCAGTCGATCACCATGGGGTCGCCGCCGGCGTCGTGGACGTGGCGGCGCCCGATGTAGAACTGTTCGCCCTCCGCGCCCTCCGCCTTCTCCGCGCCGACCACGTGGAGGTAGTCCAGCCGTCCGAAGAAGAGCGGGGTGTGGGCGAGGTCGGCGAGCGACTTGATGCGGTCGGTGATCTGGGCCTGCAGCACCGCGGCGTTCACCCAGTTCGCCGTGACATCGCGGATGTCGAGGGCCTGGGCGTCCTCGCGCATGGCCCGCAGCGCGGCGCGCGAGGCGGCGAGATGGGCGCGTTCATGAGCGAGGGGGTCGGTAGTGGTGGTGTCGCTTTCGTGTTCGTGCGCGGGCACGGTGTTGCCTCCGGCATTCAACGCGGGACGGCGGGCCGCACCCTCGTCCCCGGCCGGTGACCGGGGGCGATGCGGTCCGCTCGGGGATCGATCACTAGTACGTACGAGGGCGTGCGTACGGCTGTCGGCCGGTTTCCGTCCGGTCGGCGGCGCTCCCCCGGCTGCCGGCGCGGGCCCTTGCGGGCTGCCGGTACCACGGTGCGGGAGGCGGGCAGACCGGCGATTGTATCGACGGGCCGGGCCGGGCGCGAACGAATACCGGCGGATGACCGCGGGGTCCACCCCGTAGGGGACGGCGTGCGACCACAGGGGTAGGCGTGGCTCCGTCACCTTCAGCCTGCGGGCCGACGCCTTTGCCGGCCGTGCGGAGCACCATGGAACACATGAGCACCGTCATCCTGAACCCGCGAAAGACCGGCCCCGCGCACGGCGCGACCGCGGTCACCGGTCACCACTACGGCCACCTCGTCGGTGACGCCCTGCGCGCCGCCGGGATCTTCGCACGGGCCGCGTTCGACGTCGTCGTCCTCGGTGAGTACGCGCAGGAGGCGGGCGTCCGCCGCACTCGCTGAGCCCGACGCACTCCCGCCCCTGCGGACGCTCAGTTGTCCGTCAGCAGCTCGTCGGCGTCCACGATCCGGTACGCGTAGCCCTGCTCGGCCAGGAACCGCTGGCGGTGGGCCGCGAAGTCCTGGTCGATCGTGTCGCGGGCGACCACCGAGTAGAACCGTGCCTCGTGCCCGTCCGCCTTCGGCCGCAGCACCCGGCCGAGCCGCTGGGCCTCCTCCTGGCGCGAACCGAACGTGCCGGACACCTGGATGGCGACGGTGGCCTCCGGCAGGTCGATGGAGAAGTTCGCCACCTTCGACACGACCAGCACGCTCAGCTCGCCCTGCCGGAAGGCGTCGAAGAGCTTCTCCCGCTGGGCGTTGCTCGTCTCGCCCTTGATCACCGGGGCGTTCAGATGCTCACCCAGCTCGTCGAGCTGATCGATGTACTGCCCGATGACCAGGGTCTGCTCACCCTTGTGCTTGCGCACCAGCGCCTCGGTGACCTTCCGCTTGGTCGCGGTCGTCGCGCAGTACCGGTACTTCTCCTCGGCCTCGGCGGTCGCGTACGCGAGCCGCTCGCTGTCCGTCAGATTGACCCGTACCTCGACACAGTCGGCGGGCGCGATGTAGCCCTGCGCCTCGATCTCCTTCCACGGGGCGTCGAACCGCTTGGGCCCGATCAGCGAGAAGACGTCCGACTCGCGCCCGTCCTCGCGCACCAGCGTCGCCGTCAGCCCGAGCCGGCGGCGCGCCTGGAGGTCGGCGGTGAACTTGAAGACGGGCGCGGGCAGCAGATGCACCTCGTCGTAGATCACCAGACCCCAGTCGCGGGAGTCGAACAGCTCCAGGTGCGCGTAGACGCCCTTACGGCGGGTCGTGAGCACCTGGTACGTGGCGATGGTGACCGGCCGGATCTCCTTGCGGGTACCGCTGTACTCGCCGATCTCCTCCTCGGTCAGCGAGGTCCGCTTCACCAGCTCGTGCTTCCACTGCCGGGCGGAGACGGTGTTGGTGACCAGGATCAGCGTGGTCGCCTTGGCCTGTGCCATGGCGCCCGCGCCCACCAGCGTCTTTCCGGCCCCGCAGGGCAGTACGACCACACCCGAGCCGCCGTGCCAGAACCCCTCGACGGCCTGCTGCTGGTAGGGCCGCAGCGCCCAGCCGCTCTCGTCCAGCTCGATCGGGTGCGCCTCGCCGTCCACGTAACCGGCGAGGTCCTCGGCGGGCCAGCCCAGCTTCAGCAGCGTCTGCTTGACCTGCCCGCGCTCGGACGGGTGCACGGCCACCGTGTCGGGGTCGATCCTGGCGCCGACCAGCGGCTGGACCTTCTTCGACCGGAGGATCTCCTCCAGGACGGGCCGGTCGGTGGAGGTCAGCACCAGGCCGTGGACCGGGTGCTTGGAGAGCGTGAGGCGGCCGTAGCGGCCCATCGTCTCGGCGATGTCGACGAGCAGTGCGTGCGGTACGGGGTAGCGCGAGTACTTCACGAGCGCGTCGACGACCTGCTCGGCGTCGTGTCCCGCGGCCCGCGCGTTCCACAGCCCGAGCGGGGTCAGCCGGTAGGTGTGGATGTGCTCGGGCGCGCGCTCCAGCTCCGCGAAGGGCGCGATCACGCGGCGGCAGGCGTCGGCCTGCTCGTGGTCGACTTCCAGGAGGAGCGTCTTGTCGCTCTGGACGATGAGGGGTCCGGTCACGCGCTTCGGCCCTTTCTACTGCGGGGTGGCCGTGTACCGGCCAAACATCCAGTGTGCCGTACGCGGTGGCGGGGTGCGTGGTTCCTTGGTTCGGGGTTCCGTCCTCAATCGCCGGACGGGCTTGGTGTGCGGGTCGCTCCGCGGGGTGCGTGATGTTCGGTGGGTGGGGGTCCGGTGCCCCTCCGGGGCGTCTCCTCGGACGACGAACGTTCGGCGGGTATGCGAGGGGACCCGGGTATGTGTTCGTCGTCCTGCGGGGACTCCCCTGCACGGCCCCGGACCCGGCCGTCCCGCGTCTGCGGCAGTCGTACCGCCGGGGTGCGGACGCACACAATGCAGGGGTGGGGCCGTGCAGGGGAGTCCCCGCAGGAAATGGCGTACGACCCGGGTCCCTCACGGACCCGGGTGAACACGCCATTTTTGAGGAGACGCCCCGGAGGGGCACCGCCCCCCACCCACCGGGCATCGCGCCACGTGGGGCACCCGCGCCCAAGCCCGTCCGGCGATTGAGGACGGAACCCCGAACCAAGGAACCCCGCACACCGAACCCGGAACCCGTTCCCCCGGACCGTCAGGTCCGCTGGTCGTCCGCCAGTTCCGCCACGCCCGTGATCCGGTGCAGGGGGTACGTGCGGACCTCGTCGGCCGTGTGGTCGTACGCCGTCACGTAGCCGCCCTCGACGCGGACCGGGGCGATCACGCGCTGGCTGGCGGCGCCCTCCGCGTTGACGTAGCCGATCCAGATCGCGGAGCCGGTCATGGCCGCGGCCTGGACGGTGACCAGGGTCTCGGCCGATGTCGTACGGGGCAGCGCGCCCGCGGGCGTCGAGGGGCCGGTGTCCTTGTGGACGATCGTGGCGGCCGTGTCCCCGGCCCGGATCGCCCGGACCGCCGCGCCCAGCAGCGTGGGGTCGGGGAGCGGCGGGCCCTCGGGGACGGGGGCGGGGGCCGCGCGGGGCGGGGTGCGGCGGGCGCCCGCGCGGGTGATCAGGACGTCGCCGTCGGCGGACTCCGCGGCCGGCGCGTAGCCGAGTTCGCGCAGGCCGTCCAGGAGCGAGGCCGGGTCGATCTGGGCGGCCAGGGCCGTGGGGGCGAGGCGGCGCAGCCGCAGGGTGGCCGAGCGCTTGTCGGCGAGGATCTCGTTGAGGACGGCCTCGTCGTCGCAGCGCACGTACGAGGAGGCGGCGCCGATCCGCAGGTGGCCGTGGCGGCGGGCGACGTCGTCGATGAGGTAGCTCAGCGGCTGCGGCACCGGCGTACGGCTGTGCGCGGCGAGGAAGGCGTGCAGGTCGGCGGCGGACTGCCCGGCGTCCAGGGCGCGGCGTACGGACCCGGGCGTGAACCGGTAGACCGTCGCGCCGCCCTTCGACTCGATGTCGGCGACGGCGGCGAGCATGTCCGCGAGCGGGCGTTCCAGCGGGCCCGGGGCGACGGCGGTCAGGTCGGCCTGGAGCAGCACGTGGTCCAGGGGCTCCGGGAGGAGCGGGGCGAGCGCGGCGGCGGCCTCGGCGGGGCCGGTGGACAGCAGGGCGCGGGACTGCGAGGCGAGGGCGCCGCGGCCGGTGATGCCGAGGAGCTCGGACTCGTTCAGCGTCCAGAGGGCGATCCGGGACCGCAGGTCGGTGGTGTCCCCGGCGGAGGCGGACGCACCGCGCAGCGGGCGTTCCCAGCGGAGCCGGGCGAGCAGGGTCTCCGGGTCCGGGGCGGTGCCCGGGGGCAGTGCGGCGAGCAGGGTCAGCACGCGGTGGCGGACCTCGGGGGCGGCGGAGCGGTCCAGGTCCGGGCCGAGGGTGGACAGGGCGCGGCCCTTGGCGTCCTGGCCGCCCACCAGCCCCGGGGTGCGGGTGGCGGCGAGCCAGGCGGTGGCGAGGCGTACCCAGCGGTCCTGGGCGGGGAGTTCGGTCCAGTCGTCGTACGCGGGGGTCGGGGCGTACCGCTCGTCGGTCTCGCCGTCGGAGGCCAGTAGCCCGGCGGCGTGGGCGAGTTCGATCCAGAACGCGGCGACGGGCTCCGACACGTCCAGGACCGCCGCGGTCTTCTTCAGCTCGCGGACGCTGAGGCCGCCGGCCCGCAGTATGGCGGGGCCGCCGCCGTTCCAGCTCTTCAGGAGCTCCTCGACGGTGGACACGGACAGGAACGCCTGGCCCGCCGCCGCGCTGTCCACAGCCTGTGGATCGCGTTCGGCGGCGGCGGCCACGACGGGCGGCCGCGGCTCGGGCACCCGGTGGGCGCGACCGGCCCGCAGATGCAGCGCGGCCTCGCGCGGCAGCACGACGGTGCGGGTCGACACGGGCAGCAGCAGCCCGCGGTCGCGCAGCCACTTCACGGGCGGGGTGGGGTTCGGGGTGACCTCGCCGTACGGCGGGCCCCAGACCAGCCGGTCCAGCACCGACAGCGCCTCCATGGGGGCGGTGTCGAGGAGTTCGCCCATCCGGGCCCGGTCGGTGAACAGCCCGGCCAGGGCGGTCACCGCGGAGACCGGGTCGTGGGTGGCGGGCAGCCCGGCCGCGGTGAGGATCTCCTGGAGCCGGCCCGGCGACATGCCGGCGGTGGCCTCCGCGACGGTCGGGCCGAGACCGGTGGGGGAGGGGTGCTGCGGCGACGGTGCGAGGAGTTCGCGGGCGGTCCGCACCAGGTGCAGCCGTTCGTCCTCGCCCCAGACGAGGGCCTGTTCGCGCAGGGTGCCGAGGGCCCCGGGCAGCGCGTCGACGATGGCGGCGCCCGCGTCCCCGTGAAGCTCGCCGTCGTCCCGGCCGTCGCCGGTGAGCAGGCTGAGCAGGGTGTCGTAGGGCGCGGGATCCGGCGCTACCGCGAGCGCCTCGGCGGTCTGCAGGGCGAACCGGTCGAGGTGTTCCAGGGCGCGGACGACGGAGGCACGGGTGCCCGCCCGCGTCGCGAGCTGGGTGATGTCGTTGGGCACGGGGTTGAGGAGGTCGGGCCGGGCACGCAGCAGCCCGGCCAACGACTCGTCGTCCCGGGCGCGCAGAGCCTCGGCGAGCGTCCGCGGTGGTGTGGTCATCCCCATCCGTCCCACGGTAGTCGCTCCGGGCGGGCCCGAGGGCGCTACCGTCGGTGCAGGTCGGTAGAGGGGAACCATCGCGTGGGGATCGAGAGCGATCAGCTGGTCTACGACTACCTGAGCCGGGTCGGGGACATGGCACAGCGACAACAGCTGCCCTCGGGCACCCGGATGAGGCTGGTGTCGGAGCTGCGGGGCGAGATCGACCGGCAGCGGGTGAAGCAGGCCGCGGACACCCCTGCGGCGGTGCGCCGCATCATCGGGAGGCTCGGCACCCCCGACGAACTGGTCGCGGCCGCGGCCTCGTCGGCCGACGGATCGGTGCCGTTGCCCCAGGTGCCGGAGCAGGGCCCCGCGGAGGCGGCCGGGATCCCGTGGCCGCGCAGGCCGAAGCTCCGCAAGGACAGCCGCGGGGACGGCGGCAGGACCGGCCGGAAAGACAGTTCGGGCAAGGGCGCGTCGGAGGCGCCGGCGGAGATGTCCGGCGCGTCACCCGGGGTGTCGGCCGGCGGCGGACCGTCCGCACCGCACCGGGCGGGCACGGACGAGCTCGGACCGTCCGGGAGCGAGCCGGACTGGTGGCGCGTCGAGCCGGGCCCCTTCGGCGAGTTCGGCGAGGGGACCGAGGTGCCGGGGTTCCGGGGCGGGGTGGAGATCCCGGCGCTGCTGCGGCCACCGGGGGCGGAGCCGGACGAGGAGCCCGGGGAACCGGGGGAGGGGGAGTACGAGGACGTCGAGGAAGAGCACGAGGAGGCGGCGGCTTCGCGGCGGCGGTGGCTGCCGAGGCCGCGCCGCTCCCAGGGCGTTGAGGGCGCGGCGTCGCGTGGCTTCTCGCACCCCCTCCTGCTGCTCGCCGCCGCACTGCTGGTGACCGGCGCGGTGATGGGCTCGCTGCTGGCCGTGGCGGGCGGCTGGCTGCTCGCGTACAGCTCGCGCAAACTGTCCCGCGCGCAGGCGAAATGGGCGGCGCTGGGGCTGCCGGGAGTGGTCGCGGTGGGCGCTCTCGTCTGGCTGTGGGGCCGGATGGACGGGCGGTGGGGCGCGCCCATCGGGGACGGGCAGATGGGCCCGGCGATCGGCCAGACCTGGCCGTGGGTGCTGCGGGGTGCGGCCGTGGCCTCCGCGCTCTACCTGGTGTGGCGGGCGCGGAGGCCACGGGCGTGACGGGCCGGGCCGTGACAACCGGGCCGTGACCGGCCGGGCAGTGGCGGCCGGGCCTGTCACGGCCCGGGTCCGGCCGTGGCCGTGAGGCCTCGTCAGCCGGTCATCTTCGTCTGGAACTCGTTGAGGATCCGGTCCGCGGCGGTGTAGCCGATGCCCGCGATCCACAGCCGGTCGTCGACCTTGAAGACCTTGCCGTCCTTGGAGGCCTTCAGCCCCTTCCACAGCCCGCTCTTCATCGTCCGGGTCGTGCCCGCCTTGTCCGGGTCGCCGTACGTCGAGGTGAAGACGGCGTCCGCGTCAGCGAGGTCGATCTTCTCGGGCGACACGTCGTAGGAGAAGCCGTCCTTGGCCTTGTCGGTGATGGCGGGGCGGCCCATGCCGATGTCGGCGAAGATCGAGCCGATGTAGTTCTGCTTGCCGTAGATGCGGATGTCCGCGCCCTCGACGAAGCGCACGAAGTTGACGTCGGTGGCCGCCGCCTTCTCCTTGCCGCCGATCGCCGCGGTCACCCTCGCGACATGGGCGTCGTACGCGGCGACGACCTTCTTCGCCTCGGCCTGCTTGCCGAGCGCCTCCGCGTGGACGTGGAAGTTGTCCTTCCAGGCCGATCCGGTGGACTCCGTCATCACGGTCGGGGCGATCGCGCTGAGCTGCTGGTAGCGGTCGCCGTCGCGGACCTTGCTGGTGAGGATCAGGTCCGGCTTCAGGGAGGCGACGGTCTCCATGTTGGGGTTGGCGATCTCACCGACCTCCTTGATGTCCTTCGTCTTCGCCGCGGGCAGGTAGGCGGGGAAGCCGTCCTCGGTCGCCGAGTGCGTCCCGCCGACGGGCCGCACGCCGAGGGTGAGCGCGGAGTCCAGCTCACCGGTGTCCAGGACCACGACGCGCGTGGGGTGCACGGGGACCTTCACGTCACCCATCGCCGTCTTGACGGTGTGTGTCCCGCCGGCCGGTGAACTGTCGTCGCTCTTGCTGCCGGAGTCCGAGGAGCCGCAGGCGGAGAGTGCGAGTGCGCCGGTCAGGGCGAGTGCGCCGAGAGTGAGGCCACGGCGGCGGACGGAGGAGCCCATCGATTGCCTTTCGTAGGGGGTGCGCGGATTCAGGACGCCTGCGCGGGCTTCCAGGGAGCCCCCGGCACGACGAGCGGCGAACCCGTCACCGGGTCGGGGACGATCACCGCCTCCAGACCGAAGACCTCACGGACGAGTTCGGCGGTGACGACGTCCTCGGGGCGGCCCTCGGCGACGATCCGGCCCGCCTTCATGGCGACCAGGTGGTCGGCGTACCGGGCGGCCTGGTTGAGGTCGTGGAGCACCGTCACCACGGTCCGGCCGCGGGTGCCGTCGGCCGCCGGGGCGGCGAGCCGGCGCACCAGGTCGAGGACCTCCACCTGGTGGGCGATGTCGAGGTAGGTGGTCGGCTCGTCGAGCAGCAGCAGATCGGTCTCCTGGGCGAGCGCCATCGCGATCCACACCCGCTGGCGCTGCCCGCCGGAGAGCTCGTCCACCGACCGGGTGCCGAGCGCGGTGATGTCGGTGCGCTCCATGGCGTCCGTCACCGCCCGCTCGTCCTCCTGGGACCACTGCTGCCACCAGTGCTGGTGGGGCTGGCGGCCGCGGGCCACCAGGTCGGAGACGGTGATCGCCTCGGGGGCCACCGGGGTCTGCGGGAGCAGCCCGATCGACTGGGCGATCTTCTTCGTGGGGATCCTCGACAGCTCGGTGCCGTCCAGCAGCACCGCCCCGCCGCGCGGCTTGAGGAGGCGGCCCAGCGCCCGCAGGGTCGTCGACTTGCCGCAGGCGTTCGGCCCGACGATGACCGTCACCCGGCCGTCGGGGACGGCCAGGTCCAGCTCGTGGACGACGGTGCGGTCCTCGTACGCGAGCGTCAGCCCGCGCACCGTCAGCCGGCTGGTCACGGCGTCCTGCTGCCGGGTCGTGGTCATGCGTTGCCTCCCCTGCGGCCACTGTGACCGCGGATGATCAGCCAGATCAGGTACGGGGCGCCGACCGCCGCCGTCAGGACGCCCACCGGGAGTTCGGTGGGGGAGAAGAGCCTGCGGGCCAGCAGGTCCGCGAAGACGACGATCACCGCGCCGAGCAGTGCCGAACACAGCAGCGGGATCTGCGCGGTCCGGGTCATCCGGCGGGCGATCTGCGGGGCGAGCAGGGCCACGAAGTCGACCGGCCCGGCCGTCCCCGTCGCCACCGACGCCAGGATCACGCCGAGCGCGACGAGCCCCAGCCGTACCCGGCCCAGCCGGACCCCGAGCGCGGTCGCCGTGTCGTCGTCCATGGTCACGGTGCGCTGGGCGCGGGCGGCCCACAGGACGGCGGGCAGCAGGATCAGCAGCGTCCAGCCGATGGGTGCGGCCTCGTCGTAGCCGCGGCCGTTGAGCGAGCCGGTCATCCAGATCTGCGCCTGCTGGGCGACGAGGTAGTCGCCCTTGGTCAGGAACAGGGTGGTGACCGAGCGCAGCGCGATGGCGAAGCCGATGCCGATCAGGACGAAGCGGGTGGCGTGCAGCCCGCCGCGCCAGGCGAAGGCGTAGACGAGCGCCGCGGCCGCGACCCCGCCGATCACCGACAGGTACGGCAGCACGGTGTACGAGGTGATGCCGAACGTCATCGCGCCGACCGTGAGCGCGCTCGCGCCCTGGCTGATGCCGATGATGTCGGGGCTGGCGAGGGGGTTGCGGGCCACGGTCTGGATCAGCGCGCCGGCGATCCCGAACGCGAGGCCGACGAGCAGCCCGACGACCATGCGCGGCAGCCGCAGCGTGCCGACGACGAGTTCGTCGGCGGACGGCCGGCCCAGGACCACCTTCAGGACCTCGCCCGGCGCGACGAAGCTCTCGCCGACGCAGAGGTACGCGACACAGACGGCGGCCAGCAGCGCGACGAGCGCGGCGGCGACGACCGCGGCCCGGCGGTGCAGCAGGAACCGGCCGCGCGCCCCGATCCGTACGACGCTGTACCCGGCGGGCCGCACGGCGGCCGTGGTGGCGCTCACGCGGGCACCGCCTTCCGGCGCACCAGCGCGACCAGGAACGGCACCCCGATCAGTGCCGTCATCACACCGGCCGGGATCTCGCTGGGCGGGAAGACGATCCGGCCGACCACATCGGATACGAGCAGCATCACGGGTCCGATCAGAGCGGCCATCGGCAGCACCCAGCGGTGGTCGCTGCCGACGATTGCGCGGGCGATGTGTGGAACGGCGAGGCCGATGAACGCGATCGGCCCGGCCGCCGCGACGCCGACGCCGGTGAGCACGGTGGCACCGATGCCGCCGACGATCCGTACCGTCGCGATCTTCTGCCCGAGCCCCTTCGCCATGTCCTCGCCGAGCGCCAGCGCATCGAGCCCGCGGGCCACGGAGAGTACGAGGACCGTCCCCACCAGCAGGAACGGCCAGATCTGCTGAGCCACCTGGGCCTCGCGGCCGGCGATCGAGCCGACCTGCCAGAACCGGAACTCGTCCAGCGCGGACGCCTTCGTCGTCAGCACGGCCATGGTCACCGACACCAGCAGCGCGTTGATCGCGGCGCCGCCGAGCGCGAGCTTCACCGGGGTGGCGCCGCCGCGCCCGCTGGAGGCGATGGCGTACACCGCGACGGAGGCGACGGCCGCACCCGCGAAGGCGAACCAGACGTACCCGGTGAGCGTGTGGACACCCGCGTACGCGATGGCCAGCACCACACCGACCGAGGCGCCCTGGCTGATGCCGAGGATGCCGGGGTCGGCGATGGGGTTACGGGTGATGCCCTGGAGCACCGTGCCGGCGAGGGCGAGGGCGGCGCCGACCATCAGCCCGATCAGGGTGCGGGGCACCCGCATGTTCCGGATGACCTCGGCGGCGTCGGAGTGCCCGCCGTGCAGCAGGGCGTCCAGGACGGCGGACGGGGCGATGGGGCGCGCCCCGACGGCGAGGCTGAGCAGTACGGCGAACAGCAGCGCCAGGACGGCCGCCGCCGTCATGAGAGCGCGTCTGGAGCGGCGTGGTGCGGCGGCTGACATCGGACCCAATCGAAAAGCGAAGCATGGTTAGGCTTGGCTAAGTCTAAGCACCGGCTCCGTGGGACCGTCCGGGGGTGTGCGGAGTCCTGCACGCCCTCGGCACAATGGCAGTCATGGCTTCGCACGCGCTGATGGTCGGCTTCGACCTGGACATGACGCTCATCGACTCCCGGCCCGGCATCAAGGCCGCCTACCTGGCGCTTTCCGCCGAAACCGGGGCGGTGATCGACGCCGACCTGGTGGTGAGCCGGCTGGGCCCGCCGGTGGAGGACGAGCTGGCGAACTGGTTTCCGGCCGCGGAAGTGGCCGCGGTGGCCGACCGGTACCGCGAGATCTATCCCACACACGCGATCGTCCCGACGCTCTCGATGCCCGGGGCGCGGGAGTCGGTGGCGGCGATCCGCGAACTGGGCGGCCGGACGATGGTCGTCACTGCCAAGTACGAGCCGAACGCGAAGCTGCACCTCGCCCATCTGGGGATCGAGCCCGACGTGATCGTGGGCGGCCTGTGGGCCGAGGCGAAGGCGGATGCGCTGCGGGAGCACGGGGCGGGCGTGTACGTGGGCGACCACACCGGCGACGTACGCGGAGCGCGGGTCGCGGGCGCGCTGTCGGTGGGCGTGACGACGGGCCCGTGCGACGCGGAGGAACTCCGGTCGGCGGGGGCGGACGTGGTGCTGGCGTCGCTGACGGAGTTCCCGGCGTGGCTGGAGACGTACGCGGCGTAGGACTTCGGCGGGGAGCGGGCGCGGGATCGCGGAGCGCGTTCCCGCTCACTGGTCGGACCGTGACCAAGGGGATCCCTCAGCCATGGGTTCCGATAATCCGGCGGCAGCGGCTGCTCGGGCCCACCATTACGTGGTCGCGCCGGGCGCGCAGCACCGTGACGGAGACATCCCCCCGGCCCTACTGCTTCGGCGCACCCGCCCGCGCAGACCGGACGACGCCCGCCGCGGCGATCAGGAAGCCGACGCCCATCAGCATGCACAGGGCCCAGGCGATGGACGGCAGCGGGTGGGTGCCGAGGAAGAGCGGTGCCATGGTGGCCAGGGTGCACAGCGCGCCGACGAAGAAGACGATCGCGCCGATCCGGACCAGCCGGTCACCTGCGCCAGAAGATGTAGTACTCACGCTGCCAGGGTAGTTCCCGACGGCGGCGAACCACCCCGGGTCGGCCGGTCGGCGCGGCAAGTGCCGTTTCCGGACAGAGTCCGGATGACCAGGCTTGACGAGGGGTACTTCACCTGTGGAGGCTTCTGTCAGCAGGGGGAGCACGACCACTGGACGGCCTGACCTGCTGAGGCTTTGTTCCGGCATACGTGTTGAGATGGGGTGCGTGCTTTGCCGACTGGCAAGGTCAAATGGTTCAACAGCGAGAAGGGCTTCGGCTTCCTCTCCCGCGACGACGGCAGCGACGTCTTCGTGCACTCGTCCGTGCTGCCCGCAGGAGTCGACGCCCTCAAGCCCGGCCAGCGTGTCGAATTCGGCGTGGTCGCCGGACAACGCGGTGACCAGGCACTTTCCGTGGCGATCCTCGACCCCACACCGTCCGTCGCGGCCGCCCAGCGCCGCAAACCGGACGAGTTGGCGTCGATCGTGCAGGACCTGACGACCGTCCTGGAGAACATCACCCCGCTGCTGGAGCGCGGCCGCTACCCCGACAAGGCCTCCGGCACCAAGATCGCCGGGCTGCTCCGCGCGGTCGCGGACCAGCTCGACGTGTAGGACACCGCCTCAGGGGCACGGCTCAGGGACACCTGCTCAGAGGCACCGCCTCAGGGACACGACAGCGCGTCCGGGCCGAGGGGCGGGACCAGGCCCTCGGCCGCGGCGCGGGTCAGCAGGCCGCGGATCGCCGCGTAGCCGTTCTCGCCGAGGTCGGCGGTGAACTCGTTCACGTACAGGCCGATGTGCTGGTCGGCGACGGACGGGTCCATCTCCTGCGAGTGCTCCAGGACGTACGGGCGCGAAGCCTGCGGGTCGTCCCACGCCATCCGTACCGACGCGCGCACCGACTCGGCGAGCAGCTTCAGCGTGTCCGCGCCCAGCGAGCGCTTCGCGATGATCGCGCCGAGCGGGATCGGTAGACCGGTCGTCTCCTCCCAGTGGCGGCCCATGTCGGCGAGGTTGTGCAGGCCGTAGTTCTGGTACGTGAAGCGCGCCTCGTGGATGACGAGACCGGCGTCCACCTTGCCGTCCCGTACCGCCGGCATGATCTCGTCGAACGGCATGACGACGATCTCGCCGACCCCGCCCGGCACCGCTTCGGCCGCCCAGAGGCGGAACAGCAGGTACGCGGTGGAGCGCTCGCTCGGTACGGCGACGGTCCTGCCCGTCAGGTCCGTGCCCGGCTCCTTCGTGAGGACGAGCGGCCCGCAGCCCCGTCCCAGCGCCCCGCCGCACGGCAGCAGCGCGTACTCCTGAAGGACCCAGGGCAGCACCGCGTACGACACCTTCAGGACGTCGAGCTCGCCGCGCTCGGCCATGCCGTTGGTGATGTCGATGTCGGCGAAGGTGACATCGAGGGCGGGCGCGTCGGGGATCCTGCCGTGCGCCCAGGCGTCGAAGACGAACGTGTCGTTCGGGCACGGCGAGAAGGCGATCCGCAGCGGGTCAGGAGTGGTCTCGGTCATGGTGGGTCGTCCAGCCTTCCAGTACGGGTGTGAGCTGCCCGAACGCGTCGGTGAGCGCGGCCAGCGCGTCGCCGATGCGCCAGGCGTCGCGGTCGCGGGGGCCCACGGCGTTCGAGACGGCCCTGATCTCCAGGACGGGCACGCCGGTCAGGCCGGCGGCCTCCGCGACCCCGAACCCCTCCATGGCCTCGGCGACGGCGCCGGGGTGCGCGGCGAGGAGGGCGGCGGCGCGCTCCGCCGTGCCGGTCACGGTGGAGACGGTGAGGACGTCGCCGGTCACCGCACCGGTCGCGGCGGACACCGCGCGCACCAGGGAGCGGGGCGGGTGGTGCCAGTCCCGGCCGAAGCCGAGCTCGGTGACGGGCACGAAGCCCGCGGGTGTCTCGGCGCCCAGGTCCGCCGCGCCGATGCGGCCGGCCACGACGAGAGAGCCGACCGGGGCGACACCGGCGAAGCCACCGCCGATGCCGGCCGAGATCACCAGGTCGTAGCGGTCCGAGACCAGGGCGAACGCGGCCGAGGCCGCTGCCGCGGCCGGTCCCGCACCGCCCGCGAGCACGTCGAAGGGGCCCGCGCGGTGGATCTCCGCACCCGGCACCCGGCGCACCGACACCTCGGAGCCGTCCCCGGACGCGCGCGTGACCGCGTCCCGTTCCACCGGGACAGCGGTCACGACAAGCACACGCACGGGAGGAGCCTCCGAGGTCAGGAGGGGATCAGTCGGTCTTCTTGAGCTCGAAGTGCCAGATGCCCAGCAGCTCCTTGCCCTTGGTCTCCACGATGCTGATCTGCGTCTTGTTCGAGATCTCGCCGGTCTGGCTGGAGAAGAAGGCGCTGCCCGGGATGGACCGGTAGGTCTTCTTGTACGGCTCCTGCTCGGCCTGCTGGCCGTTGATGAAGAGCGTCCAGCCGTTGTCCGCGACCTTGGGGTCGACGCCGAAGCGGACCTTGTCGTCCATCGCGACCTTGACGGACTTCTCCGCCTTCTTGTTGAGGCAGCTCTTGTACTCGGATTCCTTGAGGGCCTTGCCGTCGTTGTAGCAGGACGCCTCGGCGTTCACCGAGTTGTCGCCGACCGTCACGGTGGCGAGTGGCGTCGGCTTGTCACAGGCGGAGAGGACAAGGAGTCCCGCGGACACGGCACCAAGAGCGACGCCGATTCGGCGGCCCTTACCGGAGAAGAACGCAACGGTCATGGGCCGAAGGCTATCGGTCGCTCCGGCTCATGCCACGCGGGGGTGCGGCGAGCCGCGCCGCGCGGCACCCAGCAGCCCCCGTACGGAGGCCGCCGCACCGAGCGTGAGGATGCCCGCGGCGACCGACATGCCCAGTACGCCGTTGAGGGGCAACGAGATCCCGATCGCGCCGCCGGCCACCCACGCCATCTGGAGCAGTGTCTCGGAGCGGGCGAACGCGGAGGTGCGCACCTCCTCCGGCACATCGCGCTGGATCATCGCGTCCAGCGACAGCTTCGACAGCGCCTGGGTGAAGCCCGCCGTGGCCGCGAGCGCGGCGACCAGGACCGTGCTGAAGAAGGCCGCGGCCAGCACGGCGATGCCGAGCGCCAGGCCCAGCACCGAGGCGATGATCACTTCCGGGCCGCGGGCCTTGAGCCAGGAGCCGACCGCCGTGCCCAGCGCGTTGCCCGTCCCGGCCGCCACACCCACGATGCCGAGCGAGATCGCGGCGCTCTGACCGGAGAGCGGCTGCTCGCGCAGCAGGAACGCCAGGAAGAAGATCAGGAAGCCGGAGAGCGCCCGGTGCGCGGCGTTGGCCTGGAGTCCGTGCAGGACGGACGGGCCGACCGAACGCAGCCCCGGCCGTTTCTCGCCGCCCTTCCCCCCGGACCTGGCCGCTCTCCTCCACACCTTCCCGGTTGTGGACGTGGCGGGCTTGCGGAGCGGGGCGGGCCGGACCGCGCCGTCGTCGTGCGGGTGCACGAGGTGCGCCTTGCGTTCGCCCTTCGCCGAGTCCACCTTGGGCGGTAGCGTGAAGGCGAGCACGGTGCCGCCGACGAAGATCGCGCACGCGCCGTACAGCGGCCAGTGCGGGCCGATCGTCTGGAGTCCCGCCCCGATCGGAGCGGCCGCACCCGTGGCGAGGAGACCGGCGAGGGTGACCCGTGAGTTCGCCTTCACCAGCGAGAACCGGGGCGGCAGCAGCCGCGGCACGACGGCGCTGCGCACGACTCCGTACGCCTTCGAGCAGACCAGGACGCCCAGAGCCGCCGGATACAGCTCCAGGCCGCCGGTGGCGACCGCGCCCGACATGGTGAGCGCCAGCAGCGCACGGGCCAGCATGGAGCCCGCCATCGCGGCACGGCGGCCGTGCGGCAGCCGGTCCAGGAGCGGGCCGATGACCGGGGCGAGGACGATGAACGGCGCCATCGTGACCGCGAGGTACAGCGCGACCCGGCCGCGGGCCTGGTCCGTCGGAACGGAGAAGAACACCGTGGACGCCAGCGCGATCGTGATCATCACGTCACCCGCGCCGTTCACCGCGTGCAACTCGATCAGTTTGCCGAGACCGGACTCGCCGGCTCCGTGTGCGTGCGTCGCCTTCCGGATGCCCCTGGCGGTCCCGGTGAACGGGGACCGAAGGGCATGACCGATCGACCGGCCCGTCCTGCGGAGCGGGCCGGATCCGTCGTGCGACCGGGCTGAAGCCACTTGGTCATAGTGCCCCAGTCCCCGTCGTCGCGAACCGGAACGGGCACGGGGCGCGGCGTGCACCGCCCCGTCGGGTCAGCGATCGGGCAGGTCGCAGGGGGTGCGGACCGGTCGGCACCCATGGCCGGACCGTGCTCTTCATACGGGACACGGCACCGGATACGGCGTCGTTTGGGACGGGCAGGTGGGCGGGAAGCGGCGGAGAGGGTAGCGTGCCTAGCGCGCCACCGGCGGTTGTTCTTGGCCGCGCGCCTCTCGGCGATCCCGCAGAATGGATTGCAGAAGGTGCGCCCGAGGCAGGCACAACGGGTGTGGACGTCGACGCGGCCCCCAGGTCCGCTCCGCCCGCAACCGTATGGCCGAAATCGATGGATGTGCTGGCGCGCTCGTGAGACTGGCGTAGGAGAGAAGCGAGACCTGTGAGTGCTGCGACGACGCGAAGCCGTACGGCCCGTACCCCTGTTCCCGACCGTTTGTGCGCCGAGGCGGTAGACCTCGCCCGCGCGGCGGCCGAGGAGGCAGCCGCGCCAGGGGTCGTGGGTGAGCATGTGGACGTGGTCCCCGAGGGGGACCGGGTCGTCACGCACTACTTCGAGTGCGAGGACCCGGCCTACCGGGGCTGGCGCTGGGCTGTGACGGTCGCCAGGGCCTCCCGGGCGAAGAACGTCACGCTTGACGAAACGGTGCTGCTGCCGGGAGGCGAAGCGCTGCTCGCGCCGGAGTGGGTGCCGTGGAGCGAGCGGCTGCGGCCGGGCGACATGGGGCCGGGCGATCTGCTGCCCACCGAGGCGGACGACCTGCGTCTGGAGCCCGGTTACACCGGCGACGACGAGCCGCCGCCCAATTCCGCGGTCGCCGCGGTCTCGGGTGAGCTGGCCGACCTCGTCGAGTCGGAGGACGCGGAGCTGACGACGCGCCCGCAGCCCCCGCGCCGCGGTTCGATCGCGGCGGTCGCGGACGAACTCGGGATGCGGCGTGCGCGGGTGCTGTCGCGGTACGGGCTGCATGCGGCGGCCGACCGCTGGGACGAGGGGTTCGGCGCGAAGACGCCGATGGCCCAGGCCGCCCCGGCCTCCTGCGTGTCGTGTGCCTTCCTGGTGCCGCTGGCGGGTTCGCTGAAGCAGGCCTTCGGGGTGTGCGCGAACGAGTTCGGTCCGGCGGACGGGCATGTGGTGTCCCTGTCGTACGGCTGCGGTGGGCATTCGGAGGCCGCGGTGATGCCGAAGCCGCCGAAGCCGGCGCCGCATGCGCTGGACACGATGCAGGTGGACGAGTACCCGCTGCGTCCGGCGCGGGATTCCGGCTCCGTGCCGGTGGAGCCGGATGCGCCGTCGGAGGACCTCGGCCACTCGTAGGCGGTGGCCTGGGGCGGGTCCGTGCGGGGTGCCCTGGCGGGCTGCTCCGGGGGCTGCTCCGGCGGGCGGCTCCGGCGGGCGGCTCCGTCGTACCGCGTTGTCCTCAATCGCCGGACGGGCTTGGTTGTGACAGACGGGCTTGGTCGTGCCGGGCCGGCTTGGTTGTGCCGGGCCGGCTTGGTTTTGTGCGGGTTGTTCCGGCTCGCCGGTTCCGTCCTCAATCGCCGGACGGGCTCGGGTGGGTGTGGCGGGCGGGTTCGGTTGTGCCGGGCGGGCTTGAATCGCTTGCCGTGTCCGGGTTGCTGCTGTTCCCCCGGGGGCCGGGTACCCCACCCCGTCCGGCGATTGCGGGCAGGGCCGCTCGCGCGGACCCGGTAGCTTCGGGGCGCACACTTGGCGGCACGGGTACCCGGCACCGGAAGAGGGAGTCACAGCGTGAGCATGATTGCGACCGAGGGGGCCGACCCATTCGGCACCGCACGGCTGCGGCGCGGCGTGCTCGACGCCTGGGGGGCCGGTCCCGCCCGCTTCCGTGAGGACGCCAACGCCGAGGAGGACCTCGCGCTCGGCGGCTACCGCGACCGCCTCGTCGTCGAACTGGCGCAGAACGCCGCCGACGCCGCCGCCCGCGCCCAGGCATCCGGCCGGCTCCGCCTCACCCTGCGCCCGGCGACCGCCGACGCCCCCGCCGTCCTCGCCGCCGCCAACACCGGAGCGCCCCTGGACGCCACCGGGGTGGAGTCGCTGTCCACCCTGCGCGCCTCCGCCAAGCGCGAGGGCCACGAGTCCGCCGTGGGCAGGTTCGGCGTCGGGTTCGCCGCCGTGCTCGCCGTCAGCGACGAGCCCGCCGTCATCGGCCGGCACGGCGGCGTGCGCTGGTCCCTCTCGGAGGCCCGCGAACTCGCCCGGGAAGCCGCCGTCGGGAGCCCCGGACTGGGCGACGAGCTCCGCCGCCGCGACGGCCACGTCCCCCTGCTGCGGCTCCCGCTGCCCGCCGAGGGCACCGCGCCGGACGGCTACGACACCGTCGTCGTCCTGCCGCTGCGCGACGGCGGCGCCGAGGACCTGGTCGGCCGGCTGCTCGACGCCGTCGACGACGCACTGCTGCTCACCCTGCGCGGACTCGACGAGATCGTCATCGAAACCCCGGACACCGTACGGACGTTGAGTCGCTCGCAGCACGGCCCGTACACGCACGTCGTGGACTCCGCGCACGGTACGAACCGCTGGCGCACCGTCGCCCACCACGGCCCCGTCGAGCCCGCCCTGCTCGCCGACCGCCCGCTGGAGGAACGGCTGCGCCCGCACTGGTCGGTGACCTGGGCCGTCCCGGTGGACGCGGAGGGCGCGCCGGTGCACCCCCGTACCGCACCCGTCATGCACGCGCCGACCCCCACCGACGAACCGCTCGGCGTACCCGCGCTGCTCATCGCGTCACTGCCGCTGGACACCACCCGCCGCCACCCCGCGCCGGGCCCGCTCACCGACTTCCTGGTGCAGCGCGCGGCCGACGCGTACGCCGAACTGCTCGCCGACTGGCAGCCGGTCTCCGTCGCCACCATCGCTCTCGTGCCCGGACCGCTCGGCAAGGGCGAACTGGACGGCGCGCTGCGCGGCGCGATCCTGGAGCGGCTGCCGCGCGTCGCGTTCCTGGAACCGGCCGCCCCGCGCGAACCCGCCGCCGAGCCCGACCGGTGGGACGACTGGGACGCGGGGACCGACGACAGCCGCAAGGACACCACCGCCCTGCGGCCCGTCGAGGCCGAGGTGCTGGAGGGGGTCGGCGCGGAGACGGTCGCGGTGCTGGCCGAGGTGCTGCCGTGTCTGCTGCCCGCCGGCCTGGAGCGCCGGGTCGAGCTGCGCACGCTCGGCGTCGCCCGGGTGCCGCTGACCGAGGCGATCGACCGGCTCGCCGGGCTGGAACGCGACCCGGGCTGGTGGCGGCGGCTGTACGACAGCCTGGCCGGCGTCGACCCGGACCGGCTCTCCGGGCTGCCGGTGCCGCTCGCCGGGACGACGTCCCAGGGGCCGGGCCCCGGGGCCCCGGCCGTCCCCCGTACCACCATCGGCCCCCGGCAGGTCCTGCTCCCGCTCCCGGACGCGCTGACCGGCCCGGTCCTGGACCGGCTCGCCCGGCTCGGACTGAAGGTCGCCCACCCGGACGCCGCCCACCCGCTCCTGGAGAAGCTCGGCGCCCTGCCCGCGAGCCCGCGCGCCGTGCTGACGACCCCGCAGGTGCGGGCCGCCGTCGCCGGTTCGCTGGACGCGGGCGAGATCTGGGACGAGGACGCGCTCGACGGCGACGAGCTCGTGGAGACCGTCCTCACCCTGGTCCGGGACGCCGACCTGGCACCCGGCGACGAGCCCTGGCTCGGGGCGCTCGCCCTGCCGGACGAGGACGGCGAGCCCGCACCGGCCGGTGAACTCGTGCTGCCCGCAAGCCCGTTCGCCGACATCATGCGCGACGGCGAACTCGCCCTGTGCGACCAGGAGTTGGCCGACCGCTGGGGCGAGCAGCCGCTCACCGCCTGCGGGGTGCTGGCCACCTTCGCACTGGTGCGGGCCACCGATGTGGTCCTGGACCCGGACGAACTGGAGCCGCGCGACGGCGACTTCGCCGAACCCGACGACGCCGGGCTGCTCGACGCCGTCGACGTGTGGTGCGAGGACATCATCGACCAGCTCCCGGACACACCGGTGCCGCCGGTCGCCACCGAACTCGTCGCCGTCCGCGACCTCGACCTGGTCGACGACGACGCCTGGCCCCAGGCGCTCGCACTCCTCGCCCAACCGCCGCTGCGCGACGCACTGACCCAGCCGGTACGGGTGCTGCTCCCGGACGGCACCACGCGGTCCGTGCGCCCGTACACCTCCTGGTGGCTGCGCGACCACCCGGTGCTGGACGGCCGCCGCCCGGCGGGCCTGCGCGCCGACGGGGGCGATCCCCTGCTGGCGGGCCTGTACGACTCCGCCGACGCGACCGGCTTCGACGACGCCCAGGTGCTGCGCGCCCTCGGGGTGCGCACCTCGGTCGCCGCCCTGCTGGACGAGCCCGGCGGTTCGGCCGAACTGCTGGGCCGGCTCGCGGACGAGGACCGCCGGGTCGGTCCCGTACAGCTGCACTCCCTGTACACGGCGCTGGCCGATCTCGACCCGGAACAGGTCACGCTGCCGGACGAGTTGCGGGCCGTGGTCGACGGCGAGGTGCGGGTCGTCGACGCGGCGGACGCGGTGATCGCGGACGCGCCCGATCTGCTGCCGCTGACCGCGGGCCTGCCGCTCCTGCCGGTCGCCCCGGCGAACGCGGCGGAGCTGGCCGAGCTGTTCCAGGTGCGGCGGCTCGGGGAGAGCGTCGAGGCGGAGGTGACGAGCGACGGCGAGGAGCGCCGGGTGCCGGAGCCGGTGCGCGTCCTGCTCGGCGCGGGCACCCCGGACACCTACGTCGAGCACGGTGAACTGCGCGCGGGCGGCGTCGAACTGGACTGGCGCCGCACCCCGGACGGAACCGTGCACGCCGCGACCCTGGAGGGCGTCGCGGCGGGCCTGGCCTGGGCGGCGGGCCAGTGGCCGCGCCGCTTCGAGGTCGCGGCCCTGCTGGAGGACCCGTCGCGCTCGGAGGAACTGGCCCGGGACCGCTGGTTCGACTGAGTACGGCCCGCCGCCGGCCGTCGCGGGGCTTCGGCGTCGGGCCCGGGCCCGACGCCGAACCGCACTGCTGCCACGACCGGCCCGGGATCCACAGGGTTTCCACAGGAAGCCCTGTGGAAAATTCACAGAAAATACTCAAGGCCCGCACAACCCTTCGGGGTTGGCGATGGTCTCGTCTGTGAAGTCACCAGGCTTCGTGCTTCACCGACGATTCTGGGTCCGGGCGGACATACGTCCGTCGCGGACCCCCTTCTCCAACTTGGGGAACAGAACATGCGCACTCGTGCCACCGTTGCCGCCGTCAGCGGCGCCCTGGCCCTTTCCGCTTTCGTCCTCCCTTCGGCCGCCCAGGCCGACGGCGCGCACGCTTCGGCCGACTCGGCCGCCGCCGTCGCGCGCGCGGCCCAGGCCGCCTCCGCCGCGCCCTCCGCCGCGAAGACCGGTGCGCGCTCGGCCGCGCCCGCGGCCGAGCCCATCCCGGCCCAGCTCGACCTCACCTTCTCCAAGTTCACCGTCAACGGCGGCAAGCCGATCGTCGTGGGGACCACGTACACGAAGCGGGTGGCGACCACCTTCACCGTGACGCACGCCGCCGATGTGGACATCTTCGCGTCGGACTTCGCGCTCGACGTCTCCCTCTACCGCGGCTCGTTCGACTCCCCGAAGAACGAGCTGTACGGCGATGTCATCCCCGTCTGCAAGGCGGTGTCCGCCAAGGTCGCCACCTGCAAGGGCAACATCGCCGTCGTGCCCGGCTTCGACCTGATCGGCAACGCCGACGCCACGAAGTGGAAGGCGATGGGCTTCGCCGTCGACTACAACGGCCAGGACAACCTGGAGAACCCCGACTTCTCCAAGATCGGCTTCGCCCTTCAGGACAACCTGGGCGGCTCCAGCCTCCAGCGCGCGTCGAAGCAGACCGTCAACGCCTCTCCGGAGCCGGTCAAGAAGGGCAAGACCCTCACGGTCACCGGATGGCTGTCGCGGGCGAACTTCGACGACCTGAAGTACCACGGCTACACCGTCCAGCCGGTGAAGCTCCAGTTCCGCAAGAAGGGCAGCAGCACCTACACGACGGTGAAGACCGTCAAGACGAACAACAAGGGTGACCTGAAGACCACGGTCAAGGCCACGGTCGACGGTTACTGGCGTTACAGCTTCGCCGGTACGTCCACCACTCCCGCGGCCACCGCCACGGGTGACTACGTCGACGTGAAGTAGCCCCTCCCGGCTGCTTGTCCGGGCCGCCGCTTCCCCCGTTACACCGGGAAGCGGCGGCTCACCAGGCGCCAGGCGTACTCCAGGGCGGCCGAGGCGATCACGGCGATGCCCACCGCCGTCCACGGCATCTGCGCACCCACCAGCTTCAGGGCGAAGAAGTTCTGCAGCCACGGCACCACGAGCACGACCAGGAACGCCAGGCCCATCGCGGCCACCAGGCAGATCCGCCACCAGGTGTAGGGGCGGGCGATGATCGCCAGGACCCACATCGAGACCAGGAACAGCGTGAGTGTGGCCGCGCTGGTCTCCGCGTCCAGCGAGCCGGGGCCCACGTAGTGGTGCCGGGCGAGCAGGTACGTCACGAAGGTGGCGACGGCCGCGATGGTGCCCGACGGGATCGAGTACCGCATGACGCGGCGTACGAAGTGCGGGTGCGCGCGTTCCTTGTTGGGGGCCAGGGCGAGGAAGAACGCCGGGATGCCGATCGTCAGCGTCGACAGCAGTGTCAGGTGCCGCGGCAGGAACGGGTACTCGACCTGGAAGCAGACCACCAGGATGGCCAGCAGCACCGAGTAGACGGTCTTCGTCAGGAACAGGGTGGCGACCCGGGTGATGTTGCCGATGACCCGGCGGCCCTCGGCGACGACGGACGGCAGCGTCGCGAAGCTGTTGTTAAGCAGCACGATCTGGGCGACGGCCCTGGTCGCCTCCGAGCCGGAACCCATCGAGACGCCGATGTCGGCGTCCTTAAGGGCGAGGACGTCGTTGACCCCGTCGCCCGTCATCGCGACGGTGTGGCCTCGGGACTGGAGTGCGGCGACCATCTCCCGCTTCTGCTGCGGGGTGACGCGGCCGAAGACCGTGTTGTTCTCCATGGCCGTGGCCAGCTCGTCCGGGTCGGTGGGCAGCCGGCGCGCGTCCATGGTGTGTTCGGCGCCCGCCAGCCCGAGCTTCGCGGCGACGGCGCCGACCGAGACCGCGTTGTCGCCGGAGATCACCTTCGTGGCGACCCGCTGGTCGGCGAAGTAGGCGAGGGTCTCCCGTGCGTCGGGCCGCAGCCGCTGTTCCAGCACGATCAGCGCGCTGGGCAGGGCCCCGGCCGCGATGCCGGGCCCGTCGAGCGGGCCCTCGACGCGGGCCAGCAGCAGGACCCGCAGGCCCTGCTGGTTGAGCTGGTCGATCTCGGTGAGGGCCGGGTCCTCCTCGGGCAGCAGCACATCGGGGGCACCGAGCAGCCAGGCGGATGTCCGCCCGTCGTCCTCGTCGAAGGCGGCGCCGCTGTACTTGCGGGCCGAGGAGAACGGCAGCGCCTGCGTGATGCCCCAGTCCTTGCCGTCCGGGACCGGGTAGGCGTCGATGATCGCCTGGAGGCTGGCGTTGGGCCGGGTGTCGGAGGCGCCGAGGGCGGCCAGCACCCGGTGCAGGTACGGCTCGTCCACGCCGTTCAGCGCGCGGACCTCGGTGACGTCCATGCCGCCCTCGGTGAGGGTGCCGGTCTTGTCCAGGCAGACGATGTCGACCCGGGCCAGGCCCTCGATGGCGGGGAGCTCCTGCACCAGGCACTGCTTGCGGCCCAGCCGTACGACGCCGATCGCGAAGGCGACCGAGGTGAGCAGGACCAGGCCCTCCGGGATCATCGGGACGATGCCGCCGACGGTCCGGGCGATGGACTCCCTGAAGTTGTTGTCCTTCACCACCAGCTGGCTGAGGACCAGGCCGATCGCGGTCGGGATCATCATCCAGGTGACGTACTTGAGGATGGTGGAGATGCCGCTGCGCAGCTCGGACTGGACGAGCGTGAAGCGGGAGGCCTCCTCGGCGAGCTGTGCGGCGTAGGCCTCGCGGCCGACCTTGGTGGCGGCGAACGCCCCGCCGCCCGCGACCACGAAGCTGCCGGACATGACGGGGTCTCCGGGCCGTTTCAGTACCGGGTCGGCCTCGCCGGTGAGCAGTGATTCGTCGATCTCCAGGCTGTCGGCCTCGGCGACCCTGCCGTCCACGACGACCTTGTCGCCGGGGCCGAGCTCGACGAGATCGCCCAGGACGATCTCGGAGGTGGAGATCTCGGCCGCGACGCCGTCCCGCCGCACGGTGGGTTTGGCCTCGCCGATGACCGCGAGGCTGTCCAGGGTCTTCTTGGCCCGCCACTCCTGCACGATGCCGATGCCGGTGTTGGCGATGATCACGAAGCCGAAGAGGCTGTCCTGGATCGGCGCGACGAACAGCATGATCAGCCAGAGCAGGCCGATGATCAGGTTGAACCGGGTGAAGACGTTGGCGCGGACGATCTCGCTCATGGAGCGGGACGAGCGGACCGGGACGTCGTTGACCTCGCCGCGGGCGATGCGCTCGGCGACCTCGGCCGCGGTCAGCCCGCGCCCGGCGTCCGCCGGAGCCGGCAGTCCGACCGGGTGGACCGGGTCGAGCTCGCTCCCGGCGTCGATCATCACCGGCCGGTCGGTGCCGGAAGGCCTTGAGGATCTGTTCGGCTCATCCCCGGAGGGGCCGTGTGCCCGCTGAGTCATGGTTCAGACGGTACGGGTGCAACGTCCGCTTCACCCGCCGGGGGTCCGAAGATCAGACCGGGGGAGGACGGGAATCGTCCCGTGGCAGTACGGCGAGGGGGGCCGCCCTCTGACTTTCGGCACTGGTGCGGGGCCGGATGCTCTGATCCCCGACGAGGGTGCGGGACCGGATGCTCTGATCCCCGACGAGGGCGCGGGGCCGTGAACGGGAGGTGGGGGCCGGTGCCGTGGTCTCAGGCGGTGGCGCCGGGGGTGTCCCCGGAGCAGTCCCGCGGGGCGGCGGCGCCAGCCGCGGCGGCCCGCTTGATCGCGGCGTCGCGTCCCCGCACGTACCAGATGCCGATCAGGCCGAGGCCCGCACCGGCCAGGCAGGTCCACACCCACCACAGGTGTCCGTGGTCGTCGAACCAGCCGTAGAACGGGAGCTGGACGAGGAAGAGGACGAACCAGAGGATCGTGCCGCCGGTGATGGTCGCGACGACAGGCCCCTCCAGGGGCTCGGGTGCCTCGTGCTTCGGTGTCCACTTCGCCATGCGGTCAGTGTATGCGGCGTGTGCACATAGGCCGCCGGGTCAGTCGGCCCATGGGTCTACGCGCGGAGATAGCGATCTTCGGCTTATGTATTCATACTGAATCTGCTTACGACTGACTTAAATTGTTCGTATGAAAGTCCAAAGCTGACCGCATTTAGTCTCCCTCTACATATGACTGAGGTCCTACATGTCCTCCTCGGCCACTGCTCCGGTCGACTCCGATCAGCCCCCGGCTCCCCAGCCCTCGGGTGGCCTGGATCGTTTCTTCAAGATCTCCGAGCGGGGGTCGTCGGTCGCGCGTGAGATCCGCGGCGGATTCGCCACCTTCTTCGCGATGGCGTACATCATCGTGCTGAACCCGATCATCCTGGGCAGCGCGAAGGACATGTACGGTCACCAGCTCGACGGTGGCCAGCTGGTCACCGCGACGGTGCTGGTCGCGGCCTTCTCCACCCTCCTCATGGGCGTCATCGGCAACGTGCCGATCGCGCTGGCCGCGGGCCTCGGCGTCAACACCGTCGTCGCCCTCCAGCTCGCCCCCCGGATGAGCTGGCCCGACGCGATGGGCATGGTCGTCCTCGCGGGCGTCGTGGTCATGCTGCTGGTCGCGACCGGGCTGCGGGAACGCGTGATGAACGCCGTACCGACCTCGCTCCGCAAGGGCATCGCGATCGGCATCGGCCTCTTCATCCTGCTGATCGGCCTGGTCGACTCGGGCTTCGTCTCCCGCATCCCGGACGCCGCGCACACCACCGTCCCGCTCCAGCTCGGCCACGACGGCCACCTCAACGGCTGGCCGGTCCTGGTCTTCGTCCTCGGCGCGCTGCTCACCCTCGCGCTGATCGTCCGCAAGATGCCGGGCGCGATCCTGATCTCCATCGTGGCGATGACGGTCGTCGCGCTGGTCATCGACGCGATCGCGGACCTGCCGGCCGACGCCTGGGGTCTGACCGTCCCGCAGTGGCCGGGCAATCCGGTCGCCACCCCGGACTTCGGGCTGATCGGCGAGGTCAGCCTGTTCGGCGGCTTCGGCAAGGTCGGCGTACTGACCGGCATCCTGTTCGTCTTCACCGTGCTGCTGTCCTGCTTCTTCGACGCGATGGGCACCATCCTCGGCGTCGGCGACGAGGCCAAGCTGACGGACAAGGACGGCAACTTCCCCGGCATCAACAAGGTGCTGTTCGTCGACGGCATCGCGGTCGCCGCCGGCGGTGCGAGCTCCGCCTCGGCGGGCACCTGCTTCGTGGAGTCCACGGCGGGCGTCGGCGAGGGGGCCCGCACGGGCTTCGCGAGCGTCGTGACGGGTCTGCTGTTCACGGCAGCACTGTTCCTGACACCACTGGCGACGATGGTCCCCTCGCAGGCGGCCACTCCGGCGCTGCTCGCGGTGGGCTTCCTGATCATCGCGGGCTCGGTGCGGGACATCGACTGGAGCGACTACACGCTCTCGATCCCGGCCTTCCTCGCCATGGTGATGATGCCGTTCACGTACTCGATCACCAACGGCATCGGCATCGGCTTCATCACGTTCTGCGTGCTGCGGCTGGCCGCCGGGCGCGGTCGCTCGGTGCCCGTGGCCATGTACGTGGTGTCGGCGGTCTTCGTCTTCTACTACGCGATGCCGGCGCTCGGCCTCACGTGATCCCTTCGCGGGCGCACGGCCGGCGGGGTCAGGTGACCTCGTCGGCCGTGACTCCTTCTTCCGCCCCGTAGAACTTCTCTGTCTCGTCGACGGCCGCCTGGAAGCGCTCGTCGAAGTCGTCGCGAATGAGCGTCCGGACCACATAGTCCTGGACGCTCATTCCGCGTTTGGCCGCGTGCCGCTTGAGCCGGTCGAGCAGCTCACCGTCTATCCGCAGGCTGAGCACTGTCGATCCCATGGCATGCAGGGTTACGTCCTCCGGGCCCGACACGCGTGACTTTTCGCAGCCGACTCACTCGTTTGGGTGATCGATTGGTGATTCGGCTCTCGCGCGTGTACCACCGAGTGGTCTTTAGGGTAGGTAATGAGTTACGCTAATAAACATGCCTGACCTGATCCACGACGGCGACAGTGCCGCCGCCGTGAGCTCCCTTCGCTCCGCCGTGATGCTGCTCGGCCGGCGCCTCAAGCACCAGCGCGTCGACGAGTCGCTGAGCCCCACCGAGATGTCGGTGCTCGGCACGCTCGCCCGCTGCGGTTCGGCCACCCCCGGTGAGCTGGCCCGCAAGGAGCACGTACAGCCGCCGTCGATGACCCGCATCGTCGCGCTGCTGGAAGCAAAGGGACTCGTCAGACTGGAACCGCACCCCGATGACCGTCGTCAGAAGATGGTCAGCCAGACCGAGCAGGCCGAGGCCATGCTCGCCGAGAGCCGCTCCAAGCGGAACGCCTGGCTGACCACCCTCGCCGAAGGCCTGGACGAGGACGAGTGGGAGACGCTGCGCAACGCGGCGCCCGTGCTGGAGAAGCTCGCCCACCTGTAGCGGAGCGGGCCGCGCCGGACCGGAACCGGCGCACCGCCCCACCGCCGCATCCCCGTCAGCCCGCGCAGCGTCCACGCCCGAGGAGGCGAACCCTTTTGAGTACGGGATCCGGAGCAGACTCCGCCCCCGCACCGACTTCCACCCACGAGAGCAAGCCCGGCGGGACCTTCTCGTCGCTGAAGATCCGTAACTACCGCCTGTTCGCCACGGGCGCCGTGATCTCCAACACCGGTACCTGGATGTCCCGCATCACGCAGGACTGGCTCGTCCTGAGCCTCACCGGGTCCGCCGCCGCCGTCGGCATCACCACGGCCCTCCAGTTCCTCCCCATGCTGCTCTTCGGCCTGTACGGCGGCGTCATCGCCGACCGTCTCCCGAAGCGCAAGCTCCTGCTCTTCAGCCAGGCCGCGCTCGGCCTGTGCGGTGTCGCGCTCGCGGTGCTCACGCTCTCCGGCGTGGTCCAGGTGTGGCACGTCTACCTGATCGCCTTCCTGCTCGGCATGGTCACGGTCGTGGACAACCCGGCCCGCCAGTCGTTCGTCTCCGAGATGGTCGGCCCCGCCCAGCTGCGGAACGCGGTCAGCCTGAACTCGGCGAACTTCCAGTCCGCCCGGCTCATCGGCCCCGCCGTCGCGGGTGTGCTGATCACCACGGTCGGCAGCGGCTGGGCCTTCATGTTCAACGGCCTGTCGTTCCTCGCACCGCTCGTCGGCCTGCTGATGATGCGTACGAGCGAGCTGCACAAGGCTGTTGTCGTACCGCGCGCCAAGGGGCAGCTGCGCGAAGGGCTGCGCTACGTCTCCGGCCGTCCGGATCTGATCTGGCCGATCGTCCTCGTCGGCTTCGTCGGCACCTTCGGCTTCAACTTCCCGATCTATCTGACGGCCTTCGCGGACGAGATCTTCCACGGCGGCGCCGGGATGTACTCGTTCTTCAACATCCTGATGGCCGCCGGTTCCCTCGTCGGGGCCCTGCTCGCCGCCCGCCGTCGCTCCTCGCGGCTGCGGACGCTGGTCCTCGCGGGCTCCGTCTTCGGCGCGCTGGAGATCATCGCCTCCGTCTCGCCGTCCGTCTGGCTGTTCTCGATCCTGCTCGTCCCGATCGGCATGATCGGTCTGACGACCAACATCATCGCGAACACCAGCGTCCAGATGGCGGCCGACCCGGCCATGCGCGGCCGGGTGATGAGCCTGTACATGATGGTCTTCGCCGGCGGTACGCCGGTGGGCGCCCCGATCGTCGGCTGGATCAGTGACGGGTACGGCGTCCGGACCGGTATGGCGGTCGGCGGTGCGTTCTCCCTGGTGGCCGCGCTCGGCGTCGGCTTCATGCTGGCCCGCGTCGGCGGCCTGCGCCTCCAGGTCGACCTGCGCCCCGGCCGCCGGCGCGTGCGGTTCGTCCCGCGCGAGCAGCTGGCCACGGCGGCCTGAGCACCGCCGGTCGTACCTACGCGATCACGGCCCCGACCGGGTATCCCCGGTACGGGGCCGTGGCACGTGCGGGGGACTTCCCGAAGACCGCCCCGGGGTGCGGCCGGGGCGGTGCGACACTCGCCCCATGAGCCGCACGAGACTCTTCACCGCCGTGCTGCCGCCGGACCCCGCCCTGCGGGAACTCCGCCGTGCGGTGGCCCCGCTCCACGCCCTGCCCGGCGCCGACGCGCTGCGCTGGACCGGCCCGGCCGGCCGGCACTTCACCCTGGCCTTCCTCGGAAACGTCGACGAGGAGGTGCTGCCCGATCTGTACAGCCGGCTGGAGCGGGCCGCCCACCGCACCCCGGCGTTCCCGCTGCGCGTCCACGGGGCCGGCCGGTTCGGCGGGCGGGTCCTGTGGGCGGGGGCCGCGGGCGACCTGGACACCATGCGGCTGCTGGCCGAACGCGCCCACGCCGCCGCCCGCCGGGCCGGGCTCCCGATGGAGGAGCACCGCCGCTACACCCCGCACCTCACCCTCGCCCGCAGCCGCGACGAAGCGGATCTGGCCCCGTTCACCGCGGCCCTGGGGGGCTTCGAGGGCATGCGCTGGGAGACCGGTGAGCTCAGCCTCGTACGCAGCGATCTGCCGGTGGACGGGGTGCCGGGGGAGCAGCCGCGGTACGAGGTGGTGCGGGCCTGGCCGCTGGGCCGGTGAGCGGGGCGGTTACGCTCGTCGGGTGGACCCCAAGACCAGAAACCGCATTATGGCGGCCGTGCTCGTGCTGATGTTCGTCGTCGTCGCAGCGGCGGCCGCCCTCGGCTGATCAGCCTGCCGGGGCGGCCGCACGCGAGCCCGTACCTACCAGGCGAAGTTCTCCGGCGACGGGCCCGGACCGGGGAAGATCCCGTCCAGCGCGGTCAGCACCTCGTCCGACAGCTCCAGCTCCACGGCGCGCAGCGCGGAGTCGAGCTGCTCACGCGTACGCGGACCCGAGATCGGGCCGGTGACGCCGGGCCGGGTCAGCAGCCAGGCCAGACCGGCCTCGCCGGGCTCCAGACCGTGCTTCTCCAGCAGGTCCTCGTACGCCTGGACCTGCGCCCGCACCTTCGGGTCGGCGAGCGCCTCGGCGGAGCGGCCCGAGGTGGACCGGGCGCCGCCGCCCTCGCGCTCCTTGCGGAGCGCGCCACCGAGCAGCCCGCCGTGCAGCGGCGACCACGGAATGACGCCGAGGCCGTACTCCTGGGCGGCCGGGATGACCTCCATCTCGGCACCCCGCTCCATCAGGTTGTAGATGCACTGCTCGCTGACCAGGCCGTAGCTGCCGCGCTGCCGGGCGACCTCATTGGCCTGGGCGATCTTGTAACCCGCGAAGTTGGACGAGCCCGCGTAGAGGATCTTGCCCTGCTGGATCAGTACGTCGATGGCCTGCCAGATCTCCTCGATCGGGGTGGACCGGTCGACGTGGTGGAACTGGTAGAGGTCGATGTGGTCCGTCTGCAGCCGCTTCAGGCTGGCGTCCACGGCCCGGCGGATGTTGAGCGCGGACAGCTTGTCGTGGTTGGGCCACGCCTCGCCGTCGGCGCCCATGTTGCCGTAGACCTTGGTGGCGAGGACGACCTTGTCGCGGCGGTCGCCGCCCTGGGCGAACCAGGTGCCGAGGATCTCCTCGGTACGGCCCTTGTTCTCACCCCAGCCGTAGACGTTCGCCGTGTCGAAGAAATTGACGCCCGCGTCCAGGGCGGCGTCCATGAGCGTGTGGCTGTCGCTCTCGTTGGTCTGGGGGCCGAAGTTCATCGTCCCCAGGACGAGGCGGCTGACTTTGAGTCCGGTGCGTCCGAGCTGCGTGTACTTCATGGGGCCAAGCCAACTCCTTCGAGTCCGCTCGAAGCAAGAGCGGATGCCCGAGGCGCGGCGGACTCCCCCGGTCCGCCGCCCGCCGGGCGCCCCGCTCCGGCCGTACCGGGCCCGCTACTCCCGCGCGAACCGGTCCAGCGCGGCCAGCACCGCCCGGCTCGTCGCCGCCCCGCCGAGATGGCCCGCGCCGTCGATGACGGTCAGTTCCGCGTCCGGCCACGCCCTCGCCAGCTCCCACGCGGTGATCAGCGGGCCGCCCAGGTCGAACCGCCCGTGCACCAGCACGCCCGGGATGCCCGCCAGCCGCCCGGCGTCCCGGATCAGCTGCCCCTCCTCCAGCCAGGCGCCGTTGGAGAAGTAGTGCGCGCAGATCCGTACCAGCGCCTGCTGCGCCCGGGCGGGCCGGCCGCTGTACGGCGGCGGCCCGGTGTACGTCTCCTGGGACAGGACCGCGTCCTCCCAGGCGCACCAGTCGGCCGTCGCCCGCGCCCGTACCTCCGGGTCGGGGCTCTCCGTCCGCCGGGCGTACGCGGCGAGCACGTCCGGTGTCGCGTCGCTCGCGGCCTCCGGGACCCCGGCCCGGAACAGGTCGTGTGCCTCGGGGAAGATCCGCCCCGCGACCCGGTACAGCCAGTCGATCTCGGAGCGGCGGGTCGTGGTGACGGCCGGGATCACGATCTCGCTGACCCGCTCCGGGTGCTGCTCGGCGTACGCGAGGATCAGCGTCGATCCCCAGGAACCCCCGTACAGCAGCCACTTGTCGATGCCCAGCCGGATGCGCAGCCGCTCCATGTCGGCGATCAGCCGGTCCGTCGTGTTGAACCGCATGTCGGCGGCCGGGTCGCTCGCGTGCGGGGTGGAGCGGCCGCAGCCGCGCTGGTCGAAGAGGATCACCCGGTAGCGGTCCGGGTCGAAGTACTGCCGGGGCCGCTCGGTGCACCCCGAGCCGGGTCCGCCGTGCACGACGACGGCGGGTTTGCCGGCCGGGTTGCCGCACGCCTCCCAGTACACGAGGTTGCCTTCGCCGACGTCGAGCATCCCCTGCTCGTACGGCTCGATCGGCGGGTACTTCTCGTCCGGGTGGCGTTCCACGGCGGTGTCTCCCTCGGTGCGGCGGCGTGCGAAGGGGGACACCGCGTCGGCGCCGGAATTCTCACATGGATGCGGTCTCGGCCTGCTCGCTTTTCGTCCCGGACGGCCGCACGTGCTCGTTGACGCGCTTGCCGAGCAGCACGAACAACTGGATGAGGCCGACGGTCAGCAGGATGTGCCCGAATCCGGCGGTCAGCGGCACCACCTCGGAGATGTGGTCCTCGTCGCGACCGAGCACGGTCAAGATCCCGTGCACTCCCATCATCCCCGTCGAGATGACGAGGCCGGCGTTGTAGAACCAGAAGAACGCGGTGAAGAGCCTCGTCCCCGAGAGCTGGAAGACCTTGTCGAGGACGAGGACGATGAGGAAGGCGATCATGCCCAGGGTCAGCAAGTGGGTGTGCATGAGTCCCAGTTGCGAATCGCCGGTGAAGTCCTTCATCTTCGTGAACTCTCGGTAGAAGAGCCCCGAGAGCACGCCTACGATCATGTAGACGTGTGCCGCGTAGTAGGATTTCCGCACTTTTATTCCCCCCTGAACCGAGTCTCGGCGCGTCCATTCAAGCGGTTCAGGCAGTTCCGCAAGGCGATTTCATCGGAACAGGTGTTCGTTTCGCGGGGTTTCGCGTGTCGGGTCTCCCGCTCCGCGAGGCGGAGAGTGCGGCGATCCACCCCTCGGGCCGGCTGCTTTCGGGCGGACCGCGTCGGCCTGATCTGCCGCTTCGCCCGGCGGCGTAGCGTAGAAGGGTGAACGCGACTCCTGAGGTCCTGGCCGTACTTGACGATCTGCTCGCCTCCACAGCCCCCGACGCCCGCGGGGCCATCTGGCAACTGTCCGAGCAGGGGCGGGAGCTGGACGCCAATCTGGTGCGCCTTCCGCCGGGCGCGGAGGTCGGCGAGCACCAGGAGGACGTACTGGACGTGCTCCTCGTGGTCCTCGCGGGCAGCGGCCGTCTCACCCCGGGCGGCGACGGCACCCCCCTGGACCTGACCCCGACGACGGTCACCTGGCTGCCCCGCACCTCCCGGCGCGCCCTGGCCGCCGGGCCGGACGGCCTCGCCTACCTCACGGTCCACCGCCGCCGCCCGGGTCTCACCATCAAGCCGACGGTGTTCGCGGGGGAGGGCGGCGAGGCCCCGTGCTCCCTGGACCGGGTGTGCCCGGAGTGCGGCCGGATGTCGCAGGAGTCGGCGCCGAAGTACTGCGGCGCGTGCGGGGAGCGGTTCCCGGAGCGCTGAATGCCCCGGCCGACGCGGCGTCGCGTCCGCAGATCGACGAGCCCGGCCGCGGCACCGACCGACGCAGCCCGCCCGCCGCTCACGCCCTTGCCGGGGCTCAGGGCCTGTCGGGTGACCTCTGATCGGGCGGCCACGCCCTGGCACGCACGCTTCCCGCGTTGCCGAAATGTCCTAGTAAGCTCCGCTACGAGGACATCCCGCCGCCTTGGAATCGCACGCACCAGACCGCGTCCGCTATCCGATCGAAGGTCACCCGACAGGCTCTCAGCGCACCGGGAAGCCGAAGGTGTAGCCCTGCTCCTTGAGCCGGGGCAGGAGGGTGCGCAGGGCCTCGACGGTCTGGGTGCGGTCGCCGCCCGCGTCGTGGAAGAGGAGCGTCGGCCCGTTGGGCAGTTCCCTCTCGACGGTGGCGATGATGGCGTCAGTGCCGGGGTGCTCGAAGTCCTTGGTGTCCACGTTCCAGCCCAGCGGGCGCATGCCCCGGGAGGCGGCGAGCGTGCGGCTGTACGGGGTGAAGGCTCCGCCGGGCGCCCGGTAGTACATCGACCGTACGCCCCCGGACGCCTTGGTGATCATGCGTTCGGCGTCGAGTATCTGCTGCGACTGGTAGGTCTGGGAGGCCTTGTCCATGGCGGTGTTGTGCGACACGGTGTGGTTGCACAGCCGGTGCCCGGCCGCGACCACCTTCTTCACGAGGTCCGGATGGGCCTGCGCCTGCGTCCCCACCATGCAGAACGTGGCCTTCACCTGGTACGTGCGGAGCAGGTCGAGCACCTGAGGGGTCCACACGGGGTCGGGGCCGTCGTCGATGGTGAGGTTGATGCCGCGCTTCCCCGCGTCCGAGGCGTGCACGATGGTCTTCGAGACCGGCTTGCCGCCCTTGCCCGGCGCGGCCGGCGAGGCCGACGCGGTGGCCTTCGGTGACGAGGCGCCCGCGGGCCCGGCCTGCGCGGTCCACACCGAGGCACCCGTGGCGAGCATCGTCACCCCGAGCGCCGCCCCGACCACTTTGCCGTACCAGCTCCGCCCGCCCGCGTGCCGTGCCATGTCCGCCCCTTTTCGCGCAGTGCCTCGTCGATGGTCCCCGGTCACCTTGCGACCACCTGACAGGACGAGGCGCGCGGGCAAAGGGATGCGCGCGTTACCGATCAGGGACATTTCCGGGAAAGTCTGCGGACAACTCTCCGCGAACAGCACCCCTGTACGGCGGACGGCTCCTTCGCCGCGTGACCGTGTCACCGCTCCGTGACAACGGTGTCGTGGAACGGCGACGTCGCTATCCCCTCGGTTCGCAGGCTCGTCATAGTGATCAAGCAAGCACCGGGGAGCCGAAACCGTTTCGGCGTCAACGACCGCACACCAAGGGGACTTTCATGTACGGCAACCGTCGCAAGGCCTTCCTCGTCTCCGCACTCCTCGTCGGCGGAGCCATGCTGATGACGGCATGCCAGGACGCTGACGCGGACGCCGCTCAGGGCACCTCGTCCGCCACTCCGGCCGGTCAGACGGATGCCTCGCCCGGCGCGTCGGCCACGGGCGGCGAGCAGGGCGGCGAAGAGGACAAGGCCTCCGGGGACAGCTCCGGCGGGAAGGACGCGGCCTCCGGGTCCGGGTCCGGTTCCGGCGCGAACGGCAAGGCCGGCAAGGTCGGCACGTGCCGCACCGACGGGCTGAAGATCACGGCGGCGGACAACACCATCGACGGCGACCCCGATCTCACCGTCGCGGTGACGATGAAGAACATCGGCACGGACTGTGCGATGTCCGGGTACGCGGGCGTCGATCTGAAGACGAACGCGGGGCCGCTGTCCGCGAAGCGCACGGGTCAGGAGCCCACGTCGTTCACCCTCAAGAGCGGGGAGTCGGTGGCCTTCCCCATCAACTACCCGGCCAACGACTCGGGCGGCTCCGGTGTCCGCATCACGGGTCTGCTGGTGACCCCGCCGAACGAGACGAAGACGGTCACCCTCCAGTGGCCGGGCGCCGCCACGCTGCCCGTCACGGAGGACGGCGGCTCCCCGGTGAAGGTCGGCCCGGTCGGAAGCGCCGGTCAGGGCAGCTGACCCGGCCCGTGATCCGGGGCCGTGGATGTCTTCCTCATGATGGGCCGAGGTCGGACGAAGGGCTGCCGCGATGCGCGGCAGCGGACGGCGAGGTCCGGTCAACCTCGGCTCGGGGATGCCCAGTTGGCGAAGGGCGCCGGGTCGTGTCCGATGCGGTCCCGGGCGGGCTCCCGGTCGGGGAGGATGCCGCCGCCTACTTCCGGGCGGGGAACGCCTCGTCGAGCGTGGGGACCACGAGGTGGTCGGTCGTCAGCGCGTCCAGGACGTCGTCCAGCCGCAGGTAGCGTCCCTGCTGGATGCCGGGTGAGACCTTTCCGATCGTGCCGGCCTCTCTGAGGTGGAAGACGGTCCACGGGCGCTTCCAGAAGTCCAGGGCCTCTCCGTCGCGCGTGATCTGCCGCGTCTGCGCGGTCGTGCCGCGCGTCCCGTCGATGTTCTGGTTGACGGTCTCGACCGCATCGACGCCGAAGACCAGCCCCTTGCCGCCCGGCCGGTACATCACGAGCATCTTGGGACGGGCGAGCCCCACGTGCTTGCTGTCGTGAGGGCATACGTATGCGCCGTGCGCGGCGAGATCGGTCATGGCCTGGTTGTTCGCGGGCACGATCACCGCGTGCTCCTGGAGGGAGCGGAACCAGCCGAGTGCGGCCTCCTCCTCCCAGACGAACTTGTTGCGATTGCGGGCCAGCGGATCAGCGGCCAGCCCTCTGGACGCCATGAGTTCGATATTGCGCGGCGGCCGCGCCACCAGTTGCCCGAAGTCGGCTCGGGTGATCACCTCGGGCAGTTCGTCGAACCAGGACATCGTGCTAGACCACCGTGTACTTGAGGAAGGCCGACCAGGCGGCGGGGGAGACGCTGAGGGAGGGGACGGTGAGGTCCTTGGAGTCGCGGATGCGGATCGCGTGGGGGCCGGTGGCCACCTCTATGCAGTCCCCGCCCTGGTCGCCGCTGTAGCTGCTCTTGAACCAGTGGAGTTCAGTGCTCATTCTCTGCCGCCTCTTCGATCAGTTTCATCGACGCTTCGGGACTGAGCGCCTGCGCCCGCAGAATCCCATACTTCCCGAACAGGTTTCCCAGGTCCGGCTGTTCACTGACGAAGAAGCTTCCGCTCTGGCCCTCGACGTAGGCGAGGCGGCTTCGTTCCGCCGTCTCCAGCAGGACGAAGGGGCCGTTGAGACCGGCATGGGTCGTGCGGTCCGGTGCCATGACCTGGATCTGCACGTTCCGCAGCTGTGCGATGTCAAGGATGTGCAGGAGCTGGCGCTTTCGCGCCTGGCTGCCGCCGATGGGCCGGGTCAGTGGATGCAGCTCCAGCACGAAGCCGATGTCAGGTGCTGGCCTCCGGGTCAGGAGTGCTTGCCGCTCCATCCGGGCCGCGACCCGCCCCTCGATCTGCTCGTCGTCGAGTGACGGGTAGTGGTTGGTGAAGACCGCGCGGGCGTGCTCCTCGGTCTGAAGGAGGCCGGGCACCGCGTGCGTCTCGTACTGGTGGCGAGCGCAGGCTCTCGTCTCCACCTGCGCGAACTCCGCGAACCATGAGGCCAAATGGCTGCTCCGCAGTGTCGCTCCAGCCGCAGTCAGTGCACCTTGTGCACCGAGAACGTCGTCTGCGCGCGCGACGAAGTCACCCCTGGGCGGACGGTCCCCCCGTTCCACCATCGCCACCTGTGACTTGGAGAAACCAATCTTCCTGCCCAACGCCTCCTGTGAGAGGCCCGCCCGCTCGCGGAAGAATCGCAGTAGCGCCCCGAACGTCTCGGAGTTACCGCCCCCGTGATTACTGGAATGCACAGCTCTTCCCCCTCCGCGCACAGCAGTGCACAGACGCCTCGTGTCCCTGGTCACGGTACGTGCGGGCGCCGACGCTTTGCGTATGGAACCGAAAACTTCACCTGACCTGATGCCCTCCTGGATTCCCGTGAACGGGCACGCCCTGCGCCATGCCGGGATTCACTTCGACGCCGTACGGATCATCGGCCTGCTGGGCGAGCAAGTGGCGTACGAGGTCATGCAGTTCACGGACTTCCGGGCGGGCCCCATCATCCGGTCCTCGATCGGGGAGCGGAGCATGTACTTCCTGCTGCCGCCAGGCAGTGCCCGCGCGTACCGATGGCCCGTCGGGGCCGAGGCGTTGGTGCGGGAGGGGGCGGCGTTCGTCGGGGTGCCCGCGCTGGAGGGGCTGACGTATCCGCTGGACTGGCGTTCGCGGCCCACCGCCCAAGTCCCGTTCGTGGATGCGGAACTGTTGTTCGAGCTGCTGAACGGTGTGGTGGAAGCGGAGAAGTGTGATGTACCGTGATCGCGTCATTACGCTCCGTGCGCATCCGCGCATGGGGCGGCCCCCGGAGGTGCTACCAACACCTGACCGAGGGCCTTCACCCCACGATGGATATTCGAGGTCCACCGAGAATGCTTTTTCATGCTATCTCGCCGTCCTACGGCTATGTGAAGGCGTCCCATGACGTCATCCGGCATCCGCGCCTCGGCAGCGACGCGAAGGTCTTGATCACCTACGTGCAGGGGCTGCCCCCGGGGCGGGCCGAGCGGGCGTTGAGCGATCACGCCAAGTGGATCGGGATCACCGGGCGTGCGTACCAGAAGGCGAAGGCCCAGCTCAAGGAAGACGGGTTCGTGCACGAGTGGCGGCGGCAGGGCGACGGAGGGCTGTGGGTGACCGATCAGCTCGTCAGCAACGTGTCGCTCTCCGACGGGGAGGCCCGGAGGTTCCGGGACGCGAGAGCGGAATCACCGCAGGTGGGACCGAGTAGTCACCATCCGACGGTCGGTCATCCGGGTACTCGGTCGGCCGGTGGTTACCTACCGGTGGATGAAGAACGTGAGAAGAACTCAACCCACCCACCCTCCGAAGTGGTTCGCAAAGCGACCGAGTCCGTGGAGAGCGAACCGGAGGCCGAAGTCGGCCGCCAAGTGGCCCGTCTACGCCCCCGATCGGGGCGAGGACTTCGAGGCGTCCGAACCGTTGCCCTGGCGGGAGCGGGTCGCGGCAGTCCTCGCGCAGGACGTGTCCGGCGGTGCCGGCTGAGGCGTACGGCCGTTCGCTGGTGTGGCGGTTCCACCACTGACGCGGTGGAGCGAGGAGAGTGGGCCCAGGGGCCTGGACGGACTGAGGAGGACCGATGGTGGACACCATGGTTGACCAGTGGGACGGAGCTCGGGCGACAAGGGACCCGGCGCGGTGCCGTGCGCAACTGATGGCGGCCGGGCGTACCTTGTTCGCCGTGTACGGGTACGCCCGTACCTCCGTCGAGGATCTCTGCGCCGCGGCGCACGTACAACTGCGTGATTTTTACCGTGAGTTCGAATCGCGTGAGGCGCTTCTCGTCGATCTGTACGACGAGGTGGCGATCGGCGGGATGCGTGCGGCCGAGGTGGAGCTCTCGGCGGAGGGCATCGAGACCTGTTCGACGGAGGAACGGATCCGCAGACTGTTCGACGCCTATGTGCGGGTCGTCACGCGGGACCCGCAGGCGGCGCGGGTGGCGTTCGTCGAGGTGCTCGGGGTGAGCCGGGCGATGGACGACCACCTCACGATGTGGCGGACGGTGTGGGTCGAGTTCCTGACCCGTGAGGCCGAGCGCGCCGCGCAGCGGGGCCATGGGCTCGACGGTGATCTCACGGTCGTCGTGAAGGTGCTGACGCGTTCCGTCGACGAGCTCCTCGCCCACCACGGGCGCCGTCCGCGCCAGGTGCCGTCCGACTGGCTGACCAGTGAGCTGACCCGGATGTCGCTGGCCATGATCGGTCCGAGCGCCCCTCCCGAGACCTCCGCCTGACAGAGCCGCCTGGCAGAGCCGCCTGGCAGAGCCGTCCGGCGCTGCCGCATGACAAGGCCGCTTGCCGGATCGGCAAGCGGCGGCATGATGGAGGAATGGCAGCACACGAGCACGGGCCGCAGGACGGCGACACGGTGGACGACGAGTTCTCGGCCGTCCTGACGGGCGTGGGGCCGCGGCTGCGCGCGCTGCGGACGGAGCGCGGTACGACGCTGGCCCAGCTGAGCGAGACCACCGGGATCTCGCTCAGCACGCTCTCCCGGCTGGAGTCCGGGGGCCGCAAGCCGACCCTGGAGCTGCTGCTCCCGCTGGCCAAGGCGTACGGGGTGCAGCTGGACGAGCTCGTCGGCGCGCCGGACACCGGCGATCCGCGGGTCACGTTCCGCCCGTTCAACCGGCACGGCATGACGTTCGTGCCGCTGACCCGGCACATCGGCGGGGTGAACGCGTACAAGCAGGTCATGCCGGGCCTGACCGGCCCGCCGGGGCCGGTGGAGCAGCGGGTGCACGAGGGGTACGAGTGGCTGTACGTGCTGTCGGGGCGGCTGCGGCTGGTGCTCGGCGAGCACGATCTGGTGCTGTCGGCGGGAGAGGTGGCCGAGTTCGACACGCGTACACCGCACTGGTGGGGCAACGTCGGTCCGGAACCGGTGGAGTTTCTCAGCCTGTTCGGACCGCAGGGGGAGCGGATGCACGTACGGGCGAAACCGGCGGGGAAGCAGTGACGGACCGGTCCGCCGGCGGGACGTACGCCCCGCCCAGCCCCCACGCCTGGTGCATCGCGTCGGCGTAGGCGGCCGCGAGCCGGTGCTCCCCGGACGGGCCGGGGTGCGTGCCGTCGTAGGTGTCCGTGTGGATGTCGTAGCCCGGCGGCCGTGACGCCAGCAGGATCGGGGACATCGGTTCGTCGAGGTCGGCCACGGCCTTGGCGAGGAGTTCGTTGAAGCGGTCGCACTCGGCGGCGAAGGGGGCGTCGGACTCGGCCCGGATGTTCGGTATGACGGGGAGCAGCACGCACCTGATGCGCGGGTTCGCGGTGCGGGCCGCCGCGAGGAACGCGCGGGCGTTGCGTGCGGTCTGCCCGCTGTCCGTGTAGAAGCCGAGGTCTATCAGGCCGAGCGAGACGAGCAGGATGTCCGCGCGGTGCGCGGCGACCGTGTCCGCGATCACCGGGGCCATGTGCAGCCAGCCCTCGCCCCAGCCGGCCAGGTGGTGGCGGGCGTCGGCGGGAAAGGCCGGGGCGCCGTACGCGTACGAGACCGGGGTGCCCGTCGCGGTGTCGTACAGCTCGGTGCGCGGGCCGACGATCGCGTAGGGGCCGTCGAAGGATGCTTCGAGGTGCTGCCACATGCGGTAGCGCCAGGTGAAGTCGCCGGCGCGTCCGATGGTCATGGAATCGCCGACGAACATGAAACGCATGGCGTCATCATCGCGGATCATGGCTCCGGCCTGCGACGTGACGATGGACACTTGTGCCATGCGCTCGTATCGACTGACTGCCCTCGGCACCGCCGCGCTCCTGTCCCTCGCGGTGGCGGCGCCCGCCGTGGCCGATGACGGCGGGGCCGACCAGAGCTTCACGATCCTGGACCCGCGGATCACCGAGTCCAGCGGCCTTGCCGCCAGCCGTGCCCATCCGGGGATCTACTGGACGCACAACGACAGCGACGACGGCCCGTACGTCTTCGCCGTCGACTCCCGCACCGGGAAGACCGTCGCGACGATCACCATGAAGGGTGTCGGGGAGCCGCGCGACGTGGAGGCGATCTCGCTCGGACCCGACGGGAACCTGTACGTCGGGGACATCGGCGACAACCTGAACGGCAGCTGGGACCACGTCTGGATCTACCGCTTCCCCGAGCCGAAGGTGCTGCGTGACGCGACGGTCCGCGCGACGCAGTTCGACGTGAAGTACGCGGACGGCCCGCGCAACGCGGAGTCGCTGATGGTCCACCCGAAGACCGGGCGCGTGTTCATCGCCTCGAAGAACGAGGACGGCGGCGGGCTCTACGAGGGGCCCGCCAAGCTCACGACCGGCTCCGACAACATCTTCCGGCGGGTCGGCGAGGTGCCCTGGGTGACGGACGGGGCGTTCTCGCCGGACGGGAAGGAACTGGTGCTGCGCTCGTACTTCAGCGCACGTGGCTACACGTTCGAGAACGGCCGGCTCGGGAAGGACTACCCGGTTCAGTCCCCGCTGCTGAGGCAGGCCGAGTCGGTCACGTACACGGCTGACGGCTCGGCGCTCATGTACGGCTCCGAGGGTGTGCGGAGCGATGTGGTGCGGGTGGACCTGAAGAACGGCGGCGAATCGGGCCGTACCGGGGTGAAGTCGCCGTCGTCCGCCGGGGCGGGGAGCGACGGCGGCGGCGCGCCGGTGAAGGGCACCACGCTGATCGGGATCGCGGTGCTCGCCGGGATCGGTCTGCTGCTGCTCCTGGGCAGGCGGCGCAGGAAGGGCTGACAGCCGCGCGGACGCCCGCCGCGCCCGGAGCCCGGCCCTGCCCAGAAGTAAGATCATCCGATCATGACGACTGACACCGGGCCTGTGCCCTTCTCCACCTCCCGCCTGGACGCCGAGCCCTTGCGGGTGGCGCACGCCGGCGAGATGGCGTCCGTACTCGCCGACCCGGCCCTGCACACCTTCACCGGCGGCGCCCCGGAGGACACGGACGCCCTGCGGATCCGCTACGCCCGCCAGTCGGCCGGCTCCCCGGACCCGGCCGAGCGGTGGTGGAACTGGGTGCTCAGGGTGCGCGGCGACGACTGCCTGGTCGGCTACGCGCAGGCCACGGTGAACCTGACCGACGCGCAGGCCGAGATCGCCTGGGTGATCGGGTCCGGATGGCAGGGCCGCGGCTACGCCAAGGAAGCAGCCGTGGGCCTCGTGGCGCACCTGCTGGACGGGAGAGCGGTGCGCACGGTCGTCGCCCACATCCACCCCGACCACGCGGCCTCCGCCGCGGTGGCCGCCGCTGCGGGGCTGGTGCGGACCGAGGAGTGGGAGGACAGCGAGGTGCGGTGGCGTCTGGACGCGCGATGAGGGGCCGGTTCCGGGTCCTGTCGTCGGTGGCCCTCGCCTCCGTCGTGCTGGCGGCGGTGGCGGGATGCACGGCCTCCGACACCGACGCCGGCGGTCCCGAGGACAGGATGGCGCCGAAGGCGCGCGCCTATCTCGCCTCGGCCCTGGACGTGATGGAGAAGCACGCCCTGGTCACCGAGGACGTGGACTGGCCGAAGCTCCGGCAGGACGCCTTCGCGGAGGCCCGGCAGGCACGGACACCGTCCGACACCTACCGGGCGATCCGGCAGGGGCTCCGGGACCTGAACGACGAGCACAGCACGTTCTACGACCCTGAGGCGGCCCCCGAGAACCTGAACACACCGGCCGACGACCTGATACTCCCCGAGGGGCACCGGCTCGCCGGGAGCATCGGCCAGCTGATACTCCCCCCGGAACCCTCCGACCGGGTCGCCGCCCCCTACGTCCGCTCCGCGCGCTCGACCGTCGCCGAGCTCGACGGTCAGGGCGTCTGCGGCTGGATCATCGACCTGCGGAGCAACCACGGCGGAGACATGTGGGGGCCGCTCGCCGCCGTGGGCCCGGTACTGGGCGACGGCACGGTCGGGTCAGTCGTCTACGCGGACGGCAAGAAGTCCCCCTGGACGCTCAGGAACGGCACCCCCCGCCAGTACCTGGACAAGTGGGGCCCGGCGAAGCCGCTGGCCCGTCCAGCGCCACCGGTCGCCGTCCTGACCAGCCGGAGGACGGCGAGCGCCGCGGAGGCCGTCACGATCGCGTTCCGGGGCCGCCCGGACACCCGCACGTTCGGGGAGGCGACCGCGGGTGTCCCCACCGCGAACGCGTCGTACGAGCTGTCCGACGGTGCGCTGGTCATCCTGACCGTGGCCCGTGAGGCCGACCGGAACGGGCGGCTCTACAACGGGCCCGTCGAACCGGACGTGGAGGTCCCCGAGACTCGGGGGCACGACCAGGCCCTGGAGGAAGCGACGGACTGGCTCAGGAAGCAGAAAGCCTGCCGTAGGGCCCCCTGACCGGGCGACCGGCACTCAGCCCTCGGACGGCTCCTGCTCCTGCGACGGCGACGGCGACGGCGACGGCTCCGGTTCCTGCTCGGGCTTCGGCTTCGGGCGGGGGCGGCCCGCCGCCACCAGGGCGGTGACGTCGAGCGCGACCTCGGCGCCGATCGAGTCGGGGAGCGTGAGGCTGTGGCCGGGCGCGTACACCTGGTGGGTGTCGTACCCGCCGGCGAGGGGCTCCGTGAGGACGTGGACGCGGCCGTGCTTGCGGTCGAGGATGACGTAGACGGGGATCTTGGCGTTGGCGTAGGCCGCGACCTTGTTCCGCAGGTCGTTCTGGTAGTTGCCGGAGGTGACCTCAAGGACGAGGCGGAAGGCGGCGGGGTCGTAGCAGTTGTTCTCGACCACGTGCTCGTCGAAGTCGGCGTCGACGACGGCCAGGTCCGGGATGGCGTAGTCCGAGGAGCCGCTGGGCAGCCATACCCCGACAGCCTGCAGAACCTTGGATTCCCCGCCGTGGAGGCCTGCTGTGAGGAAAGGGATCATGAGCGAGGTCAGCGCATTCGCGTGCGCGCCGTCCGGGGACGGGGCCACGGTGATGACGTCTCCGATGATCTCGACGCGGTGACCCGGGAGCTGCTCCGAGAGCCTGTTGGCGCTCTCGAGCAGCGATTCGGGCTCCGGCCGCTCCGGCCGATCCGGCTCACCGTCGCAAGGGTGCTCGACTGCCGCTGCACACATTGCGGGCCTCCTGAAAGGGCTGATGTCGAGAACATCATCGTAGGACTGTGTGCCCGTATGCGGCGTGTACGCACCGCGCCACCCTGTCGAGTGAAGCAGAAACGGCCCTGCACGCGTGATCTCGTGTGCAGGGCCGTTCCGTACGCGTAAGAGGTACCGCTACAGCTTCTCGATCACGTAGTCGATGCACGCCGTCAGCGCCTGGACGTCCGACGGGTCGATCGCCGGGAACATCGCCACGCGCAGCTGGTTGCGGCCCAGCTTGCGGTACGGCTCCGTGTCGACGATGCCGTTGGCACGCAGCACCTTGGCGACGGCGGCGGCGTCGATCTCGTCCGCGAAGTCGATGGTGCCGATGACCTGCGAGCGCTTGGCCGCGTCGGTGACGAACGGGGTCGCGTACTTGGAGTCCTCGGCCCAGCCGTACAGGTGGCCCGACGAGGCGGCCGTGCGGCCGGTGGTGAACTCCAGGCCGCCCTGGGTGTTCATCCAGGTCAGCTGCTCGTTCAGGAGGAACAGCGTGGCCAGGGCCGGGGTGTTGTACGTCTGGTTCTTCAGGGAGTTGTCGATCGCCGTGGGCAGCGAGAAGAACTCCGGGATGTGACGCCCGGAGGCGTGGACGCGGGCCGCGCGCTCCAGGGCCGCCGGGGAGAAGACGCCGATCCACAGGCCGCCGTCGGAGGCGAAGGACTTCTGCGGGGCGAAGTAGTAGACGTCCGTCTCGGCGATGTCGACCGGCAGGCCGCCCGCGCCGGAGGTGGCGTCCACCAGGACCAGGGAGCCCTCGTCGGCACCCGCGACGCGCTTGACGGGCGCGGCGACACCGGTCGAGGTCTCGTTGTGGGTGAAGGCGTAGACGTCGACGCCCGCCTCGGCCTTCGGGTCCGGGTGGGTGCCCGGGTCGGAGGCGATGACGGTCGGGTCGGCCAGCCACGGGGCGAGCTTGGCGGCCTTCGCGAACTTCGAGGAGAACTCACCGAAGTTGAGGTGCTGGGACTTCGACTCGATCAGACCGTGCGTCGCGATGTCCCAGAAGGCGGTGGAGCCGCCGTTGCCCAGGATCACCTCGTAGCCCTCGGGGAGGGAGAAGAGGTCGCGCACTCCGTCACGTACCGCGCCGACCAGGTTCTTCACCGGAGCCTGGCGGTGGGATGTACCGAGGAGCGAGGTTCCGGTGGCGGCCAGCGCGTCGAGCGCCTCCGTCCGAACCTTGGAAGGACCGGCGCCGAAGCGTCCGTCGGTGGGCTTGATGTCAGCGGGAATCTGGATGTCGGCCACGACTCGGAGCGTAGCCCCTCGGTACGGCGGCTACGCATCCTGTCCGTCGGATGAGACGCGCGATCCGGTTCGTGGATGCCGGATCGCGCGCCCCGTCGGATGCTCGCCGGGTGTGCCGGTCAGCCCAGTTCGACCGGGAGGTCGAACAGGTCGTTCTGGGTGACGATCGGCTTGTTGCGCAGCTCGGATGCGGGGACCGCGAGGTCGAGCTCCGGGAAGCGCTCGTAGAGCGCGGGGAGTGCGACCCCCGCCTCCAGCCGGGACAGTGCGGCACCCGGGCAGACGTGCGGGCCGTGACCGAAGGCGATGTGGCGGTTGGGGGAGCGGGTGACGTCGAACTCGGCGGCGGTCGGCCCGTACTGCTGCTCGTCGCGGCCCAGCGCGCCGAACGAGACGATCAGGGCCTCGCCCTTGGGGAGGACCTTGTCGCCGACCGGTACGTCCTCGGTCGCGAAGCGGATCAGGACGTGTGAGGTCGGGGTGTTCCAGCGCAGGGTCTCCTCGATGACGTTGTCCCACGGCACCTCGCCGCCGAGCACCTGCTTGCGCTGCTCGGGGTGGGTCTGGAGGGCGACGACAGCGTTCACGATCAGGCTGATCGTGGTCTCGTGGCCGGCCGCGATGATCAGCTGGAGGGTGTTGACGATCTCCTCGTTGCTGAGGTGGTCGCCGTCCTCGGAGGCCGCGATCAGGGCGCTGGTCAGGTCGTCGCCCGGCACGGCCCGCTTGCTGTCGACGATCTTCGTGAAGAGCGCGCCGAGGTCCGCCATCATCTGCGGGACCTCCTCCGGCGGCGTCTGCGTCGAGAAGAACTTCTCGAACAGTTCCTTGAGGCGGGGGTGGTCGGCCGCGTCGACGCCCATCAGTTCGCTGATGACGTTCATCGGCAGCGGGTAGGCGAACTCCGCCTTCAGGTCGATCTTTTCGCCCTTGGGCAGGGCCGCGAGGCGGTCCAGGCTCGCGGTCGTGAGCGCCTCGATGCCGGTGCGCAGCCGTTCCACCCGCTTCACCGTCAGGGCCTGCGCCACCAGCGTGCGGAGCCGGCGGTGGTCGCTTCCGTCGACGGTCAGCATGGAGCGGCCCGGGTTGGCGAGGCCGATCAGCGGCCAGTCCAGGGGTATCTCGCCGCGCTGCCAGGCGCCCCAGACGTTGATGTCCTTCACGATCCGGGTGTCGGTCAGCAGCTGCCGCGCCTCGGCGTGGTGGGTGACCGCGTAGCAGTTCACCCCGCCCGGCAGTTCCACCTCGGCGAGCGGGCCCGCGGCGCGCAGCGCGGCGCTCTCGCCGTCGAGGTCGGTGACGAAGGGGTCGAGGACGATCCGGGTCATTGCTGGCCTCCGATGGCAGATCCTGTGGCGGGTCCCGTGGCAGGGGTGGGTGTGAAGGCGACGGGCAGGTCCGTCAGTCCCCGCAGCCAGGGGGACGGGCGTCGGGTGAGCTGTGCGGCGGGGACGGCGAGGTCGATGTCCGGGAGGCGGTCGAGCAGTACCTCGATGCCGGTACGGGCGATGACCTCGGCGGTCTCCTGGGCCGTGAAGGGGCAGCGGTGCTCGCCGTGGCCGAAGGACAGGAACGCGTTGTTGCCGCCGGTCAGCGCGGAGCCGTCGGTGCGGACCTGCGGGTCGGCGTTGGCGGCGGCGAAGCTCAGGACGAGCAGTTCGCCCGCCTGGATGTGGCGGCCCCCGAGGTGGGTGTCGCGTGAGGCCCAGCGGCCCGCGATGTTCTGCGTCGGGGTGTCCTCCCACAGCACTTCGTTCATGGCCTCGGCGACGCTGTGCCGGCCGCCCGAGAGCGAGGCGGCGAAGCGGTCGTCGGTGAGCATCAGCCGCAGCGAGTTGCCCATCCAGTCGGCGGTCGGCTGGTGGCCCGCGGCCATCATGACCATCAGGTCCTGGGCGATCTCCTCGTCCGTGAAGCCGCCGGGGTCGGCCAGCATCCGGGTCGCGACGTCGTCGTCGGGTTCGGCGTGCTTGTCGGCCAGCAGCTGGAACATCGAGGTGGCGAGGTGCTGCTGGCCGGCGAGCGCGCGCTCCCGGCCGTCGATCATGTCGTTGATCGAGCCGACGAGCGCGTCGCCGACCTCGTCGCTGAAGCCGTAGATCCGTGCCAGGACGCGGGCCGGGAGCAGCATCGCGTACTCGGCGATGATGTCGGTCCCGCCCCTGGAGCAGAACCGGTCGATCAGCTCGTCGGCGAACTCCTCCGCGTAACGCTTGAGGGCGAACGGGTCGACCGCGTCCAGGGCGTCGCTGATCATGCGGGCGCGCTCGACGTGCCGGGGGCCGACCGTGTAGAGGATCGACGGCTGTTTGCGGCCGATCATCGGCAGCAGCGGCCAGTCGTCGGGGATGTGCACCCACTGGTTCCACAGGTCGGAGTCGCGGCTGAACAGCACCGGGTCACTGGTGACCTGGTGCAGCTCGCGGTAGCCGAGCACCAGCCAGGCCGGAATGTCGCCGTCCAGGGCGATGGGCGCCACGGCGCCGTGGTCGCGGCGCATCTCCCGGTACAGCTGGGTGGGTTCGGTCTGGAACCGTGGCCCGGACAGGGGCACGCGGCCGTGCGCCGGGCAGCCCGGGGGTGGTTCGGTGGGCTGGGTCACGTGGTGTGCTCCGGGGTCTTCTCCGGCGTGGATTCCGGACGGGCGGCGGCGGAGGAGCTGATCGTGCCCTTGGAGAGGGCGTAGAGGTGCTCCACCAGGGTGATCAGTACGTACTTGCTGGAGGACCGGTCCCGGGCGTCGCACTCCACGAGCGGTACGTCCTCGGAGAGGTCGAGCGCCTCACGGATCTGCTGCTCGGTGTGGAGCGGGCCGCCGAAGTCGTTGCACGCCACGATGAACGGCGTGCCGTGGTGCTCCAGCCGGTCGATGGCGTACCAGGAGTCGGCGAGGCGCCGGGTGTCGACGAGTACGACGGCACCGAGCGTCCCGGAGAACAGCCGGTCCCAAAGGAACCAGAAGCGCTCCTGGCCGGGTGCGCCGAACAGGTACAGCACCGAGCGTGCGTCGAGGGTGATCCGGCCGAAGTCGAAGGCGACGGTGGTGGACGTCTTCGACTGCACGCCGTCGAGGTGGTCGACCGCCTCGCCCGCGCGGGTCATCGTCTCCTCCGTGTTGAGCGGACGGATCTCGCTCACGGATCGGACCATGGTGGTCTTGCCTACCCCGAAGCCACCGACGACGACTATTTTCAGTCCGTTGTCGGCCGTGGCCTGCAGGGCGGCACGGTCAGAGGTTGCGGAGTCCAACGAGCACCTGTTCCAGGATGTCGGGGTCGGGGAGCCGGTCCGCGACGCGTGCGGTACGAGGATGACGGGCGCTGATCCTGCCGGTGTCGAGCAGGTCGCACAGCAGGATGCGCACGATGCTGACCGGCAGGTTCAGGCTCGCGGCGATCTCGACGACCGCGGTGGGCCGTTCGCACATCCGCAGGATCGCGACGTGCTCCGACTGCATACCGGGGGCCGGTTCGCATTCCGAGACGACGAGCGTCACCAGGTCGAAGGCGGCCGAATCGGAGTGGCTGCGGCCCCCGGTGAGGGTGTACAGCCGGTCCGGGGCGTCGTCCCGGCCGGGACGGGGACGCGGCGTCATACGGCCGTTTTCTCGGTGGTCCCGGTGGTCTCGGAGGGTTCGCGCGGCGGGGCGACGAGGTGTTCGCCGAGCTGCTCGACGAGCTCGCTCATGTTGTGCCCGACGAGGCCGACATCGGCGTCCTCGGAGGCGACGACGGCGAGATGGGCGCCCGCACCCGCCTCCACGATGAACAGCACGCCGCCGTAGAACTCGGTCATCGCGGACCGTACGCCGCCGGTGCCGTCGCCGAACTCGACGGACGCGCCGTGCGACAGGCTCTGGATGCCGGCCGAGATCGCGGCCAGCTGGTCAGCCTGGTCGACGGAGAGCTCGGGGGTCCGGCACAGTTTCAGGCCGTCCCTGGACAGCACGAGGGCGTGGCGGGCGCCGGGGGTGCGCTCAAGGAGCCCCTCCAGCAGCCAGTTGAGCTTCTCGTCCGTGGTCGCGGTCATCGGGTGTTGCCTTCCGGGTGCGGTGAGTTGGGCCGTACGGCCTGGCGGAAGCTGCTGAAGCGGGCTGCCTGGGCCTTGGGGTCGGACGTACGGGTCCGGGGGTTCGGTCCGTCGGTTGCGTCGGCGTCGGATTCACCGGCAGCCCTGGCGCGGGACTCGGCGGCGGCCAGGGTGCGGCCGCGGGAGCGCTTGGGGAGGCCGCTCTCGCCGAACCGGGGGAGGCCGCCGGTGGTCTCCGACGCGGAGTCGGGGCGCGGGATGTCCTGGGTGCGGGAGCCGTCCGGGGCCACGGTGTGGTCTCCCTGGTCTGCCTGGTCGGTCCGGTCGGCTCCGGACGCGTGGACCGGCTCGGGCTCACGCGGGGGAGCGGTCACCGGCGTGGCAGCGGGTTCCCGCGTCGGTGCCGGTGCCGGTGTCGGGGTCGACAACGATGCCGGGGCCGATGCCGAGGCCGGTGCCTGCGCCGGGGTTCTGGTGATGATCTCCTGCGGGAGCATCATCAGCGCGCCCGTACCGCCGCGCGCCGACGGCCGGAACGAGACCGTCAGCCCGTGCTTGCGGGCCAGCCGGCCGACGACGGCGAGGCCGAGCCGGGTGCCGGAGAGGCCGGCCAGGTCCTGGTTGGTCGCGGAGACGGCGCTCTCGGCGCGGCGCAGCTGCACATCGCTCATGACCAGACCGCTGTCCTCGACGGTCAGCACGATGCCGGCCGGCACCTCTTCCACGTACACGTGGACCTCGGCCGTGGGGGGCGAGAAGTTCGCCGCGTTGTCGAGGAGTTCGGCCAGCGCGTGCATGACGCCCTCGGCGGCGTGCCCGGCGACGGCGACATCACTGGTGGAGTGGAGACGGATGCGCTGGTAGCCGCTGATCCGGCCCATCGCGCCGCGCAGGATGGATTCCATGACGATGGGCTTCGCCCAGCGGCGTCCGGAACGCGCACCGGTCAGCACGGCGATGGAGTCGGCCAGCCGGCCCGCCTGGGCGGTGCGGTGGTCCAGGTGCAGCAGATCGCCCAGGACGTCCTCGGAGGCGTGCCGGTTCTCCATGTCGCGCAGGTCGGCGAGCATGCTCGTGGCGAGTGCCTGCATCCGGCCCGCGGCGTTGGCGCACGCGGCGATGGCGGCGGAGCGTTCGGTCTCGCTGCGGGAGACGCGGGCCTTGAGCCTGGCGTTCTCGGCGGTGAACCGCTTGACGTCGGCCGCGGCCTGCTCGGTGAGCCTGGCGTTCTCGGCGGCGGCAGCCGATTTCATCCTCGCCGTTTCGGCGGTGAACCGCTGGGCGTCGTAGGCGGAGGCCGACACCATCCGTGAGGTCTCGGCGGTGAACCGGCTGCTCTCGGCCGCGTGCATCGCCCGCAGTCGGCGCACCGTGGCGCGGGCGTGGACGGTGGTGGCGACGGAGACGGACAGCAGCACGGCGGCGGCTCCCGCCCCCCATGCCACAGCGGTCCTGGCCGAGTCGGGGGCGGCGACGACCGCCCAGAGGCACAGTGATCCGGTGATGGCCACCGTGACCAGCAGGGCCAGTGCGGTCGGCCTGGTTGAGGGGCGCAAGCGGAGTCCTTGGGGGGCGGACGGTGACGGACGGGACGGTTCGGACGAGTCGGTACGGGAGAGAGCAAATGCGACAACTGGAACAGATTATTCCCAGACAAGTCTCAGTCACTATATGAGAATTGACGATCTGTTTGGGAAGTACTTGTGGTGCACTCTGTTGCGTAAATGTTTGAGAGCCCGATGTGAGGGCCGGACGGATTCCGACGTATTGACGTTTTCGGAAGAAACGCACAGGGCCGCATGACCACGGGCCGGACCGGCGGCATCCTGGCCGGATGGCACCTCGTGAGAAGACGACCGGCACCGACCGCACCGCGCTCGCCGACGAACTGCGGTCAGCCGTCCGCGGCGAGGTCGCGTTCGACGCCACCGCGCGGGCCCTGACGACGATGGACGCCTCCAACTACCGCCGGGTGCCGCTCGGGGTCGTCGCCCCGCGCGACGCCGACGACATCGCCGCCGCGCTCGCCGTCTGCCGTGCGTACGGGGTGCCCGTCGTGCCGCGCGGCGGCGGTACGTCCATCGCCGGGCAGGCCACCGGCACCGGCGTCGTCCTCGACCTCACCCGGCATCTGCGGTCCGTCGTCGAACTGGACGCCGGATCCCGTACGGCAGTGGTCCAGCCGGGCGTCGTCCTGGACGACCTGCGGGCCGCCGCCGCCCCGCACGGGCTCACCTTCGGCCCGGACCCCTCCACGCACAGCCGCTGCACGATCGGCGGCATGATCGGCAACAACTCCTGCGGTTCGCACTCGGTCGCCTGGGGCACCACCGCCGACAACGTCCACGCCCTGACCGTCACCCGCTACGGCGGCGACACCCTGCGCCTGGAACGGGGCGCCGAGGGACCCGCCGGACTCCACGAACTCGTCGCCGCCCACCTCGCCCTCCTGCGCACCGGATTCCCCGAACTCCCGCGCCGCATCTCGGGATACGCCCTGGACGCGCTGCTGCCCGAACGCGGCCCCGACCCCGCCCGCGCGTTCTGCGGCAGCGAGGGCACGCTCGGCGTGGTGACGGAGGCGACGCTGCGGCTCGTCGAGGCACCGGCGGCCCGCGCACTCGCCGTACTCGGCTACGCCGACGAGTCCGCCGCCGCCGAGGCCGCCCCCGGCCTCCTCCCGCACCACCCGCTGACCGTCGAGGGCATGGCCGCCGACCTCGTACGCGAACCGGCCGGGCTGCCGCGCGGCGCCGCCTGGCTCTTCGCCGAGACGGGCGGCGCCACCCCGGCCGAGGCGCGGGCCCACGCCGAACGAATCGTGCGCGCCGCGTCCCCGGACGCGGTGGACGCCGCCGTCGTCACCGACCCCGCCGGGCAGCGCGCGCTGTGGCGGATCAGGGAGGACGCGGCGGGAACGGCCACCCGCACACCGGACGGCAACGAGGCCTGGCCCGGCTGGGAGGACTGCGCCGTGCCGCCCGCCCGGCTCGGCCCCTACCTCCGCGACTTCCGCGCCCTGCTCACCGAGCACGCGCTGCGCGGCACCCCGTACGGGCACTTCGGCGACGGCTGCATCCACGTCCGGATCGACTTCGACCTGCTGAGCGCCGCCGGAGTGGCCCGCTTCCGCCGCTTCTCCGAGGAACTCGCCTCGCTCGTCGTCGCACACGGCGGATCACTGTCCGGGGAGCACGGCGACGGCCAGGCACGCGCCGAACTCCTGCCCAGGATGTACGGGAGCGAACTGGTGGCCCTGTTCTCCCGGTTCAAGGACCTCTGGGACCCGGACGGCGGCATGAACCCCGGCATCCTCGCCCGCCCCGCCCGCCTGGACGAGAACCTGCGCTTCGACGTACTGCCCCGCGAGCCCGTCGACGTGACCTTCGGCTACCCGCACGACGGCGGCGACTTCTCGGCCGCGGTGCGCAGGTGCGTCGGCGTCGCCAAGTGCCGTACACGGGAAGCCGCGGGACCGGCCGTGATGTGCCCGTCCTTCCGCGCGACCGGCGAGGAGGCCCACTCCACCCGCGGCCGGGCCCGGCTGCTGCACGAGATGCTGGCCGGCCCCGCGGGCGGGGTGATCACGGACGGCTGGCGCTCCACGGAGGTACGCGACGCGCTCGACCTGTGCCTGTCCTGCAAGGGCTGCCGCAGCGACTGCCCGGTGGGCGTCGACATGGCCACGTACAAGGCGGAGTTCCTGCACCACCACTACCGGCACCGGATGCGCCCCGCCGCCCACTACGCGCTGGGATGGCTCCCGCTGTGGCTGCGCCTGGCGTCCCCCTTCGCGGGCGCGCTGAACGCGGCGGCCCGGGTCCGGCCGCTCGCGGCGCTCGCCAAGCGGCTGGCGGGCATCGCGCCGGAGCGGGGGATCCCGGTACTGGCGCGGGAGACGTACAGCCGCTGGCTGAACCGGCGCTGGGGCAAAGGGACGTTCATCCTCTCCAACGACGAGGTGGCCGCCATCTGGCCCGACACCTTCACCGAACACCTCTCGCCCGAGGTGGGCCGGGCGGCGGTGAAGGTCGTGGAGGCGGCGACGGGCCGCCGGGTGCTCACGCCCGGCCGCGGACTGTGCTGCGGCCTCACCTACGTCTCCACCGGCCAGCTGGACAAGGCCCGCAAGGTGATGCGCCGCACCCTGGACCGGCTGACCGGCACCCACGACAGCCCCGTGATCGTCCTCGAACCGAGCTGCGCGGCCACCCTCCGCGGCGACCTCCCGGAACTCCTCCCCGACGACCCCCGCGCCGCCGAACTGGCCGCCGCTGTCCACACCCTGGCCGAGTACCTGGAGAAGTACGCCCCCGACTGGCAGCCCCCGCACCTGGACCGCCCGGTCACCGGCCAGACGCACTGCCACCAGCACGCGGTCCTGGGCGACGAACCGGACCGCCGCCTGCGCGCACGGGCGGGCCTGACAGGCGAGTTGACGGGAGGCTGCTGCGGCCTGGCCGGAAACTTCGGCTTCGAACGCGGCCACTGGGAGGTGTCCGCGGCCTGCGCCGAGGACGCGCTGCTTCCGGCGGTACGGGAAGCGGCGCCCGGCACGGAGATCCTGGCGGACGGGTTCTCCTGCCGCACCCAGCTGGAGCAGCTGGGCGGGGTGCGGGCCCGGCATCTGGCGGAGGTGCTGGCGGAGGGGCTGGGGCCTGACAGGCCCTGACGGCCGCCATCGCCGGCCTTTACCGCCTCGAAGCCGGCGGCCACGGTTCCGTGCACGTTGATGCTGCCCGACATGGTTTCCCCAGGAGAAGCGTCCGGTGCATCCCTCATTCACTGCACCCCAACTACGCCTCTGCGCCGGGAAATGCCCTCATTCCGAGACGTCTCGCGCCACGATCTCCCGGGCCAGCGCGACGAGGTCCGCCAGTGCCGGGTGGCCGGGGGCGTCGCGGCGGGCGAGCAGTACCGGCACGGTCGGGGCGTCGGTGAGCGGGCGGTAGACGACGCCCGCGTGCGGGTGCATGCCGGCGGTCGAGGCGGTGGAGACCCCGGTGCCCCGGCCCGCGGCGATGGCGGTCAGCCAGTCGTCGGTGTTGGCGACGGTGAGGGTGGCGGCGGGGCGCGCGGACGGCGGCCACAGGTCGGGGGTGGTGGTGCCGGAGACGGTGTTCAGGACGACGGTGCCGGTCGCCAGGTCGGCGAGCCGGAGCGCGGTGCGGGCGGCCAGTGGGCCGTCCGCCGCCACGGCCGCGACCCGCTCCTCGTCGTACAGCACCTCGGTGAGGAGGCCGGGCGCCTCGACGGGCCCGCGCAGCAGCGCGGCATCGACCTCGCCCCGGGTCAGCCCGGCCGTGCGGTCGTCGATCCGCAGGAGTTCGAGCGGGGTCTGCGGATACCGCTCCTGCCAGCCGCGGAGCAGCGGTGTGGTGTACCGGCCGAACGCGGACCAGGGGTGCCCCAGCCGCAGCGGCCGGCGCCGCAGCCCGCCGGGGTCGATCGCCGCGTCGAACGCGGCCACCGCGGCGGCGGCCTTGTCCCGGAAGGCGACGCCTTCGGGGGTGAGGACCAGGTGGTGGGTGGAGCGGTCGACGAGCCGGATGCCGAGGTGCTGCTCCAGGGCGGCCAGGGTCCGTGAGACGGCGGGCTGGGTGAGCCGGAGCCGGGCGGCGGCCCGGGTGACGCTGGACTCGTCGGCCACGGCGAGGAACGCGCGCAGATGCCGGATCTCGACCGCGCGCCCGGGGGCGCGGCCCGCGGTTCGGCCCGATGCCCGGTCCGTGGCCCGGCCTGCGGCCCGGCCTGTTTCCGCGCCCCGGTCCGCGCCTTGTCCTCTGCTCATGCGTAGGAAGCATAACGAGAGCCCAGTCGGCATTTCACGCGCCGCGCGGGGGTGCCTACGGTGAGGAGACGGGCTGCACGGGATGAGTGCAGTATCTTCAATCCCAAAGTGCAATGTGTTGCACTTATCGTGTTCGTGAACTCAGGAAAGTCAGGGCCACAGGTGAACGACCAGGGCACCGCCGCGGAATCGGCCGCAGCAGTCACTGTCCCGGAGGCGGTCACCGCCCTCGCTGAACCGGGCGGTCCGGCCCCCGTCGGTGGGCGCGGAGCCGCGCTCGCGCCGGTCGCGCTGGTGGTGGGGGGCGCCCTCTCCGTCCAGTTCGGAGCGGCGGTCGCGGTCATGCTGATGCCGAAGGCCGGCGCCCTGGGTGTCGTCACACTGCGGCTGGTCGCCGCCGCGCTGGTGCTGCTCGTCGTCTGCCGCCCGAAGCTGCGCGGCCACTCGCGCGCCGACTGGGGAACGGTGCTCGCGTTCGGCGTCGCGATGGGAGGCATGAACACGCTCTTCTACCAGGCCGCCGACCGCATCCCGCTCGGCGCGGCCGTCACCCTGGAGGTGCTGGGCCCGCTCGCCCTCTCGGTGTTCGCCTCGCGCCGCCTGGTCAACGTGGTCTGGGCGGCCCTCGCGCTGGGCGGCGTCCTGCTGCTGAGCGGCGGCGGCTTCGACCGGCTCGATCCGGTGGGCGCCGCGTACGCGCTGGGCGCGGGAGTCATGTGGGCGGCGTACATCATCTTCAGCGCCCGCACCGGCCGCCGCTTCCCGCAGGCCGACGGGCTGGCCATGGCGATGGTGGTCGCGGCGGTGCTCTCGCTGCCGCTCGGCATCATGGACGCGGGCTCGAAGCTCCTGGTCCCCAGCACGCTCGGACTGGGCGCGGCCGTCGCGCTGCTGAGCTCGGTCCTCCCGTACACCCTCGAACTCATCGCGCTGCGCAGGCTGCCCGCGCCCACCTTCGCGATCCTGATGAGCCTGGAACCGGCGATCGCGGCCACGGCGGGCTTCCTCATCCTCAACCAGGCGCTCTCCACCACGGACGCCCTGGCCATCGCCCTGGTCATCGGGGCGAGCATGGGCGCGGTGCGCAGCCAGGTGAGGGGCCGGCGCAAGGCGGCGGGCGGCTGAGCCGGGCGCCTGGGCGTCCCGAAGGCCCACCTAAGACGGAGGCCGGGTGGCCGAGTCGTCCTGGCTGGAATCGCCTGGGCCGTTGCCGCGCCTCCTGGCCTGCGGGGCGCCGGGCAGCCCGCCCCGACCTGCCCGCCCCGTCTGATCATGGCCGACGGGGATGAACGTCTCCCCGTACCACGTCGCGGCACTCTGACCCGGGACGCTCCGACCCGTACCCCTGTCCGTCCGGCCGGTTCCTCCGTGAGGGGCCGGTCGGCGGGGCGGGATCGTCAGCCCACCGCCTTCAGCATCTTCCCGACCGCCGTGACAATGACGTCCGGGCGGTCGCCCGCGATGTCGTGCGAGCTCTTCGCGGCGGTGACGAGGTCGCGGTTCGGGGCCCCCTTCACGAACTCCTGCTGGGCGTTTCGCCAGAGCTGCGCGTCCTCGGGTGTTTCAAAGGGGGTCTTCTCCGACACGATGGCCGTCGCCGGGACGCTCCGGGGCCAGGAGATCTGGTGGTACGCGCGGTGCGTCGGGCCGTAGCCCTCCGCGGTGGCGAGCAGTTGGCGGGTCTGCTGCGTCGAGGGCTGGTCCTTGAGGGCCGCCACCTGCGCCTTGTTCGCGGCTTCGATCCTCGCCGTCTCCTCGTCCGTGTAGAACTCGGGCAGACTTCCGTCGACGAGGACGGCGCCCGCGAGCCAATTCGGGTTCTCCTTGGCGAAATAGGTGGCGACCTCGCCCGCCTGGGAATGCGAAACCAGGATCACGTCATGGGTGATTCCCAGCTGTGTCAGTCCGGCCTTCAGATCGGACACCGCGTTCTCGACTTTCCACGCCCCGGGAACCTCGTCGCTCTTTCCCATTCCGGCCCGGTCGTACGTGACGACCATGGAACCGGTCCTCTTGGCCAGGTCGGGCGCCATCTTCTTCCAGTACGACGAGTCCTCGCCGCCGCCCGCGTCCAGGACCAGGGCCGGGAGCCGGCCGGGGGTGACATGGAAGGCCAGGCTGTGGTCACCGTTCGCGACCATACGGAGGGAGGCAGCGGACGCCGACGGCTTCACGGCAGCCGGGGCCTTGGAATTCTGGTGGGACGACTGGCCGGGGCTCTTCGGCTTCCCGGAATCGGAAGGGGTCGAATCCGCGCAGGCGGTGATTCCGGTCAGCGCGGCGGCCAGGCAGAGGCCCACGATGGCGGGCCGGAGGCGGTGGTTCTTCCGTACGGTCTCAAACATGGCTGTGTCATTCCCAGGGATTGGCTGAACGGCTGGGCCGGAATGCCTTCCGGCATGTCCGACGTGCCCGGTCGGGCTTCTTCGAACATCAGTAATCCTTCTTGAAATCGGATTCCCGGTCGATGGGGCTGCCCGCCGGGCACGTGACTGCCTGAGGCCACTGGTGACGGTGGGGGTATCCCCCAGGTGTCCCCGGCCATCCCGGCCAACTCCGGTCATCCGTGGCCACCCCCCGGGGACCCCGCAGGGTCGTTCGCGCGGGGGGTGTCCGCGCGGGCAAAAATAATGCAAGCATGCTTGATTGTTTTCTGTCCCGCTGGCAGGCTCCGGGGCACACCGCCACGCCCCGAGGGGAGCGCACCGTGTCCGATGCCTCAGCCGTGCTCGACGATCTCCGCAGTGAGAGCGAGGAACTCGACCTGCTGGTAGCCAAGTTGAGCGAGTCGCAATGGGCGTCGGCGACGCCCGCCGCAGGGTGGAGCATCGCCCATCAGGTGGCCCATCTGAGCTGGACCGACGAGGTCGCCCTGCTCTCCGCCACCGACCCCGAGCGGTTCGGCGGCGAGGTCGCGCGGGCGATGCGGGACCCCGAGGGCTTCGTCGGCGAGGCCGCCGGCGCCGTCGTGGCGGCGTACGCCCCGGGCGCCCTGCTCACTCGCTGGCGCACCGGGCGGGAGCGGCTTCAGGAAGCCCTGCGCGCGGCCCCCGCCGGGACCCGGTTTCCCTGGTACGGGCCGCCCATGAGCGTCGCATCGATGGCGACCGGGCGGCTCATGGAGACCTGGGCGCACGGCCAGGACGTGGCCGACGCACTCGGTGTCACCCGCGCCCCCACCGCCCGGCTGCGGCACGTCGCCCGCATCGGGGTACGGGCCCGGGACTACGCCTTCCTCGTACGGGGGATCAAGGCGCCCGACGAGGAGTTCCGGGTAGAACTGATCGCACCCGGTGGGGAGTTGATCGGTTACGGGCCGGAGGGCGCCGCCCAGCGGGTCACCGGGCCGCTGCACGACTTCTGCCTGCTCGTCACCCAGCGCGCCCACCGCGACGACCTCGCCGTACGGGCCGAGGGGGCGGACGCCGACACCTGGCTGGACATCGCCCAGGCCTTCGCCGGGCCCGCCGGACCCGGACGCGCCCCGAAGCAGGGGAGCGGCAAGTGACGGACGCGCCCGTGCCCGCCCCGCTGCGGATCGGCAACGCTTCCGGGTTCTACGGCGACCGCTTCGACGCCGTGCGCGAGATGCTCACCGGCGGCCCCCTCGACATCCTCACCGGCGACTACCTAGCCGAGCTCACCATGCTCATCCTCGGCCGCAGCCGGCTGAAGGACCCCTCGCGCGGCTACGCCACCACCTTCCTGCGGCAACTGGAGGAGGGCCTCGGGCTCGCCCGGGAGCGCGGGGTGCGGATCGTCACCAACGCGGGCGGCCTCAACCCGACCAGACTGGCCGACGCCGTAAGGGAGTTGGCCGACAAGGTGGGCGTGCCCGTGCGCGTCGCGCACGTCGAGGGCGACAGCCTGCCCGTCCCCGACGGATACCTCACCGCCAACGCCTACCTCGGGGGCGACGGCATCGCCGCCTGCCTGCGGGCCGGGGCCGACGTCGTCGTCACCGGCCGGGTCACCGACGCCGCGCTCGTCACCGGGCCCGCCACCGCCCACTTCGGCTGGGGACCCGACGACCACGACGCGCTCGCCGGAGCCGTCGTCGCCGGGCACGTGCTGGAGTGCGGCACCCAGGCCACCGGCGGGAACTACTCCTTCTTCCGCGGCCACGACCTCCGGCGCCCCGGCTTCCCCGTCGCCGAGATCCACGCCGACGGCACGTCCGTCATCACCAAGCACGACGGAACCGGCGGCGTCGTCGACGTCGGCACGGTCACCGCCCAACTGCTGTACGAGACCGGCGGCGCCCGGTACGCGGGACCCGACGTCACCGCCCGGCTCGACACCGTACGACTGGCGCGGCAGGGCCCCGACCGGGTCAGGATCTCCGGGGTGCGCGGTGAGGCCCCGCCGCCCACCCTCAAGGCCGGGCTCACCCGGCTCGGCGGCTGGCGGGGCGAGGTCGTCTTCGTGCTCACCGGACTCGACATCGAGGCCAAGGCGCAACTCGTCCGGGACCAGTTCGCGGACGCCTTCGCACGTGCCGGGAGGCAGCCCGACGAGGTGCGGTGGGAGCTCGCCCGTACCGACCGGGCCGACGCCGCGACCGAGGAGACCGCGAGCGCCCTGCTCCGGCTCGTCGTCCGTGACCAGGAACCGGACGTCGTCGGGCGCGCCCTCTCCGGCGCCGCGATCGAACTGGCCCTCGGCAGCTACCCGGGCTTCCACGTCACCGCCCCGCCCGGAAAGGGCGCGCCCTACGGGGTGTTCGAGGCCCGGTACATACCGGCGGGAGAGGTGACCCATGTCGCCGTGCTCCCGGACGGGCGGCGGGAAGTGCAGGAGCCGCCCGCCCGCACCCGGGCCCTCCAGGAAGCCGAACAGCCCCCGCTGCCGGATCCGTTGGCCGCCGGGCCCACCCGTACCGTCCCGCTCGGGCTCGTCGCGGGCGCCCGCAGCGGCGACAAGGGCGGGGACGCGAACGTCGGGGTGTGGGTGCGCGACGACGAGGCGTGGCGGTGGCTGGCCCACGAACTGACCGTCGAGCGGTTCCGGGAACTGCTCCCGGAGACCGCCGCACTCCCCGTCGTACGCCATGTCCTGCCGAACCTGCGCGCCCTGAACTTCACCGTCCCCGGGCTCCTCGGCGAGGGCGTCGCCGCCCAGCACCGCTTCGACCCGCAGGCCAAGGCGCTGGGGGAGTGGCTGCGCTCACGCCACCTGCCCGTACCCGTGACCCTGCTGCCGGTGTCGGACGGCGAGGCCTCCGTGACCCTGCTGCCGACACGGGACGGCGAGCCCCCCGTACCCCCGATGGACAGCACCGACGCACCGGAGGTGCACGCATGACCGTCCTGCCCACCGGGCTCGACACCGCGAGCCCCGACTACACCGCCAACCGCGCCGCCATGCTCGACAAGCTCGCCGGTCTCGACGCCGCGCACGCCAAGGCACTGGAGGGCGGCGGCGAGAAGTACGTCGAGCGGCACCGCGCACGCGGCAAGCTGCTGGCCCGTGAGCGCATCGAGTTGCTCATCGACCAGGACACCCCGTTCCTGGAGCTGTCGCCGCTCGCCGCCTGGGGGAGCGACTACGCGGTGGGTGCCTCGCTCGTCACCGGGATCGGAGTGGTCGAGGGCGTGGAGTGCCTGATCACCGCCAACGACCCGACCGTACGCGGCGGCGCCTCCAACCCCTGGACGCTGAAGAAGGCCCTGCGCGCCAACGAGATCGCCTTCGCCAACCGGCTGCCGACCATCAGCCTCGTCGAGTCGGGCGGCGCCGACCTCCCGTCCCAGAAGGAGATCTTCATCCCCGGCGGGGCGCTCTTCCGCGACCTCACCCGGCTGTCGGCCGCCGGCATCCCGACCGTGGCCGTCGTCTTCGGGAACTCCACGGCCGGTGGGGCGTACGTCCCCGGCATGTCCGACCACACCGTCATGATCAAGGAGCGGTCCAAGGTCTTCCTCGGCGGTCCGCCGCTGGTGAAGATGGCCACCGGCGAGGAGAGCGACGACGAATCGCTCGGCGGCGCCGAGATGCACGCGCGCACCTCCGGCCTCGCCGACCACTTCGCCGTCGACGAGCAGGACGCGCTGCGCCAGGCCCGCCGGGTCGTCGCCCGCCTCAACTGGCGCAAGGCGCACGCCGATCCGGGCCCGGCCGAGCCGCCCAAGTACGACGAGGACGAGCTGATCGGCATCGTGCCCGGCGACCTGAAGGTGCCCTTCGACCCGCGCGAGGTCATCGCCCGGCTGGTCGACGGCTCGGACTTCGACGCCTTCAAACCGCTCTACGGGACGAGCCTGGTCACGGGATGGGCCCGGCTGCACGGCTATCCGGTCGGCATCCTCGCCAACGCGCAGGGCGTGCTGTTCAGCGAGGAGTCGCAGAAGGCCGCCCAGTTCATCCAGCTCGCCAACCAGCGTGACATCCCGCTGCTGTTCCTGCACAACACCACCGGCTACATGGTCGGCAAGGAGTACGAGCAGGGCGGCATCATCAAGCACGGCGCGATGATGATCAACGCGGTGTCGAACTCCAGGGTCCCGCATCTGTCCGTGCTGATGGGCGCCTCCTACGGCGCCGGCCACTACGGCATGTGCGGCCGGGCCTACGACCCGCGCTTCCTGTTCGCCTGGCCCAGCAGCAAGTCCGCCGTCATGGGCCCGCAGCAGCTGGCCGGGGTGCTCTCCATCGTCGCCCGCGCCTCCGCCGCCGCGAAGGGGCAGCCGTACGACGACGAGGCCGACGCCGGACTCCGTGCCATGGTCGAGCAGCAGATCGAGTCCGAGTCCCTGCCGATGTTCCTGTCCGGGCGGCTGTACGACGACGGGGTCATCGACCCGCGCGACACCAGGACCGTCCTCGGGCTGTGCCTGTCCGCCATCCACACCGCACCGGTCGAGGGCGCCCGCGGCGGCTTCGGCATCTTCCGGATGTGAGCACCCACATGATCACCACACTGCTCGTCGCCAACCGAGGCGAGATCGCCTGCCGGATCTTCCGCACCTGCCGCACGCTCGGTATAGCCACCGTCGCCGTGTACTCCGACGCGGACGCCGACGCGCTGCACGTAAGGGAGGCCGACACCGCCGTGCGGCTCCCGGGGGCCGCGCCCTCCGCCACGTATCTGCGCGGCGACCTCGTCGTGGCCGCCGCGCTCGCGGCGGGCGCGGACGCCGTCCATCCCGGGTACGGCTTCCTCTCCGAGAACGCCGGATTCGCCGCCGCCGTGCAGGACGCGGGGCTGGTCTGGGTCGGCCCGCCGGTCAAGGCCATCGAGCTGATGGCGTCCAAGACCCGAGCCAAGGAACTGATGGCCGCCGCCGGGGTCCCGCTCCTCGCCCCCGTCGACCCGGCCGAGGCCCGCGCCGAGGACCTGCCGCTGCTGCTGAAGGCGGCGGCGGGCGGGGGCGGTCGCGGGATGCGGATCGTGCGCGAACTGGTAGACCTCGAAGAAGAGTTGACTGCCGCAGTGGCCGAGGCGCTGTCCGCCTTCGGGAACGGGGAGGTCTTCGCCGAGCCGTACGTGGAGCGCGGCCGGCATGTCGAGGTCCAGATCATGGCCGACGAGCACGACGGGGTCTGGGCGCTCGGCACCCGCGACTGCTCCCTCCAGCGCCGCCACCAGAAGGTCATCGAGGAGGCCCCCGCACCCGGTCTCAGTGACGAGCTGCGCGACCGGCTGCACGCCGCCGCCGTGGCCGCCGCACGGGCCGTCGGCTACCGGGGCGCGGGCACCGTCGAATTCCTGCTCACCGACGACGGACGGCCGTACTTCCTGGAGATGAACACCCGCCTCCAGGTCGAACACCCCGTCACCGAGGCCGTGTTCGGCCTCGACCTCGTCGCGCTCCAGCTGCGCACCGCCGAGGGTGAACCGCTGCCCGCCGCCGCACCCCCGCACCCGGCCGGACACGCCGTCGAGGCCCGGCTCTACGCCGAGGACCCGGCCCGCGACTGGCAGCCACAGACCGGAGCACTGCTCTCGCTCGACGTGCCGGAGGAGCCCGGCATACGCCTGGACACCGGGTACACCGGCGGCGACACCGTCGGCGTGCACTACGACCCGATGCTCGCCAAGGTCATCGCGCACGCCCCCACCCGCACCGAAGCCGCACGCCTCCTCGCCCGCACCCTGGAACGCGCCCGCATCCACGGCCCGGTCACCAACCGCGACCTGCTCGTACGCTCCCTGCGCCACCCGGACTTCATGGCGGCCCGCCTGGACACCGGCTTCTACGAACGCCACCTTCAGGCGCTGACCCCCGCACCCGACGAGGCGGGCGGGCAACTGGCCGCCACCGCCACCGCTCTCGCCGACGCGGCCCACACCACCACCACCGCGGGCGTCACCCGCTTCGGGGCCTGGCGCAACCTCCCCTCGCAGCCCCAGCTCAGGCGCTACCGCGGCGAACCCGACGGCCGCGAGTACGAGATCACCTACCGCACCACCCGCGACGGCCCGGCCGTCGACACGCAGGGCGTCCGCGTCGTCGTCGCCCGCCCCGACCGCGTCACCCTCGAATCCGCTGGCGTCATACGGCACTTCACCGTGTCGCGACATGGCGACCGGGTGTACGTGGACACCGCCACCGGCTCGTACACCTTCACCGCCCTGCCCCGCTTCACCGACCCCGCCGAACGGACCGAACCCGGTTCCCTGCTCGCCCCGATGCCCGGCACGGTCGTCCGCCTCGCCGAGGGTCTGGCGGCCGGGGCAGCCGTCGAGGCCGGGCAGCCGCTGATCTGGCTGGAGGCGATGAAGATGGAGCACCGCATCCTCGCCCCCGCCACCGGCACCCTCACCGCGCTGCACGCCGCACCCGGCCTCCAGGTGGAGGTCGGCGCACTGCTCGCCGTCGTCACCGAGCCGACGGACCACGACCCCGAAGCCTCTGAGGAGACCGCATGAGCACCGTTCTCGAAACCGAAGAGCACCAGGCCCTGCGCGCAGCCGTCGCCGCCCTCGGCAAGCGGTACGGGCGCGACTACATGACCTCCGTCGTCCGGGACGGCGCCCACCCCGGCGAGCTGTGGGCCGAGGCCGCCAAGCTCGGCTACCTCGGCGTGAACCTCCCCGAGGAGTACGGCGGCGGAGGCAGCGGAATGGCCGAACTCTCCATAGTTCTGGAAGAGTTGGGGGCCGCCGGCTCACCCCTCCTCATGATGGTCGTCTCGCCCGCCATCTGCGGCACCGTCATCGCCCGCTTCGGCACCGACGCCCAGAAACGGCAGTGGCTGCCCGGCCTCGCGGACGGCAGCCTCATCATGGCCTTCGGCATCACCGAGCCGGACGCCGGTTCCAACTCGCACCGGATCAGCACCACCGCCCGCCGCGAGGGCGAGGAGTGGGTGCTCACCGGCCGCAAGGTCTTCGTCTCCGGCGTCGACATCGCCGACGCCACGCTCATCGTCGGCCGCACCGAGGACGCCAGGTCCGGCAAGCTCAAGCCCTGCCTGTTCATCGTCCCGCGCGAGGCCCCCGGCTTCCAGCGGTCGCAGATCGACATGGAACTCCAGGCCCCGGAGAAGCAGTTCGAGCTGGTCCTCGACGAGGTGCGACTGCCCGCCGACGCACTCGTCGGCGACCAGGACGCCGGTCTCCTCCAGCTCTTCGCCGGGCTCAACCCGGAACGCGTCATGACCGCGGCCTTCGGCATCGGGATGGGCCGCTACGCGCTCGGCCGCGCGGTCGAGTACGCGAAGACCCGGCAGGTGTGGAAGGAGCCCATCGGCGCCCACCAGGCCATCGCGCACCCCCTGGCCCAGGCCCACATCGAACTCGAACTGGCCCGGCTGATGATGCAGAAGGCCGCCCGGCTCTACGACGACGGCGAAGACATCGCCGCGGGCGAGGCGGCCAACATGGCCAAGTACGCGGCCGGGGAGGCGTGCGTGAAGGCCGTCGACCAGGCGGTGCACACCCTCGGCGGCAACGGCCTCACCCGCGAGTACGGCCTCGGCTCCCTGATCACCGCGTCCCGCGTCGCCCGGATCGCACCGGTCAGCCGGGAAATGATCCTGAACTACGTGTCCCATCAGTCCCTGGGTCTCCCCAAGTCGTACTGACAGCCGCCATTCTGTCCCTCCACGCCGTACGGGACCCGCCAGGGTCCGCGGGTCCCGGCCACGGCGACGCACCCCACCTCTCCACGCGCGTTTGCACGGAGCGGCCCATCCCCGCCCCGTCCTCGCCGCCCCGCCTTTCCGCATCGAAGGGACTACCCGCCATGGCGCACGTGTTCCGGAGCGACTACCCCGACGTCCAGCCACTCGACACGGCCATCCACGACGCGGTGCTGGGCCAGGCCGCCGCGGAGTACGGCGACGCGGTCGCCCTGATCGACGGTACGAACGACAGCAGCCGGCTCACCTACCGGCAGCTCGACACCTTCCACCGGAAGATCGCCGCGGGGCTGGCCGCCGCCGGACTCGCCAAGGGCGACGTACTCGCCCTGCACAGCCCCAACACCATCGCCTATCCGGCCGTCTTCTTCGCCGCCACCAGAGCCGGGGCCACCGTCACCACCGTCCACCCGCTCGCCACGGCCGACGAGTTCGCCAAACAGCTCCGCGACTCCTCCGCCCGCTGGATCGTCACCGTCTCCCCGCTCCTGGACACGGCCCGCCGCGCGGCCGAACTCGTCGGCGGCATCGAGGAGATCTTCGTCTGCGACCAGGCCGCGGGACACACCTCCGTCCTCGACATGCTCGCCACCACCGCCCCCGAACCGATGATCACCATCGACCCGGCGCAGGACATCGCCGCGCTGCCGTACTCCTCCGGCACCACGGGCATCCCCAAGGGCGTCATGCTCACCCACCGCTCCATGGCCACCAACCTGGAGCAGCTGCGCCCCTTCATCCCCATGGGCCCCGGGTCCCGCATCCTGGCCGTGCTCCCCTTCTTTCACATCTATGGGCTCACCGCCCTGATGAACGCACCGCTGAGGACCGGCGCCACCGTCGTCGTACTGCCGCGCTTCGACCTCACCCAGTTCCTGGCCGCGATCGAGACGCACCGCATCACCGGCCTGTACGTGGCCCCGCCGATCGTCCTCGCGCTCGCCAAGCACCCGGCCGTCGACCGGTACGACCTGTCCTCGCTGGAGTACGTCGTCAGCGCCGCCGCCCCGCTCGACGCCGAACTCGCCGCCGCCTGCTCGCGCCGGCTCGGCCTGCCGCCCGTGCGCCAGGCGTACGGGATGACGGAACTCTCGCCCGGCACCCATGTCGTCCCGCTGGCCGCCGAGAACCCGCCGCCCGGGGCCGTCGGCACCCTGCTGCCCAACACCGAGATGCGCATCGTCTCCCTGGACGCCCCCGACGAGGACGCCGGAACCGACACCGAGGGCGAGATCCTGATCCGGGGCCCGCAGGTCATGAAGGGCTACCTCGGCCGCCCCGAAGCCACCGCCGACATGATCGACGGCGACGGCTGGGTGCACACCGGCGACCTCGGACGTGTCGACGAGGACGGCTGGCTGTTCGTCGTCGACCGGGTCAAGGAACTCATCAAGTACAAGGGCTACCAGGTCGCCCCCGCCGAACTCGAAGCGCTCCTCCTCACCCACGAGTCCATCGCCGACGCCGCCGTCATCGGCGTGTACGACGCCGACGGCAACGAGGTCCCCAAGGCCTGCCTGGTCCGTCAGCCGTCCGTCGCGCCGGTGGACCTCACGGCGGACGACGTCATGGCGTACGTCGCCGAGCGCGTCGCCCCGTACAAGAAGGTCCGGCAGGTCGAGTTCATCGACGCCGTACCGCGCGCCACGTCCGGCAAGATCCTGCGCCGCGAACTGCGCGACCGCGAGAACTCCCGCACCGCACCCGACACCCCGGAGACGACCCCATGACGCTCGCCGCCCCCACGCACGAGCGCGGCATCACCACCCTCACCCTGGACTCGCCGGCCAACCGCAACGCGCTCTCCGCGCGACTGGTCGGCGAGCTCTCCGCAGCCCTTGCCGGGTGCGGGGCCGACGACTCCGTACGAGCCGTCGTCCTCACCCACACCGGCAACACCTTCTGCGCGGGCGCCGACCTGACCGCACCCGCCGACCCGGCGGCCTTCGTCGCGCTGATGCGGCAGATCGTCGCGCTGCCCAAACCGGTGGTGGCCCGGGTCACCGGCCACGTCCGGGCGGGCGGGCTCGGACTGCTCGGCGCCTGCGACATCTCCGCGGCCGGACCGGCCGCCACGTTCGCCCTCACCGAGTCCCGCCTGGGCCTGGCCCCCGCCGTCATCTCCCTCCCGCTGCTGCCCCGCACCGACCCGCGCGCCGCCGCCCGCTACTACCTCACCGGCGAACGCTTCGACGCCGCCGAAGCCGCCCGGATCTCACTGATCACGCTGGCCGCCGACGACGTGGACGACGCCCTCGCCCCCGTGCTCGACGGACTGCGCAGGGCCTCCCCGCAGGGCCTGCGGGCGTCGAAAGAACTGGTCACGGCTAGTGTGCTCGAGACTTTCGAACAGCACGCAGAAGACCTCATCGCCCGGTCCGCGGCACTCTTCGCCTCCGCGGAGGCCCGCGAGGGAATGACGGCCTTCCTCGAACGACGGGACCCCGCATGGGTGTGGTGACGCAGGGCCGAGGCCCAGGACCCAAACAGGACCGCAGCCGCGCCACCCGCAAACGGCTCCTGGAAGCCGCGGTCTCCTGCCTCGCCGAACACGGCTGGGCGGGCTCCACCGTCTCCGTGGTCGCCGAACGCGCCGGAGTCTCGCGCGGCGCCGCCCAGCACCACTTCCCGACCCGCGAGGACCTGTTCACCGCGGCCGTCGAGTACGTCGCCGAGGAACGCTCCGCCGCCCTGCGCGCCCTCCCCGACCAGGACCGCGCCGCGGTCGTCGCCGCCCTCGTCGACCTCTACACCGGCCCCCTCTTCCGCGCCGCCCTCCAACTGTGGGTCGCCGCCTCCAACGAGGAACAGCTCCGCCCCCGCGTCACCGAACTCGAAGCCCGCGTCGGCCGCGAGACCCACCGCATCGCCGTCGGCCTCCTGCACGCGGACGAGAACCGCCCCGGCGTACGCGAAACGGTCCAGGGCCTCCTGGACATGGCCCGCGGCCTGGGCCTGGCCAACGTCCTCACCGACGACACGGCCCGCCGCCGCAGGGTCGTGGCGCAGTGGGCGGCGATGGTGGAGGACGCGCTGGGCTGAGCGGTCCAGGCACCGGTACGGACCCGCCGCCGGCGGCCGTCCGGCCCGCATCCGGCCCGCATCCGGCCCGCATCCGGCCCGCATCCGGCCCATCCGGCTCGTCGGATGCCAGCACATGAGGCGGGTTCGCCGAGCACGGATGCCCCTGGATATCCTGCCTTGTCCTGAACAGGCCAGGGAGGCCCCCGTCATGAGCAGCACCACCCCACCCTTTCCCGCCCGGATCGAGCTCACGGAGGAAGGCCTCGTCCTGCGCGACTGGACGGAATCGGATCTGGCCGCGATGCCGGATCTGTTCGACCACCCCGACGTCGCGCACTGGACCCCGTTCGCCTCGCCCTTCGACGAGGAGGCCGCCCGGTCCTGCCTGGACAGGGCCCGGAGCCAGCGGGCGGCGGGCGTGACCATCCGCCTCGCCATCACCGTCGACGGCGGCGCACCGCTCGGCGAGGTGATGCTGCGACGCGCCCCTGAGGGCACGGAGATCGGTTACGCGGTCGGCCCGGCGCACCGAGGCCAGGGACTGGCCGCTCGGGCGGTGCGGATGATGGCCGCGTACGCCTTCGAGGAGCTGGGTGCGGAGCAGGTGATCCTGGAGCTGGAGGCCGAGAACGCGGCCAGCGTCGGGGTGGCCACCAGGACGGGCTTCAGCCTGCTCGACGTGCCCCTGATCGAGGGCGAGGAGAAGGGGCGGCCGTATGTCCTGCAGACGTGGGGCCTGAATCGGCCGTGACCCCGATCGGCCCCACGGCCGAGGGGCCGGCCCTCGCATGAGAGCGGGGACTCACGGAACGGATGCGTGCGCCCTCTCCGGCTCTGGTTGCCGCGCCATGGTCAGTACTCCGGTTGTGGACCGTGATCTCGTGTCTTGCGGTGGCGAAGGTTGAGCGCGTGCCTCCCGACAAGGGAAGTGGCTCGGCTGGGCCGGAGGCGCCGCGGCGTTACGTGTTCTGGCAGGCTCTGGCTTCGAAGTCCGCCAGGGGGACGGTGATTTCGGACTTGTCGCCTTCACCCGAGATGTTGTCGTAGCGGACATTTCCGGGGGTGAGCCGGTCCCGGTCGGCCAGGGTGAAGGAGACGTTGCCCGATGACCACGAGTTGTCGGTGGTCCAGCCGTAGAGGGCATAGGCGGTCTTGGCGGTGAGCGGAGTGAGAGGTCTGGTCGCGGTCCAGCCGGCAGCAGGAGATTCGAGGGACCAGATGGCGAGACCGGCCGTGAGGGGACGGTCGGCGGTCCATGAACCGACCGTCACCGTCTTGTTGACTTCGGCGCTGTGCACGTAGAGGGTCGCACCGTCGATGTGATGTCCGCAGACCATCATGACGCCGAGCAGATGGCCGTCGGCGGTCACGGAGATACCGGCGACGGCGTCGATGGGAACCGTGCACCCTGAGGTTGTGGCCAGGGCCATGACGGCCGCGACGGCACCGACGGCATGCCGGAACACCGGCCGTGAAGTGGTCGACCACATGATGAGCCCCCTGCCCGGGGTCGCGCGTGCGGCCCCGCCTCCCGGAGGGTAGGGGCCGAGCGGCGTCGGGCCGCAGCGTCGCCACCCACCTGTTGCGCGCTCGTTATTGCCTTGTGGCCGCAGGTCACAGCATGGATCCCGCCCGATGACAGGACATGTTCGAGTACGTCCTCGCGGTTGCCCGCGACCACCGGATCGCACCCGGGCGGGCAAGGTGCGGGCCGATGAACTGAGCCTCTTCCAACCTCACGTTGACGCGTGATAGAGGACGAGCACGGCCTGGCCGATCGCAGGGATGCGGTTGGTGCTGAGGCTAATGAACTTGGCAGGGAGTTCGGTTCAGGGAGCTTTGAGGAGGTCGCGGAGTCCGGCGACGAGTTTGGTGATGTCACGTTCGGCGGGCGGCTCCGCCGGGGCGCCGGTGCTGGTGCCGGTGGCGGTGGTGGTCTTCGGCTGTCGGCAGGGGTGGCAGAGGCCGTCGGGAAGTGCTTCGGGGCGGCCGGGGGTGCCGCATTCGGTGCACTCCATCATCACGCGCCGGACGGGGGTCCCTGCGGGCGGCGGTGTGGGGGCGGTGGGCAGGGCGGGCGGGAGTTTGTCGTTGAGGCGGCGGCGGACGAAGCCGACGGGTGAGTCGACGCGGAGGGGCAGTCCGGCGGTGAGGGCGTGGGTGAGGTAGTCGGTGTCCACGCCGCGGTCGAACCACCGGGTGGCCAGGGCCTCCAGGACCGTGCAGTCGGCGGCGGACAGCGCGAGCCGCGCATCGACGCGCCCGAGTCCGGCCAGTGCCAGGTACGCGGGCGAGGGAGACGGCGAGGGGGAGGGCGACGGCGCGGGCGCGGCAGCGGGCCGGTCCGGCTCGGCCGGCCGCTGTGCAGGCGCCACAGGAGGAGCCACCGGCTCGACCTCCGGCACGGGCGTGGGCACCGCCACAGGTACCGGCACCGGTTCGGGCGGGCATTCCTGGTGCTCCGGCACCAGGTGCGCGGCCCACCACTCGTTGTCCCGGGAGGTTCGCGACCAGTAGGTGCGGAACACCCACCGCACCTGGTCGCGTTCGCCGACAGCGCACCGGACGCGTCGCAGATGCCCGGCGGCCGACAACGCGGTCAGGGCGGAACCGACGGCCTGCTGCCCGTAGAGCGGGAGTTGCTTCGCGAGGCACTTCACGCTCATCGTGGCGCCCTCGGGCAGCCGCTCGATGAACCCGGCGACATACCGCTCCCGCAACGGCAGCAGCGCGAAGTCGTCAGCGCGGGCCGGGAGTTCGTCCGGCGCGGTTCGCTTGCCGTAACCGGGATGGGCCATCGGGTACGGGGCCGACACTGCGGACACGGACAGGGCGGGACTAAAGTTCTGAACAGCCACGAGATCGGGTCTCTTTCGATCTTGGGGTGAGACCCCGGCCGGTGCGATTACACCGCGTCGGGGTCGTTTCGTTCTCGCACCGTAGACAGTCGCCACGCACCGTCGCAAGCTGTCACCATTAGTCATACTTGCTGGCCGTGACGGGTCAGGGAGGTTGGGGAGGTTTTACCAACCACCCTTCTTTCCCTACCGGTTAAAGAAGGCGCTCGAATCTCGGAGCTCGTGGCTCGACGCTCGGATCTCGAAGCTCGGATCCCAAGTCCCGAGCCCCGGACCGCCCCGCGCCTCATGCGCTCGAACGAGTGAACACCCCCTCCCGAAGCCCGAGCCCCGAGCCCCGAGCCCCGAGCTTCGAGACCCGAGCTTCGAGCCGACCGTCCGGTGCCGCTGAACCTTGACTGATTCCCACCGGGACTTCACTGAGCGGCAGTTACTCACACCGGGCCTTGAGCGACCAGGTCTGCGGGGCACGTATCCGGCTTGCCATCGAGCGCACTCCAACTCCTACGATGCGCTGCACCACGCTCTTCCCCAGTGCACGGCCCCACAGCCCAACAGCCCAACAGCTTCTACAGCCAGACAGCGAGGGAGCACACCATGCGTTACCGCACACTCGGCCGCACCGGCATCGAAGTGAGCACGTACTGCCTGGGCACGATGATGTTCGGCTCGGTCGGCAACCCCGACCACGAGGACAGCATCCGGATCATCCATGCCGCAATGGAAGCGGGCGTCAACTTCGTTGACACGGCGGACATGTACTCGGCCGGTGAGTCCGAGGTCATCGTCGGAAAGGCGCTGCGGGCGTCCGGCCGGCGGGACGAGGTCGTACTCGCGACGAAGGTCCACTTCCAGATGGGCGAGGGCAGGAACCGGAGCGGAAACTCCCGCCGCTGGATCACCCAGGCCGTGGAGGCGAGTCTGCGGCGGCTCGACACCGACTGGATCGACCTCTACCAGGTGCACCGCCCGGATCACACCACGGACATCGAGGAGACGCTCGGGGTCCTCGGCGACCTCGTGCAGGCGGGCAAGATCCGGGCGTTCGGGTCGTCGACGTTCCCCGCCGAGGACATCGCGGAGGCGCAGCACGTGGCGGAGCGACGCGGCCTCCAGCGGTTCCGGACCGAGCAGCCCCCGTACTCGCTCCTCGCGCGCGGGGTGGAAACGTCGGTGCTGCCGACGGCTCAGCGCTACGGCATGGGGGTCCTGACCTGGAGCCCGCTCGCCTCCGGTTTTCTGAGCGGCCGCTACCGGGCGGGGCAGACCATCGATCTCACCTCCGGGCGGGCGCAGTTGAACCCCGGGCGCTTCGACCAGTCCATCCCGGAGAACGTCACCAAGCTGGAGGTCGCCGGCCGGCTCGCCGAGCTGGCCGCGGACATCGGCTGCACTCTCCCGGAGCTGGCCGTCGCCTTCCCGCTCGCTCATCCGGCCGTCACCTCGGTCATCGTCGGCCCACGTACGGTGGAACAGTGGGAGGCCCTGCTGAAGGGGGCGCCGGTGGTCCTGGACGACTCGGCCATCGACCGCATCGACGAGATCGTCCCGCCCGGCACGAACCTCTATCACCCGGACGGCGCATGGCAGCCGCCCTCCCTGACGGACGTCGGCCGCCGTCGCCGCCCGACGGACGAGCGGGCCGCATCGTGACCTGCCCGTACTGCTGACGATCTCCTCACCGGGCCTCTGACCTCGCCCGTCTCGACTTCCACACCCGCTGGCCCAGTCGGAGATTTACGGTGCGGCGGGGGCCGTCCCGCATCCGACCAGCCAGGAGCCCAAGCCGTGAACGTCGAGATCCAGCCGCATGTACGCGACGCCGCCTCGCAGTTCGGGGCGGGCGTTCCGTACGCCTTGAAGGTCCTGGCCGGTCGGCTGGCCGACGATCCGGACATGGGCCGGCCCTCGGATCTGCCCGGGATTCTCACGGTGGAGGTCGACGGAGACCTGTTCGAGGACTGCCCCGCCCTGGCCATCGGCTACATCCGAGAGCCGGACCGTCTAGAGATCCGGTACGTGACCCCGATCTCCGCCGCGGAGCCCTCAACGACCGCCCAGCACCAGGACCGGGAGGAGGATCGCGAGCAACCTGCCGGTCCTGCCGTTGCGGCGGTCACCGTACGGGAGGTCGCCGACTCCTGGCGACGCATCACCGGTCGGCTCCAGCACCGCGCCCCGACTCCTACTCAGCCCCCAGGACACCATGGGCCTCTTGGACCGTCTGCTGCGAGAGCTGGGAGAGCAATGAGCACTGAACGCGCGTGGTTCAAGTCCAGCCATAGCGGCGACGAGGGCGGCGCCTGCCTTGCAGTCGCCTACGCATGGCGGAAGTCCAGCCACAGCGGTGGTGAAGGCGGCCAGTGCGTCGAAGCCGCCGCGCACCCCGCCGCCGTACACGTCCGCGACTCCAAGCACCCCGAGGGCCCGGCCCTCGCGCTCCCGCCCGCCGCCTGGGCCGCGTTCACCGCCCACGTGGGCCGCTGAGGCACTGGACGAGCCATGGGGGACTACTTCCAGACGATCGTCGACCTCGACGCCACCGAGCGGGACGCGCAGGAGCTCGGGGCCCGGGTCCTGGACTGGCTGATCGCGGAAGGCATCGTGAACGCCGAGCGCACCGACTGCGTCCTGGACGGCGACGGATACGGCCATGAACCCGGCCCGCACTTCGCCAAGGCCGTCGACGACCCGGAGCCCGTCGACCTCTGGTCCAACGGGCTCCACGTCCAGACCGGCCGTACCGTCTTCGACAGTGGCCAGGGAGACGCCGGTGCGGCCACCTGCCCGCTCTGCCTGACCGAGATCCGGCTGGTCGACGAGACGTGGCAGCCCATCGAGTCCGCCTGGGCCCCCTTCCAGGGGCGGTTTCACGACTGGGCGGAGCAGGGCGGCGAAGGGATCGTGCACTGCCCGTCCTGCGCCCGCCCCTCCGGCATCGACCGGTGGAGCTGGGAGGACGACTACTACGCGTGCGGGCAGCTCGGGTTCACGTTCTGGGGCTGGGCGGAGCTCTCCTCCGGCTTCACCCGGGAGGTCGGCCGCAAGCTGGGCGGCCACCGCACCGCAGTCCTCAGGGGGTGACCTGTGACAGCGATGGTTGATGCATTGCCACCGAAGTTTGACCACCGGTAGGTTCCTGCCAGCGAAGTTTGACTGGTGGGGCTGCTGACGGTCTGGGGGAACGGTGGGGGCACCGGCGCTTGCGTGCGGCGATGCCGCGTTATCGGCCTTTGAGCTGGACTTTTTCGACGCGGGTGAGCGTCGGCGAGAGCCGCTGGGACGGGCCTGGAGCACGCGGTTCGAGGCGGGCGATCCGGTCCGTACGTTCAACTGGGCCAAGGACACCGAGGGGTTCGCCGGCTGGTACTACTCGGTGACCGCAAGCGGCCATGTGGGCTACGAGTCGTGGCTGGAGCGGGACCGGCTGATCCTGATGGACCGGGATCCGGGGATCATCGGGATCGCGTCGCAGCCGTTCTGGCTGCACTGGCAGGAGGGCAAGCGCCTGCGCCGCCACGCTCCGGACTACTTCGTACGGCTCGCGGACGGCCGGGGCCGTGTGGTCGATGTGCGTGCCGGTGACCGGATGGACGAGGCGACCAGGGAGCTGTTCGCCGGGACTCGGATGGCCTGCCGGGCGGTGGGCTGGGAGTTCTCCCACGTCGGCGTCCCTGATCCGGTGCTCATGGCGAATGTCCGGTGGCTGTCGCGCTATCGCAGGCGCCGGTGCGGCCGTCGCACCGATGTCGCCGAGCGGCTGCTGGACATCTTCGCGGAGCCGACCGAGCTGCTGGCAGGGGCGGTTCAGGCCGGTGACCGCTTGCTGGTGCTGCCTGTGCTGTTCCACCTGATGTGGTCGGGGACCCTGGCCGCGGATCTGGAGGGCGGACTGCTCCAGGCCGAGAGCCCGGTCTGGGCGGAAGGACGGCGGGGATGAGTACGTTGCGGCGGCCGGCGGGGATCGCGGTCGGCTCCTGGGTCCGCTTCCGGGGCCAGGTCCGTGGGGTGGTCTCCGTTGGCACGAGGACCGTGACCCTGGCCGACTCCGGCGGTGACCCGCAGGTGGTGACCGTGGCCGAGCTGGTCGCGGCGGCCGACTTTGCGGTGGTCGACAGCCCGGTGCGGATGCCGCTGCCGGCAGCGTCGCTGCTGGAGACCTTCCCCGACCGGGTCGTGGAAAAGGCCCTGTGGTGGGAGGGGCACATCCTCGAAGTCCTGCACGGCCTGCCCCCGGATGCCGGTGAGGACGCGGTGCCGCGGCCTGAGTACGCAGCGGGCCGCTCGTTGACCGCTCGGCAGCAGGCCAAGGCCGCCGAGCTGACCTTGCTGGGCCACAAGGTGTCGGCGAGTACGGTCGCTCACCGACGCCGCCGCTACCAGGCCGAGGGAGTGCTGGGGCTGGCCGACCATCGGCCGGTCCGCAAGCAGAGCGAGTTCGGCTCGGTCGACGAGCGGATCGTGACGGCGATGCGGCAGGCGATCGCCCAGGGCGTCGACTCTTCGACCCGCAACGGGGCCTTCATCCTCTGGAAGACCGGCGAGATCCTTAGACAATCCGCTGAAGGGCAGAATGTCGAGCTGCCCTCCGAGCGCACGCTCTACCGGCTCCTGGCCAAGCTGACGAAGGGGACTCACACCTTCGGCACGGCCACCAACCGCCGCTCCAAGGCCCACGGGGCGACGGCGCCGTTCGGTGAACTACCCGCCTTTGCGCCGGGCGAGGTCATGCAGATCGACTCCACGCCGCTGGATGTGCTGGTCCTCCTCGACAACGGGGTGACCGGGCGAGTCGAACTCACCGCCATGATCGATGTCGCGACGAGGACGCTGACCGCGGCCGTGCTGCGGCCGAGCACGAAGGCCGTCGACGCCAGTGTGCTGCTGGCCCGCACCGTCACCCCCGAGCTCATGCGGCCGGGTTGGGTGGACGCCTTGAAGATGTCCCGCTCGGTGCTGCCGCACCGCAGGCTGCTGGACCTGGACGAGCGCCTGGTGCATGCCGCCGCCCGCCCGGTGATCGTTCCCGAGATAATTGTCTGCGATCACGGGAAAGCGTTCATCTCCCGCAACTTCCAGTCGTCCTGTCGGTTCCTGGAGATCGATGTGCAGCCGGCTCACAAGGCGGCGGGTTTCGAGAAGGGGCACATCGAGTCGACGCTGGGCTCGGTGGCCACGCTCTTCGCCCAGTTCCTGCCTGGCTACACCGGCCGGTCCGCCGACCACCGCGGACGGCATCTGGAACGTGAACGCCTTTGGTCCTTGCTGGAGTTGCAGGAGTACCTGATGAGTGGATTGTCGCGAAGTGGCAAAATCGCAGACACGATGGGCTGCGTGACCCGTCCCATCCGGGGCGGATGTTCACCCCGAATGAGAAGTACGCCACGCTCGTCGAGATCTGTGGTTACGTCCCGGTCGCGCTGACCGGCGACGACTACGTCGAACTGCTGCCCGCGGACTGGCGGGTGGTCAACGACTACGGCATCCGGATCAAGAACCGGACCTACGACAGCCCCGAGCTCGGCCCGATGCGCCGCCGGCACTCCGGTGTCCAGGCCAAACGGGGCCTTTGGGAGGTCCATCGGGACCCCTACGACGTCTCCCGGATCTGGGTACGCGACCACCGCGGCGATGGCTCGTGGGTCCAGGCCATCTGGAAGCACCTGCAGCGGGCCCCGATGCCCTTCGGTGACCTGGCCTGGAACCACGTCAGCCACCAGCTGCCGGGCGCCACCGAGACCGAGATCGCCGACGCGGTCGCCCACCTGCTCACCCGCGCCCATGCCGGGCCCGAAGAGGCGGACCGGCCGGCGAAGCGGGCCAAGGCCAGCAAGCGGGACCGGCGGGTGGCCGCCCGCACCAAGGCCGCGGGGCCCTCCACCCCGGCACCCCGCCCCGAGCCCGCTCCGCAGACGGCGGCCGAAGCCCCGGACACACCGGTCGAGGATGCCGAGGCGGAGGAGACATTGGCCGAGGTGATCCCGCTGGGCCTGTTCGATCCGCGCGAAGACCCCTGGAGACGCACGTGATGATGCCGGACACCGCAGCCGAGGGCACCGGGCGGCACCTGACGACACTGACCGGATGGCGTCAGTTCGCCGTTGACCCGCCCGCGCCTCCCACGCTGCTGACCGCCGCCGAGTACGCCGCGTTGCCCGCGCCGGACAAGTACCTCTACGACGAGGCCCGCCTCGACCACCACGCGCGTCTGCTGGTGGTGGCCACCTCCACCGTCCGCCACACCGTCGCCACCGGCCGGCGTCTGGTCGTGCTGAATCGGCACGCCATCAGCGCCCGCCGCGGGCTGATCGTCTCCGGGCCCGCCGGCACGGGGAAGACCATCGCGATCACCCAGCTCGGCCTGGCGCACGAACTCCTCGACCGCTCCCGCCATCCTCATTCCCAGGACCGGATCCCGGTCCTCTACGTCACCCTCCCGCCGGCCGCGACAGCCCGCATGATCGCCGCCGAGTTCGCCCGCTTCCTGGGCCTGCCCGTGAGGGCCCGGTTCAACATCACCGACATCATTGAGGCCGTCGTCGGCGTCTGCACGGATGCCCGCACGGGTCTGGTGCTGGTGGACGAACTCCACAACATCTCGCTGACCAGCCGCAATGGCGCCGAAGTCGCCGACACCCTGAAGTACTTCTCGGAGCGAATACCGGCGACCTTCATCTACGCCGGCATCGACATCGAGGGCAGCACCCTGCTGTCCGGCACCCGCGGTGCCCAGATCGCCGGACGCTTCACCCTCATCCCCACCCATCCCTTCCCCTACAACCGGGAATGGAAGGGCCTGGTCGCGCAGATCGAGAACACTCTGCTGCTGCACCAGCATGAGCCGGGCAGCCTGGCCGCGCTCGACCGCTACCTCCACGACCGCACCGGCGGCATGATCGGCGCGCTGTCCCACGTCATCCGCGGGGCCGCGATCGACGCGATGCTGACCGGCACCGAGAAGATCACCGAGCGCGGGCTGAAGGCCATCCCGCTCGACTTCGCCGCCCAGGAGGCCACGACCGCCAAGCCCCGGGCGGCACGGTGAGCGTGAACCTCGTCCCCGATCCCTCGGTGACCCAGCTTCCCGTTCAGGTCCGGCCGCTTCCGCGCGAGGGCACCGATGCATTCATCGTCCGCCTCGCCCACGCCAACCACCTCAAGGTCGGCTACCTGCGGGACTACCTCTGCGAACCGCCCCACCACAAAGGCGCCCCGAGCTTCAGCCGCCTCGGCGCCGCGACCGGCAGGGACCCCGCCGCGCTCCGGGACACCCTGGAAGGCACGTCCGGCACCTGCAAAGAGTGCGACGCGCCGCTTCCGGCGACCAAGTCCGGCGCCCGGAGCCCCCGCCAGCACTGCTCCGCCCGCTGCCGTCAGCGAGCCCACCGAAGACGCCACCGCCCGGACCAGTCCACTCAACCACGGCAGCTGGCCTGCGAGTTCTGCGCGAAACCCATCGCCGAGACGGCCGAGGGAGAAGCCCGGCGCTGGTGTTCATCGCGCTGCCGCCACCGGGCACGCCTCCAACCGGCCGGACCGACCGTCCTCGAGCGGCAGACCGACCTCTCCGAGCAAAGGCCCACGGCCGGCTGCAGTCACTGCGGCACCCCCATCGACCCAGGCCGGACCGACGCCCGTCGATACTGCTCCGCCGCCTGCCGTCAGAGAGCGTTTAGGCGGCGGAAGGAAGTACGGGACAACGTCCCCGCGCACGACGGCCTGATCAGCCTGTGACCACTCCACGAGCGGACAGCCAGTCGCAGCCCCCTCGGCTCACCCGCCTGCCAATCCAGGTCCGGCCCCGCCTCGGCGAGGGCACCGAGTCCTTCATCCGCCGTCTCGCCCGCGCCAACCACCTGCCCCACAAATACCTGCTCAGGGTTCTTTGCCGACGCGGCAGTTACGGGACCCCGGACCTCGACCTGCTGGCCCAGGTCACCGGCCGGACCGTCACCAACCTGCGACGAACACTCCCCGATGCCCCGGGACGCGTTGACTCCGACCCGGCTCGGACCTGCATCTTCTCCACGGCTCTCGACCGCCGGGTTACAGATTCCCCGACCAGGCTCAACCTCGTCATGCTCCTGTTCGACGCCTACCAGGACGGCACACACCGGCATCAGCTCAGCGCCCGCTACAAACTTGATCGGCGCATCGTCCGCATCGCACTCCAGCATCAGCAACCACGCGGCCCCCTGCGCCACACCCACAACCTCATCACGCTCCTGGCCGCGATCGACCCTGCCGACCTACACGACATGCTCACCCCAGTGATGCCGGCACCGCCCCCGTGATCACAGCCTTGTTGGGCAAGCGGCGTCAGCCGGAGAACGAAACTTCCCCGTTCAGATGGTCCGCGATGCGCGCGATGGTCCCCGCGTTCTCCTCGAACAAATGCGCCTGCATGCCGACTGCCCGGGCGGCCTCGACGTTGATCGCGACGTCATCGACGAACAGACAGTCTTCCGGGCGCACTCCCAGCCGGGCACAGGTCACCTCGAAGGCGCGCGGGTCGGGCTTGCAAACGCCGATCTCGTGGGAGTAGACGATGTGCTCGACCAGTTCGTCAAAGCGGTACGCGGCTACCTCCCGCTCCCGGGCACCGACAAAGCTGTTGCTCAGGATGCCCAGCCTGCACCGCAACCGCAGACCCCGCACATACGTGATCAGCTCATTGTTCGGCGATCCCAGATACTCGGCCCACAGATCCGCCATGAAGGCTTCCACGTCAACAGCGTCGAGACCGAGACAATCAGCCACCTGATCTTGCACCTCAGGCTCGCTGACCGCTCCGATACTGCCCGCCTGCCAGACCTCTCCCAGCCGCTCGTGCACAGCACCCGTCGGCAGCCCGAGCCTCTGTTCCCAGCGTCCAACCCACCCCGTCTCGGGAGTGAGCTCCAGCACTCCACCGATATCGAGAATGACGCAGCGCGAGTCCAACGGATTCCCCCTCGTTCATCGCGTGGTCGAGCCACCGGCGCGCACGCGGTTCGTTCATGTGATCCACGCACACTCTCGGCCTTCACCCCAGGGCAAGGTCAAGGAACAGGCAGCCTCTGTGACAGTCCTGTTGAAAGCCGCCCCCGTTGCCGCTGAACCTGCAGGGCGCTGCCTCAACCCCTCCCGAGAAACGCAAGGCGGATCTGCGCATATCGGCCTCCCGACAGGCCGACGCACTCTGCATCGGTCAAACTTCTGTGGCAAACCGTCAAACTTCGCTGTCACAGGTCAGGGGGAAGCTGTAGGACCGGGCGGGGCGGGCGCGACGGGCGCGGCGGGCGGTGTGGGGCGGGCGGTGCGGACTCGGCCCCTGCCGATCCGTCCGGATCACCCCCGCTGGTTGAGGTGGGCATTTATGATGTTCGCGTGATCAACCGCATCGACGCTGTGATCTCGGCCTTCGGTGTCCTCGCCGGCACCGTGCTGCTTGTCGCAGCCGTTCGTGAGTACCACTCCGGAGCGTCTGCTCTCTGGGTCGTGGCCGGAGCTCTGCTCCTCCTCATTACCCTCCACACGCTTGTGCGTGATGTACGACGCCTTCGGACAGGGCAAGGTCAGAAGATCTGACGTCGCAGCCGACCAGCGGCAGGGTCACCGCCATCACGAGCAGCCCCGCGGCACGCCTTACCCGAGCAGTCACGTCCCAGCCCCTCGCTGTTCGGAGGAGGAAAGCATAGGGGGCGAAGGCCGTTGACCTTGGAGGTCCTCAGCGAAACGGCCTGGGTCGAACGACCGATGGGCACGTGATCGCCGCCTCGTTAGGCTCCGTCGGCATGGACCGGCCGACGCACGGCCGGTCCGCACCCGTCAGGAGGTTGCCCCATGCCGTTCAACGCCGCAGCTCACGTACGCATGGCCCGTCCGTCACGCGATCTCCAGGCGGCGGAACGCTTCTGGGTCTCGGGGCTCGGCCTCGACATCCTGTACCGGCACGAGGCCGACGGCACGCCCGGCAGGCACTCGCTGCTGATGGTCGGACGGCCCGACGCGGCCTGGCACCTGGAGCTCGTACACGACCCCGCCGCCCCCACCGACCCGCGGCCGACCCCCGAGGACCTGCTGGTCGTCTACCTCGGAGAACCGGTGCCGGACTCCCTCGTGGAGCAGCTCGAACTGCACGGCGGCAAGCGGGTACCCGCGCACAATCCGTACTGGGACACCTGGGGCGTGACGGTCCAGGACCCGGACGGGTACCTGCTGGTGCTCTCCACCAGGACCTGGTCCAACTCCTAGCCGGCACGGCCACCACGAGTCCGGCGTCGCGCAGGCTGCGCACCGCGCACCGCGCGCCGACCACCGAGCCGGAGGCAGAGAACGGCACCCGAGCGGCGCCCTCGCACGGCTGCGGCGCGCCCAAGTCCCGGAAAACGCACCGTGAACTCCTCCCACGCCTTTCCGAGAGGGGGAGAAAAGCGCAAACTGCTCCCACGTCTCGATCTGGACATTTAGGGGTTCATTTCCGGACCTGGAGCCGTGGATGATTGCTATACGCGGCCGCCTTACGGGATCTTCGTAGAGCAAGAGAAATGCAAGAGCGAGAGCAATGTGCGGGCTGACGGAAGGGCCGTACAGAGGTGGGCGAATATGTTTTCGACATCTCTTTGTTCGTTCGGCCGTGACGTGGTCTTCCTGCTCGAGTGCCGAATGAAGGAGAACTTGTGATCTCAAAGACGAAGAGGTTTGCCCGTTCGGTGGGCGTGGCAATTGCCGCCACCGCGGCGGTCACCATGGTCATGCCCACGAGCAACGCTTTCGCCATCGACCACGTCGAGTGCCGTGGCGGGGAGAACTTCCTGAAGATCTGGTCCCACCTGGACGGTCGCACCAGCGTGGACTGCTATGCCAACAAGGGCCGGACCGGCTTCGGCAGCTGGTGGGTCGACCGCATTTCGACGGGTAACAACGATCTCATCTACTACGACGCGAACGGCGACTCGGTGCGCATCAACCGGTGGACCGACATCACGTTCCCGAACCATCCGCCGCGGGTCAAGGACATCGAAATCCTCTAGCGGATGGCGGACAGCTGTATGTCCTGTCGCCGCTGATGTGACCGGGCCGGGTCCGGTTCCCCGCCAAGAGTGAGGGGAGTCGGACCCGGTCAAGGAATTCGGTCATCTGCGGGGCATTTCCCACTGGTATTACGGGCCGACCCACGATTGGTCTCGCGGCGTGCTGGCCTGGGGATTCGGCCGGCTGGTGTTCACTCGCGGATCGGCCCGTTACTCGTACCGGTATTTCAGCGAGTCCGCCTCCGCCTGCTCGATGTCGGCGATCGTCAGCTCTGGCATCCGCAGCTGGGCCAGCGTCACCTCGGCCGAGGTCGGCTGGGCGTCCGCCGGCAACCACTGTTCCGGCTTCCAGGCCCCGCTGCGCAGCAGCGACTTGGGGCAGTGCGGGTAGACCTCCTCGATTCCCAGCACCAGCGCACTGGCCGGCGCCTTGCCCACGGCGGTCAGCTGTGACAGCAAATCCGGGCGGGTGGAGACGACAGCCCGGCCGTTCACCCGCAGGGTGGTGGTCCGCCCGGGGATGACGAACAGCAGCCCGGCCCGTCCGGTGGCGATGACGTTCTGCAGGGTGTCCAGCCGCTTGTTGCCGGTCGCGTCCGGTATTGCCACCGTCCGTGCGTCCAGGACGGCGACGAACCCGGCGGGGCCGCCGCGCGGCGAGACGTCGCAGTTGCCCTCGGCGTCCGCGCTGGCGACCAGGACCAGCGATGAGCAGCCGATCAACCGCCGAGCCTGCTCGGTGAGTTCGGTCATCTGCTTGCGCACGGCCGCGTCGCCGGGGAGTTCGTAGGCCCGGCGCAGCGCGCCCTGGTCGGGTACGGCGTCGAGGCGGAGCGAGTCGAAGGCACTGCCGGCAAGGGGTGTCGTCATGCCTCCGACCCTAACGAGCCGACCTGCGATCGATTTTGCGTGTTCGTCTGCGCAGCCGCCTCGCCGAGCGCACCGAGGCCGGTGTGCGGTGCCGGCGCCATCAAGCCCTTCTCGGCAAGCTCCGCAGCGCGAACGCGCTCGGTTTCTTCCGCGCGGCCGTCGCTGGACCGGGCGCCCAACGCCGTTACTTGAAGGGCGCGTTCGCCCATCCGCGTCGGCTCCGCCGCCTGCGGATCCGTCGGCGGATCCACAGGCGGCATCCGCGAAGCCCTCCGCGCCCCGGACGCGCACTCATCCGCCGGAGACGGCTCGCGTCATCGCGTGGGACATCCAGGATTCGTCAGCGGTCCTCGTCGAGCACCAGCATGATGTGCTCGTTCTCGCCGTACCAGACCGTCTCGGTGCGCCGGAAGCCGTGCTTCTCCAGCAGCCGCACCGAGCCGATGTTCCCGAGGAAGGGATCGGCGTGCAGAGGGCGGGCCTTCTCTCGCTCCAGGAATAGCCCGAGCGCCCGCGTGCCGACGCCCTTTCCCCAGTGCTGTCGACCGAACCAGTAGCCGATGAAGCGCCGGTCCTCGTCCCACCACGCCACAAGGTTGCCCGCCGGCACTCCGTCGACGGTGACAGCCTGTACGAAGACAGTCGGATCCCCGAGGACTTCGGTCGTCCAGTGGGCCATGAAGGCATCCCGTTCCCGGGGCGGGAAATTCGACCGCCGCGCGGACTCCGGGTCCTGCTCCTGCGCGAAGAACACCTCCAGATCGGCCGGTTCGACATCTCTCAAACGCACTTGGTCACTCACGCCGCGGAGTCTGCCACCGGCCACTGACAATCCCGGGGCGGCTGCTCGCCGCCCACGCCCATGGCTGAAGGGCGGGCGTCCGGCAGCGAGGACGTCCCACTCGACGGACTTTGCTCGCCATTCCGTGAGGGGCTCTCAGTTCCCCAGGGCCGCCATCTGATCGAACCCCGGGATCTCCTGCGGGCTGCGCGTCCCCGGGCCGATGTACTTCGCCGACGGGCGTACCAGGCGGCCCGTCCGCTTCTGCTCCAGGATGTGCGCCGACCAGCCCGCCGTACGGGCACACGTGAACATCGACGTGAACATGTGCGCCGGTACCTCCGCGAAGTCCAGCATGATCGCCGCCCAGAACTCCACGTTCGTCGCCAGCACCCGGTCCGGGCGGCGCGCGTGCAGCTCCTCCAGTGCGGCCTTCTCCAGGGCCTGCGCCACCTCGAAGCGCGGCGCGCCCAGCTCCTCGGCCGTGCGCCGCAGCACCCGCGCACGGGGGTCCTCGGCGCGGTAGACGCGGTGGCCGAAGCCCATCAGCCGCTCACCCTTGTCCAGGGCCTTCTTCACGTACGCGGTGGCGTCCCCGGTCCGCTCGATCTCCTCGATCATGCCGAGCACCCGGGACGGCGCACCCCCGTGCAGCGGGCCCGACATGGCCCCCACCGCACCGGACAGCGCCGCGGCCACGTCGGCGCCGGTCGAGGCGATGACGCGGGCGGTGAACGTCGAGGCGTTCATGCCGTGCTCCGCGGCCGATGTCCAGTAGGCGTCGACGGCCTTCACATGGCGGGGGTCGGGCTCGCCGCGCCAGCGGATCATGAACCGTTCCACGACGGACTGCGCCTTGTCGATCTCGTTCTGCGGGACCATCGGCAGGCCTTGCCCGCGCGCCGACTGGGCGACGTACGAGAGCGCCATGACGGCCGCCCGCGCCAGGTCGTCGCGCGCGGTCTCCTCGTCGATGTCCAGCAGCGGCTTCAGCCCCCACACGGGTGCGAGCATCGCCAGCGCGGACTGCACGTCGACCCGGATGTCACCCGAGTGCACCGGGATCGGGAACGGCTCGGCCGGCGGCAGACCGGGGTTGAACGCCCCGTCGACCAGCAGCCCCCAGACATTGCCGAACGACACATGGCCGACGAGGTCCTCGATGTCGACCCCGCGGTAACGGAGCGAACCGCCTTCCTTGTCGGGTTCGGCGATCTCCGTTTCGAACGCGACGACTCCTTCGAGTCCGGGTACGAAGTCGGACATCAGGCGGCTCCCTCGGATCGGCGGCTGCGGGCGGGCCTCGAAGGTCCCGCCCCTCGATATTGGCGGGTTCCGACGTGACCGGGAAGCGTGACATCCGGCACAGCTCCCCGTTCTCCCGTGGAACGGTTGACGACCCTCCTCGCCGGGCAGACTCGGCCGCTGCGGCAGGATGAGCGTGTGCCCACCGCAGATTCCTCCTTCGATTCCACCACCGATCCGGCCGCGATGCGCGAGCAGTACCGTTCCGAGAGCTTCGCCGAGGACAGCCTGGCCGCCGATCCCATGCAGCAGTTCGCCCGCTGGTTCCGGCAGATCGCCGCAGGTGGGGTGCTGCACGAGCCGAACGCCATGGTGGTGTCCACGGCGACACCCGAGGGCGTGCCGTCCTCCCGCACGGTGCTGCTGAAGATGTACGACGAGCGCGGCTTCGTCTTCTTCACCAACTACGAGTCCCGCAAGGGCCGCGAACTGGCAGCCAACCCGCATGTGTCGCTGCTCTTCCCCTGGCACCCGATGGCCCGCCAGGTCATCGTCACCGGCACCGCGGCCCGCGTCGGCCGCGAGGAGACGGCCGCCTACTTCCGCACCCGTCCCCACGGCTCCCAGCTCGGCGCCTGGGCGAGCGCCCAGTCCACGGTGATCGGCTCCCGCGACGAGCTGGTCCGGCGCTACGAGGAGCTGGCGGCCCGCTACCCGGAGGGCGAGCAGGTTCCGGCGCCCCCGCACTGGGGCGGCTTCCGGGTCGTTCCGCGCACGATCGAGTTCTGGCAGGGCCACGAGAACCGGCTCCACGACCGGCTGCGCTACGTACGGGAGGCCGGGGCCGGGGGCACCGATGAGGGCGGGGGCTGGCGCGTCGAGCGGCTGTGTCCGTAGGCCGCGGACGACTCCGGCACACGCGGAAAGCGTCTGCGGCACAAGCGGAAGACGTCTCCGGCACATACGGAAAACGCCTGCGGACGCGCGGAAAACGTCTCAGGACACGCAGAAACCCGCAGGCTCTGGTTCCTCCTCGCGGAGGAGCCGGCCGGACTTGCCGACGAGCCTGCGGGTCGGTGACTGCTTGGGATTGGCCGGCGACCGGCCTGCACTGCAAAGAGCGCGACGACGGGCGTCAGCCCGCAGTCACCTCACGAGTCCGAAAAGAAATCACTTCCGGAGCACCTCCCTTCATGTGTAGCAGCAGCCTAGAAACGTCCTGCGGGCCGCACAACCGAATTATCGCGGCATCGATTTCGGCGAAGTCGCTGTTTGCCGGGTCACGTTCGAGTTCAATGGTCTGACGTGCAGCAATGCCGGACACGTCCTGCAGGAGGTACGGGATGAGTGCTTCCAGGAGCAGTGGAACCACCGACGCTCTCGGGCCCGACGAAGGCCCGGAGGGCAAGCCCGGGGGAGCGCCGGGGTCCGGCCCCGGGGCGATTCCCGGGGCGATCCCCGGGTCGGAGCTGCTGGCGGCCCTGCTCGACGGGATGGACGCCGCGCTCTGCGCCTTCGACGCGGACGGCACCGTCACCCACTGGAACCGCGAGGCCGAGCGGATTCTCGGCTGGTCCGCCGAGGAGGCCGTCGGACGGCCCGGGTTCGCCGGATGGGCCGTGCGCCGGGCGGACGCGGGCGAGGTGCAGGAGCGGCTGATGGCCGTCATGGGCGGGCCGGGGCGGCAGGTGCACGAGTTCGCGCTGCTGCGCAAGGACGGCGGGCGGGTGCTGGTGCGGACCCAGTCGGCCGGGGTGCGGGGCGCGGACGGGAAGCCCGCCGGGGTGTACTGCGCGTTCAGCGAGGTCCATGCCCAGATCGACCTGGAGCGGGCCATCGCGTTGAGCGAGGCGCTGTTCGAGGACGCGTCGTGGGGTGTGGTCCTCGTCGACGTGGACCTGCGGCCGACCGTCGTCAACGCACACGCCGCCCGCGCGCTCGGCGGCGGCCGTACGGCGCTGCTGGGGCGGCCGCTGGGCGAACTGGTCGTGCAGGGCGTGGAGGACCTGGAGGGCGCGCTCCAGCACGTGCTGGTCGCGGGCGCTCCGCCCGCCCCCGTCGAGCTGTGGGTGACGCTGCGGACGGCCGAGGGCGACCGGCGGCGCTGCTGGCGCAGCGGCTTCCTGCGGCTGGCCTCGCCGCTCGCGGAGGAGCCCGTGCCGCTGGGCGTCGGCTGGCTGTTCCAGGACGTCACGGAGGCGAAACTGGCCGCCCAGGACGCGGACCGGGTGCGCTTCCGGTCGAACCAGCTGCACCGGGCCTCGCGGTCGGCGGCCGAGTGCGAGGACCCGATGGAGGCGGCGACCACCTCGCTCGACTACGCGCTCGCGGGCTTCGCCGACCATGCGCTGATCGACCTGGTCGCGGGGGAGCGGCTGGTCCGCGCGGCGGCGACACCGTCCGATGCGCCGGGCCCGTGCCTGCCGGTGGCCGGCGGCGGCATCCCGCTGCGGTACGCGCAGGGCCACCCGGCCAGCCAGGCGGTGGACCGTACGGGCTCGGTACGGGCCACGGCGGGGACCGGGACGACGCGGGCCGCCGGGGAGTGGGCGACCGAGCGCCAGTGGCCGGCCGACTCGGTGCACGCCCTGTGCGTGGTGCTCCGGAGCCGGGGCCGGACGCTGGGCGTGGTGACGTTCCTGCGCTCGGCCCACCGCGTCGCCTTCGAACGCCCGGACGCGGTGTACGCGGAAAGCGTGGCGGACCGCGTCGCGGCCTCGGTGGACCTGCACCAGTCCCTGCGCGACAGCCCCGGCACCACCGGACCCACCGGCAACACCCGCCCGTCCGGCACCTGAGGCGCCCCTCGGGCGTACGGTGCCGGGCGGACGGACGAGTGGACGGACGAGTGGACGGACGGACAGCCAGGTAGGCGGGCCCCTCAGTGCCGGTACGGGCAGGTACGGGCAGGTACAGGCAGGTCCCTCAGTGCCGGTAGAAGATCCGGTCCGCGTACTGGGCCATCACGCGCCCGTTCCACTCGTGGCCCCCGTCGACGTTCCCCGACCGCAGCAGCGGCGGCTCCACCCCCCGCTCCAGCAGCCGCTCCGCCGCCGCCGCCATCATCGCCTGCATCACCGCGCTGGTGACCACCGTCGACGCGGGCGCGAACGGTGCCTCGATGCCGTCGACGTCCAGCTCCGCGTCACCGATCGCGATCTTGCTGTCGAGGACGATGTCGCAGTGGTCGCGCAGGAAACCGCCCGAGCTGTGCCGGGACCGGGTGCCGTCCGCGTACGCGACGGAGGTGACGCCGATGACCTTCAGGCCCAGCGCGTGCGCGTTCATCGCCATCTCCACCGGCAGCGCGTTGCGCCCCGACAGCGAGATGATCACGAGGAGGTCGCCCGCCCGCGCCGGGCTGGAGTCGAGGACAGCGCCCGCGAGACCGTCGACCCGCTCCAGCGCCGAGCCCAGCGTCGCCGGCATGACGTCGACCCCGAGGGCGCCGGGGACGGCCAGCAGGTTCATCAGGGCGAGCCCGCCCGCGCGGTAGACGACGTCCTGCGCGGCGAGCGAGGAGTGCCCGGCGCCGAAGGCGAAGAGCCGGCCGCCGGCCTCGACGGTGTCGGCGATCGCGGCACCGGCGGCCGCGATGTTGCCGGACTCCTCGTCCCGGACCCGCTCCAGCAGACCGATCGCTGCGTCGAAGAACTGACCGGCCAGCTCGCTTTCGCTCATCTGAGGAGGGCCTTTCCGGCGGAGATGGGGGTGACCAGGGGCGTCCGTGCCGCCGATCACGTTGCGGTCTGGACCAGTGACATGTCAATACCGCATGGGGTGCTCGCGCGCACTCCTGGGCGCCGCATCGGGCCGAGGAGGCACGGTTGTCGGTGGTATGCGTCAGAATTGGGTCAGGGCCAGCGCACGATTGCATCGAGGGGCACGAATGTCCGGACTGATCGACACAACGGAGATGTATCTCCGCACCATCCTCGAACTTGAAGAGGAAGGCGTGGTCCCCATGCGAGCCCGGATCGCGGAACGGCTGGACCAGAGTGGTCCGACCGTCAGCCAGACGGTGGCGCGCATGGAGCGCGACGGCCTGGTTCAGGTCGCGGGCGACCGGCATCTGGAGCTGACGGAGGAGGGGCGCCGGCTGGCGACCCGCGTGATGCGCAAGCACCGGCTCGCCGAGTGCCTGCTCGTCGACGTGATCGGCCTGGAGTGGGAGCAGGTCCACGCCGAGGCATGTCGCTGGGAACACGTGATGAGCGAGGCCGTGGAGCGGCGGGTGCTGGAGCTGCTGCGCCACCCGACGGAGTCCCCGTACGGGAACCCGATCCCGGGCCTGGAGGAACTGGGCGAGAAGGCCGAGGCCGATCCGTTCCTCGACGAGGGCATGGTGAGCCTGTCGGAGCTCGACCCGGGCGCCGAGGGCAAGACCGTGGTGGTCCGCCGGATCGGTGAGCCGATCCAGACGGACGCCCAGCTGATGTACACGCTGCGGCGGGCGGGCGTGCAGCCCGGTTCCGTGGTCAGCGTGACGGAGTCGCCCGGCGGGGTGCTGGTCGGCAGCAGCGGGGAGGCGGCGGAGCTGGACGCCGAGGTGGCGTCGCACGTCTTCGTCGCCAAGCGCTGATCGGCCGCCGGGCGGAGTTGACGGCCCGGTGGCGGTCGGCCGCCCGGCGGAGTTGATCGCCCAGCGGCGGTCGGTCGCCCGGCGGCGGTCGGTTGCCGGGCGTTGTCTCGCCGCCCGGTGTTGAACGGTTGACGGCCGGTGCTCGACGTACGCCTCGCAGGCGGGGTCGAGCACCGGCCGACTGCGTTCGCTCCCCTTTTTTTCCGTCCGGAACTGCAGCGCCCGGACGGATCGCGTGCCAGGCTGTGGCTGAGGGATACCTGAGAGTGTCGGCCACCTGGCCGTGCGGTCGGGGAGGGGAGCAGGGGTATGCGCCCGTCGTACTGGCATGTCCGGGCTGCGCACCGGACATGGCACGCCCCCACGCCCGCGCCCACGTCCTGCGCCGATTTCGGTGCCCAGGAACGGCGGATGGCCCCGGCGCCTCACGGCACCGGGGCCTGTCCTCCCCCGTTCCGACCTGGAGCCCCGAGCTCTTCAGGTCGGTCCCTGCGGGCCCTCATCCCCGAGTGGCCCGCCCCCCGGAGAAGATCTCCCCTCTGCTGCCGACGTCAATCCTTGGAAGCGGTCACTCGATCGAGCGATGTTGTGCACCGGAACCCGGTTTTCGAATAAGAGTTCGATACTCTGGCGGGACGCGACCACATGGTGATCGAGGGACCAGAAGACCGAGGGACCAGAAGGGGGTGCCAGGACATATGGTGCGGCGCATCGATGTGACCGGAACCGACGGCGTACGCCTCGCGGCCTGGGAGTTCGCCGATCCGCCCAAGGGGCGCGCGGAAAGCGAACGCGCCCCCGGCGTCTTGATGCTTCACGGCCTGATGGGCCGGGCCTCGCACTGGGCCTCCACCACCCGCTGGCTCGCCGAGCGGCACCGCGCGGTCGGCCTCGACCAGCGCGGCCACGGCCGCAGCGAGAAGCCGGCCGAGGGCCCGTACACCCGTGACGCGTACGTCGCCGACGCGGAGGCCGCGATCGAACAGCTCGACCTGGCCCCCGTCACCCTCGTCGGGCATGCGATGGGAGCGCTCACCGCCTGGCAGCTCGCCGCCAAGCGCCCCGACCTCGTCCGGGCGCTGGTCATCTGCGACATGCGGGCCTCCGCGCGCGGTGCGGCCTCGCAACGGGAGTGGGAGGACTGGTTCAAGTCCTGGCCGGTGCCGTTCGCGACGCTGTCCGACGTGCGGAAGTGGTTCGGCGAGGACGATCCCTGGGTGGAGCGGCCCAACCCGTCGCGCGGCGAGTTCTTCGCCGAGGTGATGGCCGAGCGCGCCGACGGCTGGCGGCCCGTCTTCTCCCGTGGCCACATGCTCCAGTCCCGCGCCACCTGGGTCTTCGACGCGCACTGGGAGGAGCTGGCCCAGGTCGGCTGCCCGACCCTGGTGCTCCGGGGCCTCGACGGCGAGCTGGGCCGGGCGGAGGCCCAGGAGATGGTCCGGGTGCTGCCGCGCGGGCAGTACGCGGAGGTGGCCGACGCCGGCCACCTCGTCCACTACGACCAGCCGGAGGGCTGGCGCGCCGCGGTCGAACCCTTCCTGGAGCAGTTCGCCGAGGACACCCACGACGACCGGGAGCCGGTGTCTCCGTGACCGCGGCGCCCGGCCGCCCCGTCATGCCCTGATTCCCGCCCCCGCAGCCCCCCGTCAGCCCTTGCTGACCGCCGCCAGGATCTCCGGCAGCCGGTCCGCCGTCCGGGGCGCCGCCATCCGCAGCCCGGCCCAGGCGATCAGCGCCCCGTACGCGCCACCCACCGGCAGCAGCAGCCACAGCCACCCCTCCGCATCGGCGAGATGCAGCCAGATCGTCGCGGCGATCACCGGCGCGCACAGCAACGCCGCCGAGACCATGCCGCCGAAGATCGAGATCCAGGCGAGCCCGGCCTGACCGGGCGCCACGTTCTTGAACGCGCCGTCCTGCGGGATCGAGTACGGGAAGCTCGCCGAGGCCATCGCGCCCGTCGCCAGCATCGCGCCCAGCAGCGCGAACGACAGCCCCATGACCCCCGGCAGCGTCCCCCAGTCGCCGAGCACCGCGCACGTCACCACCGTCACCACGATCGTGTACGGAAGGGTGATCAGCAGCAACGCCAGTGCGCGCCCCCGCAGTTCCAGGTACGCGTCCCGGGTCGAGGAGATCGACAGGGCCACCATCCAGAACGCCGAGGTGTCCTGCCCGAACTGGTTGTACATCTGGATGCCGAGCATCCCGGCGGCGAAGCAGGCGAAATAGACCGAGCCGGTGCCCTGCACCGCGTTGAGCAGCGGCACGATCAGCCCGATCGCCAGCGCCGTCACCCACGCAGCCTTGGTCTTCGGGTCCCGTACGACGTACCGCAGGCTGCGCTGCATCACGATGCCGGTCCGCCCCTCCGGGAGCAACGCCCAGAGGCCGGAGCCGCGCGAACCGGACTGCGCACGGCTGGGTTCGGCGGCGGCGAGCGTCGAGCCGTCCGGTGCCGTCATCAGCTTCACCAGGCTGCGCTGCCACAGCCACATCAACAGCACCAACGCGGCGACGGAGAGCAGCAGCTGAACGGCGGCCCGCCCGTACGAGCCGTGCGACGCGGAGTCCACCGAGCCGATCGCCGAAGCGGGCGGCACCCAGCGCAGCACATCCGCGGCCGGGTCCAGCGCGGAGAGGCCGCCGGACCGGCCGAGCCGCTGCGCCCCGAAGTTGACGACCTGGATCCCCACGGCGATCACCAGCCCGCTGAGCACCGCCAGATCGCGGCCCTTGCGGGACGTCAGCAGCCGGCTGTTCGCCGTGGCGACGGCACGCGCCAGCGCCACGCAGACCAGCAGGGTGAGCGGCGCGGCCAGGACCGCGAACACCGCGGCCCCCGCCCCATGGGCCAGTGCGATGACCGAACCGGTCACCAGGCAGAGCGTGAACAGCGGGCCGATCCCGACCAGCGAGGCCATCAGCAGCGCGGCGATCAGGGGCCGCGGCCGCAGCGGCAGCATCACCAGCCGGCTCGGGTCGAGCGTCTCGTCCCCGGCGGCGAAGAACAGCGGCATCACGGCCCAGCCGAGCGCCAGCACCGCGGCCAGCAGCACGACGAGCGATTCCGCGTGGGCGTTGCCGCGCAGCGCGACCAGCCCGATCAGCTGGCCCGCGGCGATCAGCAGGGTGACGACGACGGACGCGATGTACGCGGCCCGCCGGCCGGCCGACTGCCGCAGCCCGTTGCGCAGCAGCGCCAGCTTGAGCCGTACGAAGACGGGGATCAGGGCCGCGCCGTCCGGGCCGCCCGTCCGGGGCCCGGCTCCCGCCGGGGCGTCGAGCACGCTCATCGGGCGCCGCCCAGCCAGTCCAGGGCGTCGCCGTTGTCGCGGCCGCCCGCGCCGACGAGCTCCAGGAAGGCGTCCTGGAGCGAGGGCGCGTCACCGCGCACCTGGGCGAGGGTGCCCTGGGCCCGGATGGTGCCGGCCGCCATGACGGCCACCCAGTCGCAGAGCGACTCGACGAGCTCCATCACATGGCTGGAGAAGATGACGGTCGCCCCGGAGCCGGTGTAGCGCTCCAGCACGCCGCGGATGGTCTGCGCCGACACCGGGTCGACGCCCTCGAAAGGCTCGTCCAGGAAGAGCACTTCGGGATTGTGCAGCAGCGCCGCCGCGAGCCCGATCTTCTTCCGCATGCCGGTCGAGTAGTCGACGACCAGCTTGTGCTGGGCGCCCGCCAGATCCAGGACGTCCAGGAGCTGGGTGGCCCGGCCGTCCGTCTCGGGCCCCGGCAGCCCGCGCAACCGGCCGGTGTAGCCGAGGAGTTCACGTCCGGAGAGGCGTTCGAAGAGGCGCAGGCCCTCGGGCAGGACACCGATCCGGGACTTCACCTCGACCGGATCGCGCCAGACGTCCCGACCGCCGATCTCGATGCGGCCCAGGTCGGGGCGGAGCAGGCCGGTGACCATGGACAGGGTGGTGGTCTTGCCCGCACCGTTGGGTCCCACCAGGCCGATGAACTTGCCCGCGGGCAGCTCCAGATCGATTCCGGCCACCGCGATCTGCTCGCCGAACCGCTTCCACAGCCCCTCCACACGGACCGCGGGCGGCATCACCCGCGGCGCTTCCGCCTCGACGGCCTGGTCTGCTCTGTCAGTGTCCTGCCGGTCCGGCATGGTGCGCGCCCTTCGAAGTCCCCGTGTGTCGGGGCCAGCCTACGAAAGGCGGGTCCGCGCGTCGGCCGCTTCCCTGCCGCAGGCGTAGGCCAGCGGACTGATGAGCTCCTCCACCCCGGGCAGCCAGCGGTTGGCGGTGGTGGGGCGGCGAACCCACTGCACCGTGCCGCTCCCGCCGACCCGGGTGGGCGGTGCCGTCACGTAGTGGCCCTCGCCGCGGCCGCGCAGGCCGATCGCCGCGGCGCTCCAGCCCAGCCGCCGCACGAGCCCTTCCGCCTTGGCGGCGGCACCCGGCAGGACGAAGAACTGCATCCGGCGGTCGGGGGTGCGGGTGACCGGCCCGAGCGGCAGGCTCAGCCGCTCCATCCGGGCCAGTGCCAGGAAGCCGGCCGACTCCGGGACGTCGATCGCGTCGAAGCCCCGTCCGGTCGGCAGCAGGATCGCCGACCGGGGCTGTTGGGACCACATCCGGCGGGCCGCCGCGCCGCTGCCGGTGGCCAGGTTCGCCCAGTCGGTCCGGGTGGGATGGGCGCCGGGAGCGGCGCAGCGGATCTCGCCGCACGAGCATCGTTCCGTCCCGTCGGCCGGCTCCAGCCAGGTGCCGGGGCACACGTCCCAGTGCCGCTCCTCCGCGTACCGCACGGCGGCGTCGAGCAGCTGCTCGACACGCTGCGGGGGGACCTGCGCGGCTTCCATGACTCCGATGGGCTCTTCCACGCACAGCACAACTTCCGCCACCACCTCGGGTTACGGGGGTGGTGATCACGGTTACGGCTCATCGTTCCCACATATGGGGCGCATCGATGCACCGGCGGGGGCGCGCGGTAGGAGATACGGCGATGTGCGGGTAGCCAGGTACGGGATATCCGGCACAGTTCGCTCGGCATCATAGGGCGCTTGCCGTGACGAAAGTTGCAAGATGCTGTGAAAGTGACCAACACGATGAATCGGTGCATTTCTCAGACACACGCCGGGCAGTGATCCCGCAACGATCACTGCGGCCTCAGGGGGAGAAACATGGCAGCCAGGCCTCTCGTCGCACGCCAGCCGAACGAACGGCTCCAGGCGCTCATTCAGGAAGCCGGATGCTCCAACGCGGGTCTCGCCCGCCGCGTCAACATGGTCGGGGTCGAGCGCGGACTCGACCTCCGGTACGACAAGACCTCGGTCGCCCGCTGGCTGCGTGGACAGCAACCACGCGGCAGGGCGGCGGGAATCATCGCCGAGGCGCTCGGCCGCAAGCTCGGCCGTACGGTCACGATCGACGAGATCGGGATGGCCAACGGCAAGAACCTGGCCTCCGGCGTGGGCCTGCAGTTCGCCCCGACGGTGATCGGGGCGATCGAGCAGGTCTGTGAGCTGTGGCGCAGCGATGTCGGCCGCCGCGACTTCCTCTCCGGTTCGACGGTGGCGTCCTCGGCCCTGGTCGAGCCCAGCCGGGACTGGCTGATCAGCGGCGCCGACCCACAGGTCGCGCGGTCGGCCGGGGCCCGGGTCGGGATGCCGGACGTGGAGGCGGTGCGGGCGATGACGGACGCGCTGGTCGACCTCGACCACCGGTTCGGCAGCGGTCATGTGCGGCCGGTCCTGGTGCACTACCTGAACAGCGTGGTCTCCGGACTGCTTTCGGGGGCGTACCGCGAATCGACCGGGCGGCAGCTGTTCGCGGCCGTCGCCCGACTCACCGAGCTCGCCGGATACATGGCGATCGACACGGGCCAGCCGGGTCTGGCCCAGCGCTACTACATCCAGGCGCTGCGGCTGGCGCAGGCGGCGGGCGACCGCGCCTACGGCGGCTATGTGCTGGCCGCGTCGATGAGCCATCTCGCGGCCCAGCTCGGCAATCCGCGCGAGATCGCCCAGTTGGCCAGGGCCGCGCAGGAGGGTGCGCGCGGACGGGTCACACCGAGGGCGGAGGCGATGTTCTACGCGGCGGAGGCGCGCGGGCACGCCCTCCTGGGCGACGCCCGCACGTGCCAGTCGGTGGCGGCCCTGGCGCAGGCGGCGCTGGAGCGCGCCGACCCGGACAGCGGTGACGACCCCGACTGGATCGCCCACTTCGACCACGCCTATCTGGCCGACGAGCTGGCGCACTGTCACCGCGACCTCGGTCAGGCGGAGGCGGCTGCCCGCCGGGCGAAGGAGTCCCTGGACGGCCACCCGGAGACCCGCGCCCGCCGCCGCGGCATCGGCCTGGCCCTGCTGGCCACGGCGCAGGTGCAGTTGCGCGACGTGGAGCAGGCCTGCCACACCGGGACACGGGCGATGGAACTGCTGGGCTCGGTGCGCTCCAGCCGGGGCGCGGAGTATCTGGAGGATCTGCAACAGCGACTGGTGCCGTACGGGGACGAGCCCGCGGTACGGGAATTCGGGGCCCGGCTGGAACTCCAGGCGGCCTGACCGGGAGGGTGCGGCCGGGGCCCGTACCGGCCGCCCGAGCAGCGGGTCGTGTTCGCTCACCCGTTAACTGCGTTTTAAGGCGCCTGGGTGTTACAGCCCGCGTGAAGGGGTGGTGAGTGACCTCACGCGCTTGGCGAACGGCGGCAACCACCCGATAGCGTGAGCCGACGATTCCATAGGCTCACACGTAGGAGTCCCGGTGACACAGAGCGGACAGGGCGACGAGCAGCAGCCCCCTGCTGTACGACCCGCGCACGAGGGCGTCGTGCTGCCCGCGGGTGGCGGCGAGCCCTGGACACCGGGGAGGCCCGCGGACCGGGCGGCCCCGGCGGAAGGACAGCCGTGGGGTCAGCCCTGGGGGCCGCAGGCGTCGCACCAGGACGCCGCGTCGCAGGGGCAGGACCCGTACGGACAGCAACAGCAGGCCCCGTACGGGCAGGAACAGCAGGCCCCGTACGGGCAGGAACAGCACGCCTCGTACGGACAGGGGCAGCAGTCCCCGGCCGTGTACGGGCAGCAGCACGGCCAGTACGGCGGGCAAGGGCAGTACGACCAGGGGCAGCAGGCACCGGCGTACGGCCAGGACCAGCAGCAGGGCCATCAGGAACCGGCTTACGGCCAGGCTCCGCAGGGGCTGCCGTTGCCGCCCGCCCAGCCGCAGGGCCCGTACGCCCAGCCGCTGCCGCCCGAAGCGGTTCCCGGCATGGGCATGGGCGGGGACGCGGACGCCACGCAGTACATCGCGCCGGTGCCCGCGGGCCCCGCGCCGGGCGGGCTGCCGCCGGCGTACCAGCAGCCGCCCGCCGCCGGACACGCCGCACCGCCCGCGCAGGGCGGCCAGGACGCCGACGCGACCCAGTTCATACCGCCGGTGCCCGGTGGCACCCCGTACGGCATCAGGCCCGGGACGCCCGGTGAGCGGCCGCCGCCCGCCGAGTTCGACAACCTCTTCCGCAGCGACGAGCACGCGGGCGCCACGCAGCAGATGCCCCAGATCGCCCCCGCGCAGCAGCGGCCCCCGCAGCACCAGGGACCCGGGCAGCCACCACAGGCGTACCAGCAGGCGCCCGCGTACGGCGGACCCCAGGACGGGCCGCCGCAGGAGGGGCGCGACGAGCGGCGCAAGAGGCCCGCGCACGTCCCGCTGATCGCGGCGGTCGTCGTCGGGTGTGCCGTGATCGGGCTCGGCGCCGGTGCGCTGCTGAGCGGTGGCGACGACGGCAAGGACAACAAGCAGCCGGTGGCCGAGGCGAGTTCGCCCGCCGCCGAGCGGCCCACCGAGGCCGCTGCCGACCCGGCGAAGTCGCAGGCCGAGGCCTTGGACAAGCTCCTCGCGGACAGCAACAACAGCCGGGCGGCGGTCATCGGCGCGGTGGAGAAGACCAAGACCTGCACCGATCTGGACCAGGCCGTCGCGGATCTGAAGGGCGCCGCCCAGCAGCGCCGCGACCTGGTCACCCGGCTCAAGGAACTGTCGGTCGACAAGCTGCCGGACAACGGTCAGCTGACCGCCTCGCTCACCAGGGCCTGGCAGGCGTCCGCGTCCGCCGACGACCACTACGCCGCGTGGGCCTCTCAGGCCAAGAGCCGGAAGGTCTGCAAGCACGGCAACGCCCGTTCGACGCCGCAGAGGCAGCAGGCCGACACGCAGAGCGGCGAGGCGAGCAAGGCCAAGAACGAGGCGTCCAAGCTGTGGAACACCATCGCGAAGAAGTACGGCCTGACCGAGCGTGAGGCCACCGCGCTCTGAGCACGGCAGCGGGGGTGGGCGGGCCGGGTCCGTCCACCCCCGCTGCGGCCGTCGGCCCGGCCGGGTTCAGCCGGTCGCGCTCGCGTCCGACAGGGTCTTCGTCACGTCCACGAAGCCCTTCTTGTCGGCGACCAGCTTCCCGTCGCGCACGACCTGGAACGTCACCTTGCTGTTCACGATGCGCGGATACGAGTCCGAGCCGAGCATGTCCTCGTAGCGCCAGCGCAGTTCGGGGGTGAGGCCGCCGGTGTCGACCCGGATGCCCCGGTTGAGGGCCTGGGTGACCTTCCAGGCGGTGATCACCGGCTCGTTCAGCGACTCGACGATCGACCTCAGGGCGGTGTAGGCGATCCAGGTGGTCTGCACACCCGTGTCGTCCGGGGCGATCCGGTTGTCACCGAAGGCGTGCTTGCGGATCACCTGCCGCATCCGGTTCCAGCGGGCGTCACCCGTGTCCGGGTACCAGCCGGTGACGTACGCGCCCTCGAACGGACTGTCGCGGCCGCCGGTGCGGTCGATGAGCGGCTGCCCGACGCTGCCGAGGACCGAGGAGATCCTGACCGTCGTGGCCGTCGGCTCCAGCCGCCGGAAGGAGTCGAAGAAGGTCTCCGTGCGTTCGCCGAGCACGGCCGTCACACACCCGCCGGACGCGCCCGCTCCGGTCAGCGCCCGGCCGGCCGCGTCGTCGTACGACGTGGCCGTCTCCGCCGCCCGGATGTCGACCGGGGCGGGCCGACGGGCCTCGGCGAGCCCGGTGTGCAGGAGCCACGACTGCCCGTCGCCGCTCAGTGTGTCCGGCCGCACCAGGGAGACCCGGTCGCAACCGCGCGCCAGTTGCTTGGCGTTGCCCGCCAGCAGCGCGGACTGGCCGCCCGTCGTCGGGTACGAGACATAGCTCCGGAACTCCTCGTCGGAGGCGCCGTATCCGCCGAGGTACGGAATCCCGGCCACCTCCAGCGGCGCCATGAACGCCCGCCCGTGCCGGCTGTAGGAGCCGACGACCGCGACGGCCTTCTCCTTGACCGCCAGCCGGGCGCAGTTCCCCGCACCGACCGAGGTGTCCTCCTCGTCACAGGTGACCACCCGCAGCTTGTGCCCGTCGAGCCCGCCGTCGCCGTTGGCCCAGCGGGCGTACGTCCGCGCCATCGCGGTCATCCCCGCCATGTTGGCCGCGTCCGGGCCCGAGGTGCCGCTGGGGGCCCAGGTGACGACGGTGACGGGCTTCCTGGAGTCCCCCGAGGCCCCGGGGAGCACACCGCAGCCGGTCATCAGCAGGGCCCCCGCCACCACCGCACCGGTGAGCTGCCTCGAAGCGCGGGAAGGGATGGGGCGTTGCCGTCCGGTCATGGGCACAGACGATTCACGCCCCCGGGTAACGCCGCAGTGTGCTGAGCTCAACGCTCAGTGACATACGGGTGAATTGCAGGGGGCCGTAAGGAGGGGAGGAAAGGGAACGTACGATCGACAGCTGTGCAGCAAGGTTCCGAGAACTCTTCCCGTCGCGGCCGCCACTCCTCCACCATGGGCGGCATGCCGCTCAACGACATTCCGTGGTGGCGCTGGCGCAGCAACGTGCGCTCGGCGCTGCACATGCTCTCCGACCCCGTCTTCCACCACGAGTGCTGGCTCCCCGGCCGGGAGGGATACGGCGACGTCACCGACGCCGTGTACCGCCTGGTCGAGGACACCTGGCTCGACAACTGGTCCGCCGAGAAGTACGTCGGCACGGTCTTCCGGGACTCCGGCGAGGCCGCCCTCGTCGACGTCGCGGTGCTGCGGGTGCTGCGCATCATGCACCAGGTCGGCGCCGACGCCGCCGTGTCCGCCTATCTGGAGCACCACGGCTGGCCGGAGGCCGTACGGGCCGCCCGTGACGCCCATGTGCTGCTCGCCACGAACGACGGCGAGGACCCGGACGTGCCGCCGCGCTCCCTGGACGTGCTCCGCATCATGACCAGAACGGCCTGAGTTCCGGACGGTGTGGCACGCTACGGGGATGACCGCGCCGCAGCCCGCCGATACCGTTGCCTCCGCTGCCCCGGACGCCGCGTCCGAGCAGTACGTCCTCACGCTCTCGTGCCCCGACAAACAGGGCATCGTGCACGCCGTGTCGAGCTATCTCTTCATGACCGGCTGCAATATCGAGGACAGTCAGCAGTTCGGGGACCACGACACCGGTCTGTTCTTCATGCGCGTCCACTTCTCGGCGGGCAGCCCGGTGACCGCCGAGAAGCTGCGGGCGAGCTTCACCGCGATCGGTGACTCCTTCCGGATGGACTGGCAGATCCACCGGTCCTCGGAGCGGATGCGGATCGTGCTGATGGTCAGCAAGTTCGGCCACTGCCTGAACGACCTGCTGTTCCGTTCCCGGATCGGGGCGCTGCCGGTCGAGATCGCCGCGGTCGTCTCCAACCACACGGACTTCGCCGAACTCGTCGCCTCGTACGACGTCCCCTTCCGGCACATCCCGGTGACCAGGGACAACAAGGCCGAGGCGGAGGCCCGGCTGCTGGAGCTGGTCCGCGAGGAGGAGGTGGAACTGGTCGTGCTGGCCCGCTACATGCAGGTCCTCTCGGACGATCTGTGCAAGCAGCTGAGCGGCCGGATCATCAACATCCACCACTCGTTCCTGCCGAGCTTCAAGGGCGCCAAGCCGTACCACCAGGCGCACGCCCGCGGCGTGAAGCTGATCGGTGCGACGGCGCACTACGTGACGGCCGACCTCGACGAGGGGCCGATCATCGAGCAGGAGGTCGAGCGGGTGGGCCACGGCGTGACGCCGGACCAACTGGTCGCCGTCGGGCGCGATGTGGAGTGCCAGGCGCTGGCGCGCGCGGTGAAGTGGCACGCGGAGCGGCGCATCCTGCTGAACGGCCGCCGCACGGTGATCTTCGCGTAGGACGTTCGGGCGGCGGCCGGTCTCACAGTCTGCTGAGCGAGGCCGCCGCGAAGAGCACGTCCTGAATGGCCTCGCGGTCCCCGCGCTGCCCGGCCGCCGCCTCCACCGGTGGCACATGACCCGCCACCAGCTGGCAGAACTCGACGCCGTCCAGAGCGACCTGCGCCACCGCGTGGTCGGGGGAGCCGATCGCGGCCGGTGAGTCCAGCGCGATGTACCAGTCGCCGCCGCCCATGCCCTCGACCTCCAGATGGAGCGAGCGGCCCGGCGAACCGGCCGTCACCAGATGGCGGGCCGGACCGGCGAGCCCCGCCCGTCGCCGCTCGGCCAGGGCGGCCGGCAGCATCCGGGCCGCCAGGTCGATCATCCGGTTGAGATGGGCCGCGGAGGGCGCCTCGTACGGGTAGTCCACCGCGTCCGCGATGTCGCCGCCGTGCACCCAGCACTCGAAGGCACGGTCCAGCAGGGCGTCCTGCAGGGGCAGCGCGAAGTTGCCGTAGGAGACGGAGAGGTCCGCGACACCGCGGCCCGCGAAGGACACCGTCCGGATGAGGGTGTGGTTCTGGGTGCGCCACGGCTCGCGGACGGCGCGGGTGGGTGGCCGGCTCGCGGACGACCAGTACGTCTCGGTGCGCGTGGTGGGCGCGAGCGCCGGCCCGGAGCCCCGGCGCGGGACGCCCGGGACACTGTCGGCGAGCGGGTCGTCGAGGCCGAGCGCGGCGCTGACCAGCCCGTCCACGGTCATGAGGTGGCCGATGACCCCGGCCACCGTCGTCTTGCGGTTGACCGCGCGCTCGCCCTCGAACCACTTCAGCCGCAACGGGGTGTGCCACTCGGAGGCACCGATGTCACGCAGCAGCGCATCGAGCCGGGCGGTCTCCGCGTCGTACGGGGACGCCCAGTCGGGTACCGGGATCCTGGCCGGGCGGCGGCTCAGGCAACTCTCCAGCACCCGCGACCGGAGCAGCGGATCGAGGTCCAGGCTGCCGTCGGTGTGCAGCAGGCCGACGGCGTCGCGCAGCCGTAGCGCCTCGTCCGCGCAGGGTGCGCACTCCGTGAGGTGCGTCTCGACGGCCTCGGTCTCCTCGGCCGAGCAGGCGGCCAGCGCCCACGCGCCGAGCAGCGCCTTCAGGACACGGTGCGGGAGGACCAGGGACGACTGGCCTGGCGGGCCGGGCGGACCCGGTGGGCCGGCCAGGCCGTCGGCCGGTTCCGGATGCGGCGGCTCGGGTTCCGGCCGGGGCGCGGGTGGCGGCGGCGTCGCGCGGCTCACGCCGAAGTCGTCCGCGGCGGCCCGCGGACCCGGTATGCGACCGGCGTCCCGCATCTCGTCGTCCTGCCCGTTCTGCTCGCGGCCGTCGCCTTCGAGCCGTCCCGAATCGTCGGTCACGGTCGCCGTCCGTATCCGGGAGGCGAGGAGCCCTCCAGCGGCCGGGTGTGGGCGGTGGACAGTAACTGGAGCCCGAGCCGCAGCCGGCGCCGGGCCTCGTCCTCGGTGACCCCGAGATCGGCCGCGGTCTGCCGGTAGTCCCGGCGCTGGATGTACGCGAGCTCCAGCGCGGCCCGCAGTGGTGCGGGCATCGACGCGACGATGTAGTCGGCGCGGGCCGCCGCGGTGGCCCGGCGCACCCGATCCTCCAGAGCGGCCGGGTCCGCGCGGACCTCGCCGTCCTCCGCGTCCTCGTACGTACTCGTGGTGGCGGTGGCGGTGGCGGTGCTGCGCAGCCGCTGCACGGACTGGCGGTGGGTGAGACGGGCCACCCAGGACCGCATCGAGCCCTGCTTGGGGTCGTAGGCGTCGGGGTTCTCCCACACGTACCCGAACACCTCGCGGGTCACCAGGTCCGCGGCGTTCTCGTCGTCGAGCATCCGGTGCGCCTGGCTGTGCACGAGCGAGGCGAACCGGTCGTAGAGCTCCCCGAGGGCGGCCGCTTCTCCGCGCGCCAGCCGCTGCTGCATCTTGCGGTCCCAGCGGGGTGGTGCGTTATTAGCCATGAGACCCCCAGCCCTGTGCCGTCGCCCTGTACCCCTCGTCACATCGAAATGTAGTCGGCTGTACCGGCCATTCATGCTCTTTGCGGCAAGTACGTCCGCGCGAACGCCCTGGATGATAGGGAATGCGTCCCCTGTGACACCGGAACCGGACTCGAAGTGATCATTTCTGCCCGAAACCCTTCTGGGTCTTCCAGGGGGAGGCGGTGTTTCATGGGGGGTGCCTCGGGGCAGCCGCGAGGAGGAACGCAAACTTCCGGATCGCGAATCCTCCGGAACCCTCGGAACGAGAGGCCAGTCGCGTGACACTGAAAGTGGCCGAGACCGAGCAGGGCGGGTGGACCGTGCTGCACATTCGCGGTGAACTGGATCTGGTGACCTCACCCGCCGTTCGCCAGTCCGTGCATGACGCGGTCGCCGTCGGCCGCCACGATGTCGTGCTCGATCTCTCCGAGGTCTTCTTCTGCGACTCCAGCGGCGTCGGTGTGCTGATCGCCTCCCGCCGTCTGATGCGCTCCTGCGGGGGCCGGCTGCGGCTGATCCTGCCCGCCCGGGGCGCGGAGGACGGCTCCCACGTCAACCGGGTGCTGGCCGCGCTCGGGGTACGCCGGCTGTTCGAGGTCTACCCCGACTGGGACGCGGCCGTCGACGACGAGGCCCAGCCGCTCTCGGCCTGAAAAGCCCGCGGCGGTTGTCCGGCAGCCGTACTGCGCCGCCCTTTTTTACTGGGTCGTCACACCGCGACACAGGTGAATGACACGTGAACGCCGAAGGCGTCGTACGCTCCCCGCATGGACAGCGCAGAGTATGAGCGCAAGATCGCCTTCCGCTTCGCCGCCTTCGATCAGGACGGCAACGGATACATCGATCGCGCGGATTTCAACGCCGCCGCGGCCCGTCTGCTCACCGAGTTCGGTACGGCGGCCCGCTGCGACAAGGGCCAGGCGCTCTACAGCGGGGCCGAAGCGTTCTGGCAGGGCATGGCGGGCATCGCCGACGTGGACGGGGACCAGCGCGTCAACCGTGCGGAGTTCGTGGGCGGCGCGGTGAAACGGCTCCGCGACAGCCCCGAGCGGTTCGCGGAGATCGCCCGCCCCTTCCTGCGCGCGGCGATCGCGGTGGCCGACCAGGAGAACGACGGGGCCGCCGCGGTGCCCGCCGTGGAGCGGGCGCTACGGGTCCTGGGCGCGAGCCCGGACGCGGCGGCGTTCGCCGCGCAGAGCCTGGACGCGGACCGGGACGGGCGGGTCGCGGAGGCGGATGCGGTGGCGGCGTTCTCCGCGTATTTCACGGTGATCGAGCCCGACGCGTAGCCCTTGGGCGGGCGGCGGGGCGGGGCTTGGGCCCGGCCCCGTTTCGCTTCGCCCGGTCCGGGGCTCGGGGTTCCGTCCTCAATCGCCGGACGGGCTTGGGTGCGGGTGCCCCGCGTGGCGCGATGCCCGGTGGGTGGGGGGCGGTGCCCCTCCGGGGCGTCTCCTCAAAAATGGCGTGTTCACCCGGGTCCGTGAGGGACCCGGGTCGTACGCCATTTCCTGTGGGGACTCCCCTGCACGGCCCCACCCCTGCATCAGTCGCGTCCGCACCCCGGCGGTACGACTGCCGCAGACGCGGGACGGCCGGGTCCGGGGCCGTGCAGGGGAGTCCCCGCAGGACGACGAACAGGTACCCGGGTCCCTCGCGTACCCGCCGAACGTTCGTCGTCCGAGGAGACGCCCCGGAGGGGCACCGGACCCCCACCCACCGGACATCACGCACCCCGCGGAGCGACCCGCACACCAAGCCCGTCCGGCGATTGAGGACGGAACCCCGAACCAAGGAACCCCGCACCCCGGTCAGATGGTCGTGAAGCGGTCGCGCAGTCGGTACTTCAGTACCTTCCGCAGGGTCTCGTTGCGGGGGAGGGCGTCCATCAGCTCCAGTTGTTCCGGGAGCTTGTGGACGGACAGGCCCTCCGCGCGCAGGTAGGACGTGAGATCCGGCAGGGTGAGCGGGGCGGCGCCCGGTGGTTGTTCGATCACCGCGCAGACGCGTTCGCCGCGCTCCTCGTCCGGGAGGCCGATCACTGCCGCGTCGCCCACGCCGGGGTGGCGGGCGAGGAGGTCCTCTATCTCCTTCGCCGAGATGTTCTCGCCCTTGCGGATGATGATGTCCTTCAGCCGCCCCGTGAGCACCAGGTGCCCGCTCGCCCCGACGTGCCCGACATCGCCCGTGAGCAGGAACCCCTCCGCGTCGAAGGCCGCCGCGGACGCCGCCGGGTTCAGATAGCCCTTGCAGACCGCCTCGCCCCGCAGCCGTACCTCGCCGTCCGTGTCGTACGGCAACGGCTTGCCGTCCTCGTCGGTGATCCGGATCTCCATGCCCTCGGGCGGCCGCCCCTCCGTCGTGGCGAGGTGGTCCACCGTGTCGTCCGGGGCGCCCATCGTGATCATGGGGACCTCCGTCATGCCGTAGCCGTGGGTGAGCTGGACGCCCATCTCGCGGACCACCGCGTGGTAGATCTCGGGGGGTTTCGGGGCGCCGCCGCCCGCGAGGAGGCGGAGGGTGGGGATCAGCTTCCGGCCCGGGTCCTTGCGCTGCTCGGCCAGGAACATCGAGTAGAACGCGGTGGAGCCGCCCGCGACCGTCACCCCGTGACGCCGGTAGCCCGCCAGCGCGTCCGGCATCGCGAAGTGCTCGAACAGCACCGCGGGGAAGCCGTACAGCAGCAGCATCACCGAATAGTCCGGCCCGGCGACATGGGCGAACGGGAAGGCCATCGAGCCGATGTCGGCCGCCGACAGGCGCAGTGCGTGGGCCAGGCAGGAGCCGGCCGCGATCAGGCTGCGGTCGGTGTGCAGGACGCCCTTCGGGTCGGATGTGGTGCCCGAGGTCCAGTAGATCCAGCGCACCGACGTACCGTCCGAGGGCGGTGCGGGCAGGATCGCCGGATCGCCGTCCGGAAGGGTCTCGTACGCCTCGAAGACGCGTGGCGGGCGGTCGAGTTCCGCCGCCAGGCGACCGGCCATCGCCGCGTGGTCGAAGCCGCGCCAGGTGCCGGGCACGGCGAAGAACTCGGCCTTCGACTCGCGCAGCGCGAAGCCGATCTCGCGGTCGCGGTAGAAGGGGATGAGGGGCGTCTGCACCGCCCCGATCCGGGCCAGCGCGAAGGACAGCAGCGCCGTCTCCAGTCGGGTCGGCAGCTGCCAGGCGACCACGCTTCCCGGCCGCACCCCCATCCCGTACAGACCGGCCGCCACCCGCTCGCCGCGGGCCCTGAGCTGGCCGAAGGTGAGCGCGCGGTCGTCCTGGATCAGGAAGGGCCGGTCCGGTGTCAGGGCGGCCCGGCGTTCGATGAGCTCCCAGAAGGTGCCCGATGTTCCCAGGGCATGTGCGGTCTCGTTCACGGCGAACCCCTCACAGCTGACGGGTAGTCAGATCGTGCGGAGAGCGTAGAGCGCTGCGCCTTGTCGGTCCAGTGGTGCGGGGCTAGCCTGAGGGCGACGTCAATCTGACGGGTCATCAGAAAAGCGCGCCGAAGGGGACACCATGACGGAACTGCCTCGGATCGTCAGCGTCGACGACCATGTGATCGAACCGCCGCACCTCTTCTCCACCTGGCTCCCGGCCAAGTACCGGGAGCGCGGCCCGCAGCCGCTGACGGCGGGCATCGGCGAGCTGGCGTACACCGGCGGCAAGTACGTCATCACGATGGATCCCGACGGCCCGCCCACCGACTGGTGGATCTACGAGGACCTCAAGTTCCCGTACAAGCGGAACATCGCCGCCGTGGGCTTCGACCGCGACCACATGACGCTGGAGGGGATCACCCGCGCGGAGATGCGGCCCGGCTGCTGGGACCCCGCGGAGCGGCTGAAGGACATGGACATCAACCATGTCGAGGCGAGCCTCTGCTTCCCCACCTTCCCGCGGTTCTGCGGGCAGACGTTCGCGGAGGCGCACGACAAGGAGGTCGCGCTCGCGTGCGTCCGCGCCTACAACGACTGGATGGTGGAGGAGTGGTGCGGTGACAGCGGCGGCCGGCTGATCCCGCTCTGCATCATCCCGCTCTGGGACATCGACCTGGCGGTCGCGGAGATCAGGCGGAACGCGGCCCGCGGGGTGCGGGCGGTGACCTTCTCCGAGATCCCCACCCACCTCGGTCTGCCGTCGATCCACACCGGCTACTGGGACCCGTTCTTCGCCGTCTGCCAGGAGACCGGCACGGTCGTGAACATGCACATCGGGTCCAGTTCGCAGATGCCCGCCGCATCCCCCGACGCCCCGCCCGCCGTACAGGCCTCGCTCTCCTTCAACAACGCGATGGCCTCGATGATGGACTTCCTCTTCAGCGGCGTCCTGGTGAAGTTCCCGCAGCTCAAGCTCGCCTACAGCGAGGGCCAGATGGGCTGGATCCCCTACGCCCTGGAGCGCGCCGACGACGTCTGGGAGGAGCACCGGGCCTGGGGCGGCGTCCGCGATCTGATCCCCGAGCCGCCGTCGACGTACTACTACCGGCAGATGTTCTGCTGCTTCTTCCGCGACAAGCACGGCGTCGCCTCGCTCGACGTCGTCGGCCGGGACAACGCCACCTTCGAGACCGACTACCCGCACGTCGACTCGACCTTCCCGAACACCAAGGAGGTCGCCCTCGACCACGTCAAGGGACTGGACGACGAGACCGTCTACAAACTGATGCGCGGAAACGCGATCAGGATGCTCGGCCTGGACCTCGACAAGTAGGCCCACGATGGACCTCGCGTACACGGATGAGGAGGAGGAGTTCCGGGCCCGGCTGCGGGAGTGGCTGACCTCGGTGCTCCCCGGGCTGCCCGAAAAGCCGGACCCCGGCGACTGGCCGGGACGGCGGGCCTACGACACCGGCTGGCAGCGCCTGCTGCACGACGCCGGCTACGCGGGCCTGAACTGGCCCGCCGACGCGGGCGGCCGGGGCGCCACCCCGACCCAGCACCTGATCTTCCTGGAGGAGACGGAGCGGGCCGGTGCGCCCTACGTCGGGGCGAACTTCGTCGGGCTGCTGCACGCCGGGCCCACCATCGCCGCCGAGGGCACCGCCGCGCAGCGGGCCCGCTGGCTGCCGCCGGTGCTGCGCGGCGACGAGATCTGGTGCCAGGGGTTCAGCGAGCCGGACGCGGGCTCGGACCTGGCCTCGCTGCGGACCCGGGCGGTGCGCGACGGCGACGACTACGTGGTGAGCGGCCAGAAGATCTGGACCTCGCACGCGGAGGTCGCCGACTGGTGCGAGCTGCTGGTGCGCACGGACCCGGCCGCGCCCAAGCACCGCGGGATCAGCTGGCTGGCGATGCGGATGGACGCCCCCGGCGTCACCGTCCGGCCGCTGCGCACGCTCGCCGGGTCCACCGAGTTCGCCGAGATGTTCCTGGACGAGGTCCGGGTGCCCGTCTCGCACCGCGTCGGGGCGGAGAACGACGGCTGGCGGGTCACCATGGTCACGCTCTCCTTCGAACGCGGCACGGCCTTCGTCGGCGAGGTCGTCGCCTGCCGCCGCACCCTGGACGCCCTGGCGGCCGAGGCCCGGCACAACGGGCGGTGGGACGATACGGTCCTGCGCCGCAGGCTGGGCAGGCTCAACGCCGAGTTCCGGGCGCTGTGGCGGCTCACCCAGTGGAACGTCAGCGAGGCACAGAGCACCGGCGGCGTCCCCGGCACCGGCGGCTCGGTCTTCAAGCTGCGCTACTCGCACGCCCGCCAGGAGCTCTACGAGGCGGCGGCCGAGGTGCTCGGCGCGGGCGACGCCCTCGACCTGGACCGGGAATGGGTGCTGGACCGGCTCTCCTCCCTCTCGTACACGATCGCGGCCGGCACCTCGCAGATCCAGCGCAACATCGTCGCCGAGCGGATCCTCGGCCTGCCGAAGGGGCGGTGAGCGGACAGTGGACTTCCGGCTTACGGAGGACCAGCGGGCCCTGCGGGCGGGAATCCGGGAGCTGCTCGCCGGCCGGTTCGACAGGGACCGGATGCGGGCCGCGCTCGACGGCGGCGGGGACATCGGCCGTGAGCTGTGGCGGGAGCTCGGCACGGCCGGGCTCTTCGCGCTGCGGCTCCCCGAGACGGCGGGCGGGGTCGGACTCGGCCTGCCCGAATCCGTACTCGCGTTCGATGAGATCGGGCGGGCCCTCCTGCCCGGCCCGCTGGCCGCCACCCAGCTGGCCGCCGGCGTCGTGAAAGGGGCGGCGGAGGGCGAGGCCGTGGTGGCGCTGGCGGAGGCCGGACGGCCCGTGGGGCACCTGGCGCAGGCCGACGCGCTGCTCGTCCTGGACGGGGACCGGGCGCGGCTGCTGACCGGCGGGGTGCTGCGGCAGGTCGCGGGGGAGGCCCGGCCCGTACGGTCGCTCGATCCCGGCACACCCCTGTGGCGGGTGCCGGACCTGGCCGCGTACGACGGCGAACCGCTGCCGAACGGGGCGAGGGTGCGCCGCGAGGGCGCGCTGCTGACCGCCGCCGAACAGCTCGGCAGCGCCGCCCGCAGCCTGGAGTCGGCGGTTCAACACGCCGGTCAGCGCGAACAGTTCGGAACGCCGATCGGGGCCTTCCAGGCGGTCAAGCATCTGTGCGCCGGAATGCTGGTACGCGCCGAGACGGCCCGTACCGCCGTCTACGCGGCCGCCGTGACGGCGGACCCGGTGGAGATCGCCGGGGCCAAGCTGCTCGCCGACGACGCGGCCGTCGGCAACGCCCGCGACTGTCTCCAGGTGCACGGCGGCATGGGCTTCACCTGGGAGGCAGATGTCCATCTGCACCTGAAGCGGGCCTGGCTGCGGGCCGGGCAGTGGCTGACGGCGGCGGACGCGCAGGAGGCGCTGGCCGCCGATCTGGCCTGAGCGGGGGCGGCCGGGTGCCCGGTGCACGCACGTGACGGGACCGACCCCTGAGGTTCACGCTACGGAGTGACGCAGTGCAGTCGGTAAGTGCTGATACCGGCTTGTGTCCTTTGCGTGATTGGTCACGGCGTGGAGTCGGCGCCGGGCTCGGGTACGCTCCGTTGGATGCGAGTGGTTCTGGAACCTGGCGATCCGGATGTGGCCTGTGTGGCTGCTCCGGCCCGCGAGAGGCGCCCTGCCCGTGATCCACACAGAGGGGCCGGGCCTGCCGGGGAAACGATTCCCGGGGTCTCCGGGCGCCTCTGTTCGACTCTCCGCAACGTGCGTCGCACAGTATGCACTACGCGTACTCCTTCGCGCTGGAATATGCCCGAAGCGCTTGTTGCGGTGACTGTACGTCAACCATGCTGTCTCGTAAGGGAATCACGTTCCGTGACCCTGAGGAGGCGCGAGGCGATGTGTCCGCCGGTTCGGATGGTGTGAGCGGTGCAGGGGCTTCAGGTTCAGCTGGAGGTCGGGGCCGACCCCGCGGAGGTCGGGCGGGCGCGCAGATGGGCGCGTTCGAGGCTGGTCGGGTCCGGGATACGAGACGACGAGCCGTTGGCCGAGACGCTCATCCTGCTGATCTCGGAGCTGGTCACCAACGCGGTCGTGCACACCGGCTGTCCGGCCGTGCTGCGCATGCTGTTCGGCTTGCCGGGGGCGCAGGGGGACGCCGGGACCGTACGGGTCGAGGTGGCCGACACCAGCTGCCGCCCGCCGCAGCAGCGGCACGCGGAGGGCGAGGACACCGGCGGCCGGGGCCTGGAGCTGGTCGACGGCCTGGCCGACCGCTGGGGCTGGCAGCCGGAAGGCGCCGGCAAGCGCATCTGGTGCGAGGTGGACCGGGGCATCCCGCTGATCCAGGTACAGATGCAGCCCTGCGCCCGCGGGACGGGCGTGCAGAGTCCGTTGCCGGGTCCCATGCAGACCGCCGCGCCGGGTTCCGTTCAGAACACAGCGCCGGGTTCCGTCCAGAGTGCCGTGCCGGGTTCCGTCCAGGGCGCCGCGCAGTACGGCACCGGCACCGGCTGCGTTGACGCCGGCAGGCCCGAGCCGGGCGCCGCGTACGAGCCGTCGCACGCGGTCACCCGTCGCGCGTAGGCCCGTCAGGGGCACTGTTCTCGTCGGTGCGGGGCACGACCCTGCGCCGATTCGGCTGCGCGGTGGCCGCTCAGAAGACCGCGACCGGGGCGACCGGTGTGCCGGTGGCGCCCACGAATGGCTCCGGCATGGCCGAGAGCAGGAAGCCGTAGCGGCTCGACTCCGCACAGAGGGTGGACAGCCCTTCCAGATTCCAGTTCTGGCCCTGCAGCATGCCCATCTCGACCAGATCCAGCGCATGCACCCCCAGCCACAGGTCCTCGATCTCCGGCGGGAAGATCTCGAAGGTCAGCGTGTCATTGGCGACCGCGGCCACGTCCCGGGCCCGGAACCACTCGGGCGTCCGGATCGACAGACCCGGTGACGGATAGCCGTACGCGTTCTTGTCCCCGGCCAGATAGACCTGCACCTGCCCGGTCCGTACGAGCACGATGTCACCGGCCCGCACCCGGACCCCGGCCAGCTCCTCGGCCGCGTCCAGGTCCTCGGGGGTGACCGCGTGGCCGCCGGGCAGCCGGTCCAGCCCGTGGGCGCGGGCCACGTCGAGCAGCACCCCGCGCGAGACGAGGTGCGGGGCCTTGTCGATTCCGCTGAACCGTGCGCCGTCGTGCGCGGTGATGGTGGCGGCCGGGCGGCCGTTGTAGATCTTCCCCGAGTGCGAGGCGTGCGTGAGCGCGTCCCAGTGGGTGGCGGTCTGCAGGCTCAGGACCGCGGTGTCGTCGCTGGTGGCGACGGTGCCGGGGCCGAACAGCTCCTGATTGATCTGGACCATGGTGTGCAGCGGATTGATCCGTCCCGGGATCAGCCCGCTCTGTACGCCGTCCTGCTGGAGCGGCAGCGCGAGCGGCACCCGCTGCCCGGTGCGGACGGTGGCCGCCGCCTCCCGGACGACCTCGTCGGTGATCAGGTTGAGCGTCCCGATCTCGTCGTCCGCGCCCCAGCGGCCCCAGTTGTTCACGCGCTTGGCGATGTCGTGGAACTCGTCCGGCAGTGACATGGAGCCTCCTGGGGCTTGTGCCGGTGGACCTGATGACCCATAGAATCTAACGGTCCGTCAGAAACCGCGGGAAGGGGCCGGGCATGGGGAACTTCTTGGCAGGCAAGGTGGTGGCCGTCACGGGCGCCGGGCGCGGGATCGGCCGGGCCGTCGCGCTCGCCGCCGCGGCCGAGGGGGCGAGGGTCGTCGTCAACGACTACGGCGTCTCCATCGAGGGCGGCGAACCCGCCAGCGAGATAGCCGAGTCCGTCGTCAAGGAGATCGTGGCGGCGGGCGGCGAGGCGGTCGCGGTGGCGGACGACATCTCCACCATGGCGGGCGGGCAACGGGTCGTGGACACCGCGCTGGAGCACTTCGGGCGCATCGACGGGGTGGTCTGCGTGGCCGGCATCCTGCGCGAACGGATGCTGTTCAACATGTCCGAGGAGGAGTGGGACCCGGTGGTCGCCACCCACCTCAAGGGCACGTTCACCGTCTTCCGGGCCGCGTCGGCGGTGATGCGCAAGCAGGAGGGCGCCGGCACGCTGATCGGCTTCACCAGCGGCAACCACCAGGGGAGCGTGGCCCAGGCGAACTACAGTGCGGCGAAGGGCGGCATCATCTCGCTGGTCCGCAGCGCGGCGCTGGGCATGCACAAGTACGGCGTCACGGCCAACGCGGTCGCGCCGGTGGCGCGTACCCGGATGTCCGCCAATGTCCCCATGGAGCTCATGGAGATCGGCGAGCCGGAGGACGTGGCGCCGCTCGTCGTCTACCTGCTCAGCGAGCGGGCCCGCGCGGAGAAGATCACCGGTCAGGTGTACACGATCGCGGGCCCGAAGATCGCGGTCTGGGCCCAGCCGAGGGAGCTGCGCGCGGGGTACGCGGAGGGGGCGGCGTGGACACCGGAACGCATCGCGGACTTCCTGCCGGGGACGGTGGGGACGGACCCGATGCCGATGCTGGCGCAGCTGGAGGCGATGGCGGAGGCGGCGAGGGCCGCGAAGCGGCCGAACGCGTGAGCGGTGCGGTGTGCTGTGGTGCGGTGTGGTGCGGTGTGCTGCGGTGCGGGGCGGTGCGCGTGTTCGGTCCCGTCGGCGTTTTGGGGTGTGCGGGGTCGGGGCGGGGCCACCCGGTTGCCGGGCGCGCGGGTTCGTCGCCGGGGCGCTGCCCCGGACCCCGGTCCTCAATCGCCGGGCGCGCGGGTTCGTCGCCGGGGCGCTGCCCCGGACCCCGGTCCTCAATCGCCGGACGGGCTTGAAGTGGGCGCTGGTTCTGGATGGGCGCTCGGGCTTGAAGTGGGCCCCGGTCCCGGAAGGGTGCACGGGCTTGAAGTGGGCGGCCCCATGCGCGCCCCGTATCGAAAGGACGCAGCGTGGACTTCACCTTCGGCCCCGACGACGCCACGTTCCGCGAGGAAGCCCGCACCTGGCTGGAGGCCCACCTCGTCGGCGAGTACGCGGCGGCCACCGGCATCGGCGGTCCGGGCAGCGAACACGAGGGTGTCGCGGTCCGGCGTGCCTGGGAGCGTGAACTCGGCCGCGGCGGCTGGATCGGCATCGGCTGGGAGGACGGAGACGAGGCGGACGGCGACGAGGCGGACACCGGCCAGGCGCGCCGCGGCCGCCGGGCCACCCTCACCCAGCAGGTCGTCTGGGCCGAGGAGTACGCCCGCCTCCGGGCCCCCGCCCGCGTCGGCCACATCGGCGAGAACCTGCTCGCCCCCACCCTCATCGCGTACGGAAGCCAGGAGCAGCGGCGCCGCTTCCTGCCGCCCATCGCGCGCGGCGAGGCCCTGTGGTGCCAGGGGTACAGCGAGCCGGGCGCCGGATCGGACCTCGCCGGGGTGCGGACGGCCGCCGTACGTGATCCGGAGCACGGCGGGTATCGCGTAACGGGTCAGAAGATCTGGACCTCGCTCGCCCGGGACGCCGACTGGTGCTTCGTCCTGGCCCGCACCGAGCCCGGTTCGCGGCGCCACCACGGGCTGTCGTTCCTCCTGGTCGCGATGGACCAGCCGGGCCGGATCGAGGTGCGGCCGATCCGCCAGATGTCGGGGACCAGCGAGTTCAACGAGGTCTTCCTCGACGGGGCGCACGCCGAGGAGGTGGTCGGCGGCGAGGGCAACGGCTGGGCCGTCGCCATGGGCCTGCTGGCCCTGGAGCGCGGCGTCTCCACGCTCGTCCAGCAGATCGGGTTCGCCGCGGAGCTGGACCGCGTGGTCCGGGTCGCCGTCGACAGCGGCGCCACCGACGACCCGGTCCTGCGCGAACGGCTCGTCCGCCAGTGGGCCGAACTGAGGACGATGCGCTGGAACGCCCTGCGCACCCTCGGCACCACCACCGGCACCGACAACGGCGCACCCAGCGTCGCGAAACTGCTCTGGGGCGGCTGGCACAAGCGCCTGGGCGAACTGGCCGTGGAGATCAGGGGTGCGGCCGGAGCCATCGGCCCGCACGACTGGTCGCCCGGCTCACCGTACGAACTCGACGAGGCACAGCGCCTGTTCCTGTTCACCCGGTCCGACACCATTTACGGCGGCTCGGACGAGATCCAGCGGAACATCATCGCCGAGCGCGTGCTCGGCCTACCGAGGGAGCCGAGATGAGAGGCGTCGTCTTCGACGGCAAGCGGACCGAGGTCGTCGACGATCTGGAGATACGTGATCCGGGTCCCGGGGAGGTACTGGTCGCGGTGGCCGCCGCCGGCCTCTGCCACAGCGACCTGTCGGTGATCGACGGGACGATTCCGTTCCCGCTGCCGGCGGTGCTGGGGCACGAGGGCGCGGGCGTGGTCGAGGCGGTCGGCGCCGGCGTGAGCCATGTGACGCCCGGTGATCATGTGTCGCTGTCCACGCTGGCGAGCTGCGGGGCGTGCGCCCAGTGCGACCGGGGCCGGCCGACGATGTGCCGCAAGGCGATCGGGATGCCGGGGCAGCCGTTCTCGCGGGGCGGGAAACCGCTGTACCAGTTCGCGTCCAACTCGGCGTTCGCCGAACGGACCCTGGTCAAGGCCGTGCAGGCGGTGAAGATCCCCGCGGACCTGCCCCTGACTTCGGCGGCCCTGATCGGCTGCGGGGTGCTGACGGGAGTCGGAGCCGTACTGAACCGGGCCAAGGTCGACCGCGGTGAGAGTGTCGTCGTGATCGGCACCGGCGGCATCGGGCTCAACGTGATCCAGGGCGCGCGGATCGCCGGTGCGCTGACGATCGTCGCCGTCGACTCCAACCCGGAGAAGGAGGCGGTGGCCCGGCAGTTCGGCGCCACCCACTTCCTGACTACGGCAGATGGCGTCCGGGAGATCCTGCCGCACGGCGCCGACCACGCCTTCGAGTGCGTGGGCCGCACCGAACTGATCCGCACCGCGATCGACCTGCTCGACCGGCACGGCCAGGCGATCCTGCTGGGCGTGCCGGCCGCGAGGGCCGAGGCGTCGTTCCTCGTCTCGTCGATGTACCTGGACAAGTCGATCCTGGGCTGCCGCTACGGCTCCTCGCGCCCGCAGCGGGACATCGCCCTGTACGCGGACCTGTACCGGGAGGGCCGGCTGCTGCTGGACGAACTCGTCACCGAGACCTACCCGGTGGAGGACTTCGCCAAGGCCGCGGACGACGCGCACCACGGACGGGTGGCGCGGGGGGTGCTGGTGTTCTGAGGGGCTGGGCTGCGGTTGGCGGCCTCCGGCCTCGCGAGACGGTGGAGTCTCGCCCGACCGGGCCGGGACGGGCCTGCCCGCGCGCGACGACGTGGGGTCGGCCGGAACGAGTCCGGCCGACCCCACGTCGTGAAGTGGTGCGGTGCGATCAGGGGCGGCGGTGGCTCCGGTAGTAGCCGCTGACCTGCTCGTGGTACCCCGCGTCCCCGACATGCTTGTCCTTGTCGAACTCGGGCGAGTCCTTGATCTGGTCCTTGGTGAGGTCGACAAAGATCTTCCGCTCGGCCTTGTCAATACTGCGCACGGTGCCGGCCGGCAGCAGGACGTGCTTGCCGAAGATCCAGACACCGGTATCGACCACGAGGTAGGCGGAGTTGACATCGTCCGAGTGCTTGTCGACCTTGCCGATGCTTCCATCGGTGGCTTCCACCTTGTACCCCGTCAGGTCATCGCCCGCGGTGTAACCGGTGGTCGGCTGATAGCCCCAGATGTTGTCACTCATATAACGGCTCCCTCATTGGAATGATGGTTCACTCAAAAGCGTCGGCCTTGAGTCGAGAGGGCGTCTCCCGATGTTCGGTGACGCGCTCTCAGAACATCGCGTGCCCCGTCGCTCTCCTCGTACACATCCTTGGTCCGGATAAAGCGAGACGGTCGGATGGCGCCTTGCTGGAGGCACGATTCCTGATGTGTCACGGCGCCATCCCGCCATACGCGCACCTCCCGGCCCGAATTCCAAGGACGATCGCTTGTCGCCCTTCTCCTCTTCGCGGGAGCGTGAAAGTGGGCGGGGTCCCGACGTCGTAGTCACGTCGGGACCCCGCCCACATCAATCTGCTGAACGCTGTCTACCAGCGATACCAGCGGCCACGCCGCCCGCCGCCCGCCGCAGGGCGGATGATGAAGCCCAGCAGCCATACGACCAGCACGATGGCGGCGATCCACCAAAGGATCTTGAGTGCGAAGCCCGCACCGAAAAGGATCAGGGCGAGCAGAAGAACGAGAAGAATGGGAACCACTGTTATCAACCTCCAAGGCAACGACTGCCCCGGGCCGGCCCGTTCACACCTGCAGATCCTGTGTGTGGTTTACGCCACCCCGCCTCACGATAGTTTCCGTGAGGTGACAGCCGGGGTTTTGAGCGGCAGGTGTTCTGGCCGGACGTGGGATGTCGCGTTCATCGAATACGGAAGGATGTGAGTCGTTGTGACTGCGGACGAGAAGGCTCAGGCCAAGGGCGAGCCGGCCGAGGGCAAGGTCAAGAAGGTCGTCGGACGCGCTGTCGGCAACGAGTCCATGCAGGCCGAGGGGCGCGCCGACGAAAACGTTGATGACCTGCGCCAGGCCAACGCCAAGGACGCCATCAAGGAGTAATGCCGCTTCCACTTCGTACCGATCCCGGCAGTCGCATCTTGGCTGCCGGGATCTGTGCTGTTTACATCGCAAGCGTGTACAGGGAGCTTTCCCCGGGATGCGTCCACCAGGCCCGGATTCCAGGGGACTCACATCGAAACACATTGATTCCTTGGTTGCGAGGCGGGCGGACGGGAGCTGCCCCGCGGAAGAGTGTCGAAGCGCCGCGACGCCTCTCCGGCACCCTGGTGCGGATCATGCGGATCCCCCGCGAGCACTGATGGCATTGCTCAAGATGCGTGACTGGCCGGAGTCGCCAGACTGGCCTTATGGCAGAAGAACGTCGCACACGTGCCGGGAAAGCGAAGCCGGCCACCGCTCGCCGCGCAGCACCCGCGCGAGGCCCCGAACATGCGGCGAAGGCTGCCTGTAAGAGCCTGGAGGGGCTCATCGGTCACCCCGCAGAAGGTGTGTCCGCAGTCAAACATTCCGATGACGGCTGGTGCGTGGTCGTGGACGTCCTGGAAGTACCCAGGATCCCGGACACCACAAGTCTCCTCGCCTCGTACGAGGTGCAACTCGACCGGGTCGGCGAACTCCTGGAATACCGCCGGGTCCGCCGATACCGGCGGGGTTCCGCCGACGAATGATCGTGTTCGTTCCCCCTGCTGGAAGGACATTTCATGAGCGCGACCACATACTCCGACGAAGTAGTGGCCTGCCCGCCGCGCGCCGGCACGTTGTACGACGTACTGGAACTGATTCTTGACCGCGGCATGGTGATCGACGTATTCATTCGGGTGTCGCTCGTCGGCATCGAAATCCTGAAGATCGACGCGCGCATCGTCGTCGCGAGCGTGGACACGTACCTCCGGTTCGCCGAGGCATGCAACAGGCTTGACCTGGAACGCGATTCCGGCAGCACCACCGTCCCCGAGCTGCTGAGTGGCGGTGTGGCCAAGTCCGTCGGCAAGCGCAAGGTTCGTAAAGCCGCCGAGAGCGTGGGTGACAGCGTGCGCAAGGCGGTGGGTGGTGGCGACGACAAGTCCGACGACGAGGACGAGGACGAGCAGTACGAACGTCCCAAGAAGCGGCGAGCCCCTGCCCGCAGCAGCCAGAGCCGGCGTCGGCGCGTGGAGGCATGACCATGGCAGCCGACGGGGTCTACGTCTACGCCGTCATGCGGGCGGGCACGGTGCTCCCGAAGGGCATTGGCGGAGTGGGGTCCCCTCCTGCCGTCCTGCGGAAGATCACCACGGGCGGGCTCGACGCGGTGGTCAGCGATGCGCCGCCCGGGTTGCGCGCGCGACGCCGTGACCTGCTGGCGCACCAGGAACTCCTGATGCGCCTGGCGGACGAGGGGCCGGTGCTGCCCATGCGCTTCGGCATGGTCGCCCCTGATGAAGAAACCGTCCTGCATCAGCTGGCCGGCGCCGAAGCCGACCACGCAGCCACCCTGGAGCAGTTGTCCGGCCGCTTCGAGATCAACGTCAAGGCGTTTCCGGCACAGAACGCGCTGGCCGCTCTCGTTGCCGAGGACGAGACCGTACGGCGGCTGCGCGAGGCGGTGCGAAGGCGCCCCGGCTACGAGGCCAGTCTCCGGCTGGGTGAAGCCGTCTCCGCAGCGCTCACCCGCAGGGCGACAGCGGCCGGCCGGTCCGTTCTCGGGGAACTCACCCCAGGCTCCCGCGCCGTCGCGGCAGGACCTGAGGTTCCGGGCTGCGCGCTCAACGTGTCGTTCCTCGTCGAACGCGGTGACAGTGAAGCCTTCCTGGCGAACGCCCGGCACTTCGCGGACGCCCACCGGGACCACGTGGAACTCCGCCTGGCCGGCCCGCTGCCCTGCTACAGCTTCGTCGGGCGCGAGGCCCGTTCCATGCCCGTGGGCGGGGTGTGACATGGGGCTGATCACCGGCTTGCTCACGTTTCCCATCGCGCCGGTGCGCGGCGTGGTCTGGGTGGCGGAGAAGCTCAACGACGCCGCTGACCGGGAGCTGCACGACCCTGCCGTACTTCGGACACAACTGGCCCTTCTCAACCAGGAATACGAAATCGGCGACATCACCCTGGAGGAATTCGAACGGCAAGAGGAACGGTTGCTTGACCGGCTGCACTCCGCACGGGTCGGCCCGGCACAGATCGATCAGAGGTGACGTGCTCATGAATGACCAGGCCAAGGTGACCCTGGCGGCCGCAGTAGTGGGCGGCTATGTGCTGGGTCGGACGAAGAAGGGGCGGCTTGCCCTGACCGTGGCGACGTACCTGGCCGGCAGACGGTTCGGCCTGGAACCCCGTCAGCTCGCCGCAGAGGGCATGCGCCGGCTGGGAGAGGTTCCCCAGTTCGCGGAACTGCAGGATCAGCTCCGGGGCGAGGTCCTCGACGCGGGACGCAAGGCGATGACCGCGGCGGCCAACCGCGGCGTGAGCTCGCTTGCCGATGCGATCAGCGACCGCACGGCCCGTCTCATCGAACCTCCGAAGGACGAGGGCGAAGAGGACGAGTACGAGGACGAGTACGAAGAGGGTCCGGACGGCGAGGGTGCGGAGCACGAGGACGAAGAAGAGTACGAACTCGAAGACGAGGAAGAGGAGCCCGAGGAGGGCGAGGACGAGGAAGAGGAGGAAGAGGAGGAAGAAGAGGAAGAAGAGGAAGAGCCTGAGGAAGAGCCCGAGGAAGAGCCCGAGGAAGAGCCCGAAAGGCCGCAGCCGAGGCATCGGCCCTCCCGGCGGACTCCGTCCCGGTCGGCCAGGAGTGGTGCTGACAAGGACCGCGGGGCGAAGAAGAGCGCGGGGAAGAAGGCGGCTCCCGCGAAGAAGACCGCAGCGAAGAGGTCCACCCCGGCCAAGAAGGCTCCGGCCAAGAAGACCGCTGCGAAGAAGACGGCCGCCAAGAAGGCAGCGCCGGCGAAGAAGACCCCGGCGAAGAAGACGGCCGCCAAGAAGTCAGCCCCGGCGAAGAAGACGGCCGCGAAGAAGACGGCGGCGAAGAAGACATCGCCGGGCAAGCGCACCGCATCCAAGCGTTCTAGCGGCCGGAGGTAGCGCGTCATGGCCAAGACGGAGAACAAGGAGCCCCAGGCAGACGAGGGTGAGGAAGAAGAGACGGGAATGGGCAGGCTCCGTGGCGAGCTTTCCAACTTCCTCAGCGCCCAGGTGGACAAGCTCTCCGAGAAGGCGGGCGAGAAGCTGACCGATGTCACGGGCCGGCTGACCGACGTCGCCGAGAACGGCGGAGAACTTCCCGCGATGGGTTCGCGCATCCTCAAGGGCGATTCGCCGGTGAAGGCGTTCGTCTCGGAGAAGGCGAAGGGCGTCAAGGACAACGTCGTGGACAAGGCCAAGGAGGTCTTCGGCGGAGGAAAGGGCAAGCGCAAGTCGAGTGGCGGCAAGGTCATGAACATCATCGAGGTGCTCGATGTGGGCGTGCCGCTGCGTACGGCTTACGACTACTGGACTCAGTACGACCGGTTCAGCAGCTTCGCCAAGGGCGTGCGTGACGTCTCGATGGGCGATGAGATGACCAGCGACTGGAAGGTCAAGGTCGGGCCCTCCTCGCGGAGCTTCAAGGCGACCGTTCAGGAACAGGTGCCCGACGAACGGATCGTCTGGACGTCCGAGGGAGCGAAGGGCACGACGCGCGGCGCCGTGAGCTTCCACGAACTGGCCCCGAACCTCACCCGCATCGTCCTGGTCGTCGAGTACTACCCGTCCGGGTTCTTCGAGAAGACGGGCAACCTCTGGCGCGCTCAGGGGCGCCGTATGCGACTGGACTTCAAGCACTTCCAGCGCTACGTCACCCTCACCGAGGAGGAGCCCGACGGGTGGCGCGGCGAGATCCGCGACGGAGAGGTCGTGGTGACCCACGAGGACGCCATGGAAGAAGAGGAGAACCAGAAGGAGGACGAGGACGAGGACGGCTACGAGGACGAGGAGGACGAGGACGGGGAGGACGACGACGAGGAACTGGTAGACGACGAGGACGAGGAAGAACCGGAGGACGAGGAAGAGGAAGAACCGGAGGAGGAAGAACCGGAGGAGGAAGAGGAGGAGGAACCGGAGGAGGAAGAAGAAGAGGAGGAGGAACCGGAGGAGGAAGAAGAGGAAGCCGCGCCTCCCCGGAAGCGGGCTGCCCGCGGCAAACGGCCATCGCGAAAGGCTCGTCGTGACTGATCTCGACTTCAGGCAGGGTGGCTACCCTGCCGCCGGGCCGCAGACCACGAACCTCGCCGACATCCTTGAGCGCGTCCTCGACAAGGGCATCGTGATCGCCGGAGACATCAAGATCGACCTCCTCGACATCGAGTTGCTCACGATCAGGCTGCGCCTCTTCGTGGCCTCTGTCGATACCGCCAAGAAGGCCGGCATCGACTGGTGGGAGACCGATCCGGCGCTCAGCTCCCATGCGGCACGGAACGCCCTGGAGGACGAGAACCGTGAACTGCGCGCACGCCTGGACGCGCTCGAGGCCAAGTCCGAAGACATGTCCACGTCCGAGAAGTGATCCGAGGGAGAACAGAGACACATGACGGAGCGCAGCCCCCGGGCTTCGGATACGAATGCCATGTACGTGTACGCGGTCTGCCGGACCGAGGACCGGCTGCCTCTTGACGGAGTGCCCGGAGTATCGCGCGACGCACCCGTACGTCCTCTGTCGTTCGGAGCCCTGACGGCGATCGTGCAGACCGTTCGCGCGGCTGAGTTCACGGACGAGGCCTGGCAGGACCGTCTGGCGGACGAGCCGGAACTCGAACGGTACGCCCGCGCCCATCACGAGGTCGTGTCGGCGGTGGCCGCCCACGCGCCGACCGTTCCCCTGCCCCTGGCCACGCTGTACCACGGGGAGGACAGCGCCAGACTCGCGCTGACCAAGGAGTCGGCCCGCTTTCACACCGCGCTGAAGCGCATCGCCCGGCATGCCGAATGGGGAGTGAAGGTGTACGCGGCCCACGTTCCCCAGAAGCGCGAAAGCAGCCCGGCGGAGGAGCCGAACGCACCTGCGGCCCCGCCCCGTCCGGCTCCGGGAGCGGGCCGGGCATATCTCGACCGCAAGAGGAACCTGCAGGCCCGGCGCGAGCAGCGCCAGGAGGACTCGCTGCGCGTCGCCGAAGCCGTGGACGCGGACATGAACCGCATCGCCACCGCCTCCCGGCGGCTCCGGACGCACGGCCCGGCGGCGGCCGGGGACGACCGTCGCACCCAGGTCCTCAACGCCACCTACCTGGTGGCCGAGCACCGGGCGGCGGAACTCGCCCTGCTGGCGCAGACCCTGCGCGAACGGACCGGTGCGCAGATCGAGCTGTCCGGCCCCTGGGTCCCCTACTCCTTCGTCGGCGAGGTGTGAGCCGTGGCGCGCGACGTCGTTCCGTGGGACAACCCCGGCCCTCTCTGCGGCCCCATCGGCGTACCGCTGGTCGATCTCCTGGACCGTGTCCTGGCGACCGGGGTGGTCGTCAGCGGGGATCTGGTCATCGCGATCGCCGATGTCCCGCTGGTACGCGTGTCGTTGCACGCCCTGTTGTCGTCGGTCAATGAACGCGTGCCCGCCCCCTGGGCGGACAGTGGGCCGTTGTGACGACTTCACGCGTCGACCTGGACTCGGAGAAGATGGGGCGCGACCTCGTCACCCTGGTCCTCACCGTGGTCGAGCTACTGCGTCAGCTGATGGAGCGCCAGGCGATCCGCCGCATCGAGCAGGGGGACCTCAGCGACGAGCAGACGGACGAGATCGGCACCACGCTCATGCTGCTCGACCAACGCATGACAGAGCTGTGCGAGCAGCACGGAGTGCGTCCGGAGGATCTCAACCTCGACCTGGGCCCGCTCGGCACGCTGCTGCCCCGGGACTGACGGAAGATCCGCCGAACGTCAGCCGAATGGCGGACGGCGGGGTTCCGGAGCACAGTGGGATGAGGGGCACAGGGCAGCGGAATTCGTCCGCCGTCCCCGATCTGCCCCCTCACGTAGACACTCTGTGTGAGGCACTCATGGCGACGAACGAGACTCTCGGCGGTACCGCACTGGGAACGGGGAACTCAGACGGGGGAACCCGTGGGACGACCACCATCGCAGACACCGTGGTCTCGACGATCGCGGGCATAGCCGTACGTGAGACCGACGGCGTCCACTCCCTGGGCCGGGGCGCCTCGCGAGCTCTGGGGGCGGTCAAGGACAAGGTGTCCCGCTCCAACGATCCCAGCCGCGGGGTCAAGGTGGAGGTGGGTGAGAAGCAGGCAGCCATCGACGTCGTCATCGTCGTGGAGTACGGCATTCCCATCCTGGAGGCCGCGAAGAACATCCGCACTCATGTGACGGACGCGGTCGAGACGATGACGGGCCTGGAAGTCGTCGAGATCAACATCGACGTGCTGGACGTCCATGTCCCGGGAACCGACGACGACGGCGACGACGAATCGGACAGCGGACCGAAGAAGTCCCGCGTCCAGTGACGCGGCGGAGGGCCGACGGCGATCGTCGGCCCTCCGAGCCGACCATGCACGTTCTGGCCGGATCCAAGGGGACGTCGCTAGCCGCGGTCTCCCACCGTCGTCCGGAACGTCCGGCGGTACATCGTCGGTGACACCCCCAGCGCGGCCTGCAGATGCTGCCGCAGCGAGGTGGGTGTGCCGAAGCCGGCGTCACGGGCGACCTGGTCGATCGACAGGTCGGTGGACTCCAGCAGTTGACGGGCCCGCTCCACCCGCTGCTGGGTCAGCCACTGGACGGGGCTGATCCCGACCTCCTCCCGGAACCGGCGGGTGAACGTCCGTACGCTCATCGACTCCTGCTGTGCCAAGTCGCGCAGCAGGATCGGCCGTTCCAGCCGCCCCAGCGCCCAGGCCCGTGCGGTGGTCGTGCCGGCGGTCTGGGCGTCGGGGACCGGGCGCTGGATGTACTGGGCCTGGCCGCCGTCGCGGTGCGGTGGTACGACGGTGCGCCGGGCGACGTCGTTGGCGACGGCGGTGCCGTGGTCGCGGCGCACGATGTGCAGGCAGAGGTCGATCCCGGCTGCCACCCCGGCGGACGTCAGGACGTCCCCGTCGTCGATGAACAGGACGTCGGGGTCGACCCGGACCGCCGGGAAGAGCTTCTGGAAGTGCTCGGCGGAGGTCCAGTGGGTGGTGGCGGGGCGCCCGTCGAGATATCCGGCGGCGGCGAGGACGTAGCTGCCGGTGCAGATGGAGACCATCCGGGTGCCGGGCCTGATGTGGGCGAACGCGGCGGCGAGTTCGTCGGTGAGCCGGCCCTCGGTGTACACGGGGCCGAGGGCGTAACTGGCGGGGATCACCACCGTGTCGGCGGTGGCGAGGGCCTCCGGGCCGTGCTCGACCGTGATCGTGAAGTCCGCGTCGGTGTGGACCGGGCCGGGCGCGCGGATCGAGCAGGTGACGACTTCGTAGAGTTTTCGGCCGCCGTTGAGCGGCTCGGATCCGATTGAACGGCCGAATATCCTTTGGGGGATGCCGAGTTCGAAGGGGAGCAGCCCATCGAGGGCGAGAACGACGATTCGGTGCGGCACGGCGGACTCCCTTCACCCACTAGCTGGTATAGACCATAAGCTGATACATGTCATCGGTGTGAAGGAAAAGTCAGCAGACCACGCCTGCATTCCCGCAGTGGACCGCGAGAGCGCTTTGCGTGATTCGCACCCCTTGCCCCTGTTGTCCGGGTCGTCATCCCAGTCACCTCGGCCGTCCCCGTCACCCCTGCAGGCCCTGCCCGTCGAGCCCGACCGGCTGTGGAACCGAAACTTCCGGCTCTTCTTCGTCGCCCGCACCGCGGCGCTCTTCGGCGACGGAATGATCCCGGTGGCGCTCACCGCGGGCCTGTTGGGGGCGGGGCGCCCGCACTCCTCGGTGGGGTACGCGCTGGCTGCGTGGATGGGCCCGCTGGCGCTGTTCGTGCTCTTCGGCGGGGTGCTGGCGGACCGGTTCACCCCGCGCCGCATGATGATCATCGCGGACGCGCTGCGGCTGATCGGCGCCTCGGCGCTCGCGGTCTCCTTCGCGGTCGGCAACCCGCCGCTGTGGGCGGTGTACTCGCTGAGCGCGGTGGCCGGTGTGGGGGCGGCGCTCTTCCAGCCGGGGGTCGCCTCGACCGTGCCCCGGGTGGCCTCGGACGTACAGCGCGGCAATGCGGTGCTACGGGTCTCCGAGGCGCTGATGACCATGGCGGGCCCGGCGTTCGCGGGCATCCTCGTCGGGCTGGCGAGCGCCGGTGCGGTCTATGCGGCGAACGCCGCGACGTTCCTGGTCTCCGGCGTCTGCCTCTTCCTGCTGCGGCTGGCCCCGGCACCGCAGGACGATGCGCAGCGCGGCACGTTCGTCGCCGAACTGGTCGACGGCTGGCACGAGTTCAGGGCGCGCAGTTGGCTGTGGGGTGTGATCGCGATCTGGACGGTGTACGGCTTCAGCGTGCTCGGTCCGATGCTCCCGCTGACCGCGGTCGAGGTCACCGAGGCGCACGGCTCGGGGACGTACGGCGCGATGATGGCGGTGAACGGCGCCGGCAGCGTCGTCGGTGGCCTGCTCGCCCTGCGGCTGCGGCCGCGCCGCCCGCTGGCGGCGGGCGCCGTCGCGCTGACCGGGGTGTGCGTGAACCTGTTGGTGCTGGGGCTCGGGATGCCCGTGTTCGCGCTGGGGGTCGGCCAGTTCATCGCGGGCTCGGCGTTCGCGTTCTGGCTGGTGATGTGGTCGACGACCGTCCAGACGAAGGTGCCGCCGGAGGCGCTGAACCGGCTGCACGCGTACGACGTGGCCGGATCGCTGCTGATGCTGGCGGCGGGCCGGGCACTGGCGGGGCCGGTCGCGGACCGGGTGGGCGCACCGGAGGTGCTGCTGGCCGGAGCGGTGATCAACATTCTGGTGGTGGGCGTACTGCTGGTGGCCCGGCCGATCCGGCAGCTGGAGAGGGCGGCGTGAGGGGGCGCGGGCGAAGGGCGTACCGGACCAGGTTCGTCGCGGCGGGGGCGGCCGCGGTGACGGTCGCGGCCGGTCTCGGCGTACGTGCCGTGGCCGACGGCGCTCCCGCCAAGTACGCCGGGGACGCGCTCTACACGGTCCTGATCTGCGCCCTCGTCGTGCTGTGCGCCCCCCGCGCCCGGCCGCCGGCCGTGGCAGGTACGGGGCTGGTGCTCAGCTGGGCGGTCGAGCTGCTCCAGCTGACCGGGGTGCCCGCGGAGTTGTCCCGGCACGGCGCGGTGGCACGGCTGGTGCTGGGCTCGACGTTCAACGCGCCCGATCTGCTCTGGTACGCGGTGGGCGCGGCGGCGGCCTGGGGCGTGCACACGGCGGCGCTCCGGGGCGTGCGCGCGATGGCGGCTGAGTCCCGCGCGCCCGTTCCTCCGACTTCTGCGTCTCGATGACCTGGACGACGTGCGCGCTGGTCTGCCGGCGCACACTCCCACCGACGGGCAGCGCGGCCCCGAACACGGACAGCGGCGCGGACACGGCCAGGATGGTCAGCTGCTCGGGCCGGGCCGTGAGCAGTGTGCAGTTCGAGACGGTGCGGTAGCAGTACGCGTCGGACCGGTCGGCCGACGGCAGGAAGGTTCGGCCACAGCCGCAGCGCGCAAGCGACGAGCAGCAGCGCGACGCCCCACCCCTGCATCAGCGCGGACCGGCGGTGGAACTTCTCGCGTGCGACCCACTGCACGAGGCCCCCGAGGACGTGAACGGTGCGGCACGGGTGCGTACGCGCCTTCGGGCCGCCGGAGCCGGAGAGCGTACGCACGGCGCGAACCGGCACCCGGTGCGGGGCGGTTGGCGCGGGCGCGGTCACGCGTTCGTGTCACCGGGCCCGTGCCCGAGCCTTCGCCGTATCCAGCCCACTCCCAGAGTGACCGCGGCGACCACGGACACAAGGACCGCCCCGAGGACGACGGTGACCGCCGCCGCGATCACGATGACCATCCACCACGGCCCATCGGATTCCACTACGCAGCCCTCCAGGCCCCCTTCGACGGATCAGGTGCCGGCCAAGACGCTGTGCCCGGGCGCCCGGTTCCGCAGAACCGGGTTCCGGGAGCGTGGCCCGATTCCTGCGAACAGTGTCCCTCCGGCCACTCGCGAGGAGGGGGGCGGTGGCCGGATGCTGAGTGACGTGACCCAGACAACCGAGACTCCCGCCCGGGACGCCCGCCGGCGGACCGCCCCCGAGGCGCGGCGCCGGCCAGGTATCCACCGCGCCTGGATCGTCGCCGCCGTCACCTTCGTGACGATCATCGGCGGCGCGGCCTTCAACTCCCTTCCCGGGCTGCTCATCGACCCCCTGAACACGGAGTTCGGCTGGTCGCGCGGGGAGATCGGTCTCGCGGTCTCCATCGACATGGCGCTGTACGGGCTCACCGCGCCGTTCGCCGCCGCGCTGATGGACCGGTTCGGCATCCGCCGGGTCGTGGTCGTCGCGCTCAGCGCGGTCGCCGCCGGGGCGCTGGCCAGTGTCTGGATGACGGCCGCCTGGCAGTTGATGCTCTATTGGGGGCTGCTCGTCGGCCTCGGCACCGGTTCGATGGCGATGGCCTTCTCCGCGACGGTGACCAACCGCTGGTTCGCCGCCCGGCGGGGCCTGGTCACCGGCGTCCTCACCGCGGCCGGCGCCTCCGGTCAGCTGGTGTTCCTCCCGCTCTGCGCCTGGATCGTCGACAGGCACGGCTGGCGCCCGGCCTCGGTGACCGTCGCGCTCGCCGCCCTGGCCGTCGTCCCGTTCGTCTGGCTCCTGATGCGCGACCACCCGGCCGACGTGGGCCTGGCGCCGTACGGCGGGGAGTACGTGGAGAAGCCCGCGCCCGCGCGGGGTGTGGCGAGCCGGACCGTACGCGTGCTGTTCGACGCCGCCCGCACCGGACCGTTCTGGCTGCTGGCGGGGTCCTTCGCGATCTGCGGAGCCTCGACCAACGGCCTGATCCGCACCCACTTCGTGCCCTCGGCGCACGACCACCACATGCCCATCACCGCCGCGGCCTCGCTGCTGGCCGTCATCGGGATCTTCGACATCATCGGTACGGTCTTCTCGGGCTGGCTCACCGACCGCTTCGACGCCCGCCGCCTGCTGGCCGTCTACTACGCGCTGCGCGGGGTCTCGCTGCTGTTCCTGCCGATCCTGCTGCAGCCCACCGTGGAGCCGCCGATGGTCTTCTTCATCGTGTTCTACGGACTGGACTGGGTCGCCACGGTTCCGCCGACCCTGGCCCTGTGCCGCGAGCAGTACGGCGAGGACAGCGCGATCGTCTTCGGCTGGGTCCTGGCCTCCCACCAGGTGGGTGCGGCGATGGTGGCGTTCCTGGGCGGGGTGGCGCGCGACCACTTCGGCTCGTACAACGTGGTCTGGTACGCGGCGGGGGCACTGTGCGCGGTGGCGGCGCTGATGGCGCTGATGATCAGGCGGGTCCGGGGGCCGGTGGACACCGTCACCACGTGAGCGTGAGCCCGGCCCCGTCGCCGCTCAGCGGCTGAAGCGCCCGAACGCCCCCTGGTGGAACAGCAGCGGACCGCTCCCGTCCCCGTCCTCGTCCGTCGCCGCCCCCAGGGCCTCCACCCGGCCGACCACGATCAGGTGGTCGCCGCCGGTGTGGACGGCCTGGATGCGGCAGTTGACCCAGGCGGGCACGGAGTCCAGCAGCGGCGACCCGGTCGCGGGCGCGGGGGTGTGGGCCACCCCGGCGAACTTGTCGGCCCCGCTGACCGCGAACGACCGGCACAGCGCACCCTGTTGCGCCCCCAGGATGTTGACGCAGAAGGCCCCGGCGCGGGCGATGCGCGGCCAGGTCGTCGACGTACGGGCGACCATGAACGTGACCAGCGGCGGGTCCAGCGAGAGCGAGGCGAACGACTGGCAGGCGAAGCCGGCCGGACCGGCCGCGTCGCCCGGGTCGTGCGCGGTGACGATGGTGACCCCGCTGGCGAAGTGCCCGAGCACCCGGCGGAATTCGCCCGGATCGACGGGCAGCCGCTCGTCGTCGGCGACGGCTCGCAGAGTCGGGCGCGGCAGCGGATCGACCGGCACCGGAGCGGCGGCCGTCGCGGCGCCGACGGACCTGAGGTAGCGGACGGCGGTTGCGGCCATGCCTGCGTGTCCCATCACCCTTCGATTAGAGCTGACGGCACGTCAGATGGGAAGGGTGAGGGGAGTGCGCTTCGGATTGTCCGGCCCGTACCGCCGGGCGCCGCCGCAAACCGGTGGCGCGGCGTGGGGGGGCTCGTTACTCTCAAACTAGACGGGTCGTCTCGTCTCGTTGCGTGATGTTTCGTTTCGTTTCTTGAGGTCCGGCCGTGTCCCGACCGACAAGCGCTGGAAGCGGAGAGCGAAGAGCTGAGCGCCGCGGACCACGGTGCTCATCAGGACGAAGGAGTGGGAATCGTGCCGAGTACCAGGACCTGGTTCATCACCGGGGCCTCCCGCGGTCTGGGCCGTGCGTTCGCCGAGGCCGCGCTGTCCGCCGGGGACCGCGTCGTGGCGGCCGCGCGGAACGTGGAGCCGCTCGCCGACCTGACGGAGAAGCACCCGGACACTCTGCTGCCGCTGGCCCTCGACGTCTCCGACCGCCGGGCCGTGTTCGAGACGGTTGAGCGGGCGGCTGCGGCGTTCGGCGGCCTCGACATCGTGGTCAACAACGCGGGCGGAATGCTGTACGGGATGGTGGAGGAGGCCACGGAGAAGCAGATCCGGGACCACCTCGACGTCAACTTCTTCGGTGCCGTCTGGGTGTCCCAGGCCGTGCTGCCGCACCTGCGTGCGCGGGGATCCGGGCGTCTGCTCCAGGTCACGTCGATGGGTGCCGGCGGCGGCATGGCCTCCGTCGGGTTCTACGGGGCCGGGAAGTCGGCGCTCGACTCGGTGAGCGAGGCGCTGGCCATGGAGGTCGCGCAGTTCGGGGTCAAGGTCACCATCGTGCAGATGGGCGGCTACGCCACGGGACTGTTCACGGCAGGCACCACGGAGACGGCGCCCGCTCCCGCCTACGCCGGACTGCGTGCCGAGCTGGAGGAGATGTGGGGCGACGAGGCCGGCCCGGAGGCGAGCACGGCGGCCCCCGCGATCATGAAGCTGGTCGGCCTGCCGGACCCGCCGCGGCGCCTGATCCTCGGTGACAGGTCGTTCGACCACGTCCTGGAGATGGACCGGGCCCGCGCGGAGCAGTACCGGGCCTCGGAGTCGCTCAGCCGGATGGCGCCGGGGTGAGAACGCAGGAGAGGCGGCGCCGGTCTCCGCCGCCTCACCGGGGTTGCCGGACCGGGGCGTCACCTCCGGGCTCGCTGTAGAGCGGCGTCTCCGGGCCCCGGACCAGGGCGTCGCCTCCGAGCCCGCTGTAGGGCGGCGTCTCCGGGCCCCGTCGCAGGGCGTCGCCTCCGGCCCGGCCGTGGGGCGACGCCCTCAGGCCGGTTCGTCCGGATCCCCGAGACGCCCTAGATTCCCCGGTACTTCGGCGCCCGCCGCTCCACGAAGCTCGCCACGCCCTCGTTGGCGTCCTGGGTCGTCATGTTGATCTCCTGGGCCATCGCCTCGGCGGCGAACGCCGTGGCCCGGTCGGCGTCCAGCGAGGCGTTGACCAGCTGCTTGGTGAGGGTGATCGAGCGGGTGGGCCCCTCGGCCAGCCGCTGGGCCCACACCCGAGCCGTCGCCGCCAGCTCCTCGTCCGGAACGGTCCGGTTGACGAGCCCCAGCCGCTCCGCGTCCCGCGCCGGGAGCGAGTCGCCGAAGAACATCAGCTCCTTGGCGCGCTGCGGCCCGATCAGCCGGGGCAGCAGGTACGCGCCACCGCCGTCCGGAACCAGTCCGCGGCGCACGAACACCTCGATGAACTTGGCCGATTCGGCGGCCAGCACCAGGTCGCAGGCGAACGCGAGATGGGCGCCGATTCCGGCCGCGGTGCCGTTGACCGCCGCGATGACGGGCTTCTCGCAGTCCAGGACGGCGGCGATCAGGCGTTGCGCGCCGAGCCGGATCGTGCGGGCGACATCGCCCGGCACCCGGTCGCCGGTCGCCGGGGCGCCCCGCAGGTCGGCGCCGGCGCAGAAGCCGCGGCCGGTGGCGGTCAGGACGACGGCCCGGATCCCGGGGTCGGCGGAGGCCTCGGCGAGCAGCGCGATGATGCGTTCGCGCTGGTCCCAGGTGACGGCGTTCATCGCCTCGGGGCGGTTGAGGGTGATCCACGAGACGCCGTTGTCAGTGGCGTGGAGTATCAATGATTCAGGCGATCCGGACGGGTCGTGCCGGCCGGTGCGGTCGGCGGTGTCTTCGGGGGAGGACGGCATGAAGCAGCTCCTGAGCAGGTGGTGGCGGGGCGGACGGGGGGCCGGCGGGGGCCGGTCAGCGGCAGACGGCGAGCGCGTCCAGCGCCACCGCGCCCTGCCCGCGTCCCAGCACCATGAGCGGGTTGATGTCCAGTTCGCAGAGGTCGTCGCCCAGTTCCAGCGCCATCCGCTGCACCCGCAGCACCACTTCGACGAGCGCGTCCACGTCCACCGGCGGACCGCCGCGCACCCCTTCCAGCAGAGCCCGGCCGCGCAGCTCGCCGAGCATCGCCCGCGCCTGGTCCTCGCCGAACGGCGGCACTCGCACCGCCGCGTCGTGCAGCACCTCGACCAGTACGCCACCGAGCCCGACGGTCACGGTCGGGCCGAACAGGGCGTCCTGCGTGACGCCGACCATCATCTCGACGCCCCGCTCGACCATCTGGCAGACCAGGATTCCGTCCAGGTCGATGTCCTCGTAGCGTGCGATGTCGGTCAGTTCGCGATAGGCGTCCCGCACCTGGCTGGCGGAGGTGAGGCCGACCTTGACCAGACCCAGTTCGGTCTTGTGGGCCAGTTGTGCGCCGGACGCCTTCATGACAACGGGGTAGCCGACCAGCCCGGCCGCCCGGACGGCCGCCGCGGCGCTGGTCACCAACTGCTCGCGGGGCACCCGGATTCCGTAGGCCCGCAGCAGCTGCTTCGCCGCGTGCTCGCTCAGCTGGTGGCCCGGACGCATCAGTGCCTGCGCCTTGCGGAAGGACGGCGACGGCGTGCGCGGCGCCTCGTCGAAGGGGGAGCGGTAGGAGGCGGCGAACCGGTGGTGGTCCAGATAGGCCTTCACCGCGGTGATGCAGTTGCCGAACGTACGGAAGGTGGCGACGCGGGACGAGCCGAGCAGCGTCGTGCGGTAGGCGTCCTCCGTACCGACCGGCGAACCCCACACCACGCACACCAGCTTGTCCGTGGCCTCCGCCGCGTCCACCAGGTCCTGCGCGAGTTTGTCGCTCATCGGCGGGAAGGGGCCGGTGATCGGACAGATCAGCACCCCGACCCCGGGGTCGGCGAGGATCGCGTCGATGATCTTCCGGCCGCGCCAGTCGCCGACCGGGTGCCCGCCGTTGTCGACCGGGTTCGCCACGTTCAGGTAGCCGGGTATCCAGGTGTGCAGCTCGGCCTGCTTCTCCTCGGACAGGACCGGGATCTCCAGACCCGCCGCGGTCGCCAGGTCCGAGAAGTGCGCGCCCGTGCCGCCCGAGATCGAATACACCACGACCCCGTCGGCCAGTGGTTTGCGGGCCCGTGCCAGGAGGGCGGCGGTGTCCTGGAGTTCGTCGAGGCCGTCCACCCGGATCACGCCGAACTGCCGCATCGCCGCATCGACGACCTGGTCGGCGCCGGTCAGCTTGCCGGTGTGTGACGCGGCCATCCTGGCCCCCGTCTCCGTACGCCCGACCTTGACCGCCACCACCGGGACCCCGGCCCGTGCGGCCCGGTCGGCGGCGAGCAGAAAGGAACGCCCGTCCTTGAGCCCCTCCACGTAGCAGGCGATGGCCCCGACCTCGGGGCGCTGGGAGAAGTACGCGATGAAGTCGGAGGTCTCCAGATCCGCCTCGTTGCCCGTGGGCGCCCAGTGCGAGAGCCGCACGCCCAGCTCCTGAAGGGTGTAGACGGGGCGCCCCTGGTGGCCGGACTGGGTGATCAGTGCGATCGCCGGCCCCTCCAGGTCGTCCCGGAACTCCTCGAAGGCGTTGAGGTTGGTGTTCGGCCCGAGCAGCCGCAGCCCCGACCGCTCCACCGCGGCGGCCAGCCGGGCCTGCGCGGCGGCGCCCTCCGCCCCGGTCTCCGCGAAACCGGAGGCGAAGGCGACGGCGAACTTCACCTTGGCGTGCGCGAGTTCCTCGATCACCGGGAGCGGGTCGCCGACCAGCAGCACCGCCAGGTCCACCTGTTCCGGCAGCTCGGCGACGGAAGGAGAGCACGCCCGCCCGAAGACGGACTCCCGCGTGGGATGCACGGGATACAGCCGCGCCCCGACCCGCTCGGCCCAGGCGATGAGCTGCCGGGTGATCCCGGTATGGGGCCGGCCATCGGTGTCGGAGGCGCCGATGACGGCCACGGACTCGGGCCGGAAGAACCGGTCCAGATCCGGCACGGCCGCGTGCAGCGGCCGCCCGCTGACATCGAGATCGCCTTCCGCGGCGGCGGCCGTCATGCTGTGGACGGCGGCGTGCGGCTCCTCGCCGCAGGCCACCACCCTGGCGCGGAAGTCGGTGGTGAGGGTGCCGTGAGTCGATCCAAGCATCGTTCCGCCCACTCCTGCTCGAAGGTCCTCGGCGCTCGTGCTGTCCGCCCGACGCCATAAGCTGACGCTGTGTCAGGTTACTGAACTGACGGCCCGTCAGGAATGGTTGTGCAGGCAAAGGCTGAGAGTGGCGTTTCCGGGGCGGGGGTGCGGGGCGGGGATGAGGGTGCGGAAGCGGGCAGGGTTGGCCGCGGGGTCGGGGTGCGGAGTCGGCCGCGGAGGCGGGGCGCGGGGCGGCGCGCGGGGCGGTGCGCGGGGCGGTGCGCCAAGGCCCCGGCCGGGGCGTCCGGCAGGGGCTGCGGCGCGCGCCGCGACGAGTGGGCCGTGGTGAGTGGGCCGTGGTGAGTGGCTGCGATGGACTGACGGACGAGCGCTGGCGAGCGGGCGAGCGGGCGTGCGAGAGGACGTTGACGATTCAGGCGGACGGACGTTGACGGGCGGACGTTGACGGGCGGACGCTGACGAGCGGGCAGCCGGGCGTTGATGAGCGGGCGGGCGGTGGCGAGCGAGCGGGCAGCCCAGCGGTGGCGAGCGAGCGGGCAGGCGGGCGGTGGTGGGTCAGGTGGTGCGGGCGAGCTTTCTGGCGATCTTCTCCGCGTCCCGGGCCAGTTCGCGGAGCATGCCGCTGATCGGGTTCGTGAACCCGGTGAAGTACAGCCCGGGTGCCTGCTTCGGCGTGCGGCCGCCGCGCACCACCGGCCGGCCCCGGGCGTCCAGTACCCCGAGGTGACCGACCAGGCCCTCCAGGGAGCGCAGGTAGCCGGTCGCGGCGATGACCGCGTCCGGGGTGATCCGGGTCCCGTCGGCCAGCTCCACCGCGTCCCCGTCGAACGACTCGACGGCCGCCACCGGCACCACCCGGCCGCTCTTCACCGCGTCGATCAGCCCCACGTCCTGGACCGGGATGGCGCCGTCCTTGACCCGCGAGTACAAGCCGGTGTCCGGGCGGGGCAGGCCCTGTTCGGCGAGGTCGGGCATGGAGACGCGGGTCAGCAGGCCCCCGGCGCGGTCGACGAGCGCGACCGGCAACCGGCGCACCAGGATGCCGGTTCCCTGGGCGGGCCAGCCCGCCGTGGAGCGGCGCAGGATGTGCGGAACGGTGCGCACCGCGAGCCGCACCCGTGACGCCCCGCCCTCCACCAGGTCGACGGCTATCTCCGCCCCCGTGTTGCCGACGCCCACGACGAGGACGTCCTTGCCCGCGTAGGGGGCCGGGTTGCGGTAGTCGGCGGCGTGCACCAGTTCGCCGGTGAAGGTGTCGCGCCCGGGCCAGTCGGGGATGCGCGGGGTGTGGTTGAAGCCGGTGGCCACGACCACGGCCCGGCCGGTCAGCTGACGGCCGCCGGTCGCGGTCAGCAGCCACCCGGTGCCGTCCGGCGCCCGGTCGACGCGGGAGACCTCGACGCCCGTCACCACTTCCAGCTTGTGGTGCTCGGTGTACTTCTCCAGGTAGCGCACCACGTTGTCGCGGGACACCCAGCGGCCGAACCGGCGGGGCATGGCCAGCCCCGGGAGGGAGGACCAGCGCCGGGTGGTGTGCAGGTGCAGCCGGTCGTAGTGGCGCCGCCAGGATGCGCCGACGTCCGCGGACTTCTCCAGTACGACAGCCCGTTGCCCCTGTTCGCGCAGGGCCGCCGCCGCGGCGAGACCGCCCGGACCGCCGCCGATGACGTAGACGGGGCGGTCCTCGGTGAGGTCGCTGGGGGCCGGAATGGGGCTACCGGGGGTAGATGTGCTGTCGGGCATGGTTTGGAGCGTAATCGTGCTTCACCTTGATGGGTCTCGGTCAAGACCGGAATCGATTGCGAATTGATCACGGGTGCGCACCCCTTGCGCGGACCGCCGCCATCAGGTGAACTGACATGCCGTCAGATTACGTGAACGGGAGGGCCCCATGCGGACGATCTGGCTCGACGGAGCCGAGTGGCTCGCCGTGCTCCGAATTGGCCTCGGCCTCTGGTGGCTGGAGAGCTGGCGGCACAAGGACAAGAAGGGCTGGTTCGAGCGCGGCACCGGTATCGCCTGGGCCGCCGACGTCGCGGGGAAGCACCGCTGGACGGTGGTCCGCGGCGGCTTCGAGAAGATCGTCGCGCCGCGTCCCAAGGCGATGGCGTACATCGTCGTCTACGCGGAACTCGCCCTGGGCCTCGGCCTGGTGACCGGCCTCCTGACCCCGGTCGCCCTGATCGCGGGGCTCCTGCTCAACCTGCTCTATCTGGTGCTGATGATCCACGACTGGGCCGAGCAGGGGCAGAACGCGATGATGGCGCTGAGCTCGCTCGTCGCCCTGTTCGCCATGTCCTGGCAGACCTGGTCCCTCGACCACGCGATCGGACTGTTCCTGTGACGGCGACCCCACCGGCGGCCCCATCAGCGACCCCCTCAGTGACCTCACCGTCCGCCCCACCAGAGACCCCGCCGTCCACCCCACCGGCCTCCGCAGGGCCGTCTCCCGCTCCCGCCCCCGCCTCCGCCCCGGCTCCCCGCTACGACCTGCCGGAGCCGGACGCGTCCACCCGCCCCTACTGGGACGCCGCAGCCGAGGGACACCTGCTGCTGCGCCGCTGCCGGGCCTGCGACCGGACGCACCACTACCCGCGCGAGTTCTGCCCGCACTGCTGGAGCGAGGACGTCACCTGGGAGCGGGCGAGCGGCCGGGCCACGCTCTACACCTGGTCCGTCGTCCACCGCAACGACCTGCCGCCGTTCGGCACCCGTGTGCCGTACGTCGCCGCTGTCGTCGACCTGGCCGAGGGGCCGCGGGTGATGACGGAGGTCGTGGGGTGCGAGGAGTCCGCGCTCGCCATCGGGATGGAGTTGCGGGTGACGTTCCGGGAGGAGGAGGGGCGCGAGGCGGTGGCGGTGTTCCGGCCTTAGCCCTGATCCACCGATCTGGTGGCGGTGGATGACTCTTCGGAAAACAAGAAAGTGCCTTGTGACCTGCGATGATGGGAGTTCTTGAGGCTTCCAGCACGCACGATCGGCAAGTCACTTCCGAGATGCAAGTTTTCCGTACTCCAGCGGCGGTCTCCGCTGCGTTCGATGACTCGAATCTGGTCGCGCATGCCGGGCTGGTTCCGGTGATGAGACTGGTCGAACGGTGTGGGCTGTCGGGTCTGGTGGGAACACCGTCACCACGCGGTCATCGAGCAGGTCATCGCCGACAGCAAAGCCTCCGCCCTGGCCCACCTGCCGTCCGCACACTTCCACGTCAACGCCGCATGGCTCACCCTGTGGGCGATGACCTACAACCTTCTGCGGGCCACCGGCACACAGGCCTCCGCCTTCCACGCCAGGGCCACCACCACCACGATCCGCACCCACCTGGTCCACGTTCCGGCCCGGATCGCCCGCTCCGCCCGCCGCATGACCCTGCACCTGCCGCACAACTGGCCTTGGCAGCACGCCCGGACACACCTGTTCTCCACCGCCCACGGACCGGCCGGCTGATACGAACAGCCCCTGCCCGCCCCGCCCGCAAGGGCCCGACCGGAACCGAACCGTGGAAATGCTGGGCAGACCAGCGGACACAACCTGCCCCCACCCGGCCACCCGCCCCGAAGCCGATCAAAGGACCACTCTCAAACCACCTCGGTGGATCAAGGCCTAAGTCACAACTGGTGACAGTTGAATACACGAGCCCACCAGTATCAAACCCGGCATCGTGGTCCGTACAAGGTTGCCAGTACCCGGCATCGTGGCCCGCACAAGGTTGCCAGCACCCGGCATCGTGGTCCGTTACTCCGTCCTGTCATCATGACCACGGCGCGGGAGCGGCGGCGTCGTGGTCCGCATGAGGGCATCTACGCCATTTGCCTTCCGCCGGTGCTGCGCCCCCTCGCTCCGAGGTGCGCGAGCATGCCGGGCGCAAGACGCGCTCGCCTGAGACAGGAGCCGTAATGGCACTGAAGATACGCAGACCGAAGACTGCCGCCGTGGCGCTCGCCGCCACCGTGGCCGCGGTCTCGTTGGGCACCGCCCTTCCCTCGGCCGCCGCCGGGTACACCGCGTCGGCGGGGCCGTGGAGCGCAGCCGTCGCCCTGACCGGAGCGGACGGCCAGCAGACTCTCATCGATGTCCAGGTGGCCGGTGACGGCGCCGCGTTCGCGCTGTGGCGGGACAAGGCCGCCGGGGCCACCGGTTGGGACTTCCGGACCGCCGTCCGGCCTGTCGGCAGCGCGACGTGGAGTGCGCCGCACACCCTGGCGACCGGGCGTGACAAGAATTCCGCGGCCGTCCTTGCCGTGAGCGCCGACGGACGGGCCGTGGTGACCTGGCTGGACGGCAGTGGTGCAGACGGTTCGCTGGTCGCCCTGGCCGCCGGCTGGAACCCGGCCACGGCAGCCTGGTCCGCCCCGGCCACCCTCGCCGCCTGGGACGGCCTGAACATGTCCACGCCCCGCCTGGCCGCGGCGGCCAACGGCACCTTCACCGCCGTATGGGACCAGGGCGACGGGTACCGGAACTACGATGTGAGGACCGCCGCCCTTGCCCCCGGCGACCGGGCATGGTCCGCACCCCGGACGCTGGGCTCCACCACTACCGGATCCATCTGGAGCATCGACCTCGCGGTGGCCCCCGGCGGCGGCGCCACCGCGGTCTGGGATGAACTCAACCGTTTCACCGACGAGCACACGGTCTCCACTGCCACCCGCACCTCGGCCCAGCCCAGTTGGAGCAGTGCCTCCGTGCTGCCCGGCACCGACGCCACATCCAGCAACGTACAGGTGGCGATGGACGCCAAGAACGCCACCACCGTACTGTGGCGCAACGGCGCCGACGACCTCAAATCCGCCACCCGTACCGCTCCTTCGGGTGGCTGGAGTGCAGCTCAGACTGCCGTTTCCGCCATCAACTACAGCGACGGAAGCGAACCGCTGGCCGCGCCCAACGGTGACGTCACCTACGTGTGGACGGGCTGGAGCCGCACCGCCGGTACCCCTGTTGTGCAGACCGTGACCCGCACCGCGAGCACCGGGACCTGGTCCGCGCCGAAGACGCTGTCCACCGGCTACGTCAACTGGCAGGTGGACGCCTCCATCGGCGCTGACGGAACCGTGCAGGTCGTGTGGCCGCAGGTGCCGAGCATCGACAACGGCAACGACAACTACCTTGAGTGGGCGGTGCGGGCCGACGGCACCTGGAGCAAGGCCACCGCTCTGAACAGCGCACCCGTCGTCGCCGTCCCCAACACCGACGCCCTCGCCGGCGAGGTGGCTGCCGGACCGGACGGCCGGGCCACGGTGCTGTGGCGCAAGGCCGAGTACACCGGCAGTGGCGGCTACACCTCCCAGGTGTGGTCCGAGTCGCAGACCCTGTTGATCAAGCCACGGATCACCACCAACGCTGCGGTGAGCGGAACGGCTCGAACCGGCTCCACCCTCACCTGCTCCGCCGCCTGGAACGGCATCAACACCAAGGCCACCTGGTCCTGGCTGCGCGACGGCGCGGTCATCTCCGGCGCCACCGCCAAGACCCGCGCCCTCACCTCTGCCGACTACGCCCACAAGGTGTCCTGCCGGGTCACGGTCAGCAACGGCGCGGGCTCCGTCGCTTCCACCTCGCCTGCGCTGAAGGTCGCGGTCGGCCCTGCCCTGAAGGCCACCACCGCGCCGTCGATCTCCGGCTCCGTCAAAGTCGGCTACAAGCTGACGGCTGCCCGCGGCACTTGGTCGCCGTCCGCCGCTTCCTACACGTACCAGTGGAAGCGCAACGGCAAGTCCATCAGCGGCGCGACCAAGTCCACCTACGTCCTGGTGAAGGCCGACCGTGGCCAGAAGATCACGTTCAAGATCACTGCCCACCGCAACGGCTGGACCAACGGCACGGCCACCACGAAGTCCGTCACCGTGCGCTGACCCGACGCGGGCCGGTACCACCGGCCCGCGTCTGCCGATCCGGGACCCGGTCGACTCAGAGGTGGTGGTGGCCGGCCTCCGCCCTGGCCCACCTGCCGTCCGCACACTTCCACGTCAACGCCGCATGGCTCACCCTGTGGGCGATGACCTACAACCTTCTGCGGGCCACCGGCGCACAGGCCTCCGCCTTCCACGCCAGGGCCACCACCACCACGATCCGCACCCACCTGGTCCACGTTCCGGCCCGGATCGCCCGCTCCGCCCGCCGCATGACCCTGCGCGGGGCTGGGCACGCACAGGCCCTGGGCGCTGTGCGGACCCGGGCGCCGGGCGGTGTGGTGCGGGTGTCAGGCTGAGGTTTCCTGCATCCGCACGGCCGCGAGGGACGCACCCAATGAACACCGGCAGCTACTACGAGCGCATCGACGCACACCGCTACAAGCCCACCGCCCACGCGAGCGGCGCGTGGAGCACGGACGAAGTGCACTTCAGCCCGCTCGGCGGCCTCGTCGTCCACGCCATCGACAGGCACCTGGCCGACCGGCCGGGAGACGGACTCCTGCTCTCCCGGATCAGCTTCGACATCCTCGGCCGGCTCGCCCTCGACGAGTGCGAGATCCGGGTCGAGACGATCCGCCCCGGCCGCACCATCGAACTGGTCGAAGCCGTCGCCCTCATCGCCGACCGCCCCGTCGTACGCGCGAGAGCCTGGTGCCTCGCCTCCGGCGACACCGCCGCCGTCGCCGGGGGCGCCGCCGACCGGCTCACGGCCCCCGAGACGCTCGCGCCCTGGGCCATGGCCGAGGTCTGGCCCGGCGGCTACATCGCGTCCATCGACGTCCGTCCCCTCGCGCCGCCCCAGCCGGGCCGCACGACCGCCTGGATCTCCACGCCGCTCGACGTCGTCGCGGGTGAGCCCGTCAGCACGCTCGCGTCCTACATCGCGCTCGTCGACACGGCCAACGGCATCGCCGTACGCCAGCAGCCCACCGCCTGGACGTTCCCCAACGTCGACCTGACCATCCACCTGCACCGGCAGCCCGAAGGCCGCTGGACCGGGCTCGACACCACGGTCGTCTTCGGCCCGACCGGCCAGGGCATCACCAGCACCGTCCTGCACGACATCAACGGACCCGTCGGCCAGGCCCAGCAGATCCTCACCGTCCGGCCCTCGTAGTACCGTCCGGCCCCCGCCCGCTCAGCGCGCCTGCGCCTTGCGCTGCCTGCGGCGTTCCAGGAAGTTGGGGTGGCGGATGAGCACGCCGCCCGCGCCGCACGACCCCGTGAGCCGGAGCTCGGGCGTGCCCGGCAGCCGGTCGCCCGAGGTCTTGTCCTTCAGGCCGCCGAAAGCGGGATTCAGCGTGTCGGTGTCCGCCCGCCAGCCCACCGGGACCACGATCCGCACCGACCCCAACTGCGCGTCCACCTCCACCTCGATCTCGCGGAGCCTGCATTCCGCCTGAGTGAAGTCGAGGCGTACGCCGCCCAGTCCGCCGATCGCCCGAATCCGCGGCGGCACCTTCCAGCGGCCGGTCCGTTCCGCGCCGTGGATGCCGCCCTGGAGGGTGAGCGGTTCGCCGGAGCCGAGCACGACCGGCCCGAGATCATCGATGAGCGGCGCGAGTTCGCCGCGGGTCTTGGCCATGAGGGCCTGTCCCAGGCGGGTGTCCAGCTCGTCGAGGTCGATCCGGCCGTCGGCCGCCGCCTCCCGCAACTGTTCCACGACCGCTTCGCGGTCGGCGTCGGAGGCCCGCATGCGGCCGGCGGATCGCGAGGGCTCAGCAGTCATGCACCTGATGATACGGACGGCCCGCCGGCACGACGGACCGTTACTCCGCCACTTCTCCGCTCCGCTACTCCTCGGGTGCGAGTTGCGCCGTCACCACTCCGTTCAGCAGCTCCGCGTCCACGAAGTCCCCCGCCTCCGGCGCCCCGCACCGCCAGCTCAGCGGATACGTGTTGCCGTGCGCGGCCGGGATCCCCACGTACTGGTCACGGGCGGCCGGGCCGAAGCACTTCGCGCCGGGCGGCCAGTCGAAGTCCTGGCTCGCACCGGGCGCCAGCAGGAAATACGTCCACCGCGCCCCCGCGATCTCCCGCACGACGGGCCCCGGATCGCCGTCGGTGAGGGTGGCCAGATGGTGCAGCACCGCCTCGCCCCGCACCCCGCGCAGCCGGATCGCGTCGAAGTGAATTCCGGACAGGTGGAGTTGGAGCCCCGAGGCGGGTACCCATTCGGGGAGTTTCTCGCTCGTCATGGCTACGAGCATTCCGCCGGTTGCGTAGCGTGACCAGGAGGACACGGTCCACATCAATGTGATGTGGGAAGGGTGGTGGTGGCTGTGGGGACGAGCAACGAGCCGTCGCAGGTTTGGAGGCTCGTGGGGGACCTGATTCGCATCCATCGGGTGCGCGCGGGGCTGACGCAGAAGGACGCGTCGGAGAAGCTGTTGGTGTCGGAATCCCTGCTGGGGGCGTACGAGCGGGCGGAGCGCATTCCCGCCCTGGAGTTCCTGCGCGATGCGGACAAGGTGTTCGACGCGGGCGGGGCGTTGAAGGCGTGCTGTGAGCTGGTGGACGAGGAGAAGTACTCGCCGAAGTTCCTGGACTGGGCGAAGTTGGAGCGGACGGCGCGAGTCATCAGCGCGTACGAGACGATGCTGATCCCTGGCCTGCTCCAGACGGAGGAGTACGCGTACGCGCTGCACCGCTCCCGCGTACCGGCGTACTCCGAGGCCGAGATCATCCGGCACGTCGAAGCGAGGCTGGAGCGGCAGGCAGTGCTCTCGCGCACGTCTCCGCCGCGCATCGGCTACGTCATCGAGGAATCGGTCCTGGACCGGACCCTCGGCGGACCCGAGGTACTGAAGGGACAACTGCGGCACTTGCTCGACTGCGTTGAGCGGTTCAACCACCTGACGGTGCAGGTGATGCCGTCGGCCCAGCACACGCACGCGGGGCTGATGGGACCGATGAAGTTGATGGCCACGGAAGAAGGCCGAAGTCTGCTGTACGTGGAGGCGCATGGCGACGATAGGTTGATCTCGAAGCCGGAGCCGGTGAGCGACATGTTCGACCTCTTCGGCATTCTGCGGGCCCAGGCGCTCAACCCCTGGAAGTCTGCGGAGATCATCGAGACGAAGGTGGGGCAACTGTGAACCACGGACCCGGACTGACCTGGTTCAAGTCCAGCTACAGCGGCAATGAGGGCGGCGAATGCATCGAAGTCGCCTACGCCTGGCACAAGTCCAGCTACAGCAACAACGAGGGCGGCGCCTGCGTAGAGGTCGCCGCCTGCCCGCACACCGTCCACGTCCGCGACTCCAAGGTCACCGACGGGCCGACCTTCGCGGTCGCCCCCGCCGCCTGGACCGCGTTCCTTGGGCACGCGGCGAACGGCTGACCCGCCTGCCCACAACCGATCTCCAGCGCATCGCGGCCTGCCGCCCTGCCTTCGCCCGGCGGCGGGCCGCTGTCGTGACCGAGGTTCCCGGCGGCGCGGTGGTCCTGTCGCCGGAACCCCACCGGCATCGACTGCGCACCACCCGCCCTCACAGCCCCGGCGCCCCCCACACCGGGAACCACCGGGCCAGGTCCTTCTCCACGCGCAGGTCGTCCCCGAGGGCGGCCCGGACCTGGAGTTCGAGCTCGTTGTCACGCTTCTCGCCGCTGCCCGGCACCGGGGCGAAGGGGTAGAACGTGCCGCGCTTGTAGAGGTAGACCAGCGCCAGCGGCCGTTCCCGCTCGTCCCGGAAGCTGATCAGGGAGCAGAGCAGCTGCGGGCCGAAGCCGCCGTCCTGGAGCAGGGTGTTCACCGCGTGCAGGTCGTTGACGAGGGATGCGGTGTCCTCGGCAGGCTGCCGGGTGAGCAGCCAGGTGTAGCCGTAGGAGTCCCGGCTGAACTCCACCGGGACGCCGCCGCGCGCGGTGTCCGCGTCCAGCAGCTCCCGTACGTCCTGCTGGATACGGGCGAAGGTGCCGCCCTCCACACCCGCGAAGCACACCGACCCGAGGCCGGTCGGGACGAAGCCCGTCGCCGCCTGGAGGGTGAGGGCGGCGGACGGGACGGCGAAGAGCTGGTCGAGGTCGGGGCGGACCGGTTTGCTGCGGCCCAGGATGGTGTCGAGCAGGCCCATGGACGCTCCTCAGGGGTGGGCGAGGTCGGCGGAGATGCGAGCCAGCTGGTCGAGGCGCTGTTCCAGCGTCGGGTGCGAGGAGAGCAGCCGGCTGAGGCTCTCCTTGGAGGAGAAGGCCGGGACGAAGTAGAAGGCGTTGTACGGCTCCGCCTTCCGCAGGTCCTCCGTCGGGATCCGGGCCATCTGGCCGCTCACCTTGGTGAGGGCGGAGGCGAGGGCCGAGGGGCGGCCGGTGAGCAGTGCGGCGGTGCGGTCGGCGGAGAGCTCGCGGTAGCGCGACAGCAGCCGGGTCAGCAGGAAGCTCAGGGCGTAGACCACCGCGCTGACCAGGGGGATCAGCATGATCGCGATGCCGATGGGGTCGTTGCTCCGGCTGGAGCGGGAGAGCCCGCCCCACAGGGCGACACGGGTGATGATGCCCGCGAGTACGCCGAGGAACGAGGCGATCGTCATGACGGCGACGTCACGGTGAGCGACGTGCGACATCTCGTGGGCGAGTACGCCCTCCAGCTCCTCGGGCTCAAGTCTGCGCAGCAGTCCCGTGGTCGCGCAGACGAGGGCCGTGCGTTCGCTGCGGCCGGTGGCGAAGGCGTTCGGAACGTCGCTCTGCGCGATGGCCACCCGTGGTTTGGGCATGTCGGCGAGAGCGCAGATGCGGTCGATGGCGCCGTGGAGTTCCGGCGCCTGCTCGGGTGTGACCTCGCGGGCGCCCATGCTGAAGGCCGCGATGCGGTCGCTGAACCAGAACTGGGCGATGAACATGCCCCCGGCGATGATCAGGATGATCGGCCAGGCGCCGCGCAGCACGGCGAGCAGCACGCCGACCAGTACCACGTACAGCAGGCCGATCAGGAACATGGTGGTGACCATGCGCGTGGTCAGACCGCGGTCCGGGGCGTACCGGCTACGGGTTCGGGTCATGGGTGACCTCCAGTCCTCATCTGTCTCCCATAGTGCTCCTTGACTGTTGAAAGCGGATAAGGATCGGGCGGTACCGCTCGTTGTCCGATGGGGCGGTACGGGGGATTTGGCCGAACAACACCTAGGACTCCCCCATCTCTTGCGAGGTCCTCCATGGTAGTGACCGAGACCGTCACCTTTCCGCAGAACCGCACCTGCCCGTATCACCCGCCGACGGGCTATCCGAGTGAGAGCCGGGGTCAGCAGTCGGTGATTCCCGTCCGCCTCTACACCGGCCGAACGGTGTGGCTGGTCACCGGGCACGCCGAGGCGCGGTCGCTCCTGGTGGACCCGAGGCTGTCGTCCGACCGGGAGAATCCCGCGTTCCCGCTGTTCGCGCGGCGGCTGGCCGAGACCAGCCGGCGGCGCGTCGAGCTGATCGGCGTCGACGAACCGGAGCACAACGTCCAGCGCCTGGTCGGTGAAGCGGGCCGCGCCTGCCCCGTACAGGCGATCACGGTGAACTGAGCGGTCCGGCGGCCGGGGCGGGGCCCGGTGATCGCGGCCGATGGCTGCCCCGTCCCGTCCCGTCTCGCCCCCCGTCCCGTTCGCGAGACGACGGGGCGGGGACGGGAGGCGGCGCAGTACGGAGGCGGGGCGCCCGGCAGCCGTCAGGGCCAGAGCAGCTCCCGCTGCCAGACCCCGGCGGACTCCGTCGCCCCGGTGGTCTCAGCGGCCTCAGCGGCCCCGGCTTCCCGGCGGTAGCGCAGTCGGATGTGCCGCCGCCGCGCGTCGCCCTGGAAGAACTCGACCTCGCGCGGCTCGACCACGTACCGCGTCCAGCTCGCCACCTCCGCGTCCGGCTCCTTCCGTGCCCGGTCCCAGGCGGCGTCGGAGGCGCGGTCCAGCTCCCCGGACGAGCCCAGCGCCTCGCTCTGCCGCCCCACCAGCGCGGACGCCAGCGCCCCGGTGGAACGGGCGTGCAGATCGGCCCGGCTCTCGGCGGCGGAGCACGCGGTGACCGGGCCCCGCACCCGCACCTGCCGCCCCTGCGCGGGCCAGTAGAAGCCGAGCGCGGCATACGGGCGGCCGGCGAGCTGGCGGCCCTTCGCGCTGGTGGCGTGCGTGGCGAAGTGCCAGCCGCGCTCGTCCGCGTCGTGCAGCATCAGGGTGCGCACATCGGGCAGCCCCTGGGCGTCGGCCGTGGCCAGGGTCATGGTGTGCGGCTCCACCTGCCCGGCGGCCACCGCCTCGGCGAACCAGGAGTGGAAGAGGGGGAGCGGGTCCCGCGGCGCGGCGGCCGGGTCGAAGGCGGGGAGCTCGATGTCCCATACGCGCTGGGCGTGGAGCAGATCGAGGAAGGACTGCTGTGCGGATGCGTCGGCGTCGGTCATGCGGCCATTGGATCCCACGGGCGCGGGGCTGAGCGCTTCGGCATGATCCAGCGCCACTCCTCACCCCCGCCCCAGCACCACCGTCCCCGACGAGCAGAACCAGCCGCCCGTCCCCGACGCCACCGCCAGCTCCGGCAGCCGCCCGCCCGCCTTGCGCACCTGGCGTTCCCCCGCCTCGCCGCGCAACTGGCGTACCGCCTCCACCAGCAGGAACAGCCCGCGCATGCCGGGGTGGCAGGCGGACAGGCCGCCACCGTCCGTGTTCACCGGGAGCTCGCCGGTCAGGCCGGTGCGACCCTTCTCGACGTACGCGCCGCCCTCGCCCTTCGCGCAGAAGCCCAGGTCCTCCAGCGTCACCAGGGTCATGTAGGTGAACGCGTCGTAGATCTCGGCCAGATCGATGTCGGCGGGCCGCACCCCCGCCCGCTCGAAGGCCAGCCAGCCCGAGACGGCGGCGGGGGAGACCGTGAAGTCGTCCCACTCGGACATGGCGGAGTGCGAGACGTGCTCGCCGGTACCCAGGATCCAGACCGGCTCCTTCGCCGTGTCCGGTACGTACTCCTCGGCCGCCAGCAGCACCGCGCAGCCGCCGTCGCTGCGGATGCAGCAGTGCAGCTTGGTGAACGGGTCGGCGATCATCGGGCCGGACAGCACCTCGTCCACGGTGATCGGGTCGCGGAACATCGCGTCCGGATTGGCGGCCGCGTTGGCGCGGGCCTGCACCGCCACCTCGGCGAGCTGTTCGAGGGTGGTGCCGTACGCGTGCATGTGGCGGCGGGCCGCCATCGCGTACTTGGCGACCAGCGAGTGCCCGTACGGCACCTCGAACTGGAGCGGGCCGCGGGCCCCGAAGGAGAGGTTGGACGTGCGGCGCCCCGCCTTGATGTCCGACCGCGCCGTCGACCCGTACACCAGCAGTACGGCGTTGGCGCGGCCCGCCGCGATGGCGTCCGCCGCATGGGCGGCCATCACCTCCCAGGTCGATCCGCCGACCGAGGTGGAGTCCACCCAGGTGGGTTTCAGCCCCAGGTACTCGGCGACCTCGACCGGGGCGAGCGTGCCGAGTCCGGCGGAGGCGAACCCGTCGACGACCGAACGGTCCAGGCCCGAGTCGGCGAGCGCCCGGCGGGCGGCCTGGGCGTGCAGGGCGTACGGCGTGGCCGTCTCGACGCGTCCGCAGTCGGCGAGGGATATGCCGACGACAGCGACCTTGCGGTGGGAAGAAGGCATGAATCTGACGGTACATCAGATCCGGGCGGGGTGGCCCGGCTCGCGATGCCGGGATCCTGCGGGGGTGTCACGGTGCGCGGCTCTGGGAATCTCGTAACATCGGCCCTAGCATGACGGCCCGTCAGATCGGAGGCCGTCGGCCTCCGAGGGGAAGGAGTCCGACGATGGATGCCGCCTTCACCGCGGAACAGGACGAGATCCGCCGCACCTTGCGCGAACTGCTGGCCCGACACAGCGGCCCCGACGACGTCAGGAGCGCCGTGGGCACGCGGGACGGATACGACGCCGAGCTGTGGCGCCGGCTCGCCCGGGACCTGGGCCTGCCCGGACTCGCCCTGCCGCAGGAGTACGGAGGCGTCGGCTGCGGCCCCGTCGAGCTCGCCGTCGTCTGCGAGGAGGCCGGCCGGGCACTGCTGCCGTCCCCGCTGCTCGCCACCGCCGTACTCGCCGCTCCCCTGATCGTCGCCCTCGGCACCGACGAGCAGCGCACCGCCCTGCTGCCGGGCGTCGCGGCGGGCGAACTCACCGCGACGCTGGCCGTCCCCGGCGGCTCGCTCGCCACCGCCCTCGGCCTCACCGGCGACCTCACCGGCGGCAGCTGGGCGGGCGGCGGCCGGGCGGGCGGCGTGCAGGCCCGGCCGTCCGGCGACGGCGGGGGATGGCGGCTGTACGGAGAGGCCGACCAGGTGCTCGACGGGCACAGCGCCGGACTGCTCCTGGTCGCCGCGCACACGGGCGGCTTCCCGCGCAGCCGCACGCTGTTGTTCCTGGTCCGGACGGACGGGCCGCGGACGCCCGCCGGACTCGTCCGCACCCGGCGGACCGCACTGGACGAGACCCGGCCGCTCGCCCGCATCCAGCTGCGCGACGCCGAGGCCGAACTCCTCGGCGCCGACGACACCGTGGACGCGTCGGCGGCCCTCGCCGCGGCAGGCCGCACCGCGGCCGCGGCACTCGCCGCCGAGGCGGTGGGGGCGGCCGCGAGCGCGCTGGAGCGGACGGTCGCCCATGTCGGGGAGCGCGAGCAGTTCGGCCGCGCGATCGGCTCCTTCCAGGCCGTGAAGCACCGCCTCGCCGATCTGTACGTACGGGTGCAGTCGGCCCGTTCCGCGGCGTACTACGCGGCCTGGGACCCGGAGGCCGGCGGGCTCGCCCTCGCCCAGGCGCTGGAGGCGCTGCGCGTCACCACCGCCGAGGCCGTGCAGCTCCACGGGGGCATCGGCTTCACCTGGGAGCACGAGGCGCATCTGTACTTCAAGCGGGCCGCCGCCGACGAACTGCTCCTGGGCCCCGTCCACCGCCTCCGCGACCACGCGGCCCAGCGGGCGGGACTCTTCGGACCCGGTCAGGGCGCGCCGGAACGGGGAACCGCCGAACGGGGACGGGCCGAACAGGGACCGGCCGAACGGGTGGCGGTCTGATGGCGCTCGGCGTCCGCCTCGTCCAGAAGGTCTCCTCGACCCGGGCCTTCGCACGGGTCGCACCCCATCTCGTACCGGCCATGGACCGCACGGTCCACAAGCTCACCCGCGGCCGGGTGCTGCTCAGCGCGCAGATACTGCCGGGGGTCGTCCTGACGGTGCCGGGGGCGCGGAGCGGACAGCCCAGGACCACCCCGCTGGCCTGCATGCCGGAACACGGCGGCGACGCTGCTTCGGGCGGCGGCGACCGGCGCAACGGTGAAGGACGCAGCGGTGACCGGCGCGAGGGTGAGCCGGGCAGCTGGATCCTGGTCGGCAGCAACTTCGGCCGTACCGGGCACCCGGCGTGGACGGCGAACCTGCTGGCGCATCCGGACGGGGCCGTCATCAGCTGGAAGGGCCGCGACATTCCGGTACGGGCCCGGCTGCTGGCGGGTGCCGAGCGGGCGGTGGTGTGGGAGGCGGCGCTGAAGTTCTGGCCGCCCTACGCGGCGTACCAGGCGCGGATCGACCGGGAGATCCGGCTGTTCCGGCTGGAGCGGCGCGACGAGTCGGCGTGAGGGCAAGCCGGTTCGCGCTGCCCGGCTGTCCGCCTCGCCCTTGTGCGGTGTCCGGGTACACCGACGGCGGACCACATGCGTGGTCCGCCGTCGGTGAGACAGGACCTGGGGCGCCCGGGATCACCGCGCGTCACCCAGTACGTGGGGAATCCGGCGCGGGCGCTACTTCGTCGGCTTCCTGCCGGTGATGCCCAGGTGCACCAACAGCGCGAGGTTCGGACGGAGTTCGGCCTGCTTCACGCCCCAGGTGGTGAAGCCCTTCTGGTGCGAGGCGACCGCGGCCAGCATCGCGACCAGGGAACCGGCCATCGCCGCGGGACTGATGTCCTTGTCCACCCTGCCCTTGGCCTGGAGCTCCTTCATCGAGTCCGTAAGGGAGTTGGTGACGGAGTTGAGGATCTTCATACGGATCTTGTAGAACCGCTTGTCGCCCTCGGCCGCACCGAGGTCGACCACGCGAAGGATCGCGTCGTTGCGCCGCCAGAAGTCGAGGAATCCCTCGACGAGTTCCTCGGCGGTCTGCCAGCCCGACTTGCCGACCCAGGAGCGTCCGGCGACCAGTTCGGTCAGTCCGGCACCCTCCTTGGCCATCTCTTCGGCGATTTCGAGGACGGCGCCCTCCACGTCGGGGAAGTATTGATAGAAGGTCGCGGGTGAAGTCCCCGCCTTCCGGGCGACGTCGATGACTTTGACGTCCCGGTACGGCGAGGAGCTGAGCATCTCGCTGAGGCAGTCGAGCAGCTTCTGCCGCGTCGCCTGTCCGCGTCGACCGGCCACGCGGCCGTCGACGGTGCGTACTTGTCCTGTCATGCCGTCAGCTTACCGACGGGTGATCGGAGCGCGATTCGGCCGACTGCAAATGGGGAATGCCGCAGTCGTGACGGGGGAGAATGCGGTGGTTTCCGACGATGTGCCCCCGTGGTTCCGCATGCGGTTCCACACCGTCTGATTAATGTTATCAACAGCCTGTGGATAACATCGGTGGATAACTTTCCGTGACGACGGCATTCGGGAATGTTGGTATCGAAAATATGTTCGTACGGAAGGGGCTGAAGCGCGCGCCGAGCGCCTCGCGGCTACGTTGGGTGTGACGAGCATCACCACTGGGCGAACGGCGTCGCTGATGGGCGTCAACACTGGCGAACGTCACCGCTGATGGGCGTCGCTGCCGACGGGCGTCACCGCTACGGAAGGATCCGGGTCCATGGCCGCATTCGCGCAGTCCGCGCCGTGCTGGGTGGATGTGCAGCTTCCCGACCTCGAAGCGGGCAAGCGCTTCTACGGTGAGCTCTTCGGCTGGACCTTCCGGGCGGGCGACGGACCCTTCGCCGATGCCCTCAGCGGCGGGGCCCTGGTCGCCGGGCTCGCCGCCAAGCAGGACGGCCGCATGCCGACCGCCTGGGGCGTCTACTTCGCGACCGACGACATCAGGGCCTCCGTCGCCCGGATCCGGGAGGCGGGCGGGCAGGTGATCACCGAACCGGTGCGGGCCGGCCGGTCCGGGGTGCTCGCCCAGGCCGCCGACCCGGGCGGCGCCGTCTTCGGGCTCTGGCAGGCCGCTGGGCGCAGGGGCTTCCAGAAGCAGAACGAGCCGGGCTCCTTCTGCTGGACCGAGGTCTACACCCGGCAGAAGGAACGCGTCGACCCCTTCTACGAGCAGGTCTTCGGCTTCCGCTCCGTCGATCCCGACGAAGCCGGCTCCGGCGCCCCCGGAACGAACGAGTCCGGCGTCGACTTCCGCATGTGGTCGCCGGCCGGCACGGAACCCGGGCCGGACACCGCGGTCGGCGGGCGCAGCGTCATCACCGACGCGTTCCCCGCCATGATGCCCAGCTACTTCCTCAACTACTTCGCCGTGGCGGACTGCGACGAGTCGGCCGCCACCGTCGTCCGGCTCGGCGGCCGGGTGTCCGCACCGCCCTTCGATATTCCGTCCGGGCGGATGTCGGTGCTCCAGGACGACCAGGGCGCCGTGTTCGGAGTACTTCAGCCACCGGTGTCCTGATACCGACCGGAGTGAGCCATGACACCCGGATCTGCCCCCGGGTTCGCAACCGGCGCCTCGGCCAGGAAGAATCGGGGTGCGCACCGCCGGGTGGTGCCCAGTGGTGAGACGCTGCACAGGGCGGGTTTTCGCGGGCCTCTGTCGATTGAGGTTCGTACGGGGAGGTGGCAGGCAAGTGATGGAGCAGCTGACGCAGCACGACCCGAGGCGGATCGGCCCGTTCGAGGTGCTGGGACGGCTCGGGGCCGGCGGCATGGGGCTGGTCTATCTCGCCCGCTCGGCGTCGGGCCGGCGGGTGGCGATCAAGACGGTCCGTACGGAACTGGCCGAGGACCAGCTGTTCCGGGTCCGCTTCACGCGTGAGGTGGAGGCCGCCCGCGCGGTCAGCGGTTTCTACACGGCCGCGGTGGTGGACGCGGATCCGCGTGCCGCCGTGCCCTGGCTCGCCACCGCGTATGTGCCCGCGCCCTCGCTGGAAGAGATCGTGAACGAGTGCGGGCCGATGCCGACCCAGGCGGTGCGCTGGCTGGCCGCGGGCATCGCCGAGGCCCTCCAGTCCATCCACGGTGCGAAGCTCGTCCACCGCGACATGAAGCCGTCGAACGTGCTTGTCGTCGAGGACGGCCCCCGGGTCATCGACTTCGGTATCGCCTCCGGTGTCTCCAACACCCGGCTCACCATGACGAACGTCGCCGTCGGCACGCCCGCGTACATGTCGCCCGAGCAGGCGCGGGACTCGCGCAGTGTCACGGGCGCCAGCGACATCTTCTCGCTCGGCTCGACGCTCGTCTTCGCCGCGACCGGCCATGCGCCGTTCCACGGGGCGAACCCGGTCGAGACGGTCTTCATGCTGCTGCGCGAGGGCCCCGACATCAGCGGTCTGCCCGACGATCTGCGGTCGCTGATCGAGTCCTGCATGCAGATGGACGCGTCGCGCCGGCCCACCCCCGCCGAACTGCAGTCCCAGCTCGCCCCGCACCTCTTCGGCTCCGGCGGCGACGACAGCGGAACGGCGTCGGCCTGGCTGCCGGTCTCCGCCACCGAGATGATCGAGCTGCGCCGCGGCGGCGGTCGCGCGCTCGCCCCCGTGCCCGCTCCCGCGCCGCCCGCGCCCGCCCCCGTGCCGCCGCCGCCCGCCAATCCGCCGGGCGCCGAGTGGGACACCGCCTGGCGCAGCGGCGCGGACCTGCGTCCCCCGGCCGCCCCGACCGCGGAGCTGCCCGACGAGGGCGGCCCGGTGCGGCTCTCCGGTGCGCATGTGCCGATCGGGCCCGGTCCGCGCGCCCAGGACGTACGCGCCTCCGCCGCCGTGGCCGAGGCGGCTCCGGCGACCGGCTGGGTGCGCCCGCCCGCCGGAGTGAACGCCGGGATGGGCGCCGGGATGAACGGCGCCGCCGCGGCTCCGACCGCACCCGTGCCCGCTCCGGCGCCCGCGCCGGACAGTGTGCCCCCGGGGCCGGAACGCTGGCGGCCCTGGCGGTTCCGGATGTCGAACGACGTGTGGGGGACGCCGGTGGTCGTCGGCGACCTGCTGTACGTCACCTCCTTCGAGGTGCACGCGCTGGACACCGGCAACGGGCGGCGCCAGTTCAAGACCCGTGACGTGGCCTGGACGATGGCGGTGGACGGCGGCCGCATCCACGCCTCCGACGGCCCGTCGCTCTACGCCCTGGACGCGGTCACCGGCGCCGAACGGTGGCGGCTCCAGACCGATGCGTGGGTGTACGCGCTCAAGGCCGACCGCGGCACCGTCGTCACCGGCACCCGGGGCGGCGGCGTCCAGGCGTGGGAGGCGTCCACCGGGGAGAAGCTCTGGGAGACCACCGGGGCGCAGACGGACTTCGAGACGGCGGAGGCCGGACCGGCCGTCCACGGCGGCACGGTCTACCTCTGGCAGGACGCCCGGCTGCGGGCCCTCGACGCCCGTACCGGCGTCGAGCGCTGGTCGTACCCGGTCGGCGACGCGGCCTCCTGCGGCGGGGTGCCGGTCCGGGTGACCCCGGCACCGGACGGCTGCGCGTACGTCTGCGCGGGCACCCGGGTCCTCGCGCTGGACATCGTCTCCGGCCGGGTGCGCTGGCACTTCGAGTCGCCGGCGGCCTTCCTCTCGCCGCCCGCGTTCGCGCCCGGCCCGGCGGTCACCGGCGGCGGGGTGTACCTCGCGGACTACCTCGGCACGGTGTACGCGCTGGACGCCGCGACCGGCAAGGACCGCTGGCGCATCGCCACGGAGTCCCGGCAGTCGACCGAACCGGTGCTGGTGGCGACGGGGAACGTCCATGTCGGCAGCGGCAGCGCGCTGTACACGCTGGACGCGGTCACCGGCACCCCGAAGTGGCGGTTCGCCGCGGGGGGCGAGGTGGTGGGCGCGCCGGTCGTCGCCGACGGCCGGGTGCACTTCGGCTCGGCCGACCACGTGCTCTACACCCTGGACGCGGCGGGCGGCCAGCTCCGCTGGAAGCTCGCCACGGGCGGCGAGATCACGGGCTCGCCGGTGGCGCAGGGCGGGGTGGTGTACGCATGCAGCAAGGACCGCTGCGTGTACGCGCTGGACGCCCTGAAGGGCACGGGCACCGGCAACCGCCCCCGCGCGTAGGGGCGGTCGGGACGAGGGCCGGGTGCGTCCGGACGGCCGCTTCGTCCTCAGTCGCCGGACGGGCTCGATCTGTCCGGGCCCGTGTCTCGCGGCGGTCCCACGTACGGATCCACCTCGGGCTCCGGCCAGGGGCTGGTCTGCACCGACGGTCCCGGCTCCCGGGTGGGCGGCCATGTGTCGGGTTCCGCCGACCCCGGCGCCTTGAACGGCCGGTTCCGGTCCGCCCGCGCCCCGAGCCGCCCGCCACCGCGCCCCGACATCAGCGCCGCCCCCAGCAGGAGCAGCACCCCGCCACCCGCCGCGCCCGCCACCCCCTGATCGAGCCCGGAGCCGTTCCCCGAGATCGTCAGCTCTCCGGCCGCCTGGCCCTGGCGGACCATCCACAGCACCGTGAACCCGAGCACCACCACGCCCGCGAGGGCGACCAGCAGCCGGGACCGCAGCGCGACGCCGACGACCGTCAGCACCGCGGCGAAGACAAACGGGAGCAGGATCGAATCGAACAGACCGGGGTGCGCCCCGGTGACACCGGTGAAGAGGTCGCCGATCCGGTAGTGCCGCCCGAGACGGCCGTCGTACCAGGCACGGAAGGGGCTCAGCACGGCGGCTGCCGCTCCTGCGAGAGCGACGATCGAGCCGAGGACGTTACGGATCATCTCCGGCCTCCAGCGGGCGTGCGACGCTTCACCGGCCGGCGACACGGATCAGCACCGCTCTCGCCTCGACGCTACGCCGGGGGCATGGCCCCCGCCACCAGACGACGACGGGCGGACAGCGGGCGGACGATGACCGGATCGTGACAGGGCCATGACCGGGCCGCCGATCGGAACCGGCCATGCTGTGCGTTACGGTGTCGCGCGCGGCCGTGCGGCAGCGGTGCCGAACACCGTGGAGCTGAGCCACAACACAAGGGGGGCGGCATCGATGATGCGGCAGAACATGAAGCTGGCAGTGGTCCTGACCGCGGTGGTGCTCGCGCTCACCGGCTTCACCGGTTCCAGCCACGGCGGCAAGAGCGGCAAGAGCAGGACGTCCGGCGGCAGTGGCGGTAGCAGCAGCGGCGGTGGGTGCTCCAACTCCAAGAAGAGCAACGGGACCTACCACGACACCGACTACCACGACGACAACTACGGCTCGTCCGGCAGCTCGTCCAGCGGCTCCGCCTACGGCACGGCGACCCCGAGCGCCACCGCGACGGACGCGCCCCGGGCGTACGTCTTCCGCTGCGCGACGCCCCGCAAGGGCAAGCGCAAGGCCGTCACCACCTCCACCGTGCGCCTCACCGCGGGCGCGGCGGGCAGCCACAACTACGAGGTCGACGTGACCTTCCTCGACGCGTTCGGCAACACCGTCGACACGGGCGAGGCGAGGGTGGACGCGGACGGCGGCGAGACGAAGACCGTCTCCGTCCGGATGGACAGCCCGAGCAAGGTCTCCCGGGTGAAGAAGTGCTCGGTCACCGCCGAGCTCAGCTACTGACCCACAGCAACAGCAACAGCAACAGCGACGCCGACGCAGGCAGCGACGACGACGTACACGGCGACACCGACGCCGGCAGCGACGCCGACGCCGACGCCGACACCGACGCCGACGCGGGCACCGGCCGCGTACTCACCGCAGCCGGTACTCGCCACCACCCGCCCCCCTGCCCCGCTCCCCGAACAGCTCCGCCTGCCGCTCCGGCGCCAGGTTGCCGAGCGCGATCAGGTGCGGGGCATGGGCCAGGGCCTGCGTTCGGGCCCCCTCCTTCGCGGACCAGACGGCCCGTACCGTCCCCTGCACCGCCGCGGTCGGGTACGAGGCGATGACCGCCGCCGCCCGCAGCGCCGCCGCCACCGCGCCACCGGGCGGGGTGACCTCGCTGACCAGCCCGGTCTCGTACGCGCGCCGGGCCGAGACCCGTTCGGCCGTTCCCATCAGGGACATCCGGGCGACCTCACCGAACGGCATCCGCTGCGCCATCGAGATCGCCTCGTACGCGCTGACCATGCCGTACGTGGTGTGCGGGTCGAAGAACGTCGCCTCCTCGGACGCGATGACGAACTCCGCCTCGCCCAGCAGATAGAACGCCCCGCCGCAGGCCATCCCCTCCACGGCCGCGATCACCGGCTTCCACAGGTAGTTCGCCTTCGGCCCGATCGCGATCAGCGGATCGTCGATCGTGTACGGGGACGAGGGCTGCGGGACGTCCACGCCGCGGTCGATCCCGGTACAGAACGCCCGGCCGCCCGCGCCCGTCACGACGACGGCCCGCACCTCCTCGTCGTACCGGAACGCCCGCCAGGCGGCCGTGAGTTCGGCGGCCGTCGCGAGGTCGATCGCGTTGTGCTTCGCCGGCCGGTCCAGGGTGAGCAGCGCGACCCCGGTCTCCTTGTCCGTCTCCGTGCGCAGTGCCATCGCCGGTCACCGCTCCAGCAGCCAGCGGACCAGGGTCGCTTCGGGGGAGACGGGGCAGAAGACCGCCTTCACCGCCGCCCCGATCCGCAGCCGGCCCGGGTCCACCGAGTTCAGCGGCGCGTCCGGCCCGGTCACCACGTTGCCGACCAGCCGGATCTCCGGGGCGTCGGCCAGTTCGACCACCACCGCGTTGTACGGGGCCTGCGCCGCGTATGCGGGCAGCAGCGGCGGATGCGGCAGCACATAGGACCAGATGCGGCCGCGCCCGCTCAGCGCCCGCCACTCGCTGTCGAAGGACTGGCAGTGCGGGCAGCACGGCCGGGGCGGGAAGCGGAGCCGTCCGCAGTCCGGGGCGGCGCACGCCTGGACGCGCAGTTCACCGCGGGCCGCGTACTCCCAGAAGGGTGCGCCGTCCTCGTCGACGACGGGCAGCAGCAGGGCATCCATCTCGGTCAACTCCTCAGCAGTACGGCGGATGTGGGCACGCCCTCCCCGGCGGTCACCAGGCAGGTCGAGGCGTCCGCGACCTGGGCGGTGGAGACGCCGCGCAACTGCTTCACGCCCTCGTTGATGAGGTTGAAGCCGTGCACGTACCCCTCGCTGAGACCGCCGCCACCCGTGTTGATCGGCAGCCGTCCCCCGCTCTCCAGCGCACCGCCCTCGGTGAACGCGGCGCCCTCGCCGCGCCCGCAGAACCCGTACCCCTCCAGGGAGAGCGGGATGAGCGGGGTGAACGCGTCGTAGATCTGGGCGACATCGACGTCGTCCGGCCCGAAGTCGGCCTGCTTCCACAGCTGTCGGGCGGCGGCCCAGGCCGGACCGGTGAGCGGGTCGTCGTTCCAGTAGTTGACCATCCCGTGGTGCTGGGCGGGCAGCCCCTGGGCGACGGAGTGGAGGTAGACGGGCTTCTGCCGGCAGTCCCGGGCCCGTTCGGCGGAGACGATGACGCAGGCCAGCGCCCCGTCCGTCTCCAGGCAGTTGTCGAAGAGGCAGAGCGGCTCGCTGATCCAGCGCGAGGTCATATACATGTCGCGGGTCAGCGGCCGTTCGTACATCACCGCGTCGGGGTTCTGGTTGGCCCGGTTGCGGCAGGCCAGCGCGACGTTGAAGAGATGGTCGCGGGTCGCCCCGTACTCGTGCATGTACCGCCGTGCCAGCATCCCGATCTCGTCGGCGGGCCGCAGCAGCCCGTACGGGCGGGTCCACTGGGCGGGGGTGGGCAGTTGCACCGCGGTGTTCTTCCAGGGCCGCGGCCCCGACCCCCGCTTCCGTGACCGCCAGGCGACACCCACGCTCGCCTGGCCGGTCGCCACGGCGGCCGCGAGATGCGCGAGCGTCGCACAGGAGCCGCCGCCCCCGTAGCCCACCTTGCTGAAGAAGGTGACATCGCCGGCCCCGATGGACTTGGCGACCTCGACCTCGTCGGTCTCCTCCATCGTGTACGAGGCGAACGCGTCCACCTCCGACGCGGCGATGCCCGCGTCGTCGAGCGCCGCGACGATCGCCCGGCAGGCCAGGGTCTTCTCCGACTCGGGCAGGTGTTTCGCGAACCGCGTCTGCCCGATCCCGGCTATCGCTGTCTTGTCCTTGAGCGTCGCCACCGCCACCTCCGAAGCCGTCATGACTGCTGACAGCGGAGGAGGCTACAGCTAACCTGACGGATAGTCAGCTACTGCGGTCGGCTGGTGGGGTCGGTCACCGCGGTCCGGTTCGGCGGGAGGGCACGAGATGCGCGGCGACGAGGAATGGTCCACCGTCCCGAACCTGGTACGGAAGGCGGCCGAGCGGTACGGCGACCGCGAGGCGGTGGTCGAGGGCCGCACCAGGATCACGTACACGGAACTCGGCGAACGCGTGGAGCGGGCCGCCGCCGCGTGCATGGCCTCGGGGGTGGAACCGGGGGACCGGGTGGCGGTCTGGGCGCCCAACACCCTGGACTGGATCGTCTCCGCGCTGGGCGCGGTGACGGCCGGCGCGGTCCTGGTCCCCCTCAACACCCGCTTCAAGGGCACGGAGGCGGCGTACGTCCTGGAACGCAGCCGCGCGAAGCTGCTCTTCGTCACGGGCACCTTCCTCGGTACGTCGTACGTGGCGTCCCTGCGCCGTGCCGAGGTCGAACTCCCGCACCTGGAGAAGGTGGTGGTGCTCGCCGACGCGGCGCCCGACGACTACGTCACCTGGAAGGACTTCCTGGCCTCGGGGGAGCGGATCTCTCCCGGGCGGGTACGGGAACGGGCGGACGCGATCCCCTCGTCCGCCCCCTCCGACATCATCTACACCTCGGGCACCACGGGCCGCCCCAAGGGCGCGGTCATCAGCCACGCCCAGACCCTGCGCTGCTACCAGATCTGGAGCGAGCTGGCCGGTCTGCGCGAGGGCGACCGCTATCTGATCGTGAACCCGTTCTTCCACACCTTCGGCTACAAGGCGGGCGTCATCGCCTGCCTGATGCGGGGCGCGACGATGATCCCGCAGCCGGTCTTCAACGTGGACACGGTCCTCGCCAACATCGCCGCCGAGCGCATCTCCGTCCTCCCCGGCCCGCCCACCCTCCACCAGTCGCTCCTGGACCACCCGGCCCGCTCCGGCCACGACCTCTCGGCGCTCCGCCTGGTCGTGACGGGCGCGGCGGTGGTCCCGCTCCGACTGGTGGAGCGCCTGCGCACCGAACTCGGCATCGCCACGGTCCTGACCGCCTACGGCCTCTCCGAGGCGAGCGGCATCGTCTCGATGTGCCGCCGCGGCGACCCGGCGGAGGTCATCGCCGCCACCTCCGGCCGGGCGATCCCCGGCACGGAGATCCGCGTCCTGGCCGCCCCGGGCGAGCCGGGCGAGGTCCTGGTCCGCGGGTTCAACGTGATGCGGGGCTACTTCGAGGACCCGGAGACCACGGCCGCCACGATCACCTCGGACGGCTGGCTGCACACCGGCGACGTGGGCGTCGTCGAGGAGGACGGCAGCCTGCGCATCACGGACCGGATCAAGGACATGTTCATCGTCGGCGGCTTCAACGCCTACCCCGCGGAGATCGAACAGCTCCTGGGCCTGCACCCGGACGTGGCGGACGTCGCGGTCATCGGCATCCCCGACCCCCGCCTCGGCGAGGTCGGCAAGGCCTACGTGGTCCGCCGGCCGGGCGCGACGGTGACGGCCGACGACCTGGTCGCCTGGGCGCGGCGCGAGATGGCGAACTACAAGGTGCCCAGGGCGGTGGAGTTCGTGACGGAGCTGCCGCGCAACGCCGGCGGCAAGGTGGTGAAGGGGGAGTTGCGGGGGCGGGGGCGCTGACTTGTCACCCCGTGGGGTGAGGCTGGTGGCGGGCTCCTGCCGGCCTCGGCATGGTGAGAGGTATGGCAACCAAGAAGTACACGGTTACGCTGCCGGAGGAGCTTGCGGAGGAAATCCGGACCGAGGTGGGGCCGGGGGCGTTCAGCGCGTATGTCACCCGCGCCATAGAGCGTCAGCGCGAGCACGACCGGCTGGGGGAGCTGGTGGACCGGCTGGAGGGCGAGTACGGCCCGGTGACGGATGCTGATCTGGCGGCGGCCGAGACCGAGCGGCGTGAGATCGAGCGGTGGTTCGAGGGGCAGGAAGCGGGCGCGGCGCCGCACCGGAAGGCGGCCTGATGTCCGACCTCTCGTACGTACTGGACTGTGAGGGCCTCTCCCGGGCCGCACTCGGAGATCCCGGGATGAAGGCCCTCCTCAAGGACTCCCACCGTTCGGGTATTCGCGTGGTGACCAGCGCGATGACCTTGGTCGAGGCGTATCACGGCAAGGTCCGGAAGCCCGTCTGGGACTGGGCGATGGCGGGCGTCGTGGTCGAGCCCGTCGCCAAGGACGTCGCCGACGAGGCGATTCGCTTGCTCCTGTCCACCGGCCTGCACGGCCACAAGTACGCCATCGACGCGGCCCTCGCGGTGATCGCGGGGAGGCAGCGGGGACGGGTGGTGGTGTTCACCTCGAACGAGGACGACATGGGGAAGCTGTGCGGGGCGGGGGTGCGGGTCCGGGGGTTGTAAGGGGTGCGGGAGAGGGCCCGAGCCGTGTGGCTCGGGCCACTCCGGCTGCTCAGGTTGCGTGCATGTCCTGGGTCGTTACCGAGGTTGCGTGGGGGCTATGGCGAAACCCTTGAGGCTGAAAGTGGTTGAACGTTGGCGCAATCCCTGCTGAGCGTCCGGGCGCGGACACGCAGCGGCCGCGACGGCTCCCCCTCCGCGCCGCCGCGGCCGTATCCCCGTGCAGGTTGGACTAGTTGGCCGGCTCGGACGTCGCGTGGGCGTCGGTCGGCTTCACCGGCTCGGACGTCGCGTGGGCGTCGGTCGGCTTCAGCGGCTTTACCGGCTTCGCGGGCTCGCTGGTCGCGTGCGCGTCCTGAGTGGTGATCTCCTCGCCGGTGGCGTGCGCGTCGGTCGGCTTGAGGCTGTCCTTGTTGGCGGCCATGAAGGTCAACTCCTGAAAAGTTGGGCGTATGGGTCGGTCAGGCCCGCCCGGCTGTTCCCCCGTGGACTGCCGGGCGGGCCTTGCTGGGCCGTTCACCCTAATCGGTGAGGCCGCACGCCGATCCGTCTGCCCCCCGACGCGGCGGATCGATGACTAGAGAGTGGCGTGCGGCGATAAACGATTGATGAACGCCGGGCAGGGTCAGGCCACGGCGGCCGGGTTGAGGAGCCGGCGCACCGTTTCGGCCTCCGGGGAGCCGAGCTCCTCGAAGATCGACAACGCCTTGCTCCAGCAGACCTGCGCCCGGTCGGTCTGTCCGATGACCGCCAGGGCCTGGCCGAGGACCGTCAGTACATTGGCCCTGCGCCAGTCCCCGCCAATGCCCCGGAGTACGGCCAGCGCTTGTTCCGCGTGGGCCGCCGCCTGGGGCGCTTCCTGTTCCGCCAGGTGCAGTTCGGCCAGCCGGAAGAGCGTCATGCCGTGCCACAACTGCTGCCGGCTCTCCCGGAAGATGCGCAATGCCTCCAGCAGCACGTTCTGCGCCCCGGCGGTCTGCTGGCTGCCGATGAGCGCCAGCCCGAGTGCGTACTTGCCGTTGGCGAGGCGCAGGGCCAGGCCGGTGGCGTCGTCCTCGTAGATGGCGACGCCCTGCTGGGCGAGCTGAACGGCGCTCGTGGTCCGGCCGGTCGCGAGGTGCACGCGCGAGAGGTTGCACAGCGCTGCCGCCTCGCCGGGCTTGTTGCCGTCGGCGCGGAACGCGGTCATGGCCTGCGAGAAATGGGACTCCGCGTCTTCGTGACGGTTCTCGTAGAGGGCGATGATGCCCAGCTGGTTGGGGGCCTGTCCCTGCGAAACCGGGTCCTGCGTCAGGCGCCCCAGGTTCAGGGCCCTGATCGCCTGGGTCTCCGCCTCGGCGAAACGGCCCGAGACGCTGTGGACGTGGGACAGCATGGTGCGGGCCCTGGCCTCGGCCTGTGCCTCGCAGGCGGCCTCGGCCGCCTGCGCAACGGATGTGGCCGCCGTGGCGAACTGGTGTGAGTTCGCTCCCGACTCACCCAGGTCGACCACGGCCATCAGCAGATCCGATGCGCGTCGTGGCATCCCGATGGTGGCCGACTGCCGCGCACAGGCGAGCAGCCCGCTGGACTCGGTGAACAGCCAGTCCAGCGCGGCCTCGCGGACCTGGAAGACAAGCCCCGGGTACGTGGTGCGCGAGAAGTGGTCGAGCACGCGCTCCCCCGGCCGCTCCAGCGCGTACACCCCCGCCGCCGTGGCCAGATAGAAGTCCAGCAGCCGCGACAGCGCCGACTCCCGCTCCACCGGCGTCTGTTCGTCCCGCTCGGCGCAGGAGCGCGCGTAGAGGCGCACCAGGTCGTGGTAGCGGTAGCGGCCCGGGGCCGCCGATTCCACGAGGGACGTGTCGACCAGGGCCTCCAGGAGGTCCTCCGCCGCGTGCGTCTCCAGGTCCAGCAGGGCGGCCGCGGCGGCGAGGGAGATGTCGGGGCCGTCCGCGAGGCCCAGGAGGCGGAAGGCGCGGGCCTGGGCGGGTTCCAGCTGGCCGTAGCCGAGTTCGAAGGTGGCCTTCACGGCGAGGTCGCCCGCCTGGAGTTCGTCCAGGCGGCGGCGTTCGTCGGCGAGCTTGGCGGCCAGGACCGAGACCGTCCAGGTGCGGCGGGAGGCCAGGCGGGAGGCGGCGATGCGGATGGCCAGCGGGAGGAAGCCGCAGGCGGCGACGACGTCGAGGGCCGCCTTGCGCTCGGAGTTGATGCGCTCCTCGCCCACGATGCGGGTGAAGAGCTGGAGCGCCTCCTCGGGCGACATCACGTCCAGGTCGACCAGGTGCGCGCCCGCCAGGTCCACCATCCTGACCCGGCTGGTGACCAGCGCCGCGCAGCCCGTCGTGCCGGGGAGCAGGGGGCGGATCTGGGCCGCGTCGTGGGCGTTGTCCAGGAGGATCAGGATGCGGCGGCCGTCGAGCGTGGAGCGGTAGAGCGCGGCGCGTTCGTCGAGGGAGTCGGGGATCGCCGAGTCCGCCGTGCCCAGGGCGCGCAGGAACGCGCCGAGCACCGTCTCCGGTTCGGCGGCGCGGGAGCCCGCGCCCTGGAGGTCGACGTACAGCTGGCCGTCCGGGAAGTGCTTGCGGGCCTGGTGCGCGACGTGGACGGCGAGGGTCGTCTTGCCGACGCCGCCGATGCCGGCCAGTGCGGAGACGGCCATGACGGAGCCCTCGGCGGTGGCGATGCGGTTGCCCAGTTCCCGTACGAAGGAGGCGCGGCCCGTGAAGTCCGGGACGGTGGCCGGGAGTTGCGCCGGGCGGATTGGTGCGGCGGCCGGGGTGGGCTGGTCGGCCGGGCGGGCCAGCTCCTCGTCGGCCCGCAGGATGCGCTGCTGGAGCTGGGCGAGTTCGGGGCGCGGGTCGACGCCCAGTTCCTCGGCGAGCAGCCGGCGCGTGTCCGCGTAGACGGCGAGGGCCTCGGCCTGGCGGCCACTGCGGTACAGAGCCACCATCAGGAGTTCGCGCAGCCGTTCGCGCAGCGGGTGCGCGGCGGTGAGCGCGGTCAGTTCGGAGACCGCCTCCGCGTGGCAGCCGACCTCCAGGTCCAGATCCAGCCGGGTCTCGGTGAGCTGGAGCCGCCACTCCTCCAGCCGGGTGCGCTGGTTCTCGGCATAGGGGCCGGGTACGGAGGCCAGCGCCTCGCCGTCCCACAGGGCGAGCGCCTTGTTCAGCAGCGCCCTGGCCCGGTCGCGGTCGCCCGCGGTGCGGGCCTTGTCGGCGTCGGCGGCCAGTTCCTCGGCCACGGTCACATCGAGCGCGCCGGGCCCCGTCCGCATCGCGTACCCGCCGGAATCGCTCGCCAGGGTCTGCGGGCCCAGGTTCTTGCGCAGCCGGGAGGCGTACGTACGCACGGCGGCCAGTGCCTGCGAGGGCGGGTCGTCGCCCCAGATGGCGTCGATCAGTTCGGCGGCCGTGACGGTGTGCCCGTCGCGCAGCAGGAGAGCCGTCAGCAGGGCGCGCTGCTGCGGCGAGCCGGGGGGCAGCGTCTCGCCGCCCCGCCGGGCCCGTACCGGGCCGAGTACGGAGAAGCGCAGTTCCGTGTCGTCCGCCGGTCGTTGCTCCGGAGCTCGCTGTTCCGGAACGCGCACCCGCGGCCCGTCGTCAAGGCCCATTGCCGCCTCCTGTCCTGCTCGCCGCCACTGCCCTGTTCCGCACCGCACATGTCGGGACACCGCCGAGGAGATCCGGATTGCTCCATACCGTTGGTATCGCCGTCAACAGTCTGCCTTGTGAAGGGCGGACGCGTCAGCAGTGGGTGACTCTCTGCACGAGCTCTGGACAACGATTGTGGAACGGAGCCTCGCGCAGATAGCTGACGGTTCGTCAGATCGACGCTACCGTGGAACGCATGGAGACCTTCCCGAAGATCATCTCGGTGGACGACCACACGGTGGAGCCCCCTCATGTCTGGCGGGACCGGCTCCCGTCCAGGTACGCGGACTCCGGTCCGCGCATCGTCCGCGCGCCGCTCAAGGAAATGACGTTCATGGGCGGCAAGTTCGCACCCGTGATGGGCGCGAAGGGCGACGATGGCCCGGTCGGTGACTGGTGGGTGTACGAGGACCTGCACCGCCCGCTCACTCGCCTGGACACGTCCGTCGGCTATGACAGGGACGAGATCAAGCTCGAAGTGATCACTTACGAGCAGATGCGTCCCGGTTCGTTCTCGGTGCCCGAGCGGCTCGCCGACATGGACATCAACCACGTGCAGTCCGCGCTCTGTTTCCCGACCTTCCCCCGCTTCTGCGGCCAGACCTTCACCGAAGCGAAGGACCGTGAACTCGGGCTGCTCGGGGTGCGCGCGTACAACGACTGGATGGTCGACGAGTGGTGCGGCCCGCAGGCTCACGGCCGGCTCATCCCCCTCACCCTGGTCCCGCTGTGGGACGCGCGACTGGCCGCCGACGAGGTCAGGCGCAACGCGGCGCGCGGAGTGAGGGCGGTGGCGTTCTCCGAAATACCTCCACATCTTGGGCTGCCGTCCATTCATGCGGACGATTGGGATCCGTTCCTCCAGGCCTGCGACGAGACGGGGACGGTGATCGCCATGCACATCGGCTCGTCCTCCAGGATGCCGTCCACCTCGGCCGACGCCCCGCCCGCCGTCGGCTCCACGATCACCTTCGCCAACTGCTGCTTCTCGATGGTCGACTGGCTGATGAGCGGCAAGTTCGAGCGCTTCCCGAACCTGCGGATCATGTACGCGGAGGGTCAGATCGGCTGGATTCCGTACATTCTGGAGCGCGCCGACGTGGTCTGGGAGGAGAACCGCGGCTGGGGCGGAGTGGCGGACAAGGTCCACCGGCCGCCGTCGGAGCTGTTCACCGGGCACGTCTACGGCTGCTTCTTCGACGATGCCTTCGGACTGAAGAACCTGGACGCGATCGGCGTCGGCAATGTGCTGTACGAGACGGACTACCCGCACTCCGACTCGACCTGGCCCAAGTCCCGCGAGGTCGGCGAGGAGCAGATGGGGCACCTGGACGCGGACGTGGTGGACCGCATCGTGCGCCGCAACGCGATCGACCTGCTCGGGCTGACCCCGGACGGCCTGTGGGCGGGCCCCGGCACGGGGGCGTGAACCGCGGGGGTACCGGGGCCGTCCGCAGTGGACGGCCCCGGCACCCCTACTCCCCCCGCTCTCGTTCCTCCCGGGTCAGTTGCGGGTGATCGGCTCCTGGAGCTCCGTCACCCACTTCTCCTCGTCCGCGGGGCACTCCAGATTGATCTCACGGGCGTACCCCGCCGACCGGTAGCCGGAGGTGTCGATCCAGCGCGCCAGGGTCTGGGACGTCGGCAGGATCCCGTCCATCGCGCCCCGGTGGACGATGGTCGCCGCCTCGAACGGAGGCAGCTCGATCACGGTGACCCTGGTGTCGCCCAGCGGCCCCACCGGCGCCGAGACCGTCACCCCGGCATGGACGACCACCGCCCCGCCCCCTTCCGGCGCGTCCTCGTAGCGTGCGATGCCGGGGCCCGTCGGGGAGACCCCGGCCTCGCCCAGCAGCGCGAACAGCCGCTCGTACAGCGGGCGGATCACCGGAGTGATCTCCGCCGGTTCGTAGCCGGCGGCCACCCCGGTCAGTTCCGCGACCCGTACCGCCGGAACGTCCTTGACCACGACTTCGTCCACAGACATGTGTCCCTCGCTCTCGATTGTCCGGAGCCTTGCCTCGACCTGGGCCAGCCGTGCCGCCGCCGCGGCCATCGCCGCCTCCAGCTCCGACCGCCGCAGCCGCAGCATCCCGCGCAGCTCCTCGGAGCCCACCTCCTCGTCGAGGACGGCCCGCACCTGCTGGAGCGTGAAGCCGAGACCCTTGAGGGCGATGATCCGGTTGAGCCGGGCGAGCTGGCCTGCGCCGTAGTGGCGGTAGCCGGTGGCGGGGTCGGTACTGTCCGGGTGCAGGAGTCCGATCGCGTCGTAGTGACGCAGCATCCGGGCCGACACCCGCCCGTACCGGGCGAAGTCTCCGATGGTGAACATGATGTCTCCCAGTGCACGTCCTCACACGGTGTCAAGGTCAAGGATCGCAGCGCCCCCCTGTGGGTGTGACGCGCACCACTGGAACCCGCTGCCCGGTGCGGACAGGACCTGATGTGGAGCATTCCTTGAGAGCCCGGATACGGGCAGGTGACCCGGACACGTTCGGTGGTGGGCCGCATCCATGACGCGGAACAGCGCACCGCCGCACAGGCCGCGCTGGAAGCGGACGAGGCGCCCAGGAAGCAGACGAGGCGCCCGAGAAGGAAGCAGTGGACCGGCCGTCCGCTCGTGGGCGGCCGTCACACAGGCAGGAGCCCCGCTCCTCCGCCGAGGCGGGGGAGCGGGGCTCCTTGGGTACTGCGTTACCGGCCGCGATCGGCCGACCCGGGCAACTAGGCCGGGGTGACGTTCTCAGCCTGCGGACCCTTGGGTCCCTGAGTGACGTCGAAGTTCACGACCTGGTTCTCCTCGAGGGAGCGGAACCCGGACGCGTTGATCGCGGAGTAGTGGACGAAGACATCCGGGCCGCCGCCGTCCTGGGCGATGAAGCCGAAGCCCTTTTCAGCGTTGAACCACTTGACGGTTCCGGTAGCCATAAGCCCTCCTTGGGCCAAAGGGTTGCCCTGCTCCAGAACCTGCAAAGAAGTCTGAAAACTACAAAAGCCTGCGGGTTACATGCTCCGCAGGCTCTGTACTGCAAGGGAAACCAAACTGCAACTTGGCGTTGAGCCTAGCACGCAGCATGTGGGGAGGGGTAGAGGGAAAGATCACCTCACTCGAATGTTTGATTGCCATGCACGTGCGCTGTCCTGGAGGCCCTTCCGACGGCTCGGGGAACCCGTGCAGAGAAGGCTCCGGTGTCCATTCCGGGAACCCCTGGGAGAGGGGTGGTGCGGCGCCGAGCGCCCCCGGTGGGGCCGGCGGGGGGTGGCAGGTCTAGCCTCGCGATGTGGACAATTCAACCGTCACAACCGTCGCAGGCGACGACCGTCGCAACCGGCCGCGCGTCGGCCACATCCAGTTCCTCAACTGCCTGCCCCTGTACTGGGGGCTGGCGCGGACCGGGACCCTGCTCGACCTGGAACTCTCGAAGGACACCCCGGAGAAGCTCAGCGAGCAGCTGATCAGGGGCGATCTGGACATCGGCCCCGTCACCCTCGTCGAGTTCCTGCGCAACGCCGACGACCTGGTCGCCTTCCCCGACATCGCGGTCGGCTGCGACGGGCCCGTCATGTCGTGCGTGATCGTGTCGCAGCGGCCCCTGGAGGACCTCGACCGGGCCCGGGTGGCGCTCGGTTCGACCTCCCGCACCTCCGTACGGCTGGCGCAGCTGCTGCTCGCCGAGCGGTACGGGGTGACCCCCGAGTACTACACCTGCCCGCCCGACCTCGGCGTGATGATGCAGGAGGCGGACGCCGCCGTCCTCATCGGTGACGCCGCGCTGCGCGCCAACCTGCACGACGCCCCCAGGCTCGGCCTCCAGGTCCACGACCTGGGCGCGATGTGGAAGGAGTGGACGGGGCTGCCGTTCGTCTTCGCCGTCTGGGCCGCACGCAAGGACTACCTGGCGGCCGAGCCCACCGCGGTGAAGCAGGTGCACGAGGCGTTCCTGGCCTCGCGGGACGTCTCCCTGGAGGAGGTCACCAAGGTCGCGGAACAGGCGGCGCGCTGGGAGGCCTTCGACGCGGAGGTCCTGGAGCGCTACTTCACCACCCTCGACTTCCGTTTCGGGTCCGCGCAGCTGGCGGGCGTCCAGGAGTTCGCACGCCGGACCGGTCCGACGACCGGGTTCGCGGCGGATGTGAACGTGGAGCTGCTCGGCGGCTGAGCGGACGCACCGGCCACCGAGCGCCGGGCAGGTGGAATGCCCGCCATTCCACCTGCCGCCCTTTCCGGGTTCCCCGCCCTTCCCGCGTTCGCCCGCCCCTTCCGTTCCCGCGGGATGTTCCCGGCGGGATATCGATTCGGGCGAATACGCGTCGAATGGCCGATTGACGGGAGGGGCCGGGAGTACGTCCCCGCCAGCTCCCGCCAATCGGTCTGTCAACCTGGGAACAGCACATTCGCGCCCTTTTCTTGTCATGAATGGCGTTGTTCGTTCCCTTGGGGAGGAAATCGGCGGATGGTTTCCCCTGCGACCCGATGACCTTCGCCTCTAGGCTTCGGTCGGAGGTCCGGCCGGTCCACAGGGGGAGTCCGCATATGCAGCCGCTGGAAGCCGGCGAACCGCTGAGCATCGGTGCCTACCGGCTGCTCGGCAGACTCGGAGCCGGCGGCATGGGACGCGTCTATCTGGGGCGCAGCGCCGGCGGCCGCACCGTCGCGGTCAAGGTCGTCCATCCGCACTTCGCGCTCGACGAGCAGTTCCGCGCCCGGTTCCGGCGCGAGGTGGACGCGGCGCGCCGGATCGGCGCCCAGTGGACGGCGCCCGTCCTGGACGCCGACCCGTACGCCCCCGTCCCGTGGGTGGCCACCGGCTACGTGGCCGGCCCCCCGCTCTCGGCCGCCGTCACCGAGCACGGGCCGCTGCCCGAACAGGCGGTGCGCGCCCTGGGCGCCGGACTCGCCGAGGCACTGTCCGCGGTCCATGAGCAGGGCCTGATCCACCGGGACGTGAAGCCCTCCAACGTCCTGCTCGCCCTCGACGGACCCCGCCTGATCGACTTCGGCATCGCCAGGGCCATCGACGCCACCGTGTCGCTCACCTCCACCGGGGTCTCGGTCGGCTCGCCCGGCTACATGGCGCCGGAGCAGATCCGGGGCCTGGAGATCTCGGGCGCGGTCGACGTCTTCTCGCTGGGCGCGGTGCTCGCGTACGCGGCGACCGGTGCCGCCCCGTTCCTCGGCGACTCGTCCGCCGTACTGCTCTACAAGGTGGTGCACGAGGAGCCCGAACTGGGTGATCTGGAGGGCGAGCTGCGCGGGGTCGTCGCCTCCTGCCTGGCGAAGGACCCGGCCCACCGGCCCACCCCGGCGGAGCTCGCCCGGCAGCTGGCGCCCGGCGGCGCGGCGGCCCTGGTGGCGGCGGGCTGGCTGCCCGGACCGCTGGTGCGCGAGGTCAGCCGGTCGGCCGTCGCGCTGCTGGACCTGGAACCGCAGGAGGCCCCCGTGCAGTCGGGGCCGGTGCCGTTCACCAACGCCTCCTTCGGGTTCAACGGGGTGGCCGACGCCGGTGTGTTCGGCCCGCCGGCCGAACCGCCCCGCACGGCCGGCCCGACCCCGCCGCCGTACCCGCCCGCCGCGGGGACGGACGGGGTGCCGGGACAGCGCAGCCCCGACCCCCGGTTCGCCGTCACCATGAGCGCCGACTCCGGGCCGGGCGGGCAGAAGGGGCGCGGGCTGAGCTGCACCGTCGCGCTCGCGGTGGCCGGCGCGCTCGCCGCGGTCACCGTGGGCAGCGCCTACGTCTTCGACCTGATGCCGGGCGGTGGCGGCAGCGACACCGCCGAGCAGGGGGCCACCGGCCGGACCCCGGCAGCCACCTCGTCGGCCGAGCCGTCCGCACCCGGGGACGCCGCCACCGCAACCCCCGGCGGCCAGGTCACCGAGGTGCCGAAGAGCTTCATCGGCACCTGGGAGGGGCCGCTCACCGAGAAGACGAGCGGCCAGTCGCACGGCACGCTCAGCGCGGTGATCAGGAAGGGGAAGAAGGGCGCCGACGTGGTCCGGATGAGTACGACGCTCTCCAGCCTCGGCGTCGAGATCAGCTGCCACAGCGTCGCGTCCCTCACCTCCGGCACCGACAAGGAGCTGACGTTCCGGGAGCGCGCCGATCCGGACCGCCCCGGAACCGCGGGCCTGTGCACGACCACCACCACGGACGTCCACTTCACCCGCGCCGCCGACGGCACCCTGCGCTTCCGGTCCGACGAGCGGGGCGCCGGGCTCCCGTACGGCACGCTCAACCGGTCCGGCGGCTGACCCGGAGCAGGGCTGGCGTACGCTGAACCGGTCCGTAGATCCGTTGAAAAACCGCCGAAAGGTGACAGCCCGGTGACCGAGAAGGCCGACCTCCAGCCCATCCTCGACCGAGCCGCCGAAGGCGGCCGGATCACTCCGGCGGAGGCCCTCGACCTCTACCGCTCCGCGCCCCTGCACGCGCTGGGCGCGGCCGCCGACGCCGTACGCCGACGCCGTTACGCCGGTACGGAGCACATCGCGACGTACATCATCGAGCGCAACATCAACTACACGAACGTGTGCGTCACGGCGTGCAAGTTCTGCGCCTTCTACGCCGCCCCGAAGGACACCGACAAGGGCTGGTCCCGCGACCTCGACGACATCCTGCGCCGCTGCGCGGAGACCGTCGAACTGGGCGGCACCCAGATCATGTTCCAGGGCGGGCACCACCCGGACTACGGCGTGGAGTACTACGAGGAGCACTTCTCCGCGATCAAGAAGGCGTTCCCGCAGCTGGTCATCCACTCGCTCGGCGCCTCCGAGATCGAGCACATGGCCCGCATCTCCAAGGTCTCCGCCGAGGAGGCCATCCAGCGCATCCACGCCGCCGGCCTCGACTCCTTCGCGGGCGCCGGTGCCGAGCTGCTGCCGGCCCGGCCGCGTACCGCGATCGCCCCGCTCAAGGAGTCCGGCGAGCGCTGGCTGGAGATCATGGAGATCGCCCACCGCCTCGGTGTCGAGTCCACCTCCACCATGCTGATGGGCACCGGCGAGACGAACGCCGAGCGCATCGAGCACCTGAGCATGATCCGCGATGTACAGGACCGCACCGGCGGCTTCCGCGCCTTCATCCCGTACACGTACCAGCCGGAGAACAACAAGCTGAAGGGCCGCACGCAGGCCACGCTCTTCGAGTACCTGCGGATGATTGCCATCGCCCGGCTCTTCCTGGACAACGTCGCCCACATCCAGGGCTCCTGGCTCACCACCGGCAAGGAGGTCGGCCAGCTGTCGCTGCACTACGGCGCGGACGACCTCGGCTCGATCATGCTGGAGGAGAACGTCGTCTCCTCCGCCGGGGCCAGGCACCGCTCCAACCGCCTGGAGATCATCGACCTGATCCGCAAGGCGGACCGGGTCCCGGCCCAGCGCGCCACCACGTACGAACACCTCGTCGTCCACGACGACCCGGCGAACGACCCGGTCGACGAGCGCGTCGTCTCGCACATCTCGTCCACCGCGATCGAGGGCGGCACGGCCCACCCGGAGCTCAAGCTCCTGAGCGCCAACTGACGCCGTCATGCTGACCGTTCACGCCGCGCCGCTGGTCCTTCCGGTCGGCGCGGCCGCCATCGAGCGCGGTGCGGTGGCCGTCGAGGGGGACCGGATCGTCGCCCTCGGTCCGTACGACACGGTCGTCGCCGCACATCCGGCGGCGCGGGTACGGCAGTGGCCGGGCGTCATCGCCCCGGGCCTTCTGCAGCGGCACGCCGCATGGCTGCTCACCCGCTGCTACCACCCGGACCCGCGCGAGGCGGACGAACTCGGGGTCGAGCCGCTGTCGGGCGAGGCGTTCGCGCGGCTGACGGGGGAGCTGGACGCGACCCGGTGGGCCGGCAGCGTACGGCGGGGGCTCCAGCAACTGCTGCGGTACGGCACGACGCACCTCACCGGCCCGTTCCGCGACCCGGCCGTGCGTACCGCCGTGTCCCGTTCGGGGCTCGTCGAGGTGTCCGCCGACGCGGCTCCCGGCGACCCGGCCGGTGTTGCGCACGGCGTCCGTGATGGCGGAGCGGACGGTGTACGTGGAGGTGGGTCGGACGGCGTACGGAGTGGCGGACCGGACGGCGTACGGGGTGGCGGACCGGACGGCGTACGGGGTGGCGGACCGGACGGCGTTGCGAGCGACAGGCCGGATCTGGACCCGTTCGCCGGGGGCCGGGATCTGGCGGGCTGCGTGCACGGCCCGCTCGTCATCGGCGCCCGCGCCGACCTCGCGGTCTTCGACGTGCCCGACGAGGCCGCGCTCGTCGCGGCGGGGGCGGGGTCCTGCGTGGTCACCGTCCTGGCGGGGCGACTGGTGTACCGCCGCCGCTGAGCGGAAGGGCGCCCCGCCCGGGTCCCACGGAGCCGGTGCCGCGCGGCCGCTCTCACCTCACGGAACCGGTCTCACCTCATGGGACCGCTCTCACGGGACCGGTGTCACCTCACGGAACCGGTGTCACGGAACCGATGGGCCGCCCAGGTAGTGCCCCTTGGCGTCGTAGGGCCAGGCGTTGGCGACGCATCCTTTGAGGCCGTAGATCTGCTGCATCATGGCGGGGGCGGGCCGGCCCTTGCCGGGGCATGTTTCGTGGCCGTGGCCGAGCCAGTGACCCACTTCGTGGTTGATGATGAGGGCGCGGTAGTCGGCGAGCGGTCCATCGAATTCGGGTGAACCGGTCTGCCAGCGCTTGAGGTTGACCATGACGTCGGCGCCGACCCGGCAGTTCACCTCGCCGTGGGTGTCGAGACCGCTATTCCCGCAGATCCTGTCCGTGGTCCGGGGGGAGGCGATGCGGATGACCAGCCCCGCCGGGCCCTCGGCGACCTGGCGGAAGACGTTCTCGCCGTGGTGCGACCAGCCCCGGGGCGCGGCCAGGATGCGGGCGACCTCGGCGGCCGCCTTGTCCGGGTCCAGGCCCGAGCCGTCCTCCACCTCGACCCGGTAGGCGTTGCCCTTGCCGGTGTCCGTCGCGCCCGCGCGGGCGACGGTGAAGGAGGCGGCGGAGGACGAGGTGCCGGAACCGCCCGAGCCCCCGCTCTTCCACCGGAGACCCACCACCGTGGCCGCCACCAGCACCACCGGAACGACGACCATGACGAACAGCCGGTTCCGGCCACGCTCCCGCTGCCCCTGCCCACGCACGCCCGTTCTGGCCACCCGCGCCCCTCCCCAGTAATCCGGTGTCCCGTATTCCCCTCTGTAATGACTGCTGCCGGGGGTGATTGGTTCAGTCCACTCGCGTACGGACAGGGCGGGGCGGGCGCGGCGGGTGCTGCGACCAGTACGCGTATCCGGCTGCGGAGCCGGCGTTCCCGCCGGGCGCGCCGCGGCGTCACCTGTCTCGCCGCCGTGGTTGGTGCCGTCCCGTCTCAGCCGTCACGGGAATGAACCTGACGCGTAGATCTTGATTCCGGGCCGGGTCAGGGCATGTGGACGGGCCGGCCCGCGCGGTCAGGGAGCGACGGGTTCGCGGGCCTGCTGTCCCTCCGGGAACGGTGCCACTCTTTCCGGGCGTCCCGGCATCGCGGGAATTGCGGCGGGTGCGGCGAAGGCCGGGAGTTCCGGGAACGCCGGTGCGCAGGCGCGGCAAAGAGACAGAAGACCCCTGTGGTGCAGCGCGGACAGCAGGCAGAGCCGAAGCCTGGTGATTCCGTCGAGTTTCGCCCGGATATTGGCGAGGTGAAACTTCACCGTTCTCGGAGATACGTGCAGATGGGCCGCGATCTCCTCATTCGACGGAGCGCTGTGCAATGTGGTGAAAATCTGCTCCTCCATGGCGGTGAGCCGACGGTGAGGCAGCGATGCGAGACGGGTGGTGTACGGGCGTTCACGCGGTTCGGTGCAGACCGGACCGGCACAGACGAGGCATTGAACCGTCATGATCCCCCCAGGGCACTGGTTCGAGAGCCGCATGAATTTAGCACGCGAGGAAGGAAATTCTGGTTGCGGATCACGGCGTGGTCGGCGTGGGAGGGAGGTTCGGGCCGGTTTGTTCAGGGCGACGAAATAAGCGAAGCGGTGAGTTTCAGCCGATTCTTGAGCTGTTTCTTCGCCAGGTCGAGCGTCTCGGAATTCTTGTCGATCTGCCGCTTCTGGTAGGCGGACTGGACCGCGAAGTACACACCGACGAGATTGACCTCTTTTTTGCAGCGGACGTCGGCTTTGGCGGCGGTGATGGCCGCGGGAGACGCGAGAGCGTCGTCGGGGATGCCGAGCTCCGTCGTGGCGTTCATCGGATCGGACACGGTGTGCCCCTTCCGCGCCATGCAGTCGGACCAGTACTTGTTGACGGTCTTGGTGCGGGAGTCCTCGCGCGCCCGGGACTCGGCCTGGGACTTGAGATTGAAGACGTACAACGCGTCCACGGCGTTCGGCTCGGGTGCGTACAGCTTGAGGAAGGCCTCACGGCCGCAGCCGCCGACGGGCACCGACCTGCCGTTGATCCTCTGCTTGCCGCCGCCCTCCTTCTCGGCCTCCGCCTGGCTCTTCGGCATGTCGGTAGGGGTCAGATCCGGTGCGCCGTGCAGCGCGAGCTCCTCGGATGCGGTGAGACTCTCCGGCGTCCGCTCGGGGGCCCGTGCGTCTCCGGGGACGTTGTACCCGTACCGGGCCGCCTCGCTCGCGTCCACTACTCCGAAGATCCGTGCGTTCGCCCCGCCCGTCGTGGCGGAGACCGGTCGCGGCGGGAGGCTGTAGCGGAAGCCGAAGCGCTCCATGCACCGGGAGATGAGGACGCCCTGGCCCTGCTGCAGGGCGTCGGTCTCCTCCCGGGTGGCGTCGTAGGCGTCCAGCGGGAGTTGCAGTCCGACGGTGCCGAGCATCGTCGGGGTGGCCGAGACCTCGGGTTCCGATTTCTCGTCGTTCTGCCCCTTCTCGGCGGAGGAGGAACAAGCGGCAAGAAGCACGGCGGCGCAGACCACACCTACCGAACGGTGGAGGTGGCGGCGGCCGGAGAGCGAGTGCATGCGGATCCTTCGGGGACGACCGGGTCGTACGATGTGGCAGCCGCTGTTCTGCCCGGCGCTTACGGGCAGAACAGCGGTGCGGTACTGCGAGCGGAGTGCGTCTCCGGAACGCTCAGAAGTAGTACGCCGACGAGATCTCGTTCTTGAACGTGGCGGAGGCGTTGCCGTAGTAGTCGAGCGGCAAGGAGCCATGGATCCCGCCTCGGACGGGGTTGGTGTACACATCCCAGGTCGTCACGTCGCGGTTCCAATACGAAGCGGTGTTGTCGTCGGTGGTCTGGTTCTGGCCGGGACAGGTCTGGGAGGTCGTCGACGAGACGAAGCGGTCGTCGGAGAACCTTTCGTCCGAGTAGAGGAGGTCGAAGACACAGCCGGCGTAGTTCGAGTTGTAGTAGAGGCCGAACTCCCCGCTTTCCACGTTTCCGTTCTTGTGGCCGGCAGCGGTTGCGGGGCCGGCGGTCGTGAGCGTCAGCCCGGTGATCACGGTCGCGGCCAGAGTGATGCCGGTCAGACGGCGCATTACGGTTGAGCGATTCATTCCGTCTCTCCTTCGTGGTTCGGTCGGGTTACGCGTGAAGCTGCTGGGGCGTGAGCGCCATCAATCCAATGCGGTACGCATGCGGCTGGCTACTGACCCCGAGGACAGTTGTTGTCCGCGGACGGGCTCTGTAGCTTTGGGCGTCCGAGACTTCGTCACCGGCCGCAAAGCCGTTGGAATAGAGCGGCTGTTGGGCGCGTGATGAGCAGCTCGGCATCAGGCGCGGTGACCGTCTCCCCACGCCGCTGTTCCTCTTCCGGGAGTCCCGTATGCGCCCCGTTCCAGCTGCCGTCAGAACTGCCGCGGCGCTGGTGCTGCTCTCCCTCGTGACCGCCGGATGTTCGGGTTCGACGGACTCCGTACAGGCGAAGTCGTCACCGAAGTCCACCCAGGGGGCGGACGAGATCGCCTATTACCGGTGTCTGGCGGACCGGGGTATCCCGCTGGACACGACGGACGACGGCGTGCTGCGGGTCAAGAAGGGGAAGGACAACAACGCGGCCATCCTGGCCGCGGAGAAGAAGTGCGCAGGTCTGCGACCCGCACCGACCACGGTGCCCGCGACCGAGGAAGACATGGCGCGGGCCAGAAAGCTGAGCGCGTGCCTGCGGGAGCACGGCGTCAAGGGCTATCCGGACCCAGGTCCGGACGGGGATGCCCCGCTCAGCAATGAGATGGCCTACGCGATGAAGACGAACCCCGACTACCGCGAGGCGAACCGGGTGTGCGATCCCCGGCCCGAAGACGACTCCGTGGTCGGCGGCTGACGTGTCCGGGGGAAAGGGTCTTCGATGAGCGGCGAGCCCGGCGGGAGCAGCCGGAACGACGAGGGCAGCGGCAACGGCGGGGAAGAGCCCGACGGCGGTCTCGGCCGGCGCCGTCGCTGGGTGGTCGCCGTCGTCGTCGCGGCCGTGGTGCTCGGCACCGTCGGCGTCGGCGCGTCGATGGTCATCAAGTCACCCGCGCAGGCTGCGGCGGAGGCCGGCGCACCACAGCAGGACGTGCTGACCGCGGCGGTGGAACACCGGGTGCTGGTGTCCTCGGTGATCACTCGGGGCCAGGTGCGGGCGGGACAGACCGTGAACGTCTCCCCGCAGGTGTCCGGTGGCGACGAGGGCGCGACCGGCGCGGTGATCACGAAACTGGCGGTCAAGGCCCAGGACGTCCTGCGGAGCGGCCGGCTGCTGATGGAGGTCTCCGGCCGCCCGGTGTTCGTACTGCGGGGGAAGCTGCCCGTCTACCGGGACCTGCGTCCCGGCAGCGAGGGCGACGACGTCGGGCAGCTCCAGAAGGCGCTTCAGGACCTCGGGCACCCCACCGCACCCGATGCGGGCGGCAGCTTCGGCACGGGGACCAAGACGGCGCTCAACTCCTTCTACGCGTCAATCGGTTACGACCCGTTGCCGGCCCAGGACGGCGACGGCGAGGGGGTCAGGTCGGCCGCCGGCGCGGTGCGGTCGGCCGAGCGGGCCCTGGAGGACGCCAAGGAATCCGGCTCCGCGGCGAAGAGCGACGGCGCACCCGGCGACCCGCACAAGGCCGTGGAACGGGCCGAGGAGGACCTGAACGACGCACGCGCCGCTTACGCCGAGGCGCAGGCGAAGTCGGGCCCGATGCTGCCCGCCGGTGAGGCGGTGTTCCTGGAGAGCTTCCCGGCCCGGGTGAACGCGGTGCAGGGGATCGTGGGCGCCAAGGTGTCCGGGACGGTCATGACGCTGTCCTCGGGCCGGCTGGTCGTGCAGGCGTACGTCCCCGAGTACCAGAAGGGACTGCTGCGCGCCGGCCAGCGCGTCGGGATCTACTCGGAAACCACCGGGGTGTCGGCGGGCGCGAAGGTCACCCGCGTCGCGGACACGCAGACGGTCCCGGCCCAGAGCACCGCCGGTTCCGGAGCAGAAGGCGGCGACGGCGGTGGCGGCCCGGCCGCCGCCCGCTCCGGCTACCTGGTGCAGATCACTCCGGGCAAGGCGCTCGACGCCCAACTGAACGGCCAGGACGTCCGCTTGACCATCGAGGCGGCCTCCACCGGCGGCAAGGCCCTGGTGGTCCCGATCACCGCGATCACCGCGGGTGCGGACGGCCGGACGGTGGTGACCGTGGTCGCCGGGTCCGGTGATCAGAAGCGGGTCGAGATACGTCCGGGCACGTCCGGAGACGGCTTCGTGGCCGTCGAATCCGTGGTCAGGGGCGCCCTGGCCGCAGGCGACAGAGTGGTCACCGGGATACGGAAATGACCCCGCCCGTCATCGAGTTCCGCCAGGTCGCCCTGACCTACCCCGGACCACCACCGGTCGCCGCCTTCCGGCCCTGCGATCTGGTGATCGACCGGGGCGAGTTCGTGACCGTCGTCGGGCCGTCCGGCTCGGGCAAGTCGACGTTCCTCAACATCGCCGGTCTGCTGGACGCCCCGACCGCGGGGACGTATCTCCTCGACGGCCTGGACACCGGAGCGATGAGGGACGGCCACCGCACCGCCCTGCGAGGCCGCCGGATCGGCTTCGTCTTCCAGTCCTTCCACCTGTTACCGCACCGAAGCGCCCTGGAGAACGTCACGCTGGCCATGGTCTACAGCGGCGTGGCCCGCAAGGAGCGCCGGCGGCGGGCGAAGGAGGCGCTGGTACGGGTCGGGCTCGGACACCGCGTCGAGTCCCTGCCCACCCGGCTGTCCGGCGGGGAGCGGCAACGCGTGGCGATCGCGCGGGCACTGGTGGCCAGACCCTCCCTGCTGCTCTGCGACGAGCCGACCGGCAACCTCGACACGGCCAACGCGCAGTCGGTGCTGGCCCTGCTCGCGGAGTTGCACACCGATGGCATGACGGTGCTGGTGATCACGCACGACGCGGAGGTGGCGGGACGCGGCGCGCGTACGGTCACCATCCGCGACGGGGTGCTGCGCGAACGTGAAGGAGCGGCGGGATGATCCGCGGCGTGCTGCGCAAGCGCGGGGCCTCGGCGGTGGACCGCTCGGTGTTCTCCTTCGGAGACCTCCTGGGCGAATCACTCGCCGGCATGCTGCAGCGCCCGGCCCGTTCGGCCCTGACGGCGCTCGGTACGGTCCTCGGCGTGGGTACGTTCGTGGCCATCCTGGGGCTGACCGCCACGGCCTCCTCGCAGATCGACGCCCGCTTCAACTCCCTCAGCGCCACGGAGGTGTCGGTCGAGGACAAGGCCTCGGAACAGAACGAGTTCGCGGCGCCCGCCTTTCCGCCGGACGCCGACGAGCGGGTGGAGAGGCTGAACGGCGTGCGCAGCGCCGGGGTGTACTGGCCGGTTCGCCCGGCCACCGACGTCACGGTGCGCTCCGCCCCGGTCGCCCGGGCCGACGACGGCGGCAGGACGCAGGTGGTCGCGGCTTCCCCCGGCGTACTGGAGGCGGCCGAACCCACGCTCTCCCAGGGGCGGATCTACGACGACCTGATGTCCGACGAAGGGGCGTACGTCGCCGTCATCGGGTCGGGCGTCGCCTCCCGGCTCGGCATCACCACGCTGGAGACCCGGCCCGCCGTCTTCGTCGGCGACCAGCCGTTCACCGTCACCGGGATCATCGAGAACACCGAGCGCAAGGCCGACCTGCTGCTGTCGGTCGTCGTCCCGCGCACCACGGCCGAGAAGATCTGGGGGCCGCCCGCGGGCGGAAGCGCGACGATGCTGGTCTCGACGGAACTCGGCGCCGCTCAGCAGGTCGCCAGGCTGGCCCCGACCGCGCTGCGGCCCGACCACCCCGAATACCTCAAGGCCCTCCCGCCGCCCGATCCCCGGTTGCTCCGCTCCGGGGTCAGCGGCGACCTGAGTCAGCTGTTCCTGCTCCTTGCGGGCATCTGTCTGGTCATCGGCGCGGTCGGGATCGCCAACACCACCCTGGTGTCGGTCCTGGAACGCACCGGCGAGATCGGTCTGCGGCGCGCGCTCGGCGCCCGTGCCAGGCACATCACCCTGCAGTTCCTCGCCGAGTCCGGCGTGCTGGGAGCCGTCGGCGGTCTGATCGGGACCTCGCTGGGCGTGGTCACGGTGGTGGGCGTTGCCCTGGCCCGCGACTGGACCCCGGTCGTGCACCCGGCCACCGCCGCGGCGGCCCCCGCGATCGGCCTCGTCACCGGCGTGCTGGCCGGGCTGTATCCGGCGTGGCGGGCGTCCCGCATCCAGCCCGCCGAGGCACTGCGCCGCTGATCGGCACCGCGGTGTTCCCCGACAGCGGACCCGCCCCGCCGCAGCACGGCCGGGCTGCTTGAATGGACGGGTGACCCGAGCCTCCCTGGACAAGCAGCCGCACGAAGTCGCCTCGATGTTCGACGACGTGGCGGAGAACTACGACCTCACCAACGACGTGCTCTCGCTCGGCCAGGCGCGGCTGTGGCGCAAGGAGGTCGCGAAGGCGGTGCACGCCCGGCCCGCGGAGAAGGTCCTCGACCTGGCCGCCGGGACCGCGACGTCCTCGCTGCCGTTCGCCGAGACCGGTGCGTTCGTCGTGCCGTGCGACTTCTCCATCGGCATGCTCCAGGAGGGCAAGAGGCGCAACTCCTGGCTGCCGTTCACCGCGGGCGACGCGACGCGGCTGCCGTTTCGCGACGAGACGTTCGACGCGGTGACCATCTCGTTCGGGCTGCGCAACGTCCAGGACACGGACGCCGCGCTGCGCGAGCTGTACCGGGTGACCAAGCCGGGCGGCCGGGTGGTCATCTGCGAGTTCTCCCAGCCGGTCTGGACGCCGTTCCGGACCGTCTACACCGAGTACCTGATGCGGGCGCTGCCGCCGGTCGCGCGCGCGGTGTCGTCCAACCCCGACGCGTACGTCTATCTCGCCGAGTCGATCCGCGCCTGGCCCGACCAGGCCGGCCTCGCCGCAAGGCTTAAGCGGGCCGGCTGGTCGAAGGTCGCCTGGCGCAACCTCACCGGCGGAGTGGTGGCGCTGCACCGGGGCGTACGCGCCTGACGGGCGGCAGGTGCCGCCCGGCCGTCACCGGCCCAGCTCCAGCCGGAAGCACCGCACCTCCTGCCCCGACCGGGGCGCCGTGAAGCTCTCCGCCCGCTCCATGCCCAGGCGCAGGGCCACCGCGACCGACCGCTCGTTGAGCTCGTCGACCGTCGCCACGACCCGCTCCACCCGGGCCGCGCGCAACCGCTCCAGGGCGATGCGCGCGGCCGCGGTCACATAGCCGCGGCCCCACGCCGGACGGGCCAGCCGCCAGCCGATCTCGATCTCGCCCACCGGGCCGTACGCGCTCTGCGGCCACGGCTGCGCACCGGTGAAGCCGACGACGTCGCCGCCCTCGTCGAGCACGGTCCACAGGCAGAAGCCGTGTTCGGCGTCGAGCCTGCGCTGCCTGGCGGTCCACTCCTCGTACAGCGACAGCTCGGACGGGCGGCCGCCGAGGAACTCCATCACCTCCGGGTCGGCGAAGGCGCGGTGCCAGGCCACCGCGTCCTCGTCGGTCGGGACACGCAGCTGTACGACAGGGAGTGCGCGGGGCGCGATCGACATGGGGGAGCCCTTCGGAAGGTTGGTCAGCAGGCCCCCATAGACTGCACGGGACATGTGCCGCGCGGCACGCGATTTCGAGTCTTCGGGAGATCCGACCGTGACCGAGCCCCTGTCCGAACACAGCGCGGACGTGATCGTCGTCGGGGCAGGCCCGGCCGGCTCCACGACCGCGTACTACCTCGCCAAGGCGGGACTCGACGTCCTCCTCCTGGAGAAGACCGCCTTCCCGCGCGAGAAGGTCTGCGGCGACGGCCTCACACCGCGCGCCACCAAGCAGCTCGTCTCCATGGGCATCGACATCTCCGAAGAGGCCGGCTGGCTGCGGAACAAGGGCCTGCGCATCATCGGCGGCGGCGTCCGGCTCCAACTGGACTGGCCGGATCTCGCCTCGTACCCGGACTACGGACTGGTCCGCAAGCGCGACGACTTCGACGAGCAGCTGGCCCGCCAGGCGCAGAAGAGCGGCGCACGGCTGTACGAGCGCTGCAACGTCGGCGCCCCGATCACCGACCCCCGCACCGGCCGGATCACCGGCGTGCACGCCAAGCTCGGCGAGGAGAAGACCCCGGTCACCTTCCACGCCCCCCTCGTCGTCGCCGCCGACGGCAACTCCACCCGGCTCTCCGTGGCGATGGGCCTGCACCGCCGCGAGGACCGCCCGATGGGCGTCGCCGTCCGTACGTACTTCACCTCGCCCCGCCACGACGACGACTACCTGGAGTCCTGGCTGGAACTCTGGGACCGCCGAGGCGCCGAGGACCGGCTGCTGCCCGGCTACGGCTGGATCTTCGGCATGGGCGACGGCACCTCCAACGTCGGCCTCGGCATCCTCAACTCCTCCTCCGCCTTCAAGGAGCTGGACTGGCGCGAGGTCCTCAAGGCGTGGTGCGCGTCAATGCCGGAGGACTGGGGCTACACCCCCGAGAACATGACGACGCCGATCCGCGGCGCCGCCCTCCCGATGGCCTTCAACCGCCAGCCGCACTACACCAAGGGCCTGCTGCTCGTCGGCGACGCGGGCGGCATGGTCAACCCGTTCAACGGCGAAGGCATCGCGTACGCCATGGAGTCGGGCCAGATCGCCGCGGACGTCATCGTCCAGGCCCACGCCCGCTCGACCCCGGCCCAGCGCGAACTGGCCCTGAACAACTACCCGAAGGTGCTCAAGGAGACCTACGGCGGCTACTACACGATGGGCCGCGCCTTCGTGAAGCTGATCGGCAACCCGAAGGTCATGAAGGTCGCCACCCAGCGCGGCCTGACGCACCCGCTGCTGATGAAGTTCACCCTGAAGATGCTCGCCAACCTCACCGACCCGACGGGCGGCGACGCGATGGACCGCATCATCAACGGCCTGACGAAGGTGGCGCCGAAGGCGTGAGCGTCCGGGTGCTGCGGATCTTCTCCCGCAGCACCCGGATCGCGCCGGTCGAAGATCGTCGCTGCAGGCCGAACTGGATCTGCCATTTCCACGACTCGACTCTTCGGCGGTGGAATCCGGGGAGATCCAAGCCCTGCTCCTCCTCGGGCGAGACAGGTGATGCCGGACTATTCCTGCGTCCTGCATCCGGGCAAGGAGCGGGCCGGAGGCGAGGAACGCTGCGAACACACCCGCGTACCCGCGGAGTTTGACGTTCGAGACCAAGGCCGCGCAGACCCGGGCCATGCCCACCAAGGCACATGCCGTCAAAGTCCGTGCGAGCTTCTTCACCGGCGACGAGGTTTACGGCGCCCCGGACGCTTCGTACCACCGGCCGCACCCCGGGCCAGGGCTACGCGGTCGCCGTGCGCACCGGCCACCAGCACTGGCAGGCCTACGCGGCCACTACGGAGACCGGTGCGCCTCCGCTCAGCGCAACACCTCTTCAATCGCATGCCCGGTCAGCTCTACCACTGCCTCCAGCGCCATGCTTTGTTTGACGAACACGCCGCCTGCCCCCTCCAACTCGCCTCCAGCGCTTGGTGAGTTAAGGCCCTGGCCCCAGTACCAAGAGGGCCAGATGAAGCAAACGTGGGCTCCCTGCAAGCACACTGACGAGCACTCATGAGCAATCGGTGCTAACCGCAACGGAGTTGACGCCTTCTCATGATCGACTTCTCATAGTACGATCCGCCAGGGGCAGAGTCCCTGATGGACAAAGCCACGAGGAGGAAACAGGGATGCGTGTCAGAAAAGTCCTTGCCGCAGGTTTCGTAGCCTTTGCTGCAGTTGTGGGGACAGCCGGTACGGCGTCGGCAGCCCCCGCTTATGGGGACTGCCTTTTTGACCAGGTGTGCCTTCACTACAACTCGAGCTCGTACGGGTATGGGGCCTATTTCGCACAGGGTGGGAACATTGCGGACTACTCGGGCCGTTATTTCAAGGCCGGAGAAAATGGCAGTGCCGGCGCAGGCGTCTCGGTGAAGAACAACGCTGCTGCGGTGGACAACCGTGGAACGCCGCGAAATTTCTACCTTTACTACAACAGCAACTACGACTGCAGTGTCGCATGTGTCACCGTTTCGCCGGGTCAGGTGATTAACCTGTCTGCGACGATGAAGAATAACAATGCATCGGGCAAGCTCGGTGCGTCTCAGGTCGGCTGACACCTTGCGAATTCCCGCGGTGGGCCCTGTTCGGATCGCGCTGGCAGGGCCCGCCGCGGCACACTCCACTCAGTAATCCTTTCTCGCATTGTTGCACCGAAAGAGATCGTCCAGGTGTCTCGCCGCTCATGTCGTACAGCCGCCTCCCTGATCCTCTTGCTGCTGCTGGTTGGCTGCACAAACGCTGGCGGAGGTCGCCCCGAGATCAACAGTACGGTGGCGCGTGAAACCGCGCAGACTCCACCTCCCGTCTCTGCCATTCCGGAAATCGATTCCGCAAACGATAAACCGCTGCCACTCGATGCGTACCTGGTGAAGCCGGGACAGCTGTCAATAATCAACAAGGCGTATGCGAAGTCCATCTCTCTCTGCATGACACGATTTGGGTTCACCTATAAGCCCTCGGTGGAATCCCCGGGGCCGCGTGACAGTGATGCTCCTGTCACTCGGACAGACGGCCGGTACGGACACCAGAGTGCCCGATTGATGGCGAAGTGGGGCTATCATTCGGAAGGGGAGGCTTCGGTGAGCCGGTCCAGTTCTGAAGAATCCACGCAGAAAATAAGTCCGGACATGGTGGTCGCCGGGCGCGGTTCCTCCGACCCCAGGAAGGCTTTTGGGCCGGGCGGCCAAATAATTAATGGAAAGACTGTGCCGTATCACGGCTGCATGGGCGAGGCGGTCAAGGAGTTGACCGGCAGAGTGGACGGTGCTCTGTATGACCCGCAAATCGCTATTGATATCAAACTGAAAACTCTGGACGAATCCCAACAAGACGATCGAACCAAAGCCGCATTCGCCAAGTGGTCGCAGTGCATGAAAATCAGGGGCTTCACCTACCAGGATCCCCTGGCGGCGGGAGGCGACCCGGAGTGGCGGAAGGCCGCGGAGCCTACTGCGCATGAACTGAAGGTGGCGACAGCGGACGCGGCATGTCGGCACAAAAGTAACGTGGTGGGTGTTTGGTACGCAGTGGATTTCTCGTACCAGGAGAAAGCCATTGCAGGAAACGCCGCAGCCATGGCCCGCGTAAAAGCCGACTTGGAATCTAAAATGAGGGTCGCCATGCAGGTGCTGGCAAAATGAAGGATTTTCTCCGGTCTGCACCCGCAGTTGTGGACTCCTCCGCTACGGAAGTTAAAATCTTGATTTCGTGTCATTGCTCAGGCGAATCGGATGGGCACCTGCCCGGCTGATGATTCGAAGACGCGCAACAGCCGTTCGAGGACTCCGGGGCCTACATCCCGACCACGCGCCGCATCGTTACCCGCTCGGGGCCGTGACCCGGCCGAATGGCCCGCGTTCCCTCACGGCGACGCCCGCGCCGCCGCGGTCGCCGGTACGGGGTTGTCCGCCCGGGTCGTCACCGCCGCGGCCCTGATCATGGCGTCCGTCTTCATCGTCCGACTCGCCCTCGTCCCCGCCGTGATGGCCATCGCGGGCAAGGAGATCTGGTACCACCCCAAGTGGTACGGACGGCTGATCCCCGACCCCGACATCGAGGGCGAGAAGCTCGAAGGGCACCTCGACCAGTCCAGTCACGACAAGCAGCTCGTCGGGACCAACGTCTGACCCGCACCGGCACCAACGGTGAAGCCGGCCCGCGACACGGGCCGACACCGGCACGGTTTCAACCCACGGGGGCACCTTCGTCAACGGCCTGACGAAGGCGCCCCCGTGCTCCCGCGACCCGCCACCACCACCGCGAGGCCCGCCGTCACCGCCCCGCACCACATGACGGCGCGGAGCGAGGTGTGGTCGACGATCGTGCCGCCGGTCAGCGCGCCGGCGGCCAGTGTTGCCTGGAAGAGGACGCGGTGAACAGGACCGTGGTGGCCTCGGGTGTTCGCGGGGCGGCGCGGGCGAACCAGGTCTGGGAGCAGACCGGGATCGCGCCGTAGCCGGGTCCCCAGACGATGAGCAGCGCGAGCGCGCCCGCGTCGCCCCGGCCGAGGACGGGCAGCAGCGCGGTCGCGGCGGCGATCGTCCCGGCGGCGGCTCCGAACGCGAGGCGTGGGGCGCGTGTGACCAGTACGCCGCCGATGAAGTTGCCCGCCACCCCCGCGGCGCCGTAGATCAGCAGGTATCCGGTGATCTGCCCCGGATCGGCCCGAGTGACCTGCCGCAGGAAGGGGGTGACGTAGGTGTACGCGGCGAAGTGGGCCAGTACGACGAGGAACGTCATCAGCAGGGCGTACCGGGTGCCCGTGCCGCGCAGCAGGGCGCGGAGTACCGAGGGGCGGGTGACCTCGGCCGGGGGCAGGGCGGGCAGGGTCAGGAGGAGCAGGGCCAGGACGCCGGTGCTCAGCAGCCCCATCGTCGCGAACGTGGTGCGCCAGCCCGCCAGATCACCGATGAGCGTGCCGACGGGGACGCCGAGGACGGAGCCGAGGGGTACGGCCGAGAAGATGACCGCCGTCGCCCGTCCCGTCGATGCCGGGCGGACCAGCCGGCCGGCCAGTCCGGCGCCGATCGACCAGACGCCGCCGATGGTGATGCCGACCAGCACCCGGGCGACCAGCACCAGCCAGAAGGCCGTCGCGGCGGCGGTGAGGGAGTTGGCCACCGCGAGCAGCAGGACGAGGGCGCAGAGCATCAGCCTGCGGTCTACGCGGGCCGTCGCGACAGTCACGGTCGGGGCGGCGACCGCGGCAAGGAGCCCCGGCCTGGTCGTCATCAGGCCCGCCGTGCCGTCCGCGACGCCGAACTCGGCCCCGATCGGCGTCAGCAGACCGATCGCCAGGATCTCGGTGGTGACGATGGCGAAGAGGGCCAGCGTCATGGAGAGCACGGCCGACCGGCCGCGTAAGGGCGTGCGGGGTGGGGCGCCGGTGGGGGTGGAGACCGTGATGGACATGGCGGGGCCGTCCTGTGCTCGGTGGAGCGGGGCTGTTCTCCCCAGTTCACAAGCGCACGCGGCCGGTGTCCGGCAGGTTCGCGACGTCAACGTCGCCCACCGGGGGATGTCACGTTCCCGCCGGAGACGCCGACCGGAGACGCCGACCGGAGTCGCCGACCGGAAACGCTGGCCGGAAACGCCGAAGGGCCGCCGCTCCCGAGCGGGGGAGCGGCGGCCCTTCGATGTGCGCCGAGGCGCTTGTGAATCCGTGAACTCAGGGGGGATACGACTCAGAGGATGCGGACCGCGCCGGTCGGCATGTCGTAGTCCAGGGGGCGCTGCACCACACCGGTGGAGGAGTTCTGCGCGCCGACGAACTGGCCGCCGCCCACATAGACACCCACGTGGTACGCGCTGCCCGCGCTGCCCCAGTAAAGGATGTCGCCCGGCTGGAGGTTGCCGAGCCCGACCTGGGTGCCTGCGGTCGACTGGCTCTGCGAGACGCGCGGCAGGTCGACGCCCACCGTGCGGAACGCGGCCTGGACGAGGCCGGAGCAGTCCCACGAGTTGGGGCCGGTGCCGCCGGGCACGTACGCGTCGCCGACCTGCGCCTGCACGAACGCGACGACGGAGGCCGCGGAGCCCGTGGCGGCCGAGGAGACCGGTGCCGAGGCGGTCGACACCGAGGAACCGGATGCCGAGGAGCCCGAGGGGGCGCTGAGCGTCGTGCGCTCGGCGGTGCGGGAGGCGCGCTCGGCGGCCTCCGCCTTGGCCTTGGCGGCCGCTTCGGCCTTCTTCTTGGCCTCGTCCTTGCGGACGGCCTCGGCCTTGGCCTTCTTGGCGGCCTTGGCGGCGGTCGTGGCCGCTGCGTCCTCGTGGGCCTGCGTCTCCAGGTCCAGGGCGACCTGCTGCGTGGCCTCGGCGGACGCCGCGACGGTGGTGGAGAGCCCGGCCGTGATGGTGGGCATCTCGATGGTCTGGGTCACCGGCTCGGCCTGGGCCGGACCGGCAGCGCCTGCGACCGCGATGGTGCTGAGGACACCACCGGCAACTCCGGCTCGGAGCGCCGTCTTCGAGGCGTTCCGGCGGGGCTTCCGGTGGCTGGGTATGAGAGCGGTGTGGGACATGGGTACTAGCGCTATCAGGGCCCCCGGGGTCCCATCAAGAAACGTGTGTTGCGACACAGTTACGTCCGGAATCTGTGAATCCGCTTTCCGGCGGCCCTTATTGACGCCGTAACGGGCAAAACGGACGGACGTGATCATGGCCGTGATCACGGGTTTTCGGCAATACGCCCGAATTGCCCGGCACCTACCATCCGCTCACGCCGTTGGCCAAGCCCGCTTGTATGAGGGAAGCCGTCGGGTGACGCAGGTCACAGCATGGTCTCGGCGTGACGGGTGCGCGAACGCTTCGCGCGAGGGAGCGCGGGACGGGCGGGGTGCCGGGTGAGGGTCGGCCGGGAATCGGCGGCGCACAGTGGCCCATTCGCCCGGAACGGGGTCGATGTCGGGAACCTTCCGCTTCGACCCTCGTGAACCACTGCCTGGGTGTCCGGTTGGCCCGGAGGTCACCCCAGAGTGGGGCAGATCCCTATATCACCGCATCGCGTCCATCTCCAATTTGGTTCTCGGCGGCGCGGCTTGATACGGCAGCACCCCTTTGACCAGCGTCAACGGCATCGAATGTCACGTCTCGTGATCACTCGACCGCTTCGTGTACGAAGATCACCGCTCATCCGACTTCATGATCGTTCGTCAGGTGGTGGAGATCACAAAGACGTTGTCGTACCCCGTGTCGCAGATCACAGGATGGCGGGCATAGGATGCGGGGCAGTCGGGCTTGTGAACTGCCTCACATGTGCACGATCTTGGTGAGGCGGCGAGCCAGATGGCCCGATGAGGTCCAACGGTCAAGGACGACTGGAAGGAGCGAGGAGCGTGAATGCCTACGCGCCCATCCTCGTGCTCGGTGCCCTCGGGGCAGGGTTTGCGATCTTCTCCGTGATCAGCGCCACGCTTATCGGCCCCAAGCGCTACAACCGGGCAAAGCTCGAAGCGTACGAGTGCGGTATCGAACCCACCCCCACTCCAGCCGGAGGCGGCCGCTTTCCGATCAAGTACTACCTGACGGCGATGCTCTTCATCGTCTTCGACATCGAGATCGTCTTCCTCTATCCCTGGGCGGTCACCTTCGACGCCCTGGGGATTTTCGGGCTCGTCGAGATGCTGCTCTTCGTGCTCACCGTCTTCGTCGCCTATGCGTATGTATGGCGTCGCGGCGGCCTGGAATGGGACTGAGGGGCTGAGGGGCACACCATGGGACTCGAAGAGAAGCTGCCCAGCGGCTTCGTGCTGACCACTGTCGAGCAGGCCGCCGGCTGGGTACGGAAGTCGTCCGTATTCCCCGCCACCTTCGGCCTCGCCTGCTGCGCCATCGAGATGATGACGACCGGGGCCGGGCGCTACGACCTGGCCCGGTTCGGGATGGAGGTCTTCCGCGGATCGCCGCGGCAGGCGGACCTGATGATCGTGGCAGGGCGGGTCAGCCAGAAGATGGCGCCCGTCCTGCGGCAGGTCTACGACCAGATGCCGAATCCCAAGTGGGTCATCTCCATGGGGGTTTGCGCGTCATCGGGCGGAATGTTCAATAATTACGCCATTGTTCAGGGTGTTGATCATATTGTCCCGGTTGATATTTATTTGCCGGGTTGTCCGCCGCGTCCCGAGATGCTGATCGACGCGATCCTCAAGCTCCACCAGAAGATCCAGGGCTCCAAGCTCGGGGTCAACGCGGAGGAGGCCGCCCGCGAGGCGGAGGAAGCGGCGCTCAACGCACTGCCCCTGATCGAGATGAAGGGGCTGCTCCGGTGAGCGGGAACGACAACCACAGCGAGCCGAACGCCAACGGCGTCCCCTCCCCGCGCGACGAGACCGGCGAGGTCATCGGCGTGCGCAGGGGCATGTTCGGCGCCGACAACGGCGGCGACACCTCCGGCTACGGCGGGCTCATCCGCACGGTCACCCTGCCGGGCGCCACCTCGCGTCCGTACGGCGGCTGGTTCGACGAGGTGGCCGACGAGCTCGAAGGGGCCCTGGAGGAACAGGGTCTGCTTCCCGACAACGCCATCGAGAAGACCGTCGTCGACCGCGGCGAACTCACCTTCCACATCGCCCGCGAGCACCTGCCCACCGTCGCCAGGACCCTGCGCGACGACCCGGCACTGCGCTTCGAACTCTGTACGGGGGTGAGCGGCGTCCACTTCCTCGGTGACAAGGGACGCGAGCTGCACGCCGTCTACCACCTGCGGTCCCTCACCCACGGCCGGCTCATCCGGCTCGAGGTGTCCGCACCGGACAGCGATCCGCACATCCCGTCCCTCGTCGCGGTCTACCCGACCAACGACTGGCACGAGCGCGAGACCTACGACTTCTTCGGGCTCATCTTCGACGGGCACCCCGCCCTCACGCGGATCATGATGCCGGACGACTGGCAGGGCTTCCCGCAGCGCAAGGACTACCCGCTCGGCGGCATCGCCGTCGAGTACAAGGGCGCCCAGATCCCGGCTCCGGACCAGCGGAGGTCGTACTCCTGATGACCACTCCCCACGCAACACCCAGGGCCACGACCGAGGGGACTGTATATACAGTCACCGGCGGCGACTGGGACGAGGTCGTCCAGTCGGCGGCCGCCTCCGACGACGAGCGCATCATCGTCAACATGGGTCCCCAGCACCCGTCCACACACGGTGTGCTCCGGCTGATCCTGGAGATCGACGGCGAGACCGTCACCGAGGCCCGCTGCGGCATCGGCTACCTCCACACCGGCATCGAGAAGAACCTCGAATTCCGGAACTGGACGCAGGGCACCACCTTCGTCACGCGCATGGACTACCTGACGCCGTTCTTCAACGAGACGGCGTACTGCCTGGGGGTGGAGAAGCTCCTCGGCATCGAGGACCAGATCCCCGACCGGGCCACCGTCCTGCGCGTGCTGCTGATGGAGCTCAACCGGATCTCCTCGCACCTGGTGTGCATCGCCACCGGTGGCATGGAGCTCGGCGCCACGACGATCATGATCTACGGCTTCCGCGACCGTGAACTCGTTCTCGACCTCTTCGAGCTGATCACCGGCCTCCGGATGAACCACGCGTTCGTCCGGCCCGGCGGACTCGCCCAGGACCTGCCCCCGGGCGCGGTCGACCAGCTGCGCGAGTTCGTGAAGACCATGAAGAAGAACCTGCCGGAGTACGACAAGCTCGCCACCGGCAACCCCATCTTCAAGGCCCGTATGCAGGACGTCGGCTATCTCGACCTGACCGGCTGCATGGCGCTCGGCGCCACCGGTCCCGTCCTGCGCTCCGCCGGACTCCCGCACGACCTGCGCAAGACCGACCCCTACTGCGGGTACGAGAACTACGAGTTCGACGTCCCCACGGCGGACAGCTGCGACTCCTACGGCCGCTTCCTCATCCGTCTCGAGGAGATGCGCCAGTCGCTGCGGATCGTCGAGCAGTGCATCGACCGGCTCGCCCCCGGCCCGGTCATGGTCGCCGACAAGAAGATCGCCTGGCCCGCGCAGCTCGCGCTCGGACCGGACGGGCTCGGCAACTCGCTCGACCACATCAGGAAGATCATGGGCACCTCCATGGAGGCCCTGATCCACCACTTCAAGCTGGTGACCGAGGGCTTCCGGGTCCCGGCCGGGCAGACGTACACCGCGGTCGAGTCGCCCAAGGGCGAACTCGGCGTGCACGTCGTCTCGGACGGCGGCACCCGCCCCTACCGGGTCCACTTCCGTGACCCGTCCTTCACCAATCTCCAGGCCATGGCGGCGATGTGCGAGGGCGGCCAGGTCGCCGACGTCATCGTCGCCGTCGCGTCCATCGACCCCGTGATGGGAGGCGTCGACCGGTGACCGAAGCACGCAGCGAAGTCAGTCTGGGGATGCCGCAGCTCCCCGCCCCCGCCTACCCGGCCGAGGTGCGCGCCAGGCTCGAAGCGGATGCGAAGGAGGTGATCGCCCGCTACCCCGGCAGCCGCTCCGCGCTGCTGCCGCTGCTGCACCTCGTGCAGTCGGAGGAGGGGTACGTCTCCCGTACGGGCATGGCGTTCTGCGCCGAGCTGCTCGGCCTCACCACCGCCGAGGTCACCGCGGTCGCCACCTTCTACACGATGTACCGCCGCAGGCCGAGCGGCGACTACCAGGTCGGCGTCTGCACCAACACGCTCTGCGCGGTGATGGGCGGCGACGCGATCTTCGACCGGCTCAAGGACCACCTCGGCGTCGGCAACGACGAGACGACCGAGGACGGCAAGGTCACCCTCGAACACATCGAGTGCAACGCGGCCTGCGACTTCGCGCCCGTCGTGATGGTGAACTGGGAGTTCTTCGACAACCAGACGCCCGAGAGCGCGACGCAGCTGGTCGACGACCTGATCGCCGGCCGCACCGTCGAGCCGACCCGCGGCGCCCCGCTGTGCTCGTACAAGGAGACCGCCCGGATACTGGCCGGTTTCCCCGACGAGCGCCCCGGTGCCGTCCAGGCCACCGGCGGTGCCGGACCCGCCTCGCTGATCGGCCTGAAGCTGGCCAAGGGCGAGGCCACCGGACAGCCGCGGGTGGTCTCTCCGCGTGGTGAGACCCCGCGCGACCAAGCCCCGCGCGACGAACCGCACAAGGGCGCCGAGCACCTCAGCTCCCACGACGCACCGCAGCAGACCTCGGCATCCGACCCGGACCACCCGGCCGGTCCCGCCGCCGAGGAGGGGGAGTGATGACGTTGGCCGCCGAAATCGACAAGAACGGGACCAGTCCCGAGAAGCTTCTGGCACCGGTCCTGTCCGCCTTCTGGGACGAACCCGAGTCCTGGACCCTGGAGACCTACCGCCGCCACGAGGGCTACGAGGGGCTGCGCAAGGCCCTCGCCATGTCCCCGGACGACCTCATCGCGTACGTCAAGGACTCCGGTCTGCGCGGCCGCGGCGGCGCGGGCTTCCCCACCGGGATGAAGTGGCAGTTCATCCCGCAGGGCGACGGCAAACCGCACTACCTGGTGGTCAACGCCGACGAGTCGGAGCCTGGGACCTGCAAGGACATCCCGCTCCTCTTCGCCAACCCGCACAGCCTCATCGAAGGCATCGTGATCGCCTGCTACGCGATCCGCTCCTCGCACGCCTTCATCTACCTGCGCGGCGAAGTCGTCCCCGTACTGCGGCGGCTGCACGAGGCCGTGCGCGAGGCGTACGAAGCGGGCTACCTCGGTACGGACATCATGGGCTCCGGACTCGATCTGGAACTCACCGTGCACGCGGGCGCCGGCGCGTACATCTGCGGTGAGGAGACCGCACTGCTCGACTCGCTCGAAGGACGGCGCGGCCAGCCCCGGCTGCGGCCCCCCTTCCCCGCGGTCGCCGGTCTGTACGCCTGCCCCACCGTGGTGAACAACGTCGAGTCCATCGCCTCGGTTCCCGCGATCCTGAACAAGGGCAAGGACTGGTTCAAGTCGATGGGCAGCGAGAAGTCCCCGGGCTTCACGCTCTACTCGCTCAGCGGACACGTCGCGGGACCCGGCCAGTACGAGGCCCCGCTCGGCGTCACGCTGCGCCAGCTCCTCGACATCAGCGGCGGGATGCGCCCCGGCCACCGGCTCAAGTTCTGGACCCCGGGCGGCTCCTCCACCCCGATGTTCACCGAGGAGCACCTCGACGTGCCCCTCGACTACGAGGGCGTCGGCGCCGCCGGTTCCATGCTCGGAACCAAGGCGCTCCAGTGCTTCGACGAGACGACCTGCGTCGTGCGGGCCGTCACCCGGTGGACCGAGTTCTACGCCCACGAGTCCTGCGGCAAGTGCACGCCGTGCCGTGAGGGCACCTACTGGCTCGTCCAGCTGCTCCGCGACATCGAGGCCGGCAAGGGACAGATGTCCGACCTCGACAAGCTGAACGACATCGCCGACAACATCAACGGCAAGTCGTTCTGCGCCCTCGGCGACGGCGCCGCCTCGCCGATCTTCTCCTCGCTCAAGTACTTCCGCGAGGAGTACGAGCAGCACATCACGGGCAAGGGCTGCCCCTTCGATCCCGCCAAGTCGACCGTCTGGGCCGACGACAAGAACGCTCACCGGGGGGTGAACGCATGACAGTCACCACGAGTGCGCCCTCCGGGGGCGGCGAGGCGGCTCTCCCGCCCGAGGACCTCGTCACGCTGACCATCGACGGCATCGAGATCAGCGTGCCCAAGGGCACCCTGGTCATCCGGGCCGCCGAACTCCTCGGCATCGAGATCCCGCGCTTCTGCGACCACCCGCTCCTCGACCCGGTCGGCGCCTGCCGCCAGTGCATCGTCGAGGTCGAGGGCCAGCGCAAGCCGATGGCGTCCTGCACCATCACCTGCACCGACGGCATGGTCGTCAAGTCGCAGATCACCTCGCCCGTCGCCGAGAAGGCGCAGAAGGGCGTGATGGAGCTGCTGCTGATCAACCATCCGCTGGACTGCCCCGTCTGCGACAAGGGCGGCGAGTGCCCCCTGCAGAACCAGGCGATGTCGCACGGCGACACCGACTCACGCTTCGACGGCAAGAAGCGCACCTTCGAGAAGCCCGTCCCGATCTCCACCCAGGTGCTGCTGGACCGTGAGCGGTGCGTGCTCTGCGCGCGCTGCACCCGGTTCTCCAACCAGGTGGCGGGCGACCCGATGATCGAGCTGCTCGAGCGCGGCGCGCTCCAGCAGGTCGGCACCGGCGAGGGCGATCCGTTCGAGTCGTACTTCTCCGGCAACACCATCCAGATCTGCCCCGTCGGGGCACTGACCTCGGCGGCGTACCGGTTCCGTTCCCGCCCCTTCGACCTGGTGTCGTCGCCCTCGGTGTGCGAGCACTGTGCGGGCGGCTGCGCCACCCGCACCGACCACCGGCGCGGCAAGGTCATGCGGCGGCTCGCCTCCAACGACCCCGAGGTCAACGAGGAGTGGCTCTGCGACAAGGGCCGCTTCGGCTTCCGCTACGCGCAGCAGCGCGACCGGCTCACCACCCCGCTGGTACGCAACGAGGCCGGTGAGCTGGAACCGGCGAGCTGGCCCGAGGCACTGGAGGCGGCCGCCGCCGGACTCTCCGCCGCACGCGGCCGGGCCGGGGTCCTCACGGGCGGCCGGCTGACCGTCGAGGACGCGTACGCGTACAGCAAGTTCGCCCGGATCGCCCTGGACACCAACGACATCGACTTCCGGGCCCGGGTGCACAGCAGCGAGGAGGGCGACTTCCTGGCCTCCCGCGTCGCCGGGCGCGGACGCGATCTGGACGGCAGCGGGGTCACGTACACCTCGCTGGAGAAGGCCCCGACCGTGCTGCTGGTCGGCTTCGAGTCCGAGGAGGAGGCGCCCGGCGTCTTCCTGCGGCTGCGCAAGGCGAACCGCAAGCACGGCCAGCGGACCTTCGCCGTCGCCTCGCACGCCACCCGCGGGCTCACGAAGGCGGGCGGCACGCTGCTGCCGGCCGCCCCCGGTACCGAGACGGAGTGGCTGGACGCGATCGCGGGCGGTGTCGGCCTGGACGGCGACGGCGCGGCCGCGGCCGAGGCGCTGCGCGGTGCCGGCGCCCTGATCGTGGTGGGGGAGCGACTGGCCGGCGTGCCGGGCGGTCCGACCGCCGCGGTACGGGCGGCGACCGCCACCGGCGCGACCCTGGTGTGGATTCCCCGGCGGGCCGGCGAACGCGGTGCGCTGGAGGCGGGCGCACTCCCGTCGCTGCTGCCCGGCGGCCGCCCGTCCACCGACCCGCGGGCCCGGGACGAGGTGGCGGCGCTCTGGGGCGTCGCCGAACTCCCGTCCCGGTTCGGCCGCGACACCGGCCAGATCATCGAGGCCGCGGCCACCGGCGAACTGGGCGCGCTGCTCGTCGCCGGGGTCGAGACCGCGGACCTGCCCGATCCGGGCCGGGCCCTGGAGGCCCTGGACCGGGTCGGCTTCCTGGTCTCGCTGGAGCTCCGGCCCAGCGAGGTCACCGACCGCGCCGATGTGGTGTTCCCGGTGGCCGCGGTCGCCGAGAAGTCCGGCACCTTCCTCAACTGGGAGGGCAGGGCGCGGATGTTCGAGGCCGCGCTGAAGCCCGAGCAGATGACCCGGACCCTGGCACCGGGCGACGCCCGGGTGCTGCACATGCTGGCCGACGCGATGGATGTCCACCTCGCGCTGCCGGACCTGAAGTCGGTGCGCCGCGAGCTGGACCGGCTCGGCGGCTGGCAGGGCGCGCACGCGGACAGCCCGCGCGAGCCGGCCCAGCCGCTGCCCCGGCCCGGCGACGGCGAGGCGGTCCTCGCGGGCCACCGGCTGCTGCTCGACCTGGGCCGGCTCCAGGAGGGCGATGCGGCGCTGGCCGGGACCCGGCACGCCGCGGTCGCCCGGCTCTCCGCCGGCACCGCCGCCGAGACCGGCGTCAAGGACGGCGATCTGCTGGCCGTCAGCGGACCGGCGGGCAGTGTCGAACTCCCGCTCCAGGTCACCGACATGCCGGACCGGGTGGTCTGGGTGCCGCTGAACTCCGTCGGACGGGGCGTACCGGCCGGTACTGGTGCCCAGCCCGGCGGTCTGGTGCGGATCGGCCCCGCCGCACCGGGTACTCCCGACGTCACACCGGAGGTGCGAGCGTGACTGCCTTCGCTCAACTGGCCGCGGCCCCGCACGGCGCGGTGCTCGCCGCCGAGGACCTGTCGATGTTCGGCACCGACCCCTGGTGGCTCGTCGTCGTCAAGGCGGTCTTCTGCTTCGCGTTCCTGATGGTGACCGTGCTCTTCTCCATCGTGTGGGAGCGCAAGGTCGTCGCCTGGATGCAGCTGCGCATCGGTCCCAACCGGCACGGCCCCTGGGGCATGCTCCAGTCGCTCGCCGACGGCATCAAGCTGATGCTGAAGGAGGACCTGGTCGTCAAGCGGGCGGACAAGGTCGTCTACGTCCTCGCCCCGATCGTCGCCGCCGTACCGGCGTTCATGGCGATCGCGGTGATCCCGTTCGGCCCGTCCGGCAACGAGGTCTCGATCTTCGGGCACCGTACGGCGATGCAGCTCACCGACCTGCCGATCGCGATGCTCTACATCCTCGCGGTCGCCTCGGTCGGGATCTACGGCATCGTGCTGGCGGGCTGGTCCTCCGGATCGACGTACCCGCTGCTCGGCGGCCTGCGCTCGTGCGCGCAGATGATCAGCTACGAGATCGCGATGGGCGCCGCGTTCGCCTCGGTGTTCCTCTACTCCGGGTCGATGTCGACCTCGAAGATCGTGGAGGCGCAGCAGGACCGCTGGTTCATCCTGCTGCTGCCGGTCTCGTTCATCATCTACATCATCACGATGGTCGGTGAGACCAACCGCGCCCCGTTCGACATGCCGGAGTCCGAGGGTGACCTGGTCGGCGGATTCAACACCGAGTACTCGTCGATCAAGTTCGCGATGTTCATGCTTGCCGAGTACGTCAACATGGTCACCGTCTCCGCGGTCTCCATCACCCTGTTCCTGGGCGGCTGGCGGGCCCCGTGGCCGATCAGCACCTTCTGGGAGGGCGCGAACCACGGCTGGTGGCCGATGCTCTGGTTCGTCATCAAGGTGCAGCTGCTGCTGTTCTTCTTCATCTGGCTGCGCGGCACGCTGCCCCGGGTCCGCTACGACCAGCTGATGAAGCTGGGCTGGAAGGTCCTGATCCCGGTCTCCGTGGTCTGGCTGATGCTGGTCGCCACGGTGCGGGCGCTGCGCAACGAAGGCTACGACTACTCGAAGATCCTGCTCTACGTGGCCGGGGCCGTGATCGCGATCCTGCTGATCTCCTTCGTCGTCGACATGTTCCGCGACAAGAAGGGCCGGGAGGTCGCGCAGGACGCGAAGCCGGAGCCCGAGTTCGACCCGATGGCGGGCGGATTCCCGGTGCCACCGCTGCCCGGACAGACCCTGCCGCCGGTGCCGCGGCGAGTGCCGCGCCGTGAGCGAGAGCTCGTTGTCAGTGGTGGCGTGGATACTCAGAGTGACGGAAATCCGAGTGACGGAAAGGAGGCCGACCATGTCTGAACTGCCTGAGTCGCGGGGGTCCGAGAGGCCGCCGAAGGCCACCGGGCCGACGGGGTCGAGCGCGGCTTCCGGGGGTTCGGGGGCCGGCGGGTCCGCCCAGTCCCCGCAGTCCTCGGACGACAAGTTCCAGAATCCGGTGGCCGGCTTCGGCGTGACCTTCAAGGCCATGTTCAAGAAGCGGCTGACCGAGCAGTATCCGGAGACGCCGAAGGTGACGGCGCCGCGCTTCCACGGCCGGCACCAGCTCAACCGTCACCCGGACGGCCTGGAGAAGTGCATCGGCTGCGAGCTGTGTGCCTGGGCCTGCCCGGCGGACGCGATCTACGTCGAGGGCGCGGACAACACCGACGAGGAGCGCTACTCCCCGGGGGAGCGCTACGGCCGCGTCTACCAGATCAACTACGCGCGCTGCATTCTCTGCGGACTGTGCATCGAGGCCTGCCCGACCCGGGCGCTGACGATGACCAATGAGTTCGAGCTCGCCAACACCACCCGCGAGAGCCTCATCTACACCAAGGACGAGCTGCTCGCGGGCCTGGAGGAAGGCATGGTCGACAGCCCGCACGCGATCTTCCCCGGCACGGACGAACAGGACTACTACCGGGGCCTGGTGACCGAGGCCGCCCCCGGTACGGAGCGCCAGGTCGCCGTCTCCAAGGGTGAGAAGCCGTCCGACAGCGAGAGCAACGGCTCGGCGCAGGAGGTGGACGCATGACCGGCCTGGCCGCTGCGGCCTCCCAGACGTCGACCGGCGAGGCCTTCCAGTTCTGGGTGCTCGGCACCGTCGCCGTGCTCGGCGCGCTGTCCACCGTACTGATGAAGAGGGCCGTGCACAGTGCGCTGAGCCTCGCCGGGACCATGATCGTCCTGGCGGTCTTCTATCTCGCCAACGGCGCCTACTTCCTGGGCATCGTCCAGGTCGTCGTCTACACCGGCGCGATCATGATGCTGTTCCTCTTCGTGGTCATGCTCGTCGGTGTCACGGCGGCGGACTCGCTGAAGGAGACCCTCAAGGGTCAGCGCTGGATGGCCGTCGGCTGCGGGCTCGGCTTCGGTGTCCTGCTGATCGCGGGCATCGGCAACGCCTCGCTGAACAGCTTCAACGGGCTCGGCACGGCCAACACCGAGCACGGCGGGAACGTGGAGGGGCTCGCCAGCCTCATCTTCACCAAGTACGTCTTCGCCTTCGAGATCACCGGCGCACTGCTGATCACCGCGACCGTCGGCGCGATGGTGCTCACCCACCGCGAGCGCACCGAACGGGCCAAGAACCAGCGGGAGATGTCCGAGGAGCGCGTACGCAGCAGTCATCTGCCGCCGCTGCCCGCCCCCGGTGTCTACGCCCGGCACAACGCCGTGGACATCGCCGGAATGCTCCCCGACGGCACACCGTCGGAACTCACCGTGATGCAGACGCTGCGCAAGCGCGGCCAGATGCGCGATGTGTCCCACGAGTCGCTCGCCGAACTCAAGGCGCTCGAACAGCGCTCCGGCGAACGGCTCGGCCGGGACACCGCAGAAGAAGAGGAGGTCGCCAAGTGAATCCGGTCAACTACCTCTATCTCGCCGCGCTGTTGTTCACCATCGGCGCGTCCGGGGTGCTGATCAGGCGGAACGCGATCGTGGTGTTCATGTGCGTGGAGCTGATGCTCAACGCCTGCAACCTCGCGTTCGTCACCTTCTCCCGCATGCACGGAAACCTCGACGGCCAGATCATCGCCTTCTTCACGATGGTCGTCGCCGCCGCGGAGGTTGTTGTCGGGCTGGCGATCATCGTGTCGCTGTTCCGTTCCCGCCACTCGGCCTCGGTCGACGACGCCAGCCTGATGAAGCTGTAAGGGGCGCTGGACCCAATGAACGCAGAGAACCTGATTGCGCTGCTTGTCGCGGCGCCCCTGCTCGGAGCGGCGGTGCTGCTCTGCGGCGGCCGACGCCTTGACCGCGCGGGCCACTGGCTCGGCACCCTGTTCGCCGCCGCCTCCTTCGTGATCGGCGTGGTGCTCTTCCTCGACATGCTGGGGAAGGGCGCCGACGACCGGGCGCTGCACCAGAAGCTGTTCAGCTGGATTCCGGTCGAGGGCTTCCAGGCCGATGTGGCCTTCCAGCTCGACCAGCTGTCGATGACCTTCGTGCTGCTGATCACCGGTGTGGGCACGCTGATCCACATCTACTCGATCGGCTACATGGCGCACGACGAGCGCCGGCGCCGCTTCTTCGGCTATCTGAACCTGTTCCTCGCGGCGATGCTGATCCTGGTCATCGCCGACAACTACCTGCTGCTGTACGTCGGGTGGGAGGGCGTCGGTCTGGCGTCGTACCTGCTCATCGGCTTCTGGCAGCACAAGCCCAGCGCGGCCACCGCCGCGAAGAAGGCCTTCCTGGTCAACCGGGTCGGCGACATGGGCCTGTCGATCGCGATCATGCTGATGTTCACCACCTTCGGCACCTTCGCCTTCGGCCCCGTCCTGGCGGCCACCGGCCAGGCGAGCGAGGGCAAGCTGACGGCGATCGGCCTGATGCTGCTGCTCGCCGCCTGCGGCAAGTCCGCCCAGGTGCCGCTGCAGTCCTGGCTGGGCGACGCGATGGAGGGCCCGACCCCGGTCTCGGCCCTGATCCACGCCGCCACCATGGTGACCGCGGGCGTCTACCTCATCGTCCGGTCCGGCGCGATCTTCAACGCCGCCCCCGACGCACAGCTGGTCGTCGTGGTCGTCGGTGCGGTCACGCTGATCTTCGGGGCGATCGTCGGTTGCGCGAAGGACGACATCAAGAAGGCCCTCGCGGGCTCGACGATGTCGCAGATCGGCTACATGATCCTGGCCGCCGGGCTCGGCCCGATCGGCTACGTCTTCGCGATCATGCACCTGGTGACGCACGGCTTCTTCAAGGCCGGGCTGTTCCTCGGCGCCGGTTCGGTCATGCACGGCATGAACGACGAGGTCGACATGAGGAAGTACGGCGGCCTGCGCACGTACATGCCGGTCACCTTCATCACCTTCGGGCTCGGCTACCTCGCGATCATCGGCTTCCCCGGGCTGTCCGGCTTCTTCTCCAAGGACAAGATCATCGAGGCGGCCTTCGCCAAGGGCGGCACCGAGGGCTGGATCCTCGGCGCGGTCACGCTCCTGGGCGCCGCGATCACCGCGTTCTACATGACGCGCGTGATGCTGCTGACGTTCTTCGGCGAGAAGCGCTGGCAGCCGGACGCCGAAGGACAGGCGCCGCATCCGCACGAGTCCCCGAAGTCCATGACCATCCCCATGATCGTGCTGGCGTTCGGTTCGGTCTTCGCCGGAGGCTTCTTCTCCATCGGCGACCGTTTCCTGCACTGGCTGGAGCCCGTCACCGGCCACGACCACGGCGACGCCCCGGTCAGCGCGACCACCGTCACCGCCGCCACCATGGTGGTGCTCGTCATCGGTGTCGGCATCGCCTGGATGATGTACGGGCGCAAGCCTGTGCCCGCCGTCGCCCCGCGCGGTTCGCTGCTCACCCGGGCCGCCCGCCGCGATCTCCTCCAGGACGACTTCAACCACGTCGTCCTGGTCCGCGGCGGCGAGCACCTCACCCGCTCCCTGGTCTACGTCGACCACACCCTGGTCGACGGTGTCGTCAACGGCACGGCCGCCTCGATGGGCGGGCTCTCCGGCCGGCTGCGCAAACTGCAGAACGGCTACGCCCGCTCCTACGCGGTCTCGATGTTCGGCGGTACGGCGGTTCTCATCGCCGCGACCCTGCTGATGAGGGCGGTCTGATCACCATGTCCTTTCCCCTCCTGACAGCGACGGCGGCGATCCCGGCGATCGGCGCGATCGCCACCGCCGCCGTCCCGGCCGCGCGGCGCACGTTCGCCAAATGGCTGGCGCTGCTCTTCTCGCTGGCCACCCTCGTCCTGGCGGGCATCGCGCTCGCCCGCTTCGAACCCGGCGGCAGCCGCTTCCAGCTCACCGAATCGCACGCCTGGATCAAGGACTTCGGCGTGCGGTACGAGCTGGGGGTGGACGGCATCGGCGTGGCGCTCATGGCGCTCACCGCCCTGCTCATGCCCTTCATCATCCTGGCGGCCTGGCACGACGCCGACCCGTCCCCAAGCTCTCAACTTCGTTCGAGCAGGGGAGGCCCCAACGAGAACAAGCCCTATCGATGGCGGCCCACCCAGGGCTTCTTCGCCCTGATGCTGATGACGGAAGCGATGGTGATCCTCTCCTTCGAGGCCACCGACGTCTTCCTCTTCTACATCCTGTTCGAAGCCATGCTCATCCCGATGTACTTCCTCATCGGCGGCTTCGGAGACCGGGCGACCTCCTCCGGCGCCGCTGCGGCGGCGGCGGGTGGCGGCGACGAGAACGCCGCGTCCCAACGCTCGTACGCGGCAGTGAAGTTCCTCCTCTACAACCTGGTCGGCGGCCTCATCATGCTGGCCGCGGTGATCGGGCTCTACACGGTCGCCGGGACGTTCTCGCTCTCCGAGATCGCCGAGGCCCGCGCCAACGGCACGTTCTCCATGGCGACCAGCACCGAGCGCTGGCTCTTCCTCGGGTTCTTCTTCGCCTTCGCGGTGAAGGCCCCGCTGTGGCCGCTGCACACCTGGCTGCCCAACGCCATGGGCGAGGCGACCTCCCCGGTCGCCGTGCTGATCACCGCGGTCGTCGACAAGGTCGGCACCTTCGCGATGCTGCGCTTCTGCCTCCAGCTCTTCCCGGAGGCCAGCAAGTGGGCCACGCCGGTGATCCTGGTCCTGGCGCTGATCAGCATCGTGTACGGGGCGCTGCTCGCCGTCGGCCAGCGCGACATCAAGCGGCTGATCGCCTACGCGTCGATCTCGCACTTCGGCTTCATCGTCCTCGGCATCTTCGCGATGACGAGCCAGGGGCAGTCGGGCGCGACGCTGTACATGGTCAACCACGGCATCTCGACGGCCGCGCTGATGCTGGTGGCGGGCTTCCTGATCAGCAGGCGCGGCTCGCGGCTCATCGCCGACTACGGCGGAGTGCAGAAGGTGGCCCCGATCCTGGCGGGCACCTTCCTGATCGGTGGTCTGGCCACCCTGTCGCTGCCGGGGCTCGCCCCGTTCGTCAGTGAGTTCCTGGTCCTGGTCGGCGTGTTCTCCGCGTACCCGGTGATCGGCATCATCGCCACCACCGGGATCGTGCTCGCCGCGATCTACGTCCTCGTCCTCTACCAGCGGACGATGACGGGACCGGTCAAGGCCGAGGTCCAGGGCATGGCGGACCTCAAGGTCCGCGAGCTGGTGGTGGTCGTCCCGCTGATCGCACTGCTGATCTTCCTGGGCGTCTACCCGAAGCCGCTGACGGAGATCGTCAACCCGGCGGTGCAGCACACCTTGTCGGACGTACAGAAGAAGGACCCCCAGCCCCAGGTGGAGGCAGTCAAGTGAGCGCAACAGCTGTCCACAGCCTGTGGACAATGGCGGGCGGGGTGACAACGGCGGCCCCTGACGAGAAGTTCAAGGCGCCGGTCATCGAGTACACCCAGCTGACCCCGGTCCTGATCGTGATCGGAGTCGCCGTCCTGGGCGTACTCGTCGAGGCCTTCGTGCCACGCCGGGCCCGCTACTACACGCAGGTCTTCCTGACGGTCGCCGCCCTCGTCGCCGCGTTCGCCGCGGTGATCGGCCTGGCAACAGACGGATACAGTACGACAAAGGCGCACATCGCCGCGATGGGTGCCGTCGCCATCGACGGGCCCGCCCTGTTCCTCCAGGGCACCATCCTGCTGACGTCGCTGGTCGCCGTCTTCACCTTCGCCGAGCGGCGGCTCGACCCCGCCTCGCACGGCAACCGCGTCGACTCGTTCGCCGCACAGGCCGCGTCGGTACCCGGCAGCGACAGCGAGAAGGCCGCGGTCAAGGCCGGATTCACCACCACCGAGGTCTTCCCGCTGATCCTCTTCTCGGTGGCGGGCATGCTGGTCTTCCCCGCGGCCAACGATCTGCTGACGCTCTTCGTGGCCCTGGAAGTCTTCTCGCTCCCGCTCTACCTCCTGTGCGCCGTCGCCCGCCGCAAGCGGCTGATGTCGCAGGAGGCCGCGGTGAAGTACTTCCTGCTCGGCGCCTTCTCCTCGGCGTTCCTGCTCTTCGGGATCGCCCTGATCTACGGGTACGCGGGCTCCGTCTCGTACGCCCGGATCGCCTCCGTCGTGGACGGCTCCATCCAGCAGATCGACCCGGCGCTCGCCGACACCATGGGCAACGACGCGCTGCTGCTCATCGGCGGCGCGATGATCCTGACCGGCCTGCTCTTCAAGGTCGGCGCCGTCCCGTTCCACATGTGGACCCCGGACGTCTACCAGGGCGCCCCGACCCCGGTCACCGGCTTCATGGCCGCGGCCACGAAGATCGCCGCGTTCGGTGCGCTGCTGCGCCTGCTGTACGTGGTGCTGCCGGGCCTGAACTGGGACCTGCGGCCGATCATGTGGGGCGTCGCGATCCTCACGATGCTGGGCGGTGCGATCGTCGCCATCACCCAGACCGACATCAAGCGGCTGCTCGCCTACTCCTCGATCGCGCACGCCGGCTTCATCCTCGCCGGTGTCATCGCGGGCACCCCCCAGGGCATCTCCTCGGTCCTCTTCTACCTGGGCACGTACTCCTTCGTGACGGTCGGCGCCTTCGCCGTCGTCACCCTGGTGCGCGACGCGGGCGGCGAGGCGACGCACCTGTCGAAGTGGGCCGGGCTCGGCCGGCGCTCGCCGCTGGTCGCCGCGGTCTTCGCGGTGTTCCTGCTGGCCTTCGCCGGTATCCCGCTCACCTCGGGCTTCTCCGGGAAGTTCGCGGTGTTCAAGGCCGCGGCCGACGGTGGCGCCGGCGGACTGGTCGTCGTCGGTGTGATCTCCTCGGCGATCGCCGCGTTCTTCTACATCAGGGTCATCGTGCTGATGTTCTTCAGCGAGCCGAAGGCGGACGGCCCCACGGTCGCCGTCCCGTCCCCGCTGACGATGACCACGATCGCTGTCGGTGTCGCGGTGACGCTGGTGCTGGGCGTGGCCCCGCAGTACTTCCTGGACCTGGCGAGCCAGGCGGGAGTCTTCGTGCGGTAGGGCAGACGTACCACCGCTGGAACAGCGCCGGACGGGCTTGGAAGTCAAGCCCGTCCGGCGCTGTCGTAGGCGGCGCCTATCGTGGCAGGGGAGTGCAGGGACGGAACGGGCCGAATGCCGGGGGACAGAGCAATGAGCGGGACGGGCGTGACAGGCGTGACCATGGGTGTGACCGAGAGCGACGCGCAGCAGACGCTCCACCGGGTTTTCGGGTACGAGACGTTCCGCGGCGAGCAGGAAGCGGTCGTCGACCACGTGGTGGCGGGCGGGGACGCCGTCGTGCTCATGCCGACCGGTGGCGGCAAGTCGCTCTGCTACCAGATCCCGGCCCTGGTCCGATCCGGCACGGGCATCGTCATCTCGCCGCTGATCGCCCTGATGCAGGACCAGGTGGACGCCCTGCGGGCGCTGGGCGTGCGCGCCGGATTCATCAACTCCACGCAGGACCTCGACGAGCGGCGCTCCATGGAGGCCCAGTACGTCGCCGGTGAGCTCGACCTGCTGTACCTGGCCCCGGAGCGGCTCCGGCTGGACTCCACCCTCGGCCTGCTCTCCCGCGGTGAGATCGCCGTCTTCGCCATCGACGAGGCGCACTGCGTCGCCCAGTGGGGCCACGACTTCCGGCCCGACTACCTGGCCCTGTCCGTGCTGGGCGAGCGCTGGCCCGACGTCCCGCGCATCGCGCTGACGGCGACGGCGACCGCGGCCACCCACCAGGAGATCACCCAGCGCCTGGGCATGCCCGACGCCAAGCACTTCGTGGCGGGCTTCGACCGGCCCAACATCCAGTACCGGATCGTGCCCAAGGCCGACCCGAAGAAGCAGCTGCTGTCCTTCCTCAAGGAGGAGCACGCCGGGGACGCGGGCATCGTCTACTGCCTCTCGCGCAATTCCACCGAGAAGACCGCCGAGTACCTCTGCCGCAACGGCATCGAGGCAGTCCCCTACCACGCGGGTCTGGACGCCGGCACCCGAGCGGTCCACCAGTCCCGCTTCCTGCGCGAGGAGGGCCTGGTCGTCGTCGCGACGATCGCCTTCGGCATGGGCATCGACAAGCCGGACGTGCGCTTCGTCGCCCACCTCGACCTGCCGAAGTCCGTCGAGGGGTACTACCAGGAGACCGGCCGGGCCGGCCGGGACGGCGCCCCCTCCACGGCCTGGATGGCCTACGGACTCCAGGACGTCGTCCAGCAGCGCAAGCTCATCCAGGGCGGCGAGGGCGACGAGGCCTTCCGCCGCCGGGCCGCCTCGCACCTGGACTCCATGCTGGCCCTGTGCGAGACCGTACGGTGCCGCCGGGCCCAGCTGCTGAAGTACTTCGGCCAGGAACCCGCCACGGACTCCTGCGGCAACTGCGACACCTGCCTGGCCCCGCCCGAGACCTGGGACGGCACGGTGGTCTCCCAGAAGCTGCTGTCCACGGTGGTACGGCTGAAGCGGGAACGCGGACAGAAGTTCGGCGCGGGCCAGATCATCGACATCCTGCTGGGCCGCAAGACCGCGAAGATCATCCAGTTCGACCACGACCAGCTCTCGGTGTTCGGCATCGGCGAGGAGCTGGCCGAGGCGGAATGGCGTGGCGTGGTCCGGCAGTTGCTGGCCCAGGGTCTGCTCGCGGTCGAGGGCGAGTACGGCACGCTGGTGCTGACGGAGGAGAGCGGCTCGGTGCTCGGCCGGGAGCGCGAGGTGCTGCTCCGCAAGGAGGCCGCGAAGCCCGCCTCACGCTCCTCGAAGGGCGAACGGAAGGCGAAGTCCTCGGCGGCGGCCGCCGAGCTGACCGCGGAGGCCACCCCGGTCTTCGAGGCGCTGCGTGCCTGGCGCGGCGCCCGGGCGAAGGAGCTGGGCCTCCCGGCGTACGTCATCTTCCACGACGCGACGCTGCGCGAGATCGCGACGCTGCGTCCGGCCTCGACCGCCGAGCTCGGTGGCATCAGCGGCCTGGGGGAGAAGAAGCTGGCGACGTACGGGGACGGGGTGCTGGAAGTGCTCGCGTCGTTCGGTGAGGCGGCACCGGCCTCGGAACCCGCACCGGCCTCGGAGCCCGCACAGGCACCGGAGCCCGCACAGGCACCCGCATCGGCGCCCGCGGCTGTGGAAGCGCCCCCGGCCGCGACACCCGCCCCGGCGGCCGCACCCGCACCAGCCGCGGCCACCCCTGCCGCCGCCCCCCGCCCCGCCGTCCAGGGCGCCGATCCGGAGTTCGGCTGGGACGAGGAGCCGCCCGAGTACGAGTGAGCGTGAGGCGCGGCGGGCGGCGGCCGGTCTACTCGGAGGCCGTCGCCCGGCGGCGGGAGACGATCGCGGTCAGGTCGAGGTCGACGGGGAAGGGCACGGACACCTTCATCCGGTCGTGGAAGATCCCGGTGGAGGTGTAGGCCCCGGTCGCCGGCTCCAGCTCGAAGACGTGGACGACCGCGTGGCCGTCCTGGTTCTCCACCCGCCAGTAGTGCGGGATCTTCGCCCGCGCGTACTTCACGGGCTTGGTCTCCCGGTCACGGGTGACGGACTCGTCGGCCACGACCTCGATCGCGAGCAGCACGCTGCTCGCCGGGAATCGTGTCTGCCGCAGACTCTCGACCGCTTCGGCGCGGACGACGACCACATCGGGTTCCGGCCGGTTCTGGAAGTCGACGTCGATGGTGAAGTCCCGCACGACCTCCAGTTCGGGTGGGGCCGACGACTGCAACTGCCCATTGAAGAAGTCGACCGCCCGCGCATGGAATACGGTCTGCGGACTCACGAAAACCAGGCTCCCGTCGATCAGCTCCGTGTGCGGAGGCAGATTCGGAAGCGTGTCCAGGTCATCGGCGGTCCAGCCGCCCACGGGCGGGACCGCCCACCGCGGCCGGTGGGCCTCGGGTTCGATGCTCTTCGGTGCTCCCATGGACGCAGTCTCGCGGGAGCATCCCGCGTATCCGCCGGGAACCGCATGAAGCTCCCCCGAACGTGTGAACGCCTCCCGCGTCGCTGACCAGCGTCTCTTGCCCGGAACACCTGCCGGCACTCCTCGCCGGGCAGCATCTGTCTGTCGCCGGGCAGCGCCCACGTGTCGCCGGGCAGCGCCCACGTGTCGCCGGGCAGCGCCCACGTGTCGCCGGGCAGCGCCTACCTGCTGCCGCCGCCCGCCTGGTTCGACTTGTCCTGGCGGACGTTGCGGTACACCGCGCGGGCTGTCCACTGTTCGTGGATCAGACGCCGCGTCGCGGTGCGGTCCGGGCTGCCGGTGGCGCCGACGAAGCGGGCGAGGTCCGCCGCCGGGACGAGCGCGGCGAGCACGCGGCCGCGGTGGTCGGGGAAGCCCGCCTGCTCGGCGACGGCGTAGCGGTGACGGGCCTGCGCGGCCAGGTCCTTCGCCACCACCGGGTGGCGAAGACAGGGCAGCAGGCCGAGGAAGCGGCGGGTCTCCCGGCGCAGGATGCCGCGCTTGACCAGCGCGTCCAGGTACATGGCCCCGACCTGCCGGCCGGCGTGCCGCACCCAGCCCCCGGCCGAGGCCCCCGCACCCCGTCCGCCCTTGCCCGGCGCAGGCAGGCCCCGCATCAGCGTGGCCGGCAGCTGGTCCGGCGGCTCCAGCGGGTTGACCACCTGGACCCGTTCGCGCTGTTCGGTGATCCGCCCCTGGAGTTCCAGCTCCGCCAGGACCGCCCCGGCCATCGCGTAGTCCAGGAAGCGCTTGCCGCAGTACGGTCTGCCGCGCTGTGGGTCCATCGCGAGCAGCAGCAGTTCCTCGGGCAGCGTCGGCCCGGGCGGCGGCGGGATCACGGCGCGGAGACGATCCGTCCCGTCACTTCGCCGAGACCGACCCGGATGCCGTCCGGTCCCGGCGCCCAGGCCGTCATCGTCACCGTGTCGCCGTCCTCCAGGAACGTCCGCTTGCCCTCGCGGAGTTCCAGCGGGTCGCGGCCGTTCCAGGTGAGTTCGAGCAGTGACCCGCGCTGGGCGGGCTCGGCGCCGCTGATGGTGCCGGAGCCGTACAGGTCACCGGTGCGCAGCGAGGCGCCGTTCACCGTCATCTGCGCCAACTGCTGGGCAGCTGTCCAGTACATGGTGGAGAACGGCGGTTCCGCGACGACCTGGCCGTTGATGGCGACGGAGAGCCGGAGGTCGAAGCCGCCGGGCTGCTCCTCGTCCGTGTCGTCGAGGTAGGGCAGCAGCGGGAAGTCGCGGGCGGGCGGGGCGGTGCGGGCGGCGTCCAGGGCCTCCAGCGGGGTCACCCAGGCCGATACGGACGTGGCGAACGACTTGCCGAGGAAGGGTCCCAGCGGTACGTACTCCCACGCCTGGATGTCGCGCGCCGACCAGTCGTTGAGCAGCGACAGGCCGAAGACGTGCTCGCGGAAGTCGGCGAGTGCGACGGGACGGCCCTGCTCGGAGCCGGTGCCGACGACGAATCCGACCTCGGCCTCGATGTCCAGCTTGACGGACGGGCCGAAGACCGGAGCCGGGTCGGCGGGGGCCTTGCGCTGGCCCGACGGGCGCGTCACGTCCGTGCCGGAGACCACGACCGTGCCCGCCCGGCCGTGGTAACCGATGGGCAGGTGCTTCCAGTTGGGCGTGAGCGCGTCACCGTCCGGGCGGAAGATCCGGCCGACGTTGGTGGCGTGGTGCTCGCTGGCGTAGAAGTCGACGTAGTCCGCCACCCGGTAGGGCAGATGGAGCGTCACGGAGTCCACCGGGTGCAGCAGCGGCTCGATGTCCGCGCGGTGGGCCGGGACCGTCACCCACGCGGTCAGCGCCCGGCGCACATCGCTCCACGCGGTGCGGCCGGCCGCGAGCAGCGGCATCAGGTCGGGCTGGGCCAGCAGCTGCGCATAGGGCGAGCCGAGGGCCGTCGCGGCCGCCCCGGCGTCCAGTACATGGCTGCCGATGCGGACGCCGACCCGTTGCTCACCGGGCCGGTCGGGGGTGGAGAAGACGCCGTAGGGAAGGTTGTGCGGACCGAAGGGGTCGCCCTCGGCCAGTTCGAGCGGGCTGCTCTGCTCGGGCATCTGTTGCTGCCTCGCTTTCCAGGTCGCTTGGAGGACACGTTACGTCGGGGGTGTCACCCGGCGGCAGGGCCCCAACCATCGCCCGATTCACGGAAAGTGCTGCCGTATCCCCGCGAACCCGAAGGAACACGGGGATACGGCAGGGGGGTTCAGCCGGCCGTGCGCGGGATGCGCTTCTCCCAGGTCCGGTGGAAGACGACCTCGCCGCCGTCCCTGCACACCACCTCGTTGGAGGTGATGAAGTGGGTGGCGTCGGCGGCGATCTCGGAGCGCGTCTCGACCCGCGCGTCCCAGGCCATCTCCGGCCGGTGCAGCCGGACCGTCCAGTCGGAACGGGTGCGCGCGGAGAGCGGGTCGCGCTCCTGGATCGTGTACGTCTCCCGTGCGTCCTCGGTGAATTCGAGGCCGTCCGGGTAGATCCGGGTGCCGCCGTAGCGCGGGTCCACCTCCATCCGCCACTCGCCCTTGGCGACATCGCGGATCACCAGGCGCTCGGGGCGCTGCTCGTCGAGCGTGACCGGGTGGACGACACCGAGCGGCTCCGACTGCTCCGGTTCCTCGAAGCGGATCGCGGGGTCCTCGGTGTGCCGGCGCACCGGCAGTTCGACGAAGCTGCCCTCGGCGTCCAAGGTGAAGCCCGCCGAGCCGGCCTGCGGCCAGATCCACGGCCAGTACGCGCTGGAGACCGCGAGCCTGATCCGGTGACCGGGCGGGAAGGTGTGCCCGATGCCGTTCAGGTCGAACGTGACGTCCTCGGTCATGCCGGCCGGCCAGTCCTCGGCGCGGTCCCGGCCGTGCCGGGCGGCGAGGTTGAGGACGCCGCGGGTGACGAGCGTGGAGGAGCCGTCGGGGGCGACGTCGCAGAGCCGGGCGACGGCCTGGCCGCGCGGTACGTCCATCCGGATGCGCAGCCGCACCCGGGGGCGGCCCAGGACCTCGATCGGGGAGGCCTCGACCGGGAACTCGAAGGACACCGATCGGGCGTCCTCCTCGCGCTGGTCGGGCGGCAGGTCGGCGTCGTTGCCGAACGGGAAGAACCGGCCCGCGTCCACCCCGGTCTGCTGCGGCGAGTCGACGGTCTGCGGCCCGCCCTTGAGGGCGTACGCGACCGGCGTGATGTTCTCCGACGGCCAGCTGGTGTCCCCGACCCAGCGGCCGGGCAGCGTCTCGTACACCGTGGCGGGCCGGTGCGACTCGCTGATCCAGGACCGCAGCAGCGGCTCCGACATGACGCCGGTGTCCTTCTCCTTCAGGTGCTGGTCCCACCAGCGCAGCGTCTCCTGGAGGAAGCCGATCGCGGGCCCCGGCGGCAGACCGCGGTCGGGGTACTGGTGCGACCAGGGCCCGATCAGCCCGCGGACCTTCGCCGGGTCCAGGTGCTCGACGAGCCGGAGCACGGTGTCGCGGTACGGGTCGTGCCAGCCGCCGACCGCGAGGACGTTCGCCGTGATGGCGGAGTAGTCCTCGCAGACGCTGCCGTGTCTCCAGTAGTCGTCGCGCGTCTGGTGGGCCAGCCAGGTGTGGATGAGGGGATCGACGGCTTCGAGCCGCTTCAGCCACATGTCCTTCCACACGGTGCCGACCTGGGCCGGGTCGGGCGGCCGGCAGACGAAGGCGAGCATCGTCGCCGCCCAGGCGTGCATGTCCACGGCGAGGACCGAGCCGCCCATGTAGTGGACGTCGTTGTCGTAGCGGTCGTCCGTCGAGCACACGGTGACGATCGCCTTCAGCGGCTCGGGGGCGAGCGCGGCGATCTGGAGGGAGTTGAAGCCGCCCCAGGAGATGCCGAACATGCCGACCCGGCCCGAGCACCACTCCTGCTGGGCGAGCCAGTGGATGACCGCGACACCGTCGGCGAGTTCGGTCGCGTCGTACTCGTCGCCCGGCAGCCCCTCGCTGTTGCCGTGGCCGCGCACATCGACGCGCACCGAGGCGTAGCCGTGGCCCGCGTACCAGGGGTGGCGCTGCCAGTCGCGCGGCGCCGTCCAGTCGCTCAGCCGGTACGGCAGGTACTCGAGCAGCGCGGGCACCGGTTCATCGGTGACCGGCCGCCAGATCCGGGCGTACAGCAGGGTGCCGTCCGGCAGCGGGATACGGATGTCCTCGCGGGTCGTCTCGTACGGGAATTCGGTGCGGATGCGCATGGGGGTACCTCAGTGGACGGGGTGCATGGTGCGCTTGAGCCAGGGGGCGGCTGCGATGACGGCCACACCGGCCACCACCGCGATAGCGCCATTGACACCGAAGTAGGCGGGGTTGGAGACCTCGCCGTACAGCTTCACGATCTGGGCCTGGATGCCGTTGGCGAGGGCCAGCGAGAGGAACCAGAGCGCCATCGTCTGGCTGGCGAACGCCTTGGGGGCGAGCTTCGTGGTCGCGGACATGCCGGAGGTCTCCAGCAGGATGTCGCCGAGGCCGAGCAGCAGGTACGAGCCGACGATCCACCAGGCGGCCATCTTGTAGGTGTCCCCGGAGTGCCCGGAGGTCGGCAGGACCATCAGCAGGAACGACAGCCCGCCGAGGATCACCCCGATCGCGATCTTGTTGGACGCGTGCGGCTGGCGGGGCCCCATCTTCGCCCAGACGGCGGCGACCACCGGGGCCAGTGCGACCTCGAACGCGCCGAGCGCCGAGGCGTACCAGCTGGCCGGGAAGTGGAAGCCGAAGACCTCCGTGCGGGCGTTGGTCGACGCCAGCAGCATCATCGTCGAGTACGCCTGGAAGAGGATGAAGTTGAAGACGACGGAGGCCAGGAACAGCACCACGTAAGGGCGCAGCCTGCCGCGCTCCTCGGCGCTGACCCGGGGGCTCCGAAACATCACCATGAAGTACACGACCGGTGCGATCACCGAGATGAGGGTGAGCAGGTCGACGAAGCGGTCCATGGTCAGCCAGCCCGCCAGCGCCAGTGCGGTGGCGAGTGCGGCGACCACGACGGCGCCGACGACGATGAGCCGGACGGCCCTGCGCATCGGTGCGGGGGCCAGGGCGAATTCGGCGGTGTTCTTACGCCCGGCCAGGTGACGCCGGCCCAGTACGTACTGGATCAGGCCGAGCGTCATACCGAAGGCGGCGGCCGAGAAGCCCCAGTGCCAGCTCGCGTGGTCACCGAGCCAGCCGGTGATCAGCGGGCCGAGGAACGCGCCGATGTTGATGCCCATGTAGTAGAGGGCGAAGCCGGCGTCCCGGCGCTCGTCGTCGGTACGGTAGAGCTTGCCGACCATGGTGGCCACATTGGGCTTGAGCAGGCCCGTTCCGGCACTGATCAGGCCGAGGCCGACCCAGGTCATGGCGTCGGTGGGCACCGCCATGGCGTAATGCCCGATGGCGATGAGGATGCCGCCGTACAGGACGGCGCGGTACGAGCCGAGAATCCGGTCGGCCAGCCAGCCGCCGGCCACGGAGACCAGGTAGACGAGGGTGCCGTAGGCGGCGGAGACGGACGCGGCGGTACCGGCCGCCATCCCCATACCGCCGTTGCTGACGGTGTCGGCGAAGTAGAGGACCAGGATCGCCTGCATGCCGAGGAACGAGAACCGCTCCCAGACCTCCAGGCCGGACAGGGTCATCAGACCCCGTGGCTGGCCGAAGAAGGCGTGGTCGTCACCCGGCGGGGGCTGGGCGGGTTCGGTGTCGGTGGCGGTGTGGGACAAAGGGACAACTCCTGATCGTATGAGCTGATCCCGAACATACCGGCGGTGGCGGGAAGCCGCCCACGATGATCCAAAGGGGACCGGATACGCTGACTTGAGTGATGACAGCGACACATCGACATTCCGTGTGATCGTCAGCAGACAGGAGATCCCCTCGTGACCGTCGTCGGGCCGTTCGGACTGAGCGTGCGGGACCAGGCTCTTGAAGCCGGTGTCCAGGCCGGTTTGGCTGCTGTCGAGTCGGGGCTGCTCGATGCGACCAAGAGCGAGGTGCCCTTCATCACAGAGGCCGCGCAGCACCTCGTGCACGCGGGAGGCAAACGGTTCCGCCCGCTGCTCGCGATGCTGACGGCCCAGTTCGGTGACGCCGACGCACCCGGCGTGGTGCCCGCCGCCGTGGTCGTCGAGCTGACGCACCTCGCGACGCTGTACCACGACGACGTGATGGACGAGGCCGACGTCCGGCGCGGGGTCGACAGCGCGAACTCCCGCTGGGGCAACTCGGTGGCGGTGCTGACCGGCGACTTCCTCTTCGCGCGCGCGTCGCACATTCTGGCCGATCTCGGTCCGGAGGCCGTGCGCATCCAGGCCGAGGCGTTCGAGCGCCTGGTCACCGGCCAGATCCTGGAGACCGCGGGCCCGCGCGACGGCCGCGACCCGATCGACCACTACCTCGACGTGATGCGCGGCAAGACCGGTTCGCTGGTCGCGGTGGCCTGCCGGTTCGGCGCGATGATGGCCGGTGCCGACGAGTCGGCGACCGACACGCTCACCCAGTACGGCGAGCGGCTCGGCGTCGCCTTCCAGCTCGCCGACGACGTCCTCGACATCGCGTCCGACTCCCACGAGTCCGGCAAGACCCCCGGCACCGACCTCCTCGAAGGCATCCCGACCCTGCCCGTGCTCCACCTGAGGGCGCAGGCGGCGGCCGACGGGAAGCCGGACGACCTGGAGCTCGTCGAACTGCTGGACGGCGACCTGAGCGACGGCGACCGGCTCGCCGAGGCGCTGCGCCGGCTGCGCGCCCACCCGGCGCTCGAACAGGCACGACGCGACACCGTCCGGTACGCCGAGGAGGCGCGGGCCACGCTGGCACCGCTGCCCGCCTGCTACGCCAAGTCCGCGCTGGAAGAGATGTGCGACGCCGTGGTGCACCGCGCGGGCTGAGCGGTTCTGCCCACCACCCCCTACGGGTTGGCGGACGAACAGCCCCTCGGTGTCATACCGAAGAGGTACGTGGAGTTGATCCCCCGGGCTGACGCCTCGGGCCGCCCGATTTGGTCAGATGGAGAACAACCACTCCTGACCAAAACGGGTGAGAATGGCGGCACGGAGTGGGCGAGAGCATTCGGACGGAAGCCGCCGACCACGGAGGTAGGGCACACATGGCACCGAACGACAGCGCAGGCACCAACGGCACGGCCCCGCACGGCACCAGAGGCACCGTCGCGGGCCGCCGGAAGGCAGTGCGCTACATCGTCCCGGTAGCGGTGGCGGGAGTGGCGGCCGCGACGATCGGGCTGGTCCCGGCGCTCGCGAGCTCGGGCGACCCCGATCTGCCGGAGATCACCGCGCAGGAACTCATCGAGAAGATCGCCGCCTCGGACACGCAGCAGCTGTCCGGCACGGTGAAGATCAGCGCCGACCTCGGCCTCCCGTCGATCGGTGGCCTGGCCGGCTCCTTCATACCGGACGGCGCGGGGGACAAGGGCGCATCGGGCGCCGACCCGCAGGCGAAGCTGACGGAGCTGACGTCCGGCACGCACACCGTCCGGGTGGCTGCCGACGGCCCCGACCGGCAGCGCGTCTCCATCCTGGACAAGGCGTCCGAGTACAGCCTCATCCACAATGGTGACCACGTCTGGGCGTACGACAGCGGGTCGAACGCGGTCTACCACGCGAAGGAGAAGGCCCCGGCCGGTACGAAGCGCGGCGGGCAGCAGCTCCCCGACGGCGTACCGACCACCCCGAAGGCCTTCGCCGAACAGGCCCTCAAGGCCGCCGACGGCACCACGTCCGTGACGGTCGACGGCACCGCGCGGATCGCGGGCCGCGACGCGTACCGGCTGGTCCTCAAGCCCGAGCAGAGCGGCTCCACGATCGGATCGGTCACCGTCGCGGTGGACGCGAGGACCGGCGTACCGCTCAAGTTCACCCTCCGGCCCAGCAGCGGCGGCAAGGCGGTGGTCGACGCCGGGTTCACCGCGGTCGACTTCGGGAAGCCGGACGCGTCCTCGTTCTCCTTCACCCCGCCCAAGGGCGCCGAGGTCACCGAGGCGGACGGTGCCGGGGACCACGGGAAGGCCCGGGAGGCGGAGAAGGCCGAAGGAGGCCTGGGCGCGCTCAAGGGCGTGAACGTGATCGGCAAGGGCTGGAACACGATCGCCGAGATCAAGGCCCCCGGCGGCACGGGCATCCCCTCGAAGGCGTCGGGCGACGGCGTACCCGCCGAGGCACAGCAGTTCCTGGACTCGATCGGCGACAAGGTCACCGGCAAGTTCGGCTCGGGCACGGTCTTCAAGACCCGCCTGGTCAACATGCTGATGACCGACGACGGCCGGGTCTACGTCGGCGCGGTCACGAAGGACGCGCTGGTGAAGGCCGCCGACCACGCCGGCTGACACCCGACGACGTACCAGCGCGTGCGCCCGCCTCCGCCCCGCCGTAGCCTCCGTACGGCGGGGCGGACGCGATCCACGGCCGTTCCGGCGAGTCCGCTCAGGCGAACCCATGGGGAGTACGCATGACCGAGTCCTTGACCGGCCCCGGCCCCGGGACCGACCCCGAGCCCGTGGCTGAGTCCGAGTCCGTGACCGGCCCCGGGACCGTGAGCGCTCCGCCTGCGGGGGAGGCCGCGCCCGTGATCGAGACCCGGGGCCTGACCAAGCGATACCGGGGCGGCCAGCTCGCCGTCGACGGGCTCGACCTCACCGTTCCCGGCGGCAGCGTCTTCGGCTTCCTCGGCCCCAACGGCTCCGGGAAGACCACCACCATCCGGATGCTGATGGGGCTGATCGACCCGACGTCCGGCACGGCAAGGGTCCTGGGCCGCCCCATGCCGGACGCGGCGCGCACCGTGCTCCCGCACGTCGGGACGCTGATCGAGGGGCCCGCGCTGTACGGATTCCTGAGCGGCCGGGACAACCTCGTGCGCTACGACTGCGCCGACCCGACCGCCGATCCGCGCACCCGCCGCGCCCGCGTGGACCAGGCCCTGGACCGGGTCGGCCTGGCCGCCGCGGGCGGCAAGAAGGCGCGGGCGTACTCGCTGGGCATGAAGCAGCGGCTCGGCCTCGCCGCCGCCCTGCTCCGGCCCCGCCGGCTCCTCGTCCTGGACGAGCCGACCAACGGCCTGGACCCGCAGGGCATGCGGGAGATCCGCACCCTGGTCCGGGAACTGGCGGCCGAGGGCACCACGGTGTTCCTCTCCTCCCACCTCCTGGACGAGATCGAGCAGGTCTGCACGCATGCGGCGGTCATGGCACGGGGCCGGCTGCTCACCCAGGGCCCGGTCGCCGATCTCGCGGCAGGCACCCGGGGCCGGCTCGCCGTCACCACCCCGGACCCGGCCGACGCCGCCCGCATCCTGAAGGAGCGCGGCGTCACCGGCCTCACCCTCGACGGCGACCGGGTGCGGGCCGACGCCCCACCCGGCTCCGTCGAACTCGCCGACCTGAACACGGCCCTGGTGCACGGCGGGGTACGGGTCAGGTCCTTCGGCGTGGAACGGGCCTCGCTGGAGGATGCTTTCGTCGCGCTCACCGGAGAGGGATTCGATGTCGCAGGCTGAACTGACACGCGAGGAGGCCCACCCGCTGCGGCGCAATCCGTTGTGGACGCTCGGCATCCTGCGCTCCGAACTGACCACCACCCTGCGCCGCTGGCGCACCATCGCCCTGCTCGGGGTGCTGGCCGCCGTCCCCGTACTCATCGGCGTCGCGGTGCGGGTCGAGACGGCCGGCGGCTCGTCGCCCGGTCCCGGCGGGGGCGGGGCCGGGCCCGCGTTCCTCTCCCAGGTGACGAACAACGGCCTCTTCCTGGTGTTCGCCTCCCTCGCCGCCACGCTCCCGGTCTTCCTCCCGATGGCGGTGGGCGTCATCGCGGGCGACTCCGTCGCGGGCGAGGCCAACGCGGGAACGCTGCGCTATCTGCTCGTCGCCCCGGCCGGCCGGACCCGGCTGCTGCTCGCCAAGTACGCCACCACGCTGGCCTTCTGCCTGATCGCTACGCTGGTCGTGGCGGCGTCCGCGCTGGCCGTGGGCACGCTGCTGTTCCCCGTCGGCGACGTCACGACGATCTCCGGCACCCGGATCGGCTTCGGCGAGGGCCTGTTGAGAGCGGTGGTCATCGCGGTGGCGGTCGCGGCGTCACTGATCGGCTTCGCGGCGCTCGGACTGTTCGTCTCGACCCTCACCAACAGCGGCATCGCGGCCATGGCGGCGACGGTCGGACTGCTGATCACAGTGCAGATCGTGGACACCATTCCGCAGCTGCACGGGATTCACCCGTACCTCTTCCCGCACTACTGGCTGTCCTTCGCGGACCTGCTGCGCGCCCCCGTCTACTGGGACGACCTGGTGAAGAACCTCGAGCTCCAGGGGCTGTACGCGCTGGTGTTCGGCTCGGCCGCCTGGGCGCGTTTCACGGCGAAGGACATCACCGCCTGACCGGGACGGGACCGGCTCCCTCACCCGTACCGTCGGCCGGGCGAGCCGTCCCCCGATCGGCTCGTCGCGGCACGAACGGCACGAACGGTGCGAATGAACGGAACGACACGACACGCTACGTTCCGTTTCCGCCTGAGCATTGTTCGACTTCGGGCGACGGACTGTCAACAAGGATGGACTCGAACGGCCCTATGCTCACCGAATGAGCACATCGCCGAGTTCATCGCGCCGCAGCGAGAGCTCACGCAGGGCGACCCTGGAAGCCGCCCTCGATCTCTGCACGGAGAAGGGCTACGGCCGCGTCACCGTCGAGGCCATCGCGGCGCGGGCGGGTGTCAGCAAGAAGACGATCTACCGCTGGTGGCCGTCCAAGAGCGCAGTGCTGCTGGAGGCGTTCACGGAGGCGCTGCTCCTGGCCACCCCGACCGCCGACACCGATGACATCGCCACGGACCTGCGATCCCATGTGACGGGCGCGGTCGGCGTGCTCTCCATACCGCCCTACGGTCCCGCCTACGCCGGAATTCTCTCCGAGGTCCACCACGACGACGAGTTGGCCGAAGCGGTTCGCACCCAACTGATCGAGCCCCGCTACGAAGCGGTGGTCGCCCGGCTGCGCAGCGCCCAGGAACAGGGCCAGATCCCGCCCGGCGCGGATCTGCGGCTGGGGGTCGAGATGCTCTACGGCCCGGTCTACTACCGCCATCTGCTGCGCAAGCCGATGCAGGGGGCGGATGCGGTGGCGTCGCTGGTCGATCACGTGCTGCGGGCACTGGGGGCGGTGGCCGGCTGACGCCGGCGGTGGGGGTGCGGTTCGGCCGGACACCCGCGCACATCTGCTCGGCGAGTACGCGGCCCGGTCACCGCAGACGCTCCGGATGATCACCGGCAACGACGGCCCCGACGAGGACCGTTCCGATACGGCCCGGTCCTGACACGCGCTTGCGACCGTCGGCGGACACCGGTGCCGCCGAACCCTTCTCGGTGCCCGGAGCCCGCTCTTCGCGGACCCTGCGCCGAGGGCGAGTGCGGATCGGGTGCCGTTCAGCCGAAGACCCGCTCCAGGACCACCGCGACCCCGTCGTCCTCGTGGGACAGGGTCACCTCGTCGGCCGCGGCCCGAAGGAGTGGATGGGCGTTGGCCATCGCCACCCCGTACCCGCAACTGCGGAACATCGGCAGGTCGTTCGGCATGTCGCCGAAGGCGATCGCGGTCGCCGGGTCCAGCCCCAGGTGCTCGGCGGCGAGTGCGATCCCGGCGCCCTTGTCGATGCCGTACGGCTGGAGCTCGACCGTGCCCGGCCCGGACAGTGTGACGGTCGCCAGATCCCCGACGGCCGCGTGGGCGGCGGCCGCCAGCGCGTCGTCGTCGAGCTCCGGGTGGCGGATCAGCACCTTGATGACCGGAGCGGCCCACAACTCGTCGCGGTGGAGCGCCCGGTGGGCCGGCAGTGCGGGGTGCGGCATCAGATAGCCCGGCTCCGTCAGGGTGCGGCCGTCGGCCCCGTCCTGGTCCACCGCCGCGAAGACCTGCCCCACCTGGGCCTCTATCTTGCCGAGCGCGGTGGCGGCCGCCTCGCGGTCGAGGCCGACCGCCCGGATCATGCGTCCCGCCCCGGCGTCGTACACCTGAGTTCCCTGCCCGCACACCGCGAGCCCCCGGTACCCCAGCTGCGCGAACAACTCCCGTACGCCCGGCACCGGTCGGCCGGTGACCACCAGGTGCCGGGACCCGGCGGCAGCGGCGAGGCCGAGCGCGGCGCGGGTGCGGGGGCTCACGGTGTCGTCCCGGCGCAGCAGGGTGCCGTCCAGGTCCGTGGCGACGAGGGCGTATGCGGGCGGGAGAGGCATGGGGCGAGGGTAAACGGTCGGGTCCAGGCATCCGCCGGGGGAGCGGGGCCGACGAGGAGCCCTTGGTCCCGCTTCCCCGGTGGGAACGGACCCGCCCAGGGCCTCGCCCGCGGCGGCCGGTCGCGTAATTGGATTGTCCGGCCGCGGCCCAGCGGATAGGACTGCCGGGTGATACGCAGCGGAAGCATCGGGCTTCGAGCCCGCCACGAAAGTGACGTCCAGGTCCTCCAGTCCGAGCTGTACGACGACGTGGTGACGCGCTCACGCGCCGATTCCCGCCCGTGGCAGCCCATCGCGCCGGGATCGACGCACTCCCCCTACACGATCGCCGAACCCTCCGACGAAGCGGCGTGCTTCTCGGTGGTCGAGCTGTCCGCGCGGGAACTGGCCGGTGAAGCGCTGTTGTGGGGCATTGACAGCCACAACAGGACGGCGCACCTGGGGATCTCGCTGCGGCCGGACTTCCGGGGCCGCAACCTCGGCACCGACGTCGTGCGCGCACTGTGCGACTACGGATTCGTGGTGCGGGGGCTGCAGCGGCTGCAGATCGAGACCCTCTCGGACAACCTTCCGATGATCAAGGCGGCGACCAGGTCCGGATTCACCCTGGAGGGCACCCTGCGCCGCTCGGCATGGGTGTACGGCGCATTCGCGGACGAGGTCGTTCTGGGGCTGCTGTCCGAGGAGTGGAAGCCGCGGTCATGAGCGGTTGAGGCCGTTGCCGCCGTACGAGGACGTGAGCCGACGGGGTGAGCGGTTCCGGGCGGCAGCACGAAGCCCCACCGCGTGCCGCGTGGTGGGGCGGCCCTTGAACGATCACGCGCCGTACCGGCTCGCGGCGGGTCTCCGGTAGCTGTTCCCGGTACGCGACGAGACGTGCTGGTACGCCCTAGCCGCCGTCCCCTGCTCGCCCCGGCACCTGTCCGGATGCTCGCTCGTGCGTGACTCCGCGACTGCCGGGCGACCAAGGCGGGCCCTCGCCCGGCCAGTGTTGTGCGGGGTGGCATCGTTGCCGTCCCGCACGCGCCTACTGCACGCAGAACTCGTTGCCCTCCGGGTCGCTGAGCACCGTCCATGTCCCCCCCGGTTCCGCGACCTCGCGGAGCACCTTCGCGCCCAGCCCCTCCAGCCGGGCCACCTCCGCCTCGCGGCGCTCCGGCCCGGCGTGCACGTCCAGGTGGAGGCGGTTCTTCACCGACTTGGGCTCGGGGACGCGCTGGAAGAGCAGTCGGCGCCCGAGGCCCGTGCCGCTCTCCTGCTCGTACGGGTCGTCCGGGTGCCGGGCCGCCGCCAGGTCGAGCCAGGCCTTCCGGCCGTGCGCGGTCGTCGTGATCGCCTCCGGTACGGCTCCGAGTTCCAGGAGGCGTTCCACCAGGGGGCTGTTGTCCTCGATCTCGTAGCCGAGGGCGGCGGACCAGAATCCGGCCTGGGCGTGCGGGTCGCCGGCGTCGATGACGATCTTCCAGTCAAGAGGCATGGCTCGATTATTGGTCGGCCGGCCCCACACTGGGCTCGAATCGGTGTTCGGGCGCGGTGACGCTCTCGGTCTGCCCGGACCTGCGGCGGCCGGGATCGGCCCGGTCGGGCGCGGGAGCGGCCGCCGGGGCGGCCGTTCCCGTGGTGTGCGGGAGCTCAGCCGCGTCGGCCCCGCGCCGCGCGGAGGCTGCCGACGGTGGCGGCCACCGCCGCCAGCAGCCCGGCCGCGCCGATCGCCAGGCCGGGGTCGGAGAGGCCGTCGGCGCCGGAGGCGGTCAGGGCGGTGGTGCCGTCACCCGTGTCGACCGGGCCGTTCGGCTGGGCGGGTGAGCCGCCGCTGCCGTGGTTGCCGCCCCAGTGGCCTTGTCCGCCACCGGGGTGGGGGTGCGTGGGGGAGGGCGAGGGGCTGGGCTTGGTGCCGGCCGTGATCCGGCTGTGGTCCGTGGCGCTCACGCCCGTGCGCACCGGACCGTCGGTGCCGTCGACGGTGACGGTCAGTTCGGTCGTCACGTCGAGCCGGCCTGTCGGCGCACCCTTCGCGGCGGCCAGGGTGAACGCGGCACCCGCCTTTCCGCCCGGCTCCAGCGTGGCGCCCGCCCGGAGGCTGGTGTGCAGTTCGCCGGTGAACGTTCCGTTCGGCAGCCGGGTCAGGGGGACTTCGGAGCCCTCGGACATGACGGTCAGCTGGTCCGCCCGGAGGCCCGCCGGTCCCTTGAGCGTCAGACGCGTGCCGATGCCCTGGTACTCGGGGCCGTCCGCCGGGTCGCTGTAGGAGGCGTCGGCCGGACGGGGGTCGCCTCCCGCCCTGATCTCCTCGGCGACCGTGAGCGCCGCCGACGCCCGGCCGGTGACGGCGAAGTCCCAGGTGGTGCCCTTGGCGGTGATGTTGTCGACGTAGGTGTTCAGCGTGCCGTTCGGGTCGCCGAGCCGGCCGATGTCGGCGATCACCCCGTACGCCCCCTCGCACGCCGTGACGAAGTGCGACAGCGGAGCGTCCGCGCCCGCCGGGACGCCCGCCACGGCGCGCGAGGTCCGCATCACGGAGCTGCCGGTGAGCCGGTACTTCTGCCAGGTGTCCGGCTTCAGCGCCGCGCCCTGCACATCCGTGTTGTTGCCGGGCTCGAACGACAGGGTGGTGAAGCCCCCGCAGGACGCCGGGAGCTGGAGGTTGGCGCCGATGTTCGTGACGCTGGAGCCCTCGGACGCCGTGTACGCCCAGTACGAGACGCCCCCGTTCAGCAGCGGCTGCATCGGTTCCGGCGTCCAGGTCGCGTTGAAGTAGTGGGCGGCCTGGGCCTGCTGCCCGGCCGCGATGGCCAGCCGCAGGCTGCCGTTCAGATGGACCGGGTCGGGCTTCGGGGAGACCTCCTGGACGCCCGGCTCCCGGTCGGGGGTCGTCTCCTGGAGGCGGAGCCAGGGGCCGTTCGGCCCGAGCCCGTCCTGGTGGACCACCTGCACGGTGTCGTCCGCGACCGCGGTGGGAGCGATTCCGCAGGCGAGGACGGACACGGCGGAGAGTGCGGCGGTGGCGGTCGCGGTGCGCAGAAGCGTGCGGGACGCCCGGGAGGTACGCAGAGATCGGGTCATAAGATGTGAGGAAAATATAAGCAGCGGGTCATCGCGAGGATGCCCGCTGTGACTCGCTCAAGCTCGCTCCAATGCCGCGCCCTTCAGGTACTCCCCGACGGCCGGACGGTCCCCGGCCGCGGCGATCAGGCCCACGTGGTTGTCCGGCCGGATCAGTACCAGCACGTCCTCGTCCGGCCCGACGCAGTACGCCGAGCGGGCCCGGCCGTCGTCGTCGGCCAGCCCGTGCGGCGCGCCCCCGCCCGTGCCGTCCGCCGGGTCCACCGCGTACGCCCGCAGCTCGTCGCCGTGTGCCGCGGTCGCCTCCCGGAGGGTCTGTGCGGTGCCCGCGCCGAAGCCGAGCAGGGTGAAGTGCGGTCCGGCGAAGGCCTCGAACAGCCGGCGGGGCGCTCCGGTGGCCGTGTCGCGGCAGGGTGCGTCCGGCGCGCGGTCGCCCGCGCGCAGCCGGGCGGTGCCGCCGGCGGGGGCCAGGGAGCTCCAGCGGTAGCCGTTGCCCAGGCCGTAGGTCTGCGGGGTGACCGCCGAGTCCAGGCCGCCGCCCGGCTCCTTGATGGCCTCCAGCGTGGCCCGCAGCCGCTCCGCGGTGATGTCCAGGGTGTGGGCGGCGATCGGCAGCCGCTCCTCCTCGTACGTGTCGAGCAGCTGCGGCGCCGCCCGGCCGGTGGCGACCCGGGCCAGCTTCCAGCCCAGGTTGTACGCGTCCTGGATGCCGGTGTTCATGCCCAGCCCGCCCGCGATGGAGTGCACATGCGCGGCGTCACCGGCCAGGAACACCCGGCCCACCCGGTAGCGGTCCGCCATGCGCTCGTTGACCCGGTACGTGGAGAGCAGGGTGGCCCGCGACAGATGGCCGCCGGGCAGTCCGGAGTGCTTGGCGAAGAGCCGTTGGAAGCTCTCCAGCGACGGGGGTACGGGGCGGCCGGCGGTGTCCGTCTCGGGGGCGGCCTGGAACCACCAGCCCGACCGGGTGCCGGGGATCGGGCAGAGCATCACGCCGCCGTCCTCGTCGAACCACTGGTGCCAGATGCCGCGGTCCGGGCCCTCCGCCTCGACGTCGCCGCAGACCATCGCCTGCCCCTCGTCCGTCTTCCCCTCGAACGGGACGCCGAGCAGCTTGCGCACCGCGCTGTGGGCGCCGTCGCAGCCCACCACGTAGCCGGCCTCGATCTCCCGGCCGCCGGCCAGGGTCGCCGTCACCGAGTCGTCGCCCTGGGCCAGCCCCACGAGCTCGGCGCCGAGCTCGACCCGTACGCCGTACTCCGCGAGCCGGGCGCGCAGGATCTCCTCCAGCCGCCACTGGGCGATCAGCCACGGGCGGTCGTAGGGGGCGTCCGGCGTCGGGCGGGTCGCCGCGTACGGATCGGCGTCGGCGATCACCACTCCGCCGCGGTACTTGCGCATCGGCAGCGGCGCCGATCCGGCGGCCAGCACCTCGTCGACGACGCCGAGGTCCTCCAGGACCTCCAGGGACCGCGGGTTGGGGCCCTTGGCCCGGGAGCTGCGCGGGAACTGCGGGGACTTGTCGATGATCCGTACGCCGATGCCCCGCCGGGCCAGATCGATGGCCAGGGTCAGACCGGTCGGCCCGGATCCTGTGATCAGCACGGTGGTCGGGGGCTTGGGCATGCGTACTCCTCGGTTGCCGGTTCCGTTGAGAACCATGAAAACGCAACCGAGTCAGAAACGCAACCGAGTAAATAATTTCAGGGTGTGGGTTATGGCGTCTGGGCCTTCGCCGCGGAAGGGGAAGCGGAATCGTCCGCGGCGGGCTCGACCGGCTCGGCCGCCTTCGCCGCGGCCTGCCGCGCGGCCAGCGCCTGCATTTTCGTGCGGCGCGCCGTCCGCAGCGCGTCCCAGGTCAGCAGCGTGAGTGCCAGCCAGACCAGGCCGAAGCCGGCCCACCGCTCCGGCGGCATCGCCTCGTGGAAGTACACGATCCCGAGGAGGAACTGGAAGACCGGCGCCAGATACTGGAGCAGGCCGAGGGTGGAAAGCGGTACGCGGATCGCCGCGGTCCCGAACAGGATCAGCGGCCCGGCCGTCACCACCCCCGTCGCGGCGAGCAGGGCCGCGTGACCGGCGCCCGCGGAGGCGAAGGTCGACTCGCCCCGCGCACCCAGCCACAGCAGATAGCCGAGCGCGGGCACGAACACCACCGCGGTCTCGGCCGCGAGCGACTCCAGGCCGCCCATGTTGACCTTCTTCTTCATCAGGCCGTACGTCGCGAAGGACAACGCCAGGACCAGCGAGATCCAGGGCGGCTGCCCGTAGCCGATCGCCAGGACGAGCACCGATGCCGCGCCGGTGCCGACCGCCACCCACTGCGCGGGGCGCAGCCGTTCGCCCAGGAGCAGGACGCCCATGGCTATGGTGACCAGCGGATTGATGAAGTAGCCGAGGGAGGCCTCGACGACATGGCCGTGGTTCACGGACCAGATGTACAGGCCCCAGTTGATGCTGATCACGACCGAGGCGACGGTGATCAGCGCCAGCTTCCGCGGCTGTCGCAGCAGCTCGCCCACCCAGGACCAGCGGCGCAGTACGAGGAGTGCGACGCCGACGACGGCGAGCGACCAGACCATGCGGTGGGCGAGGATCTCGACCGCGCCGGACGGTTTCAGCAGGGGCCAGAAGAGCGGGACCAGACCCCACAGGCCGTAGGCGGCGAATCCGGACAGGAGCCCGGCCCGCTGTTCATTTGTCCCCTTCACGGGCCCTCCTGGCAGATGCGCGTCGACGCTCCGTCAACCTGACGACGGTAGCGCCCACCGGGCCCGGTGTCATTGCCGTATCGCCAGACGGTCATGACACCGGGCTCGGTGGCCCGTCGCGCGCCCTGCCGCGGGCATTTCGCTACGAAGCGGCGACCGCTGCCGCGACGGTCTCGGCGAGCGGGGTCGTCGGGCGGCCGATCAGCCGGGCCAGGTCGCCGCCGGTACCGGCCAGCAGCCCGCGCCGCACCGCCTCGTCCACGTCCACGAGGATCGCGGCGAAGTCGGCGGGCAGACCGGCGCCGACCAGGATCTCCTGGTGCACGGCGGCCGGGACGTCCTTGTGGACGATCTCCTTGCCGGAGGCCCTGGCGACCTCGGCGGCGTACTCCGCGAGCGACCAGGCGACATCGCCGCTCAGCTCGTAGGCCCTGCCCAGATGGCCCTCGCCGGTCAGCACGGCGGCGGCCGCGGCGGCGTAGTCGGCGCGGGTGGCGGAGGCGACCCTGCCGTCGCCCGCGTTGGCCACGACGGCGCCGTGGGCCAGGACGGGGGCCAGGTTCTCCGTGTAGTTCTCGGTGTACCAGCCGTTGCGCAGGAAGGTGTACGGCAGGCCGGAGTCCAGGATCAGCTGCTCGGTCACCTTGTGTTCGGCGGCCAGCAGGAAGTCCGCGTCGGGGCCGCCGAGGACGCCGGTGTACGCGAGCTGCGCCACGCCCGCCGCCTTGGCCGCGTCGATGACCGCGGTGTGCTGCGCGACCCGGCTGCCGACCTCGCTGCCGGAGATCAGCAGGACCCGGTCACCGGCCCGGAAGGCCCCGGTCAGGGTCTCCGGCCGGTCGTAGTCGGCGATCCGGAGCTCGACGCCGCGGGCGGCGAGGCCGGCGGCCTTCTCCTTGTCGCGGACGACGGCGGCGATGCCGTCGGCGGGTGTGGTGGTCAGCAGCCGGTCGATGACGAGGCGGCCGAGCTCTCCGGTGGCTCCGGTGACGACGATGCTCATGGGGTGCTGCTCCTCTTTGGGTACTTACGTTCCGTTAGCGCTTTCTGTTACTCACCTTAGGCATGGCACTAACCAAAAGAAAGTACGCACTTTGAAGTAAGGTACTGGCATGGGCGTAAGGAACGCGGAACGAGAACGGGAAGAGGAGCGACACTCGGACGCCGGGCGGCCGGACACGTCGCCGCCGAACGTGCGGGAGCCGATGTGCCCTTCCCGGGGCGTGCTCGAACACGTCACCAGCCGCTGGGGAGTCCTGGTGCTCGCTGCCCTGCTGGAGCGCTCGTACCGCTTCAGTGAGCTGCGCCGCGAGGTCGGCGGGGTCAGCGAGAAGATGCTGGCGCAGACGCTCCGGACCCTGGAGCGCGACGGCTTCGTGGACCGGGACGCCAAACCGGTCATCCCGCCACGGGTGGACTACACGCTCACCGATGTGGGCCGGGAGGCCGCCGAGCAGGTGTGGGGCCTGGCGCGCTGGTCGGAGCGGCGCCTGGACGCGGTGGACGCGGCGCGGACGGCGTACGACGCGGGCAGCCGGGCCGCTTCCGGCGGCCGGCCGGGCTGAGCCGCCTCGCCGGTGGTCGGTCCTGCTGGACCTGCTGCCGCCTCGCCCGGTGGCCAGTCCTGCCGGACCTACGGCCGCCTCTCCATCGCCGACAGCGCACGCGAGACGTCGAACGGCAGGATCGTCACGACCACGTGCGGCAGTTGCGTCAGCGTCTTCGCCATCTTCTCGCCCGTGCCCCGGTGCAGCACCTTCCCGAGTACGTTTCTGTACGTCCGCCGGGGTACCAGGACCGTCAGCCAGGTGTCCCCGTCCTCGGTGGAGCGGGAAGCGAGCTCCTTCATCGCGTGGCGCAGCCGCCGGTCGGGGCACTCCACCAGTTCCAGCGACACGGCGGTGGCGTCCGTCGCCTCCCAGCGGGCGGCCAGCCGTCTGGCGTACGCCTCGTCGATCGCGAAGTGCACCGCCCGGATCTCGTCGGGGCGCAGCTCATGGGCGTACCGCAGCGCCATCAGCGTCGCCAGGTCGAGCGTCTCGACGAGGACCAGGACCAGATGGCGCCGGTAGACCGCCCGGTCCGCGCCCGGGGCGCGGATGGCCTGGAGCGCTGCGGCCTCGCGCCGGTACTCGCGGTTGATCCGCATCAGCGTCCACACTCCGAGCGGGAAGACCACCACGACCAGCCAGGCGCCCTCGGTGAACTTGGTGACCGCGAAGATCAGTACGACGGCGGCCGAGGTGGCCGCGGCGAGCGCGTTGAGCGTGATCTTCATTCTGCGGTAACGGTCCTGGCGCCGCAGGTGGTAGACGGTGAGTCCGGCCCCCGCCATGGTGAACGCGGTGAACACGCCGATCGCGTACAGCGCCACCAGCTTGTCCACGCTGGCACCGGTCGCCACCAACAGCGCCAGTGAGACGACGGTCAGCGCGACGATGCCGTTCGAGAACGCGAGGCGGTGCCCGCGCCGGGTCAGCACCCTTGGCAGGAACCGGTCCTCGGCGACGAAACTGGCGAGGTAGGGGAAACCGGTGAACGGGGTGTTGGCACCGGTGTAGAGGACCAGCGCGGTCGCCAGCTGTACGAAGACCAGCCCGACCGTGCCGATGACCCCGTCGCCGAAGGCGAGATGGGCCTCCTGCGCGATGACGGTCGGCGTGCCGTCCGTGTACGGGACGGCATGGGTGAAGTGCGCCAGCGTGGAGACTCCGAGCACCAGGACGCCGAGGATCACGCTCATGGTGATGAGGGTGTGGCGGGCGTTGCGGCCCTGGGGCTCACGGAACGCGGAGATGCCGTTGGAGATCGCTTCGAGCCCGGTGAGGGACGAGCCGCCGTTGGCGAACGCGCGCAGCACGATGAAGAGCGAGGCGCCGTAGAGCCAGCCGTTGCCCGGGGTGCCGAGCGGTACGACTCCGTCGGCGTGCAGATCGGCGTGCGGCAGCCCGCCGGTGAGCCCGCGCACCGCGGAGGCGAGCAGGATCAGACCGACGGCGGCCATGAAGAGATAGGCGGGCAGCGCGAAGAGCCGGCCCGCCTCACGGACCCCGCGCAGATTCCCGTACGCGAGGATCACGATCACGGCGACGGAGACCGGGAGCTGGAGGTGGTCCAGGCCGGTGAAGCTGTTGCCGACCAGATGGGCGAGCGAGATGAGGGCGTTGGTGCCGGCCGAGACCTGCACGGCGACGGTGACGATGTAGTCGACGAGCAGCGCCACGGCGGCGATCTGTGCGACGTTCGGCCCGAAGTTCTCCCGGGCCACGACGTACGACCCGCCCGCCCGGGTGTAGATCGTCACCACATCGCTGTAACAGAGCGTCAGCAGCAGCAGTACCAGCAGGATCGCGAAGGTCACCGGCATGATCAGCGTGAAGGCGGCGGCGCCGACGACGGGTACGAGAACCCGGAGCATCTCCTCGGAACCGTACGCGGACGAACTGATGCAGTCGGAGGCGAGCACCCCGAGCGCCGTCCGGTTGTTCAGCTTCTCCTGGCTGATGTTCTCGGTGGTCAGCGGTTTGCCGAGCAGATGTCGTTTGATTCGGTACGCCGGAGGGTCCTGGGTCATGGCCACATGGTGCTCGGCGGCCGGCCGGAGCCCGGTCCGCAATCGCCGGACGTCCCGAAAGACAGCCCGTTCGGCAAGGTCGCGCGGCCCCCGAAGTCACTTCCGGCGGTGCGCGGCGCGGCTGCCTGCTCGCCTTCCCCGCACTGCTCGCCCTCCCCGCACGGTCCGCCCTCTCCGTACGGTCCGCGCTGTTCACCTTGGCCGCCGCTTTCCGGCCGTTTCCGCCGGCCGGCCCGGGCGTTTCCCGCCCGACCGGGCGGGAAACGCGCAGAGTGGCCGGTATGACGACACCCGCAGAGCTGCTCCGGTCCTTCGCCCGCACCCGCGCCTCGCTCGACGGCGAGGAGGTCACCTACTGGTGGTCCGGAGACGTGTACGCCTGGTCGCCCGACGAGCCCTACCGGCGTGTCTTCGGCTTCGAGGGGGTCAACGTCGCCCGCCTGGTCCAGGACGCCGAAGCCGGTCCGGACGCCTGCCAACTGCTCACCCGCGAGGCCGCCTTCTACCTGGACCCCACAAGCCGCGACATCCTGGAGACCTGGCAGGACCTGCCGGTGGTGCACGTCTGGAACGACCCGGCGAACCAGAAGTGGCGCCCCTTCCCGATCCCGACGACCGAGCTCGGCGGACAGGTCTGCTTCAGCCTGGAGATCCCGCTCGCGTACGCCTCGCCGCTGCCGGTGGCCCAGTACCCCGTCCACTCGGCCGGAGACACGTACAAGGCCCTGGAGCTCTTCCAGTTCTTCGCCGACCGTGCCGACCTGGCCGGTCCGGCACCCGGCGTCCCGGCCACCATGTCGTGGACCCGGATGTCACCGTGGCTCCCGTGGATGGCCCGCGGACAGCGGCCCGGCGGCCTCACCTTCCACTGCCGGGGCCGCAAACTCGGCTCGTACGCCGAGGTGCCCGAGCGGACCCGCGCCTACATCGCCGACCACCACCCGGAGTTCGCCCGCGCCCCGGAGAGGTGGAGCGAGCCGAACGAGACCAGCTGGACGTACTTCCGCAGACTCAACCCGCCGAAGTAGCCGCCGCGCCGTCTCCCGACCGCCCCGACCGACAGCGCGCGGCCGGGGCCCGTGAACAGGGGCCCCGGCCGCGCGCGGTGATCCGTACGGAAGCGGGCTAACCGACCACGGTCCAGTTGTCGTTGCCCGCGAGCAGCGCGCCCAGGTCGCCCTTGCCGTCCCGCTCGACGGCGGTGTCCAGCTGCTCCGCCATCTGCGTGTCGTAGACCGGCCGTTCGACACTGCGCAGCACCCCGATCGGGGTGTGGTGCAGGGTGTCCGGGTCGGCGAGCCGGGACAGCGCGAACGCGGTGTTCGGGCCGGCGGCGTGCGCGTCGTGGACGAGGATCTGCGAGCGGTTCTCCTCGGTGACCGCGACCACCGACAGATCACCCGTCAGCGAGTCCCGCACGACACCCTTGGAGTTGTCGGTGCCGAAGAGGATCGGCTGCCCGTGCTCCAGCCGGATCACGGCCTCCTGGGCCTGCTCCCGGTCCTTGAGGACCTCGAACGCGCCGTCGTTGAAGATGTTGCAGTTCTGGTAGATCTCCACCAGCGCCGTGCCGGGATGCTCGGCCGCCGCGCGCAGCACGCTCGTGAGGTGCTTGCGGTCGGAGTCGACCGTGCGGGCGACGAAGGACGCCTCCGCGCCGATGGCCAGCGACACCGGGTTGAAGGGGGCGTCCAGCGAGCCCATCGGCGTCGACTTGGTGATCTTCCCGATCTCGGAGGTCGGGGAGTACTGGCCCTTGGTGAGCCCGTAGATCCGGTTGTTGAACAGCAGGATCTTCAGGTTCACATTGCGGCGCAGCGCGTGGATGAGGTGGTTGCCGCCGATGGAGAGCGCGTCGCCGTCACCGGTGACCACCCAGACGCTCAGGTCCCGCCGGGAGGAGGCGAGTCCGGTGGCGATGGCCGGGGCGCGGCCGTGGATCGAGTGCATCCCGTAGGTGTTCATGTAGTACGGGAAACGGGAGGAGCAGCCGATACCGGAGACGAAGACGATGTTCTCCTTCGCCAGACCCAGCTCGGGCATGAAGCCCTGCACGGCGGCGAGGACCGCGTAGTCGCCGCAGCCGGGGCACCAGCGCACTTCCTGGTCGGACTTGAAGTCCTTCATGGACTGCTTGGCCTCGGACTTCGGCACCAGCTGAAGGAGTTCATTGGTTTCGGACATGGCCGCGGGCGCGGTCTCGGAAACGGTCTCAGGCATCGATGGCCTCCTTGAGGGCCGTCGCGAGCTGCTCGGCCTTGAACGGCATGCCGTTGACCTGGGTGTAACTGTGCGCGTCCACCAGGTACTTGGCCCGGATGAGCGTGGCCAGCTGCCCGAGGTTCATCTCCGGGACGACCACCTTGTCGTAACGCCTCAGCACCTCGCCGAGATTCCGCGGGAACGGATTGATATGGCGCAGATGTGCCTGGGCGATGGGGTGCCCGGCGGCGCGCAGCCGGCGGACGGCGGCGGTGATGGGGCCGTACGTGGAGCCCCAGCCCAGGACCAGCGTCCTGGCGTCCGCGGGGTCGTCGACCTCCACGTCCGGGACCTCGATGCCGTCGATCTTGGCCTGCCGGGTGCGGACCATGAAGTCGTGGTTGGCGGGGTCGTAGGAGATGTTGCCGGTGCCGTCCTGCTTCTCGATGCCGCCGATGCGGTGTTCGAGGCCGGGGGTGCCGGGGACCGCCCAGGGGCGGGCCAGGGTCTGCGGGTCGCGCTTGTACGGCCAGAAGACCTCGGTGCCGTCGGCCAGCTCGTGGTTCGGGCCGCCGGCGAACTGCACCCGCAGGTCCGGGAGCTGGTCGACCTCGGGGATGCGCCAGGGCTCGGAGCCGTTGGCCAGGTAGCCGTCGGAGAGGAGGAAGACCGGGGTGCGGTAGGTCAGGGCGATCCGGGCGGCGTCGAGCGCCGCGTCGAAGCAGTCCGCCGGGGTCTTCGGGGCCACGATCGGCACCGGGGCCTCGCCGTTGCGCCCGTACATCGCCTGGAGCAGGTCGGCCTGTTCGGTCTTGGTGGGCAGGCCGGTGGACGGCCCGCCGCGCTGGATGTCGATGATCAGCAGCGGCAGTTCGAGGGAGACGGCGAGGCCGATGGTCTCCGACTTCAGGGCCACCCCCGGCCCCGACGTGGTCGTCACCCCGAGCGCACCGCCGAACGCGGCACCCAGTGCGGCGCCGATGCCCGCGATCTCGTCCTCGGCCTGGAAGGTGCGCACGCCGAAGTTCTTGTGCTTGGACAGCTCGTGCAGGATGTCGGAGGCCGGGGTGATCGGGTAGGAGCCCAGATAGACCGGCAGGTCAGCCTGCCGGCCCGCCGCGATCAGCCCGTAGGACAGCGCGAGGTTCCCCGAGATGTTGCGGTACGTGCCGGTGGGGAAGGCCTGGGAGGCCGGGGCCACCTCATAGCTGACCGCGAAGTCCTCGGTGGTCTCCCCGAAGTTCCAGCCGGCCCGGAAAGCGGCCACGTTCGCCTCGGCGATCTGCGGCTTCTTGGCGAACTTGGCCCGCAGGAAGGTCTCGGTGCCCTCGGTCGGACGGTGGTACATCCAGGAGAGCAGCCCGAGTGCGAACATGTTCTTGGAGCGCTCGGCCTCCTTTCGGGAGAGCCCGAACTCCTTCAGCGCCTCGATGGTGAGGGTGGTCAGCGGCACCGGGTGGACGTTGTACGCCTCCAGCGAGCCGTCCTCCAGCGGACTTGTCGTGTATCCGACCTTGGCCATGGGGCGTTTGGTGAACTCATCGGTGTTCACGATGATTTCGGCGCCGCGCGGCACATCCTCGATATTGGCCCTGAGCGCGGCCGGGTTCATCGCGACGAGCACATTGGGTGCGTCGCCGGGAGTCAGGATGTCGTGGTCGGCGAAATGCAGCTGGAACGACGACACGCCCGGCAGGGTGCCTGCGGGGGCCCGGATCTCGGCGGGGAAGTTCGGCAGGGTGGAGAGATCGTTCCCGAAGGATGCGGTCTCCGAGGTGAACCGGTCACCCGTGAGCTGCATACCGTCGCCGGAGTCACCCGCGAAGCGGATGATCACCCGGTCCAGACGGCGGATCTCCTTGTCACCGTTGCCCGGTGCGGACTGGGGGGCACGCTGTCCCCCCACGAGCGCCTCACTGGCCTCATCGGCCTGATCGGCTGGGCTACTGACCTGGCTGGTCACTTACTGGACCTCCCTCGGCGCGGCGGCTCGGAACCATCCGGCCCGCCGGCGGTCCCAGGCCCCACCCTACGTCTGTAAGGGTCGCCTTCCTCTGGCCGATCACATGGTGGACGGCATTTTGAGACGCTTTTCGGCGCTGTTCCGTCATGATTCATCAGCCACCCGGTTCCTCGCCGGAGCCTCACTGGAGGCGGCCTGGAGCGAGTCGCCGGGTGCCCTGTCCGGACGTTGCCGGGAAGTACCCCGGCAACCATCTGACAGAGTGTCAGATGGTTGGGTGTTCCATCAGCAGTTCAGAGGTGTTCCATCAGGAGTTCAGATAGGTCAGCACGGCCAGCACCCGCCGGTGGTCGCCGTCGCTGGGGGACAGCCCGAGCTTCTGGAAGATGTTGCTGACGTGCTTCTCCACCGCGCCGTCGCTCACCACCAGCTGCTTGGCCACCGCCGAGTTCGTCCGCCCCTCCGCCATCAGGCCGAGGACCTCGCGCTCACGCGGCGTCAGCCCGGCCAGCACATCCTGCTTACGGCTCCGGCCCAGCAACTGCGCCACCACCTCGGGGTCCAGCGCCGTCCCGCCCTGCGCCACCCGGACCACCGCGTCGACGAACTCCCGCACGTCGGCGACCCGGTCCTTCAGCAGATACCCGACACCCCGGCTGGACCCGGCCAGCAGCTCGGTGGCGTACTGCTCCTCCACGTACTGCGAAAGGACCAGCACCCCGATCCCGGGGTACTCCTTGCGCAGCCGCACCGCGGCGCGCACACCCTCGTCGGTGTGGGTCGGCGGCATCCGCACGTCGGCGACCACCACATCGGGCAGCGCGTCCTGCGCGGCGAGCTCGCCCACCGTCGCGATCAGGGCTTCCGCGTCCCCGACCCCTGCCACGACGTCATGACCGAGATCGGTCAGCAGCCGGGTGAGTCCCTCCCGGAGCAGTACCGAATCCTCGGCGATGACTACGCGCACCCTGTCCTCCACCACGACGTCCTTTTCCCCCACTGCTCGCTGTTCCCGCCCGTATGCCGTTCAGGTTTCCGGTCTCCCGGTCTCCCAGCATCTCAGTATCGGCGGTGACGCCGTGAACGTTCGGAGGGTTGCGTTGCCGGGTTGCGTCGCCTCGCGGGGCGCGGGGCGACGCGGTGGCCGGGCGGGGCGCGGGGCAGCCCGGTCGCGGGGCGGGCCCGGTATTCGGGACCGCCCGGCGACCGGGCCGGGAGAGGAGGAGGGCGGAGGCCGGTCAGCCGCGCCAGGGGAGTTCGGCCGTGATCTTGGTCGGGCCGCCCACCGGGGACTCGACGACCAGGACCCCGTCCACCGCGTCCAGTCGCTCGGTCAGACCGGCGAGCCCGCTGCCCGACGTCAGGTCGGCGCCGCCGCGTCCGTCGTCGGTGACCTGGAGCAGGAGCCGGTCCGCGGTGCGCCACACGTCCACGGAGGCCGTGCGCGCCCCGCTGTGCTTGCTGACGTTCTGGAGCAGTTCGGACACGGTGAAGTAGGCGATGCCCTCGATGGCCTGCGCCGGCCGGGACGCCAGGTCCACCTCGACCGTGACCGGGACGGTGCAGCGGGAGGCGATGGCGGAGAGCGCGGCGTCGAGGCCGCGGTCGGTGAGGACGGCGGGGTGGATGCCGCGGGCCAGGTCGCGCAGTTCCTGGAGGACGACCTTGACCTCGCCGTGCGCCTCGTCGACCATCAGGGCCGCGGCCTCCGGGTCCTTGGTCAGCTTCTCCTTGGCGAGCCCCAGATCCATGGCGAGGGCGACGAGGCGGGCCTGGGCGCCGTCGTGCAGATCACGTTCGATGCGGCGCAGGTCGGCGGCGGCCGTGTCGACGACGACACCCCGGTCCGACTCCAGCTCCGTGACCCGTGTCGCCAGCCGGGACGGACCCAGCAGCCCGGCCACCATCAGCCGGTCCACCGAGGCCAGACCGCGGATGATCCACGGCGTGATCAGGACGATCACCAGCCCCATGGCGCTGGTCGCCCCCAGATCGAAGGTGGAGTCCAGATAGACCTGGTGGGTGGCGTCCCCGTACAGCTGGATGCCGCTGACCCCCACATGCGTCGGGAACACCCAGTGCCACAGCGGGTAGGTGAGGGCCGCCCAGCCCCACGACCAGAAGGTCAGCGAGACGCTGAAGGCGAAGACCGCCCACGGGAAGTGCAGCACCGAGTAGAGCAGGTGCCGCCAGGACACCCCGCTCTTCAGGACCGCCCCGACCCAGGACATCAGACCCCCGGTCCGGCCGCGTACCGGCGCGGGAGCGGGCACGTCCAGCTTCAGCAGGCCACGGGCCCTGGCCCGCTCCATCGCCCCGAAGCCACGGCACACGCTCAGCCCGGCGGCCAGGACGGGAATCCCCAGGAAGGTGATCAGCAGGCCGGCGCTCAGCGACACCATGGTGATCGCGAAGGAGAACAGCACGACGCTGATCGGCAGGCTCAGCAGCAGATAGGCGAACTCGCGCCAGGTCCGGCCCTCAAGGGGCGCGCGCAGCCAGGCCGGGAAGAAATGCCTCTCCGCGGGGCGGTCCCCGAAGCCGGTCCCCGGTCGCTCATGGTCCCGCGTGTCCGGTCCGTATGCCGTGGCCATGGGTTCCGTCCGTTTCCTCTGCTCGGTTACTGCCTCGGCGGCTGCCTGTGTGGCTGTCGGTGCGACTGCCTGCGTGGCCGCCTGCGTGACTGCCTCTGTCTGCCGTGCGTACTGCTGTGCGTACTGCTGTGCGTACTGTTGTGCGTACTTCAATTGTGCTGGCCCGCCGAGCGGCCCACCATGAGGCCGGTATCCCTCTTCGACCGGGGGTTTTCCCTACCTCCAGGGCTACCTTCAGGGCTGCCTTCAGGGCTGCCCGCAGGGTTGTTTCAGGGCTGCCTCCAGGGCCCGTCGGGGCCCGTGGCTCTCAGCGCCGTTCGGCCGCTCCGGTCCGGTCCTTACGGGGCCCGACCGCGCCCTTCTCGTCCTCCCGGTCGCGCCAGGGCAGCTCCGCGGTGACCGTCGTCGGGCCGCCGGGCGGGGAGTCGAGGACGAACAGACCGTCGACGGCGCCCAGCCGTTCGGCCAGCCCCGACATCCCCGTACCGCCGTCCATCGAGGCGCCGCCGCGTCCGTCGTCGGTGACCTGGATCAGCAGCCGGTCCGCCGTCCGCCACACGTCCACGGAGGCCGTGCGCGCCCCGCTGTGCTTGCTGACGTTCTGGAGCAGTTCGGACACGGTGAAGTAGGCGATGCCCTCGATGGCCTGCGCCGGCCGCCCCGGCAGATCCACCTTCACCGTCACGGGAACGGTGCAGCGGGAGGCGATGGCGGAGAGCGCGGCGTCGAGGCCGCGGTCGGTGAGGACGGCGGGGTGGATGCCGCGCGCGAGGTCGCGCAGTTCCTGGAGGGCGAGCTTGATCTCGCCGTGGGCCTCGTCGACCATCAGGGCCGCGGCCTCCGGATCGACCGTCAGCTTCTCCTTCGCGAGGCCGAGCCCCATGGCGAGGGCGACGAGGCGGGCCTGGGCGCCGTCGTGCAGATCGCGTTCGATGCGGCGCAGGTCGGCGGAGGCGGTGTCGACGACGACACCCCGGTCAGACTCCAGCTCCGCGATCCGGCGTTCCAGTTCGTCGGAGGGCGAAAGCAGCCCGCGCACCATGCCCCGGTCGGCGTTGGACAGGAGCCGCGCCGTATAGGGGAGCACCGGCCACACGACGATGAGGCTCACCAGCGTCACGGCGAAGGTGAGCACGCCCCACGGCAGTCGGATGAAGGAGTACAGCACCGCTCGCCAGCCCACCGGATCCTTCAGGCTCGACCACAGCCAGGCGAAGAACCCCCCCTCCCGGCGGACCCGGGCCATCGGGCTCGGCTCGTCGATCCGCAGCCCGAGCAGACTCCGCGCCCGGCCCCGCTCGGCCCGGCCGATCATCCGCGCACCCTGCAGCCCGGCGGCCAGCAGGGGCAGACCGATCACCGTGACCGCGAGCCCCACGCCGACGCCGATCATGAACACCGTGTAAACAAATCCGGCGATCGCCATCGGGAGATTGGCGAGGAGATGCGCGATCTCCTTCCACGTCCACGCGTCGAGGGCGGAGCGGGCGGGCGGCGGCCGGTCATTGCCGGGTACCTGGGGGCTCATGGTCATACACCCAGCGTGCCGGGTGGGGCACCCCGACGCCATGGGGTTCATGGGTGGCGATGAAGTAGGGATAACCCCACCAGTTGCCCGACGCGACTGCTTACCGTTCCTTTACAGGGCCTAGACTCCCGTGCGTACAGATCGTCGAACAGGTTTGAGGGAGCGAGGGGCGGACGTGGCGGACGTTACGGACCTGCCGGGACCGACCGTTCTCGCGTCGGAGTACTTCCACAGCTACTCGGTCGTCGGACTGCTCGCCGTCGTCGGGGTGCTGTTCGTCGCCGTCGCCTTCGGAGCCGGCCGGCTGCTGCGCCCCGTGGTCCCGACGCCGGAGAAACTCCTCACGTACGAGTGCGGCGTGGACCCCGTGGGGGAGGGCTGGGCCCACACCCAGGTCCGGTACTACGTGTACGCCTTCCTGTACGTGATCTTCGCCGTCGACTCGATCTTCCTGTTCCCCTGGGCGACCGTCTTCGCCGCGCCGGGATACGGCGCGACGACGCTGGTGGAAATGTTCATCTTCCTCGGTTTCCTGGCCGTGGGACTGCTCTACGCATGGAAGAAGGGCGTCCTCGAATGGACGTGACGAACCCGTCGTCCGCCGGTCAGCCGCAGTCGCAGCCGGGCCCGGAGTCGGGTCCCGTACCCGGACCGGCACCCGACTCCGTACCCACGTTCCTTCCTGAGCCGAAACGGCTGGGCGTGCTGTCGCGGCTCGCACCCGAGCCGATGAAGGTGGTCCTCAACTGGGGCCGCCGCTACAGCCTCTGGGTCTTCAACTTCGGACTCGCCTGCTGCGCCATCGAGTTCATCGCCGCCTCCATGGCCCGCCACGACTTCATGCGGCTCGGCGTGATCCCGTTCGCCCCGGGTCCCCGTCAGGCCGACCTCATGGTCGTCTCCGGCACCGTCACGGACAAGATGGCCCCGGCGGTGAAGCGGCTGTACGAGCAGATGCCCGAGCCCAAGTACGTCATCTCCTTCGGCGCCTGCTCCAACTGCGGCGGCCCGTACTGGGATTCGTACTCCGTGACGAAGGGCGTCGACCAGATCATCCCGGTCGACGTCTACGTCCCCGGCTGCCCGCCCCGGCCGGAGGCCCTGCTCCAGGGCATCCTCAAGCTCCAGGAGAAGATCGCGCGCGAGTCGCTGGGCGAGCGCTACGGGACGGGCGGCGCCGCCCGTCCCTCCGCCACCGCGCTGCGCAGCGGACTGGTCGCCGCACCGTCGGCACCGCCGGCACCGTCCGCTCCGGACCCGTCGGCACCGTCCGCTCCGGACTCGTCCGGGGAGGAGCGGAAGTGACCGCCGCCGAGCGCTACGACCGGCTGCCGGACGCCGTCACCGAGATCTTCGGCGAGGACGCCACGGCGGAGCAGGCGTACGACCTGCTGACCGTCGATGTGCCGCCCGCCTCCTGGATCGCCGCCCTGGAAACGGCGCGCGACGGGCTCGGCTGCACCTATTTCGACTGGCTGAGCGCCGTGGACGAACCGGGCACGGGCTTCCGGGTCTGCGCGCATCTCGCCGCGCTGCCCGACCGTTCCGGACCCGGCCCGGCGGTCCGCCGGCTGCTGGTCCGCACCACCGTTCCGCACGAGGCGGCCGTGCTGCCCACCGCGATCGACGTCTACGCGGGCGCGGCCTGGCACGAGCGCGAGACGCACGAGATGTTCGGCATCGCCTTCGACGGCCACCCGCACCTGGTCCCGCTGCTGCTGCCCGAGGGCTTCGAGGGCCACCCGCTGCGCAAGGACTTCGTCCTGGCCGCCCGCGTGGCCAAGGCCTGGCCGGGCGCCAAGGAGCCGGGGGAGTCGGAGCACGGCGGCCCGAAGCGCCGCACGATGCTGCCGCCCGGCGTCCCCGACCCGAACGAATGGGGCCCGCTGAAGGGCCAGCTCCCGCCTGCCCCCACCCGCCCCACCCGCACGGCGCGGCCCGCGGGCGACCGCCCGGCCCGCCGCACCCGCAGCGCGAGCGACGGCTCGGCGAGCCAGCAGCCGGCGGCGGCGTCCCCGACTGCGGTGGACCCGGCGGCGGTCCCGACGGTCGTGGACCCGACGGTCGTGGACCCGGCGGCCGGGGGCGATTCGGCGGTTGCGGACAAGGCGACCGGGGGCAAGACGACCGAGGACAAGGCGACCGGCAACCCGGCGGCCGGGGGCGGGGCGCCCGCGGGCTCGGCTCCGACCGCGGACGCGCCGTGGCACAACGCCCGCCCGGCGTTCGACGACTCTCCGGGCCCGGATGCCGAGACGTCGGGCACGGGCGCGTCCACGTCCCGGCCCCCGCGGCGTCCGAGGAGCGGGGGCCCGGAAGCGGAGCCCCCGGTTCGGGAAGAGGCGGGCAGGGGAGAGGCCCAGCGCAACGGCACCCCCACCGCCACACCCCCGACCCCGGAACCCCCCACCGAACCTCTCACCGAGCCCCCCGCCGGACACTCCTCCGACGCGGCGGACACCTCAGAGGCCCCCGAGCCCCCCAACACCCCCGACACTCCCCCTAACACCCCCGCCGGAGGCGATACCGAGTGAACGACGTACTGGACGTCGCCCTCCACCTCGTCATCGTCTTCGCGGTGTTCATGGTCGTCCCCCTCGTCGTGGGCCAGACCGAACACAAGGTGATGGCCCACATGCAGGCCCGCCTGGGCCCCATGTACGCCGGCGGCTTCCACGGCTGGGCCCAGCTCGTCGCGGACGGCGTGAAGTTCGTGCAGAAGGAAGACATCGTCCCGGCCGAGGCCGACCGCCGCGTCTTCCAGCTCGCCCCCGCCGTCGCGCTGCTCCCGTACCTCCTCGTGCTCGTCGCCATCCCGATCGGCCCCGGCGACGGCGCGGTCGGCCAGGTCGTCGACGCGGGCATCTTCTTCGTGCTCGCCGTGATGGGCATCGGCGTGCTCGGCTCGCTCATGGCGGGCTGGGCGTCGGCCAATAAGTTCTCGCTGCTCGGCGGCCTCCGCACCGCCGCGCAACTGCTCGCGTACGAGCTGCCGATGCTGCTCGCCGCCGCCTCCGTGGCGATGGCGGCCGGCACCGTATCCCTTCCCGGCATCCTCGATGCCTTCGAGTGGTGGTGGCTGCCATGGCAGATCATCGGCGCCCTGGTCTTCTTCGTGGCCGGACTCGCCGAGCTCCAGCGCCCGCCGTTCGACATGCCGGTCGCCGACTCGGAGATCATCTTCGGTGCGTACACCGAGTACACCGGCCTCCGCTTCGCCCTCTTCCTGCTCGCCGAGTACGCGGGCATCGTCGTGCTGTGCGGACTGACCACCGTCCTCTTCCTCGGCGGCTGGCACGGCCCGCTGGGCGCCGACGGACTGGGCTGGGTCTGGACGCTCCTGAAGGCCGCCGTCCTCGCCTTCGTCGTCATCTGGCTGCGCGTGAGCTATCCACGCCTCCGCGAGGACCAGCTGCAGAAGCTCGCCTGGACCACGCTCATCCCGCTCGCTCTCGCGCAGATCGCGCTCACCGGCATCGTGAAGGTGGCGATCAACTAGTGCCCCCGATCCCCGGCGCAGGCCTGGCCAAGGGTCTCGCCGTCACCCTGCGGACGATGACGAAGAAGACCGTCACCGCCCAGTACCCGGACGTGCAGCCCGAACTGCCTCCCCGCTCCCGCGGCGTCATCGCGCTGTTCGAGGAGAACTGCACGGTCTGCATGCTCTGTGCCCGCGAGTGCCCCGACTGGTGCATCTACATCGACTCCCACAAGGAGACGGTGCCCGCCGCGGCCCCCGGCGGGCGCGAGCGCAGCCGCAATGTGCTGGACCGCTTCGCCATCGATTTCTCGCTCTGCATGTACTGCGGGATCTGCATCGAGGTGTGCCCGTTCGACGCGCTCTTCTGGTCGCCGGAGTTCGAGTACGCGGAGACGGACATCCTCGAACTCACCCATGAGCGCGACAAGCTCCGCGAGTGGATGTGGACGGTGCCGGAGCCGCCGGCCCTCGACCCGGGCTCCGAGGAACCGAAGGAGATCGCCGCCGCCCGCAAGACGGCCGAGAAGCTCCGGACCCAGCGTGAGCAGGAAGCAGCCGCAGCCGCCCCGCCCGCCCCGACGGACCCCGCCCCGACGGACAAGGAGGGCCAGGCGTGATCACCGCTGCCGCTACCGCCACCGTCGGTGCCACCGCCCTCGGCGCCACCTCCGGCCCCGTCATCACCGTCACCGGGAGCCACCCCGGCTTCCTCTCCCCGAGCGGTATCGAGATCGCCTTCGTCCTGGTCGGCATCGCCACCCTCGGCGCGGCCCTCATCACCGTCACGACCAAGCAACTGGTGCACGCCGCCCTCTGGCTGATCGTGACGCTCGGCGGCCTCGCCGTCGAATACCTCCTGCTCACGGCCGAGTTCATCGCCTGGGTGCAGGTACTGATCTACATCGGTTCCGTCGTCGTCCTCCTGCTGTTCGGCCTGATGCTCACCAGAGCCCCCATCGGCCGCTCCCCGGACGCCGATTCGGAGAACCGCTGGGCCGCCCTGGCAGTGGCCGTCGCCGCCGCCGGCACCCTCGTCTGGGTCGTCGTGGACGCCTTCCGCACCACCTGGATCGACCTGGACGGGCCGGCCCAGGGCTCCACCGAAGCCACCGGCGCCTTCCTCTTCCGGCACTGGGTGCTCCCCTTCGAAGCGCTCTCCGTGCTCCTGCTCGCCGCCCTCGTCGGCGCGGTCGTCCTGTCCCGCAAGGACCGAGAGGACAAGAGCTGATGCACCTCGCCTACCCCGCCGTGCTCGCCGTCCTCCTCTTCTGCACCGGGCTCTACGGAGTGCTCGCGCGCCGCAACGCGATCCTGGTCCTGATGTCCGTCGAGCTGATGCTCAACGCCGTCAACCTCAACCTGGTCGCCTTCGACGTCTGGCTCCGCGACGCCCTGCACTCCGGCCAAGCCCTCGCCCTGTTCACCATCGCCATCGCGGCGGCGGAGATCGGTATCGGCCTGGCCATCGTCCTCGCCGTGTACCGCAACCGCGGCAGCTCCGACGTCGACCGTCTCCGCGACACCGCCGAGACCGACGAGGCCGAAACCCTCCCGGACGGCGACAGCGACGGCACCGACCACGCCGCCGGCACCGAAGACCAGGCCACTGCTCCGGCAGGGAAGGCAAAGAAGGCAGAGGCCACCCCGTGACCACCACGACCCTCGCCGTCCTCGTCCCCCTCCTTCCGTTCCTGGGAGCCGCGGCCGGACTCCTGCTCGGGCGCAACGCCCCGGAATTCGTCCGCCCGCTCGCGGTACTGCCCTCCCTCGCCTCCCTCGTCATCGCGGCCGTCGTCGCGGCCCGCCAGGGCGGCGGCCGGGCCATCGACGCCGCGACCCAGCTCACCCCCACCGGCTCGGTCCCGATCGACCTCGCCCTGCACCTCGACGGCTTCGCGGTCCTGGTCGCCGTCCTGGTCGCCCTCGTGGCGAGCTGCGTGCAGATCTACTCGACCGCGTATCTGCGCGACGACCCCCGCTACCCCTCGTACGCGGCCCTCGTCTCCCTCTTCACCTCCGCGATGCTGCTCGTCGTCTACTCCGGCGACCTGATGGTGCTCCTGGTCGGCTGGGAGATCATGGGCATCTGCTCGTACTTCCTGGTCGGCCACTACTGGGAGACGCCCGAGGCGCGCGCCGCCTCCCTCAAGGCCTTCCTGGTCACCAAGCTCGGCGACGTCCCCTTCCTCATCGGCCTGTTCGCCCTCGCCGCCGACACCGGCACCTTCCGCATCACCGGCATCCTCGGATCCGTCGCCCACGACGGCCTCGACCACCCCACCGTGATCGCCCTGCTCCTTCTCGCCGGTGTCGCGGGCAAGTCCGCGCAGTTCCCCCTGCACACCTGGCTGCCCGACGCGATGGCCGGCCCCACCCCCGTGTCCGCGCTGATCCACGCCGCGACGATGGTCGCCGCCGGCATCTACTTCGTGGCCCGGCTGCTCCCCGTCTTCGCCGCCTCGGGCGCGGCGCTCGTCGTCCTCGCCGTCATGGCCGCCGTCACGATGATCGGCTCCGGACTCGCCGCCCTCGCCCAGGACGACATCAAACGCGTCCTCGCCTACTCCACGATCGGCCAGCTCGGCTACATGTCCGGCGCGCTGGCCGTCGGCGACCGGGGCGCCGCCGTGTTCCACCTCCTCTCGCACGGCGCGTTCAAAGCCGTCCTCTTCCTTGCCGCGGGCGTCGTCATCCACGCCGCCGGCACCAACTCGCTGGCCACCATGTCCCGCATGGGCGGCCTGGCCAAGCGCATCCCCGACGCCTACTGGACGATGACCGTCGCGCTCCTCGCACTGGCCGCCATCCCGCCGTTCGCCGGCTTCTTCTCCAAGGAAGCCGTCCTCGTCGCCGCCGAGCACACCGCCCTCGGCGACCGCCACGTCGCCCCGGCCGCCGCCGGCTGGACCGTCCTCGTCGCCGGACTCCTGGCCGCCGTCCTCACCGCCGCGTACGCCACCCGACTCTGGCTCCTCGCCTTCCGGGGCCGCGGCGCCGAGGCCCCCGACCACGGCCGGCAGCCCGTCGCCATGACCTCGGTCCTCTGGGTACTGGCCGTCCCCACCATCGCCTTCGGACTCACCGTCGGCGTGATCGGCGACTGGTTCGACGGCCACAGCCTCGCCCCGTCGCTGACCACAGCCGTCCTCTCCACCGGCGTCGGCCTCGTCGGCGGCCTCGTCACCTACGGGGCCTGGCGCCACACCACGGCACTGGCCGCCCGGACGCCCATGGGCGTCGTCGTCGCCCACCCCGACGCGGAACCCGCCCTCATCGAGGTCGAGGCCATGGAGAGCCACACCGCCGCCTACGGAGCCGCCGGTGACGCCCCCGACCCGGCCGACCCCGGCCGGCTGCTGCTCGGCCCGCTCCACCGCCACGCGGCCGACGGCTTCCACCTGGACGCCCTGTACGCCGCGCTGTTCGTCCGCCCCGTCCAGGCCGCGGCGAGCCTCGTCCGCTTCCTGGACCGCGAGGTCGTCGACACCTACGTACGCGGCTCCGCCACCGGCGCACGCTGGCTCGGCACCGCCGTCCGCCGTGCCCAGACCGGCAATGTGCAGACCTACCTCAGCGCACTGCTCGCCGGTTCCCTGGTCCTGGCGGTCGCCGCCGTCGTCTTCGCCAACGTCAACGCCGGGTCGTGAGCCGTGTTCGATATCAGCGCATCCGTGATGCAGTTCCTTCTGGCGTTCATCGTCGTCGTCCCGCTCCTCGGGGCCGTCGCGGCCCTGCTCCCGGCCCCGCCCGGACTGAAGGGCAGGAACCCCGACCAGGCCGTGCTCCGCCACGGCGTGACCGTCACCGGCGTGATCCTCGTCGCCACGATCGTGCTGGCCGCCGGCTTCGACCACGACCACCCGTCGAAGATGCAGGCCACCACCGACATCAGCTGGATCCCGGCGCTCGACGTCCGCATCCATCTCGGCATCGACGGCATCTCACTCCCCCTCCTCGTACTGACCGCGCTGCTGACCTTCCTCTGCGCGCTCCACAGCTACTTCAAGCTGCCCGCGGGCCCCTCCCCGAAGGCGTTCGTCGCACTGATCCTCGTCCTGGAGTCCGGCACCCTCGCGACCTTCGCCGTCCTCGATCTGCTGCTGTTCTTCCTGGCGTTCGAGATGGTCCTCATCCCGATGTACTTCCTCATCGCCCGCTGGGGCGGTGCGCAGAAGCAGGCAGCCGCCTGGAAATTCATCCTCTACACACTGCTCGGCTCGGTCGTCATGCTGCTGGGCCTGCTCCTCATCGGACTGAAGAGCGGCACCTTCGACATGGTGGCACTCGCCACTGACAACGGCCGCGGCCTCACCTCGTCCGTGCAGGTCATCGCCGTTCTCGCGATCGGGATCGGACTCGCGGTCAAGACCCCGATGTGGCCGCTGCACAGCTGGCTCCCGGACGCCCACACAGCCGCCCCCACCGTCGGCTCGGTCCTCCTCGCGGGCGTCCTGCTGAAAATGGGCACGTACGGATTCGTCCGGATCCTGCTCCCGGTCGCCCCCGACGGCATGCACACCTTCGCGCCCTACCTCGCGGCGTTCGCGGTCGCCGGCATCATCTACGGATCGCTCGCCTGCCTGGCCCTCGCCAGACCCGGCGCCAAGGGCGACCTGAAGCGCCTGATCGCGTACTCCTCCGTCGGCCACATGGGCTTCGTGCTCCTCGGCATCGCGAGCATGACCCCCACCGGTGTCAACGGCGCGCTCTTCGCCAACATCGCCCACGGGCTCATCACCGGCCTGCTGTTCTTCCTGGCCGGCGCGGTCAAGGACCGGTACGGCACCGCCGACCTCGACACCCTCTCCGGTGCCACCGGCGCCGCGCTCTACGGCAGCGCGCCCCGCCTCGGCGGCCTCCTCGCGTTCACCGCGGTGGCCTCCCTCGGCCTGCCCGGCCTCGCCGGGTTCTGGGGCGAGATGCTCGCACTGTTCGGCGCCTTCGACCCCGCCGACGGCCTGAGCCGCCCCGCCTTCCTGACCTTCATGTCGGTCGCCGCGTTCGGCACCCTGCTCACCGCCGCGTACATGCTCATCCTGGTACGCCGCGTCTGCATGGGCGCCAAGCGCGAGGAACCCCACCGGATCCCCGACATCCAGAACCACGAGTTCGCCGCCTGGACCCCCCTCGCCGCCCTCACCGTCCTGGCCGGCCTGTGGCCCGCCGTCCTCCTCGGCCTCACCGACCCGGCCGTGCAGAAGCTCCTCGCAGGAGGCAAGTCGTGACCACAGCGGCCGAGAGCACCACCAGCCTCGTCCAGTCCGTCGACTGGCTCGCCATCGCGCCCCCGGTCACCGTCGCGGCCGTCGCACTCGTCGTCCTGGTCGCCGACCTCTTCGTACCCCGGACACACAAACCGCTCCTCGGCTACGGAGCCGTCGCCGGACTCGTGGCCGCCCTCGCCCTCCTCGTCCCACTGCGCGACGGCGACCGCTCCACCTTCTGCCTCACCACCGGCACCCGCGCCTGCAGCTACACCGCCGACCACTTCACCCTGATCATCCAGGTCCTCGTGCTCGGCGGAGCCCTGCTCACCGCGCTGCTCTCGATCGGCGACACCCGCAAGCTCCCGGCCGGCGAGTTCTGGTTCCTGCTGCTGTCCTCCGCCGCGGGCGCCGCGCTGCTGCCCGCCGCCCGCGACCTCGCCACCCTCGTCGTCGCCCTCGAAGTCGCCTCGCTGCCCGCGTTCGCCCTCGTCGGCATCAAGCGCGGCGACCGGCGCTCCTCCGAGGCCGCTCTGAAGTTCTTCCTGTCCTCCGTCGTCGCGACCGCCGTGATGCTCCTCGGCGTCAGCTTCGTCTACGCGGCGACCGGCACCCTCCACCTCACCGAGATCGCCGGCCGGCTCGACGACGTCCCCGGGCAGCTCGCCACCCTCGCCCAGGCGGGCGTCGTCCTCACCCTCGTCGGCTTCGCCTTCAAGACAGCCGCCGCGCCCTTCCACTTCTGGGTCCCCGACACCTACGTCGGCGCCCCCCTGCCGATCGCCGCCTACCTCTCGGTCGTCGGCAAGGCGGTCGGCTTCTCCGGCCTCATCCTCGTCACCGTGGTCGCGTTCCCCTCCTACGCGGACGTCTGGGGCCCCGCCCTCGCCGTCCTCGCCGCGCTCACCATGACCATCGGCAACGTCGCCGCGCTGCGCCAGAGCGCCACCCGCGCCCGCAGCGCCGTACGCCTCCTCGCCTGGTCGTCCGTCGCCCAGGCCGGCTACCTCCTGGTGCCGATCGCCGCAGCCGCGTACGCCGGCGACCGGCAGATCGGCTCCACCGTCGCGTACGCCCTGATGTACGCCGTCGTGAACCTCGGCGCCTTCGCGGTGGCCGCCCTGGTCGCCCGTACCCACCCGCACAACCGGATCGCCGACTACCGCGGCCTCTACGCCACCCGCCCCCTGGCCGCCCTCACCATGGGCTTCTTCCTGCTCTGCCTGGCCGGACTCCCGCCGGGCATCATCGGACTCTTCGCCAAGGTCACCGTCTTCTCCTCGGCCGTCGACGCCGGACTCGGCTGGCTCGCCGTCGTCATGGCCGTCAACGTCGTGATCGCGCTCTACTACTACCTCCAGTGGACCGCCGCACTGTTCCGCGGCCCCGCGCCGGAAGGTACGGAGCAGCCGCAGACCACTTCCCGGCAGCGGACCCCGGCCCCGCTGACCGCCGCGATCGTCCTCACCGCCGTCGCCGGGATCGCCCTCTCGGGAGCCCCGCAGACCGTCCTCAGGTTCGCCGCCGTCAACCTGTTCTGACGACTTCAAGACCGGCTTGCCCCCAGCAGTCCGCACAGGGCAGGGTCATGCCCGCACACGGCGCATTCGGCGTCGACGTCACAGAGGAGCAAGAGCAGTGCTGAACGGTTTCAAGGACTTCATCCTGCGCGGAAACGTGATCTCGATGGCGATCGGCCTCGCCGTCGGAGCCGCGTTCACCGCAGTCGTCACCGGATTCAGCAACGCGTTCATCGTGCCGCTGATCGGCATCATCACCCGGGGAACCGGCGACTTCAGCAAGGCGCACTTCAAGTTCGACGACGTGACGTTCCCCTACGGACTCTTCGTCAGCGCCGCGATCGCCTTCCTCATCACCGCTGCGGTCCTCTACTTCTGTGTCGTCGTGCCCATGGCCAAGGTCCAGAACCGCTTCACGGCCAAGAAGGACGAGGAGCAGGCCGACATCAAGGCCGCCCTGCGTGACTGCCCCCGCTGCTACACGGAGATCCCGGCCATCGCCTCCCGCTGCGCGCACTGCACCAGCGAGGTCGAGCCCGCCCCCGAGGCCCTGGCGCTCGCGAACCTCCCCGTCCAGCGCTGACCCGCCGCACCCCCCTCCACCCGTACGGCCTACGGCTGCTCCGGTACGAACAGCCGGAGCCGGCCGGGCCTGCGCGGCCGTGAGCACAAGGGAACTAGCTCTCCTCGCCTGGCGTTGACCAGTACGGGAGGCTCCACTGGGGAGTGGAGCACCACCAAGCAAAGGGTTCCCCTGCTTGCACCACTTGGAGGGCGTACCGTGCACCGCCGGCACAACGGGCTGAGAACCGCCGTACTCCTCGGGGGCCTGTCCGCACTCATCATCCTCATCGGCAGCTTCTTCGGACGTACCGGCCTGATCGTCGCGCTCGTGGTAGCCGTGGGCACCAACGCCTACGCGTACTGGAACAGCGACAAGCTGGCGCTGCGCGCCATGCGTGCCCGCCCGGTGAGCGAGTTCGAGGCGCCCCGGCTCTACCGCATGGTCCGCGAGCTCTCCACCGCCGCCCGCCAGCCCATGCCCCGGCTCTACATCTCCCCGACGCAGGCCCCCAACGCCTTCGCGACCGGCCGCAACCCGCGCAACGCCGCGGTCTGCTGCACCGAGGGCATCCTGCAGATCCTGGACGAACGGGAGCTGCGCGGCGTCCTCGGCCATGAGCTCAGCCATGTCTACAACCGCGACATCCTGATCTCGTCCGTCGCCGGCGCCCTCGCCTCCGTGGTCATGTTCCTGGTCAACTTCGCCTGGCTGATCCCGATCGGCCGCTCCAACGACGACGAGGGCCCCGGCGTCCTCGGCTTGCTGTTGATCATGATCCTGGGCCCGCTCGCCGCCTCCGTCATCCAGCTGGCCGTCAGCCGCTCCCGCGAGTACGAGGCGGACGCCTCGGGCGCCCGGCTGACGGGTGACCCGCTGGCCCTGGCGAGTGCCCTGCGGAAGCTGGAGGCGGGCACCAAGCAGCTTCCGCTGCCGCCCGAGCCCAGGATCGAGACCGCGAGTCACATGATGATCGCGAATCCCTTCCGCCCCGGACAGGGCGTGTCCAAAATGTTCTCGACACACCCGCCGATGGCGGAGCGCATTGCCCGACTCGAGCAGATGGCAGGTCATCGCCCGTGAAAACCATTCTGAACGTCATTTGGCTGGTCCTGTGCGGCTTCTGGATGTTCCTCGCTTACCTCGCCGCGGGCCTCCTGCTGTGCATCACGATCATCGGTATCCCATTCGGCCTCGCGGCCTTCCGCATCGGTGTCTACGCCCTGTGGCCCTTCGGCCACCGTGTCGTCGACCGCCGGGACGCGGGCGCGCCCTCCTGCGTGGGGAACGTGCTCTGGCTGGTCCTCGCCGGCTGGTGGCTGGCGCTGGGCCACATCACCACCGGCATCGTCCTGTGCATCACGATCATCGGCATCCCCCTGGGCATCGCGAACTTCAAGATGATCCCCGTATCGCTGATGCCCTTCGGCAAGGAGATCGTCAGCACCGACGAAGAGTTCGCTAGCTGGTAGTGAACCGGACGGCAACCGGGCCGCACACCGTGCCGCGCAACCGCCCGGCCCTCACGAACGTCTTGGATTCCGAGACCGAGGGACGGGTAGGTTCGCACACATGGTTATTGTCAGTTGGATCATTCTTGGACTGGTCGCCGGCGTCATCGCCAAGATCCTGCTGCCGGGGCGCGACCCCGGCGGCCTCATCGGCACCACGCTGACCGGGATCGTCGGTGCGTTCCTCGGTGGGTGGATATCGACGCGCTTCCTGGACCACCCGATCTCCAAGGACCCCTTCGATTTCGCGACCTGGGTCGCGGCCATCGGCGGTTCGCTGATCCTGCTGATCGTCTACCGGCTGTTCTTCGGCAACTCCCGCGAACGCCGCTGAGACCGTCCGTCCTCAGATACCCAACCCGGTCTCGCGCAGGGTCAGATTGAGCCGACCACCGCTCATCCCTGTCGCGGGACCGGCCGTCCCCGGACGGATCCTCGGCACCCCGTGGAACGCGAAACGCGACGGCCCGCCGAAGACGAACAGATCCCCCGAGGCCAATTCCACATCCGTGTAGGGCCTTCCCCGGGACTCCGTGTTCCCGAAGCGGAAGACACAGGTGTCACCGATGCTCAGCGACACCACAGGGGCACCGGACCGTTCCTCCCTGTCCTGGTGCATGCCCATCCGCGCCGCGTCGTCATAGAAGTTGATCAGCGCGGTGTCCGGCCTGTACGTCCGCACCGGACTCTCCCGCCCGTACGCCTCCACCAGCGCCGCCCGCCCCAACTCCCCGAGCCACTGAGGGAACGGTGCGACCGGTGCGCCGTTCACGTCGTCCGCCGTGCGCGAGTACCGGTACGGCTGCCAGTGCCACCCGAGGCACACACTCCGTACGGACATCACTCCACCGCCCGGCAACGCCGTGTGCCGCAGCGGTACGGGCCCGCGCGCCCACTCCCGGCAGGCCGCCACCAACTCCCGCTGCTGCTCCACGGACAGCCACTCGGGGACATGCACGGCCCCCGGCGCGACCTCCGCCCGCGGCCTGGGAAAGAGCCCGGCCATCAGCTCACCGCCAGGGCGCCCTCAAGCCCCAGAAGCCGCTCCTTGCACTCCAGACCGCCCGCGTAACCACGCAGCGCCCCGTCCGCGCCGATCACCCGGTGGCACGGCCGTACGACCAGCAGCGGATTGCGCCCGATCGCCGTGCCCACGGCCCGTACCCCCGCCCCGGAGGACCCGACCCGCTCGGCGATCTGCCCGTACGACACCGTCTCCCCGTAGGGGACCTCGTCCAGCGCGGCCCAGACCCGGCGCTGGAAGTCGGTGCCCCGGCCGTCCGCGAGGACGATGTCGAAGCGGGTCCGCCGCCCCGCGAAGTACTCCCGCAGCTGGGCGGCGATTCCCGCGAAGGCCCCGGGCTCAAGGGTCCAGCCGTCCTGGACGGCCGCCGCGCCCTTTTGCCCCGGCAGGGAGAGCGAGACGAGCGCGACCCCGGCCGGTCCCGCGGCCTTCTCGCCGACCAGCAGCAGTTCGCCCAGCGGGCTGTCGACCGTCGCGTACATGGTCATGACTCGTCTCTCTCCTCGTCCGGCAGACAGCCGGATCATCGGCTGCCACGGACCGGTCTGCGTCGCCCGCGCCGCCGTGACCGGCGGTATGCGGACATGACGTCCGGATGCGGAGCGGCATATTCCGCCCCGCGTCCGGACCGCAGCGCCTTACCGGTAGTTCGCGAACTGCACGGCGAAGTCGAAGTCCTGGCCCTTCAGCAGTGCCTGAACGGCCTGCAGGTCGTCCCGGCTCTTCGAGCTGACCCGCAGCTCGTCGCCCTGGACCAGCGCCTTGACACCCTTGGGGCCCTCGTCGCGAATGATCTTGGCGACCTTCTTGGCGTTCTCCTGGGAGATGCCCTCCTCGATGGTGGCGAAGAGCTTGTACTCCTTGCCGGACAGCTGCGGCTCACCCGCGTCCAGCGACTTCAGTGAGATGCCGCGCTTGATCAGCTTGGACTGGAAGATGTCGAGGATCGCCTTGACGCGCTCCTCGCCGCTCGCCTCCATGAGGATCTTCTCGCCGGACCAGGAGATCGAGGCTCCGGTGCCCTTGAAGTCGTAACGCTGCGAGATCTCCTTGGCGGCCTGGTTGAGGGCGTTGTCGACCTCCTGCCGCTCGACCTTCGAGACGATGTCGAAACTGGAGTCGGCCATGACGTGTGGCTCCTTGTATCGGGGGTACGGGAAACGAAATGTCTACGGGGCGGCCGAGGGGCCTGCTGACACCACGCCGCCGACCCAAAGCCTAGCCACCCACGCCCGTCCGGGCCGCTGGTCAATCCAGTGGCGTAGCACCCCTGGGCATCAGGTATCGTTTACGTCGTTGCCACAGAGCGCCGTCGAGAGACGGATCTCACGGCAGCATCCCTTGGCGGTGTGCCCGAGTGGCCAAAGGGAGCAGACTGTAAATCTGCCGGCTCAGCCTACCCAGGTTCGAACCCTGGCGCCGCCACAAAGCAAGGCCCTCGTCCTCGGACGGGGGCCTTCTCTGTCGTGCCGTCTCGAGGGGCGTGAACATGGAATCCGTGCTGGTCAGTGCCTGCCTTCAAGGTGTGCCCTGCCGCTTCGACGGCCGGGGCAAGGCCTCACCGGAGATGGCCGCGGCCATCGGCGAACGCCGGCCGGTTTCTTTCTGCCCGGAAGTCGCCGCGGGGCTGCCCACACCCCGCCGTCCCGCCGAGATCGTCGGCGGCGACGGCCACGACGTGCTGGACGGCCGCGCACGCGTCGTGGACGACACCGGGCACGATGTGACCGAGGCGTTCCTGGACGGCGCCGGGCGGGCGCTGGAGGCGGCACGCAGGGCCGGCTGCACCGAGGCGCTGCTGATGGCCCGCAGCCCTTCGTGCGGGCGGGGCGCGGTCTATGACGGTACGTTCACCGGCGAGCTGCGCGAGGGCGACGGGGTCGCCGCGGCCCTCCTGGAGCGGCACGGCATCACCGTACGTCCGGCACCGGGCGGCTGAACGGGGCGGCTGAACCGGGGCAGCGGGTCCGGCGCCCCGGTTCAGCCGGTCAGTTCCCCGCGACGTCCTTCACCGCGACCATCACCGGCATGTTGCCCGAGATGAGCTCAAGCGTCAGCCCCGCCGTCGCCGGGGTGTCCAGGAGCTCCAGGAGCATGGCCGCCACGTCGTCGCGCGGTACCGGGCCGCGGCCGGTCGAGGCGGCGAGCAGCACCTGGCCGGTGCCCGCGTCGTTGGTCAGCATGCCGGGGCGCAGGATCGTCCAGTCGAGCGCCGTCCTGGAGCGCACGTACGCGTCCGCCGCACCCTTGGCCCGCAGGTACGCGTCGAACACCTCGTCGCCGGGGTGGTCGGGGTCGGCGCCCATGGACGAGACCACGACGTAACGCCGCACCCCCGCCCGTTCCGCCGCGTCGGCGAAGAGCACCGCGGCCCCGCGGTCCACCGTGTCCTTGCGGTCCGAGCCGCTGTTGGGGCCCGCACCGGCGGCGAACACCGCCGCGTCGGCCCCGCGCAGCACCTCCGCGGTCTCCTCCACGGTGGCCGACTCGAGATCCAGGACCACCGGTTCGGCGCCGACCGCCCGGAGGTCGTCGCTCTGTTCGGGATTGCGGATGACGCCTACCGCCTCATCCCCGCGTGCAGCGAGCAGCCGCTCCAGCCGCAGCGCGATCTGGCCATGTCCACCTGCGATGACAATGCGCATGGTCACGACGTTACGCCGGAGCACGCCGATGCGCGCTCAGGGCCCGCCGCCGGCACCCGTTTCCGGCCGTCCCTGGCGGGGGAGTCCCGGCCTGCCGCCCGTCTCCGAGTCGCAGTACTCGCGTACCGCGCTGGTCCGGGCGACCACCCGGCCGCGGTGCACCACGATCCGGCTGTACGCCAGCGAGAGCACCCCCGTGAGCTGGTCGCCGCGCACGGCGAGCAGCTCGGCCGGGAAACCCGCCTCGACCCGCACCTCGGGCAGCCCCATCGCACGCCTGGCCCCCGTGGACACCGCTTCGTAGGCGTGCTCGGGCCGCAGTCCGCTCTGCGAGGCCAGCAGGAAGGCGGCCTCCAGCGGGTCACCGCGCCCCACCGGGTTGGCGAGGTCCCGCAGCGCCCCGCTGCCCGCCGCGACCCGCACCCCGGCCGCGCGCAGCAGCCGTACGGGGGCGGTGCCCCGGCCCTCCACCCCGCAGCAGCCGCCCTGGGGCAGGCAGATCACCGTCACCCCGGACGCGGCGAGCTGGTCGGCCGCGCGGCCTGCGGCCTCCCGGGTGAACCGCGAGAGGCCCGCGCAGGGGCCGATGGCGACCCCTTGCCGCAGCCCGCCCGCCATGGCCGCGAACCGGGCCAGCCGGGCCGGGTCGTCACTGTCCGTGTGCAGGTCCACGGGGCAGTCGTGCTCGGCGGCGATCTCCAGGACCGCTTCCGCGTATCCCGTCGGGTCCGGATCCAGGTCGGGACAGCCGCCGACCGCGCCCGCCCCCATCTTCACCGCGTCGCGCAGCATGGCCAGACCGTCGGCGCCCGCGATGCCGGTGAGCAGCCGGGGTACGGCGACCGGTGTCAGATCGACGAGCCCGCGCAGCGAGCGGCGTGCCTGGAGGACGGCTGCGAGGGCGGTGAGGCCTTGTATGTCCCCGATCCGTACGTGTGAGCGCAGGGCGGTCGCGCCGTGGCCGAGTTGCAGCAACGCGGCCTCGGTGGCGCGCTGCTGGATGTCCTCGGGGAGCCGCGAGGCCGGTCCCGAGGCGCCGGGTCCGGTGCTGTCCGCGGTGAGTGCGGTGTCGCTGTGGGCGTGCGGTTCGGCCGGTGCGGGGAGCAGGAGGTGGCCGCGCAGATCGGTGCGCGCGCCGGGCGCGGGGAGGCTGCCCGCGGTGCCGACGGCCTCGATACGGCCGCCGCCGAGCCGTACGTCCACGATGCGGCCGTCGGGGAGACGGGCGCCGCAGAGGGTCAGTACGGAGCTCTCCCGGCCGTTGGCCGCGTCGGCGGCGTGGTCGTCTGGCGGCCGCGGCCGGCTGTCGGGCATCGCGCTCCAGGGAGGGGCAGGATCACGCAGAGTGATTCGCGGCTAGGGGTGTGATGGGTCGGGTTCGAAGAGGAGCTGAACAGTCGTACCGGTGTCGTCCAGTGGGGTGTGCGGGACCGGGGTGCACGTACGGGGCAGAGGGTGGTCCGGTGGCTGTCGAACCGCTGATCACGCGCTGGACGGGCGGCTGATCGGGGGTTCGGAGCGGTGCCGATCAAGGGCTTGGGATGGGGCTTCGAAACGGATTTGGGCGATCGGCGACCGACCGTGTAATGTCTTCATCGCTCGCCCCAATAGCTCAGTCGGTAGAGCGTCTCCATGGTAAGGAGAAGGTCTGCGGTTCGATTCCGCATTGGGGCTCTGGTGATCGGGAAACCCCGCTTCGGCGGGGGGACTCGTCATCAAAGCGGTGTAGCTCAGTCGGTAGAGCAAGCGGCTCATAATCGCTGTGTCACCGGTTCAAGTCCGGTCACCGCTACTAACAGTAGCCGATTGTGGGGTCGGTCCTTCGATCGGCTACTCTTTTTTGCGTTCATCCGTCCATCGTCCGTCCAAGGAGCACTCACGTGGCTGCCACCGACGTCCGCCCGAAGATCACGCTGGCCTGCGTGGAGTGCAAGGAGCGGAACTACATCACCAAGAAGAACCGGCGTAACAACCCGGACCGTCTTGAGATGAAGAAGCATTGCCCGCGCTGCAACTCGCACACCGCGCACCGCGAAACGCGCTGAATCAGGCTCGTACACGAGGCCGTCCCCGTTGGGGGCGGCCTCGTGTCGTTGTACAGGGCTGTACTGCTTACAGGGCCGCACTTCGGCCCATTCGTCTTTCATCAGGAGGTTGCGAGCTCATGGCGCTCGACCAGTCCTTCGTGGGGCGGACGTATCCGCCCACGGCGCCTTACGAGGTCGGCCGGGAGAAGATCCGCGAGTTCGCCGAGGCGGTGGGCGACGCCAATCCCGCGTATATCGATCCCGAGGCGGCCAGGGCGCTCGGTCACAGCGATGTGATCGCGCCCCCGACGTTCGTGTTCTCGATCACCTTCAAGGCCGCGGGCCAGGTCGTGCAGGACCCCCAGCTGGGCCTGGACTACAGCCGGGTGGTGCACGGCGACCAGAAGTTCGTGTACACCCGGCCGGTACGGGCGGGGGACCGGCTGACGGTCTCCTCGACCATCGAGTCGGTCAAGTCCATGGCGGGCAACGACATCCTGGACGTCCGTGGCGAGGTCCACGACGAGTCCGGGGAGCATGTCGTGACGGCGTGGACGAAGCTGGTGGCGCGCGCCGCCGAGGAGGCGTGATGACGGCGAAGGTGAGTTACGGGTCGGTCGAGGTCGGTACGGAGCTGCCGGCCCAGTCGTTCCCGGTCACCCGGGCGACGCTGGTGCAGTACGCGGGCGCCTCCGGCGACTTCAACCCGATCCACTGGAACGAGAAGTTCGCCCGCGAGGTCGGACTGCCGGACGTGATCGCGCACGGCATGTTCACGATGGCCGAGGCGATCCGGGTGGTCACGGACTGGACCGGCGATCCCGGCGCGGTCGTCGAGTACGGGGTGCGGTTCACCAAGCCGGTCGTCGTGCCGAACGACGACAAGGGCGCACTGATCGAGGTCAGCGGCAAGGTGGCCGCCCTGCTGGACGACAAGCGGGTGCGCGTCGACCTGACGGCCATGAGCGACGGCAAGAAGGTGCTGGGCATGTCCCGCGCCGTGGTGCAGCTCGGCTGACACCGTACGGAGCCGAGTGAAGTAAGGGGCGCGGTCCATGGGCTGCGCCCCTTACGCATGGGCGAGGGCAGCGGCATCCGCGAGCGGTGGCGGTGGCGGCGATGGGCTGTGGTGGCGTCCGGTTGACTAAGTTAGTGATTGAGTACTAACTTATCCGCATGGCAAGGATGAGTGCGGACGAGCGACGCGAGAGCGTCATCCGCGCGGCGATCACCGAGTTCGCCCGCGGCGGGTACAACGGCACGTCCACCGAGGTGATCGCCAGACGGGTGGGCGTCTCGCAGCCGTACCTCTTCCGTCTCTTCCCCAACAAGCAGGCGATGTTCCTGGCCGCCGCCGAGCGGTGCATCGCGGACACCCGCAAGGTCTTCGCGGACGCGGCCGAGGGCCTCGAAGGCGACGAAGCGCTGCATGCCATGTCCGCGGCCTATCAGCGCCTGATCGTGCACGACCCCGACCGGCTGCTGATGCAGATGCAGATGTACGCGGCCGTCGCGGCGGCCGGGGCCGCCGGGGATCACGAGTTCGGCGAGTCGCTGCGGGCCGGCTGGTTGCAGATGTTCGACGACGTCGCCCTCGAGCTCGGTGCCGATCCCGACGCGGCGACCACGTTTCTCGCGTACGGCATGCTCGTCAACACCCTGACCTCGCTCGGCTATCCGGCGGATCACCGGATCTGGTCCAGGTTCTACGACTCGGCCAAGCCGCCCGCCTGATCGGTGCCACCCGGGTTCGGCCCGGTTTACTGCCCAGAAAAGTTAGTAATCAATGACTAACCCCGAGGGGGAGCAGTGGAACAGCACACGAAGGGCCGCTCGCGAGCAGTCTGGGCCCTCGTCATCACCAGCATCGCCGGCTTCATGGCGGCCCTCGACAACCTCGTCGTCACCACCGCCCTGCCGTCCATCCGCGAAAGCCTCGGCGGCGAGCTGGGGGAGCTCGAATGGACGGTGAACGCGTACACGCTCACCTTCGCCGTACTGCTGATGTTCGGTGCCTCCCTGGGTGACCGGTTCGGCCGTCGCCGGCTCTTCGTCATCGGGCTCAGCGTCTTCACCGGCGCCTCCGCCGCGGCCGCCCTCTCGCCCGGAATCAACGAACTGATCGCCTTCCGCGCGGTCCAGGGCGTCGGCGCGGCGATCATGATGCCGCTGACGCTCACCCTGCTCACGGCCGCCGTGCCGCCCGCCCGCCGCGGCGCCGCGCTGGGCGTCTTCAGTGCTGTGACCGGACTGGCCGTGGCCAGTGGGCCGCTGGTCGGCGGCAGCCTCACCGAACACCTCTCCTGGCAGTGGATCTTCTGGCTGAACGTGCCGATAGGCCTGATCCTGCTGCCGCTCGCCCGGCTGCGCCTGGCCGAGTCGTACGCCCCTGACTCCCGGCTCGACGTCCCCGGCACCCTCCTGGTCAGCGGAGGGCTCTTCGGGATCGTCTACGGCCTGGTGAACGCCAACTCCAACGGCTGGACCGACCCCGTCGTCCTGGCCGCCCTCATCGCCGGCGCCGCGCTCATGGGCGGGTTCATCCGCCACGGCTTCCGCGCCAAGAACCCGATGCTGCCGATGCGGCTCTTCCGGAACCGGGCGTTCTTCGGGATCAACATGGCCGGTCTGCTGATGTTCCTCGGCATGTTCGGTTCGATCTTCCTGCTCAGCCAGTACCTCCAGGGCGTGCTGGGCTACTCGCCCACCGAGGCCGGTCTGCGGATGCTGCCCTGGACGGGAATGCCGATGCTGGTGGCGCCCATCGCCGGGGTGCTCGCCGACCGGTTCGGCGGCCGCCCGGTGGTCGTGACCGGGCTCGCCCTCCAGGCCGTCGGCCTCGGCCTGTTCGCCGTAGCCCTCGCCCCCGACGCCTCCTACGCCTCGCAACTGCCCGGACTGATCGTCGGCGGCATCGGAATGGCCCTGTACTTCGCACCCGCCGCCAGCCTGGTGATGTCCAGCGTCCGCCCCGGCGAACAGGGCATGGCCTCCGGCGCCAACAACGCGCTGCGCGAGGTCGGCGGAGCCCTCGGAGTCGCCGTGCTCGCCACGGTCTTCTCCTCGCAGGGCGGCTACGACTCCGCGCAGACCTTCACGGACGGGACCGTCCTCGCCGTCTGGCTCGGCGCCGGAGTGGTGGCCCTCGCCGCGCTCGTCGCCCTGATGATCCCGGGGCGCCGCAGCACCCCCGCGCAGGCTCCCGAGCAGGCCGAGGTGTCAGTTCCTGTGGCTGCCTGACGGGCAGCCACGCCGATACGGTCCGCGGCCCCGCCCTGACGGCGGGGGAGCGGACCGTACTCTTGTCCCCGTGCAGGAACTCCACGACGCGCCCCTCGCCCCCCTGACCACCTTCCGGCTCGGCGGCCCCGCCACCCGCCTCCTCACCGCGACGACCGACGCCGAAGTGGTCGAGGCCGTACGCGCGGCCGACGACAGCGGCACCCCGCTCCTGGTCATCGGCGGCGGCAGCAATCTGGTCATCGGCGACAAGGGCTTCGACGGCACCGCCCTGCGCATCGCCACCAAGGGTTTCGTGCTGGACGGCGTGGCGCTCGAACTGGCCGCCGGAGAGGTCTGGACGGACGCCGTCGCCCGCAGCGTGGAGGCCGGTCTCGCCGGGCTCGAATGCCTGGCCGGAATCCCCGGCTCCGCCGGTGCGACGCCGATCCAGAACGTCGGGGCGTACGGGCAGGAGGTGTCGTCCACCATCACGGAGGTCGTCGCCTACGACCGGCACACCCGTGAAACGGTCACCATTCCGAACGCCGAGTGCGACTTCTCGTACCGGCACAGCCGCTTCAAGGCCGAACCCGACCGCTTCGTGGTGCTGCGCGTCCGCTTCGGGCTGGAAGACGCGGGCGGCCTGTCCGCGCCCCTCAAGTACCCCGAAACGGCCCGTGCCATGGGTGTCGCGGAGGGCGAGCGCGTTCCCGCCTCCGCCGCCCGCGAAACCGTGCTCCGGCTCCGGGCCGGCAAGGGCATGGTGCTCGACCCCGAGGACCACGACACCTGGTCGGCAGGCTCGTTCTTCACCAACCCGATCCTGGACCAGGAGCAGTACGAGGCGTTCCTCACCCGGGTGACGGACCGGCTCGGGCCGGAGGTGTCGCCGCCCGCCTTCCCCGCGGGCGAGGGACGCACCAAGACCTCGGCGGCCTGGCTCATCGACCGGGCCGGATTCACCAAGGGATACGGCACCGGACCGGCCCGCATCTCCACCAAGCACACGCTCGCCCTCACCAACCGGGGCGCCGCGACCACGGACGACCTGCTGGCCCTGGCCCGCGAGGTCGTCGCCGGGGTCCACGAGGTCTTCGGCGTCACGCTCGTCAACGAACCGGTGACCGTGGGCGTGACCCTTTAGCAGGACCCCGTAGGGGCCGGCCGCTCAGTACGCCACGCCCACGCCCTGCTTCACCGCCGCCGGGTCGTCGGTCAGCGCCAGCATCGCGTGCGCCACGTCGGCCCGGGAGATGGACCGGCCGCTGCGCGGGTTGCTGCCGTAGACCGTCCGGTACGTCCCCGTCAGCGGGCCGTTGGTGAGCTTCGGAGGGCGTACGGACGTCCAGTCCGTCGCGGAGGCCGCGAGTGCCGCCTCCATCGCGGTGAGGTCCGCGTAGACCTCCTTGAGGATCGCGCCGATCGCCGCGAGCATCATCCGGTCGAGCAGCGGGTCGTCCGCGGGCTTCGGCGCGACCGGGGCCGCGCTCACCACCAGCAGCCGGCGCGTCCCCTCGGCCTCCATCGCCGCCAGCACACCGCGGGTCAGCCGCTCGGCGGTTCCGCCGGCCTTCCGGCCCCGTGCGCCCAGGCCGGAGAGCACCGCGTCGCGGCCCGCGACCGCCTCGCGCAGCGCCTCCGGGTCATCGACCCGGGCCACCGTGTGGACCGTCACGTCGGCGAGCGGGACCGGCAGCCGCGCGGGGTCACGCACCACCGCCGCCACCTGGTGTCCCGCCGCCACCGCCTGGCGGACGATCTCCTGACCGATACCGCCTGTCGCGCCGAACACAGTGAGTCTCATGGCGCACCCTCCTCGGGTGGGTAAGTGTTCACTCACCTCTAGAGTGAGTGAGTACTCACCCCCTCGTCAAGCTTCGTTGGAGTGCACATGGAGCAGCAGCCGACCCGCGCCCGCATCATCGACGCCGCTCACCGGCTGATGCGCACCATCGGCCTGGCCCGCGCCACCACCAAGGAGATCGCCAAGGCCGCCGGCTGCTCGGAGGCCGCGCTCTACAAGCACTTCCCGAGCAAGGAGGAGCTCTTCGTGGCGGTGCTGAAGGAACGGCTCCCCAAGGTCGACGGCATCCTGAAGCGGCTGATCGCCGACCCGGGGGAGGGGGAGCGGACGGTCGAGCAGAACCTCACCGAGATCGCCCGCGAGGCCGCCCTCTTCTACGAGCAGAGCTTCCCGATCGCGGCGTCCCTGTACGCCGAGCCGAGGCTCATGAACCGTCACAACGAGGCGATGCGGGAGCTGGGTACCGGCCCCCACGTGCCGATCCGCGGAGTGGACGCGTATCTGCGCGCCGAGCAGTCCGCGGGCCGGGTACGGGCCGACGCCGACACCTACGCGGCCGCGTCCCTGCTGCTGGGGGCCTGCGCCCAGCGCGCCTTCGCCTACGTGGCCTTGGAGGACGGGCGGCCGCCGCAGTCCCTCGACGAGTTCGCCGCGTCGACGGCCCGCGCGCTGCTGCGGGGGATCGGGGAGTAGGCCGGGCCGCGGGCGGTCAGCCCATCGGCTTCGCCAGCCAGGCGTCCACGCCCGCCAGGAGCTTCGCCCGTACCGCGTCCGGCGCCGCCGAACCCCGTACCGACTGACGCGCCAGCTCCGCCAGTTCCTCGTCGGTGAACGCGTGATGGCGCCGCACGAGGTCGTACTGCGCGGCCAGCCGGGAGCCGAAGAGCAGCGGATCGTCCGCGCCGAGCGCCATCGGCACCCCGGCCTCGAACAGAGTGCGCAGGGGGATGTCGGAGGGCTTCTCGTAGACGCCGAGCGCCACGTTCGACGCCGGGCACACCTCGCAGGTCACCCCGCGCTCCGCCAGCCTGCGCAGCAGCCGCGGGTCCTCGGCGGCCCGCACCCCGTGCCCCACCCGGGACGCCTCGAGATCGTCCAGACAGTCGCGGACACTGGACGGGCCCGACAGCTCACCGCCGTGCGGGGCCGCCAGCAGGCCGCCCTCCCTGGCGATGGCGAAGGCCCGGTCGAAGTCGCGCGCCATGCCGCGCCGCTCGTCGTTGGAGAGCCCGAACCCGACGACGCCCCGGTCCGCGTACCGCACCGCGAGCCGGGCCAGGGTCCTGGCGTCCAGCGGGTGCTTCATCCGGTTCGCCGCGATGACCACCCGTATCGGCAGCCCGGTCTCGCGCGACGCGCCGTCCACCGCGTCCAGGATGATCTCGATCGCCGGGATCAGCCCGCCGAGCAGCGGCGCGTACGAGGTGGGGTCGACCTGGATCTCCAGCCAGCCGGAGCCGTCCGAGACGTCCTCCTGGGCGGCCTCGCGCACCAGCCGCTGAATGTCCTCGGGCGACCGCAGACAGGACCTGGCGATGTCATAGAGCCGCTGGAAGCGGAACCAGCCGCGCTCGTCCGTCGCGCGCAGCTTGGGAGGCTCCCCGCCGGTCAGCGCGTCCGGCAGCCGCACGCCGTATTTGTCGGCGAGTTCGATCAGCGTCGTGGGCCGCATCGACCCGGTGAAATGCAAGTGCAGGTGGGCCTTGGGCAACAGCCGTACATCACGCTCCATTCCAAGATCCTGCCGCACGGACGGGGTGTCGCGGTAGCCGCTTTCCCCATCGAGTTGCCCCCCGAACAGGAAAGCGACCCCCGGCCGCAGCCAGGGGTCGCCCACTCGGAGAATGCGGGAGGCTGTCAGGCCTTGGCCTCGCCCAGCAGCTTCTGGAGCCGCGAGACGCCCTCGACGAGGTCGTCGTCGCCCAGCGCGTAGGAGAGACGCAGGTAGCCCGGCGTGCCGAAGGCCTCACCCGGCACGACCGCGACCTCGGCCTCGTCCAGGATCAGCGCCGCCAGCTCCGCCGAGGTGGCCGGACGCTTGCCGCGGATCTCCTTGCCGAGCAGCGCCTTCACCGAGGGGTACGCGTAGAACGCGCCCTCGGGCTCCGGGCACAGCACGCCGTCGATCTCGTTGAGCATCCGCACGATGGTCTGCCGGCGCCGGTCGAAGGCGGTACGCATCTCGGCGACCGCGTCCAGGTTCCCGGAGACGGCGGCCAGCGCGGCGACCTGGGAGACATTGGAGACGTTCGACGTGGCGTGCGACTGCAGGTTGGTCGCGGCCTTCACCACGTCCTTGGGGCCGACCATCCACCCCACGCGCCAACCGGTCATCGCGTACGTCTTGGCGACACCGTTGACCACGATGCACTTGTCCCGCAGCTCGGGCACGATCGCCGGCAGCGAGGTGAACTTCGCGTCGCCGTAGACCAGGTGCTCGTAGATCTCGTCGGTCAGTACCCACAGGTCGTGCTCGACGGCCCAGCGGCCGATCGCCTCGGCGTCGGCCTCGCTGTAGACCGCACCGGTCGGGTTCGACGGGGAGACGAACAGGACGACCTTCGTACGCTCGGTACGGGCGGCCTCCAGCTGCTCCACGGAGACCCGGTAACCGGTGGTCTCGTCGGCGACGACCTCCACCGGGACGCCGCCCGCGAGGCGGATCGACTCGGGGTAGGTGGTCCAGTACGGAGCCGGGACGATGACCTCGTCGCCCGGGTCGAGGATCGCGGCGAAGGCCTCGTAGATGGCCTGCTTGCCGCCGTTGGTCACCAGGATCTGGGAGACGTCAACCTGGTAGCCGGAGTCGCGGAGCGTCTTCTCTGCAATGGCGGCCTTGAGCTCGGGGAGCCCGCCCGCCGGGGTGTAGCGGTGGTACTTCGGGTTGCGGCAGGCCTCGACCGCGGCGTCGACGATGTAGCCGGGGGTCGGGAAGTCGGGCTCGCCGGCACCGAAGCCGATCACCGGACGGCCGGCGGCCTTGAGGGCCTTGGCCTTGGCGTCGACGGCGAGGGTGGCGGACTCGGAGATTGCACCGATGCGGGCGGAGACCCGGCGCTCGGAGGGAGAAGTAGCAGCGCTCATACCCCCATGCTCCCAGACCGTAATCCGCGTCGGCACAGGGGTTTCAGGGACCGGACAGCACTCGGACAGCATGCGGACAAACAACCGGACAGCATCGGACAGGAGTGGTCGGGAGCTATCTGTTCGACGCCGGGCCGTTGAACACGTACACTCACCTGTCGTTGGCCTTCACCAACCGCACTGTTCATGCACCCGGGGCATCCGGGAACATGCGGTAGGTTGGTGGAAACCACAAAGGGTCGTAGCTCAATTGGTAGAGCACTGGTCTCCAAAACCAGCGGTTGGGGGTTCAAGTCCCTCCGGCCCTGCTACACACTCCTTCGCCAGGATGTGTGCGCATGTACGTACTTAAATGCATCGCCGTGCGGCTCCACCGGGCGCGGCACGGCCATGACCCGGAATCAGGTGAGTAGCGTGACGGACGCCGTGGGCTCCATCGACATGCCTGATGCCGAGGATGAAGTCCCCGAGTCGAAGAAGAAGACCCGGAAGGGCGGCAAGCGCGGCAAGAAGGGCCCCCTGGGCCGTCTCGCGCTCTTCTACCGCCAGATCGTGGCCGAGCTCCGCAAGGTTGTCTGGCCGACTCGCAACCAGCTGACGACATACACCTCAGTGGTGATTGTGTTCGTCGTCGTCATGATCGGTCTCGTTACCGTGATTGACTTCGGATTCCAGCGGGTCATCAAGTACGTCTTCGGCTGATCCCGCGGAGGGCGCCTCATGGGCGCCCCTTTCGCATGTTCCACCCATTTGTATCCAGGAAGAAGCAGCCACCGTGTCTGACCCGAACCTGAACGACGCCGTCGAGCCGACGGCGGGCGCCTTCGAGTCCGCCGAGGACGAGCTCGACATCGTCGAGGCGGCGGACGCTGTGGAGCCGGACCAGGCTGAAGCTGCCGACGCTTCCGCGGGCGAGCCCGCCGAGCAGGCCGCAGTGCACACCGAGTCCACCGACGAGGCCGCAGCGGCCGACGACGGTGACGCCGAGGCCGAGAGCGCCGACGACGAGGCCGCCGAGGCGTCCACGGACGACGACGCGGAAGCCGAGGACGAAGCCGACGAGGATGAGGCCGAGCCGGCCGCCCCCGTCGACGCCGTCACGGCCCTGCGCGAGGAACTGCGCGCCCTGCCGGGCGAGTGGTACGTCATCCACACGTACGCCGGTTACGAGAAGCGTGTGAAGGCCAACCTGGAGCAGCGCGCCGTCTCGCTGAACGTGGAGGAGTTCGTCTATCAGGCCGAGGTGCCTGAGGAGGAAATCGTCCAGATCAAGAACGGCGAGCGCAAGAACGTCCGTCAGAACAAGCTCCCGGGCTACGTCCTGGTGCGCATGGACCTGACGAACGAGTCCTGGGGCGTCGTCCGCAACACTCCCGGTGTCACCGGCTTCGTGGGCAACGCCTACGACCCGTACCCGCTGACTCTCGACGAGATCGTCAAGATGCTGGCGCCGGAGGCCGAGGAGAAGGCCGCCCGTGAGGCCGCCGAGGCCGAGGGCAAGCCGGCTCCGTCCCGCAAGGTCGAGGTCCAGGTGCTGGACTTCGAGGTGGGCGACTCCGTCACCGTCACCGACGGCCCGTTCGCGACGCTGCAGGCGACGATCAACGAGATCAACGCCGACTCGAAGAAGGTCAAGGGTCTCGTCGAGATCTTCGGCCGCGAGACGCCGGTCGAGCTCAGCTTCGACCAGATCCAGAAGAACTAGCGCCTGCTCCGAGCAGGCACCTGCCAGCTTCTGGACACATGCCTACCAAGCAGGTCAGACCGGCTGTCAAAGCCCGTCTGACCTGCTTGGTTTTTGGTCGCGCAGCTATACCCGTTATCGTTGTGCGGTATGCCTGCATCCGGATGACCGGATGACGGCGAAAACTCTCACTAGGACCCGGAGAGAGCACATGCCTCCCAAGAAGAAGAAGGTCACGGGGCTTATCAAGCTCCAGATCAACGCCGGTGCGGCCAACCCGGCCCCGCCGGTCGGCCCCGCACTGGGTCAGCACGGCGTCAACATCATGGAGTTCTGCAAGGCCTACAACGCCGCGACCGAGTCGCAGCGTGGCATGGTCGTGCCGGTGGAGATCACGGTCTACGACGACCGCTCCTTCACCTTCATCACCAAGACTCCGCCGGCCGCCAAGCTGATCCTCAAGGCCGCGGGTGTGGACAAGGGCTCCGGCGAGCCGCACAAGACCAAGGTTGCCAAGCTGACGGCCGCCCAGGTCCGCGAGATCGCCACGACGAAGCTCCCCGACCTGAACGCCAATGACCTCGACGCCGCGTCGAAGATCATCGCCGGCACCGCCCGTTCCATGGGCATCACGGTCGAAGGCTGATTCAGCCCCACCGCCCTCAGTGGTAGGACCAAGCGCTGGTCCGCACCACGACTCCACACTCTGAAACCACAGGAGTAGAAGTGAAGCGCAGCAAGAACCTCCGCGCTGCGGACGCCAAGATCGACCGGGCGCGCAACTACGCCCCGCTCGAGGCCGTCCGTATCGCCAAGGACACCGCCTCCACGAAGTTCGACAGCACCGTCGAGGTCGCGTTTGCCCTGGGTGTTGACCCTCGCAAGGCCGACCAGATGGTCCGTGGCACCGTGAACCTCCCGCACGGCACCGGCAAGACCGCCCGGGTCCTGGTCTTCGCGACCGGTGACCGTGCTGCGGCCGCGGAAGCCGCGGGCGCCGACATCGTCGGCGCCGACGAGCTCATCGACGAGGTGGCGAAGGGCCGTCTGGACTTCGACGCCGTCGTCGCGACCCCGGACCTCATGGGCAAGGTCGGCCGCCTCGGCCGCGTGCTCGGTCCGCGTGGTCTGATGCCGAACCCGAAGACCGGCACTGTCACCCCCGATGTCGTGAAGGCTGTCAACGACATCAAGGGCGGCAAGATCGAGTTCCGCGTCGACAAGCACTCGAACCTGCACTTCATCATCGGCAAGACCTCGTTCGACGAGACCAAGCTGGTGGAGAACTACGCAGCGGCGCTGGACGAGATCCTCCGTCTGAAGCCGTCCGCCGCCAAGGGCCGCTACATCAAGAAGGCCACCCTGGCCACCACGATGGGCCCCGGCATCCCGCTGGACGCCAACCGCACCCGTAACCTCCTCGTCGAGGAGGACCCGGCCTCCGTCTGAGCCTCCGCGCTCGTACGACCGCCGCGTCACGTGTGACATTGACGGGCCCCGCAACCTTTCGAGGTGCGGGGCCCGTCCTCGTACATGCGTACCAGTGACTGTCGGAGCCCTGCGTTAGCGTGGGGTCACCGAGAGCCGGACATGGGGTGGGAGCGGATATGAGGACCAGTATCGTGCGGCGCGTGGGGCTGTCCGTGGCCGTGGCAGCGGCGCTGACGTCGGTCGCGGCCTGCGGCGGATCGGACAGCGGCAGCGAGAGCCGCGGCGGCGCGGTGACGAAGGCCGAACCGATCGCCGCACTCCTCGCGGTACAGAAGAAGACCGGTGGGGCGAACTCGGCGAAGGTCGAGGGCACCACCACCATGGGCACCCAGATGACCATGAAGCAGACCGGGTCCATCGACTGGTCCGACGGCATCAGCGGCACCATGGACATCACGTACACCGGCGGCGCCATGGCGGACGCCATGAAGCAGTCCGGCAGCGACGGCACGATGCAGACGCGCTACTTCAAGGACGGCTACGCGGCCAACGTGGGCGATGCCTTCGCCAAGCAGGCCGGCGGCAAGCACTGGATCAGCTACGGCTACGAGGACCTCGCCGCGCTCTCCGGCGCCTCGGGCGAGCTGATGAAGGAGCAACTGCAGAACACCACCCCCGACCGGGGGGTGAAGGCGCTGCTGGCCTCCGGGGACGTGAAGAAGGTGGGCCAGGAGGACATCCGGGGCGTCGCCACCACGCACTACTCCGGCACGGTCGACGTCGCCGAGCTGACCGCCAAGAACTCCGAGCTGGACGCCGCCCAGCTCGCCGCGTTCAAGAAGCAGCTCAAGGACTCCGGGATCACCACCGAGAAGGTCGACATCTGGGTCGACGGGAACGACCTGCTGGTGAAGAAGACCGAGCGCGGCCGGATGAAGACCGGCGAGCTCAATTCCACCGTGTTCTACAGCGACTACGGAACCAAGGTGTCGGTCGTGCGGCCGCCGGCCTCCGACACCATCGACTTCTCCGAGTTCCTGCAGCAGCAGGGAGCGTCCGGCGAGGCGTCCTGAACCTCCCGCAGTACCCGAAGTGGGACGGATTTGCTCGGCGCGACCCCGGTCGCGTACTCTTCTGCAGAAGCCAAAGACCGCTGGTCGTTGCTGCAATCCCGTAAGGGGGAACAGCAACCGAAGGATCCGTTGAGCACGGACGACCTGCGCAGGTGACTGTGGAAAGCTCCCGGACTTCGTGCGGTTGAGCTACGCCCTGGCACTTGTGCTGGGGCGTTTCGTCTTTCCGGCCCCTTCTGAGCGGTCCTCATCACCCGGAAGGAGGCCGACGCTCATGGCAAGGCCCGACAAGGCTGCCGCGGTAGCCGAGCTCGCGGACCAGTTCCGCAGCTCGAACGCCGCTGTGCTGACCGAGTACCGGGGTCTCACCGTGGCACAGCTCAAGCAGCTGCGCCGTTCGCTCGGTGAGAACGCCCAGTACGCCGTGGTGAAGAACACGCTGACCAAGATTGCGGCCAACGAGGCCGGGATCGACACGCTGGACGACCTGTTCGCAGGTCCGACGGCGGTTGCCTTCGTCACCGGTGACCCGGTGGAGTCGGCGAAGGGTCTTCGTGACTTCGCCAAGGACAACCCCAACCTCGTCATCAAGGGCGGTGTCCTTGACGGCAAGGCGCTGTCCGCCGATGAGATCAAGAAGCTCGCGGACCTCGAGTCCCGCGAGGTTCTGCTCGCCAAGCTGGCCGGTGCCATGAAGGGCAAGCAGACTCAGGCTGCGCAGCTCTTCCAGGCTCTGCCGTCGAAGTTCGTCCGCACCGCGGAAGCGCTTCGTGCCAAGCGGGAAGAGCAGGGCGGTGCCGGTACGCCGGCTCCCGCCGAGGCCGCCGAGTAATTTCGCTCAGCGGTCCAGCGGGCCCCACGTACGCCCGCCGACATATACATCCGGCACCTGCCGAATAGTGGAAGGACGCCATCATGGCGAAGCTCAGCCAGGAAGACCTGCTCGCCCAGTTCGAGGAGCTCACCCTCATCGAGCTCTCCGAGTTCGTTAAGGCGTTCGAGGAGAAGTTCGACGTCACCGCCGCCGCGGCCGTCGCCGTCGCGGGCCCCGCCCAGGGTGGCCCGGCTGCCGAGGCCGCTGAGGAGCAGGACGAGTTCGACGTCATCCTCACGGGTGCCGGCGAGAAGAAGATCCAGGTCATCAAGGTCGTGCGTGAGCTGACCTCGCTGGGTCTCAAGGAGGCCAAGGACCTCGTCGACGGCGCCCCGAAGCCCGTCCTCGAGAAGGTCGCCAAGGAGGCCGCCGAGAAGGCTGCCGAGTCCCTCAAGGGCGCCGGCGCCTCCGTCGAGGTCAAGTGACCCTGCGAGTCTTCTGACTCGTCTGGACCCCCGTACCGCGAGGCACGGACGTCACATCGCGAAAGGCGGTCACCCGTACGGGTGGTCGCCTTTCGGCGTACCCGTGGGGGTGCCTTGCTCTTCCTGTGCTGACGAGTATGGTGATCTTCGCCGTGCGCCTCTCGGAGGGGAGCGCGGACGGCGCCGAGGGGCGGCATATGCGGGCCTCTGGGCCCTGCCCCGGCTGCGGGGCCTTGACGAACCGCACGAGGCGCGCAATTCTCAAGACGCGTCGACACATCGATCCGGATCCGAGGCATGGATCGACGGCGAAGAGGGCAGTAAAGAAGAGCGCAGCTCATGCACGGCTAGACATAGGTGTTGAGAACAAGCTGTTGAGAGCAACGTGGGTCTCTGAGAACCCCGACTGGACATCAGTGTGCCACTTGGCTACACTGACCCTTTGCGCTGCCTGTTAGCTGCCTCCTGCCCGTCACCAGGGGCATACCCATCTTGTGCACCGTGGACTGAGCATCCCTGAACAGGGACATCTATCCATGTGTCCAGCTTGGGACCGGTACGCGCGTAGTGAGTCCGAGCCCTCGGAAGGACCCCCTCTTGGCCGCCTCGCGCAACGCCTCGACCGCGAATACGAACAACGGTGCCAGCACCGCCCCGCTGCGCATCTCTTTTGCAAAGATCAAGGAGCCCCTCGAGGTTCCGAACCTCCTCGCGCTGCAGACCGAGAGCTTTGACTGGCTCCTCGGCAACGCCGCCTGGAAGGCTCGCGTCGAGGCTGCTCTGGACAGTGGACAAGACGTCCCCACCAAGTCCGGCCTGGAGGAGATCTTCGAGGAGATTTCACCGATCGAGGACTTCTCCGGGTCGATGTCGCTTACGTTCCGCGACCACCGCTTCGAGCCCTCGAAGAACTCGATCGACGAGTGCAAGGAGCGCGACTTCACGTTCGCCGCCCCGCTCTTCGTCACGGCCGAGTTCACCAACAACGAGACCGGCGAGATCAAGTCCCAGACGGTCTTCATGGGCGATTTCCCGCTCATGACCAACAAGGGCACCTTCGTCATCAACGGCACCGAGCGTGTCGTCGTGTCGCAGCTGGTCCGCTCGCCGGGTGTCTACTTCGACTCGTCGATCGACAAGACGTCCGACAAGGACATCTTCTCCGCCAAGATCATCCCTTCCCGGGGTGCCTGGCTGGAGATGGAGATCGACAAGCGCGACATGGTCGGTGTCCGCATCGACCGCAAGCGCAAGCAGTCCGTCACCGTTCTCCTGAAGGCTCTCGGCTGGACCACCGAGCAGATCCTCGAGGAGTTCGGCGAGTACGAGTCGATGCGCGCCACCCTGGAGAAGGACCACACCCAGGGCCAGGACGACGCGCTGCTCGACATCTACCGCAAGCTGCGCCCGGGCGAGCCGCCCACCCGCGAGGCTGCTCAGACGCTGCTCGAGAACCTCTACTTCAACCCGAAGCGCTACGACCTCGCGAAGGTCGGCCGCTACAAGGTGAACAAGAAGCTCGGCGCCGACGAGCCGCTCGACGCCGGTGTTCTCACCAGCGACGACATCATCGCGACCATCAAGTACCTGGTGAAGCTGCACGCCGGGGAGACCGAGACGGTTGGCGAGTCCGGCCGTTCGATCGTCGTCGAGACCGACGACATCGACCACTTCGGCAACCGTCGTCTGCGCAACGTCGGCGAGCTCATCCAGAACCAGGTCCGTACGGGTCTGGCGCGGATGGAGCGCGTCGTGCGTGAGCGCATGACGACCCAGGACGTCGAGGCGATCACGCCGCAGACCCTGATCAACATCCGGCCGGTCGTCGCCTCCATCAAGGAGTTCTTCGGCACCAGCCAGCTGTCGCAGTTCATGGACCAGAACAACCCGCTGTCGGGTCTCACCCACAAGCGCCGTCTGTCGGCGCTCGGCCCGGGTGGTCTCTCCCGTGAGCGGGCCGGCTTCGAGGTCCGTGACGTGCACCCGTCCCACTACGGACGCATGTGCCCGATCGAGACCCCCGAAGGCCCGAACATCGGTCTGATCGGTTCGCTCGCCTCGTACGGACGCGTCAACGCGTTCGGTTTCATCGAGACGCCGTACCGCAAGGTCGTCGACGGCCAGGTCACCGACGAGGTCGACTACATCACGGCCGACGAGGAAGACCGTTACGTCATCGCCCAGGCGAACGCGACGCTCTCCGACGAGCTGCGCTTCACCGAGCCCCGCGTCCTGGTCCGCCGTCGTGGCGGAGAGGTCGACTACGTGCCCGGCACCGAAGTCGACTACATGGACGTCTCGCCGCGCCAGATGGTGTCCGTCGCCACCGCGATGATCCCGTTCCTGGAGCACGACGACGCCAACCGTGCCCTCATGGGCGCGAACATGATGCGTCAGGCGGTGCCGCTCATCAAGTCCGAGGCGCCGCTGGTCGGCACCGGCATGGAGTACCGCTGCGCCACCGACGCCGGTGACGTGCTGAAGGCCGAGAAGGACGGTGTGGTCCAGGAGGTCTCCGCGGACTACATCACCGTGACCAACGACGACGGCACGTACACCACGTACCGCATCGCGAAGTTCATGCGCTCCAACCAGGGCACCTCGGTCAACCAGAAGGTCGTCGTCTCCGAGGGCGACCGGGTCATCGAGGGCCAGGTGCTCGCCGACGGTCCGGCCACCGAGAACGGTGAGATGGCCCTGGGCAAGAACCTGCTCGTGGCGTTCATGCCGTGGGAGGGTCACAACTACGAGGACGCGATCATCCTGTCGCAGCGCCTCGTGCAGGACGACGTCCTCTCCTCGATTCACATCGAGGAGCACGAGGTCGACGCCCGTGACACCAAGCTCGGCCCGGAGGAGATCACCCGGGACATCCCGAACGTCTCCGAAGAGGTCCTCGCCGACCTCGACGAGCGCGGCATCATCCGGATCGGTGCCGAGGTCGTCGCCGGTGACATCCTCGTCGGCAAGGTCACGCCCAAGGGCGAGACCGAGCTGACCCCCGAGGAGCGTCTGCTCCGCGCGATCTTCGGTGAGAAGGCGCGCGAAGTGCGCGACACCTCGCTGAAGGTGCCGCACGGTGAGATCGGCAAGGTCATCGGCGTCCGCGTCTTCGACCGCGAAGAGGGCGACGAGCTGCCGCCGGGCGTGAACCAGCTGGTCCGCGTCTACGTCGCGCAGAAGCGCAAGATCACCGATGGTGACAAGCTCGCCGGCCGTCACGGCAACAAGGGCGTCATCTCGAAGATCCTGCCGATCGAGGACATGCCGTTCCTGGAGGACGGCACCCCGGTCGACATCATCCTCAACCCGCTGGGTGTCCCGTCCCGAATGAACCCGGGACAGGTCCTGGAGATCCACCTCGGCTGGCTCGCCAGCCGCGGCTGGGACGTCTCCGGCCTCGGTGACGAGTGGGCCAAGCGCCTGCAGACCATCGGCGCCGACCAGGTCGCCCCCGGCACCAACGTCGCGACCCCGGTCTTCGACGGTGCCCGCGAGGACGAGATCACCGGCCTCTTCCAGGCCACGATCCCGAACCGCGACGGCGACCGGCTGGTCCAGCCCTCCGGCAAGGCCAACCTGTTCGACGGCCGCTCCGGCGAGCCGTTCCCCGAGCCGGTCTCGGTCGGCTTCATGTACATCCTCAAGCTCCACCACCTCGTCGACGACAAGCTCCACGCTCGTTCGACGGGTCCGTACTCCATGATCACCCAGCAGCCGCTGGGTGGTAAGGCTCAGTTCGGTGGACAGCGCTTCGGTGAAATGGAGGTGTGGGCCCTTGAAGCTTATGGTGCCGCTTACGCCCTCCAGGAGCTGCTGACGATCAAGTCCGACGACGTGACCGGCCGCGTGAAGGTCTACGAGGCCATCGTCAAGGGCGAGAACATTCCCGAGCCCGGCATTCCCGAGTCCTTCAAGGTGCTCATCAAGGAAATGCAGTCGCTCTGCCTCAACGTGGAGGTGCTGTCCTCGGACGGCATGTCCATCGAGATGCGCGACACGGACGAGGACGTCTTCCGCGCGGCGGAGGAGCTCGGAATCGACCTGTCCCGGCGCGAGCCGAGCAGCGTCGAAGAGGTCTGACGGGTTGGCCGGCCGGATCCCTGTGATCCGGCCGGCTCTCCCCGGACCCGTTCAGACCATTGCTGAAGTGCCCCGATTTCTCGCGTGATGCGAGGGGGCTCGAACCCCCGAAAGAGGGATTGACGACAAGTGCTCGACGTCAACTTCTTCGACGAGCTGCGGATCGGCCTTGCCACCGCGGACGACATCCGGACCTGGTCCCACGGCGAAGTGAAGAAGCCGGAGACCATCAACTACCGCACGCTCAAGCCCGAAAAGGACGGACTCTTCTGCGAGAAGATCTTCGGTCCGACCCGGGACTGGGAGTGCTACTGCGGCAAGTACAAGCGTGTCCGCTTCAAGGGCATCATCTGTGAGCGCTGTGGCGTCGAGGTAACTCGCGCCAAGGTGCGCCGTGAGCGCATGGGCCACATCGAGCTTGCCGCTCCCGTCACCCACATCTGGTACTTCAAGGGCGTTCCGTCACGTCTGGGCTACCTGCTGGACCTCGCGCCGAAGGACCTCGAGAAGGTCATCTACTTCGCCGCGTACATGATCACGTTCGTCGACGAGGAGCGCCGTACCCGCGACCTCCCGTCGCTGGAGGCGCACGTCTCCGTCGAGCGCCAGCAGGTCGAGAACCGTCGCGACTCCGACCTGGAGAACCGCGCCAAGAAGCTGGAGACCGACCTCGGCGAGCTCGAGGCCGAGGGCGCCAAGGCCGATGTGCGCCGCAAGGTGCGCGAAGGTGCCGAGCGCGAGATGAAGCAGCTGCGCGACCGTGCGCAGCGCGAGATCGACCGCCTCGACGAGGTGTGGAGCCGCTTCAAGAACCTCAAGGTCCAGGACCTGGAGGGCGACGAGCTGCTCTACCGCGAGCTGCGTGACCGCTTCGGCACGTACTTCGACGGCTGCATGGGTGCCGCTGCTCTGCAGAAGCGCCTGGAGTCCTTCGACCTCGACGAGGAGGCCGAGCGCCTCCGCGAGATCATCCGCACCGGCAAGGGCCAGAAGAAGACCCGTGCGCTCAAGCGCCTCAAGGTCGTCTCGGCGTTCCTGCAGACCAGCAACAAGCCCAAGGGCATGGTGCTCGACTGCGTGCCGGTCATCCCGCCGGACCTGCGTCCGATGGTGCAGCTGGACGGTGGCCGCTTCGCGACCTCCGACCTGAACGACCTGTACCGCCGCGTGATCAACCGCAACAACCGCCTCAAGCGTCTCCTTGACCTCGGTGCCCCCGAGATCATCGTGAACAACGAGAAGCGGATGCTGCAGGAGGCCGTCGACGCGCTGTTCGATAACGGCCGCCGCGGTCGCCCGGTCACCGGTCCCGGTAACCGCCCGCTCAAGTCCCTCAGCGACATGCTGAAGGGCAAGCAGGGTCGATTCCGTCAGAACCTTCTCGGTAAGCGTGTGGACTACTCCGCGCGTTCCGTGATCGTCGTCGGCCCGCAGCTCAAGCTGCACCAGTGCGGTCTGCCGAAGGCCATGGCGCTGGAGCTCTTCAAGCCGTTCGTGATGAAGCGCCTGGTGGACCTGAACCACGCGCAGAACATCAAGTCGGCCAAGCGCATGGTCGAGCGCGGCCGCACCGTGGTGTACGACGTCCTCGAAGAGGTCATCGCCGAGCACCCGGTGCTGCTGAACCGTGCGCCCACCCTGCACCGCCTCGGCATCCAGGCCTTCGAGCCCCAGCTGGTCGAGGGCAAGGCCATCCAGATCCACCCGCTCGTCTGCACCGCGTTCAACGCGGACTTCGACGGTGACCAGATGGCCGTGCACCTTCCGCTCTCCGCGGAGGCGCAGGCCGAGGCCCGCATCCTGATGCTGTCCTCGAACAACATCCTGAAGCCGGCCGACGGTCGTCCCGTCACCATGCCGACCCAGGACATGGTGCTGGGTCTGTTCTTCCTGACCACCGACGGTGAGCTCCGTGACACCAAGGGCGAGGGCCGTGCGTTCGGTTCCACGGCCGAGGCGATCATGGCGTTCGACGCCGGTGAGCTGGCGCTCCAGTCCACCGTCGACGTCCGCTTCCCGGTGGGCACCATCCCGCCGCGTGGCTGGGTGCCGCCGGTCGCCGAGGAGGGCGAGCCCGAGTACCAGCCGGGTGACACCTTCCGGCTGCGGACGAGCCTGGGCCGCGCGCTCTTCAACGAGCTGCTGCCCGAGGACTACCCGTTCGTCGACTACTCGGTCGGCAAGAAGCAGCTCTCCGAGATCGTCAACGACCTCGCCGAGCGCTACCCCAAGGTCATCGTGGCGGCGACGCTCGACAACCTGAAGGCGGCGGGCTTCCACTGGGCCACCCGTTCCGGCGTCACCGTCGCCGTTTCGGACATCGTCGTGCCCGAGGCCAAGAAGGCCATCGTCAAGGGCTACGAGGACCAGGACGAGAAGGTCCAGAAGCAGTACGAGCGCGGTCTGATCACCAAGGACGAGCGCACGCAGGAGCTCATCGCGATCTGGACCAAGGCGACCAACGAGGTTGCCGAGGCGATGAACGCGAACTTCCCCAAGACGAACCCCATCTTCATGATGGTTGACTCGGGTGCCCGAGGAAACATGATGCAGATGCGTCAGATCGCCGGTATGCGTGGTCTGGTGTCCAACGCCAAGAACGAGACGATTCCTCGTCCCATCAAGGCGTCCTTCCGTGAGGGCCTCACCGTTCTGGAGTACTTCATCTCCACGCACGGTGCCCGTAAGGGTCTGGCGGACACCGCCCTGCGTACCGCCGACTCGGGTTACCTGACCCGTCGTCTGGTGGACGTCTCGCAGGACGTGATCATTCGCGAGGAGGACTGCGGCACCGACCGCGGCCTCAAGCTGAAGATCGCCGTCAAGGGCGCCGACGGCGTGCTCCGCAAGACGGAGGACGTCGAGACCTCGGTCTACGCCCGCATGCTCGCCGAGGACGTCGTCATCGACGGCAAGGTCATCGCGCCTGCCAACGTCGACCTCGGTGACGTCCTGATCGACGCCCTGGTGGGCGCCGGCGTCGAGGAGGTCAAGACCCGCTCGGTCCTGACCTGTGAGTCCGCGGTCGGCACCTGTGCCTTCTGCTACGGACGCTCGCTCGCCACCGGCAAGCTGGTCGACATCGGTGAGGCGGTCGGCATCATCGCCGCCCAGTCCATCGGTGAGCCCGGTACCCAGCTGACGATGCGTACCTTCCACACCGGTGGTGTGGCCGGTGACGACATCACCCAGGGTCTGCCCCGAGTCGTCGAGCTCTTCGAAGCCCGTACGCCCAAGGGTGTCGCCCCGATCTCGGAGTCCGCGGGCCGGGTCCGTATCGAGGAGACCGAGAAGACGAAGAAGCTCGTCGTCACGCCGGACGACGGGAGCGAGGAGATCCCCTTCCCGATCTCCAAGCGCGCCCGTCTGCTGGTCGGCGAGGGCGACCACGTCGAGGTGGGCCAGAAGCTCACCGTGGGTGCCACCAACCCGCACGACGTGCTGCGGATCCTCGGTCAGCGCGCGGTCCAGGTCCACCTGGTCGGCGAAGTCCAGAAGGTCTACAACTCGCAGGGTGTGTCGATCCACGACAAGCACATCGAGATCATCATCCGGCAGATGCTCCGCCGTGTGACGATCATCGAGTCCGGCGACGCGGAACTGCTGCCGGGCGAGCTCGTCGAGCGCTCGAAGTTCGAGACCGAGAACCGTCGTGTGGTCCAGGAGAGCGGTCACCCCGCCTCCGGCCGTCCGCAGCTGATGGGTATCACCAAGGCCTCGCTGGCGACGGAGTCGTGGCTGTCCGCGGCTTCCTTCCAGGAGACGACCAGGGTCCTGACGGACGCGGCGATCAACGCCAAGTCCGACTCCCTGATCGGCCTCAAGGAGAACGTCATCATCGGTAAGCTCATCCCGGCGGGTACGGGTCTGTCCCGCTACCGCAACATCCGGGTCGAGCCGACCGAAGAGGCCAAGGCCGCGATGTATTCGGCCGTCGGCTACGACGACATCGACTACTCGCCGTTCGGCACGGGCTCCGGCCAGGCCGTTCCGCTGGAGGACTACGACTACGGTCCGTACAACCAGTAAGCGAGTCGCTTGATACGACCGAAGGGCGGTCACCCCGTACGCGGGGTGGCCGCCCTTCGGCGTGTGCGGGCCGGCGCGCGGCCGGTCGGAGAGCGGGAGCGGGGTGGAGGACGGGGCCTCGACGGAGGCCGTCGTGCGGGCCCGGCAGGGCCCGCTGACGTAGGGCGTGTCCGGACGGCGCGTCCGGGGGACAGCACTTGTTTTGACCGGAGTCGATGAGGTAGGTACGATCAGACCTTGTGCCTGGGGTGTGCCTGGGCTCGTGTGCGTGTCCTCAACCGCACGGCGAGTCCGTCTTTGGCCACCGTGATCTGCGCGTTGACGGCCTTCGGGGCAGTGACCCGCAGCATTCGACACACCCGACCGCGTGGGTCGGAGTTGTTTCAGGTTAGTTTCACCGACGGCACACAGAAACCGGAGAAGTAGTGCCTACGATTCAGCAGCTGGTCCGGAAGGGCCGGCAGGACAAGGTCGAGAAGAACAAGACGCCCGCGCTCGAGGGTTCTCCCCAGCGCCGTGGCGTCTGCACGCGTGTGTTCACGACCACCCCGAAGAAGCCGAACTCCGCGCTCCGGAAGGTCGCGCGTGTGCGTCTGACCTCCGGTATCGAGGTCACGGCCTACATTCCGGGTGAGGGACACAACCTGCAGGAGCACTCCATCGTGCTCGTGCGTGGTGGCCGTGTGAAGGACCTGCCGGGTGTTCGTTACAAGATCATCCGCGGCTCCCTTGACACCCAGGGCGTCAAGAACCGCAAGCAGGCCCGCAGCCGCTACGGCGCCAAGAAGGAGAAGTAAGAATGCCTCGTAAGGGCCCCGCCCCGAAGCGCCCGGTCATCATTGACCCGGTCTATGGTTCTCCTCTTGTCACCTCGCTGATCAACAAGATCCTGCTCAACGGCAAGCGTTCCACCGCCGAGCGGATCGTGTACGGCGCCATGGAAGGCCTCCGCGAGAAGACCGGCGCTGACCCGGTCATCACGCTGAAGCGCGCGCTTGAGAACGTCAAGCCCTCGCTCGAGGTCAAGTCCCGCCGTGTCGGTGGCGCCACGTACCAGGTGCCGATCGAGGTCAAGCCCGGTCGCGCCGCTACCCTCGCACTGCGCTGGGTCGTCGGTTACTCCCGTGCCCGTCGCGAGAAGACGATGACGGAGCGGCTCATGAACGAGCTGCTCGACGCCTCCAACGGTCTTGGCGCTGCCGTCAAGAAGCGCGAGGACACCCACAAGATGGCCGAGTCGAACAAGGCCTTCGCGCACTACCGCTGGTAGTCGCTCACCCCATCGAGACCGAGAGAAGATTGAGCCTTATGGCCACCACTTCGCTTGACCTGGCCAAGGTCCGCAACATTGGGATCATGGCCCACATCGACGCGGGGAAGACGACCACCACCGAGCGGATCCTCTTCTACACCGGTGTGAGCTACAAGATCGGTGAAGTCCACGACGGCGCAGCCACGATGGACTGGATGGAGCAGGAGCAGGAGCGCGGCATCACGATCACGTCGGCCGCGACGACCTGTCACTGGCCGCTCAATGATGTTGACCACACCATCAACATCATCGACACCCCCGGTCACGTCGACTTCACCGTCGAGGTGGAGCGTTCGCTCCGCGTCCTCGACGGTGCCGTCACCGTGTTCGACGGTGTGGCCGGCGTCGAGCCGCAGTCCGAGACCGTGTGGCGTCAGGCGGACCGCTACGGCGTTCCGCGCATCTGCTTCGTCAACAAGCTCGACCGCACCGGTGCCGACTTCTTCCGTTGTGTCGACATGATCGTCGACCGCCTTGGTGCGGTCCCGATCGTCATGCAGCTCCCCATCGGTGCGGAGGCCGGCTTCCGAGGCGTCGTCGACCTCGTCACGATGAAGGCCTTCGTGTACCCCGAAGAGGCCGTCAAGGGCGAGATGTACGACACCGTCGAGATCCCGGACAACCTCAAGGAGGCTGCCGAGGAATGGCGCGGCAAGCTCCTCGAGGCCGTCTCCGAGAACGACGACGCCATGATGGAGCTGTACCTGGAGGGCGTCGAGCCCACCCAGGACCAGCTGTACGCCGCGATCCGTCGGATCACCCTGGCGTCGAAGGGCTCGGCCGACTCCGTCACCGTCACCCCGGTGTTCTGTGGTACCGCGTTCAAGAACAAGGGCGTCCAGCCCCTGCTCGACGCGGTCGTCCGTTACCTGCCTTCCCCCCTGGACGTCGAGGCCATCGAAGGCCACGACGTCAAGGACCCCGAGGTCGTCATCACGCGCCGTCCCTCGGACGACGAGCCGTTCTCCGGTCTCGCGTTCAAGATCGCGAGTGACCCGCACCTCGGCAAGCTCACCTTCGTCCGGATCTACTCCGGTCGCCTCGAGGCCGGCACCGCGGTGCTGAACTCGGTCAAGGGCAAGAAGGAGCGCATCGGCAAGATCTACCGCATGCACGCGAACAAGCGTGAGGAGATCGCGTCGGTGGGCGCCGGCGACATCATCGCCGTCATGGGCCTGAAGCAGACCACCACGGGTGAGACGCTGTGTGACGACAAGAAGCCGGTCATCCTGGAGTCCATGGACTTCCCGGCGCCGGTCATTCAGGTCGCCATCGAGCCCAAGTCCAAGGGTGACCAGGAGAAGCTGGGTGTTGCCATCCAGCGCCTCTCCGAGGAGGACCCGTCCTTCCAGGTGCACTCCGACGAGGAGACCGGCCAGACCATCATCGGTGGTATGGGCGAGCTTCACCTCGAGGTGCTCGTCGACCGCATGAAGCGCGAGTTCCGCGTCGAGGCGAACGTCGGCAAGCCGCAGGTCGCGTACCGCGAGACGATCCGCAAGGCCGTCGAGCGTGTCGACTACACGCACAAGAAGCAGACTGGTGGTACCGGCCAGTTCGCGAAGGTGCAGATCGCCATCGAGCCCATCGAGGGCGGCGACGCGTCGTACGAGTTCGTCAACAAGGTCACCGGTGGCCGCATCCCCCGTGAGTACATTCCCTCGGTGGACGCGGGTGCTCAGGAAGCCATGCAGTTCGGCATCCTGGCCGGTTACGAGATGGTCGGCGTCCGCGTCACCCTTCTCGACGGTGGTTACCACGAGGTCGACTCCTCGGAGCTCGCCTTCAAGATCGCCGGTTCGCAGGCGTTCAAGGAGGGTGCCCGCAGGGCGTCCCCCGTGCTCATGGAGCCGATGATGTCGGTCGAGGTGACCACGCCCGAGGACTACCTCGGCGATGTCATCGGCGACCTCAACTCCCGCCGTGGCCAGATCCAGGCCATGGAGGAGCGCAGCGGCGCTCGCGTCGTGAAGGGCCTCGTGCCCCTCTCGGAGATGTTCGGCTACGTCGGAGACCTCCGCAGCAAGACCTCGGGTCGCGCAAGCTACTCGATGCAGTTCGACTCCTACGCCGAGGTTCCGCGGAACGTCGCCGAGGAGATCATCGCGAAGGCCAAGGGCGAGTAACTCTCCCGAGCTCACGCTTTAGGCTTGTCACCGGAGCCCGGTGGGGCATTCGGCGCAGCGCGCAAGCTCTGCGCCGAATGCCCCCGGGTCCCGGCATCCCAGCAAAGATCACCTGGCGCCGATGAAGCAAGGCGTACAGAACCACTCCGCAGGAGGACCCAGTGGCGAAGGCAAAGTTCGAGCGGACTAAGCCGCACGTCAACATCGGCACCATCGGTCACATCGACCACGGTAAGACGACCCTCACGGCCGCCATTACCAAGGTGCTTCACGACGCGTACCCGGACCTGAACGAGGCCTCGGCCTTCGACCAGATCGACAAGGCTCCCGAAGAGCGCCAGCGCGGTATCACCATCTCGATCGCGCACGTCGAGTACCAGACTGAGCAGCGTCACTACGCTCACGTCGACTGCCCGGGTCACGCCGACTACATCAAGAACATGATCACGGGTGCGGCGCAGATGGACGGCGCCATCCTCGTCGTCGCCGCGACCGACGGCCCGATGCCGCAGACCAAGGAGCACGTGCTCCTGGCCCGCCAGGTCGGCGTTCCGTACATCGTCGTCGCCCTGAACAAGGCCGACATGGTGGACGACGAGGAGATCCTGGAGCTCGTCGAGCTCGAGGTCCGTGAGCTCCTCTCCGAGTACGAGTTCCCGGGCGACGACCTTCCGGTCGTCAAGGTCTCGGCGCTCAAGGCTCTTGAGGGTGACAAGGAGTGGGGCCAGACCGTCCTCGACCTGATGAAGGCCGTCGACGAGTCGATCCCGCAGCCCGAGCGTGACGTCGAGAAGCCGTTCCTGATGCCGATCGAGGACGTCTTCACGATCACCGGTCGTGGCACCGTCGTCACCGGTCGTATCGAGCGTGGTGTCCTCAAGGTCAACGAGACCGTCGACATCGTCGGTATCAAGACCGAGAAGACCACCACCACGGTCACCGGCATCGAGATGTTCCGCAAGCTGCTCGACGAGGGCCAGGCCGGTGAGAACGTCGGTCTGCTCCTCCGTGGCATCAAGCGCGAGGACGTCGAGCGCGGCCAGGTCATCATCAAGCCCGGTTCGGTCACGCCGCACACCGAGTTCGAGGCCCAGTCCTACATCCTGTCGAAGGACGAGGGTGGCCGTCACACCCCCTTCTTCAACAACTACCGCCCGCAGTTCTACTTCCGTACCACGGACGTGACGGGCGTTGTGACCCTTCCCGAGGGCACCGAGATGGTCATGCCGGGTGACAACACCCTCATGAACGTCGCGCTGATCCAGCCGGTCGCCATGGAAGAGGGCCTGAAGTTCGCCATCCGTGAGGGTGGCCGGACCGTGGGCGCCGGCCAGGTCACCAAGATCCTCAAGTAATTACTTGAGCGTCTGACCTGGTAGCTCCGCACAGAGCACCAAGAAGGGCCCTGCCCCACCGCGAAAGCGGTGGGGCAGGGCCCTTCTTCTTTTTCGCGTTCATTTTCAGGCGGGGCTCCGCTGCGAGGCGAGGGCTGGTAGCTGAGGCCGCCGGACGGGGCGAGGCGGATCTGTCGCTGCTCGGCGTGGACACCACCGCGGCCTCGGCGTGTCCGGTTCCGCGGGCCGGTCGCGGCCGGCCCCTCTCAGTCACGACGCGGAGCCCTGCGGGGCGAGGAACACCGCCGAGCGCCCGGGCCATGCCCGGCCCTCGGCGTCCTGCGTTGCCCCGGGGCGGCCAAGTCAACACACCCCCCCCGCCTGGCGATGCTGATGGTGACGGCTGCAAGCCGCAGGGCGACGAGCTGCGCAGAGCTGCGACCCGCCCGGTGATTCAGCGCAAAGGAGCCTTGAGCAGTGGCGCCTGGGTCGTTTAGTTAAATGTGTGGGGCATTTAGATCCCGCTCGACTCGCTCGACCTACAGCAAGGGTGGTGGGGCGCCACTCCGGAAAACGCGGCGTGTCGCCGGAAATTCGAGCAGATGTCGAGGAGTCACCCAAGAAGGCTAATCGGGCATCAACTGGCTTTGAAATCAATTCAGTTGGACGGCTCGAAGTGGGCTGGAACCGATGTGCGCCGACTCGTGAATACGGCCACTCGGATTAATTCTCCCATTTTCAGCCAGTCTGATAAATGACTTATGACCTTCTTAGGTATCTTCATTCACAGAGCGGCAGTCCAGCCGCTCTCTCCGAGACAGGAAGAACTGACATGAGCAAGCGATCTATTGCTGTAACCGCCGCCATCGTCGGAGCTGCAGCCCTCGCCGCCACGGGCATCAACTACGCTGCTGCTGCTGGCCCGGAGGCCGCTCCGGTCTCCGCCCCGGCTGTCCAGAAGGCGGCTGCTCCCGCCGCGGCGCCGCTCGGTGGCGACGCGGGCAAGGGCAACGAGAAGGACCGTGGCGGAGACCGTGGCGGAGACCGTGGCGGAGACCGTGGCGGAGACCGTGGTCGTGACCACTTCCGCGGTCGGATCGACTTCAACGAGCGTTCCTACTCCGCGGAGTCGGGCGGCGGCTGCATGACCGTGGTCAGCGGCCTGGGCTCGCGGAGCTTCAACGTCCGCAACGACAGCTGGAAGACGGTTGAGGTCTTCCGTGGCGCGACCTGTGACAACGGGTCTCCCGTTGCCACGGTCGGACCGTGGAGCACCAGCAACAGCATCCAGCCCCACTTCGTTCATGGTGGCGTGCACGTGCGCGACGGTGTCGTGGGCAGCTTCCGCGTGATCGACGACCACCGTGGCCGTGACCGCGACCGTGACCGTGGCGACTGGTAGTACTTGCCGCTAGCACGGTAAATGCCCCGGCCCGTCGGAATCGGGCCGGGGCTATCAGCCAAAGGTTACATCAAGTGGGCGCACTGCGCCCAAGGTAGCCGAATGCCTGTACGAAAGACCTCGCGCCGGTACCGCCGCTGAGGTGAAAACAGGCGCTCAACGCATATGTCGCGCTTCGCTGAAGGTATACCGAGGTATGTGTAATTCTTCGGCCTCGGTTGACCTTAGGCGGAGGGCCTCCGGTCGTTTCTTCCGATCTGGATACCTCGCTGGGATCCGGCCTGTCTGATGGTCTTCGTGCCTTTCCGTGCCGAATCGGTTGTCGGAAACGTGCAGAATCTTGAGGCAGTCGTAAGCAGTGGGCGAGCTGCACGCCTGTACTGCTGTTCGGGTCCCAGGGAGGTCGGCTACTGAAGTCGGGTCGCCTGTCGTCGGCCATGTCGCACATTCCGTATCCGTGCGGGGAAATGTGAAAAGGCGTCATGGCCGGCAAGTCGCACCCTCTGAAGTGCATGAACGCGGACTGTGTACGGCTCGCGCCCTGACCGGGCCGCGACTCGGCCTGTTCTGCCGCGTCTGCGATGCCGAATTCGAACCCAACTTCAGACTTGAGAGATTCATGAAAACGCTGCCCAAATCGCGCAGGAAATCAAAGACCCCAGCCGCCGCAGCAATCTCGAAGAGGCTTGAAGAAACCATCGAAAGTGCCGAGTACTGGGCAAGGAGGATGCCGCGGGAAGCCGTGCGCCTGGTGCGTAAGGAGCGCCTTTACGGCATCGTTGCAGGAGGGATCAGCCTGTCCACTGGTTTTCTGGTCTGGCCTATGGTCGCCGAGTCCTCGGCGCTGACGGTGCAGGTTCTCGTCTCCGGGCTGTCGGGCCTGGCGGCGTTGGCCATTGCCGCGCCCTACGCGAGCGGTCTGAGTGATCGCGGCGAGGACGCCATCAAGCTGGGCGGCGTGTACGGGACAGCGCATCGCGAACTCACCTACGCGAGAGAAAGAGGCGGCGTAGGGTCGGCGAAGAACGCATCGCGACTGTCCGAAGTCCTTCAGCAGTTCGACTTCATTGAGGAACGCAGGGACTCTCTCGGGATTCCGGCCAGGCCCAGAATGGTAAGCATGTCCGACCTCTCGATGATCCAGGGGGTCGAGGCGCGAGAGAGCGCCATTCCCATCGAGCCGAGTAAGCGTCCACGGAAGCCGGCGCCTGCGGTACCGGCGGAAAGCGGTCGCACGGTAGTGGTGGATCAGGATGCGGTCGCCACGCTCATCTACCTCCTCGCAACCCAGTTGGCGTCGAACAATCAGAACGCGCCGGCAGGGTTCACGGATCGTCCGTTCGCGTATCAGCCCGAGATCTGGGAGCAGGGTTCGGCAGGGCGCCTCGAACCGGACAGGCAGCTCCCCTTGCCATTCGAGCTCTCGCGAGGTTCGGAGCCGGAAGGGCGTGACGAAGAACGTCTCACGGCAACGCCCAACAGGCGTCTGTCGAAGTTGTCCGGTCCGGCGGGGCCACTGCGACGGTTCAGCCGTTCGTGACGGCGTGCCCGGTCGTGAACGACAGGGGCATCACGTGATCCGGGGTGGTTCGGTTCGCCGGTCTTGCCGGTCTTGCCGGTCCCGTGAGTGACGTGACGTGGTGTGACGGCATGTCCTTGAGCGTGGCCTGGCCGACCATCCTCGAGCGTGGCCTGGCCGACCGAGGGAACGCCGTCCGCCCCGTCAGAGGGCGAACGGCGCATCCCCGTTCGACCGGAGAGCGGACAAGCTCACCGGCGCCAGCGAAGCGTCCCGGATGCCGCGCAGGATCTGCGCCCCGGTCTCCGCCGGCCGGGGCCCGTCCGGCCCGGTCGCACCCAGCCCGATCGCGTACCCCGTGCGACCGCCGGCCGTGATCGGGTTCGGCCAGATCCGGCAGCCGGGGGCGCCCGCCTCGGCGTCGCTCACCGCGCTCAGCGCGACGGCCGCCGCGTCGCCCAGTTCGGCTCGGCGGGCGACCGTGTCGGCGGGGGAGAGCGCTCCGGTCGCCACGGTGACCAGGTCCACCCGGAGCCCGTCCAGGTGCCAGCGCAGTCCGGGCACCCGGGCGCCCGTCACCTCGCGCAGGTCCCGCGCGCCCGGCAGCGTGGCGGCCAGCCGGTGCCGTAGCCGTGCCGGATCGGGTGCGCCGGGCAGCGCTGCCACCAGGTCCAGGTCCGCGCCGGGCAGTGCGCACCCCGTGCGCCGGGAGCCGACCAGGTGGACGCGCGCGCCGGGGAGCGCGGCGGCGACCCGTTCCACGAGGTGTCCGACGCCGTCGGAGGCCGGGAGCCTCGTGGTGGTGGTGGGCTTCGCTCCGGCCGGGCACCTCGCGGCGGTGCCGGGCTCCGCCCCTGCCGGGAGCTCCGCGGCAGGGGCGAGCTCCACCCGTACGCCGTAGTGGGCGGAGATGTACAGCCCCGCCGGACCGGGCGCATCGCCGGTCAGGTCTGCTGTCCGGGCCCGCAGCCCGTGCGCGCGCAGCAGCACCCGGTTCAGCCGGGAGACGCGGCCCGTCAGCGAGGAGACCGCGGCCAGCGGGTTGACGGAGGGGTCGAAGGTGGGGGTCCGGTCGGCGGGGCCGTGCACCGCGTGCCACGCGTCCGTCATCGCCAGCCGGGTCTGCGGGCGGTCCCCCCGTCATTGAAGTCGCCGACGAGCAGCACATCGCCTTCGACTCCGGCCAACCCCGTTGCCAGTGAGGCGAGTTCGGTGTCCCGGCGGGCGGCCCCGGCGGGGGAGTGGTCGCTGCTGAGGTGCGTCACGGCCACGGTGACGGGGCCGTCGGCCCGCTCCACGACGGCCGCCGTCACCGCCTTGTGCGGGCCGAGGGAATGCACCCCGGCCTCGCTCACCGGAAGCCGGCTGAGCAGCAGTAGACCGCAGTCCGGTACGTCCCGGCCGGCCGGGTCGGTGGCGAGCGTGTACCGGTCGCGCACCCAGCCGGAACCCAGCAGCAGATCGAGCAGCGCGGGCTCCGCCTCCTGGAGCGCGATGACGTCCGCGTCCGCCGCGTACAGGGCGTCGAGCAGCAGGGGGCGGCGGCGGACGGTGTCGATGCGGTCGCTGTCGTACCGGTCCCAGAGGGTGTTCCAGGTGAGAACGCGGCGGCCGGAAAGCCCTCGGCGGGGCGTACGACGTAACCCTCCTGGCGTCCGGTGTCCAGGCGCAGGGCCCGCAGCGTCCGTTCCGCGCGGGCGTCGAACACCCCGCGCCACAGCACCGGCGGCGTCGGGATCCCCAGGTCCCGCAGGAACGCCACGGTCCGGTCCCAGCCGAGACAGTGGTCCCCGTCCCAGACGGCGAAGCCGTAGAAGTGGCTCGCCAGGTCCTCGTACGGGATCGAGTGGCGGGCGAACATGTTTTCGCCGCAGATCCGTCGGCCTGCCGGGATGCGGGGGCCGATGCGACCCTGGAGCGCCTTGACCCGGCCCCGGGAGGGGTGGTGCGCCGAGTCCAGGGAGCGGGCGTGCAGTCCGTCGGCGTACAGGGTCGTGTTCTCGCCGTCCAGCTTCTCGGTGACCACGACCTCCGTGCCGGTGAGGTCCCTGAGACCGGCGAGCCGCACGTCGTCCGAGGTGGCTCCGGGTGACCAGGGCAGATGCGGTGTCCGCGGATAGTGCGTACGCATGATGTCTGCCCCCGGTGACGATGCCTTGCCCGGCCGGTCACTGTAAGGGCGGTGAGCCGCGGCACTCGACCGAATTACGCGCCGGGGGGAGCCGGGCGAGGGGTGCCGACGCGTGCCCGCGTTTGACCATCGGACCCCGGGGGGTAAGATCCTCCACCCGATTGGCCAGGCTCACACCCCGTATGGCACACTGACCAGGTTGCTCGGTTGAGTGTCAATGCTGCGCGCCTCCCGCCGGGAGGACCGGAAGCGAGTCCCACAGTACTCGTCGGCCCCATGTGGGCCGGACGTACGGGAATCTTTCGGGAAGCGTATGTGTGGCACCGGCCAGGCACCCGGTGGGGTTTCGCCCCCGACGCTCTTGATTGAGCACAGCGCGGTCTACAGGCCCGCACCCCCTTGGTTGGGAAATCCTTCGGGAGATCTTCGTAGAGGGGATGCGACACGCCCGACCGCGTGGGTCGGAGGCGGAGTAAACAGAACCTCGGGTTCCAGAGCGTTACGAGAGACAGGACTACTAGTAGCCATGGCGGGACAGAAGATCCGCATCCGGCTCAAGGCCTACGACCACGAGGTCATCGACTCCTCGGCGAAGAAGATCGTCGAGACGGTGACCCGCACTGGTGCGTCGGTCGCGGGCCCGGTGCCGCTGCCCACTGAGAAGAACGTGTACTGCGTCATCAAGTCGCCGCACAAGTACAAGGACTCTCGCGAGCACTTCGAGATGCGCACGCACAAGCGCCTCATCGACATTCTCGACCCCACGCCGAAGACCGTCGACTCGCTCATGCGTCTCGACCTTCCGGCTGGCGTCGACATCGAGATCAAGCTCTGAAGGGACGGGCCGAGATGAGCAAGAACATCAAGGGCGTCCTGGGCGAGAAGCTCGGCATGACCCAGGTCTGGGACGAGAACAACCGGGTTGTCCCGGTGACCGTCGTCAAGGCCGGTCCGTGCGTCGTGACGCAGGTCCGTACGAACGACAGCGACGGCTACGAGTCGGTCCAGATCGCCTTCGGCGAGATCGACCCGCGCAAGGTGAACAAGCCCCTCAAGGGCCACTTCGCCAAGGCCGACGTGACTCCGCGCCGCCACCTGGTGGAGCTCCGCACCCCTGACGCCAGCGAGTACACGCTGGGCCAGGAGGTCACTGCCGAGGTGTTCGAGTCCGGCGTCAAGGTTGACGTCACGGGCAAGAGCAAGGGCAAGGGCTTCGCCGGTGTCATGAAGCGTCACAACTTCAAGGGCCTCGGCGCCGGCCACGGCGTCCAGCGCAAGCACCGTTCCCCCGGTTCGATCGGTGGCTGCGCCACCCCTGGGCGTGTCTTCAAGGGCATGCGCATGGCCGGCCGGATGGGTAACGAGCGCGTCACCACCCAGAACCTGACCATCCACGCGGTTGACGCGGAGAAGGGTCTGCTGCTCATCAAGGGCGCGGTCCCCGGTCCGAACGGCGGCCTCGTCCTGGTCCGTACCGCGGCCAAGGGGGCTTGAGGTAATGAGCACCATTGACATCCTTTCGCCGGCAGGCGACAAGGCCGGTACCGTCGAGCTCCCCGCGGAGATCTTCGACGCGAAGACCAGCGTTCCGCTGATCCACCAGGTCGTTGTCGCGCAGCTGGCAGCTGCCCGTCAGGGCACGCACAAGACCAAGCGTCGCGGCGAAGTCCGTGGTGGTGGGCGCAAGCCTTACCGCCAGAAGGGCACCGGCCGCGCGCGCCAGGGTTCGACCCGCGCGCCGCAGTTCGTCGGCGGTGGCGTCGTCCACGGCCCGCAGCCGCGTGACTACTCGCAGCGCACCCCGAAGAAGATGAAGGCCGCCGCCCTGCGCGGTGCCCTCTCCGACCGGGCGCGCCACTCCCGCATCCACGTCGTCACCGGCGTGGTCGAGGGTGGAGTCTCCACGAAGGCCGCGAAGACGCTGTTCGGCAAGATCTCGGAGCGCAAGAACGTGCTCCTGGTCGTCGACCGCAACGACGAGGCCGCGTGGCTCTCCGCACGCAACCTGCCCCAGGTGCACATCCTGGATCCGGGCCAGCTGAACACGTACGACGTGATCGTCTCTGACGACGTGGTCTTCACCCAGGCCGCTTTCGAGTCCTTCGTGTCTGGCCGCCAGACCGCTGAGACCGAAGGGAGCGACGCCTGATGAGCGAGGCGACCGTTACCAGCAAGACCTACTCCGACCCGCGTGACGTTCTCGTCAAGCCGGTTGTTTCGGAGAAGAGCTACGCGCTGCTCGACGAGAACAAGTACACGTTCATCGTCGCGCCCGGCTCCAACAAGACCCAGATCAAGCAGGCCGTGGAAGCGGTCTTCTCGGTCAAGGTCACCGGGGTCAACACGATCAACCGGCAGGGTAAGCGCAAGCGCACCAAGACCGGTTTCGGCAAGCGCGCCGACACGAAGCGCGCCATCGTGACCCTCGCTGAGGGCGACCGTATCGACATCTTCGGCGGCCCGACCTCCTGACGGAGGTTGAGACGTCCAGGATCCGGAAATCTTCCGAGGACTGAGAGATAATGGGTATCCGCAAGTACAAGCCGACGACCCCGGGCCGTCGTGGCTCCAGCGTCGCCGACTTTGTCGAGATCACGCGGTCCACGCCGGAGAAGTCGCTGGTCCGCCCCCTGCACAGCAAGGGCGGCCGTAACAACACCGGTCGTGTGACCGTTCGCCACCAGGGTGGTGGCCACAAGCGCGCCTACCGCGTGATCGACTTCCGTCGTCACGACAAGGACGGCGTGCCGGCCAAGGTCGCGCACATCGAGTACGACCCGAACCGCACCGCGCGCATCGCGCTCCTGCACTACGCCGACGGCGAGAAGCGATACATCATCGCGCCGCGCGGCCTGACGCAGGGCGACCGTGTCGAGAACGGTCCGGCCGCCGACATCAAGCCCGGTAACAACCTGGCGCTGCGCAACATCCCGGTCGGTACGACCATCCACGCCATCGAGCTGCGGCCCGGCGGCGGCGCGAAGTTCGCCCGTTCCGCGGGTGCCTCCGTGCAGCTGCTGGCGAAGGAGGGCACCATGGCCCACCTTCGTATGCCGTCGGGTGAGATCCGCCTGGTCGACGCCCGCTGCCGCGCCACCATCGGTGAGGTCGGCAACGCCGAGCAGTCGAACATCAACTGGGGCAAGGCCGGCCGCATGCGCTGGAAGGGCGTTCGCCCGTCCGTCCGCGGTGTCGCGATGAACCCGGTTGACCACCCGCACGGTGGTGGTGAGGGCAAGACCTCCGGTGGTCGCCACCCGGTCTCGCCGTGGGGTCAGAAGGAGGGTCGTACTCGCTCGCCGAAGAAGGCATCGAGCAAGTACATCGTCCGCCGCCGCAAGACGAACAAGAAGCGCTAGGAGCGGGTTTAGATGCCGCGCAGTCTCAAGAAGGGGCCCTTCGTCGACGGCCACCTCATCAAGAAGGTGGACGTACAGAACGAGGCAGGCACCAAGAACGTCATCAAGACCTGGTCCCGTCGCTCGATGATCATCCCGGCCATGCTGGGTCACACCATCGCGGTGCACAACGGCAAGATCCACGTCCCGGTGTTCGTCACCGAGTCGATGGTCGGCCACAAGCTCGGCGAGTTCTCGCCGACTCGCACCTTCCGCGGCCACGTCAAGGACGACCGGAAGTCGAAGCGCCGCTAAGCGCGGGGTGGAAACGACTATGACTCACACCGAAGGGACAACCATGGAAGCCAGGGCCCAGGCGCGGTACATCCGCGTCACGCCCATGAAGGCCCGCCGAGTGGTGGACCTCATCCGTGGCATGGATGCCACGGAGGCTCAGGCGGTCCTGCGTTTCGCCCCGCAGGCCGCGAGCGTGCCGGTTGGCAAGGTGCTTGACAGCGCCATTGCCAACGCTGCACACAACTACGACCACCCCGACGCCTCTTCGCTGGTCATCAGCGAGGCGTTTGTGGACGAGGGTCCGACCCTGAAGCGGTTCCGTCCGCGTGCTCAGGGCCGTGCCTACCGGATCCGTAAGCGGACCAGCCACATCACCGTGGTCGTCAGCAGCAAGGAAGGAACCCGGTAATGGGCCAGAAGGTTAACCCTCATGGGTTCCGGCTCGGCATTACCACGGACTTCAAGTCCCGTTGGTACGCCGACAAGCTGTACAAGGACTACGTCAAGGAAGACGTTGCCATTCGTCGCATGATGACGAAGGGCATGGAGCGGGCCGGCATCTCGAAGGTCGAGATCGAGCGCACCCGCGACCGCGTCCGCGTTGACATCCACACCGCCCGCCCGGGCATCGTCATCGGCCGCCGCGGCGCCGAGGCCGACCGCATCCGTGGCGAGCTGGAGAAGCTGACCGGCAAGCAGGTCCAGCTGAACATCCTCGAGGTCAAGAACCCCGAGGTGGACGCTCAGCTGGTGGCCCAGGCCGTCGCCGAGCAGCTCTCCTCCCGCGTCTCCTTCCGTCGTGCCATGCGCAAGAGCATGCAGAGCACGATGAAGGCCGGCGCCAAGGGCATCAAGATCCAGTGCGGCGGTCGCCTCGGCGGCGCCGAGATGTCCCGCTCGGAGTTCTACCGCGAGGGCCGCGTGCCCCTGCACACCCTCCGTGCGAACGTCGACTACGGCTTCTTCGAGGCCAAGACGACCTTCGGCCGTATCGGTGTGAAGGTCTGGATCTACAAGGGCGACGTCAAGAACATCGCCGAGGTCCGCGCCGAGAACGCTGCTGCCCGTGCGGGCAACCGCCCGGCCCGTGGCGGCGCTGACCGTCCGGCCGGCCGCGGTGGCCGTGGTGGCGAGCGTGGCGGTCGCGGCCGCAAGCCGCAGCAGTCGGCTCCGGCCGCCGAGGCCCCCAAGGCCGAGGCGTCCGCCGCTGCTCCGGCGGCTGAGAGCACCGGAACGGAGGCCTGACCGAAATGCTGATCCCCCGTAGGGTCAAGCACCGCAAGCAGCACCACCCGAAGCGCAGCGGTATGTCCAAGGGTGGCACGCAGGTTGCGTTCGGCGAGTACGGCATCCAGGCGCTGACCCCGGCGTACGTGACGAACCGTCAGATCGAGTCCGCTCGTATCGCGATGACCCGTCACATCAAGCGTGGCGGCAAGGTCTGGATCAACATCTACCCGGACCGCCCCCTGACGAAGAAGCCTGCCGAGACCCGCATGGGTTCCGGTAAGGGTTCTCCCGAGTGGTGGATCGCGAACGTCAAGCCGGGTCGGGTGATGTTCGAGCTGTCCTACCCGAACGAGAAGATTGCTCGTGAGGCGCTCACCCGCGCTGCTCACAAGCTTCCGATGAAGTGCCGGATTGTTCGGCGCGAGGCAGGTGAGTCGTGATGTCGGCCGGTACCAAGACGTCCGAGCTGCGCGAGCTGGGCAACGAGGAGCTCCTCAACAAGCTCCGCGAGGCCAAGGAAGAGCTGTTCAATCTCCGCTTCCAGGCGGCGACTGGTCAGCTCGAGAACCACGGCCGGCTCAAGTCCGTCCGTAAGGACATCGCCCGGATCTACACCCTGATGCGTGAGCGCGAGCTCGGTATCGAGACGGTGGAGAGCGTCTGATGAGCGAGAAGACTGTGACTGAGACCAACACCGACCGCGGTTTCCGCAAGACCCGTGAGGGTCTGGTCGTCAGCGACAAGATGGACAAGACCGTCGTCGTCGCTGTCGAGGACCGCGTCAAGCACGCGCTGTACGGCAAGGTCATCCGCCGTACGAACAAGCTCAAGGCTCACGACGAGCAGAACGCCGCCGGCGTCGGCGACCGCGTCCTCCTGATGGAGACCCGGCCGCTGTCCGCCACGAAGCGGTGGCGCATCGTCGAGATCCTCGAGAAGGCCAAGTAATTCCTGAAGGGCATTCCCCTCAGGCAGGTTCCGCCAGGCTCGGTGGGGAGCTGCGTAAGTCACTTACGGAGCTCCCCGCCGGGAACCGGCAGACGATCAGGAGATAGACGTGATCCAGCAGGAGTCGCGACTGCGCGTCGCCGACAACACGGGTGCGAAGGAAATTCTCACCATCCGTGTTCTCGGTGGCTCGGGTCGCCGCTACGCGGGCATCGGTGACGTCATCGTCGCCACCGTCAAGGACGCGATCCCCGGTGGCAACGTGAAGAAGGGTGACGTCGTCAAGGCCGTCATCGTTCGCACCGTCAAGGAGCGTCGTCGTCAGGATGGCTCGTACATCCGCTTCGACGAGAACGCCGCCGTCATTCTGAAGAACGACGGCGACCCCCGCGGCACCCGTATCTTCGGCCCGGTGGGCCGTGAGCTGCGCGAGAAGAAGTTCATGAAGATCATCTCGCTCGCGCCGGAGGTGCTGTAAGCATGAAGATCAAGAAGGGCGACCTGGTTCAGGTCATCACCGGTAAGGACAAGGGCAAGCAGGGCAAGGTCATCGTTGCCTACCCTGCTCAGGACCGCGTCCTCGTCGAGGGTGTCAACCGGGTCAAGAAGCACACGAAGGCCGGTCAGACCGCTCGCGGTTCGCAGACCGGTGGCATTGTGACGACCGAGGCTCCCGTCCACGTCAGCAACGTGCAGCTGGTTGTTGAGAAGGACGGCAACAAGGTCGTTACTCGCGTCGGCTACCGCTTTGACGACGAGGGCAACAAGATCCGCGTTGCCAAGCGCACCGGTGAGGACATCTGATGACTACCACCACTGCGCCGCGTCTCAAGACGCGCTACCGCGAGGAAATCGCCGGCAAGCTGCGTGAGGAGTTCTCCTACGAGAACGTCATGCAGATCCCCGGTCTGGTCAAGATCGTGGTCAACATGGGTGTGGGCGACGCCGCCCGCGACTCCAAGCTGATCGATGGCGCCGTGCGCGACCTCACCACGATCACGGGCCAGAAGCCGGCCGTCACCAAGGCCCGCAAGTCGATCGCGCAGTTCAAGCTGCGCGAGGGGCAGCCGATCGGCTGCCACGTCACCCTTCGTGGTGACCGCATGTGGGAGTTCCTGGACCGTACGCTGTCGCTCGCGCTTCCGCGTATCCGTGACTTCCGCGGCCTGTCGCCGAAGCAGTTCGACGGCCGTGGCAACTACACCTTCGGTCTCACGGAGCAGGTCATGTTCCACGAGATCGACCAGGACAAGATCGACCGGGTCCGGGGCATGGACATCACCGTGGTCACCACGGCGACCAATGACGACGAGGGTCGTGCCCTCCTTCGTCACCTCGGCTTCCCGTTCAAGGAGAACTGACCGTGGCGAAGAAGTCCCTGATCGCTAAGGCCGCCCGCAAGCCGAAGTTCGGCGTCCGCGGGTACACCCGCTGCCAGCGCTGCGGCCGGCCCCACTCCGTCTACCGCAAGTTCGGCCTGTGCCGCGTGTGCCTTCGTGAGATGGCTCACCGTGGCGAGCTGCCGGGCGTGACCAAGAGCTCCTGGTAATTCTCCTTCGCCCCTTGGGCGTTGGGATTACCCGGAAGCTCTCGGTAAGTATCTGGTCGGCAGGAGCCCGCCCCCACATGCCGTAGGCTTGTGTGGTTGGGCGCCTGCCGCCCTAGACCGACTTACTACGCCGTAGGTCCCCGCACCGCACCCGTCCCGCCACTGAGTGGGGAGAGGGATGGCGCATACAGGAAACCCCGGCGAGAGAGGCCGAAGGCCAACTCATGACCATGACTGATCCCATCGCAGACATGCTCACGCGTCTGCGTAACGCGAACTCGGCGTATCACGACGACGTCAAGATGCCGCACAGCAAGATCAAGTCGCACATCGCGGAGATCCTCCAGCAGGAGGGCTTCATCACCGGCTGGAAGGTCGAGGACGCCGAGGTCGGTAAGAGCCTCGTTCTCGACCTGAAGTTCGGTCCGAACCGCGAGCGTTCGATTGCCGGCATCAAGCGTATTTCGAAGCCGGGTCTGCGTGTATACGCAAAGTCCACCAATCTGCCGAAGGTTCTCGGCGGCCTGGGCGTGGCGATCATCTCCACGTCCCACGGTCTCCTGACCGGCCAGCAGGCCAGCAAGAAGGGCGTAGGTGGGGAAGTCCTCGCCTACGTCTGGTAGTCGGGAACGGAGGAAAAGCTCATGTCGCGAATCGGCAAGCTCCCCATCCAGGTTCCCGCCGGTGTGGACGTCACCATCGATGGCCGTACGGTCGCGGTGAAGGGCCCCAAGGGCACCCTCTCGCACACCGTTGCCGCGCCGATCGAGGTCACCAAGGGTGAGGACGGCGTTCTGAACGTCATCCGCCCGAACGACGAGCGTCAGAACAAGGCCCTTCACGGCCTGTCCCGCACGCTGGTGGCGAACATGATCACCGGTGTGACCCAGGGATACATCAAGGCGCTCGAGATCAGCGGTGTCGGTTACCGAGTCCAGGCGAAGGGCTCCAACCTGGAGTTCGCCCTGGGCTACAGCCACCCGATCCTCATCGAGGCCCCCGAAGGCATCACCTTCAAGGTCGAGACGCCCACGAAGTTCACTGTCGAGGGCATCGACAAGCAGAAGGTCGGCGAGGTTTCGGCGAAGATCCGCAAGCTGCGGAAGCCTGACCCGTACAAGGCCAAGGGCGTCAAGTACGCCGGCGAGGTTATCCGCCGCAAGGTCGGAAAGGCGGGTAAGTAAGCCATGGCATACGGTGTAAAGATCGCCAAGGGCGACGCCTACAAGCGTGCCGCCCTCAAGCGTCGCCACATCCGCGTCCGGAAGCACATCTCCGGTTCGCCCGAGCGTCCGCGCTTGGTTGTGACGCGTTCGAACCGCCACATGGTCGCTCAGGTCATCGACGACATCGCGGGCCACACGCTCGCGTCGGCGTCGACGCTCGACGCCTCCATTCGCGGTGCCGAGGGTGACAAGAGTGCCCTCGCCAAGCAGGTCGGGGCCCTGGTCGCCGAGCGCGCCAAGGCCGCAGGCGTCGAGGCCGTCGTGTTTGACCGCGGTGGTAACCAGTACGCCGGGCGGATTGCCGCTCTGGCTGACGCCGCCCGTGAAGCCGGGCTGAAGTTCTAAGCCCCGGTTCCTACGCACAGCGGACGTAACAGAGAGAGGTAATTCCAATGGCTGGACCCCAGCGCCGCGGAAGCGGTGCCGGTGGCGGCGAGCGGCGGGACCGGAAGGGCCGTGACGGTGGCGCCAGCGCCGCCGAGAAGACCGCGTACGTCGAGCGCGTCGTCGCGATCAACCGTGTCGCCAAGGTCGTGAAGGGTGGTCGTCGCTTCAGCTTCACCGCGCTGGTCGTGGTGGGCGATGGTGACGGCAGCGTCGGTGTCGGATACGGCAAGGCCAAGGAAGTTCCCGCGGCCATCGCCAAGGGCGTTGAAGAGGCCAAGAAGAGCTTCTTCAAGGTTCCGCGTATCCAGGGCACCATCCCTCACCCGATCCAGGGCGAGAAGGCCGCGGGCGTTGTCCTGCTCAAGCCTGCTTCCCCCGGTACCGGTGTGATCGCGGGTGGCCCGGTGCGCGCCGTTCTGGAGTGCGCCGGCGTTCACGACATCCTGTCGAAGTCGCTCGGTTCTTCGAACCCGATCAACATCGTGCACGCGACGGTGGCGGCCCTTCAGGGTCTGCAGCGTCCCGAGGAGATCGCGGCTCGCCGTGGTCTGCCCCTCGAGGACGTGGCCCCCGCCGCTCTGCTCCGCGCCCGAGCGGCAGGTATGTGATGGCTCGCCTCAAGATCACACAGACCAAGTCGTACATCGGTAGCAAGCAGAACCACCGCGACACCCTGCGTTCGCTCGGGCTCAAGCGCCTGCACGACGTGGTTGTCAAGGAGGACCGCCCCGAGTTCCGCGGAATGGCTAACACCGTCCGCCACCTCGTGACGGTTGAGGAGGTCGACTGACATGGCGGAGAACCAGCCGCTGAAGGCCCACGACCTCCGGCCTGCCCCGGGCGCCAAGACCGCCAAGACCCGTGTGGGTCGAGGCGAGGCGTCCAAGGGTAAGACCGCCGGACGTGGCACCAAGGGCACGAAGGCCCGTTACCAGGTTCCGGAGCGCTTCGAGGGCGGGCAGATGCCCCTCCACATGCGTCTCCCGAAGCTCAAGGGCTTCAAGAACCCGTTCCGCACCGAGTACCAGGTCGTGAACCTGGACAAGCTCGCGACGCTCTACCCCGAGGGTGGAGAGGTCACGGTGGCCGATCTGGTCGCCAAGGGTGCGGTGCGCAACAACCACCTCGTCAAGGTCCTCGGACAGGGCGAGATCTCCGTGGCGCTGCAGGTTTCGGTTGACGCCGTCTCCGGCTCCGCCAAGGAGAAGATTGCCGCTGCGGGCGGCACTGTCACCGAGCTGGTCTGAGACAACTCGGACACATAGGTGGCCTGAACATCCGACCGGGGATGCCTCTCATATGGGGCATCCCCGGTTGGTCGTTCCTAGGGGGGCATGTACGCCGGTAAGGTGGCCTCCGTTGCTGTGGTAAGCCCTGGACGCATGTCGCCCGGGGACCTTTGACTGTTACGTATTCGTCAATCCTCAAGACCGTCACCTCTACGCATCGCGCGGGGGTCGCAGGAGGCACCGTGCTCACCGCGTTCGCCCGGGCGTTCAAGACGCCCGACCTGCGCAAGAAGCTGTTCTTCACGCTCGGCATCATCGTGCTCTACCGGCTCGGGGCGCACATCCCGGTCCCGGGAGTGAGCTACGAGAACGTCCAGACCTGTGTTGATCAGGCAAGTAAGGGCAACAACAGCCTCTTCGGCCTGGTGAACATGTTCAGCGGTGGTGCACTGCTGCAGATCACGATCTTCGCGCTCGGCATCATGCCGTACATCACGGCCAGCATCATTCTTCAGCTGCTGACCGTGGTGATCCCCCGACTCGAGGCGCTCAAGAAGGAGGGGCAGTCCGGCCAGGCAAAGATCACGCAGTACACGCGTTATCTGACGGTCGCGCTCGCCATCCTCCAGGGCACCGGCCTGGTGGCCACGGCCACCAGTGGCGCACTGTTCAGCGGCTGCCCGGTCGCCGACCAGATCGTCCCCAACCATTCGGTCTTCACGACCATCGTCATGGTCACCACGATGACCGCCGGCACTGCCGCCGTCATGTGGCTCGGTGAGCTCATCACCGACCGCGGCATCGGCAACGGCATGTCGATCCTGATGTTCATCTCGATCGCGGCCAGCTTCCCCGGCGCCCTGTGGGCCATCAAGACGAGTGGCAAGCTCGCGGACGGCTGGATCGAGTTCGGCACTGTCATCCTGATCGGCTTCGTGATGGTGGCCCTCGTGGTCTTCGTCGAGCAGGCCCAGCGCCGTATCCCGGTGCAGTACGCGAAGCGCATGATCGGCCGCAGGTCGTACGGTGGCACGTCCACCTACATCCCGCTGAAGGTCAATCAGGCGGGTGTGATTCCGGTCATCTTCGCTTCTTCGCTGCTCTACATTCCGGCCCTGATCGTTCAGTTCTCCAACTCCACCGCGGGCTGGGCGACCTGGATCAAGGACCACTTCGTCAAGGGCGACCACCCGTACTACATCACCGCGTACTTCCTGTTGATCGTGTTCTTCGCCTTCTTCTATGTGGCGATCTCGTTCAACCCCGAGGAAGTCGCCGATAACATGAAGAAGTATGGTGGCTTCATCCCGGGTATCCGGGCTGGTCGACCTACTGCCGAGTATCTGAGCTACGTGCTCAACAGGATCACTTGGCCGGGCTCGCTGTACCTGGGTCTGATCGCTCTGGTGCCAACGATGGCGTTGGCAGGCTTCGGTGGCGCTAACCAGAACTTCCCGTTCGGCGGGACAAGCATCCTGATCATCGTGGGTGTGGGTCTGGAAACCGTGAAGCAGATTGAGAGTCAGCTCCAGCAGCGCAATTACGAAGGGTTCCTCCGCTGATGCGAATCGTCCTCGTCGGCCCGCCGGGTGCCGGCAAGGGAACGCAGGCTGCGTACCTTGCCAAGAACCTGTCGATTCCGCACATCTCCACGGGCGACCTCTTCCGCGCCAACATCAGCCAGGGCACTGACCTTGGCAAGCAGGCCCGTTCCTACATGGACGCGGGACAGCTGGTGCCGGACGAGGTCACGATCGGGATGGCCAAGGACCGGATGTCCCAGTCGGACGCGGTCAACGGCTTCCTGCTCGACGGCTTCCCGCGCAACGTGGGACAGGCCGAAGCCCTCGATGTGATGCTCAAGGACGAGGGCGTAAAGCTGGATGCGGTTCTCGACCTCGAAGTCCCCGAGGACGAGGTCGTGAAGCGGATCGCGGGCCGCCGGATCTGCCGCAACGACAGCGCGCACGTGTTCCACGTGACGTACAACCCGCCGGAGACCGAGGGTGTCTGCGACACCTGCGGTGGCGAGCTGTACCAGCGCGACGACGACAGCGAAGAGACGGTCCGCACCCGGCTCGAGGTCTACCACACGCAGACCGAGCCGATCATCGACTACTACAGGTCGCAGGACCTGGTGGTCACCATCTCCGCGCTCGGCAAGGTCACCGATGTGACCGAGCGGGCCATGGAGGCGCTCAAGAAGTCCGACGAGGGCTGAGAGCGAAACCCGTAGTACTTGTGCAGTCGGCCGCGGCGTCCATGGGCGCCGCGGCCGACTGTTTGCGCCGTATCGTGGAGTACGCCGCACCCGTCACCGTCGATGCAGAAAGGCGCCGCGCAATGGTGCAGATCAAGACCCCCGAGCAGATCGCGAAGATGCGTGAGGCGGGGCTGGTGGTCGCTGCCATTCACGCGGCCACCCGAGAGGCCGCGGTCCCCGGCGCCACCACACTGGACCTGGACCAGGTCGCCCGCAAGGTGATCGCCGACCACGGTGCGAAGTCGAACTTCCTCGGTTACGGCGGATTCCCCGCGACGATCTGCACCTCGGTCAACGAGGTCGTCGTGCACGGCATCCCGGACGACAAGACCGTCCTCAAGGACGGCGACATCATCTCCATCGACGCCGGCGCGATCATCGACGGCTGGCACGGCGACGCCGCGTACACGGCGTTCGTCGGCACCGGTCACGCTCCGGAGCTCGTCGAGCTGTCCCGGGTGACCGAGGAGTCGATGTGGGCCGGCATCGCCGCGATGAAGGTGAACAACCGCCTGGTCGACATCTCGAAGGCGATCGAGTCCTACATCCGCCGTCAGCCCCGCCCGTCGACCGGCAAGTACGGGATCGTCGAGGACTACGGCGGCCACGGCATCGGCACCGAGATGCACATGGACCCGCACCTGCTGAACTATGTCGCCCGCAAGCGCGGCAAGGGCATCAAGCTCGTTCCCGGTGTCTGTCTGGCCATCGAGCCGATGGTCTCGCTCGGCACGGCCCGCACCGAGGTGCTGCCCGACGAGTGGACCGTCATCACGACCGACGGCAGCTGGTCCTCCCACTGGGAGCACTCCATCGCCCTCACGGAGCAGGGCCCGCTGGTGCTGACCGCACCGGACTGCGGCCGCGCGAAGCTGGCGGAGTACGGCGTGGAGGCGGCTCCGGACCCGCTGGGGTGAGGGTCTCCCGGCGGGCGGAGCCCGACGCAGCGGGCCGAAGCCTGTGAGGCGCGTCGGCGCCGAGCCCGCGAGGGCTGCGTGAAAGTGGGGCCGGCGTGGAGGCGGCTCCGGACCCGCTGGGGTGAGAGCCGCCCGGCGGGCGGAGCCCGACGCAGCGGGCCGAAGCCTGTGAGGCGCGTCGGCGCCGAGCCCGCGAGGGCTGCGTGAAAGTGGGGCCGGCGTGGAGGCGGCTCCGGACCCGCTGGGGTGAGGGTCTCCCGGCGGGCGGAGCCCGACGCAGCGGGCCGAAGCCTGTGAGGCGCGTCGGCGCCGAGCCCGCGAGGGCTGCGTGAAAGTGGGGCCGGCGTGCAGGCGGCTCCGGACCCGCTGGGGTGAGAGCTGCCCGGCGAGGGGAGCCCCGCTGCGGTGATGAGGCCGCCACCGGCCCCGACACGGTGATTCGGGGCGGCCCGGAGGTCTAAGGATCTCCCGCGGTGGGCAAACTTGACGGATTCGTCTTTTGGAGTCCGCTGACGTAGACTGACTCGTCGGCTCTCGTGCATCAGTGTGCCCGTATGTATGCACACGAGTGTGCGGAGTCGATCAAGGTAGCCGATTCGAAAGGCGAAGCGTGGCCAAGAAGCAAGGTGCCATCGAAATTGAGGGCACCGTGATCGAGTCTCTCCCGAACGCCATGTTCAGGGTGGAGCTCCAGAACGGTCACAAGGTCCTCGCGCACATCAGCGGGAAGATGCGGATGCACTACATCCGAATCCTTCCCGATGACCGGGTCGTCGTGGAGCTCTCCCCGTACGACCTGACGCGTGGCCGGATCGTCTACCGCTACAAGTAGATCTTGCCCACATTCCGCTGCGGCGGAGTGCTGGCACTGACCCGGAGAACCTGACATCCCATGAAGGTCAAGCCGAGCGTCAAGAAGATCTGCGACAAGTGCAAGGTGATCCGCCGTCACGGTCGGGTCATGGTCATCTGCGACAACCTGCGCCACAAGCAGCGCCAGGGCTGACGCACGACCCCCTCGCATCTCGCAGTACTTCGCGCGACGCACGTAAACGTACATACGCAGAGCCCGTCCAAGCCTCGGCTGACGACACCTCCGGCGGGGGCCGGAGACCCGGACGTACCACTTCTCCCAGTGAGAGGTCGGCGGTCGGGAGTGGTACTGCGGAAGACCCCCGAAATGACAACTGGAGCCATTGAATGGCACGCGTTTCAGGTGTTGACATCCCGCGCGAAAAGCGCGTGGAGGTTGCCCTCACCTACGTCTTCGGTATCGGGCGCACCCGGTCCAAGGAGATCCTCGCCACCACCGGCGTGAACCCGAACACCCGCGTTCGTGACCTGGCCGAAGAGGACCTGGTCAAGATCCGCGAGTACGTGGACGCCAACCTCCGCACCGAGGGTGACCTCCGCCGCGAGATCCAGGGCGACATCCGCCGCAAGATCGAGATCGGCTGCTACCAGGGCATTCGTCACCGCCGTGGTCTGCCGGTGCACGGTCAGCGCACCAGCACCAACGCCCGCACCCGCAAGGGCCCGCGTCGCGCGATCGCCGGTAAGAAGAAGCCGGGCAAGAAGTAGTCCTCAGCGGACGCACTGCGAACGTCCGGGTTCCCGGACATCCGCAGCATCCAGCGGTCTTCGCTGTAGGACCGATCACCTCCCCTCTCCATCTGGAGTAAAGACATGCCCCCCAAGGGTCGTCAGGGCGCAGCCAAGAAGGTGCGTCGCAAGGAAAAGAAGAACGTCGCTCACGGCCACGCGCACATCAAGAGCACGTTCAACAACACCATCGTCTCGATCACGGACCCCGCGGGCAACGTGATCTCCTGGGCCTCCGCCGGCCACGTCGGCTTCAAGGGCTCGCGCAAGTCCACCCCCTTCGCCGCGCAGATGGCCGCCGAGTCGGCCGCCCGCCGCGCGCAGGAGCACGGCATGCGCAAGGTCGACGTCTTCGTGAAGGGTCCGGGCTCCGGCCGCGAGACCGCGATCCGCTCCCTCCAGGCCACGGGCCTCGAGGTCGGTTCGATCCAGGACGTCACCCCGACGCCGCACAACGGCTGCCGTCCGCCGAAGCGTCGCCGCGTCTGATCCGCAACGGCCGGTGACGGCCGTGCGTCAGTAGCGTGGGTACGGGCGGTATGTCCCCTACGGGGGTGTGCCGCCCGTACCCTTGTTTCATCTGTCGGGTGTCAAATAGTGGGCGCCCACGACTGAAGGATTCACACCATGCTTATCGCTCAGCGTCCCTCGCTGACCGAAGAGGTCGTTGACGAGTTCCGCTCGCGGTTCGTCATCGAGCCGCTGGAGCCGGGCTTCGGCTACACGCTCGGCAACTCTCTCCGCCGTACGCTCCTCTCCTCGATCCCCGGTGCCGCTGTCACCAGCATCCGGATCGACGGCGTCCTGCACGAGTTCACCACCGTGCCGGGTGTCAAGGAGGACGTCACCGACCTCATCCTCAACATCAAGCAGCTGGTCGTCTCCTCGGAGCACGACGAGCCGGTCGTGATGTACCTGCGCAAGCAGGGTCCCGGCCTGGTCACCGCTGCCGACATCGCCCCGCCGGCCGGTGTCGAGGTCCACAACCCGGACCTCGTCATGGCCACGCTCAACGGCAAGGGCAAGCTGGAGATGGAGCTGACCGTCGAGCGCGGTCGCGGCTACGTCTCCGCCGTCCAGAACAAGCAGGTGGGCCAGGAGATCGGCCGTATTCCGGTCGACTCCATCTACTCGCCGGTGCTCAAGGTCACGTACAAGGTCGAGGCGACCCGTGTCGAGCAGCGCACCGACTTCGACAAGCTGATCGTCGACGTCGAGACCAAGCAGGCCATGCGTCCGCGTGACGCCATGGCGTCGGCCGGTAAGACCCTGGTCGAGCTGTTCGGTCTGGCGCGCGAGCTCAACATCGACGCCGAGGGCATCGACATGGGCCCGTCCCCGACGGACGCCGCGCTCGCTGCCGATCTGGCGCTGCCGATTGAGGAGCTGGAGCTCACGGTCCGCTCGTACAACTGCCTCAAGCGCGAGGGCATCCACTCGGTGGGTGAGCTCGTGGCGCGTTCCGAGGCCGACCTGCTCGACATCCGCAACTTCGGTGCGAAGTCGATCGACGAGGTCAAGGCGAAGCTGGCCGGTATGGGCCTGGCGCTGAAGGACTCGCCTCCCGGCTTCGACCCCACCGCCGCTGCGGACGCGTTCGGCGCGGACGACGACGCGGACGCGGGTTTCGTGGAGACCGAGCAGTACTGAGCCGCCTCCGGCCGGGGCGCGCGTCCTTGACGGGTGCCCCGGCCGGGCGAGGGCTTTGTTCAATCGCCGGACGGGCCTGATCCTCGGGCTCGGGCGAGGGCTTTGTCCTCAAACGCCGTGCGGGCTTGATCTTCGGGCTGGGGCTCGATGTCGAGTGCGTGCGGCCGACGCATACTTCCGTGTGGCGACCGCCGCACGGGAACTGACACCGGTACCTGGTACGGCCGGTGCAGCACACAAGGAGAAATACCATGCCTCAGCCCGCCAAGGGCGCCCGTCTGGGCGGCAGCGCTGCGCACGAGAAGCACCTTCTCAACAACCTTGCGAAGGCGCTGTTCGAGCACGGCCGCATCACCACGACCGAGGCCAAGGCCCGCCGCCTGCGTCCGGTCGCCGAGCGTTTCATCACCAAGGCGAAGAAGGGCGACATCCACAACCGTCGCCTGGTGCTGCAGTCGATCACGGACAAGGGCATCGTGCACACGCTCTTCACCGAGATCGCCCCGCGGTACGAGAACCGCCCCGGTGGTTACACCCGTATCACCAAGATCGGCAACCGTCGTGGCGACAACGCCCCGATGGCCGTCATCGAGCTGGTCGAGGCCCTGACCGTGGCGCAGGCCGCCACCGGTGAGGCCGAGGCCGCCACAAAGCGTGCGGTCAAGGAAGACGCCCTCAAGAAGGACGAGACCCCGGTCGAGTCCGTCGAGGACGCCAAGCCGGCCGAGGCCGACGCGGAGTCCAAGGACGCCTGAGCGTTCTGAGACCACTGGACGGGCCCGCATCACCCTTCGGGGCGGTGCGGGCCCGTTCTGCTGTGCACGGATCTTGAGAGGATCGCTGGTGAGTGACGTAGTGGAGCCCGGTTTCGTACGGGTGCGGCTGGACCTGGCGTACGACGGCAAGGACTTCTCGGGCTGGGCGAAGCAGACCGGCCGGCGGACCGTCCAGGGGGAGATCGAGGATGCCCTGCGCACGGTGACCCGCTCCCGGCGGACGTACGACCTGACCGTGGCCGGGCGTACCGATGCCGGGGTGCACGCCCGCGGCCAGGTCGCGCACGTGGACCTGCCGGCCGAGGTGTGGGCCGAGCACGCGGACAAGCTGTTGCGGCGGATGGCCGGGCGGATGGCGCCCGATGTACGGATCCGGCGGATCGCGGAGGCGCCCGCGGGGTTCAACGCCCGCTTCTCGGCGCTGTGGCGCAGGTACGCGTACCGGGTGGCGGACCGGCCGGGAGGGGTCGACCCGCTGATCCGGGGTCATGTCCTGTGGCACGACCGGCCGTTGGACGTCGACGTGATGAACGAGGCGGCGGCGCGGATGACCGGCGAGCACGACTTCGCCGCGTACTGCAAGAAGCGGGAGGGTGCGACGACCATCCGCACGCTGCAGAAGCTGAGTTGGGTACGGGACGAGGCGTCCGGGGTCATGACGGCGACCGTGCAGGCCGACGCGTTCTGCCACAACATGGTGCGGGCGCTGATCGGCGCGGCGCTGTTCGTGGGGGACGGGCGGCGCCCGGCGGCGTGGCCGGCCGAGGTGCTGGCGGCCCGGGTGCGGGACCCCGGGGTGCACGTGGTGCGGCCGCACGGGCTGACGCTGGAGGAAGTCGCTTACCCGGCCGACGAGTTGCTGGCCGCGCGAGCCGTCGAGTCCCGTAACGTGCGGACCCTGCCGGGGGGCGGCTGCTGCTGACCGGGGGGCGGAAGGGGGGAACGACGGATCGGTCGGGCCGTGGAGCTCTCGCACGTGGACGGGTCGGTCGGGCCAGGGTGCTCTCGCACATGGACGGGGCGGTCGGGCCGTGGAGCTCTGTGTTGCACGCCGGGCCGGTCAGGCCGTGGAGCGTCGGCGCCGCAGCAGCGAGCCCGTGAGCGACGCCGCCACGTGCACCGCCGCACCGCTCAGCAGCAAGGCGCGGAACCAGCCGATCTGCGGGTTCCACCAGGCGAGGACGGCGGCCGGGGCGAGGACCAGCAGCATCAGCGCCCGGACCAGCAGCCAGAGCGGGGTGCGCGGGGGACGGGGCTCCGGCGGATGGCCGCTGCCGCCCGTGGACATCGTGTCGCGCATCCCCGCCAGGAGCCCGCGCCGGGCCAGCACCCGCGCCCCCGGGAGCTCACCGAGGACCTGGGTCTCCCCGCCGAAGCCCGGCGGTACGGGCGGCAGGCCCAGGGCCGTCACGAGGGTTTCCTGGTGTCCGGCCGGGTCCCCGGTGGAGCGCAGGATGTGGGCCAGGGGGCGCGGGTCGGCCCGCCGGTAGAGGTGCGCGAGGCTCTGGGCGGTGGCCCTGACCTCGGCGTGGTCGGGGGTGGGGGACTCGGTGTGCCAGGTGTGCGTGGCGAGCACCTTCCCCTGGTGGAGGGCGGTGACGCTGCTGCGTCCGGGGGCGCGGTGCAGGACCAGGGCCGGCCAGCTCTCACCGGTCGTGAAGGTCTCGGCCGCCGAGGTCAGGGGCTCCTCCGGGAGCAGCGCCGCGCGCCGGCTGCGGACGGCTCCCGGGACCACCTCGACATAGCTGGAGCCCTCGCCGGCCGGGGCCGTACGCAGGGAGTAGCCGCAGAGCAGTGCGGCCTGGGCGACCTCGGCCGGGGGAGCGGGCACGATCGCGACCGCGCGCGGGGTCAGCTCCGCCCAGTCCGGGGCGTCGGTGGCGGGCGGCTCGGGCGGGCGGCCGAAGAGCGGGATCCGCGAGGCGAGATCGAGCCGGACGTCCGAGCGGGCGTCGAGGAACTCGGCGAGGGGGTCGCCGAGCCGGGCCCACGGGAACTCCGTGGCGTGGGCGCCGATGGACCGGAACGCGTCGAGGGCCTCGGCCGGGCGGTCCGCCATGATCAGCAGCAGGGCCAGTTCGTTGCGGAAGCCGGCCGCCTCGCGGTCGCCCGCGCCGTAGCCGCCCGACAGGCTCAGGGCCCGGGTGAGGGCTGCCTCGGTGTCGGGGCCGTACGGGTCGGGGCCGTCGGGCTCGTCCCGCTCGGACAGCCGGTACTCCAACGCGGCCCGGAGCGGCAGTGCGTGCAGCTTCGAGCCGGGCGGGGCCGAGGCCGCCACCCGCTCCGCGTACCGGAACATCTCCTCGTGCGAGCCGTACCACTTGGCGCACAGGTACTGCAGGGCCTGCTCGTGGCAGCCGAAGTGGTGCGGGTCGCGGGCCTGCGCCTCGGCGAGGTAGGCGTCGAAGACGTCGCGCGGGGCCTGGACGGAGCGTGCGTGCGTGAGGGCGATGCGCCATGGGACCGGGTCGGCGGGGTTCAGCTCGGCCGCGGCGCCGATCACCGGTGCGGCGTCCTCCAGGAGCGCGAAGAAGGCCTGGAACTGGTCGCGTTCCACGTCCTTGGCGCCGGCGTCCGTCCGTATCGTCCAGGCCTGGTGGATCTGGAAGTCGGCCACGACGAGGATCGCGTCCGGGTCGCCGGGCGACTCCTGTATCCAGTTCTCCAGCCAGCCGTCGTGGTGCAGCGCGGTCCGGGCCAGCCGGCTCACGTACGCGTCCCTGCGCTCCCACTGGGCGTGCGTCCGGGTCGCGGCGAGGAGCTCCCGGGCCGGTGCGTGGTCACCGGACACCGCCGCGGCGACGGCGGCGCGCAGCGGGGCGTCCGGCGGGTCGAGGACCACCGCCTCGTCGGGTGCGAGGTCGGTGCCGACGGCGTCGCGGTGGCGCACGACGCGCAGGAACGCGAGCAGGAAGGCAAGACGCACAGCGGCAGTTCCCCCGCATTCGGAAGAGGTGACTCAGACCGGCCGGCATGGCGGGACCGCGGTCGCGGCCGGGATCAGGCGGTGGTGGGGGCGGTGGCCGCCGCCGATGCCTGGACCTCGCCGCGGTGGTGGATCTGCCGGAACGTGAAGTACGTCAGGTCGTCGCCGACGGCGAACACGTTCTTGTCGGCCTTGGTGACGTTCTTGCCGCTGATGAACCCGCCGACCGTGAAGTAGGCGTACCGGCCGTAGGAGTTGGCCGTGCGACGGCAGACGGCGCCGGCGCGGCAGAAGGTCGGCACGCCCGATCCGCTGAGCGACGCGATGCCTCCGTCGGCCTGCTGGGCGGCCTTCTTGGCCTGGGCCTCGGTCCCGAAGACGGCCAGCCCGACGGTCACGGCCACGCCGTCGCGGCTGTACGTGGCACGGATGACCTGGTCGCAGCCGTTGTTGGCGAGGATCGAGCCGAGTGCGCCCTGGGTGGTCGCGGCGCACTTCGTGGTGCGGTCGGTGGGGCCCTTGGCGTAGACCCGGTCGCCCATCTTCAGCTGCTTGCCGGGGAAGAAGGCGTCGGCGTTGATGGGCGCCCGGTCCTTCTTCCCGTCGGATATGTAGTCCTTGGGGTCCGGCGGTGGCGCCGGCGCCACCGAGGAGAAGGACGGCTCCGGCTGGGCCGTCTCGCTCGGCAGGTCGGTCACCGACGGCAGCTGGCTCGCGTCCTTCCCGCCGGACGCGGCGGAGTCGTTCTTGTTGGTCGAGATGACCGCGGTGGCCACGATCGCGCCGACGGCCGCCGTGGCCAGCGCGCCCCCGCCGATCATCAGCCACTTCTTGCGCCTGGCCCGTGCCGCGGACTGCTCGGCCATGGCCGCCCAGTCCGGAGTCCCGCTCTCCCCTGGCCCCCAGGAGGGCCCCCCTTGCCCAAAGCTCATGCGGCGAATCCTAGACGGAACACAAACCGGTTGGGCCAGAGCTTCGCGGCCCGTGACAATGCTGTCCATGGGACATCTTGAAGCAGGCCATCTGGAGTACTACCTACCGGACGGGCGGGTGCTGCTCGGCGATGCTTCGTTCCGGGTGGCGGACGGAGCGGTGGTAGCGCTCGTCGGGGCGAACGGCGCCGGGAAGACCACGCTGTTGCGGCTGCTCGCCGGGGAGCTGCAGCCGCACGGCGGCTCGGTCTCGGTGAGCGGCGGACTGGGCGTGATGCAGCAGTTCGTCGGCTCGGTGCGCGACGAGCGCACGGTGCGTGACCTGCTGGTGTCCGTCGCCCAGCCCCGTATCCGCGAAGCGGCGCGGGCCGTCGACCTGGCCGAGGAGAAGATCCTCAACGTCGACGACGAGGCCGCGCAGATGGCGTACGCGCAGGCGCTCAGCGACTGGGCGGAGGCGCGCGGGTACGAGGCCGAGACGGTCTGGGACATGTGCACGATGGCCGCGCTGGGCGTCCCGTACGAGAAGGCGCAGTGGCGCGAGGTGCGCACGCTGTCCGGCGGTGAGCAGAAGCGGCTGGTGCTGGAGGCGCTGCTGCGCGGGCCCGACGAGGTGCTGCTGCTCGACGAGCCGGACAACTATCTGGACGTCCCCGGCAAGCGCTGGCTGGAGGAGCGGCTGAAGGAGACACGTAAGACGGTGCTCTTCGTCTCGCACGACCGGGAGCTGCTGTCCCGGGCCGCGGAGAAGATCGTCAGCGTGGAGCCCAGCCCGGCCGGCAGCGACGTGTGGGTGCACGGCGGCGGATTCGCCACGTACCACCAGGCGCGCAAGGAGCGCTTCGCGCGCTTCGAGGAGCTGCTGCGGCGCTGGGAGGAGGAGCACGCCCGGCTGAAGGCGCTCGTTCTGCGGATGCGGCAGCAGGCGGCGAACAGCCCCGACATGGCGAACCGCTACCACGCGATGCAGACCCGCTTCAAGAAGTTCGAGGACGCGGGCCCGCCGCCGGAGCCGCCGCGCGAGCAGGACATCCGGATGCGGCTGCGCGGCGGCCGGACCGGGATGCGGGCGGTGACCTGCAAGAACCTGGAGCTGACCGGCCTGATGAAGCCGTTCGACCTGGAGATCTTCTACGGGGAGCGGGTCGCCGTCCTCGGTTCGAACGGGTCGGGGAAGTCGCACTTCCTGCGGCTGCTGGCCGGCGAGCCGGTGGCGCACACGGGGGAGTGGAAGCTCGGTGCGAGGGTGGTGGCCGGCCACTTCGCGCAGACCCACGCCCACCCGGAGCTGCTCGGCAAGACCCTCGTCGAGATCCTGTGGACGGAGCAGGCCAAGGACCGGGGCGGCGCGATGTCCGTGCTGCGCCGGTACGAGCTGGAGCGGCAGGGGGACCAGCCCTTCGAGAAGCTGTCCGGCGGGCAGCAGGCGCGGTTCCAGATCCTGCTCCTGGAGCTGGCCGGCACGACGGCCCTGCTGCTGGACGAGCCGACCGACAACCTGGACCTGGAGTCGGCCGAGGCGCTCCAGGACGGGCTTGAGGTGTACGACGGGACGGTGATGGCCGTCACGCACGACCGGTGGTTCGCGAAGTCCTTCGACCGGTACCTGGTCTTCGGCTCCGACGGGGTCGTACGGGAGACGGCGGAGCCGGTCTGGGACGAGCGGCGGGTGGAGCGGGCACGGTAGGGGCGGCGCGTTTTGACCCATCCGTGGCGGGGCGGGTAGTGTCGAGGTTTGTTATACGTATGGGCTGCGCCGTTAGCGCGCGAAGGCCCGTGCGTAGGTTCTCTGGAGCAGTTACCAGTGGCTCGCATACGGGCAGCGTTCCCGGCATTGTGGGCCCCAGCTGCATGATCGCTTCAGAGGTGTCGTGTGTCTGGACCCCATCCACTGAAGAAGCGAAGGCTACGAAGTGCGTACGTACAGCCCCAAGCCCGGCGATGTCACTCGCCAGTGGCACATCATTGACGCCCAGGACATCGTCCTGGGCCGTCTGGCCACCACGGCTGCGAACCTCCTCCGAGGCAAGCACAAGGCGATTTACGCCCCCCACATGGACATGGGCGACTTCGTCATCATCATCAACGCCGAGAAGGTTCACCTCTCCGGCAACAAGAAGACCCAGAAGATGGCTTACCGCCACTCCGGGTTCCCGGGCGGTCTGCGCTCCGTGCGTTACGACGAGCTCCTCTCGAAGAACCCCGAGAAGGCCGTCGAGAAGGCCATCAAGGGCATGATCCCCAAGAACACTCTGGGTCGCCAGATGATCTCGAAGCTCAAGGTCTACGCGGGCGAGCAGCACCCGCACGCTGCGCAGCAGCCGGTCCCGTTCGAGATCACCCAGGTCGCGCAGTAGTTCCGGCCTCCCCCTAAGACGTACAGAAAGATCTGAGGAGAATCGTGGCCGAGACCACTGCAGAGACGCCCGTCGAGGGCACCGAGGTCACCGAGGGCGAAGAGACCTTCGCCGAGGTGACCACCTTCGAGTCCGAGGTGCCCGTCGAGGGCGAGTACACCTCGGAGTCCCTCGTGGGCCGCTTCGGCGACCCGCAGCCGGCGGCCGGCCTTGGCCGTCGCAAGAACGCCATCGCCCGCGTCCGGATCGTTCCGGGCACCGGCAAGTGGAAGATCAACGGTCGCACCCTTGAGGACTACTTCCCCAACAAGGTGCACCAGCAGGAAGTCAACGAGCCCTTCAAGGTGCTCGAGCTCGACAACCGCTACGACGTCATCGCCCGCATCTCGGGTGGCGGCGTCTCGGGTCAGGCCGGTGCCCTGCGCCTCGGTGTCGCCCGCTCGCTGAACGAGGCGGACGAGGACAACAACCGCGCCACGCTGAAGAAGGCCGGCTTCCTCTCCCGCGACGACCGTGCGGTCGAGCGCAAGAAGGCCGGTCTCAAGAAGGCCCGTAAGGCCCCGCAGTACAGCAAGCGCTAAACCGCCTGCTCATCCGCGTTACACGTTCGCCCCGGCGGCACACCTCGTGCTGCCGGGGCGTTCGTTTATTGACAGCCTCGGGCATATAACGGCATAAGAGGTTCATACGCCGATTGCATGCCTGGTCTGATTCTTATGCGTTTCGGAGCACTTTCGGAGGACACCAGTGGGACGACTCTTCGGCACGGACGGCGTGCGCGGTATCGCCAATGCGGACCTGACGGCTGAGCTCGCGCTCGGCCTGTCGGTCGCTGCGGCGCACGTACTGGGCGAAGTGGGCACCTTCGAGGGCCATCGGCCGACGGCCGTGGTCGGCCGGGACCCCCGCGCCTCCGGAGAGTTCCTGGAGGCCGCCGTGGTGGCGGGCCTCGCCAGCGCGGGCGTCGACGTCCTGCGCGTCGGCGTGCTGCCGACCCCCGCCGTGGCCTACCTGACCGGTGCGCTGGGCGCGGACATCGGTGTCATGCTCTCCGCCAGCCACAACGCCATGCCGGACAACGGGGTCAAGTTCTTCGCCCGCGGCGGCCACAAGCTCGCCGACGAGCTGGAGGACCGCATCGAGACGGTCTACGAGCAGCACCGCACCGGCGCGCCGTGGGCCCGGCCCACCGGTGCCGGAGTGGGCCGGATCAACGACTACGCCGAGGGCTTCGACCGCTACGTCGCTCACCTGATCGGCGTACTGCCCAACCGGCTCGACGGTCTGAAGGTCGTCCTCGACGAGGCACACGGCGCCGCCGCCCGCGTCTCGCCCGAGGCGTTCGCCCGCGCCGGGGCCGAGGTCGTCACGATCGGCGCCGCCCCGGACGGCCTGAACATCAACGACGGCTGCGGCTCCACACACCTGGAGCTGCTCCGCGCCGCCGTCGTCGAGCACGGCGCCGACCTCGGCATCGCGCACGACGGTGACGCCGACCGCTGCCTGGCCGTGGACGCCGCGGGCGAGGAGATCGACGGCGACCAGATCCTGGCCGTGCTCGCCCTCGCCATGCGCGACGCCGGACAGCTGCGCAAAGCCACTGTGGTCGGCACCGTGATGTCGAACCTGGGCTTCAAGATCGCCATGGAGCGGGAGGGCATCGAGCTCGTCCAGACCGCTGTCGGCGACCGCTATGTGCTGGAGTCGATGAAGGCCGAGGGCTATGCCCTGGGCGGCGAGCAGTCCGGCCACGTCATCGTCCTGGACCACGCCACGACCGGCGACGGCACGCTGACGGGCATGATGCTGGCGGCACGGGTCGCCGCCACCGGCCGTACGCTCGCCGACCTGGCCGGTGTGATGGAGCGCCTGCCGCAGGTGCTCATCAACGTGCCGGACGTCGACAAGTCCCGGGTGGACACCTCCCCGGAGCTGGCCGCGGCCGTCGCCGAGGCCGAGCAGGAGCTGGGTGCCACCGGACGCGTGCTGCTGCGCCAGTCGGGCACCGAGCCGCTGGTACGTGTCATGGTCGAGGCCGCCGACATCGACCAGGCACGCGCGGTGGCCGGACGGCTGGCCGATGTGGTGAAGTCCGCGCTGGGCTGAGCGGTAGGGGCCGGGGCCGGGTGGGCGGATCTCCGCCACCCGGCCCCGGCTTGGTTCCGGCCCCGGCTTGGTTCCGGCCCCGGCTTGGTTCCGGCCCCGGCTTGGTTCCGGCCCCGGCTTGGTTCCGGCCCCGGCTTGGTTCCGGCCCCGGCTTGGTTCCGGCCCCGGCTTGGTTCCGGCCCCGGCTTGGTTCCGGCCCCGGCTTGGTTCCGGCCCCGGCTTGGTTCCGGCCGGTCTCAGCTCCCGCTGGTTCCCGCGGGCGCCTGTGCCGGTGGCCGCACGGCAGCCCGCCTGTGGCGGGTCGCCCGCCACAGGGCCTTCTGGGCCAGCAGCGTCAGTGTTCCCGCGAGCACGATCCCGCCGAGGTTCGCCAACAGCTGCTGCGTCGAGCCCGTCATCTGCCGGTAGTCGCTGTAGCTGAAGGCCACCGCCGCATTGGCCGCGGCCGGTACGGTCGTCACCGAGATCGCGACCCCGATCAGCGCCCCGGACTTCGCCGAGGTGAGGGAGAGCGTCCCGGCGATGCCGGCCAGGAACGCCACCACGAACGACATCCAGTCCGGCTTCCAGATGAACGCCGTATTGGGCCGGGCCCCCTCGATCATCGTGGCGTCGAACAGCCCGAAGGCGTTCATCAGCCAGGCGAAGCCGGCCGTCAGCACCATCGCCACGGCGAAGCCGCCGACCAGGGCGTACAGCGAGCGCCACACCAGCCCAGGGGCCCGCTGCACCAGGGCCGTGGAGATCCCGGCCAGCGGACCGAACTCCGGGCCCACCGCCATGGCGCCCACGATCAGGATCGCGTTGTCGAGCATCACACCGCAGGCGGCGAGCATCGTCGCGACCGCGAGGAACGACACGTAGGTGACGCTGAACGTCGACTCCTCGTGGGTCGCCTCCGTCAGCTCCTCCCACAGCACCGCGTCCGCGCCCTCGCCCGGCGCCTCCTCCTCGGCCCGGTCGGCGTGCGCGGAGAGCGTCAGGTCCGTCTTCTCGACGGTGATCGCCCCGTACTCGTCGACGCCGAGCTCCCGCAACGCCCCGATCAGCTCGTCGCCCGCCTCCCGCGCCACGTCGCACAGCACCACGTCACCCACCGGGTCGCGGGCCGCTCCCGCCAGCACCACGAGGTGGGTGGTGCCGACGGTCCGCTCCAGCAGGTCGACCACCTCGTCCGTACGGCCGGCGGGCACGATCAGGCGCAGATGCAGCACAGGGCTCCTCGGGGAGATCGGTCGATCGGCCCTGCGGCTCAGAGTTTGCGCAGGGACAGCCGCTGGACCTTGTGGTCGGGCCCCTTGCGGAGCACCAGAGTGGCACGGCCCCGGGTCGGCGCGACGTTCTCCACCAGATTGGGCTTGTTGATGGTCCGCCACATCGTCGCCGCGTACTCCATCGCCTCCGCCTCGGAGACCTGGGTGTACTTGCGGAAGTACGAGGACGGGTCCTGGAACGCCGTCGCGCGCAGCTTGCGGAAGCGGTTGAGGTACCAGGTCTCGATGTCCTCGGGCCGCGCGTCCACGTACACACTGAAGTCGAAGTAGTCCGCGAGCCCGACCCTGGTCCGGCCGTCCTTGCCGGGCAGCGCGGGCTGGAGCACGTTCAGCCCCTCGACGATGAGGATGTCCGGGCGCCGTACGGTGAGCCGCTCACCGGGCACGATGTCGTAGATCAGGTGCGAGTAGACGGGGGCCGTCACCTCGTCCTTGCCCGCCTTGATGTCGGCGACGAAGCGGGTGAGGGCGCGCCGGTCGTAGGACTCCGGGAAACCCTTGCGCGACATCAGCCCGCGCGAGTGGAGCTCCTTCATCGGCAGCAGGAACCCGTCCGTGGTCACCAGCTCCACCCGCGGGTGCTCCGGCCAGCGGGCCAGCAGCGCCTGGAGGATACGGGCGCTGGTCGACTTGCCGACCGCGACACTGCCCGCGACCCCTATGACGAACGGGGTGCCGCGCTGCGCGCCGTGCCCGTTGCCCGCGTCCCCGAGGAAGGTGTTCAGCGCGCCGCGCAGCCCGGAGGTGGCCTGTACGTACAGGTTGAGGAGCCGGGAGAGCGGCAGATAGACGTCCCGCACCTCGTCCAGGTCGATGACGTCCCCGAGCCCGCGCAGCCGTTCCACCTCCTCGGCGGTCAGCGGCAGCGGCGTCTTGTCGCGCAGGGCGCTCCACTCCGCTCGGGAGAGGTCGACGTACGGCGTCGCGGCATGCTCGGCGCGTCGGTTCGTGCTCCGTGTCGGCGAAGTGATCACGGTTTCATTGTCGCGGGAATCCGAACGGAGTGGAGGGTGGGCTCGGTCACGTGAGGACCGGCCGGGACCCGTTCCGGGCGGCCCGCCGACGCAGCCGCCGGACGGGATTCTTCATGATCACCCTGCCCGGATCGCCCGGCCGGCCCGCTGGTAGCCTGCGGCTCCGCCGATCGGCCGGTGACGGTCCGGGCAGGCGGGTCCGCAGTCCTTTCACAGCGAGCATCAACTCACAGCGAGCATCAACTCACAGCGAACATCAACTCACAGCGAGCATCAACGAGGTACGCATGAAAGCAGGCAGCAGAACCGGCGCCGTGACCGCACTCGCGGGGGCCCTCGTCCTCTCGGCGTTCACGGCTCCGACGGCGCAGGCCGCCGGCACCGGGATCACGGTGACGGGAATCGTCGTGAACGGCGGCAAGCCCGTCGTCGTGGGCACGACGGACGTGAAGGAGCCACGGATCACCTTCCGGATCCAGCTTCCCGCCGGCCTCAGCACGGCCAAGCCCGCCGCGTGGGACGTGTATCCCTACCTCTACCACGGCGGCACCGCCGCGAAGGAATGGGAGAGGAACGGCTTCCAGGGGATCTACACCTGCTACGAGAAAACCGCCCGGATCTCGGACTGCGAAGGCACGCTGTACATCGATCCCCGATACCGCCTGAAATCGGCCAAGGACGCCACGACCTGGAAGATCGGCGTCGCGACACAGCTCTGGACGGCCAACGACCACCTCAAGACCGAGCAGTTCGCGACCGCTCCGGGCGGTGTGCAGATCAGGCGGTGGGCGAAGGCGACGGTCAACGCCTCCCCGGAGCCGGTGAAGAAGGGCAAGACGCTCACCGTGACGGGCAGCCTCAAGCGCGCCGACTGGGCGAAGCACACGTACACGGGCGTAGCCGCGGCGACGGTCAAGCTGCAGTTCCGCAAGAAGGGCAGCTCCGCCTACTCCACGGTCAAGACGGTGACGTCGAGCTCCACGGGCGCGCTGAAGACCACCGTCAAGGCATCCGTCGACGGCTACTGGCGCTGGAGCTTCGGCGGCTGGTCCACCACGGGCGCCGCCACCTCCCCCGTCGACTACGTCGACGTGCGCTGAGCGGCCCCGCCGGGCGGTACGGGGCCGTGCGACGGCCCCGTACCGCCACCGCGAGGGCCCGCGACGGCGGTCGGCCGCGGTCCCCGGACGGCGCCCGGGGGCGGGGCGGGGCGGGCATGGTGTGATGGCGGTGTGAGCCGCGCCGCAGAAGAGTCGAACCGCCGGATGCTCCGGGCCCGGGACGCGATGGACCGTGCCTACGCGCAGCCGCTGGACGTACCCGCCCTGGCACGCATCGCCCATGTGTCCCAGGCACACTTCTCGCGCACCTTCCGTGCCACGTTCGGCGAGACGCCCCACCGCTATCTGCAACGCCGCCGGGTCGAACGCGCGATGTTCCTGCTGCGGGAGACCGACCACAGTGTGACGGCCATCTGCTTCGAGGTCGGCTTCGGCAGCACGGGCACCTTCAGCCGTACCTTCAGTGACATCGTCGGCCGCTCACCGAGGACGTACCGCAAGGAATCCGCGCCCACGGGCGTACCCACGTGCTTCACGATGGCGTGGACGCGGCCGAGCGGCTGAGTGGCCGAGCTGCCGGGCGACTCAGCAGTTCCGGATAAGTTTTCCCGCCTGGTTCCCCGTAGCGTTGAGCACATGTTCAACGCAATCACGCACTCGCAGATCTACGTCCTCGACCAGGACCAGGCCCTCGACTTCTACGTCGGCAAGCTCGGCCTGGAGGTCGCCGCCGATGTCGACATGGGCTTCATGCGCTGGCTCGCCGTCAGCGTCCCCGGCCACCCGGAGCGCCAGATCCTGCTGGAGAGGCCCGGAGCTCCCGCGATGTCCGAGGAGACGGCGGAGCAGGTACGCGAACTGGTGACCAAGGGCGCGATGGGCGGCTGGCTCATCCTCACCACGGACGACTGCCGCAAGACGTACGAGACGCTGCTCGCCAAGGGCGTCGAGTTCACGGAGGAGCCCACCGAGCGTGATTACGGAATCGACTGCGGTTTCCGTGACCCGTTCGGCAACCGCCTCCGCTTCACCCAGCTGAAGACCGCGTAGCGCCCCGGGCGGGCGGCCAGGGCCCGCCCAGGGGTGCCCGCACCCGTGTCGGAAGTGCGCATGACTGCCCCCTGCGGATCGGCGTGTACCGCGCTAGAGCATCAGGGACGCCTGTTCGGTTCCCGCCGGCGGGGCTCCGGCGATCAAGGGCCGGTCAGCCCGGTCACCGCCACGCGGCGAGTACGTCCTCGGGCCCCCAGTGCGCGGCTAGCCCCTCGGCCGCCGCGTCTGTCGGGGGCCTGCGGCTGACCGCGATCAGGGCCGCGCCCTGCGCGCCCGGCACCTGCTGCGCGGACGCGACGAGTTCGGCCAGGTCCCGTGCCCCGAACGGGGTCTCGTCGCGCCACTTCACCGAGCCCACGAAGGCGACTTGGCGCGCCACCGGTTGGGTGTCGGCACCGATGAGGTCGACCTCCGGGTTGTTCTGACGGTTCCACCAGCCGCCGACCTCGGTCGCCTCGGGGAAGAGGCCGTCCGGCACCCGGCGGGCGAGCGACTCCCTGATCACCGGTTCCACCGCGCGCCCCCGCCAGGACGGCCAGGACTGTTGGATGCGTGCGGCCGAGACCTCGCCCCGGCCTCTTTCTGCCTGTGCGACGGCGTTCTCCAAGTGGGCCAGCCAGAAGCGCAGATAGGTGTCCGCGATGCGGTAGCGCTTGAGCTTGGGGGCCGCCCGGGTGGACAGCGGGAGGTCGGCGGCCACGATCCGCTTCGCCTCGGTGAGTTCGGCCAGTATCGGGGCGAGGGTGCCGTGCGCCAGCGCTCGCCCGTCGGCGCCGCCCGTGCTTGCGGCGATGCCGGAGAAGGTGCGCTCGCCGGAGCCGATCGCCCGGAGCACTCTGCCCGCCTGCAGCCTGGCGGGGAACTCCGCGGCGAGGGATCGCTCACCCGTCGTGAGCAGGACCGACGACGGGTCCTCCACCTGGCGGTTCAGGTACGCGGCGACGGGTTCCCCGGTCCGCCAGCCGGTGACCACTTCGGGGAAGCCCCCGGTGACGAGGTAGGCGTCGAGCGCGGCTGCCGCGTCCAGTCCGGTGGAATCCTGCACGTCCGCCGGGCTGAGCGGCCCCACGGTGTACTGACCCGCCCGGCCGTAGAACGGATGGTCGTACGACGTCAGCCGGTCCATCATCGCCAGGTCGGAGCCGAGCAGCAGCAGGAGCACCGGCTTCGCGGACAGATGCATGTCCCACGCCGTCTTGAGCGCCGCGTCGAATCCCGGGTCCGCCTCGGAGAGCCAGGGGACCTCGTCCAGTACGAGAATCACCGGCTCGTCCGTGGGCAGGGTGGCCGCGACTGCGGCCAGCGTCCGGACCCAGTCCTGCGGGGCGGCGGCGTGCTCCAGCGCCGCGCCGTGGTCTCGCATTCCCTGGCCGCACGCAACCGCGTCGAACAGGGCCCGCCGGGCCATAGGCGCGGGTTGGCTGCGGGTCGCCTGGAAGAAGACGTACGGCTGCCCCGAACGGGCACAGAACTCCTGCACCAGGCGGGTCTTGCCGATCCGGCGTCGGCCCTTGATCACCAGCGCCTGCCCGGTGCTGCCCCCTGCCCCCGAAGTGACGCGCTCCAGCCATGTTCCGAGAATGCGCAGCTCACGGCTGCGTCCGGTGAAGGCCACGGGCTCTCCTGAGGCAGGCGGTAAAGTAGGAACGGCTCAAAGTATGAGTGGTTCCTACTTTACTGCTCGGCCGCAGGAACGGCATCGACCCTTCAGGAGCTGTTCAGGTCCACTGCCGGTGTCTCAGACGGCCGGTCCCTGCTCGAAGGCCGCCTTCGACCGGGTGGCGAGCAACGCGGTGATCTCATCGGCGACGTGCGGGCCCAGCTCGCCCCAGCCGTCCTTGTAGCCGTAGACACCGGACAGGGTGCGGGCGTCGTAGTCGCCGTTCAGGATCTCGATGTCGTTGGCCGTGATGAAGGCAGGGTGGGCGACGCCGACGGCCGCCGAGACCTTCATCAGCTCCATCCGCAGGGTGCGCAGGTAGGCGGCGGCGCGGGCGGCCTTCGAGGTCGGGTCGAGGCCGCGGGCCAGCCGCGGGTTCTGGGTGGCGACGCCGGTGGGGCACTTGTCGGTGTGACACTTCTGCGACTGGATACAGCCGATCGACAGCATCGCCTCACGCGCCACGTTGATCATGTCGGCACCGAGAGCGAAGGCGACCACGGCGTTCTCGGGCAGGCCGAGCTTGCCGGAGGCGATGAAGGTCAGGTCGTCGGTCAGCCCCAGCTCGGCGAAGGTGCCGTAGACCCGGGAGAAGCCCATCCGGAACGGCAGCGACACCGAGTCGGCGAAGATCAACGGTGCTGCCCCGGTGCCGCCCTCGCCGCCGTCGACGGTCACGAAGTCGACGCCGCGGTCGCCACGCGCCATCAGCGTGGCCAGCTCCTGCCAGAACGCCATCTCTCCCACGGCGCTCTTGATCCCGACCGGCAGACCGGTCTCGGTGGCGAGCAGTTCGACGAAGTCGAGCATCGAGTCGACATCGCTGAACGCGGTGTGCCGCGACGGGGAGGCGCAGTCCTCGCCGAGCGGGATGCCACGGATCTCGGCGATCTCCGGGGTCACCTTCGCGCCCGGCAGCAACCCGCCCAGCCCTGGCTTGGCGCCCTGGGAGAGCTTGATCTCTATCGCCTTGACCGGGGCGCCGGCGACCACATCCATGAGCTTGTCAAGGTTGAAGCTGCCGTCCTCGTTGCGGCAGCCGAAGTAGGACGTGCCGAGCTGAAGAATCAGGTCGCCGCCGTTGCGGTGGTACGGCGAGAGGCCGCCCTCGCCCGTGTTGTGCATCGTGCCCGCCAGCGCCGCCCCCTTGTTGAGGGCCGTGATCGCCGCACCGGAGAGCGATCCGAAGCTCATCGCCGAGATGTTCACCACGCTCGCCGGCCGGAACGCCTTGGCGCGTCCGCGCGGCCCGCCCAACACCTTGGCCGAGGGCAGCAGGGCCTGCGGGTCGTGCACGTCGGGGAGCAGTTCTCCGGCGAACGTGCGCTGCTTCACGTACGCGTGCCCCTGCACGTGCTCGATGTCGTTGTCGGTTCCGAACCCGAAGTAGTTGTTCTCGCCCTTCGCCGACGCGTAGATCCAGGTGCGCTGGTCACGACTGAACGGGCGCTCCTCGTCGTTGGAGGTCACGATGTACTGCCGCAGCTCCGGCCCGATCGTCTCCAGCAGGTACCGGGCGTGCCCGACCACCGGGAAGTTCCGGAGCAGTGCGTGCTTCTTCTGGACGAGGTCGCGGGCGCCCACCAGCGCCAGTGCTGTCGCGGTGGCGGCAACGATATTCCGGGCACGCATGAACGTTCCTCTCGTCGATGCTCGACTCCGACGCCATGTGGTGGCCGTCGTCGTGTCGTGTCGCTGTTGGGCGGCGGGGCACGACCGAGCGGGCGTCGGCGTCCGCCGGAGAACACCGAAACTGATATTAGAAGCCCGCGCGGGTGGGCCCGTGATCAGGGTCGTCGGGTGGGGGACGGCCCGGCGCAGTCCTCCGGGGCGGCGGCGTGCTCCGGCGCCGAGCCGTGGCGCCGCATTCCCTGACCGACGCCGTCCTCCCCGACACCCCACGCCCCTTCTGCGAATATGCGAAGAACATGGGCAGGTGACCACGAAGGGACCGGTATGTGCGGAATCGTCGGATACGTCGGTAGGCAGTCGGCGCAGGACGTCGTCGTCGCCGGCCTCAAGCGGCTGGAGTACCGGGGGTACGACTCCGCCGGGATCGCCGTCCTCGCCGATGGCGGGCTGGCCGCCGCGAAGAGGGCCGGGAAGCTGGTCAATCTGGAGAAGCTGCTGGTCGAGCGGCCGCTGCCGACCGGGAGCGCCGGCATCGGCCACACCCGCTGGGCGACCCACGGCGGGCCCACCGACGTCAACGCCCACCCGCACCACGACAACGCCGGACGCGTCGCCGTCGTGCACAACGGGATCATCGAGAACTTCGCCGCCCTGCGCGCCGAACTGACCGGGCGCGGCCACGAGCTGGTCTCCGAGACCGACACCGAGGCCGTCGCACACCTCCTCGCCGAGGCGTACGCGGGCAGCGGGGACCCGGCCGAGGCGATGCGGCAGGTCTGCCGGCAGCTCGAAGGGGCGTTCACCCTCGTCGCCGTGTTCGCGGACGAGCCCGACGTGGTGGTCGGAGCCCGGCGGAACTCGCCGCTCGTGGTGGGGGTGGGGCAGGACGAGGCGTTCCTCGCGTCCGACGTCGCCGCGTTCATCGCGCACACCCGGTCCGCGATCGAGCTGGGCCAGGACCAGGTGGTGGAGCTGCGCCGGGAGGGTGTCGTCGTCACCGGGTTCGACGGGCGGGACGCCGAGGTGCAGCCGTACCACGTGGACTGGGACGCGTCCGCCGCGGAGAAGGGCGGCTACCCCTCCTTCATGCTCAAGGAGATCGCCGAGCAGCCGAAGGCCGTCACGGACACCCTCCTCGGCCGGATCGACTCGGAGGGCACGCTCCACCTCGACGAGGTGCGGATCACGCGGACGGAGCTCCGCGAGGTCGACAAGGTGGTGATCGTCGCCTGCGGGACCGCGTTCCACGCCGGGATGATCGCCAAGTACGCCATCGAGCACTGGACCCGGATCCCGTGCGAGACCGAGCTGGCCAGCGAGTTCCGCTACCGGGACCCGATCCTGGACCAGCGCACCCTCGTCATCGCGATCTCGCAGTCCGGCGAGACGATGGACACCCTGATGGCGCTGCGGCACGCCCGGGAGCAGGGGGCGAAGGTCCTCGCCATCTGCAACACGAACGGGTCCACCATTCCGCGCGAGTCCGACGCGGTCCTCTACACGCACGCCGGGCCCGAGGTCGCTGTCGCCTCGACCAAGGCGTTCCTCACCCAGCTCGTCGCCTGCTACCTCGTCGCCCTGTACCTCGGCCAGATCCGCGGGACCAAGTGGGGCGACGAGATCCGCACCGTCATCCGTCAGCTCTCCGCGATCTCCGGCGAGGTCGAGCGGGTCCTGGAGACCATGGAGCCCGTACGCGCACTGGCGCGCTCCCTGGCGGGCCACGACACCGTGCTCTTCCTCGGCCGGCACGTCGGCTACCCGGTCGCCCTGGAAGGCGCGTTGAAGCTCAAGGAACTGGCGTACATGCACGCCGAGGGGTTCGCCGCCGGAGAGCTCAAGCACGGGCCGATCGCCCTCATCGAGGACGGTCTGCCGGTGGTCGTGGTGGTGCCGTCCCCGGCCGGGCGCTCGGTGCTGCACGGCAAGATCGTGTCGAACATCCAGGAGATCCGGGCCCGCGGCGCCCTCACCGTCGTCATCGCCGAGGAGGGCGACGAGGCGGTCGTCCCGTACGCCGACCACCTCATCCGGATTCCCGCAACGCCTACGCTGCTTCAGCCGCTGGTCGCGACCGTGCCCTTGCAGGTCTTCGCCTGCGAACTGGCCACGGCCCGCGGCAACGAAGTGGACCAGCCGCGCAATCTGGCGAAGTCCGTCACCGTGGAGTGAGAGCTGAGGCTACGTACGTGATCATCGGGGTCGGGATCGATGTGGCGGAGATCGAGCGGTTCGACGCGGCGCTGGAGCGCACGCCGCAGATGGCCCAACGTCTTTTCCTGGAGCAGGAGTTGCTGCTGCCCGGCGGCGAGCGGCGCGGTATCGCCTCGCTGGCCGCCCGGTTCGCCGCCAAGGAGGCCCTCGCCAAGGCGCTCGGCGCGCCCGCCGGGCTGCTGTGGACGGACGCCGAGGTGTACGTCGAGGAGACCGGGCAGCCCCGGCTGCGGGTGAGCGGCACGGTCGCCGCGCGCGCCGCCGAACTGGGCGTGCGGCAGTGGCATGTGTCGCTCAGCCATGACGCGGGGATCGCGTCGGCCGTGGTGATCGCGGAGGGGTGATCAGGGGGGTGATCGGGGAGGGGCGATCGCGGAGGGGTGATCGTGGCGCCGGAGCGAGGAGCCCGTCCGAGTGCCGAAGGCGTACACCTCCGCGTACGTTGGAGCCATGCGTACTGCGTACAGCGTCTCGACCGTACGGGCCGCCGAACAGGCCCTCATGGCACGGCTCCCGGAGGGCGCGCTGATGCAGCGCGCTGCCGCCGGGCTCGCCGCCGCCTGCGCCGATCTGCTGCGGCGCGGCGGCCGGGTGTACGGGTCCCGGGTCGTCCTCCTCGTCGGCAGCGGCAACAACGGCGGCGACGCCCTGTACGCGGGCGCCCGGCTCGCCCGGCGCGGGGCCGGGGTGGTGGCCGTACGGGTCACCCCGGGCCGGGCCCACGAGGGCGGCAGCGCGGCGCTGCGCGCGGCGGGCGGGCGGGTGGTGGACGCCGACGCGGGCCGAGCGGCGGACCCGCACCGCGACTGGGGCCGCCGGGTCGACCTCGTCGTCGACGCCATCACCGGCATCGGCGGGCGCGGCGGGCTGCGCCCCGGGGCCGCCGCACTGGTGGAGCGGTACACGGCACACGGGGCGCCCGTCGTCGCCGTCGATCTGCCGAGCGGTGTCGAGGCCGGCACCGGAGAGGTGCTGGGGGACGCGGTCCGCGCGGACGCGACCGTCACCTTCGGGGCGTACAAGCCGGGGCTGCTCGTCGACCCGGCCGCCGAACTCGCGGGGGCGCTGCACCTCGTCGACATCGGGCTCGGCGCCGAACTGCCCGACGTACCCGATCTGGAGGCGCTCCAGTACGCGGACGTGGCCGCGCTGCTGCCCGTCCCGGGCGCCGAGAGCGACAAGTACCGGCGCGGTGTCGTCGGCATCGTCGCCGGGTCGGCGCGCTATCCGGGAGCGGCGGTCCTGGCCGTCTCCGGGGCGCTGCGCGGCGGGGCCGGTGCGGTGCGGTACGTCGGTCCGGGGGCGGACGCGGTCATCGCGCGGCATCCCGAGACCCTGGTCCACGCGGGCCCGCCGTCGAAGGCCGGGCGGGTACAGGCCTGGGTCGTCGGGCCGGGGCTCGGCGACGGCACGGACGCCGTCGAAGCGGTCCGGGACGTGCTGGCCGCGGACGTCCCGGTGCTGGTCGACGCGGACGGGCTGCGGCTGCTGGACGCCGCCGTCGTGCGGGCGCGCACCACCCCCACCGTCCTCACCCCGCACGCCGGGGAGGCCGCCGCGCTGCTCGGCGTCCCCCGTGAGGAGGTCGAGGCGGGGCGGCTCGCCGCCGTACGCGAACTCGCCTCCCGGTTCCGTGCGACGGTCCTGCTCAAGGGGTCGACGACCCTGATCGCCACCGATGACCCGCACACCCCCGTGCGGGTCAATCCGACCGGCACCTCCTGGCTGGCCACCGCGGGCAGCGGCGACGTCCTGTCCGGGCTGACCGGCTCCCTGCTCGCCGCCGGCCTCGCCCCCCGCGACGCCGCGTCCGTCGGCGCCCACCTCCACGGCCTCGCGGCCCGGCACGCCTCGGACGGCTCCCCGGTCGCCGCGCAGGACGTCGCGGACGCGATCCGGGCGGCCTGGCGGGACGTACGGGTCTGAGTGATGCTGAGGGAACGGGGGCGGCGGCAGTGAGGGAGTGATCGGTCGTGGGCAGCAGCAGTGACGTGCGGGTACGCCGGGTGTACGACCCGCAGGAGGACGGCGACGGCACCCGCGTCCTGATCGACCGGCTCTGGCCGCGCGGGGTCGCCAAGGACCGCGCCGCGATCGACAAGTGGCTCAAGGACCTCACCCCGTCGAGCGAGCTGCGCTCCTGGTACCACGAGGACCGCTCCGGCACCCGCTACGACGACTTCGTCGACCGCTACCGCGCCGAGCTGGCCGACCCCGTGCACACCGCGGCCGTCGGCGAACTCGTCGCACTGGTCCGCGACGGCGGCCCGGTGACGCTGGTCACGGCCGTCAAGGACGTCCCGCACAGCCACGTACCGGTCCTCGTCGACCACCTGGAACACGAGCTGCGCCACGGCTGACGTGATCGCCGCCGCTCCCGTCGCGCCGGCCCGCCGACGCGCCTGTCGCCGCTCCCGCCGACGCGCCCGCGCGCCGGAGCGGTGCGCCCTGCCGCGACCGGTGCCCGGGGGCCGTGCCATGCGGCTCTGAGACACTGGGCGCGATGAACGAGACAGCGTCCTTGAGAGCCCGTGCCGAGATCGACCTCGCCGCACTCCGCGCCAACGTGCGCGTTCTGCGCGCCCGGGCGTCCGGCGCGCAGCTCATGGCCGTCGTCAAATCCGACGCGTACGGACACGGTGCGGTGCCCTGTGCCCGCGCCGCGCTCGAAGCCGGTGCGACCTGGCTGGGCACCGCCACCCCGCAGGAGGCCCTGGCGCTGCGCGCGGCGGGGCTCGGCGGCCGGGTGATGTGCTGGCTGTGGACGCCCGGCGGGCCCTGGCGCGAGGCGATCGAGGCCGACGTCGATGTGTCGGTGAGCGGCATGTGGGCGCTGCGCGAGGTCACCGCGGCGGCCGCGGAGGCGGGCCGCCCCGCCCGTGTCCAGCTCAAGGCCGACACCGGCCTCGGACGCAGCGGCTGCCAGCCCGCCGACTGGCCCGAACTCGTAGCCGCCGCCCGCACCGCCGAGGAGGCGGGCACCCTCCGGATCACCGGCCTCTGGTCCCACTTCGCCTGTGCGGACGAGCCCGGACACCCCTCCATCGCCGCCCAGCTGGACGTGTTCCGCGACATGCTGGCGTACGCCGCGAAGGCCGGTGCCGAGCCCGAGGTGCGGCACATCGCCAACTCCCCGGCGACGCTGACGATCCCCGAGTCGCACTTCGATCTGGTGCGGACCGGGATCGCCATGTACGGCATCTCGCCCAGCCCCGAGCTCGGCACCCCGGCCGACTTCGGGCTGCGGCCGGTGATGACGCTCGCCGCGTCGGTCGCCCTGGTCAAGCAGGTGCCGGCCGGTCACGGCGTCAGCTACGGGCACCACTACACGACGTCCCGGGAGACCACGCTCGGCCTGGTGCCGGTGGGGTACGCGGACGGCATCCCGCGCCACGCCTCGGGCCGCGGTCCGGTCCTGGTCGGCGGCGTCCGGCGGACGATCGCGGGCCGGGTGGCCATGGACCAGTTCGTCGTCGACCTCGACGGGGACGTGGTCGAGGAGGGCAGCGACGCCGTGCTGTTCGGCCCGGGGGACCGGGGCGAGCCGAGCGCCGAGGACTGGGCACAGGCGGCGGACACGATCGCGTACGAGATCGTCACCCGGATCGGCGGCCGGGTGCCGCGCGTCTACCGGGACGGGACGGCGGACGGCAAGTCGGCCGGGTCCTGACCGCGGAAGCGCTCCTGACCAGGCACGATCTGAGCATGATCCGAGGACCGGACCGGCCGGATCCGATCCGGCCGGACCAGCTCCGACCTGAAGGACACGACCCACGAGGAGCGCGGCACGGTGAGCGAGATCAGCGCGGGGGACGCGATGGCGACGGCCGTCACGACGGTCGGCTGGCGCCGGGCGGGGGTCGCCGGGGCCGCCATAGGCGTGATCGCCGCGGGCGCGGCGGCCGGTGTCGCGGTCGAGCGGCTGACGGTCGGCCGCGGTATGCGGAAGCGGGCCAGGCTGGCGCTGGACGCCACCGGTCCTTACGGCTCGTTGCGCGGGCTGCCGGGCCGGGCGGCGGCCGACGACGGCACCGAGCTGTACTACGAGACCGACGAGATCGAACCCGGCGGTGACCCGGGCACGGGCGGTGCACCCCCCGGCAGCGCGGCCGGACCGCGCCGGCGCCGGCTCTTCGGGCGCAAGGCCCCCGCCCCCGTCACGGTCGTCTTCAGCCACGGCTACTGCCTCGGCCAGGACTCCTGGCACTTCCAGCGCGCGGCCCTGCGCGGGCTCGTGCGCACGGTCCACTGGGACCAGCGCAGCCACGGCCGCTCGGAGCGCGGCCGGGCGCAGGCGCAGGGCGTCCACGTCGGCATCGACCAGCTCGGCCGCGACCTCAAGGCCGTGATCGACGCGGCCGCGCCCGAGGGTCCGCTGGTGCTGGTCGGGCACTCCATGGGCGGCATGACGATCATGGCGCTCGCCGACCAGTACCCGGACCTGATCCGCGACCGGGTCGCCGCCGTCGCCTTCATCGGTACGTCGAGCGGGAACCTCGGCGAGGTCAGCTTCGGGCTGCCCGTGGCGGGCGTGAACGCGGTACGGCGGGTGCTGCCCGGGGTGCTGAAGGCGCTCGGCTCGCAGGCGGAGCTGGTGGAGCGGGGGAGGCGGGCGACCGCGGACCTGTTCGCCGGCCTGATCAAGCGGTACTCCTTCGGGTCGCGCGACGTCGACCCCGCGGTCGAGCGGTTCGCCGAGCGGCTCATCGAGTCCACGCCGATCGACGTGGTCGCGGAGTTCTACCCGGCCTTCACCGACCACGACAAGAGCGCCGCGCTGCCCCTGTTCCGCGACGTCCCGGTGCTGATCCTGGCGGGCGACAAGGACCTGGTGACGCCCAGCTCGCACAGCGAGGCGATCGCGGACCAGTTGCCCGACGCGGAACTGGTCATCGTCCCGGACGCCGGGCACCTGGTGATGCTGGAACACCCGGAGACGGTGACGGACCGGCTGGCCGACCTGTTGGTGAGGGCGGGAGCCGTACCGGAATCCTCTAACGTTGGCGGGCATGGAAGCACCGCACAACAGCCCGGCGGCTGAGGTCGCCGAAGGCGCCGAGCCGGTCACCGTCAGCGTGAACCTGGCCGTCGAGTCCCCCGAACAGATGCAGGCCCTGGGCCGCCGGATCGCCGGTGTGCTGCGCCCCGGCGACCTCGTGATGCTCTCCGGCGAGCTCGGTGCCGGGAAGACGACCCTGACCCGTGGCCTCGGCGAGGGCCTGGGGGTGCGCGGCGCCGTGACGTCCCCCACGTTCGTGATCGCCCGCGTCCACCCGGCCCTCGGCGACGGCCCGGCGCTGGTCCACGTCGACGCGTACCGCCTGGGCGGCGGGCTCGACGAGATGGAGGATCTGGACCTCGACGTGTCGCTGCCCGAGTCGGTGGTGGTCGTCGAGTGGGGCGACGGCAAGGTCGAGGAGCTGGCGGACGACCGGTTGCGGGTGCTCATCGACCGCGCGGTCGGCGACACGGACGATGAGCGGCGCGCGGTGACGCTGGTGGGGGTGGGCGCGCGCTGGGCCGGACTGCGGCTCGCACCGTGGGCGCCATGGGTGGTGGATGGGGCCGACGGGCCCGGTGGCACCTGAGGGACTGTCGGCGACGACCACGTTCCGACACGGTGTCGGTAAATTGTTGCGCGGGGCGGGGCGGGCGTGGTGACATGGAGGGCGAGAGCAGGTTAGGTCCGCCTAACCGTGCCTTCCACCGGAGCCCCAGGAGGCGTCCATGCCGACATCCGAGCGTGAAGTGCGGCCGCCGCGGGCGGTAACGATGAGCGAGCTGCTGGCGGCGGGGGCGGCGGCGAACGCGGTGTCCACACCGCCGGAGGCCGAGCGCCCGGCGGTGGGCTGCGTCCCCCCGAGACCGTCCGGCACCCCGACCACCTCCGGCACATCGAGCCGGTCCGGCGCCTGAGGACGGAAGCCGGGCGATCGGTGCCGGCCGGGCGCGAGGACGCCGTCAGCCGCCGGCGGGGCGCGAGGATGCAGTCAGCCGTGGGCAGGGCGCGTGGATGCCGTCAGCCGTCGGCCGGGCTCGGGGCTGTCGTCGGTCGTCGGCCGGGTTCGATCCGGGCTACGGGACCACGACGACCTTCGCGCCCACCGTGGCGAACGTCCACACCGCGTTGCCGTCCGCACGGGACATCCGTACGCCGCCCGCCTTCAGCGTCGGGTCCGGGCTCTCCATCGAGCCGTCCTGCGCGGCGCTGAAGCCGATGGGCACGTCGTCGGTCGTCGCGAACCTCACCACGTGCTCGATCGGCACCCCGTCGGAGCCGGTGACGACGCCGGAGCGCGAAGTGACGCTGTAGGTCCCCGGCCTCGCGCTCACCGCGCTCGGCATGACCTCGAAGGTCCGCGCCGCCTGGCCCTTCGCGTCGACCAGCCACACCCGCCGGTCACTCAGCGCGTACACCACCCGCGCGCCCGTGCCTGACGCGGCCGGAACCGCGAGCGGGTCCTTCCTGGGCTTCGGCTTGGCGTGTTCCGCCGCGGCCGGCGTGCTGCTGGACGCCTTCGGCTTGTGGGTGAGCGTGGCGGGGGCGTTCGCCGATGCCTGGTAGGCGAGGAAGCTGACCACCGCGACGGACGCCGCGGTGAGCGCGGCCACGATTCCCGAGCTGCCCCTTGCCACCGTGCGCGCCTCTTTCGCCATGGGTTGTCGTACAAGCGTTTACACGTACTCCGCGTATACCCGGTGACGGTAGCAGTCGTGCCGCCTCGGTCCCGGGACGCCGGACGGGGCGCGGTTCTCCCCGCGGCGGAGCCGTAGGCTGTTTGCGTGCTCTTGCTCGCTGTGGATACCGCCACCCCTGCCGTCACCGTCGCCCTGCACGACGGGACCCGTGTCGTCGCCGAGTCCGGTCAGGTCGACGCCCGGAGGCACGGGGAACTGCTCCTGCCCGCCGTCGACCGGGTCCTCGCCGAGGCCGGGGTGAAACTCGACGCCGTGACGGCCGTGGTCGTGGGCGTCGGCCCCGGCCCGTACACCGGACTGCGGGTCGGCCTGGTGACGGCCGCGACGTTCGGTTCGGCGCTGTCCGTGCCCGTGCACGGACTGTGCACCCTGGACGCCCTCGCGTACGCCGCCGGGCAGGCCGGGCTGGAGGGGCCGTTCGCCGTCGCGACGGACGCCCGCCGCAAGGAGGTCTACTGGGCGCGCTACGAGGACCCCCGCACCCGGACCGGTGAACCCGCCGTCGACCGGCCCGCCGACATCGCCGGGCAGCTCGCCGGGCTCCCCGTGGTCGGCGCGGGCGCGGTGCTCTACCCCGAGGCGTTCCCGGACGCGCGCGGCCCCGAGCACGTCGCGGCCGGTGCCCTGGCCGCCCTCGCCGCCGAACGCCTCGCAGCGGGCGCCGACATGCTGCCCCCGCAGCCGCTCTACCTCCGCAGGCCCGACGCGCAGGTCCCGAAGAACTACAAGGTGGTCACACCGAAGTGACCACCGCGACCGCAGTACTGCGCGAGATGCGCTGGTGGGACATCGACCCGGTACTCGACCTCGAACACGAGCTGTTCCCGGACGACGCCTGGTCACCCGGCATGTTCTGGTCCGAGCTGGCGTACGCCCGGGGCCCGCAGGCCACCCGCCGCTATGTGGTCGCGGAGGACCCGGTCACCGGCCGGATCGTCGGGTACGCGGGACTGGCCGCGGCCGGTGACCTCGCCGACGTACAGACGATCGCCGTCTCCCGCGACCACTGGGGCGGCGGCCTCGGCTCCGAACTGCTGACCGACCTGCTGAAGCACGCCACGGCCTTCGAGTGCGCCGAGGTGCTGCTGGAGGTCCGGGTCGACAACACCCGGGCGCAGAAGCTGTACGAACGCTTCGGCTTCGAACCGATCGGCTTCCGCCGCGGCTACTACCAGCCGGGCAACATCGACGCGCTCGTCATGCGCCTCCACGTACACGAACACGTACCAGAAACTGAGACTGACTGATGGCTGACGAACCGCTCGTACTCGGCATCGAGACCTCCTGCGACGAGACCGGCGTCGGCATCGTCCGCGGGACGACGCTGCTCGCCGACGCCGTCGCGTCCAGCGTCGACACGCACGCCCGCTTCGGCGGCGTCGTCCCGGAGATCGCCTCCCGCGCGCATCTGGAGGCGATGGTCCCCACCATCGAGCGCGCCCTGAAGGAGGCCGGGGTCACCGGCCGTGACCTCGACGGCATCTCCGTCACCGCTGGTCCGGGTCTCGCGGGCGCCCTGCTCGTCGGCGTCTCGGCCGCGAAGGCGTACGCGTACGCGCTGAACAAGCCGCTCTACGGGGTGAACCACCTCGCCTCGCACATCTGCGTCGACCAGCTCGAGCACGGCCCGCTGCCCGAGCCGACGATGGCGCTGCTGGTCAGCGGCGGGCACTCCTCGCTGCTGCTGGCCCCCGACATCACCAACGACGTACGGCCGCTGGGCGCGACCATCGACGACGCGGCGGGCGAGGCCTTCGACAAGATCGCCCGGGTGCTGCACCTCGGCTTCCCCGGCGGCCCGGTCATCGACCGCCTCGCGAAGGAGGGCGACCCGAAGGCCATCGCCTTCCCGCGCGGTCTGAGCGGCTCGCGCGACCCCGCGTACGACTTCTCCTTCTCCGGTCTGAAGACCTCCGTCGCCCGCTGGATCGAGGCGAAGCGCGCCGCGGGCGAGGAGGTGCCGGTACGGGACGTGGCGGCGTCCTTCCAGGAGGCCGTGGTGGACGTGCTCACCCGCAAGGCCGTCCGCGCCTGCAAGGACGAGGGCGTCGACCACCTGATGATCGGCGGCGGGGTCGCGGCCAACTCGCGGCTGCGGGCACTCGCCGAGGAGCGCTGCGAGCGCGCCGGGATCCGGCTGCGGGTGCCGCGGCCGGGGCTGTGCACCGACAACGGGGCGATGGTCGCGGCGCTGGGCGCGGAGATGGTCGCGCGCAACCGGCCGGCCTCCGACCTGGAGCTGTCGGCCGACTCCTCGCTGCCGGTGACCGAGACGCACGTACCGGGCAGCGCCCATGCCCATGCCCACACGCACGATCATGTGCACGAGATCAGCAAGGACAACCTCTACTCGTGAGCGCCGCGACCGTCGCGATGATGTGGGAGGCCCGCGCCACCGAGGGCCGGGGCGCGGAGCTGCTGGAGTGGGCGCGCGCCCGCGCCGGCGAGCTGGCCCGGCCACCGCTGCGCAGCGAGCTGCTGCGCGCCCCGCAGGACCGGGTCCTGGTCATCACCTGGTGGGAGGGCGCGTACGGCGACGAGCTGCCGGAGCTGCCCGAGCCGGACGCGGGGATCGTCACCCGGCCGGTGCACCGCTGGCGCTTCGAGTCCCTCGGGTCAGCAGGCCGGTGATGATCGCGTCGAGTTCGTCCACCACGTCGTAGTCGAAGGCGTACGCCCGCCGGTCGTCCTTGATCGCGGTGAGCCGGGGCAGCTCCGCCGCGTCCTCCTCGGAGACGATGGGTGGCCGTGACGGCAGCGAGCGCGGTTGAGACGGTGTTCAGGATCGAGTCCGCGCGGATCATCGCCGGTGTCGCCCGGATCGTGCGGGACGTGGGCATCGCCGAGGAGCTCGCGCAGGACGCCCTGGTCGCCGCGCTGGAGCAGTGGCCGGAGTCGGGTGTCCCGGACAACCCGGGAGCCTGGCTCATGGCCACCGCCAAGCACCGCGCCATCGACCTCGTGCGCCGCCGCGACACGTACGCCCGCAAGCTGGCCGAGATGGGCCGCGACCTCGACGAGGCGGGCCACACCCCGGAACCCGGCCCGGCCGATCCGGACGACATCGACGACGACCTGCTCCGGCTGATCTTCACCTCCTGCCATCCGGTGCTCTCCACCGAGGCCCGGATCGCCCTCACCCTCCGGCTGCTCGGCGGCCTCACCACCGAGGAGATCGCCCGCGCCTTCCTCACCTCCGAGCCGACCGTCGCCGAGGGGGTACCTCCCATGCGTTGAGCCATGGGGGAGCATCGTCCGGGCCAAGCGGACGCTCGGCCGGGCCGCCGTCCCCTTCGAGGTGCCGTACGGCCCCGAGCGGGCGGCCCGGCTCGGATCGGTGCTCGAAGTCATCTACCTCGTCTTCAACGAGGGCTACGCCGCGACCGCCGGAGACGACTGGCTGCGCCCGGCGCTCTGCGAGGACGCCCTGCGGCTGGCCCGGGTGCTGGCCGGCCTGATGCCGCGGGAGCCCGAGGTGCACGCGCTGGCCGCGCTGCTGGAGCTCCAGGCCTCGCGCACCGCCGCCAGGACCGGGCCGGACGGCGCGCCGGTGCTGCTCGCGGACCAGAACCGGGCCCGCTGGGACGGGCTGCTGATCCGCCGTGGCTTCGCGGCCCTGCTCCGGGCGAACGACGTCGCGGGCGCGGCGGGGCAGGCCCTGGGCCCGTACGCCCTCCAGGCCGTCATCGCCGCCTGCCATGCCCGGGCCGCCCGCTGCGAGGACACCGACTGGGCCGCCATCGCCGCGCTCTACGACCGCCTGGCCGCCCTGACCCCGTCCCCGGTCGTCGAACTCAATCGCGCCGTCGCCGTCTCCATGGCCCAGGGCCCGGCGGCCGGTCTGGTACTGGTCGACGCGCTGGCCGGGGACCCCGCCCTCAAGGGCTACCACTTGCTGCCGAGCGTCCGAGGGGATCTGCTGGTCGGGATGGGCCGTACGGACGAGGCGCGCGCCGAGTTCGTACGGGCGGCGGAGCTGACCCGCAACGAACGGGAACGGTCGATGCTTCTGGACCGGGCGATGCTTCTGGACCGGGCCGGCCGATGAATTCCGGGCCCGCGGCCGGTCCACCCCGTACGACCATCCGCACCACCGCGTGAGGAGAAAGACCATGCAGAAGGTCACTACGTTCCTGTGGTTCGACCACAACCAGGCCGAGGAGGCCGCGGACCACTACATCTCGGTCATCGGCGGCGACTCCCGCGTCGTGGACGTGACCCGCTGGACCGCGCCGTCACCGGGCGAGGCGGGCGCCGTGATGACCGTACGGTTCCGGCTGGCGGGCACCGAGTACGTCGCGTTCAACGGCGGCCCCGAGTTCCCCTTCAGCGAGGCGGTCTCCCTCTCCGTCGACTGCGCGTCGCAGGAGGAGGCGGACGAGCTGTGGGACAAGCTCACCGCGGACGGCGGACAGGAGAGCCAGTGCGGCTGGCTCAAGGACAGGTTCGGCGTCTCCTGGCAGATCGTCCCGCCCGGCCTGGGCGAGGCACTGACCGATCCGGACCCGGACAAGGCGGCCCGCGCCATGAAGGCGATGCTCGGCATGAAGCGGCTCGACATCGAGGCCCTGCGCAACGCGTGAGAGGTTCCCCGCGCAACGAGCGAGAGGCGGTCGGAGTTCATCACCCGAGAGCCTCTGGGCCCGGTCTTCGCGCACGTGGCGGGGGCCCGTGCGGCGTACCGCGCTCGGTAGGGTCTCGCGCATGCCCGCTCGCGCAACACTGCCCCCGCCCCCGCCGCCCGTCGAGGTACGCAGCTGGCCGGACCGGGGCGCCTTGCGCGCCGACCGGGCCCTGGTTCTCGGTGAGTTGGTGACGATGCATCTGGGGCCGGGGCGGCTCGGGCTGCTGTGGCTCCGGGGCGCGCTCGGCGCCCTCGGCTGGTCACTGATCGGCACGGCGCTCATCACCTTCGAGGAGTCGTACGACGTCGCCGGCGCCATCGTCGGCGTGGCCCTCCTCGCCGTGGGCGCGTGCGGCCTGGTGCCGGCGGTCGTCCTCGTCGTCGTCGGGCTGCGCCGCGACCGCGAGATCCGCCGACTGCTGGCGCAGTGGGGCGAGTTGGACCGCGACCCGGCGGCCGACCGTGCGCTCCGGCTGCCCGGGACGAGCCTGGTCTGGCTGCTGGGCTCGTTCCTGCTGTGTGCGGTCGGGCTGTACACCTGTGTCGCCGTTCCGGCCGGCGCGGTCCGGGGTGATGACACATACGGCCTGGTGGCCCTCGGTATGGGCCTCGGGTTCATCGGCTGGCTCATCGGGCTGACCGGTGTCACCAAGGCTCTCCTGCACCGGCGTTGGGTGCTCCGGGTGCTCATCGGGGCGCCCGCGCCCGCGCCGCTGATCTCCTTCGGCGAAGGGTCGCACCGCTGACTCCGGCCCTATCCTTGGCACGTACAGGAAGCACTCAGGGGGGCGTCTCATGCAGTGGTACTGGTGGCTGCTCATCATTTTCTGGACGGGCGGATTCGGCTGGGTCGTCGACAACGTCCGTACGGCGCTGCGCAATCGGCACACACGCAGGCTGGAACTGCTGGAGGCCGGCAAGCAGGAACGGCTGGCCGTCGAGGCGGCGCACAGGCCGCCGGAGCCGGTCTGCGGCTGCACGCACCACCTCGCCAAGCACGACAGGCAGGGCAAGTGCCATGAGCTGGTCGAGGTGCCGACCGCCTGGGACGAGCAGAAGAAGCCGGTGCGCTTCGAGTCGGGGCAGTGCAACTGCCAGCAGTACGTGGGCCCGCAACCGCTCTCGCAGGTGTACGCCGACGAACTGACCGATCTCGCGTAGGGCCCGGACGGCCCCGGTCCGCCGGGGGAGCCGCCGTCAGCCCCGGCCGGCCTCCGGGCCGGTCACGGGACGGCCGATCAGCATCGTCGGGGCGTCCGCCACCCGGGTCAGGAAGACGGTGGCCCGGTTCGGACCCTGGAGCTTCATCTTCCTTCGCAGTTCCTCCGGTTCGACCGGGGAGCCGCGCTTCTTGACCGTCAGGACGCCGACCTTCCGTTCCCGCAGCAGCGCCTTCAGCCGCTTCATGTTGAACGGCAGCTGATCGGTGATCTCGTACCCGGCGGTGTACGGGGACTCGTAGAGCTCGTCGCTCGTGACGTACGCGATCATCTCGTCGATCAGCCGGCCGTTGCACCGGTTCACGATGTCGGCGACCAGATGGGCCCGGATCACCGCGCCGTCCGGCTCGTACAGATAGCGGCCGACCGGACCGACCGGCGGGGCGGGCAGCACGGCCGGGGCCGACAGGGTGGCCCCGGACGGGAGCAGCGTGGCGCGGTACGCACCGGCCTCGAAGCCCTCGCCGAACCAGAGCACCGCCTCCTTCACGTCGCCGCCGTCCGAGATCCACTCGGCCTCCGCCCGCGGCCCGATCGCCTCGTGCGGGACTCCGGGGGCGATCTTCAGCGCCGCCCTGGGAGCCCTCAGCGCGGCGGCTGTTGCCCAGGAGAGGGGCGGGGAGTAGGCCTCCGGGTCGAAGATCCGGCCGCGGCCGCCCCGGCGGGCCGGGTCGACGAACACCGCGTCGTAGGGCGAGGTGTCGATCTCCGTGACGTCGGCGCACCGCACCTCGATCAGCGCGTCCAGGCCCAGCGCGACGGCATTGGCCCTGGCCACCTCGGCGGTCAGCGGGTCGCGGTCCACGGCGAGCACGGAGATCCCGGCACGGGCCAGCGCGATGGCGTCCCCGCCGATCCCGCAGCAGAGGTCGGCGACGCTGCGCACCCCGGCGCCCGCGAACCGTCCGGCGCGGTGGGCCGCCACCGAGGTGCGGGTCGCCTGCTCCACCCCGTTCGGGGTGAAGAACATCCGGTACGCGTCCTCGGCACCGAATTTCGCCACCGCCCGCTGCCGCAGCCGGGCCTGCCCCAGCGCCGCCGAGACGAGGGCGGCCGGGTGGGTGCGGCGCAGCCGGGTGGCGGTGGCGAGTTCCGTGGCGGGGTCGTACGACCGCAGCCCGGCCAGCAGCTCGGCGCCCTCCGGGGCGCGCAGGGCCAGGAAATCGGCCAGGGGGTCTCCCCCGCCCGAGCGGAGCCGAGAGCTTGGGGAAGGGTCGGGGGCGTCGGACGCGTCGGGGTGGGTGTCGGTCGGGTCGAGAGCGTTCACCTGTCCCATTGTGAGCCAGCCGGGGGACCGTGCGGGTCCGGCGGTGGTGTCGGCCCGTGAGCCCGATCGTGGACTGGCAGTATGCGGCGCCATGCAGCTGGTAAGACAAAAGGAAGAACCCGATGTGAAGAGGCGCGGATCGGGGCGAACGGGGCAGGCGCGGGGCGGGACGGGGCGTGGGCGCGGATACCTGCGTCGCCGTCCCGGTCACGCGGTTCTGGCCGCCCTCCTGGTCGCCGCGGTCGGCTCCGGCTGTGCGGCCGGGACCGACAGCCACACCGCCACCGGGGCCGGGCGGACGGCCAAGGCCCACGCCGGACAGCCGGGCGGCCCGGCCGGGAACGCGGGGGCGGCGGGCGTCCGTGCCGCGCAGGCCGAGAAGGTGCGCCTCGCCCAGGCCGCCCGCGCCGTCGCCGCCAAGAAGTGGGGCCTGGCGGGCACGCCGCTGGCCGCGCCGGCGCCGCCGGCCGTGAAGCCGCACATCACCACCCGCAAGGGCTTCGAGGTCGAGGGCGGTGACGACTCGCTGCCGCCGGTCTTCACCACGGTCCCGACCGACAAGAAGATCGTCTTCCTGACGATGGACGACGGGGACGACAAGGACCCCGAGCTGCTGCGGATGATGTCGGACCTGGACATCCCGTACAGCGCCTTCCTCAGCGACTACCTGGTGCGCGACGACTACGGGTACTTCAAGGACGCGCAGGCCCGCGGCGTCTCCCTCAACAACCACACGCTCAACCACCGCTACCTGCCCGGTCTCTCCCGCGACGAGCAGAAGAAGGAGATCTGCGACCAGCAGGACATCATCGAGAAGGAGTACGGAACGCGCCCCCGGCTCTTCCGCCCGCCGTACGGCAACTACAACGGCGACACCCTCCGGATCGCCAAGGCCTGCGGCATCACCGGGGTGCCCCTGTGGTCGGAGGAGGCCTTCCCCGACCACATGGAGTGGCGGGAGGAGGACCAGGACCTGCACCCCGGAGACATCATCCTCACGCACTTCCGGGGCAGGAAGGACTGGAAGGGCGCCATGCCCGACCTGGTCCGGGCCGTCATGAAGGTCATCACGGACAAGGGATACGCCGTGGCCCGGCTGGAGGACTACGCATGAGAAGGGCGCACCGGCTGCTGGCCGGACTGCTGACAGCCGGTGCGCTCCTGACCACCACCGCCGGCTGCGCGCAGTCGGTGGACCCGATCGAACGGCTGGGCCGCAAGGCGGTGCAGCGGGTGAACCGGTCGCCGAGTGCGCCGGCGGTGCGGCCGGCGCCGGCGCGCGGTGATCACGGAGCGTCGGGCGCGATGGTCGTCGTCGCCTGCGTCCGGTCGCCGGAGGACGGGCACGTCAGGCCGCCGTCCCCGCAGTCGCGTTGGTGGCCGGGTGGCCCGGTACCGCACGACGGGGCGGGGCCGGGGCCGAGGGCGGGGTGCGCGCGCCGGTGACGCCCGGAACGGTCCGGGAGCACCGGGCGTTCTCCCTGGGGCGGGACCGGTTCGAGCCGGCCCAGGCCGTGAGGTCGTACGACATGGACGCCACGAGGGGCGTGAATTGGCACTCCGCTTGACCGAGTGCTAACCGCAGTCATAGTGTCAGTGCTGGCACTCCCCACTGGAGAGTGCCAGCAGTACTGTGCGACCGGCAGGTCCGGCACCCGCGACGACGGGCCCACCTGGTCGCCCACCCAAGACTGTTAACCCCGTGAGATCTCCGAAGGGGGAGACCGGATCGTGTCGACCGCCAGCTCCAAGGTTGCGATCAAGCCGCTCGAGGACCGCATTGTGGTCCAGCCGCTCGACGCCGAGCAGACCACGGCCTCCGGCCTGGTCATTCCGGACACTGCCAAGGAGAAGCCCCAGGAGGGCGTCGTCCTGGCCGTGGGCCCGGGCCGCTTCGAGAACGGCGAGCGCCTTCCGCTCGACGTCAACACCGGCGATGTCGTGCTGTACAGCAAGTACGGCGGCACCGAGGTGAAGTACAACGGCGAGGAGTACCTCGTCCTCTCGGCTCGCGACGTGCTCGCGATCATCGAGAAGTAATTCACCCACGTTTGCTTCTGTTCTGCGCCCCTGGCCCCCTGCGAAATAACTAGCCGGGCGGCGAGGGGCGCAGTTCTTGTTCTGAGAGGACAGTTCAGCTCCATGGCGAAGATCCTGAAGTTCGACGAGGACGCCCGTCGCGCCCTCGAGCGCGGCGTCAACAAGCTTGCCGACACGGTGAAGGTGACGATCGGCCCCAAGGGCCGCAACGTCGTCATCGACAAGAAGTTCGGTGCGCCCACCATCACCAACGACGGTGTCACCATCGCGCGCGAGGTCGAGCTGGACGACCCGTACGAGAACCTGGGTGCCCAGCTGGTGAAGGAGGTGGCGACCAAGACCAACGACGTTGCGGGTGACGGTACGACCACCGCCACCGTTCTCGCCCAGGCGCTCGTCCGCGAGGGCCTGCGCAACGTGGCCGCGGGCGCGTCCCCGGCCGCCCTGAAGAAGGGCATCGACGCCGCGGTCAAGGCCGTGTCCGAGGAGCTCCTCGCGACGGCCCGCCCGATCGAGGACAAGTCCGACATCGCCGCCGTGGCCGCGCTCTCCGCGCAGGACACCCAGGTCGGCGACCTCATCGCGGACGCGATGGACAAGGTCGGCAAGGACGGTGTCATCACCGTCGAGGAGTCCAACACCTTCGGTCTGGACCTCGAGTTCACCGAGGGCATGGCCTTCGACAAGGGTTACCTGTCCCCGTACATGGTGACCGACCAGGAGCGTATGGAGGCCGTCCTCGACGACCCGTACATCCTGATCCACCAGGGCAAGATCGGCTCGATCCAGGAGCTGCTGCCGCTCCTGGAGAAGGTCATCCAGGCCGGTGCCTCCAAGCCGCTGCTGATCATCGCCGAGGACGTCGAGGGCGAGGCCCTGTCGACCCTGGTCGTCAACAAGATCCGTGGCACCTTCAACGCCGTCGCGGTGAAGGCCCCGGGCTTCGGTGACCGCCGCAAGGCCATGCTCGGCGACATCGCCACCCTCACCGGTGCGACCGTCATCGCCGAGGAGGTCGGCCTCAAGCTCGACCAGGCCGGTCTGGACGTACTGGGCACCGCCCGTCGCGTCACCGTCTCCAAGGACGACACCACCATCGTCGACGGCGGCGGCAAGTCCGACGAGGTCGCGGGCCGTGTCAACCAGATCAAGGCCGAGATCGAGTCCACGGACTCCGACTGGGACCGCGAGAAGCTCCAGGAGCGCCTGGCGAAGCTGGCCGGCGGTGTCTGCGTGATCCGCGTCGGTGCGGCCACCGAGGTGGAGCTCAAGGAGAAGAAGCACCGTCTGGAGGATGCCATCTCCGCGACCCGCGCCGCGGTCGAGGAGGGCATCGTCTCCGGTGGTGGCTCCGCTCTGGTCCACGCCGTCAAGGTCCTTGAGGGCAACCTCGGCAAGACCGGCGACGAGGCCACCGGTGTCGCGGTCGTGCGCCGCGCCGCCGTCGAGCCGCTCCGCTGGATCGCCGAGAACGCGGGCCTCGAGGGCTACGTCATCACCTCGAAGGTCTCCGAGCTCGACAAGGGCCAGGGCTTCAACGCCGCGTCCGGCGAGTACGGCGACCTGGTGAAGGCCGGCGTCATCGACCCGGTCAAGGTCACCCGCTCCGCGCTGGAGAACGCCGCGTCCATCGCGTCGCTGCTGCTCACGACCGAGACGCTGGTCGTCGAGAAGCCGGCCGAGGACGAGACCGAGGCCGGTCACGGCCACGGCCACTCGCACTAGCGTGTAGTCCCCCGCGTAGCGGTGAGGCCCGGTACTCCGCGAGGAGTACCGGGCCTTTCGCGTGGGACCGCTCGGGCAGCGTCACGCCGAGCGGGACAGCGTCTCCCCGTGGACCGGGTCCGCGAACGGACGCCCGCTCGCGAACCGTTCCAGCTCGTCCAGCGCCTGGTCCGCCATCCGGTGCAGCTCATTGCCGAGCGAGCCCGCGACATGCGGAGTGAGCAGCACGTTCGGCAGGTCGTACAACGGCGAGGGCGCGAGGGGCGGGTCGGGATGCGTCACATCCAGCACCGCGTGCAGCCGGCCGCTCGTCAGCTCGGGAAGCAGCGCGTCCTCGTCGACCAGCGAGCCCCGCGCGGTGTTGATCAGCGTCGCCCCCGTCGGCATCGCCGCCAACTGGGCCCCGCCGATGAGATGGTGCGTCTCCGGGAGCTGCGGGGCGTGCACCGAGACCACGGAACTGCTCGCGCACAGCTCGTCGAGCGAGGTGAGGCGGGCGCCCAGCCGCGCCGCCTGTTCCGCGTCGGTGTAGGGGTCGTACAGCAGGACGTCCAGATCGAAGGGGCGCAGCAGCTCGATCACCCGGCGGCCGATGCGGGAGGCCCCGATGATGCCCACCGTGCGGCGGTAGTTGCCGCTGCCGTCCAGTTCGGCGAGCCAGTCGTGGTCGGCGCGCAGGGCGCGGTAGCGGTCCGCGGAGTGCAGGACCCGCTTGCCCGCGAAGAGGATCGCGGCGAGGGTGAACTCGGCGACCGGCAGGGCGTTGGCCGCGGCCGCCGAGGTCACGGCGATGCCGCGTTCCCAGCAGGCGTCGGTGATGTGGTGCTTGACCGAGCCGGCCGCGTGCACCACCGCGCGCAGCCGCGGCGCGGCGGCCAGCACCGGCGCGGTGAGCGGCGTCGCCCCCCAGCAGGTGAACAGCACGTCGGCCTCGGCGAGTGCGGCGGCCACGTCGGGTGTCGGGTCGGCCAGGTCGTGGGCGACGAGGCGGGTGTCCGTACGGGTGAGGGCGGCCAGCCGGGCGTGGTGGCGTGCGGCGAGGAGGCGTCCGGCGATGCCGGGGCCCATCGCGAGCAGGGCCCGGGGCCGGTTGTCAGTGTCGTGCGGCATGGTGGAACTCGTACTCCTCGGGGCTCGCGTGGACGGTCACTTGACGCTTCCGGCGGTCAGTCCGGCCTTCCAGTGCCGCTGCAGGGAGACGAAGGCGACGATCAGCGGGATGACGGCGAGGAGCGAGCCGGTGACGACGAGGGGGTAGAAGCTCGGCTCGCCATGGGTGTTGGTGTTCCACGAGTACAGCCCGAGGCTCAGCGGGAACAGCTTGCGGTCCGAGAGCATCACGAGGGGGAGGAAGAAGTTGTTCCAGATCGCGGTGAACTGGAAGAGGAAGACGGTCACGAAGCCCGGCATGACCATGGGCAGACCGATGGACCAGAAGGTGCGCAGTTCACCCGCCCCGTCGATACGGGCCGCCTCCAGGGCCTCGTTCGGTATGTACCCCGAGCAGAACACCCGGGCGAGATACACGCCGAACGGGTTGACCAGCACCGGGATCAGCACCGACCAGTAGGTGTTCACCAGGCCGACCTTGGACGCCAGCAGATACATCGGCAGGGCCAGCGCGGTGGTGGGGACCAGCACGCCCATCAGCACCAGGCCGAACAGCTGATCCTTGCCCCGGAACGAGTACTTCTCGAAGGCGTACCCCGCGGCGACACAGATCAGCGAGCAGACGAGCGCTCCGCCGCCCGCGTAGCCGAGGCTGTTGAGGTACCAGCGGAAGTAGATGCCGTCGCCGTAGGAGGCCAGGTTCGACAGGTTCTCGCCGAGGTTGAAGCCGTCGAAGGAGAACGCGTTGCCGGCGAGCAGTCCACCGGTGTCCTTGGTGGCGGCGGTGACCAGCCAGACGAGCGGAAAGAGCATGTAGACGACGGCGAGCAGCAGGAAGCCGTTGACCGCGGTCTTCGACATCCAGCGGCCGCGGGAGGCGGGGGAACTCATGCTTTCTTGCCCTTCCGGCCGGTGAAGCGGGTGACGACGAAGGACAGCAGCGCGGCGGTGAGCGCCAGCAGGATGGAGGCGGCCGCGGCGAGGCCGTAGTCGTTGCGTTCGAAGGCCGCGGTGTACGCGTACATGTTCGGCGTCCAGGTGGAGGTGACGGCGGAGCCCGTCCCCTTGTTGAGGATCAGCGGTTCGGTGAAGAGCTGGAGCGAGCCGATGACGGTGAACAGCGCGACCATCACGACCGAGGCGCGGATCAGCGGGACCTTGATGGCGATCGCGATGCGCCAGGCGCCCGCCCCGTCGACCGTCGCCGCTTCGAGGACGGAGCGGTCGATGGCCTGCAACGCGGCGTAGAAGATCACCATGTTGTAGCCGAGCCACTCCCACAGCGCGATGTTGACGATGGAGGGCAGTGCGCCGTCGGGCGAGAAGAAGTCGAAGCCGATGCCGCCGGACTCCATGGCGCTGACCACCGGGCTGAGCTGCGGTGTGTAGAGGTACACCCAGATCAGCGCGGCGATGATGCCGGGCACGGCATGCGGCAGGAACAGCGCGAGCTGGAAGAACCGGCGGGCGCGGGCCAGTGTGGAGTCCAGCAGCAGAGCGAGAGCGAGGGCTCCGACGAGCAGGAGCGGAATGTAGAACAGGCAGTATCCGAGGAGTACGCCGAAGCCCTCGCGGAACGCCCGGTCGCCCAGCGCCGCCGTGTAGTTGTCGAGCCCGCTGAAGACGGTCTCGGTGCCGCCGAAGCCCAGGCCGGACTGCTTCTCGGTGAACAGGCTGAGCCAGACCGCGTATCCGATCGGCAGCACCATGGCCAAGGTGAACAGTACGAAGAAGGGCCCCAGCAGGATGGCGGCGGCTCTGGTCGTCCGGGCGTGCTTCATCAGCCTGCGTCCTCGACCTTCAGGCCGCGCTTCTTCAGCTCGGCGACCGTGGCGTCGTGCCCGGCCTTCACCGCGTCCTTGACGGTGGTGCCGCCGCTGGCGACCTTGCCGAACTGGTCCTTCATCGTGGTGTTCGTGGTGCCGGTCGTGGGGCCCCAGGTCCAGTTCTGGCCGATGGACGTCGCGGCTCCCTCGAACACCTGGTAGATGTCCTCGCCGCCGTAGAAGTCGGCGTCGAACGCCTTCTGCGCGACCGGGCGCAGGGATGCCGCGGCCGGGAAGGCGCTCGAGGTGCCGGACTCGATACGGGCCTTGATGCCGTCCTCGGTGGTCGACATCCAGGTGGCGAACTCGACCGCGGTCGCCGCCTTCTTGCTGGTCTTCGTCACCGCGAAGGTGGAGCCGCCGAGCATGCCGCTGGCCGGCTTCCCGTCCCAGCTGGGCATCGGGGCGACGGCCCACTTGCCGCCCTGTTCGGGCAGGGTGCCCTTGAGGACGCCCGCGCCCCAGGCCGCACCGAGGTAGCCGACGGTGCCGCCGTTCTTGAGGGAGTTGGTCCACTCCGGGCTGAACGAGGCGTTGGCGCGGATCAGGTCGTCGTCGAGCAGACCCTGCCAGTAGTCGGCGACCTTGTTGGTGGCCGCGTCGGTGGTGTTGACCTTCCAGGTGTCGCCCTCGGGCTTGTACCACTGGGCGCCGGCCTGCCAGGCCATCGCCTGGAACGTGGTCGGGTCGTCGGGGAAGAACGTGCCGATGCGGGCCTTCTTGTCGGCCTTCTTGACCTTCTCGGCGGCCTTGCGGAAGTCGTCCCAGGTCTGGGGGACCTCGACGCCGTACTTCTTGAACAGGTCCTTGCGGTAGTAGAAGGACTGCGGCGAGGCGTCGAAGGGGACGGCCCAGTTCTTGCCGCCGAGCGTCGTCAGTTCCACCGCCTGGGGCAGCAGCTTCTTCCTGATGTCCTCGGTGAAGTACGGGCCGATGTCCTGGAGCGCGCCCTGGCTGACGTACTCCGGGAGCTGCGGGTACTCGATGGAGACCAGATCGGGGGCGTTGCCCGCCTTCACGGCGTTGGAGATCTTGGCGTAGCCGCCGGCGTTGCCGGACGGGATCTCCTCGTACACCACCTTGATGTTCTTGTGCGAGGCGTTGAACGCGTCAACGACCTCCTTGGACCCCTTGGTCCAGCCCCAGAAGGTGATGCTGACGGGCTTTCCGTCGCTTCCGGCGGCGGACGTGTCGTCACCGCCGCCGCCACAGGCCGTGAGAACGGCGAGGGCAGTGGCGGCGCCGACTACGGCGAGGGACGTTCTGCTCGAACTGCGGCTCACAGCGAGGCTCCTGAACAGGCGGCGACATTGGCGTTGGCCGTGATCTTTGGACCAGCCGTGACCGAAGTCAAGAGCGAAAGAGCGATTGATCGAAAAAAGATCAAAAGCGTTGCGTGTGGAGGCCGTGCGAAGGCGTGCGGGGACCACCCTCCGGATACGTGCGGACGTGCTCGGGAGCGCCTACGGAAGCGGCGCGCCGCAGGAGTCCCTGACCCGCAGCTGCGGGAGCAGCGTCAGGTGCCGGCGGGGCGCACCCGTTCCCTGGCCGAGCCGTTCCACCAGCAGTTCCGTCGCATGGCGGCCCACCTCGCGTTTGGGTGGTGCCACGGCGGTGAGGGGGGTGTCGGCGAGCGCCGCCACCTCGTCGTCGTACGCGATCAGCGCCAGGTCCTGCGGCACGCGCACGCCCAGTTCGGCCAGGCGCTGCACCACCTGGATGGCGTCCACGTCGTTGTGGATCAGCGCGGCCGTCGCCACGCCCGAGCCGACGGCCTCGCGAAGTGCCCGCACGGCCTCCTCGAACGCCTCCGGGGCCTGATCGGCCGGAACGGAATCGATCACGTCCTGGGGTGCGCGCAGTCCGAGCGCGGTCAGCGCGTCCGCGTATCCGGAGCGCACCGCGAGGGCGGTCGGGGAGTCCGCGCGGGCCATCAGCAGCGGCGCCCCGTGCCCGAGACCCACCAGGTGGCGCACGGCCAGCAGCACCCCGTGCGCGTGGTCCGAACAGACCCGGTCCAGGCCGTCCAGCGGGGAGCCCGCGGTGGGCCTGCGCTCCAGCAGGACGGTCGGCACGGGCAGCGAGCCGATCCAGTCGCCGAACGCGGAGGGGTCCCCCGGATGCTGCCAGCCGGGGGCGACCAGCAGCCCCTCGGCGCCCGCGGAGAGCAGCCCCTGGGTGCGGGCGTGGTCCTCCTGCGGCCGGTAGTCGGAGATCCGCAGGATCAGCCTGGCCCCCGCCCGGGCGGCGGCCTCGTGGGCGCCGCGGATCACCTCGGCGAAGTAGTAGGTCGCGGAGGGCGCGAGCATGCCGAGGACCAGGCCGCCGTCCGCGCTGCCGGGCCCTGCGGCGGGGGCGGCGGCCTGGGGCCAGGAGACCGAGCCGTGGACCCGGTCGAGCAGGCCGCGGCCGGCCAGTTCCTCGACGTCCCGGCGCACCGTGACGGGCGAGACCCCCAGCTGCGAGGCCAGGTCCGAGACCCGGGCGGAGCCCCGGTCCCGTACCAGCCCGAGCAGGCGGTCATGACGTTCAGCAGCACTCTCGCGCACGGCGGCAGTCCCCTCGCAGTGTGTGGCCCGGCCCTGGGCCCGGCCGGAGCCGGAGCCGGTGTCCGACCCTAGACCAACGTGATCGAACGATGGGAGTTTCGATCATTCAAACGTAATCCATTGACGTTCGATCAATCCGAGTCCAGGATTTCCGGCGATGCCGATCAGGCCGTTCCCGGCCCGTCCGAAGCCCCGGACCGACTTCCGGCTCGGCGCGGGTTCGCCCGCCCTTGCCGCCGGAGCCGTCATCGAGAACAACGGCGGCAAGGACTACTTCGGTAACAGGCTGAGGCCCGGCGCCCCCGACATCGGCGCCTACGCGGGCCGCGGCCTGCGCTGACCACCCCACCCACGAGGGGCGGCGGCGCCGCGGGTGAGGTCGTAACCGACCGCTCACTGGGGTCCGTACTTGCGGCCTGTCTTGGAGGTCACCCCTCCGAGCAGGCCGCGCGGCGTCACCTTGACCAGCCCCATCAGCGCCTTGTACCGCGGGTCCGGAACCGAGACCGACTTGCCGCGCGCCAGGTCCGCGAGCGCCGCGGCCACCAGCTTGTCGGCGTCGAGCCACATCCAGCCCGGGATGTTGCCGGTGCCCATGCCGGCCCGCTGGTGGAACTCCGTCCGCACGAAGCCGGGGCAGAGCGCCATCAGCCGGACGCCCGAGCCCGCCAGGTCCTTGGCCGCGCCCTGGGTGAACTGCACGACCCACGCCTTGGACGCCCCGTACGTGCCGCGCGGCACGAACGCCGCCACCGAGGCCACGTTCACGACACCGCCCCTGCCGCGCTCCTTCATCCCGGCCGCGGCCGCCGACGTCAGCCGCAGCACCGCCTCGCAGTGCACCTTCAGCATGGCCAGCTCATCGGCCATGGGGACGTCCAGATAACGGCCCTTGTTGCCGAACCCGGCGTTGTTCACCAGCAGATCGACGGAGTGCAGACGATCGCTCAGCCGCGCCTCGACCGCCGCGATCCCGTCATCCAGGGACAGGTCCGCGGGCAGCACCTCGGCCTCGATGCCGTGCCGGTCGTGCAGTTCGGTGGCCTGCTCCCGCAGCCGCTCGGTGTCGCGGGCCACCAGGACCAGGTTGTGCCCCTCGGCCGCGAGCCGCCGCGCGAAGGCGGCCCCGATGCCCGCGGTGGCGCCCGTAATCAGTGCAGTCGTCATACGCGGCACGTTAGTGCCCCGCACGAACCTCCGGCCCACCCGTCCGCCGCCCGGACCCGACGGCCACGAACCACCCCGTCGCCCCGTGATCCTCACGGTCCGTCGGACGGCGGCGGCGCGGGTACGGACGCGCCGTGCCGTGCCACGTACTCCCGTGCCTCGCCCAGCGGTACGGGGTGCAGCGCCTCCCCGGCCCGGAGCAGGAGCGGCAGCAGTTCCCGCCGGGTCGTCACGGCCCGGAACTGGAGCTCCACCGTGACGTCGTGGTCCGGCCGGTGAACGATCTCCACCGGGTCACCGGCCCGGATCGCGCCCGGCGTGATCACCCGCAGATACGCGCCGGGGGAGGCCGCCCGGGTGTACCGCCGGACCCATCGCCTCTCGTCGAGGTGGCCCGCGAACGTACGGCACGGAATGCGGCCCGACGTGATCTCCAGGACCAGATCGGGACCGATCCGCCAGCGCTCGCCGATCAGCGCGCCCCTGACGTCCACCCCGCCCGTGGTCAGGTTCTCGCCGAAGCAGCCGTTGGGCAGCGGGCGTCCCAGCTCCCGCTCCCACCGGTCCAGCTCCTCGCGGGCGAAGGCGTACACGGCCTGGTTCGAGCCGCCGTGAAAACGCAGGTCACAGACCGCGTCGCCGGCCAGACCGCTGCCGCCGGCGCCCTCGGGGCCGGGGTCGCGGACCCGTACGGGACCGTCGACCGGGCGCTTGTCGATCCCGGTCGCGCCGCCCAGGGCGTCGGTGTGGGGCACCGCCACGGGCCGGCCCGTGTTCACGGTCAGCACTCGCCTTGCGTTCATACCCGCACGCTAACGACTATCGCCCCAAAGTAGCCCGCGAATAATTCGCACCTTCCCCAAGAGTCCCTTATACTCGAAGGGTGATCGAAGCCCGTCATCTCCGTGTCCTGCGAGCCGTGTCCACGACCGGTTCCTTCTCCGCCGCAGCCCGCGAGCTGGGCTGCACACAGCCCGCGGTCAGCCAGCAGATGAAGGCCCTGGAGGCCTCCGCGGGCACCGCGCTGCTCATCCGGACCGGACGCGAGATGCGGCTGACACAGGCGGGCGAGGCCCTCGTGCGGCACGCCTCGGGCATCCTCGCCGGGCTCACCGCCGCCGAGGAGGAGGTCGCCGCCATCGCGGGCCTGCGGGCCGGCCGGGTCCGGCTCGTGTCCTTCCCGAGCGGCAGCTCCACCCTGGTCCCGGGCGCTCTCGCGGCGCTGCGGGCCGCCCACCCCGGCACCCGGGTCTCCCTGGTCGAGGCCGAGCCGCCCCACTCCGTGGAGATGCTGCGCGACGGTGACTGCGACATCGCCCTGGCCTTCCGGTACGGCACGCAGGGCGCCGAGTGGGACGACCTGGTGGTGCGCCCGCTGCTCACCGACCGGCTGATCGGTCTGCTGCCCGACGGACACCGCCTGGCCGGCCGGCCGACGGTGGGCATCGCCGAACTCGCGGGTGAACCGTGGATCGCCGGCTGCCCGCGCTGCCGCCGGCAGTTGGTGGAGGTCTGCGAGGAATCCGGCTTCACCCCCCGGATCGACTTCGCCACCGATGACTACCCGGCGGTGATCGGCCTGGTCGGCGCAGGGCTGGGGGTGGCCGTGCTGCCGGCGCTGGCGATCGAGTCGGTACGTCCGCGGGGCGCCCGGACCGTCGCCGTGGAGCCGGCCATCGAGCGCGAGATCGTCGCGCTGACCCTGCCCGATCTGGCGCGGGTCCCGGCGGTGGCGGCCACTCTGGACCAGCTGGCACTGACGGCCGCCCGCTGAGCGGTCTGTCGGTGGCTCGGCTCCAGGTGGGCGGGCCTTCGCGCGGACCCCGTGTGGAGAAACGTTTTTGTCTTACGGCGGGGGTCGGCGTGCGGCAGGGGTCAGCCGTGCCCCGGGGGTGACGCGGAGCCCGAGTGGGCCGCCGCGATCAGCCGGTTGCGGGCCCGCCCCATGAGCTCCTCGCGCTCGTCCTCGGTCAGTCCGCCCCACACTCCGTAGGGCTCTCGTACCGCCAGCGCGTGCGCCGCGCACTCGGCGCGTACCGGACATCGCATGCAGACCTCCTTCGCGGAGTTCTCGCGGGCGCTCCGGGCAGCGCCACGCTCCCCCTCGGGATGGAAGAACAGCGAGCTGTCGACCCCACGGCAGGCCGCCAGCAGCTGCCAGTCCCACAGATCGGCGTTGGGCCCTGGAAGGCGGGAGAAATCTGCCATTGCTTGTCTCCTCGAAACCATGCTGAGCCGGAAACGTCGTTGTCGTCCGTCGCTTGACCGTTGCCCATGACCGTACATCTACAGTGTTAGTAGATGTAAATATGACTGATTGCGAATCTAGTCACAGACACCAGCAAAAGGGAAGAAAACCCGCCAAATGGGGCATAACTTCCTGTGGAAGGTCCAGTCGACGGCTGGACGACCCGTGGCGCGCTCCTCCGTGCTCGCCTCCTCACGTAGAGTGCTGAACTCGGCTGCCCGACCCGTAACTCTTTCGAGTGACCGTCGTTGAGAGTGCGGAGGCGGTTGGCAGAGAAAGCGATCGGGCAGATGTCCGAGAGCGTCAACCGCACAGGTGACGACTTGTAACAGCCTGGAGGCTCAAGGTGACGCGCATCAGCTTCGGAGGGCGGTCATGACATCCGTCCTCGTCTGCGACGACTCCCCGCTTGCCCGAGAGGCGCTCCGTCGCGCGGTCGCGACCGTGCCCGGCGTCGAGCGTGTGACGACGGCGGCCAACGGCGAGGAAGTCCTCCGCCGCTGGGGTGCCGACCGTTCGGATCTGATTCTGATGGACGTACGCATGCCCGGTCTGGGAGGTGTGGAGACGGTCCGCCGACTGCTCTCCGCCGACCCGGGGGCGAGGATCATCATGCTGACCGTCGCCGAGGACCTGGACGGCGTCGCGCTCGCGGTCGCCGCCGGGGCCCGCGGCTATCTGCACAAGGACGCCTCCCGGGCGGAGCTCCGGGCGACCGTCACCCAGGCGCTGGCCGATCCGACGTGGCGGCTCGCCCCGCGCCGGCTGCGGTCCGCCGAGATGGGTGCGGCGCCCACGCTCACGGCGCGTGAGATCCAGGTGCTCGAAGGGATGAGCCACGGCCGCTCCAACGCGGAGATCGGCCGTGAGCTGTTCCTCTCCGAGGACACGGTGAAGACACACGCCAGGCGTCTGTTCAAGAAGCTCGGCGCCTCGGACCGGGCGCACGCCGTCGCGCTCGGTTTCCGTTGGGGCCTGGTCCGTTAGGACGTGTCCGCGGCCTGGGCCTGCCCATGGACGCGGTGGATCCGTCCCCCGCCCGCACGCCGGCGGGCGGGGGACGGCCCGGTCCGGGCCGGGATCGCACCAGGGCCTGTTCCGGGCCCCGCCCGTCGTGCGGCGTCCGGCGCGCACGCTCGTGGCGCAGCCGAATCGCCGGTGTCCCCTTCCCGGTATGTGACGCTTCCCGGCGGATGACGCATCCTTGAGATGTGGAGTTCCTTGGGAACGATTCGGCCGAGCGGAATGGGAGGGCTCAAGGCATGACTTCCGGCGCGGCCGCTCATAACGCTTCAGTGCACAACTACGGACACGGTGCCGCGGATGACGCGGCGTCGAGGCACCATGGTTCGATGCGCGACGAAGGAACGACGGTGATCGGTGCTCTGGTGCACCGCGCCGTCGAGGGCGACGCGCAGGCCACCCACGATCTGCTGGCCCATGTCCACCCCCTGGCGCTGCGCTACTGCAGGTCCCGGCTGAGCCGGCTGCCCGGTGATGCTCGCCACTTCGTGGAGGACCTGGCGCAGGAGGTCTGTGTCGCGGTGCTGATGGCACTGCCCCGGTACAAGGACACCGGCAGACCCTTCGAAGCCTTCGTCTTCGCCATCGCCGGCCACAAGGTGGCCGATCTCCAGCGGGCCGCGATGCGGCACCCCGGATCGACCGCCGTGCCCTCCGACGAGATGCCTGAGCGGCCGGACGATTCACTCGGGCCCGAGGAGCGCGCGCTGCTCAGCAGCGATGCGGCCTGGGCCAAGAGGCTCCTCGCCAACCTCCCGGAGAACCAGCGCGAGCTGCTCGTCCTGCGCGTCGCGGTCGGACTGACCGCCGAGGAGACCGGACAGCTGCTGGGCATGTCGCCGGGCGCGGTCCGGGTCGCCCAGCACCGTGCGCTGAGCCGGCTGCGGGCCCTCGCGGAGCAGTGAGCCCGCAGCCGGTCGCGGGCCCCGTAGGAAGGTACAGAACCTCCGGGTGATCTTGCTCGTGGAATGAGACACGCACGGAGGCCGTTAGCATGGACATCCGCACCGATCAAGGCCATTTGGGGAAGGTGTCATGACTGCAAACGTCGACGGAGTGCCCGAGAAATTCGCGACGCTCGGGCTGACATACGACGACGTGCTGCTGCTGCCGGGCGCATCTGATGTGCTGCCCAACGCGGTCGACACCTCGTCGCTCATCTCGCGGAACGTACGCGTGAACATCCCGCTGCTCTCCGCCGCGATGGACAAGGTGACCGAGGCCCGCATGGCCATCGCCATGGCCCGTCAGGGCGGCGTCGGCGTACTGCACCGCAACCTCTCGGTCGAGGACCAGGTCAACCAGGTGGACCTGGTGAAGCGGTCCGAGTCCGGCATGGTCACCGACCCGATCACCGTCAGCCCGGACGCCACGCTCGGCGAGGCCGACGCGCTGTGCGCCAAGTTCCGCATCAGCGGCGTCCCGGTCACCGACCCGGCGGGCAAGCTGCTCGGCATCGTCACCAACCGCGACATGGCCTTCGAGTCGGACCGCTCGCGCCAGGTGCGTGAGGTCATGACGCCGATGCCGCTGGTCACCGGCAGGGTGGGCATCTCCGGCGTGGACGCCATGGAGCTGCTGCGCCGTCACAAGATCGAGAAGCTTCCGCTGGTCGACGAGACGGGCATCCTCAAGGGCCTCATCACGGTCAAGGACTTCAAGAAGGCCGAGCAGTACCCGAACGCGGCCAAGGACGGCGAGGGCCGGCTGCTCGTCGGCGCGGCCGTCGGCGCCAGCCCGGAGGCGCTGGACCGCGCCCAGGCGCTGGCCGGGGCAGGTGTCGACTTCCTGATCGTCGACACCTCGCACGGCCACAACAGCAACGCCCTCAACTGGATGGCGAAGATCAAGTCGGCCGTCGGCGTGGATGTCATCGGCGGCAACGTCGCGACCCGCGACGGCGCCCAGGCCCTGATCGACGCCGGTGTGGACGGCGTCAAGGTGGGCGTCGGACCCGGTTCGATCTGCACCACCCGGGTGGTCGCCGGCATCGGCGTCCCGCAGGTGACCGCGATCTACGAGGCCGCGCTGGCGGCCCGTGCCGCGGGTGTCCCGGTCATCGGTGACGGCGGCCTGCAGTACTCCGGCGACATCGGCAAGGCCCTGGTGGCCGGCGCCGACGCGGTGATGCTCGGCTCGCTGCTCGCGGGCTGCGAGGAGTCCCCGGGCGAGCTGCAGTTCATCAACGGCAAGCAGTTCAAGTCGTACCGCGGCATGGGTTCGCTCGGCGCGATGCAGTCTCGCGGCCAGGGCCGCTCCTACTCGAAGGACCGGTACTTCCAGGCCGAGGTGTCCTCCGACGACAAGCTTGTCCCCGAAGGCATCGAGGGCCAGGTGCCCTACCGGGGCCCGCTGGCTAATGTGCTGCACCAGCTCGTCGGCGGTCTCCGCCAGACGATGGGGTACGTGGGCGCGGCCTCCGTCGACGAGATGGAGAGCAAGGGCCGCTTCGTGCGGATCACCTCGGCGGGTCTCAAGGAGAGCCACCCGCACGACATCCAGATGACGGTCGAGGCACCGAACTACAGCAGGAAGTAACACGACAACGCAGGTGAGGGGCGGACCGGGGTTCCCCGGGCCGCCCCTCACCTGCGTGTCGGGGATACTGGACAGCGCAGACGTAGAGGGAAAGGCCACACCATCGTGACTGAGATCGAGATCGGGCGCGGCAAGCGCGGCCGCCGGGCATACGCATTCGACGACATCGCCGTCGTCCCGAGCCGCCGGACCCGCGACCCGAAGGAGGTCTCGATCGCCTGGCAGATCGACGCCTACCGCTTCGAGCTGCCGTTCCTGGCCGCTCCCATGGACTCCGTCGTCTCCCCGCAGCACGCCATCCGCATCGGCGAGCTCGGCGGCCTCGGTGTCCTCAACCTGGAAGGGCTGTGGACCCGGCACGCCGACCCGCAGCCGCTGCTCGACGAGATCGCCGAGATGCCCGTCGAGTCGGCGACCCGCCGTCTCCAGGAGATCTACTCCGCCCCCATCCAGGAGGAGCTGATCGGGCAGCGCATCAAGGAGGTGCGCGACTCCGGTGTCGTCACCGCCGCCGCGCTCTCCCCGCAGCGCACCGCCCAGTTCTCCAAGGCCGTCGTCGACGCGGGTGTGGACATCTTCGTCATCCGCGGTACGACGGTCTCCGCCGAGCACGTCTCGGGCGCGGCCGAGCCGCTCAACCTGAAGCAGTTCATCTACGAGCTGGACGTCCCGGTCATCGTCGGCGGCTGCGCCACGTACACCGCCGCCCTGCACCTGATGCGTACCGGCGCGGCCGGTGTCCTCGTCGGCTTCGGCGGCGGCGCCGCGCACACCACGCGCAACGTCTTCGGCATCCAGGTCCCGATGGCGACCGCGGTCGCCGATGTGGCCGGTGCCCGCCGCGACTACATGGACGAGTCCGGCGGCCGGTACGTGCACGTGATCGCGGACGGCGCCGTCGGCTGGTCCGGCGACCTGCCGAAGGCCATCGCCTGCGGTGCGGACGCCGTGATGATGGGCTCCCCGCTCGCCCGCGCGACGGACGCGCCGGGCCGCGGCCGCCACTGGGGCATGGAGGCCGTCCACGAGGACGTGCCGCGCGGCAAGCTGGTCGACCTCGGCTCGGTCGGGACGACGGAGGAGGTCCTCACCGGCCCCTCGCACACCCCCGACGGCTCGATGAACATCTTCGGCGCGCTGCGCCGGGCGATGGCGACCACGGGCTACAGCGACCTGAAGGAGTTCCAGCGCGTCGAGGTGACGGTGGCGGACTCGCAGCACCGGCGCTGAGTGCTCGGAGCACGTCATACGGGAGGGCCGGACCGCGACCGCGGTCCGGCCCTCCCGTATGCGGGGGGACGCGTGGTGGTTACGAAGCCTTCCTCACGCCGCCGATGGCCCCGACGGCACCGATCGCGAGATAGAGATACGTCTTGAAGGTAGCCGCGTCGTTCCACGCCTTCGAGATGACGTCGAAGCGGTCGAAGAAGACGCTCGTCGCCGGCTCGTGCGTCAGGTCACCCCGGATGATCGAGATCCCCACGAGCTGGCCGAGGTAGACCGCGCCCATCGACAGCAGCGCGCTGACGACGGTCAGTACCGGGTTCTGTCCGCCGACCTTGCTTGCCGCGAAGCCGACGAGGAAGCCGACGCCGACGGCGATATAGCCGACCTCGCGCTCGATCGCACCGGCGATGAGGCCGTACAGGAACGCCCCCACGAGTGCGGCGCCCAGAGCGGTCAGAAGCCCGAGCCCGATGTTGTTCCGCGCCGGCGCCATCGGCGTGAACGGCGCACCGCCGCCGAACGCGGCGCCGGGCTGACCGGGCTGGCCCGGCTGGCCGAACTGTCCCGGCTGCTGGCCGGCGAACGGGTTGCCGGTCGGGGCGGCGGGCTGCTGGGCGGCGTACGGGTTGCCGGCCTGGGGCTGGGCGCCGTACGGCTGGTTCGGCGGTGGTGCGGGCTGGCTCATTCGGGCTCCCCCTGGGACGGATGCGCACGGTTGTGCGAGAAGTGACGCCGCAGGCTAGCAGTCACGTCGGACATCGGCCCCTGGGAATCCTTGGGGGGACTGAGGTCAGAGCCGGTGCGCGGCTCCTGCGGGGGTCGCTCCGCGGGTGTCGAGGAGGAGCTGCGCCTTCACGGCGAGTCCCTGGAGGTCGTACGTGCGGTGGTGCTGCAGCAGCACCGTGAGGTCGGCGCTGGAGGCCGCTTCGTACAGTGAGTCGGCCCGGGGGACCGGGAGTTCACGTACGCGCCAGTCCAGGACATGCGGATCGTGGTAGCCGATCTGGGCCCCCATGTCCATCAGCCGGGTGGCGATCTCGCGGGCGGGGGAGGCCTCCTGATCGGCGAGGTCCGGCTTGTAGGTGACGCCGAGCAGCAGCACCCGGGCGCCGCGCACGGACTTCCCGTGCTCGTTGAGGAGGGTGGCGCAGCGCTGGATCACGTACTGCGGCATCCGGTCGTTGATCTCCTGGGCGAGCGAGACCATCCGCAGCGGGTGGCCGGGGGTGCGGCTGCTGTACGGGAGGTAGCCCGGGTCGACCGGGACTCCGTGGCCGCCGACGCCGGGGCCGGGGCGGAAGGGCTGGAAGCCGAAGGGCTTGGTCTCGGCGCACCTGATGACGTCCCACAGGTCGACGCCCAGGTCGTGGCAGAGCACGGCCATTTCGTTGACCAGGGCGATGTTGACGTGCCGGAAGTTGGTCTCCAGGACCTTCGTCATCTCGGCCTCGCGCGGGCCGCGGGCACGTACGACCTTGTCGGTGAGCCGGCTGTAGAAGGCCGCGGCCGATTCGGTGCAGGCGGGGGTGAGGCCGCCGATGACCTTGGGGGTGTTGGCGTGGACGTGGGTGCGGTTGCCGGGGTCGAGCCGCGTCGGCGAGTAGGCGAGGTGGAAGTCGCGTCCGCCGCGCAGCCCCGAGCCCGTTTCGAGGAGGGGGAGCAGGAAGTTCTCGGTGGTGCCTGGGGGCACGGCCGATTCCAGCAGCACGGTGGTGTGGGGTCGCAGCCGGGCGGCGAGGGCGCGGGCCGCGTCACCGACGGCGCTGAGGTCCAGGGTGCGGTCGGGACCGAGCGGTGTGGGCGCGCAGATCACGGCGGTACGGACCCGGCCCAGCTCGGCCTCGTTGGTGGTGGGGCGGAACCCCCCGGAGAGCATGCGGCGGACGTCGGAGGCGGTGAGCGGTCCCTCGACGGGGGTGCGGCCCGCGGAGAGCTCCGCGAAGGCCCGTGGGTCGGTGTCGTAGCCGACGGTCTGGATGCCGGCTGCGACGGCGGCTTGGGCGAGGGGCAGGCCGAGGTGACCGAGTCCGATGACGGCGAGGTCTGCAGGCACGTGGATGGCCGTCCTTCCCTAAGACCATGAGGACAGAAAGCGCAACTGCTGAGGACAGCGCAATGTCAGACTAGGCGTAAATATGACCTATATGTCGCATTGTGCTGTCCTGGTTGTCCGGGTGTTGTCCACAGCCGGTGGCTGAAGTCGCGGAGCGCGGACAGAATCGAGGGATGGGCACGGGTGCTCGACCCCGCGGTCGGGCCGCATGCCCGTGACAGGACCACCCCGATCTACCGGGAGGCAGCAGTGAGGACAGCGACACTGGGACCCGCGGAGCGCGTGGAGGCGCTCGAGGCGATGGCCGAGCGCGAACTGGACGTGCTGGTCGTGGGGGCGGGCGTGGTCGGCGCCGGGACGGCACTCGACGCGGCTACGAGAGGGCTCGCGACCGGCCTGGTCGAGGCGCGCGACTGGGCGTCCGGCACGTCGAGCAGGTCGAGCAAGCTGATCCACGGCGGGCTGCGCTATCTGGAGATGCTCGACTTCACGCTCGTCCGGGAGGCACTGAAGGAGCGCGGGCTGCTGCTGGAGCGGCTGGCCCCGCATCTGGTGAAGCCGGTGCCGTTCCTCTACCCGTTGCAGCACAAGGGCTGGGAGCGGCTGTACGCCGGTTCGGGTGTCGCGCTGTACGACGCGATGTCGGTCTCGTCCGGGCACGGTCGCGGACTGCCTGTGCACCGGCACCTCTCCCGCCGCCAGGCCCTGCGGGTCGCACCCGCGCTGAAGCGGGACGCCCTGGTGGGCGCCCTGCAGTACTACGACGCCCAGATGGACGACGCCCGCTATGTGGCGACGCTGGTGCGGACCGCCGCCGGGTACGGGGCGCACGTGGCGAACCGGGCCCGGGTGATCGGCTTCCTCCGGGAGGGCGAGCGGGTCGTCGGCGTGCGGGTGGAGGACGTCGAGGCGGGTGGTGAGTACGAGGTCAGGGCCAAGCAGGTGGTCAACGCCACCGGCGTCTGGACGGATGACACCCAGGCGCTGATAGGTGAGCGCGGCCAGTTCCACGTCCGGGCGTCCAAGGGCATCCACCTGGTCGTCCCGAAGGACCGCATCCATTCCTCCACCGGCCTGATCCTGCGCACCGAGAAGTCCGTGCTCTTCGTCATCCCGTGGGGGCGGCACTGGATCGTCGGCACGACGGACACCGACTGGGACCTGGACAAGGCGCATCCGGCGGCGTCCAGCGCGGACATCGACTATCTGCTCGAACACGTCAATTCGGTCCTGGCCACGCCGCTGACCAGGGACGACGTCGAGGGGGTCTATGCGGGGCTGCGACCCCTGCTGGCCGGCGAGTCGGACGCGACCAGCAAGCTCTCGCGCGAGCACACGGTGGCGCATCCGCTGCCGGGCCTCGTCGTCGTCGTGGGCGGGAAGTACACCACCTACCGGGTGATGGCCAAGGACGCCGTCGACGAGGCGGTGCACGGCCTCGACCAGCGGGTGGCCGAATGCGTCACCGAGGACATCCCGCTGCTGGGCGCCGAGGGCTACCGCGCCCTGTGGAACGCGCGGGCCAGGATCGCCGCCCGGAGCGGGCTGCACGTCGCCCGGGTGGAGCATCTGCTGAACCGGTACGGCGCCACGACCGAGGAGCTCCTGGAGCTGATCGTCGCCGATCCGGTGATGGGTGAACCACTGCCGTCCGCCGACGACTACCTGAAGGCCGAGATCGTCTACGCGGCCTCGCACGAAGGGGCCCGCCACCTCGACGACGTACTGACCCGGCGGACCCGGATCTCCATCGAGACCTTCGACCGGGGCACCCGTTCCGCCCGGCTCTGCGCGGAACTGATGGCTCCGGTGCTCGGCTGGGACGAGAGCCAGATCGAACGGGAGGTCGCGCACTACGAGAAGCGGGTGGAGGCGGAGCGGGAGTCGCAGCGCCAGCCCGACGACCTGACGGCGGACGCGGCACGGCTCGGGGCGCCGGACATCGTGCCCATCTAGGGCCGCGGGAGCGGCGCCGTGCCGGTGCGTCACGCGTACCGGCACGGCAGGGGAACCGGCTCAGTCCGGGCAGAACTCCGCTTCCAGGAGCACGGGTTCGAGCGACCCGGCATGGGGCAGGATGTCCGTGTCGATGCGGTACGTCAGGATGTGCCCGCCGTCACGGGTGGCGGCGGTACGGACGTAACTGCCCGCTATGCGGCCGTTGTGTCCCCAGACGGTCACCCCGCAGGAGAGCCGCTCCGGGTAGATCCCCAGGCCGTAGTGCCCTTGTGCCGCAGTGGTGTTCAGCAGCGCGGACAGCTGGGCGGGCGGGAGCAGCCGGCCGCCCAGCAGGGCCGCGTGGAAGCGGTTCAGATCGGCGAGGGTGGAGATCAGTTCACCCGCGGCGCCCGCGATGCGCGGGTCGAGGTCGGTGGCGTCGGTCAGGCGACCCGCGGCATCGCGTGAGTAGCCGCGGCCGTGCGGTGCGGGCAGGGTGGTGCGGGCTCCGGGCAGGGAGGTGCCGGTCAGGTGGAGAGGTCTGATGATGCGTCGCCTGATCTCGGTCGCGTAGTCGTGACCGGTGACACGTTGAACGACCAGGCCCAGGACGGCGTAATCCGTGTTGGAATAGGCGAATGTGCCGGGCCGGGTCGTCGGGCGGTGGCTCGTCGCCGCACGGACCGCGGCGGTGGCGGAGAGCGGATGCGCGGACGGGTCGTCGGTGTAGTCGTAGAGCCCGCTGGTGTGGCTGAGCAGGGCGCGCAGCGTGATGCGGCGGCCGTCGTTTCCGTGACCGCGGATCAGCCCGGGCAGGAACCGGTCGGCCGTGTCCGACAGCCGCAGCCTTCTTTCATGGGCGAGTTGGAGGACGACGGTGGCGACGAAGGTCTTGGTGATGCTGCCCGCCCGGAACCGGTCCGCGTACCGGATGCCGGGCCCCGTCGACCGGTACACGCCATGGCGGGCGGAGGCCGTGGCACGTACCAGGAGTGCCGCGGTGGGGGCCCCGCCCCGGACGACGAACCGCGGAAGGTAGGAGGCTGCGGGCGTGAGGTGTGGTTCGCTGGGCAGGCTGGCTGTTCCGAGGCCGAGCAGGCTCGTCACCAACAGGGTGGCGAGCAACGCCCTTGCGGTCGGCATGGCGGGGAGTCCCTTTCCTCCGGCCACATCATGGCGGACCCGGGCCCCGGCACCAGGACCGGTCCCGGGGTGAGGGACAATGAACGCTCTGCCAGGGCGGGTTGATCGCAGAGGGGACGCATGTCGGAGGCGGAGCAGGCACGGGAGCCCCAACGGGACAAGAACGGACGTCTCCTCGCGGGGCGGTACCGGCTCGGGGAGGTGCTCGGCCGGGGCGGTATGGGCACGGTCTGGCGTGCTGTCGACGAGACGCTGGGCCGCACGGTCGCGGTCAAGGAACTGCGGTTCCCGACAGCCATCGACGACGACGAGAAGCGCCGTCTCATCACGCGTACGCTGCGCGAGGCGAAGGCGATCGCCCGGATCCGCAACAACGGCGCGGTCACGGTCTACGACGTGGTCGACGAGGACGACCGGCCGTGGATCGTCATGGAACTCATCGAGGGCAAGTCGCTGGCCGAAGCGGTGCGCGAGGACGGTGTCCTGACGCCGAGACGGGCGGCCGAGGTCGGTCTGGCCATCCTCGACGTACTGCGTTCGGCGCACCGCGAGGGCATTCTGCACCGCGATGTGAAGCCGTCCAACGTGCTGATCGCCGAGGACGGCCGGGTCGTGCTGACCGACTTCGGGATCGCCCAGGTCGAGGGTGACCCGTCCGTCACCTCCACGGGCATGCTCGTCGGCGCCCCCTCGTACATCTCGCCGGAGCGGGCCCGCGGGCACAAGCCGGGCCCGCCGGCCGACCTGTGGTCGCTCGGCGGATTGCTGTACGCGAGCGTCGAGGGCTGCCCGCCGTACGACAAGGGCTCCGCGATCGCCACCCTGACCGCGGTGATGACCGAACCGCTCGACCCGCCGAAGAACGCGGGCCCGCTGGAGGAGGTCATCTACGGCCTGCTCGCCCGGGACCCCGAGCAGCGGCTCGACGACGCCGGGGCGCGCGCCCTGCTCAACGCGGTGATCGAGGCCCCCGAGAAGCCCGACGTCCCGGTACCGCCGCCGGCCGACGCCACTCAGGTGATGGCGCTGCCCGGGGTGTCCGCCGCCAAGCCGGCGTCGAAGTCCGGCGAACCGGGCGAGGGCACCCGCGACCGGCTGCGGGGCGCGCTGCGCTCGGCACGGAACGCGAAGGCGCCCGGCGCGGCGGCGGGCGTCGCCGCCGCACCGTCCGTGCCGGCGGCCCGGCCCGCCACGACGGCCACGGCCGCCTCCGGGGCCGTACCGCCGCCGCGTCAGGCCACCTCTGCGAGCACCCCGCCGAAGGCGTCCCTCACGGACGTGGTGCCGCGCCGCACCCTGGCGATCATCGCGGCCGTCATCGTGCTCGCCGTGCTCGGCACGGTCCTCGCGCTCACGATGGGCGGGGACGACAAGGGCACCGACAACGCGGGCAAGGGCAAGGACGACACGTCCGCCTCGGCCGGCCCGTCGGCGACCGGCGGCTCCGCCGGTACCGCGGGGACGGAACAGGGCGGCAGCGGCAAGGACCAGGGCAAGGGCCAGGACGGGAACGACGGCCAGGGCAAGGGCAAGGACGACTCCGGCAAGGGGTCGGACAACTCGGACGACGACGAAGACACGGACGCGGGCAAGGACACGGGCGCCAAGGACGCGCTGCCCGCCGGGTACAAGACGGTCACCGACAAGCGGTTCCACTTCACCATGGCGATGCCCGAGGGCTTCGAGCGCAACTCGATCGCCGGCAGCAACTCCGGCGGCATCTACAACATCGACAAGGGCTTCCCGCGCGTCCAGGTCGACTTCAACAGCTCGCCCGGCCAGGACGCGGCCGCCGCCTGGAACTCGCTGCGCGGCGCGGTGGCCGGCAGCAGCGACGGATACCGGCACCTGGGTATCAAGCCGGTCCAGTACAACGGATACCCGACCGTCGCCGACTGGCAGTTCGAACGCAACGAGAAGGGCCAGCGCAGCCGGATCCTGAACCGCGGCTTCAAGGTCGACGCCAAGCGCGGCTACTCGATCATGATCAGCTGCAAGGTCGACGAGTGGGACGGCAAGGCGTGCAAGACGCTGCGCGAGACGGCCTTCGACACGTTCGAGCCGCTCGACTGAGGGCCACCGGCGGACCGGGTTGCGCCGACCTTCGGCGCGGCCGCCGGTTGCCACGTATTGTGAAAGCTCGAAGACCGTACGCAGCCGAAACCACAAGTCAATTGCACGGCAAGTGAGCGCAATTGACGGGTTTCGTGCGGTGCGGGTGACCGGGGGACAGCGCGCTCTGGGGAGGCGGCGTGGACGACTACGCGGGTCGGGTACTTGCCGACCGCTACCGCCTTCCGCTGCCCCCGTCCGACGCGTACGAACTGGTCGAGACCCGGGCGTTTGACACCTATAGCGGACAGGAAGTCCTGGTCCGGCAGGTGCCGTTACCGGAGGTCGTGGACGCGGAGGTGCTCGACGCCGACGGCCTGCCCACACCGGCCCGGCGCACGAGCGGGCGCACGGTGCGGCGCTCCACCGATCCGGCGGTCCGGCGCGCCATCGAGGCCGCCCAGGCGGCGGCCCAGGTTCCCGACCACCCGCGGCTCGACCAGGTCTTCGACGTGTTCGCCGAGGCGGGATCGCTCTGGATCGTGAGCGAACTGGTCGCGGCCCGCCCGCTGGCGGCCCTGCTCGCGGAGCGCCCGCTCAATCCGTACCGGGCCGCGGAGATCGGCTCCGACGTCCTGACGGCGCTGCGCGTCCTGCACGCGCACGGCTGGACCCATCGCAACATCACCGTTCGCACGGTGCTCGTCTGCGACGACGGACGCGTCGTGCTGACCGGCCTGGCGGCCGGGGCGGCGGAAGAGGCCCTCTGCGGCTACGTGCCGGTGCCGCGCCAGGACGACGCCGAGGACGACGGGGAGTACGGCCGCCCCGCGGTGGAGTCGGGCCCCACCGGCCCGTACGTGCCGCCGACGGCCGGGCACGAGTCCGGTTCCGGCGATCCGTACGCGCTGCCGGCGGCCGGTCCGGGGCCGGAAGATCCGTACGCACCGCCGGCGGCCGGGTCCGGGTCCGCCGGTCCGCACGAGCCGCCCACCTCGCACGCGCCCTTCCGGCCGCCCGCGCAGTCGCCGCCCGCCGAGGTGCCCGGTTCCCGCGGCCCCGCCGCGATCGAGCCGGCGTCGTCCGCGGACGACGGTGAGCAGCCGTACGGCCCCGGCGAGCTGGAATCCGTCCGCCGCCCGTCACCGCCCGCCCTCCCCGCCCCCGAGCCAAGCAGCGCCGCGCAGGCGCGTGCCACCCGTGCGGGCGCCATCGCCGCGTACCGGGCGGGGGCCCGCGCCGCCGCCCGCATCAGCGAGGAGGAGCGCCGGGCCGGTACGGACGAGGCACGGGACACCGGCACCCTGCCGGTCCAGCGCGAAGGCGGCGGCCTGCTGCCGCCCGTCGGCTGGGGCAGCACGCCCGACGCACAGCACCCCTACGACTACGACGACGAGGACGACGACCCGTACGACGACGAGGACGGTGACAGCGACGGCGGCGGGCAGGCTCCGCCCCGGCGGCTGCATCTGACCGGCTCCTGGGACGACGGCCCCGGCCACGGGCGCCCGGTCCCCGCCGGCGGCTCCAGCGAGGACGCCCTGCGCGCCGACTCCCGCCGACAGGGCGCCACCCCGGCCGTCCGCCCGCAGCCCCCCGCGGACGACCGGGAGACCGCCCCGGGCCGCTGGGACGAGATCGTCGCCGGGAACCGCGACACCTCCGCCTACCGGGGCCCCGCCACGCCCCTCGCCGCCGAGCGCGCGCGGCAGGCCCGGATCGCCGTCGTCGGCGCCGTCACCGAGCGCTGGGCGCCCGAGCAGGCCGGACCGGTCCACGAGAACTGGCAGCTGGCACCGCCCATCGGCCCCTCCACCGACCTCTGGGCACTGGGCGCCCTGCTCTACCGCGCCGTCCAGGGCCACGCCCCGTACCCGGAGGAGAACGCCGCCGAGCTCGTCCAGATGGTCTGCGGCGAGCCGCCCGCCTTCGCCGAGGAGTGCGGCGCGCTGCGGCCCGTCGTCGAGTCGCTGCTGCGGCAGGACCCCACCGAGCGACCGGACTTCGAGGAGCTGCGCGGCTGGCTGCGCTCCCTCGTACGGGCGGCGCCCGAGCCCGAGGCCGGTCTCGACGTCGTGCCGCTGCCGTCCGCCGACGACACCCGGCTGCCCGTCGTGCGCCGCCGCGGCGAGCTCGTCCGCAAGCGCCGCGGCCGCCGGAACGGCCCGGCGCACGGCCGCCACCGCCACGCCAAGGGGCGGCTGGAGGCTGCGGAGCCGGTACTCGAGGAACCGCGCGAGCGTAGAGCCGTCAAGCCGCCGCGCGAGCCCAAGGGCCCCAAGGCGCTGCGCACCCCGCCCCGCCCGCGGCAGGACGGGCAGCGCGCGCCGCGACGGCTCGGCCGGCTGCTGCTCGTCCTGATACTGCTGGTCCTGGTCGCGGCGATCACGTACGCCGTGGCGTTCATGCCCAGGTCCGGTTCGCAGCCCGGTGCGGGCGCCGGCCCGTCCCGTACGGCGTCCGAGGCGCCCGATGCCGGATCCGGCACCCCCTCCGGCGGATCGTCACCGTCCCGGTCCGGCAGCGCGAAGAAGCCGCAGACCAGCCGCTCCGCCGTCGCACTCGCGCCCGGCTACGTCCTGCGCAAGGACGCCGAGGGCTTCGAGGTCGGGGTGCCCGAGGGCTGGCAGCGCAGCCCCGCCAACACCGACCGTCAGATCCACTACGGCAGCGACGGCTTCACCCTGCTGATCGTCCCCGGCCGCGACACCGTCAAGGCCAACGGCGCCGACCCGCTGGGCTACCAGCGGGACAAGGAACCCGAGTTGAAGCCGTTCCGGGACTCCAGCTGGTCGTCGGCGAGCGGACTGCGCCGGATCGACGTCGGCCGACAGGCCATGGCGGAAGGCCAGTTCACCTGGCAGGACGGATCGGGGCGGGAAGTGTACGTACGCAACCTCGCGATGGTCGTCGAGGGCCGCTACCACATCCTTCAGGTCATCGGTCCGGAGAGCCAGCGCGACAAGGTGTCGGACATCTACCAACAGGCCATCGCCTCCTACCGTGTGACGCCCTGACACATGACGGGTCCGCAGAGCGACCGCCGGAAGCGACAAGCATCACAGTGCGATCTCGTGGGCGGTGCGAGGTTCCGTGGCCGTGCGTCCTCTCCGTAACCTGTCATCCGAAGGAAACGGGGCGGGGAGACGTGGATCGATCACAGGGCACGGACGCGGGACTGGTACTGGCCGGGCGATATCGGCTCGGTGAAGTCCTCGGGCGCGGCGGCATGGGCAAGGTCTGGCGGGCACATGACGAGGTGTTGCACCGCACCGTCGCCGTCAAGGAGCTGACCGCCGGGCTGTACGTCGCCGAGGCGGACCGGGTGGTGCTGCACGCCCGCACCCAGAAGGAGGCCCGCGCCGCCGCCCGCATCACGCACCCCGGCGTGGTCACCGTCCATGACGTCATCGAGTACGACAACCGGCCGTGGATCGTCATGCAGTACGTCGACGGTCCCTCACTCGCCGACGCGATCAAGGAATCCGGCGAGGTGGAGCCGCGCGAGGCCGCCCGGATCGGCCTCCATGTGCTGGGCGCGCTGCGCGCCGCGCACGGTGCCGGGGTGCTGCACCGCGATGTGAAGCCGGGCAACGTCCTGCTCGCCCGGGACGGCCGGGTACTGCTCACCGACTTCGGGATAGCGGCGATAGAGGGCGACTCGACCATCACCAGGACCGGTGAACTGGTCGGCTCCATCGACTATCTGGCGCCCGAGCGGGTACGCGGCAGCGACCCGGGTCCCGCATCCGACCTGTGGTCGCTGGGGGCCACGCTGTACGCGGCGGTCGAGGGCAGCTCGCCGTTCCGCCGCACCTCCCCGATATCCACCATGCAGGCCGTCGTCGCCGAGGAACCGCCGCCGCCGACCCGGGCCGGGGCGCTCGGCCCCGTCATCACCGCGCTCCTCCGCAAGGAACCGGACGGCAGGCCGTCGGCCGGGGAGACGGAACGGATGCTGCTGGAGGCCATGGAGGGGCGCCAGCCCCGCGCGGCCCAGGCGTACGTCCCGACGCAGCGGGTCCCGGAGGAGGTCCTGCACGCGCTGGGTTCCGGCGGCACGACCCAGCTGCCCTACCCCGGAGCCGCCCCGGCTCCCGGGTCCGCACCGGTGACCCGGCGCAGCCGGGGCCGTTGGCGCACCGCGGTCCTCGTCGTCGCCCTGGCGGCGCTCGTCGGCGGCGGCGCGGGGATCGCCGCGATGGAGTACCGGGACGGTCCGGGCAGCGGCACCGCGAGCGGCGGCCCCGAAACCCCCGGCACCCGGTCGCAGGATCCGGCCCCCCACAAGTCCTCGCCGAAGTCCTCACCGGAATCCTCGCCGGACTCCTCGCTCAAGACCGACCCGGCGGTGAAGGGCGTGCCGGCCGGCTGGCAGCGGGTCGACGACCCGGACGGGTTCAGCCTCCTCGTACCGGACGGCTGGAAGCGTCGGAAGAACGGCACGAACGTCGACTACAGCCCGGACAACGGCAGCCACTACCTGCGCGTCAGCATCGATCACCAGCCCGACTTCGAGAGCTCGTACCTGCACATGAAGGACATGGAGTCGAGCCTCCAGAAGCGGCTGCCGGACTACCGGAGGCTGGCCCTGCAGGAAAACTTCTACCGTGACCACCCCGGATCGCTCCTGGAGTTCACCTGGACGGAGAAGGACGGGCCGCGGCACGCCGTCGACCAGATGTACTACGCCGACGACAGCGGTCCAGAGTACGCGCTGTACATGACGGGTCCGGCGGCGGACTGGGACACCACCCGGGACCGGTTCGACACCATGCTGCGCGGCTGGCGAGCCCCGGGGGACACCGACTGACGTCGGGAACCGCCGGCGGCCGCACCGGCGCGGTGTTCACGGCACTCGTCCCGCGGCGAGATAGCCCCTGATCAGGGCTTACGTAGCCAGTAGCCACTGGCTCGATCGACGAGTGCTCGCGCAGGGGTGCGGCAGCGACTGCGAAAAGCTGTTACCCACGGGTATCCAAAGTATCCGGCTGGACGTACTCTCGCCCTCATGACGGACTCGCAGGCCTCCACGCCCACATCCGCCGCCGGTACCGGCACCAACCCGGTGGCCGCCGCGCCCGCGGGTGTGCGTACGGCCGCCGATGTCGTGACCCCCGAGGTGATCGCCCGGCTGACCCGCGGCGTCGTCGGCTCCGGCCGTACGGCCAACCACACCCCCTTCACCGGGGAGAAGCTGGCCGACCTGCCCGAGTCCACCCCCGAGGACGTGGCGGCCGCCTTCGAGCGGGCCCGGGCCGCCCAGCCGGCCTGGGCCGCGACGCCCGTCCGGGCCAGGGCCGCCGTGCTGCTGCGCTTCCACGACCTCGTGCTCGGCCGCCAGTCCGAGGTCCTCGACCTCATCCAGCTGGAGACCGGCAAGGCCCGTCTGCACGCCCACGAGGAGGTGCAGGCGGTCGCCGTCGCTGCCCGGCACTACGGCCGCAGGGCCGGTTCGTATCTGAGGCCGAAGCGGCACACCGGTGTCGTACCGGCCCTCACCAAGGTCACCGAGCTGCGCCAGCCGCGCGGCGTCATCGGCCAGATCGCGCCGTGGAACTACCCGTTCGAGCTGTCGGTCGGCGACGCCCTGCCCGCGTTCGTCTCCGGCAACGCGGTGGTGATGAAGCCCGACACGGAGACCGCGCTGACCGCGCTGTGGGCCCGTGACCTGCTGATCGAGGCGGGACTGCCCGCCGAGGTGTTCCAGGTCGTGCTCGGTGACGGACCCGTCGTCGGCCCCGAGGTCGTCAAGCACGCCGACTACGTCTCGTTCACCGGTTCCACCCGTACCGGCCGCGAGGTCGCCCAGGGTGCCGCGGCCCGGCTCGTCGGGGTCTCGCTGGAGCTCGGCGGCAAGAACGCCATGCTGGTCCTGAAGGACGCCGACGTGGAGAAGGCCGCCGAGGGCGCCGTCCGCGCCTGCTTCTCCTCCGCCGGTCAGCTCTGCATCTCCATCGAGCGGCTGTACGTCCACGAGTCGGTCGCCGACGCCTTCGTGGAGCGGTTCGCCGCCCGTACGAAGGCCATGCGGCTCGGCAACTCCCTCGCCTACGGGGCCGACATGGGCTCGCTGGTGGGCGAGCGCCAGCTGGAGACCGTCAGCCGGCATGTCGCGGAGGCCGTCGAGAAGGGCGCCAAGCTCGTCGCGGGCGGGGTCGCCCGCCCCGACGTCGGCCCGCTCTTCTACGAGCCGACCATCCTCGACGGCGTCGAGGCGCCGATGGCCGTCTGCGTCGAGGAGACCTTCGGACCGGTCGTCTCCGTCTACCGCTTCAGCGACGAGGACGAGGTCATCGGCCTCGCCAACGCCACCCCGTACGGCCTCAACTCAAGTGTCTGGACCAAGGACGGCAGGCGCGGCCACCGGGTCGCCGCCCGGCTGCGGACCGGCACGGTCAACATCAACGAGGGCTACGCACCCGCGTACGGCAGCGTGCAGTCCCCGATGGGCGGCATGAAGGACTCCGGTCTCGGCCGCCGGCACGGCTCCGAGGGCATCCTCAAGTACACCGAGGCCCAGACCGTCGCCCAGCAGCGGCTCATCCCGCTGGCCCCGTCCTTCGGGATGGACGACGAGAAGTACGCGGCGTTCATGAGCCGCAGCCTGAGGGCGATGAAGGCGTTCCGCCTGCGCTGACCCCCGTGCCACCGCAGCATCTCTGTCCTTTTCGTACCGAGGAGAGCCATGTCCCAGGACAGCCCTGCCCAGAACCAGGCCGGACCGGCCGGTGCGGCCGATGACGACGACGCGTACGACTATGACGTACTGGTCGTCGGTTCGGGCTTCGGCGGCGCGGTGTCGGCCCTGCGGCTGACCGAGAAGGGGTACCGGGTCGGCGTCCTGGAGGCGGGCCGGCGCTTCACTCCCGGCACCCTGCCCAAGAACTCCTGGGACCTGAAGAACTACCTCTGGGCCCCCGCCCTCGGCCTCTTCGGCATCCAGCGGGTGCATCTGCTCGGGAACGTGATGGTGCTGGCCGGTGCGGGGGTCGGCGGCGGCTCGCTGAACTACGCCAACACGCTGTACGTGCCCCCTGCGCCGTTCTTCGAGGACCGGCAGTGGGCGCACATCACCGACTGGCAGGACGAGCTGAAGCCGTACTACGACCAGGCCAAGCGGATGCTCGGGGTCCGGCTCAACCCGACGACGACCCCCTCGGACGTCCATCTGAAGGCGGCCGCCGAGGCCATGGGCGTCGGCGACACCTTCCATCTCGCCCCGGTCGGCGTCTTCTTCGGCGACGGCTCGGACGCCGACGGAACGGCGCGGGCGAAGCCCGGAGGCACGGTCGCCGACCCGTACTTCGGCGGCGCGGGCCCCGCCCGCAAGGCCTGCACGGAGTGCGGCGAATGCATGACGGGCTGCCGGCACGGCGCGAAGAACACCCTCAACGAGAACTACCTCCACCTCGCCGAGAAGGCCGGAGCGGTCATCCACCCGATGACCTCCGTCGTCGCGGTCACGGACGACCCGGAGGGCGGCTACCACGTCACCACCGTCCCGACCGGCCGCCGGAGGAAGGGCGGGCCGACGCGGCTGCGCGCCCGCGAGGTGGTCGTGGCGGCGGGCACGTACGGCACCCAGACGCTGCTGCACACGATGAAGGACCGGGGGCTGCTGCCCCGGATCTCGTCCCGGCTGGGCGAACTGACCCGGACCAACTCCGAAGGGCTCGTGGGAGCGCAGACCTCCGACCGGCGCTACCGCAGGAAGCACGGCACCGCGAAGGCCGACTTCACCCGGGGTGTCGCCATCACCTCGTCGATCCACCCCGACGAGAACACCCACATCGAGCCGGTCCGCTACGGCAAGGGCTCCAACGCGATGGGTGCGATGACCATCCTCCAGGTCCCGTACAGCACCCGCCGGGTGCTGGGCTGGCTCGGCAACATGGCCAGGCACCCGGCGCTCGCCGTACGCTCGCTCTCCAACCGCCGCTGGTCGGAACGGACCATCATCGGGCTCGTCATGCAGTCGCTGGACAACTCCCTGACCGCGTACCGCAAGCCCAGCGGCATCGGGAAGGGCCTGCTCACCGCCCGGCAGGGCCACGGCGCGCCCAACCCGACCCAGATAGCCGAGGCGACCCGGAGCGCGACGCTGCTCGCCGAGGAGATCAACGGTTTCGCGGGCTCCAACATCGGCGAGCTGATGGGCACCCCGCTCACCGCGCACTTCCTCGGCGGCTGCCCGATCGGGGCGAGCGCGCAGGAGGGGGTCATCGACGCGTACCACCGGCTGTACGGGCACCCGGGCATCTCGGTGGTCGACGGTTCGGCGGTCTCCGCCAACCTCGGCGTCAACCCGTCGCTGACGATCACCGCGCAGGCCGAGCGGGCCATGTCGTTCTGGCCGAACAAGGGCGAGTCGGATCCCCGCCCAGCGCCGGGCGGGGCGTACGAGCGGCTGGCGGCGGTCGAGCCGCAGGCACCGGCCGTTCCGCGGGAGGCGTTCGGCGCGCTGAGGCTGCCGTTCCTGGGGATGCCCGCGGTGCCGCCGAAGAAGGACGAGCAGGCCTGACCTCGTCCGGGCCACCGGCGGTCACCTGCGAAAAGGACAGCAGAAGGGGCTGCACCCCCCTCCGAGTGCAGCCCCTCACGCTCTACCGGTGAAGCCGAGTTACGGATGCGACCGGTGGTTCCGCATACATGACCTGCAAGACATCCCGATGGTTGTCCCGGGCTTCACCACATCCTTGTGTGATGCCGATCACGTTTCCCCTGTGCTCAATCCGTGACCTGTACCCGCGCAACTGTTCGTACGGTCCCGGGGTCGAACTCGTATCGCTGCCGGAGCAGCCGCACGGTTTCAACCGACCCCAGAAGGTCCACGCGATGAGAAACACGACCCCGAGAGCCGCTCTGCGCCGCGCCGCGGGCAGCCTCGCCGCAGTCGGCCTGCTGGCCGCCGGATCGCTCGCCCCTGCCGCCACGGCCCACGCGGCCGGTACTGCCGTACTGCACTTCGGCGGCCCCGCCGAGACCGCCCTGCACCCGTACCCGGCGAGCGGAGCGCCGCAGCGGACCTCCGTCGCGATCACCATCGACAACCCGTACCCGGACGTGGGCTTCGAGGGCGAGTACACCGTGACCTTCGACCTCAGCGGGATCGCGGGCGTCGCCGACGCGGTCTTCGGCAAGCAGGGCGCAGCCGACTGCGCGATCACCGGCACCACCGGCGTCTGCCACGGCGAGGGCCTCTCACCCGGCACGAACCCGCTGCCCGAACTCCGCGTCACCGCCGCCCAGGGCAGCGAGGACGGGGACTGGGGCACCATCCGGATCACCGGTGCGGCGGACGGCGAGACCTTCGAACCGTTCTCCACCCGGATCGGTGTCGGCGGCCCCGACCTGGTCATGAAGCAGTCCCCGCTGAAGACGGAACTCAAGCCGGGCGAGACCCAGCCGGTCCCGCTCGTCTTCTCCAACAACGGCACCCGCGCCGCCGACGGGATACTGCTCACCCTCATGTACACGCACGGCATCGAGTTCACCGAGCGGTACCAGAACTGCGAGTACAAGGGGGGCGACGCCACCCGGGGCGTCCCCGTCTGGACCACCGCGCTCTGTTCGGTCAAGGGCAGTTTCGAGGCGGGCGCCACCTACGAGCTCGCCGAACCGCTGACGCTCCGGGCCACCGGGCGCGCCTACCGCGACAGCTTCGTCTACCGGGTCGACGAGGGCGGCTCCGGGGCGTTCGACGCCCAGCGGGCCGGGGCGCGGTTCGCCCCGGGCGCCAAGGGGAACGTGCTGAGCCTCAAGGAGCTCCCCACCGCCCGGTCCGCGGATCTCAACCCGCGCGACAACCAGCAGGAGGCCGACTTCAGCACCGCGAACACCGCCGACTTCGTGGCCGACGGCGATACGGCGCGGGGCGTGCGGGGCGGCAGGGCCGAGGCCAATATCGGCTTCCACAACGAGGGACCGGCCTGGATCGCCCACCTGCGCTCGGGCGAGTCCGTAGCCACCCTCGACTTCACCGTCCCCGAGGGCGCCTCGGTCGTCGAGTGGCCCGACAACTGCCGGGGCGTGACGGCCGACGGGCGGTACCGCAAGGAGCAGTCCGGCGCACCGCGCTACCTGTGCGAGGCGGCGACGGCCTTCGGGGAGGACCAGTACCTGGCGCTGCACTTCGACATGAAGATCGCCAAGGTCGTCGTGGGGGCCTCCGGCGCGGTCGTCGTCCGTAGCGCGCGGCTGAATGACCCGCTGCTGCCGTTCGACCCGAAGCGGAAGAACAACACCGCGTCCTTCGTCCTGAACGCCGACGACCCGGGGGACTCCGCGACCGGAGGCGCGGGAGCCACCGCATCGGGTTCCACCGACGGCTCGACCACCACGGGCGGCACGGCGGGCGGCTCGGCGGGCGGCTCCACCGGCGACGGCGGTGCCACTTCGGGTGGCGCGGGCGCGACGGGCTCCACGGGCTCGACCGGTTCGGCTTCCGGGACGGGCGGCACGGGGGGCGGTCTTGCGGCCACCGGCTCCACCGCGCTGCCGGCCGCCACCGCGGCGGCGGCCGCGCTGCTGGCGGGCGGTGTGCTGTACGTGACGACCCGGCGGCGCGCCGTCCGGCAGCGGTAGCGGGGCCCGGCGCAACACAAGGGCCCGTGGACCGTCGGAACCCGAGCGGGTTTCCGGTCCACGGGCCCTTGAGTACGGCCGCCCCGGGCGTCCCCGGAGGCGGCCGTTTTCGGGTGACCGGGCTGCTGTCCCCTGCCGACCGGTCACGCACGCCGGTGCGCGGTCCCACGGCGTACGTGCAGTACGCCACACGCCCCGGCGGAGCCACGCGTGGTTTCTTTCCACAGCCGCCCCTGGTTGGCACGGACACCAGGATCAACGAAGCCGTGCCGGGCCCGGTCACGCGCCGTACGGGTGAGAGTGCGCCCGAACTGGGATACGCCCCGTCAGCCGGGCCGTGGGGGCCGTCCCGCCCGCACCGCGTCACACGCGGCCGCGGCACAGCTCCAGCAGGGTCATCGCGAGGGAGGTGCCGGGCCTGCCGAGCGCGTCCCGGTACTGGCCGAGGATCTCCATCTCCCGGGAGAGGTTCACCCGGCGGCCCCCGGAGGTGATCCGGGCCTCCTGGATGACCGAGGAGACGGCCATCCGTTCCTGGACGAGACCGATGATCCGGTCGTCCAGGGCGTCGATGCGCGACCGGGCGTCGCCGATCAGGGACGCGGCCTCCTCGGTGTGCGCGCCGGTCTGCTCGGTGGCGGTGCGGGCGGTGGCGGTGCGGGCGGCGGCGGGCCGGTCGGTCGCGGTGCTGCTCATGCTGGGTCTCCCGGTGGGGTGCGGCTCCCCGGGGGCCGGCCGGCCCGGAACGCCAGAACGCCCCGGGCCTGTCGGCCCGGGGCGCCTGGAACGTTGCTTGTCAGTTGCTCAAGCAGCACGACCATGGCAGCCGGCGGGCCGGTTGCCATAGGTAAAGACGAAGGTCGTGTGCTGACGCATGGGGACAGTATGGACCGGGCGGCGGGCGGGAGCCAACGCACGGCCCGGATGCTGAGACGGCCGTACGCCCGGGCCCCTGCGCCCCGTACCCCCGCACCTGGGGCCTCCGCGCCCTCACCCCCTGTCCGGCGCGACGAGGGCCGCCCCCGGCCGCCGGTAGAATTGGGAGGACCGACCCCCTCCCCACCGCCGGAAGGCCGCCCCGTGCCAGCAGCACCCCCCGCCGCCCCCGACACCGCCACCGACGTGGTCCTCGTTGTCGACTTCGGCGCGCAGTACGCCCAGCTCATCGCCCGCCGCGTCCGTGAGGCCCGGGTCTACAGCGAGATCGTGCCCTCCACGATGCCGGTGGCCGAGATGCTGGCCAAGAACCCCCGGGCGATCATCCTGTCCGGCGGCCCCTCCTCGGTGTACGCCGACGGCGCGCCTTCCCTCGACCGCGCGCTTTTCGAGGCCGGGGTCCCCGTCTTCGGCATGTGCTACGGCTTCCAGCTGATGGCCACCACGCTCGGCGGCACCGTCGACGACAACGGTGCCCGTGAGTACGGCCGTACCGCGCTCGCCGTCTCCAAGACCGGCTCGACCCTCTTCGAGGGCACCCCGGCCGAGCAGTCGGTGTGGATGTCGCACGGCGACGCCTGCTCCGCCGCCCCCGAGGGCTTCACCGTCACCGCGTCCACCGACGTCGTGCCGGTCGCCGCCTTCGAGAACGACGAGAAGAAGCTCTACGGCGTCCAGTACCACCCGGAGGTCCTGCACTCCACGCACGGCCAGCAGGTGCTGGAGCACTTCCTGTACCGCGGCGCCGGCATCGAGCCGAACTGGACGACCACCAACGTCGTCGAGGAGCAGATCGCCCTGATCCGCGAGCAGGTCGGCACCAAGCGCGCCATCTGCGGACTCTCCGGCGGGGTGGACTCGGCGGTCGCCGCGGCCCTCGTGCAGAAGGCCATCGGCTCCCAGCTGACCTGCGTCTACGTCGACCACGGGCTGATGCGCAAGGGCGAGACGGAGCAGGTCGAGAAGGACTTCGTGGCCGCCACCGGCGTCCAGCTGAAGGTGGTCGACGCCGAGGAGCGCTTCCTGAACGCGCTGGCCGGGGTATCCGACCCGGAGCAGAAGCGGAAGATCATCGGCCGCGAGTTCATCCGCGTCTTCGAGCAGGCGCAGGCCGATCTCGTCGCCGAGGCGGGCGCGGCCGGCGAGGACGTCGCCTTCCTGGTCCAGGGCACGCTCTACCCGGACGTCGTCGAGTCCGGCGGCGGCACCGGCACCGCCAACATCAAGTCCCACCACAACGTGGGCGGGCTCCCCGACGACATCGAGTTCCAGCTCGTCGAGCCGCTGCGCCAGCTGTTCAAGGACGAGGTCCGGATGGTCGGCCAGGAGCTCGGCCTGCCCGAGGAGATCGTCCAGCGCCAGCCCTTCCCCGGCCCCGGCCTCGGTATCCGCATCGTCGGCGAGGTCACCAGGGAGCGGCTCGACCTGCTGCGCGAGGCCGACGCCATCGCCCGCGAGGAGCTGACCGCGGCCGGCCTGGACCGTGACATCTGGCAGTGCCCGGTGGTCCTGCTCGCGGACGTCCGCAGCGTCGGTGTCCAGGGTGACGGCCGCACCTACGGCCACCCGATCGTGCTGCGCCCGGTCTCCTCCGAGGACGCCATGACGGCGGACTGGTCCCGGCTGCCGTACGAGACCCTCGCCAAGATCTCCACCCGCATCACCAACGAGGTCGCGGACGTCAACCGCGTGGTCCTCGACGTGACGAGCAAGCCGCCGGGCACCATCGAGTGGGAGTAGGAGCGACCGGTACCCGGGAGCGGCGTCCCCCGGGTACCGGTGGCTTCCCCGCCCGACCGCGCCCGGCCCGTGCCGGTACCGATGCCGCCGCCCGTTCCCACGGTCGGCGGCATCGCCGTTCCCCCGCCCCGAATCGATGCCCCCTGCCTCTGGTCACCTGTGGCAACCGACGGTAACTTCCGGCCCGTACGCCTGATCCCGCACGCCCGATCCCGTACGCCCGGGAGCCCCGAGGAGCCGTCATGCCCGAGCCCACACCCATACCCGTGGAGCAACTGCGCTTCGCGATGCCGCCCGTGCACGCCTCCGCCGACGACGAGCGCGCGTACCGCAAGGAACGCCTGGCCGGGGCGCTGCGGCTGTTCGGGGAGTACGGGTACGAGGACGGCGTCTCCGGGCACATCACGGCGCGCGACCCGGAATTCCCCGACTGCTACTGGGCCAACCCCTTCGGCGCCCCCTTCGAGGGGCTGCGGCCGGACGAGCTGATCCTGGTCAACGGGGAGGGCCAGGTCGTCGAGGGACACCACCACGTCAACCAGGCGGCGTTCGCCGTCCACGCCCAGGTGCACCGGGCCCGCCCGGACGTCGTCGCCGTCGCGCACACCCACTCCGTGCACGGCCGGGCGCTGGCCTCGCTGGGGGAGCTCATCGAGCCGATCACCCAGGAGTCCTGCGCCTTCTACGAGGACCACGCCCTCTACGACGCGTACACGGGGGTCGTCGTGGACGAGGACGAGGGGCGCCGGGTCGCGGCCGCGCTCGGCGCCCGCAAGGCGGTCATCCTGCGCAACCACGGGCTGCTGACCGTGGGCGACTCGGTGGACGCGGCGGCCTGGTGGTTCCTCACGATGGAGCGGTCCTGCCAGGTGCAGCTGGCCGCGCGGGCGGCCGGGAAGCCGGTGCTGATCGAGCACCGGGACGCGGTCACCACCCGGGAACAGCTCGGCAGCGACCTGGTCGCCTGGATCAACTACCAGCCGCAGTGGCGGCGCATCGCTCGAACGTTCTGACGATCCCGCCCGCCCGATCCGCCCCGATGCGGGAGAAGCCCCTCCGGTACGGCACAATTCGCAGCAATCACAGCTGAGTTGCATCGGGTCGCAGCTGTACCGGGGCGGGAAAGGGCGGCGTTCTCCGTGGCGTTGGACGAGGCACGACAAGGCACGCACGGCGGTGGCTGTACGTGCGGCGACTGCCCGCACGGAGCGCGCGAGGGACACCGGCGCGCGGTGGCCGCCTTCCTGGCCAAGCGGGACGAACTCGCCGCAGGTCAGGGCCTGCCCGCCGGGGTCGCCCGGTCCGCCTCCGCGACCCGGCAGTGGGTCTCGGACGAGCTGACCCAGTCCGCGCGCACCGTCGCCGACCGGGGCAGGGAAGCGGGCGACGCCTGGCTCTACCGGGTGTGGCAGCGCACCCTGGTCATCGTGTGGGGCGCCGTCGCCGTACTGGCCATCGCGGAGGCCGCCACCGCGATCGGGGCGGGCTGGACCCACGCCCGTACCGCGGGCCTGGTCGCCGGACTCGTCACCGCGGGGCTGCTGACCACGGCCGCCCACGTCCACCGGGCGCGCGGCGGCCTCCTCGCCCCGCTGATCGGCGAGGACAACCGGCTGTCCACCTCCCGCGCGGTCGCCGCGTCCTGGGTGCTCCTCGCGGTCTTCTCCGTGCTCGTCCTCGCACTCCAGCTGGCGGGTGCCTCCGGCCACGCACAGCGCGACGCGCTGATCGAGGGCCTGGACCTGGCGCGCGGCGCCGGAGTGGTGACCGTCCTGGCGCTGGTGTGCGCCATCGCCGTGGTGGTACGGCGGGTGGTGAGCGTACGGGTGCTGTCCGGGCGGATCCAGAAGCTGCGGGCCGACCGCCCGCGCGCCGCCGATCTGCTGACCGACGACTCCGGGCGGGGCGGCTTCACCGATGTGCAGTACGTGCTGGTGAGCACCGTCGCCGTGCTCTTCGCCGCGGTCCGGCTGGCCCGGCGGCCCGAGCAGCTGCCCGATCTGCCCTGGGGGCTGGCCCTGCTGGTGGCCGTCTCCGCGGCGGCCTACTTCGCCGGGAAGTACACCGAGTCCGGCCGGCCGGTGGTGCTGTCGGTGGTCAGGGCCCGGGAGGCAGGCGATCTGGACGCCCCGATCCGTACCGGCGACGACATCGAGATCCGCGGCGCGGGTTTCGTCCCGCCCGGGGCCGGGGCCCCCGACCGGCTGGCCCGGATGGTCGTCCGGATCGGCACGGTCCACGTCCATGTTCCGCTGATCCCGGTCCCGGGCGGCTTCGCCAACCCGACCGACACCGTGCTGACCGTGCCGGTGCCGGTGGAGGTGGAGCCCGGGGCGGTCGAGGTGCAGGTCGTCACGGCGGCGGGGACGGAGTCGAACCGGGTCGAGATCGACGTGACCGACTGAGTCCTTCCGGGGGACGGGATCTGACCGTCCGACACCTTCCGCGGGCATCCGGTGAGCAGCATCCTTCCCGCATACGTAACGGCCTGGTGCACGATAGTGAGCGGGCTCCCGGCGTCATGCGACTCCGCCTCCGGCGTTGTCGTCGGTCAACGACGCTCCGCGTCGATTCCCTCCTCCGCCTTGGATTCGAAGCCGCATGACGCCGCTCGCTGATCCGCTCCCCATCGCGCACCAGGCCGTAAGGTCTGGTGACGGGTCGAACGGTCCGGCGAGGGTCGAATGGCCCTGTGGGCGGAGCCCGGCAGTCTGCCGGCGGGGCTACGGAAGGCGGGACAACCATGCAGGGGTACGGCACGAACGGGCGAGGTCTGGGCGAGGCCAGGACCCTCGGGGAACTGGCGCGGGAGCACGCCCTGCTGCCGCTGCGGATCTTCCTCGGGATCACCTTCGTCTACGCCGGGCTCGACAAGCTGACCGACAGCGCCTTCTTCCGCACCACCGGCGCCGGTTCCATCGGCGAGACGATGAACGCGGTCCGGGACTCCTCCGCGATCCCGGCTCTCGTCGACCTCGCGCTCAAGAGCCCGTCCGGCTTCGGACACGCCATCGCGATCGGCGAGATCGCCGTCGGGATCGGCACGCTCCTCGGCCTGTGGAGCAGGATCGCCGCGCTCGGCGGTGCGCTGATCTCGCTGAGCCTGTGGCTGACCGTCAGCTGGCAGATCGAGCCGTACTACTTCGGCAACGACCTGGCCTATCTCATGGCCTGGCTGCCGCTGCTGCTCGCCGGGGCCCCGTCCTTCTCCCTGGACGCCCTTCGCGCCTCGCGGCGGCGCCGGATCCGGTAGGCCACCCAGGTGGTCAGGACAGCCGCCCAGAGGCCGCCGGTGAACAGCGCGACGAAGAACGCCGGCGGGGCGTCCCAGAGGCCCGCCGCGTCCGCCGCGTAACCGGCCGCCAGGGCCAGCATCACCAGGCCCGCCACGGCCCGCCCGGGCCGGATCTCATGACGCAGCACGGGCGACCTCCACCTGTCCGAAATCAACTTCCAGATCGAGCTCGACCGTGCCGGCCCGCTTGCTGCCCGCGGCGGGCGGGAGTGTCCGGTGTTCGTTCTGCGAGGCCCGGATGTCCACATCGACCCTGTTCCGGCCGTCGAGCAGCGTGATGGCGCCGAGTCCGGACCGTGCGTGCACCTTCACGGTGACCGCCCGCGGCACGTGCACCAGGACCCGGCCCGCCCGTGCCTCCACCCGGGTCCTGACGGTGTCGCCCTCGGGGACGGCGACCCGGGTGAGGTCCAGCTCCGCCACCCCGGTGCGGACCGCGTAACGCGGCTGCACGGCGGCGACCGAGGCCGGCCGCCACTCCTCGTGCACCCAGCGCGTGGGGATGTCCTTGGGCAGGGCGGACGCACCCGCCAGCAGGCCCGCCGTGATCACCGCCAGCAGCACCGTGCCGAAGCCGGTCCGGCCGAAGAAGGCGCTGACCAGCATCCCGGCCCCGAACACCGCGAGCGCGGCGGCCAGGCCGATCTGCAGACTCGTACCGAGCGGCTGCGAGTTCCAGCTCAGCCCCGTGCCCAGAGCGGCCGCCAGCACCGCGTTCACGAAGACGGCGCCGCCGATGGAGTGCGGCCCCCAGGTCTCCTTCTCCCGCGACCGCCGGGGCGCCCGGAACGGGGCATCGGGCGTCGGCCCGGACGCCCGGCCGCCGTCCATCACCGTGTCCGAGGGACCCCACAGATAGCCGGGGCCCACCGGCCCGGACGTTCCGTCCTTGACGATCGGGTCCCGCCACCAGGACGGGCTGCCCGGCCGCGGCGGCGCCTTCACCTCGGGCGGCGCGTCCGACACCGCCTGCGCGGCCGCCGGATGCAGCGGGCCCTGCGGGGCGGCCGTCCTGCGGTGCTGCGTCCAGACGGAGAAGCCGATCACCGCGAGGGACAGCATCGCGGCGAACGCCACCGTGCCGCCGTTGCCCAGCATCGACAGGAACAGACCGCAGCCGATCAGCGCGAGCAGCACCGCGATCAGCGACGCACCCTCGACCCGGCCCGACAGCAGCCGGCGCGCCTCGTTCTCGTCCTCGCCCTCCAGCGGGACCAGCAGCCACGCGAAGCCGTAGAAGATCAGCCCGAGACCGCCGGTCACGGAGAGCACACCGAGCACGATCCGGAAGATCACCGGATCGACATCGCAGTACCGGCCGAGGCCGCCGCACACCCCGGCCACCACCTTCTGCCGCGAGCTGCGCCGCAGCTGTGGGGCCGGCCCGGGGGGCGGCACGACGCCGGGCGGCGCATCCTGGGGAACGGTCATGGCTCCATGGTGACGGGCGCCGGGCCCGTCCGGCACCCACCCCGACCCTGGCCGATCCCTGATATTGGCCCGCCGGACCCTGAAGGGACGCTTCCGCGCCCCGGCCCACCGGACCGGACGCTCTCAGGGTCGAAGTGGGGGCCGACCCTGATGCCACCACCCGCACACACGTGTGACCATCGGGTCATGCCAGCCGCCACCACCCGAGCCGCCAGCTCCCTCAACCCCGACCCGGAGGAGCCGCCGCAGCGCAAGCTGTACCGCAGCGCGGACGGACGGCTGCTCGGCGGCGTCGCACGCGGACTCGCCGGACACCTCGGACTGCCGGTCGCCTGGGTACGGTTCGTCTTCCTCGGACTGTTCTTCGCGGACGGCCTCGGCGCGCTCCTGTACGCCGTGTTCTGGATCGTCGTCCCGCTCGGCGTCGGCGGTGTGGACAGCCCGCGGTCCGTCTTCGAGACCGCCCCCGACGGCAGACGCCGGCTCCGCAAACCGGACCGCGGCCAGGTCTTCGCCCTCGTCGCGCTGCTCATCGGCGCCGTGATCTTCGTCGGCAACGTCGACATGGGCAGCAAGGCCGACCGCTACATCTGGCCCACGCTGCTGATCGGCGCCGGGTCCGTCCTGGTGTGGCGGCAGGCCGACAACGCCCGCCGCGCCCGCTGGATGGAGGTCGGCAGCCGCCGCCGGGTCCTGCACCTGGCCCGGGGGCTCGCCGGAGTCGCCCTGGTCGGCCTCGGCCTCGCGGGCTTCATGGTGGTACGCGGCTCCGCCGCCCAGCTCGGCAACGTCCTCACCGCGGCCATCGCGGTGCTCACCGGCATCGCGCTGCTGGCCGGGCCCTATCTCGTACGGATGACCCAGGACCTCTCCGAGGAACGCCTGATGCGCATCAGGGCCCAGGAACGCGCCGAGGTCGCCGCCCATGTGCACGACTCCGTCCTGCACACCCTCACCCTGATCCAGCGCAACGCGGAGGACCCCGGCGAGGTGCGCCGGCTGGCCCGCGCCCAGGAACGCGAACTGCGCAACTGGCTCTACAACCCCGAGGGCACCGGCAAGGACGAGGACGACGAACCCGAGACCCTGGCCGAGGCCGTCAAACGCGCCGCCGCCGAGGTCGAGGACAAGCACGGCGTCCCGCTGGAGGTCGTCGTCGTCGGCGACTGCCCGCTCGACGAGAAGCTGACCGCACAGATGCAGGCAGCACGTGAAGCCATGGTCAACGCCGCCAAGTACGGTGGCGAGGGCGGCGCCGTGCAGGTCTACGCGGAGGTCGAGGGCCGCACGGTCTTCGTCTCGGTCCGCGACCGGGGCCCCGGATTCGATCTGGACTCCGTACCGGGGGACAGAATGGGCGTACGAGAATCAATCATCGGCCGGATGCAGCGCAACGGCGGTACCGCACGGCTGCGTTCGGTGCCCGGCGGGGGCACGGAAGTCGAGCTGGAGATGGAGAGGACGAGCGATGAACGGGACCACTGAGGCGACCGGGAGCCACGAGGGCCCGGAGCGCCGGGTACGAGTCGTGCTCGTCGACGACCACCGGATGTTCCGCACCGGCGTACAGGCCGAGATCGGCCGCACCGAGGAGACCGGGGTCGAGGTCATCGGCGAGGCCGCCGACGTCGACCAGGCGGTCACCGTCATCACGGCGACCCGCCCCGAGGTCGTCCTCCTGGACGTCCACCTCCCGGGCGGCGGCGGCGTCGAGGTGCTGCGCCGCTGCGCCCCGTTCATGGGCGCGGTGGAGAACCCGGTCCGCTTCCTGGCGCTGTCCGTGTCGGACGCCGCCGAGGACGTCATCGGAGTCATCCGCGGCGGCGCCCGCGGCTATGTCACCAAGACCATCACCGGCGCCGACCTGGTCGACTCGGTCTTCCGGGTCCAGGACGGCGACGCGGTGTTCTCGCCCCGGCTGGCCGGATTCGTCCTCGACGCCTTCGCCTCGACGGACGCGCCGCCGGTCGACGAGGACCTCGACCGGCTGACCCAGCGCGAGCGCGAGGTGCTGCGGCTGATCGCCCGCGGCTACGCGTACAAGGAGATCGCCAAGCAGCTGTTCATCTCGGTGAAGACGGTCGAGTCGCACGTCTCTGCGGTGCTGCGCAAGCTCCAGCTGTCCAACCGGCACGAGCTGACGCGGTGGGCGACGGCCCGGCGGCTGGTCTGACCGTCCGGTAGGCGCGTACCCGGATCGCGCCGACCCGCCCGTGTGCGACGCGAGGAGAACGGGCTGGACGGCGCGCAGGCCTCAGGCACGCGCCTGCTCTCTCCCGCCCTGCCAGGCCGCCCACTCCTTCACCGCGAACTGGCCACCGACGCGCCGCACCTCGGCTGCGCCCGGTCCGGGGAAGCGCGCGGGGAACAGCAGGGCGCCCCGGTCCGCGGCCTCCCCCAGCACCGGCGCCGGCTGTCCCGTGCGCGGGGCTCGTCCTCGTCGAAGCCGGGGCAGTCGTCCGGTTCCACGATCTGCAGTGGGCGGTGCAGCAGATCTCCCGCGAACACCGCCCGGTCCGAGCCGGACCGCAGCCACACGACGCAGGAGCCGGGCGTATGGCCGGGGCGGGTTCGATACGGAGCAGGTCGTCGACGTCGCGGTACGGCCGGCCGGCGGACCCGATGCCGAAGCGCGACGACGTCGACGAGAGTTCAGCCGAGCGAGATGTTCAGCTTCTCGCCGACCCTGCGGTAGCCGATGCCGGCGTAGATCCGTTCCACATCGGCGTCGCCGGGCTCCAGCCACACCACCCGGCAGCCCCGCTCGAAGGCGGTCGCGGTGAGTCGGGCGGAGAGGGCGGCCCCGATGCCCCGGCGGCGGAAGTCCGCGGCGACGGCCAGGCCCACCAGCTCGCTGAGGCCGTCGACCGGGACCGAGCAGCCGCCCGCGCCCGCCGGGGTGCCGCCGACGGTGGCGAGCGCGGCGGCCCCGCCGTTCGCCACCGCGTTGCGCAGCCAGTCCGCCTCGCCGCCCTCGGGTTCGCCGGTCCCGCCGTACCCCAGGTGCTGCACCAGGGCGGCGGCGTCGAACTCCGCGTCCGTGGCCGGTTCGGCGGTCACCAGAGCGTCCACCGGCTTGGGCGGCAGCAGGTCGCCGGGGGCGCAGGCCAGGATCGGGGCCCGGTTCTCGACGGTGAACCCGGCGGTGAGCAGCGCGGGTTCGAGGGCGGGTGCCCAGGTGGGCAGGTACTCCAGGCGAGGCATCCGGTCGCGCTCGCGGAACGCCGCGACCAGGGCGTCGAGTTCGCCGGGCGTCGGTTCGGCGCCCTGGTCGGGGATCGCGTAATTGGCGTACTTCAGCGACCAGTTCACGCTGTGGCGCACCGTGAAAGGGCCGACCCGGTAATGGTCCGGGGAGCGGAGGGCGAGCGTACGGGCGTGGGTCTGGACGTCGAAGTCCATGGGCATGTGTGGGTGTCCCTCTGGCCGCTGGGTCCGAAGGACGGGAGCCTACGCCACCCGGGTCGCCCCGGCGAAGGGCATTTGGTCGATCGGCGCGATGCGGACCGGGGCTCCCGGGCGCGGTGCGTGGATCATCTGCCCGTTGCCGATGTAGATGCCGACGTGGCTGACGCCCGAGAAGAAGAACACCAGGTCCCCGGGGGCGAGTTCGGACCTGGAGACGCGTTGCCCGGCGTTGATCTGGGTGTACGTGGTCCGGGGGAGGGAGACACCCGCGGAGCGCCAGGCGGCCTGGGTGAGGCCGGAGCAGTCGAACGAGGAGGGGCCGGTGGCGCCCCAGACGTACGGCTTGCCGAGGGACCCGTACGCGAAGGCGATGGCTTCGGCGGCGCGGGCGTTCGGCGCCCGGTCGGTGCCGCGCGGGGAGCTGCGGTCGGCGCGGCCCGCGCCGCCGCCGCCGTCCGAGGCGTCGTACGCGGCGCGCTCGGCGGGGGAGAGGCGGGCCAGCAGCTTCCGGGACTCGGACAGCTTGGCCCGCACCGTCGCCTTGCGCTTCTTCAGGTCGGCCTGGCGGGCGGTGAGCTCGGCCAGCTGTCCCGCGGCCTCGGACCGCAGCTGGGCCACCTCCGCGACCTGGCGCTGCACGGTGCGGAGCTCGTCGGCCCGGCCGGCGGCGGCCCGCTCCACGTACGAGGCGCGCTGCAGGTACTGGTCGGGGTCCGAGGAGAGCGCGAGCTGGAGGGACGGGTCGAGGCCGCCCGCGCGGTACTGCGCCGCGGCGTACGAACCCAGCGCCTCGCGCGAGGCGTTGAGCCGCTCGGTCTTCCGGGCGGCCTCGTCGCGCATCGCGTCGATCGACTTGGCGGTGGCGGCCGCCTTCACCTTCGCGCCGTTGTACTGCTCGGTGGCGACCTCCGCCTCCCGGTACAGCCGGTCCACCTCGGCCTTGACCTGGGCGGCGGTGGGCGTCGGGTCGGCGTGCGCGGATCCCGGCAGCGCGGCAGCGGTCGCGGCCCCGGCGAGGGCGAGGGTCGCTGCGGTGCGGGCGGCAGAGCCGGTGTACGGGCGCTGCTTGGGTTTCCGATGCGCGGCCACGAGGGCGGTGGTCCTTCCTGTCGACTGCCCGTCGGGGCCTACCGGCGGGCCCGCCCGGTCCGGCGGCGGGTCACCAACAGGGGGAGTGACCCGCCGCCGGATCTCTCGGCGGGGTGACCGGATGGTGCCGTCCGGGTGCGGAGCGGCACTGAAGCCGGTCACCTGGGTAGCGACGCTAAACCCGGGGCAAGCGGAAGAGTCGTAATGACACCTATTGCCTTAATTTGGCGTTGCGTTGTTGTTGAATGACCGGAAAAATTGCGTCAGAGTCAGGCAATTGGTGCATTTATCAGTCAAGCGTCCAGTAAGCCTCACCTGGTTGCAGAAGGTTGATAGGGGCGGGGCTAGGGTGCGGAACCATGCGTGTACTCATCGATGTCTTCGTCGCCCTGCACATCATCGGAATCGCCGCCCTGCTGGGAGGTTTCCTCACTCAGATGAAGGCGATGGGGGCGGGGACGGCGCGATTCGTGCCGGGCATGCTGCACGGCGCGCTGACCATGCTGGTCACCGGTATCGCGCTGGTCGGGCTCGACCGGGCCGACGACCACCCCGTGAACAACATCAAGATCGGCATCAAGCTGCTGATCCTGGTCGTCATCCTCGCGCTCATCTACGTCAAGCGGGACGAGGAGAAGGTCGAGAAGGGCCTCTTCGCGGCGGTGGGCGGACTGACGACGGCCAACATCTTCATCGCCACGCTCTGGACCTGAGCGGTTGGTCGCACGGGGGGCGACCTTCTGCGACCGCCCGGTGGCACGGGGGTGCTGACGGCCGTCTGCAACCGCCAGGTGGCCGGCCACTGCTGATCCCCTCCGGCTACGGCGCGGCGTCCCAGTCGACCTGCCGGCCGTCCTGCCGCAGCGCCTTCTCCACGCCCGCCCAGTCCTCGACCCACTCGCCCACGCAGTCCCGCGTCATCGCAGGGTCGGCCGCCACCAGGATGATCACTCCGGCGGCGGAAGCCCGCTCCTCGGGTGTCTCGGACAGGTCGGCCGACCGGTCGACGCGGAGGTAGCCCCCGGCGTCGGAGCCCGCCGTGATCCGGCCCACCACCCCGTAGCGGGCGCGCTGTTCGGCCGCCGCGACATCGCCGCGGTCGACGGTGGCCGTGACCGAGCCCGGGTGCGTGACGGTTCCGTCCGGTGCCCCGTCGCCGAGGCCGTGGCGGGCCCGGGCCGCCGCCAGCCGGTCGCGGCCCGTCTCCGCTGAAGCCGCGCGTAGCCCGTGGAGGTGCAGCGTCCGCTCCTGCGGGCTCCAGGACATGATCCGCTCGATGTCCCGGTCCTGGATCGCGTCTTCCTCGGCGGCCGTCGTGCCGCTCTCCCCGTCCAGTTCCCGGGCGAGTGCCCGCGCCGATTGGGACGGTTCGACCGCGCCGTCCGGGCCTTGGTCGATGAGCATCGCGACGCCGGTGACCAGGGCTCTGAACCCGAGCACCGCCGACTGCTGGACGCCGCTCGGCCGGAACTCCTGACCGAGCTCAGGCAGTCCGCTCAGCCTGCGGTGCAGGGCGGCGGCCGCGTTCTCGTCCGGCGGCGCGGTGTCCCACAGCAGCTCCAGCGCGGCCACACAGGTGTCCTGGTCCGCCGGGCGCCCCTCGTCGGCGAGGTACTGGAGGAGCACCCCGGCGGTGTGCTCGGCACAGGCCGCCGAGAACAGCCTGGCCTGGACGAAAGTTCCCAGGAAGGCCATGCCCCGGACGCTCTCCAAGATCTTCACGGCCGCTCGCTCCTGTGGGTGCCCTGTGCCCTGTGCCTGCGCGTGGTGCCTGCGCGTGGTGCGCCGTGCCCGTCCGGTGCCCGACACCTCCCGCACGGTACCCGGCACCGGCGGCGCCCCCGGTGACGGTCACCGGAGCGTCTCGTACTGCCGTACGGCCCGCCCCAGGGGCGCCGGACACGCGCTAGCCGGGCCGCACGCTCCCGTAGATCGGCATGTAGTAGATCGACTCCTCGCGCACGTTCGCCCCCGGCTTCGGCGCGTGGATCATCATGCCGTCGCCCTTGTAGATGCCGACGTGGCTGATGTCGTCGTAGAAGAAGACCAGGTCCCCGGGCCGCAGATCCGCCGTGGCGATCCGGGTGCCGACCTCCACCTGATCCCAGGTGGTCCGCGGAAGGGTGACGCCCGCCGCCTTCCAGGCCGCCTGGGTGAGCCCCGAGCAGTCGTACGAGGACGGGCCGGTCGCCCCCCAGACGTACGGCTTGCCTATCTGGGCCCTGGCGAACGCGAGGACCTTCTCGGCCTTCGTCGTGGCGCTGCTGTCCGAGCCCGAACCGGAGCCCGTCCCGGTACCGGTGCCAGTGCCGGTACCGGCACCGGTCGCGCTTTCCGCCTCCTTGGCCTTGCGATCGGCCTCCGCCTTCGCGGCGGCCTGCTTCTTCGCCAGCTCGGCCGCCTTGAGCCGGGCCTCGTCCTTCCGCTTCTGCTCCAGCTCGGCGAGGCGCGCCTTCTCCTCGGCGGTCAGCTTCGACAGCAGCGTGCGGGCCTCGGCCAGCTTGTCCTGGACGTGCTGCTTGCTGGTGCGCAGTCTGGTCTGCGACTCGGTGAGCGTCTCCAGGCTCGTCACCGCCTCGGCACGCTTCTTGGACGCCTCGGCCTGCTTCGTACGGAAGTCCGTGACGGCCTGCTGCTGGTTCGCGGCCATCCGGTTCATGAGGTGCGTCTGGTCGAAGAACGACTGCGGGTCGTTGGCCAGGAAGAAGGTGGCGGTCGGCGCGAGCGCGCCGTCGCGGTACTGGGCGGCGGCGTAGTTCCCGAGCGTCCGGCGGGCATCGTTCAGCTTGTCGGCGCGCTTGGCGATGTCGTCCAGCAGCATGTCCACCTTGGCGCGCTGCTTGGCGGACGCCTCTTTCGCCTGGTCGTAGTGCTGGGTCGCGGTGCCCGCCTGCCGGTAGAGGCCGTCGACCTTCTTCTGGACGTCCTCGATGCTGGGCTTCGGGGCCGGGGCCGCCAGCGCGCTCTGCGTGGACAGCAGGGTCACCGAGGCGAGTGCGGCCGTCGTGAACCCGATGGCCGGGGTGGTGCTGCGCACCCGGGGGCGCGGTTTGCGATGTGATGCCAAGGCCGGCATCTCCTTCCGTGGACCGCCTACCGGGTTAGCTGTCGGGTTCGGGCGGAACGGAAGGCTGCCCTACGGTCCTGATGGGGGATTCGGACCGATTCACCCCGGTGATGCGTGTGGGTCCCCGGTTCCTGGCTCCGTACGGGCAGCCCGGATTCGGCGTGGACGTCCGCTCGGCGTGGTTCGCCTCTGGGGGTACGGGCCGCCCGAACGAGCACGCTAGCCAACTCATGGTGCCGCTGTGAAGGTTGATGTTCGATATGCCCGATACATTTTCGTGACCTCGGCGAAGTGGTGCGGTCCGGGCAGGTCAGGTCCGGGATTCACCCACGCAGTGTCGACGCGGCATCGCTTTGTGTGCCCGCGCGGTGGTGTGCGGTTCGCCATGCGGCCCCGGGGTGTCGGTGCGGCGCTCTAGACTCGGACAGCGATGAGCAGCCTCTTTGACGACAGTTTCCTGGCCGGCCTCCAGCACACGGAGGAAGGGCCCCCGCCGCCCCCCGAGGACTCCGCACCCGAAGTGGTGCCGGAGGACCTCTTCGGGGGCGTGTTCGACGGGCCCCCGCCGTCCCACGACGCGTACTACCGCGACGGGGCCCACCGCCCGGTCGTCGACCCCGCCGCGCTGCTCGACGGGCTGAACACCGAGCAGCGCGCCGCCGTCGTGCACGCGGGCTCCCCGCTGCTCATCGTCGCCGGGGCCGGTTCGGGCAAGACCCGGGTGCTCACCCACCGCATCGCCCACCTGCTGGCCGAGCGCGGGGTGCACCCCGGCCAGATCCTGGCGATCACCTTCACCAACAAGGCCGCCGGTGAGATGAAGGAGCGCGTCGAGCAGCTCGTCGGACCCCGTGCCAACGCCATGTGGGTCATGACCTTCCACAGCGCGTGCGTACGGATCCTGCGCCGCGAGTCGAAGAAGCTCGGCTTCACCTCCTCGTTCTCGATCTACGACGCGGCGGACTCCAAGCGGCTGATGGCCCTGGTCTGCCGCGATCTCGACCTCGACCCGAAGCGCTTCCCGCCGAAGTCGTTCACGGCGAAGGTGTCGAACCTGAAGAACGAACTGATCGACGAGGAGACGTTCGCCGGCCAGGCCGCGGACGGCTTCGAGAAGACCGTCGCCCAGGCCTACGCGCTCTACCAGTCCCGGCTGCGCGAGGCCAACGCGCTGGACTTCGACGACATCATCATGACGACGGTGCACCTGCTCCAGGCGTTCCCCGACGTCGCCGAGCACTACCGCCGCCGCTTCCGGCACGTCATGGTCGACGAGTACCAGGACACCAACCACGCCCAGTACACGCTCGTACGGGAACTGGTCGGCCCGGCCGGTGCCGACGACGCCCCCGCCGAACTGTGTGTCGTGGGTGACGCGGACCAGTCGATCTACGCCTTCCGCGGCGCCACGATCCGCAACATCCTCCAGTTCGAGGAGGACTACCCGAACGCGACCACGATCCTGCTGGAGCAGAACTACCGCTCCACCCAGACGATCCTGTCCGCCGCCAACGCCGTCATCGAGCGCAACGAGAGCCGCCGCCCGAAGAACCTCTGGACCAACGCCGGCTCCGGCGCCCGGATCACCGGCTACGTCGCGGACACCGAGCACGACGAGGCGCAGTTCGTCGCCGACGAGATCGACCGGCTGACCGACGCGGGCGACACCAAGGCGGGCGACGTCGCGATCTTCTACCGGACGAACGCGCAGTCCCGTGTCTTCGAGGAGATCTTCATCCGGGTCGGCCTGCCCTACAAGGTCGTCGGCGGTGTGCGCTTCTACGAGCGCAAGGAGGTCCGGGACGTCCTGGCCTACCTCCGGGTCCTCGCCAACCCGGAGGACACGGTTCCGCTGCGCCGCATCCTGAACGTGCCCAAGCGCGGCATCGGCGACCGGGCCGAGGCGATGATCGACGCCCTGTCACTGCGCGAGAAGATCACCTTCCCGCAGGCGCTGCGCCGCGTCGACGAGGCGTACGGCATGGCCGCCCGTTCCGCCAACGCCGTCAAGCGGTTCAACACGCTGATGGAGGAGTTGCGCACGATCGTCGAGTCCGGCGCGGGGCCCGCGGTCGTGCTGGAGGCCGTCATGGAACGGACCGGCTACCTCGCCGAGCTCCAGGCCTCCACCGACCCGCAGGACGAGACCCGGATCGAGAACCTCCAGGAGCTCGCCGCCGTCGCGCTCGAATTCGAGCAGGAGCGCGGCGAGGAGGAGGGCGCGGGCACCCTCCCGGAGTTCCTGGAACGGGTCGCGCTCGTCGCCGACTCCGACCAGATCCCCGACGAGGACACCGACGGCTCCGGCGTCGTCACGCTGATGACCCTGCACACGGCGAAGGGCCTCGAGTTCCCGGTGGTCTTCCTGACCGGCATGGAGGACGGCGTCTTCCCGCACATGCGGGCGCTGGGCCAGGTCAAGGAGCTGGAGGAGGAGCGCCGGCTCGCCTATGTCGGCATCACCCGGGCCCGCGAGCGGCTCTACCTGACCCGGGCGGCGATGCGCAGCGCCTGGGGCCAGCCCTCGTACAACCCGCCTTCGCGGTTCCTGGAGGAGATCCCGGAGCAGCACCTGGAGTGGAAGCGGAAGGGGCCGATGGCGGCTCCCGCGGGACCGACGTCGGGCATCACCTCGTCGCTGTCCGCGTCCCGCTCGCGTTCCGGGCCCTCGGGCTTCGCGACCCGGCGGACCTCGGACAGGCCGACGATCACCCTGGTGGTCGGCGACCGGGTCACCCACGACCAGTTCGGTCTGGGCACGGTGACGGCGGTCGAGGGCATCGGCGACCAGGCGAAGGTCACGGTCGACTTCGGGGACGAGCGGCCGAAGAAGCTGCTGCTGCGGTACGCACCGGTCCAGAAGCTGTAGCGGCCGGCCGGTCCGGCGGACGGCTGCGGCCGCCCGCCGCTCAGGTCGGGTCGACGTTGTGGCTGCGGAGCCAGGGCAGCGGGTCGATCGCCGCGCCGCCGCCGGGCCGCACCTCGAAGTGCATGTGGGGGCCGGTCGAGTTGCCGGAGTCCCCGGAGTACGCGATCACGTCGCCGGCCCTGACCTGGCCCGAGCGGATCCGGGTGCTGCTGAGGTGGCAGTACCAGGTCTCGGTGCCGTCGGCCATCGTGACGATGGCCATGTTCCCGTAGGCGGTGTGGAACTGCGTGCGAACGGTGCCGTCGGTCGCCGCCATCACCGGGGTTCCCTCCAGGACGGGGAAGTCGATGCCCGTGTGCACGGACATCCAGTTGACGCCCGCCTGGCCGAAGTACGCGCTGAGGCGGTGGTCCTTGACCGGCATGACGTACTTGGGGCGCAGGGCCTCCTTGCGGGCGGCCTCCACCTCGCGCTTCTTCTTCTCGGCGGCCTGCCGCGCCTTCAGGTCGATGCGCTCCTGGGTGCGGCTGGCGCGGTCGGCGAAGTTCTCCGCGTCGGCGCTGAGATTGGCGAGCTGGGTGTCGAGTTTGTTGTTGGCGGCGACCGGCTTGACCGTGCCGGGGTCGGCGGCCGCCATCGTCGTGGTGTCGTCCTTCTTCTCCTCGTCGCCGCCCAGCCCGCCGATTCCGCCCACGGAGGCGGCGGCGATACCGGCCACGCTCATCACGCAGGCGGAGGGAACGGCGACGGTGAGGAGCGCGGAACGCTTGGCGGGCGAACGCCTGCGGCTGCGGCCGCCACCGCGGGAGACCGGACGGCCCACGGGGCGATGGGCGTCGGCAGGGGACGGGGACGGCGCAGGGGGCGGGGACGAGGGCCGGGCCTGGTCGTGGTTTCGGGCGGCGGCTTCGTGGCCGGAGGGGCGGTCGCCCGGTCCGGCATCGGGGCCGTCGGCGTCGAGGCCCGTCTCCGGGAGGCTGAACTCGGCGGTCCGGTAGGGCTCGTACGGATCGTAGGAGGCCTGATCATGGGCCTGATCGCGGTCACGGTCGCGGTCGAGGTCGACGTTGAGGTCGTGGCGATGGTCCTGGTCGTGGTCCGGGGAGCTGCCCTCGTGAGGCTCATACGCCTCGTGCCTCTCGTACGTCTCGTACGGATGCCGTGTTGTCTGTTCGGGCCCATGCGATGGCGTCACATGGTGCGGCGTTTGCGGCGTCTGCTGTGTGTGCTCGGGCGTGGCGCCGGTGTTCCAGGCGGTGGCGTCGTACGCGCCGGAGTCGTATCCCGCCGTGGCGCCACTTGCCCACTGGCCGTTCGCGTACCAGCCGGAGGTGTCCCACTGGCCGGACGAGTCCGGGTCGCCGCCCTGCGCCGGGATGTTCGCACCGTAGCCGTCGGGCACTGCCCAGGTCCCGGTGGTGTCGTACTGATGCGCAGCCGCGTCGTACTGGGGGGCCGCTTCGTACTGCTGCGCCGCCGCCTCGTACTGCGGGGCCGCTTCGTACGGGGGGTGCTGTTGAGGGTGGGGGGTGTAGGCCGTGTAGTCGGCGGTGTGGTCGTACTCGGCGGTCCGGTGCGCGCCCGTGTCCCACTGGGTGGTGTCGTACTGGCCGCTGTAACCGGCCTGCCCGCTGTCGTACGGGGCGGCGTAACCAGGCGTCATGGTGTCGTACGAACCGTCGTAGCCGCCGGGGAGGGAGCCGAAGAGCGGGTCGCTGTCGAAGCCGCCCGTGGAGTGGCTTTCGTATCCGACGTGCCCGGCGTGGGGGTGCTGGTCGTTCACCAACTTCTCTCTCGCCTCGGCAGCAGGACCTGTGTCCGGGGTCCGTGGGGGACTCCGTGGGGAAAGCAGTGGCCGCGACTGTACCCGGCGGTATGCGACGCCGACAATCTTCCACGGCTCCCGGCCGCTCGGGAAACGGGCAATCGGCCGTCTTTCGACGAACCGCTCACACACCCTTGGCTCTATGTTCGAAACTCGTTCTATTTCCGGCGCGACAAGCCGTTGCCCGGCCCGCCCGGACGGTGCGCGGCTCCGGAATCCGGCGGGCTCAGGCCACGGATGCGGCGCCGGGGCCGCCCCGGGCCGGCTCGTGCGCGTCGAGCGCCTGGCGGATTCCGGCGGCCACGGCCGGGTGCACGAGCAGCGCGAGATGCCCGATCCCGCTGACGCGTACGTTCGTCACGTCGAGGTCCGGGTGGTCGATGCAGGCCGCCTCGGCAGGGACGATCACCTGGTCCAGCTCGCTCCAGAAGCTGACGAACCGGGTGCGGCAGCCGGGCGCCGGCAGCCGCAGTTCCTCGATCGGGGCCGAACCGCTGCGCATCTGGCGCACGATCGGGTGGGCGCTGGCCAGCGGGGCGACAGCGGTGCCGGCGTGCGGTGTACCGAGGGTGACCAGGGTGCGGACCCGTCGGTCACCACCCAGTCGCTGCACGTAGTAGCGCGCTATCAGGCCGCCCAGGCTGTGCCCGACGATGTCGACCTCGTGGTGCCCGGTGCGGGCGCAGATCTCCTCGATGTGCAGGCCGAGCAGCTCGGCGGACGTACGGATGTCGCAGGTCAGCGGGGAGTAGTTGAGCGACTCCAGATGGCGCCAGCCGTGCCGGGAGAGGGAGCGGCGCAGCAGGACGAAGACGGAGCGGTTGTCGATGAAACCGTGCAGGAGTACGACGGGCGGCCGGTCGGGGTTTGCGGCGTTGCCGGTGTTGCCGGCGTTCGCGGCGCCTCCGGTGTTCCTGACGGCTCCGGCGGCTCCGGCGGCTCCTGCGGCTCCGGCGGTTCCGGCTTTTCTGGCGGCTTTGGACGTTCCTGCGGCTCCGGCGGTTTCGGCTTTTCTGGCGGCTTTGGACGTTCCGGCGGCTCCGGCGGTTTCGGCTTTTCTGGCGGGCCGGGTGGTGGTCCCGGACGGTGCGGGGGCCGGATCGACCGCCGGGCATGGTGGGGTGCGCCGTTCGCCGGTGATCCCGGTGGGATAGAGCAGTGCGTGGCCGGCGAGCACCACGAGTTCCAGTGCGGTCGCTCTCAGCAGTGCGGACGACAGCCAGGGGTCACGCAGGCACGACGGGCACGGCAGTAGGAGAGGAAAGGGCAGCGCCTTCACGGGTCGACCTCCTGCTCCGGCACTCGGGGAGAGGCGGCTCCTGCCCCGTATGCCTTCATGGGGCGCCGTGCCGGAGGTCCGGGTCGGTCCGGGCGGCGGAGCGCCGACCGGGACCCGCCGGCCGCCGCGCCTTCCGGATCACCTTCGGTGACCGGCCGGTGGGCGGTCGGTGAGTCGTACCACCGTGCCGTGCGGCTGACGGCGCGGTGGTACGACGACCTCGTGCGGCTCCCCTGGCGGCCGGTCCCGCACGGCAGGTGTGCCGCGTGCTGCGGGAAACGGCGCCCGGTGAACATGTCCCACGTGTGATTTCCCCCTCCCCGACCACCGCGAAACAGCGGCTTGCGGGATGCTGTGGATAACGTTCGTTCACATTCCCGGCCCTTCAGGTGCGGGAGACGCATGTGGAGGCAGTGATGGGTGTGACGGGTCCGATCCGTGTGGTGGTGGCCAAGCCGGGCCTCGACGGCCATGACCGCGGGGCCAAGGTGATCGCGCGGGCGCTGCGCGACGCCGGTATGGAGGTCATCTACACAGGGCTCCACCAGACGCCCGAGCAGATCGTGGACACCGCGATCCAGGAGGATGCCGACGCGATCGGCCTCTCGATCCTCTCGGGCGCGCACAACACGCTCTTCGCGAAGGTGATCGCGCTGCTGAAGGAGCGCGAGGCGGAGGACATCAAGGTCTTCGGCGGCGGCATCATCCCGGAGGCGGACATCGCACCGCTCAAGGAGCAGGGTGTCGCGGAGATCTTCACCCCGGGCGCGACGACGGTCGAGATCGTCGCCTGGGTCAACGCGAACGTCCGCCAGCCGGCTGAAGCCTGATCCCACGGGCGGCCGGTCCCACCACGGGGGCTGGCCGCGGGAACTGATCCGTACCGAGCCTGATCCGCCCTGAGCCGGATCCGCCCTGATCCTGGCCTGCCCCGAGCCTGATCCGCCGCGAGCCTGATCGGCTGCCCCGGGCCTGATCCCAGCCTGTCCGTCTCACCGTCCCACCCGTCTCAGTTATCCCGTCTGTCTCGTCTGTCCTGTCTGTCTCGTCTTTCTCACCGGTCCGGTGCCAGCTCCGCGTCCATCTCCGCCCGCAGCCGCAGGGTGGAGACCAGGCGCTGGAACGCCTCCGACCAGTAGCCGTTCGCTCCGGGGGAGGCGTCGGCCGGTTCGTCGGGGGTTGTGGTGAGGACCTCCAGGTGGCCGGCCTCGGCCGGGTTCAGGCAGCGTTCGGCGAGGCCCATCACTCCGCTGAAGCTCCAGGGATAGCTGCCGGCGTCCCGGGCGATCTCGAGGGCGTCGACGACGGATCGGCCGAGCGGCTCGGCCCAGGGGGTCGGGCAGACCCCCAGCAGCTGGAACGCCTCCGACAGGCCGTGCGCGGCGATGAATTCGGCCACCCAGCCGGCCCGTTCGGCGGCGGGCAGCACGACCAGGAGCTTCGACCGCTCGGCGAGCGACGCCGTACCGGGGCTGTTCGACGGGGGTGTCGAGGGGGTGCCGAGCAGCGCTCGCGCCCACTCCGGGTCCCGCTGCCGGACGGCCGCCCGGCACCAGGCCGCGTGGAGTTCCTCGCTCCAGCCGTCCGCCACGGGCAGCGCGACGATCTCCCGCGCATCGCGGCCGCCGAACCGCTCCGGCCAGATGGCGAGCGGGGACGACTCCACCAACTGGCCGAGCCACCAGGACCGCTCGCCCCGCCCGGACGGCGGGAGTGCCACCACACCGTCGCGCTGCATCGCCGCATCGCATTCGTGCGGGGCCTCCACGGCCACGGACGGGTCGGTGCCGGTGAGGCCGGGGCTGACGCAGGACAGGGCTCGGGCCGCCATCCGGCGGGCGAGCGCCGATTCGGGGAGTGCGGAAAGCAGCTCGGCGGCCGTCGTCCGGACATTGCGGCTGCGGTCGGCGAGGGCCTGCTCCAGGAAGTCCTCATCGGCGCCGGAGAGCCCGTTGCGCAGGGAGTCGACGAACATCAGCCGGTCCTCGGCCCGCTCGGCGGCCCAGGTGGTGGCGAGCAGGACGCGAGCGGCACCGGCCTCGTGCGCCCGCACCGCCGCGAGCAGGGCGACCCGTTCGGCGAACAGGCCTTCCTCCCACAGCTGGTGGACCGCTTCCGGGTCGGTCACGTCGGGCAGCAGCGAGCTGCCGGACGCGCCGCGCAGCGCGAACTTCCACTCGGGGTTCAACCCGGCCAGCCACAGCCCGCGCGGCCCGGCGAACGCCAGGGCGTGGGGCCGCAGATCGGTTCGTGCCCGGGCCGCGTCCAGCAGGGCGGGCAGCGCCGCGTCCGGTGCCCGGTAGCCGTGCAGATTGGCGGCGGCCAGCCACTGCGGAATCAGTTCCGTCAGATCAGGGGCCGTGCCGCGTCTGCCGCCCGAACCGCTCGGTGCCGCCCGGTCCGCCAGCAGCCGGTTCAGCCTGCTCCGGGCGGCCTCCGGCAGGGGTGGTCGCGGGTCGGCGGGCGCGGGATCGGGCCGGGGGGCCGCGGGAGCGGGCAGCAGACCCGCCCGGCGCCGCACGGTGTGCAGGGCGGCGGCACTCAGCAGCGCGGCCGCCGCGCCGTCCGGGCCGGCGTGACCCGGGGCGCCGCCCGGGGCGCCTTTCGCGCCGCTTTTCGCGACGTCTTTCGCGCGGGTGCCGGATGCCACCGGGGGTGGGCGGCGGTCCGTTCCGAGCAGCGCCGAGGTGACGAGCTCCTCCCACGACGTGGCGGCGGGCAGACGGGTGGAGGCGGGCACATCGGTGTTGGCGCCGGCCGCAGGGTGCGCGCCGGGCGCGCCGGTGGGAGCTCCGGTGGGGGCGCCGGTGGGGCCGTCGGCCGCCGAGGCAGTGGTGGTGGGCGTGGTGGGCGTGGTGGTACGGGGCATCGCTCCTCCTCCAGGAGTCAGATGAGCGGCACGGTCTCGGCGGTGACCGGCACGGTGTGCGAGGCGGCCACCGACGTGGCGTCGCCGCCCCCGCGCGCGGCGGGCCAGGCCGCGAGCGGGTCGAAGCCGCGGTGGCCGCACTCGCCGAAGACGGTGAGCGGGCCGCCGCCGGAGAGCGCGACGAGCTTCCACAGCGCGGGCCGGGACAGCGCGGCCGGGGCGACGGGCAGGCCCGAATCGCCTTCCGCGTCCGCCAGTTGCCAACCGTCCTCGGACGGCACGGGTATGACGTCGCGCAGTGTCACCGGCCAGGAGCCCAGCCAGGGGTCGTCGCCCAGCGCCCGCCCGTATGCGGCGACGGCCCCGGCGGTCGTCACACCCGGCGGAGGCGTGCCGGTCGGCACCGGCGTCCCGAACTGCCGTCCCAGCTCGGCCCGTAGCTGACCCGATCCCGGATACGGCGTGAGCTCGGCGTCCAGCGTGACACCCACCGGCAGGGCCTGCCCGGGGGAGCGGCCGGCGGCCCCGAAGGACAGCAGCAGCGCGGTCCGGCCCGACTCCCGCCCGTACAGCCAGATGCGGCGGGCGACGATCTTGCCGTCGGGGGTGTCGTACTGGGCGAGGACCAGCCAGTGGTCACGGACCGGCGGGCCCTCGGCGGGGGCTGTCAGCCCGACCCGCGTACGGACCGTGGCCGCCAGGGGCCCGGGCAGCCGGTCGATACCCTGCCAGGCCGTGTCCAGCAGGTGCAGCAGCGCGCACTCCTCCAGCAGCCGCACCGGCCAGCCCGGACCGGACGCCGGTAGCGCGCCCAACTCCCTTACCCGGCCCGCCAGGCCGGGCGCCTGGGCGTCGACCATGCGGGCCGCCGTCTCCTCCCACAGTCCGTACCCGGACTGCTCGGCCGCGGCCAGACCGCCGCGCACCAGGTCGGTCAGGCGCTGTTCCAGCTCCTGCACACCGCCGCCGATCCGCTCGGCCCGACGCTCGGCACGCCGCCGGGCGGCCGCCGGATCGGCGGGTCCGGCCGCAGCGCCTTCACCCCCTTCCGGCCGCTCCTGCGCCTCCGCCGCCTGCGCGCGACGGCGCCGGCCCGTCAGCCACTCATCCGCCCAGTCGGGCGGATCGGCCGCGGGCAGGGCCTCCTCGTCGGACGCCCGGAGCAGCAGCAGGCCCAGTGCGTGCTTGCAGGGGAACTTCCGGCTGGGGCAACTGCACTTGTAAGCGGGGCCGGTGGTGTCGATCACCGTCCGGTACGGCTTGCTCCCGCTGCCCTTGCACAGCCCCCACACCGCACCCGGGCCGTCCCACCCGGTGTCCGACCACGGCCCGGCCGAACCGAGCTTGTTCCCCGCCTTGCGTGAAGCTTCGTCAGGAGCCAGGGCCAGGACCTGCTCCACCGTCCAGCGCGCCGCCGGAGCAGCGGTGCGCAAGGGTTCTCCCCCGTCAGTCAGCAGCATGGATAAGACGGTAGGCCGCGCCACTGACAACCGCCTCCGACCTGCGGGAAAGCCGATTGTCAGTCCCATGGTGCACCGTGGGAACCACATCGGATCGACCGATCTGGAGGGGGATCCATGACCGTGTCCGAAACCACCGCAGCCGTGGGCGCCGAGGCACTGCGCCCGCACGCCGAGGATGCCTTCGCCGATGAGCTGAAGGCGCTCGCGGCAGCCGACGACCGCCCGCGGCCGGCCCGTTGGCGGCTGTCGCCCTGGGCCGTCGCCACGTACCTGCTCGGCGGTGCCCTGCCCGACGGCACGGTGATCACACCCAAGTACGTGGGCCCGCGCCGCCTCGTGGAGGTCGCCGTCACCACGCTCGCCACCGACCGGGCGCTGCTGCTCCTCGGTGTGCCGGGCACCGCCAAGACCTGGGTGTCCGAGCATCTCGCGGCAGCCGTCAGCGGCGATTCGACGCTCCTCGTCCAGGGCACGGCGGGCACACCCGAGGAAGCGGTCCGCTACGGGTGGAACTACGCGGAACTGCTCGCGCACGGACCCAGCCGCGAGGCGCTGGTGCCCAGCCCGCTGATGCGCGCCATGTCCGAGGGCATGACCGCCCGGATCGAGGAACTCACCCGCATCCCCGCCGATGTGCAGGACTCACTGATCACCATCCTGTCCGAGAAGACCCTGCCGCTGCCCGAGCTGGGCCAGGAGGTCCAGGCCGTCCGCGGCTTCAACGTCATCGCCACGGCCAACGACCGCGACCGCGGGGTCAACGAGCTGTCCAGCGCGCTGCGCCGCCGGTTCAACACGGTGGTCCTGCCGTTGCCGGCCACCCCCGAGGCGGAGGTCGACATCGTCTCCCGGCGCGTCGACCAGGTAGGCCGCTCACTCGATCTGCCTCCCGCGCCCGACGGCCTCGCGGAGATCCGCCGCGTGGTCACCGTCTTCCGCGAGCTGCGCGACGGGGTCACCGCGGACGGCCGCACCAAGCTCAAGTCCCCGTCGGGGACGCTGTCCACGGCCGAGGCCATCTCCGTCGTCACCAACGGCCTCGCGCTCGCCGCCCACTTCGGCGACGGAGTGCTGCGCGCCGGGGACGTCGCCGCCGGCATCCTCGGCGCGGTCGTCCGGGACCCGGCTGCCGACCGGGTGATCTGGCAGGAGTACCTGGAGACGGTGGTGCGCGAGCGGGACGGCTGGAAGGACTTCTACCGCGCCTGCCGTGAGGCCTCCGTATGACCGGCGCCCCGCACCCCGGAGGGCCGCTGCTGCTGGGGGTGCGGCACCACGGCCCCGGCTCGGCCCGCGCCGTCGGCGCCGCACTGGAGGCCGCCCGTCCGCGGGCGGTGCTCATCGAGGGCCCGCCCGAGGGCGACGCACTGCTGCCGCTGGCCGCCGACGAGCAGATGCGGCCGCCCGTCGCCCTGCTCGCCCATGCGGTGGACGATCCCGGACGGGCGGCGTTCTGGCCGCTCGCCGAGTTCTCGCCCGAATGGGTCGCGATCCGCTGGGCCCTCGCGCACGGCGTCCCGGTCCGTTTCATCGACCTGCCCGCCGCCCACTCGCTGGCCATCACGGAGGAAGAGGAGCGCCGGGCTCCGGCGGAACAGGACGGCGGACCGGGCCCCGCCCCGTCCGCCCCGGTCGACCCCATCGGCGTGCTGGCCGAGACCGCGGGCTACGACGACGCCGAGCGCTGGTGGGAGGACGTCGTCGAACACCGCGCCCACGACGGCGGCCCCGGCGACCCGTTGGCGGCCTTCGCCGCGCTCGGCGAGGCGATGACCGCCCTGCGCGAGGTGTACGGCGACGGCGGCCACCCCCGGGACGCGGTCCGCGAGGCGTACATGCGGATCCAGTTGCGCACGGCGCGCAAGGAGTTCGGCGACGACTTCGCCGTGGTCTGCGGCGCCTGGCACGTTCCCGCGCTCGAAACGAGGACGACACTCGCCGCCGACCGTGCTCTCCTCAAGGGCCTGCCCAAGGTCAAGGCCGAGCTGACGTGGGTGCCCTGGACCCACCACCGACTCGCCCGGCACAGCGGATACGGGGCCGGGATCGACTCACCCGGCTGGTACGCCCACCTCTTCGCATCCCCGGACCGCCCGGTCGAACGGTGGATGACCGAGGTCGCCGGACTCCTGCGCGACGAGGACCACTTCGTGTCGTCCGCCCATGTCATCGAGGCCGTCCGGCTCGCCGCGACCCTCGCCGCCATGCGGGGCCGGCCGCTCGCCGGCCTGAGCGAGGTGACCGACGCGGTCCGGGCCGTGATGTGCGACGGCTCCGACGTACCGCTCGCACTCGTCCGCGACCGGCTGATCGTCGGCGGAACACTCGGCGAGGTACCGGACACCGCCCCCGCCGTACCGCTCCAGCGCGACCTCACCCGCAGTCAGCGCACCCTGCGGCTCAAACCGGAGCCGTCCGAACGGGAGATGGAGTTCGACCTCCGCAAGGACACCGACGCGGCCCGCAGCCGTCTGCTGCACCGGCTGCGGATCCTCGGCGTCGGCTGGGGCGAACCCACCGAGGGCCGGGGGAGCACCGGCACCTTCCGGGAGAGCTGGCGGCTGCGCTGGGAGCCCGAGTTGTACGTACGCGTCGCGGAGGCGGGCGTATGGGGCACCACCGTGCTCTCCGCCGCGACCGCCCGCGCCGAGTCGGACGCCCTGGCGGCCACCGCCCTCGCCGAGGTCACCACGCTCGCCGAACGGTGCCTGCTGGCCGAACTGCCCGAGGCACTGCCCGTCGTGATGCGCGTGCTCGCCGACCGGGCCGCACTCGACACGGACGTCGGCCATCTCGCCGACGCCCTGCCGTCCCTGGCCAGGACGCTGCGCTACGGGGACGTCCGGTCCACGGACACCTCGGCGCTCGGCGAGGTCGCGGCCGGGCTCGCGGAGCGGATCTGCGTCGGGCTGCCTTCCGCCTGCACCGGACTCGACACCGACGGGGCCGCCGCGCTGCGCCGCCAGGTGGACGGCGTCCACACGGCGATCGGACTGCTCGCCGGCGCCCTGCCCGCGAACGCGGACGGGCTGCGCGACCGCTGGAGGGCGGTGCTGCGCAAGCTCGCCGCCCGGGACACGGTCGCGGGCGTGATCCGGGGCCGGGCCGCCCGGCTGCTGCTCGACGACGGGCACCTCGAACAGGACGACGCGGCCAGGCTGATGGGCCTGGCCCTGTCGCCCGGCACGCCGCCCGCCGACGCCGCCGCCTGGATCGAGGGCTTCGTCGGCGGGGCGGCCGGTGGCGGCATGCTCCTGGTCCATGACGAGAGGCTGCTCGCCCTGGTCGACTCCTGGCTGACCGGGGTCTCCCCGGACACCTTCACCGACGTGCTGCCGCTGCTGCGCCGCACCTTCTCGGCGTACGAATCAGGCGTCCGGCGCACGCTGGGCGAGCTCGTCCGGCGCGGCCCGGCCGCCGGCGGAGGGGCCGGGGCGACAGGCGCGGTCCCGGGCGGCGGGGCGACGGCCCCCGGATTCGGCCCCGTCCTCGACGGACCGAGGGCCGACGCGGTGCTGCCGGTGCTGCACCTGCTGCTGGGACTGCACGCGGACGCGCCCACGGAGAAGTACGAGTACACCGAGGAACCGCTGGGGGCAACGGCATGACGACGGACGGGACCATCAGGGCTGCCGGAACCAACAAGCCGGCCGGGACCAACAAGCCCGCCGGGACCAACAAGCCCGCCGGTACAGACAAACTGGCCGGTACAGACAAGCCCGCCGGGACGGACAAGGCGGCTCGGGTGCGTGGCGCGGATGACGGTGAGCGGCTGCGGCGCTGGCGCATGGTGCTGGGCGCGGACAGTGCGGAGAGTACGGGCTGCGCCCTCACCGGGCGCGACGCCGCGATGGACGGCGCCCTGACCGCCCTGTACGAGGGCGCGGGGAGGAAGCCCGGCGGACGGGGCAGCGGCGGCCGCTCGGCCGGTCTGGGCGCCTCCGCGCCCTCCGTGGCCCGCTGGCTGGGGGACATACGTACGTACTTCCCCAGCTCCGTCGTCCAGATCATGCAGCGCGACGCCATCGACCGCCTCGGCCTCTCCGCGCTCCTGCTCGAACCGGAGATGCTGGAAGCCGTGGAGGCGGACGTGCATCTCGTCGGCACCCTGCTCTCGCTCAACAAGGTGATGCCCGAGACGACGAAGGAGACCGCGAGAGCCGTCGTGCGCAAGGTCGTCGAGACGCTGGAGAGCCGGCTCACCACCCGTACCAGGGCCGCGCTCACGGGTGCGCTGGACCGCTCGGTGAAGGTCAGTCGACCCCGCCACCACGACATCGACTGGAACCGGACCATCCGGGCCAACCTCAAGAACTATCTGACCCTCCCCGGGAAGGACGGCGAGGACGGGGCGGGCACGGTCGTGCCCGAGCGGCTCATCGGCTACGGGCGAGCGGCGCAGTCCGTGAAGAAGGACGTCATCCTCTGCATCGACCAGTCCGGTTCGATGGCGGCCTCCGTGGTGTACGCCTCGGTCTTCGGCGCCGTACTCGCCTCCATGCGCACCCTGCGGACCAGACTCGTCGTCTTCGACACGGCCGTCGTCGACCTCACCGACCAGCTCGACGACCCGGTGGACGTGCTCTTCGGCACCCAGCTCGGCGGCGGCACCGACATCAACCGGGCGCTCGCCTACTGCCAGTCCAGGATCACCCGGCCCGCCGACACCGTCGTCGTGCTCATCAGCGACCTGTACGAGGGAGGCATCCGCAACGAGATGCTGAAGCGGGTCGCCGCGATGAAGGCGTCCGGAGTGCAGTTCGTGACCCTGCTGGCCCTCTCCGACGAGGGCGCGCCCGCCTATGACCGCGACCACGCGGCGGCACTGGCCGCGCTCGGTGCTCCGGCCTTCGCCTGCACACCGGACCTCTTCCCGGAGGTGATGGCGGCCGCCATCGAGAAGCGGCCGCTGCCCGTGCCGGACGGGGAGGCCTCTGCGTGACGAGCCGTTCCCCGACCGTCGCCCCGGTGCCGATTTGTCCACTGCGACCCGGCCACCAGGGCGATCTGTGACCGTAATCACCGCCCAGGCGGGATCTGCGATTTAGGGTCCTGCGGGGCTCGGGGATAACCTGCGAGATGGACATGCCGCGTATTCGGTCACCGTGTGCGCCTTCCTAGTGACAGAGCAGTCACGTTGCCCCTCGCGGCACGCCCACGCAGAAAACCAACCGCGAGACCATTTGATAAGGGACGGACGCGCGTGGACCTGTTCGAGTACCAGGCGAGGGACCTCTTCGCCAAGCACGGTGTACCGGTGCTGGCCGGTGAAGTCATCGACACGCCTGAGGCAGCCCGCGAGGCGACCGAGCGGCTGGGCGGCAAGTCTGTCGTCAAGGCGCAGGTGAAGGTCGGCGGCCGCGGCAAGGCCGGTGGCGTCAAGCTGGCCGCCACCCCCGACGAGGCGGTCGCCCGGGCGACCGACATTCTTGGCATGGACATCAAGGGCCACACGGTCCACAAGGTGATGATCGCCGAGCTCTCCCCGGAGATCGAGGCGGAGTACTACGTCTCGTACCTCCTCGACCGCACGAACCGCACCTTCCTGGCCATGGCCTCGGTGCAGGGCGGCATGGACATCGAGGAGGTCGCGGAGAAGACCCCCGAGGCCCTCGCGAAGGTCCCGGTCAACGCCGTTGACGGCGTGGACATCGTGAAGGCCCGCGAGATCGTGGCCCAGGCGAAGTTCCCGGCCGACGTGGCCGAGGGTGTCGCCGAGGCCATGGTGACCCTGTGGGACACCTTCGTCGCCGAGGACGCACTCCTCGTCGAGGTCAACCCGCTGGTGAAGACCAAGGACGGGCGAATCCTGGCCCTGGACGGAAAGGTGTCTCTCGACGAGAACGCCGACTTCCGTCAGCCCGGCCACGAGGCGCTCGAGGACAAGGCCGCAGCCAACCCGCTCGAGGCTGCCGCCAAGGCCAAGAACCTCAACTACGTCAAGCTCGACGGCGAGGTCGGCATCATCGGTAACGGTGCCGGTCTGGTCATGTCGACCCTGGACGTCGTCGCGTACGCCGGTGAGAACCACGGCAACGTGAAGCCCGCCAACTTCCTCGACATCGGTGGCGGCGCCTCCGCAGAGGTCATGGCGAACGGCCTCGAGATCATCCTCGGCGACCCGGACGTCAAGTCCGTCTTCGTCAACGTCTTCGGCGGCATCACCGCCTGCGACGAGGTCGCCAACGGCATCGTCCAGGCGCTCGAGCTGCTCAAGTCCAAGGGCGAAGCGGTCACCAAGCCGCTCGTCGTGCGCCTTGACGGCAACAACGCGGAGCTGGGTCGCAAGATCCTTTCCGACGCCAACCACCCGCTCGTTCAGCGTGTGGACACCATGGACGGCGCGGCCGACAAGGCCGCCGAGCTCGCCGCGGCTGCGAAGTAAGGAAGAGGGACTCAGACCACCATGGCTATCTTCCTCACCAAGGACAGCAAGGTCATCGTCCAGGGGATGACCGGCGCGACGGGCATGAAGCACACCAAGCTCATGCTCGCCGACGGCACCAACATCGTCGGCGGCGTGAACCCGCGCAAGGCCGGCACCTCCGTCGACTTCGACGGCAGCGAGATCCCGGTCTTCGGTTCCGTCAAGGAAGCGATGGAGAAGACCGGCGCGAACGTGTCCGTCCTCTTCGTGCCGCCGGCCTTCTCGAAGGCCGCCGTCATCGAGGCGATCGACGCCGAGATCCCCCTCGCCGTCGTGATCACCGAGGGCATCGCCGTCCACGACTCGGCCGCCTTCTGGGCGTACGCCGGCGCGAAGGGCAACAAGACCCGGATCATCGGTCCGAACTGCCCCGGCCTGATCACCCCCGGTCAGTCCAACGCCGGCATCATCCCGGGCGACATCACCAAGCCCGGCCGCATCGGTCTCGTGTCGAAGTCCGGCACGCTGACCTACCAGATGATGTACGAGCTCCGTGACATCGGCTTCTCCTCCGCCGTCGGCATCGGTGGCGACCCGGTCATCGGTACGACGCACATCGACGCCCTCGCGGCGTTCGAGGCCGACCCCGAGACCGACCTGATCGTCATGATCGGCGAGATCGGCGGCGACGCCGAGGAGCGGGCGGCGGACTTCATCGCGAAGAACGTCACCAAGCCGGTCGTCGGTTACGTCGCGGGCTTCACCGCCCCCGAGGGCAAGACCATGGGCCACGCCGGCGCCATCGTCTCCGGCTCCTCCGGCACCGCGCAGGCGAAGAAGGAGGCCCTTGAGGCCGCCGGCGTCAGGGTCGGCAAGACGCCGACCGAGACCGCCAAGCTGGCGCGCGAGATCCTCGGCGCCTGACGCCTCACCGCGTCGGAGCACCACCGCAGGAGCGCGTCACCGTACGCAAGGACGCGGGCCCGAACCCCCCGATCGGGGGGTTCGGGCCCGCGTCCTTGCGTAGGTCCTGCGGGCTCAGCCCGCTCGGGGAACCAGCCGGGCCGGACCGTGCACGAGCTCGCCGCCGAGCTTCTTCTGCAGCTTCTCGGTCTGCGGGGTCAGTTTCTGCGGACCCCCGAGCGGTGGCACCCCGCCGACCTGCTGCGCGGGCGACCGGGGTGGCTCGTACTTTCTCGGGGCCGTGGCCAGGGCGATCAGCGTCAGGCCGATCAGCAGCACGGTGAACGCGATGGCCGCCCGCGTCCAGAGCTGTGCCTTGCGCTCGCTGCACGTACGGATCAGCTCCGGGACCGGCAGCGAGGACGCGGGCTGGGCGAGGGCGAGGGCGCCGAGGCGTTCGTGCAGCAGTGCGGACTGCTCGGCCGGTGTCGACGGCTCCGCGAACTCGGGCACGCGCTCGGCGACGGCCGCCCGAGCGGTCATCAGCCGCCCCGCCGCCGCCGGAGTGCTCGCCTCTGTCTCCGCCGCGGTCTCCGGCAGCCCCAGCCCGACACCGTCGTGGAGCAGCAGCGTGCGACGGTACGAGGGCGGCAGGGCCAGCATCGCGTCGAGCAGCGCACGGGGGCCCGGCGCCTCGGGCGGCGGGTCGAGGTGCCGGTGTTCGCGGCGGAACCGGTGCCACGGCGCCATCGCGTGATCGTAGGCGGCGGCCCGTACCCAGCCCACCGGGTCACGGTCCACGGCGACCTCCGGCCAGCGCTGCCAGGCGAGGCCGAAGGCCTTGCCGACGGCCTCGCGGGAGAGGCCGCGGCGGCCGGTCAGCAGATAGGTCTGGCGGAACAGTGCGGCCGCGCTGTGCCGGTACAGGGCGTCGAACGCCTCGGCGGCCGAGGGCCCGGCCTCGATCTCGGCATCAGTCTCGGAAGCCGCAGAGGCCGCAGAAGCAGCAGGATCTGCAGGAGCCGTAGTGGCCGGAGCGGCCGCAGCGGCCACGGACCCCGAACCGGTGTCACGGCCGGAACCGGCAGTGGGGGCGGTCTTGGGCGGCGCCCCGGCAGCCCGTGCGGCGTCATCCGTTGACCATTTGTTCGGGGCACCCGGCGTGAGTGCGTCGGCGTCACCGGTTCCGATCAGCCTGGCGTACGCCTCGCGCTTGCGCCCGCGCGGGCTGGTGCGGCCCGTCTCCCAGGCCCGGACCGTGGCGCGGGTGACCCCTACGGCCGCCGCGACCTGCTCCTCGCTCAGCGACTTCGCCTCCCGCAGCCTGCGAAGCTCCTTGGGCGGGGGGAGCGGATGGGCGGCTGCCGTGCCGGTCGTGCTCTGTGTCATGAGGGCTCCCCGCCCGGCCTGCACTGGGTAAAAAAGTACATAACCGTATATTGAGCGACACGGCCGTCATTCGCCCGTTACATCGAATAAGCGCGTGTCGTTGGCAGCATTGCGGCGTGACCCAAGTGACCGAACACAGCCCGTTGTTGTCGGCAGAGCGGACGCGGCCCGCCGTACTGGCCTCGGCGCTGCTGCGCGGGGTGCTTGCCGCGGGGCTCGGACTGGGCTCCGTCCTGGTGCTCGTCATGGTGCTGTGGATCAGCTCCCCGGCCTCCGACAGTGGTCCGGGCGAGGCCCTTCACACGGCTGCGGGCCTCTGGCTGCTGGCCCATGGCGCGGAACTGATCAGAACCGGCACGCTGACCGGGACCCCTGCCCCCATCGGTGTCGTTCCCCTGTTGCTCGGCGTCTTGCCGGTCTGGCTGGTGCACCGTGCGGTGAGGGACGTGCTGGAGCCCGACGAAGGGCGCGGCGCACCCTCGCCCCGGGGCGCGTTCGGCCTGGTGACGGGCGGATATTTGCTGGTCGGGGCGGTGGTGGCGCTCTACGCGCGAGGCGCCTCGCTGTCCGCCGAGCCGCTGTCCCTGCTGTTCCCGTCGGCCTTCGTGGTGGCGGGCGCGGCGGCGGCCGGGGTGTGGACGGCCTCCGGGCGCCCGCTCGGACCGCCGCCTTTCTGGGCGCCGGTGCGGCTGCACGAGGCGATGGCCCGCTCCCGGTTCGCGCGGCGGGCGGAGGTGGTGGGCCGGTCCGCGGCGGCCGGGGTGACGGTTTTGCTGGGTGGGGGTGCGCTGGTGGTCGCGGCGGCGCTGGTGTGGCACGCGAATCCGGTGCAGGAGTCGTTCCTGCGGCTCTCCGGCGACTGGGCCGGGAGGTGGGCGGTGCTGTTCCTCGCGCTGCTGCTGGTGCCGAACGCGGCGGTGTGGGGCGCGGCGTACGGGCTCGGGTCCGGGTTCGCGCTCGGTACGGCGTCCACGGTCACCCCGGGCGCCTTCGCGGGCCGCCCGGCGCTGCCGGACTTCCCGCTGCTGGCCGCGATGCCGGCCGAGGGCGCGGGTTCGCCGCTGAACTGGGCGGCCTCGGCGGTCCCGGTCGCGGCGGCGCTGACGGTCGCCTGGTTCACCGCACGACGGGCGGCGCCCGCCCAGGGTGCGCGCGAGGGCGCGTGGAGCCGGCGGGAGACCGCGTTCACGGCCGCGCTGGGAGCGGTGGGGTGCGGGATCGGCACCGCGCTGCTGGCGGCGGCGGCCGGGGGACCGCTGGGGACCCGGGCACTGGCGGAGTTCGGGCCCGTGTGGTGGCTGACGGGGGCCGCGGCCCTGGCGTGGACGGCCGCGCTCGGAGTCCCGGCGGCACTGTTGCTGCGGGCCTGGCGGCTGCGCGGACGTATCGCACCCGAGCAGCCGACTGCCGGGGCGACGGCCGGACCGGACAGCACCGACGGGACGAAAAAGGACGAGGCGAAAGAGCCGGAAGCGGCGGTGGTGGCGCCCGGACCCGGAGAACCGGGGGAGGGGGCCACGCCCACCGGCCGCAGGTGGTGGCCGTGGCGGAGCCGTCGAAAGGCGGAACCGGACGGCCCGAACGCCGAAACGGACCCCGTACCCGGCCCCGCACCCGTACCTGGGCACGGCCCCGCACCCGCACACACGCCTGTGCCCGTGTCCGTGTTCGGCCGGGGCGACCCAGCCGACGAGGACATCGAGCTGTACGACTTCCTGCCGGCCGGTCCCTGGCGCGCGAGTGCGGTCGACGAACGGGCGGACCGGTCGGCGGAGGCCGGACCGGTCCGCCCGCCGGACGTTACTTCTTGACGCCGAAGAGGGGTTCCAGCGGCTTGGGCAGCAGATCGTTGCAGGACAGCTGGCCCGACTTGGTGAGGGCGTCGTTCACGCAGGTGTAGTAGTCGCGGTAGACCAGCTGCACCGTGAACGACGTAGCGACGATCGACAGAGCGATCAGCGCCGTCACCAGACCGCTGACCGCGGCCGTCGTCTGCTGCCGGCTCCCGCGCTGCGCGAACGCGGTGCCCGGCACACCCGGTGCCGCGGGGGATCCCGGGGCGTGGACGGACCCGGTGGACTGCCCCTCACCGGCCACTCCCTGAGCCGAACCCGAACCCGAAGATGAACCCGAACCCGAAGACGCGGCCGAACCCGAACCCGAAGCCGCAGCCGATCCGGCCGTATCCCCTGCCGCGGACGGGTCCTTCGGCTTGGCCCGGAGCGCGCTGATCGACCAGTAGGTCGCGAGCGCGCCCAGCAGCAGGGCGATCTCCGGCAGATCGAAGATCGCGAAGAAGAAGGCCCACATACCGGCGAGCAGCGAGTAGCGCGCCCGGCGCTGGACGGGGTCCGTCGGGTCCCAGCGCGTACCGCCGGACTTGCCGCCCTCCGGGCCGCCACGGCCGCCGCCCTGTCCGTTCGGCCCTGCGGGTCCGGCGGGCCGCCCGCCGAAGCCGCCGCTCTGGCGTCCGGGCTGGTGGCTGCTCCACTGACTGCCCCAGACGGGGCGGTCGTCGGGGGAGCCGCCCTCGGGCGCATCCCCGCCGTCCCCGTTGTTCTCACCGCTGCCGTTGGTGCCGTTCGTACCGCTGTTGACCGGCCGGCGCGGCTGCCACGGCTGGTCGGGGCGGTTCTCCGGCGGCGGCGCGAAGGGGTTGTCGTCCTTGCGTCCGGCTCCCGAGGACCCGGAGGACCCGGACGGCGAAGGTGAAGAAGAGGAGGAGGAAGAAGAGGAGCCCGGCGTGGGGGACTGGCGCTCCCGCATCAGCAGTGAGGCCCGCTCGGGCAGCGGGTGGCGGAAGGCGGTGCGGCGGCGTCGGTCCGGCATATGGTGAACGTCTTCCCCATCTCGTCATTTCCGCCCTGTGGGACGGTTCGCTGTCCCCTGACGCTACCTCCCAGCGACGAGGGGCCGAAAGCGGGGAGTACGGGCGTCGTGGCCGGCATCTGCCGCCCGGAGTGCGCGCCACCGCATGAGCCGGAGCGCCACCGGTCCCTCACCCCCGTCACACAAGGGCCTCGGGAGGTGCCGGTATCGTTGCTGACGGTCGGCTCGTTCGTAGAGTTCCCCGTATCGGGGGGCGTGATTCTTTCGTATGACCGTACAAACGACATGGCCGCCGTGCCGCTGCTCCCGCGATGTGGCAGGCGGTGCGGCCGCTTCGAACTGCTCCACACGTGAGAAAGGGCCCAGCCGTGGCCTCCCCGCTCTCCTCTGCCGCTCCGGCCCGACTGGTCGTGCTGGTCTCCGGTTCCGGTACGAACCTCCAAGCGCTGCTCGACGCGATCGGCGACGACCCCGAGGGGTACGGCGCCCAGGTCGTGGCGGTCGGTGCGGACCGCGACGGCATCGCCGGTCTGGAGAGGGCCGAACGGGCCGGAGTCCCCACTTTCGTGTGCCGGGTCAAGGACCACGCGTCACGGGTGGAGTGGGACGCCGCGCTCGCCGCGGCCACCGCCGCGCACCGCCCGGACCTCGTCGTCTCCGCCGGGTTCATGAAGATCGTGGGCAAGGAGTTCCTCGCCGGGTTCGGCGGCCGGTTCATCAACACCCACCCCGCCCTGCTCCCCAGCTTTCCCGGTGCCCACGGCGTGCGTGACGCGCTCGCGTACGGCGTGAAGGTCACCGGGTGCACCGTCCACTTCGTCGACGACGGCGTCGACACCGGTCCGATCATCGCGCAGGGCGTGGTCGAGGTGACCGAAGAGGACACCCCGGAGGGCGAAGCCGCTCTCCATGAACGCATCAAGGAAATCGAGCGCAAGCTGCTCGTCGAGGCCGTGGGTCGGCTCGCCCGTGACGGCTATCGCATTGAGGGACGAAAGGTTCATCTCGATCATGTCGGTGAATAAGCCCATCCGCCGCGCCCTGGTCAGTGTCTACGACAAGACGGGGCTCGAAGACCTCGCCCGCGGTCTGCACGAGGCCGGTGTCGAGCTGGTCTCCACCGGCTCCACCGCCGGGAGGATCGCGGCCGCCGGAGTGCCGGTCACCAAGGTCGAGGAGCTCACCGGCTTCCCCGAGTGCCTGGACGGCCGCGTCAAGACGCTGCACCCGCGCGTCCACGCCGGCATCCTGGCCGACCTCCGTCTGGACGCGCACCGCGAGCAGCTCGCCGAGCTGGGCGTGGAACCGTTCGACCTGGTGGTCGTCAACCTCTACCCGTTCAAGGCGACCGTCGCCTCCGGCGCCTCGGCCGACGAGTGCGTGGAGCAGATCGACATCGGCGGCCCCTCGATGGTCCGCGCCGCCGCCAAGAACCACCCGTCGGTGGCCGTCGTCACCAGCCCCGAGCGGTACGCCGACGTGCTGACCGCGGTCGCGGCGGGCGGCTTCGACCTGACCGCCCGCAAGCGGCTCGCCGCCGAGGCCTTCCAGCACACCGCCGCGTACGACGTGGCCGTCGCCTCCTGGTTCGCGGACGACTACGCCGCCGCCGACGACTCGGGCTTCCCCGACTTCTTCGGTACGACGTACGAGCGCCAGGACGTCCTGCGCTACGGCGAGAACCCGCACCAGCCCGCCGCGCTCTACACCTCCGGCACCGGCGGCCTCGCCGGTGCCGAGCAGCTGCACGGCAAGGCGATGTCGTACAACAACTACACGGACACCGACGCCGCGCGCCGGGCCGCGTACGACCACGCCGAGCCGTGCGTCGCGATCATCAAGCACGCCAACCCGTGCGGGATCGCGATCGCCGACGACGTCGCCGAGGCGCACCGCAACGCGCACGCCTGCGACCCGCTGTCGGCGTACGGCGGGGTCATCGCCGTCAACCGTCCGGTGACCGTCGCCATGGCCGAGCAGGTCGCGGAGATCTTCACCGAGGTCATCGTCGCCCCGGCGTACGAGGACGGCGCGGTCGAGGTCCTGTCCCGCAAGAAGAACATCCGCGTGCTGCGCTGCCCCGAGGCCCCGTCGGCCGAGGTCGAGGTCAAGCCGATCGACGGCGGCGCGCTGCTCCAGGTGACCGACCGCCTCCAGGCCGACGGCGACGACCCGGTCAACTGGACGCTCGCCGCCGGCGACGCGCTCTCCGCCGATGAGCTCAAGGAGCTCTCCTTCGCCTGGAAGGCGTGCCGCGCGGTCAAGTCCAACGCGATCCTGCTCGCCAAGGACGGTGCCTCGGTCGGCGTCGGCATGGGCCAGGTCAACCGCGTCGACTCCGCGAAGCTCGCCGTCGAGCGGGCGGGCGAGGAGCGGGCGCGGGGCGCGTACGCGGCCTCCGACGCCTTCTTCCCCTTCCCCGACGGGCTGGAGATCCTGACCGCGGCCGGTATCAAGGCCGTGGCACAGCCGGGCGGTTCGGTCCGGGACGAGCTGGCCGTCGAGGCCGCGAAGAAGGCGGGCGTGACGATGTACTTCACGGGCACCCGGCACTTCTTCCACTGAGCCGCTCGCACCACGGTACTGAGCCGCTCGCACCACGGTGCTGAGCCGCTGCACGGTGCTGAGCCGCTGCACGGTACTGAGCCGTGCGCACGGTACGACTGAGGGCCGTAACTCCACGCGGATCGCGCGGGGTTACGGCCCTCGGGTCTGTCTGCGAGCAGGTCAGCCGGTCTTGACGACCAGGGTCGAGCAGATCTTGTCGGCGAACGTCTGCTTCTTCGCGTCCCACGCGGGCCACAGCCAGCCGATGTAGCAGGCGATGCTGTCCACGAAGTGGGCGAGGTAACGGACGAACGCCATGCCGAAGCCCAGGGGCTGGCCGTCGGCCTCGCGCAGCAGGCTGATGCCGAGGGCCTTCTTGCCGATGAACTGCCCGGTGGTGCCCTCCTTGTACAGCTTGAAGAGGCCGAGTCCGATGCCGACGATGAGGCCGAGCATGGTTATCGCGGAGCCCGCGCCGCCGCCTATGCCGGCACCGATGCCGATGAGGACGCCGTACGGGATGGCGATGATCACGCCGTCGATCAGCAGGGCGGCGAACCTGCTCCACCAGCCGGCGAACTGCGGCTGGGCGCCATAGCCGGGCTGGCCCTGCGGCGGCATGCCGGGGGTCTGCGGGTAGCCGTAGCCGGGCTGGCCCTGCGGCGGCTGGCCGGGCTGCTGCCCATAGGGGTTGTTCGGGTTCGGGTTCGGGTCGCCGAAGCTCATCTGGGGTGTTCCTCCAACGGACGTACGGGGACGAATGCGGCCGCACGGAGGAAAGAAAACGTCAGCGGTCCGCCCCCCGGGTACTTCTGCGGCACTGCGTTCTTCATGGTTATAAGCGCACCATAAGTTTGTCCAGTTACCGGTACGTGAAGTTGTCCAATTGCAACCTTGTGTCCATTACGGGCACCGGGAATTGGTCCGCGGGTGGGGTCATCCGCGAGAATGCCCCCATGACTGCCCAGATTCTCGATGGCAAGGCCACCGCAGCCGCGATCAAGTCCGATCTCACCGTCCGCGTGGCGGCCCTCAAGGCCCGGGGTGTCACCCCCGGCCTCGGAACCCTGCTGGTGGGGGACGACCCGGGCAGCAGGTGGTACGTGAACGGCAAGCACCGCGACTGCGCGGAGGTCGGCATCGGCTCCATCCAGCGCGAACTCCCCGACACCGCCACCCAGGAGGAGATCGAGGACGTCGTACGGGAGCTCAACGCCGATCCCGAGTGCACGGGTTACATCGTGCAGCTCCCCCTGCCCAAGGGGATCGACACCAACCGCGTCCTCGAACTGATGGATCCGGCCAAGGACGCCGACGGCCTGCACCCGATGAACCTCGGCCGGCTCGTGCTCAACGAGACGGGCCCGCTGCCCTGCACCCCGCAGGGTGTCGTGCAGTTGCTCCGCCACCACGGTGTGGAGATCAACGGGGCGCATGTCGTGGTCGTCGGGCGCGGTGTCACCATCGGCCGGTCGATCCCGCTGCTGCTGACCCGTAAGTCCGAGAACGCCACGGTCACCCAGTGCCACACCGGTACTCGTGACCTCTCCGCCCAGCTGCGGCAGGCCGACATCATCGTGGCCGCCGCCGGTGTGCCGCACATCATCAAGCCCGAGGACGTGAAGCCGGGCGCGGCCGTGCTCGATGTCGGCGTCAGCCGGGACGAGAACGGCAAGATCGTCGGCGATGTCCACCCGGGGGTGGCCGAGGTCGCCGCGTGGATCTCACCGAACCCGGGCGGTGTCGGCCCGATGACCCGCGCCCAGTTGCTCGTCAACGTGGTCGAGGCCGCCGAACGCGACTCCGCCCCGTCCGCAGGCTGATCAGATCCGGAAGGAACCCCCATGGGTGCTGGTACGAGTCCGGCCGACCGGGCCGCCGCCGCTGCGGACGGACCGGCCGCCGAGCAGGCCGAGGGCGCGGCCGAGGCTCCGGCCGATGACGCGGTCGATGCCCCGGCCGCAGGGGCGCCGGTCGAAGGAGGGCCGGCGGCTTCGGGCGATGGCGCGGCAGAGGCCCCGGACGACGCGTCGGCCGGCCGCACCGGCAGTCACCCGGCACCCGGAACCGCCGCGACCACCGCGGCGGGCCGGTCGCGGAAGGCGCCCTTGTTCACCCAGGACACCGCGCGTCCCGAGGGCGGCGGCCGGGCGGCGGGCGGGGACGCTCCGGCCCCCGCCCGTCAGTGGCCGTTGCTCGCGGTGCTCTGCACGGCCGGCATCGGCCTGCTGATCGTGGCCACCGACCCCTTCGAGGGAGCCTTCAGGATCGGCACGATACTGATCGGTGTGGCGCTCATCGGGGGCGCGGTGCTCCGCCTCCTGGTCCCCTCGGTGGGCATGCTCGCGGTGCGTTCCCGCTTCACCGACCTGGTGACGTACGGACTGCTGGGCGTCCTCATCGTGATGCTCTCGTTGATGGCGCAGCCCAGCCCGTGGCTGGACATCCCGTTCCTGGAGAACGCGGTCCACTTCACGATCCGCTGAACCGGTGCGGCCGCACCGGATCACTGAACCGGTGCGGCCGCACCGGACCGTGGAACCGGTGTCCGTCCCCTCCCCCGAGGAGGGACGGACGCCGGGGACGGGGCACACCGGAGCGAAAAGCTCCGGAATGTGGCGACTTGAGCGGCCTTGCCCCGTCCTGACTCCAGCCTTGTCGTCGGGGCGCGCCTGATCAAGGGATGGCTGTGGCCTGTGGCACGGAAGTGACCATTCCGCCACGGTGTGATCGTCACGCAACGATGGCAGACTGGCCGGACCGGCGGCAGACGAGCAGGCGGGGCGAGGCGAAGGCGCGCGAGGGTGCGCGCCGGACTTCCGAGTGCGACCGTGCGCTCCCGCCCCAGGAACTGGCAGTCTGCGTTCGCACATCCACCTGGGTAGTCCGGAACGGAGGACCACCGGTTCCGGACCGGGGCAGGGCGGTGTGCGATGTGCCGGGCAGGTCCGGGGGCAGCGGAAGCCGAAACGAAGTGAGTGGAAGCAGGGGGAAGTAATGCCTCGTTGGAAGGCACTGCCGGAGGAACTCGACCCACAGATCCGGGAATTCGCCGGCCAGCTGCGCAGACTCGTCGACCGCAGTGGCCTGAGCGTCGCCGCGCTGGCCGACCGTACGGGATACAGCAAGACGTCATGGGAGCGGTACCTGAACGGGCGGCTGCTCGCCCCCAGGGGGGCCATAGCCGCGCTGGCCGAGGTGACGGGCACCAATCACGTACACCTGAGCACCATGTGGGAGCTGGCGGAACGGGCCTGGAGCCGTGCCGAGATGCGCCACGACATGACGATGGAAGGCATCCGGATAGTCCAGGCGCGGGAGGCACTCGGCGAGACCGGGCAGCAGTCGCGCGGTCACGGCAGGAGCCGCCCCTCCGGCGGTGCCGGCATGGCCGAGGGCGGGGCGGGCGCGAGCGGCGGGGGCCACGCTCCGTCCGTACCGGTCCAGCGCGGGACTGTGCCGCAGCAGCCGCAGGCCTGGCCGAACGCGCCGATGGGTGCGGGGCCCGGCCTGCCGCCCGCGCATCGCGGCGGTGACGGTGGCCGGAGCCGGGGCCGTGACGGCGGCCGCCGTAAACCGTTCGTGATCGCGGCGGCCGTGGTGGGCGCCCTGCTGGTGGTGACCGGTGCGGTGCTGTTGACCGGTTCGGGCGGTGACCCCGACGGCGACAAGGCGGCCGCCCCTTCCCCGACACCGACGACCAGTGCGCCGAAGCTGCCGGCCGGGGTCGGGTGCAGCGGCTCCGACTGCGCCGGGCAGGACCCCGAGGACATGGGCTGCGGCGGCGAGTACGTCCGTACGGTCTCCAGCGTCACCGTCGGCGGAAGCCTCGTCGAGGTGCGCTACAGCGAGACCTGTGCGGCGGCGTGGGCCCGGATCACCAAGGCGACCACCGGCGACACCATTCGGATCAGCGCGGGCGGGGCGGGGCAGGACGGCACGGTGTCCGCCTCGGCGGACACGTACACCCCGATGGTCGCCGTGAAGCGGGTCGCCGACGTCAAGGCGTGCGCCACCCTCGCCACCGGCACGAAGGGGTGCACGACCGAAGCGACCGGCTGAGCCGGTGACCGGTTGAGTCGACGAACGGGGTGAGCGGGGAGTGACCGGTTGTGTGCGGTGCCACAGGGGGCTGGGCAGCCGCGGGGTTCCGGGTCGGATAGCCTGATCGCTGGATATCTCTTCACATCAAGATTCAGGGATGTCCAGCACCAGGGGCCAGGAGCCCTCACCGCCAGCTGTCTAACGGAGATCGCCATGACCCGCACTCCCGTGAATGTCACCGTGACCGGCGCAGCCGGCCAGATCGGCTACGCGCTGCTCTTCCGCATCGCCTCCGGCCACCTGCTCGGCCCGGACGTGCCGGTCAATCTGCGTCTCCTGGAGATCCCGCAGGGTCTGAAGGCCGCCGAGGGCACCGCGATGGAGCTCGACGACTGCGCCTTCCCGCTGCTGCGCGACATCGAGATCACCGACGACGCCAATGTCGGCTTCGCCGGCGCGAACGTCGCCCTGCTCGTCGGCGCCCGCCCGCGCACCAAGGGCATGGAGCGCGGCGACCTGCTCTCCGCCAACGGCGGCATCTTCAAGCCGCAGGGCAAGGCGATCAACGACAACGCCGCGGACGACATCAAGGTCCTCGTCGTCGGCAACCCGGCCAACACCAACGCGCTCATCGCGCAGGCCGCCGCCCCGGACGTACCGGCCGAGCGCTTCACCGCGATGACCCGGCTGGACCACAACCGCGCGATCTCGCAGCTGGCCGCCAAGACCGGTGCTGCCGTCTCCGACATCAAGAAGCTGACGATCTGGGGCAACCACTCGGCCACCCAGTACCCGGACATCTTCCACGCGGAGATCGCCGGCAAGAACGCCGCCGAGCTCGTCAACGACGAGGCGTGGCTGGGCGACACCTTCATCCCGACCGTCGCCAAGCGCGGCGCCGCGATCATCGAGGCCCGTGGCGCGTCCTCGGCCGCCTCCGCCGCGAACGCCGCCATCGACCACGTGCACACCTGGGTCAACGGCACCGCCGCCGGCGACTGGACGTCCATGGGTATCCCGTCGGACGGCTCCTACGGCGTCCCCGAGGGCATCATCTCGTCGTTCCCGGTCACCACGGAGAACGGCACGTACAAGATCGTCCAGGGCCTGGACATCAACGAGTTCTCCCGTGCGCGCATCGACGCGTCGGTGAAGGAGCTCACCGAGGAGCGCGACGCGGTCCGCGAGCTCGGCCTCATCTGATCCGTTCGGCCTGATCGGTTCGGCCTGATCCGTTCGGTCTTCACCCGTTCGGTCTTCACCCGTTCGCGAGTACGCCTCCGCCCCCGGCAACTGTCAGTCGCTGCCGGGGGCGTGGTGTTTCCCGTACGGGCCGCGGTCAGGCGCTCCGCGGCCCGTCCGCGGTCCTGCGGGACGGGCGTACGGGGGCGGCCGGTCAGCTGTGGACGTCGCCGGGGGTGTAGTGGCCCGGGACCATACGGGTGGTCACGGCGAACCGGTTCCAGGCGTTGATCGTGATGATCGCGGCGATGAGGTGGGCGAGCTCCGTCTCGTCGAAGTGCTTCGCGGCCTTCGCGTACACCTCGTCCGGCACGAAACCGTCGGTCAGGACGGTCACCGCCTCGGTCAGCTCGATCGCCGCGATCTCCTTCGGCGTGTAGAAGTGCTGCGACTCCTCCCATGCGCTGAGCTGCATGATCCGCTGGGCGGACTCACCCGCCGCGAGGGCGTCCTTGGTGTGCATGTCGAGGCAGAACGCGCAGTGGTTGAGCTGCGAGGACCGGATCTTCACCAGTTCGGCCACGACCGGGTCGAGCCCCTTGCGGGACGCGGCTTCCAGGCGGGCCATCGCCTTGTAGACCTCGGGTGCGTGCTCGCTCCACTGCATGCGGGGCGTGTGCTCGGTGGTGTACTCGGAGGTTGCGTGGCTGTGCGCGTTCGTCGTCATGGATACGACGCTACGCGCTGAGTGGCGCAGCGGTATGGTCCATTTGCATGACAGATGCCTGGGCCACTTTCGGTGCCGACCTGCACATCGACCCGGCCGGCGCCACCGGACTGCGGGCCGGCCTCATCGACGCCCTGCGCGAGGCGGCCCGGACGGGCCGGCTGGCACCGGGGACCCGGCTGCCGTCGTCCCGCACCCTGGCGGCCGACCTCGGCATCGCCCGCAACACCGTCGCCGACGCCTACGCGGAACTGGTCGCCGAGGGCTGGCTCACCGCCCGGCAGGGCTCCGGCACCCGGGTCGCGCAGCGCGCCGAACCCCGCCGGGCTGCCACCAGGGTCCCGCGTTCCCGGCAGCCCCGCACCAGCCCCGCCTACAGCCTGCTGCCCGGCTCGCCCGACCTGGCGACGTTCCCCCGCGCCGCGTGGCTCAAGGCGGCCCGGCGGGCCCTCACCGCCGCACCCAACGACGCCTTCGGCTACGGCGATCCGCGCGGCCGCGTCGAACTGCGCACCGCGCTCGCCGGCTATCTGGCACGGGCCCGCGGCGTGTACGCGGACCCCGAACGCATCGTCGTCTGCTCCGGCTTCCTCCACGGTCTGACGCTGATGGCGAAGGTGCTGCGGGAGCGCCGGGTACGGGAAGTGGCCGTCGAGTCGTACGGGCTGGATGTGCACACACGCCTGCTCACCGAGGCCGGGATGCGCATACCCTGCCTGCCGCTCGACGAGTTCGGCTCCCGGACCGGCGAACTCCACCGCATGCGGAGCGCGGGCGCGGTGCTGCTGACCCCCGCGCACCAGTTCCCGACCGGGGCGCCGCTCCACCCCGACCGGCGGGCCGCGGCGGTCGACTGGGCCCGTTCCACCGGCGGCCTGATCCTGGAGGACGACTACGACGGGGAGTTCCGCTACGACCGCCAGCCGGTCGGCGCACTCCAGGGACTGGACCCCGAGCGCGTCGTGTACCTGGGCACGACCAGCAAGTCCCTGGCACCGGGGCTGCGGCTGGGCTGGATGGTGGTGCCGCGGTCGCTGGTCGGCGAGGTCACCGCGGCGAAGGGACCGAGCGACTGGGCGTCCAGCGCGCTGGACCAGCTGACGCTCGCGGAGTTCATCGCCTCCGGCGCGTACGACCGGCATGTGCGTGCCATGCGGCTGCGCTACCGCAACCGCCGCGACCAGCTCGTCGCGGCGCTGGCCGAACGGGCCCCGTCCATCGAGGTCAGCGGCATCGCCGCCGGGCTGCACGCCGTGCTCGAACTCCCGGAGGGAAGCGAGGCGGACGTGGTCCGGTCGGCGGCCTGGCAGGGGCTGGTGGTGCAGGGGCTGTCCTTCTTCCGCCACCCGGACGCCGAGGTGCGACGCGAGGCCCTGGTCATCGGCTACGGAACCCCGACCGACAGCGCCTGGGCCGGCACGCTGGACGCGCTCGTGCGGGTGCTGCCGTGAGATGACCTCTGTGTGGACCTCAGCGCACGGCGGGCCGGGCTGGGATTCTGCCGTGGGAAGGCGTCCGTCCCGTTGCGCGAAGTTGTGCTTTGTGGCCTGCTCAAGGGGCCGTTACGGTCGAAATCATGGAGTGGAGTTTTCGAACGGCGGAAGAACTCACGGCTGCTTTACGCGCCGGTGAAGTGACCTCGGTGGAACTGACCGACGAGGCGATCACCCGTATCGAGCGGGACGACAAGGCGATCAACGCGATCTGTGTGCCGGACTTCGACCGCGCACGGGCCGCCGCGCGCGGCGCCGACCAGGCGCGTTCCCGCGGCGAGGACCGGCCGCTGCTCGGCATCCCGGTGACGGTCAAGGAGTCCTACAACATCGCCGGGCTGCCCACGACGTGGGGCATGCCGCAACACCGGGACCATGTGCCGGACGAGGACGCGGTACAGGTGTCGCGGCTCAGGGCCGCCGGCGCGGTGGTGCTCGGCAAGACCAATGTGCCCTTGGGGCTGCAGGACATCCAGAGCTTCAACGAGATCCACGGCACCACCAACAACCCGTGGGACCACGGCCGCACGCCGGGCGGATCCTCCGGCGGATCGGCGGCGGCCCTGGCGTGCGGGTTCGGCGCGCTGTCCATCGGCTCCGACCTCGCCGGTTCGTTGCGCACCCCCGCGCATTTCTGCGGTGTCTACGCGCACAAGCCGACACTCGGGCTGGTGGCCAACCGCGGTATGGTCGCGCCGTCCGCACCGGCCCTGCCGGTCGATCTCGACCTCGCCGTCGTCGGTCCGATGGCGCGCAGCGCCCGCGACCTCACGCTCCTGCTCGACGTCATGGCCGGTCCGGATCCATTGACGTTCGGCGTGGCGCACCACTTGAGGTTGCCGCCCGCGCGCCACGAACGGCTTCGCGACTTCAGGGTCTTGGTCCTCGACGAGCATCCGCTCATTGCGACCGGGTCGGCGGTGCGGGCGGGCGTGAACCGAGTGGCCGACGCGCTGGTCGACGGCGGCGCCCACGTCGAACGGCACAGTCCGCTGCTGCCCGATCTGGCCGAGGCCGGGACGCTCTACAGCCAGTTGCTGGTCTCGGGCTCCGTCGCGCGTTTTCCCGTCGAATCGTACGACCGGCTGCGGACCCGTGCCGCCGGTCTGAGCGCGGACGACCGGAGTCTCGACGCGGCACGGCTGCGCGCCATGGTGTTCAGCCACCGCGACTGGCTCCAGGCGAACAACCGCCGTGAACTGCACCGTCACGGCTGGCGGCAACTGTTCGCCGAGTTCGATGCCGTGGTGTGCCCGATCACGCCCACTCCGGCGTTCCCGCACGACCACACCCCCAATCCGATGGAACGCCGGATCGACATCGAGGGCGCCGAGTACCCTTACTTCGACCAGCTCGTCTGGGCCGGTCTGCCCACGATGCCCGGCCTGCCCGCCACCGCCGTACCGGCGGGCCGGTCCCCCGAGGGTCTGCCGGTGGGAGTGCAGCTCATCGGGCCGATGTTCGAGGACCGCACCCCGCTGCGGCTGGCCGAACTGCTTGAGCGGGAGATCGGCGGCTTCCGGGCACCGGAGTAGGGCGTACGACCGGGTGTGCGTCGAGGGAGTTCCGCCACCCGGACATCTGGGCCGTGCACGCGGTCGAGTGCGGAATCAACCGCCTCAAGAGCCACCGAGCCGTCGCTACCAGGTGCGACGGACTCGCTGTCCGCTGTGAGGCAACTGTCCGGGAGAGGGATGACCATGGGGGATGTGCGGCCGGCGTGGCAGCGATTGGTGGACTGGCTGGAGACGAATGCACCGGCGACCGCGTCGTCGGTCCTCGCTCCCGCCACGCCGGCAGCGATCACCGCGGCCGAGGAGCGCATGGGCGTCGGTTTCCCGGTTGAGCTTCGGACGTGGCTCCTGGCATCCGGGGCCGACAACGGCCCTGTTGGTGTCACGGAAGGGGTCGTGCCCGGCAACCGCGATGTGCTGGGACTGGCGGCCATGGAGCGGACGTACCACTTCAAGAGGGAGATCGAGCGCGACGACCCGTCCGACGATCCGGAGTTTCCCTTCTGGCACGAGCAGTGGATTCCGATCGTCTCGGACGATGATGCCTGTTACGGCATGTTCCTGGATGTGCGCAGCGGCCGGATCGGTTCGTTCGGCGATGGTGATGCGCCGTCCTTCGGAGTTCACGAGTCACTGACTGCTCTGTTCAGCGAGACGGCCGTCCTCATGGAGCAGATTTCCGCGGGGGCGCAGCGCGCTGCGGGACGTGTTCAGGACGGCAGGCTCATCTGGGACTGAGGGCCGGCGTACGCATGTGCGCCCGTGGTGCCGACCGGCACCACGGGCCCACATGCGTCATCGGCGTCAACGCCCGCAACCTGAAGACCCTCCACGTCGACCGGGACACCTTCGCCAAGGTCGCCCCTTCGATCCCGGATCACATCGTCAAGGTCGCGGCCTCCGCGGTGCGCGGCCCGCAGGACCTGATCGCCTACGCCGACCACGGCGCGGACGCGGTCCTGGTCGGCGAGGCCCTGGTCACTGGCCCCGACCCCAGGACGGCCGTCGCGGACCTGGTGGCCGCGGGTATCCGTCCCTCCATGCGCCAAAGCCAGGACTGACACCCGCTCCGACTTCCGCCTCCACCCCGCGGATCGCGCGGCGGCGGTCAGTTCCGGACCGTTGACGGCCGGGCGGCAGTCGCGAAGTCCCGGGTGAGGCCGTAAGGACTTGTCCCGATGTCGGAGTCCGTTCGACGTAGGGTCTGCGAGGCGACGTGGGCGGCGCCGTCGGCTCGGCCGCCAGGGAGGGCATCTTGGAGCTGAACCCCACTTGCTGCTTCTGCTACCTGATCATTGATCTTGATCAGGACGAGGGGGCGACCGTACTCAGGCTCGGTGCGGTCGATCCGGCGGGGCGGTGACGTGCGGCAGCATGCCTACTCGCACTCAAGCTGCCTGCGCGAGCGAGTCCACCCGAGCATCGATCTCTGGTGGGAGTTCTGAGAGGGCAATAAGTCTTCCGCCGTTTTGGGTTAGTTGGATTGTGTGGTGATCGAGCCGCTGATCGCAGCGTGGAAGGCGCAGCATCCCTCGGGCTCCGGACATCAGGAGCGTTACAGGATGCGGGAGATCGTCAAAGCGCTGCGGTACCGGACCCGAACAGGCTGCCAGTGGGAACTGCTGCCACACGACCTGCCGCCGACCGGCGCGGTGCGCTACTACTTCGATGTCTGGAAGCGCGACGGACTCGATCGCTCATCGTTGGGTCTTCCGCTCCTGCCCGAGCGCACCGAAGGCACCCGCGCTGAGCTCAAACGCCTCGTTGGCCTCGGATTCCTCGACGAGACCGAACCAGGACTGTTCACACAGCCACGCCCGCAAACACACCCGCACCCGCCGACCGGCAACCCTGATCAGTCCCGGCCAGAGCCGGCGCCGGCCCCTCGACTCGGCGAAGCGAAACACCCGGGTGCGCGAAAGGGCACCCCGTGACGACCGAATCCCCCAGTTGGTTCAAGTCCTCGTACAGCGACAACGGCGGCACGTGCGTCGAGGTCGCCGCCAACCTCGTCGCCGCGCGCGGCATCGTCCCCGTCCGTGACTCCAAGTCCCCGGCCGGCCCAGTCCTGGACGTAGCTACCGGCTCGTTCGCCTCCTTCGTGGCGGGCGTCAAGGCCGGAGAGTTCGGCGCTGTCTGAGGGCCTGGGCCCGACACGTACCGATGCAGAGCGGCCCCGGCGCGCGGCGGGGCTTCCCGCCGGACACGGCGAACGTCCCGCCGCGACGCCGCAGAAGGCAGGGGTCTTCGACCGGCTGCACCGGGTCCTGCTCGCCGAGCTGAGCGCGGCCGGCGAACTCGACTGGTCCCGCCACCGGCCCGACGCCCTGCTCGGCGACAAGGGCAACGACTCCCACTCCAACCGCGACGCGCTGCGCGAACGCCGGATCCTGCCCGTCATCTCCCGCAAGGGGGCTCAGCGAAGTCAGTGGGGGGTCGGGCCGGCACAGCGCTCCGCTTGGCCATGCGGAGACACGGCCGTCTCGGCCGGCCCCACGGCTGGGTCAGCCCGGCTTGACCGCCAGCGTCGCAAAATAGTGCGACATGTATGGGGCGGACGCGTTGGACTGGTGCGGCGCTTCCGTGAAGCCGGTGAGGACGAACCCCGCGGCGAGTTGCCCGCTGATCTGGTCGGTGAGGGTGTGGCTGTATTCAAGAGCGGCATCCGCGCCGAACTTCGTGGCGCGTTCCTCGGCGGAGTACTGCGTGACATCGCTGTAGGGCAGCTTGTGCACGACGATCAGCTCGCCGCGCTCGTCGAGCGCCTCGTGGTCGAACAAGTACACATCAGGGTTGAGGAAGCCCGCGAGCAGAGTTCCGCCCGGTCGCAGGACACGGAAGCACTCACGCCACACCGCCGCCAAGTCTGGTACGAACAGGTTGGAGACCGGATGGAATACGACGTCGAATGCTGCGTCGCCGAAGGCGCTGAGGTCGCGCATGTCGCCCAGAACGGTGTGCAGAGCGAGTCCGTCGCGCGCCGCCACCATCTGGTCCTGGCCGAGCTGGCGGGGTGAGTTGTCGAATACGGTGACCCGCGCCCCTGCGGCGGCGAGGATCGGACCCTGCTGGCCACCGCCGGAGGCCAGGCACAACACGTCCTTGCCGGTCAGGTCCGTCGGCAGCCAGGAGCGGTCGACTGGCTCATGCCCGATGAGAACAATCGACCAGTCGCCCCTGCGGGCGCGCTCGACATCCTCAGCGCTCACCGGCCTCGACCACTCGTTGCCCTCTTGGACATATCTGTCCCAGGCTGCCCGATTATGGGCAACCGGGTCGACAACAATGTCCTGCACGTTCAACTCCCTGCTACAGCCGAGCGGGCACCTGCGGTACCGACAGTTCGGTGCCGCTAGCCAACACGATTGCAGGGTGCGGGCTCAACGAAATTAGCGGGCATCGAGTAGTCCACGGGCTCGACGGGTGGTCGCGCAGCGGGTGCGTAAGCGCTGGTTGCCGGGGGTGCGGAAGCCGTAGGCGTCGCGGGCGACTGTCTCGATGACCCGGTCGGAGCACTGGCTAGGCCGTCAGACGGTGCTGGGGCTTCGTGGACGCGACCCACTTCAGCAAGGTGTTCAAGCAGGCCTACGGCGTCTCGCCCAAGGCGTGGCGCGAACAGAGCCGGCCCACGACAGCGCCTTGAGCCAGCACGTACGTCGGCAACTCCCAAGGAGACCAGGCCTGTTCACCTGCCTGAACCGCGGGATCCGCGACTCTGCTCAGGCTACCCAGAAGCGAGCAGACACCGTATGCCCGGAGGGCTACGAGCCGTCCGGCCATGAGGTGGACCAGTCGTGGCGCGGTACCAGCGAAGAGAACCCCGTGCCCGGAGGCCGCGCCTGGTGCTCTGACCGGGAAGGCTCGCCGGGTGGGTGGGTCATTCGCGCTCGGAGGCGGCCGCGAGGTGGCGGCGGCAGGGGTCGGCCGCTGTGAGAGGGGGCTTGTGCGGGAGCCCAGCCGGCTCCTGTGGTGGGGCGGATACCGAGCGGGCCGTACTCGTCGAACGCGAACACGCGGTCCGGTAAGCGTCCCAGCATCTCCTCGATGCGGTCGAGCCTGGAGATGCCGACCGTCCTCGCCCCGCACAGCCGCCAAGCCCTCGCCGGGGAGGTCCACGACCGGGGCCGGGCCCTCACGCTCGCCAAGGCCCCCAGCGCGTGCGGCCCCGACGACGTGGCTGTCGCAGCAGCTGATGCCGCCGGGCCCCTACCTCGGGCTCACCGCAGGCGCGTCCCCGGCCGCGTCCTCCGCGGGGGCCTCGCCGAAGCGGGCCAGGGCCAGCGCGCCCGCCACGGCCACCGCGAAGCCGGTCACCGCCAGCCAGCCGAGGCCCTCGCGGGTACGGTCCCCGAGCCAGATGACGCCCACCAGCGCGGGTCCGATCGTCTCGCCCAGGACCATGCCCGCCGTCGCCGTCGTCACCGAGCCGCGTTGCAGCGCCGAGGTGAGCAGCAGGAACGCCGAGCCGCCGCCCACCAGCAGCGCGTACACGGCAGGGTTGGTGAGCAGCGCGGCCGGTGAGACGTCGTCGATGAGCCGGACGGCGACCTCCACCACCCCGAACCCGCAGCCCGCGCCGAGCCCCAGGACCAGCGCGCGCGCCCGCTCCGGCAGCCGTCCGGCCATCGTGCCGATCAGCAGGATGCCGAGGGCGATACCGAGCATCGACCAGCGCAACGCGTCCGAGCCGGGCAGGTGCCCCTCGCCGCCGGAGGCGAGCCCGAGCATGCCCAGGCCCGCGCAGACCACGCCGACGGCCGTCCACTCCGTGGCGCTCAGCCGTACCCGGAGCAGGCGGGCGGCGACGACCGCGGTCACGGCGAGACTCGCGGCCAGGGCCGCGCCCACCGCGTAGATGGGCAGGGAGCGCAGGGCGATGATCTGGAGGACGAAGCCGAGGCCGTCCAGCGCGAGCCCGGCGACGTAACGCCACTGCCGCAGCGCCCGCAGCAGCAGCGCCGGATCGACCCCCGCACCTGCCCCCGGCTCGGCTGCGGCCCGCGCGGCGACGGCCTGAAGTACGGAGGCCGTGCCGAAGCAGACCGCGGAACCGAGCGCACAGATCATCCCCAGGAGCACACGGGGACTCTACTGGGGTGGCCGGTGCCGCCCGGCCACCCGCCTGCCACCCGCCGGGCACCCAACGGACGCGGTCAGCCGCGCAGGACCCAGTCACGGACCCAGCCGAACACTCAGGCGCGCCAGGGCCCGGCCGAGGACCCGTTCACGCAGGCCCCAGTCGAGGGCCCAGTCGCGCCAGGACCCAGCCGCGGAGGACTCAGCCGCGCAGGACGTCGCGGAGCTGTTGCAGGCCCCAGTCCAGGTCCTCCTTGCTGATCACCAGCGGCGGGGCGATCCGGATCGTCGAGCCGTGGGTGTCCTTCACCAGCACCCGGCGGTCCATCAGCTTTTCGGAGATCTCCCGGCCCGTGCCGTGGCTCGGCTCGATGTCGACGCCCGCCCACAGCCCGCGCCCCCGTACCGCCTCCACGGCTCCGCCGCCCACCAGCAGGCCCAGCTCCTGGTGGAGGTGGTCGCCCAGCTCCGTCGCCCGCTGCTGGAACTCACCGGTGCGGAGCATCGCGATGACCTCCAGCGCGACCGCGCACGCCAGTGGGTTGCCGCCGAACGTGGACCCGTGCTCCCCGGGCCGGTACACCCCCAGTACCGCGGCCGAGGACACCACGGCCGACACCGGCACGATCCCGCCGCCCAGCGCCTTGCCGAGCACGTACATGTCCGGCACGACGCCCTCGTGCTCGCACGCGAACGTCCTCCCGGTCCGGCCGAGACCCGACTGGATCTCGTCCGCGATGAACAGCACGTCCCGCTCGCGGGTCAGCTCCCGGACCCCGGGGAGATAGCCGGGCGGCGGCACCAGCACCCCGGCCTCGCCCTGGATCGGCTCCAGCAGCACCGCCACGGTGTTCTCCGTCATCGCGGCCCGCAGCGCGGTCAGGTCCCCGTACGGCACGATCTCGAACCCCGGCGTGTACGGGCCGAAGTCCGAACGGGCCTCGTGGTCCGTGGAGAAGCTGATGATCGTCGTCGTCCGGCCGTGGAAGTTGTCCGAGGCGACGATGATCTTCGCCATGTCGTGCGGGACGCCCTTGACCAGGTAGCCCCACTTGCGGGCGGTCTTCACCGCCGTCTCCACGGCCTCCGCCCCGGTGTTCATCGGCAGCACCATCTCCATGCCGCACAACTCGGCGAGCTGCGTACAGAAGTCGGCGAACCGGTCGTGATGGAATGCCCGCGAGGTGAGCGTCACCCGCTCCAGCTGCTCCCTGGCCGCGTCGATCAGACGGCGGTTGCCGTGACCGAAGTTGAGCGCCGAGTAGCCGGCGAGCATGTCGAGATAGCGCCGCCCCTCGACATCGGTCATCCAGGCGCCCTCGGCCGTCGCGACGACGACCGGCAACGGGTGGTAGTTGTGCGCGCTGTGCGCCTCGGTGGAGGCGATGGCGTTTTCCGTGGTCGACACGGGGTCTCCGTTCGTCGTGCGGCTCGGGTTGGTGTGCCCTCTCTGTATCGTCGGTCGGATCACCCACGAGGAAACCTTCACCGCACGGCGCGCCCGCGTTTTCCTCTGTCGTGGTGGCCCCACCGCCCGCGTCGGAGATCGACCGGCCGCCGTCACGGGCCGCTCCCGGGGGCTCTCCGCCCTGGCCGGTCGGCCCGCGCCGCCCACACCGTCGGCATCCACGGCGAGGCGCGCCCTCTTCCGCCCCTCTTACGTGACTCTTCCGCGCCTCTTCCGCCTCTCCTCCGGCCCTCCTCCGCGCCTCTTCCGGTCTCCTTCCGGTCCGGCGGCGGGACCCTCTCCCGCGTCCTCACACCTTTCATACACCGGCTGCCCGAGATCGCTTCCGTACCTGAGACAATGATGTCCATGGCCTCTGAACGTCCCCGTGTGCTCTCCGGAATCCAGCCCACCGCAGGCTCGTTCCACCTCGGCAACTATCTCGGCGCGGTCCGCCAGTGGGTGGCTCTGCAGGAGTCCCACGACGCCTTTTACATGGTCGTCGACCTGCACGCGATCACCGTCCCGCAGGACCCCGCGGCACTGCGCGCCAACACCCGGCTCGCCGTCGCCCAGCTGCTCGCCGCCGGGCTCGACCCGGAGCGCTGCACGCTCTTCGTCCAGAGCCATGTTCCCGAGCACGCCCAGCTCGGCTGGGTCATGAACTGTCTGGCCGGTTTCGGCGAGGCGTCCCGGATGACGCAGTTCAAGGACAAGTCCGCCAAGCAGGGTGCCGACCGCACCACCGTCGGGCTCTTCACCTACCCGATGCTGATGGTCGCCGACATCCTGCTCTACCAGGCCGACCAGGTCCCGGTGGGCGAGGACCAGCGCCAGCACCTGGAGCTGACCCGGAACCTCGCCGAGCGGTTCAACGGCACCTACGGCGACACCTTCACCGTGCCGGACCCGTACATCCTCAAGGAGACGGCGAAGATCTACGACCTCCAGGACCCGTCCGCCAAGATGAGCAAGTCGGCGGCCACCCCGAAGGGCCTGATCAACCTCCTCGACGAGCCGAAGACCACCGCCAAGAAGGTGAAGAGCGCGGTCACCGACACCGACACGGTGATCCGCTTCGACCAGGCCGAGAAGCCGGGTGTCAGTAATCTGCTGACCATCTACTCCACCCTCACCGGCACCTCTGTCCCGGATCTGGAGCAGAAGTACGAGGGCAAGGGCTACGGTGCGCTGAAGACCGACCTCGCCGAGGTCATGGTCGAGTTCGTCACACCGTTCCGGACCCGCACCCAGGAATATCTCGACGACACCGAGACGCTGGACTCCATTCTGGCCAAGGGAGCGGAGAAGGCCCGGGCCGTCGCCGCCGAGACCCTGGCGCGGACCTATGACCGGATGGGTCTGCTGCCGGCGAAGCACTGAGTCCAAGGACCCTGGCTTTATCACCTCCACAGGCGGCACACTGGCGGCGTGAAGTTTGCGGCCAGGATTGGCTGAAAACAGACCATCGAGGATTGAGGAGAACGATGTGGGGACCGTAACGCTCGGCGTTTCGATCGCGGTCCCGGAGCCCTACGGCAGCCTGCTCCAGGAGCGGCGCGCGAGCTTCGGGGACCCTGCCGCACATGGCATTCCCACCCACATCACCCTTCTCCCGCCGACCGAAGCGGAGGCGGCCGACCTGCCCGCGATCCAGGCGCACCTCGCCGGGATCGCGACCGGCGGCCGCCCCTTCCCGATGCGACTGTCCGGCACCGGCACTTTTCGGCCGCTCTCGCCGGTCGTCTTCGTCCAGGTCGTCGAGGGCGCCTCGGCCTGCTCCTGGCTGCAGAAGCGGGTCCGGGACGCCTCCGGGCCGCTGGTGCGCGACCTCCAGTTCCCGTACCACCCGCATGTGACTGTGGCGCACGGCATCACCGAAGAGGCGATGGACCGGGCGTACGCGGAGCTCGGCGACTACGAGGCCGCCTGGACCTGCGGTTCCTTCGCGCTGTACGAGCAGGGTCCGGACAGCGTCTGGCGCAAGATCAACGAGTTCCCGTTCGCGGCGGGCGGCGGCGCCCCCGCCCTTCCCGCGCAGAGCAGCGGCTCCGTGGACGCGCCCTCGCTCCACCCCTGACCCCCGCGCACAGGGTCTGACCGGCCCCGTCGGACCGGCCCGATCAGGCCGTTAGCCGGTCCGGTCAGACCGGCAGGCGGCGGAACAGCGGCCGCGGTACATGCCGTAGCGCCGACATCACCGCCCGTAGCGCCCCAGGCACCCACACCGTCTCCGAACGCCTCCGCAGACCTGTCACGATCGCGGCCGCGACCGCTTCGGGTGTGGTCACGAGGGGTGCCCGGGTGAACGGGATCGTCGCGAGCGGCGCCACGGCCGCCGTACCGGCCCGCGTATCCGTACCGGCCCGCGTGTCCGTACCGGCCGCAGCGCCGGACCGAGCCGTACCGGCCGGCCGTACGAGACCGGGGCGTACGACCATCACGTGCACGCCCGTGCCGTGCAGCGCGTCCCCGAGCCCCTGGGCGAACGCGTCCAGGCCCGCCTTGCTCGACCCGTAGATGAAGTCCGCACGCCGCGCGCGCTCCCCCGCCACCGACGACAGCACCACCAGCGAACCGTGCCCCTGCGCCTGGAGTGCGCCGGCGCACACCAGCCCGGCGGAGACGGCCCCCGTGTAGTTCGTCTGGGCGACCCGGACCGCGGAGAGCGGTTCCTCCTCGTCGCGTTCCTGGTCGCCGGGGATGCCGAACGCGAGCAGCACCATGTCGATGTCGCCCTCGGTGAAGATCTTGCCGAGGGTGGTCTCGTGGGACTGGGTGTCCAGTGCGTCGAAGTCGACGGTACGGACATAGGCCCCCCGCCCGCGCAGCTCGGCCGCGGCCGACTCCAGGGCGGGGGAGGGGCGCCCGGCCAGCCAGACCGTGCGCGTGCGGCAGGCGATCAGGCGGCGTGCGGTGGCGAGCCCGATCTCCGATGTGCCGCCGAGGACGAGCAGGGACTGCGGGGCACCGAAGGCATCCTTCACGGAAACGCTCCTTAGGGAAGACGGAAGGCGGAGGGCGGGGCGGGGGAGCGGGGCGGGGCGACGGCCGGAGCCGCGGCCGTGGCGACCACCAGGGCGGCGGTCAGAGCGACAGCCGGCGCGAGAGGTCCGAGCGGAACGCCCCGTTCGGGTCCAACTCGGCACGCAGTGCCCGGAATTCGCTCAGCCGCGGGTACATCGCGGCCAGCACGTCCGGGCGCAGCCGGGAGTCGTTCGTCAGGCAGACCCGGCCGCCCGCGGCCGCCACCTCCTCGTCCAGGCCGTCGAGGAAGCGGCCCAGCCCCGGCAGGGAGGCCGGCAGGTCGAGGGCCAGGGCCCAGCCGGGTACCGGGAACGACAGCAGGCCGGGATCGCTCGCGCCGAACCGCCTCAGCACGGCGAGGAACGACGGGCAGCGCCGCTGGGAGATCTGCCGGACGATCCGGTGCAGGGTCTCCTCCTGCCCGTGGCCGACGGCGAACTCGTAGTGCACGAAGCCGCCGTGCCCATGGATCCGGTTCCAGTGCGGCACGGCGTCCAGCGGGTGGAGGAAGGCGGAGAGCCGCTGGAGTTCGCCGGTGCGGGACCTGGGGGCCCGGCGGTACCTGAGTTCGGCCAGAGCGGCTGCCGAGGTGCGGCCGAGCAGCCCTCCGGGGACGAGATCCGGAACGAGCGAGTGGGCGGCGGGCAGTTGGGTGGGGCGGAAGTAGGAGAGCGGTGCGCGCCGAGCGTGCGCCGGGAGCGTGTCCAGGGACGCGTGCTCCCCCCGGGTCAGGACGGCCCGGCCCGTCGCCCGGCCGCGAGAGGTCAGGTCGACCCGGGCGGACTCGTAGCGGTGGCGTCGGCCGCCCGCGGTGAGGCGGGCCAGCAGGTCGTCGAGATCGGTGGCCCGTTCGGTGTCGACCGACATCAGGGACGTCTTGACGGGGTGGAACCGGAGGGTGGCCGAGAGGATCACCCCGGTCAGGCCCATGCCGCCCGCGGTCGCGTCGAAGAGCGGGGTGCCGGGCCGGACCGCGCGCACCTCGCCGTCGGCGGTGAGCAGTTCGAACTCCGTGACGTGGCGGGAGAAGGAGCCCGCGGCGCGGTGGTTGTGGCCGTGGACGTCGGAGCCGATCGCGCCGCCCACGGTGATGTACCGGCTGCCGGGCGTCACCGGCACGAACCAGCCGAGCGGAAGCAGCACCTCCATCAGCCGGTGCAGGCTCACGCCCGCTTCGCACACCACCACCCCGGACCCGGCGTCGAAGGCGCGAATCCGGTTCAGCCTCGTCATGTCGAGTACGGAACCCCCCGCGTTCTGCGCCGCGTCGCCGTGCGACCGGCCCAGTCCGCGGGCGATCGAGCCACGGGGCCCGCAGCCGCGTACCGTCGCCGCCGCCTCCTCGTAACTACGGGGGCGAAAGCGCAGCGCGGTCGTCGGGGCGGTGCGGCCCCAGCCGGTCAGGGACACGGTGTCGACAGACATGGAGGTGACCGTATAGCCCGAGAAAACACCTTTGAGGGATTTGTTACAACACTCACTGAAATGGGTGATTGAGGGAGTGTCATCTCCTACGCTGCACATCGGGCATCGGATTTCGGCGAGGGGAGGGTAGTCGTACGTCATGGACTGGCTGAAAAAACTCCCCGTCATCGGGCCGCTCGTCTCCCGGCTGATGGAGACGCACGCCTGGCGCAGCTACGAGAGGCTCGAACGGGTCCACTGGGCCAGACTGGCCGCGGCGATCACCTTCATCAGCTTCCTGGCACTCTTCCCGCTGATCGCGGTCGGCGCGGCGATCGGCGCGGCGCTGCTCTCCACCGAGCAGCTGCACAAGATCGAGCACAAGATCGCCGAGCAGGTCCCCGGCATCTCCGACCAGCTGGGCATCGACAATCTGGTGGATCACGCGGGCACGGTCGGACTGGTGGCCGGCGCGCTGCTGCTCCTCACCGGCATCGGCTGGATCGGCTCGATGCGGGACTGCCTGCGCGCGGTGTGGGGCATGGACGATCTGGACCAGGGCAATCCGGTCATCCGCAGGCTCAAGGACGCCGGGGTGCTGTTCGGGCTGGGCGGTGCGGCCCTGGTGACCCTGGCGATCTCCTCGGTCGGCTCCGTCGCCATCGGCTGGGTCGCCTATCTGATCAACATCCCGGAGAACGGTGCGGGCGGTGTGCTGCTCCGGATCGCGGCCCTGGTGGTGGCGGTGTGCGCCGACTTCCTGCTGCTGCTCTATCTGCTGACCCTGCTGCCCGGCGTGGAGCCGCCGCGGCGCCGGCTGGTGGTCGCCGCGCTGATCGGCGCGGTCGGCTTCGAGCTGCTGAAGCTGCTGCTCGGCAGCTATATGAAGGGTGTCGCGGCGAAGAGCATGTACGGCGCGTTCGGCGTGCCGATCGCCCTGCTGCTGTGGATCAACTTCACCGCGAAGCTGCTGCTGTTCTGCGCCGCGTGGACGGCGACGAAGAGCAAGGGCGCCGAGGAGCCCCGGCCCGTCGGGAACGGCGAGGCGCGAGGCGGAGATGCGCAAGGAGGCAAGGCCCGGGACGGCGAGGCCCCCGAGAGGAAGGCCCCTGAGGGGAAGGCTCCCGAGGGCAAGGCCCCGGAGGGCGGGGCCCGGGGCGGCAGTGCCCCGGGCGGCCGGGTCAGCGGCGAGGGCGGCGGCGCACCAGGTCCGGCAGCGGCCAGCGCCGGTTGACCAGGAACGCGGCCCCGGCCAGCAGCACCAGCACCCCGCCGACGATGCCCAGTGCGACCCCGACCCCGCCGGAGCCGCCCGCGGCGGCGGCCTGCCGGGTCTTCGCCGGGCCGTGCTTGCCCTTGCTCCCGTCGGACCCGTCGGCCTGGGCGCCCTTGCCCGTACCGTCCCCGGTCACGGCGGACTTCGGGGGGACCAGTTCGCCGACCGGAGTGACCTTGCCGCTGGCGCTGAAGCCCCAGTCGAGCAGGCTCGCCGCCTCGTTGTAGACGGCGTGCGCCTCCTTGGACGACGGGTTCATGACGGTGACCAGCAGCACCCTGCCGTCGCGCTCGGCGACACCGGTGAACGTGTTGCCCGCGTGCGTCGTGTAGCCGTTCTTGACGCCCGCGATGCCCTTGTACGGGGTGACGCCGTCGGCCCCGGTGAGCAGCCGGTTGGTGTTCTGGATGCCGAAGCTCTCGCGCTTCTTGCCCTTCTCCTTCGCGCCGGGGAACTCCGCCGTGCTCGTCGAGCAGTACTCGCGGAAGTCCGCGTTCTGCAGCCCGCTGCGGGCGAACAGCGTGAGGTCGTAGGCGCTGGAGACCTGGTCGGGGGAGTCGTAACCGTCGGGCGACACGACGGTCGTGTCCAGGGCCTGCAGCTCCTCGGCCTGCGCCTGCATGTCGCGGACGGTCTTCGGGACACCGCCGTACATCGAGGCCAGCACGTGCACCGCGTCGTTGCCCGAACGCAGGAAGACCCCGAGCCACAGGTCGTGCACCGTGTAGCTGAGGTTCTCCTTGATGCCGACCAGGCTGCTGCCCTCGCCCAGATCGGCGAGATCCTCGTCCTTGACCGTGTACTCCAGGGTGCTCGGCTGGAGTTCCGGTGACGGCATCACGGTGTCCGCGAAGAGCATCTTCAGCGTGGATGCCGGTGGCAGCCGCCAGTGCGGATTGTGCGAGGCGAGCACCTCACCGCTCTCGGCGTCCGAGACCATCCAGGATCGTCCGGTCAGATCCTTGGGAAGGACCGGGGCGCCGGGGCCGAGATTGACCTGGGTGCCGGTCCGGCCGAGCTGTTCGCCACCGACCTGCGACATTCCGGCCGGCGGCTGCGGAGTGTCGTCGGAGGTGTCCTGGACGACCGCCGAGGCAGGGCTGACGACAAAAGAGGACAACAGAGCGGCAGAGGTGACCGCCAGCGCGGTTTTCTTGAGAGCTGACACGGTCGAGAACGTACATCCAGTTGATCTGAAAATTGACACCGACGGTATGACCCGCCGCGCGTACCGCCAGGACAGCCCACCCCGGGCGAGCCGGCCCGAGCGAGGCGGCGATACTGATTCCATGAAGCTCAGCCGCCCCGTCTCCTGGTTCCTGCTCGCTTTCGGGGTGTGGAGCTGGTTCATCTGGATCACTTTCGTCAAGAACCTGTGGAAGGACGGCAGCGGTCTCGCCTTCGACGACGCGGGTGACCCTACTGCGTACTTCTGGGTGCATCTGCTGCTCGCCATCACGTCCTTTCTCCTGGGGACGGCGGTTGGCGTGATCGGGTTCCGTGGCGTCAGGGCATTGCGCAACCGGGACGCGTAGCGACTCGGCACCTCGTAGGGACCGGATACGGACAAACAGGGCGGGGCAGTGCAAGTGGCAGTCGTGGGACTCGCTCTGATGGCGATCGTGGTGCTCGCGCTGCTCGTCGTCGTGCACCGCTATGTATGGCGCCGTTTCGTCGGGGACACGACGGCGGCGGGCAGCCTGCTGCGCCGGGCGGGCACGGTGGCGGCGTACGTCCTGCCGCTGCTGAGCGTCGGCGCCCTCGTCTCCGGCCGTACGGGTGCACCCTTCTGGCTCCAACAGGTGCTGGCCTGGCCGGGCTACCTGTGGCTGGCCGCCCTGCTGTATCTGACGCTGGCCCTGCTGGTCGGCGAGGCGGTACGGCCGCTGCTGCGCGGGCTGCTCGCGCGCCGGGCGACGGCGACCGGGGCGACGGCGGTGACGGCGGAAGCCGAGGCCGCATCGGTGCCGGTGATGGTGCCGGTGTCGGTACCGGAGGCCGGGCACGCCGGGGCGGCCGCCGACGCGCCCGACGCGCCCCACTCGGACACCCGGACCACCGCCCCGCCGACAGCCCCGCCGGCCGGCGCACCCGCCGCCGGTTCCCCTTCGCGGCGGCTCTTCGTCGCGCGGGCGGTCGGGGGCGCCGCCGCCGTCGCCGGGTTCGGTACGGTCGGGTACGGCACCTACGGGGTGCTGCGCGGCCCTCGGGTCAAGCGCGTCACCATCCCGCTCGCCCGGCTGCCCCGGTCCGCGCACGGCTTCCGGATCGCCGTCGTCAGCGACATCCATCTCGGTCCGATCCTGGGCCGGGCGCACACCCAACGGATCGTCGACACGGTCAACGGGACCCAGCCCGACCTGATCGCGGTCGTCGGGGACCTGGTCGACGGATCGGTCGCCGATCTCGGTCCGGCCGCCGAACCGCTCGCGCGGCTCCAATCCCGGCACGGCGCGTTCTTTGTCACCGGAAACCACGAGTACTACTCCGGTGCGGCCCAATGGGTGGATCATGTAAGGGAATTGGGGCTGCACCCGCTGGAGAATGCCCGGGTGGAGATCGACGGTTTCGATCTGGCCGGGGTCAATGACATCGGGGGCGAGAGCGAAGGGCAGGGGCCCGACTTCGACCGCGCCCTGGGTGACCGGGACCGGTCCCGCGCCGCCGTCCTCATGGCGCATCAGCCCGTGGTCATCGACGAGGCCGTCGCGCACGGCGTGGACCTGCAACTGTCCGGGCACACCCACGGGGGCCAGCTCTGGCCGGGCAACTACATCGCGGAACTGGCCAATCCCACGGTCGCCGGGCTCGACCGCTACGGGGACACCCAGCTGTACGTCACGCGCGGCGCCGGTGCCTGGGGTCCGCCGGTGCGGGTCGGCGCCCCTTCCGACGTCACCGTCGTCGAACTCGCCTCCAGGCAGGCCTGAGTCGGACCCTCTCACGGGTGCCCCCGGCCCTGTTCCAGGTGAATTCCGTGACGGGTTATCAACCCTCTGTATTCGGCTATCCGTCCAATGTTTCAAGTAACAAACAAAAGGCTATGAGCCTCTGATTTCCTCTTCCAGATGTGAAAATCGTGTGATTGGGTGAGCCTGAACGTGCGGTGATCTGCGTATCTGAGCGCGACGCCGAGGTGGGGCTGTTAAGGGAGAGCACGGCAATGCGGTCGATCCGACTACGGATTCTCGCGATTCTCGCGGTTTTGGTCATCGCAGGCGTAGGCGCCTGGCAGTTGCTTCCCTCGGACGGAGCGAAGGATGACCCGGTCACCGTCGGCACGACCGACGCGGTGACCTCGCTGGACCCGGCAGGAGCCTATGACGCCGGCTCCTGGGCGATGTACAGCAACGTCTACCAGTCGCTCATGACGTTCAAGTCCGGGGCGATCGTCCCCGAGCCGGACGCCGCCGAGAGCTGCGGCTTCATCGGCGGGAAGCTCCAGACGTACCAGTGCAAGCTCCGTGACGACCTGACGTTCTCCAACGGTCGGAAGATGACCGCCGAGGACGTCAAGTACTCCTTCGAGCGCATGCTCAAGATCAAGACGGACGTCGGTCCCTCGGTGCTGTACCCCAGCCTGAAGAACGTGGTCGCCGATGGCCGGACGATCACCTTCAACCTCTCCTCGCGCGACGCGACCTTCCCGCAGAAGCTCGCCACCGGGTCCGGTTCGATCGTCGACCGCGACGAATACCCGGACGGTGAGCTCCGCACCGGGAACTCGGTGTCGGGTTCGGGGCCGTACATGCTCAAGTCGTACCAGCCGGGCGTCAAGGCCGAACTGGTGCCGAACCCCAAGTACAAGGGTGCGCTGTCGAAGACCGGCGGGCCTGTCAACATCCGCTACTACGAGCAGTCGGACGAACTGCTGGCGGCCTGGAAGTCGGGGAGGGTCGATGTCACGCATCGTCAGCTCCCGCCGTCCACGCTCGCCGAACTGAACCCCGGTGACGTCGATCAGCGCATCACCGAGGCGGACAGTGCCGAGATCCGCAACCTCGTCTTCAACGTCCGCGACGGTTCTCCGCTCGCCGACAAGCGGGTCCGGCAGGCCATCGCGTCGATCATCGACCGCGCGCCGCTGGTGACCGACATCTACAAGGGCACCGTCGAACCGCTCTACTCGCTGATCCCGCAGGGCTACATCGGGCACAGCACCCCGTTCTTCGACGAGTACCCCGCGCCTGATCTCAAGCGCGCCAAAAAGCTGATGCAGGAAGCGGGCGTGCAGCTTCCGCTTCCCATCACCTTCGCCTACCGCTCCGGTGACGCGTACACGACGGAGACCGCGGAGATCAAGCGCCAGCTGAATGCCGGCGGGCTGTTCAAGGTCACGACGAAGCCCGTGGAGTGGACGGCGTTCCAGAAGGGTTACGCGGCCGGCAAGTACGACATGTACGCCGTCGGCTGGCTCCCGGACTACCCGGACCCCGACACCTTCAGCCAGCCGCTCGTCGGTCGCGATAGCAGCCTCCACAACGGCTACAGCAGCAAGAAGATGGACCAGCTGATCAGCGACACGCTGCAGTTCAGCGACCGCAGCCGCACCGCGGCCGACTTCAAGGAACTCCAGAAGCTGGTGGGCGAGGACGTACCGCTCGTGCCGCTGTGGCAGAAGAAGGACTACGTCGTCGCCAAGCCCGACGTCTCCGGTTCGCAGTACCTCTCGGACGGCACCGGCATCTGGCGGCTGTGGGAACTCGGCTGGATCTGACAGGCCCGCAAGGGTCAGTACTGATCGCCACAGGGCTTTACCGAGCGGCCGTCCCGGAACCACGGGGCGGCCGCTCGGCCGTGCACGCCGCAATACGGCAGCAGAGGCCGGCCCGGCCGGTCAGCTCGGCCGGTCAGCTCGGCCGGTCAGCTCCGCCGGTGGGCTCGGCCGGCTCGGCCCGTCGGTTCGGCCGGTCCGCCGCCCGCCCCGCCACTCCGGGCAGGAACTCCTCCAGCACCTCGTGGACCTGGCGCACGAGCGGCCGCAGCGCCCGGAACCGGGACAGGACGATGGCCCGCGCGACGATCGGGGCGGTGCGCTCGACGAGGCGGCGGCTGCGTTCGGCGTCGTCCGTCCGGTCGTACACCCAGTACAGCACCAGGCCCATCTGGTTCAGCCACATCAGCTGCGGCAGCAGCTCGGCCAGTTCCGGGTCCACCTTGGTGCCCGCGCCCGCCAGACAGCGCTTGTGGATGGAGATCGCCGCGTCGCGGGCCGCGACGGAGTCCTTCGAGAAGGGGCTGAGCGGACTCTCCGGATCGGCGGCGTTCTTGAAGAACTGGGCGGCGAAGCGGTGGTACGGCTCCGCCACGTCCAGCCAGCAGAGCAGGACCCCGCGGATGCGTGCCGCGAGGTCCTCGTCGCCGGCCAGGACCGGCTGGACCGCCGCCTCGTGCTCGGCGGCGATCCGGTCGTAGAAGCCCTGGACCAGGTGTTCCTTGGACGAGAAGTAGTAGTACGCGTTCCCTACGGAGACGCCGGCCTCCTGGGCGATGGCCCGCATCGTCGTCTTGTCGTAACCGCGTTCCTGGAAGAGCCGGAGCGCCGTCTCGAGGATGAGGGTGCGGGTCTGCTCGCTCTTGGGAGCCTTGACTTCCTTCACGTCCTTCTCTTCCTTCACCACGGTCCCGAGGGTATCCGGGATGGCTAGGTCCCGGACTCCGGGTCCGGCACCGCGCACGCGCCCTCCCCGTCCGCCCGGCAGGGCGCGGCCGTCAGCGAGCGGTACTTCGCGGCGGCGAGGACGGTCGCCCTGGCGAACGGACGGCCGGCCGGGGTGGTCAGCCAGTGGGCCCTGGGCCGGTGCTCGGCCAGCGCCCAGAGGCAGACGATCCACGCGGAGGTCCCGCGGTAGACCTGGCCCCCGTCACCGATCACCGTGATCTCCTCCAGCGTCCCGGAGTGGTCGAGGCCGGGGAAGCGGCGGTGCGCCTCCATGGAGCCCGCCGGGACGAGGTCGAGCGGGACCAGCTGGCGCTGCTTCATCAGCCACTGCCGCAGATGGACGCAGAGCGAGCACTGTGCGTCGTAGAGCACGGTGAGCCGTTCGACGGACAGCCGCCGCCCACCGGTCCGGGCCGTCATGGCCGGCCCTCACGCCTTGGTGGCGGGCGCGGCCCACGGTCCGGTGCCCGGACCCGTCCAGCTCTGCGGCGGCACGGGCGGGGTCTGCTCACGCTCCATCAGGCCCCGGCGGCGGATCTTGTTGAGCACATAGACGTTGCCCAGGTGCATGACCCCGAGGACCAGCAGCACGACACCGACCTTCACCGAGAGCGCGTCGAAGAGCCCGCGGGCGTCGGCGACCTTCTCGGAGCTCTTCAGGTAGAGCGTAACGAACCCCAGGTTGACCAGGTAGAAGCCGACCACCAGCAGGTGGTTGACGGCGTCGGCGAGCTTCTCGTTCCCGTGCAGCACGTCCGCGAGGAACACCTTGCCGTTGCGGCTGAGCGTGCGGGCCACCCAGACGGTGAGCGCCACGCTGATGAGCAGATAGATGACGTACGCGACAACAGTGAGGTCCATGCCCCACCCTCCTTTGAACGCGTTCAAATGCTGTTGTCATGGACAGTAGACCTGTCTTTGAACATGTTCAAGCGGCGCTCCGGTGGTCCGCGTCACAGGGTCGGGGGTGTCGCGGCAGGTGTTTCGCTTGCGAAGTGTTCGTCAGCGAAATATTGGCCACTGAAGGGAAGTTGGGGTCCGGCGTAGGCTGTGGGCCATGGAGCAACGGGACTGGACGGACGGACACGTGGAGCGGTGGAAGCCGGTGCTTCCGGAACTCGACCCCGACGTCGAGGGCGCGGTGACCCGGATGAAGAAGCTCTCCGTCCATCTGCGCCGGGTGCGTGAGCAGTCCCTCGTCGACTTCGACCTGGACCGCCAGGAGTTCGACACCCTGCACAAGCTCGCCGGCCGCGGCGGCAAGGCGGCCCCGTCCGAGCTGGCCGCCGATCTCGACCTCGCGCCCGCCTCCGTCACCGGCCGGCTCGACGCGCTGGAGCGCCGCGGATTCGTCCGCCGTACGCCCTCCACCACCGACCGGCGGCGCGTGGACGTGGAGTTGACCGCCGCGGGCCGCTCGACCTGGGTCGGTGCGATGGACGTCCTCGGCAACGAGGAGGAGCGGCTGCTCGGCGTCCTCGACAAGGACGAACGCGGGCTGCTCAACGCCATGCTGCGGCGCGTCATGGTGGTCGCCGAGGCCCGGGGCGGCGCGGCCTGGGACTGACCGGCCCCCTGCGGCGCGGCCGCTTCGTCAGCCCCGCAGAGCCCTGGGCGACGCCCGGTGACCGGCGGCGTGACCTGCCGCGCCGGCCCCCGGTCCGGCCGTCAGAAGCTCAGCGAACGGGCGGTGTTGATCTGGGCCATCACCAGCTGGAAGGTGTCCGGACGCATGGCCGGGATCATCGTCGAGTGGTGGCGGCCGCCGCTGGTCACCGTGACCTGGATGAACCCGGTCGTCTTCTTCTCCTTCATCAGGAGGAAGAGCAGCCCCACCAGGCACAGCAGGGCGAAGAGGATCGCGAGCACGATCGCGACCGGGGGGATCTTCTCCTCGGTGCGCGACATGTCCGTGGCCGTCCACACCGCGCCCTTGAGGGGCATCGTCCCGGCCGGCGTCACGATCGTGTCGCCCACGACGGTGATGTCGCCGAACGACAGCATCGGCCCGCCCGTCGGGGCCATGCCCTGCTGCCCCGGATACCCCGCGCCCGGCATGCCCGGCATCGGTGGCCCGCCCGCCGGATAGCCGTAGCCGGGCTGGGCGGGCGCCTCGTGGAACGGCTGCGGGTAGCCGTAGACCGGGTTCCCGGCGGCCGGATAGCCGTAGCCCTGGCCGCCCTGGCCGCCCGGCACGGTGGGCGGGTAGCCCGGCTGCTGGGGAGGCCCCCACTTGTATGAGTCGTCCGCATACGGATTCGGATCGCTCAACGTTCCCCCGTTCTCGGTCGGACTGTGCGCCCCGTGACTGCTGCGACGTGGGCGGCGAACCGGTGTCCGGTTGTGCACGACGGTACCGCCACGCGCCGCCCGGCGCAGCCAAGAGGCCCCGCCTCCCGCAGTGTTCGTGCGGAGTGCGGGGCCCTGGACCACTACGGGTGCGGCCGGACGGTCAGAAGCGACGCGTGATCAGCGCGCGCTTGACTTCCTGGATCGCCTTGGTGACCTCGATGCCGCGCGGGCAGGCGTCCGTGCAGTTGAAGGTGGTGCGGCAACGCCACACCCCGTCACGGTCGTTGAGGATCTCCAGCCGCTGCTCGCCGCCCTCGTCGCGCGAGTCGAAGATGAAGCGGTGCGCGTTGACGATGGCCGCCGGGCCGAAGTACTGGCCGTCGTTCCAGAACACCGGGCACGAGGACGTGCACGCAGCGCACAGGATGCACTTGGTGGTGTCGTCGAAGCGCTCGCGGTCCTCGGCGGACTGCAGACGCTCGCGGGTCGGCTCGTTCCCCTTGGTGATGAGGAAGGGCATGACGTCGCGGTAGGCCTGGAAGAACGGGTCCATGTCGACCACGAGGTCCTTGAGGACCGTGAGGCCCTTTATGGCCTCGACCGTGATCGGCTTCTCCGGGCTCAGGTCCTTGATCAGCGTCTTGCAGGCGAGCCTGTTCTTGCCGTTGATCCGCATGGCGTCCGAACCGCAGATGCCGTGCGCGCAGGAGCGGCGGAACGTCAGCGTTCCGTCGGTCTCCCACTTGATCTTGTGAAGGGCGTCGAGGACACGCTCCTTCGGGTCGATCTCGATCTGGAAGTCCTGCCACTCGGACTCCTCGGAGACCTCCGGGTTGAACCGGCGGATCCGGAACGTGGCAGTGATGTAAGGGGAGTCGGCGAAGCCCGCCTCGGGCTCGGGAGCCTTGTCGGCCTTTTCCATGGTGGGGGTAGCCATCAGTACTTACGCTCCATCGGCTGGTAGCGGGTCTGGACGACCGGCTTGTAGTCCAGCCGGATCGACTCGGTGCCGTCGTCGGCGACCTCGCGGTACGCCATGGTGTGGCGCATGAAGTTGACGTCGTCGCGGTTCGGGTAGTCCTCGCGGTAGTGACCGCCGCGGGACTCCTTGCGGGCCAGCGCGGAGGTCGCCATGACCTCGGCGAGGTCGAGCAGGTTGCCCAGCTCGATCGCTTCGAGCAGATCCGTGTTGAACCGCTTGCCCTTGTCCTGGATGGACACGTTGAGGTAGCGCTCGCGCAGTTCCGCGATCTTGTCGACCGCGGTCTTGATGGTCTGCTCGGTGCGGAACACCATCACGTTGGCGTCCATGCACTCCTGCAGCTCCAGACGGATCGCCGAGACCCGCTCGTTGCCGGTGGAGTTGCGCAGCCGCTCGACCTGGTCGATGACCATCTGCGCCGGGTTCTCGGGAAGCTCGACGTAGTCGTTCTTCGCGGAGTACTCGGCGGCGGCGATGCCCGACCGGCGCCCGAAGACGTTGATGTCGAGGAGCGAGTTGGTGCCGAGGCGGTTGGCACCGTGCACCGAGACGCAGGCGACCTCGCCCGCGGCGTACAGGCCCGGGACGACGGTGGTGTTGTCGGCCAGCACCTCGCCCTGGACGTTGGTCGGGATGCCGCCCATGGCGTAGTGCGCGGTCGGCTGGATCGGGATCGGGTCCGTGTAGGGCTCGATGCCGAGGTACGTACGCGCGAACTCGGTGATGTCCGGGAGCTTGGCGTCCAGCTGCTCCGGCGGCAGGTGCGTCAGGTCCAGGTAGACGTGGTCGCCCTCGGGACCGCAGCCGCGGCCCTCGCGGATCTCCGTGTAGATGGAGCGGGAGACGACGTCACGGGACGCGAGGTCCTTCATGACGGGCGCGTACTTCTCCATGAAGCGCTCGCCGTCCTTGTTGCGGAGGATGCCGCCCTCACCGCGGGCGCCCTCCGTCAGCAGGATGCCCATGCGCCAGATGCCCGTCGGGTGGAACTGGAAGAACTCCATGTCCTCCAGCGGCAGACCGCGGCGGTACGCGGCGGCCTGGCCGTCACCGGTCAGGGTGTGCGCGTTCGACGTCACCTTGAAGAACTTGCCGGTGCCGCCGGAGGCGAAGATGATCGACTTCGCCTGGAAGACGTGGATCTCGCCGGTCGCCAGCTCGTAGGCGACGACGCCCGCGGACGTCTTGACCCCGTCCACCTCCTGGAGCAGCAGGTCCAGGACGTAGAACTCGTTGAAGAACTCCACACCCTCCTTGACGCAGTTCTGGTACAGCGTCTGGAGGATCATGTGGCCGGTGCGGTCCGAGGCGTAGCAGGACCGGCGGACCGGGGCCTCGCCGTGGTTACGGCTGTGGCCGCCGAAGCGACGCTGGTCGATCTTGCCCTCGGGCGTGCGGTTGAACGGCAGGCCCATCTTCTCCAGGTCGAGAACGGAGTCGATGGCCTCCTTCGCCAGGATCTCGGCGGCGTCCTGGTCGACCAGGTAGTCGCCGCCCTTGATCGTGTCGAAGGTGTGCCACTCCCAGTTGTCCTCCTCCACGTTGGCGAGCGCGGCGGCCATACCGCCCTGCGCGGCGCCCGTGTGGGAGCGGGTGGGGTAGAGCTTGGTCAGCACGGCGGTACGGCTGCGCTTGGTCGACTCGATGGCCGCGCGCATGCCGGCGCCGCCGGCGCCGACGATGACGGTGTCGTACTTGTGGATCTGCATGGTTTACCTCTGGTCTTCGGGCCCGGCGCCTAGCGGATGTTCGGGTCGAAGGTGAAGATCACCAGCGTGCCCAGCAGGACGGTGAACACCGTGGCGGTGTACAGCAGCATCTTCAGCCAGAAACGGGTGTTGTCCCGTTCGGCGTAGTCGTTGATGACCGTACGGAGACCGTTGGCGCCGTGCAGCATGGCGAGCCACAGCATCGCCAGGTCCCACATCTGCCAGAACGGCGAGGCCCAGCGGCCCGCCACGAAGGCGAAGCCGATCTTGGACACGCCGCCGTCCAGCACCAGCTGGATCAGCAGGTGGCCGATGACCAGGACGACCAGGACGACACCCGACAGGCGCATGAAGAGCCAGGCGTACATCTCGAAGTTGGTGCGCGAACCCTTGGGCGTCTTGCCGGTCCGCGCACGCGGGGGCTCGATCACAGGGGCCGGATTGTCGACATCGTAGAGGCTGACGCCTTCGACTGCGCCGATCGCGGAAGTCTCGGTGGACATGGGCCTCAGCTCCCGAAGATGGCGCGGACGGCGTGGCCGAGGACGGGGTACAGGGCCCCGACCATGAGCACGATCCAGATGCCCAGCACGGTCCAGAGCATCTGCTTCTGGACGCGCGGGCCCTTGGCCCAGAAGTCCACGGCGATGATGCGGAGACCGTTCAGCGCGTGAAAGAGAATCGCGGCCACGAGGCCGTATTCGAGAAGCGCGACGGGCCATGTCTTGTACGTGGCCACGACCTCGTCGTAGGCCTCGGGGGAGACACGGACGAGAGCGGTGTCCAGGACGTGTACGAACAGGAAGAAGAAAATGAGGACACCGGTGACTCGATGAGCCACCCAGGACCACATGCCTTCCCGGCCGCGGTACAGCGTTCCAGCCGGCACGGAAGAACCCTCCGGGAGCGGGGATTGGGGTCGGCCGGCTTGACTGTCGGTCTGACCCGGCCAGGTACGGTCCACCGGCCCCGGCCATCGTAGCGACGGTTTGTCGGTTCGTTCGCGCCGGGGCCTCTGGTGTGATCAAAGTGGCAATCAATCAGGCACGGACGGGCTAGGCCGGGGCGTGTTCCCGGGCCCGGGCCGTCCCTGGCCCGCCCGAAACCCGTTACGGACTCGATACCAGCCCGATGATGCGGCCCCGGGCGAGTCGCCGCAGCTCGTCCGCAGTCACCACCCGTTCCTGGTCGGGGTCGTGGCCCAGCCGGGCCCGGATGCCGGCCAGCACCTGGTCCGGGCGTTCGACGGGCCGGACGCCGTCGAGGCAGATGACGAAGACGTGACCGAAACGGCTCTCGTACGCGGCGTGCGCGGCGGCCAGCGCGAGATGGGCGGAGCGTGCCGCGTCGGCGGGCAGCGCCGGGGAGTCCTCGGCGACGAGCGCCTCGGCGCGGTCGGCGGGGGAGAGGTCGTAGTCCGCCTCCTCGGCGGCGGCGAGCAGCGCGCCCAGATCCGGGTAGGGGCGGTGGGCGGCCAGTCGCTGCGCCCAGCGCCGGCTGCCGAAGCAGTCCAGCAGGGCGGCCTCGACGTCGACGGCGGGCGCGGTGTTGAGACGGTGCAGGCCGAGGCCGGGCGGACCGGCCCGGCCGGGTACCGGGCCGTGGCTCTGCAGAGGCACGGCGGTCCGTCGGGCGGGCCGGTGCGGTTGCCCCGGGAGACCGGCGTGGGACTCGCTGGACCTGGACAGCGTGGGCTCCTCGAATCAGCGGCATCTGTGAACCTGGGGTGAGGGGGGATCGGTGTGACCAGGTGGATGCAGGGTGAAGGGAGAGACGAATGTGTCTCAAAGCTAGCGAGGCCGGGCAACCGCCGTCCGACGGATGCGCGAATTTCACCCGGACGGGAGAGTTTCGGGATGACTGATGGACAAAGACAGCGAGGAGAATGCCCGGCTATCTCCCTACTTCCGCCCTCTTCCCCACTGAAAACCGGAGGTTTCTGACCGATGTCGCTCTCACGCGGCGCCCTCGCGGCCGGAGCGGCCGTCACCGCGGTGGCCGCGGTGACGCTCACCGTCGTCCTGTGGCCCGACAGCTCCGACACCGCGCGCCGGTCCGTGGCCGAGGCCTCGGCCCGGGCCTCGTCCGCCGCCCCCACGCCCTCCCCGACCCGGAGCTATCCGCTGTCGGGGACGCCCCGCACCATCCCCGCCGTACGCGAACACACCCCCGCCCACGGTCCCGGCTGGCGGCCGGGCAAGGGCAGCGCGGTGGTGATCGCCGACGGCAGCGAGGGGCTCGACGACGAGGGGCGGCTGCTCGCGGACGAGCTGAAGATCGGCTACCGGGGCGAGGTGCCGGCCCGTGCGGGCGATGTGGAACTGGCCCTGACCCCGTCGGCCAAGGGCGGGCCCGAGTCGTACACCCTCAAGGTCCACGACGGCCGCGTCACGATCAGCGGGCCCGGCGAGGCGGGTGTCTTCTACGGGACCCGCACCCTCAAGCAGTCGGTGCGGGCCGACGGCCTCATGCCCGAGGGCGAGGTGAGCGACCGCCCCGACCGGCCGCAGCGCGGGTTCAACCTCGACATCGCGCGCAAGTTCTACAGCGTCGCCTGGATCGAGGACCGGCTGCGCGAGATGGCCGACCTCAAGCTCAACCAGTTCGGCCTGCACTTCTCCGACGACCAGGCCTTCCGCATCCAGTCCGACACCCACCCCGAGGTGGTGTCGCCCGAGCACCTGACCAAGGCACAGGTGCGGCAGATCGTCGCGCTGGCCGGCCGGCTGCACATCCAGGTCGTACCGGAGATCGACTCGCCGGGCCACCTCGGCGCGGTCCTGCGCGCCCACCCCGACCTCCAGCTGCGCAACGTGTCGGGTGTGGCCTCCAGCGGATCGCTCGACATCTCCAAGCCCGGAGCGGCGAAACTCATCGACGAACTCCTCGGCGAGTACACGGAGCTCTTCCCCGGTGAGTACTGGCATCTGGGCGCCGACGAGTACCTCGCGCTGATGGCGCGGGACCCCGCCGCCTCCTATCCCCAGCTGCAGCGCGCCGCCGTACAGAAGTACGGGCCGCAGGCGGGGATCGCCGACCTCGCCACCGGCTGGCTCAACGACCGCGCGGCGGTGGTCCGTCCGCACGGCAAACAGCCCAAGGCGTGGAACGACGGCCTCTTCCGCGGCGGCGTCGTCCAGGCGGACAAGAACATCGAGGTCGAGTACTGGACGGGCAAGGAGTACGGGGCCCGGCAGCCGGAGGAGTATCTGAGCGAGGGCCGCCGGGTGGTGAACCTCAACGACGAGTTCCTCTATTACGTGCTCGGCCAGCCCAACAACTTCGTCTACCCGACCGGCCAGCGCATCTACGAGCAGTGGACCCCTCTCGTGCTGCGCGGCACCACCCCCGTCCCGGCGCGCTATTCCGGCCAGATCCTCGGCGGCCGGTTCGCCGTCTGGGGCGATCTGCCGAACGCCCAGACCACGGAGCAGGTGGCGCAGGGCATCAGGATGCCGTTGCGGGCGACGGCCCAGAAGCTGTGGGACCCGGCGAAGCCCACGCTGAGCTGGGACGGTTTCCGGGCGCTGGCCGGGGAGATCGACAAGGGCTGAGCACCGCACCGCGGCAGCGTGCCGGGCCGGGGGCACCGGAATTGCTGTGGACAGGGTGGTGGCCCGGGTCTATGTTCCTCAGGCCGCGCGCCCCGGGGAGGAGCGCGCGCCTCTCACCTCCACTTCTCTCTCTTCGGCTTCTCTCAGCCGCGCCCGGAATCTCTTCGCGCCCACAACCCTGGGGGGTTGCTCCATGCTGTGCTCCACCTGCCGTACGAGACCACCGGTCACCGCCGACGGACGCTGCACGCCCTGTGCGCAGTCGGCCGGACCGGCCGGGGTCCAGGCGCCGTCCGCCCCGGTCTTCACCGCTCCACAGCAGTGGCTGCGGTCGCCCGACGGGCTCGCGAAGGCCGTCGTCGTGCTGCTGCTGAGCGTCGTCGTGGCGGACCTGCTGGCGGTGGCCTCGGACATCAACATCCGAAGCGTGCTCGGCGGCGGCATCGACAACGACTTCGCCGGATTCGACGACGCGGAGGCCGACCGCGCCGACATGTTCTACGCGGGCGCCGGCGTCCTGCAGCTCCTCACCACCCTTGCCACCGCCGTCGGGTTCATCATGTGGTTCCGGCGGGTCCGCGCGAACGCCGAGATCTTCGACGCGAGCGCCCACTCGATGCGGCCCGGCTGGGCCGTCGGTGGCTGGTTCGTTCCGGTCGCCGGGCTGTGGCTGCCGCGCCAAATCGCGGGCGGCATCTGGGTCGCGAGTGCCCAGACCAACACCGACGGCACCTGGCGCAACGTCTCCCACGCCCCGCTGAACCTGTGGTGGGGCGCCTGGGTGGCCGCGCTGCTGTTCGGCCGGTACGCCTCCCAGCAGGACGACCGGGCCGAGCTGCCGCAGGAGATCATGGACGCCGCCTCGCGGATGATGGTGTCCGATCTGCTCGACATCGTGGCCGCGGTCTTCGCGATCCTGTTCGTGCGCAAGCTGACCCGGATGCAGGGGGAGCGGGCCGCCATCGGCCCGTTCCCGCTCGGCACCGGGGCGTAGGACGCGTTCGCGGGCCGGTGGACCGGCCCGGGGAGGATGCGATTTCGGCCTCGTCGGTGACGCTTTTCGGCCATTCGGCGCTGAATGCGATAACAAGCGCTGCGTCCCCATGCGTCCTGGCACGGGGAGGGCGGACGGGAGACACCGATGAGCCTGCTGGAACTGATTGCCGCTGCTGATGAGCGGGGACTGACCGCGAGCGGGGCCGCCTGCCTCGACCGCTGCCTGCCGCAGCCCGCCGAGGGGGCCGAGCCCGATCCGCTGCGCCCGCTCTGGGCCGGCTGCGCGGACGGGGCGGCCTGGCCGGACCGGCTGGCCGAGTCGTGCGCGGCGCTGGACGCCCTGCCCGGTGCGGAGGAGACCGTCCAGCAGATCCGGAAGCTGCTCGGCGAGGCGCCGGCGGACCGGACGGGCGCGGAGCTGCGCGCCTGGGCGGACGCCTGCTCGGTGCTGGCCCTGGAGGTCCACCTCAGGCAGGACGCCGAGCGCCCCGGCCGGGCGGAGCTGGTGGGCCGCTGCCGGGCGGGCGACCCGCAGGGGGCGGGACCGCTGCTGGCCGGGGAGACCGCGCGCCAGGTCCGGATCCTGGAGATGCTCGCGGAGATCACGGACGAGGCCCCCGTCGGAGCCGGGCTGCGCCAGGTGCTGGACGTGTCGACGGAGGGGCAGCGGGTGCTGCGCGCCGCGGTCTCGCGACGCGCACGCGGCCGGGGCTGAACGGGGGCGGGCCCGGCCCGAATGGAGTCGGGCCCGGCGTGGACGGGGCGGGCCCGCGGTCGCTGACGCACTCCCCGCTGATCGCCGCCATGACCGCACCCGTGTCCACGCTCATCGCCTCGGCCGCCGGCTACGCCTTCGCCCGGATCCCGGTGCCCGGCCGCGGCGTCCTGCCGGCACTGGTGGTCGCCACCCTGATGATCCCCGGCTCGGTGACCTTCGTCCCGACCTTCGTGGTCGTCGGATCCATGGGCGGGCCCTGCGACCCGCGTATTGCCTGGCCAGAGCCGGGAAGGCCGGAACGACGACCGGGGCCGCCACCCCCCACAGGAGAGGCCCCGGTCGTCTTCCGCGGAGCCGCAGGACGGCCCCGTACTCATCTCAGCGCCGTGACCGCGATTTCTGTCACACCGCGCTCGGGTCGCAGAATGTTGCGGCTTGTACAAGTCATGGACGTGATGACCGCGAAGGACGTAGCGTGCTGAGTCGCGCAGGGTGGCGCGGCAGTGGTGACCAGCTGCGATTCGTGACAGCAGGGCAGGTTGAGGGAGTGCTGGGGGACGACGCGGGGCTTACCGCCGCGGTGCTCGCGGCGCAGGACGGGGACGAAGACGCCTTCCGTACTGTGTACCGCGCGGTGCAGCCGCGGTTGCTGGGCTACATAAGGACGCTGGTGGGGGAGCCGGACGCCGAGGACGTGGCGTCCGAGTCCTGGCTCCAGATAGCGCGCGACCTCGACCGGTTCAGCGGTGACGCGGACCGGTTCCGGGGCTGGGCGGCGCGGATAGCGCGTAACCGTTCCCTGGACCATCTACGGATGCGCGGCAGGCGGCCGGCGGTCGGCGGTGACGAGACGGAACTCTCCGAGAAACCCGCCGAGTCCGACACGGCCACCGAGGCGATCGAGGCCCTGGCCACCGGTCGCACCATGTCGCTCATCGCCCAGCTGCCGCAGGACCAGGCCGAGGCGGTGGTGCTGCGTGTGGTGGTCGGTCTCGACGCGAAGAGCGCGGCGCAGACACTGGGCAAACGGCCGGGTGCGGTACGCACCGCCGCCCACCGCGGACTGAAGCGGCTCGCCGAACTGCTGCGGGCGGACAGCGCGGACGGCATGGAGCATCCGGGGGACGGGGACGATCTGCCGGCCGCGGACCGCGCGGAGAGCGGCCGTCCGCACGGCGGCGCCCCGGCCGACGGGGTCGGTGTGCCCAGGGGGCCGGCCGACGCCGCGGCCCCGGCGCAGCCCCCGCGCGGCAACGCGGCAGGCCGGACGGCGGAACTCGGCGCCGTACCCGCGCAACGGCTTTCCCGCACCGGCCTGGTGGCGCCCGCCGGTGTGACGCATTCGCGTCTGTGGACGCAGAAGGACATGTGATGGCCGACGAGCAGGACGAATGGCTTGACAGGGAAGCGGCGGAGAGAATACTCCGCCGCGAACCGGTCGATCCTGCCGACGGCCGGCCGGCACCGGAGGCCGAGAGGCTCGCGGCCGCGCTGAACGCCGCGGCCCGGTCCGCCCGCCCGGCCACCGGTGAACTCCCCGGCGAGGCCGCCGCGCTGGCCGCCTTCCGCGCCGCCCCCCGTACCCGCTCCGCGGCCGCGCGGGCGGACCGGGCGCAGGCCGCGGGGGCGGACGGGATCGACGAGGCCGGCCAGCTCGCACCCGTACACATAGGCCGGGCCGCCTCCGGCAACGGGGCCGGTGCCGCGGGTTCGCGCGGCACCCGTCCGCAGCGCTGGAGCCGGCCCGTCCGCTTCGGCCTGGTCGCCTCGCTCGCGTGCTGCGCGATCGGCGGGGTCGCGGTGGCCGCCGGGACCGGGGTGCTGCCCGGCCCGTTCGGCCGGCACGACCCGTCGCCGGCGACCTCGGTGTCGGCAGCCGCCTCGCCCGAGGAGCTCGGCTCCGGCCTCACCGCCGACGACGGGACGCCCGAGCCGAAGTCCGGCTCCCCGAGCACGCGGAGCGCGTCACCGGACACCTCGGAATCCGCCCGCCCCGGCGGGAAGGCCGCCACCGGCCCCGGCGGCAGCGGCCCCACCGCCCCGGGCCCCGACGGCGGGACCGCCACCGCCACCGGACAGCCCCGAGACCCGGCGAACGGCTCCTCGGAGGGCGCCGGCGGCACGGATGACGGCGACGGCGCCGGACAGCCCGGCACCTCCCCGCCCGACACGTCCGGCAACTGGCGCGCCAAGACCCTGAAGGCCTGCCGTGACTACCGCGACGGCACGCTCGACGACGACCGCAGACGCCGCCTCGAAGCGCTGGCCAAGGGCGCCCGCAACCTGGACCGGTTCTGCGACCGGATGCTCGACGACGCCGACGGCCAGGGCCGGGGCAGGAACGGCGAAAACGGCGGCGATTCGGACGGCGACGGTGACTCGGACGGCGACTCGCCGGGCTCCGGTTCGGGCTCCCTCCCGTCGATCGGGTTCTCCGTCGCGTCCCCGCCGCCCCAGCAGCCGACCGCCGTCGCCGCCGGCACGGACCCCGGAACGGCGGACTCCAACGTCTCGACGCCGGCGGCGCCGGGCACCCCGGTCGAGGCCCGCTGACCCCTCGCTCCGCCCCGCCCGCGAACGGGTGTGACGTTTTTCGGCCGACAGGCGCAGTACGGAGTGAGCCGACTGGTCATCGGCAGCGTCCTGAGCCGGGGTTCCCCCCGTACCCACGGCTCGGCGCACTGGCGCGGGCGGGATACGTTCCCCCGGTCCCGCCCGCGCCCCTCAAGTCCTCCGGGTCCGGCCCGGCACTCACGGCCTTCCCCCGAGCCGCTCCCCGTGGACGCCGGCCACCAGCCGTGGACGTCGGCTGCTACCCGTAGACGACGACCGTTACCCGCAGACGTCGGTCGTTACCCGTAGACGACGACCTTGTCGCCGTTGTGGACCTGGGCGAACAGCGAGGCGATCTTCCCCTCGTCCCGGACGTTGACGCAGCCGTGCGAGGCGCCGTTGTAACCGCGGGCCGCGAAGTCCGAGGAGTAGTGCACCGCCTGGCCGCCGCTGAAGAACATCGCGTACGGCATGGCCGAGTGGTAGATCGTCGACACATGGTGCCGGGACTTCCAGTAGACGGAGAAGGTGCCTTCGCGGGTCGGCGTGTACTGCGAGCCGAACCGCACGTCCATCGACGAGAGGACCTTGCCGTCGATCATCCAGGACAGCGACCGGCTGTTCTTGCTGATGCAGATCACCCGGCCCGTCATGCAGCGCTTGTCCGGCTTCGCGACCGGGCGGGTGGTCGGCGGGTCCAGCTCCGCGGCCGTCGGCACGTGCGTCATACCGAGCAGCTTCTGCCAGGTGAGCGTGTCGGCCTTCCCCGTACGGGTCAGCCCGCGCTTGCCCTGGAACGACTGCACGGCGGCGACCGTGACGGTGCCGTAGTAGCCCGTGGGGCTGCGGTCGAAGTGGCCGATCTGGCGCAGCCGGGCCTGGAGCTCGCGCACCTGCTTGCCCTGCGAGCCGCTCGCCATCAGCACCTTGCCCTGCGGGTCGGGCGGGGGCGTGGACCTCGGCGGTGTGCTCGGCTCCGGGCTGCCGGACGGCGTCGCCGTCACCGTGCCGTCCGCGCCGGGCTTGGCGTCGTCGGTGGGTTCGGCGCTCGTCGGCGCCGGCGGCGCGGCGGACGGGGTGCTGCCCGCCGCCTGCGGTCCGCACCCGGTGGTCACCGCGGTCAGCGCGAGTACGGCGACTGCCGCGGTGGCCGCCGCGGCACCCCGGCCGCCCCCGTGCGCGTGGCCGCGCCCGGTCCTCTTGGTGCGTATCATCTCGGCCCCCTGGGTCTCCGGTATCTCATAGGACGGATTCCCGCTCCGCCCGGTTGCCGAATCCCGCGCATGATGAGGAAATCGTTAGCGGGCACCCGAGGGCCTCAGGTTTCCGCATCGGCTACCGGCGGGAGGCGCAGCGGATGACACGCGAGTCGGAGTCGGGACTGCCCATCGAGCCGGTCTACGGACCGGACGCGCTCGACGGATGGGACCCCGCGGAGAAACTGGGGGAGCCGGGCGGCTACCCGTACACACGCGGCGTGTACCCGTCGATGTACACCGGCCGCCCGTGGACGATGCGCCAGTACGCGGGCTTCGGCACGGCCGCCGAGTCCAACCGCCGGTACAAGCAGCTCATCGCCCACGGCACCACGGGCCTGTCCGTCGCCTTCGACCTGCCCACCCAGATGGGCCACGACTCCGACGCGGCCATCGCGTCCGGCGAGGTCGGCAAGGTCGGCGTGGCGATCGACTCGGTCGACGACATGCGGGTGCTGTTCGACGGGATCCCGCTGGACCGGGTCTCCACCTCGATGACGATCAACTCCCCGGCCGCGCTGCTCCTGCTGATGTACCAGCTGGTGGCCGAGGACCAGGGGGTGTCCGCGCGGCAGCTGACCGGCACCGTCCAGAACGACGTGCTCAAGGAGTACATCGCCCGCGGCACGTACATCTTCCCGCCGGGGCCCTCGCTGCGGCTGACCGCCGACATCTTCCGGTACTGCCGGGCCGAGATCCCGAGGTGGAACACCATCTCGATCTCCGGCTACCACATGGCGGAGGCCGGGGCCACGCCCGCGCAGGAGATCGCCTTCACGCTCGCGGACGGCATCGAGTACGTCCGTACCGCCGTCGCGGCCGGAATGGACGTCGACGACTTCGCCCCGCGGCTCTCCTTCTTCTTCGTCGCCCGTACGACGATCCTGGAGGAGGTCGCCAAGTTCCGTGCCGCCCGCCGGATCTGGGCGAGGGTGATGAAGGAGGAGTTCGGCGCGGAGAACCCCAAGTCGCTGATGCTGCGCTTCCACACCCAGACCGCGGGCGTCCAGCTCACCGCCCAGCAGCCCGAGGTCAACCTGGTGCGCGTCGCGGTACAGGGCCTGGCCGCGGTCCTGGGCGGCACCCAGTCCCTCCACACCAACTCCTTCGACGAGGCCATCGCGCTCCCGACCGACAAGTCCGCCCGGCTCGCGCTGCGCACCCAGCAGGTCCTGGCGTACGAGACGGACGTGACGGCCACCGTCGACCCGTTCGCGGGCAGTTACGCGGTCGAGCGGATGACGGACGACATCGAGGCCGCGGCCCTGGAGCTGATGCTCAGGGTCGAGGACATGGGCGGCGCCGTCAGCGCGATCGAGCGCGGCTTCCAGAAGAACGAGATCGAGCTCAGCGCCTACCGCGCCGCCCTGGAGACGGACAGCGCCGAGCGGGTCGTCGTCGGCGTCAACCGCTTCCGGCTCGACGAGGAGGAGCCGTACGAGCCGCTCCGCGTCGACCCGGAGATCGAGGCCCGGCAGGCGGCCCGGCTGACACTGCTGCGCGCCGAACGCGACCGGGGCGCGGTGGACACGGCCCTGGCCGCCCTGCGGAGGGCGGCCGCGGGAACGGACAACGTGCTGTACCCGATGAAGGACGCGCTCAGGGCCCGCGCCACGGTGGGCGAGGTCTGCGACGCGCTCCGGGAGGTGTGGGGGACGTACGTGCCGGCGGACGCGTTCTGACACCGGCACCCCGGGGCCGGGTTGTCGTACTCGCGTGCGACACTCCGTTTCATGCTGGGTGTCACTGACCTTCCGACCTATCTCGCCGGTCTGGTGCTGATCGTTCTGCTGCCGGGGCCCAATTCGCTGTACGTGCTGTCCGTCGCCGCCCGGCGCGGGGTGCGTACCGGCTATGTGGCCGCGGCCGGGGTGTGGACCGGGGACACCGTGCTGATGACGCTGTCGGCGCTGGGTGCCTCGTCGCTGTTGCGGACCACACCGGTGCTCTTCGCCGTGGTGAAGTTCGCGGGGGCGGGCTATCTGACGTGGCTGGCCATCGGGATGCTGCGGGCCGCGGTGTCCATGTGGCGCGAGCGGCACCGGCGGGTGGCCGAGCTGACGGGAGAGGGTGTGGACGGGGCCGAGGCGATGGGCGCCATGGAGCGGCCGTACCGCAGGGCGCTGGTGGTCAGCCTGTTCAACCCGAAGGCGATCCTGTTCCTGATCTCGTTCTTCGTGCAGTTCGTCGACCCGGGGTACGCCTATCCGGCGCTCTCCTTCCTGCTGCTGGGCACCCTGCTCCAGGCGGCCAGCTTCCTGTACCTGTCGATGCTGATATTCGGAGGCACCCGGCTGTCCGCCGCGTTCCGCCGCCGCAAGCGGCTCTCGGCGGGAGCGACTTCGGCGGCGGGTGTGCTGTTCCTCGGCTTCGCGGCGAAGCTCTCGCTCAGCAACGTCTGACCGGGCGGGGCCCGCCCGCACCCGGGCCCATGGCGGCGAAGGCGGGAACTCAGCCGAGCTCGACTTCGAGGCCCAGCCGTGCCAGGTATCCGGCGAGCCCGGCCGTGTCCTCGCCCGCCCAGCCGATGTAGCCGTCCGGCCGGATCAGGAACAGTCCCTTGCCGTACGCCTCGTACGCGTCCATGCGGTGCACCCGGACCGCCGGCCCCGCGGACTGCGGCGGGTCCGCTTCGGTGCCGACCGCCAGCAGCGTGAAGTGCGGGCCCCGGAAGACGTCGAACAGCCGCTGGTTGCCGGTGGGCCCGTCGGGGGCGCGGTCGCCGGCCTCCAGGACGCCCGCCCGGCCCGCCGACAGCGGGCCGCCGCGGTAGCCGATGCCCAGCTGCTGGGTGGCCGCGCCGCGCTCCTGCTCGCCGCGGTGGATACGGGTGGACAGGCCGAGCATCTCGGCGGCGATCGGGCGGCGCTCCTGTTCGTAGCTGTCGAGCAGGGCCGGGGGTGCGCCGTGGTTCAGCACCTGGCCGAGCTTCCAGCCGAGGTTGTACGTGTCCTGGACGCTGGTGTTCAGGCCCTGCCCGCCCGCCGGGGAGTGCACATGGGCGGCGTCCCCGGCCAGGAAGACCCGTCCGTCGCGGAACCGGTCGGCCAGCGCGGCGCGCGGCCGGAAGTCGGAGGCCCAGCGGAGCCCGGTGATGTCCCGCGCGTCCAGGTGGGTGCGTTCGGCGACGACCGCGCGCACCCCCGCCAGGGAGACGTCCGGCTCGCCCCGCTTGAACTGGGCGACCAGCTGGAAGTCCGCCGTGCCGGGCAGCGGGCAGAAGGAGACGAACCCGGAGTCGGTGTCCAGCATGTGCCAGTTGAGCCGGTCGAGCGCGTCCTCGGCGACCCGCACGTCGGCCACCAGCATCGGGGCCGGGTCCACCGTCTCGCCGGTCATCGCGATGCCCAGCGCCCGCCGCACCGTGGAGCGTCCGCCGTCCGCCGCGACCAGGTAGGAGGCGCGGACCGGGCCGGTGTTCAGCTGTGCGGTGACCCCGCCGGCATCCTGGCCGAGGCCGGTCAGCGCGGTCGAGAAGGCGACGTCGCCCCCGAGTTCGCGCAGCCGGGCCAGCAGGATCTCCTGGGTGCGCCACTGCGGCAGCAGCCACGGCTCCCCGTACGGCTCGGCGTCCGTCGGGGCCGTCACCCGGAACATGCGGTGTTCGCCCAGCCGCTCGCCGTTCCGCCACACCATCCCGACCGGCGCCGGACCACCGTGCTCGCGGACCGCGTCGCCGACCCCGAGATCGTCCAGGACCTCCCGGGTGCGGGGCTGGATGCCCTTGCCGCGTGAGCCAGGGAAGAGCGTGGGCGCCTGCTCCACGAGGAGGGCGGGCACGCCCCGGCGGGCCAGGTCGCAGGCGAGGGCGAGACCGGAGGGGCCGGCGCCGACGACGAGGACCCCAGTTTCCTTAACGGTGTTAAGTTTCATGGCTGGGAGTCTGCGCTTAACGCTGTTAAATTGTCAAGGTGGGTACAACGAAGATCGACCGGACACGGGTGGCCGACACGGCGCTGCGGCTGCTGAACGAGGTGGGCCTGGACGGGCTCAGCCTGCGCGCCATCGCCAAGCAGCTGGACGTCAAGGCGCCCGCGCTCTACTGGCACTTCAAGGACAAGCAGGCGCTGCTCGACGAGATGGCCACGGTGATGTACCGCCGGATGCTCGACGAGGACCTGCCCGGGCCGGCCCCGCAGAGCTGGCAGGACCAGCTCCTCGCGTACAACAGCGGGCTGCGCCGCGCACTGCTGCGCTACCGCGACGGGGCCAAGGTCTACGGGGGCGCGAAGTTCACCGGCACCGACCACGCCGACGGGCTCGAAGGCCATCTGCGAACCATGGTCGACGCGGGCTTCGAACTGTGGCAGGCGGTCCGGACGGGCACCACCGCGTACTTGTACACGATGGGCTTCGTCAGTGAGGAGCAGGGCGTCCGCCCGATGCCGGACCAGCGGCGCGAGGGCTTCGACGTCGGCGAACGCGCGCAACGGCTGGCGGGCCACCCGCTCGCGGCGGCGGCCGGTTCCGAGATCTTCGACCACTACGACGAACGCTTCGAGGACGGCCTGCGGCTGATCATCGCGGGCGTCGAGGCGCGCTACGGGGTGCGCTGAGGGTCACCGCCCGGGCAGGCCCCGCGCGCGCCGCCGCCGTATCCGGGCCAGGGCCGCCGGTGCGAGCGCCGTGGCGAGCAGGGCCGCCAGCGCGGCGGCCCCGGCGAACGTCCCGGCCCGCAGCCCCGGCGGCCGGAACGCGCAGTCCACCGTCGTCCGGCCGTCGCCGACCGGCGCCGCGACCAGGCCGAGATACGAGCCGGCCGGCCGCCCGTCGCAGCTCCAGCCCGCGATCCTGGGCGCGGCCAGCACCGCGACTCCCCGGGTTCCGGGCGGGAGTTCGGCGCGCACACCGCTGCCGGAGACGGTGACCCGCGTCGCGCCCGTGCGCTTCAGCCCCGCCACCGCCGAGGCCAGGCGCCCCGGGTCCAGGCAGCCGACGGCCTCGTGCGGAACGGTCCCCGCCCGTTCCGCCCGCAGCGTCACGGCGATCCGGCCCCCGCCCGGACCCAGCGGCAGCATCCCGGCCCGGCGGGCGGGCATGTCGCCCCGCAGATCGTTCGGTTCACCGGTGGCGCCCAGCCGGGCGGTGCCGAACAGGTCGGGCGCCCACAGGAACACCCGGCTGCCGGCCGGACAGCTCGCGCCTAGGGTGTACGTGCCGGGCCGCACCTCGTACGCGTACGGATTCCTGTCGGCGGCGGGGGCGCCGTCCGCGGACCGCAGCACGGTCGCCGGCCGCGTGTACACCGAGGCGCCGAGCAGCATCTCCTGGTTGCGGAACGGCGAGCGACCCCACCGGGGTGCTTCCGCCGACGGCCGCACCGTCACCAGCGGCGGGACGTCCTGCCGGGTCACGGTCACCGGCCGGTCGTCCGGGCGGTTCCAGACCTGATGCGGATCGCGCGGTGAGTGGACCCGGGCGCCGACCGAGAACACCGCGTCGGTCACCGGGTTGTCCAGGCCCTGCACGGCGCGGCCGCGCGAGGTCCAGCCGCCGCCCAGCGCGAGGAAGGTGCGGGTCGTCACGTCGGGCGTATGGCTGCTGTAGTAGGCCCCGCCCTGGCCGCCGACCACCAACGGGTCGTTGGCGGTGGTCTGCTCCGGACCCGGATCGGTGCGATAGCGCGGCCAGCCGTCGGCGCGGGCGACCGCCTCGGACTGGAGGCGCTGGCGCTCGCCCCAAGGCGCGTAGTCGTCGAGCAGCTTCAGCCGCTGCCGGTCGGCGTAGGCGGTGGTCGCGGCGGCCTGACCGGCCTGCGCCCCCGCCAGCAGCAGCACCGCGAGCGCGACGAACCTGCCCCTGCGCACCAGCGCGAGAGCGCAGACGGCCGCCACCAGGCCCGCGGCGAACAGCGGATACGTCCACCGGGTGACCAGCGCGCTGGGCGCGGCCGTGGCCGCGATCAGCGCCAGCACCCCGCCCCCGCCCAGCAGCGCCCGCCGGTCCGGCCAGGCGCGGGCGACCGTGCTCCAGGCGGCGATCACCACGATGCCGCAGAGCACGAACGTCTGCCGGAACGGGCTGCCGTTCGGCGTCGCGAAGGCGTGCCAGAGCAGATGCGTGGGCCCCCACTGCAACGACAGCGCGACCACGGCCACCAGCCCCGGCCACCCCCACCGCTCGGCGCGCGGCACGGCACGGTGGAAGGCCAGTGCGCAGGCCAGGAGCAGGGCGCCCGTGCCGAGGAAGACCGCCGGACTGAAGAAGCCGTACGTGGCGGGCAGCAGCCGGGCCGCGACATCCGGCCAGGCCGCCGGGGCGAACTCCCGGGTCCAGCCCGGATAGGCGTGCCGGGTGCCGAGGAAGACCGGCAGCAGGACCGGCGCGGCAATCCCGATGCCGAGCAGCACCGTCCGCACCGCGCGCACCAGACCCCGGACCCGTTCCCGCGAAGTCCCGTCCTCCAGCAGCAGCCGCACCACCAGCACCAGCGCCGCGCCGAGCGTGGCCATGTACGCGGTGTAGAAGTTGGAGACCCAGGCGAGCGTCACGAGAAGCGTTCCCAGTACCGGCCGCCGCGCGGTCCGCGCCCACTCGCCGGCCAGGCACAGCAGCGGGAAGGCGATCAGCCCGTCCAGCCACATCGGGTTGTACACGGCCTCGGCGACCGACCAGCCGCACAGCGCGTACGAGGCGCCGAGCACGGCCGCGAGCCACTCCCGGCCGCGGCCCCGGCGCAACGCGGTGAGCAGCCAGGTCATCGCCGCGGCCGCCGCCCCCGTCTTCACCAGGGTGACGACGTAGACGGCCAGGTCGATCCGGTCCCTCGGGAACACCCCGACGAGCAGGGCGAACGGGCTGCTCAGATACGTACCGAGGTCGGGCAGGAAGCTGGTGCCGAAGCCGGACCGCCAGTTCAGCAGCAGCCCGCCGTCCGCCCGCCCGTGCAGCAGATCCCACAGCCGGGCGTGGAACGGTACGAACTGATTGCCCAGGTCGTTCACGCTGCGGGTGCGCGGGCCGAACGGGTAGCCGCGGGCCATCGCGTCCCCGGCGCAGACGGTGACGACGGTGAGCACGGCGGCCAGGGCGGCGCCCCGGCCGCGCGGCGATCGGAGAAACGGCGGAGTCCTCATGGTGCGTCGAATATGTCACCGAACATCGTGAAATCCCTTGCGGGAAAGGGCGGTTCACCTGATGGTCCGCCGCCCTTCACACGGCCGTCCCCGCCGGGTCACCCGGTCCGCACGCCGACCCGGCGCACCCCGCACCCGCCGGGAACGGGTGGGAGTCAGCAGTTGTCCGTGCCGACAGGGGGAGTTCATCCCGCGGCCGTTCAGGTTTCCTAGCGTGCCACGGAACCCGGAACGGTTGACGAACATCCGCACCCCTCGATACGCCCCTTCCCCCACGGGCATCAGACGCTTTGGAGCGCCATGACGAAAGCCCGCACCCGCTGGCCACGGCAGCGTGACGCACAGGACCCGGTCCCGTCCGACGACGGCACGTCCCCTCCCGCCGCCGTCCGTCCGACGGACCTGGAGACCTGCCTGCGCGCCTGCGCCGCCCACAGCGGGAAGCTGGTCGCCGGACTCGACCGGCGGCGCACGGCGCTCGCCGAGGCCCTGCGAAACCTGCTGGCCACCCACGCCACCATGGAGCAGACATCCGCCGCGGCCTCCCCGGTCCCCCTGCTGCGGCGCACCTCCAAAGGTGGCCCCGGCTCCGCCCTGGTCCTTGGCGACCAACTGCTCGACCCGCTGCTCGCGGTCGGCAACAAGGCGCTGGACTGCGGTTACGAGGACGAGCTGAAGCTCGCGGTCCTCGTCACGGACACCGTGCTGACCCAGCGCCGACGCTCCCGGGCCGCCTGGCGGCTGCGGGCCCGTGTCCTGGAGGCGATCGGCGCGGAGGCCGACGCCGTCGAGGCGTACGAGCGCTACCTCGCCCTCACCGACGACGACGGCTTCGGGATCGCGGCGAAGACGGCCGGGCTGCGGGCCGGGGCGGAGCGCCAGGACGAGCTGCTGCGGATCCTGGAGCGGGACTGCCCCGAGGCCGCGGGCTTCGCCGAAGGACCGGTCACCGACACCTGGGCCGAGGGCCTGGCACTGCACGCGCGCGGCGACCGGAACCGGGCGCGGTCCCGGCTGATCGGCGCACTGCTGGCCCAGGACCGCTCCGGCGCGCCGGTGCCGGAGATCCAGGAGGCCCTGGCCCACTACCTCGGCCTCGCGCTGGAGGCCGACGGCGCGCCGGGCAGCGGCGGCACCCCGGCGGGCAACGGCGACCCCGCCCGCCTCACCGAGCTGATCGAGCTCTACGCCGGGCAGCGCCGGATGCGGATGCGCGGCCCGGTGGCCGACCCCACCTTCGGCGGCGTCGAATGGACCACGCTCGGCGAGTTCCGCAACCACATCGCGGGCAAGTCGATCTGCCTGATAGCCAACTCGCAGCGGGTCGGCGCCGGTTCGATGGGCGCCGAGATCGACGCGTACGACCTGGTCGTCCGCTTCAACTCGTTCCGGATCGACCCGGCGGCCACCGGCAGCCGTACCGACATCCACGCCACCATCCACAAGCACGGCTTCAACTGGGACCGGAAGGTCCACACCCGGCTGGTGTTCGGCGGGATCTCCGGCGACTGGAAGCACTCGCTGCGCACCCGGCTGGTGCCGGGCGCCCAGCAGTATCTCGGCGACGAGTCGCTGCGCTGGCCGCTGCGCGACATCGGCAAGGTCGGCACGGACGCCTGGCCGGCCATCCCCACCAGCGGCTTCAACATGCTCTGGCTGCTGGACCACCTGGACGTCAGCCCCCAACTCGACCTGATCGGCTTCGACTTCTACGAGAGCGGCGCCTACCGGCTGCCCGCCGCGATGAAGATGCCCATCACCTCCGTGCACGAGTACACCAGCGAAAAGGCGTGGGTCATGGAACGCGCCCAGAGCGTCACCGATACGAGGATCCGACTGCGATGACGACGACGCACCCCGCCGGCACCCCCGCTCCGACAGCCTCTCCCGCGCCCGCCAACGCGCTCACCGGCAAGCGCCGGGTCGCCTTCGCGAGCTTCGTGGACGAGAACTACCTGCCCGGCTTCCTCGCCCTGCTGCGCAGCCTCGCCCTGTCCAACCCGGCCCTCTGCGAGGACTTCATCGTCCTGCACGACGGGCTGCGCCCCGCGTCCGTCGCCCGGATCCGGGAACTGCACCCGCGTATCGACTTCCGCCGGGTCGACGCCGCGCACTACGACACGTACGCCAAGGGCGACCAGGACAACTACCTGGTGCGCAAGGCCTACTTCATCCTGGACGTCTTCCGGATACGCGACTACGACACCGTGATCACCCTGGACACCGACATGGTGGTACTCGGCGATCTGGACGAACTGCTCGGGCTGCGCGAGGGACTTGCCGCCGTTCCGCAGTTCTTCTACGGGCAGCACAAGCTCAACAGCGGGCTGCTGGTCATCCAGCGCGAGTATCTGAGCGACGCGTTCTGCGCGCGGATCGACGAGGTCGGCCGCAACGGCGCATACGAGCTGGACAAGCACGACCAGGGCATTCTGAACGCCGTCCTCGACGGCGACTTCGTGCAGCTCGACTCCCGCTACAACTTCGTCAAGCGGCGGCTCTCCGGCGACCTCCCGGTGCCCGACAACACCGCGATCCTGCACTTCACCGGCCGGCACAAGCCCTGGCAGGGCGGCGAGGCCGGGTACGGGCTCGCCGAGGACCGCTGGCGCGAGTCCGAGCTGTCCGACGCCGAGTTCCACGCCTCGTACCTGGCCCTGCCCGGCGCCAAGCACCACGACCTGCTGGTACACTACGGCACCCCGCACGTCCGCCGCACCGCCGACCCCGACAGCGCCCGCCGGGTCGCCGCCGCACACATCGGCGCCGGCGAGTACCAGGAGGCGGCCGAGCTGCTCGGCTCGGTCCGGATCCCCGTCGACGAGGCCTGGCCGCACGAGGTGCTCGGCCACGCGCTGATGAGCGTCTCCCGCTACGAGGAGGCCCGCGCCCAACTGCTGCTGGCCACCGCGGCGCCCAACCGGGCCGCCACCGCCTTCTCGCGCCTCGCCCAGATCGCCTGGATCCACGGCGACGACTCCGGCGCGGCGCGGTACGCACTCGAAGGGCTCGGTGTCGACCCGACGCACCGGGCGAACCGGCTGATGTACAAGCGCACCAGGGACGCGGAGGCCCCCGCCCAGGGACCGCCCGCCGACCAGCTCGCACACGTCGCGTTCTACATGGACCGGCAGGGCAACGCCGGGGACAAGCTGCTCCCGGAGAGCGTCCGGCTGGCCTTCGGCCGCGACACCGGCCCGGCTCGCTGGCACTCCGTCCACGCCCACCGGCTGTTCGACGAGGCCGCGCTGGAACGGGTCAACGCCCGCCGCGCACTGGTCATCGGCGGCGGCGGCCTCTTCATCCCGGACACCGCCCCGAACGGCAACAGCGGCTGGCAGTGGAACGTCCCCGACGAACTGCTGGAGCGGATCGACGTACCCGTCATGGTGTACGCGGTCGGCTTCAACGCCTTCGACGGCCAGGCCTACGGCCACGGCCGGGAGCGGTTCCTCTCCTCACTGCGCAAGCTGGTCGAGCGCGCCGCGTTCTTCGGGCTGCGCAACCACGGCTCCATCGAGAAGGTCCGCGAGCTGCTGCCGTCCTCGCTGCACGACAAGGTCCGCTTCCAGCCCTGCCCGACGACCGTCACCCGGCAGCTGGTGGACGGCTGGACCGACCCCGCGCGGCGCGACGACACCGTGCTGATCAACGCCGCGTACGACCGATCGGGGCTCCGCTTCGGCCACGACTACGGGCACTTCCTCGCCGAGATGGCCACCGCGGTGAAGGGGCTCGGCACCCGGGCCGAGGTGAAGTGCGTGGCCCACTCGCTGGACGACGAGCGGATCGCCTTCGACCTGCGGCGCGAACACGGCATCGCGCTGCCGGTGATCCCGATGTACGACTTCGGCAACGACGAGATCCGGGACACCTACGCCCGGACCAGGCTGGTCATCGGGATGCGCGGGCACGCGGGCATGATCCCGTTCGGCTGCGGCACCCCGGTCATCAGCCTGATCTCGCACCCGAAGATGGCGTACTTCCTGTCCGACATCGAGCGGCCCGACTGGGGCATCTCCGTCCACGACCGGCACCTCGGGGCACGGCTCGTGGAGCGGGCGGCCGGGATGCTGGACGACCACGCCGCGGCGGTCGCCGATGTGCACGGGCGCCAGCGGGAACTGTGGAAGGTCACCGAGGCGAACGCCGCGGACCTCCGGCTGATCCAGGCGGGCGTACGCGTCTGACGGCACGACGGGAGGGGGCGGGACGCCGACCGGCGCCCCGCCCCCTCCCGCGCTGTCACCACCCGCCGGACCGGCTCACCGCCGCACGGCCCGCCGCAACGCCTTCGCCCGCCGCGCCACCCGGCGCACCGCGGCACTTCGCGGCAGGAACGCGAACTGCTCGGGCACCCCGCCCGGCAGGCCGAGCGAGGTCAGCCGCCTGCGCTTGAAGTAGCGCCACGTCGAGGCCGTGAGACGGGCGGCGAGATACCGCTCCGCCACCGGGCGCAGCGCCGGACAGATCTTCGGCTGCATGGCGAAGCCGACCGCGGCGACCAGGTCGTTCAAGTCGGCCGGTGCTTCCGGGGGAGCCGCAGGGACCGCGTCCCCGTCCTCCAGGTCCGGCACCAGTACGTCCACCAGCGTGACCGGAATCCGGTTGCTGTTCTCGAACGGGGTCAGCCGGTCCAGCAGCGTCCGCGTACCGACCCGCGCCACCGGCAGCCCGTAGAACGCGGACGCCGTGAGCAGCGCCGTCGAGAAGCAGCCGACGACCAGCGCGGGCCGCATCCGCCGGTACAGCACCTCGGCGAGGACCGGGGCGGTGAGCACCCCCGCGTCCAGCACGGTCAGCTCCGCGCCGAGCCTCTGCGCCTCCGCCTCCATCGCCCGGGACCACTGCGCCGGGGCCGTCGGGTGCGGCTTGAACACCAGGCGGGTGTGGCCGAGCCGGACCGCCCCGCGCATCATCCGCAGATGCAGCCGCTCCTCCTCCGCCGCGCTGATCAGGCCGAGCGCGGAGAGGTACTGGCCCAGCAGCAGCGCCGGCGCCTCGACGGACGGCACCCCCGCCACGACGTCGGGCGCGTCGCCCAGCTCACCGAGCACCTTGAGGAAGGCCTCCGTCGGTACGATCCGCGGCGCCACGCCGAACTCCGTGAGCAGCAGGGGCCGCAGCCCCGGCACCAGGTCGAGATGGAGCAGCCGCCGCACCCGGGTGCCGACGAGCGGGTCGATCTTGTTCCTGGTCGGGCCGTAGCTCATCAGCCCGTCCGCGTACACGTCGATCGGTACGCCGGTGAAGATCTGGGCGACCGCCATGGCCGGGTTGACCTGGATCGACTCCACGGCGATCTCGATGTCGTCGTCGCCGAGCCCCCAGGCGAGCCGCAGATGCCGTTCCCACAGCGGTACGTCGTCCGGGCGCGGGGACCAGCCGGCCGGGTGGTGCGGGGCGATCGTCGCGTTCCACGACACGACGTCGTCGAACCGGCCGCGCAGCGCGTCGAACCCCGGCATCGCGTCGACGGCGGACGTCGTCTCCGGGATCGCCGCGTTGTTCGAGACGAGCAGGATGCGGCGGCCGGCGTCCGCGAAGAGACCCGAGTCCAGGGCGGCGGCGAGCGTGGCCGTGCCGTACAGGGTGGAGGCGAAGAAGATCTGTGTCGTACCGGCCCGGTCGCTGCTCACGCGGCCGCCACCGCCTTCGCGGCGGACCGTCGGCGCAGCCGGCGCAGCAGGGCCGCGCGCTTGACGTCCATCGAGTCGAGGGCGTCGTCCAGCACATCCTGCGGCATGCGCCCGAGAGCGTCGGCACTCATCGTTTTCAGGGCACGCGCCACCGAGGGTTCGAACCTTTCCATCGAACCCATGTGATGGGAGATGATCGCGCAATAGTTGCGAACCGCTTTCGGCAGGAGTTCCCGCGCATCGCGGTCCGCCGCTGTTTCCCGTATGACCTGGTCGAACGAGCGAATGAAATCGAGCTGGCGCATATCACCGATCTGGGTGAGCGACGAGGCGACGCCACGTCGGTAGAAAATTCCGAGAAGTCCCAGCACCGCGAAGGAATCCGCCTCGCGGTGCAGCCGCCAGATCCACGGCCGGTCCTCGGCGGTGCGCAGCCCGTCCGTGAAGTGCAGCAGCCCGCGGTCCAGCAGCCGGCGGTGGTAGAGGCCCGCCCAGGCGTACGCGTAGTCGACCGAGGTGCTGCGCCCGGCGGGCAGGATCGCGTCCCGCGGTGCCATCACCTCGCCCCTGCGGCCGTGCGGGACGCGCTGGACCGTACGGGTCCTGCCGTCGGCCTGGACATGGTCGGTACGGACGAAGTCACAGCCCAACGCCTCGGTACGGGCCAGCAGTTCGGCGTAGAAACCGGGGGCGAGCCAGTCGTCGCCGTCCAGGAAGGCGAGGTACTCGCCGCGGGCCGCGTCCAGACCGGTGTTCCGGGCGGTGGCCAGTCCGCCGTTCTGTTCGTGCCTGCGGACGACCACCCCCGGAATCTCGTCCTGAGCGCGGCGCAGCATGTCCGCGGTCCCGTCGGTCGAGCAGTCGTCGACGAGGATGAACTCGAAGTCCTCGCGGGCGTTCGCCCGCAGGCTTCTCAGGGTGTCGGGGGCGTATGTCTGCACGTTGTAGAACGGCACGATGACGGAGAGCTTGACCACCCGCAGCACGCTAGTTCCGGGCCGGGCATTCGCCCTTGCGGCCGTACGGACACGGGGTGAACGGCGCCCGTCGAAATGATGAACCGGTAAACCCCCTGAGGTGCTTTCCCGCTCCTTTCAAGCAGCCTGGCGGCAGGTTGGGCAATCGTCGGCGGGCTGTTAACCCTTTGTTGCTGTCACGTTGGGCTGCTCACCCCCGAGCCTTCCTACCTTCTTGGACGTGCCCACTCGTAACCGCAATTCGGCCTCTCCGGCAGAGCTGGAATCCACGGACGCGCCGCCCCCGGCGCTCCGGGTGGCCGTGCTCGCCGACTCCGACACCCGATGGAAGTGGGGTGCGCTCACCGCGCGCCGGCTGACCTCGGGCGAAGACCGTGCGGGCGCGCCCCGGGCGGAGATCAGCGGACTGCTGCTGCGCGGCCGGGCGACCCCGACACCGCGCCAGCTCGCCGAGGTCGGCGACGTCGGCATCGCCGCCGACCGGGTGCGCGAGGTGACGGCCGTCGAGTTCCTGCACACCGTGCGGGACGAGGGCTACGACCTGGTGGTCCTCGCCCTGGTCGGCGGCGCCGTCCAGGCGATGCTGCACGGCCTCGCCGCACTCCGGCTGCCCGCCAGGCCCGTCGTCGTCACCGGCTATGTCGGCGTCGTCTACGAGAAGCTCGCGGACGGGCTGCTGCTGCGGCACGGCGCCGACGTCGTACTCGCCAACTCCCGCCAGGACGCGACCCGTTTCCGCGCGGTGTACGAGGGAGTGGGCGCCGACGCCTCGGCCGTGACGGAGGCCGCCCTGCCGTTCCTCGGCGGCGCCCCGCACCGCCCCGAACCGGGCCGCGACACCGTCGTCTTCGCCGCCCAGCCCTCCGTACCGGCCTCCCGAGCCGACCGTACGTATCTGCTGCGCAGACTCGTCGAGCACGCCAGGCTGCACCCGGGGCGCGAGGTCCTGCTGAAGCTGCGCTCCAAGCCCGGCGAGCACACCACGCACATCGAGGAACTCCCCTACCAGCGGCTGGCCGAGAGGCTGCCCGGCGGACTCCCGCCCAACTTCCGCCTGGTGTACGGGCACATGGGCGAGCTGCTGGACCGAACCGACCTGCTGGTCACCGTGTCCTCGACCGCCGCCCTGGAATCCCTGCACCGGCGCATCCCCACCGCGGTCCTCACCGACCTGGGAGTGCGCGAGGCCCTCGGCAACCACCACTTCATCGGCTCCGGACTGCTCACCTCCTGGGACCACCTCGACGGCGGCGCCCACCCGCGGCCGGACGAACGCTGGCTGGCCGGCCAGGGCGTCGCGGCCGACGGCGGCTACGACACTGCCTACGACACCGCGCGGGCCCGGGTCACCGCCCTGCTGGCCGCCCCCCGGCTGCCCGACCTGGCGCCCTACTACACCCCCGCCACCGCGCCCGGCTACCTCCCCGGCATCCTCGCCCGCCACCACCTGGCCCCCGACGGTCACCCGCTGCCGGGTGCCGCCGCGACCGGGGACACCGGCCGGGTCAGGGGAGCGGTGCGCGAGGCGGTCCGGGACGCGGCGCGGGGCGCGTACCGCCAGGGCGTCCAGCGGGTCGCCCCGGTCATCCGACGGATGGGCGAGCTGTGAACACCACCACCAAGACACCCCTGGGAGCAGCGATGACACCGCCCGCCGCACAGCCCACCGTGCTCGCCGTGATCCCCGCCCGCGGCGGATCCAAGGGCGTACCGGCCAAGAACCTCGCCCAGGTCGGCGGCATACCCCTGGTCGTCCGCGCGGTCCGCGCCTGCCTGGCATCGGCCGAGGTGACGGACGTCGTCGTGACGACCGACGCCCCGGCCGTCGCGGAGGCGGCCCGCGCCGCCGGCGAAGCGCTCGGCGAGGAGGCCCGGGTGCACTGCGTGCAGCGCCCCGAAGCCATCGCGGGGGACACCGCGACCAGCGAGGCCGCCGTGCTGCACGCGATGGACACCTACGAGGCGGCGCACGGCCGCACCGTCGACGTCGTCCTCCTCGTCCAGTGCACCAGCCCCTTCGTCGCCCGCGAGGACATCGACGGCGTCGCCGCGGCGGTCGCCCGGGACGGCGCCGACACGGCCGTCACCGTCGCCCCGTTCCACGGCTTCCTGTGGCGCGACGGCAGCGAGGTCGAGGACCACAACTACGGCGTCAACCACGACAAGTCGGTCCGCCCCCGCCGCCAGGACCGCCCCGAGGACCTGCTGGAGACGGGCGCCGCCTACGCGATGGACGCGGCGGGCTTCCGCACCCACCGGCACCGCTTCTTCGGCCACACCGCACTGGTGCGCACCGACCCGGCCCGGGTCCTGGAGATCGACGACCCGCACGACCTGGCCCGCGCCCGCGCACTGGCCCCGCTGCTGGATCCGGCGCCGCTGCCCACCCGCGAGGACATCGACGCGGTCGTCCTGGACTTCGACGGCACCCAGACCGACGACCGGGTCCTCATCGACGCCGACGGCCGCGAGACCGTCGCCGTGCACCGCGGCGACGGACTCGGCATCGCCGCGCTGCGCAAGGCGGGCCTGCCCCTCCTGATCCTGTCCACGGAACAGAACCCGGTCGTCGCCGCCCGCGCCCACAAGCTCCGCGTCCCCGTCCTGCACGGCATCGACCGCAAGGACCTCGCGCTCAAGCAGTGGTGCGACGAACAGTCCATCGCCCCCGAACGGGTCCTCTACGTCGGCAACGACGTCAACGACCTCCCCTGCTTCGCACTCGCCGGCTGGCCCGTCGCCGTCGCGAGCGCCCACGACTCGGTACGCGCCGCGGCGCGCGCCGTGACGACCACCCCCGGCGGCTTCGGCGCCATCCGCGAGATCGCGGCCTGGCTGCTGGGCCCCACCCTCACCACCAGCACCCCCCTCCCCAAGTAAGGAACGCACCATGAACACCTCCCGACTGCGCACCCTCGGCACCCGCACCGCGGGCCCCGGCCACCCCGTCTACGTCACGGGTGAGATCGGCATCAACCACAACGGCGACCTCGACAACGCCATCGCGCTGATCGACGCGGCCGCCGAGGCCGGCTGCGACGCCGTCAAGTTCCAGAAGCGCACCCCGGAGATCTGCACCCCGCGCGACCAGTGGGACATCGAGCGAGACACCCCCTGGGGCCGGATGACGTACATCGACTACCGCCACCGGGTGGAGTTCGGCGAGACCGAGTACCGGGCCATCTCCGACCACTGCGCCGAGCGCGGCATCGACTGGTTCGCCTCCCCGTGGGACACCGAGGCCGTCGCCTTCCTGGAGAAGTTCGACGTCCCCGCCCACAAGGTGGCTTCCGCCTCCCTCACCGACGACGAGCTGCTGCGCTCGCTGCGCGCCACCGGCCGCACGGTGATCCTCTCCACCGGCATGTCGACCCCGCGCCAGATCCGCCACGCGGTCGAGGTGCTCGGCTCGGACAACATCCTTCTCTGCCACGCCACTTCGACGTACCCGGCGAAGGCCGAGGAGCTGAACCTCCGGGTCATCAACACCCTTCAGCAGGAGTACCCCAACGTCCCGATCGGCTACAGCGGCCACGAGACGGGCCTGCAGACCACCCTCGCCGCCGTCGCCCTCGGCGCCGCCTTCGTCGAGCGCCACATCACCCTCGACCGCGCCATGTGGGGCTCCGACCAGGCCGCGTCCGTCGAGCCGCAGGGCCTCACCCGCCTCGTCCGCGACATCCGCACCATCGAGGCGTCCCTCGGCGACGGCGTCAAGAAGGTGTACGAGTCGGAGCTCGGCCCGATGAAGAAGCTCCGCCGGGTCCCGGGCGTCGTGGCAGCGAGCGGCGAGGCGGCCCAGGCCGCCGAGCCGGTCGCGGTCTGACGGGCAGACCGGTGAACCTCGCCTTCGTCGAGAGCCCGGTCCAGCTCCTGAACGTCCTGGAGTGGGCCTGCACAGAGGGAGGCGGCGGCCGCGTCCTCGCGGACGTCACCGTCGTCGTCCTCCCTCCGGTCGACCCGATGTCGCGCGGTCAGCTGCGCCGGATGGCGGAGCTGGCCCGCGACGAGGGCGTCACCGTGCGCTGGCAGGAGGCGCGCGGCGACTCGGGCACCCCCCTGAAGTCGCTGCGCGCCCTGACCCGGCTCGTCCGCAACGCCGACCACATCGTCATCGGGGACCCGTTCTCCCGCTATGTACAGCTGCTGCTCTCCCTGGTCCGTCCCCGCCGTCTCACCGTGGTGGACGACGGCACCGCCACCATGGAGTTCGTCGCCCAGCTGACCCGCGGCGAACGCCTCACCCGCTGGCACCGCCGCGGCGGATCGAGCCCCCGCGACCTGGCCCTGGCCCCGGTCACCGCCATCGCCCGCCGCCGCTTCACCCCGTCCGCGGCGCGCGAGGTCGAACTCTTCACCGCGATGCCGGTGATCCCGCCGCCCGGCATCACGCTCATCCCCAACACCTTCTCCTGGACCCGCGCCCGCTTCGGCCCGCCGCTGCTCACCAAGGGCGCGGACCTGGTCGGCACCTCCCTGGTGGAGACGGGCGTGGTCGACCGCGCCCCGTATCTGGAGGCGGTCGCCGAGCTGGCCCGCACCCACGGCGCCACCCGCTACTTCGCCCACCGCCGCGAATCCACCGAGAAACTCCACGCCCTGGAGGCCGCCACCGGCCTGGAGATCGTCCGCCCCGACCTCCCTCTGGAAGTCATCGCCCGCCGCGGCCCGATCGGCCGCACCGTCCTGAGCTTCCCCTCCACGGTGGTCCACACCCTGCCGTTGGCCCTGGTCGGCACCGACGTGAAGGTCGCGGTCTGCGACATCGCCCCGGAGTGGCTCCGCGAAACGGCGTCCCCGAGGGCGCAGGGCTTCCTCGCCGGCGTCACGGAGACGGCCCGGGACGTCCAGCGGCTGGCGCCCTGGCGGGCGACGGCCGTGACCAGGGAGGCGTGAGGAGGAGGAACGTCGCAGGGTGCCGGGCGGGTGACGCGAACGAGCCGTACATGACTACTCGCCGTACGGGACCACTCGCCGTTCATGGCTACCCGCCGTTCATGATGTGGCGCGCCAGCCGGTCCCGTGACCCCGAGAGTTCCGCCCGCAGCGCGGCGCTGCGGGCGCTGTCGACCGTGACCGTCGCCGGAAGTGCTGCGCCGGCCAGCAGCCGGGCCCGGCGCAGGTGGATCGGCCCTCGAGCGGAGCGCGTTTCCGAGGACCACGCCCTGGCGGGTGTCGCCGTTGGCGTAGTGGCCGAGTTCATGGCCCAGCAGCGCGATCCGCTGATCGGTGGTGAGCATCTCCCACAGGCCGAGACCGACGGCCGAGGGGCGTACAGGGAGTTCGGCCGGGATGAGGCGGGCAGGGCCTACCCGCCTCTCTCCGTCCGGTCGTCGGCCCCGAGCCCACCCCTAGGGTGCTGTGGCGTCCGTGCCAGGGTCGGCCGAGGGGCATCCCCGATAGCCGCCGGAGTACCCCGAGTCGATCATCGAAGCATGCAGACAACGGAACTGGCGAACAGTCAGAACGGCTTCACGGCAAGGGCGTTCCTCGTGGCCCCGGCCCTGATGGCCGGCTACGGGGTGGTGCGGCTGATCGGGCGGGCGATGGGTGACTACGGGCCCGGGGTGTGGTGGTCGGTTGCTCACCTGCTGTTCCTGGCCGGTGTGCTCGCGTTCGTTCCGGTGTTCCTGGGGCTGCGGTTGCCGGCCGGGGTGCGTGGCGGCCGACGGGCCGGTGTCCGGTTGGCCGCCGGAATCGGACTGCTGGGCACGGCCGCGGTGGCGGTCCAGGCGGTGATCGACCTGGTGGTCGGGTTCGTCGCGGCGGACAAGCAGGCCATGAGCGACATGTTCGACAAGGTGCAGGACGTGCCCGGCGTGATGCCGGTGGTCTACACGGTGGTGCCGATGCTCTTCTGGCTCGGGCTGCTGGCGCTCGTCACGCTGCTCGCGTTCTTCCGCCGGGGCGAGGTCCCCGGCTGGTCCCCGCTGCTGGTGCTGGCCGGGGTCGTCATGATGGCCGTGAACCTGGACCTGCTGACCGCGGGAGCCCTGTGCATAGGGCTGGCGCTCTTCCCGATGCGCCGGGGGCTGGTGGGCTGACGGGGCCGCTGGGGAACGGTGACGGATTCGGTGTGGTCGAGGAACGTCCATGGCGGAACGTGCGCGCAGGGCTTTCGCAGCCTCGTAGCCCCCGCAGCCCTCGCAGCCCCGAACGGGGCTTTGGCCGAGGTCTCAACCGCGTTCGCGGAAGGCCGCCCTGCGCAAGGGTGACGTGACCAGCCCGGCGAGGGAGCCGGTGGACGTGCTGTCCGCCGAGCGCCGCAGCGCCGCCAAGGCGCTGGCCCGCGAACAGCGGGCCTCCGCATAACCACTGATCCGGGAACGGACCGGGCGGCCGGTTCCCCGTGCACCGCACGGGGAACCGGCCGCCCGCGGGGCACATGGTCCGCACCCGGTCACGCCGGGACGGCGAAGAAGTTTACCCATCATTCATCCATATCACTCGGCTTCGCATCATCGTTTATTCGTCTATGTGGCTGAACTTTTCTTGTTTCATGGTCAGTTGGATGGTGAAGGGCCGTACCCTTCACCCGTGAACCACTTGACGTCCCGCGTTTGTGAAGCCCCGCCGCTCACGGAAGAGGCCCTGCCCGGCACGCTGCCCGAAGCCCTGCGCGCCGAGCTGATCGCCTTCCGGCGCGATCTGCACATGCACCCCGAGCTGGGCAATCAGGAGTTCCGCACCACCGCGGCCATCAAGGCCCGGCTGGAGCTGGCGGGCCTCGAGCCCCGGGTGCTCGCCTCCGGGACCGGTCTCATGTGCGACGTGGGGACGCGGGACGGGGCGACGCGGCCCATGCTGGCGCTGCGCGCCGACATCGACGCGCTGCCGATCCCGGACACCAAGGCGGGCGTCCCGTACCGCTCCACCGTGCCCGACCGGGCGCACGCCTGCGGGCACGACATCCACACCGCCATCGTGCTCGGCGCCGGCCTCGTGCTCGCCGGGCTCGACCGGCAGGGGCTGCTGCCCAACCCCGTGCGGCTGATCTTCCAGCCGGCCGAGGAGGTGCTGCCCGGCGGAGCGCCCGACGCGATCGAGTCCGGGGTGCTGGAGGGCGTCGGCCGGATCATCGGGGTGCACTGCGACCCGAAGGTCGACGTGGGGCGGATCGGGCTGCGGGTCGGGGCGATCACCTCCGCCTGCGACCGGCTGGAGCTGTCCCTGGACGGGCCCGGCGGCCACACCGCCCGCCCGCATCTGACCACCGACCTGGTCACCGCCGCCGCCAAGGTGGCCACCGAGGTCCCCGCGCTGCTGGCCCGCCGGGTCGACGCGCGGGCCGGGCTCGCGGTGACCTGGGGGCGGCTGGAGACCGGGCACGCCTGCAACGTCATCCCGCAGCACGCCGAGCTGTCCGGCACGGTTCGCTGCCTGGATCTGGCGGCCTGGCGGGACGCCCCGGATCTGGTGCACGCCGCGATCGACGAGGTGGCCGGAATGCACCGGGCCAAGACGGTGATCAACTACATCCGGGGCGTCCCGCCCGTCGTCAATGACGCCGCCACGATCGAGCTGCTCACCCACGCCATGTCCGCCCGCCGCGGTTCGTACGCCATCGAGGACACCGAGCAGAGCCTGGGCGGGGAGGACTTCTCCTGGTACCTGGAGCACGTGCCGGGCGCGATGGCCAGGCTCGGGGTGCGTACGCCCGGAGACGCGCGTGGCCTGGACCTGCACCGGGGTAACTTCGACGCGGACGAGGAGGCCATCACCGTTGGTGTGGAGCTGTTCAGCGCCTCTGCGTTGCTCGACGGTAATCATCTGTAACCGGACAGGTCGCCCTTCGTTCGCGACGATCCGATAACGGCTTCCGTACAGGGCTTTATCTGACATCTACGCGCGTTACGATCGCGGCGAAACCAGCGCCGGAAGAGGCGCTTCGGTCAGGTTTGAAGGAGCCTTCCCTTGCGCCGCGTATCCAAGATCACCGCCGCGTGTGCCATTACCGCGGCGCTCGCGCTCACCGGCACTGCCTGTGGCAGTTCGTCGGACGAGACCAGCACCGGTTCCGACAATGGCCAGATGAAGATCGGCATGGCCTACGACGTGGGCGGCCGTGGCGACAACTCGTTCAACGACTCCGCTGCCCGCGGCCTGGACAAGGCCAAGGCCGAGTTCGACGCCAAGACGAAGGAGCTCACCGCCAAGAACGGTGAGTCCAAGGCCGACCGCGAGCAGCGGCTGCAGTCGCTCGCCGAGGGTGGCTACAACCCGGTCATCGCCGTCGGCTTCGCGTACAAGGACGCGGTCGACAAGATCGCTCCCCAGTTCCCGAAGGTCAGCTTCGGTCTGGTCGACTCGGTGGCCGACGCGAAGAACGTCGACTCGATCGTCTTCACCGAGGAGCAGGGCTCCTACCTCGCCGGTGTCGCGGCGGCGCTGAAGTCCAAGGACGGTCAGGTCGGCTTCATCGGCGGCGTGGACCTTCCGCTGATCAAGAAGTTCGCCGCCGGCTTCCAGCAGGGCGTCCTCGACACGAACCCCAAGGCCAAGGTGCAGATCCAGTACCTGTCCACCGGTTCGGACCTGTCCGGCTTCGGCAGCCCCGACAAGGGCAAGGCCGCCGCCAAGGGCATGCTCGACAAGGGCGTCGACGTCGTCTTCGCCGCCGCGGGCGGCTCGGGTGCCGGTTCGATCGAGGCCGTCGCGGGTCAGAAGGGCGCCTGGTCCATCGGCGTCGACTCCGACCAGGCCATGGACCCGGCACTGGCGAAGTACAAGGACACGATCCTGACCTCGGTCGTCAAGAACGTCGACACCGGTGTCTTCGACCTCGTCAAGTCCGTCAAGGACGGCAAGCCGCTGACCGGCACGCAGACGTACTCCCTGGCCAAGGGCGGCGTCAGCCTGACCACCACGGGTGACCACCTCACGGACATCCAGGCCCAGCTGGACGCCGCGAAGAAGAAGATCGTCGACGGCACCATCAAGGTCAAGTCCACGACCTGATCAGGCCTGTCGATCGGGGCCCGGGTGAGCGGCTTCGGCTGCTCACCCGGGCCCCGATTCATGTACCCCCGCGACGGGGGTCACCGGCCCCGGTACGTCACCTGTGAACAGGTGGCCAACGATTCGGCGACGCTACGCGCGTAGCGCCCGCTCGGGCGCGGTACCTTTTTCCGCCCCCGCAATCGGCACCCCACCGCCTCCGCCCTCCGCTCCTGTCAAGGAGAGTGCGCCATCAACGCGTCCAGCAGTCCTCATGCCGTGGAGCTCCGCGGCATCACCAAGCGGTTCCCCGGGGTCGTGGCCAACCACGACATCGACATCACCGTGCGCCGCGGCACCGTCCACGCTCTCGTCGGTGAGAACGGCGCCGGCAAGTCCACTCTGATGAAGATCCTGTACGGCATGCAGAAGCCGGACGAGGGCACCATCGCGGTGGACGGCGAACAGGTCACGTTCTCCAACCCGGGCGATGCCATCGACCGCGGCATCGGCATGGTGCACCAGCACTTCATGCTCGCCGACTACCTCACCGTCCTGGAGAACGTCGTACTCGGCTCCGAGAAGCTGTACGGCATCGGCGACCGGGCCCGCGCGAAGATCAGGGAGATCTCCGACTCCTACGGTCTCGGCGTCCGGCCCGACGTCATGGTCGAGGACCTCGGTGTCGCCGACCGCCAGCGCGTGGAGATCCTCAAGGTCCTCTACCGCGGCGCCCGCACGCTGATCCTCGACGAGCCCACCGCCGTCCTCGTACCGCAGGAGGTCGAGGCACTCTTCGACAACCTGCGCGAGCTCAAGGCCGAGGGCCTGACCGTCATCTTCATCTCGCACAAGCTGGGTGAGGTGCTGTCGGTCGCCGACGAGATCACCGTCATCCGGCGCGGCACGACCGTGGGCACCGCCGACCCGAAGCACACCACGACCAAGCAGCTCGCCGAGCTGATGGTCGGCAGTGAGCTGCCATCGCCGGAGACCCGCGAGTCGACCGTCACCGACACGCCGATGCTGACCGTCGACGGGCTGCGGCTGACCGCCACCGACCCGGACGGGGTGGTGCGTGCCGTGCTCGACGGCATCACCTTCACCATCCACAAGGGCGAGGTGCTCGGCATCGCGGGTGTCGAGGGCAACGGCCAGTCCGAACTGGTCGACGCCATCATGGGCATGCGCTCCCTCGACGCGGGCTCCCTCTCGCTGGACGGCACGGACATCTCCCGCACGCCGACGCGCAAGCGCCGCGAGGACGGGATGGCCGTCATCCCCGAGGACCGGCACCGGCACGGACTGCTGCTGGAGGCCCCGCTCTGGGAGAACCGGATCCTCGGCCACGTCACCGAGCGCCCCAACAGCAAGGGCGCCTTCCTCGACCTCAGGGCGGCCCGCGCCGACACCGAGCGGATCGTGCGCGAGTACGACGTGCGCACCCCCGGCATCGAGGTCACCGCGGCCTCGCTCTCCGGCGGCAACCAGCAGAAGCTGATCGTCGGCCGCGAGATGAGCCACTCGCCCAAGCTCCTGATCGCCGCGCACCCGACCCGGGGCGTGGACGTCGGCGCACAGGCGCAGATCTGGGACCAGATCCGCGAGGCGCGCCGCGACGGACTCGCGGTGCTGCTGATCTCCGCCGACCTGGACGAGCTGATCGGGCTCTCCGACACCCTGCGCGTCATGTACCGCGGCGGACTGGTCGCGGACGCCGACCCCGCGACCGTCACCCCCGAGGAGCTCGGCTCGGCGATGACGGGCGCGGCCGGCGGCCACCTCGAAGCGCCTGAGGGTGACGGCGGATCCGCCGCCCCCACCACGGACGACACCGACCCCCAGGACGGGGGAGAGGACCGATGAAGAAGATCGACAAGGAGCGGCTGCTCCTGGGGATCGCGGCCCCCGTACTCGCGATCGTGGTCGCCTTCCTGGTGACGGCACTCGTGCTCGCCGCCACCGGCAAGGAGCCGTTCAGCGCCTTCGGCATCATGTTCGACTACGGGGTGAAGTCGGACAGCCAGGTCTACATCCTGAACAAGGCGACGACGTACTACCTCGCGGGTCTCGCGGTGGCCGTCGGCTTCCGGATGAACCTCTTCAACATCGGCGTCGACGGCCAGTACCGCCTCGCCGCCTTCTTCGCCGCCGCGGTCGGCGGCGCGCTGACCCTGCCCGGCGCCCTCCAGATCCCGCTGATCATCCTCACCGCGATGATCGTCGGCGCGATGTGGGCCGGCATCGCCGGTGTCCTCAAGGTCACCCGGGGCGTCAGCGAGGTCGTCTCGACGATCATGCTGAACGCCATCGCCACCGCGATCATCGGCTACCTGCTCCAGCAGAACCGCCTCGGTCACCTCGACGAGGCCGGCACCAAGATCTCCACCAAGCCGCTCCCGGAGTCCTCGCACTTCTTCGAGTTCCCGACCACCCCGACGCCCATCTGGGGCTTCATCGTGGTCGCGGTCGTCGCGGGCGTCGCCTACTGGTTCACGCTCTCGCGCACCCGGTTCGGCTTCGACCTGCGCACCGTCGGCCAGTCCGGCACCGCCGCCGAGGCCAGCGGCGTGAACGTCAAGCGGATGGTCGTCACCTCGATGCTCATCTCGGGCGCCGTGGCAGGCCTGATCGGCATGCCCACGCTGCTCAACGACAGCTTCGAGTACAGCGGCGACTTCCCGGTCGGCATCGGCTTCACCGGTATCGCCATCGCCCTCCTCGGCCGCAACCACCCCATCGGCATCGCGCTCGGCGCGCTGCTCTGGGGCTTCCTGGAGCGCGGCACCGGAAAGCTGGAGTTCGAGGGGTACGACAAGGAGATCGTCGGCGTGATCCAGGGCGTCATCGTCCTGTGCGTCGTCATCGCCTACGAAGTCGTCCGCCGCTACGGACTCAAGCGCCAGCAGAGCAAGGTCGGCGCGGAACTCGCCGCACAGGCCGCCCGTAACTCCGACCAGCAGGAGGTGTCGGCGTGACCGTCACGGCGACTTCCACCCCGCCCCCCGCGGCCCCCAAGGTCTCCGGCGGCAAGAGCGGCCGCACCCGCCTCTCCTTCCCCGTCGTCCTCCTGATCATCGCGGGCGTGCTGCTCGCGCTGTCCGCCGTGCGCGCCATCACCGGCGCGCAGGACGTCACCTCGGCCGGACAGATCAGCGCCGCCCTCGCGATGGCCGTGCCGATCGGCCTCGCCGGTCTCGGCGGCCTCTGGGCGGAGCGGGCCGGCGTGGTCAACATCGGCCTCGAAGGCATGATGATCCTGGGCACCTTCTTCGGCGCCTGGGCCGGCTGGCAGACCAACCCCTGGCTCGGCGTGCTCGCCGGTGTCGTCGGCGGCATGCTCGGCGGGCTGCTGCACGCGGTGGCGACCGTCACCTTCGGCGTCGACCACATCATCTCCGGCATCGCCATCAACATCCTGGCGCTCGGCTTCACCACCTACTTCGCCAAGCTCTGGTTCAACACCGGCGAGGCCGCGGCCAAGGGCGGCTCGCCCAAGCAGTCCCCACCGGCCGACGACATCACCTCGGTGACGATCCCGGGCCTCTCCGACTGGCTGCACTCCATCGAGAAACACCACTGGTTCTTCGTCTCCGACCTGGCCGGAGTCCTCGGCGGCCTGGTCACCAACGTGTCGCTGCTGACGATCGTGGCCGCGCTCCTCTTCGTCGTGACGTTCTTCGTCCTGTGGAAGACCGCGTTCGGCCTGCGGCTGCGCTCCTGCGGCGAGAACCCGGTGGCCGCCGAGTCGCTCGGCGTCAACGTCTACACGTACAAGTACATCGCGGTGATCATCTCCGGCGGCATGGCCGGGCTGGGCGGCGCCTTCCTCTCCCTGGTCACCTCGCACATCTACAACGAGGGACAGACCGGCGGGCGCGGATACATCGGTCTCGCCGCGATGATCTTCGGCAACTGGCGGCCCGGCGGACTCGCCATGGGCGCGGGCCTGTTCGGCTTCGCCGACGCGCTCCAGCTGCGCAACGGCGGCGAGTCCGTCCACGCGCTGCTCCTGCTGCTCGTGGTCGTGCTGGCCGGGATCGCGGCCTGGAAGCTCTACCGCAAGAGCTTCGTACAGGGCGTCATCAGCGCGGTCATCGCCGCCGCCGTCCTGGTCTGGTACCTCGCCACGGACACCGTGCCCACCGAGTTCGTGAGCGCGACCCCGTACATCGTCACGCTGCTCGTCCTCTCGCTCTCCGCACAGCGGCTGCGGATGCCGAAGGCGGACGGCATGCGCTACCGCAAGGGACAGGGCAAGTGACGCCCACCGCCGGAGCGGGCGCCACCGCCGTGGCGGGGGCCGACTGGGACGCCCTGCGGGCCGCCGCCCGGGACGCCATGTCCCGGGCGTACGCGCCCTACTCGGGCTACCCGGTCGGCGTCGCCGCACGCGTCGACGACGGCCGCACGATCGTCGGCTGCAACGTCGAGAACGCCTCGTACGGCATCGGGCTGTGCGCCGAGTGCGGACTGGTCTCCCAGCTGCACGCCACCGGTGGCGGCCGGCTGACCCACTTCACCTGCGTGGACGGGGCGGGCGAGATCCTGGTGCCGTGCGGCAGGTGCAGACAGCTGCTGTACGAGTTCGGCGGGCCGGAGCTCGTCCTGGAGACCCCGGACGGATTCCGTACCCTCGACGAGATGCTCCCGCAGGCGTTCGGACCGTCGCACCTCGGTTAGCGACGCGGCGACGCGCTGCCCCACCGCCGGACGGGCGGACATCCTGCCCGTCCGGCGGTTCTCTTATCCTCTATGCGCGTAGAGTCAACGGGACTCATGCGTACGTACCGGCCGGAAGGACTCCAGGACATGGACGCCATCTCCGTCATCCGCACCAAGCGGGACCGAGGCGAGCTGACCCCCGAGCAGATCGACTGGGTCATCGACGCGTACACCCGCGGTGAGGTCGCCGACGAGCAGATGTCCGCGCTGGCCATGGCGATCCTCCTGAACGGCATGAACCGTACGGAGATCGCCCGCTGGACCGCCGCCATGATCGCCTCCGGCGAGCGGATGAACTTCTCCGCGCTCTCCCGCCCCACCACCGACAAGCACTCCACCGGCGGCGTCGGCGACAAGATCACCCTGCCGCTCGCCCCGTTGGTCGCCGCCTGCGGCGCCGCCGTGCCGCAGCTCAGCGGACGCGGCCTCGGCCACACCGGCGGCACCCTCGACAAGCTGGAGTCCATTCCCGGCTGGCGCGCCCACATCACCAATGCCGAGATGCTCGACGTCCTCGACACCACCGGCGCGGTCATCTGCGCGGCGGGCGACGGACTCGCCCCCGCCGACAAGAAGCTGTACGCGCTCCGCGATGTCACCGGCACCGTCGAGGCCATCCCGCTGATCGCCAGCTCGATCATGTCCAAGAAGATCGCCGAGGGCACCGGCGCACTCGTCCTGGACGTCAAGGTCGGCTCCGGCGCCTTCATGAAGACCATCGAGGACGCCCGCGAACTGGCCTCCACCATGGTCGCCCTGGGCACCGACAGCGGAGTGCGCACGGTCGCGCTGCTCACCGACATGTCCACCCCGCTCGGCCTGACCGCGGGCAACGCCCTGGAGGTCCGCGAGTCGGTCGAGGTGCTGGCCGGCGGCGGTCCGAAGGACGTCATCGACCTCACCCTGGCCCTCGCCCGCGAAATGCTGGACGCGGCCGGACTCAAGGACGCCGACCCGGAGAAGGCCCTCGCGGACGGCTCCGCGATGGACGTCTGGCGCCGGATGATCTCCGCCCAGGGCGGCGACCCGGACGCCACGCTCCCGGTCGCCCGCGAACAGCACGTCGTGACGGCCCCGTCGTCCGGCGTACTGACCCGCCTGGACGCGTACGGCGTCGGTGTCGCCGCCTGGCGCCTCGGCGCGGGCCGCGCCCGCAAGGAGGACCCGGTGCAGGCGGGCGCGGGCGTCGAGCTGCACGCCAAGCCCGGCGACACGGTGACCGCCGGACAGCCGCTGCTGACGCTGCACACGGACACCCCGGAGAAGTTCGAGTACGCGCTGGGGGCGCTGCCCGACGCGTACGACATCGCCCCGTCCGGCACGCTGTTCACCGCCACCCCGGTGGTACGCGAGCGCATCGCGTAACCGCGGAGCCGACGCGAACGGCCCGCCGGGACGGTGAGACACCGTCCCGGCGGGCCGCTTTCACGCGGTCAGGCTGTGTACCGCTGATCGGCTACTTGCCGAAGTAGGCGTTGTAGATCGCCACCGAGGACGTGTTGCCCTTCTTGTCGGTGACCGTGGCCTTGAAGGACACCGACTTCTTCTTGGCCGGGTTCTTCATGGCGATCCTGCCCTTCTTGACCGCCGTCTTCTTCCAGGTCTTCCCGCCGTCGTAACTGACCGACACCGTGAGCGACTTGAGGTTCTTCCCGGCTGCCGCACCCTGCACCGTCACCGGCACGGACACGGCCTTGCCCGCCTTGGCCGTGCTGTCCGACGCCACCTCGGGAGTGAAGCGGACCATGGAGACCGGCAGCTGGGCGTAGTCCGAGATCGTCCGGCCGGAGCGGAAGGTCCAGCTCGCGTCGATCCGGGTGGAGACCGAGGCGACGTCGGCACCGCGCCGCACCGACGTGGTCAGCCGGTAGTCGGCGGCGGCGGACGGCACGACGAAGGGCGTCTCGCCCGACAGCGGGTCGGTGTTCCTGGCGAACTCCTTGCCGTTGCGGTAGAGCACGGTCTTCACCGAGCTGTACACGGAGTCGCCGGCGTTCCGGTGGCCGTCGGCGACCAGCGGCAGCGCCCCCGTGAGCTCGTTGCCGTTGCGGAAGACCCCGAACCTGGCGTTGACGTACGGCCCGAACACGGCGGTGTTCACGGTCTTCACGTACGTCCCGCCCGCCTTGAGGGCCTGTGGGGCACCGAGGGAGTACCAGGCGTCGGTCTGCGGGAAGCCTTCGTCGTCGAGCGCGCCGTTCTGGCTGAAGTCGAAGCTCCACTTCACCTTGTCCGCGGTGGAGACGTAGGCCGTGGTGGTCGACGGGAGCTTCTGGGTGGTCAGGGCCGCCCAGCCGCTGAACGAGTCGGGCAGCTCGCCCCACGCGCCGATGTCACCGGTCTTGCCCTTGACGGACGAACCGGCGCGGATCGTGACCTTGGCGAGCTGGCCGCTGCTGAACGCGCGGCGGTAGCCGGTCGCCGCCTGGCTCACCGGGCCGCCGACCGTGATGTCGTACCGGGTCGCCGCGCCCTTGGTCCAACTGCCGGTCCAGTGCTGCGAGAGCTGGATGCCGGTCGTCTTCGGGCCGAGGTGCGCGGTGCGCAGCGGCTTGAACGAGTCGAGCAGCAAGCCGTAGGAGTAGACGCCGTCCTCGGTCTCGAACTGGAGGTCGGGCAAGGCGAGCACTGACTTCGCACCGGTCGCCGGAACGGTGATGTCAACCGGCTTGGCCAGGCGCGCGTCGAAGGTCACCGTGGTGTTCTTGGTGACCTTCAGATGGGGCTGGGTGATCCAGTCGACGCCCTTGTTGTCGTTGTTCGGGGCGACGTACACGGCCGAGTTCAGCACGTACCCGCCCTTGGGGACGCGGAGCTTGGCCGTGCCGTTGACCACCTCGGGGGACTCCCGCACATCGGTCCCGCCGCCGGTGATGCCGTAGACGTCCCCGGTGGTGTACCGGGCCGGCTTGCCGTCACGCCCGATGGTCTTGAGCGTGAGGTCGTACGACTCGCGCTCGCGATTGACCGCGGCGGCGGTGCGGACGGTCTGACCGCCGCCCGTCGCGACGACGTACGCGGAGTAGTTGCCGTCGGCCGTGCCGCCGAGCCTGGTGTTCACGGTCAGCGGCACCTCGGCGGTGCCGCCCGCCGGTACGGTCACCCGGTCGGCGCCGAGGGTGAAGAACCCGGCCGGGGCCGGCTTACCCGCCGGGCCGGTGGCCTGGACGGCGAGCGAGAGCGTGACATCGGTCGTACCGAGGTTGCGGTACGACACCTTCCTGGCGACCGGCACGTCATCGGTGTGCGGCCACTGCTGGACGCCGTAGCTCAGCGACACCGGGTCGGCGACGACGGACTGAGTGATCGCCCGGTCGACGGCGATCCGGCCCGAGCCCTGCTCGAAGGGGGTGTACTTCCCCGGCTTCGTGGAGGCCGTGAGCGCACCCTTGAGTTCGGTGTACTTCCACTGCGGGTGCTGCTGCTTGAGCAGCGCCGCGGCGCCCGCGACGTGCGGCGTCGCCATCGACGTACCGGAGATCGTCAGATAGCCCGGCGGGTTCTGGCCGACCTCCCTGTCGATGACGGAGCCGGGGGAGGCGGCCGCCGTGATGTCCACGCCGGGAGCGGTGACATCGGGCTTGATCGCGTTGTCACCGACCCGGGGACCCCGGCTGGAGAAGTCCGCCAGCACGTTCTTGCCGTCGACGGCCCCGACGGTCAGCGCGGCGTCCGCGCTGCCGGGGGAGCCGACCGTGCCCGCCATGTCGCCCTCGTTGCCCGACGCGATGGCGAAGAGTACGCCGCTGTCGGCGGAGAGTTTGTTGACCGCGGCCTCCAGGGGATCGATCCCCGGGGTGTCCGAGCCGCCGAGGCTCAGGTTGATGACATCGGCGCCCTGCGCGACCGCCCACTCCATACCGGCCAGGATTCCGGAGTCGTCGCCGAAACCGTCGTCGTCGAGGACCTTGCCCTCGAGGAGCTTGGCGCCCGGGGCCACGCCCTTGAACCTGCCGCCCGACTTCGCGCCCGTACCGGCCGCGATCGAGGAGACGTGGGTGCCGTGGCCGAAGTGGTCCTTCAGGTCGGGTGTGCCGGAGAAGTTCTTCGACGCGAGGATCTGGCCCTTGAGGTCCGGGTGGGTGGCGTCCGCACCGGTGTCCAGGACGGCGATCCGGACGCCCTTGCCGGTGTAGCCCGCCTTCCAGGCGGTCGGCGCGCCGATCTGCGGGACGCTCTTGTCGAGGCTCGCCCGGCGTACGCCGTCCAGCCACACTCTGTCGATGCCGGCGGCGGTGGTCCGCTGGGCGCTGCCCGACGGCTTGCTGGTGAGCGCCTGCCAGATGGAGCGGGCGTCCTCCCGCGGGGTGGCCACGGACTGGGCGTTGAGCGACTTCAGCACGGGCCCGACCCTGGTGGCGCCCGCGTCGCGGACCTCCGCCCTCGCGGCCGCGGCCTCGGCGCCCCGGTAGGAGACGATCAGTTTCAGGCCCGACTTCTGCGCCCTGCGGTTCTCTGCCCGGTTCAGCTCCGTGACGTCGAACAGCCGACGGTCCAGCCTTCCGGAACCGATGAGCCGGTGTGCGTCGGCCGGGACGAGCAGGGTGTGCCCGTTTCGTATCTGCCGCTGCACGGGTATGTGTTCGCGCCCCGCCGCGGGACGGAAGCCCACGACCCGGCCCTTGGCGTCCACCGTGACGCGGTCACCGGTGATGAGCGTGAGCTGATGCCGGGCGCCGGACGTGCCGTCAGCCGACCGCGACGGGCCGTTGCCACCGGCCATGGCCGGGGTGGTCAGCCCGGCCGCGAGCGCCACGGCCGCGGCCGTGGCGACGGCTGAAACACACGCTCTTGTGACGTGTCTGCGCAACTCTCCCCCTGGAGAATCAGGCGGCCCTGCGAGAGGGCCACTGGGCAGTCGGCTCCGGTGCGCGCACCTGAGCCGGCTGTTTCACCCGTATAGAGGGGAGATCTGACCGAATTGGTTCACAGCAAGCACACAGATGTACGGAGTTGGCGAAACTCCGTCGTTGGTCGGTCGGCCTCTGCGGGACGGGAAACGGCAGTGATGACGGTGATCGGGGAGGCCCATGGGCAGATAGGGGCACCAGGACGCCCTCTGGGAAGCCGGAGAAGAGCCTTCGGAAGTTTGGTGAAAAGCGGGGAGCGGCGCGGCGATGAGTTTCGGCCGCGGGACCGGTCTCCCTGATGTGGATGCCATGACCCCGATCGTTCTCACCGTCTCCGGACGCGTCACGCGGGCCGGTGTGCCCGGGCTCTGCGCCGAGTTGGAGGCGCTGCTGTCCACCGCGGATACGGAGGTGACCGTGGTGGAGTGCGACGTGGGCGGGATCGTGCGACCGGACCTCGCCGCCGTGGAGGCGCTCGCCCGGCTGTCGCTGGTCGCCCGCCGGTCGGGCGGCAGACGGCTGCGGCTGCGCGGGACGCCTCCCGAACTCCGGCTGCTGCTGGACCTGGTGGGGCTGGACGAGGTGGTCGGCCTCGCGGAGCAGGAGGGGGTGCGCGGGGCGCGGGGTCCCGGAGTGAGCGGGCGGCCCGAGCCGCTCCGGCACCGACCACCACCCGGCCCGATCCGCTCCGGCACCGACCACCACCCGGTCCGGCCGGAAGACCCCGGGCCCCTCAGTCCGCCTCGCGCCAGCTGTCCCTGATGACCACCTTCGAGCACTGGACGGCGGACAACTGGGCCCCGTCGCGCATCATCTCCGAGGGCATGACGCTCGGAAACGGCGACGGGGAGGGCGGCGCGTACCGCTGGGAGGCGGACCCGGACCGGGCCTCGTCGCAGAGACCGGCGTACCCGGTCTCCGGCTGCGGTCCCGGCTCCGCGGCCCGTGGCACGACGCGGCCGGGGCCGGACGTGGCCGTCGGCTCACCGAGCCACTGGGTGGCCCCCAGCCGCCGGCCACGACCACGACCCACGCCGCGACCAGCCCGTACGACGCGCCCCGGCCCTGCCGTCGGCTCACGCCGCATCCGCCTCCAGATGATCGGCCAGCCCGAACAGCGGGAACCAGCGCTCGGTGTCCAGGAAGCAGTGCATCCCGGTGATCGCACCGTCCGAGATGTCGATGACCTGCACCGCCCACGGCACGAAACCGGGTCCGTCCGGATTCGGCTTGTAGTGCGCGAACGCCGGGGTGCCGTTCGCCGACGTCGCGATCAGCCGGGAGCCCGCACAGGACGCACCGATGGAGAGCATGAAGCCGGCGATGTCGTCGTGCCCCTGGAGCCAGAGGTCGAACGGCGGCATCGTCATGATGGCGTCCTCGTGGAGCAGCGCCGTCAGCGCCTTCATGTCGTACCCCTCGAACGCCGCCACGTAGCGTTCCAGGAGTTTGCTCTGCTCCTCGTCGAGCGGATCGGCGGTGTCGGCGGCCGTGCCCTGGTGGTCGTTGAGCGTCGCCCGCGCCCGCTGGAGGGCGCTGTTGACCGACGCGACCGAGGTTTCGAGCAGTTCGGCGACCTCGCTCGCCTTCCACGCGAGCACCTCGCGCAGGATCAGCACGGCCCGCTGCTTGGGCGGCAGGTGCTGCAGCGCGGCGACGAACGCGAGCCGCACCGACTCGCGCGCCACCGCTGCCTCGGCGGGGTCCGCGACCGACGGCAGGATCCGGCCGTCGGGCATCGGCTCCAGCCAGGTGTTCTCCGGCAGCGGGTTGAGCGCGGCCTGCGCGAGCGGTGTCGGGCCGGACAGATCGACGGGCCTGGCCCGCTTGTTGCCCGCGTTCAGCATGTCGAGGCAGACGTTCGTCGCGATCCGGTACAGCCAGGACCGCAGCGAGGAACGGCCCTCGAACTTGTCGAAGTTGCGCCAGGCACGCACCAGCGTGTCCTGGACCGCGTCCTCCGCCTCGAAGGCCGAGCCGAGCATCCGGTAGCAGTAGCCGGTCAACTCGACCCGGTATCCCTCCAGACGGCTGTCGATATCGGCCGTCGTCGCCGTCAGATCACTCATCGCTTCGCTCCACCCTGTTGCGCTGTGACACCGATCGCTCCAGCGCTTCGGAAACTACCTCAGGCCACTGACAACGGCGGTGGAAAGAGCGGAAAGCGGTCACGTTCCGGGCTTGCGCCCGTACACAAAGACATCGTCGCCGTTCTTCAGCAGGTTCCAGTACGCCTTCGCGTCGGCGGTGCGCATGTTGACGCAGCCGTGCGACCCCGGCGGGTTCCACATCTTCAGGCCCACCGAGTGGAACGCCTGCCCGCCGTCGAAGAACTGGGAGTACGGCATCGATACGTGGTAGATCGACGACACGTGGTTGATGTGACGCCAGTAGATCTTCTTCGACCCGGTGCGGGTCTCGTACCCGTTCCGTCCGGTCCGCACCGGCACGGGACCGAACTTCAGCTTGCTGCCGTCCTGGATCCAGCTCAGCTGCCGGGTCAGGTCCACGCACGCGATGCGCCCCCTGTCGGTGGGGCACTTCTTCGCCTTGTTGGGGTTCTTGCCGGCGGCCTTCTGGGCGGTGAGGGTCGTCATGGTGCGCCAGGTGACCGGCCCCGCGTACCCGATCGTCGGGGTGACACCGTAGGTGCTCTGGAACGACCGGATCGCCTTGCAGTCGGCGGCCGACTGCTTGCCGTCCACCGGCCGGTGGAGATACTTCTCGACCTGCTTCTGGTTCGGTCCGGTGGATGTCGTGCAGGACGCCGCCTGCGCGGATCCGCCGGTGCCGAGCACGAGTGCCGGTACCGCGGTCAGCCCCGCGACGGACAACGCGAGTCCGCGCCGCATCCGCACACCCAGGACGTTCCCCGTGACTCTCATAATGCCAACTCCCCTTCGCGCGCAACTTGGTGGTTCCACCTGCTAGACGCGCGTCGGGGAGTTGATGGTTGTGCGCCGTATGTCTCAGTTCTGTACGGACAGCACCACTGAGGACCGGCGCCGCTCGACGTGTGCCGCCCTCGACCCGTACAGCGTGACCGCGACGACGCCCAGGACCGCGAGCAGTCCCAGGGCGACCGTGCCCGCCCAGCCGCCGGTGTGGAAGGCGACCGCGCCGAGCGTGCCGCCCGCGCTGGAGCCGAGGTAGTACGCCGACTGGTAGAGCGCCGACGCCTGGGCCCGGCCCTTGGTCGCCGTACGGCTGACGGAGGAGGAGGCCACCGCGTGCCCGGCGAAGAAGCCCGCGGTGATCAGGACCAGCCCGAGGAGCACCGCCGCCAGCTGGTCGGCGAGCGAGAGCAGCAGACCGGCGGCCGTGGTGGAGACGGCGAGGTAGAGCGCGCCCCGGCGCCCCAGCCGGGCGACCAGCCGCCCCGCCGCGGCGGAGGAGACCGTACCGACCAGGTAGACGAGGAAGATCGAGCCGACGATCCCCTGCGGGAGGTTGAACGGCGCCTCGACGAGCCGGTAGCCGATCACCGTGTAGACCGCGCCGAACACCGTCATGAACAGCGCGCCGATCGCGTACAGCCGGCGCAGCAGCGGGTCCGCGAGGTGTCCGCCGACGGTCTTCGCCAGCGCCTTCGGGTTCAGCGAACCCGGGGCGAAGTGCCGGGCCCTGGGGATCATGAGGTGGAAGACGACCGCGCAGACCACGGCCAGCACGCCGACCGCGCCGAGCGCGGCCCGCCAGCCCCAGGCCTGGGCGACCCAGCCGGTGAGGATACGGCCGCTCATCCCGCCGATGCTGTTGCCGGCCACGAACAGCCCGATCGCCGCGACCAGCGCCTTGGGCCGTACCTCCTCCGCGAGATACGCCATCGCGGAGGCGGGCAGCCCGGCGAGTGCGGCGCCCTGCACGGCACGCAGCGCGATCAGCCAGCCCAGCGACGGCGCGAACGGCACGAACAGCCCGACCACGACCGCGACCGTCAGCGAGGCGGTCATCATCTGCCGCCGCCCGAACCGCTCGGACAGCGCGCTCATCGGCAGCACGAAGAGCGCCAGCGCACCCGTCGCCGCCGAGACCGTCCAGCTCGCCTGCCCGGCCGTGGCGCCGAAGGAGGCGGAGACGGCGGGCAGCAGCGCCTGGGTGGAGTAGAGGAGTGCGAAGGTCGCGACACCGGCGGCGAAGAGCGCGAAACTCATCCGGCGATAGCCGGGGCGGCCGGGTTCGAGCCGGTCCGCGGTGGCGGCCGGAGCGAGGGCGACAGGGGACGACGGGGTCGAGGCGGCCACGATGAGGGTGGACGCCCCGGTACTGGCGGGAGGCATGCAACGAAGGTAGGCCGCGCACCTTTCATGCGTCCAATGCACAAACACGCGATAATCAATCCCATGGCGCATCAGCACAGCTCACAGCCTCGGCTGTCACCAAGCGGTTACGAAGAAGACATCCGCGCCGTCCTCGCCCCGCGGCTCGCCTACTTCGAGGCGGTCGCCCGCCACGAACACGTGACCCGCGCCGCGCACGAGCTGGGCGTGCCGCAGTCGACGCTCTCGCGGGCGATGGTGAGGCTGGAACAGGACCTGGGCGTCGCCCTGTTCGCCCGCAAGGGCCGTACCGTCTCCCTCACCCCGGCCGGACGCACCTTCCTCGGCTCGGCCGAGCGCGCACTCGCCGAGGTGGAGAAGGCCGCCGACTCGGTACGGGCGGACGCCGACCCCACCGCGGGCAAGGTCGCCTTCGGCTTCCTCCACACCATGGGCTCGGAGACCGTCCCCGCCCTGATCAGAGCCTTCCGCACCGACCACCCCCGGGTCCGCTTCCAACTCGTCCAGAACTACGGCGAGGCCATGATCGAACGCCTGCGCGCGGGCGGCCTCGACCTCTGCCTCACCTCGCCCGTCCCGGACGCCCCGGACCTGGTCGCCCGGCGCCTGGACGAACAGCGGCTGCGCCTGGTCGTCCCCGACGACCACCGCCTGGCCGGCCGCCGCCGCATCCGCCTGGCGGAGGCCGCCGACGAAACCTTCGTCACCCTGGAACCCGGCTACGGCCTGCGCCGCATCACGGACGACCTCTGCGCGGAGGCGGGTTTCGTCCCCCGTGTCGCCTTCGAGGGCGAGGAGGCCGAGACCCTGCGCGGTCTGGTCGCGGCCGGGCTGGGCGTCGCCCTGCTGCCCCCTCCGGCGGTGGCCCGCCCCGGAGTCGTGGAACTGACGGTGACGGCACCGCGGGCGGTCCGCGAGATCGGCGTGGCCTGGCTGGACGGCCACCCGGACACCCCGCCGGTGGCGGCGTTCAAGAAGTTCCTGCTGTCGCGGCGGGGGCACCTGCTGCCGGAGTGAGCGGCGCCGGCGGCTGTCAGGACTGTGCGGTGGACGACGCGTAGGAGGTGAAGTGCGACCAGGCGGTGGTGGAGACGGTGAACGGGGGGCGGGCGGTGTCCTTGGAGTCGCGGACGTGGACGGCGTCGGTGTGGAGGGCGACCTCGATGCAGTTGTCGCCGCCACTGCCGCTGTAACTGCTTTTGAACCAGGCCAGTTCGGTGCTCATAGCGCTCCTCGCATCTGCTTCAGCAGGCCCACAGTGGCCTCGTGGCTCAGCGCCTGTGAGCGCATCTTGCCATAGCGCTGGAGCATGGCACTGACCAATCTCGGGTCAGTGAGCAGGGTGCTGCTGTCATGGCCCTCGACGTAGCCGAACCAGGAGTTGCACGGAGTCTCCGCCAGGTACAACTGCCCGTCGACGCCCGAGTGGTCCGGCTGTTTGAGCGGCATGACGAGGATCTCCACGTTCCGCCGACCGCCCTGCACCAACAGATTGTCGATGAGCGCGGCAGTGACGTCCGCACCTCCTAACTGACGCTCAAGGACGGCCTGTTCGATGATGAACGAGAATGAGGTGTTGGGGCGTTCGGCCAGGAGTTCCTGTCGCATCAGGCGCGCGGCTACCTGCTGCTCGAACTGCTCCTCGGCGAGCGGGGGAAGCCTCCGGTCGAAGACGGCTCGGATGTACCCCTCGGTCTGGAGCAGCCCCGGAATGCCCCGGCACTCGTACGCGAACAGCGTGATCGCTTCCTCCTCGATCCCCGCCCACTGCAGGAACCACGACGCCAGACCGGCCCTGCGCCGAAGGCTCCGCGCCGCAGCGGCGAGGACCTTGCCCGCGACAGGCCCGAGGGCGTCCGCCGCCCGCTCGGGGAGGTCCTCGGGCGGGAACCGCCTGCCCTGCTCGATCTTGGCGATGTAGGCCGCCGAGTACCGCACGCGGGGTGCGAACTCCTCCTGGGTGAGGCGGGCCGCTTCGCGCAGGGCCTTCATGACCGCCCCGAATGTCTTCAGGCTGTCGGAGAGCTCGGGTTCGCCCGGGGACGTGGTGCTGTCGTGGTTCGCCGTCATCGCCGCCCCGTCTTTCGCGCATGGATCAACGCAGCCAGAATCACGGAGGGTTACCCGTCCGGTCCAGTGAACCCACCCATACAAGTGAAGGTGTATGGGTGTTTTTCCTACTGACAGGGGTGACCGAGGCGGAAACCTGAGCGCATGACAGCTCTGCAAGCACAACCGCCCGTAACTGTACGTGTGTTCGCCCAGAGGTGCTCGGCCACCCGCCACGGTGCGACCCTGGCGCGACGCCTGGCCGTGTGGAAGCTCGACACCTGGGGGATCCCGTACGACACCCGCCTCTCCGACACGGTGGCGCTCCTGGTCGCGGAGCTGGCGGCCAACGCGGTCCTGCACGGGCGGGTGCCGGGCCGCGATTTCGAGCTGCGGCTCATGTACCCGTACGAGCAGACCGGGGTCGTACGGATCGAGGTGTCGGACAACCACGAGACCCGCCCGAACCCATTGGCGGCGCGGCAACCCGACCCGGACGCGGATGGAGGCCGGGGCCTCCTCATCGTGGAGTCCATCGCCGCCCGCTGGGGCGTGAGCGATCGGATGGGGCCGGGCAAAACGGTGTGGGCGGAGGCGGAGGCGGGCGGGGTACGGGGCGGGCTGTGAGGCGGTGGGTGCGCAGAGCGGTTTGCTGGTCCGTGACCTCTGCGCCGGGCCGGTCGGGGGCCCGCTCGGCCGGGCTCTCCGTGCGGCCGCAGCGGCGCCCCACCCGACCGCCGGCCGACGCCCCCATTAGCGGCTGAAGGTCACCTCCTTCGAGTCCTTGTCGCGCTCGAAGGTGCCGGCGAAGCCCCAGTTCTTCCAGCCGCCGTCACCGTTGTTGATGATGGTTCCGTTCTTGATGGAGAAGATGTCGACGCCGTTCACCACCGCGAGGTGTTCGAGGCCGGACACCCCGGTGAAGGAGAGGTCGTTGAAGTTCTTCACCGCGATGATGTTCGTGTCGGGGAAGGCGCGGCTGTACTCGTCGATCAGTGACTGGTTCAGTTCGGCGGCGTCGCCCGGCTTCTTGCCGGAGTAGTCGGTACCGGGATACGTCCCCTCCGTGTACTTCGGCGCGCCGTCGTTGAAGTTGACCGACTCCGTGCCGGTGGAGGTGGAATCGGCGTCCAGGTCGGCGGGTTCGGGCTGCTTGAACGTGGCTTCCGAGCCGTCGCGGGTGGCGTCGCCGTAGTACGCCCAGTTGGTGTACCCGCCGTCGCCGTCGTTGCTGAACTTGCCCTTGTCGAAGACGTACACGTCGAACACGGCCCGGCCCGAGGCGATGTCGTCGCCGGTCTCCTCGGCGTGGTATTCGGGGGAGTTCAGCCGGTACCGGCTCTCGTTGATGAACGAGTCCGGCTTCTCGACCCAGTGCGACGACTGCTCCGAGTGCATCGCGACCACGTTGTAGTCGGGGTAGCAGCGTCGCATGTCGTTCACGAGCATCCGGACAGCCTGCGCCGAACCCTCGTTGTCCAGCGGGGAGTACGTGTTGTAGTACCGGCTCCGGTCCGGCGGCTCCTGGCCCTCGATCTGGCAGCCCTCGTCGCCGGGCTTCCAGTCCTTCTTCCGCTTGGGGCGGGGGGGCTCGTCGAACGTGACCGTGCGCTTGTCGTCACTGACGTCGAAGTAGCCCTTGAACGCGCGGTTCTTCCAGCCGAGGTCGGCGTTGTCGGCCCAGGTGAACTTGCCGGTCTTGAACGCGTAGACGCGGTACGTCGTGCCGCTGATCTCCACGGTCGAGATCATCGCCGCGCCGTCCATCTGCTGGAGATTGCCCTCATGCGGCTGCGCGATGACGATGTTGTAGTCGGGGAGGCAGTAGGAGAGGTCGTCGAGCGCCTGCTTGACCCGCTTCTCCTTGTTCTTCTCGTTGTTGACCTTGTCGATGATGAAGTTGACGAGGTACGAGTACCCCCAGGCCGCCGCCGTGCTGACGGGGCCGTTGCCCGGAACCGAGACCGACGACTTCGATGACCGCTCGCGCGGCTCGAAGCACAGGCTGGGGAGCGCGTTCCCCTTGTTGCCGTCGGTCTTGCCGCCCGACTCGTCGTCGGGCTTGCCGCCCGGTACGCCGCCGGGCTCGCCGGATTCGTCGCCGGGAGCGGAGGCAGGCTGGATGTCTTCGCTGGAATCGGCGCCGCCGGAGCTCCCGCCGGAGTCCCCGCCGCCGGAGTCCCCACCGCTATCGGTGACAGCGTTGTCATCAGCGCATTCGCCGCCGCCGCCCGTCGTTGCCGCGATGCGGCAGATCTGCACGTGCGCGGAGCTGGTGATGTCGCCGCCGATGGTGGTGGCGACGATCGCGCCGACCACGGCGACGACGACCCCCAGCAGGGCCAGGTACTCGATCGCTGTCTGCCCCGTACTCGTGCGTACGCCTCGGCGTATCCGCTCGCTGTGCTTCACGCGTCACCTCGTCGTGGTTCGCCCCCGAGCTGCCGGGGGGCAGGACGCCCACCGGGGCTCGAACCGTAACGACGACACGGGGGCCCAAGGACAGTGTCCAAAGGCCCATACCAGGGCCCAAATCGAAGGCTGGGCCCCCGCGGGTGCCTCAGTGCTGGACCAGCCCGCCCACCGGGACGGGGGCGACGTGGCCGCTCGCCGGGGCGGTCTGTTCGAGGTCGAGGCCGATGTCGACGAGCGATGACCGGCGCAGGGAAGCGACCTCGGGGACCGGCGTCCAGACGGACTCGACGATCTCTCCGTTCGGCTCGGGACGCAGCCGGCCGCCGGTGATACGGACCCGGTAGAAGACGCCGACGTTCTGGTGCTCGATCCCCCTGCGCGCCTCGGCCGCGGGGACCACCCTCGAGTCCACCCCCAGCAGCCGTTCGACCACCGCGCCGCAGCCGGTCTCCTCGGCGACCTCCCGGATCACCGCGTCGAACGGATCCTCCCCGTGCTCGACCCCGCCACCGGGAAGGGTCCAGTTGCTCTCGCCGTTCGCCGATACGTGACGGGCGAGCAGCACCCGTCCGTCCTCGACGCACACGGCGTACGCCGCCAGTCGGAAACTCATCCCCCGCGGACCTCCTGCCGGACCCCGTCCAACATCCCCCTCACTGTCCCAGCGACTTCCCGAACCCCGCCGCCAGTGGCATCCGCAACCCCAGCGGCGGCGGGGCCGCCAGGGCATCGGCGACCGGGCGGGCGTAGGCGTGGGCGAAGAGGGAGCCGCGGATGAAGTCCGCTGCCAGGGCGGTGACTTCGGCGTGATGCTGACGCAGGGCGTGGCCGTCCGAGTGGACCTCGAAGCGGCATGTGTCGCGGTTGGACTTCTTCGCGCGCTCCGCGAGGCGCAGGGAGAGTTCGGGGTCGGCGTGGGCGTCGTTCGTGCCGTGCACCAACAGGACCTGACGGCCGACCAGGTGCTTCACCGGCTCCGGCTCGGCGTCCGGGTCCGCCGGCAGCCAGGGTGCCAGGGCGAGGACCGCGCCGACCGCCGGGTGGCCGCCCGCGCGCAGCGCCGCGCGGCCGCCCATGCCGTGACCGGCCAGGCAGACGGGGACGTCGCCGTAGCGGCGCACCACCTCGTCCACCGCCCACTCCGCGTCCGCCGCGAGCTGCGCGTCCGTGGTGTTCCAGCCGCGGCAGCGGTAGTGGACGACGTGCGCGGTGAGGCCGTCGTCCCGGCCCGCGCGGGCCAGGGTGCGGGCCAGCGGGATCTGGAGGGCGTACGAGAGGGGGGAGGGGCGGCGGTACGAATAGGGCTCGCCGTCCGGGAGCAGCAGAACCACGCCGCTGACCGCGGTTGGTGCTCCGGCCGTTCTGACGGCCCGTCCCAGCCTCGCAGCAGGCAGGGGTAGTGCGCGCTGTGCCATGACGTAACAGTCTCAGAAGGACAGGTGTACGCCACCTGTATTCACGGTCACTGTTACGTATCGTCGAGCGGCGCTCTACGCGCGTAGGCGCTAGAGTGCGTGGATGATGAGCCCGACCCCCAATGTGCCCGGCCAGGATCAGATCCGGCGTGCCCCCAAGGTCCTTCTCCACGACCACCTCGACGGCGGACTGCGCCCCGGGACGATCGTCGACCTCGCCGCCGCGAACGGATACGACGGACTCCCGGAGAGCGAGCCGGACAAGCTCGGCGTCTGGTTCCGGGAGGCCGCCGACTCCGGGTCGCTGGAGCGGTATCTGGAGACGTTCGCCCACACCTGCGCCGTCATGCAGACCCGTGACGCGCTGGTCCGGGTCGCCGCCGAGTGCGCCGAGGACCTGGCCGCCGACGGTGTCGTGTACGCCGAGGTCCGGTACGCCCCCGAGCAGCACCTGGAAGCCGGGCTCTCCCTGGAACAGGTCGTCGAGGCGGTCAACGAGGGCTTCCGGGAGGGCGAGCGCCGGGCCCGCCGGGACGGCCACCGGATCCGGGTGGGCGCCCTGCTCACCGCGATGCGGCACGCCGCCCGCTCGCTGGAGATCGCCGAACTCGCCAACCGGTACCGGGAGCAGGGCGTCGTCGGCTTCGACATCGCCGGCGCCGAGGCGGGCTTCCCGCCCACCCGGCACCTCGACGCCTTCGAGTACCTCAAGCGCGAGAACAACCACTTCACCATCCACGCGGGCGAGGCCTTCGGCCTGCCGTCGATCTGGCAGGCCATCCAGTGGTGCGGCGCCGACCGGCTCGGTCACGGCGTCCGCATCATCGACGACATCGAGGTCGCCGAGGACGGCAGTGTGAAGCTGGGGCGCCTCGCCTCCTACGTGCGCGACAAGCGCATCCCGTTGGAGCTCTGCCCGACCTCCAACCTGCAGACCGGCGCCGCCGCCTCGTACGCCGAGCACCCCATCGGGCTGCTGCGCAGGCTGCACTTCCGCGCCACCGTGAACACGGACAACCGGTTGATGAGCGGTACGAGCATGAGCCGGGAATTCGAGAAACTGACCGAGACATTCGGATACACGCTCGACGACATGCAGTGGTTCACAGTCAATGCGATGAAATCAGCATTCATTCCTTTCGATGAACGTCTGGCGATGATCAGTGACGTCATCAAGCCCGGCTATGCCGAGCTGAAGTCCGAATGGCTCTTCGAGCAGACCGCTGCGACCAGCGTTTCCACCTCCGTCGCGGGCTGATCGGCCACTCCTCGACAAACGGCCGGGAAGGCGAATCCCGGCCGTTTTCGTGTTTTCTCGATGTTTGCGGGACGGGCATCGGGCTGGCTAGGTTGCAGAGCCGCTCACATCCCCTTCCCCAAGGATGAAATTCACATGAAGCAGTCTGCTGTCAGGACTTTCGGCGTCGCCGTTGTCGGTGCCGCTTTCGCCGCTGCCGCCGCCGGTACCGCTTCGGCCTCCGCACTGCCGATCGACACCGCGACCAGCGCCCTGCCCGTCGCCGGCGCACTGGCGAACGCCACCTCGACCCTGCCGGTCCAGGACACCGCCACGAAGCTTCTCGGCACCGGCCAGACGAAGGCCGTGAACGACGTCACCGCCCCCGCCAAGGGTCTCCTCGGCGGTCTGCCCACCGGCGGCCTGAAGACCGGCGGTCTGTCGGCCAACGGTCTGCCGCTCGGCCGCTGACACCCTCACGACGCACGCCCGTGGGCGGGCGCCCGGCCGGGTGCCCGCCCACAGGTGCGGGAGACGTGCGTACGGGACTACCAGGTGGTGGAGGCGGACGACTGCCGCTCCTGGGGGAGCAGCAGCCACAGTCCCAGGTAGAGCAGGAACTGGGGGCCCGGCAGCAGGCACGAGACGAGGAAGATGACGCGCATGGTTCCCGCGGAGGTGCCGAAGCGCCGTGCCAGCGCTGCGCACACTCCGCCGATCATGCGTCCGTCACGGGGGCGGGCAAGTGCGGCCATGGTGGGCTCCTTCGCGAACCGTTACCGGTGGAGCAGTCCGTTGTGCTCCCGATGTATCCATGGTGTCTCGCCGAACACGGGCGAAGCATCGCTCTACGGGGCGATGCCGACCCTGGAAATCGTCGGGGTCGCCCCCTGAGGGACGCCATGGCCGGCCCGGGGAAGCATCCGGATCCGCTGCTGCTTGCGGCGGCGCAGCCGCGCCCGGCACGCCGGTACGAACAGCACATGGGCGAGCGCGACGCCGATCGTGTTCAGGATCAGCGAGTCGACATCGACGACCTGGCCGGGCACCCCGGTCTGGCCCAGCTCGATGGCCAGCGAGATCAGTGCCCCGGCCGCGACGGTACGGGCGAGCGAGGCCCACGGCGAGACGAAGAGGCGGCCCCCGGCCATCGGCAGCAGCACACCCAGTGGCGCCAGCAGCAGAAGCTCGCCGCCGATCCGGCGGGTGGCGGCGGCGGGGCCCAGAGTCAGGTCCGCCTTGATGCCGGCGAACGGCGAGAGGTTGGCGGCGGTCATCCACGGCACGTCCAGCGGGCGAAGAGTCAGCCACCCGACGAGCAGCAGATGCGCGAGGAGGAGCGACACTCCGGCCGCGCGGAAACGGATGACGGCTTGGCCGCCCGAACCTTGACGCACGCTCCCCAAGACGCGGGTAGCGGCAGGATCGGTTCCGCTCCTGCGGGGGAGACCTGGCTCACCGTGCGGCAGGGCGGAGCAACGCGCTCACGACATTCGGACCGCTCGGGACAGCCGCGCCGCTCACGGCAGCCGGACCGTTCAGGACAGCCGCGCCGCTCACGGTAGCCGGACCGTTCAGGACAGCCGCGCCGCTCGGGACAGCCGCGCCGTTCAGGACAGCCGGACCGCTCGGGACAGCCGGACCGTTCAGGACAGCCGAGCCATTCACGACAGCCGCGCCGCTCATGACAGCCGGACCGCGCCCAGGGTCGGTGCGGCCTTCGGGCGGGCCTTCGTCTCCGCCGTGCACAGGTAGCCGCGCGGCGCGTAGTCCCCGGGGCCGCCGAGCAGCACCGGGCCGTTCTGGACGAGCTCCTCGCTCTCCGTGTACGTACAGACGATCTGGGCCAGCGCCTCGGGCTGCAGGTCCTCCGGCTGCCGGCTGAGCCGCAGCGCGCCCTTCGGGTCGCCCGCGCGGGGACCGGTGACCCGCAGCTCCGACGGGACGTCCGTGGAGAACCCCGCCCGCTGCTCGGGGCCCGTGGGCTTCCTCCGCAGCTCGTCCAGGAGAGCGACGGCGACCCCGAGCCGGTCGGGCTTCGTCCCCTGGAGCTGGAGTGTGCGGTCGACCGTGACCAGCTGCGCGGCGCAGACCAGATAGACCTCCACGGGGATGACCTGCCGGGGCTGGGCGGTGCCGTCCTGCGCGGTCATCGCGCACGGCACCCGGGACGGTGCGGGCCCCGCGTCGACCGGCACCGAGGTCGTCCTGATCCCGCACCCCGCGGCCAGTACCGCACACAGCACGGCCCCGGCCACTGCCGCGGCGGGGCGGCGGCCCCGGTGTTCGCTGCGCATCACGTCGCGTCGTCCTCCTCGTCCGGGATCTCCGCGTCGTGACCCTCGGTGGCGCGGCTCAGCGCCTCGGCGTCGCGCGGCAGGCGCAGTACGAACACGGCACCGTCGCCGTCCGGCGAGTTAGTGGCGGTGATGTCACCACCGTGGATGTGGGCGTTCTCCAAGGCGATCGACAGACCGAGACCGCTGCCCTCGGACCGCGGCCGGGAGGCGCTGGCCTTGTAGAAGCGGTCGAAGACATGGGGCAGTACGTCCTCGGGGATGCCGGGGCCGTGGTCGCGGACCTTGATGACCAGCTCGTCGCCCTCGGTCCGTACCGTGACCCGTACCGGCGAACCGCCGTGCTTCAGCGCGTTGCCGATCAGGTTCGCCAGGATCACGTCGAGCCGGCGCGGATCGAGGCGGACCATCATGCCGCGCTCGGCGTCCAGGTCCACCGCGTCCAGCCAGGCGCGGACGTCTATGCAGGCCGTCACCTGGTCGGCGACATCGACGGTGTCCAGGACGAGACGGGCCGTGCCCGCGTCGAAGCGGGTGACCTCCATCAGGTTCTCCACCAGGTCGTTGAGCCGACGGGTCTCGCTGACCACCAGGTGCACGGCGGGCGCGATCATCGGGTCGAGGTTGTCGGCCTCGTCCTCCAGCACCTCGGCGACCGCGGTGATCGCGGTGAGCGGGGTGCGCAGCTCGTGCGACATGTCGGCGACGAAGCGGCGGCTGGCCTCCTCGCGCGCGGTCATGTCCGCGACCTTCTTCTCCAGGGAGCTCGCCGTTCTGTTGAACGTCCTTGAGAGATCGGCCAGTTCATCGGTCCCGGACACCACCAGCCGGGTGTCGAGCTTGCCCTCGCCGAGCTTGCGCGCGGCATCGCCCAGCCGCTGCACCGGACGCAGCACGGTGGTCGCCGCGGCCTGGGCGAGCAGGGCGGAACCGACCAGGGCGAGCGCGGTGGCGATCCCCAACGACCAGGCGAGGGAGTTCAGATCCTGCCGCTCCTGGTCCAGGGACTTGAGCATGTAACCGGTCGGACCGCCGCCGATGATCTTCGTGCCGCCGACGAGGTACGGCTTGCCGCGGATCGAGGTCCGCTGCCAGAACAGGTGGTACTGGTACTTGTTGCCGGCCTTCACCGGCTGCTTCTTGTTGACCTGCTTCTGCAGCGACAGCGGGACGTTGGTCCGGGTGAAGCTGTCCAGGTCGGAGTTGCCGACGATCGGCTTCCCGGGGCCGCGCTCGTCGATCAGCATCACGCTGTAACCGGGACTGCTGCTCGCCATCTGCACGGCGGCGTCCTGCAGGTCGTCCTTGGTGGGGCGGGCCGGCAGGGAGGCCGCCCGGTTCTGCATCTCCTGCCGGAAGTCCCCGAGCGCCGAGTCCTGAGTACGGGTCAGCACCGCCTCGCGGTTCAGCCAGTACGCGATCCCGGACGCGGACACCGCGGCGGTCAGCGCCACCAGTGCGAAGACGACGACGAGCCGCAACCGCAGGCTGGTCCAGCGGAGCCCGGCGAGCAGGCTCCGCCGCACAGCCGTGCTCACTGCGGCGAGTCCAGCCGGTATCCCACGCCCCGCACGGTACGGATCAGGGTCGGCGAGGACGGCACGTCCTCCACCTTCGCGCGCAGCCGCTGGACGCAGGCGTCCACCAGCCGGGAGTCACCGAGGTAGTCGTGCTCCCAGACCAGCCGCAGCAACTGCTGCCGGGACAGGGCCTGGCCGGGCCGGCGGCTCAGTTCGAGCAGGAGACGCAGCTCGGTCGGCGTGAGCTGCAGGTCCTCCCCGTCCTTGGTGACGGTCATCGCGGACCGGTCGATCACCACGTTCCCGAACGTCGCGGAGTCCGTGGACTCGCGCTCGCCCCGGCGCAGCACCGCGCGGATCCGGGCGTCGAGCACCCGGCCCTGAACGGGTTTCACCACATAGTCGTCGGCACCGGACTCCAGTCCGACCACGACGTCGATGTCGTCGCTGCGCGCGGTCAGCAGGATGATCGGCAGCTGGTCGGTGCGCCGGATGCGCCGGCACACCTCGAATCCATCGATCCCGGGCAGCATCACATCCAGCACGACCAGGTCGGGTCGCTGCTCTCGCAGCAGGTTGAGGCCGTCCTCTCCCGTCGCCGCGGTGGCCACTCGGTGGCCCTGGCGTGACAGCGAGAGTTCGAGGGCCGTGCGGATGGCGTCGTCGTCCTCGATCAGCAACAGGAAAGGCACGCTGGTCATTCTGACCCATGGGGGAGCCCTAGTTCGACAGTTGGTCCCCTCTTATGCATCCGGCGCACCCGGATCGCACCCGCGCCGGGCCCTGTGACAGGCCTGTGACAGTTGGGGGACAGTGCCATGAAACTGCCCCGGCAAGCTTGTTGAAACAAGGAACGAACGGACTCCACCGACGGGGGGCGCGAGATGAACGCAACTCACAGCATCACCGCAAGCGCAGTTGTCACGCGTCTCCACGACGTCGGGCGGAACACCGAGAAGTCCGGCTCCGCAATGAACGGGCGGGCGTGCGAACGCGTCGCCAGGCGTCAGCACCCGTCGTACATGACGGTGGTCGACGCACCTGCCGCACAGGGCGGGAACAACGGGGGAAGCACGTACGGGGAGGCCACGGGGGAGCGGCAGACCCCGGCGCGGGACGAGGACGCCGAAGCGGTGTTCACGGCCTACGTCCGGGAACGCCGTGCCTCCCTGTACGCCACCGCCTACCACCTGACCGGCGACCGGTTCGAGGCCGAGGACCTGCTGCAGAGCGCCCTCTTCTCGACGTACCGGGCATGGGACCGGATCAGCGACAAGGCGGCGGTCGGCGGCTATCTGCGCCGCACCATGACCAATCTGCACATCAGCGCCTGGCGCAGGCGCAAGCTGAACGAGTACCCGACCGAGGAGCTGCCGGAGACGGCGGGCGACACGGACGCGATGCGTGGTACGGAGCTGCGTGCCGTGCTCTGGCAGGCGCTGGCGCGGCTGCCGGAGCTCCAGCGCACGATGCTGGTCCTGCGCTACTACGAGGGCCGCACGGACCCGGAGATCGCGTCCATCCTCGACATCAGTGTCGGCACGGTGAAGTCCAGCATCTGGCGGTCGCTCCGCCGGCTGCGCGAGGACGAGGTCCTCAGCTTCGGCCGTGACGAGGAAGAGTCCTTCGGCGAGCTGGTGGCCTGAGGCAACGGGGGAAACGGGGCCGCTGCTTCGGGGGAGGCGGCGGTTTTCGGGGGAGAACGGGGCCGCCGCTTCGGGGGAAGCGGCGGTTTTCGGGGGGAACGGGGCTGCCGCTTCGGGGGAGGCGGCGGTTTTCGGGGGGGAACGGGGCTGCCGCTTCGGGGGAGGCGGCGGTTTTCGGGGGAGAACGGGGCTGCCGCTTCGGGGGAGGCGGCGGTTTTCGGGGGAATACGCTGCGGGGCCGGATGGGCCGGGGGGTCCTGTCCGGCCCCGTCGGCGTACGCGAAGGGGCCGTTCATGACGAGCGGCCCCTTCGCGTGTGACCGGTACGGAGCCGCACATCATCGCGTCGTCGGCCCCGAGGCCGTCCGGCGGGACCGTGCGGACGGGACCGTGCGGATACGGCCTGCCTACGGCGCCACGCCGCGCGCCGCCCGGGCCCGGCAGTGTCCCGCCGCGGCCGCGGCGAACCGCCCCAGCGCCTCCTCCTTGCCGCAGGGGTACGCCCCCAGTTCGGCCTGACGCGCCACGATCCGCCGCTCGGCCCGCATCAGCCGCCACCCCCGACGCAGCAGGAACGGCACCGACTTGCGGCCCTCCCGCAGGTCCCGCAGCAGCCGTCGGCGAAACGTCGTCGTCGGGCGGCCGCGCAGGCACAGGGCGTCCGCGAGCACCCCCAGCGACCGGCACCGCTCGACTATGTCGGCGGCGAAGATGCCCTCGGCCACGAACAGCGGGGTGCGCTCGATGTGGAGGACCTCGTGCCCGGTACGGGAGCTCGTGGAGATGTCGTACAGCGGCACGTCGGTGCGGCCGGTGCGGCACAGCGCGGTGATCGCGGCGACCGCGGTGTCGGCGTCCCAGGACCGTACGGAGTCCCAGTCGATGTCCGTGCTGCCGGGGACGAGCGGCAGCGTGGGGTCGTCGCCCTCCTTGTAGAAGTCGTCCAGCCGCAGCACCGGAAGGCCGGTACGGGCGGCCAGGGAGGACTTGCCGGAGCCGGAGGGGCCCGTCAACAGGACGACACGGGTCGAAAACACTTGGGAACTCACAGGACATGAGTGTGAGGCATTGACCCGCACAGGGGACCCCCCGGAGGTCTCGTTGGTATCGAGCATCACACCTCAACTACGCTGTGCACTCAAACGATTACTCGATTGATGGTTCGATCGGCCCGATCAGGTGGGAAATCCATGGCACGTCACGCACTTTCCAAGTCCCGGCGCCGCGCTCTGCTGCGGGCAGGCCTGACCGTCACCGCGGTGGGAGCCGCGCTCGGTGCGGGGGGTGCGGCGGCCCAGGCGGCGCCGCTGCCCCTCGTGCAGGCGACGGGCACCGACAGCAGTCTCGGCGAGGCCTTCGACGCGGCCGGTGGCGGGGTGGCCGGGGCACTCGGCCACTCGCTGAACAGCGGGATCGCCCCGGTGACGCATCTGCGGCTCGACCCGCTGGCCGGCACCGGCACGGACCCGCTGGACAACGCGGTGGGTACCCAGATCGCCGACTTCAAGCCGGTCTCCACGGCCGCCGTCACCGACCCGGTGACCAGTGGCGGCGCGCTGAAGGACCTGCCCGTGGTGGGGCAGGTCACGGGGCTGCTGCACAGCTGACACGGACGTGGCCCGCGCCGCCGGGAACACCGGGGGCGCGGGCCACGCTCACGCGCCCGTCAGTACGAGGAGCCCGACACGCCCAGCGCGCCCGTCGGGTGCCAGACCGTCTTGGTCTCCAGGAACGCGGTGAGCCGGTGCGTGCCCGGATCGGCCGACCAGTCGGTGCCGTCCACAGCCTGTGGACGATCCGCGCCCTTCGCCTCCTTCTCGGCGTGGTCGCGGGAGACGAGCGGGCGGAACACCCGCTTCAGGTTGTCGGCCGCCGCGATCTCCAGCTCCTTCGCCAGTGCCGCGTCGGCGCCCGTGAGGTCGATGCCGTTCACGTCCTGGTGGGAGGCGAGCGGCGCGGCGATCTCCGCGGTCCTCCCGGAGAGGATGTTGACCACGCCCCCCGGCAGGTCCGAGGTGGCCAGCACCTCGCCCAGCGACAGGGCGGGCAGCGGGGCGTCGGCCGAGGCGATGACGACCGCGGTGTTGCCCGTGGCGATCACCGGGGCGACCACCGAGACCAGACCCAGGAACGACGACTCCTGCGGGGCCAGAACCGTGACCACACCGGTCGGCTCGGGGGTGGAGAGGTTGAGGAAGGGGCCCGCGACCGGGTTCACCGCGCCCACGATCTGGCCGATCTTGTCGGTCCAGCCCGCGTACCAGACCCAGCGGTCGACCGCCGCGTCCACGACGGCGGCGGCCTTGGACTTCGACAGGCCCTCGGCCTCCGCCACCTCCCGTACGAACTGCTCCCGGCGGCCCTCCAGCATCTCCGCGACGCGGTAGAGGACCTGGCCGCGGTTGTACGCGGTCGCGCCCGACCAGCCGCCGAACGCCTTGCGGGCGGCCACGACCGCGTCGCGGGCGTCCTTGCGGGACGACTGCGGCGCGTTGGCCAGCCACTTGCCCTTGGAGTCGGTCACCTCGTACACCCGGCCGCTCTCGGAGCGGGGGAACTTGCCCCCGACGTACAGCTTGTAGGTCTTGAAGACACTCAGTCGTCCGTCAGACATCGAGGTAGGCCTCCAGACCGTGACGGCCGCCTTCGCGGCCGAAGCCCGACTCCTTGTATCCGCCGAACGGCGAGGTCGGGTCGAACTTGTTGAACGTGTTGGCCCAGACGACGCCCGCCCGGAGCTTGTTCGCCACCGCGAGGATGCGGGAGCCCTTCTCCGTCCAGATGCCGGCCGAGAGGCCGTACTGGCTGTTGTTGGCCTTGGCGACCGCCTCGTCCGGCGTACGGAACGACAGGACCGACAGCACCGGGCCGAAGATCTCGTCGCGGGCGACGGTGTGCGCCTGGGTGACGTTGGTGAACAGCGTCGGTGCGAACCAGTAGCCCGAGGAGGGGAGTTCGCAGGGCGCCGACCAGCGCTCGGCGCCCTCGGCCTCGCCGGTCTCGACGAGCGCGGTGATCCGGGACAGTTGCTCCGCGGAGTTGATCGCGCCGATGTCGGTGTTCTTGTCCAGCGGGTCGCCGAGGCGCAGCGTGGTCAGCCGGCGCTTGAGGGCGTCCAGCACCTCGTCCTGGACCGACTCCTGCACCAGGAGCCGCGAGCCCGCGCAGCAGACCTGGCCCTGGTTGAAGAAGATGCCGGTGACGATGCCCTCGACGGCCTGGTCGATCGGGGCGTCGTCGAAGACGATGTTGGCGCCCTTGCCGCCCAGTTCGAGCGTGGCCTTCTTGCCGGTGCCCGCGATGCTCCGGGCGATGGCCTTGCCGACGGCGGTCGAGCCGGTGAAGGCGACCTTGTTGACGTCCTCGTGCTCGACGAGGGCCTGGCCCGCGTCCCCGTAGCCCGTGAGGATGTTGACGACACCCTTGGGCAGACCGGCCTGGCGGCAGATGTCCGCGAAGAAGAGCGCGGAGAGCGGCGTCGTCTCGGCGGGCTTCAGCACCACCGTGTTGCCGGTGGCGAGCGCCGGGGCGATCTTCCACGCGAGCATCAGCAGCGGGAAGTTCCACGGAATGACCTGGCCGGCCACGCCGAGCGGACGCGGGTTCGCGCCGTAGCCGGCGTGGTCGAGCTTGTCGGCCCAGCCCGCGTAGTAGAAGAAGTGCGCGGCGACCAGCGGAAGGTCCGCGTCGCGGGTCTCCTTGATCGGCTTGCCGTTGTCCAGGGTCTCCAGGACGGCGAGCTCGCGGGAGCGCTCCTGGATGATCCGGGCGATGCGGAACAGGTACTTGGCGCGCTCGGAGCCGGGCAGCGCCGACCACTTCTCGAACGCCCTGCGGGCCGCCCGCACGGCCCGGTCCACGTCCTCGGCGCCGGCGCGGGCGACCTCGGAGAGGACCTCCTCGCTGCTCGGCGAGACCGTCTTGAAGACCTTGCCGTCGGCGGCGTCGGTGAACTCGCCGTCGATGAACAGCCCGTACGAGGGCGCGATGTCGACGACCGAACGCGACTCGGGGGCGGGTGCGTACTCGAATGCAGATGCCATGGGGATCAGTCCACCGTCACGTAATCGGGGCCGGAGTAACGGCCGGTGCTGAGCTTCTGGCGCTGCATCAGCAGGTCGTTCAGCAGGCTGGAGGCGCCGAAGCGGAACCAGTGGTTGTCCAGCCAGTCCTCGCCCGCCGTCTCGTTCACCAGGACCAGGAACTTGATGGCGTCCTTGGAGGTGCGGATGCCGCCGGCCGGCTTCACACCGATCTGGACGCCGGTCTGCGCACGGAAGTCGCGGACCGCCTCCAGCATCAGCAGGGTGTTCGCGGGCGTGGCGTTGACCCCGACCTTGCCGGTCGACGTCTTGATGAAGTCCGCGCCCGCCAGCATCCCGAGCCAGGAGGCCCGCCGGATGTTGTCGTACGTGGACAGCTCGCCGGTCTCGAAGATCACCTTCAGCCGTGCCCGGCCGCACTCGGCCTTCACGGCGAGGATCTCCTCGTACACCTTCAGATAGCGGCCGGAGAGGAAGGCGCCCCGGTCGATCACCATGTCGATCTCGTCGGCCCCGGCGGCCACGGCGTCGCGGACGTCCGCGAGCTTCACGCCGAGCGCGGCACGGCCGGCCGGGAAGGCCGTCGCGACGGACGCCACCTTCACGCCGGAGCCGGCCAGGGCGTCGACCGCGATCGCCGCCATGTCGGGATAGACACAGACCGCGGCGGTGCGCGGGGCCGTGCGGTCGGTGGGATCGGGATGGACGGCCTTGGCGGCGAGCGCCCGGACCTTGCCCGGGGTATCCGCGCCTTCCAGCGTCGTCAGGTCGATCATCGAAATGGCGAGGTCGATGGCGTGGGCCTTGGCCGTCGTCTTGATCGAACGGGTTCCGAGCGAGGCGGCGCGCGCTTCGAGGCCGACGGCGTCGACGCCGGGCAGCCCGTGCAGGAAGCGGCGCAGCGCACTGTCGGACGCCGTCGCGTCGGCGAATGCTGTTGCAGTGGTGGGCATGGTCACCAGATGAGCATATCTACGCGCGTAGCGGCCTGTACAGGGGGCCCGGCCGTTCGCACTTCGCACGGCCCCGAGCCGCCGGGCGCGCGGCCATCGGGAAGCCGCCCCCGCACCCCTTGCGCACGTCAGGCAGAATCGGGCTCATGACGAGCCCCACGCCCTCCTCCGAGCCCACCTACGCCGACCGGACGTTCCGGTCGCCCGCCGGGCTGGTCGGGGGCGCCCTGCTGCTCCTGCTCATCCTGTGGATCGGTGTGGACGCCGCGATCCGGGGCGAGGGCCGGGTGCCGTGGATGGCACTGGCCGGGCTGCTGACCGCGGTCCCGCTGGTGATCGCCTTCACCGTGCGCCCCGTGGTGTCCGCCAACGACCGGCGCATCCGGATCCGTAACCCGTTCCGCACGATCACGCTGCCGTGGACCGACGTCGCCGACGTGCGGGCGAGCTACTCCAGCGAGCTGTTCACGCAGGACGGCACGAAGTACCAGCTCTGGGCGGTGCCGGTATCGCTGCGGCAGCGCAAGAAGGCCGCCCGCCGGCAGTCCCGCCAGTCGATGGACGACCCGTACGGCAGGACGTCGGTGACCGCCGACGTACGCGCCACCAAGGCGCTGACCGCGGGCGCCGACCAGGCCATGGTGGACCTGCGGGAGATGGCCGAACGGGCGGGCGACACGCCTGTCGCGGGCGACGCCGTCGCCTCGGTGCGCTGGGCGTACGAGGTGATCGCGCCGGCCGTGGTGGGCGCGGTGCTGCTGGTGGTGCTGGGGGCGACGGGCTGAGAGCCTGTCGGGTGACCTCTGACCGGGCCGCACGCCCTGGCACGCACGCTTCCCGCGTTGCCGAAACGCCCTGGTGGCTCCGCTACGAGGGCCTTCGGGCGCCTTGGAACCGCACGCACCGGACCGCGTCCGCTTTCCGATCGAAGGTCACCCGACAGGATCTGAGGGCGGCCCGCGGGGCCACGACCTGGGCCCGCGACCGGCTGATCTGAGGGCCCGCGGGGCCACGACCTGGGCCCGCGACCGGCGGCGTCGCCGCTCACAGCCATCCGCTGCGCTGTGCCTGCAAGGCCATCTGGAAGCGGTTCGCCGCGCCCAGCCGGGCCATCAGGATCTGCAGGCGGCGAAACAGTGTGCGGCGGCTGATTCCCAGCTCGCGCGCGATGGCCTCGTCGCTCGCACCGCCCGCCAGGAGCCACAGCAGACGGCGGTCGGCGGGTGGCAGACCGCCCGGACGGGTGGTCCGGCCGTGGAGCGGCAGGGCGTTCTGCCAGGACTGCTCGAACAGTGCCATCAGGGCGGACAGCAGTCCGCACGGCTGCACGACCAGCATGCTGTTGTGCACGTCGGCCTCTTTGATCGACAACGACACGAGCGCGTACGCGTCGTCGATGATCACGAGCTTGACCGGCACGGACGACAGCACCCGGGCCTGCTCGCCGGCCCTGACGCACGGTTCGACGACGTCCTTCAGATGGCCCGGGTACTCCAGCGACGCCCGTGAGTACACGACACGCTGCGTCACACCGCGGGCGAGCGTGGCCAGTGAGTCCTCCGTGGCGCCGGGCAGCGGGAAGTACGGCGGTGACTCGAACTGCCGGATCTGATCGCGGGCGCTCGCCCAGGCGTGCCGGATCCTGGGGCCGACGTCGTCGCCGGTGACGACCTCGACGAGATGGTCGTTGTACGCGGCGAGCCGCTGACGCCGGAACGACTCGAACGCGCCCCCGACGGCGATGCGCGACTCCTCGACCTCGCTCGCCCGGTGCCTGGCGAGGATCTCCAGACCCGCGGCCGGCGGCACCGGGGCCACCACGTCCTCGCCCTCCCCGGCGGCGCTGGCCAGACCCGCGTCGACCAGCGCGTCGTACGCCGCGACGAGCTCCGCCCCCTCCACACCGGCCGCCGCGCCGATCGCGCTCAGCGGTGCGGGGGCACGATCGAGCAGCGCCAGATAGACCTGGCCCGCCGCGTGATCGAGCCCCAGGAGCCGAAGGGCCTCGCCGAGTTTCGCGTTCGTCATGCCCTTATTATCCGTCGGCCCCCGTCCCGGCCGTGGCCGATTCGTGCCAGTGGCACTCCTTGGCACCAGGCGCGCGCGGTGCGGGGTACCGTCCGGCTGCCGCCGCCGACCGGCGGCAGCGAGGGCATCCGGTCAGCACCCGGGAGCGGCGCCGGTCCGAACGGCCTCCGCCGCCCCTCGCCGCCGAGGAACCCACCCAGAAGAAGGTGTACGACGTGGCGAAAGGCCGAAAGAACGGTCTCTACTCAGGGATCTCCGAGGAACTGTCCGCGCTGATGCGGACGGGCTGGGCGGACACCGAGCGGCACGACCTCGAACTCGACGAGCAGGCCCCGTACGCGGCCGACCGCCGCGCCGCGCTCTCCGCGCGCTTCCCGGGCGAACGCCTCGTGATTCCCTCGGGCAACATCAAGGTCCGCTCGAACGACGACGGCTACCCGTTTCGGCCGTACACGGGCTACGTGCACATGACCGGCGACCGGGCCCGCGACGGCGCCCTCGTCCTCGAACCCCGTGCGGACGGCGGCCACGACGCCTACTGCTTCCAGCTGCCGCGCGACAGCCGGGACAACGACGAGTTCTGGACCGGCCCCACGGCGGAACTGTGGATGGGCCGGCGCCGCTCGCTCGCCGAGTCGGAGCGCGTGCTCGGTCTGCCCTGCCGCGACGTCCGCACGGCGGTCGCCGACCTGGCCGCCTCCGACGCGCCGACCCGGATCGTCCGCGGCATCGACCCGTCGCTGGAGGGCGCCGTCACCACCGAGGAGGAGCGCGACGACGAACTCGAAGAGGCGCTCAGCGACCTCCGCCTCGTCAAGGACGACTGGGAGATCGCCGAGCTCCGCAAGGCCGTCGACTCCACCGTGCGCGGATTCACCGACGTGGTCGGCGAACTCTCCCTCGCGGTCGCCTCGTCCGAGCGGTGGATCGAGGGCACGTTCTTCCGCCGCGCCCGACTCGAGGGCAACGCCCTCGGCTACGGCTCGATCTGCGCCGCGGGCGAGCACGCCACGATCATGCACTGGACGGACAACGACGGCCCGGTGCGCCCCGGCGACCTGCTCCTGCTCGACGCCGGCGTGGAGACCCACACCCTCTACACCGCCGACGTCACGCGCACGCTCCCGATCAACGGCACCTTCACGCCCGTGCAGCGCAAGGTCTACGACGCGGTGTACGAGGCCCAGGAGGCGGGCATGGCCGCCGTGAAGCCGGGCGCCGCCTACCGCGACTTCCACGATGCGTCCCAGCGCCACCTCGCGACCCGGCTGGTCGAGTGGGGCTTCATCGAGGGCCCGGCCGACCGCGCGTTCGCACTCGGCCTCCAGCGCCGCTTCACCATGGCGGGCACCGGGCACATGCTCGGTCTGGACGTCCACGACTGCGCGCAGGCCCGGAACGAGGAGTACGTTGGCGGCGTGCTGGAGCCGGGCATGGTGCTCACCGTCGAGCCCGGTCTGTACTTCCAGCCGGACGACCTCACCGTGCCCGAGGAGTGGCGAGGCATCGGCGTCCGGATCGAGGACGACCTGGTCGTCACCGAGGACGGCCACGAGAACCTCTCGGACGGCCTGCCGCGGTCGGCGGACGACGTCGAGGCGTGGATGGCCCGGTTCGCGGGCTGAGCGGGTAGGAGTGAGCACGTAGAAGGAGGGGCCCCGGCAGCGGGGCCCCTCCTTCTACGTGTGTACCGGGAGTGCTGTCAGATCCCGGCCGCGGCCGCCAGATCCCGCTTGATCCCGGCGAGCAGCTCCGCACCCCTCGCGCGGGCCGCGGGCAGCTCCTCCGCCGAGGCGACCGGCACCACGACCTCCAGGTAGCACTTGAGCTTCGGCTCGGTGCCGCTCGGGCGGACGATCACCCGGGCACCCTCCAGGTGGTAGCGGAGCCCGTCCGTGGGCGGCAGTTGCGCGGTGCCGTGCGACAGGTCCTCGGCCGCGGTGACGGCGAGGCCGGCGAGCGCGGTCGGCGGCTGCTCGCGCAGGCGGCGCATGGCGTCCGCGATGACGGACAGGTCCTCGACCCGGACCGACAACTGGTCGGTTGCGTGCAGCCCGTGCTCGACCGCGAGGTCGTCCAGCAGGTCGGGCAGCGTACGGCCCCGCTCCTTGAGCACGGAGGCGAGTTCGGCGACGAGGAGGGCGGCCGTGATGCCGTCCTTGTCGCGGACGCCGTCCGGGTCGACGCAGTAGCCGAGCGCCTCCTCGTAGCCGTACCGCAGACCGTCCACCCGGGCGATCCACTTGAAGCCGGTCAGCGTCTCCTCGTAGCCCAGTCCCGCCTTCTCGGCGATCCGGCCGAGGAGCGAGGACGACACGATCGACTCGGCGAGTACGCCGGTGACACCCCGACGGACGAGGTGCGCGGCGAGCAGCGCGCCGACCTCGTCGCCGCGCAGCATCCGCCAGCCGCCGTCGGCGTCCGGGTCCGGGACGGCGACGGCGCAGCGGTCGGCGTCCGGGTCGTTGGCGATGATGATGTCGGGGTCCGAGCGGCGTGCGGTGGCGAAGGCGAGATCCATCGCGCCGGGCTCCTCCGGGTTGGGGAAGGCCACGGTGGGGAACGCGGGGTCCGGCTCGGCCTGCTCGGCGACGAGGACCGGGGCGGGGAAACCGGCCCGGTCGAAGGCCGCGGTGAGCACGGACGTGCCGACGCCGTGCATCGCTGTGTAGACGACACGGGCGGTACGCGGCGATCCGGCGTCGAGCACGGTGTCCGTACGCTCCAGATAGGCGTCCAGCACCTCGTCGCCGAGGGTCTCCCAGCCGCTGTCGGGGCGGGGAACGGTGTCCAGCGGGCCGACCGCGGCGATCGCGGCGGCGATCTCACCGTCCGCCGGGGGGACGATCTGCGAGCCGTCGCCGAGGTAGACCTTGTAGCCGTTGTCGCGCGGCGGGTTGTGGCTCGCGGTCACCTCGACGCCCGCGACGGCGCCCAGATGCCGTATGGCGTACGCGAGTACGGGGGTGGGGAGCGGGCGGGGGAGCACCGCCGCCCGCAGACCGGCGCCGGTCATCACGGCCGCGGTGTCGCGGGCGAAGTCGGCGGACTTGTAGCGGGCGTCGTAGCCGACGACGACGAGGCCGCCGGCGTGCCCCTGGTCCTTCAGGTACGCGGCGAGCCCGGCGGCGGCGCGGATGACGACGGCGCGGTTCATCCGCATCGGCCCGGCGCCCAGCTCACCGCGCAGCCCCGCGGTACCGAACTGGAGGGTGCCGGCGAAGCGGCCGGCGAGCTCGTCGAGGTCCTCGGTCTCGATGAGCTTGGCCAGCTCGTCGCGGGTGTCGGGGTCCGGGTCCTCGGCGAGCCAGCTCCTGGCCCGGGCGATGAGGTCCTGCTGCACGGTGGTCCGCCTTTCCGGGGTGAAGCTGTCGTGTGTGGTGGGGCTCCGCCCCGGAAACGGGTGGGCCCGGGTCAGATGCGGTCGAGCAGACGGGCCAGCAGCGAGCCCATCCGGGTCGCCGAGTCGCGTCCGGCCTGAAGCACCTCTTCGTGGTTGAGCGGCTCGCCGCTCAGCCCCGCCGCCAGATTCGTCACCAGCGAGATGCCCAGCACCTCCGCCCCCGCCTCGCGGGCCGCGATCGCCTCCAGCACGGTGGACATGCCGACCAGGTCGCCGCCCATCGTGCGGACCATGTTGATCTCGGCCGGCGTCTCGTAGTGCGGGCCGGGGAACTGCACGTACACGCCCTCTTCGAGGGTCTCGTCGACCTCCTTGCACAGCGCCCGCAGCCGCGGCGAGTACAGGTCGGTGAGGTCGACGAAGTTGGCGCCGATGATCGGCGACGCCGCCGTGAGGTTGATGTGGTCGCTGATCAGGACCGGCTGCCCGGGGCGCATGCCGTCGCGCAGCCCGCCGCAGCCGTTCGTCAGCACAACCGTCCTGCAGCCCGCTGCGACCGCGGTACGCACCCCGTGCGCCACGGCGGCGACGCCGAGGCCCTCGTAGAAGTGCGTACGGCCGAGGAAGACCAGGGCGCGCTTCTCGCCTATCCGGTACGAGCGGATCGTGCCGCCGTGGCCCTGGACGGCGGGGGCCGGGAATCCCGGCAGGTCGGTCACCGGGAACTCGGCCTCCGGAGTGCCGAGCGCATCGCCCGCGGGTGCCCAGCCGGAGCCCATCACGAGTGCGACGTCGTGGGTCTCGGCACCGGTGAGCTCGCGCAGGCGGGCGGCGGCGTCGGTGGCGGCGGCGCGCGGGTCGCCCTGGATGTGGTCCGGAATAACTGATGCGTTCACGCGGATGAGCGTAACCGCTGATTCCCTACGCGCGTAGATGGCCCCGTACAGAGTCCTGGGGCATCCGTTCGTGCTTTCCCACAGCGTTCCGGCGGCGATCCCGCGGCGATCCTGAGGAAAGGGCAGCTCAGAGGGGCTGTCCGGGCTCAGCAGGGGCGCTTGCGGAGCTCCATCGCGTAGTCGTGCGGTGCGCCCGCGGAATCGGCGGCATCCGCGATCTCGCCGAGGTAGCGGGCAGACGGCAGGCCGCCCTCGTAACCGTTCAGCACATACATCCAGGCCGGCTCCTCGCCGTCCAGGGTGTGCACCCGGACGCGCATCCGCCGGTAGATGTCGAGGCCGACACCCTCCCACCGGTCCATGGAGTCCTCGTCCATCGGCGCCAGGTCGTACAGGGCGACGAAGACCTGGGAGCGCGGCGCCTCCACGACCGTGGCCAGCGCGCCTTCCCAGCCCATCTGCTCACCGCCGAACGTCAGCCGCCAGTCGTTCAGCCAGCCGGTGCCGCGCAGCGGCGAGTGCGGTGCGCGGCGCGTCATCAGCCGCGCGTCGAGGTTGCCGGCGTATGCGGCGTAGAGCGACATGGGGTCGAGGGTACGGGAGGTGGCCCCGGGGAGGTCGATTCCTGTGAGGAAGACCCCCGACCGGGGGTCCGGCCGAGGGTCCGGCCGGGGTACCGGGCGGGAGTCCGACCGGGGCCCCGCACGGGGCCGCGCGGGGCTCCGGCGCCAGGATTCGCGGGCCCCGCCCGGAAGGCCCGGTGCACGTATGGAGGGCCCCGGGGCGAAGCACCTTGGCGCGTGCGGGACAATGAAGTACGTACTGCATTCCCCCGGGGCGACCCCCCGGACCCCGGCCGGGACAGCAGACGGCCGTGGGACGAGAAACGCGAGGCGGACTTTCGTGACCCGGATCGTGATCATCGGCGGCGGACCCGGCGGGTACGAGGCGGCATTGGTGGGCGCCCAGCTCGGCGCGGAGGTGACCGTCGTCGACTGCGACGGCCTCGGCGGCGCGTCCGTGCTCACCGACTGCGTGCCCTCGAAGACCCTGATCGCGACGGCAGAGGTGATGACCACCTTCGACTCCTCGTATGAAGAGCTGGGCATCATCGTCGCGGACGACACGCCGCACATGGAACAGGCGGCGCGCGTGGTCGGCGTCGACCTGGGCAAGGTCAACCGACGGGTGAAGCGCCTGGCGCTCGCCCAGTCCCACGACATCACCGCCTCCGTCACCCGTGCGGGTGCGCGGGTGATGCGCGGACGCGGCCGTCTGGAGGGACTCCAGGCCGCCGACGGTTCCCGCCAGGTCGTGGTGACCGCTGCCGACGGCACGGAGGAGACGCTCCTGGCCGACGCCGTGCTGATCGCGACCGGCGGCCACCCCCGGGAGATCCCGGACGCGCTCCCCGACGGTGAGCGGATCCTGAACTGGACCCAGGTCTACGACCTCGACGAGCTCCCCGATGAGCTCATCGTGGTCGGCTCGGGTGTCACGGGTGCGGAGTTCGCCGGCGCCTACCAGGCCCTCGGCTCCCGCGTCACCCTCGTCTCGTCCCGGGACCGGGTGCTGCCGGGCGAGGACCCGGACGCGGCCGCCGTCCTGGAGGACGTCTTCCGGCGCCGCGGCATGAACGTGATGGCCCGCTCCCGCGCCCAGTCCGCCAAGCGCGTCGGAGACCGCGTCGAGGTCACCCTCGCCGACGGCCGGGTCATCTCCGGCTCGCACTGCCTGATGGCGGTCGGCGCGATCCCGAACAGCGCGGGCATGGGCCTGGAGGAGGCCGGGGTCCGGCTCAAGGACTCGGGCCACATCTGGACCGACAAGGTCTCCCGCACCAGCGCCCCGGGTGTCTACGCGGCCGGTGACGTCACCGGGATCTTCGCGCTGGCCTCGGTCGCCGCGATGCAGGGCCGGATCGCGATGTACCACTTCCTCGGCGACGCGGTGACGCCGCTGAACCTGAAGACGGTCTCCTCGAACGTCTTCACCGACCCGGAGATCGCCACGGTCGGCTACAGCCAGTCCGACGTCGACAGTGGCAAGATCGACGCCCGCGTCGTCAAGCTGCCGCTGCTGCGCAACCCGCGCGCCAAGATGCAGGGCATCCGGGACGGTTTCGTCAAGATACTGTGCCGGCCCGGCACCGGCATCGTGGTCGGCGGCTGTGTCGTCGCACCGCGGGCGAGCGAGCTGATCCACCCCATCTCGATCGCGGTCGACAACAATCTGACGGTGGAACAGATCGCAAACGCCTTCACTGTGTATCCGTCCCTGTCGGGATCGATCGCGGAAGTGGCCCGTCAGTTGCACACCCGTAAGCAGGCGGGCGAGGCGTAGAACGTCTCCGGGAGCCCCGCATTCCCCGGTAACTCCCGGCAACTCGGGCGGGCCGACGGCCGTCCGCGATCAGTAGGGAACAACAACGGGGCCGCCTATACCACTTGGCGGCCCCTTGTATGTACAACTTCTGTTATTCGGCGCAAACTGCTGAAAACTCTCGGGCAGTCACGTTACTGTCAGTTTCGTGTTCGCTGCAGAACGTCGTCAGTTGATCCTCGAAATGGTGCGTGCCAACGGGGCGGTATCGCTCCGTGAGCTCGCCCGCGTCGTCCAGACCTCCGAAGTGACCGTACGGCGGGACGTGCGGGCACTGGAGGCAGAAGGACTCCTCGACCGCCGGCACGGCGGTGCGGTCTTGCCGGGCGGTTTTACGCGGGAGTCCGGCTTTCCGCAGAAATCCCATCTCGCCACCGCGGAGAAGACGGCCATCGCCGATCTGGCCGCCGGTCTCGTCGAAGAGGGCGAGGCCATCGTGGTCGGCGCCGGTACGACCACGCAGGAGCTGGCCCGCCGGCTCGCGAGGGTCCCCGGTCTGACCGTGGTCACCAATTCGCTGCTGGTCGCCCAGGCGTTGGCCCATGCCAACCGGGTGGAAGTGGTGATGACCGGGGGCACCCTGCGCGGTTCCAACTACGCCCTGGTGGGCAGTGGGGCCGAGCAGTCCCTCCAGGGGCTGCGGGTCTCGCGCGCCTTCCTGTCCGGGAGCGGGCTCACCGCCGAACGCGGCCTCTCCACGTCCAACATGCTCTCCGCGAGCGTGGACCGGGCGCTGGTGCAGGCGGCGGGTGAGGTGGTGGTCCTGGCGGACCACACCAAGCTCGGCACCGACACCATGTTCCAGACCGTGCCGACGGACCTCATCACCCGTCTGGTGACGGACGAACCGGCCGCGCACGACGACCGTGCCGCGGCGGAGCTGCAGGCCCTGGCGGACCAAGGCGTGCAGATCGCGGTGGCCGGCGCCGGAGGTGCCCCGGCTCCGGCCGGCTCCGCGCCGCCCGGCCGGACCAACCGCCGCGACATGCCCCTGCCGGGGCAGCGGCGGACGCACAGCGGCGGGCCGCAGCAGTTGCGCGGTACGGCGCCGGTGCTGGCGGAGCAGGGGCAGGGGGACCGGGCACGGGTGGCGGACCTGCGCCGCCGGTGATGATCCGGCCTCGCCGGCGTTCGAGGCGCGGAGCCCCGGGGGCGGGCGTCAGCCCGTCGCCCGCAACCCCTGCAACGTCAGCGTCAGCAGCCGCCCCGCCAGTTCCGGATCGCCCGGCGACTGCTCCGCGGCCAGCGCGATCGCGTTCGTGAGCTGCATCAGGTCGTCGATGGACACATCGGCCCGCACCGCCCCGCCCGCCTGCGCACGGGCCAGCAGCACCGAACCCGCCTCGCGCAGCGGCACATTGCACCGGGACAGCGCCGAAGTCTCGTCCCGGCACGTCGACATGAGCGCCTGGGCCAGCCCCCGGTACTCACCCGCATGAGTGATGATCGCGCCCAGCCACTCCACCAGCCCGTCGCACGGCCGCTCCGTCCCGGCCAGTTCGCGGGAGCGGGCGATCAGGTCGGCCACCGCCTCCTGGAAGACGGCGCTCATCAGCGCGTGCCGGGTCGGGAAGTGCCGGTACAGCGTGCCGATCCCCACCCCCGCACATCGCGCGACATCCTCCAGGGACGCCGTCGTGCCGTGTTCCGCGAAGGCGGTACGGGCCTCGGTCAGCAGCCGGTCGTAATTGCGGCGCGCGTCGGCACGCATGGGCCGGGCCGGTGTCCCCGCCGTGCTCGTCGCCATCACGCAGTCCTCCCTGAATCCGCCGCAGGTGTCCAGGATGCCATCGCCCGTCCGGCGCAGTACGCCGGAGGCGGTGTCACGGCGCCCCATGACCGGCGCCCCCGTCACGTCGTACGACATGACAGGGGCGCCGGCGGAACGGGTGGAGCGGGGGTCAGTCCTTGATCTCGCAGATGACGGCACCGGACGAGACCGAGCTGCCGACCTCGGCGGCGAGGCCCTTGACCGTGCCGGCGCGGTGCGCGTTGAGCGGCTGCTCCATCTTCATGGCCTCGAGGACGACGATCAGATCGCCCTCCTTGACCTCCTGGCCCTCCTCCACCGCGATCTTCACGATCGTGCCCTGCATCGGGGAGGCGAGGGTGTCGCCGGAGGCCGCCGAGCCGGACTTCTTCGCCGCGCGGCGCTTGGGCCTGGCGCCCGCGGCGAGTCCGGTACGGGCCAGGCTCATACCGAGCGACGAGGGCAGCGAGACCTCGAGGCGCTTGCCGCCGACCTCGACGACCACGGTCTCGCGGCCGGACTCCTCGTCCGCCTCCGCGGCGGCCGGGGTGGCGAACGCCGGGATCTCGTTGACGAACTCCGTCTCGATCCAGCGGGTGTGGATCCGGAACGGGTCGGAGGTGAACGCCGGGTCGGCGACGACCGCGCGGTGGAACGGGATGGCGGTGGCCATGCCCTCCACGTTGAACTCGGCCAGCGCACGGGCCGCGCGCTGGAGCGCCTGCTCACGCGTCGCACCGGTCACGATCAGCTTCGCCAGCAGCGAGTCCCAGGCGGGGCCGATGACCGAGCCGGACTCGACGCCCGCGTCGAGGCGGACACCGGGACCGCTCGGCGGGGCGAACACGGTGACGGTGCCGGGGGCGGGCAGGAAGCCCCGGCCCGGGTCCTCGCCGTTGATCCGGAACTCGAAGGAGTGACCGCGCACGGCCGGGTCGCCGTAGCCCAGCTCCTCGCCGTCGGCGATGCGGAACATCTCGCGCACGAGGTCGAGACCGGTGACCTCCTCGGTGACCGGGTGCTCGACCTGGAGGCGGGTGTTGACCTCCAGGAAGGAGATCGTGCCGTCCGTGCCGACGAGGAACTCGACCGTGCCGGCGCCGACGTAGCCGGCCTCCTTCAGGATCGCCTTCGACGCCGCGTACAGCTCGGCGTTCTGCGCCTCGGACAGGAACGGCGCGGGGGCCTCCTCGACCAGCTTCTGGTGCCGGCGCTGGAGCGAGCAGTCACGGGTGGAGACGACGACCACGTTGCCGTGGGAGTCGGCCAGGCACTGGGTCTCCACGTGCCGCGGCTTGTCGAGGTAGCGCTCCACGAAGCACTCCCCGCGCCCGAACGCGGCGACGGCCTCACGGACCGCGGAGTCGTACAGCTCCGGGATCTCCTCCAGCGTGCGGGCGACCTTCAGCCCGCGCCCGCCACCACCGAAGGCGGCCTTGATCGCGACCGGCAGCCCGTGCTGCTCGGCGAAGGCGACGACCTCGGCGGAACCCCCGACCGGGTCCGGGGTACCGGCGACCAGCGGCGCACCGGCGCGCTGGGCGATGTGACGGGCGGCGACCTTGTCACCGAGGTCCCGGATCGCCTGCGGCGGCGGACCGATCCACGTCAGACCGGCGTCCAGCACGGCCTGGGCGAACTCGGCGTTCTCCGAGAGGAATCCGTAACCGGGGTGGATCGCGTCCGCCCCGGAGTCCTTGGCAGCCTGGAGCACCTTGGCCATGTCCAGGTAACTGGCGGCCGGGGTGTCACCGCCCAGAGCGAATGCCTCGTCGGCCGCACGCACATGCAGAGCGTCGCGGTCCGGGTCTGCGTAGACGGCCACGCTCCCGATTCCCGCGTCCCGGCAAGCTCGGGCAACACGGACAGCAATTTCGCCACGGTTGGCGATGAGCACCTTGCGCACGATGGCTCCCTCCTTGAAACAAGCTGAGTTTAGGGACTACCGACACGGTCCTACGACCCGTCCCCAATGGTGAGCTTGCCCACACGGAGTGTGATTCGAGGCTTGCTCGAGTCGCGAAATCCCTTGTGGCACCACGGTACGCCGGGAACCATGACCGAACAGTAGCCACGAGGTGTGGTCCAGGTCTCTATCGATACGGGCAGCGAGGCCCGGTGTTTCTTTGTCTGATTCCTACTAACGGCTGCGCGATTCTTTGCCCGACGAACGGCAGCGGGTGCGGCAGGCCCGTCACGGGGCGGGTCGGGGCGCGAAGGTTGCCCAACCTCTTGTACGAAGGTTTACCGCTGAGTAGGGTCCGCGCTATCGCACGTACTGCAGGTAACAGGGGGTGAGCGCGTGACGCGCAGGCCGGTGGCTTTCACGGCCGCGATCGTGCTGTTCGCGGAGGCCGTGGGCATCGTGATCATCAACGGCGTCATGGCGACGTTCGTCAAGAACCAGGACATGTCCCTGGCGGGGATGGATCCCGGCGTCATGGCCAACGGCACCTGGGCGATGGGCGGAGTCTCCGGGCTGCTCCTGCTGCTGTGCGGTGTGCTGCTCCTGCTGACCGGCATCCGTGACCGGGCCCCGGGCCGGATCGCCCGGACCGTCCTCATCTGCTGCGCCGTCGTCCACGGGGTGCTGGGCGCGTTGACGGTGGGGCTGATCGGCTGGAACGCGTTCGCGTTCATGATGGTGGTGCTCGGCCTGATCGTGCTGACGCTGGTGATGTACGGCGCCGACCACGAGGAGCCGGCCGCCGGTGCCGCTGACGAGAAGCCGACGGCCCCGGCCCCGGCCTGACCGGAAGACCCGGCCCGACCGGACGGCGCAACTCCGACCGGATGACCCAGCCCAGGCCTGACCGGACGGCGCGCGCCTGACCGGCCGGTTCGCTCAGACCCACAGGTCGGTGACCGGAATCCCCAGCTCGCCCAGCAGCCGCCGCAGCAGCGGCAGCGAGAGCCCGATGACATTGCCCGGGTCGCCGTCGATGGAGTCCACGAACGGCGCCGAGCGCCCGTCGAGGGTGAACGCGCCCGCCACGTGGAGCGGTTCGCCGGAGGCCACGTAGGCGGCGATCTCGGCGTCCGTCGGCTCACCGAAGCGGACCGTCGTGGACGCGGTCTCGGAGACTGTCCGCCCGGTCGCGGTGTCGGTCAGGCTGTGACCCGTCCGCAGTACTCCGGACCGCCCCCGCATGGACTTCCAGCGGGCCGTGGCCTCCTCGGCGTCGGCCGGCTTGCCGAGCGCCTCGCCGTCGAGTTCGAGCACCGAGTCGCACCCGATGACCAGGGCCCCCGCGACCTCCGGAAGCGCGGCCACGACGGCGGCCTTGGCCTCGGCGAGCACCAGTGCCAGCGCGGCCGGTGTCGGGGCGCTCAGCGCGTCCTCGTCCACCCCGCTGACGATCACCTCGGGCCCGAAGCCGGCCTGCCGGAGCAGACCGAGGCGGGCGGGGGAGGCGGAGGCGAGCACGAGACGGCGGGGAACGAGATCAGTCATGCGCGCCATCGTACAAATCAGCCGGTGCGGGCGGCCCGGCCCCGGGGCCGGGCCCGTCAGCGCGTGCCGAGCACGAACATGGCGACCACCATGGCCAGCGCGAGCACCAGGCCCACGCGCCGCATCATGTCCTGGGCGTCGCGCAGTTCTTTCGGCGGCTTGTTCTCCGGGTCCGACCACAGCATGGTTCCGATCCTGCTGCGAGGACCGCGCCCGCGCCTGAGTACGGGTACTCAGCCGCCCCGCGCCAACGGACCAGATCCGTCCGGTACGCGCCGGAGGCCCGGAACCCCGCGAGCGACGCGAGGGGTCCGGGCCTCCGGTGACGGTCCGCGACTACCCGGGCCAGTACGTGCGCGCCCAGGCGCGCGGCCCCGGCAGATGACGGCCGCGCCGGGCGACCCGGCCCGGGTCGGACCACTGTCCGGGCAGCTCCGGTGCGCCGGACGACACGGCGGACACCGCCGCGGCACGTGCCTGGACGACCGCGAGCGCGGCTGCCAGCTCCTCCGGGGTCGGGTTGCCCCGTACGACCTTGATCATGGCCAGAGCCCTTTCTAGAGAGGGATGTTGCCGTGCTTCTTCGGGGGCAGGGACTCCCGCTTGGTCCGCAGCTGCCGCAGCCCCTTGACCACATGGCCCCGGGTCTCGGACGGCATGATCACCGCGTCCACGTAGCCGCGCTCGGCCGCCACGTACGGGTTGAGCAGCGCGTCCTCGTAGTCCGCGATCAGTTCAGCGCGGGTCGCGTCCTGATCCTCCGCGGCGGCGATCGTGCGGCGGTGCAGGATGTTGACGGCGCCCTGTGCGCCCATGACGGCGATCTGGGCGGTCGGCCAGGCGACGTTGATGTCGGCGCCCAGGTGCTTGGAGCCCATGACGTCGTACGCGCCGCCGAACGCCTTGCGGGTGATCACCGTGATCAGCGGGACCGTGGCCTCCGCGTACGCGTAGATCAGCTTGGCGCCGCGGCGGATGATGCCGCCGTACTCCTGGTCGACGCCGGGCAGGAACCCGGGCACGTCCACGAAGGTCAGCACGGGCACGTTGAAGGCGTCGCAGGTGCGGACGAACCGCGCGGCCTTCTCGCTCGCGTTGATGTCCAGGCAGCCGGCGAACTGCATCGGCTGGTTGGCGACGATGCCGACCGGATAGCCCTCGACCCGGCCGAAGCCGGTGAGGATGTTCGGCGCGAACAGGGCCTGGGTCTCCAGGAACTCGCCGTCGTCCAGCACATGCTCGATCGCGGTGTGCATGTCGTACGGCTGGTTCGCCGAGTCGGGGATGAGCGTGTCCAGCTCGCGGTCCTCGTCGGTGGTTCCCGGATCCGCCGTCTCCGGGAAGGCCGGGGCCTCGGAGAGGTTGTTCGAGGGGAGGTACGAGAGCAGCGACTTGACGTACTCGATGGCGTCCTTCTCGTCGCCCGCCATGTGGTGCGCCACCCCGGAGGTGGTGTTGTGGGTGCGGGCGCCGCCGAGCTCCTCGAAGCCGACGTCCTCGCCGGTGACCGTCTTGATGACGTCGGGCCCGGTGATGAACATGTGCGAGGTCTGGTCGACCATGACCGTGAAGTCGGTGATCGCGGGGGAGTAGACCGCGCCGCCCGCGCACGGTCCGACGATCAGCGAGATCTGCGGGACGACACCCGACGCGTGCACGTTGCGCCGGAAGATCTCAGCGAAGAGCCCCAGCGCCGCCACGCCTTCCTGGATGCGGGCGCCGCCTCCGTCGTTGATGCCGATGACCGGGCAGCCGGTCTTCAGCGCGAAGTCCATCACCTTGACGATCTTCTCACCGTAGACCTCGCCGAGCGAGCCGCCGAAGATGGTGAAGTCCTGCGAGTACACGCAGACGGGGCGGCCGTCGACCGTGCCGTAACCGGTGACGACACCGTCCCCGTACGGGCGGTTCTTCTCGATCCCGAAGTTCGTCGAACGGTGCCGGGCGAATTCGTCGAGCTCCACGAAGGAGCCCTCGTCGAGCAGCAGCTCCACGCGTTCGCGCGCCGTCAGCTTGCCCTTCGCGTGCTGCTTTTCCACCGCGCGCGCGGAACCCGCGTGGGTCGCCTCTTCGGTACGGCGCTGCAGGTCCGCGAGCTTGCCCGCGGTGGTGTGGATGTCGATCTCTTCCGGCTCGGACATCGGGTTGCGGCTCCCTGCCTGGTCACGGGGACGACTGTGCTGCTGATCAGCGGATGAACAGCTACTGCCCCGTAGCGTATCGGCGCGGATACGGTTCGGCAGTGCGTCGTTTGACACACCTAGGGTGGCTTGCATGACACCTTCGGATGCGTCTCACAGCCGTTGGTCGGACCTGGACCGGCCGCCCCTGAACGTTCCCGCGCTGCGGCGCGGTCTGCTCCGGCCGGGCGGGCTGTGGAGCTCCCTCGACGTCGTGGACACCACCGGGTCCACCAACTCCGACCTCGCGCGGCGCGCGGCCGGCCTCACCGAGGGTGCCGTCCTGGTCGCCGAGGAGCAGACCGCCGGACGGGGGCGCCTCGACCGGACCTGGTCCGCCCCGGCCCGCTCGGGCCTGTTCCTCTCCGTCTACCTGACCCCCGGCGCCGTACCGGCACAGCGGTGGGGCTGGCTGCCGCTGCTCACCGGTGTCGCGGTGGCGGCCGGCCTGGAGCGGTCGGCGGGCGTCGACACGGCACTGAAGTGGCCCAACGACCTGCTGGTCACGGTCGGCGGCGAGGAGCGCAAGACGGGCGGCATCCTGGCCGAACGGGCCGGGGACGGCGTCGTCATCGGCATCGGCCTCAACGTCTCCCTGCGCGCGGACGAGCTGCCCGCCCCCACGGCCGCCTCGCTCGCCCTGGCCGGGGCGGTCTCCACGGACCGCGAGACGCTGCTCAGGGGCGTGCTGCGGTCGCTGGAGCACTGGTACGGGGCGTGGCGCGCGGCGGACGGCGACGCGGCCGTGAGCGGCCTGCGGGAGGCGTACGCGGCGAACTGCGCGACGCTCGGGCGGACGGTACGGGCCCAGCTGCCGGGCGACCGCACGCTCACCGGGGAGGCGGTGGCCATCGACGGGGACGGGCGGCTGGTCCTGTCGACCGGCGACGGCCTCCAGGAGCCGGTGTCGGCGGGCGACATCGTGCATCTGAGGGGGGTCGGGGGCGGTCTGACCTGAGCGGCGCGCCCGGCGCGGGGCGCGCCGACGGCCGGAGGCGTCCGGCCGCCGGACCGCCCTCGGACACCCGACCGGATATTTCCCGGCCCGCCCGGCATCCGGTTGACCTGAGGACGTGAGGTAGGGCACACCTGCCGTATCGTTGAGGCGATCCACCGACAGATCGGCAGGGCAGTGCGCAGGGAACGGGCAGGAGGCGGCTGGTGACCGTCGACGACACGAACTCCGGAGCGGGCGCGGAGCCCCCGTCGGACCCATCGGTGCACGCGACACCGCATCACGAAGTCGACCACACGGCCGAGCCGACCGACGACCCCCTCGCGATCAGGCTGGAAGCGCTGATCCTGGGCGCCGACCGGCGCTACACCCCGTTCCAGGCCGCCCGGACCGCGGGCGTCTCCATGGACCTGGCGTCCCGGTTCTGGCGGGCCATGGGCTTCGCCGACATCGGTCAGGCCAAGGCGCTGACCGAGGCGGACGTGCTGGCGCTGCGGCGGCTGTCCGGTCTGGTCGAGGCCGGGCTGCTCAGCGAGCCGATGGCGATCCAGGTGGCCCGGTCGACCGGGCAGACCACCGCCCGGCTGGCGGAGTGGCAGATCGACTCGTTCCTGGAGGGGCTGACCGAGCCGCCCGAGCCCGGAATGACCCGTACCGAGGTCACGTACCCCCTGATCGAACTGCTCCTGCCGGAGCTGGAGGAGTTCCTGGTCTACGTGTGGCGGCGCCAGCTCGCCGCCGCCACCGGCCGGGTCGTACAGGCCGCGGACGACGACGAGATGGTCGACCGGCGGCTCGCCGTCGGCTTCGCCGACCTCGTCGGGTTCACCCGGCTCACCCGCCGCCTGGAGGAGGAGGAGCTCGGCGAGCTCGTCGAGTCCTTCGAGACCACCTGCGCCGACCTGGTCGCCGCGCACGGCGGCCGGCTCATCAAGACCCTCGGCGACGAGGTGCTCTTCGCCGCCGACGACGCGGGCACCGCTGCCGAGATCGCGCTGCGCCTCGTCGAGGCGATGGCCCTGGACGAGACGATGCCGGCGCTGCGCGTCGGTATCGCGTTCGGCACGGTCACCACCCGGATGGGCGATGTGTTCGGCACCACGGTGAACCTCGCCAGCCGGCTCACCTCGATAGCGCCGAAGGACGCCGTCCTGGTGGACGGGGCGTTCGCCGAGGAGCTGATCCGTACCGGCGACGCGCCCGCGTCCGAGGCCCGGGCCGCCGAGGAGGCCGCGGCCGCCGCCGAGCTGGCCGAGAAGGCGGGCGCGGGCGGCGCGGAGCCGAGGCCCGTGCCCAGGTACCGCTACGGGCTCCAGCCGATGTGGCAGCGCCCGGTGCGTGGCCTCGGCATCGTCGAGCCGTGGCTGCTGGCCCGCCGCGGCACCTCCTGAGAAGCTCCGCCCCGCCCCTGACCGGCTTCCCCGGGAGCGCTCTAGGATCCCTCCGGTAACGCTCGTTAACCGACAGGGGTGCAGTCATGACCGTCACGTCCGAGCAGCGGTTCGGGGAGTTCGTCGCCGTACGGGGCCACGAGGGCCTGGAACACGTCGCCGAGCTGGTCCTCGACCGGCCGCGGGCCATGAACGCGGTGTCCACGGACATGGCCCGCTCGATCGCCGCCGCCTGCGCCGCGCTGGCCGCCGACCCGGACGTACGGGTCACCGTCCTCACCTCCAGCCATGAACGGGCCTTCTGCGTGGGGGCGGACCTCAAGGAGCGGAACTCCTTCACCGATGCCGATCTGGTGCGCCAGCGGCCCACCGCACGCGCCGCCTACACCGGTGTGCTCGAACTGCCCATGCCGACGATCGCCGCCGTGCACGGCTTCGCGCTCGGCGGCGGATTCGAGCTGGCCCTGTCGTGCGATCTGATCGTCGCCGACCGGACCGCCCTGGTGGGCCTGCCCGAGGTCTCGGTCGGGGTCATCCCGGGCGGCGGCGGCACCCAGCTGCTGCCGCGCCGGGTCGGGGCGGCGCGCGCCGCGGAGCTGATCTTCACCGCGCGCCGGGTGGAGGCTGCCGAGGCCCGGGAGCTGGGGCTGGTCGACGAGCTGGTGGCGGAGGGCGAGGACCGGTCCGAGGCGCTGGCGCTCGCCGGCCGGATCGCGGGCAACTCCCCGGTGGGGCTGCGGGCGGCCAAGCGGGCGCTGCGGCTGGGGCACGGGCTCGATCTGCGGGCCGGCCTGGAGGTGGAGGACTCGGCGTGGCGGTCGGTGGCCTTCTCCGGCGACCGGGCGGAGGGTGTGGCCGCGTTCAACGAGAAGCGGAAGCCGAACTGGCCCGGGGAGTGACGCGGGGCGGCATCGGGTGACCGTGTGACAGCGCAACGAGGATGGCCAAAGCAGCAAAATGATCAAAGCACCACAAATCAACATAGGCTGTAGCGATGGGTGGTGATGATGCGCGGCTGCGGGCCGTGGTTTCGCTTGCGCAGGCGATGGCGGCGGCGCACACCCCGCGGGGGTGCTGGCGAGCGGCCGCGCTGGGGGCGTGCGAGGCGTTGGGCGGCAGCTTTGCCGCGCTGTCGGTCTGGGAGCGCGGGCGCGGGCGGCTGCGGGTCCTGGTGAACGCGGGCGAGCGGGCCGAGGGGGAGGAGGAGTTCCCCGACGAGGAGACGTACCCGGTGCATCAGTTCCCGGAGATCACCGAGTTCCTCCATGAGCGGTGGGCCGGGGGCGGTGAGCCGGACGCCTGGGTGGAGACCGCCGAGGGCCCGCTGGAGCCGGAGCCCGCGGGCGACGGGCGGGGGGCCGGGGCGGCGGGTGCGCACGGTTACGGGCGCGGCTACTGCCATCAGCGGGTGGCGTCCCTGCGCCGGCGCGGGCGCGGCTGCTGTGTGGTCGCGCCGATCGTGCTGCACGGGCGGGCCTGGGGTGAGCTCTATGTGGCGCGTCCGGCGGGGGAGCCGGTGTTCGGGCGCCGGGACGCGGACTTCGCGACCGTGCTGGCCGCCGTCGTGGCTGCCGGGATCTCCCAGACGGAGCGCCTGGAGGAGGTGCGCAAGCTCGCCTTCACCGACCCGCTGACCGGCCTCGCCAACCGCCGGGCCGTCGACATGCGGCTGGACGAGGCGGTGGAGCGGCACCGGGTGGACGGTTCGGTGGTCAGCCTGGTCGTCTGCGATCTGAACGGGCTGAAGTGGGTCAACGACACCCATGGCCACGCGGTCGGCGACCGTCTGCTGGAACGTTTCGGCTCGGTGCTGTCCCGGTGTGGCGCGATGCTGCCCGGTGCGCTGTCGGCCCGGCTCGGCGGGGACGAGTTCTGTCTGCTGGCCTTGGGTCCGGGGGCGGACGAGGTGGTCGAGGTGGCCACCGAGCTCTGCGGGCGGGCGGCCGAGCTGGAGTTCGGCAACGGGGTCGCGTGCGGGATCGCCTCCACCGGCGACCCGATCGGCCCGGTGGTCTCCGCGCGGCGGCTGTTCCGGCTCGCGGACGCCGCCCAGTATCGGGCGAAGGCGGCCCGGTCACTGAAACCCGTGGTGGCGGGGCGCGACGGCGAGGTGCTCCGGCTGGCAGACTCCCCGCCCAAACCCGCCCACGACCGTCGCCGGCTGCGCGGAAACCGTCCCTGAGCCGTGCGGTGACCTTCTCTGGGCCGCGCGGTGACCTTCCCTGAGCCGCGCCGTCCGATCGGTAAGGGGTCAACCGGGCGACCACTAGTGACATGAAGAGATTCAATCCGTACGCTTCTGAATATGGATATGCATACAGTCGTGGTGGGGACGTCCGGTACCACTGCTCAGGACGTCATCGCCGTGGCCCGCGGCAACGCCCGTGTCGAGCTCTCCGCGGCCGCGGTGGACGCTCTCGCCGCGGCCCGTGAGGTCATCGACGCGCTCGCCGCCAAGCCCGAGCCGGTCTACGGCGTCTCCACCGGCTTCGGGGCACTGGCCAGCCGCCACATCAGCCCGGAGCTCCGCGCGCAGCTCCAGCGCAACATCGTCCGTTCGCACGCCGCCGGCATGGGCCCGCGGGTCGAGCGCGAGGTCGTCAGGGCGCTGATGTTCCTCCGGCTGAAGACGGTCGCCTCCGGCCACACCGGCGTGCGGCCCGAGATCGCGCAGACCATGGCCGACGTCCTGAACGCCGGGATCACTCCCGTTGTCCACGAGTACGGCTCGCTCGGCTGCTCGGGCGACCTGGCCCCGCTCTCGCACTGCGCGCTGACCCTGATGGGCGAGGGCGACGCGGAGGGCCCCGACGGCACCGTGCGCCCCGCCGGTGAGCTCCTCGCCGCCCACGGCATCACCCCGGTCGAGCTGCGCGAGAAGGAGGGCCTCGCCCTCCTCAACGGCACCGACGGCATGCTCGGCATGCTCGTGATGGCCATCGCCGACCTCCAGAACCTCTACACCTCGGCGGACATCACCGCGGCCCTCTCGCTGGAGGCCCTGCTCGGCACGGACAAGGTCCTCGCCCCCGAGCTGCACGCCATCCGCCCGCACCCCGGCCAGGGCGTCAGCGCCGACAACATGCTGCGGGTGCTCGCCGGATCGGGGCTCACCGGTCACCATCAGGACGACGCCCCGCGCGTCCAGGACGCCTACTCCGTGCGGTGCGCACCGCAGGTCAACGGCGCGGGCCGCGACACCCTCGCCCACGCCCGGCTCGTCGCCGACCGCGAACTGGCCGCCGCCGTGGACAACCCGGTGGTGCTGTCCGACGGCAGGGTCGAGTCCAACGGGAACTTCCACGGCGCCCCGGTCGCGTACGTCCTGGACTTCCTGGCGATCGCCGCGGCCGACCTCGGCTCGATCACCGAGCGCCGGACCGACCGGCTGCTGGACAAGAACCGTTCGCACGGGCTGCCGCCGTTCCTCGCGGACGACGCGGGTGTCGACTCCGGCCTGATGATCGCCCAGTACACCCAGGCCGCCCTGGTCAGCGAGATGAAGCGGCTCGCCGTCCCGGCGTCGGCGGACTCGATCCCGTCCTCCGCGATGCAGGAGGACCACGTCTCCATGGGCTGGTCGGCCGCGCGCAAGCTCCGTACCGCCGTCGAGAACCTCGCCCGGATCGTCGCCGTCGAGCTGTACGCGGCGACCCGCGCGATCGAACTGCGTGCCGCGCAGGGGCTGACCCCGGCGCCCGCCTCACTGGCGGCCGTCGAGGCGCTGCGCGCGGCGGGCGTGGAGGGCCCGGGCCCGGACCGCTTCCTGTCGCCCGACCTGGCCGCCGCGGACGCCTTCGTGCGCGCGGGCGCGCTGGTCGCGGCGGTGGAACCGGTGACGGGCCGACTCGCCTGACCAGGGCCCTGGTTCGGCGACGTACGCGCGCGATGACGTAGGCGCTCAGACGCTCAGTGGCGTACGCGTTCGGTGAGGGTGTGCGAGTTCAGTGACGTACGGGGAAGCGGTCACCGGGCGGACCCGGTGACCGCTTCCTCGTCACGGTCGGTGCGTCGGCAGCGGGCCGGTGCGGTGGGCGGAGTGGACGACGAAGCCCGCACCGATGCCCAGGAACGCCATGCCCCCGATCAGGTACGGGGTCGTGTCGATCCCGGTCCCGGTGTCGGCGAGCGTCGCGCCGTCCGTGCCGGTTCCGGTGAGGGCGGAAGTCCGCCCCGGTGTGCCCTGGGTGGTGCCCGTGTTACCGGTCGCGTTGGCCGTTGGGACGAACCAGAGGGCGCACAGCAGCGTTCCCGCAGCGGTGGCGGTCAGGAGCGGGCGGCGGGTGATGGCCACAGAATCTATCCCCCTTGTGACAGCCGTGAGTTAGGCCTGGGACCGATGCTAGTGAAAGCAGCGGGTCGCAGGAAAGCCGCAGCGGCCGGGAGCTTACGCTCCGGCACATGAGCACTTCTGAGACATCACGTTATGTTCGACTTCGCGTGGAAATGGTGTTGGAGATCACGGACGCCGAGGCCCTGAGCGGGACCGCTCTGGAGAGCCTCGCGGCCGAGTACGGGGAGCCAGGCGGCGATTCCGCCGAGGAGCGCACGCATGCCGAGAACGCGGTCAGGGAAGACGGTGCGGAGGCCCTCGCCTCGCTGATCGACCCGTTCGACCTGGTGAGCGAGGTGCCCGGGGTCGAGCTGACCCAGGCCTCCTGGACCAGCGAGAGCATCGCCTACGACCCGCAGGACCCGGACGGATGGGACCTCGACGACGGCGATGACGAGGACGACGGCGACGAGCACGGTGCCGGCGTCCCGCACAATGGGGAGGAGAACGACGACGACGGCAGTGCGGAGCGGCGGGCGTAACAGGTGGAGGATCACCGGCCCCGGCCCGCTCGCAGCGGGCCGGGGCCGGTGTGCGTGACAGCCGGCGGACCGGGTCGTGCAACAGCCGCACAACCGGGTCGGACACCGACGGCACCCATGTGGTGGACCACGGGAACCACCGCTGTTTCCACCGCGTCGATGAGTGGTGTTCCCCACATCTCCCGCAGATGTGGAACTGGCAGCCCTTTCAGAGGGTTCTTGGAGCATTGACGGGGTATCGCCGGTCGACGGCCGGGCTCGGGGTTTTGGGGATTTCGGCAACGATGGAGAAGCGTGTGATGACGGACAGCAAGCGGCGCAAGGGTCTTATGGCCGCGTCCGCACTGCTCGGCGGCGTGCTGGTGCTTTCGGCCTGCAGCGACGGCGGCGACAAGGGCGGTTCCAGCCCCGACAGCTCGAAGACGTCACAGGCTGCCGAGGTCGACAAAGCGGCGGCCGAGGAAACCTCGGAAGCCCAGATAGCGATCGCGCCGAAGAACGGTGCGACCAACGCGAGCATCAACAACGACGCGAAGGTCTCCGTCGCCAAGGGCAAGCTGACGGACGTCACGATGACCACGACGGCCGGTGCCGCGGTCAAGGGCACCCTCGCGGCCGACGGCACCAGTTGGACGCCGGACGCCCAGCTGGAGCGCTCGACCACGTACAAGATCAGCGCCACGGCGAAGGACTCGAAGGGCCGCGAGGCGCACGAGAACAGCTCCTTCACCACCGTGTCGCCTGCCAACAGCTTCATCGGGAACTTCACCCCCGAGGACGGCTCCACCGTCGGCGTCGGCATGCCCGTCTCGATCAACTTCAACAAGGCGATCACGGACAAGAAGGCAGTCCAGGACGGCATCACGGTCACGTCCAGCAGCGGCCAGCAGGTCGTCGGCCACTGGTTCAACGCGCAGCGTCTGGACCTGCGCCCCGAGAACTACTGGCAGGGCGGCTCCACCGTCACGCTGAAGCTGGCGCTGGACGGCGTCGAGGGCGCGGACGGCGTCTTCGGTGTGCAGCAGAAGACGGTCACCTTCAAGGTCGGCCGCAACCAGGTCTCGACCGTGGACGCCAAGACGCACATGATGACCGTCACCCAGAACGGGAAGACGATCAAGACCATCCCGATCTCCGCCGGTTCCTCGGACAACCCGACGTACAACGGCCAGATGGTGATCTCCGAGAAGTTCAAGGAGACCCGGATGGACGGTGCGACGGTCGGCTTCACCGACGACGACGGCAAGGGCGAGTACGACATCAAGGACGTGCCGCACGCCATGCGGCTGTCCACGTCGGGCACCTTCATCCACGGCAACTACTGGGGTGCCAAGTCGATCTTCGGCAGCGCCAACACCAGCCACGGCTGTGTCGGTCTCTCCGACACGAAGGGTGCGGGTGACGCCGGTCAGCCCGGCGCCTGGTTCTACAACAACTCCATCGTCGGTGACGTGGTCATCATCAAGAACTCCCCGGACAAGACCATCCAGCCCGACAACGGACTCAACGGCTGGAACATGAGCTGGGCCCAGTGGCAGGCCCCCGCGGCCTGACCCGACGTCCTCCTCGCCCCGGCAGGACCTCGATCGGCCCCAAGTCCCTTACCGCAGGCGGCGGCACCGGATCCGCACGGATCCCGGTGCCGCCGCCTGCGGCGTTCCCGGGCGTTCTCATCCGGATCTCATGGTGGCCTTAACCCACCATCACAACCGGTTCATAACCTCGCGCCATGTTCTTCACCTACCTCCGGCGCGAGCTGCGCCGCCGCAGAAAGGCGGCGCTCGTCGTCGCCTCGGGCCTCGGCCTCGGCATCGCGCTGGTCATCATCGTCAGCTCGGTCTCCTCGGGCATGAGCAAGGCCCAGGACAAGGTCCTGGAATCGCTGTACGGCCTCGGCACCGACATGACCGTCACCAAGGCCGCCGCGGCTCCGGGCTCCGGCACGGAGCGGCCCAGGTTCGAGTTCGACGCCAAGGACAGCGGTGACGACTCGACCCAGAGCACGGACCGGGTCATGGTCCAGGGCTTCCAGACACTGGCCGCCACCACCGTCGCCGAGGTGGACCAGCAGGACGGCGTCGCCGACGCCGTCGGCGGACTGAGCGTGACCGTGATGAAGGTGGACGGCCAGTTCAAGCGCGGTGAGTTCAAGCAGCAGGGCGGCACGGCCGAGAGCGGCCGCGGCGGCCCCGGAGGCAGCGGCGTGCCGCAGGGCGAGGTCAAGGGCGGCGGCGCCTCCTTCGACGTCAACTCCTACACGGTCTACGGCACCGACGTCACCAAGCAGGACCTGGGCCCGCTGACCTCGTCGAAGATCACCGCGGGACGGACGTTCAGGACCACCGAGACCAACGGCAAGGTGGCCGTCGTCGACGCCGCGTACGCCAAGGAGAAGAAGCTCACCGTCGGCAAGACGGTGACCGTCCACGGCACCGAGTTCACGATCGTCGGCGTCTCGACGGCCGACAGCGGCGACGCCGCCGCCAACCTCTACATCCCGCTCCAGCGGGCGCAGACCCTCGCCGACGCGAAGAACAAGGTCACCACGGTCTATGTGAAGGCCGCGGACTCGCAGCAGATCGACAGCGTCAAGTCCACGATCCAGAAGAACATCCCGGGCACCACCGTCACCACCTCCGCCGACCTCGCCGACACCGTCTCCGGCTCCCTGTCCACCGCGTCCGACCTGGCCTCCAGCGTCGGCAAGTGGCTCTCCGTCGCCGTGCTGATCGCCGCCTTCCTGGTGGCCGGCCTGCTCACCTCGTCCGCGGTCAGCCGCCGGGTCCGGGAGTTCGGCACCCTCAAGGCGCTCGGCTGGAAGAGCGGCCGGGTCACCCGCCAGGTCGTCGGCGAGGCCCTCGTCAACGGACTGATGGGCGGCGTCCTCGGCATCGCGGTCGGGCTCGGCGGCGCGTACGTCGTCACCGCGATCAGCCCCACCCTCACCGCTCAACTCGGCTCCTCGGGCGGTCCGTCGGGCGGCGGAATGCGCGGCGGCATGATGGGCGGCGGCCCCGGCAGGCAGAGCGCCTCCAAGGCCCTCGACATCGCGCTGACCGCGCCCGTCTCCCTCTCGATCATCCTGATCGCCGTCGGCCTGGCCGTGGCGGGCGGGCTGATCGCGGGCGCCTTCGGTGGCTGGCGCGCATCCCGGCTGCGCCCCGCGGACGCCCTGCGCCGCGTCGAGTAACCCGTTGCGGGACACCCGGCGCCCGGGTGCCCCGGCCCCCGTCCCCCTCCGTGATCCCGGGATCCGCTCACCCCTTCACCGGTCCTCGCGATCACCGTCCAGCAGGAGTTGACCCATGTACACGCTTCAAGGCGTCACCAAGCGCTACACGCGCGGCAAGTCCACCGTTCACGCACTCGCCGGCGTCGATCTGACCATCGAGGACGGCGGCCGGCTCGTCATCCAGGGCCCCACCGGCGGCGGCAAGTCCACCCTGCTCCAGATGCTCGGCGGCCTGGACCGCCCCACGGCCGGCAGCGTCGAACTCGACGGGGTCGACCTCGCGAAGCTCAGCGAGGCCAAGCTCACCAAGGTGCGCGCGAAGAACATCGGGTTCGTCTTCCAGAGCTTCAACCTCATCCCGACGCTCACCGCCCAGGAGAACGTCGAGACGGCCCTCGTACCCCTCGGCGGCAAGGCGTCCGAGCGGCGCAGACGGGCGGCCGAGGCGCTCGACTCGGTCGGTCTCGGCGAGCGGCTCGGGCATCTCCCCGGCGAGATGTCCGGCGGCCAGCAGCAGCGGGTGGCGATAGCCAGGGCGCTGGTCAAGCAGCCCAAGGTGCTGCTCGCCGACGAACCGACCGGCAACCTCGACGAGTCCATGCGCGACGAGATCATGGAGGTGCTGGAGACCATGTGGAAGGAGCACGGGCTCACCTTCGTCATGGTCACCCACGACAGCGCGATCGCCCGCAGGGCCCCGCGGCTGGCGACCATCCGCAAGGGCAAGGTCACCATCACGGAGAACGCGGCGGCCTGAACGGGTCGCGCACGTATCGCCGCCACCGTCGCTGGTACCTCTACCGCTACCGTTCCGCCACTGTCGCCGCTACCGCCGTCCGCGGGCCCGCACCAGGGTTCGCGGGCGGCGTCGCGGGTTCCCCCGCCGCCCGGCCCGCTCACGCCCGCGCCCCGGTCGAGGCCGCGCCCCGGTCGAGGCCGCGCCCCGGTCGAGGTCAGGCCCCGGTCGAGGTCAGGCCCCGGTTCGAGGGCCGCTCAGGCCGTGGCTCAGGCCGCTCGTCCGGCGGCGGCCCGGCGGTTCGCCACGAGATCGGTACGGCGGACCTGGCGCACCCCGACCGGGTCGGTGTACGGGCCGGCGTAGGGATCGCCCTCCTCGCAGCCCCGCGGAACAGGACCGGGGCCGTCGTCGGTACGGGCGAGGCGGGCGCGCAGCCCGTACCAGGGCTGGAGCGGCAGCCAGCACAGGCCGTGCAGCCAGCGCCGCACCAGCTGTCCCGGCCCCGGGCGTCCGCCGTCCGGCAGGCTCACCACCCGTATGCCCATGATCAGCTTGCCGGCGCCCCCGCCGACGAGCGCGGTGAGCACCACCTGGTTGAGGAAGGAGAGGGCGAGCACCGGCCCGAGCAGCAGCGCGACGCCCTTCGGGAAGGGCGTCGCCTCCACGTGCGGCCGGGCCAGCAACCCGGCGGCGACCAGGCAGAGATAGCAGTCGAGCCCCACGGCGAGATAGCGGCGCATCTCCCCGGCCCGCGGCGGTGTGCGCTGCCCGGACCGCCCTGTCCGGCCGGGTAGGTGCGGGGGTCTCGGCTGCCCGTGTCGGGGCAACGGATTTCCGGCCAACGGCGTTGACCCGTAAGGCCCGTGAGGATTCCGGACGCTACGGTTCCCCACGTTCCCCCGTGATGTCTTCATGAGCGCATCATGTCGGAATCACCTGTCACCGCGGGCCTGGTCCGCGCGGTGTGTCCCGCCTTACCTCCGGGGTAATCGACGCCCCTCGCGGCCCCCGGCAGCATGGGGTGCACCAGCGGACGGAAGAACCGGAGGACGTGACATGACCGCGTACGCGATCGCCCACCTGCAGCCCGAGGGCCCGCCCAACGAGGAGGTGATCGAGTACATCGAGCGCATCCAGTCGACGATGGACCCGCACGGGGGCCGGTTCCTGGTGCACAACACCCCGGTCGAGGTCATGGAGGGCGGCTGGCCCGGCGCCGTCGTCGTCCTGGAGTTCCCCACGATCGAGGCCGCCCGCACCTGGTTCGCCTCGCCCGCCTACCAGGAGCTGGCACCGCTGCGGACCCGGAACATGGCGGGCGACGTGGTGCTCGTGGACGGCGTCGCCCGCGACTACGACGCCGCGGCGACCGCCGCGGCCATACGTGCCGAGGCGCTCCGGTCCGGCTGAGTCGCATCGCCCCGAGCCTCCTGCCGGGAGCCCTCGTCCTGTCATCGGCCGAGGGCTGGGGCTGCCGCGCCGCCCGCGCGAGCCCCGAGGGCCGCGCATCCGGCCTCACACCGGCAGTCGACGCACTGTGAGGTTCACCACTTCGAGGGGTGTCCGGGCATACGACCCAACCCGGTCGTTCTGCCCGGAACCGTTCTGGGGCAAGGCTTCCAGGGTCGGCCGGTCCGCTATTCGGCCGGATTCACCATGTGGATGCCGTGGAGGTTTCACCGGTCCCACTGGGACACTCGGTAGGCCACAACGGTCCTGTACGTCGCAGTCGTGAGCGCGGTACTCGCGCTATCCGGGCGACGCCCTCAATGGGGAGGGGGGACCAGGCGCCCCCCGGGACGGGGGCGTCTTCGCGATGAGCCGACCCATGGAAGGTCTTGATCAGATGCAGGCCACCTCTGACTCCGCAATCCCGCACGCCGCCGAGAACCGTGTCATCGAGCCGCTCTACGCGGAGATCCTCCGCCGCAACCAGGGCGAGAAGGAATTCCACCAGGCGGTGCGGGAAGTTCTCGAAACGCTCGGCCCGGTGCTGGCCCAGCGGCCGGAGTTCGTGGACGCCCGGATCATCGAGCGCATATGCGAGCCGGAGCGCCAGCTCATCTTCCGGGTGCCGTGGTCGGACGACTCGGGCGACATCCACGTCAACCGCGGCTTCCGGGTCGAGTTCTCCAGCTCGCTCGGCCCGTACAAGGGCGGACTGCGCTTCCACCCCTCGGTCAACCTCGGCATCGTGAAGTTCCTCGGCTTCGAGCAGATCTTCAAGAACGCCCTCACCGGCATGCCCATCGGCGGCGGCAAGGGCGGCTCGGACTTCGACCCGAAGGGCCGCTCGGACGCCGAGATCATGCGGTTCTGCCAGTCGTTCATGACCGAGCTCCACCGCCACCTGGGCGAGTACACCGACGTCCCCGCCGGTGACATAGGCGTGGGCGGCCGCGAGATCGGCTACCTCTTCGGCCAGTACAAGCGGATCACCAACCGCTTCGAGTCCGGTGTCCTCACCGGAAAGGGCCTCGGCTGGGGCGGCGCCCTGGTACGTACGGAGGCGACCGGCTACGGCTGCGTCATGTTCACCGCCGAGATGCTCCGCAGCCGGGGCGAGTCCCTCGATGGCCAGCGCATCGCCGTCTCGGGCTCGGGCAACGTCGCGATCTACGCGATCGAGAAGGCCCAGCAGCTCGGCGCCACGGTCATCACCTGCTCCGACTCCGACGGCTACGTCGTGGACGAGAAGGGCATCGACCTCGCCCTGCTCAAGGAGATCAAGGAGGCCGGCCGCGGCCGCGTCTCCGAGTACGCGGAACGCCGCGACGGGGCCGTGTTCGTGCCCGGCGCCGGTGTCTGGGACGTCCCCTGCGACGTGGCCCTGCCCTGTGCCACGCAGAACGAACTCCACGAGGCCGACGCGCTGACCCTCGTACGCAACGGTGTGAAGGCGGTCGCCGAGGGCGCCAACATGCCCACCACCCCCGAGGCCGTCCGCGTCCTCCAGGAGGCCGGTGTGGCCTTCGCCCCCGGCAAGGCGGCCAACGCGGGCGGCGTCGCCACCAGCGCCCTGGAGATGCAGCAGAACGCCTCGCGCGACTCCTGGACGTTCGCCCACACCGAGCAGCGGCTCGCGGAGATCATGCGCCACATCCACGACTCCTGCTACACCACGGCGGAGCGCTACGGCTGCCCCGGCAACTACGTGGTCGGCGCCAACATCGCCGGCTTCGAGCTGGTCGCCGACGCGATGCTGGCCCAGGGCCTGATCTGATCGGCTTCCCGGCGTACTGACGCGGGCCCGGGACGCGGATGCGTTCCGGGCCCGCGGTCCGCACCCACCCGGCCGAGGTCATTGACCGGGTGGGTGGGTGCGGACCGTTCGGCACCTACTCTCGGGGCGCCGGCCCGCGCCGGAAGGTCTCCGCCAGGGCGGTGTTCGCCACCACCACGACGGCCATGACCACCGCCGCCACCGGGTGCCCCACCTGGTAAAGCCCGAACGCGCCGCCGCCGAGCACCACAGCCTTCACCACGAGCACGCCCGCGAGCGGCAGCCGGATCCGGGCGCGAGGCGCGGCGAACGTGCCCCACAGAACGATGGCGACCGCCGGCATCCCGATTCCCAGCAACAGGTGGACGGCCGGACCGTCACCGGTACTGAAGCCCCACCAGCACAGGAAGACCAGCGCCGCCAACTCCACCGCGAACGCCAGGACTTCGTTCGCGGCCCACCAGGGGCGCCCGGCCATCGACGGGATCGCCCCCTCATCCGCGTGCTGTTCGTCCTGCGCCGCGGCTCCGTCGGATTCCCCGGATGAGGTCACCCGTCGGCCGGTGCCACACCGATCGGGCAGGAGACGCCCGTGCCGCCGATGCCGCAGTAGCCCGCCGGGTTCTTGTCGAGGTACTGCTGGTGAGCTGCTTCCGCGGGCCAGAAGGTGACGCCGTCGGCGGGCAGGATCTCCGTGGTGATCTCGCCGTGGCCGGAGCCGGTGAGGACCTTCTGGTAGGCCTCGCGGGACGCCTGCACGGCTGCGGCCTGCTCGGGGGAGTGGGTGTAGATCGCCGAGCGGTACTGCGTACCCACGTCGTTGCCCTGGCGGAAGCCCTGGGTGGGGTCGTGGGACTCCCAGAAGAGCTTCAGCAGCTCGGGATACGTCACGATGCTGGGGTCGTACACGACGCGGACGGCTTCCGTGTGGCCGGTCAGGCCGGAGCAGACCTCCTCGTACGCGGGGTTCTCCGTGTAGCCGCCCTGGTAGCCGACGAGCGTCGTCCAGACGCCGTCCGTCTGCCAGAACTTGCGCTCGGCGCCCCAGAAACACCCCATCGCGAAGTCCGCGACCTCCAGACCCTCCGGGTACGGGCCCAGCAGGGCGTTGCCCAGGACCGTGTGGCGGGACGGAACGGTGAACTCCGGGACGGGTCGGCCGCGCAGGGCCTCCTGCGGAGTGGGGAGCTGCGGTGTACGGCGGTGCAGGAACATGCGGGGGCTCCTCATGGGTCGGCGTGCTGTCCATTCAACGCACCGGGACCGCCGTGGATTCCGCCGCCCCGGTTCAGCGGCGGGGCGTGCCGTTGTCGGACTCGGCGTCCTCGACGTAGGCGGCGGTCCGCTTGCGGGCCTTGAACCAGAAGTAGAGGCCGAGGCCGATCAGGATCAGGGGTATCAGTCGTGCCATGAGGAGTGCCGGTCCCATCGGTCGGTCGGTCCGTGCGTCGGTCGTTGTGGCACCCACAGTCGCACACCGGGGCCGGCGGGAGCAGGCCCCGGAGCAGGGTCCGCTATCGCGGCAGCGTCGCCGGGCTGCCGCCGTTCGCCTCGTAACCGGCGACCGCCAGGGCCCGGTAGACGGTGTACTCGGCCGCCGGGTCGGAGCTCTCCGTCCACGGCAGCGCGCCCACGTGCCCGTCGATGTGGACGAGCTGGTTCATCGCCTCCGACCAGCGCTCCATCCGGACCAGGAACAGCACCAGCAGATGGCGGACGTGGGCGAGCATCGGGTCGTCGGGGCGGGCCGAGTGCACCGCGAACAGGGCGCCCTCGACCGCCTTCGTCACCGCCTGGCTCCGGTAGAAGCCCCGCACCAGATTGACCTCGGGCAGGTGCTCGTACAGCGCGAAGAGCGGCAGCGCGGCCAGCAGCGACCCCTGCGGGGCGCGGGTGGCGGCCGCGGTGGCGAAGCGGTCGGCCTCCTCGCGGGAGCCGTGCCACTTCTCGCACCAGAAGTGCAGCGCCGCGATGTGCGCGCCCATGTGCGCGGGCGCCCGGTCGATGATCTTCGCCCAGAGCTGGTCGAACTCCTCGTGGGAGTAGCCGAGCCCGCGGGCCGCCGCCAGCTCCACCAGGTACGGCACGGGGTCGCCCGGTGCCAGCAGGGCCGCCTCGCCGACGACCGTACGGGCCTCCTCCAGGATGATCCGGAAGTCGTCCGTACCGGCGGTGGACGAACGCCAGGCCTGCTGGACCAGGAACTCGGCGTGCACGGCCGCGCCGCCGGCGTCCTTCGGGGACTCCGCCCGCCACTTGCGCAGCCAGCTCCCGCCGACGCCCGGCCGCTGCGCCAGCTCCAGCGAGGCGGCACCGGCGAACGCCTGCACCCGCTGCCACCGCACCTCGCCCTCCTTCGGCGTCCCGGACAGCAGCTGCGAGGCGGCCCGCCACTCCTGGGTGCCCTGGACGACATCGAGTACGTCCAGGAGGTCCTGGTCGGGGCCCGGCATCCGGATGTCCAGCTCCTCCTGGCGCGCGAAGCCGTAGGTGTCCGGGTCGGCGGCGTCGGGGGAACCGGGCGCCACCTGGCGGATACCGCCGCGACGCCGCAGCGCGAAGGGGCCGACCACCGCGGCGAGCATGCACAGCGCGAGCAGGAACCAGAGAATCTCCATGCCTCCATTGTCCCCGGACGGCCCCGGTGCTCCGTGAGGGCCCTCGTGACGAACTACGCTCTGGCCCCATGAGCGACCAGCACAGCTTCGAAACTCTCGCGATCCACGCGGGAAACACCGCCGACCCCCTCACCGGCGCTGTTGTTCCGCCCATTTATCAGGTTTCCACGTACAAGCAGGACGGCGTGGGCGGGCTGCGCGGCGGCTACGAGTACAGCCGCAGCGCCAACCCGACGCGCACCGCACTGGAGGAGAACCTGGCGGCCCTGGAGGGCGGCCGCCGCGGGCTCGCCTTCGCTTCCGGCCTGGCCGCCGAGGACTGCCTGCTCCGCACGCTGCTGACGCCCGGCGACCACGTGGTCATCCCGAACGACGCCTACGGCGGCACGTTCCGGCTGTTCGCGAAGGTCGCCTCGCGCTGGGGCGTGGAGTTCTCGGTCGCCGACACCTCGGACGTGGCGGCGGTCCGGGCCGCGGTCACCCCGCGCACCAAGGCGATCTGGGTGGAGACGCCCTCCAACCCGCTGCTCGGCATCACCGACATCGCGGCGATCGCCGGTGTCGCCCGTGCGGCGGGTGCGCGGCTGGTCGTCGACAACACCTTCGCCAGCCCCTACCTCCAGCAGCCCCTCGCCCTCGGCGCCGATGTGGTGGTGCACTCCACCACCAAGTACATGGGCGGTCACTCGGACGTCGTCGGCGGTGCGCTGATCGTCAACGACCCCGAGCTCTCGGACGAGCTGGCGTACCACCAGAACGCGATGGGTGCGGTGGCCGGGCCCTTCGACGCCTGGCTGGTGCTGCGCGGCATCAAGACCCTCGCCGTCCGGATGGACCGGCATTGCGAGAACGCCACCAAGGTCGTCGACCTGCTGACCCGGCACCCCAAGGTCACGCAGGTCCTCTACCCGGGGCTCCCCGAGCACCGGGGGCACGAGGTCGCGGCCAAGCAGATGAAGGCGTTCGGCGGCATGGTGTCCTTCCGGGTCGCGGGCGGCGAGGAGGCGGCGGTCGGGGTCTGCAACCGGGCCAAGCTCTTCACGCTCGGTGAGTCGCTCGGCGGCGTCGAGTCGCTGCTGGAGCACCCGGGCCGGATGACGCACGCCTCGGCGGCCGGATCGCCGCTGGAGGTCCCCGGCGACCTGGTCAGGCTCTCCGTCGGCATCGAGAACGGTGACGACCTGCTGGCCGACTTGACGCAGGCGCTCGGTTAAGGCCGTTCGTCCGGATCAGGCCGGATCCCGACACGAGGCCCAGATCCTGTTGCCGTAGTGCCGTAGTGCCGTAGTGCCGTAGCGCCGTAGCGCCGTAGCGCCGTTTTACCCGGTCGCCGGGCGGTGCGTGGGAGACCACGCCCGGCCCGGCGACCGTGCCGTTCTCAGACGGTGGCCTTCTCGTCGTCCAGCGATGCCCTGATCTGCTCCCGCAGTTCGGGACTGTCGGTGTGCTCATGGACGGAGACCGCGTGCTCGGCTGCGGCCCGGACCACTTCCTCCTCCTCGCCCGAGATGCTCAGCGAGCAGTTCATCGCGCTCGGATACTTGCGGCAGTCGACGGTCTTCCTGGTCATGGCAGCCTCCTCGGCACGTTTCACCTGGCGCATGACACTCCCTTCCAGGGTAGATCCGCCCGGACCGCACCACCTGTGCTTACCAGCCGTCCAGCGGCGGGGTCGTCTCGGCCGGAGACGACTGCCAGGGCTGGACCGAAACCGCCCACACCGTGAACGCCGCCAGCGCGGCGATCAGCACCAGCAGCCCCAGCACGCGCAGGGCCCGCCGCCGGCGCAGCAGCCGGCCGCCCCGCTCCGCCGCCCGCTCCGCCAGGTCGGCGGGCACCTGTGGATGCGGCCCCTCCAGCATCCGCCGGACCTCGTCCTCCCTGCGGCCCGTACCGCTCATGGCGCGGCCCCCAGCGGGCGGGCCGGCCGTCGCCGGGCGGTGGGCTCACGGGTGCCGCGCATCGTGGCCACCGAGCGGTTGAGGGTCGCGCGGATCCGTTCCGCGGGCAGTCCGAGCAGCGCCGCGGTCTGCTCCTCGGCGACACCTTCGTACAGCCGCAGTACCAGCACGAGCCGTTCCTGCGGGGTCAGCCGGTCCAACAGCCCACCGAGCGGCCGGTGATGGCGCCAGGCCTCCCGCGCGAACCGGGTGGCCAGATCCTGCCGGGTGCGGTTGTACGGATCCTCGCCGTGCAGCCGGTCCCAGTCCGCGTACGTACGGGCCAGAGCGGACGTCAGCAGCCGCTGTGCGCGCTCGTTGGTGCCCGGCGGCCGGACGGGTTCGGCGGTGAGCAGTGTGGCGGTGTGCAGCAGGCGGCCGGCCGCGCCCGCGACGAAGGTCTCGAACTCCCGGGCGCGGCGCCGCTGTCGACCCGCCTCGCGCTCTCGCACCCTGCTATCCGAGCGCGCCGCGGGCCCCGGGTCAAGGCCTGAGGCCCGCCCTGATCCGCCGGACAGGCGCTATCCGGGGGTCGGCGGCTGGTGCGAGCTCTGCCGTGCGGCCAGCGCCGCGTTGAAACGGGTGAGCAGCGCGCAGAACGTGTCCCGCTCCGCTTCGTCCCAGTCGCCCGTCACCTGAGACATCAACTCGCGCCGCGAGGCCCGGACCTCGTTCAGCCGGGCCTGCCCCCGCGGGGACAGCTGGAGCACGACGGCCCGGCCGTCCTCCGGGTGCGAGGTCCGCTTGACCAGGCCGGTGTCCACGAGCGGTGCGACCTGCCGGGTCACGGTCGAGGAGTCGATCCCCATCCCGGAGGCAAGCGCCTTGACGCCCATGGGGCCCTCCCGGTCCAGCCGGTTGAGCAGCAGATACGCGGCCCGGTCCATGGAATTGCGCACCTGGCCGACGCCGCCGAGGCGGGTTTGCTCGGCACGTCGGGCGAAGACCGCCACCTGGTGCTGCAGAGCGTCCAGCAGGTGGTCGGGAGCCGGATTCTCCGGGGTGGCGCCCCCGGAGGGAGACGCGGCAGTCGTCATGTCCTGAGGGGGCATGGCCGGGGGCTCTCTTCGTGCGGTGTCGGATGGGTGGGGGACAGAGTACGCGGCCCCGGGGCAACGCGTACCAGTGCTGCACAAACCTGCGGACATCGGCGCAGGACGGCCTCGCCCACGGCGGCCCCGACCCCTTTCAGCTGCAAGACTTGCGGTATGAACTTCCCGCCGCCCACCCCGTTTCCCCCGCTGATCCTCGATGACATCAAGGGGGCGCAGAAGATGCTCTCCGGCGTGTCCAGGGTCACCGCGATGGAGGGCAGCCGCCATCTGAGCGACCGCGTGGGCGCACCCGTCCAGTTCAAGTGCGAGAACCTGCAGCGGACCGGTTCGTTCAAACTGCGGGGCGCCTACGTACGGATCGCCGGACTGTCCCCGGTGGAACGGGCGGCCGGTGTGGTGGCCGCGAGCGCCGGAAACCATGCGCAGGGTGTAGCGCTCGCGTCTGCACTGCTCGGCGTACGGTCGACGGTCTTCATGCCCGTCGGGGCGCCGCTGCCGAAGGTGGCCGCGACCCGTGAGTACGGGGCGCGGGTGCGGCTGCACGGCCATGTCGTCGACGAGACGATGGCCGCGGCGCAGGAGTACGCGCACGAGACCGGTGCGGTCTTCATCCACCCCTTCGACCACCCGGACATCATCGCCGGGCAGGGCACGGTGGGCCTGGAGATCCTGGAGCAGTGCCCCGAGGTGCGCACCGTCGTCGTCGGGATCGGCGGCGGGGGGCTCGCCGCGGGGATCGCGGTGGCGGTGAAGGCGATCCGGCCCGATGTGCGGATCGTCGGCGTGCAGGCGGCGGGCGCGGCCGCCTACCCGCCCTCGCTGGCGGCCGGCCACCCGGTGTCGATCGGCTCGCTCCAGACGATGGCGGACGGCATCAAGGTGGGGCGGCCGGGCGACGTGCCGTTCGCCCTGATCCGGGATCTCGTCGACGAGGTCCGTACGGTCTCCGAGGACGAGCTGTCCAGCGCACTGCTGCTCTGCCTGGAGCGGGCGAAGATGGTCGTGGAGCCGGCCGGGGCGAGCCCGGTGGCCGCCCTGCTGAGCGACCCGAAGTCGTTCCGCGGGCCGGTGGTGGCGGTGCTCTCCGGCGGCAATGTGGACCCGCTGCTGATGCAGCGCATCCTGACCCACGGCATGTCGGCGGCGGGCCGCTATCTGAGCCTGCGGCTGCGGCTGACGGACCGCCCCGGCGCGCTGGCCACGATGCTGGCGGTGCTCTCGGTGGCCGATGCGAACGTCCTGGACGTGAGCCATGTGCGTACCGACCCCCGGCTCGGCCTCACCGAGGCCGAGGTGGAGCTGCACCTGGAGACGAAGGGCCCGGAGCACTGCGAGGAGGTCGCCGAGGCGCTGCGCGGGGCGGGCTACCTGGTGATGAACTGACCCACACGGTCTGACCCACACGGTCCGACCCGCGCGGCGCGGTCCACGCGCCGCGGCCCACTCGGCCCGGCCAACCCGGCCAGTCACCTCGGCCGTCCCGTTCCGCCGGCCCGCGCGTCGCACCCACCTTGTGTATCGCGATGTATCGCGTTATCGTGCCAGCGCCCGGCTCGGGGTCGACCGCGTATGCGTGTCGTGCGTTTCTCGGGCGAGGCAAGACGGGCAGGTCCAGGATCTGTGAGGAAGCAATCCAACCGCACTGGGGGAACCGCATATGCCAGGCGCCATCCACGCCGAAGGTCTGGTGAAGACCTTCGGCGACGTACGAGCACTCGGCGGTGTCGATCTCGACGTGCCGGCAGGCACCGTCCTCGGACTTCTCGGCCCCAACGGTGCCGGCAAGACGACCGCTGTGCGCGTCCTGACGACGCTGCTCATGCCCGACAGCGGCAGCGCCTTCGTCGCGGGCATCGACGTACTGAAGAAGCCCAACGAGGTGCGGCGCTCGATCGGGCTCTCCGGCCAGTTCGCCGCCGTCGACGAATACCTGACCGGCCGCGAGAACCTGCAGATGGTCGGCCAGCTCTACCAGATGAGCCGGCGCGACGCGAAGGCCCGGGCGGGGGAGCTGCTGGAGCGCTTCCACCTCGCCGACGCCGCCGACCGTCCCGCCAAGACGTACTCCGGTGGCATGCGCCGCCGTCTCGACCTGGCGGCGGCGCTCGTCGTCTCCCCGCCGGTCATGTTCATGGACGAGCCGACCACCGGCCTCGACCCGCGCAACCGGCAGCAGCTCTGGGAGGTCATCGAGGAGCTCGTCGCCGGCGGTACGACGCTGCTGCTGACCACGCAGTACCTGGAGGAGGCCGACCGTCTCGCGCACGACATCTGTGTGATCGATCACGGTCTCGTCATCGCCCGCGGCACCTCCGACCAGCTCAAGGCCCGCACCGGCGGCGAGCGCGTCGAGGTCGTCGTCCACCAGCCCGACCAGATCGAACCGGCCCGCACCGCCCTCGGCCACCTGGGCAAGGGCGAGGTCGCGGTCGTCCCGCACATGCGCAAACTGACCGTCCCCGTCGACGGTGGAGCCAAGCTCCTCGCCGAGATCATCCGCGAGCTCGACACCCGCGGAGTGGAGATCGACGACATCGGGCTGCGCCGCCCCACCCTGGACGACGTGTTCATCTCCCTCACCGGCCACGCCGCCGAACAGCAGAAGAACGACGACGAGAACGGGACGGCCGCGCAGCCCGCCGCGGCCCGGACGGAGGCAGAGAAGTGAGCGTTCTCACCGAGACGGCCGCGGCTCCCGTCGCGCGCTCCGGCGGCGGCATCGGCCAGTCCGTACGCGACTCGCTGGTCATCGCCCGGCGGAACCTGATCCGGATGACCCGGATCCCCGAGATGGTCATCTTCGGGCTGATCCAGCCCATCATGTTCGTGGTGCTGTTCACCTACGTCTTCGGCGGCTCCATCAAGGTCGGCGGCACCATCTCGCCCCAGGCCTACCGCGAGTTCCTGATGGCCGGCATCTTCGCCCAGACCGTCACCTTCGCCACCGCGGGCGCCGGTGCGGGCATCGCCGACGACATGCACAAGGGGCTGATCGACCGCTTCAGGTCACTGCCCATGTCCCGGGGGGCCGTCCTGACCGGGCGCACCCTCGCCGACCTCGTGCAGACCGCCCTCACGCTCGTCGTACTCGCGGGCGTCGCGCTCATCGTCGGCTGGCGGGTCCACGAGAACATCGCCAAGGTGCTGTTCGGCTTCGTGCTGCTGCTCCTGCTCGGTTACGCGTTCTCCTGGATCGGCGCCCTGATCGGCCTCACGGTCCGCACGCCGGAGGCGGCGACGTCCGGCGGGCTGATCTGGCTCTTCCCGCTGACGTTCATCTCGAACGCCTTCGTCGACGCCAACCAGATGCCGACGTTCCTGCGCCACATCGCCGAGTGGAATCCGTTCAGCGCCACCGTGCAGGCCTGCCGGGTGCTCTTCGGCAACCTGCCGGAGGGCTTCGTGACCCCGGATGCCTGGCCCATGCAGCACCCGATCATCGCCTCGATCCTGTGGTCCGTGCTGATCCTGGTGGTCTTCCGGACCCTGGCGGTGCGCAAGTACCGCTCGGCCGCGGTCTGACCCACATGCGAAAGGAGCCTCCCGCTCATCCGGCGGGAGGCTCCTTTCGCTGTGTGCGGATCAGCCGGTGTACGGCTTCGCCGAAAGGATCTTCACCGTCGCGGTCTTGCCGTTCGGCAGCTCGTACTCCGCGGTCTCACCCATCTTCTTGCCGTTCACGCCCACGCCGAGCGGGGACTGCGGGGAGTACGTCTCGATGTTCGCGCTCGCGTACTCACGGGAGGCCAGGAGGAAGGTCGTCGTGTCGTCGTCATCGCCGTCGAAGGCGATCGTCACGACCATGCCGGGCTCGACCACGCCGTCGTCGGCCGGCGGCTCGCCGACCTTCGCGTGCTCCAGGAGCTGGGTCAGCTGGCGCACCCGGAGCTCCATCTTGCCCTGCTCCTCCTTGGCCGCGTGGTACCCGCCGTTCTCGCGCAGGTCCCCCTCCTCACGGGCCGCCGCGATCTTTACGGCGATCTCCGTGCGCGCGGGACCAGACAGGTGCTCCAGCTCGGCCTTGAGCTGGTTGTACGCCTCCTGCGTGAGCCAGGTGACGTTTTCGCTGGTCTGGGTCACAGGGTGCTCCTCGTCGGTACTGGGAATACAAAGCATCGCCCTACCCCGAAGCATGCGCTTCCACGGGTGGGCGAAACCACGAGCCTAACAATTCCCCAGGAAAAGGGGGAGAAGGTAAACGACTGCGCCTATCGAACCGCAGGTCAGCGCCGCCAAAGGTCGTTCAGGACCTGCGTGCGGCGGTCAACGCGACGCCCCGTCGTCGTCCGTGCAGCCCAGCAGTTCGACGCTGGTCGCCCTGGACGTCGTACGCAGCGAGAGGACGCGGTCGATCCGGTCGGTGTCGTCGTCGAAACGGAAGTCCTTGCGGGCGACGTCGGTGCCGTCCTCGCGCTGCGAGCGGATCGTGCAGTAGCCCTTGGCGTCCCGGTCCTTGCGGACCTCCAGGTGCACCTCGACCCGGTCGTCCGAGACGACCTTGAACTTGATCACCTCGGCACTGACGCCCTTGCCCGCGACGTAGTCGTAACCGATCCAGCCGATCACGCCGAGCAGGGCGACACCGAGCACCGAGCCGATGATCTTGAGTTTGCGGTCCGCGCGCTGGTCCGCGGAGCGGCCGTAGCGGTTCTCGGAGGGCGCTTCGCGCACCGCAGCCATGATCGTTCCTCCCGTACCGGGGATCGAGGAATTTTCCGTCCCCCGGTTCGGTCACTATAGAAGCCTCCACCCGCGACCCGACCGCCACCCCACACCGACGTCCCTGCGGGACGGCACACCGATGGCGACCAATCACTGAGGATCGAGTCTTGACTGAGCAGCTTCGACTGATGGCCGTGCACGCCCACCCCGACGACGAGTCGAGCAAGGGCGCGGCCACCATGGCCAAGTACGTGTCCGAGGGGGTGGACGTGCTGGTCGTGACCTGCACGGGCGGAGAGCGCGGCTCCATCCTCAATCCGAAACTCCAGGGCGACGCGTACATCGAGGAGAACATCCACGAGGTGCGCAAGAAGGAGATGGACGAGGCCCGGGAGATCCTGGGCGTCAAGCAGGAGTGGCTCGGCTTCGTCGACTCCGGGCTGCCCGAGGGCGACCCGCTGCCGCCGCTGCCCGAGGGCTGCTTCGCGCTGGAGGACGAGGAGACGGCGGCGGGGCGACTCGTCGCGAAGATCCGCGCGTTCCGGCCGCAGGTCATCACCACGTACGACGAGAACGGGGGCTACCCGCACCCCGACCACATCATGACCCACACGGTCTCGATGATCGCCTTCGAGGGCGCGGCGGACGCAGAGCGCTTCCCCGAGGCGGAGTTCGGTCCGGTCTGGGCGCCGCAGAAGCTCTACTACAACCAGGGCTTCAACAAGCCGCGCACGGTCGCCCTGCACGAGGCGCTGCTGGCCCGCGGCCTGGAGTCCCCGTACGCGGACTGGCTGGAGCGCTGGAAGGAGTTCGAGCGCGCCGAACGCACGCTGACCACGCATGTTCCGTGCGCGGACTTCTTCGAGATCCGCGACAAGGCGCTGATCGCGCACGCGACGCAGATCGATCCGGACGGCGGCTGGTTCCGGGTCCCGATGGACATCCAGCAGGAGGTCTGGCCGACCGAGGAGTACGAGCTGGCGAAGTCCCTCGTCGATACCTCCCTCCCCGAGAGCGACCTCTTCGCGGGCATCCGCGACAATGCCTGATATGTACGCGACTCAGGCACTGACGCACCTCGTCCCGCTCGCCGAGGAACTGGACAAGAACAAGGTGACCCCCGGGGTCCTCGGCTTCATCGTCTTCGCCGCACTCGCCGTCGGCGTGTGGCTGCTGATGAAGTCGATGAACCGGCACATGGGGAGGGTGGACTTCGAAGAGGCGCCGGAGACGCCGGAGGCGTCCGGCGATGCGGAGGGTGTGGGGGCCGGGGCCGGGGCCGGGGCCTCGGGGTCCGCGGGGTCCGCGAAGCGGATGTAGTGGGGGGCGGGGCGGCACCGGGGTCCGGTGACCGCTCCGCCCTCGAACGCCGGGCGGGCTCGGGGTGTCCTCAAGCGCCGGACGGGCTTGAAAGATGCCCTCAAGCGCCGGGCGGGCTTGATGTCGCCGGGCCGGTTGGGTTGGCCGGTCGGCGTGGGTGGCTGGCGTTTGAGGGATGCTCTCAAACGTCGTGCAGGCCCGGGTTGGCCGTGCAGGCCCGGTTTTTGGGTCATGGCCTTGTGGGGATTCGCACGCCCATGATTTCCCGGGCGTGGCGGGTCGGGGTCAGGCCCAGGCGCCAGGCCTGCCAGCCGTCCTCCAGGTCCACTCCGCGGTTCAGGACCACCCGGAACGCCTCCGCGCAGTCCTCCAGCCTGCCGTCCCGCGTCGGGTGGCCGGCCGCGATCAGGTCGGCGAGCTCCTGCTGGGCCACCACCGTGCCCACCTCGATGCCGCCCGGTGACGCGTACGGCAGCAGCGTGCAGCGCAGGAAGCGGGCCCAGTCCGCGCCCCGCGCGTCGCCGTACGAGTCGAACAGCTCGGCCGCCTCGCCGCACAGCTCCAGCGCCTGCGGCGCACGATGGTTGCCCGCGTCGATCAGGGCCAGCTCCAGACACGTCCAGGCCTCCCCGTGCGCGACCCCGATGCGCCGGAAGTCGGCGCGGGCGTCCGCCAGGAGCTGACGGGCGAAACCGGAGTTGCGCAGGTTGCCCGTCTGCGCGGCCCGCTGGTCGCGGGTGACCCGGCCCGAGTGGTGCCGGGCACATGCCAGCCCGTACACGTCCCGCATCCGGGAGAACATCGTGCGGGACCGCTCCAGCTGCCGTACCGCCTGATCGGTGTCGCCGGCCTCCTCCAGGGCCTGGCCCAGGTAGTAGAGCGTCCACGCCTCGCCCCGCGCGTCCTCGTTGTCGCGGTGCCGGGACAACGCCGCGTTCAGCTGCTCGACCGCGGGGGCCGGATCGCCGTCCAGCAGCCGGGCGCGGGCCAGCTGGGTCAGCGCCCAGGCCTCGCCGCGCTCGTCACGGGTGCGCCCGTACAGATCGAGGGCGGTACGCAGCGCGAGCTCGGCCCGCTCCACATCGCCCAGCCGCAGCAGCACCTGACCCAGCTGGAACTGCGTCCAGGCCTCCCCGTGCAGCGACTCGCCCTCGCGGTGCAGGACCAGTGCCGTGTCCAGGAGCGTCAGCGCCTCGGCCGGGTGGGCCCGGTCGCGCTCCACCGCGGCCAGCGCGTGCATCGACCAGGCCCGGTCCGCGGCCTGGGCGTCGGAGGTCTGGAGCTCGAGCGCCTCCCGCAGCCGCGCCGCCGCCTCCGTCAGATTGCCCTGGTGGTGCAGGGTGATGCCGAGCGAACAGAGCGCCAGCGCCGTACCCGAGTCGTTCTGCGCCTCGCGGTACAGGCCGACGACGGAGGAAAGCGTGCTGCGTGCCTTGTCCAGCTCGCCCAGCTGGCGGGCCGCGATCCCGGTACGCCACTGCACCGACCGCTCCAGCAGCCCCTGGTCGACCGCCTGCGTCAGCTCGCTGATCTCGCCCAGCCGGTAGAGGTCGCCGCGCAGCAGGCAGTAGTCGCACAGCGCACCCAGCAGATCGAGGACCGCGCCCTGGTCGACGCCCTCGGCGTGCCGCAGCGCGGACGTGATGAAACTCGACTCCTCGTCCAGCCAGCGCAGCGCCGCGTCCAGGGAGGTGAACCCGTGCGAGCCGAACTGCCCGGCCCGGGTGGACATCTTGCCGTCCACCATCCGGATCACCGCACCGGCCAGCTCCGCGTAGTTCACGATCAGCCGCTCCTGCGCGGCGGTCCGCCCGGCCGGTTCCTCCTCGTCGAGCAGCCGGGCCAGGGCGAAGCCCCGGACGAGGTCGTGCAGCCGGTAGCGCGAACCCCGCACGTGGTCCAGCAGCCCGGCCCCGGACAGGGTGGTCAGCAGCCGCTGGGCCTCCTGCTCGTCGGCCGACAGCAGCGCGGCGGCCGCCGCGGCGCCCAGACTGGCCCGCCCGGCCAGCGCGAGCCGGCGCAGCAGCCGACGCGCCTGCTCGGGCTGGTCGGTGTAGCGCAGCCACAGGGCCCGCTCGACCGGGGGCACCGGGCCGTACGCGGCGAGATCGGCGGCCAGCGCGCTCGGGGTACGCGCCCCGAGCGAGGAGCCCGCGATCCGCAACGCCAGCGGCAGTCCGCCGCACAGTTCGGTGATCGCCTCGCTCGACGGGTAGTCGTACGGTCCCGGGTCCTCCTCCTGGGACGCCTCGCGCAGCAGCTCGTCCGCGCCCGCCGGGTCCAGCGCCCCGACCTCCAGCTGATGCACCCACGCCGGGAGGGAGTCGGGCAGATCGAGCGGCTCGCGGGCGGTGACCAGGACGAGGCTGTCGGAACGCTCCGGGATCAGTGTGCGGACCTGCTCCACGTCACTGGCGTCGTCGAGGACGATCGTCACCGGCGTCCCGGTCAGATGCTGGTGGTACAACTCGCTGAGCCGGCGCACCTGTTGCTCGGCGGACGATCCCGCCGACCGGCCGGCGGAGCCGCCGTCCCGGAAGAGCAACTGCTCCCGGGGAGCGCCCAGCCGGTTCAGCAGATGGAGCAGCGCGTCACGGGTCGGCAGCGGCGGCTCGCCGTCCGCGCCGCCGCGCAGGTCCACCACGCACGCGCCCCGGAACTGGTCCTTCAGATCGTGGGCCGCCCGCACGGCCAGTGTGGTGCGCCCGGCGCCCGGCGGGCCGTGCAGCACGACCACGGTCGGCTTCGTCTCCGTCGACGCGCGGGCCGCGTGCACCCACTGGCCGATCCGGGCCAGCTCGGCCCGGCGGCCGGCGAACCGGCCGTCGGGCGACGGGAGATGGCCGAACGACTGCTCAAGGAGCGAGCGCATGCGCGCCGCCGCGCTGCGGTCCCCGCCGCGCAGGGCCGTCCGGGACTGAGCGGTGGCGGCCTTCTTCGCCGGGGTGCGGGACGAGGCGGTCAGCATCCGCTGCTGGTCGAGGAACGGGCGGATGCCCCGTACCTCCAGTGCCGTCAGCCACTGGAGCCGCAACTGCTCGGTCCCGCCCGGCTGTCCGAGGGCGCCCGCCCGACGGGAGGCGGCCGGCCAGTGCGAAGCGGTGACCTTGGCGACGGTGGCGGTGGCGCCCGCGACCGCGACGACGGCGCCCGCGCCCAGCGCCAGGCCCGTCACCGTGCCGAGTGCCAGGTCCGCGCCGAAGGCGGCGGTCGCGGCAACTCCCGTGACCAGGAGCGGTGTTCCGAGCGTCGCCCGGTTGAGCCGGTGCGCCAGCGGCGTCTGCCCGGCCGCCTCGGTGTCGAGCGCCTGGACGTATACGGCGTACTCCTCGGCCGCACCCGCCGCCATCGTGTCCAGTGCGCCCCGCGCACGCGTCATCAGCGCGCCGGAGTCCGTCCGCCCGCCGGTGCGCCGCGCCTCCTCCTCCACGGCCCGTACCAACAGCCTCTCGGCGTCAGCCTGGTGGCTGTCCCGCATCCGCATAGGTCCCCCTCGGTTCCCGCCCGTCGGCCCGCCCCGGCGCCCGGCCGCATGGAGTACCAGTCTCCTGCCTGGGGCCGGTGCGCGACAGGGCGTCCGCGAGACTGCGCCGACTGCCGTACGGAGGAAACGGAGGAATCGGAGCACCGGATCCCGACGGAGCGTGGCAACGGCGAACCGCGCGTCTCGTCGTGCCCGTGACCGATCCCCCTGGGCCGGTGCCGGCCGTTGGCGACGCTGCCTGCGCGGACGTGGGCCGTCAGCCGGCGCCCGGGTCCACAGTGACGGGGAAGGGCGCGGCGGGGGGAACGTCCTGCGGGCGGACATCGAAGTCCCTGTCGGCGTTCCGGTCCGGGCCCGCGGCGGCGTCCAGGGCGTCGGCCAGGATTCGGGCCGACCGGTTGCGCCGTTTGGATGCGCTCGGGCTCACGACGGCCGTCCCGTCCGCGATCTCCAGGCCGGCACACTGCTCCTCGGACTGCTCCTCGGACCAGGAGTCGTACCGCTGCGCGTGGATCCGGGTGCGCATCTACACGGGCGCCACCATCTGGGCGGTCACGGTGTGTCTCCTGCGAGGAACCTCGACGGTTCCAGCGCTGCCTCGGCTCGGGCCACTGACCTGTATGCCGCGCTGCCCGATTCGGGAAGTGTGCGGCCGCCTCCTCGTGAGAGGCTGGGTCGCATGAACCGGCTGGCTGGCGTGACCTCGCCGTATTTGCTTCAGCATGCTGAGAATCCCGTCGACTGGTGGCCCTGGACGCCGGAGGCGTTCGAGGAAGCAAGACGGCGCGATGTCCCCGTTCTGCTGTCGGTCGGCTACTCGGCGTGCCACTGGTGCCACGTGATGGCGCACGAGTCGTTCGAGGACGACGAGGTCGCGGCGTACCTGAACGAGCACTTCGTGCCGGTCAAGGTCGACCGCGAGGAGCGCCCCGACGTCGACGCCGTCTACATGGAGGCCGTGCAGGCGGCGACCGGTCAGGGCGGCTGGCCGATGACCGTCTTCCTCACCGCCGACGCCGAACCCTTCTACTTCGGAACGTACTTCCCGCCGGAGTCCCGCCACGGCCTGCCGTCCTTCCGGCAGGTGCTCGAAGGCGTCGTCGCGGCCTGGACCGACCGGCGCGACGAGGTCGGCGAGGTCGCCGGGCGCATCGTCCACGATCTGTCACAGCGCTCGCTCGCGCACGGCGGGGAGGGCCTTCCGGCCGAGTCGGAGCTGGCGCAGGCGCTGCTCGGACTGACCCGCGAGTACGACGAGAAGCACCGCGGCTTCGGCGGCGCCCCCAAGTTCCCGCCGTCGATGACGATCGAGTTCCTGCTGCGCCACCACGCCCGTACCGGCGCGGACGGTGCGCTCCAGATGGCGGCCGACACCTGCGAGGCGATGGCCAGGGGCGGGATGTACGACCAGCTCGGCGGCGGCTTCGCCCGCTACTCGGTGGACCGGGAGTGGGTCGTACCGCACTTCGAGAAGATGCTCTACGACAACGCGCTGCTCTGCCGGGTGTACGCCCATCTGTGGCGTTCGACCGGGTCGGAACTGGCCCGCCGGGTGGCTCTGGAGACCGCCGACTTCATGGTCCGGGAGCTGCGCACGGCCGAGGGCGGCTTCGCCTCCGCGCTCGACGCGGACAGCGCGGACGCCGACGGCAGGCACGTCGAGGGCGCGTACTACGTGTGGACGCCGGCGCAGCTGCGCGAGGTGCTGGGCGAGGACGACGCCGCGTTCGCGGCGGAGCACTTCGGGGTGACCGAGGAGGGCACCTTCGAGGAGGGTTCCTCGGTGCTTCAGCTCCCGCCGAAGGGCCCGCACCAACTGCCCCGGACGGGTCAGGCCGTGTACGAGGCGCGGGCCGCCGATGTGCGGGCCCGGCTGCTCGCCGCCCGGGAGCTGCGCGAGCGGCCGGGACGGGACGACAAGGTGGTCGCCGCGTGGAACGGGCTGGCCGTCGCGGCGCTCGCCGAGACGGGCGCGTACTTCGACCGCCCCGACCTGATCGCGCGCGCCACCGAGGCCGCGGACCTGCTGGTGCGGGTCCACATGGGCCCGGTGGCCCGGCTGGCCCGTACCTCGAGGGACGGCCGCGCCGGGGCGCACGCCGGGGTGCTGGAGGACTACGGCGATGTGGCGGAGGGTTTCCTCGCCCTGGCCGCGGTCACCGGCGAGGGGGTCTGGCTGGAGTTCGCGGGCTTCCTGATGGACATCGTGCTCCAGCACTTCACCGGCGAGGGCGGTCAGTTGTACGACACCGCTGACGACGCCGAGAAGTTGATCCGCCGCCCCCAGGACCCCACCGACAGCGCCACCCCGGCGGGCTGGACGGCGGCGGCCGGTGCGCTGCTCTCGTACGCCGCGCACACCGGATCGGAGCCTCACCGCGCCGCCGCGGAGGGGGCGCTGGGCGTGGTGAAGGCGCTGGGCCCGAAGGCGCCGCGGTTCATCGGCTGGGGGCTCGCGGTGGCCGAGGCGCTGCTCGACGGCCCGCGCGAGGTGGCCGTCGCCGGACCGGTAGGCGGCGAGCTGCACCGTACGGCGCTGCTGGGCCGGGCGCCGGGCGCGGTGGTCGCGGCGGGGGAGGCGGGCGGATCGGAGTTCCCGCTGCTGGCGGACCGTCCGACGGTGGACGGCGCGCCGACCGCGTACGTGTGCAGGCGCTTCGTCTGCGACGCGCCGACCACGGACCGCGAGGAGCTGGCGCGCGCCCTCGGGGGCGCCGGGTCCTGACCCGCGTCACAGCCGCAGGCCGCCCTCCAGGGTGTCCAGGGCGTCCTCGGCCATCGCGACGAGGTCGCCCTTCCGGTCGTGCTCGCCCCAGTACAGCACCACTTCGCGCAGCGCACCCAGCACCGCCGCGACGTGGACCCGGCTCCGCAGGTCGTCCGCGCCGCGGCCGCTGCGGTCGGCGAGTACCCGGGCGAGCTGCTGCGCGGTGTCCGACAGGTTCTGCGCCATCCGCGCCCGGACGGCGGGTACCTCCACCATCAGCCGGATGCGCCGGCGCACCTCCTCGTCGTCCGCGGTGAGGAACGTCGTCAGCGCCTCGACCACCATGAACCGCAGCGAGACCAGCGGCGGCTCATCGGCCGGCCGGCTGCGGATCAGGGCTTCCACGAACGCGTCGTACTCATCGGTGAGGACGATGTCCTCCTTGGTCGCGAAGTACCGGAACACCGTGCTCGGCGACACCTCGGCCGCCTCCGCGATCTGCTCGATGCTCGTCGCGTCGTACCCCTGCTCGGCGATCAGGCGGCAGGCCGCCCGCCGGATCGCGGCCCGGGTCTTGAGCTTCTTGCGCTCGCGCAGCCCCATCGGGGGCTCCGCGCCGGGGGCGCTGGAGGACGGGATACGGGGGGTGGCGGCCATGGCCGCCATTGTCAGGCATCGAAGGGCGACGAAATGGCCACGGCGGGGAAGCCGTGGCCATGAGGCGGAGGAAGGGTCGGCGGGGCTCAGCTCTGGTTGTACGCCACCAGGGAGATGCCGACGTAGTGCACGACGAACGCCGCCAGGGTCAGCGAGTGGAAGACCTCGTGGAATCCGAACCAGCGCGGTGACGGGTTCGGCCGCTTGATGCCGTAGATCACGCCGCCGGCGCTGTAGAGCAGTCCGCCGACGACGACCAGGACGAGCACCGCGATCCCGCCGGTCCGCATGAAGTCCGGCAGGAAGAAGACCGCGGCCCAGCCCATCGCGATGTAGCACGGCGTGTAGAGCCAGCGCGGGGCGCCGACCCAGAACACCCGGAAGGCGATGCCCGCGACCGCCGCACCCCAGACCGCCCACAGGAGCGGGGTCCCGGTGGAGCGGGGCAGGAGCAGCAGGGTCAGCGGGGTGTAGGTGCCCGCGATGATCAGGAAGATGTTGGCGTGGTCGAGCCTGCGCAGTACGGCCTCGCCGCGCGGCCCCCAGGTGCCGCGGTGGTAGACGGCGCTCACGCCGAACAGCAGGCACGCGGTCAGGATGTAGATCCCGCAGGCGATCCGGGCGCGGGTGGTGTCCGTGAGCGCGATGAGCACGATGCCCGCGATGAGGACCGCGGGGAACATCCCGGCGTGCAGCCAGCCGCGCATCCGGGGCTTCAGCGGGACGGTGTCGGTCTCGGCTGGTTCCAGCCCGGCAGGTTCGGGCGCGGCGGCAGCAGTCATTCCCGCATCGTACCTACGCCACCGTAGGTTGCGGATATGAGTGGCGATGCTCACGTGGGCGGCCCTCTGGACATATGGGCGGAACGGTCGGATGATCAAATGAGTGCGGTCGGCACCGGATGAGCGCCAGGGGTAATTCGAAAGGGTAGAAGCATCCGGGTCGCAGCCCCCACGGGGCACCTATCAGATAGACACCCTCATCAAGGAGCGATCGTGGCGCGCGACATCGCGGCTCCCCTCACTGTTCCCAGCAACCACCAGGAGCTCGTCTCCTGGGTGGACGAGATCGCAGCCCTCACCGAACCGGACCGAGTGGTCTGGTGCGACGGCTCCGAGGCCGAGTACGAGCGCCTGTGCGGGGAGCTCGTGGCCAAGGGGACGTTCACCAAACTCGACGAGATCAAGCGTCCGAACTCGTACTACGCCGCCTCCGACCCGAGCGATGTCGCGCGTGTCGAGACCCGCACGTTCATCTGCTCCGAGAAGGAGGAGGACGCCGGTCCGACCAACCACTGGAAGGCCCCCGCCGAGATGCGGGACATCTTCGTGGGCGAGAAGGGCGTCTTCCGCGGCTCCATGCGTGGCCGCACCATGTACGTCGTGCCCTTCTGCATGGGCCCCGTCGGCTCGCCTCTCTCCGCGATCGGCGTCGAGATCACCGACTCCGCGTACGTCGCCGTGTCGATGCGCACCATGACGCGCATGGGACAGCCGGTCCTCGACGAGCTCGGCACCGACGGGTTCTTCGTCAAGGCCGTCCACACGCTCGGCGCACCCCTGGAGGAGGGCCAGGAGGACGTTCCGTGGCCCTGCAACTCCACCAAGTACATCTCGCACTTCCCCGAGGACCGTGAGATCTGGTCCTACGGCTCCGGCTACGGCGGCAACGCCCTGCTCGGCAAGAAGTGCTACGCGCTGCGCATCGCGTCCGTGATGGCGCGCGACGAGGGCTGGCTCGCCGAGCACATGCTGATCCTCAAGCTGACGCCGCCGCGCGGGGAGTCCAAGTACATCGCGGCGGCCTTCCCTAGCGCCTGCGGCAAGACGAACCTCGCCATGCTGGAGCCCACGATCTCCGGCTGGACCGTCGAGACCGTCGGCGACGACATCGCCTGGATGCGGTTCGGCGAGGACGGCCGGCTCTACGCGATCAACCCCGAGGCCGGTTTCTTCGGCGTCGCGCCCGGCACCGGCGAGCACACCAACGCCAACGCCATGAAGACCATGTGGGGCAACTCCGTCTTCACCAACGTCGCGCTCACCGACGACGGCGACGTCTGGTGGGAGGGCATGACGGAGGAGCTGCCCAAGCACCTCACGGACTGGAAGGGCAACGACTGGACCCCCGAGTCCGGCACGCCCGCCGCCCACCCCAACGCCCGCTTCACCGTCCCGGCCGGCCAGTGCCCGATCATCGCGCCCGAGTGGGAGGACCCGAAGGGCGTGCCGATCTCGGCCATCCTCTTCGGCGGCCGCCGCGCCTCGGCCGTACCGCTGGTCACCGAGTCCTTCAACTGGCAGCACGGTGTCTTCCTCGGGGCCAACGTCGCCTCCGAGAAGACGGCCGCCGCCGAGGGCAAGGTCGGCGAGCTGCGCCGCGACCCGTTCGCCATGCTGCCGTTCTGCGGCTACAACATGGGCGACTACATGAAGCACTGGATCAAGGTCGGCGCGGACAAGCCGGACCAGTCGAAGCTTCCGAAGATCTACTACGTGAACTGGTTCCGCAAGAACGACGCGGGCAAGTTCGTCTGGCCCGGGTTCGGTGAGAACAGCCGCGTCCTGAAGTGGATCGTGGAGCGCCTGGAGGGCAAGGCCGAGGGCGTCGAGACCCCGATCGGCATCCTGCCGGCGAAGGGCTCGCTCGACACCGAGGGCCTGGACCTCTCCGAGTCGGACCTGGACTTCCTGCTCAAGGTCGACAAGGAGGTCTGGCGCGAGGAGGCGGCGCTGGTCCCCGAGCACCTCAACACCTTCGGCGACCACACGCCGAAGGAGCTGTGGGACGAGTACCGCGCACTGGTCCAGCGCCTGGGCTGAGCGCTGTAGCGGCTCGCCCCCGCGGGGGCCCGCTCCTCGGGTGGCACCCGGTCCACGCGCCTCGACGGCCCGTGGACCGGGGCCGTCAGAGGGCGCCGACCAGCCGCGACGGGGCTGAGGAGTCGGCGGCGGAGGCAGCGGCCGGGGCCGCCGCGGCGTGGGCGTCCATGCGCTCGGCCGCGAGAATGGCGACGGCCGTGTCGGCGCGGGACGCCGCCACCACCAGCGCGCGGCCCGCGAGGGCGTGGGCGCGGCGGTGCAGGGTGGGTGCGGGGGCTTCGGTCGGACCGGCGTGCCGGGCGGGCGGCTCACCGCGCAGCCGTGCGACCTGTTCGGCGATGCGGTCGCCCGCCTCGCCGAGTCCCAGTTCGTCGGTGACCGCGAGCAACGCGGCCAGATGTCCGGCGAGCTGGATGTCCAGTTCTTCCTCGCGGGTGTGGCGCGGGAAGTCGTCGGCGTGGTCGGCCGGTGTGTGGACCGATTTGGTGCGGATCGGTTCGTACATGGATGGCCTCCTGGTGATGCTGTGGATCCATCCTAGCTTGGATTCAGTCTAAAGTTGTCTAGATTCGCGGCCGGGTGGCGGGAACCGTCGCCGGGACCGGGTCATACCTGGCTGTACCCGTCCAGGAAGCGGGCGATCCGGCCGATCGCGTCCGTCAGATCCTCGGTCGAGGGCAGTGTCACGACCCGGAAGTGGTCGGGCTCGGGCCAGTTGAACCCCGTACCCTGCACCACCATGATCTTCTCGGCCCGCAGCAGGTCGAGGACCATCTGCCGGTCGTCCTTGATCTTGTAGACCTTGGGGTCGAGCCGCGGGAAGAGGTACAGCGCCCCCTTCGGCTTCACGCACGTCACGCCCGGGATCTGCGTCAGCAGGTCGTACGCCACGTCCCGCTGCTCCAGGATGCGGCCGCCCGGCAGCACCAGGTCGTTGATCGACTGCCGTCCGCCGAGCGCACTGGCCACGGCGTGCTGTGACGGCATGTTGGCGCACAGCCGCATGTTGGCCAGGATCGTCAGCCCCTCGATGTACGAGGAGGCGTGCGCCTTCGGCCCGCAGACGGCCATCCAGCCGGAGCGGTATCCGGCCACCCGGTAGTTCTTGGAGAGCCCGTTGAAGGTGAGCACCATCAGGTCGGGCGCGATGGTTGCGGTCGGGGTGTGGGTCGCCCCGTCGTACAGGATCCGGTCGTAGATCTCGTCGGAGCAGACGACCAGGTTGTGGCGCCGGGCGATCTCCGTCAGCCGGCGCAGCATCTCGTCGTCGTAGACCGCACCCGTCGGATTGTTCGGGTTGATGATCACGATGGCCTTGGTGCGGTCGGTGATCTTCCGCTCGATGTCGGCGAGGTCCGGCATCCAGTCGGACTGCTCGTCGCAGCGGTAGTGCACGGCCGTGCCGCCGGCCAGGGAGACCGAAGCGGTCCACAGCGGGTAGTCCGGCGCCGGTACGAGCACCTCGTCCCCGTCGTCGAGCAGTGCCTGCATCGACATCTGGATCAGTTCGGAGACCCCGTTGCCCAGGTAGACGTCCTCGACGCCGAGGTCGATCCCCTTCGTCTGGTAATGCTGCATCACCGCCCGCCGCGCGGACAGCAGCCCCTTCGCGTCGCCGTAGCCGTGCGCCCCGGAGAGGTTGCGCAGGATGTCCTCAAGGATCTCGGGCGGGCACTCGAAACCGAACGCGGCAGGGTTGCCGGTGTTCAGTTTGAGGATGCGATGGCCCGCTGCTTCCAGCCGCATCGCCTCTTCGAGCACGGGGCCCCGGATTTCGTAACAGACGTTGGCGAGCTTCGTGGACTGGATGACCTGCATGGCTGCGAGCTTACGACTGTGTTTCGAGGGCTGCCCGGCCTTTCGCCGCAAGTTGACCCACCCGGGTCGTCCGGCCCGCCGGGTCCGGCTTCCATCGCCATGTTCCCCCGCCCGCCGACCGTGGAACCCGGGGCGCGGACGGGGGCCGGGCTTGGAATGGGTTGGAACGGCGGCGTGACGGACCGGGACGGGTGAGATGCGCCACGGCGCGGGCGGGCGATGGGCCGGCCGGGTCTTGATTCCGCCTCTTGTGCGACTCCCCTCAATACGCGACCATGCGCATGTCAAAACCGGAAGAACTCCGGTCGCAGAGGCCTCACCCGCTCTGCGCAGGTCACTAGAGGGGACCCCACATGAGAAAGCCTCTCGTCGGTGCGCTCTTTGCCGTGCTGCTCCTCGGAGCCGGCATCGCACCCGCGACCGCGGCCACAAGCCACGGCGCGGCAGCACCCAGCACGGTCAAGGCGGCGGCGCCGTCGAGCCACACGGCGGTCAGGGCGGAGGTCAGATCCAAGGCGATCGGCTTCGCCGGGACCGTGGCGCTCAGCAACTGTTCGGGATCCGTCGTCCGTACGCCCGGCTCCCAGCCGAACGATCCCGCGCTCGTGCTCTCCAACGGGCACTGCATGGAGTCCGGCTTCCCCGGGCCCGGTGTAGTCGTTCGCGACCAGCCGTCCACCCGCAGCTTCACCCTGCTGAACTCCGCCGGCAGCGGCGTCGGCACGCTGCGGGCGAGCAAGATCGCGTACGGGACGATGACGGACACCGACATATCGGTGTACCAGCTCACCTCCACGTACGCCCAGATCCAGAGCAGCTACGGGATCAAGGCGCTGGAACTCAACACCGCGCACCCGGTGCAGGGCACCGCGATCACGGTGGTGTCCGGGTACTGGAAGCGCACCTACAGCTGCAACGTCGACGGGTTCGTCTACCGCCTCAAGGAGGGGAGTTGGACCTGGAAGGACTCGGTCCGCTACACCTCCGCCTGCCAGACCATCGGCGGGACGTCCGGCTCGCCGGTGATCGACAACGCGACCGGCAAGGTCGTCGCCGTCAACAACACCGGTAACGAGGACGGGCAGAGGTGCACGGATAACAACCCGTGCGAGGTCGATGCGAGCGGTAAGGTGACGGTCCGCCAGGGCATCAACTACGCGCAGGAGACCTACGGCATCGTGCCGTGCATCGTCGCCGGCAACAAGTTCGACCTGAACGCCGCGGGGTGCACGCTGCCCAAGCCGTAAGGGCCCGGAGTGCGGTCGGGCGGGGCGGGAGAACACTCCCGCCCCGCCCCGTCTCGTTCCGGCCGCCCGGGCCTCAGATCCGGCGCCACCGGGCGTTCGCCCAGGAGAAGACGCCGAAGGCCGCCAGCCCCACCGCGATCAGGGCCAGCAGCCATGGGCCGGCCGGGGTCGCGCTGAAGGACCGCAGCGTGTCGTCCATGCCCTTCGCCGCACCGGACCGGGCCGTCACCGCGGCGGCCACGGCGAAACTGCCCGCCACCGCGAAGACCAGCCCCCGGGAGACCCCGCCGAAGACGCCGACGATGTCCACGGCACGTCGTTCGGCGCGTGACATCTCGCCCATGCGCAGATGCTTGTGGAACTTACGGAGTGCGGCCCGGCCGGCGATCCACAGGCCCACGCAGGCGACGGCGACGCCGCCCACCCCCACCAGCCAGCGGCCGCCCGGCATGTCGAGCACCTTCGCCGTGACGTCCCTCGACTGCGCGTCGCTGGAACCGCTGCCGCTGCCCCGGTCGCCCGCCGCGAACATCAGGACCGAGTAGGACACGAAGCCGTAGAAGACGGCGCGCCCGGCCGAGGCCAGTCGCTTGGTCGCCTTGCGTCCGTCGGGGCCCGCGGCCCCGAACGCCGCCTCGGACAGTCGCCACAGGGCCATGCCCGCCAGCGCCGCACCGAGGACCCACAACAGGACGGATCCGAAGGGCTTCTGGGCTATCTCGGTGAGCGCCCCGCCCCGGTCCGCGGTCTTTCCGCCGCCGTCACCGCCGCCGGTGTCGTCGAACGCCATGCGCAGCGCCAGGACGCCGACCAGGAAATAGATCACCCCACGGGCCATGAATCCCGCACGGCCGCCCGCCTCGACCGCTGAGCCATTTCCCGCGCGTCTCGCCTTTCCGCGTCCTTTTCGGGCTGTCGCAGAAATATTCATGCGCCCCGGGTGCCCCGGAGAACGGACGGGAAACTGTTCTGCCCGAGTTCGACGGGCACTCATACGTCCAGGTGTGGACCGGCGGATCCGGGGCACTCGAATTTCTGGAGGTTGATAACAATGGTTCCCCTGCTATTGGTCCTGCTGATCGTCCTGGTGCTCTTCGGTGCCGGATTCGCGCTCAATCTGCTCTGGTGGATAGCGGCCATCGTGCTCGTGGTGTGGCTGCTCGGCTTTCTCCTGCGTCAGGGTTCGGGCGCCGGCCGCGGCCGCTGGTACCGCTGGTGAGCCGAGGGGCCAGGGACTGTTCACGCCCCGGCCCCGCCGGACCGCCGCCCCGACACCGTCCAGCAGTACGCCCAGCTCCGCGGTGAACGTCTCCCGCGCCTCCCGTTCCGGATACGGCATCGAGTCGTCCCCGGACGGTTCCGGGGGCGCCGGCTCCCGCTCCATCCGGCTCAACTCCGGGGAGCGGTCCGCGACATCCGGGACCAGCTCGACGAGTGCCGCCGAGCGGGCGTACCACCACTCCTCGTCCGGCCGCCCCGACGCCGCATCGCGCGCGTCGGCGACGGTCTGCGCGGCGCCCCGCACGAAGTGGAACAGCGTCCCGACCAGGCGCCGCAGCACCCCGGCGTCAAGCCCCGTGCCGTAGAGGCAGCGCACGAGCGTGTCCGGGCCCGCGTACTCGTGCGGGCCGAGCACCGGACGGGCCTGGGAGACCTGGAGCACCCAGGGGTGGCGCAGGTAGAACGCGATCGTGTCCCGCGCCCACCGAGGACCTGGCGTGGGCGCGGGAGCGAGCGGCCGAGGCCTGAGCGGCACGGCCGTCACGGGCGGTGCGTGGAGCGCACCGCCCGGCCGGCCAGGGTCTGGGTCCGCTTTCCGTCCTCGATGACGAAGCGGCCGTCGATCAGCACGTGCGGGATGCCGAACGGCAGGGTGCGCGGCTCGTCGAACGTCGAGCCCGCGGCCACCGTCGACGGGTCGAACAGGACCAGGTCGGCGCGGTAGCCCTCGCGCACCTGACCGCGGTCGGCCAGCCGCAGCCGGGCCGCCGGGCGCGAGGTGAGGTGGGCGACGCATTCCTCCAGGCTGAGGATGCCCAACTCCCTTGTGTACCGGCCGAGATACTGCGGGAAGGTGCCGTACGCGCGCGGATGCGGCTTGTCGCCCTGGAGGATGCCGTCGCTGCCACCGGTGTGGACGCGGTGGCGCATGATCTGCCGGACGTTCTCCTCGTGGCCCACGTGCTGAAGGATCGTCGTGCCGAGCCGGTCGTCCAGGAGCAGCCGCCGCGCGGTCACCCAGGGCTCCTCGCCGCGCAGCCGCGCCGACTCGGCCACCGTACGGCCGACATGGCCGGCGAGGCCGGGCGCGCTCACTCCGGAGATCTCGATGCTGTCCCACTCGATCGGCACACCGTGGCAGCCGTCCGAGCCCACGACCTCCAGGTCGTGGCGGATCCTCGCGGACGTCGCGTCGTCGGCGAGACGCGACAGGATCGACTCCGGGCCGCCCTCGCTCGCCCAGCTCGGCAGCATGGCGACCAGCGTCGTGCAGCCGGGGGTGTACGGGTAGGTGTCGAGGGAGATGTCGGAGCCCGAGTCGAGGGCGTCGTCGAGGAGGGCGAGCAGCTCCGGCGCCCTTCCCTCGTTCACGCCGAAGTTCATGGTGGCGTGGGCGAGATGCAGGGCGCAGCCCGCGCTGCGGGTGAGCCGCACCATCTCCTCGTACGCCTCCAGCGCGCCCGCTCCGTAGGAGCGGTGGTGCGGGCAGTAGTAGCCGCCGTGTTCGGCCACCACCCGGCAGAGTTCGGAGAGTTCGGCGTCGTCCGCGTACATGCCCGGGGTGTAGGTGAGTCCGGAGGACATGCCGACGGCGCCCTCGGCCATGGACTGTGCGACGAGTTGCTTCATCCGGGTCAGTTCGGCGTCGGTGGCGGGCCGGTCGTCCCAGCCGACCGCGTACATCCGGACGGTGCCCTGCGGGATGAGATAGGCGGCGTTGACGGCGATGCCCTGGCCGCCGAAGTTGCGGTCGAGCCGGTCCAGGTACTCGCCGACGGTGCGCCAGTCGAAGTCGATGTCGCTCCCGTCGCCGTTCCAGCCGGTGATGGAGCGGCGGACCTCGGCGAGGGTGCGGTCGTCGACCGGGGCGTAGGACAGTCCGTCCTGGCCGAGGACTTCGAGGGTGACGCCCTGCGCGGCCTTCGCGCTGTGGTCGGGGTCGCGGAGCAGGGCGAGGTCGCTGTGGGCGTGCATGTCGACGAAGCCGGGGGAGAGGGCGAGACCGTCGGCGTCGAGGGTGCGGGCGGCGCCGGGGCGGGGGCCCGGGGTGTCCTCCCGGTGGATCTCCGCGATGCGGCCGTCGCGGACGGCGACATCGGCGCGGTAGGAGGGGGCGGCGGTGCCGTCGATGACGCGGGCGTCGCGGATGACGAGGTCCATGGGAATGCCTTTCAGTGGGGGGCCGGGGGTGCTGCCCCCGGCCCCCCGCGCCGACAGGCGCTCAGCCGCCGGAGGGGTTGCGCTCCGGGATCAGAAGAACGTGCGGATGTAGTCGGTGACCGTGCCGTCCGCCTGCACCAGCGGAATCAGCTGCCACTTGTCGAAGCTGGTGCACGGGTGCGAGAGACCCATTCCCACCCAGTCCCCGACCTCCAGCTCGGCCCCCTCCGCCGTCTCGACCCACGCGTGCTGGTCCGACAGCTTGGTGACCTCGACCCCCGAGGCCGCCCGCACGGAGCCGTCCCGCCCCGACCGCACGACCTGCGCCTCCGGCAGATCGAGGTCGTACGCCGCGTCCCGCTTGCCCGCGTTGAGGAACGCCTGCTCGGCGGTCGGGCGTGACACGACCTGCGCCCAGAGCCGGAAGGCGGGCTGCAGGGCGCCCTCCTCGGGGACCCGGTTGAAGGGCGTCAGATGACGGTAGTGGCCGTCGTCGTGCGAGACGTACGCCCCCGAGCGGAGCAACTTGCAGACGGGGCGCGACAGTTCCGGAATCTCCGCGAACACGTCCGCCACCGCGTCGAACCACGCGCTGCCGCCCGCGCTGATCATGATCGGCTCACCGGCGTCCAGCGCGGCGAACCGCCCCTGCGCGTCGAAGGCCGCGGCCAGCGCGACGAGCCGGCGCAGCCAGTCCCTTACCCGCTCGCCCGACGCCTCCGGCACCTCGCCCTCGTAACCGGCCACGCCCACCAGACGCAGACTCCCGGCCGCGGCCACCGCTTCGGCGACCGCGGCGCAGTCGGCCTCGGTACGGGCACCCGTGCGGGCGCCCTCGCCCGCGCCGAGCTCCACGACGACATCGACCGGGCGGGAGGCGCGGGCCGCGCGCAGGGCCTCGTCCATCAGCTCGACACCGCGCACCGAGTCGACGTAACAGACGAACCGGAAGTCGGGGTCGGCGTCCAGCTCGCCCGCGAGCCAGCGCAGCGCGGCGGCGTCGACGAGCTCGTTGGCGAGGAAGATCCGCTGGATCCCGTACGCCCGGTACACCCGAGCCTGGTGCGGCACCGCGGCGGTGATGCCCCACGCGCCGTGCTCCAGCTGGCGGGCGAACAGCTGCGGGGACATCGACGTCTTGCCGTGCGGGGCGAACACCAGACCGTGGCGCTGCGCGTACGTCTCCAGCAGGGCGAGGTTGTGCTCGACGGACTCGGCCGACAGGGCGAGCACCGGAGTGGTGAACCCGCCGGTGAAGAGGTTGCGCCGCTCCGCGGCCAGCGCGCCGACGGTCAGCCCCTCCGCGTCGGGCGGGAGCGCCTTGAACCGGTGGTCGACCCGCTCATCGGCGAGTCCGGCCGGTCCGGCCACGGGACGGTCGGCAGCCATGGGGTGCCTCCTCGATCGAAGTAGGTCGTCGTAGGACCGTTCCGGCAACGGGTGCCGGGCGGTCCGAGTCGTCCGCGGCCGCCGTGAGGGGGCCGAGGTCTTCTGTACAGTAATGCGTTGCAACATATGCAACACCCATTGCGTATATCGCTCAAGGCTGTCTAACATCCGAGCCGACGCCCGGTCAATGGTGAGAACCGGCGCCGCCCGCAGACCAAGAGGAGCCCCGAGTGTCCGGAACCCCGGCCAGGACCGCCGCCGACGCCGCGACCAGTGATGTCGTGTGCCTCGGCGAGTCCATGGTGACGTTCCTGCCCTCGCAGCCCGGACGCCTCGCCGACGTACCGTCCTTCGTCCGGGGAATCGGGGGCGCCGAGTCCAACGTGGCCTGCGCGCTCGCCGCGGCCGGACACCGGGCGGCCTGGGTGAGCCGGGTCGGGGCGGACGGCTTCGGTGACCACCTCGTCGCCGCGATCTCCGCCTACGGGGTCGACACCTCCGCGGTGCGACGCGATCCCACCCGGCCCACCGGCATCTACTTCCGCACGGCGACCGACCGCGCGGCCGACGTCCACGAGGTGGCGTACTACCGGGCCGGATCCGCGGCCTCCGCGATGTCGCCCGCGAACGTCCCGTACGAGGCCCTGCTCGCCGGCCGGGTCCTGCACCTGTCGGGCATCACGGCCGCGCTCTCCGCCGACTGCCTCGCGCTGCTGCGCGAGCTGACGGCCCCGCGGCCCGGCCGCCCGCTCGTCTCCTTCGACGTCAACCACCGGCCCGGACTGTGGCGGGACGGCGACGCTTCCCCCGACGTCCTGCTGGACCTGGCCCGCGGCGCGGACCTCGTATTCGTCGGGGAGGACGAGGCGGAGGAGGCGTGGGGGATCTCGGGGGCCGAGGCGATCCGCGCGGCACTGCCCGAACCGGCGGTGCTCGTCGTGAAGCGCGGCGCCGAGGGCGCGACCGTCTTCTCGGCGCCCCGCCGCGGAACCGGCCCCGCACACCCGGGCGGGACCGGAACCGACACCGTCACCACCGTCCCGGCGCTGCGCGTCGACGTCGTCGCGCCCGTCGGCGCCGGTGACGCCTTCGCCGCCGGGTTCCTCTCCGCCACCCTGCGCGGACTGCCCGTCCGCGACCGCGCCCGGCACGGCCACCTGATGGCCGCCGCCGCCCTCACCGTCCCCGGCGACCTCACCGACCCGCCCGCCCGCGACCGGGCCGACCACCTCGCGGCCCTCGACGACGTCGCCTGGGGGAGACTGCGTCTCGGCCCCGGATGGACGGGGGACGACACGGAGGTACGCAGTACATGAGCCAGACCGTCGACCGGGCACTGAGCATCCTGCCGCTGCTCGCCCAAGGACCTGCAGACCTCGGGCAGGTGGCCGAGCGGCTCGGCGTCCACAAATCCACCGCGCTGCGCCTGCTCCGTACGCTCCACGAGCACGGACTCGTCTACCGCCAGCAGGACCAGCGCTACCGCCTCGGCGCACGGCTCTTCGCGCTCGCCCAGGAGGCCGTCGAGAACCTCGACGTCCGGGAGATCGCGCACCCGCACCTCGCCGAACTCAACGAGAACTGCGGACACACCGTCCATCTCGCGGTGTACGAGGCGAGCGAGGTCCTCTACATCGACAAGGTCGAGAGCCGCTACCCGGTACGGATGTACTCCCGGATCGGCAAGCCCGTCGCGATCACCGTCGCCGCCGTGGCCAAGCTGCTGCTCGCCGACCTGCCCGAGCCGGAACGGCGCGCCGTCGCCGAGAAGCTCGACTACCCCATGTACACGTTCCGTTCGACCCCCGGCGCCGGCGCGTTCCTCAAGGAACTCGCCGCCGTACGCGAACAGGGCTGGGCCACCGACCTCGGCGGCCACGAGGAGTCCATCAACTGCGTCGGCGCCCCCATTCGCGGCGCCGACGGGCGCGTCGTCGCCGCCATGTCGGTCTCCGCACCGAACGTGGTCGTCACGGCGGAGGAACTCCTCACCCTGCTCCCGCTGGTCCGGCGCACCGCCGACACCATCAGCCGGGAGTACTCCGGCACCACCCGACCCAAGAAAGTCTGATCTCCGATGACCGAGAAGACCGCACTCACCCCGAGCACCCACACCGCCCCGCCCGCGAAGTTCTCGCACGGAGTGAAGAAGGGGAACATCCTCCAGGTCGCCGGCCAGGTCGGCTTCCTGCCCGCGGTGGAGGGCCAGGCACCGACCCCGGCCGGTCCCACCCTGCGCGAGCAGACCCTCCAGACCTTCGCCAACGTCAAGGCGATCCTGGAGGAGGGCGGCGCGAGCTGGGACGACGTGATGATGATGCGCGTCTACCTCACGGACGTCGACCACTTCGCCGAGATGAACGAGATCTACAACACCTACTTCGGCGAGCAGAACCTCAAGGCCGCCCCCGCCGCCCGTACGACGGTCTACGTCGGCCTGCCCAAGGGTCTGCTCATCGAGATCGACGCCCTCGCGGTCCTCGGCTGAGAATCCCCCCGCCACACCCGCTCCACCGCACCGCCACGCAGTACGGCACGGCGCCCCGCTCCACCGGGGCGCCGTGCCGCGCCCCCCCGAAGCCCATGGCCGACAACGGAGTTACCCATGCTGCTCGCCGCAAGCCCCCCACCGGTCGAGACACCACCCCACACCGGAGGGCTCCTCCTCCTGATAGACGGCACGGCCGGTCTGCTGACCGTCGCCGTGCTCGGGATCGCTCTCCTCCTCTTCCTGATCATCAAGGCCAGGCTGCAGCCGTTCGTCGCGCTGCTCGCCGTGTCCATAGCCGTCGGCCTGGGCGCCGGACTCTCCGTCACCGAACTCTTCGGCACGGTGCAGAAGTCCGCCGCCGTCTCCGTCATCGAATCGGGCATGGGCGGCATCCTCGGCCATGTCGCGATCATCATCGGCCTCGGTACGATGCTCGGCGCGATCCTCGAGGTCTCCGGCGGAGCAGAGGTGCTGAGCGCCCGACTGCTGAACCTCTTCGGTGAGAAGCGCGCCCCGCTCGCCATGGGCCTGACCGGTCTGATCTTCGGTATCCCGGTCTTCTTCGACGTCGGCATCTTCGTCCTCGCACCGATCGTGTACGCCGCCGCCAAGCGCTCCGGCAAATCGATCCTGCTGTACGCGATGCCGCTGCTGGCGGGTCTGTCCATGACCCACGCGTTCCTGCCGCCGCACCCCGGCCCGGTCGCCGCCGCCGGCCTCTTCCAGGTCTCCCTCGGCTGGGTCATCCTGATGGGCGCCGTCGTCGGCATCCCGTCCGTACTGGCCGCCTGGGGGTACGCCGCCTGGATCGGGAAGCGGATCTTCGTCGAGGTCCCGCAGGACATGGTCGAGGCCGCCGCGGAGGCGAAGGCCGCGGTCGTCGCCGAGCAGCGCGCCGCCGGAGTCACCCCGCACGAGGACCCCGTCGGGCTCGGCACCGTACTCACGATCATCGGCACCCCGCTGGTGCTGATCCTCGCCGCGACGTTCTCCTCCATCGCGCTGGGCCCCTCGACGCTGCGCTCGGTCGTCGAGTTCTTCGGCAACCCGTTCGTCGCCCTGACCATCGCGCTGCTGCTCGCGTACTACCTGCTCGGCATCCGGCGCGGCTGGTCCCGCAAGTCCCTGGAGTCGGTGTCGACCTCCTCCCTCAAGCCGGTCGGCAACATCCTGCTGGTCGTCGGCGCGGGCGGGATCTTCGGTGCCGTGCTCAAGAGCAGCGGCATCGCGAACGCGCTCGCGGACACCTTCAACGACGTCGGCCTGCCGGTCATCCTGCTGGCCTGGCTGATCTCGGCGGTGCTGCGCATCGCCCAGGGTTCCGCGACGGTCGCCATCGTCACCACCGCGGGCATCGTCGTCCCGCTGGTCGAGGGCCAGGGCATGTCGCAGCCGCATCTCGCGCTGATCATCATGGCGATCTCGGCCGGTTCGATCATCGCCTCGCACGTCAACGACGGCGGCTTCTGGATGGTGTCGAAGTACTTCGGCATCTCGGAGCGCGACACCCTGAAGTCCTGGACGGTGCTGGAGACGGTCCTGTCGGTGGCGGGCTTCGTGGTGGCGGCGCTGCTCAGCCTGGTGATCTAGACCGGCCTGCGGTTGGGGTGGGTGAAGGAACGGGCCTTGCCGGGAGGGCGCCGACCGGCGTTGTGATCCTTTCGCCCGGTTCGGGCCAGAGGTCCGACCATGTTCCCCGGCTTGGGTCTTCGGGCCCAAGCCAGGTCAGCGGGCCGCCACTGGCCTCGTACCCGTGCCCTTAGGACGAGGCCGTCAGGCGGCCGGCAGGCGGGCATGCAGCAGCGCCGCCGGGAGAGCGGCGGCGCTGCTGGTCATGGATGTGCCGGACCGCGGACGGTTACGGCAGGCCGTGGACGTGCGGGCCGACCGCGTTCGACCAGGCGTTGCCCGACTTGGCGTCCCAGTTGGTCGACCAGGTCATCGCGCCGCGGACACCCGGGTAGGTCTTCGAGGGCTTGAAGGTGCCGCAGTTCGTGCCGGCGGCCAGGCAGTCCAGGGCCGCGTTCACGACCGAGGGGGACACGTAGCCGCCGCCCGCGCCACTGGGGGAGGCGGGGACGCCGAGGCCGACCTGCGACGGGGCGAGGCCGCCTTCCAGCTGGATGCAGGCCAGCGCGGTGAGGAAGTCCACCGAGCCCTGCGAGTAGACCTTGCCGTCGCAGCCGAGCATCGCACCGCTGTTGTAGTACTGCATGTTGACGACGGTCAGGATGTCCTTGATGCCGAGCGCCGTCTTGAAGTACTCACCCGCGGTGGACTGCATGTCGATGGTCTGCGGCGCCATCGTGATGACGAGACCGGAGCCCGCCTTCTGCGACAGCGAGCGCAGCGCCTTCGTCATGTACGTGGAGTTGAGGCCGTTCTCCAGGTCGATGTCGACACCGTTGAAGCCGTACTCCTGGATGAGCGAGTAGAGGGAGTTGGCGAAGTTGGTCGCGGACGCGTCGCTGTTGACCGAGACCGAGCCCTTCTCGCCGCCGACCGAGATGATGACGTTCTTCCCGGCCGCCTGCTTCGCCTTGATGTCGGCCTTGAACTGGGCGACGGTGTAGCCGCCGAGGCCCGCCGTGTCCAGGTTGAAGGTGACGGCGCCGGGCGTGGCCGTGGCGTCGGCGAAGGAGACCGCGATGATGTCGTAGTTCGCGGGTACGTCGCTGATCTTCTGCACGGTCGCGCCGTTGTTGAAGTTCTGCCAGTAGCCGGTGACCGCGTGCTTGGGCACCGAGGTGGACGGGATGCCCGGGTCGGTGCCGCCGCCGGCGGCCGTACGGCCGCTGACGCTCGCGGACTTGACGGACTCACCGGCCGCGTTGGTGGCGGTCACCGTGAACTGGTACGCGGTGTTGGCCGCGAGCCCGGTGACGGTGGCCGAGTTGGAGGTGGCGGTGGCGGCCTTCGCGCCGTCCTTGTAGACGGTGTAGCCGGTCGCGCCGGACACCGCGTTCCAGGACAGGGACACGGAGGACGAGGTGGTCGTGCCGACCGCGAGACCGGCCGGGGCGGCGGGGATCGACGGGCCGGGGTCGGTGCCGCCGCCGCCGTCGGGGCCGCTGACCGAGACGTCGTCGACGAAGTAGGACGCCTGGCCGTACCAGCCGTGGGTGTACACGGTGACCGAGGTGGTGTTCGCCCCGGTCTTGAAGCTGGTCGACAGCTGGGACCAGCTGGTGGAGCCGGGGGTCCAGGTGGACACGTCGGTGGTTCCGGTGCCGCTGACGCCCAGGTAGGCGTACCCGCCCTGGACCCAGGAGCTGAGCGCGTAGGTCGAGTTGGGCTTCACGGCCACGGTCTGCGTGCACTTGGCGTTGTCCTGGCCGGCCGGGGTGGCCTTGAGCGCCGAGGCGCCACCGTGCACGGGGGAGGAGACGGTGGTCCCGGAGCCGGCGGAACAGGTCCAGTTGGCGAGGCCGGACTCGAAGCCCGCGTTCTTGGCGACGTTGACGTCGGCGGCCTCCGCGCTGCTGACGAGACCGGTGACGGTCATGGCGCCCGCGGCGACGACCGCGATGGCGGCGCCCAGTCCCTGGCGGGTGCGGCGTCTTCTGCGGCTGGTGACGGGGGAACGTTCCACTTGCTGCCTCCGTGGGGGAGTCGGGGATGGCGGGGGAGCGACACGGGGATGTCGGGGGTGTGGAATCGAGGAACGGTGGCCACCGCTGGCCGATAAACTGGTCCAGACCAATCAAGTTGTCAAGACCTCTGGCAGCGACGGGTACATGGGGCGCCGCCCCGGGGCGCGCGAGCGGCCCTCGCGCCGGGGTCAACGGGGCTCGCGAAGAGCCCGCCTGACGGGTGAACGGCCCGCGCGCCGTCCACGTGTCATCTGCACACGCTCTGCACGGCAGGCGCACATGTCGCCCGCGCCCGAGTGGCAACCGGCGTCCCGATACGGGCTCCCACGCACGGGTGATGTCGGCAACATGGCCGGACAGTAACGGTTTTCGGCCAAGTCGACGTGGCGCGAACATGTCAAAATGTACATTGACGTGCGCAAATGAATTTCAACGCAACGGAAATGGGAATGCTTGACGGTAACCCTCCGCAGTGGTACGGAAGTTAACAACTCTCGGTTTGATCTGGTTTCGTACGTGGGTGTCGCGTGGCTGATGCAAGGGTGTTGCCATACCGGGTTCCGCTGGGTGTTCTCTGCCGTGTACGACGTGGTTAAAGTGCTGGAGCAGAAGCTGAGGCAGGAGCACGGAGCAGGAGCGATTGCGGCCGACGTCATGGCGACGCCGGCCGGAGCCGAACGGGGAACAGCGTGCCGACCGCAATAGCAGTGACCAGTGCTGATCTGGTCCTACCGCCGACCGATCAGCAGACGCCGACGGCTGCCCTGCTGCAGGCGCCCGGTGCCCAGGCGATGGACTTGGCGATCGGCGACATGCACCTGATGCTGGAGCAGCACGGGTATGTGATCGCCGTCTATTCGACGGGCATCGCACCCGAGCACGAGCGGCGGCTTCACGCCGTCCGGTCCGTGCTGGAGAGCGATCGCATCGCGCTGCTCAAGGTGGACCTGCCGCCCCTGGGGGTCGCCGTGCTGGTGCGGCAGTTGAGGCAGCTGTCCATCTGTGACTTCAGCCCCGGAGTGGTGGCCTCCTCCGCACGGCTCCTGTCCCATTACATCCATGCGGGCGCCCTGCTGAACTCGGTGACCAAGCTCGATCGCGTCCCCGTCAGCCTGAAGGCGCACGCCAAGTCCTGGGTCCCCGGATCCCAGTTCGCCGTCCTCGCGGGACCGAACCCCCAGCTCATCAAGGTCGGCCCGGCGGCGGAGCCGCTGGCCGGTCCCGAGTTCGGCACGCATCTGCTGGTCGCCAGGGGGCAGTTGCAGTCCGACTGGGTGCAGCAGACCCTGGCGCCCGCCTGGAAGGTCCAGGCGACTCACGACGCGACGCTTCCCGCCGATTCCTCCCGTTGGTGGGGAACCGGGAAGCTGATCGAATTTGCCGCTTACCTTCCGGATATCTCCGTCCTGTACCAACTCGTGTCCTCAGTAAGGCGAGAGACGTGTCACTGGTGCGGAATGGAGCTCATCGGTGATCGCTGCGGGTTCTGTTCCTCACCGCTTGCCGTTCCCGAGAACCGAATGCCGCCGTCCGGTGTCCTGAACCATGGAGCGCCGGCACCGCCACGGTCGTAGCGTCCGCGGATTCCTCCTCCCCGGACGCCCCCGTGGCACGGACACCGCCCGTGCCACACACCCCGCTCTCCAGACAACAGCCCCGCTCAGCGCCCCACAGCCCCCCGCGCATTCTTCTGTCCGCTGCCCCACGCATCCGACCCGAACGAGGTTGTCCGGCCCATGAACTCCCGCCAGCGCCGCGGCGTGATACTCCTGCTCCTCTCGGTCCTGTGCGCCTTCGGCGCCTTCGCCGGAGTGCTCTCGGTGATCAGCGACGTCAACTCGAAGGTCGGACCCGAGGTCTCGGCCTACGAGCTGAAGAGCGACGTCGCACCCTTCACCAACTTGACTCCGGACAAGTTCGAGAAGGTCTCGATGCCGAAGCGGTGGCTCTCGTCCAACGCGGTGACCGACATCTCCGAGGTCAACGGCAAGATCTCCCTCACCACGCTCAAGGAGGGCTCGCTGCTCCAGTCCGACATGATGCAGTCCCGGCCCGCCCTGCAGCCCGGTGAGCAGGAGATCGCGATCATGATCGACGCCGCGACCGGCGTCGCGGGGAAGATCACCTCCGGTGCCACGGTCAACGTCTACGCCACGTTCGCGGGCGAGCGCGAGGGCGAGCCGGCGCAGTCGAAGGTCATCGTCTCCAACGCCAAGGTCCTGGACGTCGGCAAGCTGACCGCCCTGGACCCGAGCCGCGACGGCAAGGGCAGTCAGGCCACCGAAGCGGTACCGATCACCTTCGCGCTGAACACGCTCGACACCCAGCGCATCGCGTACGCGGAGTCGTTCGCGATGCACGTACGCCTCGCGCTCATCGCCACCGGCAGCGACAGCAGTATCCGTCCGGGCGACCGCACCTACACGCTCGACAAGGACAAGTGAGGATTGGATGACCACGAGGATCCTCCCGGCCGTCGGTGAGGCCGATGCGGCCAGATCCGTCACCACCCTGCTCAGCCAGCTCCCCGACGCGGAGCCGGCCGCTCCGGTCGGCGACTCGACACAGCTCATCGACACGCTCGCGCGCCTCGCGGGCGAGTCGCTCGACGAGCTGCCCGAGGTCGTGCTGGTCCACGAGCGGATCGGTCCGGTGCCGGCTCTGGAACTGATCCGGGAGGTATCCCTGCGCTTCCCCGCCATCGGGGTCGTGCTCATCACCGCCGACGCGAGCCCCGGTCTGTTCTCCGCCGCGATGGACTCCGGGGCCCGTGGCCTGGTCACGTTGCCGCTGAGCTACGAGGAACTGGTCAACCGGGTCCAGTCCGCCGCCCAGTGGTCCGTCGGCGTCCGCCGGCACCTGGGCGCCGGCAGCGACGTCTTCACCGGTCCCGGCGGCACCGTCGTGACGGTCAGCGGCGCCAAGGGCGGTGTGGGAGTCACCGTCGCAGCGGTCCAGCTCGCCCTCGCCGCCCAGGCATCGGGCCGGACCGTCGCCCTGGTCGACATGGACCTCCAGTCCGGGGACATCGCCTCGTACCTGGACGTGCAGTTCCGCCGGTCCATCGTCGACCTGGCGGCGATCAGCGACATCTCCCCGCGCGTCCTGGCCGACGCGGTGTTCAGCCACAGCACCGGAATCGCCCTGCTCCTCGCACCCGGCGAGGGGGAACGAGGCGAAGAGGTCAGCGACCGCGCGGCCCGGCAGATCGTCAGCGCACTGCGCTCGCGCTACGAGATCGTGGTCATCGACTGCGGCAGCCAGATGAACGGTGCCAACGCGGCGGCCATCGAGATGGCTGACACCGCACTGCTGGTCACGACCCCGGACGTGGTCGCGGTGCGCGGCGCGAAGCGCATCGTACGGATGTGGGACCGGCTCCAGATCCGCAAGGCGGAGGAGACGACGACAGTCGTCAACCGCTTCAACCGCAACACCGAGATCCAGCCGCCGCTGATCCAGAAGATCACCGGAACCCGGATCGCCGGAACAGCGGTCCCCGCCAATTTCAAGGAACTTCAGGGTGCCGTCGACGCGGGACGGATGCATGAACTCGATGCGAAGAGTGTCGTGAAACAGGCACTGTGGGCCTTGGCGGGAGAGCTGGGCCTGGTGAAGCTCCCCGCAGGCGCGGCAGGCAGCGAGAAGTACAAGACCGACCGGGGCTCGATCGGCCGTTCCCGCAGACGGGGCGATTCCGCGGGCCGTGGCAAGACCGACTGAGGGGGCAGGTTGATCCATGGCAACCATGGAGATGGCGGAAACAGGCATAGGCAGGAGGCGTGACCGCGACCGCGGACAGACCGCGATCGAGTTCGTCGGGGTTACGCCACTGATCATCCTGCTGCTCGTCGCGCTCTGGCAGTGCGCGCTGATCGGCTACACGTTCAGCCTGGCGAGCAACGCGGCGGATCAGGCGGCGCGGGCGGGAAACGTCTCGCAGTCGGGCCATAGGGCGGCCTGCACGAGGGCAGCGAACGAGGATCTGCCCAACGCCTGGCACACCGACGACATCGACTGCATCAGCGGCGAACGCGGCTTGTACCGGGCCAGGGTCCACCTCGCCGTACCCGTCCTGGTACCCGGAGTGCTCGACTGGGGACCGAAGATCACCGGCGAAGCCGCCTCGGCGAAGGAGGGCTGATCCATGGCCGGGAACAAGCGAAGGTCCGCTCGCGACCGCGGGCAGGTCGCCTTCGAGTACATGGGGTTCATCCCGCTGCTGCTGCTGGTCGGCCTCTGCGCCATCCAGCTGGGCATCGCGGCGTACGCGGCCAACCAGGCGGGCACCGGTGCCCGGGCGGCGGCACGTACGGCCAGTCACGACCGGCCGGAGATCCCGCCGGAGGTGGCGGGCAGGTCGGCCATGAGCCATTGGCTCACCAAGCAGGGCCACACCGACTTCGACCACTCCTTCGGCGACGGCACGGTGACCTACACCGCCAAGGTCAAGGTCCCCTCGATCATCCCGTGGATCGACGACTTCGGCCCCGCCGAGCGCAGCTCCACCATGCCCCTCGACTGACACGGCCACCCCACCCCACCCCACCCCGCACCACCGGCAAGCCGGACCTAGGAGTCAGCGAAATGAGCCTGCGGGCACGCATCACCGCCCCCGAGGAGCACGGTGGGGGGCGGGAGGACGGCCACATGGTCGCCTCCTACCGGGCCAAGCTGCTTGAGGAGATCGACCTCGCGGAGATGTCCTCGCTGGCCGCTGCCGACCGGCGGGCCCGCCTGGAGCGCGTACTCGGCCACATCATCAGCCGTGAAGGACCGGTCCTCTCGACCGTCGAACGCTCACAGCTGATCCGCCGGGTCGTCGACGAGGCCCTCGGCCTCGGCATCCTGGAACCACTGCTCGAAGACGCGTCCATCACCGAGATCATGGTGAACGGACCGGACCAGATCTTCGTCGAGCGCAGCGGCAAGGTCGAACAGCTCCCGATGCGCTTCGGCTCGCACGAACAGCTGATGCAGACCATCGAGCGCATCGTCTCGACGGTCAACCGCCGTGTGGACGAAGCGAATCCGATGGTCGACGCCCGCCTCCCCAGCGGCGAGCGTGTCAACGTGATCATCCCGCCGCTGTCCCTGACCGGCGCCACGCTCACCATCCGGCGGTTCCCGAGGGCCTTCACCCTCCAGGAGATGATCGGCTTCGGCTCGCTCGACGAGCAGATGCTGGTCCTGCTCTCGGGACTCGTCCAGGCCAAGCTCAACATCATCGTCTCCGGCGCCACCGGCACCGGCAAGACGACCCTGCTCAACGCGCTCTCCGGACTGATCCCGAACAACGAGCGCATCGTCACCATCGAGGACTCGGCCGAACTCCAGCTCCAGCAGAACCACGTCATCCGGCTGGAGTCCCGCCCGGCGAACGTGGAGGGCAAGGGCCAGATCAGCATCCGCGACCTGGTCCGCAACTCCCTGCGTATGCGCCCCGACCGCATCGTCGTCGGTGAGGTCCGTGGCGGCGAGTCGCTCGACATGCTCCAGGCGATGTCCACCGGTCACGACGGCTCCCTCGCGACCGTTCACGCCAACAACGCCGAGGACGCGCTGATGCGTCTGCAGACCCTGGCCTCGATGTCGGAGATCAAGATCCCCTTCGAGGCGCTGCACGACCAGATCAACAGCGCCGTCGACGTGATCGTCCAGCTCACCCGGCACGCCGACGGTGGCCGAAAGATCACCGAGATCGCGATCCTCGACTCGCACGGCCGCGACAACTACCGCATCGTCAGCGTGGCCCGCTTCATCCCCCAGCCGATGTCCGCCGACGGGCGGATCCACGGCCGGTTCCAGTACCTTCCGCTCCCGCGCAAGATCGCCGAACGGCTCTATATGGCCAGCCAGCCCATCCCCCAGGCGTTCGGCGTCGCCTCGTCCGACGAACAGCTCGCCACCCGAGAGGCCAAGTAGGTACCGCGCCATGACCAATCTCCCCCTCCTCACGATCGGCGTCACGCTCGTCTGCGGCGTGCTCGGCGTCATGGGCCTGCACGCGTACGCCGGTGGCAAGGCCGACCGCGACGCCCTCGTCGACCGCCTCTCGCACACGGGCCAGATACAGGCCGCAGGCCGCCACCGCCGCTTCCAGGGCGTCGACCGCAGACTGCGCAGAACGAGTCTGGGCCGCAAGATCGAGCTGAAGCTCGCGGTCACTGGCCTGGAAATCACCCCGGGCGAGTTCTTCGTCTACGCACTGGTCGCCATGGCCGGGCTGTGGATGACCGCCTCGTCGATCCTGGCCTCCTTCTTCGGCCCGGTCGCCGCCCTGATCGGTCTCTGGGGCACCAACGCCTTCCTGAACTGGCAGCGGACCAAGCGCACCGACCGCTTCATCAACCAGCTCCCCGAGCTCTCCCGCATCCTCGCCAACGCCACCCAGGCCGGACTGGCCCTGCGCACCGCGCTCGCCATGGCCGCGGACGAACTGGAGGACCCCGCCGGCGAGGAACTCGCCCGGGTCGCACGCCGTCTCGGCGTCGGTGAATCGCTCGACGAGGCGCTGAGCGAGCTGACCGAGCGGCTGCCGTCCCGCGAACTCGTCGTCCTCGTCACGACCCTCGTCCTGTCCAACCGGGCCGGCGGTACGGTCGTCAGCTCCCTGCGCAACCTCACCGAGACGCTGGAGGAACGCAAGGAGACCCGGCGTGAGGTCAAGACGCAGCTGTCGCAGGTGACGGTCACCGCCTACGCGGTCCCGGGCTTCGGCTTCGGCGCGATGCTCCTGATGAACGCCGTGATGCCGGGCGCACTCGACCGTATGACCGGCGCACTGATCGGCCAGGCCGCGGTCATCGTCTCGCTCATCCTGTACGCGATCGGATTCATCGTGATCCGCCGCCTGTCCCGTATCGACGTCTGAGGGGAGGACCTGACATGGACCTGTTGCTCGCACTCGTTGTAGGTCTCGCAGTGTTCGGAGCCATCGCCGGCATCCGGATGTACCGGGCCGACGCCAAGCTCCCCGGCGACCTCGCCATCGCCCTGGAGGTCGGCTCCACCCGCACCGGCGCGGTCGGCTCCGGCATCGACCGGATGGGCATGCGCTGGGCCCCCGCGGTGCTCAGGATGATGGGCCCCAAAGCCGTCAACAAGAAGCGCCGCCAGATCGACATGGCCGGTAACCCCGGCGGTCTCACCATCGACCGGTACGCCGCCCGCCGTGCCGTCTACGGAGCGCTCGGCGCGTTCGGCGCCCTGTCGATGCTCATGCGCGGCCAGCTCTTCTTCGCCATCCTGCTGCTCGCCTTCGGCGCCTTCTGGGTCGAGGTCGGCATCTGGTCGGCCGTCCGGGTCCGCAAGGAGCACATCGAGCGCACGCTCCCCGACTTCCTCGACGTCCTCGCGGTCGTCGTCTCGGCGGGCCTCGGCTTCCGCCAGGCGCTGGAACGCGTCGCGGAGAAGTACGAGGGCCCCTGGGCCGACGAACTCCGCATCACCCTGCGCCAGATGGACATGGGCGTCAGCCGTCGCCAGGCCTTCGAGGAGCTCCGCAAGCGCAACGACTCGGAACAGGTCGCGATGTTCGTGACCACACTCCAGCAGGGCGAGGAACTGGGCGCGCCGATCGTCGAGACACTGATCCAGATCGCCAACGACATGCGCCGCACCGATGCCCAGAACGCCCGGCGCAAGGCGGCCAAGGCCGTCCCGAAGGCCACCTTCGCGGTCACCTCCTTCCTGCTCCCGGGCACCCTGCTGCTGCTGACGGTCGGATTCGTGTACGGGGCCAACGTCGACTTCTCGTTCCTCGGCGGATGACCCGCATGACGGGGATGATGGGCATCACGAGCAGGGGGAGGTGACAGGCGCATGGCATTCCAATTCAGCGACTCACAACCGGGACTGACGAGCGAGGTGCGCCAGGCGCTCTCCAATCCGGGCGCTCAGCCGGCCTTCACGATCCAGCTCAACGCGCTCCAGGCCATGTGCCGCCAGGTCTTCGGGTTCCGTCTCGCGATGACCGCCATAGCGACACCGTTCGCGATCGCCCACACGGCACCTGGTCTCGCGACCTGGCTGATCGGCGCGGCCATCCTCACCACCTTCATGGGCTCCTACGTCCTCTTCCGGGACTGGGAGCGCTTCGGCCCGCTCTTCCTGCGCCACCGCTGGCTGCTCGGCGTCGACGCGTTCATCGGCGCGCTGCTGCTGATCACCGCCACACCCGAATCCACCCTGGCGTACGTCACCGTCTGCACGCCGCTGCTCGCCGGGCTCGTCTACGGCTGGCGCGGCGCGGCGGTGTTCACCACACTCCAGACGCTGATCATCTTCGGCGTCCACGGAACCAACCCGAGGCTGGAGGGCGGTGGGGCGACCGCGCTCCTGCTCCCCGGCTTCTGCGTGATCGCCGGGGCCGTCGGCGTCACCCTGCGCAACCTGCTGCTCCGCTTCGGCACGGCGAGCCAGGCCCTCACGGAGACCAGGGCACGGCTCGCGGTCAACGAGGCCGTCGAGGGAGAGCGCACCCGGCTGGCCCGCGAGATGCACGACTCGGTCGCCAAGACCCTGCACGGGCTGGCACTCGCCGCCGATGGTCTGGCCCACTCGTCGGACCGGATGGACCCCCTCACGGTGAAGCACCAGGCCGAACTGGTCGCCCGGTCGGCCCGCCGGGCAGCCGCGGAATCACGCGAACTCCTGTCCGACCTGCGCAGGGAGTCCGGCCTGGACGGCGGTGTGGACCTCGTCGGCGAACTCCGCGCCCGTGCCCAGGACTTCACCCGCCGCCACGGCCTCGTCGCCACCTTCAGGACCCTCAACGAGACACCGGTCCCGCCGGTACCCCAGGCGGTCGGCCGCCAACTCCTCACCATTGCCTCCGAGGCCATGGAGAACGCGCACCGCCACGCCCACCCGACGTACCTGGTCGTCCTGGCCGGGGTGAAGGGGGACGTTCTGCGCGTCAGCGTCTACGACGACGGGCGGGGCCTGCCCTCGGGCACCACGCTCGACGACCTCAAGCGGGCCGGCCACTTCGGCCTCGTGGGCATGGTCGAACGCGCCGCGTCCATCGGCGCCCGTATCCGTATCGGCAAGGGCAAGGCGGCCACCGGCACGGAAGTCCGCCTGGAGCTGCCGATGGCCGCCCTGTCCCAGGAACCATCCGTGCAGCAGTTCAACTGACCCGTTCCACACCGTCCCCCACAGAGTCTGAGAGGAGGTCGCAGAATGCCGGACGAGATCTCGCACACGTCGGGCCAGAACTGGGCAGCACAGCATCACGCATCCCAGCACACGTCCTCGCATGCCACGCCCATCAATTCGGAATCCAGCTCCCCAGGATTCCCCGCTCCGCAGCAGCCCGCGGCATCCGGAGCGCTGCCCGCCTTCCCCCCCGCCCCCGACCTGCCCGCCCCCGGACCGTTGAGGGTCGTCGTCGCCGACGACAACCCCGTGGTCCGGGCCGGCCTCGGCGCCCTGCTCTCGGGCCGTGACGACGTCGAGGTCGCGGCAGAGGCGGCGGACGGCCGCCAGGCCTACGACATGGCCTTGCGGCACCGTCCGGACGTCGTCCTGCTCGACGTCCGGATGCCCGGCGTGGACGGTATCTCCGCCCTGCCCCACCTGGTACAGGTCGCACCCGTCATGATGCTGACCTACAGCCGCGAGAGCGAGATCGTCCACGAGGCACTGCGCCTGGGCGCGAGCGGCTATCTGGTCCACGGCGAGTTCACGGCGGACCAGCTCGTGCAGGCGGTACGCGACACGAAGAACGGCCGCGCGCACTTCACGGCCACGGCGGCCAACGCGCTGCTCGCCCACATGCGACAGGGCCCCGGACCGCAGGGCGCACAGCTGCCGGAGGGCCTCGGATCCGCCCTGACCACGGGCGTTCCCTACCAGATCCCCGGCTACGACGCCCATGGCTCAGGCCATGCGCCCGGATATGCGCCTGGTCATGTGCCCGGCCATGCGTCCGGACCGGGAGTGTCACCGCAGCACGGTGCGTATGCATACATGCCCCCGCCCGGAACGGCTTCGCCGATGCCGCCACCTGCGGCGCAGCCGGTACGACCATCTCAGGGTCTTTCGCATGTGCAACCAGGTATGGGACAGTCTTCGGTAGTCGGGGGGCCGGGCGCCGCCCAGAACAGGCAGCAGTACGGGTTGAGTTCGAGGGAGGTGGAGGTCATGGAGCTGATCGCGTCCGGTATGAGCAATCAGCAAATCGCCGCCACCTGCTTCATCAGCGAGAAGACCGTGAAGAACCACATCAACCGGATCTTCACCAAGCTGCACAGCAGCAGCCGCAGCGAGGCGATCGCCCGCTGGCTCGGCACAGCGCCGGCCTCGGGTCCCGGTGCACAGGGGGGCAGGTAGCCGTGTCCGAGCGGGGGAACCGGCGAGACGTCGGTACGGGTACGGGTACGGCCGGCGCAATGAGTGAGGGCCCCGGGGCCCAGCACCGGTCCGGCAGGGCCCAACTGGGCGATTGGGCCCGGGAATGGGCCCTGGGACCCTCTGGTGGGCATGGTGTTCCGCCGTATGTTTCTCATGTCGCAAACGGCACCGGCCAGGAGGAAGCCGGTAACGGGAGTGACAACAAAGGAACGTGCGAGTCGGCCGGCAAACGGTCGGCCGAATCTGGAGGGGAACACCATGTCGAACATCACCCTGAAGACCGCCGTCCGCGTCAACGGCTGGGCCAACACCGCGGTCTCCAAGATCCAGAAGCGCTACGAGACCGCGGACCGCGGCCAGACGGCCTTCGAGTACCTCGGCATCATCCTGGTGGTCGTCGCGATCATCGGTGGCATGGTGGCCTCGGGCATCGGTTCGGCGATCACGACTCGCATCACCGGCCTGGTGGACTCGATCACCGCTGGCTCGTGATCGATCGTCGCCGCAGCGACCGAGGGCAGGCCTTCCCCATCTACATTGTGATGGTGGCGGGCCTGCTCTTCCTCGCGTTCGCCTTCTTTGCTGTTGGTCAGGCCTCCGCCACACGTAACGGCGCCCAGGGTGCTGCGGACGCCGCCGCGCTCGCTGCCGCTCAGGAAGCCCGGAAGGACCTCGGAGTGCCGTTCCTCGCCGCTCTGCGGACACCGGACGGCCTCACCGAGTTCTTGGCGAATCATCGGTACTTCAGCGCCGGTTGTTCGGACGCGCAGCAACTGGCATCCGTCAATCGCGCGTATCTCTACACCGATGATCCCGTCAGCCGGCCTCGTTGCCGCTGGGACGAGGGATTCCTCCAGGACAAGGTCACGGTCAGCGTCAAGACCAGTTACACGGTGGGTTCCTCGGTGATCCCCAGCACGAAGACCAAGCACGCCACGGCCACGGCCACTGCCGTGATCGAGTTCCGGTGTTCGCCGGAGCTCAAGGATGTGCCGAGTGCCGACCCCGACCCTGGCTCCGACGACAAGGACGACGAGGGCGACAAGCCGGATCTGCCGATCTCCACTCTTGATTGTCGCGGGGGCAGTCTTGATGTCGACCCCGCTCATCCGGAGCTGTGGGCGGACGTGGCCAAGACCATCTTCGCCGTGCACTTGATCGACGACTGACAGCGAACGACGAGTAAAGGAATCTGAACCCATGAGCATTCGGCGCACCTCGAAATCCCGAAGGGTAGCGGCAGTTGCCTCTATGGCAGCTGTTCTGGCCCTGGTTGTCACCGGGTGCGGTGGTGACGACGGCGGAACCACAAAGGATCCGGGATCGTCGTCCGCCAAGCCCTCGGATGGAGACAAGGGAGCGAAGGAAGACACTGCTGCTGGGGATCAGGTGGACCAGAATGCCAAGCTCGCTCAGGTCAACGGGCGTGATGGGCTGACTCTCGTCGTCAATGAGGTCAAGCGTGACAGCGGTGGCTTCGTGACCGTCAGTGGCGTGATCAAGAACGACGGAGACGGCGTTCGCAGCGGCGGTCAGTGGGCGGGTACGGAGAGCGCCGTCCTGGCGAAGAACCCCAACTCCGTAGCCGGTGCGACCCTTGTCGACAAGGTCGGCAAGAAGCGCTACTACATTCTCCGGGACACGGATGGACGGTGCCTCTGCACCACTGGGCTGACGGCAATTCAACCTGGAAAGTCCGTCTCTGTCTTCATGCAGTTCCCGGCACCGCCGGAGACCAGCACTGAAGTCGACTTCACGCTTCCGACGTTCGCCACCGCCTCGCTGAAGATCTCCGGGTGATGGCGGATATGAAGAGCATTCACACGCAGCACAGGGCAGGCCATCTCGTGGGCCGGGGCATCGCTGTCGCAGTACTGCTCGCCGGCGCCACGGTCTTCGGTGCGACGACGGCCCTGGCAGACGACGGCCCGAGCGTTCCTCCAGGCACTGAAGCCTCGTCCGAGCCGCCCGTCAAGCTGGACAGCAACGACCCCGACCTCAAGATGCCCGAGGGTGGCACCCTCGCCCCGGGCAAGGTCCTCGACATCATCCAGGTGGTCGAGGACGAGGGCGGCGAGGAGCGTCGCGAGGACACCAACGCGGACATCAAGTTCGCGCTGCAGTCCGAGGTCCTCTTCGGCAAGGACAGCGCGAAGCTGAGCTCCGCCGCCAACTCCCGTATCGCGGCCATTGCCGCCGAGATCAAGAAGCAGAACGCCTCGAAGGTGCGCGTCTTCGGCTTCACCGACAACCTCGGCTCGTCGGCACACGGTGACGTGCTGTCCAAGCAGCGTGCCGAGGCCGTGCACGGGGTGCTGGAGAAGCAGGTGGGCTCGTCCATCACGTTCGAGATCCGAGGCTACGGCGAGCAGTACCCGATCGCCAGCAACACCACGGAAGAGGGCCGGAAGAAGAACCGCCGCGTGGAGGTCTCCTTCCCGCGCGGCAGCTCCTCCTGACCTGACCTGCACGTAACAGGGCCTGGCACCGCAATCGGTGTCAGGCCCTGGCGCTGTGTCACAGCAGGTGGTCGGCCTTGCCGGCTTTGATGTCGAGGATGAGCTGCTGGAGTGCCTCGCGGCTGTCGGTGAGGAAGTGGTCCTCCGAGCCGAGGACGGTGATGTAGCTGTTGCCGTGGTCGTCGGTGCCGAGCCGGTAGCAGCTGGCTCCCTCACCACAGAACGGCTCTTCCCATGCGACGTCCTGCATGAAGGGTCCCTTCTCAGAGGTGGCGTGCGATGTTGCGCATGAAGTCCTGCGACCGATCGGGTGTGAGCGCAATCCGTTCCATCCAGTCCAGATGTGCACGGTACTTGGTCAGCTGATGCTCCTCATAGAGAAAATCCGGTCCATGAGTGCTGTCCACTTGCACGGTGTCCAGCTGAGGAACAGGCCCCTCTGCGTAGTTGACTGTTTGTCCGGCTCCGGGGAATGCGCCCGCCTCGAAGGTGATGACGCGCAATGAGATGTGAGGACGCTCCGAGACGGTGAGCAGGTGGTCGAGTTGGGCGCGCGCCACCGCACGACCGCCGAACTGCATACGCAGAGCCGCTTCGTGTATGACTCCCAGGTACTCGGGAGGAGCGGCGCCGTCCAGGACCTGTTGGCGTTCCACTCGGTGGGCCAGGCGCAGTGCGACTTCGTGGTTGGGCAGCGGAGGGACAACGGCCCGGAACACGGCGAGTGCGTGATCGCTGGTCTGAAGGATCCCGGGGATGTGAACGGAGTGGGCGGTCCGCATCCGTAGCGCATTGGCCTCAAGCTCGGCAATGTCGAGGAGGCCTGCCGGGAGGGAGTCGCGGTATCGAGCCCACCACTTTCGTGATGCGGGTCGGGCCATCGCGACCAGGGCGTCCACATAGTCCGTGTCCGGGCAGTCGCAAGCGTGTGCCAGGCTTCGCAAGCGCTCCTCGGTGATGGCTCGGATGCCCTGTTCGATGTTGGAGAGTCTGGACCGGTCAACCCCGAGAAGCCCGGCCGCGGTCTCGGCGGACACCCCGGCGGCCGTGCGCATTTTCCGAAGTTCGCTGCCCAGGCGCTTCTGCCGCTCGGTCGGGGACGTTCGCGCTGACATGTCAGTCCTTCCATGGCCTTCCGGGTGAAGTCTGCCGTGTGGCGGGCGCCTTGTGCCACGGAGGAGTCATCTTTACGTGAATGGGTGGCCAATATGACCCGTCGCACACTACATTCAGTGACGCACAGCTCACGCTCCGATGGGCCGGAAGTGCATCGCGCGGTGCTGCCCGCTGTCTCCTTTCCCGGGAGGGGCGGTGTCGCGTCAGGGAGACAGGCCACTGCTCATCGGACTCGGCGTGAGCCACTTGTGCGCATCGACGCGAACGCGAGATCCGCCAACTTGTCACCCGAACCAGGGGAGCCAGCCATGCACTCATCTTCACTCGCCGCGCTCTGCCCGGCCCTCGCCGAATCCCGTACGTCGATCCCGCCTCTGCTCCCGCCTCTGTCCCCCGCCCGTCAACACGCCCATGCGCAGACCTACTTGCGCCCGAAGGGTCGCTCCGGCAGCGAGCGCGGGCTCACTCTGAGTTTTACGTTGCCCGGCGACACCCGCAGTGCGTTCATCGGGCGTACGGCGATCGCTGCCGCGCTGGAGGCGTACGGGCTCGCCCCGTACGTCTGGCCGGTGACGCATGCCGCGTCCGAACTCGTCGCGGTGACCGCGAGGATGACCCCGGGCAGGGAGCTCTACGTATCACTGCGGCACCGCGACGACGCTGTCCGTCTCCTCGTCTGGGACCAGCATCCGCAGCACGCTGAAACGGACATGGCCGCACTCTGCGAAGCGCGGTGCCGACGGGCGCTGTGGCTTCTGGCGGCTGTCGTGGACGACTGGGGTGGGGAGTGGGGAACGTGCGAGGCGTCGCAGACACAGCAGGGCCGTAAGTCCTGGGTGGTTATGCCGCGTTGACGTGTGACGACGCGACGCGCTGCACAGGGTCCGCCTTCATTCCGTCCCGCACCACGACGCTCCGTACCGCCGGGCCCCTCGACGACGGGCAGAGGGGACCGGCTCGCCAAGTGCGTTCAGTCGTCCAGTTCGGTGATCGGCCGGTCGGTGACGGCGACCGTGAGGACCATCGGGGCGTCGCCGTCGCACTGGTTGACGGAGACGGCAACCCACCGGCTGCCGGTTGGCCCGGCGGCGGGCCCTGCCGGGTCCACCGGCCCCCATACCGACAGGTCGCCGAGGAAGTCCCCGTCGCACAGCGTCCGGAACAGCAGTGGCATCGGTTCGTCCGCGATCTTCCGGTTGATCGGCACCCGCATCCCCACCGACCGGTGCGGCCCCCATCGACGGTCCAACTCGGCCACGAGTGCGGCCAGGTTGCGCTCTCCGACCTCCGAGGCCGCCTCCCACTCGGAGTCGTACAGGCCTGTGAAGCTGTCGCTCTCCCAGAGCGGAGCGAGCAGGAGCCCACGGTCCATGGTCAGGGCCCACTCCTCGGTGACTGGTACTTCCTTCCAGGCTGCGGGCCCCGCCTCCGGGAGGGGGCGGGTCAGCAAGCTGTCGATGTCGGAGACGGCTCGTGCGATCTCGAAGGTCTCGCCGGCGCGGGTGGTCATTGACATGGTGTGGCCGTTTCCATGGGGGTGGGAAGTGGCTGGAGTGCGCCGGAATCGAGTAGCCGCGCGTTGGCCCGGACGACGCTCTCGGCATCTGGCACCCGCCCGGCGCGGAGGGCAGCGAGCGGGGATACGTCACCGTGACGCGGGTCGATGGCGGATCCGGCGGCGTGGACGTGAACAGGCATCCGGTCGTCGCCCGTCCTCGAACCGGAACCCGCTGCCGGGAGAAGTCCGGTGACCCGGGCGAGGACCGCCTTCCCCCGTGCGGGGAGCGCTTCGGCCAGCTCCTCCCGGGGACCCGAGGTGCCCCGAATCGCACGATCCACCTCTCGCCCCGTCGTTAATCTTCCGGCACTCTCACCCAGTCACGCTAACCGCCGTGACGCGGCAGCCGAGCTTCGGCGGGGCGGGAAGTCGGGAGAGGTATGGGCGCCCGGGGTACCGCTCGGGCGGGCCCGGTGGTGCGGGTGTGTGCCCGAATCACTTCCAACTACGTGTGCGAAGGGAATGGAGGGCCGCGATGATCTCGGCGACGACTCGCTCCGGGTGGCGGTAGATCTCCGTTGCCGTGAAGCGGAGAATACGGCGGATCTCCGGGCAGCCCTGAAGCTCGTTGAAACGGCGAAGGTCCTCCGCATGTGCTTCGCGGGTGCCGTGGAAGGCGTAGCCCTCGATCTCGACGACCAGCCCCTCGGCCCGGAAGAAGAAGTCCGGGCGAAGATTGCGGCCGTTGGGGGTGCGTAGTTCCGCCTGCGTTTCGGGGTGCAGGCCGGAGTCGTGGAGGAGCAGGCGGGCGACCGTTTCGGCGGGAGAGCCGGCGAGCGGGTCGAGGAGCGGGAGCAGGCTGCGGGCGCGGGCGGTGCGGTGACGGGGGTTCGCGAGTTCCGCGTGAAGCGCCCGGAGAGGGCGGAGCGGCGGTCGGCGTACTCCGTGCACCCGGCGCGCGGAGAGGGCGGAGTCCGCGAGGACGACCGCCTCGTCGCGGGGGAGGAGCCGTAGAAGGTCGCCGACCGTGCGGGCCGGGGACGTGACGTGGAGGCCCCGTCGAACGGTGCGGTCGGCGGGGGAGAGGGGGAGCCGGTGGACTCGGGTGCCGGGGCGCCCGCGGTACGGCCGGGGCGCGGGTCGGTGAACTCGACCTCGGCGTCGTGAGTCGGGCCGTGCAGGAGTTCGAGGCGGTGAAGAGCCGCCGCGGTGCCGTGGCCGCACACGAGGTTCGGCTGGAGGTTCTGTACGACCCAGGCGCGGGTGAACCAGTCGACCCTGCGCCCCGGGGCGGCCCAGGCCCAGGCGCCCCGGTGGATCGGCTGCCACTGCTCGTTCCGGAGCCGATGGGTCAGCCGCCGCGGGGCCCAGCCCGCTTCGAGGGCCCGGGCGGTGAAGAGGACACCACCCGGCGCGAGCTTCGCCAACTCCGCAACTTCATCGGCTCGCTGTCGGGCTCGTGGCCCCCGCGGTGGTGAGGCGACGCGTGCTGAGTTCATGGCGCCACGATTCCTCAGCGGACCTGGAGGCGTTTGAGCCTGTGGATAACCTCGGCCGCGCCGGGGTGGGCGAAGCCCGTGGACGTGAGTTCCGGGGTCGGAACCGGGCCCGGAACCGGGTGCGTTGACAGGGGATCGGCCGATGCGTGTAATGGAAGCGGTGTCGCGCGGCGCCGGTCAAAGAGCAGTGGGCCGGTCGGCGATCGAGCGAACACCCATCACTCAAGGGTCCGTTATGAGTTCTTACTCCGCGCCCTGTACCTGACGCTGCGCAGCCGCGCACTCCCGGCGCCCCCGCGTGCACCGTACGCGTGGCCCGTCCGGCGAGAGGCTTGTGCGGTCCCTTCGCCCTGGGCACATCACCACACGCCGTGACCGCAGTCGCTGCGGACTCACCGAAGCTCCCGGAGATACGCATCCGTATGCCCATGTCCTTCAACGAAACGATTATCGAGGAGTTCCGCGCCAACGAGGGGAAGATCGGCGGCCCCTTCGAAGGCGGCGACCTCCTCCTGCTGACGACTACCGGCGCGAAGTCGGGGACCGAGCGGACCACACCCCTCGGGTACATCCGGCACGGCGAGCTGCTCCTGCTCGTCGGGTCCAACCTCGGCGCCCCGAACCACCCCGCCTGGTACCACAACCTGCTCGCCCACCCGGTGGTACGGGTCGAGATCGGAACCCGCACCTTCCAGGCCCTCGCGGTTCCCGCCGAGGGGGCCAGGCGCGACGAGCTGTTCGCGCACGCCGTACGGTCTGCCCCCGGGTACGGCGACTACCAGGATCGGACCACCCGGCTCCTGCCCGTCGTCGTGCTGGAACGCGCCGAGCCCGACGGGTGGGCGGGGCCCGGAGAGGTCCGCACCCTCGCCGACAAGGTCATGGAGGTTCACACCTGGCTGCGCGGCCAGTTGCGTCAGGTGGCGGCCGAGACGGAAGCCCACTTCGCCGAGCGCGCGGCCCATCAAGGTCCCGGTGAGCCACCGGTGCCGGGCCTGGGGCTGCAGATCAGGCAGCGATGCCTGGCGTTCTGCCAGGCCCTGGAGTTCCACCACACCAGTGAGGACGGGCACCTGTTCCCCGGGATCGCGCGCCACCACCCCCACCTGGGCGACACCTTCGCCCGGCTTGAGGACGAGCACCGCACCGTCGCACGGATTCAGACGGCGCTCGTGGACCTGCTCGCCGGCATCGGGATCGCCGAACCGAAGCGCTTCCGGGTCGAGTTGGCGGCGATGGCGGCTGAGCTGAACGCCCATCTCGACTACGAGGAGGAGGCGATCGTCCCCCTCCTGGCCGAGGTCCCCTGGCCGCCGGTTCCGCCCGCGGAGGCCGCGGAGCCCGCAGGCGGCGGGGCGGGCCGCGCCTGACCCCGGTGAACGCCCCCGCGTACGAGGCATTCGTTGCCGAGTTCGCTACCGCCGCCGCCCGCTACCGGGAGTGCTGAACCCCGTAGCGGCGGCGCGCCGCCGAGGTGGGGTTCGCCCCAGTCCCAGCCCAAGTCTCAGTCCCAGCCCCGGACCCCGCCCCGGTGGCCTGGACGAGGAGTCTCAGTGCGGCCTGGGAAGCCGATCTGGGGGTGGCGGTGACCATGACCAGCGACTGCTCGGGCTGGGACGGTACGGTCAGCGTCTGCTGCCTGACCGTCAGCGGACCGACGAGCGGGTGCCGTAGCCCGTACTCGGCGGTGTCGCACGCCCGAACCCGGTGGTCGGCCCACATGCCGGCGAACTCCGGGCTCCGGGTCGTCAGTTCGCCGATGAGCGACGTCAGCAGGGCGTCCTGCGGATGCCGCCCCGCAACCAGTCGCAGATTGCCGACCACGGCTCGGGCCTTCGCCGTCCAGTCGACGTAGAGCTCACGGATGTGGGCGTCCAGGAAGACCAGCCGCGCCATGTTCGGACGGTCCGCCGGGCGGTCCGGGCCGGTCGGGTCCACATGCCCGGCCAGCAGGGCGTGCCCCGCGCTGTTCCAGGCCAGTACGTCGCTGCGCCGCCCGGTCACCACGACGGGCACCTCGGCCAAGGACCGCACCAGTTCGCGCACGGCCGGGGCCAGCCGCTCGGCCGGGGGCCGGCGGGCCGTGGTCCGGTGCCGGCAGGCGGTGGCCAGGTCGTGCAGGTGCAGCCGTTCCGTCTCCTCCAGGCGCAGGCCCCGGGCGATCGCGTCCAGCACCTCGACGGACGCGTGACACGAAGCCCCCTGCTCCAGACGCGTGTAGTAGGAGGAGCTGACGCCCGCCAGCAGGGCCAGCTCCTCACGCCGCAGTCCCGGAACCCGTCGGCGGTCCCCGTAGGTCGGCAGCCCGACGTCCTGGGGCCGCAACTGGGCCCGCCGCGCCTGGAGGAAGGCGCCGAGCTGTCCGTGTGCGTCCATGGCCCCGAGTATCCAGTGCCGAGGCGCACACAGCCTGCCCCTGCCGGGGATAGGCAGAGCCGGGGCTGGTTGCCCACCGCCGACCGGACACACAGTGGGGCCTCGGCGAGCCCCGGCCGCCACGGTGGGGCGGGAACGTCACCTGACGGGAACGCCCCCGCGCGGCAGGCCCGCACCGCACCCTCACTCACGACGCAAGGACGAGACGTGTCATCGAAGTTCGCAAGGAACCTGCTGGTCGCCGCCATCGCGACGGCCTCGCTCGCAGTTGTGGGCCCGACCGGTTCGGCGACGGCCGTCACGGCGCCGTTGTCACATGCCCGCATCACCGAGCACTTCGACCTGCCCGGCGGGCAGATGCCGGAGAACATCGTCCTGGAACCCAACGGCAGCATCGATCTGTCCTTCTCCGCCGCGGGCCAGATCGCCCAGGTCACCCGCAACGGCAAGGTGCGGGTGCTGGCGACCCTGCCCGCACCGGCCGATGACGGCGTGCACACTCCGGCGCTCGGCTTCCCCCTGGTCACCGGCCTGGTCAGGGACGCGCACGGCACGCTGTACTTCCTGTACGCCACGGGCACCGCCGACCTCACCGGCGTCTGGCGGCTCACGCCCGGCGGCACCCCGGAGCGGATCGCCGCGCTGCCGGCCGACGGCCTGCCCAACGGACTGGCGCTGGACTCCGGCCGCCTCTACATCACCGACTCGGTCCGTGGCGTCATCTGGCGCGTACCGGCCGCAGGCGGCACCGCGACGGTCTGGGCGGACGGCACCGAGCTCGCCCCGACCGGCTTCCTCGGCGCCAACGGCCTGAAGGTGCACAACGGTGCCGTCTGGGTGTCCAACCTGGACAAGGGCACCGTGGTCCGATACCCGGTGAGGAGGAACGGCGCTGCGGGCCCCGCCCGGATCAGGGCCGAACAGCTCCCCGGAATCGACGACTTCGCCTTCATCGGCCGCAGCGACCGAATCCTCGCCGCCCTCGACCAGACCGACCAGGTGGCCCTGGTCGAGTCCGACGGTACTCACACCATCGTCCTCAGTGCCCAGGACGGCCTGCAGAACCCCACGGCCGTCGCCGTGCGCGGCGACGCCGTGTACGTGACCTCGGCCGCCTACCTCACCAAGCGGGACCCCAACCTGCTCACCGCCCGCATCCACAAGCGCCACTGACGAACCCGACACACAGATGGGGCGCACCCGGGCGCCGAGGGAATGAACCGGAGCGCCGACGAGACGGACCGGAGTACCGACGGCAAACCGGAGCAGAAGAGGATAGGCAGCACACGGCGTCTCCCGCGTCCCCCTGCGTCCGCGCAGCGGGAGGCGCCGGACCGTGCTTGCCCGTCTTCCTACGCCCCAGGAGACTCATCCGTGTTCAGCAAGATCAGCGACACCGCCGCCGCGGCACCGCCCCGGGCAACCGGGCGTGCCGGGCGTGCCGGGCGTGCCGGGCGTGCCGGGCGTGCCGGGCATCCCGGGCCCGCCCGGCGCTGGCCCGTCGCGCTGCGGCGGACGCCCGTCTCCCTGTGGAACGACGACCTCTCGGACTGGGCGGCGGCCCTGACGTACTACGCCATCCTCGCGCTGCTCCCGGCGCTCCTGGTGACGGTGTCCGTCATCGGACTGGCCAACCCCCGGGCCACGGACACGCTGATCGCCGACATCACCGCCTTCGCACCGGCGGAGTCCGGCGCCGCGCTGCGCCAGCCCCTGCTGGCGGCCACGCACGAGCGGACCGCGGTCTGGCTGCTGGTCGCGACCGGCACCGTCAGCGCGGTCTGGTCCGCGTCCAGCTATCTCGCCGTGTTCCGGCGGGCGCTGCACGCGATGCACGGGGTCCGGGACACCCGGCCCGCCCTGCGCAAGGCGCACATCATCGTGGCGACGGCGTTCGGGCTGTTGCTGCTCCTGATGACGAGCGCGTTCGCCCTGGTGCTCTCCGGTCCGCTGGCCCGCTGGCTCGGACACCGGATGGGGCTGGCACATCTGGGGGACGAGCTGTGGGCGGGGCTGAAGTGGCCCGTGCTGCTCTGTCTGGTCGCCTGCCTGATCACGGTCCTCTTCCGGACCGGTCCGGCATCGGCACGTGGGTCACGGCAGGTGCTTCCGGGCGGAGTGCTGGCGGCCCTTCTGTGGCTGGTGGCCTCGGCCGGGTTCACGCTGTACGCGACGTACATCGGCTCCTACAGCCGGTTGTACGGGTCCCTGGCGGGGCTGGTGGTGTTCCTGATCTGGGTGTGGTTCACCAACCTGGCGCTGCTGACGGGCGCCCAGTTCAACGTGGAGCTGAGCCGGGTGCGGCCCGGAGGCACCGACACTCCGCGCGGAGACACCGACACCCGGCCCGGCGGCCATGACGCGGCCGAGGACGAGAGCGAGGACGGGCCCGAGGACGGGTCCGGGGACCAGACCGGCCGCGACACCCGGGACCAGATCGAGGCCTCGCCCGGCAGTTCGTGAGCCGAGCTAGGACCCCGTGCTGCCGTCGACGATCTCTCGGATGATGTCGAGGTGGCCGTTGTGCCGTGCGGTCTCCTCGACGAGGTGCAGCAGGATCCAGCGCAGATCGGGGTTGCGGCCATCGCGCCGCGGACGCTTGGCCGGGGTGTCCAGGTCATGGGCGGCGACGAGCTCCCGGTAGCGGGCGCACTGCTCCTCGTACTCCGTCAGCACGTCGGCGAGCGGCATGTCGACGGCGATGCGCATCTCGCGGTCGGGATCCTCATCGGTCCACGGGCCCTCGTCCTCCCCACCGAGGAACACGACCTCGAACCAGTAGTACTCGACCCAGCGGAGATGGTTGACCACACCCGCGAGCGTCATCAGGGGCGAGCCCGGCAGCGGAGCCTCACGGGCATCCTCCTGCGCGAGGCCTTCGCACTTGGCCGTCGCGGTCGCGCGGGTGTAGTCGAGGAATGTGGTCAGCTGAGTGCGCTCGTCCCAGGCGGGAGGCGAATCGGTGCGTGTCATCGCGGTACACCCTCGCGTCCCGTATCCGGCCTGTCCACCGATTAGGGCGCGAGGCGCCTGCCCCCTCCTTCGCTCCTTGCCTCCTTCCCCCCTCGGGCCTCACCCGCCGCCGGGGGAACCGCGTTGGGGTCCCCCATGGGCCCGTGGGCCCTCGCCGCGGGCCGCAGGGCTGATTACGCTCGTGAGTGACCAACTGCGAGCCGTCCGACACCGCCGCCATCAGGCGGCTGATCAGGCGCGCTCCGGTGCGCAGGGATCTTCACGCTCTACCTGATCTGCAGGGCGGTCACCTCTCAGCCGGCGTGCCCGGGTGAAGCGGGGTGCTCACACTTTTATGGGGTGCAGTGTCATGAGTGACGGTTTCTTCTACTCGTACCACCTGGGCTGGAGCCGCCCCGACGCCGAGTCGCTGCTCGGTGACCTGGAGGCGGCGGGCGTGGGGCCCGCCCACCCGGTCACCCGCCGCATCACGCTCATCAGCCCGGGAGCCGAGTCGTCGGGCACCCAGTCGTGGGTGACCAGGGACCAGTTGGTGCTCCTGGCCGGCCTGCAACGCCTGGACCAGGTCGACTTCCTGCTCTGGGTGGGCAGCGGAGCCGGGGTACCCACCCGGGTCCGGCGGACGGACGACGGTACGGTCGCGCTGCAGTTCACCCTCGGCCGGCTGAGCCCCGACGAGCGGGAAGCGGTCGTCCGGGCGATCCGCGAGGCGATAGGCAGGGCCTCGGTGCTCTGCGTCGGCTTCGTGGTCGACCGGGAGGGCGCGTCCGCGGAGACCGACTGGAGAGGCTTCATAGTGAAGGGGTCGGCGTACTTCGACTGCTGGCCGGACACGCTGGCGGTACGTTCCGAAGTCGCCTCCATGCAACCGCAGTTGTCCGGTGTCAGCTCGTTCGAACAATCGCCCTGGGTCGTCTACGGCAGTGAAGTCCCCAGCAGGTAAGGGCAGTAGGGGACCGCGAGCGGGATCGACTCCGGCCGGTCGCACCACAGTGAGACCGGCCGTTGAGGAGCGGCCCTCAACGGCTGCTCGCTCATCGCGCACCTGCTCCACTTCAGAGGCTGCCGCCGACACCGACACCGACACCGACCGTGGCCGCGACGAGTGCGATCACCCCGAGGTAGTCCATCGCGCTGGTGCCGTTGTCGCGCCAGTCGTACGAGCCGGGGGCGGCGGACTGCGTCCCGTCGTCCTCCACCAGCCGGTCGACGGCCAGGCCCACGGCGGAGCCGGTCACCAGAACGACGGCCGGCATCAGTGCGCCCTCGACCCCCAGGACCTCCCACGGAACGGCGTATCGGTGGCCGAGCGCCACGAGGGGAACGCCGAGTGAGGCGAGCGGGTACAGCAGACGGGACGAGCGCTGGTCCTCGGGCAGGACGCGGGCTGCGGCGAGAACGGTCAGTGCGGTGCTGACGACGGCGGGCACATGCAGCAGGGCCAGCCGCCAGGTGAACACGTCGAGCCGCTCGTCGGTGGCCAGGTGCTCGACGATCCCGCGCGAGAGCAGATACCCGGAGACGAGGAGAACGAGGACGCCGACCGCCCAGCTGCGGATCAGCGCGAAGAGCGAACCGCTGCCGCCGCGCCTGCCGCCACTGCCGGATCCGCCGGTACCGCGCCCAGGAGGTACCTGGCCCGCACCTCCGCTTCCCCAGCCGCTGCCACCATTCACGGTTCTTCCCTTCCGGCGTTCGCACGCACAGCCCACGCCCCGCACGATCCGACCACCGTGCGCGGCGTGAGCGTACGTCGGTCCGCCCCGGATTGCCTGGGCCGTTGGTCCCAAAGTCGGTCCCAAACAGGGGTGTTGCAGCGAAACCGTCAACTCCGGAGTGTGCGGGAGGAGGACGGCTGGTACCGAATCTTCGACAGGTTCAACAAGCCGTCGAACAAGAAGAAGAGCCGCCGGAGGGCACTCCCGCGTCCGAGATGGCCAAGAACGATGGCGGAGCACGTATCGCGGGTCAGGACCTGTCCCCGGATCAGCTCAGGCGAATGGACGAGGCATGGAATGCCAAGAGTGACAGCGAGAAGTACCAAGCGCGCATGACCGGCAAGTTGAAGGACCCCAGGACAGCGATGGAATACCAGGGTGTCTCGTGAGGAAGGGGTGGCGCAACCATGGGTGAGCGGTCGGATCTGGAGGCTCTGGAAGCCGCGATCGACGGGTACGAGCCACCGCCGGTCGAGTGGACGGACGACCTGTGGGCCCTGTACGAGCGTACGGAGACGGAGCCGTACCTGCCGCTCACCCAGGAGCAGCGGCGTCTCTTCGCACAGGAACGCGTCCGGGAACGCCGGATGGCCGAAGTCCAGCGTCTGTTCGAGTCCCTGAACAGGTGGCTGGAGGAGACCGGGCTGCGGGAACCGGCGCGGGCCGCCGATCTGGCGGAGCGTTGGGTGAGGATGAACCTCTACGCGCTCCCCGGGACGAGGCTGCTGTACGAGCTGGGCGTGCCGCACGGGGAGGCGGCGTTGCCGCGCCTCGTGGCCGACGAGGCGGTGGACCCTGCCGACCGGGCGGTTGTCCGTTCATGGCTCATCACGCTGCGCACGCCGCGCAACCGTGCGCTGGGCCGTCGACCCCAGCTTGGTGAGACACCGCTGTTCCCTCCGGCGGTGCACGGCCTGGCCGACGCCTGGAGGGCCGGCACCGAAGCGCCGAGCGAGGTCGCGGTGAACCGGGAGAACATCGCCGCCGTCCGCGCCGCGCTGGAAGCGCTCCTGCAAGGAGTCGGGCAGGACCTGAGCGGCACGGCGGAGCGGCGAGCCGGGCGGGGCTCCTCGCCGCGGGTTGGGCCCCTGGGCCCACGCGTCCGCGTCGATCGGGTTGTTAGCGTGCGGAGTCCGTATGCATGCGCGTCCGCGTCAGCGGTTCGCCGGTCAGGAGCGGTGAGAAATGAAGGCACGTACGGCAGCCATGGCGGCCACCACAGCAGTGCTCTGCCTCGCGGCCGTCGCCTGCGGGCCCTCCGACGACAAACCCGGGAACGACGGCAAGGGAGCCGGTACGTCCGCGAAGCCGAGCGGTACGGACACCCAGGACCCGGCCGCCGGTGACTCCGCCGCCCCGGACCCCACCTCGACGCCCACCAGCAGCGGCAAGGTCCTCAGCAAGGCGGAGCTCGCCAAGGTGGCCCTGACCACCGGCGAGGTGGCGCACTATGAGGTCACCCCCATGCAGGGCGGCGACGAGACCGGCACCGAGAAGTCCGAGAACGAGGACTGCCGGCCCCTGGTCGCCGTGATCAACGGCGCCCCCGAGCCCGCCGCGGCCGCCACCGTCTTCCGTACCGTCATGGACAAGTCCGAGGAGGGCCAGGACGACCAGACCGTCGTCACCGAGATCCTCACCTCGCACCCCAACGGCTCCGCGCAGCAGATCATGCGCGATGTCCGCGACGCGGTCCATGCCTGCGCGGGCGGATTCCGTACGTCGAGCGAGGACGGCCCCTCCTCGTACACCCAGGTCAAGCGGCTGAACCTGCCCAGGGCAGGCCAGGAGAGCATCGCCTACCAGGTGACCGGGAGCATCGAGGGGGACAAGGTGCCGCTGGTCTTCCAGCTGGTTCGGACGGGGTCGACCGTCGTCACCTTCTACGTGGCCAACTTCCTCGACACGAAGACCCCGCAGCTCCCGGCCGAGCTGGTCACCGCCCAGGCCGCGAAGCTGCCCTGACCCGGAGCAGTCGCGAGGGACAGGGCCCGGACCGGCACGGTCCGGGCCCTGTCGCCGCTGCGCAGGTGCGCGCCCCGGGTCAGGCGCCCGGGCTCTTCCCGTAGTAGGGCCTGACGGTCCTGCCCAGCTTCCGCTGGATCGACCGCAGCATCCGGATGGTCGGCTCGTCGGCGAGTCCGGTGGTCGTCGGCCATTCGACACCCGTGCCCGCGAGGTCGCTGACGAAGACGATCTCCGTGGCCAGCAGCACGCGTGCCCAGTCCGCCGGTGGGAGCGGGACGTCGTCGCCGAGCGCGTCACGCAGCAGATCGGTCCGGTCGACGAGATCCCGGGCGTCCGCGAACCCCATACCGACGGCGAGCTGATCGCTGCACCGGGCCGGGCCGCCCCATTCGAGGAGCGCCCGCCGCAGCAGCCTCGTCTCGTCCTCGGTCAGCAGTTCGCTCGCCGCCACTTCGCTTCCCGGCATCAGTTCAGCTCTTCCCAGTACTTCTCGAGTTTGGCCGGGTCCCGCCGGAACACGGTTCCGCCGTCCGGGCTCATCGGGTCGTGGATCACGATAGTCGTGCCGTCCTTGCCCAGGAACGCCTTCCGACCGCCGCCCAGCTCCTTGGTCCGCGACGGATTCTTGATCACGTCCTTGGTGAGGTCGGCGAGATCCTTCTGCGACAGACCGGGGAAGTCACCGGCGTGCTTGCCGTCCGCGTGCCCCTTGGCGATGTCGTCGGCGTCCTCGAACCGGTCCTCGTCGGTGCACCAGGAGTTGTTGTGCACCAGGAGGGGGACGCCGCCGGCCAGCACGTAGTACGTGTGGATGCCGTTGACGGTGAGGTCGTGGGTGGTCTGCCGCTGGGTGTAGCGGGAGACACCGGCGACGGTGAGCACGGAACCGTCGGGGGTACGCAGGTCCATACCCGGGGAGATGTCGCCGGCGTCGGCCCAGCGCCGCTCGCCGGTCACCCAGAACGGGTGGGTGTCGGTCGCGGTGATCACCGCGGGACCGCCGGAGGTGCGGAAGACCAGGCGGGTGAAGTCCTTGTCGTCGTGGGTCGTGATCGACCGCTCGACGCGGCGTGCCCGGGTCAGGCCGCTGTCCGGGTCCGTGGCCTCGACCAGGTCACCGGCCCGGACCGCCTCGATGGAGACCGTACGTCCGTCGGCGAGCAGTACCCGCGTACCGGGCAGGAAGCTGTGCTTGACCTTGCAGTTGGGTTTCTCGTCCTTCTTCGGCGGGCTCTTCTTCTCGCCCTCGACCTTCTTTCCGGCCTTCTCCAGGGCCTCTTCGGCTTCCTTGACCTTCTTCCGGCTCTTGATGAGGCCCTTGAGGCCGTCGTAGAGCTCGGTGCCGTGCTTCTTCAAGCTCTTGATGAGCTTGTAGGCCTTCTTCCACTTCCAGGGCGCCCCGTACTTCGCCCCCAGCTTTCCGACCGCGCCGCCGATCAGGCTCAGCAGGACGTTGATGAGGGTTTCGGTGCAGGCGCCCATGTCGCCCTTGGTGATGCAGTCCAGGGCGTCGGTGATGCCCAGCTCGTCGGCGAGGATCTTCGCGAGTTCCTTCGCGGCCTCGAGCGCCTTGTCACCGTTGGACTTCGATTCCTTCTGCGCGTCCTCAAGGCCCTTCAGCGCCTTGTCGTACTCGATCTGTGCCGGAGTCTTGGCCGAACCGTCCGGATTCCTGTCCGACGCCGGGTCACCGTTGCCCGGACTGTTCGAACCGCCGTTCCGCGCGCCGGCGTTACCGTCGCCGCCGCAGTTCCCGCCGCCACCGATCCGGCAGACCTGAACCCCGATCTTCTCCGTCAGATCGGCGCCGATCCCCGTCGCCACCAACGCGCCGACGACCGCCGCGACCACCAGGACCAGACCCAGATACTCCAGCGCACCCTGACCCCGGTCGCGCCGTCCACGGCGCTTGCGCCCGCCACGTAACCCCAGCAGACGCGCATCCGTTCGCGGCACGGCATGCCGAAACCTGCGACGCACTCGGCGTACCCGACGAAAGACCCCCGACTGTGACATGTCTCGACACTAGGTTCCGGGCACCCCCGTCGTCTTGGGCCCCCGGCCCCATCTCCGGGCTCAGCGGCGGCTGTTCAGCCGAGCTCCTCGTCGCTCTGGGCGATCTCCACCCGTATGCCCGGCCGCAGCCCCCACTTCGCCATCGCACCGGCCTCCGACTCGATCACGTGCCGGGCCTGGATCCGCGGCAGTCCCAGCCGTCCCGGCTTCATCGTGTGGACCGCCACCACGTTCAACTTCCGGTCCAGGTAGGCCACATCGATCGTGAACCGCATACGGAAGGAGTGCACACTCCCGCACGGCGTGATCAGCAGCGCGCCGTCGATGCCGTCCTGCCCGAGCAGCCCGCGGCTCCGGTGACGGTACGAGGCCGCGATCCGCAGCGGTATCTCTGCCTGCCGTTCCCCCTCTTGGTCCGTGATCGTGAGCGTTCCTGTGCCATTGCGCCATCGAGCCATGGCCATGACGGTAGCGCCACGTGACGGCCTATGGGCCCGTAACGGCGCGCTGTGGGCCCCAGGGCCCATGCCCCCTGTACGCGGGGGCGCCTAGGGTCGGTGACGTGTACGCCATGCTGATAGGGGTCGCCGCCCTCTGGGGCGCCGCGACCGGACTGCTGGTCCCGCGCGCGGCCTACCGGTTCTCCGTCGAACCCGAGGACGCATGGCGGGACACCTGCCCAGCCGGCCATGCCCTCACCGGGCCGGGCCGCGGCTGGCTCGGCTCCACGCGCTGTACGACCTGCGCCGAGGTGGGGGCGGCCATCGCCGTGCACACGGCCACCGGGCCAGGGGCGGCCCAGCCGGAGCCGGACGCGGAGGCCGATCCGGAAACGGACACAGGAACGGTCACGGCTACGGACGCCGCGGGCACGACGCCGCGCGGCGGCGGCCCACGCTACGCACCGTCCCTCCTCGTCCCCGTCGTCTCCACCCTCGGCTGCGCCGCAGTCGCCGCGACCACCGGGGCCCGCCCCGAGCTCGCCGTGTGGCTGCTGCTCGCCCCCGTCGCGGTACTCCTCGCGGCCATCGACCGCCGCGTCCACCGGCTGCCGGACGAGCTGACGCTGCCGGCCGCGGGGATCGCCGCGGCCCTCCTGGGCATTGCCGTACTGCTCCCGGAACACGGCGGCTCCTGGCTGTCCGCCCTGCTCGGCGGAGCGGCCCTCGGCGCCTTCTACTTCCTGCTCTTCCTCATCAACCCGACCGGAATGGGCTTCGGCGACGTCAAGCTCGCGCTCTCGCTGGGCGTGGCGCTCGGCTGGTACGGCTGGGCCGTCGTGTTCGCCGGGGGCTTCGCCGGATTCCTGTTCGGCGCGGCGTACGGTCTCGCCCTGATGATCATGCGCGGCGCCGGGCGCAAGACGGGCATCCCGTTCGGCCCGTTCATGATCGCCGGTGCACTGGTGGGGATCTTCCTCGGCGGCCTGACGGCCTGACGGGCGTGACGGGCGTGACGGGCCTGACGGGCGTGGCGGCCTGGCGGCGTGGCGGCGTGGCGGGCCTGGCGGCCTGAGCCCGGCCCTCGTCCGCCAACTGCCCCTGCCCCGTCCTATTACGGTCGCGTGCGGCGGTGCCCGGCTGAGACCATTCGGTATGGCCGGAACACCCGAGGACACACAAGCGGCAGAGGCGGCCCGGCGGGCCCGGTTCGACGCCCTGGTCACCGAGGCGGACACCGTCTCCGTGGCCGGCTGGGACTTCTCCTGGCTCGACGGCCGGGCCACCGAGGAACGGCCCTCCTGGGGTTACGCCCGTGCCATGGGGGAGCGGCTCGGCAGGGCGAGCGCCGCGCTCGACATCCAGACCGGCGGCGGCGAGGTCCTCGCCTCCGCGCCGAAACTGCCGCCGCTGACCGTCGCCACCGAGTCCTGGCCGCCCAACATCGCCCGCGCCACCGCCCTTCTGCACCCGCTCGGTGCGGCCGTGGTCGCGGACGCCGACGAGCCGCCGCTGCCGTTCGGCGACGCGGCCTTCGACCTCGTCGTCAGCCGGCATCCGGTGACCACCTGGTGGGACGAGATCGCCCGGGTCCTGGCGCCCGGCGGCACGTACTTCTCGCAGCAGGTCGGCCCGGCCAGCGTCTTCGAACTCGTCGAGTACTTCCTCGGCCCGCAGCCGCCGGAGGTACGCGGCGGACGCGACCCGGAACAGGCGCGCGCCGCGGCCGAGGCGGCCGGACTCGAAGTCGTCGACCTGCGGTTCGAGCGACTGCGTGCGGAGTTCTTCGACATCGGCGCCGTCGTCTACTTCCTGCGCAAGGTGATCTGGATGGTGCCGGGCTTCACCGTCGAGCGGTACCGGCCACAACTCGCCGCACTGCACCGCCGGATCGAGACCGAGGGGCCGTTCGTCGCACACACCACCCGCTTTCTGGTCGAGGCCCGCAAACCCGGGCGGCCGGTCTGAGGCCCCATGCCCTTCACACGCCGGAAGGATGGCACTCTGGTCGCTCAGCGCACAGGGAAGGAGCAGGCCATGAGGGTCGGCAGCGACGAAGAAGCCACGCGCAGCCCGCGGCAGGGGAACTCCGAATGGCTCAGAGGCGCACGGATCGTGGGTGTCCTCGGCGTCTTCTACCGCCCGGAGGGGCGGATGGGTGAGCCGGAGGCCGTCGAATTCCTGCTCTCCGACAGCCAGTCGGTGATTCTGACCTGTGCCTCCGACGGCACCCTGCACGTCGGCGCCGGTACCTGGCCACGCCTTCCCGACTGGTGTGTACCGGCCGCGCAGTGGGAGTTCGCCGCGATGGCGAACCTGCCGCAACCGCCCGACGGCGGCTGGACGGTGCTGAGCACCGAGGAGCGCCGGGACGAGCGGGGCGAGGTCCACGAGGCCGTCATCCGCTGCGAGGGCGGCCGCTTCGTGGTCATCGGCGGCGACACCGTGGGAATCAGGTTCACCCGGGGCCACCGGGGCGCCGCGTCGGCCACCTGACGGCAGGCGGCCACGGGCAGGCGGACGCCGACGCCATCCGGAGGGCACCGGCGTCGCGAACCCCGGCGGCGGCCGCTCACAGCCGGAATGTGGACGTCCTGTGCATCTCTCGTGGACACCTCCGGCGTCAAGGCGACACTCCCGGGCGTCCGCGCAGGTCCAGAGGCTCCGGAACCCCGTATTCCGTGCTCACAACGGAGTCCCGCACATTCGGAGAGTAATTATTTGACGGCGATGCACACAGCATCACTTACGAAGGGTTATGGTGTAACCCCCCCCTCGGGCCGGTCCGTAACCCCCCCCACGGACCGGCCCGTTTTTTTGTGCCCCCGCGCAAGCGGGGCCGCGGCACCCGCCGAGGTGCGGACCGTCAGGCCCGTCCGGCCCAGATGTTGGTGCCCGCGGTATCCACGGCGAAGGTGTCGATCTCCTTCAGATCCGCCGCGGACAGAGCCGGCCCGGCCAGCGCCGCGACGTTCTCCTCCAGCTGCCGCACGCTCGACGCGCCGATCAGAGCCGACGTCATACGGCTGTCGCGCAGCACCCAGTTGAGGGCCAGCTGGGCCAGCGACTGGCCGCGCCGGTGCGCGATGTCGTTCAGCCCGTTGAGCCGGCGCACCACCTCGTCCGAGAGCAGGTCCGGGTCGAGGGACTTGCCCTGAGTGGCGCGCGAACCCTCAGGAATGCCCTTCAGGTACTTGTTGGTCAGCAGCCCCTGGGCGAGCGGCACGAAGGAGATGCAGCCCATGCCGGCCGCCTCCAGCGTGTCCAGCAGACCGTCGTCCTCGGTCCAGCGGTTGATCATCGAGTAGGACGGCTGGTGGATCAGGGCCGGCACGCCCATCTCCTTGAGCAGCCGGGCCGCCTCGGCGGTCTGCTCGGAGTTGTACGAGGACACCCCGACGTACAGCGCCTTGCCCTGCCGCACGGCGGAGGCCAGCGCCCCCATCGTCTCCTCCAGCGGGGTGTCCGGGTCGAAGCGGTGGGAGTAGAAGATGTCGACGTGGTCGAGGCCCATCCGCTTGAGGGAGGCGTCGAGCGACGACAGCAGGTACTTGCGCGAGCCCCACTCGCCGTACGGGCCGGGGTGCATGTCGTACCCGGCCTTGGTGGAGATGACCAGCTCGTCGCGGTAGGGGGCGAAGTCCTGGCGGAAGAGCTTCCCGAAGTTGAGCTCGGCGGAGCCGGGCGGCGGGCCGTAGTTGTTGGCCAGGTCGAAATGGGTCACGCCGAGGTCGAAGGCGCGGCGCAGAATGGCGCGCTGCGAGTCGAGGGTGCGGTCGTCGCCGAAGTTGTGCCACAGGCCGAGCGAGACGGCCGGGAGCTTGAGGCCGCTGCGGCCGGTGCGGCGGTACTCCATGGAGTCGTAGCGCGACCCGGCGGCCCGGTATGAGGAATGGGGAGAAGGGGAATCAGTCACGTTTCCCTCTCTATCACGGACTTGTGACAGGCCGGGTTGGGCCGGTGCGGCGACCGCGCAGTAATGTGGCGGCTTCGGGACTGCCACGGCACGGCCGGGGCGATCAGCCCCTCCCAGTGCGGCGGTCCCCAGAGGGGACAGCCCCGGGCAAGGCGGCGGGCGGGCCCGCACGGAACCGAGAGGTGGACTCAGTGAACTTGCGCGACCTGGTGTACGGGCTCTATGCCCGCCGGGTGGAGGCCCGCCTCGATCACGCCCAGGTGCCCAAGCACATCGGTGTCATCCTCGACGGGAACCGGCGCTGGGCGAAGGCCTCCGGCGGCACCGCCGCGGAGGGACACCAGGCGGGCGCGGACAAGATCAAGGAACTCCTCGGCTGGTGCAGCGAGACCGACGTCGAAGTCGTCACCCTCTGGATGCTGTCCACGGACAACTTCGACCGGCCCGAGTCCGAGCTCATCCCGCTCCTCGGCATCATCGAGAACACCGTGCGGGACCTCGTCGCGGACGGCCGCTGGCGGGTCCACCACGTCGGCACGCTCGACCTGCTGCCCGCGCACACCCAGACGGTCCTCAAGGAGGCCGAGCAGGCCACGATCGGGGTCGACGGAATACTCGTCAACGTCGCCGTCGGCTACGGCGGCAGGCAGGAGATCGCGGACGCGGTGCGGTCGCTGCTGCTCGACCACTCCTCGAAGGGCACGTCCTTCGAGGACCTGGCGGAGATCGTCTCCACCGACCTGATCTCCGAGCACCTCTACACCCGGGGCCAGCCCGACCCCGACCTCGTGATCCGGACCAGCGGGGAGCAGCGCCTCTCGGGCTTCATGCTCTGGCAGAGCGCCCATTCGGAGTACTACTTCTGCGAGGTCTTCTGGCCGGCCTTCCGCCGGGTCGACTTCCTGCGGGCCCTGCGTGATTACGCGGCCCGCCACCGCCGCTACGGCGGCTGACACCACAGGCGCCCCCACCGCCGCGCGTGACGGAGCGGCTCGGGCGGCATGTCTTCGCGGGTTCCAGGGCATACCCCTGACAGGTCGACGTCCGGTCAGGAACCAGGCGGACGTCGTCACCAAGTGAGCGGCATGGAGTCCGCTCGCCCGGGAGGCCCTTTGCACACGAAGGACCGTACATACAGTGCGGCTGACGTCGAGGGCCGGCGCTCGGCCCGCGCAAGGTGGCCGAAGCCCGGTCCGTCCTCTCCCTTTGGGATGCTCCGCGACGTCGTCGCACCCCAACCTCGTCCGAGGGGGTACGTCCTTCCGTGGTGACCAGCACAAAGCGCCGCATGCCCGACAGGCGCACCTATGTTCTCGACACCAGCGTCCTGCTGGCCGATCCGAACGCCATGTCCCGGTTCGACGAGCACGAAGTCGTGCTCCCGATCGTCGTGGTCACGGAACTGGAGGCCAAACGGCAGCATCCGGAGCTCGGGTACTTCGCCCGGCAGGCCCTGCGCCTGCTGGACGACTTCCGGGTCCGGTACGGCCGGCTGGATGCCCCGATCCCGCTCGGGGATCTGGGCGGGACGCTGCGCGTCGAACTCAACCATTCCGATCCCGGCGTACTGCCCGCCGGCTACCGGTTGGGGGACAACGACTCACGGATTCTCGCGGTCGCGCGCAATCTCCAGGCCGAGGGGTACGACGTCACGGTCGTCTCCAAGGATCTGCCGCTCCGTATCAAGGCGTCGTCGGTCGGCCTTCTCGCCGAGGAGTACCGCGCCGAACTCGCCATCACCGACGCGGGCTGGACGGGTATGGGCGATCTGCCCCTCTCCGCCGAACAGGTGGATCTGCTCTTCGGAGAGGAGACGCTGTACATCCCCGAGGTCGCCGATCTGCCCGTGCACACCGGTCTGGTCCTCCAGTCCGAGCGCGGCAAGGCGCTCGGCCGGGTGACGCCGGAGGGCAACGTCCGGCTCGTCCGCGGCGACCGGGAGGCCTTCGGCATCCACGGCCGCAGCGCCGAGCAGCGCATCGCCCTGGATCTGCTGCTGGACCAGGACGTCGGCATCGTCTCGCTCGGCGGCCGGGCCGGCACCGGTAAGTCCGCACTGGCGCTCTGCGCCGGTCTGGAGGCCGTGCTGGAGCGGGGGCAGCACAAGAAGGTGATGGTCTTCCGCCCGCTGTACGCGGTCGGTGGGCAGGATCTCGGCTATCTGCCCGGTTCCGAGGCCGAGAAGATGGGCCCCTGGGCGCAGGCGGTCTTCGACACGCTCTCGGCGGTCGCCGGGCGCGACGTCATCGAGGAGGTCCTGGGGCGCGGCATGCTGGAGGTGCTGCCGCTCACCCACATCCGGGGCCGGTCGCTCCACGACGCCTTCGTGATCGTCGACGAGGCCCAGTCGCTGGAACGGAACGTCCTGCTGACCGTGTTGTCCCGGATCGGGGCGAATTCCCGGGTGGTGCTCACGCATGACGTGGCCCAGCGGGACAACCTCCGGGTCGGCCGGTACGACGGAGTGGTCGCCGTGGTCGAGAAGCTGAAGGGACACCCGCTCTTCGCCCACGTCACGCTCACCCGGTCCGAGCGCTCGCCCATCGCCGCGCTGGTGACCGAAATGCTGGAGGAAGGTCAGATCTGACAGGGGATGGGACAGTTGGTGCCGCCCGGCGAGCCAGAGAGCTTAGCCGGGCGGCATCGTGTTGCGGTGCCATTTCCGCAATTCACATGCTCCAAACGAGGTGTGAGCTTTCACACGCAACGGATAATTGCTTCCCGGCGTTCCGTTCCGGCAGAGTCTTGCTTCCGTCAGGCCCCGCATACGGCACACCCGCACCTTCAGAGGTGCACCGCACCTCACAACTCAACAATCGCCGTCCGTATGCCGCCCGCGAGCACCACGCGGCGCTTCCTCCGGGGAGTCGCCCACCGGGCCCGTGCCTCCCGTGACCCAAGCAGTAGGGAGGCCAGCGTTCAGGGGCACGATTGCGCCCGCGAGGTCACCTAAGCGGGCGATGCTGGAAGGACACCGTGTGAGCCGGATCTCGGTCCGGGGGTTCGCTGTGGCATCTGCCACAGCGGTAACCACCGTAGGCGCCGTCGTAGGAGTTGCGGCGGGCAGCACCCCTGCTGTCGACGACAACAACTTCGAGGCCACCGCAGCCGACACCACGCTGCTCGCTGACATCCCCGCGGGCCAGCAGGCCCAGGTGCAGACCGCTTCGCTGACGCAGCAGGCCGACGCCCAGGCGTCCGCGGCCGATGCGACGGCGAAGAAGTCCGCGGAGGAATCGGCCCGCATCCAGGCCGCCAAGGACGCCAAGACCAAGAAGCAGGCGGCCGAGGACCAGCTGGCGAAGGAGCGGAAGGCCGAGCAGGACAAGAAGGACGCTGCCGAACGCGCCAGCCGTTCCGAGGTCCGCAGCGCCTCCGCGTTCGCCACTCAGGGCTCGTACTCCGTCGCCGAGGTTCAGGCGATGGCGCGTCAGATGATTCCTGGCGACCAGTTCCAGTGCTTCAGCAACATCGTGAACCACGAGTCCACCTGGAACTACCGGGCGAGCAACCCGTCCTCCGGTGCCTACGGCCTCGTCCAGGCACTGCCCGGCTCCAAGATGGCGTCCGCCGGTGCCGACTGGCAGACGAACCCGGCTACCCAGATCAAGTGGGGCCTCAGCTACATGGACGGCCGCTACGGCAGCCCGTGCGGTGCCTGGTCCTTCTGGCAGGCCAACCACTGGTACTAGAACCTTCCGAGGTTCGGTTCTCAACCTCACGAAGCCCCTCGCCGTCCTACGGTGAGGGGCTTCGCGCATGTACGGTCGTGCGGGACCGCTTCCGGGGGGAGCGGTGGGGAGAGTGGACGGGGGTAGAGGAACCGTTATGTCGAAACTGCCGGGATGGCTCGGACAGCTGGGTGCCGAACTGACCAAAATGGGTGAGCGCCTGGAGGAACTCCGCGTCGAGGCGGACGACGAGGACGACCGGGCGGTGCACGAGGGTGCGCCGGTGACGGCCGACGCGGTGCCGGGGGCCGGGTCCGCGAAGGGCGCCGCCGCCGACCATGTGCCGCCACCGCCCGCGTACGCGCCCTCGGTCGCCGCGCGCCCCGATCCGGTCGCGGCGATCCCCTGGGGGATGCGGGTCGCCGCCGAGGCCGGCTGGCGGCTGCTCGTGCTCGCGGGCACCCTCTGGGTGCTGATGCGGGTCATCAGCGCGGTGCAGCTGGTGGTGCTGGCCTTCGTCGCCGCACTCTTCGTCACCGCGATGCTCCAGCCGACGGTCGCCCGGCTGAAGGGGTACGGACTGCCGCGTGGACTGGCCACCGCGGTCACCGCGGTCCTGGGCTTCGTGATCATGGGCCTGGTCGGCTGGTTCGTGGTCTGGCAGGTGATGGACAACATCGACACCCTCTCCGACAAGGTGCGCACGGGTATCGACGACCTGAAGAACTGGCTGCTGGACAGCCCGCTCCATGTCACCGACCAGCAGATCAACGACGTCGCGAAGAACCTCAGCGACACCGTCGGCACCAACACCGAGGCGATAACGTCCGCCGGACTCCAGGGCGTCACGGTGATGGTGGAGCTCCTCACCGGGATGCTCCTGGCGATGTTCTCCACGCTGTTCCTGCTGTACGACGGCAAGCGCATCTGGCACTGGGTGCTGAAGCTCGTGCCCGCCCAGGCGCGGCCGGGTGTCGCCGGTGCCGGTCCGCGCGCCTGGCGGACGCTGACCGCCTATGTGCGGGGCACGGTCATAGTCGCGATGATCGACGCGATCTTCATCGGGCTCGGGATCTACTTCCTCAATGTGCCGATGGCCGTACCGCTGGCCGTCTTCATCTTCCTCTTCGCCTTCATCCCGCTCGTCGGAGCGGTGGTCTCCGGCGCACTGGCCGTGGTGGTCGCGCTGGTCACCGAGGGCGTGTTCACGGCACTGATGGTGCTGGTGGTGGTGCTGGCGGTGCAGCAGATCGAGGGCCACGTCCTGCAGCCGTTCATCCTGGGCCGCGCGGTGCGGGTGCATCCGCTGGCCGTGGTGCTCTCGGTCGCCGCGGGCGGCATGATCGCGGGCATCGGGGGTGCGGTCGTCGCGGTGCCGCTGGTCGCGGTGACCAATACCGTGGTCGGCTATCTGCGGTCGTACGGGCAGGAGGAGTCCCGGCGCCACTCGCCGCCACCGCACGGCTCGACCGCACTGGACACGGCGCCGACCCCGGCACCCGGATCGCCGCCGGAGGACATCGACGACGGCAGCGACGACGAGCCGGTGGACCACGCGCCGAAGAAGATCTGAGCGGGCACGAAAGAAGGGCCCCGAGGACGGTCGGTCGTCCTCGGGGCCCTTCTCGTTCATGGGTACTGCGGGTGCTACTCGGCGAGAACGGCCTCGGCTTCGAGGGTCACGCCGACCGCCTGGATCACCGAGGCAATCTTGACGGCTTCCTGAATGGTCTCACGGTCCACGCCGGCCGCGCGCAGCACCTGCTCGTGGGAGTCCAGGCACTGGCCGCAGCCGTTGATCGCGGAGACGGCGAGCGACCACAGCTCGAAGTCGACCTTCTCCACGCCCGGCTTGCCGATCACGTTCATCCGCAGGCCCGCACGGAGCGTCCCGTACTCGGGGTCCGACAGCAGGTGCCGGGTCCGGTAGAAGACGTTGTTCATCGCCATGATGGCGGCGGCCGACTTCGCGGCGGTGTACGCCTCCGCGGAGAGGTTGGCCTTCGCCTCCGGCTCCAGCTCGCGCAGCACCTTCGGCGAGCGCGAGGCGATCGCGCAGGCGAGGACGGTGCCCCAGAGCTGCTGCTGCGGCAGTTCGCTGTTCCCGATGACCGAACCGAGGTTCAGCTTCAGGTCCTTGGCGAAGTCCGGAACGGCGGCCTTCAGTTCGTCGAGTGCCATGTCTGTGTCAGCTCACTCGCCCGAGAGGAGCGCGACCGGGTCCAGGGTCGTCTCGCCCTTGGTCCAGTTGCAGGGGCAGAGCTCGTCGGTCTGCAGGGCGTCGAGGACCCGCAGGACCTCCTTGGGGTTACGGCCCACGGAACCGGCGGTCACCATCGTGAACTGGATCTCGTTGTTCTGGTCGACGATGAAGACGGCGCGCTGCGCGAAGCCGTCCTCGCCCTCGATGCCGAGGTCACGCATGAGCTCGTGCTTGGAGTCGGCCAGCATCGGGAACGGCAGGTCGGTCAGGTCCGGGTGGTCCTTGCGCCAGGCGTGGTGCACGAACTCGGAGTCACCGGAGAAGCCGAGGATCTGGGCGTCGCGGTCGGCGAACTCCTCGTTCAGCTTGCCGAAGGCGGCGATCTCGGTGGGGCACACGAAGGTGAAGTCCTTCGGCCACGCGAAGACGATCTTCCACTGGCCCTCGTAGGTCTTGTGGTTGATCTGCTCGAACTCCTTGCCGCTCTCCAGCGAAACACAAGCAGTCAGGTCGAACTCGGGGAACTTGTCACCGACAGTGAGCACGCGCTCTCCTTGCAGCGTAGGAATTCCCTTTTTGGGGGAGTTCCTGAGGGTTGGACGGTTCCCACCATGGCACAGAGTGCATTGATCGCGGAAATAGCTACACTCGGTCGTGATGATCGGAGGTGCCTATCAGTGGCGCAGGCGAACCAGGGCAACCGGCCCAAACAGCCCAGCCTCTCTCAGCTGCGCGCCTTCGCGGCGGTGGCGGAACATCTGCACTTCCGGGACGCGGCGGCGGCCATCGGGATGAGTCAGCCCGCACTCTCCGGAGCCGTTTCGGCGCTGGAGGAGTCACTGGGTGTCCAGCTCATCGAGCGCACGACGCGCAAGGTACTGCTCTCGCCCGCCGGAGAGCGGCTCGCGGTGCGGGCCCGCGCCGTGCTGGAGGCCGTCGGTGAGCTGATGGAGGAGGCCGAAGCGGTGCGGGCGCCCTTCACCGGGGTGCTCAGGCTCGGCGTGATCCCGACCGTCGCCCCGTACCTGCTGCCGACCGTGCTGCGACTGGTCCATGAGCGCTACCCGGACCTCGACCTCCAGGTGCACGAGGAACAGACCTCCTCGCTGCTGGAGGGGCTGGCCGCGGGGCGGCTCGATCTGCTGCTGCTCGCGGTGCCCCTCGGGGTGCCCGGGGTGACCGAACTCCCGCTCTTCGAGGAGGACTTCGTGCTGGTCATGGAGCGCAGCCACTGGCTCGGCGGACGGGCCGACATCCCGCGCGAGGCGCTGCGGGAGCTGCCGCTGCTGCTGCTCGACGAGGGGCACTGCCTGCGCGACCAGGCGCTCGACATCTGCCGGGAGGCGGGCCGTACCGAGGGCGCGCCCGTCACCACGACCGCGGCCGGGCTCTCCACCCTGGTGCAGCTCGTGGCCGGCGGGCTCGGGGTGACGCTGCTGCCGCGCACCGCGGTGACGGTCGAGACCGCCCGCAACGAGGCGCTGACCACCGGGTACTTCGCGGATCCGGCACCCGCCCGGCGGGTCGCGCTCGGGATGCGGACGGGGGCGGCCCGGCACGAGGAGTTCGAGGAGTTCGCGGCGGCGCTGCGCGGGGCGATGACGACGCTGCCGGTACGGGTGGCGACGGCCGGCCGGACCTGATCACGGGCCCGGCCGGCCGTCAGGGCGCTACTCGCTGCGCAGCCCGTCGGGGCGCATCATGCGCCACAGCGGTGGCAGGGAGAGCAGGGTGACCACCAGGATGAGGGCCGCACCCGCGCCCGCCATCGGCAGGAACAGCCACCAGTCGGTCGCTTCCTTGCCGACCATCCAGCACAGCGTGGCGCCGAGGGCGAGGCCGCCGGCCACCGCCACCACGAGCCCGATGACCACCGGGATCGCGGTCTGCCACAGCACCGACCAGCCGAGGGTGACCCGGCGGGCGCCGAAGGCGACCAGGACCGACAGCAGCCGCTTGCGCTCGCGCAGCTGCTCCAACTGGGAGACCAGCATGGACGCGGCGATCAGCAGCAGGGTGGCGGTCGCGCCGACCTGCAGGCCGGTCCGGACGCTCGCGTACTGCCGGTCGCGCTCGACCGCGGCCAGGGCGGACACGCGCATGCCGGGGTCGAGACGGGCCGCCGTGTTGCGTACGTACTCGGCGGCGTCGGGGACGTGTTCGTCGATGCTGATCTGTGCGATGGTCTCGGCTCCTGGCAAGGACCGCGCGTCGATCGCCCCCGGCGTGACCATGATGCCCGAGTGTTCCTCGCCGAACGGGTCTGTCCTGCCTCTGACGGTCGGGCTGTCGGCCGGCAGCGTCCAGTGCAGCGGCTTGCCCCGGCCGTAGGAACCGAACTCGATCACCTTGCCCTTGCGGGCGGTCTGGTCGACCCACCCGGCCTGCCCCTTGTCCCTGGGGTGGACGACGAAGGTGTCGCCGTCCCGGCAGGACGTGATCCGGGCGAGCTCGCGCAGGGTCGCGCAGTCCCCGACGCTGAACGACGTGGTGGGCTGGAGGTCGTCGTCGGCGTACTTTCCCGGCTTGGTCGCGTATGCCTCGACCGTGCCGATGACCTTGGCGACACCCTTGGTGGCGCGGAGTTCCTTGATCGTGTTCAGGGCGGCGTCGCCGCTGACGATCTCGGAGGCGATGTAGATCTGGGCGCGGGACGGGTCCTGGCCGGTGATCTTGTTGAAGTCGTCGTTCATCGCGGCGAACAGCATCTGCAGGGCCACCGCACCGGCCACGGCGACGGTGACGCCGCTGACCGCGCGGGAGGCAGCCCCGCTGCTCAGCTGGAGCCGGCGGGTGGCCAGCTGCCAGGGGACCGGGCCGCCGCGCAGCCGTTTCACGCAGGCCTCGACCAGCCAGGGCAGGAGCAGGGCGAGCCCGAGCAGGACCAGCACCGCGCCTATGACGATCGGGTACGGGTTGACGGGTCCGTACTCCTCGAACCTGCCGGTGACTCCGAAGACCGCGAGCCCGGCGACCGGCAGCAGCAGCCGCCACCACAGGCGGCGCTTGCGGCTGCCGCCGTTGCGTACGACACCCAGCGGCTCTATGACCACGGACCGCATCGCGATCAGGGTGACGAGCACCGAGGTGAGCGGCACCGCGACGGCGATCAGTGCGGCGATCCGGGTGTCCGGGGCCAGGTCGGCGGGGAAGGCGCTGAAGTCCCACACCTCGACGTATCCGACGAAGTGACGTCCCACCAGGAAGACGACGAGGCCGATGACGAGGCCGAGGACCGCACCGAACAGGGCCTCGCCGGCTGCGATCCTGTGGGTCATCCGGATGTCCGCACCCACCAGGCGCAGCGCGGCGAGACGGCGGTCGCGGCGGTCGCCGCCGAAGCGCACGGCGGTGGCGATGAAGATGGCCACGGGGGCCAGCAGCACCACGCAGACCATGGCGGCCAGCACGACGAGCATCGGCGGCAGTGGGTCGGCAGGTCCGGTGCCGCCGTATCCCGCGATCCGCTGGCCGCCGGCCGCTCCGGTCAGGGTGTCGCTGCCGGCGTAGAACCACAGCTCGCCGGGGGAGCGCAGGCCCGTGTCCGCGATCGTGCCGGTCACTTCGTACGGCAGCCGCTCCTTGAGCAGCGCGTTCTCCGGGGAGTCGAGGAGTTTCCCGAGCGCGGGGGAGACCACCATCTCGCCGGGGGCGGGGAGGGTGTCGATGCCCGGGGGGACGACCGGGTGGCCGCCGTCGGCGCGCATCAGGAAGCCCGTGACGGGGCGGCCGTGGTACGCGGTGCTCGCTTCTATCCGCAGGACCGTGCTGTCCGACTTCTTCGCCGAGGCGCCGGGGAAGCCGGAGATCTTGGTCACGGAGCGGGACTGGTCCCGGGCGGACCGCTCGTCGAGCGCGTGCGGCACGGAGGAGGCGGTGAGCAGCAGCGCCACACCGAGTCCCACGCCGACGGCGGTGAGCAGGGTGCGGACCCAGCCCTCGCGGCCGCCGCCGGCGGCGAACCGGATGCCGAGCCCGAGGTCGCGCAGCCAGGGAGCGGTGCGGGACGGGGCCTGGGCAGGAGGCACCGGTCCGGCCGGGGCCCTCTTCCGGTCGAGCAGGGTCATATGGAGTGCTCCAGGTCGCGGGCCCGGCCGTCGCGCACGGTGACGTCGCGGTCGGAGTAGGCGGCGACACGGGCCTCGTGGGTCACCAGGACCACGGCGACGTTGGCGGACCGGGCCGCCTCGGTGAGCAGCTGCATGACGCGTTCGCCGTTGAGGGAGTCCAGGGCGCCGGTCGGCTCGTCCGCGAAGATCACCTTCGGGGAGGCGGCCAGTGCGCGGGCCACGGCGACGCGCTGGCCCTGGCCGCCGGACACCTCGCCGGGACGCTTGGCGCCGAGGTCGTCGACCTCCAGGCGCTCCATCCACTCCAGGGCGGTGCGCTCGGCGGCCTTGCGCCGGGTGCCGTTCAGCCGGAGCGGCAGGGCCACGTTCTCCACGCAGGTCAGCTCGGGGACGAGCTGGCCGAACTGGAACACGAAGCCGAACTCGCTGCGGCGCAGGGCGCTGCGCTCGGCGTCGGACATCGCCGACAGCTCCCGGCCGGCGTAGGTGATGGTGCCGGAGTCGGGGGTGATGATCCCGGCGAGGCAGTGCAGCAGGGTGGACTTGCCGGAGCCGGAGGGGCCCATCACGGCGACGACCTCGCCGGGGTGGACGGAGAACGAGGCGCCGTCGAGCGCGGGTGTCGTCCCGTACGTCTTGTGCAGGTCGTGGGCTGCGAGCAGCGAACCGGCGGGGGTCACGGGGCTACCACCTCGGCGAGCTTGTCGAGCCGTGCGGCGGTCAGTTCCAGCCAGCGCAGATCGGCTTCGAGGTGGAACAGGGCGTGGTCGCAGATCAGCTGGTCGGCGAGGTCGCCCTGGCGCTTGCGGTCGGTGAGGATGCGCATCAGGCGCAGGTGCTCGGAGCGCTGGGCGTCCAGCACCCCGGCGGCGCTGCGGCCGGTGAGCATCGCCAGGACGACCTTGGTGTAGAGGGTCGACTGGAGATACGGCTCCGGCTTCTCGGGCTGCGCCAGCCAGGTGGCGACGTCGCTGATGCCGGCGTCGGTGATGGCGTAGCGCTTGCGCTCGGGACCGCCGTCGGTCTCCACGCCGTCGACCTCGACGAGGCCGTTCTTGAGGAGCCGGGACATGGTCGAGTAGACCTGCCCGTAGTGCAGCGGGCGGTCGTGACCGAACTTCTCGTCGAACGTCCGCTTGAGGTCGTAGCCGTGGCGGGGGCCGGACTCAAGGAGCCCGAGCAGGGTGTGGCCGATAGACATGCGGGCACTGTACACGGTGTGTATACCTCGCGTGTATACCGGTCGCTCCGTCGCTCGCGGGCCCGCCCCGCGGCCGGGGAACGCCGGGGAACGGAGTTCCGGGGCGGGTCCTTCGGGCGGTCATTCCGGCTCGGGCGCCCCCGGCGGCCGCCCCCGGCGCCGGATCGGTGCGGCCCCGCCGGGCAGCCGCCCCGCCTCCGCGAGCGCCCGCCGCAGCAGGAACTCGATCTGCGCGTTCGCGCTGCGCAGCTCGTCCGACGCCCAGCGTGCCAGTGCGTCGTGTACCGCGGGATCCAGCCGCAGCAGCATCTGCTTGCGCTGCTGCGGCCTGCGCCGCGGCGTTTCGTCCGTCACTGGTAGAGCGTGCCCGTGTTGAGGACCGGCTGCACCGCGCGGTCGCCGCACAGCACCACCATCAGATTGCTCACCATGGCCGCCTTCCGCTCCGGGTCGAGCTCGACGATGTCCTGCTCGGCGATCCGGCTGAGAGCCATCTCGACCATGCCGACGGCGCCCTCCACGATCTGCTGCCGCGCCGCGACCACGGCGCCGGCCTGCTGGCGCTGGAGCATCGCGGAGGCGATCTCGGGGGCGTACGCGAGGTGGCTGAAGCGCGACTCGATGATCCGGACGCCCGCGGCCTGCACCCGTGCCGTCAGCTCCACGGCCAGCTTCTCGGTGATCTCCTCGGCGTTGCCCCGCAGCGAGAGGCCACCCTCGTCGTGGGCGTCGTACGGGTACTCGATCGCGATGTGCCGGACGGCCGCCTCGGTCTGGGTGGCGACGAACTCAAGGAAGTCGTCGACCTCGAAGAGGGCCTGTGCGGTGTCCTCGACCTTCCAGACGACGATCGCGGCCAGCTCGATCGGGTTGCCGTAGGCGTCGTTGACCTTGAGGACCGCGGTCTCGTGGTTGCGGACGCGGGTGGAGATCTTGCGGCTGGAGGTCAGCGGGTTGATCCAGCGCAGACCGTCGGAACGGATCGTGCCCACGTACCGGCCGAAGAGCTGGATGACCCGGGCCTCGCCCGGTGCGACCATCTTCACACCGCCCATGCAGAAGAACGAGACGATGACGAGCAACACCCCGAGGACGCAGACCGGGACGCCGACGCCGTTGTTCCCGTTCGAGCCGATGACGCCGCCGACGATGGCCAGCCCGACGCCGACGATCACGCCGATCACCGTCAGCAGCAGGCCGAGGCCGCCCGCGATGCTGTGCGCCTTCGTCTCGCGGACCTGCGGTTCCGGCATCTGCGGCGCGTCCGGCGTGAGGTCGGCCGACGGTGTGGTGGTGGTGGCCGGAACGTGTGGGTCAGTCATGGAATCCCCCGTGTGGATGGGCTGGCACAACGCTAGCAATGTGATTACACATTAACTGATTTGGCAACCCTGAGCGCCTCTCATGAGTCGGTTCCCTTGAAAGCGGGTGCTGATTGTCACGTACGGAAACGGGTGGATCGTTGGCTTTCCGCCCTTGCCAACGGTGTTAGCTGGCAGGTCCGAGCTGATCCGGTCGAGCAGAGAAACGGGAGCAACACAGCAATGGGTCGAGCGGATGCGCGACGAGCCCAGCGGCACGGGTCGCGGCGGGCCGTGAAGAGCGGCGGCATACGCAGGCTCTTCACCTGGCGAAAACTACTGGGCGCGGCCTTCGGGCTCTGCCTGCTGGGCATGGGCGCGTTCGCCGTGCTCTACATGGTCGTGCAGGTACCGGAGGGCAACGCGCAGGCCAGGCTCCAGGCCAACGTCTACAAGTACTCCGACGGCACGTTGCTGGCCCGGACGGGCGAGATCAACCGGGAGATAGTGAGCCTCGCCGAGGTGCCCAAGGACGTTCAGCGGACCTTCGTGGCCGCCGAGAACAAGTCCTTCTACCACGACCAGGGCGTCGACTTCAAAGGCACCGCCCGTGGCCTGATCAACACCGTTTCCGGCAAGGGCAAGCAGGGTGGCTCGACCATCACCCAGCAGTACGTCAAGAACTACTACCTCGACGCGGACCAGACGGTCACCCGCAAGCTCAAAGAGCTGGTCATCTCGCTGAAGGTCGACCAGCAGCGGAGCAAGAGCGAGATCCTCGCCGGGTACATCAACACCAGTTACTACGGCCGCGGCGCCTACGGGATCCAGGCCGCGGCACAGGCGTACTACGGCAAGGACGCCAAGGACCTGGACGTCGCCGAGGGCGCCTACCTCGCAGCCCTGCTCCAGGCCCCGAGCCAGTACGACTGGGCCGTCGCCACCCCGAGGGGGAAGGCGCTCGTCAAGGAGCGCTGGAACTACGTGCTGGACAACATGGTCGGGGAGCACTGGCTGGACTCCGGCGCGCGCCAGGGGATGAAGTTCAAGATTCCGCAGACCCCGAAGCCGGCGGAGGGGATCACCGGCCAGAAGGGCTACATCGTCAACGCGGCCCGTGCGGTGGTGCAGAAGCAGGAGAACATCACCGACGCGCAGTTCGACGTCGGCGGCTGGACGATCATCGTCAACATCGACAAGAAGAAGCAGCGGCAGCTGGAGAAGTCGGTCAAGACGAAGCTGATCGACAAGCTGGACACCAAGGGGCGCAAGCTCGACAAGGACGTCCAGGCCGGCGCGGTCTCGGTCGAACCGAAGACCGGCAAGGTGCTCGCCCTGTACGGCGGACGCGGCCTGACCGAGCACTGGACGTCGAACGCCACCCGGCGCGACTACCAGCCCGCCTCCACCTTCAAGCCGATCATCCTCGCCGCCGCACTCGACCAGGAGTCGCAGACCCAGGACGACCAGCAGATCACCGCCAACACCCGCTACGACGGCACGAGCAAGCGCCCGGTCAAGGGCAGCGACGACGCCTTCGCACCGGAGAACGAGGACGACCAGAACTACGGCCAGGTCACCGTCCAGACCGCGATGAACAAGTCCATCAACTCCGTCTTCGCGCAGATGGGCGTGGACGTCGGCATGGACCGCGTGATGCAGACCGCGGGCAAGCTCGGCATGGATGTGAAGGGACTCCCGGCGGTGCCGGCGCAGACACTCGGCTCCATGGGCGCGAGCCCGATGGAGATGGCCGGGATCTACGCGACCCTCGACAACCACGGCAAGAAGGTCACGCCGCAGATCGTGAAGTCCGCCCAGAAGCAGGGCGACGAACCGGTCAAGCTGCCCGACGCGATCGGCGACCAGGTGATCAAGCGCCAGGCCGCGGACTCCGTGACCTCCGTGCTGACCGGTGTGGTCGACGACGGTACGGCCCACCAGGCGGTGCGTAACGCCGAGGGACTGGCCGACCAGCAGATCGCGGGCAAGACCGGTACGTCGGACGACAACAAGTCGGCCTGGTTCACCGGCTACACCCCGGACCTGGTCACCTCGGTGGGCCTCTTCGGTGAGGCCGCCTTCCCCCGCACCGCCGACGACGGCAAGAAGCTGCGGACCGGGTCCCAGGTGCCGCTGAAGGGCGCCGGCGGTGGCGGCCGGGTCAACGGCGGTGGCTTCCCGGCCGAGATCTGGGCGGACTTCACCGCTCAGGCGATGGGCGCGCCGAGCAAGTTCGACCTCGACACCGACATGGGCGCGGCGGTCACCCCGCCGCCGGACACCAGCTCGCCCAGCCCGAGCACCTCGCCCTCCGACAAGGCGTCCCCGTCGAAGAGGCCGTCCAGCCCGCCCCCGTCGTCGAATCCGCCGACGCGGAGCGAGACGCCGGTGACACCGCCGCCCGTCACTCCCTCGGACGACCCGACGACGGACCCGCCCACCGACCCGACGACCGAGCCGGGACCGACGAGCCCGACCGACCCCCCGGTGAACCCGGGGGACAGCCGGCCCAACGGCGACAACAGCCTGACGCAGTGACCACCGGAACGGGCGGTGTACGAGGAGTCCTCCTCGTACACCGCCCGTTCCGTCGTTCCGGCGGCCGGGGTCAGCCGCCGTTGACCTTCTTCGCGACCCGGTCGCCGAGGTCCTTGTCCACGTTGCGCCAGTACTGCAGCGCCCGGTCCAGAACGGGGCGGCTCACACCGTCCAGCAGATGGCCGGAAATGTTGGACACCAGCCGTTCCCGCGCCGCGTCGTCGAGGACCGTACGCACCAACGTGCCCGCCTGGCCCCAGTCGTCGTCGTCCCGGCGCAGCGTGTACGCCTCGTGCACCATCTCGCCCGCGGTGGCCCAGCCGGCCGGCTCGCCGAAGCGGTCGGTGTCCGCCGCCGGACCGCCGTACGAGTTCGGGGCGTAGACCGCGCCCGTACGCGACGGCTCGTACCGCATCGGGCCGTCCTTCGAGTACGAGTTGCGCGAGAAGCGCGGCCGGTTCGGCGGGAGCTGCGCGTAGTTCGGGCCGATCCGGTACCGGTGGGTGTCCGGGTACGAGAACAGCCGGCCCAGCAGCATCTTGTCGGGCGACGGACCGATGCCGGGCACCAGGTTCGACGGCTCGAAGGACGACTGCTCGATGTGGACGAAGAAGTCCTCGGGGTTCTCGTTCAGCGTCATCCGGCCGACCTCGGTCAGCGGGTAGTCGCCGTGCGGCCAGACCTTGGTCAGGTCGAACGGGTTGAACCGGTAGTCCGGGGCGTCGTCGAACGGCATGATCTGGACCGAGAGCGTCCAGCTCGGGTGGTCGCCGCGCTTGATCGACTCGAACAGGTCCCGGCGGTGGACGTCACCGTCGGTCCCGGCCATCGCGTCGGCCTCGTCCTGGGTGAAGAACTCGATGCCCTGGTCGGTCTTGAAGTGGTACTTGACCCAGAACCGCTCGCCGCCCGCGTTCACCCACATGTAGGTGTGCGAGCTGAAGCCGTCCATGTTCCGGTACGTCTTGGGGATGCCCCGGTCGCCCATCAGCCACGTCACCTGGTGCGCGCTCTCGGGGGAGAGGGTCCAGAAGTCCCACTGCATGTCGTGGTCGCGCACCCCGCTGTCGGGGCGGCGCTTCTGCGAGCGGATGAAGTCCTGGAACTTCATCGGGTCCCGCACGAAGAAGACCGGCGTGTTGTTGCCGACCATGTCGTAGTTGCCGTGCTCGGTGTAGAACTTCAGCGCGAAACCGCGGGGGTCGCGCCAGGTGTCGGGGGAGCCCTGTTCACCGGCGACCGTGGAGAAGCGGGCGAGCATGGCGGTCTGTTTGCCCGGCTGGAAGAGGTCGGCCTTGGTGAACTGGCTGACGTCGTTGGTCACCTGGAAGATGCCGTACGCGCCGGACCCCTTCGCATGGACCACGCGCTCGGGGACCCGTTCACGGTTGAACTGGGCCATCTTCTCGATCAAATAGTGATCCTGCAGCAGGATCGGGCCGTCCGTCCCGACGGTGAGCGAGTGTTCGTCGCTCTCCACCGGGATTCCGGCGTTGTTCGTGGTGTAAGGGGCGTTCTTGGTCCTGGATTCCTCGGCCACGAGCGTCCTCCCGTCGGTGGGGGTATCGATCAGGTCGCGTCGTACACGTCTGAAGTCAACTCCGCCGACAGGAGGTCGGCAACATTTGGATACCGTCCGTGACGGTTCCCGCTCGGGGCCCGGCTACTGAACTCCGGTCGGCATCTCGAACCAGACGACCTTGCCCGACGACAGGCGCGTCGCACCCCACCGCCGGGCCAGCCGGTTCACCAGGAACAGACCGCGGCCGCCCTCGTCCATGTCCCGGGCACGGCGCTGGCGGGGCAGTTGCGGAGAGTCGTCACCGACCTCGCAGCGCAGGATGTCGGTCCGCAGCAGCCGCAGCGTCACCGGCCGCTCCGCATACCGCACGGCGTTGGTCACCACCTCGCTGACCAGCAGCTCCACCGAGTCCGACAGGTCGTCCAGACCCCATCGGCTGAGCGCGCGGCGGGCCAGCCTGCGGGCCCGTCCCGGGGCGGAGTCCTCCGGCTCCAGGAACCAGTAGGCGACATCGCTCGGCGCGATCCCGTCGAAGCGGGCGGCGAGCAGGGCGATGTCGTCGTCCCGGTCGCCGGGACCGAGCATGTCCAGCACGTCGTCGCAGAGGGCCTCCAGCGGCGGCGAGTGGTCGGGCCCGGTCAGCCGGGCGGTGGTGGCCAGCCGCTCGCGCAGCTGCTCGATGCCGGTCCAGACGTCCCGGAGGCGGGACTCCACCAGACCGTCGGTGTAGAGGAGCAGGGTGGCGCCCGCGGGCGCGTCCAGCTCGACGGCCTCGAAGTCGACCCCGCCGACGCCGATCGGGGCACCGGGCGGCACCCGCAGCACCTCGGCGTGGCCGCCGAGGTGGAGCAGCACGGGCGGCGGGTGCCCGGCGTTGGCGATGGTGATGCGGTGCGCGACCGGGTCGTACACCGCGTACAGGCAGGTCGCCATGCGGTCGCTGCCGAGCCGCTGCGCCTGCTCGTCGAGGTGGTGCAGCACCTCCTGCGGCGGCAGGTCGAGACCGGCCAGGGTCTGTGCGGTGGTGCGCAGCTGGCCCATGATCGCGGCGGAGGTCATGGAGTGGCCCATGACGTCGCCGACGACCAGGGCGACCCTGCTGCCGGGCAGCGGGATCGCGTCGTACCAGTCGCCGCCGACCCGGGCCGTCTCGGCGGCCGGGAGGTAGCGGGAGGCGAGCCGGACACCGGTGGGCTGCGGCAGCGAGTCGGGCAGCATGGTGCGCTGGAGCTCGTCGGCGATGTAGGCCTCGCGCCCGTACAGCACGGCCTTGTCGATGCCGAGCGCGGTGTGCGTCGCCAGCTGGGCCGCGACCAGCAGGTCGTTGGCCTCGAACGGCGGGCGTTCGGTACCGCGCAGGAAGACCGCCGCGCCGATCACCCGGCGCCGGCCGCGCAGCGGGGCCAGGATCGCCCGGTGTCCGGACGGCACCGTACGGCCCGCGCCGAGCAGCTCGGGCAGTGCGGCACGGGCCGCGGCGGAGTCGCCGAAGACCGGCCGCACCCCGCGCAGCACCTCGGCCAGCGCACCGCCGGGGAGGACCTCGCACAGTTCGGCGGCGGGCGTCAGGTCGGTCTGCGGATCGATGACGGCCGGCCGGAGCCGCTCGCTCTCCGAGAGCCCGTCGGTGATCTCGTCGCTCAGCCGCAGCCGGTCGGAGCGGCGCAGCCGCAGCACGAACGGGTTGACGGGGCGCTCGTCGCCGACCGGCAGCGGGTCGCGGAGGTAGACCAGTATGGCGTCGGAGAACGTCGGCACGCTGGCCCGGCACAGACCCAGCACGATCTCGTCCAGATCTATCCCGCGGGCGATCCGGCGGGTCGCGGCACCCACGAAGCGCAGCCGGTCGCCCTCGCGGCGGGCTGCCGCCTGCGGGTCGGGGCCCGCCGCGGGCCCCGACCCGGCCGCGGTCGGACCGGGGCCCTTGGCCGGGGCCGGGATCGCCGTGGTGGCGGCGGCGGGCGCCGACGCGGCGTCCCGCTGCCGCGGCCGGGTGCGTTCCTGTGGCCGGGCGGCGAGAGGCTGCCGGCCTTCGTGGGAGGTGGGATGCTCCGTCACGCTTGGGGTTCCGTCCGTCCGGGCCGGTTGTATGAGGCAATCACCTTGTGGGGCGCTACTGTCCCCCGGCAGGAGCGGCAATGACAACGGCTGACACCGTTTGCCCCGGAACACCGGGCCGAAACCGGACGTCCGGGATCGGAATCGGTGACAACGTTTTCCGTGGTGGAGCTGCGAAAAGCGTGCACATCTCCACCCCCTCGTAGTGGCTCATGCGGTTCGGGCAACTCGTGCGACTCGTACGACTGATGCGGGCCATGAAGCGTGCAGCTCGTGCGATGACGTGATGATCTACGGTCAGCTCGTGTGCGGCGCCCGTGGGTTGGGGTGGATCGGCCTTCATCGGGACGATCCTACGTTTGTCCCCCTGGGGTGCATCAAGGGTCTCACGACGGCATGGCGGAGGGGGTGCGGTCCCAGTCATCCGGAAGCGCGGGTACCCGCCAGTGCGGATCCGGCCGCCAGTCCTCCCAGCCGTCCCGGAACGGCGCCCCCCATTCGCGGATCACCCCGACCGCCGCGCGCCCCGCCGCCCGCACCCGCCGCGCGGTCGCGGAGGACATCAGGCCGACCCGCTGGGCTTGGGCGAACTCGTCCTCGTCGCGCCAGAGCCAGCTGCGGTCCGGGTAGACGGAGATGTCGAGGAAGTGGTCCTCGGAGTCGATGCCGCCGGCCCAGCGGGTACGCGGTTCCTCCAGGTTCACGTACCAGCTGCGGAACTGCCAGCCGTGCTCCCAGAACAGCCAGACCGACCACGGCTCGCCGGGCCTGGCCAGCTTCAGCACCCCGCTGCCCAGCCAGGGCGAGCGGGCGGTGGTGCGCGGTGCGGTGTACCGGGTGGCGAGCGGCTCGGCGTGCACGTCGGTGCCGTTCGCCAGCACCGGCTTCACGCACTCGGTGCCGGGCGCCACCCAGACGGCGAGCAGCTCGTCGGTGTCCTGCGCGACGGTGACCGGACGGCAGATGTGCACCGGGTTCGGCGTCCGGCCGGGCGCGGGGCCGTGCCGCAGTGGTCCGATGCCGCGGTAGCGCCACAGGATCTGATCACCCGGCGCCCAGTGCTCGATGTCTCCGGTACCTGCCATGAAGGGATCTTAGGGCCTGTCCGGCGAGTGGTCCCGTCGCGGAGACGCACGTCACGGGCGGGTCATGCGCAACACGTCCAGCGCCTCGTCGAGCTGCTCCACGGTGAGGTCGCCGCGCTCGACATACCCCGAGGTCAGCACCACCTCGCGGATCGTCCGCCGTTCGGCGAGGGACTTCTTGGCGACCTTCGCCGCCTCCTCGTACCCGATGTACTTGTTGAGCGGGGTGACGACGGACGGCGAGGACTCCGCGTACTCCCTGGCCCGCTCCACGTTCGCGGTGATCCCGTCGACCGTGCGGTCCGCGAGCAGCCGGGAGACGTTGGCGAGCAGTCGCACCGACTCCAGCAGGTTCTTCGCGATGACCGGGAGCATCACGTTCAGCTCGAAGTTGCCGGCGGCGCCCGCGACGGCGACCGTCGCGTCGTTCCCCATCACCTGGGCGGCGACCATCAGCACGGCCTCGGGAATGACCGGATTCACCTTCCCCGGCATGATCGAGGAGCCCGGCTGGAGGTCGGGGAGGTTGATCTCGGCCAGGCCGGTGCGCGGTCCCGAGGCCATCCAGCGCAGATCGTTGGAGATCTTGGTGAGCGAGACCGCGACGGTGCGGAGCTGGCCGGAGGTCTCCACGAGGCCGTCCCGCGCGCTCTGCGCCTCGAAGTGGTCCCGGGCCTCGGTGAGCGGCAGTCCGGTGGTGCGGGCGACCTCGGCGATCACGGCGGCCGAGAAGCCGGGCGGGGTGTTGATGCCGGTGCCGACGGCCGTGCCGCCCAGCGGCAGCTCGGCGAGGCGGGGGAGCGAGGCGCGCAGCCGCTCGATCCCGTAGCGGATCTGGGCGGCGTACCCACCGAACTCCTGGCCCAGGGTCACCGGGGTGGCGTCCATCAGATGGGTGCGCCCAGCTTTCACGACCGCCGCGAACTCGGCGGACTTGCGCTCCAGGGCGGCCGCGAGATGGTCCAGGGCCGGGATCAGCTCACCCGTCACCGAGGCCGTCGCGGCGATGTGGATGGAGGACGGGAACACGTCGTTGGAGGACTGCGAGGCGTTGACGTGGTCGTTGGGGTGGACCTCGCGGCCGAGGCGCTCGGTGGCGAGGGTGGCCACCACCTCGTTGGTGTTCATGTTCGACGAGGTGCCCGAGCCGGTCTGGAAGACGTCGATCGGGAAGTGCGCGTCCCAGCGCCCCTCGGCGACCTCGGCCGCGGCGCTCCCGATGGCCGCCGCGATCTCCGGGTCGAGCACGTTCAGCTCGGCGTTCACCTTGGCCGCGGCGGCCTTGATACGGGCCAGGGCCTCGATGTGGGCCCGCTCCAGGCGCTGTCCGGAGACCGGGAAGTTCTCCACGGCCCGCTGGGTCTGGGCCCGCCACTTCGCGTCGGCGGGGACTCTCACCTCGCCCATCGAGTCGTGTTCGATGCGGTGCTTCCCGTCAGCGGAGACGCTGTCCGCCGGGATATGAGTGCCGTCCATTCCGGTTCAACCTCCTGAAAAAGATGAGCAGTTGTCTTGTTCTGACTATTCCCAAGACGCCTACCGACCAGTAAATACCGTGGGTAACAACAATCTCGGGAGGCACAGTGAGGCGTACGAGGTTCAGACTCCGATGTACGGTCGCGGCCGTCGCCGCCACGGCGGCGGCAGTGGGCGGGATGACCGCGGCAGCCGGCCCGGCAGGCGCTGCCCAGTCCGGTACCACCAGTACCTCATCCACCGCCCTGTCGCCCGAACTGGAAGCCATCCGCGCGGCGGAGGCCACCCAGCTGTACGGCAGCCCGGCCGAGCGCCCGCTCGCCGACCGCAAGACCGGGCTGATCTCGCTCGGCGACAGCGAGATCTCCGGCGAGGGCGTCGGCACGTACGAGGCCGGCACCAACGGCCCCGACAACTGGTGCCACCGCTCGCCCGACTCCGCCATCCACCGCACCGGCATCCCGGCCGACGAGACGTACAACGTCTCCTGCTCCGGCGCGTACACCGGAAACATCGTCATCGGCGGATCGAAGCAGTACGCCGACGAACTGGTGCAGAGCGACAACCTCGCCATCAAGGCGCGCAACACCCGCATCAAGATGATCGTGCTGGTGGCGGGCGCCAATGACGACCTCCAGTTCGGCCCGGTCATGACGGACTGCGTCGAGCGCTGGATCCTCTCCCAGGGCACGTGCGAGCCGAAGTACAACGGCGGCTGGCAGGCCCGGGTCGACGCACTCGTCCCCAAGGTCGAGAAGACCGTGGGCGACCTGCGGACCGTCATGTCGAACGCCGGATACGCCAACAACGACTACAAGCTCGTCGTCATGGGCTACCCGAGCCCGATCGGCCCGGACTTCGGTGACAACCCGAACTTCCCCGGCAAGCTTCCCGGTGGCTGCGCCGGATACGACTCCGACGCCGCCTGGGGTCGTAACACCGCCGTTCCCGCCTTCGAGCGCGGCATGCGCAAGGCCGCGTCCGACACGGGAGCCGTCTACCTGGACAACTCCCGGCTCTTCCACGGCCACGAGGTGTGCAGCGAGTCCACCTGGGCCCGCGGCCTCTTCATCGACCTGTCGCACTTCCCGCCGGACTCCAACTCCGTCCGGCAGTCCTTCCACCCGAACGCAGCCGGCCACGGCGCCTTCGCCTCCTGCCTGACCCAGATCTACAACTCGGGTCTGCGCGAGGCGAGCTGTGCCGACCCGGCGAGCACCGGAACGCCCGTGCTGCAGCCCGCGGCCTGGGACGACGTATTCAAGCCGATGCGCAACGAGGCCACCGGCACCTGTCTGGACGCCCCCGCCTCGGTCACCCGCAACAACACCGGAGCGACCGGCTGGGAGTGCCACGGCGGCCGCAACCAGGGCTGGTGGTACGACTCCGGCACGAAGACCGTCCGTACGGAGCTGAGCCACGACCGCTGCCTGGACGTACCGGGCGCCCACTACAAGGCCGGCGCCGCCCTCATCCTCTACAACTGCTCGGGCGCGGCCAACCAGCAGTTCGTCCGGCAGTCGGGCACCCTGCGCCCCGCCGCCTCGACGGGGCTGTGCGCGACACTGGCGGGCGCACATGACCCGCTGAGGCTCCAGACCTGCGACGGGAGCGCGAACCAGCGCTTCGCGTAGCAGCACGGGACCGGCTGTACGGGGAGCGGACCAGCGCTTCGCGTGACAGCCAGGACCGGCTGTACGGGGAGGGGCGCACGACGCGGCCCCTCCCCGTACTCCGTACCCCGGGGTCAGCCGGACGTCACGAACGCGCCCAGGATCGCCGCCAGGTGCCCCGGGTCGTCCGCCCCGCACAGTTCGCGCGCCGAGTGCATCGACAGCCCCGGTACCCCCACGTCCACGGTTGGGACACCCAGCCGGGCCGCGGTGAGCGGGCCGATCGAGGTACCGCACGGCATCGCGTTGTTGGAGACGAACGGCTGCCACGGGGCTCCCGCCCGCTCGCAGGCCGACGCGAACAGCGCGATGCCCGTCGAGTCGGTGGCGTAGCGCTGGTTGACGTTGACCTTGACGGTGGGGCCGCTGTTGGGCAGCGGGCGGTGGTCGGGGTCGTGCCGCTCCGCGTAGTTGGGGTGCACCGCGTGCGCCATGTCGGCCGAGACGCAGAAGGCACCGGCCAGGGCCCGCGACCAGTCCTCCGGGCTTCCGCCGCGTGCGGTGACCGAACGGCTCAGGACGCGCTCCAGCAGCGGGCTCTGCGCACCCGTGTCGGAACCGCTGCCGACCTCCTCGTGGTCGAAGGCCGCCAGGACGGGGATGTACGCGGGCTCCTCGGCGGCCGTCGCCGCACCGGCCAGGGCCGTGACGCCGGCGTGCACCGACACCAGGTTGTCCAGCCGGGAGGAGACCACGAACTCCCTTTCGGCGCCCAGGTATCCGGGCGGCTGGATGTCGTGGAGCATCAGGTCCCAGCCCAGCACCTCGTCCGGGTCGGCCTCCGCCGCCGCCGCGACCCGGCGCAGCAGCGCCCCCTCCTCGGCGGCGCCGAGCGACCAGACCGGGGCGATATGGCGCTGCCGGTCCAGCGCCAGGCCGTCGTTGACGGCCCGGTCCAGGTGGATGGCCAGCTGGGGCACCCGCAGCAGCGGTTCGTCGATCTGGACGAGCCGGGAGTCGGTCGTGCCGCCGGGGCCGCGGAGGGCGAGGCGGCCGGAGATGCCCAGATCGCGGTCGAGCCAGGTGTTGAGCGGGACTCCGCCGTAGATCTCCACCGCGATCTGACGCCAGCCCGCGGAGGAGGTGTCGGGGGTGGGCTTGATCCGCAGGTTCGGTGAGTCGGTGTGGGTGCCGACGATCCGGAAGGGCGTGTGCGCGGGCGTGCCCTCGGGGGCGTACCAGGCGATCAGCGCGCCGCCGCGGACGACGAAGCTGCCGCCCGTGGTGCCCGTCCAGTCGTCGGTGCCCCGCAGTTCACGGAAGCCGGCCTTCTCCAGCCGCTGGGCGGCGCTCGCGACGGCGTGGTACGGGGAGGGGCTGGCCTTGATGAAGGAGAGCAGATCGTCGACGTGGCTGCGGTGGTGGACCGGCGTCATGCGGTCTCCGCCTTTCCGGTGTTGGACGGTGAAGGTGTTCGGCCGTGCGGGTTCGGATGCTGGGGCTGTGGGGCTGTGGGGCTGCGCAGGTGTGAGGCTGAAGTGGCTGAAGTGGCTGGAGGGGCTTGCGGGGTGTCGGGCGGGGACGGTGCGGCCAGGGGCGCGCGGCGGCATCCGGACCGGGCGGTCGGGCGGTGTGGGGTCTCTCCCGCGACGCGGACAACTCACCGCACAGGCCCGGCACCCCGCAAGCCCGTCCGGCGGCCCGCTGCGCGAATGCGGCGGTGCGACGCCGCTACCCACGGCCGGTACGGACCTGCCCGGGACCCCGTCGTGCCCTCGGCCGGGCACCTGTGGGGCGACCGGCGTGCGCCTCGCCGCCCCCACCCGTGCCGCGGACCGCGCGCCGGAGTGGGTGCGGCGGCGCCGCACGCCCCTGCGCGGGATTGGCTGAATTCAGTCGTACGCGGGCCGTTCCGGCACTGGATCCGGTCATGCGTCCGGTCACGCGGACGGCGGGCCCGACGGCGTCCTGCGCAGGCCCGACACCCGGATCAGGTACACCGCGGCGACCACCAGAGCGGCACCGTGGGACCAGCCGACGACCGTCAGCGGGGTGTAGTGGTCGAGGGCGGCCGCGACGAGGATCATTCCGGCGCCGAAGCCGAGGTTCTCCACCGTGGCGGAGAGCCCGAAGGCGTGTGCGCGCGGCCCGGCCGGCAGGGTCTGCAGATGCGAGGTGTACGAGACCTCCGTGAGCCCGTCGGCGGCCCCCGCGACCAGGGCGATCGCGGCCGTGGCCACCAACGGGAACCCCGCGAAGGCCAGGATGAACGCCCCGGACATGAGGCAGGTGCCCCAGCCGAATCCCGCCGCACCGACGGACCGGCCGGTGCGGCGCGCGTACCGCTGGATCAGCTGCTGCGCCACGATGTTGCCGAGCGCCCACAGGCACCAGAAGGCGCTGACGAACACGGCGGGGCGCGAGGCGTCGAGCTCGCTGGAGTAGACCGGCAGCGCCGCGTTGTGCGAGGACGAGCCCAGCGCGTCCACGCCCCGCAGCGCCACCATCAGACCGAGACCGGGCGCGGCGGCCAGGGCGGCGAGCGCCACGGGCCTGCGCAGCCGGGCCGGCGCGGCGTCCGCAGCCGGTTCCGCACCGGGCACCACGTCCGGCTCCTCCCGGCCGCTGCCCGCACTCCTGCCCTCGCCGCCGCCCCTGCCGTTACCCTTGCCGCCGCCCGGGATGGGGAGCAGGGCCACCGTCACCGCGCAGACCGCGAAGGTGGCCGTGTCCACCACGAAGGCGGCCGTGTACCCGACGAGCGAGACGACGACACCCGCCGAAGCGAAACCGGCCACCATGGCCAGCGAACGACCGGTGATGGAGAGGGAGTTCGCCCAGGAGCGCCGGTCCTCGCCCACCATCTCGGGAATGGAGCTGCGCAGGGACACCATGAACAGCGTCCCGCAGGAGCCGACCACCACGGACACGGCGACCAGCGAGGCCGTCCGCAGCCCGTCCGGCGCGAGGACCAGCAGCACCATCGCCGACGCCTGCGCGATATTCGTCCAGAGCATCACGCTCTTCGCGGTGAAACGGGCGAGCAGACCGCCTGCCGTCAGCCCGGCGGCAAATCCGGAAGCCAGCCGCACCGCCATGAACAGCCCCATGGCGAGAGCCCGGCCCGTCGTCTCATAGACGAACAGATTGAGCGCCACCATATTCAGGAAGGTGCCGTACGAAGAGATGGCGTAGCCGGCCACCAGGAATCGATAACGCCGATCTCCGTGCAGCGAGTCGGCGGATTCGGCGTTCGGCCGGCTGAGGATGTCGTCGGTGCCGGGCGTCACCCGTTCATGGTCGCCGAACTGCCCGACTTCCCACCGTCATCCCGTATGTACAAAGGTAATCTGCATACTTGTGAAGGACGATCATTTCAGCCCACCGGCATGTGATTGCCACGAATCGCCGGTGGACAGCTCCGCGCGGGCCCGGCCCGTTCCGGAGCAACCGTGCGAGACGGCGCTCGCCGCCTATCGGCGCGCGCTGGTGGCGGGGGGCCTTCCGCAGGACGAGGTGGCCGGTTGTCTGCGGGATCTGCATCTGATGGTGGCGGACCGCGACTCACCGGGATTCATGATCCCCGTACCGCCGGAGGCGGCGTCGTACGCCGCGCTCGCCCCGCTCCAGGAGGCCATCCTGGACCGGCGCCGCACGCTGCGCGCCACCCGCGCCGCGCTCTCCGTCTTCGAGACCCTGTACGCGGATGTGCACCGGCTCGAACAGCCCGTGCTCACCCGGCTGTCCGGGGAGGCCGTCATCAGCAAGGCGCTGGACGCGGCGGTGGGCGGCTGCCGGGAGCAGGTGCGCACCGCGCACCCCGGGGGCGGTCGCCCCGCGCAGGTGCTCCAGGAGGCGCTGAACCGGGACCTGGGCAACCTGCGGCGGGGGATCCGGCAGCGGACGATCTACCAGCACACCGTCCGCTCGGACCGTACGACCCTCGCGTACATCGAGCAGGTGACCGCGGCGGGAGCGGAGATCAGGACGCTCGCCGAGGTGGTCGACCGGGTGATCGTGTTCGACGGGGACCTCGCGTTCGTCCCGTTCTCCGACGAACCGCACCACGCCCTGCGCGTCCAGCACCCGTCACTGGTGCGGTTCCTGGCCCGGGCCTTCGACGAGGCATGGGCCCGCTCGGTGCCGGTCCGCCCGGAACGGGCGCCGCTGCGCACCCCCGTCGTCACGTCCGATCTGCAACGCGCCATCCTGCAAGGGGTGGTCAACGGCGAGACCGACGCCTCGATAGCCCGGCGGATCGGGATGAGCCGTCGCAGCGTCGCCGAGCACATGCGGAAGGTCTCCGAGCAACTCGGCAGCAACAGCCGGGCCCAACTCGGCTACCTGGTCGCGACTTCGGGTCTGCTCGACGGCTGACGGCAGTGGGCACACGTCAGACGGCGGACGACGCATGTCAGACGGTAGACGGCTTACGGCTCACGGTAGTTGGCACATGGCTGACGGCCGGACGCTCCCTTGCGGGTGCCTCCGGCCGTCAGCCGTGCGAACGTGTCCCTGGATCGTCAGCCGAGGCCGGGACCGCGTACCGGAATGCTGGTGAACGTCGGTGCCGGGGCGGGCTCGGTGAAGAAGTCGTTGCCCTTGTCGTCGACGACGACGAACGCCGGGAAGTCCTCGACCTCGATCCGCCAGACCGCCTCCATGCCGAGCTCCTCGTACTCGACGACCTCTACCTTCTTGATGCAGTCCTGGGCCAGCCGCGCCGCCGGGCCGCCGATGGAGCCGAGGTAGAAGCCGCCGTGCGCGTCGCACGCGTCGGTGACCTGCTTGGACCGGTTGCCCTTGGCGAGCATCACCTTGGAGCCGCCCGCCGCCTGGAACTGCGCGACGTAACTGTCCATCCGGCCCGCCGTCGTCGGACCGAAGGAACCGGAGGCGTAGCCCTCGGGCGTCTTCGCCGGGCCCGCGTAGTAGACCGGGTGGTCCTTCAGGTACTGCGGCATCTCCTCGCCCGCGTCCAGCCGCTCCTTGATCTTGGCGTGCGCGATGTCGCGCGCCACGACCAGCGGGCCGGACAGCGAGAGCCGGGTCTTGACCGGGTACTTGGTCAGCTCGGCGAGGATGTCGTCCATGGGGCGGTTGAGGTCGATCCGTACGACGTCCCCCGCCTCGTCGAGGTGCTCGTCGGTGGTGTCGGGGAGGAAGCGCGCCGGGTCCTTCTCCAGCTGCTCCAGGAAGACGCCCTCGGCGGTGATCTTCGCGGTGGCCTGCCGGTCGGCCGAGCAGGACACGGCGATCGCGACGGGCAGCGAGGCACCGTGACGGGGCAGCCGGACCACACGCACGTCGTGGCAGAAGTACTTGCCGCCGAACTGCGCCCCGATGCCGATCTTCTGCGTCAGCTCGAAGACCTTCTCCTCCAGCTCCTTGTCACGGAAGCCGTGACCGGTGGGGGAGCCCTCGGCGGGCAGCTCGTCCAGGTAGTGCGCGGAGGCGTACTTCGCGGTCTTCAGCGCGAACTCCGCCGACGTACCGCCGACGACGATCGCCAGGTGGTACGGCGGGCAGGCTGCCGTACCCAGGGAGCGGATCTTCTCCTCCAGGAACTTCATCATGGAGGCCTCGTTGAGGACCGCCTTGGTCTCCTGGAAGAGGAACGACTTGTTGGCCGAGCCGCCGCCCTTCGCCATGAAGAGGAACTTGTACGCGCCGCCGTCGGTCGCGTACAGCTCGATCTGGGCCGGGAGGTTCGAGCCGGTGTTCTTCTCGTCCCACATGTTCAGCGGGGCCATCTGCGAGTAGCGCAGGTTGAGCTTGGTGTACGCGTCGAAGATGCCGTGCGACAGCGCCTCCTCGTCACCGCCCTCGGTGAGCACGTTCTGCCCGCGCTTGCCCATGACGATCGCGGTGCCGGTGTCCTGGCACATCGGCAGGACGCCCGCGGCGGCGATGTTCGCGTTCTTCAGCAGGTCCAGTGCGACGAACTTGTCGTTGGACGACGCCTCGGGGTCGTCCACGATCCTCCGCAGCTGCGCCAGGTGCGCGGGCCGCAGGTAGTGCGAGATGTCGTGCATGGCCTCGGCGGCCAGGGTGCGCAGCGCCTCCGGATCGACCTTGAGGAAGGTGCGGCCGTCGGCCTCGAAGGTGGAAACACCCTCGGAGGTGACCAGACGATAAGGCGTGGTGTCCTCTCCCAGGGGGAGCAGATCGGAGTACGCAAACTCTGGCATTACGGCCATTCCTCACTCGGTGACGGCGGCTGACCACCCTTGGGCAGCGCACCCACCAGGGTAGAACCCCGCCGGGGTGCCGAGCCTGTGAGGTAGGGCTCACCCGGACACGGCCCCGCCCGTGCGGCCGGACACGGCCCCGCCCGTGCGCGGGGCGGCCCCGGTCCGTCCCGTTTCGCGCCCCGCCGTCACCGCGCGGACCCTAGTCGCGATCTATCGCGTTTGGGTACGCTGGGCCGGTGGACCTCGAAAAGCACCCCCAACAGCCCACCGCACCGGCGGAACCCGACGTCATCCGTGCCTCCGACGCCGACCGTGACCGGATCGCGGACATCCTGCGGGAAGCCATGGCCGAAGGCCGGCTGACCGCCGAGGAGCACGGTGAGCGGGTCGACGCGGTCTACCGCGCCAAGACCGTCGGTGAACTGGAGCCGCTGGTACGGGACCTGCCCGCGCCGGGCGGGGCCGCCAGGCCCGCCACCGCGCCGTACGCCTACGGTCCGGAGGCGCCGGCGGGCCCGGCCGACAACCTGATCGCGGTCTTCAGCAGTTCCACCCGCAGGGGGCGTTGGCGGGTCGGCGGCCGCACGAACGCGTTCTCGTTGTTCGGCAGTGTGGAGATCGATCTGACCGAGGCGCTTTTCGGACAGCGTCTCACCGTGATCAACGCGACCTCCATCTTCGGAAGTGTAGAGATCCGCGTTCCCGAGAACATCTCGCTGCGCGGTAGCGGAACGGGCATTTTCGGCAGTTTCGAAGTCGTCACTCTGGAATCCGGTGATCCCGAGGCGCCAGTGGTGGTCGTCAACGGCTATTCGGTGTTCGGCAGCGTCGAGGCAAAGCCCAAGCGCGGCAAGTTCATTGCGGATCTCCAGGACCGGCTGCGCAAACACCTCGGTCACTGACGGAGAAGCGAGCGCGGAGGAACTGATTCAGGCCGAAATCGCGATCGGAGGTAATTTCGCGGACCGGCCTGAGTGCCACTCAGTGCATAGGCGTGCGCACAGCGGGTAGGGAGTGCTGCATCGTCTTCTCGCCCGCGAAGCCGTCGTCAGGAGTGGACCGTGCTGCAACTGCCGCATCAGCCCCTGCAGGTCGCCGCCGTGCCTTCCCAGCGGACCCCCGCTCGGGAGGACCAGGCCGGCCCCTGGCATTCGGAGGCGGTGTGCCGCCGGGACGAAGCCGGGCTGTTCTTCGCCCCGTCGAAGGAGCCGACCGCTGCCCGTCTCTCGCGCGAGGAGTCCGCGAAGCGGGTCTGCGCGCGCTGCCCGGTCATGGTCGAATGCCGGGAACACGCCTTGCTGCAACCCGAGCCGTACGGGGTGTGGGGCGGCCTCACGGCTGCCGAACGCCGCGTGGCACTCGCCCGCCGCCGGCGGCGCGAGGCCGAGCTCAAGGCATCCGACGCGGCCGGTCACATCGCCGCGGCCGGCTGACAGCCGCACCGCGTTTTCCTGCTGCACCGCGTCTGCCTGCCGCACCGTGCTTGTCTGTCGTACCGCGTCCGTTTGCGCGAAGAGGCGCCCCCACCGCACAGGGGGGCGCCTCTTCGCGTGGACGCGCGCCTACGCCTTTTCGCGTGGACGCGCCTCCATCACTTCGCGCGGTCGAAGTCGATCGCGCTGTAGGCGCGCAGCTTCGACAGCCGGTGGGTCGAGTCGATCTTCCTGATGGTGCCCGACTTGGACCGCATCACGATCGACTCGGTGGTCGCCGTCTCCGCGCGGTACCGCACACCGCGCATCAGCTCACCGTCCGTGATGCCGGTCGCCACGAAGAACACGTTGTCGCCGCTGACCAGGTCGTCCGTGGACAGCACCCGGTCCAGGTCGTGCCCGGCGTCCAGCGCGCGTTGGCGCTCGGCCTCGTCCTTCGGCCAGAGCTTCCCCTGGATGACACCGCCGAGGCACTTTATGGCGCAGGCCGAGATGATGCCTTCCGGGGTGCCGCCGATCCCCATGAGCAGGTCGACGCCGGTGCCGTCGCGAGCGGCCATGATCGAGCCCGCGACATCTCCGTCGGAGATGAACTTGATCCGGGCGCCGGTCTCCCGGATCTCCTTGACGATGCCGTCGTGGCGGGGGCGGTCCAGGATGACGACGGTGACGTCCTCGGGGGTGGAGTTCTTCGCCTTCGCGACCCGGCGGATGTTCACCGAGACGGGGGCGTTGATGTCGACGAAGTCGGCGGCCTCGGGGCCGGTGACGAGCTTGTCCATGTAGAAGACCGCGGACGGGTCGAACATCGCGCCGCGGTCGGCGGCGGCCAGCACGGCGATCGCGTTAGGCATGCCCTTGGCGTTCAGGGTCGTGCCGTCGATCGGGTCGACGGCGATGTCGACCTCGGGGCCGGTGCCGTCACCGACCCGCTCGCCGTTGAACAGCATGGGGGCCTCGTCCTTCTCGCCCTCACCGATGACGACGACGCCATTCATCGACACGGTGGAGACGAGGGTCCGCATGGCCTTCACGGCGGCGCCGTCGGCGCCGATCTTGTCCCCGCGACCGACCCAGCGCCCGGCGGCCATGGCGGCGGCCTCGGTGACCCGGACGAGCTCCATGGCGAGGTTGCGGTCGGGGGCCTCCGGAGAGACCTCCAGCTGGGACGGCAGATGATGCTCGGACATCGGAGCGCACCTTTCTGTACGACGACGACCGGATGAGGGTGCTATGACTCTATCGCCAGGTTGATAAAATGAGCAGACCGGGTCACGGATGAGCGGGGCGCCCTGACGTCGGGCCCGCGGGGGCCAATGCGAGGATGGACCCGTGGCAAGCAAGCGAGGCAAGCAGACGGTACGGGACATGTTCCTGTCGATGGCGGTGATCACCGCGGTCGCCGGCGTGGTCTACATCTTCGTCCCGCACGACGACAAGGCCGACCCGATCAAGGCGGTCGACTACCGGGTCGAGCTCCTGACGGCGCGGCGCGCGGCCCCCTACCCGGTGGCGGCACCCAGCGGTCTGGCGGAGAAGTGGAAGCCGACCTCCGTCAGTTACGAGCGCCGGGCCGACGACAGCTGGCACCTGGGCTTCCTCGACCCGGACGGCAAGTACGTCGCGGTGGAGCAGTCCACGTCCCCGGCGGAGAAGTACGTCACCCAGGTCAGCCAGGACGCGAAGAACACCGGCCGCACACAGCAGGTCGCCGGTGAGACCTGGCAGCACTGGGAGGGCCCGAAGTACGACGCCCTCGTGCGCCAGGACAAGGGCGCGACCACGGTCGTCACGGGGTCGGCCTCGCCGGAGCGGCTGGCGGAGATGGCGGCGGCGCTCAAGACCTCCTGACGGGAGCTCCTGGCGAGCCCAGCGGTACGCGCGAGGCTCAGCGGGACCCGCGGGACGCCGCACGGTAACGGGACGTACGGGCAGGAAGTGCGGGACGTACGGGAAAGGCCCTGGAGCAGGTGGACGAAATGTCCAAGTGCTCCAGGGCCTTTCCCGTACGTCTGCGTGCACCTCGGCGTGGGCCTCGGCCGGGCAGGCTGCCGGCCGGTGCGGCTCAGATGCTGGTGATGACCTCGTCGTAGGCCAGACGCGGCAGGCGCGGGAACCAGGCGTCCTCGCCCGGCTTGCCGATGTTGACGACCATCAGCAGGCTGTGGTCGCCGTCCAGGAACTCCTTCTCGATGCCCGCGGCGTCGAGGCCGGTCATCGGGCCCGCGGCCAGGCCGGCGGCGCGGACGCCGATGATGAAGTAGGCGGCCTGCAGCGCGGCGTTCAGCGCGGCGGACGACTCGCGGACCGGGCGCTCGGAGAAGAACGCGTCCTTGGCCTGCGGGAAGTGCGGCAGCAGTGCCGGGATCTCCTCGTGGAACTCGTTGTCGGCGGCCAGGATTGCGACCAGCGGGGCGGTCGAGGTCTTCGCCTGGTTGCCCTCGGCCATGTGTGCGACGAGGCGCGCGCGGGCGTCGTCCGAGCGGACCAGGATGACGCGCAGCGGCGACTGGTTGAACGCGGTCGGACCGTACTTGACCAGGTCGTAGATCGCCTGGACCTGCTCCTCGGTCACCGGCTCGTCGGTGAAGGTGTTGGCGGTGCGGGCCTCACGGAAGAGGAGGTCCTGGGCGGCGGGGTCAAGAACGATGGACATCTTGCGTATTACCTTCCGGACGTACATGGGGGATCAAGCAACGAGGATCACCGTAACCGAGAAGTAGGTTAACTTTCAACTAAAAGCGGGGTGGAGTGATTCACTCCACAAGACCTGCGTCGCGCGCCGGCTCGCCGTGGCTGCGCCTGTCCGCCTCGCGTGCCCAGGGTGGACGAGCGCCCGGACTCAGCCCGCGTCGGCCACTGCGCCCTCGGGGCCGCCGCCGCCCCCGGGGGCGGCCGGTCCCGCCAGCGCGGCATCCAGCCGGGCGCGCGCGCCCTCCAGCCAGTGCCGGCACACCTTCGCCAGCTCCTCGCCCCGCTCCCACAGCGCGAGGGACTCCTCCAGGCTCGTTCCGCCCGCCTCCAGCCGGCGCACCACCTCGATCAGCTCGTCGCGCGCCTGCTCGTATCCGAGCGTGCCCGTGGCCGCAGCCGTCGTCCCGTCGTCCGTCATGTGATCCACCTTACGACCTGCCCGTTGATAGGAAATGGGCTCCGAAGCCCGTCGGCCCCGGCCGCCGTCACTCGGCGACCCGCACCACGAACTCGCCCCCCGCGACCCGCGCCCGGAGCGCGTCCCCGGCCGCCCCCGCATCGGCGGGATCGCGCACCACATGCCCGTCCGCCCGCTGGAGCACCGCGTAGCCGCGCTCCAGCGTCGCCGCGGGCGACAGCGCGACGACCCGGGCCCGGGTGTGGGCGAGCTCCGAGTCGGCGCGGTCCAGGAGGTGCCCCAGCACCCGTCGGCCGCGCCCGATCAACGCGTCGACCTCCGCCGCGCGCTCGTCCACCATCCGCTGCGGGCGCTCCATCGAGGGCCGCCCCAGTGCGTGCGCCAGGCCCCGCTCCTCCCGGTCGAGGAGCCCCCGTACGGTCCGCAGCGCCCGGTCCCGCAGCTGCTGGACCCGGTCCAGCTCCTCGCCCACATCGGGCACGATCCGCTTCGCCGCGTCCGTCGGCGTGGAGGCCCGTACGTCCGCGACCAGGTCGAGGAGCGGGGAGTCCGGTTCGTGGCCGATCGCCGAGACCACCGGGGTGCGGCACGCCGCGACCGTACGGATCAGCTGCTCGTCCGAGAACGGCAGCAGGTCCTCCACACTGCCGCCGCCGCGTGCCACGACGATCACGTCGACGTCCGGGATGTCGTCCAGCTCCTTCACCGCCTGGACCACCTGGTTCACCGCGTGCACCCCCTGCACGGCGGTGTTGCGGACCTCGAAGCGGACCGCGGGCCACCGGCGCCGCGCGTTCTCCAGGACGTCGCGTTCGGCCGCCGAGGCCCGGCCGCAGACCAGTCCGATCAGCTGTGGCAGGAAGGGCAGCGGCTTCTTGCGGTCGAGGGCGAAGAGGCCCTCCGCGGCCAGTGACTTCTTCAGCAGCTCCAGTCGGACGAGCAGCTCGCCGATGCCGACCGGCCGTATCTCCGTGGCCCGCAACGAGAGCTGCCCGCGGGGGGCGTACCACTCGGGCTTGGCGAGGACGACGACCCGCGCCCCCTCCGTGACCACGTCCGCGATCCGGTCGAAGACCTGGCGGAAGCACGTCACGCTCACCGAGATGTCGTGCGAGGGGTCGCGCAGCGTCAGGAACACCACTCCGGCACCCGGGCGCCGCGACAGCTGGGTGATCTGCCCCTCGACCCAGACGGCACCGAGCCGGTCGATCCAGCCGCCGATGAGCCGAGACACGTCACCGACGGGCAGCGGAGCTTCCGCGGATGTTTGGAGAGCCATACGCGCGAGCGTATCCGCCACGACCGACAACGAGACGGCTCCGCGACGGGAGCGGCCGACGGTCCTCGGAAGAGGGGTCCTGGTGAGGAGGGGGCCACCGAAGAGCCGTCCACCGAGGAACGGTCCTCAGAAGAGCGGCCCCCGGAAGAGGGGCATCGCCCTCAGCCCCGCCGGACGGACCCTGGCGCGCCCGGTCCCCGCCCCTGCAACCGCGCCCCGGTCCCCGCAACTTCCCCCCACCCCCCGCAACCTCACCCCATCCGGCGCCCCCGCTGCACCGCCAACACCACCAGCCCCACCACCAGCCAGCACCCTCCCACCACCTGCGCACTCGACGTCGCCTCCACGATCACCGCGATCAGCACGCCGGCGCCCACCACCGGGATCAGGACGTGCCGCCACCAGCTCGGCGGCCCCTCCATCCGCCGCACCGCGAACCAGCCGACCACCGACGCGTGCAGCAGGACGAACGCGGTCAGCGCGCCCATGTCCACGACCGACACCAGATGGTCCAGGCCGTCGTCGCGCCCGGCCGCCCAGACCGCCGCGACCAGCGTCACGACCGCCGCGATCAGGATCGCGATCCGCGGCACCCCCGAGCGCGGATCGACCTTGGACAGCAGCGCGGGCAGCCGCCGCTCCCGGGCCATCGCGAACAGCAGCCGGCCCGCCGCCGCCTGCCCGGCCAGCGCCGCGAACGCCGCCCCGATCGCCTTGCTGACCGCCACCAGGTCGTGCAGCCACAACCCGACCGAGGAGTTCACCGTGTCGTAGAAGGCCGAGCCCTGCGCGGCCGGATCGGCGGCCAGCTCCGCCGACGTCATCGGCTCCAGCAGAGCCGCCAGATACGCCTGCGCCACGAACAGGACCCCCGCCAGCACCAGGCAGAACAGCAGCGCCCGCGCCACCTTCGCCGAGCCGCCCGTCACCTCCTCCGCGAACGTGGCGATGGCGTCGAAGCCCAGATACGACAGCACGGCCACGGACACCGCACCCAGTACCGCCGTCGCGGAGAACCCCGAATCGCCGGTGAGCGGCGTCAGCCAGTCGCGCTGCGCCCCGTCCCGCACGAGCACCACCACCGCGGACACCAGGAACACCAGCAGCACCCCGATCTCCATGGCGAGCACCGCGAACCCGACCCGGGCCGCCGCCCGGACGCCCCAGAGGTTCAGCAACGTCGTGAGGACCACCGCCAGCGCCGTCCACACCCACCGCGACACCTCCGGCACCAGCGAGTTCATCGCGATCCCCGAGAAGAGATAGGCCACCGCCGGGATCAGCAGATAGTCCAGCATCGCCATCCAGCCGGCGATGAAACCCGGCCCCTCCCCGAGCCCTTTGCGCGCGTACGCGAAGACCGAACCCGCCAGCGGAGCGACCCGCACCATCTGCGCGTAACTGAAGGCGGTGAACGCCATCACCACGGTCGCCGCGACGTACACCAGTGCCACCGCACCGTGCGATTTCGCGTCGAGCGTGCCGAAGACGCCGACGGGGGCCATCGGGGCGATGAACAGCAGCCCGTAGACCACCAGGTCCCGGAAGCCCAGCGTCCGCCGCAGCCCCGCCCGGTCGGCGGTGCTGCCGGAACCCGAGCCGCTGCCGGAAGCCCTTCCACCCGCGGAATCACTGCCGTTGCCGCTGCCGGAATCGCTGCCACGGCCGCTGCCGGAATCGCTGCCGCTGCCGGCCATGAGTCCTCCGTTGTTCGCGTGATGATCAGTCTTCCGATCCCGTCGGCCCCGCGCCTGTTCGGTACGGCCTTACGATGGGACGCATGACTGCTACGACATCCCGACGCGTCCTGCTCGCCGCTCCCCGTGGCTATTGCGCGGGCGTGGACCGTGCCGTGATCGCCGTGGAGAAGGCCCTGGAGCAGTACGGCTCACCGGTCTACGTGCGCCACGAGATCGTCCACAACAAATACGTCGTACAGACGCTGGAGAAGAAGGGTGCGATCTTCGTCGAGGAGACCGCGGAGGTCCCCGAGGGCTCGATCGTGATGTTCTCCGCACACGGCGTCGCGCCGACCGTGCACCAGGAGGCCGCCGATCGGAAGCTCGCCACGATCGACGCGACCTGCCCCCTGGTCACCAAGGTCCACAAGGAAGCCGTCCGCTTCGCGCAGGACGACTTCGACATCCTCCTGATCGGCCACGAGGGCCACGAGGAGGTCATCGGCACCTCCGGCGAGGCCCCCGAGCACATCACGCTGGTCGACGGCCCCGAGGACGTCGCGAACGTCGAGGTCCGCGACCCCTCCCGGGTCGTCTGGCTCTCCCAGACCACGCTCTCGGTCGACGAGACGATGGAGACCGTCGGCGCGCTGAAGGAGAAGTTCCCGCTCCTGATCTCGCCTCCCAGCGACGACATCTGCTACGCCACGCAGAACCGTCAGATCGCGGTGAAGCAGATGGGGTCGGACGCCGACCTGGTGATCGTCGTCGGCTCCAAGAACTCCTCCAACTCGGTCCGCCTGGTGGAGGTGGCCCTCGGCGCCGGTGCGAACGACGCCCATCTGGTCGACTTCGCCGACGAGATCGAGGAGTCCTGGCTGGACGGCGTCTCCACGGTCGGTGTCACCTCCGGTGCGTCCGTTCCCGAGGTGCTGGTCGACGGTGTCCTGGCGTGGCTGGCCGAGCGGGGTTTCGAGGACGTGGAGATCGTGAAGGCGGCCGAGGAGTCCATCATCTTCTCGCTGCCCAAGGAGCTCCGCCGGGACCTGCGCGCGGAGGCGGCGGCACTCTCCGCCGAATGACGGCGCCCGGTTCGGGCATCCGCTCAGGTTTCCGACCGTGCATCCGCTCGGGTATCTGCTCAGGTTTCCGATCGGCGTTCCGGTTCGGGGTTCCCGTTCGGCGTTCCGGTTGGGTTCCCGTCCGGTTCCGTTCCGGTTTTCGTTCCGGGAAGTGAGTCGGGCCGCCTGCCCGTACCGTGGATCACATGGAGATCTTCGGCGTGGACATCGGCGGATCCGGGATCAAAGGTGCTCCCGTGGACCTGGACCGCGGAGACCTGGCGCAGGAGCGCCACAAAGTACTCACACCGCACCCGGCCACGCCCAAGGACGTGGCCGGGAGCGTGGCCGAGGTGGTCGGCCATTTCGACTGGTCGGGCCCGGTGGGCATCACCTTCCCGGGCGTGGTCACCGGCGGCCTCACCCGCTCCGCGGCCAATGTCGACAAGGGCTGGATCGACCTGGACGCCCGCAACCTGCTCAGCGACAAGCTGGGCCTGCCGGTCACCGTACTGAACGACGCGGACGCGGCCGGTATCGCCGAGATGACCTTCGGCGCGGGGCGCGGCCGCAAGGGCACGGTCATCGTGCTGACACTCGGTACGGGCATCGGCAGCGCGCTCTTCATCGACGGCAGGCTCGTACCCAACACCGAGCTCGGCCATCTGGAGCTGAACGGTCACGACGCGGAGAAGCACGCGTCGACGAAGGCCAAGGAGGACGAGGACCTGAGCTGGCACCACTGGGCACACCGGTTGCAGAAGTACCTGGCCCATGTGGAGATGCTGTTCTCGCCCGAACTGTTGATCATCGGCGGCGGTGTCAGCCGCAAGGCCGACAAGTTCCTGCCGCTGATCGAGCACGTACGGGCCGAGATGGTGCCGGCGGAGCTGCAGAACAATGCGGGCATCGTGGGCGCGGCCATGGCGGCGGGGGGCAGCTGACCGCCGCGTGGCGACGGCCGAGCCGAGACCGCCGCGACCGCGCATAGCCTGCGGCTGCGACGGCTTCGTGGCGACCGCCCCGGCCGGGGCCGCTCGGTGTTCCCGGCCGGTCAGTGCTGCCGACGCCGGGGCGCCTGTGCGGTGGTCCGGGGTGCCGGCCCCGCAGGCCGGGGGGATTGCGACTGGCCGGCGCCGGCCGCCCGCGCGGTCTGTGCGGCCAGCAGCATCCGCCGCTGCCGGGCGCGCATCAGCCGGACCTTGCGTACGGTCGCGATGAGCCCGGCGATGAGCGTGCCGCCGTACAGCCAGCCCGCGTGGACGGCGAGCGCGGTGACGACGGCCATCGTCTGTCCGCCGAAACCGCTCGTGCCGCCCGAGATCGGGATGATGCCGACAGCGAACGCGATCGGCACGCTGATCGGCGCGGTCACCAGGTCCGCGGGCCGCACCCAGAGCGCGGTCAGCGCGCTGACCGGCAGGAACAGCGCACCGAACACGACGGCCGAGTCGTCGAACAGCAACCAGTCCGCGCAGGCCAGCACGAACATGGTGACGGCCGCGAAGAGCCCGGCGCCGATACCGGTCAGCCGGGGATTCGGCAGTCGCCGCAGGGCGAGCACAACAGGTGCCACCGGGCGGGCCCGGCCTGCGGGTGCGCTCATCACCCGATAGGCGGAGGCACCTTCGCCGGGTGCTCCCTTGGCTCCCTCGGCTCCCTTGGTCCCCAGCGGGGACTGCGGGGCCTGCTGAGTCGGGTTGTGCTGCGGGGGACGTGTCCTGTGCTGCTCCACCGGGACAACGTAGGTCGCCGGGCGGCAGGAATCAGGTGCGGGACACGCGCTTTGGCCGAGCTTGGCGATGAGTTCGATGCCACACGGCCCAACGGGAACCGGATCGGCGCCCGACGGGACCCGTGGATACGTGTTCGCGGCCGCCCGTAAACTGGAGAATCGGCCCACCGGGGCCGGACGTCATTGCGAGCCCGCCCACCCCTCAGGAAGTCGCCAACGTGTCGCTCACGATCGGAATCGTCGGCCTGCCGAATGTCGGCAAGTCGACCCTGTTCAACGCCCTGACCAAGAACGACGTGCTGGCGGCCAACTACCCGTTCGCCACGATCGAGCCGAACGTCGGCGTCGTCGGCGTGCCCGACGCACGCCTGAACACGCTCGCGGAGATCTTCAGCTCCCAGAAGCTGCTGCCGGCGACGGTCGACTTCGTCGACATCGCGGGCATCGTGCGCGGCGCGAGCGAGGGCGAGGGCCTGGGCAACAAGTTCCTCGCGAACATCCGTGAGTCGGACGCGATCTGCCAGGTCATCCGTGCCTTCAAGGACGAGAACGTCGTCCACGTCGACGGCAAGGTCTCGCCCAAGGACGACATCGAGACGATCAACACCGAGCTGATCCTCGCCGACCTCCAGTCCGTCGAGAAGGCCGTCCCGCGCCTCACGAAGGAGGCCCGCCTCCAGAAGGAGAAGGTCGCGGTCCTGGCCGCCGTCGAGGAGGCCCAGAAGATCCTCGAAGCGGGCGACACCCTCTTCCACGCCGGCATCACGGCCGCCACCGAGAAGGGCCGCCTCCTCCACGAGCTGCACCTGCTCACCACCAAGCCCTTCCTCTACGTCTTCAACGTCGACGAGGACGAGCTGGTCGACGAGGACTTCAAGAACGAGCAGCGCGCCCTGGTCGCCCCCGCCGAGGCGATCTTCCTCAACGCCAAGATCGAGTCCGAGCTGATCGAGCTCGACGACGACGAGGCCCTGGAACTCCTCCAGTCCATGGGTCAGGAAGAGCCCGGCCTCGCCACCCTCGGCCGCGTCGGCTTTGACACCCTGGGCCTGCAGACGTACCTCACGGCAGGCCCGAAGGAAGCCCGCGCCTGGACGATCAAGAAGGGCGCCACGGCCCCCGAAGCGGCCGGTGTGATCCACACCGACTTCCAGAAGGGCTTCATCAAGGCGGAGATCATCTCCTTCGAGGACCTGGTCGAAACGGGCTCGGTCGCCGAGGCCCGCGCCAAGGGCAAGGCCCGCATGGAGGGCAAGGACTACGTCATGCAGGACGGGGACGTGGTGGAGTTCCGGTTCAACGTGTAGCGGGTTCGATACGTTACGTCACTGATCTGGCAAAAAAGCAGGTCGGAAGGGGCCCGGCTCTTCGGAGTCGGGCCCCTGGGCTTTCCCCGTTCGGTCCGTCAGCTCAGAGGTGAAGTAAGATTCAACCTACGTAAGAATCTATCTACGTTAATTGTCCTCAGGGGTGCGTCGTGGAGTTTCAAGGTCGGGCCGGAGATCTTGAGCTGCTGGCTGAGCAGTACCGGACAGTGGTAGAGGGGGTTGGAGCCACTCGGGGGCGGGCTGTGATCATGACGGGTCGGCGCCGAGTAGGGAAGTCGCGACTGGTCCAGGAGTTCTGCGACCGCTCGGGAGCGGCATACGTGGTGTTTCAGGCCACCCGTGGGCGCAACCCTGTGACGGAGCGCGCCGACTTCGCCGCGACGCTCGCGCAGTCGCTACTGCCGGGGGCGGAGCTGGTCGCCGGCCTCCAGGCGCAGGACTGGAACCAGGCCCTGCGCTCACTGGCGCTCGCGGTACCCGATGACTCGCCCAGCATCGCGGTGATCGACGAGGTGCCCTGGCTGGTCGAGCAGGATCAGGAATTCGAGGGCGCACTCCAGACTGTCTGGGACCGTCACTTGTCCTCCAAGCCCGTGCTTCTGCTGCTGGTTGGCAGCGATACATCGGTGATGGAGGCACTGCAGTCGTACGGACGCCCATTCTTCGGTCGGGCAGCGAAAATGACCGTCCACCCCCTGAACCTGGCCGACGTACAGGCCATGACCGAACTCGACGCCGCAGGGGCCGTCGACGCCCAGTTGATCACTGGCGGATTCCCCGAGATCGTGCAGTCGTGGCGGCCGGGAATGGGGCGTACAGCCTTCTTGCAGGCGTCGGTCGCCAATCCTCTCTCGCCCCTGCTGGTGGCTGGCGAGCTGTCCCTGCTGGGCGAATTCCCCGAGGCTTCGCACTCACGGGCCGTGCTGGAAGCGGTTGGCAGCGGTGAGCGCACGTTCAGTGCAATCGCAGCCCAGGCCGGCGGCGCCAGCGCTCTGCCGTCCGGCACGCTCTCCCCGCTGCTGGCCATGTTGCAGGCCAAGCGAGTCCTGGCTGCTGATCTCCCCCTGTCGGTCAAGCCGGACAGCAAGAACAAGCGCTACCGGATCGCCGACCCGTATCTGCGGTTCTGGCTGGCGTTCCTGGCACGCGCGATCCCACTCATCGAGCGAGGCCGCGGTGACTTGGCACTGGAACGCATCGAGCGGTCATGGACCAGTTGGCGCGGGCGAGCGGTCGAGCCACTGATCCGCGAGTCCTTGCTGCGTCTGATGCCCAATGATGAGTGGCCCGAGACCGAGGCCATCGGCGGTTGGTGGAACCGTCAGAACAACCCCGAGATCGACCTCATCGGTGCAGACCGCGAGCCGGTGGCCCGGCAGGTGTCCTTCGTCGGGTCGGTCAAGTGGCTGGAGACCCAGCCCTTCGGCCGTCATGAGTACGACGCCTTGGTGCGCGACATGCTCGCCGTCCCCGGTACCGCCCCGGATACTCCACTGGTCGCGGTCTCCCGCTGTGGGGTGACCGATGATCTGCCGCTCACCGCGCACTGGGGGCCGGAGGACCTCGTACGGGCGTGGCAGCCCCGATAGCCGCGAAGTCCGGGATTCTCACGTCGTGAGTGATCCGGCGGAGCCCCGCACAGGAGCATCGTCAGCAATGCGCTCCGACTCGCACCTTGCGAGATGAGCGCAGCGACGAGGTCTACCTCGGCCGGATCGGCCCCACTGCCTCAACACTCATACCTTGAGGACCGTCGGCACCAGAACGCGCCCTCTATGCGCTCTGGTCACGGCCGGTGTGCGCCTCCCGGGCAGGCCCACACTCCCCGGCGAAGGAGGCCGCAGGCACGGGCCACCGCGGCGAAACCGGGTCAGCACCCGCAAGGTGAAGTCCCCCATCTCCCGTTACGCGGAACGGAAGCAGGACGGCCGCCCCGACGGCAGCCGGACCGTAACATCCATGACGATCGCGCTCCTGCCGCCCCCAGCCCCGGAGCCCGCGCTGCCCGCAGCGACCGTTCCGCAATACGTCGGCCCCGGTCGGCCCCGGCAAGACCAGCAGCCGCATGGCACGTGTCCTGGCCATCCTGCAGGCAGAACCCGAACGGCACTGGCGGGCAAGGGAAATCGCCGAGCACCTCGGCGACGTCACCCTCGTTGCCACCTACCGACAACTCGTTCGCTGGACCGAGAAAGGAATGATCAAGAGAGTCCGCACCGGACGCTACACGGCAACTCCACCAACAACTCCCTTGCACAACCAGCGGAAACGCTAACTACCCGGCCTTGGGGAAACTTCATCTTTACCGACGGGTCGGCCATCAACGCGATCATCGTCGCCCTCGCGGATGCCTTCTACGAAGCGGCAGTCGATCAGCAGGTGGATTCAACCTGAGTAGACGCCGAGGTCAGACGTCCTTGATCTGTACGCGGTCGCCGCACAGTTTCGACCAGTCGCCGCGGTCGGAGGTCAGGACGAGGGCGGGTGCCGGGGAGCGGAGCGCCATCGCGGCGACGAGGGCGTCGATGGCGTACTTGTGGCCGTGTAGGCCACCGGCGTCGCTCAGCAACTGCACCGCGGTGTGGCTGTCTGCCTGGGTGACGTCCTGGACCTGAAGGCGGGAGAGAAGCCAGCGCAGCCGGGTGGTGTCCGTCTTCCCGTAGACGGACACCACGACCGTCAGGGCCGACACGAGGACGGGCACGCCTACGCGACGAGCGGCCTCGATCCGGGTCACCATCTGACGGTCGTTGCGCAGCACCAGCGACAGCGCCTGGGAGTCGAGCACCAGGGACCCGGCTGCGGGCTCCTTCACGCGGCGCTGTCGTTCGACGCGTAGGGCGCTGGTGCATCACCGAAGAGCTCGCTCTGTGCGGCCTGGACTTCGGCCTCGCTCAGCGGCTCGTGCTCGGCTTCGTAGGCGGCCACGATCTCGGCGAGGCCGTCCATGGCGAGCTGGTGCCGGACCGCCGCCGTCACGTAAGCGGACACGCCGCGCTTACCGGTGCGGGTCCGCAGAGCACCGAGGAGTTCGGAGGGCATCGACACGGAGAGGTTCTCCGTGCCGCCGGGGCGGGGTGACTTCATGGCCGCAAATCTAGTACAGAAACTATTACAGCGTCTGGAGCGCTGCGCGGTCTGTATCCGGGGCGGGTCTTGATGCGTAGTCTTGGCGCTTCTGGATCTTCTTGTACTTTGCAGTGAATCCCGTGCTGGGATGGTGCTGGGATGCGCCCACATAATCGCAGGTCAGACCGGTTGTGGTGGAGTTCCGCTTCAACGTCTGATACGTGCGGCGAAAGGCCGTCTGACCTGCGGCGGAGTGGGTTAGGCGGCCTTTGCGGTCCGCGCGGAGTCCGCAGCTTGCCGACTGGGGCGTTTTTTGAAATCCGTGCACGATGGGGTCGACACGGGCTTCCTTCGTTGCGGTCGGCTCTCCGGGGTCTTGTATGCGCTTGCAGGCATATTGCTGGTGTCGTATATTCGTTTGGGTGAGCTACCCGGCAAGTGACGTCATCGCAGTGCTCGCCGAGCCCAGTCGTCGGCGGATACTCGACCTCCTCAAGGATGGCGAGAGGCCCGTCGGCGAATTGGTCGACGAGTTGGGACTGACGCAGCCGGCCGTCTCCAAGCATCTGCGCGTCCTGCGCGAAGCCGGGCTGGTCGAGGCCAGGGTGGACGCTCAGCGGCGGTTGTACCGGATACGCCCGGAGCCGCTGGCCGAGCTCGATGCCTGGCTCGCCTCCTATCGCAGGCTGTGGAGCGCGAGCCTGGACCGCCTGGGCCGGCATCTGGAGGAAGGAACATCATGAGCAACCCCATGGATTCCGTAGATCCCACGGATTCCGACGCCGCCCCCGACGCCACGTTGAGCACCGACGGCGCCCGGCCGATCCTGCGCTTCGAGCGGGTTCTGGCCCAGCCTCCCGCGGTGGTCTGGCGTGCGATCACCGACCGTGAGGAACTCAAGGCGTGGTTTCCGTCCGAGGTCATCGCTGACGCCTGGGAGCGCGGTGCCAGGATCAGCTTCCCGTTCCCCGGGACCGATATGACTCTCACCGGCACCGTCCTGGAAGCGGAGGAGCCCCGCGTTCTCGCCTATACCTGGGGAGAGGAAACCCTCCGCTTCACCCTGACGCCCGAGCCGGACGGTCGCACCCGCCTGGTGTTCACCGATGAGACGCCCCCCGGTATCGCCGCCCGCAACGCGGCAGGCTGGCAGGTCTGCCTCGCCCGCCTCGCTGGTGAAACCGCGGCCGCCGACGTCTGGAAGGGCCACTTCGACCGCTACGTCGCCGCGTTCGAGCCCGCCCTCGGTCCGCAGGAAGGCCCCCCGGCCGCCAGCTGACGACCTGCACGGGGAATGCGCCGACCGCCACCCACCCGCCCGGCCGGGAGCGACACGCACGGGCCCCTGCAGCCGGACCGGCACGGCGGCGGGTCCGGCTGCCCTTGCGAGCCGACCTCTACAGCTCGTCCTCTACAGCTCGTCGCCGAAGGCCTCGGCCAGTTCACGCCATTCGGCCCGCGGCAGGCCGGCGCCGCCCCGGTCCGCGGTGAGCACCTGGAGGGCGACGTGGTCGGCGCCGGCGTCCAGGTACTGCTGCGTCCGGGCCCTCACCTGCTCGGCGTCGCCCAGGGCGAAGAGCGCGTCGAGCAGGCGGACGCTGCCGCCGTCCTCGAAGTCGTTCTCCGTGAACCCCAGACGCAGCAGGTTGTCCGTGTAGTTGGGCAGCTGGAGGTACATCCCCAGCATGTTCCGCGCGGTGGTGCGGGCCCGGTCGGGCGTGGTGTCGAGCACGACGGACAGTTCCGGGGCCAGCAGCGCGTCGGGGCCGAGCGCCTCGCGTGCTTCCGCGGTGTGCTCGGCGGTGACGAGATAGGGGTGGGCGCCCAGTGCCCTGTCGGTCGCGAGCTTCAGCATCCTGGGGCCGAGCGCCGCCAGCACCCGACGTCCGGAGTCCACGGGCGGGGTGGCTGCGTCCAGCGCGTCGAGGTACGCGACCATCGCGCTGTACGGCTTCGTGTACTGCGGCACCATCGGGCCGTGGCTGACGCCCAGGCCGAGGACGAACCGCCCGCGCGCGCTCGCGTCCATCGCCGCGATCCGCGCCGCCACCTCCGCTGCCGTGTGGTCCCAGATGCTCAGGATGCCGGTGGCCACGGTGACCGTGCGGGTGGCGGCGACGACAGCCGCGGCGTCGTCGGGCGACGGGCTGCCGCCGATCCACAGCGTGCCGTAACCCAGCTCTTCGAGCTCGGCGACCGCCTCCGTGATCGCCCCCTTTCCCGCGTCGTCCGCCCGCGCCCCGTGCAGGGCGCCGCTCCAGATGCCGACCCGTCCGAATGCCTCGCGTGTCTCAGAAGTCATGCCGTGCCCAACAGCGACCCGCGTCCGCTATTCCCGGCCGGGCCGGGATTCATCCATCTGCCGACGTGTACGGCGCGGAGCGCCCGCCGCCCTCGACCACCTCATCCATCTCGCCGGGCCCGTGCGGTACGACAGTCCGGGCCGGCCCTGGCGCGCGTGCCGTTGCCCTGGGGCCGGGGCCGGGGCCGGGGGGCCACTGCCGGGCCGGGGCCCGCCGTCGGGGCGGGGGCGCCCCCGGTCCCGGCCCGCCCCCGGTCCCCGCCCGCCCGGATGGTCTACGGCTGGGTGACCCTCAACTCCCTTACGCCTGTGGGCTTGTCCCCATCCGCCGACCGGACCGTCACCCGCACCTCGCGGGCCACCGCGCCCGCCCGGTACAACTCCCAGTGCTGTCCGTCGGCCGAGGTTTCCAGCCCGTACGAAGCGGGGCGTACGTCCGTCCACTCCGGCACGATTCCCGTCACCGCTGCCGTCCGCCCCAGATCCACGGTCAGCGTCCCCGCCGCCCCGTCCGGCGACCAGGCCGTCGCCGTACTGCCGTCCACCGCCGCCGCCGCGTAGAGGCCGGGGGTCTCGGAGGTGGCCGTCGCCGGGCGGCACCGGGCCGCGTCGGTGGTCGGGACGAGGTCGGGGCGGCGGGTGGGCAGGGTGAGCGCGGTCGACAGGAGGCGCGGACCGGCCGGCGTGTGGAGGGTGAACGGCGCACCCGAGGCCAGCCGGACCTCGGTCGTCCGGGGGCCGATCTCGATGTCGTACATACGCCCCTGATAGCGCAGCCCCGTCAGCGTGACCCCCGCAGGCAGCTGCGGCGGCAGCATCGGGTCCAGCCGCACCCCGTCCTCCCGCAGCCGCAATCCGGTCAGCCCGTGCGTGAACACCTGGAGGAATCCGCCCTTGCCGGTGAGGAAGTCCTCGGCCGGAAAACCGGACAGCGGATCCTGCGCGCCCGCCTTCGCGCCCCGCGCCTCACTGAAGAGGGCGTACGGACCGCGCATGAACGGGCGCACGGCACGCTGGAGATAGGTGTACGTCGCACAGCCAGGCTCCCCGATCGCGGCCGCGTCGATCGCATGGACCGAATCCGTCATCGCCGGGCCGTCCGGATCGGTGTGGGCCGCGTAGTAGTCGAGCGTGGCGGCCGCCGCACCCGGCTCCATCGGCCACTCCAACGGGTAGATGAGCAGCACGGTGTCGGCCTGCTTGATCGTCGAGCCGTCGTAGCCCGCGTACTGGAGGAAGAGCTTGCGCTTCGGGTCGTACGGGATGCGCAGACCGTTCGCGACCTCGGTCCACTCGGCCGGAGCGGGGTGGCCGAGCAGCTGCGCCGCGCGGGTGGCGTTGCGCAGGGCGGTGGCGGCGACGGCGTTGGTGAACACCCCGTCCGTGACGCCGTTGCTGTACTCGTCCGGGCCCGCCACATCCTTCACGGAGTAGCTGCCGTCGTCGTTCACGGTGGCGCGCGAGGCCCAGAAGTCCGCGATGCCCTGCAGGAGTTGCCAGCCGTGGCCGGCCAGCCAGTCACGGTCGCCGGTGGCCAGGTAGTACTGCCAGACGGCCAGTGAGACATCGCCCTGGAGGTGGTTCTGCGTGACGCAGTGCGGCGGGTTCCAGCTCTGGCACTCGGACCAGAGGCCGCCCTTGCTCGCACTCGTCCACGGGTAGAACAGGCCCTTGAAGCCCAGCTTCTCGGCGTTGACACGGGCCTCGTCACGGGTGCGGTAGCGGTACTCGACCACCGAACGGGCCAGCTCGGGACGGGTGGCGAGCAGCCCGGGGAACATCCAGGTCTCGGCGTCCCAGAACACCATGCCCGCGTAGTTGTCGCTGGTCAGACCGGCCGGGGCGATGCTGTCGCGGGAACCGGCGCGGGTGGCGGTGAGCAGCCCGTACTGTGCGGAGCGCAGCCACTTCTGGAGGTCGGGGCTGCCCGGTAGGGACACGTCGGCGGACCAGTCCCGGCGCCAGACGGCGGCGCTCTCGGCGAGGACCGCGGACCAGCCGAGCCGGGCCGCGCGCCGGGACGCCTCCTGGGCGGTGGTGCGCGGGGCGCGTGAGGTGAGCGCGGTGTCGACCCCGACGAACTTCTCGAACGTATACGTGAGCCCGGCGCTCACACGGGACGGATTCGCGCCGGCGGGGGCCGGGCTCGCGCTGCCGGACGGGGCCGGGCGCATCGTCTGAACGATCGCGCCCTCCGTCCCGGTGCCCCGGGTGCGGAACGTCCCGTCGTCGTCGAGTGCGATCCGGCGTGCGCCGCGTGGGTCGAGCCGGCCCGTGACCGTCGCCGTGCCGCTCCAGTGCGGGGTCATGAGCAGTCGTACGGCGCCGGTGTGCACTGCGGCGCGGTCGGCCAGCACCTCGTACGTCAGGTCGGTCGCGCGGCCGTCGGCGGTCGTCCAGCGCAGCGACGTACGTACCAGTCCGCAGCGCAGGAACACCGTCTGGCGGTACCGGGAGATCCGGCCCGCCGGGGTGGCGGAGCCGTACGTCTCGTCGCCCACGCGCACGTCGAGGTTCGTCCAGCTCGGCAGCGCGGCGATCACCTCGCGGCCGGCCGCCAGGTCCGGCTCGCGGCCGAAGAGGCCGGAGACGAAGGCGCCGTCGTAGCGCGGGGTGAACAGCGGCCAGCCGGTCTTCCCGCCGGGCTCCGCGTATCCGGCGCCCGCGGCGGGCACGCGGTGGCCCAGGTAACCGTTGCCGACATAGGGGTCGTAGCCCGCGGCCTCGCCGAACGTGGTGGACGTCGGCGCCCAGGCGGGGTCGGTGTCGCGGCCGCAGGCCATGTCGGAGGCGGGAGCGGGAGCGGCCTGGTCCGAGGTGGGGGAGGTGGGGGGGACGGGCGGCAGGGGCGCGATCAGGGCGCACGCGGCCAGTGACGCGAGGAGAGAGATACGCGAGAGGCTCACGCTACGAACGTAGGGAAGGGAAACGGGCACAGCGCGGCGGCGTACGGCGCGCGGGTGAACGGCTGACGCGGCCACCGGCTGAGGCGGCGGCCACCGGCTGAGTCGCCGACCGGCTGCGCGGCGGTCATCGGCCGGCGCGGCAACCGGCTGGCGCGGCGGCCATCGGCTGAGTCGGGGACTCCAGGTCAGGCCCTCCGGCTCAGGTGGCGAGGCCTGTCTTGAGTCCCGCGCCGCACAGGGGTACGACGACGCTGCGGTCCGTCCAGCCACCGACCGCGGCCCAGCACGCCACCCCTGTCGTCTCCACGTAGAAGCCGCGGGCGGCCAGATCCAGTTGTGCGCCGCGGATCTGATTTTCGGTCACGGTCAGGAAGGTGCCGCCCGACTCACGCACCGCCGCCAGGATCGCCCGGGCCCGCGGCGGACGCGGGATGGCGATGCCCTCGGCGAGGGTGGGGGAGAGGGCCCCGGACGGGGCGTCGAGGAGATCCTCCGCCCCGGCGTGGAAAGCGTCGGCCAGTGGGGAAACGGCCTCGGCCTGCACGGCGATCAGGGCCGGGCGGGTGTCGATCAGGCCCTGGTCGTGGAGTTCCGTGACGGCCAGGGCCGCGCCGAGGAGCAGGGTGCCGTTGCCGACCGGCACGGCGATCGCGTCGGGGAGCCTGCCGCCGAGGTCCTCCCACATCTCGTACACGTAGGTCTTCGTGCCGTGCAGGAAGTACGGGTTGAAGACGTGCGAGGCGTAGAACGTGCCGGGTGCGTCGGCGGCGGCCCGGGCGGCCAGGGCGGTCGACTCGCGGTCTCCGGGGACGATTTCCAGCCGGGCTCCGTGGGCCCGGATCTGCTCGGTCTTCTTCGGGGACGTGCCCTCGGGGACGTACACCGTGCAGGGCAGTGCGGCGCGGGCGCAGTAGGCCGCGACGGCGGTGCCCGCGTTTCCGCTGCTGTCCGCCACAACGCGCTCGGGGGAGAGACGACGGGCCAGTTCGGCGAGCATCACCGCGCCGCGGTCCTTGAAGGAGAGCGTCGGCATCAGGAAGTCGAGTTTGGCCGAGACCGTACCGGTGAGCGGAACGAGCGGGGTGCGGCCCTCGCCGAGGGTGGTCATCGGAGACGCGAGCGGCAGCACCTCCTCGTAACGCCATAGGGAGTTGACCCGCCCGGACAGGGCGTTGGGACGAAGGGGGCCCGCGATCTCGAAGTCGAGGTCCCAAGGGCCGCGGCAGACCGGGCAGCACCAGGTCAGCGAGGCGATGTCGGCGCGGGTTCCGTCCTGCGGGCAGCGGTACGTGGTGGCCATGGCTACCAGCATGTCAGGAGGAGGGAGGGGAGGGAGGGGAGGGAGGAGGGAGCGGAGGGAGGAGGACGGGGTGGGATGGGCTGAGGGGATGGGGCGGGATGCGCTGAGGGGCCGGGCTGAGGGGGCTGGGGCGGCTGCACTGTCGCAGCCGCCCCAGCCCCGGGAGTTCCTACCGCCGGGAGAGTCCGCGGTCCACGGTGGCCATCAGCTCGCCGTCGTCCGTGTCCCCGTCCAGCGACCAGAACATCGCACCGCCGAGCCGGTGGTCGCGGATGTACTGGCTCTTGGTGCGCAGGACCTGCGGGTCGTCGTACGTCCACACGGTGGTGCCGTCGAACAGCCAGGCGCTGCCGTCCCGGACATTGCGGTGGACCTTGTACGTACCGGATTCAGCCAGTTTCTTGAGGGCCTTGTAGTCCTCGTAACCGGCGGCCCAGGTGGCGGGGGCGGGCGCCGTGGCGGGTTGGCCCAGGCCGTCGCCGCCGCCGGTCACACCGGTCCAGCCCTGACCGTAGAACGGCATCCCCATCACCAGCTTGCGGGCCGGGGCGCCGCGCTTCAGCCAGTCGCGTACGGTCCGGTCGACGCTGAAGTCGCCCTTCGCGTACAGCGCGGACTGCTGGGCGGTGGTCTTCTCGCCGGAGACGTGGAAGTCGTAACCCTGGAGGTTCACGAAGTCGAAGTCCCGCATGATGCGGGGCACGTCGAAGCCGGCGTCGATCTTCTCGGGGGACGCGGGAATGAACGCCGAGAGGTCGTAGTGCCTGGGCTTCGAGCCGTGGTTCGCGCCCTTATGCCCGGCTGACCCCTTCCGCGTGTTCTTCCCCTTGTGCGATGCGGCGTCGCTCTTCGCGTAGGCGTCGAGCTGGGTGCGGAACTCGTGCACCAGAGCGGTGAAGTTCCGCTTGTCCTCCGGGCGGTACACCGTGTCGGTGTCACCGGCGGATCCCGGCCATTCCCAGTCGATGTCGATTCCGTCGAAGAGGCCGGCCGCGGCACCCTCGCCGCCTCGTGTCCCGTCCACCGGCAGATTGCCCTTGATGTACAGGTCGATGCAGGAGGAGACGAACGCCTTGCGGGAGGCGGCGGTGCGGGCCGCGTCCGAGAAGTGGGTGGACCAGCTCCAGCCACCCAGCGAGATCATCACCTTGAGGCCGGGGTGCTTGGCCTTGAGCTCGCGCAACTGGTTGAAGTTGCCCGCGAGGGCCTGGCCGTCGGTGTCGGCGACGCCGTCCACCGAGCCTGCGGCGTCCAGCGGACGGACGTAGTCCGCCCATGCGTCGGCCTCGCCGGGCACATTGCCGGTGAAGCACTTGCCGTCGGCACTGACGTTGCCGAAGGAGTAGTTGATGTGGGTGAGCTTGGCTGCCGTGCCGCTCGTCTCCAGGTCCTTGACCTGGAAGTCGCGTCCGTAGACACCCCACTGGGTGAAGTAGCCGACGCGCTTGTAGGCGGGAGCGGAGGCGTGGTTCTTGCCGCGGTCCTTGCCGTGCCCGGCGGAGGCGCTGGCGGCGGGTGTGACGGCGGCTGCCAGCGAGACGGCGCAAACGGCAACTGCCAGCTTGGACAGGGTTCTTCGACGCATGAGGCCCATTTCTGTGCGTGTGCCGAGAGGTGCGTGAGCCGTGCTGTGTGGGGTGGAAGTTATTGGTCTGGACCAAGCGAGGTCAAGGGGTGAGTCACATCTGACTGCGGGTCACGCCCGGGGCCGCGCCCCGAGCCGTCCCGGGCCGGCGGTGGCGGATGCCGGTCGCGATCGGTGGGGTGCGACAGGGGGGCGGAATCGCCGCGGCGGCTCGGGGTGTGTATGCGTATGTCGGTGGCGAATCATCACTTCGAGTGAAACCCTGGCCTGCGCTTGCGGTCTGGAACCGACGGTTGTCACGCTGTCGCAGTCTGTCAATCTCCTGGGGAGTGGCCTGTGACTTTCGGTGAGCAGCCCGCCTATCTGCGCGTTGCGAGCGATCTGAGAGAGAAGATCGTCAATGGTTCGTTGCCACCACACACGCGCCTGCCGTCGCAGGCGCGTATCCGCGAGGAGTACGGGGTCTCGGACACCGTCGCGCTGGAGGCGCGCAAGGTGTTGATGGCCGAGGGGCTGGTCGAGGGCCGCTCCGGCTCCGGTACGTATGTGCGCGAGCGCCCGGTTCCGCGCCGGATCGCCCGCTCCGGCTTCCGGTCGGAGACCGGCGCCAGTCCGTTCCGGCAGGAGCAGACGGCGGAGGGGGCGCGGGGGACCTGGGAATCCCGGAGCGAGCAGGAGGGCGCGAGTCCGGAGATCGCCGAACGGCTCGGAATCGAGCAGGGCGACCGCGTGATGCGCACGCGCTACGTGTTCCGGGAGGCGGGTGAGCCGATGATGCTCTCGACCTCCTGGGAGGCTCTCGCGGTCACGGGGCGGACGCCGGTGATGCTGCCGGAGGAGGGCCCGCTGGGCGGCTGCGGGGTGGTCGAGCGGATGGCCGCGATCGATGTGGTCGTGGACAACGTGGCCGAGCAGGTCGGTGCGCGCCCGGGGCTGGCGGAGGAGCTCCTGGCGCTCGGCGGGGTGCCGGGGCATGTGGTGATGGTGATCGAGCGCACGTACTACGCATCGGGCCGACCGGTCGAGACCGCCGATGTGGTGGTGCCCGCGGATCGCTACCGGATCGCCTACCACCTTCCGGTCAGGTGACCGGCACCGGAGGGGGCGTCGGTGGCGGGTGGCCGATGCCCGGCGTCGTCGTACCTGTCGGTCGGCCGGTGCCGGAGGCGTTCGTCCGGAGCGCATGACGACACGTTGGCGGCTGCCCAGGTCTCGTAACGGCCGGGCGCGACGTCACTTGTGACGGCTTGTCATGTCCCGCTCGTATCGGTCCGAGTGGCCCAGGGGGCGCATCCAGCTGGATGCGCCCCCTACGTATTGGTCCACTCCTGGCCGGATCGGTATCTCTTTGTGCAAATACATATTCGTTGCGTGAAGGTCAGGCGTACGCTCGGGCATATGCGTACTGCGGTTTCCTGGGGATTCTTAGAAACGTGCACGTCGTTCAGGGGAGGGGCGCAATGCTCGGGAGGGACACGATGAGCGACAGCGGGGCCGTGCTCCCTTGGCTGGTGATACGGCAGGACGACAACGGAAACCGCTACCGCGTGGGCAGATACACCACGCAGGAAGAGGCCCAGCGGGCCGCCGACAAGCTCGATGGGCACGGCCACAAGCAGCTCTACTGGGTGGAGCGCATCGGGCAGAGCGCGCGGCCGCAGTAGTGCGCCGGTCCGGCCGTCCGCCGGAGCCCCGGTGACCGTGCCGCGCCCTCCGGGGTGGTCGGGGCCTGGCACTACGCTCCGAGGCATGAGTGATCGTGTGGTGGTGGCCGGAGCCGTCTACGACCGGGGGCGGCTGCTCGCCGCGCGCCGTAGCGCCCCGCCCGAGCTGGCCGGCCGCTGGGAACTGCCCGGCGGCAAGGTGGAGCCGGGGGAGAGCGGCGAGCAGGCGCTCGTGCGCGAACTCCGCGAGGAGCTCGGCGTCGAGACGGAACCGCTGGAGCGGATCCCCGGCGAGTGGCCGCTGAAGCCCGGCTATGTGCTCCGGGTGTGGACGGCCCGTCTGGTGTCGGGTGTTCCCGCGCCGCTTCAGGACCACGACGAGCTGCGCTGGCTCGGACCCGGTGAGGGCGACACCGTGGACTGGCTGGAGCAGGACCGGCCCGCAGTCGCCGAAGCCGTACGGCGGTTGGCCGACGGCGCGCACCGCTGAGCGGAGCGGCTGACCCGTGGCGCGCACCGCCGAGCGGAGTGGCCGACCCGCGACGCCCGTCGCTGGGTGGAGCGGTTGGCCGACGGTGCACACCGCTGAACGGAGAGGTTGGCCGGTGGTGCGCACCGCTGAGCGGAGTGACTGGTCAGCGGCGCATGCCGTTGAGCGAGGTGACTGGTCGGCGGCGCGTGCCGATGGGCCCGTGCGCCCTTTCTCTGCGCGCACACCCGTTCGTGCGCATGGCCCTGCACCCGTACGCCCCACGTGTCGACCCCGGCGGTATTTCACGCGGATTATCGGGTATGCCCTGGTTGATCCCCTTTGGACAGGACGCTCTCCGATGCTGGTCTTGGGAAGTGATCGGCGTGATCGATACCGAAGGCGACTGCACCGAGTGGAGCTTTCCCGCTGTTCCCGGCGCAGTGCGCACGGCACGGCACGCCGTCCACGAGGCGCTGCGCGGCTGGGGGATCGACACAGCGGTCGGAGATGTGGCTGTACTCCTGGTCAGCGAGCTGGTGACCAACTCCATGCGCTACACGCCGGGCCCCATCGACGTGCGGCTGGTGCGCCCTCATCCCAACGGTGACGGCCCTGTCACGCACCCCGCGCTGCTGGTGGAAGTCTCCGATCCGCTTCCGGATCCGCCCACCGAACGCAGGGCGGGACCCGACGACGAAGGCGGCAGGGGATTGCAGCTCGTGGCCTGTTCCGCCCGGCGCTGGGGGACCAGACGCGGAAAGACCGGCAAGACGGTGTGGTTCGAGCTGGCCCTGCCTGGTTAGGAGTGGGGTGGGACGAACAGCGATCACCAGAGGTCGGGCAGAACCTGGCTGAAAGGGACTGAGACCGTGCTGTGATCGTGAACGCCGTGTCGGTGAGGGCCGTAGTGCTGAATACTGCGGGCAGGACCGGTCCGGTGTGTGAGCTGGAGGGGACGGTCGCGTGAGCGAAATACCTGGGACAGCGGGCGACGTCGTGTGGCAGAGCAGTCCGCCTGGCTCGATTTATGACTACGTCAGGGTTGCCTCCTTCTCGATCGGCTCCGACGGGCTGATCGAGCAGTGGAGCCGCCGGGCCGCCGGTCTCTTTGGCGTTGCCGCTCACGAGGTGGTGGGCAAGGATCCCGTCGAGGCCTTCATGCCCGGCCAGCTGCGCCGTGACGGTCACCGCCGGATCGGTGAGGTGCTCGACGGCAAGGAGTGGACGGGCCTCGTCCCGTTCCGCATGCCGGGCGAGAACGCCCTGCACGGGCTCGCCGAGATCTATGTGATGCCGAGTGAGACGGTGACCGGCGAACGGGCCGCGGTCTGCATCGTCGTGGATGTCCGGGCGCTGCGCGGTATCGAGACGGACCTTGCGGCCTCGCAGGCAATTTTCGGCCAATCTCCCTTCGGTTTTGTGCTGTTCGGTACCGACTTCACGGTGCTGCGGGCCAACGAGCGCTTCGCCACAGTCTTCGGCGGCCGGGCCGACGACCACCACGGCCGCACCGTTCACGACTACCTCACCGGCGCGGAGGCAGACCGGCTGGCCGCCACACTCCGCCGCGTCCTGGCGACCGGTGAATCCGTCACCGACCTCCAGCTCGTCGGTACCGCCCCGGGCGACCCGGAGCGCCGCCACTGGTCGATGAACCTCTACCGGGTGCACAGCGGATCGGGCCGCCCCATCGGTATCGCCGGACTGGCCACCGATGTCACCCGGCGTCATATCGCCGCCCGCGAGGCCGCCAGCGCCAGGCGCAACCTCGCCCTGCTCAACGAGGCCAGCGCGCGCATCGGCAACTCCCTCGACCTGGAGACCACCGCACGCGAACTCCTCGACGTCGCCGTACCGGGCTTCTGCGACCTGGCGTCCGTCGACCTCTACCAGGCACTGCTCACCGGCGAGGAGGCACCGCCGGGCAGTTGGAGCTCCCTCCGTCAGGAATCGGTCGGCGGCTCCGCCGAACTGTGCCGCGTCGCCTTCGCCAGCGCCGTGTCGGACGCCATGCCCGACACCGTCGCGGACACCGTTCCCGACTCCGTCGGCGACGGCTCGCAGGCCCGGAGGGTCGCCGGGGCGCCCGCGCTCGGCGCGGTGCACCGCTACCCGTTCAACTCGCCGTGTGCCATCGCGCTGCGCACCGGCCGTGTCGAGGACGTGCCCGGCGACGACCGCGGATTCGTCCAGTCCACCTTCGCCGTGCCGATGGTCGCCCACGACACCGTGATCGGACTCGTGCAGTTCTCCCGTACGAAGGGCAGCGAGCCCTTCGGCGAACGGGACCGGGCCCTGGCCACCGAACTCGCCGCCCGTGCCGCCGTCTGCATGGACAACGCGCGCCTCTACCGGCGCGAGCACGAGCGTGCCCTGATACTCCAGCGCAGCCTGCTGCCCCCCGGCGACCCCGAGGCCGCGGGTCTCGACATAGCCTGCCGCTATCTGCCCGGCAACACGGCGACCGAGGTGGGCGGCGACTGGTTCGACGTGATCGAACTCCCCGGGCACCGCACCGCCCTCGTCGTCGGCGATGTGATGGGACGCGGACTGCGTGCCGCGGTCGCCATGGGGGAACTGCGAACCGCCGTGAGGACCCTGGCGCTCCTCGACCTGGAGCCCGCCGAGGTCCTCTCCGCGCTCGACGAAGTCGCCCGAGGCCTCGGCGCCCCCGGTGGCAGCACCTCGTCCGGCGGGATCGGCGGCGCCCAGTGGCCCTCACGGGCCGCCCACAAATCCCGCGAGGCGGACCTCGCCGAGGTCTATCTGGCGACCTGTATCTACGCCGTCTACGACCCCGTCACCCGACGGTGCACCTTCGCCAACGCCGGCCATCTTCCCCCCGTCGTGGCCGAGCCGGGTGAACCGGCGCTGCTGCTCGACGTCCCGCCCGGCATGCCGCTCGGAGTCGGCGGCGAACCCTTCGAGGAAGTCGAGGTCGAACTCAAGGAGGGCGCCCTCCTCGCCCTCTACACCGATGGCCTCGTCGAGTCCCGCGATCACCCGCTGGACGAGGGACTCGAAGCGTTGCGCGGCGCCCTCGTCGAACACGCGCGGCCGCTTGAAGACGTCTGCGACCGGGTACTGAACACCCTCGACACCCGGCACGGCGAGGACGACATCGCCCTGCTGATGGCCCGCATCCAGGGGCTGCCGGCCGAAGCGGTCGGCGACTGGCGACTGCCCAGAGAACCCCGCTCGGTCGGCCGCGCCCGCGAACTCGCCCGCGGTCAGTTGCTCGCCTGGGACCTCGACGACCTGGTGGACACCACCGAACTGCTCGTCAGCGAACTGGTCACCAACGCCCTGCGGTACGGCGAGGGCGAGGTCCGGCTCAGGCTGCTGCGCGACCGTACCCTCGTGTGCGAGGTGTGGGACGCGGGTCTCGTCCAGCCGCGGCGACGGCGGGCACGCGACACGGACGAGGGCGGCCGGGGTCTGCAACTGGTCGGGCTGCTCAGTGCGGCCTGGGGATCGAGGCGGACACCGCGTGGCAAGACGGTCTGGTTCGAACTGTCGTTGCCCGACGGCCGGCCGGCCGCCGAGCGCACGGTCGAGGAGCTTTTGAGCATGTACTGACCAGGGCCCCGCCCGGACTCACGAGGCCGTCTTCAGGGCCGCGAGACGCGCCTCGACCTCCGCACTGGCACCCAGCGTGTCCAACTGCTCGAACTGGGCGTCCAGGGACGAAGCGGCAAGCTCCTGCTTTCCCAGCGCCTTCGCCTCCTCGCGCCGCACCCTGTCCTCGAACCGGCCGATCTCGCTGGTCGGGTCGAGGACGTCGATGCTGCTGACGGAGTCCATCATCCGGTTCTGCGCCTGGGCGGACTTGACCCGTGCGACCAGCTCGTCCCGCTTGGGCTTCAGCTCCGTCAGCTTGGCCTTCATCCGGTCCAGCCCGGACCTGAGCTTGTCCACCACTTCCGTCTGCGAGGCGATGGTGGGCTCCGCGGTCTTCGCCTCCTTCTCCGACTGGAGCTGCCGGCCGAGCGCGACCTTGGCCAGGTTGTCGAACCTGTCGGCCTCGGCCGCCGATCCGCCCGCACGCAGCTCGTCCGCCTTGCGACTGGCGGCGAGCGCCTTCTCGCCCCACTCCTCGGCGGCCTCGACATCCTCCCGGTGGTCCTGCTCCATCAGCCGCAGATTGCCGATCGTCGTGGCGACGGCCTGTTCGGCCTCCGAGATGTTGGACGTGTAGTCGCGGATCAGCTGATCCAGCATCTTCTGCGGATCCTCGGCCTGATCGAGCAGTGCGTCGATGTTGGCCTTCGCCAGCTGCGTGACGCGTCCGAGAACGGTCTGCTTGGTCATGGCACCTCTCCTGTGTGTCCCGTGCTGATCCACGAGTGATCCGTACGCAGGCCGGCGAGTGCGGGGCGGCGCCGGGCGGTCAGAACCGGCCACCACCGCCGCGCCGGCCACGGGTGCCCCCGCCACCGAAACTGCCCGGCCCGCCGCCCCCGCCGAAGCCGCCGCGGCCGCCCCCGCCCCGGAGCCCGCCGAGAATGATTCCGCCGAGGACCGCGCCGCCCGTACCCCCGCCGCTGCTGCCCCCTCCTTGCGCACCGCCCGGACCATTTCGGCTGCCGTATGTCCGCACGTCCTGTTCCGCCAGGCTCTGTGCCTGCCCGGCCAGTGAGTCCGCCCGGTGCGCCTCGGCCAGCGCCCCCTGCGCGTCGTCCGTCCCGGCCAGTTCACGGGCTCGCTCCAGCCGTCGCTGGGCCTCCGCCAGCCGGGTCCGGGCCTGGCTGCCGACCGCTCCACGATGGGTACTGACGCAGTCGGCGGCGGCGCCGATCGCCGAGCGCGCGGTGAGCATCGCCTGGTCGAGGAGCGAGCGGGCCCGCCGGTCGCCCTGCTCCCGCTCACGCGCACCGGCCAGCGCCTCGTCCAGTGCCGCGTCCGCCTCCTCCACCCGGCGCAGCGCGTCGACCGGGTCGTGCGGACCGGCCCGCAGCTCTTCCCGCACAGCGCGGATCACGGAGCGCGCGCGGGTGATCCGGCCCCGGAGATCCGCTGTGGACGCCCCCGCGGTGGTGCCTTCCAGCAGCCCGCCCGCGTCGGCCAGGTCCGTCTCCGTCTCGGTGAGCGCGGCCGGCAGCCGGCCCGCCGCCTCCTCGGCCTCCCGCGCGCGCCGGTCCACGGCGTCGACGAGGGTGGTCGCCTGGTCGACCGCGCCCTCGGCGGCCCGTACGTACACCGCGGCGGCGGCGTTGTCCCCGCCGTCCACCGACTGCCGGGCCTGATTGAGTGACGACGTCGCGAACACGAGCCGGTCCTTGGCCTGTTCGATGTCACCGGCGACGGGGGCCGAGACGGACTTTGCGTAGCGGCTGCGCAGGGAGGTGAGGGTCGCCCCGGCCTCGGAGACCCGGCCGGCGAGCGCACGGAACGCGGTCTCGGCCGCCGCGAGCGCCTGGGGGGCGTTGTGTTCGAGCGCACGGAGCCGGTCGAAGTCCTCGGATACCGCGTCCAGCCGGGAGTTGGCGTCCTCGCAGCGGCTGATGATCTCGTCCAGCATCCGCCGGCGGGTGGCGTCGTCCTCGGGGATGGCGTTGTCGAGCTGCTGGCGCAACCGGAACGCGGCCGTCAGCTCGCCCCTGGCGTACGCAACCGCCTCGGTGAACGGTGCTGCGGCCGCTTCTCCGAACTGGGCCGTGGCGAATCCGAGTTCCTCGTCGCTGGTGCGGACCGCGTCGTCCGTGCCGACCAGTGTCTCCTTGGCCCGGGCGTCGAGTTCCGGCAGCGAAGTGGGCGGCGCCGGTGACGTGTTCCGGTCGGGGTCCTCCCGTCCCCAGCCGGTCGCGCCGGGCGTCGTGCGGGTGGCGGTGCGTCGTCTGCGTCGGGTGTGCGCATAGGCGGCGGCCGCCGCGGCTCCGCCGACGACGACGATCGGCAGGATCAGGTCCCCGACGCTCGTCCCGCCGGAGTTCCCCGTTCCGGGGTCGTCGGCGCCCGGGGTGATCGTCGGAGTGGGTACGGCCGCGCCGGTCAGGACGGCGGAGTACCCGTTGGCGGCCCCGATCGCGGCGCCCGCCCAGTCGTTCTCCTTGAGCGCCGGCTCGATGGCGGTGCTCGCCACGTCGTGGAGCTGGGCGTCGGTGAAGCGGGAGTCCTGGCCGACGGAGTACGCGTACCGCCGGTCGTGGGTGGCGACGGCGAGCAGGTTGTCGTCGCGTCCGATCCCGTTGCGGTCGGCCGTGTCGGCGGCCCAGTTCCGCGCGGACCGCCCGGAGGAATCACGGACGTACACCACGAAGAGCTGGATGCGGCGTTTTTCGTACAGCTGGTCGAGTGCGGTGACCACCTGGCCCCTGCGGTCTTCCAGCGCGCCGGACCTGTCGGTGACCTGCCCGTCCCGGGACAGCGTGACGGGGTCGTCGGCGCGCGCCGACAGCGCGGCAGGAAGGGTCAGCCAGCACACCGCGAGCAGGACGGCGAGCAGGGCCCGGCCCGGTATGACGGTCCGGGTTCGGCTCACAGGCGGCATCACGTCTGTGAGGCTATGTCCACGTTCGGTCACCCGCGACCCGGCGAGGGGCCACGTTCAGCGCCCGGAGAGACTCCCCGCGACGTGCCCGCGCCTGCCGTGCGTGCAGCGCCCTGCCGGACGCGGATGCCGGCCGTCGCCATGTGACTGCCCCGCGTCCGATGTTGGTGGCGGGGTCCGGCGGCCGTCAGGTACCGCCGGACCCCGCACGGTCGGGAACCGTCAGGAGGCTCCCGGTCCGAGGGCCGACGTCAGTCGGCGATACGCGGCAGCGCGCGGGTGCGGCCCATCTCGCCCAGCCAGGTGGCGGACGGCTTCGGCAGTCGCTCGAAGGTCTCCGGGTCCCAGCCGATGAGGCCGAACGTCGGCGTGTAGGAACCCCACTCGTAGTTGTCCAGGGCGCTCCACGCGAGGTAGCCCTCGACCCGCAGGCCGTCCTGGATGGCGGAGGCGACCTCGTTCAGGGCGCCGGTGTAGTAGTCGATCCGGCGGCTGTCCCGGTCGGTCGCGATGCCGTTCTCGGTCACGATCAGCGGGATGTCGTGACCGACGACCTCGGCGGTGTGGCGCAGCGCGTGGCCGACGGCGGAGGGGTAGTACTCCCACTGCGTGAGGGTGCGCTCGGCGTCGTCGGGGGTCGGGACCGGTCCGTCCGTACCGATCTTGGTGCGGGTGTAGGACTGCACCCCGATCCAGTCGTCGCCGCGGGCGGCCTCGATGAAGATGTCCTCGCGGGGGTGGCGGTAGGCCGCGGTGACCTCTTCGGCGCCGGGCAGGGCCTGGTACACCTGGTTGGCGATGGTCCAGCCGACCTGGATGTCGGCGTTGATCGCCTTGACCTCCTTGACGGCCGAGTGGTGGGCGGCGATGACGGCCTGGGTGGTCTCGTCGTCGGGGGTCGGCAGACCGGCGGGCGGGAAGCTGAGATCGCCGCGCTTGGCCTGGCCCGCCATCACGGCGATCATGTTCGGCTCGTTGATGGTGCAGACGTGGCTGACGCCTTCGCTGATCACCGGTGCGCAGGCCGCGACGTAGCGGGCGAACAGCTCGGTCGCGCCCTCGGCGGTGAAGCCGCCACGCGCCTCGAACCACTGCGGCACGGTGAAGTGGTGCAGGGTGACCATGGGGCGCAGCCCGCGCTCGATGGCGCCCTCGACCATGCGGCGGTAGTGGGCGAGCTCGGCCCGGGAGAACTGGCCCTCGGCGGGCTCGATACGGGCCCACTCGATGGAGAACCGGTAGTCGGTGAAGCCCAGTCCGGCCAGCACGTCCATGTCCTCGTGCCAGCGGTGGTAGCTGTCGCAGGCGTCCAGGCTGGGCTCCTGGATGTGGGTGCCCGCGGTGTGCTCCTTGACCCACCAGTCGCTGTTGGTGTTGTTGCCCTCGATCTGGTGGGCGGCCGTGGAGGCGCCCCACAGGAAGCCTTCGGGGAACGGGACCTGGGTGTGAGTCATCGCAAACTGTCCTTCTGGTGCGTGAGGGGGGGTGACCGGCGGGTGTGCGGGTGCGGGCCACGTACGTATCGGTGGGGCGGCCGGGGGCGGGGCGGGGCCGCCCCCGCGGGCGTACTACTTCATGCCCGCGGTGGCGATGCCCTGCGTGAAGTGCCGCTGGAGCGCGATGAACACGACCAGGACCGGCAGCACGATCAGGAAGGAACCGGCCATCAGCATGCCGTTGGATCCGCCGGCCTTGTTCGGGTCGGTGGCGAACGTGGCCAGGGCCACCGGAAGGGTGTACTTGTCGGGGTCGTTGGTCGCGATGAGCGGCCAGACGAAGTTGTTCCAGGAACCGAGGAACGTGAAGATCGACAGCGTCGCCAGGGCGGGCTTGACCAGCGGCATCACGATGCGCCAGAAGATGTACCACTCGCCCGCGCCGTCCATCCGGGCCGCTTCCAGCAGCTCGTCCGGGATCGACTGCATGAACTGCCGCATCAGGAAGACGCCGAAGGCACCGGCTGCGAACGGCAGCACCAGACCGGCGTACGAGTCGATCAGCTGCAACTTGCTCATCAGGACGAACAGCGGCAGCAGCATCAGGTTGCCGGGCACCATGAGGGCGCCGAGAACCAGACCGAAGATCTTGTTGCGGCCCGCGAACCTCAGCTTGGCCAGGGCGTAGCCGAGCATCGAGCAGAACACCAGGTTGGACACGGTGACCAGCACCGCCACGATCACCGAGTTCATGAAGTACAGCGGCAGATCGAGCTTGTCGAGCAGGTCCCGGAAGTTCTCCAGGGTCCACTCGGTCGGGATCCAGACCGGCGGGCTCGCGGTCAGTTCGCTCGACGTCTTGAACGCGGAGAGGGCCATCCACAGGAACGGCGCCGACATGATCAGCAGGCCGAGCGAGAGCAGGACGTAGACGGCGATCCGCTTCAGGGACCTGGGCTGCCGGGCCCGGTCCTTCCGCTCGGCGTTCCCGGGCTTCTTCGACGGCGCCGTCGAGACGGCGCCCGGTGCATTGGTGGCGCTCATTTCGTGTTGTCCTTCAGCAGTCGGAGCTGCAGCACCGTGATGCCCATGATCACTACGAAGAGGACATACGCCATGGCGCTCGCATAGCCCATGTGGAAGAAGTTGAAGCCCTCGCGGTACATGTTCAGCGAGACGGTGAGCGTCGAGTCCGAGGGACCGCCCTGCGTCATCACGAAGGGCTCCTCGAAGACGTTGAGGTAGCCGATCGTGGTGATCACGGTGGCGTAGAGCATCGTGGGCCGCAGCAGCGGGACGGTGATGCCCTTGAACTCCTGCCAGACGCCGGCGCCGTCCAGCCGCGCCGCCTCCCGCACCTCGGTGGGAATGGCCTGCAGACCGGCGATGAAGAGCACCATGACCGTGCCGACGTTGCGCCAGACCGCCATCGCGATCATCGACGGCATGGCGAGCGTCTCGGAGCCGAGGAAGTCCGGAGCGGTGAGGCCCACTTCGGAGAAGAGGCCCGCGACGAGGCCGTCGCTCGGGTCCAGCACGAAGCGCCAGACGACGGCGACCGCCACGATGGTGGTGACGACCGGGGCGTAGAAGCCGACGCGGAAGAAGGTCCGGGCCCGGTCGATGCCGTTGTTCAGCAGTACGGCGACGAGCAGTCCGAGGAAGATCGTCAGCGGGACGCCGATGACCACGAAGTACGCCGTGTTGAACAGCGACTTGAGGAACTTCTCGTCACTGAACAGCTTGGTGTAGTTCTCGAACCCGATGAAGTTCGCGTCCAGCGGGTGCGTCACGTTGCGCAGCCCGAAGTCCGTGAAACTCATCACCAGGGTGGCGATGATCGGGACGGCCATGAAGACGAGGAAGAGAACGAGGAAGGGAGTGGAGAACAGCCAGCCGGCCATGTTCTGCACGCCCAGCCTGGGCTTCCCACGCATGCGCGAACCCTTGGGCCCGGCGGCCGGGGACTTCGCGGTCCCCGGCCCGGCCTGCACCTTGGCCGACTCTGCGGCCTTTCCGGTCGTGGTGCTCATGGCTCCTACTTCACGAGGCCTTCGATCTGGGACTGCGCCGTCTTCAGCGCGTCCTCGGCGGAAGCCTTGCCCTGCGTCACCTTCGCGATGGCCTGGTCGACCTTGTCGGTGATCTCGGTCCAGTTGGACAGCGACGGCGAGGACTTGGCGGTGTCCATCTGCTTCTTGAAGATCTGCAGATCGGCGTCGTCGGCGAGGTCACCGGAGGTCCAGGCGGCGGTGTTCGCCGGCAGGTCCTTGGTGCGCTTGTACCAGTCGGCCTGGCCCTTGGTGTCCGTCAGGTACTTGATGAACTCGGTGGCCGCGGCCTTGTGCTCGCTGTCCTTGGAGATCACCAGGGAGGAGCCGCCGGCCATCGAGACGGAGGCCTTGTCGGAGGGGACGTTGGCCACCGCCCACTTGCCCGTGAGCTGCGGCTGGCCCTCGTTCAGCAGGGTGACGTGCCAGGGGCCGCCGAAGAACATCGGGACGCGGCCGTTGCCGAAGTCCTTCACCACGTCGTAGCCGGGCTGCACGGACTTGTTGGAGAGCCCCTTGTCGAAGTACGAGCCGTACTCCTTGAGCGCCTTGACGGCCTCGGGGCTGTCGATGACGGCCTCGCCCTTGTCGTTGACGATCTCGCCGCCGGCCGAGTACAGGAAGGAGTAGAAGTTCTGCACCGTGTCCAGGCCGCTGGGCTGGATGGACAGGCCCCACTTGGTGTCCGCCTTCTTCTGGTAGGCGGTGGCGAGGTCCCGCATCTCCTTCCAGTCGGTCGGAGCCTTGGTGATGCCGGCCTGCTTGGCCAGGTCGGTGCGGTAGTAGAGGACGCGGGTGTCGACGTACCACGGCACGCCGTACGCCTGGCCGTCCACCTCGCCCTGCTGCCAGCCGGCCGGGAAGAAGTCCTTCTCCTGGAAGATCTTGGTGTCGACCGGCTCCAGGACTCCGAGCTCGGAGAACTCGCCCATGTAGCTGCCGCCCATCTGCGCCACGTCCGGCATGCTGCCGGCGGCGGCCGCGGAGACCAGCTTCTGGTGGGCGACGTCCCAGCCGACCGGGGTCACCTTGATGGTGATGTTCGGATTGGCCTTCTCGTAGACCTTGGCCACATCCGCGAGCTTCTCGCCCTCGGCCCCCATGGCCCAGACGGTGAGCGTCTGCTTCTTGTCCGCGGCGACGTTGTCGCCACCGGAGCTGCCGCACGCGGTGAGGCCAAGAGCGAGCACGACTGCGATACCGATACCGGTGGAGGCGGTTCTGGCGGTGCGGGGCATGGAGGGCTCCTCCTTGAGCAATCCGAATGTATGCGCTGCCTGTAAGCGCATACATCACTCTGCGGCAGGGATTCGGGAATCCGCAAGAGGGTGCTAGGTCACACTCGCGCAACGTGCCGGATATCTGAATGTTCAACTTCGAACGGTAAGCGTGCCGTTTGCGAAATAGAGAACCATGTGACCGATTGCGCACGATTGGGGTGGGTGGTCGCCGGCGGCCCGAATCGTGGATCCAGGGAGGGGATATTGTCGTGATCATGTCCTCGTTCGTACATGATTTCCCTTTCGACCCGTCCTACGGGCGCACCCTCGACGACCTGACCGCCCTTCCCGCGCCCCTCGCGCCGGACGGCTTCGCCGACTTCTGGCGAGCCCGGTACGAGGCCGCTCGCGAGGTCGCCACGGAGCCGGAGATCGGGCCGCTGGAGGACGAGCGCGACGGCGTCCGGATCCACCGAGTGACATTCGCCTCGGTGGGCGGGGTGCGGCTGGGGGGCTGGCTCGCCCTGCCGTCGGACGGGGCGGCGCGCCATGGGTTCGTCATCGGCCACGGCTACGGCGGCCGGCAGGAGCCGGGCCCCGATGTGCCGCTGCCGCTGCCCGGGGCGGCCGCGATCCTGCCCTGTGTGCGGGGGATGGGGACGCGCGGCCTGGTGCCGGGCATCCCGGACGTCGCTGACGCGCATGTGCTGCACGGCATCGAGTCACGCGAGTCGTATGTGATCGGTGACTGCGTGGCGGACCTGTGGTGTGCGGCGTCGGCGCTGCGCGAACTGGTGCCCGAGTTGGCGGAGGCGGGTCCGCTCGGCTACCTCGGGGAGAGCTTCGGCGGGGGGCTCGGCGCGCTGGCCCTGCCGTGGGACGACCGGTTCGGGGCCGCGCAGCTGACGGTGCCCACGTTCGGGAACCACCCGTTGCGGCTCACCCTGCCGTGTACGGGGAGCGGGGAGTCGGTGCGCGGGTACCACCGGGAGCATCCCGAGGTCACCGAGGTGCTGAGGTACTTCGACGCCGCGACGGCCGCAAGGTTCCTGGAGCTGCCGACGCTGGTGGCCGCGGCCCTGTTCGACCCGGCGGTGCCGCCGCCGGGGCAGTTCGCGGTGCACAACGCGCTCGCGGGGGAGCGGGAGCTGCTGGTGCTGAGGGCGGGGCACTTCGAGCATGCGGGAACGGCCGCCGAGACGGCCGGGCTGGTGGCGGCGCGGCAGCGGTTCTTCGGTGAGTGGCTGGGGCGCTGACGGGGGTGGTCGGGGCGGCCGGGTTGGCCGTCTCGGCCGGGGTGGCTGGGGCGGCTGGGGTGGCCGGGGTGGCCGGGGTGGCTGGGGCGGCTGGGGTGGTCGGGGCGGCTGGGGTGGTCGGGCCCGGCCACCCCAGGTGCACTGCCCTGTCTGCCTCGTCCGCCCCGCCTGCTCCGTCAGCCGCAGCCGCAGCTTCTGCGGCGGATCGGGGAGACCGGGAGGGTGAGTGACACCGGTTCGCGGCTCGCGTTGTTCAGCCGCTGCACCAGCAACTCGACCGCCTGCTCGCCGAGTTGGCGGATCGGCTGGCGCACCGTCGTCAGTGGCGGCTGGACGATCCGGCTGAGCGGGATGCCGTCGAAGCCGGTCACCGCCATGTCCTCGGGTACCCGGATGCCGCGTCTCGCCAGTGCACGCAGGGCGCCCACCGCCATCTGGTCGTTGGCGAACAGCATCGCCTCCGGCTGCTGCCCGCCCCCGTCCAGCAGCCGTTCGGCGGCACTCGCGCCCTCGGCCTGCGTCATCATCGTCGTCCGGACGGCCGGTGCGTCCGGCACCGGGAGACCCGCGTCCTGGCAAGCCTCCCGGAAGCCGCGGAACCGTGCCTCGGCGTCGGGCGAGTCGGTGTCGCCGCCGATGAAGGCGAGCAGGTGCAGGCCGTGGTCCTCGATCAGGTGGCGGGTCAGTTCGCGCTCGCCTTCGACGTTGGCGACGATGATGTGGTCGAGGTGGTCTATCTCGCGAGGCCCGGCGATCATCACGACCGGCAGCCGGCGCGATATGACCTCAAGGTCCTCGGTCGGCACCGTCTGGGCCAGAACGGCGAAGCCGTCGACCCGGCCCGCGACCTTCGCGACCAGGCTCTCCGGCCCGCCCTCCAGCGACGCGGCGATCAGCAGGGCGTAGCCGTGCCGCCGGGCGGCGCGCTCCATGCCGCGGATGATCTGGTCGGAGTAGAGCATCACCGCGTCGTCGGCGTCGCTGTCCGCCTCGGCGTCGGCCTCGGCATCCGGGTCGGCGTAGTCGGGAAAGCACAGTCCGAGCACTCCGGTGGTGCGGCTGGCCAGTCCGCGGGCGTTTCCGCTGGGTACGTAACCGAGCTCGCGCGCCGCCTGAAGGACCCGTTCGCGGGTCTGGGCGCGCACCGAATCCGGGGTGCGGTAGACCCGTGAAACCGTGGCAATGGAGACGCCCGACCGCTCGGCCACGTCGTACACCGTTGGGGCGCTCACTCGACCGACCGTCCGCTTCTTCTTCCGTACCGACACGTCTCGACACACACGCTGTGAAAGCGCATTCACCCTAGATCGCGGGCCGGGCACGAGCAAGGCCCTCCGAAATAAGCAGACAAAACAGGCGGCGTACAGGCCGGGAAATGACAGGCAACCTTGCAAGGTGACCTGTGCATCTTTACGGTGGGCGCATGACGCAATCGCCCGGTCCCGCCCCCGTCGATCCCACGGCCGAGCAGGTGGCGGACGACCTCGCGGCCGTCGTCGGCAGACTGCTGCGACGGCTGCGTTCCTCGTCCTCGGAGAGTCTGCTCACACCGACCCAGCGCTCGGTACTGGCCCGGATCGAGGACGGGGGCCCGGCCACCACGGCCGCGCTGGCCCGTGCCGAGTTCGTACGCCCGCAGTCCATGCGGCTGACGCTGGGCGCGCTGGAGGAGCAGGGGCTCGTCGAGCGGGCGCCCGATCCGGAGGACGGGCGCAAGTCCGTCATGTCGATCACCGACACCGGGCGCACGACGCTCGCGGCGGTCCGGGCCGCCAAGCGGAACTGGCTGGCCGAGGCCATCGCCGCCGAACTCGACGGGGCCGAGCGCCGCTCCGTGGCCGAGGCGACCGCCCTCCTGGACCGCCTGGTCGGTTCATGACCGGCCGCGACGCGGCCCCGGGGCCCTGACTCCCGATCCGGCGCCCGGCTCACCGCCCCACCGCTACGTGAAATCCGTCCCGCACCACTCAGCAAGGAGCACCGGCATGAGCGCCACCACCCTCGACCCGAAGACCGCCCTGGTCGTCGTCGACCTCCAGAAGGGCATCACCGCCCTGCCCACGGTCCACCCCATCGCCGATGTCATCGCGCACGCCACGACCCTCGCCGACGCGTTCCGGGCCAAGGGCCTGCCGGTCGTCCTGGTCCGTGTCACCGGCGGCGCCCCCGGCCGCACCGAGGCACCCGCCCGCTCCGGGCAGCCCGCCGCCGACTGGGCCGACATCGTTCCCGAGCTCGGCCCGCGGGAGGGCGACATCGTTGTCACCAAGCAGCAGTGGGGCGCCTTCTACGGCACCGACCTCGACCTCCAGCTGCGCCGCCGCGGTGTGACCCAGGTCGTGGTGGCCGGTGTCGCGACCAGCATCGGCGTCGAGTCCACCGCCCGCTCGGCGTACGAGTACGGCTACCACGTCACGATCGCCACGGACGCGGTGACCGACATGAGCGCCGAGGCCCACGACAACAGCGTCGAGCGGATCTTCCCGCGCCTCGGCGAGACCGACACCACGGACGCGATCATCAAGCTGCTGGGCTGATCCGGAACGTCCTCGGGGTGCCTCGGAACCCGTTCCGAGGCACCCCGAGGACGAAAAATCCGGGCCACTCCCTCAGGGGACGGGACTCACGCCCCTCAGGACGGCTCCCGCCGCCGGATCTTGTTCCCCAGCCACACCAACGGGTCGTACTTACGGTCCACGGCCCGCTCCTTCAGCGGGATCAGCGCGTTGTCGGTGATCTTGATGTGCTCGGGGCACACCTCCGTACAGCACTTCGTGATGTTGCAGTAGCCGAGCCCGTGCTCCTCCTGGGCCGTCGCCTTCCGGTCGAGTCCGGACTCGGCGGCGGCGTCCAGCGGGTGCATGTCCAGCTCCGCGATCCGCATCAGGAAGCGCGGTCCGGCGAAGGCCGCCTTGTTCTCCTCGTGGTCACGCACCACATGGCAGGTGTCCTGGCACAGGAAGCACTCGATGCACTTGCGGAACTCCTGCGAGCGGTCCACATCGACCTGCTGCATCCGGTACTCGCCCGCCTTCACCCCATGCGGGGGCACGAAGGCGGGCACTTCCCGTGCCTTGGCGTAGTTGAACGACACGTCCGTCACCAGATCGCGCACCACCGGGAAGGCCCGCAGCGGGGTGACCGTGATCGTCTCCTCGCGGGTGAACACCGACATGCGCGTCATGCACAGCAGCCGCGGCCGTCCGTTGATCTCCGCGCTGCACGAACCGCACTTGCCGGCCTTGCAGTTCCACCGCACCGCCAGATCACCCGCCTGGGTGGCCTGGATGCGGTGGATGATGTCGAGGACGACCTCGCCGTCGTTGACCTCGACCGCGAAATCCTCCAGGCCGCCGCCATCGGTGTCCCCGCGCCACACCCTGAACCGTGCGTTGTAGCTGCTCACTCGTACAGCTCCTCATCGGCGAGGTACTTGACCAGCTCCTCCTTCTCGAAGAGGGAGAGCAGATCCGGACGGATGGGCTCGGTGACCTCGCGTACGAGATCGATCCGGCCCTCCAGCGGCGCGGCGGAGACGTCGGCCGGCCGGCACAGCAGGTTGACCGGGCGCCAGGAGCGCTCCATGGCAGGGCAGTCCTCGCGGGTGTGGCCGCCGCGGCTCTCGGTGCGCTCCAGCGCCGCCCGTGCGATGCACTCGCTGACCAGCAGCATGTTCCGCAGGTCGAGCGAGAGGTGCCAGCCGGGGTTGAACTGCCGGTGCCCCTCGACCCCGGCCCGCCGGGCCCGCTCCCGCAGCCCGGCCAGTTTCTCCAGGGCCCGCTCCATCTCGGGGGCGCGGCGGATGATGCCGACCAGGTCGTTCATCGTCTGCTGGAGTTCCTGGTGCAGGGTGTACGGATTCTCCGTGGGCGCCCCCTCGGCGAGGTCCTCCGCGCTGAACGGTCGCAGCGCCTCCGCGGCCGCGGCGGCGGTCTGCGCCTCGTCCACCACGGGCAGGGTGTCGGTGGAAGCGGCGTACCCGGCGGCGTGCAGTCCGGCGCGCCGGCCGAAGACCAGCAGGTCGGAGAGGGAGTTCCCGCCGAGCCGGTTGGAGCCGTGCATGCCGCCCGCGACCTCGCCGGCCGCGTACAGGCCCGGCACATCGAGGGCGGCGGCGGTGTCGGAGTCGACGGCTATGCCGCCCATCACGTAGTGACAGGTCGGGCCGACCTCCATCGCCTCGGCCGTGATGTCGACATCCGCCAGCTCCTTGAACTGGTGGTACATCGACGGCAGCCGGCGCCGGATCCGCTCCGCGGACATCCGCGTCGACACATCCAGGAACACCCCGCCGTGCGGCGATCCGCGGCCCGCCTTCACCTCGGAGTTGATGGCCCGCGCGACCTCGTCGCGCGGCAGCAGTTCGGGCGGGCGGCGGTTGTTGTCCGGGTCCTCGTACCAGCGGTCGCCCTCCTCCTCCGACTGCGCGTACTTCTCCTTGAACACATCGGGCACGTATTCGAACATGAAGCGCTTGCCCTCGGAGTTCCGCAGCACCCCGCCGTCGCCGCGCACCGACTCGGTGACGAGGATGCCCTTGACCGACGGTGGCCAGACCATGCCCGTCGGATGGAACTGCACGAACTCCATGTTCATCAGGGGAGCGCCCGCCAGCAGGGCCAGCGCATGGCCGTCGCCGGTGTACTCCCAGGAGTTCGACGTCACCTTGAAGGACTTTCCGATGCCGCCGGTGGCGAGGACGACCGCGGGTGCCTCCAGCACGAAGAAGCGGCCCGTCTCGCGCTCGTAGCAGAAGGTCCCGGCGACCCGCTCGCCGTCCTTGAGGACGCGGGTGACCGTGCACTCCTGGAAGACCTTCAACCGGGCCTCGTAGTCACCGAATTCGCGTTTGTCCTCCTGCTGGAGCGAGACGATCCTCTGCTGGAGGGTGCGGATCAGTTCGAGGCCGGTACGGTCCCCGACGTGCGCCAGACGCGGATACTCGTGGCCGCCGAAGTTGCGCTGGGAGATCTTCCCCTCGGGGGTGCGGTCGAAGAGCGCGCCCCAGGTCTCCAGCTCCCAGACCCGGTCGGGCGCCTCCTTGGCGTGCAGCTCCGCCATCCGCCACTGGTTGAGGAACTTCCCGCCGCGCATGGTGTCGCGGAAGTGCACCTGCCAGTTGTCCCCGGAGTTCACATTGCCCATGGAGGCGGCGATCCCGCCCTCCGCCATGACCGTGTGCGCCTTGCCGAAGAGCGATTTGCAGATGACGGCGGTACGGGCTCCGCGCTCCCGCGCCTCGATCGCGGCGCGCAGCCCGGCGCCTCCGGCACCGACCACGACGACATCCCACTGCTGCCGTTCGAGCTCTGTCATTCAGAAAAACCTCGGATCGTCGAAGGCGCCGGAGGCGACGAGGTACACATAGAAGTCGGCGAGTGCCACGCTGATCAGCGAGGCCCAGGCGAGCAGCATGTGACGGGCGTTGAGCCGACCCACCCAGCCCCAGAGCCGGTAGCGCACGGGGTGCTTCGAGAAGTGCCGCAGCCGGCCGCCGATGATGTGCCGGCAGGAGTGGCAGGACAAGGTGTACGCCCAGATCAGGGCGATGTTGACGACGAAGATCAGTGAGCCGAGACCCATATGGCCCCAGGCGTAGTGCTCGTCGCGGAAGGAGAGCACGGTGTCGTACGTGAGGATCCCGGCGACCGGCAGCGCCGCGTAGAAGAAGTACCGGTGGAGGTTCTGCATGATCAGCGGGAAGCGGGTCTCGCCGGTGTACGCCGTGTGCGGTTCGGCGACCGCGCAGGCCGGGGGCGAGGCCCAGAAGCCCCGGTAGTAGGCCTTGCGGTAGTAGTAGCAGGTCAGCCGGAAGCCGAGCGGGAAGATCAGGATCAGCAGGGCGGGGGAGAGGCCCCACCAGCTGCCGAAGAGTTCCCAGTTCGGGCCGTGCCGCATGGGGGCGCAGCTGTCCGCCAGACAGGGCGAGTAGAACGGCGAGACATAGGGCGCGGCGTAGTAGTCGGCGTTCGAGAACGCCCGCCACGTCGAGTAGACGATGAAGGCGAGGAGGCCGGCCGCTGTCACGGCGGGCGCCAGCCACCAGCGGTCGGTCCGCAGATGGCGGGCGGCGATGGCGGCCCGCGAGGCGTGGTGCACACCCGCGGTCCGGGTCCCGGCTCCGAGCCCCGCCGGCGGCTCCGTGCCCGGAGCCGCACCCGGATCCTCGCCTGAGTCCTTACCTGAATTCGTACCTGTTTCCGTATCGGTGGCCAAGGAGTTCTCCTAGGGGGCGTGCCTGCCGCGGACGCCCAGACCCTCGTCGTCCGAGTCCGTCCACAGAGTGGTGTCGTACGGCGCCTCGGTGATCGTGATGACGCCGTCGACGGGGTCGGCGTGGCCGTCCGGGGCGAGCGGGTCCGGTGCGGGGCCCACCTCGCGCAGCTGCGCGAGGCTCCGCTCCAGCCGCCCGACGGTGCGGGCCAGGTCGTCGAGACAGTGCTGAACTGCCGTCAATTCGTCCTGCAGTGACATGACTTGCTCTCACTTCCGCAGTCGCGGGTGGCCATGCTCATGCGCATGCGAGTGTCGCGCGTCACATCCCGTTTGTGAAGGGAGCGGGCCGCCCCGGCTCACCGGTCCGGCTGAAAGGTCCCAGGCGGGCCCTCCGGGGCGTCGAGTTCCGGCCGTTGTCGAGGGGTCGGGTTCCGGCCACGGCCATGGCCACGGGTTCGTGCGGGTGCCGGAGCTCCGCCGCGCGGGTGAGGTTCGGGGGTCGTTGCGCCGTGTCTGCGGCACCCCTCGCGCGTGGCCGCTTTCAGTGGATGGACGGAATCAGTGTGATCAACTGTAAATGCCACCAAACATGCATGATTCGGTCCATTCGGTTACGGGTGGTCCGGGCCGTCTCCGGAGGTATCAGCCATGTCCCACGTCGGCGTCCCGCGCGGGACAGCCCGAAAGCGCCGCTCGCTCGCGCTCTTCACCACGGGTGTGCTCACGCTCCCCGTACTGGCCGGCTGCAGCTCGGGCAACGAGGAGGCCGCCGCCCCCGTCGTCCCGCAGGACGTCGCACCCGCGGCCCGCTCCCAGGTCACGGAGGGCGGCACGGTCAACTGGGCGATCGACGCGATGCCCGCCACCCTCAACGTCTTCCAGGCGGACGCGGACAGTGCCACCACCCGGATCACCGGCGCGCTCCTGCCGACCCTCTTCCCGCTGGACGTCAAGGGCCGGCCGCAGCTGAACCCGGACTACCTGGAGTCCGCGAAGGTGGTCGAGAACGAGCCGAGGCAGGTCGTGCTCTACCGGCTCAACCAGCAGGCCGTGTGGAGCGACGGCCGGGAGATCGGGGCACCGGACTTCGTCGCCCAGTGGCGCGCGCTGAGCGGCAAGGAGTCCTCGTTCTGGACCGCCCGCAACGCCGGGTACGAGCGCATCGAGAAGATCGAGCGCGGCGCCGACGACCTGGAGGTCAAGGTCACCTTCGCCAAGCCGTACGCGGACTGGCGCTCCCTCTTCTCCCCGCTGTACCCGAAGCAGGTGACGGGCTCCCCGAACGCCTTCAACGACGGCGCGCGGTCCACGCTCAAGGCGACCGCGGGGCCGTTTCGGCTGAGCGGCGTGGACAAGGCGACGGGTTCCGTCACGCTGACCCGGAACCCGCGCTGGTGGGGCAGCCGGGCCAAGCTCGACTCGCTGGTCTTCAAGGCGGTCAAGCCGCAGGACCGCACCAAGGCGCTGACCGCCGGAAAGGTCGACATCGCCGACATCGACGCGGTTGCCGCCCACCGCATCGTCCAGGCCACCGGCAGCGGCGGGGCGCCGCCCGCCGAGGGCCCCGGCTCCGAGCTCACCCCGGCCGCGGCCCTGCGGTCCTGGGCGGTGGTGCACGGCTCCGACGCGGGAGCGGCCGCGAAGGCGCGGGCCGCCAGGGACGCGAAGGCCAGGGCCGCGACGGCGTACGCCACCGAGCAGAACGGTCTGCGCGGCTACGTCGTACGCAAGTCCCTGGAGCCCGCCTACACCCAGCTCGCCCTGAACGGTGAGACCGGACCGCTCGCCGACGACCGGGTACGCCGGGCAGTGGCCCGCGCGCTGGACCGCCAGGCACTCGTCGACACCGTGCTCAAACCGCTCGGCCTGCCAGCCACCCCGCTCGGCAGCCATCTGGCCCTGGTCGGACAGCCCGGCTACAAGGACGGCAGTGGCGCCCTCGGCGGCCAGGACACCAAGGAGGCCCAGGCGCTGCTGGCCGACGCCGGCTGGACCCCGGAGGGCGCCCTCAAGAAGGAGGAGGGCACCAAGGCCGGCAGCGAGGGCGAGAAGCAGAAGGACGAGAAGAAGGCGGCGGACAAGCAGGCGGAGGACAAGAAGAAGGCGGAGGAACAGAAGAAGGCGGAGAGCAACAAGAAGGAGGGGGACAAGAAGGCCGACGACGGCAAGAACGACGGCAGGAACGACAGCGCCGCCCGTCACGAGCCCTCCCACGACGACGGCCTCTACATCGTCGGCGACGACAACAAGCCCGGCGACGCCGAGGGCGCCGTCACCCACGTGCTCGCCCCGGCCCCCATCGCCGCCGTACAGAGCGCCGCCCTGCTGCGCCAGGCCGGACACCTGGGGGAGACGGGCACCTCCGAGGAGGCCACGGCCAGGATCACCGCCCAGGACCGGCAGCCCGGTGGCGCCGCCGGCGCCTACGCGCCGGCCGGCACCGCCGCCCCCGCCCAGGCCCCCGGCTCCGCCCGCGGCCCCCTCGGCAAGGACGGCAAGCCGCTGTCCCTGCGGTTCGTCCTGCCCTCCGGTCCGGGCTCGGAGTCGCTGCGCAGCGTCGGGGACAAGATCGCCGCGATGCTCGACACGATCGGGATCCGTACCGAGATCGTCAAGGTCTCCGACGAGAGCTACTTCCGGGACCACGTCGCGTCCGGTGACTACGACCTGGCGCTGTACTCCTGGCCCGCGACCGCCTATCCGGCCACCGACGACCGCCCGATCTTCGCCAAGCCGGTGCCCGCGACCGACGGTTCGCTGCTCGTCGAGCAGAACTACACCCGCGTCGGCACGGACCACATCGACCAGCTCTTCGACCAGGCCGCCGGGGAGCTCGACGAGGGCTCGGCCAGGAACCTGATGAAGCAGGCGGACGCCCGGATCTGGGCCGCCGCAGGATCGATTCCTCTCTACCAGCGCCCGCAGCTCGTCGCGACCGACAAGAAGCTGGTGAACGTCGGCGCCTTCGGCTTCGGGGTACCCCACTACCAGGACATCGGTTTCAAGAAGCCGCAGGCGGCGGGAGCCCCGGCCGTTCCGAAGAAGTAGCAGGTCAGCGCAGGACCGGAAAGCTCAGAACTGGCTCAATTCCCTTGCTCGCTCGCCGGTCGGCGGGCAAGGCTGTGTGCACCCGCTGACCCGGGTAGCCGCTCAGCCTCCCGGCCTCCGGGGCCCCAACCCCGGAGGCCGGCCGGGAGGCCCTGCTCCGCACCCGCCCCGGTGTCGGCCACGCAGTGAGCCGGACTGCCGAGGGAGCCGGGATCCCCGACTGCGACGAGGGGCCTCCCGAAGGGGCGACGGCCGCCGCGCACGAGGCGGTCCGGCCGTTCTGCCGCCGCTCACACTTGCCTGGGAAGCCGCAGGGGCGCCCGGCCCGTACCATGGGACTAGCCGTGGCGCGTCCGCCCGGCGGGCGTACGAGGACTCAAGACCGACTAAGACGCCTGAATCCCCGATCCGAGAGAAGCGCAAGCCACCCATGCCCACGCGCCACGACATCCGTAACGTAGCCATTGTCGCCCACGTCGACCACGGCAAGACCACGCTGGTCGACGCCATGCTCAGGCAGGCCGGCGCGTTCGCCGCGCACGCCGCCGAGAACCTCGACGAACGCATGATGGACTCGAACGACCTGGAGCGTGAGAAGGGCATCACGATCCTGGCCAAGAACACGGCCGTGAAGTACCACCCCAAGGATGGCGGCGACGTCATCACCATCAACATCATCGACACCCCCGGCCACGCCGACTTCGGTGGTGAGGTCGAGCGCGGCCTGTCGATGGTGGACGCGGTCGTCCTGCTGGTCGACGCCTCCGAGGGCCCGCTGCCGCAGACCCGCTTCGTGCTCCGCAAGGCGCTGACGGCCAAGCTGCCGGTCATCCTCTGCATCAACAAGACGGACCGCCCGGACTCCCGGATCGCCGAGGTCATCGACGAGACGTACGACCTCTTCCTGGACCTGGACGCCGACGAGGACCAGATCGAGTTCCCGATCGTCTACGCCTGCGCCCGTGACGGCGTCGCCTCGCTGACCAAGCCGGAGGACGGCCAGGTCCCGCCGGACAGCGACAGCCTGGAGCCGTTCTTCAGCACGATCCTCTCCGCGGTCCCGGCCCCGGAGTACGACGACGACGCCCCCCTCCAGGCGCACGTCACCAACCTGGACGCCGACAACTTCCTCGGCCGTATCGCGCTGTGCCGCGTCGAGCAGGGCGAGCTGCGCAAGGGCCAGACCGTCGCGTGGATCAAGCGTGACGGCTCGATGTCCAACGTCCGCATCACCGAACTGCTGATGACGGAGGCGCTCACCCGTAAGCCCGCCGAGAAGGCCGGTCCGGGCGACATCTGCGCGATCGCCGGTATCCCGGACATCATGATCGGCGAGACCCTGGCCGACCCCGAGAACCCGATCGCGCTGCCGCTGATCACGGTCGACGAGCCCGCCATCTCGATGACTATCGGTGCCAACACCTCGCCGCTGGTCGGCAAGGGCGGCAAGGGCCACAAGGTCACCGCCCGCCAGATCAAGGACCGTCTGGACCGCGAGCTGGTCGGTAACGTCTCGCTCCGCGTCCTGGACACCGAGCGCCCCGACGCCTGGGAGGTCCAGGGCCGCGGTGAACTCGCCCTGGCCATCCTCATCGAGACCATGCGTCGCGAGGGCTTCGAGCTGACGGTCGGCAAGCCGCAGGTGGTCACCAAGCAGGTCGAGGGCAAGACGTACGAGCCCATCGAGCGCATGACCATCGACTCGCCCGAGGAGCACCTCGGTGCCATCACGCAGCTCATGGCGTCCCGCAAGGGCCGCATGGAGACGATGACGAACCACGGTTCGGGCTGGGTCCGCATGGAGTGGATCGTCCCGTCCCGCGGCCTCATCGGCTTCCGTACGGAGTTCCTGACCCAGACCCGTGGCACGGGCATCGCGCACTCCCTCTTCGAGGGCCACGAGCCGTGGTTCGGCGAGCTGCGCACCCGTCACAACGGTTCGCTGGTGGCGGACCGCGCGGGCGTCGTGACGCCGTTCGCGATGGTCAACCTCCAGGAGCGCGGTGTCATCTTCACGGAGGCCACCACGGAGGTCTACGAAGGCATGATCATCGGCGAGAACTCGCGCGCCGACGACATGGACGTGAACATCACCAAGGAGAAGAAGCTCACCAACATGCGTGCGGCTTCCGCGGACACCACGGAGAACGTGGTGCCCGCCCGCAAGCTGTCGCTGGAGCAGTCGCTGGAGTTCTGCCGCGACGACGAGTGCATCGAGGTGACCCCGGAGACCGTGCGTATCCGCAAGGTCGTCCTGGACCAGAAGGAGCGTGGCCGCTCCGCGTCGCGCGCCAAGCGCTGATCCACACCTGCCGGCGCTGAACCCTCGCGGTTCGGACGGCACGGCGCTCCGGCACCGGAAACGGCTCGGCGGCCCCGCCCGACAGGCGGGGCCGCCGAGCCGTTTCCGCATGTGTTCAAGGTCGTGCGCCGAACGTAGTGACTCCGGCTGCCGGAGTGCGCCATGCTGAGGGAAGGTCATCGCGTACCTCCCACGTCGAACTTCCCGTTCGCTGCGGAGAGTTGCGCGGTGACCACCTCGTGTTCAGGGGCGTCCGCAGGTGGTCGGCGCACGCGGGAGCGCCGGGGCGGGGCGTTGTCCGGGCAGGGACCGGCCGCGCCGCTCGGCGGGACGCCGTCGGGGCCGCCGCGGGGCGGGACGGAGGCGAGGGCGGGTCGCTATCCGGTCAAGTTGCCGTCAACTCGTTTTCGCAGGCCATGTGTCCGGAAAGCGGTCACTACTCTCCGGGTGGTGCGTTAACAGTCCGTTTCGGGCGTGTCTGTCTGGAGTCATTTTGTCCGTATTTTGATCCACGCGGCCCGGGGATGTTGTCAAACCGAGACCCTTTAAGTGTGGTTTACAGCCCAGTCGTACTTAATAGTTGGCTCCATTGAGCTCGGGTCAATGGGTCACGCACTGTGGGGAGTGCCGACTCACGAGCACACTCAGGGCACTGAAACGATCACCGTCAGGGGTGTCGGTGTATCAATCCAGTGCCCTTCTTGTAGTCAAAAGTGGACTCATGAGGAGGAACCCATGCGTGGTGCCAAGAGCGCCAAGTGGGTCGCGGGAGCGGCCATCATCGCCCTGGCTGCGACTGCTTGTGGCGGCGGTAACGACGACGCCGACAAGGGCAAGAGCAGCGCCAAGGGTGCTGTCAACGCCGACGGCATCTTCTCCGTCGAGGTCGGTGAGCCGCAGAACCCGCTGCAGCCGGCCAACACGATGGAGTCGAACGGCAGCATCGTCACCGACGCGATCTTCTCGCAGCTGGTCGACTACGACCCGTCCGGCAAGCTCCAGATGATCAACGCCGAGTCCGTCGAGACCTCGGACAGCAAGCTCTGGACGGTCAAGCTCAAGAAGGACTGGAAGTTCCACGACGGGACCCCGGTCACCGCCGAGTCCTACATCAAGGCGTGGAACTGGGCCGCCAACGTCAAGAACAACCAGACCAACGCGTCCTGGTTCGGCGACATCAAGGGCTTCGAGGACGTCCACCCCGCGGACGCCAAGGCCAAGCCCAAGGGCGACGCCATGTCCGGTCTGAAGAAGGTGGACGACTACACGTTCACCATCGAGCTCAACGCCCCGCTCCCGTACTTCTCGTACAAGCTCGGCTACACGGTCTTCTCCCCGCTGCCCGAGTCCTTCTACGCGGACCCGAAGGCCGCCGGCGAGAAGCCGGTCGGCAACGGCGCGTACAAGTTCGTCAGCTGGGACCACAAGAAGCAGATCAAGGTCGTCCGCAACGACGACTACAAGGGTTCCGACAAGGCGAAGAACGGTGGTGTGGTCTTCAAGAACTACACCACCCTCGAGACCGCCTACGAGGACCTGAAGTCCGGCAACGTCGACGTGCTGCGCCAGATCGCGCCGAAGGACCTCCCGGTCTACCGGTCCGACCTCGGCGACCGTGCCGTGGACAAGGCGTACTCCGCGATCCAGACCATCGGTGTCGCGATGTACACCAAGCAGTGGAAGAACACCGACCCGAAGGTCCTTCAGGGCCTGTCGATGGCGATCGACCGCGACACCATCACCAAGACGGTGCTGCAGGGCACCCGCGAGCCGGCCACGGGCTGGGTCGCCCAGGGTGTTCTCGGCTACCAGAAGGACGTCGCCGGAGACGTCACCAAGTACGACCCGGCGAAGGCCAAGGCTCTCATCAAGGAGGGCGGCGGTGTTCCGGGTAACAAGATCTTCATCCAGTACAACGCCGACGGCGGCCACAAGGAATGGGTCGAGGCTGTCTGCAACAGCATCACCCAGGCCACCGGCGTCGCGTGCGCCGGCGACTCGAAGGCCGACTTCCAGGCAGACCTGAACGCCCGTGACGCCAAGCAGGTCAAGTCCTTCTACCGCAGTGGCTGGGTGCTCGACTACCCGGTGAACGCGAACTTCATCAGCGACCTGTTCCGTACGGGTGCGGCCGGTAACAACGGCTTCTTCTCCAACAAGGCGCTCGACGCGAAGATCAAGGCCGCGGACTCCGCTGCCTCGCTCGACGAGTCGGTCAAGGGGTACCAGCAGATCGAGAAGGAGCTGGTCAACTACATGCCGACCATTCCGCTCTGGTACTACAAGGTCAACGCCGGTTACTCGGAGAAGGTCCAGAACGTGGACTACGCGCAGGACGGCGACCCGATCCTGACCCAGATCGAAGTCAAGAAGTAACCACACCTACGTAGTCCGCGCGCAGGCGCGGGACCGGCACTGAAGGACGGTCCGCACTGCCCGCACGCAGTGGCCGGGGGGCCCTTCCACGCAGCCGACGACCCACAGGGGGAGTCGGTGCGGGGGAGGGCCCGTCGCCTGCCGCCTGCCTATTACATGGAGGCATGATGGGGCGCTATGTCGCACGACGACTGCTCCAGATGATCCCGGTCTTCCTCGGGACAACCCTGCTGATCTTCCTGATGGTCTACACGCTGCCCGGCGATCCCGTGCGCGGGCTCTTCGGAGACAAGGGTGTCGACCCCGCGACGCTGGCGAGACTTCGCCACGAGCACGGGCTCGATCAGCCGATCCTGCAGCAGTACTGGAATTACATGACAGGCATCGTCCTGCATTTTGATTTCGGTAACCAGATAGCGAGCGGGCGTCCCGTCACGGACGTCCTCGGCGAAGCGTTCCCCGTCACCCTCCGGCTGGCCGGCATGGCGTTCGCCATCGAGATCGTCGTGGGCATCGGCCTCGGGACGTTCGCTGGTCTGCGCGCCGGCCGGCTCACCGACAACGTGGTCCTGGTCTTCACCCTGCTGATCATCTCGATCCCGGTGTTCGTCCTCGGCTTCATCATCAAGACGGTGTTCGCCTTCCAGCTCGGCTGGATCTCACCGAACGTGTCCAACGATGCGAAATGGGGCGAACTGCTGGCGCCCGCCATCGTGCTGGGCTCGCTCTCACTCGCCTACGTGGCGCGGCTCACGCGTACGACGATGGCCGAGAACCTGCGCTCGGACTACATGCGCACCGCGATCGCCAAGGGGCTTCCCAAGCGGCGCATCGTCGGCGTGCACCTGATGCGCAACTCGCTGATCCCCGTCATCACCTTCCTCGGCACGGACCTGGGCGCCCTGATGGGCGGCGCGGTCGTCACCGAGGGCCTGTTCAACGTCAAGGGCATTGGTGGAACGATCTACGAGTCCATCGTCAAGCGTGAAGGCACGACACTTGTCGGCCTCGTCACCATCTTGGTGCTCGTCTACCTCCTCATGAGCCTTATCGTCGACCTGCTGTACGCGGTCCTGGACCCGAGGATCCGTTATGCCTGACGTGACCAAGACCGCACCCGCTCCCGAGGACGCCAAGGTGCCCCTCGCGGACCCGTCGGCGACCGTGAAGGCCGAGAAGGCCCGCAGCCTCTGGGGCGACGCCTGGCAGGACCTGCGTTCCAACTGGTACTTCATCATCTCGTCGGTGCTGATCGTCATCCTGATCGTGATGGCCATCTTCCCCGGCCTGTTCACCAGTGCTTCGCCGACCTCCGCCGACCTGGTGCACCACTACCTGGGCAAGCCGGAACTGGGCAAGATCGGCTCCGAGGGCTGGCTCGGCTACGACGGCCAGGGCCACAGTGTCTACGCGCGTGTCATCTACGGCACCCGCGCGTCGGTCACCGTGGGCATCTGCGTCACGCTCCTGGTGACCCTGTTCGGCGGACTGATCGGCATGCTCGCCGGTTACTTCGGCGGCTGGGTCGACGCACTGCTCTCCGGCTTCTTCACCAACGTCTTCCTCGGCATCCCCTTCCTGCTGGGTGCCATGGTCGTCCTCCAGGCGTTCACCGACCGGACGATCTGGGTGGTCATCTTCGCCCTGGCGTTCCTCGGCTGGACCCAGATCGCGCGAGTCATGCGTGGCGCGGTGATCGTGATCAAGCAGTCGGACTACGTCCAGGCCGCCAGAGCACTCGGGGCGGGCACCGGCCGGATCCTCTTCCGGCACATCCTGCCGAACGCCATGGCCCCCGTGATCGTGGTCGCCACCATCTCGCTCGGTGTCTACATCTCGGCCGAGGCGACCCTGTCCTACCTGGGTCTCGGTCTGGCCTCGCCGACCATCTCCTGGGGCATGGACATCTCCGGTGGCTCCGCCTCAATCCGAGTCGCGCAGCACATCCTGCTGTACCCGTCGATCATGCTCAGCATCACCGTTCTGGCGTTCATCATGCTCGGCGAAGCCGTCCGTAACGCCCTCGATCCCAAGTCGCGATAAGGAGGGCGAACGTGACCACCATCGACAAGACGGCCGAAGTCCCGTCCCCGCGCTCGGGTGACGACCACGTCGGCCCGCTGCTCGAAGTCCGTGACCTGCACGTGGAGTTCCACACCCGCGACGGTGTGGCCAAGGCGGTCAACGGTGTCAACTACAGCGTGAACGCCGGTGAGACCCTCGCCGTCCTCGGTGAGTCCGGCTCCGGGAAGTCCGTGACGGCGCAGGCCATCATGGGCATCCTCGACATGCCGCCGGGCAAGATCCCGCAGGGCGAGATCCTCTTCCGCGGCCAGGACATGCTCAAGATGTCCAAGGAGGAGCGCAGGCAGATCCGCGGTCAGAAGATCGCCATGATCTTCCAGGACGCGCTCTCCTCACTGAACCCGGTTCTCACCGTCGGCTACCAGCTCGGCGAGATGTTCCAGGTCCACCAGGGTCTGTCCAAGAAGGAAGCCAGGACCAAGGCCATCGAGCTGATGGACCAGGTCAAGATCCCTGCCGCCGCGGCCCGGGTGGGCGACTACCCGCACCAGTTCTCCGGCGGTATGCGCCAGCGCATCATGATCGCCATGGCGCTGGCCCTGGAACCGGACCTGATCATCGCGGACGAGCCGACCACCGCGCTCGACGTGACCGTCCAGGCCCAGGTGATGGACCTGCTCGCGGAGCTCCAGCGCGAGTACAACATGGGCCTGATCCTGATCACGCACGACCTCGGTGTCGTCGCGGACGTCGCCGACAAGATCGCCGTGATGTACGCCGGCCGGATCGTCGAGACCTCACCGGTCCACGAGATCTACAAGCGCCCGGCGCACCCCTACACCAAGGGGCTGCTGGCGTCGATCCCGCGCCTGGACCAGAAGGGCCAGGAACTCTTCGCGATCAAGGGCCTGCCGCCCAACCTGCTCCACGTGCCGTCGGGTTGTGCCTTCAACCCGCGCTGCACGATGGCGCAGGACATCTGCCGTACGGACATCCCGGCCCTGCGCCCGGTGACCGAGCAGGACGGTACCGAGCTGGTCGGACGCGGCAGCGCCTGCCACTTCTGGAAGGAGACGATCCATGGCTGACATCAAGAAGGAGCCCGTGGACGCCACCCCGAACGTCACCGAAGTGGAGACGGTCGACGCGGCCACCGAGGCGGAGGCCGTGGCCGCCATTGACGCGCCGGTGGCGCAGGGGGAGCCCATCCTCCAGGTGCGCAACCTGGTCAAGCACTTCCCGCTGACCCAGGGCATCCTGTTCAAGAAGCAGGTCGGCGCGGTCAAGGCCGTGGACGGGATCTCGTTCGATCTCTACGCGGGCGAGACGCTCGGCATCGTCGGCGAGTCCGGCTGTGGCAAGTCCACCGTCGCCAAGCTGCTGATGACGCTGGAGCAGGCCACCGCGGGCGAGGTCTTCTTCAAGGGCCAGGACATCACCAAGCTGTCCGGCCGCGCGCTGAAGGCCGTCCGCCGCAACATCCAGATGGTGTTCCAGGACCCGTACACCTCGCTGAACCCGCGTATGACGGTCGGCGACATCATCGGGGAGCCGTACGAGATCCACCCCGAGGTTGCCCCGAAGGGTGATCGCCGGCGCAAGGTCCAGGAGCTCCTGGACGTCGTCGGTCTCAACCCGGAGTACATCAACCGGTACCCGCACCAGTTCTCCGGCGGTCAGCGCCAGCGCATCGGCATCGCCCGCGGCCTCGCGCTCAACCCGGAGATCATCATCTGCGACGAGCCGGTCTCCGCGCTCGACGTGTCGGTGCAGGCGCAGGTCATCAACCTGATGGAGAAGCTCCAGGACGAGTTCAACCTCTCCTACCTCTTCATCGCGCACGACCTGTCGATCGTCCGGCACATCTCCGACCGGGTCGGCGTCATGTACCTCGGCAAGATGGCCGAGATCGGTACGGACACGCAGATCTACGACCACCCGACGCACCCCTACACCCAGGCGCTGCTGTCGGCGGTCCCGGTCCCGGACCCGGAGGCCCGTGAGGGCCGCGAGCGGATCATCCTCTCCGGCGACGTGCCGTCCCCGGCCAACCCGCCGTCGGGCTGCCGCTTCCGCACCCGCTGCTGGAAGGCTGAGGCCAAGTGCGCCGAGGAGATGCCGCTGCTGGCCATCCCCGAGCGCTTCAAGACCTCGACGACGCCGGCCGCGCACGAGTCGGCCTGCCACTTCGCGGAGGAGAAGGACGTGGTCGGCGCGGCGGCCTCGTAACCGTCGCCCCACCGCCCGCCAGGGCAACGGAAGGCGCCCGGAACCGATCGGTTCCGGGCGCCTTTCCGCGTTCCCGGGAGCTGGGCGTGCAGCGACGTTCTTGTGGACACGGCCGTCGGGAGGCTCGGGTCGACGGCCGACCCGCTCGGTTCCCCCGGGCGGGGGTGTCGGCCTCCGGCCTTCGGGTTCTCGACGGCCTTGTCGAGGGTCGGATGTTTCCGGTGCATCCGGTGATCGTGTCCGATCGCTGATGTGTCCTTCTCGCTGTCCGGGGCGCTCTGCCGTGCGTTCTGCCCTTCGGGTGGTGGGTTGATGCATTTGGTCGCAGCGCGAGTGCACTGATCCTCTTATGGGGTGATATTTGACTTCACGTAAGGCAGAGCACTATGAGGAGGCACTCCATGCGCGGAGCCACAACCGTCAAGTGGGCCGCATGTGCGGTGGCCGTCGCCCTGGCGGCGACTGCCTGCGGCGGAGGGAGCAGCGGTGGTGGCGGTGGCGCCGATGGGATCGTGAGTTCCTCATGGGGCGACCCGCAGAACCCGTTGGAGCCCGCCAACACCAACGAGGTGCAGGGCGGCAAGGTCCTCGACATGATCTTCCGGGGGCTCAAGAAGTACGACCCGAAGACCGGCGCGGCCTCGAACATGCTCGCCGAGAAGATCGACTCCACGGACAACCAGAACTTCACGGTCACCGTGAAGGACGGCTGGACCTTCAGCAACGGCGAGAAGATCACCGCGAAGTCGTTCGTGGACGCCTGGAACTACGGTGCCCTGCTGAAGAACAACCAGAAGAACGCCTACTTCTTCGGTTACATCGACGGATACGACAAGGTCCACCCCGATACCGGCACGGCGTCCGCGGCCACGCTCTCCGGCCTCAAGCTGGTGAACGACAGGACCTTCTCGGTCAAGCTGTCGCAGAAGTTCTCCCTCTGGCCCGACACCCTCGGCTACCCGGCCTTCGCCCCGCTGCCCAAGGCCTTCTACACCGACCACGCCGCCTGGGTGTCCAAGCCGATCGGCAACGGCCCGTACACCATCGACAAGTACGCCAAGGGCTCCTCGATGAGCCTGCGCAAGTGGGACAAGTACCCCGGTGACGACAAGGCGCAGAACGGCGGCATCGACCTCAAGGTCTACACCGACAACAACACCGCCTACACCGACCTGACGGCCGGCAACCTCGACCTCGTCGACGACGTGCCCGCCTCGCAGCTCAAGAATGTCAAGGCGGACCTCGGCGACCGCTACATCAACACCCCGGCCGGCATCATCCAGACCCTCGCCTTCCCCTTCTACGACAAGGCGTGGGACACCCCCGGCGGGATCAAGGTCCGCCAGGGCCTGTCGATGGCGATCAACCGCGAGCAGATCACCGACCAGATCTTCCGGAAGACCCGCACCCCGGCCTCCGACTGGACCTCCCCGGTCCTCGGCGCCGACGGCGGCTTCAAGAAGGGCCTCTGCGGCAAGGAGTGCACCTACGACGCGGCCGAGGCCAAGAAGATGATCCAGGACGGCGGCGGCATCCCGGGCGGTCAGCTCAAGATCTCGTACAACGCGGACACCGGCTCGCACAAGGAATGGGTCGACGCCGTCTGCAACAGCATCAACAAGGTGATGGGCAACAACAAGGCGTGCGTGGGCGCCCCGATCGGTACCTTCGCCGACTTCCGCAGCCAGGTCTCGCAGCAGAAACTGCACAGCCCCTGGCGCGCGGGCTGGCAGATGGACTACCCGCTGATCCAGAACTTCCTGCAGCCCGTCTACTACACCAACGCCTCGTCCAACGACGGCAAGTGGAACAACAAGCAGTTCGACGACCTCGTCAACAAGGCCAACGCCGAGTCCGACAAGGCCAAGGCCGTCTCCACGTTCCAGGACGCGGAGAAGGTCATGGTCGAGCAGATGCCCGTCATCCCGCTCTGGTACCAGAACGGCAGCGCCGGCTACTCGGACAGGGTCACCAACGTGTCGTTGAACCAGTTCAGCGTCCCGGTGTACGAGCAGATCAAGGTCAAGTGACCGGCTGAGGCCGGGCGGCCGGTGCGCTCCCAGCACCGGCCGCCCGGCTTCCCCGTCCCCGGCCACCGATGACTCCTCAGCCAACCCGAGACCCCCGGAGCCCTTCATGGGACGTTATGTGATCCGGCGGCTGCTGCAGATGATCCCGGTCTTCTTCGGCACCACGCTGTTGATCTTCCTCATGGTGAACGTGATGGGTGACCCCATCGCGGGTCTCTGCGGCGACCGCCAGTGCGACCCGGCCACCGCCGCCCAACTCCGTTCGGAATTCGGCCTCGACAAGCCGGTGTGGCAGCAATACCTCACCTACATGGGCAACGTCTTCACCGGCGACTTCGGCACCGCGTTCAACGGGCAGAAGGTCACCGAGCTGATGGGCACGGCCTTCCCCATCACCATCCGCCTCACCCTCGTGGCGCTCTTCTTCGAGATCGTCATCGGCATCAGCCTCGGTGTCGTGACCGGACTGCGCCGCGGCCGCCCCGTCGACACCACCGTGCTGATCCTGACCCTGGTCGTCATCTCCATCCCGACCTTCGTCACCGGTCTGCTGCTCCAGCTCCTGCTCGGCGTGCAGTGGGGCATCATCAAACCGTCGGTCTCCTCGGAGGCCCCGATCAACGAGCTGATCATCCCGGGGCTCGTGGTCGCCTCCGTGTCACTGGCCTACGTCACCCGGCTCACCCGGACCTCGATCGCGGAGAACGCCCGCGCCGACTACGTCCGTACGGCGGTCGCCAAGGGACTGCCCGGCCGCCGGGTGATCATCCGGCACCTGCTGCGCAACTCGCTGATCCCCGTCGTCACCTTCATCGGCACGGACGTGGGCGCCCTGATGGGCGGGGCGATCGTCACGGAGCGGATCTTCAACATCCACGGCGTCGGCTACCAGCTCTACCAGGGCATCCTGCGCCAGAACTCGCAGACCGTCGTCGGGTTCGTCACCGTCCTGGTCCTCGTCTTCCTGGCGGCGAACCTGATCGTCGACCTGCTGTACGCCGTACTCGACCCGAGGATCCGCTATGCCTGAGCAGACACCGGACGAGGCGATCTCGGCGGCCGGAGCCGGCGGAGCGATGGATCTCGCACTGGAAGAGGGCACCACCCTGGAGAAGACCCCCGGCGGCCCCGAGGGCACGGGTCCGGGCACCAAGCCGCAGAGTCTGTGGTCCGACGCCTGGCACGATCTGCGCCGCAACCCCGTCTTCATCATCTCCGCGCTGATCATCCTCTTCCTGGTCGTCATCTCGATCTGGCCGCAGCTCATCGCGTCCGGCGACCCGCTCGACTGCGACCTCGGCAAGTCCCAGCAGGGCTCCCAGCCGGGCCACCCCTTCGGGTACGACGGACAGGGCTGCGACGTCTACACGCGTGTCGTGTACGGCGCCCGCAACTCCGTGACCGTGGGCATCTGCTCCACCATCGGCGTCTCCCTGATCGGCAGCATCCTCGGCGGCCTCGCCGGCTTCTTCGGCAGCTGGTGGGACGCGATCCTGTCCCGGCTCACCGACGTCTTCTTCGGCATCCCGGTCGTCCTCGGCGGCCTGGTCTTCCTCTCCGTGGTGACCAGCTCCACCGTCTGGCCGGTGATCGGCTTCATCGTGCTGCTGGGCTGGCCGCAGATCGCCCGCATCGCCCGCGGCTCCGTCATCACCGCCAAGCACAACGACTACGTCCAGGCGGCCCGGGCACTCGGCGCCTCCAACGGGCGGATGATGCTCCGCCACATCGCACCCAACGCCATCGCCCCGGTGATCGTCGTCGCCACCATCGCGCTCGGCACGTACATCTCCCTGGAGGCGACCCTGTCGTTCCTCGGCGTCGGCCTGAAGCCACCGGCCGTCTCCTGGGGCATCGACATCTCCGCCGCGTCCCAGTACATCCGCAACGCCCCGCACATGCTCCTCTGGCCGGCCGGCGCGCTGGCGGTCACCGTGCTCGCGTTCATCATGCTCGGCGACGCGGTGCGCGACGCCCTCGACCCCAAGCTGCGCTGAGGAGTCCGCCGCCATGTTGCTCGAAGTACGCGATCTGCACGTGGAGTTCCACACCCGGGACGGGGTCGCCAAGGCCGTCAACGGGGTCAACTACTCGGTGTCCGAGGGCGAGACGCTCGCCGTGCTCGGCGAGTCCGGCTCCGGCAAGTCGGTCACCGCACAGGCCATCATGGGCATCCTCGACATGCCGCCGGGAAGGATCAGCGGCGGCGAGATCCTCTTCAAGGACCGCGACCTGCTGAAGCTCAAGAAGGAGGAGCGCCGGAAGATCCGCGGCCGGGAGATGGCCATGATCTTCCAGGACGCGCTCTCCTCCCTCAACCCCGTACTGACGGTGGGCGAGCAGCTCGGCGAGATGTTCGTGGTGCACCGGGGCCTGTCCCGCAAGGCCGCGAAGGCCAGGGCCGTCGAGCTGATGGACCGGGTCCGGATCCCGGCCGCCAAGGAACGCGTCGGCAACTACCCGCACCAGTTCTCCGGCGGCATGCGCCAGCGCATCATGATCGCCATGGCGCTGGCCCTGGAACCCTCACTGATCATCGCGGACGAGCCCACCACCGCCCTCGACGTCACCGTCCAGGCCCAGGTCATGGACCTGCTCGCGGAGCTCCAGCGCGAACTGAACATGGGCCTGATCCTGATCACCCACGACCTGGGCGTCGTCGCCGACGTCGCCGACAAGATCGCCGTGATGTACGCGGGGCGCATCGTCGAGACCTCACCGGTCCACGACATCTACAAGGCGCCCGCACACCCGTACACCAAGGGCCTGCTCCGCTCGATCCCGCGCCTGGACCAGAAGGGCCAGGAGCTCTACGCGATCAAGGGGCTGCCGCCCAACCTGCTGCACATCCCGGCCGGCTGCGCCTTCAACCCGCGCTGCCCGATGGCCCAGGACGTCTGCCGCACCGACGTACCGCCGTTGTTCGACGTGGCCGAGAACCGTCAGAGCGCCTGCTACTTCTGGAAGGAGACGCTCGATGAACGCTGATCACTCGGGGCGCGGGGAAGCGCGCGAAGAGGGCGGGGCGGCACGCCACCCGCTCGCCACATCACGGGAGACGACGGGCGCCCGGACGGGCGGCGAACCCATCCTGGAGGTACGCGACCTCGTCAAGCACTACCCGCTGACCCAGGGCATCGTGATCAAGAAGCAGATCGGGGCCGTCAAGGCGGTCGACGGGGTCTCCTTCGACCTGGCGGCGGGCGAGACCCTCGGCATCGTGGGCGAGTCCGGCTGCGGCAAGTCGACCGTCGCCCGGCTGCTGGTGCACCTGGAGGAGCCGACGGCCGGAGCGATCCGGTACAAGGGCGAGGACATCACCAAACTCTCCGGCCGCGCCCTGAAGGCGGTGCGCCGCAACATCCAGATGGTGTTCCAGGACCCGTACACCTCCCTCAACCCCCGGATGACGGTGGGCGACATCATCGGGGAGCCGTACGAGATCCACCCCGAGGTGGCCCCGAAGGGCGAGCGGCGCCGCAAGGTGCAGGACCTGCTCGACGTCGTCGGCCTCAACCCGGAGTACATCAACCGCTATCCGCACCAGTTCTCCGGCGGTCAGCGCCAGCGCATCGGCATCGCCCGCGGCCTCGCGCTCAACCCCGAGATCATCGTCGCCGACGAACCGGTCTCGGCCCTCGACGTCTCCGTCCAGGCACAGGTCGTCAACCTGCTGGACCGGCTCCAGTCGGAGTTCAGCCTGAGTTACGTCTTCATCGCCCACGACCTGTCGATCGTCCGGCACATCTCCGACCGGGTCGGCGTCATGTACCTGGGCCGGTTCGCCGAGATCGGCACGGACGAGGAGATCTACGAGCACCCCACGCACCCGTACACCCAGGCGCTGCTCTCCGCCGTGCCGCTGCCCGACCCGATGGCGCGTGAGTACCGCGAGCGGATCATCCTGCACGGTGATGTGCCCTCACCCGCCAACCCGCCCTCCGGCTGCCGCTTCCGTACCCGCTGCTGGAAGGCGCAGGAGAGGTGCGAGCTGGAGGTGCCGCTGCTGGCCGTCCCGGCGGTCTTCCGGCTGACGGACACCCCGGCCAGGCACGATTCGGCCTGTCACTTCGCGGAGGAGAAGCGCGTGGTGCCGCCGGAGGGGACGCTGGAGCCGGTACGGGGGGAGAGCGGGCCCGGTCCGGACGTGGAGAAGGTGCACAAGGAGGACCGCAGGCCGCCGTCGCCGGAGCCGCCGGGCGGGGACGAAGAGCCGCCGCCCGCCGGCAGCAGCCGGGTCGGCTGACCCCGGTACGCGCAGGGGGCTCCGCCGCATCGATGCGGCGGAGCCCCCTGCAAGGTGGCTTGCTACTGCTACTTCTGCCAGCCGATCAGCTCGGGCGGGCCCATGACGCCGTAGTGGCCGTAGAACTGGGCCGCCCCGTAGTTGGCGAGGCCCTTCTTGACGGCCCAGATGGTGGGGCCGTTGTGGATCGGCATGATGCCGTAGGTCCCCATGGCTTCCAGCTCGGCCTTGTTGCCCGCGTCGAGCTGCTCGTCCAGGGTCGGCAGGTTGGTGACGGCCTTGGTCGCCTTGTCCATGCTCTTCGGCACCGAGCGCGAGACGTTGAGAGTGGAGTCGGAGCAGTACATCTGGCAGATGTAGAGCATTCCGTTCGGGTCGCTCGAGATGAAGCCCATCCCGAAGATGTCGAAGGAGCGCTCGGTGAACACCTTGTTGAAGTCGGCGGAGGGGTGCGCCTTGATCTCCAGCTTGATGCCGATGTCCTTCATCATCTGGGCGATGGCGGTGGCACGGGCCTTGACGGTGGAGCTGTCACCGATGGTGGGGAAGGTCAGTTCCAGCTTCTTGCCGTCCTTGGCACGGACACCGTCCGAGCCGACCTTCCAGCCTGCGGCATCCAGATCCTTCTTCGCGGTGGCGGCATCGAACTTCACGAGCTTGCCGAAGTTGTCCGCGTACCCCTTCTGGAAGGGGAAGAGAGTGAAGGATCCGGGCAGGGGCTCGGTGTAGCCAAGCCCCTGGAACGTGATCTTCGCGAGCTGGGAACGGTCGATTCCCTCCATCAGGGCCTTGCGCACCGCCGGGTCCTTCAACTGCGGCGAGGTGCTGTTGAAGACCAGGAGGTTGTTGGAGGTGGTCGTGCCGCGGCGAAGCTCGGTCCCCTTCACCCCCTTCACCTGGTTGAGCTCCTCGGCGTTGGCCGCCTGAACCCCGTCGATCTGGCCGTTCTTGAAGGCGTTGATGCTGGCGCTGGACTCCATCTGCACGAAGGTGAACTCGTCCAGATGCGGCGCGGCGCCCCACCACTTGGGGTTGGGCTTGTAGGAGACGGTGCCGCCCTTGGCGTCGAACTTGGAGATGGTGTACGGGCCGGCACCCCACTCCGGGTGGGGGTTGCTCACGTAGGCCTTGTTGAAGGCGCTGGCCTTGGCGATGTGCGGGTTGACGAGGTTGTAGAAGAGGGACTTCCAGTACACGAACGGGCCGTCGAAGGTCACGATCGCCTGCTTGGCGTCCTTGCCCTTCTTGACCGAGGTGATGCTGGAGTAGCCGTCGGTGGAGCTGACGTCGTACTCCTTGTTCTTCCCGTTCTGCGCGCTCCAGGTGTCCCGGAACGCCGTCCAGTCGATCTCCTGGCCGTCGTTCCACTTGGCCTTCGGGTTGATGTCGTACGTGACCTGGGTCTTACCGTCCACCGTCGCCTGCTTGACGTCGGTGAGGTAGTCCTCGTTGTAGGTGACGTTGCCCTTGGGGTCGTTGAAGGACAGCTGCGGCTGGTAGAACCAGGCGATCTTCGACGTGTACAGCGATGCGTTGCCGTTCGCCGGGTTGAGCTGATCGGGAATCTCCACGATGGGAAGAGTCAGCTTGCCCCCCTGCTTCAGGTTGCTCGCGGGCTGGGGGTTGTACGACGTCAGCACCTCGTTCTCCGAGGTGGCGCCCTTGGACTTCTTCTGGCCGGAGTTGTCGGTGTCACCACCGCTGCACCCGGTGAGAACGAGGGAAGCGGCGGCGGCGAACGCCAGCCCGCTGAGAGCGATTCTTCTCATGACAGCCTTTCAGCTTAGTTGTCGACAGACGTGGTCGTGTCCGCGAAGTGGCATGCGTCGCGGTGGTCCCGGTCTCCTCTCCCCGTGAGCTGCGGAGTGACCCCGCGACACTGCTCCTTCTGCGGATTCGACAGCGTCAAGTGGAGCGGACATCTGGTGACGAACCGGCAACCCGGCTGGTCGTCGGTCGGACTGGGAAGGTCGCCCTTGAGCAGGGCTCGTTCCCGGGTGCGTTCCGCGACCGGATCGGGCAGGGGGATCGCGGAGAGGAGCGCCTTGGTGTAGGGGTGTCTGGGGTTGTCGAAGACGGAGTCGGTGTCGCCGATCTCGACGATCTGCCCCAGGTACATCACCGCCACGCGGTCGGAGATGTGGCACACCACCGACAGGTCGTGGGCGACGAAGAGGTAGGACAGGCCCAGTTCGGCCTTGAGGTCGTTGAGCAGGTTGATGACGCCGGCCTGCACCGAGACGTCGAGAGCCGAGACCGGCTCGTCGAGAACCAGCAGCTGCGGCTTCGTGGCGAGCGCCCGGGCGATGCCGATGCGCTGCCGCTGCCCGCCGGAGAAGGCCGCGGGGAAGCGGTCGCGGTGCTCGGGGTCGAGTCCGACCAACTCCATGAGCTCCGCGACCTGGGTGTCGAGCACCTTCCTGTCGCGTTCACCGATCGCGCGGACGGGTTCCGCGAGGATGTCGAAGACCGTCATGCGGGGGTCCAGCGCGCCCATGGGGTCCTGGAACACCATCTGCATGTTGCGGCGGACGGAGCTGATGTCCTGCTTCCGCTTCAGGTCCGCCGTGTCATGGCCGCAGACGGAGATGCTGCCCTGCTCGGGCGGCTTCAGCCCCATGATCTCCAGCAGTGTGGTGGTCTTGCCGCAGCCCGACTCGCCGACGAGCCCGAGCGTCTCTCCCTCGCGGATGTCCAGGTCGATGCCGTTGACGGCGAAGACGGTGCCCACCTTGCGCTTGAGCAGGCCGCCCTTGGTGAGCGGGAAGGTCTTGGTGACACCGGAGAGTTCCAGGACCTTCGGCCGGTCCTCGCGGGGGACGGCCGTGGCCCGGTTCTCCCTGCCGCCCGGGACGGGGTAGATCGGCAGGCCGCCGATGGCGCCGTCGTCGATCTCCGCGGCACGCCGGCAGGCGGCCGAGTGCTCGTCGCCGTCGTCGCCCTCGGTGATCGCCAGCAGGGGCGGTTCTGCTTCCCTGCAGGCGTCCTGCACCGCGGGGCAACGCGCCGCGAAGGGGCAGGCGTCAGGAAGGTCCACCAGGAGCGGCGGAGTCCCCGGGACCGGGGTCAGGGCCTCCCTGGAGCGGTCGTCCAGGCGGGGTATCGCACCCATCAGGCCGATGGTGTAAGGCATGCGCGGTCGCGCGAAGAGCTCGTCCACCCCGGCACGCTCGACCGGGCGACCGGCGTACATCACCATGACGTCGTCGGCCGATCCGGCCACCACCCCGAGGTCGTGGGTGATCAGGATGACCGCGGCCCCGGTCTCGCGCTGGGCCGTCTTGAGGACATCGAGGATCTGCGCCTGCACGGTGACGTCGAGAGCGGTCGTCGGCTCGTCGGCGATGATCAGGTCGGGGTCGTTCGCGATCGCCATGGCGATGACGGCCCGCTGGCGCATACCGCCCGAGAACTCGTGCGGGAACCCCTTGGCGCGGCGGTCGGGGTTGGGGATGCCGACCAGGTCCAGCAGTTCGACGGCCCGTTTCCAGGCGGCCGCGGACGAGATGTCCTGGTGGATCTGGAGGGCCTCGACGATCTGGGCTCCGATGCTGAAGATCGGAGTGAGCGACGAGAGCGGATCCTGGAAGATCATGCCGATGCGCTGACCGCGCACCTTCGACATCTGCCGGTCGTCGAGGTCGAGGAGGTTCTTCCCGCCGAGCGTGATCTCGCCGGTGACCGCGGCGTAGTCGGGCAGCAGCCCCATGACTGCCATGGACGTGACGGACTTGCCCGATCCCGATTCGCCCACGATGCCCAGGGTCTTGCCGCGGTGCAGGTCGAAGGAGACGCCGCGGACGGCTTCCACCCGGCCTGCTTCCGACGGGAAGGCCACCTTCAGGTCACGCACGGACAGCAGGGGCTGCCGGGTGTCGGGCTCGGTTGTGACAGCGCGTTGCTCGATCATGCGCGGCCTCCTGACTGCGAGGTGGGGTCGAGGGCGTCCCGCAGACCGTCACCGATGAGCGCCATCGCCACGGTGAGCAGCACCACCAGGGCCGCCGGCAGGTAGAACAGCCAGGGCGCGGTGGACAGGGTGTTCTGCCCGTCGGCGAGCATGGAACCCAGCGATACGTCGGGCTGCTTGACGCCGAAACCGATGAAGGAGAGCGCCGTTTCGGCCTGCACGGTCGAGGCGACACCGAGGGTGAACGTCACGATGAGCAGGGACCCGATGTTCGGCAGCAGGTGGCGGACGATGGTGCGGATCGGACTGACGCCCATGAAGCGGGCCGCCATCACGTACTCGCGCTCCCGCAGCGAGGTGGCCAGGGACCAGATCACCCGGGCCGTGAGCATCCAGCCGAACAGCGTGAGGACCACGACCAGGACCTGCCAGTCGCCGCGGTAGTGCGTACCGACCAGGGCGATGATGAGGAACGACGGCAGGATGAGCAGGAAGTGCACGAGACCGAGCATCGCCCGCTCGGCCTTGCCGCCGTAGTAGGCGGCGGTGGTGCCGAACAGTCCGGCTATGGCGGTGGTCAGCAGCGACACCGTCACGGCGATGATCAGCGATCTGCCGAGGCCGTGCACGAGTTGGGCGTAGACGTCGTTGCCCGCGCCGTTGGTGCCCAGCAGGTGGCCGCCGACCCCGGGGGCGACAGAGAGCGCGGTGAAGTCCGCCTCCATGTGGTCCCAGTGGGTCAGGTACCGGCCGAACAGCGAGAAGAGCACGAGGAGGGCGAAGAGGACCAGGCCGCCGAGCGCCGCCTTGTTGCGCGCGAAGCGCCGCATGTAGAGCTTGAACGGGGAGAGGCGCTTGCCATCGGAGCCGGTCTTCCCCGGTTCCTGGGCTTCGGCCCCGTTGGGGCGCACCTCTTCGGTGGCGGGTCCGGCACCGGGCATGTTGATGGCCACGTCAGCTCACCCTGATCCTGGGGTCGAGGGCCACGACGACGAGGTCGGCGAGAATCGCACCGATGGCCGTCATGAGGGCACCGAACGCTGCGACGGCGACGACGCCGTGCACGTCGTTCGTGCTGATGGTTCTGGTGAAGTACTCACCCATTCCGTGCCAGGCGAAGACCGTCTCCGTGATCACGGCGCCGGTGAACAGTGCCGGCATCGCGAATGCGACCTGAGTGGCGACGGGAATGATCGAGGTCCGCAGCCCGTGCCGGTAGATGGCCTGCTTCTGCGTCAACCCCTTGGCCCGTGCTGTACGGACGTAGTCGGAGTTGATGTGATCCAGCAATAGAGATCGCTGCAACAGGTGGTATCCGGCATAGGAGATGAACGTGAGCGAGATCGTGGGCAGGATCGCGTGCGTCGCTCTGGACCCGAAGACCGACCAGAACCCGGCGACGTCGGGACTCTGCGCTCCCGCGACGGGCAACAGTGTGCTGCCCAGGGCCTGGTTCAGCGCGATGGCCACGAGTACCACCGCGAGGGAGGCCACCGCGGAGGGGGTGTTGAAGGAGATCACGGAGAGCCCCTGCCACACCCGGTCGGCGGCCTTGTACTGGCGCGACGCGGTGTAGACGCCCAGCCCGACCCCGATGATGATGGACAGGATCGTCGCGCCCAGGACCAGTTGGCCACTGACGAAAATTCGATAGGCGACCTGGTCGTTGACGCTGCCCCCGGTCGGCGACTGGCCCCAGTCGAAGTGAGTCACGATCTGGGATATCCAGTGCCACCACCGATCCGTGATCGGTTTGTCTGGATTGAGATTGTAAAGCGCCAGCGAATGGTTGATCTGGGCTGGAGTTCGAGGCGGTCGCAACGCGGTGTAGTTCGACGCAGGCTTGAGGAATGCGTTAGCGAGGAAATACGTGAGGTTGGTCGCGACGGCGATCATCAAAAACCAGCCGACTGCTTTGCGGGCGATGTAACGCAGCACTCTTAGCCGGCCTTTCTTGATATAGGGTGTATCGGCCCGCAAATCCGGTGGGTGACCGGACGCTTGCCGCGCTGACCGGGCACCGGGTCGCGAGCGCTCGGACGGGAAGTGCGGATCCTCGGGGGGTCAGAAAATGACTGGCGCGAGACCCTTCCGGTGTAGGAGCCTGGGGTGTGTTGACGGAGCTTCACCGATGCGTGGAGCAGGAGTGGGCAGCGCGCCGGGCATGAAGTGACGACCTCGGGTGAGAGTGAGTCAGTTCAATGCGGCCGCACGATTCAGCAGCGTCTCTGCTGACGATTGCAACTGCCCGTGTGGCGCGTCAAGGCTGGTCAGGTCGCGATCCGGTTAAGCCGAAGCCGCATATCGGTCATTCTTTGCGAAAATTTTTAACGCCGAGGTGGACGCGCGGTGAACCGTGGGGTTTCGCAGGCTCCAAAGGTGCAAAACGAACCTTCGCGCGCATTCACCTCTTCACGTCTGATCCAGGACGGGACGGCCCTCAGGCCGGGCCCGCCAGCGACCGCTTCAGGAAGTCCACTTGGAGCAGCAGCAGATTCTCCGCCACCTTCTCCTGCGGGGTCATGTGCGTCACCCCGCTCAGCGGCAGCACCTCGTGCGGCCGCCCCGCGGCGAGCAGCGCCGACGACAGCCGCAGCGTGTGCGCGACCACCACGTTGTCGTCCGCGAGACCGTGGACGATCAGCATCGGGCGCACCTGCTCGGCCGCGTGCGACAAACCCTCGTCGGTGACCAGCGAGTTGTACGCGTACACCTCGGGCCGGGCCGCCGGGTCGCCGAGGTAGCGCTCCGTGTAATGGGTGTCGTAGAGCCGCTGATCGGTCACCGGGGCGCCCACCACCGCCGCGTGGAAGACGTCCGGCCGCCGCAGCACGGCCATGCCCGCCAGGAAACCGCCGTACGACCAGCCGCGGATGGCCACCCGCTCCAGGTCCAGCGGGAACCGCTCGGCGAGCGCGTGCAGCGCATCGACCTGGTCGTCGAGGGAGAGGGCGAGGTTGTGCTTGACCGCCTTCTCCCAGCCGGGTGAACGGCCCGGGGTGCCACGGCCGTCCGCGACGACCACGGCGAAACCCTGGTCCGCGAACCACTGCGAGGTGAGATGCGTGTTGTGGGTGGCGACCACCCGACGGCCGTGCGGCCCACCGTACGGATCCATCAGGACCGGAAGCGGACCATCCGATTCCTTGTAACCGGTCGGGAGGAGTACGGCGCACGGAATCCGCCGTGCGCCCCCTTCGGTGAGCTGTGCCCGCACGGAAAGAACCGGCTGCTCCGCGTGGTTCGTGACGGTCGTGATCCGCTTCCCGTCCCGGAGCACCTGAGCAGTCGTTCCCGGCCGGTCCGGGGAGGTGGAGACCAGCACCGTCACCCCGCCGGCCCGGACCGCGGAATGCACGCCCACGCCCTCCGAGACCCGCTCCACGCCCAGCTCGTTGACCCGGTAGACATGGCTCTCGCCGATCTCCGGCCCGGCCGCCCGCTCACCCGCCGACGCCGTCAGCAGGATGTCCGATTCACCGATGTCCAGGACCGCCTGGATCTGCAACTGCGCCCCGGTCAGCGGCCGGTCGCCGACCGCGAGGACCCGCGCCCCGCCCTCGTCCGCGATCCGTACGAGCCGCCCGTCCGGCGCCCACGCGGGCACTCCCGGGAACAGGTCCAGCCAGACCGGATCCTCGTCCACGTGCACCGTCCGGGTCGTACCGGTCTCCGGGTCCACCGCGAGATGGAGCTGGCTCTGCTGGTCCCGGGCCTGCACGAGCAGCAGCGGCGCCCCGCCCGACGACCAGTGCACCTGCGCCAGATACGGGAACCGGGCCCGGTCCCAGACCACTTCGGTGTGCTCCCCGGCCAGGTTCACGACGAAGAGCCGCACCACGGCGTTGGGCGTCCCGGCCGCCGGGTACGCGATCTCGGCGGGCTTGCGCTCCGGGTGTGCGGGGTCGGAGATCCACCACCGCTGGACCGGGCTGTTGTCGACCCGGGCGACGAGCATCCGGTCCGACTCGGGCGACCACCAGAAGCCCCGGGAGCGCTGCATCTCCTCGGCCGCGATGAACTCCGCGAGGCCGTAGGAGACCTGGGCGTCCTCCGGCTCCGCGAGCGCCCTGTCCTCGTCGCCCCCGGCGCTCACGACGCGCAGCGCCCCCTTGGACACATATGCGATGTGTCGTCCGTCCGGGGAGGGGCGCGGATCGATCACCGGACCGGGTACGGGCAGCGCGCGCGCCGTGCCCGCCCGCAGCTCCGCGACGTACACCTTCCCGGAGAGCGCGAACGCCGCCAACTCCGCGGCTGCGTCGACCGCGTAGCCCACGATCCCCGACGCACCCTCGCGGCTCCGCTCGCGCCGGGCCCGCTCCTGCACCGACAGCCGCTCCGCCGAACCGCCCAGCAGCACCGCCGGATCGGCCACCACCCGCTCCCGGGGCGCACCGTCGCCGGCCAGGTCCAGCACCCACAGCCGGGTCGACCGGTCGGTGCCCGACCCCGAGCGCAGGAAGGCCACCCGCTCACCATCGGGTGACACGGTGAACGCGCGGGGTGCGCCCAGGGTGAAGCGCATCGTCCGGGCCGACTGGAGCGGAAAGGTGATCTCTGACGAAGTCATGGGCCGAACCTATCGGCCGACCCCGGCCCGTGCGCCCCTCGTGCTGCTGTGCCCCGATCAATGCCCTGCGACGGATAGTTATGATCCGTAGCGCTCGGTGGGTATGAACCTGCTGGCTCCATGCGTGCTGCCCGTCCCCGACCGTACTGATGGAGGTGAACCGCCGTGGCACTCTCGATTTCGGCGGTGGTGCTGCTGGCGATCGTCGTCTTCCTGCTGGTCCGGAAGTCCGGACTGAAAGGCGGACATGCGGTGGTCTGCATGCTGCTCGGTTTCTATCTCGCCAGCTCGTCCATCGCGCCCACCATCTCCGAGGTGACGACGAATGTGGCGGGCATGATCGGAGGGCTCAAATTCTGACAGCGCCAACCGTGCTCGGTTCGTCGGCGCCCGGCGCGTGGGCGCCGTCGGCCTTCGGGGCCGTCGGCTCGTAGGGTGGTCCCCATGACGGACCTTCCCACCCGGCGTCTGCTCCTGGTGCACGCGCACCCCGACGACGAGTCGATCAACAACGGCGCCACCATGGCCAGGTACGCCGCCGACGGCGCTCTGGTCACTCTGGTGACCTGCACGCTCGGCGAGGAGGGCGAGATCATCCCGCCAGCGCTCGCGCACCTCGCATCCGACCGGGACGACTCCCTGGGTCCCTGGAGGCAGGGTGAACTCGCGGCAGCGATGAAGGAACTGGGGGTCATCGACCACCGCCTCCTCGGCGGCCCCGGCCGGTTCCGCGACTCCGGAATGATGGGCGCCGAGCAGAACCACCGCCCGGGCGCCTTCTGGTCCGCCGATGTGGACGAGGCCGCCGGACACCTCGTGGAGGTGATCCGCTCGGTCCGCCCCCAGGTGCTGGTCACGTACGACCCCGACGGGGGCTACGGACACCCCGACCACATCCAGGCGCATCGGGTCGCGACCCGCGCCGCCGAACTGGCCGCCGACCCCGCCCACCGCCCCGGCTCCGGCGCCCCGCACACCATCGCCAAGATCTACTGGAACCGGGTGCCGCGCACGGTCGCCGAGGACGCCTTCGCGCGCCTGCGCGCCACCGCCCCCGACGCCTTCCCGGGCATCGCCGCGATCGACGACGTACCCGGTGTGGTGAACGACACCCTGATCACCACCGAGATCGACGGCACCGCTCACGCGGCGGCCAAGGCCGCGGCGATGCGGGCGCACGCCACCCAGATCGCGCTGAGCGGACCCTTCTTCGCCCTGTCGAACGATCTGGGCCAGCCCGTCCTCACCACCGAGTACTACGAGTTGGTGAGCGGCACATCGGGCGCCGCTCCGGGGGCGCGGGAGAACGATCTCTTCGCCGGACTGACGGGAGCGGACCAGTGAGCAGCAGGCAGCGGGCCGCACGGACCAACGCACCGCCGAGGGACATTCCGGCCACCGGTCTGGCCGCTCCCCTCAACCCCCGCCGGATCGTCGCCCTGCTGGGCCTCGCGGTCCTCGGTGCGGCCGTCGGGATCGCCGGGACGCTGGTCCAATCCGCCTGGTTCCCCGCCGGATTGCTGCTCACACTGCTCGCGTCCGCCGGTCTCTTCTACGGCGGTCGCTGCCTCATGGAAGCCCAGTCGGGCGCCCTGGCACCCGCCGCAGGGTGGCTGGTTTCGGTCATTGTTCTCCTGGGCGGACGCCCGGAAGGGGACTACGTCTTCGGCGATGAACTGGGCCTCGCCCTCTTCATGCTGGGCGGGATGGTCGTCGCTGTGATCTGTGCCACCATGTCGCGGTCACCGCAACCGGGTGCCGACAGTGGACGACCTGGCAAGTAATGTGCCACGTCCGATCCCGTAATGCCCTCTGTCCGTCCGGGGGGCGCGCAGTCGTTTCCCCCGGTCGCGGGGTGTCTGTCGGCCGCGGCCAGTAAGGTGGTTCGCGCGCCGAGCCGTCCCCAGGCCTGCGGCATGGGGGAAGTACGGGCGGCGGAGCCAATCGGGAGAACCTGCTTTGAGTCGTGAAACTGACAGTTCGTCCTCCGGGCCCCAGGGCCGCGGGGGAGCCGCGTATCCCTCGGGTACGCCGCCGTACGGATCCCGCCAGTATCCGTCGCTGCACCCTTCGCAGGATGCCCCGGAGGAGACCCCGGAGCCTGCGGATCCGCCTCAGCCCGAAGAGCCGAGGACCGAGACGACGCTGACGACGCGCATCCGGATCAACATCCCCGGTTCGCGTCCGATCCCACCGGTTGTCATGCGTACGCCCATGAGTGACGCGGACGGCGGTTCCGGCGGCGAGCGCACCGGCAGCATCCCGCGTCCGGGCACCTCCACGCCCAACGGCGCGCAGGGAGCACCGGCCGCACCGGGACCCGAGGCGAGAGACGGGTCCGCCGCCGCGGCGGACCCCGCCGCCGAGAAGCCGGCCAGGGAGAAGAGCGGCAGCGACTGGTTCGCGCCGCGCAAGCCCCCGGCGGGCACCACGGCGGATACGTCCGCGACCGCTCCGACGGGTACGCCGTCGTCCGGTGGCGGTACGAATGGTGCGGGCTTCTCCGCCACGGGTTCCGGTGGCGGTACGAATGGTGCGGGCTTCTCCGCCACGGGTTCCGGTGGCGGTACGAATGGTGCGGGCTTCTCCGCCACGGGTTCCGGTGGCGGTACGAACGGTGCGGGCTTCTCCGCCACCGGCCCCGGCGGCCGCGCGGACGATCCCGGAGCCGACCGGGCCACCCCGCCCGCCGGCCCGCGCGCCGATCTGCCGTACTTCTCGGACGGCCCGCCGCGCACGGGCGAGCCGGGCGAGCCCGGCTCCGACGAGTTCGGCGCCGACGGCCCCGGCGGGCCGCGCTCCACGCCGAACCTCGGCATCCGTACGCCGGGCCCGTCCGGGCCCACCACGGGACCGGGCACCGGCACCTCCCCGCTCACCCCGAACCTCGACGGACCGGGCCCCTTCGGCTCGGGGCCGGGCGGGCCGGTCGGTCCGGGCGGTCCGGTCGGTCCGGGCGGGACGCAGCCTCCCGGTGGCCCCGGTGGCCCCGGTGGCCCCGGTGGTCCTGCGGCGCGGATGTCCGACGACACCGCGATCCTCACGCCCCAGTTCCCGGCCGCAGGCCCCGGTTCCGGACCTGGTTCCGGGCCCGGTTCCGGCTCCGGTGACAACGTCTCGGGTGACACGCTGACCAGCGGCATCCCCGTGGTGCCGTCGGAGCGCCGCTCGACGCGGAACTCGCCGTTCCCGGGCCCCGATCTGACACCGCGGACCCCGGACAACCCGATGGGTACCGGGCCGGCCGGACCGGGAGGGTTCGCGGACCAGACGTCCGGGCCTGCCGCCCCGCAGCCCGCCTCGGCGAAGGCCCCGGCGAAGAAGGGCCGTTCGAAGCTGGTCCTGCTCTGCGTGGCCGCGGTCTGCGTGCTCGGGGTCGCGTACGGCGCCGGGCTGCTGATGAACCACTCCGACGTCCCCAAGGGCACCACCGTCCTCGGCGTCGACATCGGCGGCGGCACGAAGGAGGACGGTGTCGAGAAGCTGGACGCCGCTCTCGGTGAACGCGCCAAGGCCCCGCTCAAGCTGAGTGTGGACGGCAAGGACACGCAGCTCCCACCGGACAAGGCCGGACTCGCCCTGGACAGCCAGGCGACCGTGCGCTCCGCGGCGGGCAGCGACTACAACCCGGTCTCCGTCATCCGCTCCCTCTTCGGCGGCAAGCGCGCCATCGAACCGGTGTTCCCGGTCGACGAGGAGAAGCTCGGGGTCGCGCTGACCGACCTGGCCGGTGCCTCCGGCACGGCCAGCGACGGCACGATCAAGTTCGTACCGGGCAAGGCCGTCGCCGTACCGGGCAAGGCGGGCAAGGCGCTCGACGTCAACAAGTCGATGGGCTCGGTCCGGGACGCCTACCGCGCCCAGGTGGAGACGGGCCGTGCGGCCACCGTCCAACTGCCGGTCACCACCCGCCAGCCCACCATCGACCAGGCCGAACTGAACCGGGCGATGAAGGCGTTCGCGGAGCCCGCGATGTCCGGCGTGATCGTGATCAAGGCGGGACCGAAGTCGATCCCGTTCGGACCGGCCAAGTCGCTGCCGCAGATCCTCTCGATGGTGCCGATCGACGGCAAGCTCGTCGATCACTACGACAAGAAGGCCATCGAAACCCTCTGCGCCGGCGTTTTCGACGGCATCATGATCACCAAGGGCGACGGTGCGAAGCACCAGCTCAGCCCGGACGACGTGGCCTTCGCCATGAAGGGCGCGCTGATGGGCAAGACCCCCGTCGAGCGGACCGTCACGATCGACCTCGGCGGCAACGGCTGACACCGGCCCGCACCGCACACCACCGCCCCCGGCCGGACCCCCGGCCGGGGGCGGTGCCATGTCCCGTACGACATGACATCTGTCATCCCGGATTCACGACCCGTGACCCTGCCGGGCGCGCGCCCCGTTCCGCCACGCTGGACGCATGACAACGACAGCCCCCGAAGTCACCGCGGCCAAAGCAGCCGTGGTCAGCTTCGACCAGGTCAGCAAGGCCTACGGCGTTGTACGCGCCGTGGACGGGCTCACCCTCGACCTGCGCCCCGGCGAGACCGTGGCGCTCCTCGGGCCCAACGGCGCCGGCAAGTCCTCCGCCCTCGACCTCCTCCTCGGCCTGCGCACCGCCGACTCCGGGACCGTCCGGCTCTTCGGCACGACCCCGCAGGCGGCCATCGCGGCCGGCCGCGTCGGCGCGATGCTGCAGACCGGCGGCCTGATGGAGGACGTCACGGTCGAGGAACTGGTCCGGCTCGTCTGCGGCCTGCACCCCAAGCCCTACCCGGTGATCGAGGTGCTGTCGCGGGCCGGTATCGCGTCGATCGCCGGCCGCATGGTCAACAAGCTCTCCGGCGGCCAGGAGCAGCGCGTCCGGTTCGCGCTCGCCACCGCCGGGGCCAACGACCTGATCGTGCTCGACGAGCCGACCACCGGGATGGACGTCACCGCCCGAAAGGCCTTCTGGGCCACCATGCGCGAGCAGGCCGACCAGGGCCGCACCATCCTGTTCGCCACCCATTACCTCGAAGAGGCCGACGCCATCGCCGACCGCGTCCTGGTCCTGCACAAGGGCCGGATGCTCGCCGACGGCACCGCGGCCGAGATCAAGGCCAGGGCCGGCGCCCGCCGGATCTCCTTCGAACTGGAAGGACCGGTCGACGAAGAGGCCCTGCGCGCACTGCCGTTCCTCTCCACGCTCGACGTCACCGGCCACCGGGTCCGTATCCAGTCGCACGACGCCGACGCGACCGTGCACGCCCTCTACGGCCTGGGCCTCTACCCGCGTGAGCTCGAAGTCACGGGACTCGGACTCGAACAGGCCTTCGTCGCCATTACCGAGGCCGAGGAGGCCAGGACCGCATGCTGAACCTCTTCTCGTGGGCACTCATCAGGCTCGAAGTGACCCGCACCCTGCGGAACAAGAAGTTCATGTTCTTCTCGGTCATCTACCCGTCGGTGCTCTACGTGCTGATCTCCAGCACCCAGAACACGACCGACAAGGTGCCGCACACCGATCTGACCCTGCAGTCCTTCTTCATGGTCTCGATGGCCTCCTTCGGCGCGCTGACCGCCGTCCTGATGGGCAACAGCGAGCGCATCGCCAAGGAGCGCGAGAAGGGCTGGGTCCGCCAGCTCCGGCTGACCGCGCTGCCCGGCCACGGCTACGTCCTGGCCAAGATCGCCGGCGCCGCGATGGTCACCCTGCCGTGCATCGTGGTCGTCTTCATCGTCGCCGCGTCCGCCAAGCACGTACGGTTCGACCTCTGGCAGTGGCTGGCCCTGACCGGCCTCATCTGGGCCGGTTCGCTGGTCTTCGCCGCCCTCGGCGTCGCCATCGGCTATCTCGCCAGCGGTGACGCGGTCCGCCCGATCACCATGATCGTCTACTTTGGGCTGTCGATCCTCGGCGGCCTGTGGATGCCGACCTCGACCTTCCCGCAGTGGATCCAGAACATCTCCGAATGGCTGCCCACGCACGCGTACGCTGCACTCGGCCAGGCCGTCGAGATGGGCGGCGCGCCGCACGGCAGGGATGTCGCGATCCTGTGCGTGTACTTCCTGCTCTTCGCGGGGGGCGCGGCCCATCTCTACCGGAAGGACACCTTGAAGGCGTGAACGAGGACGAGATCCCGGCGGACCTGGGGAGCCGGCCGACGAACGCCAAGCAGTTCCGGATGAAGCTGCTGTGGATCGGCATCTGGCTCGCCTTCATGAGCGCGCCGGTCAAGGACCTCGCCGACGGCGGCCACACCCGGTGGGCGACCGTCCTGGGCACACTCGGTCTGCTGGTCTTCGGGGGCAGTTATCTGGTCCTGGTCTTCCAGTACACGTCGAAGGCCCTCGACCCGCTCCGGGTCCGCTCCGCGCTCGCCTTCCTCGGGGTCCTGGCCACCGCACTGGCCCTGACGATGGGCGTTTCCTGGCTGGTCCTGTTCGTGTACGTCTCCGTCTCCGTCGGGGCCACCCTGCCGCTGACGACCTCCCGCTGGCTGATCCCCGCGGTCACCGCCCTGCTGGTCGCCATCGGCACCGCTCAGGAGCACCCGCGCGAGGTCATCACCGCGCTGGTCTTCCCCGCGCTGCTCGGCGGGTTCGCGATGACCGGCGTCCGGCAGATGATCCGCACCACGATCGAGCTCCGCGAGGCCCGCGCCACCGTCGCCCAGCTCGCGGCCAACGAGGAGCGGCTGCGGCTGGCCCGGGATCTGCACGACCTGCTCGGCCACTCCCTCTCCCTGATCACCCTCAAGAGCGAACTGGCCGGGCGGATGCTCCCCGACCACCCCGAGCAGGCGGCCGCGCAGGTCGCCGACATCGAACAGGTCAGCCGGCAGGCCCTGGTGGACGTACGCAGCGCCGTCACCGGCTACCGCCGCCCGACCCTCCCCGGCGAACTGGCCGGTGCCCGCACCGCGCTCGCCGCCGCGGGCATCCTCGCCGACGTCCCGGCCGAGGCCCCCGACGGCGTCCCCGAGAAGACCGAGGAAGTGCTCGCCTGGGCGCTGCGGGAGGCCGTCACCAATGTCGTACGCCACAGCGGCGCCCGGCACTGCACCGTGACCCTCGCCCCGCGCCAGACCCTCGACGGCCGCATCCTCGAACTCACCGTCGCCGACGACGGCCGCGGCGCCTCCGGTACGAAGCCGGGCAACGGCCTCACCGGCATCGCCGAACGCCTCGCCACGGTCGACGGGACGCTGACGACCCGGGCCACCGACTCCCGTTCCGGGAAGGGCTTCACCACAGCCCTCGGCGTGCCGCTCGAATCCGGCCTAGGATCCCAGGAATGAGCATGATCAGACTCCTCCTCGCCGAGGACCAGTCCATGGTGCGCGAGGCCCTGGCGGCGCTGCTCGGCCTGGAACCCGACATCGAGGTGGTCGCACAGGTCGCCCGCGGTGACGAGGTGCTGGCCGCGGCCCGGGAACACGAAGTCGACGTGGCCCTCCTGGACATCGAGATGCCCGGCATGACGGGCATCGACGCGGCGGCCGAGCTGCACCGCGAACTCCCGGACGTCAAGATCGTCGTCGTCACCACCTTCGGCCGCCCCGGCTACCTCCGCCGTGCGATGGAGTCGGGCGCGGACGCGTTCCTGGTGAAGGACGCCCCGGCGTCCCAACTCGCCCAGGTGGTACGCAAGGTGCTCACCGGCGAACGCGTCATCGACCCCGCCCTCGCGGCCGCCGCCCTCGCCGACGGGGCCAGCCCGCTGACCGACCGGGAGCGCGAGGTGCTGCGCACGGCGGCGGACGGCTCGACCAACGCGGAGATCGCCGAGGTGCTGCACCTGTCCCGGGGCACGGTCCGCAACTACCTCTCGATGGCGATCCAGAAGATGGCGGCGCGCAACAGGGCGGAGGCGGTGCGGATGGCGCGGGAGAAGGGGTGGCTGTAGCCGGGGCGCGGGCCGGCGACCGTACGGCTCAGAGGGTGGCCGTGGTCTGCTCGCCGCTCGCGCTTCCGTCCAGCCACTGCGACCAGGACAGGTTGAAGGAGGCGTAGCCGTTGTCGGCGGGTGCCTTGGCACGCGGGGAACCGGTGACGGTGACGGGGTCGCCCTGCTTGACCTGGCCGTAGAACCACTTCGCGTCGGAGAGCGAGAGGTGGACGCAGCCGTGCGAGCCGCGGGCGCTGCCGCTGCCCGGGTTGGTGTCGCCGGTGGAGAAGTGGACGTAGGTGCCCGACTGGGTGAGGTGGACGTCCCAGGGCAGGGTCAGGTCGTAGTAGTTCGCATTGCCCTTGTCGCAGCTGATGCCGACGCTGCAGGACGTCATGTGGACCTTCTCCTGCTTGTCGATCACCGCCATCGTGCCGTTCCAGGTGGGGTATTCGGCGCTGCCCGCGTTGATGGAGAGCGTCCGGACCGGGGCGCCGTTACGGGTGACCTTCATGGTGTGACCGGTGACCGAGGCGTCGGCGCGGACGTCGTCCCCGATGGTGAAGGAGTGGGTGTAGCCGTGCGTGCCGTAGCGGCCGCTGCCGTTGGGGACGTCCTTCAGATCGGCGTTGATCCGCACCTTGGTGCCGGACTTCCAGTAGTTCTGCGGACGCCAGTCGACCCGCTTGTCGCCCATCCAGTGCCAGGCACCGGTGGTGGGGACCGAGGCGGAGACCTTGAGGTGCTTCTCGATGTTCGCGCGGGCCGCGGTGGCCACCGGGTTGGTGAAGACCACGGAGACCGGCATGGCGACGCCGACCGTCGCCTTGTCCAGCGGTGTGATCGTCTCCAGCAGCATCGGCGGACCCGAGGGGCGCGTGTGTGACGGCGAGGGGTGCGCGCTCGCGGATGCCCGGCCGGAGGAGCCGCCCTTGGCGCCCCCGTTCGTGGAGTCGGCCGAGGCCGACCCGTGTCCGCCGCAAGCGCTGGTCCCCGCGAGTACCGCGCTCACCAGCAACGCGATCCCTATAACGCCCTTGCCCCGCCGCATGTCCTGCTCCACTCGCGTCACTACTTCAAGGATTCAACATGTGTAGAGACATGGAGCCGACCGGTGCGGTTGCGGACGGTGCGTAAAGCGCGTGCCAAGTTCGCGGTGTGCCGTGTGCCGTGTGCCGTGTCCGGTGTTCCTGTGCGCGGTGGAGAGGAAGCCCCGACAGCGGTGTGCTCCGTCATGCGTCGACGGGGCACACCGCGCTTCCTGGACGGGGCCGGGTCCACCCGTTGGCGACCCGGCCCGCACCACGCGTCTTCCTACGGGAAGGACACCACGTTCGACGGGACGGTGGTCGTCCCCGACGTGGGTGATCCGGTGGTGTTGATGACGTGTTCGTACTGGCCCTGGCCGCCGAGAGAGACGACGAGCAGGTCGTGGAACTTCACTCCGGGCTTCACCGGTGCTGCGAAGCCGTGGTCCTGGCGGATGGTCGGGTCCACGTTGAAGTAGCAGTAGCTGCCCAGGCCCCAGCCCTCGTGGGTGGTCACGGAGTCGTCGACCTTGTAGGCCGCGTACCCCTTGGTGTCACCGTTCTGGACGGCCGCCTGGTTCGGGGCGTCGTACGCCTTCTCGTTCTGGAAGAAGATCGTCTTGCCGTTCTCGCCGGACCAGCGGACGTCGTACTTGTTGAAGTGCTCGACGAACAGCCCGGTCGCCAGCACGTTGTCACCGTTGACCTGGAGGCCGTAGTCGGACCGGTTGGTCTCCCAGCCGACGCCCTCGCCGTGGTCGGCGCGCCACAGCCAGGTGTGGTCGATGATCGTGTCGTTGCTGTTGATCACCATGCCGGTGGTGGCCTTGCCCGCACCCGCGCCGCCGACCCGCACGAACACGTCCTGCAGTGACGTCGGGTTGTCCGCGTGGCTCGCGGACGCGCCCTCCGGGCCGACCTCGATCAGCGACTCGGAGTTGGTGGAACCGGCGTCGACGAGGAGGCCGGCGAGCTTCACGCCGTCCACGTCACCGACCTTGATGGCCGTGACCCCGTTGTCCGGGATGATCGTGGCGAGACCCAGGCCCAGCACGACCGTGTTGGCGCGGTCGATGTCGATCGTCTGGTTCACGTGGTAGACACCGGGCGTGAACAGCAGGTGCAGACCCTGCTGCACCGCCGCGTTGATCGTCTCGGCGGTCGCGCCGGGCTTGACCACGTAGAACTGGTCCAGCGGTATCGACTCGCCTTGCGGCGTGCCGTTGCCCCACGAGACACCGCGTGCGTTGGTGCGCTTGGCGGGGACGAACACCTTGTAGTCGTTGCCGTCCAGGTACAGGAACGGCTTCTCGCGGGAGACCGGGGTGTTGTCGAGGGTGGTGTAGGGCGGCTCAGGGAAGCTCTGGGCGGGTGCGCCCTCGACGCCGGAGAACGTCATGTTCCAGACGCCGTTGCCCCAGCTGCCGATCGAGCTGTCGCGGGTGTACCACTGCTGCTGCGAGTACGGCGCGACCTGACCGTCGATCTTGCTGTCGGCGATGTACCCGCCGCTCGCCCAGCCGTAGCCGTCGGGGGCCAGGTTCAGCCCGCCCTTGACGTGCATCCGGCGGAACGGGGCGGCCTGGGAGACGGCCCAACGGTCCGTGCCGTTCACCGGGTTGAGCGCCAGGTTCTCCGCCGAGCGCCAGAAGTTCTGGGTGGCGTTCCCGTTGAACCAGCCCGCGTCGACGGTCACATCACCGTTGAACGTGGTGTCGTCCGGCTTGAGACCGAGACCCGCGATCGAGGTGTAGAAGCCGATCTGCGCGTTGATGTTGTTGTACGTGCCCGGCTTGAACATCAGCGCGTAGCGGCGGGTGCCGAACTGCGCCGACTCCTGCTGCTTGAACACCTCGTCGACCTTGGCCTGGATGTCAGGCATCGACGGATCGAAGACCATGACGTTCGGACCGAGATCGCCGCCGCCCTCGATGGCCTGCGCGTGCGCGCCGAAGGCGTTCTGCGCCGTGGGGACGGCCATGAGGAGCGAAACGGCGAACGCGGCGAACCCGAACGTCCGGGTACGGCGCCTGCGACGCGGCGCGGTGGGGGTTTCCATGAAGGTTTCCGTGGGGGGAACATGCATAGACGTACGTCTCCTGAGTCGTGGTTGGGGTGACACGACGAGCTTCCCCGGAGAGCGCTCTGAGAGCGCTCTCTGACGGGAGTTGATGGTTTCGTCGCAGAGCGGGAAACGTCAAGAGGTGTGCAGCGGAAGCCTCCGCTGACAGGCATCGGCGCAACAATTAACGTCAGCAGAAAGGCAATTGACCCGTTCTGCGCTCAGTTCCGGGTGCGGTTGGCTTTAGGAGTTGATGTGCGTCGGCGCGGCCGCCACCACTCGCGTGGAGGGCTTGAAGGCGGCGCGGCCGGATAACTTGCCTTCACGGAAGGCGGGTTCGGAGCATTTCGCGGTCGCGGTCCGTCAGGAGCGTGGCGGTCGAAGCCAGGTGCGGTCGGGTCGGGGTCGTGCGGGCTTAGGGTCGAGCGGTGTGACGAACCTTCTCCCGCTGAGAGCGACCCGGGCCTACTACGACACCGTGGCCGAGGACTATGCCGAGCGCGTGAGGGGCGCCTTCGCACAGGACGTGTGGGGGCGTGCGATGCTCGGCGGGTTCGCGGAGGAGGTGCGGGCCGACGGCGGGCTGCCGGTCGCCGATCTCGGCTGCGGACCGGGGCATGTGACCGCGCACCTGGACGCCCTCGGCCTCTCCGCGTCCGGTGTGGACCTGTCGCCGCGGATGGTGGACATCGCCCGCCGCACCCATCCCGGCCTGCGGTTCGAGGTCGGTTCGATGAGCGCGCTCGACCTCCCGGACGCCGAGCTCGGGGGAGTCGTCGCCTGGTGGTCGATCCTCCACACGCCGCCCGCCCTGCTGCCGGTGCTGTTCGCCGAGTTCCACCGGGTGCTGGCCCCCGGCGGCCGGCTGCTGCTGGGGTTCCACGCGGGGGAGGACCAGCCGTACACGGGGCCGGAGCGCGACGACGGGACGTCCTACGACATCCATCTGCTGTCGCCCGACCGGGTCGGCGAGCTGCTGGTCCGGGCCGGATTCACCGCCGGTGCGCGGATGCTGGGCGAGGGGAAGAAGTGGCCGTGGGCGTGCCTGACCGGCCGGCGGCCCGCCACCGTCAGCGCTTCCCCCGCGGATTCCGCCAGATCCTGATCTCGGTCGCCGGAGGGCGTTCCGCGAAGCGCCGGTCGGGCGCGGCCTCCCGCAGGACCTCCCGCACCTCGCGCTCGAATTCGGGGAGCCCGTCGCCGAAGAGGTGAGGCGCCGAGTCGGACCGGGAGAACACCCACGCCACGATGTCGTCGGCCTCGCGCACGAGCACCTCCCCGGCGGGCACGACGTGCCGTTCGCAGCTCCCGAACCCGGCGCGTTCCAGCACCAGGTCCTCCCGGTCGGGCGTGCCGGCCACGAGGGTCCCGCGCCCCGCGCGGCGTACCGGGCCGAGGCGGCGTCGCACCAAGTCCGCGATCCGCTCGTACGGGGGAGACGGCAGCGGGAGGGGCGTCGGGTCCGGGGGTGGGTCCTTGAGTTCGTTCACGTGGACGAACGCGCCGCCAGGTTCCAGCATGTGCGGCACGGTGGCCGCGACGCGGGCGCGCTCCGTCCAGTGGAACGACTGGGCGAACACCAGGGCCCGGAACACACCGAGACCGGCCGGCAGGTCCTCGGCCCGGCCGGTCACCCAGCGCACGTTGCGCACTCCGCGGAGTGCGGCGCGGCGCCGGGCCTCGGTGAGCATGTCCTCGTCGGGGTCGAGGCCGACCGCCTCGGCCACGTACCGCGCGAGGCCGAGCGTCACCGTGCCCGGCCCGCAGCCGACGTCGAGCAGCCGGCCCCGGCCGTCGAGGCCGAGGGCATCGGCGAGCACGCCGGCGAAGCCCGGCGCGTACGGGAGCCTTCCGCGCGTGTAGTGGGCCGCGCTTCCCCGGAACAGCGTGCTGTCCCACTGCCATCCCTCGGGCATCCGGCCCCTCCGTCCGCGTACAACCGGAACACCGACCCTCAGGGCGCTGGGGCGGTGCGGGTGGCTGCGCGAAAATGACCTGGCCGGCACCTTGGTCAGGTGGGGTGCCGGCCAGGGGTCTCGGGGCGCGGTCAGGAACTCCCGCTTCCGCCCTTCGTGATGCGGGCGATCGCCTCGACCGTCAGGGCGCGGTCGTGCGGTTCGGTCTCAAGGGCGCGGTGGATGGAGAGTCCCTCGATCAGTGCGTCGAGCTGTCGGGCCGTCGCCGGGTCGAAGTGCCATTCGAGCGCGACGCGACTCCTGCGCATCCACTCCCGGGTCAGCTCGCGGTAGGCGGGTTTGCGGGCCGCGAGCGTGTAGAGCTCGTGGGTGAGGACCAGTTCGCGCTGGTTCCCGCCGGACAGGTGGTGGACCAGGTCGGCGACCGCCGTCCGGGCCTCGTCGGGTGTGGTCGCGGCGCCGAGACGCTCCTCGAAGACGGCGACGATACTGCTGGAGAAGCGGATGAACGCCTCCCTCAGCAGCTCGTCCATGCCGGCGAAGTGATACGTCATCGAACCGAGCGGCACCCCGGCCCGTGCGGCGACCTTGCGGTGCGACGTCCCGGCGACCCCCTCCGCCGCGATCAGGTCGAGCGCGGCGGCGATGATGCGCTCCCGCCGCTCGGGGTCGTTCCTTCCGGTCGCCACGGTGCTTCCTTTACTGAATCGAGCGGATCACCCGGGCCGGATTGCCCACGGCGACCACGTTGGCGGGGACGTCCTTCGTCACGACGGCTCCGGCGCCGATGACGCTGTTGTCCCCGATGGTCACTCCGGCGAGCACGATCGCTCCGCCGCCGAGCCAGACATTGTCGCCGATCGTGATTGGCTTGGCCGCCTCCAGCTTGTCCCGGCGCGGCTCCGGCTCCACCGGGTGGGTGGGGGTGAGCAACTGTACGTTCGGCCCGATCTGGCAGTCGCGGCCGATGGTGATGGGGGCCACGTCCAGCGCGGTGAGGTTGTAGTTGATGAACGTGTCCTCGCCGACCGTGATGTACGTGCCGTAGTCGACGTGCAGCGGCGGCCGGATGTGGGCGCCCGCGCCGAGCCCGCCGAGGAGTTCCGCGACGACGGGCTGCGCCGCGTCGGCGTCCTCGGCATACGCCGCGAGGTACCGGGCGGCGAGGCGCACGGCCCGCTGCTGGGCCTTTGCGATGTCCGGGTCGTCGGAGATGTAGAGGTCTCCGGCGAGCATCCGCTCATGGTTGGTACGGGGATCCCCCGCGAAGTGGTCCGTCATGCGTACGATCGTACACTCAAGGGCGTACGATCGTACGCTCCCGCTGCTCCCGTTCTTCGATCCGTCTGCTGAGGCCCCGCTGTCATGGATGCCGCTACGCGCCGCTGGCGCACCGCCCTGTTCCTCTTCATGCTGGCCGCCGGCACCGGCATGGCGTCCTGGGTGGCCCGCACCCCGGCCGTCCGGGACGGGCTCGACGTGTCCACCGGCTCGATGGGCCTCGTGCTGTTCGGGCTGTCCACCGGTTCGATGGCCGGAGTCACCGCCTCCGGCCAGCTCGTACGCCGTTACGGGGGCCGGGCGACGATCAGCGTCGGCGCGTCGCTGATCGTCGCCGGGCTGCTGGTCGTCGCGGCGGGCACGAGCCTGTCGCAGGCGGGCGGGGTGTTCGGCGGACTGGCCCTGTTCGGCGCCGGGATGGGACTGGCCGAGGTCGCGTTCAACATCGAGGGCGCGGCCATCGAGAGCGTCATCGGCCGGCCCGTCCTGCCGGTACTGCACGGCTGCTTCAGTCTCGGCACCGTCGTCGGGGCGCTGCTGGGCATGGGGCTGACCGCGGCCGCGTTCCCTGTCGGCTGGCACCTGTCGGCCGTCGCGGTGCTCATAGCCGCCGCCGCGGTCCGGGCCGTCCTCTCGATCCCGCACGGCACCGGGAGGGAGCCGGCCGGTGCCTCCGGGCAGGGTGGTTGGCGGGGCCAGCTGCGGGTGTGGCAGGACCGGCGGCTGATCCTCATCGCGGTGATCGTCCTGGCCATGGCCTTCGCGGAGGGCGCCGCCAACGACTGGCTGCCGCTGCTCATGGTGGACGGCTACCACGTGAGCGCCACCGCGGGATCGCTGACCTTCCTGGCCTTCGCCTCGTCGATGACGCTCGGCCGGTTCGCCGGCGGCCCCCTCCTGGAGCGCTTCGGCCGCGTTGCCGTCGTCCGGGTCAGCGCCGTCACCGCCGCCGTGGGGCTGGTGCTGATCATCGTCTCGCCCAGCCCCCTGGTGGCGGGCGCCGCCACGGTGCTGTGGGGACTCGGCGCCTCGCTCGGCTTCCCGGTCACGCTCTCCGCGGCGGGCGACCACCCGCACGACGCGGCGGCGCGGGTCGGCGCGGTCGCCACCGCGGGGTACGTCGCCTTCCTCGTCGGCCCGCCCGCACTGGGCTTCCTCGCCGACCACATCGGACTCCGTCTCACCATGACCGTCGTCCTCGCCCTGCTGATCGTCGCCTCCACGCTGGCCGGGGCGCTCGGTTCCGACCGCCGAGCGGGTACGGAGCCGGCCCCGGTCACCACCTAGGAGGGCGCTGCCCCGCGGCGTCGGTCACTGCGCCGGCCGGTGGCCGTCCCCCTCGTCCCACAGCGCGGTGCTGTGCGCCGCGACCAGCGCGCCGATCCGGGCGAGTGCCTCCCCGGCCGGCTGCGGGTCGATCCGGCGGCCGTCGCGCAGGCGGAGTGCGACGCGGTCCCCGGCGGCCTCCGCGGCGCCGAGCACCGCCTGGTACGGGACGAGGCGGGACTCCCGGATGCGGGCGCCCAGGCTGCCGCGCTCCCGGCCGCTGACCTCGGCGCGCAGCCCGAGTGCGGTGCAGCGGCGGGCGAGATCCTCGGCGTCCGGCAGTTCGGCGTCCGAGACCGGGAGGATCACGACCTGGGTGGGGGAGAGCCAGCCCGGGAAGGCGCCGCCGTGCTGCTCGACGAGGTGGGCGACGGCCCGCTCCACACTGCCGATGATGCTGCGGTGCACCATGACCGGCCGGTGTTTCGCCCCGTCCGCGCCGATGTAGTGCAGATCGAACCTCTCGGGCTGGTGGAAGTCGACCTGGACGGTGGACAGGGTCGACTCGCGGCCCGCCGGATCGGCGACCTGGATGTCGATCTTCGGACCGTAGAACGCGGCCTCGCCCTCGGCGGACTCGTACGGCAGCCCGGACGCGTCCAGGACCTCGGTCAGCAGCGCGGTGGAGCGCTGCCACATCTCCGGCGCGGCGACGTACTTCCCGCCGGGCCCCGGCAGGGAGAGCCGCAGACGGGCCGGGCGGATGCCGAGTGCTTCGTACGCCCGGCGGATCATGTCGAGCGCGCCCCTGGCCTCGTCGGCGACCTGGTCCAGGGTGCAGAAGATGTGCGCGTCGTTCAGCTGGATGGCCCGGACCCGGGTCAGCCCGCCGAGCACCCCGGAGAGCTCGGAGCGGTACATGCCGCCCAGCTCGGCCATCCGCAGCGGCAGTTCGCGATAACTGTGCGAGCGGGAGCGGTAGATCACCGCGTGGTGCGGGCACAGGCTCGGCCGCAGCACGACCTGCTCGCCGCCCAGGTCCATCGGCGGGAACATGTCGTCGCTGTAGTGCGACCAGTGCCCCGAGATCTCGTACAGCTCCCGCTTGCCGAGCACCGGCGAGTACACGTGCCGGTAGCCCGCCTGCCGCTCGGCGGTGCGGACGTACTCCTCCAGGGTGTGCCGCAGAGCCGCGCCGTCGGGCAGCCAGTACGGAAGCCCCGCGCCGATCAGCGGGTCGGTGTCGAACAGCTCCAGTTCGCGGCCGAGCTTGCGGTGGTCGTGCATGGCGGTCTCCTCGCGTACGAGGGGCGAGTCACCGCAAGCAGAAGCCCCGGGGCACTCGCCCCGGGGCTTCGGACTGTTCAGCAGTCAGCGCGCCGGGACACTCTCCGGCGTCGTCGTCATAGCGGCGCGCTTCATGCGGGGGACGCTAACAGGGGCCCCCGGCGGCCCGCGAGGGGAATTTCGTCCGCCAGGCGTGGGAGCACGGCGGTCAGCCCTTCTTGGACGAGTCGAGGTGGGCGAACACGACCACGTTGTCCTCGTAGTCCTTGGCCGTCTTGTTGTAGTCGCCACCACAGGTGATCAGGCGCAACTGGGCGTCCGGGGTGTCGGAGTAGACCCGCTTGTCCGGGAACTTCGCCTTGCTGAACGTCTCGACGGTGTCGACCTTGAACGTGGCGACCGTGCCGTCCGTGCGCGTGATGTCGACCGAGGCCCCCGGCTGCAGGAACCGCAGTTGCAGGAAGACCGCCGGCCCGATCGTGGTGTCCACGTGGCCCGCCACGATCGAGGCCCCGCGCTCGCCGGGCGTCACACCGTCCTTGAACCAGCCGACCAGGTTCTGGTCGTTCGCGGGAGGGGGGTCGAGCTTGCCCGACTCGCCGATCGCCAAGGCGGTGAACGGGGCGTCCACCGCGAGGGCCGGGATCCGCAGGCGCGTCGGCACGGAACGGGGCAGCGACGGTCCCGGGGCCGGTGTCTTTGGGACGGCGGATCCCGGAGCGGGGGCAGGTGCGGGGACCGGTGCCTGCGCCGGTACCGGGGCCGCGGGTGCGGCGGCCGCCGGTGGGGCGGGTGCCTTGTCGTCGACCGGGGCGCTGAAGGAGTTGTAGATGAGGAGCATGCCGAGCCCGGCCGCTGCGGCGGGCCAGAGCAGGGCGCGGCCGAGCGTGATGGTGTCGGTGGCAGTCCGGGAGGAGGGTGAACCGGGCGACTGCGGGGCGGCCATGGGAACGAGCCTTTCGTCTGCGCGGGACAGCGGTGGCGTGAACGCGAGGGGGAGCGATGCGGGGGAGGGGCGGGGCGGGTGCGGTGAAGGGGAAACGAAGGCGCCGCGGCCGCCGTCCGGAGGGACGACGGCCGCGACAGCCAAGCGACCGGCCGGCAGTACGGGCGGGTCAGGTGAGGATGGGTCAGGCCATCGCACCGCCCGTCGCCTGACGGCGACGCAGCTTGTACGCGCCGACGCCGACGCCACCGAGCAGCAGCACCGAACCGGCCGCCAGCCCGCCGCCGGTCATCGCCATCGCGCCACCACCGGCGTGGACGCCGCCACGGGGCTTGTCGCGGCCCTCGTCGCCGCGGTCGCCACGGTCTCCGCCACGGTCGCCACGGTCACCGCGGTCGCCGCCACGGTCGCCCCGGTCGCCCCGGTCGCCGCCGCGGTCACCGCGGTCGCCGCCACCCTCGTTGCGACCACCGTTGTCACGACCGCCGTCACGACCGCCGTCGCCGCGGTCGTCGGCCACGATCATGGCCAGGGCGCCGCCACCGGCGTGGACGCCGCCACGGGGCTTGTCCCGGCCACGGTCACCGCGGTCTCCCCGGTCGCCGCCGCGGTCGCCACGGTCGCCCCGGTCACCCCGGTCACCACCGCGGTCGCCACGGTCTCCGCCGCGGTCACCCCGGTCGCCGCGGTCTCCGCCACGGTCGCCGCGGTCACCGTCGTCGCCGCGGTCACCCCGGTCGCCGCGGTCGTCGGCCACGATCATGGCCAGGGCGCCGCCACCGGCGTGGACGCCGCCACGGGGCTTGTCCCGGCCACGGTCACCGCGGTCTCCCCGGTCGCCGCCGCGGTCGCCACGGTCGCCCCGGTCACCCCGGTCACCACCGCGGTCGCCACGGTCTCCGCCGCGGTCTCCGCGGTCACCACGGTCTCCGCCGCGGTCTCCCCGGTCGCCACGGTCACCGCCGCGGTCGCCGCGGTCACCGCCGCGGTCGCCGCGGTCGTCGTCATTGTGCCTGCCACCCTCGTCGGACCTCCCGTGGTCCTCGCTCCGGGAGGATGAGCCGTTGTTGTGCTCCCCGTCGCCGGACATGGTCATTGCGTAGGCGGAGGGAGCGGTGATCGTGAGAACCGCCATGACGGCGGCCGAAGCGAACAGCGTGCGGGCAGAGCGCATCTGAACACGTTTCCTTTCGTCGCGACTGCGAGGAGCGACGGGCTGCCGGCTCGGAGTGGCGCAGTGGCTACGTGATCCACCGTCAGCCTGAACACCGGGGCGCGCCATCGGAGAGTGCCGCATTGGAGCTACACCATGGGCTCATCGAGTGGCTGAGAGCGGATAATCACCCGTTGGACGGCACGCTGCGCCGGTTCGAGGTTTGGGCTTTGGCGCACCGGCTTTTCGCTGACGGGCCTTCATGGTGTCGGAGCCGGCCACGCGGCCCGGTAAATGAGTTGCACCGTCGGCCGACAGGCTGGTGTACTCGCCGCACCAGCCGACAGAACCAGGAGATTTCCATGCGCCGATCTCACATGTTCATTCAGACGGAAATTCACACCGAAACTGAAAACATGGAGTTCTGTGCACACGCTGAATCTCGGAATTCTGGCGCATGTCGACGCCGGTAAGACAAGCCTGACCGAGCGGCTGCTCCATACCGCCGGAGTCATCGAAGAACTCGGCCGGGTCGACGACGGGAACACACGGACCGACTCGCTCGCGCTCGAACGACGACGCGGCATCACGATCAAGTCCGCGGTCGTTTCGTTCGCCGTCGACGACGTCACCGTCAATCTGATCGACACCCCCGGTCACCCGGACTTCATCGCCGAGGTGGAGCGGGTGCTGAGCGTGCTCGACGGCGCCGTGCTGGTCATCTCCGCCGTGGAGGGCGTGCAGGCGCAGACCAGGGTCCTGATGCGGACGCTCCAGCGGCTGAACATTCCGACGCTCGTCTTCGTGAACAAGACCGACCGCGCCGGAGCCCGGTACGGGCAGGTGCTGCGGAACATCTCGGAGAAGCTCACGCCGAACGCCGTCGCGATGGGACCGGCCGTCACCGCTCTGGGCACCCGCGACGCGCACTGCCCGTCGTACGACGCCGACGACCAACGGCTCACCGACCGGCTGACGGACCTGCTCACCGCGCACGACGACGCCCTGCTGGCCGCGTACGTCGAGGGCGGGGAAACGATCGCGCCCACCTGGCTCCACGAGCAGCTGGCAGCGCAGACCGGGCGGGCACTCGTCCACCCGGTGTACTTCGGCTCGGCCGTGACCGGCGCCGGAATCGCCGCCCTGATCCGCGGCATCAAGGAGCTGCTCCCCGCGGCGCAGGGCGATGCGGACGGGCCGGTCTCCGGCGCCGTCTTCAAGATCGAACGCGGTCCGGCGGGCGAGAGACTCGCGTACGTCCGGATGTTCTCGGGGACCGTACGCACCCGCGACCGGCTGTCGTTCGGACGGGGGCCGGCCGCCGCGGGCGAGGGCAGGGTGACCGGGATCGACGTCTTCGCGGACGGCTCGGACAGCCGCAGCGCATCGGTCGGACCGGGGCGGATCGCGAAGCTCCAGGGGCTCGGGGACATCCGGATCGGCGATGCGGTCGGTATCGCACGGAAAGCGGCCGAGCACCATTTCGCCCCGCCGACACTGGAATCCGTGGTGGTGCCCGAAGCACCCGCCACCAGGGGCGAACTGCATTTCGCACTCGCGCAGCTCGCCGAACAGGACCCGCTGATCAATCTGCGCCAGGACGACATCCGTAAGGAGGTGTCCGTGTCGCTCTACGGCGAAGTGCAGAAAGAAGTCATCCAGGCGACCCTTGCCGAGGAATTCGGTATCGACGTCACCTTCCGCGAAACCACGACCATCTGTCTCGAACGCCCGTCCGGCACCGGCGCCGCATTCGAGATCATCGACAAGGACGACAATCCCTTTCTGGCGACGGTCGGCCTGCGCGTCGAGCCCGCCCCGATCGGCAGCGGGGTGGACCACCGGCTCGGGGTGGAGCTCGGCTCCATGCCGTACTCCCTGATGAGGGCGGTCGAGGAGACAGTCCTCGAAACACTCGAACAGGGCCTGTACGGATGGCAGGTGACCGACTGCACGGTCACCATGACGCACTCCGGCTACTCATCTGTGTCGAGCACGGCCGGGGACTTCCGCAACCTGACCCCGCTCGTCCTGATGGCCGCGCTCCACCAGGCCGGCACCACGCTGTACGAGCCGATGCACCGCTTCCGGCTGGAACTCCCCGCGGACGCGCTCAGCCCGCTCCTGCCGGTCCTCGCCCACCTGACGGCCGTCCCCGGCACCCCGTCCGTGGACGGCGCGCTCTGCGTACTGGAGGGCGAGATCCCCGCGGCCAGGGTGCACGAACTACGGCAACGGCTTCCGTCGCTGACCCGGGGCGAAGGCCTGCTGGAATCCGCGTTCGCATCCCACCGGCCGGTCATCGGAAGCCTCCCGCGGCGGTCCCGCACCGACCGCGACCCGCTCGACCGGAAGGGGTACCTGCTGCGGACGGCGCTGCGAGGGCCGGGCCCGTCCGGCGATTGACGTGACGACGGGACGGCCCCGGGCCCGGCCGGCGACCGGGGCGCCACGGCCCCGGCACGCTCTCAGTTCAGCCGTGCCCGGGCCGCCCGTGCGCTGCGCCGGACCGCCTCGGCGGCCGCCGGCTCGACGTCCGCGACCACGTCCGCGTACTCCTCCATCTCCGCCGCCCCGCGCAGGAACTCCCCGCTGCGCACCAGCAGCTGGGCCCGTTCGTACCGCAGCCGGGCCGGGTGCGACGGCAGCAGGAGGGACAGGTCCACCGCCCACAGCGCCACGTCCGTCCGCTCCGGCCGGGCCGCCGCCCAGGCCCGGATGTTGTTCAGGATCCGCAGCACGGTCTCCAGCGGCTGCGCGGGCACCAGCATCGACGGCTCCAGCGGCTCCCCGGTCGCGCCCGCCACCAGCAGTTCCGCGTCCTGGCCCGTCAGCGGACGGCCACCGGCGAACGGATCGGCCAGCACCCGCTCCTGCGGATCGCCGAAACCGACCACGAAATGGCCCGGCAACGCCACCCCGTACACCGGGGCGCCCGCCCGCCTGGCCACCTCGATCCACACCACCGACAGCAGGATCGGCAGCCCGCGCCGGCGCCGCAGCACCTCGTGCAGCAGCGACGACTCAAGCCGCTGGTAGTCCGCCGACGAGCCCTCGAAGCCGTACCGTTCACCGAGCAGTTCCGCCAGCGCGGAGGCCCAGGCGCGGCCGCCGCGCAACCCGTACGGCAGCAGACCCGCGAGCCGGTCCAGCTCGATCTGCGCCGCGTCGATCCCGTTCGCGTCCAGGGCGGGATCCGCCTCCGCACCCAGCAGCAGGCAGAGCAGCGCCAGGTCAGGCCGCTCGGCCCGCGCCTCCTCGGCGAACCGGCGGCGGATCTCCTGCCCGTCGTGCCTCTCGGGAGCCACCGGGCTACGCCGGCCGGAAGTGGTGGTAGCGGTGGTGGGTCGAGAAACCCATCCCGTCGTACAGGGCGCGGGCGCCCTCGTTCTCCGCCTCCACCTGGAGCCAGGCCGCCGACGCGCCCTCGTCCATCGCCTGCCGGGCCAGCGCGGTCATCACCGTGGTGGCGAGTCCCCTGCGCCGGTGCCCGGCAGCCACCTCGACGGCCATGAACCCGGCCCACCGCCCGTCCACCACGCACCGCCCGATCGCGGCGGGCGCGGCGTCCCCGGCATCGCCCGGCACCGTCGCGAACCACACCGAGGGACCGCTGCCCAGCACCGCGGTCACCTCCGGGCCCGGGGTGTCGAAGCGCTGGTAGCGGGAGAGCCACGCCGCGTCCGCCGTACGGCTCAGCCGCACCCGGGACACCTCGGCCGCCAGATCACCGATCGGGGCCAGCGCCGCGGTCCGCACCTCCGCCGTCACCTCGCGCTGCCACCCGCGCCCCTCCAGCGCCGCGCACAACTCCTCCTGGGCGCCCTCGGCGCCGGTCGCGGTCTGGATGCGGGCGGGCAGCCCCCGGTCCGCGTACCACTGCCGGACCCGCGCGAGCGCGGCGTCGAGCGGAACACCCGGATCGCCGAGCGGCAGTACGGAGTTGGCGCGCCGGGTGAACCCCCCGGCGGCCCGCAGCAGCCAGTCGCCCAGCGGCTCGCTCTCCACCGGCTGCCAGGCGCGCGCGCAGACCGGGGCGAGTTCGGCGAAGGAGGCCGCCGGACCGCGGCGGCGGGGAGGCGCGGACGGGACGACCTTGCCCGCCACCAGGGACGATTCCATGATGCGGACGGATTCACCGCTTTTCGGTGTGATGCACAGCACACCGGTGTCCCATGATGTGAGAACGCCGACCGTGTCAGTGAACTTCGGGCCGTCCGGACCGTCCTGGAGCAGGCGCCGGACCGATACCCGTTTGCCCACGTCAGCCGGTGTGATCCGGATCTCCAGCCGTCCGCCGATAGTGAATTCCACAGCTCTGTCCGCCCCTCCTGTTCGGATCGTGCCCGGGAACGGAGATACTAGGTGCGGGCATCGACGACGCCGCGCTCCCGCGCGAGAGCCAACGCCCTACCGAGGAGGAACGACAGCGTGACCTACGTCATCGCGCAGCCTTGTGTCGACGTAAAGGACAAGGCCTGCATCGAAGAGTGCCCCGTCGACTGTATCTATGAGGGCCAGCGGTCCTTGTACATCCACCCGGACGAGTGCGTCGACTGTGGGGCCTGCGAGCCGGTGTGCCCGGTCGAGGCGATCTTCTACGAGGACGACACCCCGGAGGAGTGGAAGGACTACTACAAGGCGAACGTCGAGTTCTTCGACGACCTCGGGTCGCCGGGTGGTGCTTCCAAGCTGGGTCTGATCGAGCGCGACCACGCGTTCATCGCAGCGCTGCCGCCGCAGAACCAGTAGCAGCGTCCGGCAGGTGCGTCACCCCGGTCCCGTACGGTTCGTCACCGTGCGGGACCGAGGCGTTTCCACGCTCCCGGTGTGCCATGCGCCCGAACCCCGTACGAGAAAGCAGAGATCCGTGTCCGCAGCAGTCTCCTCCCGCCTCCCGGTCTTCCCCTGGGACAGGCTCGCGCCCCACAAGTCGACGGCCGAGGGCCACCCGGACGGCATCGTGGACCTGTCCGTCGGCACGCCCGTCGACCCGGTGCCCGAGCTGATCCAGCAGGCGCTCGTCGCCGCGTCGGACAGCCCCGGCTATCCGACGGTGTGGGGGACCGCGGCGCTGCGCGACGCCCTCACCGGCTGGGTGGAGCGGCGGCTCGGAGCCGTCTCGGTGGCGCACGAGAACGTGCTGCCCGTCGTCGGATCCAAGGAACTGGTGGCCTGGCTGCCGACCCAGCTCGGCCTCGGCGCGGGCGACAAGGTCGCCTACCCGCGGCTCGCCTACCCGACGTACGAGGTCGGCGCCCGGCTCTGCGGCGCCGAGCCGGTCGTGTACGACGACCCGACCGAGCTGGACCCGGCCGGGCTGCGGCTCCTCTGGCTCAACTCGCCGTCCAACCCGACCGGCCGGGTCCTGGCCAAGGACGAGCTGACCCGGATCGTCGCCTGGGCGCGCGAGCACGACGTGCTGGTCTTCAGCGACGAGTGCTACCTGGAACTGGGCTGGGAGGCCGAACCCGTCTCGGTGCTCCACCCGGACGTCTGCGGCGGTACGTACGAGGGCGTCGTCGCCGTCCACTCGCTCTCCAAGCGCTCCAACCTCGCCGGGTACCGGGCCGCCTTCATCGCGGGCGACGCGGCCGTCCTGGGCGAGCTGCTGCTGATCCGCAAGCACGGCGGCATGATGACGCCCGCACCGGTCCAGGCGGCGGCCGTGGCCGCGCTCGGCGACGACACGCACGTGGCCGAGCAGCGCACCCGGTACGCGGCCCGGCGCGCCGCCCTGCGGACGGCGCTGGAGGCCCACGGCTTCCGGATCGAGCACAGCCAGGCGAGCCTCTACCTGTGGGCGACCCGCGACGAGCCGTGCTGGGACACCGTGGCGTACCTGGCGGAGCTGGGCATCCTGGTGGCGCCCGGGGACTTCTACGGGCCGGCGGGCGACCGCTTCGTGCGCGTGGCGTTCACGGCCACGGACGAGCGGGTGGCGGCGGCGGTCAAGCGGCTGGGCCGAGCCTGAGCCGGACGCGCGAGGGCCTCGGGAGTGCGCACTCCCGAGGCCCTCGCGCGTTTGTGCGGCCGTGCTGCGGGTCAGCCGATCGGCAGGCCGCCCAGGCCGTTGGTGGGCAGGCCGCCCAGGCCGTTGGTGGGCAGGCCGCCCTTGGCGACGCCACCGAGTGCTCCGGTCGCACCGCCGGTCGTGGCCTTGCCGACGGTCTGAGCGGCGACGGGGGCGGCCTTGCCGGTCGTCTCGCCGAGGGTCTTGCTCGCCGCCGGCAGCGTGGTCCCGACGACCTTGCCGCCGGTCTCGGCGCCCGGCTTGGACACGCCGTCGACCGTCTTGCCGAGACCGGCGCCGTCAACGGTGGTGAGACCGCCGAGCTCCGGAGCCTGTGCGAGCTCCGCGGCACCCGCGGCGCCGGCCGCACCGACCACGGGGGCCGCGGTCGCCGCGATCAGCAGCGCGGTACGGACGATCCGACGGGTCAGGGGGAGGGACATGATGCTCCTTCGACGGGGTGTGGAATCTGTCTGTCCGTGGGCCGGACACCATGACAACCGTCGTGGGGGCGGGGGAGGTTGCGGTGAACCAACGTAAAGAGTCGGTAATGCGTCACATAATCCGCAACGGGCGGACCCGGGCGCGCATTGCATTCCCCGGCCGTTGGATGAACCGTCACTTCCCTTTGCCCGCAAGGGAATTGAGCCTTCCTGAAGATGCCGCACGAACCGCTGCGCCAAGGCTGTTCCGGGAATACCCGGATCCCCCGTACGGGGGACCGGCCGTACTAACGCACGAAGCGCATACGCACCGCTGTGGTGCCCGATTTCTCGCTTTCCGTCCGCCAGCCCGAGCCGGCGTCCCACACCCGGCCCGCGTACGCGACCTCGCCGATGCCCAGCGCCTCGGACTGCGCGACCGCCCAGTGCGCGAGCTCCCAGCCGTGCCGCGGAGCGCCGCCCTCCACGGACGCGCCACCGTCTCCGGATGCGCCGTCCTCGCCGGACTTGCCGCCCGGTCGGACCGGCACCGAGAGCGAGCCCGGAGCCGTCGCGCCCGCCGTCGAGGTCCGCCCGTCCGCCCGCTTCGCGGCCGGCAGCACGCCCTTGCCGAAGGAACGGATCAGCTCGGCCCGGACCTTCGAGGCGTCACCCGTCCCGGCCGTGGTCCGCGACGGCGAACAGTTCAGCGCGGCCGGCGTGCGGCCGGTCAGTACGGCCGCCAGCAGTGCGGCATCCGGCTCGTGCTTCGCGTACGCCTGCGGGAAACCGCTGCGCTGCACGCGCTGCGCGGCCACCGTCAGCGGCAGCCGCGAGTAGCCGGGAACCTCGGCCAGGTGCTGGTAGAACTTCCCGGCCGCGTACACCGGGTCCAGGATCTGCTCCCCGGTGCCCCAGCCCTGCGAGGGGCGCTGCTGGAACAGCCCGAGGGAGTCCCGGTCGCCGTGCTCGATATTGCGCAGCCCGGACTCCTGGAGCGCCGTCGCCAGCGCGATCGTCACCGCGCGCTCCGGCATCCCGCGCGTGGTGCCGACAGCCGAGATCGTCGCGGCGTTCGCGGCCTGCTCCGGACTCAGCCGGTAGGTGCGCCCCTCACCGGACGAGCCGTCCGCCGACTGCACGGTGCACTGCTGGGAGCCCTTGCCGCCCGACAGGTACTGAACGCTCATGTAGCCGCCCAGGGCCACGAGCACGGCGAAGGCGGCCGCGACCCGCAGGCGGCGGCTGCGGCCGGTGTGTCGGCGGGCGGAGGAATCGGTCCGGGGCACGGGGCCACCGTACGCGAGGCACTAGGGTCGTAGCCATGGCCGAAAGCACCCTTGACCTCACACTGGACGGACCCGCGCTCACCGCCCGGCTCGTCGACTTCCCTTCGGTCAGTGGAGAGGAGAAGGACCTCGCGGACGCCATCGAAACGGCGCTGCGGACCCTTCCGCACCTGACCGTCGACCGGCACGGCAACAACGTCGTCGCCAGGACGAACCTGGGCCGCGGCGAGCGCGTCGTACTCGCCGGGCACATCGACACCGTGCCGATCGCCGACAACGTGCCGTCCCGGCTCGACGCCGACGGCCTGCTGTGGGGCTGCGGGACCTCCGACATGAAGTCCGGCGTCGCCGTCCAGCTGCGGATCGCGGCGACCGTGCCCGAGCCCAACCGCGACCTCACCTTCGTCTTCTACGACAACGAAGAGGTCGCCGCGCACCTCAACGGCCTCGGCCACATCGCCGACGCCCACCCCGACTGGCTGGCGGCCGACTTCGCCGTCCTCCTGGAGGGCTCCAACGGTGAGGTCGAGGGCGGCTGCCAGGGCACGCTGCGCGTCCACCTCCGTACGGAGGGGGAACGGGCACACTCCGCACGCAGCTGGATGGGGTCCAACGCCATCCACGGCGCCGCCCCGATCCTCGCCAGGCTCGCCGCGTACGAGCCGCGCAAGCCGGTGATCGACGGGCTGGAGTTCCACGAGGGACTCAACGCCGTACGGATCGAGGGCGGCGTCGCCAACAACGTCATCCCCGACGCCTGCACGGTCGTCGTCAACTACCGCTACGCCCCCGACCTGGGCCCCGACGAGGCCCTGGCCCACGTCCACGAGGTCTTCGCCGACTGCGGCGTCGCCGAAATCACCGTCGACGACCACTCGGGCGCGGCCATGCCCGGCCTCTCCCACCCGGCGGCCAAGGCGTTCATGGACGCGGTCGGCGGCACCGCCCGGCCCAAGTTCGGCTGGACGGACGTGTCGCGCTTCGGCTCGCTCGGCGTCCCCGCGGTGAACTACGGACCCGGTGACCCGATCCTCGCGCACAAGCGCAACGAGCACGTGGCGGTCGAGCGGATCACCCACTGCGAGGAGCGGCTCCGCTCCTGGCTCACCAACTGACCTCCCGCATTCCCCTTCCCTTAACCTCCGGCGATCTACGCTGGCCTGAGACAGGGCGCCGCAGGGCGGTTCTGACGTCGTCGGAGGGAGCAGGTCATGGGCAACCCCGAGGGAGAACGGATTCCCGAGGAACAGCGACTCGGCCCGGTGCTGCGCCGCAGGGAGCAGGTACAGCCCGGCACCACCGATCAGCGGCTGCTGGACTCCGAGGGTGACTCCGAGTGGGTGCACACCGACCCCTGGCGGGTGATGCGCATCCAGTCGGAGTTCGTCGAGGGGTTCGGCGCGCTGGCCGAACTGCCGAGCGCCATCAGCGTCTTCGGCTCGGCCCGCACACCGGCCGACGGGCCGGAGTACGAGGCGGGTGTGCGGATCGGCAAGGCGCTGGTCGAGGCCGGCTTCGCGGTGATCACCGGGGGCGGACCCGGAGCGATGGAGGCGGCGAACAAGGGGGCGCGGGAGGCTAAGGGGGTCTCGGTCGGTCTGGGCATCGAGCTGCCCTTCGAGTCCGGTCTCAACCCGCACGTCGACATCGGCGTCAACTTCCGCTACTTCTTCGTCCGCAAGACGATGTTCGTGAAGTACGCGCAGGGCTTCGTCGTCCTGCCCGGCGGACTCGGCACGCTGGACGAACTCTTCGAGGCGCTCACCCTCGTCCAGACGGGCAAGGTCACCCGCTTCCCGATCGTGCTGTTCGGCACGGCGTATTGGGGCGGGCTGGTCGACTGGCTGCGGGACACGGTGGTCGCGCAGGGCAAGGCGTCCGCGAAGGACCTGCTGCTGTTCCACGTCACGGACGACGTGGACGAGGCGGTCGACCTGGTGACCAAGGAGGTCGGGCGCTAGAGGCATCCGGCGTCCCAGGAGCGGGGTACCGGGCGGAGCCCGGGAACCGGCGCGCGGCCGGGATCCCGCTCCGCCGGTGCCGCGACCGGGCACCGCCTGCCGGGAGGTGGCCGCGGATGTGCGTGCCGGGCGCCGGGGGCCCGGCCATGATCTTCAGCGCTCTCCTGGGCCGGAGTGCTCTCCTAGGCCAGCCCGCGCCGCGCCACGGCGGGTGGCCGATGCCCGGCGACGGACGCCACCATGTCCAGGACATCCCGTGTCTCCGCCACCTCGTGCACCCGGTACACCCGCGCCCCCAGCCACGCGGACACCGCGGTCGTCGCCAACGTACCGATCAGGCGTTCCTTCACCGGGCGGTCGAGCGTCTCGCCGACGAAGTCCTTGTTGGACAGGGAGACCAGCACCGGCCACCCGGTCTCCGTCATCTCGCCGAGACGACGGGTCGCCTCCAGCGAGTGGCGGGTGTTCTTCCCGAAGTCGTGACCGGGGTCGATCATGATCCCGTCCGGCCGGACCCCCAGCTCCACGGCCCGCTCGGCCAGTCCCACGGTCACCCGCAGGATGTCGGCCATCACGTCCTCGTACCCGACCCGGTGCGGCCGGGTCCGCGGCTCGGCGCCGCCCGTGTGCGTGCACACCAGCCCCGCCCCGTACCGCGCGGCGACCTCCGCCAGCTTCGGGTCGACGCCGCCCCACGCGTCGTTCAGCAGGTCGGCACCCGCCTCGCAGACGGCCTCGCCGACATCGTGCCGCCAGGTGTCGACGCTGATCACCACGTCCGGGTGCCGCCGGCGCACCTCGGCGACGAACCCGACAGTCCGGCGGGCCTCCTCCTCGGCGGTGACCTCTTCGCCCGGTCCCGCCTTCACCCCGCCGATGTCGATGATCGCGGCACCGTCCGCCACCGCCTGCTCGACCCGGGAGAGCGCCGGCTCGTCACGGAAGGTCGCGCCCCGGTCGTAGAAGGAGTCCGGGGTGCGGTTCACGATCGCCATGATCACCGGCTCGTGCGCACCGAACTCACGCCGCCCCAGCCTGAGCGCACCGCTTCGCATCCCGTGTCTCTCCCTGTGAATCCCCCGGCGGATCACCCGCCGGGACCGACTGCGACCCTAACTGTCAGTGCCGCATGGCACGATCGGACCCGGACGAAATTCCGCTCCCGGGGAGATGTACGTGTTCTGGTTCTTGCTGCTCGCGATGGTGGTGGTGGTTGCCGCGGTCACCCTCGCGGTGGTCGGCGGAGGAAGGAGCGCCATCCTTCAGGACGTGGCGCCCGAGCAGCTGACGGATCCGCTGCCCGCGACGCGCCCGGTCGGCCGCGCGGACGTCGAGGCGCTCCGGCTGCCGGTCGCCGTCCGCGGCTACCGGATGACAGATGTCGACGAGGCGCTGGGCCGGCTCGGTGCCGAGCTCGCCGAGCGGGACGCGCGGATCGCGGAGCTGGAGTCGGCGCTCGCCGGCGCACAGGCCACGAGGGCCGGCCGCCCCGACCTACTCGAGGATCCTCAGGAACGGCCTCGGGCGCCCTGGCAGGCGCAGGAGCAGTCACCCGGGGGCGGGCAGCGGCCGGACGGCGAGGACGGGCGATGAGCGGCGGCGCCGTGGCGGCGGCGGACGGCGGGCTGCGCTGCCCGTGGGGCCTGTCCACCGAGGACTACCTCACGTACCACGACACGGAATGGGGCCGTCCGGTCCACGGCGACGACGCCCTCTTCGAGCGGCTGTGCCTGGAGGCGTTCCAGTCGGGGCTGTCCTGGCTGACGATCCTGCGCCGCCGGGAAGGCTTCCGCAGCGCGTTCGCCGGGTTCAGCATCCCCGCCGTGGCGAAGTTCACCGACGCGGACCGGGAGCGGCTGCTCGCCGACGCGGGCATCATCCGCAACCGCGCGAAGGTCGACGCGACCCTGGCCAACGCCAAGGTGCTGGCCGACTGGCGCGGCGGTGAGCTGGACGAGCTGATCTGGTCGTACGCCCCGGACCGCGCCACTCGGCCCGTCCCGCGCACGCTCGGGGACGTCCCGGCGGTCACGGCGGAGTCCACGGCGCTGTCCAAGGACCTCAAGAAGCGCGGACTCCGCTTCATCGGCCCCACCACCGCCTACGCCCTGATGCAGGCGTGCGGGCTGGTCGACGACCATCTCGCCGACTGCGTGGCACGCGGCACCAAGGCATAGGGCCTCTCGGGCCGGAAGCGGCTACCGGCCCAGGTACGTGGGCCGCTCCTTGTCGAGGAAGGCCCGCACCGCGATGGCGTGGTCCTGTGACGCGCCCGCGCGGGTCTGGAGCTCGTCCTCCTTCTCCAGCGCCTCGCCGAGGCTGTGACCGGCCCCGTACGCGAGGGACTCCTTGAGCGCCGCGTAGGCCACCGTCGGACCGTCCGCCAGTGCGCGGGCCACCGCGGCGGCCTCGGTGGCGAGCTCGGCGGCGGGTACCAGCCTGTTCACGATGCCCAGGTCATGGGCGTCGCTCGCGGAGATCGAGCGCGGGAAGAGCAGCAGGTCAGCGGCGCGGCTGTGACCGATCAACCGGGGCAGCGTCCAGGAGACGCCCGAGTCGGCAGTGAGCGCGACCCCGGCGAACGAGGTGTTGAACGAGGCGGTGTCCGCGGCCACCCGGTAGTCGCAGGCGAGCGCGAAACCGAAACCGGCACCGGCCGCGACCCCGTTGATCCCGGCGACCACGGGCTTGGGCATCTCGGTGAGGGCCCGCAGGATGGGGTTGTAGTGCTCCCGCACGGTGCTGAGCGCGTTGCCGCCGTCCGACTCCCGCGCTTCCGCCAGCTTGGCGACGTGCTCCTTGAGGTCCTGGCCGACGCAGAAGGCGCGCCCGCCGACCGCGGTGAGCAGAACCGCCCGCACGGCGGGGTCGCCGGCGGCCGACGTCAGCGCGTCACGCAGTGCCACCTTGGTCGCGGTGTTCATCGCGTTCATCGCGTCGGGACGGTTGATCGTGATCGTCGCGAGTCCGTCGCTCACTTCGCAGAGCACGTCGTCGGTCATTCGGGGGCCCCTTTGCACCTCGTCGAAAGCCTGTCGAGGCAAGCATGGACGACTTCGGCGAAGGCGAACATGTGACCTGCGTCTAACAATTCCGCCCCGATGGAGGGGTAAGGGGGACGGAGTATCGCAGTCGGATCGCCGAATTGGGTGGTTTTGAGTGAGTGCGTTGCGCAAGCGATGCAGAGCGATGTTGGTCATTGGGGTCTGTGATGCGGGATAATGACCTGGAAGCAATGTGTTCGATGCCGGTGAGGCAGCGCCTGTCATGGGGCCGCCGGTTGCGATGAGCTGGTTTCAGGAAGGGGAACGAGCATGGCGGCCATGAAGCCGCGGACGGGCGACGGCCCGCTCGAGGTGACAAAGGAGGGGCGGGGCATCGTCATGCGCGTTCCGCTCGAAGGTGGCGGTCGGCTTGTCGTGGAGCTGACTCCGGACGAGGCCGATGCGCTCGGCGATGCCCTCAAGAAGGTCGTCGGCTGACACAGAGGCGCCCACACTTCACTACTGCCCCGGCACGCATTCCGTGCCGGGGCAGTAGTGCGTTCGGTGACAGTGCGACGGGGCGACGGTGACAGCCGGGGAAGCGGGCCGCGGCCCCGCGGTACGGCGGGGCCGCGGTTAGCCGAGCCGTACCGCGCAGAGCAGGCCGTCGCCCACCGGCAGCAGCGTCGCCATCAGCTCCTGGCTCTCGCGGACCGCGCGCAGCAGCTCGCGCAGGCGCAGCACCTCCGCGGGCTGGGGCGCGGAGTCGACCGTACGGCCGTCCGCGAAGACGCCCTCGAAGCACACCAGGCCGCCGGGTCGCAGCAGGCGCAACGATTCAGCGAGGCAGTCGAGGCTCTCCATCCGGTCGCCGTCGCAGAAGACGAGGTCGTATCCGCCGTCCGCCAGCCGGGGGAGCACGTCCAGGGCGCGGCCGGGGATGAAGCGGGCCCGGTTGGTGGCGAAGCCCGCCGCCCGGAAGGCCTCGCGGGCGAACTGCTGGCGCTCGGGTTCCGGGTCGACCGTGGTCAGTACCCCGTCGGGCCGCATGCCGTGCAGCAAATAGATGCCGGACACGCCCGTACCCGTGCCGATTTCGGCGACCGCTTTGGCGTCCGTCGTGGCAGCGAGGAGGCGCAGCGCGGCGCCGGTGCCTGGTGACACCGAGCGGAGCCCCGCATCCCGGGCCCGGTCCCGGGCCCAGCGCAGTGCTTCGCCCTCGGCGACAAAGGCGTCGGCGAACGCCCAGCTCGTCTGCCGGTTGGCGGTGATGGCCCTCTCCTGTCCCCGTAGTTGGCGCAACGGTGACTGTATCCGCTGCACCCGGGAACCCGCAGATGGGACCGGGCGTTATGAAAGGACAGGGGAAAGCCCGTTGACCGGGCCCGCGGATCGGGCCGGGGATCACGGGCAGGCGGTTCCCGGGGCCGTCCCCGGCCCCAGCAGGAAAAAGGCTTATCCGGAGCTAACGGGCGAGGTGGCTATGGTAGGGGCTCCACTGGACACCACCAGAGCCGACAGGGGAGGTGCGGCTGCGCCTGTGGATCGGGGAGGAGTGCTGTGGCGCTTCCTCAGATCGGCGGGTGAGCCGAAATCCGTGACCAACATTGCTGACCGTTCTTCCAACGACTCCGCAACGACCGCGACCTTCGCCTCGGATGCGGAATCCCAGGCGTGGACGCCGCCCTCATGGGAAGAGATCGTCAGCACGCACAGCGGTCGTGTCTACCGCCTTGCCTACCGACTGACGGGAAACCAGCACGACGCCGAGGACCTCACTCAGGAGGTCTTCGTCCGGGTGTTCCGTTCGCTGTCGACCTATACGCCCGGCACCTTCGAGGGCTGGCTGCACCGCATCACGACCAACCTGTTCCTGGACATGGTGCGCCGTAAGCAGCGGATCCGCTTCGACTCCCTCGGCGACGACGCTGCCGAGCGGCTGCCGAGCCGTGAGCCGTCGCCGCAGCAGGTGTTCAACGACACCCACTTCGACGCGGACGTCCAGCAGGCTCTGGACACCCTTGCGCCCGAATTCCGGGCCGCGGTCGTGCTCTGTGACATCGAGGGACTCTCCTACGAGGAGATCGCCGCGACACTCGGCGTGAAGCTCGGCACCGTACGCAGCCGTATCCACCGCGGGCGCTCGCACCTGCGCAAAGCGCTGCAGCACCGTTCGCCCGAGGCCCGCGCCGAGCAGCGCTCGCTGGCCGGTGCCCTCGTGGCAGGGGAGGGCGGATCGCCGTGAGTGGCACAGGTCCGACCTCCGCGGAACAACACCTGGGGGACCGGCTCGCCGCGCTCGTCGACGGTGAGCTCAAACACGACGCCCGGGACCGGGTGCTCGCCCACCTCGCGACCTGCGCCAAGTGCAAGGCCGAGGCTGCCGCCCAGCGGCGCCTGAAGAGTGTCTTCGCACAGTCGGCCCCGCCCTCACCCTCCGAGGGCTTCCTTGCCCGGTTGCAGGGCCTTCCCGGTGGACCGGGTGGTGACGACGACAGTCGGGGAAGACCGCTGGGCGGCTCAGGCCGTTTCGGTGACGGGATCTTCCCCGTGATACAGCCCCCCGGCAGCCGAGCCGATTCCCCCTCGGGCGGCTCTCCGCTGGACGGCTTCGGCTATCACCCGACGGTGCACGGTTCGACCGCAGTCCTTCCGGCCGCCCCGGACCGGCCCGCGTTCCGGATCCACGAGGTCAGCCGCGAGGCCGACCGTTCGCCGTGGCGGGGCCGCAGATTCGCGTTCGCCGCCGCCAGTGCCGTCTCCCTGGCCGCCATCGCCCTGGGCGGCGCCCTGCCGACGGACGCGGGGCCGGATGCCCCGACCCGGGCCGAGGGCCCGGGCAACAGCGTGACGCCGATGAACGCCGACGCGCGTGCGGAGAGCGGCGCCACCGTCAGCCGCCGCGGCGGCGGCCACAGCGCGCTCGCCCCGGCCGGTTCCCTCGACCGCCCGGTATCGCTCGCGATGAACGCCGCGCCGCTGGCGTTCTCCGCGGCATCCCCCCTGCTCCGCACCGGCAGTTTCACCGCGAGCCGGTACGCGCTTCCCATCCAGACCGACGTGTCCGCGCCTTCGCTGATACGTCCCAACGGCACCAGCCCGCTGTTCGCCCAGGCCCTCGGCAGTGGACTCTCCCCGGCCCCCCCGGAGCCGTCGAGGACCCCCACGTCGGCCGCCGGACTGCCGGTTCCCGCCGACAACGGACTGCCGCTCCTCCCCCGTCGCTGACGCCGGTCCGCGCAGGGCGTGCGGGAACCTGGTTGAATTCCGGCAGGATTTCCGGGAGGGACGCCCCCTGCGGGGCGTGCAGAGGCCAGTTGTGGCAGTTGCGGGGAGAGCATGGACGACGGGAAGCCCACCGAGCCGAAGGCGAAGTGGTGGAGCAGGCCCACGCCGGGGCGCAGTACGCGCACAGCACCTCAGGAGTCGTCGCCGGTCGAGGACGCGGTGCCCCTGGTGGACGCGGGCGCAGTGCGTGACGGGGCAGGAGCGGAGCCGACGCGGTCCGTGGCGCCCGAGGCCGTGCCGCAGGCCGCGCGGCCGCTCCACGAGCCCGACCAGTACAGCACCCCGCCCTACGGCGGCCCCGGCCCCTGGGCACCCGCACCCCCCGTGCAGCGGCCGGTCCCGACACCGGCGCACGGCACCCCCGTACCGCCGCCCTACGCGGGGACGAACGGTGCCGGGACGACGGCGGCCGCCGCGAAGCCCCCCGCCCCGGCAGCCGCGTTCCCGCCCCCGCTGCCACAGCAGTCGCAGCCCCCGCTGCCGCAGCACTCCCCGCCGCAGCAGCACCCCCAGCCCCAGCCCCCGGCGCCGCAGTGGCTCCAGTACGACCCCTGGGGTGCGCCCCGGCAGCCCCTGATCACCAACTCCGGCCCCCCGCTCGGCCCCGACGGCGGCCGGCGGCGGAACCGGCGCGGACCGGTCCTCGTCGGTGCGCTGCTCCTCGCCCTGGTGGCGGGCGGCATCGGCGGCGGCATGGGCGCCTACATAGAGCGCAACGGCGGCCTCACCCAGGTCGAACTGCCCCAGGACGAACGGAACCTCGGCGGTCGCGCCCCCGACAGTGTCGCGGGCATCGCGGCCAGCGCGCTGCCCAGCGTGGTCACCCTGCATGTCAGCGGCAGCACCGAGTCCGGCACCGGCACCGGCTTCGTCCTCGACGCCCGGGGGCACATCCTCACCAACAACCACGTCGTCGCCCCGGCCGGCTCGTCCGGCGAGATCACCGTCACGTTCAGCGGCGGCGAGACGGCGAGCGCCGAGGTCGTCGGCAAGGACAGCGGCTACGACCTTGCCGTGGTCAAGGTCAGCGGCGTCTCGGGACTCAAGCCGCTGCCCCTCGGCAACTCCGACAACGTGCAGGTCGGCGATCCGGTGGTGGCCATCGGGGCACCGTTCGACCTGTCCAACACCGTTACCTCCGGCATCATCAGCGCCAAGGACCGGCCGATCACGGCTGGCGGTGAGAAGGGCGACGGCAGTGACATCAGCTACGTCGACGCGCTGCAGACCGACGCCCCGATCAACCCGGGCAACTCCGGTGGTCCGCTGGTCGACACCGACGCGCACGTCATCGGGATCAACAGCGCCATCCGGGCCGCGGACAGCGGCTCGACGACCGAGGGCGGCCAGGCCGGTTCCATAGGCCTCGGCTTCGCCATCCCGATCAACCAGGGCAGGCGCGTCGCCGAGGAGCTGATCAACACCGGGAAGGCCACCCACCCGGTGATCGGCGTCACGCTCGACATGAAGTACACCGGTGACGGCGCCAAGGTCGGGCAGAAGGGTGCCGACGGCAAGTCCTCCGTCGCGCCGGACGGCCCCGGCGCGAAGGCCGGGATCCAGCCCGGAGACGTCATCACCGAGGTGGACGGCAGGCGGGTGCACAGCGGCGAGGAGCTGATTGTCAAGATCCGCTCGCACCGGCCGGGCGACCGGCTGGAGTTGAAGCTGACCCGCGGTGGTAAAGACCTGTCCATGACTTTGACGCTCGGCTCGGCAACCGGCACGTGACGGCCACGTGAAGCTACCGCGCAGACAGTTCCGGCGGGTACCGTGGTCCGGGTCCGGACCTCATCCGACCTGGTCGCGGAGAATACGAGGAGCCGCAAGGTGTTCAACGACATAGGCACACTCGAGCTGGTGACGCTCGCGATCATCGGGGTGCTCGTCTTCGGTCCGGAGAAGCTGCCCAAGGTCATCCAGGACGCCTCGCGCTTCATCCGCAAGATCCGTGAGTTCTCGGAGAGCGCCAAGGAAGACATCCGCACGGAGCTCGGCCCGGAGTTCAAGGACTTCGAGTTCGAGGACCTCAACCCCAAGACGTTCGTCCGCAAGCAGCTCATGGACGGCAACGACGATCTGGGGCTGAAGGAGATCCGGGAGAGCTTCGACCTGCGCAAGGAGGTCGCCGAGGTCACGGACGCGGTCAATGGCCGCGAGACCTTGTCGGTGGAGGCGAAGAGCGGCGTGTCGGGCGGTTCCGCGATCACCGCGGCGAACGGTTCGGCGGGCGCTCCCGACCTGCTCAAGAAGCGCGAACAGCCGACGAAGGACGATCACCCGCCGTTCGACGCAGACGCCACCTGACACCCGTCAATCCCGACTCGCCCGGACGGTATGGCTATTCTCCATCTGTCCGGTTGTGAGGACGCCCGAGGGGGGCGGGCCGCTCCGGACCCTACGGATCGAGGAGGCGGCCGGACAGATGGAGACAACGAGTCGGGTGGGCGCGGATGGTGCGCCGGAAACAGGCACGGCAGAGGGGGTGCCTGCGGCCCGGCTCACGGTCGACGGCTATCTGCGGGCGCCGTTCCCCTGGTACGGACTTGACGAGGCCTTCACCGGGCCGCGCTGGCTGATGCAGGTGGGCGCCGCCGCTGACGGCACGGTGCAGCACGGATCCACCGGCCATGGCGACGAACCCTCGGTACGCAGCGACGCGGGCGAGGAAAGGCAGAGATTCGCGGTCGTCGTGACCGTGGCCAGCAGCCCGGTCCGGCGCAGCGGCGACGGCACGGGCGTCCTGGACGCGACGACGGTCTCCTCCGCGGCCTGGCTGGCCGGCTCCGGTCTGCTGGCCTACACCTGGCCCGCGCAGATGGACCACACGCTGCGCGACGACTGGCTGGACCAGCAGACGGAGACGGCCTTCGAGCTCGCCGACGACCTGGACGGCCCCGCGTGGTCGGCGCTTTCGCTGCCGGTCGACGGCGTGCCGGTGGCCTTCCACTACCGCGAGTCCGAGTTCGGCTGGGTGCTGGCCGGTTCGGCGCACGGTGGGGTGCACATCGGGGCGTACGGGCGGGGGATGAGCGCGTACGGGCTGGGGTTCTCGGCGATCGGTGACATCACGTCGTACGCGTAGCCGCGAGCGGGCCGGTCGGGATCGAACGGACGTCCGGTCCGGCTTCGGCGGTGGGTGTCGGGGGCTATCGGTCCCCGGCACCCACCGTTCTCGTGCGCGGTCAGAACTTGTTGCGCGGGGTGATTCCCAGGGACATGCCTGACAGGCCGCGCCGGCGGCCGCTCAGCTTGTCCGCGATGGAGCGCAGCGCCTGGCCCGCCGGGGAGTCGGGGTCGGACAGGACGACCGGCTTGCCCTCGTCGCCGCCCTCCCGCAGCCGTACGTCGATCGGGATGGAGCCGAGCACCGGCACCTCCGCGCCGACCGTCCTCGTCAGACCCTCGGCGACCCGGGCGCCGCCGCCCGAGCCGAACACGTGGACCATCTCGTCGCAGTGCGGGCACGGCATGCCCGACATGTTCTCGACGACGCCGACGATCTTCTGATGGGTCTGTACGGCGATCGAGCCGGCCCGCTCGGCGACCTCGGCCGCGGCCTGCTGCGGGGTCGTGACGACCAGGATCTCCGCGTTCGGCACCAGCTGGGCCACGGAGATCGCGATGTCACCGGTGCCCGGCGGCAGGTCGAGCAGCAGGACGTCCAGATCGCCCCAGTACACATCGGCGAGGAACTGCTGGAGCGCGCGGTGCAGCATCGGGCCGCGCCACACCACGGGGGCGTTGCCCGGGGTGAACATGCCGATGGAGATGACCTTCACGCCGTGCGCGGACGGCGGCATGATCATGTTCTCGACCTGGGTCGGCTTGCCGTCCGCACCGAGCATCCGGGGCACGCTGTGCCCGTAGATGTCCGCGTCCACGACGCCGACCTTGAGGCCGTCGGCGGCCATCGCGGCCGCCAGGTTCACGGTCACCGACGACTTGCCGACGCCGCCCTTGCCGGAGGCGACCGCGTACACCCGGGTCAGCGAGCCGGGCTGGGCGAACGGCACCTCGCGCTCGGCCGTGCCGCCGCGCAGCGAGGTCGCCAGCTCCTTGCGCTGCTCGTCGCTCATCACGTCGAGTGTGACCTCCACCCGTGACACCCCTTCGACGCGGGCCACCGCGTCGGTCACGTTCTTGGTGATCGTCTCGCGCATCGGACAGCCGGAAACTGTGAGATACACCGTGACAGCGACTACACCGTCAGGATCGATCTCGACCGATTTCACCATGCCCAGCTCGGTGATCGGGCGGTGGATCTCCGGGTCGTTCACTGTCGCCAGTGCCTCAAGCACCGCGTCTTCCGTAGCCATACCTCGATAGTACGGGTGCGCGCGGCGGTCCTCGGAAGGGTGGTGACGGGTGACGGGAGGGCGGTACGGCGCCCGCTCCCACGCGGGAGCAGCCCCCGTCAGCGGTTTTCGTCGCCCTCGGCCCGGGACGGTGCCCGGCGGTCGTCCAGGTCCCTCACCAGGTCCTCCAGCTCGGAGCGGATCCAGTCGCGGGTGGCGACCTCCCCGAGGCCCATCCGCAGCGCCGCGATCTCCCTGGTCAGGAACTCGGTGTCGGCGATGGAGCGTTCGTTCTGGGCGCGGTCCTGCTCGTGGGTGACCCGGTCGCGGTCGTCCTGCCGGTTCTGCGCGAGCAGGATCAGCGGGGCCGCGTACGAGGCCTGGAGGGAGAGCATCAGGGTCAGGAAGATGAACGGGTACTCGTCGAACCGGAGCTTCTCCGGCGCGTAGATGTTCCACACCACCCACACGATGATGATCAGCGTCATCCAGACGATGAACCGCCCGGTCCCCAGGAACCGTGCGATCCGCTCCGAGAACCGGCCGAACGCCTCGGGGTCGTACTCCGGCAGCAGCCGGCGCCGCGGGTCCTTCGGCTGGTCGAGCCGGCTCCTGGGGGTGCGGGTCAGGGCCGTCGAGCCGTTCGACGTCCTGGAGCGGTCCTCACCGGCCACGGAGCTCTCCCTCGTGGTCGTGGAAGTTGGTCTCCCGCCAGTCGTCGGGCAGCAGGTGGTCGAGCACGTCGTCGACGGTCACCGCGCCGAGCAGCGAGCCGCTCTCGTCCACCACGGGCACCGAGACCAGGTTGTACGCCGCCAGATAGCTGGTCACCACCGACAGCGGGGTGCCCGGCGGCAGCGCCACCAGATCGCTGTCGACGATCGAGCTGACCAGGGTGAACGGCGGGACCCGCAGCAGCCGCTGGAAGTGCACCGTGCCCAGGTACTTCCCGGTCGGGGTCTCGTCCGGGGACCGGCACACGTACACCTGGGCGGCGAGCGCCGGGGACAGGTCCGACCGGCGGACCCGGGCGAGGGCTTCGGCGACCGTCGCGTCCGGGCGCAGGATGATCGGTTCGGTGGTCATCAGGCCGCCCGCGGTCCGCTCCTCGTACGACATGAGGCGCCGCACATCGGCCGCGTCGTCCGGGCGCATCAGCGTCAGCAGCCGCTCCTTGTCCGCCTCGGGCAGCTCGGACAGCAGGTCGGCCGCGTCGTCGGGGTCCATCGCCTCCAGGACGTCCGCCGCGCGCTCCTCCTGCAGCTTGCCGATGATCTCCACCTGGTCGTCCTCGGGGAGCTCCTCCAGGACGTCGGCGAGCCGGTCGTCGTCGAGTGCGGCGGCCACCTCCGCCCGCCGCTTCGGGGAGAGGTGGTGCAGGGCGTTGGCCACATCGGTCGGGCGCAGCGTCTCGAACGTGGCGACCAGCGACTCCGTGCCCTGCCCGTGCTCCTCCAGCGAGAAGCCGCTGACCGCCGACCACTCGACCGTCAGGGTCTCGCCCTTGCGGCGCAGCGCGCCGCCCCTGCCCTTGCGCACGAAGTACTTGTCGATCTCCCAGTCGCGGCGGGCCGGCAGCTGCTGGATCGCGACGTCGAGGATGGTGACCTCCTCGCCGGTCTCCACCAGGCTGACCCGCCGGTCGAGGAACTCGCCGAGCACCAGGCGTTCGGTGGGCCGCTGTTCGAAGCGCCGCATGTTGACCACGCCCGTGGTGATGACCTGTCCCGACTCGATGCCCGTCACCCGGGTCATCGGGAGGAAGATCCGGCGCCGGCTCACCACCTCGACGACGATGCCGAGCAGCCGGGGCGGCCGGCCGCCGACCCGGAGCATCGCGACCAGGTCGCGGAGGCGTCCCACCTGGTCGCCGTTGGGGTCGAAGACCGGCACGCCGGAGAGGTGCGAGACGAAGACCCGGGTCGTTCCTCCTGACATGCCCGCGCCTCCTCCTTCGCCGTCGGCTTACGCATCCGGTCTGTTCTGACAGTTATTGCACCGTTATGACGGGATCAGGCTAGCCCGTACCGTTGCGGGGCGCCCCGGCGAGCCGTCTGTGCGACTCTCTGCCGGATGGCGTAGGCCGCACGGGTACGCTGCCGTCTGCCACCCCCGCCATGCAGCTGAGAGGCAGTGCGCCTGTGACCTCTTTCGTCCCGCCCGTCCGGGCCCGCCGCCGGACCGCCCTCTTGGCCGTCGCGCTCTGCGCGGGGCTGACCGCCGCGCTGACCGCGTGCGCGGGCGAGGATCCGGACGAGGGGACCAACGGCATCGGCAGACTGGACGCACCGCAGATCGAGAAGAGGGCGCGGGCCGCCGCGGACGCCTCCGGCACGGTCCGGCTGGCCGGCACGCTGGTCAGCAAGGGCGGCACGTACAAGATCGACATGCGGCTCAAGGACAAGGGTGGGGCGGGCTCCGTCGCGTCCGGGAACAGCACCTTCGAGCTGCTCCGGATCGGCGACGTGCTCTATCTCAAGGCGGACGCGGGCTTCTGGACCCATGGCACGACGGACGCCGGGAAGGCGAGCGACGCGGACGGGGCGGCGGCGGACAAGCTCGACGACAAGTACGTGAAGGTCCCCGAGGACGACCCCACGTACAAGCAGCTGCGGGGATTCACGGACAAGAAGGTGCTGCTCGACGGGCTGCTCACGCTGCACGGCGAGGTCGCCAAGGGAGACCGCGACAAGGTCGGCGGGGTGCGCACCATAGGGATCATGGGCGGCAAGGGCGAGGGTGGCGCGCTCGACGTGTCCCTGGAGGGCAAGCCGTATCCGCTGCGCTTCGCGCGGGGCGGCGGCGGTGGCGTCATCACGCTCGCGGACTGGGGCAAGGACTTCGCGCTGGAGGCCCCGGCCGAGGGCGACACGGTCGACTACGGGCAGCAGCTGCCCAGGTCCACGTCCTCTTCGTAGCCCCTGCGGCCGGTCCCGGGACCGGCCGCGGCCACCCGGCTACGGCTTCCTGAGCGAGCGCTTCAGCAGGCGCGGCAGCCCGGCCGGAACCGGCAGCCGGGTGGTCGCGCCGGTGGGCAGCGGCGCCGCCGCCCCCGAGGTCACCGGCAGGTCCGTGCGGGAATCGAGGGGCGTGAGCCGTACGATCCGGCACTCGCGCGCCCAGCGCTCCGTCATCCGCTCGGCGTCCGGCGCGTTGAGCCGCTTGCCCCTGAGCTCGGCGACCGCGGCCTCCCACTCGTCGGAGTGCGGTGCGAGCTGGGCCACCGAGGCCGTCCAGGCGACGATCCGGCCGCCCTTGTCCTTGCTGCGGACGGTCACCTCGGCGGTGGCGCCGTCCGTGAGCCCGGCCGGGAGCGGCTGCTCGCCGGGGCCGTCCCCGACGAAGTGCGCCGCACCCTCGTGCCACACGTGCCACAGCGCCCGCGCGGGCCCGGTGCCACGCACCCAGACCAGGCCCGACTTCTTGGTGGCCTCCTCGACGAGGGCCGGTCCGAGCAACGTGTCAGCAGCAGTCATGCAGCAGAGCCTACGACCTGCCCGGTGTCCCGGCGGTCAGAGCCAGCCGTTGCGCTTGAGTATGCGGTGGATCGAGAAACAGACCACCCCGATGCAGCCCATCACCATCGGATAGCCGTAGGTCCAGCGCAGCTCCGGCATGTGCTTGAAGTTCATGCCGTAGACCCCGCAGATCATCGTCGGAACGGCGATGATGGCCGCCCAGGACGTGATCTTGCGCATGTCCTCGTTCTGCGCGACGGTCGCCTGCGCCAGGTTGGCCTGGAGGATGGAGTTGAGGAGCTCGTCGAAGCCGATGACCTCTTCCTGTACCCGGACGAGGTGGTCGGCGACGTCCCGGAAGTACTTCTGGATGTCCGGGTCGATCAGCCGCATCGGCCGCTCGCTGAGCAGTTGCATCGGGCGCAGCAGCGGCGACACGGCCCGCTTGAACTCCAGCACCTCGCGCTTCAGCTGGTAGATCCGGCCCGCGTCCGAACCGCGCGGGCTGCCCTTGTCCGGGGTGGAGAAGACCTCGATCTCCACCTCGTCGATGTCCTCCTGCACCGCGCCCGCTACCGCGATGTACCCGTCGACGACATGGTCGGCGATGGAGTGCAGGACCGCCGAGGGCCCTTTGGCGAGCAGTTCGGGGTCGTCCTGGAGCCGGTGGCGCAGCGCGCGCAGCGAGCCGTGGCCGCCGTGCCGCACGGTGATGACGAAGTCCCGGCCGGTGAAGCACATCACCTCGCCGGTCTCCACGACCTGGCTGGTCGCGGTCAGCTCGGCGTGCTCGACGTAGTGGATGGTTTTGAAGACGGTGAACAGGGTGTCGTCGTACCGCTCCAGCTTCGGCCGCTGGTGGGCGTGCACGGCGTCCTCGACGGCCAGCGGGTGGAGCCCGAACTCCCGGGCGATACCCGCGAATTCCTCCTCGGTGGGCTCGTGGAGGCCGATCCAGGCGAAGCCGCCCTGTTCCCGTACCCGGAGCATCGCCTCGTGCGGCGTACGGCAGGTGCCGTCCACCTCCGCGAGGCGGCGTCCGTCGCGGTAGACCGCGCAGTCGACGACAGCGCTGGAGGCGGACGGGTCGCGGGTGGTGTCGTAACTGCTGTGCAGGGTGTTGGTCTTGCGCAGGGACGGGCGCACCACGGCGCGCAGGTCACGGATCATCGACATGGCTGGCTCCTTCACGGAGGGCCGTCGGCGAGGGCGTGGAACAGCCCGGAATGGGGACGTGGACTCACGTCCGCAAAGCGGGCGGCACCGCGGCGGCGCGATGACGGCGTTCGCTACAGACAGGCAAAAAAGGAGTGCTCTTCCGTCGTGCGAAATGCCATGGCCCTTGACCGGGAAGGCGTCAGATCACAGAAGAAAGGCGTCGAGCGGAAGAGCGGTTGGTACTGCACGGTCGACTTGGATCCACCGCAGCCCCACCTCCTCCGGTCGGTCCCCCGTGGGGGATGACGTTTCGTCGGGACTTGAGAGCAACGCTTCTGCGTGCTGTCCCGACCGGCGGGCCCAGGCTATCAGCAGGCACCGGGCCAATCTCTTACTTTGCCCGTTCCATACGCGTCCTATGCTCGCCACATGGCAGAAATTCTTGCTCTGGTCGAGGCACGTCTGCGGACAGCCCTGGGTGAACCGGACGCACGCGCGGCAGTGACGTTTCTCGGTACGGACCGGATCGAGGTGCTCCGGTTCATCGACGGCGACGTGGTGAGGTACGCCACGCTCGGCATGTCCGCGCAGCCGATGGCCGACCCGACCGAGGCCCTCGCCGACCCCGTGAAGGGGCCGCGGGCCGAGCTGGTCCTCTCGGTGCGGGCCGGCCTCGCCGACACCGACCAGGTGCTGCGCAAGCTCGCCGTGCTGGCGGCCTCGCCGCAGGTGGAGGGGTTGATCGTGGCCCCAGGCGCCTCGCTGGACCTCGGTGAACCGCTGTGGCCGGAAGCACCGTTCAGCTCGGTGCTCGTCGCCGAGTCCGGAGGGCTGGTCGAGGATCTGGAGCTGGACGCGCCCATGGAGCCGGTGCGGTTCCTGCCGCTGCTGCCGATGACGCACAACGAGGCGGCCTGGAAGCGGGTCCGGGGCGCGCAGGAGCTCCAGGAGCGGTGGCTGGCACGGGGGACGGACCTGCGCGATCCGCTGCGCGCCGCGGTGGCCCTGGACTGACACCGCCGGGCCGGGCGCGCTGCGGTGGCCCTGGACCGGCGCCGCCGCGACGTACGGAACGCGAAGCCCCGCCGCGCGGCGAGGAGGAAGCCGCGGGCGGGGCTGTACGGGGGAGACCGGCGCGGTCGCCTCAGTCGGCGAAGGCCGTGACGCCGTCCTCGGTGGCGTGCTTCGGTTCCAGCTCCGCCGCCTCGTGGATCAGAGCGGAGCGCCGGACCGAGATGACGACCGCGCCGACGAGCGCGGAGGCGGCGGCGACCACGAACGGGGTGTGGATGTTGCTCCACTCCTCGATCTTCGGCGCCAGGTAGGGCGCCGCGGCCGCGGCGAACCAGCGGACGAAGTTGTAGCCGGCGCTGGCCACCGGGCGAGGTGCGTCGGACACCCCGAGCGCCAGCTCCGTGTAGACGGTGTTGTTCATGCCGATGAAGGCGCCGGAGGCGATCGTGCAGACGATGGCCGTGGTGTGGCTGCCGTAGCCGAGGATCACCAGGTCGGCGGCGAGCAGCACCAGCGAGGCACCGACCACGTTGACCGAGCCGAAGCGCTTCTGCAGCCTCGGTGCGACGACCACCGAGAAGACCGCGAGCAGCAGGCCCCAGGCGAAGAAGACGGCGCCGGACTTGTACGGCGACATGTTCAGCACGAACGGCGTGAACGCCAGGATCGTGAAGAACGCGTAGTTGTAGAAGAACGCCGAGGTGGCGACGGAGGCGAGCCCGCGGTGGCCGAGCGCCTTGACCGGGTCGAGCAGTGAGGTCTTCTCGGCCGGCCTGGGCTGTTCCTTGAGGAACGCCGTGATGCAGACGAAGCCGATCGCCATCAGCGCGGCCGTGCCGAAGAACGGGTACCGCCAACTGGCGTCACCGAGCAGGGCGCCGAGCAGCGGCCCGCAGGCCATGCCGAGGCCGAGCGCCGACTCGTACAGCAGGATCGCCGCCGAGCTGCCGCCCGCCGCCGCGCCGACGATCACGGCGAGCGCGGTCGATACGAAGAGGGCGTTGCCCAGACCCCAGCCCGCCCGGAAGCCGACGAGTTCCGCGACGGAGGACGAGGTGCCGGAGAGCGCGGCGAAGACCACGACGAGCGCCAGGCCGGCCAGCAGCGTCTTGCGCCCGCCGATGCGGCTGGAGACGAAACCGGTGACCAGCATCGCGAATGCGGTGATCAGGAAGTACGAGGTGAAGAGCAGGGACACCTGGCTCGGCGTCGCCTCCAGGCCCTTGGCGATGGACGGCAGAATCGGGTCCACCAGGCCGATTCCCATGAACGCGACAACCGAGGCGCCCGCTGTGGCCCAGACGGCCTTCGGCTGGCGCAGGATGCTGACCGATCCTGAGTCGAACGGGTCCTCTCCCTGCATGGGTCTTCTCGCTCTCCACTAGGTCATTGGGCGATGCACAGAATAAGTTAGGGGGACTAATAAATGCAAACTACATCTAAATCCCCTGATGGGAGCCACGCTGCGGAAGGGTGATCGTCCTTGACGCGGCGGCGGCCGGGGAGGACGGTTGGTGACTATGAGGGGCGAACCAAGTTGCCCGAAGTGCGGAGGCCGGGTGAAGGCGCCCGGTTTCTTCGACGACACCTGGCAGTGCGATGTGCACGGCAGTGTGCACCCGATGCAGCCGGTGGTCCCGCCCGGCGTCGAGGCGCTCGAAGTCGTGGTGCAGCGTGCCCGGGTGCCGGTGTGGATGCCCTGGCCGGTGCCGGTGGGCTGGCTCTTCACCGGTGTGGCGTGCGCGGGCGACGACCGCAGTGGCGGCCGGGCCACCGCCGTCGCCTGCTCCGGACCGGGGCCGTTCGGCGGTGTCGGTGAGCTGCTGCTCGTGGCCGAGGAGCTCGGCGTCGGACTCGGTGCGCGGTACGCCGGAATCGACGGCCCCGACCCGGGCCCGTATCTGCGGGTGGACGGGGCGCCGGACGTCAAGGTGCTCGCCGCCGGACGGCCGACCCCGCTCTGGCGGGTGAAGGGCACCCCCGCCGACCGGGCGGTCTTCGCGGGCGAGGCGTGCGGCCTGTGGCTCTGGGCGGTCGTCTGGCCCGAGCAGTCCGGACTCCTGATGTACGACGAACTGGTGCTGACCGATCTGCGCGACGCCGGGGGAGAGGCCGACCTGGTGCCCTGCGGCGCGCTCACGCCCCGGCTGCTGAGCGGGCCCTGAGCGGTCCGGGGCCCGCGCGCCCGCCGGTTATCCTTGGGTGTCCCCCCGTCCGGCCGCGAGCTCTGGAGTACGTGTCGTGCGCATAGACCTGCACACCCACTCCACCGCGTCGGACGGTACGGACACCCCCGCCGAGCTGGTGCTGAACGCCGCCGCCGCGGGCCTGGGCGTCGTCGCCCTCACCGACCACGACACGGTCCGCGGGCACGCCGAGGCGGTCGCGGCCCTGCCCGAGGGGCTCACCCTGGTCACCGGCACGGAGCTGTCGTGCCGGCTCGACGGTGTGGGCCTGCACATGCTGGCGTACCTCTTCGACCCCGACGAGCCCGAGTTCGCGCGCGAGCGCGAGCTGGTGCGCGACGACCGGGTGCCGCGCGCCCGGACCATGGTGCGCACGCTCCAGGAGCTGGGCGTGCCGGTCGAGTGGGAGCACGTCGCGCGGATCGCCGGGGACGGATCGGTCGGGCGGCCGCACATCGCCACCGCACTGGTCGAACTCGGCGTCGTCCCGACCGTCTCCGACGCCTTCACGCCGCAGTGGCTCGCCGACGGCGGACGCGCGCACGCGCAGAAGCACGAGCTCGACCCCTTCGACGCGATCCGGCTGGTCAAGGCCGCCGGCGGCGTCACCGTCCTCGCCCACCCCGCCGCCGTCAAACGCGGCAGGGTGGTCTCCGAGTCCTCGATCGCGGAGCTGGCCGCCGCCGGGCTCGACGGCATCGAGGTCGACCACATGGACCACGACGAACCGACCAGGGCCCGGCTGCGCGGGCTCGCCCGCGAGCTGGGGCTGCTGACCACCGGGTCGAGCGACTACCACGGCAGCCGCAAGACCGTACGGCTCGGCGAGAACGCCACCGACCCCGAGATCTACGGCGAGATCACCCGGCGCGCCACGGGGGCCTTCCCGGTGCCGGGAGCCGGCGGACCGCTCGCCCCGTAACGGCCCACGCCGCAACACCCTTCACCCGGCCCGCCCACAGCGCGACGCCGCCCGTTCCACCCCCGCGCACCGGCCCGCCGCGGCTGCCGTCAGCACCTTCTGACGGACGCCGGTCCGGCATTCGTCCGGTGCGCCGCTCCCGGCCAGATTCCCGCTCTCTCTCCCCGCAAGGCTCACTGTGTTCGACGTCGCTGTCTTCGGATCCCTTTTTCTCACGCTTTTTGTGATTATGGATCCGCCCGGAATCACCCCGATCTTCCTGGCCCTCACCGCCGGCCGACCCGCCAAGATGCAGCGCAAGATGGCACTGCAGGCGGTCTCCGTCGCCTTCGGCGTGATCGCCGTCTTCGGCGTGCTCGGCCAGCAGATCCTGGACTACCTGCATGTCTCCGTACCCGCGCTGATGATCGCGGGCGGACTGCTCCTGCTGCTGATCGCGCTGGATCTGCTGACCGGCAAGACCGACGAGCCGACGCAGACCAAGGACGTCAACGTGGCGCTCGTGCCCCTGGGCATGCCGCTGCTCGCCGGTCCCGGCGCGATCGTCTCGGTGATCCTCGCCGTGCAGCACGCCGACAGCGTGGGGAGCCAGATCTCGGTCTGGACGGCGATCGTGGCCATGCACATCGTGCTCTGGCTGACCATGCGCTACTCGCTGCTGATCATCCGGGTCATCAAGGACGGCGGCGTCGTGCTGGTCACCAGGCTGGCCGGAATGATGCTGTCGGCCATCGCCGTGCAGCAGATCATCAACGGTGTCACCCAGGTCATCCAGGGCGCCTGACCCGGACCGGACACCACAGCGCCCCCGCACGGTCGATCCGTGCGAGGGCGCTTCTTCTTTATGCCTGCAATGTGTTACGAGGCCGCGGTGTCGGCCGGGCGGATATAGATGCGCTGGCCCACTGAGGCTGCCTGCTGCACGATCCGGTTGACGGAGGCGGCGTCCACGACGGTGCTGTCCACGGCGGTACCGTCGACATCGTCGAGACGCATGATCTCGAAGCGCATATGGCTTCCCTTCGTCCGATCCTCCTGCTGGAGAACTACTGGGAGGACGGGTGACCCGTCCGCAAGGATGTGGAGCGCCGGACTGGTCCGTCTCGCGCCCCACAGGGTGTACAACGACTTGCCCTCTGCAATCATTCCCTACGCTAAGGAAATTTTTTGGATGTCTAAGCACCAGCAGGTAACCGAGCGGGCGCGGACGACGACAGCCGCGGCGAGGCCCGAATGAACGAGGCAGAGATCGGCGAACGCCTGGACCGCGCCAACGAGCTGCTCCAGCGCATGCTCGCCGAGGTGTCGAAGACCCCCTCCACCCACGCGATCTTCGTGGACGCGGGCTATGTGTACGCCGCGGCCGGGCTGCTCGTCACCGGCACCGAGGACCGGCGCTCCTTCGACCTCGACTCGGAAGGACTGATCGAGGCCTTCATCGACAAGGCCCGCACGATCTTCGCGGACAGCAGACTGCTGCGCGTGTACTGGTACGACGGAGCCAGGCGCCGGATCCACACCGTCGAGCAGCAGTCCATCGCGGAACTCCCCGACGTCAAGGTCAGACTGGGCAACCTCAACGCCAACAACCAGCAGAAGGGCGTCGATTCACTCATCCGCACCGACCTCGAATCCCTCGCCCGCCACCGCGCGATCAGCGACGCCGCGCTCGTCGGCGGCGACGAGGACCTGGTGTCGGCCGTCGAGGCCGCACAGGGGTACGGGGCCCGCGTCCACCTGTGGGGCATCGAGGCCGGAGAAGGCCGCAACCAGGCCGAACCGCTGCTCTGGGAGGTCGACAGCCAGCGCACCTTCGACCTCGACTTCTGCCGCCCGTACGTGACCAGGCGCCCCGTCACCACCTACGAGGACGACTCCCCGGCGCCCTCGCGCGACGACGTCCGCTTCGTCGGTGCGCAGATCGCCGCGGCCTGGCTCTCCGCCCGCGGCCGCGAATCCCTTGCCGACCTGCTCCCCGGGCACCCGTATCTGCCCGGCTCCGTCGACCAGGACCTGCTGGTCGAGGCCGAACGCCTGCTCCAGCACTCGTTGCGCGGCCACGCCCATCTGCGGCGGGCGCTGCGCGACGGCTTCTGGCAGCACCTTCAGTCGCAGTACTGATCCGGCGGCCGGTGCGGGTGGCAGGCTCCGCCTACAGGCTGTCCCAGAAGGAGACGAGCGCGGCCGCTGTCGGCTCCGGCCGGTCCGTGTTGGGGGAGTGCTCGGCGCCCCCGATCCGGGTCCGGCGGGCGCCCAGCCGGTCTGCCATCCCGTCGAGTCGAGGCACCGGCCAGGCGTCGTCGCGCTCGCCGGAGATCACATGGACCGGCAGCCCGGTGGCGGCGACCTCGGCGACCCGGTCGGGCTCGGTGGCCAGTTGGCGGCCGGTGGCGATCAGCTGGGCGGGCCGGTGGCGCATCCAGCGCCGCCGCAGGTCCTCGCCTCCGTCCGTCTCGGCCTCGACGGGCGGGTCGAAGGCGCGCATGGCCTTCCAGACCCGGTCCATGCTCATGGTCGCGAGCGCGTCGCAGAGGATCTTCAGCCTGATCTGCTGGCCCTCGACGACCTCTGCGGGCCCGGATGACATCAGGGTCAGCGACCGGAACGGCGCGGGGTCGAGGATGGCCGCGGCGCGGGCGATCAGCCCGCCGAGCGAGTGCCCGAGCAGCTGGACCGCGCCGTCACCGAGCTCCAGTGCGGCCGTCTGTGCGAGCACGTCGCGGGCCAACTCGCCCTGTGCGTAGGTCTCCTGGCGGTCCGTTCCGTCGGTCTCGTACTGCCCGCGCCCGTCGACCGCGACGGCACGGTAGCCGGCGGCGGCGAGCGGTTCCAGCATCGCGATGAAGTCCTCCTTGCTGCCGCCGAAGCCGGGCAGCAGGAGAGCGGTGCCGCGTGGTGCGGTGGACGGGGAGGCGTCCAGCACGGCGAAGTCCCCGCGCGAGGTGTGCAGCACACGGGCACGGGTGCAGGGGGGCGGGGCGAAGGTGGGTGGCCGGCTCATGGGACGAGGTTACGACCAGAGCGTGTCCGGCGGGCCCAGGGACGGGCAGGGCGCCGCCCCGAGCCGTGGAACGCCCGACGGGCCCGAGGGAATCCCTCGGGCCCGTCGGGCACACTCGACGCCGGTCGGCCGGGGCGTGGCCCCGGGCATCCGGCGCCGGGCTCAGCTCTCGGTCTTCGCGGCAGCCGCTCGCGGCGCCCGCCGCCTGCGCGGCTTGGCCTCGCCCTCGGCGCCCGCGGTTTCCGCCACGGCCTCGGTCTTCGGCTTCGCGGCCGCACGGGTGCGACGACGCGGCCTGGTGTCCGTCTCGGGCTCGGCGATCGGCGCGATCTGGAAGTCGACCTCGTCCTCGGCCGGCTTGATCACCCGGGCGCGGCGGCGCGGCTTCGTCACCGTCTTCGCCTCGGCGACGGGCTCGGCCACGGGGGCGGTCTGGAAGTCGACCTCCTCCGTCACCGGCTTCACGACCCGGGCGCGACTGCGACGCGGCTTCGCCGCGGTCACGGCCTCGGCCGCCACCTCGACGGTGACATCGGCCTTGGCCTTGACCGCCCTGGTCCTGGTCTTCACCACGGGCTCGGTGTCGATGACGACGACCGGGGCCTGCGCCACGTCGACCGCGGCCTCGGCCGCGATGTCCGGGACACCCACCCGGCCGCGCCGACGACGGCGAGGCGTACGCGGCTCCGAGGGGCCTTCGGCGGCCTCGGCGGCCTCGGGGGCATGGACGGCTTCCGCGGCCGGTGCGGGCACCGTGGCGACGCCCTCCTCGGCAGCGGAACCGCCCCGGGTGCGACGACGCTGACGCGGCGTGCGCGGGGCACGCTCCTCGCGGACCGCGGGGGCCGAGGCGGGGGCGGACTTGCGGCCGCGGCCGCCCGTCTCGCCGAGGTCCTCGATCTCCTCGGCGCGCAGACCCGCACGGGTCCGCTCGGTGCGCGGCAGGACACCCTTGGTGCCGGCCGGGATGTCCAGCTCCTCATAAAGGTGCGGGGAGGTGGAGTACGTCTCCGGCGGGTCCGGGAACTTCAGGTCCAGGGCCTTGTTGATCAGCTGCCAGCGCGGGATGTCGTCCCAGTCGACGAGCGTGATCGCGATGCCCTTGGCACCCGCGCGGCCGGTCCGGCCGATCCGGTGCAGATAGGTCTTCTCGTCCTCGGGCGACTGGTAGTTGATGACGTGGGTGACACCCTCGACATCGATACCGCGGGCCGCGACGTCGGTGCAGACGAGGACGTCCACCTTGCCGTTGCGGAAGGCGCGCAGCGCCTGCTCGCGGGCGCCCTGGCCGAGGTCGCCGTGGACCGCGCCGGAGGCGAAACCACGCTTCTCCAGCTGCTCGGCGATGTCGGCCGCGGTGCGCTTGGTGCGGCAGAAGATCATCGCGAGTCCGCGGCCGTTGGCCTGCAGGATGCGCGAGACCATCTCCGGCTTGTCCATCGAGTGGGCGCGGTAGACGAACTGCGCCGTGTTCTTGACGGTCGTGCCCTCGTCGTCGGGCGAGGTGGCGTTGATGTGCGTCGGCTGCGACATGTAGCGACGCGCCAGGCTGATGACGGCACCCGGCATGGTCGCCGAGAACAGCATGGTCTGCCGCTTCGCCGGCAGCATCGTGATGATGCGCTCGACGTCGGGCAGGAAGCCCAGGTCCAGCATCTCGTCGGCCTCGTCGAGGACGAGGACGCGGATGTGCGAGAGGTCGAGCTTGCGCTGGCCCGCCAGGTCGAGCAGCCGGCCCGGGGTGCCGACGATCACGTCGACGCCCTTCTTGAGGGCCTCCACCTGGGGCTCGTACGCCCGGCCGCCGTAGATCGCGAGAACGCGGACGTTACGGACCTTGCCGGCGGTCAGCAGGTCGTTGGTGACCTGCTGACACAGCTCGCGGGTGGGGACGACGATCAGTGCCTGCGGTGCGTCGGTCAGCTTCTCGGGCGCCGCCCGGCCCGCCTCGACGTCGGCGAGGACGGTGACGCGCTCCAGCAGGGGCAGCCCGAAACCGAGCGTCTTGCCGGTGCCGGTCTTGGCCTGCCCGATGACATCGGAGCCGGAGAGCGCTACGGGGAGCGTCATCTCCTGGATGGGGAAGGGGGACACGATGCCGACGGCTTCAAGCGCCTCGGCCGTCTCGGAAAGAATCCCGAGGTCTCGGAACGTAGTCAGGGTATTGCCTCTTCTGTGAAACGCGGTCCGAGGCGAACGAAGGGGGTCGTACCGTGCCGGGGTTGGTCATCCGGCCCAGGATGGGCCGGGTGGCGCGGGACCACTGCCGTCGCTCGAGCGCTCGTGCCGCTGAGGGGGCCCCTCATCTGCGGTCGCACGTGTCGTACGCATCGCGTGGAGGGCTGTCGGGTCGGAGCCGATCGGGCCACCGACCGGGCATCCTCATTCAATTTCGCGCCACGAGCAGTTGCAAAATGCTCAGTAAGCGCAATACCACTGTACCCCGGATTCGCGCATCTGTGTTGGGCGAATTCATCGGAACGGTGTGACGTCAGTCGGCGGCCGGACCCTTCCACCGCTCGTCGGGCGGGCTATTCTGCGCTCCATGGAGACGCCTGACAACGCCACGGAAACCCCCGCATCCACCAAAATCGCCGACCAGGACTGGGCCACCGCGTCCACGGAGCCGCAGTACCGGGCCGCCGTCGTAGACCTGCTGGGAGCACTTGCCTACGGGGAGCTGGCGGCCTTCGAGAGGCTCGCCGAGGACGCGAAACTCGCGCCGACGCTGGGTGACAAGGCGGCGCTGGCGAAGATGGCGTCCGCGGAATTCCATCATTTCGAGCGGCTGACCGACCGGCTGACGGCGATCGAGGTGGATCCGACCGGCGCGATGGAGCCGTTCGCCAAGGCGCTCGACGACTTCCACCGCCAGACCGCGCCGTCGGACTGGCTGGAAGGCCTGGTCAAGGCCTATGTCGGTGACTCGATCGCCAGTGACTTCTACCGTGAGGTCGCGGCCCGGCTCGACTCGGACACCCGCTCCCTCGTCCTCGCCGTGCTCGACGACACGGGCCACGGCAACTTCGCCGTCGAGAAGGTGCGTGCGGCGATCGAGGCGGACCCGAGGCTCGGCGGCCGGCTCGCGCTGTGGGCGCGCCGGCTGATGGGCGAGGCGCTCTCGCAGGCGCAGCGGGTGGTGGCCGAACGCGACGCGCTGTCCACCATGCTGGTGGGCGGGGTGGCCGACGGGTTCGACCTGGCCGAGGTCGGCCGGATGTTCTCGCGGATCACCGAGGCGCACACCAAGCGGATGGCCACCCTGGGGCTGGCGGCGTAGGACCGTCCCCGAGGGGCCGGGGTGGCGGCGTCAGGCCGCCGCCGACCGGCCCAGACGGCGGCTGCGCGGCCGGAGCAGCAGGGACACCGTCACCGCGGAGATGAGCACCGCGCCGATCAGCGTCGCCGCCGCGTGGCCGGGACCCAGCACCGAGTGCATCAGATACAGGCCGAACAGGGCTCCCAGCGCACCGGTGCCGAAGACGGCCCGACGGGACGGGAGACGACCCGACAGGGAGCGCAGGGCCGCCCAGGAGAGGGCGAGTCCGAGTACGACGGAGCCCAGGGTTTCCAAGATCACAGACGATCACCTCGCAGGTAGGGGGCGGGCAATTCGGTCGTAGGCGGTACTACCCCCGGGCCGCGGAAGGCAATCCTCTCGCGGACAGGCTTCGCTCAGCCGACGCACAGGAATGGCCCCAGCGCCTCGCGCGTGAGACGCACGGGACCGAACGCGCGGCTTCACGGCCCGAACGGACGGGTTCACGGCACGAACGCCCGGGTGCACGGCACGAACGCGTGAGGCCCAACGGAAAGCGGCCCGGCGGGGAATCCCCGTCGGGCCGCTTCCACGGTCACTGTGTCCGTGCGTGCCTTACAGCGCGCCGAACCCCACCCGTCGCGTGCTGGGCTCGCCGATCTCCACGTAGGCGATCCGGTCGGCCGGCACCAGGACCTTGCGGCCCTTCTCGTCCGTGAGGCTGAGCAGCTGCGCCTTGCCGGCGAGAGCCTCGGAAACCGCGCTCTCGACCTCTTCGGCGGAAAGCCCGCTCTCCAGAACGATCTCCCGGGGCGCGTGCTGCACCCCGATCTTGACCTCCACGGCTATGTCCCTCCGACGGTCAGTCCCTGCGCGTTGAACCGCGCCGTACGCAGGACACATTAGCCCGCTGAGGGGACCGGCCAGGGCTCCGCGGCAACGCCCGCAGCGAACACGGACGCGGCCGTACCGCTCAGTGCTGGTCGATGCCGTGCAGCGGGAAGCCCGCGATGCCCCGCCAGGCCAGCGAGGTGAGCAGTTGCACCGCGGTGTCGCGCGGAATGGTGGACCCGCTGGAGAGCCAGTAGCGGGCGACCACCTGGGACACCCCGCCCAGGCCGACGGCGAGCAGCATGGACTCGTCCTTGGACAGGCCCGTGTCACCGGCGATCACGTCGGAGATCGCCTCGGCGCACTGGAGCGAGACCCGGTCGACCCGCTCGCGCACGGCGGGCTCGTTGGTCAGGTCCGACTCGAAGACCAGCCGGAAGGCGCCGCCCTCGTCCTCGACGTACGCGAAGTAGGCGTCCATCGTCGCGGCCACGCGCAGCTTGTTGTCGGTCGTCGACGCGAGTGCCGTCCGCACCGACTGGAGCAGCGACTCGCAGTGCTGGTCCAGCAGGGCCAGGTAGAGCTCCAGCTTGCCCGGGAAGTGCTGGTAGAGGACCGGCTTGCTGACCCCGGCCCGTTCCGCGATGTCGTCCATCGCGGCGGAGTGGTACCCCTGCGCGACGAAGACTTCCTGGGCGGCGCCCAGGAGCTGATTGCGTCGGGCGCGACGCGGCAGGCGAGTGCCCCGTGGACGCGCCGCCTCGGTCTGCTCGATGGCTGTCACGCCGCCTCCCAAAATCGTGAATCCGACACACCGTTCCGTACACGCTGCGCCATACCGCCATCGTACTTTCGGGTAACCGGGGTATGCGCGGCGCGGACGCAGAATTTCACGGACCGGACGACTGCGGTAGCCACAGGTTGTTCGGCCTGTGCCCTATAGCGGGACGTATCACCGGTAATCGTCCTCGTCGTCGGCGACAATGCGGGCCTGTTCCGCCGCGTCCGCCTCGTTCGCGTGGTTCCGGTCGAGCTCCGTCAGCGGTGCGTCGCCCTCGGGGCGCAGTTCTGTCTGCTGCTCGGCGGCGTCCGCCTCGGGTGTTTCCTGGCCGGGATCGTCCGGCTGGACGCCCTCGAAGGTCTCCGGGTCACTGGGGTCGACCGTCATGGTGACTCCCTTCCTTTGCTTCGAGCCTAGGAGCAACACCCCGAAGCCGCGACGCGATGTGTGACGGCGAACACACGAATCGCAGTGTGATCATCTCGTAACATTGCCGTATGTCTTCGACCGAGCTGCCGGGAGTCCGTGCCGCCGCCGCAGCGGTGGCCCCCACGGTGAGCGCCGTCAGGGCCGCGCAGGGCGAGAGGCTTCGTTCCGTCACGCTGCCCGGACTCACGCTGACCGTCCGTTCGCGACCCCCGGAGCGGACGGGTCTGGCGCCCGCCCTCTATGTGCACGGGCTCGGCGGCTCCTCGCAGAACTGGTCGGCGCTGATGCCGCTGCTCCAGGACGTGCTGGACGGCGAGGCGGTCGACCTGCCCGGCTTCGGGGACTCCCCGCCGCCGGACGACGGCAACTACTCGGTCACCGGTCATGCCCGAGCGGTGATCCGCTTCCTGGACGCGGAGGAGCGCGGGCCCGTCCACCTGTTCGGCAACAGCCTCGGCGGCTCGGTGGCGACCCGGGTCGCGGCGGTCCGCCCCGATCTGGTGCGCACGCTCACCCTGATCTCGCCCGCGCTCCCCGAGATCCGGGTGCAGTGGTCGGCCGCGCCGACCGCACTGCTCGCCGTTCCGGGGCTCGTCTCCCTGTTCTCCCGGATGACCCGGGACTGGACCGCGGAGGAACGCACCCGCGGAGTCATGGCACTCTGTTACGGCGATCCGGCACGGGTCTCCGAGACGGGCTTCCGCGCGGCGGTGGCCGAAATGGAGCGACGGCTGGAGCTGCCGTACTTCTGGGACGCCATGGCGCGCTCGGCGCGTGGCATCGTCGATGCGTACACGCTGGGCGGCCAGCACGGGCTGTGGCGTCAGGCCGAGCGGGTGCTCGCGCCGACCCAGCTCGTGTACGGCGGACGGGACCGGCTCGTCTCGTACCGGATGGCACGCAGGGCGTCCGCGGCCTTCCGCGATTCGCGTCTGCTGACACTGCCCGACGCCGGGCACGTGGCGATGATGGAGTACCCGGAGACGGTCGCCCAGGCGTTCCGGGAACTGCTCGACGAATGCGGCGGGAGCTGATCCGGGGCGTGGGACGACACAGTCGAAAAGGCCCTGGGCCCAAGGCGCCGGAGGCCGGTTCGGCCTCGGCGGACACGGGTGCCGGGCGTGAGGGCACCCGGCCCGTACCCGGCAGCGGCCGGCGCCGACGGCCGGGCGAGGCGTCATCGGGCGCCGATGGCCACACCCCGTTCCAGGGCACTCCCCAGGTGCGCGGTGGCCACCCCGAACAGCGTGAACCCGGTGGTGGCTGGGGCGCCGGGCCCATGGCACGGCAGCCCGGGCGGCCGGGTCGGCCGAGCGGCGGACCCGGCCGTGTCGGTGCGCAGCCGCAGGCGCCGCAGGACGGGCAGGGGACCGGCACCCGGTCGCTGATACCGGGACCGCGACGGGAGTTCGTCGAGGCCTTCGACAACCCGTCGGCCGCTCCCGCACCCCGCGGCCAGGCGCCGGCACGGACCAACCCGGCTGCACCGGCCGACCCGGCCGATCCGTACAGCTCCGTCAGCGACTCGGACGAGCGGCCGCCGGGCGGTGGTGGCGGCACGCCCAAGGACTCCAAGGACTCCAAGGGTGGCAGGGGCCGTACCTTCACCGGCATCGCGGCCGCCGCGGTGACCACGGTGCTCGCGGTGGTCGTGGCGGGCCAGGTCGCCCACGACAGCGGCGCCCGGACCGGTGCCGCGCAGCCCGCGGGCGTCGACCGGGACGGCGTCGACGACGCCTCCCGTTCGGACAGCCGGAAGACGCCCGCGCCCAAGGTGGCGCTCAAGCCCCTTTCGTACGAGCAGAAAATGGCCAAGGCCTATCCGCTGGCGCCGAAGCTCAAGGGTTCGGGGGAATTCGAGGCCGTGCCCGGTGCGGCGAAGGCTCCGGGCAAGGGGCACAAGTACCGCTACCGGATCGATGTCGAGAAGGGGCTCGGACTCGACTCCGCGCTCTTTGCCGAGGCGGTCCAGAAAACCCTGAATGATGAACGTAGTTGGGCGCACGACGGCGAGATGACCTTCGAACGGATTTCCACCGGCGATCCGGATTTCGTGATCACGCTGGCGAGTCCCGGGACCACGGGCGACTGGTGCGAGAAGTCGGGGCTGGACACGACGGTCGACAACGTCTCCTGCGACTCCGCCGCCACCGAGCGCGTGATGATCAATGCCTATCGCTGGGCCCAGGGGTCGTCCACCTTCGGCCCGGACAAGCTCCACTCCTACCGCCAGATGCTGATCAACCACGAAGTGGGCCATCGGCTGGGTCACAACCATGTGAGTTGCCGCACGCCGGGCTCGCTCGCTCCGGTGATGCAGCAGCAGACCAAATCGCTCAATATCGACGACATCAAATGCCGCGCCAACGCCTGGGTGTATCCGACCGGTTGAGCCCGGCGGGTGTCTGTGCGAACGGTCGCGGGTCCGGACCGGGCCGGTGAGGGCGGTCTCCCGACACACATCGTCCGAATGGTGAGATGGCCGTCTCATGTTTTTTTGACATCGTGAAGGCCGTCACTCATATTTCTCGCATGTCACGCAGCCTCGTCACCTTCGATCGCGCCGCCATTGAGCTGGCGCTCATCGGTGTGACCGGGCACAGCGTCGCCGACGTCGACTGTTGCTGACGCCCGCCCGAGTGCGCGTCGGCCCCCTCCCGTTCGAGCCCTGATGGCCCGGACGGGTCCTCCCTGACTGCCGCACCGGGCCTACTCCGTCCGCAGGCGCGGCAGTTCCAGTGTTCCGGTCCCTCCACCGACCGGTCGTCAGCACGCCCTCTCGTCGCCGCCTGCACGGATTCGCTTTTCGATTCCTTCATCCAGGCAGTACTCCGAGAGGTCACCTTCCGATGCGTCAACCGTCTGTCATATCGCGCCGCACAGCAGCCGCGGCCGCAGTACTCGTCGTCGTCGCCGGCGCCGCGGCCTGCGGGCCCGAGGCCGGCAGCAAGGGCGGCGACGGCGGCTCCGGCGCGGCGGGCGCCCCCAAGAAGGGCGGCACGCTCACCGTCCTGAACAGCGCCCCGCAGGAGGACTTCGACCCCGCCCGGCTCTACACCTCCGGCGGCGGCAACGTCCCCTCGCTCGTCTTCCGCACGCTCACCACCCGCAACCGGGAGGACGGTGCGGCCGGCTCGAAGGTCGTCCCCGACCTGGCGACCGACCTGGGCAGACCCAGCAAGAACGCCACCGTCTGGACGTACACGCTCAAGGACGACCTCAAGTACGAGGACGGCACCGCGATCACGAGCGCCGACATCAAGTACGGCATCGAGCGCTCCTTCGCGGCCGAGCTCTCCGGCGGCGCGCCCTACCTGCGCGACTGGCTGATCGGCGGGGCCGGCTACCAGGGCCCGTACAAGGACAAGAAGGGCCTCGACTCGATCGAGACACCCGACGCGAAGACGATCGTCTTCCACCTCAACAAGCCCGAGGGCGAGTTCCCCTTCCTGGCCACCCAGACCCAGACCACTCCCGTGCCGAAGGCCAAGGACACCGGCACGAAGTACGAGGAGCACCCGCTCTCCTCCGGCCCGTACAAGGTCGTCACGAACGAGGGCGACGGCGAGCGGCTCGTCCTGGAGCGCAACACCTACTGGTCGCCCGCCACCGACGAGGAGCGCAAGGCCTACCCCGACCGGATCGACGTCCGCTCCGGGCTCGACTCCGCCGTCATCAACCAGCGGCTGTCCGCCTCGCAGGGCGCCGACGCCGCGGCCGTCACCACCGACACCAACCTCGGCCCGGCCGAGCTCGCCAAGGTCAGCGGCGACAAGAAGCTCGCCGCCCGGGTCGGAACCGGCCACTTCGGCTACACGAACTACATCGCCTTCAACCCGAAGGTGAAGCCGTTCGACAACCCGAAGGTGCGCCAGGCGATCTCCTTCGCCGTCGACCGCAGCTCCGTCATCAACGCCGCGGGCGGCTCCTCGCTCGCCGTGCCCGCCACCACCTTCCTGCCGGACCAGGAGTCCTTCGGCTACACGCCGTACGACGCGTTCCCGGCCGGCGAGTCCGGCAACGCGGCCAAGGCCAGGGAACTGCTGAAGGAAGCCGGCTACCCCAACGGCCTGACCGTCACCCTCACGCACAACAACGACAAGAACTTCGCCACCAGCCCGGAGATCGCCACCGCCCTCCAGGAGGCGCTGAAAAAGGCCGGCATCACCGTCAAGCTCCGCGGCCTGGAGTCCAACGCGTACTCGGACACCGTCTACAACGTGAGGACCGAGCCCGGTTTCTTCCTCGCCGGCTGGGGCGCCGACTGGCCCTCCGGCGGCCCGTTCTTCGCCCCGATCTTCGACGGACGCCAGATCGTCAAGGCCGGGTACAACTTCAACTCCGGCCGGCTGAACGACCCCGCGGTCAACAAGGAGATCGACGAGATCAACAAGCTGACCGACCTGAACGCCGCCGCGAAGCGCTGGGGCGCGCTCGACAAGAAGGTCGGTGAGCGGGCGCTGACCGTGCCGCTGTTCCACCCGGTCTACAAGCGCCTGTACGGCGAGTCCGTCAAGAACGTCGTGATCAGCGACTGGACCGGCGTGCTCGACATCTCGCAGGTCGCGGTCAAGTAGCCATGGCCGAAGCACTGCTGGTCAAGGAGGCGGGGGCCGTCGCGGCCCCCGCCTCCGGGGCCCATCCGTTCTGGCGCCGGCTGCGCACCCGGCGCTCGGCGCTCGTGGCCGCCGCCGTCGTCACCCTGCTCGTCCTGACCGCGCTCGCCGCGCCGCTGCTCGCGGGCATCGAGGGCCAGGACCCCACCACGTACCACCCGTCTCTCGTCGACTCCGCCACCGGCGGGGTGCCGCTCGGCTCCTTCGGCGGGATCAGCGCCGAGCACTGGCTCGGCGTCGAACCGCTCACCGGACGCGACCTGTTCGCCCGCGTCGTGTACGGCGCCCGGGTCTCGCTCGGCGTCGCGCTCGGCGCGACCCTGCTCCAGGTGGTCATCGGCGTCGTCATCGGCCTCGCCGCCGGTCTCGGCAACCGCTTCGTCGACCAGGCGTTCAGCCGCCTCACCGATGTCATGGTCGCTCTGCCGGTCATGGTGGCGGCCCTCGGCGCACTCGCCGTCGTCCCGGCCGGATTCCCGCGCCCGGTGCTGATCGCGCTGCTCGTCGGCCTGGTCGGCTGGACCCACATCTCGAAGATCGTGCGCGCCAAGACCCTCGCCCTGAAATCCCTCGACCACGTCGCGGCCGCCCGGCTCAGCGGCTGGGGCTCCTGGCAGATCGCCCGGCGTGAGCTGCTGCCCGCGCTGGCGGCGCCCGTCATCACGTACGCCGTACTGCTCTTCCCCGCCAACATCGTCGTCGAGGCCGCTCTGTCCTTCCTCGGCGTCGGCATCAAGCCTCCCACCCCGTCCTGGGGGCAGATGCTCAGCGACGCCGGCACCTGGTACCAGGCGGCGCCCACGTATCTGCTGATCCCGGCCCTGCTGCTCTTCGTCACCGTGCTGGCGCTCACCGTCCTCGGCGAGGGCGTGCGCACCGCGCTCGACCCGCGCGCCGCCTCCCGGCTGCGGATCGGCACCGGAGCCAAGAAGGAGGCCGGAGCATGAGGTGGTTCCTGCTGCGACGACTCGGCGGGGCGCTCTTCGTCCTGCTCGCCCTCAGCGTCGTCGTCTACGCGGCCTTCTACGTGGCACCGGGCAACGTCGCACAGATCGCCTGCGGCCCGCGCTGCTCGCCCGCGCAGGTCGCCCAGGTCAGCGAACAACTGCGGCTCGGCGACCCGGTGTACGTGCAGTACGCGCACTTCCTCCAGAGCCTGGTCGCCGGCCGCGACTACTCCACCGGAACCGGCGTGGTGCACTGCCAGGCCCCCTGCCTGGGACTCTCGTACCAGAGCGGCCAGCAGGTCACCCAGCTGATCGTCGCCAAGCTGCCCGCCACCGTCTCGCTCGCCGTCGGCGCCTTCGTGCTGTGGATGGTGCTCGGCGTCGGCACCGGCCTGCTCTCGGTGTGGCGGCGCGGCCGCGCCACCGAGCGCGTCCTCACCGGGATCACCCTGGCCGGCATGGCCACGCCGGTCTTCGTGATCGGCCTGCTGCTGATCATCATCTGCGTCACGACGCTCCAGATCCTGCCGTTCCCGGACTACGTGCCGTTCACCGAGGACCCGGAGCAGTGGGCCTGGAACCTGCTGCTGCCGTGGATCTCCCTGGCCCTCGTCTCCGCGGCCCCGTACGCCCGGATGACCCGGGCCTCGATGCTGGAGACGCTTGCCGAGGACCATGTCCGCACCTTCAGGGCGTACGGGGTCAGCGAGCGGGTGATCGTCGGACGGCACGCGCTGCGCGGCGCACTCGCCCCGGTGATCGCGCTCGGCGCACTGGACGTCGGCTCGATGTTCGGTGGCGCCGTGCTCACCGAGTCCCTCTTCGGGATTCCGGGGGTCGGCCGCGAACTCGTCGCAGCCGTAAGGAACGTGGACCTCCCGGTCGTCGTCGGTCTGGTGCTCGTCACCGGGTTCTTCGTCGTCCTTGCCAATGCCGTCGCGGACATCCTGCAGGCGATGGCCGACCGACGGGTGGTGCTGTCATGAGTCTGGTCGAGGTCACCGATCTCTCGATCTCGTTCGGCGACGTACAGGCGGTGAGCGGACTGTCGTTCTCGCTGGAGGCGGGCGGTGCGCTCGGCATCGTCGGCGAGTCCGGCTCCGGCAAGAGCGCGTCGGCGTACGCCCTGCTCGGACTGCACCGGGGCACCGGCGCCAGGGTCGGCGGCTCCGTCCGGGTGGCCGGTGTGGACGTCCAGACGGCCGACGACGCCGAACTGCGCGGACTGCGGGGGGCGAAGGCCGCGATGGTCTTCCAGGACCCGCTGTCCTCGCTGGACCCGTACTACGCCGTCGGCGCCCAGATCGCCCAGGTCCACCGGGTCCACAACCGAGTCTCCCGGCGGGCGGCGCGGGCCAGGGCCGTCGAGGTGCTGGACCGGGTCGGCATTCCCGACGCGGCACGCCGCTCCCGGTCCCGGCCGCACGAGTTCTCCGGCGGGATGCGGCAACGGGCGCTGATCGCGATGGCACTGGCCTGCGAGCCGCAGCTGCTGATCGCCGACGAGCCGACCACCGCGCTCGACGTCACCGTCCAGGCCCAGATCCTCGACCTGCTGCACGATCTGCGCCGGGAGACGGGCATGGGGCTGCTGCTGGTCACCCACGACGTGGGCGTGGCGGCGGAGTCGGTGGACGAGGTGCTGGTCATGCGCTCCGGTCTCGCGGTGGAACGGGGGCCGGTGGCGCAGGTCCTCGGCGCGCCGCGCGAGCCGTACACGAAGGCGCTGATGTCCGCGGTGCCGCGCATCGCTGCGGAGCCGGGCGGCCCGGCCGCCACGACCGGACGCGTGGTCCCCGATGAGGCCGAGGTGCTCATCGAGGCCGACGGAGTGCGGCAGGTCTTCGGCCGGGGGAAGTCCGCCCTGGCCGCCGTCGACGGGGTCTCCCTCACCGTTCGGCACGGCGAGACGCTCGGCATCGTCGGGGAGAGCGGCAGCGGCAAGACCACCCTCGGGCGGATGCTCGTCGGCCTGCTGGAGCCCACCTCCGGCCGGCTGAGCCGGGTGGACCCGGTGCAGATGGTCTTCCAGGACCCGGTCTCCTCGCTCAACCCGCGCCGCTCCGTCGGCGAGTCCGTCGCCGACCCACTGCGGGCGCGCGGGCAGCGCGACGAGGGCGTCATCAGGGCGCGCGTACAGGATCTGCTGGAGCGCGTCGGGCTCGACCCGGAGCAGTACGACCGCTATCCGCACGAGTTCAGCGGCGGACAGCGCCAGCGTGTAGGGATCGCGCGGGCGCTGGCCGCCGAACCGAGGCTGATCGTCTGCGACGAGGCGGTCTCCGCTCTCGACGTGACGACCCAGGCCCAGGTGACCGCGCTGCTGGCCGAGCTCCAGCAGGAACTGGGGCTCGCGCTGGTCTTCATCGCGCACGACCTCGCCGTCGTACGCCAGGTCAGCGACCGGGTCGCCGTCATGCGCCACGGCCGGATCGTCGAGGAGGGCACCGTGGAGCAGGTGTACGGAGATCCCCGTGACCCGTACACCAAACAGCTCCTGGCGGCCGTTCCGGCGCTCGATCCGGCACGCGCGGCGGTCCGCCGCGCAGCACGCGCGGAGCCGGTCGCAGGCTGACCGTACGTAATCGGCCTCCTCTATAGCGCGACGGAACGCTACGGGGACGGGAAAGTTACGACGGTTCACCCCTTTCGGTGGTGCGACGGACAACCGTCCGCCGCACCACCGGCGTATCCGCTTACGGTCGTCCCGCTGCGAGTCGCCGATCCAACGGTGGCCGCCCACAAGGGAGATCGGGGGTGTGCTCGTGCGGATCGGACTCCTCACCGACGGTGGTTATCCGTATGCGACCGGTGAGTCCAGACTCTGGTGCGACCGTCTGGTGCGCGGACTCGCGCAGCACGAGTTCGATCTCTTCGCGCTCAGCCGCACCGCCGAACAGGAAGCGCGCGGCTGGGTCCAGCTTCCGCTCCAGGTGAGCCGGGTGCGCACGGCGCCGCTGTGGACCGCCGACGAGGACACCCTCGGCCTGCACGCACCCAGAGGGCTGCTTTCGCGGCTGCTGACCGGTGGGGGCGCACGCTCCTACGGGCGGCGCGAACGGCGGCGCTTCACCACCCACTTCACGGCGCTGGCGACCGCGGTCTGCGCCGCGGATGCGGCCGGTGGCGAGCGGGACGACGCCCGGCCGGACGAGTCCGGGCCCGATGTGTCCTGGCCGGGCGGGTCCGGTCACGGTGCGTACGGAGATGGGGGACGTGCCGCGGCCGGCTTCGAGGACGCACGGTTCACCGGCGGCCTCTACGGTCTCGCCGAACTTGCCTGCGAACACGGCGGACTTCCCGCAGCACTCCGCTCCGAGACGGCGCTCCGGATCCTGGAGGCGGCCTGCGGCGCGCCCGGCACCGGCCGCACCGTCCAGGCGGCCACCGTCCCCGACCTCCTCGCCTTCGCCGCGGAGCTCGACCGGGTGCTCCGCCCGCTCTCCCTCGACTGGTACGACGAGGAGAGCCTCGGTGCTGTAGACCTCTGCCACGCCACCTCCGGAGGCGCCGCCGCACTGCCCGGGCTGCTGGCCAAACGCTTCTTCGGGGTGCCGCTGCTGGTCACCGAGCACTCCGTTCAGCTGCGGTCGCACTACCTGGCGGCGGCCGGCACCCCGGTCAGTGCGCCGGTGCGCGCCCTGCTCGCGAACTTCCACGGCCGGCTCGCCGGTGAGGTGTACCGCCAGGCCGCGCTCATCACCCCCGGCAATGCGCACGCCCGCCGCTGGCAGGAGCGCTGCGGTGCCGAACCCGCCAAGGTGCGCACGGTCTACCCCGGCATGGAGTCCGGCCGGTTCGCGGCGCTGGGCGAGAACGAGGGCGACGGCGGCCCGGACACGCTGGTGTGGGTCGGCCGGATCGAGCCGGCCAAGGACCTGGTCGCGCTGCTGCACGCCTTCGCGGAGGTGCGCAGGGCCGAACCGGACGCCCGGCTGCGGATCATCGGCGCGGCGGCCCAGGGGCCGGAGGGCGCCACCTATCTCGCGCACTGCCGGGCACTCGCCGCCCAGCTGTTCCCGGACGAGGCCGCCGACACGCACGCCGCCGACGCGCACATTGTTGATGCGCATGCTGCTGACGCGCACATCGCTGACGCGCGTGCCGCCGACTCGCGCGCCGCTGACGTGCACATCGCTGACTCGCGCTCCGCCGACTCGCGCGCCGCCGGCGACCACCCGGTCTCCTTCGAGGACATCGGCGGGGCCGGGATCCCCGACCTCGCCCAGGCGTACGCGGCCGGCGGGATCGTGGTGCTCTCCAGCGTGGCCGAGGGCTTCCCGATCAGCCTGGTCGAGGCGATGTTCTGCGGCCGGGCCACGGTCTCGACGGACGTCGGCGCCGTCGTCGAAGTCATCGGCGGTACGGGGCTCGTGGTGCCGCCGCGCAATCCCCGGGCGCTCGCGGACGCCTGTCTGGCGCTGCTGCGGGACCCGAAGCGCCGTGCGCGCCTGGGAGCGGCGGCGCGCGCCCGCGCACTCGAACTCTTCACGGTCGAACAGAACCTCGCGGCGTTTCGCGGCATTTACCTGGAGCTCATCGCGCGGGCGCCGGTGCGCCGGGACACGGCAGCGGCGAACGCCGACGGCGGACCGCGCCCCTTCGCCACCCCGCCGGAGGCCCATGTACTCGGCCTGTGGCCGGAGTCGGACGAGGGCCCCGACCCGGGACCGGCCGAGCGCGCACCCAGTTGGGCGGGGCACGGGATCTGCGCGGGGGCGCGCGGAGCGGGGGACCGCGATGCGTGACCAGGAAGCGGCCGGGCCCGGCCGCCGTACCGACCGATCCGGGCCGCCCGGCGCCGCAGGTGAAGAACACGGAGGAACGACGATGGGCCGCCCGACCGAGGTGTCCGGCACACCGATGACCGGCCGCGAGTGGGACCCCCGCTCGCGGGCACTGGTCTCCGAATCCCCGGCTGCCGAAGTCTCCGAACCCGCATGGGGGCTGTCGGGCCCGCAGGACGCGTCAGCGGACGGTGTGACCGTGACCGCGTCCGGGCCGGTGGCCACAGCGGCAGAGGGCGCCCCGGCGGAGGCGGCGCCGCAAGCCACTCCGGCGGAGACAGCACCGCAAAGCGCCCCCGCGGAGACAGCACCGAAAGTCACCCCGGAGCGCGGAGCGCACGCCTCCCTCCGCGCACCCGAGATCGCGCACGCCGCCCCCCAGCGCAGACCAAGCACCGGGCGGCGTGGTCCCGCCGACCCCGTGAAGTCGCTCATGCACCGGCACCGCGAACTCTGCGAGCGTGCCGTTGATCCGCTGGAGATCGCCGCCGGGCTCGAAGCCCACGGCGTCACCGACCGCACCGCCGCCCGCTACCGGCACCGTGATGTGTTCTCGCTCGCCGAGGAACTGTTCGCACGGGTACCGGGCTTCGCGGGGGAGCCCGCCGGAGCGGTTTCCGCTCCGGCGCATGACATCCGGACGCGCGCCGCGTGGTCGCTCCGGGCGCTGCTGCCGGGCGCCGCCTGCCTGGCGACCCTCGTCGCGCTGCGGCTCACCGAGGGGGTGCTCGGCGGTGAGGCGCGGCTCGCCATCGGCAGCGGGGGCACACTCCTCGCGTTCACCGGCCTCGCCCTTGCCCTGCACACCGGTCCGCTCTCCGGCGGTGGCCGCTCCGCGGGCGCCGCCAACCTCTACGGCTGCTGGCTGCTCGGCTACGCCCTGTACGGCGAGGCCCTGCTCCACCAGGTCCTCAGTGGCGGCCCGGAAGGTCCCTGGGCGATCACCCCGGCACCGCTGCTCGGGCTCGCCGTGGCGGTCGCACCCGCGGCCTGGTGCGCGCACCTCTTCTCCGTGCACGCACAGCGCAAACTCAACGGCAGCCGCGCACTGGAGGAGTTCGCGGCAGGCGTGCGCCCCTTGTTGTTCGGCGCCGTCGCGTTCTTCTTCTGCGTCCTCATCGGTCTGCTGTACCTGGCCGGCCTCGGTACCGGGGACGGCGGTGCCCCCGTCGGGGCCGTCGGCCTCGGGGTGCTGCTCCTGCTGGCCCGGCTCCTCACCGTCCACGGCTTCCCCGAACCGGCCGCCGCCGGACTCGCCGCCGCCTGCGCCGTCGAGGCCGCCGCCCCCGCCCTGGTCCTGGCCGGGCGGCTGCCCGGTCTCGACGCCGTCGCCCGGCCCGTCGACGCCCTCGTGGCGGCGGCGGGCACCGGAGCCGTACCCGCCGTGGCCTGCGGCACGGCCGCGCTCGGCCTGCTGATCACCGCCACCGTCGCCCTCTCCCGGGCATCCGCCCACACCGCCGCCTGACGCACCACACAGCCGCCGCGGAGCCGACGCCGCGGGTCCCTTCCCCCGCACGTACACAACTGACCCAAGGAGAAACCGGACATGACCCCCCAATACCCCGCACCGGCAGCCCGCCGTCGGCACCCAGGGGGCGCGCGATGAGGGTGCTGCTGCTCGGAGCCAACGGATTCCTCGGCCGGTTCGTCGCCGACCGGCTGCTCGCCGACCCCGCCGTGCACCTCACGGCACTCGGCCGCGGCGACGACGCCGACGTGCGCTTCGACCTCGCCAGCGGCAGCCCGGGAGCGCTCACCCGCTTCCTGGACGCCGTCCACCCCGGAGTCGTCGTCAACTGCGCGGGCGCCACCCGGGGCGGGGCCCGCGACCTGACCCGCCACAACACCGTCGCCGTCGCCACCGTCTGCGAGGCGATGCGGCGCAGCGGCTGCACCGCCAGGCTGGTCCAGGTCGGCTGTTCCTCGGAGTACGGGCCCTCGCAGCCCGGCTCGTCCACCGCCGAGGACGCCATCCCCCGCCCCGGCGGGCCGTACGGCGTCAGCAAGCTCGCCGCCACCGAACTCGTCCTCGGCTCCGGCCTCGACGCGGTCGTGCTGCGGGTCTTCTCGCCGGTCGGCCCCGGCACCCCGGCCGGTTCCCCGCTCGGCCGGCTCGCCGAGGCGATGCGCCGCGCCATGCAGTCCGGTGACGGCGAGCTGAAGCTCAGCGGCCTCGGCGTGCAGCGCGACTTCGTCGATGTGCGCGACGTCGCGCGCGCCGTGCACGCCGCCTCGCTCTCCGCCGCCCAGGGGGTCGTCAACATCGGCACCGGCCGGGCCGTACGACTGCGTGACGCCGCCGCCGTGCTCGCCAAGGTCGCCGGATACGCCGGCGCGCTCCACGAACTGGACACGCCCCCCGCCCGGCTGCCCATCGGCGCCCCCCGCACCTCCACCGAATCGGTCATCGAGCACCTCTCGGCCACCCCGTCCCCCTACCCGGACGGCTGCGGCACCTGGCAGCAGGCCGATGTCCGCACCGCCAGGGACCGGCTCGGCTGGCGTCCCCGGATCAATCTGGAGGAGTCCCTCGCCGACATCTGGATGGAGGCGGCGTGCCGTATCTGACCAGTACCGGCACGGCCCGCAGGACCGGCGCCGCCGAACAGCTCGGCTTCGGTGTCCCCGGCTACGCGCACCCGCTGCTCGCGCCCGCCGAGTGGGCCGAGCTCGCCCGCCCCGGCACTCCGCTGCACTGGGCCGTGCTCAATATCGACAACGGCCCCGGCACCCGTCCCGACCCGCACTGCCTGGAGGCCGCGGGCCGGCTCCGCAACGCCCGCGAACGAGCCGTGCACGGTGAGGAGGCGCTGGACCCCGTACGGGCCTCGGCCGGCCGGCTCCTCGGCCGGATCGACCTGGCCCACGGCGACCGGCCCCTCGACGAGGTGATCGCCGACGCCCGGTCCTTCCTGGACTGGTACCGCGTCGACGGCTTCTACCTCGACCGGTGCCCGGCCGGGCGGCCCGGCCTCCCGGCGGTCCGCCGGCTCACCAGCACGCTCGCCGTGCTGCTGGCGGACAGCGGCAGCGCGCGAGGCGGCGGACATCTGGTGCTCGGGCACGACACCCACCCGTATCCCGGCTACGCCGAGGCCGCCGACCAGCTCGTCACCTTCCGCGGCCCGTGGACCGACTACCGCTGGTCGCAGGTGGCGGAGTGGACCGCCGCCTATCCACCCGGCCGGTTCGCGCACTTCGTCCACGGCGTCCCGCGTACTCATCTGGAGGAGGCGATACGCGTCGCGCGCTGGCAGGGCGCCGGAACGATCTTCTTCACGGACCGCACCGGAGAGGCGGATCCGGTGAGCGGGAGGGGGCAAACCGATCCATTCGCGACACTGCCCAGGTACTGGGATGAAATTGTCTCGCGGATCGGACCTGGTATCTCGGAATGAGAGGGGGCGTGGCAGTGTTACCGCAAGAACAACCGTACGTAGCCGAAGTACGTAGAAACCGACCACCTGCATTGTTGAGGTTCCTGTGTCGCTGCCACCCCTGGTCGAGCCAGCTGCTGAGCTCACCGTCGACGAGGTCCGCAGGTACTCCCGCCACCTGATCATCCCGGATGTCGGGATGGACGGGCAGAAGCGGCTGAAGAACGCGAAGGTGCTCTGTGTGGGCGCCGGCGGTCTCGGCTCGCCGGCTCTGATGTACCTGGCCGCCGCCGGTGTCGGAACGCTCGGCATCGTGGAGTTCGACGAGGTCGACGAGTCGAACCTGCAGCGTCAGATCATCCACAGCCAGGCCGACATCGGCCGGTCCAAGGCCCAGTCGGCCAAGGACTCGGTGCTCGGCATCAACCCGCTGGTGAAAGTGATCCTTCACGAGGAGCGGCTCGAAGCCGACAACGTGATGGACATCTTCGCCCAGTACGACCTGATCGTGGACGGCACGGACAACTTCGCCACCCGCTATCTCGTCAACGACGCCGCGGTGCTGCTGAACAAGCCGTATGTCTGGGGCTCCATCTACCGCTTCGACGGTCAGGCGTCCGTTTTCTGGTCCGAGCACGGCCCCTGCTACCGCTGCCTCTACCCGGAGCCGCCGCCCCCCGGCATGGTTCCGTCGTGCGCCGAGGGCGGCGTGCTGGGCGTGCTCTGCGCGTCCGTCGGCTCCATCCAGGTCACCGAGGCCATCAAGCTGCTCGCCGGAATCGGTGACCCGCTCGTCGGCCGGCTGATGATCTACGACGCCCTGGAGATGCAGTACCGCCAGGTCAAGGTCCGCAAGGACCCCGACTGCGCGGTCTGCGGCGAGAACCCGACCGTCACCGAGCTCATCGACTACGAGGCCTTCTGCGGCGTCGTGTCCGAGGAGGCCCAGGAGGCGGCGCTCGGCTCCACGATCACTCCCAAGCAGCTCAAGGAGTGGATCGACGCGGACGAGAAGATCGAGATCATCGACGTCCGTGAGCCGAACGAGTACGAGATCGTCTCGATCCCCGGCGCGAAGCTGATCCCGAAGAACGAGTTCCTGATGGGCAACGCCCTCCAGGACCTCCCGCAGGACAAGCGCATCGTGCTGCACTGCAAGACCGGTGTCCGCAGCGCCGAGGTCCTCGCGGTCCTCAAGTCGGCGGGCTTCGCCGACGCGGTGCACGTCGGCGGCGGCGTGATCGGCTGGGTCCACCAGATCGAGCCCGAGAAGCCGGTGTACTAGAGCCTGACCGTCTGTTCCGAAGGGGCCGGAGTCCGCATCGTGCGGTCCGGCCCCTTCGGCGTGCCCGGCGTGCTCCGCTACGGGCAGGTCGTGCCGTCCGCGGGTACCTTCCCGTCCAGGAAGTACGTGTCCACCGTCGACGTCACACAGGCGCCCCGGCCGTAGGCGCCGTGCCCCTCGCCCTTGTTGGTGAGCAGGATGCCGACGCCCTTGCCCAGCTCGTCCGCCATCTTCCGCGCACCCTCGTACGGCGTCGCCGGGTCGCCCGTCGTCCCCACGACGAGGACCGGTCCGGCGCCCGGAGCGCTCGCCTCCGGGGTGTCGTGCTCGCCCTTCACCGGCCAGCCGGAGCACCAGCCCGCGGTGTCCCAGGCGAGGAACGCCCCGAAGACCGGGGACAGCTTCTCGAACTCCGGCAGCAGCGCCCTCGCCTCGGCAGCCGTCGGCCGGGCCCTGCTGTCCGCGCAGGAGATGGCCCGCTGCGAGTGGCTCTCGGTGTCGTAGTGCCCCTTCGCGTCACGGCCGTTGTACGAGTCGGCCTGCCGCAGCAGCAAGCTGCCCCGGCCGCTCTCCGCCTCGTCCAGTGCCTTGGTCAGGAACGGCCAGCTGTCCTTGGAGTAGAGCGGCATCACGATGCCCGTCAGGGCCAGTGACTCGTTGAGCTCACGGGACGTACCGGTCGGCAGCGGCTTCCGGTCGATCCGCGCCAGCAGCCGGGCGATGCGCCGGGTGCCCGCCTTCGGGTCCTGGCCGCGGTCCCTGAGGTAGTTGTCCAGCGCCCGCTGGAAGCCGGTCGCCTGGTTGCGGGCGTGCCCGATGGTGTCCGCCGTGGGGTCGACGACGGCGTCCAGGACGGTGCGCCCGACGTTCGCCGGGAAGAGGTGCGCATACGTGCCGCCCAGCTCGGTGCCGTACGACATGCCGAAGTAGGTCAGCTTCCTGTCGCCGAGCACCTCACGGATCAGGTCCATGTCCCGGGCGGCGTTCGTCGTGCCGACGAACGGCAGGACCTTGCCCGAGCGGCGCGCGCAGCCGGCCGCGAAGGCGGCGCCGTCCTTCATGAACGCCGCCTCCTCCGCCGCCGTGTCCGGAGTCATGTCGACCTTCCGGTTGGCGTCCTCCTGCTCCTGGTCGGAGCGGCACCGCACCCCGGCGCTCCGGGCCACCCCGCGCGGGTCGAACCCCACGAGGTCGTAACGGGAGTTGAGCCTGCCGTACGAACCGGCGGCGCGCGGCAGGATGGAGACCCCCGAACCGCCGGGCCCGCCGAAGTCGAACAGCATGGAACCGAGCCGCCGGCCCTTGTCCCGGGCCTCCTTGCGGATCAGCGCGATCCCGATCGTGGTGCCGTCCGGCTTCGCGTAGTCCAGCGGGACCCTGACCGTCGCACAGCGCCAGGCCGGGCCCGGGGCGCTGCCGCCCTCGGGGGCCTCGCAGCGGTTCCAGTCGAGGCGCTGCGAGGTCAGCGAGCCGGGCAGGGCGGGCAGTTCCGGCTTTCCGCTCGCGGTGGACGAGGGCGCGGCGGGCGGCGAGGCGGCCGTGCTGCCGTCCGCCTGCTTGCCGGGCTTGTCGTCCGTACCGTCCTCGCAGCCCGCGAGCACCCCCGCCAGCAGCAGCGCGGTGGCGGCCAGCGCCCCGGCCCGTGCGTGTGCGACCACGTGTCCGTCCCTCCCCGTTGAGCCTGCCCGGTCGACAGTTCGCCCATGGTAGGGCGGGGCCGGACCGTCCTACCCGCAGACCGTTCCCGGCGCCGGCATCTCGCCGTTCAGCAGATAGCCGTCCACCGCCTTCTGCACGCAGGCGTTGCCGCTGTTGTACGCGCCGTGCCCTTCGCCCTTGTACGTCATCTCCACGCCGACGCCCTGGCCGAGCTCCTCGACCATCGCCTTCGCGCCCTTGTACGGCGTGGCCGGGTCGCCGGTGTTGCCGATGACCAGCTGGGGGGCCGACCCCGGGGCACTGACATCGGGGTGGTCCCAGGCGCCCGCCACCGGCCACTCGGTGCAGGTCATCAGGCCCCAGCCCAGGTAGTCCCCGAAGATCGGTGAGGCCTCGCGGAACGCGGGGAGCTTCGCCCTGGTCTGCTCCAGCGTGAACCGTTCCTTGGAGTCGGCGCAGCTGATGGCCGTGTTGGCCGCGGCCAGGTTGTTGTAGTGGCCGGTGGCCGAGCGGCCGTTGAGGGAATCGGCGAGGGCCAGCAGCAGGGCGCCGTTGCCGCCGTCGGCCTCGTCCAGGCCCTCCTCCAGCAGCGGCCAGGTCTCCTTGGAGTAGAGGGCGGAGGCGATGCCGGTGATGGCCAGCGTCTGCGTCAGTTTCCGTGAACCGAGCCCGGGGATGGGCGTCTTCTCCAGCCGGCCGAGGAGATCGGAGACCCCTTGCTCGACCTCGGCCCCGGTGGAGCCCGGCAGCTTGCAGGCGCCGCCCCGGTCCGCGCAGTCCTTGGCGAAGTTGTCCAGCGCGAGCTGGAACCCCTTGGCCTGGCCCAGGGAGGACTGCTCGATGTCCTCGGTCGGGTCCACCACCGCGTCCAGCACCGACCGGCCGACGTTCTTCGGGAACAAGTGGGCGTAGACACCGCCGAGTTCGGTGCCGTACGAGATGCCGAAGTAGTGCAGCCTGGCGTCGCCGAGCACCTGGCGCATCAGGTCCATGTCGCGGGCGGCGTTCGTCGTGCCGACGAAGGGGAGCTGCCTGCCCGAGTTCTTCTCGCAGGCCGCCGCGTACTCCTTCGTGTCGTCGGTGAAGATCTTCTCCTCGGCGGCGTCGTCCGGCGTCCCGTCGGCCTCGTACCGGGTGTCCAGCTGTTTGTCGCTCTCGCACTTCACCCCGTCGCTGCGGCCGACTCCGCGCGGGTCGAAGCTCACCAGGTCGTAGCGGGTGCGCAGCTTGTCGTACTCGGTGCCGAAGGCGGGCAGGGTGGCCACGCCGGAGGCGCCGGGACCGCCGAAGTTGAAGATGAGCGAACCGATCCGGTTCTTCTGGTCGATGGCCTTCGCGCGGACGAGCGCCAGCTCCGTGGTGTCGCCGTCGGGCCTGGCGTAGTCGAGCGGGACCTTCATGGCGGAGCACTCCCAGACGGCCCCGCCGGGCAGCGGAGAGGGTGTGGGGCCGCCGCCCTCCGCCTCGGACGGGGCGGGGCAGGGGTGCCACTCCAGCTGCTGGGAGGCGAGGTCGGACGGGCCGGGGGCCGCTGCGGCGTTCGCGGCGTGCGGCGAGCTGTCCGACCGGTCCGGTGTGTCGTTGCCACCGATGCCCGAACAGCCGGTGAGCGGGAGCAGCACGGTCACGGTGGCGGCGAGCGCCGCGGCGCGCACAGCAGGGGAGGTCCTCATCGCTCCATCGTGCGGCGGGGGCCGGACGGGTGCACGGGGCGCCGGTCCAAGCGGGTGGCGGTCCAGGCGGGTGGCGGCCCGCTCCGGACCGGCGCCCCGAGGGTTGTCAAAGCTCGCCCTTGCGCGTCAGGTGGTTGAAGCAGATCCAGCCGGGAAGCACCGGCAGCCACAGCGTCATCAGCCGGAACAGCAGCACCGCCGGGGCCGCCACCTCCTTCGGCAGGCCGACCGCGATCAGCCCGAGCGTCAGTGCCCCCTCGACCGCACCCATACCGCCCGGGGTCGGCGCCGCCGAGCCCAGGGCGTTACCGGCGAGGAAGACCACCGCGATGCTCGCGTAACTGAGGTGCGGCGTGTCCGGACCGCTGAACGCCCGGACCGACGCGTCCAGACACATCACGAACAGACCGGTCAGCAGCAGCATCCCGCCGATCCCGGTCAGCAGCTTCTGCGGACGCTGTACGACGTCGAGCATGCGCGGTACGACGCCGGCGAACAGCGACCGCACCCGGGTCACCACGAACTTCCGCATGAACGGGATCGCCGTCACCACCAGCACCAGCACGGCGACCGTCAGCAGCCCCGCGATCACGGTCCTGGACGGGGTGAGCGAGGACGGGGTCTTCTCGGTGCCCGTCAGATAGCCGAAGGCGCCGAGCAGCAGGATGTGGCAGCCGAGGCCGAACAGCTGCGAGGCGCCGACACTCGCGACCGCGAGCCCCGGGCGCACACCGGAGCGTTGCAGGAACCGCGTGTTCAGGGCGACACCGCCCACCGCGGCCGGCGCCACGATCTTCACGAACGACCCGGCGATCTGCGCCAGTACCGTCCTGGCGAACGACACCCGCTCGGGCACGAAGCCCAGCAGGCTCATCGCGGCCGCGACATAGCTGAGGGCCGAGAAGCCGGCCGCTGCCGCCACCCAGCCCCACTCCGCCTGCTCGACCACCGCACCGAAGTCGGCCTCGGTGACCTGCGAGATCAGGAAGTACGCGGCGATGGCGCCCGCGATGAAGCTGAACAGGGTGCGCGGCTTGATGCGCTCCAGACGGACCGGCTCGACCGGGGCCTGTGGCCGGATCAGCAGCACCTCCCGGCGGATCTGGGAGAGCAGATCCTCCTCCCGGGCCACGTCCAGCGCGTCGTCGATGGCCCGTTTCTCGGCCTGCTTCTCGGTGCGGTGCGACTTGCGGACGGCCTTGCGGTCCGCGTCCTCGGAGAGCTCCGCGCCATGGGTACGGGCCCGCTTGGCCGCGTCCGACGCATCGAGCACCGCCTCGCGCTCCCGCTGCGACCGCTCCCGGGCGAGCCTGCGCAGATGCGCCCGGGTGGAGCGGCTGAGCGCGATCGGCTGGAGCAGCGGCAGGCAGTCCGCGACGGTGTCCGGACCGACGACCGCCAGCGCGGCGGCCACCGCCCGCTCCGCGCCCACCCGCAGACCGGTCGTGGTGAGCAGCTGGGCGACGTCCATCCGCAGGACCAGATCGCCGGCCGCGATCTCGCCGCCGCGCAGATCCGTGACGAACACCTTGCCGGAACGATCCACCAGCAGGGCGTCGCCGGTGAGCCTGCGGTGTGCGATGCGCCGCGACTGGAGCGCCTTCACCTGGCGCCAGGCGCCGCGCACCAGGTCGTCGGTGATGTCGGTGTCCACCATGGCGTCCAGCGAGCGCCCGCCGATGTGCTCGTACACCAGCATCACGGCGTCCGGACCGAGCTCGGAGGTGGCGATCAGCTTGGGGGCGTTGGCCCCGGCGGCGATCGCCGCATACGCCAGCAGCGCCTCCTGCTCCAGCGCCTGGCGCAGCGACTGGATGGAACGCCGCTGGGTGATCCCGCGCAGGGTGAGCCTGCGCCACACCCGGTAGAAGAAGCCCTGGGCCTGCTGTTCCCGGTCGACGACCGTCACATCGAGCGGTGGGCCGTCCTCCAGGGAGACCAGATAGCGGCGTCCGCGATCGTTCTGGTCGCCGGAGTCGGGGTCGTCGTCGGCCCGCGTCGCGGAGACGGGGCGGAAGCCGACATGGCGCAGCCCGGCCATCAGATGCTGGCCGGTCGGCCTGACGTTCGGCGAACCGACCGCGTACAGCGTGCCGTAGGCCACCGTCCAGCCGATCAGCACCGTGAGGATGATCGACAGCGGTGTCGTGTAGCCGCCGACCAGCATGGCGAACGCGTCGAGCAGCAGCACCACCCACAGCACGACCCGCCAGCGCGGCCGTCTCGCCATCCCGACCGCCGTCATATAGGCGATGACGGGGGCGAGATAGCCGTGCACGGGGTCGGTGAGCGCGTCACCCGGCGCCGGCTGGGTCAGGGCGTCCTGAATGGTTCCGGAGGCGGTCTTGGCGACCCAGAGATCCGCCGCGAGCGTCACCCCGTGCGCCAGAACGGCGGCCAGCACACCGTCCGCGATCCGCAGCCCGTCCCGTTTGATCAGCCGCTCGATGGCGAAGGCGACCGGGACGAGCAGTACGGCGATGCTGGAGACCAGACCGGCGATCTTGATGAGCAGATCGGGTGCCTGGCCGGTGCCCTTGTTGATGTCCTGTTCGAGACCGGCGGTCGTGCCGTGGGCGAACGCGGCGAAGGAGAACAGCACGGCGATCGCCAGGACGCCGATGAGGAGCCGCAGCAGATCGGAGGGACGGTGCACCCGGGCGGGGAGCAGGGGTTCGTCCCCCGAGACACGTTCGGACAGTTCCTTCTCGGAGGTCGAGAGCGTCGAGCCGGCCGGGCTCTCGGAAGGATGCTCCGGTTCGGTGTCAGGGGCGGTGTCCGAGTCGGGCCGGGCTCCCTCCGGGCGCGGCTCGGCATCAGAGGCGTCGGCCGCCTTCGGTGGCTGCACGCCCTGCTCCTTCGTCGCCTCTGATTGGTCTTCGTGTTCTCGTATCACCGGTCACCGCCCGCATGATGGTGGCACGGCCGGCGGACGGAGGAGGGCATCAGGGTGCGATGCAGGGGTGCGCGAAGCGCAAGATACGCCCCTTTTCCGCCGCGCGCACGCTCCGTGTCCGGCCGGATACGTAATCGGGCAGGCTGTCGGTGGCGTACGGCAGGATGGGCCGGATGAGCGAACACCCGACGAGCGACGCGCTGCCGGAGTACGCGGAGCGCGTGCTCGACGTCGCCGAGATGATCCCGGCCGGGCGCGTCATGACCTACGGCGACATCGCGGAGTGGCTGGGGGACGGCGGCCCGCGTCAGGTCGGCCGGGTCATGGCCCTGTACGGGGGAGCGGTGCCGTGGTGGCGTGTGGTGCGCGCCGACGGGGCGCTGCTGCCCGGCCACGAGCTGCGCGCGCTGAACCACTACCGCGAGGAGAACACCCCGCTGCGCGAGGCCCCGCGCAATGCGGACGGCCATGTTCCGCGGCTGGACATGAGACGCGCACGGTGGGACGGCGTGGCCGGCGGGGCGGCGGACGGCAGATCGGGCGGTCCGGGCGCGGACGGCGGCGGGGATGCTCACACCTGACAGCTTCGGCCATCCGGTGGCGCTTAGGGCGGAGCCGGGCCCGTACGGCGTACAGGAAGCATGATGTGCGGACGGCGCGGGGCCCACTGACCCCACGGCGTTCCCCGGCCGGGCGGAACGTGACGATCCACGCATCCGTACCGCCGCAATCGGGGCCGTCGCCGGAGTAGCGTCGTCAGTTCGCGGCAGGTGCCGCGCCCTCACCATCAGCACACCCACCAGGACCGGCGACCCACGTGAGCTCCTCCTCCACCACCCGGCACAGTCCGCACCGTCAGGCACGGCAGCAGACCACGGGCGCGTACCGACTGGTGCGTACCCTGCCGGGCTCCGTGGATCCCCCTCTCCTGGACGCGGCGCAGCGCGCGGTGGTTGATCACCCCGGCGGGCCGCTGCTGGTCCTCGCCGGACCGGGCACGGGCAAGACCACCACGCTCGTCGAGACCGTCGCCGCACGCGTCGCCCGGGGAGCCGATCCCGCCCGCATCCTGGTCCTCACCTTCAGCCGCAAGGCCGCCGTCGAACTGCGCGACCGGATGGCCGCCCGGCTCGGCGCCGTCCGCGGCCCGCAGGCCACCACGTTCCACTCCTTCTGTTACGCCCTGGTCCGCGCCCATCAGGACGCCGACCTCTTCGCCGACCCGCTGCGGCTGCTCTCCGGGCCGGAACAGGACGTCACGGTCCGCGATCTGCTGGCCGGCCAGCTCGATCTGGAGAAGCGGGGCCACGCCCACATCCGCTGGCCCGACGAGCTGCGGGCCTGCCTGACCACGCGCGGCTTCGCCGACGAGGTGCGCGCGGTGCTCGCCCGCAGCCGTGAGCTGGGTCTCGGCGCGGACGCCCTCGCCGACTTCGCCCGGCGCACCGGGCGGCCCGACTGGAGCGCCGCCGCCGAATTCCTCGCCGAGTACCTGGACGTGCTCGACGCCCAGGGAGTGCTGGACTACGCGGAGCTCGTGCACCGGGCGGTGCTGCTCGCGGAGCGCCCCGAGGTGTCGGCGCTGCTGGCCGGGAGTTACGACCTGGTGTTCGTCGACGAGTACCAGGACACCGACCCGGCGCAGGTACGGCTGCTGCACGCGCTGGCCGGGAACCGGGGGAGCGCCCCGGGTGGCGGCGGTGGCCGGAACCTGATCGCGTTCGGCGACCCGGACCAGTCGATCTACGCCTTCCGCGGCGCCGATGTGAACGGCATCCTCGACTTCCCCGAGGTGTTCCGGCGGGCGGACGGCGCTCCGGCCCCGGTCGGCGTCCTCACCACCTCGCGCCGCTCCGGCGCCGGGCTGCTGGAGGCCACCCGGCTGCTCACCCGGCGGATGCCGATGACCAGGCTCCCCGCGGCGAAGGTCCGCGCCCACCGGGACCTCGGCGCGGTCCGCGAGGGCGGCACCGTCGAGACGTACACCTACCCCACGGCCTCCACCGAGCTCGACAACATCGCCGACCTGCTGCGCCGGGCGCATCTGGAGGACGGGGTGCCGTGGCGCGAGATGGCGGTGCTGGTGCGGGCCGGCGGCCGCACGATTCCCGCGGTGCGCCGGGCCCTGACCTCGGCGGGCGTGCCGCTGGAGGTCGACGGCGACGACCTGCCGCTGCGCCACGAGCCGGCGGTGGCCCCGCTCCTGACCGCCCTGCGCACGGTGGCCACGGCGGCGCTGAGCCGGGGCGCGGGTGCCGCCGCGGACGTCACGGACACCGCGGATGCAGAGGACGCCGCGGACGCCGCGGATGCAGCAGACGTCACGGACGCCGCGGATCCGGACGCCGCCCCCGACGACGAGTCCCCCGCCGCGGGACCGCGGGCCTGGCTCGACACCGAGACCGCCCTGACGCTCCTCGCCTCCCCCCTCGGCTCCATGGACGCCGCCGATCTGCGCCGTCTGGGCCGGGCCCTGCGCGACGAGGAACGCGCCGCCGGGAACCGGGTGCCCGCACCCTCCGGCGAACTGCTGGCCCGCGCCCTGGCCGAGCCGGAGCGGCTCGTCGCGCACGATCCGGCGTACGCCCGTGGCGCGCAGCGTCTCGGGGCCCTGCTGCGCAAGGCGCGCGAACTCCTGGAAGGCGGCGGCACCGCCGAGGAGGCCCTGTGGGAGCTGTGGTCCGGCACCCCCTGGCCGGGCAGGCTGGAGCGTGCCGCGCTGCGCGGTGGCGCGGGCGGCCGCAACGCCGACCGCGATCTCGACGCGGTCTGCGCCCTGTTCGACACCGCGGCCCGCGCCGAGGAGCGCACCGGAGGCCGCGGCGCGCTCAACTTCCTGGAAGAGGTCGACGCCCAGGACATCGCCGCCGACACCCTCTCCCGGCGTTCCGTGCGGCCCGACGCCGTACGGCTGATGACCGCGCACCGGTCGAAGGGCCTGGAGTGGCGCATGGTCGTCGTCGCCGGGGTGCAGGAAGGCCTCTGGCCCGACCTGCGCCGCCGCGGCTCGCTGCTCGAGGCGGACCGGATCGGCCGCGACGGTCTCGCCGAGCCCCTCACCCCCGGCGCCCTTCTCGCCGAGGAGCGCCGGCTCTTCTACGTCGCGGCCACCCGCGCCCGCGAACGCCTCGTCGTCACCGCGGTCAAGGCACCCGCCGACGACGGCGACCAGCCGTCCCGCTTCCTCTCCGAACTCGGCGTCGAACCCCGCGACGTCACCGGCCGTCCGCGCCGCCCCCTCGCGGTCGCCGCCCTCGTCGCCGAACTGCGCGCCACGACCGTCGACCCCGACGCGTCCGACACCCTGCGCGAGGAGGCCGCCCACCGCCTCGCCCGGCTCGCCGCGCTCACCGACGACGAGGGCCAGCCGCTCGTACCGTCGGCCCATCCCTACCGCTGGTGGGGTCTGTACGAGCCGACCCGCTCGGCCGTCCCGCTGCGCGACCGGGACCAGCCCGTCGCCCTCTCCGGCAGCGCGCTCGACCAGCTGGCCAACACCTGCGCGCTCCAGTGGTTCCTCGGCCGCGAGGTGAAGGCCGACGCCCCGGCGACCGCCGCCCAGGGCTTCGGCAACGTCATCCACGTACTCGCCGACGAGGTGGCCTCCGGCCGTACGCCCGCCGACCTGGCCGTCCTCATGGAGCGGCTCGACTCGGTCTGGGACGGACTGGTCTTCGACGCCCCCTGGAAGTCGAAGCAGGAGAAGGAACAGGCGCGCGTCGCCCTCGAACGGTTCCTGCACTGGCACGTCATGGACCGCACCGGCCGCACCCCGGCCGCCAGCGAGCACGACTTCGACGTGACGCTCGATGCGGGGGAGTACGAGGTGCGCATCCGTGGCTCCATGGACCGCGTGGAGCGGGACGCCGAGGGCCGGGCCTACGTCGTCGACTTCAAGACCGGCAAGCAGTCCCCGACGAAGGACGAGGTCGCCCGCCACCCCCAGCTCGCCGTCTACCAGCTGGCCGTCCGGGAAGGGGCGGTCGACGAGGTCTTCGACGGCCGGCGCCCCGAGTCCGGCGGCGCCGAACTCGTACAGCTGCGCCAGCCCGCCCCGAAGAAGGAGGGTGGTGACGCCGTCCCCAAGGTGCAGGCCCAGCAGCCGCCGGACACCGAGTGGGTCTCCGACCTGCTGGCGACCGCCGCGGGCCGCGTCCTGGACGAACGGTTCACCCCGACGAGCGGCCAGCACTGCACCCACTGCACCTTCAAGGCCTCGTGCAGCGCCCAGCCGGAGGGCCGGCACGTCCTGGAGTGAGCGGGTCCGCCCGGGTGGCCCGGCTGTGGGACCGTCGGGCGGGCCGGGCGGGTCACGGCTTGCGGGCCATCACTCCGTACACACTGACGTCCGCGTCGGTGACGTCGTTGATGTCCCGATAGCGCGTCCGGTCCAGCTTGTCCAGGCCCGCCACGAACTCCGCGTCGGGGTCCTTCGCCTCGGGCAGATCGATGACCCGCTCGGGACGCCAGCGGTGCACCGGCACGACCCCGGGGTCGAGCATGTCCAGACCGTTGTCGGTCACGAAACGCTCCACCTGGGCGTGCGAGCGGCGGACCATGGCGAAGCCGCGCTCCTTGAACGCCTTCGTCACCTGACCGACCTGCTCGGGGTTGAGATCCGAGCTGACGTTGCTCAGGACGAGATGGCTGCCCGACGGCAGCGCGTCCACGAGCTGCTTGACGATCGGGTAGGCCTCGTCGTCCTCGATGAAGTGGAGTACGGCGGCGAGGACGAGGGCGATGGGGCGGTCGAAGTCGAGGGTGCGGCGGGCGGCTTCGAGGATCTTGGCGGGGTCGCGCAGATCCGCCTCGACGTAGTCGGTACGGCCCTCGGGACCGCTGGTGAGCAGGGCCTGCGCGTGCACCAGGACGACCGGGTCGTTGTCGACGTACACGACACGCGAATCGGGCGCGACGGCCTGCGCGATCTGGTGCACGTTCTGCTGCGTCGGCAGCCCCGTGCCGACATCCAGGAACTGCCGGGTCCCGCCCTTGGCGGCGAGGGTCACCGCTCGCCGCATGAAGTCCCGGTTGTGGCGCACGGTGAGGTAACCGCGCGGATTGGCGACGAGGGCCATGGCCGCGGCATCGCGGTCGGCCGGGTAGTTGTCCTTGCCGCCGAGGAAGACGTCGTAGACGCGGGCCGGGTGCGCCTTCGTGGTGTCGATGCGCTTCCTGAGTTCGGCTGTGGCGTCCGGGGAGCCGGGGGCAGGTGCGGGGGCATCGGCACTCATGTGACCGTCCTCGTAAAGCTGTTGATGCGACAAGAGGTCAATCTAGACGCTCTTCATGGCGTGCGTGCCACGGTGACGAAGATGGTGATGCCGTCGTCGTCGGTCGCCTCGGCGATGCTCACTTACTGCCCCTGCTCAAGGTCGTCGAGCCGCTCCACGCGCTCCGGCGCAGCCCCGTGTCCCGGCCGCTTCGGCCACTTCGGCCGCGTGATCCGGCCGCCAGCGACGGGAGGGGACGATGCCGGGCTCCATCGGCTCCAGACCGTTGCCGGTCGGGGAGAGTGCTCGATCTCTTCGCGCCGGCGCAGAGCGAAGGGGAACCCGCGCTCGCGGAACGTCTCCGCCACCTTGTTGGCCGGCGGGTGCGATCGGCGTGATCGGCAGCTGTCGGCAGTGATCCGCTTCGACGTGGGCCGGGCCCCGGGCGCGACGCTTCCCGGCCTCCGCGGGGGTTCCGCGCGCCGCCCGTCTCCGGGCCCCGTGCGCTTCCTCACACCGTTTCGTACGAGCTCCCCCGGATACCCGGCACTGGGCCCAGCGCGAGGCCGATCACGGCTTCGTGGGTTGTCGGTGTGTCCGGTTAGCCTCTGTGGAGTGTCCTCACACATCACCGATCCCGAGCAGCTCAAGGAGTTGCTCGGAATCCCCTTCACCCCGGAGCAGACGGCGTGCATCACCGCGCCGCCCGCCCCTCAGGTGATCGTCGCCGGAGCCGGGTCGGGGAAGACCACGGTGATGGCGGCCCGCGTGGTGTGGCTCGTCGGGACCGGACAGGTCGCCCCCGAGCAGGTCCTCGGGCTCACCTTCACCAACAAGGCGGCCGGCGAGCTGGCGGAGCGCGTCCGCAAGGCCCTGATCGCCGCCGGCGTCACCGATCCGGACGCCATCGATCCGGACAACCCGCCCGGCGAGCCCAGCATCTCCACGTACCACGCGTTCGCCGGCCGGCTCCTGACCGAGCACGGGCTGCGGATCGGGCTCGAACCCACCACCCGCCTCCTCGCCGACGCCACCCGCTTTCAGCTCGCCGCCCGCGTACTGCGCGAGGCCCCCGGCCCGTACCCGGCCCTGACCAGGTCGTTCCCCACCCTGGTCAGCGACCTGCTGGCGCTCGACGCCGAGCTGGCCGAACACCTCGTACGCCCCGAACAGCTCGCGGAGTACGACACCGAACTGCTCCGCACCCTGGAGACCGCCAAGCTCAGCAATGCCGAACTGCGCAAGATCCCCGAGACCGCCGAGGCCCGCCGCGAGCTGCTCTCCCTGACCCGGCGCTACCGGGAGGCGAAGCGGAGCCGCGACCTCCTCGACTTCGGTGACCAGATCGCGCTCTCCGCGCAGCTCGCCCTCACCCGACCCGAGGTCGGGGCGATCCTGCGCGAGGAGTACCGGGTCGTCCTGCTCGACGAGTACCAGGACACCTCCGTCGCCCAGCGGCTCCTGCTCTCCGCCCTCTTCGGCAGCGGCCCCGACGGCCTCGCGTCCGGGCACGCGGTCACCGCCGTCGGCGACCCCTGCCAGGCCATCTACGGCTGGCGCGGCGCCTCCGTCGCCAACCTCGACGACTTCCCGGACCACTTTCCGCAGGCCGACGGCGCCCCCGCCACCCGCTACTCCCTCAGCGAGAACCGCCGCAGCGGCGGCCGCCTCCTCCGCCTCGCCAACGGCCTCGCCGAACCTCTGCGCGCCATGCACGAGGGCGTCGAGGCCCTGCGCCCCGCCCCCGGCGCCGAACGCGACGGCCTCGTCCGCTGCGCCCTGCTGCGCACCCACACCGAGGAGATCGACTGGCTCGCCGACTCGATCGCCCACCTCGTGCGGACCGGCAAGGCACCCGGTGAGATCGCCGTCCTGTGCCGCACCGCGGGCGACTTCCCGGAGATCCAGGCCGCCCTGGTCGCCCGGGACATCCCGGTCGAGGTCGTCGGTCTCTCCGGGCTGCTCCACCTCCCCGAGGTCGCCGACCTCGTCGCGGTCTGCGAGGTCCTCCAGGACCCGGGGGCCAACGCCTCCCTGGTCCGGCTGCTCACCGGCCCCCGCTGGCGGATCGGCCCCCGTGACCTGGCGCTGCTCGGCCGCCGGGCCCGCCTCCTCGTGCACCGCGCGGCCCATGGCGGCGACGAGGACTTCGACCCCGACCGCCGCCTCGCCGAAGCCGTCGAAGGCGTCGACCCGGCCGAGGTGATCTCGCTGGCCGACGCCCTCGACACCTTCCTCGACTCAGGGGGCGAGCAGGACGACCGCCTGCCGTTCTCCACCGAGGCCCGCATCCGCTTCGCCCGGCTCGCCACCGAACTGCGCGACCTGCGCCGCTCGCTCGCCGACCCCCTGATGGACGTACTGCACCGGGTCCTCACCACCACCGGACTCGAGGTCGAGCTCTCCGCGTCCCCGCAGGCCCTGGCGGCCCGCCGCCGCGAGACCCTCGCCAACTTCCTCGACGTCGCGGCCCGCTTCGCCGCCGTCGACGGGGAGGCCACCCTCCTCGCCTTCCTCGGCTTCCTGCGCACCGCCGCGCAGTACGAGAAGGGCCTGGACAACGCGCTGCCCGGCGGCGAGAACACCGTCAAGGTCCTCACCGCCCACAAGTCCAAGGGCCTCGAATGGGACGTCGTCGCCGTGCCCGGCCTGGTCACCGGCCAGTTCCCCAGCGGCCAGTCCCGCGACGCCTGGACCTCCCAGTCCAAGTTTCTCCCGCACGCCCTGCGCGGCGACACGGCCACACTGCCCGTCATCCACTCCTTCGACGCCAAGGGCCTCAAGGGCTTCAAGGAGGAGATGAAGGAGCACCAGCACACCGAGGAACTGCGTCTCGGATACGTCACCTTCACCCGGCCCCGCACCCTGTTGCTCGGCTCCGGCCACTGGTGGGGCCCGAGCCAGAAGAAGCCGCGCGGCCCGTCCGGCTTCCTGCACGCGCTGTACGAGCACTGCGTGGCCGGTCACGGCGAGATCGAGGCGTGGGAGGACGAGCCGGCCGAGGACGAGGAGAACCCCGCCCTGGCCGAGTCGGCGGCCGACCACGCCTGGCCGCTGCCCCTGGACGACACCGCGCTGGCCCGCCGCAGGGCCGCCGCGGACACGGTGATGGCCCACCTGAACGCGCTGGCCGCCGGGGGCCCCGCGGCGGGCACGCGTGCTGCGCCGCACGGGGCGGCGGAGCCACCGCCCTTGCCGGACGAGCTGTACCTCCACGAGGCGCCTTTCCCGGACGAGCCGCCCCTCGACGAGGCGCCGTTCCCCGACGACGATCCCTTCCTGGACGAGGCCCCTTTCCCGGACGACGGGCCGCTTCCGGACGAGGGTCCCCTCAGCGACGAGGGTCCCTTCCGCAACGAGGCACCTTTCCGCGACGACGGGCCGCCGCCGGTCCCGCCCGTCACGCCGGTCCCGCCCGTCCCGTACGTCCCCGCAGCCCGGGCGCCCGAGAGGGTCCCCCCGCGTCTCACCCCCGAGGAGTCCCGCACCCTCGCCTCCTGGGACCGCGACCTCGATGCCCTCGCCGGGGAGCTGCGCCGGGCCCGGGCCACCGTGCGCGACGTCCTCGTACCCGCCTCGCTCTCCGCCACCCAGCTGCTGCGTCTCGCCGACGACCCCGACGGCTTCGCCCAGGAGCTGGCCCGTCCCATGCCCCGCCCCCCGCAGCCCGCCGCCCGCCGCGGCACCCGCTTCCACGCCTGGGTCGAGTCCCGCTTCGAGGAACTGCCACTGCCCATGCTCGGCCCCGACGAGCTGCCCGGCGGCGACGAGAGCGATGCCGACATCGCCGACGAACGCGATCTCGCCGAGCTGAAGGAGGCCTTCGAGCGCACCCCGTACGCCCGCCGCATCCCCTACCGCGTCGAGACGCCGTTCCAGATCACCCTGGCCGGCCGGGTGATCCGGGGCCGCATCGACGCGGTGTACCGCACCGGGGACACGTACGAGATCGTCGACTGGAAGACCAGCCGCACCAACACCGCGGACCCCCTCCAGCTCGCCGTCTACCGTCTCGCCTGGGCCGAACTGCACGGCCTGCCGCTCACCGGCGTCACGGCCACCTTCCTCTTCGTACGAAGCGGCGAGAGCGTCCGCCCCACCCGCCTCCCGGGCCGCCCGGAGCTGGAGCGGATCCTCCTGGACGAGCCACCGCCCACGGCCCGATAGGCTGAAGGTCATGAGCGATACCCCGGACAGCGCCGTCCGTACGTACACCGAGCAGCACCGCACAGCCTTCCTCGACGACCTCGCCGAGTGGCTGCGCATCCCGTCCGTATCCGCCCAGCCGGAGCACGACGGGGACGTACGACGCAGTGCCGCCTGGCTGTCCGCCAAGCTGAAGGAGACCGGCTTCCCGGTCGCCGAGATCTGGGAGACGGACGGTGCGCCCGCCGTCTTCGCCGAGTGGCCGTCCGACGATCCGGACGCCCCCACGGTCCTTGTGTACGGGCATCACGACGTGCAGCCCGCCGCCCGCGAGGACGGCTGGGACACCGACCCGTTCGAGCCCGTGATCCGGGACGGCAGGGTGTACGGGCGCGGCGCGGCCGACGACAAGGGGCAGGTGTTCTTCCACACCCTCGGGGTCCGGGCGCACCTGGCGGCCACCGGCCGCACCACCCCCGCCGTACACCTCAAGCTCCTCGTCGAGGGCGAGGAGGAGTCCGGTTCCCCGCACTTCCGCGCCCTGGTCGAGCAGCGGGCCGCCCGCCTCGCCGCCGACGCCGTGATCGTCTCCGACACCGGCATGTGGGACGAGACGACCCCGACCGTCTGCACCGGCATGCGCGGCCTCGCCGAGTGCGAGATCGAGCTGCACGGCCCCGGCCAGGACATCCACTCCGGATCGTTCGGCGGCGCGGTCCCCAACCCCGCGACGGAGATCGCCCGGCTCGTCGCGGCACTGCACGACGCGGACGGCCGGGTCGCGGTCCCCGGTTTCTACGACGGCGTGGCCGAACTCACCGCCACCGAACGCACCCTCTTCGCCGAGCTGCCGTTCGACGAGGCGGCCTGGCTGCGCACCGCCAGGTCGCAGGCCGCGTCCGGCGAGGCGGGCTACTCCACGCTGGAGCGGATCTGGGCCCGCCCCACCGCCGAGGTCAACGGCATCGGCGGCGGCTACCAGGGCGCCGGAAGCAAGACGATCATCCCGTCCTCGGCACGGGTGAAGATCAGCTTCCGCCTGGTCGCGGGACAGGACCCGGCCCACGTCCAACAGGCCGTGCAGGCCTGGGCCGAGGCGCGGATCCCGGCCGGGGTCCGCCACCGGATCACCTTCCTCCCCGCGACCCGCCCCTGCCTCACCCCGCTGGACCACCCCGCCCTGCAGGCCGTGGCCCGCGCCATGGGACGAGCCTTCGGCCAGAAGATCCTCTTCACCCGCGAAGGAGGCTCGGGACCCGCCGCCGACCTGCAGGACGTCCTCGGCGCCCCCGTCCTCTTCCTGGGCATCTCCGTACCGTCCGACGGCTGGCACGCCCCCAACGAGAAGGTCGAACTCGACCTGCTGCTCAAAGGCGTGGAGACCACCGCCCATCTCTGGGGCGAACTGGCAGCCGCACTCCGCTGAATCCTCTGAACACCCGATCCATCCCGGGGGAGTAGGAAGCACCTGTGAGCACCTTCGACAACGCCACCGCAGACCGGCCCATCGGTCTGACCGCGCCCAGCGGCATCGACCGCGCCGCGCACCACCGCCTCGACGAGGCCTGGCTGGCCGCCGCGTGGAGCCACCCGACGACCCGGGTCTTCGTCGTCTCCGGCGGGCAGGTGCTGATCGACGACACCGCCGACGGGACCGAACTCGTGACGACCCCCGCCTTCGAGGCGCCCGTCACCGAGACCCACCGCTACTTCCTCGGCACCGACGAGGACGGCGTCCGCTACTTCGCTCTCCAGAAGGACTCGCTGCCAGGCCGCATGGACCAGTCGGCCCGTCCCGCCGGCCTGCGCGAGGCGGGCCTGCTCCTCGGCGCCCGTGACGCCGGTCTGATGGTGCACGCGGTGGCGCTGGAGAACTGGCAGCGGCTGCACCGCTTCTGCTCGCGCTGCGGCGAACGCACCGTGATCGCGGCCGCCGGACACATCCGCCGCTGCCAGGCCTGCGGCGCGGAGCACTACCCGCGTACCGACCCCGCGGTCATCATGCTGGTCACCGACGACCAGGACCGCGCCCTGCTGGGCCGCCAGGTCCACTGGCCCGAGGGCCGCTTCTCCACCCTGGCCGGTTTCGTCGAGCCGGGCGAATCGATCGAGCAGTCCGTGGCGCGCGAGGTGTTCGAGGAGGCGGGGATCACGGTCGGCGAGGTGGAGTACATCGCCAGCCAGCCCTGGCCCTTCCCGTCCAGCCTGATGCTCGGCTTCATGGCACGGGCCACGACGTACGAGATCAACGTCGACGGCGAGGAGATCGAGGAGGCTCGCTGGTTCTCCCGCGAGGAGCTGACCGCCGCCTTCGAATCGGGCGAGATCCTGCCCCCGTTCGGCATCTCGATCGCGGCCCGGCTGATCGAGATCTGGTACGGCAAGCCCCTCCCGAGGCCAGTACGGGCGAGCTGACCGGGCAGCGTCCCGTCCGACCCGGCCGCGGAAGCGGCCAGGGACAACGCGGCGGCGGTCCGGGACCAGGGCCGTGAACGGCCGCCGCCTGCTCTCCGCGCACACAGCGACGCCCCCTCCGGCGATGCCTGCCGGAAGGGGCGGTGCGCGCCGGGAGGTCAGGCCGCGAGGGCCTGCTTCACCTGGGCCAGGCTCGGGTTCGTCATGACGACGTTCTCGCCACCGCCGGCAGGAGTCACCAGAAGCGTCGGAACCGTTTGGTTTCCGCCATTCGCCTTCTCGACGAAGGCCGCGGAGTCCGGGTCGTGCTCGATGTTGATCTCGGTGTACGCGATGCCCTCGCGGTCCATCTGGCCCTTGAGCCGACGGCAGTAGCCGCACCACGTGGTGCTGTACATCGTCACAGTGCCCGGCATGTCTTCGTGCTCCTTAGTCTCAATTGGTCCCGGCGATCCCGCCACGTCCCGTCGCGGTCATTTCCGTCACACCCGGAAGCCTGGACGTGCGTTGCCGCACGACAGGGCAACGTACGTGACCTGGCCACCATTCCCGGCGCCGATCCTGATTAGTACGACTGATGCTGCACCCCTGTGGACAACCTCCGCGTCCGCCCCTTTCGACCTGGCAGCATGGCGGGGTGACATCAGCAACGCATTCCACCCTCTTCCCTCAGGTCCCCGACTCCGCCGACGCCGTCCTCGACGGGCTCGACCCCGAGCAGCGCGAGGTCGCCATGGCCCTGCAGGGCCCGGTGTGCGTGCTGGCCGGAGCCGGTACGGGCAAGACGCGGGCCATCACGCACCGCATCGCCTACGGGGTGCGCGCCGGGATACTCCAGCCGACGAGTGTGCTCGCCGTCACGTTCACCAACCGGGCCGCCGGCGAGATGCGGGGGCGGTTGCGCCAGCTCGGAGCCGGCGGGGTGCAGGCGCGGACCTTCCACTCCGCGGCCCTGCGCCAGCTCCAGTACTTCTGGCCGAAAGCCGTCGGTGGCGATCTGCCCCGGCTGCTGGAGCGCAAGGTCCAACTGGTGGCCGAGGCGGCGGCCCGCTGCGGTATCCGGCTCGACCGCAATGAGCTGCGCGATGTCACCAGCGAGATCGAGTGGGCCAAGGTCACCCAGACCGTCCCTGCCGACTACCCGGCCGTCGTCGCCAAGTCCCAGCGGGACGCCCCGCGCGATCCTGCCGAGATCTCGCAGGTCTACGCGATGTACGAGCAGCTGAAGCGGGAACGCACGGTGATCGACTTCGAGGACGTGCTGCTCCTGACCGTCGGCATCCTTCAGGACCGCCACGACATCGCCGACCACGTACGCCGTCAGTACCAGCACTTCGTCGTCGACGAGTACCAGGACGTCAGCCCGCTCCAGCAGCGGCTGCTCGACCTCTGGCTCGGCGACCGGGACAACCTCTGCGTCGTCGGCGACGCCAGCCAGACGATCTACTCCTTCACCGGAGCCACCCCCGACCACCTGCTGAACTTCCGCACCCGTCACCCCCGGGCCACCGTCGTCAAGCTCGTCCGGGACTACCGCTCCACACCCCAGGTGGTCCACCTGGCCAACGGGCTGCTCGGCCAGGCCCGGGGCAGGGCCGCCGAGCACCGGCTCGAACTCGTCTCGCAGCGCGAGCGCGGCCCCGAGCCCGCCTATACGGAGTACGCGGACGAGCCCGCAGAGGCCGAGGGCACCGCCCGCCGCATCCGCGACCTGATCGCCGCGGGCGTCCCGGCGGGCGAGATCGCCGTGCTCTACCGGGTCAACTCCCAGTCCGAGGTCTACGAGCAGGCCCTGGCCGACGCGGGTGTGCCGTACCAGCTGCGAGGTGCGGAGCGGTTCTTCGAACGCGCGGAGGTACGTGAGGCGGGCGTCGCCCTGCGCGGCGCTGCCCGCGCCGGGGGCAACGACTCCCTGCTGGACGATGCGGAGGGGCTGCCCGCCGAGGTTCGCGCGGTGCTCTCCACCAAGGGCTGGCGGAGCGAGCCGCCCGCCGGGTCCGGGGCGGGGCGAGACCGCTGGGAGTCCCTGGCCGCACTGGTCAGGCTCGCCGAGGACTTCGAACAGGCCAAACCGGGCGCGACCCTCTCCGACCTGGTCGCCGAACTGGACGAGCGGGCCGCGGCCCAGCACGCACCCACGGTCCAGGGAGTCACCCTGGCCTCGCTGCACTCGGCCAAGGGCCTGGAGTGGGACGCCGCGTTCCTGGTCGGACTGACCGAGGGCATGATGCCGATCACGTACGCCAAGACGGACGAACAGATCGAGGAGGAGCGCCGGCTGCTGTACGTCGGCGTCACCCGGGCCCGTTTCCACCTCTCGCTGTCGTGGTCACTGGCACGCTCGCCCGGCGGCCGGTCCGGCCGCCGCCCGAGCCGCTTCCTGAACGGGCTGCGCCCCGGCTCGGTGGCGCTGGGCAGCAGGGGCGCGACGAGCGGCAGCGGCGGCGGCATCGAGCGCCCGGTCACGGCCCGGCGCAAGCGGCGCGGGCCCGCGCTGTGCAGGGTGTGCGGCAAGACCCTGACCGACGCCGGTGAGATGAAGCTGATGCGCTGTGACGACTGCCCGTCCGACATGGACGAGGCGCTGTACGAGCGGCTGCACGACTGGCGGGCGGCGCGGGCGCGGCAGATCAGCCAGCCCGCCTACTGCGTGTTCACCGACAAGACGCTGATGGCCATCGCGGAGACGGTGCCCGGCAGCGAGGGTGAACTGGCTGGGATCTCCGGGGTCGGCGCGCGGAAGCTGGGCCGTTTCGGCGCCGCCGTGCTGGACATCTGCGCAGGTGGGGACGGGGCGGAGGCGCCTGGGGAGGCCGTCGAGGAGATGTGAGAAAAACTCGTCGAAAAAATAGTTTGCGCCCGCCCCAGTCGTCACCATAGGTTCTTAACCACGGGAACAGCGACTTCTCTGAAGCCCTGATCCTGTGCTGTACTTATCCGAATACGTAGGACCGGCTTGGTCGGTCCGCTCTAGACGCCGAGAGGAGGCGATTGAAGTGATCAGCATCATCGAGACCAACAAAATGACCGATCTCTCGGTCGTCTCCGCCTACTCGCTCGGCCTCGCCTGCTCTTCGACGTCTTCGCTGCGTGGCACCGGTGTGTCCGGCGTTCCCGCCGTCAGCCCGCTGTCCCTGGCAGGCATTTCCGAGCGGGAGCGTAATGAGCGACCGACCCAGGCACCGGCTGCAGCAGTAGCGAAGGGACAGGCCCAGGCCTATGCCTTTGCGGCCGTCGGTGCGGGAGCGGAAGCCGGAGCCAAGAAGCAGACGACGCATCACCACACGATGTGGGCCTTCCGTGGGCCTGAACCCTGGAGTGATCCAGCCTGATCGACGATCAGGCCGGCGCCTTCAGGGCCGCGGAACCCCACTCGGGATCCGCGGCCCTTTTGTTTTGTCCGAACGGATGAGACAGCACGAAGGAGCCTCGGGACAAGCAATACCTGGTACCAGCCGCCCCCGGCCAACAGGCCGGAAACGACCAGACGAGGACACCACCACCGTGCAACTCGAAGCGCACGCCCCGTCCGTACCGCCTTCCGAAACGATCCCCCCGCCCGGCCTCACGGAGGACTCCACCTTGACCCCGCTCACTGCGCTCACCGCGCTCGACGACGCCATCGAGAACCTCGGCGTGCCCGTCCCCTGCCGTTCCTATGACCCGGAGGTCTTCTTCGCCGAGTCGCCGGCCGATGTCGAGTACGCCAAGTCCCTCTGCCGTACCTGCCCGCTCGTCGAGGCTTGCCTCGCCGGCGCCAAGGAGCGCCGCGAGCCGTGGGGTGTCTGGGGTGGCGAGCTCTTCATCCAGGGCGTCGTCGTTGCCCGCAAGCGGCCGCGTGGCCGTCCGCGCAAGCACCCGGTCGCGGCGTGATCGCCGACCTGGGAGTTACGGCTCCCAAACCCATGAAGCGCATCGGAACCATCGACCGTCCCCACACCCACGACCCCCGGAACCAGGAACCAATGCCCATCCCCACGAGGGAGCCCGTCGGCTCCGCGACACCGGACGTCACCATCATCGGCGCGAACGACTCGCGTCAGAACAGGACCCGCGAGATGCAACTCATCCCAGAAGCCATGGCTCGTGCTCATATGCACGACCGTCTGCGGGAAGCCGAAGCGCAACGTCAGGCCCTGCGCCTGAGCAACGCGCGGCGGATGCAGCGCAGGGCCGAGCGCGCCTCGATGCGTGCCCGGCGCGCGCTGGCCATGGCGGTCATGCACTGAGCCGAGCAGGACAGAAGACCGGCAGCACAGAACACAGGCAGGACAGAACGCCGGCGGTACTGAACAACAGCAGTGCCGAACGGCAGCAGTACCGCTGCGGGGCAGCCGCTCTCTGACCCGCAGCAAGCAGCACCCACCACCCCTGCCTCGGGGCCGGTCCACTCGGACCGGCCCCGAGGCCGTGCTGTGGGGCCTGCTGTCCGGTGCCGTGCCGCGCCCCGTCCTGTCGTGCCGGACCGCGCCGGCGGGGTTATCGTCGCAAGGTGGACGAGGAGACTCAGCGCCCCGACGCGGCGGGTACCGAGGGCGTTGTATGTGCCCTGTGCGAAACCGCAGCCGGGAGCCACGACGCACCGCCGACCTGGATCTGCTCCGTGGAGAACGGCAGCCGCCGCTACCTCTGCGACTGCTGCGCCCGCACCCACATCAGGGCCATCGAGAGCCGCCTCGACTCCGCCTGGTGGTGAGACCGGCCGCTACTTTGCCTCCGCGCCGGCCGTGGCACCTTCCACGGGCTCGTCCGCCGCATCGCGTTCGTCCGCCGCATCGCGTTCGTCCGTCGCCTCGAGCTCGTCCGTCGCCTTGAGCTCGTCCATGGCCTTGAGCTCGGCCGGAGCGTCTTCGGCCCATTCCTCCTCGTTCCACTCCTCCTCGTCCTGCGGCAGGAACCCAGGCAGCCAGGACTCGAGTTCCTCGCGCAGCCGGACCGTCGCGCCGAGCTGGCACAGCACGCCTATCGTGCTCAACGTCACCCGGTGTATCAGCAGATAGGAGGGCGGCAGATTCAGTTGCTTGCCCAGCTGGTGGGCGGGGGATCGTGGATCCGCTATCCGGGTGGCCTGATTGCGCATCCAGCTCCGGCTGAAGGTGAACTCCTCCACCAACGCCGGCTCGATGATCGGCCGGAGGTAGTCGAGCACGGCGTCCGGGGCGAGGTCGATCGAGTCCTTGACGAACCCCTCCTCGCGCAGCCGCTCGTACACCGCCTCCGCGTCGCCCTGGAGCGTCAGCCGCAACGAGTCCCCGATGGTCTGGGGCAGTCCGCCCGGCAGCCGGTCCACCGTCCCGAAGTCGAGTACACCGAGCCGCCATTGAGATGCCCCGGTGTTCTCCGCGACGCCGGTCTCCTCGGTGCCGTCGGCAGCGGCGGCCGTGTCGTCGGGTTCGTCGGTGTCCGTCCCACCGGCCGGTTCCGGGGGCAGCAGCCGGAAATTGCCCGGGTGCGGGTCGGCGTGCAACAGCCCGGTGCGCGCAGGGCCGGAGAAGAGGAACCGGGCCAGCAGTTGCCCGGCCCGGTCCCGCTGCTCCGCGGTTCCGTCGGCGATCACATCGGCCAGCGGCACACCGTCGATCCACTCCGTGACCAGTACCTGATCGCACTGGTGGACCACGCCCGGGACGACGACATCGGGATCGTCCGCGAACTCCTCGGCGTGCTCCCGCTGCGACCGCGCCTCCTGCTCGTAGTCCAGTTCCTCCGCCACCCGGTCGCGCAGCTCCGTGATCAGCGGCTTGATGTCCATGCCGGGAATCAGCGGGCCGAGCAGCCGGGCGAACCGGCTGAGCTGGGTCAGGTCCGAGAGCAGCGCCTCCCCGGCACCCGGGTACTGCACCTTCACCGCGACGTTCCGCCCGTCGTGCCACACCGCCCGGTGCACCTGCCCGATCGAGGCAGCGGCTGACGGCTTGTCCTCGAACGTCAGGAACAGCTCCCGCCAGTCCTCACCCAGCCGTTCGGCCAGCACCGCGTGGACCGTGCTGTTCGGCATCGGAGGGGCGGCCTCCTGGAGTTTGGTGAGGGCCGCGCGGTAGGGGCCGGCGACCTCCTCCGGCAGGGCGGACTCGAAGACGGACAGGGCCTGTCCCAGCTTCATCGCCCCGCCCTTCAACTCACCCAGGACCTTGAAGAGCTGGTCGGCGGTGCGCTGCTGTACCTCGCGGGCGACCAGCTCCGCGGACTTCCCGCCGATGCGCTTGCCCAGCCCCCAGGTGGCGCGGCCCGCGAACCCCAATGGCAGCGCGGCCAGCTTGGCGGTTCGGGTGACCGCCTTCCGGGGAAGATCAGACATATGCCCCTCCAAATCCCAGACTGCCGCGCTGCGTGCGGCGGTTACCCGGCCATTGTGTCGTGCGCCGTGCCGGCCCCGGAGGTGCGCACCCCTTCAGTGTGCCCACCCGCTCCACAGGAACAGTCGAGGTGCGCCGGGATCTGTTCCGACCGCCAGTCCAACAGAGGCAGTGCGGCTTCCCATCGGGCCCCGGTGCAGGCGGGCAGTTCTCCGTCGAGGAAGGCCAGTGCGTGGGCCGCCGCCAGACCCGCCACCGCGGTCGCCAGGCCCAGGTCACAGGCCTGAACGGCGGTGCGTCGCCCGGACTGCCACTGAGCCAGCATCCGCGGCCACTGAGGGTCCCGGTCCCGCCGGTTCAGGTCCAGGCATCCCGCGCACGCGGTACCTCCCGGCAGTACGAGGGGCCCCACGAATCCGGTGGCCTCGATCACCCCGGCGTAGAGGTGGGGTGTGCCCGAGGCGATCCATGGCCCGGCGGTGCCCGGATCGGGGACGTAGGCGGAGAGGCTGTCGCGAGGGGCGACCACGATCAGGGAAAGGCCGGGCTCGCCGCTCGTGGGCCCGCCCGACGCCTGTGCTGCCCGCGGCGCCGGACCAGGGGCCGAGCGCCGTACGAGTTGCCTGGCCGAGGTGTCCCGGCGCTCTCCGGTCGCCGAGGGCGGCAGGCCCCCGGGTGAGACGTCGCCCGGCTCGGCGCATCCGCCGTCCAGGACCTCGACCCGGCCCACCCCGGATCCGGAAAGTACCGCGGCGACGGCCGCGCCGACCCGGCCGGCTCCCCGTACCTGGACGCGCATGGAGCGGCGGGCGGCCAGCCGGCGCATCCCTCCGCCGGGCTCGGGATGCACGACGGAGAGTGACGCCAGGTCCGGTCGGTGACGCTCCAGGACGTCCGCCCGGTTCCGTAACGCATCGGCTTCCGGTCCGCCGGCCCGCACATCGTCGATGAGGCCCGCGTCCAGCAACCGCACGACGAGCGTGTCCACTTGGTGGTCGGTGAGATCCAGCGCCCTGGCCTCCTCGCGCAACAGCGGCATCCCGCGTGTTCCGTCGAGCAGCTCCAGGAAACAGCCCGTCGCGATATCCATCGGGCCGACCTTCACCGCATGTGCGGGCGTCACACCGAATTGGACGGTGCCGCGGCCGCGCCATGCGCGGCGCAGTGCGGGTTTCAACATCGGATGCACGGCTTCCCCCGGTCTGTGTGGCTGCGTGAGATCCATTGCCAGAATGCAACGGGCCGCGGAAGCGCGTGAAAAGTTGTCCACAGGCAGGGGGTATTAGTCGTTCAAATGGTGCAAGCCATGGGGTGGATCATGTGTGAACCGTCCAGGAGACGGGACTTCGCACACTGACAGCGGGTAACGTCGTGCCGTGCCCGCCGACCCGTCACCCGGCTTCGCCGGCGAGACCCCCGCGCGCAGCGCCGGAATCCATCAGCGCAGCGCGGCAGACCATCCGCCCCGCGGCTCGGCGACGAGCGCGGTCGAGGTCCGCAGGAGCTCCCGCCGCAGCAGAACGGTCTCCGCGTACCGGGAGGGTGATCGCACGATCGTGCTGATTCCCGCCAGGATGTCCGAGGCCGAGGAGCAGCGCTGGGTGGGCGTGATGCTCGACAAGCTGGCCGCCCAGGAGAGCAGACGCATCCTCGGCGACAGCGAACTCGCCGAGCGGGCGGCGCGGTTGTCCGCGCAGTATCTCGAGGGCCGGGCCAGACCCGTCTCGGTGCGGTGGGTGACCAATCAGAACACCCGGTGGGGGTCCTGCACCCCGGCCGAGGGCAGCATCCGCCTGTCGCACCGGCTGCAGGGCATGCCGGAGTACGTCGTCGACTATGTGCTCGTCCACGAACTGGCCCATCTCCTGGTGCCCGGACACGGTCCGAGGTTCTGGCGGCTCCTGGACGCCTACCCCCGGACCGAGCGGGCCCGCGGCTATCTCGAAGGGGTGGTGGCGGCCGACCGGCTGCCGCACCTGCCCGCCGCACGCGGCGAGTGACGTTCTGCGATTCTGTACCGGGTCTGTACCGGCTTGGCCCGGGGCCGGATTTTGCGGTTAGCCTGACGCGAAGCATTCAGTTTCCGGATGGGGGACGGTCGTTACGCATGGCCAGGGAATTCCAACGCGGCCACAAGGCCAAGATCAGCGATCTCACACCGGGAACGGACCTGTACGTAGGTGTGCAGATCGCCGGCCCGGGACTGACCTTTGACATCAGCTGCTTCGGCCTCGACGCCAATGAGCAGCTCTCCGACGACCGGTATTTCATCTTCTTCAACCAGCCGAAGTCGCCCGAGGAGTCCATTCAGCTCCTCGGCCCCCAGGCCGGTGACACCGAGTCGTTCCGCGTGACTCTGGACCGCATTCCGGCGAGCATTCACAAACTCTCGTTCACTGCCACGCTGGACGGCGCCGGGCAGATGGCGCAGGTCGGTCCCGGATACATCCGGATCGTCGCGGGTGGCGAGGAAGTCGTCAGATACGCCTTCACCGGCTCGGAGTTCACGACCGAACGTGCGGTGATGCTGGGTGACTTCTACCTCAAGGACGTCTGGCGGTTCGCCGCTGTCGGCCAGGGCTTCGACGGCGGGCTCGACTCGCTGCTGAAGAACTTCGGAGGCGAGGTCGCCGAGGAGGCCCCCGCCGCCGCACAGCCGCAGTCCGCCGTCCCGTCGTTCGCCCCGCCCGCCCAGGCGGCACCGGCCCCGTCGTTCGGTGCCCCGGCCGCACCGCAGATCCCGCAGCCCGCACCGTCCTTCGGCGGACCGGCGGCGCCCGCGCCGGTGCCCACTCCGCAGCAGCAGCAGATGCATGCCGCGCCCACCATCGTGGCGCCGCTGGCCCCGCTGGGCGGTACCGTGCCGCCCCCGCCGCCGCCCCCGCCCGCTCCGTACGGACATCCGGGGCAGCCGTCCCAGCAGCCGCAGTTCGGGCAGTTCCCGGGACAGCCGCCGGCACCCTATGGGCAGCCGGCTCCCGCGCCGTACGGTCAGCCGGCTCCGGCCCCGTACGGTCAGCAGCCTCCCGGCATGCCGCCGGGGATGCCCCAGGGCGTACCGCAAGGGGCGCCGCAGACCGGGGCAGGTCTCCTGGCCGCGCTCCAGCCGTACAAGGAGACGGCCACCGGTCAGCGCTGGACCGCGCAGAACCATCAGCTCATGCGCGTCGACCTCACCAACGGCGGTGGGGGAGTGCTGGCCAGACAGGGCAGCATGGTGATGTACCAGGGCAAGGTCGACTTCGGCTACAAGGGCGCAGGTTTCGCGGGCCGGATCGTCGGCAACGCCACCGGTCAGGAGATGCAGCTGATGCGCTGTACCGGCCGGGGGCAGGTCTTCCTCGCCGAGGACGGCTCCCACCTGCACACCGTCGAGCTCCAGGGCGACGGCATCTGCGTCTCCGCGGAGAACGTCCTCGCGTTCGACGAGTCGCTGCAGTACGAGGTCCGCAGGATCGAGGGCCACGGCATCCCCGGTGGCGCCCTGTTCACCATGCAGTTCCAGGGCACCGGCACCGTCGTCGTGAAGACCCACGGCGTGCCGGTCGTCCTGCCCGTCACCCCCACCACCTTCGCCGACTGCAACGCCGTCGTGGCGTGGTCGTCGGCATCCCAGGTGATCGTCTCCAGCCAGGTCCGGCTGCGCCGCAACGCCTATCCCGGACACAGCGGAGAGACCGTGAACCTCCAGTTCCGGGGCGCGCCCGGCAACTTCATCGTCGTCCAGCCCTACGAGGTCTGAGGGAGCCCGTCATGAATCAGCAACTCGCGGGCTACGCCCCGACCCCCGTCACGGCCCGGATGGAGAACCACGGCCATTCGATGCTGAAGGTCGCCATGGCCACCGGCCAGGACCTGTACGCGCGTACCGGCTCGATGGTGGCGTACGAGGGCTTCATCCAGTACGAACCCAATCCGCCCGCTGTCCGCCAGATCGCCTCGCAGTGGATCACCGGCGAGGGCACGCCCTTGATGAAGTGCGCCGGTGACGGGCTGCTCTACCTCGCCGACTACGGCGCCGACGTGGTCGTCATCAATCTCAACAACGACTCCCTCTCGGTCAACGGCACCAACGTCCTCGCCTTCGACGGCCATCTCACCTGGGGTGTCGAGCGGGTCAAGGGGCTGGCCAAATTCGCCGGCCAGGGGCTGTGGAACGTCTGCATCTCCGGCACCGGCTGGGTCGCCATCACCTCCCGCGGCACACCGATCGTCGTCGACTGCGGGCGCGGCGAGGACGAGACCTATGTCGACCCCGACGCCCTGGTCGCGTGGTCCCCGAACCTCAAGGTGAAGGGCAAGCGCAGCTTCAAGGCCGCCTCGCTCATCGGGCGGGGCAGCGGAGAGGCGTTCCAGATGGCCTTCTCCGGCGAGGGGATCGTCGTCGTCCAGCCGAGCGAGGACAGTACCGACCGCCTCCGGGTCCGGAACTGACGGGGAGGAGAAACACACCATGCAGAGTCCGCTTTTCAACTACACGGAACAGCAGTCCCAGGACCGGTACACGGTTCAGAACCCGCAGCTCCTTCGGGTCTCGCTGACCGGCCACGAGGACATCCTCGCCCGCAAGGGGGCCATGGTCGCGTACCAGGGGCTGATGGAGTTCGACGGCGAGTACCAGTCGCACGGACAGCGCCGGGCCCGCGCGAGCACCGGTGAGGGTCTCGACCTGATGCGCTGCTCCGGGCAGGGCACCGTCTACCTGGCCAACCTGGCGCAGTACGTCCATGTGGTGGATGTCGACCACGACGGCATGACGGTGGACAGCGCCTATGTCCTGGCGCTCGACTCGTCGCTCCACACCGAGGTCATCGCGGTGGACAGCCAGTACGGCATTTCGGGCACCGGTAAGTACCAGCTCAACATCTCCGGCAGCGGCAAGGTCGCCCTGATGACCTCCGGCCAGCCGCTGATGCTGCAGGTCACACCCGACAAGTACGTCAACGCCGACGCGGACGCCATCGTCGCCTGGTCCAGCTCCCTGCGCGTGCAGATGCAGGCCCAGACGCACTCATCGGGCGTGATGCGCCGACGCGGCAACACCGGCGAGGGCTGGGAGCTCAGCTTCCTCGGGCAGGGCTTCGCCCTGGTCCAGCCGAGCGAGGTGCTGCCGCCGCAGAGCGCCCAGATCGGCCAGGGGCTGGCTGCCCAGTTCGGCATGGGCCAGCAGGGATCCCATGCGCAGAACCAGAACAACGCCTGGAACTGAGTCAGGCACACCGGACCGGCGCAGGACGGGCGGGACGGGTGCGGTGGAAGAGCACGGTAAGGGGCGGTCTCCCATGAGACCGCCCCTTACGACCGTGCCCCTTACGACCTCGCTCGTGGTCCCCGCTACCTGACGCCGGCCAGTGCCGCCCGCGTACGTTCCATCAGACGCACCACCGAGGAGTCGGCGACCCCGGCGACCTCGTCGTAGGCGAACCATCGAAGGTCCAGCGATTCGTCACTGATCCGCTCCGTCGAGCCCGACGGAGCCAGTACCGCGTACTGGACGTCCAGATGCCAGTTGCAGGGCGCCGGGATCGGGTGGCGGTCCAGCGTGACCGGGCCGCCCGCCAGCAGCGTCAGACCGGCGATGCCGGACTCCTCCATGGCCTCCCGCAGCGCCGCCCCGGCCGGCGTGGCGTCCCCGGGCTCGCAGTGACCGCCCATCTGCAGCCACTTCCGCAGCTTCCGGTGCAGCGTGAGCAGCACCCGGCCGCGCTCCGGGTCGATGACCAGCGCGCTGGCCGTCAGATGCCCGGCCCCGCAGGCCTTCCACATGCCGTCGGGATGCAGCGCCAGATGGTCCAGACAAGCCAGGCGCAGTTCCTCCTGGGCGGCGTCCGCGCCGCTCTCGTAGCTCTTCAGTACGAGAACGGCTTCGTCATGCAGGCTCACTTTTCGGTGTCGTCCTTGCCGTCGCCGCCCGTGCCGTTGCCGTCCGTGCCGTTGCCGTCCGCACCGTCGTTGTCCTTGCCGTCGGCGTCGGCCGGCCCGGATCCGGCCTTGCTGTCGCCGACGGTGTCGGTCGCGGGCTTCTGCAGACCGTTCGCGGCCTCGCCGAGCATCTTGTCCAGCTCGGAGAAGTCCAGCTGCTCGTGGTGCACGAACTCGTCCGGATCGTCCAGGTCGTGGGCGGTCGGCAGCATGTCCGGGTGCTCCCACAGCGCGTCGCGCCCGTCGAGACCCCGCGCGTCCGTGAGCGAGGCCCACAGCCGTGAGGCGTCACGCAGCCGTCGCGGGCGCAGCTGGAGACCGATGAGCGTGGCGAACGTCTGCTCGGCGGGACCGCCGGAGGCACGGCGCCTGCGCATCGTCTCGCGGAGTGCGTCAGCCGAGGTGAGCCGGGGCTTCGCGGCCTCGTGCACCACGGCGTCCACCCAGCCCTCGACCAGCGCGAGCGCCGTCTCCAGCCGGGCCAGGGCGGCCTTCTGCTCCGGGGTGTCCTCCGGCTGGAACATGCCCTGCTGAAGAGCTTCCTGGAGCTGCTCCGGCTGCGAGGGGTCGAACTGGCCGACCACGTCCTCCAGCTTGCTGGTGTCGACCTTGATGCCCCGCGCGTAGCCCTCCACGGCACCGAACAGATGCGAGCGCAGCCACGGCACGTGGGCGAAGAGCCGCTGGTGGGCGGCTTCGCGCAGCGCCAGATACAGCCGCACCTCGTCCTGCGGCACACTCAGGTCCTTGCCGAACCGCTCGACGTTCAGCGGAAGCAGCGCGGCCTTGCCCGCCGGGCCCAGCGGCAGCCCGATGTCCGTCGAGCCGACGACCTCGCCCGCCAGCACACCGACGGCCTGCCCGATCTGCTGGCCGAACATCGCGCCGCCCATCGACCGCATCATGCCGATCAGCGGGCCCGCCATCGCCTGCATCTCCTCGGGCAGCACATCGCCCATGGCGAGGCCGACACGCTCGGCCACCGGGTCGACCAGCTTCTGCCAGGCGGGGAGGGACGCCTCGACCCACTCCGCACGGCTCCACGCCACGGTGGAGACCGAACCGGACGGCAGCGACGTCGCGCCGTCCAGCCAGTGGTCCGCCAGTCGCAGCGCCTCGTCGACCGCGGCGCGTTCGGACGGGCCGACGCTCGCGTCCTTGGTGCCGTCCGCGTTGCCCTGCGAGACGGTCTGGCGGGCGATCTGCTTGGCCATGTCCCAGTTCACGGGACCGCCCTCGTAGCTCAGCATCTGGCCGAGCTGCTGGAAGGCCGCGCCCAGGTCGTTCGGGTTCATCGAGCCGAACATCGCGGCGAAGGGGTTGTCACCCCCCGCGCCGGGGCCGAAGCCGAGCGGGTTCGCCGGACCGCCCGAACCCTGCCCACCTCCGGTGGGGTCCTTCTTCTTGCCTGCGTCGCCGTCGTCCGGCTCCTCCGGCGGAAGGCCGAATCCGAATGGGGTGTCACTCACGGGTTTCCTCGGCTCGTAGGGCCGCCGGATCGAACCGACGGCGACTGCCCGACATCACCATCCAGCGTAGACACCAAGTCCGCTTAGGGCCTCAGTGCTCCGTCGGCTCCCGGCCTGCGGCAGGATGGACGCCACCTGGTACGTACGCGTCATTCGGGTACGTACTGAAGACAACCGCTGGAGACGCCCGGTGAGTTCCCCAGATCCGCAGGTTCGCGCAGCGCGAAACCTGGCCGACCCGCTGCCCGAGAACAAGACGGTCCGCAGCCGCTCCAGAAGCCGCGGCCCCGTCGTGGCCGTCACCGGAGCCGCGACGGGTGTCGGCGAGCTGCTCGCGGCCCGTCTCGCGGCCTCCGAGGAGATCAAGCAGGTCATCGCCATCGACGAACGCCGCGGAGAGGTCTCCGAGGCGACCTGGCACATCCTCGACGTCCGTGACCCGGCCATCGCGGAGAAGCTGCGTGGCGCGGACGTCGTGGTGCACCTGGCGCTCGATCTCGACCTGGAGACCGATCCCGCCGCCCGCACCGCCTACAACGTGCGCGGCACCCAGACCGTGCTGACCGCCGCCGCGGCCGTCGGCGTCCACCGGGTCGTGCTGTGCACCTCCGCGATGGTCTACGGGGCGCTGCCCGACAACGACGTCCCGCTGGCCGAGGACGCCGAGCTGCGGGCCACCGCGGAGGCGACCGGCGTCGGCGACCTGCTGGAGATCGAACGGCTCGGCCGCCGCGCGCCTCGCGCCCACCCCGGACTCCACGTCACGGTGGTCCGTCCCACGGTGCTGGTCGGCGGCACCGACACCGCACTGACCCGTTACTTCGAGTCACCGCGCCTCCTTGTCGTCGCCGGATCACGCCCCACCTGGCAGTTCTGCCATGTCGACGACCTGGTCACGGCGCTGGAGTACGCCGCGCTGGAGAAGATCGACGGGGAGTTCGCGGTCGGCTGCGACGGCTGGCTCGAACAGGAGGAGGTCGAGGAGATCAGCGGCGTCCGCCGGATGGAGCTGCCCTCCGCCGTCGCGCTCGGCGCCGCCGCCCGGCTGCACCGGATCGGCCTCACCCCGTCCCCGGCGGGCGATCTGGCGTACACGATGCATCCCTGGGTGGTCAGCGTGAGCCGGCTGCACGACGCGGGCTGGCGCCCGAGCTGGACCAACGAGGAGGTGCTCGCCGCGCTCCTGGAGGAGGTGGAGGGACGGCACACCGTCGCCGGCCGTCGCCTCGGCCGCAAGGACGCCACCGCGGCCGGTGCCGCCGGTGCGACCGTGGCGCTGCTCGGTACCGCTGCCCTGGTACGACGCGCCCGCAAGGCGCGCCGCCGTATCTAGTGCCCCTCCCGGCGAGCATCGCCGGTCGCGCCGTCGGCCACCCGTCGCTGCCGCCGGGACGCGCTCCGGGGACGTCCCGGCGTCTGTAGGAGGCTCCAAGGCCGGTGGCGGCCCACCAGCGGAAAGCGCTATTCCGTGATGCCGCCGCGGTACGGCACGATGGCCGGCATGGCACCCACGCATGACCATCCCGGCGAGCAGGCGGCACAGGACCCCATCCGGCTGCTGGAGATTCGCGACACGCCGCTCTCGGTGGACGAGATCTTCCGTGCCGTCGGCGACGACGCGGCCGGCGGCACCGCGCTCTTCGTCGGCACCGTGCGCAATCACGACGGCGGTCAGGACGTCGGGGCGCTCGGCTACTCGTGCCACCCCTCGGCGCAGGACGAGATGCGCAGGGTGGCGGAGAAGGTCGTCGCGGCCTTCCCGGTGCGGGCACTGGCCGCGGTCCACCGAGTGGGTGAACTGGAGGTCGGCGACATCGCCGTCGTCGTGGCGGTCTCCTGCCCGCACCGCGGAGAGGCCTTCGAGGCCTGCCGCAAGCTCATCGACGACCTCAAGCACGAGGTCCCGATCTGGAAGCACCAACGCTTTTCGGACGGTACGGAGGAGTGGGTCGGTGCATGCTGAGCGCAAACCGGACAGGCCGGAATCCGCCCCGATTTGCGTAACCGCACCCCTGCCGTGAGCGTTGGCTCTGTAGATGGTTAATCTGCTGATCGGTTGGTTGCGGTTGCGCATGGGGCAGGGAGGTCATCATGGCAGCACTCGCCTGGTTGTTGATTCCGCTTTTCGCTGCGGTCGGTGCTGCAATATGGGGAAGCTGGGCCGCCCGTAATCGCACGACCGGCGATGGTACCGAGCTCGCCGGCTATGCCCGGTTCCGTGAAGCGATGGAGAAGTCGCACTCCGATTCGGAGCCGGTCGAGCAGATATCGAACGTCTGACGCCACGTCGAACGTACGCACTCGCCAATCCGCGCCACCGCATCTCCTGCCGAGGCTCCCCGGCACACCTCTCGCACCCCGGCCCCGGCTCCGTACGGACCGGCCCCGACGGTGCACAGACGGACCCTTCCCGTACTGTCGTTCCATGCCACGCCGCACCGCGACGATGCTCGCCTCCACCCTGGTTCTGATCGCGCTGGTCTGCGCGGGTCTGCTGATCAGAGTGCCGTACTCGGAGATGTCCCCCGGGCCGACCGTGAACACGCTCGGCAAGGTCGACGGCGAGCCCGTCCTGCAGGTCACCGGGCACAGGACGTACAAGACGTCCGGCCATCTCAACATGACGACGGTCAGGGTCACCGGCGCCGACTACAACATGAACCTCGTCGAGGCCCTCTACGGATGGCTGGGGCACGACAGCCTGGTCGTACCGCACGACACGCTGTACCCGGACGGCAAGACCGAACAGCAGTCGACGCAGGAGAACGCCGAGGAGTTCAGCCAGTCCCAGGAGAGCGCCAAGGTCGCGGCCCTCACCGAACTGGGCATCCCGGTGTCGTCACGGGTCGTGGTCTCCACGGTCATCAAGGACAGTCCCGCACAGGGCAAGCTGCACGCCGGCGACGTGATCAAGTCCGTCGACGGTACGGCGGTCGAGCGGCCCGAGGACGTCGCGAAGCTCGTCACCAGGCACAAGCCCGGCCAGGACGTCACCTTCACCGTCATCCCGGCCAAGACCGCGGCGGCGGCCGAGAAGGCAGGCAAGGAGCCCGAGGGCACCGAGAAGATCACCCTCACCACCAGGAAGGCCCCCAAGGAGAACCGCGCGATCGTCGGCATCCAGGCGGGGACGGACCACACCTTCCCGTTCGAGATCGACATCAAGCTCGCCGACGTGGGCGGCCCGAGCGCCGGTCTGATGTTCTCCCTCGGCATCATCGACAAGCTCACCCCGGGACAGCTGACGGGCGGCAAGTTCGTCGCGGGCACCGGGACGATCGACGACAAGGGCAAGGTCGGCCCGATCGGCGGGATCAGCATGAAGCTGGTCGGCGCGCGCAACGCGGGCGCGCGCTACTTCCTGACCCCCGACGACAACTGCAAGTCGGCCGCCTCCGACACCCCGGACGGGCTCACCCTGATCAGGGTGAAGACCATCGACGACGCCAAGAAGTCGCTGGAAAAGATCAGCTCGGGGAACACGGCCGGCCTGCCCAGCTGCTCGACAGGCTGACCGCGCCCCCGTACCGGCGGGCGGACGGGGTCAGGACTCGAAGGTCGCGGCCAGTGCCTCGGCCAGCCCCGGCACCAGACCGGCCCCGGTCAGCACGTCGTTCGGCGAGTCCTTCTCACGCAGACGTACGGCCGACTCCCGGGCACCGTCGCGAAGGACGGCCACGGTCATCCGTACCTCCTGACGGTCGGGGTGTTTGGCGACCCATTTGGTCAGCTGGTTGTCGTTGAGACCTTCCGGAACGGAGGCCTCGGCGGACGGCGGCAGCATCAGCCGCTCGACCGTCATCGCGCACCCGACCACCGCGTCCGGCCAGGCGATCGTGGCGAGGAACTCGTCCAGCGCGGTACCTGCGGGAAGCTCCTCCTGCTCGATAGGGGTGAGTGCGGCGGCCTTCGAGCCGTCGCCGTCGAGGCCGAGCTGGGCGGCGAGGCCGGGCTCCTGGACCCGCAGCCGGGCGGTGTCGACGAGCGCGAAGAGCCGGGCGGGCTGATCCCAGCCGAGACCGGAGATGTATTCGTCGATTTCGAGCACCGCGACGGTGAGCGGGCTCGCGGCCATCGGAGGGCCTGAGGGGGAAACGTTGGACATGGACAACATCCTGCCTCCTTCCGCCCCGGGAACGGGAACTAGGTAAAGCCTCAGTAAGTTGCATAGGTGGGTTCTAGGATCGCTGGGCCCCTTTCACACGACCGCGAACTTTGAGGTGCGCACGTTGGCTTTCCAGATGCCGGACCGCGGCGGAGGCCCGACAGGGCCACGGATCAGAGTCGGCCGCCCGTCCCGGCGCGCCCGAACCCTGCTCATGACACTGGGCGTCCTGGCGATCCTCGCCATGGCGTTCGTCATGTTCGCGGGGTTCTGGACGGACTGGCTCTGGTACAGGTCGGTCGCGTATTCATCCGTCTTCACCACCACCCTGTGGACCAAGATCGGACTGTTCCTCGTCTTCGGACTGCTGATGGCCGTCGCCGTCGGCGTGAACATCTGGCTCGCGCACCGGCTCCGGCCGCCGCTGAGCGCGATGTCGCTGGAGCAGCAGAGCCTGGACCGCTACCGGATGAGTATCGCCCCGTACAAGAAGTGGGTGCTGCTCGCGATCACCGCGCTCGTCGGTCTGATCGCGGGGGCGTCCTCCTCCGGCCAGTGGCGTACCTGGCTGATGTATGTGAACGGGGTCTCGTTCGGGCAGAAGGACCCCCAGTTCCATCTGGATGTGTCCTTCTTCGCCTTCGACCTGCCCTGGTACCGCTTCCTGCTGGGCTTCGGCTTCGCGGCCACGGTGCTCTCGCTGATCGCCGCCGCGCTGACCCACTACCTGTACGGCGGACTGCGCATCACCAGCCCCGGTGCACGGGCGACGGGGGCGGCCACCGGTCACCTCTCGGTGCTGCTCGGCGTCTTCGTCGCGCTGAAGGCGGTGGCGTACTGGCTCGACCGCTACGGGCTCGCCGTGAAGTCCAGCGATTTCAAGGCCACTGACAACTGGACCGGCCTGCGGTACGTCGACGCCAACGCCTATCTCCCGGCGAAGACCATCCTGTTCTGCATCGCCGCGATCTGCGCCGTGCTGTTCTTCGCGACGCTCTGGCGCCGCACCTGGCAGCTTCCGGTGATCGGATTCGGGCTGATGGTCCTCTCCGCGATCCTGATCGGCGGGCTCTACCCGGCGATCGTGCAGAAGTTCCAGGTCCAGCCGAACGAGCAGGCCAAGGAAGCCCCGTTCATCCGGAAGAACATCGAGGCCACGCGGGACGCCTACGACATCGACAACGCGCAGGTCCACGACTACTCGGGCAAGAGCACCACGGACGACGAGGCGAAGCTCCGGGCCGGCGCGGACACGGCGGCCAGCTACCGGGTGATGGACCCCAACGTCGTCTCCCCGGCCTTCCAGCAGCTCCAGCAGAAGAGGAACTACTACCAGTTCCCCAAGACGCTGGATGTCGACCGCTACAAGGACGAGTCCGGCAAGGAGCAGGACACGGTCATCGGTCTGCGCGAGCTCAACCTGCAGGGCATCCCCAAGCGCAACTGGATCAACGACCACTTCACCTACACCCACGGCTACGGTGCGATCGCCGCCCGGGGCACCACGACCGGCAAGAACCCGAAGGGATCTCCGGACTTCACCGAGTCGGGACTGCCGACCACCGGTGAGCTGGGCTCGTACCAGCAGGAGATCTACTACGGCGAGAAGACCGAGCAGTACTCCATCGTCGGCGGGCCCCAGAAGGAGCTCGACTACGAGGAGGACGGCGAGAAGACCACCAGCTACAAGGGCAAGAGCGGGGTCAGCCTTTCCGGCGCCTTCAACCGCGCCGCCTACGCGGTGGCGTTCAGCGAACCGCAGATCCTGTACTCGGGAGCCATCGGCGAGGGCTCGCGGATTCTGTACAACCGCACGCCCAAGGAACGCGTCGAGGCGGTCGCCCCGTGGCTGACCATCGACGGCGACGCCTACCCGGCCGTGGTCAACGGCCGCATCCAGTGGGTCGTCGACGCGTACACCACGACCAACGGCTACCCGTACGCCTCGCGCACGACGCTGGGTGACACCACGGCCGACTCGCTGACCACCAACCAGCGCGCGGTCGTCGCCCAGCAGAACCAGGTCAACTACATCCGTAACTCGGTGAAGGCCACCGTCGACGCGTACGACGGCAACGTCAAGCTGTACGAGTGGGACACCGAGGACCCGGTTCTCAAGACCTGGCGCAAGGCGTTCCCGGGGACCGTGAAGTCCAAGGCGGACATCCCGCAGGAACTCATGGACCACCTGCGGTACCCGCAGGACCTGTTCAAGGTGCAGCGCGAGCTGCTCACCCGCTACCACGTGACGAACCCCGCCCAGTTCTACAGCGGCAGTGACGCGTGGCAGGTCCCGGACGACCCGACCAACAAGGAGTCCGGTGCCGTCCCGCCGTACTACCTGAGCATAAAGATGCCGGACCAGGCGGCTCAGAAGTTCTCGCTGACGACGACGTTCACCCCCAAGGGGCGGCCCGACCTGGGGGCGTTCATGGCGGTGGACGCCGATGCGTCCAGCAAGGACTACGGCACGATCAGACTGCTGAGAGTCACCACCACGGTGAAGGGCCCGGGTCAGGTTCAGAGTGAGCTCAACGGCAACGACGACGTCGCCGAGTTCGTGAGAAACCTCAAGGGCACCGACTCCGACATCGAGTACGGCAACCTGCTGACCGTGCCGCTCGAAGGGGGCTTCCTCTACATCGAGCCGGTGTACACGCGCGGTGGCACGCAGAACTATCCGCTGCTGCGCAAGGTCGCCGCCTCGTACGGGTCGAAGATCGTCTTCGAGAACAGCCTCGGTGAGGCGCTCAACGCGGTCTTCGGGGTGGACGGCTCCGATACGAGTCAGCCGCCGGCCGAGACCACGCGGCCACCGGGTGACACCACGGAGCCGCCGGCCACCGGCGACGCCGCGCTGAAGAAGGCGATCGCCGACGCGCAGAGGGCCTACACGGAAGGTGAGGCGGCCCTGAGGAAGCAGGACTGGGCCGCCTACGGCAAGGCCCAGACGGATCTGCAGGACGCGTTGCAGCGGGCAGCGGCCGCGCAGCCCAAGTCCGGCAGTCCCAGCAAGACGGACAAGAGTGCCGCAAGTGCCGACAGCGGTGGCTGAGTAACTCGGTAAAGCTTCACCTTCGCGCCGTGGTACGGTTTGAACACAACGGCGCGGGGTGGAGCAGCTCGGTAGCTCGCTGGGCTCATAACCCAGAGGTCGCAGGTTCAAATCCTGTCCCCGCTACTGCAAGACGAAGGCCCGGATTCTTTCGAGGATCCGGGCCTTCGTCGTGCCGCCGTGACTTTTCTCTGCGCGGGGCGTGAACTGCACTTCATGGGGCACGAGTTGAGTTCGAGCGCGTTTGACTTGTCTCTCTGTGGGCATGTCGACAAAACGCTGAAGTGACCTCACTGTCCGCGATATACCAGGTGTACGCGGGTTACAGGTGGTGCGACGATGGTATTTATGGGGGACAGGGCAACTCTGTTGGAGACAGGGCGGTTTGCGCAACGTCACACCCATCCTGCGGAAAACGCGATGGATGTGGCATTTGCCGCCGCCGCGGGGTACAACGACTACATCGAGACCGCCGAGACTGCGGAGTGTGCCGCGAGCGTCGAAAGTGCAGAGACCGCAGAGTCCGCGGACGGCGTGGAGAACGCCGAGGGCGCGGAGACCGCAGAGAGTGCGGACAACGCCGAGAGCGAGGCGCGCCATCGTCGTGCCGCCGACGCCGGGGACACCGCGTCGATGAGCGTGCTCGGCGCGTTGCTGCTGCGCCGGGGCGACCTGGTGGGCGCCGAGTCCTACCTGCGCGCGGCCACTGCCGACGGCGACCGTGCCGCGGCCAACAACCTCGGCGTCCTCCTGCACCAGCGCGGCTACCCGGACGAGGCGGCCGACTGGTGGCGGACCGCGGCCGTGGCCGGCTCCGCCGCCGCCGCGCACGCCCTGGGACGCCACTACCGCGAGCGTGGCGACGAGCCCGGCGCCGAGTACTGGCTGCGCCAGTCCGCGGAGCAGGGCCACGCGCTGGGCGCGTACGCCCTCGCGGACCTGCTGGAACACCGCAGCGACGTCGGCGCCGAGCGCTGGCTGCGTGCCGCGGCCGAGCAGGGGCACCGCGAAGCCGCGTACCGGCTGGCGCGGATGCTGGAGCGCAACGCGGCGGACGCCGCGCACGACGCGTTCGGCAGCCCCGGACTGGGCCCCCGCACCGGAACGGACAGCGGGGCGGACACCGGCCGGCGCCGTGTGGCCGTGCGCAGGGACGACGGCCCGGTCGCCGGACCCGCGGCGGGCCGGGTCGGTGAGGCCGAGCAGTGGTACCGGCAGGCCGCCGCGCGTGGCCATCGGCGTGCCGCCCTGCACCTCGGCGCCATCCTGGAACAGCGCGGCGAGCTCAAGGAGGCCGGCCGCTGGTACCTCATCTCCGCCAAGGCGGGCGAGGCGCGTGCCGCGTGCGCGCTCGGCTTCCTGCTCCGTGACGCGGGCGACCGCGAGAGCGCGGCCGTGTGGTGGCTGCGCGCCGCCCAGGACGGCGACGGCAACGCCGCCAACGCGCTCGGTGCGCTGCACGCGGCCCGGGGGGAGCAGCAGACCGCCGAGCGCTGGTACCGCGCCGCCATGGACGCCGGTGACGTCAACGGCGCGTACAACCTGGGGCTGCTCTGCGCGGCCCAGGACCGTACGGCGCAAGCCGAGCAGTGGTACCGGCGCGCCGCCTACGCCGGGCATCGGGAGGCCGCCAACGCGCTGGCCGTGCTCCTGCTGCAGTCGGGCGACGCGACCGGAGCGGAGCCCTGGTTCTCCAAGGCGGCCGAGGCGGGCAGCGTCGATGCCGCCTTCAACCTCGGCATCCTGCACGCCGGGCGGGACGAGGACCGGGCGGCGCTGCTCTGGTACGAGCGTGCCGCGGCGGCCGGTCACACCGAGGCCGCGCTCCAGGTCGGCATGGCGCTGCTGCACCACGGCGAGGAGCGGGAGGCCGAGCGGCATCTGCGCTGCGCCGCCGGTGGTGGCAGCGCGGAAGCGGCCTTCCGGCTGGCCGGGGTGCTGGACTCGCGGCAGCCGCCGCCGGGACCGCCCGCCCTGGGCGAGGCGATGCCGGAGAAGACCGAGTGCGAGGAGTGGTACGAGCGTGCGGCCGAGCAGGGCCACCGCCGGGCCCAGGTGCGCGTCGGGATGCTCGCCGCGGCCCGCGGCGACGTGGAGAGCGCCGGGCGCTGGTACCGGGAGGCGGCCGAGGCGGGCAGCCGCAACGGGGCCTTCAACCTCGGTCTGCTGCTCGCCCGCGAGGGCAGTGAGCGTGAGGCCGCGCTGTGGTGGAGCCGCGCCGCGAACGAAGGGCACGGGCGGGCGGCCCTGCGCCTCGCCCTGCTGGCCGCGCGCCGCGGTGAGCTGGCCGAGGGGCAGCGGTGGTGTGCGCGGGCGGTCGAACTGGGGCCGGCGGAGGTTTCGGAGCGGGCTGCGCGGTTGCGCGAGGCGCTGCATCAGGAGCTGACCGCGTAGCGGGTGCGGGGTGCGGTGCCGGGTGGGCGAGTCGGGGCGGGTGTTCGGGGGTGCGGTGCCTTCGGCCCCGCTTTGTCCTCAATCGCCGGACGGGCTTGATGTGGCCGGAGTCCTCGGTTGCCGGACGGGCTTGGTGAGGCCGGAGTCCTCGGTTGCTGGACGGGTCTGACGTGGACTGCGTCCTCAGTCGCCGGACCGGCCTGATGCGACAGTCATGGTCCATGGCCTTCGGGGCTCGTTCCTGGAGGGGCTGGGAAGTGATTTGCGCTGGTCCGGAGGGGTGACGTACTGTGGGGATCACAACGACGCGGGGTGGAGCAGCTCGGTAGCTCGCTGGGCTCATAACCCAGAGGTCGCAGGTTCAAATCCTGTCCCCGCTACTGAAGACAGAGGGCCGGATCCTTAAAGGATCCGGCCCTCTGTGCATGCACCGCACGAGGCTGCCCCGCTCAGAGCTTGTGACCCACGGCTTCGCCGTACATCGCACGGTCCACGGCCTTCTCCTCCGGCACCGGCGTGCCCGTCGAGACTCCCGAATCGGCGTACGCCTTCTGCAGCCGGTCCGTGGTGCCCTTCCGGATCTCCCAGTCCATCCGCATCGACGGCGTCGGCCGCAGGGTGGCCTCGTCGGTCGATGAGGACGCCAGGGGTGATGCGGATGGGGATGTGGATGGGGATGCGGGGGGTGGCGGTGATGGGGATGGGGGGCGGGTGCGGGTCTCCCACGGGTCTCTCCTCGTACGCAATCGAGGTGCGGAGCCGCCGCGGGGCGGCGGTGATCGCCGATGACGATATGGCGACCCGTCAGATTCGAGAAGGGGGTGCGCGGGGCGGGTGTGAAGGGGGCGCGCGGGACGGGCGCCGGGGCGGTGGGTTCAGCCTTGGCCGGACGGTGGGCCGGACGGTGGGCCGGACCGGTGTCCGGGCCGGGACCCGCGGTTCCGTGCACACGGAGAACGCCCCGCACCGGACCTCCGGTGCAGGGCGTGGGGTGTGGGGCAGGGGGTGTCGGGGTTCAGGCGGCCGCGGCGCAGTTCGGGCAGATGCCGCGGTACGTCATCTCGACGCCGGAGATCGTGAAGCCGAAGCGCTCGCCGTCCGGCAGGTCCGCCAGCGGGTCGCCCGCCGGGTGTACGTCGCGGATGGCGCCGCACGTCGCGCAGACCAGGTGGTGGTGGGGGCGGTGCGCGTTCGGGTCGTACCGCTTGGCCCGGCGGTCGGTGGAGACCTCGATGACCTCGCCCAGCGTCACCATCTCGCCCAGCGTGTTGTAGACGGTGGCGCGGGAGATCTCGGGCAGCTTGGCGACGGCCCGCGCGTGGACCTCGTCGGCCGTCAGGTGTACATGGTCCCCGTCGAGCACCTCGGCCACGACGCGCCGCTGCGCAGTCATGCGCCAGCCGCGTCCACGGAGTCGTTCCAGCAGGTCACTCATGAGGACAAGCCTAACAGTGGAGTGGCCGTGTTCCGAACTGGTGTGACTTTGGATGACTGCTTGACTTGGACTAAGTCCATTGTAGGATCGGAAACGGCGTAGGCCAAGGGACAGGCTGTGCACGCCATGACGACATGACGAATGTGCAGGAATGACGCAGGAGGCGCACGTGACGCAGGGACCGCTCACCACGGAGGCCGGAGCACCGGTCGCCGACAACCAGAACAGCCAGACCGCTGGCGTCGGCGGTCCGGTGCTGGTGCAGGACCAGTTGCTGATGGAGAAGCTCGCGCACTTCAACCGCGAGCGCATTCCGGAGCGGATCGTGCACGCCCGGGGCGCCGGGGCGTACGGCACCTTCACGCTGACCCGCGACGTCTCGCAGTGGACGCGTGCGAAGTTCCTCTCCGAGGTCGGCAAGCAGACCGAGACCTTCCTGCGCTTCTCGACCGTCGCGGGCAACCTCGGCTCGGCCGACGCGGTGCGTGACCCCCGCGGCTTCGCGCTGAAGTTCTACACCGAGGACGGCAACTACGACCTCGTCGGCAACAACACCCCGGTGTTCTTCATCAAGGACGCCATCAAGTTCCCCGACTTCATCCACACCCAGAAGCGCGACCCGTACACCGGCTCGCAGGAGGCGGACAACGTCTGGGACTTCTGGGGCCTGTCGCCCGAGTCCACCCACCAGGTGACCTGGCTCTTCGGTGACCGCGGCATCCCGGCCACGCTGCGCCACATGAACGGGTACGGCTCGCACACCTACCAGTGGAACAACGAGGCCGGCGAGGTCTTCTGGGTCAAGTACCACTTCAAGACCGACCAGGGCATCAAGAACCTCACCCAGGACGAGGCCAACAAGCTCGCCGGCGAGGACCCGGACAGCCACCAGCGCGATCTGCGCGAGGCCATCGAGCGCGCCGACTTCCCGTCCTGGACCGTGCAGGTCCAGATCATGCCGGCGGCCGAGGCGGCCGCGTACCGCTTCAACCCCTTCGACCTCACCAAGGTGTGGCCGCACGAGGACTACCCGCCGGTGGAGATCGGCAAGCTGGAGCTCAACCGGAACCCGGAGAACGTCTTCGCGGAGACCGAGCAGTCGATCTTCAGCCCCGCGCACTTCGTGCCCGGCATCGGTCCGTCCCCGGACAAGATGCTCCAGGGACGTCTCTTCGCGTACGGCGACGCGCACCGCTACCGCGTCGGCATCAACGCCGACCACCTGCCGGTGAACCGTCCGCACGCCACCGAGGCGCGCACGCACAGCCGTGACGGCTACCTGTACGACGGCCGCCACAAGGGTGCGAAGAACTACGAGCCGAACAGCTTCGGCGGTCCGGTCCAGACGGACCGGCCGCTGTGGCAGCCCGTCCCGGTCACCGGCGACACCGGCACCCACGAGGCCGCCGTACACGCCGAGGACAACGACTTCGTCCAGGCCGGCAACCTCTACCGGCTCTACTCCGAGGACGAGAAGGCCCGGCTGATCGACAACCTCGCCGGGTTCATCTCGAAGGTCTCGCGCGACGACATCGCCGAGCGCGCGATCAACAACTTCCGCCAGGCCGACGGCGACTTCGGCAAGCGCCTGGAAGCCGCGGTCCAGGCCCTGCGCGGCTGAGGCCTGCCGGCCGGTCGCGGGCAGTCGCCGGCACCTGCGGGGTGGGGCGGCGAATGAGCTGTCCCACCCGGCGCCGGCCGGGCGTCCGGGTGCCCGTTCAGCCGACCAGCTCCACGGGATGGCGTCCGGCCGCTGCCCAGCAGCGGATGATGTCGCGCACCGACACCACGCCGACCGGACCGGCGTCGTCCAGCACGATCAGATGCCGGAAGCCGCCGTGCGCCATGACCTCGGCCGCCTCCTCCAGCGTCCAGGCGGGCGCCGCGAAGACCACGTCAGTGGTGGTGTGGGTGGAAGCCGTCTCGATATCGGGGTTCTGGCCCGATCCGATCGCGTTGAGGATGTCGCGCTCGGTGAGAATGCCGAGGCCGCAGGTGTCCGGGTCGTGGACGACAGCTGCTCCGATACGGCGTGCCGACATGAGCCGGGCCGCCTGGCGGAGGGTGTGGGTGGGGCCGATGGTGAGGACCACCGTACTCATGGCGTCACGGACGAGCATGAAAGGAGCCACCTCCTTCGTGAAGCGACTGCGTGAGCCGATTCACAAGTTCACAAGCAGGGGGACTCTCAGGGTCGCACTGTTGGGGAGCGGCAACAAGAGGTGGTGAGGATCATTCGAGGGGCGTGCGGTGGTGCGGCACGCCCCTCGTGGTTACCGGTGCGCCTGCTGAGGCGTCCGGCACGGCTGATCCTGTTCAGGCGTTTGACCGGCACCGATGGACCCGTACCGAACCCGTACCGGGGGCTCGCCCCGGTGGGCTGTCCCGGCGGGGCCCGTTCCGGCCGGGGTCAGTAGCGCTGGTTCAGATATCCCAGCAGTTCGTGGTGGAGTGTCCCGTTCGAGGCCGCCGCGTTGCCGCCGCCCGGTCCGGAGACTCCGTCCAGGCTGGTGAACCGGCCGCCCGCCTCCTGCACGATGATCGCGTTCGCCGCCATGTCCCAGAGCGAGAGCTCCGGCTCCGCGCAGATGTCGACCGATCCCTCGGCGACCATCATGTAGGGCCAGAAGTCCCCGTACCCGCGGGTGCGCCAGCAGGCCCGGGTCAGATCCATGAATCCGTCGAGCCTGCCCTGCTCCTCCCAGCCGGTCAGGGAGGAGTAGGCGAGCGACGCGTCCGCGATCCGCTCCACCTTCGACACCTGCAGCCGGGACGCCGAGGTCAGGCTGCGGCCGGAGAACGCCCCCGCGCCCTTCGCCGCCCACCAGCGCCGGTTCAGCGCGGGCGCGGACACCAGGCCGACCACCGGCTGGAAACCGTCCTCACCGGCCTCCATCAGTGAGATCAGCGTCGCCCAGACCGGCACGCCGCGTACGTAGTTCTTGGTGCCGTCGATCGGGTCGATCACCCAGCGCCGGGGGCCGGTCCCCTCGATCCCGTACTCCTCGCCCAGAATCGCGTCGCGCGGGCGGGCCCGATGGAGGTGGCCGCGGATCAGCTCCTCGGCGGCCTTGTCGGCCTCGGTCACCGGTGTCATGTCCGGCTTCGTCTCGACCTTGAGGTCCAGAGCCTTGAACCGGTCCATCGTCGTCGCGTCGGCGGCGTCCGCCAGCACGTGGGCGAGGCGCAGATCATCGTGGTAGTCGGGCATGACCGCCACAGTATCGACCGCGGATCAACAGAGCCACATGACCCTGACGCTGTGTGGACGCTTGACAGCGCGCAGGAGCGCATCAACTCTGAAACGCAGAGCCCCGGCGTGGGAGGCAACGATGCCGACAGCGCGAGAAGCACTGCTGGACGCGGCCCTCGCGGCCGTGACCGGCCGGCCCTGGCCGACCGTGCGGATGGTCGATGTGGCCGCTGCCGCCGGGGTCTCCCGGCAGACCCTCTACAACGAGTTCGGCAGCAAGGACGGGCTGGCCCGCGCCCTGGTCCGGCGGGCTGCCGACGCCTATCTGGACGGCGTCGAACGGGCACTGGGATCGGCCGGCGGCACGGGCGACAAGCTGGCCGCCACCGCCGCCTGGACGGTCCGGGCCACCCGGACGAACGTACTGGTCAGAGGGTTGCTCACGGGCTGCTGGGGGGACCGGTTACCGTGCCCGGCCGACCTGGTCCGCTCGCCCCGCTTCCCCATACCGGCGCAGCGCCCGGCCGATGCCGGACCGCCGACGCCCGCCGAGCTGCTCGGCCAGGTCCGGGACCGCGCGGTGGCCGCCCTGGACGGGGGACGCCCGCCGCACGACCCGGCGGCCCTGGCCGTGACCTGCGAACTCGCGCTGCGGCTAGCCCTGTCGTACGCACTGGTGCCGGCTCCTGCGGGGACCGAGGGGGAGGTGGCACCGCTGGTGAGCCACGTGGTGGAGCGGGCCCCGGACGCCGCCGCCTGAGCGGGGCGGCCGCGGACGGCACGGGCAGGGCCGCGGGTCAGTGGGTGGAACCCGAGAGCTGGAGCCCGATCACGCCGAGGATCACCAGCGAGATCGAGACCAGCTTGAGCGTGGAGACCACGTCGTCGAGGAAGACCATGCCGTAGATCGCGGTGCCCGCCGCGCCGATACCGGTCCACACCGCGTAGGCGGGTCCGACGTCGAGCTTCTTCAGCGACATGGTCAGCAGACCGAAGCTGCCGAGCGCGAAGACACAGAACGCGATGGTCGGCCAGAGCCGGGTGAAGCCGTGCGAGAGCTTGAGGCAGACGGCGAAGCCCGTCTCCAGAAGTCCCGCGACCACGACCAGCAGCCACGCCATCGTCAGTGCCCCTCCCGCATCGGTGACCGCCGTGTACCGCTGGGCGTGATTCGTGATTATGCACTTACCGGTGGCGAGTGATCGCAAACGTGCCCGGATCAGTCGCCTTCGCGTCGCTCCCGCGTGGACAGCAGCCGGTGCAGCGAGTCCAGCCGGGCCGGATCGGCGTGCCCCGCCGCCACCCAGGCATCCAGCGCGCATTCCGGTTGCCGGCTGTCGTGGGTGCAGCCGCGCGGGCACTCCTCGGTGCCGGGCTGGAGGTCGGGGAAGGCGTTGATGACCCGGGACGGGTCGATGTGGTGCAGGCCGAAGGAGCGGACGCCGGGGGTGTCGATGACCCAGCCCCGGTAGTCCGGCAGCGGGAGCGCCAGAGCCGACGTGGTGGTGTGGCGGCCCCGCCCGGTGACCGCGTTGACCACTCCGGTCGTGCGCCGCCTGTCCTTCGGCACCAGCGCGTTGACCAGCGTGGTCTTCCCGACTCCGGAGTGCCCGACGAACGCGGTCACCCGGTCGTTCAGCTGCTCTCGGACCCGTTCCGCAGCGTCGCCGTTCTCCAGCTCCTCGCGGTTGGTGACGATGAACGGCACGCCCAGCGGGGTGTACGCCTCCAGCAGCTTGTCCGGGGAGGCCAGATCGGACTTGGTCAGCACCAGGAGGGGGGAGAGCCCACCGTCGTACGCGGCGACCAGACAGCGGTCGATCATGCGCGGACGGGGTTCCGGATCGGCCAGCGCCGTGACGATCGCGAGCTGGTCGGCGTTGGCCACCACCACCCGCTCGAACGGATCGTCGTCGTCCGCCGTCCGGCGCAGCACCGAGCGGCGTTCACCGATCCGGACGATCCGGGCGAGGGTGTCCTTGTCGCCGGACAGATCGCCGACGATGGAGACGGTGTCACCCACCACCGCTGCCTTGCGGCCCAGTTCACGGGCCTTCATCGCGATGACCGTGCGGCCCTCGACGAGACAGGTGAGGCGGCCGCGGTCGACGGTGAGGACCATGCCCTCCTCGGCGTCCTCGTGCTTGGGACGGATATGCGTACGAGGCCGGTTGCCCTTGCGGTTGGGGCGGACCCGGATGTCGTCCTCGTCGGGGTTCTTGCCGTAGCGGCGCATGTCTCAGACCCCGAGCATTCGGGTCCACATCTGCGGGAAGTCCGGCAGGGTCTTGGCGGTGGTCGCCACGTTCTCGATCTCCACTCCCGGGACGGCAAGGCCGATGATCGACCCCGCGGTGGCCATCCGGTGGTCGTCGTACGTATGGAAGGTACCGCCGTGCAGCGGTCGCGGCCGGATGTGGAGGCCGTCCGCGGTCTCGGTGACGTCGCCGCCCAGCTCGTTGATCTCCTTGGTGAGCGCGGCCAGCCGGTCCGTCTCGTGCAGCCGCAGATGGGCCACGCCGCTCAGGGTGGAGGGGGAGTCGGCCAGGGCCGCGACCGCCGCGATGCCCGGGGTCAGCTCGCCGACCTCCCCGAGGTCGACTTCGATGCCGTGGATGCGGCCGGAGCCGGTGAAGGTGAGTCCGTGCTCGGTCAGCTCGCAGCTGCCGCCCATGGCGGTGAAGATGTCGCGCAGCGCGTCACCCGGCTGTGTGGTGCTCAGCGGCCAGTCCGGCACGGTGACCCGGCCGCCGGTGACCAGCGCCGCGGCCAGGAACGGCTGGGCGTTGGACAGGTCCGGCTCGATGGTCAGGTCGCGGCCGAGCAGCGCCGAGTGGGAGACCCGCCAGACGTTCGGTTCGCCGCCCGTCTCCGGCTCGTCGACCTGGGCGCCGACCGCCCGCAGCATGTCGACGGTCATCCGGATGTGCGGCATGGACGGCAGCCGGGCGCCGGTGTGGCGTACCTCCACGCCCTGGTTGAAGCGCGGCGCCGACAGCAGCAGCGCCGAGACGAACTGGGAGGACGATGAGGCGTCGATCGCGACCGGGCCGCCGTCCAGCACGCCGACGCCGTGCACGGTCATCGGCAGCGAGCCGCGGCCGTCGTCGTCGATCCGGGCGCCGAGCACCCGCAGGGCGTCGATCACCCCGTTCAGCGGGCGCTCGTAGGACCGCGGGTCACCGTCGAAGTGGACCGGGCCGTCGGCGAGGGCCGCCACCGGGGGCAGGAAGCGCATGACCGTGCCGGCGTTGCCGACGTCGATGGTGACCGGGCCGTGCAGACCGGCCGGGATGACCCGCCAGGCCTCGCCGGAGCCGTCCGGGCCGCCCGCGACGGAGGAGCTGGAGGACACCGTCTCCTCGATGCCGACGCCCATCGCGCGCAGCGCGTCGGCCATCAGCAGGGTGTCGCGGGAGCGCAGCGGGCGGCGCAGCCAGCCGGGCTCCGAGGAGAGCGCGGCCAGCACCAGTGCGCGATTGGTGACCGACTTCGATCCGGGCACGGTGACGGTCGCGTCGACGGCTCCGCTCGCATGCGGGGCGGGCCAGAGGGCGGGGTGCACGGAACTTTCGGTCATGACGCTCACTTTAGACCGACCTCCGCCAACCCGGATCTAGATCAAATGCGTGGAAACCTGGACGTAACGCAGGGGTGGTGAAGGAAGCGAGGTCACAGACCCAGCATCCAGCGCCCGCCGCCGATCAGTGAGCAGAGCGACACGGCGTGGAACAGGAACAGCCACAGCGCGGCCGGTACGTCCGTCAGCCGCGACAACTGGTCCGCGTCCGAGTCCGGCGCACCGCCGTGCCGCCGCTTGGACTGCAGCTCGAACGCCGGACGCACACCGCCCAGCAGCAGGAACCAGACCGCACTGTAGGCGAACAGCGACTGCCAGTCGGGCGAGGCCAGCCACGACATCAGCAGGAAGAGCGAACCGGTGAAGATCACCGCCAGCGCCCCGTACACATTGCGGATCATCACCAGCATCACCGCGAGCAGCGCCGTGGCCAGCCACAGCAGCAGCGTGATCCGCCCGTTGACCAGCAGCCACGCGCCGCCGAGCCCCAGCAGCGGCGGCGCGGTGTAACCCGCCGCCGCGGTGAGGACCATGCCGATGCCGGTCGGCTTGCCGCGGCTCACCGTCAGGCCGCTGGTGTCCGAGTGCAGCCGGATGCCCGAGAGCTGCCGCCCGGTGAGCAGGGCGACCAGTCCGTGACCACCCTCGTGGGCGATGGTGATCGCGTTGCGGGTCAGCCGCCATATGACGTTGGGGACGACGGCGATGAGCGCGGCCGTGGCGGTGACCACGACCAGCCACTGCTCGGGGGCCGGCTGAGTACCGAAGACGCGGTCCCACAGATTGCCGAGATCGGTGCTGTCCATGGGGTGGGCGGCTCCTTGCGGTGTTGACGTGAGGTGTTCGCGTCCGGTCGGGACGGCGGTCGTGGCAGTCTGGCACTTATGTGCGGACGGTATGCAGCGAGTCGGCGGCCCGGGGATCTGACCGGACTCTTCCAGGTGGAGAAGTGGGAACCGGCCGAGGCGCTGGAGCCCGATTACAACGTGGCGCCGACCAAGGAGGTCTACGCCGTACTGGAGCGTCCGGTGAAAGACGCGGATGACCAGCGTCCGGTTCGCCAGCTGCGCGCACTGAAATGGGGACTCGTCCCTTCCTGGGCCAGAACACCGGAGGGCGGCGCCCGGATGATCAACGCCCGCGCCGAGACGGTGCACGAGAAGCCGTCCTTCCGCCGCCCCTTCGTCTCGCGGCGCTGCATCCTGCCGGCCGACGGCTATTACGAGTGGGTGACCGGCAGCGAGGAGCGGCAGCTGGAGGAGAAGGGCCGCAGGAAGCGGCCCCGCAAGCAGCCGTACTTCGTGACCCCCGCCGACGGATCGGTCTTCGCCATGGCCGGGCTGTACGAGTTCTGGCGGGACCGGACCCTGCCGGACGACCATCCGCAGGCCTGGTGGGTGACCTGCTCGGTGATCACGACCGAGGCGGAGACGAGCCCGCTCGCCGTCGCCCCGGCCGAGGGCCCGGCCGCGCTCGCCGACATCCACCCCCGGATGCCGCTGATGCTGACCCCGGACCGCTGGGACGACTGGCTGGACCCCTCGCACACCGACGTCGAGGAGCTGCGGGGGCTGCTCACCCCGCCGCCCGGCGGGCTGATGCGGGCCTATCCGGTCGCCACCACCGTCAGCAACGTTCGCAACAACGGCCCCGAGCTGCTGGACGAGCTGGCCGCGCCCGAGGTCGGCACGCTCTTCTGAGACACGGGTCGCAGCGGTGCCGGTCGCACCGGTCTTGGTTGGATGGGCCCGTGAAAGCCACCGACACAGCCCCACGCACCGAAACGGTCGACACCGAGGCCGGGACCGCCCGGATCAGCTGGCTGCCCGCGCGCGAACCCCGCCTCCTGCTCGCCCTCGGCCACGGCGCCGGCGGCGGCATCGAGGCCCGGGACCTGCGGGCGCTGGCCGCCGCACTGCCCGCGCACGGGGTGAGCGTCGCTCTGGTGGAGCAGCCGTGGCGGGTCGCCGGGAAGAAGCTCGCGCCCGCCCCGAAAACCCTGGACACCGGCTGGCGCGGCCTGTGGCCGGCACTGGCCGACGCCGGGCTCCCGGTCGTCGCCGGCGGACGCAGCGCAGGGGCCCGGGTGGCCTGCCGCACGGCGTCCGCACTCGGCGCCCGCGCGGTCCTCGCGCTCAGCTTCCCGCTGCACCCCCCGGGCCGGCCGGAGAAGTCCCGTAAGGACGAGCTGCTGGCCTCCGGCGTACCCACCCTCGTCGTCCAGGGTGGCAACGACCCGTTCGGCAGGCCCGCCGAATTTCCTCCGGGGGAGTACCGGCTCGCCGAGGTGCCGCACGCGGACCACGGCTTCTCCGTACCGAAGCGGTCGGGGACGACCGAGGACCGGGCGATGGAGATCCTCACGTCGGCCGTGACCGGCTGGCTGGCCGCGACGGTGTGACGTACGACCCGGGAATGCCGGACGGGGGACCGCTGTTGTCCGGGGTGTCGGTACACCAACGTCGTACGTGGAGAGGGAGTCCGTCGCATGGGTTCAACCATCTGCCCGCGTCGCTCGAACGCCGCTGACCTGGAGTGGACGGTGCTGCATGCGGCCAAGACCACTTCAGAGCGGGCGCTGAGCGGATCGGATCGACAGCCCGCGGCGGACCAAGGTCGACTATTCTCCGATTCGAGCGGGTCCGGTTTCGGCTCCGCCACAGCGTTGGAGGAGGTGGGTCCGGTCACTGGGACCGACACAGGGACCGACGACGGCCGCCCGCAGGAGACGACCGCCGAGCGCAACGCGCGCTTCGAGCGCGATGCCCTCGGATTCCTCGACCAGATGTACTCGGCCGCGCTGCGCATGACGCGCAACCCCGCGGACGCCGAGGACCTGGTCCAGGAGACGTACGCCAAGGCGTACGGATCCTTCCACCAGTTCCGTGAGGGCACCAACCTCAAGGCGTGGATGTACCGCATCCTCACCAACACGTTCATCAACTCGTACCGCAAGAAGCAGCGTGAACCCCAGCGCAGTGCCGCCGAGGAGATCGAGGACTGGCAGCTGGCCCGCGCCGAGTCCCACATGTCGACAGGTCTGCGCTCCGCCGAGTCCCAGGCCCTCGACCACCTGCCCGACTCCGATGTGAAGTCCGCGCTGCAGGCGATCCCCGAAGAGTTCCGCATCGCGGTCTATCTCGCCGATGTAGAGGGCTTTGCCTACAAGGAGATCGCGGACATCATGGGGACTCCCATCGGTACGGTGATGTCCCGACTGCACCGGGGCCGCCGTCAACTGCGCGGCATGCTGGAGGACTACGCCCGTGACCGCGGGCTCGTCCCGGCCGGCGCCGGTGAGTCGGACGATCGGAAAGGCTCGGGCTCATGAGCTGCGGAGAGCCGCACGAGACGGAGTGCTCAGAGGTCCTCGATCACCTCTACGAGTTCCTCGACCGGGAGATGCCCGACAGCGACTGCACCAAGTTCGAGACGCACTTCGGTGAGTGCAACCCCTGCCTGGAGAAGTACGGGCTGGAGCAGGCCGTGAAGAAGCTGGTCAAGCGCTGCTGCGGCCAGGACGACGTGCCGGCCGACCTGCGCTCCAAGGTGATGGGGCGGATCGACCTGATCCGCTCCGGCCAGGCGGTGCCTGAGCAGGACGTGACGGTGTCCGACCCCGAACTGCCGGCCGCCGCCAAGGAATGACGCGTCACCCGAACGTGCTAATCACGGTCGTCGGCACTCTGCCGGGACGTCCAACTCGCTAGCCTGACGCCTCCATTGGCGATGCTGGGGGGCGGGCGGAACGGGTGAGAGCCACACGCGGGGCGGTGCGGGCGTACATCCTGGCCGTCACGCTCTGCGCCACCCTGTGCGTGCTGCCGGCGCTGCGGCCCGGCGCGGACACCCCGTGGGCCACGCTCGGACTGCTCGCCGGGCTCTACCTGGGCTGCGAACTCCCCGGCCGCTGCCCGTTCTTCGGCCGCTCCGCGCCGGTCAGTGCCGGGTCGTTCTTTCCGCTGCTGCTCGCCGCCGCCTTCCTGCTGCCGCCCGCGGCCGCGGCGCTGGTCGCGGTACCCGGCTCGCTCGTCGGCCGGGTGGAGAATCCCCCGGCCGCCGCCCGCCGCGTCTGGCGGGCGGCCGAGCTCGCCCTCACCGTCTGGGCGGCCTCCCGCGTCCACGCCCTGCTCGGCGGTCCCGCCGCGCTCGGCGGCCCCGGACCCGGACGGCTGCCCGACCTCCCGTACGCGCTGCTGCCCGCCTGCGCGGCCGCACTGGCCTTCAGCCTGGTGCTGGCCGCGCTGGACGGCTCGATCCTGGCCACGGCCGAACAGCTGCCCGTCCGGCGCGCCTGGAGCGGGCTGCTGCCCCACTCGCTCGGCCCGCACCTCGTGCACGGCCTCGCCGGACTGATGATGGCGGTCCTGTGGAGCAGCTCGTACGGGCCGCTGGCCGCGCTCTTCGTCCTGTTGCCGATGTACATCTCCTGCTGGGTCTTCGCCCAGTACCACCGCGAGCACGCCGCGCACCGCGCCACGATCAGGGCCCTGGTGCAGGCCGTCGACATCAAGGACACCTACACCCGGGGCCACAGCGAGCGGGTGGGGCGCGCCTCCGTGCTGATCGCCCATGAACTGGGCATGGCGCAGGACCGCGTCGAAGTGCTCCGGTTCGCCGGCATCCTGCACGACGTCGGCAAGCTCGGCGTGCCGACCCGGGTGCTGCGCAAGGACGGGCCGCTGACGCCTCAGGAGCGGCGGGTGATCGAGCTGCACCCGGAGTACGGGCACGAGATCGTCCGCGGCATCGGCTTCCTCGGCGAGGCGCGGGCCGCGATCCTGCACCACCACGAACGGCTCGACGGCAGCGGGTACCCGTACGGGCTCACCGGTCGCGAGATCCCCGAGTTCGCCCGCGTGGTCGCCGTCGCCGACGCCTTCGACGCGATGACCTCGACCCGGTCCTACCGGCCGGGCCGGCCGGTGCCGGTCGCCGTGGAGGAGCTCAAGCGGTGTGCCGGCACCCAGTTCGATCCGCAGATGGTGCGGGCGCTGGCGCGGGGCCTGGAGCGGCACGGGTGGTCGGGGGCGGCGTCGGCCGTGACCGCGGACGACGAGCGGGTGCCGGACGACGAGCGGGTGCCGGCGCCGCGGACCGGGGGCGCCGGACGGGACGCGGATGCCGGGCCCGACCGGGGCCGTCCCCGGTGAGCCGGGAGCGGTCCCCGCTGCCCCCGGCCACCCTGGCCGTTCGCGGCGCCGCCCTCGCGCTCGCCGTCGCCGGGCTCGGGCACACCCTCTGGGACGGGGTCCGGGATCCCGGCCACGCCCTCGCCTTCGGGGTGCTCATCACCATCGGCGAGCTGGCCCGCTGGGGCGCCCTCCCCGGTGAACGGGAGCCCGCACCGCTCGGCGCCGCCGGAGCGCTCGCGTACGCCCTGCTCGGCCGCAGCGGCGGGGAGCCCACCGGGCACGGCGCGCTCCAGGTCGTCGCCGTGCTCGTCGCGGCCCAGCTCATCGCCTCCGTGCCCCATGTGGCACGCGGCAGCGGGCCCGGCCCGGACCAGGTGGCCCGCCGCGTGCTGACCGTCGCCTTCGCGGCCGTGTGCTTCCAGCCGCTCTACAACTCCGGCCGGTCCGAGAACTGGTTCGGCGACGGCCCGTACCACGCGGCCTTCCTGCTCCTGCTGCTCGGCCTCACCGCCCTGTGCGACGCCGTTCTGGGCGCCCTGCTGCTGCGCGCCGGCACCGCCGTCCCGTACGGGCCGCTGCTCCGCGACGAGCTGCGGGCCCTGACCGGCATCGGATCGGCGGTCTGCGCGACCGGCGCGGTCATGGCGCTCGGGGTCGCCGCCGCCGGGCTGTGGGCGCTGCCCGTCCTGTGCGTACCGCTGCTGCTCACCCAGGTGTCGTTCCGTCGTTTCGTCGCCGTACGCACCACCTACCGGCAGACCATCGCCTCGCTCGCCCGGTCCACCGAGATCGCCGGTTACACCCCGCACGGCCATGCCCGCAGGGTGGCGGCGCTCTGCACGGCCGTCGGCCGTGAGCTGGGGCTCTCCGGGCCCGAGCTCACGGTCCTTGAGTACGCGGCCCTGATGCACGACATCGGCCAGCTCTCGCTCGTCGACCCGGTCCCGGAGGGGGCCACCGCCGTACTGCCCGCCGCCGAGCAGCGCCGGATCGCGCTGCTCGGCGGGGCCGTGGTCCGCCAGACCGGGGTCGACGCGAAGGTCGCCGCGGTGGTGGAGCGGCAGGCCGACCCCTACCGTGAGCAGCCGCTGTCCGCCAGGATCGTCAGGGCGGTCAACGCATACGACGACCTGTGCGGGAAAAGTCTCAGCGGGCCGCTCGGCGCGCTGGAACAGCTCAGGCTCGGGACCGGCCACGACTACCAGTCCCAGGTCGTGGAATCGCTCGCCAGGGTTCTGGCCAGGGACGGTCTGACCCCTGTCCCACCTGGGTAAACCCATGGGTAATGAGCGGGCGTCCGGCCGGGCATGGTTGGATGCGAAGGAGAGCGAAAAACGAGGGTGTCCAGTCGGGACAGGCGGGAATCGTGAGGATCTTCGGGAAGGTACGGCATCGGCCCTCCGCCTCTTGGCGGCAGGCCACGGACCGCGCGTTCACGCTGATCGGCGACGGTCGGTACGACGATGCGGGCGCACTGCTGACGCGGGCGGCGGACCTGGAGCCCTGGCTCTCCGAGTCATGGTTCAACCTGGCGCTGCTGCACAAGTTCCGGCATGACTGGGAACAGGCGCGGGCCGCCGGACTGCGGGCCGTCGCGCTCCTCGACAAGGAGTCCGGCGCCCCTGACTGGTGGAACGTCGGGATCGCCGCCACCGCACTGCAGGACTGGCCGCTGGCGCGCCGTGCCTGGCAGGCGTACGGGCTGAAGGTGCCCGGCGGCGGGCAGCAGAGCCCCGCCTCCAACAGCGAGCCGGTCGGCATGGAGCTGGGCAGCGCGGCCGTGCGGCTGTCGCCCGAGGGCGAGGCCGAGGTCGTGTGGGGCCGCAGGCTGGACCCGGCGCGGATGGAAGTGCTGTCGATCCCGCTGCCGTCCTCCGGGCGGCGCTGGGGCGAGGTCGTGCTGCACGACGGGGTGCCGAACGGCGAGCGGATTACCGCGGCCGGGCCCTCCTACCCCGTCTTCGACGAGATTGAGCTGTGGGCGCCGTCCCCCGTGCCGACCTGGGTGGTGCTTCTCGAAGCCGCCACCGAGGCGGACCGGGACGCCCTGGAGCAGCTGGCGTCGGACGCAGGTTTCGCCGCCGAGGACTGGTCGTCGTCCGTCCGGCTGCTCTGCCGGGCCTGCTCGGAGAGCCGGATGGAGAGCGACGAGGGCGACGGCGAGCACCTCGACCCGCACGACCACAGCGAGCCGGGACACCCCGGCCCGCTGGGGCACCGCACCGCCGGTGAGCTGTGGGTGCCGGAGCGTGAGTGCGGCCTGGCGGCGCCCGCCGGGCTGGTGCGCGGCCTGCTCGACGGCTGGGTGGCGGACAGCCCGGACAGCCGTGAGTGGCGGGATCTCGAAGAAGTCTGCTGACCGGTGCCCGTAGGCTGTACGGGCACCGATTCCGGTGCTCGGGCGCCCGGGTTCTCGCGAGCCGCGGACCCCGGGTTTCACGTTGTGAGGAAGGCGTACGGCGGACATGGCGCAGCAGGAGACGGACGAGCAGATCAGCGTCGACGACGAGGGCTACCTCGTCGACACCGAGGACTGTGAGGCGCGTGAGGCGGCATACCGCGAGCGCGGCACCTCACACCCGATCACGGTCGTGGGCAACCCCGTCCTGCACAAGGAGTGCAAGGACGTCACCGCCTTCGACGACAAGCTGGCCACGCTGATCGACGACATGTTCGCCAGCCAGCGGACGGCGGAGGGCGTGGGCCTGGCCGCCAACCAGATCGGGGTCGACCTCAAGGTCTTCGTCTACGACTGCCCGGACGACGACGGGGTGCGGCACACGGGCGTCATCTGCAACCCGGTGCTCGACGAGCTGCCGCCCGAGCGGCGCGTCCTGGACGACGCCAACGAGGGCTGCCTCTCGGTCCCGACGGCGTACGCCTCGCTGGCCCGCCCGGACTACGCGGTGGTGCGCGGACAGGACGCGAAGGGCAACCCCGTCAAGGTGCGGGGCGACGGCTACTTCGCCCGCTGCCTCCAGCACGAGACGGACCACCTGTACGGCCACCTGTACATCGACCGGCTCTCGAAGCGCGACCGCAAGGACGCGCTCCGGCAGATGGAGGAGAACACCCCGCGCTACGAGATCGTGCCGAACGACTGAGACCGACCTGAGCGCGCAGCTGCGCGGGGGCCCCCTTCCGGTACGCCGGGGCAGGGCCCCCGCGGCGTCTCCCGTTCGTCAACCGCCTTGCTCCTGTGCATAGTTGACGCGCGTCGACTCGTCCGACAGTCTCTCTGTCCACACCTTCGTCGCAGTAGGGAGCCCCCATGCTCAAACGTTCCGCGAGACTCCTGCTCGGTCTTGTCATGACCATGGCTTTTGCTTGGGGCGGGGCCGTGGTCACCGCCGGCACCGCACAGGCCGACGGCTGCTACACCTGGACCCGCACCCTGTCCCCCGGCGCCACCGGAAACGATGTCGTCCAGCTCCAGATCCGAGTCGCCGGATACCCCGGATACAACTCCGTACTCGCCGTGGACGGCTCCTACGGACCGGCCACCACGGCAGCCGTCAAGCGCTTCCAGGCCGCCTACGGACTGGCCGCCGACGGCATAGCGGGCCCCTCCACCCAGGCCAAGATCTACTCCCTCCAGGACAGCGACTGCACGCCGATCCACTTCACCTACGCCGAGCACAACACCTGCAACAGCACCTGGGCGGGCGGTGCCGTCGCGGCGGGCACGGCGAAGGCCAACGCGCTGAGCACCATGTGGAAGCTGGAGGCGCTGCGGCACGCGCTCGGCGACCACCCCATCAGGATCAACAGCGGCTTCCGCTCCGCGGCCTGCAACAGCGCGGTCGGCGGCGCGGCAGGCAGTCGCCACATGTACGGCGACGCGGCCGACCTGGGCGGACTCCCGCTGTGCACCATCGCCCAGCAGGCCCGCAACCACGGGTTCAACGGGATCCTCGGCCCGGGCTACCCGGACCACGGCGACCACATCCACGTGAACCAGGGCCCGAGCCACTTCTGGTCGGCGCCGAACTGCGGTATCTGACATCCGGCACACGTGTGGGGCCCGCCGCACCGGCGAGCCCCACACGTGCGGGTCAGGCGGACTTCGCCGTCAGGGGCGTCCCGCCCGTCGTCTGCACCGCGGCGCCGTCCGCGGCCCGCTCGAACCAGGGGAGCGAGACGTTGATGTAACAGGCGCAGACCCCGACCCCGCGCTCCCGGTACGCGGGCACGTCGGTCGCCGAACCCCGCGCGGCGCGGCCGTCGTCGTCGTTCAGCAGCTGGAGCACGGTGCGCGAACCGTAGAACACGCCCGTGGAGGTCGCGGCGGTGACCGTGACCCGGTCGCCGACATCGAGGCGGTAGCCCTCCGCGCCCAACGACCCCTTCAGGGCCGGGTCCTGGCGCAGCACGATGTCCCCGGCCCGGGCGGCGGACAGGCCCCGCGACACCGAGGGGTGCCCGTTCAGCTCGGCCGCGAACCTCCGCGCGTCGGCGGCGGTGCGCTGCTCCCGCGCCCCGTCGAGCACGATCCTGGCCCGGTCGGTGAGGGTGAACTCCCCCTCGCCGGGCTGCCACTGCCGCAGCGAGGGCAGCACCTCGGGCGGATCCGTCCACGGCCGCGGCGCTCTGCCAGGGCAGCAGAGTGGCGGCGAGCGCGGCCACCACGGCCCCGATGGTCCTTCGTCTTGCTGTCCGGATGTCCATCCGTCAGACCCTGGCCCCCTCGCCGGGGTCCGGTCCATGGACAGGTGAGGGAAACGGTTGGACGAATGATCGGAGGTCAACTCCGCCTGGGGCGGGCGACTTCGGTCATTGCGGAGGGGCTGTGGAAGGCCCTCCGATACGCATGCGGCTTGATGCCCGAAGAACGTACGAGCCGGCGGCGCGGCGCGACGGCGTTCCCGAAGCCGGACCGTCCTGCGATCGTGTCCGTCGTTTCATCCGATGTCTCCAGGAGGTGCTGTGCCGCCAGCTCCGGGCGAAGGCGCGCGGGGCGGGGGCTGATGGTGAACCGCCGCGGACGGCGGACGCCGCGCGGCCGGTGAGGGCCGCACGGCGTCCGTACCTGAGGAGCTGGGCGAGGAAACCGGAGGGTTCTAGAAGTCGTCGTCGAAGCCGACCGTGCCCTCGACCGCCACCTGGTACGCCGACGGGCGGCGCTCGAAGAAGTTCGTCAGCTCCTGGACGCCCTGGAGCTCCATGAACGAGAACGGGTTCTGCGATCCGTACACCGCGGGGAAGCCCAGCCGGGCGAGACGCTGGTCGGCGACGCACTCCAGGTACTCGCGCATGGACTCGGTGTTCATGCCCGGCAGCCCCTCGCCGCACAGGTCGCGGCCGAACTGGAGCTCCGCCTCGACGGCCTCCTTGAGCATGTCGGTGACCTGCTCCTGGAGGGCGTCGTCGAAGAGCTCCGGCTCCTCCTTGCGGACGGTGTCCACGACCTCGAACGCGAAGCTCATGTGCATGGTCTCGTCACGGAAGACCCAGTTCGTCCCGGTGGCGAGGCCGTGCAGCAGGCCGCGCGAGCGGAACCAGTAGACGTACGCGAACGCGCCGTAGAAGAACAGCCCCTCGATGCACGCCGCGAAGCAGATCAGGTTCAGCAGGAAACGGCGGCGGTCGGCCTTCGTCTCCAGCCGGTCGATCTTCTCGACCGAATCCATCCACTTGAAGCAGAACTGCGCCTTCTCACGGATCGAGGGAATCTCCTCGACCGCGTCGAACGCGGCCGCCCGGTCGTCCGGATCGGGCAGATAGGTGTCGAGCAGCGTCAGATAGAACTGGACGTGCACGGCCTCCTCGAAGAGCTGCCGCGACAGGTACAGCCGCGCCTCGGGGGAGTTGATGTGCTTGTACAGCGTCAGCACGAGGTTGTTGGAGACGATCGAGTCACCGGTCGCGAAGAACGCCACCAGCCGGCCGATCATGTGCTGCTCGCCCGGCGACAGCTTGGCGAGGTCGGAGACGTCGGAGTGGAGGTCCACCTCCTCCACCGTCCAGGTGTTCTTGATCGCGTCCCGGTAGCGCTCGTAGAAGTCCGGGTAGCGCATGGGTCGCAGGGTCAGCTCGAAGCCCGGGTCCAGCAGGTTCTTGTTCTCGGATGTGCTCATTACTGGCAGGCCTCGCAGGACTCGGGGTTTTCGAGGGAGCAGGCGATCGCGTCCGCGTCGGGCGCGGCGGCCTGCTGTACGGGAATGGGGGCGGCGGCCTGGCCGGATGCCGCACGGGCGATCCGGGTCGCCGGGCGCGAGCGCAGGTAGTACGTCGTCTTCAGCCCCTGCTTCCAGGCGTACGCGTACATCGAGGAGAGCTTGCCGATCGTCGGCGTCTCCAGGAACAGGTTCAGCGACTGGCTCTGGTCGAGGAACGGCGTACGGGCCGCCGCCATGTCGATCAGTCCGCGCTGCGGGATCTCCCACGCCGTGCGGTACAGCGCCCGCACCTCCTCCGGGATCCAGGCGAAGCCCTGCACCGAGCCGCTGGCCTCGCGCAGCGCCTCACGGGTCCGCGCGTCCCACACGCCGAGCTTCTTCAGCTCGTCGACGAGGTAGGCGTTGACCTGGAGGAACTCACCGCTGAGCGTCTCGCGCTTGAAGAGGTTGGAGACCTGCGGCTCGATGCACTCGTACACGCCCGCGATCGAGGCGATCGTCGCCGTCGGCGCGATGGCGAGCAGCAGCGAGTTGCGCATGCCGGTCGTCGCGACCCGGGCGCGCAGGGCGTCCCAGCGCTCCGGCCAGTTCAGCTCGGTGTCGTAGTGGTCCGGGTGCAGCACACCGCGGGCGGCACGCGTCTCGGACCAGGCGGGCAGCGGGCCGGACCGCTCGGCCAGGTCGCAGGACGCCTCGTACGCGGCGAGCATGATCCGCTCGGAGATCTTCGTGGAGAGGGTGCGCGCCTCGGGGGAGTCGAACGGCAGCCGCAGCCGGAAGAAGACGTCCTGGAGACCCATCGCGCCCAGGCCCACCGGCCGCCAGCGGGCGTTGGACCGGCCGGCCTGCTCGGTCGGGTAGAAGTTGATGTCGACGACCCGGTCGAGGAAGGTCACGGCGGTACGGACGGTGGCGTCCAGACGCTCCCAGTCGATCGTGCCGTCGGCGACGAACGCGCCGAGGTTGACCGAACCCAGGTTGCAGACGGCCGTCTCGCCGTCGTCGGTGACCTCCAGGATCTCCGTGCACAGGTTCGAGGAGTGCACGACGCGGCCCGGCTCGGCGGTCTGGTTCGCGGTCCGGTTGGAGGCGTCCTTGAACGTCATCCAGCCCTGGCCGGTCTGCGCGAGCGTCCGCATCATCCGGCCGTACAGCTCACGGGCCGGCATCGTCTTGCGGGCCAGGCCCTTGGCCTCGGCCGCCCGGTACGCGGCGTCGAACGCGTCGCCCCACAGGTCGACCAGCTCGGGCACGTCGGCCGGGGAGAACAGCGACCAGGTGCCGTCCGCGTCGACCCGGCGCATGAACTCGTCCGGGATCCAGTGCGCCAGGTTGAGGTTGTGCGTGCGCCGCTGGTCCTCGCCCGTGTTGTCGCGCAGCTCCAGGAACTCCTCGATGTCCGCGTGCCACGTCTCCAGGTAGACGGCCGCGGCGCCTTTGCGGCGGCCGCCCTGGTTCACCGCGGCGACGGAGGCGTCGAGCGTCTTCAGGAACGGCACGATGCCGTTGGAGTGCCCGTTGGTGCCGCGGATCAGCGAACCGCGGGCGCGGACACGGGAGTACGAGAGGCCGATGCCGCCCGCGTGCTTGGAGAGCCGCGCCACCTGGTGGTAGCGGTCGTAGATCGAGTCCAGCTCGTCCAGCGGCGAGTCCAGCAGATAGCAGGAGGACATCTGCGGGTGCCGGGTGCCGGAGTTGAAGAGGGTGGGGGATGAGGGGAGGTAGTCCAGCCGGCTCATCAGCCGGTACAGCGCGGCGACCTCGTCCAGGGCGCGCTCGGAGTTGTCCTCGGCGAGCCCGGCGGCGACCCGCAGCATGAAGTGCTGCGGGGTCTCGACGACCTGGCGGGTGAGCGGGTGGCGCAGCAGATAGCGGCTGTACAGGGTGCGCAGACCGAAGTAGCCGAAGCGGTCGTCGGCGCCGTCGGCGAGGGCCTGCCCCACCAGAGCGTCGAGAGCGGCCGCGTGGAGCGTCACGAACTCGGCGGTGCGGTCCGCGATCAGGCCCTCGCGGTGACTGACGGCGACCGATGCGGAGAAGGACGTCGCGCCCTGCCCGGCGGCCTCGTCCGCGATGGAGCGGGTGAGGAGGCGGGCGGCGAGCCGGGAGTAGGCGGGGTCCTCGGAGATCAGGCCCGCGGCGGCCTCGGTGGCCAGCGAGCGCAGCTCGGCCTCGTCCGACCGGGCGTTGCGGCCGCGCAGCGCGGCGGCGGCGACGCGGCCGGGGTCGGTGTCGGGCAGATCCGCGGTGAGGTCGGTGAGGGTCCGCAGCAACGCGGTTCCCGGTCCGTCCTTCGCGGGTGTCGCGGACGGGTCGGCTCCGGACTCGACCGCCCCGGACTCGACTGCTCCGGACTCGACTGCTCCGGACTCGGCGGCTTCCGACTCGGCGGCTTCGGACTCGGCCGCTGAAACCGGATCGGCTGGCGCGATGGTCACGTGGTGCTCTCCCTCGCTCGGCTCTGGGCCGGCGGGGGAACGGGGGCAGCCGGGCGGAGCCGGACCCTGGGCAGGGCAGCACTCCGTGCGGCGTCCACCGGCCCATCCACGAGGCCCGGACGTCTGGGCATCCGGTTCGGTCGAGCCGGATGCGCTGTCGGCAGGTCCTCGGACTCACGGATGCGCAAAAGCACACCGAACACACCGTTGCGGGACAGTTCCGGATTCGCACCGGATTTCCCTGCGTCGACAGCGAGCACGAGCATACATGTGGGGGCAGCCGGATGCGGCAGCCCCCACATGTTGTGTTGCGCGACGCGTCAGTGCGACGTCATGACGCCGGCGGGAGGTCCAGGCGATATGTCAGCAACGACACCCCGTCGATGGGGTACCAGTCCCTCTCGGGGGTCCGTACGAAGCCGAGGCGCCCGTAGATCCTATGGGCTCCGTGCATGCTCGGCTGCGTCGACAGGACGATCCCCGTGACCCCCGAGGTGCCCTGTGCGCGGTCGATACAGGCCCGGACGAGCGCCTCGCCCGCCCCGGCCCCACGGGCCTCGCGGGAGACCGCGAGCATCCGGAACTCGGCCTCGTCCGCGGCCGCGATGTCGGCCCACCGGTTCCCCGGCGGGGCGTAGGTCACGCCGCCCAGGACCCGGCCCCGCGCATCCGCCGCGACGAGTACCTCGGCCTCGGCGGCCCGCCGGGCGACGTCCCGCAGCTGAACCAGGTACGGATCGTCGGCGCCGAAGTCCAGCAGCCCGTCCCCGAGATAGGCCTCGGCGGTGATCTCGCCGAGGGCGGTGTGCTCGGCGGGCTCGATCGGCCTGATGGTGATGTCCATACGCGGAAGTCTGCCGTATCCGCGGGCGCCGTCCGCAAGGGTTTTCCGCCCGGCGCGCGAACGGGCCGCCGCGCCCCTGTGCGTGGGGTGCGGCGGCCCGTGCCGCTGCCGTCAGTGCCCGCCCGGCGCCCCGGCCGTTACCGGCGGGAGCTCCTTCTTCACACCGGGGGCGGCCAGGTCGTCCGCGTCCGCGGTGTAGTCGCCGGGGGATGTCTCGTCGGTCCCGGCAGGCGCCTTCACGGCGTTCAGGACGAGGGTGAGGACGAGGGTGACCACGACGTTCAGCACGAACGCCGTCAGGCCGATGTAGCCGATCTCGCCGATGCCCGGGATCTCCTTGGACGACCCGCCGAAGTGCGCCTGGGTCGGGCCGGCCACCCCGTATGCGGCGGCCGTGCCGTAGACCATGCCGACCGCCCAGCCCGCGAGCAGCGCCCAGCGGTGGAACCACCGGGTGAACAGGCCGCCGACCAGGGCCGGCATCGTCTGGAGGATCCAGATCCCGCCGAGCAGCTGGAAGTTGATCGCGACCGTCTTGTCCATGGTGAGGACGAAGGCGAGCGCGCCGACCTTCACCAGCAGCGACACCAGCTTGGAGACCCTGGTCTCCTGGGCGGCCGTCGCGTCGGGCTTCAGGAAGTCCTTGTAGATGTTCCGGGTGAACAGGTTCGCCGCGGCGATCGACATGATCGCCGCGGGCACCAGCGCGCCGATGCCGATGGCGGCGAACGCCACCCCCGCGAACCAGTCGGGGAACATGTTCTCGAAGAGCTGAGGGATCGCCAGCTGAAAGTTGTCCACCTTGACCCCGGCGGCGATCGCCATGAAGCCGAGCAGCGCGAGCAGGCCCAGCATCAGCGAGTACAGCGGCAGGATCGTGGTGTTGCGGCGGATCACGTCGCGGCTGCGGCTGGAGAGCGTCGCCGTGATCGAGTGCGGATACATGAAGAGCGCGAGCGCCGACCCCAGGGCCAGCGTGGCGTAGCCCCACTGGCCGTTCACCCCGGGCGCGAGCGCGCCGGTCGGCTTGCCTCCCGGCGGGCCCGCGAACTTCTCCTGCGCGGCGGCGAAGATGTTGTCGAAGCCGCCGAGCTTGATCGGGATGTAGATGATCGCCACGGCGATGACCAGGTAGATCAGCCCGTCCTTGACGAACGCGATCAGCGCGGGTGCGCGCAGCCCGGAGGAGTACGTGTACGCGGCGAGTACCGCGAACGCGATCAGCAGCGGCAGGTCCTTGACGAACCAGTGGGTGTTCTCGCCGCCGCCTACGCCCATCACGTCCAGCACCGCCTGGATGCCGACGAGCTGCAGCGCGATGTACGGCATGGTGGCGAGGATGCCGGTGACGGCGACGGCGAGGGAGAGCCCCTTGGAGCCGAACCGGCCGCGGACGAAGTCCGAGGTGGTGACGTAGCCGTGCTTGTGCGAGACCGACCACAGCCGCGGCAGGAAGGTGAAGATCAGCGGGTACACCAGGATGGTGTAGGGCACCGCGAAGAAGCCGGCCGCGCCCGCCGCGTAGATCGCCGCGGGTACGGCGACGAAGGTGTACGCGGTGTAGAGGTCGCCGCCGAGCAGGAACCAGGTGACCCAGGTGCCGAACGACCGGCCGCCCAGGCCCCACTCGTCGAGACTGGCCTCGTTCTCGGCCTTGCGCCAGCGGGCCGCCATGAAGCCGATGACCGTGACGGCCAGGAAGAAGAAGATGAAGACGCCGAGCGCGACGCCGTTCACGCCGTCCTTCATGCTGACGCACCTCCCTTGCGGGCGCGCTGGTCACGCTGCCACAGCTTGTACGCGATCATCGTGAGCGCGGTCGAGATCAGCACCCAGAGCATCTGGTACCAGTAGAAGAACGGGATGCCGATGAAGGCCGGGTCGATCCTGGCGTACGAACTCACCCAGAGCATCGCCACGAACGGCGCGATGAGACAGAAGGCGATGACCACCCGCACCGGTGTGACGGTGGGCGGCTCTGCTGCTGGGCCCGGCTCCCCTGCTGGGTCCGGCTTTCCTTCTGGGTCTGCTGTCATTGCGGCGACTCCGTCCCCTCGCTGATCACCTGTCGTGATGCGCACGAAATCTAGGCGAGGGTTCCGGCCGGCGTCACCCCCAGTCGGCGTTGCGGTCCGGCAACGGCCTTCATACCGCGAACGGTTGGCCGAAACAGCTCCAGGCGTACGAAAAATGGTCTAGTCCAATGGCGGTATGGAGTGCCTTCTGTGGGCGCGGAACAGCCCCCGTGGAAGCGGCTCCACGGGGGCTGTTCGGGTAATGCTTCGGGCGGGCGTCCGTTCAGTCCAGCGGACGCTTCAGGCGGGCCACGAACTTGTAGCGGTCGCCGCGGTAGACCGAGCGGACCCACTCGACCGGCTCGCCCTGTTCGTCCAGCGAGTGCCGGGACAGCATCAGCATCGGCAGGCCCACGTCCGTGCCGAGCAGTCCGGCCTCGCTCGGGGTGGCGAGGGAGGTCTCGATGGTCTCCTCGGCCTCGGCCAGCCGCACGTCGTACACCTCGGACAGGGCTGTGTAGAGAGAGGTGTACTTCACCAGCGAACGCCTCAGCGCGGGGAAGCGTTTGGCTGAGAGGTGGGTGGTCTCGATCGCCATCGGCTCACCGCTCGCCAGCCGCAGCCGCTCGATCCGCAGTACGCGGCCGCCCGTGGTGATGTCGAGGAGCTGGGCCAGTGTGTCATCGGCCGTGACATAGCCGATGTCCAGTAGCTGGGACGTCGGTTCCAGCCCCTGGGCGCGCATGTCCTCCGTGTACGAGGTGAGTTGCAGGGCCTGCGAGACCTTCGGCTTGGCGACGAAGGTGCCCTTGCCCTGGATGCGTTCCAGCCGGCCCTCGACGACCAGTTCCTGGAGCGCCTGGCGCACGGTGGTGCGCGAGGTGTCGAACTCGGCGGCCAGGGTCCGCTCCGGGGGTACGGGGGTGCCCGGCGGCATCGTGTCCGTCATGTCGAGGAGATGTCGCTTCAGCCGGTAGTACTTCGGGACGCGCGCGGTACGCGTACCCGCGCCCGCGCCCGTCTCGTTCTCCGTGCTGCCCCCGCCGGTACCCATGGCCCGCCTTCCCGACTGCTGCGTTGCTGCCGTCACCGGCTCCTCCGTCTGTCGCGGCTCACATGGTGGCACGGTCCGGTCACGGCTCGTCGCCCTCCCTCAGGTGTCGGTCCTATAACGGACGCGAGTGCACTTCTTATACACCCTTGACACCCCTAAAGGTCTAGGCCAAGCTCCCCGTACTGGTCTAAACCATTAAAGACCAGGTTCCAGCCCCAGCAGTACTCGTCGACGTTATTCGCGCGGTGGGCAGGGGTTGCAGCATCCCTGAGGAGGGTGGCGTGAAGCGCAAGCTCATCGCGGCGATCGGCGTCGCGGGCATGTTGGTTTCGATCGCAGCGTGTGGTTCCGACGACGGCAAGACGTCGTCGAAGGACCCGAAGGACCGCAAGGAATCGCTCACCGTCTGGCTGATGTCGGATGCGCAGAGCACGTGGCCTGAACTGGTCAAGGATGTCAATGCCCAGTTCAAGACGAAGTACCCCAACGTCAAGGTCAACGTTCAGTACCAGACCTGGGCCGACAAGGCCAAGAAGCTTGACGCCTCCCTGGCGGGCGACAAGTTCCCCGACGTGGTGGAGCTCGGCAACACCGAGACCATGACGTACATCCTCAACGGGGCACTCGGCGAGATCGACCCGAAGAAGTACGAGAACTCGGACACCTGGATCAAGGGTCTGAAGGACACGTGCGCCTTCGAGGGCAAGCAGTACTGCGTTCCTTACTACGCCGGCGCCCGCGTAGCGATTTACAACAAGGACATGTTCAAGGCCGGCACCGGCAAGGACACTCTCCCCGCCACCCAGGACGAGTTGACCGCCGCGCTCGACAAGATCGGCAAGAAGTACGGCAAGGACAAGGCGTTCTCGCCGCTGTACCTGCCGGGCCGTTACTGGTACGCCGCGATGTCCTACGTCGCTGCCGAGGGCGGCCAGATCGCCAAGTACGACGAGGGCAAGAAGGAGTGGAAGTCCACTCTCTCGACCCCCGAGGCCCAGAAGGGCATCACGGACTTCGTCGAGCTGGTCAAGAAGTACAACCACGGTGACCAGACGAAGGACGAGGCGGACCACGCCAACGTCATGGCCAACGAGAAGACCGCTCTTCTCTACGGCAACGGCTGGGAGGCCGGCAGCGTCATCGACTCCAAGTCCAACGGCAACCCGAAGCTGAAGGACAAGATCGGCACCGCGGGCATGCCCGGCCCGAACGGCAAGGCGCTTCCGTCCTTCATCGGCGGTTCCGACCTGGCCACCATCTCCAAGTCGAAGGTCCAGGACCTCGGCGAGGAGTGGATCTCGCTGTTCACCTCGGAGAAGTCGGAAGAGGTTCTCGCCTCGAAGAACATCCTTCCGAACAACACCAAGCAGCTTGAGCCGCTGAAGGCGAAGCCGGAGACCGCGGCCATCGCCAACGCCGTTCCGGACGCCTGGTTCACCCCGATCGCCCCGGGCTGGACGGCGATCGAGAAGAAGGAAACGCTCGAGATCCTGCTCCTCGACATCATCAAGGGCAAGTCGGTCGAGGAGGCCACCAAGAAGGCCGACGCGGAGATCGACTCGATGATCAACAAGGAGTCCTGAGCCCCGAGCTCACGGAGTCCGAGCCGGTGAGCCGATGAGCCACCGACTCAACTGATCGTCTGCGGGGGTGGCAGGCCCGAAAGGGGCTGTCACCCCCGCCCTCCGGTACCCGGTCCGAAACGGAAGGCAAGCACAATGAGTGCCGCCGATATGAAAGCAGCCGACCCGCCGGTGTCCGTCCCGCGGGCTCCTGAGGGTGCGGATCCTCAGCTCGCGAAAAACGTGAACCGTAAACCGCGGAAGGCCGGCGCTCTGCTGCCGTACCTCCTCATAGCACCGGCGTTCGTCGCTATCGCCGCAGTCTTCGTCTGGCCCTTCATCAAGACGGTCATCATGTCCTTCCAGGACGTGGGCCGCCGCGAGCTGTGGTCCGGAGCGGCGGCACCCTGGGTGGGCTTCGACCAGTTCACCAACATCCTCGGGGACAGCGAGTTCTGGGACGTCGTCTGGCGGACCATCATCTTCATGGTGGTCTGCGTCTTCGTCACCATGGTCGGGGGCCTCGGCCTGTCCATGATCATGCAGCGGATGTCCACCTGGGTCCGGCTGCTGCTGACCGCCGCGCTGGTCGCCGCCTGGTCGATGCCGCTGCTGGTCGCCACCTCGATCTTCCGCTGGTTCGCCGACTCCGACTACGGCGTCATCAACATGGTGCTGACCAAGTACCTGGGGATCGACGCGCAGGGCCACAACTGGTTCCTCGATCCCAAGCAGGGCTTCGTCATCATCGGCGCGGTCGTCGTCTGGGGTGCCATCCCCTTCGTCTCCGTGACCCTGTACGCCGCGCTCACCCAGGTTCCCAAGGAACTCGAAGAGGCCGCGTCGCTCGACGGAGCCGGCACGACCGGCATCTTCCGCTACGTCACCTGGCCGGTCATCAAGCCCGTCTTCCAGATGGTCGCCACGCTCTCCGTGCTCTGGGACTTCAACGTCTTCGGCCAGATCTTCCTGATGCGCGGCAACAAGCCGGAACCGGAGTACTCGGTTCTCGGTATCTACTCGTTCGAGAAGGCATTCGAGTCGAACTCGTTCAGCCAGGGCGCCGCCATCTCGCTCATCACGGTCCTGCTGCTGTCCGGCGTCGCCGTGTACTACCTGCGCCAGCTGCTCAAGATCGGAGAGGTCGAGTGAGCGCCTCCACCCCCCAGGTCCTCCGCCCGGACCGCAAGAAGCACCGCATCGGCTACAACATCGCGGGCCTCGTCGCCTTCGTGCTGATGGCCTTCCCGGTCTACTGGCTGGTCATCAGTTCCCTGCGGCCGAACGCCGAGATCCGCAGCTACGACCAGACGCTCTGGCCCTCGTCGATCACCTTCGACAACTTCTCCCGCGCCATCAATCAGCCGAACTTCGGTACGGCCATCGAGTCCAGCCTGATCGTCTGCGGCGTCGCCGTCCTCGGCGGCATGCTGCTCGCCACGATCGCGGCCTTCGCGATCGGCCGCTTCCGGTTCCGCGGCCGCAAGTTCTTCATGATCGTGCTGCTCGTCGTCCAGCTGCTGCCTCCGACGGCGATGCTGATCCCCATCTACATCCAGCTGAACGACCTCGGCGGGCTGAACGAGTACTGGGGCGTCATCGTCATCTACCTCGTCTCCACGCTGCCGTTCGCGACGTGGATGATCCGCGGATTCGTGATCAACATTCCGCCGGAGCTCGAGGAGTCGGCCATGGTCGACGGCTGCAGCCGGATGGGCGCCTTCTGGCGGGTCACCTTCCCGCTGCTGGCCCCGGGCCTCGCCGCCGCCTCGATCTTCTCGCTGATCACCGCCTGGAACGAATACCTGCTCGCCTACGTCGTCCTCCAGGACAACGACAAGTACACCCTCAACGTGTGGCTGATGAACTTCACGACCTCGCGAGGCATCGACTACGGCGCGCTGATGGCCGCCTCGACGATGATCGCGATCCCGGTCGTGGCCTTCTTCCTGCTGGTACAGAAGTACATGGCAACCGGCCTCACCTCTGGTGCCGTGAAGGGATAACGCCGCCCATGACCACCCTCGTATCCACCACGGATACCGTCACCCGCGACGCCCTCGCCGTTCTGCAGCCGGGGTTCACCGGCACCACCGCCCCGGACTGGCTGCTGCGCCGGGTCGGCGAAGGCCTCTCCTCCGTCGGCCTGTTCGGCCGCAACATCGAGACGCCCGAGCAGCTCGCCGCGCTCACCGCCCAGCTCCGCGCCGAACGCGACGACGTGCTCGTCGCGATCGACGAGGAGGGCGGTGACGTCACCCGGCTCGAGGTGCGCCACGGCTCGTCCTTCCCCGGCAACCTGGCGCTCGGCTCCGTCGACGACGTCGCACTGACCCGCGCCGTCGCCCAGGAGCTGGGCCGCCGGCTCGCCGAATGCGGCGTCAACCTCAACTGGGCGCCGTCCGCGGACGTCAACTCCAACCCCGGCAACCCGGTCATCGGGGTACGGTCCTTCGGCGCCGAACCCCGCCTGGTCGCCCGGCACACCGCCGCGTACGTCGAGGGCCTCCAGGCCGCCGGCGTCGCCGCCTGCACCAAGCACTTCCCGGGGCACGGCGACACCGCGGTCGACTCGCACCACGCGCTGCCGCGTATCGATGTGGACCTGGAAACCCTGCACGCCCGTGAACTGGTGCCTTTCCGGGCGGCGATCGCGGCCGGTTCCAAATCGGTGATGAGCGCGCACATCCTGCTTCCCGCGCTCGACCCGCACCGTCCGGCGACGCTGAGCCCGCAGATCCTCACGGGTCTGCTGCGCGAGGAGCTGGGTTACGACGGCCTGATCGTCACCGACGCCGTGGAGATGCAGGCCATCGCCTCGACGTACGGGATCGAGCGCGGCTCGGTCCTCGCGATCGCGGCGGGCGCCGACGCGCTCTGTGTCGGCGGCGGCCTCGACGACGACAGCACGGTGCTCCGGCTGCGCGACGCGCTCGTCGCGGCGGTCCGGGCCGGTGAACTGCCCGAGGAGCGGCTGGCCGACGCCGCCGCACGTGTACGGGCCCTCGCGTCCTGGACGCAGCGGGTCAGGGGGGCTGCCCCGGAACCGGGCGCGGCAGCGCAGGAGGGGACCGCGTCCGGCGCCGGGGGCAGCACGGCAATCGGCTCCGACATCGGCCTGGTCGCGGCCCGCCGCGCGGTCGTGGTGACCGGCGCGGCCGAACCGCTCACCGGGCCGGCGTACGTCGCCGCTCTCACCCCGGTCGCGAACATCGCGGTCGGTGCCGAGACCCCGTGGGGTGTCGCCGCCGAACTGGCCCGGCTGGCACCGGGCACCGAGGCCGACACGTACGACGGCGGGGCCGAGGAACTCGCGGCCGACGTGCTGCGGGCCGCGGGGGAGCGGCGCATCGTCGCGGTCGTCCGCGACGCGCACCGTCACCCGTGGATGACCGAGGCCATCGACGCGCTGCTGGCGGAGCGTCCGGACACGATCGTGGTCGAGATGGGCGTCCCGCAGGCCGAACCCAGGGGCACCTTCCACATCGCCACCCACGGCGCGGCCAGAGTCTGCGGTCTGGCCGCGGCAGAGGTCATCACCTCGGGCCGATAGAGCCCGTCCGGCGGCTGATTCAAGTCCGTCCGGCGACGAGGACAACTCCTCGCGCCGGGCGGACGGGTCAAGCCCGTCCGGCGATCGAGGACAAGGCGCCCACCAGGACGCCCGTTACGCGGGAGGGGCCGGACACCACCAGGTGTCCGGCCCCTCCCGCGTAACGCCAAGGACTAAATGCCCTGCCACAGCGGCTTCGCCGCGAACGTGGCGCGGAAGTAGTCCGCCAGCTTCAGCTTCGACGCCGCCGCCTCGTCGACCACGATCGTCGCGTGCGGGTGCAACTGCAGTGCGGACGCGGGCACGACCGAGGCCACCGGCCCCTCGACCGTCTGCGCCACCGCGTCGGCCTTGCCCTCGCCTGTCGCGAGCAGGATCGGGTGGCGGGACTCCAGGATCGTGCCGATGCCCTGGGTGATCACGTGGTGCGGCACCTGCGTGATGTCGTTGTCGAAGAAGCGCGCGTTGTCCACCCGGGTCTGCTCGGTGAGCGTCTTGATCCGAGTACGGGAGGCGAGCGAGGAGCACGGCTCGTTGAAGCCGATGTGCCCGTCGGTGCCGATGCCCAGCAGCTGGAGGTCCACCCCGCCGGCCTCGGCGAGCGCCTTGTCGTAGGCCTCACAGGCGGCCTGGACGTCCTCCGCGGAGCCGTCGGGGCCCATGAACGAGGCCTCGGACAGTCCGAGCGGCTCGACGACCTCACGCAGCACCACGGAGCGGTAGGACTCCGGGTGGCCCGCCGGCAGTCCGACGTACTCGTCGAGCTGGCAGATGCGGGCGCGCGAGGCGTCCACGGCACCGGAGCGGACCCGGTCCGCCAGCGACTGGTAGATGGGCAGCGGGGTCGAGCCGGTGGCAACGCCGAGAAGGGCGTCGGGCTTGCGGCTCAGCAGGGCACCGATGGCCCCTGCGATCAGTTCGCCGCCTGCCTTGGCGTCCGGGACGATGACAACTTCCACGCGGGGGCCTGCCGATCTGGAGTGACTACATGTGGTATAGACCAATCAAAGTCCTAATCTAGCAGAACTCGCCGTACGCGGACACGGTGCCCGGGTACGTGCGGGCGAACGGTGGGCGACGGGCGCCGCAACCCCGCCGGGTGCCGTCCGCTGGCGGGGCCGAGGTACCGCGTGTTCGACTTGGCCGACGCATCGGCACACCTCCGGGAGGCACCAGACATGTCCGCCCCGTACCCGGCAGGCGAGGGCGAGCTGCCCGGCCGGATCATGTCCGGCGAGATGGCGGAGCAGCCCGCGGTGCTCCGGCGCATCCTCGACCAGGGGATCCCCGCCATCCGGGCGGTGGCCGCCGAGATCGCGGCGAGGCGGCCGCGCTTCGTCCTGCTCACCGCCCGCGGCACCTCGGACAACGCCGCGCTCTACGCGAAGTACCTGATCGAGATCACGCTCGGGCTGCCCTGCGGCCTGGCCTCGATGTCCACCACCACCGCCTACGGCGCGAAACCGGATCTGAAGGACGTCCTGGTCGTCACCGTCAGCCAGTCCGGCGGCTCGCCCGACCTGGTGGCGTCCGCCAAGGCCGCGCGCGAGGCCGGTGCGGTGACGCTGGCCGTGACCAACAACCCCGACTCGCCGCTCGTCGCGGTCTCCGAGTACCACATCGACGTCCTGGCGGGTCCGGAGAAGGCCCTGCCGGCCACCAAGACGTACACCGCCTCGTTGCTGTCCCTGTACCTGTTCGTGGTGGGCCTGCGCGGCGGCGACGGTGCGGCGGCCGCGATCCTTCCTGAGCTCGCCGAGGCGATCCTGGCCCGCGGGGACGAGGTCAAGGCCCTGGCGTCGCGCTACCGCTTTGCCGAGCGCATGGTCATCACCTCGCGCGGCTACGGCTACCCCACGGCCAAGGAGGCCGCCCTGAAGCTGATGGAGACGAGCTACATCCCCGCTCTGTCCTACTCCGGCGCCGATCTGCTGCACGGCCCGCTCGCCATGGTCGACAACATCTCCCCGGTGATCGCCGTGGTCACCGACGGCCGGGGCGGCGAGGCCCTCCAGCCGGTGCTCGACCGGCTGCGCGGACGTGGCGCCGACCTCTTCGTGGTCGGCCCGAAGGCCCAGGTGGCAGCGGCGTCCGCGGGCTTCGTACTGCCGACTGCCGGGGTCGCCGAGGAGGTCCAGCCGATCCTGGAGATCCTGCCGCTGCAGATGCTGGCGTACGAGGTGACGATCGCCCGCGGCCAGGACCCGGACGCGCCGCGCGCGCTCGCGAAGGTCACCGAAACGCACTGACCGGGCGGCCGGACGGCCCGGAAGACACCCGCGGGCCGCGGCGCCGGGCCGGGACCCTCAGCCCGACCAGCACCGCAGCCCGGAGCAAGGCCGCCCAGGGGGCGGCCGGTTCGGCCGGCGGTGTGCGGTGCCCCCGGCCTGGGAGAGGTACCGGCGCAGTCAGGGCAGAGAGCGCGGGTACCTCGTTCCGCTCTCCTGTGCGGGGAGAGCGGAGGTTCCGTCTTGAGCATTGTGGACTAGACCATTCATCCCTGTCCATCCATGGGGCGCGGTGATTTCCGGCCCTTCTCCCGGCACGTACGGCCGGGCCGTCCGGTTCGGTACCTGTGCACATCCACAGGTACGCTCGCACGCGTGCCCTCCATGAACGACCTCGTCCGCCAGCACACAGCCCTGAGTGACACCGACCTCGAGTGGCTCCACCTGCTGGTCTCGGAGTGGCAACTGCTCTCCGACCTCTCCTTCGCCGACCTGGTGCTCTGGGTCCCCACCCGCGACGGCACCCGCTATGTGTCCGTCGCCCAGATGCGGCCCAACACCGGCCCCACCTCGTACCAGGACGACATGGTCGGCCATCTGGTGCCGCGCGGCCGCCGGCCGCTGCTGGACGCGGCGCTGGACGAGGGCCGGATCGTGCGCGAGGGCGACCCGGAGTGGCGCGAGGAGGTCCCCGTACGGGTCGAGTCGATCCCCGTGCGCCGGGAGGGCCGCGTGCTGGGTGTCATCGCCCGCAACACCAACCTCCTCACGGTCCGCACCCCGTCCCGGCTGGAGCTGACCTACCTCCAGTCGGCCTCCGACCTGGCCCAGATGATCGCCGCCGGGTCCTTTCCGTTCCCCGGTCAGCAGGTCGACATGGACGCCTCGCCGCGGGTCGGTGACGGGCTGGTCCGGCTCGACGCCGACGGCGTCGTCCAGTACGCCAGCCCCAACGGCCTCTCCGCGTACCACCGTCTCGGACTCGCCTCCGACCTGGTCGGGCAGCACCTCGGCGGGATCACCGCCGAACTCGCGCCCTCCCGCGGGCCGGTGGACGAGGCGCTGGTCAAAATGGCCAGCGGTTACGCGCCCCGTGAGTTCGAGGTCGAGTGCGCGGGCGGTGTGATCCAGCTCCGGGCGATCCCGCTCAAGCCCAAGGGGGTCCGGATCGGCTCCCTGGTCCTGCTCCGTGACGTCACGGAACTGCGGCGCCGCGAGCGCGAGTTGATCACCAAGGACGCCACCATCCGGGAGATCCACCACCGGGTGAAGAACAACCTCCAGACGGTGGCCGCCCTGTTGCGGCTGCAGGCCCGCCGGATGGACTCCGAGCAGGGCCGTGAGGCGCTCAACGAGGCGGTGCGGCGCGTCGGCTCGATCGCCATCGTGCATGAGACGCTGTCTCAGAATCTGGACGAGCGGGTGGAGTTCGACGAGATCGCCGACCGGGTCATCGCCATGGTCGCCGAGATCTCGCCCGGAAAGGTGACCTGCCGCCGCTCGGGACGCTTCGGCATCCTCGACGCCGAAGTGGCCACCCCGCTGGCGATGGTCCTCACCGAAGTGCTGCAGAACGCGCTGGAGCACGCATTCGGAGTCGCCGAGTCCGGCACGGTCGAGGTCTCCGTGGTGCGGGGCGGTTCGCCCACCGAGGGCCGGCTGCTGATCACCGTTCAGGACGACGGGTGCGGCCTGCCCGAGGGGTTCGACCCGCAGCGGGCCGGCAACCTGGGGCTCCAGATCGTGCGGACGCTGGTGGAGGGCGAGTTGAGCGGGACGTTCGGCATGGTGCCGGGACCCGAGAGCGGCACCCAGGTCATCCTCGACATCCCGGTCCGCGCCGACAAGTAGCATCCGGCCCCGCTGCCGGACACACGCACAGCAGGAAGCCCGGACCGTTGGTCACGATCCGGGCTTCCTGGTCAAGCGTGCGTTTCGGGGGTACTGCGCGCTGCGACTCGGGGGGCGGGGTGATGCGTACACTCCGTACGCGCCGCCTGGCTGAGGTTCGTAGCGGTGGCGTCGGTCAGGCGCTGGCGTTGCGCGCCCGGTTGCGAGCGGCGCGGCGCTTCATTGCGCGGCGCTCGTCCTCGCTGAGGCCACCCCAGACGCCGGAGTCCTGGCCGGACTCGAGCGCCCACTGCAGGCACTGCTCCATGACGGGGCAGCGACGGCAGACGGCCTTGGCTTCCTCGATCTGCAGCAGCGCAGGACCGGTGTTGCCGATGGGGAAGAACAGCTCCGGGTCTTCCTCACGACAAACGGCGTTGTGACGCCAGTCCATGGCTGCTACCTCTCCTTGGTATTACGTACTGTGGCTTGTGAATGTGAACGCTTTCACGAATCCCCCCGCAGGTGTAGGTCCGACGCCCAGATGAACTGGATGTGGTCCTGTGAAGTGAGGAGGGGTTCTGGCTCTCAGTGGAGGCCGTTGTTGCGGGCCGTCCCGATCGCCATGTAGAGATTCGCAAACCTCGGCGACGGATACAACCCCTTCTGGAAACTTTTTTTTGATTCCTCGGTGTCGACTAGGTCACAGCCGTACTTCTAGAGGGTGGAAGCCAGTCCAAACGTTCGAGTTAAAGGACTTTGGTCCCTTCCACTCACACAATCACACGCAGTGCACGGCGTACGCCTGTGAACGTCACACTCGTACGCAGTCCCAGGTGGTCGCCGTCCATCTGGAAGGGCAGTGGAGCCTTTGAATGCAAGGTGAAGTCCGTGAGGTCATGCCGTGAAACCGCGTGCTTGCCGTGCGGGCCCTTTTCGGGACTCGAAGTGAGCAGCTGGGTGGCGTAGCGGGTGACCGCCGCCGTCGACAGTCGTCGCAGGCCGAGGACGTCCAGGGCGGTGTCGAACGAGGCCTTCGGGGAGGCGTATATCGGGCGGTTCCCCAGGTAGGTCCAGGGTGCCGTATTGCAGATTATGGAGAGCGCGAGATCGGTGACCGGGTCCTGGCCGGGGACCTCGAGTGTGATCATTCCGTTCCGCCGGTGCGGTTCCTCGACGAATTGGCGGAGCACCTGTCGGACGTACAGCGCATGGGTCGACCGCTTGCCCTGTTCGCGCCGTTGTTCGACCCGGCCGATGACACCGGCGTCGAATCCGAGGCCGGCGCAGAAGGTGAACCAGCGTTCCGGAACCGATTCGTCCTCGGTGCCGGGTGTACCGGCCGCCAGGCCGAGGCCGACGGTGCGCTCCGTGTGATTGGCCAGCGCGTCCAGAATGGCGCCGGTCGCCTCCACCGCGTCGTTGGGCAGACCGAGCGCGCGTGCGAAGACATTGGTGGAGCCACCGGGAACCACGGCGAGCTTCGGCAGGTTGTCTATGTCGGGGCCGTTGTGCAGCAGGCCGTTCACGACCTCGTTGACCGTGCCGTCGCCGCCGAGTGCCACCACGAGATCGATGTCGTCGCTGTCGGCGGCCTGACGCCCCAGATCGCGGGCGTGCCCGCGGTACTCGGTGGTCACGGCCTCCAGCTTCATCTCGCTGGCCAGTGCATGAATGAGCACGTCACGGGTACGCGCACTGGTGGTGGTAGCAGCTGGATTGACCACAAGAAGTGCGCGCATGACCGCCAGACTACCTACCGCGGGGTATCGGTCTGTAGTCCCGCCCGGTGACCTTCACGCACGGTGACGATCCGGGCGCGGTGGGGCGACCGGAGCCGCCACGTTCCGGTGGTGTCGCGACCCCGGCTTCGCTTTCGCGGGCCCGGGATGCCAACCTGCAAGGGTGAGTACTCAGCAGAACGCGCCCTCGTCGATGCCGCTGGCCGAACCGCCGAAGCCGGCCAGGCTCACGCTCGTGGCCGGACTCAACGCCCTCGAAGGCGCGACCCTCGTCATCGGCGGGATCTACATGCTGGTCATGGGGCTGCTGGGTCGCCCCGACAGCCCGCAACAGGCCGAAATGGGCGGTCTGACGCTGATCGCCCTCGGGCTGATCCCGCTGTTCGCCGCCCGCGGACTGCTGCTGCGGCGCAGCTGGAGCCGCGGCCCGGCCCTCATCACCCAGATCGTCGCGCTGCCGGTGGCGTGGACGCTGCTGCGGTCCCACGGCGTGTTGATCCCGGCCGGGATCGTCCTCGCGGCGGGGTCGCTGACCGCGCTGTACCAGCTGGCAAGGCCGGCGACGATCGAGGCCCTCGGCATCCGCCGGCCGGGCACGGCGCCCGACACCGACCCCGACGCCTGACAGCTGCGCGAGGCAGCGCGGGCGCGCTTCGCAGGCCCGGGGCGGATGGCCGCGGGGGGCGCGGACACCGGTCTCCCGGGCCGCGCACCGTCCGGCTACTCCTCGACGAGCAGCCGCTCGCGCAGCTGCGCCAGGGTGCGGGCCAGCAGTCGCGAGACATGCATCTGCGAGATGCCGACCTCCTGCGCGATCTGCGACTGGGTCATGTTGCCGAAGAACCGCAGCAACAGGATCCGCTTCTCCCGCGGCGGCAGGTCCTCCAGCAGCGGCTTGAGCGACTCCCGGTACTCGACCCCCTCCAGCGCCTCGTCCTCGGAACCGAGCGTGTCCGCGACCGCGGGGGACTCGTCGTCCGTGTCCGGCACGTCCAGTGAGAGCGTGCTGTAGGCATTGGCCGATTCCAGGCCCTCGAGGACCTCTTCCTCGGAGATGCCGAGCCGCTCCGCCAGCTCGTGCACCGTGGGCGAACGGCCGTGCTGCTGGGAGAGCTCCGCGGTCGCCGTGGTCAGCGAGAGCCGCAGCTCCTGGAGGCGGCGCGGCACCCGCACCGCCCAGCCCTTGTCACGGAAATGGCGCTTGATCTCACCGACGACGGTGGGCGTCGCGTACGTCGAGAACTCGACGCCCCGCTCCGGATCGAACCGGTCCACCGACTTGATCAGGCCGATCGTGGCGACCTGGGTCAGATCGTCCAGCGGCTCGCCCCGGTTGCGGAAGCGCCGGGCCAGGTGCTCCACGAGCGGCAGATGCATCCGCACCAGCCGATTGCGCAGTTCGGCCTTCGCGGCCGAGCCGTCGGGAAGCTTGCCCAGCTCGATGAACAACGCCCGCGCCCCGCTGCGGTCGTGTGGATCGTGGTGCACGTGCTCGCTCATCTGGCCTGCCCGCTCCGCCTGCGACTGCTCCACCACGACCGTACGGCCGGCGGGCCCGTCCGCCCCGTCCACCGCACGGGGAAGGTCCGCCCCGTCCACCGGATGAGTCAGGGCCTGCTGCTCCGGGATGCCTGCTGAGTGCACCACCCCTGGTCGGATCGTCTCGTCCCGCACAGGACCGTCCCCGTTCCCGTTGCTCACGCCGGCCCGGGTCCCGCGCCGCGCTGTTTGTACAGGCTGATGCTGACCGTCCGGTCATCGGCGACCGTGGAGTCGACCTTTCCTGCCAGTGCGGAGAGCACCGTCCAGGCGAAGGTGTCGCGCTCCGGGGCCCGCCCGTCCGTGGTGGGGGCCGAAACCGTCACCTCGAGAGAATCGTCGATGAGACGGAAGACGCAGCTGAGGACGGAGCCGGGCACGGCCTGCTGAAGCAGGATCGCGCAGGCCTCGTCGACCGCGATGCGAAGATCCTCGATCTCGTCGAGAGTGAAGTCCAAGCGCGCTGCGAGACCGGCCGTGGCCGTACGCAGCACCGACAGGTAGGCACCCGCAGCGGGCAGCCGGACCTCTACGAAGTCCTGATTCCCGGGCTCGCCTGCGATCTGGGACACCCTCACCTCCAAGGTGGCACAAACTCATTCGAGGATCCGGGAAGAGTGCCCGGAGCCATGTGGTACGTCTTCGGTTCTTGGTCCGGCGACGCTATCGCGATCCATGATGCCGTGTCGCCAAGACCCCGTCCCATGACTGTCACTCATGGTAAGCACATGGGCACACACAGTGGCTAGGGGTCTGTGACGGTCAATTACGAACAACAGGCGCCGGTTTGACGTACCCAGACGTCAGACGATCGAACCGTCCTCGAAGCACCAGCGCCAGCTTTCGCCGGGTTCGAAACTTCGCATCACTGGGTGACCGGTGTCCTCGAAGTGCGTGGTGGCGTGCTGCAGGGGTGACGAATCACAGCAGCCGATATGGCCGCAGGCCAGGCAGAGTCGCAGCTGTACGGGTTGGGTGCCCGCTGCCCGGCATTCGAGACAGGTCTCGCTGAGGGGCACGGGCTCAGGGCGCGGCAGGTCTGATACGTGCGAGCACTCACTCATGATTGCCAGGTTACGACGGATGCGAGGACCGTGAGATGTACGCATTGCCGCTGGTGGCACTGGTCGCGGCCAGTGCGGCGATGGCGGGGCTGGCCCGCCGTACGCCGGTGCCCGCCCCACTGTTGCTGGTGGCCATGGGGCTGATCGGCTCGTATGTGCCGGGGGTGCCGACGTACACGCTGAGCGCGCACATCGTCCTGCCGCTCCTGCTGCCACCGCTGCTCTACACGGCCGCCGTCGACAGCTCCTACCTGGACCTGCGGGCCAATCTCCGCCCCGTCGCGCTGCTCTCCGTCGGCTATGTGCTGTTCGCGACCTTCGCGGTCGGCTGGCTGGCGTACCGGCTGGTGCCCGATCTGCCGCTCACCGCGGCACTGGTGCTGGGCGCCGTGATCGCCCCGCCGGACGCGGTCACGGCCGCGGCCATCGCCCGCAGGGTCGGCCTGCCGGCCCGGGTCACGACGATCCTCCAGGGCGAGTCCCTGGTGAACGACGCCACCGCGATCACCGCGTACAAGGTGGCGCTGGCCGCGGCCGTCGGCGAGGGGATGAGCTGGGGCGCCGGCATCGGCGAGTTCTTCCTCGCGGCGGTCGGCGGTGTCGGGGTCGGCCTGGTGCTCATGGTGCCGCTGCACTGGCTCCGTACGCACCTGAAGGAGGCGCTGCTCCAGAACACCCTGTCGCTCCTGATCCCCTTCGTGGCGTACGCGGCGGCCGAACGCGTGCACGCCTCGGGGGTGCTCGCGGTGGTCGTCGTCGCGCTCTATCTGGGCCACCGGGCCTGGCAGGTGGACTTCGCGACCAGGCTCCAGGAGGCAGCCGTCTGGAAGATGGTCGCCTTCGTCCTGGAGTCCGCGGTCTTCGCCCTGATCGGCCTCCAGCTGCCCTTCGTACTGAGGGGGCTCGGTGCGTACGCCGTCGTGGACACCGTCTGGTACGCGGTGGCGGTGTTCCTGGCGGTCGTCGTGGTCCGGTTCGTCTGGGTCTATCCTGCGACCTACCTGCCCCGGTGGATGTCGAAACGGATCAGGGACCGGGAACCCGAGACCGACTGGACCGCGCCGCTGATCGTCGGCTGGGCCGGGATGCGCGGCGTCGTCTCGCTCGCCATCGCCTTCTCCATCCCGACGCTCACGGCCGGCGGCGCGCACTTCCCGGCCCGCAACCTGGTGCTCTTCCTGACGTTCACCACGGTCATCGGCACCCTGGTCGTGCAGGGGCTCACGCTGCCGCTCCTGGTGCGTGTACTGAGGCTTCCCGGGCGCGACCTGCAGACCGAGACGCTCGCCGAGGCACAGGCGCAGAGCGAGGCCTCCGCGGCCGCGGAGGCGCGGCTGGAGGAGCTGCTCACCGACGAGCGCAACCAGCTGCCCCAGCCGCTCGTCGACCGGCTGCGCACCGTCCTGGAGCGGCGCCGCAACGCCGTCTGGGAGCGGCTGGGGGCGTCGAATCCGGTGACGGGGGAGTCGGCGGACGACACCTACCGGCGGCTGGCCGGCGAGATGATCGCGGCCGAGCGCGAGGTCTTCGTACGGCTGCGGGACGAGCGGGCCATCGACGACGAGATGCTGCGGACCCTGCTCAGGCGCCTCGACCTGGAGGAGGCGGCGGCCTACCGGGAGGAGGCGGACGGCTGAGGGGCTGCCGGGTGACCTCGGACCGTGAAGCGTGCGTGCCAGGGCGCGGCCGCCCGGTCAGTGGCCGCCGGGCGGTTTCTGCGGGGCGCCGGGCGGCTCGGTGGGGTCCGGGCGGCCGGTGATCACGGCGGCGACCGTCGTGCCGGCGGGGAACGCGCCTTGCCCGGCCAGCTCCGTGAGCGCGTACAGCAATTTGGCCACATAGAGCCGCTCGATCGGCAGCCCGTGCCGGTCCTCGAAGTCGTCCGCGAAGGCGTGCAGCCCGGGAGTGGTGCGGGCGTACCCGCCGAAGTGGAAGCGCTCGTCCAGGGACCAGGTGCCGGCCGGTCCGCCGAACGCCTCCCGCTGGAGGTCCCGTACCGCGTCCCCCAGGAAGCCGCCGCGCAGGACCGGGATGCCGAGGGCGCGCTGTCCCGGTGCGAGGCCGGCGGCGAGGCCTGCGAGGGTGCCGCCGGTGCCGCAGGCCACCGCGGCCACGTCGACCCGGCCGAGCAGCTCGCGCCCGAGCTCTGTGCAGCCCTGTGCGGCCATCGCGTTGCTGCCGCCCTCCGGGATGACCTCGCACTCCCCGTGGGCGCTCAGCAGCCCGGCCAGGACCTGTGGATCGGCCTTGGCGCGGTACGTCCGGCGGTCCACGAAGTGCAGCCGCATGCCGTCGGCGGCGCACTGCGCGAGCGAGGGGTTGAGCGGGCGGTGCGCCAGCTCGTCGCCGCGGACGACGCCGACCGTACGGAAGCCCAGCAGCCGGCCCGCGGCGGCCGTGGCCCGCAGGTGGTTGGAGTACGCCCCGCCGAACGTCAGCACGGGACGGCCGGCGGCGGCGAGCAGGTTGGGGGCGAGCTTGCGCCACTTGTTGCCGGGCAGATCCTGGTGGATCAGATCGTCGCGCTTGAGCAGCAGCCGTACGCCGTGACGTTCGAAGCGGTCGTCCGCGGCCGGCTGCAGGGGCGAGGGGAGCGCCGGCCGCAGCCGGGAGAGGCCGGGCGGATCGGAGGGTGTGGCGGGCATGCCCCATTGTGGACACGTCCCGGGCGGGCCACCTCGCCGGCTACTTCAGACAGTCGTGGATCCGTGCCCGCATGGAGGCCATGGTGAAGCCGCGCGGGTCGACCTTGCCCGGTTGCCACTCCAGGTGACCGATGACCGATCTGGAGGTCCAGCCGTGGTGGCGGCAGACCGCGGCCGCGGCCTTCGCGATGGCTTCGAGCTGGACGTCGGGCCAGGGGTCCTCGCCGTCGCCGAGGTTCTCGCACTCGAAGCCGTAGAAGTACTGGTTTCCATCGGTGTCGGCCTCGTTGTCCGGCGGGAGGCCTTTCTCGGCGATGACGGCGCGCAGGACGTCGCCGTCGCCGAGACCGGCGTGATTGGTCCGGCCGTGGCCGACCAGATGGACCCGGCCGTCCTTGGTGATGACGCCGTGGCACAGCGGCCCCGGCAGGCCGGTGCGGCCGTCGCGGCAGATCCGGACGGTGGCGTCGGTCCCCTTGGTGGCGGTGTGGTGGATCATCACGCCGTTGACCGGGCCCCAGGAGCCCTTGTGGCTGCGGTTGTGGGTACGCCAGTCGCCGACCTGGACGACGGTGAGCCCCTCGTTCTTCAGGGCGGCGAGGAAGGTGCTCGCGGACATGGGTGAGGACATGGCCGACTCCTTGTTGCGCGTGGGGAGTATGTCCGTACAGCGCTTGTACCCGACAAACGAGGCCCCGGGCCGCCAATGGGCTGTTTACGGGCCCTGTTCGGGCGGTGTGCGAGCCGATCCGGCCAATTCCGCGAGCACCGGGCCCGATTCAGGCCGTGGCGAGCCACAGGTCGGGGCCGAACACCTCGTAGTGGATGTCGGCCGACGGGACGCCCTTGGCGAGCAGCTGGGTGCGCACGGACCGCATGAAGGGCAGCGGGCCGCAGAGGTAGGCGTGGGTTCCGGACGGGATGACCACACCCGTCAGGTCGACCAGGCCCGTGCGGTTCGCGGGGTGGCCCGGCTCGGGGTTCTCGTACCAGAAGTGTGCCGTGGCGTCGGGGAGTTTGCCGGTGAGCAGGGCGTGGTCGGTGCGCATGGCGTGGTCGTCGGGGGAGCGGTCGCCGTGCACGACGGTGACCGGGGCGCGGTGACCGTCGCTCGCGAGGTGCTCCAGCATCGAGAGCATCGGGGTGCATCCGATGCCCGCGGAGGCGAGCAGGAGCGGGGCATCGGGGGACTTCAGCACGAGGTCGCCGTACGGGGCCGAGACCCGGAGCCGGTCGCCCGCCCGGACCCGGTCGTGCAGCTGCCGCGAGACCTCACCGTCGGGGGAGCCGTCGCCGTGCACCCGCTTGACGGTGATCGAGCGGAGCGGGGAGCCGGGGGCCGAGGAGAGGCTGTACTGGCGGATCTGGCGTGCGCCGTCCGGGAGTTCGATCTGTACCGAGACGTACTGGCCGGGGTGGAAGCCGGGGGCGGGCGCGCCGTCGGCGGGGCGGAGCTGGAAGGTGACGACGTCCGCGGTCTCCGTTGCCCGGGAAACCACCTCCCAGTCGCGCCAGACATCACCGGCGAGCACGCCCTGCTGCGCGTACAGCCGCTCCTCGATGGCGATCAGGGCGTTGGCCATCAGCCAGTAGACCTCGTCCCAGGCGGCGGCGACCTCCGGGGTCACGGCGTCGCCGAGCACCTCGGCGATGGCGGCGAACAGGTGGGTGTGCACGACGTCGTACTGGGCGGCGGTGATACCGAGCGAGGCGTGCTTGTGCGCGATGCGGCCGAGCATGACGTCGGGGCGGGTGTCCGGGTGTTCGACCAGCTGGGTGGCGAACGCGGCGATGGAGCCGGCGAGCGCCTGGCGCTGGGCGCCGGAGGCCTGGTTGCCGCGGTTGAAGAGGTCGCGCAGCAGCTCGGGGTGGGCGTCGAACAGCTTGCGGTAGAAGAGATCCGCGATGTCTCCGATGGCCGCGCCGACGGCGGGGAGGGTGGCGCGGACAGTGGCGGTCGACGGCTCGGAGAGCATCGTGACTCCTCGGGTTTGAATTGGCATATCAGATGCGTATTTTAGAGCGCGGTGAAGTGCGGCGTGGGGGTGGAGTGGAAGGCCGTGGTGGTTCAGCGGCCGGGTGGCCGTCCGCTGCTGATGCTGATCAGGAGCGGACCGGTGGGGGAGGCGGTGAGTTCGGTGACGGTGATCGGGTCGAGCGTGGCGTAGAAGGCTTCCGCCGCCTCGCGCAGCGCTCCGCGCAGCCGGCACGCCGACCGCAGTGGGCACGGGGTGGTGCCCTCGCAGTCGACGACGTCGCCGGGGCCCTCCAGCTCGCGGACGAGCCCGCCGATCGAGGCGGACCGGCCGCGCGCGGTGACGGCGAGTCCGCCGCCGCGGCCCCGTCGGGCCTCGACCAGGCCGAGGTGCTGGAGCCGGGCCACGACCTTCGCCGCGTGGGAGTACGGCACTTTTATGGTCGCCGCCACCTCGCGGGTGGTCGGCGGATCCTCGTTCTCCACGACGGCGAGGCGCATCAGCACGCGCAGCGCCACGTCGGTGAATCTCGTCAGCCGCATGACCGTCACCGTAGATAATTGGCATTCAAGATGCAAGTTAACTGGTCCATGGGCATCGCGCAGCGTTGTGCCCAGCCCAAAGCCCTATTAGTCACACTCTTTTGTGTAATGGCGCGTCGGGCCCCGCGCTGGAAGGCTTCTTCTGCAGGTCAGCCGATGATCGAGAGGACGTCAGATGTCCGTTGGTGAAGAGGTTCAGAACGTGCAGGTGTCGCCGCAGCAGAGTCTTGGCACGGCAGCCGCGCGGAACCTCGCGACGACCACCAAGTCCGCTCCGCAGATGCAGGAGATCACCTCGCGGTGGCTGCTGAAGATGCTCCCGTGGGTCCAGGTGCAGGGCGGCACATACCGGGTGAACCGCAGGCTGAGCTACTCGGTCGGCGACGGCCGGGTGACCTTCGTGCAGACCGGGGACCGGGTAGCGGTCATCCCCGCCGAGCTCGGCGAACTCCCGGCCCTGAGGGACTTCGGGGACGCGGAGGCGCTCGCCGAGCTGGCCCGGAGGTGCGAGCAGCGTGACATTCCCGCCGGACAGCTCCTGGCCACGGCCGGTGAGGCGGCGGACCGGGTCTTCCTGCTGGCGCACGGAAGGGTCGAGAAGATCGGCACCGGCCCCTACGGGGACGAGACGGTGCTCGGGGTGCATGCCGACGGGGCCTACTTCGGTGACCACTCGCTCATCGAGGGCGACGCCCTCTGGGAGTACACGGCCCGCGCCGTCACCGACTGCACCGTACTGACGCTGCAGCGGGCGGATGTGCTCAACCTCGCCGAGCGGTCCGACTCGCTGCGTGAGCATCTCGCCGGACTGCTGGCGATCCCGCAGCAGCGCACCAACAAGTACGGCGAGGCGGCGATCGACCTGTCCGCGGGCCATGTCGGCGAGGCCGTCGTCCCGCACACGTACGTCGACTACGACTCCGCGCCGCGCGAGTACGAACTGAGCGTCGCGCAGACCGTGCTGAAGGTCCACAGCCGGGTCGCCGACCTCTACAACCAGCCGATGAACCAGACCGAGCAGCAGTTGCGGCTCACGGTCGAGGCGCTGCGTGAGCGCCAGGAGCACGAGCTGATCAACAACCGCGAGTTCGGCCTGCTCAACAACTGCGACTACGGCCAGCGGATCCAGCCGCACGACGGGGTGCCCAGCCCCGACGACATGGACGAACTGCTCTCGCGCCGCCGCGGATCGAAACTCTTCCTGGCCCACCCGCGGGCCATCGCCGCCTTCGGCCGGGAGTGCAGCAAGCGCGGTCTGGTCCCGGAGAGCGTGGATGTCGGCGGACACCGTATGCCGGCCTGGCGCGGGGTTCCGATCTTCCCGTCCAACAAGATCCCGGTCACCGACGCCCGCACCACATCGATCATCTGCATGAGGACCGGTGAGGCCGAACAGGGCGTCGTCGGACTCCAGCAGACCGGCATCCCCGACGAGATCGAGCCCAGCCTGTCGGTCCGCTTCATGGGGATCGACGAGCAGGCGATCATCTCCTACCTCGTGACCGCCTACTACTCGGCGGCCGTGCTGGTACCGGACGCCCTCGGCGTCCTGGAAAACGTCGAGGTCAGCCGCTGGCGTTAGGTCCGGCCCGGCGCCGCGGGGCAGGCGGGACCTTCACCACCCGCCCCGCGCCCGGGGGCTCCGACCGCCGGGGCCCGCCCCGCGGTCCGGGCCCCTCGGCCACGGTCCGCAGTACCCACAGCAACCACCCACGTCCCCGGCCCCGTGGCGACAGCGACCGGGCCGGGACGGCAACGACCGGGGTGACCGATTGACCATGACCCATACCGATGCCGCGACCGAGGGCAACGAGGCCGCGGCGCTCCTGGAGCACACCCGATCCCTCGTCGACCCCCACCTGCGGGCCGCGGTCGCCTCACTGCCCGGTTCGATCCGGCGCGTCGCCATGTACCACTTCGGCTGGCAGCACGCCGACGGCAGCCCGGCCGCGGGCGGTGCGGGCAAGGCGATCAGGCCCGCGCTCGTCCTGGCCGCCACCCGGGCACTCGGAGGCGACCCCCGGGACGCCGTGAGGGCAGCCGTCGCGGTGGAGCTGGCCCACAACTTCACCCTGCTGCACGACGACGTCATCGATGAGGACCGGACCCGTCGTCACCGCGCCACGGCCTGGGCGGTCTTCGGCATCCCGGACGCGGTCATCGCGGGCGACGCCATGCTGGCCCTCGCCCAGCGGCTTCTCGCCGAGGACGCCCGAGCGGTGTCGCCGCGCGCGTCGGCCCGGCTCTCGACCTGTGTCATCGAGCTGTGCGCGGGCCAGCAGGCCGACTGCGCCTTCGAGGAACGCGGCCCGGACGAGGTCTCGTTGGACGAGTGCCTTGCCATGGCCACGGCCAAAACGGGCGCTCTGCTCGGCTGCGCCTGCGCGCTGGGTGCGCTCTACGCGGGCGTGGACGAGCAAGCCGTCGGGGCGATGGACGGTTTCGGCCGGGAGGCGGGGCTGGCGTTCCAGCTCATCGATGACCTGATCGGCATCTGGGGGGACCCGGCCCAGACGGGGAAGCCGGTCGGGGCCGATCTCGCCGCCCACAAGAAGTCGTTGCCCGTGGTCGCCGCGCTCACGTCCGGCACCCCGGCCGCCGCGGAGCTTGCCACGCTCTACCGGGGCGCCATGAACACGGCCGGCGAGGTGAGCCGCGCGGCGGATGCCGTCGACCGGGCCGGCGGCCGCGACTGGGCGCAGGTCTGTGCCGCGGACCGGATGGCGCGTGCCGTGCACCATCTGTCCCGCGCCGTGCCCGATCTGTCCGCGGCGGGCGACCTCCTGGCCCTGGCGGAGTTCGTCACCCGCCGGGCGCACTGAGCGAAGGGGCGGAGGCGAGGGGCGGACCCCGGTGGCGGGCCGGGCCGGGCGGGCGGACCGGTGGGCAGGTGGGTGAGCGTGTGGTCCACGCGGTGAGTCGAGTGAGCGGGTGAGTGGGTGCGGCGGGCGGGTTGATGATCGGCCGAGGTCACAGGGCCCGTGCGAGGAAGTGGAGGGCGGCAGGGGGAGTGTCGGAGGCACGAGCTACAGTCCGTGCCCATGACAGATGAGTCGTGGGCAGGGTGGTACCGGGACCGGCAGGGATCCGATGCCGTCATCCTCACCACCGACGGACAGCAACTCCGCCTCCGTATCCGGGGCGTCGACTTCGAGGGCGAAAGCTTCGACGGTCTTCGCCCGGCCGCGGGCATGCCGGCCGAGGGCGATACGTTCGCCCTGGCGGACGGTGTGCTCAACGACTGCGTCCTGGAATGGGACCTGCCGTTCCCGGTCACCGCGGACGGGACGGCCCAGCAGGCGACGCTCAGTTGCCTGCTGTCCCTGCGCAGGCCGGACCCGTACCTCTACCTGGAGCTGCGGTTCGGCGGAGCGGCCTTCCGGTCCCATCGGGCCGAGAGTGACTTCGGGGCCGCGCTCGCCACCATCCAGCGGGTCCTTCCGCCCGGGATCCGGCTCCAGACCTGTATAGCCTGCGCCTTCTCGGACTACTTCCCGGCGCCGGGCCGTGGTCTGTCCGGTGGCCTCGCCTGCTTCCGGGGTGCCAAGGATGCCTACCGGGGGGCGGACGGCGAGGGCGATGTCCTCGATCTCTGGGACCGGCGCAGCGGTTTCGTCCAGGAGACCTGGAGCTGCCCGGAGTTCGAGCCCCGGCCGGCGGCGGGTGCGGGCACCGGCCACCGCGGCGCGTTCCCGCTCGAACTGGCCTGACCGCTTGCCCACCCGCTTGGCTGCTTGAACCGTCGGCCTCCCGTACCTCCCGTACCTCCCGTACCTCCCGTATTGACCAACCACCCACACCGCACCGGCCAACAACCTGCACCGCACCGGCCGGCCACCCGAACCCGCCTGACAGAGCGCCACCGTCAGGCGGGTTCGGCATTGCCCTGCCATTGCCGTGTCATTGCCCTGGCTCCATTGTTCTACTAGCATGCGAACAATGGAGGTTTTGATGAATCGAGAGAATGTCGGCCGCGTGGCCCTTGCAGTTCTGCCGTTCCTGCTCGCGCTCGCCGCCGACCTCATCCTTTTCGCCACCCGCCGTGACCGGCTGCCCGCGCAGCTGGCCAGCCACTTCGTGGGCAACGGCCGAGCGGACGACCACGCGGGCCAGGGCTCGTACATCGCGATCACCACGGTCCTGCTCATCGGGACCGGCGTCCTGTGGACCCTGATGGCGGTCGGGGGCAAGTTCACCGGCCCCGCGTACCGGAAGCTCGTCGCCAGTGGCTATGCCCTCGCCGGGTTCCTCGGCTACCTGATGGCGGTCGTCCTGCTCGTCAACGTGGATGCCGCGGAGGACGCGCAGGGCCGCGCGCAGGACGTCTCGTTCCCGATGTGGCACATCGTCGTGGCCCTGGGGGTCGCCGTGCTCGCGTTCGGGCTCGGTCTGCTGCTCGCCGCCCTGGTTCCCGTACCGGAGGGGCCCGCCGCCGACGGGTCGGCCGGTGACGGCGAACGGATCGCGCTGGCCGACGGGGAGGTCGCGGGGTGGGCGCGCAGCGCCGGCAACCGGTGGCTGCCGCCGGCCGCGCTCGCCGTGCTCGGAGCCGGGGTCGTCCTGCTGTTCACCACGGGCTGGGCCGCGGCGGTTCCGGCTCTCCTCGTCGGCGTGCTCGTGGCGAGCTTCGCCCGTCCCTGCGTCACCGTGGACCGGCGCGGCATCACGGTCTCCGGGGTGCTGCCGTGGCCGCGCATACGGGTCCCGCTCGACCGGATCGAGGCGGCGAGCAGCCGTAGGATCAATGTCCTTGCCGAGTACGGGGGCTGGGGCTACCGGATCCGCCCCGGGCGCACCGGAGTCATGATCCGTTCCGGTGAGGGGATCGTGGCACGGTTGTCCGGCGGACGGGACTTCGCGGTGACCGTCGACGACTCGGCGACCGCTGCCGCGCTCCTCAACACCCTGGTCGACCAGCGTCGAACGGAACACTGACCATGCTCTTCAGGGTCGACCCCACCTCCACCGTGCCGCTCGGCGACCAGATCGCGGCCTGTGTGCGCCGTGCCGTCGCCGAGGGGACGGTGGACCCCGGGGAGAGGCTGCCCGCCGCCCGGGTCCTCGCCGAATCGCTGGGCGTCAATGTGCACACGGCGCTGCGCGGCTACCAGCGACTGCGCGAGGAAGGGCTGATCGAACTGCGCCGGGGACGCGGCGCGGTGGTCGCCGTCGGCGCCTCCCCGCACCGCGCCAGGCTGCTGGAGCGGGTACGCGAGATGGTCGGCGACGCCCGTGAACTCGGGATGACGGAGGACGAGTTGCTGGCCCTCGTCCGCACCGAACTCAACAGCTGACACAGGCTGCCGGCCGCGAACAGCCGCCGGCGCGGTGCACGTCTGCGGACAACCGCCGGCGCGGTGCATGCGTTCGCGAACAGTCACCGGCACGGTGCACGCGTCCGGGAACGGTCACCGGCGCGGTGCACGCGTCCGCGGACAACCGCCGGGGCGGTGTCCGCGCCGCTAAGGGCCACCCCGTCCTGCGAGGTGGCCCCTTTGGGCTGGTGGGTCAGGAACCGCTGCGGGCGAGCGCGGCCGCGAAGCCGTTCTGCCACAGGGAGTTCACCCGGTTGCGCTCATTGGTGTTCGGATAGGGGTTGGTGCAGGACGTGCCGGGGCCGCCGCCCGACATCAGCTCGCTGCACGGTCCCGAGTAGTGGTCCGGCAGGCCGAGCACGTGACCGGTCTCGTGGGCCGTGACCCGGGTCGAGTTGTACTGCCGGTTCTGCGCGTAGTCGAGGAAGATGTAGCCGTTGCCGTGCATGTCGGTGCTGGCGTACGAGCCTCTCGAGTCATTGCCCTCGTAGTAGGTGAAGTCGGCTTTGGACCCCTCCTGGAGACGGACGTTGGAGACCGAGCTGTTCCAGATCTGCGCGCTGTTGGCTATCTGAGTGCGGAAGGTGGGTGCGTTGGCGGCGCTGTAGACGATGGTGACCGACTGGACGCCCGGGCGTGCGGCGCGCTTCTCGGCCACCGACTTCGCGACCGCATCGAAGAACGCCTTGTTGGCGGAGGCGTTCTCGTGCGATCCGGAGCGGGCGGTGTACGCGGCGTGGGGGGCCGAGGCCGACGAAGCAGGTGCCGGGGCGGCAGTGGCGAGCGCGGGGGCGGTGCCCAGCGCGGCGGCGAGGCCGAAGCCGAGGCCGATCACGGCCGACATGACGGTCCTGGGGTGATTCATGGGGGGTCTCCTACCAGTTACCTGTCCGAGGAACCCGTCCGATGATCGGACTCGGACGGGGGCGGTACGGAGAGAGTTTCGGTGAAGCGGAGCCGCAGCGGATGATGCCAACAGCCGATAGCGCCGCGTTATCACCCCGCGAGCACCCCGCGAGCACCTTTCGATCACCCCTGGGCGAGAACGGGGTGACGCGAGAGGGAACAAGCGGTGTCCGGCATTCCACCAACCGCTGGATTAGCGGTGTTTGATGGGGTTGGGGCGTCTGGTGCGGCACGGTCCCGCCGCCCTACTCTCGGCGGTATGGAGCTTGAGGTGAGGCACCTCAGGGCGCTGTGCGCCATCGCCGACACCGGCAGCCTGCACCGGGCGGCCCGCAGACTGGGCGTGAGCCAGCCCTCGCTCACCACTCAGCTGCGCCGGATCGAGAACTCCCTCGGCGCCGAGCTGTTCAGCCGCGAACGCACCGGCTGCCGCCCCACCCTGCTCGGCCACGCCGTCCTCAGCCGGGCCCGTCCGCTCGTGGACGGCATGCGGGCCCTGGTCACCGATGCGAAGGCGGAGGCGGAGGCGGCCCGCGCCGGTGGGCCCCGGCTGCGGATCGGCTGCACCGCCAGCCGGGTCATCGGTGGCTGGCTGCGCAGGCTGCGGATCCGGCTGCCGGGTACGGACATCTCGCTCCGGGTCGACGTGTCGGCCCACGCGCTGCTGCGTGCGGTGGAGGCTGGCCGGCTCGATGTCGCCTTCGTGCACGAGGTGGAGGGGTGCCCGCTGTACGTGCCGGACGGGCTGGTGCAGCGGGTTCTCGTGGACCGCGAACCGCAGTTCGTCTCGATGGCCCGCGACCATCCGGCCGCCGCCCTGCCCGTCGTCGACCTGACGGACCTGGCCGCCGACCGGTGGATGGTCGACCCCACGGTGGACGGCGAATGGGACGGCCTGCGCCGGGTGTTCGGGGCGGCCGGTGTCGCGCCGACCGTGCTGCACGGCGACTATCTCACCGCCGCCTCCCTCGTCGTCCTCGGCGAGGCAGTCGCCCCGTGCCAGCCGACCTCGGGCCCGCGCGACGACATGGCGATCCGCCCGCTGCGCGACGACCCGCTCGCCGTGCGCCTGCTGCTGGTCTCCCGGCCGGGCGCCGACATGGCCTCGGTGTACAAGGAGTTGGAGGCCGCCTACCGGGAGGCGGCCCGGCGGGCGGACGGATACCACCAGTGGCTGCTGCGCAACCGGAGCCCGCTCGCCCGTTACTCCTGAGTGCGGACCGGACCCGGCCCGAGCGCGGACCGGGTTCGACCGGTTCAGCCCGGAGCGAGGCGGGTTCCGGATCGGGGTGCGGGGAGGCAGAGTCGGTGCCATGAGGCTTCTGATGCTGGGTGGTACGGAATTCGTCGGACGGGCCGTCACCGAGGACGCCCTCGCGCGCGGCTGGGAGGTCACGGTGTTCCACCGCGGCCACCACGGGCCGCCGCCCGGCGCGGCCGAACTGATCGGCGACCGCATCGCGGAGGGCGGTCTGGCCGCGCTCGAAGCCGCCGGGGGTCCGGGGGACGGCACGTACGTCTGGGACCTGGTCGTCGACACCTGGAGCGGCGCTCCCTCGGTCGTACGGGACGCGGCCCGGCTGCTGTCGAGCCGTGCCAGGCGGTACACGTACGTCTCCAGCCGTTCCGTCTACGCGTACCCGGCCCCGGCCGGTCTGCCTGAGGACGGGCCGCTGGTGGACGGTGCCTCACCGGATGCCGGTGGCGACGTCTCGTACGCCCTGGCCAAACGTGGTGGCGAACTGGCCGTGCTGGACGCCTTCGGCGACCGGGCGTTGCTCGCCCGCGCGGGACTGATCATCGGCCCCCGGGAGAACATCGGCCGGCTGCCGTGGTGGCTGACGCGGATCGCCCGCGGCGGGCCCGTGCTTGCCCCCGGGACTCCTGATCTGCCCCTCCAGTACATCGATGCCCGCGACCTCGCCGGGTGGCTGTTGGACGCCGCCGGGAGCGGACTGCACGGACCGTACAACCTGGTCAGCCGTCCGGGGCACACCACGATGGGGGAGCTGCTCGACGCCTGCGTGCGTGTCACCGGCTCCGATGCGGAGCTGCGCTGGACCGACACCGCGGCGATTCTCGCGGCGGGCGTCGAGCCCTGGTCGGACCTGCCGGTCTGGCTGCCGCCGGGGGAGCTGTACGACAGCCTGCACCAGGGCGATGTCAGCCGGGCGCACGCCACGGGGCTGAGCTGTCGGCCGGTGCAGGAGACGGTCGCCGACACGTGGAAGTGGTTGTGCGAACTGGGCGGCAGCGCACCGCAGCGGCCCGACCGGCCCCAGGTGGGCCTCGATCCGCAGACCGAGGCAAAGCTGCTGACGGGCTGACGGGCTGACGGGCTGACGGGGGACCCTCGTCCGGTCCGCCGACCGCACCCACGTCCGTGCCCACGCCCGTGCCCGCGTCTGGGCCGTCGGCCGAGGTGGGTCCGGCCGTCCGCGAGACGGAAGAGGCCGACTGCCCGGCGTGGCATAGCCGATGAACACGTAATAAAGCTGCATATTGCGCTGTATGGGAACAAAAGCGCGCAGAATCGGTAAATCTCACCGCGCGGCGGTGACGGTGGCGGCAGCGGCGGCCATGGTGGGGGTCATCGCGCCCTCGGCGGTCGCCGATTCGCTGCCGGGCGATCTCGGCCCGTGTCTCGGGGACGAGTGCCTCTCGGTCTGGGAGGATCCGAACAACGGGCCCGTTACCCACCATGACAGCAACATCAACATCTATGTCGGCGGCGACTACCTGGTCAGGGAGGCCGCCGCGGAGGCCGAGGGGAAGATCGTCACTCTCGGCCGGTTCGACATGCGTAAACGGGACGGTGTCTCGCAGATCTACGACGTCGGCGTCGCGGGTGTGGGATCACGGGTGCCGCCGCCCAACGGCTCCGATTACCTGACGGTGGGCGGCGATCTGACCGTCGCCACCGGTCAGCGGCTGCTCGCCGAGGAAGGCGCCAACCACGGTGTGGTGCGCCACGCCCAGGGCCTCAACGGGACGGTGATCCCGACCGCCGTCCACGATGCCGATGCCGCCGCTCCGTACACCGCGCTGCGCGACGAACTGACGGCGGCCAGCCACTGCTACGCGTACGACGACAACGAGGACCACCGGCGTCCGACGACCGGAACGGTGCGGAACGACGGCTCCGAGACCGTCTTCACCGGCGACGGCAGCTCCGCCCTCCAGGTCTTCGCGCTGGACGCCGATGTGGCCACGGGCGCGGGCGGCGACCAGGGCGTCGTCTTCAACGGCGTTCCCGACAGTGCGACCGTGCTGGTCAACGTCTACGGAAGCGCCCGCAACATCAGTACGTACATGGGATCGTTGCCCCAGTCGGGACTGCGTGAACGCCTGATGTGGAACTTTCCGGACGCCACCGAGATCGGGCTGAAGGGTTCCGGCCAGTTCCAGGGCAGTGTGCTGATCGGGCAGCAGTCCAGTGTGGTCACCCTGATGATGTCCGGCATCAACGGCCGCTTCTACACCGCTGGTTCGCTGACCCACTCGTCGGCAGGAGAGTCGGGCGGCCAGGAACTGCACGCCTACCCGTTCAACGGCGAGTTGCCGGACTGCGGCGAGGAGCCCTCCCCGTCCCCGTCGCCCACGGACGAGTCACCGTCCCCCACGCCGTCGCCCACGGACGAGTCGCCGTCCCCGTCGCCCACGGACGAGTCGCCGTCGTCCTCCCCGTCTCCGAGCGACACGTCCCCGGGCCCGTCCCCCTCGCCGAGCGGCGAGTCCCCGGCCCCGTCCCCCTCCGACACCGTCCCCGCTCCGGAGCCGACCCGTACCCACACCTGGCCGCACCCGCCCAACCCGGGCGGCGAACTCCCGAACACGGGTTCGCACGGCGGTGAATGGGTGATCGGCGGGATCGCGGCAGCACTGCTGATCGCCGGATCGGCGGCCACGCTGGTGTCCCGGAGGACGCGTCGACGCGGCTAGTTTTGGCCCATGGCCGAACTGCTGCACCTCACCGAAGGACCACTGTGGGAGGCGGCCCGCGGGATCGGGACGTACGAGATGTCCACCCGCGGCCGCACCCTGCACGAAGAGGGCTTCATCCACTGCTCACTACCGCACCAGCTCCCTGGTGTGGCCGAGATGCTGTACGGCGCCGGGAGCCGGGCCGGAGCCGGTGACCAGGACCTCTTGGTGCTCGTCATCGACACCGAGCGGCTCCCCGCGCCCGTGCGGTACGAGTCGGTCACACCCGGCGGCGAGGAATTCCCGCACATCTACGGACCGGTCCCGGTCGACGCGGTCGTGGAGGTGCGCCCCTGGCAGCGCAAGGAAGGCGATCCCGCATGACCCCCTCGGACGACACGCACGGTTCCGAAGACCTCACGAGCGGCCCCCTCACGGCGGTCACCGGCGCGAGCGGCGCGCTGGGCGGCCGGGTCGCGAAGCGGCTGACCCGGGCCGGTGTTCCTGTCCGGTTGCTGGGACGCGACCCGTCCCGGCTGCCGCGACTGCCCGGCGCCGACACCGCGCCGGCCGCTCCCTACGGAGACGGGGAGGCGATGCGCCGCGCACTGGCCGGGGCGCACACCCTGTTCCTCGTCTCGGCGCACGAGAGCCCGGACCGGGTGCGCGAGCACATGACCGCCGTGGACGCGGCGGTGGCGGCGGGCGTCGAACGGATCGTGTACGTCTCCTTCCTCGGCGCCGCACCCGACGCGACGTTCACGTTCGCCCGGGACCACTGGGACACCGAGGCGCACATCCGCGTCTCCGGCGTCCGCCACACCTTCCTGCGCGACAGCTGGTATCTCTCCGGCCTCCCGGCGATGACCGGCACCGACGGCGTGCTGCGCGGCCCGGCCGGTGACGGCAGGGTGGCGGCGGTGTCCCACGAGGACATCGCCGACGCCGCGACCGCGGTCCTGCTGCCCGCCGGCGATCCGGCGGCCGACGCCGCGCACGACGGGGAGACGTACGACCTGACAGGGCCCGAGGCGTTCACCCTCGCCGAAGCGGCCGAGGAACTGAGCCGGGCCACCGGACGGACCATCACCTACGTACCGGAGACACGGGAGGAGGCCTACGCCTCACGGTCCAGGTACGGCGCGCAGGACTGGGAGGTGGCCGGCTGGGTGACGTCGTACGAGGCCATCGCGGCGGGGGAGATGGCCGCCGTCTCGGACGCCGTACCGAGGCTCACCGGCCGACCGGCCAAGGACCTGGCCACGTACCTCAGGGAACACCCGAACAGCTACCGGCACCTCCTCACCGAGGACTGACGCACGAACAGGCCATCCGGGTCGGTGCCCCGGCGGAGCACCCGGCCCGGCCTGCCCGTCCCGATCTGCCCGCTCCGACCTGCTCGCCCCGACCTGTCCCGCCCCACCCCGACGAGCCGACCGGAACCCGATGCGGACGGAAACCCCCTGGGGCCCCTGGGACCCGTTGTCCCTCGCTGAAGCCGTCCGCCTGCTCGCCGCGCTGCGCACGCCGTGGTGGATCGCGGGCGGGTACGCGGTCGAACTGGCCGTCGGCCGCGCGTACCGGGACCACGGCGACATCGACGTGCTCCTGCTGCGCCACGACCAGCTCGCAGTCCAGCAGGTGCTGCCGGGCTGGGAGTGGTGGGCCGCCGATCCGCCCGGCACCCTGCGGCCCTGGCGCCCCGGGGAGATCCTGCCGGCGCACGTCCACGACATCTGGTGCCGACCGGGGCCGGACCAGCCGTGGCGCGTCCAGTTCATGCTCGACGACGTGGACGGCGGTGACTGGGTGTTCCGGCGTGACCCCAGGATCCGGCTCCCGCTGGACCAGCTGGGCACGGCCACCGGGGACGGCGTCCCCCACCTCCTGCCGCAGGTGCAACTGCTGTACAAGTCCCGGTGCCGGCGCCCCAAGGACGAACAGGACTTCGAGGCCGCACTGCCGGTCCTCGACGACGACCAGCGCTCCTGGCTGACCGAGACGATCACCCTGGCCGAGGGCGCGGACCACCCCTGGGCGGCCCGGCTTCGCGCGGGCTGAGGCCCGGCCCGCGCGGGTGTGCGGGCCGGGCTCGGTTCACGCGTGCGGGCTGGGCTCAGCTCACGTACGCACCCGCCCTCGCGGCCGCCGCGGCGGCGTCGGCGGCGCGATCGGCGGTCGCCTCGTCGAGCGGATCGCCGCTGGCCAGCAGACGGTAGTAGAGCGGCGCCGACACGGCACGGATCACCTCGTCCGGATCCGTGCCCGCGGGTAGTTCGCCGCGCTCGACGGCCTCGGTGACGCAGCCGGACCACTCCTTGATCCGGATCGCGTAGAAGCGGTGCAGGGCCCGAGCCGTGCGCTCGTCGCAGGTCGCCGCCGCGATCACGGAGCGGAACAGGGCGCCCTGGCGCGGGTCGGTGAGGGTCTTGAGCACGAGCCGGGCGTTGGCCCGGAGGTCCTCGGCCAGCGAGCCGACTGCCGTGCGCGGGGACGACTGCTCGGCCATGTCGTCGAGCAGATCCGCGATCAGCCCGGTGGGGCTGGACCAGCGGCGGTAGACGGTCGTCTTGCCGACCTCCGCGCGGCGTGCGACATCGGCGAGGTCGAGGCGGTCGAAGCCGTGCTCGGCCAGCGCGTCGCCCGCCGCGCGCTCGACTCCAGAGGGCTGACCTTCTTGGGCTCGGAGTGCAGCGCGCTGACGCCCTGAACCTCCATGTAGGCCTCGGCCACGAGAAGGGCGACGAGACCAGGGCCGGCCCAGGCAATTCGCGCGATGACGCGTCATGCAAGCGGGTAATGGCCGACGTCGGCGCGGCCGAGATCGACGTACCCAGAGACCGGACGGCTCCTGGGCCGTTGACGCCAGGCATCGAGTTCTTCGGTGGCCTCGTCGGTCGCGCGGGGAACAGGTCGCGGGAGAGGTCCACGTCGCAGATCTCCGCGAAGACCACCAGGGCTTACGCAAAACAAGACACACCGCGACGTAACAGCAACTGCCGTGTATTCCAACGCTGTTGATGTATAATCAGGGCCCCTCGCAGGGAATTCCCACCAATGCGGCCTTCACTCAATTCACCTCGTGATGCACACGCATGCCCGCGATTCCAAACGAGAGGTACACCTGTGCGTAAGTTCGGAACCCGTATTACCTGGAAGCGGATCGGTACGGTTGCTTCCATCTCGACCCTCCCATTGGCCCTCGCGAGCCCCGCTGGGCTGTCGTGAAGTACTCGTACATGCAGGGTGGAGTCGCCGGCTTCAACTCGCATCCTGTGACCGATGACGGAGGTACCGGCGGGAACAAGGTGGACTTCACCGGATGCCATACGGACTCGGGTGGAAGTGTGACTGTTCAGCTGCGTCGTGCTGTCATCGGACCCGACACCGGATACGACGAAAAGACGTACACGGCATGCTTCAACGGTGGAACGTCGTCCGGCGAGTGGGGTGCCGGAATCGAGGGCCACGACTACTACTTCCGCATAACCGAGGTCGATGGCAGTTCGATAGTCGGCCCGACGATCGGCGTCGATCAGACCCGTATGTCGTTCTAGGTGACACTGGATTCTGAATACCTGGGTGGAGACCTGAAACGCAGTTCTCCACCTGCCTCTTGATGAAACAGACAGAGGCACCCCCACGCTGAAATGCCAAGGTGTCGCATGCCCATTTCGATGTCCGAGTGTTCCTTTTCCTATCGGCGTAGACGCCCGGTGCTGCGTGATCTCAGCTATACGCTGCCGCCCGGGCGGACCGTGCTCCTGGGTCCGAACGGAGCGGGAAAGAGTACCCTGTTGGGCTTGTGCGCATCTGCGCTGCGCCCCGATTCCGGTTCCGTCACCTATGGCGACCTGAGCACCGGCCGGCGTCGCGCGCTGCCCGCGTTCCGTAGGCGCGTGGCATGGATGCCTCAGCAGGTGGAGCAGGTGCAGGGGCTCACGGCCCGGGATCAGGTCGCGTATTCCGGTTGGCTCAAGGGGATGCCCCGGCGCGAGGCGTGGCGTGAGGCTCTCCAGGCCCTGGATCGCGTGGAGTTGGCCGATCGGGCGGATGACAAGGTCCAGGAACTCTCCGGGGGGCAGCAGCGGCGCGTCGCAGTGGCGCAGGCCCTCGTGCATGACGCAGAGGTCCTTCTCCTCGATGAGCCGACAGCGGGCATGGATCCCCGGCAGCGGCAGGTCTTCCACCAGATTCTCGCCGATCTGTCGAAGGAGGTGCACATCGCTCTCTCCACCCATGACACCTCGGACATCGCCAACTCGTACGACTCAGTCGTAGTTCTGTCGGACGGTCAGGTGCGCTTCTCGGGAACAGTGGTGGACTTCCTTTCCCACGCGAGCGCGACGGCGACATCCGACGAGCAGCGGGCCACCTCCGCTTATCAGGCCTTCATCGAGATCGATGGGGCGATCTCGTGGTGAACCGATTCCCCTTTGCTCGGCACTCGGGCGCCATCGGGCTCGGAGCCCCGACGGTGGCTCTGGCCATATACTTCACCGCCTACCAGCCCATGCCGTTCACCGGTGAGGATTCCATCGTCGTGGTCTCGGTGGCCCTGAGGGTCGCCGCGTTGGGAATCGCTTTGGTGGCCGCCTGGGACGCAGGGAGGCTTCGCCAGGCTCGGATCACAGCCGCCCCGTCCAGCCGCCCCCTGCTGCGAATATTTGTCGATGCGATGGCCCCCACCCTGGTCCTGATGATCATCAGCTGGGCGGCGTCCTTCCTGTTCGTGATCAGCTATCTGGGAGGCCCCGCACCAGGGTTCCACGACACCGTTCCAATGGTCCGAAGTCTTGCGATCCCCTTCAGTGCAGTAGCAGTCGGCTTCCTCCTCGGGCTCTCCCTTCCGCCCGTTATCGCCCGCCCCCTTGCGGTGGTGATCACGGCGCTGTGGGTCTTCGTCGCCTATACGCTGGGTATCCCATGGCTGCGGGCGATATCCGGATTCGACATGAGCACTCCGACCTATACGGATGTCGTGGACCGCGCCTACCTCATGGCACCGGCGATCCTGGCTCTCGGGCTGCTGCTCGGTCTTGTCGCGCTCAGCCTGCTCTCACGTCCGGCGCTGCGCGCCGCCGCCGTGGTCTGCTGTGTCCTCGCGGGCTTCGGGGCGTCGTATCCTCTGGTGAGTGACGCCCCGCGCTACGCCGACCCCACCGTTCCCCGCACTTGGGCAACGACGTGTGAGCGAACTGCCCCGGTGATCTGTGTGCCCGGCGAGTTCGCCGACGACATCCCCGCGCTGCACCGCTCCGCTCAACACGCGCTGCCCCGCCTGCGAGAGGTCGGGTTCACCCCACCCCGGAAGCTGGCCTTCGTCTCGGAGGATCTACCGCTGGCACGCGACACCTGGCGAACCTTCCTCCAGAAGCCGGTGACCCGCCACCGCAGCCGGGCCGTCTACGTCAGCGCCTTGGTTCCGACAGGGCTCCACGACTGCCCGGACCTTCCTGATGACTACGTTTATCCGGGGCGCGGAGCCGCTTCCGCCTGGATCGGCCTGACGGTTGGGATGTCGGAGGCAGAGGCCGCCCGCAGCTACGGACCCAGCGGTGTGTACCGGGCACGCTGGGTGCGCAGCCTCCCCAAGGCGAAGCAGTACGCTTGGTACAAGCAGCAGTTGAGTTACCTCGAGTCCTGCGACGAGCAGGTCCACGAGAAGGCCCGGGCGGGGGCCAAGGACGAGAACGAGCGGGGCCGAGCGCTGGGCCCGCAGTTGGAGGATGCGGCGGACATGGCACCGGGGGTGGACCGTTGACCCTCTGGGCGCGCGCACGAAGAATCTGGCTGCTGCCTGTGGCCCTGTTCGCCTGGACGCTCCTCCTTGTGCTCGTGCGCGACGACGTGGCGAAGGTTCCCCAGATCGCCGCGCGGGGCACCTTCTCGATCAAGCTGATGAATTTCGTCCCGCTCATCCTGTGCATCCCGACGATGTACTGCATGAGCCGGCGCCTCATCGCCACCGAAACCACAGCGGCGCGAGCGGTCGCTGTCGTTGACCGGCTGGCTCTCCTGCTTCTGGGGGTGAGCGTGGCGGGACTGGGGTTTGCACTCGGGGAGTTCCTGGACATGCCGACAGCGATGGCGGGCGGACGAAACACCGTCATGGTGCTGGGCCTCGCTCTCCTCGTACACAGCTGGTACGGCCCGATCGCCGGTGGCGCGGCGGCGACCATGTTCGTGATGGTCAGCATTGTCACCGGCCTGGCGGGAGACCAGAGGCCGTACCCGTGGGCGGTTCTCCTGATGGAGTCCACCAGCGTCGTGGCGGCAGTCGTGGCGGCGGTCAGTTTCACTGCCGGTCTGATCACGATGTCGTACCGCCGACAGATACCGGGTTGACATGTACCTTGGGCTGAAGCCCGAGGATTCTGGCCGTCCCCTACCCGCTGCTGTGCGAGGAAGAGCCCAAGGCCGGGGACCACAAGGTGGAGCTCTCCGAAAGGTTCGTTGACACGGCGGCGGACGGGGTCCGCGAGTACGTCGTCGCACCTCCGCTGCGCGCCGAGTTCGACAAGGCCCCCTGTCCCTGGTCAAGAGCGCCGTCACCAAGAAACGCTCGTACGCCGCGTACTTGCACGGCTCGTTCGGCGCCGGTAAAGGCCACTTCCTGACCGTGCTGCACGCCGTCCTGAACAGCGGCCCGGAGACCCGGGAGAAGGAGCGGCTGGGCCGGCTGGAACCACCGCGACCGGGCCGAGGCCCTCGTCGACCTCCTCCGCTCCCGCACGGAGGCGGACGGCTGGGCCCTGGACGACCCCCGTTCCGTACCGCTGTCTGCGGCCTGCGGCCTGCGGCCTGCGGCCTGCGGCCTGCGGCCTGCGCGAGATCCTTCCCTGGGTGCACCACACAGCCCAATGACTGCGGCGCTGAGGGCGCACGCGTAGACCAGCGCTGTCTGGAACAGGGCCACAACCTGGTAGAGGTTCAGGCCGTGGCCCCGGCTATGAGGTTGGGCTACCGCCATCCGTCCAGGGAGACCTCGGGCCCTTCCGCCAAGTAGCTGCGTAGTGCGCTGCGGGTCGTCTCCACGAAGTTCTCGGGGATGGCGTCGGCGTCGGTCCATCGGACCTGGGAGTGCTTGCGAGGCTCGCGGTTCTCAGGTTCGCCGGTCCATTCGTGGGCGGCGAAAACGACGGTGAGGAAACCGCTTGGGGCTTCGACGCCCCAGGCGCCGTGGATGACGTGGGCGATCTTCAAGGACTCCGGCTTCACCGTGAGGCCGGTCTCCTCGTAGAGCTCTCGTACGGCGGTCTCGGTGATGGGCTCGCCCGGCTCGCTCTTCCCGGCCGGGAGGTCCCACATCCCCTGGGCGAACTTGGCGTTCTCGCTGCGCTGGAGGAGGACGACGCGGTTGGTGGTCTTGTCGTGGACGATGACCGCGGCGACCAGCAGGGTCATGGATTCGAGCGCCGGCTTCAGGGCCTTCGGCTGGTCGTCGGTCTGCTGGGGCACGGGAATTCCTCTCGTCGGATGGGCCATTGGGCATGTTAGGCGAGGGCTTCACGGGCGCGGCGGGCGAGATCGGCGGCGCCGGGTACCCCGCGTCGCTGGTAGACCGCGAGGGTGGAGCGGATCGAGGTGATCGCCTTGCGGGTGCGGTCGGAGGTCATGCCCTCCATGAGGATCAGCGCCTGCGTCCAGGCGGCGACGGCCTCATCGGCGCGGTCCTGAGCGGCGAGGCTGTCGCCGAGGTCGGCGTGGGTGAGCGCGTGGACGCGCTTGTACTTTTCCGGGTCCCAGCGGGTGAGAGCATCCCGGTGCTGCTGCTCGGTACCGACGTGGTCGGCGAGGTCGGTCAGCGTGCGTGCGGTGTGACTGGCCACCGTGCCCGTGGCGGGGCCGCTCACACGGGAGTAGCTGGGCTGTCGGCCGTCCTCCCGCAGGAGGGCGTCCTCGGCGGCAAGCAGGGCACGTGCGGCCGACGGGTTCTCATCGGTCGCGGCGTAGGCACGGGCGTGAGTGATGTGAAGGAGGGCTTCGGTCTGGCCGTCGACGCGGTCGAGACCGCGCCGCAAGGCGGCTTCGACGAGCTCGACGCAGTGGTGGGGCTGTTTGAGACTGAGGGCCTGGTGGGCAAGGGCGCGCATCATCCAGGCGGCATGCCCGTGCGGGTCGGCTTCGCAGGCGAGCTGGTAGCCGACCTGGTAGTACCGCTGGGCGGCACCCTCCTGGCAGAGGTCGTGGTGTTTCCACCCGGCCAGGTAGGCGAGTTCGGAGACGGCTCCGAAGGCGGCCCGCCGTAACGGTCTCGGGGGAAGTTGAGCTTCGGGCGTGCTGGCCTGGCGGCTCGGCTGGTGGGTGACGAGTGAGGCGTTCGCGAGATGGGTCTCGGCGTAGGCATCGCGCGGCCGCGCGGCCCTTCCCATGTCACGGCCCGACGGGGGCGATCATCATGTCCGCCGAGGCCGTAAAGCGGTGGACAGCTCTCTGGTGCTGGGCGAGCATCTCCGCGATGAATAACGAACTTCTCTCCGCCCCCAAACGCGTCCGCTTCGTCGAGCTCAGCGTCAAGGCGCTGCGGGCGCTTGCCGACGGTGACCTGGCTGGCGGCAGCGCCGAGGCCGGGGTCGCCCTTGACGAATACTTCGTGTCTGACCGGGCCCGCGGGATCTTCGGCTATCGAGCCGACCAGCTCACCGGGGACCCGTCTGTCGCGCCCTGGATCGTGCGGGCCGCGGTGTCCGAGCCGGATGGGGCCGTCGTCGGCGACGCCGGGTTCCACGGGCCGCCGGACGGGGCTGGCATGGTCGAGGTCGGCTACAGCGTCGTGCCCGGGTACCGCCGCCAGGGCTATGCCCGCGCGATGCTGGCGGCGTTGCTTGTCAGGGCCGCCGCCGAATCCGGTGTCAGGACCGTGCGGGCCACTATCAGATCCGACAACAACGCTTCCCTGGCCACCATCGCGGGCTTCGGTTTCACGCGCGTCGGTGAGCTAGGGAACGAGCGCGACGGGCTCGAGATCGTCTTCGAGGTCCCGGCAGACGCGATTCAAGCCGAGTAGCACGGCGGATATGGTGATCGTCCCGGTCGGGCCGTGACATGAGAAGGGCCGCACGGGTTGGGTGAGTTGTGAAGCTGACCTGGGCCCGTGCGGCCTGTTCTCATGGACGACCTCGGCACCCCCGTACGGGACGCAGACGACCTCGACGGTGTCGCCGCCGCCGTGATGCTCCATGCCGCCCGCCCTGCGGGTGGTCTGCCCCTCCTCGACGGGGCGGGCCTCGCGGCCCTGCCCGGCCGAGCCCTCAATCACCTCCAGCGGCTACGGAAAGCCGACCGCTGGACGGACTGCGACGACATCGAGACCGCACTGGGGAAGATCTCCGCCGCGGCCGAGGCCCGCGTCCAGGGTGCGACGCTCGACCCGTTCGGCTGGGTCCACTCCGAGTTCCACCCCACGAGCGTCCACATCGGGGAGAACGGCTGGCACCTCCTCGACTTCGCACGCGCCTTCACCGGACCCGGCCTGATCGACCTCGCCTCCTACCACGGCACCACCGACGTACCGAGCCCCTTCCGCATGCGGGTGTTCCTGGAGCAGTACGTCACCGCAGGCGGTCATGAAGACGCCCTCGCCGCCCGGGGCGGCCTCGCCGCAGAGGCATGGGCCCTGGGCTGGCACCGCATGTGGGCCGTGGAGTGGTTCATGGAGCAGGCCATCCGCTGGATCAACGACCCGGCCAAGGATCCCGCGTACATCCCCGTCGTCCGCCGCCACCTGGGCGACGTGGTCCAACTCCTGGAGGTCTAGGTCCGTACTTCGCAGGCCGTTCGTACAGGTCTGTAGTTGGCCAGTCTGAGCGTCCCCGTTGGACAGCACTTTCGCGTCTCAGCGCCGGGGATGGCCCCGCCGGTAGAGTCGCTCCGAGGAGAGCGCTGATCTGGGGGACTCATGACGGCAGCGGATGCACCGCCCATCGTCTTGGTACACGGGACGCGGTTCAGCGCGGGACAGTGGAGCCCGCAGCTCACCGCACTTCAAGAGGACTTCCCGGTAGCCGCCGTTGACCTACCAGGCCACGGCGCCCGCTCTGCTCAACCATGGAGCCTGAACGCGGCGACGGAGATCATCGCTTCCGCGGTGGACTCGCTCGACCGCGGGCCGGCTCTGGTCGTCGGGCACTCGCTCGGCGGATACGCCTCACTGGAGTTCGCGCGGCGCTGCCCGGAGCAGCTGCGCGGGCTGGTCCTTGCGGGGGCCAGCGCCTCAACTTGTGGCCCGTGGGCAACGCCGTATCGGTGGGTCGCCGGGCTCGTCCCTCGCATGCCGGCGGATCGGTTGGCCCGGTGGAACGACCGGTTGCTGCGCCGGCTCTATCCTCCCGGGGTGGTGGAGGCGACCATCCGCTCTGGCTACGCCTTCCACACTCTGCCGGCCGCATGGGGCGAGGTGCTGGGCCGCTTCGACGCGGGTGCGATGCGTCATGTGGCGGCTCCCGTGCTCATCCTGAACGGCGAGAAGGACACCGTCTTCCGGTCCGGCGAGATGGACTTCGTCCGCGCGCATCCGCACGCCCGCGTCGAGTTGATCCCGCGGGCAGGACATCTCGCGAACTTTGACGATCCAGATGCTTTCACCGAAGCCGTCCGCCGCTTCGCCCGGCATCTACCTGTTCGCAGCTGAGTGCGCCAGAGTCAGGTCCACCAGGGCTGCCCGAGCGCAGTGGGACCGCGAACGCGCAGGCTGGCCACATCGCGTGCTCACTGGCCAACGGTGGTGTTCAGGTTTCTGGCCAGCGGGGGTGTGTGGGTTCCAGGCCGAGGAGGTCGAGGAGGTGGAGCTGGATGCCTCGGGTGATGGCGATGACGGGTGGGTCGGTGGCGCTGCCGACCCGTAGCCGCAGGTCGGACAGGTGGTAGAGGATCATCCGGCCGGTGGGCCGCACTTTCTGGCTGCCCGGATACAGCCCCTGCATCTTCTGCTCGCCTCCCAGTGTTCTGCGGACCTGGCGTTCGATGAGGCAGAACAGCAGCAGGGCCAGGCAGATCACGGTGATCAGTGCGGCGACGCGTTTGTTGTCCTGTACGAAGATGGGGGTGACGGCCAGCGGGCCCTTGAAGTCGCCGTATCGGCGCTCGACCGTGCCCTGGCCTTTGTGGCGGCGTAGTACATCGCTGGGATCGGTCTGTTCGGGGGTGAGGGTGGTCAGCAGCGCGTACCAGCCGTCGACGGCGGCCTCGGCCTGGAGCACGTCCTGGTCGAAGTGCCAGGACAGGGCGGGCCGTCCGGTTTCGTCCGTGGTGATCTGGGTGCACAGGCAGCCGGAGACCCGGCGGGTGCGGGTGATCACGCCGAGGCGTGCGGCGATCTCCTCGGCGGTGTTGTAGTAGCGGCCGCCGGTCGAGTGCTGGAGCTTGTCGAGGTCCTCGCGGGCCTTGGCCAGGCGTTTCTCGCGGGCCCGCTGCTGGCCTTTGGCGTTGCCGGTGGAGTGCACCAGGATCCGGCGTACCTCGAGCGGGGGATCGTTCTTGTGGGGCCCGGTCAGCAGGTGGATGTCTTCCAGGACCCGGTAGGTCTCGCGTTCTGCGGCGGGGGTGTCCTCGTAGCGGGCCGGGGTGTAGTCCACGACGGTGGCCGCATCGAGGTCGAGGGCGGCGTAGATGGCGTCGTCGACCTTGGAAGCGGGGGCCGGGGCGATGAAATCGGTCCCGGCCTTGATCAGGGCAGCCACGTTGCCGTAGGAGATCAGCTTGGAGTCGGCGATCAGCAAGAACTCCTTCGGTCCGGCCATCGCGCGCAGAGCGTTCATGGTGCCGGTGATCTGGGAGATCTCCGCGGCTCCGCCGTCGATGACGCGGGACAGCAGCGGGATGCCGCCGTCGCCGGTCACCGCCAGGCCGGTCTGCTCTACAGCGAAGGCAACGTGGCGGGCCGCGTGGCCCTGGAGCGCGGGGTCAGAGGGTGGAGCACGACCGAGCTGGCCGAGCGGGTGACCAGAGCGGGCGTGAAGATGAACCAGACGGCTGTGTGGCGCATCGAGAACGGCTCACCGCGCCGCCGGATCAACCTCGACGAGGCGCTCGCCTATACCAGCGTTGGGCGCTCGCTCACTGGCAGCGATCCGCCGCAACGACATACAGGTGCTCTTCAAGCACCTGTCCGACCAGCTCGGCCCCGGCAGCGTCCGGAACGTTCACGACGTCCTCGTGCGCATCATGACGGCGGCCGTGGACGACAAGGTCATCGCCTCCAGTCCGTGCCGCCGGATCACCCTTCCGGTCATGCCGGACGAGGAGGTCACCCCGCCCACCGTCGCCCAGGTCGAGGCGATGGCCCGCATGATGCCGCCGTACATCCGCGCGACTGTCGTCACGCTCGCCGGATCAGGCTTGCGCATAAGGGAGTTGCTCGGCCTGAAGGTGTCGGACGTCGACTTCAAGGCCGGCAGCATCCGCGTGGAGCGACAGCGGTTGCAGTCGGGGAAGATCGGTCCGCCGACGACCGCGAAGTCCCGGCGGACGGTTCCGGTCGGGGAGGTCGTCACCGACGCGCTCCTGGGGCATCACGCCGCGCGCCCCTCCACGGAGTGGCTGTTCACGATGGAGGAGGGGGAGCCGCTCAACTACCGACGGTGGAAGACCGAGTGGAACTGCACCCGCAGGGCGCTCCAGGCGGAGGAGAACGAGGCGGCCGGGCGAGCGGGGCGCAAGCCCGTCGCGCTGCCGCACCTGGTGACCCACGACCGGCGGCACTTCTACGCCTCCGCGCTCATCGGCGGCGGGGCGAGCGTCAAGCAGGTCCAGCTGGTCCTCGGCCATGCGTCCGCCGTCATCACGCTGCGGATCTACGCGCACCTGTGGCCGGGCGAAGAAAACCGCACCCGGTCCGTGATGGACGCCGTGCTCGGCGGCCTGCGGACCGGGTGCGGACCGGTAGGGAGTCTGACCAGCGAAACCGCAGGTCAGACGGCCTAGCCAGAGATCAAGCCTTCTTGGTCTCCCAGAAGATCTTGTCGATCTCGGCGATCAGGTCGAGCGCCTTCTGGCCCGTGGCCGGGTCCGTGGAGGCCTTCGCGGCCGACAGCGCCTTGAGGGCGTCGTTGACCAGCTGGTGCAGCTCCGGGTACTTCTCGAAGTGCGGGGGCTTGAAATAGTCGCTCCAGAGCACCGAGACGTGGTGCTTGGCGAGCTCGGCGCGCTGCTCCTTGATGACCACAGCGCGGGCCCGGAAGTGCGGGTCCTCGTTGGCCTGGTACTTCTCCTGGACGGCCTTGACGGACTCCGCCTCGATGCGGGCCTGGGCCGGGTCGTACACGCCGCAGGGGAGGTCGCAGTGGGCGCTGACCTTCACCTTGGGGGCAAACAGGCGGGAAAGCATTGAGCTGTCCTTCCTCGTGATCGTCTTCTCAGGTGGGACATTACTCCGTGAGAGGCGCGAAATAGTGGGTGCCCCCATGGGCTTAGGCCAAAAGTCCAGGGTGAGGATGGGACCAGTGGCCGAATGTACGGTGCGCCGTCGTGGACGGTGCGCGGGACGGACGGGGAGGTGCCGGAGAGATGCGGGAGGTGCCGGAGGTGCCGGAGCTGACCGATGAACAGCCCGGACGGGGGCTGGCGGCGCGGGTGCCGTTCCAGGTGGTGGAGGTGACGGGGCCCTCGATGGTGCCCACGCTCCACCACGGGGACTGGCTGCTCGTGCAGTACGGGGCACCGGTGCGCCCCGGTGACGTGGTGATTCTGAGACATCCGTTCCAGCAGGACCTGCTGGTGGTCAAACGGGCCGTGGAGCGGCGGACCGGTGGCTGGTGGGTGCTCGGCGACAACAGGTTCGCGGGCGGCGACAGCACGGACTACGGGACCGTGCCCGAGGAGCTCGTGCTGGCCAGGGTCCGGGCCCGCTACCGGCCGCTGACGAAAGGTCAGCGCTCGCTGCGCGGTGTGGCGGGCTGGGCGGTCTCCGCGTTGCGGCCGGTCTCGGCGGCGCGCTCCGTCTCCAGGCGCTTTCGGGCCCGGTAGGCGGCGACGTTGGCGCGGGTCGCGCAGCGGTCCGAGCAGTAGCGGCGGGAACGGTTGGTCGAGGTGTCGAGGTAGGCGTTGCGGCACGGTGCCGCCTCGCACAGGCCGAGCCGGTCCACGCCGTACGAGGTGAGGTGGAAGGCGAGGCCCATCGCCGCCGTCGCGGCGTAGCCCGCCGTGGCGTTGGACGGGTGGTCGGCCAGGTGCATGTGCCAGTCCGGCTTTCCGTCCGCGTCCCGGATGTCGTGCCCGGAGACCTGCGGGCTGACCGGGAACTCCAGCAGCAGCGAGTTGAGCAGGTCCACGGCCAGCGTCTCGTCCCCGCCGTCGGCCGCCTCGAAGACCGAGCGGAGCCGTGCCCGGACGGACCGGAAGCGGGTCACATCCGCGTCGGTCGCCCGGCGGGCGGCCTGCCGGTTGACACCGAAGAGCTCGCGCACCGCGTCGACCGAGGTGAGGGCGTCCTTGTTGCGGGCCGGCTCCTCGGTGTTGACCAGGCGCACGGCGTAGTCCGAGTAATAGGCCAGTTCCACTTGTAGTCCTTACGCCGTCGGTCTAAGGTCGGTGGGGCGATGATGTAATGGTCTTCTATGGGTTCAGGGTATTACATGGGAGGGTTTCGGGTGACTGGGACAGCACGGGACACCGACTGGCAGGCCTGGCAGGAGAGCTGGGACCGGCAGCAGGAGTGGTACTTGCCCGACCGCGAGGAGCGCTTCCGCGTGATGCTCGACATGGTCGAGGCCTTCGCGGGCCCCGAACCGCGGGTGCTCGACCTCGCGTGCGGTACGGGAAGTATTACGGACCGGCTGCTCCGGCGGTTCCCGAAAGCCACCAGTACCGGAGTCGATCTCGACCCCGCACTCCTCGCCATCGCCCGCGGCTCCTTCGCCGGCGACGAGCGCGTCACCTTCGTCACCGCGGACCTCAAGGACCCGGGATGGGCGGACCGGCTGCCCCATGACTCGTACGACGCGGTCCTCACCGCCACTGCCCTGCACTGGCTGCACAGCGAACCGCTCGCCGCGCTCTACGGGCAGCTCGGCGGCCTCGTCCGGGACGGTGGGGTGTTCATGAACGCCGACCACATGCCCGATACGGACACCCCCCGGATCAACGCCGCCGAACGCGCCCGCCGGCACGCGGTCATGGACGGGGCCAGGGCCGGGGGCGCCCTGGACTGGGCGGACTGGTGGGCGCTGGCCGCGAAGGACCCGGTGCTCGCCGGGCCGACCGCCGAGCGGTTCAGGATCTACGGCGAGCACGCGGACGGCGACACGCCGTCCGTGCGGTGGCACGCGGACACGCTGCGCGCGGCCGGCTTCGGCGAGGCGCGGGCCGTCTGGTCCTCGCCCTCGGACAGCCTGGTGCTCGCGGTGAAGTAGGCGAAGCGGGCGGAGCGGGTGAAGACGCACGAGAGGGCGGTACGGACTCGGTGAGTCCGTACCGCCCTCCCTCGTGCAGGCTCACCGCACCTAAAGGACCTTGGAAAGGAACGACTTCGTCCGGTCGTGCTGCGGGTTGGTCAGCACGTCGCGCGGGTGGCCCGACTCGACCACCACGCCGTCGTCCATGAAGACCAGCGCGTCGCCGACCTCGCGGGCGAAGCCCATCTCATGGGTCACGACGATCATCGTCATGCCGTCCTCGGCGAGACCGCGCATGACGTCCAGGACATCACCCACCAACTCCGGGTCGAGCGCCGATGTGGGCTCGTCGAAGAGCATCAGCTTCGGCTCCATGGCCAGCGCACGGGCGATGGCCACCCGCTGCTGCTGTCCGCCGGAGAGCTGCGAGGGGTAGCTGTTCGCCTTGTCGGACAGGCCGACCCGGTCCAGCAGCTGGGTCGCCCGTGCGCGGGCGACGGCCTTGGACTCGCGCTTGACCTGGACCGGAGCCTCCATGACGTTCTCGATCGCCGTCATGTGGGGGAACAGGTTGAAGCGCTGGAAGACCATGCCGATGTCCCGGCGCTTCAGCGCGACTTCGCTGTCCTTGAGCTCGTAGAGCTTGTCGCCCTTCTGGCGGTAGCCCACCAGTTCGCCGTCGACGGACAGCCGGCCGGCGCTGATCTGCTCCAGGTGGTTGATGCACCGCAGGAAGGTCGACTTGCCGGAACCGGACGGGCCGATCAGACAGAAGACCTCGCGCGGGGCGACCTCCAGGTCGATGCCCTTGAGGATGTGCGCGGCGCCGAAGGACTTGTGGACGCCCTCGGCCTTCACCATGGCGGTCATGCCATGCCTCCCTTCGGGCGGCCCAGCGACAGCAGATTGGCTCTGACCTTCTGCATCGGGGTGGGCGGCAGACTGCGGCTGGAGCCGCGGGCGTAGTACCGCTCCAGGTAGTACTGCCCGACGCTCAGCACCGAGGTCATGATCAGGTACCAGGCCGCGGCGAGGAAGTACATCTCCACCGGGGACCCGGAGGCCTGCCCGATGTCCTGGGCGTATTTGAAGAGTTCGTAGAACTGCACGGCGGCCACCAGGGAGGTGGTCTTGAGCATGTTGATGACCTCGTTGCCCGTGGGCGGCACGATCACCCGCATGGCCTGCGGGATCACGACGCGTCGCAGGGTCTTGCCGTGGCTCATGCCCAGCGCGTGCGAGGCCTCCGTCTGGCCCTCGTCGACCGAGAGCAGACCGGCGCGGCAGATCTCCGCCATGTACGCGGCCTCGTTGAGGCCCAGGCCCAGCAGCGCCGTCAGCAGCGGCGTCATGAAGCTGGACCAGTAGTCCTTGTAGATCGGCCCGAGGTTGATGTACTGGAAGACCAGGCCCAGGTTGAACCAGACGAACAACTGGACCAGGACCGGTGTACCGCGGAAGAACCAGATGTAGGACCACGCGATCGACGAGGTCACCGGGTTCTTCGACAGGCGCATGACGGCCAGCAGGATGCCGCCGACCACGCCGATCACCATCGACAGGGAGGTCAGCAGCAGGGTCTGGCCGACTCCCGTGATGATCCGGTCGTCGAAGAAGTAGTCCGGGACGGCACCCCAGTTGATCTTGCCCTGGCTGAAGGCGTAGATGATCGCGACGAGTGCGGCGATGGCGACGACCGCCGCGACGTACCGGCCGTAGTGCCGGACCGGGATGGCCTTGATCGCCTCCGGTCCGGCCGTCGGGACGGGTGGTGCGGGTGGCTGGTCGGCCGGGCCCGGCTTGTCGGTGTCAATCACGGCTGATGCCTCTCAGTGCCGGGGTCCGGTCACGATCCGCCGTTCAGCTTGGCCTCGGTGACCGCTCCGGCCTCCACGCCCCACTTGGCGATGATCTTCTGGTACTCGCCGCTCTTGATGATTTCGTCCATGGCCGCCTTGACGGCCTGGGTGAGCTTGTCGTTGCCCTTGGCGACGGCGATGCCGTACGGGGCCGCCTCGACCTGCTCGCCGACGATCTGGAAGTCCTTGCCGCCGCCCGAGGTCTTCACCGCGTACGCGGCGACCGGGAAGTCGGAGGAACCGGCGTCGGCCCCGCCGGAACGCAGCCGGGTCTGGGCCTCCAGGTCGTTGTCGTACGGCTCGATGGCGATCTTCTTGCCGCCCGTGCACTTCTTGGACTCGGCCTTGGCCAGGTCGTGCGAGACGGTGTTGCGCTGGACGGCGATCTTCTTGCCGCAGAGGTCGGACCAGGTCTTGATCCCCCGGTCGTCCCCCTTCTTGGTGTAGATCGAGACCCCGGCGGTGAAGTAGTCGATGAAGTCGACCCCCTCGCCGACCTTCTTCTTGGTCTCGGGGTCGATACCTTCCTGGCGGTCCTTGGTGTCGGTCATCGCCGACATGGCCAGGTCGTAGCGCTTGGAGCGCAGCCCCGTGACCAGCGTGTCGAACGTGCCGTTCTCGAACTGGAACTCCACGCCCAGCACCTTGCCCAGCGCCGCGGCGATGTCGGGGTCGATGCCGACCGTCGTGCCGGACTTGTCCTTGAACTCGACCGGCGGGTACGCGATGTCCGAGCCGACCTTGATGACGCCCTTGGACTTGATCTCCGGGGGGAGCAGATCGGCGGGGGAGGAGGAGGCGCCGGCCGTGGTCTTCGCCGTGTCCGAGCCGCTCTTGGTCTGGTCGCCACAGGCGGTCAGCAGCATGGTGCCGGCGACCGCGATGGCGCCGACCGCTGCAATCCGGGACTTCGCGGTCGTACGACGAGTCGTGCTTGCGGTCATGTTCGGTTCCTCCGGCAGATGAGGGTGTTGCCAGGCGGTTTGACACACGGCGTCGAGTGTCGCCGCCGTGTGCGATTACGGCATCTTGCCATTTGGACCAGCGCATTCAGGGGCCGGTCATGTCAAAATCGGGTAACGGGCGATCCCCGATCCTCACGAGGCCGGTACACCAAGGCCGGACCTTCTGTGGGGTTTCTTTACTGCAGCCGCAGGATCTGCGGCGCGTCTCGACCGGTGGACACTCATTCTTCGCGTGGCGGACTTGTCCAGATATTGGGCTATGAGTCGCGTCACCGAGCGGGTATGGACTCGTCCATGACCCGGTCCGTCCGGTATGAAAGACGTCTACACCCCTCATCCGGGGACCAGGGCGCGTGTGCGGCGCGCCCGCGCGTACGTACATCCCCCCTGCCGGGGCGGGCCAATCGCCCAGCGCAGGGGACGTACGCGGTGCCCGCCCACCCCTCCTCAACCAGGAGTGGCCACCCTCAAACGATGAAGACTTAAGGGGTCAACACCATGGCAGCGGAGATCGTCAATCCTCGCAGCGACAGCAGCACAGACAGCACGGACAGCGCGACCGACGAGCCGTTCGATCCGGCCTTCGCCCTCCACCGCGGCGGGAAGATGGCCGTGCAGGCCACCGTCCCGATCCGGGACAAGGACGACCTGTCCCTCGCGTACACGCCCGGCGTGGCGAAGGTGTGCAGCGCGATCGCCGAGAATCCCGAGCTCGTCCACGACTACACCTGGAAGTCCCAGGTCGTCGCCGTCGTGACGGACGGCACCGCGGTGCTGGGGCTCGGCGACATCGGGCCCGAGGCCTCCCTCCCCGTGATGGAGGGCAAGGCGATCCTGTTCAAGCAGTTCGGCGGCGTCGACGCGGTGCCGATCGCGCTCGCGACCACCGACGCCGACGAGATCGTGGAGACCGTCGTCAGGCTCGCCCCGTCCTTCGGCGGTGTGAACCTGGAGGACATCTCGGCGCCGCGCTGCTTCGAGATCGAGCGCAAGCTCCAGGAGCGGCTCGACATCCCCGTCTTCCACGACGACCAGCACGGCACCGCCGTGGTCACGCTCGCCGCCCTGCGCAATGCCGCGAAGCTGTCCGGGCGCGACCTCGGTGAGCTGCGCGCCGTCATCTCGGGCGCGGGTGCGGCCGGGGTCGCCATCGCCAAGTTCCTGCTGGCGGCCGGTCTCGGCGATGTCGCAGTCGCCGACCGCAAGGGCATCGTCAGCCGGGACCGCGAGGACCTGACGGAGGTCAAGCGGGAGCTGGCCGAGCTCACCAACAAGGCCGGTATCTCCGGGCCGCTGGACAGTGCGCTGGCCGGTGCGGACGTCTTCATCGGCGTCTCCGGCGGTACGGTCCCGGAGCCGGCCGTCGCCTCGATGGCACCCGGCGCGTTCGTCTTCGCCATGGCGAACCCGAACCCCGAGGTGCACCCCGACATCGCGCACAAGTACGCGGCCGTCGTGGCGACCGGGCGGTCGGACTACCCGAACCAGATCAACAACGTGCTGGCGTTCCCGGGCATCTTCGCGGGCGCGCTCCAGGTGCGGGCGTCGCGGATCACCGAGGGCATGAAGATCGCCGCGGCCAACGCGCTGGCGGACGTGGTGGGCGACGAGCTGGCCGCGGACTACGTGATCCCGTCGCCGTTCGACGAGCGGGTCGCCCCCGCGGTCACCGCGGCCGTCGCGGCGGCGGCGCGGGCGGAGGGCGTGGCGCGGCGCTGAGCGCATTGAGGCGGGGGTCCGGGGGTGCCGTCCCCGGACCCCCGCTTCTCGGCCGCCGGAGGGGGCTCACCTTTCGGGCGGCCCGTCACACGCGGTGCGTGTCACACCCGCGGCCGGTTACACCGGACCGCCGCCCGGCCTATCGTCGGCCCCATGTTCGCCGCCTACGCATCCCGCCTCGACCGTGACCACCCACTCAACGGCCTTGAGCTGGGCGAACGCCCGGCTCCCGGCGCACGTCCCGGATGGACCACCGTCAACGTCCGGGCCGCCTCCCTCAACCACCACGACCTCTGGTCGCTCCGCGGCGTCGGCCTCGCGGAGGACAAGCTGCCGATGATCCTCGGCTGCGACGCCGCCGGGACCGACCAGGACGGCAACGAGGTCGTCCTGCACTCCGTCATCGGCCAGACCGGGCACGGGGTCGGCCCGGACGAGCCCCGCTCCATCCTCACCGAGCGCCATCAGGGCACCTTCGCCGAGCAGGTCACCGTCCCCAGCTGGAACGTGCTGCCCAAGCCGAAGGAGCTCACCTTCGAGCAGGCGGCCTGTCTGCCCACCGCCTGGCTGACCGCGTACCGCATGCTCTTCACCAACGCCGGGGTACGCCCCGGCGACTCCGTGCTCGTCCAGGGCGCAGGCGGCGGGGTCGCGACCGCCGCGATCGTGCTCGGCCGGGCCGCCGGACTGCGGATCTACGCCACCAGCCGCGACGAGTCCCGGAGGAAGCGAGCCGTCGAACTCGGTGCCGTCGAGGCGTACGAGCCCGGCGCACGGCTGCCCCACCGGGTCGACGCCGTCATCGAGACGGTCGGCGCCGCCACCTGGTCACACTCCGTCAAGTCCCTGCGTCCCGGCGGCACACTGGTCATCTCCGGCGCCACCAGCGGCGACCGTCCCTCGCACGCCGAGCTGACCCGGATCTTCTTCCTGGAGCTGAGGATCGTCGGCTCGACCATGGGGTCCAAGGACGAACTGGAGGATCTGCTGGCGTTCTGCGCGACCACCGGTGTGCGTCCCGTCATCGACGAGGTACTGCCGCTGGACCGGGCCCGTGAGGGGTTCGAACGGCTCGCTTCGGGAGACCAGTTCGGGAAGATCGTGCTGACCGTCAACCAAGGTTGACACGTACGGCGTGTCAACGTACGTTGACGTCATGACCGAAGCGACGGATCTCGCCGCTCGCGCCGGCGACCACGACCCCCGGGTGGGGCTGCGGTCGGTCGCCGCGCTGCGAAGGCTGCTGGAGCAACTCGAAGCCGTGCAAGTCACGAGCGCCCGTGCTCAGGGCTGGTCGTGGCAGGAGATCGCGGCCGAACTGGGTGTCAGCCGGCAGGCCGTGCACAAGAAGTACGGGAGGCATTGATGTTCGAGCGATTCACCAAGGGCGCCCGCGCCACCGTGACCGGTGCCGTCACCCATGCCGAACGGGCCGGTTCCGGTCCCGTCACCGAGGAGCATCTGCTGCTCGCGCTGCTGGACCAGGAGGGCAGCCGGGCGTCGTTCGCCGTCGCGGCGCTCGGCCTCGTGGACCGCAGGGCATCGGTGGCGGCCGCGCTGGCCGATGCGCGCAGACGTGGCGGCATGACCAGGGCCGACGTCGACGCACTCGCCGGCATCGGCATCGACCTCACCGCGATCGTCGACCGCATCGAGGAGGCGCACGGCGAGGGCGCCCTGGGTGGCGAACGCAAGGGCCGGCGCCGATGGTCGGGCCACCGCACGTTCACCCGGGAGGCCAAGGCGATCCTGGAGAAGTCGCTGCGGATCGCGCTGGGCCGGGGCGACCGGTTCATCGGCGAGGAGCACGTACTGCTGGCTCTCACCGCCAACCCCGGCGTCGTCGCCGACGTCCTCGCCGAGCACGGCGCGACGTACGAAACGGTCAGCCGCGCGCTGTACGGGGACGGCGGTGCTCAGCGGGACCGGAGGGCGGGCTGAGGACCTCACGCCGCGGCGCCGCGGCCAATCACCGGTGAGGCCGTGAGGCCGTGAGGGACCGCGCGGCAGCGGAACCGGCGGGTTGGGAGACAGCAGGGAGCCCGGGGTGTGCACCCCGGGCTCCCTGCCGTTTCCTGCTTCGGCTCCTGGGCTCCCTGCCGCTGCCTACTCCGGCTCCTGGTCGTCCTTCCGCAGCAGCGCCCCGATGCGGGCCGCCGCCGTCGACAGATGCCCGCGGGCCTGCGACAACTGGTCCGCCGTGACGCCCCGGTCCCGGGCCGCGTCGCGGATGTCGTCGCGGAAGCGGTCGAGCAGACGGTCCAGATCGCGTGCCGGGTCGCCCGTACTGCCCGCGTCCTTGCCCCAGTCGGGGTCGGAGTCGGTGCCGGCGGGTTCCGGCTTGACGTACGGGGGCCGGCCGCCGGTACGGGCGAAGCCGCCCAGCTGTCCGGTGATCTCCGCCAGCCCCTCCCGTACGCCCGCGGGCCAGTCGCCGCGGGCGAAGTGCTCCTGGACCTGACGGGCGGCGTTCTGCATCTGCTCGCGCGCCCGGTCCTGGGCCTCCTTGGCCTGGCGCCGGGCCTGCTGGGCGTCCTCACGGGCGCGGCGCGACTCGTCCTTCGCCCGCCGGGCCTGCTCCTTCCACTCCTGCTTGGCCTTGCGCAGCTCCTCCTTCGCGGTGCGCCACGTCTCGCTGTCGCCGAAGTCACCGAGGTCGCCGAGGTCACCGAAGCCGCCGAAGGGGGACTCCTTGCCTCCCGCGGTGTCCTTCTTGTCGCTTGCCCCGGCGCCGGAGCGGGTGCTGCCGTGGCGGGACTCGTCCGCCGCGGCGCGCATCTCGCTGCGCAGCTTGCCGGCGGCCCCGCGGACGTCGTCGCGGATCTCGGCGGCCAGTTCGGAGACCGACTCCCTGATCTCCAGCTCCAGATCGGCGAGCTCTCCGGTGCGGCCGGCGAGCTCGGCACGGCCGGCGTCGGTGATCGAGTAGACCTTGCGGCCGCCCTCGGTGGCATGGGTGACCAGGCCCTCGGCCTCCAGCTTGGCCAGCCGCGGATAGACCGTGCCGGCCGAGGGCGCGTACCGCCCCTCGAAGCGTTCCTCCAGCAGCCGGATCACCTCGTAGCCGTGGCGGGGGGCCTCGTCGAGCAGCTTCAGCAGGTAGAGGCGCAGACGGCCATGGGCGAATACGGGGGGCATGTCAGAGCACCTTTCCGGTCGGCTCGGCGTCGTGCGGATCGTCCTCGGCCGGGGGGCGGCGGAGCAGGGCGATCGATCCGGAGACCGTCGTCGCCCTCAGTGTCCCGGTACCGGCGCCGAGCGTGCCGGTGATCCGCTTCGCGCCCCACTGGCCGTTGACCCGCAGGTCCTCGAAGCCGTTGGAGACGGCGCCGCTCGCGGTGTTCGCCTCCACCTTCGCGTCCGCCGGGTGCGGCAGCCGGATGGCGACCTCGCCGGAGACGGTGGTGAGCCGGATGTCGGTGGGCTTCCCGGTCGGGTCCAGGTCGAGCACCATGTTGCCGCTGACCGATTCGGCCCGCACGGAGGCACCGGCGCCCTCGACGACCGTCAGATCGCCCGAGACCGAATGGAAGCGCAGATCGCCGGTGACGGCCTGGGCCTCCAGGCTGCCGGACACGGTCTCCGCGCCGACCGGGCCGGCGAGTCCGACGAGGGTGGTGTCGCCGGTGACACCGCGCACCTCCGTACGGCCGCGGACTCCGGAGACGAAGGCTCCGGCGCCGACCACGCCGACCTCCACGGCCGAGCCGGCCGGGACCGCGAGGGAGACGGACGCGCTGCGGTGCCAGCCCTTGCGGTCGAACCACTTGAGGAGGCCCTGCCAGGCCAGGTCCTCGTAGGCGACGGTGAGGACGCCGTCCTTCTGGGTCACGATCAGCGGCGGTCCCTCGATGCCGGTGACCTCCAGCCTGGCGGTCGGTTCGTCGGTGCCGACGACATTGACCGTGCCGTTGACGATGCGCACGTTCAGCGCCGTCACGGGTTCGTCGAAGGTCAGCTTCTGAGGCTCGGCGATGGCCCACGTCGACACAGGCATGGATCTGACCTCCTGGGGGAGCGCGGATGACGCAACATATCGCGTCTCTTGCAGAACACGATATATCGCGGATTGGGGAAGTCAAGACAGATCGCGACGGAGGGTGGGGTCGGTTTGATGGGTCAAATCGCATCAAACAGTGATGATTTGTCCTACGGTGTGGTGCATGAACGCGACATCACCCGTGGGGGCACTGCTGCTGTGCCGGGCCGAACCCGAAACCGTGCGGCCGGTCGCGCACCTGCTGCGCGAGCGGATGCTGCTCGCGCCCGCCGGAGACGGGTGGAGCGTCCTCGTACCCGGGGGAAAACCCTGGCGGGACCGGCCGGGCCGGCAGTCGGGGGAGGTGACCGACCCCGTCGACCGGGTGCTGGGCGGCTGGGCCACCGCGCTCGCGGTCGGCTCCACCTGGCCGGTCCTCGCGCTCTGGTGGGACGGCGACCGGGCCGGATACACCCTGGCCGCGGGGTTCCGCCGCCCGGTCGGCTACGTCTGGCTCGCCGACGGGACCCCGGCGGGGGAGGACGAGGCGATGCGTACGTTCGCCGAGCGGCTCGGCCTCGATCCCGTACTGGACGTCCAGGCACTCGAGGCCCTTACCCGCCCCGACCCGGAGGCGGACGCCCGTGCCCGGCTGCGCGGACTGCTCGCCGTCCTCACCCGCGTCGGGCTGACGCTCCCGGCCGGCCTGGACCCCGGCGAGTCCTCCGCCGCGCTGGCCGCCGCAGCCGCTACGGGGCCGGCGGTCGAACGCATCGCGTGGGCCGGTTGGCGCGACGCGGTCAGGGTCGAACTCGAAGCGGTCGAGAACAGCCGTATCGGCCCCTGGCTGCGCGGTCCCAGGGCCCGCGCACTGGCGGGCGTCCAGCTGGCCGCGGGGCTCCCGCTCGCACTCTGGGGAGTTGGCCGGCACAGCGGTGGCTGGGTCTTCGCCGGGGCGCTGCTGATGGTGCACGGCGCGCTCGGCCTCGCGTACGACCGGATCCGTGACGACGGCCCGGGCGGGCGAGCGACGGGCCGGTCCGAGGGGTCCTCCTGACGGGTCCGCCTGACAGGTCCGCCTGACGGGCCCGTCTGACGGACCGGCGAGGGGCGGGCGGTGACCAGTGCCGCGTCAGGGGGCGCCTTCGCCTCAGCCGACCGCACCAGCCACCGTTGCTGAGCGCCAGGTACGGGCCCGGCTCCCTCAACTCCGAGACAGCTTGAGCCAGTTCGGCCGACGCCCGGCCGCCGGGCGGAATTCCGAGGGCCACGGCCTGTCTCACCCCTTCCGCCCGGCTGGAGGCGAAGGGACCCGCCGCGTCCGCCTCGCGATCGACCGGGCCCAAGGTGGCCCGGCGGGCGTAGTAGGCATCGGCCCGCCCTGCCGTGACCGCGCCCAGCCGGCCGAGCGCGCGGGCGAAGGCGGTCAGCCGCTTCGCGTGAGCCACCGCACCGTCGCGGACGAGCAGGCCGTCCAGGACGACACGGGGTGCGAGATCCTCCAGTACGAGCAGCCCGGCGGCCAGGTCGCAGGTGATCACGCGGGGCGCGAGGCGTGTTCCGAGGTCCTCCCCGAGGAACCGCAGCGCGGCACACTCGGCGGGCAACCGCCAGGGGTCGCAGCGGGCAGTGCGGCCCGCGGCGGGACGCACCCACTTGGCGATCGCGGTCCGCGGTACTCCGGCACCCTCCAGGCGGAACCGGGCCACCGCCCATGGCTCCAGCTGCTGCCAGTCGCCGACGGCGACGGGTGCCTCGCAGTGCTCAATCAGAACCTTCTGAACGGCCAGGGCCCGGGAAGGCATCGGGGTCGCAGGCACTCGCCCAGCCTACGACGCACGCTGGTGTGGGTCCGCAGGCCTTCCGGCGCCGGCTTCTGGTGCCGCATCAACCGGCATCCACGCCGTTCCGCCGCCCGGCGGGCTGATCTGTCCGGCAGACCGATCCGCCCGGCAGGCCGATCCGGCCGGTCTGAAGACGGGGCAGGGCGAACACTGCCCGACGCGGCACTACTCGTCCTCGTCCTCGTCGTCGTCCAGCCGGGCCAGCCAGGTGGCGAGGCGCTCGACCGGCACCTCGAAGTCAGGATTCAGATCGACGAACGTACGCAGCTGCTCGGCGAGCCACTCGAAAGTGACCTCTTCCTCGCCTCGCCGCTTCTCCAGCTCCTCGATACCGCGGTCGGTGAAGTACATGACGGCAAGTTTAATGCCTGGTGAAAGCCCACAGCGGCCGTGGGGCCCGGCCCGTATCCGGTCCCGTGTCCGGTCCCTGTCCGGTCCGCACCGGCCGTGCGGACGGCCCGCGAACCGACCCGTCACGCCCCCGCGTCATGGTCCATGTGCCTCGCATCGGTCGACTACGGCCGTTAGCCTGCGGGTAGTTGGGGAACGGGGGGTTTCATGGGCGACAGTGTGGCCCGTATTACGCGCATTGAGATGCCGGACGGCACGCCGGTCTGGGCCCGGATCTCGGGAGCCGAGGAGCTGGACCTTCCGGCGCCCGGTGCCGGTCCGACGTACACGGACACCGGGTTCGGGGACATCGCCGACCAGGTGCAGGCCCGGGTCGAGAGCCTGCAGGGCGTGGTGACCAGTGTCGCGCGCTCGCTCGCCGTGCCGCTGCGCGCCGTGCGGCCGGACGAGGTCAGTGTCGAGTTCGGGATCGAGCTCACCGCCAAGGCGGGCAGGATCGTCGGACTTCTCGCCGATGGCGAGGCCAAGGGGGCGATCAAGGTCACGCTCACCTGGAACGGCGGCGGACCACCCGTCGATCCGCCCCCGCCCCCGCAGGCGTCCGTGCCCGTACCCGCTCAGGCCCCGGCGCCGCCGGCGTTCCTGCCACCGGTTCCGTTCGCGCCCCCCGGAGTGCCGCCCACCGCACCGGCGCCCGCGCCCCCCGGCCCGCCCGCCGGTGCATCCCCCGGCGCCCCGGCGCACCCGGACGGGGCGGACGGCACCGACGGCGGCGCGGCATGACCTCGGAGGCCGACGGGGGCGCAGAGGGGGTTCTGGGACAGCCGCAGGCTGCACTCATGGACCTCGTGCATGACGCCACCGTGCGCATCCATCGCCCGGGGTCCGGGTATGCCCATGACGGACCGGGCGGGGACTTCCTGGGGAGCGGCTTCTTCATCGCCCCGAGCTGGATCCTGACGTGTGCGCACGTGGCGATGCGGGGGGAGGGGGGCGTGGTGAACGTGTGGTTCAAGGAGGACCGCTACAGCACCGAACTGAGCGAGGTGCCGGGCAAGGTGGTCGCCGCGATGCCCGGCGCCCGTCCGCAGGGGGCCGCCGCCTGGCCGGCCCCCGACCTCGCGCTCATCAAGCTCCAGCGCCCCGTCGAGCACACCTGTGTGTACGTCACCGAGCGCTCGGAGGCCATGCTCCGCAGCCGCGAGATCCACTGCGTGGGCTGGGCGCCCTCGCAGGGCGGGGGGCTGCTGAAGCGCAGCGGCGTCTGTGCGGTGAAGGGGGCCTACGGCGCGTCGGACGACGCCGAACAGGTCGTCCGGCTCGACGGCGACTGGCTGGAGCCGGGCATGTCCGGCGGCCCCGTGGTGGATCTCGCCCGGGGGGAGGTGGTCGGGGTGATCAAGTCGCGGCTCGACAACCACCAGGGCGGCACGGCCGTGGGGATCGAGCGGCTGCGCACCCTGAAGGTGCCGTCCACGCCCGTCGAGGCCGAGGCCGACGACACCTACCAGTCCGTCTTCCACGCCCATGACCGCTACCACGCGGACCGGCACAACAGCCCGGCCAGCACCGAACGGACCTGGGCCGACGCGCAGAGCGAGCTGTCGGCCCCGCCCGGCGGTGTCCTCGGCCCCAAGCGGCGGGCGGACCTGCTGGGGCGGCTCGCCGAGTTCCCGCCCCCGGTCAGCACCCGCAGCCTGCTCGCCCTCCTCGACTCCCTGCCCGGTGTCCACTCCCGCGACCACCGCCCCGCCCCGCGCGGCTGGCGGGACGGTCTGGGGGCGCTGTACGACACCCGCCCCCGTGACCGGGACGCCCCGCTCGAACTGGTCCTGCGCTACTGCATGGGCGTGCTCGCCGCCGACCGGCCCTTCGGCACGCCGTCCACCAGGACGGCGGCCGGATCGCTGTGGGAGTGGGTGAAGCGGATATCCGAGGAGGAACTGTCCCGGGACTTCCGCCAGCAGCTCGCCATGGACTGGGCGGCCGTCCGGCTGCGTCTGGAGGAGAGCCGCGGCCGGGCCCGCGCACCGCTGAGCAACCCCGTCCGGTACGGCGAACGCGGCTACGTCGTGCTGGAACTGGAGCCCCAGGGCTGGGTCCGGGACCGCTACGACTGGCGGATCGGTGTCGCCCGCCACACCGGAGAGATGCTGCCCGTCGACGAGGACAGCCAGGGCTCCGCGCTCGACACCCTGCCGGACCGGCTGGCCGCCGCGCTGACCGAGGCGTTCCGGCAGTGCGACGAACCGGGCAGCCCCGCCCTGCTCCAAGTCGCCGTCGCCCCGGCGCTGTTCGGGCTCGAGGTCGACCGCTGGGAGCTCCCCTCGGACGGGCAGCCGCTCGGAGTCGTACGCCCGGTGGTCCTGCGCAGCTCTTACCACGGGCCGGCCGACGAGCGTCTGGCGCGCTGGAACGCCATGCCGGACGCCGGGATGTGGGCCGAAGTCGTCGACTGCGACAACGAACTGCGGGTACGAGTACCGGAGGTCGCGCACCTGCGCACGCTGCCCCACGAAAGCGTGCCCGTGCTCTGCCGCTACGGCAGCCGCCCGGACCCCGAGATCACGGCCGGGGTGGTGCGGGTGCTCGACACCGGTTTCGGAGTGGCCCTGCTGCAACGAAGGCCGACGGAGACCGACACGGTCTGCAAGGAATTCCACCGACGTGCGGCCGAGGCCGTCTCCGATGCCCACGCCCGTGACGGACTGCCGCTGAAAGTGCATGAGTTGAGGAAAGGAGTGCGTGCGGAACGTACGGAGACGTACTGGTCCGACGGGGTCGCCCTCTACTGGGACGATCCGCACCACCCGCTGCCCGGTTCGGACGAGTTCCTGGAGGCGCCGTGACGGCCCGAGCCGGTCATGAAGCGCAGGCCCGTGCCGGTCATGAAGCGGAGGCCCGCACCGGTCATCAAGTGCAGGTGCGTGCCGCTCATCGATCGAAGACCCGCGTCGGTCATCAAGGGAAGGCCGGCGTCGGCCCTCCCCTTACGGAGGGTGCGACGGATCGCTACGGTAAGGCACGTTCGACGGCTGCTGTCCCTGGCGGACGAGTGACAACGAGGACCACGCTATGAGTGAACCCAGCGAGTGGCTCATCTACCGCGGAGTCGGCGAACCGCACGACGGCGTACCGCAGTTGCCTCCCCCGCCGCCCTGGCGTGACTTCGCGGGCAGTCGCGGTGCCCCGGCGGACGGGGATGATTCCGCCGACCGCCGTCTCGGTATCCCCGGACGCATCGCCGAGGAGCACCGGCCGGGCGCCGAGGAACTCGAAATGATCAACGCCGCGCTGTATCTGCGGCGCCCGCTGCTGGTCACCGGGGACCCGGGTGCCGGAAAGAGCACCCTCGCCCACTCCGTCGCCCGTGAACTCGAGTTCGGCAAGGTGCTGCGCTGGCCCATCGTCAGCCGCTCCACCCTGCTGGACGGGCTCTACCACTACGACGCGATCGCCCGGCTGCAGGACGTGCAGATCGCCTCGCACGCATCCGGCGACGGGGTTGACGGAGCAGACTCGGCCCAGAACGTGGGGAGTTACATCCGGCTCGGCCCGCTCGGCACCGCCCTGCTGCCCTCGGACCGGCCAAGAGTGCTGCTCATCGACGAGCTCGACAAGAGCGACATCGATCTGCCGAACGATCTCCTCAACGTGCTGGAGGAGGGCGAGTTCGCCATCCCCGAGCTGGAACGGATCGTGGACCGGCTGCCCGACGGCGAGGCGGACGTGCTGGACCATGACGGCAACAAGGTACGGATCAAGGGCGGCCGGGTGCAGTGCGGGGCCTTCCCGTTCGTCGTCCTCACCAGCAATGGTGAGCGGGACTTCCCGGCCCCCCTGATGCGCCGCTGCATCCATCTGGAACTCGACCGGCCCGACCACAAGCGGCTGGCCGCCTTCGTCAAGGCCCACCTGGGCGAGGAGGTGGCCCGTTCGAGCGAGGACCTCATCACCCGCTTCCTGGAGCGTTCACGCAGCGAACTCCTGGCCACCGACCAGCTGTTGAACGCGATCTACCTCACCCATGCCGCAGCGCCGGCCGGCCGCGACCGGCTGGCCGAACTGCTCATCCAGCGACTCGACCGGCCGAGGTGAGGTACTGATGCCCGGGGTGGACGGGGCACCGGAGGTGCCCGGCGCGGACGGGGTGTCCGGGGTTCCTGGGGTGTCCGAGGGGCCTGGGGTGCCTGGGGTGTCTGGGGTGTCCGGCACGGGCGGGGTGTCCGGTGCGGACGGTGCCCCTGGCGCGGGCGGTGCCCCCGTGCCGCCGGGTGTGGACGGTGCCCCTGGCGCGGGCGGTGCCCCCGTGCCGCCGGGTGTGGACGGTGCGCCCGGTGCGCCCGGTGCGCCCGGTGCCCCCGTGCCGCCGGGTGTGGACGGTGCGCCCGGTGCGCCCGGTGCCCCCGTGTCGCCCGGTGTACCCGATGGGCCAGGCGCCCCGGAGCCGTACGAGGAAGGGTTGCTGCCGACGCTTGTCGCACGGCTTCGCGGGGCCGGGCTCGATCCCGACGTCGAGCAGCTCTGCGATGCCCTCTGGCTGGCCAGGTGGACCCGCGTCCCCGGCGCGCCCGAGGAGGACGTGGCCGGGGCGGTGCCCTCGGGCGTCCGGCTGCCCGACGAGCCCGCAGGCGCGGAGGGCGCGAAGGGCGCGGGAGGCGGTCCTGTTCCGGACACCGGCCGGTCCGACCCGCCCGATGAGGGCCGCAGGCCGGGTGACGAGGCGGTCGACGACGGGCGGATCGCCCTGTACCCCGTCCCGGCCCGCGCACGGGCCGGTGGCAAGCGGGACGAGGGTGACCCGACGGGCCGCCGGAGTTCCGGGGCGGAGCCCCGCGCCACCGTACTGGCACTCGGGGTGCCGGCCGCACCCGTCCTGCCGGCACCCCTCGAACTCACCCGCGCGTTACGCCCGTTACAGCGCTACCGACCGGTCTCCGCCCCGCTGCGCCGCGCCCTGGACGAGACGGCGACCGCGGACCTCAGTGCCCGCGCGGGCGGCATGATCATGCCGGTGTTCCGTGGGATCGGCCGGGGCGACGCGATCCTCCAGTGCGTCATGGACGCCTCGTCCTCGATGCTGGTGTGGGACCGGATGTTCGGCGAACTCCAGCAGATCTTCGGCCAGTTGGGTGCCTTCCGGGATGTGCAGGTGCGCTATCTGCACCAGGGCCCGGACGGCGGCTGCACGGTCAGCCGCAGCTCCGACCCCACCGCTGCCGCGCTGCACTCCGCGGACCGGCTCAGCGACCCGACCGGGCGCCGGGTCACCGTGGTGATCAGCGACTGCGCCGGACCGCTCTGGCACAGCGGGCGCGCCCACCGGCTGCTGCACCACCTGGCCAGGCAGGCCCCGGTCGCCGTGTTGCAGCCGCTGCCGCAGCGCATGTGGAACCGCACCCGGCTGCCGGTCACCTTCGGCTCGTTGTCACGAGGTGACGGCCTCGCCGGAGCCACCCTGCTGAAGGTCACCGAGGACGCCGGAACCGGCCCCGCGGTGCACCCCGGCGCCCTGGCGGTCCCGGTCCTCCCGCCGGTGCCGGACGCCCTGGCGGCCTGGGCCAGGCTGCTCTCCGGTACCGGAGCGGCGCGGATCTCCGGAGCGGTCGGCTGGGTGCGGGCCGACCAGCCCCCGGCGGCCGCCCAGCGCTCGGGCGCCGCCCTGTCCTCGCTCCAGCTGGTCAGCCGCTTCCGTTCGACCGGCTCACCGGCCGCCGGACAGCTGGCCGTCTATCTCGCGGCCGCGCCCCTCTACCTCCCGGTGATGCAGCTCGTGCAGCGCACCATGCTGCCCCAGTCGGGCCCGTCCGAACTCGCCGAGGTACTGCTGAGCGGCCTCCTCTCGCGTGCCGACGGCGGCGGGGGCCGCGGACAGTGGTACGCGTTCGGGCCCGGCGTCCAGGAGGCGCTGCTCGGTCCGCTGGGCCGGGACGAGGCACTGCTCGTGCTCAAGCACTGTTCGGAGTACATAGAGACGCGGTTCGGCAAGGGCGGCCCCAACTTCCCTGCCCTGGCCTTCGCTCAGCTCGGCGACGGCGGGGCGGGCGATTCCCCGTACGCCACCGGGAGCGGCAGCACGGGCATCGGGTACCGGGACGGGGAGTCCGACAGGGGCGAGGAGAACGAGGACAGCGAGGAGAACGAGGCGGGCGGGGGGATCGGGGGGCGCGGCGGCATCCGAGTTCCTCATGCCTTTGCCGAGGTCGCAGCCCGCGTACTGGAGCGATTCATGCCCGTGCCCCCCAGATTCGTGACCCCGCCGGAGACCGCCGCCGGACCGTCGGCGCCGGGTACCGCCCCCGCCGTGAAGCGTGCCCGTGAGCTCGTACGGCACTTCGAGGCCGACAAGATGGTGCAGCGTCTGATCGACGCGGTCCAGCTGCTGCGGGGAGCCGCCGAGAACGGTCCGCGGCAGGCCGTCGACCCCGAGCTCTGGGCGGAGTACGCGCGCTGCGTGCTGCGGCTGTGGGAGGTACAGGGCGGCGCCGAGCTGCTCCGCGAGGCCGAGCGGGCCGCCGAGCGGGCAGCCGCGATTCCCGCCGCGGTACGCGAACGGGCCGTGCTGGCCAAGGTGTTGCACGCGGCGGCCGACGACCGGCGGCGGCGCGGCGACCGGCGCGGCGCCCTGGAGCTGCTGCGGCGCGCCGACCGCGAGTACACCGCCGCCTGTGCGGCCCCCGGCCTGGATCCGGCCGAGGCGCTGCGGCTCACCCTGGAGCGGGTGCGGGCCCTGGAGGCGCAGTGGCGGCTCGACGGCGACAGCGCCCTGCTGCAGAGCGCCTGCGGGATGCTGGAGGCCTTCGCCGACTCCTGGCCCGACCAGGAGAACCGGCCGGCCGCCCTCCCGCTCCAGCACGGCCGGACGCTGCTGAAGCTCTCCGGCGCCACCGACGACACCGAGCGGTCCAGGGAGTTCGCCCGGCAGGCGGCCCGCTCGCTGCGCACGGCCTTCGCCCAGGGCGGCCGGCACACCATGGGCACCGAGATCCGCGTCGTGCTGGACCTGGTGGACGCGCTGCTGGCCTCCGGCGAGGAACCGGACGAGGCCGCGACCCTGACCGGGCAGGCGCTGGAGACGGTACGGGACCAACGGCAGCGCGCCCAGCTGCAGACCAGGGCCGGACGGGTCCGGGTCGCCCGCTACGAGCACACCGGCGATCCGGACGAACTCGTCGAAGCGGCAGACTGGTTCGCCCGAGCGGTCCGGGGGATCCCCCGGGACTCCCGGGCCCACACCGATCTGCTCGCCGAGTGGGGCGGCACGCTGCTGCGCCGCGCCGGACTGCCGGACGGCGGCCCTTACATCGGTGCGGCGGTGCGGGTGCTGCGTGACTGCCGGACCGAGACGCCGGCCGGCGGTGCGCAGCAGTCCGAGCGGCTGCTGATGCTCGGCCGGGCGCTGATGCTGCGGCACCGGGCGATCGCGGACCGGGTCGACCTGCGGGAGGCCGAGTACCTGTTCGGGCTGGCGGCGCAGGAGGCCACGGCCCCGCTCACCGCGGCGCGCTGCTGGCTGGAGCTGGGCAGGGCCCAGCTGGAGGCCGCCGACGTACTGGACAGGCCGGCCCGCCGCGACGAGGCGGCGGAGGCCTTCCGCTCGGCCGCCGAGTCCGCCGCGGCGGCAGAAGCGGAGCCGGAAAGTCCGCAACGGCTTCAGGAGGCTGTGGAGTTGGGTGCTACAGCCAACCACTGGCGGGGTATGACGTATGAGAGAGCGGGGCGCCCCCGGGCCGCGCGAGAGGCGTACCGGGCGGCCCGCCGGGAGTGGCGCAGGCTGCCGGACGGCGGCGGGGCGGCGGGCGAGTCGACCGCCGAACGGCTGGCCGAGCTGGAGCGATAGGAGCGGTCGGTCCAGGTGCTCGACGACGAGCACCCGGCACGGCGGCGCGTCCCGACCGGGTACGGGTACGGGTACAGGTACGACTACGACCGGCGCGTGACCGGCGCGTGACCGGCGCCGGGCGAAGGCGCGGGCAGCAGGACGAAGCGGGCCAGGGACGCGGGACCGGCGGTGTGCGCTCAACGGCGAGCGCGGGGCGGCGGGCCCGGTGCTGAGTACGGGGAGGCGTGATGAGCGAGTCGACACACAACGAGGGGGCGGCTGTGCCCGACGGCACGGGCGTGGGCGCGTCCGGGGCCGCGGGCGCGCTGCCGGACCTGCTGGAGCTCGATCTGGAGACCCTGCGGACCCTGGGCCACCCGGTGCTGGCGGAGGTGGTCGCCGATCTGCGCGGCCGGGCCGAACAGCCGCGGGAGATGCTCTGGGGATTCCAGAGCGCCTTCTGAGGCGGAGGGTCCCGCAGCGCCGCCGCACGGACCCGGACCCGGCGCACGGTTTCGGCCCGGGGCGTGGCCGATCAGGACATCATCGTCCGGGACGTGTCTGCTCGCGCCGGGCGCCGGGGATACTCACCCCGGGCCGGTACCGGTGACCGTCCCGGCAGACGCACAGCACGGGGGTGCCGGAGTGGTCCGACGGACGACGCCGCAGGGGGAGCGGTACGCGGAAGGGTGCGGCGAGCCGCCGCGCCCGGACGGAGTGCGGCGCCCGGCCGCGTTACCGGAGCGCGGTGGCGCGGGCTCGCCCCCGCCCGTGCCGTTCGGGCAGTTCATCGTGAAGGTGCACGGCCGTTGCAACCTGGCCTGCCGGTACTGCTACCTGTACGAGGGCCCCGACCGGACCTGGCGGAGCCGGCCGGCCGCCGCCTCGCCCGCAGTCCTGGACCGCGCCGCGGACCGGATCGCCGAACACGCCGCCGCCCACCGGCTCCGGCACGTCGCCCTGGTGCTGCACGGCGGTGAACCCCTGCTCGCGGGCCCGGCCCGGCTGGCCGCCCTCGCCGACCGGGTGCGGGAGCGGGTGCCCGGGGGCTGCACCGTCCACGCCACCGTGCAGACCAACGCCACCCTGCTCACCGACGCGGGCGTCACCACGCTCGCCCGGCACGGCATAAGCGTCGGCATCAGCCTGGACGGCGGCCTGGCCGCCCACAACGCCCAGCGCACCGACCACGCGGGCCGCCCCTCCTGGCCCGCCGCCTCGCGCGGCGCCCGGCTCCTCGCCGACCACCACGCCGACGCGTACGCGGGCATCCTCACCGTCGTGGACCCGCGCACCGACCCCGTGGAGATGTACGAGTCGCTGCTCGCCCTGCGCCCGCCGGCCCTGGACCTGCTCCTGCCGCACGGCAACTGGACCAGCCCACCGCCCGGTCTGCCGGACCCGGCGGACACCCCGATGGGTCCGGGTTCGGGCCGTGCCACCCCGTACGGCGACTGGCTGTGCGCCGTCTTCGACCGCTGGTGGCCGGCGGCCCGGCGGGAGACCCGGATCCGGCTCTTCGAGGAGTGCGTCGCCCTGCTCCTCGGTCTGCCCGCCGCCACCGAATCCCTCGGCCTCGACCCCGTCAACGCCGTCGTGGTCGAGACCGACGGATCGATCGAACAGGTCGACTCCCTCAAGTCCGCCTACGACACGGCGGCCGCCACCGGACTCGACGTCTTCCGGCACACCTTCGACGACGCCCTGCGCCACCCCGGCGTCGCCGCCCGGCAGGCAGGAGCCGGTGCGCTCGCCGCCGCCTGCCGCGCCTGCCCGGTGCTGACCGTCTGCGGCGGCGGCCACTACGCCCACCGCTACCGCGCAGAGAACGGCTTCATCAACCCGTCCGTCTACTGCGCAGATCTCGAACGGCTGGTCCGCCACGTGGCGGACCAGCTCGCCGAAGCAACCGCAGGAGACCCCCCATGAGCCCCGCCATACCCGATCGCGCGCTGCGCGAACTCGGCCGCACGGAGGGCGACGCCGACTCCCTCGGCCTGCTCGTACGCGATCAGGACACCCGCCGCCTCGTCCTCCTCAGGGCCCTGCTCGACGCGGCGTCGGCCGCCCCCACGACGGTGTGCCCGCCTCCACTGCTCGACCGGCTGCGCGAGGACTGGGCGCTGCTCGAAGCGGCCGAACGCGCCGACCGGGCCGCGGTGCGCACCGTGCTGTTCCACCCCATGGTCGGCCCCTGGGCGCAGCGGCTCCTGAGCGGCCTCGCCGCCACGACCGCCCCGACCCCGGAACTCCGCGCGGACCTGGCCCACTTGAGCGCGCTCGCGGCCGCGGCCGCGATCCGGGCCGCACTGCCCTGCACCGCTCGGCTCACTCCTCGCGAAGGACTGCTCTGCCTGCCCACCCTGGGTGCGGTACGGACGGGCCCCGGACCTGTCGAACTCGCCTATCTGGGCGGTGAGGTGACGATCCGTCCGACCGGTGCGCCGCCCCTTTCGGTACGGGCCCTGCCGGACGGCACCATGTGCTCGGCCGACCCCCGCTGGCTGCCGGTGCTCGCGCTGCCCGCCGTACTGCCGGGCGCCGGCCCCGTACCCCTGGACGACCTCGACCCGTACCGTGCCCGCGGAACCGGACTCGAACGCCATGGGCTGAGCGGCGCCCCCCACATCGACGACAGCGAACGCAAGGCGTGGAACGAGTCCTGGTCCGCGGTCGAACCGATGCTGCGGGTGGGCGGCGAGCACCGGCTCACCGAAGCGGCCGTCCTGCTGCGCTGCCTCGTCCCGCTCGGACCGCCGCCCGGCTCCGGGCCGACCGGTCGGAGCGCGGCCCACTGCAGCGGCACCCGGCGCGAGGCGTTCGGCGCGGTCCTCAGCAGCAGGCCCGCCACGCCTGCCTACTTTGCCTCGACCCTCGTGCACGAACTCCAGCACACCAAGCTTGCCGCGCTCGGCACACTCGTACCGCTGCACCACGAGGACGCGACCCCCCGCCACTTCGCCCCGTGGCGCCCGGACCCCAGGCCCTTCGACGGGCTGCTCCAGGGCGCCTACTCGCACCTGGCGCTCGCCGACTACTGGCAGCGGTTCGCGCTCGGCGCGCGGCGGGTCACCGACTGCGACCTGGCCTGGGCGGAACACGCGCGCTCCCGCAGGCAGGTCGGCGCCGTACTGCCGGTACTCGCCGGCTCGGCCGCCCTGACCACCGAGGGACGGGTGCTGGTCAACGAGATGATCACGGTCTACCACCGTCTGGAGGATTCGCCGCCCCCCGCGGGGCACCTCGCACGCGCGGAGGCCTACGTCAGCACCGCCAAGGTGATATGGCAGCAGAGGAACGGATCGCCCAGGAGCTGAACAGCCAGGTGATTCCGGCCGGGGCGACCTTGCTCCGGTGTATCTTGACAGAGCTCGCAACGAGGCCAGGGAGACGGTTCAATGCCCGGAACGCGTAAGCAAGTTGGAGCAATCGGGGCGCAGACCGTCACCCTCAGTTTCGCCGGTTTCAACCGGGCCTGGGCGGCGTGGATCGCGGACCGGCTGGAGCGGCGCGGGGTGACGGTCGTCCAGCAGCGCTGGGACCCTCCGGTCGAGGTCCCGCTGGAGGACGCCCTGCGGGACCTGATGCTCTCCCGTGGCCGCATCCTGGTCCTGCTCAGTGACTGGTACTTCCAGGTCGGGCCCCGCGGCCACAAGGAGTGGAACCGCGCCCTGCGCGAGGTCGTCGCCCCCGACCAGGAGCGTTTCGCCGCAGTGTCCGTCACCACCTCGGCACTTCCCGGCGCCACCTCGGTCTACGCCGCCGCGGACCTGACGAACGTCGGCGCGGACGAGGCCGAGCGCCGGCTGCTCGTACGCCTGGGGCTGCCCACCGACCCGCTGCCCGAGGCCGCCGCCGCGCGGCCGGGCCCGCGCTACCCGGCCGACACCCCCGAGGTGTGGGGCGGGGTGCCGCGCCGCAACACCCGTTTCACCGGCCGCGAGGAACTGCTCAGCAAGGCCTACACGGCCCTGCAGGACGCCGGGACCGGTGCGGGCGTCGTCACACTGCACGGCATGTCGGGGGTGGGCAAGACCCAGCTGGCCGCCGAGTACGTCTACCGGTTCGGCTCCGAGTACGACGTGGTGTGGTGGGTGCCCGCCGACCGGCGCGCCCTCTACCGCCAGAAACTCGCCGAACTCGCCCCGGAACTGGGCCTGTCCACCGGCGCCGAGTACGGCGAACGACTGCGCGCCGTACGCGACTCGCTGCGGCGCGGCGACCCGCACCCCCACTGGCTGCTGGTCCTGGACGGCGCGGACGAACCGGAACAGATCTGGGACCTGGTGCCGACCGGCCCCGGCCACGTCCTGATCACGTCCCGCAACCCCGAGTGGAGTGAGCACAACAGCAACCTGGTCGAGGTGCCGATCTACAACCGTGAAGAATCGGTCGCCTTCATCCTCCGCCGGGCCCCGCGCCTCACCCGGACCGAGGCCGACCGGCTCGCCGAGGCGCTGGAGGACCTCCCGCTGCTGCTCGACCAGACCGCGGGCTGGCTGAACGACTCCGACATGTCGGTCGAGGAGTACATCGAGCTGCTCGGCGGCGGCATCGACCAGGACGTCGTCAAGGTCTCCGCCGACTTTCCGCTGGCCTTCCAGACCGCCTGGTCGATACTGCTGAACAAGCTCCGGGACACCGTCCCCGAGTCCGTCGATCTGCTGCGCCTGTGCAGCTTCTTCGCGCCCGGCTCCATCCCCGTACGGCTGCTGAAGGAGATGCCACCGGGCGAACTGCCCGAGCAGCTCTCCGGCCTGATGAACGACCCGCTGCTGTGGAACAAGGCGATCAGCCAGCTGCGTCAGTACTCGGTGGTCCGCCTGGAGTCCCACGAGGCCGTCGTCGACGAGTCGTCCTCCGGCGAGTCGGTCTATCTGCACCGCATGGTCCACCAGATCGTCCGCAAGGACATGCCGGAGCGCGACGCCCAGGAATTCATCGACGTGGTCCGCCGCGCACTCGCCGCCGCGGACCCGGGCCGCCCCACCGACACCCGGCTGTGGCCCCGATACGCGGAGATCACCCCGCACCTGAAGTGGGCCGACGTCCTGCGCAGCACCGACCCGGCGGTCCAGTCCCTGGTGCTCAACTGCCTGCGCTACATGTACCTCTCCGGGGAGTACCGCGCCGGAATCAAGCTGGGCTCCCGTGCCATGACGGCATGGGGTGAGCTGATGGGAGAGATCCACCCCCGGGTCTGGGACCTCAGCTACAACTACGCCAACCTGCTGCGCGCGGTCGGCGACTACGCCGGAACCGAGGCGATCGAACGGGCCGCCGTCGACCACCTGCGCACCGAGCGGGGCACCCACGACCTGGAACACCTGCGCGCCGCCAGCGGCCTCGCGGCGGACCTGCGCGGCCTCGGGCAGTACGACGAGGCGTACGAGATGTCCAGCTGGATCCTGAGCGCGTACCGCGAACTGCTGGGGGACCAGGACTCGCTCACACTCAGCGCGCAGAACAACCTGGCCATTTCGCTCCGTCTGCTCGGGCGGTACGAGGAGGCGCTGGAATTCAACCGGCGCACCCTGGAAGCGCGTCGGCAACTGCTCCGGCAGCGCCACAGCTGGACCCTGTACTCCGAGATCAACTACGCCACCGATCTGCGCCTGCTCGGCCGGTACAGCGAGGCCGAATCGCTCCAGACCCAGAGCGTCCGGGTGCACCGGCTCGTGATGGGCAACGAGAACCCCCAGACACTGCGCGCCGAGCACAACCTCGCTCTCTGCTACTACCGTTCGGGGCAGCGCAGTCAGGCCGCAGAGCTCTTCACCCGGGTGCTCGAACGCGGTGAGCGCGTGCTCGGCGAGAGCGACCCGCTGACCACGATGTTCGCCGCCAGCCAGAGCTGTTTCGCCCGGGAGCACGCCGACATCGACCAGGCCCGGGCCATAAGCGAGAAGGTCATGGAAGCCTACGTGGACATGCTGAGTGACCAGCATCCCTATGTGGCGGGCACCCGGGGCAACCACGCACTGATCCTGCGCAACGTCGGGGAGCGTGACCACGCGCACCACCTTGCGGAGGACGCGCTCGCGGACATGGGCCGGGCGGTGGGCGAGAACCACCCCTGGACACTGGGCTGCGCCATCAACGTCGCGGCGCTGCGCAATCTCGTGGGCGACCCCGAGTCCGCCGCCGCGCTGACGGAATCGGTCACCACCCGGGCCACCGAGATCCTCGGCAGAACCCACCCGCTGACCCTCTCCGCCCGCATCGCCCACGCGGCCGATCTGCGGGGACTTCGCGACCGGCAGCGGGCGGAGAAGGTCGAGACGGAGGCACTCGGCGATCTGGCGGCCACCTTGGGAGCGCAGCACGTTCACACCGTCTCGGCGCGCTCCCGCAACCGGCCGTACTGGGACTTCGAGCCGCAGATGATCTGAGTACCCGCCCGGTATCCACACATGATGTGAGGGGCCGTCACCAGCCTTGTGGTGCAGGCTCCGAGCGGCCGTCGGGGACCGTCCCGGTCCTTCCGAGCAGCCGTGTCGCCGGGCGGGACGAGCCGAGGCCGAGCGCCCGGGGCAACGCCGAGGGCCCGGCTCCGCGATGGATTCGCGGGGCCGGGCCCTCGGTTCATGAACTCGCTGATCAGGCCTCGAAGACCTCGTCGGCCAGCTGGGCCTGCTCGGCCTGGTGGCGCTTGGCCGAGCCGACCGCGGGGGACGAGCCGCGCGGCCGCGAGATGCGGCGCAGGCGCTCACCGTGCGGGACGTCGGCGCCGACGGCCAGGTCCAGGTGGTCGATCAGGTTCAGGGCGATGAACGGCCAGGCACCCTGGTTGGCCGGCTCCTCCTGGGCCCACAGGTACTTCTCGGCGTTCGGGTACTTGGCGATCTCCGCCTGGAGCTCGGCACCCGGCAGCGGGTACAGGCGCTCAAGGCGGATGATCGCGGTGTCCGTGACGCCGCGCTTCTCGCGCTCGGCCTCCAGGTCGTAGTAGACCTTGCCGGCGCAGAAGACGACCTTGCGGACCGCGTTCGGGTCGACCGACTCGTCGCCGATCACCGGACGGAAGCCGCCGGTGGTGAACTCCTCCACCTTCGACGCGGCCGCCTTCAGGCGGAGCATCGACTTCGGGGTGAAGACGATCAGCGGCTTGTGGTGCGGGTTGTGCACCTGCCACCGCAGGAGGTGGAAGTAGTTCGACGGCAGCGTCGGCATGGCGACCGTCATGTTGTCCTGCGCGCACATCTGGAGGAAGCGCTCCGGGCGGGCGGACGAGTGGTCCGGGCCCTGGCCCTCGTAGCCGTGCGGCAGCAGCAGCGTGACGCCGGAGGTCTGGCCCCACTTCTGCTCGGCCGAGGAGATGAACTCGTCCACGACGGTCTGCGCGCCGTTGACGAAGTCACCGAACTGGGCCTCCCAGATGACCAGCGACTCCGGGCGGGCCAGCGAGTAGCCGTACTCGAAGCCCATCGCCGCGTACTCGCTGAGCAGCGAGTCGTAGACGTTGTAACGGGCCTGGTCCTCGGAGAGGTACAGCAGCGGGGTGTAGTCCTCGCCGGTCTTCTGGTCGACGAGCACCGCGTGCCGCTGGCCGAACGTGCCGCGGCGGGTGTCCTGGCCGGCGAGCCGGACCGGGGTGCCCTCCATCAGCAGCGATCCGATGGCCAGCGTCTCGCCCATGCCCCAGTCGATGGTGCCGTTGTCCACCGAGGCGGCGCGGCGCTGCATCTGCGGCATCAGACGCGGGTGGACGGTGATCCGGTCGGGGATGTTGACCTGCGACTCGGCGATCAGCTTGACGACCTCCGAGGACACCGCGGTGGTCACGGCCACCGGGAACTCGGCCTGGACGTCCGGGACATGCGGCTGGGACGGCGCGGAGGTGGCTTCGCGGACCTCCGCGAAGACCTTCTCCAGCTGGCCCTGGAAGTCCTGGAGCGCCTGCTCGGCCTCCTCCAGCGTGATGTCGCCGCGACCGATGAGGGACTCGGTGTAGAGCTTGCGCACCGAGCGCTTCTTGTCGATCAGCGTGTACATCTGCGGGTTGGTGAACTCCGGGTTGTCGCCCTCGTTGTGACCGCGGCGGCGGTAGCAGATGAGGTCGATCACGACGTCCTTGTTGAACGTCTGCCGGTACTCGAAGGCGAGCCGCGCGACGCGGACCACGGCCTCCGGGTCGTCACCGTTGACGTGGATGATCGGCGCCTCGATCATGCGCGCGACGTCCGTCGCGTACATCGAGGAACGCGAGGACTCCGGGGCGGCGGTGAAACCGACCTGGTTGTTGATCACCACGTGCACGGTGCCGCCGGTGCGGTAACCGCGCAGCTGCGACATGTTGAGCGTCTCGGCGACGACGCCCTGGCCCGCGAAGGCCGCGTCGCCGTGGAGCGCGACGGGCAGGACGGTGAAGTCCGTGCCGCCCTTGTTGATGAGATCCTGCTTGGCGCGGGCGATGCCCTCCAGGACCGGGTCGACCGCCTCCAGGTGCGAGGGGTTGGCGGCCAGCGAGACCTTGATCTGCTCGCCGTCCAGACCGGTGAAGGTGCCCTCGGCGCCCAGGTGGTACTTGACGTCACCGGAGCCGTGCATCGACCGGGGGTCGAGGTTGCCCTCGAACTCCCGGAAGATCTGCGCGTACGACTTGCCGACGATGTTCGCCAGCACGTTCAGCCGGCCGCGGTGGGCCATGCCGATGACGACCTCGTCCAGGCGCGCCTCGGCCGCGGAGTCGATGACCGCGTCGAGCAGCGGGATGACGGACTCGCCGCCCTCCAGCGAGAACCGCTTCTGGCCGACGTACTTGGTCTGCAGGAACGTTTCGAACGCCTCGGCGGCGTTGAGCCGTCGCAGGATCCGCAGCTGCTCCTCGCGCTCCGGAGCCGGGCGCGGACGCTCCACCCGGTCCTGGAGCCACTTGCGCTCCTTCGGGTCCTGGATGTGCATGAACTCGATGCCGGTGGTGCGGCAGTACGACTCACGCAGGACACCGAGGATGTCACGGAGCTTCATCAGGGTCTGCCCGGCGAAGCCGCCGACCGCGAAGTCCCGCTCCAGGTCCCACAGGGTGAGGCCGTGCTCGGTGATGTCCAGGTCGGGGTGCTTGCGCTGGCGGTACTCCAGCGGGTCGGTGTCGGCCATGACGTGGCCGCGGACCCGGTAGGAGTGGATCAGCTCGAAGACCCGTGCGGCCTTGGTGACGTCGTCGTCGTGCGAGGCGTCGATGTCCTTGAGCCAGCGGACCGGCTCGTAGGGGATGCGGAGCGCCTTGAAGATGTCGTCGTAGAACCCGTTCTCGCCGAGCAGCAGCTGGCTGAGGATCCGCAGGAACTCGCCGGAGGCGGCGCCCTGGATCACCCGGTGGTCGTACGTCGAGGTCAGGGTCATGACCTTCGAGATGCCCAGCTTGTTCAGGGTGGCCTGCGACGTGCCCTGGAACTCCGCCGGGTAGTCCATCGCGCCGACACCCATGATGAGGCCCTGTCCGGGCATCAGGCGGGGCACCGAGTGAACGGTGCCGATGCCGCCGGGGTTGGTCAGCGAGGCGGTGACGCCCGTGAAGTCGTCCATGCCGAGCTTGCCGTTGCGGGCCCGGCGGACGATGTCCTCGTAGGCCTGCCAGAACTCGAAGAAGTTGAGCGTCTCGGCCTTCTTGATGGCCGCGACGACCAGCTGGCGGTCGCCGTTCGGCTTCACCAGGTCGATGGCCAGACCGAGGTTGACGTGCTCCGGCTTGACCAGGGTCGGCTTGCCGTCCTTCTGTGCGAAGGAGTAGTTCATCGCCGGCATGGCCTTGAGGGCCTGCACCATCGCGTACCCGATGAGGTGCGTGAAGGAGATCTTCCCGCCGCGGGCGCGCTTGAGGTGGTTGTTGATGACGATGCGGTTGTCGAAGAGCAGCTTCACCGGGACGGCGCGCACGGACGTGGCCGTCGGCAGCTCCAGTGAGGCGTTCATGTTCTTCGCGACGGCGGCCGAGGGACCGCGCAGCGTCACGTACTCCGGCCCGGCCGGGGCCTCGGCGGCCGGGCCGGCGGCGGCCTTCGCGGCCGGAGCCGGTGCTGCCGGAGCCGGGGCGGCCTTCACCGGAGCGGGTGCTGCCGGAGCCACCGGGGCGGCCGCGGCAGGAGCGGGCGCCGGTGCAACGGGTGCGGCCGGGGCCTGGACCACGGGCGGCGCGGGTGCGGCCGGGGCGGTGTGGTTGGTGGCGGTCGGTGCGGTCACGGCCGGAGCCGTGGGCGCTGCGGCCCCCGCGGCTGCGGCGCCGGGAACGGGCTTGTCCGCCGTGCCGGAAGTGCCCGGCTTGTAGTCGGCGAAGAAGTCCCACCAGGCGCGATCGACCGAATTGGGATCCTGGAGGTACTGCTGGTAGATCTCGTCGACGAGCCACTCATTGGGGCCGAAAGCAGCAGCCGGGTTCGAACCCGGGCTGGCTTGGTCGGTCGAGATGCTCGAGTTACTGGGGGACTGAGACGACACGGCGGCAACCGCCCTCTTCCGCTTCACAAGGTGGTGGACAGCGGAAATCAAGGCTACGCCTCCCGGACCGTTCCATGCGGACCGGGCCGGTCTTCGTCGTGCAAGTCACATCGAAAGTCGGGTTTCGGCGCAGGAAATGGCGGGAAACAAGCCTGGTTCCGCATTGCTCCGGGTACGCGAGACCGCACTTACGGCCCCTTGGACCGTACCCCTTGAACAGAACACGCAGAACGTGCCCTTCCGGTTGGAAGCCTATGTCAACCTCGCGGTTGATGGAGCCCCGGAAGAGTGACGCGGATGCGGCATCCGCGAGCTGATTCGGCCACACCGATGCGTCCGCCGTGCAGATCCACCGCCCAGCGGGCGATCGCGAGGCCCAGCCCCGTACCGCCGTCGCTGCCCGGACCGTGCGGGGACATCACCTCGCCCCGGTTGAAACGCTCGAAGACCCGGTGCCGCTCGGACTCCGGAATGCCGGGGCCCTCGTCCACGACCTCCAGGTCCAGTGACTCCGGCTGAGCCCCGCGCCGCGCGAGCACCGTGACCCGGCCGTGCGGCGGGCTGTGCTTCACCGCGTTGTCGATCAGGTTCGCCACCACCTGGTGCAGCCGCTCCGCGTCCGCGTGCGCGGTCAGCTCCGGCGGGGACACGTCCAGGTGCAGATGGACATCCTTGCGGGTGGAGTTCCCGGAGCCGGAGGACAGCCGGCGGTGGGCGGCGGCGAGATTCGCCTCCTTCAGCACCCCCGACAGATACGGCCACACCTCGAAACGGCCGGCCTTCAGCGTGACCACGCCGTTGTCCAGCCGGGACAGGTCCAGCAGCGTCTCCACCAGCCTGCCGAGCCGCTCGGTCTGTTTGAGGGCCGTGCGCATCGTCTCCGGATCGGCCGAGGACACCCCGTCCACGACGTTCTCCAGCACGGCTCTCAGCGCCGCGATGGGAGTGCGCAACTCGTGCGAGACGTTCGCCACCAGCTCCTTGCGGTGCCGGTCCACGGCCTCCAGGTCGTCCGCCATCAGGTTGATCGTCTGCGCCAGGTCGCCCAGCTCGTCACGCCGGTCGGCGCCGCTCACCCGTCTGGTGTAGTCGCCGTGCGAGATCGACCGGGCCACGGCTCTCATCTCGTCCAGCGGCGCGGTCAGACCGTGCGCCACGAACTGGGTGATCAGCAGGGTCGCGATGACCGAGAACACCGTGATGAACCGCAGCTCGGTGCGGGTGCGCAGGGCCACCATCAGCAGGCCGGTCGTGATGAACACCGAGACCACGACGAGCGTGCCCAGCTTGGCCTTGATGGAGAACGGCCGCAGCCCCGGTCCGGGCGCGGTCATGGCGCCGGGGTCTCCAGGGCGTAGCCGACACCGTGCACGGTACGGATCCGCTCCGCGCCGATCTTCCGGCGCAGCGCCTTGATGTGACTGTCGACGGTCCGGGTGCCCGAGGCGTCCGCCCAGTCCCAGACCTCGGCCAACAGCTGCTCCCGGGAGAGCACCGCGCGCGGCGTGTTGGCCAGGCAGACCAGCAGGTCGAACTCGGTCGGCGTCAGATGGACGTCGTCCGCCCGCACCCGCACCCGGCGCTGTGCGTGATCGATCTCCAGCTCACCGAGGCGGAGTATCCCGCTGCGCGGCGTCACGGCGGCCAGCGCGGCCCGCTCGACCCGGCGCAGCAGGACGTGCACCCGGGCCGCCAGCTCACGCATGGAGAACGGTTTCGTCATGTAGTCGTCCGCGCCGACCCCGAGGCCGACGAGCATGTCGGTCTCGTCGTCCCGGGCGGTCAGCATCAGCACCGGCACCGGGCGCTGGGCCTGCACCCTGCGGCAGACCTCCAGCCCGTCGAAACCGGGGAGCATGATGTCGAGCACCATCAGATCCGGCTGCCAGGCCTCGGCCGCCTCGACGGCCGCCGGGCCGTCGAGCGCGGTCTGCACCAGGAAGCCCTCGGCCCGCAGCCGGGCGGAAATGGCATCGACGATCGTCGCGTCGTCCTCGACCACCAGGACCCGGCGCTGCGCGCCCGGGGTGGCCGCGACACCGTTGTGGGTGGTGTGTGTCTGTTCCATCGCCCCGCCCCTGCCCGTTCTCACGGAGGCCATTCCCCCGGACGCACGGTTATCGCTCATGAATTTCGTGGAGATCCCGTTATCGGTCAGCAGCGTAAAGGCAGCGGGCGGCTCCCGGCTACGCAGGGTGCAAGGGCGCCGGGGCGCGTTGGCAGCGCGAAGAGGGCGGAGTGTCGCTCTTGTGGCGCTTGGCCCCGGGCGCCCCCGGGCCCCGCATACCCGGCGGGGGGATCGCAGGCGGATCTCAGGCCGCGCGAATTGCGAGATGGACCACGTCGGGCACACCTCGGGCAACGCCTACCTCTTCGGTTCGAACCCCATGGAACCCGGCATCACGCAAGGCTTGTTCGAACTTCTCGGACGGCTGTGCGGACCACACGGCGAGGACTCCGCCGGGTGTGAGCCGCTGGTGGCAGTCGGCGAGACCGGCGGGGGAGTAGAGATTCCCGTTGTCGTCGGTGACGGTCCAGTCCGGCCCGTTGTCGATGTCCAGACACAGCGCGTCGTAACGTTCCGTAGTCGTACGGAGGTGGGCGACGAGATCCGTCGTCAGGACCGCGGTCCGCGGATCGGCGAGCGCCGGCCCCGAGATCCCGGCCAGCGGCCCGCCCAGGTGCCAGTCCACGATGGCCCGCTCCCGCTCCACCACCGCGATCCGGCCCCAGCGCGGCTCGGCGGCGGCCCGTGCGAGCGAGAACCCGACCCCGAGCCCGCCGATGAGTACCGCCGGGGCAGGCCGTCCGGCGGGCAGCGCGGCGAGTGCGGCGTCGATCAGCAGCCGCTCGGAGCGCCCGTCCGAGGTGTCCATCAGGAAACACCCGTTGGCGATGATCTCGAAGTCGTGGCCCCGCTTGCGCAGGACGACCTCCCCGTACGGTCCCTCGCGGCGGTCGAGGGTGACGGGGGAGAGGATGTCGGGGCCGTAGGTGTGGGGCATGGCGCGGATCTCCGGTGGATGTGTCGGTGGGTGCCACCGCCGGTCGGTGTCACGGCCATCCTGGCCCGCCCAGCCGCGTCCGGGCCAGCGGTTTGCCCGAGCGGGCACCGGCCGGCCGAATTCGGGCCGACCCGGTCAGCCGCGCTCGGAACGGGCCCCGCGCACCGCGAACAGCACCGCGCCCACCCCATGCACCGGCAACCCCACCACCCACGCCCCGGCCCACGCCCCGGCCCACGCCCCGGCCTGCGGCCCGGGGTGCATCGGCCAGGCCCACAGGGCGGCCGCACCACCCGGGGCGCGCCGTGCGGCCGGGTACACCGCGCCGCCGTAAACGGTCATGGGCAGCCGGCTCAGAGGGGCCGGTTTCCGGAGGGGACGTCTCTGGCCTTGGACACGGATGGGAGCAAGCGGCGGGCGCTTGGCGGTCAGGTCGGCCCAGTAGCTGAGGGGGTCGTTTGTACGACTTGAACGCGCGTACCGGCGCGACGTCCTCGAACCGCACGGCCCCGGCATCCACCAGCGAGCGACGGAACTCGGACCCGCCCTGGTCGGCGTACGCGATCTCGGGCCCACCGCCGGCGGCTCAGAGTCGAAGGGCAGCAGCCACCACCCGATCGCTCACAGCGAACACCCCCCGGGGAACATTGAGCGGCTCAGCAGCATTGAGTCTTCATAGCTCAACTTGACTGCCGAAGGGGAGATCATGGCTACTGAGTCCGATGCGGTCACACCGCTCACCCTGCCTGTGCTGCCGCTCGACGACGAGGTCGTGCTGCCCGGAATGGTGGTACCTCTGGACCTGTCCGAAACCGAAGTGCGCGCCGCGGTGGAGTCCGCACAGGCCGCTGTCCGTGAGGGCGGCGGCAAGCCCGAGGTGCTGCTCGTCCCGCGCATCGACGGCACCTACACCGGGACCGGTGTCATCGGCACCGTCGAACAGGTCGGACGGCTCTCCGACGGCGACCCCGGCGCGCTCATCCGCGGCCGCGCCCGGGTGCGGATCGGTGCAGGGACCGGTGGACCGGGCGCCGCGCTCTGGGTGGAGGGGACCAGGGTCGACGCATCGGCCCCCGATCCGCTCCCCGGAGCCGCCGCCGAGCTGGCCAAGGAGTACAAGGCGCTCGCCACCAGCTGGCTGAAACAGCGCGGCGCCTGGCAGGTCGTGGACCGGGTCCAGCAGATCGAGGACATCTCCGCGCTCGCCGACAATTCCGGATACTCACCCTTCCTCACCACCGCGCAGAAGGTGCGGCTGCTGGAGACCGCCGACGCGGTCGACCGGCTGAGGCTCGCCATCCAGTGGCTCCGTGAACACCTCGCCGAGCAGGACGTCGCCGAGTCCATCGCGAAGGACGTCCAGGAGGGCGTCGACAAGCAGCAGCGCGAGTTCCTGCTGCGGCGCCAGCTCGACGCCGTACGCAAGGAGCTCTCCGAACTCAACGGTGACCCCGATTCCGGCGACGAGTCCGACGACTACCGGGCGCGCGTAGAGGCCGCCGATCTTCCCGGCAACGTCCGCGAGGCCGCGCTCAAGGAGGTCGACAAGCTGGAGCGTTCCTCCGACCAGAGCCCGGAGGGCTCCTGGATCAGGACCTGGCTCGACACCGTCCTCGAACTGCCGTGGACCGAACGGACCGAGGACGCCTACGACATCCGTGGTGCCCGGGAGATCCTGGACGCCGAGCACGCGGGCCTCCAGGACGTGAAGGAGCGCATCACCGAGTACCTCGCGGTGCGCAAGCGCCGTGCGGACCGCGGTCTGGGCGTCGTCGGCGGGCGGCGCGGCGGCGCGGTGCTGGCCCTGGTCGGCCCGCCCGGCGTGGGCAAGACCTCGCTCGGCGAATCCGTGGCGCACGCCATGGGCCGCACGTTCGTCCGCGTCGCGCTCGGCGGTGTCCGGGACGAGGCGGAGATCCGCGGCCACCGGCGCACCTACGTCGGCGCGCTTCCCGGACGCATCGTCCGAGCCATCAAGGAGGCCGGTTCGATGAACCCGGTCGTCCTGCTCGACGAGATCGACAAGGTCGGCTCCGACTACCGGGGCGACCCGGCCGCAGCGCTCCTCGAAGTGCTCGACCCGGCCCAGAACCACACCTTCCGCGACCACTACCTGGAGGTCGAACTCGACCTCAGCGACGTCGTCTTCCTGGCCACCGCCAATGTCCTGGAAGCGATCCCGGAGGCCCTGCTCGACCGGATGGAGCTGGTCAGGCTGGACGGCTACACCGAGGACGAGAAGGTCGTCATCGCCCGCGACCACCTGCTCCCGCGCCAGCTGGAGCGGGCGGGCCTGGAGAAGGACGAGGTCACCCTGGGCGAGTCCGCCCTGCGGAAGCTGGCCGGCGAGTACACCCGGGAGGCCGGGGTGCGGAACCTGGAGCGGGCCGTGGCCCGGCTGCTCCGCAAGGTCGCGGCCCAGCACGAACTGGGCGACCGGGAGCTGCCGTTCACGGTGACCGACGAGGACCTGCGCGGTCTCATCGGCCGGCCGCATCACGTCCCGGAGTCCGCCCAGGACCCCGCCGAGCGCCGCACCTCGGTGCCGGGTGTGGCCACCGGACTCGCGGTGACCGGAGCCGGTGGTGACGTGCTCTTCGTGGAGGCGTCGCTCGCCGACCCGGAGACCGGGGCGTCCGGACTGACCCTCACCGGCCAGCTCGGCGACGTCATGAAGGAGTCCGCGCAGATCGCGCTGAGCTTCCTGCGGTCGCACGGTGCGGAACTGGAACTTCCGGTCGCGGACCTGAAGGACCGCGGTGTGCACATCCACTTCCCGGCGGGCGCCGTGCCCAAGGACGGTCCGAGCGCGGGCATCACGATGACCACCGCACTGGCCTCGCTGCTCTCCGGACGGCTGGTCCGTACGGATGTGGCGATGACGGGTGAGGTTTCGCTGACCGGGCGCGTGCTGCCGATCGGTGGACTGAAGCAGAAGCTGCTCGCCGCGCACCGGGCCGGGATCACCACCGTGGTGATCCCGAAGCGGAACGAGGCGGATCTGGACGACGTCCCCGCCGAGGTGCTGGACACCCTGGAGGTGCACCCGGTCACGGACGTCCGCCAGGTGCTGGAGATCGCCCTCGCCCCGGCCTCGGCCCGGGCGGAGCGGAGGATCCCGGCCGCCGCGTAGGTGCCACGGAGTGACGGGCGTGGCACCACGGGCACGGCCGGTACGAACGGTCCGCCTCCCCGGCGACGGGGATGCGGGCCGTTTCGCGTACGCGGTGGCGGTGCGGCCGTTTCGCGTACGCGGAGGGTGGGGTGGCCGATTCGCGTGCACGGTGGCGGTGCGGCTGATCCGCGTACGCGGAGGGTGGTGCGGCCGTTTCGCGTACGCGGAGGGTGGTGCGGGCGGCTCAGGGGCGGTAGATGGTGCCCGGGACCGGCTCGGCGGGCGCCATCAGCTGGGGCACCGTCACGAAGGTGTAGCCGCGCTTCTTCAGCTCGTCGATGATGCCCGGCACCGCGGGCACCGAGCCCTTGTAGATGTCGTGCAGCAGGATGATGCCGTCCTTGCTCGCCTGGTCGAGGATCCGCTTCTTGATCAGCGCGGAGTCGGTCGTCGAGTAGTCCTTGGCGGTGGCGCTCCACAGGATCTGGGACAGCCCCAGGTCCTTGCTGATCCCGGAGACGGTGTCGTCGGTGCGGCCCTGCGGCGGGCGCATCAGCCGCGGCTTCTTGCCGGTGATCGCCTCTATCGCGTCCTGCGTCTTCTCCAGCTCGGCGCGTATCTCGGCGGGCTTCTTGTCCGTCAGTATCTCGTGCGACCAGGTGTGGTTGGCCACCTCGTGCCCCTCGGCCGCGATGCGGCGGACGACGTCGGGGTGCTTCTTCACATGGTTCTTGCCCAGCAGGAAGAAGGTCGCGTGGACCTTCTCCTCCTTGAGGATGTCCAGCAGGTGCGGGGTGTCCTCGGCCGGGCCCGCGTCGAAGGTCAGGGCTATGCACTTGGCCTTGCGGCAGTCCACCGGCCCGAACGGCCCCTTGGAGTCGGAGCCCGCGTCGGCGCGTGCGGAGCCGGGGGCGGTGGTCTCCATCGAGCAGCCGCTCAGCGTCAGGGTGAGGGCTGTCACAAGAGCGACGGCCAACCCCGTACCGATCGACTTCGTCCTACTGGGCATGGCACGTCACTCCCTCGTGGCTGAACGACGCACACGACGTGCGTCCCGGGAGGACTATACGCAGCGTGTATACACCTGGTGCATAGGGGGTGCCGGGGGTCGTCCCCGGGCACTGAATGCCGGGTCAGGGGCGTGAAACGGGAAGAACCCGGCGACGTGATGCGTCACCGGGCTCTTCCGTGGGAAAGTCGTGCCGGGCGACTGCCGGCGGAGCGGCTCAGCCGTTGGCCAGCGCCTGTACGCGGTCGAGGGCGCCGTTGAAGTGGCTGTGGTCGCCGACCGTGGGGCCGGTCGAGGTGTACTGCCACATCGTGTAGTAGCCCCAGCCGGCCGGGAGTGTGCCGACCGTGGTGTTGTAACGGGCCACCCAGAGCGGGTTGGTGGCGCCGAAGCCCGCGTTGTTGCCGGTGCAGGTCTGCCACCAGCTCGTCGCGGTGTAGATGACCGCGTCGCGTCCGGTGCGCGCCTTGTAGGTGTTCACGAAGTCGCGGATCCAGGAGACCATCGCGGCCGGGGTCATGCCGAAGCACTGGTCGCCGTACGGATTCCACTCGATGTCGAGTACGCCCGGCAGTGTCCGGCCGTCCCTGGACCAGCCGCCGCCGTGGTCGACGAAGTAGTTGGCCTGGACGGCACCGCTCGTGGTGTTCGGGGTGGCGAAGTGGTAAGAGCCGCGGATCATCCCGATGTTGTACGAACCGTTGTACTGCTGGGTGAAGTCCTCGTTCATGTAGTAGGTGCCCTCGGTGGCCTTGACGTAGGCCCACCTGACACCGCTGTTCCAGAGGGCCGACCAGTTCACGGCGTTCTGGTGGCCACTGACGTCCACGCCCTCGGTCTGGACGGCGCGGGTGTCCACCGGCAGACCACCCCGGCCGTCGTGGGCGACGACACCCATACCCATGGTGGCGGAACCCCGTTCGGGCTTCGTGGGGTTGCCGGTGGCCGGGTTGCCCGCGGCGCCCGCCGCGCCGGGCAGGGTGATGAGGAGGGAGAGTGCAGCGAGCAGAGTTCCCGCAGCCGCGAAACGCGAGCGGCGGGCAGTCTTGGAGCCGGATCTTTGCACGAGCATGTGCGTGCCTCCGAGGCCTCAGTGGGGGGATCTGCTGATTCAGGGACCGGCGTACGCACCCCTGTTGACACGACATGGTGTGGACATGCCATGCAGGACGCTACGCGCGTAGGCCTGTATTGCGGAAGGGGGTCAGGGCGGTGCCGTTGGTCTACTCCTGCGAAATACTGGCGGAGCTGCGGCGATGACCAGCGCTGAAAGAAACTTTCAGCGGCAGGAAAGCATATGAGGGGTTTTGACGTGCACGGGAGCGGAAGAGGGAGTGAACCCGGCGCAGCCGGTGGGAGTGGTGTGGACCATGAATTCCTGGCCCTGGAGCTGGAACTGGCGGTGTTCCTGCGTCGCGCCCGGGCGAACTCCGGCGAAATGGCGCGCGAGGTGCACCCGGAGCTGGAGGCGGCCGCCTACGGGCTCTTCGTACGCCTGGAGTCGGCGGGCCGGCAGCGGGCCACGGACCTCGCCTCGTACTTCGGGGTCGGCAAGGCCACCATGAGCCGTCAACTGCGCGCCCTGGAGGGCCTCGGACTGGTGGCGCGCGAGCCCGATCCGGCCGATGGGCGGGCCTTCCTCGTCCAACTCACCGACGAGGGCCTCGACCGCTTCCGGCGCGTCCGCGACGCCCGCCGGGACCGGTATGTGCGCAAGCTCGCCGACTGGGACCGGGCCGAGGTGGCCGAACTGGCCCGGCTGCTCCATCACTTGAACGCCCGCGCGGAGGACTGACGGCGATACGCCCCCGGCGGCGCGAACACCCGGCCGCGCCGCGCCTGGGCGTCACGGGCCCGACCGAGTCACGCCTCCACGTCACGGGCCGGCCACGCCTCCGCGCCTCAGCGTCCGGCCACGCCTCCACGTCACGTGCCGGCGACTCCGGCCCACCGCGCGGGCCTCACAGCTCCACGTAGACCGCCGTCGCGTCGTCGTGCGTCTTGCCGCGCCGCAGCCGCGTACGGTCCGTGTCCGCGTCCTCCAGGGTCCGGACCCGGTCGATCAGCCCCTGTGGCCCCTCCTTGCGCAGCACTCCGAGGCAGTCCGCCCAGTCGCCCTCGTCGAACATCTCCGCCCAGCGGCTCGCGCCGTCCGTCATCGCGGCCAGGGCCCGCACCTCGGCGCGGGGCGTGCGCCCCGTCACCGCGCGGTGCGCCACGGACGGATCGGCGGCGGCGGTGAAGAAGCCCCCCTCCTTGTTCCTGAACCGTGCGTCGGCGATCGCGTCGGAGGCCAGCGAGCCCGGCGGCAGCCGGTCGAGCCGGTCGTCCAGCAGGACGCGCACGGTCCCGTCGGGCGATTCGACGAGCAGCACGGAGTCGGAGAGGACCAGGTGTTCGATCTCGGTCTCGTCCCAACGTGCCATGACGACGGTCGCCTGCGGTGTGCGTACGTGAGAAAGGTCACAGAGGGAACGGTGCGTGTCGGCGGTGCGTCGGATGGACTCGGCCAGGATCTCCCGCAGAGTCAGATCTCGCCGTGAACCGGACAGTTCGACCAGGGCGCCGCCCAGCCGGGCGGTGAACCACGGCACCGAGTGCGCACAACCGTCGTCCCCCCGTGGCGGAGTGACCCCGTCGAGCAGCACCAGCCCCCCACCCTGGCCGGAAGCGGGCAGGACGGTGGCGGCCCAGTCCTCGTTCGAGCGTCCGGGAATGCCTGCGGCGGTGGCGAGCTCCATACGCATACGGACCAGTCTGCACGACGCCTTCACGAGGCCTGCACGTACCCGGGCCGACCCGTATCAGCAGGTCAGACGGGCGGCTGGGGCGGAGGTAATCACTCCGCCAAGTGTGCGGGCGGGCATCCTGCCAAAGGCTGCCCGGAAGTTCCAGCCGGACGTCCGGGTGTGCCGTCCGGGCGCCGCGGGGAGACTTGTTCGCCAACTCGCGAGTGTTGTTCACTCGTTCGAGTGGCGGAGCGGTTGATGCGCGCCCCCCTCTCAAAAGCACTGGAATGGTCGGAAGCCGTACCAGGGGTCGGGGCGCTCATTCACGTGGCCGTGCGTCACCTCTGCTTCAAGGGCGGACGAGTCAAGATTGCGAGCACCGGTGCAGAAGAAGCGGCCTCGGAGCAAGGGCGGCAAGAACAGCGGTTCCGAGGTGGCGCCTTCGGCGTCGGCTGAAGGCGGGCGCACTGTGCGCGTACGCCGTCGGCTGGTCGCGGGAGTCGCGGTCGTCGGGATCACCGTCATAGCCGCGGGGGCCCCGGCAGCCCTCAGCGCCTCGTCCGATCTGACCGAGTCGCAGCGGCTGGTCACCCTCGCGGAGCTGAACCAGCAGGCCATCGCGCTCGCGCACTCCCTCGCGGACGAGCGCGACGAGGTCACCGCGTACATCGCCGCCGGCCGGGAGGGAAAGCCCGAGGGTGCGGGCACCACCGGGAGCCGGAGCGCCCGTGTCGACCAGCAGGTGGACGAGATCCGGGACGCGGCCCCCGCCGTCCTGCGCCGCGACCTCTCCACCATCCCCTCGCTGCGGCGCGACGCCGTCAGCGGCAAGGGTTCGGCGCTGGAGGCCCACCAGTCGTACTCCGAGGTCATCGCGAAGCTCCACGGCCTCGCCGACGACCTCGCGGAGAAGACCCCGCCGCGCGCCGCCGAGACGGGCCGCGCCCCGCTCGCGCTCGGTCAGGCCACCGAGCACGCCTCGGCCACCCGCGGGCTGCTGCTCGCGGCGCTCGCCGTCCCCCGCAAGGAGCCGGCCGCCCCGCAGATCGACCCGTTCACCGGGCTGCCCGTCCAGACCCAGGACGAGGGCGACACCAAGGACGACCGCACCCGTGACGAGCTGAGCGCGGCCGCCCAGCAGGCCCGGGTCGGCGAGCTCTCCTCGCTCGCCGACTTCGACCAGGCGGCCGGAGCCGCCGCCCGCGACAAGCTCACGTCCACCGTCACCGGCCCCGACGTCAACAGCGCGGAGAAGTACCTCGCCGAGCTCACGGACCGCCCCGAGCTCTCCGACTCCGACCAGAAGGTCAACAGCAAGAAGGCGGGGGCGGCGCTCTCCGCCCGGATCGACCGGATGCGGAGCGTCGAGTCAGCCCTCGGCACCGCCCAGGTCCAGCGGCTGGAGCAGCTGCGCGACGACGACGTCACGGGGCTCGAACTGCGGATCGCGCTGCTCGGCGGCTGTCTGCTGATCGCCGTCGGCGTCTCCACCGCGGTGGCCCGCACCCTCACCCAGCCGCTCTCCGTGCTGCGGATCGGCGCCGCCCGTCTCGCGGCGGAACCCGCCACCGCCGAACCGGTCCGCTACACCGGCCGCAACGACGAGTTCGCCCAGGTCGTACGGTCCATCAACGCCCTGCACGGCAAGCTGCACGGACTGCTCCACGAGTTCAACGGACGGTTCGAGAACCTGGAGAGCGAGCGCGCCGAGCTGATCGCCGGCCGCGAGGCGCTCACCCTCCAGCGCGCCGAACTCCAGGTCCACACAGCCGATCTGACGACCCAGCTGGAAAAGCTGAAGAACACCGTCCACCACACCTTCGTCAACCTCTCGCTGCGCAACCTCGGCCTCGTCGACCGCCAGCTCGGGGTCATCGAGTCGCTGGAGGAACGCGAGCAGGACCCGGACCGGCTCGCCACCCTCTTCAAGCTCGACCACATGGCCACGGTCATGCGCCGCCACAGCGAGAACATGCTGGTCCTCGCGGGCGCCGAGCACGGGCACGGGCATCCGGGGCCGATTCCGCTGGTCGACGTCCTGCGCGCGGCGGTCAGCGAGATCGAGCGGTACGAGCGGGTCACCATCCAGTCCCTGCCGCCGCACGCCCAGATCGCCGGGTTCGCCGCCGACGACCTCAGTCACCTCGTCGCCGAACTCCTGGAGAACGCGACCTCCTTCTCGCCGCCCGACTCCCATGTCCAGCTCTCCGGCTGGCTGCTGGAGTCCGGCGAGGTGATGCTCTCCGTGCAGGACGAGGGCATCGGCATGTCGTCCGTGCGGATGGGTGAGCTGAACACCCGGCTGGGCAACCCGGCGCTCTTCGAGGCGGGCGAGCAGAACGCGGACGGAGCCGGTCTCGGCCTTCAGGTGACGTCGCTGCTGGCCGCGCGCCACGGCGTGCAGGTCGAGCTGCGCGAGCAGAAGGGCAGCGGGGTGACCGTGGTCGTCGTACTGCCCTTGGCGTTGCTGCCGAAGGCGTTGCCGGCCGCCACCCCGCCGCCGGTCACCGTGTCCGGCGACGCGCCCACGCTGAACCTGCCGGGCTCGGTCGCGGAGGCCAACTCCAACGCGTTGCCGGGCCGCCCCCCGGCGCTGCCCGGTGACCCGCTGATCGCGGCGGCCGAGCAGACGATCGCCGCGTCCGGGGCCGAAGCCGTCAACGCGCCCGTCGTCAACGCGCCCGTCGTCGACGCGCCCGCCGTCCAGAAGCCTGTTGTCGAGCAGCCCGTCGTCGAGGAGCCTGTCCAGGCCGTCCCCGACCACGCACCCCCCGCCGAGCCGGAGCCCTCGCAGCCCGCGCAACCTTCGGACAGTGAGGTGCCCGTGCACCCCGCGCAGCCCTCGGACAGCGAGGTGCCCGCGCACTCCTCGGACTCCGAGGCCGAGATCACCATGCAGGTGCGGCTTCCCCGGGTGCCCGAGTTCGACGACACCCCCGAGTTCACCCACGCCCCCGCCTTCGGGGACGGCCCCGACTCCCCGCTCGTGTCCGGCCCGTACGCCATCGGCCCCGACCGCCACGAGCGCGCCGCCGACGAGGGCCCGCGGGAAGCCCCGGCCCCCGCCCCGGCACCGGAACCCGTCACCACCCCCGCGCCCGTCACCACCCCCGCGCCCGCCACCACCCCCGTGGCCGACACCGTGCCGGGCCCGCGCCGGCCGGAGCCCGAGAGGATCACCGACAAGGGGCTGCCCAAGCGCACCCCCAAGGTCGTCAAGCCCACCGCGGCCCCCGCGGCCGACCGCAAGGGCAGCGTGGACAAGGACGCTCTGCGGCGTCGGCTGGGCGGCTTCCACCAGGGAGCGAAGGACGGCCGCAGGGACGTCGAGGCGGAGATCGCCGAGTCGTCCGCCACGCCGGAGGCGGCCGTACCCGCCGGACGCGCAACACGTACAGGCCACACCGAGGCGGCCGACCGTACCGACGGTCGAACCGATGAGACGGGGGACACAGTCGAGGAGGCACGCAGTTGACTGCGCCCAGCACATTCGGGCTGAGCACCGAGGCCCGGAACCTTCACTGGTTGCTGAGCAATCTGGTGGAGGAGGTGCCAGGGGTTCACTCGGTCACCGTCGTCTCGTCCGACGGGCTGATGCTGCTCTCCTCCGACCCCGGCCACCAGACCGCCCAGGTGAGCAGCCGGCAGGACGGCCCACGGGGCTCCAGCGCCGACCTGGCGACCATCGTCTCCGGTATCGGCAGCCTCACCATCGGCGCCGCGAAGCTGATGGAGGGCGGCGGTGTCAAGCAGACCATGGTCGCGATGGAGGAAGGCAGTGTCTTCGTCATGTCGATCAGCGACGGCTCGCTGCTCGGTGTGCATGCCACCCCCGACTGCGACATGAGCGTCATCGCCTATCACATGGCGCTCTTCGTCGGCCGCGCCGGCCACGTACTCACCCCCGAACTCCGCAGTGAGCTGCGCAAATCGATGGAGAGCGCCCAGTGACCCCCGCCGCCGCCGAACCCGTCCGCAGGCTCCCCGTCCGCGGGGCCGAGAAACGGCCCTCACGGGTCCGCCCGTACTCACTCACCGGGGGTCGCACCCGGTTCGGTCACGTCCTGCTCGTCGAGACGTTCGTGGCCGCACTCGAAGCACCCGAAGAGCGGCGTGAACTGACCAATGGCAATCTGGCCTCGCGCGTCGTGCCCGAGCTCCAGGCCATCGTCGAGATCTGCCGCCGGATGCGTACCGTCGCGGAGATCTCCGCACTGCTGAAGATGCCGCTCGGCGTGGTCCGGGTGCTGCTCAGCGACTTGGCCGACCAGGGAAAGATCCGCGTGTACGGGACCGGGCACGGCACCGGCCAGCCCGACCGCGCACTGCTCGAAAGGGTGCTCAATGGACTCCGTCGTCTCTGAGTCGCCGCTGTTCGCCCCGCGCCGGCCGGGGCCGCAGGACCAGGCCGACGAGGCGCTGCAGGCCTGGCAGCTGGACCACACCAGGGCCCCGATCGCCACGAAGATAGTGGTCGCGGGCGGCTTCGGCGTGGGCAAGACGACCTTCGTGGGTTCGGTCTCCGAGATCACCCCGCTGAAGACCGAAGCGATGATGACCCAGGCCAGCGAGGAGACCGACGACCTCAGCGCGACGCCCGACAAGGTCACCACGACCGTCGCCATGGACTTCGGCCGTCTCACGCTCGACGACGACCTGGTGCTGTACGTCTTCGGCACACCGGGGCAGCAGCGCTTCTGGTTCATGTGGGACGACCTGGTGCGCGGCGCGATCGGCGCGATCGTGCTGGCCGACACCCGCCGGCTCGCCGACTGCTTCCCCGCCCTCGACTACTTCGAGAGCTGCGGACTGCCGTACATCGTGGCCGTCAACCACTTCGAGGGAACCCCCGGGTTCGAGGTCGAGGACGTCAGGGAGGCCCTGACCGTGCCCCCGCACGTGCCTGTCGTGATCATGGACGCGCGTAACAGGATCACCGTCGTCGAGGCGCTGCTGGCTCTGGTGGGCCACGCCCTCGACGCCACCCCGGCATAGCTTGTACGTTCACACACAACGGAGAACCGCGATGCGGAAGATACTCATAGTCGGAGCCGGCCAGTCCGGTCTCCAGCTCGCCCTGGGACTCCAGTCCAGAGGGTACGAAGTCACCCTCATGTCCAACCGCACCGCCGACGAGATCCGTTCGGGCCGGGTCATGTCGACCCAGTGCATGTTCCACACCGCGCTCCAGCACGAGCGGGACTACCAGCTCAACTTCTGGGAGTCCCAGGCCCCGCGCATCGAGGGCCTCGGGGTCTCGGTCGCCGCCCCCGACTCCTCGCGCGCCGTCGACTGGGTCGGCAAGCTGGACGGCTTCGCCCAGTCGGTGGACCAGCGCGTGAAGATGGCCGGCTGGATGGACACCTTCGCCCAGCGCGGCGGACAGCTCGTCATCCACGGCGCCGCCGTCTCCGACCTGGACTTCTTCTCCCGCACCTACGACCTGGTGATGGTTTCGGCGGGCAAGGGCGAGCTGGTCTCCATGTTCGGCCGGGACGCCTCCCGTTCGCCGTTCGACGCCCCGCAGCGCGCCCTGGCCGTCGCGTACGTGCACGGCATGGGCCCGCGCCCCGAGCACCCCGAGTTCGACGCGGTCCGCTGCAACCTGGTCCCGGGTGTCGGTGAGCTCTTCGTGATGCCGACCCTGACCACGTCCGGCCGCGCCGACATCCTGTTCTGGGAGGGCGTCCCGGGCGGACCGCTCGACGTCTTCCAGGGCATCAAGGACCCCTCGGAGCACCTCGCCAAGACGCTGGAGCTCATGGAGCGGTTCACCCCGTGGGAGTACGCCCGCGCCACGAAGGTCGAACTGACCGACGCCAACGGCACCCTGGCGGGCCGTTACGCCCCGACCGTCCGCAAGCCGATCGGCCGGCTGCCCGGCGGCGGCCTGGTGCTCGGAGTCGCGGACGTGGTCGTCGCCAACGACCCGGTCACCGGGCAGGGTTCCAACTCGGCCTCCAAGTGCGCGAACGCCTACCTGGACTCGATCATCGAGCACGGTGACGGCGAGTTCGACGCGGCGTGGATGCAGTCCACCTTCGACCGCTACTGGGACACCGCCCAGCACGTCACGAAGTGGACGAACGCGATGCTCGGCGTTCCGCCGGAGCACGTGTTGAACCTGATCGGCGCCGCCGGCCAGCTCCAGCCGGTCGCCGACCGCTTCGCCAACGGGTTCGACAACCCGGCGGACTTCGAGAACTTCTTCTTCGACCCGGAGAAGACGAACGCGTACCTCGCCTCGGTCACGGGTCCCGCCGCCTGAGCGCTCCGTACTTACTGAACCAACCGGCCGGGCCGGGACCAGTCGCCATCGCGCAGCGGTCCCGGCCCGGCCGAAGCGTGTACGGCAGCCGTCACCCGGCAGGGGACGAAGAGGCGCTGTACCCCTCGTCGGAGCCCTCGGACGCACCCTGGGGGAGCTCCGGCGGCTTGTACGTCGACAGCGGGGCGCTCTCCGGGTCCGGCCGAACAGCGCCCAGCAGCGGGTTCGACGCCAGTGGCGAGATCTTCACCCGGGAGCCCGGCCGGGGCGCCTGCACCACCAGGCCGTTGCCGATGTACAGCGCCACATGCGTGGCCTTCGGGAAGTAGATCACCAGGTCACCGGGGCGCAGGCTCCCCACCGGCACCTTCCGGAGCTGCCGCCACTGTTCCTGCGAGGTCCGCGGGATGGCGCGGCCGGCGTTCGCCCAGGCCTGCGAGGTGAGCCCGGAGCAGTCGAACGAGCCGGGTCCCTCGGCGCCCCACACGTACGGCTTGCCGATCTGCCTGAACGCGTACCGGACCGCCTCGCCGCCCTCCTCGGACGGCGGCCGGTTCGAGGACAGGGCGCCCGAGGCGACCAGAGCGCTCTGGGCCGTGGCCGTGCCCTTCTGTTCGAGGCTGGACACCTGGGTGAGCTGGTCGATGGAGAGCGTGGCGAGCATCGCCTCGACCTCCTTGAGGCGCTTGCGCACGGCGTCGCGTTCCTTCTTCTGCCGTGCGGCCAGCACCTGTTGCTTGTCCAGCACCTCGCGGGATTCCTTCGCCAGCTCCCCGGCACGCTCCTCGGCGCCGGTGAGCCTCTTCACGGCCGCCACCCGCCCGGCGGCCAGCCGCTGGATGACCTGCCCCTGGTCCAGGGCCTGTTCGGGGTTGCGGGACAGCAGCAGCCGCAGGTACGAGGAGAAGTCGGAACGGCCCTGGTACTGCTCGCGGGCCAGCCGCCCGGCGGCGTCGCGGCCGCGGGACAGCGAGAGCCGGGCGGTGACGAGCGCGGCGTCCAGCTTCTTCGCCTGCGCGGTCCGCTTCTTCAGCTCGGCCGCCGTCCCGTTGTAGGCCTCGGTGGCCTCCTCGGCCTGCTGGTACAGCTTCTGAAGACCACTCAGCAGTGCGGGGACCACGCGGCGGGCCGCTTCCGGAGCGGCGGCACCCACGGCGCCCGGGGCGGGGATCGCCGGGACGGCGGAAGGGGAGGGCGAGGGTGAGGGTGAAGGAGAGGGGGCGGCAGCGGCCAGGGCGCCGGTGGGTGAGGTCACGACGACGGCTGCCAGCGTCGCCGTACAGATGGAGCGCAGAACTCTGCCCGGCACGACATCACCTCCGATAGCGGGGTGAATCGTGGGACTACCCCATGAGTGAGCGCGATTCGTCCATACGCTCACTTGCCGTCAGGTGATTCAAGAACCGAAGGGCGTGGCGGCGGCCCGGTCCCCCGGAAGGCGGCTCACCGGCCGCCTTCCGGCCCTGTGGTCAGGCGACCGGGAACGCGTAGAACACCCGGTCGCGCCACACGACTGCGATCTTCCCGAAGGGCAGTACCTCGTACACGGCGGTGACCGTCGCGCCCTTCGGGTCCTGTTCCCCGATGTCCTGGAACTTCCACAGCCGCCGCCCGTCGGCCGCCGCGAACGCGGTGACCTGGTCGGAGCTCGCCGCGAACAGCGTCCCGCCGGTGCCGCTGACGGTGATCGTGGGGGACCGGTCGGTGGCCGTCCCCTCCGTCGACCGCTGCCAGCGCAGCTGCCCGGACTCCCGGTCCACCGCGCCCACTTCCTGGTTGCTGTTGGTGGTGTGCAGCAGCGCACCGGCCTCGACCGCTGTCCCGAAGTGGGAGCCGCGAGTGCCGTTGAGCGTCCACTTCGGCTTCCCGTCGGACGTCCCGAAGGCGCGGAGATCGTCCCCGGCCGCCGCGTACAGCACCCCGTCCGCGTCGCCCATGGCCGCCCCGTCGGGGGTGACGACGCCGAACGTCTCGGTCCACTTCGGCTTTCCGGTCCTCCGGTCGAAGCCGCGGAACATGCCCTTGCCCTTGGCCGCCTTCACGTCCGCCGGGGTGAGTGACAGCCGGCTCTGCCGTACGACGATGTCGTCCGGCCGCACCGCGATCAGCCGGTACACCGGTGCGGCCGGGCCGCGCCCGGTGGGCACGGGGGTCCGCCACAGCTCCTTGCGCTGCTCGATGTCGTACCCGAACAGATACGACTTGACGACCTGCTGGTCCTTGCCGCGCTTCTTGCCCTTCTTCGGCTTGGGGGCCTTCACAGTTACCTTGTTGGAGCCGGTGAACCAGACGGTCGAACCGGACGCGCCGACGAGCTGGGGCACCGTCAGGTACGGGGCGCCGTCGAATCCGTCGGCGTACGCCACCCGGTGGGCGACCCGGCCGTCCTTCGCCGACAGCCACAGGAACTCGGTCGGGCCCGCGATGAAGCAGAACTCCTTGCCGGCCGGCACGGCCGCCTGGCCCTTGGCGGCGTCCGGGCTCTCCCAGACCCGGCGGCCGGTGCGCAGGTCGACGGCGGACGCGTGGGTCTCGCCGGTCAGCACCAGCAGCCGGTCGTTCCAGAGGGCGGCGGTGAGAGGGGGCGGTTCGGATGCCGGGTGCGTATGGATCCAGCGCGGCTGCGGAGGCAGTCCGGCGATGGTGGCCCGGCTGGTGCTCGGGCCGGGCTCGGCGTCGTCCGTGGGCTTCGTGTCGTCGCCGGACCCGAGCGCGAGCACCCCGCCGCCTCCGACGAGGAGCCCGGCGGCCCCGGCCGCGGCCCCGATCACCAGGGTCCGGCGGTCGACCGCGGCGCGCCCGGGAGCGGCCGGAGGAGGCGGAGGGGGCGCGAGGGCGGGAAGGTACGCCGCGGGTACGGGGAGCGGCCGCGGGACCAGAGTCCCGGCGGGGAGGGCGGCGGGGAGGCCGGGCAGCTCACCCGGCATCGAGAGCTGGGCCGTCACCAGATCGGGGCGCGGGGCGCGGTGATCGATGATCCCGAACTGGGCGGTCCGGGTGTCCCGGCCGGGCGCGGGGGCTTCGGACCCGCCGGTGGCGGGGTCGGCCGCGGACACCACGGCGTCCCGCACGTCCGGGACCTCGGGCACGGCGGGCACGTCCGCCCGGACCGGCGCGGCCATCGAGTCCCCGGAGGTGGGCGGTGCGGTCCCCAACGACTGTGCGCGTACGTCCTGTTCGGCCACGGCCACCGACAACGAAGCCGGCAGCCAGCCGCCCTTCGCGAGCCCGGCCGCACCCTCCAGGGCCAGTTCGGCGGCCACCGCACCCGCCGTCGGCCGGTCGGCCGGGTCCTTCGCCAGGCAGCGGGTGACCAGATCGCGCAACGCGTCCGGTACGGCGCCCAGTTCGGGGTCGGCATGGGCGATCCGGTCGGCGGCCTCCACCGCCGGACCGTCCGCCAGCGGGGTGCTGCCGGTCGCCGCGTACGCGAGCAGCAGGCCCAGCACGAAGAGGTCGGAGGCCGGACCGGCCTCCGTGCCCGCGACCTGCTCCGGGGTCAGATAGCCGAGCCGGACGGAGAGCTGACCGCCCGGCCGCGCCTCGGCGTCGGCCGCCGCACCCAGCGGGCCGAAGGCGGTGAGCCGCGGCCCGTTCTCGGCCAGCAGCACCGTCGTGGGGGTGAGGCCCTGAAGCACGGCCCCGGTGGCGTGCACCCGGGAGAGGGTCTCGGCGATGCCCGCGCCCAGTATCCGCACGGCCCGCTCGGGGAGCGGCCCGGCGGTCTCGATCGCCTCGGCGAGGGTCAGGGCCGGTGCGTACTCCGAGGCCGTCCACAGCAGGTCGGCGTCCCCGGACCCGTCCGTCCGGGTGTCGAGCTGCGCCGCCACCCAGCCGCCGGCCAGCCGGTCCGCGGTCCGCGCCTCCGCCTGGAAGCGGCGTCGGAAGACGGGCAGCGCGGCCAGCGCGGGCCGCGCCGCGGTGATCACGACGAGGTCCCGCGAGGCCGCCCCGCGCGCGAGGTACTGCACCGCGACGGCCGTCTCACGCAGGCGCACCAGCGTCGTGTACGGGCCGAAGCGGAGTGGATCGTCCTGACGCAGCGCCTCCATGGCGCACCCCCTTGGTGACCGTCCTCTGACCGTCCTCGGACCAGATCGCCGATCTTAGAGGCTGCCGGGCGGCCTCGGACCGGACGGCCGGTCCCACCCCCGATTCACCCGATATGCGTCATCCCGGCTTCGACCAGGGCCACTTGACGCCGTGGCGTTCGCGGCCGCCGGGGGCGTACTCGTACACCCAGCCGCGCTGGATCCCCAGCCGCTTGGAGTGTCCGGCCGGGACCCGCCGGTACGCGTGCACGGTGGCCGGTCCGCCGTCGGCGTCCGGGACCGGGACCTCGTACCACTTGGGCGGGTGGCCGGTCGCGCCGACGAGTACGGGCAGCACCCGGCCGTCCAGCGGGCCGCCGGTGAAGGGTGTGTTCTCGCTTCTCACCGCCCCAGTCTGACCGATCAGCCCGGGGGCAGCAGATGCGCCGCCACGCCGACCACCGGGATCAGCCGGTCCGCCAGCCGGCCGGCCGGGCCCGCCGCGGTCTCCAGGGGCAGCAGCTCGGACACCGCGGAAGCGGTTGCCGGGTCCGTGGCGGCGGTGACCGCGAGGAGTCCGATGAACTGGTCGACGAGCCAGTCGCGCAGCTCGGAGGCGGCCGGCTGCTTCTCCTCGTCCAGCCAGATCAGCGAGGCCGCCTCGACGGCGGCTATCCAGGTGCGCACCATCATCCGCAGCCGCGGTCCGGGATCGCTGCCCGCGCCCCGGCCCAGGTGCAGGAGTATCTGGTCGGCCGCCGCCCGCCGTACCTCGTCGACGATCGTGCTCGTACGCGACGTCTCGGCGACACTGCCGCCGCGCAGCAGTGCGCTGAAGCCGGCGTCGTGCTGGTCGACGAAGGCGAGATAGCGGTCCAGAACCCGCGTCACCCGTTCCGTGGGCGGGCCCACGGCCGGCTCGGTGAAGCACAGGATCAGTTCCTCGGCGGCGGACCTGAGGGCCGCCTCGTACAACTGCTGCCGCCCGCCCGGGAAGTAGCGGTAGACCAGCGGCCTGGAGACCCCGGCCACCGTCGCGACCTCGTCGAGCGAGACCTCGTCGGGGGCCCGGTGCGCGAAGAGGGTGAGTGCCGCGCCGAGGAGCTGGGTGCGCCGCTCCTCGACGCTGAGCCTTCGGTACGCACGGGTCGGCGGCGCGGCTGCGGCAGGGGTCATACCCGTCAGCGTAAGTCTTGGTGCCGTCAGGCGAGCAGGCCCGAGCTCTTCCACAGCCTGCGTCCCACCCCGTTGAGGACCCCGATGTCGTCGAAGAAGTCGGTCAGCCGCTTGGCGCCCGACTGCATGACCTCCGCCCGGTGGCCGCTCACCCGCACCTGGGCCACGGCCTCGTGGCGGTCCAGCCCGACGTTCTCGTACACCTGCGGATTGACGAAGCAGACGGAGAAGACGCGGGCCGCCTCGCCGCAGCTGACCCGGGTGAGCTCACGTTCCCAGCGCGGTGCGGTCACCATCTGGCGGCGCAGTTCCTCGCGGGCGTACCGGACGTGCCGGGCCTCCTCGACCACATGGATGCGGGTCACGCCGCGCACCAGGGTCTGGACGCGCTCGTCGGGGAAGGTCAGCCGCTGCATCCAGTCGAGGATCTCCTCGCCGAGCAGGGTGGCGGCGAACGAACCGGGCGTGGTGGAGACGGTCTTCAGCACCCGGGCGAGGTTGTGGTACCTGCGTGGGACCGGGTAGGAGGGCGCCCCGCCCCAGGTGATCATCCGGCCGAACATCATCGAGTGCCGGCACTCGTCGGCTATCTCGGTGAGGGCGTAGCGGACGTGGTTGCTGGTCACCGGCTTGTCGTAGATGTGCCGGACCAGCAGCTGCATGAGGATGATCTCGAACCAGATGCCGAGCGAGGCCAGTGAGGCCGCCTCGTGCCGGGCCAGTTCCTGCCGCTGTTCCTGCGACATCCTCCGCCACATCGGGGTGTCGTAGAGGGAGACCAGCTCGGGCGGCCAGAACCACTTGCCGTCCTCGACCGCCGCGTCCCAGTCGAGCTCCTTGTCGGGGTCGAAGGAGTGCTTGGCCGAGGCCTCCAGCAGTCGTTCGGCGATCTGCTCGCGGTCCCGGAGCGGGCCGAGTGCGTCGCGGAGCAACTGCACATCGTGTTCGGTCACTGTCGTCATGGCTGGAGGCACCTCGCACATGGGTTACCGGCGGTCACTTCTTATGAGACCTTCTGTCAGCAAGCCCGTCAATCCCTTGCGCACGACTTGTTGACCCGGCGTCTACCAACGTGTGAACCTGCCAACTGAGCCAAGCGACAGGTGACTTGTCCGAGCATGCGAGGCGAAGGAGCCGTCCGTGTCGACCCACGACCTCTACACCACCGCCCCCGACCAGCCGCTGTGGACGGTGCCCGCCTCGGGTGCCGCCCGCTTCAGCTGGGACTACGACGACGGCCGCGAGCGCCTTCTCGCCCTGTACCAGAAGGGCAAGGACAAGCAGTGGGACGGCAACAAGCGCATCGACTGGAGCCTGGAGGTCGACCCCACCGACCCGCTCGGCACCCCTGACGAGGCCCTCACCCTGTACGGCACCCCGCACTGGGCGAAGATGACCGAGAAGGACCGGGGCGAGCTGCGCAAGCACTACACCTCCTGGCAGTTCAGCCAGTTCCTCCACGGCGAGCAGGGCGCGATGATCTGCGCGGCCCGGATCGTGGAGTCCGTCCCCGATCTCGACGCCAAGTTCTACTCCGCGACCCAGACCATGGACGAGGCCCGGCACGCGGAGATCTACGGCCGGTTCCTGCACGAGAAGATCGGGATGCTGTACCCGGTCAACGACAGCCTCCAGGGCCTGCTCGGCGACACCCTGCGCGACTCCCGCTGGGACATGCCCTACCTCGGCATGCAGGTCCTCATCGAGGGACTGGCCCTGGCCGCCTTCGGCATGATCCGCGACACCACGACCAAGCCGCTGCCCAAGCAGATCCTCGCGTACGTGATGCAGGACGAGGCCCGCCACGTGGCCTTCGGCCGGATGGCGCTGCGCGACTACTACAAGCAGCTGAGCGACGCGGAACTGCGCGAGCGCGAGGAGTTCGTCATCGAGGGCTGCTACCTGATGCGCGACCGGCTCAGCGGGGTGGAGGTGCTGGAGAACTTCGGCATCGCCAAGCAGGAGGCCAAGGATCTCTCCGAGCACTCCGAGTTCCTCCAGCTCTTCCGCAAGCTGCTGTTCAGCCGGATCGTCCCGTGCGTCAAGGACATCGGGCTGTGGGGCGAGCGGCTCCAGAAGGCCTACGTCGACATGGGCGTCCTCGAACTCGGCGACTCCAGCCTGGACCTGCTCATGGCCCAGGACGAGGAGATCGCCGAACAACTGGACCGGGACCGGTTCGAGACCGAGGAGCAGGCGCGGGTGGCGGAGGTCGCGGAGGCGATCGCGGACGGCGGAGCGGACCCGGCGGCCTCCTGAACGGGGCGGGCCGGCGGGAGCGTTGAGTAGGGTCGTCCGCATGTATGAGACCGAGAATGCCACCGGTCCGCCGACGGACCACTCGGACCGGCGGGCCGCCTACGGTTCCGTGTCCACCCACCTGTCGCTGATGAGCGATCGCCGGCTCGGCGAGGCCGTCTCCGCGGCCACGCCGCTGGGGTCCGGCATGGGCGGCAGGTCGGCGGAGCTGGATGTGTGCGGGACGCGAGTCTTCGTCAAACGGGTGCCGCTGACGGACCTCGAACTGCGGCCGGAGAACGTGCGGTCGACCGCCAACCTCTTCGGGCTGCCGACGTTCTACCAGTACGGGGTGGGCTCGGCCGGATTCGGGGCCTGGCGCGAGCTGGCCGCGCACACGATCACCACCAACTGGGTCCTCGGCGACGTGTACGGGGACTTTCCGCTGATGTACCACTGGCGGGTCCTGCCGGATTCCGCCCCGCAGGGTTTCGCCGACGAGTTCGGCGGCATCGACGGGGCCGTCGCCCACTGGGAGGGCTCCTCGGCCGTACGCGCCCGGCTGGAGGCCGTCGGCCGGTCATCGGCGAGCCTGGTGCTCTTCCTGGAACATGTGCCGCAGACCCTCGCGGCCTGGCTGAGTGACCGCCGTGCGGCGGCCCGGGAGGGCGGGGAGGAGCCGCCGTACGAGTGGCTGGACGCGGCCCTGGCCCGCGGGGCGGACTTCATGAGTTCCCGCGGGTTCGTGCACTTCGACGCCCACTTCGGCAATATCCTGACCGACGGCCGCTCGATCCGCTTCGCGGACTTCGGCCTCGCCCTGAGCTCCGGGTTCGACCTCTCCGCGGACGAGTCCGAGTTCCTGGCCGGCCACCTCGCCCACGACCGCCACTACCTCGCCGGCCATCTGGTCCGTCACCACTTGCTCGACGGCGTGTGCGACGCGGCCTTCCTGCGCGCCTGGATCGCGGGCGACCGGCCCGATGGCGTCCCGCCCGGGGCCGCCGCGGTCCTCGACCGGCACGCGGCGCCCGCCGTCGTCCTGGACGGCTTCCACCGCCGCCTGCTGACCGTGAGCAAGCGGACGCCCTATCCGGCGGCCGCCATCGCCCGGGCCGCGGCTACGTCAGCACCAGCCACTGCCGTCCGTCGATGAGTTCGCGTGCCGCGTCGAGGTGACCGGCATGGCACGCGGTCTCGGCGATGACGTGCAGCAGGACGTCGCGCAGGGTGTGCAGGTGCGGTTCGCCGAACAGCTCACGCGGCCACCAGGCCAACGGGGCACCGGCGTCCGCGGCGGCGACGACGACGGCGTTCGCGAGCTCCGTCTCGGCGCGATACCGGTCGAGGACCTCCGTGCCCGTGACGCCGGGCGCCACCTGCCAGGCATCATCGATCTCGTCCAGGGCCGCGATGACGGCCCGGTCACCCGCGAACACGGCACCGAACCAGAACCGTTCGACATCGAGCGCCAGATGCTGGACGAGCCCCAGACAGCTCCACCCCGACGGCAGCACGGGCCGCCGCAGCGCATCGGCGTCCAGCCCGCCGACCATCTCCAGGACATGGCGGCGCTGCCCGTCCAGGCAGGAAAGGAGCGCCCGGATCTCGGCGTCGGGGTCGGTGACCCCGGCGCCGGGGCCGGCGTCGGGGCCGGTCCGGGGTTCGTTCTGTGTCCCGGTCCCGGTCCCGGTCCCGCTCTCGGGTCGGGTCACTGCGTCATCTCCCCGGTAGGTCATGTCTCCAGAATCCCATTGATGCGGCTGGTCCGGGTGATTCGGCCGAAAACGGCTGTACGGTCCCGGACCGCTGCGGAAGGATGACGTCATGGCCTCAACCACCGTCGAAGCGGACCTCGCCGCCGCCCACCGCAGTCTCGAAGGGCTGGCGCTCGGGGACGCGTTCGGGGAGCGGTGGTTTCGGCTCTTCCGGGAGCCCCGGCAGGCGTACAACGAGGTCAGGGCGCGGCGGATGCCCCCGGAGCCCGTGTGGAACTGGACCGACGACACCGCCATGGCCCGTGCGCTTCAGCGGGTGCTCGACGAGCACGGGGAGGTCGAGCAGGACCGGCTCGCGCTCTTCTTCGCCTTGGCCTTCGACGCCGATCGGGCGCGGGGGTACGGCCACGGCATGCACATGCTGCTGCCCGAGCTGCTGATCTCACCGGGCGACTGGCGGACGCTGGCCCCCCAGCTGTTCGAGGGCGGCAGTCTCGGTAACGGTGCCGCGATGCGGGTCGCGCCGCTCGGGGCGCGCTTCCGCCGGGACGTCGACCACGCGGCCGAACAGGCCGCGTTGCAGGCGGAGGTCACCCACGCCCACCCCGCGGGGATCGCGGGCGCGGTGGCGGTCGCGGTCGCCGCGGCGCTGGCGGTGCGGGGTGCGTTCACGCTGGACGAGGTCGTCGCGCGGACCCCCGCGGGGCCGGTGCGCGACGGTCTGGCGCGGGCCGCTGAGGTGCCGTTCGACACCGAGCCGTGGCGGGCCGCCGACCTGCTCGGCAACGGGCAGCGCATCCGCGCCGACGACACCGTGCCGTTCGCCCTGTGGACCGCGGCCAGGCACCCGGACGACCTGGAGGCGGCGCTCTGGGCGACCGCCGAGGGATTCGGGGACGTCGACACCACCTGCGCCATCGCGGGCGGGGTCGTCGGCGCCGCGGTCGGGGTCGACGGCGTGCCCGCCGAGTGGCTCCGGCGCCGCGAGCCGCTGAACTGAACCGGCCGCCCCGGCGGTTCGAAATCGTGTTCGTGCACATGACGTAACTTGGGCGCCATGACCACCCCGCCGCCGCAGCCGCCGCAGGGTCCGTACGGAGCGCCGCAGGGCCCGTACGGAGCCCCGCCTCCGCCCCAGCAGAACCCGTACGGCCAGCCGAACCCGTATGCCCAGCAGGCCCCGTACGGGCAGCAGAACCCGTACGCGCAGCCGCCGGCACCCGGGCCGCAGCCCTTCGGTCACCCGCAGGGACCGCCGCCCTTCGGGTTCCCGCAGGGACCGCCGCCGCCCCGGAGGAGCAGGACCGGGCTGATCGTCGGGATCACCGTCGGCGCGGTGGTGGCGGCAGGCAGCATCGCGTTCGGTGTCTCCCGGCTGGCCGACTCCGGGGTGTCGGCGGTCGGCGGTGGGTTCCCCGCGGCCAAGTACCGGCTGACCGTGCCCAAGAAGCTGCTGGACGAGGAGTACACGCTGCTCAAGGACTCCTCGTCGACCGAGGGGCGGGAGATCGAGAAGACCTACGACCCGAGCATCCGCGATGCGAAGGCCGTCGTCACCCAGTACACCTCCTCCGCGGGCGGCACCCTGGTCATCTCAGGGCTGTGGGGACGGATCAAGGGGCCCGAGTTCACCCGGGACAAGATCCTTGAGGGGGCCACCCAGGCGAAGGGCATGACCATCGCCGTACCCGCCAGGGAGTTCACCCCCGACGGGTACGGGGTCACCGTGTCCTGCCAGGTCGTGCGGGCCAAGGACGGCGCGATCACCAGCACCATCCCCATGTGCGCCTGGGGCGACGACAACACCGCGTCCTTCGTCGCCGTCGTCACGCCCGAGATCGCGCTCCGGGCCCCCGAGAAGGTCGACCTCGAAAGGGCGGCGCTGGACACCGCCCGGGTCAGGGCCGAGTCGCGCAAGCCGATCGGCGCCACCGAAGCGGGCTGATCGGCTCCCGGTCCCGGCCCCGGTACATGAAGGCCGTCGGTGTGTCCTTGTCCCCCCCACACGGTCATGTCCGGCCGACCCGGCTCACCTGGGCTGTGGCCGTGGGCTCATTCGCTGTCATGGCCGCACACCGGTCAGCACCCTTTCCGCCGCAGCGGCCATCCCGAGCAGCGAGGCATCGGCACCGCGCCGCGCCACCAGTTGGAGCCCGACCGGGCAGCCGTCCGGGGTGAATCCGGCGGGCACACTCGCCGCGGGATGCCCGCTCAGGTTGAACGCCCAGGTCAGCGCGGTGGAGAGGAGTTCGCCCGGTCCCTCGTGGCCGTGCGGGCGGTTGGGGGTGACCGGGGTGAGGAGCAGGGGCACGCCGTCGAAGAGGGCGTCCAGCCTGCGGTCGTTCTCGCGCCGGAGTTCCCCGGCGGACGGCGCCGCCTCCCCGCTCCGTACCGCCTGCCAGGCCGCCGCCGGGTCGAGCAGGTCGCAGCCGCCGCCCACCAGCCGGATCACCCCGGCCGCCGCCAGCCGTCGCACCGCGCCCCGCACCACCGTCTCGACCTCCGGGTCGACGTCCGCGTACCCCAGGTCCGGGCTGTGGACGGCGCGCAGGGGCAGCTTCGGCACCGCCGGTTCGTACGTGTCCAGGACGCAGCGCAGATAGACGTGCGCGTGCGCGGCCGACCGGGCCAGCACCCCGGCGGAGGCGAGGCCCGAGCGGTCGGGGGAGGGCAGCAGCCCGTTGGTCGTCTTGAGGCCGAACACCCCGCACCAGGCGGCCGGGATGCGCACCGACCCGGCCCCGTCGCTCCCGGTCGCCAGTTCCACCAGCTCCGCCGCGACCGCCGCCGCGGAGCCCGCCGAGGAACCGCCCGGCGTCCGGTCGGCCCGCCAGGGATTGACCGTGCGTCCGTGGGCGCCCAGCCCCCAGGTCTGCCAGTGCGTGCCGGGGCCCGGCACGGAGGTCGAGCCGACCGGGACGCCGCCCGCCGCGATCAGCCGCCGGGCGGCGTACGAGCCGATTCCGGTGGGGCCCTTCACCGTGAACGGCAGCCCGGCCAGCGGGAGTCGGGCCGCGCCGGGCAGCCGGGCGAGTGCCTCCGTGTGCCAGATGTCGAGGAAGGCGCAGAGTTCCGGATCCGCCCGCTCGATCGCGGCCAGTGCCCCGCGTACGTCGGTCCGCCCGATCGAGGCCGACAGCCCTGGTACGGCGGTCCGTTCGGCTGCGGCCGGTGGCCCGGAGGCGTCCCTGGAAGCCGTCATGGACTCAGTCTCGCAGGGCCGCTTCCATGACGGAACGGGCGATCGGAGCGGCGTTGCCGCCGCCGCTGATGTCGGCCCGGTCGGCGGCGGCGTCCTCGACGACCACAGCGACCGCGACGGCCGGCCGGGCGGAGTCCTGTGCCTGCGCCCAGGAGATGAACCAGGCATACGGTGTACCGGAGTTGCCGACGCCGTGCTGGGCCGTGCCGGTCTTGCCGCCGACCGTCGTCCCGTCGATGGCCGCGTTGGTGCCGGTGCCGTCGCGCACCACGTCGATCATCATCCGGCGCAGCCGCGACGCCGTCTGCGGACTCATCGCCCGGTGGTAGGAGCGGGACCCCGTCGTGTGGACGGTGGAGCCGCTGTGCGTGGTCGTGCGGTCCACCAGATGCGGGTACATGAGGTCGCCGCCGTTCGCCACGGCCGAGGCGACCATCGCCATCTGCAGCGGGGTCGCCGTCGTGTCGAACTGGCCGATCGAGGAGAGGGCCAGCTGGTCGTCGCTCATGTCGGTGTCGAAGTTGCTCTTCGCCACCCCGGACGGGATCTTCAGCCCCGTGTCGTTGAAGCCGAACCTGCCGACGGCGTTCACCATGCCTTTCAGCCCGACCTGCACCCCGAGGTGAGCCATCACGGTGTTGCAGGAGACCCGGATCGCCTCGGCCAGGGACGCCGTGTCGCAGCCGCTCGCCTCGTCGGGGAGCGTGGTCGAGGTGCCCGGCAGGACGTAGGGGGAGGGGGTGTCGGTCTCGGCGTCCGGATCGGTGACGACCTCCGAGTCCAGCGCCGCCGCCGCCGTCACGATCTTGAAGGTGGAGCCGGGCGGATACGTCTGCCGGAAGGCCCGGTTGAGCATCGGCTGGCTCCGGTCCGCGTTGAGCTCCCGCCAGGCGTCGGTGACGGACGAACCGGTACCGGAGAGCCGCCCCGGGTCGTACGACGGGGTGGAGACCAGGGCCAGGATCTTGCCGGTCGCCGGCTCGATGGCCGCGACGGCGCCCCGCCGGCCGCCGAGCCCCACATAGGCGGCGCGCTGCATGGAGTCCTTGATCGTGGTGATGACATCGCCGCCGGGCTGCCGGCTGCGGGTGGCCTCGTTCCAGAGGGGGAACGGGGCGAGCATCGAGGCGGTGCCGGAGAGGATCGGGTCCTCGGCGTTCTCGATCAGGGTGGTGCCGTACGTCTGCGAGGCGTATCCGGTCACCGGGGCGTACAGCGGGCCGTAGCGGTAGGTGCGCTCGTAGGCGAGTTGCTCGCCGGTGTCCTTCGAGCCGGTTACGGATCTGCCGTCGACCAGGATGTTGCCGCGCGGCTGGTCGTAACGGTCGATGGTGGTCCGGCGGTTGGCGGGGTTGTTGTCGAGGGAGGGGGCCTCGAAGACCTGGACGCGGGCGGCGTTCAGCAGCAGCGCCACGAGCAGCAGCAGACAGAAGCCGGCGGCGCGCCGGATGTAGCGGATCATGGCCGGACCCCTTGCGCGGTCGACGGGTACGGGGTCACAGCTCGTCCTCCAGGATGGGTGCGATGACACCGGTCTCCACCTGGTCGGGGTGGGGTCTGCGGGCCACGTCGCTGACCCGGATCAGCAGCGCCACGATGATCCAGTTGGTGACCACGGACGAACCGCCCTGGGCGAGGAACGGCATCGCCATGCCCGTCAGCGGGATCAGCCCCATCACCCCGCCCGCGATCACGAACACCTGGAGCGCCAGGATCGAGGAGAGGCCGATCGAGAGCAGCCGTCCGAACGAGTCGCGCAGGGCGAGCCCGGCCCGGTAGCCGCGCGCCACCAGCAGCGCGTACAGCATGAAGATCGCGGTCAGCCCGGTCAGTCCGAGCTCCTCGCCCGCCGTCGCCAGGATGAAGTCGGACTTGGCGGCGAAGCCGATGAGGATGGAGTGCCCGAGCCCGAGCCCGGTGCCGAGCATCCCGCCGGCCGCGAAGGCGAACAGCGACTGGGCGAGCTGCCCGGGCCCCCGGCCCGCGTCGATCGAGGCGAACGGGTCGATCCAGTCCTGCACCCGGCTGTGCACATGCGGTTCGAAGGAGCCGACGACGAACGCGCCGACGGCGGCGAGCAGCAGTCCGACGGCGATCCAGCCGATCCGGCCGGTCGCCACGTACAGCATGATAACGAACAGGCCGAAGAAGAGCAGCGAGGTGCCCAGATCGCGCTCCAGGACCAGCACCCCGACGCTGAGCAGCCAGATCGCCACGATCGGGCCGAGCACCCGGCCGGTGGGGAGTTGCAGCTTCCAGATCTTGCGGCCGGTGTACGCGAGGGCGTTGCGGTTCGCCGCGAGGTAGGCGGCGAAGAACACGGCGAGCAGGATCTTGGCGAACTCGCCCGGCTGGAAGGAGAATCCGCCGACCCGGATCCAGATCTTGGCACCGTTCACCGCGGGGAAGAAGATCGGCACGATCATCAGGACGAGGGCGGTGGCGACCGAGAGGTAGGCGTAGCGCTGGAGCACCCGGTGGTCGCGCAGGAACACCACGACCGCGATGAAGAACGCGACGCCGAGCGTGGACCAGACCAGCTGGGTGGGGGCCGCCTGGTCCCTCGGGGTCTCCAGGTCGAGCCGGTAGATCAGCACCAGGCCGAGGCCGTTGAGCAGGACGGCGATGGGCAGCAGCAGCGGATCGGCGTACGGGGCACGGAAGCGGACGGCGAGATGCGCGAGCAGGGCGAGCAGCCCGAGGCCGCCGCCGTACCCCGCGACATCGGGTGGGACCACGCCGTTCCTGGCCAGACCGACGGCGGCGTAGCCGTAGACGGAGATGAGGACGGCCCCGATGAGGAGCGAGAGTTCCACGCCGCGCCGCTTGGGCAGGCGCAGTTCGGGCGGGGGTGCGTCCGCTGTCGTTGCGGTCATGCCACGCAACGTAGCAAGAGGCGGGGGTTATTTCCCCTATGTCACAGTGTGGAGGTTCGTGGGGTCCGGGTGGCGGACCGTCAGGTCCGGGGGCCGGGCAGTGGTGGCTCATGTGCGGGGCGTCCGTACTCCGGCAGCGTCAGCCGGGCGACCGCCCCGCCGTCCGCCGCGTTCTCGAAGACCAGCCGGGCACCCATCACCCGTGCCTGCCCGGCGGCGATGGTCAGCCCGAGGCCGTGCCCCTTGCTGCCGCCCTCGGTGCGGAAGCGCTGCGGACCGTCCGCCGTCAGATAGTCCGGGAAGCCCTCCCCGTGATCGCGTACGGTCACCACCGGCCCGTCGGCCGTCAGCACGACCGGCGGGTGGCCGTGCCGGTGCGCGTTGCTGATCAGATTTCCGAGCACCCGCTCCAGCCGCCGCCTGTCCGTCTCGACGCGTACCGGCGGCCCGTCCCCGACGACCTCGACCTCGGTGTCGGTGCCCGAGGCGGACACCACCCGCTCGACGAGCGGCGCCAGTTCGTGCACATCCAGATCGACCCGTTCGGTACGGGTGTCGAGCCGGGAGATCTCCAGCAGGTCCTCGGTGAGGGCGCGCATCGTCCGGACCCGGTCCCGCACCAGCTCGGAGGGGCGGCCCGGAGCCAGCAGTTCGGCGGCGGCCGACAGCCCGGTCAGCGGGGTGCGCAGCTCGTGCGCCACATCGGCGGTGAAGCGCTGCTCGGCCAGCAGTTTGTGCTGGAGCGCCGAGGCCATCGTGTCCAGTGCTCCGGCGACGATCGCCACCTCGTCCTGCGGGCGCGAGGCGTCGGCCGTACGGGGATCGCCGACCCGGGCGTCCAGATCGCCCGCGCCGATCCGGCGGGCCACCAGCGCGGTCTGGTGCAGCCGCCGGGTGACCCGGGTGACGGCGAACCCGCCGGCCAGCAGTGTGGCGCCGATCGCCAGCAGCGAGGAGCCGACGATCGCCCGGTCCAGGCCGTTGATCGTGCGGGCGCTCTGGCCGTAGTCGGTCTGGGTGGCCAGCGCCTGGCCGTCGGCCGGGGCGGCGGCCCACATCGTCGGGCGGCCGAGATGATCGGCGACCATGGTGCCGCGTTCCCCGTCCACCGCCAGGGCGCGCAGCGAGGCGGGCAGCCCCGGCGGATCGAGACCGGAACGCCGCGGGAGCGCCTCGCCGGCCGTGTAGGCGGCGGTGACGTCGTCCAGCCGGGTCAGCGCCTTCTCGCGGGCCTGGCCGACCGTCTGGCGGGTGACCGCGGTGTGCACCAGCACCCCCAGCAGGGCGGCGAGCGCACAGCACATCACGGTGATGAAGACCGCGGACTTCCAGGCCAGCGTCGCGGTCCAGGCGGGCATCCGCGTCCCGCGCCGGACCCGTGCGGCCGACGTCCGCCGCCGGTTCACCGGCGCTCCGCCGACACGGCGGCCGAGGGCGCCGCGGTGGATGCGGCGGTGGGCGGCGCGGTCGTCGGCGTGGCGGTGGGCGGTTCGCCCGGTGTGCGCCGCCGGTCCGGCCGCGGCTGCGGGGTCATGCGCAGGATGTCGTCCTGGGTGGGCAGCATGGCGCGCTGCCGGCTGTCCCAGGACCAGGCCGTGCGGTACTCGTACCCGGTGATGGCCGACGGTGCCCGCATGATCAGGTCCCGGCCGGCCAGCTCCACGCTGATCACCGCGTCCGAGGTGGACATGATCCGGGTCAGTCCGTCCGGCTCCGGCATGTAGACCCGTACGGAGAGCTGGCGGTCGGCCAGCCGGATGGCGAGGACCAGATCGTCCCTGCCGTCGCCCGTCAGGTCGCGGTAGTACGGCGCGAGCACCGGGCAGGCGTCCGGCGCGGTCCGGCAGGCGTTGATCCGGCGGACCGTGGCGGCCGGGAGCCGGTCCGCACCGCTGGAGCGGTCGGGGCGGGCCTTCAGTCCCGCCTGCACCACCGCCACCGGGTCCAGCCGGTGCACGTCGCCGCCCGGAACCGTGATGCCGGGGATGTGCGCGGTCTCGCCCTCGCCGTAGTCGTACGGGGCGGCGGAGGCGGCCGGCAGCTCAGGCCAGAGGCGGGCCGGGCCGATGGCGGTCGGGGCCCGCCCGGCGCTCTTCAGCTCGCCGCCGGTGCCGCAGCCCGCCAGCAGTACGGCGCCGACCAGCAGCGCCGCCGCGCGGGGCCCCGCCCGGTGCTGCATGGCTTCCTCCGTTCCCGATGGTCCGTCGAGCCGGCGGGCACATGCCCCCGCACGGCCCCGACTCGTAGACCTTATTCGGAAGGAAGTCTCTTATGCGTATTTAGTGCTGATACGGGTTCTGGCGCTGGCCCTGCGGCCCCGGCTTGACGCCCGGCTGCTGCGGCGACTGGCCGAACGGGTTGCCGTCCTGCGACGCCATGTGCTGGGCGAGCAGCTGATCGGCCTGCTCCCTGGGGATCTTCTGCTCGCCGCCGCAGAAGGTGCACTGGGTGGCGAACTTCGTCGAGAAGGGGAACAGCGGCACGAAGAACAGCGTGAACTTCGTGACCCGCTTGCGCAGGGTGTGCGCGGACGGATTCCCGCACCAGCCGCAGACCATCGTCATGACGGCCAGTTGGTAGAGATAGCCTCGCGTACCGAAAATGATCATGTGGCGGGTCCCTTCCCCGGATTACCCGTGAGTGCCCGGCGGCAGAGCGCCAGCAGCTTCTCGTCCTCGTATGTGTCGTGGCTGCCGTAGCCGCCGTCCATCGCGTTGTGCCGGCGTACGGAGGCGAGCTCGGCGCGCAGCACGTGTGCCGCGTCCGACTCCGCGTCGGCGGCCCCCATCCGCGCCAGGCAGCCGGCCACCCGGACCCTGACATGGCGGTTCTGCTCCCAGGCCGCCAGGAGTACCGGAACGGACTCCCCGGCCCAGCCCGAAACCTCCCACAGAGCGATCGCCGCGTCCACCCGCAGCCACAGCTCCTCGTGCCACAGCAGCGCCCGCAGCCGCGGCGCGGTCACCGCCGCCTGCGCACCGAGCCGGCCCAGCGCGCTCGCCGCCGACCGCCGCTCGTGCGCGTGCTCCGCCTGGAGCCCTTCGATCAGCACCGGCAGCACGGTGCCGGCGTCCCCGTCGACCGCCCACAGCGCCTCGGCGGCCTCCGTGGCCGCCGCGGTGCCGGGACGCCGGATCAGCGCCCGCAGCTCCGGTACGGCACAGTGCGCCGCCGGCCCGAACGAGCCGAGCGCCCGCAGCGCCGCCGTCCGCAGCCACTCGCCGCGGTACTCCGGAGCCCCGCGCAGCACCCGCAGCACCTCCGGCGCCGCCTCGCCCGCCCGCAGCGCGGTCAGCCCGGCCAGCAGCGGGCTCGCCCGGTCGTACGCACCCTCGTCGAGGCCCACCTCGCCGAGTCTGCGCCGCAGCGCACCGGCCAGCGGGCGGGCCGCCGACCCCAGATAACCAATGGCGAACCCCACGTCGTGCGGCACCTCGGGCCGCTCCAGCGCCGCCGCCAGCGCGGGCACGGCGCGGGCATCACCCAGCCGGGACAGGGCCTTCACCGCGCTGCCGAGCCCCGGCGGCCCGCTGGCCCACTCCTTCACCCAGGCCCCCGGATCCGCCGCGACCCGGACCGCCAGCGCGTCCGCGGCCGGTGCGGCCAGGCCGAACAGCTCCTCCAGGACGTGCGAGGCGGCCTCGGCCAGCCGCGGTTCGGCCTCGCCGAGCTGCTCGCCGACCAGCCGCACCAGCTCCCCGTAGGAACCGCGCCAGGCCCGGATCAGCCCGCTGCTCATCCGGACCGCGTCGATGCGCTGCCAGCGGTCGGGGCTGCACAGCTGATCGGTCAGCAGCGCCGTCCGCTCGGCGACCCGGTCGTCCAGCCCGACATGCAGGGTCCGCAGCAGATCGGCCGTCCAGGGTGCCGCGCGACCCGCGTTCTCCTCGGCCGACAGCGCCCGCAACTGCCCCACCAGGGTGACCGGCGCGGCCCGCTCCTCGGCCGCGGCCGCCTCGCCGTGCGCCTCGGCCGGCCGGGACCCCGGATCGGCGGCCGCGGGCACCGAGCGCAGCTGCCGCAGCAGCCCCGCCACCATCCGCACCAGATCGCCCGGCAGCGCCTGCGGTGCGCACCGCGCCAGCTGGGCCAGCGCCGCCAGCCGCAGCCCCGGCGGGTACGCCTCGGCGGCCAGCCGGCTCAGCCAGTCGGCGATCCGGTCGGTCAGCGGGCGGTGGCGCAGGGCGATCCGCCCCGCCGCCTCGACCAGGGCGAGCCGCACCTCCTCGTCCGGCTCCACCGCCAGCCGGTCCCGCAGCAGCGTCAGGACCCGGGCGGGGTGGCCGTGCAGGGTGGCCAGCGCCAGCGGGGCGCAGACCCGGACCCCCGGGTCGTCGTCCGCCATCAGCGCGAAGAACACCCCGGCGCCCGCGGTGACGGCCGCCGCCGCCATCGCGTAGTTCGCCGCGCCCTCGATCTCCTCCTCGTCGATCTCGTCCTCGTCGTCCTCGTCGAGGTCGATGCCGCCGATGCTGGTGAGCAGCTCGACGATGCCTCCGCGGTCCGGGACCGCCGGATCCACGACCAGTTCGAAGAGGAAGGGGATACAGGCGAGGGTGCACGCGTAGACGTCACCCTGGTGGTGCACGGCCCCGTACATCCCGTCCAGCGCCCCCTCACGCTCCGCCGGATCGGCGGACGCGAGACCCTGGAGCAGTCCGGGCACATCATCGGCAGGCCCGTAGGCATGCTCCATCGAGGCCCAGTCGACCTCGTTGATCCCCGCGAACACGCCATCGCCTCCCCACCCGTCACCACGAAGCGGTGCCTGCGCAGAGTGTGCACCACCGATCCGACAATCCACCCTTCACATGCGGCCTTTGCCTTTGGACATGACAACAGCGGTGGTGGTGCGGTATGCCCCGGGACGGGAGGGCCCGGACTATGCCGTGTCTTGGGGACGGGAGGGCCCGGGGCTATGCCGTGTCCGGAATTGAACGCCCCCGGTCCGGCTCGTTGAGCGGCCCGAGCAGATCCCCGTACCGCGCCAGCCGCTCCGCCATGTCGCCGGCCAGGAAGACCAGATCCCCGGGACTGCGGCATTCCTGGATCTCCGCCCAGGTGACCGGTGCCGAGACGGTGGGCTCGGCGCCCGCGCGCAGGGTGTAGGGAGTGGCGGTCGTCTTGGCCGCGGCGTTCTGGCTGAAATCGACAAACACCTTCCTGGGTCGCAGCGCCCGCCTCATCCGGTGCACGACCAGATCCGGAAGCTCCCGCTCCGCCTGGACGGCCAGTCCCTTCGCGTACGCCGACACCCGGGCGGACGGAGTGGGCTCCAGCGGGACGAGCAGATGCAGCCCCTTGGACCCGGAGGTCTTCCCGTACGCCTCCAGGCCGTCCGCGGCCAGCCGCTCCCGCAGCCAGAGGGCGACCTCGCAGCACTCCACCGCTGTCGCGGGCGCCCCGGGGTCCAGGTCGAACACCAGCCGGTCGGCCAGCCCCGGCGCACCGGCCCGCCACTGCGGGGTGTGGAACTCCACCACCAGATTGGCCGCCCACATCAGCGAGGCGAGGTCCCCGACGACGATCTGTCCGGCTTCCTCGTTGTCGTGGTGCGGCACCGGGGTGATCCGTACCCAGGACGGCGTACCGGGTGGCGGGTTCTTGGTGAAGAAGCGCTGACCGTCCGGCCCGTCCGGATAGCGCAGGAAGGACACGGGCCGGTCCCGCAGATGCGCCAGCAGCGGCTCGGCGGCCGTGGCCGCGTAGTAGTGCAGCACCTCGCCCTTGGTGGTGCCGGTGGCCGGATACAGCACCTTCTCCAGATTGCTGAGCGTCAGGCGCCGCCCCTCCACCTCCGCGATCGGCGTCATACGATAAGAATCACACACAAAACGGATCTATACGGCTGTTGCGGATGTAAGGGGTGACCGGTGAGGTCCATATGGAACGGTGCCATCTCCTTCGGGCTGGTCAGCATCCCGATCAAGCTGGTCAACGCGACCGAGAGCCACTCGGTCTCCTTCCGCCAGATCCACCTCACCGACGGCGGCCGGGTCCGCTACCGAAAGGTGTGCGAGCTGGACGGGGAGGAGGTGACCGCGGCCGATATCGGCAAGGCGTACGAGAGTGCCGACGGCTCGATGATCCCGATCACCGACGAGGATCTCGGCTCGCTGCCGCTGCCCACGGCCAAGACGATCGAGATCGTCGCCTTCGTGCCGGCCGACTCGATCGACCCGCTCCAGATGGACGCGGCCTACTACCTCTCCGCGAACGGGGTCCCGGCCGCCAAGCCGTACATCCTGCTGCGCGAGGCGCTGAAGCGGAGCCGGAAGGTCGCCGTCGCCAAGTACGCGCTGCGCGGGCGCGAGCGCCTCGGGATGCTGCGGGTGGTCGACGACGTGATCGCGATGCACGGTCTGCTCTGGCCGGACGAGATCCGGGCCCCGGAGGGGGTGGCGCCGGAGGCCGAGGTGAAGGTGCGCGACGCCGAACTGGACCTGGCCGACGCCCTGATGGCCACACTCGGCGAGGTCGACATGGACTCGCTGCACGACGACTACCGGGAGGCGGTCGAGGAGCTCATCGCGGCCAAGGCCTCCGGCGAGGTGCTGCGGCCCGCGGCGTCCGAGGACTCCGGCGGCAAGGTCATCGACCTGATCGCCGCGCTGGAGAGCAGCGTCCGCGCCGCGAAGCAGGCCCGTGGGGAGACGCCCGACGAGGACGGCGAGGAGGCTCCGGTCGCCGAGGTCACCTCGATCGCGGACCGCAAGACGTCGGGCGGCACGCGCAGGACCGCGACGGGGAAGTCGGCGTCGCGTGCGTCGTCGTCCTCCGACGCGAAGAAGTCCACGGCGGGGGCCGGTAAGGCGGCCACGAAGAAGAGCACTCCGAGCGGCGGGACCGGCGCGAAGAAGAAGGCGACGGCCAAGAGGACCACGGCCAAGAGGACCACGGCCAAGAGGACGACGGCCAAGAGTGCGACGGCGAAGAAGCGGGCCGGCGCGAAGAGCGCCCCGCGCAAACGCGCTTCGGCCTGACGCAGGGCCCGCCTCGCCAAGGGTCCCAACGCCCCAACGCCCCAACGTCCCAACGCCCCAACGTCCGAGATGCCCCCGGCGCCCGCGGCAGCGGCCGGGGCGGTGAAGTTGCGGCATCTCCAGGAGGTCAGCCACTTCGCTGTCCACGGAGTGCTGACGCGCGGCGCGCGGGCCGGCAACGTGCTGTGCGAAGCGGCCGTCCACGTTCCGCTGGGCTTCGCATCCGTCCCGCTCCGCCGCCGACGGCATGTACGGGAACACCACCCCAACGCGACCGTTGCCGGCGCCGACCCCAACCTCCGGGAGTTGCACGAGGCCGGCCTTCGCGCCGGGGTCACCGGAGCAGGCTTCCTTCGCGCCCTGCTCTTCCCGCTCACCCCCACAGGTATCGCTGCCACGGTGCGGGGTATCGCGGACAACGTCCTCAACGGCACGCGGCGTTGGTGGCGTGTGGCCGGCTTCGTCGCCGTACCGGCGGCGATCATGGCAGCGGGAGGCTGGCAGGCGGCACTGTTCGGGTACGCCGTACCCCGCCTGCTGCTGTACCCACAGCTCGCCTGGATGTCCCTGCTCGTCGAACACCGCTGGTGGGACGCCGAACCCGTGCCGGGACCGCCCGCAGTGGTCGAAGCAGCCCGGTGCCTGCGCCTGTATCCGGACAACGCGGCCTCGGCACTGCTGGCACGCGGCACCTGGCTGCCGTACGGCGACCTCTACCACTACGCGCACTCCGCGCATCCTGCCGTGCGCTGGAACTACCTGCCGGTCCTGGAACAGAACATCCTCGGCACCCCTGCGTACACCCCAGCTGCGCTGATGCTCGGCGACGATGCGGTCGTACGCCGTCACTTCCGGGCGCTCATGACGCGCCGTGAGGCAGCGAGCGGTGCAGCTGAGGGCGCCGCAGCGCGTGGCGGTTCCAGGGTCAGACCAGCTCGCTGACGAACGCGTGCCAGGCGTCGTGGCCGAAGGTGATGACGGGGCCGGTGGGGCGCTTGCTGTCGCGGACGGGGACGAGAAGGGGGAGGTTGTGGGCGACCTCGACGCACTCGTTATTTCCGCCGCTGTACGTGCTTGTGCGCCACCTTGCGCCCGACAGGTCCGGCGTTCTGTGGTGTGCGCTGTTCATGCTTGATGCTCCTTGGCCCGGCGATGGATGGCAGCACGGGACTCGGTCGGCGAGAGCGCTGACGTGCGCGCGGCGTCGAACAGGTTTCTTGGTAGCGAGACACGTCCGTTTCCCGCTCCAGCCACATGGAACCGGAAAAAGGCAGCAGTCCTGGTCGGCGTCGGCCGCTTCCGCGTACCGCAATGACTCCAAGGCGTGGGAGGAACCCGCGGTCAAGGCTGCCGTCGGCAGGACCGACCCAAACTCCTGCCCGTTTCAAGATTCGATGGGCAGGAGCTGGACCAGGCCGACCCAGTTCTCCTCGTCCGCCTGGGTGTGGGTGGCGCGGACCCTCCAGCGGCCGGCGGGCAGTGGGACCGATGCCCGGGCGGGCTTACCACCGCCGGGATACCCGATGTCCAGCTCGGCGCCTGCTTCGGCGGAGTCCATGAGCGTGGCCGGACCGTCCGACGCCCATGTGCCGCACTCCTCCCACTCCGTGGCCGCAGCTACGAGCACAGCCCTGGCCGCAGCCTTCAGGCCGGCTTCGGAGTCGGCGGCGAGCCACCGCAGGAAGGTTCGATGCTCGGGTAGGAAACAGCTGGTGGCGGGCTCGTCCGCCAGCACCAGTGCCTGCGCACCGCTGTCCCCGACGGCGATCACGCCGGCCAGGTCATCCACGGCACAGGCCCGGTCGTAGTCGTCCGGAGTGAGGGCGTCCCCCGCCAGGACCCCGGTCTCCGCGCTCCCGCGCCATGCAGTCAACGCGGAGACGGGGACGATGATCAACGGCCCGCCCATCGACTCGACCCAAACAGGAGGGATGCTCATGCCGTCAGTGTGCCCGCGCCCGCTGACAAGGCCCGAGCGTTCCGTTCCGTGCGCGATTGCGTTCTGCACGGTGTCCGTACTGCGGAGGCGCGTTCGCGCGGGCAGTCTGTCGGGGCGCCGCCTCGGCCTCGGAAGGCCGCCGCACGGGATGAGCCTGTCATGAGCTCGTTGAAGGGCGAGCGGGCATGAAAAAGACCCTCCGTTCAACGTTTCCGCTGATCAGAGGGTCTATTCGGCACCTTTTGCAAGGTGCCCCCGGCAGGATTCGAACCTGCGCTCCCGGCTCCGGAGGCCGATGCTCTATCCCCTGAGCTACGGGGGCGTATCGCCGTGCTGCTCTGCGACGGGTGAAACACTACCAGCTTCCGCCCGGTGCCCGTGAACAGGTATTTCCGTACGGCCGGCCGGGTGCCTCAAGCACTCCCAGGCCCGTCGCACACACATCCGGCCAACCTTCGGCACCATCCGTCCGGGGACGGAAGTGGGCAAAACCCGGACGCAGCCACTCCGGCCCGCCTACTCTCGAAGGGTGTCAGGGGCGTCCGGCCGCGTGCTTGTTGTCGACGACAACAAGGTCATCCGGCAGTTGATCAGGGTCAATCTCGAGCTTGAGGGCTTTGAGGTCGTGACTGCGGCCGATGGTGTCGAGTGTCTGGATCTGGTGCATCGGGTCAGTCCCGATGTGATCACGCTCGATGTCGTCATGCCCCGGCTGGACGGTCTACAGACCGCCACCAGACTGCGTTCCGATCCGCGCACCAGACATCTGCCGGTGGCGATCATCAGCGCGTGCACTCCGTACGAGGTCGACAACGGCGTCGCCGCGGGAGTCGACGCCTTCCTTGCCAAGCCCTTCGAACCGAGCGAGCTGGTGCGGGTCGTGCGGCAGTTGATGGAGCGTGGCCGGCCTCCTGTACTCGACGGCAGGCAGGGTGCCGGGCGGGCGGAGACCGCCGCCGGCTGACCGCATGGCGAAACCGGTTCGCGAAACGCCCCCCTCCCTCCCATACGCTTGCCCCGTGACCCCCGCTGATCTCTCCACGACCGTGCTGCGCGCCGTGCGCCGCGCGGTCGACGAGGACGCTCTCCACGCGCCCGTGCCCGCGCGCGTGCGAGTGGAGAGGACCAGGCCGGGCGGCCGCGGCGACTACGCCAGCGCCGTCGCCCTCCAGCTGGCCGGGCCCGCCGCACTGCCCGCGCGGGAGGTGGCCGAGATCCTGCGGGAGCGGATGGCCGGGGCGCCCGGGATCGGGCAGGTCGAGATCACCGGCCCCGGCTTCCTGAACTTCACCCTCGACGCCACGGCCGACGCCGCCGCGCACCACGCGCTCCTGCACCGGGTACGGGAGCAGGGCCCGCGGTACGGATACGGCGACGCGCTCGCCGGGACCCCGCTGCAATTCAGCCACGCCCGCGAGGTCCGGGCCGCCGTCACCGCCGACGCGGTGCGCCGGCTCGTACGGTCGCAGGGCGCCCCCGTACGCATCAGCTGCGACGAGGAGCCCGACCCGGACTGGACGCGTCTCGGGGTCACCGTCGACGCCCAAGGACGGCCCCCCGCACCCCTGACGGTGGTACGCCCGGTCCCGGCCGGGGCCACCGCCGGCGAGCTGCTCGAACGGCTCGGGCCCGACGCCACCCGCTGGGGACTGCTCCGGCCGGCCGGACACGACCACGCCCCGCTCGGCGACGGCCTTCTCGTCCAGGGCGAGGGCAACCCGCTGTTCCTGGTCCGCTACGCCCACTCCCGCACCCACGCGCTCAGCCGCGGCGCGGCCCTGCTCGGGTTCACGGGCGACCCCGGCAACGACACCGGCGGCCCGGCGGGGCCCGAGGCGCTCGCGCTCCTCGCCGTCATCGCCGACCACCCCGCCGTCCTCGCCGCCGCCGCACACCACCGCGCACCCGACCGGCTCGCCCGCCACCTCGAAGCGGTCGCGCAGGCGTTCCTCGACTTCCACGACGCCGCGTCGCCGCTCCCCGTCGGGGACGAGAAACCCTCGGCCGCCCACCGCACCCGGCTCGCCCTTGCCGAAGCCGCCGGAACGGTGCTCGCAGGCGGCCTGTCCCTGCTCGGTATCAGCGCGCCCCAACACCTCTGAGAGACCCGAGAGAGCAGAGCAACACGATGAGCCGATCCGCACACCCCGCCGGTCCCCGTCACGCCGACGTCATGACGGAGGGCCACTACACCGCCCCGGCCGAGGACCTCAACGTCCTCGACGAGAAGGTCTGGTCCCGCACCGTCACCCGGGACGAACACGGCGCACTGACCGTCGGCGGGATCGAAGTCGCCCGGCTGGCCGAGGAGTTCGGCACCCCGGCCTACTTTCTCGACGAAGCCGACTTCCGGGCCCGCTGCCGCGCCTGGTCCGACGCCTTCGGCCCCGGCGCCGACGTCTTCTATGCCGGCAAGGCCTTCCTCTCCCGCGCGATCGTGCGCTGGCTGAAGGAGGAGGGGCTCAACCTCGACGTCTGCTCCGGCGGCGAGCTGACCACCGCACTCGACGCCGGGATGCCCGCCGGGCGCATCGCCTTCCACGGAAACAACAAGACGGTCGACGAGATCGAGCGGGCCGTCACGGCCGGCGTCGGACGGATCGTGCTCGACTCCTTCCAGGAGATCGCCCGGGTCGCGCACATCGCGCAGCGTCTCGGCCGGCGCCAGCCCGTACAGATCCGGGTGACCGTCGGCGTCGAGGCGCACACCCACGAGTTCATCGCGACCGCGCACGAGGACCAGAAGTTCGGCATCGCGCTGGCCGGGGGACAGGCCGCCGAGGCCGTACGGCGGGCGCTCACCCTCGACGGGCTCGAACTCGTCGGCATCCACTCGCACATCGGCTCGCAGATCTTCGACATGGCCGGTTTCGAGGTCTCCGCCCGGCGCGTGGTGCAGCTCCTCGCCGAGGTGCGCGACGAGCACGGCGTCGAACTGCCCGAGATCGACCTCGGCGGCGGCCTCGGCATCGCGTACACCTCCGAGGACGACCCGCGCGAGCCGCACGAGATCGCCAAGGCGCTCGGCGACATCGTGACCCGCGAGTGCGAGTCCGCCGGGCTCGCCACCCCTCGGATCTCCGTCGAGCCGGGCCGCGCCATCGTCGGACCGACCGCCTTCACGCTGTACGAGGTCGGCACGATCAAGCCCCTGGAGGGGCTGCGGACCTACGTCAGCGTCGACGGCGGCATGTCGGACAACATCCGCACCGCGCTGTACGACGCCGAGTACAGCGTCGCGCTCGTCTCGCGCACCTCGGATGCCGAACCGATGCTCGTCCGCGTCGTCGGAAAGCACTGCGAGAGCGGCGACATCGTGGTCAAGGACGCCTTCCTGCCCTCGGACCTGGCCCCCGGCGACCTGATCGCCGTCCCCGCCACCGGCGCGTACTGCCGTTCCATGGCGAGCAACTACAACCATGCCCTGCGCCCGCCCGTCGTCGCCGTGCGCGACGGGCAGGCGCGGGTCATCGTCCGGCGTGAGACGGAGGAAGATCTCCTGCGTCTCGACGTCGGCTGACGCCGTATTTCCCGGGGTACACCCCCGGTCCCCCGAAACATCTCAGGATCCGGACGGGTGGCAGGAACGCCCGTCCGGTGAGTGAGACTGGTCCATACAACAGATGTAAAGGAAACGAGGTCGGATGATGCGTACGCGTCCGCTGAAGGTGGCGCTGCTGGGCTGTGGAGTGGTCGGCTCAGAGGTGGCGCGCATCATGACGACGCACGCCGACGACCTCGCCGCGCGCATCGGTGCGCCGGTGGAGCTCGCCGGTGTCGCCGTGCGCCGGCCCTCCAAGGTGCGCGAGGGCATCGACCCCGCACTGATCACCACCGATGCGACCGCCCTGGTCAAACGGGGTGACATCGACGTCGTCGTCGAGGTCATCGGTGGCATCGAGCCGGCCCGCACGCTCATCAGGACCGCCTTCGAACACGGCGCGAGCGTCGTCTCCGCCAACAAGGCACTGCTCGCCGAGGACGGTGCGGCCCTGCACGCCGACGCCGAGCGGTACGGCAGGGACCTCTACTACGAGGCCGCCGTGGCCGGTGCCATCCCGCTCGTCCGGCCGCTGCGCGAGTCCCTCGCCGGCGACAAGGTCAACCGGGTCCTCGGCATCGTCAACGGCACCACGAACTTCATCCTCGACAAGATGGACACGAGCGGCGCCGGGTACTCCGAGGCGCTCGACGAGGCCACCGCCCTCGGATACGCGGAGGCCGACCCGACCGCCGACGTCGAGGGCTTCGACGCCGCCGCCAAGGCCGCGATCCTCGCCGGAATCGCCTTCCACACCCGGGTGAAGATCGGCGACGTGCACCGCGAGGGCATCACCGAGGTCACCGCGGCCGACATCGCCTCCGCCCGCCGCATGGGCTGCACCGTCAAGCTCCTCGCCATCTGCGAGCGCGCCGCCGACGGCCGGTCGGTCACGGCCCGCGTGCACCCCGCGATGATCCCGCTCAGCCACCCGCTGGCGTCCGTCCGCGAGGCGTACAACGCGGTGTTCATCGAGGCCGACGCCGCCGGGCAGCTGATGTTCTACGGCCCCGGCGCCGGTGGCGCGCCGACCGCCTCCGCGGTCCTCGGCGACCTCGTCGCGGTCTGCCGCAACAAGCTCAACGCGGCCCCCGGCCCCGGTGAGTCCGCGTACACGCGCCTGCCGGTCAGCCCCATGGGCGACGTCGTCACGCGGTACCACATCAGTCTCGACGTGGCCGACAAACCTGGCGTACTCGCCCAGGTCGCGACGGTCTTCGCCGAACAGGGCGTATCCATCGATACGGTCCGCCAGAAAGGCCGACAGGACAGCAGCGGCGAGGCTTCGCTCGTCGTCGTCACCCACCGCGCGCCCGACGCCGCCCTCTCCGGGACCGTCGAGGCGCTGCGCAAGCTCGACACCGTACGCGGTGTCGCCAGCATCATGCGTGTTGAAGGGGAGTAAGGACCCATGACCACCAAGGGCACCCACCAGTGGCGCGGCATCATCGAGGAGTACCGGGACCGCCTTCCGGTCACGAGCACGACTCCGGTCGTCACACTCCGTGAGGGCGGTACGCCGCTCGTTCCCGCTCAGGTCCTCTCCGAGCGCACGGGCTGCGAGGTGCACCTCAAGGTCGAGGGCGCCAACCCCACCGGTTCCTTCAAGGACCGCGGAATGACCATGGCGATCACCAGGGCCAAGGAGGAGGGCGCGCAGGCCGTCATCTGCGCCTCCACCGGCAACACCTCCGCCTCCGCCGCCGCGTACGCGGTCCGGGCCGGCATGGTCTGCGCCGTCCTCGTACCGCAGGGCAAGATCGCGCTCGGCAAGATGGGCCAGGCGCTCGTGCACGGCGCCAAGATCCTCCAGGTCGACGGCAACTTCGACGACTGCCTCACGCTGGCCCGTTCGCTTTCGGACAACTACCCGGTGGCGCTGGTCAATTCGGTCAACCCGGTCCGTATCGAGGGCCAGAAGACCGCGGCCTTCGAGATCGTCGACGCGCTCGGCGACGCCCCGGACATCCATGTCCTCCCGGTGGGCAACGCGGGCAACATCACCGCGTACTGGAAGGGCTACACCGAGTACGCCGGCGACGGCCCGGCCGCGCGCACGCCGCGGATGTGGGGCTTCCAGGCCTCCGGCTCCGCGCCCATCGTGCGCGGCGAGATCGTCAAGGACCCGTCGACCATCGCCACCGCCATCCGGATCGGCAACCCGGCCTCCTGGCAGTTCGCGCTCGACGCGCGGGACGAGTCGGGCGGTTTCATCGACGAGGTGACGGACCGACAGATCCTTTCCGCCTACCGGCTGTTGGCCTCCCAGGAGGGCGTCTTCGTGGAGCCCGCGTCGGCCGCGTCGGTCGCCGGTCTGCTCAAGGCCGCCGAAGAGGGCAAGGTCGACCCGGGTCAGCGGATCGTCTGCACCGTCACCGGCAACGGCCTGAAGGACCCCGACTGGGCCGTCGCCGGCGCCCCCCAGCCGGTCACCGTCCCGGTCGACGCGGTCGTCGCCGCCGAGAAGCTGGGCCTCGCGTAGTACGCACCGCACACCGCCCCCGGGACCTGATGCGCATCGGCTCCCGGGGGCGCGGCCGCGGCAGCGGTTTCGCCAGGAAGACGGGTCAACCGCCCTTTTCGGGGCGGAGAGCGCATCGGTGGCGTGCGACACGCATCGTGCGCCTCCTGTGCGCCCTATGTCGCCACAGAACCTTCCTTCGATAAGCTGTACGCAACCCACCCCGTCGCATATGCCCGGGGTGCCCAGGCCGTTGCGGCCGTCGGTCCATTCCCGGACTTGCGCAATACCCGCCGCCGCAATCGACCTGAAGAATCCCCAAGAACCCTTGGACCCCGAAAAACCCGAAGTCCCCCAGAAGAGCCCGAAGAGCCGCAAAGAGACCCCAATATCTCGCAGCGCTTCGAATTCCCCGCCGCCTCACAAGGAGAGTCGTCAGACCGATGGCCGGTCCCGCCTTCCGAGCCGCCGCCGTACGGGTGCGCGTCCCGGCAACCAGCGCCAACCTCGGTCCGGGCTTCGACGCCCTCGGCCTGTCGCTGGGGCTGTACGACGATGTCGTCGTCCGCGTCGCCGATGCCGGACTGCACATCGACATCGCCGGTGAGGGCGCGGACACGCTGCCCCGCGACGAGAACCACCTGCTCGTACGGTCCCTGCGCACCGCTTTCGACCTGCTCGGCGGACAGCCCCGCGGCCTGGAGATCGTCTGCGCCAACCGCATCCCGCACGGACGCGGCCTCGGCTCGTCCTCCGCCGCCATCTGCGCCGGAATCGTCGCCGCCCGCGCTGTGACGACCGGTGGTGACGCCCGGCTCGACGACGCGGCCCTGCTGGAGCTCGCCACCGAGATCGAGGGTCACCCCGACAACGTCGCGGCCTGCCTGCTCGGCGGGTTCACGCTCGCCTGGATGGACGGCGGATCGGCCCGCGCCATCAGGATGGACCCCGCGGATTCCATCGTTCCGGTGGTTTTCGTCCCCGGCAACCCGGTGCTCACCGAGACCGCCCGCGGACTGCTGCCGCGTACCGTTCCGCACGTCGACGCCGCCTTCAACGCGGGCCGTGCCGCCCTTCTCGTCGAGGCTCTGACCAGGCGCCCGGAGCTGCTGCTCACCGCCACCGAGGACCGGCTGCACCAGGAATACCGCTCCCCGGCGATGCCGCAGAGCGTGGAACTCGTGAACCGACTGCGCGCCGACGGCATCCCCGCAGTCATCTCCGGTGCCGGACCGACCGTGCTGGCACTGGCCGACGAAGGTGCGGCCGACAAGGTCGCACGGCTGGCGGGCGAGGGATGGGTGGCCGACCGGCTCGCTCTCGACGCCTCGGGCGCGAGTGTGCTGCCGCTCGCCCAGTAGTCGAGAAGTGATTACCGGTGCGTGAGAGGGGGAATGTTTGTTGGAGCCGGTAGTGTTAACCTCAAGTCTGCAACCGACGTCTATGTGGCGCGTTGCTTCGTGTCCCTTTCCGGGACCACCATTTCTTCCGGGAGCCTCCCCAACTGCCTGAGCAGCCTGCCTGAGCAGTTTCGAGCACGCTCCGGAACCGGCACGACACCCTCTCGCTTGTCCAGGAGTGGGCCGAGCAGGGGGATGCTCGCGCCGGGCCCAAGCACACGTTCATCTCTCCGCCGTACCTACCCGGCGGACCACCGCCCCGGCACGGTCCGCACAACCAGAGACCGCAGTCGGACAGCACAACCGGTCGCCGAGCCAGAAGGCCGACGTCCGCTCCAGGGAAGGACCCTTCGTGAGCGACACCACCGATCTGATGGGCGTGACTGCCGACAAGAATGTCGACAGCGCCGCGCCCGCCGAAGGTGCTGCCACTGGCACCACCGCACGGCGCCGCCGCTCCGGCACCGGCCTTGAGGGCATGGTCCTGGCCGAGCTGCAGCAGGTCGCGTCCGGCCTCGGCATCAAGAGCACTGCGCGGATGCGCAAGAGCCAGCTGATCGAGGTCATCAAGGAGACCCAGGCCGGCGGTTCCTCGGCGCCCAAGGCCAAGGCCAAGGCCGTCGCCGCGGCCCCCGCCGACGAGGCCGAGGCCAAGCCGAAGCGCCGGGCCACCTCCAAGGCGCGCACCGGCGCCGGGGACGAGACCCCGGCCGCCGCCGCTCCCGTCGACCAGGCCGCGGCCCAGCAGCAGATCGACATCCCCGGCCAGCCGGCCAGCGACGAGCAGCCCACCGGCGAGCGCCGTCGGCGCCGCGCGACCGCTCAGGCGGGCAGCCCGGAGACCAAGGCGGAGACCAAGACGGACACCAAGGCGCAGGCCAAGGACCGCACGCAGGACGAGCCGAGGCGCGAGGCACCCGCCGAGGACCGCTCCGACGCCAAGGCCGAGGCCGCCGCGGACAACGCCGAGGGCCGCCGGGGCGACCGCCAGGACCGCGGTCAGCGCGGCGAACGTGGTGACCGCGGCGACCGCGGTGACCGTCGTGAGCGCCAGCGCGACCGTCGCGGCAAGGGCGGCGACGAGCAGGGCGGTGGCCAGGGCGGCCAGCGCCAGCAGCGCCAGGGCCAGGGACAGAGCCAGGGCCAGGGCCCGGGCCAGGGTCAGGGCCAGCAGGGTGGCGGCGGACCGCAGGACGACGGGTTCGACGACGAGGGCGGCCGTCGTGGCCGTCGTGGCCGTTACCGCGACCGCCGTGGCCGTCGTGGCCGTGACGACTTCGCGAGCGACGCGCCGCCGGTCACCGACGACGACGTCCTGATCCCCGTCGCGGGCATCCTGGACATCCTCGACAACTACGCGTTCATCCGGACCTCCGGCTACCTGCCGGGCCCGAACGACGTGTACGTCTCGCTCGCCCAGGTCCGCAAGAGCGGCCTGCGCAAGGGTGACCACGTCACCGGTGCGGTGCGCCAGCCCAAGGACGGCGAGCGCCGCGAGAAGTTCAACGCGCTGGTCCGCCTCGACACGGTCAACGGTGCCGAAACCGGCCGCGGCCGCCCGGAGTTCCAGAAGCTGACGCCGCTCTACCCGCAGGACCGGCTCCGTCTGGAGACCGACTCCAACATCCTGACGACGCGCATCATCGACCTGGTCGCCCCCATCGGCAAGGGCCAGCGAGGCCTGATCGTGGCCCCGCCGAAGACCGGTAAGACCATGATCCTGCAGGCGATCGCCAACGCGATCACGGTCAACAGCCCCGAGTGCCACCTGATGGTCGTCCTGGTCGACGAGCGTCCGGAAGAGGTCACCGACATGCAGCGGTCGGTGAAGGGCGAGGTCATCTCCTCGACCTTCGACCGTCCCGCCGAGGACCACACCACCGTCGCCGAGCTGGCCATCGAGCGCGCCAAGCGTCTCGTCGAGCTGGGTCACGACGTGGTCGTCCTGCTGGACTCGATCACCCGCCTGGGCCGCGCGTACAACCTCGCGGCCCCCGCCTCCGGCCGCATCCTGTCCGGTGGTGTCGACTCGACCGCGCTGTACCCGCCGAAGCGCTTCTTCGGTGCCGCGCGCAACATCGAGGACGGCGGCTCGCTGACCATCCTGGCCACCGCGCTGGTCGAGACCGGCTCGCGCATGGACGAGGTGATCTTCGAGGAGTTCAAGGGCACCGGCAACATGGAGCTCAAGCTCGACCGCAAGCTCTCCGACAAGCGCATCTTCCCCGCGGTGGACGTCGACGCGTCCAGCACCCGTAAGGAAGAAATCCTCCTCGGCAGCGACGAGTTGGCGATTGTCTGGAAGCTGCGGCGGGTGCTCCACGCGCTGGACCAGCAGCAGGCGATCGAGCTCCTCCTGGACCGGATGAAGAAGACCCAGTCCAACGCGGAGTTCCTGCTCCAGATCCAGAAGACGACGCCGGCCCCGGGCAACAACGACTAGTTCGCAAGCCCGTCGGCAGCCGTACACAGGGCCGCCCCCGCCACTTCGGTGCCGGGGGCGGCCCTGTGTCGTACGCCGGATACGGGAAGCCCGTGGCCGGCCCGAGACCTTCGCCACACGGCCACCGGGGCGCACACCCGCCCCGCATTGCCGGCCGCGGACAGGAAACCGCAGGTGGGCGCCGGATCGCCGGCTGTTCCCGCGTGCCGCCGGCCGCGTCCCGCTTACCCGGAGACCACGGGGCCCTGTGCAACCCTTCTTGTCTGCGCAACGTCGTACAAAAGAGCGACAAAGCGGCGCATGAGCCCGCACACCGCACCAGGGAGTCGCCGGGAGCAGTCGAGGGAACGAGGAGACGGATGACCGGACAGAGCGGGAGTAGCAGCCGAATACGGGCCACCGGCAAACGCCGGAGGAAGCAGTCCCGCCGCCGCAGGGCGACCGTCATCGCCGCGTGGAGTCTGGCCGGCCTGGTCGTCGTGGGCGGAGGGGGACTCGGTTACGCCTACTTCCAGCTCAACGGCAACCTCAAGGCCGTCGACATCAACAACGCCCTCGGCAAGAACCGTCCCCAGAACGTCGACAACGGCTCCGAGGACATCCTCGTCCTGGGTTCCGACTCCCGCTCCGGCGCGAACGCGCAGTACGGCGCCGACGAGGGAGGCGCCCGCTCGGACACCGCGATGGTCGTCCACGTCAACAAGGGCCACAAGACGGCCAGCGTCGTCTCCATCCCCCGCGACACCCTCGTCACCCGGCCCGAGTGCACGAGCGACGAGAGCGGCGCGACCGTCCCGGGTCAGCGGCGCGCGATGTTCAACACGGCGTACGAGGTCGGCGGACCGGCCTGCGCGGTCAAGACCGTCGAGGCGATGTCCGGGATCCGGATGGACCACTACATCGAAGTCGACTTCACCGGCTTCAAGAAGCTGATCGACAAGCTCGGCGGGGTCGAGATCACCACCAAGCAGGCGATCAACGACTCCAAGAGCCATCTGAACCTGGAGCCGGGCACCCACACCCTGAACGGCGAGGAGTCGCTCGGACTGGTCCGTACCCGCAAGAGCATCGGCGACGGCAGCGACCTCGGCCGCATCCAGCTCCAGCAGGCCTTCATCAAGGCCCTGATGGTGCAGGCGAAGAGCGTCGGCATCCTCGACGGCACCAAGCTGTACGGCCTCGCGGACACCGCGACCAAGGCCATCACGACCGACTCCGACCTGGGCTCGGTCAAGGCGCTCGCGGGCTTCGCCAACGGGCTCAAGGGGCTCGGCTCCGACGACGTCCACATGGTGACCCTGCCGGTCGCGTACGACCCGGCCGACCCGAACCGCGTCATACCGCTGGAGGAGGCCGGAAAGCAGGTGTGGACGGCGCTCCGGCACGACGCGCCGATCCCCGCCTCCGCCACCGAGAAGTCGGCGGGCGACAAGGGCAGCGCGGGCGACATCGTGCAGTGACCGGGCGGGCCCGGGAATAGTTCCCGGCCGACCCCGGTTTTGGGAGATACGGCCGGTCCTGGCAGACTGGTACGTCGGCCCCGGTTCACGGACACGCAATCCGCGCGTACGACCCGGCGCCCTCCCGAAACTAGGAGACACCCTTGAAGCGCGAGATCCACCCCCAGTACGTCGAGACCCAGGTCAGCTGCACCTGTGGCGCGTCGTTCACCACCCGGTCCACCCTGGACAGCGGCGCCATCCGTGCGGACGTCTGCTCCGAGTGCCACCCGTTCTACACGGGCAAGCAGAAGATCCTCGACACCGGTGGCCGTGTGGCCCGCTTCGAGGCCCGCTTCGGCAAGGCCGCCGGCACCGCCAGCAAGTAGCGAGCCAACTGCGCCGGTTCTCGGCGCCCTCTTTTCCGGGGGGCGCCGTGACCGGCGTTTTTTCCGGCCGGGACACGGCATCCCCGTGTCCCGCCCGGCAGGCATCCCGCCGGCCGGCAGGCACGTCGAGCGAAGAAACCAGGAGCCCGAAGATGTTCGAGGCGGTCGAGGAACTGATCGGCGAACAGTCCGATCTCGAGAAGAAGCTCGCGGACCCGTCGGTCCACGCCGACCAGGCCAACGCGCGCAAGCTCAACAAGCGCTACGCCGAGCTGACCCCGATCGTCGCCACGTACCGCTCCTGGAAGCAGACCGGCGACGACATCGAGACGGCCCGCGAGTTCGCCGCCTCCGACCCCGACTTCGCCGCCGAGGTCAAGGACCTGGAGAAGCAGCGCGAGGAGCTCACCGAGAAGCTCCGCCTCCTGCTCGTGCCGCGTGACCCCAGTGACGACAAGGACGTGCTCCTGGAGATCAAGGCGGGCGCGGGCGGCGACGAGTCCGCCCTGTTCGCCGGGGATCTGCTGCGCATGTACCTGCGCTACGCCGAGCGGGTCGGCTGGAAGACCGAGATCATCGACTCCACCGAGTCCGAGCTCGGCGGCTACAAGGACGTCCAGGTCGCCGTGAAGACCAAGGGCGGCAACGGGGCCACCGAACCCGGCCAGGGCGTCTGGGCCCGGATGAAGTACGAGGGCGGCGTGCACCGTGTGCAGCGCGTGCCCTCCACCGAGTCGCAGGGCCGCATCCACACCTCCGCCGCCGGTGTGCTGGTCACGCCCGAGGCCGAGGAGGTCGAGGTCGAGATCCACGCCAACGACCTGCGGATCGACGTCTACCGCTCGTCCGGCCCCGGCGGCCAGTCCGTCAACACCACGGACTCCGCCGTCCGCATCACGCACCTGCCCACCGGCGTCGTGGCCTCCTGCCAGAACGAGAAGAGCCAGCTCCAGAACAAGGAGCAGGCCATGCGCATCCTGCGCTCCAGGCTCCTCGCCGCCGCCCAGGAGGCCGCCGAACAGGAAGCCTCGGACGTGCGGCGCAGCCAGGTGCGCACGGTCGACCGGTCCGAGAAGATCCGTACCTACAACTTCCCGGAAAACCGGATCTCGGACCACCGCGTCGGCTTCAAGGCGTACAACTTGGACCAGGTGCTCGACGGTGATCTGGGCGCCGTGATCCAGGCATGTGTCGACGCCGACTCCGCCGCCAAGCTCGCCGCGGCGTAAGCTCCACCACCCGCACCGCTCGTGAACCTGTACGGAGAACCGCGATGAACCTGCTGCTCGCCGAGGTGGCCCAGGCCACCCAGCGGCTGGCCGACGCCGGTGTGCCTTCGCCGCGATTCGACGCGGAGGAACTCGCCGCGTTCGTGCACGGCGTGAAGCGGGGCGAGCTGCACAACGTGCCGGACGCCGACTTCGACGCCCGCTACTGGGAGACCATCGCCCGGCGCGAGGCCCGCGAACCGCTCCAGCACATCACCGGACGCGCCTTCTTCCGCTACCTGGAGCTCCAGGTGGGACCCGGTGTCTTCGTGCCCCGCCCGGAGACCGAATCGGTCGTCGGCTGGGCGATAGACGCCGTCCGCGCGATGGACGTGGTCGAGCCGCTGATCGTCGACCTCTGCACCGGATCGGGCGCCATCGCCCTCGCCATGGCCCAGGAGGTGCCGCGCTCGCGCGTGCACGCCGTGGAGCTGTCCGAGGACGCCCTCAAATGGGCCAGGAAGAACGCCGAGGGCTCCAGGGTCACCGTGCACCGCGGAGACGCCCTGACGGCCCTTCCCGAGCTCGACGGACAGGTCGACCTGGTCATCTCCAACCCGCCGTACATCCCGCTCACCGAATGGGAGTACGTGGCCCCGGAGGCCCGCGACCACGACCCCCAGATGGCGCTCTTCTCCGGCGAGGACGGCCTCGACACCATCCGCGGCATCGAGCGCACCGCACACCGTCTGCTGCGCCCCGGCGGCCTCGTCGTCATCGAGCACGCCGACACCCAGGGCGGCCAGGTGCCGTGGATCTTCACCGAGGAGCGGGGCTGGGCCGACGCGGCCGACCACCCCGACCTGAACAGGCGGCCCCGGTTCGCCACGGCCCGCAAGGCGATGCCGTGACCGGCGGCCACCACCCGCACGACCCGTACCAGCCCTACCCGAACATGCTTGAGGAGGCCGGCTGATGGCACGGCGATACGACTGCAACGACGCGACGGACCGTATGACGGGTCTGCGCGAGGCCGCGTCCGCCGTCCGCCGCGGTGAACTGGTCGTGCTGCCCACCGACACGGTGTACGGGATCGGGGCGGACGCCTTCAGTTCCGAGGGCGTCGCCGACCTGCTGGACGCCAAGGGCCGCGGCCGCAACATGCCGACCCCCGTCCTGATCGGTTCCCCGAACACCCTGCACGGCCTGGTCACCGACTTCTCCGAGCAGGCCTGGGAACTCGTCGACGCCTTCTGGCCCGGCGCCCTCACGCTCGTCGCCAAGCACCAGCCGTCGCTCCAGTGGGACCTCGGGGACACCCGCGGCACCGTCGCCATCCGGATGCCGCTGCACCCGGTCGCCATCGAGCTGCTCACGGAGGTCGGCCCGATGGCCGTCTCCAGCGCCAACCTCACCGGGCACCCCTCGCCCGAGGACTGTGACGCGGCCCAGGAGATGCTCGGCGACTCCGTGTCCGTCTACCTCGACGGCGGTCCGACGCCGGGCATCATCCCGTCCTCGATCGTCGACGTCACCGGCAAGGTCCCGGTCCTGCTGCGCGCCGGCGCGCTCTCCGCGGAGGAGCTGCGCAAGGTGGTACCCGACCTCGAGGTGGCCAATTGACCGCCCCTGAGGGGCGTGGCATAGCGGGGCAGACCGACACTTTCCGCATCCTCCACGTCAGCACCGGCAATGTCTGCCGCTCACCGATCACCGAGCGGCTGACCCGCCATGCCCTCGTGGACCGCCTCGGCGACCCGCTCCAGGGCGGCCTGATCGTGGAGAGTGCCGGCACCTGGGGGCACGAGGGTGCCCCGATGGAGGCCAACGCCGAGGTGGTCCTGGCCGACTTCGGCGCCGACGCCACCGGGTTCGTCGGCCGTGAGCTGCTGGACGAGCACGTGATCCGTGCTGACCTGGTGCTCACCGCCACCCGCGACCACCGGGCCCAGGTGATCTCGATGGGTCACTCGGCCGGTCTGCGGACCTTCACGCTCAAGGAGTTCACCCGGCTGGTCCGGGCGATAGACCCCGCGACGCTGCCCGACGCGAAGGACGAGGGCGTCGTCGAACGCGCCCGCGCGCTGGTGCGCGCGGCCGCCGCGCTGCGCGGCTGGCTGCTGGCCCCGACCGCCGAGGCCGACGAGGTGTACGACCCGTACGGCGCCCCGATCACGTTCTTCCGGTCCATCGGCGACGAGATCAACCAGGCCCTGGAGCCGGTCGTCACCGCACTGACCGGCGTATCGACCCCGCACTGACCGGCGCGGGGTCCTGGGCCCCGCCCACGCCGTGCCGACGGCCCTGCGGACCGGGCCCGGGCCCCTCCTCCGGACGGGTGCACCACGGGGCGTGACAGCGGGCAGCAGGCCCGTCGCGGGCCTACATTGGAGCTGACGTCAGCGCACTCCTCCCAGGCCCGGAGCCCCCGATGCCGGTCACCACCTCCGCCGCACCCCCGGCCACCCTGCCGCAGGACTTCGGTGCCCTGCTCCGGGAGGACCCGGAGATCGCCGATGTACTGCTGGGGGAGCTGCGCCGGCAGTCCGGCACACTGCAACTGACCGCCGCCGAGAACTTCACCTCGCCCGCGGTCCTCGCCGCGCTCGGCTCGCCGCTCGCCAACAAGTACGCCGAGGGCTACCCCGGCAAGCGCCACCACGGCGGCTGCGAACAGGCGGACGCCGCCGAACTCATCGCCGTCCGCCGGGCCACCGCGCTCTTCGGCGCCGAGCACGCCAACGTCCAGCCGCACTCCGGCTCCTCGGCCGTCCTCGCGGCGTACGCCGCGCTGCTGCGGCCCGGCGACACGGTGCTCGCGATGGGACTTCCGTACGGCGGACATCTCACCCATGGATCGCCCGCCAACTTCTCCGGCCGTTGGTTCGACTTCGTCGGCTACGGCGTGGACTCCGAGAGCGGTCTGATCGACTACCAGCAGGTCCGCACCCTGGCCCGCACCCACCGGCCCAAGGCGATCGTCAGCGGCTCCATCTCCTACCCGCGTCACCCGGACTACGAGCGGTTCCGCGAGATCGCCGACGAGGTGGGCGCGTACTTCATCGCCGATGCCGCGCACCCGATGGGGCTGATCGCCGGGGGAGCGGCGCCGAGTCCCGTCCCGTACGCGGACGTGGTCTGCGCCACCACGCACAAGGTGCTGCGCGGGCCGCGCGGCGGCATGATCCTGTGCGGCGCGGAACTGGCCGAGCGGATCGACCGGGCGGTGTTCCCGTTCACCCAGGGCGGCGCCCAGATGCACACGGTGGCCGCGAAGGCCGTCGCGTTCCACGAGGCGGCCACGCCGGCCTTCGCCGCGTACGCCCACCGGGTGGTGTCCCACGCCCGGGTGCTGGCCGCCGGCCTGGAGGCCGAGGGCTTCGACGTCACCACCGGCGGCACGGACACCCACCTGATCGTCGCGGACCCGGCCCCGCTCGGCGTCGACGGTCACACCGCCCGCACCCGGCTGGCCGCGGCGGGTCTGGTGCTGGACACCTGCGCGCTTCCGTACGGGGACGCCCGGGGCATCAGGCTGGGCACGGCGGCCGTCACCACCCAGGGCATGGGCGACGCCGCCATGGCACGGCTCGCGGCGCTGTTCGGCGCGGCGGTGCGCGAGGAGGGCGACGTCCTCGCCGAGGTGCGGGAACTGGTGGCGAAATTTCCGCCCTACCCCGGGTGACATAGGTCCTATGTCCTGAATGCAGACGCCCCGTGCAACCATCACGGGTACCTCTGTGTCCTCAACCATGAGGCCGACGTAGTTAAGGTGTGGGCTGAGATGGCCGGCGACATTTGTGGGGCAGCCCGTGCGTGATTACTTGCTGACACTCTGTGTCACGGCTGCGGTGACCTATCTGCTCACCGGCCCGGTGCGCAAGTTCGCCATCGCGGTCGGGGCGATGCCCGCGATCCGGGCGCGTGACGTCCACCGGGAACCGACCCCGAGGCTCGGCGGCATCGCCATGTTCGGCGGGCTGTGCGCGGGGCTGATCGTCGCCGATCACCTGGCCAACCTCGACGGCGTCTTCGACCTCTCCAGCGAACCCCGGGCGCTGCTCTCCGGGGCGGCGCTGATCTGGCTGATCGGCGTCCTGGACGACAAGTTCGAGATCGACGCCCTGATCAAGCTGGGCGGACAGATGATCGCCGCGGCGGTCATGGTCCTCCAGGGCCTGACGATCCTGTGGCTGCCGATCCCCGGCGTCGGCACCGTCGCCCTCACCCAGTGGCAGGGCACGCTGCTGACGGTCGCCCTGGTCGTCATCACGATCAACGCGGTGAACTTCGTCGACGGCCTGGACGGCCTGGCGGCCGGCATGGTCCTCATCGCGTCGGCCGCGTTCTTCCTCTACACCTACCGGCTCTGGTACGGACACGCGATCGAGGCGGCCGCCCCCGCGACGCTCTTCACGGCGATCCTGATGGGCATGTGCCTCGGCTTCCTGCCGCACAACATGCATCCGGCCCGGATCTTCATGGGCGACTCCGGCTCGATGCTGATCGGCCTCGTGCTGGCCGCCGGCGCGATCTCCGTGACCGGACAGGTCGACCCGGACACCATGAAGATCTTCGAGGGCAGCGAGCGCCAGGCGACCCACGCGATGCTGCCGGTCTTCATCCCGCTGCTGCTGCCGCTCACCATCATCGCGATCCCGGCGGCCGACCTGGTGCTGGCGATCGTGCGGCGAACGTGGAACGGCCAGTCGCCGTTCGCCGCCGACCGCGGACATCTGCACCACCGGCTGCTGGAGATCGGCCACTCGCACAGCAGGTCGGTGCTGATCATGTACTTCTGGTCGGCCCTGATCGCCTTCGGCGCGGTCGGCTACTCCGTGCACTCGGCCTCGATGTGGATCGTCCTCGTGATCGTGGGCCTGAGCGCGCTCGGCCTGATCCTGCTCCTGATGCCCCGCTTCACCCCGCGCGCCCCGCTGTGGGCACAACGCGTCGTACCGCCCCGCTACCGCCGTCGGCGCCGCCCGGCCGCGGAGCCCGAGGCTGCTTCCGCGGACGGGCCGGAGGGCCAACAGGGGCCGCTGGAAGGCCAGATGGGGCAGGAGGGCGAGGAGCCCGAACCCGCTCCGCGGGCCCGGGTCGCGGCAGGAGTCTCCGGCGTCAACGGGGCGACAGCCATTGGCCCCCGTTCTCGATTTTCGGACCGGCGCAAGGCCGATTCCACGCGTCGATAATTCGGGCATCAACGGGCAATACCACACAAGCAGTTAGACTGCCTTGCTCACACGCGCTCACTCACACTCAAGTGTGACGGTGAGCACACTTTCTAGGTAAAGACCTCATCAAATAGTTTGTGATACCGTTCACGAACCCGGTGACAGAGCCGAAGGACCTGAGTAACACGGTCTCTTGGCCCCGAGGCATCGACTCGGACCGGGCCTACGCTCGTCCATGACGACACACTGCCGAACCCCCCAGCAAGCGGAGCTGCCGCCATGCCGTCCAACGACGTCCGGACTCTCCTCCAGACCGCCGTACCCACCGCTGTCGCCGGCGCTGTTGCCGCCGCGATCGCCGGTGGCGTCGCCGGTGGCAAGGGAGCCCTGGGCGCGGTCGTTGCGACGATCGTGGTCATCCTCTTCATGGGTATCGGGCTGGTGGTCCTGCAACGGACCGCCAAGTCCCTGCCCCACCTGTTCCAGGCGATGGGGCTGATGCTGTACACGGCTCAGCTGCTCCTGCTGTTCATTTTCGTCGCCGTGTTCAAGAACACCACGATGTTCAACCCGAAGGCGTTCGCGATCACCCTGGTCGTGACGACACTCGCGTGGATCGGTGCACAGGCGCGTGCGCACATGAAGGCCAAGATCCTTTACGTCGAGCCCGAGTCGAAGTCCGACAAGAGTGAGAAGCCCAAGAACACTGGGTCCAGGTCGTGAAGGGTAGGGGCGGGATAAGGGCGAGTTCAGGACCCTGCTATCGTCCGGTTCCAACTGCGGCACCGCGGGCGCGGGCATATGAGCTGACGCCTGCTCGATCGCGAGGCTCAATGCCTGACTGCCGCTCACACATCCGAAACACCAGTCCAGTGCCGAACCGCGGCTGCGCGCCGCGCCGACACAACGAGGTTGCCGTACCTATGCGCCACGCTGAAGGAGCCCGCGGTGAGTGCTGACCCGACACAGGTGCTCGCCTTCGAGACCGATTGCCACATCTTCTCCGGTTGTGGTTTCCCGGCACCCGGCCTGCACTCGTTCCTGTTCGAACCCCTCTGGGGCGACGCGGACAGCAACCTGTACTTCAACAAGCCGATGCTGCTGGCCCTGCTCGGTTCGATCATCATCGTCGGCTTCTTCTGGGCGGCCTTCCGCAAGCCGAAGATCGTCCCGGGCAAGCTGCAGATGGTTGCCGAGGCGGGATACGACTTCATCCGCCGCGGCATCGTGTACGAGACGATCGGCAAGCGTGAGGGCGAGAAGTACGTCCCGCTCGTCGTCTCGCTGTTCTTCTTCGTCTGGATGATGAACCTCTGGTCGATCATCCCGGTCGCCCAGTTCCCGGTGACGTCGATCATCGCCTACCCCATTGTGCTGGCGGCGATCGTCTACATCGTGTGGGTCAGCCTGACCTTCAAGCGCCACGGTTTCGTCGGTGCTTTCAAGAACATCACCGGATACGACAAGTCGCTCGGCCCGGTGCTGCCGCTGGCCATGACCATCGAGTTGTTCTCGAACCTGCTGGTCCGGCCCTTTACTCACGCGGTGCGACTCTTCGCGAACATGTTTGCGGGGCACACGCTCCTGCTGCTGTTCACCATCGCCAGCTGGTACCTGCTCAACGGCATCGGTTTCGCGTACGCGGGCGTCTCCTTCGTGATGACCATCGTGATGACGGCCTTCGAGCTGTTCATCCAGGCGCTGCAGGCCTACGTCTTCGTCCTTCTGACCTGCACCTACATCCAGGGCGCGCTCGCCAAGCACCACTGAGCACCCGCACCCGTCCCAGTCGTCCGGTGGCCAACCCCCACCGGTCCGTGAAAGAGAAGGAAGAACTGGCATGTCCCAGACCCTTGCTGCCGTCAGCGGCTCCCTCGGCTCCGTCGGTTACGGCCTCGCTGCCATCGGCCCCGGCGTCGGCGTCGGCATCATCTTCGGTAACGGCACCCAGGCTCTCGCCCGTCAGCCCGAGGCTGCCGGTCTCATCCGCGCCAACCAGATCCTCGGCTTCGCCTTCTGTGAGGCGCTCGCCCTCATCGGTCTGGTCATGCCGTTCGTCTACGGCACCTGATCCACGGATCAACGACCAGCCCACTAGACGAAAGGCAATGACGTGAGCCAGTTGCTTACGATCGCGGCTGAGACGGAAAATCCGCTCATCCCGCCGATCCCTGAGCTCGTCATCGGCCTCATCGCCTTCCTGATCGTCTTCGGCTTCCTCGCCAAGAAGCTCCTTCCGAACATCAACAAGGTTCTGGACGAGCGTCGCGAGGCGATCGAAGGCGGCATCGAAAAGGCCGATGCGGCTCAGACCGAGGCCCAGAGCGTTCTTGAGCAGTACAAGGCTCAGCTCGCCGAGGCCCGCCACGAAGCCGCTCGTATGCGCCAGGAGGCGCAGGAGCAGGGCGCCGTGATCCTGCAGGAGATGCGGGCGGAAGGCCAGCGGCAGCGCGAGGAGATCGTCGCTGCGGGCCACGCCCAGATCGCCGCCGACCGCAAGGCCGCGGCGTCCGCGCTGCGTCAGGACGTGGGCAAGCTCGCCACCGACCTGGCCGGCAAGCTCGTCGGCGAGTCCCTCGAGGACCACGCCCGGCAGAGCGGCACCGTCGACCGTTTCCTCGACGAGCTCGAGGCGAAGGCCGAGGCCGTCCGATGAACGGCGCGAGCCGCGAGGCACTGGCCGCCGCACGCGAGCGTCTCGACGCACTGACCGACAGCACGTCGGTCGACGCGGCGAAGCTCGCCGAGGACCTGGCCGGCGTCACGGCGCTGCTGCACCGCGAGGTGTCGCTGCGCCGGGTCCTGACCGACCCGGCGCAGGCCGGCGAGGCCAGGGCCGAGCTGGCCGGACGGCTGCTGCGCGGCCAGGTGGGCGGCGAAGCCGTCGATCTGGTCTCCGGCATGGTCCGCTCGCGCTGGTCGCAGTCGCGTGACCTGGTCGACTCGGTCGAGGAACTGGCGAACACCGCAGACCTCACCGCCGCCCAGCGCAACGGAGACCTCGACGACGTCGAGGACGAGATGTTCCGGTTCGGCCGGATCGTCGCCTCCAACCCGGAGCTGCGCGCCGCGCTCACCAGCCGGACCGCGACCCCCGCCGCCAAGGGCGAGCTGCTGCGCAGCCTGCTCGGCGGAAAGGCGCGGCCCACCACCGAGCGCGTCATCGTGCGGCTTGTCACCCAGCCCCGGGGACGTAGCCTGGAGGAGGGACTCGACTCCCTCTCCAAGCTTGCCGCGGAGCGCCGCGACCGCATGGTCGCGATCGTCACCTCGGCAGTGCCGCTGAGCGATCGGCAGAAGCAGCGCCTCGGCGCCGCCCTGGCGAAGATCTACGGCCGCCCGATGCACCTGAATCTCGACGTGGACCCCGAGGTCCTCGGCGGAGTCACGGTGCGGGTCGGTGACGAGGTCATCAACGGCACCATCGCGGAGCGTCTCGACGAGGCGACCCGACGGATGGCCGGCTGACCCAGCCCGGCGCAGTAACAGAGACAGAGCAAGACCAGCGGCCCGGTTGGGCCGTGCAGAAATTGCAGAAGATTCCTGGGGGTCGGCCCCCAGACCCCCTTAAGAAACTTCGGGCCCAACAAGGAGAGCAGGGAACCCAGATGGCGGAGCTCACGATCCGGCCGGAGGAGATCCGGGACGCACTGGAGAACTTTGTCCAGTCGTACAAGCCGGACGCGGCCTCGCGCGAGGAGGTCGGTACGGTCAGCGTTGCCGGCGACGGCATCGCGAAGGTGGAGGGCCTGCCCTCCGCCATGGCGAACGAGCTGCTGAAGTTCGAGGACGGCACCCTCGGTCTCGCCCTCAACCTCGAGGAGCGCGAGATCGGTGCGATCGTCCTCGGCGAGTTCAGCGGAATCGAGGAGGGCCAGCCGGTGCAGCGCACCGGTGAGGTGCTCTCCGTCGGCGTCGGCGAGGGTTACCTCGGCCGCGTCGTCGACCCGCTCGGCAACCCGATCGACGGTCTCGGCGAGATCGCGACCGACAGCCGGCGCGCCCTCGAGCTGCAGGCCCCTGGCGTCATGGTCCGCAAGTCGGTGCACGAGCCGATGCAGACCGGCTACAAGGCCGTCGACGCCATGGTGCCGATCGGCCGCGGCCAGCGTCAGCTGATCATCGGCGACCGTCAGACGGGTAAGACCGCTCTGGCTGTCGACACGATCATCAACCAGCGCGACAACTGGCGCTCGGGCGACGTGAACAAGCAGGTGCGCTGCATCTACGTCGCCATCGGTCAGAAGGGCTCCACCATCGCCTCCGTGCGAGGTGCCCTGGAAGAGGCCGGAGCGCTCGAGTACACGACCATCGTCGCCGCCCCGGCGTCCGACCCGGCCGGCTTCAAGTACCTTGCGCCGTACACCGGTTCGGCCATCGGTCAGCACTGGATGTACCAGGGCAAGCACGTCCTGATCATCTTCGATGACCTCTCGAAGCAGGCCGACGCGTACCGCGCCGTATCGCTTCTGCTGCGCCGTCCGCCGGGCCGTGAGGCCTACCCGGGCGACGTCTTCTACCTCCACTCGCGTCTGCTGGAGCGCTGCGCCAAGCTCTCCGACGAGATGGGTGCCGGTTCGATGACCGGCCTCCCGATCGTCGAGACCAAGGCGAACGACGTGTCGGCGTTCATCCCGACCAACGTCATCTCCATCACCGACGGCCAGTGCTTCCTGGAGTCCGACCTGTTCAACGCCGGCCAGCGTCCGGCTCTGAACGTCGGTATCTCGGTCTCGCGAGTCGGTGGCTCCGCCCAGCACAAGGCCATGCGGCAGGTCTCCGGCCGACTGCGCGTGGACCTCGCCCAGTACCGCGAGCTGGAGGCGTTCGCCGCCTTCGGTTCCGACCTGGACGCGGCCTCGAAGGCTTCGCTGGAGCGCGGTAAGCGCATGGTCGAGCTGCTGAAGCAGCCGCAGTACGCCCCGTTCCCGGTCGAGGAGCAGGTCGTCTCGGTCTGGGCCGGCACCACGGGCAAGATGGACGACGTCCCGGTCGAGGACATCCGCCGCTTCGAGGGCGAGCTGCTGGAGTACCTGCGCCGCGAGCGCAAGGACCTCCTGACCAGCATCGCCGAGGGCGCCAAGATGTCCGACGACACGCTGCAGTCGATCGCCGACGCGGTCGCCGCCTTCAAGCAGCAGTTCGAGACCTCGGACGGCAAGCTTCTGGGCGAGGGCTGATCGATGGGCGCTCAGCTTCGCGTTTACAAGCGCCGCATCCAAGCCGTCACCGCGACCAAGAAGATCACCAAGGCGATGGAGATGATCGCCGCCTCGCGCATCGTCAAGGCGCAGCGCAAGGTGTCGGCGTCGATGCCGTACGCGGCCGAACTCACCCGTGCGGTGACCGCGGTCGCGACCGGCTCCACCACCAAGCACCCGCTCACCACCGAGGCCGAGGCCCCGGCGCGGGCCGCGATTCTGCTCATCACGAGCGACCGCGGTCTGGCCGGCGGCTACTCCTCCAACGCTCTCAAGGCGGCGGAGCGGCTCCGGGAGCGGCTCGCGGCGGAGGGCAAGGAGGTCGACGCGTACATCGTCGGCCGTAAGGGTGTCGCTTACTACGGCTTCCGCGAGCGCAAGGTCGCGGAGTCGTGGACGGGCTTCACCGACAGCCCGGAGTACTCGGACGCCAAGAGGGTCGCAGCGCCGCTGATCGAGGCCATTCAGAAGGACACGGCCGAGGGCGGCGTCGACGAGCTGCACATCGTCTTCACCGAGTTCGTGTCGATGATGACGCAGAACGCGGTCGACGACCGGATGCTGCCGCTCTCGCTCGACAAGGCTGCGCAGGAGAGCACGGAGAAGGGCGAGATCCTTCCGCTGTTCGACTTCGAGCCGTCGGCGGAGGACGTCCTCGACGCCCTCCTGCCGCGCTACGTCGAGAGTCGTATCTACAACGCACTGCTGCAGGCAGCCGCTTCCGAGCACGCTGCCCGCCGCCGCGCGATGAAGTCGGCGACCGACAACGCCGGGGATCTCATCAAGAGCCTCTCCCGGCTTGCCAACGCGGCCCGCCAGGCCGAAATCACCCAGGAAATCAGCGAGATCGTCGGCGGTGCAGGTGCTCTGTCCGACGCGTCCGCGGGGAGTGACAAGTAATGACGACGACAGTTGAGACGGCCGCTGCCACGGGCCGCGTCGCCCGGGTCATCGGCCCGGTCGTCGACGTGGAGTTCCCCGTCGACGCCATGCCGGAGATCTACAACGCCCTGCATGTGGAGGTGGCGGACCCGGCCGAGGACGGTGCCCGTAAGACACTGACCCTCGAAGTCGCCCAGCACCTGGGTGACGGCGTGGTCCGTGCGATCTCGATGCAGCCCACCGACGGTCTGGTCCGCCAGGCCCAGGTGACCGACACCGGCGCGGGCATCCTGGTGCCGGTCGGCGACATCACCAAGGGCAAGGTGTTCAACACTCTTGGTCAGATCCTGAACGACCCGGACGCCGAGGCTCAGATCACCGAGCGCTGGCCGATCCACCGCAAGGCCCCGGCCTTCGACCAGCTCGAGTCCAAGACCGAGATGTTCGAGACCGGCCTGAAGGTCGTCGACCTGCTGACCCCGTACGTCAAGGGCGGCAAGATCGGTCTGTTCGGTGGTGCGGGCGTCGGCAAGACGGTCCTCATCCAGGAAATGATCATGCGTGTGGCGAAGCTGCACGACGGTGTGTCGGTGTTCGCCGGTGTCGGCGAGCGCACCCGTGAGGGCAACGACCTCATCGACGAGATGACCGAGTCGGGCGTCCTGGAGAAGACCGCGCTGGTCTTCGGCCAGATGGACGAGCCGCCGGGCACCCGTCTGCGGGTCGCCCTGTCCGCCCTGACCATGGCGGAGTACTTCCGTGATGTGCAGAAGCAGGACGTGCTGCTCTTCATCGACAACATCTTCCGCTTCACGCAGGCCGGCTCCGAGGTCTCCACGCTGCTCGGCCGTATGCCGTCCGCGGTGGGTTACCAGCCGACGCTGGCCGACGAGATGGGTGTGCTCCAGGAGCGCATCACCTCGACGCGTGGTCACTCGATCACCTCGATGCAGGCGATCTACGTCCCCGCGGACGACCTGACCGACCCGGCCCCGGCCACCACGTTCGCCCACCTCGACGCGACGACGGTTCTTTCCCGTCCGATCTCCGAGAAGGGCATCTACCCGGCCGTGGACCCGCTGGACTCCACGTCCCGCATCCTGGACCCGCGCTACATCGCGCAGGACCACTACGACGCGGCCAGCCGTGTCAAGGGGATCCTGCAGAAGTACAAGGACCTCCAGGACATCATCGCGATCCTCGGTATCGACGAGCTGGGCGAGGAGGACAAGCTCGTTGTCCACCGTGCCCGTCGCGTCGAGCGCTTCCTGTCGCAGAACACCCACGCCGCCAAGCAGTTCACCGGCCTGGACGGTTCGGACGTGCCGCTCGACGAGTCGATCGCCGCGTTCAACTCGATCTGCGACGGTGAGTACGACCACTTCCCGGAGCAGGCGTTCTTCATGTGCGGTGGCATTGAGGACCTCAAGGCCAACGCCAAGGAGCTCGGCGTCTCCTGAGCCTCCGGCTCACCGAGGGGGGCGGGTGCGTCCCGTCCCCCTCACCACGCCCCGTAGAATTGACCCAACACCCGGCATGACCGCCGGGTGGTGACCCGAGGAGCCACCCTTGGCTGCTGAGCTGCACGTCGAGCTGGTCGCGGCGGACCGTAGTGTCTGGTCCGGCGAGGCCACCCTGGTCGTCGCGCGCACCACGTCCGGCGACATCGGCGTCATGCCCGGTCACCAGCCGCTTCTGGGTGTGCTGGAATCGGGCCCGGTGACGATCCGTACGAGTGATGGCGCCACTGTCATCGCCGCGGTGCACGGCGGTTTCATCTCGTTCGCCGACGACAAGCTCTCGCTGCTGGCGGAGATTGCCGAGCTGGCCGACGAGATCGATGTCCAGCGCGCGGAGCGTGCGCTGGAACGTGCCAAGTCGGACACGGACGGCGCCGCCGAGCGTCGCGCCGATGTGCGACTGCGTGCGGTGGCGGTGCACTAGCCACCCCGCGACAAGTCTTTACCCTCAGCCGCGGCCCGTTCTGGAGACCTCTCCAGACCGTGTCGCGGCTGAGGCGATGCAGGTGCAGGTGAAGTTCGGGCGGTATCCGTTTACTCGACGATGCGAGGAGGTCGGTGGAGATGTTCCTCGCGCTGTGGGTGGGCGGGCTGGTCGTCGCACTGGTCGCGGTTGGTCTCTTCGTCTTCGGTCTGCGCCGGCGGCTGATTCAGCGCTCCGGCGGGACCTTCGACTGCAGCCTGCGCTGGAACGTGCCGGTGGAACCGGACCTCTCGGGCAAGGGCTGGGTGTACGGCGTCGCCCGCTACCACGGCGACAAGGTCGACTGGTTCCGGGTCTTCAGCTACTCCCCGCGTCCACGCCGGGTGCTGGAGCGGTCCTCCATCGAGGTGGTCGCCCGCCGGATGCCCGAGGGCGAGGAGGAGCTCGCGCTGCTCTCCGACGCCATCGTGCTCGGCTGCCTCCACCAGGGGACCCGGCTGGAGCTGGCGATGAGCGAGGACGCGCTGACCGGATTTCTCGCCTGGCTGGAGGCGGCACCGCCCGGCCAGCGGGTGAACGTGGCCTGAGGTCACGCACCACACACACGAAAACCGGGGAGACAGGGGGCGGACCTGTCTCCCCGGTGCTTTTCGGGGGTTACGCGATGTGCGGTGCTGTGGGGATTACTTCAGACCGTTGTTCATCGCGCTCACGAGTTCACCGTTGCTGGTGTCCCCGCTGAACTCCCAGAAGAACGCGCCTCCCAGGCCCTGGCTCTTCGCCCAGGCCATCTTGGTGCCGATGGTGGCCGGGGTGTCGTAGCTCCACCAGTTGGTGCCGCAGTGCGCGTAGGCGGTGCCGGCGATGGTGCCGGTGGCGGGGCAGGTGTTCTTGAGGACCTTGTAGTCCTCGATGCCCGCCTCGTACGTACCCGGGGCGGCGCCGGTGGCGGTGCCGCCGGGCGCGTCCTGGGTCACGCCGGTCCAGCCGCGGCCGTAGAAGCCGATGCCGAGCAGCAGCTTCGAGGCGGGGACGCCCTGGGCCTTCAGCTTGGCGATGGCCTCGGAGGCGGAGAAGCCGGCCTTCGGGATGCCGGTGTACGGGGTGAGCGGGGAGTGCGGGGCCGTCGGGCCCTTCGCGTCCCAGGCGCCGAAGAAGTCGTACGTCATCACGTTGTACCAGTTCAGCGACTGTGCGGCGCCCGCGTAGTCGGCGACGTCGATCTTGCCGCCGTTGGAGCCGTCGGCCGTGATGGCCGCGGTCACCAGGTTGTTGCTGCCGAACTTGGTGCGCAGTGCGGACGTGAGGGACTTCAGTGCGGCCGGGCCGCTGGTGTCACAGGTCAGACCACAGGCGTTGGGGTACTCCCAGTCGATGTCGATGCCGTCGAAGACATCGGCCCAACGGGGGTCCTCCACCAGGTCGTAGCAGGACTGGGCGAACGCGGCCGGGTTCTGCGCCGCCTGGCCGAAGCCGCCGGACCAGGTCCAGCCGCCGAAGGACCAGAGGACCTTGATGTTCGGGTACTTCGCCTTGAGCTTGCGCAGCTGGTTGAAGCTGCCGCGCAGCGGCTGGTCCCAGGTGTCGGCGACGCCGTCGACGGACTGGTCGGCGGTGTACGCCTTGTCGTAGTCGGCGTAGGAGTCACCGATCGTGCACTTGCCGCCCTGGACGTTGCCGAAGGCGTAGTTGATGTGGGTGATCTTCGCGGCCGAACCCGAGGTGACCAGGTTCTTGACGTGGTAGTTCCGGCCGTAGACGCCCCACTCGGCGAAGTAGCCGAGGTTGACCTTGCTGCCGGTGCCCGGACCGGGGTCGGTGCCCCCGCCGCCGGTGGTGTGCACCTTGACCGCGCCGCTGGCCGGACCGGTCTGGTCGGCGGTGTCGCGGGCCCGCACGGTGTACGAGTAGTCGGTGCCGGCGGTGAGGCCGGTGTTGGTGTACGTGGTGCCGGTCACCGTGCCGACGACCGCGCCGTCCCGCAGGACGTCGTAGTTCTTGATGCCGTTGTCGTCGGTGGCCGCGTTCCAGCTCAGCTTCACCGAGGTGTCGGTGATGCCGCTCGCGGTGGGGGTGCCGGGGGCAGAGGGGGCCTTGTCACCGGGGACGCTGCCGCCGTCGCAGGAGGCGCCGTTCAGCTTGCATCCCGCGGGGGAGCCGGAGCCGGTGCCGTTGAAGCCGAACGAGACGCTGGCGCCCGGTGCGACCGAGCCGTTCCAGCTGAGGTTCTTGGCGGTCCAGTGAGTGCCGGAACTGGTGACGGCGGCGTCCCAGGCGGAGCCGACGGCGGTGCCGGAGGGGAAGTCCCACTCGATGGTCCAGGAGCTGAGGGCGGTGGTGCCGGTGTTCTTCACCGTCCACTGGCCCTCGAAGCCGCTGCCCCAGTCGGACTTCTTGACGTAGGTGGCGGTCGCCGAGGTGGCTGCTTCGGCCGGGGAGGCCATGCCGACCATCGCGGCGAGCGGAAGGAGCAGTGCGGTGAGGCCCGCGACGGCTCGTGATCTGGTGGCTTTCCCGGCCCCGACTCTGAATCGGGTCCGGCGGGGGGTCTCAGTACTCAACGGTGCTCCTCGGGTGAGGTCCGGACAAACGGGGGTGGTCCGTCGACTGCAAACCCTGCGCCGCCCTGAGTACGCCTTGTCATGGCGTACTCACCGCAGTGTGCTCGGTGAGAGTAGGAAGGTCTGGACCAATCGTCAAGAGGTCTGGACCAAAGAACCAGGGTTGGGCAGGACTAAACCTCAGAGGCCCAACTCCTGGGCCAGTACCGCCGCCTGGGCCCGGCTGCGAAGCTTCAGCTTCCCCAGCAGCCTGCTGACGTGCGTCTTCACCGTCGCTTCCGCCATGGACAGCCGCACCGCGACCTCGGCGTTCGACAGGCCCTCGCCGAGGCAGCCGAGCACTTCGCGCTCGCGCCGCGTGAGGGGGGCGAGCACCGACCTGTCCGCGGTTTCCGATGGCCGTACGGGGGCGGCACCGGCGAACTCCGCGATCAGCCGGCGCGTCACCGCCGGGGCGATCAGGCCCTCGCCGCGCGCCACCGTGCGTACCGCTTCGAGCAGGCCGTGGGCCTCGGTGTCCTTCAGCAGGAAGCCCGACGCCCCGGCCCGCAGCGCGCCGAAGACGTACTCGTCCAGATCGAAGGTCGTCAGCACCAGCACATCCGCCAGCCGCTCCGCGACCACCTGCTTCGTCGCCGACACCCCGTCCAGTTTGGGCATCTGAATGTCCATCAATACCAGGTCCGGGCGCAGTTCGCGGGCCAGCCGCACCGCCTCCTCCCCGTCGCGGGCCTCCCCGACGACCTCGATGTCCGGTGCGCTGCCCAGGATGAGCACCAGCCCAGCGCGCACCGCCGACTGGTCCTCGGCCACCAGTACCCGGATGGTCATGTCCTCACGCTCCCTTCCTCGACGGGCAGTTCGGCCCGTACCCGCCAGATCTTCGTCCCGTTCGCGGTGGACACCGGTCCCGCCTCGATCGCCCCGCCGAGCAGTGCCACCCGCTCCCGCATCCCGACCAGCCCGGTCCCCGAACCGGGAGCACGCGGTCCCGGCCGGTTCCCGAGGGCACTGGTGACCTCCACCGTCAGCCGCGGCCCCGCCTGCCCCAGCCGGACCGTGACCGGGCCGGGCCCGGCGTGCTTGAGCGTGTTCGTGAGGGACTCCTGGACGATCCGGTACGCGGCCAACTCGACCGGTGCCGGCAGCGGACCGGGCTCGTTGCGGGAGTCCTCCAGCACACATGTGAGCCCGCTGGACGCGGCGTTCGTACGGTGCTGCTCGACCAGGGCGACCAGCGAGCCGAGCGTGGGCGAGATACTGGGCTCCGGAGCGGCCCCACCGGTACGCAACAGCCCGATCAGACGGCGCATTTCGGCCAGACCGTCGACGCTGTTCTCCCGGATGACCCCCAGGGCGTTCCGGGACGTCTCCGGGTCGTCGATGGAGAGCGCGGCGGTGGAGTGGATGGCGATCGCGGAGAGGTGGTTGGCCACCATGTCGTGCAACTCGCGTGCCATCCGGGCCCGTTCGGCGGTCACCGCCTGCGCCCGGTCCATCTCGGCCAGCAGAGCCGTCTGATCGGCGCGCAGCCGCTCGGCTTCGGCGGCATCGCGGTGGTTGCGCACGCTGACGCCGGTGAGGGCGGGCACGAACGAGACCAGTCCCGTGACGATGCCGATGAGCAGCGCCTCGGCGGTGCGGAACCACGCCAGGAAGCCGATCGTGATCGTGACCGTGATCAGGAAGGTGGTCACCGGGATCCGCCGGGCTGCCGCCGGGCTGCCGTACAGCACGGCCGCGTACATGACGTCGGTGTACAGCAGCAGGGTGGCCAGGTTCCCGGCCGTGAACTGGTCCATGACCAGCGCCAGGGTGCCGATGATCAGGGCGGTCCGCGGCGCGCTTCTGCGCAGCAGCGCCAGTGCCGACATCACGGCGAGCGGGACCAGCTCGATCCCCGGGGCGTCGAGGGGGCGGCCGGTCTGCATGTGCAGACCGAGCAGCCACAGCACCACTCCGCCGAGCAGACCGCCGACCGCGATGAGGGCGTCGTCCCGGTGGGGGCGGGGATGAGAGAGCACCCTCCCATCCAACACGGCGGGCCGTTCCGGGACGTCCGTACGGGGAATGAGCCGCGACTGCATCGAAGTATGCAGCGGCGGTTCGTCACTCCGGGCGACGATCGGGCGCGCCGCCGCGGGGATGCTGGAGGGGAGCGAAAGGAGCAGGACCGTGATCGTCACGCTGATCGTTCTCTGCGAGATCGCCTTCTGGGTGCTGCTGGCCGTGGGACTCGCGCTGCGGTACGTGGCGAGGAAGCCGCGGCTCGGTGGCGCGGTGCTGCTGTGCGAGCCGCTGCTGGAGGTGATCCTGCTGGTGGTCACGGCCGTCGACCTGAAGAACGGCGCCGCTCCGGACTGGAAGCACGGCCTCGCCGCCGTGTACATCGGCTTCACGGTGGGCCTCGGGCACTCCACGATCCGGTGGGTCGACGCCCGGATCGCCCACCGGTTCGCGGGCGGTCCGCCACCGGTGAAGCCGCCGAAGTACGGCATGGCGCGGGCGGTCCACGAGTGGCGGGTGGCCGGACGGTGGACGGTGGCCACGGTGACGGCGCTGGCGCTGCTCCAGGGGGCGGTCTGGTACGTGGGGGGTGACGGGGACGTGGCGTCGCTGCGGTCCTGGCAGCAGACGATGCTGTTCGTGATGGGGATCAACCTGGTGATCGCGGCGAGCTACACGGTGTTCCCGAAGCGGGATCCGAAGGGATCCGCGAAGGGGGTGCCTCGCCCGCCCGGCTGAGGCGTTGTCATCGGTCGCCGGACGGGCCTGGCTCTACCGTTCGCCGCCCGGTACCCACAGCACGTCGCCGACCTCCTTGTTCGCCACCCGGGCGAGGATGAACAGCAGGTCGGAGAGCCGGTTGAGATACGTCGCCGTCAGCGGGTTCATCACCTCGCCGTGCACCTCGAACGCCGCCCAGGTGGACCGCTCCGCGCGCCGCACCACCGTGCACGCCTGGTGCAGCAGCGCCGCGCCCGGGGTGCCGCCGGGCAGGATGAAGCTGCGGAGCTTCTCCACCTGCTCCAGGAAGTGGTCGCAGTCCGCCTCCAGCTTGTCGACGTAGAACTGCTCGACCCGCAGCGGCGGGTACTTCGGTTCCTCGACGACCGGCGTCGACAGGTCGGCGCCCACGTCGAACAGGTCGTTCTGTACCCGGACGAGGACCTTCACGACGTCCTCGGTGAGCTGCCCGAGCGCGATCGCCGTGCCGATGACCGCGTTGGCCTCGTTGCTGTCGGCGTAGGCGGAGATCCGCAGATCGGTCTTGGCGGTCCGGCTCATGTCGCCGAGGGCGGTGGTGCCCTGGTCGCCGGTGCGGGTGTAGATACGTGTCAGATTGACCATGTCGTCAGCCTAGTGAGGCACCGGCCCTCCGGAGGACGCGTGTGCCCACTGTCACGGCGAGCGCCGCGAATCCGAGGGCGACCAGGACGCCGTACAGCAGGTGCGCGGTGGCGTACGAGCCGATGTACGCGTCCCGTACCGCGTCCACGAGGTAGCGGAACGGCGTGAGGTGGGAGAGCACGTCCAGCCATCCCGGGCCCAGCGTCGTCGGCAGCATCGGACCGGAGAGCAGCATGGCCGGCATGGTGAGCGAGTTGATCACCGGGCCGAACTCCTGCGGTGTGCTGACCCTCATCGCCAGGGCGTACGACAGCGAGGCCAGTGAGGCCGTCAGCAGACCGACGAACGCGAAGCCGATCAGCACCCCGGGGAGCGGCGCGCGCAAGCCCATGACCAGCGCGGCCAGGACCAGCAGGACCGCCTGGAACATGAACAGAGTGCGTCCGCCTCGTCGAGGTAGTGGGTGGTGAGCACGACGGTCGTGCCGGATGTGTCGCGCAGCCTCCGCACCAGGTTCCACAGATCGGTGCGGCTGCCCGGGTCGAGTCCGGTGGTCGGTTCGTCGAGGAAGAGCAGTGGTGGGCGGTGGGTGAGTCCCCTCGCGATGTCGAGCCGCCGGCGCCGGCCCCCCGAGAGCGAGGCCGTCTTCCGGTCGAGCAGGTCCGACAGGCCCAGTTCCCCGGCGCGGGCGACCGCCGCGGCCTTGCCGAGCCGGTACATCCGGCCCTGGGTGACCAGCTCCTCCCGCACGGTGATGCCGGGGCCGACCCCGCCGGACCGGGCGACGTACCCGCAGGTCTCCCGTACGCCCGCCGGGTCCGTGAGCAGGTCGTGGCCGGCCACGGTGGCGGCGCCGCCGGTGGGGGCCGGCAGCGTGGTGAGCATGCGCAGGGTGGTGGTCCTGCCCGCTCCGCGGCAAGGGCGAGTCCGCGGCCGACGCCGTCCTGCGGGAACTGCGCATCCAGGTCGAGGGCGTATCACCCACCGTCGGCCTGATGGAGGGCTACGAGCGCTTCATGTGGGTCATCGAGAACGCCGACGGCCTCAAGGCCCGCCTCTGGCGCGTACAGCAGGAGGCCGTCCGGCATCTGGAGGCGACGCTCCTGGAGGAGTCCGGGGCGGAGCCCGGGGACCGGACCCCGGTCCTGGTGGCCGGTCGGCTCTCCTGGGTGCACAGCACGCTCATGGCGTACATCGGGGGCGAGATGGCCGCGGGCCGCGGAGCCGCCGAGGTGTCCCGGGACGCCCTCGTCCTGCTCGATGACATCGAGGACCTGCTGGGCGAAAAGGTGCTCAACTACGCCCGGCGCGCCGCCGAATGACACGCCCCGGTGTGATGTCCGTCATTTGAGACGTGACGCGCATCTCTTCGCGGCCCCAGCGCCCCTCACGGGTACTAACCTCCGCCGGAGAGTATGGACAGGAACCTTATGGAAAGCAGGGGTGTCAACGTGGCCAGGAAGCTCGCCGTCATCGGAGCCGGACTCATGGGGTCCGGTATCGCGCAGGTCTCCGCCCAGGCGGGCTGGGACGTCGTGCTGCGCGATGTCACCGACGCGGCGCTGACCCGTGGCCGTGACGGCATCAAGACCTCCTACGACAAGTTCGTCTCCAAGGGCAAGCTCGCGGCGTCCGACGCCGAGTCCGCGCTCGCTCGCATCACCACGACCACCGATCTCGACGCGGTCGCCGACGCGGACATCGTCGTCGAGGCGGTCTTCGAGAAGCTGGAGGTGAAGCACGAGATCTTCCGGGCCCTCGACAAGATCGTCCGGGACGACACCGTGCTCGCCTCCAACACCTCCGCCATCCCGATCACCAAGATCGCGGCCGTGACGGAGCGCCCGGAGCGCGTCGTCGGTGTGCACTTCTTCTCGCCGGTCCCGATGATGCAGCTCTGCGAGCTCGTACGCGGCTACAAGACGAGCGACGAAACCCTCGCCACCGCACGGGAGTTCGCCGAGTCGGTCGGCAAGACCTGCATCGTGGTCAACCGTGACGTGGCCGGCTTCGTCACCACCCGGCTGATCTCGGCGCTGGTCGTCGAGGCCGCCAAGCTGTACGAGTCGGGCGTCGCCTCGGCGGAGGACATCGACACCGCGTGCAAGCTGGGTTTCGGCCACGCCATGGGGCCGCTCGCCACCGCGGACCTGACCGGCGTCGACATCCTGCTGCACGCCACCGGCAACATCTACACCGAGTCCCAGGACGAGAAGTTCGCCGCACCGGAGCTGATGCGCCGAATGGTCGATGCAGGTGACATCGGCCGCAAGAGCGGGCAGGGCTTCTACACCTACTGATCGTTTTCAGTCCCTTGTTGCCTGATCCGCTGTCAATCAGGCCCGGGGTCCCCGGGGGTCACCTCCCGGGATCAGTGGATCCGCACCGGATCGACAGCGGGCCTCAGTCACTCCACGGAGTGAATTCGGTATCGGTTCGCTTACAGACGGCAACTTCCCTGCCGCTGCCGCAGTCAGTTGGGGCAGAGGCAGTTTCAGACATCCGGACCTTGCCACGGAGCATTCCAGGGGAGCGCATATGCACATCAGGGGCGACCACGCCAAGCTGGTCGTCGGGGGCCGCCTCGACGTCCGAAGCGCGGCGGACGCCCGTACGGTCCTGCACTCGGCCCTCGACGACGGCGTCGGCGATCTGGTGCTGGACCTGACCGAGCTCGATTCATGGGACGCCACCGGACTCGGCGTCATCATGGGCGCGCACAGACGGGCCGGACGGGCCGGGCGGCGGCTGGTGCTCCGCGGCGTGCCACCGCAGATGCAACGCCTTCTGGTGGCCACCAGACTGCACCGCATCCTGGCCATCGAGGGCGGAATCGCCGCAGACTCCCTGCCACGCGTCTGAGGCTCCGGGCGGCGGCGGACACCCGTCCGCACCCCGCGGCCGAAGCCGCACAATCCTCACGAGACCGTGATCTGTCGGGCGGCGTGGGACCCCGGATGTTCGTAGATACTGTGCGAAGGTTTAGGGTTCGGCCGTCTGCCGATTGACGGACCCACCTGGCTGACACCGGACCGGAAGCGACCGCTGGACGTGCGAGGCCGGGAGGGACAACCGTGCTCGACGCGTCTTGGGGGCTTTGACGATGGACCCGATACACCGGGGGCCGGAAGAGTACGGCCACGACAGGAACGGCTCCGCGCAGGACGCCGGCCGACGGCGCACTTCCCGCGATCCGCTGACTCCTGATTTCGGTCAGCAAACACCGCAACAGATACGCATCGTCCCCGTCATATCGGGTGACCTCCTGCTCACGGTCAACCCGGTCGACGGCAGCGAGGTCGAACTGTGCCCGCCGGGCGAGCAGCCCGCCGAACCGGTCCGGCGCACCCCCGCCGGACGCGCCGACCACGAACGGGCCACCGCGCCCCCTGTGCCGCCCGGCCTGCCCGTCCTCCAGCTGCCCCTCCTGCAGCGCGCGGACGAACGCGAGCGACTGGTACGCCTGCTGGCCCGCGGCCGCTCCGTACGGCTCACCGGACCGGCCGGATCCGGCCGGACCGCGCTCCTCGACGCCGTCGCCGCCGACTGCGCGCAACTCGCACCGGACGGAGTCGTACGGCTCAGCGGCCACAAGCGAACCGTCACCGACCTGCTGTACGGACTCTTCGAGGCCGTCCACGACGCGCCGCTGCACCGCCCGGACCGGGCGCTGCTGCTGGAGAAGCTGCGCGCCACCGGCGCCGTCGTCGTCCTGGACGACCTGGAGTTCGGCGGCGCCGCGCTGGACGAGCTGCTCGACGCGACGCCCGAATGCGCCTTCCTGTTCGCCGCGACACCCGACATCGACGCCCCCGGCGCCGACTCCCACCTCGATGAGGTCTCCCTCGCCGGACTGGACCGCGGCGCCTCGGTCGACCTGATGGAACGGGTGGTCGAGCGGCCGCTCTCCGAGGAGGAGGCCAACTGGGCGGGCGACCTCTGGTTCGAGTCCGAGGGCCTGCCGCTGCGCTTCGTCCAGGCGGGCGCCCTGCTGCGCCAGCGCGATCTGCTGCGCACCGACTCCACCGCGTACGACGAGTACGGCTACCTCGACAACAGGCCCGCCGATGCGCCGCTGCCTGCCGAGGCCCCCGACGTGCCGCTGCCCAGCCTCGGTGAGGGCGCCGCGCCCGCCGCGCTGCTCGCCTCGCGGCTGAGCGGGGCCGCGCGCGACACCCTGCGCTTCGCGGTCGCGCTCGGCGGCGAGGTGCCGCACCAGGCGCATCTGCCGGCGCTCGTGGGGGACACCCACGCCGATGCCGCACTCGGCGAACTGGCCGGCTGCGGACTGCTCTCCCCGGCCGGGTCCCGCTACCGGCTGGCCGCCGGTGTGGTCGCCCAGCTGGAGGCCGCCGGATACGGCGACGACGCCACGAGCCGGGCCCGTACGGCGGCCCAGCACTACGCCTGGTGGGCCGGGCACCCCTCGGTCACCTCCGCACGGGCGGTCGCCGAGGCCGACGCGATCGTCGCGGCGATGACGCAGCTGGTGCCGGGGGACGGGGCCGGACAGACCAGCGTTGCCGTGCTGCTGGCCCGCAGCGCCTCGCCGACCTTCGCGGCCGGGCTGCACTGGAGCGCCTGGGAGAAGTCCCTGCGGATCGGCCAGGAGGCGGCCCGGATCGCCGGCGAGGTCGCCGAAGAGGCCTACTTCCACCACGAGTTGGGCGTACTCGCGCTCTGCACCGGCAATCCGGAGCGGGCCAGGGCCGAGCTGGAGACCTCCATCAGCATGCGCGGGGCGCTCGCCGACAAGTCGGGTGCGGTGGCCGGGCGCCGGGCACTCGCCCTGGTCGAGGACCGCTCCGGTGTGGTGGCGGGCCGTACTCCGGTGGACGAGGAGATACCGGCGAACCGCTTCGAGGCGTCGTCGCCCGGTGGCCCGACGGTCGCGCTGCCGGTCTCGACGCCGTGGCCGTCCGCGGCCGACACCGCCGTCCTGCCCCGGCAGACCGCTCCGAAGGGCGCTCCGAAGGGCGCTCCGAAGGGCGCTCCGAAGGGCGCGCCGGGTGGCCGCTTCGCGGTCCTGGGCGGGGCGCGGCGCAATCTGGTCGCCGCGAGTGCGGGTGTGCTGCTGGCAGGCGTGCTCGGCACGGTGGTGACGCTCGGGCTGACGTCGAGCAGTGATCCGCAGAGTGACCCCGGTGACTCGACCGAGCAGTCGGTGAGCGAGGGCGACGACAGCGAGAACGAACTCCCGGCCGACGAGCCGACGGACGATCCGGTTCCGTCCGCCCAGGCATCCAGCGCCACGGCGTCGACGCCCGGGCCGACGGGGAGCGAGGCCGCGCCCACCGGGAGCGTGAGTCCGTCCCGGGGGACGAGCGAACCGCGGGAGAGCTCGTCGTCCCCGGACAAGCCGCCCGTCGATCGCCCGTCGAGTCCTTCGGGCAAGCCGTCCGATCCGCCCAAGCCGACGAAGTCGGACACGCCGCGGCCGACGACGAGTCCGTCGTCGAGCCCGCCGGAGACGAGTGAGAGCCCGTCGCCCACGGAGCCCGTGACGGAGGAGCCGGGTCTGCCCAATTCGTCGGACTCGGCGAGTGGGCCGTCGGGGGCGATGAGTACGGGTACGGCGGTGTCCGGGGGGCCCGCACCGAGCCCGTCGGTGGCCTGAGCCGGGGTGCGCCCCGGGTGGGCGCCTTGTCCTCGCGCGCCGGACGGGCCTGATGGGCATGCTCGTCCGGCGCTGCGTCCGGGCTCCGGGGTCGGGGTCCCGTCCTCGGGCGCCGGGCGGGCTTGACGCACCGGGCGGGCTTGAGGACGGAGCGAACGGCCCGGGTCAGAACAGCCGGAGTTTGTCGTCCTCGATGCCGCGCATCGCGTTGTAGTCGAGCACCACGCAGCCGATCCCGCGGTCCGTCGCCAGCACGCGGGCCTGGGGCTTGATCTCCTGGGCGGCGAAGATGCCCTTCACCGGGGCGAGGTGCGGATCGCGGTTGAGCAGCTCCAGATAGCGGGTCAGCTGCTCCACGCCGTCGATGTCGCCGCGTCGCTTGAGCTCGACGGCCACGGTCTGCCCGTCGGCGTCGCGGCACAGGATGTCGACCGGGCCGATGGCGGTGAAGTACTCGCGGCGGATCAAGGTGTAGCCCTCGCCGAGGGTCTCGATCCGGTCAGCGAGCAGTTCCTGGAGATGCGCTTCCACGCCGTCCTTGATCAGGCCCGGATCGACGCCCAGTTCATGGGACGAGTCGTGGAGGATTTCCTCCATCGTGATGATCAGTTTTTCGCCCGCCTTGTTCACCACGGTCCAGACGCCCTCGGTGTCGTCGGCGCCCTCCTTCAGGGTGCAGGGCGGTGACATCCAGTTGAGCGGTTTGTAGGCCCTGTCGTCGGCGTGAATAGACACGCTCCCGTCCGCCTTCACCAGGATCAGACGGGGAGCGGAGGGCAGGTGGGCCGTGAGCCGGCCCGCGTAGTCCACGGAGCAGCGGGCGATGACGAGACGCATGGTCGGCAACGCTACTCGACGACGGGTGGTCGACGCGATTCACCCACCCGTCACTCCATCCCCGCCTCTACCTGACCGAATCTGGCTTGTCCCTCTTTGAACCCCTTCGTTGTTGGCCGGTTGTGTTCCCAATCTCCTGGTGCGGCCCGGACTGCACCCTTACCGTGGATGCAGGAGGTCGCCGTCTGTGCACGCTGCGTCGCCGTCCTCCTTCCCTGCCCGTAAGGCCCCGGCCCTCCGTCGGGGTCGCGAGAGGAGAACCCATGTCGCTCGACGTCTCACCGGCGCTGTTGGAACAGGCCGAGCGAGGCGAGGTCGATGAAGCCGACTTCGTCGACTGCGTCCGGACCTCCCTGCCCTTCGCGTGGGAGATGATCAGCTCGCTGGTGGCTCAGCTGAAGGTCGACGGCGGCGAGTTCGCCGACAACCAGACGCCGCCGCCGGACGAGCAGGCACGTGGTCAGCTGCTGCGTGCGCTCGCAAGTGATGCAATCCGCGGCGCGCTGCAGCGGCACTTCGGGGTGCGTCTGGCATTCCAGAACTGCCACCGCGTCGCGGTGTTCCCGCTGGACGCCTCGGTCGACGACCGACTCGCCCGATTCACCTCGGTGAGGGGTCAGTTGCTCAACCAGTCGCCCGAACTTCGGGACTGCTGAACGCCTTTGCTGTCGTTCCGGACCGCGGGAGGTGCGACTGGTCCGGGGCGGCAGCTCCCGTTCGTACACCGGAACGGCGTTTTCCGGCGGATCATTTCAGGAGCGGCAGCACCTCGGTGCCCAGTCGCGCTACGTTCTCCTCCGTGGCCACGAGATCGCCCGAACCCTCGACCAGGAGCGCGAAGCGGGTGATGCCCGTGCGCTCGGCCGTGGCGGCGAGCCGGTCGGCCGCGAGCCGGGGCGGGCCCACCGGGTGAATGCCGCACAGCATCTCCGTGTAGCCGACCGGGTCACGCATCACCCGGTGCCGGCCGTCGACCGTCACATGGGCGTCCAGCCCCTGCCGCAGCCAGCCGGGCATCGTCTTCACGAGCGTCTCGGTGGCTTCCTCGGCGCGGTCCGCGATCTGGGCCACCCCCGCGGACACGTGCCCGGCCTGCCGCACACTCTCCGGCGAGCGGCCCGCGGCCAGCGCGCAGGTCCGCCAGAGCGCGACCACCTCGGCCTTCTCCTCGTCCCCGCAGTGCATGCCGAGCAGCATCGGCAGGCCGTTCTCGGCGGCGAGCCGCACGCTCTTCGGCGAGGTGCACGCGACGACCACCTCGGGACCGCCGGGGTTCTCGGTGCCCGCCCCGTCGAACAGCTCGTCGGGGCGGGGCACCACCGCCACCTCACGGAAGCCGTAACGCTCCCCGCGGCCCGCCACACGCGGTTCGCGCAGCCAGTCGAGCAACAGCCCCAGGGACTCCGGGAAGCCCCTCTCGTAGGCCTCCAGGCCGCCGCCGAACACTTCCAGGTCGATCCAGGGGCCGCCCCGGCCGACGCCGAGGGTGAATCGGCCGCCGCTGGTGAGGTGCAGCAGCGCGGCCTGCTCGCCGAGCGCGACCGGATGCTGCGTCGGCAGCACGCTCACCGCCGTGCCCACCCGGATCCTGCGGGTGCGGCCGAGCAGCAGCGCGGCCAGTGTCACGGCGGACGGGCAGACCCCGTACGGCACGAAATGGTGTTCTGCCAGCCAGACCGAGTCGAGTCCGGACTCCTCCGCGACCTCGGCGGACCGGATCGCGCGATGCAGCGCTTCTCCCGGCCCCTGCCCCGGGAACTGGGCTGCCAGTACGAACGTTCCCACACGCATCGCCTATTACCTCCTTGCGGCCGACGCGGCTCTCCCCTGCTGGCAACAACGTCTGACACGTGCCAAAGGCACGGTCCGGCGAGAAGTTGTTGCGATTTTCCGGTAACCCGTCCCCCCGTCGGGCCCGGTGATGAGCGGTGCGGGACACCTGCCTCGGCCGAATGGCCCTACGCTGGACGGGAACTGCCCGGCCTGCCCCCATGAGGTGTCACGTGTCCCCGCGCCGCAACCGCCCCCGAGGCGGCGAGAGTCCCACCGACAGCGCGCGCGTGGACGGGGACCGGTACGGCGGTGGAGGGCGCGCGGAGGAGTGGCAGGGCGAGGACTGGTGCATCCGCCCGGTGAGCGGCGCGAGCGCGGCGGGCAAGCGCTACCGGTGCCCCGGCTGCGACCAGGAGATCCCGTCCGGCGTCCCGCACCTGGTGGCCTGGCCCGAGTACGGCGGTATCGACGACCGCAGGCACTGGCACAAGGCGTGCTGGAACGCGAAGGACCGCCGCACCACACGGGTGCAGCGGTCCAGGAACGCGCCTCGGTACTGAACGTCCGCCCGGTCGACGGCAGGTACGGAGACCGGTCAGACGTCGCGGCGGCTCATCGCCAGATAGGCGCCGCCCATGGCCACGGCGGTCAGCCCGACCATGATCCACAGCGGTTCCCAGCCGGACGGCCCCGACTCGGTGACCGAGGTGTCGTAGAAATTGCTGAGCTGGTTGGGGATCGAGTACTCCAGGAGCCACTCCTGGATCTTCGCGAGCGACTGGGCGAACATGAAGATCGCCAGCACGAGCGGCAGCAGCACCACACCGATCATGACGGTGATCGCACCGGCCGAGTGCCGGATCAGCGCGCCGATCGCGAGCGAGAGCAGCCCCAGCGTCGCGATGTAGAGGCCGACGCCGACCGTGCTGCGCAGCCAGTCCGCGCCGCTGGGGGTGTCGGCGTCCACGATGGCCGTCTGGAGCACCGCGACGACCGTGGTCATCACGGTCGTCAGGACGAAGGTGAGCAGGAAGAAGACGATGGCCTTCGCACCGAGCACCCGTCCGGGGCTGGGGCAGGCCGTCATCGTCGTACGGATCATCCCGGTGCCGTACTCCGAGGCGATCGTCATCACGCCGAGCGTGATCACACAGATCGAGCCGAGCAGTACGCCGAAGAAGCCGAGGCTGAGCACCGGGGTGGAGCCCAGGTCGGCGTCGGACAGATGGACGGCGACCGCGGAGAGCACGCCGATGACGAGCAGCAGCACGATCAGGATGCCGAGCGTCCACATCGTGGAGCGCACCGAACGGATCTTGGTCCACTCGGAGGCGATCGCGTCGCCGAGCGTGGCCCGGCGCACCGGGATCGGCGAGACGTAGGAGTCGGCCTGCGCGTTCTGCTGCGGTGCCGGGGGCTGCTGGTACGCCTGCTGCTGGTACGGCGTCGGCGGCGTGGACGGGGTTGTCATCGGGGGTCCTCGCTGGTGTCGCGCGCGGTCGGGTCCGCGGGGGCCGCGGCAGGTGCTGCCGGGGCGGGGGCGGGGGCGGGGGGGACGGCGGGCGCCGCCGGTGCCTGGCCGGGCCCGGGGGCTGTCGCGTACGGGTTGGCTCCAGGCGGCGGCGGGGCGTACCAGCCCTGCTGCGGCACCTCCGGGACGGTCTGCTGAGGCGGCGCGTACCCGGGGTGCTGCTGCCCGTATCCGCCCTCCGGGACGGGCGGCTGCAGGCCCGCCTTCTGGTCCGCCGTCGAGCGGTAGTCCACGGTGGCCTGCGTCATCCGCATGTACGCCTCCTCCAACGAGGCCTGGTGCGGCGAGAGCTCCCACAGCCGTACGTCGGAGTCATGGGCCAGATCGCTGATCCGGGGCAGCTTCAGCCCGGTGATCCGCAGGGCGCCGTCCGGCTCCGACATGACCTGGCCGCCCGCCTCGGTGAGGGTGGCGGTGAGCTTCTCCCGCTGCTCGGACCCGTTGTCCTGGACCCGGACCCGGGCGAAATCGGCCGAGTTGGCCGAGATGAAGTCCGTGATGTTCATGTCGGCCAGCAGCTGGCCGCGGCCGATCACGATCAGATGGTCGGCGGTGAGCGCCATCTCGCTCATGAGGTGGCTGGAGACGAAGACCGTACGGCCCTCGGACGCCAGCATCTTCATCAGGTTGCGGACCCAGAGGATGCCCTCCGGGTCGAGTCCGTTGACCGGCTCGTCGAAGAGCAGCACCTGCGGGTCGCCCAGCAGCGCGCCCGCGATGCCCAGCCGCTGTCCCATGCCGAGCGAGAAGCCGCTGGACCGCTTCCGGGCGACATCCTGAAGGCCGACGACACCGAGCACCTCGTCGACCCGGGCGGCCGGGATCCCGGCGAGCTGGGCCAGCGAGAGCAGGTGGTTGCGGGCGCTGCGGCCCCCGTGCACCGCCTTGGCGTCCAGCAGCGCGCCCACCTGGCGCGGCGCGTTCGGCAGGCTGCGGTACGCGTGTCCGCCGATCGTCACATGGCCGGCGGTCGGCCGGTCCAGGCCGAGCATCATGCGCATGGTCGTCGACTTGCCCGACCCGTTGGGACCGAGGAATCCGGTGACGGTGCCCGGCCGCACCTGGAAGGAAAGGTTGTACACGGCCGTCTTCGCGCCATAGCGCTTGGTCAGGCCGACTGCCTCGATCATGCTCCAGCCCCATCGACTTATCTGTCGTCGGGGTACAGGCCGTCCGGCCGCACACCCCCGTAAGAGTTAGGAGGATAACCAGGCCTTTACGGTTCCGGCCAAGCCGATGCGGCGGCGCGCCCCTTACGAAGGCCGCGGACCGGGGTCCGCGGCCCGCTCAGGCGTCCCGCTTCTTGAGTACGAGGAAGCCGCCGAGCACCGCGGCCACCACCCAGCCGACCATGATCAGCAGTCCGCCCCACGGCCCGTACGGAGCCGCGTTGCTGTTCATCGCGTGGGGCACCACCTGCATGATCTTGGACCCCGCCTGGTCGGGGAAGTAACGGGCGACGTTCTTGGCGCCCGGTACGGCCGACAGGATCTGGGAGACCAGGAAGAAGAACGGCATCAGGATGCCGAGCGACAGCATGGAGCTGCGCAGCATCGTCGCCACTCCCATGGAGAAGAGCGCGATCAGCCCCATGTAGATGCCGCCGCCGAAGACCGCCCGCAGCACGTTGTCCGCGCCGATGTCCGTGCCGTGGTCGCCGAGCAGGGCCTGGCCGAGGAAGAACGAGACGAAGCTGGTGGCCAGGCCGACCAACAGGGCCAGCACGACGGCCACCAGCATCTTGCTGAAGAGGAACGTGGCGCGCTGCGGCACGGCCGCCAGCGAGGTGCGGATCATGCCGGAGCTGTACTCCGTACCGACCACCAGGACGCCGAAGACCACCATCGCCAGCTGACCGAGAATCATCCCGGAGAAGCTGATGAGGGTGGGGTCGAAGGTGACCCGCTCCGCCACGGAGAGGTTGCTGAACTGGGAGTTCGTCAGGGCACTGAGCGCGGCGCCCATCGCGACGGTGACGACGAACGCGGAGATCAGGGTCCAGACGGTCGAGGAGACCGTACGGATCTTGGTCCATTCGGAAGTCAGGACCGCGGGTACCGATGCCATCTCGTCATGCCCCCTTGCCGGTGCCGGACCCGCCGGGGGTTCCGGGAGTGCTGTCGGGAGGCCCTGGGGCGGCGCCCGGCTGCCGCTGCCCCCACTGGTCGCCCCAGTGCGGTCCCACCGGCGGCGCGGCGTCCCGTTCCGAGTGCGCGTGGTACTCCACCGAGCCCGCCGTCATCTGCATGAACGCCTCCTCCAGAGAGGCCCGCTGGGAACTCAGCTCATGCAGCACGATGCTGTGCCGGGCGGCGAGCTCGCCCAGGGCCTCGGTGGTGGCGCCGTCGATCTCCAGCGTGCCGTTGCCCGACTCGACCGCGATGATGCCCTCCGCGTGCAGTACGTCGCGCAGCCGCTCCTGCTGCGGCGAGCGCAGCCGTACGTAGCTGCGGGAGTTCTGGTGGATGAAGTCGGCCATCGAGGTGTCGGCCAGCAGCCTTCCCTGGCCGATCACGATCAAGTGATCCGCTGTCAGTGCCATTTCGCTCATCAGATGTGAGGAGACGAAGATCGTCCGGCCTTCCGAGGCGAGCGTCTTCATCAGATTCCGGATCCAGTGGATTCCCTCGGGGTCCAGACCGTTGACGGGTTCGTCGAACATCAGGATCTCGGGATCACCGAGCAGCGCCGAGGCGATTCCCAGCCGCTGCCCCATGCCGAGGGAGAAACCCTTGGACTTCTTCTTCGACACCGCGGTCAGGCCGACGGTGTCCAGGACCTCCGCCACCCGGCTCCGCGGGATCCGGTTGCTCTGCGCGAGACAGAGCAGGTTGTTGTACGCGCTGCGACCGCCGTGCATCGACTTGGCGTCGAGCAGCGCACCGATGTACTTCAGGGGTTCCTGCAGCTCGCGGTAGTGCTTGCCGTCGATGCGCACCGATCCGCTGGTGGGGTTGTCGAGATCGAGCATCATCCGCATCGTGGTGGACTTGCCCGCCCCGTTGGGTCCCAGAAAACCCGTCACCATCCCCGGCTTGATCCGGCACGACAACTGGTCGACGGCAACCTTGCTGCCGAAACGCTTGGTGAGGCCATCAAGCTCGATCATGCGTTCACGCTAGAACGGCCGCGCGCCCGGCGCCACCACAAAGGTGGAACCGGGCGCGTCGGGATCGAACCGGCCGGTGCGTCGGGGACGACCGGTCGTACCGCGTCGTTCCCTGGCGTCAGCGGGTCTGCTGGGCCGGGACGCCGCGGGAGGCGGGCTCCTCGTCGGCGGGGGTGCCGGCGGCGGCCACCGCGGCACCGGTCAGCGTCGCCAGCATCTCGCGGACGTTGGTCAGCTGCGCGTTGATCGAGTCGCGGCGGTTGGTGAGCGCCGCCAGCTCGCGCTCCGACTCGCTGCGGATCCGGTCGGCCTTCGCGTTGGCGTCGGCCACGATGTCCTCGGACTGGCGCTGCGCGGTCTCCACCGTCTGACGGGCCCGGCGCTCGGCGTCCGTACGGAGCTTCTCGGCTTCCAGCCGGAGCTGCTCCGCGCGGTGCTCGATCTCGGCCAGACGCTTCTCGGCCTTGGCCTGACGGGACGCGAGGTCGCGCTCCGACTGGTCGCGGCGCTTGGCCAGGTTCGTCTCGAAGTCCGCGGCGGCCTGGGCGGCCTTGGCACGGGTCTCCTCGAAGAGGGCGTCGGCCTCCTCGCGCTTCTGGGCGGCGTCCTTCTGAGCGTCCGTGCGCAGCGTGGTGGCCTCGCCCTTGGCCTTATCGACGATGCGGACACCGTCGTCCTCGGCCTTGGACTTGCGCTCGGCGGCGAAGGCCTCGGCGTCGTTACGAACCTGCTGGGCGGCGGACTCGGCGAGCTCGCGGTGCTGCTCGGCGGCGCGACGGGCCTCTTCTCGAAGGTCCTTCGCCTCCTCCTCGGCAAGGCGGAGAATCTTCTCCACGCGAGCGCCGAGACCGGCGTACGACGGCTCGGCGTCGCTCACCTGCGCCTGGGCGTTCTGCGTTTCGAGGTGCAGTTCCTCGATGCGCTTTTCCAGAGACGTGATGCGGGCGAGAGCACTATCACGGTCGGCGACGAGCTTGGTAATGCGGTCATCCACCTGACCGCGGTCGTAACCACGCCGCACATGCTCGAAGCCGAAGGGGGAGGAGGGGTCACTCATGGGGTTCCTGTCGAAGTAAGACCGGTGAGGTGATAGAGGGAATCCTAGGGGCCCGGACGGCGTGTCATCGAGCAGATGCCGGTTTGATCTGGAGAATGACACCCCTTTTGAGTGGCTGGACCCCGCAACTCTTGCCACTCGGAGGAATGATTGGCTTTGCTGGGTCGCGGGAGGTCCCCGGAAAGGATCTACCCATCGGACGGCTTGCCATTCGAACGAGTGCCCGCGGCGGCCCCGGCCTTGACGCCGTCGGCGCCCTTACCACCCGCCGCCGGGGTCTCGAATGACTCCAACGCCTCCAGCACGTCCTGGACGCGGGAGATCTCCGTGTTGATGTCCGCGCGCCGGCGCACCAGTACATCGAGTTCGCGCCGGCCCTCGTCCACCGTCCGCTTGGCCTCGGCCTCGGCGTCGGACCGCAGCTTCTCGGCCTCGCGCACCAGGCTGGCCTTCTTCTGCTCGGCCTCCTTCAGCAACGACTCGGCCCGCTTCACGGCGGCGATCCGGACCTTGCTCGCCTCCGAACTGGCGTCGGACAGGAGCTCCTTGGCCTTCGCCGCGGCCTCGTCGCGCTGCTCGGTCGCCGCCTTCATCAGTTTGTCGACGCGCTCGCCGGCCGTCTTCATCTGCTCGGAGGTCTCCCGCCGGGCACGGTCGTGCAGCTCCTCGATCTCGCTCTCCAGGCGGGTCCTGAGCTCCTCGGCCCGCTCCCGGATGGCGGTGGCGTCCCGGCGGGCGCCGACCAGCAGCTCGTCCGCGTCTGTCCGGGCCCGCTCGACCAGGGAGTTGCCCTCGACCGTCGCGTCGGAGGTGATCCGGACAGCCTCGTTCCGGGCGGCCCCGACCATCGTGTCGGCCTGCTCCTCGGCCTCGGTGGCGGCGCGCAGCGCCTCCTCCTGGGCCTTGTTGATCAGCTGGTCGGCCTGCTCGGCGGCGTCGGCCCGGCGCTTCGAGGCCGATTCACGCGCCTCGTCGAGCAGCCGGTCCGCCTCCTCACGGGCCTCGGCACGCATCTGTTCGGCCGCGGCCTCGGCCTCGCCGCGCAGCCGCTCCGACTCCTCGCGGGTCCGGGCCGCGTGCTCCTGCGCGGAACCGACGGTGGCCGCCGCCTCCGCCCGCAGCCGCTCCGACTCGCCGGCCGCCTCGTCGCCGATCCGGGCCGCCTGCTGCGCCGCCTCGGTACGGACGCGCTCGCTCTCGACGGTCGCCTCGGACATCAGACGGTCGGCCTGGACCGCCGCCTCCGACCGCATCCGGTTGGCGTCCTCGCGGGCCTCCGCACGGCTGCGCGAGGCATCCTGCTCGGCGGAGGCCAGGGCGTCGGACGCCTCGGTGCGCATCCGCTGGCTGTACTCCGCGGCGTCGGCCCGCAGCTTCTCCGCCTCCGCGGCGGCGTCGGCCCGCAGTTTCTCCGCCTCCGCGGCGGCGTCGGCCCGCAGTTTCTCTGACTCCGTGATCGCCTCGGAGACCGTCCGCTCGGCCATCGCCTTCGCGGCCTCGGTCTCCTCCTTCGCGACGGAACGGATCCGGGCCGCGTCCTCCCCGGCCCGCTCCCGCTCGGCGTAGGCATCGGAGCGGACCCGGTCCGCCTCCTCCTGCGCCTCGGACTTCGTCCGCTCCGCGACGTGCTCGGCGGTGGAGCGCAGCCCGGCGATCTCCGCCTCGGCCTGCTCCTGGAGCCCGCTGACCGCATCCCGTACCTGCTGGGCGGTCTGCTCGGCCGCGGAGACCATCTCGGTCGCCCGGCTGTCCGCCTCCTCGACCAGGCGCTGGGCCTCGGCCTGCGCCTCCTCGACCCGCTTGCGGGCGGAGGCGAGGAGATCCTCGCTCTGCTCGCGGGCCCGCTCGCGCTCCTGGTTCGCCTCGGCACGTGCCGCGTCGAGGGTCTCCTCCGCCTCCCGGCGGCGCCGGTTGGCCTCCTCCTGGGCGGCGGCCAGCGCCTCGGCGGCCTCCGTGCCCACCCGCTCCGCCGCGGCCGCGGCCTCCGACCGCACCCGGTCGGCACTCTCCTGCGCCTCGGCCTTGAGCCGCTCCGCCTCGACGGCCGCCTCACTGCGCAGCCGTACGGCGACGGTCTCGCCCTCCGCACGGGACTGCGAGGCATCGGCGGCGGCCTCGTCGCGCAGCCGCTGGGCCTCGGCCTCGGCCTGCTCCTGGAGGGTGCGCAGCCGCTCGGCGGCCTCCGCGCGCAGCCGCTCGGACTCCTCGTTCGTCTCGCGCCGGATGCGCTCCGCGTCGGTGCGCGCCTCGCCCAGCGTCTTCTCGGCCGTGCTGACCCTGGTCTCGGCTTCGGTGTGCAGCCGGGCCAGCTCCTCGGCCGCCTCGGCCTGCCGGGCCGCGACCGCGCGCTCGGTCTCCTCGCGCAGCTCCGTCGCCGCCTGCTCGGCCGCGGACGTCGTCGACTCGGCCTGCTCCTCGGACTCGGTGCGCAGCCGCTCGGCCTCGGCGCGGGCCCGCTCCAGGGCCTCCTCGGCCTGCTTGCGCAGGGTGCCGGCCCGCTCGGTGGCCTCGGTGCGGACCCGCTCGCTCTCGGTGCCCGCGGCGCCGCGCAGCTCCTCCGCGTCCGCCCGCGCCTTGGCCAGCAGCTCCTCGGCGGTCTTGGCGCCCTCCTCGATCTGCTGGACGGCCTCCCGGCGGGCCTCGCCGCGGATCCGCTCGCCCTCGGCGACCGCTTCGGAACGCAGCTGCTCGGCCTCGCCGCGCAGCCTGCGTGCCTCCTCCTGGAGCTCGACCGTCTTGGCCCGGTACTCCTTGGTGTCGTCCTTGGCCGCGCCCTTGAGCTGGTCGGCCTGCTCGGCGGCCTCGCCGCGCAGCCGGTCCGCCTCGGCCTCGGCCTCGCGGCGGATCCGGTCGGCCTCCTCGCCCGCCGACCGGGTCGTCGACCTGGCGTCGTCCGACGCCTTGGTCAGCACCTCCTCGGCGGCACGGGCCGCCTTGGCGAGCTGGGCCGCGGCGTCCTCCGCGGCGGCGGTGCGCGCGGCGTCGGCCGCCTCGGAGCGGAGCCGGTCGGCCTCGGCACGGGCATCGGCGAGCGACTGCTCGGCCTCCGCCTTGAGGGCTTCGGCGTCCTTGGTGGCCTCGCCGACGAGCCGGGCGATCTCCGACTTGGCGGTACGGGTGCGCTGCTCGTTCTGCGACTCGGCGCCGGCCAGCCGCTTGATCGCGGCCTCCTTCGCCTCGGACAGGACCTTCTCGGCCTCCAGCCGGGCCTCGCGCAGCTGCGTCTCGGCCTCCTGCATGCGCTGCTCGGCGGTCCGGTTCAGCTCGGCGGTCTGCTGCCGCGTCTGCTCGGTCTCGGCCGTCGCCGACGCACGCAGCTGCTCGGCGTGGGCGGTGGCCTCCTGCGCCTGGCTGGAGGCGGTGTTCATCAGCCGCTCGGCGTCCCTGCGGGCCCGCAGCAGGATCGACTCGGCCTCGGACCGGGCGGACTCCGCCTCGGAACCGAGCCGCTGCCGCGTCTCTTCCGCCAGCCGGACGGCCTCGGAGCGTGCGGCGGTCAGCGCCTGCTCGGCCTCGGCCCGTGACTCCTCCAGCAGCCGACGGGCCTGGGACTCGGTCCTGGCCCGCAACTGCTCGGCCCACGCGACGTTCTCGTTGACATGGGACTCGACGGTCTGGCGGCGTTCCGCCAGCTCCTGGTCGAGCCGCTGGCGCCGCTGCACGGCCTCGTTGTGCAGCTCGGTCTGGAGCCGCGCCTGGTGCTCCGCGTGCTCCTGAAGGATCCGCTGCGTCTGGGCACGGGCGTCGCGCAGCTCGCGCTCCGCGTCGGTGCGCAGCTGCTCGGCCTGGATCTGGGCGTTACGGAGCATCTGCTCCGCCTGGTAGCCGATGTCCGCGCTGTCGTACGCGGGACGGGTCGCCAGACTGCGGCGGGCCTCGTGCAGCTTGGCGCGCAAGACCTCGACCTGGTAGCCGAGGTCCTCGGCATGCTGGACGGCCTTCTCCCGGTCGGTCTTCAGCCGGTCCATCTCGGCCTCGAACCGCGAGAGATGGTCGTCTTCAGCTCGGTGGCTCTCCTGGCGTTCGTAGCCCCGCACTGCGCGGTCCCATCCTTCCCCGAGCTCTCAACTTCTTCCCCGAACTCTCAACTTCGTTCGAGCAGGGGATACCCCACTGAGCAGGGGAGACCCCAACCCTGGTCGCACACTCCAAACGAGTACCGTTCGCCGGCGAACGGTCCCCCCGGGGAATGGTGACAGATCAACGGCTGAGGACGCGGCGCGGCCCCGACCCGGCCCCGGCCCGGAACAGCCCACTCTACCGGGCCGGGTATGCCTCGGGTCAGTGCTCCGTCCGGGACGTGACCAGTTCGGTCAGGACACCGTGGCAGTCCTTGGGGTGCAGGAAGGTGATCCGGGACCCCATCGACCCCGTCCTGGGCTCGTCGTACAGCACCCTGACACCCTTCTCCCGGATGTCCGCGGACTCCGCGTCGACGTCGGCCGTACCGAAGGCGAGGTGGTGCACCCCCTCGCCGTTCTTGGCCAGCCACTTGCCGACGGCGGAGTCCTCGCGGGTCGGTTCCAGCAGCTGGAGGTAGGAGGCGCCGCCGTCCGACGTCTCGTTGATCTTGAGCATGGCCTCCCTCACGCCCTGCTCCTCGTTGACCTCGGAGTGGAACACCTCGAACCCGTAGGTCGAGCGGTAGAACTCGACAGTGGCGTCGAGGTCGAAACAGGCGATCCCGATGTGGTCGATTCGCGTCAGCATGGAACCAGTGCAGCGCTCCTCGGATGGTTACGCAACGTGCGCGCGATCACACTCGTAGCCGGATGACGGGCGCGGTACCGCTCAGTACATTCAGGTAAACCCTCGTTCACTCCTATTCCAAGGGGCTGTGCCTCATGTCAGGAACGACAGGTACGACTTCCGTGATCGTCGCGGGCGCCCGTACGCCCATGGGCCGCCTCCTCGGCTCGCTGAAGAGCTTCTCCGGAGCCGACCTCGGAGGCTTCGCCATCAAGGCGGCACTGGAACGGGCCGGCATCGGCGGCGACCAGGTCGAGTACGTGATCATGGGCCAGGTGCTGCAGGCCGGGGCAGGGCAGATCCCGGCACGGCAGGCCGCGGTCAAGGCGGGCATCCCGATGAACGTCCCCGCGCTCACCGTCAACAAGGTGTGCCTCTCCGGGCTCGACGCCATCGCGCTGGCCGACCAGCTGATCCGCGCCGGCGAGTTCGACATCGTCGTGGCCGGCGGCCAGGAGTCCATGACGAACGCCCCGCACCTGCTCCCGAAGTCGCGCGAGGGCCACAAGTACGGCGCGATCGAGATGCTCGACTCCATGGCGTACGACGGCCTGACCGACGCCTACGAGAACATCCCGATGGGTGAGTCCACCGAGAAGCACAACACCCGCCTCGGACTGGACCGTGCGGCCCAGGACGAGATCGGCGCCCAGTCCCACCAGCGCGCCGCCGCCGCCCAGAAGAACGGTCTCTTCGAGGCCGAGATCACCCCGGTCGAGATCCCGCAGCGCAAGGGCGACCCGGTCCTCTTCTCCCAGGACGAGGGCATCCGCCCCGAGACGACCGCCGAGTCGCTCGGCAGGCTGCGCCCCGCCTTCGCCAAGGACGGCACGATCACCGCGGGCACCTCCTCGCAGATCTCCGACGGCGCCGCAGCGGTCGTCGTCATGAGCAGGGCCAAGGCCGAGGCGCTGGGCCTGGACTGGATCGCCGAGATCGGCGCCCACGGCAATGTGGCCGGCCCGGACAACTCGCTCCAGTCCCAGCCGTCCAACGCGATCCGGCACGCCCTCAAGAAGGAGGGCATCGGCGTCGAGGACCTCGACCTCATCGAGATCAACGAGGCGTTCGCGGCCGTCGCCATCCAGTCCATGAAGGACCTCGGCGTGACCTCGGACAAGGTCAACGTCAACGGCGGCGCCATCGCGCTCGGCCACCCGATCGGGATGTCCGGCGCCCGTGTGGTGCTGCACCTGGCGCTGGAGCTGAAGCGGCGTGGCGGCGGCACCGGAGCGGCGGCGCTGTGCGGCGGCGGGGGTCAGGGCGATGCGCTGATCCTCCGCGTTCCGGGCAAGTAGTACGCGGTACATGTGGAGCACGCGGTGAACGGAGCGGTGATGGTGGACGTCCCCACCCTGGTGGAGCAGGCCCGTGCGGGCAGACCGCGGGCGGTGGCCCGGCTCATCTCCCTGGTGGAGGGGGCGTCGCCGCAGCTGCGCGAGGTGATGGCGGCCCTGGCGCCGCTGGCGGGCAACGCCTACGTCGTCGGCCTGACCGGCTCACCGGGTGTCGGTAAGTCGACATCGACGTCGGCGCTCGTCTCCGCGTACCGGCGGCAGGGCAAGCGGGTCGCCGTGCTCGCCGTCGACCCGTCGTCGCCGTTCTCCGGCGGCGCGCTGCTCGGTGACCGGGTCCGGATGTCGGATCACGCATCCGACCCGGGCGTCTACATCCGCTCCATGGCCACCCGCGGGCACCTGGGCGGCCTCGCCTGGTCGGCACCGCAGGCGATCCGGGTGCTGGACGCGGCGGGCTGCGACGTGATCCTGGTGGAGACCGTGGGCGTCGGCCAGTCGGAGGTGGAGATCGCCTCCCAGGCCGACACCTCCGTCGTGCTCCTGGCCCCCGGTATGGGCGACGGCATCCAGGCGGCCAAGGCCGGGATCCTGGAGATCGGCGACGTCTACGTGGTCAACAAGGCGGACCGGGACGGCGCGGACGCCACCGCCCGGGAGCTGAACCACATGCTGGGCCTCGGGGAGTCCCGGGGACCCGGCGACTGGCGGCCGCCGATCGTGAAGACGGTCGCCGCCCGGGGCGAGGGCATCGACGAGGTCGTCGAGGCGCTGGAGAAGCACCGGGCGTGGATGGAGGAGCACGGCGTCCTGGCCGAGCGGCGCGCGGCCCGCGCCGCCCACGAGGTCGAGACGATCGCGGTCACCCGGCTCCGCGAACGCATCGGCGACCTGCACGGCGACCGCCGCCTCGGCGCGCTCGCCGAACGCATCGTGGCCGGCCGGCTCGACCCGTACACGGCGGCGGACGAACTGGTGGCGGGGCTCACCGGGGAGGCCTGAGAGGTCCCCCCGGACGGTCCCCCGGGACTGACCGGGGAGGCCTGAGAGGTCCCCCATGGACGGTCCCACCGGGGCTCACCGGGAAGGCCTGAGAGGTCCCCGGGGCCCGTCGGGGAGGCCTGGGCGGTTCCTTCCCCTGTTCCCGGTGCGGCGTGCGGGCCGCACCGGGAACAGGGGGGCGGGACCGCCGGACCACGGCCGGGCCGGGACCGGCGCGGCGGCTGCTTCCTCAGTCGTCGTCCCCGTCGTCCCCGATATCGTCCCCGTGACCGTCGTCCGACCGGTCCACCGTGACCTTCGCCGTCTTCGCGTCCACGTTCAGCCCGTGCTTCTTGCCGTCCTTGCCCCGGACGTCGACTTCCCAGTGCACCGCACTGCCGCCCCGGCCGTCGTGGTCCTCCAGCTCGATCGAGGTCACCGTGCCCGGGGCCGACCGGACTGCCGCGTCGGCCGCCGCGTCCAGCGTGACGGAGGTCCTGCGGGGTGCGTGCCGGTCGTTGTCGTCGTTGTCGACGTGCTTGCCGAGCACCTTGCCGTTGCCCGGGTCCACCGTCACGTCGTGCCAGGACCTGTCGGAGCCGTACACATCGATCTCCCAGACGAGCCGGCCGTCCTCGTCGTCGAGCTCGGCCTCGGTCACCGTGCCCGGGACGGCCCGGACGGCGGCCTTGGCCGCGTCACCGGCCGCGACCCGGGCCGTGCTGCTCCCGGAGGCGGTACGGGCGCCGCTGCCGCGGCTGTCGTCGCCCGTGAGGGCGACGGCCGTGGCGGCTGCGCCGCCGACGAGCACGGCTGCGGTGACGGCGGCGATGACGATCTTTCGCTTCATGAGGGTTCCTCCCGATCGGATGGTTCCGTTGCGACGGGGCCCACACTGCCGGTGTGATGCTGAACGCAGCCTGAAGCCACCTGAAGGTGTCTTCAGGTTCGGTTTGCGAGGCTGTGCGCATGCGCCTGTTGATCGTGGAGGACGAGAAGCGGCTGGCGATCTCCCTGGCCCGGGGGCTCACCGCCGAGGGATTCGCCGTGGACGTCGTGCACGACGGGCTCGAAGGGCTGCACCGGGCCACCGAGGGCGCGTACGACCTCGTGGTCCTCGACATCATGCTGCCGGGGATGAACGGCTACCGGGTCTGCGCCGCCCTGCGCGCCGCCGGGAACGAGGTGCCCATCCTGATGCTGACGGCGAAGGACGGGGAGTACGACGAGGCGGAGGGGCTCGACACCGGTGCCGACGACTACCTGACCAAGCCGTTCAGCTACGTGGTGCTGGTCGCCCGGGTCCGCGCGCTGCTGCGCCGCCGCGGCGGTTCCGCCTCGCCGGTGGTCACCGTCGGGGCCCTGCGGATGGACACCGCCGCCCGCCGGGTCCACCTCGGCGACGACGAGATCGTCCTCACCGCCAAGGAGTTCGCGGTGCTCGAACAACTCGCCCTGCGGGCCGGGCAGCTGATCAGCAAGGCGGAGATCCTGGAGCACGTCTGGGACTTCGCCTACGACGGGGACCCGAACATCGTCGAGGTGTACGTGAGCGCCCTGCGCCGCAAGCTCGGCGCGGCCGTCATCCGTACCGTGCGCGGCGCCGGCTACCGGCTGGAGGCGCTGTGAGATCGGTACGGGCCAGGGCGGCGCTCGGTGCCACCGTGGTGGTCGCCCTCGCGGTCGTCGCCGCCGGGCTCGGCGTCCTGCTCGTCCTGCGCGCCAACCTCACCGACCAGGCGGGGCTCCAGGCCGAGGTGGCGGCCCGGGAGACCGCCGGGCAGCTGGCCCTCGACGTCCCCTACGGCAAGCTGGGGATGAGCGACGAGGAGGACCATCCGGTCCAGGTGACCGACGAGGGCGGGCGAGTGGTCGCCGTCTCCAAGGACCTGGAAGCGATCGCCGGCACCGGCACGGACCGGGTCACCCCGCAGCCCTCGCCCGCCGCCACCGAGAAGAGCGACGACGACCACGACGGCCACGACGACCACGGCGGCCACGACGATGACGACGGCGTGAGCATCACCCCCGGCCGCGGTGAGGTCTCCACCGACGCACCGCACTTCAGCAACGGCACCGCCACCGTCGACGGCGACAGTGCCGACTACCGGTTCGCCTCCATCGAGGCGACCAACTCCGCCGGGCTGACCCTGACCGTCCACGCGGGCGCCCCGCTCGCCGCGGAGCAGCGGGCCGTCGCGAGCGTGCGCGGTGCGATGTTGGCCGGGCTGCCCGTCGTGCTGCTCGTCGTCGCCGGGGTGACCTGGCTGGTGACCCGGCGGGCGCTCCGCCCGGTCGAGGGCATCCGGCGCGAGATGGCGGCGATCACCGCGTCCGAGGATCTGAGCCGACGGGTGCCGGAGCCCGGTTCGCACGACGAGATCGCCCGGCTGGCCCGGACCACCAACGAGACGCTGACTGCCCTGGAGGCCTCGGTCGACCGTCAGCGGCGCTTCGTCGCGGACGCCTCGCACGAACTGCGCAGCCCGATCGCCTCGCTCCGCACCCAGTTGGAGGTGGGTGCGGCGCACCCGGAACTGCTGGACGTTGAGGGCGCGGTCGCCGACACCGTACGGCTCCAGGTGCTGGCCGCCGATCTGCTGCTGCTGGCCCGGCTGGACGCGGGGGAGCGGCCGGGGAAGGCGCGAGTGGACGTCGGCGCACTGGTCCACGAGGAGGTCTCGCAGCGCACCGGCGACCGGATTGCGGTGACGGTGTCCGTGCCGGAGCCCGGCGGTCCGGAAGTGACCGGCTCACGCGGCCAGTTGGCCAGGGTGATAGGCAATCTGCTGGACAACGCGGAGCGGCACGCGGAGAGTTCGGTGGCCGTCGCGGTGCGCGCGGAGCGCGGTGGGGCGGTCGTGGCGGTCACGGACGACGGGGCCGGGGTGCCGGAGGCGGAGCGCGAACGGATCTTCGAACGCTTCGTGCGCCTCGACGACGCCCGCGCCCGTGACGACGGCGGGGCCGGTCTGGGCCTCGCCATCGCCCGTGATGTGGCCACCCGGCACGGGGGCCGGCTGACCGTGGCCGGTGCGGGGGAGCACGGCGCCCGGTTCGAGCTGTGGCTGCCGGGCTCCCGCTGAGCGCTGTCACCGGTGTGCCGGTGCCGCTCGGACCGAGCGCTGTCGCCGGTGTGCCGGTTTCGCTCGGATGTGGCGTGCGCGGTGCTTTCGGTCCTGCTCAGACGCGGCGTGCGCGCAGATGATCGGCGACCGGGGCCAGGGCCGCGTGCAGCTGCTCCAGCGCCTCCGGCGTCAGCAGGTCCATGAAGTGCTTGCGCACCGACGCCACGTGGTGCGGCGCCACCTTCCGCATCGTCTCCGCGCCGGCCTCGGTGAGGACCGCGTACAGCCCGCGCCGGTCGGACTCGCAGTTCTCCCGGCGGACCAGGCCCACGCTCTCCATGCGGGTGATCTGGTGCGAGAGCCTGCTCTTGGACTGCAGGGTGACGGTGGCGAGGTCGCTCATCCGCAGGCGCTGTTCGTCCGCCTCCGAGAGGTTGACGAGAATCTCGTAGTCGTTGTTGGTCAGGCCGAACGGCTGGAGGTCCCTCTCCAGTTGGTGCATCAGCAGCCTGCTGACGTCCAGGTGGGTGCGCCAGGCGCACTGCTCCGCGTCGCTCAGCCAGCGGGTGGCCGTCTCGGTCTCCATGTATGGATTCTACCTAAGAAGTTGAAATCCGGACGAAGTCAGTTTGTGTGACGCCCCGCACGTACTGGCCGGGTCCCGCAGCCAAAGCGCGGGCCCTCGGCGTCACACTCCGCAGACTACAGTTCACAACCCGAAGCGACGCTGGAGGTCGCCCAGCTGACCGGCGGAGCGACTGGCGGACCCAGGTTGACCCCCGCCGCCGCCCGGAACCCCCGGCTGCTGCGGCACCGCCCCCGTCGGCTGCTCGGCCATCAGCACCTCGGTGGACTGGAGCAGCACCGTACCCGCGCCCACGAACTCGAACTGGTGCTCCTCGCCCGAGGCGCCCCCGATCCCGGTGAACGCGCGCAGCCCGCCCAGTACGCCCGTCATGTAGCCGTGGTCGTAGTGGTGGCACGGCGAGGGGCAGTCCGCCCAGCCCACCAGCGCCTGCGGATCGACCCGCAGCGGCGGCTCCATGAAGACCACCGGACCATTGGACGCCGCGACGAACTTCCCCGTGCCGATCAGCGTCAGGAACCCCGGCACGATCGACTGCTTCAGCGCCAGCGTCGGCTGGTAGGCGAGCAGATTGCCGGACCGGATCGTCAGGTTCCCGTCCTCCAGGTCGTACGAGTTCACATCGAAGGCCCGGTCCGCGAGCAGCATCTTCCCGCTGCCCTCGGCCACCACCCAGTCGCTCGCGTGCAGCGGCGAGTGGAAGCTCGTACGGACCAGCCGCTCGAAGCGGCCGTGCCCGATGCCGTTGAACTCGATCCGCCCGTAGTAGGCGATCATCTTGCCCTTCTGCAGGAACCACTGGCTCCCCTTGAGCTCCACGCAGAAGGTGTACGAGTTGACGTTGTCGTCCGACGGCAGTGTCATCGGATCGAAGACCACGGGCGTGCTCACAGCTTCTCCTCCGACGCCTGGACGTACACCGCACCATTGCCGCTGAGCTCCAGCTGGAACGCCTCGCCGGAGCCGCGCCCCACCATGTCGCGCCAACCGAGCGCGGTGGAGAGCTTGTTGCGCACATCGCCGTGGTGGGCGACGTACGCCTGCGGGTCCACATGCACATCGCGGCCCGGTGCGATCGGCAGCTCGATCACCCCGCCGTGCGCCATCACCGCCACCGCGCCGTGCCCCTTGAGCGTCGTGGTGAACAGGCCCTGCCCGGTCACCTGGCCGCGCACCATGCCCATCACCCCGCCCTGCGAGCCCATGAACATCGTGCCCTGCTGGAGCGTGCCGTCGAAGGCGAGCAGCCGGTCGGCCTCCACGTAGAGGGTGTCCCCGGCCAGATTGATCACCTGGATGTGATGACCGCCGTGGCCGAACATCACCGTGCCGCTTCCCTCGACCGTCATCAGCGGGGTCGCCTCGTTCGCCATCCGGCGGCCGATCATCGACATCACCCCGCCCTGACCGCCCTGGATGTTCGGGGTGAACGACACCTCGCCGCGGTAGGCCAGCATCGCGCCGCGCTGGCTGAACATCTTCTGGCCTGGCAGCACCGTCGCCTCGACCATCTTCGAGTTGATCTCACGGAACGGCATCAGACGTTGCCCCCGATCGTGTTCCGCTCGCTGGGCTGGACGTAGACGAGCCCCTCGCCCTCGAAGCGGATCTGGAAGGACTCGCCCGATCCCTCGCCCATCAGCGTCCGGAAGTTGACCCCGGACTGGAAGTGCTGCTGGAGGCTGCCCTGGTGGGCGATGTAGGCGCCCGGGTCGACGAAGAGCGGGTACTGGGCGGAGACCCGCAGGGCCACGGCCGAGCCGTCCGACATGATCGCCGCCTGGCCGGTTCCCTCGACGGTGGTGGTGAACAGGCCGTTGCCCGTCGCGCCGCCGCGCAGCCCGGTGAAGGTGGTGCCGGTACGCAGCCCGGCGTCGGTGCAGAGCAGATTGCTCGCCTCGACGTACAGCTTCTCGCCGCGCAGCGAGACGAGATTGATCTCACTCGCACGGTCGGCGAAGTAGCAGGTGCCCTGCCCGGTCACCTCCATCACGGTCATCTGCTCGCCGGTCAGCCGGCGGGTCACCATGCCGCGCAGACCCTCACCGCCGCCGGTCATCTTCTTGAACGTCATCCGGCCGTCGTACGCGACCATCGAGCCGTTCTTCGCCTTGACGGCGTCGCCGGCCAGGTCGACGGCGAGCGTCCTGCTGCCTTGGAGTCGAAACATTGCCACGGGGTGACGGTAGCCGCCGGAAAACGGCCCCGTACGGCGATTGAGGACAAGGAGTGCCCGAAGGGCGCGAAACGGCCCCCGCTACCTCGTCCGGCAGGAGTCGGTGCCACAATGGTGACGCTTGTGCCTGCGTTCACAAGCCGTAGCCCTCCTCCCACCGAAGGTGCCCCCGTGGACATCAAGACCGCTACCGCCCTGCACCGGCTGCGCCTCATCTCGATTCCCGAGGCGCTCTCCTTCCCGGCGCTGATCATCTTCGGATCGATCCTGAGCCGGGTCTCCGACATCGACTTCCTGATGATGCCGCTCGGCGCCCTGCACGGCGGGCTCTTCGTGATCTACGTCGTCCTGCTGCTGGACGTCTGGTCCAAGACCAAGTGGCCGCTCAAGCGCGTCGCGTTCTTCTTCCTGCTCTGTGTGCTGCCGTTCGGCGGACTGTACGGCGACAAGCTGCTGAAGCAGTACGAGGCCGACGGCGTCATCGCCGCCCGCGCCCGCCGCGAAGGCACGGTCAGCGCATGATCGTCGCCTTCTCCGTCAGCCCGCTGGGGGTCGGCGAGGACGTCGGTGAGTACGTCGCCGACGCCGTCCGCGTCGTCCGCGAGTCCGGACTGCCCAACCGCACGGACGCCATGTTCACCTCCGTCGAAGGTGAGTGGGACGAGGTCATGGACGTCGTCAAGCGCGCCGTCGCGGCCGTCGAGGCGCGGGCCGGGCGGGTCTCCCTCGTCCTGAAGGCCGACATCCGCCCCGGTGTGACCGACGGCCTGACCTCCAAGGTCGAGACGGTCGAGCGGTACCTCGCGGACTGACGCCCCCGCCCCGCGCCCCGGAGCCCCCTGCCGCAGCCGGCCGGGGGCTTCCGTCATTCCGGCGCCCGGTGCTGCGACACCGCCAGGGCGATCCCGAGCGGCGTCCGTTCGTACAGCACCTGGTGGCCGTATCGGCACGACGTGAGCAGCCCGCGGCCCGCAGCACCGACAGGTGCTCCGACACGGAGGAGGGTGCGCGGCCGAGCCGGTGCGCGAGCGCGCCGGTGCCGGCCGGCTCGTCGGGCGCGCACAGGACGTCGGCGCGGGCCCGGCCGAGCAGCCGGGCGAGCACCTCCGGGGTGCGGTCGTCCGGCTCCGTCCGGAGTCCGCCGACTCCGCGTGCCGGATAGATGACCGCGGGCAGCCACGGCGCCTCGTACCCGCCGACCACATCGGGCCGGCCGAAGACACTGGGCATCAGCACGAGCCCCTGCCCGCCGAGCACCCCATGTCCTCCCGCGCCAGCGCCGGATCGACCGCCCGCACCCTCGCGATCTCCTCCTCGAACGAGGCCAGGGGCCCCAGCGCCGGCGGGCAGAAGAAGTCCGGGTTGTGGCCGCCCTCGGTCATCAGCAGCCACAGGGGTTCGAGTTCGAGCCCGGCGGCGGCCTGCCGGATCCTGCGCAGCCACGGCAGGTGATAGCCCTGCCGCTCCGGCCTGGCCAGCACCCGCACGGCGGCCTGGGTCTCCCAGAGCGGGGAGCGACCTGATCCGCGCCGGCTGCGTCGCCGTGATGGGTCTGCCGGGCACCCCCGTCGCCGGACTGCTCGTGCTGCGCTGCCTGGTGGCCGCCGAGTTCTTCCCGGTGCACCAGGTGGTCGCCGGGGCCGGGGTGCTGGGCACGCTGTGCCTGCTGCTGCTCGTCGCGGAGGTCCGCGGAACCGCACCCGCTCACCGTATTCGGACCGAAGTTCGAGACGGGGAGGATCAGCATGTGGCCAGTGGGTAAGGTCGAAGCCGTGCCGAAGCCGCTCAGTCTCCCCTTCGATCCCATCGCCCGCGCCGACGAACACTGGCAGCAGCGCTGGGGTCCGGTGCCCTCCATGGGCGCGATCACCTCGATCATGCGTGCGCAGCAGATCCTGCTCGCGGAGGTGGACGCGGTCGTCAAACCGTACGGGCTGACCTTCGCCCGGTACGAGGCGCTGGTGCTGCTCACCTTCTCCAAGGCCGGTGAGCTGCCGATGTCCAAGATCGGCGAGCGGCTGATGGTCCACCCCACCTCCGTCACGAACACCGTGGACCGGCTGGTGCGCTCCGGCCTGGTCGACAAGCGCCCCAACCCGAACGACGGGCGCGGCACGCTCGCCTCCATCACGGACAAGGGCCGCGAGGTCGTCGAGACCGCCACCCAGGACCTGGTCGCGATGGAGTTCGGGCTCGGGACGTATGACGCCGAGGAGTGCGGCGAGATCTTCGCGCTGCTGCGGCCGCTGCGGATCGCGGCACAGGACTTCGAGGAGAACTGAGAGACGGGGTTCCGGGCCCCGGCCCGCTGCAAGATCGCCCCGGGTGCCCGGTTAGGGTCGATGGCATGAAACGCAGCGTCCTGACCCGGTACCGGGTGATGGCTTATGTCACCGCCGTCATGTTGTTGATCCTGTGCCTGTGCATGATCTTCAAGTACGGCTTCGAGAAGGGTGAGGGCCTGACCCTCGTCGTCTCGCAGATCCACGGCGTGCTCTACATCATCTACCTGATCTTCGCCTTCGACCTCGGTTCCAAGGCGAAGTGGCCGATGGGCAAGCTGCTCTGGGTGCTGGTCTCCGGCACGATCCCGACGGCCGCGTTCTTCGTCGAGCGCAAGGTCGTCCGCGAGGTCGAGCCGCTGCTCGCGGACGCCCCCGCGGTGACCGCCGAAGCCTGAACCGAACCGCCCCGTGCGAAGCGCCGGGCGGTTTGCCATCGACATTTACTAGGACGTCCTAGTAAATTCGTCTCATGGACGCTGACGCGATCGAGGAAGGCCGCCAACGCTGGCAGGCCCGTTACGACAAGGCCCGCAAGCGTGACGCGGACTTCACCACGCTCTCCGGGGATCCGGTCGAGCCCGCCTACGGCCCCCGGCCCGGGGACACGTACGAGGGTTTCGAGCGGATCGGCTGGCCCGGCGAGTACCCCTTCACCCGCGGGCTCTACCCGACCGGCTACCGCGGCCGCACCTGGACGATCCGCCAGTTCGCCGGCTTCGGCAACGCCGAGCAGACCAACGAGCGCTACAAGATGATCCTGGCCGCGGGCGGCGGCGGACTCAGCGTCGCCTTCGACATGCCGACGCTGATGGGCCGCGACTCGGACGACCCGCGCGCGCTCGGCGAGGTCGGCCACTGCGGGGTGGCCATCGACTCCGCCGCCGACATGGAGGTCCTCTTCAAGGACATCCCGCTCGGTGACGTCACGACGTCGATGACGATCAGCGGCCCCGCCGTGCCGGTCTTCTGCATGTACCTGGTCGCCGCCGAGCGCCAGGGCGTCGACCCGGCCGTGCTCAACGGCACGCTCCAGACGGACATCTTCAAGGAGTACATCGCGCAGAAGGAGTGGCTCTTCCAGCCCGAGCCCCATCTGCGTCTCATCGGCGACCTGATGGAGCACTGCGCCCGCGACATCCCCGCCTACAAGCCGCTCTCCGTCTCCGGCTACCACATCCGCGAGGCCGGAGCCACGGCCGCGCAGGAGCTGGCGTACACCCTCGCCGACGGCTTCGGCTACGTGGAGCTCGGCCTCTCCCGCGGGCTGGACGTCGACACCTTCGCGCCCGGCCTCTCCTTCTTCTTCGACGCGCACCTCGACTTCTTCGAGGAGATCGCCAAGTTCCGCGCGGCCCGTCGGATCTGGGCCCGCTGGATGAAGGAGACGTACGGCGCGAAGACCGACAAGGCGCAGTGGCTCCGCTTCCACACCCAGACCGCCGGCGTCTCGCTCACCGCCCAGCAGCCGTACAACAACGTCGTACGGACCGCGGTCGAGGCGCTCTCCGCCGTTCTGGGCGGCACGAACTCCCTGCACACCAACGCCCTCGACGAGACCCTGGCGCTCCCCTCCGAGCAGGCCGCCGAGATCGCCCTGCGCACCCAGCAGGTGCTGATGGAGGAGACCGGCGTCGCCAATGTGGCCGACCCGCTGGGCGGCTCCTGGTACGTGGAGCAGCTCACCGACCGGATCGAGGCGGACGCCGAGAAGATCTTCGAGCAGATCAAGGAGCGCGGCACCCGGGCCCACCTCGACGGGCAGCACCCGATCGGCCCGATGACCTCCGGCATCCTGCGCGGCATCGAGGACGGCTGGTTCACCGGCGAGATCGCCGAATCCGCCTTCCGTTACCAGCGGTCGCTGGAGAAGGGCGAGAAGCGGGTCGTCGGCGTCAACGTCCACCACGGCTCGGTGACCGGGGACCTGGAGATCCTGCGGGTCAGCCACGAGGTCGAGCGCGACCAGGTCAGCGAGCTGGCCGGCCGCAAGGGCGGCCGCGACGACGCCCGGGTGACCGCCGCGCTGGACGCGATGCTGGCCGCCGCCCGCGACGGCTCCAACATGATCGCCCCGATGCTCGACGCCGTACGGGCCGAGGCGACCCTCGGTGAGATCTGCGGGGTGCTTCGCGAGGAATGGGGCACCTACACGGAGCCGCCCGGCTTCTGAGTGTCGATCCGACCGCACGGCTGGGCCGACCGGGCTCCACCCCGGTCGGCTTCCGCGTTCCTCCGGCGGGGCCCCGCCCCGCGGAGGTTGGGGCCGCGGGACTTCGGGAGGATTCTCGGAGTGGCCCTGTCACCACCTCTACCCACCGGAGCGGATTGTCCGTCTCTTTCTGCCGCGAACCAGGAACGGCAGGAGCCGACGGCGACCGGTGCGGCGGACGAGCTTGTGTGAAGGCATTGTGATGGCCCGTCATGAATGTAATGATCATGACGAGCCCCCCGGGGGGCGTTCGAAGGGCGCCGCCAGGAGATATTAACTCTGCCGCGTTTCGCACTGCTGCCGTCCTGCCCTGGAGCACCTTCCAATGACCAGGGAACGGTGGATCGTGAAGACCAGAATCCGGAAGAGACCGGGCGGCACCCGGCCTGGTGTGGCCAGGCTGATGACAGCCACGGCGTTCGTCACCGCGCTGTCGACAGTGACGACGCTCGCCCACGCGGTGCCCAACAAGCCGTCGGCGCCGCAGAGCGCGACGGCCGCGGACGAGGACGCGTCGCCCGTCTATCCCCTCAAGGGGGAGGTCGCGCACTATGACTTCGAGTGGAGCGAGCCGGAGTACACCCCGACTTCGGGCGAGCTTGAAGGCGGACCGGAGGCCACCCATCACAATGGCATCTACGCCGGAGAGAGGACGGACAACGAGTCCATTTGGGGCGGCGGATCCGGGGGCCGCACGCTGCGGTTGGACGGGGTGGACGACTACCTCACCGTTCCGGTGCCGCTGCCCACGGACCAGTCCTTCACTGTCTCGGCGTGGCTGCGCTCGGAGAAGCCGGGCAAGGCCTACACGGTCATCTCGCAGCCGGGTAGCCAGGTCTCCGGCTTCGAGCTGAGGATCAACGCGGACGGCAAGCCCGCATTCGCCATGCCGAACGAGGACACCGCGGCGACGGCCTGGGACACCGTCACCGGCACGGCTCCCGTGGCAAGCGGCAACGACTGGAATGGTAACGACTGGACCCATCTCACAGGCGTCTTCGACGCGGCAGCCGGCCAGATCCGGCTGTACGTGAACGGTGCCCGAGTGGCCACCGCCACCCACGCCAAGGCCTGGCGGCAGGACAGCCGGCCGGCTACTTCCCGGGCCGCATGGACGACGTACGGGTCTGGAGCCGGGCACTCAACGACCTCCAGGCGTCCGGCGCGGCCATCCCGCAGGTCATAGCGCGCGGACTACTGCACCACCGGCAACTGGCTGCACGCCGGTGGCCCGAAGGTCAAGGCCGCCGCCGCACAGGGCCTGGTGGGCCCCGCGGTCAACGCGCGCCTCGCCGTCTACACGTGGGGCGCCGGCACACTCGGAACCGCACGTCGCGAGGACCAGGACGACCTGCGGGTGGCAAGCGCCGCCCATTCCACCCGCCAGACCGGGTGGGCGGGTGTCACGAAGCCGTTCGCCGTCCACAACGACGACTACATGACGTTCCTGGAAGCACCCAACTACGCGCAGACGATGCTGCAGTTCCTGGGTGACGACGGGACGAAGAACTTCGACGGGCTGCCGCCGACCAAGCCCTCCAAGGCATCGCTCGACAACGCCATCGTCATCCTCAACCAGCGGAAGGAGGAGTCGAAGGACGAACCGTACGGAGGTGTCTACGGCTTCACCTCCGAGGACGACCTCAAGAAGATGTCGGCCAACGAGATCGCCCGATTCATCCGGCTGGGCGGATTCCCCTCGGTGAGCCCGGAGAGCGACTCGCTCGAATTCCGCATGGAGGTCGAGGAGCTCAAGACCCAGTGGGCCGGCTGCGCGACGGAGGACCCCTACGGCGCGTCCGACAAGTTCAACGACGTGGTGGAAACCGCGGACGCCGAATGGCAGGCGGAACAGGCGAGCCAGGCCAAGCAGCGCGGTGACCTCGTCGCTGCCGAGATCCAGGCCTGCAAGGACCTGCGCAAGGCCTCGGACGCGATGATCGAGGCGCAGGGCCAGGCCTACATCGTCAGCCGCATGCTGGTCTTCCAGAAGTACTGGCAGGGCAAGCCGAAGACGGATCCCGACTACCCCAAGGCCGCGGTCTTCACCAACGCCACCACCGCGATCAGCAACGCCAAGAAGGCCATCTCCGCGCAGCTGACGATCGCGAAGAACGCGGCCGCCTCGGCGCAGACCCAGGCGGGCAAAGCTGCCACGGCACAGACGGACGCAGGGGCTATCGCGCTGGCCAACGGCACCCCGTACGGGCGCGGGCTCACCTACGCCCGGCAGTCCGCGCAGGTGATCAAGGCCTCGGCCTCCGCCGCACAGTCCTCGTCCAAGGCGATCGAGGCGACGCTGAGCGCGGTCTCGGCCACCGCGGCCGACAGCAAGGCGCTCTACGCACTCGGCGCCACGCAGTCCCACGCCGCTCAGAACGCCTTCAAGCGCGCGGCGGCGGAAGAGGCCGCCGCGCAGGCGAAGGCCGCCGCCACCGGCGCCGAACAGCAGGCCACCAAGGCGGCGGACAGCGCCAAGAAGGCCAAGGCCGCGCAGACCAAGGCGGAAGCTGCCGAACAGACCGCCAAACTGGCCGCCGCAGACGCGAAGTCGAAGCGAGCCACCGCCGAGAAAGAGCGTGACAACGCCAAGGCGCAGAAAGCCATCGCCGCCTCGCGAAGAAGAAGGGCAAGCCGAACACCGTATGGACGAACGGGGACATCGCGCAGCAGGCGGTGGACCGGGTGGTCGCCGACTACTTCTACCCGAGAGGCGTCAGGAACAAGGCCGCCTTCGCCAAGCTGGAGAGGTGGCGGAACACTGCGGGACCGGGCGACTACTTCACCATCAACGGGAAATGGGACGCCTATCCATCGCTGGGCAAGGCCTACCATCCTGACGGCAGCACCATCACGACAGCCGGCAACGAGGTGACTGTCCTCCTCAAGAAGTGGACCCACAAGGGACGCGGTGGCTTCGTCGTGTACACCGCCTATCCGAACTGAGAGCGTCCATGACAGTGCATCGATTTGACTGGGACTTCGGCTTCAGCCGGCTGACCAAGTTCTTCGCCGGGCCGTGGTCCCACGAACGGACCGTCGAGGAGACCATCGCGGACGCGGCTACGGGACACACGGACGACCCGCCCGGAGCGGCCGCCTCGGCGATCCTCGAGGACGCCGTCCGGCTGGAGGAGTCGTCGCTGCCCACCGAGGTGATCGCCACGGTATGGACGGTGGCCTCGGAAGGGGGCTACAACCTCGCTTATTTCGGCGTCGACGGACGGGACTGGCTGCGTCAGGTCGCGGCTGTCTGCTCCGGGCAGGTGCGGCAGGCCGATCCTGCCCGAGTGCCGGGCGTCGAGCCGGTCAGGGCCGCCGAGGAGTCGGTGGACGCGGTCGTGGAGGTCATCAGGTCGGCGGCACCTGCCCTGGCGGCCAAGGCAGCCACCTTCCACGGCCATGAGGCCGGCGACGTGGTCCGGGGGCTGGAACTGGTCGCCACCGAGGTCGATCCCGACCTCGGCCTCCGGCTCCTCCTCCGCGTGCTGAACGCTTGTCGGGTGCCGATCACCGACGCCCAGTACGCCCGGTACGAGGCCCTCGGCGAGGCGTTCGGCTACGGGCAGTTCCACGTCTCCGATGTGGAGCATCTGACCCGGTTCTGAGCGGTGCCGAGTACGGGCATGTGAAGGGAAAGCGCCCCGGGGTCCTCAGACCCCGGGGCGCCGTTCGGTCGCCGCCGCGCCCAGCCCCGCGAGCAGCAGCAGCGTGAAGCGCCGGGCCCAGTCCTCGTCGACGGGCTCGGCGCTCACCAGTGCCCGGTGCACCACCGCACCGGCGATGACGTCGAAGACCAGGTCGGCGGTCAGTGCGGCCATGGCCTCGTCCGCTTCCACCGGCAACTCCCCGCGTTCCTGCGCCCGCTGCCGGCCCTGGAGAACCAGCCGCTTCTGCCGGTCCACGATCGAGTCGCGGATCCGGGTGCGCAGCGCCTCGTCGCGGGTCGACTCCGCGATCACCGCCATCAGTGCGGTCTGGGTCTCCGGCCGCTCCAGCAGCGCGGCGAACTGGAGTACCACCGCCTGCACATCGGCGGACAGGCTGCCCAGATCGGGCAGTTCCAGCTCGTCGAAGAGGACCGCCACCGCGTCCACGACCAGTTCGTTCTTGCCCGCCCAGCGCCGGTACAGCGTCGTCTTGGCGACGCCGGCCCGCGTCGCCACATCACCCATCGTCAGCTTCGACCAGCCGAGATCGACCAGCGAGGCTCTGGTCGCCTCGAGGATCGCCTCATCGGCCGCGGCGTTGCGCGGACGTCCCGTTCGGGAGGGTTTGGGGTGGCTGTGGCTCAGCATGACGCGACCATACCCGCCAGTAGCAAGAACCGGCCGGTCCCGTTGGCCGTGAGACAGATCACCGGGTACTCCTGTGCGGCGGGGGCGGTGGCCAGTTACGCTACGGGTCGTAGCGTAAGGACGACAGCCCAGCTGTTGTGACGCCACGGACGAACGACAGCCACAGGCGCCGGGTGGGGACCGGGTGCCGAACCGGGCCTTTCAGGGGCCCTCGGACCGTGTCTGTCCGTACACCTCGCACACCGGCGGGGGGTCGCGGACGGGCGCGGTTCACGCAACGCTTTCCGGATCGGTGTGCCAAGGGGGGAGGATGTACGTATGCAGCCTAGGAACATGTCCATGAGCGGCGTCGTCGACCTCGCCGCGGTGAAGGCGGCCGGTGAGGCCAAGGCGAAGGCGGAGCAGGCCCGTGCCGAGTCCGCCCGGCAGGGTGGCCCCGCCGCCGTACCCGCTTCCTCCCTCGTGTTCGACGTCGATGAGGCGGGCTTCGAGAGCGATGTCCTGCAGCGCTCCGCCGAAGTCCCCGTCGTCATCGACTTCTGGGCCGAGTGGTGCGAGCCGTGCAAGCAGTTGGGGCCGCTCCTGGAGCGACTGGCCCAGGAGTACAACGGTCGCTTCGTGCTGGCCAAGGTCGATGTCGACGCCAACCAGATGCTGATGCAGCAGTTCGGTATCCAGGGCATCCCGGCGGTCTTCGCCGTCGTCGCCGGACAGGCGCTCCCGCTCTTCCAGGGCGCGGCTCCCGAATCCCAGATCCGGCAGACCCTGGACCAGCTGATCCAGGTCGGCGAGGAGCGGTTCGGGCTCACCGGCATCGTGGTCGACCCGGACGCGGCTCCGGGCGCGGCCGCGCAGGAGCCCGCCCCGGTGCCCGCGGGCCCGTACGACGCCCTTCTGGAGGCGGCCGCACAGGCGCTGGACGCCAACGACTTCGCCGGTGCCGTCCAGGCGTACAAGAACGTCCTCTCCGACGAACCGGCCAACAGCGAGGCCAAGCTCGGCCTCGCGCAGGCCGAACTCCTGGCCCGGGTCCAGAAGGCGGACCCGCAGCAGGTCCGCAAGGACGCCGCCGAGAATCCGGCCGATGTGCCGGCCCAGCTCGCCGCGGCCGACCTGGATCTGGTCGGCGGTCATGTCGAGGACGCGTTCGGGCGTCTCGTCGAGACGGTCCGCCGGACGTTCGGTGACGACCGGGACCGGGTGCGGGTACGGCTGTTGGAACTGTTCGAGGTGATCGGCCCCGATGATCCACGGGTCGGCGCCGCGCGTACCGCGCTCGCACGCGTCTTGTTCTGATCTGACAACACGGCCGCGACTCCTTTCCGGAGTCGCGGCCGTTTTCGCGTCGGGGCGATAAGAGAAGCCCGCACTTTACCAAATCTTGATAAAAGCACCGTCTGTTACTCGCAGTAAATCGCGCCCTGGGATCTGTCCGATTTCGAGCGTCAATGCCGTGGTTCGTCTGCGGGGCGCGGGCAACCCTGTGTGGCCGCTCGGTGCCGCCCGGTCGTGGGTGGGTTATCGCGCCGTTACCAGTGAGTAACGAACCCCCTTGTGTCACAGCCGCGAATGGACCACGATCGGCCACGCTCGGTCCAATGACGTCACTCCGGCTGCCAGTCGGTGCGGCGGCTCCGTTGGGTCCCCACCGGGTGGGCCGGCGCAGTGGTGCCGGCTCCGGACAGGGGGGTTCCTGTGAATCGCAGGGCCTGTCCGAAGAGGTTGCGCGAACGCGTGGCCAGTGGTTGTCGCTCGGGGGTGATCGCCGGTGATTCGGGCGCGGTTCACGTCTCCGTTCGCGGGCGCTCTCCTTTCCGAGGACGTAGCACTTCTCCCATCCCAGGTCGGGCAGGATGCCAGGCCGGAGATGTACGTCCGAGAAGGAGGAAAAGTATGAGTTCCCAGGTTCGCGGTGGCACGAGATGGAAGCGCTTCGCTGTCGTCATGGTGCCGAGCGTCATAGCCACCGCCGCGGTGGGTGTCGGCCTCGCACAGGGCGCGCTCGCCGCTTCGTTCAGTGTGTCGGGGCAGGAGTTCAAGGTCAGCGCTGCTGAGCTCGAAGGTTACGACTTCGTGCAGTACGGCAGTGTGGCCACCGAACCCGGCGCCGACCCCAAGGCCTCGGGCAAGGCGCACGCCGTGGCCGTGTCGGGCTTCAGCAAGGCCTACATCACGAACATGTGCCAGTCGGTCGTCACGCCCAACCTGCCGTTCGGCCTCGGCACCGTCACCATGAGGCTGGAGGCGGGTGGCAAGGGCCACAAGCGTGTCTACGCCAAGGACCTCTACCTCGATGTGTCGGAGCTCGACGGCGACGCCAAGTTCTCGCACATCGACATCGGTGTGGCTGCCGGTTCGCTGAAGACGAGCAAGCCCGGGAGCATAGGCATCCAGCCTGGCACCCAGGCCGACCCCAACGGGTTCTCCCAGCGCGCCGAGGAGGCCGTGCTGACCGGCGTCAAGCAGAAGGCGTGGGCCACGACGGCCGGCACCTTCAACCTCAGCGGGCTGAAGCTGCGGCTCTCCAAGGGCACAGAAGCGGAGTGCTACTAAGCACCCGTCAGGGTGGCCGGGGCACACACCGTTGGCTTCCGGCCGCCCACCCCTTCTTCTCTCTCACAGCAGTACCGGTTCCAGGGAGCTGTATTCCATGAGCCCCGAATCCCAAGGGCAGAACGAGCACTACCTCAGCGTCTTCCGGCGGAACTTCCGCACCTGGCGGGGTAACCGACCGTTCTGGGCGGGCCTGTTCACCATGTTGGGCGGAGTACCCATCGCGTACTTCCCGTACGCGAACATGCACCTCGGCAACGTGACGCTGGCCATGTCCACCACCGCGGGCGCCGGGTCGCTCATCATCGGGGTCCTGCTCATCACGCTCGGCCTGACGATGTGGTTCCACAGCATCGTCCGGGTGTTCGCCGGTGTCGCCGCGATTCTGCTGGCCCTCATCTCGATACCCGTCGCCAACATCGGCGGCTTCCTGGTCGGCTTCGTGCTCGCCCTGCTCGGTGGCGCCCTCTCCCTCTCCTGGGCTCCTGGTGAGCCAGGGGCGGACGAGACCGCGCCCGCAGCGGGAGTTCCCGCCGAGGCGGCACCGGAGGGCCTCTCGTTCACGAAGGACGAGCAGACCGCCGAACACCCCGGGGGCGCGCTCTACGGGAGCGCAGTTCCGCGGCAGGAGGCGGCGCAGTACGACACGACAGTCGAGGTCGACGGCGGGAGGCATCGTGCGGGGTGACGACGATCAGGCGGACGCCGTGGGCGAGAGCGGGCTCCGGGAGCGAAGAGGACCCCGCCACGCCGCCCCCAGGAAGTCCCTGCTGACCAAGCTGCACATGCCCGCGGGCAAGAAGGCGTTCGCGCTCGCCGCGATGCCGACCGCGGTGTTCGTCGGGATGGGGCTCACCCCGAAGCTGGCGATGGCCGACGACAACGTGGACATCCCCTTCGCGCCGGGCCCCTGCGTGACCCGCTCCGACGAGCCGAGCGAGTCGGCTTCACCCTCCGCCTCCGCGACGAAGCCGCCGTCCCCGTCCGTCTCCGCGAGCGACAAGGTCACGCCGGACAGGAGCGACGGCGCCACGCCGAAGCCCTCGGCCACCCCGTCCGCGAGCGCCTCGGGCGACACGGCTGCCGACTCGGCGAAGAAGAGCACCGACGCCCCGGCAGCCACGCCGAGCGCGACTCCTCCGCCCACCAAGTCGAAGAACCCGCTCGACCCACTGGGGCTCGGCGACACGCTCAAGGACCTCTTCGACGGACCGGACAAGGAGACGGCCGCCCCGTCCCCGAGCGCCACCACCGCGTCCCCGAAGCCTTCCGCGAGCGCCACCGGCACGGCCACTGAGAAGGCGGCCGACAAGCCCGTCGAGAAGGCCACGGACGCGGTGAAGGACACGGCCGACAAGACCGCCGACGCCATCCGTGACGCGGCGGACAAGGCGGGCAAGCCGGTCGAGGAGCTGGACGGGGACGTCAAGGGACTCGACCCCAAGAAGGACGAGGACATCCCGGACGGCGCCAAGCCCTCCTTCCCGTGCCCGACCGCCGACCCGAAGGCACTGGCCGCGGCCGATCTGGAGCAGGGCATCCCCCGGCTCCCGAACGACCCGTGGATCCTGGAGAGTTCGCTGCTCACCCTGAACGGACTGGACTACAAGGGCATCGTGGAGGTGGAGAAGGGCGACGGCAGCACGAAGAAGGTGCTGAAGTTCACCGCCTCCTCCGTCGACATCAAGGACCTCCACCAGCTGACGGTCGGCCCGATGTCGGATGTCACCGGTCATGTGAAGGCGCGGAAGGGCTCCACCTCCACCATCCGCGACGGCACGGTGACGATGTACACCGAGGAGCTGAAGGGCAACCTCTTCGGGCTCATCCCGATCACCTTCAGCCCGCAGACCCCGCCCCCGCTGAACGTGCCGTTCGCCTTCTTCACCAAGGTGAAGGTCACCCAGGCCGGCCAGTTCGGCGGCACGCTGACGGTGCCGGGACTGCAGAACTACTTCACCAAGGGCGCCAACTGACCGACCCGGACCCGTTCGGGAGCCGCGGACACGGCTGTGGGCCGCACCCCTCGGGGTGCGGCCCACAGCCGTGTCGCGATCAGTGCCGACGGAATCAGTCGCGCCCCTGGCCGCCCACGTGGTGCACGCGCACCATGTTGGTCGTGCCCGGGACACCGGGAGGCGAGCCGGCCGTGATGACCATCGTGTCGCCGGCGTTGTAGCGGTCCAGCTTCAGCAGCTCCGCGTCGACCAGCTCCACCATCGCGTCCGTGTTGTCCACGTGCGGGACCACGTGGGCCTCGACGCCCCAGCTGAGGGCCAGCTGGTTGCGGGTGGACTCGTCCGTGGTGAAGGCCAGGATGGGCTGGGCCGCGCGGTAGCGGGAGAGGCGGCGGGCGGTGTCGCCGGACTGGGTGAACGCGACCAGGGCCGCACCGTTCAGGAAGTCCGCGATCTCGCAGGCCGCACGGGCCACCGAACCGCCCTGGGTGCGCGGCTTCTTGCCCGGCACCAGCGGCTGGAGGCCCTTGGAGAGCAGCTCCTCCTCGGCGGCGACGACGATCTTCGACATCGTCCGGACCGTCTCGATCGGGTACGCGCCCACGGAGGACTCCGCGGAGAGCATGACCGCGTCCGCGCCGTCCAGGATCGCGTTGGCGACGTCGGACGCCTCGGCGCGGGTCGGACGGGAGTTGGTGATCATCGACTCCATCATCTGGGTCGCGACGATCACCGGCTTGGCGTTCCGGCGGCAGAGCTCCACCAGGCGCTTCTGCACCATCGGGACCTTCTCCAGCGGGTACTCGACGGCGAGGTCGCCACGGGCGACCATCACACCGTCGAACGCCGCGACGACGCCCTCCATGTTCTCGACGGCCTGCGGCTTCTCGACCTTGGCGATGACGGGGACCCGGCGGCCCTCCTCGTCCATGATCTTGTGGACGTCCTTGACGTCACCGGCGTCCCGGACGAAGGAGAGCGCGACCAGGTCGCAGCCCATCTTCAGGGCGAAGCGGAGGTCGTCGATGTCCTTCTCGGACAGGGCCGGGACGTTGACCGCGGCACCCGGCAGGTTGATCCCCTTGTGGTCGGAGATCACCCCGCCCTCGATGACGATGGTGTGGACCCGGGGGCCGTCCACGGAGACGACCTTCAGCTCGACGTTGCCGTCGTTGATCAGGATCGGGTCGCCCTTGGCGACGTCGCCGGGCAGGCCCTTGTAGGTGGTGCCGCAGATCGACTTGTCCCCGGGGACGTCCTCGGCGGTGATGACGAACTCGTCCCCGCGGACCAGTTCGACAGGGCCCTCGGCGAACTTCGCCAGGCGGATCTTCGGGCCCTGGAGGTCGGCGAGTACGCCGACCGCCCGGCCGGTCTCGGCGGCGGCCTTGCGGACCCGGTCGTAACGACCCTGGTGCTCCGCGTGGGAACCGTGACTGAAGTTGAATCGGGCCACGCTCATGCCGGCCTCGATCAGAGCGACGAGCTGCTCATGGGAGTCGACGGCGGGACCGAGGGTGCAGACGATTTTGGAACGGCGCATGAGGCGGATCCTATCGGTTTGTTTCACTGCGGAATATTCCGGCTGGTGGAAGATACAAAGGGGCGCGGGGGCGCTCAGTTGTCGACCAGTGCGAAGGTCTGGCCGGCGATCTCCAGCTCCTCGTCCGTAGGCACCACGGCGACCGCGACCCGTGCGTAGTCCGGTGAGATCAGCCGCGGTGAGCCGGACCGTACGGCGTTGAGATCCGCGTCCACCACCAGGCCGAGCTCCTCCAGGCCGGCGATCGCAGCCTCCCGCACCGGAGCCGAGTTCTCGCCGACCCCCGCCGTGAACACCACGGCGTCCACCCGCCCGAGGACCGCCGAATAGGCGCCGATGTACTTCTTCAGCCGGTGGACGTAGATGTCGAAGGCGAGCGCGGCACGTGCGTCGCCCTCGTCGATCCGGCGCCGGATCTCCCGCATGTCGTTGTCGCCGCAGAGACCGACCAGACCGCTCTTCTTGTTCAGCAGCACGTCGATCTCGTCCGCCGACATCCCCGCCACCCGCCGGAGGTGGAAGGTGACGGCCGGATCGATGTCCCCCGATCGCGTACCCATGACCAGTCCCTCCAAGGGGGTCAGTCCCATCGACGTCTCCACGCACCGGCCGCCCGCCACCGCGGACGCCGAGGCTCCGTTGCCCAGGTGCAGCACGATGACGTTGACGTCCTCCGGGGCGTGGCCCAGCAGCTCGGCCGCCTTGCGCGAGACGAACGCGTGCGAGGTGCCGTGGAATCCGTAGCGCCTGATCCGGTGCGCGTCGGCCGTCGCCACGTCGATCGCGTACCGGGAGGCGTACTCCGGCATCGTGGTGTGGAACGCGGTGTCGAAGACCGCCACCTGCGGCAGGTCGGGGCGCAGCGCCCGTGCGGTGCGGATGCCGGTGATGTTCGCCGGGTTGTGCAGCGGCGCCACCGGGACCAGGCGCTCGATCTCCGTCAGCACCTCGTCGGTGATCACCGTCGGCTGGGTGAACCGCAGCCCGCCGTGCACCACCCGGTGGCCGATCGCCGCGAGTTCCGGGGAGTCCAGGCCGAGCCCGTCGGCGGCCAGCTCCTCGGCCGCCGCCCTGAGCGCCGCGTCGTGGTCGGGGATCCGGCCGGTGCGCTCCCGGCTCGCGCCACCGCCGCCGACCAGCGGGGTGTGGACGAGCCGGGAGGTCTCCTCGCCGATCCGCTCGACGAGACCGGAGGCGAGCCGGGAGTGGTCGCGCATGTTCAGGAGCTGGTACTTCACGGAGGAGGAGCCGGAGTTGAGGACGAGCACCCGGCTCGGCCCCACAGCTGCTGCGGCACCTTCGGTGGTGGTCATGCGGGTCACTCCTCGTCCTGCGCCTGGATCGCCGTAATGGCCACGGTGTTGACGATGTCCTGGACGAGCGCGCCCCGGGACAGGTCGTTGACGGGCTTGCGCAGCCCCTGGAGGACCGGGCCGACGGCCACCGCTCCCGCCGAGCGCTGCACGGCCTTGTACGTGTTGTTGCCGGTGTTCAGGTCCGGGAAGATCAGGACCGTCGCCTGGCCCGCCACCTCGGAGCCGGGCAGCTTCGTCGCGGCGACGCTCGGCTCCACCGCCGCGTCGTACTGGATCGGGCCCTCGATCATCAGCTCCGGGTGGCTCGCGCGCACCCGGTCCGTCGCCTCGCGGACCTTGTCGACGTCGACTCCCGTGCCCGAGGTCCCCGTCGAGTACGACAGCATCGCGATCCGCGGCTCCACACCGAAGCGGGCGGCGGTGACCGCGGACTGCACGGCGATGTCCGCGAGCTGCTCCGCGTTCGGGTCCGGGTTGACCGCGCAGTCGCCGTACACCAGGACCTTGTCGGCGAGGCACATGAAGAAGACCGAGGAGACGATCGAGGTGTTCCCCTTGGGCCCCTTCGTCTTGATGATCTCGAAGGCCGGGCGGATCGTGGCCGCCGTGGAGTGCACGGCCCCGGAGACCATGCCGTCCGCGAGCCCCTCCTGGACCATCAGGGTGCCGAAGTAGTTGACGTCCGAGACCACGTCGTAGGCGAGCTCGACCGTCACCCCGCGGTGCGCGCGCAGCCGCGCGTACCGCTCCGCGAAGGCCTGGCGCAGCTCGGAGGTCTGCGGGTCGATGAGCTGGGTGCCGGCCAGATCGATGCCGAGATCGGCGGCCTTCTTACGGATGACGTCGGGGTCGCCGAGCAGCGTGAGATCGCAGACGTCGCGCCGCAGCAGTACGTCGGTGGCCCGCAGCACCCGCTCCTCGGCGCCCTCGGGCAGGACCACCCGGCGCCGGTGCGCACGGGCCTGTTCGAGGAGTTCGTGCTCGAACATCATCGGCGTGACCCGGCCGCTGCGGGCGACCGAGATCCGGTCGAGGAGCGCCCCGGTGTCGACATGGCGCTCGAAGAGTCCCAGCGCCGTCTCGGCCTTGCGCGGCGTCGCCGCGTTCAGCTTGCCCTCCAGGGCGAAGAGCTTCTCGGCGGTGGGGAAGGAACCGTCGGCCACCGCGACGACCGGGGTACCCGGTGCGAGCCGCGCGGCCAGCTTGAGTATCTCCTCACCGGGCCGCTCGTTCAGCGTCAGCAGCACACCCGCGATGGGCGGTGTCCCGGCGCTGTGCGCGGCCAGCGAACCGACCACCAGGTCCGACCGGTCCCCGGGCGTCACCACCAGGCACCCCGGCGTCAGCGCGTTCAGCAGGTTCGGCAGCATCGCGCCGCCGAACACGAAGTCCAGCGCGTCCCGGGCCAGCCCCGCCTCGTCGCCGAGCAGCACCGTGCCGCCCAGCGCCGCGGTCAGCTGGGCGACCGTCGGCGCCGAGAGGGCCGGGTCGTCGGGCAGGACCGAACAGGGGACGGGCAGCGTCGCCGCGAGCCGGTCCGCGATGACGTCGCGGTCCGCGGACGCCACCCGGTTCACGATCATCGCGAGGACGTCGCAGCCCAGCCCCGCGTACGCGCGGTAGGCGTTGCGCGTCTCGGCCCGCACGGACTCCGCGTTCTGGTCCTTGCCGCCGACCACCGCGATCACCGAGGCGCCGAACTCGTTGGCGAGGCGGGCGTTGAGGGCCAGCTCGTCGGGGAGCTGGGTGGCCGCGAAGTCGGTGCCGAGCACGAGGACCACCTCGTACTTCTGGGCCACCCGGTGGAAGCGCTCGACGAGCCGGGAGACCAGTTCGTCGGTACCCTGTTCCGCCTGGATCGCGGAGGCCTCGTGGTAGTCCAGCCCGTAGACCGTCGCCGGGTCCTGGGAGAGCCGGTAGCGGGCCCTCAACAGCTCGAACAGCCGGTCGGGGTCGTCGTGGACCAGCGGGCGGAACACCCCGACCCGGTCCACCTGACGGGTCAGGAGCTCCATGACCCCCAGATCGACGACCTGGCGGCCGTCTCCCCGGTCGATCCCGGTCACGTACACGCTGCGCGTCACGCGTGCTCTCCCGTCCTTGCCTGGCAGGTTTGGGTGATATCGCCTGTTTGACGATACCTGCGGGGGCTGAGGGGCCGCCCGCCGGGCGAAGGTCCCCGTTCGCAGCCGCCGGTGCCGCCGCCGCGAGCGGCCGGCAGCCCTGTGAGCAGCCGAAAGCGCGAGGGACGTACCTGGCATGGGACAATCACCGTGGCTCACGGTACGGGGGAATCTGTAGTTACCGGCGGACAGGCCCTAGCGAGCAGGAGATTAAGCACGATGCGCATCGGAGTTCTCACCGCAGGCGGCGACTGCCCAGGCCTGAACGCAGTGATCCGCTCGGTCGTGCACCGTGCCGTGGTGGGTCACGGCGACGAGGTCATCGGGTTCGAGGACGGCTTCAAGGGCCTCCTCGACGGTCACTTCCGCCCCCTCGACCTCAACGCGGTCAGCGGCATCCTCGCCCGCGGCGGCACCATCCTCGGCTCCGCCCGGCTGGAGCGCGACCGGCTGCGTGAGGCCGCCGAGAACTGCGCCGAGCTGAGCCGCCGTTACGGCATGGACGCGCTGATCCCGATCGGCGGAGAAGGCACCCTCACCGCCGCCCGGATGCTCTCGGATGCCGGAATGCCCGTCGTCGGCGTGCCGAAGACCATCGACAACGACATCTCGGCCACCGACCGCACCTTCGGCTTCGACACCGCGGTCGGCGTCGCCACCGAGGCCATAGACCGGCTGAAGACCACCGCCGAGTCCCACCAGCGCGTCATGGTCGTCGAGGTGATGGGCCGCCACGCGGGCTGGATCGCGCTGGAGTCCGGAATGGCCGGCGGGGCGCACGGCATCTGCCTGCCCGAGCGGAAGTTCCAGGTCGAGGACCTGGTCAAGATGGTCGAGGAACGCTTCGCACGCGGCAAGAAGTTCGCGGTCATCTGCGTCGCCGAGGGCGCGCACCCGGCCGAGGGCTCGATGCCGTACGCCAAGGGCGAGATCGACCAGTTCGGCCACGAGCGCTTCCAGGGCATCGGCAACCGCCTCGCCGTCGAGCTGGAGACCCGGCTCGGCAAGGAGGCCCGGCCGGTCATCCTCGGCCACGTGCAGCGCGGCGGCACGCCGACCGCGTACGACCGGGTGCTCGCCACCCGCTTCGGCTGGCACGCGGTGGAGGCGGCGCACCGGGGTGACTTCGGCCGGATGACGGCCCTGCGCGGCAACGACATCGAGATGGTGCCGCTCGCCGACGCGGTGACGCAGCTGAAGCGGGTCCCTCTGGACCGGATGCACGAGGCCGAGTCGGTCTTCTGACCGGGCCGACCGGGCCGAACCCGATGCGTGCGGCCGGGTCGGACGCCCTGACCGGGCCGACCGGACAACGAACAGCGGCGAGCGGGCCGTGGCCGTCCCTCATGGACGGTCACGGCCCGCTCGTCATGGTGCGGCCGGCCCCGGGGCGGACCTCACGACCGCATGGCCCTCACGCCTCGGCCGTCTGCCAGAAGTGCTCCACTATGCCCGCCAGGAACGCCCGGCCGGCGTCGCCCGCCGCGCTCTCCCGATCCGTCCCCGTACTGCTCCAGCTCAGCGTGGACACCATCAGCGACTGATAGTCGGAGTGCAGCTGTTCCAGGACGCCCTGGAGCAGCCGCCGCTCCACCGGCACCAGCTTCGCGACCGGCCGCACATGCGCCTGCCAGCGCGTCGTCACCGCGCTGCGCAGCAGTTCGGCCAGTTCCTCGTCCCGCCCGCTCGCCGTCACGAAAGCGGCGGTCGTCAGCCCCAGCGCCTTGGTGAGCGCCGCGGACTGGCGCTCGTTGCCCCGCCACCGTCCGGACTCCTCCATGCGCAGATACGCGGAGGTGGCCATGCCCAGCAGCCCCGCCAGCTCTTCCGCCGCCAGCTCCCGGGCGACCCGGTGCTCGCGCAGGGTCCGGGCCGCGGTGAGGAGTTCACCCGGCGCGCACCACAACACCCCGGCCAGCGCGGCGAGTTCGTACTCACTGGGCAATTCGAGCCCACGCTCCCAGGCGGCGACGGTCTCGGCGCTGATCCGGAGTCCGTACTGGGCGCCGAGGCCGTAGGCGACGTGGCCGGGAGCCATCCCCAGGGCCTCGCGCAGTCTGCGCGCGGCGGGGGCGTTGAAAGGTGGGGTGGGGTGCACGGCCCTACCGTAAGAGGTTCGGAGCCGGTCTGACTACGGTGGGTTCCATCGAGACCACGGCTCGTAGGAACGTCCTAATGGGAAAGCCGGACGGCCGCGCACCCGATACGGGGTCCCGGGACGCTCCGGATACCCGGTCAGCGAGCCTCGGCCACCCACCGGTAGTGCAGCTCCGGACGCCCGATCTGTCCGTACTGCGGACTGCGCGCGGCCCGGCCCGCCGTCACCAGATGCTCCAGGTAGCGGCGCGCGGTGATACGGGAAATCCCCAGCTCCACGCCGGTGGCCGCCGCCGTCACGCCGTCCGGCGCCGAGCGCAGCACCCGGGTCACCGCCTCCAGCGTCGGACCGCTCAGGCCCTTGGGCAGCCGTGCGGGCTGCGGGGAGCGCAAGGTGGCGAGTGCGCGGTCGACCTCGTCCTGGCCGCTCGCCTCACCGGCCGCCGCCCGGAACTCGGCGTAGCGGACGAGCCGGTCGCGCAGGGTGGCGAAGGTGAACGGCTTCAGCACGTACTGGACGACACCGAGCGACACCCCTTCGCGGACCACGGCCAGATCACGCGCCGAGGTCACGGCGATCACATCGGCCGCGTGCCCGGCGGCCCGCAGCGAGCGCAGCAGGTGCAGACCGTGCCCGTCGGGCAGATACAGATCGAGCAGCAGCAGATCGACCTGGGTACGCTCCAGCGCCCGCACCGCCTCGGCACGGGAGCGCGCGACCGCGGCCACCGCGAACCCCGGGACGCGGTCCACGTACAGCCGGTGGGCGTCGGCGGCGACCGGATCGTCCTCGACGACCAGCACCCTGATCACCGGGTTCATGTGGCCCTTCCTCTCCGCACACCGCTGCCCGCGGGCAACGGCAGCCGTACGGTGAACTCCGCGCCGCCGTCCGGCCCCCGCTCCAGCGTGACCACCCCGCCGTTGCGGTGCGCGGCCTGCCGCACGAGTGCCAGCCCGATCCCGCGGCCGGCGCCGTGCGTCGACCAGCCGCGCCGGAACACCTCCGCGGCATCGGCGGGGTCGACGCCCGTCCCGTTGTCGGCGACCCGCAGCAGGAGCTCGCCGTCCCCGGCGAGTGCGGTGACAGTGACCCGGGCGCGTGCCGGACGGTGCGCCGACGGGGCACGCTGGGCGGGCACGGCGCCGTCACCGGCATCGTCCACCGAGCCGGGGCCCGTCGCCGCCTCCGACGCCGCGTCCACCGCGTTGTCGATCAGATTGCCGAGGATGGTCACCAGATCGCGCTGCGGCAGCGCCTCGGGCAGGACCCCGTCGTCGATCAGGCTGTCGTCCGCCAGCACCAGCTCCACCCCCCGCTCGTTCGCCTGCGCGGCCTTGCCCAGCAGCAGGGCCGCCAGCACCGGTTCGGCGACCGCGCCGACGACGCGGTCGGTCAGGGCCTGGGCCAGCTCCAGCTCCGCGGTCGCGAAGCCGACCGCCTCGTCGGCCCGGTCCAGCTCGATCAGTGACACCACCGTGTGCAGCCGGTTCGCCGCCTCGTGGGCCTGCGAGCGCAGCGCCTGCGTGAAGCCCCGCTCCGAGTCCAACTCGCCGGACAGCGCCTGCAGTTCCGTGTGATCGCGCAACGTGACGACCGTGCCGCGCCGTTCACCGCCCACCACCGGACGGGTGTTGACCACGATCACCCGGTCCGCCGTCAGATGCACCTCGTCGACCCGCTCCTCGGAGGCGAGCAGCGCCCCGGTCAGCGGCGCGGGCAGATCGAGTTCGGAGACCCGGCGCCCGACCGTACCCGGAGCCAGCCCCAGCAGCTCCCGGCCCGCGTCGTTGATCAGCGCGATCCGGTGCTGCCCGTCGAGCATCAGGAGCCCCTCGCGTACCGCGTGCAGCGTGGCCTCGTGGTAGTCGTGCAGCCGGCTCAGCTCGGCGGCGTTCATCCCGTGGGTGTGCCGTCGCAGCCGGGCGTTGATCACATAGGTGCCGACACCACCGAGCGCCAGCGCCGCACCCGCCGCCAGTCCCAGCGCGCCCAGCTGCGCCCGCACCTGCGTGGAGACCCGCTCGACCGTGATGCCCGCACTGACCAGGCCGACGATCCGGCCGCCGTCCCGGACCGGGGTGACGACCCGGATCGAGGGGCCGAGCGTGCCGGTGTACGTCTCCGAGAACGTCTCGCCGCGCAGGGCCCGCGCCGTGTGCCCGAGGAAGGTCTCGCCGATCCGGTCGGCGTCCGGGTGCGTCCAGCGGACCCGGTGCGGATCCATGATCGTGACGAAGGCGATCCCGGTGTCCCTGCGGACCCGCTCCGCGTACGGCTGGAGGACGGCCGACGGGTCCGGGGCGCGGATCGCCTCCCGAACCGACGGCGAACCGGCCACCGCCAGGGCCACCGCCCTGACCTGCCGGGTCGCGGTCTCCCGGGCCTGCGCGCTGCCCGAGACGTACGCGAAGAACGCGCACCCCGCCACGACGGCCGCCACCAGCACCACCTGCATGGCGAAGAGCTGTCCGGCCAGGCTGCGCGGACGGGCGCGAGGACGGGGAATGCGCATGCCCACAGTCTGCCTGGCCGAAAACATATGAACGAAATGCACGTAAGGGTGACCGGGGTCACAGGGGGCGGAATAGTCGCCGGAGCCCCCAGGGACGGGGGAGGGACAAGGACGAACCGAGGAGACCCCCGTGGGAGTGGCCGCCGCCAAGCGGGACCGTACGAAGTATCTGTATCTCGCCGTGATCGTGGCGGTGGGGCTCGGGATCATCGTGGGCTTCGCCGCCCCCGGAGTCGCCGTCGAGCTGAAGCCGCTCGGCACCGCCTTCGTCAATCTGATCAAGATGATGATCTCGCCCATCATCTTCTGCACGATCGTGCTGGGCGTCGGCTCGGTCCGCAAGGCCGCCAAGGTCGGCGCGGTCGGCGGCCTCGCCCTCGGCTACTTCCTGGTGATGTCGACCGTCGCGCTCGGCATCGGCCTGGTCGTCGGCAACATCCTCGAGCCGGGCACGAGCCTGCACCTCACCGACGCGGCACGGGCCGCCGGTGAGCACCAGGCGAGCGGCGGCGGCGAATCGACGGCCGACTTCCTCGTCGGCATCATCCCGACCACCATGGTCTCCGCCTTCACCGGCGGCGAGGTCCTCCAGACCCTGCTGATCGCACTGCTGACGGGCTTCGCCCTGCAGGCGCTCGGCCCGGCCGGCGAGCCGGTGCTGCGCGGCATCGGCCACATCCAGCGACTCGTCTTCCGCATCCTGTCCATGATCATGTGGGCCACCCCGGTCGGCGCGTTCGGTGCGATGGCCGCGGTGGTCGGGGAGACCGGCGTCGACGCGCTGAAGTCCCTCGCCGTCATCATGATCGGCTTCTACGTCACCTGTGCGATCTTCGTCTTCGCGGTGCTCGGCGCGATCCTGCGGCTCGTCGCCGGGGTGAACCTGCTGCTCCTGCTGAAGTACCTGGGCCGCGAGTTCCTGCTGATCCTGTCGACCTCCTCGTCGGAGTCCGCGCTGCCGCTGCTGATCGCCAAGATGGAGCACCTCGGGGTCAGCAAGCCCGTCGTCGGGATCACCGTCCCGACCGGCTACTCGTTCAACCTGGACGGCACCGCGATCTACCTCACGATGTCGTCGCTCTTCATCGCCAACGCGATGGGCGACCCGCTGAGCGCGACCCAGCAGATCTCCCTCCTGCTCTTCATGATCATCGCCTCCAAGGGGGCGGCCGGGGTCACCGGCGCCGGTCTCGCCACCCTCGCGGGCGGGCTCCAGTCGCACCGCCCCGAACTGGTCGACGGCGTCGGCCTGATCGTCGGCATCGACCGGTTCATGAGCGAGGCCCGCGCCCTGACGAACTTCGCGGGCAACGCGGTCGCCACGGTCCTGGTCGGCACCTGGACCAAGGAGATCGACAAGGAACGCGTCGACCGGGTGCTCTCCGGCGAGCTCCCCTGGGACGAGTCGATGCTCGACGCGGACGACGCGCACGGCGGCGGCACGGACGTCCCCGAGCCGCGCGAGGGCGAGCGCGAGGTCTCGATGACGAAGGCGTAGCCGCCACCACGACCCCCATGCGCGCCGGGCCGGTACGGGCACACTCCGTACCGGCCCGGCGCGCGCCCGTTCCCGTCCGGACGTCCTTGCCCTGACGTCGGCGTCAAGGTCTACGGTCGTCCCATGCGAATCGGGGAGCTGGCCGAGCGGGCCGGAACGACGACGCGGACTCTGCGCTACTACGAGTCGCGCGGGCTGCTGCCCACGCGGCGGGCGGAGAACGGGTACCGCACGTACGACGAGGGCGATCTGCGGCTGCTCCAGCAGATCCGGACCCTGCAGGACTTCGGGTTCGACCTGGAGGAGACCCGGCCCTTCGTCGAGTGCCTGCAGGCCGGTCATCCGGCCGGTGACGCCTGCCCCGCCTCCCTCGCCGTCTACCGGCGCAAGCTCGGCGAGCTCGACTCGCTCATCGAGCAGCTGCGGACGGTCCGTACGGAGGTGGGCGCCCAGCTGGCCCGCGCCGAACTCGAGGCGTCGTCCGAGCTGCCCGGCGGCCCCGAACCACGATGCGAACTGGGAGGATGACAGATGATCCAGGTGGAGGGCGTCGCCGAGGTCACCGACGAGACCTTCGACGCGGAGGTGCTGGGGGCGGGGCTCCCCGTCCTCGTCGAATTCACCGCCGACTGGTGCGGACCGTGCCGCCAGCTCGCCCCCGTACTGGGAGCGATCGCGGCCGAGGAGAGCGAGCGCGTCAAGATCGTCCAGATCGATGTCGACCGGAATCCCGGGATCACCTCCCGGTACGCGGTGCTGTCGATGCCGACCCTGATGGTGTTCCGGTCGGGCGAGCCGGTGAAGTCGATGGTCGGCGCCCGGCCGAAGCGCCGGCTGCTCCAGGAGCTGGAGGACGTGTTCGAGACGGTGTGAGGCCACTGGCCCCGCGGGTGAGGGAACACCCGCGGGGCCGGTTCGTCGCTCACGCCGGCTTGAACCACACCGTCGCCAGCGGCGGCAGCGTCGGAGCCATGCTCGTCGCCCTGCCGTGGGCCGGTACGGCCTCCGGCTTCAGCGGCCCGTCGTTGCGCACGTCGCTGCCGCCGTACCGTTCCGCGTCCGTGTTCAGGACCTCCACCCACGCCTGCGGGCCGTCCGGCACCCCGATCCGGTAGTCGTGGCGGACCACCGGCGAGAAGTTGCAGACGGACAGCAGCGGTGACCCGTCCGCGTCGAAGCGCAGGAACGCGAAGACGTTGTCCTCGGCGGCGCCCCCCTCCACCCAGGCGAACCCCTCCGGGACCGTGTCGCGCTGCCAGAGCGCGGGCGTCGCCCCGTACACCGTGTTCAGATCGCTGACCAGGGTCCGTACGCCCCGGTGGTCACTCTCCGCCGCGTACGACGGATCGAGCAGCCACCAGTCCGGGCCGTGGCCCTCCGACCACTCCGCCCCCTGCGCGAACTCCTGCCCCATGAAGAGGAGTTGCTTGCCCGGGTGGGACCACATGAAGCCGAGATAGGCGCGGTGGTTGGCGCGCTGCTGCCACCAGTCGCCGGGCATCTTGCTGACCAGCGACCGCTTGCCGTGCACGACCTCGTCGTGCGAGACCGGCAGCACATAGTTCTCGCTGTACGCGTACACCATCGAGAAGGTCATCTCGTCGTGGTGGTACTTGCGGTGCACCGGCTCCTTCGACACGTACTCCAGCGAGTCGTGCATCCAGCCCATGTTCCACTTCAGCCCGAAGCCGAGCCCGCCGAAACCGCCGGGGCCGACGTGATGCGTGGCGCGGGTGACACCGTCCCAGGCGGTGGACTCCTCGGCGATGGTCACGACGCCGGGGCTGCGCCGGTAGACCGTGGCGTTCATCTCCTGGAGGAAGGCGACGGCGTCCAGGTTCTCCCGGCCGCCGTGCTCGTTCGGGGACCACTCGCCGTCCTCGCGCGAGTAGTCGAGGTAGAGCATCGAGGCGACGGCGTCGACCCGCAGCCCGTCGATGTGGAACTCCTCGCACCAGTAAGTGGCGTTGGCGACCAGGAAGTTGCGCACCTCGGTGCGGCCGAAGTCGAATTCGAGCGTGCCCCAGTCCGGATGCGCGGCCCGCTGCGGGTCCGAGTGCTCGTACAGCGGCCGGCCGTCGAACTCGGCGAGCGCCCACTCGTCGCGCGGGAAGTGGGCCGGCACCCAGTCGACGATGACGCCGATCCCGGCCCGGTGCAGCGCGTCGACCAGGAAGCGGAAGTCGTCCGGTGTGCCCATCCGGGAGGTCGGGGCGAAGAAGCCGGTGACCTGATAGCCCCACGAGCCGCCGAAGGGGTGCTCGGAGACCGGCATCAGCTCCACGTGCGTGAACCCCAGATCGCGTACGTACGCCGGGAGTTGCTCGGAGAGCTGGCGATAGGTGAGACCGGGGCGCCAGGACGGCAGGTGCACCTCGTAGACGGAGAGCGGCGCCTCGTGCACCGGGACGTCACCGCGACGGGCCATCCACTCCTGGTCCCGCCAGACGTGGTGCGAGGCCGTCACGACCGAGGCGTTGGCGGGCGGGACCTCGGCATGGCGGGCCATCGGGTCGGCGCGCAGGGTGTGCGAACCGTCCGGGCGGCAGATGTCGAACTTGTAGAGCGCCCCCTCCCCGATCGCGGGCAGGAACAGCTCCCACACCCCGCTGGAGCCGAGTGAGCGCATCGGGAAGCCGGTGCCGTCCCAGTAGTTGAAGTCGCCCGCGACGCGTACCCCGCGGGCGTTGGGGGCCCAGACCGTGAACCGGGTTCCGGTGACGCCCTGGTGCTCCATCGGCTGGGCACCCAGCGCGGTCCACAGCTCCTCGTGCCGGCCCTCGCCGATCAGGTGCAGATCGAGGTCGCCGAGCGCGGGCAGGAAGCGGTACGGGTCCTGGACCTCGATCTCGTTGTCCTCGTAGGCGACCAGGAGCTGGTACTCGGGGACCGCCGGCATCGGCAGGAGCGCGGAGAAGAATCCGTCGCCGTCCTCGTGCAGCGGGGTCCGCAGCCCGTCGGCCAGCACGGTGACGGACCGGGCGAAGGGGCGCAGCACCCGGAACGTGACCCCGTCGGGGATCCGGTGTGCGCCGAGGAAGTCGTGCGGTGCGTGGTGCTCACCCGCCAGGAGCCGGCCCCGGTCGCCGCCGTCCAGGGCCGGGGCCGGGCGGACCCCCTGGTCGGCCGCGGCGCTGCGGGGACGAGGCGGGGCCGCGGCCGCTCGCTTCGCCCGTTTGGCGGGAGCGGGAGTGGCGGCGGGAGCGGGAGTGGCAGCGGTGATCGGTGTGGTGACCGGAGCCGGGGGCGGGGTGCTCGCTTCCGGCGGTGCGAGGGTCCCGGTCGCAGGGCCGGCGGCGGTGGCGTCCGCGTGCTCGGCCGGAGCCGTGGCGAGCGTTGCTTCGGGGGTGGTCGGAGCGGGATCGGGCGCGTTGCGGGACGGCTTGCGGGCGGTCACAGGGACAGCCTCCTCGGGGGTGTGGGCGGGGCGGGGGATGGGGGTGCCGGCGGGCCGCGCGCGGTGGCGGGCGTCAGTCGGTGACGGCGGCCAGGCGGTGGATGGCGGCCATCGGGACCGGAAGCCAGTCGGGCCGGTGCCGTGCCTCGTACAGCACTTCGTACACCGCCTTGTCGGTCTCGTGGGCCCGCAGCAGCTCCGGTTCGCCGCGGGGGTCGATGCCCGCGGCCTCCGCGTACCCGTCGCAGTAGGCGGACCGGCAGCGCGCCGCCCAGTCGGCGTTCCAGGGCCGGTGCGAGCGGGCCGCGTAGTCGAAGGAGCGGAGCATTCCGGCGATGTCGCGCGCCGGTGGCTGCGGGCTGCGGCGTTCCGGGAGCGGGCGGGCCGGTTCGCCCTCGAAGTCGATCAGCGACCAGAAGCCGTCGCTCCCGCGCAGGGTCTGGCCGAGATGGAGATCGCCGTGTACCCGCTGGGCCGCCCAGCTCCGCCCCAGGTGACTCAGCGCCGTAACGGCGTCGAAGGCGGCCCGCAGCCCGGGGACGTACGGCACCAGCTCCGGCACCGCGTGGGCGGCCGCCTCCAGCCGCCGCACCATGCCGGCGGCCAGCTCGTCGGTCTGCGCACGGCGCAGGGCGGGCGTGGGCAGCGCCGCGGCGAGCGCGGTGTGCACCTCGGCGGTGGCCCGCCCCAGCGCGCGGGCCTCGGGCCCGAAGTCATGGCCCGCCGCGAGTGCGCGCAGGGCGAGCTGCCAGCCGTCCTGCGCACCGCGCAGGAACGGCTGGAGTACACCGAGCGTGAGCTGTTCCGCCGCGGTGGACTCGAACCAGGCGACGGGGGCCGGGACGCGCCCGCACCCCTCGCGGGCGAGCGCGAGGGGCAGTTCGAGATCGGGGTTGGTGCCGGGGAACACCCGGCGGAAGATCTTGAGGATGTAGGAGTCGCCGTAGACGAGCGAGGAGTTGGACTGCTCGGTTTCCAGCACCCGGGGCGCGAGGCCGTCGGGGACCGGGGCCGCGCCCCGGCCGAACCGGAGGGTACCGAGACGCCCCGGGATGCGCAGCCGCTCCAGCAGCAGAGCGGCGAGGCGCGGGTCGTGCAGCCCGTCGTAGACGCTCCGGCCGGCCAGCGGACCGCCCGTCACATGGCCGATGAGGGCGGGCGCCAGCCGGGGCGGCAGCGTGGCCCGTACGCCGAGCAGCAACTGGTAGCAGTCGATGGGCGGCTGGGCGGGCATGGTGGGCTGGTGGACCCGGACCAGCAGATGCAGGAGCCCGGGGCCGGCGGTGGGGCCGCCGGACCTCTTCACCGGCAGTATCTCGGTCGCCGACACGAGCGAGAAGGCCGTGATCGGCCGGCCCTTGCCGGCGAACCACCGCTGCCTGGGCAGCCATTCATGCAGCAGCGGTCCGAGAGACGGGAGCAGGGCTGTGCTGTTCGCCAGGGTGACCTGAGCGGATGCAGCCTCCGACATGGCATCGCGTCCTTTCCCCGGGCACACCACAGGATGCGAAGAGTGTCCCGGATTGCGGCATTGGCTGTCCGGCTGTGCGGGACGTGTCGGGTCAGGATGATCCGTACGGACTCGACTCGAAGGGAACGAAACGCCAGGAGGATCCTGGAAGGGTCCTGAAGCGTTCGATATGGTGGGAGAGTGCCCCGTGCGGAGCGGCGGAAACCGCCCCGCACCGGCTTCCGGTCAGCTCGGCGGCGCGTCCTTGCGCAGCCGGAACCAGTAGAACCCGTGTCCCGCGAGAGTCAGCAGATAGGGCCACTCACCGATGGCGGGGAAGCGCACCCCGCCGATCAGCTCCACCGGATGACGCCCGTTGAAGGACCTCAGATCGAGCTCCGTCGGCTGCGCGAACCGCGAGAAGTTGTGCACGCACAGCACGAGGTCGTCCCCGTGCTCACGGGTGAAGGCGAGCACCGCGGGGTTGGTCGAGGGCAGTTCGCTGTACGAGCCGAGGCCGAACGCGGGGTTCTGCTTGCGGATCTCGATCATCCGGCGCGTCCAGTGCAGCAGCGACGACGGCGAGGCCATCGCCGCCTCGACGTTGGTGACCTGGTAGCCGTAGACCGGATCCATGATCGTGGGGAGGAAGAGCCGCCCCGGATCGCTGGAGGAGAATCCGGCGTTCCGGTCGGGCGTCCACTGCATCGGGGTGCGCACGGCGTCCCGGTCGCCCAGCCAGATGTTGTCGCCCATCCCGATCTCGTCCCCGTAGTAGAGGATCGGGGAGCCCGGCAGGGACAGCAGCAGCGCGGTGAACAGCTCGATCTGGTTGCGGTCGTTGTCCAGCAGCGGTGCCAGGCGCCGCCTGATGCCGATGTTGGCCCGCATCCGCGGATCCTTGGCGTACTCCGCGTACATGTAGTCGCGCTCTTCGTCGGTGACCATTTCGAGCGTCAGCTCGTCGTGGTTGCGCAGGAAGATGCCCCACTGGCAGCCGGACGGGATCGCCGGCGTCTTGGCCAGGATTTCGGAGACCGGGTAGCGGCTCTCGCGCCGCACGGCCATGAAGATCCGTGGCATCACGGGGAAGTGGAACGCCATGTGGCACTCGTCGCCGCCGGCCCGGTAGTCGCCGAAGTAGTCGACGACGTCCTCCGGCCACTGGTTGGCCTCGGCGAGCAGCACGGTGTCCGGGTAGTTGGCGTCGATCTCCTTGCGGACCCGCTTGAGGAAGCCGTGGGTCTCCGGGAGGTTCTCGCAGTTGGTGCCCTCGCGCTGGTAGAGGTAGGGCACGGCGTCGACCCGGAAGCCGTCGATGCCGAGGTCCAGCCAGAAGCGCAGGGCGGAGATGATCTCCTCCTGCACCGCCGGGTTCTCGTAGTTGAGGTCGGGCTGGTGCGAGAAGAACCGGTGCCAGTAGTACTGCTTGCGCACCGGGTCGAAGGTCCAGTTGGACGTCTCGGTGTCGACGAAGATGATCCGGGCGTCCTGGAACTGCTTGTCGTCGTCGGCCCAGACGTAGTAGTCGCCGTACGGACCCTCGGGGTCGGTGCGGGACTGCTGGAACCAGTCGTGCTGGTCGCTGGTGTGATTCATGACGAAGTCGATGATCACGCGCATTCCGCGCTGGTGCGCGGCGTCGACGAACTCGACGAAGTCGGCGAGGTCGCCGAACTCCGGCAGTACGGCGGTGTAGTCGGAGACGTCGTAACCACCGTCGCGCAGCGGCGACTTGAAGAACGGCGGCAGCCAGAGGCAGTCGACGCCCAGCCACTGGAGGTAGTCCAGTTTGGAGGTGATTCCCTTCAGATCTCCGATGCCGTCGCCGTTGGAGTCCTGGAAGGAACGCACGAGGACTTCGTAGAAGACGGCACGCTTGAACCAGTCGGGATCGCGGTCCTTGGCCGGGGTGTCCTCGAACGTGTCGTGGACGGGCTCATTGACGATCATGGTGTGGGTGACCCTCCGGTCGGCGGGGACGGTCGCAGGACGGCGATGTGCGCGGGCGTCACGCCCGGCTCAAGGCGCACATAGAAGGTCCTGCCCCAGTGGTAGGAAGTGCCGGTGAGCTCGTCGCGCACCGGCACGCTCTCGTGCCGGTCCAGGCCGAGTTGCGGCATGTCCAACGAGACGGTCGCCTCCTGGGTGTGGTGCGGGTCGAGGTTGACGACCATCAGAACGATGTTCGAACCGGAGCGCTTGCTGTAAACGATCAGGGCGTCGTTGTCGGACGAGTGGAAGTGCACGTCACGCAGCTGCTGCAGCGCCGGGTGGCGGCGCCTGATCCGGTTGAGCGTGGTGATGAGCGGGGCCAGCGACCGGCCCTCACGCTCGGCGGCTTCCCAGTCCCTGGGCCGGATCTCGTACTTCTCCGAGTCGAGGTACTCCTCACTGCCGCTGCGGACCGGGGTGTTCTCGCAGAGCTCGTACCCCGCGTACACCCCCCAGGTGGGGGAGAGCGTCGCCGCGAGCACCGCCCGTGTCTCGAAGGCGGGCCGGCCGCCGTCCTGGAGATATCCGGGAAGGATGTCGGGGGTGTTCACGAAGAAATTGGGCCTCATGAAGGAGGCCGTCTCACCGGACAGTTCGGTGACGTAATCGGTGATTTCCTGCCGGTTGTTGCGCCAGGTGAAGTAGGTGTACGACTGCTGGAACCCGACGGTGGCGAGTGCGTGCATCATCGCGGGACGGGTGAATGCCTCGGCCAGGAAGATCACATCGGGATCGGTGCGGTTGATGTCGGCGATCACCTTCTCCCAGAAGATCACCGGTTTGGTGTGCGGATTGTCGACGCGGAAGATCCGTACCCCGTGGTCCATCCAGAACCGGAGGATGCGCAGGGTCTCCGTGACGATTCCGCTCAGATCCTTGTCGAAAGCGATCGGATAGATGTCCTGGTATTTCTTGGGCGGATTCTCCGCGTAGGCGATGCTGCCGTCCGCTCGGTGATGGAACCACTCGGGGTGCTCCGTCACCCAGGGGTGGTCGGGGGAGCACTGGAGGGCGAAATCCAGGGCGATCTCCATGCGCAGGTTACGGGCGGTCTCGACGAAATGGCCGAAGTCGTCGAGAGTGCCGAGACCGGGATGGACGGCATCGTGACCGCCCTCGGCCGAACCGATCGCCCAGGGCACCCCCACATCGTGCGCGGCGGGGGAGAGGGAGTTGTTCGGCCCCTTGCGGTGGGTGGTCCCGATGGGGTGGATCGGCGGCAGGTAGACCACGTCGAACCCCATCGCGGCGACCGCCGGCAGCCGCTCGGCAGCCGTGCGGAAGGTGCCGCCGATGATGCGGGGAGGCCGCGCCGAGGCCGCTCGCGCCTTGGCCGCGCGGCCCTTCCCCGCAGGTTTCGCCGGCGGGGCCGGTTCGGCCCTGGCGCCCTCGGAACGGGGGAACAGCTCGTACCAGGAACCGAACAGGGCGCGCCGGCGCTCGACGACGAGCGGCATCGGGCGCGAGGCCGTGACCAGCTCACGCAGCGGGTGACCGGCCAGCGCCTCGTCCGCCTCGGGGGTGAGCGCGGCGGCCAGCCGGGCTGCGGCCGGGCGGGCCGCGTCACGCAGGGCGTCGACCGCGGACAGCACCGCCTCACGGCCGTCCCGCTTCGGCACGCCGCCGGCGGCCCGCTCGTACAGCTCGGCGCCCTCCGCCAGGACGAGCGCGGTGTCGATCCCCGCCGGGATCTTGATCCGGGCGGTGTGCCGCCAGGTGGCCACCGGATCGCTCCACGCCTCGACCGTGTACGTCCAGCGGCCCTCGGCGTCCGGGGTCACGTCGGCGCCCCAGCGGTCGGTGCCCGGAGCGAGCTCGCGCATCGGTGTCCAGGGGCCGGACCGCCCGCTCGGGTCCCGCAGGACGACGTTGGCCGCGACCGCGTCATGGCCCTCGCGGAAGACGGTCGCGGTGACCTGGAAGGTTTCACCGGAAACCGCCTTGGCGGGCCTTCTTCCGCAATCGACGAGGGGGCGGACGTCGAGGACGGGAATTCGACCGATCATGGAATCACCTGGGGACTGGAGCTCGGACTCAACAGGGCGCGTTGTGGCTGCGGACGGCTGAACGCGCGCGCCGCGATGACGGGGGTCCGTCCTTTCTAGCTGCTCCGTTGACGACTGGTGGGATGTGGGCATGGCCGCTCCTGTCCGCGTTCACTCGAATGGCACTCGAATGGATGGGGCGAGGGTGTGGTGCACGGGTGTGGACCGAATGCGCGCGGGCCGTACCGATCGCATACGAACCGCGGGCGGATTGCCGCCGAACAGCGGATGAATCGTCTGTGGGCCTGAGGTGGATCGCCTTCGGCTGTCATCCGAATGCATCCGTTCCGGGTACCGGAGAAGCCTTCCCATGGATGCCGGTGGGCCAATCCGGTGGTTTGTTAACTACTCGGGCGTATCTGTGACGTTCTGAATGCGCCGGGCTCCGCCGCGCGTGCGCGGGGTCGCGGAAATCCGGCGCACGCGGGGACGGCGGGCGCCACTGGGAAGCCTTCCCTGTGGGGCGAAGGCCCACAAGGCCGTACGAGGTGAGGGAATCGGCCATAACGCCTGTGACGCATGTGTCCGCAGCCGCGTCCAGTGCCGGGCGGTGCCCGGGAGGGCGGAGCGGAAGGGGCGGTCGGCCCGCCCGGGGTCGCACCCCACCGGACGGCCGCGCGCCGTGGTTGCGGAGGGCCGCACACGGTTAACGTCGAGAGTGACGGAGCGGCGCACACCGTGGTGCGTCCCCTCGGATTCGGACGTCCCCTGTAAAGGTGGAAAACGTGAAGGCCATTCGTCGATTCACCGTGCGCCCCGTCCTCCCCGACACCCTTCAACCGCTCAGCGACCTCGCCCGTAACCTGCGCTGGTCCTGGCACACCGAGACCCGTGAGCTCTTCGAGGCCGTCGACCCGGTGGCCGGCCGGACGGCGGACGGCGACCCCGTGCGCCTGCTCGGTGCCGTGTCCGCCGGGCGGCTCACCGAGCTGGCCCGGGACGAAGAGTTCCTGCGCCGGCTGACCGCGGTGTCCGCCGGTCTCCGGGACTACCTCCAGGGCCCCAGGTGGTACCAGGAACAACTGGCGCAGGGCGTCGAGTTGCCCGCCGCCATCGCCTACTTCTCGCCCGAGTTCGGGGTGACCGCGGCCCTGCCCCAGTACTCCGGGGGACTCGGCATCCTGGCCGGCGACCACCTCAAGGCCGCCAGCGACCTGGGCGTGCCCCTGGTCGGCGTCGGCCTGCTCTACCGCCACGGCTACTTCCGCCAGAGCCTCTCCCGGGACGGCTGGCAGCAGGAGCACTATCCCGTCCTCGACCCCAACGAACTGCCGCTCACCCTGCTGCGCGAAGCCGACGGAACACCCAGCGAGGTGGTCCTGGCGCTCCCCGGCGGCCGGTCGCTGCACGCCCACATCTGGCAGGCCCTGGTGGGCCGGGTGCCGCTCCTCATGCTCGACTCCGACGTCGAGGGGAACGCACCCGGCGAGCGCGAGGTCACCGACCGGCTGTACGGCGGCGGCAGCGAACACCGGCTGCTCCAGGAGATGCTGCTGGGCATCGGCGGCGTGCGCGCCGTACGGACCTACTGCCGGCTCACCGGCCACCCGGCGCCCGAGGTGTTCCACACCAACGAGGGCCACGCCGGGTTCCTCGGCCTCGAACGCATCCGGGAGCTCTCCGGCACCGGCCTGGACTTCGGCTCCGCGGTGGAGTCCGTACGGGCGGGCACCGTTTTCACCACCCACACGCCGGTGCCGGCCGGGATCGACCGGTTCGACCGCGAACTCGTCGCCCGTCACTTCGGTGACGACGGAGAGCTGCCGGGCGTCTGTGCCGAACGCGTCCTGCAACTGGGCATGGAGACGTACGACGGCGGCGACCCCGGCGTCTTCAACATGGCCGTGATGGGCCTGCGGCTCGCCCAGCGGGCCAACGGCGTCTCCACCCTGCACGGCGCGGTCAGCCGGGAGATGTTCGCCGGGCTCTGGCCGGGCTTCGACGCCCCGGAGGTGCCGATCACCTCCGTGACCAACGGGGTCCACGCACCCACCTGGGTCGCCCCCGAGATCTACCGGCTGCGGACCGAGTCCGGGGGCACCCCCGGACGGTGGGACGCCGCCGCCGGCATCCCCGACCGGCAGCTCTGGGACCTGCGCCGGACCCTGCGCGAACACCTGGTGACCGAGGTGCGGCAGCGGCTCCACGCCTCCTGGCGCACCCGCGGCGCGCAGGCCGCCGAACTCGGCTGGATCGACGGCGTGCTGGACCCCGACGTGCTGACGATCGGCTTCGCCCGCCGGGTGCCCTCGTACAAGCGGCTGACGCTGATGCTGCGCGACCGCGACCGGCTGCGGAGGCTGCTCCTCCACCCGGAGCGCCCGATCCAGATCGTCGTGGCGGGCAAGGCGCATCCGGCCGACGACAGCGGGAAGCGGCTGGTCCAGGAGCTGGTCCGGTTCTCCGACGACCCCCGGGTGCGTCATCGCATCGTCTTCCTGCCCGACTACGGCATGGCGATGGCCCAGAAGCTCTACCCGGGGTGCGATGTCTGGCTGAACAATCCGCTGCGCCCGCTGGAGGCGTGCGGTACGAGCGGGATGAAGGCCGCGCTCAACGGCTGTCTCAACCTGTCGGTTCTCGACGGCTGGTGGGACGAGTGGTTCGAACCGGACTTCGGCTGGGCGATCCCGACGGCCGACGGCTCCGCCATGGACGAGGACCGGCGCGACGACCTTGAGGCCAACGCGCTCTACGAGCTGATCGAGGACCGGGTCGCGCCCCGCTTCTACGACCGCGGCGGCGAGGGGCTCCCGGAGCGCTGGATCGAAATGGTCCGCCGCACGCTGGGCACCCTCGGCCCCAAGGTCCTCGCGGGGCGCATGGTCCGTGAGTACGTGGACCGGCTGTACGCCCCCGCGGCGCTCGCCCAGCGCTCCCTGGACGCCACCACCGCACGGCAGCTCGCCGACTGGAAGGCCAGGGTCCGGGCGGCCTGGCCGCGGGTGGCGGTCGACCATGTCGAGACGGTGACGCCCACCGAGGCGGGCGGCTCGGCGGAGCTGGGCTCGACGCTGGCGCTGCGGGTCCGGATCAGCCTCGGGACGCTGGAGCCGGACGACGTGGAGGTGCAGGCGGTGGCCGGCCGGGTGGACTTCGCCGACTCCATCACGGACGCCCAGGTGTTCCCGCTGAAGCCGGCCGGGGGCCAGGACCTGGAGGGGCGCTGGCTGTACGACGGCCCGCTCGCCCTCGACCGCACGGGCGCCTACGGGTACACCGTGCGGGTGCTGCCCTCCCATCCGCTGCTGGCCGGTGGCGCCGAACTAGGCCTGGTCGCACAGCCGGCGGGTGCGGCGGGCGAGGGCGCGGGGCTGCTGATGCGCTGACGTCCCGTTCTCCCGGCCGCGCGAGGGCCCGGCACCGCTCCATCGGTGCCGGGTCCTTCGATTTCTGAACACACATGCTTGACGTGTGCATGCGATGGCTTTACGTTCCTCACTCATCGCAGGGTTCACAGTTCGACCCAGGGTTCATGTGTATGAACTTTTCTGCTTCCGGGTCGAGTTGCCGGACCTCCCCCGCACCGGAAGGCACCCCCCACATGCGCACCGGAACCATCGGGCGCGGCCTCGGCCTCGCCACCGCACTCGCGGCACTGATCACCGGCCTCTGCATGGCCCCGGCCACGGCCGTCCGGGCCGCCCCGGAACCCGCCCCGGCGGTGGCCGCGGCCCCCGCCGCCTTCACCCACCCCGGCGTACTCGTCAGCCGCCCCCAGCTGGACTTCGTACGCGCCAAGGTGCAGGCCGGCGCGCAGCCCTGGAAGAGCGCCTACGACCAGATGATGGCGAGCAAGTACGCCTCGCTCACCCGGACGGCCAAGCCCCGGGCCGTCGTCGAGTGCGGCTCGTACTCCAACCCCAACTACGGCTGCACCGACGAGCGCGAGGACGCGATAGCCGCCTACACGCTCTCGCTGGCCTGGTACATCACCCAGGACAGCCGCTACGCCGCCAAGGCCGTCGAGATCATGGACGCCTGGTCGGCCGTGATCAAGGACCACACCAACAGCAACGCCCCGCTCCAGACCGGCTGGGCCGGCTCCTCCTGGCCGCGCGCCGCCGAGATCATCAAGTACACCTACAGCGGCTGGCCGAACGCGGGCCGGTTCGCCACCATGCTGCGCGACGTCTATCTGCCCAAGGTCATCAACGGCTCGAACAGCAACGGGAACTGGGAACTGAGCATGACCGAGGCCGCGATCGGCATCTCGGTCTTCCTGGAGGACCGCACCTCGTACGACAGGGCGGTCACCAAATTCCGCGGACGCGTTCCCGCGTACATCTATCTGACCTCGGACGGCGCGCTGCCGAAGGCGGCGCCCGGCAGCGGGCTGGACACCCGCGACAAGATCATCAAGTACTGGCAGGGCCAGTCGACCTTCATGGACGGCCTCTCGCAGGAGACCTGCCGCGATCTCACCCACACCGGCTACGGCATCTCCGCCGTCTCGCACATCGCCGAGACCGGCCGGATCCAGGGCCAGGACCTCTACCCGGAGATCGCCGACCGGCTGCGCCACGCGCTGGGTCTGCACGCCAAGTACCAGCTGGGCGAGGCCGTTCCGTCGTCGCTCTGCGGCGGATCGCTCAAGGACAACCTCGGCCCGGTCACCGAGGTCGGGTTCAACGCGCTGCACAACCGGATGGGCATCGCGATGACCAACACCCAGACCCTCACGCAGCAGCGCAGGCCCGCCGGGACCGACAACCTGTTCGTCGCCTGGGAGACGCTGACCCACGCGGACAACCCGAACTGAGCGTGGAACCGCCCGGGAGGAGTGGGTACTCCTCCCGGGCGGGATGCCGCGTCAGCCGTGGTGCACGCCGTGCGGCTGGGTTCAGAAGGTCAGCTTGAAGCTGTTGATCTTTCCGGTGTCGCCCGAGTAGACGTCCTGGACCTTCAGCTTCCAGGTCCCGTTCGCCACGTTCGACGAGGCGTTGACCGTGTACGTGGTCTGGACGTTGTCCGCCGAGTCGGTGGGGGACGAGTTCTTCAGGCGGTAGGTCGTGCCGTTCGGGGCGACGAGGTCGATGACCAGGTCACCGCGGTAGGTGTGGGTGATGTCCACGCCGACCTTGAGGGCGCTGGGGGCGTTGCCGGTGCGGCCGGTGACGTTGATCGAGCTGGTGACGGCCGCGCCGCGGTCCGGGATGGCCGTGACGGTGTTGTTCTCGAAGACCGTGCCGCCGGGGTCGGTGCCGCCGCCGGGACGCGTGCCGACGTTGATGCCGGCCCAGGCGTCGCCCACGGCCTTGTACTCGGCGCTGGTGGTGCCGTACAGCTCACCGGCCGCGGCGAGCGTGCCCGTGCGGGCGGACGCGTAGTTCGTGTTGGAGCTGAACTTGGTGGTGAGCGCCTTGAACCAGATCAGCGCGGCCTTGTCGCGGCCGATGCCGGTCACCGGCAGGCCGTCGGAGGTCGGGGAGTCGTACGAGACGCCGTTGATGGTCTTGGCGCCGCTGCCTTCCGAGAGAAGGTAGAAGAAGTGGTTGGCCGGGCCCGACGAGTAGTGGACGTCGATGTTCCCGATGCCCGAGTACCAGGCGTCCTTGGACGCGCCGTCCTTGCTCGGCTTGTCCTGGTAGCGCAGCGGGGTGCCGTTGCCGTTGATGTTGATCTTCTCACCGATGAGGTAGTCGCCCTTGTCGGTGGCGTTGTCGGCGTAGAACTCGACGGCGGTGGCGAAGATGTCGCTGGTCGCCTCGTTGAGGCCACCGGACTCACCGCTGTAGACCAGGCGGGCGGTGTTGGAGGTGACGCCGTGCGTCATCTCGTGCGCCGCGACGTCCAGTGCGGTCAGCGGTGAGGCGTTCCCGCTGCCGTCGCCGTACGTCATGCAGAAGCAGCTGTCGTCCCAGAAGGCGTTGACGTAGTTGTTGCCGTAGTGGACCCGGGAGTACGCCCCGACGCCGTCGCCCCGGATGCCCGTCCGGCCTTGGACGTTCTTGTAGTAGTCCCAGGTCTCGGCCGCACCGTAGTGGGCATCCGCCGCCGCGGTCTCCGCGTTCGAGGGGGTGCCGTCGCCCCAGACGTCGTCGGTGCCGGAGAAGAGGGTGCCCGTGCCGGACGAACCGTGGTTCAGGTTGTACGTCTTGTGGTTACCGCGGGTGGTGTCGGTCAGGTTGTACGTCCCGGAGGTGTTGAGGGTGACCTGACCGCTGTACTCCGTGTTGCCGACGCCGTTCTCGATGGCCTGCCACTCGTAGAGCTTCGCGCCGGTGGTCGCGTCGGTGACGACGTGGAGCGCGTTCGGGGTGCCGTCCTCCTGGAGCCCGCCGACCACGGTCTCGTAGGCGAGCTGCGGCTTGCCGCTCGCCATCCAGACGACCTTGCGCGGCGCCTTCTCGGCCACCGTCCTGTCCGAGCCCGCGGCCTTGGCCGCACCGAGCGCCTGCTTCTGGGCGGTCGCCGGGGCGACGTCCGCGGTCGTGTCCACGGCCTTCAGCTGGGCGGTGGTGGCCTTGGAGGCCTTGGTGACGCTCTCGGTCGTGCCGGCCTTCGACTCCTGGACGATCAGGTCGCCGCCGAGGACCGGAAGTCCGCTGAAGGTGCGCTCGTAACGGGTGTGCGTGGTGCCGTCGTTGTCCTGGATGACGTCCCGGACGACGAGCTTCTCCTGCGAGCCGAGGCCGAGCTCCTTGGCGGTGGCCGCCGTGCTCGCGTTCGCGTCGCGGATCAGCTCCGCACGCTGGGAGGGCGAGAGCTGCTTGGGCAGCGCACCGTGAATGGCGCCGGCCGAGGCCGAGGCCGAGGCCGAGGCGGTGGCGCCGGGGGCGTCGGCCGGTGTCGCGGTGGCGGTGCCGGTCTGGACTCCGGCGGCCAGGAGGGCTGCTGCGGCTATCAGAGCGCCGGTCGCGGTGGCACGACGGCTGGGCGTGGATCTCACGCGGACTCCTTCTGCAAGGGGGGTACCGGCGGCAGAGCGAGCCGTCCGGGCAGAGCAGGCAGTGCGCAGAACGGGGTGAAGAGTGTCAGCAGATGGAGGCACCTGTCAGGACCGCGTCAACAAGATGGCCGAAATTCGTTCGTTGCCGTAATGGTCATGTTCGTTAAGCGGACGTTTCGCCGATCATCACCGCGATGTCGCCCGGGGTCCTCCGTAGCGCGAATTCCAAGCGGACAGCGAGGTCGGGCGCGAAGTCGTCGTGTTCGAAAAGAGTGTGAAGAACCTGAAAATGCCACCCTGTCGAGACAGCTTCGAACTGTGGCTCGTTCCGCGCCGTCCACTCCTCGTCGGACAGTGCGGCGTCCCGGCGCGGCCGTCAGACCAGGCTCTCCCGCCAGACGCGGTGCAGGCCCGCGAACCGGCCTGTGCCGCCGATGAGTTCGGCCGGGGCGCCGTCCTCCACGATGCGGCCGTGCTCCATGACCAGGACCCGGTCCGCGATCTCCACGGTCGACAGCCGGTGGGCGATCACCACCGCGGTGCGGCCGTGCAGCACGGTGTCCATCGCCCGCTGCACCGCCCGCTCGCCCGGGATGTCGAGGGAGCTGGTCGCCTCGTCGAGGATCAGCACCGCCGGGTTCGCGAGCAGGGCACGGGCGAAGGCGACCAGTTGGCGCTGACCGGCCGAGATCCGGCCACCCCTCTTGCGTACGTCGGTGTCGTACCCGTCGGGCAGACCGCTGATGAAGTCGTGGGCGCCGATCGCCTTGGCGGCCTGCTCGATCTCCTCACGGCTCGCGTCCGGGCTGCCGATCGCGATGTTCTCGGCGACGGTCCCGGAGAACAGGAAGGCCTCCTGGGTCACCATCACCACCCCGCGCCGCAGTTCGGGGACGGCGAGATCCCGCAGATCGGCCCCGTCCAGCAGCACCCGGCCCTCGGTCGGGTCGTAGAAGCGGGCCAGCAGCTTGGCGAGCGTCGACTTGCCGGCGCCCGTCGAACCGACCACGGCCACCGTCTGGCCCGCGGGGATCGTCAGACCGAAGCGGGGCAGCACCTCACCACCCGTGCGGTAGGAGAAGCTCACCGAGTCGAAGACCACCTCGCGGCCCGGGAGCTCGCCCGTGAGCGGCGGCAGCTCCCGCGGCTCCAGGGCCTCCGGAACCGTGGGGGTCTGCGCCAGCAGACCCGCGATCTTCTCCAGCGAGGCCGCGGCGGACTGATAGGAGTTGAGGAACATGCTGAGCCGGTCGATCGGGTCGTAGAGCCGCCGCAGATACAGCACCACCGCGGCCAGCACACCGAGCGCCAGGGTCCCGGAGGCGACGCGGTAGGCACCCCACAGCACGATTCCGGCCACCGCGGTGTTGGCGACCAGCCGGGAACCGACGACGTACCGCGCGTTCTCCAGCATCGCGTCGCCGTTCGTTCGCCGGTGCTCGTGGTTCAGCTCCCGGAAGGTCGCGTCGTTGACCGGCTCACGACGGAAGGCCTGGACGGGACGGATCCCGTTCATCGTCTCCGCGAACTTCACGATGACCGCGGCGATCGCCGTCGACCGCTCGGCGAAGATCACTCCGGCCCGGCGCTGGTAGAGCCGCACCAGCAGATACAGCGGGACGAAGGAGAGCACGGCGACGGCGCCCGTCGCGAGATCCAGCCAGAGCAGCATCAGGGAGATGGAGACGAAGGAGAGGACGACACCGATCAGTTCCTGCAGCCCCTCGCTGAGCAGCTCCCGCAGCGACTCCACATCGGTGGTGGAGCGGGAGATCAGCCGTCCCGAGGTGTACCGCTCGTGGAAGTCCACGCTCAGGGCCTGGGCATGACGGAAGATCCGGCCGCGGAGATCGAGCAGGGCGTCCTGGTTGACCGCTGCGGAGACCCGGATGAAGGCGTACTGCATGGCCCCCGCGCCGACGGAGCAGAGGGCGTAGCCGATGCCCACGGCGATCAGCGGCCCGTAGTCCTTGTCCCGGAACGCGGGCACCCCGCTGTCGATGGCGTACCCGACGAGCAGCGGACCGGCCTGCACCGCCATCTGCTGGATCAGCAGGAACAGCGCGGCCACCACGACCCGGCCGCGGTGCGGGCGCAGCAGCGAGGCGAGCAGCTCGCGCGTCGCCCCACGGGGCGTGGGCAGGTCGTCGCGGTCGAACGGGTCCCCGGGCCGCTTCGCCGGGGCCTCGCCCGCTGGTTCCGGGGCGTACGGGGGCGCCGTCTCCTCGTTCTCGCCGCTGCCGTCGGGCCCCTTCGGGCGCCCGGTCGTCGTGCTCGTCATCGGGTGCTGTTCCCTTCGGCGGGGGCGTCCGCGCCCGCGACGTCATCGGCCGGTGTGACCGCTGCGGTCACACCGGTGAGGTCCTCGCCAGAAGGGCTCTCCGCGCCCGACATCAGCAGGGCGTACTCGGCATTGCCGCGCAGCAGTTCCTGGTGGGTGCCGACCGCGCTGATCCGGCCCTCCGACAGCAGCGCCACCCGGTCCGCGAGCATCACGGTGGACGGCCGGTGGGCCACCACCACCGCCGTGGTCTCCCGCAGCACACTGCGCAGCGCGGCCTCGACGAGCGTCTCCGTGTGCACGTCCAGCGCGGAGAGCGGGTCGTCGAGCACCAGGAAGCGCGGCCGGCCGACGACGGCGCGGGCCAGCGCGAGACGCTGCCGCTGACCGCCGGAGAGGCTCAGCCCCTGTTCGCCGACCTGGGTGTCGACCCCGTGCGGCAGATCGTGGACGAAGTCGGCCTGTGCGACCGAGAGCGCCCGCCGCAACTCGTCGTCACCGGCCCCCTCGGCGCCCATCAGGACGTTCTCCCCGACACTCGCGGAGAAGAGCGTCGGCTCCTCGAACGCCACGGACACCAGCTCCCGCAGCCGCTCGCGCGGCATCGAGGTGATGTCCTCGCCGTCCAGGGTGATCCGCCCCGAAGTGGCGTCGTGCAGCCGGGGCACGAGCGCGGTGAGCGTGGTCTTGCCGCAGCCCGTGGCCCCGACCAGGGCCATCGTCTCGCCGGGACGGATCCGCAGATCGATCCGGGCCAGCACGGGGACGGAACCCTCCTCCGCGTCCGGGTAACGGAACTCCACCCCCTCGAAGACCATGCCGCCGTGACGTTCCCGGTCCCCGTCGGCGTCCTCGCGGTACGCGGAGGTGTCCTCCTCCTCGGCCACGTCCATCACCTCGAAGAACCGCGCGGTCGCCGACGCCGACTCCTGGCTCATCGCCAGCAGGAAGCCGATCGACTCGACCGGCCAGCGCAGCGCCAGCGCCGTGGAGAGGAAGGCGACCAGCGTGCCCGCCGAAAGGCCGCCGTCCGCGACCTCGATCGTGCCGAGCACCAGTGCCGCCCCGATGGCGATTTCCGGGATCGTCGTGATGAGCGCCCAGATGCCCGCGAGCAGCCGCGCCTTGTCCAGCTCCGTGGCGCGCAGCCGCTGCGAGAGGGCCCGGAACGCGAGGGCCTGGCTGCGGTGCCGTCCGAAGCCCTTGACGATACGGATGCCGAGCACGCTCTCCTCGACCACCGTCGTCAGATCGCCGACCTGGTCCTGGGCCCTGCGCGCCACCAGCGCGTACTTCGACTCGAAGACCGAGGAGGCGATCACCAGCGGCACGACGGGGACGAGCAGCACCAGGCCGAGTGTCCACTCCTGGGCCAGCAGAATCACGAAACCGACCACGATCGTGGTCGAGTTGACCACCAGATAGGTCAGGGGGAAGGCCAGGAACATCCGCACCAGCATCAGGTCGGTGGTCCCGCGCGACAGCAGCTGGCCCGATGGCCAGCGGTCGTGGAAGGACACCGGCAGTCGTTGCAGATGCCGGTAGAGGCCGGCCCGCATCGACGCCTCGACACCGGACAGCGGACGCGCCACCACCCAGCGCCGGATGCCGAACAAGAACGCCTCGGCGATCCCGAGCAGCAGCAGATACAGTGCGCCCAGCCAGACCCCGCCGGGATCCCGGTGGGCGACCGGGCCGTCGACCATCCACTTCAGCACGAGCGGGATCACCAGGCCGAGGCACGAGGCGACGACCGCGACCAGGACCGCGATGGACAGCCGGGCCCGTACCGGCTTCACGTACGGCCACAGCCGCATCAGGGTGAGCACGGCGGACCGGTCCTTGGGCACTGCATGTTGTTCGGGCATCAGGGGCGAGCCTACGGTTCACCACTGACATCCCTCATCCTTTTTTCTCGCCCGGCCGCGGTCCGGCGGGGCGACGGCCCCCTACGTCGTAGCGCCCCATCAACCGATCGGCTGATGACGATTCGAGCGCGATGGCGGATGCCGCGTGCGGCCCTTCGCCCGGATGCTCGTGGACATGGCAATCATCGAAGTGAGCGGGGTGCACAAGGCCTACGCCGGACGCCCCGCGGTGGACGGGGTGAGCCTCACCGTCGACGAGGGGGAGATCTTCGGGATTCTCGGCCCCAACGGTGCGGGCAAGACCACCACCGTCGAATGTGTCGAGGGACTGCGGGTCCCCGACTCCGGTACGGTCCGGGTCGCCGGGCTCGACCCCGTCGCCGACCACGACCAGGTGACCCTGCTGCTCGGCGCCCAGCTCCAGGAGAGCGAACTCCAGCCCAAGATCACGGTGGGTGAGGTGCTGGAGCTGTACAGCGCGTTCTACCCGAACCCCGCCGACTGGCGGTCGCAGGCGGAGCGGCTCGGCCTGCACACCAAGCTGACCACCCGGTACGGCCGGCTCTCCGGCGGCCAGAAGCAGCGGCTGTCGATCGCGCTCGCGCTCGTCGGGAATCCCCGGGTCGTGGTCCTCGACGAGCTGACCACCGGGCTCGATCCACGGGCCCGGCGCGACACCTGGCAGCTGATCGAGGACGTACGGGACAGCGGCGTCACGGTCCTGCTCGTCACGCACTTCATGGAGGAGGCCCAGCGGCTCTGCGACCGGATCGCCGTGATCGACAAGGGCAGGGTCGTCGCCCTCGACACCCCGTCCGGGCTGATCGCCAGGGCCGGGAGCTCCACGGTCATCTCCTTCACACCCTCGCGGCCGCTCGACGACGCCGAGCTGGCGCGGCTGCCCGGCGCGGCCTCGTGCGAGAGCCGCAACGGCCGGATCGTCATCAACGGCACCGACGAGACCGTCAACGCCGTGATCTCGCTGCTGGCCCGGCTCCGCGTCACCGCGCACCAGTTGCGCGTCGCCGAAGCCACTCTGGACGACGCCTTCCTCGACCTCACCGGACAACCCGGCCCCGCGCAGCGGCACCAACTCACGGAACGGGCAGTCTGAGATGGCCACGGCGAACCCCGCCCCCGCGCCCCGCACCGCCCTTTCCGGTGCCTCGGTGGCGGTCCTGAAGTCCGAGACCCGGCTCTTCCTGCGGGAACCCGGCAGCCTGTTCTGGATCATGGTCTTCCCGACCGTGCTGATGACGATCCTGGGACTGATCCCGTCCTTCCGGGACCCCGACGACGCACTCGGCGGCCGGCGCGTCATCGATCTGTACGTACCCGTGGCGGTGCTGCTCGCCATGATCATGGCCGGCCTCCAGGCCATGCCGCCCGTACTCACCGGCTATCGCGAGCGCGGCATCCTGCGCCGCATGTCCACCACACCGGTACGGGCCTTCGCCCTGCTCGGCGCGCAGATCGCGCTGCACGGAGTCGCCGCGCTCGGCTCCGCCCTGCTGGTGACGGCGGTCGGCCGGATCGCCTTCGGCGTGCGGCTGCCCAGACAGCCCTTCGGCTATCTGCTGGCCCTGCTGCTCGCCGTCGCCTGCGTGCTGGCCCTGGGCGCGCTGGTCTGCGCGGTCTCCCGCACCACCAGGATCGCGGGCGCCATCGGCTCGGTCGTCTTCTTCCCGATGATGTTCACCGCGGGTGTCTGGGTGCCGGTGCAGACGATGCCCGACACACTCCGGCACATCGTCCAGTTCACCCCGTTCGGCGCCGCCTCCCAGGCGCTGGACCAGGCCGCGGCCGGTGACTGGCCGAACTGGGCGTACCTCGGTGTGGTGGCGCTGTGGACCGCGCTGGTGGCAGTGGCGGCCACCCGCACGTTTCGGTGGGAGTAGGAGGATCCGGGGGAGACTTCACCCATGAGCACGGGGGAGCGGGAAAGAGAAGTCGTGAAGCGGGTGGCGACGGCCGAGCAGTGGTGGGAGCGGTTCTTCCGGTACGGACCGTACGGACTGCTCCTCCTGGCCACCGCGATCTCGGCCGTGTCCAGTTCACTCATCATGTCCCGCGCGGACGTGTACGCGGCCGCGGTCCTCGTCCCGGTGGCGCTCGTCCTCCAGCTCTGGTGGGGCCGCGTCGCCTCCGGACCGGGGTCACGGGCGGCGCAGTTCTACTTCGTCGCCCGCACCCTGCTGGCCTTCGGGCTGACCTGGTGCAACCCGTTCTTCTCCATCTTCACGACGCTCGGCTACTTCGACGCCGGCCGGCTGCTTCCGCGACGGGCCATGCGGGCCGGGCTGCTGGCCACCGCCGTCATCATGGCGGGCTCGCAGTCCGGCAGCGGTATGCCGCCGGCCAGTCCCATGAACTGGATCGCCTTCGTCATCCTCTTCGCCCTGCACGGGACGCTCACCATGATCTTCGCCCAGATCGGCGACCGGGAGGCGGAGCAGACCCGCACCCAGGCCGACACCATCGCCGCACTCGAATCCGCCAACGCCCGTCTCGAAAGGGCCATGGCGGAGAACGCCGGACTGCACGCCCAGCTCCTGGTCCAGGCCCGCGAGGCCGGGGTGGCCGACGAGCGGAGCCGGATGGCGGCCGAGATCCACGACACCATCGCGCAGGGGCTGGCCGGCATCATCGCCCAGCTCCAGGTCGTGACGTCCGCGGCCGGCACCGATCCCGGGCCGGCCGGGGAACACCTCGTCCGGGCCCTCGCCCTCGCCCGGCACAGCCTGGGCGAGGCGCGCCGCTCGGTGCACAATCTGCTGCCCGCCGCGCTGGAGCACGACGACCTGCCGGGCGCCCTCGAGAAGACCGTCACCACCTGGTCCGAACGCACCGGCGTCCGCGCCGAGTTCACCGTCACCGGCACGGCCGAGCCGCTGCACGACGAGATAGGCGCCACCCTGCTCCGGATCGCCGAGGAGGCGCTCGCCAACGCCGGCCGCCACGCCGCCGCGTCCCGGGCCGGCGTCACCCTGTCCTACATGGGCGACGAGATCACGCTGGACGTGCGGGACGACGGCCGCGGCTTCGACCCGCACGCGCTGCCGCCGTACCGGGGCGCCGGCGGATTCGGGCTCGGCGGCATGCGGGCACGCGCCGAACGCATCGCGGGCACGGTCGAGGTGGAGACCGGACACGGCCTCGGCACCGCGGTCTGCGCCCGGGTCCCGCTGGTCCGCAACGACTGAGGCGGCTGCCGGACGACCTCTGGGACGGCACGGCCCCGGGCACAGTACGGTGGGCCGCTATGGCTCAGGAACCCGCACGCGTCATCACGCTGATCGTCGTCGACGACCACCCCGTCGTACGGAACGGACTGCGGGGCATGTTCGATTCGGCGGCGGAGTTCCGGGTGCTCGGCGAGGCGGCGGACGGTGTCGAGGGCGTCGAGATGGCCGTCCGGCTCGATCCCGACGTCGTCCTGATGGACCTTCGGATGCCCGGCGGCGGCGGAGTGGCGGCGATCACCGAACTGACCCGGCGCGGCGCCCGCTCCAGGGTCCTGGTCCTCACCACGTACGACACCGACTCCGACACCCTGCCAGCGATCGAGGCCGGGGCGACCGGATACCTGCTCAAGGACGCCCCGCGCGAGGAGCTGTTCACCGCGGTGCGCGCCGCCGCCGACGGCCGCACCGTCCTGTCGCCCGCCGTCGCCTCCCGGCTCATCTCACGGGTGCGCACCCCCCTCCCGTCCGGCAGCGAGACGCTCTCCGCGCGCGAGCGCGAAGTGCTCGAACTCGTCGCCAAGGGGACCTCGAACCGGGAGATCGCCGCCGTACTGTTCATCAGCGAGGCCACGGTGAAGACCCATCTCACCCATGTCTTCGCCAAGCTGGGCGCCAAGGACCGCGCGGCCGCCGTCGCCGTGGCGTACGACCGCGGCATCCTGGGCTGACCTCCCGGCTCACTCCCGTACCCGCAGCAGCAGGACCGATCTCGCCGGCACCGTCAGGCCCGTGTCGCCCCGGTGGACGGTGCCCGGTGCGGCGGACTGGTCCTCCCGTGAGGTGTCCAGGACCAGTTCGTACGCCTGCGCCCACGGCGGTCCCGGCAGCCGGAAGTCCGCCGGGCGGTCACCGGCGTGCAGCACCGCCAGGAAGCTGTCGTCGGTCACCGGCTCGCCGCGGGCGTCCCGGCCCGGGATGTCGCGCCCGGAGAGGTAGAGCCCGACCGTCGCGGCCGGTGCGTACCAGTCCCCCTCCGTCATCTCGGCCCCCTGCCGGGTGAACCACGCCAGGTCCCGCAGCCCGTCCGGGGCCTGCGCCCGGCCGGAGAAGAACGCCCGGCGGCGCAGCACCGGATGGGTGTGGCGCAGCGTCAGCAGGCGTGCCGTCAGCTCGGTCAGCTCCCGCCACTGCGGCTGGTCCAGCAGCGACCAGTCCAGCCAGCCGATCTCGTTGTCCTGGCAGTACGCGTTGTTGTTGCCGCCCTGGGTGCGGCCCATCTCGTCGCCCGCGACCAGCATCGGGACCCCGGTCGACAGCAGCAGGGTGGTGAGCAGGTTGCGCAGCTGGCGGCGGCGCAGCGCGTTGACCGCGGCGTCGTCGCTCTCGCCCTCGGCGCCGCAGTTCCAGGCCCGGTTGTCCGAGGTGCCGTCGCGGTTGCCCTCGCCGTTGGCCTCGTTGTGCTTCTGTTCGTAGCTCACCAGGTCGCGCAGGGTGAAGCCGTCGTGCGCGGTGACGAAGTTGACCGAGGCGTACGGGCGGCGGCCGCCCCACGCGTAGAGGTCACTCGATCCGGTCAGCCGGTAGCCGAGGTCGCGTACGTCGGGGAGCGCGCCGCGCCAGAAGTCCCGTACGGCGTCCCGGTAGCGGTCGTTCCACTCGGTCCACAGCGGCGGGAAGGCACCGACCTGGTAGCCGCCGTTGCCGACGTCCCACGGCTCCGCGATCAGCTTCACCCGGCGCAGCACCGGGTCCTGGGCGATCACCGCGAGGAACGGGGAGAGCATGTCGACGTCGTGCATCGAGCGGGCCAGCGCCGCCGCCAGGTCGAAGCGGAAGCCGTCGACGCCCATCTCGGTGACCCAGTACCGCAGTGAGTCGGTGATCAGCCGCAGGACGTTCGGCTGCACCACGTGCAGGGTGTTGCCGCACCCGGTGTAGTCGGCGTATCTGCGGGCGTCGGACTGGAGCCGGTAGTAGCCGCGGTTGTCGATGCCGCGCAGCGACAGCATCGGGCCGAGCTCGCCCGCCTCCGCCGTGTGGTTGTACACCACGTCGAGGATCACCTCGATCCCGGCGTCGTGCAGGGCGCGCACCATGCGTTTGAACTCGCCGACCTGCTGGCCGGCGGTGCCGCTCGCGGAGTAGGCGGCGTGCGGGGCGAAGTAGCCGATCGAGTTGTAGCCCCAGTAGTTGTGCAGCCCGCGCCGGAGCAGATGGTCCTCGTGGGCGAACTGATGCACCGGCAGCAGTTCCACGGCCGTCACCCCGAGGCGCTTCAGATGGCCGATGGCCGCGGGGTGCGCGAGTCCGGCGTAGGTGCCCCGTAGTTTCTCGGGGATGCCCGGGTGGAGCTTGGTGAAGCCGCGGACGTGCAGTTCGTAGATGACGGAGTCGGCCCACGGGGTCTTGGGCCGCCGGTCCTCGGCCCAGTCGTCGTCGTCGTGGACGACCACCCCCTTGGGGACGTACGGCGCGGAGTCCCGTTCGTCGCGCACGGTGTCGGCGACCTGCTGCTCGGGCCAGTCCCTCATATGGCCGTACACCTCGGCCGGAAGGGTGAAGGAGCCGTCCACCGCCCGTGCGTACGGATCGAGCAGCAGTTTCGCCGCGTTCCACCGGGCACCCGTCCACGGGTCCCAGCGGCCGTGCACCCGGTAGCCGTAGCGCCGGCCGGCTCGTACCCCGGGCACGAAGCCGTGCCAGATCTCATGGGTCAGCTCGGTCAGTGCCAGCCGGGTCTCGGTGCCGTCCTCGTCGAAGAGGCAGAGCTCCACGGCTTCCGCCCCGCCCGCCCAGAGCGCGAAGTTGGTGCCCGCCACCCCGTCGGGCCCCACCCGGAAGCGGGCTCCGAGCGGCATCGGCGTACCCGGCCACACGGCGGGCGGCCGTCGGCCGGGCCCGGTGGCAGGCACCTGTCCTGAGCCGGCGGGAGCGGTGGCCGGCCGCTCCACCGTCTGTCCGGCCGATCCCGGAACCGTCTTCGGCACTGCCTCCTGCTCGGCTGCGCTCGACACCTGCTCGCCTCCCGCGGCTCGTGGGGACCGGCACCGAAAGGGAGCGCGCGGCGTCCCGGCCGCGGCTCCCCGAGTGTGGTCGTCCCCTCTGTTCTGCCCACGAGGGGGCCCGCACTCACGTTTCCCCCGACCGGCCCCGGTCGTTGGGAGGGCGTGAACCACGTAGCGAAGAAGGCAGGCGCGAGCGGGGCCACCGTGCTGACACGGTCGGGACTGCTCGCCGTACTGGCCGTACTGGCTGTTCTGACCGGCTGCTCGGGCGCGGACTCGACCACCGGCGGGAAGTCCCGGTCGCCGCAGGAGGCGATCCGGATCACCCCGAAGGACAGGGCGGCGGGCGTAGGACCGGACAGCAAGGTCGAGGTGAGAGTCCCGGACGGGCGACTGGAGAGCGTCAAGGTGACCCGGATCGAGGACGCGCAGGAACAGGAGGTGAGGGGCCTGATCGCGAAGGACGGCCGGTCCTGGACTCCGCAGGGAGCGGCGGGCCGGCTCGGGCTCGCCGCCAAGTACAGCGTCGACGCGGTGGCCGTGGACGGTGCGGGGCGCCGCTCGGCCCGGCACACCACCTTCACCACGGTGGTGCCCGAACACCGCTTCATCGGCTACTTCAAGCCGGAGAACCGGTCCACGGTCGGCACCGGCATGATCGTCTCCTTCGAGTTCAACCGCCGGATCACCCAGCGCGCGGCAGTGCAGCGGGCCATCAGGGTGACCAGCGATCCGCCGGTCGAGGTGGCCGGGCACTGGTTCGGCGCCGACCGGCTGGACTTCCGCCCGGCCGCCTACTGGGAGCCGGGTACCGAGGTCACCGTCGAGGTGGGGCTGCGTGATGTGCAGGGGGCGCCGCAGGTGTACGGCACCCAGCACAAGACCATCAGATTCACGGTGGGCCGGGAGCAGGTGTCCCGGGTGGACGCGGAAGAGCACACGATGGAGGTGCGCCGGGACGGGAATCTCGTCTCCACGGTCCCGATCACGGCGGGCTCCCCGGCGACGGCCACGTACAACGGCAAGATGGTGGTCAGTGAGATGCAAGAGGTGACCCGGATGGACGGGCGGACCGTCGGCTTCGGCGGTGAGTACGACATCAAGGACGTTCCGCACGCCCTGCGGCTCACCGATTCCGGGACCTTCGTGCACGGCAACTACTGGTCCGACGAAGACATCTTCGGCTCGACCAACGTCAGCCACGGCTGCATCGGGCTCCGCGACGAGCAGGACGGCGGCGGGGCCACCCCGGCCCGCTGGTTCTTCGACCGGACGCTCATCGGGGACGTCGTCGAGGTCGTCAACTCCAAGGACAAGCAGGTTGCCCCGGACAACGGGCTGAGCGGCTGGAACATGAACTGGACCCAGTGGAGGGCGGGCTCCGCCGTGCACTGACGCACCGCCGGCTCAGCTCTCCGGCCGACACCTCATCGGCTCTGCCCGAGCGGCCCGAGCACCCGGACGGCGCGGCCGTCGCGGCCCCGCCGTCCGCCGGGTTCGCCCGGTTTCGCGGCCCCGCCGTCCGCCGGGTTCGCCACGGTTTCGCGGCCCCGCCGTCCGCCGCCGCGACCCCGGCACACCGGGACGGCCACGACCGGGCGATGTGCTGGACGGGTTGGGACTGAACGGTGACATTCCGGGGAAGAACTGTCCGCAGTCGGTGTGATTATCTTTCGCTGAGCGCGCATATGCAGCGCGCGGGGGCGGGAGCCCGAGAGCTCCCAGGGCCTTGGCGGGGCCAGGCCGTGCGAAGGGGAGACGACCACATTGAACGGGCAGCCGATATCGGGGACATCGGCCGGGGCGGACAGCGGGCGGCGTGGGACCACCGGACTGCTGGCTCTGGTACTGGGTGCGCTGCTGTTGCTGGTGACGGCGTGCAGCGCGGGAGACACCGAGGACGGTGGCAAGGGCGCCGGCCGGGGTGGGGCGAAGGCGGAAGACACCAGCGCCTCCCAGGCCGTGGTGAAGGTCGCTCCGAAGGACGGCGCCGACTCCGTTGCCACCAGTGGGGCGCTGAAGATCTCGGCCGAGCGCGGGAAGCTGGCCACGGTCAAGGTCTCCGACCCCAAGGGGGCCGACGTCGAGGGGAAGATCGCGGCGGACGGCGCGAGCTGGGAGCCGGACCAGCATCTGGCCTCGGCGACCAAGTACAAGGTCCACGCCGTGGCCAAGGACGAGAAGGGCCGTGAGTCGGCGAAGGACACCACCTTCACCACGCTCGTCCCGCAGAACACCTTCATCGGGCAGTACACCCCGGAGGACGGTTCCACGGTCGGCGTCGGCATGCCCGTCTCGATCCACTTCACCCGCGGCATCACCGACCCGGAGGCCGTCGAGAAGGCCATCAAGGTGACGGCCGATCCGGCTGTTCCGGTCGAGGGCCACTGGTTCGGCAACGACCGCCTGGACTTCCGGCCGCAGGACTACTGGCCCGCGGGCACCAAGGTGACCGTGAAGCTCAACCTCGACGGTGTCGAGGGACGCCCGGGGGTCTACGGCAAGCAGGCCAAGACGGTGTCGTTCACCATCGGCCGCCGGCAGGTCAGCACGGTGGACGCGAAGTCGCACCGGATGAAGGTCGTGCGCGACGGCAAGCAGATCAAGGACATCGCGATCTCCGCGGGCGCCCCGGCCACCACCACGTACAACGGCAAGATGGTCATCAGCGAGAAGCTCCGGGTGACCCGGATGAACGGTGACACCGTCGGCTTCGGCGGTGAGTACGACATCAAGGACGTGCCGCACGCGATGCGCCTGTCCACGTCGGGCACCTTCATCCACGGCAACTACTGGGGCGGTCCGGGCGTCTTCGGCTCCAGCAACACCAGCCACGGCTGCGTCGGCATGCTGGACGCCCGCGGCGGCGGTGACCCGAGCACCCCGGCGTCCTGGTTCTTCAACAACTCCCTCATCGGTGACGTCGTGGTCGTGAAGAACTCCCACGACAAGACGATCCAGCCGGACAACGGCCTCAACGGCTGGAACATGGACTGGTCGGAGTGGACCAAGTAGCCCTGCCCCACTGACTGTTCACGGGCCCGGCACCGGCGGCGGACGCCGGTGCCGGGCCCGTGTGCGACGTCGGCTTCCAGGACCTCGACGCGGTCCGGGGAGCCGACGTTGTCATTGGGGGAGCGTTACAGGGCGGTGTGGAGCGGTATTTCGGCACGTATTCGGTACGTGCGCAACGGTCCGGTTCGTTACGTGGGTGATGTTCCGGGCTCGTATGTCGAGTGCCCGGACCCTTCCGCGCCACGGGGATTATCCGATGGGTCGGACTTATTCCCCGCGGCGGCCGTCCGGGGCGGAGGAAAGGGATCGTCGACCAGGCCCGCCCGAGTCAGATGGACACCGGCTTGAAAGCGGCTGACGGCTCCCTGTTCATCCATTATTTCGGCAATATGCCGACGGCATGTGCGGACCGATATGCTGAGCCGGCGAGCCACCATTTCGTCTTTGTGGCCCATGGACAGAAGGTGCACTATCGATTTCTTGAGTTCATCGATTGCGTGCGGAGTCTTCTTCGTGTCGGGAATGAGTGGGCTTGCGGTGTTCCACAGGTTTTCGAAAGCGGCGCAGGCGAAGGCGACCACGGCCGGGTCCCGCACCGCGACCGCCGTCGTCGCGCCGGCTCCCCGGGAGGAGTCCGGGGGGTGGGGCAGGACGAGCGCTTCGCGATCGAAGGCGATGAGCGGATCGATCAGTTCGGCACTGGTCCTGACCTCGGCGCCGTGCTGGGTCAGCTCCCGCACCAGGGCCCGGGTGACCAGGTCGCCGCGTATGGCGTGCTGGTAGATCAGCCGGGCCCGCACCCCGCGGGCGAGCAGGTTCAGCACGATGATCCGGGCGGCCGGGAAGGACTGGCAGGGGCGGGCGCCACTGGGTAGGACGAGGAGGAGCTCCTCGCGGCAGTGGCTGCTCATGTCACTGATCAGCGCGTGAAAGGCCGTGGTGCGGGCGGAGTCGCACGCAGGGGCGGTGGCGGGAGGAGCCGCGGGGTCCGGCCGGTTCTCCGCGCTGTCGCGGGGGCCGTCCGTGTGACGTTCGCGCAGTTGCGCTCCGAGCGCCCGTGCCAGCATCGCCGAGGTCTCCTCGCCATCCACCGGGTCGACGAGTCCGCCGTCGGCGGCACCTGACCGGATCAGGCCCAGGAGGCGCAGTACCCGCTCCGCGCCGATCGACTGCTCAGGGCTCAGGCTCAGCCCCTCGGCGACGTCCGCACGCTCGAACCGGGTTGCTTCCGCGGCGAATCCATGCGTTGGCGTCCCGTGGTCCAGCGGTGTGCATTCCCCGGCCGGGTGAGACCCTCTCGCTGCCGGCATTTACTGTTCCCCCTTGCGCCCGCAGGTCGGTGGGCGTCAACTCTAAGGTATCTGGATTTCGTGAGGAGAATAAGGAGCATTAATTCTCTCACGAGCGATCCGAGGGTCTGGTTGTGCAGTGGAGAGGGGAGGTGTGGAAAATGTCGGAAAAGTTGCTGGAAATTAACGCCAAGGTAATCGGGGAGTTGTCTCGGTGGTGCCGAGTCGGGATGAATTCCCCTCATACGGAATTTCCTGCAAGAGTGAAGGAAGTGTGATTGATCGATCACGAGCGTAACCGAGAGGATTGCAAATGGAACAGTATTTGCTCAATCAATGCATTTCGTTTACTTTTCCTTTACTCGCGTTCGGGTTGCGAACGACGTTTGGCTCCGCCGCGCGGAGGGAACTGATTAGTTGAAGATTTTCCCGCTTTCCACCGTGCGGCAAGCTGCGCGCCACGGAGGTCCTCCGGAACGTGGCAGTGCGCGGACCGGCTGGTCAGTTCACGCCGGCAGTGCGATCGCGGTCAGGACGAAGCCGCGCCCCACCGTCCAGCGCCCGGAGAACGCGCCGTGACGTCGCCCGGCCAGTTCGGGCCCCGGCACCAGCAGCCGCGCCGAGAACGTGCCCGCCGGGTCGAAGTCGAGCTCCGCCTCCGTGAAGTCGAGCTCACGCCGGGTCAGCGGATACCAGGTCTTGAACACCGACTCCTTGGCGCTGAACAGCAACCGGTCCCAGTGCACGTCCGGGCGCCGCCGGGAGAGTTCGGCGAGCCCGGCCCTCTCGCGCGGCAGGGAGATGACCTCCAGGACACCGTCGGGCAGCGGCAGATTGGGTTCCGCGTCGATGCCCAGTGACGCGATGGCCTCGGTGCGGGCGATCGCCGCCGCGCGGAAGCCGGGGCAGTGGGTCATGCTGCCGGTCACCCCGTCCGGCCAGTTGATCGCACCCCGCTTCCCGGACAACAGGGGGGCCGGCGGCAGACCGAGCTCGGCCATGGCACGCCGTGCGCACAGCCGCACGGTGGTGAACTCGGCCCGGCGGCGCGCCACCGCCTGGGCGACCGCTGCCGCCTCCGCCGGAAAGAGCCCGCGGTCCCGCGTGGGTGACAGATCGCCGAACGTGCTCACGGCGGCCACGTCCGGGGGCAGTATGGCGGCGATCATCCCGCGTGCCCCGACGCGGGCCGGGGCAGGATCTGGCGCAGCGGGGAGCGGGACGGCCGGGAACGCCACTCCCTCGGGTATCCGATCGACACCTCCTCGAAGCGGACCCCGTCGTGGGCGGTGACCCGGGGTATGTGGAGGTGGCCGTAGACGACGGTGACCGCCCGGAAGCGCCGGTGCCAGTCGGCGGTCAGCTCCGTGCCGCACCACTGGGCGAACTCGGGGTGGCGCAGGACCCGCGTCGGGTCCCGTACCAGCGGATAGTGGTTGACCAGGACCGTGCCGTACCGGGGGTCGACGGCCGCGAGCCGTTCCTCGGTGAGGGTGACCCGGGCCCGGCACCAGGCGTCCCGCGACGGGTACGGGTCGGGGTGGAGCAGGAACTCATCGGTGCACACCACCCCCGATTGGTGGGCGACCCGCAGGGATTCCTCCTTGGTACCGGTCCCGGGGGCGAAGAAGGAGTAGTCGTACAGCACGAACAGGGGGGCGACCGTGACCGGTGCCTCCCCGCCGTGCCAGACCGGGTACGGGTCCTCGGGGGTCAGTACGCCCAGGCCCCGGCACATCTCGACCAGGGCCTCGTAGCGTGCGACGCCGCGCAGCGTGACGGGGTCGGAGGGAGGGGTCCACAACTCGTGGTTGCCGGGGGCCCAGACGACCTGGGAGAAACGCTCCGAGAGGAGTTTCAGCGCCCAGGCGATGTCCTCGAACTTCTCGCCGACATCCCCGGCGACGAGCAGCCAGTCGTCCTCGGACTCCGGCCGGAGGGACTCCGTGATGCGCCGGTTCTCCGCATGGGCGACGTGCTGGTCGCTCAGCGCGAGCAGCTTTCCGTGGGTCACGGAGATCAGTCCTTCCACTCCGTGCTGACGCCGTGATCCACCCCGAGCCCGGAAGGCTCTGATCAGACGGCTTCGGCAGCGGAGACCGCGAGGTGGAGGTCCACCGGCAGGTCCTGCCGGCGCGTGATGTTGAGCTTGCGATAGACGCGCGTGAGGTGCTGCTCCACGGTACTGACGGTGATGTGAAGTTTCAGGGAGATCTCACGGTTGGTGTAGCCGCTCGCCGCGAGGGTGGCCACCCGGCGCTCGGAGTCGCTCAGCTTGGTGTCGGGATCGGAGCGGTACTCCTCCGGGGCGCCGCTCCGGCTCATCCGGTCCTCCGGGCCGAGCTCCGGGCGGATCTCCTCGCACAGCGACTGGGCACCGCACTCCCGCGCCAGGTTCCAGGCCCTGCGGATCACCGCGTCGGCCCGGGCGGGCTCGGCGATCGCCCGCAGGGAACGGCCCAGCGCGGCGAGCGAACGGGTCAGCTCCACCCGGTCGCCGGAGCGGCTCAGTTCGTCGACCGACTGGTTGAGCAGGGCGAGTTGCTGGCGCGGATCCGACGTCACCGCGCGCAGCCGCAGACTGATCCCGCGCACCCACGGTCTTCGCGCGTCAGGGTCCGCGAACTGCTGTTCCACGAGCACTTTGGCCCGCTGCGTCTCACCGAGCCGGAACAGTACGTCGGCCGCGTCCGTGCGCCAGGGCAGGATCGCCGGCCGGTCCACGCCCCAGCTCCTGGCGAGCCGGCCCGCTTCCAGGAAGTCGCCCAGCGCGGCGTGGAGTTGATGGGTCGCCATGAGATAGAGGCCGCGGGCGCGCAGATAGGCGAGACCGTGGGTGCTCTTGAACAGCGTCTCCGCGACGGGCTGGTGGAGCTGGCGGGCGGCCGCCGCATGGTCGCCATGAGGGTGCGTGCCCGGATCAGGGTGGCCGTCGGGCTCCCCATGAACGCGCTGCTGCTCTGCTCGGGCAGGCAGTCCAGTGCCCGGCGCGCGTACTCCTCGGCGGCGTGCAGATCGCTCAGCCGCAGAAGCACCGCCGCGAGCGCCGAGGAGAACAGGGCCTGCCAGGCGGGGGCCTTCTGCCGCTCGGTTTCGGCGATCAGCTCGCGGCAGCAGACGGCGGCCCGTTCGGGGTGACCGAAGTAGGAGAGGGTCCGCAGCGCACGCAGGACGGGTTCCAGCGTCTCGGTGCTGCATCAGGGTGTCGCCGTCGGCTCGGGCCCGGCCGCCTGAAGGGTCGAGCAACGCCTGAAGTGGCGGGCCGTAGCTGTTCGGTGGGGGCGGCGGGGTGCCCGGAAGGGAGCGGGTACCGTGCCGCCGCCCGCTCAGAGTTCGTCGCGCACCAGGCCGGCGTCCCGCAGCTCGCTCACCCAGATGTCCATGTCGGTACGGGTGTTCTCCGGGTCCGTGCACCACAGCTCGGCCAGCATCTCGGCCGCCGGGCCGATGTGGCCGTTGTGCTGGCGCAGTGCGATCCACATGGCCGCGGCGACGGGGCTGCACCGGTAGCCGGCGCCGTCCGCCGGGGTGAGGAATTCGAGGTACCCGTCCTCGGTGACGCGTGAGGTGACGCCGTGTTCTGGTCGTACCGGCACTCTGGCCTCCGTAGTCGACAGCCGACCGGTGACGGCCAACCGTGAGAAGGAGGCGTGACCGTGTACGCGGGGCGGGTTGGGATGTCTGTCAGGCCGGTGCGCTTACGGGCGCCGGCCGGGACTGCCTCGCACATCGGCTCATGAGGGCGGACTGCCCGATGCCGCGATAGACGTTCGTCTAGTACGGTCGTCTAGATTCTGGTGAGCAAAGCGCAACTCTGTCCGGATTGAATCGTCCGGGGCATGCAGCACGCATGCCCCGGAGATGACTCCGGGGCATGCGGCAGTGGGCTTCCCGAAGCGGCGCCGGTCCCGGCGCCGCTCGTGCGGGACTTGTGCAGGACTCACCTGTGGGTGACCGGGCGAGCGGGCCGGACAGCCCGGCGCCGCCGCCGGCCGGTCACGATCTCACCGGCGCCACGCTCATGCGGCCACGGATCAGATCGAGGACCGGAGCCACATGGGAGTCCAGGAAGAAGTGGCCACCGGGAAACACTTTCAGCTCGAACGACGCCGTGGTGTGCTCACGCCACGACGACGCCTCGTCGACGGTCACCTGCGGATCGTCGTCACCGACGAGTGCCACCACGTCCAGGCCGAGCGGCGGTCCCGGCCGGAAGCGGTAGGTCTCCGCGGCCGTCTCCCCGCCTCGGTGTCACACCGGCTCCGCGTACCGCGGACCCGAGGCGTATACGATGCTCTATGCGTGCGTGATACGCATGGGAAGGCTTCCGATGAAGGCAGGCGCGAGATGACTACTGGTGAAGGATCGAGCACGGAAGGCGTCGGCCTGCCGAACAGCATCGCGGTGCTCTGGGAACTGCGGAACAGGGAACAGCGCACCGCGCGTACCGGCCTGAGCGTCGAGCGCATCGTGACGGCCGCCATCGAGTCGGCGGACGCCGACGGCCTCGCCGGGCTGTCCATGTCCCGGGTCGCCAAGAGCCTCGACTTCGGCACCATGTCGCTGTACCGCCACGTGTCGAGCAAGGACGAGCTGCGGCAGCTGATGCTGGACATGGCCTACGGCGTCCCGCCCCGCATCGAGACGGCGGCGGGGGACTGGCGGGACGGGCTGGAGCAGTGGGCCCGCGCCTTCCAGGAGGTCTTCCACCGGCACCCCTGGATGCTCCAGATCTCGGTCAGTGGGCCGCCCCTGGAGCCGGGCCAGCTCAGCTGGCTGGAGTGCGGGCTGCGCACCCTGGGCGGCACCGCCCTGAGGCCGGACGAGAAGCTCTCCGTGATGATGCTGATGATCGGCTACGTGCGCAACAACGTGCAGATGTCGCTCGGTGTCGTCACCCAGGACATCAGCGAGGAGGACCTGATGGCCAACTACGGCCGTGCGCTGGCCAAGTACGCCGACTCCGCCTCGTTCCCCGCCCTCGCCGAACTGCTGGAGGCCGGGGCGTTCAACGAGCCCGAGGACGACTTCACCTTCGGGCTCCAGCGGGTCCTGGACGGAGTCGAGGTACTGGCCCGGATCCGCAACGGCGAGAAGCCGCTCACCTGACGGGACCACCGGCCGGGCCCGACGCGTGACCGGCCGGTAGTCCCGTGGGACCGGCCGGTCCCACGTCGGGCCATGCGGAAGGGGGCTGGTTCCCCACCCGACCGGGTGGGGAACCAGCCCCCTTCCTTCGTCTCCGGTGCCTCAGCTCGCGGTGGGCTGCATACGTGCCGGAGCGGGTACGGTCGCCGGTGCGTCGATGTCGTACGGGTCGGTCGGCTCGCCCGTCTCGATCGGCACCTTGCGCAGCAGCATCGCGACGATCGCGGCGACCACGACCATGGCGGCGGCCCCGGACAGCGCGGCTACCTGGAGGCCGTGGGTGAAGGCCTCACGGCTGGCGGAGATCAGTTCGGAGCCGATCGCGGCCGGCTGCTGGGCGGCGACCGTGGCGGCGCCGCCGATGGTGTTGCGGACCGCGCCCAGCGCCTCGCCGCCGAGACCGGCCGGGTTCACCGCGTTCATGTCATGCCGGTAGATGGCGGAACCGATGCTCCCGATGACCGCGAAGCCGAACGCGCTGCCGAACTCGGTGAACGTCTCCGAGGTCGCCGTGGACGATCCGGCGTGCTCCTTCGGCGCCGAGGTGACGACGATCTCCGCCGTGAGCGTCTTCGACGCCGTCATGCCGGCCGCCATCAGCCCCACGCCCACCAGCAGGACGGCGACGTTCGAGCCCACCGTGAGGCGGCTGAGCACGCCGAAGCCGATGGCCATCACCAGCATGCCGCTGGTGACCAGGAAGACCGGTTTGACCTTGCGGGACAGGGCCGAGACGAGGCCGACCGCGATCCCGATCGCCGGCATCACCGCCATGGACCACAGGGCCGCCCGGAACGGTGTCATGCCCAGCACCATCTGGAGGTACTGGTTGGTGAGGATGCTGACGCCCATGAACGAGAACATCACCATCAGGTTGGTCAGGATCGCCCCGGTGAAGCCGCCGTAGCGGAACAGCGAGATGTCGATGAGTGGGTGGGACGTCATGCGCTGGCGCTGCACGAAGGCGATGAGCAGCACGAGACCGACGGCTGCCCAGATCGCGGGGTCGCGGTCCCAGCCGTCCACGGCCAGCTCCTTGAGGCCGTAGATGAACGGCATGATGCCCGCGACCGACAGGAACGCGCCGAGCACGTCCAGCTTGCCGCGCGAGGTGTCGCGTCGCTCCGGCAGCAGGATCGGGGCCAGGATCAGCACCAGCACCATGACCGGGGTGTTGATCATGAAGACCGAACCCCACCAGAAGTTGTTCAGCAGCAGTCCGCCCACGACCGGGCCGAGGGCCGCGCCGGTGGCGAGGGTGCCGCTCCAGGCGGCGATGGCCGACTTGCGCTGCTTGGAATCGTGGAACATGTTGCGGATCAGGGCCAGCGAGGTCGGCGTCAGCGTCGCGGCGCCGAGTCCCAGCAGGGCGCGCGAGCCGATGAGCATCTCGGGAGTGTCCGCGGTCGCGGCGAGCGCGGACGCGACGCCGAAGACCAGGGCCCCGGTGATCAGGAGCTTCCGCCGTCCGAAGCGGTCACCCACCCAGCCCATCGTGATCAGCGCGCCGGCCAGCACGAAGCTGTAGATGTCCGTGATCCACAGCAGCTGGGTGGCGCTCGGCTTCAGCGACTCGCTGATGGGCGTGATCGCGAAGCCGAGTACCGAGATGTCAATGGCGATCAGCAGGGTGACCAGGACGATCACCACGAGGCCGAGCCATTCCTTGAGCCCCGCCCGGGGCTTGTTTTCTGTCACGGCAAACGTCCATGCCTTCCTGCGTCATGACCCTGAGTACATAACACGCTGAGCGTATCAGGTACGCGTAAGCGTGTCGCGTACTCATCGGCGGCGGATCGGGGCTCCCGAGCCTCGCCCCGTCATGGCTTCAGCCCGTTCGGCCGAGCAGTTCCCGCGCCCGGCTCAGCAGCGCCCGGCGGTCGATCTTCCGGTTGGCGTTGAGCGGGAATTCCGTGATGTGGAAGAAGTGCTGGGGGAGGACGGCCCGGGGGAGTGTGCGGCTCAGCTCGCGGGCCAGGACGACGGGGGGCACGCGCTCTCCGGTGTGGAACGCGGCCAGCGTGATGCCCTGATCGGAGGGCATCGGCACCGCGACGCCGTCCTCCACCCCCGGACACCGGCGCAATGCCTCGTCGATCTCCGCCAGCTCGAACGTGCCCACCCTGCTGATCTCCGGGCGCCATGACGAAGCCACCCCCGCGACCGTGCAACCGTTCCAGGACCTCATTCCGGGAGCGCGCTGGGAGATATTCGAGGAATCCAGTCACCTGCCGCACCTTGAGGAACCGGAACACTTCCGCGAGGTCATGAGGGCGTTCCTGCAAGAAGTCGACCCCAGCTGACTCCCCGGCGCCGACGGCAGCGCACCCAGGCAGAGGGCGTGGCAGAGCAGACAGGCAGAACACGCAGACAGAGCACACAGGCGGGGCAGCGCGGGCCCGTGGCCGGCCCGGGCACGCAAGGTGGAGCAACAGAGCACCTCCACGCTGTTCCGACGGCCGCGGGTTGCATAGAGTGCTGGCAGCATGCCGCGCCTCGGCGCGGAGGCCCGGTTGCCACCCGCAAGGGAAAGACAACCGGGACAGGAGTGGTCAGGTAGTCGCAAGGCGTGTCCGGAGTGGTGTACGAGGTCCGGGCCGCCTGCCGCGGCAGGGGTATCCCGGGCACGGGTCCGGGGTTTCGTTGAGAGGTTGGTTGTAATGGTCATCGGTCGTGTGGTGCGGTTCGACGGTGCGAAGGGCTATGGGTTCATCGCTCCCGACCATGGCGGCGAGGACGTCTTCCTCCATGTGAACGACCTTCTCATTCCCGAGGCCTCCCTCCGGCCCGGTCTGATGGTCGAGTTCGAGATCGAGCAGGGCGACCGGGGCCTGAAGGCATCCTCGGTGCAGCTCGCCCCCGGCAGCGGGCCGGCAGTGGTTCCGGCAGCTGTGTTCCCGGGGCGCGCCGACTCCCCGAGCCGGCAGATCGCGGACGGCGACGACGTGTTGTGCGATGTGCTCAACTCGGAGGAGTACGTACGGGACGTCACGGAAGTGCTGCTGGAATCGGCACCCACGCTCACCGCGGCGCACGTTCTTCAGGTACGCCAGGGGATGCTGCTGTTCGCCAAGAAGCACGGCTGGGTCGAGGGCTGAGCCAAGAAACCCTGTTACACGCCGCGGCCCGGGGACCACAGGTCCCCGGGCCGTCGCCCGTCCCCCGTCCGGCATCCGACGGACGGTGCGGGGACCGTCCCCCGTCCGGCATCCGACCAACGGCGCCGGGCCACTCGCACGTCGCCCGTCGGCTGTGACGAACGGCACCGGCCCCGGGCCTGTCCGGCCCCGCGTTAGCGCCGGTTAACCTGCCTCTCATGACCGTAACCCTCGAAGTAAGCGGCGGCGTCGGCACGATCCGGCTGGACCGTCCGCCGATGAACGCCCTGGACATCGCCACCCAGGACCGGCTGCGCGAGCTCGCCGAGGAGGCGTCCGGGCGCGACGACGTGCGCGCCGTGGTGCTCTACGGCGGCGAGAAGGTGTTCGCGGCGGGCGCGGACATCAAGGAGATGCAGGCCATGGACCACCCCGCGATGGTCGTACGGTCCAAGGCCCTGCAGGAGTCCTTCACCGCGGTGGCCAGGATCCCCAAGCCCGTCGTCGCGGCCGTCACCGGCTACGCGCTCGGCGGCGGCTGTGAACTGGCCCTCTGCGCCGACTTCCGGATCGTCGGCGACAACGCCAAGCTGGGACAGCCGGAGATCATGCTCGGCCTGATCCCGGGCGCGGGCGGCACCCAGCGGCTCGCCCGTCTCGTGGGCCCCTCCAAGGCCAAGGACCTGATCTTCACCGGCCGCCACGTCAAGGCCGACGAGGCCCTCGCCATGGGCCTGGTGGACCGTGTGGTGCCCAGCGCCGAGGTGTACGAGCACGCGCACGCCTGGGCCGCCAGACTGGCGAAGGGCCCGGCCCTCGCGCTGCGCGCCGCCAAGGAGGCCATCGACGCCGGACTGGAGACGGACATCGACTCCGGCCTCACGATCGAGCGGACCTGGTTCGCCGGACTCTTCGCCACGGAGGACCGGGAGCGCGGTATGCGCAGCTTTGTGGACGAAGGACCGGGCAAGGCCAAATTCCTCTGACCGAACGCCAGTTGGGAACAGATCACTGCGCGTTCATCCGTGTGGGCGGATTAGCTGAGCCTTAAGGCAACCTTAAGGCTCAGCGTTCCCCCGGTCCCGGCGAACCCGTTCGGGTGCGGTGTTCATGCAGGTCGGTGGGGGTGCGGGCGGGTACGCCTTGCCGGTGGCATATGACAAGGAGCCGCTGTGGAACTACTGATTCCGGGTCAGGGATTCCCGCGGAACGGCCCCGGGGCGTCCGCCGTCCAGCCATGATGGTGTCCATGGCGGGCCTGGAGGGTGTGGAGCAGCCGCGACAGCGCTGCGGCGCGACAGCGGCACGGAGGATGCCGGCTGTCGAGAACGAACAGGCGTTCAAGGCGCTGGAGTTGTTCGGAAATCCGACGGAGGACGAAGTCCGGCTGCCCTCCCGCCCGGAGTCCGCGGCCACCGCCCGCCGGCTCACTTCCTGTGTGGTGCTGGGTCAGTGGGCGCTCTCCCCGCAGACCGCCGAGTACGCCGTCCTGCTCGTTTCGGAACTCGTCGGCAACGCCGTACGGCACACCGGCGCCAGGGTCTTCGGTCTGCGGATGCTGCGCCGTCGCGGCTGGATCAGGATCGAGGTGCGCGACCCCTCGCGTGGACTCCCGTGCCTCATGCCCGTGCAGGAGATGGACATCAGCGGGCGGGGCCTCTTCCTCGTCGACAAGCTGTCCGACCGGTGGGGTGTGGATCTGCTGCCGCGCGGCAAGGTCACCTGGTTCGAGATGCGGATCTCCGACCGCTGACACCGACCGCCGCCCAGGCGTACCGACCCGCAAGGCTCGGGACATGCAGAAGCCGGAAAGCGCAGAAGTCCCAGGATGCACAGAAGCCCCCGGTTCGGCCGTGGTGCGGCGCTGCGGGGGCTGCTGTGTGGGGACCGTGAATTGGGGGGTGTGTTCACGGCCGCTTATGGCGACCTGGCCCGGGTCAAAGGAGGTCGTGTCACCGACTATGGCAGACGGGCGACTCCACCGCCAAAGCCGCAAATAGCCCATTCGGTAACGTATCTGGACGTTCTATCGGTGAATCGTAGGTGTGTTGGGTCACTCACCTGGAATTCCACGAGCATTTATGGGTCCTCGCGGGTGATTCATTGATCGCCGAAGGTGCGGACGGTGCGCATCCGTGTGACCTGCGGAAGTAGCGAAGGCGGTCAATTGTTATTTTCCTGACATTTCGCACTTACTGTTCTGCACATGAACGCCTCCGACACACCGGTGCACCGCCGCAGCGCCCTGCGCGCAGGAGCCGGGGCCGCCCTCGTCGCAGCCCTCGCCGCCGGTTGCGGGGACGGGAACAGTGCCGGGACATCGGCGAAGACCCTCACCCACCCGGCACCGAAGAAGCCGGCCGGTACCGCCGGAGCGCCCGCCCCCGCGCCCGCCCCACGCCGCTTCCCCGGGCAGCCGGTGCAGATCGACCACGGCCCCCGCGACCGGGCGCGCGTCGCCCTCACCTTCCACGGCCAGGGCGACCCCGCCATCGCCCGGACCGTCCTGGCCGAGGCCGAACGGGCCCGTGCGAAGGTCACCGTGCTCGCCGTCGGCAGCTGGCTCGACGAACACCCCGAGATGGCCCGCCGGATCCTCGACGGCGGCCACGACCTCGGCAACCACACCCAACACCACATCGACATCTCCTCGATGGGCGAGGCGCAGGCGTACGCGGAGATCACCGGCTGCGCCCAGCGGCTGCGCCGGCTCACCGGCTCCATCGGCACCTGGTTCCGGCCCTCGCGCACCCAGTACGCCACCCCGCTCGTCCAGCGGCTCGCCGTCCGCGCGGGGTATCCGCACGTCCTCTCGTACGACGTGGACTCCCTCGACTTCACCTCGCCCGGCGCCGCGGCCGTCACCCGCAAGGTGGCCGGGGAGATCCGTAACGGATCGGTGGTGAGCATGCACTTCGGCTACGCGGACACGGTCGCCGCGCTGCCCGTCCTTCTCACCGAACTCGACCGCCGCGGACTGCGTGCGGTGACGACCACGGAGCTGTTGACCTGATGCTTCCCTCCACCACACGCGCCACGGCCCTGCTCGGGGGCGTCCTGCTCGCCGCGCTCACCGGCTGCGGCACCCCCGCCCCCAAGACGTCGTCCGACGCCACCACCGAGGCCGCCGCACCCGCCAGACCCGAGCACGTCACCCCGCCCGCACCGCCCGGACTGGCCGGGATGCCGCCCGTGCTCGATCCCGCGAACGTGTACGCGGCCGACGCGGCGGGAAAGCTGTCGCCGGTCGTCAAGGGCTTCCCCTCCCGGGTGTACGTACCCAACACCAACTCCAACACGGTGACGGTGATCGACCCCGCCACCTACAAGGTCATCGAGACCATCCCGGTCGGCCGCCAGCCGCAGCACGTCGTCCCGTCCTGGGACCTGAAGACCCTCTGGGTGAACAACGACCTCGGCGACAGCCTCACCCCGATCGACCCGGCGACCGGCAAGGCGGGGAAGACGGTCGCCGTCTCCGATCCGTACAACCTCTACTTCACCCCGAACGGCAAATACGCCATCGTGATGGCCTCGATGGACCGTCAACTGGTCTTCCGCGACGCGCACACCATGAAGACGGCCAAGGCGGTCCCGGTCAGCTGCGCTGGCGTGAACCACGCGGACTTCTCGGCGGACGGCCGCTACTTCATCGTCTCCTGCGAGTTCTCCGGCGAACTCCTCAAGGTCGACACGGCCGGGATGAAGGTCGTGGGCCAGCAGAAACTGCCGTTCAAGGGCGCCATGCCGCAGGACGTGAAGCTGTCGCCCGACGGCAGCACCTTCTACATCGCGGACATGATGGCGAACGGCATGTGGGTGCTGGACGGAAAGAAGTTCACCACCCCGAAGCTGCTGCCCACCGGCAAGGGCTGCCACGGGCTCTACGTCAGCCGCAACGCCAAGGAGATGTACATCTCCAACCGCGGCGAGGGCTCCATCTCCGTCTTCGACTTCGCGGACAAGAAGCTGGCGAAGAAATGGCACCTGCCCGGTGGCGGCAGCCCCGACATGGGCGGCGTCTCGGCCGACGGCAAGGTCCTCTGGCTGACCGGGCGTTACAACGCCGAGGTCTACGCGATCGACACCACCAGCGGCAAGCAGCTCGCCCGGATCCCGGTGGGCAAGGGACCCCACGGCCTCGCCGTCTACCCGCAGCCGGGGCGCTACTCGCTCGGCCACACGGGCGTCTTCCGGTAGTAAGCCGCCCACCGGGCGCTCACCCCTCGATCAGCAGCGCCTCCGAGCCCACCGGCCGGTATCCCGCCGCCTGGAACGTCCGCACACTGCGGGCGTTCCCCGGCGACTGCTGCGCCCACACCACCGCGTCCGGCACCAGATGCCGGGCCGCCCGCGCCAGCCGTTCGCCGAGCCGCCGCCCGCGCGCCTCCTCCGCCACCTCGATCGCGGCCTCCCAGCGCCCCGCGACACCCCGGCCGAGGATCAGCACACCACCGTTCGCACCCCAGACCCGCACCTCGTCACGGAACCTCATCGCCCTTGCCACCCGCGGATGCCCGGGGTCCCGGATCTCGCGCAGCTCAAGACCGGGGGCACCCGGCAGCGCGGTCGCGACCGTGAGCAGATCGATCGTGTTCATGTGCCGGCCGGTCCGGGCCAGCAGCGCGCCCAGGAAATGCGGATTCATCGTCGCGGCGAGCTCATCGCCAGGCGTGGCGGCCAGCGCGGCCCGCACCCACCGCGGGTCCTCGTCCGTGAACACCACCGAGTGCGCGGTGAACGCCAGCACCCCGGCATCCCGCACACTCGGCTGCCGCACCACCGTCGTGGACCCGTCCGGCGGCGGAAACCGCCCCTGCGCCGCGGCTGCCAGGATTCCCGCCAGTGCATCGGTCATCGCGCCGTACTCTCCTGGGTCCGGGCCACCACCCGCCGGGCGGCGGACGGACCCACCCATGATCGACGACCGGCCGCCGCGATCACCATCCATCACGCCCGATAATCTGACCTCCGTCATATAGGCATTACGAAGGGGCGGGACAGTGGCGGACATCGAGTCGGCGCGCAAGGCGTTCGAGCGGTTCGACCTCAACGGCGACGGGCTGATATCGGCCGCCGAGTACAAGAGCGTCATGGCCCAGCTGGGAGACCCCTACGTCACCGAACCGGTCGCGCAGGCCGTGATCAACTCCCACGACGCGAACGGTGACGGACTCCTCACCTTCGACGAGTTCTGGGCCGCACAGAACAAGGGCTGACGGCCGAGGCTCCCCGGCCGGCGGGCCGGGGGCCGGGGACCCGCCCCCGTTCACCCGCCGGACGGGCCGGCGGACCCGTCCGTGGCGAAGGCCTCGTCCGGGGTCGCCACCGGACGGAACACGTCGTGCAGCCGGCCGGCCCGCAGCAGCCGCAGGATTCTCGGGCAGTCGCAGACGAGCCAGAACCGCCCGTCCCGGTCCAGCGCCCGCCGTCGGGCCCGGCACAGCAGCGTCAGCCCCGAGCAGTCGAGGAAACTCACCTCGGTCAGGTCGACCACCACATGCGGTGACCCGTCCGAAGTGGCCACGTCCAACGCCGGGGCGATGAGGGCCGCGGTCGCGATATCGATCTCGTCGCGCAGCGCCACCACCGTACGGCCGTTCCTGCGGTACACGCGGCCGCACGGCTCGGGCAGGGGGAGCAGCGCGTGGGATGCCGTGGGGGACAGCCTCTCGGTCATGATGCCTCTCCTCGCGGCGCCGAATCCGTGGAGGCACCCGGGCCTGGGTGGCTGTCGGTGAGGTGACAGTCGGTGAACCTAACCCGACGCTCGCGTCGGGAGGGGATGCAGAAACGTTCGCGCCTCCCGTAATGCGCCCTTCCGGGTGAACGTCCGGTGCCGCCGTGGACCTCGGGGGCCTTTTTGTGTGGTTGTCGTTCAGGAAAGGGGGTGGCTGGTGCTCCCCTCACGCGTGCCCGCACCCGCCCGCCGCAGATCAGCGGTGGCCGTGCTCGTCACAGCGGTGGGCTGTCTCCTGGCCGTGGCGGCCGCGCTGCTGGGCGCCACCGCCGTCGCCCGCGGCACCGGTGAACTGCGCATACCCGACGCCGGGACCGCCACCCTGCTGCGGACGGTCCTCTTCGGCGCGCTCGCCGTTCACCTCGGCGCACTCGCGGCCACCGCACTGGCCCGCTCCCTGCCCGGCCGGCCCGAAACCGCACCACGCGACTGGGCGGCGGCCGCCTCGGTCGCCGGAGCGGTGGCCGCGGCGGGGCAGATCGTCCGGCTCGCCCACGTCAGCGATCTCGGCCTCGTCGAGACCTACGGAACCCGGGAGGGCGGTCTGCTGCTGCTGACCGCCAACGGCTTCGCCCTCGCCGCGTGCTGCGCCGCGAGCCGCCGCCCGGCACGGGCCGCCGTCCCGCTCGCCCTGGTCATCGGCGCGGAGGCGTTGCGCGCCCACCCCGAGGCGTACAGCCCGGCGGTGGGCGCGGCGCTCACCGTCGTCCATCTGACGGCCGCGTCGCTCTGGTGCGGCGGGCTGCTGCACGTGCTGCGCACCATGCGGCTGTGGCGGCGGCCCGGGTCCGGCGCCGCCCGCGCGCTGCTCGGCCGCTACGCCCGGTTCGCCGGGTGGCTGTACGCGGCCCTGGCGGTGACCGGCACGTTCAGCGCCCTGCGCCGGCTGCCGCTGGACGTCGTCCTGACCTCGGCCTACGGGCGCACCCTGCTGGTCAAGCTGGTGCTGATGGCCGTCGTGAGCGCGCTGGCGCTGGGCGCGCGACGGGGGCTGGCGTCGGACCCGGACCCCGCGGTCGCCCAGCGCCGGGCGCGCCGTGAACTCGTCGCCCTGGCGGCGGTCGTCCTGGTGTCCGCGGTCCTGACGGTCGTGCCCGACCCGCACTGGCTCAGCACCCGCTGACCGCCGCCGGGCGCTCCCCGCTCAGTGCCCGCGGTAGGGCGGCCAGCCGCGCAGTTCGTCGTCGCGCGGGGCGCGCACCGTCCCGGGGGCGCCGGGGCCGAAGAGCATCACGGGACGCGACGCGTCCCAGGCGGGCCAGCCCGGGTCGCCGGACTCCGCGAACCGTACCCACGCCGCATGCATCGTGTCGGCCAGCTCCTGCGGGGCGTCCCGGCCCGCGAGCACCACCGCGTCCGGCCGGTGCAGGTTGTCGAAGACGAAGCCGATCTCCAGCCCGTGACAGGCGCCGAGCCGCTGCACGGGGGAGGGCCAGCCGAACTCGTAGAGGTGCGTGCCGCCGACGGCGCCGGTACGGGCGTCGGCCAGCCGGTTCAGCGGTACGCGCAGCAGCAGGTCGGTGGCGAGGGCGCCCAGCAGCTCGCCGGGGGTGGCACCGGGCCGGTTCGCGCGGTAGGTGCGGGCCGTGGCGCCCGGCACCCCGAACTTCAGCAGGGCCAGCCGGAGCCTCGTGCGGGAGAGCCGCTCGGTGAGCCCGCTGGGCACGAACCAGAGCCGGTACTCCTCCGTGTTGGACCCCATCAGCAGATCGATTCCGGACGCGGCACCGTCCCGCAGCGCCTCGGCCGGGTCACGGGGCAGCAGATCGCCGTCCACCACGATCTGGAAGGAGTTCCCGCCGGTCAGCGGGGAGCCACCGCTCGTCACCGCGGTCTGCGCGGCCAGGAGCGCGGGCGGGTCCACCGCGGCCAGGGCCCGCGCCGTAGCCGCCACCCCGAGCCGTTTCGCGATCAGTTCGGTGGTGCGGCGGCCCTTGTCCACGGGGAGCGCGGCCGGGGCCCCGCTCTGCAGTACCGCGCGCCGGAACAGGCCCCGGGCCCGCGGCGCGGCGAGCAGTGCGCCGATGCTGATGGCACCCGCCGACTCCCCGCACACCGTCACCCGGTCCGGATCGCCGCCGAACGCCGCGATGTTGTCCCGCACCCAGCCGAGCGCCGCGAGCTGGTCGAGCAGCCCCCGGTTGGCGGGCGCGTCCGGGAACACCCCGAACCCCTCCACGCCGAGCCGGTAGTTGAGCGACACGAGCACCACCCCGTCGCGGGCGAAGGCGGCCCCGTCGTACAGCGGGACGGCAGACGAGCCGTGCAGCAGTGAGCCGCCGTGGATCCAGACGAGGACGGGCAGCCCGGTTCGGGCGGGCGCGGGCGTCCACACGTTGAGGTTGAGGCAGCCGTCGCCGGGCACCGCGGGGTCGGGCAGCAGCCGGTCCAGCGGCGGGGCGTACGGCCGCTTGGGCGCGGTCGGACCGAAGGCCACCGCTTCCCGGACCCCGTCCCAGGGTTCCGGCGGCGCCGGGGCCCGGAAACGGTGGGCGCCCACCGGCGCGGCCGCGTACGGGATACCGCGGAAGACGGCGACACCCTGTTCGTGTGTGCCGCGGACGGTGCCGTGGGCCGTTTCGGTGTGCGGAGCGGCCCGGTCGGCGCCGGACGCGGATATCGGAGGAGGTACGGCGGTCATGAGATGCCTCCAGCCCTGCTGCGGTACGGCCGGCGAGGTCGTGTCATCGGAGTGCCGCCTGCCATCGGGCGTATGCACCAGCACACCACGGCCGGGCGGGGCCGACCATTCGTGAGGGTGCGGCCCTCCCGCGGCCGCGCCGGGGAGGGGTCGCTTCGGACAGGGCGCGCTTTCGGCCGTCGGCGGACGACCGGTAGTTGCCGGGCCATCGTGACGACAAATGTCCGGAAATCGTCGCCGAGCGCCCTCGTTGCGGTGCCGTGTGCCGCCGCGGCAGGGCCCGGCAGGGTGCGTCGGGCCCTGCCGGGTACCCGTTCGGGTGTGCGTCAGGCGGCGAAGTTCCGGGACAGCGAGTCCTGTTCGTCGATCTCCACGAGGTCCGGGCGGGTGTAGCGCTCCGCCCGCGCGTGGTAGTCGAAGTCCCCCCGGACGAGCCCCCGGTAGTCCTGGATGCAGCGCTCCAGAGCGGCTCGCGGAAGGCCCTCGATTCCCGCCGCCTCAATTTCCTCGATGAGTTCCTTCTCGGCCCGCTGCACGCGGTCGGCGATGCGGGCCAGCTGGATTCCGGCCTCGTCCGCCGCTTCCTGGAGCGTGCCCCCGCGGTCCCGCTGGATCAGCCGGACGGTGTTGTGCTCATAACCGAGCAGGGCCTCCTTCTCGAATGAGCAGATATCGTTGCAGAGGCCTGAGTGGTCGGTCACCGCATTGCGCAGCGAGATATAGGCGGGAAGACTCCGCGCGGATTCCGTCAGATCAATTCCGGCAGTGATTTCGTGCAGATCGAGGAACGGCTGCATGGCCACCGAATCACGGCGGTGCTTCACGAAATCGGCCGTGCTCGGCACATGGCCGGCGGCCCGGTCGACGGCCTCGGCGTAGTACGTCCACAGCCAGGCGGCTGTGTCTCTGCGGAACTGCCGCACCCAGTGCGTCGGTCTGTCCGAGCAGGTCCGGACTAACAGCTCGTCGAGGGCGTGCTCCATGGGGCCGTCCGGTGTCCGGGCGCCGTCGAGCACGTCCACCAGATGCGCGATCGCCGATTCGCACAGCCGGGGGTCCCGGCCGGCCGGCCCGTCGTCGAACTCGTCGTCGACGAGGAAAGCCCAGAACAGCCACTGGCAGAAAAGGTCGAGGTGTTCTTGCGAGGCCTCGGGAAAAATTAGCGATATCCAGAGTTCGGGGCGGGTCCGGATCATCTTCTTCTGGGCCACCGGTGAGAGGACGAGATTGCTGGACTCAGCCCATTCCCAGGCGGCCTGCCTGGTCTTCTCGATTCCTGGATTACATCCTGCGCTCTCGAACGGCATGTGGAACTCTGGAAGCGCGATCTTGCTCATGGTGCACCTCGTCTGAACGATGCGAACAGGGAAGGGGGGATACGCGAAACGAATCGCGCACGCATGGGCCGGGCGGCAAGCGGTGGACGCGGCCTTTGCCGAGCGGGGCTTCGGTGAGGCCGTGTCATCGGAGACAGCCGTCCACGCCGGCACGACGAAGGGGCGGCGAGACGGTGAACCCGGCTGCGGCGGCGACCGCCGCAGGAGGATCAGGGGCGGCGGGGCGGCCGGTCGGTGCGCGGGGGTTGCGACGCTCTTCGTGAAACGGCGCGGCCGGGCCGGACGGCCGGATCCCGTCGGGGGCGCGTCACGGGAGGGGCGGCTGTCATCGCTGTCCTCTTTCCTCCGCCGGAGCCTGGGAATCGGAGCCGGACCCGTGGGGCCCACGGCAGCGGACCGCCTGACGTGCACGGCGATTGCGTCACCACTCGTCACGACCAGTGAACTCCCAGTATGCGGGGGAGGGAAGGTGCATGTGACTGAAAATGTGTGTTCGGAATGAACATCTGCTCAGTTATGGGCAGTTGGGGCACTCGCGTGTCGGCTGGGGTGACGGGCCGCGGGCATGTCTGTAACCCGTTCGACGTACCGGTACGAGGTACCGGTACGTCGAACGGGTTACTTCTCACCGTGGGCCCGGCTCAGGCAGGCGGCGAGGCGAGCCTGCCTGTCCGGATCAGGTGCGGTGACAGCGACACGGCCGTCGATGGCGCCCGGGGCGTTCCGCCACATGAGCACGGAAGTGAGCGGGGAAGTGGGCAGGGAAGGCCCTGACCGTGCTGATGGTTGCGAACACGCGGATCAGGGCCTACGTGCCTAGCACTCGATGATGTTCACCGCGAGCCCGCCCCGGGCCGTCTCCTTGTACTTCACGCTCATGTCGGCGCCCGTCTCCTTCATGGTCTTGATGACCTTGTCGAGGGAGACCTTGTGGTTGCCGTCGCCGCGCAGCGCCATCTTCGCCGCCGTGACGGCCTTCACCGCCGCCATGCCGTTGCGCTCGATGCACGGGATCTGGACGAGGCCGCCGACCGGGTCGCAGGTCAGGCCCAGGTTGTGCTCCATGCCGATCTCGGCGGCGTTCTCGACCTGCTCGGGGGTACCGCCCAGCACCTCGGCGAGGGCGCCCGCGGCCATGGAGCAGGCGGAGCCGACCTCGCCCTGGCAGCCGACCTCGGCGCCGGAGATGGAGGCGTTCTCCTTGAAGAGCATGCCGATCGCTCCGGCGGCCAGGAGGAAGCGGACGATGCTGTCGTCCTTCTCCGCCTCGGTCGCGCCGCCGGCCGCGAAGTTCACGTAGTAGTGCAGCACCGCCGGGATGATGCCCGCGGCGCCGTTGGTCGGGGCGGTGACGACGCGGCCGCCCGCGGCGTTCTCCTCGTTGACCGCCATCGCGTAGAGGGTGATCCACTCCATCGCGTGGGTCTGCGGATCGCCCTCGGCACGCAGTTGGCGGGCGGTGTTCGCGGCGCGGCGGCGGACCTTGAGGCCGCCGGGCAGGATGCCCTCGCGGGACATGCCGCGGGACACGCACGCCTGCATGGAGCGCCAGATGTCCAGCAGGCCGGAGCGGATCTCGTCCTCCGTGCGCCAGGCGCGCTCGTTCTCCAGCATCAGGGAGGAGATCGACAGACCGGTGTCCTGGGCGAGGCGCAGCAGTTCGTCGCCGGTGCGGAAAGGGTTCTTCAGCACGGTGTCGTCGAGGACGATCCGGTCCTCGCCCACCGCGTCCTCGTCGACGACGAAGCCGCCGCCGACCGAGTAGTACGTCTTCTCCAGGAGCGGGGTGCCGTCGAGGTCGTACGCGAAGACCGTCATGCCGTTGGCGTGGTACGGCAGGGTCTTGCGGCGGTGCAGGATCAGGTGCTCGTCGGCGTCGAAGGCGATCTCGTGCATGCCGAGGAGGTTGAGCCGGCCGGTGGAGCGGATCTCGGCGACCCGGTCGTCGGCCGTTTCCACGTCGACGGTGCGGGGGGACTCGCCCTCCAGGCCGAGCAGCACGGCCTTGGGGGTGCCGTGGCCGTGGCCGGTGGCGCCGAGCGAGCCGAACAGCTCGGCGCGTATCGAGGCGGTGTGGGCCAGCAGGCCCTCGTTCTTCAGCCGGCGCGCGAACATACGGGCCGCGCGCATCGGGCCGACCGTATGGGAGCTGGACGGGCCGATGCCGATCGAGAACAGGTCGAAGACCGAGATGGCCACGGGTGACTCCTCTGAAGCGTTGGCGGACGCCGTTGTCTGCCGGGTGGTGCGGTACGGGCCGGGTGGGCCCGAAGAGCGGGGACAAGGGATGGGGCACCGCGCCCACTGTTCAGTGTGCGCGGTGCCCCTCCCCGACATGCAAGTACGACGTGCAAGTACGACGTGCAAGTAACGCAGGTCCGGACTACAGACCGGGGTACAGCGGGAACTTCTCGGCGAGCGCGACGACGCGGGCCCTCAGGTCGTCCGCGTCGTAGGACGGCTTGAGGGCGGACGCGATGATCTCGGCGACCTCGGTGAAGTCCTCCGTCTGGAAACCGCGGGTGGCCAGGGCCGGGGTGCCGATCCGCAGGCCCGAGGTGACCATCGGCGGCCGCGGGTCGTTCGGGATGGCGTTCCGGTTGACCGTGATGCCCAGCTCGTGGAGGCGGTCCTCGGCCTGCTGGCCGTCCAGCTCGGAGTTGCGCAGGTCCACCAGGACCAGGTGCACGTCCGTGCCGCCGGACAGGACGGAGACGCCGACCTCGGTGACGTCCGGCTGCACCAGACGCTCAGCGAGGATGCGGGCACCGTCCAGGGTGCGCTGCTGGCGCTCCTTGAACTCGTCGCCCGCCGCGACCTTGAACGAGACCGCCTTGGCCGCGATCACGTGCTCCAGCGGGCCGCCCTGCTGACCCGGGAAGACCGCCGAGTTGATCTTCTTGGCGAGCTCCTGGGTGGAGAGGATCACACCGCCGCGCGGACCGCCGAGGGTCTTGTGCGTGGTGGTCGTGACGATGTGGGCGTGCGGCACCGGGTTGGGGTGCAGACCCGCGGCGACCAGACCCGCGAAGTGCGCCATGTCGACCATCAGGTAAGCGCCGACCTCGTCCGCGATCCGGCGGAAGGCGGCGAAGTCCAGCTGACGGGGGTAGGCGGACCAGCCGGCCACGATCATCTTCGGCTTGGACTCCTTGGCGAGGCGCTCGACCTCGGCCATGTCCACGACGCCGGTCTCGTCCACGTGGTACGGGACCACGTTGTAGAGCTTGCCGGAGAAGTTGATCTTCATGCCGTGGGTCAGGTGACCGCCGTGGGCCAGGTTCAGGCCCATGATCGTGTCGCCCGGCTTCAGCAGCGCGAACATCGCGGCGGCGTTGGCCTGCGCGCCGGAGTGCGGCTGCACGTTCGCGGCCTCGGCGCCGAAGAGCGCCTTGACGCGGTCGATGGCGATCTGCTCGACCACGTCGACGTGCTCACAGCCGCCGTAGTAGCGGCGGCCCGGGTAGCCCTCGGCGTACTTGTTGGTCAGGACGGAGCCCTGGGCCTCCATGACCGCGACCGGAGCGAAGTTCTCCGAGGCGATCATTTCGAGGGTGGACTGCTGACGGTGGAGCTCGGCGTCGACAGCGGCGGCGACGTCCGGGTCCAGCTCGTGGAGGGAGGAGTTGAGAAGCGACATCAGGTGGTCCCTTGGGGTCTCAGTTGCCGGAGAACTCGGTGTACTCGTCTGCGGAGAGCAGATCCTTCGGCTCCTCCGCGACGCGTACCTTGAACAGCCAGCCGCCTTCGAACGGCGCGGAGTTCACCAGCGAGGGGTCGTCCACGACGTCCTGGTTCGCGGCCGTGATCTCGCCGGTCACCGGCGAGTACAGGTCGCTCACCGACTTGGTCGACTCCAGCTCACCGCAGGTCTCGCCCGCGGTCACCGTGTCGCCGACCTCGGGGAGCTGGGCGTAGACGACGTCACCGAGCGCGTTGGCCGCGTACTCCGTGATGCCGATCGTCGCCACGCCGTCCTCGACGGCCGACAGCCACTCGTGCTCCTTGCTGTACCGCAGCTGCTGGGGGTTGCTCATGACCTGAATTCTCCTGTACGCGGGGGAGTGCTGATGAACGATGGTCTTACGGTGTGAGACACGACTGCGTCACGTGTGCGGGGCCCTGCGGCGCCCACGGCCTACTTGCGGCGCTTGTAGAACGGCAGCGCCACGACCTCGTACGGCTCGTGGCTGCCCCGGATGTCCACGGCGACGCCCTCGGTGCCGGGCGTGGCGTGTGCGGCGTCGACGTACGCCATGGCGATCGGCTTGCCGAGGGTGGGTGACGGGGCTCCCGAGGTGACCTCGCCGACGACCTGGCCGCCGGCGACGACGGGGAAGCCCGCCCGCGGCACCCGGCGGCCCTCGGCGACCAGGCCGACGAGCTTGCGAGGCGGGGCGCTCTCGGCGCGCTCGGCGGCGGCCTCCAGGGCCTTGCGGCCGACGAAGTCGCCCTCCTTCTCGAACTTCACGACCCGGCCGAGCCCGGCGTCGAACGGGGTCAGTCCGGTCGTCAGCTCGTGCCCGTACAGCGGCATGCCCGCCTCCAGGCGCAGCGTGTCGCGGCAGGAGAGCCCGCAGGGGATCAGGCCGCGGGAGGCGCCGGCCTCGGTGAGCGCCCGCCACAGCTGCTCGGCGTGCCCGGGGGCGACGAACAGCTCGAAGCCGTCCTCGCCGGTGTAGCCGGTACGGGCGATCAGCGCGGGGACCCCGGCGACCGTGCCGGGCAGACCGGCGTAGTACTTCAGCCCGTCCAGATCGGCGTCGGTGACGGAGGCCAGGATGGCGGGGGACTCGGGGCCCTGGACGGCGAGCAGCGCGTACGCGTCGTGGTCGTCGCGCACCTCGGCGTCGAAGCCCTCGGCGCGGGCGGTCAGCGCGTCCAGCACGATCTGGGCGTTGCCCGCGTTGGCGACGACCATGTACTCGGTCTCCGCCAGCCGGTACACGATCAGGTCGTCCAGGATGCCGCCGTCCTCGGCGCAGATCATCGTGTAGCGGGCCCGGCCCACGGAGACGGTTCCGATGTTGCCGACCAGCGCGAAGTTCAGCAGGTCCACGGCCGCCGGGCCGGTGACGGTGATCTCGCCCATGTGGGAGAGGTCGAAGAGGCCGGCCTTCGTACGCACGGCGTTGTGCTCGTCGCGCTCACTGGCGTACCGCAGGGGCATGTCCCAGCCCGCGAAGTCGGTCATCGTGGCGCCCAGCGAACGGTGCAGGGCATCGAGGGCGGTGAGACGGGGGGCGGTGCTCATGGATATGGCTCCCAGGGCATGACGACGAGGACGATCCCTCCCCATCTGTCATCGGAACCTGAGAGGTTCGCCGAGAGACCCCGGAGGGGTTCGGCTTGCACCTTGGGTGGAGCCGCTGGGCGACTCGCTTTTCAGATCTGCCTCATCCACGCGGTACGGGGCCTGAGAGATTCAAGGGAGGATCTTGCTCCTTCGGCGCCCGGCCAGTGGCCGGAACTCTCCCGCGCGGATTCAAGCGGCCTTTATGCAGTTGGCCGGGCCATCATCGCATGCATCGGGGGGCAGTGGGGCGCCGGTACCCCACCGGATCCGGCGGGTCGGAAGCTTGTGCCGCATTACCTTTTCTTTACACTTCTTGGGCAGGTGTGGGTCAGCCGACAGGGGGATGGCGATGACGTTGCAGCGGTACGCGACGACCGCGGGGGTCGCGCACGGCGCACTGCCCGCGCAGCCGGGCACGCCGACCCGGGAGATGCCGGGCCCGCACGGACCCGTGGTGCGGGATCTCAGGGAGCGCGACGGGCGCAGCCCGCGGAGCCTGCACTTCGCGGCGGGCGATGTCGTGGTGGTCTCCGGGCTGCCGGGCAGCGGCAAAACGACACTGATCAGGCGGACGGTGTCCGCCCGCGTCATCGACTCCCAGGACACCAGGGACCGCTGGGCCGGTCTGCTGCCCCGCCCGGTCCCGTACGCCCTCTACCGGCCGCTCGTCCGCGTCGCCCACTACTGGGGACTGTGGCGGGTGCTGCGCTCCGGCGCCTCCGTCGTCGTCCACGACTGCGGCACCCAGTCCTGGGTGCGCTGCTGGCTGGCGCGCGACGCCCGGCGGCGCGGCCGCATCCTGCACCTCGTCCTGCTCGACGTCACCCCGCAGACGGCACGGGCGGGCCAGCGCGAACGGGGGCGCGGCGTCTCCGGATACGCGTTCGCCCGGCACCGCAGGGCGTTACGGAGGCTGCTGCGGGACACCGAGACGGGCCTGCTGCCGCTCGGCTGCGTCTCGGCGGTGCTGCTGGACCGCGAGGCGGCGGCGCTGCTGACACGGATCACCTTCGCGGACGCACGGAGCGAGAGCGGGTACGACGCCGCCGCCCATCGCGGGTGAGGCCGTGAGCGGGCTGTCCGATGCCCGGACGCCCGGTGCGCGGCGCTAACCTCTTGCTTGCACGGCACGGGGCGAGAGAGGGAAGCAGTGGACATTCCGGCGCAGGGCCACACCGATCCGCAGGGCGGATGGCCGGCCAACGAGCTCGAACAAGTACTGGGCTCCTCGCTCGGCAGCCCGGAGGCGGGCGGCCGGCTCCTGGAGGTGCTCGGCCGCAGCCATCTCTGGGTGCCCCTGCCCAACGGCGGCGGACCGGACGCCATCGACCTGGACCTGCCGACACTGGAGATCGACGGCGCGCCGTACGTTCCCGTGTTCAGCTCCGAGCAGCAGTTCCTCAGCTGCGTCGGCGCCCATATGTCCTTCACCGTGGCGCCCGCCGTCGAGTTCGCCCGCGGACTGCCCCCGCAGCTCGGCGTCGCGGTGAACCCGGGCGGTGCGGTCGGCATGCCACTCCCGCCGCCCGCCGTGGCCGAACTCTGCCGGGCCGGACGCACCGTGCTCGACGGGCCGACCACCGGCGGCCGGGTCCGGCTCTTCGAGCCGGACTGGAAGGAGGAGCCCGTCGACTTCCTCTCCGCCGCGGCCGGCGAGTTCGAGGAGAGCGGTGTCGTGCGCAGCGCCCGCAGGGCCCTGGCCAGCATCGAGGGCGGCGACCCCGTCCTCTTCGTCGGCGTCGAGTTCTTGACCTGGGACGGCGCCGGGCGCAACGACCCCATGGACGCCCTCGGCCGGGCGCTCGGCCGCGTCGAGGTGCCGTGGCCGGTCAATCTGGTGCTGCTCGACGTGGCTCAGGACCCGGTCGCCGACTGGATGCGCGCGAGGATCCGGCCGTTCTATCAGCGCGCCGGAGAGTAGCGCGGCCCCGTGCGCCGCGGGGTGACGACGCCGGCCCATGGCGTCAAGTCGGTGTCAGGACCGGCGCCTAAGCTGGTTTGATGGCTGGTGTCTCGGCAGCGCGCCGTACCCGGGTGTCCCGGGAGCGGCGGGCCGACACAGTGGATCGAAGAGGGGCGGGACCCAGGGTGAGTGCGTCAGGCACCGCGGCGGCCGGAAAGGTCGAGCACATGCTGCGCCAAGTGACGCCCGGGCGCTACGACGCGTACGAGGCGTTGCTCCAGGCCCTGGCGGCCGACCGGATCTGGATGCTGCTCTGGCACGGCCGGGCCGGCTCGCCCGACGCCCAGTACGGCAACATGGAGATCGACGGCCTCGGCTACGCCCCCTGTGTCACCTCGGCCCAGGAGCTCTCCGCCAGTGGCTGGAACCGGGCCCATGAGGTGGTGGGCGGACACGACATCGCCCGTACGCTGTTCCCCGACCGCTGGGGCCTCTGGCTCAACCCGCACGCACCGGGCGGCGGTGTGGGCATTCCCTGGCTCGACCTGCGCCGGATCGCCACCGGCCTCGACCGGATGCCCGCCGGTCCACTGCGGATCAGCGACCCCGCCGTCGAGACCCCGCAGTTCTACGCCCAGCTGACGCAGAACGCCCACCACACCCCGGCGATCCGCTCGCTGCGCCGCGCCTGGGTGCAGCCCGCGCTCGGTGCTCCGTACCTCGCCATCGGTCTCGATCTGTACGACACGAGCCAGCCGTCCGTCGACGCGGTGCGCGCGATGATGCAGCAGTCGATCGGCGCGGTTCCGGAGGGGCTGCCGGTCTCCACCGTCGCCATGTCCGACGAGTACGACCCGGTCGCGATGTGGTTGCGGGGCAACTCCCGGCCGTTCTACGACCGTGAGTCGCACGCCCCGGCCGGCCGGAGCGGCGGCGTCGCTCCGGGTTACGGCTACCCGCAGGCGCCCGGTCCGGCCCCGCACGCCTACTAGGCCCGTCGAGCCCGCCCACCGGGGCGGACAAAGGTCCCCCCGGCGGACAAGATGACCGCCCGCTTCACCCAAATAGCCACCCAATAAGGCCTGTTGGGTAACATGTCCGTTCTGGTGGATTAGTGACCGAGTGGTCCGCTCACTCGGCGGTGCTGTCCGGATAACGGAAGCTCACTGACCGCATCACGTTTGAGCAAACATTCCCCGTCAGGTCTGGCGGGTGATCGCAACTGGGTTGAAGACTCCCGGCTAGTGGGGATCGTCGGCCCTTTGTACGAGGTTGCCCCGGCGGACAGTCCGCAGTCACTTTTACGCACCGAAGACATCAGCCGCATGAACAAGCGCGGCTGACACGCGCCAGGCCGTTACCGCGGCGAGCAAGGGCCGGCCACCGCCGGCGGGAGGGGTCAAAGGCACTGTGACCGCACCGATCGAGACCACCGGATCGGCTGCCGAGGCTCAGCCGGAGGCAGTACTCACGGGAGTCAAGCAGAGCCAGATCGAAGGCCGTTCGCTCGGGCAGATCGCCTGGACGCGCTTCAAGCGCGACAAGGTGGCAGTGGCCGGCGGCATCGTTGTCATCCTGCTGATCCTGCTCGCCGTTCTCTCCAAGCCGATCCAGGCCTTCTTCGGTCTGGACCCCAACGAGTTCCACCAGGACCTCATCGACCCCGCGCTGCTCGCCCCCAAGGGCGACTGGGGCGGCATGAGTTGGAGCCATCCGCTCGGCGTCGAACCGCAGTACGGCCGCGACATCATGACCCGGATCATCGAGGGCTCCTGGGTCTCCCTCGTCGTCGCCGTCGGCGCCACCCTGCTCTCCGTGGTGATCGGCGTCTTCTTCGGCGTGGTCTCGGGGTTCTACGGAGGCTGGGTCGACACGGTCATCAGCCGCATGATGGACACCTTCCTGGCCTTCCCGCTCCTGCTGTTCGCGATCTCCATCTCGGCGGCGCTGCAGGACGGTGCGTTCGGCCTGGAGGGGCTGCCACTGCGGATCGCCGTGCTGATCTTCGTGATCGGCTTCTTCAGCTGGCCGTACATGGGACGTATCGTCCGGGCCCAGACGATGAGCCTGCGCAACCGCGAATTCGTCGAGGCAGCCCGGTCGTTGGGCGCCCGGGGACCCTTCATCCTCTTCCGGGAGCTGCTGCCGAACCTGGTGGCGCCCATCCTGGTCTACTCGACGCTGCTGATCCCCTCGAACATCCTCTTCGAGGCGGGTCTCAGCTATCTCGGGGTCGGTATCGCCCCGCCGCAGGCCTCCTGGGGCGGGATGCTCACCAACGCGATCGACTTCTACCGGAACGACCCGATGTACATGATCGTGCCAGGCGTGGCCATCTTCGTCACGGTCCTGGCGTTCAACCTGCTGGGAGACGGGCTGCGTGATGCCCTCGACCCCCGCAGCAAGTAGTACTGCCCGGGCGCTCGTCACTCCGACGTGCGACATGTCATGGCAACCATCGATTGAGGGGAATTTCCTCAGGTGAAGACCAGAAAAACGACAGCGGTGGTTGCCACGGCTGTGGTCCTGATGCTGAGCGCGTCCGCGTGCAACGACTCCAAGGACGACAACGGCGGCGGCACCAACGGCAAGGGCTCCGGCGCCACTGACGCCGCGCTGACCTCCATAGTCAACAAGTCGGACAAGAAGGGTGGGACCGTCAAGATCGAGATGTCGGACGAGCCCGACTCCCTCGACCCCGGCAACACGTACTACGGCTGGGTGCAGAACTTCGCCCGCCTGTACGGCCGCACCCTGACGTCCTTCAAGCCGGCCGCCGGCAAGGACGGTCTGGAGATCGTCCCGGACCTCGCGGAAAGCCTCGGCAAGGCGAGCGCGGACGCGAAGACCTGGACGTACACGCTGAAGAAGGGTCTCAAGTTCGAGGACGGGACCCCGATCACCTCGAAGGACGTCAAGTACGCCGTCGAGCGCTCCAACTTCGCGCCGGAGGCCCTGTCCAACGGCCCGACGTACTTCAAGGCCCACCTCATGGGTGGCGACAAGTACAAGGGTCCGTACAACGACAAGAACCCCGACGGCATCTCCTCCATCGAGACGCCGGACGACAACACGATCGTCTTCAAGCTGAAGGACGCCTTCGCGGACTTCGACTACCTGGCGACCTTCTCGCAGACGGCCCCCGTGCCGGCCTCGAAGGACAAGGGCGCCGACTATGTGAAGCACATCGTGTCCTCGGGCCCGTACAAGTTCGAGTCGTACGACGAGGGCCGCGGCGCGACCCTCGTGCGCAACCCGAACTGGGACCCGAAGACCGACCCGATCCGCCCGGCCCTGCCGGACAAGGTGACGGTGCGCTTCAAGGTCAAGCAGGAGACGGTCGACAACAACCTGATCGCCGACAACATCACCGCTGACGGCGCCGGTACCGGTGTCGCCCCGGCCACCCAGCCGGACGTGCTCACCAAGCCCGACCTGAAGAAGCAGACCGACAACTCGTACGCGGGTGCCACCTCGTACATCGGCCTGAACGTCAACGTGAAGCCGTTCGACAACATCCACTGCCGCAAGGCCGTGCAGTGGGGCCTCGACAAGGCTTCGGTCCAGGCCGCCCAGGGTGGCGACCCCAAGGGTGACGTCGCGACGACCCTGCTGCCCCCGACGGTCAACGGCTACTCGAAGTTCGACCTGTACGAGTCGGCCGGCCACAAGGGCGACGAGGCCAAGGCCAAGGACGAGCTGAAGCAGTGCGGCAAGCCGAAGGGCTTCGACACCAAGATCTCGGCCCGCTCCGACCGCCCCGCCGAGATGGCCATGGTCACCGCGGTGCAGGCCTCGCTCAAGAAGATCGGCATCAACGCCGAGATCAAGAGCTTCCCGGCCGGTAAGTACTTCTCGAACTTCGCGGGCAACCCGAGCTACGTGCACGCGAACAAGCTCGGCATGATCATGAGCGCCTGGGGTGCCGACTGGCCGACCGGCTTCGGCTTCCTGGACCAGATCATCAACGGCTCGGCCATCAAGCCGTCCGGTGGCAACAACGTCCAGGAACTGAACGACCCGAAGATCAACAAGCTGCTCAACGAGGGCATCGCCAACACCGACACCGCCGCCCGTGAGAAGGCGTGGGGCGACGTCGACAAGGCCGTGGCCGAAGGCGCGACCGCCGTGCCGCTGATCTACCGCAAGAACCTGCTGCTCCGGCCGGCGTCCGCGACGAACGTCACGGTCACCCAGGCCTACCTCGGCATGTACGACTACGTGCTGATGGGTTCCGCCAAGTAGGTACGGCTCCGCTCCCCGGGCCGCGCACGCGGCCCGGGGAGCGGCCCCCCGGGCCCCCAGAATTGTCCTGAAAGGCAGGTGAAGGCACGGTGTCCGACCGCACGGGTCACCCCCGGCAGACAGATACCGGCGCCGGATAGCTGTGGCTGCGTACATCATCCGACGCGTCTTCGGCGCGGTACTGCTGCTGTTGATCGTCAGCGCAGTCACCTTCGCGATTTTCTTCCTCGTCCCCCGGATAGCCGGGCAGACGATGGACCAACTGGCGGCCCAGTACGTGGGCAAGGACGCCAATCCGCAGTCCATCCTCGCGGTCAAGCAGAATCTTGGCCTCGACCAGCCGCTGTATGCGCAGTTCTGGCACTTCCTCAAGCAGATCTTCGTCGGCGCCGACTACAGGTTCGGCCCCGACGCCTCGCACTGCGGAGTGCCTTGCTTCGGCTACTCGTTCAAGAACCACGTCGAGGTCTGGCCCGAGCTGACCGCGCGGATCCCGGTCACCTTCTCGCTGGCCATCGGTGCCGCGGTGATCTGGCTGCTCAGCGGTGTGGCGATCGGTGTCGTCTCCGCGCTCAAGCGGGGCTCGCTGCTGGACCGTTTCTTCATGGGTGTCGCGCTCGCCGGCGTCTCGCTGCCGATCTTCTTCACCGGCATGCTCGCACTGGGGCTGTTCACCGTTCAGTGGCCCATCTGGGGGAACGTCGACTACGTCCCGTTCACGGAGAGTCCGCTCGACTGGGCCTGGAACCTGCTGATCCCGTGGTGTTCGCTGGCCTTCCTCTACTCCGCGCTCTACGCCCGCATCACCAGAGCCGGGATGCTGGAGACCATGGGTGAGGACTACATCCGGACGGCCCGCGCCAAGGGCCTCAAGGACCGAGTGATCATCGGCAAGCACGGTCTGCGGGCCGCGCTCACCCCGATCGTCACCATCTTCGGCATGGACTTCGGCCTGCTGGTCGGCGGTGCGGTCATCACCGAGCAGGTGTTCTCGTTCCAGGGCCTCGGCTTCTACGCCATCAAGGGCGTCCAGCAGAACGACCTGCCCGTCGTGCTGGGCGTGACGCTCATCGCGGCCTTCTTCATCGTCGTCTGCAATCTGCTGGTGGACCTGGTGTACGCCGCCATCGACCCCAGAGTGAGGTACTCGTGACCGAGGTTTCCAAGGCACAGACCGCGACGGCCGGCGAGCCCGCCGCCGCGCGGGCCGGCGACGACGCCTTCCTCTCCGTACGGGACCTGCGCATCCACTTCAAGACGGACGACGGCCTGGTCAAGTCGGTCGACGGCGTCAGCTTCGACGTGAAGCCCGGACAGACCCTCGGCATCGTGGGCGAGTCCGGCTCCGGGAAGTCCGTCACCTCCCTCGGCGTGATGGGCCTGCACCGCACGGCACCCAACGCCTCCATCTCCGGCGAGGTCTGGCTGGACGGCGAGGAGCTGATCGGCGCGTCCGACGACCGGGTGCGCGAGCTGCGCGGCCGCAAGATGGCCATGATCTTCCAGGACCCGCTCTCCGCGATGCACCCGTACTTCACGGTCGGCGGACAGATCGTGGAGGCGTACCGGGTCCACAACAAGGTCAGCAAGAAGATCGCCCGCACCCGCGCCATCGAGATGCTCGACCGGGTCGGCATCCCCGAGCCGCACAAGCGGGTCGACTCCCACCCGCACGAGTTCTCCGGCGGCATGCGCCAGCGCGCCATGATCGCGATGGCCCTCGTCAACAACCCGGAACTGCTCATCGCGGACGAGCCGACCACCGCCCTGGACGTCACCGTCCAGGCGCAGATCCTGGACCTGATCCGGGACCTGCAGAAGGAGTTCGGCTCCGCCGTCATCATGATCACCCACGACCTCGGGGTCGTCGCGGAGATGGCCGACGAGCTCCTGGTGATGTACGGCGGCCGGTGCATCGAGCGCGGCACGGCGGAGAAGGTCTTCTACGAGGCCCAGCACCCGTACACCTGGGGTCTGCTCACCTCGATGCCGCGCATCGACCGTGAGGAGACCGAGCGGCTGATCCCCGTCAAGGGCCAGCCGCCGTCGCTGATCAACGTCCCGAGCGGCTGCGCGTTCAACCCGCGCTGCCCGTACGCGGACATCCCCAAGGACGACCTCACCCGCACGACGCGTCCCGAGCTGAAGCAGGCCGGTGACGGGCACTTCTCCGCCTGCCACATGGCACCGGAGGAGCGGGCCCGGATCTGGACCGAAGAGATTGCGCCGAAGCTGTGAGCGGGGCGAGTGATGTGAGCGACGTGAGTGACGTGAGCGAGAAGAAGAATCCCCCGGTGCTGGAGAAGGACGTGACGATCCCGGAGCAGGCCGCCTCCTCGCCCGAGCCGTTGCTCAGGGTCGAGGGCCTGGTCAAGCACTTCCCGATCCGCAAGGGAGTGTTCGGCCGGCAGAGCGCCGCGGTCAAGGCCGTCGACGGCATCGACTTCGAGGTGTACCCGGGGGAGACCCTGGGCGTCGTCGGCGAGTCCGGCTGCGGCAAGTCGACGATGGGCCGGCTGATCACCCGGCTGATCGAACCGAGCGGCGGCAAGGTCGAGTTCGACGGCCGCGACATCACGCATCTGTCCATGGGCAAGATGCGGCCGATGCGCCGCGACATCCAGATGATCTTCCAGGACCCGTACTCCTCGCTGAACCCGCGGCACACGATCGGCACCATCGTCAGCGCGCCGTTCAGGCTCCAGAACGTCGAGCCCGAGGGCGGTCTCAAGAACCACGTCCAGGAGCTGCTCCAGCTGGTGGGGCTCAGCCCCGAGCACTACAACCGCTACCCGCACGAGTTCTCCGGCGGACAGCGCCAGCGCATCGGCATCGCCCGCGCGCTCGCCCTGCGCCCGAAGCTCGTCGTGGCCGACGAACCGGTCTCCGCGTTGGACGTGTCGATCCAGGCACAGGTGGTCAACCTGCTCGACGACCTCCAGGACGAGCTCGGCCTCACGTACGTGATCATCGCGCACGACCTCTCGGTCATCCGCCATGTCTCGGACCGGATCGCGGTCATGTACCTCGGCAAGATCGTCGAGCTGGCGGACCGCAAGGCGCTGTACTCGACGCCGATGCACCCGTACACCACGGCCCTGATGTCCGCCGTGCCGGTGCCGGACCCCAGGCGGCGCGGGCTGAAGAGCGAGCGCATCCTGCTCAAGGGAGATGTGCCCTCGCCGATCTCGCCGCCCAGTGGCTGCCGGTTCCACACCCGGTGCTGGAAGGCGACGGAGATCTGCAAGACGCAGGAACCGCCGCTGATCGCGCTGAAGACCGGCCACCAGGTCGCCTGCCACCACCCGGAGAACGCACCGGACCAGGTACCGGGGCAGCAGGTGCTCGCCGAGGCCCGGGAAGCGGTCGAGCTGATCGCACCGGCGAAGCCGGAGGCCTCCGCCGAGGAGCCGCCCGAGAGCGGCGCGACGCCCACCGAGGACGGCACCGCAACACCCTCCGAGCCGGCGGAGGACGGCGCGAAGGAGTAGTACCGGCACAATTGCCCGGTGCTCAACGAACTGTTCACGCCCTCCGTCCAGCATGCGCTCGACATCGTCGGGATCTTCGTCTTCGCGATCTCCGGCGCTTTGCTGGCCGTACGCAAGAACTTCGATGTCTTCGGCATCGCGGTGCTCGCCGAGGTCACCGCGCTGGGCGGAGGGCTGTTCCGTGACGTGATCATCGGTGCGGTGCCGCCCGCCGCCTTCACCGATCTCGGGTACTTCACCACCCCGCTGCTCGCCGCCGGGCTGGTCTTCTTCATGCATCCGCACGTCGAGCGGATCCAGGTGGGCGTGAACGTCTTCGACGCGGCCGGGCTCGGGCTCTTCTGCGTCACCGGAACGGTCAAGGCGTACGACTACGGCCTCGGCCTCACCGCGTCGGCGGCGCTCGGGCTGGCCACCGCGGTCGGTGGCGGTGTGCTGCGGGACGTACTCGCCAACGAGGTGCCCTCGCTGCTGCGCTGGGACCGCGACCTGTACGCGGTGCCCGCGATCGTGGGGGCCACGATGATCGTGCTCTGCATCCGCTTCGACGCGCTCAACGCCTTCACCAGCGGGGCCGCGGTGATCACGGCGTTCGTGCTGCGGCTGCTGGCCCTGCGCTACCACTGGCGGGCCCCGCGCGCCTACAACCGGCGCTCGGCGACGGCCGAGGAGGGGTAGTGCGGGTACTCCGCGTCTCACGGCCGGGGGCGGCGCGGGTACCCCGCGTCTCACCGGCCGTGGGTGGCGCGGGTACCCCCCGTCTCACCGACCGGAAAAGCTACCGCTCAGTAATGCAATCGGTGTACGGTGCATTCCATGGCACAGGCAGCAACGCAGGCGGCACAGACCGCGCAGGCGACCATCGGCGACAGCGAGTTCGACCGGGACACCGCCGTCACGCTTCGCGAAGAAGGCGTCTACGACGCCGAGCTCTCCGCCGGCTGGACGATCATCCACGCCGTCAACGGCGGCTACCTGCTCGCGATGCTCGGCCGCGCGCTCGGTGAGGCACTCCCGCACGCGGACCCCTTCTCGGTCTCCGCGCACTACCTCACCGCGTCCGTCCCGGGGCCCGCCGTGATCCGCACCCAGGCCGTCCGGACCGGGCGCACCCTCTCCACCGGCCAGGCCTCCCTCTTCCAGTACGCGGAAGACGGCACCGAGGTCGAGCGCATCCGGGTCCTCGCCACCTACGGCGACCTGGACGCCCTGACCGAGGACATCCGCACATCGGCGAAGCCGCCGGCCATCCCGCCCCGCGAGCACTGCCTGGGCCCGAGCGACGGCCCGGCCCCGATCCCTGGCAGCTCCGCCATCACCGAACGGCTCGACATCAAGCTCGACCCGGCGACGATCGGCTGGGCCGTGGGCCGGCCGTCCGGCAAGGGCGAGATGCGCGGCTGGTTCGGCCTCGCGGACGGCCGCGACGCCGACCCGCTCTCGCTGCTGCTCACCGTCGACGCACTGCCGCCGACCTCGTTCGAACTGGGGCTCAAGGGCTGGACCCCGACCATCGAACTCACCACCCACATCCGCTGCCGCCCGGCCCCCGGACCGCTCCGTGTCTCCATCACCACCCGCAACCTCGCGGGCGGCTTCCTGGAGGAGGACGCGGACGTCTGGGACAGTGCGGACCGGCTGGTCGCCCAGTCCCGCCAGCTCGCCAGGGCGCCGCGCAGCTGACACCCCGCGGCGGCCGGAACATGCGCGGTCCGGCCGCCGACAGGGCGCGACCGTCGACGCTCGCCCCGCCGGATCGGGCTCCGCCAGGGGGCGGCCTGGGCGCACCTTCCGGGGCGCGCGGGCCCCGGGACGCCATGCGGCCGCCGTACTCCCCGCCGCGGGCTCGTAGAATCGAGCGCACCATGGCTTACCTCGACCACGCCGCGACCACGCCGATGCTTCCGGAAGCGATCGCGGCGATGACCGCCCAGCTCGCTGTCACCGGCAACGCGTCCTCCCTGCACGCCTCCGGGCGCCGGGCCCGCCGTACCGTCGAGGAGTCCAGAGAGACCCTCGCGGACGCCCTCGGCGCGCGCCCCAGCGAGGTGGTCCTCACCTCCGGCGGCACCGAGGCGGACAACCTCGCCGTGAAGGGCCTGTACTGGGCCCGCCGCGACGCCGACCCCCACCGCACCCGCGTACTGGCCAGTCCGGTCGAGCACCACGCGGTGCTGGACGCGGTGGACTGGCTCGCCGAGCACGAGGGCGCGACGGTCGAGTACCTCCCCGTCGACCGGTACGGGCGCGTCCACCCGGAGGTGCTGCGCGAGGCGCTGGACCGTAACCCCGACGACGTCGCGATGATCACCGTGATGTGGGCCAACAACGAGATCGGCACCATCATGCCGGTCCATGAACTGGCCTCCATCGCCCGCGAGTTCGACGTGCCCATGCATGCGGACGCGGTGCAGGCCTTCGGGCAGCTGGAAGTCGACTTCGCCCGCTCCGGACTGGCCGCGATGACGGTCAGCGCACACAAGATCGGCGGCCCGTTCGGCATCGGCGCGCTGCTGCTCGGCCGCGAGTACACCCCTGTGCCCGTGCTGCACGGTGGCGGTCAGGAGCGCCATGTCCGCTCCGGCACCCTCGACGTGCCCGGCGTCGCGGCGTTCGCCGTCGCGGGACGGCTCGCCGCCGACGGTCGGGACGAGTTCGCCCGGGAGATCGGCGGCCTCCGGGACCAGCTGACCGCGGCCGTGCTGGCGGAGGTCCCGGACGCGCTCCTCGGCGGCGACCCGGCCCCCGGCGGGCGGCTCCCGGCCAACGCGCACTTCACGTTCCCCGGCTGCGAGGGCGACTCCCTCCTGCTGCTGCTGGACGCCCAGGGCATCGAGTGCTCCACCGGTTCCGCCTGCACGGCCGGGATCGCCCAGCCCAGTCACGTCCTGCTCGCCACCGGGACCGATCCGGACCTGGCGCGCGGCACCCTGCGTTTCTCGCTCGGCCACACCACGACCAAGCAGGACATCGACGAGGTGGCCCGGGCGATCGGCCCGGCGGTCGAACGCGCGCGGACGGCGGGGCTCAGCTGAATCCGAGCCCGGCCGGCGATCGAGAACACCTTCCGAACCGGTCCGGCGATCGAGGTCATGTTCCGAGCCGGGCCGGCGACCGAGGAGACTTTCCGAACCGGTCCGGCGATCGAGGCCATGCTCCGAGCCGGGCCGGCCATTGAGGTCATGTTCCGAGCCGGTCCGACGATCGGGAACGGGCCGGCGCCGTCACCGGGCGCGCTCCGCCGCCCGGACCAGCTTCATGTAGCGGTCCCAGTCCCAGTGCTTCCCCGGGTCCGTGTGATCGGCGCCCGGCACCTCCACGTGCCCGATGATGTGATCGCGGTCCACCGGTATCCCGTACCGCCCGCATATCGCCGCGGTCAGCCGGGCGGACGCCCCGTACATCGCCGCCGTGAAGTCCTGCGGGCGGTCCACGAAGCCCTCGTGCTCGATGCCGACGCTGCGTTCGTTGTACGAGCGGTTCCCCGCGTGGAAGGCCACGTCCAGCTCGCGGATCATCTGCGCCACATGACCGTCCCTGCGCACCACGTAGTGTGCCGCCGCCCCGTGTCCCGGGTCCTGGAAGACCTTGACGGCGCTCCGGAAACTGCCCTGGGTGACATGGATGACGACCCGGTCGATGCCGAAGTCGTCGGGGCGGTCCGCCCGCCGCCAGTTCGCCGGGGACGCCGCCGTCCACTTGGCCCGCGCGTAGTCCACCTCGCCCGGCGTGCGGGACTTCTCCACGCCGGGCAGCCGCCACCAGGCACGTTCCAGCCGGTCACGGGCCAGCGCCGCCGCGCCGACCGCCGTGACGGCCCCGCCGATCAGCACCGAACGCCGGCTGATGCCGCTGCCCGTCGCCCCGGCGGACCCCTTGGCGCCCGCCGTGCCCTTGGTCCCCATGTGATCGACAACGCATATCCATGAGCGTTCGGTTCCCGGCGCCCCGTACCCTGGTGGAGCTATGACTCAGACTTCCCAGCGCCCCCTCCGTGTACTCGCCGCCATGTCGGGCGGTGTCGACTCCGCCGTCGCCGCGGCCCGCGCCGCCGAGGCGGGCCACGACGTGACCGGTGTCCACCTCGCCCTCTCCGCGAATCCGCAGTCCTTCCGGACCGGAGCCCGAGGCTGTTGCACGATCGAGGACTCCCGCGACGCCCGCCGCGCCGCGGACGTCATCGGCATCCCCTTCTACGTCTGGGACCTGGCGGAACGCTTCCGCGAGGACGTCGTGGAGGACTTCGTCGCCGAGTACGAGGCGGGGCGCACCCCCAACCCGTGCCTGCGCTGCAACGAGAAGATCAAGTTCGCCGCGCTGCTCGACAAGGCCCTCGCCCTGGGCTTCGACGCCGTCTGCACCGGCCACTACGCCACCGTCGTCCTCGGCGATGACGGCAACCGCGAGCTGCACCGGGCATCCGACATGGCCAAGGACCAGAGCTATGTGCTGGGCGTCCTGGACGAGCGCCAGCTCGCCCACGCGATGTTCCCGCTCGGCGACACCCTCACCACGAAGGACGAGATCCGCGCCGAGGCCGAGCGCCGCAATCTCGCCGTCGCCAAGAAGCCCGACAGCCACGACATCTGCTTCATCGCCGACGGCGACACCCAGGGCTTCCTGGCGGGCCGTCTCGGCGGCACCGCCGAGGGCGACATCCTCGACGAGTCCGGCACGAAGCTCGGTACCCACGAGGGTGCCTTCGGCTTCACCATCGGTCAGCGCAAGGGGCTGCGTATCGGCCACCCCGCCGCCGACGGCAAGCCGCGCTACGTCCTGGACATCTCCCCGGTGAACAACACGGTCACCGTCGGGCCCGTCGAGGCTCTCGACGTGACCGCCCTGACCGCGATCAGGCCCCGTTGGTGCGGTACACCGCCGGCCGGTCCCGGCGCGTACACCGCCCAGCTCCGCGCCCACGGCGGTGAGACCGAGGTGACGGCCGAGCTGCTCGACGGGACGCTCCACGTCGCGTTCGCCGAGCCGGTACGGGGCGTGGCCCCGGGCCAGGCGGTCGTGCTGTACGACGGGACCCGGGTGGTCGGCTCCGCGACGATCGCGACGACGGTGCGGAGTACCGAAGCAGCCGTCAGCTGACGGACAGGGCTGCCACAGGCCTCGCGGTGGTCATGGGCTGGGCCGGTCCTCCTGCTGCCAGTGGCCCGGGGCCGGCGCAGGCCGTGCGGCCGAGTGAGGAACGCACGAGGAGATCCGGGAGATCCATGCCACGTCCCGTGGTGCTTCTGGCGTCCCGCGCGTGCACGCCGAGCTGCGGCGTACGGGCCGGCCGGTCAACCGCAAGAAATACCAACGGAACATGCGCGAGCGCGACCTCCGCGGGGTCACCGGTCGCAAACGCCGCAACCTCACTGAGGCCGACAGCAAGGCCGCCCCGTCCCCCCGACGTGATCGGACGCGACTTCACCGCCGATGAGCCGGGGCGAGAGCTGGTCGGCGCCATGACATGCCTCTCCCCGTCGAGCGGAGATCGGCACCACCGTCCGGGAATCCCGCGCGGACGCACGTGACGACGTCTTCCGCTTCATCGAGATCGAGTACAACCGCACCGGACTCCGCAAGCACCCCGAGTTCGGGTACCTCGCCCCACTCGAAACGCGGCGCCTGCCGCAACCAGACCTGACCCCCGCAGCGTCACCACCCGCTGTCCACGTTCAGGGGGCACTTCAGACATCGCCCCGGCCCTCGGATCGTACTGCGGTCTCTTCGAGCAGCACGGCCACTTCGCGTGGCGCCGGTCCCCCTGAGCGGTACGGACGTCACGCCCGGCGGTGAGCCCCCTCAAAATAGCGCCACCCCTTCGAGGCAGCGCGCGGTGAGAACCGCGCCACCTGACGGCGGAGGGTGTCCCGGCTGTCGCCCGCGGGGGCCATCCGCTCTCCATGCCGGGCTGTCCGGCACCCCAAGTTCCCTGCCAATACGACCGTTTGACGTCTCTATGCCCTACTCGACTGACAACGCAAGGTCAAAAATTTTCGTTTCCTATCTGGTCGAACGAGTCTGATTGATGGCACGCTCTGGACGGCTCGCCGCGCGTAGTTCGTACAGCGGAGCGAGTGCTTCTTGGCATGCGCACCTCAGCACCAGCGGGCGGCGGCCCCACCCATGGCCGTCGCTACCCCACGCAGGCTGCCCACCCGGCGGCCGAACCCTCTTGGAGACTGAGTGAGACTCGTAGCTTCCCCTCTCCGCAGCATCGCCCCCCGCAAGAACACCATGCGCGTCGCGGCCCTCGTGGCCTCCGCCGCCATGGTGGTCGTCGGAGTTCAGTCGGGGCCGGCCAGTGCTCAGCCCGACGCCGCTCGGGACAGTGGCGCGACAGCTGTGGCGTTCACCCCCAGTCAGCGTGCCGAGGCCATCAAGGACGCGCAGGCGGACACCACGAGCGAGGCCAAGTCCCTTGCTCTCGGAAGCCAGGAGAAGCTGGTTGTCCGGGACGTCATCAAGGACACCGACGGCACGGTTCACACCCGGTACGAGCGGACCTACGCGGGCTTGCCCGTCCTCGGCGGCGACCTTGTCGTCCACGAGACGGCTGCCGGAAAGAGCACTGTGACCAAGGCGGTCTCGGCCCGGATATCCGTGGCCACCACCGACGCCGAGGTCACCGCGACCGTCGCGAAGTCGACCGCCCTGAAGGCCGCTTCGGCCGAGAAGACCGCAAAGGCCGCGGCGGAAGACGCGCCCCGCAAGGTGATCTGGGCGGCCTCCGGCACGCCCGTGCTCGCCTGGGAGACCGTGGTCAGGGGCGTCCAGCCCGACGGTACGCCGAGCGAGCTCCACGTCGTCACCGACGCCGCCACCGGCAAGGAGCTGTTCAAGGACGAGGCCATCGAGACCGGTACCGGCACCGGGACCTACAGCGGATCGGTGACGCTCGGCACCACCAAGAGCGGCACCACGTACAACCTCACCGACGGCACCCGCGGCAGCCACAAGACGTACGACCTGAACCAGGGCACCTCGGGCACCGGCACGCTCTTCACCGACGCCGACGACATCTGGTCCGGCGGCCGCCAGAGCGCCGCCGTGGATGTCCACTACGGCGCCGCGGTGACCTGGGACTTCTACAAGAACGTCGTCGGCCGTAACGGCATCAAGAACAACGGTGTCGCGTCCTACTCCCGCGCCCACTACGGCAACAACTATGTCAACGCGTTCTGGAGCGACAGCTGCTTCTGCATGACGTACGGCGACGGCTCGGGCAACACCCACCCGCTGACCTCGCTCGACGTGGCCGCGCACGAGATGAGTCACGGCCTCACGGCCGCGACGGCCAAGCTCAACTACAGCGGTGAGTCCGGCGGTCTGAACGAGGCGACCTCCGACATCTTCGGCGCCGCGGTCGAGTTCTACGCGAACAACCCGAGCGACCCGGGCGACTACCTCATCGGCGAGAAGATCAACATCAACGGCAACGGCACGCCGCTGCGCTACATGGACAAGCCGAGCAAGGACGGGGGCTCGAAGGACTACTGGTCCTCGACCCTGGGCAACCTCGATGTCCACTACTCCTCGGGTCCCGCCAACCACTTCTTCTACCTGCTGTCCGAGGGCAGTGGCGCGAAGACCATCAACGGGGTGAGCTACAACAGCCCCACGTACAGCGGATCCGCGGTGACCGGCATCGGTCGGGACAAGGCCATCCAGATCTGGTACAAGGCGCTCACCACATACATGACGTCCACCACCAACTACGCGAAGGCGCGCACCGCGACGCTGAGCGCGGCGGGCGCCCTGTACGGAACGTCGAGCGCCGAGTACAAGGCGGTCGGTGCCGCCTGGACCGCCATCAACGTGGCCTGATCCACACGATCCGGCCCGACTGACGGACCGTCCACGAGGGCACGGGCCCGCGCGCTCCACGCGCGGGCCCGTGCCCTGTTCCGTGGACCGCGAGACCGCTTTCCCGGCCGGGCCGGGCCGCCCGCCCGCACCACCGGTACCCCGCGCGGTAACGTCCGACCCCTGTACGGGCGTGGCCGCGCGGAGCGTTTTCGGGCCCCCCTCAGGTCGCCTGGCCCACGTACACGTTCCGGGTGAAGAACTCCGCCAGCACCGGAGCGATCACCTGCGGCGCCGGCTCCCGCGTCTGGCCCGTCAGTGTGCGGTGGCGGCCCCGGGGGAGGGTGTCCGCCAGCAGCCGCGTCGCCGCCCGGGAGGAGGCCGGGCTGAAGCCGCCGCTGACCACCAGGGTCCGTGCCGTGACGGAGGCGAACCGCTCGACGGGCACCGTGCCGTCGCCGAGCAGCGCGTCGTCGTACGCCAGGGTGTGCGCCACGGACTCCAGGCTCCGCCACAGCGGCGCACTCCGCATCCTGGCGATCAGGTCGTCCGGGACGCCCGTCACGGACAGGAACAGCTCCACCGCCCCGTCCCGGTTCCCGGCGGACAGCAGCCGGTGCAGCCGGGCCGTGCCGTCGGCCTTGGACCGCAGGCCGGTGATGCAGGAGGTGTACGGCGGCTCGCACACCGCGAGCAGGTCGACGGGGAGCCCGGCGGCCTGCGCCTCCAGGGCCAGCGCGCCGCCGGCCCCGACGCCGAACACCGAGGGCCGGCCGCCCACCGCCGCGGCGACCGCGGCCAGGTCCTCGATCTCGCGCTCCACCGCGTACGGCGCGCTGTCACCGCTGGCGCCCCGGCCACGCCTGTCGTACGTGACGACCTGGAAGCGCGGCGCGAGCAGACGTGCCAGCGGTGCCTCGGTCGCGGCCGTGCCCAGGGCGCCGCCCACCAGGATCACCGGCGGTCCTTCACCCCGGCACCGGTACGCGATCAGGGTGCCGTCACGGGAGAGAGTCTTGTCCATGTGACGGTGGACTCCGGGGGCCCCGGAAACTCATCGCCGGACGCGAAGAAGTTTTGAACTTTCTCATCGCCGCGGCCCGGAAGGGGTACTGACGGTCCGTCGGCGGTCAGGACGGGACGGCCTCGGCGTCGTAGAAGCAGAAGTGGTCCCTGATCGCGGCGACTTCCGGCTTCGGCTCCGGGTACGCCCAGACCAGATCCGCCGCGTCCGGCCGCGACCAGTAGGAGGCGTCCCCCTTGAACGGGCAGTGGGTTCGGGTGTCCGACGCCGTCAGCAGCTCGGTCCGGACATCCTCGGGCGGCAGGTAGTAGCGGACCGGACAGCCCGTCTCGCGCAGGACGAGCGGGCGCCGGCTCTCGGCGAGCAGCAGGCCGTCGCGGACCACGCGCACGTGCTCGGTGCCGGGCTCGACGGTGATGTGGTGTCCTCGGGTGGCAGTCATGTGTTTCTCAGCGGTGCCGCACGCCCGTTTCTTCCCCGGCGGCGCGGCAGGCCCGTTTCTTCTTCCCCGGCGGCGTGGCACTGCCGTTTTCGTGCCCGGCGGAGGGGCTGTCGGTGGCGGGTTCTACCGTGGAGGCCATGAAGATCTGCGTATTCCTCTCCGCCGCCGACCTCGACGAGCGCTACACCGGGCCCGCCCGCGAATTCGCCGAACTGCTCGGCCGCGGCGGTCACACCCTGGTCTGGGGCGGCTCGGAGAGCGGGCTGATGAAGGTCGTGGCCGACGGGGTGCAGGAGTCGGGCGGGAAGCTGGTCGGGGTGTCGGTGGACTTCCTGGCCGCGAAGGCGCGTACCAACGCCGACGAGATGGTGATCGCGCGCGATCTCGCCGAGCGCAAGGCACTCCTGCTGGAGAAGGCCGACGCCGTCGTGATCATGGTGGGCGGCACCGGCACGCTCGACGAGGCCACCGAGATCCTGGAGCTCAAGAAGCACGGCAGGCACACCAAGCCGGTCGTGCTGCTCAACACGGCGGGCTTCTACGACGGACTGCGCGAGCAGTTCCAGCGCATGGAGGTCGAGGGCTTCCTGCCGCTCCCGCTGAGCGACCTGGTGTTCTTCGCGAAGGACGGGGCGGGCGCCCTGGCCTACCTGGAGGAGTCGCCCGGCCTGCGGTGATGTGCCGGCGCCCGGCGGACGGGTGCGACGATGGGGGCATGTCCACTCACCTCATCACCGGCGCCGGTTCCGGCATCGGCGCAGCAGTCGCCCGCCGTCTCCTGGAGCGCGGGGACGATCTCCTGCTCCTGGCCCGGGACGCGGGCCGCGCCAAGGAGCTCGCCGCGCTGTACCCCGGCGCCCGCACGATCGTCGGCGACCTCTCCAACCCGGACCGGCTCTCCTGGGCGTTCGCCCAGCAGCCGATGCCGGAGCGGCTCGACTCGCTGCTGCACATCGCGGGCGTCGTCGAGCTCGGCCGGGTCGGCGAGCTCACGCCCAAGGCCTGGCACGTCCAGCTCAACGCCAACCTGGTCGCCCCCGCCGAGCTGACCCGGCTCTTCCTGCCCCAACTGCGCGTCGCCCAGGGCCACGTCCTCTTCGTCAACTCCGGCGCCGGGCTCGCCGCCCACGCCGCGTGGAGCGCCTACGCGGCGAGTAAGCACGGACTGAAGGCGCTGGCCGACTCCCTGCGCCACGAGGAGCACGGCAACGGGGTCCGGGTGACCTCCGTCTACCCCGGGCGCACCGCCAGCCCCATGCAGGCCAAGGTCCACCAGCAGGAGGGCAAGGAGTACGACGCCGAGCGCTGGATCGACCCGGAATCGGTCGCCACCACGATCCTGATGGCGATCGACCTGCCGCGCGACGCCGAGGTCAACGACCTCACGGTGCGCCCCGGCCGCTGACGGCACGGGCGGGGAACCGCCGTAGGCTTCCCGCGTGAGCGAGAAGAGCAAGTTCAGCGGGTGCCCGGCCACCGGAGTCGGTTCGATGCCCGGAGGAGACGCGCGGGAGGCGGCGAAGACCGTCACCGGCTCCTTCGGGGACGGCCAGGGCGTGCCGTATCTGGCGGAACTGCCCGCGCGCGGTCCTGGTGCGGACATGATCGGGCGGACCATCGGGCTGCTCGTCGAGATGTACGGACACGTCGAGCCGAGCGGTTGGCGGATCAGCGACCGGCCGGGGCGCGACACCCGCCGGGCTCGCTCCTGGCTCGGCGAGGACCTCGACGCGCTGGAGGAGTTCACCCAGGGGTACGAGGGGCCGCTCAAGGTGCAGGCCGTCGGGCCCTGGACGCTGGCCGCCGCACTGGAGCGCCGGGGTGGCGAGGCGGTGCTCGGTGACCCGGGCGCCTGCCGCGATCTGGCGGACTCGCTCGCGGAAGGGCTGCGCAACCACCTCGCCGAGGTACGGCGGCGGATGCCCGGCGCCCGGGTGATCCTCCAGCTCGACGAACCGTCCCTGACCGGGGTCCTGCTCGGGCGGGTCAGGACGGCGAGCGGCTACCGCACCTATCGGGCGGTGGACCGTCAGCTCGTCGAATCCACCCTGCGGGACGTGCTGGGCGCGACGGGCGAAGGCGCCGCGGTCGTCCACACCTGTGCGCCCGAGGTGCCGTTCGCGCTGTTGCGCCGGGCCGGGGCGGACGGCATCTCGTTCGACTTCTCGCTGCTCACCGAACGTGAGGAGGAAGCGATCGGGGAAGCCGTCGAAGGCGGTACCCAGTTGTTCCTCGGTGTGGTGCCGGGCACCGACCCGGCCTCGGGCGGATTGTCGGACCCGGGCGGTAGCGTCATGGGTGTCAGGACGCTGTGGCGCAGGCTGGGGCTGAATCCGGGGACTCTGACCGAGTCCGTGGTGATCACTCCCTCGTGCGGCCTCGCGGGTGCGTCGCCCGCGTACGCACGTGCCGTGCTCGCCCACTGCGCCCGGGCCGCGAGATCGCTCGCAGACAACCCTGAATAGCGGGGCACTGGGTAACGGGAGGACGGGACGATGGCCGGCGAGAAGCAGACGGCAGGGCCGGCGGAGGCGCGGGAGCGGCATGCGCTCCTCGCCGAGCAGATCGAGGAGCACCGCTTCCGCTATTACGTGAACGACCAGCCGGTCGTCAGCGACGCCGAGTTCGACCGGCTGATGCGTGAGCTGGAGGCCCTGGAGGACACGTATCCGCAGCTGCGCACGCCGGACTCGCCGTCGCAGAAGGTCGCGGGGCCCTACCGGACGGAATTCACCTCCGTCGAGCACCGTGAGCGGATGCTGTCCCTGGACAACGCCTTCGACGACGAGGAGCTGGCCACCTGGGGCGAGCGGGTCGCCCGGGACGTCGGCGCCACCGGCTACCACTTCCTGTGCGAGCTCAAGATCGACGGCCTCGCGGTCAACCTCACCTACGAGCACGGACTGCTGACCCGGGCCGCGACCCGGGGCGACGGCCGCACCGGCGAGGACATCACGCCCAACGTCCGTACGATCGCCGACATCCCGCACCGGCTGAAGGGCGATCGCATTCCGGCGCTCGTCGAGGTCCGCGGCGAGGTCTTCTTCCCGATGGAGGGGTTCGAGGCGCTCAACGCCCGGCTGGTGGAGGCGCAGGACAAACCCTTCGCCAACCCGCGCAACGCCGCGGCGGGTTCGCTGCGCCAGAAGGACCCCAAGGTCACCGCCGGACGACCGCTGCACATGGTGGTCCACGGCATCGGGGCCCGTGAGGGCTTCGACATCGACTGCCTCTCGCACGCCTACGAGCTGCTGCGTGAATGGGGGCTGCCCACCGCCAAGCACAACAGGGTGGTGGATTCCCTGGACGGGGTACGGGAGTTCATCGCCTACTTCGGCGAGAACCGGCACTCCGTGGAGCACGAGATCGACGGTGTCGTCGTCAAGCTCGACGAGATCCCGCTCCAGGGCCGCCTCGGCTCCACCTCACGCGCCCCGCGCTGGGCGATCGCCTGGAAGTACGCGCCGGAGGAGGTCAACACCAAGCTGGTCAACATCCGGGTCGGCGTCGGCCGTACCGGCCGCGTCACCCCGTACGCCCAGGTGGAACCGGTCGAAGTGGCGGGATCCGAGGTCGAGTTCGCCACCCTGCACAACCAGAACGTGGTCCGGTCGAAGGGTGTCCTGATCGGCGACACGGTGGTGCTGCGCAAGGCCGGCGATGTGATTCCGGAGATCCTCGGCCCGGTCGCCGACCTCCGGGACGGCACCGAGCGGGCGTTCGTCATGCCCGCCGAGTGCCCCGAGTGTGGGACGGAGCTGCGGCCCATGAAGGAGGCCGACATCGACGTCCGCTGCCCCAACGCCCGCTCCTGTCCGGCGCAGTTGCGCGAGCGCGTCGCCTATCTGGCCGGTCGCGCGTGCCTGGACATCGACCACTTCGGCTATGTGGCGGCCGCCGCCCTGACCCGACCGCTGGAGCCCGCCGATCCGCCGCTGCGCGACGAGGGCGACCTGTTCGGGCTGACCATCGACCGGCTGCTGCCCATCCGTGCCTATGTCCTCGACATGGACAGCGGACTGCCCAAGCGCGACCCGAAGACGGGTGAGGAGAAGACCGCGATGGTCTTCGCCAACCAGCAGGGCGAACCGAAGAAGAACGCGCTCGCCATGCTGGACGCCATCGCCGCGGCGAAGGAAGCGCCGCTGGCCCGGATCCTCACCGGGCTCTCGATCCGGCACGTCGGACCCGTCGCGGCGCAGGAGCTGGCCCGTCAGTTCCGGAGTATCGACCGGATCGACGAGGCCACCGAGCAGGAGCTGTCCGATGCCGACGGGGTCGGACCGGTCATCGCGGCCTCGGTCAAGGCCTGGTTCGCCGAGGAGTGGCACCGGGAGATCCTGCGCAAGTGGCGGGAGGCCGGGGTCCGGATGGAGGACGAGGGGGCCGGTGAGGAAGAGGGGCCGAGGCCGCTCGAAGGGCTCACCGTCGTCGTCACCGGCACGCTGGCCTCGCACACCAGGGACGGCGCGAAAGAGGCACTCCAGAGCCGCGGGGCGAAGGTGACGGGTTCCGTTTCGAAGAAGACCGCCTTCGTGGTCGTCGGCGACAACCCCGGATCGAAGTACGACAAGGCCATGCAGCTGAAGGTGCCCGTGCTGAACGAGGACGGCTTCGCCGTGCTGCTCGAGGAAGGACCGGACGCGGCGCGCGAGGCGGCGGTGCCGGCCGAGGAGTAGGGCCGGGGCGGGGATGGAGCCGTGTGGGTGGAGTCGTGTGCGTACGCCCGGATTCACCCGGTCGGCGCATAGCAGATGCTGACGGGCGGTCGGTTCGCATTCGGGCAAGAGATGTAGACGGCTGCCCCTGGGACCCTTCCGCGGCCTACTGTTGAGGGGTGCGCCTGCGGCGCCCGGCCGCCGGGCGTGCCGCGGCACAGGGGCACGCAACGGAACCATCAGGTGACATCGGCACCGCCGGCTGTGAGAGGGACGGAATGAAACCGACCGAGAACGCCGAACCGGTGTCGCGGCTGAGGGGTTTCACCGGGCTCACACCCAAAGTGGGCGCCGCCGTCGTGGCCCTCGCCACTGTCCAGCTCGCGACCGGCTTCTATCGGACCGTCAGCGGCGGACACGCCCTCTTCCCGGAGGGCGCGGCCGGCTGGTCGCTCGCCGTGCTCACCGGGATCGTCGTCGGTCATCTGGTCGCGCTCGGCCGCGACCGCTGGTGGGGCGGCACCGGTTCCGGGGCCGCCCTCACGCTCGCCGTGCTGCTGCTCTACGGCTGGGTGTCCGCCGGTCTGGTCAGCCTGGTCGTGGTCGTACTCGTCGGGATGGCCCGCAGACACCGCTGGTGGCAGGGGCTGTTGCACGGGGCGGTGGACATCCTGGGGGTGGGCGCGGCGGCGCTGGTCATGGCCGCGTTCGGTGAGGTGCAGACCGTCGAGTCGCCCTGGCAGCCACTCGACTGGGGCATCGACGTCATCCCGGAAGTCCTCCTCGCGGCCTCCACCTACCTGCTCGTCACCCGGGTGCTGCTGTGGTACGCCCGGTCCCCCCAGAGCGGCGGGCTGCCGACCGTCGCCCGCACCGCACTGCTGCGGCAGGGCCTCGTCGCGGTCGCCCTGCTCGGCATCGCACCGCTGATCTGCGTCGTCGCCATGGCCATGCCGGTACTGCTGCCGCTCTTCGCGGTCCCGCTGATCGCGCTGGACTCCACGCTCTGGATCGCCCGTGCCAGGGCCGAGGAGCAGCTGCGCGATCCGCTCACCGGACTGCCGAACCGGCAGTGGCTGCTCGAACGCACCTGGACGGCCCTGGAGGAGGCCGAGAGCGTCGGCACCCGGGTCGGCCTGGTCCTGATCGACCTCGACCGCTTCCGAGCGGTCAACGACACCCTCGGCCATCTGGCGGGGGACCGGCTGCTGCTGCAGATAGCGGACCGGCTGCGCCTCGCCCTGCCGCGCGGCGCGGAGGCGGCCAGGCTCGGCGGCGACGAGTTCGCCGTCCTGCTGCCGGCCGCGGACTCCACCACCAGCGTCCAGCGGGTCGCCCGCCATCTGGTCGCCGGACTCTCCTCACCGCTGGACCTCGACGGGCTCACCCTGGTGCTGGAGGCCAGCGCGGGCGTCGCCGTCCACCCCGACCACGCACTCGACGCGGAGGGGCTGCTGCGCCGCGCGGACGTGGCGATGTACCAGGCCAAGCGCGACCGTACGGGCGTCGAGGTGTACGAGTCGAAGCGCGACAGCAACACCCCCGACCGGCTCGGGCTCCTCGGCGATCTGCGGCGTGCGCTGGACGCGGGCGAGGTGGAGCTCCACTACCAGCCGAAGGTCCGCTTCGACGGACAGGTGGCCGGCCTGGAGGCACTGGTCCGCTGGGTGCACCCGGAGCGCGGGCGGGTCCCTCCGGACGAGTTCATCGCCATCGCCGAGTCCTCCGGGCTGATGCCGCACCTCACCGAGTACGTACTGGAGACGGCGCTGGCCCAGGTCGCCAGGTGGCGGGCGCAGGGGCTGTTCGTCCCGGTCGCGGTCAACGTCTCCCCGCGCGATGTGCACACCCCGGGGTTCGCGGGCGGCGTCGCGGCCCGGCTGGCCCGGCACGGAGTCCCGGCCGGTGCGCTCCAGCTGGAGATAACGGAGCACGTGCTGCTGGAGGACCCGCAGCGGGCCGCGGACACCCTGGCCGGGCTGACGGGGCACGGCGTGAAGATGTCCCTGGACGACTTCGGTACGGGGTACTCCTCCCTCGTCCATCTGCGCCGGCTGCCGGTCAGCGAGCTCAAGATCGACCGGTCCTTCGTGGCCCGGCTCGCCATCGACCACGAGGACGCGGAGATCGTGCGCTGCACGATCGACCTGGCGCACTCGCTCGGTCTGCTGGTCGTCGCCGAGGGCGTCGAGGACGACGAGACGTGGGAGCGGCTGCGGGACCTGCGCTGCGACGCGGTCCAGGGGTGGCTGGTGGCGGCCGCGATGCCGCCGCAGGAGACGACCGCGTGGCTGCGGGCGCGGGGCGAGCACGGGTGGCGTCGGCCGGCGGAGCTGGCGGCGGCCGCCGCTGCCGCCGCGGCAGCGGCGGGTGTGACCACCGCGGCGACGCCCGAGCCGGCGCAGCCGCCGTCCGGCCGGACGGTCGACCCACGGCCCGCCACGACATGAACCGGCTCGGGGCCCGCCACGACGTGAACCCACTCACGGCCCGTTCGTCATGAACTGACTCACTGCCCGTTACGACATGAGCCGACTCGCGGTCCGCGACGGCATAAACCGCCTCCGGGAGGCGGGCCGGGCAGGGGTGTTCCGTGGGTGGCCGTGGTCGGTGCGGGCGACACCATAGGATTGGGCCAAAACCACACACCAACCCCTGAGGATCGCTGCATGCCTGGCATCACGCGCGAGGAGGTCGCCCACCTCGCCCGGCTGGCGCGTCTGGAGCTGAAGGGCGAAGAGCTCGATCACTTCGCCGGTCAGCTCGACGACATCATCGGCGCGGTCGCCCGCGTCTCCGAGGTCGCCGACCAAGACGTACCGCCGACCTCCCATCCGCTGCCGCTGACCAACGTCATGCGCGCGGACGAGGTCCGTCCCTCGCTCACCCCCGCGCAGGCGCTCTCCGGCGCCCCGGCCCAGGAGCAGCAGCGTTTCAAGGTGCCGCAGATCCTGGGGGAGGACTAAAAAGCCATGACGGACATCAGCACCATCATCAAGCTCACCGCCGCCGAGACCGCCGCGAAGATCGCTTCCGGTGAGCTCACGGCCGTCGAGGTCACCGAGGCCCACCTGGCCCGGATCGAGGCCGTCGACGAGAAGGTCCACGCCTTCCTGCACGTCGACCGCGAGGGCGCGCTCGCGCAGGCCCGTGCCGTCGACGCGAAGAGGGCGGCGGGCGAGAAGCTCGGCCCGCTGGCCGGCGTCCCGCTCGCGCTCAAGGACATCTTCACCACGCAGGACATGCCGACCACCGTCGGCTCGAAGATCCTCGAAGGCTGGGTCCCGCCCTACGACGCGACCGTCACCAAGCGGCTGAAGGCCGCCGACGTCGTCATCCTCGGCAAGACCAACATGGACGAGTTCGCCATGGGGTCCTCCACCGAGAACAGCGCCTACGGCCCGACCGGCAACCCGTGGGACCTCACCCGCATCCCGGGCGGCTCCGGCGGCGGCTCCTCCGCCGCGCTCGCCTCCTTCGAGGCCCCGCTGGCCATCGGCACGGACACCGGCGGCTCGATCCGCCAGCCCGCCGCCGTCACCGGCACCGTCGGCGTCAAGCCCACCTACGGCGGTGTCTCCCGCTACGGCATGGTGGCCTTCTCGTCCTCCCTCGACCAGGGCGGCCCCTGCGCCCGTACGGTCCTGGACGCGGCGCTGCTGCACGAGGTCATCGCCGGGCACGACCCGCTCGACTCGACGTCCATCGACGCCCCGGTCCCGCCGGTCGTCGAGGCCGCGCGCAACGGCTCCGTCGAGGGCATGCGGGTCGGAGTCGTCAAGCAGTTCTCGGGCGAGGGCTACCAGGCCGGTGTCGTCCAGCGCTTCAACGAGGCGGTCGAGCTGCTGAAGTCGCTCGGCGCCACGGTCGTCGAGCTGGACTGCCCGTCCTTCGACCTGGGCCTTTCGGCGTACTACCTCATCGCGCCGTCCGAGTGCTCCTCGAACCTCGCCCGCTTCGACGCCATGCGCTACGGCCTGCGGGTCGGCGACGACGGTACGAAGTCCGCCGAGGAGGTCACCGCGCTCACCCGCGAAGCCGGTTTCGGCGACGAGGTCAAGCGCCGCATCATCCTCGGCACGTACGCGCTGAGCTCCGGCTACTACGACGCCTACTACGGCTCGGCGCAGAAGGTCCGCACCCTGATCACGCGGGACTTCGAGAAGGCCTTCGAGCAGGTCGACGTCATCGTCTCCCCGACGACGCCCACCACCGCCTTCCCGATCGGCGAGCGCGCCGACGACCCGATGGCGATGTACCTCGCGGACCTCTGCACCATTCCGACCAACCTGGCCGGCAACGCCGCCATGTCGCTGCCCTGCGGCCTGGCGCCGGAGGACGGCCTCCCGGTCGGGCTGCAGATCATCGCCCCCGCCATGAAGGACGACCGGCTGTACAGGGTCGGAGCCGCCGTTGAGGCCGCCTTCGTGGAAAAGTGGGGACACCCGCTGCTCGAGGAGGCTCCGTCGCTGTGACTGCCATGGCAAAGAAGGCCACGAACTTCAAGAAGTCCAAGACCGGGCTGTACGTATCGCTCGGCAGCACCGCGTTCGGCGCGATCAGCGTCGCCAAGCAGGCGAGGCTCGCGCGGAACGACAACGACATGCTGCGGCTCATCGACGCCGCGGTGTCCGCCGCCGCCATCGTCACCGGCCTCGCGATCCTCTATCGCGAACTGAAGCGTCTCGGCGACGATGACGTCCTGCTGGGCTGAGAGGGAAAGTTTTCACCGTGACTGCTGTCATTGACCTGGAGTCGTACGAGGACGCCCTCGCGACGTACGACCCCGTCATGGGCCTCGAAGTCCATGTCGAGCTCGGCACCAAGACCAAGATGTTCTGCGGCTGCTCCACCGAGCTCAAGCAGGACGCCAACTCCCAGACCTGCCCGGTCTGCCTCGGACTGCCGGGCGCGCTGCCGGTCGTCAACGAGATCGGCGTCGAGTCCGCCATCAAGATCGGTCTCGCACTGAACTGCGAGATCGCCGAGTGGTGCCGCTTCGCCCGGAAGAACTACTTCTACCCGGACATGCCGAAGAACTTCCAGACCTCCCAGTACGACGAACCGATCGCCTTCGACGGCTATCTGGACGTCCAGCTGGAGGACGGCGAGATCTTCCGCGTGCAGATCGAGCGCGCCCACATGGAGGAGGACACCGGTAAGTCGACGCACGTCGGCGGCGCCACCGGCCGTATCCACGGGGCGTCCCACTCCCTGCTCGACTACAACCGCGCGGGCATCCCGCTCATCGAGATCGTCACCAAGCCGATCGAGGGAGCGGGCGCACGCGCCCCCGAGGTCGCCAAGGCGTACGTCGCCGAGCTGCGCGAGCTCATCAAGGCGCTCGGCGTCTCGGAGGCCCGGATGGAGATGGGCCAGATGCGCTGCGACGTGAACCTGTCGCTGCGCCCGCACGGCCGTGAGGCGTTCGGCACCCGTTCCGAGACGAAGAACGTGAACTCCCTGCGTTCCGTCGAGCGGGCCGCCCGCTTCGAGATCCAGCGCCACGCCGCGGTGCTGAACTCCGGCGGCACGATCGTGCAGGAGACCCGGCACTTCCACGAGGAGGACGGCTCCACCACGGCCGGCCGCATCAAGGACAACGCCGAGGACTACCGCTACTTCCCGGAGCCCGACCTGGTACCGGTCGCCCCGGCCCGCGCCTGGGTCGAGGAGCTGCGGGGCGGCCTCCCCGAGCTGCCGCGGCTGCGCCGCGCACGGCTCAAGGAGGAGTGGGGCGCGTCCGAGCACGACATGCAGTCCATCCTCAACGCGGGCGCGGTCGACCTGATCGTCGCCACGACGGAGGCGGGCGCACCCTCGGACCAGGCCCGCAAGTGGTGGATGGGCGAGCTGGCCCGTAACGCCAACGAGACCGGCCGCGGTCTCGACGAACTGCCCGTCACCCCGGTGCAGGTCGCCAGGGTGGCCGCGCTCGTCGCCTCGGGCGACCTCAACGACAAGCTGGCCCGCCAGGTGCTGGAGGGCGTCCTCGCGGGCGAGGGCGACCCGGACACCGTCGTCGAGAAGCGCGGCCTGAAGGTCGTCTCCGACGAGGGCGCGCTGTCCACCGCCGTCGAGGAGGCCATCGCGGGCAACGCCGCCATCGCGGACAAGATCCGCGGCGGCAAGGTCGCCGCGGCCGGCGCGCTCGTCGGCGCCGTCATGAAGGCCACCCGTGGCCAGGCGGACGCGGCACGGGTGCGTGAGCTGATCCTGGAGAAGCTCGGCGTCGAGGGCTGAGTCCGTCCCCGTACGTCCTCGAAGGGGCGGTGCATCCGGTACCACCGGGCGCGCCGCCCCTTTCACCGCTCCGGAGAGCCCGCTGAACTCCGTCACCACCGAGATCGTCTCCGTCGCCCTCCTGCTGGGGGTGCTGGCGTTCGCCGTCGCACGCCCCCGGGGCCTGCCGGAGGCGACCGTCGCCGTGCCCGCCGCACTCCTGGTGATCGCGATCGGCGCGCTCTCCTGGCCGGAGGCCCGCTCCCAGGTGAGCAGCCTGCTGCCGGTGATCGGCTTCCTCGCCGCGATCCTGGTACTGGCACAGCTCTGCGCGGACGAAGGGCTCTTCACGGCTGCCGGTGAACTGGTCGCCCGCGTCTGCGGCGGGCGGACCGGCCCGCTGCTCGCAGGGGTCTTCGTGGTCGCGTCGGTGATCACGGCGGTGCTCAGCCTGGACGCCACCGTGGTGCTGCTGACGCCGGTCGTCCTCGCGACCGCGGCCCGCGTCGGGGCCCGCCCCCGCCCGTACGTGTACGCCTGCGCGCACCTCGCCAACTCCGCCTCGCTCCTGCTCCCCGTCTCCAATCTGACCAATCTCCTGGCGTTCACGGCCAGCGGCCTCTCCTTCACGCGCTTCGCCGCCCTGATGACGCTGCCGTGGCTGGCGGCGATCGCCGTCGAGTACGTGGTCTTCCGCCGGTACTTCGCGGCCGACCTGGCGGCGGGCGCGTACCCGCAGAAGGCGGCGGAGGAACGGCCCCGCGTCCCCGTCTTCACCCTGGCCGTCCTCGTGCTGACCCTGTGCGGATTCGTCGTGACCTCGTTCGCGGGCGCGGAGCCGCTGTGGGCGGCGCTGGCGGGCGCCGCCGTGCTGGCCGTACGGGCGCTGGCGAAACGGGAGACCACGGTGAAGGGGCTGGTGCACTCCGCCAACGTGCCGTTCTGCCTGTTCGTGCTGGCCCTGGGCGTCGTCGTCAAGGCGGTCGTCGACCACGGCCTGGGCACCGGCATCGGCTGGCTCCTGCCCGACGGTTCCTCGCTGGCCGCGCTGCTGGCGGTGGCCGTGGTGGCGGCCGTCCTCGCCAACCTGATCAACAACCTGCCGGCCATCCTCGCCCTGCTCCCGGTCGTCGCGGCGGCCGGCCCGGGTCCGCTGCTGGCCGCACTGATCGGGGTGAACCTCGGGCCGAACCTCACGTACGTCGGCTCGCTCGCCACCCTGCTGTGGCGTCGCATCCTGCACACGCACGGCGCGGCGCCGGAGCTCGGTCACTTCACCAGGCTCGGGCTGCTGACCGTTCCGGCGACGCTGGTGGTGTCGACGGTCGCGCTGTGGGGGGCGCTGGGGGTGATCGGGGTGTGACGTGCGCACGGGAGGGCGTGCGGGCGCGTGCCGCGAGCCCGCCGTCCGGCCGTGGCGATGTCGTCCATACGTGGATCCGACGCCTGTGAATAAAGCCACGAATAGGGCAAACGATCACAGATGACTGTCATGGTGAAGGCTCCAGGTCAGGTGTTTTTCGGCGCACGGTGCTGCCGAACCGCCGGAGAGGCCACGAACCCGCAGGGAGTACGTCCCTTGGCTGCCATCGCCCGCTGGTGCATCGCTCACCGCCTTGTCACCGTCCTCATCTGGCTGTTCGCCCTCGGCGGCACAGCCGCTGCCGCCGGGTTCGCGGGCAGTGCCTACACCAACGACTACGAGGCGCCCGGCACCGAATCCGGCCGTGCCGCCACGCTGCTGAAGAGCGGCTTCACGAACCTCGGCGGGGACACCGACACCATCGTCTGGCACACCGACGACTCCACCGTGCGGGCGACCGACGTCGAACAGAAGATGACCAGGACCCTGCACGAGGTCGAGCGGCTGCCGGGTGTCGGCGCCGTCAGCGGGCCCTACAACCAGGCGGGCTCCGGCCAGATCAGCGCGGACGGGCACACGGCCTACGCCACGCTCACCTTCGACCAGCAGGCCGACGACGTACCGGTGGCGCAGGCCGAGGCGGTCGTCCAGACCGCGAAGGCCGCATCCGGCGAACACCTCCAGGTCGAACTGGGCGGCTCGGCCATAGCCCTCACCGAGGCGCCCGCCATCCACCTCAGCGAGGCCATCGGGGTCGTCGTCGCGGCCGTCGTGCTCTTCCTCGCCTTCGGCTCGCTCGCCGCCAGCATGCTGCCCATCGCCACCGCTCTCGTCTCGGTCGGAACGGCGTACGCGGGCATCATGCTGCTCGGGCACGTGATGACCGTCGCCGACTTCGCCCCGATGCTCGGCATGCTCGTCGGACTCGGGGTCGGCATCGACTACGCCCTCTTCATCGTCACCCGGCACCGCAGAGGGCTGCGGCGCGGCATGAGCGTTCCCGAGGCGGCGGAGCACGCGGTCGCAACGACCGGACGGGCCGTCGTCTTCGCCGGGGCCACCGTCTGCATCGCGCTGCTGGGCATGCTGATCCTGCGGCTGAGCTTCCTCAACGGTGTCGCCGTCGCCGCCTCGCTCACCGTCGTGCTGACCGTGGCGGCCGCCGTGACCCTGCTGCCGGCCCTGCTGTCCGTCATCGGCATGCGGGCGCTGAGCGGGCGCGAGCGCAGACAACTCGCCGAGCGCGGCCCGCAGCCGGACCTGCCCACCGGTTTCGCCGCCCGCTGGTCCGCCTTCGTCGAGCGGCACCCCAAGCTGCTCGGAGGGATCGCGGTGCTGGTGATGGTGGTCCTCGCGATCCCCACCTTCTCGCTCCACCTGGGCACGTCCGACCAGGGGAACAACGCGAAGTCCTCGACCACCCGGCAGGCGTACGACCTGCTGGCGAGCGGGTTCGGCCCCGGCGTCAACGGACCGCTGACCATCGCCGCCCAGCTCGACGGTGCCGACGACCGCCTGGCGCTGGACGCGCTGCCCGCGACGCTGCGCGCCACCGACGGGGTGGCATGGGCCTACCCGGCCACGTACAACTCCAGCGGCGACACCGCGTTCGTCACCGTCGTACCGGACTCGGCGCCGCAGTCCCAGGAGACCAGCGCGCTCGTCGACCGGCTGCGTACGGACGTACTGCCGAAGGCGGCCGACAACACCTCGCTCGAGACCCATGTGGGCGGTGTGACGGCCAGCTACGACGACTTCGCCCAGGTCGTCATCGGTAAACTTCCGCTCTTCATCGGTGTCGTCATAGGGCTCGGCTGCATGCTCCTGCTGATGGCCTTCCGGTCGGTCGGCATCCCGCTGAAGGCGGCGCTGATGAACGTGGCGGCGGTCGCCTCCTCGTTCGGCGTGATCGTCGCGATCTTCCAGTGGGGGTGGGGGAGCGAGCTGCTGGGACTGGGCAGTGCGGGCCCCATCGAACCCTTCCTGCCGGTCATCATGGTGTCCGTGCTCTTCGGCCTCTCCATGGACTACCAGGTGTTCCTGGTCGGCCGGATGTACGAGGAGTGGCTGGAGACCGGCGACAACCGGCGGGCGGTCCGGGTGGGCCTCGCCGAGACCAGCCGGGTGATCAACTCGGCTGCGGTGATCATGATTTCGGTCTTCCTCGCCTTCGTGCTCAGTGGCGACCGGGTCATCGCGATGTTCGGAATCGCACTCGCCGCGGCCGTCGCGCTGGACGCCTTCGTCCTGCGTACGCTGCTGGTTCCCGCCCTGATGCATCTGCTGGGCGGGGCGAACTGGTGGCTGCCGGGCTGGCTGGACCGCAGGCTGCCGCGTCTCAGCATCGAGCCGCCCGGCTGCCGGGCGCCGGACGCGAAGATCCCGGGGGCGGGCGTGAGCCAGGACGACGCCGTACCGGCCGCGCAACGCGTCCACTGATCAGCGCGGAACCGTGGCACGCAAGATACGGGAAGGGGCACGGTGTTCGCGCCCACCGGCCCCGGAACGGCGGGCCGGGCAGGGGGTGAACCGGGGGTTCGGGGGCGGGGCGTCGCCGGGCGTTAAGAACGTTCTCATCCGGGGCGCCTAGCGTGCGGGAAATGAACCCCACTGCTCCCACTACTCCCACTACTCCCACCGTTCCCACCGCCGAGGGCGACGGAGAGCGGGAGACGGCGAAGAAGACCGTCACCGAAACCGCCGGCGCCAAGGACACGGCGAAGCACCTCGACGAGGCACGTACCGGGCCCGGAAAGGCCGCGGACCGTGATGCCGATGCCGATGCCGATGCGGCGATGGACGCCGACGCCGACCTTGACGCTGCTGAGCAGGACTTCGACCTCGATCCGGACGCCGACGAGTCCGACAACGAGTCCGCAGGCCTCGGCACCGCCGCCGCGGCCGTCGTCTCCGTCGGCCTCGGCATCGTCTCGCTCACCGGGGCCTGGAGCGGCCGGGTAGCCGCCGAGCGCGAGACGCTGATCGGACAGATCAAGACATCGTCGGGCGGTTCCGCGGCGCAGCAGATCTCCGAGATCTACGGCGACGCCTGGCACGCCACCGCACTGGTCAACGGCCTCTTCGGGCTCCTCGCGCTGCTGGTCGGCGGCTACGTCCTGGTCCGGCCCGCGTTCGGTGCCCCGTCCGCACACCCGCAGGCCGGCTGGGTCCGCGCGGTGGCCATGGGCGGAATCGCGCTCGGTGTGCTCGGTGTGCTGATCTCCGTGGGCATGTACTTCGACCTCATCGTCGCCCTGCCCACGGCGACGGCGGGAAGCTGACCCCGAGCGGCAGGTACGGCGCCTCCCGGCGCGGCCTAAGGCATCTGCGGGGGTGTTCACCGCCCTTGTGCGGCGGCGTGGGCGCCCGACTAAGGCCCCGGCCCGTCAGAGATGCGTAACTCGCCCGATGCGGCGGCACCCCCTGGGCGACGAAAGTAGTGGCACGGCAGAGGAACTGCCGCCACCGAGGCCCAACGGGCCCTCGTCACCAGGGGGAATCGCATGTACGAGCTGGAGCTCCACAAGATCAGGCACGCCGAACTGATCCGCCGCGCCGACAACCAGCGGCTCATCCGGGAGGCACGCCGTGCCGGCCGGGCCGTCCGCAGGTCGGCACGCAAGGAGCGCGAGAGGATGGTGAACGCGGCCAGGGAACGGGAACGGTTCACGCACGCCGCGTAAGGGCCGAAGGACGATGCCTGTCCAGCTTCCCGGCTCCGCGATGTCGGACCCGTGTGCGATGCTCGGCGTCGTGGAGACCAGGTCAGTCAGTCCCGTGTTCGTCGGCCGCGCAGGCGAACTCACCTCGCTCACCGATGCGCTCGCCCGTGCCACCGCGGAAGGCACCGGCCCGGCCCGCGGCTCCGGCGGAGAGCCGCAGGCGCTGCTCATCGGTGGCGAGGCGGGCGTGGGCAAGACCCGGCTGGTCGAGGAGTTCCTCGCGGTGGCGGCCCGCCGCGAGGCCGTCGTCGCCGTGGGTGGCTGCGTGGAGATCGGCGCCGACGGTCTGCCGTACGCCCCCTTCTCCACGGCCCTGCGCGCCCTGCGCCGCGTCCTGCCCGACGAGATGGCCGCGGCCTGCGCGGGGCAGGAGGGCGAACTGGCCCGGCTGCTTCCCGAACTCGGCGAGCCCGGCCGGGACTCGGCCGACGAGCACGGCACCGCCCGGCTCTTCGAGCTCACCGTCAGGCTGCTGGAGCGCATCTCCGCGGAGCGCGCGGTCGTGCTCGTCCTGGAGGACCTGCACTGGGCCGACGCCTCCACCCGGCACCTCCTCGCCTACCTGTTCCGTACGCTGCGCAGCGGCCGCCTCGTCGTGGTCGGCACCTACCGGGCCGACGACATCCACCGCCGGCACCCCCTGCGCCCGCTCCTGGCCGAACTGGACCGGGTCCGGACCGTCCGCCGCATCGAGCTCGCCCGCTTCAACCGGGCCGAGGTCCGCCGGCAGCTCGCCGGCATCCTCGCGGGAACCCCCGAACCGGCCCTGGTGGACGAGATATTCGAGCGCTCCGACGGCAACGCCTTCTTCGTCGAGGAGCTCGCCTGCAGCCTGGAGTGCGGCGACGGGGCCGGAGTCCCCGACTCGCTGCGCGATCTCCTCCTGGTCCGGGTCGAGGCGCTCTCCGACGACGCCCAGAAAGTCGCCCGGATCGTGGCCGAGGGCGGCTCCGCCGTCGAGTACGAACTGCTGGCCGCCGTCGCCGGCCTCACCGAGGACGACCTCATCGAAGCCCTGCGGGGAGCGGTCGGCGCCAACCTGCTGCTCACCACCCCGGAGGGCAACGGCTACCGCTTCCGGCACTCCCTGGTCCGCGAGGCCGTCAGCGACGACCTGCTGCCGGGCGAACGCTCCCGGCTCAACCGCCGTTACGCCGAGGCCCTGGAGACCGACCCCACCCTCGTCCGCGACGGGGAACGCGCCACCCGCCTGGCCAGCTACTGGTACGGCGCGCACGACGCCGCCAAGGCCCTGCCCGCCGTGCTGAAGGCTTCCGTCGAAGCGCGCCACCGCAACGCCTACTCCGAGCAACTCAGGCTTCTGGAACGGGCGATGGAGCTGTGGGACGATGCTCCCGAAGCGATACGCGGCACCCTGCGCCCCATCGACTACGCCGAGGTCTACCCGGCCTGTGGCCGCGACAGCGCCACCCCCCTGAGCTATCTCGACCTGATGGCCGAGGCCACCGTCGCCGCCCGTTTCGGCGGGGACCGCGAACGGGCCCTCGCCATCTGCAAGAAGGCCCTGCGCATCCTGGAGAGCGGGGACGACGCCCTGCGCGCCGCCTGGTTCTGGGTCCAGCGCTCCCGACTGATCCAGGACCTCGCCCGGGGGGACGGCTGGGCGGAACTGGCCACCGCCGAGGAACTGGTCCGTGGACTGCCCCCCTCGGCCGTGCACGCGGACGTCCTGATGAGCGTGGCCGGCTGGGGCGCCCTGCACCGCCCCGGCGCCGACACCCTCGCCGCCGCCGACCGGGCCGTGGAGTACGCCCGGCTGGTCGGCGACGAGTACATCGAGCTGCACGCACGCCTCACCCGCGGCTGGCTGACCGCCGACGCCGGAGACGTCGACGAGGGCATCGCCGAGATGTATGCCGTCCGCGACCGGGCCGACGAGCTGTGCCTCATCGGCATCATGGGCCGCGCCAGCATCAACCTTCCCTCCACCCTCGAAGCCATGGGCCGTTCCCTGGAAGCCGTGGCCGCCGCCGACCACGGGATCGAGATCTGCCACAGCCACGGCATCGCCGACACGGAGGCCTGGGTCCGCACCAACCAGGCTATGTCCCTGTTCTCGCTCGGTCACTGGGACGAGGCCCTGGCCACCATCGAGGCCGCCGCCCGCAAGGCGCTGTCCCGCAAACCCCAGGGGCTGATCGCCGCCCGCCGCACCGAAGTGGCCCTGGCACGCGGAGACTTCTCCGAGGCCGAACGGCAACTCGCGCTCAACAAGCGGAGCTTCGGCTCCCGCGACCCACAACCCCAGCACTTCATCAACGCCGTGCGCCACACCATCACCCTCGCCGTGCAGCAGGGCCGCCTTCCCGAGGCCCGGACGGCCTTCGAGGCCCAGGCGGAGGTGGGCTTCCCGACCGGCACCCAGCGCTACGCCATGCCCCTGCTGCACGTCGTCGCGGCGGCCGAGGCCGATGCCCGCGGCCTGCCCGCCACCGAACCGGGCCGGCCGGCGAACCTCGCCCTGATCCGCACACACCTCAAGCGGCTGCCGATGGTCGTCCCCGTATGGGTGGCCTACGGTCTGCTCATCGATGCCGAACTGGCCCGCGCCGAAGGCCTCGACACCCCCGGGCACTGGTCCCGCGCCGCACAGGCCTTCACCCCGCTGCACCGTCCGTACGAACTGGCCCAGATCCGCCACCGCTGGGCCGAGGCCCTGCTCGTGGCCTCCGGCGACCGGCCCACGGCCACCGTCCTGCTGCGCGAGGCATACGGCACCGCCCGGCAGCTCGGCGCCCGCCCGCTGGCCGAGACCATCGAGCTGCTGGCAGGACGCGCCCGCATCGCTCTGACGGCCCCCGACGAGCCGCACACCCCCGGCTCCGGCCCCGAGATCCTGGTGGCTGTCACGGTCCCGGACGGCGACGGCGCCACCGGCGAGCGGACCGGCCGGGACCACTCCGAGGAGCAGCTGCGGGCCGTGGTCGCCGCCGCTGTGGAGTCCTTCGGGCTGACCCGGCGCGAACAGGACGTGCACCGGCTCGTCGCCGAGGGCCACACCAACCGCAGGATCGCCGAGGAGCTCTACATCTCGCCCAAGACCGTGAGCGTGCACGTCTCCAACATCCTGGCCAAGCTCGGTGTGGCCGGCCGGGGCGAGGCCGCCGCGCTCGCGCACCGGCTGCGTCTCTACCGCACGCCGACGGGTTCCTGAGGGCTGTCCCGCGGTCCCCGGCGGGCGGGACAGGCCTCAGAGCCTCTCGCCGCGCTCGCCGGCGGCCCCGCCGGACTCGGGGTCCCCGGGCCCTGGTTCACCGGGGCCCGTGTGCTCGGGTTCTCCGTCCCCGGCGTCCGGTCGGCGGACCACCACCCTGCCCGAGGTGAGGTCTATCGGGCCGCGCGCCGGGTCGCCGATGCCGAGATCCACCCGGCTCAGCTCCAGCCGCCGCTGTTCCTCGGCAGCGTGCTTGCGGCCCGGTGCGAAGAGTTCCTCGAAGAAGTTGAACACCGGCCGCGCACCCTTCCGCCTGCTGTAGCCGCTACCGCACCTCAAGCACCAGGATCTTGTCGTCTCCCGGCTTCGGGGTGCCACGGGTGTCCGTCTCGCTCGTGACGAGATAGAGCTTGTCGCCGTCGGCCGCGAGCACGGTGCGCAAACGGCCGTACTTCCCCTTCAGGAACGACTGCGGGGCCGCCAGAGGTTCCCTGTCCGCCGTACCGGACAGCGGAATCCGCCAGAGCCGCTCACCGCGCAGAGCGGCCATCCAGATGGAACCCTTGGCGAAAGCGATGCCGCTCGGGGACGCCTCGGACGGCTTCCACTGTGCCACGGGATCACGGAACCCCGCCTTGCCCGCCTTGCCCTCGACCTCCGGCCAGCCATAGTTTCCGCCCGGCACGATCAGGTTGAGCTCGTCCCAGGTGTCCTGGCCGAATTCGGACGCCCACAGCCGCTTGTGGTTGTCCCAGGCCAGCCCCTCCACATCGCGGTGACCGTACGAATACACCACGGAGTCGGCCTGCGGATTGCCGTGCAGCGGCTCGCCGTCCGGCGTCATCCGCAGGATCTTGCCGGCCAGGGACTTCTTGTCCTGCGCGAGGCCGCGATCCCCTGTCTCGCCGGTCCCCGCGTACAGCATGTGGTCCGGGCCGAAGGCGATCCGCCCGCCGTTGTGGATGGAGCCCTTCGGGATGCCCCGCAGAATCGTGTCGGGAGCGCCCAGCAACTGACCGGTCGTCGTCCCCTTCTCGTCGTAGAGCATGCGGGCGATGCGATTGTCCGAGGCCGTGGTGAAGTACGCGTACACCAGGTGGTCCGTGCCGAAGGCGGGAGAGACCGCGATCCCCAGCAGCCCGCCCTCCCCGGCGGGAGCCACGCCGGGCACGGCGCCCAGCAGCGTCTTCTTCCCGCTCTTCGCGTCGACCCTGGTGATCGTGCCCTTGTCGCGCGAGGACACCAGCAGGTCACCGTCCGGCAGGGCCGCGAGGCCCCACGGCGAGTCGAGCCCCTCGGTCAGGGTCGACACCACCTTCACCGAGCCCTTCGCGGGCGGCGGATCGGCCATGGGACGCGAGGCGGACGGCGAGGCCGCCGGGCTCGACCGGGCCGTCGGGGACCCGGCCGGTGATCCCGTCCCCTGGCCCACCGTGCCCTCCACCCCCTCCGGTGAGGAGCACCCCGCGGCGAGCATCAGGGCACCCACCGCCAGTGCGGCCACCGCTCCGCGCCGTGCTCCCGCCCCCGTACGCCTCCGCGCAACGCGACGACTCCCATGACGCGTCGTATGACGCCCCGCCGGGTCCTGCCCAGATCCGAACACCGCACCGATCCCTTCGACGGCCGCCTGTCCACTGTTCTTACACCGCGGCCCGGCCCGAGGTTCCCACCGACCGCCGACTTTCTTGGTCAGCGGTCAGCGGTCAGTGGTCAGCGGTCAGCGGTCGGTGACCGGTGACCACCGCCCGCCCGTGCCGCGCCCGCCCGTACCCCCGTGCTCAGTCCCACGACTCCCGCGCCGGCGGCAACCGGTCGATCTCCGTCAGGTCCCGCGCCGTCAGCTCCAGCCCGGCCGCCCCCGCGTTCTCCACCGCCCACCGCTCCTGCTTGGTCCCCGGCACCGGAACCACCTGTGGCCCCTGCCGCAGCGCCCAGGCCAGCGCCACCTGCGCGGGCGTCGCCCCGTGCCGTTCGGCGACCCGTCGCAGCCCCACCACCACCGGCTGGTTCGCCGCCATCATCTCGGCGGTGAACCGGGGATGCCTGGCCCGCAGATCGTCCGGCTCGAAGCCCTGCCCCGGAGTGAGCGTCCCCGTCAGATAGCCGTTGCCCAGCGGCATCGCCGCCAAAAATCCCACCCCCCGCGCCGCACACCACGGAAGCAGCGATTCCAGCGCCTGGGGGGACCACACCGAGAGCTCCGCCTGCACCGCGCTCACCGGAAAGACCTGCTGCATCCGTTCCAGCTGCCGGATCGTTCCGTCGTGCATCCGCGCGCCCGGCCGCCGCGGGGCCCGCGCCCCGATCGCGCACAGCCCGAGGGCCCGTACCTTCCCCGCGGCCACCAGCTCCGCCATCGCGCCCCAGGTCTCCTCCACGGGCACCTCGGGGTCGGCCCGGTGCAGCTGGTACAGATCGATCACATCGGTCTGCAGACGGCGCAGCGAGGCGTCGCAGGCCCGCCGCACATAGCCGGGCCGGCCATTGGCCACGATGTGCTGATCGACCACCAGCAGACCGCACTTGGTGGAGACGAAGGCCTCCGCGCGGCGCCCCTTCAGCGCCCGTCCCACCAGCAGCTCATTGGTGAACGGGCCGTACATGTCGGCCGTGTCGATCAATTGGACGCCCGCGTCGAGCGCCGCCTGCACCGCGCGCAGGGCGTGATCGCCACGCTGCTGCGAGGCGGCGTACGCCCAGCTCATCGGCATGCAGCCGAGACCGACCGCGCCCACGGCCAGCGCCGCCGCACCGAGACTCCTGCGCTCCAACTCCCCGAACCCCCCCTCGGCCCCGTCTGCACGGGCCCACTCCGCACCCACAAACTAACCTCTGCTCCCCGCACGCCTTCGCATAGCCTCCTGACCATGACTTCCACCACGAATTCCACCGCGGCCCCCGACGTATGGCTGCCCCTCGCGGCCGATGAGATCGAAGGGCTCCCCGAGGGTCTCAACTACCGTTTCTGGGACGGCGCGCAGGACTACCCCGCCGACCCCGCGGACTGTGCCTTCTATGTCGTTCCGTACATGAAGGGCCCAAAGGTCGCGGTCCGTCCGCTCGACGGGATGACCTCGGTGCGGGTCGTGCAGACGCTCTCCGCGGGCATCGACCATGTCGAGCCGGGGCTCGGCCGGCTGCCCGCCGGGGTGCGGCTGTGCAACGCCAAGGGGGTCCACGAGGCGTCCACGGCCGAGCTGGCCCTCGCCCTGGTCCTCGCCTCCCTGCGCGGGCTCCCCGGGTTCGTGCGCGGCCAGGACGACGAGGAGTGGCGGTCCGGCTTCTACCCGGCGCTCGCCGACAAGTCCGTGCTGATCGTGGGATACGGATCGATCGGCTCCGCCGTAGAGGACCGGCTCGCGCCCTTCGAGTGCGCGCGGGTGGCGCGCGTCGCACGCTCCGCCCGGACAACCGCACGCGGGCCCGTACATACGCTCGACGACCTGCCCGCACTGTTGCCCGAAGCCGACATAGTGATCCTGTCCACCCCGCTGAACCCCTCCACGCAAGGGCTGGTGGACGCGGAATTCCTCGCGGCGATGCCGGACGGGGCGCTGCTGGTGAACGTCGCCCGCGGCGGTGTCGTCGACACGAAGGCCCTGCTGGCCGAACTCGAGTCCGGCCGGCTGCACGCCGCCCTCGACGTCACCGACCCGGAACCGCTCCCTGCCGGCCATCCCCTCTGGCATGCTCCGAACGTCCTGATCACTCCGCATGTCGGCGGCAGCACCTCGGCGTTCCTGCCTCGTGCCAAGCGTCTGATCTCCGGACAGCTCAGCCGTTTCGCCGCGGGGGAGCCGGTCCACAACGTCGTGCGCACCACCGGCTGAACACGCTGCGAGCACGTTCCGCGGCACTCAGTGCCGACAACACCCCAGGTCGTCACGGAGAGTAGAGAAACTATGTCCCTGTGTGACGAGTCTGGTGTATCGTCCGAAAGGGAGGTTGCGCCGTGGAAGGGGCGGCGCCGGGGAGGAAGCCACACGCGAGGGGGCGACGGGCGATGTACGGCCGATGGGCGAATGATCCGGCACGGCAGGGCGGTCGAAGGCGGTCGGCGATGTGTTCGCTGCGCCGGCGCCGCAGCCGTCCGGAGATCTCGGGGACACCCCGGTGAGCGCCCCGGCGAGTACCCGAGGGGCGCTCCTGGCCCGGCAGTCGGCCGTCGGGAGGACGCCCGCGCTGTTCCCGCAGCTCGTCCTCGGCCTCGTCTGCACCGGATACGCGGTGGGCGCGGCCGTGGACTGGGGATCGCAGCGACTGGCGCTCTTCATGGGGGACTTCGGCCTCAGCGCCGCCGCCCTGGCCGCCGCCGTGTCCTGCTTCCTCTTCGCGCGTGCGGCGGACAACCGGTTCCGGCCGGCCTGGCTGCTGTTCTCGCTCTCCTCGCTGATGGCCGCCGGGGGCAACGCGGTCTGGGGCTGGTACGAGTTCGTGCGCGGACTCCCGGTGCCCAGCCCGTCCCTCGCCGACCTCTTCTACCTCTGCTTCGCGCCACCCGCCATCGTCGGACTGCTCGTCCTCGCCAAGCGCCCCGTCACCCGGGCCGGCTGGCTCTGCCTGGCACTCGACTCCTGGCTGATCGGCGGATCGCTCCTCACGCTCTCCTGGAGCCTCGCCCTCGCCCATACGGCACATCTGGCGGACGTCGAGGGCGCCAGCGTGGCCCGGGCGGCGCTCTCGCTGGCCTACCCGCTGCTCGACATCGTGCTGGTCTCCATGGTGCTCGCGCTCCACTTCCGGCGCTCCAACGTCAACCGCGCCGCGGTGAACACCGCCATCGCCGCCCTCGCCCTGACCGTCCTGTGCGACGCCCTGTTCACCTCGCCGCTGCTGCGCCAGTCGTACCATTCCGGCCAACTGCTCGACGCGGGCTGGTTCGCCGGTTCGCTGCTCCTCGCGTACGCCCCCTGGGGTGCGGGCGGTGAGGAGGACAACGCTGTCCAGGAGCCTCCGGAGCCGCATACCACCAGTCGCCCCATCGCCGGTTCGCTCGCCGCGCTGACGCCGTACCTCGCCGCCGCCGTCTGCACCCTGGGCATCCTCTACAACGTCATCGAGGGCCGCAGGGTGGACCGTGTCGTGGTCTTCACCGGGTGCACGGTGGTGCTCGCGCTGGTCGTCCGGCAGGGCATCATGCTCGTCGACAACATCGCGCTCACCCAGGAACTGGCCCAGAAGGAGAACCACTTCCGCTCCCTGGTGCAGGGTTCCAGCGATGTCATCATGATCGCCGCCCCGACCGGCATACTCCGCTACGTCAGCCCCGCCGCATCCGGTGTCTACGGGCGCGAGGCGGACGACCTCGTCGGCGCGGAGCTCGCCTCGATCATCCACCCCGAAGACCTCGGCCGGGTGGTGCACGAGGTGCGCCGGTTCCTTGCCGCTGCGCCGGCCGAGGAGCCCACCACCCGTATCGAGTGCCGCTTCAGGTCGGGCAGCGGTGAATGGCTGAACGTCGAGTCCACCGTCAACCGCCACCAGGGCGGGCTGATCCTCAACAGCCGCGACGTCACCGAACGGGTCCGGCTGCAGGCCCAGTTGCAGCACAACGCGGAGCACGACCCGCTCACCGACCTGCCCAACCGCGCGCTCTTCACCGACCGGGTCCGCCAGGCCCTCGGTGGCCGCCGGTCCGGTGACGTGGGCACCGCCGTGTTCTTCATCGACCTGGACGGCTTCAAGGCGGCCAACGACCGGCTCGGCCACCAGGCGGGCGACGAACTCCTCATCCAGGCCGCCCGCCGTCTCCAGGACTCCGTACGGGCGGGGGACACCGCCGCCCGGCTCGGCGGTGACGAGTTCGCCGCCCTCATCGTCGGTGACGGCAGCCGCGAGCAGACCTCCCGCGAATACCAGGTCCACGAGATCGCCGACCGGCTGCGCCTCACGCTCTCCCAGCCCTACCGCATCGGCGCCGGTGAGGTCCGGGTCACCGCCTCCATCGGCGTCGCCTTCGCCGAGCCGGCCATCACTCCCAACGACCTCATGCGCAACGCCGACCTCGCCATGTACCGGGCCAAGGCGGGCGGCAAGGACCGTGTCGAGCTGTACGCCCCGCAGATGCAGGCCGAAGTGGTACGCCGCTCCGAGCTCGCTGCCCGGCTGCGCACCGCCCTGCGGGACGGCGAGTTCGCCCTCCTGCACCAGCCCGTGGTGCATCTGGCCAGTGGTGCGGTCGCCGCCGTCGCGGCACAGGCCCGCTGGCGCTCCGCCCAGGGCATCCTGTTCACCCCCGCCGAGTTCCTCCGCGTCGCCGAGGACAGCGACCGCACCGCCGAACTGGGCCGCTGGCTCCTGGAGGAGGCCGTCGAGCAGGCCGCCGACCGGACCAATGCCGGGCATCAGGTCTCCGTCGCCGTCCGGCTCTCCGCCCGCCGCCTCCTCGAAAAGGGGAGGCCGTTCGGCACCGTCGAGGCGCTGCTCACCCGCTACGGGCTGCCGTCGGGCGCGCTGATGATCGAAGTCTCCGACAGCGACCCCAGGGTCTCCTTCGACGAACTCGAACAGCGGCTGGTGGCCCTGCGCCGGCTCGGCGTGCGTATCGCGCTCGACGGCTTCGGCAGCGGATACGCCGCGATAAACGCCCTGCGCAGGCTCCCCATCGACGTACTGAAGCTGGATCGCGGTCTGGTCGAGGGCGTCGTCGAGTCCGCCCGGCTGCACAAGATCACCAGCGGGCTGCTGCGGATCGCGTGCGACCTGGGCATGCAGTCCGTGGCCGACGGCGTCGACGTACCGGAACAGGTCCTCGCCCTGCGCGCCATGGGCTGTACGCACGGCCAGGGCATGGCCTTCTCCGGGCCGCTGGACGAGTACCGGCTGCGCCGCGCCCTGGTGCGCGGCGAGTTCCCGGTGCCCGGCAGCCCGGCCGTTCAGCCGGTCCTGGCGGGCGGCTCGATCCCGCTCCTCACCGGCTCACATACTGAGACGCCCATCCCACCCACTTGACACTGCGAGTGCGTCGGAGAGAGGGTCAATGCCATGCGCACCCGAATTCTCGTACTTGGAAAGCGCGTCGGCTGAAGCAGGGTCCATCGATGGCACTCTGCAGACCGCACCGGCGCGCTCCCCTCGCTTGCCTCACGGCACGAGGGGTTTTTTGTTGCACCGGTACCACGCAAAACGTCGTAAAACACTCGCAAAAATCCTCAGCTTCGAGAAGAGAATGCCGATGACCGAGCAGGCCACCGGGGCCCACCATCCCCAGCCGCGGGCCCGTACCGGCGGATCGTCCTCCGCCGCCGTTGAGCACCTCACGGGCGCGCAGTCCCTCATCCGCTCTCTCGAGGAAGTCGGGGCCGACACGGTATTCGGCATTCCCGGCGGCTGCATCCTTCCGGCGTACGACCCGATGATGGACTCCACCCGGGTCCGTCATGTTCTGGTCCGCCACGAGCAGGGTGCCGGTCACGCAGCCACCGGCTATGCGCAGGCCACCGGCAAGGTCGGTGTCTGCATGGCGACCAGCGGCCCCGGCGCCACCAACCTCGTCACCCCGATCGGTGACGCGCACATGGACTCCGTGCCGCTGGTCGCGATCACCGGTCAGGTGACCTCGAAGTCCATCGGTACGGACGCCTTCCAGGAAGCCGACATCTGCGGCATCACCATGCCGATCACGAAGCACAACTTCCTGGTCACCCGCGCCGAGGACATCGCGCACACGATCGCCGAGGCCTTCCACATCGCCTCCACCGGCCGTCCGGGACCCGTCCTCGTCGACATCGCGAAGGACGCCCTCCAGGCGAAGACCACGTTCTCCTGGCCGCCGCATCTGGACCTGCCCGGCTACCGCCCGGTCACCAAGCCGCACGCCAAGCAGATCCGCGAGGCCGCCAAGCTCATCACCCAGGCCAAGCGCCCGGTGCTGTATGTGGGCGGCGGCGTCCTGAAGGCCGGAGCCACCGCGGAACTGAAGGTCCTGGCCGAACTCACCGGAGCGCCCGTCACCACCACGCTGATGGCGCTCGGCTCGTTCCCCGACAGCCACCCGCTGCACGTGGGAATGCCCGGCATGCACGGCTCGGTCACCGCCGTCACCGCGCTGCAGAAGGCCGACCTGATCGTCGCGCTCGGCGCCCGGTTCGACGACCGGGTCACCGGCAAGCTGGACAGCTTCGCCCCCTACGCCAAGATCGTGCACGCCGACATCGACCCGGCGGAGATCGGCAAGAACCGCGCCGCCGACGTGCCGATCGTCGGGGACGCCCGCGAGGTCATCGCCGACCTCGTGCAGGCGGTCCAGGCCGAGCACACCGAGGGCCACACCGGCGACTACGCGGCCTGGTGGAAGGACCTCAACCGCTGGCGCGAGACCTACCCGGTCGGCTACGACCTGCCGGAGGACGGCAGCCTCTCGCCGCAGCAGGTCATCCAGCGCATCGGCGAACTCGCCCCCGAGGGAACGATCTTCACGGCGGGCGTCGGCCAGCACCAGATGTGGGCCTCGCACTTCATCCAGTACGAGAAGCCCGCCACGTGGCTGAACTCGGGCGGTGCCGGGACGATGGGCTACGCGGTCCCGGCCGCGATGGGTGCCAAGGCCGGTGTGCCGGACCGCACGGTCTGGGCGATCGACGGCGACGGCTGCTTCCAGATGACCAATCAGGAGCTCACCACCTGCGCGCTCAACAACATCCCGATCAAGGTCGCGATCATCAACAACGGCGCGCTCGGGATGGTCCGCCAGTGGCAGACCCTCTTCTACAACCAGCGCTACTCCAACACCGTGCTGCACTCCGGAGCCGACACGGACGGCGTCCCGGCGAAGGGCACCCGGGTGCCCGACTTCGTCAAGCTGTCCGAGGCCATGGGCTGTTACGCGATCCGCTGCGAGGACCCGGCCGACCTGGACAAGGTCATCGCCGAGGCCAACTCGATCAACGACCGCCCGGTCGTCGTCGACTTCATCGTCCACGAGGACGCCATGGTGTGGCCGATGGTCGCCGCCGGCACCTCCAACGACGAGGTCATGGCAGCCCGCGGTGTCCGCCCCGACTTCGGCGACAACGAAGACGACTGAGAGACAGAGAGACCGACCTCCATGTCCACCAAGCACACGCTCTCCGTCCTGGTCGAGAACAAGCCCGGTGTCCTCGCCCGGATCACCGCCCTGTTCTCCCGCCGCGGCTTCAACATCGACTCGCTCGCGGTCGGTACCACCGAACATCCCGACATCTCCCGCATCACCATTGTGGTGAATGTCGAGGGCCTGCCTCTGGAGCAGGTGACCAAGCAGCTCAACAAGCTGGTCAACGTCCTGAAGATCGTCGAACTCGAGCCCGCCGCTGCGATCCAGCGTGAGCTCGTCCTGGTGAAGGTCCGCGCCGACAGCGAGACCCGGTCCCAGATCGTCGAGATCGTCCAGTTGTTCCGCGCCAAGACCGTGGACGTCTCCCCGGAGGCCGTCACGATCGAGGCCACCGGCGGCGCCGACAAGCTGGAGGCGATGCTCAAGATGCTGGAGCAGTACGGCATCAAGGAGCTCGTCCAGTCCGGCACCATCGCCATAGGACGTGGCGCGCGTTCGATCACCGACCGGTCCCTGCGCGCCCTCGACCGCACGGCGTAGCCACATGACCCGGGGCAGGCCGCCCCGGGCCCCCGGCTCGCCGCTCGTATGGCGAGACCCGAAAACGTAACTGACGCACCCCGCCGTACGGTGGGACGCAACACCTGCACACCAAGGAGAAGACCCAGTGGCCGAGCTGTTCTACGACGACGATGCCGACCTGTCCATCATCCAGGGCCGCAAGGTCGCGGTCCTGGGCTACGGCAGCCAGGGCCACGCCCACGCGCTGTCGCTGCGCGACTCGGGTGTCGACGTCCGTGTCGGTCTGCACGAGGGCTCCAAGTCCAAGGCCAAGGCCGAGGAGCAGGGTCTGCGCGTGGTGACCCCGGCCGAGGCGTCCGCCGAGGCCGACGTCATCATGATCCTCGTTCCGGACCCGATCCAGGCCCAGGTCTACGAGGAGTCCGTCAAGGACAACCTCAAGGACGGCGACGCGCTGTTCTTCGGCCACGGCCTGAACATCCGCTTCGGCTTCATCAAGCCGCCGGCCAACGTCGACGTCTGCATGGTCGCGCCCAAGGGCCCCGGCCACCTGGTCCGCCGTCAGTACGAGGAGGGCCGCGGCGTTCCGTGCATCGTGGCCGTCGAGCAGGACGCCACGGGCAAGGGCTTGGAGCTGGCCCTGTCGTACGCCAAGGGCATCGGCGGCACCCGTGCCGGCGTCATCAAGACGACGTTCACCGAGGAGACCGAGACCGACCTCTTCGGCGAGCAGGCTGTCCTCTGCGGTGGCACCGCCGCTCTGGTCAAGGCCGGTTTCGAGACGCTGACCGAGGCCGGTTACCAGCCGGAGATCGCGTACTTCGAGTGCCTCCACGAGCTGAAGCTCATCGTCGACCTCATGTACGAGGGCGGCCTGGAGAAGATGCGCTGGTCCATCTCGGAGACCGCCGAGTGGGGCGACTACGTCACCGGCCCGCGCATCATCACCGACGCCACCAAGGCCGAGATGAAGAAGGTCCTCGCCGAGATCCAGGACGGCACCTTCGCCAAGGCCTGGATGGCGGAGTACCACAACGGTCTGCCCAAGTACAACGAGTACAAGAAGGCCGACAGCGACCACCTGCTGGAGACCACCGGCCGTGAGCTGCGCAAGCTCATGAGCTGGGTCAACGACGACGACGCGTAACACCGATGCCCCAGGGGCGGGTCCCCGGACCCGCCCCTGAGACGTCAGCCCTGCTTCACCGCTGGAAGAGGCGGCGTCGTACGTGTGTACAAGTCGTCCAGCCCCATGCGGGTGATCCTTCCAACGGGGCACAGTGTGCGTCCCCGCGCATGACTACACTTCTCCACACATACACGCGTCAGGCCCACAGTGTCGTGCGTCTTCCACGCGGCAAGCCCCTCCACCGCCTGCGGCCGTCGGGACGGCCGTCCGCACTGGACCTGTGAGGACTCACGTGAGCTCGAAACCTGTCGTACTCATCGCTGAAGAGCTGTCGCCCGCCACGGTGGACGCCCTGGGCCCGGACTTCGAGATCCGGCACTGCAACGGCGCGGACCGCGCCGAGCTTCTCCCCGCGATCGCCGATGTCGACGCCATCCTGGTGCGCTCCGCCACCAAGGTCGACGCCGAGGCCATCGCCGCCGCGAAGAAGCTGAAGGTCGTCGCCCGCGCGGGCGTCGGTCTGGACAACGTCGATGTCTCCTCGGCCACCAAGGCCGGTGTGATGGTCGTGAACGCGCCGACCTCCAACATCGTCACCGCCGCCGAGCTGGCCTGCGGTCTGCTGGTCGCCACCGCGCGCAACATCCCCCAGGCCAACACCGCCCTCAAGAACGGCGAGTGGAAGCGCTCCAGGTACACCGGCGTCGAGCTGAGCGAGAAGACCCTCGGCGTCGTCGGCCTCGGCCGCATCGGCGTCCTGGTCGCCCAGCGCATGTCGGCCTTCGGCATGAAGATCGTCGCGTTCGACCCCTATGTGCAGCCCGCGCGTGCCGCGCAGATGGGCGTCAAGCTCCTCTCGCTGGACGAGCTGCTCGAGGTCTCCGACTTCATCACCGTGCACCTCCCCAAGACCCCGGAGACACTCGGCCTGATCGGCGACGAGGCGCTGCACAAGGTGAAGCCCTCGGTGCGGATCGTCAACGCCGCGCGCGGTGGCATCGTCGACGAGGAGGCGCTCGCCTCCGCCCTCAAGGAGGGCCGCGTCGCCGGCGCCGGCCTCGACGTGTACACCAAGGAGCCCTGCACGGACTCCCCGCTGTTCCAGTTCGACCAGGTCGTCTGCACCCCGCACCTCGGCGCCTCCACCGACGAGGCCCAGGAGAAGGCGGGCATCGCGGTCGCCAAGTCGGTGCGCCTCGCGCTGGCCGGTGAGCTCGTACCGGACGCGGTCAACGTCCAGGGCGGCGTTATCGCCGAGGACGTCCGTCCGGGCCTGCCGCTCGCCGAGAAGCTCGGCCGGATCTTCACCGCGCTCGCGGGCGAGGTCGCGGCCCGCCTCGACGTCGAGGTGTACGGCGAGATCACCCAGCACGACGTCAAGGTGCTCGAACTCTCCGCGCTCAAGGGTGTCTTCGAGGACGTGGTCGACGAGACCGTGTCGTACGTGAACGCACCGCTGTTCGCGCAGGAGCGCGGTGTCGAGGTCCGCCTCACCACCAGCTCCGAGTCGCCCGAGCACCGTAACGTGGTCACCGTCCGCGGCACGCTCGCGGGCGGCGAGGAGGTCGCGGTCTCCGGCACGCTGGCCGGTCCCAAGCACCTCCAGAAGATCGTCGCGATCGGCGACCACGACGTGGACCTGGCGCTCGCCGACCACATGGTCGTGCTGCGCTACCAGGACCGCCCCGGTGTCGTCGGCGCGGTCGGCAAGATCCTCGGCGAGGCCGGACTGAACATTGCCGGCATGCAGGTCTCGCGGGCCGATGTGGGTGGCGAGGCGCTGGTCGTCCTCACCGTCGACGACGACGTCCCGGCGTCGGTGCTGACCGATATCGCGGAGGAGATCGGCGCGGCCTCGGCCCGTTCGGTGAACCTGACCGACTGAGTCCCTCCCGCACCATCCGTACCCGGCATCTAGACGTGTGTCTTACACAGACGTTTGCGTGCCGGGTACGCTGCTGTCATGGGACATCGTGAGGATCTGCTCGAAGGCGCCAAGCGCTGCCTGCTGGAGAAGGGGTACGCCCGGACGACGGCACGCGACATCGTGGCCGCCTCCGGTACGAACCTCGCCTCCATCGGCTACCACTACGGTTCCAAGGAGGCCTTGCTCAACCTCGCCTTCATCAAGGTGACGGAGGAGTGGGGTGACTTGCTGACCGACGGGCCCGATGGGGGCGCCGCCGGTGAGGACGTGACCCGGGCGCCGCTCGACCAGTTCCGCGAGACCTGGGAGCGGGTGATCGGCAGCTATGAGCAGACCCGGTCGGTCTGGCAGCTCCAGATGGAGGTCATCTCCAGGATCGACACCGACCCCGAACTGCAGAAGGCCCTGGCCGGCCCGCAGCGTGAGGGCCGGAACGGGCTCGCCGAGAACATGCTGGGCATCGACCCGGAGACCGATCCCGAGAAGGCACGGGTGGCCGGACTGTTCTGCCAGGCGCTGCTCGCCGGTGTCATGGTCCAGTGGATGATGGACCGTGACTCGGCACCGTCGGCACAGGATCTGACGGACGGACTGAAAGTGGTCCTGGAGGGGCGGGGGCAGTAGCGGGGCATCGCCCGGGACCCGGAAGGCAGCTGCCCTCGCGCTCCGGTCACGTCAGCCTGGCCAGATCGTGGTTGAGTTCGATGACATTGACGCGTTCCTGACCCAGAAATCCGAGTACGCGTCCCTGGACGTGTCGGGCGACCAGTGTCCTGACCCTGGCGGGGGCGAGACGGCGGGCCCTCGCGACGCGGTCCACCTGTTCGTAGGCGTACGCCGGGGAGATCGCCGGGTCGAGCCCCGAGCCGCTGGCGGTGACGGCGTCCGGGGGGACGGACGCGGGCGGGACCCCGTCGAAGGCGGCGACGGCGGCGCGGCGCTCCCTGACGGTCCTGACCAGGTCGGTGTTGTTCGGGCCCAGGTTGGAGGCGCCGGAGACCGTGGGGTCGTAGCCGCCGGCGGACGGGCGGGGCTGGAACCACTTGGGGTCGGGGCGCGGTGTCTCCTTCTCGTCCCGGGGATTCCTCTTCGGCAGCAAGAAGTTCTGGCCGATCAGGCTGGAGCCCACCGGCGTGCCGTTCGTCGTCAGCAGGGAGCCGTTGGCCTGGCGGGGGAGACCGGCCTGGGAGATGCCGGTGACGAGCAGCGGATAGGCGATACCGGTGATCACGGTGAAGACCAGCAGTATCCGCAAGGCAGTCAGATGGTGCTGGAGTACGGGAGGGAGGTGGGTGCGCACCCTGGGATCGCCTTCTTCTCTCGTCGGGCGTCTGTCAGCGCAGGCCGGGGATGAACTGAATGAAGAGATCGAGCAGTTTGATGCTGACGAAGGGCAGGACCAGCCCGCCGAGCCCGTACATCCAGATGTTGCGGCTGAGCAGTTTCGCCGCGGAGGACGGCCGGTAGCGCACGCCGCGCAGCGCCAGCGGGATCAGAGCGATGATGATCAGCGCGTTGAAGACGATCGCGGAGGCGATCGCCGAGGTCGGGCTGTGCAGTCGCATGATGTTGAGCTTGTCCAGGCCCGGGTAGACCATCGCGAACATCGCGGGGATGATCGCGAAGTACTTCGCGACGTCGTTGGCGATGGAGAACGTCGTCAGTGCGCCGCGGGTGATCAGCAGCTGTTTGCCGATCTCGACGATCTCGATCAGCTTGGTCGGGTTGGAGTCCAGGTCCACCATGTTCCCGGCCTCCTTGGCGGCCGAGGTTCCGGTGTTCATGGCCACGCCGACATCGGCCTGGGCGAGCGCCGGGGCGTCGTTGGTGCCGTCGCCGGTCATCGCGACGAGTTTTCCGCCGGCCTGTTCCCGCTTGATGAGGGCCATCTTGTCCTCGGGGGTGGCCTCGGCGAGGAAGTCGTCGACACCGGCCTCCTCGGCGATGGCGCGCGCGGTCAGCGGGTTGTCGCCGGTGATCATGACGGTCTTGATGCCCATCCGGCGCAGTTCGTCGAACCGTTCGCGCATGCCCTCCTTGACGACGTCCTTGAGGTGGATGACACCGAGGATGCGGGCGCCGGGCACGTCGCTGTGCCGGGTCGCTTCGCCGACGACCAGCGGGGTGCCGCCGCTCGCGGAGATGCCGTCGACGATGCCGCCGACCTCTGCCGTGGGGTGGCCGCCGTTGTCACGGACCCAGCGCATCACCGCCGTCGCGGCTCCCTTGCGCAAGGACAGGTTCTCCTGGGGATCGTTGAGATCGACACCGCTCATCCGGCTCTGAGCGGTGAAGGGCACGAACCGCGCCTGGGCCAGTTCTCCCTCGCTACGGGCGCGTAGCGCGTACTGGCGCTTGGCGAGGACGACGATCGAGCGGCCCTCGGGCGTCTCGTCGGCGATCGACGACAACTGGGAGGCGTCCGCGAGTTCTTCGATGCTCACCCCGTCCACCGGCAGGAACTCGGCGGCCTGGCGGTTGCCGAGGGTGATGGTGCCGGTCTTGTCGAGCAGGAGGGTGTTCACGTCGCCCGCGGCCTCCACCGCACGCCCGGACATCGCCAGCACGTTGCGCTGCACGAGCCGGTCCATGCCCGCGATGCCGATCGCCGAGAGCAGCGCACCGATCGTCGTGGGGATGAGGGCCACCACGAGGGAGACAAGGACGACGATGGTCTGCTCCGCCCCGGCGAAGACGGCGAAGGGCTGCAGGGTCGCCACCGCGATCAGGAAGATGATCGTGAGGGATGCCAGCAGGATGTTGAGCGCGATCTCGTTCGGAGTCTTCTGCCGAGCGGCCCCCTCCACGAGTGCGATCATCCGGTCGATGAAGGTTTCTCCCGGCTTCGAGGTGATCTTCACGATGATCCGGTCCGAGAGCACCTTGGTACCGCCCGTGACCGCCGACCGGTCGCCGCCCGACTCGCGGATCACCGGCGCCGACTCGCCGGTGATGGCCGATTCGTCGACGCTCGCGATGCCCTCGACCACATCTCCGTCGCCGGGGACGGTCTGCCCGGCCTCGACGACGACGTGATCGCCCAGACGGAGAGCGGCGCCCGGAACCTCCTGCTCCGTCGCGTCGTCCGCGCCTGGCCGCCAGCCGGTGAGACGGCGGGCCGTCGTCGTCGTCCTGGCCCGGCGGAGAGTCTCCGCCTGGGCCTTGCCGCGTCCCTCGGCCACTGCTTCGGCGAGGTTGGCGAAGAGGGATGTCAGCCAGAGCCACCCCGTGATCACCCAGGCGAAGACACTGGGCGACTTGATCGCCGACACCGTGGTCAGCACCGCCCCGACCTCCACCACGAACATGACGGGGTTGTGGACCATCACCCGCGGATCCAGCTTGCGCAGGGCGTCGGGGAAGGACGTCAGGAGCTGCCGGGGATCGAGCAGCCCGCCCGAGACCCGGTTCTGCCGGTGCCCGGCGTCCGGCGGGGTGGGAGCGGCGGTCGTGGACATCAGTGCAGGCCCTCCGCAAGGGGTCCGAGCGCGAGTGCGGGCAGGTAGGTCAGACCGACGACGATGAGGATCACCGCGGTCAACAGCCCGACGAACTGCGGCCGGTGAGTGGGCAGGGTGCCCGCGGTGACCGGAGCGGGTTGCTGCGCTGCGAGCGAGCCGGCGAGCGCCAGGACGAACACCATGGGCAGGAACCGGCCGACGAGCATGACCACACCAAGCGTGGTGTTGTACCAGACGGTGTTCGCGCTCAGCCCCGCGAACGCCGAGCCGTTGTTGTTCGCAGCCGACGTGAAGGCGTACAGGACCTCGGAGAAGCCGTGCGGACCGGAATTGAGCATGGCCGCCCGCTCTCCCGGGAGCGTCATCGCCAGCCCCGCCCCCACCAGTGCCACCGCGGGCGTGGTCAGGATGTAGAGCGAGGCGAACTTCATCTCCCGGCCCCGGAGCTTCTTGCCCAGGTACTCGGGTGTCCGGCCCACCATCAGTCCGGCGACGAAGACCGCGACGATCGCCAGGATCAGGATCCCGTAGAGCCCGGATCCGGTGCCGCCGGGTGCGATCTCCCCCAGCATCATGTTGAAGATCGTCATTCCGCCGCCGCCCGGCGTGTACGAGTCGTGGGAGGAGTTGGTCGCTCCGCACGACGTGAGGGTGGTGGACACGGCGAACAGGGCCGAGGCCCAGATCCCCAGCCGCGTCTCCTTGCCCTCTGTCATTCCGCCGGCCGCGTGCCCTGCGGCGCTGCTGACGCTGTGCAGTTCGTTGGCGGTGACGACGGCGACCGACGCGCCCCAGATCAAGGCCATCACGGCGACGACGGCGTATCCCTGGCGGTTGTCGCCGACCATCGTTCCGAAGGTCCGCGGGAGCGAGAACGCGATGACCAGCATGAGGTAGATCTCGATCAGGTTGGTGAAGGCGTTGGGGTTCTCGAAGGGGTGCGCGGAGTTCGCGTTGTAGAAACCACCGCCGTTGGTGCCCAGTTCCTTGATGGACTCCTGGGAGGCGACGGGGCCTCCGGGCAGGCCCTGGTGCCCGCCCGCGATGGTGGTGATGTCATGGAACCCGTGGAAGTTCTGGACGGTGCCGGCGGCCACCAGAACGATCGCGAAGACGCAGGCCGGCGGCAGCAGAACGCGAAGCACGATCCGTGTCAGGTCCACCCAGAAATTCCCGACGCGATCGGTCTTCTTCCGGTTGAAGCCCCGGATCAGCGCGGCGGCGACGGCGATGCCCACGGCTGCGGAGACGAAGTTCTGCACCGCTAGGCCCGCCATCTGGACCAGATGCCCCATGGCCGACTCACCTGAATACGACTGCCAGTTGGTATTGGTGACGAAGGATGTCGCGGTGTTGAACGACTGGTCCGGGGTGATCGGCTTCATGCCCAGGGACAGCAGAAGATGGTTCTGCAGGCGCAGGAACGCGTACAGGAAGAGTACCGATACGGCTGAGAAGGCCAGGACGCTCCGCAGGTAGACCGGCCATTTCTGGTCGGCGTCGCCGTTCACCCCGCCTGCCCGGTAGACCAGGCGTTCCACCCGACCATGGTGATCGGCGGTCAGGACTCGGGCCAGGTAGTCGCCCAGCGGGCGAAAGGAGAGACCTAGCGCGACCGCCAGGGCGAGTACCTGGAGCCAGCCCGCGAGGGTGTCGTTCATCCGGGACTTCCTCCTAGAACTTCTCGGGGAAGATCAGGCAGATGACCAGGTAGATCACGAGGCACGCGGCAACGATCAGGCCGACGATGTTTTCCGCGTTCACAGGCGTCCGACGCCCTTGGCGGCCAGGCCGATGAGGGCGAACACCACCACCGTGAGGCCGATGTACGCGATGTCCGACATCCGCGAAGTACCCCCGCAAAGTCATGAGGGACGGGACTTTTGGGCCCTTCCGACCGGCATGTGGAGTTGATCCGGAAACGAGATCAGTTCATTTGTGACGCTATATCAGTTGCCGTCAGGATTACCCGCTCGCCCTGTGCGCCGATGGGATGACGGTGAAGTGCGTGGACTCACTCGTCGCGGCCGGATGTCGCGCCGCCTTCGGGCGCGGAGCTCGGAAGAGTGAGCGTCACCGAGAAACCGGGGCTCCCGATGGCCGTCTCCAGGGTCCCGTCCATGGCCTCGGTCAAGTCGCGCGACAGCCGTACAGCCAGGCTGTCGGCCCTGGGATCCGGAGCCCGGGAAAGACCGGGGCCCGGTTCCGGGCCCCGGGCGGGCGTGCCGTCCTCCACCCGGATCATCACGTGGCCGGACCGGACCTCGGCGGTGAAGACGGGGGGCCGGTCCGACGGGCTGTGACGCAACGCGTCGGCCCCCAGGGCGGTCAGCGCGCGGGTGAGGAGAGCGGCGTCGGCGATCACGTCGGGCAGCTGTTCCGGCAGGCGCGGAATGATCGAGTGACCGCCGGGCCCGAGGTCGTCCAGGGCGGCGCCCAGCATGTCGTTGAGGTCGACCGGGCGGAGGTAGAGATCGAGTGCCCCGGCGTGCAGACGGCTCACATCGTCGAGATCGGTGACCAGCTGAGCCGCACGGTGCACCGCCGCACGGGCAGCCTCCAGCAACTGCGCCTCCTCCGGGACGGTCCCGCCGGCGTGCCGGCTCCGCAGGCGCACGAGCGCTTCCTCGGCCGTGCGCAGCGGAGCACGCAGATCGCGTCCTGCCGCGAGAAGCAAGGATGCCCGGGTACGTTCGGCGTCGGCGAAGGTGTCCGTGCCGTCGGAACACCCGGCGATCCGCCCTCGGGCATGGGCCAGCCCCAGTTCGGCGGCGCATGCGGCGAGGACGCGTTGGTCCTCCGTACTCAGTCCTGAGCCGCGCGCGGCCAGCGTGAGGTTGTCGTCGACGGGGCTTTCCACGTCCGCCTCGTAGGGCTTTTCCGGTGGCCGCTCCCCGGCGCTGGCGACCACGTACCAGCGGGGCACGGGAGATGCTTCCGGGTCCCTTTCGAGCAGGCTGATCGCACCGAGGCCGAAGTTCTCCCGGATCTGCTCCACCAGTGCCGTCAGGTCCTGGCCACGCATCATGGCGGCGGCCAGGCGGCTCAGCGCCCTTGCCTCGGATGTCGCGCGTACCGCCTGGTGCGTACGCTGAGCGGCCGTTCCCGCCGCCGTGCCGACGAGGGCGGCCGTGGCGATGAACACCACGAGCGCGGCAATCGAGTCCGGGTGCTCGATGGCCAGCGAGTGCACCGGTGCGGTGAAGTAGTAGTCGGCGAGCAGCGCAGCGGCGATGGCGGCGAACAGCGCGGGGTACAGCCCTCCGACCAGGGCGACCACGACGACGGCGAGCAGATAGATCACCAGGTCGCTGGAGAGGCCGAGGTGGCCGCGCGCCGCGGTCAGCAGGAGCGTCAGTACGGGCAGCAGCACCACGGTGCCGGCCAGTGCGGCCCAGTAACGTCTCGGGCCGGTGCCGCGGCTCGGGTGTGGAAGCCTCGAAGCGGCAGACCCCGCCGCCTCCCCATGGGTGACGATGTGGACGTCGATGGGGCCGGAGCCCTTGATCGTCCGCTCTCCCACACCTGCTCTCAGGAGGGAGGCCAGCCGGCCGTGACGGCTCGCGCCCAGCACGATCTGGGTGACGTCCTCCGCCTCGGCGAACTGGAGCAGGGCGTCGACGACGTCCTCGCCGGTGGTCTGGTGGTAGCTGCCGCCGAGTGATTCCAGAAGAGTGTGCTGGGCGTCCAGTGCCGCCGGGTCGACGTCGGCGAGTCCGTCCTCCGGGACCACGTGGAGGGCCAGCAACTCGGTGCCGGGGGTACGCGCGCTGATCCGCGCGGCACGGCGGATCAGTGTCTCGCCCTCCGGCCCGCCGCTCAGGGACACCAGGATGCGCTCCCGGGTCTCCCAGGGAGCGACGATGCCGTGCTCCGCGCGGTAGCGCCGCAGCCCTTCCTCCACCCGGTCGGCCAGCCACAGCAGGGCGATTTCGCGCAGGGCGGTGAGGTTGCCGACCCGGAAGTAGTGGGTGAGGGCGGACTCGATGCGGTCCGGCGCATAGATGTCGCCGTGGACCATACGGCGGCGGAGCACCTCCGGTGGCAGGTCGACCAGTTCGATCTGGTCGGCCCGGCGGGCCACCTCGTCGGGCAGGGTCTCCCGCTGGGTGACCCCCGTGATCTGCCGTACCACGTCGTTGAGTGACTCCAGGTGCTGGACGTTGAGCGTGGTGACCACATCGATGCCGGCGTCCAGGAGCTCCTCCACGTCCTGCCACCGCTTGGCGTTGCGGGCCCCCGGAACGTTGGAGTGGGCCAGCTCGTCGACCAGCGCGACCTGGGGACGGCGGGCCAGTACCGCGTCGAGATCCATCTCGGTGAAGAGCGCGCCGCGGTGGCTCAGCGTCCGGCGGGCCGTCGTCTCCAGACCGTCGGCCATGGCCGCGGTCGCCCGGCGCCCGTGCGGCTCGACGAAGCCGACGACCACGTGCGAGCCCCGGGCACGCAGCCGCTGCCCCTCGGCGAGCATGGCGTACGTCTTGCCGACCCCGGGAGCGGCCCCGAGGTAGATCCGCAACCGTCCACGTGCCACCGGCGGACTCCTGCCCAGGTCACCCCATGTCGTGTTCGCGCCCTTCCATGGTGCGCCCGTCGAAGCCGTTCCACGCGACGACACAGGTGAGGGCGGCGGAGATGTTCCGCTGTCGTCGGCGCCGGGCCCGCAACGCACGGACGGCCGGTGGAGCAGGGGCCCGATGCCGGGCCGGATCGCCGCTGAGCGATTCCTTACGGGCCGGCTGCCGGCAGCCGCTCAGAGCCGGGACGCCTTCAGTGCCATGTGCAGCAGCAGCCGGTCCTCGCCGTCGTTCAGGTCCAGGCCGGTGAGCTGCTGGACCCGGGAGAGGCGGTAGTAGAGCGTCTGGCGGTGAATGCCCAGCTCACCGGCGGTCCGGGACGCCTGGCCCGCACAGTCGAGGAACACCTCGGCGGTGCGGGCCAGATCCCGGTGCGGCGGGGTGAGCAGCGGGCGCACGGCGCGGTCGGTCGGCGTGTCCGGGGCGAGCGCGGTCAGCAGGCGGTACGGGCCGATGGCCGACCACTGGGCGACCGGGCCGAACCGGGCTTCCGCCGCAGCCGCCCGGTTCGCGGCGGAGGCCTCGTGCCAGGCGTCGGCCAGCTCCGCCAGGCCCCGGCGCGGCACCGCGATCCCGGCGGTGGCGGCGGGCCCCGCGGTGGCGCGCAGCCGGTCCGCGGCGGTCAGGGCCGGGTCCAGGACCTCGGTCGACCGGAGCCGGACCAGCGCGGCCAGTGCCGCAGGGCCCGCCCCGGCCGCGGCCGGGGCGACGGACAGTGCGGCCGTCGACGGCACCGTGCGCACCGAGGGCGGCTCTTCCGCCCACGGGGTCACGCACACCACGGTGTGCAGCCCGTCCGCGTCCGGGCCGAGCGCCTCGCTGAGCGCGGCGACCGCCATGTCGCGCTGCCAGCCGCGCCCGGCCGTGAGGACCGCGCCGAACTCCCGGGACAGATCCGCGCCCGCCCGCGCCTCGTCGGAGAGCAGCGCCCCGATCCGGGCCGCCACCTCCATCGCCGCGTCCAGCTGCTCGTCGGTCGGCCGGGGGTCGGCGTCCAGCAGCCATACGTAACCGAGCACCACACCCCGATGGCGTACCGGCAGACAGATCCGGTCCCGGTTGACGCCGGCCTCCGGGGCGGCCGGGATGCGGACGGGGCCGGTGGCGCGGGTGATGCCGAAGTTCTCGAACCAGGCGCGGACCGCGGGGGTCGAGCGACGGGTCAGGATCGAGCGGGTGCGGACCGGGTCCATCGCCGTGGCGTCGTCGCTGTCGTGGGCACCGAAGGCGACCAGGCCGAAGTCCCGGTTCTCCAGCGTCGCGGGAGCGCCGAGCAGTCCGGAGATCTCGTCGACCAGCTCCTGGTAATCGCCCTTCACCCGCTCATTCTCGCACCCCTTCAGACATATGTCTGAGATCCAGGGAACGGATGCGTGACAGCTGTCGATGGCCCAGGATCGGAGAGATCCCTAGATTTCACGGTGGTTCTCCGTGCTGTACCGCTTCTGTTCCTCAGGTTTCGTTAGGCTTCATTTGCGGCGGTACGGCCTTCGTTCGTACTTTCCGTGGAGGTGCCCCGTGCTGGGTCCCGTGATTCTCGCCGCGTCACGCAGCGACAAGATGCGCCGCTTCGTCTCGGCAGCCCCGGGCACCAAGCAGGTCGTCGGCCGGTTCATCGCCGGTGAGACGGTCGAGCAGGTCATCCCGATCATCGAGGACGCCGCCGACAAGGGCCTGGAGGTCACCCTCGACGTGGTCGGTGAGGACATCACCACGCCCGAGCAGGCCGCCGCCGCCCGCGACGCCTACCTGGAGCTCATCGGCCGCCTCGAGGACCTCGGTCTGGGCACCAGGGCCGAGATGTCCGTCAAGCTCTCCATGTTCGGCCAGGCGCTGGAGGGCGGCCACGAGCTGGCCCTCGCCAACGTCCGCCCGGTCGTCGAGGCCGCCGCCGCGATCGGCACCACGGTCACCCTGGACGCCGAGGACCACACCACCCTCGACTCGATGTTCGCCATCCACGAGGAGCTGCGCAGGAGCCACCCGCAGACCGGATGCGTCATCCAGGCCTACCTCTTCCGCACCGAGGAGGACGCCCGTCGTCTCGCCGCGGCCGGCAGCCGCGTCCGCATCGTGAAGGGCGCCTACAAGGAGCCCGCCTCCGTCGCGTACCAGGACAAGGCCGAGATCGACAAGGCGTACGTCCGCATCCTGCGGACGCTGATGGACGGCGAGGGCTACCCGATGATCGGGTCCCACGACCCGCGTCTGATAGCCATCGCCCAGGAGCTGGGCCGCAAGGCGGGCCGCAAGCTCGACGAGTACGAGTTCCAGATGCTGTACGGCATCCGCAGCGAGGAGCACATCCGGCTCGCGGCCGAGGGCCACCGGATGCGCGTCTACACCGCCTACGGCACCGACTGGTACGGCTACTTCATGCGCCGCCTCGCGGAGAAGCCGGCCAACCTGCTGTTCTTCGGCCGCTCCATCCTCACCAAGGGCTGAGCCCCCCCTTCCCCTCTCTACCCAAGGAGCAACGGAACTCATGGACGCTGTGACCCAGGTCCCCGCGCCGGTCAACGAGCCGGTCCACTCCTACGCCCCGGGCTCCCCGGAGCGCGCCCGCCTGGAGGTGAAGCTCAAGGAGCTCAGCCAGAACCCGATCGACCTGCCGATGACCATCGGTGGCGAGAAGCGGATGGGCGGCGGCGAGCGCTTCGACGTCGTGCAGCCCCACAACCACAAGGCCGTCATCGGTACGTTCGCCGGTGCCACCGAGCAGGACGCCAAGGACGCGGTCGACGCCGCCCTCGCCGCTGCCCCGGCCTGGCGCGCGATGGCCTTCGACGACCGCGCGGCCATCATCCTGCGCGCCGCCGAGCTGCTCGCCGGCCCCTGGCGCGAGACGCTGGCCGCCTCCACGATGCTCGGCCAGGGCAAGACCGCCCAGCAGGCCGAGATCGACACCCCCTGTGAGCTCGTCGACTTCTGGCGCTTCAACGTGCACTACGCACGCCAGATCCTGGCCGAGCAGCCCCCGGCCAACTCCCCGGGCGTGTGGAACCGCATGGACCACCGCCCGCTGGAGGGCTTCGTCTACGCGATCACGCCGTTCAACTTCACGGCCATCGCGGGCAACCTGCCCACCGCCCCCGCGCTCATGGGCAACGTCGTGGTGTGGAAGCCGTCCCCGACGCAGACCCACGCCGCCGTGCTGCTGATGCAGCTCCTGGAGGAGGCGGGTCTCCCCAAGGGCGTCATCAACCTGGTGACGGGCGACGGCATCGCCGTCTCCGAGGTGGCCCTGAACCACCGCGACCTGGCCGGTATCCACTTCACCGGCTCGACCCCCACCTTCCAGCACCTGTGGAAGACGGTCGGCAACAACATCGCGAAGTACCGCACCTACCCGCGTCTCGTCGGCGAGACCGGCGGCAAGGACTTCGTGGTGGCCCACCCGTCGGCCGACCACGCGATCCTGAAGACCGCCCTGACCCGCGGCTCCTTCGAGTTCCAGGGCCAGAAGTGCTCCGCGTCCTCGCGTGCGTACGTCCCGGCCTCCATCTGGAACTCCGGTTTCAAGGAGAAGTTCGCGGCCGAGGTCGACTCCATCACCATGGGTGACGTCACCGACCTGTCGCACTTCATGGGCGCCGTCATCGACGACCGTGCGTTCGCGAAGAACAAGGCCGCCATCGACCGCGCCGCCGCCGACCCGGCGTGCACGATCGTCGCGGGCGGCACGTACGACGACTCGGTGGGCTACTTCGTCCGCCCGACCGTCATCGAGTGCAGCGACCCCGAGAACGAGGTCTTCACGACCGAGTACTTCGGCCCGATCCTCGCCGTCCACGTCTACGAGGACGCCGCGTACGACGCGATGCTGGAGCAGATGGAGTCGGTCTCCGACTACGCCCTGACCGGTTCCGTCATCGCGGGCGACCGTGCCGCGGCCGCGCACACGATGGAGAAGCTGCGGTACGCCGCGGGCAACTTCTACATCAACGACAAGTCGACCGGTGCCGTCGTCGGCCAGCAGCCCTTCGGCGGTGGCCGTGCCTCGGGTACGAACGACAAGGCGGGCGCCCCGCAGAACCTCCAGCGCTGGACCCTGACCCGGGCCATCAAGGAGACGCTGGTCCCGCCGACCGACTACACCTACCCCCACCAGGGCTGACGCCCCCCGGGGTGCCGCTGTACCGGCACCCCGCCCCGAACACCGCCTCCCGCCCGGTTCCCCTGCCGGCCGGGGGGCGGTTTCCATTTCGCCGTCGCCCGGCTCAGCTCCAGCCGCGCACGATCAGTGAGAACCCCACCGCGAACCCGCCGCCCAGCAGGGCCAGTCCCCGGCCGTAGTGGCGGCGGTGGCGGCGCATCAGCAGCCCGAATCCGGCGAGGCCGAGGCCCACCGTGAGCGTGCGCGAGCCGCGGGCCGTCGCCGACGCGGCGAGCCAGTCGGACGCCGGGACCCCGGCGGCGCCCGCCTCCGCGCCGTACACCTTGAACGGGATGCCGTTCCACGGCTGGTGGCGCACCGCGGACGCACCCTCGAGTGCCAGTTCGTGACGGACTTCCGCGCGCATCCGGTCCGTTGTCAGCGGCGCGGGCAACGGGACTCCGGACGAGGCCAGTTGCAGCGCGAGCAGGCCCCCCGCCAGGCTGCCCGCGAGCGCGCCCAGCGACATCTTCAGCGCCGCCCGCGGCACCGCCACGCACACGCGCCCAGCAGCAGCTCCGGCATCAGCGGCCGGCTCAGCGCCTCCGCGAACGCCCAGCAGAACGCCAGGGGCAGAGCGGGAGGGCCGGGCGGTCGTGCTGTTCCCCGAGGGCACCCGGGCCGAGGACGGGTTCACCGGCCATCGAAAGCAGATCGTCCATCCCGCCGCCGCCCCGCCGCACCGGGAACCCGGCCGCGCCGCTCGGCCCCGCCGGTGAGGCTGAACACGCCCCGCCACAGGCCGCGCCGGGTCGTCCGGCCCGTTTCGCGGGCCAGCGCCCCGTCCAGGTTGGCGAAGGCGAGCCGGGCCGCGAGCAGTGCGGCGACCGGCAGGGCGGCGGGGTCGGCGGGCAGCAGGGCCAGTGCGGCGGCGGCGCCGGCCGCCGCGATCACACCGGCCGCGGTGAGGGTGTCGGGCGACACCTCATGGCGGACCAGCGAGGCGCGGACGCCGGAGGGCCGGTTCGCGTACCAGGGCTTGAGAGCGTAGAGGCCGTTCAGGGGTGCAACTGTTGTGCGTCGCACAATTTTTCGACACGTGTCCCGTACTCACATGCGGGCTGAGTACCCGGTGGGTGCGGTCCCGGGGGCCGGGGCGTCCGGGATGCCGCTTCGTCCCCGGTCGCCGGACGGGCCCGTGGCGGACGGGGTCCTGGACGGGCCGAGCCAAACCTCCGTCTCAGATAGTAGGAAGTCCGAGTAACTGTGGAGACAGAACGGCCGGGCTGGCCTAGCTTTGTAGAAGCCGAACGTCTCGCTGGAACCAGCGACTGGTGTTGCGAGCGCATGCCCCGATGCAGGTAACCCCTGCGGCATCCGTTCCCGCCCCTTCCGGCACCTCGAAATCACTGATCTCGAAATCACCGTTCACGCCGTTCCGATCTCGAAATCCTCGCGATCTCAAGGAGTCGATGCATCATGGCCGAGACCATAGTCCGCCGCGTCCGTCACGCCCACCGCCCGACCGAGTCGGAGCGGCGCAATGCCGCCGCCGCCCTGCAGCGGGCCCTCGACCGCAGGGACAACGGCGGCTCCACCGGTCACTGACCGGGCCGCGGCCCGGCCGGTGACGTGCGGATCAGCCGCGGCTGATCTCGAAGTGGTCGATGCGCTCACCGGACTCGGCGAGCGCGGTGACCTTCATCCGGGCGTGCCGCCCGGCCTCCACCTCCACCGCGAGGAACGAGAAGCCGGTGTAGCGCACCCGTGACCACTCGACGGTCTCGGTGGCCCTTCCGCCGCCCTTGACCACGTGGTACGTGTTCACGCTCTCCAGATCCGCGACGTGCCCCTCGTAGCTGTCGGGTGCCGGGAAGTCGTACAGCGCCTTGCCCGCGCCGCCCGCGGTGACGTACACGATGCCGTCCCGCGTGGGGTCGGTGCGCTCGCCGATCGGCACCCTGCGCTGGACGGCGTTCCGCAGGATCGCGTCGGTGCGCTCGTAGACGTGGTTGTGGCCGTTGATGACCAGGTCCACCTGGTGCTTCTCGAAGAGCGGCACCCAGGCGTCCCGGACCCCGCCGTCCGAGGCGTGGGCGTTGGTCGTGGAGAAGGCGCAGTGGTGGAAGAAGACCACCAGGAAGTCGATGTCGTGGCGTGCCCGCAGCTCACCCAGCCGCCGGTCCAGCCAGCGCGTCTGCTTGCCGCCGCTGATGCCGAAGTTCGCGGGGATCTCGTACGAGACGTCATTGGCGTCGAGCGCGATCACGCCCACGTTTCCGTGCACGAAGGAGTACGCGCCGGGCTGGTTCACGGGGTCCGGCCCGTTGTCCGGCAGCGTCCAGCGGGCGTTCTGGCCGCCGTAGCCGTCCGGCGAGTACCAGGCCTCCATGTCGTGGTTCCCGGTGGTGACCATCCACGGCACGGTCTTCGACACGGTTTCCGTCTGCGCCAGGAACTGGTCCCAGGTGCGGGCGTCATAGGTGTCGCTCGTCCGGCCGGAGCCCGACGGGTCGGCGTAGCAGATGTCGCCCGCGTGCAGGTGGAAGGCGGGGTTCTGGCCCAGGATCAGCTGGTCGTTGCCGAGTGCGTGGTAGCTGACGCCCTGGTCGCCGAAGGCGGTGAAGGTGAAGGTCCCGGCGTGCGAGGGCGCGGTGGTGAAGGTGCCGAGCGTGCCCAGGTTGCGGGTGTCGGCCGGGTCGAAACCGTCGTGGCCGACGCCGTAGTAGTACGTCGTGCCGGGCTTCAGCCGCTCCAGGCCCGCGTGTACGTAGTACTGCTCGGCCGCCGCGATCTTGCCGTCGTTCAGCCGCGGCGTGGTGAGGTGGCGCACCTCGGCGTCGATCTTCCGGCTCAGCGCCCACGGCTTGAGGCCGATCCGGATGTACGGCCGCCGCACGGCGAACGGAACCTGCCAGGAGACCGCCATCTGCGTCCTCGGGTCGGCGCCGTAGGCCAGGTGCCGGCCGAACGGGGCGACCAGCGAGCCGTCCACCCGGGTGGAGCTGTGCGAGGTGAGCACCGTCGGCGCGGCGTACGCCGGAGAGGCGGTCAGGGAGGCGCCGAGACCGGCGACGGCGGCGGTCGCCACGCCGGTACGCAGCGCGCCGCGCCGGGTCAGCCGGGTGCGCAGGTAGTCGTGCTGCTCGGCCATGCTCATGCGGTCGGCGAGCTTCTCGGGGATTCCGAATCGGGGGATGTCCATGGGCGACAACATCCACCCGTTCCCCGACGCAGTCCCGTCGAGTGGGTGAACGGTACACGTACAGCTCCCCATGTGTCCGTATGGTGGACTCCATGTGTCATGGGGTGGGACGCGCAGTAGGGTGCGGACATGTCTCGCAGCATCAATCTCGCAGTGATCCCCGGTGACGGTATCGGCCAGGAGGTCGTGGCCCAGGGCCTCAAGGTCCTCAACGCTGTTCTCCCGCAGGATGTGAAGCTGGAGACCAAGGAGTACGACCTTGGTGCCCAGCGCTGGCACCGCACCGGCGAAACCCTCCCGGACGCGGAGCTGGAAGCCCTCAAGGGCCACGACGCCATCCTGCTCGGCGCGATCGGTGACCCGTCAGTGCCGTCCGGCGTCCTGGAGCGGGGGCTGCTGCTGAAGCTGCGCTTCGCCTTCGACCACTTCATCAACCTGCGGCCGTCGAAGCTGTTCCCGAACACCGAGACCCCGCTGGCCGGCCGTCCGGACATCGACTTCGTCGTCGTCCGAGAGGGGACCGAGGGCCCGTACACCGGCAACGGCGGTTCGCTGCGCACCGGTACCGAGCACGAGGTCGCCACCGAGGTCAGCCTCAACACCGCCTTCGGTGTCGAGCGGGTCGTCCGGGACGCCTTCGAGCGGGCCGCCGCCCGTCCGCGCAAGAAGCTGACGCTGGTCCACAAGAACAACGTCCTCGTCTACGCGGGTCACCTGTGGAAGAACACCTTCGACAAGGTGGCGGCCGAGTACCCCCAGGTCACCACCGACTACCTGCACGTCGACGCCGCGACGATCTTCTTCGTCACCCAGCCGGAGCGCTTCGACGTCATCGTCACCGACAACCTCTTCGGTGACATCCTGACCGACCTCGCCGCGGCCGTCTCCGGCGGCATCGGCCTGGCGGCCTCGGGCAACATCAACCCGACGGGCGCCTTCCCGTCGATGTTCGAACCGGTCCACGGCTCCGCCCCCGACATCGCGGGCCAGGGCAAGGCCGACCCGACCGCCACGATCCTCTCCGTCGCCCTCCTGCTGCGCCACCTCGGCTACGAGGCCCAGGCCGTACGCATCGAGGACGCGGTCTCCGCCGACCTCGCGGAGCGCGAGGGCACCGCCCGTACCACCGAAGAGATCGGCGACGCGCTCGCGGTACGCGTAGCGGGCTGATCCGACGACTCCCTCGAAGCCGCCGGGTCGCACAGACACCCGGCGGCTTCTCCTGTGCGGCCCCGGGTGTCACCATCGAACCCTGGACCGCAATCACGTCATTTCGTGCACGGCCTCCCGCGAGAGATAATCGGACTGGGCCGTGGCTTGTTGCGAAGCTCGGACGTCCTACCACCTGTCCGACAGGCGCGGGCGTGGGAGCGGTCCTACACACACAAAACCGGTGAAGGACACGTACTCATGACGACGCCCACGATCGAGCTCAAGCCCTCCTCGAACCCGCTGTCCGACGCGGAGCGCGAGGCGATCCTGGTCAAGCCCGGATTCGGCCGCTACTTCACCGATCACATGGTGACGATCAAGTGGACCGAAGGCCGTGGCTGGCACGACGCCCAGCTCGTCCCGTACGCGCCGCTGTCGATCGACCCGGCCAACATGACGCTGCACTACGGCCAGGAGATCTTCGAGGGCCTCAAGGCGTACCGCCAGCCCGACGGCTCGGTCGCCACCTTCCGCCCCGAGGCCAACGCCGAGCGTTTCCGGTCCTCCGCGCGCCGGCTCGCCATGCCGGAACTTCCCGTCGAGACGTTCGTCGCGGCCTGCGACGCCCTCGTCCAGCAGGACGCGGCCTGGGTCCCGGAGCACGGCGGTGAGGAGTCGCTGTACCTGCGCCCGTTCATGATCGCGGCCGAGGTCGGCCTCGGCGTGCGGCCCGCCAACGAGTACCTCTTCCTGGTGATCGCCTCGCCGGCCGGCGCGTACTTCCCCGGCGGGGTGAAGCCGGTCTCCATCTGGCTCTCCGAGGACCGGGTGCGCGCCGTCCCCGGCGGCATGGGCGACGCCAAGACCGGCGGCAACTACGCCGCGTCCCTGCTCGCCCAGGCCGAGGCCGCGACGAAGGGCTGCGACCAGGTCGCCTACCTCGACGCCGTCGAGCACAAGTGGGTCGAGGAGCTCGGCGGGATGAACCTGTACTTCGTGTACGGGAACAGGATCGTCACCCCGACGCTGACCGGCTCGCTGCTCGCGGGCATCACCCGTGACTCGCTGCTCACGCTCGCCGCGGACCTCGGCCACCAGCCCGAGGAGAGCCGCGTCTCGATCGACCAGTGGCGCGACGACTCGGCGAACGGCACGCTCACCGAGGTCTTCGCCTGCGGCACCGCCGCCGTCATCACCCCCGTCGGCACGGTGAAGAGCGCCGGCGGCGAGTGGACCCAGGGCGACGGCACGCCCGGCCCGGTCACCCTCCGGCTGCGCGAGCGCCTGCTGGACATCCAGCGCGGCATCGTCGAGGACACCCACGGGTGGATGCACCCGCTCGGCTAGAGATCGTCCCGGAGTCCTACGAGTCCGGACACCGTACGTACGAGGGCCGCGCCCGGCTGTCCGCCGGGCGCGGCCTTCGCGCGCGAGGCGTGCGCACCGGCGGCTGCCCTCCGGCCCGGCCCGAGCGCCCGGCCGTCACTCCCTCGCACCCGTGTTACTTCGCCGGCGGTCCGGGCACGGTGACCAACCATGGGACGAGAGCAGTGGAAGAAGATCTGGGTCGGCTCCGCCGGAAACATGGTCGAGTGGTTCGACTGGTTCGTGTACGCGACCTTCGCGGTCTACTTCGCGGACTCGTTCTTCCCCGAGGGCAACGAGACCGCCAACCTCATGAACACGATGGGCATCTTCGCCGTCGGCTTCTTCATGAGACCGGTCGGCGGCTGGCTGCTCGGCCGGATCGGTGACCGCAAGGGCCGCAAGGCCGCGCTCACCCTCACTGTCACCCTCATGTCGGCCTCCGCGATCCTGATCGCCGTCGCGCCCACCTACGACGTCGCCGGATACGGCGGGGTCGCCGTACTGATGCTCGCCCGGCTGCTCCAGGGGCTCTCGGTCGGCGGTGAGTACGCCGCCAGCGCCACCTACCTCACCGAGGCCTCCGCACCCGAGAAGCGCGGCTTCGCCTCCAGCTTCCAGTACGTGTCCATGACCGCGGGCCAACTCGTCGGCCTCGGCCTCCAGATCGTCCTCCAGCGCAACATGTCCGACGCGGCGCTGCACAGCTGGGGCTGGCGCATCCCGTTCGTCGTCGGCGCGCTCGGCGCCGCCACCGTCTTCTATCTGCGCCGCTCCATGCTGGAGACGGAGGTGTACGCCGAGTCCGGTGCCACCGAGCAGCAGGACCGCGGCACACTGAAGTTGCTCTGGCAGCACCGGCGCGAGGCGTTCCTGGTGATGGCGCTGACCATGGGCGGGACCGTCGCCTACTACACGTACACGACCTACCTCGCCAAGTTCCTCTCCACGAGCGCCGGCATGGACAAGTCCACCGCCTCGCTCGTCAGCTTCTGCGCCCTGTTCGTCTTCATGTGCATCCAGCCGGCGGCCGGCATGCTGTCCGACCGGATCGGGCGCCGCCCGCTGCTGATCACCTTCGCCGTCGGCTCGACCTTCCTGACCGTGCCGATCATGACGATGCTCAAGCACGCCGACACCTTCTGGCCCGCGCTGGGCCTGGCGCTCCTCGCCCTGGTCGTGATCACCGGCTACACCTCCATCAACGCCTGTGTGAAGGCCGAGCTCTTCCCGACCGGCATCCGCGCCCTGGGGGTCGGCCTCTCGTACGCCGTCGCCAACGCGCTGTTCGGCGGCACCGCCGAATACGTGGCGCTGTGGTTCAAGAACGCCGGCGCCGAATCCGGCTTCTACTGGTACGTGGCCGGCTGCGCCGCGGTCTCGTTGATCGTCTACCTGACGATGCGCGAGACCCGCGACATCGACCTGAACCGGGTCGACGCCACTGGACAGCGGCAGGAGCAGTCGCAGGAGGCCGGAGCGACGAGCGTCACGCCCGCATCCTGACGAGCGTCACGCCCGCATCCTGAGACGGGACACGGCACGGAGGCCGTCCTGTGCCAGACTGCCTCCGTGTCCTCGTTCGTCATGATTATTGGCAACAGGCGCGCCGGTCCGCAGTGATCGTTCCGTACCACCATGTACGGCACGGTTATCGTGCCCCAGACCCGCGCGCAGACCTCTCGCACCCGCGAGGGGTTTTTTGTTTTCCGGCCCTCACCTCGGCCGGGGCGAGGCGCGCGGGATGATGGGGGCAAGTGGAGCCAGATCGTCCGGATCCACTCATCCGACAGGAGTCAGACCAGCATGACCACAAAGGCCAAGCCCACCGACGACAGCTTCCACGTCTTCGACACCACGCTGCGCGACGGTGCACAGCGTGAAGGCATCAACCTGACGGTCGCCGACAAGCTCACCATCGCCCGGCACCTGGACAACTTCGGCGTCGGCTTCATCGAGGGCGGCTGGCCCGGCGCCAACCCCCGCGACACCGAGTTCTTCGCCCGCGCCCAGCAGGAGATCGAGTTCAGGAACGCCGAGCTGGTCGCCTTCGGCGCGACCCGCAGAGCGGGCGGCAAGGCGGCCGAGGACCCCCAGGTCAAGGCGCTGCTGGAGTCGGGCGCACCGGTGATCACACTGGTCGCCAAGTCCCACGACCGCCATGTGGAACTCGCCCTGCGCACCACGCTGGAGGAGAACCTGGAGATGGTCCGCGACACCGTCTCCCACCTCCGCGAACAGGGCCGCCGGGTCTTCGTCGACTGCGAGCACTTCTTCGACGGCTACCGCGCCAACGCCGAGTACGCCAAGGCCGTCGTCCGCACCGCGTCCGAGGCCGGCGCGGACGTCGTCATCCTCTGCGACACCAACGGCGGGATGCTCCCCGCCCAGGTCCAGGCCGTCGTCGCCACCGTCCTCGCCGACACCGGTGCCCGTCTGGGCATCCACGCCCAGGACGACACCGGCTGCGCCGTCGCCAACACCCTGGCCGCGGTCGACGCGGGCGCCACCCACGTCCAGTGCACCGCCAACGGCTACGGCGAACGGGTCGGCAACGCCAACCTCTTCCCCGTCGTCGCCGCGCTGGAGCTCAAGTACGGCAAGACCGTCCTGCCCGAGGGCGCGCTCGCCGACATGACCCGCGTCTCGCACGCCATCGCCGAGGTCGTCAACCTCGCTCCCTCCACCCACCAGCCCTACGTCGGTGTCTCGGCCTTCGCGCACAAGGCCGGGCTGCACGCCTCCGCGATCAAGGTCGACCCCGACCTCTACCAGCACATCGACCCCGCGCTGGTCGGCAACACCATGCGGATGCTCGTCTCCGACATGGCGGGCCGCGCCTCCATCGAGCTCAAGAGCCAGGAGCTCGGCATCGACCTCGGCGGCGACCGCGAGCTCGTCGGACGCGTCGTCGCACGGGTCAAGGAGCGCGAGCTCAAGGGCTACACCTACGAGGCGGCCGACGCCTCCTTCGAGCTGCTGTTGCGCGCCGAGGCGGAGGGCCGGGTACGCCGCTACTTCCGTACCGAGTCCTGGCGCGCCATCGTCGAGGACCGCCCCGACGGCACACACGCCAACGAGGCGACCGTGAAGCTCTGGGCCAAGGGCGAGCGCATCGTCGCCACCGCCGAGGGCAACGGCCCGGTCAACGCCCTGGACCGGGCGCTGCGGGTGGCCCTGGAGCGGATCTACCCGCAGCTCGCCAAGCTGGAGCTGGTGGACTACAAGGTCCGCATCCTGGAGGGGCGCACCGGCACCGACTCCACCACCCGGGTCCTGATCACCACCGGTGACGGCACCGCCGACTGGTCGACCGTCGGCGTCGCCGAGAACATCATCGCGGCGTCCTGGCAGGCCCTGGAGGACGCGTACACCTTCGGTCTGCTGCGGGCGGGGATCGAGCCGACGGAGTAGGGCGCGCACACGGCGGCCGCGGACCGGGCCCGGTCTGCGGCCGCCGTGCCTGTCTCTCCTACCCCAGGTGCCACTTCTGGTTGGACGTCCCCGTGCACGTCCAGATCTGGGTGCGGGCCCCGTTCGCCGTCGACCGGTCGATCACGTCCAGGCACTTGCCCGCGGCCGTGTTGACGATGTCGCCGGTGGACGCGTCGTACGTCCAGCGCTGCGCCCCGGAACCGTTGCAGGTGTACAGCTGGACCTTCGCACCGTTGGCCGTGGAGCCGCCCGCGACGTCCAGGCAGGCGCCCAGGGTCCGGACGGATCCGTCGCCCGGGAGCGTCCAGCGCTGGTTCGCCGCGCCGGTGCAGTCCCAGAGCTGGGCCGGGGTGCCGTCGGCGGCCGTGTTGCCGGTCGCGTCCAGGCACTTGCCGCCCGACGTCAGGGCTCCCGAGGTGCCCGCCGAGCCGGACGGGGTGCCGGACCAGGTGAAGGTCGCCGACGTGCGCGCGGGCAGCGAGTAACTGAACTTGCTGCCGCCCCAGTTGACGGTGATCTGCTGCGCCGAACCGCCGCCGTTGTACGCGATCAGCGCCTTCGAGCCGTCCGGGTTGCGCCAGGCGACATTGGGCACGGTGGAGCTGGCCGTGGAGGCGATCCGGGAGGCTCCCGGGCGGACGAACTTGGTCAGGTGGCCCATCGTGTAGTACTCGATGTTGTAGTCGACCTGTCCGCTGCGGCCGTCCCCGTTGTGCACGGTGATCAGCCCGTCGCAGGTGCCGCAGCCGCCGTTGTGCGGGCCGCGGTTCTGGTCCACGGCCAGGGACCACTTGGTCACCGACTTCGCCCAGTTGCGGGTGTAATCGATGATGTTCAGCATGTCCTCGCGCTGCTGGTCGGCGATCCAGGTGCCGCCCGAGTGCTCGGTCTGGAAGGCGTCCATCGTGGGGTACTGGTTGTGCACCGCCGTCTGCTTGGCGACGTCACCGCCGTACCCGTGCCATGCGACCCCGCCGAAGTTGGGGTGGTTGCGCACCGCCGCGTCGTTCACCGTGGCCGCGGCGTACTCGTCGTAGGTGTCCCAGTTCCAGTCGTGGGCCAGCACCTTGGTGGACAGGCCGGCCGACTGGAGTTTCGGCAGCAGCTCGCTCTTGGTGAAGTAGGCGAGCCCGGAGCCGTTCCAGCTCATCGAGGGGTAGCCGGAACAGCAGGTCGGCTCGTTCTGCGCGGTGACGTAGTCGACCGGCACGCCCTGGCCCCGGTACGCCTGGAGGTACTTCACGAAGTAGTCGGCGTACGCGCCGTAGTTCTCCGCCTTCAGCCAGCCGCCGTTCAGCTGCCCGTTGTCCTTCATCCACGCCGGAGCCGTCCACGGGGACGCCACCGTCGTCAGCGCGGGGTTCAGCTCCCTGGCCTGTTTGGTGAGCGGGAGCACGTCCTGCAGATCGTGTGCGATCGAGAACTTCCCGAGCGTCGGGTCGGTCTGCCCGGCGGGGACGTCGTCGTACGTGTAGCCGGTCCTGGCCAGGTCCGAGCCGCCCATCGGATTGCGTACGAACGAGAGCCCGATGCCGTCCGTGGGGGAGAACAGCTTCTTCATCGTGGCGTCGCGGGTCGCCTGGCTCAGCGCCCCGCTGCTCTTCATCAGGTACGCGGCGGTGTCGGTGAACGAGGCGCCGCCGCCGGTGAAGGTCTGGTACCGGGTGTTCTCGTCGACGGTGATGTTCGTACCGCCGCCTCCGTTCCCGGCTTCGAAGGCGACCGGGGTCTGGGCCGCCAGGCCCCGGGTGACATGCCGGCCGCCGGCGTCATCGGTGGTGGTCAGCGCGATGCCGACCGTCTCGCCCGCGGCCTGGGCGGCGCCGGACGAGAGCCCGGTGAGACCGGCAGTCGCGAGCGCTGCGGCGAGCAGCACCCGTACGGCTCTTCCTGATCGGATCATGCTCAAGACCTTCCTCGGCGGGAGCGTGGGGGACTTGCCGTCGAACGATGCGTGAGTGAACTGCTCTTACGTGCCCACGTCAAGAGGGTGCGTGTTCAGGACTTGAACGTATTGGTCTTCCTCGCTGCTCGCGGGATGGGTACGGACCAATCTCGGTGTGAAGTATTGACGGCTCTGTTCCAGCGGGGTTAACTCACGCCACCAACGCCGGTACCGGTTCCGGAACCGGTTGCGGTACCGGTTCCATGGCCGGTCGCTCCCTCTGTCCCGTTGTGTCCTGGAGGACCCGATGCGTGTCACCATCGCTGATGTCGCCCGCGAGGCCGGCGTCAGCAAGACGACCGTGTCCCGGGTCATCAACACCAAGGGCGAAGTGGACGGTTCAACGGCCGCCCGTGTTCGTGAAGTGATCGCACAGCTCGGTTATGTGCCCAGTTCGGGCGCCGTCGGACTGGCCCGCGGCAGCAGCCGTACGGTCGGCATGCTGGTGCCCTCGCTGACCTGGCCGTGGATGGGCGAGGTGCTTCAGGGTGTCGTCGACACCGTCGAGGCCGCCGACTACGGGCTGCTGCTCTTCACCTGCAACCGCGGGGCCGAGTCCGTGAAGCGCTTCACCAGCCAGGTGTCGGCGCGGGCCTTCGACGGACTGGTCGTGGTCGAACCCGAGAACACCCTCGACCACCTCACCGAACTGCACCGCGACGGCCTTCCGATCGTGCTGATCGACGATCGCGGCCACCACCCCGAGTTTCCCTCCGTCGTGACCACCAACCACGAAGGAGGCGCGTCGGCCGCCCGTCATCTGCGGGCTGCCGGCCGCACCAGGCCCCTGGTCATCACGGGCCCCCAGGACTTCGGCTGCGTACGTGACCGGCTTGCGGGATTCCTCTCCGTCCTGCCGACCGACCTTGTCGTCCGCGGGGACTTCACCGAGATCTGCGGCCGGCTGGCCGTGGAGCAACTCCTCGCCTCCGGCACGGAGTTCGACTCGGTCTTCGCGCACAACGACGTCACCGCGGCGGGCGTGCTGCGGGCACTGCGCCTCGCTGGACGTTCCGTTCCCGGTGACATCGCGGTGGTCGGCTTCGACGACATCCCGATGGCCGAGCACACCGAACCGCCGCTGACCACCGTGCGCCAGCCCACCCGGCAGATGGGTGAGACGGCCGCACGGATGCTGCTCTCCCACCTCGGCGGCACGGCCGTACCCGATGCACCGGTCGTGCTGCCCACCGAACTGGTCGTGCGCCACTCGGCGCCCTAGCGGCCGGGGCCGGACCGGCCCCACCGCTCCCCTTGCTCCGCGCAGCAGCCGGCTGCGCGCACCCGCACACCGCACCCGTACCGCCCGTACCCGGCGCGCCGAGCGCTGCCCGTTTCCGGATCTCCCAGACCCGCCAGTCCCTCCTGGAGTCGCCATGTCCGCACGCCGTCACCACACGCTCAGAGCGGTCGCGCTCGCCACCGCGGTGGTCGCGCTCGCCGCCGGATGCTCGTCAGCCAACTCGAACGCCAAGAAGAGCGGCAGTGCCGCGTCAGGCATCCTGACGCTGGGCAAGCCGGACGGGCCGCAGACGAACAACAGCAACCCGTTCCTCAACACCTCGGCGGGCGCCACCCTCGGCTACCGCTACATGATCTACGAGCCGCTGGCGATGACGAGCCAGATCCGGCCCGCCGACAAGGCCGACCCGTGGCTGGCGACGGAATGGAAGTGGGACTTCAACTTCACCAAGGTCACCTTCACCCTCGACGACAAGGCCAAGTGGGCCGACGGCAAGCCGCTGACCGCCGAGGACGTGGCGTTCACCTTCAACCTGCTGAAGAAGCACCCGGCGCTCAACGGCAACGGCATAGCCTTCGACGGGGTCGAGGTCCAGGGCAAGAAGGTCGTGCTGACCTTCGAGGACTCGCAGTACGTCAACCAGAACAAGATCATTCAGCAGTTCATCGTGCCCAAGCACATCTGGGAAGGCGTCAAGAACCCGGAGACCTGGCCCAACCGCACCCCCGTCGGCTCGGGTCCGTACAAGCTGAAGACGTTCACCCCGCAGACCACCACCCTGACCGCCACGCCCACGTACTGGAAGGGCGCGACGAAGGTCAAGGAGCTGCGCTACAGCACGTACAACGACAACAGCGCCGCGACCACCGCACTGGCCAGCGGCAAGCTCGAGTGGTCGTTCGTCTTCATGCCGGACTACAAGAAGCTGTACATCGCCAAGGACCCCAAGAACCACAAGCTGTGGTTCCCCTCCGGGCTCGGCATCCACGGACTGTGGTTCAACACCGCCCGCAAGCCGTTCGACAACCCGGCGCTGCGCAAGGCCATGGCGATGGTCGTCGACCGCAACGCGATCTACACCCAGGCCGAGGCGACCCTCTACCCGGAGATCACCAACCCGACCGGCATCCCGCTGCCCGCCGGTGAGTCCTTCCTCGCCCCCGAGTACAAGAAGGCCACCACGAAGCCCGATGTCGAGGGCGCCAAGAAGATCCTCGACAAGGCCGGCTTCACGCTCAGCGGCGGAGTGCTGAAGGACCCGAGCGGCAAGCCGGTGAAGCTGACCTTCACCGACCCGGCCGGCTGGAACGACTACATCACCGGCCTCGCGATCATCAAGGACAACATCAAGCAGCTCGGCATCGAGGCCAAGGTCAAGACGCAGACCGCCGAGGCCTGGGGAGCGGACGTGGCCAACGGCAACTTCGACGCCACCCTGCACTGGACCAACAGCGGCGCCACCCCGTACGACATGTACCAGAACATCATGGACGGCGCGCTGCTCCAGCCCATCGGCAAGGCCTCCCAGCTCGGCAACTTCGGCCGCTTCAAGAGCACCGAGGCAACCGAGGCGCTGAAGGACTTCGCCAACGCCACGACCGACACCACGCGCATCAACGCGATGAACGCGCTGCAGAAGATCATGGTCGAGCAGGCGCCGATGATCCCCACCGCCGCCGCCCCCATCGGGGCCGAGTACTCCACCAAGAACTGGGTGGGCTGGCCCACCGAGGCCGACCCGTACGCCGACCCGCAGCACACCCAGCCCTCGTCGCTGGAAGTCGTGCTGAAGCTCAAGCCGTCGAAGTAAGGCCGTCGGCCTCACACCCAGGGATCCAGGTACCGGCCATGTCTGAACAGCTCGAAAAGAACCAAGTCGTGCTCGAAGCACGCGGAGTCACCAAACACTTCGCCGTACGGCGCACCGGCCGCGATCTCCTCGCGGGCAAGCGCCGTACCGTCCACGCCGTCGACGACGTCTCGCTGAAACTGCGGCGCGGCACCGTCACGGCACTGGTGGGGGAGTCGGGCTCCGGGAAGTCCACCGTCGCCAGGCTGCTCGCTCAGCTGTATCCGCTCACCGAGGGCGAGATCCACCTGGGCGGGCAGCCGGTGAAGGCCGGACGTGGCCGGTCCTTCCGCAGTTACGTACGCCGGGTCCAGCTCATCTTCCAGGACCCGTTCGCCTCGCTGAACCCCGTGCACACCGTGCGCTACCACCTCACCCGGGCACTGAAGATCCACGGCCGGGCGGGCAGCGGCGAGGCGGAACTGGAACAGAACCTGACCGCTCTGCTGAACCGCGTCCAGCTGACTCCTCCTCATCAGTACCTGGACAAGTTCCCGCACGAGCTGTCGGGAGGTCAGCGCCAGCGCGTGGCCATCGCCCGCGCGCTCGGCGCCGACCCCCAGGTCCTCCTCGCCGACGAGCCCGTCTCGATGCTGGACGTCTCGATCCGGCTCGGGGTGCTCAACCTGCTCAAGGACCTCAAGGACCGCATGCACCTCGCGATCCTCTACATCACCCACGACATCGCCTCCGCCCGCTACTTCGCGGACTCCACGCTGGTGATGTACGCGGGCCGGATCGTGGAGGGCGGTGACAGCGAGACCGTCACCCAGCGCCCCGCACACCCCTACACCCAGCTGTTGATCGCCTCGGCGCCCGACCCGGACCGGGTGGTCGCCGAGGAGGAGCAGGAGGAGACCGGCAGCGGCGAGCCCCCCTCGCTCATCGCACCACCCGCCGGCTGCCGCTTCCACCCGCGCTGCCCCAAGGCGATGGAGCGCTGCCGCACCGAACTGCCGCCCCGCTTCGACCTGGCGGACGGCCAGTGGGCGGCCTGCTGGCTGTACGCCGACGGCGCCGGCCACACCAGTGACCACGAGAAGGAGGCCGCGAAGTGAAGTACCTGTTCCAGAGGCTCGCCTTCTACCTGGTCACCGCGTGGGCCGCGATCACCATCAACTTCCTCATCCCGCGGCTGATGCCCGGCGACCCGGTGCAGGCCCTCATCGCCCGCTTCCAGGGACAGCTGGACACCAGCGCCATCGCCTCCCTCAAGGCCCTCTTCGGCCTGGACAAGCAACAGTCGCTCTGGCAGCAGTACACCGACTACTGGGGCCATCTGCTCGACGGTGACCTCGGCCTGTCCTTCACCTTCTTCCCCACCCCGGTGAGCGAGGTCATCGCCCAGTCGCTGCCGTGGACGCTCGCGCTCGTCGGCATCACCACGCTGATCAGCTTCGTGCTCGGCACCGGGATCGGCGTGTTCACCGGCTGGCGGCGCGGCTCCTGGATGGACAGCCTGCTGCCCGTCACCACGTTCATCTCCGCGATTCCGTACTTCTGGCTCGGCCTCATCGCGATCTGGCTGTTCGCCACGAAGTGGCCGCTCTTCCCGGCGTCGGACGGCTACGACAACTCGCTGGTGCCCGCCTTCGACTGGCCGTTCATCTCCAGCGCGCTCTACCACGGGGTGCTGCCCGGCCTCACCATCGTGCTCAGCGCGGTGGCCGGCTGGATCCTCGGCATGCGCAACATGATGGTGACGGTCTCCTCCGAGGACTACGTCATGGTCGCCCAGGCCAAGGGGCTCTCCGAGCGCCGGGTGATGTTCGGGTACGCCGCCCGCAACGCGATCCTGCCCAACATCTCCGGCTTCGCCCTCTCGCTCGGCTTCATCGTCGGCGGCACCCTGCTGGTGGAGATGGTCTTCTCCTACCCCGGCATCGGCTACCAGCTCTTCCAGGGCGTGGGCGCCAAGGACTACCCCCTCATGCAGGGCGTCTTCCTGATCATCACGCTCTCCGTCCTGGCGGCGAACCTCCTCGCCGACGTGCTCTACATGCTCCTCGACCCCCGTACCCGAAGGGAGGCCTAGGACATGGCCGTCACCGCCACAGAGGTCGCTGTACTCGATGCCACCGAGACCCCGGCCCCCAGCAAGCGCACGTTCCGGTTCCTGCGCGGCCGCAAGACCGTCGTCGGACTCTGCATCCTGCTCTTCTTCGTGCTGATCGCCGTCATCGGCCCGTGGATCGCCCCCTACGACCCGGACACCATGGGCAAGGAACTGCTCCAGCCGCCGTCCGGGGCCCACTGGTTCGGCACCACCCAGACCGGTCAGGACGTGCTCTCGCAGATCCTCGTCGGCACCCGCGGCGTTCTGGTCGTCGGCTTCATCGCCGGGACTCTCGCCACGATCCTCTCGGTGCTGATCGGCGTCAGCGCCGGCTTCCTCGGCGGCACCGCCGACGAGGTGCTCTCGCTGCTCTCCAACGTCTTCCTGGTCATCCCCGGACTGCCGCTGATCATCATCATCGCCAGCTTCGTCTCCGACGCGGGCGACCTGCTGATCGCGACCGTCATCGCCCTGACCTCCTGGGCCTGGGGAGCGCGGGTGCTGCGCGCCCAGACGCTCTCGCTGCGCCGCCGGGACTACGTCGAGGCGGCCCGTGCCACCGGTGAGTCGACCTGGCGGATCATCCTGTTCGAGGTGATGCCCAACCTGACCGCCGTCATCGCCTCCGGCTTCGTCGGCACGGTCATCTTCGCCGTCCTCTCCGAGATCACCCTCGCCTTCATCGGCGTCGCCGACATCTCCGACTGGAACTGGGGGACCGTCCTGTTCTGGGCGCAGTCCAACCAGGCCCTGGCCCAGGGCGCGTGGTGGTGGTTCGTCCCGGCCGGGCTCTGCATCGCCCTGCTCGGCATGTCCCTCGCACTGATCAACTTCGGCATCGACGAGTTCGTCAACCCGCGCCTGCGCACCGAGACCGGCGGCTCCCGCAAGGTCCGGATGCGGGTCGGTTTCACCCCCGTGGCACGCGGCACGGACCACGCCGCGGCGCGCGGCAGGCACCACAAGGAGACCCGCTCATGAGCGAGCCCGTCCTCACCATCAGCGGCCTCAACGTCGACTACGGCACCGGGTCCGCCGCCGTGCACGCGCTGCGCGACATCGACCTCACCCTGCACCGGGGCGAAGTCCTCGGCCTCGCGGGCGAGTCGGGCTCCGGCAAGTCGACCCTGGCGTACGCCGTCACCCGGCTGCTCTCCCCGCCCGGCGTGATCACCGGCGGCGAGGTCCGCTACCACCGGCCCGGCGGCGAATCGCTCGACCTGCTGACCCTGTCGGCCCCCGAACTGCGGGCCTTCCGCTGGCAGGAGCTGTCGATCGTCTTCCAGGGCGCGATGAACTCCCTCAACCCGGTCCACACGGTCCACAGCCAGCTCACCGACGTACTCCAGGCCCACCGCCCGGAGATGAAGCGGGCCGAACGCACCGCACGAGCCGTGGAGTTGCTGAGGCTCGTCGGGATCTCCGCCGACCGGCTCGGGGCCTACCCGCACCAGCTCTCCGGCGGAATGCGCCAGCGCGTGATGATCGCGATGGCCCTCGCGCTGGAACCCGAGATCGTCATCATGGACGAGCCCACGACGGCCCTGGACGTCGTCATGCAGCGCCAGATCCTGCGCCAGCTGGTCAAGCTCCGTGAGGAGCTCGGCTTCTCGGTCGTCTTCATCACGCACGACATCTCGCTCCTGATCGAGTTCTCCGACCGGATCGCGATCATGTACGGCGGCCGGATCGTCGAGGAGGCCGGTTCCTCCGACATCTACCGGGACCCCCGCCACCCCTACAGCGACGGGCTGCTGCACTCCTTCCCCGCCCTGCACGGCCCCCGCCGCGAACTCAGCGGCATCCCGGGCTCGCCCCCGCACCTGTCCGCGATGCCCGCCGGCTGCGCCTTCCACCCCCGCTGCGCCAAGAAGGTCGAGGGCTGCGACACCCATGTCCCGGTGCTGGCCGCACCCAGCGGGGACGGCTCCCGTTCGGTGGCCTGCTGGCTCCACCGGGAGGCCCCGGCCGCCGCCCGCTCGTAGCGCCCCACGCACCGCACACCTCAGGAGAACCATGAACCTCGTCACCCCTCAGGCCTACGCCCGCGAGATCACCGCCCAGGCCGTTTCCGGTCTGCCCGCTGACTTCCGCTGGGGCGTCGCCACGGCCGCCTACCAGATCGAGGGAGCGGCGGCCGAGGACGGCAGAACGCCCTCGATCTGGGACACGTACTGCGGGGTGCCGGGCATGGTCGTCCGCGGCGAGAACGGTGACGTGGCCTGTGACCACTACCACCGGATGCCCGAGGACGTCGCACTGATCGCCGACCTGGGCGTCGACACGTACCGCTTCTCGCTCGCCTGGCCGCGCATCCAGCCCGGCGGCCGGGGCCCCGCCAACGCGAAGGGCCTGGACTTCTACAAGCGCCTGGTCGACGAGCTGGAGGCCAAGGGCGTCACCCCGTGGATCACCCTCTACCACTGGGACCTGCCGCAGGAGCTGGAGGACGCGGGCGGCTGGCCGGCCCGTGACACCGCCTACCGGTTCGCCGAGTACGCGGCCCTCGCCTACGACGCCCTGGGCGACCGGGTGAAGCACTGGACCACGCTGAACGAGCCGTGGTGCTCGGCGATGCTCGGTTACGCCTACGGCAACCAGGCCCCCGGCCGGAAGAACTTCGGCGAGGCGATCCACGCCGTCCACCACCTGCTGCTGGGCCACGGCCTCGCCTCGCAGTACATGAGGGAGCAGGCAGCCGAACGGGGCAACGCACTCGACCTCGGCCTCACCCTCAACCTGGGCACCGCCACCCCCGAGACACAGAGCCACGAGGACGCCGAGGCCTGCCGCCGCGCCGACGGACTCGGCGCCCGCCTCTACCTCGACCCGGTCGTCAAGGGCTCCTACCCCGCCGACATCGTCGCCGACCTCGCCGCGCAGGGCATCGAACTCCCGGTCCAGGACGGCGACCTGGCGGTCATCGCCACCCCGCTGGACGTCCTCGGCGTCAATTTCTACCGTGGCGCGCTCTTCTCCGGCGTCACCGAGGAAGGAGCGACGACGGACGCCGACGGCCTGCCCGTCACCCGGGGCGTCGAGCGCGACCTGCCCCGTACCGCCATGGACTGGGAGATCACCCCCACGGCCCTCACCGACCTGCTCGTCCGTCTGGAGAAGGACTACGGCCTCCCGACGGTCATCACCGAGAACGGCGCCGCCTTCGACGACACCGTCTCGGCGGACGGCGAGATCCATGACGCCGACCGCACCACCTATCTCGCCGACCACATCGCCGCCGTCGCCGCAGCCCGCGCACAGGGGGCCGACGTCCGGGGCTACTTCGCCTGGTCGCTGATGGACAACTTCGAGTGGTCCTACGGCTACGACAAGCGGTTCGGCATCGTCCGCGTCGACTACGACACGCAGGAGCGGACGCTCAAGGACAGCGCCAAGTGGTACCGCGACACCATCCACCTCACCCGCAACGCGTAGCCGCGCCCGCGCGCGCGGCCGCGCAGCCCCATTGATACGAACGGGAGCCCCACCGTGCCCTCTCGTACGACTCTGGCAGCCACCACCGCCGCCGCCCTGCTGGCCCTCGCCGCCCCCATGGCCTTCGCGGACCAGGCCCCCCGGCCGGCCGCGCAGGCTGCGGCCTGGGACACCGACCGGGCGGCCGCCGCCCACACCGCCGACCCCGGCTCCGTCACCGCGTCCGGCAGCGAGAACGGCGCCACCGGACCGGGGGCCGCCGCGGACGGCGACGGCGCCACCCGCTGGTCGAGCAACTTCGCCGACGACGCCTGGATCCGGGTCGACCTCGGCTCCGTCATCCGGATCAGCCAGGTCACCCTGGACTGGGAGGCCGCGTACGGCAAGAAGTACGCCCTGGAGGTGTCGAGGAACGGCACCGACTGGACGACGTTCTACACCGAGGACGACGGCACCGGCGGCAGCGTCACCGCGCACACCTACCCGCAGGAGGTCACCGGCCGCTACGTCCGGATGCGCGGCATCCAGCGTGCCACCGCCTGGGGCTACTCCCTCTACTCCTTCAAGGTCTACGGAGGGGAACCGGCCCCGGCCTCCACGACCCGCGCCAACCTCGCCCTGAACCACCCCGCGTACGGCAACCTCTACCAGCACGCGGGCAATTCACCGGCGTTCGTCACCGACGGCGGCTGGCCGGCCGATCTCAAGGCGGACCAGTCGCGCTGGTCCAGCGACTGGAACGCGGACCGCTGGGTCGGTGTCGACCTCGGAGCCACCTCCAGGATCGACACGGTCGACCTGTACTGGGAGGCGGCGTACGCCGTCGACTACCGGATCCAGGTCTCCGACGACAACCGCACCTGGCGCACCGTGTACCAGCCGTCCGCCGCCGACGTCGCCGCCCGCCGCGCCGACGTGAAGGCGCCGGGCGAGGCCGCCGGCCGCCACGACACCGTCACCCTGCCCACCCCGGCGACCGGCCGCTACATCCGGATGCTCGGCGTGGAACGCCGTTCCTTCTACAACCCGGCGCCCGCCACCGCCCAGTTCGGCTACTCGCTCTACGAGTTCCAGGTCTGGGGCACCGGAGGCAGCGCGAACGCCACCTACCCGGCCCTTCCCAAGGACCCCGGCGGCACGTACCGCACCACGTTCTTCGACGACTTCACCGGCTCGGGCCTGGACCGCTCCAAATGGCGGGTGGTGCGCACCGGCACGGAGATGGGCCCGGTGAACGGCGAGTCGCAGGCCTACGTCGACTCGACGAACAACATCCGCACCGAGAACGGCTCCCTCGTCCTGAACGCGAAGTACTGCAAGGGCTGCACCTCCACGCGCAACGGCACCTTCGACTTCACCTCCGGCCGGGTCGACACCAACACCAAGTTCGACTTCACCTACGGCAAGGTCAGCGCCCGTATGAAGCTGCCGGTGGGCGACGGCTACTGGCCCGCGTTCTGGATGCTCGGCAGCAATGTCGACGACCCGACGGTCTCCTGGCCCGGCTCCGGCGAGACGGACATCATGGAGAACATCGGCTACGGCGACTGGACCAGCTCCGCGCTGCACGGCCCCGGCTACTCCGCTGACGGCAACATAGGAAAGCAGCAGACCTACCCGAACGGCGGCCGCGCTGACGCGTGGCACACCTACGGCGTCGAGTGGACGGCCGAAGGCATGACGTTCACCGTCGACGACCAGGTCGTCCAGCGGATCTCCCGCCAGAAGCTGGAGTCCACCCGCGGCCAGTGGGTCTACGACCACAACCAGTACGTGATCCTCAACCTGGCCCTCGGCGGCGCCTACCCGGCCGGCTGGAACAAGGTCACCGCGCCGTACTGGGGTCTCCCGCAGTCCAGCGTCGACCGGATCGCCCAGGGCGGCATCAAGGCCGAGATCGACTGGGTCAAGGTCGAGCAGAAGAAGTAGCCGGGAAGAAGTAGCCGAGAAGAAGCGACGACCCCGGCCCCACCCGCGCCCCGCGCGTGGCACAGCACCCGCACCCGCTGTGCCGCGCGCGGGCGATCTGCTCGAAGGCCGGCGCTACATCCTCGGGCACCGGACGCCGCGCCCGCTGCTCGTCAACGCGGTCGTGGTCAACGGCCTGATCATGGCCTCCGGGCCACTGCTCGCCGTGCTCCTGCTGGCCACCGTGACCAGTCCCCGCACCGCGATCGCCGCCGCCGGAGTCCTTCTCCCGGCCACCCCGCTGCTGCTGCCGCGCCGCGCGAAGGTGCCCGGGAAGAAGCTCACCGGAGTCGAGGAAGCCGCGTGAACGACATGGTCCGGCAACCGGCCGGCGATCACCGGCCCGCTCGGTTCGGACAACGAGCAGCACCTGCCACCGGTCCGCGACAGCCGGTTCCGTCCTGCTAGAGGGCGCCGCCGAGGAACGCGGACCTGGCTGCTGCTGTAGCCGACTGGGCGTGCGAGGTGCCCGCGGGTGACGTGTTGCTGTGCGTGAGCGAGCTGGCCACCAATGCGCTCGTGCACGGCGTGCCGCCCGGGCGCGGGTTCCGTGTCCGTCTGTACTGGGAGCGGGCCGGTGGCAGGCTCCGTATCGAGATGCATGACAGTGGCGCCGGTGCGGCCCCGACCGCCCGATGCCCCGCGCCCGACGCGGAAGGCGGGCGCGGGCTGCTGTTGGTGTCGGCGCTTGCAGCGGCGTGGGGAGTGGGGGAGCGGGACCCCGGCAAGGTCGTCTGGTGCGAGTTTGCCGCTTCGGCAAGGATGTTTGCCGTACTGGTCTCCAACGCGCACCATCTCCCGTAGATGGAGGTGTTTCGCATGAGCGACATGACGACGCAGATGTACGACGTAGTGGTGATCGGTGGCGGGGCCGCCGGGCTGAGCGCGGCCCTGACGCTGTCGCGGGCCCGGCGTTCGGTGCTGGTGATCGACGCGGGCAGCCCGCGCAACGCACCCGCGTCCCACGCGCACAACTACCTGGGCCGCGAGGGCATCGCGCCCGGGCAGCTTCTGGCCATCGGCCGGGAAGAGGCTTCCGGGTACGGGGCCGAGATCGTCGAGGGTGAGGCAGTGGCGGCCGAGAAGCTGCCGGGCGGGGCCGGGTTCCGGGTCGTACGGGAGGACGGGATCGCCGTCACGGCGCGCCGTCTCCTCGTCACGACCGGGCTCGTCGACGAACTGCCGCCGATCCCCGGCCTCGCCGAGCGGTGGGGGCGGGACGTGCTGCACTGCCCGTACTGCCACGGCTGGGAGGTGCGGGACCTGCCGGTCGGCATCGTGGCCCTGAGCCCGATGGCCGTGCACCAGGCGCTGCTCTGGCGGCAGTGGAGCGACGACGTCACCCTCTTCCTCCACCACGCGCCCGAGCCCGGCGACGAGGAGTACGAGCAGCTCGCCGCGCGCGGCATCGCCGTCGTGGACGGCGAGGTGACCGGCCTCGAGGTGAGCGGGGACCGGCTCACCGGGGTACGGCTGGCCGACGGCCGGGTCGTGCCGCGCGCGGCCGTGGTGGTCCAGCCGCGCTTCACCGCACGGTCCGGGGTCCTGGACGGCCTCGGCCTGCACGCCACCGCGCTGGAGGTGGGCGGTCACACCGTCGGTACGTACATCGCGGCCGATCCGGCCGGTGCGACCGAGGTGCCCGGGGTCTGGGTCGCCGGTAACGTCACCAACCTGATGGAGCAGGTCATCGGCGCCGCCGCGGCCGGGCAGAAGGCGGGCGCCGCCATCAACGGGCACCTGATGACCGAAGATGTCCGTCGTGCGGTCGAGGCCCGCCGCGCACCCTTCTCGGCGGAGGCCGAGCGCCAGGTCTGCGAGAAGACGCTCGGAAGCCGCCGTCACGGACTGCAGGAGACACGATGACGACCGACAGCACGAAGTCCGACGCGGAACTCTGGGACGAGCGCTACCGGGAGAGCCACCGGATCTGGAGCGGGAAGCCCAATGCCGCGCTCGTCCGTGAAGTGGAGGGCCTGGCGCCGGGGCGCGCCCTCGACCTCGGGTGCGGCGAGGGGGCCGACGCGGTCTGGCTCGCGCGCGGGGGCTGGCAGGTCACCGCCACGGACATCTCGCGCGTAGCCCTCGACCGGGCCGCCGAACACGCGGCCGACGCGGGGGTCGCCGACCGTATCGACTGGCAGTTCCACGACCTCGGGGTCTCCTTCCCCGAGGGGGAGTACGACCTCGTCTCCGCCCAGTTCCTGCACTCGATGGGCGACCTGCCGCGCGAGGAGATCCTGCGGCGGGCCGCCGCGGCCGTCGCACCCGGCGGAGTGCTCCTGATCGTCGGCCACGCCGGCTTCCCGCCATGGAAGCACGACCACGCGGACATGGAACTCCCCACCACCGACGAGGTGCTCGCATCCCTCGAACTCCCGGCGGGGCAGTGGGACGTACTGCTCAGCGAGGAACACGAGCGCATCCAGAACGACCCGGACGGGAACCCCACCACCCGTACCGACAACGCGCTGAAGGTCCGCCGCCGCTGACGGCGGGTCACGAGATGTGCGTGCCGGACGGCTCGGACCGGTCAGCGCGCCGATCCGTCCGGCATCCAGGTCAGGAACTGACCTGTACGACTCCTAACGTGGACCTCGAACGGCGGAACAGGAACTACCGAAGGCAGAGATCATGAACTCGAACGTCAATGAGCCGGACACCCGCGACGCCGCCGCCCCGGCCGTCACCGGCGAGCGCGCCGACCTGCTGGAGGCGCTGGCCAAGCAGCGTCACTTCCTGCGCTTCACCACCCGCGACCTCACCGACGAGCAGGCCGGACTGCGGCCCACCGCCGGTGAACTGTGCCTGGGTGGTCTGATCAAGCACGTCACCAAGGTCGAAGAGAGCTGGGCGGGCTTCATCCTGCACGGGGCTTCGGCGATGCCGGACTTCACCGCCATGACCGAGGCCGACTGGGCCCGACGGGCCGACGAGTTCCGGATGCTGCCCGGAGAGACGCTCGAAGGTGTGCTGGCCGACTACGAGAAGGCGGCCGGCCGGATCGACGAACTGATCGCCACCCTGCCCGACCTGGGTGTCACCCACGCGCTGCCGAAGGCTCCCTGGAACGAGGCCGGCGCGCGGTGGTCGGCCCGCCGGGTGCTGATGCACCTCCTCGCGGAGACCGCTCAGCACGCCGGGCACGCCGACATCATCCGCGAGTCGCTGGACGGCGCCAAGACCATGGGCTGACCCGCTCGGCACGGAGCGAGCGGTCAGGGGTGGGGGCAGGAGTGGCGCAGGGCCGGTGCGGTGAGGACGGGGCGCTGACCGTGACCCCGCTCCGGCCCAGCCGTTGAGTCGATCATGAACAGTCGACGTATGACCACCGCGCTGGGCGCCTTCGCCGTCACCGCGCTGCTGTCGTTCTCCGTACCGGCCACGACCGCCCACGCGGCCGAGTGCGGGGTCCGCTCCGACGGCCGGCTGTACTGCGGCAACACCGTCGGTGCGAAGGGGTACGCGGACCGCTCCTACCGTTCGGCGACCCGCGGCACGCTCACCAGCGGGTTCAGCTGGTTCGCCTGCTGGGGCCACGGCGACCCCCACGAGGGCCAGAACGACATCTGGTACTGGACCCAGCTCGACAACGGCCAGTGGGGCAACGTCCCCGCCGTCTCCGTGAAGACCGGCCAGGACCCGGCCCCCGGCCTTCGCGAGTGCTGAAGCCATAGGCGTAGCTGCAACCCGTGGCTGCGGCCTTGGCCCTGGCCTCCTGGCCGTGGTCGCTGTTCGACCAGTGGCACGGATGGCACCGCAGGGACGCCTGTGCGAGCTGTCTCGGCGCTCGACGGGCGCCCGGCCGACGTCGCGGCGGCCCGACGCCGAGCGCCCGCCGTCCTCCCCGGGAAGGGGCGGAAGGCGGGCGCGCTCGGTTCGGGTGTTCCCCTCGGCGTCAGGCCTGCGGTGCGGCGGCCTTGATCGCGGAGATGTCGAAGTTCAGCTTCACCTTGTCGCTGACCATCACGCCGCCGGTCTCCAGCGCGGCGTTCCAGGTCAGGCCCCAGTCGGAGCGCAGGATGTCCGTGCCGCCCTCGAAGCCGACGCGCTCGTTGCCGTACACGTCGGTCGCGGAGCCGTTGAACTCCAGGTCGATGGAGAGCGGGCGGGTGACGTCCTTGATGGTGAGGTCGCCGGTGACGCGGTACTTGTCGCCGCCGAGCTGCTCGGCGGAGGTCGAGCGGAACGTCATGAGGGGGAACTTCTCGGCGTCGAAGAAGTCGCCGCTGACCAGGTGGCCGTCACGGTCCGCGATGCCGGTGTCCACGCTGGCGATCTTGACGTCGATCGAGACGGCGGAGGCGGCCGGGTTGCTGCCGTCCAGCTTCAGGCTGCCCTCGTGCTCACCGAAGGAGCCGCGCACATTGGTGACCATCGCGTGGCGCACGGTGAAGCCGATGCTGCTGTGGGACGGGTCGATCGCGTAGTCGCCGGTGAGGGCGGCCAGTGCCGGGTCGACGGTGGCGGTGGTGGTGGCGGTGGTGGCGGTCTGGGCGTTGTTGTTCTTGCGGTTGAACAGAGCCATGGCTCCTCCTCGGGGACGTGATCGAGCGGGGCTCGAAGTAGTTGGTTCAAGCTTCAACGAGATTCACTCTAGCCCTATCTACTTCAAAGTTCAACATCAATGGTTCAGGTTGTCGCGTGTGGCGCCATGTATTCACGCGACCGTCACGTCACGCCCTCTGGCGGACGCGCGTAGAACTCGGGCACTATCTCCCCGTCCCTACATTGTCATGCACAGGAGGAGTCCCCATGGTGTCCCGTATGACGCTGCGCCCCGTCCTGACCGCTCTCGCCCTCGTCCTCGGAGTCCTCTTCGCCCCCGGAATCGGCGTCGTCTCCGGCGCGACGGACGCCTTCGCCGTCAGCAAGCTCACGCACAGCCAGGCGACCGCCAGATTCAGCTCGTCCGGCGTCACCTGGTCGTCCTCCGGTGGCTGCTCCAACCGCAACGTCGCCACCTGTACCTCCTTCGACCAGCTCAACCTGCCGACCGCTCAGGGGGCCCAGACCCTCAAGAGCGCCACGGGCTGCGCGCTCAACATCACCGGCGGCACCGAGACCGGGCACGCCAGTGGCACGTACTCGCACTGGAACGGCTACAAGCTCGACTTCGGCAAGACCACCTGTCTCACCAACTACATCCACGGCGTGTTCAGTTACATCGGCCTGCGCGGCGACGGCGCGCCCCAGTACCAGTCCGGCTCCGGCAACGTCTACGCGGACGAGGGCAACCACTGGGACGTGACCTACTACAACTGCGGCGGCTGCTGACACTCCGGGATCCGCGCATGAAGGCGCCCCCGCCCTTTCGAAAGGGCGGGGGCGCCTTCATGCGCGAGTGGCGACGGTGGTGGGGGTGTTCCGGTGAATCGAATCGACGGTGGGACCTCCTGGGGGGCCTGTCGAGCCGTGTGAACCATGGCCGGATTCCGTACATCCGCCCCGCAAATACGGAACGCATATTCATTATTACGGTGAGCGAATAAAGTGCCATTGATATGACGCAGGCCACATGACCTGCGTCACTCTCGTGTGGATATGCGGCATTTGCCGTGTGAGGTGGGGCACGTGATTGCCGTCACCATTAAGCGTAATAGTAGATCTGTCGGGGCTCCCTTTCCTGCCTCCTTGGCGTCAGCAAGGTCATTTCCCATGCCACCTACGAATGCAGGTAGTAGAAGGGGGGTATTGACCCCAATTCCCCTCTCGATTAACAATTCATGGCATCACCCCGCAACGAAAGAGGAAATACCAGATGCAGTTCACCGCGATGTCCGAGAAGTTCGCCCGCATGAACCGGACCAAGAAGATCTCGCTGGGTATGGTCACCGCAGGAGCCGCAGTCGTGGCCGGCGTCGTCGCCGGAGCCCCGGCCGCCACGGCAGCCACCCCCGCCGCCCCCGCCGCCCCCGTTCAGGTCCCCGGCAGCAACGTCGACACCTGGATCAAGCAGGCGCTGAAGGTCATGCACGACAAGGGCATCCCCGGCACCTACGAAGGCATCCACCGCAACCTGATGCGCGAGTCCGGCGGTAACCCCAACGCCATCAACAACTGGGACTCCAACGCAGCCAAGGGCATCCCGTCCAAGGGCCTGCTGCAGGTCGTCGACCCCACCTTCAACGCCTACCACGTGAGTGGCACGGCGCATAACGTCTACGACCCGGTCGCCAACATCGCCGCGTCCGCCAACTACGCCGCTCAGCGCTACGGCTCGATCGACAACGTCAACTCGGCCTACTGACCGGACGTTCCGGCCGGACTCCGTCCCGACGGCCCGAGGTTGAAGTCGAAGCAGACGCCGAAGTGGGGAGTCGCAACGGCTCCCCCCGCGCCCCGGCACCTTGGCAACACGCCCGCCGACCGAGCCCCCACCGGGGCTCCGACGGCGTCATGACCGCAGCACCGGCCCCCTCCCGAAATGCTCCTCGGCACGAGATCTGTGCGCATCGCACCGATACGAACCGTGACCGTCCATCAGGCGTACACCCCGTTCACAGGCCTGCCCGCCGCCCGTGAAGCGCATCCAGTGGGACCCCGAGCGAGATCCGCGCCTGAGTCCACTCCCGTACCGTTCTCTCCGAATCCGGCTCACCGGCGCCCTGTCCCCGCGCCCGGGCCGGTCCCGTCGGGCGTACGACTGACGGGCCCGCCGACGGTCCCGACCGCACCTCCGCGCGTAGCATCCTGATACTCCAGCAGCAGATCGTGATGTTCTTTCCGTGCGCACCGGCTCGGTCCCCCGGGGTCCCTGGCACATCGCCGGCCTGCCGCCCGGCACCGCCCGCGAGCAACAGCAGTTCCACGCCCTGATGACCGAGAACGGCGTGCTGTCCGTGTCGTCGGCGGAGGCAACGGACATGGCTGGACGCCTTCGCGAAGCCGTTGCCGCCCGAGGAGTCCTCGGCCGGCCGGACGCAACCCGCAGTATGTGATCTTGCTGGTTGGAGCGAGCCGGCCAACAAGCGCGACCACCGTTGGTCATGGCGGGAAGCCACCCCGGACGGCATGCGGCACCTGCTGAACCGCGCCACGCGCGACCCCGACGCGGAACGCGACGACCCGCGCGGCTACGTGGTCGAGCATCCGCACGGCGACCGGGCGTCACGGTCCCGCACAAGGAGGTGCCCCCGTCCCGCCCGGACGGGGGCACCTCCGGTCTCCGTGCGGCGAGGTCAGGAGCCGACACTCACGGTGAAGCGCCGCGGGTTGCCGTCGTTCGCCGCGCCCGAGACGTCCGGCTCACCCTCGGGGCGTACGTCGTCGTACGGGAAGGCGTAGCCGATCGGGCTGTTGGCGTGGACGATCCGCGACCAGTGGTTGGTCACGGCGCCCTGGTAGTAGTCCGCCACCGTCGTGCCGTTCGGCTGGTCGGGGTGACTGAGCATGATCGAGCGGTTGAAGCCCGCCGCGAGCCGGGCCAGCAGGCCCTTCTTGTCGTCGGAGTCCGCCGGGTTGTTGGCGAACGGCCCGTGGTTGCAGGTGAAGATGTCCCTGGAGACGGGCTTGGTGAAGGTGTGCCCGCCGTTGAAGGTCAGGGTGTCGCCGCTGACCCGCCCGGTGAAGACGCCGCGCCCGCCCTGGAGGTCGATCCGCAGGTCGGTCGAGCGGTACTTCTCCCAGACCTCGTCGATCTGCGCGGTGAACAGATCCCGGAACGGCATCTCGTCCGGGCTGCCGAAGAACGGTGCCATCAGGTTCTGCGGCGAGATCACCCGCAGCACATGGCCGTCCGAGCCGCGCGTCACCAGCTTGTCCCAGGGCTGCCCGTCCGCGGCCGCCTGGGCGACGAGACCGTCGGCGATCTTCTGGACGGCGCCGTCCGGGAGCGGGGCCACGGTGTGCGTGGTGTCGCCCTCCAGCGTCAGGCCGATCGGCAGCGCCGTCACCAGGTCGACGTAGCTGATGTTCGCGTACAGCTGCGACGGGTTGAAGGTGAACTCGCAGAACGACCAGGTGCGCCCGTAGTTCGAGTCCGTGGACGTGGCGAAGGCCGGCTCGACCAGGGCGGGTCCCGGGTTGAGGTAGAAGTCCAGGGTGTCGTCGCGCACGAAGTAGACCCGGGCCCCGTACATCTGGGGGAGCGTGACCACGACGGGTGCGCCGCCCGCCGCGTTCAGCGGGATGGCGCAGTCGACCGGCAGCGGGGTCTGCGGGGCCGCGGGGGAGTCCGGGTGGTAGACGCTGCCGTCGGCCCGCAGCAGCACCCAGCGGTCGGTGCCCTGCTCATGACCGGTGACGTACGCGTTGACCCGGCCGGGCAGGGACTTGTTCTCCAGAGCCAGTTCGCAGGTCGCGGCGGCCGCCGACGCGCGCGGGCTCAACGCGCCTCCCCAGACGGGATAGGTGAGTGCGGTCGCGGAGGCGGCGACGCCGCCCGTCAGGAACAGTCTGCGCGAAATCACGAGGGGACTCCTGAGGTGTGGGGGGATGAAGCGTGAGGAAGCGTGGGGGGTGAAGGCTGTGGACGGTGGGGGACGGGAGGGGTACGGACGGCCGCACGGTGCGGGGAGGTGGAACGAGCGCGTCCGCGGTGCGCACCACTCTCGCCAGGGCTGCGGCGACCGTCAAGACTTGTGACTGAGAGCGCTCTCAAAAATCGAAGTTCTTCACAACTCGACTCTCTGAGTCGCTACTTGGCGTATCCGGCCCCTCCGCATCCGGCCACCGTGATCAACACCTGAACGCGGAACTCCTGATGGTTCCCGCGCCCCCTACGTGGAGTTACTTGGACTTACGCAGGGCGGTTGTTGGACTGGAGAGGCCCTCGGAGCCGTACGTCGTTGACGGTGTCCGGACACGGCGACTACTCAGAGCACATGTCGTCAAGATTCACTACGGCGGGCGCTGTCGCCGCCGCCTCAGCCGCCGTCCTGGCTCTGGTGGGGACCGCCCTCCCCGCCACAGCCGCCGCCCCCTCACCCACCGACCCCCCGCCCACCGCGGCCGAATCGGCCCTCCGGGCAGGCGCGGTCATCGGGTCCGCGCAGCTCGCCGTCGCCGTCGCGGACGACTTCCCGCGCGTCCTGACGTACACCGACCGGGCCTCCGGGAACCAGCTGTCCGGCAGCACCCGGCCGGTCACCGCCGTCACCCTCAACGGCACCGCACACCCCGTGCGGCTCAAGGGCGCGCCCAAGATCACCACGTCGGCCGCCCGCTACACGCTGACCTTCGCCGATCTGCCCGGCGTCGAGATCGACGCCTCGCTCTCGGTCTCCGGACGCGCCACCACCTTCAAGGTGACCGCCGTCCGCGACACCGCCGCGTTCCGGGTCGGCACGATCGACATCCCCGGCCACGACCTGGTCTCCGTCGCCAGTACGGACACCGGGGCCGCGACCGCCTTCACCCAGCTGGACCCCGACTCGACGAAGACCGCCGACGTCTTCGCGAAGGTCACCGACGCCACCAAGGCCGACGCCGCACCGCTCGGCGCCACGTACGCGATAGTCAACACCGGCTCACTGGCGGCCGCCGTCGAGTCCAACTCCTCGTACGACAAGCCCTCCGGTGCCACCGGCGGCGACGACGCCCGCTTCTGGCACCAGGCCCGCAAGGCCGACGACGGCTCCACCCGGGTCGGCGTCTGGTCCGGCCAGTGGACCTACCGCGGCGAGGGCGCGCCCAAGCCCGAGAGCGGCGACAACCTGCCCTGGGCGAAGGTCGTCGTCACCCCCGACGTCAACGGAGACAAGACCGTCGACTGGCAGGACGGCGCCGTCGCCTTCCGCTCCATCGGCGTGGTCGCGCCGGGCAGCAAGGACACCGCGGACCGGGTCATCACCCACATCCCGTTCAACTTCGCCAGCCAGGCCACCCACCCCTTCCTGCGCACCCTCGACGACGTCAAGCGGATCTCCCTCGCCACCGACGGCCTCGGACAGCTGGCACTGCTCAAGGGATACGCCTCCGAGGGCCACGACTCCGCCCACCCCGACTACGGCGGCAACTACAACAAGCGCGCCGGCGGGCTGAAGGACCTCAACGAACTCCTGAAGGACGGCAAGAAGTGGGGCGCGACCTTCGGCGTCCACGTCAACGCCACCGAGGCCTACCCGGAGGCGAAGGCCTTCGACGAGAAGCTCGTCGACAAGTCCAAGCCGGGCTGGAACTGGCTCAACCAGAGCTACTACATCGACCAGCGCACCGACATCAACAGCGGTGACCTGGCCAAGCGCTTCCAGCAGCTGCGGAACGAGACCGACAGCAACCTCAGCATGCTGTACATCGACGTCTACTACTCGCACGGCTGGATAGCCGACAAGACCCTCCGGTCCGTCCAGAAGCAGGGCTGGAACGTCTCCAGCGAATGGGCCGACAAGTTCGAGCGCGGCTCCCTCTGGTCGCACTGGGCCAACGACCTCGACTACGGCGGCGCCACCAACAAGGGCCTCAACTCGCAGATCATCCGGTTCATCCGCAACGACGAGAAGGACGTCTGGAACAACGACCCGGTCCTCGGCCAGAGCGCCATCGACGAGTTCGAGGGCTGGACCGGCGAGACCGACTGGAACGCCTTCTACGACAACGTCTGGCAGCGCGACCTGCCCGCCAAGTACCTCCAGCAGCAGAAGATCACCCGCTGGGACGGCAACGACATCACGTTCACCGGCGGCGTGAGCGGCACCGTCGAGGACGGGAAGCGGACCTTCTACGACCACGGCCGCAAGGTGCTCAGCGGCACCGACTACCTGCTGCCGTGGGACGGCGGCAAGAAGCTGTACCACTACAGCGAGTCCGGCGGTACGAGCAGCTGGGCGGTGCCCTCCAAGGGCACGTACACCGTCTACGAGCTCACCGACAACGGCCGGGTGAAGACCGGCACGGTCCGCCCCGTCGACGGGGAGATCACGATCACGGCCGAGGCCGGGCAGCCGTACGTCCTCTACCCGGACAAGGCGCCGAAGGCCGCCGACGCCAAGTGGGGACAGGGCACCCCCGTCGACGACCCCGGCTTCAACGACAACGGGCTGACCGCCTGGTCGAAGACCGGCACCGCCGTCCGTGACACCGACACCCGGGGCCGCAACAGCGCCGAGCTGTCCGGCACCGGCACGGCGGCCCTCTCCCAGCGCATCGACGGACTGAAGCCCGGCACGCGCTACACCGCCTCCGCCCTCATCGAGGTCCAGCCCGGCAGGACCCGGCATACCACCCTGTCGGCCGGCGGGAACTCCGTGGCCGTGGACCGCTCCACCGCCAAGGACCAGGTCGCCGCCTCCGACTGGCACGGTACGTACTTCCAGCGGGCCGAGGTGAACTTCACCGCCCCCGCGAACGGGCGCACCACGCTGCGCATCGAAGCCGCCGAGGGCAGCGCGGCGACGGTCCGCGCCGATGACGTACGCATCGTCGCCAACGCCCCGGCGACCAGGAAGAACACCGTCGTGTACGAGGACTTCGAGGACGTCGACCAGGGCTGGGGCCCCTTCCTCAAGGGCGACGCCGGCGGCTCCACCGACCCCCGCACCAGCGTCTCCCAGCTGCACGCCCCGTACACCCAGGCCGGCTGGAACGGAAAGCTCGTCGACGACGTGCTCGGCGGCAAGGAGTCCCTCAAGGCCCACGAGGAGAACGCCGGACTCGTCTACCGCACCGCCCCCTGGACCGTCCCGATGGCCGACGGCCACCGCTACAAGGTCGGGTACGACTACCAGTCCAGCCATGCCGGCGCCTACGAGTGGGTCGACGGCTACGACCGGATCACCACGGACGGCAAGCCCGGCTCGGTGACGACCCGGACCACCCCGATCGGCGCCCAGCACACCACCGGCCACTTCACCGAGACCGTCACGGCGGGCTGCGGCGACACCTGGACCGGGCTGCGCAAGCGCGACGACGCCCCCGAGGGCGCCGACTTCGTCCTCGACGGCTTCACCGTGACCGACCTCGGCAAGGCCCCCGTCGGAGAGCAGGCCGCCTGCGGCACGCTCACCGTCGAACCCGCCGGGGAGACCCTGGAACCGGGCACGGCCAACGTCGTGAAGGCGAGCTTCACCAACTACGAGGCCACCGGTGTCACCGGTGTCTCGGTGAACCTGACCGTCCCCGACGGCTGGAAGGCCGAGCCCGCGGGCGCCGTCACCTTCGACTCGGTCGCGGCCGGTGCGAAGGCCACCGCCAGCTGGCAGGTCACCCCGCCGGTGGACGTCAAGTACCAGACGTACCAGCTGAGTTCGGAGACGGGCTACGCCGTGGGCGGTGCCCGGCGCACCCTCGGCGCGCAGACCTCGGTCCGCACCCTGCCGCCGCCGCCCACCGCCGACAGCTGGGCCAGCGACCTGGACTGGACGGCCTCCGAGAACGGCTGGGGACCGGTCGAGCGCGACCTCTCCAACGGCGAGACCGGAACCGGTGACGGCACCCCGCTGACCATCGGCGGCACGGTCTACGCCAAGGGCCTCGGCAGCCACGCACCCGCGAAGATCCGCTACTACCTGGGCGGCAAGTGCACCTCGTTCACCACCGAGGTGGGCGTGGACGATGTGCAGAAGAGCGCCGGCAGCGTGCAGTTCTCCGTGACGGCGGACGGCACGGAGAAGGTGAAGTCGCCGGTCCTCAGGGCCGCCGACCCCGCCTGGTCGCTGACGGCGGACGTCACCGGCGCGAAGTACGTCGAGCTGATCGTCGGTGACGGCGGCGACGGCAACGGTAACGACCACGCCGACTGGGGCAACGCCCGCTTCCACTGCGGCGGCTGAACAGCGGCACACGTGAGGGGGGCGGGGCCGGCAGACGGATTCCAGGAGCCGGCCCCGCCCCCTTCCCGCGCCCCCGGGCGCGTGCTGGACCGACCACCGTCCGGCCTGAACCACCTGGACCCCGGAGGTATCCCCGTGTCACTTCTGCCCGCCAGGTCGCGCCGTGCCTTTCTCGCCACCGGCAGCGCCACCGCACTGGGCCTGGCGCTCGCCCCCGGCGGCCCGGTGCCTCCCGGCGCACCGTCGCCGCCCGCGCCGCCGACCGGCACTGGCTGACGGTGCTCGCCAACACCGCCGCCGTGCAGGCGGTGGCCGTGCGCCCGCCCGGGCTGACCGCCGCCGACTTCTGGCAGCCGGGCCAGGCGGGACGGCTCGCCTCGACCGGGCCGGCCAGTGTGCTCGTGCGCGAGGTCCGGGGTGCGACGACGATCCGGATCAGCGGCCCCGACCGCAGTGGCAACCCCTTCGAGGTGGTCTGGGACCGGCCGGTCGAGGTGGTCTGGGACCGGCCGGTGCGCGGGGCCGTTCCGGTGGACCCGGGCATCGAGGTCCGCGCCACCGGACGACGGCTGGTGCTGGGCGTGGACCCGGGAACGGCGGGGCCACGCTGAGGTGTGACCTCCGGTCGCGCCGGCGGGGCGGCCCGGCGCAGGGAGTCTTCCGGGAGTCCGGGAAGTATGGCTGCCACGCGCGTACTCTCGTATGTCATGCGGGAGTTGAGGGCGGACTGGCGGCTCCGATTACGGCGCGGCGACGCGGCCGGCCCGGTGTGCGGGGCCGGGGTGCTGCTCACCCACGACCGCATGCTGACCTGCGCGCACGTCGTCGGCGAACCGGACACCCCGATGTGGGTGGAGTTCGCGGAGAACCCCGGAATCCCGCCGGTCGCCGCCCGGGTCGCGCCGGGCGGCTGGCTGCCCGGCCTGGACGGGGCGGGCCGCGAGGACATCGCCGTACTGGCGCTGGACAGCCCCCGCCCGCAGGCGGCGCCCGCGCAGCTGGGACGGCGGATGGAGCGCGGCCGGAAGGTGTGGATCGGCGGCTACTCCCAGGCCTTCGACGACGGCATGTGGCTCACCGGCCGGATCAGCGGACTGCACGGCGCGTGGGTGCAGCTCGACGCCGGGACCAACGCCGAGGTGGTACGCCCCGGATTCAGCGGCGCGGCCGTGCAGACGCGGGGCGAGGAGCCGCACGACGAACTGGTCGTCGGCCTGGTGGTGAGCTGGCGCGGTGATCTGGAGCTGGGGCTGCCCACCGAGAACGACCTGGCGTTCTCGTACATGATCCCGATCGACCGGATCGCCGAACTCGTACCTCTCGTAGCCGAGTTGAGCGGGCCCGACGGCTGGGACAGCGGACTGTCCCGACGCCTGCGCGACTGGTTCACGGACGGCGACCAGCCCGCGGTGCGGTTCGGTGTCGTCGGGCACGGCGGCGGCCGCGACCGCACTCTGCGGCACCACCTCCACCGGGCCCACCTGGTCTACCGGGGTGGCCGCACCCGGCCCGAGGAGCTCGTCGAGACCCTGGTGGCGCAGCTGCGGCCGCCGCGTCACCGGCGCAACGCCTACCGCGACTGGCTCCTGGAGGGTGGCGACGAACCGGAGCGCCCGGCCACCGGACGCCCCGACGGATCGGGGCGGGTGCTCGCCGTGATCGGACTGGACGAGGACCCGGACCCGCGCGGGCTGGTGCCCCTGCTGGCGCGGGTACGGACACTCGGCTTCCGGTTGCTGATCATCTTCCGCGGCGGCGACGGAGCGGCACTGGCCGAGGTGTCGCGGGACCTGCTGGTGCCGGCCCTGGACGAGCGGGCCGAGGAACTGGTGGGCAGGGCCGAGCACTTCGAGCGGGAGTGGGTCAGGTTGAACGGCATGATCGACTCGGCGTCCGTGGCTCCCCGCCCCGCCGTCACCGCGGCCGCCCGCCGCCAACAGCTGCGCGCACTGCGCTCGCTCACGGATCCGCGGCAGCAACTGACCGCGCTGAAAACGCTGTTACGCGAGCTACGCGCCGATCTCGACGAAGAGTCCCGCTCCCGGCGCCCGATCCTGCCGGGGCAGCGCACCGGCCCCGGCCCGGCAGGGCGCCCATGAGGATCCGGTGCCCACACCGCCGCTTCACCGGCGCCCGCTGCGACGGGGCCGTTCAGCCCACCGGCCACTGCGACACCTGCGGCCGCGACGAGGCGGCCCCCGGTCTGCCGCCGCTGCCCACCGCCCCGGAGGAGTACGGCCCCGCCGGACTGCTCGAACTGCCGCTGCTGGAGCCGGGCAGCCCGGCCGACCGGCTCGGCGCCGCCGATCAGCCGGTGCGCATCGTGATGACGTGCTCGGCCAAGGCCTGCGGGGCCGCGTTCGTCCCGCCGTACACCGCGGCCCCACCACCGGACAGGGGCAACTGCCCCTGCTGCGGAGCCCAGTACTCCTACCGCCCCGAGCTGACGAGGGGCGGACCGCTGCTCCAGGACCAGTACGAGATCCGCGGGCCGATAGCCCACGGTGGCCAGGGCTGGGTCTATCTGGCCGAGGACACCCATCTGGAGGACCTCGTAGCGGTCAAGGGACTCCTCAACCGCTACGCGGAACGCGGCGCCGCCCAGGCCGGTGAGGAGCGCCGGAGCCTGGTCGCCATCCGGCACGAACGCATCGTCCAGATCCGTGACTTCGTCAGTACCCGCAACGACGACGGCACGGTGTCCGGCGGCTACATCGTGATGGAGGACGTCGGCGACCGGACGCTCTCCGCCGTCGTCGAATCGACCCGGCAGGGCGACTTCGTCCTCGACATCGAGCACGTCATCACCTACGGCTGCCAGATCCTGGAGGCCCTCGCCCATCTGCACGGCATGGACTTCCTGTACGGCGACATGAAGCCGTCCAACGTCATCCACCACCGCGACGGCATCAAGGTCATCGACCTCGGCGGCGTCCGCAAGGCCGGTGCCACCGATCCGCCCCCCGTGATCACGCCCTGGTTCGCCGCACCCGAGATGGACGGCAGTACACCGCTGACCGTCGCGCACGACCTGCACACGGTCGGCATCACCCTGGCCGAACTGGCCGCCTGGGCGGTCGGCGACGATGTGCCCGGACTCGGCATCAGCTCGTTCCGGCTGGTGGTGGAGCGGGCCACGGAGCGCGACCCGGAGCGCCGGTTCGACTCCGCCGACGACATGTCGGGGCAACTGCGCGGTGTCCTGCGCGAGATCCGGGCCCTGCGCGGCAAGCGCGACCAGCCCGAGCCCTCCGCGTACTTCACCCCGTCCACCGAACTGCTGGGCGCCCGGCTGGGTTCGGTGCCCGACTACGCCCACTGGCTGTGCCGTCCCCCGTACGGCCGCCGCCAGACGCCTGAGTCACCCGCGCTCGACTCCGGGCTGCCCACCCCGACCGAGATCGCCCGCCGGCTGCCGGTGCCGAGGCCCTATCCGGGCGACCCGCAGGCGGCCCGGTTCGGGGTCAGCAGCTACGACCCCGGGCAGCCGCTGAACCAGCCGGCCCACGGCGAGCAGTCGGTCGAGATCTGCCTGCACAACGCCCGGCTGCTGCTCGGCCACGAGGGCGACGAGGCACTCGCGGCGGCGCGGGAACAGCTCGCCGCGGCGGCCGCCATACCGGGCCCGGGACCGGTGCGGGAGTGGCGGCTCAGCTGGCACCGGGGGCTCCTCGCGCTGCGTGGCGCCGATGTGCTGGACGACCGGGAGCCGATGCTCGAACAGGCCCTGGAACAGTTCTCCGCCGTGCACCGGGCGCTGCCCGGCGAGTACGCGGCCAAACTGGCGCTGGCGTACAGCGCGGAACAGCTCGGCGAGGACCGGCCGGCCGCGGCGGGGCCCTCGGCGTACGAACTCTTCCGGGCCGTGCACGCCCGCAACCCCTCACACGTCGGCGCCGCCCTCGGGCTGGCCAGGCTCGCCCTGGCGCGCGGCGACCGGGCCGCCGCGATCGAGGTCCTCGACCTGGTGCCGGACGAGTCGCGGGACCACACCGTCGCGCGGATCGCCGCCTTCCGCATCCGGGCGGCGCGCCTCGCGGCGGGGGAGCGGCCCCTGCCCGAGGAGGCGGAGATCGACGCCTGCCTCGCCGCGCTCGCCCCGGAGCCGGGTGCGCCCGCAGCGGTGGTCGCGGGCGACGAACCCGCCTGGCTGCTCCGGACCGAGCTGTACGAGTGGAAGCTCGACGCGGTGCGGGCCGCGGACAACGGGCCGCGGCCGCGCGGCGGGTGGCTGCGGACAGGTCTGCCGCCCCCGCCCGTACCCGGGGAGCGGGACGTACGGGTGAGGCTGGAGCAGTGCTACCGCTGGCTGGCCCGGCGGCGCCAGGCACCGGCCGAGTACGAGCGGCTGATCGACCTCTCGCACGCGGTCCGCCCGCAGACCCGGTTCTGACACCGGCCCGGCCCGTAACCGTCAACCCCTGGAGACAGTGCCTTGGGCGTCAACGACCCGCTGCCCGCCCCCCGGCTGCCCGTCGGCCTGAAGGTGTCCGTCGACGTCCAGCGCGATCAGCAGCCGCATCACGACGCACGGATCGAGGCCCATCTGCGGGTCGAGGCGACCCCGGTGGGGCCGGTCGACGAGGTGCCCGCCGCCGAACTCGCCGTCGTCATCGCGCTGGACGTCGCCGCGGAGCGCCGGGAGGCCGCGGCCGCCGCACTGGCCACCGCGCTGCGCGCCCTGCCCGACGGCCTCTCCTTCACGGTCCTGGGCGGCGCCGACGAGAACGGGGCACCGACCGGCTGCTATCCGTTGCGCGGCGGGTGGGCGTCGGCCGACACCGCCCAGAAGCGCCGGGCCGCGTTCAGCACGGGCCGGATCGCCGGGGCCGCCGGTGACCGGCCGCCCACCGGATACCCGGTCTGGCTCGCCACCGCCCGCGCACTGTTCGGCGAGCGCCCGCTGCCGGTACGGCACCTGCTGCTGATCACCGACGGAAGCAGTCAGGACGAGTCCGACGAAGCCGACCTGGACGACAGCGCCCTGCAGAGCGAACTGAGGCGCTGCGCCGGCAGGTTCACCGCGGATGTGCTCGCGCTCGGCAGCGACTGGGACCCCGCGCCGCTGCTCGCCGTCGTCGAGCGGCTGCACGGCGACCCCGTCGACGCGCCGGACCGGTTCGGCCCCGCGGTCACCGAGGCCGTGCGGCGGATCCGCCGGGTACGCAGCCCCGAACTGCCCGTCTCGGTGACCGTGCGCCCCGTGGTGCGCGGGGTGACCCTGACCGAGAACGCCCCCCGTGGGCAGGTGCTCGAACCGGTGCACCGGCGGGAGGAGCCGCGCCGGTTCGACTTCCCCACCCGCCCGTGGGAGTCGGGCGCCCGTGACTACCTCCTCACCCTGCACGTCGACGCGAGTACCGACCCGCTGGGCGTGCTGCTGCAACTGGCCACCGTCTCCGTCGGCGACTCCACCGCGGCGCTGCTGGTCCGCTGGCTGCCGCCCGGAGTCGCGGTGGGAGCGGGCACGGCCGACGGCGGGCTCGGCACCCGGACGATGAACGTCGCCGAGCGGATGCGGGCCGCCCTCGCCTGCGGATACGACGCCCTGGACCCGATGAGCCGGGGCGAGGCCGAGCGGCAGTTCGGCCTCGCGGTGCGGCTGGCCGACGAGATCGGCGCCACCTGGGTCCTGGACCTGGTCCGCGAGGTCGCCGAGATCCTGGACGGCCCCCAGGGCGTGGTCCGGGTCGGCCCGACCGTGGACCACGCCACCGTGCGCCTGGGCCGTCTGCACATCGGCGCCGACCATCGGCTGGAACTGCCCGGCCGCGCCCCCGCGGAGCCGGTGAGATGCCCGGACTGCCGGCACCCCGCCGGGCCCTCCGCCCGGTACTGCATCGTCTGCGGAAGGCGGTTCTGATGCCCCGGCCGAACCGGTGGACACGCGCCTTGCGGACCCGCGGGCAGGGCGGCTTCCGCACCAGGAGGCTGCTCGAACTGCACCTGGCCGTAATGGTGGTGACCGCACTCACCTCGATGACCGTCCTGCTGGTGTCCTACCGCGAGGTGCAGAACTCCGCGGGAGAGATGCGCACCCATGGCGCCCCGGCCGTCCAGGGAGTCGCCGCCACCCAACTGGCGCTGCTGCGCGCCCACCAAGAGGCACAGGACTCGGTCGACCGCGGGATCGACCACGTGATCGGCGCCGGAGCACGGTACGAGAACCAGCTGTCCGCCGCCGACCAGGGCCTGTCCCGGCTCTCCGACGTACAGCTCGACGGCGAACGCGGCCGGGGCGTGCTCGAAACGGTCAACGGCCTGCTGACCTCGTACAGCAGCTCGATGACGCCCGGAGCGGTCAAGTACGTCTCCGACGACAGCATGCAGCAGGAGAAGTTCACGGAGGCCCAACGCATCCTCAGCAGGCCGGGCACCGGAGTGGTGCCGCGCCTGGACGTCCTGCAGAAACACCAGATGCAGCGGGTCGACAGGGTCAGCTCCATGGGGGCACTCCAGCGAACCGGCTGGGTGATCGCCGAACTGGGCCTGCTGGTCATGGCTCTGACCGTGCTCTCCGCGCTGTGGCTGCTGCGCGGCCGCTGCGGGCGCAGCCACGACCCCTGGCTGCTGCTGTCACTGCTGGCGGCCGTCGCCCTGGCCGTCTTCCCGCTGTGGGCGACCGCCGCCACCCAGGAACGGCTGGACACCGCCCGCCACCTGCTGAGCAGGATCGATGAGCGCGCCCATGACAACGCCCCCGAGGAACTGGCCGACTCCCAGCAGGACGTCACCCTCGACTCCACGGACCTGCGCGGCAGGCTGGCTGCCCAGAGCTGGCAGAGCTGGACGTACTACGGGGCGCTGGGCGGCGGCGCACTGATCGTCCTGCTGCCCGCCGCCGCCGTCTGCCGACGGCTCAACGCCGACTACTGGAGGGCCGGATGACCCGGCGAAGCCACGCCCTGCTGCTCGTCCTGACCCTGCTCCTGACCGCCGCGGGCTGCGGGCTCTCGGCCCCGGGCGGCAGCGACGAGGAGCCGAAGGTGACGATCCTCGGCCCGTGGACCGACGAACAGGAGCGGCACTTCAAGGAGGTGCTGGACGACTTCGGCATCCCGTACACCTACCAGGGGACCGCCGCCACCCGCGAGGTGCTGCTCGCCGAGGTCCAGGCCGGCAATCCGCCCGACATCGCGATCCTGCCGGGCGTCGGCGAACTCGTCGAGTACGCCGTCGAGAAGCGGCTGCGCTCACTGCGCGGGCTGTACGAGCCCAAGGAGTACGGGAAGCCCTGGCAGCCCGAGGCGGAGGGCATGGACGGCCATCTGTGGGTACCGCTCAAGGCCGACCTCAAGTCGATCGTCTGGTACCGCGAGGACACGCCCCCGCCTCCGGCCCCCGCCCGGCTGGACTCCTGGTGCATCGGCATGGGCGACGACGGCGCGTCCGGCTGGCCCGGCAGCGACTGGATCGAGGACCTGATCCTGCAGACAGCGGGCCCGGTCGCCTACGCGCGCTGGGCGACCGGCGACATGTCGTGGACCGACAAACGCGTGAGGAAGGCCTGGACCACCTGGGCCGGACTGCTCGACCAGGATCCGAAGGTGGCCCGGAACGCGCTGTTGGACGACCACCGGGGCCCGGTCGGGGGACACGGGCTGCTGTTCGGCGGCGGCTGCGACCTGGAGCACCAGGGCTCCTTCGCCCGCGCCTTCTACGGGGACCGCGAGGAGCAGGCCCGCTTCGTGGACTCCGCGCCACTGCTGCCCGGCGGCCGGTACACGGTGAAGGCCCACGAGGTGTCGGCCGACTTCGCCGCGCTGTTCGGCCGCAGCGGCCCGGCCCGTGACATGATCAGGCGGCTCGCCTCCCGGTCCGCGCAGGAGGACTGGGGGCGCAAGGGCGGGGTGTTCTCGGCGAACGCGGCGGTCCCGGCCAGGACGGGCGCGGTCGAGAAGCAGATCAGCAGCCGCCTCGCCGACCAGCGGGTGCCGCTCTGCCTGGACGCCTCCGACGTCATGCCGGCCGCCGTGCGGGACGCGTTCTACGAGGCGGTGCTGCTCACCGTCGCGCACCCGGACAAACCCGTACTGGACCGGCTGAAGGACATCCAGAAGGTCCAGGACGCCCAGCCCCGCGACACCCCGCGGCTGACCGACGTGTGCAGCAGGCCACAGTGAGCCATTGTTGATTTCCTACAAACGATGATAGGTGCGGGCTGGCACTTCGCCTGCATGTTCCGGGGCTTCTGTCAGGCTCCACCAGGAAACCGGGCGGGAGACTGTACGGAGTGGACGGCAGGATTTTCTTGCCGGGCTTCGTAGGGTCGGTACATGACCGTTGTGGACGAAACCCCGGGCGAGCAGAGCGACACCCGTGGCCGTGTGGCCGAACTGCTGGCCCTGCGCGAGCAGGCCCGGCGCGGACCGAGTGACAGGGCGACCGAGGCGCAGCATGCCAAGGGCAAGCTGACGGCACGTGAGCGCATCGCCCTCCTCCTGGACGAGGGATCGTTCCACGAGGTCGAGCAGCTGCGCCGGCACCGGGCGACCGGCTTCGGCCTGGAGGAGAAGAAGCCGTACACCGACGGTGTCATCACCGGCTGGGGCACGGTCGAGGGCCGGACGGTCTTCGTCTACGCGCACGACTTCCGGATCTTCGGCGGCGCTCTGGGCGAGGCCCATGCCACGAAGATCCACAAGATCATGGACATGGCCATCTCGGCCGGTGCCCCGCTGGTCTCCCTGAACGACGGCGCGGGCGCCCGGATCCAGGAGGGCGTCTCCGCGCTCGCCGGCTACGGCGGGATCTTCCAGCGCAACACCCGGGCCTCCGGTGTCATCCCGCAGATCAGCGTGATGCTCGGCCCGTGCGCGGGCGGCGCGGCCTACAGCCCGGCCCTCACCGACTTCGTCTTCATGGTCCGCGAGACCTCGCAGATGTTCATCACCGGACCGGACGTCGTGAAGGCGGTCACCGGCGAGGAGATCACCCAGAACGGCCTCGGCGGCGCCGATGTGCACGCCGAGACCTCGGGCGTCGCGCACTTCGCGTACGACGACGAGGAGACCTGCATCGCCGAGGTCCGCTACCTGATCGGGATGCTGCCCTCGAACAACCGCGAGAACCCGCCCACGGTCGAGAGCGACGACCCGGCCGACCGGCGCGGCGACGTCCTGCTGGACCTGGTGCCCGCCGACGGCAACCGCCCGTACGACATGCACAAGGTCATCGAGGAGCTCGTCGACGACGGCGACCACCTGGAGGTCCACGAGCGCTGGGCCCGCAACATCATCTGCGCCCTGGCCCGGCTGGACGGCCAGGTCGTCGGCATCGTCGCCAACCAGCCGCAGGCACTGGCCGGTGTCCTGGACATCGAGGCGAGCGAGAAGGCCGCCAGGTTCGTCCAGATGTGTGATGCGTTCAACATCCCCATCATCACTCTTCTGGATGTACCCGGCTTTCTGCCCGGTGTGGACCAGGAGCACGGTGGAATCATCCGGCACGGGGCGAAGCTGCTCTACGCCTACTGCAACGCCACGGTGCCGAGGATCTCGCTGATCCTGCGCAAGGCCTACGGCGGTGCTTACATCGTTATGGACAGCCAGTCCATCGGTGCGGACCTCACCTATGCCTGGCCCACCAACGAGATCGCGGTGATGGGCGCCGAAGGCGCCGCGAACGTCATCTTCCGCAGGCAGATCGCCGACGCCGAGGACCCGGAGGCCATGCGGACCCGCATGGTCAAGGAGTACAAGGCCGAACTGATGCATCCGTACTACGCCGCCGAACGAGGCCTGGTCGACGACGTCATCGACCCTGCCGAGACCCGCGAGGTTCTGATCGCCTCGCTGGCCATGCTCCGGTCCAAGCACGCCGACCTGCCGTCCCGCAAGCACGGAAACCCCCCGCAGTAGTCCGCGGCCCCGCAGCACCCTGCAAGGCCCCGCGAAGACCTGCCGAGAAGACGGAGAGAGATACATGAGCACTGCCGCCGAGTCCGTGCTGCGCGTCGAGAAGGGTCTTGCCGACCCCGAGGAGCTGGCCGCCATAACCGCGGTCCTCCTCGCCCGCGCCGCGGCCCAGCCCGCGGACGCCCCCACCCGCCGCGGTCGCAACACGGCCGGCTGGCGCCGCCTGGAGCGCACCCCCGGCTTCCGGGCCCCCCACAGCTGGCAGGGCTGACCCCCTCCGGCACGGTCGAGCCCGTCCGGCGTCCGAGGACAGGGCACGGCCGAAGGCCGGGCGCGCACAGCGAAAGGCCCCGCACTCCCGAGGGAGCGCGGGGCCTCACGTACATCCGGACGCGAGTGGACCTACCGCAGGCGTGCCATCAGCGCATGCTCCACCAGAGTGATCAACGCACTCTTCGCATCCGCCCGATGCCGCGCATCCGTGATCAGAATCGGGGTGTCGGGTCCGATCTGGAGCGCTTCGCGTACCTCGTCGGGGGTGTAGGGCTGGTGTCCGTCGAAGCCGTTGAGGGCGATGACGAAGGGGAGTCCGCTGTTCTCGAAGTAGTCGACTGCGGGGAAGCAGTCGGCGAGGCGGCGGGTGTCGACGAGGACGACGGCGCCGATGGCGCCGCGTACGAGGTCGTCCCACATGAACCAGAAGCGGTCCTGACCGGGTGTACCGAAGAGGTACAGGATCAGGTCCTGGTCCAGGGTGATGCGTCCGAAGTCCATGGCCACCGTCGTGGTGGTCTTGCCCCCGGTGTGTGTCAGGTCGTCGATGCCCGCGGACGCGGACGTCATCACGGCTTCGGTGCGCAGCGGATTGATCTCCGAAACGGCACCGACAAACGTGGTCTTACCCACGCCGAAGCCCCCTGCCACCACGATCTTCGCCGAGGTAGTGGAGCGGGCCGCTCCGCCGCTAGAGCTTGCGAAGTCCACTGAGCACCCTTTCGAGCAGTGTCACATCTGGCTGGCCGCCGGCGGACTCTTCGCCGCCGGGCTGGTGGATAGCGACGAGTCCGGCCTCTGCCAGGTCGGCTACGAGGATCCGGGCAACGCCGAGAGGGATCGAGAGCAGGGCCGAGATCTCGGCCACCGACTTGATCTCGATGCACAGCCGGCAGATCCGCTGGTGCTCGGGCAACTGCCCTTGCAGCCGGGACGGATCAGCCGTAGTACTGACCAACGCCTCAATGGCGAGTTGGTAGCGCGGTCGGGTCCGACCGCCTGTCATGGCGTACGGACGAACGAGTGGATTGTGGGCGGCGGGAGCATCCGGCTCGGCGTTCCAGCGCGGCTGCACCGGCTCAATACGGGGTGGCGGCTGCGGGGAGTCGTACCGGTGCGGGCGCTGCGGCCGTTGGGGCTGCTGAGGCCCCTGCGAACCCTGCGTGTTCTGCGGCCAGTCGTCCGAGCCCCGCGCTTCCTGCTGCGGCCAGTCGTCCGGGCCCTGAGCGCGCCGAGGCTGCCGGGACGGCTGAAAAGGCTGCTGCGCGTCCTGTCTGCCGGGTGCGGAGGGGAAGTCGAAGCCATCGCCCCTGTGCTCACCCGGTACCTGCTGATCACCATTGAACTGGTGTCCGCCTGGGGGTGTACCCACGATTCCTCCTCCGACTGCCGGTCCCGGTCCCAGTGGGTCCGCGCACCGCACCTTATGGCGCGGTGCCGCGAAACGCACTGTCTGTCTACTAGTTAAGAAGACTTCCCTGAAGCTCGGCGCGGAGGTCCGGGGTGAGGACACTGCCCGCGCGGTCGACCAGAAGTGCCATTTCGTACCCAACCAAACCGATATCGGCGTCCGGGTGTGCAAGAACGGCCAAGGAAGATCCATCGGAGACAGACATGATGAAGAGGAATCCTCGCTCCATCTCCACAACAGTCTGATTCACGGCGCCGCCTTCGAAGATCCGCGAGGCACCCGCGGTCAGTGAGGTCAGACCGGAGGCGACAGCTGCCAGCTGGTCGGCGCGGTCACGTGGAAATCCCTCGGACATCGCCAGCAGGAGTCCGTCCGCGGAGACCACCACCGTGTGCGACACCCCGGGGGTGTTGTCCACGAAGTTGGTGATCAACCAGTTCAGATTCTGCGCCGCCTGGCTTATCGGGCTCACACTAACGCTCCTGGTTGTAGGTATTACTGCTGTCCGAACCCGCGTTACGTCCCCGCAGGACGCCCCGCCGCAGGTTGCTCAACCTGCCACGCACGTCCTCCGGGGCGCGGGAGACCTGGGGGCCGCCCTGCTGGGTCTGCTCGGCCGTGCCCTCGATCAGATTGGCCTTGGGCACGCGCCGGGGAAGACCGGACGGGGTGACCCCGCCCGCCTTCGGGTCCCGGAGCTTCTCGGCCCGCTCCCAGCGTTCGTCGTTGGCCGAGCGCCAGTCGTCGCCACCGTCCGCGTCCTGCGGCGCGGGCGACGTCTGCTGCGGTTCCTGCGGCTCCTGCTGCGGCTCCCGCGTGGCGACGGAGCGGTCGTTCCCGCGGCCGGTGGGCTGCCAGTGCTGCTGGCCGCCCCGGCGCGGCAGACCGGCCTCGGTCATCTCGGTGCCGGAGTTCGGGACGGGCCCCGAACGGTCGAAGCCTACGCTCTCCCGCGACTCGGCGGGGGCGCTCCCAACAGAATCCGGTTCGGTCCGCGGCAGGGCTTCGTACACGCCCTGGTGCGTGCTCTGATCTGGCCATATGCCTTGCTGAGGCTGGGCGGTGTACTGCCCGTCATAGGCCTGCTCAGATGTCTCGGGGGCCGCGTATGCCGTCTCCGGGTAGCCGTTCTGCCCATGCTGGTCGGGCTGTTGGGCGTAGCCGGTGTCACCGCGGAACGGGTCGTAGCCGTCCTCGTACGAGGCCTGTTCGTACCGCTGCTCCTGCGGTCCGCCCTCCTGCGGTTCTTGGGCGTACTGGTTCGCGGCGTAGGGGTCCTCGCCGAACGGGGCCCGGTACGGCTCCTGCGGCTCCTGCTGCTGCGGGAACGGCGGGTGCTCGTCGCCGGTCTGCGCCCCCAGCGCCGCGCGGCGTTCCTCCCGCATCAGCGAGCGGTCCAACGCGTCGGGCTGCGCGGGCTGCGCCGACGGCTCCTCGTAGCGCGAGTCGTCGAAGCCGAGATCCGCCGCCGTGAGCAGCTGGGGCTGCGGGGGCTGCGCGTCGAAGGACTGCTGGTGCGGAATGATCGAGGAGACCGTGAAGTCGTCCTGCGTGGGAGCCTCTTCGCCGCCGCCACCGTGGGTGATCGCGTCCGGCAGCATGACCAGCGAGGTGGTTCCGGCCTGCTCGCCCGAGGGGCGCAGCTGGACCCGGATGCCGTGCCGGTCGGCGAGCCGGCCGACCACGAAGAGGCCCATGCGCTGGGAGACCGCGGCGTCCACCGTCGGCGGGTTGGCCAGCTTGTGGTTGATGTCGGCGAAGTCCTCGCCGGTGAGGCCGATGCCCTTGTCGTGGATCTCGATCATCACGCGGCTGTCGGGCAGCCGGGTCGCGGTGACCCGCACCTTGGTCTGCGGCGAGGAGAACGTCGTGGCGTTCTCCAGCAGCTCGGCCAGCAGGTGCACGAGGTCGGTGACGGCCTGGCCGTGGATCTCGGTGTCCGGCACCCCGGAGAGCTCGATGCGCTCGTAGGACTCCACCTCGGAGGAGGCGGCCCTGAGGACGTCCACCAGCGGCACCGGCTGGTTCCAGCGGCGGCCGGGCTCCTCACCGGCGAGCACCAGGAGGTTCTCGCCGTTACGGCGCATCCGGGTCGCCAGGTGGTCCAGCCGGAACAGGCTCTCCAACTGGTCCGGGTCGGCCTCGTTGTTCTCCAGGCCGGTGATGAGCGTCAGCTGACCCTCGATGAGCGACTGGTTGCGGCGCGACAGGTTGGTGAAGATCGCGTTGACGTTGCCCCGCAGCATGGCCTGCTCGGCCGCCAGCCGGACCGCCTCGCGGTGCACCTGGTCGAAGGCGCGGGCGACCTCGCCGATCTCGTCCTGGCTGTTGATGGGGATCGGCTGAACACGGGTGTCCACCCGGCCCGGGTCGGTCCGGGACAGCTGGTCGACCAGCGAGGGCAGCCGCTGCTCGGCGATGCCGAAGGCGGCGTTGCGCAGCTGGTGCATCGAGCGGCTCATCTGGCGGGCCATGAGGCCGGCCAGCACGAAGGCGACCAGCAGGGCGACGAGCACGATCGCGGCGTTGACGACGGCGTCGGTCCTGGCGCCGGACGAGATGTCCGCGGCCTCGGTCACGGCCTTGTCGACGAGCTCGTCCTCGACCGTGGTGTATCCGTCGAACTTCGCGGTGGCCGCGGCCATCCAAGTCTCGGGGGTGATCCCCTTCGCCTTGAGCTGGCCGGGGCTCCTGCCCAGCGCGATCTGCTGGGCCATGCCGTCGAAGACCGAGCCGTCGAGGGTGGGCGGCGTCACGAACGGCACACCCGCCGCGGCGGCCTGCTCCTTGGCGGCCTTGACCTTGGCCGCACCCTCGGCGGCCTTGCCCGCCATGACCTTCTTCAGCCGGGCCGCGTCCGCCTGCGTACCGCCGGAGACGAACTCGCCGAGGGCGATCTGCTCCAGGTAGTTGTACGAGCCGAAGGCCTTGACCTGGTCGTTGAACTTGCCGCTCTCCTGGCTGGGCCGTATCAGCAGATGCATGCCGATGGAGCGCTGAAGCGATTCTGCGGCCTTGGCCAGTTCGATCGCGTAGACGGTACGGCCGTAACTGGTGATGTTGCCGGTGCCGAGGCCGAGCTCGTTGCAGAACTCCATGAGGGAGTGCTGGACCTGTACGTAGCCCTCTTCGGTCTTCACCGGGTCCAGGGCCTCGGCGTAGGCGGCCTTGCGGAGGCCGGGAAGCTTGGGCTCCTCGAGCTTGAACAGCTTGAGGCGGCGTTCCAGGCCTTCCTTCGCGGGCATGTCCTTCACGGCCGTGTCGAACTTCTCGGCGGCCGCGTCGGTGGTGGCCCGGACCCGGGCGACGGCCGCCGCGGTGCGGTTGTTGGACAGCAGGGGCTGGGCGGAGAGGTCGCGCTCGTTCAGCAGCGCCTGCCCGTACTCGGAGGCGGCGCGCACGATCAGCGCGGTCTTCTCGGCGTCCTGGGCTTCCTGCCAGGTGTCGATCGAGCCCTTCACCTGGAAGCCGCCCATGACGAGGCCGACCAGCACGGGGATCAGGAGGATCGCGTTCAGCCGGGTGGCCACGCGCCAGTTGCGCGGGGACATCCGGCTGGTGCTGTCGCCGGCCGACGCCTTCTCGGGCACATCGGCTGACGACGCCGCGGCGCGCGGCGGGGTGAAGTTGCCCCGCTCCGGCTGCGCCGCGGAGCCCTCGTTGTTACGCCTCACTCGACCAACAACCTCTCGGCGTCGGCACCTACGCTGTGCCGTGTTTTGTTCAGGGCCGTACTACTCGGGAGTTCGTCGAATTGCAGCACGGGGAACGGCCGCGTTCCAAACAGTCGGAATGAGCCATTCCGACTGGTGCAGGCCTCGGATAAAACGGGCATAAAGAACGAGCCCCGCCAAAAGGCGGAGCTCATGTGAGCACAGCGGCACCAGTCGTGCGCATCGGGTATCGGCCGTGAGGTAATTCTCTTTCGAAACGTTATGAACACAGGGGTGGATCGTGTCTAAGGACACAGCCCACCCCCGTGTGACTACTTTAACTGCCGTACGGCAATACCGACTTGTGCCTACTTGAGTCGCGCCATCAGCGCGTGCTCCACCAGCGTGATGAGACCGCTCTTGGCGTCACCGCGATGCCGGGCGTCCGTGGTGATGATCGGGGTGTCGGGTCCGATCTGGAGCGCTTCGCGTACCTCGTCGGGGGTGTAGGGCTGGTGTCCGTCGAAGCCGTTGAGGGCGATGACGAAGGGGAGTCCGCTGTTCTCGAAGTAGTCGACTGCGGGGAAGCAGTCGGCGAGGCGGCGGGTGTCGACGAGGACGACGGCGCCGATGGCGCCGCGTACGAGGTCGTCCCACATGAACCAGAAGCGGTCCTGACCGGGTGTACCGAAGAGGTACAGGATCAGGTCCTGGTCCAGGGTGATGCGTCCGAAGTCCATGGCCACCGTCGTGGTGGTCTTGCCCCCGGTGTGTGTCAGGTCGTCGATGCCCGCGGACGCGGACGTCATCACGGCTTCGGTGCGCAGCGGATTGATCTCCGAAACGGCACCGACAAACGTGGTCTTGCCCACGCCGAACCCGCCCGCCACCACGATCTTCGCCGAGGTGGTGGCACGGGCGGCACCGCCACTAGAGCTTGCGAAGTCCACTGAGCACCCTTTCGAGCAGTGTCACATCCGGCGCGCCGCCGGCCTCTCCGTTGCCCGGCTGGTGGATGGCCACCATGCCGGCTTCCGCCAGGTCCGCGACGAGAATCCGGGCCACACCGAGCGGCATCGACAGCAGGGCCGACACCTCGGCCACCGACTTGACCTCACGGCACAGGTGGCAGATCCGCTGGTGCTCGGGGAGCAGTGTCCCCAGGTGCGCGGGGTCGGCCGTGGTGCTGACCAGCGCCTCTATCGCTAGTTGGTAGCGCGGTCGGGTCCGGCCGCCGGTCATGGCGTACGGACGAACCAGCGGCTGATCGCCTTCACCTTCGTACGACGCGTGGTTCAGCGCGCCGTACGGATCAGGTGAGGCGGGTGGCGGGGTCATGAATCCTCCGGGCGTGACAGCAGGGTGTCGGCTTGCCGTCTGAAGGGGCCGGTGGGGGGCTGTAAACGGCCGGACGGGCGAGGGTTGAGTGCAATACCTGGGGTAATCGTCTGTGTCACCGATTCACGGCCGCCTAGTGGAGCAGGCTGCCCTGGAGCTCGGCACGGAGGTCCGGGGTGAGGACTGTGCCCGCCCGGTCCACGAGCAGAGCCATTTCGTACCCGACCAGACCGATATCGGCGTCCGGATGGGCCAGTACGGCAAGTGAGGAACCGTCGGAGACGGACATCAGGAAGAGGAACCCGCGTTCCATCTCCACAACGGTCTGGCTGACGGCGCCGCCTTCGAAGATCCGGGAGGCTCCCGCGGTCAGCGACGTCAGACCGGAGGCGACAGCCGCCAGCTGGTCGGCGCGGTCGCGCGGGAAACCTTCGGACATTGCCAGCAGCAGGCCGTCTGCGGAGACCACCACCGTGTGCGACACCCCAGGGGTGTTGTCCACGAAGTTGGTGATCAACCAGTTCAGATTCTGCGCGGCCTGACTCATCGGGCTCAACTAACGCTCCTGCTGGTGAGTGGGGCCGAGTGGGAAACTGCCGGTCGACTGGCCGTTGTTGGCCTGACGCCCTTGCTGGATGCCCCGGCGGAGATTGGTAAGCCGCCCGCGCACATCATCCGGCGCGCGCGACACCTGGGGACCTGACTGATGATTCTGCTGTTGGGCGGTGCCCGGTACCAGATTGGCACGCGGGACCCGGCGAGGCAGACCGGAAGTAGTAATTCCGCCTGCTGCGGGCTTCTTCACCCGCTCCGCCTGCCGGACGAGTTCATCGTTCGGCGAGGCGCGCCAGGAGCTCGTGACGCCGTTGGTGTCGCCCGTACCGTGCTGCGGTGCGGGCGGTGCCGGACGCTCGTCGGCGGACTGCTGGGTGAAGGCCGGTGTCTGCGGCGTGGCGGGCGGCGGCGGCTGCTGCTGGCCGTTCTGCTGCGGACCGTGGAACCAGTTCGTCTCCAGCGTGTCGTACAGCGGCGTACGGCCGTCGCCGGGCCCGGAGGCCGGCGGAAGCGCCTCGGGCTGCTGCGGCAGGGCCGGCCGGTACTGCGGGTCCGGCTGCTGCGCGACGGGCGGACGCGGAGCACCGAAGTCCTCGTTGCCGCGGTCGCGCCGGGCCGGCGCGACCTGTCCCTGCCCCTGGCCCTGGTCCTGCGGACGGCCGAAGTCGGGGCGGGGGAACTGCGCGGTGCTCGCCGGGTCCGGCGCCTGCGGCTGACCCGGCCCGTACTGCGGACCCGGAGCGGGCGCCGAGTAGTCCGGGCGGGTGAACTCCGAGGTGGAGCCCGGCCCCTGCCGGTCGTCCATCGACGGACGCCGGCCGTGCGGAGGCGGGTTCAGCGGCCGCTGGAACTGGCTGGTGGACTCCGGCTCCTCGTGACCGCGGGGGGCGTCGTGCGCGGAGGGCTGCTGAGGTGCGGACTGCCCCTGGGAGCCCCAGCTGGTGGCCTGCGGGCGCTGCGGCTGAGGGTTGCCACCGGGCAGTTCCGCACGCGGACCGCCGACCGGGGGCAGCTGACGGCCGTTCTCGCCCGGACCGCCGTGCTGCTGGAAGCCGCCCTGGCCCGCCGGGTTCTGCGGAGCGTGCCGGCCGGGGCCGTTCCCCGCACCCTGGCCGTTCTGCTCCGGACGCCGCTGATCGAACATGCCGGGCTGGCCCGAGTCCGTACGGCCGGTGCCGTCGCCCTGGCCGCGGGCGCCCAGCCGGGCACCGCCGCCGAAGGCGCCGGAGAGGCCGCCGCCCTGACGCTGCGGCTCCTGACGCGAGGCGTCCTGAGGCTGCCGGCCCTGCGGACCGGTGCCGGACAGCCCGGCGCTCTGGAAGCCAGAGTTCTGCTGACCGGGCTGGCCGGGCCGGCCGTGCTGACCGGGCTGGCCCTGCTGACCGGGCTGGCCCTGCTGACCGGGCTGGCCCTGCTGGTTCTGGGACCGGCCGGCGGTGTCCCGGGCGGGCAGCGCGGCCCGCTGACCGGAGCCCGGACCGACCTGACCGCGACCGGCACCAGAACCGGCCGGGAGCCGGCCGCCGGGAGCCGACGGAGCACTGTCGAGACCGGGACGGGGAGCGCCACCGGCGAGCAGGCCGCCGGGAGCGGACTGCTGGCCCTGGGCCTGCTTCGGAACCGGCATCTTGCCGCCGTGCGCGACATCGACGGGGAGCATGACCAGCGCGGTCGTACCACCGGAGTCGGAGGGCCGCAGCTGGATCCGGATGCCGTGGCGCAGGGACAGCCGGCCGACCACGAACAGACCCATGCGGCGGGAGACCGAGACGTCCACGGTGGGCGGCGAGGCGAGCCGCTCGTTGATCGCCGCGAGGTCCTCGGGGGAGAGGCCGATACCCGTGTCGTGGATCTCGACGAGCACCCGGCCGTCGGGCAGTGCGTGACCGGTGACCCGGACCTTCGTCTGCGGCGAGGAGAACGACGTGGCGTTCTCCAGCAGCTCGGCGAGGAGGTGCACGAGGTCGTTGACGACCCGGCCGGCGACCTCGGTGGCGGGCACCGCGGCCAGTTCGATGCGCTCGTACTGCTCCACCTCGGAGGCGGCGGCACGGAGCACGTCGACCAGCGGCACCGGACGGGTCCACCGGCGGCCCGGCTCCTCGCCCGCGAGGACGAGGAGGTTCTCACCGTTACGGCGCATACGGGTCGCGAGGTGGTCGAGCTTGAAGAGCGAGGACAGCTGGTCCGGGTCGGCCTCGCGCGACTCCAGCTCGGAGATGAGTGAGAGCTGACGCTGGATGAGGCCCTGCGAACGACGCGAGAGGTTGGTGAACATCGCGTTGACGTTGCCTCGGAGGAGGGCCTGCTCGGCGGCGAGGCGGACGGCCTCGCGGTGCACGTCGTCGAAGGCCGCGGCGACCTTGCCGATCTCGTCCCGGGAGTGCACACCGACCGACTCGACCGAGGTGTCGACGTCCTGCGGGTCGGCCTCGGAGAGCTGCTTGACGAGCTCCGGCAGCCGGTCCTGGGCGACGCGCGTCGCGGTGTCCTGGAGCCGGCGCAGCGAGCGGATCATGGACCGGGCCACGACGAAGGCGCCGACCAGCGAGACACCGAGCACGAGCAGGATGAGCGCACCGCTGATGATCGCTTCGCGCTGGGCCTGGTCGCGCAGTTCGCGTGCCTTGCCCTCCATGTCGCTGAGGAGCGTCTCCTCGATCTGCTTCATGGCCTGGATCTTGTTGGAGTCCTGGTCGTACCAGTCGAGGTACGAACGCCGGGCCGTCCCGGTCATGCTCATCGGGCTGTCGAGCACCTTCTTGGCGTAGGTGTCGGCGGCCTTGATCTCCGGGTTGCCCTCGTCGAGCGTGGCCGTCAGCTCGTTCGCGTTGTTGCCGGTGGTCGTGTAGATCGACTCGAACGAGCGACGCGCCAGGTCTTCCTTGCGCAGCGCCGCCAGGCCGAACTGCCGGTCGTTCGAATCGAGTTTCGGCTGCTTGTCGTTGCCGCCCGGCAGCGCCGCGGCGATGATCGCGCGCTGGATCGAGGCGTACTCCTTGGCGGAGGAGAAGGCCGCCAGGGCGCGGGTCCGCTTGATCATCTCGGGGCTGTTGGTCGCCTGGGCCATGTCCTGCGAGAGGCTCAGCAGCGAGGTGATCAGCTGGCTGTACGCGTCGACGGTCTGAAGGCTCGGGCTGTTCTTGGTGAACGCCTGCTTACGGGTTTCGCGGATGCTGCTCAGTTGCGTGGCGATCTGGGTGACGCTGGAGTGGATGCTCTCCAGGGCCTCGTCGCCCTCGGTGTCACCGATGTCGTTCGTCGCGGCGAGGAAGGCCTTCTTCGCGCGGTCGGTCTTCTTCCGCGGCTCGGTGACCTTGAAGTCGGTGTCCGGCACTCCGTTGGACAGCGGGCCGGCCGACCGGTCGCGCTCCTCCTGGAGCGCCTGGGCCAGCGAGGTCGCCTGCTTGGTCATCTTGGTCAGCAGCTGCATGTGCTCCAGCTGCTGGATGTCGTTCATGGAGTCGTTGATGCGGAGGCCACCCAGGGTGGTCGCCGCGACCACGGGCAGGGCGAGCAGGGAGACCAGACGGGTACTGATCCGCCAGTTGCGGAGAGCTACGCGCGAGCCCGTGTTGACCGGGCCCTGCGGCTTGACCGACGTGATCGGATCGGAACCGCCCTTCGCCGCGGCGCCCGAGCGCTTGGCGTGGTCGGTGTTGTCGCCGGCCGTGGCCGGTCCGGGGTTCTGGGCGTGCTGGGGCGAGGAGCCGCGGTCGGTCCCGCCGCGCGGCTCCTGTTCGGCCGCCGCGCTGCCATCCCTCTTGAAACGTCCCTGCACTAGCGTCGCAACCTCTGGACCAGGCGTTCCCCTCCGTCAATGACGGATGGAACGGTGTCGGCGTCGTGGGGCGTTGTACCGCCCCATGGTGGTCTTGAGTGACCGGCGTTCTTCCCCTTCCCGCCGCCACTCGGCTCGGCGCTCCCTTGCGCCCCCTGCGCGCCGGCCTGAAACCTGCGGCGGTGCGTGGAATTCCAGCACAGTGCAGGATCTCCAACAAGGGCCAGGTACCGGGCTGTGACCTGCGTGACGCGTTGTGATGGTGGTGTGACAAGCCGTGGAGCCGGTTCACTGCCAAAATGGACGATTGCGGGTGAATCAGGTGTATGTGGCGGGTGCCCTAGACGGCATGATCGGGAGCGGAATGATTCATTCAGTGGCGGAATGTCCTTTTCTTCGGGTCGAGTTGACCGCCCGTATTGGGGTGATTGTCGGCCCCTGGGTGAGCAAACTCACACGATGATCGTCGTCTCTTCCGGGCTCCCGGAGGGAATCAGATGTTTAGCCTGACGCTTTACACGGATGGCAAAACCGACAACCGATGACCGGCACCCCTCCGGGTGGTGCCCCTACCGACAGGGTCCGAACGGCAGATGAAGACGACGACGATGTTCCGCAACATTGCCAACCCCCGGCGCACGACGCTGGCGCACCTCAAGGACGCCGAAGCGCTGCGCACGCCGGAGCGGCCGGAGCACGCGCTCGACCTGCCGACACAGACGGCCAACCCCCGCCGCACGATCCTCATGGTCGCCCCCCAAGCCGTCACGACCGCCGCGGAGTAATCGCCGGTCTTCATATAGCGAGGCGTCACCCTCACGCGCGTTAGCCTGGAGCGTCAGTCTTCAGCCAGAGCAAGTGAGGGGCCACAGCTTCCCGTGCGCATCGCCAGGTTCTCCATCGACGGCAATGTCGCCTTCGGCGCCGTCGAGGGCGACGGGCCCGATGGTCTCGTCCTCGACATCATCAAGGGCATCCCGTACGCCGAGTTCGAGCTCTCCGGGGTCAAGGTCCCGCTGGACAAGGTCCGGCTGCTGCCGCCCGTACTCCCCAACAAGGTCGTGGCCATCGGCCGCAACTACGCGGAGCACGCCGCGGAACTCGGCAACGAGGTCCCCGACGTCCCCGTCGCCTTCTTCAAGCCCACCACCTCGGTGATCGGTTCCGGCGACGCCATCGAGTACCCCTCGTTCTCCGAAGAGGTGCACCACGAGGCCGAGCTGGCCGTGGTCATCGGCCGGATGTGCCGCGAAGTGCCGCGCGAGCGGGTCAAGGACGTCATCTTCGGCTACACCTGCGCCAATGACGTCACCGCCCGAGACGCCCAGAAGCGCGAGAAGCAGTGGGCCAGGGCCAAGGGCTTCGACACCTCCTGCCCGCTCGGCCCCTGGGTGGAGACCGACCTCGACCCCGGCGACCTCGCCATCCAGGCCACGGTCAACGGCGAGCAACGCCAGTTGGGCCGGACGAGCGACATGATCCGCTCCATCGAGGATCTGGTCGTCCACATCACGGAAGCCATGACGCTGCTCCCGGGCGATGTGATCCTCACCGGCACTCCCGCGGGGGTCGGACCCCTGCACGTCGGCGACGAGGTCGCCGTCACCATCGAAGGCATCGGCACTCTCACCAACAAGGTGATCAAGCGTGGTTAACGGACCGGTCCGTGTACGTTTCTGTCCCTCCCCGACGGGCAACCCCCATGTGGGCCTGGTCAGGACAGCTCTCTTCAACTGGGCCTTCGCCCGGCACCACCAGGGCACCCTGGTCTTCCGCATCGAGGACACCGACGCGGCGCGCGACTCCGAGGAGTCGTACGACCAGCTCCTCGACTCGATGCGCTGGCTCGGTCTCGACTGGGACGAGGGCCCCGAGGTCGGCGGCCCGCACGCCCCGTACCGCCAGTCGCAGCGCATGGACATCTACCAGGACGTCGCCGGGAAGCTCCTCGCCGCCGGCCACGCGTACCACTGCTACTGCACGACCGAGGAGCTCGACGCCCGCCGCGACGCCGCCCGCGCCGCCGGCAGGCCGTCCGGCTACGACGGCCACTGCCGTGACCTGAGCGACGCGCAGAAGTCCGCGTACGAGGCCGAGGGCCGCACCTCGATCGTCCGCTTCCGGATGCCCGACGAGGCCCTCACCTTCACCGACCTGGTCCGCGGCGACATCACCGTCCAGCCGGAGAACGTGCCGGACTACGGCATCGTCCGCGCCAACGGCGCCCCGCTCTACACGCTGGTCAACCCGGTCGACGACGCGCTGATGGACATCACCCACGTCCTGCGCGGCGAGGACCTGCTCTCCTCGACCCCGCGCCAGATCGCGTTGTACCGGGCGCTCATCGAGCTGGGCATCGCCAAGCAGACCCCTGAGTTCGGCCACCTGCCGTACGTCATGGGCGAGGGCAACAAGAAGCTCTCCAAGCGCGACCCGCAGGCCTCGCTCAACCTCTACCGCGAGCGCGGCTTCCTGCCCGAGGGGCTGCTCAACTACCTCTCGCTGCTCGGCTGGTCGATCGCCGAGGACCGCGACATCTTCGACATCGACGAGATGGTCGCCGCGTTCGACATCAAGGACGTCAACGCCAACCCGGCCCGCTTCGACCTCAAGAAGTGCGAGCACGTCAACGCCGAGCACATCCGCCGGCTCGACGTGAAGACCTTCACCGAGGCCTGCGGCCCCTGGCTGCGCGCCCCGTTCGCCCCCTGGGCCCCGGAGGCCTTCGACGCGGACCTGTTCGCGGCGATCGCCCCGCACGCCCAGACCCGCGTCACGGTCCTCTCGGAGATCACGGCCAACGTCGACTTCCTCTTCCTCGACGAGCCGGCGACCGACGAGGCGTCCTGGACCAAGGCGATGAAGGAGGGCTCCGACGCCCTGCTCGTGACGGCCCGCGCCAAGCTGGCCGACGCCGAGTGGAACGCGGAGACCCTCAAGGCCGCCATCCTCGCCGCCGGTGAGGAGCACGGCCTGAAGCTCGGCAAGGCCCAGGCCCCGGTCCGCGTCGCCGTCACCGGCCGCACGGTCGGCCTGCCGCTCTTCGAGTCCCTGGAGATCCTGGGCCGCGAGAAGACCCTGGCCCGGGTGGACGCGGCGCTGGCGAAGCTGGCCGCGTAGCGGTTTCGGATCACACGATGGGGTGGTTGCTCGGGCAGAGCGGCCGCCCCATCGGTATTCAGTTGTATTCTGACTTCATGGCTGACACCACGATCAAGATCAGTGATGAGATAAGGGATCGAATCCGAGCGCTTGCGGAGGAGCGTGGCCTGAGTGCCCGTGCGTACGTGGAACGTCTGGTTTCCAGCGTTCCCACGGAGGATGAGCGGGCCGAACGGACGGCGAAGGCGATCGCGTACGTGCGTGCTCACTTCGGCACGGATCTCGGGCCGGACGATCTGGCCGCAGGCGAGGAGTGGCGACAGGCGATTGTTGCCCGACGTATCGGAAGTCGCCGGTGATCATTCTTGACCACACCGCCGTTGTGGCCCTCTGTCGAGGGCACCGGCTGCTGTCCTCGATTGTGGTCGTCGAAGTGGACGACGCGGAGCAGCGTGCCCATGTGCCAGCTCTGTGCCTGCTCGCGGCGAGTCTGGAACTGCCCGGCGCTGCCTCGCACGCAGGATCGCTACCGGGGCTGGAGTTCGTGCCACTCGACTGTGCCAGCACTGCCGCCGCGGAGCAGGCCATCGCGGCCGGTGTCGACTGGCGCCATGCTCACGCTGTCTATGCGGCCGTTTCCAGCGGAGTGGAGAGCCAGGTGCTCACCGCAGCTCCGGAGGTATATGAATCCACCGGCGTGTGGGCGGTCGACATCGGCAAGCCCTGAGCGTCGGTAGTGCCTGCGCGAGGGGGTCGGCAGCCAGCGGGCTGCCGACCCCTCTTCGTTCTCGCTACGGGGCGAGCGGCAAGACGTTTTCGATCCCCTGCTGCCCCGGGATGACTGCCGGTGATGTCGAGGCCGGCGTACCCGACTTCGTGGGCCCGAACATCAAGCTGGAGGACTGCGCGGTGCGCCGGTCGGAGACCACGATGCCACCGCGCCACTTTCCGACCCGGTCCTGGTAACGGAACTGGAGCTTCTTCAGCCGCTCCCCGGACTGCTCGCGCAGGGGTGCCTACGCGTTGTCGCAGTGCACGTTCCACGTCAGGTCGTTGAGGTAAGCGTGGCAAGCGATCGGGAACAGCAGGGACGACACCACGAGATCGGCAAGCTGTAGCAGGGTGTGTGTATCGCTGTGCCCGAAGACGGGCGATTCGATGATTCCGCGCAGCCCGTCCCCGCCCGTCCGGTACTTGCGCGTCGTCACGCAGTGGACATCGGGCGCGTTCTTCACCTTGGTCCGGCTGTCCAGGACCATCATTCCGCGGGAGTGCTCGTGGGCGAGCTGGGCCTGGAAGGTCTCGGTCAGAGAGCCCACGGAGGTCGGGTAGACGCCGGACTCGTTGAAGGCGAGTCCTTCCTCCTTGATCCAGACGCGGGCGAGGAGCCGCGTGTCGTGGCGTTCCAGTATGCCGAGCAGGGACGACAGCAGCTCCATGGCCGCGCGGTGCCAACTGTGGTTGCCCGCTCTGAGGTTCTTACGGACGTCAGCGCCCTTGATTTGGGCGGCCCTGTACGCGAGGAGCAAGGACAGTGGCCCGTGCCAAACTTCCGCCGTCCGTGAGGCAACGGTGCCTGGGAGAACTCTTCGGTGCGACGCAGTCTCGTATCAGCAATATCGAGGCCGGCGGCTATGCGGTAAGCGCCGAGCGGGTCAGGGCGCTGGCCAGACTGTACGAGTGCGCCGACGGCGAGTTGATCGATTGCAGCGAAGAGGCGCACCTGACAGTCTCGGTGATCCCCTTCGGGATGGGGACCTTTCCCGGCGCCGGTCACGGGATCGTCCAATTCGGTGGCCCGCTTCCGCGGCTGGACACTGTTCAACTGGATGCGGACCATGGCTCCGTGTTCGTCGACGGTGAGGCTCAGCTCGCCAAGTACCGAACGGTGCTGGACCGCATGGAGGCGTGTGCGCTCGGACCGCCGAAGTCCCGGGACCTCATCCTGCACGTCATGCGCTCACTCTGAGAGAAAGAGGAATCCCGTGGCCAACTTGGTCTGGCAGAAGTCGTCGTTCAGCGGCGAGGCTGCGAACTGCGTCAACGTGGCCGCTGCGCCCGACGGCACGCTCCGGTTGCGTGAGAGCGACGACCCGGATGTGATACTCGCGGCCACCCGGGCCGGCATGTCTGCGTTGGTCGCGTCGATCAAGGCGAATGGGAGCCTCGGGGTGCAGGCCGAGTGAGGACGTGACTGCGCTGCTGCAGCGCAGGAGCGGGTGTGCCGGAGTGGCTCTCGGGTGTCAGTGGGCGGAAGCAAGCTCGCGGGGTGATTACCGGTGAAGTGAAGAGCAAGGTGGGACGCGTTCTGGTCGGGGCATCGCCAATCCGCTGGAGGTGATGGAGGAGATCACGTACCTGCTCTTCATCAAGCGCCTGGACGAGCTCCAGACGGTCAAGGATCGCCGGGCAAACGCCACGGGCACACCTGACCCTGACCCGTTCTTCGACGAGGCCCAGCAGGACCTGCGCTGGCAGAACTTCAAGGTCCGCGACCCCGAGATCATGTGTCACCAGAATCTGCCGACCGTCCACAAGCTGCGTCACAACGAACAAATCACCGAAGACGACCTCGCCGGTCTGGAAGAGATCTTCCTTGCCGAGGCGGTGGCCTCGCCCGAGGATCTTGACGAGGTCCGGGCCGCGGGAGGTCTTGGTCTGTTCGTCCGCACCCTGTGCGGACTGGACCGGCAGGCGGCCCAGCGGGCATTCGAGAGCTTCATCGCAGGAATGCATTTGAGTGCCTCGCAGCTGGACTTCATCACGCTGATCGACGACGTGGTCACCAAGCGTGGTGTGCTCGACGTCGGGGACCTGTACGAAGTCGGCAGTCCCTTCCACGACCGCGCGCCCGGCGGTCCGGACGACCTGTTCTCCCTTGAGCAGATCGATGACCTCAAGATTGTCTTCATCGGCCTGCAAAGCACCGCGAAGCCCACCGGTCTCGCCGCGTAGCCGCGTACTCTCGGACGCATGCCGATCCGAGCTGTCCTCTGGGACATCGACGACACGATCTTTGACTATTCGGGCGCCGACCGCATCGGCATGCGCAAGCACCTCGAGGCCGAGGGCCTGCCCGGCGGGTATGCGTCCCACGAGCAGGCACTCGACGCGTGGAAGTCGATCACGGACGTGCACTGGGCGCGATTCGCCGCCGGGGAGACCGACTTTCAGGGGCAGCGGAGGGGGCGGGTCCGCTCGTTCCTCGGGCGAGGCCTCAGCGATGAGGAGGCCGACAGCTGGTTCGGCCGGCATGCGGCCCACTACGAGGCCGCCTGGTCGCTGTTCCCGGACACCGTGCCCGTGCTGGACCGGCTGGCAGGTGATTTCAGGCACGCCGTACTGTCGAATTCCAGCATCCACAGCCAGGACCGCAAGCTGCGCGAGCTCGGGGTGCGGGACCGCTTCGAGGCGGTGGTCTGCGCCGTTGAGCTGGGCGTCTCCAAGCCCGCCGCCGGGGCCTTCCACGCAGCCTGCCAGGCCCTCGCGCTCGATCCGCACGAGGTCGCCTACGTCGGGGACGAACCCGATATCGACGCCGCCGGTGCGGTGGCCGCCGGGCTGACCGGGATCTGGCTGGACCGGGGCGGCCGGGGCGGACGTCCGGAACTCGTCCGGATCACGGCCCTGGACCAGCTTCCCGGCCTGCTGGCGGGCGATACCCGTTTTGGAGCGCCGGACACCTTCGGGTAATGTTCTTCCTGCGCCGCCCGAACGGCCCGAAAGATCCGGTCGGGAAGCGCAGACAGAAGAGAGATCCCCATGGGGTTGCTTTTCAGTGGGCTATGGTGTAATTGGCAACACTACGGTTTCTGGTACCGTCATTCTAGGTTCGAGTCCTGGTAGCCCAGCGCAAGACAGCAAGTCGCAGTAATTAAGCCCCCGTTGTGTAGCGGCCTAGCACGCTGCCCTCTCACGGCAGTAGCGCCGGTTCGAATCCGGTCGGGGGTACAGATCCTTCCCGCGAGAACATTTGGGTCGCACCCACGCTCTCGATGCAGGATCGCTAGGGCCCCCGTTGTGTAGCGGCCTAGCACGCTGCCCTCTCACGGCAGTAGCGCCGGTTCGAATCCGGTCGGGGGTACTTGTAACACCATGGGCTATGGTGTAATTGGCAACACTACGGTTTCTGGTACCGTCATTCTAGGTTCGAGTCCTGGTAGCCCAGCGCAAGACAGCAAGTCGCAGTAATCAAGCCCCCGTTGTGTAGCGGCCTAGCACGCTGCCCTCTCACGGCAGTAGCGCCGGTTCGAATCCGGTCGGGGGTACAACAGAGCGCAAGACAGTGGCCCTTCACTCCGGTGAGGGGCTTTCTGCTTGTGTACGCGGGCCGTTCGACCCGGCCGGGCTCAGAGCCCGAACCGCCGCGCGGACTCCTCCTCCTGGGCCTGTCGGCGCAGGGAGGCCAGCAGCGGTTCGTACAGGACCGCGGAGGCGACCGCCTTCTCCACCTGCTCCGCCTCCGACGGATACGTTTCCATCATGTCCAGGTCGCGGACCGCCACTTGATGCGTGAGCCGCGCCTGCTCCACCAGGTAGTCGCCCTCGCAGGGATAGCCGAGACGGATGAGCGTGGCCAGCGACGCCACCACGGACCGGTGGACGGGGGAGAGCGAACCGATCTCCTGAGCGGTGGTCCACCCCAACCGGCCCAGGAGCCGCTCCACTTCGTCCCGGGCGAGCGCGGTTTCCGGTGCCTCCTCGTCCGGTTCCGGGCCGTGCGGGAGCGCCCAGAGGGCGGCGCCCAGTCGGATCGTCCGGCCCAGCGACTCGTCGTCGACGTACTTCAGCACCTCGCGGGCCGTGGCGACCGGGAGGCGGCCGACCTGGAGCAGTACGCGTACGCGGCGGCGCCCGACATGTTCCACCGCAAGGCGTGGGCGATGATCAACCGCAAGGAGACGAAGTCCCGTCAGCGCGTGGGGCTGTGGCACGAGACCTACATGGTGCCCGAGGGCGGCTACGAGTCCATCTACGCCGACATGCCGGCGTACGGGCTGGCCGCGGCGACCGGGATGCTGCCGATCGAGGGGCGGGGGCGCAGGGCGGCGGAGCGCCTCGCGCACCGTTCACCGGCGAAGTGAGGTTCTGAAGGGGCCGCCACGGCGCTGGGGCGGCCGGTTTCCGGAAGGGTGGGGCCGGCGGGTCAGCCGGTGCGGCGCAGGGCCTCGCTCAGCCGGGCCGCCGAGTCGATGATGGCCTGGGCGTGCATCCGGCCCGGGTGGCGGGTCAGCCGCTCGATGGGCCCGGAGACGGAGACCGCCGCGACCACCCGGTTCGAGGGACCGCGCACCGGCGCGGAGACCGAGGCGACGCCCGGTTCCCGCTCGCCGATCGACTGGGCCCAGCCCCGGCGGCGTACGCCGGAGAGTGCCGTCGCGGTGAAGCGGGCGCCCTGGAGGCCGCGGTGCAGGCGCTCCGGCTCCTCCCAGGCCATCAGGATCTGGGCGGACGATCCCGCCTTCATGGTGAGCGTGGAGCCGACCGGCACGGTGTCCCGCAGGCCGGACAGCCGCTCCGCCGCCGCCACGCAGATCCGCATGTCGCCCTGCCGGCGATAGAGCTGGGCGCTCTCGCCGGTGATGTCGCGCAGGTGGGTGAGCACCGGTCCCGCCGTTGCCAGCAGCCGGTCCTCGCCCGCCGCGGCCGCGAGTTCCGACAGCCGGGGGCCGAGGATGAAGCGGCCCTGCATGTCCCTCGCCACCATGCGGTGGTGTTCCAGTGCCACGGCCAGCCGGTGAGCCGTGGGTCGTGCGAGCCCGGTCGCAGCGACCAACCCGGCGAGGGTGGCCGGACCGGACTCCAGGGCGCTCAAGACCAGAGCTGCCTTGTCGAGAACGCCGACGCCGCTAGAGTTGTCCATACGACGATACTCGCGTCTCACTCTGTGAAACGCAAGTTCAATATTCCAGGGAAGTTGCGAACCTGTACGGACGGCCCCACAACGGCCCGTAGCCACCGCCCCGCACGGGGGTCCGGACAGTGGCGCACCGAATCTCTAGTTGGGCCGGCGACGAAGCCGGCCGGAGGGAAAGCGATGGGTAGGACACTCGCGGAGAAGGTTTGGGACGACCATGTCGTCCGGCGCGCCGAAGGTGAGCCCGACCTCCTCTTCATCGATCTGCACCTGCTGCACGAGGTGACCAGCCCGCAGGCCTTCGACGGTCTGCGGCAGGCCGGACGCCCGGTGCGGCGCCTCGACCTCACCATCGCCACCGAGGATCACAACACCCCGACCCTCGACATCGACAAGCCGATCGCCGACCCGGTCTCCCGCGCGCAACTGGAGACCCTGCGCAAGAACTGCGCGGAGTTCGGCGTCCGGCTGCACCCGCTGGGCGACGTCGAGCAGGGCGTCGTGCACGTGGTCGGCCCGCAGCTGGGGCTGACCCAGCCCGGCACCACGGTCGTATGTGGCGATTCCCACACTTCCACGCACGGTGCCTTCGGTGCGCTGGCGTTCGGTATCGGCACCAGCCAGGTCGAGCACGTACTGGCCACCCAGACGCTGCCGCTGGCCCGCCCGAAGACGATGGCGATCACCGTCGAGGGCGAACTGCCCGACAGCGTCACCGCCAAGGACCTGATCCTCGCGATCATCGCGCGGATCGGCACCGGCGGCGGCCAGGGCTACATCCTCGAATACCGCGGCTCCGCCATCGAGAAGCTCTCGATGGAAGCCCGGATGACCATCTGCAACATGTCGATCGAGGCCGGTGCGCGGGCAGGCATGATCGCCCCCGACCGGACCACCTTCGACTATCTGCAGGGCCGCGACCACGCCCCGCAGGGCGAGGACTGGGACGCCGCGGTGGCGTACTGGAAGACGCTGCGGACCGACGACGACGCGGTCTTCGACGCCGAGGTGGTCATCGAGGCCGCCGAACTGGCCCCGTTCGTCACCTGGGGCACCAACCCCGGCCAGGGCGCGCCCCTGTCGGCCAACGTCCCCGACCCTGCTTCGTACGAGGACGCGTCGGAGCGCAACGCCGCCGAAAAGGCCCTGGAGTACATGGGGTTGACCGCCGGGCAGCCGCTGCGCGAGATCAACGTCGACACCGTCTTCGTAGGTTCCTGCACCAACGGCCGGATCGAGGACCTGCGCAACGCGGCCGCGATCATGGACGGCCGCAAAGTCGCCGACGGTGTACGGATGCTGGTCGTCCCCGGCTCCGTCCGGGTCGCCCTGCAGGCCGTCGAGGAGGGCCTGGACAAGGTCTTCAAGACCGCCGGCGCCGAATGGCGGCACGCGGGTTGCTCGATGTGCCTCGGCATGAACCCCGACCAGCTGGCCCCCGGCGAGCGCTCCGCCTCCACCTCGAACCGCAACTTCGAGGGCCGGCAGGGCAAGGGCGGCCGTACGCACCTGGTCTCCCCGCAGGTCGCCGCCGCCACCGCCGTGCTGGGCCACCTGGCCTCGCCGGCCGACCTGTCCGACGACCGCACGTCCGCCGGAGTCTGAGAATCATGGAAGCTTTCATCGCGCACACCGGCCGGGCCGTCCCGCTGCGCCGCAGCAACGTCGACACCGACCAGATCATCCCCGCCCACTGGCTGAAGAAGGTCACCCGGGACGGCTTCGAGGACGGGCTCTTCGAGGCCTGGCGCAAGGACGAGAACTTCGTCCTCAACCGCCCGGAGCGCAAGGGCGCCTCGGTGCTGGTGGCCGGTCCGGACTTCGGTACCGGGTCGTCCCGCGAGCACGCCGTCTGGGCCCTGCAGAACTTCGGCTTCAAGGCCGTCATCTCCTCCCGGTTCGCCGACATCTTCCGCGGCAACTCGCTGAAGAACGGGCTGTTGACCGTGGTCCTGGACCAGCAGGTCGTCGACGCCCTGTGGGAGCTGACCGAGGCCGACCCGACAGCCGAGATCACGGTCGACCTGGAGAAGCGGCAGGTCCTCGCCGAAGGCATCGCCGCCGACTTCGAACTCGACGAGAACGCCCGCTGGCGGCTGCTGAACGGGCTGGACGACATCAGCCTCACCCTGCAGAACGAAGCGGACATCTCGGCTTACGAGGCGACCAGGCCGGCCCACAAGCCACGTACAATTAACGCCTGAGCAGCGTCTTTCCAGTACTGCGCCCCCTGCCGTCCGGTAGGGGGCGCAGTCGCTTGTTGAGACCCCGTCGGGCGACAACTCGCCCCAGATGGCACAATCGGTGCATGGAACGCGACAGCCAACTCAAGCTTTACGGCCAAGTCGCCGACCGATTGAAGGAAGCGCACTCACGAGTGCGTGCACTGCAAGTCCCGGAGGGCGTACGGATGGCGCTGTCCCGGAAGCTGCTGGTCGTCACGGCCGCGGCGAAGCACGATCTCCCAGACGCGGCAAGGCGTCTGGACCGGTTGATGAAGGACCTCGATGAGGGCCGATTCCCCGAAGGTGACTGACTCTGCGGAACTGCGCAGCGGTCGACTTCGTTGCGGCACTAGGGTGATTAGCCCGTTTCGTGTTTGATTTGCGGTATATATCTGCCTAACGTGCGAAAAAGCTTGAACACTTTCGTTCTGGCTATGTCTCCGAAGGGGAAGACGTGAACAAGGCGCAGCTCGTAGAAGCGATTGCCGACAAGGTCGGCGGCCGTCAGCAGGCCGCAGACGCCGTCGATGCGGTGCTCGACGCGATCGTTCGTGCAGTTGTCGCAGGTGACCGCGTTTCGGTCACCGGCTTCGGCTCGTTCGAGAAGGTCGACCGTCCGGCCCGCTACGCCCGCAACCCGCAGACGGGTGAGCGCGTACGGGTCAAGAAGACCTCGGTGCCGCGTTTCCGTGCGGGACAGGGCTTCAAGGACCTGGTGAGCGGCTCGAAGAAGCTCCCCAAGAACGATGTGGCCGTGAAGAAGGCGCCCAAGGGCAGCCTCTCGGGCGGTTCTTCCACCCGCACGACGGCCAAGGCGGCCGCCAAGAAGGCCACCGCGAAGAAGGCCACCGCCAAGAAGACCGTGGCAGCGGCGAAGAAGACCACGGCCCCCGCGAAGAAGACCACCGCCAAGAAGGCGTCCGTGGCGGTGAAGAAGACCACGGCGGCCGCGAAGAAGGCGACCCCCGCGGCGGCGAAGAAGACGGCGACGGCGGCGAAGAAGGCCGTCGCGAGCAAGACCGCGCCCGCCAAGAAGACCACGGCGAAGAAGGCGCCCGCGAAGAAGACCACGGCGCGCAAGACCACGGCCAAGAAGGCCACCGCACGGAAGAAGTGAGACCGAGCAGCACAGGGCTCCTCACACGCGCCGGGCCGGGCTCCCCTCGGGGAGCCCGGCCCGCGGGCTGTTCCGGCCCGCTCCGGGCGGCGCGAGGGGGCTCAGAAGGTCTGCAGCGTCACCAGGGTGATCCGCAGCCCGGCGCCCTCGCCCGGGCCCTCGATCCGCACCCGCTGACCCGGACGCAGCAGCCGCAGGCCGCCGGCGTCGAAGGCGGCGGCGTCGAAGTCCACCGGGGTGCCGTCGTCGAGCAGCACGCTGCCGGTGCGCGTCTCGGGGTCGTACGTGTACGAGGTCGCCTGCATGAACGGCAGCCTATCGGTCCCGCGCCGGGACTCCCGCGGCCCAGCGCCCCGCCGTGTACGGGCCCACACCCAGGGCCAGCGCGGCCCGCAGGTCGTCGCCGGTGTCCACGTCCTGGCGCACCGAATCGATGCCGGAGAGCGTGATTTCCGCGGCGCCGGACGCGAGATGCCGGGCCCGCGACAGCCCGCCGAAATTCGGGTGCAATTCCACTCCTGTCCCTGCGGACAGAAATGTCGTTCCGATTCCCGCCGCATCGGTCACAAATGCCCGGGGAAAAGCGACTGAGAAATCGAGCACCCGGGTCAATTCCGTGTGACGCAGTGCGGGCAGATCGGCGTTCAGCACGGCGACGGCCGCTCCGGGCCGGGCCGCCCGCACCGCCCGTGCACCGTGCGCGAGGGCCGCGTTGAGCCCGGCGGCGGGGGAGTCGGCCACGATGCGGGCACCGAGAGCCGCCAGCGCGGCGCCGGCCCTCGTGTCGTCCGTGACGACCACCACATCGCGGACGGCCCGGCAGGCCAGCGCGGCGTGCACGGTGTCCTGGGCGAAGGCCAGAGCGAGTCGGGGCCGCAACAGGGCGCCCGACGAGGGCGTCAGCCTGCTCTTGGCCACCGCCAGGGGCTTCAACGGGACGACCAGGGACCAGCGGCCGGTCGGGTCGGTGTTCGTGGCGGTCTCCCCCTCGATACGCATAGCCACCCATTCTCGCCTGTCGGTACGACAACCCGGGGGGTCGGTCCCGAAGGTGAGGCGTACGGTGTTCTCGACAGAGCAGGGGCCTGGGGCGAGACTTGACCGTCGGTAGTCAGGCAGTACAGCCCCGTGGTCAGGTCCGTGGAGAGCAGCACGGCTCCACAGCCAGTTCCGTAGCGAAAGGTGTTCGGGTGTCCCGCCGTAGAATCGGCTTCTGGTACCGCTTGGCAGCGGCCATCGCAAAACCGCCGCTGGTGGTTCTGTTCAAGCGCGACTGGCGGGGAATGGAACACATTCCGGCCGACGGCGGATTTATCACTGCGGTCAATCACAACTCGTATCTGGACCCGCTCTCGTACGGGCACTTCCAGTACAACACCGGCCGGGTGCCGCGGCTTCTCGCCAAGGCGGGGCTCTTCAAGACCCCCTTCGTCGGGATGATGCTGCGTGGCACCGGCCAGATTCCCGTGTACCGCGAGACCACCAACGCGCTGGACGCCTTCAGGGCCGCCGTCGACGCCATCGAGCGCGGCGAATGCGTCGCCTTCTACCCGGAGGGCACCCTCACCCGTGACCCCGAGATGTGGCCGATGGGCGGCAAGACCGGCGCCGCCCGCGTCGCGTTGATGACCAGGGCTCCGGTCATCCCCGTCGCCCAGTGGGGTGCCAACCTGGCGATGCCGCCCTACGCCACGGACAGGAAGCTGCGGCTGTTGCCCCGCAAGACCCTCACGGTCCAGGCCGGTCCGCCCGTCGACCTCTCCCGGTTCTACGACAAGGAGCCGACGCCCGAGTTGCTGCGCGAGGCGACCGAGGTCATCATGCTCGCGATCACCGAGCAGTTGGCGGACGTACGCGGACAGCAGGCCCCCAACGAGCTCTACGACCACCGCAAGGCCCGCGCGGAACAGCGGCGCAAGTCCGAAGGAGAGGGACTCAAGTGACGCACCCCGTAAAGGCAGCCGTCTTCGGAACCGGCTCATGGGGTACGGCCTTCGCCATGGTTCTCGCCGACGCGGGCTGTGAGGTCACCCTCTGGGGACGCCGCCCCGAGGTGGCCGAGGTCGTCAACAGGACCCGTACCAACCCCGACTACCTGCCGGGCATCGAACTCCCCGCGTCGGTCCGGGCCACCACCGACGCCGCCGAGGCACTGCGCGGCGCCGACTTCGCCGTGCTCGTCGTGCCCTCCCAGACGCTGCGCGCCAACCTCGCCGACTGGACTCCGCACCTGGAGTCGAAGACGGTGCTGGTCTCCCTGATGAAGGGCGTCGAACTCGGCACCGCGAAGCGGATGAGCGAGGTCATCCAGGACGTGACGAAGGTCTCCGCCGACCGCATCGCCGTCATCACCGGACCCAACCTCGCCAAGGAGATCGCCGAACGCCGCCCCGCCGCGGCCGTCGTCGCCTGCCCGGACGAGTCGGTGGCGCGCCGCCTCCAGGCCGCCTGCCACACCCCGTACTTCCGCCCGTACACCAACACCGACGTGGTCGGCTGCGAACTCGGCGGCGCCGTCAAGAACGTCATCGGGCTGGCCGTCGGCATCGCCGACGGCATGGGGCTCGGCGACAACACCAAGGGGTCGCTCATCACCCGCGGTCTCGCCGAGACCACCCGTCTGGGGCTGGCCATGGGCGCCGATCCGCTGACCTTCTCCGGACTCGCCGGACTCGGCGACCTGGTGGCGACCTGCTCGTCGCCGCTCTCGCGCAACCACACCTTCGGCGTTAACCTCGGCCGCGGCATGACCCTTCAGGAGACCATCGCGGTCACCAAGCAGACCGCGGAGGGCGTCAAGTCCTGTGAATCGGTGCTCGATCTGGCACGCAGGTACGGCGTCGAGATGCCCCTCACCGAAACCGTCGTCGGCATCGTCCACGAGGGCAAGCCCCCGATGGTCGCGCTCAAGGAGCTGATGTCGCGCAGCGCCAAGGCCGAGCGGCACTGAGGGACCGTCGGGCGACCGGCGGTCGGTTCACCCGCCGGACGGGACCGGCGACGCTGCCGCGACCGGTACCAGCAGGTACGCTCATCGCGATATGAGCAGCGAGAACCTCCCCCAGAGCACGGAGCAGCAGCTCCGCAAGCCGCGTGTTGCCGTCGTGTTCGGCGGCCGCAGCTCCGAACACGGCATTTCGGTGGTCACGGCCGGTGCCGTCCTGAACGCCATCGACCGGACGAAGTACGACGTCCTGCCGATCGGCATCACGACGGACGGCCGCTGGGCGCTCACCGCCGACGATCCCGAACGCATGGCCATCACGGACCGCAAGATGCCGGACGTGGCCCAGCTCGCCGAGTCCGACGAGGGCGGCGTGGTGCTCTCCGTCGACCCCGGCAGCCGCGAAGTGGTCTACAGCGAACCCGGCTCGGTCCCCAAGGCGCTCGGCGAGGTCGACGTCGTCTTCCCCGTCCTGCACGGCCCCTACGGCGAGGACGGCACGCTCCAGGGCCTCCTGGAGCTCTCCGGAGTGCCGTACGTCGGCGCCGGCGTCCTCGCCTCGGCGGTCGGCCAGGACAAGGAGTACATGAAGCGCGTCTTCACCTCGTTCGGGCTGCCCGTCGGCCCGTACCTCGTCGTGCGCCCCCGCGAGTGGGACCTGGACCCCCAGGCCGCCCGCAAGCGCATCGTGGAGTTCGCCGGCGACCACGGCTGGCCGCTCTTCGTGAAGCCGGCCCGGGCCGGCTCGTCGATCGGCATCACCAAGATCGACGACCTCTCCGGCCTCGACGAGGCGATCGAGGAGGCCCGCCGCCACGACCCCAAGTTCCTTGTCGAGTCGCTGCTGCGGGGCCGCGAGATCGAGTGCGGGGTGCTGGAGTTCGAGGACGGACCGCGCGCCAGCGTGCCGGCCGAGATCCCGCCCGTCACCGCACACGACTTCTACGACTTCGAGGCCAAGTACATCGACTCGGCGCCCGGGATCGTGCCCGCCCCGCTCACCGAGGAGCAGACCGCCGAGGTCCAGCGGCTCGCCGTCGAGGCCTTCGAGGCGGCGTCCTGCGAGGGCCTGGTGCGCGCCGACTTCTTCCTCACCGAGGACAGCGGATTCGTCATCAACGAGATCAACACCCTGCCGGGCTTCACCCCGATCTCCATGTACCCGCGGATGTGGCAGGAGAGCGGTGTCAGCTACCAGCAGCTGGTGGACCGGCTCATCCAGGCGGCGTTGAACCGGCCGACCGGACTGCGCTGACCGTCTGCGCCGACCCCGACCGACGGCAGGGGCGTGTGCTCCGCACCGGAGCACACGCCCTACAGCCTGTTGGGAATCGTCTTCTTCACCGCCGGGGCGAAGGCCGCCAGCGGACTCGCGTCATGCGCGTACGCCACCGACAACGTCACCTCGACATACGCCTTGCGGTACGTCGTCGTGAAACGCGGCCTGCCGTCCTGCTGCTGCTCCAGCATCCAGTTGACCCCGTTCGCGTCGATCGCCTTCGACTGGGCGTCGTCCATCTTCGCGGGGCGCGGAACACCGCAGCGCAGTACGATCTCCCCGTCCCCCCACCCAGCGGTCAGGTTCGAGCCGGTCCCGGAACCACTGCGCTCCTGACCGGCGACGGAACTCGGCAGCTCCTTGTGCAACGCACGGCAGTAGGCTGCGGCTTCCGACGACGGGGTGGGATCCGTGACCGGCGCCGAGGCGTCATCGGCGGAGCAGCCCGCCGCGGCCATGAGCATCAGGGCAGCGGACGGACCGAGGAACACGGGGCGGGTAAGCCGGCGGCGGACAGACGTCACCGGCCCAGCTTAGACGGGGGTTACAGGTGCACGACCGGGCAGGTCAGGGTTCTGGTGATGCCGTCCACTTGCTGCACCTTGGCAACGACCATGCGTCCGAGTTCATCGACCGTGTCGGCCCGCGCGCGCACGATCACATCGTAGGGACCGGTTACGTCCTCCGCGTGGATCACTCCCGGGATTTTGGCGATGGTCTCGGCGACTGTCGACGCCTTGCCCACCTCGGTCTGAATAAGGATGTACGCCTGTACCACGGAACCTCCAGGGCGGCCACGAGGATCATGTGGGGGAAAGGGACGCCACGGTATCGCGTTGGCGTGGGCCGCGGGGAGACCTGCGGGCCGGATGACACCCGCAGCGTGGCGTGCGGAACACACAAGTTGACGTATCTCTTGACAGTACCGACAGCAGTGACCGCCCGCGACCGCAAGCTCAGCGGTGCGGACGGGGGACGCGCATGCCCGTGACCACCAGGACGGACCGCCCCCCGGGGCAGGTCCACGCCCCGGGCGCCGGCAGGCCGCTTAAGCAGGCCGGACGCCCGTCCGGCGCGATAGATGAGGGGTGAAACTCGGTGAAGGGAACCGTGGGCGAGTTGGGGGAGTTCGGGCTCATCAGAGAGCTGACGTCCCGGCTCACCACCACTCCGGCGGTACGGATCGGGCCCGGCGACGACGCCGCGGTCGTGACCGCTCCCGACCGCAGGGTCGTGGCCAGTACCGACATCCTGCTGGAGGGGCGGCACTTCCGGCGTGACTGGTCGACGGCGTACGACGTCGGCCGCAAGGCCGCCGCACAGAACCTCGCCGACATCGCCGCCATGGGCGCCGTGCCCACCGCGCTGCTCCTCGGCCTGGTCGTCCCCGCCGAACTCCCCGTGACCTGGGCCGGGGAGCTCATGGACGGCATCCGCGACGAGTGCCAGGTCGCCGGGGCGGCCGTGGTCGGCGGCGATGTGGTGCGCGGCGACACCATCACCGTCGCGATCACCGCGCTCGGCGATCTGCGCAATCACGAGCCCGTCACCAGGGGCGGCGCCCAGCCCGGCGACGTCGTCGCCGTCACCGGCTGGCTCGGCTGGTCCGCCGCCGGATACGCCGTGCTCTCCCGCGGCTTCCGCTCGCCCCGCGCCTTCGTCGAGGCCCACCGGCGGCCCGAACCGCCGTACCACGCCGGTCCCGCGGCCGCCGGGCTCGGCGCCACCGCGATGACCGACGTCAGCGACGGGCTCGTCGCCGACCTCGGGCACATCGCCGAGGCGAGCAAGGTCAGCATCGACCTGCGCTCAGGACGCATCGACATCCCGTCCCAGATGTCCGACATCGGGCAGGCCGTCGGTGTGGACCCCCTTCAGTGGGTGCTGACCGGGGGAGAGGACCACGCGATCGTCGCGACGTTCCCGCCCGACGTGAAGCTGCCGGCCCGCTGGAAGGTGATCGGCGAGGTCCTCCACCCCTCGGCGCTGCCCCAGGTGACGGTCGACGGGGCGCCCTGGACCAGCAAGAGCGGCTGGGACCACTTCGGGGACATCGAGGACGCCCCGTAGATTGCGGCGTATGCCCCTACCCTCCGCCGTACTTCCCCGTGTGCTCACCGTCGCCGGATCCGACTCCGGCGGCGGTGCCGGCATCCAGGCCGACCTGAAGACGATGCTGGCGCTCGGTGTGCACGGCATGAGCGTGCTGACCGCCGTCACCGCCCAGAACTCGCTGGGCGTGCAGGGCTCCTGGGAACTGCCCGCGGAAGCCGTACGCGCCCAGTACCGCAGCGTGGTGGACGACATGGGCGTGAACGCGGTCAAGACCGGCATGCTGTCCTCTGCCGTCCTCGTGGAGACCGTCGCCGCACTGATCGCCGCGACGGACGCCCCGGCCGTCGTGGACCCGGTGGGCGTCTCCAAGCACGGCGATCCGCTGCTCGCCGACGAGGCGCTGGATTCGGTACGCACGAAGCTGCTGCCCGTCGCGACCGTGGCGACCCCGAATCTCGACGAAGTGGCTCAGATCACGGGCGTGACGGTCACCGACGAGGCCGGGATGCGGCGGGCCGCGGCCACGATGCTCGGCCATGGGCCCCGCTGGGTGGTCATCAAGGGCGGTCATCTGCCGGGCGACCCCGTGGACCTGCTGACGGACGGCTCCGAGGAGCACTGGCTGCGCGCCCCCCGCCACGACAACCGCCACACACACGGCACCGGGTGCACCCTCGCCTCCGCGATCGCCTGCGGACTGGCCCGCGGCCAGGACGTGCCCACGGCGGTACGGGCCGCGAAGTCCTACGTCACCGGGGCCATCGCGGCGGGCTTCCCGCTGGGCGCGGGGATCGGCCCGGTCGACCACGGGTGGCGGCTGCGGAGCACCGGCCGCCGGCCCCGCCCCGCCTGAGCACAGCAAAAAGCCGGTCCACCGAGGTGGACCGGCTTTTTGGGCAACCGGTAAGGCTGCGCTACGACGGGAACGTCAGCGCGCGACCTTGCCGGCCTTGATGCACGAGGTGCAGACGTTGAGCCGCTTCGGCGTCCGCCCGACCACGGCACGCACGCGCTGGATGTTGGGATTCCAGCGACGGGACGTACGGCGGTGCGAGTGCGAAATGCTGTTGCCGAAGCTCGGCCCCTTGCCGCAAACGTCGCAGTTGGCAGCCACGGGTCACTCCAAAACTTCAGATGCACTTACAGTGAATTCCGGCACGCCGGATTCAATGACTGAAGTGGCGGTACCGGGGGAATGTCCCGACTCTCATCGGGCAACCGAAGCAGCATACAACGGCTGCGTCGGAGATACGAAACTACCATGGGATCCACTACTGCCCGCCCCGCCCCTGACCCCGCCGGAGCCGCCGAGCGGGGCTACCCTGCGGTGCAGCCCGCCGCCCCCAGGCCCCGTTCCGAGGAGGACCATCAGGTGCCGCAGACCGCCGACGACCTGGACGCCGTCGCGGTGCGTACCTGGTGCTCACTGGCGCTGGACGCACTCGGCCGGGAGCGCGAGGCGATCGACGCGATCAACGTGTATCCCGTCGCCGACGGGGACACCGGCACCAACCTCTATCTGACCGTGGAATCCGCGGCGGGCGCCGTCGAGGCGGTGTTCGCCGCCCATGAGACCGGCACCTCGGTGCCCTCCACCGCCGACGCGGTACGCGCCATGGCGCACGGGGCGCTGATCGGGGCCCGCGGCAACTCCGGCACGATCCTGGCCCAGTTGCTGCGCGGCATGGCCGGGGTACTGGCCGAGGAGGCCGGTGCGCGGGGCGGTACGGACCGGCTGCGCCTCGCACTGACCCGGGCCGCGCTCTCGGCGCGCGAGGCCGTCGCCCACCCCGTCGAGGGCACGGTCCTGACCGTGGCCACCGCGGCCGCCGAAGCCGCGGGGCGTGCGGCGGCCGGCGCCGGTACGGCCGTGGTGGCACAGGCGGCGTACGAAGGGGCGCGCACCGCCCTGGAGGCGACGCCCGGCCAGCTCGCCGTGCTCGGCCGGGCAGGTGTCGTGGACGCCGGGGGCCGGGGGCTGGTGGCGGTCCTCGGGGCGCTGGTCGAGGCGGTCTCGGGACGGGCGCCGGTGCGGGTGTACGAGGCGCCGGCCTCGCCCGTTCCGGTCGCCGCCGCTGCCGATGACTGCCCCGCGGCGGACACCCCGGAGGGCGGGCCGGCCTTCGAGGTCATCTATCTGCTGGAGGCCGGGGACGAGGCTGTGGAGCGGCTGCGGACCCGGCTCGACGACCTGGGCGACTCCCTCGTGGTGGTGGGGGGCGACGGGCTCTGGAACGTCCATGTACACGTCGACGACGCGGGTGCGGCGGTGGAGGCCGGGGTCGAGGCCGGGCGGCCGTACCGCATCCGGATCACCCACTTCGCCGCGGACCGGGTGCACACCCGCCCCGAACCCGCCCAGCGCGCCGTCGTCGTCGTGGTCCCGGGCGACGGGCTCGGCGGCCTGTGCGCGGAGGCCGGGGCGACGACGGTGCTCGCGCGCCCCGGGGAACCGCCGGCCAGCGGCGAACTGGTCGACGCGATCCGCCGCGCCCACGCCCGCGAGGTGGTGCTCCTGCCCAACGACGGGGACCTGCGCCACACGGCCGCGGCCGCCGCGGAACAGGCCCGGACCGAGGGCATCAGGGTCGCCCTGATCCCGACCAGGGCCGCCGTCCAGGGCATCGCTGCCCTGGCCGTCCACGAACCGGACCGCAGCTTCGACGAGGACGTGGTCGCGATGACCGCGGCGGCCGGCGCCACCCGGTACGCCGAACTGGCCGTCGCCGAGCGGCAGTCCTGGACCATGGCGGGGATCTGCCAGGCCGGCGACATCCTGGGCCTGATCGACGGCGATGTGGCCGTCATCGGCGACAACGTCCCGGAGACGGCCCGCAACGTCCTGGACCGGATGCTGGCGGCCGGCGGCGAACTGGTCACCCTGGTCCTGGGCGAGGACGTCCCCGACACGCTGGCCGGCACACTGGAGGAACACGTCCGGGAGGGCTACCTGGCGGTGGACACCGTGGTGTACCGCGGCGGCCACCAGTGCGCTCCGCTGCTGATCGGGGTGGAGTAGCGGGCCCCCTGCTCCCCGTACGCCCGCACCGAAGCCGCCTCCGCCCGTTGTATGTCCGCCGTAGCGTCCGCGCCCGCGCGTGGGAGAGAGCCGGTCCCGGGGTCGCGAGCAGGATTGTGACCAGGACTTCTCGGCGGCTCGGTGGTGCCCGGCGGACAACTGTCAGTGGCGTGGTGTGCAATGGATCGCGTGTCTGCGTTCGACGAACCCCTCAAGAAGCTGCTCGGCGGCGCCACCGCGAAGGTGATGGCCGAGCACCTCGACCTGCACACGGTCGGCGATCTGCTGCATCACTACCCGCGGCGGTACGAGGAGCGCGGCCGTCTCACGGCCATGACCGACCTCCCGCTCGACGAGCACGTGACGGTCGTCGCCCAGGTCGCCGACGCCCGCGTCATGGCGTTCAACAACGGCCGGGGCAAGCGCCTCGAAGTGACCCTCACCGACGGCCACGGCCGGCTCCAGCTGGTCTTCTTCGGCCACGGAGTCCACAAGCCGCACAAGGAACTGCTGCCGGGCCGGCGCGCCATGTTCGCCGGCAAGGTCTCCGTCTTCAACCGGAAGATGCAGCTGGCCCACCCCACCTACCAACTGCTCGACGCGGAGACCACCGACGAGGCCGGGGCGACCGAGGCCGTGGACGCCTTCGCCGGCCGGCTGCTGCCGATCTACCCGGCCTGCAAGCAACTCGACTCCTGGCGGATCGCCAAGGCGGTCGACGCGGTGCTGCCGAGCGCCCAGGAAGCCGTCGACCCACTGCCGCCCGCGCTGCGCGAGGGCCGCGGGTTCACCGCGCTGCCCGAGGCGCTGCTGAAGATCCACCGGCCGCAGACCAAGGCCGACATCGCGGCGGCCAAGGGCCGGCTGAAGTGGGACGAGGCCTTCGTCCTCCAGGTCGCACTGGCCCGCCGCAGATACGCGGACACCCAGCTGCCGGCCGCCGCCCGCAGACCCGTTCCCGGCGGGCTGCTCGACGCGTTCGACGCCGAACTGCCGTTCACCCTCACCGACGGCCAGCTCAAGGTCTCCAAGGAGATCTTCGACGACCTGGCGACCGAACATCCGATGCACCGGCTGCTCCAGGGCGAGGTCGGCAGCGGGAAGACCCTGGTCGCGCTGCGCGCCATGCTCGCCGTCGTCGACGCGGGCGGGCAGGCCGCGATGCTCGCGCCCACCGAGGTGCTCGCCCAGCAGCACCACCGGTCCATCACCGAGATGATGGGCGAGCTCGCCGAGAACTGGGGGCTGTGGCGCGAAGCGCCTCTCGACGAGGGGCGGCGGTCGGGCGACGGGCGGGCGCTCGGCGGGTCCGACCGGGGCACCAAGGTCGTCCTGCTCACCGGTTCCATGGGCATGCCCGCCCGCCGCCGGGCGCTCCTCGACCTGGTCACCGGCGAGGCCGGGATCGTGATCGGCACCCATGCGCTGATCGAGGACAAGGTGCAGTTCCACGAGCTGGGGCTGGTCGTCGTCGACGAGCAGCACCGCTTCGGGGTGGAACAGCGCGACGCCCTGCGCTCCAAGGGGAAGCAACCGCCGCATCTGCTCGTCATGACCGCCACCCCCATTCCCCGTACGGTCGCCATGACCGTCTTCGGTGACCTGGAGACCTCCGTCCTGGACCAGCTGCCGGCCGGCCGTTCGCCGATCGCCAGCCATGTCGTCCCCGCCAAGGACAAGCCGCACTTCCTCAGCCGCGCCTGGGAACGGGTCCGTGAGGAGGTGGAGAACGGGCACCAGGCGTACGTGGTCTGCCCCCGGATCGGTGACGACGAGGACGAGGTGGCCGGGAAGAAGGGGAAGAAGGACGCCGAACAGGAGGGGGACAAGCGCCCGCCGCTCGCCGTCCTGGACACCGCCGAACAGCTCGCCAAGGGGCCGCTGACCGGTCTGCGCGTCGAGGTTCTGCACGGCAGGATGCACCCCGACGACAAGGACGACGTGATGCGCCGCTTCGCCGCCGGCCAGGTCGACGTCCTGGTGGCCACCACGGTCATCGAGGTCGGGGTCAACGTCCCCAACGCCACCGCGATGGTGATCATGGACGCCGACCGGTTCGGCGTCTCCCAGCTGCACCAGCTGCGCGGCCGGGTCGGCCGTGGCTCCGCCCCCGGACTCTGCCTGCTGGTCAGCGAGGCCCACGAGGCGAGCCCCGCCCGCGCCCGGCTCTCCGCCGTGGCCGCCACCCTCGACGGGTTCGAGCTGTCCCGGATCGACCTGGAGGAACGCCGCGAGGGCGACGTCCTCGGCCAGGCCCAGTCCGGGGTCCGCTCCTCGCTGCGGGTGCTCAGCGTCATCGACGACGAGGAGGTCATCGCGGCCGCCCGTGAGGAGGCCGTCAAGGTCGTCGCCGCCGATCCGGACCTGGAGCACCTGCCGGAGCTGCGCCTCGCACTGGACGCGCTGCTCGACAAGGACCGCGAGGAGTACCTCGACAAGGGCTGACGTGCGGGGGCGCGGCCACTGCGGGCGCCCCGGTCTCCCCGACGTCATATCGTGGGTGGCACGGCGCCCGCAGCACCCTGCGCGCCGCCCCGACCCGAGGATCAACACCCATGACCCGCGTGATCGCCGGCTCGGCCGGCGGACGCCGCCTGGCCGTCCCGCCCGGCACCGGCACCCGCCCCACCTCCGACCGCGCGCGCGAGGGCCTGTTCTCCACCTGGCAGGCGCTCCTCGGCACCCTCGACGGCGTCCGGATCGCCGATCTGTACGCGGGCTCGGGGGCCGTCGGCCTCGAAGCGCTCTCCCGGGGCGCGGTCCACGCCCTGCTCGTCGAGGCCGACGCCAAGGCCGTCCGCACCGTCCGGGACAACGTCCGCACCCTCGGCCTGCCCGGCGCCGAGGTCCGGGCCGGCAAAGCCGAACAGATCGTGACAGGACCGGCGCCCGCGGAGCCGTACGACGTGGTGTTCCTGGACCCGCCGTACGCCGTCACCGACGAAGATCTTGGCGAGATACTGCTCACACTCCGTGCCCAGGGGTGGCTCTCGGCCGCTGCGCTCGTCACCGTGGAGCGCAGCACCAGAGGCGGAGAATTCAGCTGGCCCAAGGGTTTCGAGCCATTGCGGGCCCGTCGCTACGGCGAGGGAACGCTTTGGTACGGTCGCGCCGCCGCTACGTGCGAAGACGCACGATGACCGGACCGGAGAGCGAGGGAATCAAGTTGCGCCGCGCCGTCTGCCCGGGGTCGTTCGACCCCATCACCAATGGACATCTCGACATCATCGGCCGCGCCTCGAAGCTGTACGACGTCGTACACGTCGCGGTGATGATCAACCAGTCGAAGAAGGGTCTGTTCACGGTCGACGAGCGGATCGACATGATCCGCCGGGTCACCGCGGACTTCGGCAACGTCCAGGTCGAGTCCTTCCACGGGCTGCTGGTCGACTTCTGCAAGCAGCGCGACATCCCGGCGATCGTGAAGGGCCTGCGGGCCGTCAGCGACTTCGACTACGAACTGCAGATGGCCCAGATGAACAACGGGCTCTCGGGTGTCGAAACGCTCTTCGTGCCGACCAATCCGACCTACAGTTTCCTGTCGTCCTCCCTGGTCAAGGAGGTGGCGACCTGGGGTGGCGACGTCTCGCACCTGCTGCCGCCACTGGTCCAGGAGGCCCTGACGGAGCGCCTCGCCCAGCAGTGAGGCACTGACAGCCCGTCACCCGGTGTCGGGCGGGCGCCGACTGGCCGTACAGTCGTCCCGTCCGTCTCCAATCGGCAGTAGAGAGTGGCGAGCACACGGTGGACGTGCAGAAGAAGCTCGACGAGATCGTCGAAGCGGTCGGGAACGCCCGGTCGATGCCCATGTCGGCGTCCTGCGTGGTCAACCGCGCCGACCTGCTCGCGATGCTGGAAGAGGTGCGCCAGGCCCTGCCCGGCTCCCTCGCGCACGCGCAGGAGCTCATCGGCGGCCGGGAACAGCTCGTCGAGCAGGCCCGTCAGGAGGCCGGGCGGATCATCGAGACCGCCCACGCCGAGCGCGGTTCGCTGATCTCGGACACCGAGATCGCCCGGCGGTCCCAGGCCGAGGCCGACCGGATTCTCGGTGAGGCCCGCAAGGACGCCGAGGAGATCCGCGCCGAGGCCGACGAGTACGTCGACAGCAAGCTCGCCAACTTCGAGGTCGTCCTCACCAAGACCATCGGCTCCGTCGACCGGGGCCGCGAGAAGCTCCTCGGCCGCGGCCAGGGCTTCGACGAGCAGGGCTACGAGGACCCGGACTTCGCCGAGGCCCCGGAGCGCAGCGCCGACCCGGCCACGCTCCAGCGCCGGGCCGACGACTACGTGGACACCAAGCTCGGCGCCTTCGAGGCAGTGCTCGCCAAGACCCTGGAGGCGGTGGGCCGGGGCCGGCAGAAGCTGCACGGCCGGGTCGCCACCGACGACCTCGGCGCGCACATGGCCGCCCAGGACGCCGCGGGCAGCCAGGGTCACACCAGCGACGAGGACCACTGGGCGGGACTGGCCGAGATCGCCACCCCGGAGCCGCCGCAGGTGCCCCAGCAGCTGTCCCCGCAGGCCGATCCGCGCTTCCCCGCGCAGGCCGAGCCGCAGTACGCGCAGACGTACGCGTACCAGGACCAGCCGCAGCAGGACGTGTACGGCTACCAGCAGCAGCCGGACCCCTACGCCGGCTACCAGCAGCAGGGCTACGACCAGAACCAGCAGCAGGGCTACGACCAGAACCAGAACCAGGTCGCGCTGCCCGCGCAGGGCTACGACGCCTGGCAGCAGCCCGCGCAGGCCCAGCAACCCCTCCAGCAGCACGGCGAGGGCGCCCTGGACGAGACCAGTCTTTTCGACACCAGCATGATCGACCTGGACCAGCTCCGCCGGTACGAACAGGAGCACTGACCGGCCGGGACCCGGTCCGGGAAGCCGCTCCGGGAAGTCGACCCGGTCCTGATCGGGTCCGATCAGGACCGGATTGGGAGCTGAGCGGTGCGTCAAGTATCCTGGTTCTTCGGTCGCGCGTATGTACGCGGTCCAGGCTGCCCGCTTCGACTCCGGAGCCGGTCGGCTTCTCCCCACCACGCGTGATGCGCATGATTCGAAAGCAGGAAAAGCCCTGAACGGCCACCTCGACCACCGAAACCCTCTTGTGTTCGATACGCACGAGCTGGGTCGGCGTCCAGGTGCCCTCAAGCGGCTGACCCGCTCGGTGAACGCCCCCAAGGACTTCGGTATCGACGGAGTCGTCGGTGTGCCGGAAGGCGCACCCGTGGAGCTGGATGTCCGCCTCGAATCGGTCATGGAAGGTGTGCTTGTCACAGGCACCGCCCGTGCATCGGCCGAGGGGGAGTGCGTAAGGTGTCTGGAGCCGCTGAGCCTTGAGGTCGAGGCGGACTTCCAGGAGATGTTCTCGTACCCTGACGCCGATGACCGGAACCGCAGCAAGACGGCGGACCCGGTCGACGACGCCGAGGACGACGAGGACAGGTTCTTCCTCGAGGACGGCTTGTTCGACCTCGAGTCTGTGCTGCGTGACGCGGTGGTGCTCGCACTGCCGATGCAGCCGGTGTGCCGGGAGACCTGCGCCGGTCTGTGCTCCGAATGCGGAGTCAGGCTGGACGAGAACCCCGGTCACCACCACGAAGCCCTCGACATCCGTTGGGCGGCATTGCAAGGACTCGCCGAGACCGTTCAGGACGGCGAGAAGGACAACATGGGCGGCGCCGAACCTGGCGTCGACGAGAAGCAGGAGAAGTAGCCGTGGCTGTTCCGAAGCGGAAGATGTCGCGCAGCAACACGCGCCACCGCCGGTCGCAGTGGAAGGCTGCGGTCCCCACCCTGGTTTCGTGCGAGCGTTGCCAGGAGCCGAAGCTGCAGCACATCGCGTGCCCCAGCTGCGGCACGTACAACAAGCGCCAGGTCCTCGAGGTCTGAGCGGCTGGTGAGAGGCCCGATGTCTGAGTTGTCCCACGCCAAGAAGCAGGCAGACAACGTCAACACAGCCTCGTCCCACACGCTTCTGGAAGGGCGGCTCGGGTACCACCTCGAGTCCGCCCTTCTGGTGCGAGCGCTGACCCATCGTTCGTACGCGTACGAGAACGGCGGTCTGCCCACCAATGAGCGGCTGGAATTCCTCGGGGATTCGGTACTCGGCCTGGTGGTCACGGACACGCTGTACCGCACTCACCCCGACCTGCCTGAAGGCCAGCTGGCCAAATTGCGGGCCGCGGTGGTCAACTCGCGCGCTCTTGCGGAAGTGGGCCGCGGCCTCGAACTCGGCTCCTTCATCCGGCTCGGCCGCGGTGAAGAGGGCACGGGTGGCCGGGACAAGGCGTCCATCCTCGCCGACACCCTTGAAGCGGTGCTCGGTGCGGTCTATCTCGATCAGGGCCTCGACGCGGCCTCGGAGCTGGTTCACCGGCTCTTCGACCCGCTGATCGACCGGTCCTCCAACCTCGGCGCCGGCCTGGACTGGAAGACCAGTCTCCAGGAGCTCACCGCGAGCGAGAGCCTCGGAGTCCCCGAGTACCTCGTCACGGAGACCGGCCCGGATCACGAGAAGACCTTTACTGCTGCTGCTCGCGTCGGTGGTGTCTCGTACGGCACCGGCACCGGCCGCAGCAAGAAGGAAGCGGAGCAACAGGCGGCGGAATCCGCCTGGCGCGAGATCAGTGCCGCCGCGGAGGCGCGGGAGGTCGTGGCCAAGGCCGCCGCCGACGGAGGGGCCGCCGACGCCCCTGCCGACCCGCCGCCGTCCACGGACGTCGCTCCGGCCTGACCCGAGAACCCCTCGGTGCCCTGTGCGCCGGGGGGTTTTCCCTGCCCCGAACCGTTTGGTTCCCCGCCGAATCCCCAGGAGCGACACCGTGCCCGAGCTGCCCGAGGTCGAAGTCGTACGGCGCGGGCTGCAGCGCTGGGTGACCGGGCGCACGGTCGACGAGGTCGAGGTCCTGCACCCGCGAGCGGTCCGCCGTCATCTCGCGGGAGGCGTGGACTTCGCGGCCAGACTCGCCGGCATCCGTTTCGGGCCCGCGATGCGCCGCGGCAAATATCTCTGGGTGCCGCTGGACGAGACGACCAGCTCGCTCCTCGGCCACCTCGGCATGAGCGGTCAGCTGCTCGTACAGCCGCAGGACGCCGCCGACGAGAAGCATCTGCGGATCAGGATCCGGTTCGACGACTCCCTCGGTACCGAACTGCGCTTCGTCGACCAGCGCACCTTCGGCGGGCTCTCGCTCCACGAGAACACCCCCGACGGAGTGCCCGACACCATCGCGCACATCGCCCGCGATCCACTGGACCCGGAATTCGACGACGCGGCGTTCCACACCGCGCTGCGACTGCGCCGCACCACGGTCAAGCGCGCCCTGCTCGACCAGTCGCTGATCAGCGGGGTCGGCAACATCTACGCGGACGAGGCCTTGTGGCGCGCCAAGCTGCACTACGACCGGCCGACCGCGACCCTGACCCGTCCCCAGTCGGCCGAGCTGCTCGGCCATGTCCGCGATGTGATGAACGCGGCGCTGGAGCAGGGCGGCACGAGTTTCGACAGCCTCTACGTCAATGTGAACGGTGAGTCGGGCTACTTCGACCGGTCGCTGGACGCCTACGGGCGCGAGGACGAACCCTGCCACCGCTGCGGTACGCCGATGAGGCGCCGTGCCTGGATGAACCGGTCCAGCTACTTCTGCCCGCGCTGCCAGCGCCCGCCGCGCAACACCGGCTGAGACCCCCGCGGGGGTCGGCGGTTCCCGTGCCGCGACGCGGCAGAGCCTTGCCGGGAGGGGCGCTAGCTTTCCCGGGCCGCGTGCGCCTCGTCGTAACGTTCACGGGCGACCATGACCTCGGCCATCCGGTCCTCGACGAGCTGGATCAGTCCGATCAGCTGCCCGGCGACCTGCCGTCCCAGCGGTGTGAGCTCGTAGTCGACGCGGGGCGGATTGGTGGGCTGCGCCTCGCGGTGCACCAGTCCGTCACGTTCCAGCGCGTGCAGGGTCTGGGAGAGCATCTTCTCGCTCACCCCGTCGACCCGGCGGCGCAGCGCGTTGAAGCGGAGGCTGCCCTCATACAGGGCGCCGAGCGTCAGGCTGCCCCAGCGGCCGGTGACATGTTCCAGGGTGCCGCGCGAGGGGCAATGCCTGGCGAACACGTCGAAGACCCACGCATCGCCCGGGCAGCCGTCCGTCCCGCTGCCGCCGTTCTCGTCCATGGAAGCCAGCGTACGCCCGCACAGCGCTCGCCACGGGATTGCGCGATCCATGGGTGAGCGGGTGGGGCGTACGGGGCCGGAGCGGGTGGTGGTGCGGGGCGGGTACGGCTCAGAAGCCGAAGTCCTGGGTCCACCAGGGACCGCCGGCGCCGAAGTGGACACCCACGCCGAGCGTCTTGTAGTCGCAGTTGAGAATGTTCGCGCGGTGGCCCTCGCTGTTCATCCAGGCGTCCATCACGGCCTGCGCGTCGGCCTGGCCCCGGGCGATGTTCTCGCCGCCGAGACCGGCCACGCCTGCCTTGGCGGCACGGTCCCAGGGGGTCTTGCCGTCAGGGTCGGTGTGGTCGAAGAAATCGCGGGCCGCCATGTCCTCGCTGAAGTTCTGGGCGAGCGAGGCCAGCGAACTGCTCGCCGTCACCGGGCCGCAGCCAGCCTTGGCGCGCTCCTGATTGACCAGGGAGAGCACGGCGGCCTGGGCCGAGGTGTCGGCGGCGGGCTCGGTGCTCCGGCGGGGGGCCGGAGCGGAGGTCGAGGGTGCCGGCGCCGCCGAGCTCGCGGTTGGGGCAGCGCTCTTCGTGGCACCGGACCCGGGAGCCTTGGAGGCGGAAGCCTGCCCGGAAGGCTCCTTCTTCTCCGCCTTCTTCGCCGGACCGGACGTCCTCGAAGGGGACGAGGAGGATTTGCCGTCGGCGGAGGGGCCGGACTTCGTGGGCCCGTGGGTGCGGTCGGTGCCGCGGCCGGCCTTGCCGGACGCGGATCCGCGGTCGGCCGGCGCGGTCGTGGAGCCGCCCTGCGTCAGCAGGTCCGGGGCGCCCTCGGAGCGCACCCGGTCGGCGGCCGAACCGCCGCCCGGGTAGTGGTCGCCGCCGGGCAGCAGACCGGAGGCCACGGCGACGGCCCCGACGGCCATGGCCGCGGAGACACCGAGCAGTCCCGTACGTACCGGCATCCCGGACCGCTTCCTGCGGCGGGATCCCCGGCTTCGGACCGCGTCCCGCTCCGCGTTTTCCTCAGCGGCGGGAGCGGTGGCGGGAACTGCGGCGGAGCGTCGATGGCGTCCCATCTGCTGTGCCCTTCTGACGACCTGGACGCCGCATCCGACGCCACATGACTCACCCGATCGAGTGATGCTTTTGCGAGGGGACTGTACGCCATGGTCTTTCGGTGAGAAGTGCTCCGAGAGCAATTGGCCGGTTAGCGTTCGGGCATGGACGAAGATGTACGACTCACCGCCTGGGTACGCGGCCGAGTGCAGCAAGTAGGGTTCCGCTGGTTCACCAGGGCAAACGCTCTGGAGATCGGGGGCCTCGTCGGATTCGCCCTCAATCTCGACGACGGCAGGGTGCAGGTTGTCGCGGAAGGACGGCGTGAGAGTTGCCACCGTCTGCTGGATTGGCTGCGCTCGGACGACACACCCGGCCGCGTTGACGGAGTCACTGAGATCTGGGACACCCCGCGGGGCGGATACGAGGGGTTCGCGATCCGCTGATCCGGGCTCCGGGCGGGGTCCGAAGATGCCTTGTGTTCGGACTGTGTTCGATACGCGGCGCGGGGTGACGGTGAGAGGCGCCGTTGTACCTACACATGAAATGACCTGCGGAATGATCCGGTGGTTGCCAAGAATCGGTTGCCGTGCGAGGCTGCGGCGAGAAGGAAGATCTCCGTGCCCCTGAGGGCCCCGCAGGAGAGTCGCGCCGCAAGATCATCAAGCCGCGCGCCCCCGGGACGCCCGCCTCTACGGGGTGTGATCGTGTTGACCGTCAAACTTTTTGGTGAGACGCTGAAAACCCCGCGCACCTTAGCTGTTCGGCAGAGCTGTTTGGCAGCAGAACAGCAGTGAGCACAGAGCACTGCCGAGCACCGCGGGTGCGATTCCCTCACGACCCACACCGCATCGGTCGGTCACTCAGTGTGGAGGACCATCCTCATGGCAAAGGCGCTTCTCGGTTACGTCGGCGGTTCCGACCCGCGACTCCTCGCCGAGATGCGACGGCTTCAGCAGCGCGTCCAGGATCTTGAATCCGAAATCGTACGGATTCAGGATGAGAACGACGCGCTCAATGCCGCCGCTCAGCACCAAGAGTCGCTGCTCGACAGCATCGACATCGACGTACCTCAGGCGGAGCCGGCGCTGACCTGACCGATGGCCCCAGGGCCGGTCGGGCTGCATGCGTCAGCCGCACGGAATCATCGCCGGATCGCCACCGGATCATTGAAGATCGATTGCGCTTGAGCTGCTTCTTGTGCGTCTTCATCTGTCATGTCATTGATCCGGCACGCGCGTCTCCATGGAGACGTCGTATCCGTCGACACAGCATTGCACAAGATTTACCGGGGACGCTTCGGCGTCCCTTCTTTCTTTTCCCCTCCGAATCCCGCCCGTCCCGCCCCGGACGTACACCCCTTCCCTTACCCTCTGATGTGCCCTGCACCTTCATCAGCGAAACCGCGAGTGAAAGGTAGAGTCCGGCGGCGTGCACCTCAAGTCCCTGACCCTGCGTGGTTTCAAATCGTTCGCCTCCGCCACGACCCTGCGGTTCGAGCCCGGGATCACCTGCGTGGTCGGCCCCAATGGGTCGGGCAAGTCCAATGTGGTGGACGCGCTCTCCTGGGTCATGGGGGAACAGGGTGCCAAATCCCTGCGTGGCGGCAAGATGGAGGATGTGATCTTCGCCGGTACCACCGGGCGGCCTCCGCTCGGGAGGGCGGAAGTGTCGCTGACCATCGACAATTCCGACGGCGTACTGCCCATCGAGTACGCCGAAGTGACGATCACCCGGATCATGTTCCGCAATGGCGGCAGCGAATACCAGATCAATGGCGACACCTGCCGGCTGCTGGACATCCAGGAACTCCTCTCGGACTCGGGTATCGGCCGGGAGATGCATGTCATCGTCGGCCAGGGTCAACTGGACTCCGTTCTCCACGCCGACCCGATGGGGCGCCGCGCCTTCATCGAGGAGGCCGCCGGCGTACTGAAACACCGCAAGCGCAAGGAGAAGGCGCTGCGGAAACTGGACGCGATGGGGGCGAACCTGGCCAGGGTCCAGGACCTCACCGACGAACTGCGGCGACAGCTGAAGCCGCTCGGCCGGCAGGCGGCGGTCGCGCGCCGGGCCGCCGTGATCCAGGCCGACCTGCGCGACGCCCGGCTGCGGCTGCTCGCCGACGACCTGGTGCGGCTGCACACCGCGCTGCGCGGTGAGATCGCCGACGAGGCGGCCCTGAAGGAGCGCCGGGAGACGGCCGAGGCGGAGCTCAGGGCCGCGCTGAGCCGCGAGGCGGAACTGGAGGACGCGGTCCGGCGGTTGACGCCGCGGCTCCAGCGCGCCCAGCAGACCTGGTACGAGCTGTCGCAGTTGGCTGAACGGGTACGCGGCACGATCTCGCTGGCCGACGCCCGGGTGAAGAGCGCCGCCGCCCCGCCGGAGGAGGAACGGCGCGGCCGCGATCCGCAGGACATGGAGCGCGAAGCCGACCGGATCCGCGAGCAGGAGGCGGAGCTGACCGCGGCGCTGGAAGCGGCGGAGCACGCGCTGGAGGACACCGCCTCCCACCGGTCGGAGCTGGAAAGGGAGTTGGCGGCCGAGGAACGCAGGCTGAAGGACGCGGCCCGCGCCCTGGCGGACCGCCGCGAGGGGCTCGCCCGGCTGACCGGTCAGGTCAACGCGGCCCGCAGCCGTGCCGGTTCGGCGCAGTCGGAGATCGACCGGCTGGCCGCGTCGCGCGACGAGGCACAGGAGCGGGCGGTCACCGCCCAGGAGGAGTACGAGCAGCTCAAGGCCGAGGTCGACGGCCTGGACGCGGGTGACGCCGAGCTCGGCGAACGGCACGAGGCCGCCAGGAGCGAGCTGAAGGAGGCGGAGGGCTCGCTCTCCGCCGCCCGGGAGGCCGCCACCGCCGCCGAACGCAAACGCGCCGCGGTCGCGGCCCGCCATGACGCCCTGGCCCTCGGGCTGCGCCGGAAGGACGGAACCGGGGTGCTGCTCGGTGCCCGGGACCGGTTGGCGGGCCTTCTCGGGCCGGCCGCCGAACTGCTCACGGTGGCCCCGGGGCACGAGGTCGCGGTGGCCGCCGCACTGGGCGCGGCGGCGGACGCGGTGGCGGTCACGGACCCGGCCACCGCGGCGGAGGCGATCCGGCTGCTGCGGAAACTGGACGCGGGGCGGGCCGCGCTGCTGCTCGCAGGCGGAGGCGGAGGCGCAGACGGGGGCGGGGGCGGAGGCGAGGTCGGCGCGGCACCCCGGGGGCCCGACGCGGTGGGGCAGGTACCGGGTCAGGGCTCGGAGTCGCACGTCGCGGGGCAGGTACCGGGTCAGGGCTCGGAGTCGCACGTCGCGGGGCAGGTACCGGGTCAGGGCTCGGAGTCGCACGTCGCGGGGCAGGTACCGGGTCAGGGCTCGGAGTCGCACGTCGCGGGGCAGGTACCCGGTCAGGGCTCGGAGTCGGTGCGGCCGGCCGCGCACGACGGCACATCGCCGGAGTCCGCGCCCGCCTCCTCGATCCCGCAGACGTCGGCCGCCCTGGCTCTGGACGGCCGGGGGTGCCCCGCCGTCGCCGATCTCGTCAGCGGTCCCGTCGAGCTGCTGGCCGCGGTACGCAGGCTGGTGCGGGACATGGTGGTCGTCGGAACACTGGAGGACGCCGAGGACCTGGTGGCCGCCCATCCGGAGCTGACGGCGGTGACCGGCGAGGGGGACGTGCTCTCGGCGCACTTCGCGCACGGTGGTTCCGCGGGGGCGCCCAGCCTTCTCGAAGTCCAGGCGTCCGTCGACGAGGCCGCCGCCGAGCTTGCCGAACTGGCCGTGCGGTGCGCGGAGCTGGCCGAGTCGCAGCGGCTCGCGGCGCAGCGGCGGGGTGCCGTCGCCGCGCTCGTCGAGGAGCTGGGGGAGCGGCGCCGGGCCGCCGAGCGCGAGAAGTCCGGGGTGGCCCAGCAGCTCGGGCGGCTGGCCGGCCAGGCGCGGGGCGCCGCCGGTGAGGCCGAACGGATGACCGCCTCCGCCGTCCGTGCCCAGGAGGCGCTGGAGCACGCGACCCAGGAGGCGGAGGAGCTCGCCGAGCGGCTGCTCGTCGCCGAGGAGGCGTCGCAGGACGGCGCGGACGAGGAACCGGACACCGCCGTGCGCGACCGGCTCGCCGCCGACGGTGCCAACGCCCGCCAGACCGAGATGGAGGCCCGGCTCCAGGTTCGTACCCACGAGGAACGGGTCAAGGCGCTGGCCGGCCGCGCCGACTCCCTCGACCGCGGCGCCCGCGCCGAACGGGAGGCACGGGCCCGCGTCGAGCAGCGCAGGGCCCGGCTGCGTCACGAGGCGGCGGTGGCCTCCGCCGTGGCGTCCGGCGCCCGGCAGTTGCTTGCCCACGTCGAGGTGTCCGTCGTACGGGCGGAACAGGAACGGGTGGCCGCGGAGGCCTCGAAGGGCGAGCGGGAGCGGGAGCTGGCGGCCGAGCGTCAACAGGGCCGGGAGCTCAAGGGCGAGCTCGACAAGCTGACGGACTCGGTCCACCGGGGCGAGGTGCTCGGCGCCGAGAAGCGGCTGCGGATAGAGCAGCTGGAGGCGAAGGCCCTGGAGGAGCTGGGCGTGGAGCCGGCCGGTCTGGCCGCCGAGTACGGGCCCGACCAGCTCGTGCCGCCGTCCCCGGCCGCGGAGGGCGAGGAGCTGCCGGAGGATCCGGAGCATCCGCGCAACCAGCCGAAGCCGTTCGTCAGGGCCGAGCAGGAGAAGCGGCTGAAGTCGGCCGAACGGGCGTACCAGCAACTCGGGAAGGTGAATCCGCTCGCTCTCGAGGAGTTCTCCGCGCTGGAGGAGCGGCACAAGTTCCTCTCCGAACAGCTTGAGGACCTGAAGAAGACCCGGGCCGATCTGATGACGGTCATCAAGGAGGTCGACCAGCGCGTCGAGCAGGTCTTCACCGAGGCGTACCGGGACACCGCACGCGAGTTCGAGGGTGTCTTCTCCCGTCTCTTCCCGGGCGGTGAGGGGCGGCTCATCCTGACCGATCCGGACAACATGCTCGCGACCGGTGTGGACGTCGAGGCCCGCCCGCCCGGCAAGAAGGTCAAGCGGCTGTCCCTGCTGTCCGGCGGTGAACGGTCGCTGACGGCAGTGGCGTTGCTGGTCTCGATCTTCAAGGCCAGGCCGAGTCCGTTCTACGTGATGGACGAGGTCGAGGCGGCGCTCGACGACACCAACCTGCAGCGGCTGATCCGGATCATGGAGGAGCTCCAGGAGAGCTCCCAGCTCATCGTGATCACGCACCAGAAGCGCACGATGGAGGTCGCCGACGCGCTCTACGGCGTCTCGATGCAGGGCGACGGGGTCTCCAAGGTCATCAGCCAGCGGCTGCACTGACCCTTGATCTGATCTTCAGGACTTAAAGGTTTCTTCTGGGTGCTCTTGCGTGAATTCCGCATGGAGCGCGATCTTTATTTCATGTGATGAATGCAAATCCCTGCCCGGTATCGCTTTCGCATTCAAGTGGTGGTGGGGGTGAACTTATGCGCCACTGGGAACAGCTCGTCCCCCACACCGGCGTTCGCGGCCAGGCACCAGGAGTTCATGTGACCAGCACATCGCAGGGACCGGAGTCCGGAGCCAGACCGGCCCACCCGGACCACCTCGGCCATGTCATCTTCATTACGGCAGCCGCTGCGATGGGTGGCTTCCTCTTCGGCTACGACAGCTCCGTGATCAACGGGGCCGTCGAGGCGATCCGCAGCCGGTACGACATCGGCTCCGCCACGCTCGCCCAGGTCATCGCCATCGCCCTGATCGGCTGTGCGATCGGCGCGGCCACCGCGGGCCGCATCGCCGACCGCATCGGCCGCATCCGCTGCATGCAGATCGCCTCCGTCCTCTTCACTGTCAGCGCCGTCGGTTCCGCGCTCCCGTTCGCGCTCTGGGACCTGGCGATGTGGCGCATCATCGGCGGCTTCGCCATCGGCATGGCCTCGGTGATCGGCCCGGCGTACATCGCGGAGGTCTCACCGCCCGCCTATCGAGGCCGCCTCGGCTCCTTCCAGCAGGCGGCGATCGTCATCGGCATCGCCATCTCCCAGTTGGTCAACTACGGCATCCTGCAGATCGCCGACGGCGACCAGCGCGGCAAGATCGGTGGCCTCGAGGCCTGGCAGTGGATGCTTGGCGTGATGGTCGTGCCCGCGCTCCTGTACGGGCTGCTGTCCTTCGCGATCCCCGAGTCACCGCGGTTCCTGATCTCGGTCGGCAAGAAGGAGCGGGCCCGCAAGATCCTGTCGGAGGTCGAGGGCAACGATGTCGACCTCGACGCCCGGGTGGCCGAGATCGAGACCGCGATGCACCGCGAGCACAAGTCGAGCTTCAAGGATCTGCTGGGCAGCCGCTTCGGCTTCCTGCCCATCGTCTGGGTCGGTATCGGCCTGTCGGTCTTCCAGCAACTCGTCGGCATCAACGTGGCGTTCTACTACTCGGCGACGCTGTGGCAGTCCGTCGGTATCAACCCGACCGACTCGTTCTTCTACTCGTTCACCACCTCGATCATCAACATCATCGGTACGGTGATCGCGATGGTTCTGGTGGACCGGGTGGGCCGCCGGCCGCTGGCCCTCGTCGGCTCCTGCGGTATGGCCACCGCCCTCGCCTTCGAGGCGTGGGCCTTCTCCGCAGGTCTGGTCGACGGCAAACTCCCCAGCACCCAGGGCGTGGTCGCGCTCGTCGCCGCCCACGTCTTCGTGCTCTTCTTCGCCCTGTCGTGGGGCGTCGTGGTCTGGGTCTTCCTCGGCGAGATGTTCCCGAACCGGATCCGCGCCGCCGCGCTCGGCGTCGCCGCGTCCGCGCAGTGGATCGCCAACTGGGCGATCACCGCGAGCTTCCCGAGCCTGGCCGACTGGAACCTGTCGGGCACGTACATCATCTACGCCTGCTTCGCCACGCTCTCGATCCCCTTCGTCATCAAGTTCGTCAAGGAGACCAAGGGCAAGAAGCTGGAGGAGATGGGCTGAACACCTTCCTGGGATCCGTACGGCCCCGGCGATTGCCTGCGAGCCGGGGCCGTACGCCGTTCGGGGGTCCCGGTGGCTCTCGCCGAAAGACAACGCTGAGGGCTGCGCCCCGGGCCGGCGAGCGGTGGCGGGTGAGGGGTGTGGGCCGCGCTTCTTGCCAGTGTGGATCACCAGCCGGGAAGGCGATCTCCCGCAGCGAGAGGTGTTCGGTGTCCGGCAGGCGCACGGCGGTGGTGGGCATGTCGTTGTCGGAGACCGGTACTCCGCGTTCCCGGACCCGGGTGCTGATCTGTTCCTGGAACAGCCGGTGCACGCCGGAGGCTTCGAGGGCGTCCACCTGTCTCGACGGTGACCAGGAGGTGCCGGGAACCCATTTACGCGCAAAGAGCGGTTCGTCGAGCTCGAAGACTCCGTGGCCGACCCGCAGGTGCACGTTCTCGTCGTCGAACGTCAGCGGCTCCATGCTCGTGGAGCGAAGCCAGCTCACCTGATCCGGCCGCCTCGTGAGCCTCACCAGCGTCCTCCCCGTCCTCAGAGGAGCACCCCTCCCGCCACGGCCGTCGCCGCGAACACGATGATCACCAGGATGTTGAACGTCACGTCCTGACCCTCCGAGCGGTGTTCGGCCGCGCGGTCCAGAGTGAAGTCGGCCGGGTCGGCGGGCGTGTAGTGGACCGTGACGTCACGGCCGTACGCGCCGGCGGGGTCCGCCAGATGCGACGTGCAGAGGGCCGTGACAGACGTGCCCTCGCGGGTGGTGAACGACACGACCGGGGTGATGGTGGTCCAGGTGTGGCCGTCGTCCTGGTCGACGCTGACGTCCTTCAGGACCGCGACGACCCGGCCCCGCACGGTGTCCATCGCGGCCAGCCTGCCGAGGCGATCGTTCTTGGCACGTACCGTCCCGGGCAGGTGAAAGGCGGCGAAGACCGCCCACGGGCCGCAGAAGCCGATCAGCGCCCACGGCCACCCCCGGTCGACCGCGGCGAGGACCACCAGCCCGACGTGGACCAGGAAGAGCGCGAAGCCGGCCCAGCCCAGCCCGCGACCGGGCTCCTCGGGGATGTTGGAGAACCGGTGGACGTGCGGTCTGCCCCGCGGGTAGCTGACCCCGATCTCCCGGCCCTCCCACGCGGCGGTGATCATCTCGCCGCACTCACCGTCGTTCGTCACGGTGACCTCCTGCCCGGAGGCCGGGTCGCGGTAGGAGACGACCACCGATATCCCGCCCTTGCGGGACCCACCGTGCCGGGGCTCCCGCACCCGCTCGATCCGCCCCGTGAGCCGGACCGTCCGCTGCTCCGCGGTCACCCCGGCCAGCGACATGCCGCACCCGGCCAGCGCCACCACACCCCACACCGCACACCACAACAGCAGGAACTCGTCCCACCCCATGCGCCCTCCCCCAGTCGATCCGGTCAACTTCCGGTGCGCCGAAGCACTTTGCCCTGCCCGTCCGCCTCCAGCGTTCCCGTGCCGCCGTCGCCGGTGACCATGACCCTCAGCGTGAGCGAGCCGGTGACGCCGTCGGCGGACAGTTGCCAGCTCTTCGGGGAGGCGACGCCGAGAGTGGTCCTGGCTTCCTCGACCAGGCCGGGGAGGCGATCGTAGGGCAGGGAGCGCGGGTCGAACCCGGCGCTCGTCACGCCGGTGGGGGAGAAGACGATCGTCAGCAGACGGTCCTGCACGACGACGGTGAGCGCCCGGCGCTCGTCCGCGCCCCGCGTCAACGACTCGACGGCCTTGCGCAGTTCGCCCCGGTCGAGCATCGACCGGCCCGGACCGATGGTGACCGTGCCGGTCCCCGACGTCACGGTGGTCGTGGACGAGGAGGAGGAGGAGACGGACGGTCTCCGGGAGGTGCCGCTCTCGGCGGGGCCGAACAGGTCGGCGCGGAACAGCAGGAGCACGGCGCCCGCGCCGAGCAGCAGGCCGAGGAGCGTGAGGAGACCGCCGGCACAGCCCGCCGGGGAATCGCTCTCCATGGCCGGACCGGGCACCGAATCCACCTGGGCCCCGGCAGCCCGCTCCTCCCACTCCGGGGTGGGCCGCTTCACGATCCGCGTCTTCCACGGCCGGTCCGGCGGATACTCGACCACCACGACCCCGCGCGGCCGGTAGTCGGGCAATTCGACGAGGTTGATGTCCTGCCGGATCTCGACACGGTACGCGGGCGCCTCGTCCGGCGCCACGGTCAGTTCGAACCGCACCGGTACGTCGCTGGTCTCACCTCCGACCGCCTCCATGCTCTCGATCACCGCGAGCGCCGTGCGCGGTACGACGGCCGCCTCACGGGCGCGCCGCGGCAGCGTGGAGCCGAAGAGGACCAGACCGTAGACCGCGGGCAGGACCAGCCCCAAAACGATCAGCGGCACCTTCTCGACGACGCACCCGCTGATGAAGGCGGTCAGCGACGCCCCGATCACCCCGCCCGTCAGGAACCCCAGGGCGAGGCCGGCGGGTGTGTGGTGCGTGGGCGGCGCGCCCGCGGGCATCGTCATGGGGCCGATTGTGCACGCCATGGCCGACGGCCGACAGACCTGTGGACGACCTTCGCGGTCACGGCGGGACCGCCTCGATCGTGCCCCTCAAGTGGTGCGACGCGGTCCCGGTTTCACCCGGGGCCAAGGCGGCCGGGGCCGGCCGGAGCGCCTCAACGCAGGCTCCCGGGACTGACGTTGTTCGTTCGGCGAGAACTGCGGGGACCCCGTTCAGTCGCCGGTCGCCTCGCAGAACAGCCGCAGACTGCGCCACCCCTCCTCGACCGGCATCCCGCCGCACAGCGGATGCAGCACCAGGCTGTCCAGCTCCCGGCCCAGCGCCGCGCACCCCTGCGGGGTGACGACCCGGTAGACGCCCTCGTCACGCAGTTCCGCCACCGTCGTCGCCGCCGAACGGACGGCCGAGCGGATGTCCTTGGACTGCCAGGAGGCGTACGTGCGGGCCTCGTGCAGGAAGTGCTCCCCGTACTCGGCCCACGTCCGGTCCGGGTCCTCGGACACATGCAGCAACGGTGTCTCGGCCGCGGGCATCATGCAGAAGCCCTCCGTGCCGTGCTCCGCACGCTGCTCGTGGTAGTACGCCTCCAGCTCCGGCAGATGCGCGCTCGGGAACAGCGGCAGCCCCAGCCGCGCCGCCCGCCGCGCCGCCGCCCGGGAGCTGCCGCCCACCAGCAGCAGCGGGTGCGGCCGGGTGAAGGGGCGCGGGGAGACCGTGACCGTACGGCCGCGGAACTCGAACGGCTCCCCGGTCCACGCCAGCAACAATGTCTCCAGCAACTCGTCCTGGAGCCGGCCGCGCCTGCCCCATTCGACGCCCGCCCGCTCGTACTCCTCGGGCCGGTAGCCGATCCCCGCCACCGTGACCAGCCGGCCCGCGCTCAGCAGGTCGAGCACCGCGATGTCCTCCGCCAGCCGCAGCGGGTCGTGCAGCGGCCCGATGATGGCGGAGACCGTGACCGCGATCCGGTCGGTGGCGCCGAAGACGGCACCGGCGAGGACGAACGGGGAAGGCAGCCAGGAGTTGGCGACCCCGTGGTGCTCCTCGGTCTGCACGGTGTCGATGCCGTGCTCGTCGGCGTACGCGGCCATGTCCAGGGCCGCGCGGTAGCGGGCCGAGAGCGAGGCGGGTGTGGCGGCTGGGTCGACGAGGTTGAACCGGACGACTGTGAAGGCCATGACGTTGTCCCCTTCGCCGGACGGGCTGGGCGAGCCGGACCTTAGCTGACGCGGCATCAGATGTGTAGGGCGGTGGCGCCCCGCCGTGAGCCGGGGCGCGGCAGTGCCGCGTACAGGCCGCCCGAGACGACGATGGTGACGGCCCAGCCGAGCCCGTTGCGCCCGGCCCAGGTAGCGGCGAGCGGACCGGCGAACCACTGCACGCCGGTGAAGAGCAGCCCCACCACCAGGCCCGCGGCCCAGGCCGCCACGGCCGGCCACGAGAAGCCGCCCGTGTACCAGTAGGCGCTGGCGGGAGTGGTGTCCAGGAGCGCCACCGGATCGTATGCGCGCCCCCGCAACTGGTCCATGCCGAAGACCCCGATCCAGGCCGAGAACGTCACCGCGAGCAGATTCAGAAAGGAGATGAACAGATCGATGAAACTGTTCGCGACCATCATCAACAGCGTCCCCAGGAACAGGCTGATCGCGGCATTCGTGCCGACCGCCCAGGCGCGCGGGACGCGGAATCCCAGCGTCTGCGCGGTGAATCCCGCCGAATACATCGACATGGCATTGATCAGCACCATGCCGATCACGGCGACGAGCAGATACGGCACCGAGATCCAGTCCGGCAGCAATGCGCCGATGAAGGAGACCGGATCCCGGGTGACAGCCAGTCCCGGCGTACCCACCGCCATCACCGCTCCCATCAGCACCATCGGCAGAAACACGATTCCAGCGCCGCCCACGGTCGCCGCGACGATCGCCCGGCCGGACGCGGTGCGCGGCAGGTAGCGGGTGAAGTCCGGGCCCGTGGGGGCCCAGCTGATGCCGCCGGCCGCCAGGGTGCCGATGCCCGCGATCATCATCGAGGTCGGTCCGGCCGGCCGGTCCAGGACGTCCTGCCACGGGGTCGCACCGGCCAGATACGCCAGGACGAGGATGCTGAACCCGCCGAAGAGGCAGGCGGACCAGGCGGAGCACACCAGCAGGGCCCGCGCCCCCAGCCCCGACAGCAGAAAACCGGCCGCCACGAAGGCCGTGAGGGTCGCCATGATCAGGGCCGGGGTGCTCCGGACCCCGAAGAGCAGATCGAGCACGGCCAGCACGGCGTACGAACCGGTGACCGCGTTGATCGTCTCCCAGCCCCAGCGGGCGACCCAGATCAGCGCACCGGGCGCCAGATTGCCCCGCTGCCCGAAGACGGCCCGGGAGAGCGCCATGCCGGGTGCGCCGCCGTGCTTCCCCGCGATGGAGATCAGCCCGACCATCCCGTACGAGAGGACGGGGGCGGCGGCCGCGACCACCAGCACCTGCCAGAAGCTCAGTGCGCTGAAGACGATGAGGCCCGCGCCCATGGTGAGCAGCAGCACGGCCATGTTGGCCGCGACCCAGGTGGGGAAGAGGGTTCGGACCCGGCCGGTGCGCTCGCCGTCGGGCACGGGGTCCAGACCACGGGTCTCCACGGGCAGGATCGTACCTTTTGTGAGGTGTCGGGGGTTGTGGCCGTATTCAATTCATGGGTGCCGCCCGGCCCGTGTCCGGCAAGCTGACCGGGTCCCGGCCGGCGGGTGCCGTCCGGAACGGACCGGAGGATGCCGTGGAGATGACCTTGGCTCGCGTGGTGAAGACGTGTGCCGGGTGCCCCGCCCAGTGGGACGCGTGGACGACCGGCGGCCAGTACCTGTACTTGCGCTACCGGCACGGCGTCGGCAGTGTCGAGCGACAGCCGTGCGAGGATCCCGGCACCTGGCACGACGACCCGTCCGAGACCGTGGCCGAATGGGACGACGGCACCGGGAGCGGGCAGATCGAGCTCCTCGGCTTCCTCGACCGGGCCGGGCTGAGCCTGGTGCCCGGGGCGGAGGTCTCGGAGCGGTTGAGCATGCGGTAGGGCTGTGGGGGCAGGAGTTCCACCGGTCCGTGCCGGGTGCCGGCGCCCACTCGGCCCTCGGCGGCCGCGTGCATTCCCCTATTGCCGCCACAGACTGACGACGTCGGATATTGAGACGTCGCGAGTTCCCGTCCGGGGGCAAAGGGCCGCGAGGCGCCCAGACCCGGAGGGCCCGCCCCGGAGTCTTACGCCTGGTGAGAGGCTCGGCGGGGCGTCGCCCGTCGGTATCAGCGGTGCTCGGCGGGGCTGCTGTCCACCGTCCGGTCGGATTCGGCCGGACGGCTCTGCTCCGCGGGCGGCAGCATCCGCTCGGTGAGCAGTACCGCGAGCGAGGTGACGGTCAGCAGCCCGCCCATCAGGAACGTGGCCCGCACGTTCCAGGCGGGCAGGACGAGGCCGCCGAGTAGTGCCCCGCCCGCGATCCCGGCGTTGTAGGCGCCGGAGTTGGCCGCCAGGGCGATTTCGGTACGGCCGGGGGCGAAGCGCAGCATCTGGTTCTGCGTGGCCATGAACACCGGGCCGAGTGAGCCGCCCAGCAGCACCAGGCACGCGACGGCTCCGGCCGGGGCGCTGCCGAACGCGTACAGGCTCAGCATGCCGGCCGCCTGGGTGGCCACCGGTAGGGCCAGCGTGCCGCGCGGGTAGCGGTCCAGGAGCGGCCCCGCGATCGTCACACCGACCACGCCCGCGATGCCGGAGACCATCAACAGAGCGCTGACGGAGGTGTCGGAGAAGCCGCTCACGTCACCCAGGAACTTCACGAGGTACGTATAGCCCGCGAACGCGCCCGTGGCGGACAGGGCGGTGGTCGCCAGCACGATCTGGAACCGCCGCTTGTCGGGTGCCGAACCGTAGGCCGCGTGCCCCTCCTCCGGGCGGGACGTCGGGAGGAGAACAGCGATCGTGAGGAGGGAGGCCAGCCCCAGCCCGGCCAGCACGATGAGCGGGACCTGCCACGTGCTCTGCTGGCCTAGCCACGTACCGAGCGGGACACCCAAGACCAGGGCCAGTGAACCGGCCACCGACAGCACCCCGATCACCCGCCCCCGGACAGCCGGTGGGAACAGGCCAACCGCCACCGGTCCCATCACCGCCCAGAACAGGGCCTGGGCGAGCGCGGTCACCAGCCGGGCGATCATCAGCAGCCAGTAGCTGGAGCCCAGCGCCGAGATCAGGCTGGACAGGACGAGCGCGGCCAGCAGCACGGTGAGCACATGGCGGCGCGGCATGGACCGGGTGGCTTGCGCGAGAGGCAGGGAGACCAGGGCGACGGTCAGCCCGTAGGCGGTGACCAGATAGCCCACCGCCGAGAGTGACACCTGCACGTCGGCCGAGATGAGATTGAGCAGCCCGATCGGCAGATTCTCCGTGGTGTTGAAAGTAAACGCGGCCAGCATCAGGGCCGAGAGCACAGCCAGCCTGTGCCAGCGAGTCGACGGTGCCGTCGCCATGCAGCCTCTTCCCGCTTGCTCACGTCGATCACACTCCGATTGAACATACGCACAACTCATCTGCCTCGTGAACGACTTGAGGCCACATTGGCCGAATAGCCGTGCTGCAGGGCGGGCAGGTGGTTCCGGGCTCGCGAACGTGGCTCGAATTCCTTCCACGCCGCCAGGATCTAGGCGTCCGAGGCTGGAACAGGCCGACGTGGCGCACCGGCAATTGAAGGCAGGCCACATGCGCGGCAAGATCGTCCTGACTCATCATTCGGAGGCCTGAGAGCCGTCCTGACCATTGCAACCCTCATATTGGCCTACGCCTCACCATGGGAACGTCACCCGCGACGATCCCGTCCCTGGTGAGGTGATGGCGGGCAGGCGTTCGCCACACGGAAGGATTGCCGGAGGCCTCGTTCCTGCCTCCTGGCGCGGGTGTCTACAGAGACAGGCACCCGGGGCGTCACGATTCTTACTGGCACCCCGGATTGTGCGCTTCAGACGGCGATCCCCTCCCGCTGAAGCGCCCAAGGAGAGTGTCTTCAGAAGATCTGGAGCTGTTTGCCGCGGTAGCGGCGGATGGATGCGTATCCCGCCCATGGATGTCCTGCTTCCGCGGCGTGCAGTTCGGTGGCGAGGGGGCTGTAGCCGAGAGCCTTGGCCACCAGTGCCGGCGGCATCTCCAGGACGAGATCGCGCAGGGCCGAGTTCCGCCCGCGACGGATGGGGATGCCGCTGTCCCACAGGCCTTTGTGGAGGGTCGCGATTGCCAAGGGCTGCCCAGGCACGGCGCCGGGGAAGAGCCAGCGGGTGCGGTTGTTGCGGGCAGTTGTCGTGTGGCGTCGTTGCGGCAGGTAGTCGCGAAAGAGGTGGTCAAAGGGGTGGGGGACAGGGACGGGTTCCCCACCGGTGAGGTGGACGATGACCTCCTCGTCGGTGATCTCGATGTCGTTGATGCTCATGCGCGAAATCCGTGTCACTGGCTGAGCGAAGAGCAGGACGAGTAGCCCGAGGACTCGGGTTTCGAGGCGGATAGAGCTGTCTTCGGCGATGCGTCGGAGGAAGTGCAGTCGTTCGCTCTGGCCGATGGAATCGAGCTTGGCCGAGCGGATCCAGGGAAAGTCGACCGGGGCCATGACGCGGGTACGAACGGCCCAGTGCACGAAGGTCGCCGCGCTGCGGCGGGTGCCTGTGCCGGTGGCGAGCCATTCGTCCACGTGACCTTGTGCACAGGTCATAGGGCTGCGGTCGCGCTCCCGCAGCCAGGCCAGGAAGTCGGCTCCGGCGCGGACATCGGCGCGGGCCCGGGCCACGGTCGTCGGCGCGACAGCCCCACGGGCGTCGAGCTCACGCAGCCGCCGTAGATGGTGCCAGGTAGCGAAGCGGCGAACAAGCTGCTGATCCTCGGGGTTGGCGATCTGCGGCGTCTTCCACTCCAGCCAGCGTAGAAATTCCACCTCGGCCCGATTACGTTCCGCCAGGATCCCGATAGTGACGAGAAGTTCGCGTGTGTGCTCTGCGGCATGCCGTGGAATGAAGTTGTCGAAGGTCTCGTGGTCGAGGGCCAGACTGCCGTCTGCGAGTCCGCGCAAAAGCGTCTTGACGTGTGGGAATCGGGTCCATAGCCGGGCGCTGACCGGTCGATCCTGGGTGGTCAAGGCATCAACGAGCGGTCGCAGCGGCGGCGCAATTTGGCCTGTGCCGTCATCGAGAAGGGTCGCCAGGTCGTCCTGGAGGCAGCAGCGGTGACAGAGGCCTCGACGGCCGCGGTCGGCTTCTTCTCCACAGCGTGTGCAGTGGAAGTCACGGGGGATGCCTGCGCAATCGCGGCAGATGGGGATGCGGTCTGTGTTGAGGCCGGGCAGGAGCCGTTCGACGCCGCAGGCTGGGCAGGCGCCGTGGCACTGCATGGCACGGTAGTAGCAGCGGCCGCAGACAAATCCCTCGGGCCATTTGGCGACGCCGTAGCGGCCGTTGACGACGCCGCAGCGTGCGCAGGGCTTCTTGCAGCGGGGCATATCAATCAGTCCGTCGTACTCGTGCCCGTCGCGGGCGGATGGTGCTGTTCAGGTCGATGACCGTGGGCCCGCCGGAGGCCGCTTGACGGGGCTGCTGAGTGGTCTGTACTCCGAATCGGCACAGGTCCTCGACGCTGCACTCCAACGCGTCACAGAGGGCGCCGAGCAAGGCCAGTGACAGGCGTTCCGGACGTTGGCCGACCAAGCGGTAGATCTGTGAGGCTGACAGGTCGATGCTCCGATCCTTGAGAAGCGGAATCAAGTCGGAGATGTTGTTGAGGCCGCGTGCGGCCATGATCTCCCGCAAACGCCAGGAGTACGTCACCGAACGGTTCATGGAGCGACCTCCCCCACAGCCACTCGGTGCCCGATGCGATCCAGGGCAGCCCGCACGGTGCGGGCCCGGTAATCGGGAGAAACGTGCGTGTAGATCGTGGTGGTCGACGCATGTTCGTGGCCGACCTGCTGCTGCACGAACAGAGAGTCGTAGCCGGCCTCGATGAGGTGGGAAACGTACGACCTCCGCAGCGAGTGGAAGTCCAGTCCTTCCGCTAGCCCCAGCTCGTGCCGGCAGCGCGTGAACAGGGACGTCACGGAGGAGAGACACAGGAGCGATCCTCGCTCCGAGGGCCAAAGAACGGGGGAGTCGGCCTCTGCGAGCAACGGGCGGACCTCCTCGACCCACTGCCCGAGGGCGTCCGTCGCCCAGTCGAACAACGGGACCGTCAGCACGGCCCGCCGTTTGGGCGGTGAACCGCGCATGGCCTTCCCGAAGCGGACGTGGACGATGCCGTAGCTGCCGAACTCCGGAGCCCTGGGATTGCTGCCCAGATCGCACAGTTCGAGGCGTCGGACCTCGTTGCGGCGCAGGCCCCAGCTGTATGCGACCTTCAGCAACGTGGCATCGCGGAAGGCGGTGAGCCACCCCTTGCGGCCGGAGGACTGCGCGGCCACGGCGCGCTCGTCGGCATGATCGAACAGCGCCTGCAGTTCGTTGTGAGTGAGGGCTCGCTTGCCGGGCCCTGCCTGGGCTTCCTGGGTGTGGCGGGCAGTGTTCCACTCATGGCAGACCTGCACGGGATGGGTGCCGAACCGTGTCTCGCACTCGGTCGACCAGCCGTAGGCAGGATCGGTGAGATAGCCCATGAAGAGCCTGATCCCGGTCTGATAGCCGAGCACCGTCGAGCGGCTGTTCCGCCGGACTCCTCGCGCCTCGGTGGTGAACTCGTCCACGTGCGCGGCCGTCCATAGCCACGGGTCGGCGTCGGTGAAGGCTCGGAAGCGCCGGATGAGCGCTTCTCGTTGCTCGACCGTACCGAAGCTGAGATTGCGGGCCAGTTGCTGGTTGCGCCAGCCGTCCAGCATCGCCTGGAAGACCTGGTCCTCCGGGCGCAGTAGGGGCACACCGGCCGCCAGATACAGGTGAGCCGATCCGTCAATGGGCGCCATGGGCCGCCTCGCATGGATCGCGAAAAATTCGCATGTTCTGCGAACGACGCTGGTCAGAGCAAGGACACGCGCGGTCATCACATTGTGTGGGTGGAGACCGAAGGAGCGGCTGTAGCCCTGTGCTGACGTGTATAAACACTCTCGACTGCACCAGACACGCAGCTCAGAGGTGTTCTGCCGGACGGACTCCGGCGAGCCGTGATTGCTCGTACGCGCACCGTCACGGGTTCGCACCTTCTGCGATTCCCCACCTTTCGTGACCGATACTGGGTGGGTTATGGAATTCGTCATCCTTGCTGTAGTCATCGCCCTGGTCGCGGTCGGCGTGATCAGCGGGCTCGTGGTCAGCAGCCGCAAGAAGAAGCAGCTGCCCCCGGCACCGTCGAGCACGCCGACCATCACTCCTCCCGCCGAGCCCCATGTCGGCGAGGAGGCCGAAACGCCGCGCGACGAATCGCGCCGCACCATCGAGGAGGTCGGGCTCCCGCCCGCCGAGGCCGCCGACGAGCAGGCCCCGGAGGCCGTCGCGGTCCCCGCGCTCGACGTTCCCGAGCCCACGGCAGGCCGTCTCGTACGGCTGCGGGCCCGGCTCGCCCGCTCGCAGAACACCCTCGGCAAGGGGCTGCTCACGCTCCTGTCCCGGGACAACCTCGACGAGGACACCTGGGAGGAGATCGAGGACACGCTCCTCACCGCCGACGTCGGCGTCGCCCCCACCCAGGAACTGGTGGAACGGCTCCGGGAACGCGTCCGGATCCTCGGCACACGCACCCCCGAGGGTCTGCGCTCGCTCCTGCGCGAGGAGCTCCTCACCCTGCTCGGCACCGACTTCGACCGTGCCGTCAAGACGGAGAGCGGCGTCGACACCCCCGGCGTCGTGATGGTCGTCGGTGTCAACGGCACCGGCAAGACCACCACCACCGGAAAGCTCGCCCGGGTGCTCGTGGCCGACGGCCGCAGCGTCGTGCTCGGCGCGGCCGACACCTTCCGGGCCGCCGCCGCCGATCAGCTCCAGACCTGGGGCGAGCGCGTCGGCGCCCGCACCGTGCGCGGACCCGAGGGCGGTGACCCGGCGTCGATCGCCTTCGACGCGGTGAAGGAGGGAATCGCCGAGGGCGCCGACGTCGTACTGATCGACACGGCGGGCCGGCTGCACACCAAGACCGGTCTGATGGACGAGCTCGGCAAGGTCAAGAGGGTGGTCGAGAAGCACGGACCGCTCGACGAGATCCTGCTCGTCCTGGACGCCACCACCGGGCAGAACGGCCTGGTGCAGGCCCGGGTGTTCGCCGAGGTCGTCGACATCACCGGCATCGTCCTCACCAAGCTCGACGGCACCGCCAAGGGCGGCATCGTCATCGCCGTCCAGCGCGAGCTGGGCGTACCGGTGAAGCTGATCGGGCTCGGCGAGGGGCCGGACGATCTGGCCCCGTTCGACCCGGAGGCGTTCGTGGACGCCCTGATCGGGGACTGACCCCCTGCCGCAGGCAGTAAGGAGCCCGGCCGCATGACCCATGCGGCCGGGCTCTTCGCTGCGACGAACGGTGTGAGGAACGGCGTCACGAACCGCGTGATGAACGACGTGGCGAATCAGCGTCACGAACCGGCGTCAGGAACCGCGTCGCGAACCGGCGTCACGAACCGTGTGGCGAACCAGCGTCACGAACCAGTGTCACGAACCGTCGGACAGCCCCGCGGCGGCTCATCCGCAGGGGGCCCACCGGTGGCAGACGTACGCCAGCGTGCCCAGCAGCAGCCGTGCCTCCGGTGGCGCCGCCGCGGTGTCCAGAGCCGGCGGCCGAAGCCAGCGGACCGGGCCGAGGCCGCCCTGGTCCGACGGCGGTGCGGTGATGTGGGAGCCGAGTCCGAGCGCCCTCAGGTCCAGCTCCGCGTCGTCCCATCCCATCCGGTACAGCAGCTGGGGGAGTCCGGCGGCGGCGCCCGGTGCCACGAAGAACTGCGCCCGTCCGGCCGGGGTGACCGCCACCGGGCCCAGCGGCAGCCCCATCCGCTCCATCCGTACCAGCGCCCGGCGCCCGGACGTCTCGGCGACATCGAGCACATCGAAGCTGCGGCCCACCGGCAGCAGCATCGAGGCGCCCGGCACCTCGGCCCACGCGCGCGCCGCCGTGTCGAGCGTCGCCCCGGCGGGAACCTCCCGCGCGAAGTCCAGCGGATGTGCGCCGGGGGAGGCGCAACCGGCATCCCCGCACGAGCAGTTGCCTTCCGCGGCCCGCGCCCCCGGGGCGACGGCCCAGCCCCACAGTCCCGTGTACTCGGCCACCGCGGTGCCCTCGGCCGCACGGCCGCGACGTCGTGAACCGGACCGTAATTCGCGGATGCCGCCGATCGTGAAGCCCATGCCCCCTCCAACGGGTCCAACTCGCCGGTGGTTACGGACCGGAGTTCCATCGTGGCACTCCGCCGTCCTTGGTGATCCCTTCGGGCGCGGGGCGTGCACCGGGGTGCCTGACCTCGTTCGCACGCCCCCGAATGCGCCTTTGCACCTACTGGTGATCGCTGTCTGTCAAGTGAATCGCGCCCGGCTGCAGTGGCGTTCATCCGAAGGGGTGGCGAATGGTGGCGTTTCCGCAATCTCCCTCCCTGAGGGGGTGATCGTAGGATTACCGTCGGTACACGAACCATGGAAGTATGTGCTCCCATGGGTATGCCGCAGGCAAATCGACTTTCTGTTCGATGGTGTGCAACCTCCGTACGGGCGTCATCGGTTCACGGCATTCTGATAGTGGTTCGCGGCGGACGGTATTCGGCGGGATGGGGGCGTTCCAGTGAGTGGCAGTGGCGCAGGCGATGCGAATGCCGGTAAGCGCCCGAACGGGCAATTGGGATCATGGTTCGTGCGCAGCGGCTGGTCGAAGGGCGAGCTGGCCCGACAGGTGAACCGCAGGGCACGCCAGATGGGCGCCCATCACATCAGCACCGACACCTCCCGGGTGCGGCGCTGGCTCGACGGTGAGCAGCCGCGCGAACCGATCCCGCGCATCCTGTCCGAGCTGTTCTCGGAACGCTTCGGCACCGTCGTCGCCGTCGAGGACCTGGGGTTACGCACCGCGCACCAGGCCCCGTCGGTGGCCGGCGTCGATCTGCCCTGGGCCGGACCGCAGACCGTCGCCCTGCTCAGCGAGTTCTCCCGCAGCGACCTGATGCTCGCCCGCCGCGGATTCCTCGGCAGCTCCCTCACCCTCGCCGCCGGCCCCGCCCTCATCGAACCCATGCAGCGCTGGCTGGTGCCCGTCGTGCCCGCCGCCGCCGCGGAGCCGGACCCGGCCGCCGCCCGCCGCCCCTCCCGGCTCTCCGGCCCGGAACTCGACCTGCTGGAGTCCACCACCGCGATGTTCCGCCAGTGGGACGCGCAGTGCGGCGGCGGACTGCGCCGCAAGGCCGTGGTCGGTCAGCTCCACGAGGTCACCGACCTGCTCCAGGAGCCGCAGCCCGCCGCCACCGCGAAGCGGTTGTTCCGCTGCGCTGCCGAACTGGCCGAGCTCGCGGGCTGGATGAGCTACGACGTGGGCCTCCAGCCCACCGCCCAGAAGTACTTCGTCCTCGCCCTGCACGCCGCCAAGGAAGCCGGTGACAAGCCGCTCGGCTCGTACGTCCTGTCCAGCATGAGCCGCCAGATGATCCACCTCGGCAGGCCCGACGACGCCCTCGAACTGATCCACCTCGCGCAGTACGGCAGCAGGGACTGCGCGACCCCCCGGACCCAGGCCATGCTGTATGCGATGGAGGCCCGCGCCTACGCCAACATCGGCCTGCCCAGCAAGTGCAAACGAGCCGTCCGGATGGCCGAGGACACCTTCGCCGACGTGGGCATCGACGGCGAGGCCGAGCCCGAGCCCGACTGGATCCGGTTCTTTTCCGACGCGGAGCTCCACGGCGAGAACTCCCACTCCTACCGCGACCTGGCCTATGTGGCCGGCCGCAGCCCCACGTACGCCTCGCTTGCCGAACCCGTCATGCGCAAGGCGGTCGAGCTCTTCGGCGAGGACGACGAGCACCAGCGGTCCTACGCCCTCAACCTGATCGGACTCGCCACGGTCCACCTCCTCAAGCGCGAGCCCGAGGAGTCCACCGTGCTCGCCGAGAAGGCCCTGCGCGTCGCCAAGAAGGTCCGCTCCGAGCGCGTCAACACCCGGCTGCGCAAGACGGTCGACACCGCGGCCAGGGACTTCGGGGACATTCCCGAGGTCGCCCGGCTCACCGATCTCCTCACCGAACAACTGCCCGAGACCGCCGAAGCGGTCTAGCGGCACCCCTGCCCGGGACCGCCGTAGCGGTCCGGCGGCACCCCTGCCCCGGCCACGACGGCCACCCCGCACAGACCGACTTCGGCTCCCCCGATTGCCAGGTCAGTGGGTGGTCGCCGTGGCCGGTTCGTGTGGTCGTTCCCGTACCGGAGCGTCGTAACCGCACCGTATGCGGCCAGGGCCGCAGAGTAGGCCCGAGCGCGGATGCGGCACGGGCGGTTCATGGGGACGTAACACGTCGCTCCCCTTCGTCACTGCGGCGAAACACCGTGCGGCATCGGCGGAAACGGCACTGGGCGAATCTCATGGCGCATAACCGGCCCGCACCTTTTCCCCAGTGGTCCCGCACGTGGTTGTGCCCCCATCGCCCGCACGCGGCCGCACCGACGACGAGGAGACGCCGATGCCCCCAGGCATCACGACGCTCGCAGCAGACGCCCCGACGCTCTCTGCCGCCAACACCGGATTCATGCTCATCTGCTCCGCCCTGGTGATGATCATGACTCCGGCCCTGGCCTTCTTCTACGGAGGCATGGTCCGCGTCAAGAGCACCCTCAACATGCTGATGATGAGCTTCATCAGCCTCGGGATCGTCACGATCCTGTGGGTGCTGTACGGATTCAGCCTCGCCTTCGGCACCGACATCGGGTCCTTCATCGGCTGGAGCTCGGACTTCGCGGGCTTCAGCGGGATCGGTGTCACCCAGCTCTGGGACGGCTACACCATCCCGGTCTACGTCTTCGCCGTCTTCCAGCTGATGTTCGCCATCATCACCCCGGCCCTGATAAGTGGTGCTCTCGCCGACCGGGTCAAGTTCACCTCCTGGGCGCTCTTCATCACCCTCTGGGTCACCGTCGTCTACTTCCCGGTCGCGCACTGGGTCTGGGGGGCGGGCGGCTGGCTGTACGAGCTCGGTGTCATCGACTTCGCCGGCGGTACGGCCGTCCACATCAACGCCGGTGCCGCGGCGCTCGGCGTGATCCTCGTCATCGGCAAGCGGGTCGGCTTCAAGAAGGACCCGATGCGGCCGCACAGCCTGCCGCTCGTCATGCTCGGCGCCGGTCTGCTCTGGTTCGGCTGGTTCGGGTTCAACGCCGGCTCGTGGCTCGGCAACGACGACGGCGTCGGCGCGGTCATGTTCGTCAACACACAGGTCGCCACCGCCGCCGCGATGCTCGCCTGGCTCGGCTACGAGAAGCTCCGCCACGGCTCCTTCACCACCCTCGGCGCCGCCTCCGGCGCCGTCGCGGGACTCGTAGCCATCACCCCGTCCGGTGGTGCCATCAGCCCGCTCGGCGCCATCGCGGTCGGTGCCATCGCCGGTGTCCTGTGCGCCGTGGCGGTCGGTCTGAAGTACCGGTTCGGCTACGACGACTCCCTGGACGTCGTCGGCGTCCACCTCGTCGGCGGCATCACGGGCTCCCTGCTCATCGGCCTCTTCGCCACCGGCGGAGTCCAGTCCGACGCCAAGGGCCTCTTCTACGGCGGCGGACTCGACCAGCTCGGCAAGCAGGCCGTCGGCGTCTTCGCCGTCCTCGCGTACTCTCTGGTCGTCTCCGCGGTCCTCGCCCTCATCCTCGACAAGACGATCGGGATGCGGGTCGACGAGGACGACGAGGTCTCCGGCATCGACCAGGTCGAGCACGCCGAGACCGCGTACGACTTCAGCGGCGCCGGCGGCGGTTCGTCCGCGCGCTCCACGGCCCCCGCGACAGCCCCGACCAACAAGAAGGTGGACGCATGAAGCTCATCACCGCAGTCGTGAAGCCCCACCGGCTTGACGAGATCAAGGAGGCCCTCCAGGGCTTCGGCGTCCAGGGCCTCACGGTCACGGAAGCCAGCGGCTACGGGCGTCAGCGCGGCCACACCGAGGTCTACCGGGGCGCCGAGTACACCGTCGACCTCGTCCCGAAGATCCGCATCGAGGTCCTCGTCGAGGACGAGGACTCCGAACAGCTCATCGACGTCGTCGTCAAGGCCGCCCGGACCGGCAAGATCGGTGACGGCAAGGTCTGGAGCGTGCCGGTCGAGACCGCGGTCCGGGTCCGTACCGGCGAACGCGGCCCGGACGCACTCTGACCGACAGTTCCTTAAACGGAAAGGCAGTTGGGTGACGAGTACCGAAGTGACCACCGAATCCGAGGACTCGGGACCCAGCGGCTATGCGGCGGCCCGGCTGCGCCTCCTCCAGGAGAAGGCACAGCCCGGGCCGCCGCGCCGTGCGGCCCTCGCCTCGCTCACCGACGACTGGCTGACCGCCCTCTTCGCCGCCGCGGCCGCACACGCCGGTGTCCGCGGCGCCGCCCTCGTCGCCGTCGGCGGCTACGGCCGCGGCGAACTCTCCCCGCGCAGCGACCTCGACCTGCTGCTCCTGCACGACGGCACCGCCGACGCCGGAGCCGTCGCCGCCCTCGCCGACCACATCTGGTACCCGGTCTGGGACCTCGGCCTCGCCCTCGACCACTCCGTACGCACCCCCGCCGAAGCCCGCAGAACGGCGGGCGAGGACCTCAAGGTGCAGCTCGGCCTCCTCGACGCCCGGCCCGTCGCCGGGGACCTCGGCCTCGTCGCCTCCCTGCGCACCGCGATCCTCGCCGACTGGCGCAACCACGCCACCAAACGCCTGCCCGCGCTCGACGAGCTCTGCCGCGAACGGGCCGACCGCCAGGGCGAGCTTCAGTTCCTCCTGGAACCCGACCTCAAGGAGGCCCGCGGCGGACTCCGCGACGCCACCGCCCTGCGCGCCGTCGCCGCCTCCTGGGTCGCCGACGCACCCCGCGAGGGGCTCGCCGAGGCCCGACGCGTCCTGCTGGACGCCCGCGACGCACTGCACCTCACGACCGGCCGCGCCACCGACCGCCTCGCCCTCCAGGAGCAGGACCAGGTCGCCACCGACCTCGGCCTCCTCGACTCCGATGCGCTGCTGCGCCAGGTGTACGAGGCCGCCCGCACCGTCTCGTACGCCACCGACGTCACCTGGCGCGAGGTCAACCGGGTGCTGCGCGCCCGCTCGGTCCGCCCCCGGCTGCGCGCCATGCTGGGCGGCGGCCGGACCCCGGCCGTCGACCGCAGCCCGCTCGCCGACGGCGTCGTCGAGGCCGACGGCGAAGTCGTCCTCGCCCGCACCGCCCGCCCCGAACGGGACCCGGTGCTCGTCCTGCGCGCCGCCGCCGCAGCCGCCCAGTCCGAACTCCCGCTCTCCCGCCACGTCGTACGCCACCTCGCCACCACCGCCAAGCCGCTGCCCGTGCCCTGGCCGGCCGAGGCCCGGGAGGAACTCGTCACCCTGCTCGGCGCGGGCGAGGCCACCGTCCCCGTCTGGGAGGCCCTCGAAGCCGAAGGGCTGATCACCCGGCTCCTGCCCGACTGGGAACGGGTCCACTGCCGGCCCCAGCGCAACCCCGTCCACACCTGGACCGTCGACCGCCACCTCGTCGAGGCGGCCGTCCGCGCCTCCTCCCTCACCCGCCGCGTCGGCCGCCCCGACCTGCTGCTCGTCGCCGCGCTGCTGCACGACATCGGCAAGGGCTGGCCCGGCGACCACTCCGTCGCCGGTGAGGTCATCGCCCGGGACATGGCCGCCCGGATCGGCTTCGACCAGCACGACGTGGGCGTCATCGCCACCCTCGTACGCCACCACCTGCTGCTCATCGAGACCGCCACCCGCCGCGACCTCGACGACCCGGCGACCGTCCGCTCCGTCGCCGGAGCGGTCGGCACCGCCTCCACCCTGGAGCTCCTGCACGCGCTCACCGAGGCCGACGCGCTCGCGACCGGACCCGCCGCCTGGTCCACCTGGCGCGCCTCCCTCGTCACCGAGCTGGTCAAACGCGTCGCGGCGGTCCTCGCCGGCGAGGCGCCCGAGGAGCCCGAACCCGCCGCCCCCGGCGTGGAACAGGAACGCCTGGCCATCGAGGCCCTGCGCACCGGTGAGCCGGTCCTCGCCCTGCACGCCCAGACCGAGTCGACGGACGAGGACGGCGCCCCCGAACCCATCGGCGTCGAACTCCTCATCGCCCTCCCGGACCGGCCCGGCGTCCTTCCCGCCGCCGCCGGGGTCCTCGCCCTGCACCGCCTCACCGTCCGCGCCGCGGACCTGCGGGCCGTCGAGCTCCCCACCGAACTGGGGGACTCCGCCGATGTGCTGCTCCTCAGCTGGCGGGTCGCGGCCGAGTACGGATCGCTGCCCCAGGCCGCCCGGCTGCGCGCCGACCTCGTACGCGCCCTGGACGGATCGCTGGACATCCGGTCCCGGCTGGCCGAGCGCGAGGCGGCCTACCCGCGCCGCCGCGGGGTGAAGGCCCCGCCGCCGAGGGTCACGGTCGCGGCGGCCGGCTCGCAGCTGGCCACGGTGATCGAGGTGCGCGCCCAGGACGCCCCGGGACTGCTGCACCGGATCGGCCGGGCGCTGGAACAGAGCGCGGTACGGGTCCGCAGCGCGCATGTGTCCACGCTGGGGGCCAATGCCGTGGACGCCTTCTACGTCACGGACACGGACGGTGGGCCACTGCCCGCCGCACGCGCCGCGGAGCTGGCCCAGGAGGTCGAGAAGGCGCTCGGCTGATCCCCCGGCCGGGTGAACACCCCGTGAAGTCGCCCTCGTCCGTCACGAGTACCGGGCGAGGGCTTTGCGTTCTCCGGGGTCCGGATACCCTGGGGGACGACCGACCTGCCACCCGCCCCCGACCCTGAGGACCGACGAGCGCCGTGTTCGATACTCTCTCCGACCGCCTTGCCGCGACTTTCAAGAACCTCAGGGGCAAGGGCCGCTTGTCCGAGGCGGACATCGACGCCACGGCTCGCGAGATCCGTATCGCCCTGCTCGAGGCCGATGTCGCCCTGCCCGTCGTCCGGTCCTTCATCGCCAACGTCAAGGAGCGGGCGCGCGGCGTCGAGGTCTCCCAGGCGCTGAACCCCGCGCAGCAGATGATCAAGATCGTCAACGAGGAGCTCGTCTCCATCCTCGGTGGCGAGACCCGGCGGCTGCGGTTCGCCAAGACCGCGCCCACCGTGATCATGCTCGCGGGTCTCCAGGGTGCCGGTAAGACGACCCTCGCCGGAAAGCTCGGCGTCTGGCTCAAGGGCCAGGGCCACTCCCCGCTGCTCGTCGCCTGTGACCTCCAGCGCCCCAACGCCGTCAACCAGCTGAGCGTCGTCGCCGACCGCGCCGGTGTCGCGGTGTACGCGCCCCAGCCGGGCAACGGCGTGGGCGACCCGGTCCAGGTCGCCAAGGACTCGATCGAGTTCGCCCGGTCCAAGCAGTACGACGTCGTCATCGTCGACACCGCCGGCCGTCTCGGCATCGACCAGGAGCTGATGCAGCAGGCCGCGGACATCCGCGACGCCGTCAGCCCCGACGAGATCCTCTTCGTCGTCGACGCGATGATCGGTCAGGACGCGGTCAACACCGCCGAGGCCTTCCGCGACGGCGTCGGCTTCGACGGTGTGGTGCTCTCCAAGCTCGACGGCGACGCCCGCGGTGGTGCGGCCCTGTCGATCGCCCACGTCACGGGCAAGCAGATCATCTTCGCGTCGAACGGCGAGAAGCTCGAGGACTTCGACGCCTTCCACCCGGACCGGATGGCCTCGCGCATTCTCGACATGGGTGACCTGCTCACCCTGATCGAGCAGGCGGAGAAGACCTTCAGCCAGGAAGAGGCCGCCAAAATGGCCTCCAAGCTGGCGTCCAGCAAGGGCAAGGACTTCACGCTCGACGACTTCCTCGCCCAGATGGAGCAGGTCCGGAAGATGGGCTCCATCTCCAAGCTGCTCGGGATGCTGCCCGGCATGGGGCAGATCAAGGACCAGATCAACAACATCGACGAGCGCGACGTGGACCGCACCGCCGCGATCATCAAGTCGATGACCCCGAAGGAGCGCGCCGAGCCGACGATCATCAACGGCTCGCGCCGTGCCCGTATCGCCAAGGGCTCCGGCGTCGAGGTCAGCGCCGTGAAGAACCTGGTCGAGCGGTTCTTCGACGCACGCAAGATGATGTCGAAGATGGCACAGGGCGGCGGCATGCCGGGGATGCCCGGGATGCCGGGCATGGGCGGCGGTCCCGGCCGGCAGAAGAAGCAGGTCAAGCAGGCCAAGGGCAAGCGCAAGAGCGGTAACCCGATGAAGCGCAAGGCCGAGGAGCAGGCCGAGGCCGCCCGCCGCGAGCAGGCGGCGCAGGGCGGCGCCTTCGGTCTGCCGGCCGGCCAGGACGACAAGAACTTCGAGCTGCCGGACGAGTTCAAGAAGTTCATGGGCTGACCGGCCCGCACACGCCCGAGGGGGCGCCCGCTTCACGGCGGGCGCCCCCTCGGGCGTGTGCGGGGAGGTGGGGCCCCGTCGGCGGGTGTGAGGGAGTCGGGGTCCCCCCATGGGCCAGCGGGCAGCCGCTCCGAGAGCTTCGCCCCTGTTTCTCCCTTGGTGTCGGCTCAACGGCTGTCGGCAGAGGAGCACGCGTGACCAGTCCGGTACCTCCCCGCGACCGAACCGACCAGCCCTGGCGCTCCGAGGGCGCCCCGCCGCCCACGCCGCCGGGCCGGAAGATGCCGGGAGGCTGGGGCGGGCTGCTGCTGACCGCGCTGGCCGTCTACCTGATCGCCAATCTGGTGCTCTCCTTCTTCAACGGCGAGCAAGAGCCGACGATCGAGAGGAACGCCGCAGGACCGCGTACCACGAGAGCGGGCACGCGCTGCTCGGCATGCTCCAGCCGGGCGCCGACCCCGTCCGCAAGGTCACCATCGTGCCGCGCGGCCGGGCGCTCGGGGTCACCCTCTCGACACCGGACGCCGACAAGTACGCGTACACCGAGGAGTATCTGCGCGGCCGGATCATCGGCGCGCTCGGCGGGATGGCGGCCGAGCAGGTGGTGTTCGGCGTCGTCACCACGGGCGCGGAGAGCGATCTGGAGCAGGTCACCGGTCTGGCCTGGGGCATGGTGGGCCGCTGGGGCATGAGCCACAAGGTGGGCCGGCTGGCGGCGATCCCGGCCGATGCCCAGCAGGCGTACGGCCTCTCGGCCGCGCCCGCGACGCTGGACGCGGTGGACGGTGAGATGCGGCGCATCGTCGACGAGTGCTACGAGGAGGCGTGCCGGCTACTGGGCACAACCGGGACCGGCTGGACTCGCTGGCCGGGGCGCTGCTGCAGAACGAGACGCTGGACGAGGCGGCCGCCTACCGGGCCGCGGGGATCACCCGGCTGGCCAAACCGTAGGGGTCCCGTTTCCTGCGTCGTGGGTTCGCGAGGCCGGCCCTCCGGCTCCCTACGTCGTGCAGACGAGATAGCGGAACACGTTGGGCATCCAGACTGTGCCGTCCCGCCGCCGGTGCGGGCGCAGGGCCTCCGCCACCTCCTTCTCCACCTGGGACCGGTCCGTCGCCCGTATCGCCGCGTCGAAGAGCCGTGTCGACAGCAGACCCCGGACCGCACTGTCCATGTCCGCGTAGCCGAACGGGCACGCCACCCGCCCCGAGCCGTCGGGCTTCAGCCCGGTCCGGAACGCCACGTCCTCCAGATCGTCCCGCTGGGCGCCCAGCCAGCCGCCCGCACCGGGGGAACGCGTACCCTCCGCCAGCCGGGCCGCCACCCGCAGCACCGCGGCCGTGGCACACCGCTCGGGCGGGCCCCAGCCGGTCAGTACGACCGTGCTGCCCCGGCCCGCCAGCGGTATCGCGGAACCGAGCGCGCCCACCAGCTCCTCCGCGTCGTCGGCCGAGCAGCCGATCGGAGTGAACGCGGTGATCAGGTCGTAGGGCTCGTGGCCGGTCGGCGCGGCCGGAACGCCGTCCAGGAGCCACGGCCCGGTGGCCGGGGGACCGGCGGCGCCCTCGTGATCCGGCAGCAGCCGGACCCGGGCGAGCGTGAGACGTTCGGCATCGGCGTCGATGCCGGTGACGCGAGCTCCGCGGCCGGCCGCGATCAGCAGCGCGAGCCCGGAGCCGCAGCCGAGCGAGAGCATCCGGGTGGCGGCCCCCACTTCCAGCCGCCGGTAGACCGCCTCGTACAGCGGCGCGAGCATCCGCTCCTGGATCTCGGCCCAGTCGCGGGCGCGGGAACCGGTGTCCACCGAAGCGGACGAATCCGTGTGCGTGTGGTGCCGGACGAGCGTTGGTGTCATGGAATGCGCCCCAATCCGCCGAGATGCCGGTCATGTCGATCGGTCGAGTCCGAGTGGACGATTTCCCCGTGCCTGCGGCCGCGCTTCCCCCGTAAGCCAGAGAACTGCGCATCCGCCGCCGCGTCCAGGGGGCTACGGGCAATGGTTGCCCCCGGTGCCGCTCGCCGGTCCAGTCTCACCCGACACGCGGGGCCGGGCATGTCGAGGGCGCGGGGGAGGGGAGCGGGGCGGGCCGCGCCCCCGGTACTGTCGGTTCCCGGGGGCGGCGCCCGCCGGGTTTCGGGGCGCCCGGGTGGTGCGAGTTCCGGGAGGCGTACGCGCCGTCTACGCGCTCGGGCGTACACGACACTACGTACCACCTTGGTGTGAGCTGTGTGACTTCTCCGCAGATCAGCGCACCCGCCCTCGTCAGGACACATGAACCGCAACTGACTGGTACGTGCAAATTATTTGGGATGCCCCGGAATCGGAACACTGGGGTGCTCGCGCTCGTTGTCACGACGTGAGCACGACACCACCTGTACTTGCCGCAGAGCTGGCACAGGCGTGGGCCGACATTCAGCGGTACCACCCCGAGCTGCCCTCTCTCGCCGCGCCCGAGTCCCTGATCGGAGAGTCCTCGTCCGCCTGTGGCGCCGAGCTCTCCTTCGAACGGCTGCTCCACGAGGCAGTCCATGGCATCGCCGCCACCCGAGGTGTCCGTGACACCTCGCGCGCCGGCCGTTACCACAACCGTCGGTTCCTCGCGATCGCCGAGGAGCTGGGCCTCGACCACGCCGAGGAGCCCCATCCCAGCAGTGGCTTCTCACTGGTCACGCTCAACCCCGAGGCCAAGCGCCGGTACCGGCCGACGATGGAGCGGTTGCAGCGCGCCCTCAAGGCGCACACCGTGGCCACCGCCGCCGACACCAAGCGCTCCTTCCGCGGCCCGGCCGCCCGGCACGGCTCCTCCGGAGGGGGCGTGCGGGTCAAGGCCGTCTGCGACTGCGGTCGCAATGTGCGCGTCGTCCCCTCGGTCCTCGCGCAGGCCCCGATTGTCTGCGGCGGCTGCGGAAAGCCGTTCCGGATCCCGGAGGCAGTGGTCGCGGTGGGGTGAGCCGATGTGGTGTGGCACAATGGCTAGCTGTACTCGACAGTCGCATAGGACCCCTCTCTCCTCCGGCTGACGCGTCCATCGGGCACTCGAGTACCGCAACCCCACGTGGCATCTTCGTTGTGCCCAACCACGTCATAGACCAGGAGACACCACTTCCGTGGCAGTCAAGATCAAGCTGAAGCGTCTGGGCAAGATCCGTTCGCCTCACTACCGCATCGTCGTCGCCGACTCCCGTACCCGCCGTGATGGCCGGGCCATCGAGGAGATCGGCCTGTACCACCCGGTGCAGAACCCCTCGCGCATCGAGGTCAACGCAGAGCGCGCGCAGTACTGGCTGTCCGTCGGCGCCCAGCCGACCGAGCCGGTTCTCGCGATCCTGAAGCTCACCGGTGACTGGCAGGCCCACAAGGGCCTCCCGGCCCCCGCGCCGCTGCTGCAGCCGGAGCCCAAGGCCGACAAGCGCGCCCTGTTCGAGGCCCTGACCAAGGACATCGGCGAGGAGTCCAAGGGCGAGGCCATCACGCAGAAGGCGAAGAAGGCCGACAAGAAGGCGGACGAGGCTGCTGACGCTGCCGCGCCTGCCGAGTCGACCGAGGCCTGAGCATGCTCGAGGAGGCTCTCGAGCACCTCGTGAAAGGCATCGTTGACAACCCCGAGGACGTGCAGGTCGCTTCGCGCGATCTGCGTCGGGGCCGTGTGCTCGAGGTTCGGGTCCACCCCGATGACCTCGGTAAGGTGATCGGCCGCAACGGCCGCACCGCACGCGCGCTGCGTACCGTCGTCGGCGCCATCGGCGGCCGTGGTATCCGTGTCGACCTCGTCGATGTGGATCAGGTTCGCTGACAGAGTT